>NZ_CP135922.1:0-4800000 GCF_032399705.1 Paenibacillus sp. BIC5C1
GTGGACAGCCATACTTCTGATTTATGGCAGCAAATTTTATCAATCATACAAAACAAGCTCAGCAAACCCAGCTTTGACACTTGGTTCAAAGCAACCAAAGCTACCAAGCTGAACGATCGTTCGATCGTCATATCCGCACCAACCACGTTTGCTGTCGAATGGCTGGAGAGCCGTTACACCAAGCTGGTCGGATCGACGGTATATGAGCTGCTTGGCAAACAGGTCGATGTTAAATTTGTCATCGAGGAGAACAAGCCTGCTGAACCGGACCCTCAACTGCCAGCGCCAACGCCTACAGTTGTTCAGGAAGAAGCGGTACTCAGCATGCTGAATCCAAAATATACATTCGATACATTTGTCATTGGGCCGGGCAACCGTTTTGCCCACGCCGCATCGCTGGCGGTCGCTGAAGCGCCCGCCAAAGCATACAATCCTCTGTTTCTCTATGGAGGAGTAGGTCTCGGCAAAACTCACTTGATGCATGCGATCGGACATTACGTCCTGGAGCATGATCCGGGCAGCAAAGTTGTTTATTTGTCATCTGAGAAATTCACGAATGAATTCATTAACTCCATCCGTGATAACCGCGGGGAGAGCTTCCGTAACAAGTACCGTAGTGTCGATATTCTGCTCATTGATGATATTCAGTTCTTGGCTGGAAAAGAATCGACGCAAGAGGAATTTTTCCATACGTTTAATGCGCTGCATGAGGAACGGAAACAGATCATCATCTCCAGCGACAGACCGCCGAAGGAAATTCCAACCCTAGAAGAACGGCTTCGTTCCCGTTTTGAATGGGGGTTAATTACGGACATCCAGCCTCCAGATCTGGAGACACGGATTGCGATTTTACGTAAAAAAGCTCGTGCGGAAAACCTGGATATTCCGAATGAGGCGATGATGTACATCGCCAACCAGATTGATACCAATATTCGTGAACTGGAAGGCGCCCTGATTCGGGTTGTTGCCTACTCTTCGCTGACTAATCAAGATGTAACCACTCATCTAGCAGCTGAAGCACTGAAGGATATTATTCCTTCCAGTCGTCCAAAAATGATCACTATTCACGACATCCAACAAAAGGTCGGCGAGTATTACAGCCTTAAGCTTGAAGATTTCAAAGCACGGAAACGAACCAAAGCCGTTGCGTTCCCAAGACAGATTGCCATGTATCTCTCTCGTGAACTTACAGACTTTTCTCTGCCCAAAATCGGTGAAGCATTCGGAGGGCGAGATCATACCACCGTCATCCATGCGCACGAAAAGATCTCCCAGGCGATTAAAGTCGATCAGGATCTCTATAAAGTTATCAACAACTTAACCGAAAAAATCAAGAATCCAACCTGAATAAGTCCCAAGCCTGTGCACAACGTATACACATGTGGATAGGCTTGGGCTTATGGGTTTATACCCACTTATCCACATATTCAGTGCCCCTATTACTATTATTACTATAAAGATCTAAAAGATATCATCTCCAAATAAGCGATTTTGAAGCTTGGCCTCCGGCCTTTTGAAAAACCGATTTCAACACCTCAACACCCAAAAAACCCGCTAGGAGTGAAACCATGAAAATCAGCATAATGAAAAGCTACTTGAACGAATCCATCCAGCAAGTATCCAAAGCCATCTCAAGCCGTACGACGATCCCAATTCTGAGCGGTATCAAATTCGACGTTAATCATCAAGGTGTGACGTTGACAGCAAGTGACACCGATATCTCAATTCAATCCTTTATCCCGCTTGAAGATGGAGATAAAAGTGTTGTTCAGGTGGAGCAACCAGGCAGTGTTGTACTGCCAGCCAAGTTTTTTGTCGAGATCATCAAAAAGCTGCCTTCACAAGAAGTGCACATGGAGGTAAAAGAAAACTTCAACACCTTTATCTCCGCAGGAGCTACCGAAATTCAACTGGTTGGTCTTGATCCGGAAGAATTCCCAGTATTGCCAAGCATCGAAGAGAACCAAACCGTCTCCATTCCAGGAGATTTGCTCAAAAACATGATCAAACAAACCGTATTCTCCATTTCCACACATGAAACTACACCAATTCTGACAGGTGTACTCTGGAGTTTGGGCGACAATGAACTGAAATTTGTGGCAACTGACCGTCACCGTCTTGCTACTCGTTCAGCAATGCTGGATAATGCAGAAGGTGTGCGATTCAACAATGTGGTGATCTCGGGCAAAACGCTGAACGAACTCAGCAAAATCGTGCCCGATCAAAATACACTTGTGGATATCGTTGTCGCTGACAACCAGGTTTTGTTCAAAATCGACCGTGTTCTGTTCTATTCGCGCATTTTGGACGGAACTTATCCGGATACTTCTAGAATTATTCCGACTTCGTACAAAACAGAACTTGTTTTGGATACAAAAAAATTAAGCGAATCGATCGACCGGGCTTATTTGCTGTCGCGTGAAGAAAAAACAAATATTGTGCGGATGCAGACGATGGATTCTGGATCAATCGAAATTTCATCAAGCTCTTCCGAGCTGGGGAAAGTAAGAGAAGAAATCGAACCTGCAGACTTTAACGGCGAACCGCTGAAAATCTCGTTCAACTCCAAATATATGCTGGATGTACTGAAAGTGGTGGAGAGTGAGCAGCTGATGATTGCTTTTACTGGTGTCATGAGCCCGATCATCCTGAAACCGCTGGACGACAGTCACAGCTTGTACGTCATATTGCCTTACCGGACGACCAACTAACGAGAGGAAGATCATAGTGAACCAAGTAGCGATTCGTACGGAATATATTAAGCTCGACCAATTTTTGAAACTGGCCGATTGCATCCCAACCGGAGGCATGGCCAAAGCACTGCTTCAGGACGGACTTGTACGTGTGAATAAAGAGCCTGAGGAACGCCGGGGACGCAAGTTATACCCTGGGGATATCGTTGAGGTGGACGGAGAAGGTTCGTTCGAAGTTGTCGCACAATAAGAAGACCAGTTAGATCCTGCTGCCTCCTGACGGACGGGATAAAAGGGAGGTTACCGCGTGTTTGTAAACAGCATAGATCTGCAGCAATTCCGCAATTATGAACATCTGAGACTGGATTCTTTTGGTCCTGTGAATCTTTTGATCGGGCAAAATGCCCAAGGCAAGACCAACCTTGCAGAAGCCATTTTTGTGCTTGCACTCACCAAGAGCCACCGTACATCCCGCGACAAGGAACTGATTCGTTTCGGTGAAGAACGTGCGAGGCTTGCAGCAGAGGTCGACAAAAAGTACGGATCAGTCAAGCTCGAGCTATCTTTGTCGCAACAAGGCAAAAAAGCAAAGATCAACGGACTGGAACAGCGCAAGCTGAGTGATTTTGTCGGAGCACTTAATGTGGTGATGTTTGCACCGGAAGATCTTGAGATTGTCAAAGGCACACCTGGGGTCCGCCGCCGGTTTCTTGACATGGAGATTGGCCAGGTGGCTCCAGGCTACCTGTATCATCTGCAGCAATATCAAAAAGTGCTCGTTCAGCGTAACAATCTGCTCAAGCAATTATGGGGGCAGAGCGCTTCAGCCCAGACTATGCTTGAGGTGTGGAATGAACAACTGGTGGAGCATGGTGTTAAAATCGTCAAAAAAAGGAAACAATTCATAAAGAAACTTCAAAAGTGGGCTGAAACGATTCATCAGGGCATCACCGGAGGCGGAGAAGTCCTGCGTCTGGCCTACCTTCCTTCCTTCAGCGAAGCCGCTGAGGAAGATGAAGCTGTCTTAATGGACCAATTTATGATAAAATTATCACAAATGAAAGAGCAGGAGATTCGCCGAGGCACAACGCTTAGTGGGCCGCATCGGGATGACCTGTCCTTTTTCATTAACGATCGGGAAGTACAAACGTATGGCTCGCAGGGGCAGCAGCGCACAACGGCGTTGTCCCTTAAACTTGCGGAAATTGAACTGATTCATGAAGAAATCGGAGAATATCCGGTCCTGCTGCTAGACGATGTACTGTCTGAACTGGATCCTTTCCGTCAAACGCAGCTGATCGAGACGTTCCAGAGCAAGGTGCAAACCTTTATTACGGCTACCGGCATCGAGAGTCTGAACGTTGACAAACTTAAAGATGCCAGTATTTATCACGTTCATGCCGGACAGGTTGAACGCTAAGGAGTGAGGGCTTATGTACATTCATCTGGGCGGTGAGAAGATTATCCGATCTTCCGAATTGGTCGCTATTTTTGATATATCGATTGAAAAATCCTCAAAAATTTCCAAGCAGTATGTCACGCATGCCGAGCAGGAAAAAACAGTGGAGCATATTGGTGAAGAGGAAGCCAAGTCCATTGTCGTGACCAAAAACATTGTGTACTACTCGCCTATTTCCTCAGCTACGCTCAAGAAGCGAGCTCACATTTTTCCTGATCTCTAGCCTATCGGCGGTACGAGTTATTGTACCTTTTGCTGCTTGTCTTTATTTAGATTGCTTACTGGAATTAAGGGAATATGTTCACTTCAGCATGCATTCTTAGTTAACGCATATTTACGATATTGAATCTATAGAAGTAGGTGAAAGGCATGTCTATGAATCAACCGTCATATGGTGCAGATGAAATTCAGGTACTTGAAGGGCTGGAAGCCGTACGTAAACGACCGGGGATGTATATTGGTTCCACCAGTGCCAAAGGTCTGCATCATCTCGTTTGGGAAGTAGTGGACAACAGTATTGACGAAGCGCTCGCAGGTTATTGTGATCATATCGAAGTTACTATTCATGAAGATAACAGCGTCACTGTAGTCGATAACGGGCGAGGGATTCCTGTCGGCGAACATGCCAAAATGAAACGCCCTGCGCTTGAGGTTGTAATGACTGTTCTGCATGCGGGCGGTAAATTTGGCGGTGGCGGGTACAAAGTATCCGGTGGTCTTCATGGTGTAGGTGTATCTGTCGTCAATGCTCTATCAGCTAAAGTTGTTGTTACAGTTAAGGTTGACGGCCATGTGTATCAACAGGAATATCGTCGCGGTGCTCCGCAGTATGATCTGAAAACGATCGGTACAACGGAGGAAACGGGAACAACGGTTACGTTCCATCCGGATCCGGAGATTTTCACGGAAACAAGAGTTTATGACTATGAAACTTTGCTGACTCGTATTCGTGAGCTCGCATTTCTGAACAAGGGAATTGGTATGACTTTAACCGATGAACGTACAGGTGTAACTAACTCTTTCCTGTATGAGGGCGGTATTATCGAGTATGTCTCCTTCCTGAACCAGAAGCGTGAAGTGCTGCACGAAAACCCGATTTATGTAGAAGGATCAAGAGACAACATTCAGGTTGAAGTTGCATTGCAATACAATGACAGCTACACCGAGAATATTTACTCTTTTGCGAACAACATCAACACACATGAGGGTGGAACGCACGAATCCGGATTCAAAAGTGCCCTTACCCGGATTATCAATGATTATGCGCGCAAAGCGGGCGTAATTAAAGACAGCACAGGTAACCTGTCCGGGGATGATGTACGTGAAGGTCTAACAGCGATTATCTCGGTCAAGATCCCTGAACCGCAATTTGAGGGACAGACGAAGACCAAACTGGGTAACAGTGAAGTGCGAGGAATTGTCGAATCTCTGTTTGCTGAGAAGCTGCAGGAATTCCTGGAAGAAAATCCTTCCGTATCCCGTCGCATTTTGGAAAAAGGACTGCAAGCTGCCCGTGCACGTGAAGCAGCTCGTAAAGCACGTGAACTTACGCGTCGTAAAGGTGCACTCGAAGTCAGCTCTTTGCCAGGTAAATTGGCCGACTGTTCATCCAAGGATGCTTCAATCAGCGAATTGTATATCGTCGAAGGTGACTCCGCCGGTGGATCAGCGAAGCAAGGACGAGATCGTCATTTCCAAGCGATTTTGCCACTGCGTGGTAAGATTCTGAACGTGGAAAAAGCACGTCTTGACCGGATCTTGGGCAATGCGGAGATCAGAGCAATTATTACCGCAATGGGTACTGGAATTGGTGATGACTTCGATATTGCCAAAGCACGTTATCACAAAATCATTTTGATGACCGATGCCGACGTCGATGGTGCTCACATTCGGACATTGCTTCTGACATTCCTCTATCGCTATATGCGCAAAATCATCGAGGCTGGTTATGTATACATTGCCCAACCGCCATTGTTTAAGATTGAGCGCAATAAAGTGATTCGTTATGCTGGTTCCGAGAAGGAACGCGATGAAATTATCGCAACTCTCGGTGAGAATGCCAAATTCAATATTCAGCGTTATAAAGGTCTTGGCGAGATGAATGCCGGACAATTGTGGGAAACGACGATGGATCCTGAAAGCCGGACCATGCTTCAAGTATCGATCAGCGATGCGATGCTGGCCGATGCGATGTTCGACACCCTGATGGGAGATAATGTTGAACCTCGTCGTGACTTTATTCAGGAAAATGCAAAATACGTGAAAAACCTCGACATCTAACGATATTCGAAGAGGCGCCTGCGAGGGCGCCTCTTTTACATTATGGGGTTATAGCATAGAGATTTTAGGTTGGACTCTGGAGTGCCTGTTATCGGTGTGTGCGGCTCTTGGCAGAGGAGGCCTGAACTTTGGGGGAAGTACGAGATGTTTTCCCTTTTTTGGAGGGTGACCTGCCGTACGCTCTCGCATAACGCTTGATCTTTCGGTACGTTTCCTTATCAGGCAGTAGGCCAAAAGCATAGATACCTGGCAATGTATTGACTTCAATAATCCATGGCCGTCCATCTTCATCCAGTGCGATGTCGATACCAATCTCTTTGAGTCTTGGAAATGACCTCTGCAACTGTACCGCGGTATGAATGCCTAAACGATATAGCTCACTGCGTAGTTGCTGGAACCGATCCTGATCAAAATGAGGGCGTACCAACTCATTAAAGGTGGCCAGTCGTCCGCCGCCATGAATGTTGGTAATGATCTTGCCCGGTGCAGCAACTCTTCCCAGGATACCTGTCGTTTCCCAGTTGCGATGTAGATTTTTCTGGGTCAGTACCCGCAGGTCGAAAGGTAATCCCTCATGTTTCATCAACGGAATACCTTGCTGAATGATGTAGTCGCGATTCTGGATACGTTCAGTGAGTGCCAGATCCAGCTCATCGAGGGAATGGAAGTGTTTTTCCTCCGTCCCATATCGAAGTTCATACGTTGTCAGGGGGACTTCAGCAGAGATCTCTGCACCGACTTCAGCTTCGGATGGGGAGAGTGGATCAACCGCGATTGCCGATGTGTTATCATCGGCAATCGAGTGAGGGTTTATACGGATGGTTTTTACCCGCATGACGCCATTGCCGTAAGTCCCCCGATCCGGTTTGATATAGTTTGTCTCGAATAATTCAGTCATCCGTTCCAGGGTCTGGCGATTATATTGTCGTGTTACTGGTATATATCCATTCACATTACGGCTGCGTTGTAACACAGCTGTCTTGGTCCATTTGCTAGAGACACGCTGGATGCTCAAGAGCCATCAGTCCTTTCGTGTTTTAATGGGGTTTATAAGAGTGGCAGACGCGGAGAAATCAAAGGACAAGAGATGATTTCAGTGGTATAATAGAGAAATATGGCGTTTTGTGCGGTTTTGTTGCACAGATGTAGTTTGATCGTAGAACGGGAACGGTCTAAGCCTGAATATACACAGTACAATTGCCGCTTTTTCTAGCATTGTATGTGCAAATGGGGAGGAAGGCAGGGCGAACCCCCAGACTCTCTAAAGTTCCCGGAAGAAAGGCTATTGCCCAGCGGACGTTTAATTGTTTACCTTTTGTGAAAGTAATATAATAAAGAGTAGCGTCCTTGTGCGGTTTTAGCCTTGTTAGGCTCTTCACATATAATTAATTTTTGAATGATTGAATGGAATGTTTGTTGAAGGACAAGAAGGAGGTCCAGCATGGCGGAAGAAATGAACTCGCAGATTAAAGATCGGGATATTGGCGTCGAGATGCGTGAATCGTTTATGGATTATGCGATGAGCATTATTGTGAGCCGTGCCTTACCTGACGTGCGTGACGGATTGAAGCCGGTTCACCGGCGTATTCTGTACGCAATGTCCGAGCTAGGCATGACACCCGATAAACCACATAAAAAATCAGCCAGAATCGTCGGCGAAGTTATCGGTAAGTATCACCCACACGGTGACTCTGCCGTATACGAAACGATGGTACGGATGGCACAGGACTTCTCCCTGCGCTACATGCACGTAGATGGACATGGTAACTTTGGATCGGTGGATGGCGATATGGCAGCAGCCATGCGTTATACGGAAGCCCGGTTGTCCAAGATTGCGATGGAAATGCTCAGAGACATCAACAAGGATACGATTGACTTCCAGCCGAACTATGACGGTGAAGAAAGTGAACCTATCGTTCTGCCAGCTCGTTTCCCTAACTTGCTTGTCAATGGTGTCGGCGGGATTGCCGTAGGTATGGCGACCAACATTCCTCCTCATAACTTGGGAGAGGTCATTGACGGCGTACAGGCTATGATCAAAAATCCAGACATCACTTCCATGGAATTGATGGATTATATTCACGGGCCAGACTTCCCAACTTCCGGTTATATTTTGGGACGCTCTGGAATTCGCCAGGCGTATCAAACCGGACGTGGTTCAGTAACGATGCGGGCCAAAACCAACATCGAAGAAAACAACAACAAAGCACGGATTATCGTTACGGAACTTCCTTATCAGGTGAACAAGGCAAGACTCGTTGAGAAAATTGCTGAGTTGGTACGTGATAAAAAGATTGATGGTATTACGGATCTCCGTGATGAGTCTGACCGTAACGGTATGCGGATCGTAATTGAACTTCGCAGAGACGTGAACCCAGGTGTGGTGCTGAACAACTTGTACAAGCATACTGCGATGCAGTCTACCTTTGGGATTAACATGCTGGCGATTGTAAATAAAGAGCCTAAGATTTTGAATCTGCGTGAAGTGTTGTATCACTACTTGCAGCATCAGATTGAGGTTATACGTAGACGTACACAGTTCGAACTGAAAAAAGCAGAAGCACGCGCGCACATTCTGGAAGGCTTGCGTATCGCGCTGGATCATATCGACGAAATTATTGCGTTGATTCGTTCATCCAGCAATACAGATGCAGCCAGAGAAGGTCTGATCGAGCGATTCTCACTCAGTCATGATCAGGCTCAAGCTATCCTCGATATGCGTCTGCAACGCCTGACAGGTCTGGAACGCGAGCGGATCGAAAATGAGTATAACGAACTGATGGTCAAAATTAAGGAATATCGTGAAATTTTGGCCAACGAGCACCTGGTACTCGAAATTATCAGCACGGAGCTGCAAGAAATCCGTGATCGCTTCAGCGATGATCGTCGTACCGAAATCACGGTAGGTGAAGAGAGCATTCTGGACGAGGATCTGATTCCGCGTGAAGAGGTTATCATCACCATTACCCATACAGGCTATGTGAAACGTCTGCCGGTATCGACATACCGCAGTCAGAAGCGTGGCGGACGTGGGGTTGTGGGAATGGACACCAAAGATACCGACTTTGTTGAGCATCTGTTTGTGACCAACTCTCACAATTACCTCATGTTCTTTACCGACAAAGGTAAAGTGTACCGTCTCAAAGCTTATGAGATTCCAGAGCTTGGACGTACAGCACGGGGAACGCCGATTATTAACCTGATTCAGATCGAACAGGGTGAATCGGTCAATGCCGTGATTCCAGTTCAGGAATTCGAGAGTGACAAGTATCTGTTCTTTGCTACCCGCCAAGGGGTTGTGAAGAAGACACCACTTGAGGATTATACGAATATTCGCAAAGGCGGTCTGATCGGGATCTCCCTGCGTGATGATGATGCCCTAATTGATGTTAAGCTGACAGACGGACAGCAAGAAATCATTATGGGTACAGCTCACGGGATGTCCATCCGATTCTCGGAAGGAAATGTTCGTTCCATGGGACGGAGTGCAACCGGGGTTAAAGGGATTACATTGGATGAGCAGGATGTTGTAATCGGTATGGACGTTGTAGATCAGGAACTGGATGTTCTGATTGTTACAGCCAAAGGTTACGGTAAACGTACGCCTGTCAGCGATTATCGGATGCAGACTCGTGGCGGTAAAGGGATTAAAACCATTAACGTCACAGATAAGAACGGTGCGGTAGTCAGTCTGAAAATGGTTAAGACGGAAGAGGATCTGATGATCATCACTTCCAGCGGTACGTTAATCCGGATGAGTATGGAAGGCATATCCACGATGGGTCGATACACTCAAGGCGTGAAGCTGATTCATATTCGTGATGAAGATGCTGTAGCTACCGTCAGCCGAATTGACAAGAATGAAGAAGAACCAGAAGACGAAGAATTGCTTGAAGGTGCAGAAGCCGCTGATTCTGAAGGTCCAGAGTCCACTCTGGATGAGGGATCGGTATCCGATGCTGATGTTGAGGGCGATGATTCAGGTTCGGAAGCATAGAATCATTTTTCTATAACGAAAATCATTTCATGATTGCAATGAAATTGGAGGGCTCCCATATGGGGGCCCTTTGTTATTTTCATAGCCCATGACCTTTCTCCTCGAAATCTGGGATGTACAGCCTGATTTTTGAGTAATATAATGGGAATTAACGTGAAAAACCGGGACTATGGTCTTGATATCATTATAGAAGAACGATGAGTGAGGGGAATAAACATGGGATTAATCACCCTGTCTGAAGTCAAACCAGGACTTAAACTGGGAAATGACGTACAAACACTTCGTGGCAATGTTCTGTTTCAAAAGGGCAAAGTCATTCTGCCCAAAGATGTGGAAGTACTCAGAGCCTTTATGATTCATCAAGTGGACATCGAGCAAGAAAGAACAGGGACAAGCAGCTCAGGTTCTAAGGCTTCATCCGCCTCTTCGGTCCATGCAGCTAATGAGAAGAACGGAGAACGCTCAGGGAGAGGCAGCAGCGCAGTCTCAGCACCCGCTGTACCGTCTCTGCATGAAGAGTATGAAAAGATGGTGGGACTCACCAAAAATGCTTTCCTATCCTCCTTGGCGGCTGAATTACCTGTATATGAGTTGCGTACACAGTTGGAAGCATTGTTTGTTCATCTTAAACAGTATAATGTGCTTACCTTCAGTCCACGAGTTATGCAGGAACATGATTATGTGTATCATCATGCCGTATTAAGTGCGATTACGTCCTATCAATTGGCCCAGTGGATGGATCTGCCGTCCAAAGACTGGATGCAGGTAGCTTTTGCGGGATTGTTCCATGATATTGGTAATAACAAAGTAGACCCACAGATCCTCCATAAACCCTCAACGTTAACTGCTTCAGAGCAGGAGGAGATCCGACAGCATACGAAATATGGTTATCAGGTACTGAAGCAGGCGAAGGCCATCAATGAGGGGGCTAGACTCGCAGCATTGCAGCATCATGAAAAAGTGGATGGTTCGGGTTACCCGCTTCAGCTCAGCGGTACGCAGATTCATATCTACGCCAAGATTGTAGCTATCGCTGATATCTTCCACGCCATGACTCTGGAGAAGATCTATCGCAAGGCGCAGTCACCGTACTTGGTACTTGAACAAATACAGAGTGAGGCTTTTGGCAAATTGGATCCTACCATCGTGAATGTATTCGTCCAGCGCTCCACACAGATCCATAACGGTATCCGAGTGAAGCTCAGCAATAATCAAATGGGTGAGATTATATTTTCAGATAGGGACCATCCTACACGGCCGATGGTATCTGTAGAGGGAACAATCATCAATCTAATGCAGCAAAGGCAGCTATATATCCAGGAAGTCATTGGCTAGTTCAATCTTCACTTCATAATATAAGAACAGGGCCTTTCCGAATGGAGAGGCTTTTTTATATTTAACTTAGTGTAGAGTATGAGAATAGCTGTATAGGTGAATAGATATTCTTATGAATTAAACAATGTAACGTATAGATGCTCAGTATATTAGAGAGTGTGTAGAAAGAAATAACTTTATTTAAAATAAAGCTTGCATTCCAAAACTGTACATGGTATATTCTAATTCCGGCCAAGAAAACACGAGAAACACGGTGCGGCAAGCGAATGAAATAAGCTTCGAAAGAAACTTAAAAAAAGAGCTTGCAAAGTTGGTTCGGATGTGATAAGATATAAAAGTTGCTGAGGTGAACAACACACAGCAATGAAACAAGTTTGATCTTTGAAAACTGAACAACGAGTGAGTAACGATCTTGCTTGCAAGATCGACGCTGAGAAATCGGTACAAGTCTTCGGACTGTATGATTTCGAAGCATAAATGAGATTTTTAATCTCGTCAGTTTCAAAATGAGCTTATCGCTCTTTTCAATACTTTATTGGAGAGTTTGATCCTGGCTCAGGACGAACGCTGGCGGCATGCCTAATACATGCAAGTCGAGCGGACTTGAAGAGAAGCTTGCTTCTCTGATGGTTAGCGGCGGACGGGTGAGTAACACGTAGGCAACCTGCCCTCAAGCTTGGGACAACTACCGGAAACGGTAGCTAATACCGAATAGTTGTTTTCTTCTCCTGAAGAGAACTGGAAAGACGGAGCAATCTGTCACTTGGGGATGGGCCTGCGGCGCATTAGCTAGTTGGTGGGGTAACGGCTCACCAAGGCGACGATGCGTAGCCGACCTGAGAGGGTGATCGGCCACACTGGGACTGAGACACGGCCCAGACTCCTACGGGAGGCAGCAGTAGGGAATCTTCCGCAATGGGCGAAAGCCTGACGGAGCAATGCCGCGTGAGTGATGAAGGTTTTCGGATCGTAAAGCTCTGTTGCCAGGGAAGAACGCTTGGGAGAGTAACTGCTCTCAAGGTGACGGTACCTGAGAAGAAAGCCCCGGCTAACTACGTGCCAGCAGCCGCGGTAATACGTAGGGGGCAAGCGTTGTCCGGAATTATTGGGCGTAAAGCGCGCGCAGGCGGTCATTTAAGTCTGGTGTTTAATCCCGGGGCTCAACCCCGGATCGCACTGGAAACTGGGTGACTTGAGTGCAGAAGAGGAGAGTGGAATTCCACGTGTAGCGGTGAAATGCGTAGATATGTGGAGGAACACCAGTGGCGAAGGCGACTCTCTGGGCTGTAACTGACGCTGAGGCGCGAAAGCGTGGGGAGCAAACAGGATTAGATACCCTGGTAGTCCACGCCGTAAACGATGAGTGCTAGGTGTTAGGGGTTTCGATACCCTTGGTGCCGAAGTTAACACATTAAGCACTCCGCCTGGGGAGTACGGTCGCAAGACTGAAACTCAAAGGAATTGACGGGGACCCGCACAAGCAGTGGAGTATGTGGTTTAATTCGAAGCAACGCGAAGAACCTTACCAGGTCTTGACATCCCTCTGATCGGTACAGAGATGTATCTTTCCTTCGGGACAGAGGAGACAGGTGGTGCATGGTTGTCGTCAGCTCGTGTCGTGAGATGTTGGGTTAAGTCCCGCAACGAGCGCAACCCTTGATCTTAGTTGCCAGCACTTCGGGTGGGCACTCTAAGGTGACTGCCGGTGACAAACCGGAGGAAGGTGGGGATGACGTCAAATCATCATGCCCCTTATGACCTGGGCTACACACGTACTACAATGGCCGGTACAACGGGCTGTGAAGCCGCGAGGTGGAACGAATCCTAAAAAGCCGGTCTCAGTTCGGATTGCAGGCTGCAACTCGCCTGCATGAAGTCGGAATTGCTAGTAATCGCGGATCAGCATGCCGCGGTGAATACGTTCCCGGGTCTTGTACACACCGCCCGTCACACCACGAGAGTTTATAACACCCGAAGTCGGTGGGGTAACCGCAAGGAGCCAGCCGCCGAAGGTGGGATAGATGATTGGGGTGAAGTCGTAACAAGGTAGCCGTATCGGAAGGTGCGGCTGGATCACCTCCTTTCTATGGAGAATCGTTTCCCGCGTGGAAACATTCAAATACGCAGCTTAGCTGCAAAACTTACTCACTCGTTGCTCAGTTTTGAGAGCTCAAACTCTCAAACAGCTTGCTTTTGCATGGAGCTTGTTCTTTGAAAACTAGATATCGAAACGAAATTTTGCGATTTAGAACATTCCTTTTTAAGCTGAACTTGTGTAAACAAGTTTCAATAAATAGTGAAAACTGCATTGCGATGGTATCGAATGGGAGCGACTTTTGGCTTTGCGTAAGCAAAACAAGGGAAGTGAGCAGTCGAAACCGGAGCAATTATGGTTAAGCTACTAAGAGCACACGGAGGATGCCTAGGCGCTAGGAGCCGATGAAGGACGTGGCGAACAACGAAACTGCCTCGGGGAGCTGTAAGCAAGCTTTGATCCGGGGGTGTCCGAATGGGGAAACCCAGCTGGGGTAATTTCCAGTTACTCATAACTGAATACATAGGTTATGTAGAGGCATACCAGGGGAACTGAAACATCTAAGTACCCTGAGGAAGAGAAAACAATAGTGATTCCGTCAGTAGCGGCGAGCGAACGCGGAGAAGCCCAAACCAGAGAGCTTGCTCTTTGGGGTTGTGGGACATCTCACATGGAGTTACAAAGGAACCGGTTAAACGAAGAGGTCTGGAAAGGCCCGCCAAAGAAGGTAAAAGCCCTGTAGTTGAAAGTCTGTTCTCTCCGAGATGTATCCCGAGTAGTGCGGGGCACGTGAAACCCCGTATGAATCCGGCAGGACCATCTGCCAAGGCTAAATACTTCCTAGCGACCGATAGTGAAGCAGTACCGTGAGGGAAAGGTGAAAAGCACCCCGGAAGGGGAGTGAAATAGAACCTGAAACCGTGTGCTTACAAAAAGTCAGAGCCCGTTTTAGGGGTGATGGCGTGCCTTTTGTAGAATGAACCGGCGAGTTACGTTCCCGTGCAAGGTTAAGGTGAAGAGCCGGAGCCGCAGCGAAAGCGAGTCTGAATAGGGCGACATAGTACGTGGACGTAGACCCGAAACCGGGTGATCTACCCCTGTCCAGGGTGAAGGTGCGGTAACACGCACTGGAGGCCCGAACCCACGCACGTTGAAAAGTGCGGGGATGAGGTGGGGGTAGCGGAGAAATTCCAATCGAACTCGGAGATAGCTGGTTCTCCCCGAAATAGCTTTAGGGCTAGCCTCGGAAAACAGAGTCGTGGAGGTAGAGCACTGATTGGGTGCGGGGCCCGCAAGGGTTACCAAGCTCAGTCAAACTCCGAATGCCATAGACTTACTTCCGGGAGTCAGACAGTGAGTGCTAAGATCCATTGTCAAAAGGGAAACAGCCCAGACCATCAGCTAAGGTCCCCAAGTGTGTGTTAAGTGGGAAAGGATGTGGAGTTGCACAGACAACCAGGATGTTGGCTTAGAAGCAGCCACCATTGAAAGAGTGCGTAATAGCTCACTGGTCGAGTGACTCTGCGCCGAAAATGTAACGGGGCTAAACACACCACCGAAGCTATGGCTTGATGCTTTGCATCAGGGGTAGGGGAGCGTTGTATAAGGGTTGAAGGTGTACCGTAAGGAGCGCTGGACATTATACAAGTGAGAATGCCGGTATGAGTAACGAAAAGATCAGTGAGAATCTGATCCGCCGAAAGCCTAAGGGTTCCTGAGGAAGGCTCGTCCGCTCAGGGTAAGTCGGGACCTAAGGCGAGGCCGAAAGGCGTAGTCGAAGGACAACAGGTCGAAATTCCTGTACCACCGTAAGCCGTTATGAGCAATGGGGGGACGCAGCAGGGTAGTGACGCGGACTGATGGATGTCCGTCTAAGCAGTGAGGCTGATGTGTAGGCAAATCCGCACATCGTAAGGCTGGGCTGTAATGGGGAGCGAAAATTATAGTAGCGAAGGTCATGATCTCACACTGCCAAGAAAAGCCTCTAGCCAGGTGATGGTGCCCGTACCGCAAACCGACACAGGTAGGCGAGAAGAGAATTCTAAGGCGCGCGGAAGAACTCTCGTTAAGGAACTCGGCAAAATGACCCCGTAACTTCGGGAGAAGGGGTGCCCCGGTAGTGTGAATAGCACGAGGGGGCCGCAGTGAAAAGGCCCAAGCGACTGTTTAGCAAAAACACAGGTCTGTGCGAAGCCGTAAGGCGAAGTATACGGGCTGACGCCTGCCCGGTGCTGGAAGGTTAAGGGGAGCGGTTAGGAGCAATCCGAAGCTGTGAACCGAAGCCCCAGTAAACGGCGGCCGTAACTATAACGGTCCTAAGGTAGCGAAATTCCTTGTCAGGTAAATTCTGACCCGCACGAATGGCGTAACGACTTGGGCGCTGTCTCAACGAGAGATCCGGTGAAATTTTAATACCTGTGAAGATGCAGGTTACCCGCGACAAGACGGAAAGACCCCATGGAGCTTTACTGCAGCTTGATATTGAATTTGGGTACGATCTGTACAGGATAGGTGGGAGCCTTTGAAACGTGAGCGCCAGCTTGCGTGGAGGCACCGTTGGGATACCACCCTGATCGTATCTAGGTTCTAACCTGGTACCGTAATCCGGTGCGGGGACAGTGTCAGGTGGGCAGTTTGACTGGGGCGGTCGCCTCCTAAAGAGTAACGGAGGCGCCCAAAGGTTCCCTCAGAATGGTTGGAAATCATTCGAAGAGTGCAAAGGCATAAGGGAGCTTGACTGCGAGACCTACAAGTCGAGCAGGGACGAAAGTCGGGCTTAGTGATCCGGTGGTACCGCATGGAAGGGCCATCGCTCAACGGATAAAAGCTACCCTGGGGATAACAGGCTTATCTCCCCCAAGAGTCCACATCGACGGGGAGGTTTGGCACCTCGATGTCGGCTCATCGCATCCTGGGGCTGAAGTAGGTCCCAAGGGTTGGGCTGTTCGCCCATTAAAGCGGT
The DNA here is from genome assembly GCF_032399705.1 of Paenibacillus sp. BIC5C1. Lineage (NCBI taxonomy): Bacteria > Bacillati > Bacillota > Bacilli > Caryophanales > Paenibacillaceae > Paenibacillus > Paenibacillus sp. BIC5C1. The sequence continues at coordinate 16,762 of NZ_CP135922.1, forward strand.
ACGCGAGCTGGGTTCAGAACGTCGTGAGACAGTTCGGTCCCTATCTGTCGTGGGCGTAGGAAATTTGAGAGGAGCTGTCCTTAGTACGAGAGGACCGGGATGGACGTACCGCTGGTGTACCAGTTGTTCCGCCAGGAGCACCGCTGGGTAGCTATGTACGGACGGGATAAGCGCTGAAAGCATCTAAGCGTGAAGCCCCCCTCAAGATGAGATTTCCCAGTATGTAAGACCCCTTGAAGACGACGAGGTAGATAGGCTGGGGGTGGAAGTGCAGTAATGCATGGAGCTGACCAGTACTAATCGGTCGAGGGCTTATCCAAATATGCAGGTTATGAATCGCAAATTTCGTTTCGGATCTAGTTTTCAGAGAATAATCTCTGAAATGTAAGCTAAGCTATGCGTTTGGTGGCGATGGCGGAGGGGTTCCACACGTACCCATCCCGAACACGACCGTTAAGCCCTCTAGCGCCGATGGTACTTGGACCGCAGGGTCCTGGGAGAGTAGGACGCCGCCAAGCAAAGAACCACTGCCGATGTTATTCGGTGGTGGTTTTTATTTGTTTATAAGCAAAAATTAAAAACAACTGTTATTTGAAGATGGTTTGAATTTGGCGTTAGAAGCTGATATAAATAGAGGTTGGATTGACTTTCAAAAGAGGGGAAATGAATGCTCTAAAAAAGTCTTGAAATGAAGGTAACATTTTTGTTACGGAAAACGCATTCGAAACCAGTATAATAGGACTATGTTAAATATGCTAAAAGTACCTGACCACAGAGCTGGAATGTGCAGCTGTGAAAAGGAGGGTGTGTGTGACAAGTTGGCGAAGACTAGTTCTTCATTCGTTTCTCTTGCTCAGCCTTATAGGCGTGCTTGTAGGATGCGGTGAAGCAGGATCTGCATGGACTTCTTATGAAGGAGCGGTAAACGAGAAGGGTTTCCCGGTTCCTAAAGTGGCGAATAAATCTGACCAGTCTGAAAACAATTCGGATATGGATTATGTTCGATATACGCTATCTGGTATTAGTGAGAGCACTAGTATTCCTGAGGTGTATCTAGACGAGATTAAGAGCTGGGGCTGGACAGAAAAGCAAGCCAAGAGTACATCCAATGACTCAAGTTCCCTACGTGTATTTGCTAAAGAAGGGCATACTGTACATCTAGCTGTACATGATGGGTTCTTCACGGTAATGGTTCCGAAAAGTGAAGCTGCTCAGACGACAGTAAAATCACTGGATGATGATGATTGAATGAGTTGTGCTTTGATGTAATGGTTCGAAAATTAACGGTGTAATGGTCCGTATCATATTAAAGCTCCCGACAGTGATGGGGGCTTTTTTGTATTTATTGTTGTATATCATGAACCATTATTAGATGAGCAATAGAAGGTGGGCGGTTCTTATGGCAGTGACTTATTAGGAGCTGTTGAGAGGCTGGCTTATCACCCACACAAGGAGACATGAAGAACCGATAGTATGTGCCCGTAGAGTCTCTCTCAGTCGTTTATACAGCAACTAATCATAGAAGAAGAGAGAAGACAGCGAAAAGAGGTCGATTATGAGCCTAATACATACTTAATATCAGAAACGGTATTCAACAAGCTGGGACGTGGCTGAACGGAAACGGATGAACTGTGTTGGGGATAACCGTTTTAACTATACCCATGCTGTGGATAAGGGAGAAAGGGAGGTGAAACACTTAAAGGTTATCCACTGTGGATAACCTTTAAGGTTTGAAAGCATGACGCAGTAAATAAGGAAGAGCGTCATAGAAGTGTTTGTGTCAGTTTGAATAGAAAGAAGGTATGGATGAGCTTTTAGCGATTTATGTATTACTGGGCTCTACTATACATTGCGTGTAGGCAAGGTTATAGATAAAGGATAGAAGAACAATTATTGCAGGTAGTAGGAGACATCTTGTTCATTTAGTTTGATAAGTCCGTCCTTACGTTCGCGTGAAAGAACAAGTACAACATATAGACGTGGTACAAGAAGCCACAGATGCCAGAAAATCAACGATAGGCTGAAGGACAAGGGTGACCATATTAAACAGACGGTAATGATACATAATCCAATCCAACTCATATTGAGGTGGACCCGAACGAACATACGGTAGCTGAAATGTTGGTCTGGAATATAGCCGAACCAAGGCATTTTGAGATTCCATCGCCAACGACGTGCATAGGAGGTACGGACCAGCAGTAATATGGTTCTGGCGATGACATATTGAATCCATAGTGTGATCGGTCCTGCCAGGATAAAGTAGAAGAGGCCGGTCCAGGAGAAAGCTAACAGATTAAACAAAAGCATAATGACAGGCAAAGACAGATAGCTGAAGATTACGCTGCGGGCAATGGCCTTTTTTTTCAGAAGCCGGTACTGATAAAAGGTTGCTTTATTCTCCGGTTCGGCAATCATACGGTTACAAATCCTCCTTCTGGGATCACGTTCATTTGTGAAAGGTATTCGTTTTCATAAATAAGGAAATGGATGAGGCAAAATTGTATATATGAACCTTGAATGGACTCCAGATTGATGTACAAGATATGGAAGTAGATTAATTCTATACAAGTATACCGTTGAACGACCTGGCTGTCAGGTTCTGAATGGTGATGTAATATATATCGGCTGAAAATCCAAGTTTTTTTAAGATTATAGAATATAAGTTTTTAGAGCAGTTGGAGGAGGAGAAAATCACCTGAGAAATACAATGAAGTAGGGTGATGTTTCTTGTAATGACTGTCCATGCATGGTTTTTCATATAATAGAACAAATTATAGGTCTGTGAGGTTTTAGATACGTTATAAGGTAAGGAGAATGACTAACCAATGCAGGCTGTCTCGCTGAAGTATTGAACGAATGGCATTTTTCTTCTGTTTGTTTTCGGTACAGACACCCATGGAGGGGGAGGCGAATATATATATTTTATAGAAAGAAAGCACTATGAAAAGGTTTAAAATAATAGAAACTGTGCAATACTGATAGTAATACGTAAAACAAGGTGGGATGGTTGATGGAAGGACACGCCGAACACACATGCATTATCTGCGAACAGACCAAAAGAGAAGGCATTTTTATTGTATCTGAATTTATATGTGACGCTTGCGAAGCAGAAATGGTTCATACGGATGCACAGGATGCCAAGTACAATTATTTTATTCATCAGATGAAGCAGATTTGGGTGCAAAAGAACGCATAAAGAGCGTTAAAACATATTAGTGAAACATCACATTGACTTGTATCGATGTGCATAGAGGCCCTAGGGGCCTTTTTCTGTTTCTATCAGGTAAATAGGAAGGGGAAAATGGACATGATAAGCACCCATGGGGTGACAGAATATGTTGCTACTGCATCGTTGGAAACGGCGGTTTGCACGGGGACTGGACAATTCCTGATATAATGAAAGGAGGAGTGCTTTACCCACACGTTTTGAATACAGCAGATCTTAGAAGAGAAACAAGCGTGGAGAGGTCTCGGTAGTTAGAGAGAGCATTGGTACGATCGTATCAAAATTTATGAATGTACAGGATGATTATTCAATGGAACATAAATCAAATACCGCACCTTTATATGAGGCGTTGCTTGCTTATCGTGATTCAGGGCAGCGTTCTTTTCATGTACCTGGGCACAAGAATGGACAAGTCTATCGAGGGTTACTGGAGCAAACGGACCAGCAGCAGTTAGATTGGGGAGCCGATGAAATTCACGGGCTGACGAATCATGTTGGCGATGGAACTGACGAATCTGCAGCAGATGTAGATGTAGTACCGGTGAGTGCGTTTCTGGAGATGATGCGGCTGGATGTAACGGAAATCTCGGGGACGGACGACTTGCATCATCCAGAAGGGGTTATATTGGAGGCGCAGCAGCTGGCAGCTGATTGTTTTGGAGCAGAGGAGAGCTTCTTCCTTGTCGGAGGCAGTACGGCAGGTAATTTGTCTTTGCTGCTTACCGTATGTAATGAACCTAATAGTCTTGTACTGGTACAACGTAATGTGCACAAGTCTGTCATTCACGGATTGATGCTGGCAGGCGCAAGGGCTGTATTCCTGGAGCCGTGGGTTGACCCTGCTAGTGGACTTGCGGTGATGCCGTCGCTTGAGACGGTGCAGGCCGCTGTCCAGGCCTATCCTGAGGCAAAGGCAGTACTTGTGACTTTGCCCAATTATTACGGTATGGGTGCTGATTTGAGGCCCATAGCGGAGATGTGCCATGATGCAGGCATGCCGCTGCTCGTGGATGAAGCGCATGGCGCGCATTATGGGCAGCATCCGGAGATGCCAGCCTCAGCACTGTCCTGCGGAGCAGACGGTGTGGTGCAGTCGACCCACAAGATGCTGTCTGCTTTCACCATGGGAGCCATGCTGCACGTTCAGGGACCAAGGTTAAACCGGTCCCTGCTGCGTCAGCGTTTGGCCATGGTGCAGAGCTCAAGCCCATCATACCCGGTGATGGCTTCGCTTGATCTGGCGCGCCGCCTGCTGCATACGCAGGGCGCGAATGCCTTCACGGCGGGGCTTGCCGCCGTGGACGCCTTTAAGCGCGGCCTTGCGGAGCTGCCGCGCTTTCGGTTGCTGCAGCCCGCGCAGCTGCTGCAGCAAGAACCGCCAGCCGGAGCGAAGCCGGCAGCTGGCGGTAAGTCGGAGGCCGCCGGTGCACCGGGGCGGCCTGAAGCTGTACCCGCGGCGGCGTTGCCTTCAGCCGCGGGGTACACCGCTCAGGACCCGTTTAAGGCCGTCATTTATGACGGCACAGGGGTGCTGAGCGGTTATGGGCTGCAGCAGCAGCTGGAAGCACGCGGCTGCGTGCCCGAAATGAGCGACGAACGATACGTCGTCCTGCTCTTTACTTTGGGCTCGACGCTGCGCGATGCCGAGCACCTGTTGCAGGCTTTACGACAAATCAGCCTAGAACAGGAGCAGAGCCAATCTCGTGGTGAGCAACCACAGCGTTTTACAAAAGAGGCTGCAAATTATATTTCCACGTGGAACAATTTTCAAGAAGGAACTCCTTTTTCGGAGCCCATCCCGTTTACATTGCAGCCTATTATGGAGGAGGATACGACAGAGGTATCGATTGATAAATGTGTAGGTCTTCGCTCTGCGGAGATGGTCATTCCGTATCCTCCCGGCATACCTCTTGTGTACGCTGGTGAGCGAATAAGCGCGTCAATGGCTTCACGTATTAAGCTGCTGAGAGATGAAGGAGCAAGGTTCCATGGCGTATCGGATACTTCGCTACAATCGTTGAAAATCATTAGGGAATAATTGAATCTAGTATAGCAAGGGGCTTGAGGAGTCAACCGTTATTAAAACCAGCGTTTTGCTTCCTTTGATTCGATTCAACCACGGGTACAATCTATAGACGAATAAGCATTTCGGATATATAACTTGTTGATTGAAGACACGTTTTGAATTTATGCAAAATGCCCAAACAAGTTAGGACATCATTGTTGTCTGGACATAAGAAAGAAGGGAACAAACCTTGGATATTCCGCTAAAAAAATATACAGGAATAGTCCTGCAAGTTATACTGATGTACGGTTTTTATTGGATAGGAAACCTGATTCAGGCTGTACTGCATCTGCCGTTAACAGGAAGTATTGTCGGGATGCTGCTTTTATTCATCGTCATTCAACTGGGATGGATCAGACTAAGCTGGGGCGAAGAAGGATCATCCTGGCTTCAATCGAATTTGCAATTATTATTTATCCCTCCCACAGTGGGCATTATCAATCATTTTGATTTTTTTAGAGCCAATACGGTGTTGCTTGTTCTGGGGTTGATCGTTAGTACGTTGATTACCTGTCTGTTGTCCGCGAAAATAAGTGAATGGCTCATGGTGTGGAGATCGACGCATCAAGGCAAGAAGGAGGCGATCTCATGCTCGCATTCATCCTCGGATTTGGAATGATTGCCTTGACCGTGGCTATATATATACCGGCGACTCATTTATATAGAAGGTTGAAGTGGCCGATCCTTATGCCTGTCTTGACAGCAACGACTGTAATCGTTCTGATTTTGGTCCTTTCAGGTATTAAGCTCGATACGTATATGCTTGGTGGCAAATGGATACAGGAGTTATTGGGGCCGGCTGTAGTTTCCCTGGCATTTCCTTTGGCGAAACACCTTGATGTACTGAAACGGAATATTATCCCGATATTAGGGGGTACCTTGAGTGGAAGTATCGTTGGTATGTCCACAGGGGCCGCCATATCCCTGCTACTCGGTTATCCGCAAGATATCGTTATCGCTTTATTGCCCAAATCCATCACGACACCCGTTGCCATTCAACTGGCTGATCAGGTGGGAGGAAATTCATCCTTTACTTCATTATTTGTGATGATAGCCGGATTTTCGGGGATATTATTGGGACCCATGATATTGAAATGGGCCAGAGTAAGCAGCAAAAATGCGTATGGGATCGGACTCGGCTCGGCTTCCCATGCACTGGGTATGGCAAGATCCTTTGAGTATGGAGAAAATGCGGTAGCGCTGAGTTCCGTATCCATGATTGTCAGTGCTATTGCCGGCTCTGTCATGCTCCCTTTATGGGTATGGTTGATTTATGGCTGAACAGGTTATGTGCATTATCGGAAATATTGGAGAATAGCTGACCGTTAACGCGGGATCATGTATAGTAGTTATAATAAGAAAGCTTGTACCAAACTCGAACCAATCTATGGAATAGTCATGAACATACACCTCTGGGCGGGTTCATTCATAGTCTGGAGTATGAGAGGATCGAGATTGTAGTTATCGCAGCACAATTAGGAGCAATTATCGATATAGAAAGCAGGGAAGCATATGCAGGGCAGAGGTAAATTCATTACGTTGGAAGGGGGAGAAGGGTCCGGCAAAACAACAATGATCAGTAAGCTAGGTTCTTACTTTGAAGAACAGGGTATACCATATGTAGTTACTCGGGAACCTGGCGGGATTGAAATTGCGGAGAAAATACGTGCTATCATTCTCAATCCTCTTCATACGGCAATGGATGCAAGAACCGAAGCGCTGCTCTATGCAGCTGCACGAAGCCAGCATCTGGCAGAGAAGGTGGAGCCTGCATTGAAGGCAGGGAAGACCGTGATCTGTGACCGGTTTGTCGACAGCAGTCTGGCCTATCAAGGATACGCTCGTGGCCTTGGCATAGAAAATGTTTGGGCCATCAATCGGTTTGCAATAGGTGAACTGATGCCAGATGTCACACTCTATCTGGATATCGAGCCGGAAGCAGGGCTCGCCCGTATTGATGCCCACGATGGACGTGAAGTTAACCGTCTGGATCTCGAAAGTCTGGAGTTCCACCGCAAAGTGCGTGAAGGCTATTTTCTGCTGAAGGAACAGTTTCCTGACAGAATCAAGGTCATCGATGCTTCTCAAAAGCAAGAAGAGGTCTTGGCAGCAATGATTTTGTCGCTTGAGACAGGGTTTTTGAAGGATTTTGACGAGTAATTGTCTAATATATAGACATGGCATTTCATAAGGTGCTTATTATCTGAAGGAGGTTATGCAGGATGAAACTGATTGTTGCGATTATACAGGATAAAGACAGCAACCGATTATCCAGCGCATTGGTCAAAGCAAATTTTCGGGCTACGAAATTGGCCAGTACCGGTGGATTTTTGAAGGCAGGCAACACGACGTTTATGATCGGTGTCGATGATGGTCAGGTCGAGTCCGTAATGAACGTCATTCGCAGCAGCTGTAAGGTTCGTGAACAGCTCGTGACTCCAGTCACTCCGATGAGCGGAACAACCGACTCTTACCTGCCGCTACCTGTCGAAGTTCAAGTAGGTGGAGCTACCGTGTTTGTTCTTCCGGTAGATCGATTCGAACACTTTTAATGATGCATTTCGCATAAATCCTATTGAGCGTCCTTCTTGTTATCAAGAATCGCGTTCTCTGTCCGGAAAAAACTTTTCGATCAGGGAAGATTTTATTTCGGACAGAGGTTGACTAACCAACGAATAGATCCATGTGGTGATATTTAACTACTATTATATATAGAGCATAATGAAGCACATATATAAGGTCTCCTCCACGCACAGGCGCAGCGCGCACTGTGCTGATGGGCGATTGGCCTACTAAGGTAGAAAGCAGGCGTTTCCATGAAAATCAATCCTGGATTCCGACCGATGCAGAGTGGACTCAGTTCTTCCGATTCCGGCTCCAAACCGGTTCAATCCAAAAATTTCTCTGATATGATGAATCACCAGGGCGAACGAGCATCACAGGCTGAACTTACCCGCCGATTAAGTGAGATCCAGATGCAGGGTGACCGTTTGTCTCGTTCCATGACCATTCGAGAATTAAAAGCATACAAGCAGCTTGTAAAAAGATTTCTGGAGGAAACGGTCCGTCGTGGTGTCTCTATGAAAGAGACTCGAGGATGGGATCGTCGGGGAAGAGGGAAACGTTACAAGTTAATTGATGAGATTGACTCTGCCTTATTAACTATGGCTGATGAGCTTTTGGAAACAGAGGAAGGCAAGATTACGTTATTACAGCAAGTAGGAGAAATTCGGGGAATGCTTATTAATTTAAGCTTCTGAGGAGGAAGTATGTCCTTTCAACAAATTATGGGTCAGCAGGCAGCCAAGCAGATGTTACAGAGCAGTTTGAGACGTCATGCCATAAGTCATGCCTATTTGTTTAGCGGACCATCCGGCAGTGGACAATTGCAGACGGCGATTACATTTGCCAAAGCAATATTCTGTACAGAGCTTGAAGATGATGCCTGCGGACAGTGTCTTGAATGTCGTAAGGTGGAGCATGGAAACCATCCTGATTTAACCATGCTTGCACCGGATGGGAATAACATTAAAATTGATCAAATTCGGGATCTGCAGCGTATCTTTTCGTACCGTTCAGAGGCGGGGCATCCCAAAGTATATATTATCGAACAGGCCGAGAAAATGACTGTCCAAGCAGCCAACAGCTTGCTGAAGTTTCTGGAAGAACCACAGGTGCCCGCGGTAGGCATTTTAATTACGGATAATGGACAGGCGATGCTGCCCACTATTCGTTCACGCTCTCAATTGGTTCCTTTCAGTGCACTGAATCCGGAAGAGATGCTGCAATCGCTGATTACGGAAGGACACCCTGCCAATCTGGCTCGCTCTGCCGTCCATTTAGCGTCAGGATTGGAAGCATGTAGAGAAATTCTCCAGCAGAATTGGTTTGCAGAAATTAGAAACGTAATGTTACAATTAGGGAAGGAGTCCCTGGGTAGAGGAAGTACATCATTGATCTCTGCACAGCAGAAGCTTTTTAAAACCGGACTCTCAGAACACCTGGATACGATGCTTAGCCTGTTCCATTTATGGTTCAGGGATATGCTGTATGTCCAGTATGGTAGGCATGAACATATCGTTTTTATAGATCAGTTGGACATGCTGTCTCAGTTGGCCCATACCCGCAGCACCGAGCAGTGGGTTTCCTACATGGATATGGCCGCAGCATGCAGAAAAAAATTGCGTTTCAATGTCAATGGCCAGCTTTGTCTGGAGCAATTTTTGATCGGTTTGGCATAAGACTGGGAGAGGACAGATTTTGTTCCAATCATATGCAAACGGTTATAAACTTCGGCGGGTTCCCTAAGAAGACAGGGCTTCAGACGAAGTGGGATTGGCTTACGAGGGGGTTAATTTTTTGTACAGTGTAGTGGGTGTCCGTTTCAAAAAAGCGGGCAAAATTTATTACTTCGATCCCCTGGACCTTCCCATTGAAAAAGAAAACTGCGTTATCGTGGAAACAGCGCGGGGGGTAGAGTACGGTAAGGTTGTCGTTGGCAAGAAAGAAGTAGGCGAGTCTGATGTGGTGTTGCCGCTCAAAAAGGTCATCCGGGTGGCGGGCGAGACAGATGCCCGTGTCGTAGATGAAAACAAACGCGCAGCAAAAGAAGCATTCGGTACTTGTTTAAATAAAATCAAAGACCACGGCCTCAAAATGAAGCTGGTCGATGTGGAATTTACGTTTGATCGCAATAAAATTATTTTTTATTTTACAGCTGAAGGAAGAGTGGATTTCCGGGAGTTGGTCAAGGATCTGGCAAGCATTTTCCGGACACGGATCGAACTGAGACAGATCGGTGTACGTGATGAAGCAAAGATGCTTGGAGGAATTGGACCTTGCGGCCGAGTATTATGTTGTTCTTCCTGGCTGGGAGACTTTGAGCCGGTATCAATCAAGATGGCTAAAGATCAGAGCCTGTCACTGAATCCGACGAAAATTTCCGGGTTGTGCGGAAGACTCATGTGTTGTCTGAAATTTGAGCATGATAACTATGAAAGTGTGAGAGAAGAATTGCCGGCTGTAGGCAAGTTGGTCGTCACCTCTTTGGGTGAAGGAAAAGTTGTCGGCATCAATGCCGGTAATCGCACAGTCCATGTTCAACTGTTCGACATCAGTAAAGTCAAAGAACTTCCGCTGGATGACGTCGTTATCAAGTAAACCATAAAGGTTGCTTCGGGGTGGAAACTTGGAAAAGAAAAATCTGTTTACGCACATTCATGAAATGGAAACCCAATTGGGTCAGTTGCACAGTGATTTAGGAGAGTTAAAAATGATTGTTAAAGAGCTGCTTGAAGATAATCAGCGGCTTACCATCGAGAATGAGCAGTTACGCAAACTGCTGAAGCGTGAGGCCCCGGCAGATCTGCCTATCGCATCGGCGCTCGCTCCGGTAGCAAGACCTGCGGGTCCGGCTACTGGTGAAGATGTTGTAGGTGAAGGGTATGATAATCTTGCTCGGTTGTATCACGAAGGATTCCATATCTGCAATGTCTACTATGGACATTTGCGGACGGAAGGCGATTGTCTGTTCTGCCTGTCTTTTTTGAATAAATGAAGTGGCCGTAGGGATCCCCTACGGTTTTTTTTCAAGGTTAAGAACCTTGTCTGAGATATAGAGTACCGGAGGATGAGTGCATCATATGACAGAAATATCAGTAAAATTGCAAGATTCGGAGCGAATCGACGATTTGCTCTCTCATGATTTGAAGATTATTCAAAGTGATGAAGTGTTTAGTTTTTCGATGGATGCTGTATTGTTGGCCCGATTTGCTTCAGTACCGAAACGTGGTCGTGTGCTTGATTTGTGTACAGGCAATGGGGTTGTTCCCATTCTGTTGACCACACGAACGCAGGCGAGTCTGGAAGGCATTGAAATTCAGCCGCGATTGGCAGATATGGCACGTCGCAGCGTTCAACTGAATGCATTGGATGAATCCATTACGATCCATGAAGGTGATTTGCGTGAACTCGTGAAAGAAACGGGTCATGCTGTATACGATGCTATAACGGTTAACCCTCCGTATATGCCCTTAAATGGGAGTGATCTCAAGATGAATACTCATCAGGCCATGGCACGCCATGAAATCGGGTGTACGCTGGAGGAAGTCATTCAGGCATGCAATCGACTGGTGCGTAATGGCGGTAAAGTATCCATGGTTCATCGCCCACAGCGTCTAGGAGAGATCATCTCTCTGATGCGTGAGTATAAACTTGAACCGAAACGGATTCGGATGGTACATCCCCGTGCTCATTTGGAAGCCAATATGGTTTTGATTGAAGCACTCAAGGATGGGAAACCGGAGGTACGCATGCTTCCACCACTGATTGTCTACAATGAAGAGGGGAAATACTGCGAAGAAATCATGGACATATATTACGGTGCACAGTATGCACACCGTACAACGGAAGGAGGGTTATAGATGACATTGCAAATTCAGAAGAGCTATGCAGAGCAGGCAGGTGATGCCGGTAAACTATATTTGGTAGGAACACCAATCGGTAATCTGGACGATATGACATTTCGAGCAATTAAAACATTGCAGAGCTGTGACATCATTGCAGCGGAAGACACACGTCAGACCCGAAAGCTGCTTACCCATTTTGAGATTACACCAGCGATGTTGTTCAGTTATCATGAGCATAATAAGGCAGCCAGTGGGCCTGAACTCATACGCTATATAATAGAAGGAAAAAATTTGGCACTCGTCAGTGATGCCGGTCTGCCGGCCATTTCGGACCCTGGTTCCGATCTGGTAAAACTTGCGCTTGAAGCTGGAATTACGGTCATTCCCATCCCTGGAGCCAATGCAGCGTTATCAGCTCTGATCGTATCCGGTTTACCGACGGAGCGTTTCACATTCGGCGGTTTTTTGCCGCGGGAGAAAAAAGACATGCGAAAAGTGATGGAAGCTTTTAATGAGTCCAATGGTACGTTGCTATTTTATGAGTCCCCTCACCGTATTCGTAGAACTTTGGCCTATCTCGAAGAGATTCTGGGTGATCGGTCGATCGTACTGGCACGTGAGCTGACGAAACGTCATGAGGAGTTCGCAAGAGGCACTATCCAAGAATGCATAGAATGGCTTGAGGAACATCCACCCCTTGGGGAATATTGTTTGCTTGTAGAAGGTATCAGGGAAGAGGAGCGTAAGGCGGAGCGGGAAGCCTGGTGGCAGTTGCTGTCCTTGGAGGATCATGTGAGCCATTATGAGAATGAAGGACTTAGTCGGAAAGATGCGATGAAGAAAACGGCAACAGATCGGGGTTTGACGAAACGAGATGTATATAACGCGTTAATCTAATAACGAATCAACAAATAAATGCTGGAATAGGGAACATACACTTAAAGGAACCTTAGATCCAACCTTAATGGAATATGAAAACGAGTAGAGCGGAGAAAAAAATAATACGAACGTCACCGCTCTTCTTTTTTTTGGAGTTGTATAGACTCATAGATCTATTTTTAGGGTAATGAGAAACCATAATAAAGCAAAAAAATACCTTCCAGCGGTGGGGTTCACACCGGGAAGGCGATCAAGGAATATAAAAAGGTTAGAAATAACAATTTAATAAGACTATTATACCGGATATTTCTTATTTTGTCACAGGTGCAGGGATTTCGGAAATACATTCGTTACAAACAATTTTACCTTTGAAATAAGTAACGTTCTCTGCATTACCACAGAAGATACAAGCAGGTTCGTATTTTTTCAACATGATGCGCTCGCCGTCAACATAGATCTCAAGAGCATCTTTTTCACCAATACCGAGCGTACGGCGCAATTCGATTGGAATAACTACCCGTCCCAGTTCATCCACTTTTCTTACAATACCTGTTGATTTCATCATTATAATCAGTGCTCCTCTCAGCTAACGATCATTGTCATTATTCGACATTATTTTATGTTTTATGATACTCATCATACCAACGATTCCCAAAACAGTCAACCTTAAAATTAGCTTAAAATAAAGGCTATTTTTGATAAGATTACGAGTGGTAAGGGATTGGAAGCTATTTTTCGTATTTAAACATCAATGTCAGCTTTGTCGATTTGGAAAACGACAAAACTACCTTATTCGACAAGATTCGTCATACAATGTCGAATCCTTGGTGCTATTATACTAAAAGCGACAAATACAAACGATATTTAAAGGAGTGAATAGACATGGAACAGCGTTTAACGGAAGAAAAGGTGTTTAAAGATCCGGTACATAATTATATCCATGTGCAAGATCCGATTATATGGCAGTTGATCAACACGCCCGAGTTTCAACGTTTACGCCGAATCCGTCAGTTGGGAACATCATTTCTTACTTTCCATGGTGCAGAGCACAGTCGCTTCTCACATTCCTTGGGCGTCTACGAAATTACACGTAAAATTATTTCCCAATTTGAAAGAAGTCACTATTCAGATTGGCCAAAGGAGGAAAAGACGGTAGCTCTTTGCGCAGCATTGCTCCATGATCTTGGACATGGGCCATTCTCTCACTCTATAGAAGAAGCTTTCGATATGAATCATGAGGATTGGACTTGTCGGATCATTACAGGTGATACCGAAGTAGGGGCGATCTTAAGATGGTATGCTCCTGATTTTCCCGAGAAAGTGGCTTCTGTAATTCAAAAAACGTATGAGCAACCTATTGTCGTTAATTTGGTCACCAGTCCGCTCGATGCGGACCGCATGGATTACTTGCTCCGGGATGCCTACTTTACAGGTGTGAATTATGGGACGATTGACCTTGATCGTATCCTGCGTATGCTGCGTCCATATCACGGACGAATCGTGGTCAAGGAGTCGGGCATGCACGCCGTGGAGGATTACTTGATGTCCAGGTACCAGATGTACTGGCAAATTTACTTTCATCCGGTTACCCGAAGTTCGGAAATTATATTGCGGCAAATATTTAAGCGGGCAAAAAGTCTCATACAGCAAGGTTTCCAATTCCGCTTCATGATTGATCCACTGCCCCAGTTATTCAATGGAGATTTATCAGTGGATGATTATTTGCAACTGGACGAAGCTTTGATTCAGACGGCATTTATGCAGTGGCGCAAAGAGGACGATGCTGTTCTAAGTGAGTTATGCGAACGATTTATAGATCGCAAATTATATAAGTATGTAGAGATTGAACAGATCGACGTAAACATGATTGAAGAGATTCGGGAAGCCTTCACTGTAGCCGGTCTCAATCCCGAGTATGATCTAGAAATTGATTTTCCAACGGATAATCCGTATGATGTGTTTCGTCCGGATGAATCCACGGACAAGCAGATTTTGCTGCTTGATCGGCAAGACAATTTACATGAGTTGTCAGAGGTGTCCGACATCGTCCGTTCAATTAGTGGTCTTCATCGCGGAAAGCATCATTTGTATTATCCGCAAAATAAGGTGGATGCGATTGTTCATGAATTACCGTCCCATATACGCCCCTATTTCTCACATTAAATGATGCGCATTGCTGTTCAAGAATCATGATGCAAAAAGCTTTCGAAAAGAGCTATTTTTCATGATACAGTAATCTGCTTTAATGGAGAGTACATGTAGATCGACATAATTTTGTAATCAGAGCAATTAGAATACAACCCGAGCTGCTAATAATAAGCACATATAGATATGAAGTAACTTGTTCGTTCTACATGTTGTGCTCAATAAACTAGTGGAATCAAATATAAAAAAACATGATCTAATTTAGTAAGACTTATGTTCTGGTTAAGATGTGCAGGATGGAATAAAAAGAGACAGTCGTTTATTCGACATGAAGGGAGAAATAAAGCATGATGTTGTTCGACACACATACACACTTGGATGCACCACAATTCGACGAGGACCGCGAGGAAATGATTCAGCGTGCTGTGGATGCAGGCGTTGGTCGCATGATTAACGTGGGCTTTAACCGGGAGACCATTCCATCCACGATGAAGCTGGCTGAAACCTATGATTTTATATATGCTGCGGTAGGATGGCACCCAGTGGATGCAATCACGATGCAGGAGGGTGATCTGGAATGGATTGCATCTTTATGCAAGCATGAAAAAGTGGTAGCCATTGGTGAAATTGGTCTAGACTATTACTGGGACACTTCACCGAAAGAGGTTCAGCATCGCGTATTACGACAACAAATTGGTCTGGCCCGCGAGTTGAATATGCCGATTGTCATTCACAACCGGGATGCGCATGAGGATATTGTAAAGATTCTGCGTGAAGAGAAAGCAGGAGAAGTAGGCGGTGTCATGCATTCCTTCTCTGGCAGTTGGGAAACGGCGAAAATGTGTCTGGATTTGGGCTTTCATCTTTCTTTCGGGGGACCAATCACGTTCAAAAATGCGAAGCAGCCCAAAGAGGTACTTGAGAAGGTTCCTATGGACCGATTTTTCATCGAAACGGATGCTCCTTATTTGACACCGCACCCTTATCGTGGAAAACGAAATGAGACAGCGCATGTACGTCTGGTTGCAGAAGCAGCTGCGGAAATTAAAGGCATTTCGGTAGAGGAAATTGCAGCAATAACGACCAAAAATGCCATGGAACGATTTGGGATTCGTTAAAAGATCGAGCAAAACGGGTGAAAAAGTGAGTTAGGCGGAGTTAATTTGCTTTTTGATTCAAATAAATCAAGAATATTACAATATTTTAACCAAATATTTAGAAAAACGTACTTGAACAACGCTTTACAACATGCATCGAAACAGGATATCATCTTTTCAGTGAATTGTTGTGCGGAAAATTGGACAGATGTTCGGGGGATGAACAAAGGGACACTTTCCGATGAAACAACATTACTTTCATGAATCAGTCTCGCTGAGTCTCCGTTAACGGAGAGCGGGGGAACCAATAGGGCTTAAACATCGGTGATTGCAGCCGATGCGCAACATGCGCTGACCCAAAAGCAGCGTATGAATCTGCGAAGCCGTATTTGATTTCTTCTTTGGGTCTCGGGGTGAATTCAAGGGCGTCCGCCATGAGCGGATGACCGGAGATAGGGCGGCTCTCTTTCGCCCGAACCCGACAGCTAACCTCGCAAGCGGAAAAAGAGAGGCAACCTCGTGCATGAATTTCCGATATTCAGAATCATTCGGAAGCCACGAAAGAGTTCCTCTTAAACTCTTTCTTTGGCTTTTTTGTTTTTGAATAAAAGAAATACTGTCATCATACGGTAAGTATTCAGGAGGATGACATCATGTTGCGAAGATTGATTCATGGTGCAGAACCGGATTATGTTGGTCCGATCTGTGTTCTGTAGAAAATTTGGTATAGTCGCGTCAAAGACATCATGCATTACTTTAGACGGCGAGGCTATGAAGGAGGACGGAGAAGTGGGCACATTCCAACCAGAAGAGACCCATGAGTCACGATCATCCAGTAAGTCTTTCGCGTTGCGGTGGAAGCATGAGAACATGCGTCAAATGGCATTGATCGCGATTTTCTCAATTGCGCTTACAATCATGATCTTGTTAGTCGTTTACGGTCAGGCCGGGAAACAAATTTCACTGGTTATTGATGGCAAAGCTCAAGTGGTAGAGACTCGTACAGGAATGCTTCAGGAAATGCTGGAGGAGCAGTCAATCACAGTCAGCCCTCACGATCAGGTATCCATGCCTTTGAATGGGGCGATCACAGATGGAGACCGCATCGTTATTGAGCGGGCCGTTCCAGTTAATATTACGGCAGACGGAGACACCAAGACTCTGTATACAACCGATTCATCGGTAAAAGATGCGATTAAAAAATCAGGTATTCAGATTGCAAGTGAAGACAAAGTTTATCCGGCGCTTGGAACCACTATTGAAGCGGATATGAAAATTCGTGTTGTGCGGGTAACAAAGCGTACGGTGGAAGTGGAACAGCCGATTGCTTATAAAGTGATCAAGACGGCTGACCCTAGCCTGTACAAAGGTGACAATCGTGTCATTGTGAGCGGTAAAGAAGGCACGCTTGTACAACATATTGAAAAGGTGTTCCAGGATGGAGAATTGGTCTCCAAAAAAATGGTGGGTAAATCGGTCGCAACGAATCGCGTTGATAAAGTGATTGCCGTTGGTACCAAAGCCAAACCTGTTGTGAAAGAGCCAGTGATTCAGACGGTATCGGCGCAGACTTCCACGACAAAAACAGCAACAACTACGAACTCGAAGAAAACCGCTGCCTCGGGCAGTAAAGTAATTACCGTTTCAGGCAGTTCTTTTAAATATTCTAAAGTATTAAAAAATGTATCCATGACGGCATACTCTTCTGAAGAGCCCGGTATCGGCACAAAAACGGCATCAGGTACTCGGGTAACCGAGGGACGTACCATTGCAGTGGATCCCAAAGTCATTCCAATTGGCTGGTGGGTGTATATCGAGGGCCTTGGCTTCCGTCGTGCGGAAGACACAGGTGGTGCCATTAAAGGCAACAAAATTGATGTGTATTATGATAGTGTGAAGCATGCCCTGAACTTCGGACGGAAGAAAGGCAAGACGGTATATGTGATTGGTCCGGTGAAGCCGGAAGCGAACTAAAATCGTTTTACTTTGAAATGGGAATGCTATAAAATATAAGCATGAATGAATCATGCGGAATATGCGGCGGGGGGGTCTGAATTCAGTCTCCCCCGCCGTTTGGCAGAGAAGAGGATATTCCTCTTCTTTTTGCGTTAGAAAGGAAGAAATGGAACATGATAAAAGAAGTGATCGTGGTTGAAGGTCGTGACGATACCGTAGCCATTCGGCGTGCGGTTCAGGCAGATACGATCGAGACTGGTGGGTCTGCTATCAACCAGCGCATTCTAAAGCGGATTGCACTTGCTCAAGAGAGACGTGGTGTGATCGTACTGACAGATCCGGATCATGCTGGAGAACGTATTCGTAAAATCATCGCCAATAAAGTACCTGGCTGCAAACATGCTTTCATTCCAGAGGCAGATGCTACGCGCAAAGGCGACATCGGAGTGGAGAACGCCTCACCGGAGGCGATTCGTCATGCACTGGCACGTGTACACACGTCATATGAAGGCGCACCAAGTCTGATCGATTGGGAGGATCTGATTGCGGCGGGACTGATTGTGCATCCACAGGCTGCTGCACGTCGTATGGAGATGGGCAATCTGCTGGGTATAGGTTACTGCAACGGCAAACAGTTCCACAAACGGTTGAGTGTATTCCAGATTACCCGGGAAGAATTCTCCGAAGCATTATCGCAAATTGAACGTGAAGGATTGTGAGCGTATGAAAGGCATGGAAGAAACCGTAGAGATTGCAACACCCAAACGAACCAAAGAAATTATTCAAAGACACGGATTTTCATTCAAGAAGAGCCTGGGTCAGAACTTTCTGATCGATCAAAATATATTAAACAAAATTGTAAATGCAGCTGATCTGGACGAGTCCAAGGGGGCACTTGAGATCGGACCAGGTATTGGCGCACTCACAGAACGTCTGGCTCGTGTAGCTGGTCCTGTAACGGCTGTAGAGATTGATCAGAGATTGATCCCGATTCTGGGTGAAGTGATGCAGCCTTATCCGAACGTACGTGTGCATCACGGGGATGTGCTGAAGCTGGATCTAGCCGAGTTGTTCCGCAACGATTTTGGAACGGTGGATAAAGTGAGTGTTGTGGCCAATCTGCCTTACTATGTAACGACACCAATCATGATGAAGCTGCTCGAAGAGAAGCTGCCAGTAGACAGCATTGTAGTCATGATCCAGAAGGAAGTGGCCGAACGCATGGCTGCTGCACCGGGATCAAAGGACTATGGAAGTCTGAGCATTGCGGTTCAGTACTACAGTATGCCGGAATTGGTCTGTATTGTTCCGCCCACGGTCTTTATTCCGCAGCCTAATGTGGAATCGGCAGTAATCAAGTTAAAGGTGCGTGAGCAGCCACCGGTTGAAGTTCCCGACGAGGCACATTTCTTCGAAGTGGTACAGGCTTCCTTCGCGCAGCGTAGAAAAACAATCTCCAATAATTTGAAAGCTCGTTTCTTCACAAAGGAGAACAGAGAACAGGCTGATCAGCTGTTGGAGCAGGCCGGTATTCAACCTTCAAGACGGGGAGAAACATTGAGCCTGCAGGAGTATGCAACACTCTGTACCGTAATGTGGGAAGCCGGGGTACGCGCAGCTCTGTAAAATTCGGATGAACCAATCCGGGTTTCTGCCCATACGATGGGGTAGAGGTGATTATGTTGATGAATATCGGAGACTTGGTCGTTCGAAAGTCATACGGTGGAGATGTGACTTTTCGGGTGGAAGGCCTCCAGTCGGACGGTGCCATCATTAAAGGGACCGAGTTCCGGCTGTTAGCCGATTCCCCTGTGGACGATTTGATACAGGTTCCTTATGAACCGCAGAGTGCGAAGACGAGGCAGGCTCACGTGAAGGCACATCAGACGCTCTCACGCCTGCAGCAGAATCGAATGGAACAGGCCGAGCGCAATCGCGAAGGAATAGTTCAGGAATGGTCTGTGCAACAAGAACCGGCTTATTTCGAGATGCCTGGCAAAGTGCTGCACTTGGATGGTGACCCCAATTATCTAAAAAAAAGCATGAACCTTTATGAGCAGCTTCGTGTTCCCGCAGAGGGCCAATATGTACATGAGTCGGCCATGGCTGACACGTTATATCGTCTGCTGCCGAAAGTGCGTCCGGATATCGTTGTCATTACTGGCCATGACGGAGTACTCAAGACTCGTCAGCCCTACGACTTATATAGTCTGGGCAGCTACAAGAATTCGCAGAACTTCGTATCCGCTATTCAGGTGGCTAGGCAGTATGAACGTCATCTCGATGCGCTCACGATTGTAGCTGGTGCGTGTCAGTCCCACTTTGAGGCTTTGCTGCGGGCTGGAGCTAACTTTGCTAGCTCACCGGGCCGAATTCTCATTCATGCTCTGGACCCGGTCTATGTGGCAGCCAAGGCAGCCTTCACGTCGGTACGGGAAACCGTGAACATGAATGACATTTTGCATAACACGATTAGTGGCAGTCAGGGTGTGGGCGGCGTAGAGACACGGGGGAGTTATCGCGTAGGTCTGCCCGGGTTGAATGATTTATCCACGTTAAAAGTGAATCCATCAGCCGTCTGAAGATGGCAGAAGAAAGTCCCATTTAGGGGCTTTTTTTGTTTGCAAAAAAATTCATTGACAACAACTTTTTGATACTGATATAATAATTAGTTTTGATTTGACAATGACTGTAAAATCCGGTATAATGGACAAGAAAAGAGGTGGTCGTCGACAATGGCTAAAAATACGCTATTGGATATCAAACGCAATCTCGATGCACATATCGGTCAGAAAATTATGCTGCGGGCTAATGGTGGCCGCCGTAAGACCATTGAGCGTACGGGTGTATTGGAAGAAACGTACCCTTCTGTTTTTATTGTCAAGCTTGATGAGGAGCAAGAAACTTTCAAGCGAGTATCCTACAGTTATGCTGATATACTTACGGAATCGGTGGAAGTCATGGTATTTGATCCAGGCAGCCAGACGCATAGCTCCTACATGGAGACGTAAGTATCGATTTACGGCGATTCTGCCCCCTTGGGCAGGTCGCTTTTTTTATTTTAAAAATCTGCTCATCCTCGGAGAGCCATAGTTGATCAGGAATGAGTCTGGGGAAGAAGCGGCATACTATTTGGACAGGTTCAAGGCATTTTTCTTGGCCTGGGGGCAAATAGTCCCGGATACGAATGGACTTATCATGAATGAACTATTTCGAGGAGGATGACCCATGAGCCGGAGAAGAAGAAGTGTAATGTCGGATGAACTCAAGAATGAACTGGCAAAAGACCTAGGTTTCTATGATACCGTCCAGCAGGAAGGTTGGGGCGGAATCAAAGCGAAGGATGCGGGCAATATGGTGAAACGGGCCATTCAACTTGCGGAAGAAGCGGCACGCAAATCGTAATCCGGTTCAAACGGTTTGGAGAGCGGGGCAATCCGGCAGGAATGACCTCGCTTTTTCCCCATGGATGCGGAATAGAAATGACTTGACAGCCCCATTTTGATATAATATGTTAAGTTGTCTTAGGGAAAAGGTGAGGACGGGTGAACGCCTTGAAAATTTACGAAAAAGCGCCTGCTAAAATCAATTTGATGCTAGACGTTTTACATAAAAGAAGAGATGGATTTCACGAAGTTGAGATGATCATGACGATGGTGGATCTTGCCGATCGACTGGAAATGTCTGAGCTTCCTCGTGACACGATCTTTATCTCCAGTCAGGCGGGATATATCCCCCTGGATGAGAAGAACCTGGCTTTTCAGGCAGCCAGGCTCATCAAAGAGCGTTATGATGTGAAAACTGGAGTCCATATTCATCTGGACAAAAAAATACCGGTGGCCGCCGGACTTGCTGGCGGCAGCAGTGATGCAGCAGCAACGCTGCGTGGATTGAATCGCCTATGGCGTCTCAACATCCCGGATCAAGAGCTTCAGGAGCTCGGAGCTGAACTGGGGTCTGATGTGCCTTTCTGCATTACAGGTGGAACAGCACTTGCTACAGGCCGTGGGGAGAAGCTGACACCGATGCCGAATCCCCCACAATGTTGGGTGATCTTGGCCAAGCCGCCGATTAATGTGTCCACAGCCGACGTCTACGGGCGTTTCCGCAGCGACAAGATTGTTCGTCATCTGAGTGCTGCCAAAATGGAGCAGGCCATCCGTAACCAATCCTTTGCCGAAGTGTGCGGGCAGATGGGGAATGTGCTTGAGGACGTAACGTTGAAGCTGTATCCGGAAGTTCAGCATCTGAAAGATGCCATGATTCGGCTTGGAGCAGACGGAGTATTAATGTCAGGCAGTGGTCCAACCGTGTTTGGATTAGTTTCCAAAGAGTCCAAGGTTGCCCGAGTCTACAATGGACTGCGAGGCTTCTGTAAAGAAGTTTATGCTGTACGTATGCTAACCTAATATTCGCTTTTATAATGTACAAACACGTATAAAGGTGGTATATTTTTAAATAATTATTCGGATTTGGATGTTTTCCGTGATCGTGAGGATGGATCTCTGTGAAGAAATTAAAACGAAGCGCAAGGCTGGTTGAAATGACGCAGTACTTATTGTCTAGACCGCATACGGTTATTCCGTTGACCACATTTGCCGAACGCTATGGAGCTGCGAAGTCGTCGATCAGTGAAGATTTGGCGATTATCAAGGAAGTGTTCGAAGAAGGTGGTTCGGGAGAACTGCATACACTGGCTGGAGCAGCCGGGGGAGTAAAGTGGATTCCGAAGGTGTCCAGAGAACTGGCACTGGCTTTTGCAGAACGACTTTCTACCCAGCTTGCGCAGCCGGATCGGATACTCCCTGGTGAATATCTGTACATGTCCGACCTGCTTGGACAGCCCGCATTGATGAATGAAGCTGGCAAGATTTTTGCAACGGCCTTTGGCAATATGGATATTGATGTGGTGATGACGGTCGAGACTAAAGGGATTCCGCTTGCTTATGCTACCGGAGCCCAACTCAATCTGCCTGTAGTGCTCGTGCGCAGGGACCATCAGGCTACGGAAGGATCGGCCGTAAGTATCAATTATGTATCCGGGTCCCATAAAAGCCTACATACCATGTCCCTATCTCGCAGGGCCATGCGTGAGCACTCCAGAGTGCTCATTGTAGATGATTTTATGAAGGCTGGGGGAACCGTCCAAGGGATGATCGACCTATTGGCCGAGTTTAATGCCACGGTAGCCGGAGTAGGCGTATTAGTAGAATCTGGATCGGTTGATTCAGAAGAACGACTGCTGACGGACTACATATCTCTGGCGAAGCTGACGGCAGTTGATGCGAAGAGCAGACACATTTCCGTTAAGCCTGGCAACTATTTTGACCTGTAGAATCATGACGAATTGCATGTCGGGAAAAGTTCTTTTCCATCGAGCTGGCACTAACAATGTCGAATTGTGTATTAAATAAAAAAATTCCTGAAATTAGGACATTTTTGTGGTTATAAAAAGAAGGAGTTCGTATAGGCTGTGTGGAATTATACACCAAGTTCTGATGGAAAAAGGTGGTGAACACACACATGCAAATTACGGATGTCAGACTCCGCCGTGTTAACTCTGAGGGGAGAATGAAGGCTATCGCATCCATTACCATCGATAACGAATTCGTCGTTCATGACATTCGCGTCATCGATGGCAATAACGGAATGTTTGTTGCTATGCCGAGCAAGCGGACTCCTGACGGAGAATTCCGTGATATCGCCCACCCGATCTCTTCCGGTACTCGCGAGAAGATTCAAGCAGCTGTTTTGACTGAGTATGATCGCGCAGCAACTGAGGAAGAAGTCATTGAAGAAGGTGCCTGAGAACATTATTGGGGTTCGAAGGAAAAGAGAGCCATGTCTTATGGCTCTCTTTTCTTTTTGACCGGAATAAGATATATTCAGTATTGAGTTTATTCACAGAAGAGCATTTTCGCAGCTTGAATGTTGCAAAATGTTGAAAGAACAAAAAGCGCAGCGTGCGCTTGGTAACAGGGCGGCATCTTAGGAATCATGGGAATCGGTTAAGCTCACAGGTACACGGCGTATACATATAGGTCACGATTTGTTGGTGTCCGCGTTGTTACGCGTGATTACAGAGACAGCAGGCGATGAACAAGACCGGCGCAGGGCCGGCTGAACGTTACTCATCGGATATATACAGGTAAGGTCAAACGATGGGTTTTTCAGAACAGGAGGTCGTAAATTTTGAAAAGAATGGCAATCGTTCTTGCGGCAGGGCAAGGCAAACGTATGAAATCGAAATTGTACAAGGTACTGCATCCCGTATGCGGTAAACCGATGGTGGGTCACGTGCTGGATGCAGCTCTTCGCGCAGGCGTTGAACGTAGCGTCGTTGTGGTCGGTCATGGTGCCGAAGCGGTGCAGTCATTTTTGGGTTCCAGAGCAGAGTACGTGCTTCAGGCTGAACAGTTGGGAACAGGACATGCGGTGAAGCAGGTTAAATCTCTGCTCGGCAGTGAAGCAGGATCAACCATTGTTGTCTGTGGAGATACACCACTTGTGACCAGCGAGACGCTGGAAGGACTGATGAAGCTCCATGAGAGCCGCGGAGCAGCAGCAACGGTTCTCACAGCTAAACTGGACAATCCCAAAGGGTACGGCCGCGTTATTCGCGGAGAAGATGGTTCTGTACAGCGCATTGTTGAACAGAAGGATTGCACGGAGCAGGAAGATGCTGTGAACGAAATCAACACAGGTACGTACTGCTTCGATAATGCCAAATTATTCGCTGCGTTGGAGAAAGTGACGAACCAGAATGCTCAGGGAGAGTATTATCTCACTGATGTGGTTGGCATTTTCCGTAATGATGGAGAAGTGGTGGAAGCTTACATGTCAGATGACATCGCGGAATCCATCGGAGTTAATGATCGACTTGCCCTTTCACAAGCAGAAGCGTTCATGCGTGAACGTTTGGCGGTGAAACATATGTTGAACGGTGTTACGATCATCGATCCGGCATCGACATATATCGGGGCGGATGTTACCATTGGATCAGATACAGTATTGTATCCGGGTACCATACTCAAAGGTACAACTACCATCGGCGAAGCATGCCATATTGGTCCTCAGGCAGATGTGGAAGATAGCATCATTCAGGATGGAGTTACAATCAAGCATTCTGTACTGTCACAAACCGAGGTTGGATCAGAAGCAACTGTAGGTCCATTTGCTTATTTGCGTCCAGGCACCAAACTGGGCCGCAACGTAAAAATTGGTGACTTTGTTGAAGTGAAAAATGCTACAATTGATGAAGGCTCCAAAGTATCTCATCTCAGTTATATTGGGGATGCTAAAGTAGGGAAAAACGTAAATGTTGGATGCGGGGCAATAACAGTGAATTATGATGGATATAATAAAGCTGTAACGACGATTGAAGATGATGCGTTCGTAGGCAGTAATGTCAATCTGATTGCACCTGTCACGGTAGGAAAAGGCGCATATGTTGTTGCAGGCTCTACCGTTACCCATTCTGTTCCCGAAAACGATCTTGCGATTGCCCGCCCACGCCAGGAGAACAAACCTGGATATGCGGAGAAAATTCGTGGTCGTGCCAAAGCCAAGAAACAAAATGCCAAACCCGAATAAGGGGTATTGATATTAAGAATTGCCTCCTGAACATCGGGGGGTGCCGACATGTCGCAGACGCTTATAGATTCCAATGAACCAGCACGGAGGGTTTTTATTTTATGACTTATTTTGATTCGAAATTAAAAATATTTACTTGCAATTCTAACCCCAAGCTTGCCCATCAAATTGCTGATTATATCGGAATTCCTATGGGTGAATCTCACACAACCAGCTTCAGTGATGGTGAGATCCAAGTGAAACTCTCTGAGAGTGTTCGGGGCTGTCACGTTTATATCGTGCAGTCTACTTGCTTGCCGGTTAATGACAACCTGATGGAAATGCTCGTTATGATTGATGCACTTAAACGGGCATCTGCCAAGACGATTAACGTCGTTATTCCGTACTATGGCTATGCTAGACAGGACCGTAAGGCCCGTTCGCGTGACCCGATTACAGCCAAACTGGTTGCCAATCTGATCGAAAAGGCGGGTGCAACCCGTGTAATCGCGATGGACTTGCATGCCATGCAGATTCAGGGATTCTTCGATATTCCGGTCGATCATTTGCTCGGCGTGCCGATTTTGGCTCAATATTTCCGCTCGAAACAGATCGAAAATCCGGTTGTTGTATCGCCTGACCACGGCGGCGTAGTACGCGCTCGGAAACTGGCTGACTTCCTGAATGCACCTCTCGCAATTATCGACAAACGTCGTCCAGAGCCGAACGTCAGCGAAGTGATGAACATTATCGGTAACATCGAAGGTAAAACAGCAATTCTGATCGATGACATCATTGATACAGCAGGAACGATTGTATTGGGAGCGAATGCTCTAATGGAAGGCGGCGTGAAGGAAGTATACGCTTGCTGTACTCACCCAGTATTGTCCGGACCTGCGATGGAACGCTTGGAGAATGCACCGCTGAAGGAAGTTATCGTAACGGATACCATTCCGATTACGCATGCTAACCCGACAAGCAAACTTAAAGTGTTGTCTGTAGCACCTTTGCTCGGAGAAGCCATTATCCGGGTTCATGAGGAATTGTCAATCAGCAAGCTGTTTGAAATTGAATAAGGATGTCTGCATAAAGTAGTAGAGGGGTTACGTTTTCCGGATCAATGGAAAATGTAACCCCTGTCGGCGTGCCGTTATATTGGAAGTGAAAAGTGCCTGCCGAATTTCTAGTATCCGGGGCGGGAGATAAAACGGAACCGGCGCCGATGAAAAAGAGTGTCGGCAATTTCGACAAATTGATTATCGAAACGAGTGATTAGTCCGATCTCAATATGGGTGTCGCGGTCATATACCTGTACAGGTACGTGATATTCCAGATGATAGATAAAATCGCTATGTTGAGTCAGTTGTCCGTTGTCTTCGCGCAAAACCCGCTCACCTTCCTGGGTTGATGAAATAATAAATGTAAACACTATATAAGATCAACTAAACATTTACACGATAACGGAGAGGACAGAAATAACTTGAAGAAGCGAAGCGTTCGCCTGAAAGCTTTCTGCAAGAAAGCTACATCGAAAGCATAAGCTATCCCCGGATTTTCACCTTTTCATAAAGAAATCAAAAAAATCCGGGGATAACAGCGATCGGAAAGTTGTTCTGTCATCGGAGTGCCAGTGTAAATACTCTTTAGTTCAAATTATATAACAATTCGAATCTCACTTTGTTGATATTATATGAAATATAACATTCGAAGTCTATGCTTCACCTTAGGCTGATCCGAAGGAGGGAACAAGATGAAGTGGATTGTCGGCCTCGGAAATCCAGGCACGAACTATGCCAAAACTCGTCATAACATCGGCTTTATGGCACTTGATCGACTCGCAGAGCGCCATAATATCTCCATAACGCAGAGCAAATGCAAGGCGCTCATTGGAGAAGGCGTAATTGGTGGCGTCAAAACGGTGCTGATTAAACCAATGACGTTTATGAACCTGTCCGGTGAGTCGGTAAGGGCTTATATGGACTTTTATAAAGTTAGTCTGGAAGACCTGATTGTTGTCTATGACGACATGGACACGGAAACAGGCAAAGTCAGATTGCGTTACCAGGGCAGTGCAGGTGGTCACAATGGAATCAAATCCATTATCCAGCACACCGGTACTCAGCAGTTTAACCGGGTGCGGATGGGAATATCCCGACCAGAACCGGGACATGCCATTGTAGATTACGTACTGTCCAAGTTTATGAAGAACGAAAAGGAAGCGCTCGATCAAACGATCGAACAGACCTGTGATGCATTGGAGTATAGTCTGGATCATACGTTTGAGCAGACGATGGCCAAGTTCAACGGGTGAACCGCTGCAGTTGACACTGGAAAAATGATCAAGATCCGGGTTCGATTCCGTCTTAATGGGCATACTGGACGTATAAACCATGTTCAGGAGGCATAAACATGTCAGTGAATTATGTGTGCAGGCATTGCCGTACTTTTATTGGACGAATCGATTCTGCCCGGATAACGGAAGCGCAATTGGGCTTTCATTTCTTGACCCCCGACGAGCGGAGGGATATAATAGCGTATAATTCCGGTGGCGATATAACCGTTCGGATTACATGTGATTATTGCAAAGAAGCTCTGGAATTCAATCCTGAGCTGAGTCTGCTTGCGAGTCCGCTTCAATAATTAACTCGCCCGCAGCAAGAACTTGTGACAGATGATGGTGGCTGCGGAATACCGCTTCACCTTTATAGCCTTGGCAGCCTGCTGAGGCTTCTTTTCAGTTGGGATGAAACCAGACTATATCCAAATTACCTTTCAGCTACATCAAACGGATGTGGCAAAGAAGCGATTAATCCTTTATGATGAAACAGGACAAAAAGGAATTTGTATCCAATTTCTAATGTGGTGAACCTACGCGCAGGCGTGAGATACTCAAGTAAGTTATAAGAGAGGTGCCCCTTTTGTTACAAGCACTTATACAGGCTTTTTCCAAAGATCCGGACTTCGGATCCATTACGGCCGGGATTACATCCGGTATGAAGGAGCAGTTGGTTTCGGGCTTATCCGGTTCGGCGCGTCAGATTATGCTGGCTGCCTTACATCAGGAAATGAACCGCCCCTTGCTCGTTGTGACACACAATATGTTTTCCGCTCAAAAAATCGCAGAAGATTTACAGGAAGCGCTTTCACCAGATCAGGTGCTGCTCTATCCTGCCAACGAGCTTGTTGCCGCTGAAGCTGCTGTTTCCAGTCCGGAAACATTGGGTCAGCGTATTGACGTGTTGGTCCGTTGCGCCCAGGGATTCAGGGGCGTTGTTGTTATCCCATTTTCCGGGGTACGGCGTTATGTTCCACTTCCAGAAGTGATGGCTAATGCTCAGATTACAATTAAACAAGGCAATACGCTGGAGCTCGATTCATTCCTGCTGGAGATGGTGAAGCTCGGATATGAACGCGTGGAACGTGTGGAATCGCGCGGCGAGATGAGCGTCCGTGGAGGAATTATTGATTTCTATCCGGTCACATCGTCCATTGCGTATCGTGTGGAATTATTTGACGATGAGATCGATTCCATTCGTACTTTTGATCCTGCAGATCAGCGCTCCATTGAACGAATTGACGAAGTAACGGTACTGCCGTGCAAAGAGTTAATTGCAGATCGCGAACGTATGGAGAAGGCTGCGGATGCAGCCGTTATTTTGCTTGACCAACAGTTGGAGAAAATGACAGACCGGCAGG
Organism: Paenibacillus sp. BIC5C1; assembly: GCF_032399705.1. Taxonomy (NCBI): domain Bacteria; kingdom Bacillati; phylum Bacillota; class Bacilli; order Caryophanales; family Paenibacillaceae; genus Paenibacillus; species Paenibacillus sp. BIC5C1. Next base: position 45,805 of record NZ_CP135922.1, read on the forward strand.
CGAAGCTGCGTCTGCGAGAAGAAATTCATCGCGAGATCGAACTTCTGCGGGAGCATGTGTATTTCTCCGAAATGTATAAATATATTTCACCGCTCTATCCAGAAAACAAGACGATCTACGACTACATGCCAGAAGATACGCTGCTTGTACTCGATGAGCCGGCAAGGCTCGCAGAGACGTCAAAACAGCTTGACCGGGATGAGTCGGAGTGGAATCTGCATCTGATGCAAAACGGAAAGACCCTTCCGGACCTGCATCTGTCGGCCGATGGGGATGATCTGATCTATGAACGTCCATTCCAGACGTTGTTTATGTCCATCTTTTTGCGTCAGGTTCCTCATACCCAGCCGCAGAATATTCTTAACTTTATCAGTCGTGGAATGCAGGACTTCCATGGTCAGATGAACGTGCTCAAAGCAGAGATGGAGCGCTGGCAGAAAGCCGGAGTTCAGGTGCTCATGCTGGCTAACGGTGAGGAAAGACTTGATCGCATGCGCCGGGTACTCATGGACTATGATATTCCTGAGCCGGAGATGCTTATTGGCAACCTGCAAACCGGATTTGAAATGCCTTCTATTCATCTGGCTGTCGTTACCGAAGGTGAGATGTTCTCACAGAAGCAGCGCAAAGTGCGCAAACCGATTCGCAATGTGGATAATGCTGAACGTATTAAATCCTATAGTGAGCTGAAAGTTGGCGATTATGTCGTTCACCAGAATCACGGGATTGGTAAGTATCTCGGGATTGGCACACTTGAGGTTGGCGGGATTCACAAAGACTACATGCATATTCTCTATGCAGGTGGAGACAAACTGTCTGTACCGATTGAGCAGATTGATCTGATTCAGAAATATGTCGGTTCGGAAGAGAAAGAGCCGAAAATATATAAGCTGGGCGGTAATGAGTGGACACGAGTTAAAAATAAAGTCCGCACATCCGTACAGGATATTGCTGATGATCTAATCAAGCTTTATGCGGAACGCCAGACGTCAAAAGGTTTTGGCTTCGACAAAGACTCTGCGGAACAGCAGGAGTTTGAGGACATGTTCCCTTATGATGAGACACGTGATCAGGTGCGTGCCATCGAAGAAATCAAGAAGGATATGGAACAAAATCGTCCGATGGACCGTTTATTGTGTGGGGATGTCGGTTACGGCAAAACCGAGGTTGCGATCCGTGCTGCATTTAAGGCTGCCATTGAGGGTAAACAGGTTGCTGTATTGGTTCCTACAACCATTTTGGCTCAGCAGCATTATGAAACGTTCCGTGAGCGTTTCTCGGGATATCCGTTCAACATTCATGTACTTAGTCGATTCCGTTCACGTAAAGAACAGAATGAGACGGCCAAAGGCATCAAGGCAGGCACCGTCGATATTGTCATTGGTACTCATCGGTTATTGTCACAGGATCTAGTCTTCAAGGATCTTGGCCTGTTAATTGTAGATGAAGAGCAGCGCTTTGGTGTAACCCACAAGGAAAAACTGAAAAAGCTGAAAACAAACGTGGACGTGCTGACACTGACAGCGACGCCGATTCCGCGTACCCTTCACATGTCCATGCTGGGCGTTCGGGATCTGTCGGTTATCGAGACACCGCCGGAAAACCGTTTTCCGGTACAGACGTATGTCGTTGAACACAGTCAGGCACTTGTTCGTGAAGCGATTGAACGTGAATTGGCTCGTGGCGGTCAAGTCTACTACTTGTATAACCGTGTGCAGGGAATTCAGGAGATGGCTGCCGAAATTTCCGAATTGGTCCCTGAAGCCAAGGTTGGTGTGGGTCATGGCCAGATGTCGGAAACGGAGCTGGAGAAAACTATTCTGGACTTCCTGGATGGTGAATATGACGTACTCGTCAGCACAAGCATCATTGAGACCGGGGTGGATATTCCTAACGTAAATACGCTGATCGTGCATGACGCGGACAAAATGGGTCTCTCGCAGCTGTACCAGCTGCGTGGACGGGTGGGACGTTCCAACCGGATTGCGTATGCGTATTTCACGTACCAACGGGACAAAGTGCTGACCGAAGTTGCTGAGAAACGTCTGCAATCGATCAAGGAATTCACTGAACTGGGTTCGGGATTTAAGATCGCGATGCGTGATTTGTCGATCCGCGGCGCGGGTAATCTGCTCGGAGCTGAACAGCACGGCTTTATTGCGTCTGTCGGATTCGATCTGTATTCTCAGATGCTGGCAGAGGAAATCAACAAACGGAAAGTTACGATGCTCGGCGAAGAGCCGGTTTCATCCGATCAGTGGAACACAACGCTGGATCTCAGTATCGATGCGTACTTGCCGTCTGATTATATTTATGACAGTATTCAGAAGATTGAAATTTACAAAAAAGTGGCGGTTATTGCCTCCTTCGACGATGCAATGGAACTGGAAGACGAATTGGTTGACCGATTCGGAGATCTGCCGGAAGCCGTGATCAACCTGCTGGCGGTGGCCAGAATGAAAGTCTATGGCAAGATTTACGGTATTGAATCCATCTCCCAACGCGGAGATGATCTTACAGTGAAGTTCTATGAAGGCCGAGAACATGCATTTGAGCTCTCAAAAATCGCACACATTGGAAATCAGTTCGAAAGACGTGTACAATTTGAACAAGGACCCCATATGCTTATTCATGTCAAGGGCAAAGGGCTTGGGGACAAGCAACTGATGGAGCTGGTAGAGAAATTTCTGGAGTCCATGAAAAGTGCTTTTAAATCAAAGGGGGAACTAAAGGATGTTAGCAAAGTATAAAAAAGTAGGGAAAGTACTGTCTGTGAGTATGGTAGCAGTACTGTCCCTATCACTGCTTGCTGCTTGTGGCAAGAAGGAAGAAGCAACAACGGAAACAAAGGATACAAGTGCTGTAGTCGCTACGTATGAAGGCGGTACAATTACAGCCAATGAATTCGACATGGAGCAACGGGTCATGAAATTCCTCTATCCGGAATATGCACAAATGATGGATATGGATGATTTCAAGGAATACCTGGTAAAACAGGAAGTTGCATATGAATATTTGAGTGGAAAAGCAAGTGATGCAGCGAAAACCGAAGGTGCCAAAACAGCGACAGAGCAATTCGACAAAATGAAGGCTTCTGTTCAAGCTGATCAATGGACTGAGATGCTGAAAGCTCAGAACCTGACAGACCAGAACATTAAAGATTACATGACTCGCATTATGACAGTAATTAAGGACAAAGAAACTGGCGTTACTGAAGATGCGATTAAAGCTGAATTTGAGAAAAATAAAGATCAGTTCACAACGGCGTCTGTTCGTCACGTACTGATTAACTTTACGGATCCAAAAACGCAAAAAGAGCGTAAAAAGGAAGATGCTCTGAAACTTGCGAAAGAAGTGAAAGCCAAATTGGACGGCGGAGCAGACTTTGCTGAAATTGCAAAGAAATACTCTGAAGACACAGGTTCTGCAGAAAAAGGCGGATTGTATGAAGATACACCTGTAGCTAGCTGGGTAGATGCGTTCAAAGAAGCGGCCAAAACGCTGCCATTGAACAAAATCAGTGATCCTGTAGAGACTGAATATGGTTATCACATCATGAAAGTAGAAAAACGTACAGAAGCGGACTACGCGAAATTGACTGCTGAGCAAAAAGAAACACTCAAAAGCCAATTGGCCGCTGCTGAGATCGACACATTCATGACCAGCGAACTGGACAAAATCGTAAAAGAAGTAAAACTGCCGAAAACAGACAAGGCTGAAGAAGGCACGACTGAAGGCACAACCGGTACAGGAACTGATACAGGTACTGAGGGTGAGAAAACCGATGCGGGTACGGATACCAAAACGGATCAAGGAACAACTGGAACCGACAAGGATACAAAAACAGATGAAAGTACAGATACAAGCGGTAAGTAAGATAGCGAATGCGTACTTCCAGCCAATACATTTGTCTGGGTGATACACTGAACGCTTCAAATATGGACAACCATACAGAAAAGCAAGAGGGGGTCTTAAGGCCTCCCTCTTGCTTTTCCTTGTATCTATGGAGCAAAGTGGGTAAATGGTCGCCTTCTGTGGAAGTTTACACAACTATATTCTCCAAAGTATGTATAAGGAAATGGGAACAGATGAATACTATGGTCAAGATATCACACTAAACGTTCTGGGACTTTCCTCTACCCATTAAGGAACAGTAGTTGAAAAATCTTCTCGAGAAAGTGGGGCAACATGTGAAATGAAAGCTACTGGTATTGTCCGCCGTATAGATGACCTCGGTCGAGTGGTCATTCCGAAAGAAATCCGCCGTACGTTACGTATCCGTGAAGGCGATCCACTTGAGATTTTTGTGGACCGCGATGGAGAGGTTATTCTTAAAAAATACTCGCCGATTGGCGAACTTGGTGATTTTGCCAAAGAATATGCAGAATCGCTGTATGAAAGTACAGGCCATGTAACGATGATCTCTGACCGTGATACGATTATTACGGTCGCAGGCGGTTCCAAGAAAGAGTATCTGGACAAGCAGGTAGGTCAACTGGTGGAGAGCTGTATGGAAAACCGGAAGACGATTATGGAGACCAACAATGGTTCGTATGAGCTTAGCAAAGATCATGACGAGACGTTATCGTCTTTTGTTATCGCTCCAATCATTTCGGGTGGTGACCCCATCGGAACGGTTATCCTTTTCAACAAGGATGAATCGGTGAAGATGTCTCAGATGGAAATCAAAATGTCTGAGACGGCTGCCGGATTCCTTGGCAAACAGATGGAGCAATAAAAAAGCAGATCAACTCCTGGTGCCCTGAGGGCATACAGGAGTTTTTGCATTTTACGGAAGCTCTAGACCGTGTGGATGATGTCCTGAAGAACAGGATACCTCGAAGGGTTAGTCTGTGTGCCTTTGGACAGGTATAATAACTAGGTATACCTTGAAAGAATGAATGCACGGACATACGCAGGAGGGACATATGAAACAGTCGTCTACAGGCTCAAGATTGCTTCAGGGTGCATTTGTGCTTGGGCTTGCCGCCATAATATCCAAAATCATTGGTGCTTTTCAGAAGATTCCGCTGCAGAATCTGGGGGGAGACGGTGTTTTTGGCATCTACAATACGGTGTACCCGTTCTACATGCTCATTATTACCATTGCCGCTGCCGGGCTGCCTGTCGCTGTATCCAAATTCGTAGCCGAGCAGAATGCTCTTGGTCAACCGGAGGAGGGTAGACGGGTTGTACGCTTGTCCTCGTTGCTGCTCGGTGGAATTGGGCTGGCACTGGCCCTGTTGATGTATTTAGGTGCACCGCTTGTTGGAAGTCTGATTGGTAATGGAAGTGTCGTACCGTCCATTCGGGCAGCTTCAATGGCATTGCTGTTTGTACCGGTGATGACAGGACTGCGCGGATATTTTCAGGGGTTGCAGCAAATGGTGCCAACAGCCGTATCCCAAGTGGTAGAGCAGACTGTTCGGGTCACGGTGATGATTGTTCTTTTGTTGTGGCTCATGGGGAGGGACGCTTCATTGGAGACCATTGCAGCTGGAGCAATGATTGGTTCAGTGGCAGGTGGGTTTGCCGGGTTAGTTACAATGCTTGGGTATGTGTACCATCATCGACGCAAAAATGGGGAAAAGCTCGCTGTTATGAAAAGTGCTGAGACAGGTGGGCAAATGGAGAAAACCAAAGAGCACCCCAGCGGGGGGAGCACGCTTCTGTCTGAGGAGCGGAGGTCCAACGGTGAATGGATTCGCACACTACTGATCTATGCCATTCCGGTCTGTCTCGGATCACTGGCCGTGCCATTGATGAATCTGGTAGATACCTTTACAGTACCCCGGTTGTTAAGACGAGAAGGGCTGGATGAGCTTCAATCCATGGTGTCCTTCGGGATTTACAACCGAGGCTTGCCGCTGGTTCAATTGGTGACAATGCTTGCCACGTCGCTGTCTGTGCTCTTTATACCGGCGATGGCCGAAGCCCGGCTGAAAGGCGGGCCGGGAGCCGTGAGGCAGCAAGCAGGCCTTGCGCTGCGTTGGTTCTGGTTAATCGGCCTGGCCGCATCCGCAGGTTTGGCGGTGCTGGCAGAGCCGATTAACCGCATGCTGTACGGGGATGCCGCAGGCACCGAAGCTCTGCGGTACATGGCGCTGACGGCTGCGGGCAGCACCGTCAGCATTATCGCGGCGGCGCTGCTGCAAGGCCTAGGCGCCGTGCGCGCACCCGCGTTCAGCATGCTGGCCGCCGCAGGCGTCAAGGCGCTGCTGAACGTCATGCTTGTGCCGGCGCTGGGCATCAGCGGCGCGGCCCTTGCAGGCGCAGTCGCCTACATGCTGGCGGCTGGCCTGAATGTGGCGCTGCTGGCGCGGCTTGTCGCCCTGCGCCCGGCCCCGGGCGCCGTCCTGGCGAAGCCGGCGCTGGTGATCGCCGCCCTGAGCCTGGCGGCGGCAGGCACGGCCTGGGCCGCCGAAGCAGTGCTCGGCGGCATCGGTATCGCGGCCGACCGCAGGCTGGCCGCTATGGGCGTGAGCCTGCTTGGCATAGCAGCAGGCTCAGCCGTGTTCTTGCTGGCCGCGGCCCGAACGGGGCTGCTGACCGCCGCAGAGCTGGCGGCCGTGCCCAAGCTGGGGCCACTGCTGGCCAAGCTGCTGCGCAGACTGCGTGTGCTGCGATAACCCTCGCGTTGCGCTGCTACACTTAGCGCTACGCCGTCCATTCACCCCGGCTCTCACATTCTAAAGCAGAGCAACAGCGATTGAATGGGTCACACCGTGTCACATGCAAATGCAATTATAGGATAACGTCTAATTCTGGTATAATACGTGTAATTATAGAGCCCTGTTCAGTACTATGTATGACTCATCCGTGATTGGTTTTGATCAAGGATGGAAGTATGGACAGGATAGTTCGGATGGAGGCTTATAAACATGAGTGCAGCTTTAACAGTAGTCGGTCTTGGATCTGGAGATGCAGATCAGCTGACGGTAGGGATCATCAAAAAAATGAAACATGCAGCGACGCTGTATGTACGCACACTGGATCATCCCGTATTGAATGATCTCAAGCAGGAAGGGTTGGAGATGACATCCTTTGATGCCATCTATGAAGCGAAGGATTCTTTTCCGGAAGTGTATGACGAAATTGCAGACCGGTTGATTGAGGCCGCACGCAAGGGCGAGCCGGGTACCGAGATCGTATATGCCGTGCCAGGGCATCCCATGGTCGCTGAAGCGAGCGTACGTCTGTTGAAAGAGCGCTGCCCACAAATGGGTATTTCGCTGCGTGTCATGGGCGGGGAAAGCTTTCTGGATGAAGCGTTTATTCGTCTTGGATTCGATCCTATTGAAGGGTTTCAGCTTCTCGATGCCAGCAGTCTGAATACGGAACTGGTGCAGCCCCAGCTTCATACCTTGATTGGACAAGTATATGATGTGTTTACCGCTTCTGACGTAAAACTGTGCCTGATGGACGTTTACCCTGACGATTATCCGGTATTTGTCGGACATGCCTTGGGTGTGCAGGGACAGGAGATCATTCACAAGGTGCCGCTGCATGATCTGGACCGGATTGAAGGATACGGTAATCTCTCATTGATATATGTGCCCAAAAATACGGATGACGCGCTTCGTCGGCGCTCCTTTGCACGGCTGCATGAAATCGTGAATATCCTTCGCAGTCCAGGCGGCTGTCCATGGGATCAGGAGCAGACTCACCAGTCTATTCGCAAAAACCTGATTGAGGAAACCTATGAAGTCATTGAAACGATTGATGAAGATGATCCCGATCACATGAAGGAAGAGCTAGGTGATCTCCTGTTGCAGATTTTGCTGCACTCCCAGATGGAAGAAGAGGTTGGCACATTTAACGTGTACGATGTTATTGAAGGATTGAACGACAAGCTAATTTTCCGCCATCCGCACGTATTCGGTGAACAACAGGCAGAGAATGCGAATGAAGCGTTGCAAAACTGGGAACAGATGAAGGCAGAGGAGAAAAAGCGCAAGGGACAGGATCTACAGCAGACTTCTGTGCTGGACGGTATTCCCCGTGACTTGCCTGCCTTGATGAAAGGGTACAAATTACAGAAAAAAGCGGCCAAAGTTGGCTTCGATTGGGATGACGTGGAAGGTGTCTTTGCCAAGATCGAGGAAGAATTGACAGAGCTAAAAGAAGCGGTACAGCATAACCAGTCTGCGGAAGAGCGGAAGCTGGAACTGGGTGATTTATTATTTGCAGCTGCCAATGTTGCGAGATTTATTGATACCGATCCGGAGGAGGCGCTTGCCGCCACCAATCGGAAATTCATTCAACGTTTCCAGTATATCGAGGAGCGTCTACGTGAACAGGGAAGAACTCCGTCAGACAGCAATGTTGATGAAATGGAGCAATACTGGCAGGCTGCGAAGAAGGCTGGATTGTAAAGGGTTCTGGCATTTTGGGCGCTGATCCGATATCATTCACATAGGCGAGCATTTTGCATCATGCGTATCGTGTTGTCGAAACATATCGGGCGAGTTGCACGAGAAAGCGTGTGATTAACAGAGAGGTGTTTCGGGTACTGGACTTAGACTGTTCTTGGGCAGGACCGACAAAAAGTGAAAAAAAGTCGAAGACCGATGCAGGATTTCAGATGCCAAGCCAGAATACATGTGTAGTAAACCTTGCGCGGAGCCAGCAGCAGCAGATCTGTTGTCACGGATTCGCAGATACTTTTTTTTCAATTTGGGAGGCTTTTAAAAATGAACAAAACAGATCTGATTAACAACATTTCCACCAAAAGCGGTTTGACTAAAAAAGACGTTGAGTCCGTATTGAACGGCTTTTTGGGAGAAATTACAGATGCACTTGCCAGCGGAGACAAAGTACAACTGATCGGCTTTGGCACTTTTGAGACCCGCAAACGTTCCGGTCGTACCGGACGTAACCCACAAACAGGGAATGAAATCGTGATTCCTGAGTCCACCGTTCCTGCGTTCAAAGCAGGCAACAAACTTAAAGAAGCCGTAAAATAATGCGTCTTGATAAATTCCTGAAGGTCTCTCGGTTGATCAAACGCCGCACCGTAGCCAAGGACGTTTCCGAACAGGGACGTGTGCTGGTGAACGGACGTGAAGCGAAGCCAAGCGCCGCTGTCAAAGTGGGCGATGAACTTACGGTTCAGTTCGGTCAAAAGCTGGTCACCGTGAAGGTGGAGCGTCTAGCCGAGAGTACCAAGAAGGATGAGGCGAGCAGCCTCTACACCTTGGTTAAGGAAGAGCCGATTGCCAAGGACAACGGTCTGAACTGGTAACAGGGATGCCTGATATACTTTTGTACACATTCATTGTGCAATGAAGAGAAACGCCTTTCCCGTATAGGGAAGGGCGTTTTTGTGTTTCTCAATATTCGCATATTTGCTTTCATCGCACCTTGGTTCTATTCTTTACTTCTGATCCATAAGCTAGGGTTAAGAAGGAGGGGTACATGCCATGGTTGAGCAAAGTAAGACGAAACAGCATCATCTGAGCATGCAGAATCGGAAACTGCTGGATCTGACGGGTGTCTCCAATGTGGAGAGCTTCGACAGTGAGGAATTTTTGCTGCAAACTGAACTTGGGCATCTGACCATCCGGGGGCACAATTTACATATCAAAAACCTGAGCCTGGAGGACGGTTTGTTATCCATCGAGGGCACTATCAGTTCTCTTGAATATCTGGACCCCGGTTCCCAGTCCAAAAACGGTAAAGGCCTGTTCGGCAAGATGTTCCGATGAGTCCGGATACTCAATGGATCACATTAATGTGGATGCTGATGTCGGGAGCCGTAATGGGGATGGCCTACGACAGTTACCGGGTACTGTCCGGTCAGCTGCGGTTCCCGAGATGGAGCGTCCACACGCTAGATCTGTTGTATTGGGTCGCTTCCGCGCTGTTCGTCTTCCGGATGTTGTATGCCGGGAATCACGGACAGCTGCGGTTTTATGTCTTTTTGGGGCTGATTATAGGGGTTTGCTTCTATTTTTGGCTTTTAAGTGTTACAACCCAGCGTTTTGTGGTAATGTTAATTAAACTCGCAAGAACGCTGATTCATTGGTGTGGACATATCCTTAACATCCTGATCGTTATGCCCGCTAAAGGAATATACAAGCTAGTGCGTGTATTAATTGGTTTCGTACTCGCCATACTGTTATTCCTGGGTAAGCTGGTGCTGCAATGTTTGGTACCTTTCGGCAAGCTGTTCCGCTGGATGTTTAGGCCAATCTTGAAACATTGGGTTACGCCACGCTTCCTGATCCGTGCGGGTTCAAGTATCGCAGCGATGTGGAAACGCTGGTTTTAAGGAGGTCCGATAATGGGTAAAACACCTATGAACAAATCAAAAGCTCCAGCAGGCCAAGGAAAATCTGCAGGTGCCAAAAGGCGTCTCATGCTATGGATGACCTTTATGGTTGTGTTTATCATTTGGGCAGGATATACGTTCCTTGTGCAGACTGCGCAAATTTCGGACAAGAGTTCTCATCTGGCTGCCCAGCAATCTTCAAAGGAAGAGACGTTGAAGAAGCTGGATCAATTGAAGTACGAAGTCAGTCGGTTGAAGGATCCCGAATACATAGGACAGCTGGCTCGAAAAAAAGGATACTATCTGCCTGAGGAAACACCAATTCAGGTTGAAGAGTCAGGGAACTGATGTAATTTGGCTCATTATTGAGCAAGGATTGTTATCTACATGTCTGAAGCCGTTATACCGGAAAAAATAGGCTGCCTTAAGGGGTAGTGCTCAGTTGACCTTGGTTTGCGGCATAAGGTATAATTAAATTAGCACAGCATTGATTTTGGCATTCAAAAAATCGGGTTGTATATTTTTAAGGGAGGATCATTTTATTCTATGGCAATTGAAGTGGGCACCAAGTTAGAGGGCAAGGTGACAGGCATCACGCATTTTGGAGCATTTGTGGATCTGTCAGGAGGTGTCACGGGTCTCGTTCACATCTCGGAAATCGCCGACAATTATGTCAAAGATGTCAACGACCACCTGAAGCTTAATGACCTCGTTACCGTTAAGGTCATCAACGTTGACAAGGATGGCAAGATTGGGCTTTCCATTAAGCAAGCTGTTGACAAACCGGTTGAGCAACAAACACAGTCCAGACCCCCAAGAGCTCCTAGACCGGAACGCAGTGGAGGAGATCGCGAACGATTCAGCGGTGGAGGCCCAAGTGGTGGCCAAGGCCGTGGCGGCGGTGGTGGTGGTTTTAACCGTGACCGCGGTGGCCGTTCTTTCAAGCCCGCAGCAGGCAAACCTTCATTTGAGGATAAAATGTCACGCTTCCTGAAAGATAGCGAAGAACGGATCTCTTCGCTGAAGAAGAACACAGAAGGCAAACGTGGTGGCCGTGGAGCCAAACGCGTGTAATCTGGTTCAACCTGATTTAAAATATAAGAAAAACCGTTAGCCTTGGGGCTGGCGGTTTTTTTGCGTTAGTTTTTAATTTTGGAATTTAACCGTTCAGATATAGACATTTAACCGGATTCATAGCCGTTTTTGTAAAGTGAATCTCCATATCCCCAGTTTTTCTGCGCAGGAAAAAAAGTACATAAGAACATTTGTCGTCTACCATTTTTTACCGACAGGTTTCCGTGGCATTCCACAGGTATCCTGCTCAAATCGTGGCGATGACGAAGCGCGTCCGGTTCAAAATAAGACAAGTGTCTTGTCGGCAAGGATCGTGGCAAATGGATGAAACCACAATAAGGCCGGGGGTTTCGCACCACCGCGCCGCATCTGTTTCTTTTGTCGTAAAGTTTTTGGACACTACCCACCAATTGTGACAAACTACGTCTTCTATTCTATCTATAATCATAACCATCGAGAACGAAACACGAAAATTAAATTAATCGAATGGGGTGCCTTGAGGATGATGGAAAAGTGGAATGTCATTCAATTTCCGGGAATGAAAGCTGGTAAAGGAGGTACAGAAGCTCGGGAGGAGCTGTCAGTACGTCTCAAACAGTGGATTAGCTCCCGCAAGGCCGTCCAGATCGTTGCTGCACGGAAATGGGTGCTGCTTCTTACCTTTATGGGATTTTTGCTGGGCAAGGCCATGATTCTGAATGAATTATCGCCCTTTGCGATTGCTTATTTTGCGGTTATCGCCTTCATGCGCAGGGATTACATTATTCCGGTAGGGGCTGCGTTGCTGGCAGGAAGTCTCTTCACTCCGTTTCCGGTACCTCTGATTGTTGCTTCGGAGCTAGCCATCTTCTATCTGTTGTTCAGAGGCCTGGAGTCTTATGACCGCGCTGAATTATCTTATGCGCCAACGATGGTGTTTACGACTACTTTTATGGTCAAGTTATTCGCCGTCGTCATTGGGCCGTCTTTCAGCTGGTACGCCATGCTCATGCTCACGATGGATTCCGTACTCAGCTTTGTGCTTACCCTGGTTTTCATACAGGCTATACCGATCTTCACGTATCGCAAAAAAAAATTCAACCTAAAGAACGAGGAGATCCTCTGTCTGATCATTTTGCTGGCTTCCGTGATGACCGGGGCGGTGGGCTGGACAATTCAATCCCTGTCTGTGGAGCATATGCTCTCCCGATATCTCATTCTGATCTTCGCGCTGGTGGGCGGAGCCCCCCTTGGAGCCTCGGTTGGGGTCATTACTGGTCTCATTCTGAGTCTGGCCGATATGTCTGCGGTATATCAGATGAGTCTGCTTGCTTTTGCTGGCATGCTGGCGGGTATGCTCAGGGAAGGAAAACGTGCGGCGGTTGCTCTGGGCATGCTGCTCGGTTCCTCCATTCTATCCATATATCTGGGTGGTCCCGGAGATGTCATGAATTCTTTATGGGAGACATGTGCAGCCATTGTTCTGTTTATGTTAACGCCAAAAAGTATGCTCACGGCAATATCCAAATATGTTCCTGGCACGCAGGATCATACGAAGTCGCAGCATGAATATGCGAAGAGAATACGGGATGTCACCGCAGAACGGGTTACCCGCTTCTCGCAAGTATTCCGTCAATTGTCACGCAGCTTCGATCAGATGTCCGGCGCGGGGGAGCCGGTACAGAACGAAGGCGGGATGGAGCATTTCATGAATGCTGTAGCCGAAGGCACATGCTCAGGATGCTTTAAGAAGGCGCAATGCTGGGAGTCGAAGTTTATTCAAACCTATAAATATATGACCGATGTGATGAGTTCCATTGAAGCCAACCCGGAGATGTCAGGCAAGCAGATTCCGGTGGAATGGAACAGGGTATGTGCGAAACCGGAGGAGGTACTTGAAGTGATGCGCGCCCAGTACGGTCTGCATCAACATAACATGCAATGGAAACGTCAGATTATAGATAGTCGACAGCTGGTTGCAGAGCAATTATCAGGGGTATCCCAGGTAATGGAGGACCTGGCGAAAGAAATTCAACGGGAAAGTGAGGAAATGGTACAACAGGAGGAGCAAATTCGAGATGCGCTTGAATCGTTAGGTCTGTCCATACATTCTATTGAAATCATTAATCTGGAAGCGGGGAATGTGGAAATTGAGATTGTTCATGCCTATACACGCGGATTTGACGAGTGCCGGAAAATGATCGCTCCGCTAATCTCGGATGTACTGGATGAGCATATCGCCGTCTTGAACGAGACGATGCTCGACCCTCGCCAAGGACTGGCGACAGTTACCTTTGGCTCTGCCAAAACGTTTGAGATAACAACGGGTGTTGCTGCTGCCGCCAAAGGGGGAGATGTGATGTCCGGGGACAGTTTCAGTACGGTTGAACTGGGCAATGGTACATTTGCAGTTGCGCTTAGTGATGGCATGGGTAATGGGGAACGGGCACGCATGGAGAGCAGTGCTGCGCTAAATATACTAGAGCAGTTGTTACAGTCGGGCATGGATGAAAAGCTGGCGATCAAATCGGTGAATTCCGTTCTGATGTTGCGTTCTCCTGAAGAAATGTATGCAACGGTGGATATGGCTCTGATCGATGAATATACGGCAGAGACCACATTTATGAAAATCGGATCGACTCCAAGTTTCATTAAGCGAGGGCAGGAGGTTATTCAGGTTTCGGCAAGCAATCTGCCGATTGGAATTATCAAAGATATTGAGGTGGATCTGGTAACCGTACAGCTTCAGCCAGGGGATGTTTTAATTATGATGACTGATGGCATCTATGATGCGCCAGGGTATGCCGTCAATAAAGAACTTTGGATGAAGCGGCTCATACAGGAAATTGATAGTGATGATCCTCAGGAAGTAGCAGATTGTCTGCTTGAAAGTGTTATTCGTTACCAGCAAAATGAGATCTATGATGACATGACTGTAATTGTAGGCAAAATAGAACATTATCGCCCGGAGTGGGCGACATTGAGAGTCCCCGGAATAAGCCGGATGGAGCGTCCGCGCACCGTTAGTTAATTGCATATTCCTCTGTTTGAAGTCTCTTCATTCTGGCAATGCTAGTCATAGAGTTGGAGAGTAACCCAAAACGGAGGGATATCGGATGAAACAAATCTTATTGATCACCGACGGTTGTTCCAATGTAGGTGCCAGCCCGGTGCTGGCTGCGGCGGAAGCGCGAGAAGAGGGAATTACGGTCAACGTGGTCGGTGTTATTGATTATGGAACCATTGGTGAGTTGGGCAGTCGGGAAATCGAGGATATTGCCAAAGCCGGAGGTGGAATCAGTCAGATCGTAGGCACCAGACAGCTTGCCCACACGATGCAGATGATGACCAGAAAAACAGTGGTTCAGACCATTCAACAGGCGGTTAATAGAGAGTTAACACAAATTCTGGGTGAGCAAGAGCCGAAAACGGTAACAGACCTTGAACCGGCTAAACGTGCACAGGTGGTTGAAGTGATGGAGGATATGGCGGAGACAACACCGCTTCAAGTCGTTCTTCTCATTGATGTAAGTGCCAGTATGAAGCCGAAACTCGCAGCTGTGGAGGAAGGGATTCGGGATTTAATGCTTAGCTTGCAGGCTCGTATGGGTCAGAGCCATCTTTCCGTCTTTCATTTTCCTGGACGACATAGCGGAGAAGAAGCTGTCATGGACATCGACTGGACAGTTGACCCGAGCCGTGTTCGTTCGCTATTTGGACGTTTGCAAATGAAGGGAGCGACGCCGACAGGTCCTGCGATTCAAAGGGTGATTGATTTTTACCGTTATGGTACACTGGAGGGACAGCAGGAAATAGAAGGGAACTATCGCATTGAAAGAGAAGGGATGCTCGGTGACAACGTTGTCTGACGCCTCTTTCCCGCCAGGAACAGTCATCACAGGGAAATGGAATCGCAGCCGTTATACGATTCGGAAGCTGCTGGGCAAAGGAGCCAATGGCATCGTTTTTCTTGTCCAGCGGGGTGAGAATGGCAAACATTATGCGCTTAAAATGGGATTTGACCCTGTAGATCTGCAATCGGAAATTAATGTGCTCAAATCTTTTCAATTACAGCGTAATCATGAGGCCCTTCGGCAGAGTGGCATTCCTTCTTATTTGAAAGATGTGGATGACTACGCCATTCGTGGTCGTGATATTCCCTTTTATGTGATGCGTTACGTTCGGGGGGAGTCTCTGCACCACTTCATTAGGCGCCAGGGAACGGACTGGACACTCCTGGTTGGACTCAGACTATTGCAGAAGCTGGCTCAATTGCATCAGGCTGGATGGGTGTTTGGTGACCTCAAACCTCAAAATGTACTGGTTTCGGATTATGGGCAGGTAGAACTTATCGACTATGGCGGAGTGACTTCTATCGGCCGGAGTGTCAAGCAGTTCACTGAATGGTATGATCGCGGATTCTGGAATGCGGGCAGCCGAACAGCAGATGGAACATATGATGTGTTTGCTTTTGCCCTATTATTGATTCATGTAATTGAAGCTGATGCACTCAAAGCGCTGGCTGCAGAGGGATTACCTCAACTGCGGAGTGTAAACCAGCTCACAGCTCTCGTGGAGCGTAGCGAACGTCTCCGTCCTTTTCGAAACTGGACTATTCAGGCATTACGAGGTCAATTTCAGGATGCCGGACACGCAGCTAAGGTTTGGAAAGAGATGATGGCGCGCCCTTCTCCTCTTCGTCGCCGTTCCAAAAGTACAACACCGCGATGGCTCAAAAATGCATTTGCCGTATCCGTTATATTACTTATTGGGGTACTCATCTATGCACTGCGATTCTGACCTGTGAGAGTGCATATACATAACGTAAGGAATGAGGAACAGGTATGGAGGCTTTACGCTGGAACAAGCTGGTGAATAACGTGCTGGATGCAGCGGAAGAGCATCAGTTATGGGTTCCCGGGGATCGGATTGTCGTCGCAGTATCGGGCGGACCGGACTCGGTGGCTTTTTTGCATATCATGCATGAGATCAGTACTAGGCATGTTCCGCTGGAATTGATTTGCGCCCATGTACATCATGGCTTTCGGATTGAATCTGATCATGAAGCCGAGATGATGAGGGCACTTGCTCATCAACTGGGCATTGCATTCGAATGGGTGAAGGCCGATGTACCTTCTTATATGAAGCTTACCGGTCAAGGCTCTCAGGAAGCTGCACGCAACAAACGATATGAGTTTTTGCATGAAGTGGCTGCCAAACACAATGCGGCGAGCATTGCACTGGCCCATCATGCCGACGATCAAGCAGAGACGGTTATGCTCCATTTGCTGCGTGGGAGTGGTCTTTCCGGACTCGCAGGAATGAAGTTTAAAAGGCGAGAAAAAAATGTGGAACTTATTCGTCCATGCCTTCGTATAAACAAGACAGACCTTGTAGAAGCTTGTAATACCCAGGGTTTTCTGTATTTTAATGATGAAAGCAATTCCCTGCGTAAATATCGGCGTAATGCCATTCGCTTGGATGTGCTTCCTTTTTTGGGGCAATATAATGGACAGTTAACGCCGTCTTTGAATCGACTTGCCGAAATTGTAGGTGATGAAGACGATTTCATGGAACAAGGTGCATATGACGCATACAGGTGTCTAGTGCAGGCGAACGGCGGAAGGCAAACCTTTGAGGTGCCTTCCTTTTTGAAGTTACATGTCGCTTTACAACGAAGGTTGATTAAACTAATATTGAATTATCTGCCTTTGGACAGTGATTTTGTCGACTTTACCCGTATTGAGACCATTCGCCGCAAGGTTATTCAACCTGACGCGACGACCTGGAGCCTGGATATAGGACAGACACTCGCCTGCACCCGGGAGTATGATCTGATCTCTTTCGGCATACGGACTGACGTACAGGATCAATCTTACGAATATCGTCTTGCTCAATGGAGCGGAACTTATGAGCTTTCTCTCGCGGAAATCGACCGGAATGTTCGGATCGTTCCGATGAGTCCCGAGGATTATCATGTACCGGAATCGGCGGACCATGCCGCATTTGATGCGGATCAACTGCTTATGCCGCTGGTTGTGCGTTCACGGTTACCTGGAGATACCATGAAAGTGATGGGATTAAACGGAAGCAAAAAGGTGAAAAATATTTTCATCGATGAGAAAATTCCCCCTTCTGTCCGTTCACGGGTTCCCGTGGTATGTGATGGAGCAGGCAATATCATCTGGTTACCGGGTGTTCGCCGGTCTAGTGTAGCTCCTGTCAGGGAGGATACTTCCGCAATCCTGTACATGACTGTAGGCGATTCAGCGATTCAGGGGTAGTGGTTATGGTTCAGGTAAGGCTTTCATATGTATAACTTAGGAGGTTCGCACAGTTGCAGAACGACATTCAGGAAGTATTGATCAGTGAAGAAGAGATTCAGAGTAAAATCAAGGAATTAGGCGCAACAATAAGTGCCGAATATGCAAATCGCAATCCTTTGGTCATTTGTGTGCTCAAGGGTGCGTTTATATTTATGGCTGATTTGGTTAAGAACATTACGGTACCTGTTGAGATGGATTTCATGGCAGTATCGAGTTATGGTGCTTCCACCAAATCATCTGGCGTTGTCAAAATCATTAAGGATCTGGATGAATCCGTTGAGGGACGCGAGGTTCTGATTGTAGAGGACATTATTGATAGTGGACTCACGCTCAGTTATCTGATCGAACTCTTGCAGAACCGCGGTGCTGAATCGGTCCGCGTAGTTACGCTATTTGACAAGCCTTCAGGTCGCAAAGTCGAACTTGAAGCTCATTACACCGGATTTGACATTCCAGACGCATTCATCGTTGGCTATGGCCTGGATTATGCCGAGAAGTACCGGAACCTCCCTTACATCGGGATTCTGAAACCGGAAGTTTACAGCAACTAATGCTTAAGCTAGTTCCAAGCCCATATCTGTTGGTGGCTTCTGTTGAGAAGCTACGTTGGGCTATGTTAAAATAATTACAGTGTCTCGAGAGGAGGTAGGGGATGAATCGGTTCATCCGGAATTCTGCTTTTTATTTGATTCTTTTTTTAGTTGTGGTGGGGATAGTCCAGTTCGTCAGCAATGGCGGCGAAGCCACCGATAATCCTAGATATGATCAGTTGCGCGCTGCGATCAAGGCCAACAACGTCTCTGAATTGACGGTTCAATTCAACGGTCAGACGTACCTCGTGACCGGTCAATACAGGGAGACGCCTGACGGAGCCAAATCAGAAAATTTCTCAACGTATATTCCTCCTACGGATGAGGCAATTAGTGAGCTTGTAACTGCAAGCGAAACGAACAAATTCCAATATCATCAGGAACCTATGAAAGGTGACAGCATCTGGTTGACGTTGCTGACTTCCTTCATTCCTTTGATCATTATGTTCCTGCTGTTCTTCTTCCTGTTTAATCAGGCACAAGGCGGCGGCGGTAAAGTAATGAACTTTGGTAAAAGCCGTGCTCGTCTCTATAACGAAGAGAAAAAACGGGTTACATTTGAAGATGTTGCGGGTGCTGACGAAGAGAAGCAGGAGCTTGTTGAAGTCGTGGACTTCCTCAAGGACCCTCGTAAATTCGCAGCAGTAGGTGCACGAATTCCGAAAGGCGTATTGCTTGTAGGTCCTCCGGGTACAGGTAAAACCTTGCTCGCTCGTGCTGTTGCTGGTGAAGCGGGTGTACCATTCTTCAGTATTTCCGGTTCTGACTTCGTTGAAATGTTTGTCGGTGTCGGTGCATCTCGTGTACGTGACTTGTTTGAAAATGCGAAGAAAAACGCCCCATGTATCATCTTTATCGATGAGATCGATGCTGTAGGACGTCAGCGTGGTGCTGGCCTTGGTGGTGGTCACGATGAACGTGAACAAACACTCAACCAGTTGCTCGTTGAAATGGACGGATTCGGAGCCAATGAAGGTATTATCATTGTTGCTGCAACGAACCGTGCTGATATTTTGGACCCTGCCTTGCTGCGTCCAGGACGTTTTGACCGTCAAATTACGGTTGACCGCCCTGACGTGAGAGGTCGTGAAGCAGTTCTGAAAGTACACTCACGCAACAAACCACTCACCAAAGATGTGAAGCTGGACATTATTGCGAAGCGTACTACCGGATTCTCCGGTGCAGATTTGGAAAATCTCTTGAATGAAGCGGCATTGCTTGCGGCACGTCGTAATCGCAGAGATATTTCTATGAAAGAAGTTGACGAGGCGATTGACCGTGTCATCGTTGGTACGGAGAAGAAAAGCCGTGTTATCAGTGACCGTGAAAAACGTATTGTCGCTTATCACGAAGCAGGTCATACCATTGTAGGTTACTTCCTGGAACATGCCGATATGGTACATAAAGTTACCATTATTCCGCGCGGACGTGCGGGTGGATATGTAATCATGTTACCAAAAGAAGATCGTATGCTTGTTACCAAGCAAGAATTGCTGGACAAAATTACAGGACTCCTTGGAGGCCGTGTATCCGAAGAACTGTTTATCGGTGAAATCGGTACGGGCGCATATAGTGACTTCCAACAAGCAACGGGTATCGTCCGTAGCATGGTTATGGAGTACGGTATGAGTGAGAAGCTGGGACCTATGCAGTTTGGTAGTTCACAGGGACAGGTATTCCTGGGTCGTGATATCGGTCACGAACAGAATTACTCGGATTCCATTGCATACGAGATTGATCAGGAAATGCAACGCTTTATTAACGAATGCTATGAGAAGTGTAAAGACTTGCTCGTTAAGCATTCCAAAGAAGTGCATCTGATCGCTCAAACGTTGTTGGAAGTGGAGACTTTGGAAATGGATCAGATCAAGCAATTGATCGAGACCGGTTCTCTGACTCCAAAAGATGAAAACAGCAACGATGGCGAAGGTACGCCTAGCGAAGGCGGAGAGGCAATCATCGACAACATCGGTGATGTACGCGTCCGTATCCAAGGCAAAGATGAAACGCCTGAGCCACCAGCCGGAGATATTCCTAACGAAGCTCCGAACCTGGACAAAGGAAACAGCAATGACCCAGATGATGGTGGAACGAAGCCAACGTCTTAATTTATAACACAATCTGTCTATAGTGGCAGATGACAAGGAGAGCCCTCGGGCTCTCTTTTTTTATGTATTCCTTCAAATTGTATAGATAATGATAACCGGGAGCTTTAGGGCGAACTACGTAGGAAATGGGCGGTTATGCCCTTGTTCTGGGGCGTTTTCATTTATTGACAGAGTCGTGAACGTTGTGTACATTAGGTGTTAAACCGCTTGTGATTCGTTTCTCAAGCGAAAATAACGACTTGGATTTGCCATATAAAACAGCGTATAAGGCTGTCCCGATAAGGAGAGGATCACAGGTGGAAGCTCTGGCTTTAGAGCGCAAGGCTGAGATGAACCGGGAGCTGCGCGAGCGGCTGATGGAGTTGAAGAAGGAACGTAATGCTATTATTCTTGCCCATTATTATCAACGTGACGAGGTACAAGAGGTCGCTGATTTCCGGGGAGATTCGTTTTTGCTGGCTCAGAAGGCGGCACAAACCGATGCGGATGTTATCGTTTTCTGCGGGGTTCATTTTATGGGTGAAAGCGCTAAAATTCTTGCCCCTAACAAAACGGTTATCATCCCTGACGAACGTGCAGGCTGCCCAATGGCAGACATGGTGAACGTTGAAGGCTTACGTAAGTTGAAAGCACAGCACCCGAATGCCAAAGTTGTAACGTACATCAATTCCTCAGCTGAGATCAAGGCAGAGACCGACATCTGTTGTACATCGGCCAATGCTGTCAGAGTCATTCAATCTGTTGATTCCGATGAAATCATCTGGGTACCGGATAAAAATCTGGGACATTATGTGCAACAACATACAGACAAGAAAATGATTATCTGGGAAGGTTACTGCAATACCCATGATATGCTGACGGTCAAAGACGTGGTTGAGATGAGAGCGAAGCATCCAAATGCAGAGTTTGTTGTTCACCCGGAATGTCGTCCTGAGGTCGTAGAGATGGGTGATTTCGTAGGTAGCACAACCGCCATTCTGGAATATTGTAAAAATTCATCCGCTAAGGAATTTATCGTAGGCACTGAGGATGGTACAGGATACCAACTGCGTCTCGATAGCCCGGACAAACAATTCCACTTTGCTACGAAGTTCCTTGTATGTCCGAATATGAAGGTCAACAACTTGAAAAAGCTGGTTAAATGTCTGGAAACGATGAAGCCGCAGATTTACGTGCCATCGGCTGTTGCTGACAAAGCCAGAGAATCACTAGAGCGCATGTTACTGGTGAAGTAGCATGCGCTACTCTTGCTCCAAGACAGGTGAAATAACATGATACCGCAATATTTAGTGGATTTTGATCTGTCCGCGCTGCCGATGGTGGAGACGGATGTGCTGGTTATTGGTTCAGGCATTGCTGGTTTGTTTACTGCGATCAAGGCGAGTGAACAACGCAGTGTGTTGATGATCACGAAGAAGTCGTTACTGGAAAGTAACACCCGGTATGCGCAGGGGGGAATCGCTGCGGTTATTGCTGAAGATGATTCACCTGCCTACCATTTGCAGGATACACTTGTTGCAGGAGCGGGATTATGCCGCTCCGAAGCAGTCGAAGCATTGGTGAACGAGGGCCCTGACGGAGTGAAAGAACTGATTCGCTTGGGTACTTTGTTTGATCTGGAGAACGGCGAGTTGGCGTTGACGCAGGAAGGTGCGCACAGCCACCGCCGTATTTTGCATGCCAATGGGGATGCAACGGGATATGAGATTGTGCGTGCACTGGCTGCACAGGCGAATGAACATCCGGGGATTGAAGTGTGGGATGAGCATTTTGTCATTGATCTAATTACAGAGCAGGGAGAATGTGTAGGTGCGCTGGTTCAGAAGGCTGATGGTTCGCAAGTATTTGTGAAAGCAGAGGCAACCGTACTATGCTCTGGCGGGGCTGGACAGTTGTATCGATATACGACTAATCCGGAAGTGGCTACAGCAGACGGCGTGGCGATGGCCTATCGTGCCGGAGCAGTTGTCCGGGACATGGAGTTTATTCAATTCCACCCGACCTCACTTTGTTATCCAGGAGCACCACGTTTCCTGGTGTCCGAGGCTGTACGTGGCGAAGGAGCTTATTTGCGCAATGTGAAAGGCGAGCGCTTCATGGAACGGTATCATGCACAGCTTGAACTGGCACCACGTGATATCGTTGCGCGGGCCATTGTCAGTGAGATGGAATCGACAAACAGTACCTTTGTATATTTGGATATCACTCATGAACCGTCGGAGATGATTAAACATCGGTTTCCTACCATCTATGAGACCTGTATGCGATACGGACTGGATATGACTACAGACTGGATTCCGGTCGCTCCTGCTGCACATTACATGATGGGCGGAGTGAAGACGGATCTTAGCGGGGAGAGCAGCATTGGCAGATTATTTGCCTGCGGTGAGGTATCTTCTACCGGAGTGCATGGTGCCAATCGTCTGGCAAGCAACTCTCTCTCTGAAGCAATCGTATTTGGCCGGAGAATCGTGGATCGTATTCAAGCCCTTCCTCCACTAGCTCCGCTACAGACAAGAATTCCCACATCAACAAGCATTCGCAGGAGCATAAAAGAAGAGCAGAAGCCGGTGTCCGAAAGACGCTTGCGTCTGCAAAAAATGATGGTACGTCAAGTGGGGCTGCGCCGGAATGGGGCTAACCTGCAAGGAGCAATAGAGAAGCTGCAACAAGAACTGCAATTTTTTGATCAGAAGTTTACTCACAAAGAAGAGATGGAATATGCCAACCTTTTGACCTGTGCCTGGTTGGTTACCACTGGAGCATTACACCGCGAGGAAAGTCGGGGAGCCCACTACCGTGAGGATTTCCCGCAGCGTGACGATGCCGTATGGCAGAAGCATAGCCTGCAGCAGCGAGAACAAGCGATTGTGGAGGAATTGATGTCATGATACTGAACGGATATAATGAAGGACTCATCGAATCAATCAAAAACTGGCTTCGTGAGGATGTTGGCGCAGGCGATGTCACAACAAGTGTGACAATTCCTGCTGGCAGTCAGTCCAAGGCCGTTATACATGCCAAAGACAATGGAATCATTGCAGGGATTACGGTCGCAGAACTCGTGTTTCAGGTAGTGGATCCTGGCCTTGTGTTCACACCGATGGTAAAAGACGGTGATGCAGTTACGCACGGTACGATTCTGGCTGAGGTAGAAGGGAGCACACATAGCTTGCTGACAGGAGAGCGTCTGGCTCTTAACCTGCTTCAGCGTATGTCTGGTATCGCTACCCGCACACGTACCTATGTTGATGCGTTGGAAGGCCTCCCTACACGACTGGTCGATACTCGTAAAACGACACCGGGACACCGCTTGCTTGAAAAATATGCAGTGCGGGTTGGTGGCGGAGCAAATCACCGGTTTGGCCTCTATGATGCCGTTATGATTAAGGATAACCACATCAAGGGCGCAGGGGGGATCACTGAAGCGGTACAGCGTGCGCGGGCCGTCATTCCGCATACCATGACCATTGAAGTTGAGACCGAAAACCTAGAACAGGTCAGAGAAGCCTTGCAGGCTGGGGCAGATATCATTATGCTGGATAACATGCAACCAGATCTTATGCGTGAGGCCGTCGTTCTTATTCGTGAGCAGGCTCCGCATGTGAAGGTTGAGGCATCGGGCAACGTCTCGCTAAATACTATTCGTGGTATTGCAGAGAGCGGAGTGGATGTAATTTCAGTTGGAAGGTTAACCTATTCTTTTGAGAGCCTGGATATCAGCCTAGATTTAAACGAAAAGAAAGAGGGGTGAACCTCTTTGATTCTTGTGGTAGACGTGGGCAACAGTAATATCGTACTCGGCGTGTATCAAGGCCGGGAGTTGCTCCACCATTTTCGCCTGAGTACATCCCGGCAGTCGACAGTGGATGAATACGGCGTATTGATTTATAATTTATTTCATATGTCGGGTATTTCAACACGCGACATTGAAGGTGTGATCATCTCATCCGTGGTTCCACCGCTGGTAAATGTGATTGAAGCCATGTGTGAGAAATACGTAGGCAAAAAACCTTTACTCGTTGGGCCTGGTATCCGAACCGGCCTGAACCTGCGGTATGAGAATCCTCGTGAAGTTGGCGCGGATCGCATTGTTAATGCAGTAGCAGCCGTTGAGAAGTATGGCGGCCCTCTCGTTGTGGTCGATTTCGGTACAGCGACCACATTTGACTGTATTGACGAGAAAGGAAATTATCTGGGCGGGGCTATCGTACCCGGCATCCATATTGCAACCGAAGCACTCTATGAACGAGCGTCCAAGCTACCTCGTATTGAATTGGAGAAGCCCAAGAAAGTCATTGGTCGCAACACCATTCATGCGATGCAGGCCGGCATTATTTATGGTTATGCAGGACAGGTGGACGGTATTGTGGAGCGTATTCGTGAGGAAATGGGAGCCAAGCCTAGAGTTATTGCAACCGGAGGCCTTGCCAAGCTGATTGCAGAAGAAACACGCAGCATCGATGAAGTGGATCCGCTGCTTACGCTTGAAGGGCTGCGTATCGTTTATGAGCGGAACCGGGAAAGGTAAGAACAGAGACGGCAAACAGCGGGCTGAGATTACAGTCTTATATGTTATGCCGTTTTTTCTATAACTGGCGATTACGCCAAAGGAGGCTGAATGACTTGGAAAACAACAACAAACAAGACCGGTTAATTCGCGGTACAGCAATGAACGGACGGGTTAGGGCCTTTGCTGTTCAAACGACGGAACTGGTTGAGGAACTGCGCAGAAGACATGATACGTTTCCCACGGCTACAGCAGCTATGGGGCGTACGGTTACAGCAGCATCCATTATGGGTGCTATGCTTAAGGGAGAAGAGAAGCTGACTATTCAAGTCAAAGGCGATGGTCCCATTGGACAGATTGTTGCCGATGCTAATGCGAAGGGTGAAGTTCGTGGTTATGTAAGCAATCCGCATGTACATCTGCCGAGCAATAGTATGGGCAAACTGGACGTTGCTGGCGCAGTCGGAACAGAGGGATTCGTGAACGTAACCAAGGATCTGGGGCTGAAAGAGCCTTATCGCGGCAGTGTGCCGATTATTTCGGGAGAACTTGGCGAAGACTTTACGTACTATTTTGCCAAATCGGAGCAGACACCTTCTGCTGTAGGCGTTGGTGTACTCGTGGACACCGACAATTCGGTTATTGTAGCCGGTGGATTCATTGTACAGTTGCTTCCGGGTTTGACGGATGATGAAATTACTGTGATTGAAAATGCCATTGGCACAATGCCGCCAGTGACGTCACTGCTGGCAGAGGGGCTTGAACTGGAAGCACTGCTTCGTCGCGTACTGCCTGATGTACAGGTCATGGACGAAATGGATATCCATTTCCACTGTGAGTGTTCACGTGAGCGGGTAGAGAAAACATTGATCAGTCTGGGTCAATCCGAATTGGAACAATTGATTGAGGAAGAAGGCCAGGCTGAAGTGGTTTGCCAATTTTGCAATGAGGCTTACGATTTTAACAAGGGACAACTTGAGACCATCCTAGAGCAAGCCAAGAACTGATTTTATGCGGGGACGGGACGCGGAATGACAAGACAGGAAAAAGGGTTATGGACGGCTGTAATTGTCTTGACGCTTGGAATGCTGGTGATGGGTTCGGTTTTGGTTGTGCAAGGCTTAAGAAATGGACGAGAAGGAGCAGATCCACCTCAGGATACCAATCAGGAAGAGGGAAGTGCGGTAGCAACGATCAATGGGGAGGTCATAACCAACAAGGAATGGACCGAAGCATTGAAACGGCGCTATGGCAGTGAATTGCTGCTCCAGATGCTCAATCGCAAAGCCGTATATGCGGAAGCGCTCGATCGTAATCTGACGGTGACTCCCAAAGAAATTGCGAAGGAACTTGCCGCAGCCATGGATGGATATGATTCGGAGAAGGCTTATTTTGACGAAATGCAGTCTCAACTGGGTTTATCCAGGCAGGACCTTGAGTTGGAGGCGGGATACCGACTTCTGCTTGAGAAAATCGCGACGGGCGGTATTCAGATTAAGGATGCAGATATTGAGCATTACTGGAACGAACACCGTGAAGACTATGTTTCCCCAGAGAAATATGATCTGTCTATCATTGTATTGAAGGAAGAGGAACAGGCTGAATCAGTCCTGGATGCGCTCGACAAGGGAGCAGACTTTGAAGAAACCGCACGGAATGAATCGACAGACAGTTACTCCCGTGATGCGGGTGGTCGTCTGGGATGGATCGAGCAGAACGATCCGTTTCAGTCCGAAGCAATTCTCAAACTTGCAGCTCAACTGGACGTTGGCGATATTGCAGGGCCGGTAAAAGTCGAAGAAGGTTACGCCATCGTTAAAATGAATGACAAACAAGAGCGTCAGGTACAACCAGCAGAAGAGGTTCGCGAAGAAATTCGGATGCAGCTTGCTCTAAGCCTGGCTGATCCCTTGCCTCAGGTGGAGGAGAGGTTACGCAACAAGTATGAAGCTGTCATCATCGCTGAAATTCCGGCATCCTGATTATCCTGCAAACGAATGTTCTGCTGCATCTTGATAAAAATACTCTGTCTACGGCCTTAGGGCCCAGGGCGGAGTATTTTTTTGAGTCCTCATATTGACAATAGGGTGTAACGTTGATAAGATAAAAATAATCAAAAACCTACTCATTTACTCGGAATAAAACCATTTATATGAACAAAGAAATCTTCGGAAAACCCAGGTTCTGTCCGGTTTATTGCAGATGGAATAGACTCAGAAGGATTTCCGTGGTTCTCTTTTATAACATCTAGAGGCTGCTCGGCCACACATGTATATGGCAACAGGACTTAAGTAGTATTCAACCCACTAAGGAGGGCATTCATATGGCTAAAGTAGTTAATAACGTAACAGAACTCATCGGAGGTACTCCGCTTGTTCGTCTGAACCGTATTGTACCTGAAGGCAGTGCTGAAGTGTTCGTGAAACTGGAATACCAGAATCCAGGTTCAAGCGTCAAAGACCGTATCGCGATTAGCATCGTGGAAGAAGCGGAAAAAGAAGGCAAGCTGAAACCGGGTGATACCATCATCGAAGCAACAAGTGGTAACACAGGAATTGGACTGGCTATGGTGGCTGCAGCCAAAGGCTACAAGTCTGTTATTGTTATGCCGGAAACGATGAGCATGGAACGTCGTAACCTGCTTCGCGCCTACGGAGCTGAGCTTGTGCTTACACCGGGAGCCGAAGGTATGAATGGTGCAGTTAAAAAAGCTGAGGAATTGCTTAAGGAAAATCCATCTTATTTCATGGCTGAGCAATTTAAAAATAAAGCCAACGTGAAGATCCACCGTGAAACGACTGGTCCTGAGATTGTTGAAGCTATTCAATCTGTAGGCGGTACGTTGGATGCTTTCGTTGCAGGAATCGGTACAGGCGGAACGATTACAGGTACAGGTGAAGTGTTGAAGGAATCCTTCCCTGGGATTAAAATTGTTGCCGTTGAACCAGCAGCTTCCCCAATCTTGGCAGGTGGCAAACCGGGCCCTCACAAAATTCAGGGGATCGGTGCTAACTTTATTCCTGAGATTCTGGATCAGGAAATCTATGACGAGATCATTCACATCGAAAATGACGATGCGTTTGAGACGGCTCGTCAAGTAGCGAAGGAAGAAGGTATTCTGTCCGGTATTTCTTCCGGTGCAGCTATCCGCGCAGGTCTGCAAGTGGCCAAACAGTTGGGTGCAGGCAAACGTGTTGTCGTTATCGTGCCAAGTAACGGCGAACGTTACCTCAGTACGCCACTTTACAACTTCGAAGCTTAAGTTTTAACAAGTGATGAAACAAATCCTCCTTGCCCGCATGCCGGGTGTGGAGGATTTTTTGCTGAATGCTTTTAAAAGCAGCGGCGCTTTAGTATACTATCAGACAATAGAACAAGCGACAGATGGAGGGCGGCAAACCGCAATGACACACCTGATGACAACATACGCCGACTGGACAGAGTGGGCCGGAAAAGGTTGGACCATGATGCCGTATATGATCAAGTCGGATAAAGGACCGTATCATGGCGGTTTACCGTTAACGTGGGAGGCAGCCTGGCAGCAGGCGTCACCCTATGCAATAGTATTGGAGAATGGTAAAGGCGGAAGATATACCTTTCTGGGATTAAATCCGGTATCCGTTATTTCCGGCAAGGGCAATGAAGCTGTTATTCAAGATCTCATTCAAGGCGGTACCCGGACAGACTGTGGTAAACCGCTGGAAGTATTAAAAAGATGGGCTGCGCCGTACAGCGCACCAAAGGTGAGCGGGGCTCCAGACTTTGGCGGTGGATGTGCAGGTTATCTAAGCTATGACGTAGCGAGATCTTTGGAAAAGCTGCCAACCTTGGCTGAAGACAACCCGGCTCTCCCGGATTATTGGTGGATGCGGTTTGAAGAAATATGGGCGTATGACCATGACCAGCAGGCGCTGTTCTGTATGGTTCATCTGGCTGTACAGCCAGATCAGGATGAAGCTCAGCTCCGTAGGCTGTATGCAGAAGCAGAAGAGCGAGCAGCAGCCATGCAGCAACGATGGCTGCATATTCTAGGGTTTGCCCAGGCGGAGGAGCAGCAACAGGCATTGGAGCATCGTCATAGCCACATTCATCTCACTGCGCAATCAACCGATTCGGATCAGGAAACGGAAGGATGGCACACCTCCTTTCCTCAAGAGGACTTTGAGCAGGCAGTACGCACAGTGCAAGAATATATCCGTCAAGGGGATGTGTTTCAAGTGAACCTGTCCCTGCGGCAGGAAAAACGTCTGAAGTCCAGTGCAGAACATATCTATGAATGGCTTCGTCTCGTGAATCCCTCTCCTTACATGGGGATGCTGCGTAGTCCTGATTTCCAATTGGTGAGCGGATCACCTGAGTTGCTCGTCAAAGTGGATCATGGCAAGGTTAACGCTCGTCCGATCGCAGGAACACGGAGAAGAGGACGAGATGAAGCCGAAGATGAGATGATGGCTGCTGAGCTGATGAACAGTGAGAAGGAACGGGCAGAGCATATTATGCTGGTCGATCTGGAACGGAATGATATCGGGCGGATTGCAGCTTATGGATCAGTGCATGTGCCTGAACTGATGACGATCGAGAAGTATTCGCATGTCATGCATCTGGTGTCTCAAGTCGAGGGAACGCTGGCAGACGGACTATCGGCATTTGATGTGATTGCAGCGACGTTTCCAGGTGGAACGATTACAGGTGCACCCAAAGTTCGTACCATGGAAATCATTGAAGAACTGGAGCCTGTGCGTCGTGGACCGTATACAGGTTCGATTGGGTGGATGGACTACAGTGGCAATATGGAATTGAACATCGTCATCCGTACACTTTCCATTAAAGATGGAGTGGGGTATGTACAGGCAGGAGCAGGCATCGTTATCGACTCCGACCCATATCGGGAATACAAGGAGTGCCGTAACAAGGCAAGAGCCATGATGAGAGCTGTGAATTACAGCGAGGAAGCTGAAGCCGTTAAACTAAACTAATTAAGCAGCCGTCCTTGTGTGGACGGAAGAACAGGAGGAACAAAAACATGATACTGGTTATCGACAATTATGATTCCTTCACATACAACCTGGTTCAATATCTGGGTGAACTGGGGGAGACGGTGGAAGTTCGCCGTAACGATGAAATTGATTTGGTAGGCATCGAGGCATTGGCACCTGATCATATTTTGATCTCACCGGGGCCTTGTACTCCAAATGAGGCCGGTGTTAGTCTGGCGGTCATTGATCACTTCAAGGGCAATATTCCGATCTTCGGCGTATGTCTGGGACATCAGGCGATCGGACAGGCTTTCGGAGGGAACGTTATTCGCGCGGACCGGATGATGCATGGCAAAACATCGGAGATGCATCATAATGGAACGTCCGTATTTACCGGATTGCCATCTCCCTTTACGGCAACGCGGTATCACTCTTTGATCGTGGAGCGCAGCAGTCTGCCAGATTGTCTGGAGATTACGGCCGAGACAGCAGAAGGCGAAATTATGGGCTTGCGTCACAAGGAATATGCGATTGAAGGTGTTCAGTTCCATCCCGAATCCATCATTACGGATCACGGTCATCAAATGCTGCGTAACTTCCTGTCTCAGCAGGTAAAGGTATAGAGATGAAATATGCCGCGATAAACGGAGAATTGGTCAATATGGCGGCAGCCGTGGTTCCGGTGACGGATCACGGCTTTTTGTACGGACTCGGATTGTTCGAGACGTTTCGGACCTATCAGGGAGTTCCTTTTCTGCTGGAACGTCATTTGCAGCGGATGGCTTCAGGGTGTCGTGAACTGGGCATTCCTTTCACAGCAACAGCAGCGGAGGTAACGGACTGGCTCAAAAACCTGCTGCTCGCTAATGAACTTCAGGATGCCTATGTACGCTATACGGTATCTGCGGGCGAGGCTCCCCTCGGTCTACCTTCAGGAGATTATGTGAAACCCAATCATATCGTATTGGCAAAAGCACTACCTGAACCCTCTCCATCGCTATACGAAAATGGAAAAATGCTTCAACGTCTGTTGACGCCCCGTAACACGCCTGAAGGAGAAGTGCGGTTCAAATCGCTGCATTACATGAACAGCATCCTGGCGAAACGGGAACTGAACGGATATGGGCAATATGTGCAAGGTGCGGAAGGGTTGCAATTAACCCGAGATGGGCATGTAGCTGAGGGGATTGTCAGCAATGTGTTCTGGGTGAGAAAGGGCGTACTCTACACGCCAGCACTTGAGACTGGCATTTTGCCGGGAATCACCAGGGCTGTTGTATTGGAGCTTGCAGCTCAGCAAGGACTGCCTTGCCAGGAAGGTTTATTTCCTTGGGAGGGACTGCTGCAGGCAGATGAAATCTTTTTGACAGGCTCTGTTGCTGAACTCGTCCCGGTTACCACATTGCGAGATCAGGTTGGAACGGAAACAGTAATCAACAGCGGACATATAGGCCCGGTTACAGATGCGCTTCTGGGTATGTACCGGCAGAAAGCGGGGTATACTTCATGACACTTACGCCAGTCATTTATGAACGGAATTATGCGTGGGGACCAGCAGAGCTAAAATTGGGCACACGTACACTTATTATGGGCATTCTGAATGTCACACCGGACTCCTTCTCGGATGGGGGACGTTATACCAGTGTGGAGCGAGCGGTGGCTCACGCCATTCAGATGATGCAAGACGGCGCAGATCTCATTGATATTGGCGGGGAATCTACACGTCCCGGTTCAGATATCGTTGGCGCTGATGAAGAGCTCAGCCGGATCATTCCGGTCATTGAAGCACTACGGCAGCAGGCTCCACATATTCCGATATCGGTGGACACTTATAAAGCGGATGTCGCTCGCCAGGCCATTGAGGCTGGAGCGCACATCATCAATGATGTGTGGGGTGCGAAGGCTGATCCGGAGATGGCACGTACTGCGGCAGAACTGGGATGTCCCCTGATCCTGATGCATAATCGGCAAGAACGAGACTATACCAACTATTTGGTTGATGTAGTCAGTGATCTTCAGGAGAGTATACAGATTGCGCTTGAGGCCGGAGTTCATCCCGATCAGATTATTCTGGACCCGGGTATTGGCTTTGTGAAGAATCTGAACGAAAACCTTGTGCTCATGTCATCGCTCGGGTTGCTCAATGAGATGGGGTATCCCGTTCTGCTTGCCACCTCGCGTAAAAGGTTTATTCAGAACACCTTACAGGTGCGGGCGGATGATGCGCTGGAGGGTACAGCCGCTACGGTTGCTTTTGGCATAGCCCAAGGATGCCAGATGGTCCGGGTTCATGATGTGAAGCCGATTCGGCGCACGGTGGACATGTGTGATGCCATGCTGTATGTATCTCCAGGCTTGCGGAGGAAATGATCCTGACGGGGCCTGTGACCCGTACAGTAGAAGCGTAGCGTTTTGTAATAGGTACAAACATCGAACCATGAATTCATTATATATAGAGGGCAGGCGGATCTTATGGATAGAATGGTAATGCATCGAATGGAGTATTACGGATATCACGGCGTATTTGCCGAGGAACGGAAGCTGGGGGCGCGTTATTATATTGATCTGGAGATCGATATGGATCTGGGCGAGGCTGGGCGTAACGATGATTTGACCAAAACCATCAATTATGCGGAAATCCATGAGTTGGTCAAACAGATCGTTGAAAATAAATCATTCCAGTTAATTGAAGCTTTGGGCGAACATATTGCATCTTCTTTACTGGACACTTATACTATTATCAATGCATTGACAGTCAAAGTGACGAAGCCGCATCCGCCTTTTGATATTCATTTTGGGGGCGTAACTGTAGAGCTTCGCCGCACAAGAAAGTGAGAACCGATCATGATTGCACATTCGACCTCTGAATCTTCAGAGGCTTATATTGCTTTAGGGGCTAATTTGGGTGACCGGGAACAGACGCTGCTAGAGGCGTTAACGTTGCTGGATGCACATCCTCATATATCCGTCCTGCGCTGTTCTGCGCTGTATGAGACGGAGCCGGTTGGTTATGTGGACCAGCCAGCGTTTCTGAATATGGCAACTGCAGTACAGACTACACTTCTGCCGGAGCAGCTGCTCACGGAACTGCTGGATATTGAAACACGGCTTGGACGGGTTCGTGATATCCGTTGGGGTCCTCGTACAGTCGATTTGGATCTGCTTTGGATGGATGGAGAGACAAGTGATACCGAACGGCTGCAACTGCCGCATCCACGGATGGGTGAACGGGCGTTTGTATTGGTGCCACTGACTGACATCGTAACCGAAGATGAGCATTCAGGTTTGTATGCCTTTGTACAATCATCGTTGTCTGTACTGGATGGAAAGGATGGAATACAGCTTTGGAAAACGTGCAATTGGCCAATCGAATCCGGGCTTTCCGGAAGCTGAAAGGTTTAACACAACAGGAACTCGCTGCTGAGACGGGCATATCGCTGGCCGTTCTGGGTATGATTGAACGAGGCAATCGTAAAGTAGCTGAACGGGAGCTGAATCTAATCGCCGGGGTACTGTCGATCAGCATTGAAGAGTTACAGGGGAACTAAGACCGCCTGATACTAACAAAAAAAAATCGTCATTATTCGTTAATTTTATAAAGAAAGAAATATTAAAGAATTAAACACAACCAGGATTCATACAAGAGTCTCGGAGTTAAAAAGGAGTGGGCCGACTACCATGCTTAAAATTGGTGACATCGAAATGAAAAACCAGGTCGTACTTGCGCCGATGGCTGGCGTATGTAATCCGGCTTTTCGTCTGATTGCAAAAGAATTTGGAACAGGCCTCGTATGTGCGGAGATGGTGAGTGGCAAAGCCATCGTGCATGGCAACAAGCGTACACGTGAGATGTTGTTTGTAGATGAACGTGAGAAACCGCTGAGCCTGCAAATATGGGGGGGAGATCGTCAAGCCCTCGTAGAAGCAGCCAAAATTGTGGACAAAGAAACCAATGCTGACATCATCGACATCAACATGGGATGCCCTGTGCCCAAAGTGACAAGCTGTGATGCAGGTGCACGCTGGCTGCTTGATCCGAACAAAATTTATGAGATGGTATCCGCTGTAGTAGACGCGGTCGATAAGCCCGTGACAGTCAAGATGCGGATCGGCTGGGATAACGAGCATATCTATGTGGTTGAGAATGCACTTGCGGTTGAACGCGCTGGTGGACAAGCGGTAAGTGTGCACGGCCGTACACGTGAGCAGCTCTACACAGGTACTGCGGACTGGTCACACATCAAAAATGTAAAAGAGGCTGTCTCCATCCCGGTGATCGGGAACGGAGATGTATCTTCACCGGAAGATGCCCGTCGCATGTTGGATGAAACGGGATGTGACGGAGTGATGATCGGTCGTGCCGCCCTGGGTAACCCATGGATGTTGTATCGTACCATTCAGTACTTGAGTTCCGGCGAACTGCTTCCTGACCCGAATGGGGAAGAGAAGATTCGGGTTGCCATTTTGCATATGGACCGTCTGATTGCACTGAAGGGTGAGGCTGTTGCTGTTCGTGAGATGCGTAAACACCTGGCTTGGTATCTGAAAGGTCTCAAAGGATCTGCCCGCATCAAGGACGTTATTATGGAAGAAACCAAACGTGATGAGATGGTGCACATTCTGGAGAACTTTGTAGGTCAGCTGCATATCGAAGGCAATCTGGAGTCAGAACCGGCAGTAGCCGAAAATGCATCCTGATCTGCTGCTGTAAAACGTTTACAGCTATAGGGGGCGTAACATTGACTTTTCGAGACCGTTACCCTATAATTTCACAGTATAAATTCGCCATGTGCGTCATAAGGCTAGTGCATCAGGAGGAATGTTCTGTTTCTCCGGAGAACTTCATATAGTTTTGAAGATGTATGCGGGCGGAGCTCTGTAAACAGCACTGGTTCCGTTGCCGTGCAATCAAATTATTCCCATGACAGGAGAATCGGTTGAGATGAGCGATAAGGAAGTTATCCTTACACCAGAGGGACTTAAGAAGCTTGAAGAAGAACTGGAAATGCTGAAATCGGTGAAGCGCCGCGAAGTGGCTGAGCGGATTAAGGTAGCCATCGGGTATGGAGATATTAGTGAAAACTCCGAATACGAAGACGCGAAGAACGAACAGGCTTTCATTGAAGGCCGCGTGATTACGTTGGAGAAATTGCTCCGGAACGCTCGGATTATTAACAGCGACGAGATTGATACCGAAGCTGTAAGCGTGGGTGCAACAGTTACTGTAGAAGATCTGGAATTCGGTGATATCACGGAATATACAATTGTAGGTACTGCGGAGTCCAATCCGCTGCAAAACAAAATATCGAATGAAAGCCCTGTTGGCAAAGCCATTCTGGGCAAGAAAAAAGGTACGGTTGTTGATGTAAGTGTGCCTGCTGGCGTAATTCAATATAAAATTGTAGACATCAAAAAGTAATATAAGCAATGAAGCAGTCGGGTACGGAGACAAAAGCTTCCTTAGGGAAGCTTTTTTCAACATTTGAGGCAGAATACCTCTGAAGATGCCTGCAATGTAAATAAGGAGATGAATATAGATCATGACGGATGAAGTCTTGAATCAGGAAACCGAACTAAGTGAGCTTTTACAAATTCGCCGCGACAAATTGGACGAGCTCCGCAAATTGGGGATCGACCCTTTTGGCCAAAAATACGTACGCACGGAAGAAGCCGGCTCCATTCTGAAGAAGTATGAAGGACTGACGAAGGAAGAGCTGGAAGAGAAGCACATCGAAGTCAGTATTGCCGGACGGATTATGGCGAAGCGGGGAATGGGTAAAGCGAGCTTTGCACATATTCAGGACCTGAGCGGCAGAATCCAGATCTATGTTCGTCAGGATACTGTGCCGGAAGACAAATACGCCGCGTTCAGCCTGCTCGATCTGGGGGATATTGTAGGTGTCTCTGGCGTAATCTTCAAGACGAAGACCGGTGAAACTTCGGTTAAGGTTCAAAATCTTGAAGTATTGTCCAAGTCCCTTTACCCACTTCCGGATAAATATCATGGACTCGCGGATGTCGAGCTCCGTTACCGTCAGCGCTATGTTGATCTGATCATGAATCGCGAAGTGCAACAGACATTCATTACTCGTTCCAAAATCATTCAATCGATGCGCCGTTACCTGGATTCTCTGGGCTATCTGGAAGTCGAAACGCCTACGCTACACACCATCGCTGGTGGTGCCGCTGCGCGTCCATTCATCACGCATCATAATGCGCTTGATATGGAATTGTATATGCGGATTGCGATCGAGCTTCACCTGAAACGTCTGATTGTAGGCGGTCTGGAGAAGGTATATGAGATCGGCCGTGTATACCGTAACGAAGGCATGTCGACACGTCATAACCCTGAATTCACGATGATTGAACTCTATGAGGCATATGCCGATTATCAGGATATCATGCGTTTGACTGAGAATCTGGTTGCTCACATCGCACAGGAAGTGCTTGGTACACAAGTTATCCAATATGCAGACTATCAAGTGGATCTTACACCACAATGGCGCCGTATAACGATGGTAGACGCGGTTAAGGAAGTCGTGGGTGTGGACTTCTCCGTGCATATGACGGACGAGGAAGCTCATCGTTTGGCGAAAGAACATAAGGTTCCGGTTGAAAAGCATATGACATTTGGTCATATTCTGAATGCATTCTTCGAACAATTCGTAGAAGAGACGTTGATTCAACCAACCTTTATCATGGGACATCCAGTAGAGATTTCTCCGCTGGCGAAAAAGAGCGATATAGATCCACGTTTCACGGACCGCTTCGAGCTGTTTATCGTTGGACGTGAGCATGCCAATGCATTTACGGAGCTGAATGATCCAATTGACCAACGTCAGCGCTTTGAGGCACAATTGCTGGAGAAAGAACACGGGAACGATGAAGCACACGAAATGGATGATGATTTCATCCGTGCGCTCGAGTATGGTATGCCACCAACAGGTGGACTGGGGATCGGTATTGACCGTCTGATCATGTTGTTGACCAACTCGCCGTCCATTCGTGACGTACTGCTCTTCCCACACATGCGTCCTCGTACACAGGATTAAATAAGGAACGTTTAACTCGTTCATAATAGAAGAGGAACCTGCCGTTCAGTATGATGCTGGTGGCAAGTTCCTCTTTAGGTTTACATAGGCATCGAAGTGACAGATTCGTCGAAACAACGTGGTTGCCATGAATATGACAGATCTTCTTCGCCTACCTGTATGTATTATGTTAAAAGAGGTGCCCTTCATGAAGTTTAGGCTTCACATTGCTAAATTCCTATCACCCCCACTGATTCTGGTTGGTGGTTTTATGCTTATTATCACGATCGGGACGATTCTGCTCATGCTACCTATCTCGAATCAAAGCGGTGAGCATTTGGCGTTCATTGACGCGCTGTTTACGTCTACCTCTGCTGCATGTGTGACCGGGCTGGTTGTTGTAGATGTAGGGACGACCTTCAACCTGTTTGGTCAAATCGTGATTATGGTGCTTATGCAGCTAGGTGGACTTGGCTTCATGACCATCGCAACGTTGTTTGCACTAGTATTGGGTAAGAGAATCTCGCTTAAGGACAGGCTGCTGCTGAAAGAGGCTATCAACGCTGACAGTATGGAAGGCATTGTACGCATTATTCGCAAGGTGCTAATTTTTTCGTTTACCATTGAAGGGGTGGCTGCTGTTATATTGGCACTACGGTGGGCAACGGAAATGCCTTTTTGGCAGGCGGTATACTATGGTGCGTTTCACTCGGTTTCATTATTTAATAATGGTGGTTTCGATCTGTTCGGCAACAGTTTTCAGTATTATACAGGGGACTGGTTGTTTAACCTGACAGCTTCGGTGCTGGTTGTATCGGGTGGACTCGGCTTTGTGGTGCTGAATGATTTGTTTGAGTTCCGCAAGCGTCGTCGCTTATCGTTGCAATCCAAACTGGTGTTGTCCGTATCAGGTGCACTGATTGGTATCGGTGCAATTGTACTGTTTGTATTTGAGTTCACCAATGGGCACACACTGGCGTCTCTCAGTTGGAGCGAAAAGATTTACGCTTCGTTCTTCCAATCGGTCTCTACACGTTCGTCGGGTACGAGCACCATTGATATCACCCAGATGAGGCAGGCTACCCAGTTCTTCTTCATACTGTTGATGTTTATTGGGGCATCTCCGGGGTCAACCGGGGGTGGGATCAAGACGACAACGTTCCTGATCATGATTGGAGCGGTATATGCCATGATTCGTGGCAATAAAGATATTGTATTTTTCCGTCAGCGTGTTCCGAAAGAGTTGCTGATGAGAGCATTGACGATTATTATGGTTTCCTTGATCATATTCATGGTTGTAGTAATGCTGCTACTTACGACAGAGGATGCACCGTTCCTTTCACTGATGTTTGAAGCGGCCTCGGCGATTGGGACCGTGGGTCTGTCGGTGGGAGTAACGCATGAATTAACGGTATGGGGAAAAGTGATTATCGCCTTCACGATGTTTATCGGACGTATTGGACCACTCACCATTGCATATGCGCTTCGTCCGCGCAAAGAGAAGAAGTTGTATCGCCATCCGGAGGGCCGGATTATTATTGGATAAAATGAAAAACCGTCACGCATCTAGGACTAACCCTGTTATGGAATAGGTTAGTCACAACTAATGCCTGACGGTTTTTTTGTTTCATAGAAGCACTCACTTGTTTCCTCTGGTACGAAGGATAGGGTTGTCTTTTAATTTTGTGACCGAATGTTATTCTGCATCCCGGCATAACGTTGCAAGATGCATGGTAAGGATATCCTCCATAATCTTGGTGTTCATCTGGTCAGGACGAAGAATCGCATGAATTCCCAAACCGTCGACCAGTGCGTATAGCCGTTCAATTTCCATCTCCTTATCGAGGTCTGTTCGGGAGAGATTGAGCTCCATGAGGTAGGTGATAACCGTAGCCATTGCATGTCTGAGCTCATCATAGACTTTGTCTGCATGCTCTTTGAGAACAGGATCAGTCTTGGACTTGGCTGTAAAAGCGTACCACACCTCCATTTCGGCCATTTTTTCATCCGTGCTTGGCAAAAGTTCTAACAACAGAAGTTTCATATTCTCCAAAGGGGAAGCATCAAAGGACATCTGTCTGATTCGATTCGATACCCGTTCGGATACCAGATTCATTGCATATAGGAGTAGTTCCGATTGGGTTGAAAAATAATGGCGCATAGACCCGGCAGATATTCCAGCTTCTACCGCGATATTTCGAACGGAAGCCTGTTCCATGCCATCTCTTCGGATGACACGCCAAGCCGCTTCGGCTACGAGCAGACGTTGTTTCTCGTGATCAACTATTTTAGGCATAAAAGGATTATATCATTGTTGATTATTATAATACAAACGTGTTAAATTGTATTTAATACGTTTGTATTATAATAAGGAGTGGATTAATTGATTGCCTATTTTATTATTGGATGTGAGATTGCCTTCTGGGTATTTGTCGCTGCAGGTCTGAGTGTGCGTTATCTGTTGGGGATGAAACGGATAGGGATCGCGCTGTTAATGGCAACACCCATTGTGGATGTTCTTCTTATGGTAGCGACGGTGATGGATCTTCAAAGGGGTGCTACAGCAAGTATGGTTCATGGCATAGCAGCTATATATATAGGTGTGAGTATTGCCTACGGTCATCAGATGATCGCTTGGGCTGATCGCTACTTCCTGTATTGGTTCAAGGGTGGAGATAATCCTCGGAGCAGAAAGGTGTACGGTAGTGAGCATGCTAGTCGTGAGAGAGTGGGATGGCTTAGACATCTATTGGCTTGGGGCATAGGTAGTCTGTTCTTGCTCGCGATGATCTGGTGGATTGGGGATTCGGAGCGTACTGCGGCATTTTCTAATCTAATAAGAGTATGGGGAATCATACTGGGGATCGATTTTATAATCAGCTTTAGTTATAGCTTATGGCCGCGGAAGATGCCTGTGGAGAAAATGAAGTAACATATCACTGGATAGGGGAAGGAACATGTGGATTGTCGTGGGGAAAAGGTGATCTGCATGTTCTGGAAAGAGAGTGTTTAATGACGATTGATGGGACCATAAATAAGCCTGGCTTTAGGTGAATAGCTAAGCAAACGACAAAATATAATTTATTGAAAATAAAGCTTGCATTCCAAAACTGTACATGGTATATTCTAATTCCGGCCAAGAAAACACGAGAAACACGGTGCGGCAAGCGAACGAAATAAGCTTCGAAAGAAACTTAAAAAAAGAGCTTGCAAAGTTGGTTCGGATGTGATAAGATATAAAAGTTGCTGAGGTGAACAACACACGGCAATGGAACAAGTTTGATCTTTGAAAACTGAACAACG
Organism: Paenibacillus sp. BIC5C1; assembly: GCF_032399705.1. Classification (NCBI taxonomy): domain Bacteria; kingdom Bacillati; phylum Bacillota; class Bacilli; order Caryophanales; family Paenibacillaceae; genus Paenibacillus; species Paenibacillus sp. BIC5C1. The sequence continues at coordinate 85,975 of NZ_CP135922.1, forward strand.
AGTGAGTAACGATCTTGCTTGCAAGATCGACGCTGAGAAATCGGTACAAGTCTTCGGGCTGTATGATTTGGAAGCATAAATGAGATTTTTAATCTCGTCAGTTTCAAAATGAGCTTATCGCTCTTTTCAATACTTTATTGGAGAGTTTGATCCTGGCTCAGGACGAACGCTGGCGGCATGCCTAATACATGCAAGTCGAGCGGACTTGAAGAGAAGCTTGCTTCTCTGATGGTTAGCGGCGGACGGGTGAGTAACACGTAGGCAACCTGCCCTCAAGCTTGGGACAACTACCGGAAACGGTAGCTAATACCGAATAGTTGTTTTCTTCTCCTGAAGAGAACTGGAAAGACGGAGCAATCTGTCACTTGGGGATGGGCCTGCGGCGCATTAGCTAGTTGGTGGGGTAACGGCTCACCAAGGCGACGATGCGTAGCCGACCTGAGAGGGTGATCGGCCACACTGGGACTGAGACACGGCCCAGACTCCTACGGGAGGCAGCAGTAGGGAATCTTCCGCAATGGGCGAAAGCCTGACGGAGCAATGCCGCGTGAGTGATGAAGGTTTTCGGATCGTAAAGCTCTGTTGCCAGGGAAGAACGCTTGGGAGAGTAACTGCTCTCAAGGTGACGGTACCTGAGAAGAAAGCCCCGGCTAACTACGTGCCAGCAGCCGCGGTAATACGTAGGGGGCAAGCGTTGTCCGGAATTATTGGGCGTAAAGCGCGCGCAGGCGGTCATTTAAGTCTGGTGTTTAATCCCGGGGCTCAACCCCGGATCGCACTGGAAACTGGGTGACTTGAGTGCAGAAGAGGAGAGTGGAATTCCACGTGTAGCGGTGAAATGCGTAGATATGTGGAGGAACACCAGTGGCGAAGGCGACTCTCTGGGCTGTAACTGACGCTGAGGCGCGAAAGCGTGGGGAGCAAACAGGATTAGATACCCTGGTAGTCCACGCCGTAAACGATGAGTGCTAGGTGTTAGGGGTTTCGATACCCTTGGTGCCGAAGTTAACACATTAAGCACTCCGCCTGGGGAGTACGGTCGCAAGACTGAAACTCAAAGGAATTGACGGGGACCCGCACAAGCAGTGGAGTATGTGGTTTAATTCGAAGCAACGCGAAGAACCTTACCAGGTCTTGACATCCCTCTGATCGGTACAGAGATGTATCTTTCCTTCGGGACAGAGGAGACAGGTGGTGCATGGTTGTCGTCAGCTCGTGTCGTGAGATGTTGGGTTAAGTCCCGCAACGAGCGCAACCCTTGATCTTAGTTGCCAGCACTTCGGGTGGGCACTCTAAGGTGACTGCCGGTGACAAACCGGAGGAAGGTGGGGATGACGTCAAATCATCATGCCCCTTATGACCTGGGCTACACACGTACTACAATGGCCGGTACAACGGGCTGTGAAGCCGCGAGGTGGAACGAATCCTAAAAAGCCGGTCTCAGTTCGGATTGCAGGCTGCAACTCGCCTGCATGAAGTCGGAATTGCTAGTAATCGCGGATCAGCATGCCGCGGTGAATACGTTCCCGGGTCTTGTACACACCGCCCGTCACACCACGAGAGTTTATAACACCCGAAGTCGGTGGGGTAACCGCAAGGAGCCAGCCGCCGAAGGTGGGATAGATGATTGGGGTGAAGTCGTAACAAGGTAGCCGTATCGGAAGGTGCGGCTGGATCACCTCCTTTCTATGGAGAATCGTTTCCCGTAGCGGAAACATTCAAATACGCAGCTTAGCTGCAAAACTTACTCACTCGTTGCTCAGTTTTGAGAGCTCAAACTCTCAAACAGCTTGCTTTTGCATGGAGCTTGTTCTTTGAAAACTAGATATCGAAACGAAAATTGCGATTTAGAACATTCCTTTTTAAGCTGAACTTGTGTAAACAAGTTTCAATAAAAACGGTAGATTGCATTTGCTCATGAGAGCAATTGGTTAAGCTACTAAGAGCACACGGAGGATGCCTAGGCGCTAGGAGCCGATGAAGGACGTGGCGAACAACGAAACTGCCTCGGGGAGCTGTAAGCAAGCTTTGATCCGGGGGTGTCCGAATGGGGAAACCCAGCTGGGGTAATTTCCAGTTACTCATAACTGAATACATAGGTTATGTAGAGGCATACCAGGGGAACTGAAACATCTAAGTACCCTGAGGAAGAGAAAACAATAGTGATTCCGTCAGTAGCGGCGAGCGAACGCGGAGAAGCCCAAACCAGAGAGCTTGCTCTTTGGGGTTGTGGGACATCTCACATGGAGTTACAAAGGAACCGGTTAAACGAAGAGGTCTGGAAAGGCCCGCCAAAGAAGGTAAAAGCCCTGTAGTTGAAAGTTGGTTCTCTCCGAGATGTATCCCGAGTAGTGCGGGGCACGTGAAACCCCGTATGAATCCGGCAGGACCATCTGCCAAGGCTAAATACTTCCTAGCGACCGATAGTGAAGCAGTACCGTGAGGGAAAGGTGAAAAGCACCCCGGAAGGGGAGTGAAATAGAACCTGAAACCGTGTGCTTACAAAAAGTCAGAGCCCGTTTTAGGGGTGATGGCGTGCCTTTTGTAGAATGAACCGGCGAGTTACGTTCCCGTGCAAGGTTAAGGTGAAGAGCCGGAGCCGCAGCGAAAGCGAGTCTGAATAGGGCGACATAGTACGTGGACGTAGACCCGAAACCGGGTGATCTACCCCTGTCCAGGGTGAAGGTGCGGTAACACGCACTGGAGGCCCGAACCCACGCACGTTGAAAAGTGCGGGGATGAGGTGGGGGTAGCGGAGAAATTCCAATCGAACTCGGAGATAGCTGGTTCTCCCCGAAATAGCTTTAGGGCTAGCCTCGGAAAACAGAGTCGTGGAGGTAGAGCACTGATTGGGTGCGGGGCCCGCAAGGGTTACCAAGCTCAGTCAAACTCCGAATGCCATAGACTTACTTCCGGGAGTCAGACAGTGAGTGCTAAGATCCATTGTCAAAAGGGAAACAGCCCAGACCATCAGCTAAGGTCCCCAAGTGTGTGTTAAGTGGGAAAGGATGTGGAGTTGCACAGACAACCAGGATGTTGGCTTAGAAGCAGCCACCATTGAAAGAGTGCGTAATAGCTCACTGGTCGAGTGACTCTGCGCCGAAAATGTAACGGGGCTAAACACACCACCGAAGCTATGGCTTGATGCTTTGCATCAGGGGTAGGGGAGCGTTGTATAAGGGTTGAAGGTGTACCGTAAGGAGCGCTGGACATTATACAAGTGAGAATGCCGGTATGAGTAACGAAAAGATCAGTGAGAATCTGATCCGCCGAAAGCCTAAGGGTTCCTGAGGAAGGCTCGTCCGCTCAGGGTAAGTCGGGACCTAAGGCGAGGCCGAAAGGCGTAGTCGAAGGACAACAGGTCGAAATTCCTGTACCACCGTAAGCCGTTATGAGCAATGGGGGGACGCAGCAGGGTAGTGACGCGGACTGATGGATGTCCGTCTAAGCAGTGAGGCTGATGTGTAGGCAAATCCGCACATCGTAAGGCTGGGCTGTAATGGGGAGCGAAAATTATAGTAGCGAAGGTCATGATCTCACACTGCCAAGAAAAGCCTCTAGCCAGGTGATGGTGCCCGTACCGCAAACCGACACAGGTAGGCGAGAAGAGAATTCTAAGGCGCGCGGAAGAACTCTCGTTAAGGAACTCGGCAAAATGACCCCGTAACTTCGGGAGAAGGGGTGCCCCGGTAGTGTGAATAGCACGAGGGGGCCGCAGTGAAAAGGCCCAAGCGACTGTTTAGCAAAAACACAGGTCTGTGCGAAGCCGTAAGGCGAAGTATACGGGCTGACGCCTGCCCGGTGCTGGAAGGTTAAGGGGAGCGGTTAGGAGCAATCCGAAGCTGTGAACCGAAGCCCCAGTAAACGGCGGCCGTAACTATAACGGTCCTAAGGTAGCGAAATTCCTTGTCAGGTAAATTCTGACCCGCACGAATGGCGTAACGACTTGGGCGCTGTCTCAACGAGAGATCCGGTGAAATTTTAATACCTGTGAAGATGCAGGTTACCCGCGACAAGACGGAAAGACCCCATGGAGCTTTACTGCAGCTTGATATTGAATTTGGGTACGATCTGTACAGGATAGGTGGGAGCCTTTGAAACGTGAGCGCCAGCTTGCGTGGAGGCACCGTTGGGATACCACCCTGATCGTATCTAGGTTCTAACCTGGTACCGTAATCCGGTGCGGGGACAGTGTCAGGTGGGCAGTTTGACTGGGGCGGTCGCCTCCTAAAGAGTAACGGAGGCGCCCAAAGGTTCCCTCAGAATGGTTGGAAATCATTCGAAGAGTGCAAAGGCATAAGGGAGCTTGACTGCGAGACCTACAAGTCGAGCAGGGACGAAAGTCGGGCTTAGTGATCCGGTGGTACCGCATGGAAGGGCCATCGCTCAACGGATAAAAGCTACCCTGGGGATAACAGGCTTATCTCCCCCAAGAGTCCACATCGACGGGGAGGTTTGGCACCTCGATGTCGGCTCATCGCATCCTGGGGCTGAAGTAGGTCCCAAGGGTTGGGCTGTTCGCCCATTAAAGCGGTACGCGAGCTGGGTTCAGAACGTCGTGAGACAGTTCGGTCCCTATCTGTCGTGGGCGTAGGAAATTTGAGAGGAGCTGTCCTTAGTACGAGAGGACCGGGATGGACGTACCGCTGGTGTACCAGTTGTTCCGCCAGGAGCACCGCTGGGTAGCTATGTACGGACGGGATAAGCGCTGAAAGCATCTAAGCGTGAAGCCCCCCTCAAGATGAGATTTCCCAGTATGTAAGACCCCTTGAAGACGACGAGGTAGATAGGCTGGGGGTGGAAGTGCAGCAATGCATGGAGCTGACCAGTACTAATCGGTCGAGGGCTTATCCAAATATGCAGGTTATGAATCGCAAATTTCGTTTCGGATCTAGTTTTCAGAGAATAATCTCTGAAATGTAAGCTAAGCTATGCGTTTGGTGGCGATGGCGGAGGGGTTCCACACGTACCCATCCCGAACACGACCGTTAAGCCCTCTAGCGCCGATGGTACTTGGACCGCAGGGTCCTGGGAGAGTAGGACGCCGCCAAGCAAAGAACCACTGCCGATGTTATTCGGTGGTGGTTTTTATTTGTTTATAAGCAAAAATTAGAAACAACTGTTAGTTGAGAGACAGTGAACTAAATTACTTAACATAGAGTAACGCCACTCATATCGAGTGGTATTTTTTATATATAGAATGAACCTGTCCGTATGACAAATACAGTTGTATGCATCAGGCAATACACCTAATATAACCAGGGAGTTTCCCTTGACAGTCTAAATAACGCTTTGCTAAGATGGCAATAATAAATTTTTCAGAAAACGTATTTTCGGCATAAAATACAGCCTGAGATCTTCGGGTTTTGGACCGTAAAGCTGAGCAAACATAAGGAGGAACGCCCGCGTGTGGGAAGATAAATTTGGTAAGGAAGGTTTCACCTTCGACGATGTACTGCTGGTGCCACGGAAATCCGAGACACTGCCTAAAGAAGTGGACGTATCTGTTCGTTTGAGTGACAGCGTAAAACTGAATATTCCTTTGATTAGTGCTGGCATGGATACTGTTACTGAAGCGACATTGGCTATTGCCATTGCCCGTGAAGGCGGTATTGGTATCATCCATAAAAATATGTCTGTTGAGCAGCAAGCAGAGGAAGTGGATCGGGTTAAGCGCTCGGAGAGTGGTGTTATTACCAACCCGTTCTCATTGACAGCCGAACATTTGGTTTCTGATGCAGAGTCGGTTATGGCAAAATATCGCATTTCCGGTGTGCCAATTGTTGAAGGAGATCAAAAACTTGTTGGTATCCTGACAAACCGTGACTTGCGTTTCATCCACGACTTCTCCATTAAAATTAGCGAAGTCATGACTCGTGAGAATCTGGTTACTGCGCCTGTAGGTACTACACTGCAAGAAGCAGAAGGCATTCTCCAGAAGCATAAAATTGAGAAACTTCCATTAGTAGATGAGTCCAACACACTGAAAGGTCTCATTACTATTAAAGATATCGAAAAAGCAATTCAATTCCCTAACGCAGCTAAAGATGCACAAGGACGTTTGCTGGTTGGAGCAGCGATCGGGATTTCCAAAGACACCTTTGAACGTGCAGATGCATTGGTTCAAGCCGGTGTGGACCTGATTACGGTAGACTCGGCACATGGACATCACATTAACATCATTGATGCAGTTCGTCAGCTGCGCGAACGTTTCCCGAACCTGACAATTGTTGCGGGTAACGTTGCTACAGGCGATGCAACACGTGAGTTGATTGAAGCTGGGGCGTCGGTTGTCAAAGTGGGAATTGGTCCAGGATCCATTTGTACAACTCGCGTAATTGCAGGTATTGGTGTTCCTCAAGTTACAGCAGTATACGATTGTGCAAATGTAGCGCGTGAATATGGCGTACCAATCATTGCTGACGGCGGTATCAAGTACTCTGGTGAAATTACCAAGGCTCTTGCTGCAGGTGCTCATGCAGTTATGCTGGGAAGCTTGTTTGCAGGTACGGCAGAAAGCCCGGGAGAAACGGAAATCTTCCAAGGACGTAGCTACAAAGTTTACCGCGGTATGGGTTCAATGGCTGCAATGAAACAAGGAAGTAAAGATCGTTACTTCCAGGATGATGACAAGAAACTGGTTCCGGAAGGAATTGAGGGACGTGTTGCTTACAAAGGTCCATTGTCTGATACGATTCATCAGTTGATTGGTGGTCTACGCTCAGGTATGGGATACTGTGGTACAAGCAGTTTGGAACAGCTTCGTAACAACACTCAGTTTATTCGTATTACAGGCGCGGGGCTTCGTGAAAGCCATCCGCATGATGTACAGATTACGAAAGAAGCTCCTAACTACTCGTTGTAATCTGAATTGTGTTAATCATTTCCAGGACAGGCTTGGCGATTTTCGCCGGGCCTGTCTTTTTTTGCGGATACCCCTGTGATAGAATAGAACAAGCGGTGATGATCCTTTAATGGATTAGGGCGTTGCGGCGGTTTTTTGACGTGAGTCTATGAAACTGCTTCTGACAATGATTTTTGAGTGGTAGAAAAAGGTTGAAGGTTGCCCAGCGAAAAAAGAAGCGCGGACGTCCTTTTACATAAGCATTTCATTTAATGCTAACTAAGTGACAATCGATTCGAACTTTAGGAGCAATGACATTGCTCTTTCGATACAGCGCATATACAACACACATCTCACACATCATCTTCACCTGTTAGGGACTAAGAAAATATTGCAGCTCAAGCTGTACTGAAGCACACAATAGAAAGCTTCGGACCGAAGGGAGTATTCATCATTGAAAGCCAAACAAATGAATAAGAAAAAACGTCAAATGCTCAAAAAAAGCGTAGCCTCGGTTATGCTGATTAATATGCTCTGCATGTCTGCGGTAATGCCTGTTATGGCTGCTGCAAACGATTCAGGGCAGATCTTGACCGCGGCGGCAACAACAACGAAGACTGAAAAAGCCGTGGACATTCCTTCGGCAGACTCCCTGGGACTCGATGTTAAATCAGCCGTACTGATGGAGGCTTCAACGGGTCAAATTCTACTCAATGTTAATGCGGATAAAGCTATGCCGCCTGCTAGTATGACTAAAATGATGACAGAGTACATTGTGGCTGAACAGGTTAAGCAAGGAAAGTTTAGTTGGGATGATATTGTAACTGTAGGTGAAAATGCAGCCAAGAGTACAGGTTCCCGCATTTTCCTTGCAAAAGGTGACCAACATACAGTTAAGGAGCTGTACATTGCTATGGCTGTAGGTTCAGCCAACGATGCTACGGTTGCTCTGGCTGAATATGTTGCAGGCTCCGAGCAAGCTTTTGTGAAAATGATGAATGATGAAGCGAAGCGTATGGGAATGAAAGATAGCTACTTCATCAACTCCACAGGACTGGATCGTGCAGATATGCCTGCGGATTTCCGCCCTACCGAGGATAAGGAAATCGTCATGTCGGCACGGGATGCAGCCATTTTGTGCAGATATATCATCATGGATCACCCGGACTACAAAGATTTCACGACAATTCAATCCTATAAATTCCGCCCCAATGACAAAGATCCAATTATTAACTATAACTGGATGCTGGAAGCGAATAAAAATATAACCAACTTCAAAAGCTATGCCTATGAGGGTCTGGACGGGATGAAAACGGGCCATACCACGAACGCAGGGAATAACTTTACCGGTACGGCTGAGCGTAATGGCATGCGTCTGATCAGTGTGGTTATGGGTACCGATTCGGAGCCAGCGCGTTTCAGAGAAACGAAGAAAGTATTGGACTTCGGATTCAACAATTTTGAAGTGAAACAGGCGGTTGCTGCCAAAACTAAAGTCACAGGCTGGGAAGCTGTACCTTTGAAAAAAGGGAAGGAAACAACAGTACCTGTTGTGACAGATAATGCAGTAAGTTTCGTTGTACCTAAAGGTACTCAAAACCTGGACGTGACATTTAAGGCGAATGTTACTGAAGCTGATAAGCTGGTTGCTCCAATTAAGGCCGGAACCAAGGTTGGTACGGTTACTTATACGTACAAAGCAGAGGGAATTGAGCCACAAGAGAAGACAGTGAATCTCATCACCGCAGAAGAAGCGGAAAAAGGTGGTTGGTTCCGTCTCTTCTTCCGTGCAGTGAAAGATTTCTTCGTTGATCTGTTTGATGGCATCAAAAACCTGTTCTAATAGATAAGGTGAAAGAAGACGGGTTAATATGACATTTTCAATATAATGTCGTCAGACTATTGACAAAATACAAGTATTTCCGACCGGATGGATTGTATATTTACAATTTTTCCGGTAAAATATCAAGTTAGAATTCTACGTATAAATCAGTTAAAAAGTCTATTGTTCTTCTAACTGACACTGCATATTCCACATCCTGTTTATGGACAAGAACGATACATCCATTACGGTATATTGGGGTATGGAAACGGGAATAGCACGCGTTAAAAGAGGTGCCAAAGCGCGGATCGGACATGATGTGGCGCCAAGGACTTGGGTGAATCGTTGCGCCTGATTGGCGAAGGTGCTTCCATGATCGGTACCAATTCCAAACTTGCACCTTCCGAGCCCATGCAGGATCGCGGCTGGTAAGAGAAAGGTGGATTTTAAATGAAGATCGGCGTTTTAGCACTTCAAGGGGCAGTCACCGAGCATATTCGTAGTATTGAACGGGCTGGCGCAGAAGGATTGGCGATTAAACAGGTTCAGCAACTTGAGGAGCTGGATGGGTTGATTCTTCCTGGTGGTGAGAGTACCACAATTGGCAAACTGATGCGCAAATATGGTTTCATGGAAGCCATTCGGGCATTCGCTGCAGAGGGGAAACCGGTATTCGGCACCTGTGCTGGTTTGATTGTTATGGCCAAACATATTGCAGGACAAGAGGAAGCTCATCTGGAGCTAATGGATATGACCGTCTCTAGAAATGCATTTGGACGGCAGAGGGAAAGCTTTGAAACGGATCTCCCAGTAAAAGGCATTGAGGAGACGGTAAGGGCTGTGTTCATCCGGGCACCTCTAATTGAGCGTGTAGGGGAAGAGGTAGAAGTTCTCTCCACATACAAGGATGAGATTGTTACTGCCCGCCAGGGACATCTGCTGGCTTGCTCCTACCACCCTGAGCTGACAGATGATTATCGACTGCATACTTACTTTGTGGACATGGCTAGGTCGTATAAACAGCCTGTACAGAACCAATAGTGATTGATATACAACCTATGACTGCCGGTGAACCGGATCAGTCCTCCAGAGGCTCACAAGGCTTGCTGGCAAGGTGCTGTCTGGTTAGATGCCTGATGTTGCCCGTATCTGCTTTCAAAGCGGGAATCGCAGCATAGGGCAGCACCGGAGGCCATAGGTTATTTTTTACCATTAAGAAATGATGAAGTTATAAGGCTGCAAAGTTTTGGCAGGAGTTAAGAGGAAGATTTCTACTTTGTGGTGTTATTTAGGAGGGGTATTTAGTGCTTGATGTGAAAATATTGCGGAATGAGTATGCACGTGTTGAAGAAGCATTGACGAAACGTGGCAAGTCGCTGGATCTAATCGCCGGGTTCACGGATATGGATGCCAAGCGTCGCGAGTTGCTGCAAGAGAGTGAAAACCTGAAAAGTCGCCGGAATACGGTATCTGGAGAAGTGGCCAAGCTTAAAAAGAGTGGTGAAAATGCCGACGAGTTGATCCTTGAGATGCGTGAAGTCTCCGATCGAATCAAAGCAATGGATGAAGAAGTGCGTGAGTTGGAAGTGAAGATCAACGATCTGACTATGGCGATTCCGAACATCCCTAACGAGAGTGTACCTGTTGGTGCGTCCGAAGATGATAATGTGGAGATTCGTCGTTGGGAAGAGCCGAAGTCCTTTTCATTTACACCAAAAGCACACTGGGAAATCGCACAGGATCTCGACATTCTTGATTTTGAAGCGGCTGCCAAAGTAACAGGCTCCCGTTTTACCTTTTATAAAGGATTGGGTGCACGTTTGGAACGTGCTTTGATCAACTTTATGATGGATCTACACAGCGATCAGCATGGGTATGAAGAGATTCTGCCTCCATACATCGTTAACCGTGACAGCTTGTTTGGAACTGGCCAACTGCCGAAATTCGAGGAAGACCTGTTTAAGCTGAAAGATACCGAGTATTATTTGATCCCTACCGCTGAAGTTCCGGTAACGAACTATCATCGCGAAGAGATTTTGAATGCAGACCAACTGCCTAAACACTTTGTGGCGTACAGCTCATGTTTCCGATCTGAAGCAGGTTCTGCTGGACGGGATACACGCGGCTTGATTCGTCAGCATCAGTTCAATAAAGTTGAGTTGTTGAAACTGTCTTCTCCTGAGACCTCTTATGAGGAATTGGAGAACATGACACTAAATGCGGAACGTGTGCTTCAATTATTGGGGCTGCCTTACCGTGTTCTGACGTTGTGTACAGCAGATATGGGCTTCACATCTGCCAAAACATATGACATTGAGGTTTGGTTGCCGGAAAGCAATACGTATCGCGAAATCTCGTCTTGCTCCAACTGTGAAGACTTCCAAGCACGTCGAGCTAATATCCGTTTCCGTAGAGAGCCAAAAGCGAAACCGGAATTTGTCCATACATTAAATGGTTCAGGACTGGCAGTGGGGCGTACAGTAGCTGCTATTCTGGAGAACTATCAACAAGAAGATGGAACAGTGGTTATTCCTGAAGCACTTCGTCCTTACATGGGTGGAGTCAGCGTGATTGCCCGTCGATCCTAAGATTTTCAACTAAATGATTGAAATAAAAAACCGTCTCCTGACAAATGGGAATTTAGAACGTTCCATTTTCACAGGGCGACGGTTTTTTGTAGTTTATTTTTTATGAAGACGATACGTTAGCCATGATTTCCCCTAAGCGAAAGCGTAAATATTAGTTCATATATTCAATGGAGCGAAGCGTACGCACCAAGATCATAAGTGCTTCGTCTGTGGATGCTGCTTTTTTCGGCTCGAAGGAAGTCCCGAATGTATCTTGAAGCAAATCGAGCGATGTCAAAGCCTGGACTTGGGCTGTGGCCCAAGGAGAGATAGAATCTTGGTCCAGATAGGATATCACAGCTGAGCTATTAGCGACAGAATCTCCTCCTGCATACTGAATTGCCCGATAGACCATGCTTGCGAGCTCTTCCCGGGTGACCTGACGATCGGCACGGAATGTTCCATCCGCATAGCCTTTGACAATTCCAAGGTGTGCAGCGGTTGCCGCATACGATTGTTCCTCAGTCACATCCCGGAAAGAGGTATTCTTAGATACGATTCCGTTTGCTCCTAAGGCGGAAACTAATAATTGGGCGACCTGTCCGCGTGTGATCGGTTCACCCGTCTTCAATTGATTCAAAGCAAGTAGTTGTTTGTTCTGCATGTATTGGATGCTGTTTATCGACGAATCATCGTCTGAAGTATCTATCTGTTCGTCTGAAGCAATAACATAAGTGCTGTATTGCATGTCCCGTATTCTTACCTCCCATTGTCCTTTATCTTGGACGAAATAGGCTGGCACGTAGGAATATGTCCGCGTTTCTTCATTGAACCCGAGAACGGTTGCTGTCTGTGGGTCAAGATCTGTAGTACCAAGGTGGATGACCCGAGTCACATGTTTTAATTCTTCTTGATCCAGCTTGAGCGTTTGGTCACCAGCCACCCATTGTACATTGAAACGTAAAGGCTGTACCAACAATTTTAGGCCGGCTGGTAATGATTGTTTTAGGTTAGACAATTCATCGTTGGACAGGATATCAATGTTAATCTGGAGATCAAGCTTTTCGGTTGGCACATGCAGTAGAGATGATGCACGTTGAATATTTAATTTATTCAAAGCTAACGCCATTTTGGACTGATTGCTGTACAGAGTGAATGAAGAAACTTTTTCCTGTGAGCGCAGAAAAGAAAGAACTTCCTTCGGTAGTGTCAATTGAATGTGCGGAACACTTGGCAATATAGTTACAGACAAATCATTCAGATGATCAAGAGTAGATAACTTACGTACGACACTCGAATCTACGGATACGGAAACAGTGCCATTATCCAATTTCCCATGTATCCATTGGTTTAGGCTATTGGCTGCAGAACCCATAGATGCGGAAGAATCAATAATTGAGTTGCCAACTGTGGCTGAGTTGGAGGTTTGTGATGACGAGCTGCTGCTCTCAGGCCTGTTTCCTCCAGACTCAGGCTCACCGCCACCAGACTCAGGCTCACCGCCACCAGACTCGGGCTCACCACCGCCAGATTCAGGCTCACCGCCGCCAGACTCAGGCTCACCGCCACCAGACTCAGGCTCACCGCCACCAGACTCAGGCTCACCGCCACCAGATTCAGGCTCGCTGCTCCCCTCATCATCTCCATCAGGATCGGCTGATGCTTTTTCCATTCCGAAGAAATGCTGAAAATAGCTAATCGAATCTCCCTTGTATATGTCGTCAGCTTTGTAATCAATGGCGTTACCCGCCAATACATGTGTCATTAGCCCGGCAGCCAATACGGTCGTCTTAACGGCACGTTTTCTAGCGTTTCCGGCTTTAAGCATTTGCTGATGAACATTCTTTCTTTTCTTTTTCATCTCTTCACTCCTTATTAAAAGTAGAACTAACGCAAAGAAAGAGCAAAAGGAATCATATGTTGCGCGACTTCAAACTCCCTGTGCGTAGAACCGATTTTGTTCATATTGACTTCGAAAATCCAAATCTCACCCGACGAATCAATGCCTACATCAATGCCCAACTCGCAGATTCGCTCCTTCACATGGTCAGCAATATGATTAGCCGTCATTGTCGCCATCTGTTCTAGTCTCGTCAGCATGACTTCTTCCTTTTGAGGAAACTCATGCCGAGACAGCCAGTCCCATGTCGTAAATGCACGGAGTGAACCAGCGTGGTTAACTACCTTATGCTCGCTTTGGGTAGAGAGAAAAGGAAATGCGGAAATGAAAGACCATTTCCCGCTTCCGTTCCGGACCAGATGCAGTCTTATATGAAAGGGGAGTCCGTTCCGGGTTTCGCTTCGAATAAATTTTTGAATAATAAAGCCCCTTTTGGTCGCAAGCATGGAGATCAGTTGCCCGAACTCCTCATCGTTCATCATGTGAACATGCTCGTGAGCCTTTACGGCGAAGCCTTCCTGTTCACGCTGAACAACGATGATTCCGTTGCCGAACGAGCCTATAGAGGGCTTGATGATGGAAGTCCCGTAAGTATCGATGAAGGCCAAAATCTCTTGAACGCTCTCTACTGCAGCATACGGGATTATATGGGAGACAAGCTTTGCATTGTCTTCAAGCATTTCATAACTTTTTTTCTTGCTAAAGGAACCTCCGTTTCGTTCATCGGTGAAGGGCACATGTCTTAAAGCCTCATAAACGTAACTGTAATTCGCATTACCACGTGCTTTCAATCGGTCATAGACCACATCAGGGAATGGACAATACCGTGCCTCCCACTCTCCGTCCTCCAGGACATATCCTTTGATATAGCGCAATTCTGCATGAACATCGTGTGGAGCAAAATAATAAAACACTGCATCACTCCATTTTGCTGAATATGCGCAGGCGGTAGCGAGTTGCTTATCACAGGGGTCGTTGGTCAGCATGGCAATAACGGGATGGGGCGCTATTTGCCCGGCTTTGGCTACATATTGTGCGTATTCAATCGCTCGTGCTGCCCGTGCCTGCTCATGAAACCGCGTTTGGGGGCTTATATTGGCCTCCAGGAACAGGATTTGGCCTGTGGGAGTCACAATAAAATCCATACCAAGCTCATCAATAAGAAAGGAATATGAACGGTTAATTGTCTCTGCCATACGAATAGCCAGCCGCTCCAGTTCAATCCTGAGCTGGTCGGCCTGAACTGGGAATAAACGATAGAGCATATCAGCCGCGTCCTCCATGCCACCACCTTTACTTATATTGCTGATGATGGAATCGGTAATACCAGTGCGGGCATACATTTTGGTCAGAGCCCATCGTCCCGTTCCATCGCGCTGAATATGTATTCGAAAATCAACAACTTCTCCCATCTCGGTAAGGCATGGAAGGTAGGGCTGAATAATAGAGGAGTTTTGAGCGAGCCCTTCCTGCAAAAGTTCCTGTAATCCAGAATAATCAAGCCAGATCGCTTCATTTTGCTGACGCCATACATAGCGATCATCTATCTTTTTGACTGTGAAAATGGAATTTCCTCGGCGCCCTTGATCAGGTTTAACTAAAACTTCATCGTGAACATCCAAAAAAGCAAGAAATTGATTGAGATCCTGCAAGCGCTCCGTCGGAATAAGGTGATCTTTGAAGAGGGGGTCCAGCTTCTTCTGAATGTCGTATTTTCCGTGAATTAGATATGTTGTAAAGGGAACCCTGCGACGCAGCCAATTCTCACATTCCGGCCTGTTATTAACAGGCTCAGGTGCTTCATTAAGTACCACGTCAGGGAGAGGCACCTTCCTCTGTACCCATGCGTTTCCCTCAGGGAAGGTACCGTGGAGTAATTCCTGTTCCATATCGATGCTGCCGGCATCAAAGAAGAAAACATTTGCGCCTTGTTTCATTCCCTCTGAGATCAATTCACTGATTCGCTCCTCAGGCAATGTGTTCAAAGGGTCATTTTTACGATACACACCTATAAACAAGCAACCACCTCGTAATGAAAAGTCTAAAATTCAATTATACAGAGCAGGGCTGAACGGATTCTGAACAACCATTCAATCGTTAGGTAGCGCTGGTTATCTTTACTTAGTAGGTGAAAATCCCCTTTTTGATGTATCAAATAATAAATCATATAAAAAGGTTGCTTTCTGCCATACAATTATGGTATGATCTATTTCGTGGCAAGTTTATAAAAGTTAATGTCCTGGAGAGGTACCGAAGCGGTCATAACGGGGCGGTCTTGAAAACCGTTAGGGGGCAACTCCACGTGGGTTCGAATCCCACCCTCTCCGCCATACTACAATTATGATAAGGGTCCGAGCGATAAGCTCGGGTCCTTTTTTGCATTTATTTATCATTTAGTGCAGCCGCATACACGCTGTATCTTCCAGAGCATTTTTGCGCTAGAAAATCAGTTGGTTTCAATATCTGTGTGATGAATAAAAACATCCGAATCGCCGCACTTTATATAAGAGTGGAGGTGGTAAGATGAACCGCGAATTAAACATAGATCAGACGGAGCTTGTAGGTGCTTGGCAGGAAAGATTGCCTGAGGTCCTAAATGTCGGAGATCGGGCTCAGGTTATGGCTGACGAGGCTGATCAACAGGCTATTCGAATTCACATCGCAACAGCGGGACACCAGATGTACTCGTTTGATTTCAAGTGTGCCTATGTGGATTCTCGTGAAGTCAGTGTACAGCTAATTGATGTGGAGCGCGATGGAAGAACGACGGATGAGCGTACAGAGCCCATTCAGGAATTGGCTCAGGATTACACGCGTCATATTCATGAGTGTGCCCAGTCGTTGCAACCCAAAACTAGACATTAGGCAGACGTCAAAGGAGTGGTAATACGTGAGTAAAGCGAAAGCTGGAACAGATAAAAACCTGCAAAATGTAGTCGCAGATCTGGATCAGACACCTGTAAATAGTCACCATGCCCAGCAAATTCAACAGGACTCAAATGACCGTCGGAATCAGGATTCCATGAATCATGATAAAACGGAAGATATGGACCCGTCCCATTCCTAATCCAAAGAAGAGGAGGGAACTACATGAGTAAACCCAAAACAACACCTGTACCTGAAGCTCAGGCTGCTGAGCAGCACCGAAAACCGGAAAAGCATTCTTCCATGCAGGAACCGTTGTCCGGCTCCAAAAAAGTGAAAAACCAGAACCATGTGGATCATCATAATCCTCAAGGCTAAGATTAAAGGAACAATCATTCCTCTTCTTTAGCACATATTAATGAATAACGATAACCTATAACTCCGGTTAACAAACCGGGGTTTTTGCGCGTTCATACATGATTTAGAGAAGCACACCATTGATATCTAAAGCTTACATAGGTCTTTGTAGCCAATTTACAGAGTAAAGATCACAAATTTCCCAAATCGTGTTTCCGTTTCAGAATAAATGGTATATCATTGATATTGAATTATTTTTTTTGGGGTTATCACGAGAGGAGAGAAACAAATGACTAAACGTATGGGGGCGCTTCTTCTTACGTTGCTGTTAACCGTATCCATGGCACTGACAGCATGTAGCAGCAAGCAAGAGCCAAAAGAGGCATTGAAGACGGCGGCAGCCAATGCTTCCAAATTGACTTCGTATGAGATGAGTTCTAACTTCACTATTAATGAATTGAGCTATAAAGCTGCAGACGAGTCACAACAGGATCCAACGATGTCTCAGTTTATGAGCATGCTGAAGGATGCTCAGTTGAATGTAACTGGCGTATACCAAAGTGAGCCGATGCAGACCGAAATGACGGTAGGGATTGAGCTTAAAGGCGATATGGGGATGACTTTTACCATTCCAATGGTTATGACCGCTGAGAAGTTATATGTTAAGGTACCAAGTATTCCGTTCTTCCCGATTCCGGAAACGGTTGTTGGTAAATTCCTGGAGCTGGATCTGAAAGAACTGGCTGAGCAAGAAGGAACGGAATGGAATCCAAATGCTATGGATGCAGCCAAAACACAAAAGCTGAGCAATGAAGTTATGGATGCGGTCCTGAGCGAGTACGATCAGGATAAATTCTTTAAAAACCTGGATGTGAAGGATGCACAGCTTCCAGAAGGTTTGGATGCCAAACAAGTTGTCCAATTTTCTGTCAACAATGACAATGTGAAGGAAGCCGTTACTGTCCTGGTAACCAAAGCATTGCCTAAAGTTTTGGATATTATCTCTAAAGAAGAGTATCGTGACATGTTGCAAATGAGTCAGGAAGATATCAACAAAGCTAAAGAGGATCTAAAAATTACTGAAGCAGATCAAGCTGAAATGGCTAAAGATCTGGACCAGTTGAAAGACACACTGACTATTAACCAGTTCCACATTGATTTTGCTTTGGACAAAAAAGATTTCCCGGTATATCAAAAATTGGTTGCTGATCTGTTGATTAAACAACCTGATACCAAGGATGAAGTTAAACTTGCTTTCACTGGTTCGAACACATACACCAAAATTAACGAGAAGCCAGCATTTAAAATTAATATTCCTACTGGCGAAGACGTCATTACAATGGAACAGTTTGAAGAACTAATGAACGCATCTTACGGATACTAAGTTCTCAGATTATGATTTAAAGCAAAGAGCCGCTCGACCTTAGGGTCGAGCGGCTCTTTGTATGTTGTTCCAAGTTCTGTTCAATTACTGTAAAGATTCACCCATGTCCTCGGCGAGCACAGCGTAGATCTGATGGTCCTGATACTCTCCGTTAATCTTGAGATATTTACGAGCAATGCCTTCAGCCTGGAAGCCATTTTTCTCCAGAACACGTTTTGAACCCGTATTGGATAATAGAATAGCTGCTTGAACACGATTTAACTTCAGAGCACGGAAGGCGTAGGATACAGCGAGTTTCACGGCCGCGGTCATTCGTCCTCCGCCTTGGTAATCTGGATGGATGAAGTATCCCATGTCTGCATAATTGGCAACGCCCTGAACGACATTGTTCAAGCTAACCTGACCGATCAGAATACCATCGTCGATTGTAAAAATTCCGAATTGATACCCCGTTCCTTCCTCAGCCGCCTGCATTCTATCCTGAATGCGTCTGGTTTGCGCATGCAGCGTATAGAACTCATCATCCCGGATAGGCTCTACGGCTTGGTAGGGAAGACGTGTGATTTGAATAAGAGCAAGATATGCCTCCGTATCTTGTGGAGTAAGTAGACGGAGACTTATCCCTTTTGGTGTGTCGTATAGTGTAAGCGGCATGGAATGCACTTCCTTTCTAGATAGATATAAAATTCTATTTTTTGCGTAAACGCCGGAAAAATTGAGTCAGCATGGTGGAGCAATCTGGTTGCAGAATGTCAGCAACCACTTCGGTTCGATGATTAAAACGAGGTTCCTGCAGCAGATTCATCAGCGTTCCTGCACATCCGGCTTTGGGATCAGCGGTACCATATATAACTCGAGGCACTCTGGACTGCACAATGGCACCTGCACACATCGGGCAGGGCTCCAGTGTAACGTACAGACTACAATCCAGCAGTCGCCATGCGCCGATGGCTTCACTAGCCTGCCGGATGGCTACCATCTCCGCATGTGCTGTAGAATCGAGTGTCGTCTCACGCAGGTTATATCCACGACCAATAATACGGTTATGTTGAACAATTACAGCCCCGATGGGTACTTCCCCGAGTGCTTCTGCCTTGTACGCTTCAGCAATGGCTTCACGCATCCAGTGCTCGTGCTGAGCCTCCTCCGAGAGATGCGAAAGATCGGGTTGGAGAACGTCATCCTTCATTAAAATGTAAAACTCCTTCCAAAGAGTAATTTGTGCGGCGAACAAACATTCGTTTGTTAACATGTTGTGTATAAGTCTGTGGATAACTGACGAGTTGCTCACATAGTTATGAACATACTATCCACATGCCTGTGGATTTGTGTATAATTTTTAGTGGTTATTCCCATTGTAGGCATGGAATAGACAAAATACAATTGATTTCGCCATTTTCAGCCAAGCGGTAACTTTTGGACAAGGGTCAATTATCCTTTTCAAATAGACATACAACAGTTATGATGGATATAGGTTTTGCCATATATCGCCAGAGGGTACAAGCCGAGAGGTGAACGAAAAAGTTGTCTATTAAAACGAAATTATCCATGATTATGTCGTGCTCAGTGCTCGTCATTTTGATTTTAAATATAGCACTGAGTTATTATACTACAGAAGAGAATCTAAGGCAGGACAGCGAAACCAAGATGGTGCTTACGGCCAAACAGATTGCAATCGCTGTCGAACAGAGTCAGTCCAGTTCGGAATATGTAAAACGACAAATTGGGAACAATTTATGGCTGGCCTCAGTAATGGCAGCAGAAGAACTGGACCCGAATATTAATAATATCACAAATGAAGACCTGGTTCGCATGAGCGAAAAAGTCGGTGTCTCCCACATTTCATTGATGGAGCAAACGGCTGATGATATTGTGGTTACCCGGTCTTCCGATCCAAAGGAGATTGGATTATCTACCAAATCCATGACTTACTGGTATCAGGCATTTAAACAGCTGTTCGAAAACCATCAGGTTACGATTTCACAGGGACAGAAATTAGACCATTTTTGGTCGGATGGATTCGAATACTCTACATCCAATCCGTCGGATGTTGATATCTGGGGTTACTATCATGATGGGAAAAGGAATTACATAATCAATCCCTTCTATAATAATGCCGCTGTTGACGACTATGTGAAGATCTCTGGTCCAGACGAGATTTTGAATAAGATTCGTGAAGTGAATCCTTCTATTCTGGAGATTACAGGCATCAATCCATTGACCTTCGGTAGCTCGAGCATGAGCAATGACGGAAGGGATACAAACCACAATAAGTTGAATAACAGGCCAATTCGTTTCGGTACCTATCAATATGGTGCGGCAGAAGAGGATCACAAGGCGGTAGTACGGGCAATTCGTACTGGGCAGAATGTATCCTTTGTTAGTGAAACTCATGAACAGAAGGTGCTCAAAAGTTTTATTCCGATATTCACCCCCAATGAATCATCTTATGTGATTAGTATTGTTATGGACTATAAGCAAATATCCTCCATGGTATCGGAACAATTGGTTAGCCATGCCTCGATTTCACTTGTGTTACTGGAGATTGTGATCTTTGGCAGCTATTTGCTCGCAGGATACATTACGCGTCCTATTCAATCTATTCTGGGCAAAGTGAATGATGTAGCTGACGGTCACTTTGATTTCCGTTTGAAAGTGAGAAGGAAAGACGAATTGGGCCAATTAGCGAATCGCATTAATGCCATGATTCGTAATTTGGGCCATTATACGAATCGTCTGAAACAGATGTATGAAGAAAATCGTGCGGTAAAAGAACATTTGGA
This sequence comes from Paenibacillus sp. BIC5C1, assembly GCF_032399705.1. NCBI lineage: Bacteria > Bacillati > Bacillota > Bacilli > Caryophanales > Paenibacillaceae > Paenibacillus > Paenibacillus sp. BIC5C1. The sequence continues at coordinate 106,497 of NZ_CP135922.1, forward strand.
ATCGATCATTAACCAAACGGCAGATGCGATTCATATTACGGATCTGGATGGAAATGTTTTGCGGGTAAACCGTGCCTTTGAGCAGTTGTACGGCTGGCGCAGTCGTGAGGTAGAAGGCCGTAAGTTAAAAATTATCCCTCCTGGCACTGAAGAGGAGATGGAAGAGCAGCATGCCCAGTTGATTGAGGGTATGTCAATTACGTCCAATGAAACGACATGGATGAAGAAGGATGGTAGCCGTGTCGAAGTCAGCGTGAGTACAGCACCAGTCCGCGATGAAGCAGGCGAGATCACAGCACTGATCAGCGTTTCAAGAGATATTACCAGCCGTAACCGTATGGAGGAACTGCTTAGACGTTCCGAGAAACTGACGACCGTTGGTCAGCTGGCAGCGGGGGTTGCGCACGAGATACGTAATCCGCTTACGACCCTACGTGGGTTTCTCCAGCTCCAACAAGAGACGAACAAGCTTAATCATCGTCACTTGGACTTGATGCTGTCCGAGTTGGATCGAATCAATCTTATTGTGGGTGAGTTTCTGATCCTGGCCAAACCACAGGCAGTTCATTTTCAGGAACGGGATATTCGCTTCATTCTGGGAGATGTTATATCATTACTGGATAGCCAGGCGCATCTGCATGGTGTGGAGTTTGTATTAAATGCTTCATCCGATTCAGTTATGGTACATTGTGAAGAGAACCAGTTGAAGCAGGTCTTCATTAACTTGCTGAAGAACGGCATGGAGGCCATGCCAGACGGAGGTAATATTCGAATTAAACTTAATCAGGACATAGAGAATAGTCGGGTTCGGATTGAAATTAAGGATGAAGGCACTGGAATTCCAGAAGAACTGATGCCTAAGCTGGGGGAACCATTCTTTACAAGCAAGGAATCGGGAACAGGGCTTGGCCTGATGGTCAGCCAGCGCATTATTCAATCACATAAGGGCATGATGGATATCAAAAGCGTCATGAACAAGGGAACGACCGTCATTATCGAGCTGCCTGCTTCCCAACAGCAACCGGAGAGTATAGAGGAAGAGCATGAGACGGACAATGAACCTACAGACGAAGAGAAATAGACGAGGTGAGATTACCTTTTGCGTATTAATAAATTTATCAGTGAAACAGGTTTTTGTTCCCGTCGGGAAGCCGACAGATTGGTGGAAAGTGGGAAAGTAACAATTAATGGAGTCAAGGCAGAGCTGGGCAGTCAAGCTGAAGATGGCGATGATGTAAGAATTAATGGTCAACCTATTAAGGAAAAACGGAAACACGTATATATTGCGCTTAATAAACCTGTCGGAATAACCAGTACAACCGAACAGCATATTCAAGGGAATATCGTTGATTTTGTAGGGCACACAGAGCGAATTTTCCCAATTGGTCGCTTGGATAAGGATTCGGAAGGTTTGATTTTGATGACCAATGACGGTGATATCGTCAATCGAATTCTAAGGGCAGAAGGACGTCATGAGAAAGAATATATTGTCACCGTGGATCGTGCGGTAACGCCGAGTTTCTTAAGAGGCATGAGCACAGGAGTCAAGATCCTTGGCGAAATGACGCTGCCTTGTACGGTAACTCGTATATCAGAGCGGGTGTTCCGCATTATTCTGACGGAGGGGAAAAACCGTCAAATTCGCCGGATGTGCAGCGCATTTGGCTATGAGGTTCGGAAGTTGAAGCGAATTCGTATTATGAACATTCATCTCGGTGAGCAGGCCACAGGGACCTGGAGAGAGCTGACACTGGCAGAAAAGTCTGAATTGAGCAGTTTGCTGGATTATAATATGGAATAAATGATAATATCCAAGGCGCTGTTTTCCCTCAGGGGAAGCAGCGCTTTTTCATATCAGTGGATAGAAAAAAGCCACTCTCCTGTAATGAAGGAGAGTGACTTAAGCATTAGTTTGATACAACGGAACAACTCTTTAGTTATCTTTTCCGACTGCTTTCACGGCTGTGTTGTTACTCTGATATTTCCGGATAATTGAAACTTCTACCCGACGGTTTTGAGCTCGTCCAGCATCTGTTTGGTTGCTAGCGACTGGGTGATACTCTCCATAACCGCTAGGTGTGAACTTCGAAGGGTCCAGCGCCTCATTCAATAACAGAATTTTGAGGAAATTCAGTGCTCGATCGGCACTCAAATCCCAGTTATCCTTATATTGGCTGTTCGAAATGGGAACATTATCAGTATGGCCAGACACAACGACTTCATATTCCGGGAACTCCTGCAGCATGCTCGAGATGGCTTTGGCCAGCGAGCGTGACTCTGGTTTAACATCAGCCCGGCCTGAGGAGAACAGGGCGTTATCACTAATCGTGATTTTGAGCTCCGACTGATTCAGTTTCGTATTCAGCTGATCGGAAAGCCCGTTTTTCTGAATATATTGATCAAGCCGTTTCTTGAGTTTCTCCAGATCTTCCTGTTCTTTCTGAGCCATCTGCGCATCTGTAATCTGAGCCGGTGTCTTCTTGATATCTTCGGGCTGCTGTTTGCTCTTACCCAAATCTATAGTAGATTCTGTAGGGTTCATGGAGGTATGATCCAGTACACCCGAACCACCATTTAATGCGCTGCTCAGTGCGGAAGCCATCTGTTCAAACTTCGTTGCATCTATAGAGCTCATAGAGAATAATGTGATAAACAGAGCGAGCAGCAACGTCATCAAGTCGGAGTAGGGAAGCAACCAGCTCTCGTCTATGTGCTCTTCATGCGGTTCGTGTTTTTTAGCCTTTTTCACCTGATGAGCCCTCCTTCTCTTCCAACTGTCTACGTTCGGAAGGTGTCAGGAATACAGATAATTTTTGGTTAATGGCAATGGTGGATACACCGGATTGTATGGATAACAAGCCTTCAACCATCATCAGCTTGATTTCCATCTCTTTTTTGGACATCCGCTTCAGTTTATTGGACATTGGATGCCACAACACGTAACCACTAAAGATACCGAGAAGTGTTGCGATAAACGCCGCTGCAATCGCATGCGAGAGCTTTTCCATATCACTGAGATCGGCAAGCGCTGCGATGAGACCTACAACGGCCCCGAGTACCCCGAGCGTTGGTGCATACATCCCCGCTTGGGCGAAGATCAATGCACCTCCACGATGGCGCTCTTCTGTAGCATGAATATCTTCCATGAGTACATCACTTACAAATTCCTGATCATTGCCGTCAATAATCATACGCATACCGCCGCGCAGGAACTGATCATCAATATCTTCGACTTTCGATTCAAGTGCGAGCAAACCTTCACGACGGGTAGTGGAAGCCCAGTCCATAAATGTGCCGATTAGAGAAACACGGTCAATCAGTTGTTGCTTTTTGAACAGTACCCCGAAAAGCTTGGGGATTTTTTTAACTTCAGACATGGGAAACGCCATGAAAATAGTTGCTGCCGTACCAACAAAAATAATAACGTAGGCTGCCGGGTTGTTAACCAGGTTGATTAGGGGCGCACCCTTCAGGAACATACCCAATACAAGTGAAACCAGCCCTAAAACTAGTCCGATAATCGTTGAAATTTCCATCATACACCTCATCCATGAGATAAAATTGAATCCTTTCAAGCGGCTTTATTCGGGCTTCCGGACGAACGTTACACCGCAATCCGTTTAATGTTAGGCATCCTTTAGGGTTGCAGAAACAGTTAAAACGGTCATGTATAGTATTTATCGACCAGATGGCCTTTTTTTTTAAGGGTTATTTTCAGGTATAATAAGAACAAATCTGCTCCTTAGGGGCTAAATAGGAGTGAAAAGCCAATGGGCGTAAAGCATGGACGGGATTATGAAGGAATATTGACAGATTTGACAGAGGCTATAGGACGAATACCGGACCGCTATGTTTTCTTTGAGATGGATGAGGAAGAATGGTCACGCCTTGGTGTAACAGAGCAACTCGAAGTGGATGAGGCGCTCGCGGAAGATCTGTTCTACGCGCTAGGTGAGGAGTCGGTCATTCCGGTAGGAAGTGGAGTGGTCATTCATGACAAGGATCAGCACCGAATTCATATCTTAATTGGGGAAGAAGAGCTGACTTTTGTACCTCTCATTTAGTATGCTCCCATAAGATATTTGGTACGGAAACCTGAGTTGGAGAATCTCCCTAAAGCCTTATGGTTAGTGGATCTAGCGCCATTTGTACTATTGGAATTTGAGGCTTGTCCGTGGTAAGATGATAGTCATGAAACGGGCGAACCGCAGGGCGGTGGACCTATGCGTTTGGATTGCTATGGGTAGCACCAAAGGTTTCGGTGGCAGCATGGACAGTTGTCTGTGATGAGCCATCATATGGGGAGGAAGATAACGTATGGTTTTTACGCAAGAGGAAGTCGAAGCTCATCTGGGAAGGCTGGAAGGCTGGGAACTGGAAGAGGGACGATGGATTGTCCGCAAGTTCGTATTTTCCAACTACATGAAAGGGATTGCATTTGTGGATGAGGTCGCAGCGATTTCGGAAGCATTCAATCATCATCCTTTCATTACGATTGACTATACAACGGTCACACTGCGTCTCACGTCGTGGGATGAAGGTGGCATCACATCTGTAGATATTAAAGAAGCACAACAATATAATGAGGCTTTTGAAAAAATGAGGTCGGAATAACCTGGATCGGTTATTATCGCACTACCGGAAATGAGTGAAACATACATGTCAGACGATAATCAGAACAAACCTCTTATTGCTGTCGTAGGCAGCCTTAATATGGATCTGGTGGTGAAGACGGACATCATTCCTGAGGAAGGCGAGACGGTGAGCGGGGAGGAACTGCATTATTTGGCCGGGGGCAAAGGCGCTAATCAGGCGGTTGCTGCTGCACGACTGGGCGGACAGACAACGATGGTTGGTGCGGTAGGTTCGGATGGTTTTGGTGAACGCCTACTGCACAGTCTAACGGAAAGCGGGGCGGATGCCTCGCAAGTTCGCATTCTCGATGATACTGTTACTGGTACGGCCTCCATCTGGCTCTCCAAAGGAGATAACCGGATTATTGTTATTCCTGGAGCGAATGGGCAGGTTGTGCCTGCGATGCTGGAAGAGGCGGATACGGTAAAAAGCCTGACTGCAGCCGCAGCGGTGCTGCTGCAGCTGGAGATCCCGCTGCCTGCGGTCACCCGCGCCGCCCAACTGGCGGCTGAAGGCAGCGCATTGGTGGTGCTCAACCCGGCACCTGCTGTGCCGGGTCTGCCCCAGGAGCTGCTGCGGTGCGTCGACGTCATTACGCCGAACCGCAGCGAGCTCGCCGTGCTCACCGGCCGGGATGATCTCCGGCCGGAAGACGTGGATGCGGCGGTCGCAGAGCTCGCCGCATCCCTCGGGGCCGCTGTCGTCACGACGCTCGGCCCCGAGGGGGCTGTGTACGCGGCAGCGCCTAACGGCCGCGTACAGGCAGGGCGAGCCGGCGCGTGCCGTGCGCCCGGCTACGCCGTAAGCGCCGTCGACACGACCGGCGCTGGCGATTGCTTCAACGGCGCGCTGGCAGTAGCCCTCGCGCGCGGAGAGACGCTGGACGCGGCGGTAAGCTTCGCCATGGGCGCAGCCGCGTTGTCCGTGACGAAGCTCGGCGCCCAGTCCGGGATGCCGTCCGCACGTGAAGTGCAGGCTTTTCTTGCCGAGCAGAAGGCAAAGGCCCAGTAGTCTATGCATGCTTTAGCTGAATCAGAGGCGGTAGGTGGGATGAGCCACTGCAACAGAGGAGCATTAGCGTGGTATACGTTTTCATCCAAGCATCCCATCCCTGAAATGAGCAAGAGGCTCTTACTTCCCAGTACGGGAGAGTAAGAGCCTCTTCTCTGTATGACCATTGATAAATCCAGCAACCCTGAAAGACGAATAAGGGTTGCCTACGTGTGCGTCAAGCGTCAGCGTGGTTTATAGCATGCTTAAAGAGCAGGAGGTGACTAAAGCCACCACACTCTCTATACCTGCAACTCTCCACAATCTGAACGCCTGGGGCGTCTTGGATTACTTCTTCTCCGCCAGCCACATCGCAATATTCGCGATTTCTTCATCCTTCAGCTTGTCTTTGAACGAAGGCATGCCGCCGCTTTTACCTTTGACGATGGTCGTATAAATCTTCTCCACATCGTCCTGGCTGCCAATCTTCTGCAGACTAGGGCCCATGCCCCCTTGAAGCTGATCACCGTGGCAGGTAATACAGTTTGCTTTGACCAGTGCCTCGGCCTGTCCTGCATCCATTGTAACTTGCGGCATCGTCGGTTTCGCTTCTTCAGCAACTTCCTCTTTCCCTGGAAGCGTAAACATTAGTACAATAGCTAAAGCGCACGCTGCAAAAAATACCCCGCTCATGATCCATTTGTGCATCCCTTATGTCCCCTCCAGAATGAAAGATCATCTAACTTGAAACTATCCATATCATTATAACGGAACCTGTAGTGACATCATAGCATTTTGTGGTAATTTTTTGAACTAATCACATAACAGGGGACTTTTTAGGGTGATTTTAAGCCTTATTTACCCGCGAGGACCCTCATAGACCATGCAGTAAAAAGGTTGCAAACCACTCGGCGTCTGTCGTTCATATGTATCCTGCGTAACAAATCCGGCTTTAAGATAGACGCGAATGGCCCGGTCATTCCAGGTCAGAACTTCCAGATCAATTTCGTTTGCAGGGTTCCGGCGAATGGCTTCCTGCACAATGGCCGATACAAAAGCCTTCCCTTGTCCATGACCACAGCGTTCAGGGTGCATACCCAGACCAATGCGGGTGACACCTTCAAGCGGGAAATATTGAGCGAAACCGCAAATCTGCTGATCCTCTCCCAGCACTACCGCATATTGTTCCTTCCGCAGCTGGGGATCGCCGAATTCTACTTCAAGTGCTTTCATCTGCTCCCAGGGCAGCCAGCTATAAATATTATAAGGGGGGTCATACTGCCAATCGCAGATGAGCTCCGCATGTTCTTCTTGCATGGGCACAACGTGAAACGTCACAGGGGCTTCATCCATACAACTGTACGCTCCTCTCATTGTGAACAAGCTATAATGATTCTGATTTGTCCATATACATATGTCATTCCGTATCTAAGCTTGTTTCCACTCTACAAAAGAGGTGTTCATTTGGCAAGCCCCCGTTTTAGAAAAAAAAGTGAAACAAAAGTTCCGGTAATTTCGTTTATATTATAGTGGGATGGGTAAAAACATTATAAGAGCACGGACGAAGCAACAAAAAATAGCTCAAAAAAAGTTAAAGTTAGATTTGATAGCTGTCTCGAATACGTTAAAGGAAACGAAGCACAAAAAAACCGCCGGACACATTCCTGCGGAGAATGTACCAGACGGTTCTATTATGCTTCGTTACAGTAGTGTTATTGTTACAGCATGACGTTGCTCAGCTTGTCCCTAGTCGATGGCCAATGTCTCATATGCGTCCGTGCTCATAATGCGTTTAGCGCCAACATAGCGGTTAGCCCAGTAGCTTTCGCTTAATGCGCTAATTGTAACTCCTTTGGAAGAAGAAGAGTGTGCAAACTTTCCATCCCCTACAAAGATACCAACGTGTGAAACCCCTTTGCCCGTTGTATTGAAGAATACCAGATCACCTGGTCTCATTTCCATACGGGATACTGAATCACCCATGTCGAATTGCGAACTCGATTGGCGAGCCAAATCAATACCCAGCTTGTCGAATACATAACTTGTAAACCCAGAGCAGTCAAAGCCGTTAAGCGTTGTTCCTCCGCTTTTGTATGTAGTTCCCATTGCCGAATCAATGACTTGGTCCATTTTTGAATCTGCGAATGCGCTGCCTGCTCCAAGCGATAATGCGAATGTGATGCTGAGTACAGCTGCGGTTAATTTCTTTTTAAACAAGAGATATACCCCTTCCAATGCCTGCGAGGTTAGCTTAAGGATTCGGTTGAAGGTCCCCTATGATCCCTCTGTTGCAAGATCAATTCACCCATAACTGGTTCCCCCGCTTCCCAGGTGCTAGGAATTTGGCTGCTAGTTATGCACCTGCGAAATCAAGAAATGACGATTAAATTTTAAGTAGTTACAAATATGAAGGTAAAGATTACAAAGTTGTTACTAAAAACTCACTGCGATTATTGTAACAGAGGTATACCACTTTGGCAACGTTTAACAGCAAAATTAGCAAAAAAAACCTCGACCTTTGACGGGGAAAGGTCGAGGTTTGCTTTTTTAAAGGCGTTTAATGAAAACAACTTTACATAGAGATGGTAACAATTTTTAACTATGCACGTTAATCTTTGACCGAGTTGGACTGCCATAACCGGAAATGTGCGCATATTTTCCATAGGCTCAGCAAGCACCGGGCAAGTGGATACGTCTGTTGTAGTATAAGACCGGTTAAGCCCGTTAGTAACCATGAAGCTGAAGTAAAGGCACCAAAGACCAGGAGATGAAGGCCACCCAGCAGGACAGCAATGCCGATTAGAGTGATGACCTGGCGTAGTGCAATCCATAGAGCTTGAAACGTACCACGTGCTCCGCCTTCCCCATCAGGTGCTGAGATACCAAACTGCATGTAGAGCAGGATATGATGGATAACCCACCCGTATACAATCCAACCAGCAACATAGGGAATACCAGGCAGGAGCAGATGGAGGGAATGAAAACCTTCCATAAGGATGGAATAAAGTTTTGGTGCGAGCCAATAAGCCGGTAGCAGCAGCAATAGGGTGCGAATGGTGTGGAGCAACAGCATTGGTTTCCACAAATTTTTGATGCCGCGAATGAATGGAATGCGCTCTTCCGAATGATTATAATGCTGGAGCGAATAGAGCAGCCCTGCCTGAATGAGAGGGCTAATTAGCATCCGTAGCAGCAGCATAGCCCCTAAAATCCATAAATAGCGATGGACCTCTGGATTCATAGTCAGGCCGAGTTGGCTCTCCATTTTGAATAAAATCGTACTGAGTTCCCCTGTATCAGGGTCGGGATAACGCAGGAGCAGCGGGACCACAGCTGACTGAACCATTCGATAAAGAAAGTATCCCCATACTAATTGATAGAGAAATAAGAGTGCTGCAATAAACATATGTTGACGGACGAGAAACCAGCCTTCACGTATTTTCGCTTTCACTGTATCCACCTCACCATGACAGACTTCCGAATATGGCTTCTATAAGTTTGGTTGCGCTCATGCTCCAGCGGGATTTGGTTGGCTCATCCAGTCCGGCTCTCAGGAAATTGTTTATATGATGGTTCTCCAGCACAATTGTGTATAGCGGGTCAGTCATAGCCCAGGAAACAGGGGAAGTGTAGGTCAGTTTGTAGGTAATGCGCTCCTCGCTGCCATCCCATTCTTTCGTCATGGTTTTCCCGTCTTCGAACATAATTCGAACAGGCACCTTTTTATATTCACTGCCTTTTTTCTGGACTGTAATGGACGACTCGTACAACGTTTGACCGTCTTTTAGGATAGGATTGATTGCGATCTTCTCCACTGCAAAGTCAGCCATTCCGTCTCCGTATACATACTGATTAAAATAATCAGTCCAGGATGTACGGGTTACTTGCTCCACGACCTTTTGAAAATCAGACGAAGTAGGGTGCTTGAAGCGGTATTTCTTTACATAGGTCGAGAGGATACGCTCCATCGTTTTGGCACCAACCTGTTGTTCTATCCCGAGTAATACAAGCTTGCCTCGTGTGTATACGTTCGCTGCATATTGATTCTGGGAATCAAACTTCCAGGAGTCCTGTGTCAGTGAAGCTGGAGAAGTAATGAGACCTGATTGTACAGGCAGATTCGGGATAAGTCCGTATTCCTGTTCCATCACTTTGTCTTCTGCATAGGAGGTGAATCCTTCATCCAGCCAAGCCTCTTCAAATTCATTACTCGCGACCATGCCGTAAAAATACTGATGCCCGATCTCGTGCACAACCGTACGTTCCAGATCGTAACCAGGTGCAGAATCATCCGCACCGAAGGCAGTGACCAAAGTAGGGTATTCCATTCCTCCTGCGCCATTCCCCGATTTGGGCGGGACAACGATGGACAGTGTGGAATACGGATAGGGGCCAAACCACTTGCTATAATTAGATAGCGCTGCTTTGGCGGCGTAGAAATAACGTTCCTTCAGATCCTGATGAGCAGGGTCGAGATACAGCTTGATTCGAACGCCTGGCACATTGGGAGCGGAGAAGGGCTCTTCCGCATAAACAAAATCAGGAGAGGCTGACCAGGCAAAGTCATGCACATCATCGGCATAGAACTGATATATTTTTTCTCCGTTCTTCACAACAGCTTGCTGGGTCGGGAAACCAGTAGCAGCTACTTTGTATGTTTCCGGTACCCGAATACGCACACTATAGATACCGAAATCAGCATAAAACTCTGAATTTCCATGATACTGATGCAGATTCCAGCCTTCGGTCGTCTGACCTCGTGTGCCTACTGGCTCATATACACTAAGTTTAGGGAACCATTGGCCTGCCATTACAAAATTATCTGCCGTTCCCATGCGGGCAAAAATTTTCGGTAGCTTGACCTCAAATCGGGTGTGAAGCGTTATGCTTTCACCGCCTTTAACGGGTTTGGGCAGCCGTACCTTAATGAGGGTAGTATCTTTCATGTTTCCGTCATCCGGTTGCACATATTGCATCCGATGCAAGAGAGAAAGCCCGTCCTCTGTTTTCATTTCTGTAATATGCATGGAACCATAACCGTTCGTGGGCATGACATCACCACGAAGTTTCCCCCCGGATTCTTTCATAAAAGTGGTGTCAGCAGAAGAGAAGGCATTGGGATACATGTGAAAATAAAGCTCGCTGACAGTTTTCTTACCTGGATGTGTCCAGGTTATCGTCTGAGTCCCCTGAAGTACATTTCCGTCTACCAGCTTCACATCCATGTGATATTCCACTACGCGGTTGCTGAACACTTCAGCGGTAGGTGTTTGTATACTTTCCGGAGATGTTTGGGTTTTGACGGGTGCCGTAGGCTTGCCCGATTCTGGGGCGAGCGCAGGCAAGTCAGAATGAATGGAGCGTGTGGAACCCAGACCAAGCCATATCCCCCCGGCAACTACACACAGGGTTATAATTGCGGTGAGCCAGCTCTTGGCGCGTCGTGGAATCATCGTTAAATACCTCCCGTTGACAAGCATCTACAGCATGTATATGTTTGCATTGGGGCGATTATTAGTTAAAATATTTGTATCAACCCTTGGAGGCTATAAAACATGGACCAAAACGAGCAAAACGGCAAAAAACAGATTGCCTTGAATATCGTTAGTGCAAAGAGCAAACACAAAGGCTTCGGTGCAGGTTCCATAGATCTGAACAACCTGTCTCCAGTTATTATTGATAACGGAGAAGCTAAGATCGATATTGGTGCGATGCATGCAAAGAGTAAAGTGGAGCGCAACATCAAGTTCTCAACCAACCGTGAGGACGTACCCAATGGACGCCAGGTATGGCTGGTATGGGTAGCTGTGGACCGTAACGAACAGGGGCAGTTCTATGGTGGTGCAACTGCGTGTGAGATGTGGATTGATACAGAGGCGCGTCGTGGATGGAAACTGCTGGCCGATCATGTGAACCGCATGGATTATGCTATGAAGCGGCGGTTCATGCTGGATGATCTTGGACCTGAGGATCGCGCAGCACTCAAGACGCTGTTGATTACGCACAACGAAGAATGGTGGAACGCTTCTCCGGATGAGTTGAAAGAGGCGCTCGCTTAATTAATGAATGTTCTAAGCTGTTCAAAAAAAGAAGAAGCAAAAGCCCCGTGACCGAGATAATCGGTTCGGGGCTTTTGCTTGTATGCTAAAATTGAATTTTGCGGATGCTGACGCAATTACGTCATTACGTATTTACGTCACTTTGGTTATTCAACCCACCAGCGTTTGAAATCCTTCCACCATGAATGTTTCTCTTCCTGTATGCCCTGCTGGTTTTGCACTTCGCGACTGTCTTTATCATTCTCTGAACCCGGATCGTCCGAAGCGCTGCGACAGACCTCGGTCGGTTCCGTGCCATCAATAAAAACTTCCAGCCGTTTCTCGGCACAGCCATTGCCAGCCAGTTTGCCGGATTCGGGATCGATATATACGCTGACAACGTTATCCGGTACGGTGAAAATCTTCGGCGGAACACTGGCGAGTGCCTGTTCCGTGAATTGGGCAAACATGGGTGCCGCACGACGCCCGTCGGATGTGGAAATAGCTTTGCCTTGATCGTAACCGACCCAGACAGCTGTTGAGAGCTCTGGAGTGAAGCCGACTAGCCAAGCATCCGTATTGGTTGTACCCGTTTTGCCGGCGACAGGTCGCTTAATGGTTGCAGATACTCGATTGCCCGTTCCACCATTTTCGAACACACTTTCCATCAGCCGTGTTAATACATAAGCGGCAGCGGGTTCAACGACCCTCTCGGCCTTGGTCTGAGGTGATTCATAGAGTACTCGTCCTGCGGCATCCGTCACTTGCAGAATGGCTACAGGAGGAGTTCTTTGGCCACCTGCGGCGATAGCGGAGAATGCTGAAGCCATCTCCAGTGGACTAACCGGTGAGGTGCCGAGTGCAAGGGAAGGTACCGGGCTCATATTGCTCGTAATCCCTAGGTTTTTGGCCATTTTCACCACTTGTTCAGGTCCAATCTGCATAATCGTATTTACCGCGTAGATGTTGTCCGAAGCGGCGATAGCCTGTCTCAGATCAATCTCACCTAAATACTTATCCCCGAAGTTGCCGGGTTTATAGGTCTTGCGATCATTGTCATAATGAAACAGGGTCGGCTCGCTTTTAAACATGGAAGCACTGGTGAGCTGTTTCGATTCCAGGGCAGCCAGATACATAATTGGTTTAAAAGCCGATCCCGGCTGGCGTGTAGTCGCCAGTACATGGTTAATCTGATTGGTGCGGTAGTTTTTGCCGCCAACCATCGCTTTGATGTATCCGGTACGCGGATCGATCGATACCAGAGCGGTTTCGAGCTCGCTTTTGGCGTCCATACCTTTGGCTACGGCGTCTTCCGCCGCTTTTTGCACACGCAAATCCAGCGTGGTGTAGATATTCAATCCTCCATGATCCAGCATCGCTTCGCTGATCCCCAGCTCTTTGATGGCCAAATTACGGATATAATCGCGGAAATAAGGTGCACTTTCCACGGTTTTGCGTTCACTTTCGGGTTTAAACGAGAGCATTTCCTCATAAGCCTTGTCTGCTTCCGCTTGCGTGATTTTGCCGATGTCAGCCATGGCATTCAATACAACCTTCTGCCGGTCCTTGGCGTTCTTCATATGATTATATGGAGAATAGTAGGTCGGCCCCTTTGGAATCCCTGCAAGCATGGCACTTTCGGCGAGCGTCAGCTGTTTGGCCGATTTGCCAAAATACATCCGTGAGGCTGCTTCGATCCCGTAGGCGCCGTGACCGTAATAAATTTCGTTCAGGTACATCTGCAGAATTTCATCCTTGCTGTATTTCATCTCCAATTGTGCCGTGTACATGGCTTCCTTGGCTTTGCGGGTCCATGTCTTTTCATGGGATAAATACAAGTTGCGCGCGAGTTGTTGCGTCAGTGTACTTGCGCCCTGGGACATCTGCATATGTTCCAGGTTGACGAGTACGGCCCGTCCCATCCCTCGGATGTCGAAGCCGACATGATCATAGAACTTGCGGTCCTCTACAGCAAGTGTAGCGTTAACCAAATCAGGTGAGATATCTCCCAACTGTACCGGTACCGAGTCTTTGCCGCCTGCCGAGAAAGTGGCAATGACTTCGCCCTGGCTGTCCAGCAGCCTGGAATTGCGATCGGAGTCGGCCAGTGGCAGGCTGGTGGCGTATAGATAGACCAATGCTGCTGCCATGGCGATTAGGCCTAGAATAGCGAGCAGAGAAAGGCTTTTGATGACTTTCCATATGCGGAACCCGCGTTTGCGGGTCTTTTGGTTTGATTGGGTCATGGAACGGGCTCCTTTCTTTTCTTTCCAGTATGGGAATTCAGTGACATGGATATTCAATCCGCCCGTTCAACGGGTTAAAATATAGCTTTTTTGCAGGAAAAAACCGTTTTGCAGTATAAACGTCAATCGCGTATAATGCAAAAGGGTAATGAAAAGTAACAGTTCGGCACAACATACAATAGGTAAGGAAGGTCGAACAGTACCCATTGTCAGTGATTGGATTCTTTGATTAGTCAGACGCTATGTACGCTCTGGTCAATTTAATCTATATAATGAAGTGAACCGCGGACCTTTCCCGCAGCCAGCAACCATAACGCTGTATGGCGCCGAACGCTGGACGTGCTTGAGCGAACCGGCAGCGCACCCGCGCGTTGTCAGGTATGGCTGATCATTAACTTTACGGAAAGAAGGTAGAGATCATGGAATTGTGGTTTACGGAGAAACAGACCCCCGCATTCGGAATCACCGCGAAGATTAAACAGACCTATGTAAGCGAAAAGACGGATTTTCAAGATCTGGCTATGGTAGAGACCGAAGAATTCGGAAATATGTTGCTGCTTGACGGCATGGTGATGACGACGGTGAAAGACGAGTTCGTTTATCACGAAATGGCGGCTCACCCTGCGCTGAATACACATCCGAACCCGAAAAAGGTGCTGGTTGTCGGTGGCGGTGACGGCGGAGTTATCCGTGAAGTCATTAAGCATGCTGCTGTAGAAAAAGCGGTTCTCGTCGAAATCGATGGGAAAGTGATTGAATATTCCAAAAAGTATCTGCCTGAAATCGCCGGTAAGTTGGACGAGCCTAACGTTGAAGTGCTGGTGAACGATGGCTACATGCATATTATAGAGCATAAAAATGAATACGATGTAATCATCGTTGACTCCACAGAGCCTGTAGGTCCGGCTGCTCCACTGTTTGAACGCGGTTTCTACCAAGGTATCTATGAAGCGCTGAGAGAAGACGGGATCTTCGTTGCTCAAACGGACAACCCGTGGTTCAAAGCGGATCTGATTCAAAAGGTAAATAAAGACGTTAAAGAAATCTTCCCGATCGTACATGTGTACGGTTGTAATATCCCTACGTACCCAAGCGGTCTGTGGACTTTTACAATGGGTAGCAAAAAACATAATCCGCTTGAGGTGGATGAGACGCAGATTCCAGAGATGGATACGAAATATTACTCTCCACGTCTGCACAAAGCGGCGTTTGTTCTTCCTAAATTCGTGGAAGACCTTACGAAATAAGGAGGAATTATTAGATGAAATTGGATCAAGCTTATTCAGGTAACGTGTTTATTTGCAGTTCGGAGGACTATGAGAACTCAAAAGCGGTCATTTATGGTATGCCGATGGATTACACCGTCAGCTTTCGTCCAGGGTCCCGTTTTGGTCCTTCCCATATTCGTCAGGCTTCGGTTGGACTTGAAGAGTACAGCCCTTACCTGGATAAAAGCATTGTGGATATGACTTACTTTGACGCTGGGGATCTGCTTTTGCCTTTCGGTAACGCAGGGCGCAGTCTCGAAGTCATTGGAGAATACATCGGTGGCCTGCTGGCTGACGACAAATTCCCAATTGGTCTCGGCGGGGAACACCTCGTCACTTGGCCTGTCATTCAGCAAATGTACAAAAAATATCCGGACCTTATCCTGATTCATATTGATGCACATGCGGACCTTCGTGAAAACTATGAAGGCGAGCCATTGTCTCACTCCACGCCAGTGCGTAAAGCAGCTGAACTGATGGGTGGCAAAAATATTTATCAGTTCGGAATTCGTTCCGGTTCCCGTGAAGAGTTCCAATTCGGACGGGAGAACATCAACTTCTATCCGTTTGAAGTGGCAGCTCCGATGAAGGAAGCTCTTCCGAAAATGGGTAACCGTCCAGTGTACGTTACAATCGATATCGATGTGCTTGATCCGTCTGCGGCTCCGGGTACAGGAACAGCAGAAGCGGGCGGTATTACGTCCAAGGAACTGCTTGAAGCCATTCACATGATCGCAGGATCAGATGTAAATGTGGTCGGTTGTGACCTGGTGGAAGTGGCACCGATTTACGATCCAACGGAACAGACACAGATTGTGGCTGCCAAGATGATCCGTGAAATGCTGCTTGGATTTGTGAAGTAATCGCAAAACAACAGCGTCCTCTGTCTGCGTCAGGTTGGAGCCTGCGTAGGAGAGGGCGTTTTTTTTTGTGATTGCCTCCTGATCTCATTCGTGAAGTATAGGGTGATTGGGTTCGAACGTATACTAAAAAAGAGCCTTCACCGCGCCAACGGTAAAGACTCTTGGGACCGCGAAAGACTGTGGATTGCCACGGCGTGCAAGAATTAAATATTGCTATTCAAGCGAAACCCACCGTCAGGCTTCCGACCTTATGAGGTGGGTTTTGGCTTACAATTCAAGCCCATAACATTGATTATAGCACGTACGTTCCCGTGCCTCTACCATTTGATTCCGCCCCCGCGTTAAGCGAAAACACGTATTTGGGATGAATCTATTTTAATATTTATGTATAATATGGAAATAGAGGAAGGGGTTTTTGTTATGCATGCAATCCGGGCTCAATTGAGTATGTATCCCAAATGGTTCATAGCGGTACTTATGATATTTACCATCAATCTTATATTAACAATGACTTTGTTCATCAATTTAACGTTAATACTCGCTAATCTCTCCATGTTATATGCTGCTTTTAGCATCAAGACCCTTAAATACAATAAAATTCATTTTGTCCTGTGTCTTATTTTAAGTATCACTTTTGTGATTATTGCATTTAAGACATATCCCATTTAATTCAGCTCTTAGCAGAGATTAATGATGAATCACTCATGCCCATGAGATAAAAAATGTGGGCATGAGTGGTTTTTTAATTGCAATAATGTCACGCGAATTAAACAAATTGTTACGTTAAATCCTGCGTAATGGGGTAAAAACATAGAAGGAGGTGTCACAATGACAACAAAGAGCAGAATGACATGGAAACGGATTGGCGCACTCGCACTATCGGTAACATTGGCTTGGGGACTGGGACCGGTACATACTCTACCCGGCGCTAACGCTACATCCTCCCCAACGTGTGGAAGTGGAGATCACGGATTAACAGCTACGTTGAAAAAAGGCAGTGGTGTGGAAGACCAACGACTGCAATTTACGGATATCGATTTTCTAAACAATACAACCGGACGGGCTGGTGGTGAAGGCTTCCTCATTGGCACATCGAATTCAGGCTGCACCTGGCAGTCCATCTATACGGGGCAATGGCAGTTCACACAACTTGATTTCCCGAATAATGTGAATGGATTTGCTTTGGCACAGGTAAAGGATTCTCCAACGACATATCTCATCCGCTCAACGGATGGTGGCGCACACTGGACACGGATGGATACTAAAGGGGTACAATTTAAACGTATTGATTTTCGCAATAAAAACGAAGGCTTTGGATACACCTATAATGGAGCTTATTTGACGAAGGATGGCGGTGAAACATGGAACCGAATCTCCACACCAGTCAATACACGCGGAGCTGTGTTCACGACAGAGAAGCAAGGTTATGCCATTGTGGTGGCTCCTGGTGCGGGTTACCGTATTATGCAGACAAGTAACGGCGGTAAGAACTGGACGCAATCGCTGAAGGTGGCCTCAACAACTTGGAGTGGTGGAGATTTATACGCAAGTGGTAACCAGTTATGGGCTCTTCTGTATGGCGACGCAGGGATGTCGCAGCAGTCGTATTCCCTCTACGCTAGCGGGAATGAAGGCAAGACTTGGAGACAGGTCTTTGCTCAATCGACAGCAGGTGGTGGCCCGGCTCCAGGTGCAAGCAGCACAGGGAATGGAAAAGGCCCCGCAGACCCAGGGGGTCACCCAGGGAACATGGCGTTGATCGGTAATCAGACGGCCTATCTCTCTGCAGGGTCACCTGCAGCAGGCAAAGTGGGGATTGGGCGTTCTTATGATACAGGTTCCACGTGGAAAAATATCGACCTGAAAGATTCAGGTTATAGCTCTCGCATTTCGTTTCCTTCTGCAAAAATAGGTTGGCTCGTCGTAACAAGCGACAATTCACCTGCGATTTATGAGACAACAGATGGTGGAACAACATGGAAGCAAAAAATGTTATTGCCCGCTGAAAACGAGTAAATGGCGTCATGCCATGGAATAATTTTAAGGCGATTTCAATCTAAAATGGTATAAATCTTAACTTGTTTGGCCTGATGAGGCCAGCGAAAAAAAACAAGCCTTTTCCGGACAAATGAAGCCGGAAGGGGCTTGTTTTGGCTTAAATAAAAACGGTTGAATCCTGTTCAGAAACAAGTTATTGTAAGCGATAACAATATTATTTGGGAGGTTGAAATTATGGTTGATGTTATTTTAAAGGCTGATTCGGAACAAGGATTAATAAATCGCAATATATATGGTCATTTCTCAGAGCATCTGGGACGCTGTATCTATGAAGGCATATGGGTGGGGGAGGACTCCCCTATTCCCAATACGGAAGGTATCCGAAATGATGTGCTTAATGCACTGCAAAAACTCCATATTCCCGTACTTCGCTGGCCTGGTGGTTGTTTTGCCGACGAATATCACTGGAAAGATGGCGTAGGTCCAAAAAGTGAGCGCGCCCGGATGATCAATACTCACTGGGGCGGGGTAGAAGAGAATAATCATTTTGGTACGCATGAATTCCTGAGACTATGTGAGCTACTTGATACGCAGCCATATATCAGTGGCAATCTGGGGAGCGGTACAGTGCAGGAGATGCAGGAATGGGTGGAGTACATCACGTTTGATGGAGAATCACCGATGGCGAACTGGCGAAAGAGCAACGGTCGTGAAGAGCCGTGGAAGCTGAAATACTTTGGTGTGGGGAACGAGAACTGGGGATGCGGCGGTAATATGCGTCCGGAATATTACGCAGATGAATACCGTCGTTATGCTACATATGTACGCAATTATTCTGGAAATGAAATTTATAAAATTGCATGTGGCCCCAATGACAACAACTATCACTGGATGGAGGTGTTAATGCGGGAGGCTGGTCGTTTTATGGATGGAATCAGCCTGCATTATTACACCATTCCAACTGGTGAGTGGGCAGATAAAGGTCAGGCTACAGGTTTTGGAGAAGCTGAATGGTTCACCACATTGAAAAAGACGCTATATATGGAAGAGTTACTTGTGAAGCACTCCGAGATTATGGACAAATACGATCCTGAGGGCAAAGTTGGTATTATCGTGGATGAGTGGGGAACGTGGTATAACGTTGAGCCAGGTACTAATCCAGGGTTCCTGTATCAGCAAAATACGATGCGTGATGCTGTACTTGCAGGGATCAATCTGAATATTTTTAACCAACATAATAAAAGAGTGCATATGGCCAATCTGGCTCAGATCGTGAATGTGCTCCAGGCGTTGGTTTTGACAGAAGGAGAGAAGATGCTGCTTACCCCTACATATCATGTGTTCGATATGTATCAGGTGCACATGGACGCGCAGCGGTTGGAACTGAATTACGAGAGCCCTGGATACACTTTCGGAGAAGAGACCATTCCTCAACTGAGTTTGTCGGCTTCTCGCAGCAATGATGGCGTTATTCATGTGACGGCGTGTAACCTTAGTCATACGGATGAGCTTGAAGTGGTTTGTCAGATTGATTCAACGGACGCTTCTGCTGTATCGGGACGAATTCTGTATCACGCAGATTATAGTGCATTTAATACATTTGAACAGCCCGATCAGGTTAAACCTGAGGACTGGAAGGGGATTACACTCGAAAATAACAAACTGCGTTTTGTACTGCCTCCGGCCTCGGTTGGTGTGGTCGCTATAAAGGGATGAACAAATGGATTCATCTGTGCATAGTAGAAGTGCTGGGAATCGGGAACCATGCAAGGGATGTAACGATCAATATGATGTGAAGATTAGTGAATCCAAGATGGCCCGGCTCGTGGAGCTGGCCTCACGCTCACGTCCAGCCGTCGAGGATGCTGAATATGAGCGTCGGTTGTCCACTTGCTCTGATTGTCCAGGGTTACAATACGGTACAACCTGTCGTTATTGTGGTTGTCTCGTACAGGTGCGCGCCAAGCTGGTAGAGTCGACCTGTCCGTTTCCATATGAGCCGCGATGGACCTGATCCAGAAACGTATTTCTTTATTAATGAAGCAAGGCAGAGCTGCACTTTACAGGTGTGGCTCTGCTTTTTTTGGTGCTGATGGGCAAAAACTCTGAATTTGGATTTGAATTGAGCGGGTGAACTGGATATAGTTATACAGTAGAGTGTAGGATAGCGAGCTATCCGGGAATATGAGCGCGTATAGCGGCACAACAATACAGGAAGGGCTGTTCTCACCGGCCGTGCCTGATTTTGCGTCGCCTCGAATATAATGGAGGTTAACATTCATGTCGAACATGCGACCGGTTCAGATCCGGCTGCACAGCCGTTATGAAGGTGAAGATGTACTGCAGGAAATGCAGGGTGAAGCCGTATTGAAGGGATCTGTGCTCTATGTACGTTATGAAGAGCCACAGGCTGGCCCCGAGGGCGGTATTACCCGAACAACATTGAAGCTGGGCGGACAATCCATCAAGATTATACGTCACGGCGAGGTGGAATCGGAGCAAACATTTGAGTTAAACCGGAAGCTCCCTGGTTTTTACCGCTCGCCGTATATGTCGTTTGCCTTGTCCACGCATACACAGGAGCTGGAACTTTCCATTCAGGGATTGAGCGCACGCGCAGCGTGGAGCTATGACTTTTACCGCTTTGACGAAGAATCCGGACATTTCGCGATTAGTTTGCATATACAGGAGGAACCAATTTCATGACACGTAATCCATTAGATACGATTAACGAACGGGTAAGTACAGCCATCGGCAATGCCATTGTGACTGCTGGCATTGTTTCGCAGGAAGATCTGCCGACCATCACCCTTGAAGTACCACGCGAGAAAACACACGGCGATTTGGCGACCAATGCCGCTATGCAACTGACCAAGATTGCTAAGCGTAATCCACGCCAGATCGCAGAAGAGATTATTGCCAATCTCAACCTGACTGAAGCTGGAATCGAGAAAGCGGAAATTGCCGGACCGGGATTCATTAACTTTAAGTTGGACAAGAGTTATCTCTACCCTGTGCTGGGCCTTGTACATGAGCAGGGTGAGAATTATGGAAGAATCAATGTTGGTGAAGGGCGCAAGGTCGAGATGGAGTTTGTCAGTGCCAACCCGACAGGCAGTCTGCATCTGGGCCATGCGCGTGGAGCGGCTGTGGGTGATGCGCTTTGCAACATCCTCGACTATGCCGGATATGATGTAACACGTGAATATTACATTAATGACGCGGGTAATCAGGTATTTAATCTGTCTCGTTCCATTGAAGCTCGCTATTTGCAGGAACTGGGCCAAGACGCAGAGATGCCGGAAGACGGTTATCATGGTGAGGATATCAAAGGGTTTGCCAAGGAGCTAGTGGCTGAGAAAGGCGATTCTTTACTGTCCATGCATCCAGGTGACCGTGCAGCTTATTTCCGCGACTTCGGTTTGGAAAAAGAATTGGACAAGATCAAACGTGATTTGAATCGCTTCCGCGTCAATTTTGACATCTGGTTCAGCGAAACATCACTGTACGATAACGGAGAAGTATTGCGTGTACTTGACGAATTGCGTGATCGTAATGAAATCTATGAGCAAGACGGAGCAACTTGGTTGAAAACAATGCAGTATGGTGACGATAAAGAGCGTGTTTTGATCAAAAATGACGGTACGTACACGTACCTTACACCAGACATTGCTTATCACCGTGATAAATATGCGCGTGGATACGACACGATGATTAACATCTGGGGAGCAGACCACCACGGTTATATTCCGCGGATGAAAGCGGCCATGCAAGCACTGGGCAACGATCCTGAGAAATTGGTCGTGCTGATTGCACAGATGGTGAGCTTGTTCCAAAACGGCGAGAAAGTGAAGATGTCCAAACGTACAGGCAAGGCAGTAACGATGGAAGATCTGATGGACGAAGTAGGCATTGATGCCATTCGTTACTTCTTTACCATGCGCAGCATGGACTCTCATCTGGACTTTGACATGGACCTCGCAATTTCGACGTCTAATGAGAACCCAGTATTCTATGTACAATACGCTCACGCTCGGGTATGCAGCGTATATCGTCAGGCAGAAGAACAAGGCATTGAGCTGTTGCCTTTGGCACAGATCGACCTCTCGAAGCTGACAACGGAACATGAATATGACCTTCTTCGCAAAATGGGTGAACTGCCTGAAGAAATCGCGACTGCTGCTACGGGATATGCGCCGCATCGTATTGTTCGTTATGTATATGAACTGGCATCCCTGTTCCACAGTTACTATCGTGCAGAGCGCGTCATTACTGAAGACGCAGGACAAACCCAGGCGCGTCTGGCGCTGATCGGTGCTGTTCGCACCGTCATCGCAACAGCGCTTCGTCTGGTGGGCGTATCCGCACCGGACAAAATGTAATTCGAGCCCTGGCGGTGTGCAACCGCCCTATGGCTTTGACAAAAAGTCTCCATGCACCACGCTTGCAATGCAGCGTGGACATGGAGACTTTTTGCTGTGCCCGCGGCCGAGTTCATACGGCCCCGAGGCACCCAGATCGAGCGCTGCCTGCCGCCAGGGGCAACCACCGTGAATCATCACAACGCGCAGCAGTGCTGCGCTTAGCGATGATTCACGGCACGGCTCCCTGCGGCAGGCGGCGCTGTTTACCCTCCGCCCTCCTGCATCAGCTTGAGGGCGTCAATCTCCCCACCGCGTATTTTGCTCTTCGCGGTGGTGGTCTTGCGTGCGCGCAGCGGAACGGTTGCGCGCTTCACGAGCGTTTTGATCTCGGCTGGCGACAGGCCGGGATGCTTCGCAAGTAAGAGCGCTATGGCGCCACTGACATGCGACGTCGCCATGGAGGTGCCGCTCATTTCATGGTGCTTGCCTTGCACCCAGGAGGAAACAATTTTGTCCCCTGGCGCATATACATCGACGTATGCACCCCGGTTACTGAACGAGGCAATCCGCCGGTTTTTGTCGGTTGCCCCAACCGATATCGTTTGAGGATAACGTGCCGGATAATCAATGCTGCGGCGTTTGCCGTCATTTCCTGACGAAGCAACAATGACAATCCCGGCTTGATAGGCACGGTTCACAACATCAAGCAATGCTTTGCTACGCGTTTTCATGCCAAAGCTCATATTGATAATATCGACCCGATTGCGAACACACCAATCGATGCCAAGCACAATGTCTGACACGAAGGCCGAACCATTATGGTCGAATGCCTTCACCGGGTAGATCAGCGAGCGAGGAGCTACGCCAATCATACCTGCCGTACTATTGGCTGCGGCAATGGTTCCGGCAATATGAGTGCCATGACCGTTATCATCATGAGGGAGCAGACTGCGGTTTAACAGATTGATTCCGCGTGCCAGCGAATAGCGAAGATCAGGGTGTTGATAATCGGCACCTGTGTCGATCACGCCGATTTTGATCCGATGTCCTGTGGATACGGACCATACTTTGGGAGCGTGAATCTGTTTGACGCCCCAAGGTATGCCCTGAGCACTGCTCGGTTTACTGTGAAGCGCGGTGGCATGCAGGGAAATGGATACATCTTCTTCTACCGTAATCTCATCACTGTAGCGAGCTAATTCTTCTGGGTCATGCACCGGGGCGATAATAGAGCGGGCCAGCCGGGAGGAGCGTACCATACCAAGATCCGTAAATTCATTCCTCATCCGCGACAGTTCCACGAGGCAGGCTTCGTATTGCTTCGGTTTGGCGAACCGGATCAGGTACCGCCGCCCCTGTTCTGGTTCGGGACGTTGCATTCCTTCAACCAATTGATGTAGAAAACCAGTATAGTCCATAATGGGCAGCCCCCTTCGGGAAGAACATGCTGAGGTATTCTATGAATGCATTGATCCCGCCGCATGGGGAACCTGCCCTTTTTTTACAAAAACACATTCTCTTCGTGTCAAAACGGGCGCAGGGACATATGATGGATGGAGGGCTAGAGGGCTCTTGCGGGGACCTTGGTGAGGAGCGATCCTTTCAAGGGTATACAGTCAGAAGGCGGAGGGGACTCCGTCTTTTTTATATGATGACGCTTTTTTTGCACAAAGGACGTTAAGTCCACGAGTTAGATGTCTCTTACGGGTGTGTACATTGCTCGTTTGAGGTTGCTTCTTGGAATTATGAGACATCCATACATAAAAACTTGCTTTTTGAGGCTAAATAGGTTTTACTTAGGTTTGTTAATGGATATGTTATACGTAACGTTCCTGTTCGTAGGGATATAAAGTGAATTTTGTGTGAGAGGAAGTGTCTGTCAGTGAGTACCTCGCTCAATTTGAAAATTGATAAAGAAAAGGTCAGAGAGATTCCTTTGGTGGACCTCGCCTTTATGGTGCTGAAAGCGGCCAATACGCCGTATTACTACCGTGATTTGATGAATGAGGTAGCTAAACAGCGCGGAATGACTGATGAAGAAATCAACGAGTTTATCGCCCAGCTATATACCGAGATTAATATCGATGGCCGTTTTGCTTGCGTCGGTACAAGTCTGTGGGGCTTGAAGCGCTGGTATCCGGTAGCTGGATCGGAAGATACCATGACGGGTGCGAAGCGTCCGCGCATCATCAACGATGAAGACGATGATCTGGAAGATGAGGACTTCGGGGAAGAGGAAGACAGCTATAACAGCGACGAAGACTTCGATAATTCTGACGATGATCAGGACGAAGATGATGATGACGAAGATGATGACGAAGACGACATCTTTGACGAAGAAGATGGCGATGAAGAAGTTCTAGTTGAAGATGACGATTTGGAAGAGGAAGACCTCGATGAAGACGATGAAGAAGAGTCCGAAGACGAGGGTGAATTTGACGACGATTCCGATAAGTAGCAGTCATTTTTGATGTCGATAGTTTACCCGTTTTCCCCGCATAGTCAGCCTTGACAGCAGACGGGGTAACGGGTAAACTATTGCATGGGCTTATGAATGAGCGACAAAATATTTATGTTTTTTATAAAAAGTGCCCCGTCCTGCGGGAGTACTTTTTTTGTATTTTTAGAGGCAGAATTTTGCAAAATGATTTGAATTCCGCATGCTCCCGGCCAACAATCCGTGGTCTATTTTTGTATATCCAAAACACCGAATGGATCGATGAAATGATATCTGTTTAGGGACAGGCCCGGTAGTTGGCTCCCGGAAGGTTTGCACCATTCTACGCTGTAGAACAACGTTGTTTACACACGGTCTTCGCATGAAAGAGCAGTTCGCAGATGCAGGGAATTTCTGCCATTGCTCTTTTTAACGATGATTACCTGGGAAACGGGTTACGATAATACCATATATCGCCTGAATTTCTGTACTTATATTAGGAGGGTAATAATAGTGACAAAGTATATTTTCGTGACGGGCGGAGTTGTGTCCTCCCTGGGCAAAGGGATAACGGCTGCCTCGCTGGGCAGATTGCTGAAAAACAGAGGGTTGAAGGTAACCATTCAAAAATTTGATCCATACATCAATATCGACCCGGGAACAATGAGTCCTTATCAGCATGGTGAGGTTTTTGTAACGGATGATGGCGCGGAAACGGATCTTGACCTTGGCCACTACGAACGTTTTATTGACATCAACCTCTCCAAAAACAGCAACGTCACGACTGGTAAAGTATACTCCTCCGTCATCAGCAAAGAGCGACGCGGGGAATATCTGGGCGGAACGGTACAAGTCATTCCACACATTACGAACGAGATCAAAGAGCGCGTATTCCGCGCAGGACGTGAAGCGGGTTCGGATGTTGTTATAACGGAGATCGGCGGTACGGTAGGTGACATCGAGAGCTTGCCGTTCCTGGAAGCTATTCGTCAAATCAAGAGTGATGTAGGTCGTGACAACGTCATGTACATCCATGTAACACTTATTCCTTACATCAAGGCTGCCGGCGAAGTGAAAACCAAACCAACGCAGCACAGTGTGAAGGAATTGCGCAGCATCGGAATTCAGCCGAACGTCATTGTATGCCGTACAGAGTATGAGCTGTCCAAAGACATGAAAGCTAAAATCGCTCTCTTCTGTGATATTGATGAAAATGCCGTGGTGGAATGCCGTGATGCAGACACATTGTACCAAGTGCCTTTGAACCTGCGTGAAGAAGGTTTGGATGAGATCGTGGTGAATCACCTGAAGCTGACTACTCCTGCACCGGATATGAGCGAGTGGGAAGGGCTGGTTGACCGTATCAACAAGCTGAAGCATACAGTGGAGATTGCCATTGTAGGTAAATATGTAGCTTTGCATGATGCTTATTTGAGTGTTGTTGAATCCTTGTCTCATGCAGGATTTGCATCCAATGCTGATGTGAAGATCCGCTGGATTCATTCCGAAGATATCACGGATGAAAATGTGGGCGATCTGCTGAACGGCGTAGGCGGGATCCTCGTACCAGGCGGATTTGGTGATCGGGGTATTGAAGGTAAAGTATCGGCGATTCGTTATGCCCGTGAGAAACAAATTCCGTTCTTCGGTATTTGCCTGGGTATGCAGGTTTCCGTTATTGAATATGCACGTTCCATCGTTGGTTTGACTGGAGCGAACAGCTCCGAGATTAATCCAGCTACAGAGTTCCCGGTAATCGACCTGTTGCCTGAACAAAAAGATATCGAAAACCTGGGTGGTACAATGCGTCTGGGTCTGTATCCTTGTAAGCTTCAGGAAGGTTCCTTGGCAATGTCTTGTTATGATGACGAACTGGTTTATGAGAGACACCGTCACCGGTACGAGTTCAACAATGAATACCGTGAAGCGATTGAAAAAGCCGGCTTGGTTATCTCGGGTACATCCCCGGATGGACGTCTGGTTGAGATCGTGGAGCTTCCGGGACACCCATGGTTCTTGGCAGTACAATTCCACCCGGAATTCACTTCACGTCCGAACCGCCCACAGCCGTTGTTCCGTGAGTTTGTAAAAGCTTCCCTGGAGAGCGCTGGAAAATAAGTTTTGATCATTAAGTTATAAATAAATGGATGTTCTTGGCAGCCGATAAGGGTGCTGGGGGCATCCTTTTTTAGTGCGTAAAGTTAACCGAAAATGGTTTTTGGCATTTTGGGATGTAAGCAGGATTTCAATGGGCAAGGTAGAATACTTATCATGACGACTATGGGATTGTTATCCAGATTCAGACGTACATGCTTTCCTAATTCTAGGAGGTTACTCAGTGGAAAATAAAAAAGTTTTGATTGTTGATGACCAAAATGGTATTCGAATCCTGTTAATGGAAGTGTTCAGCAGCGAAGGATATAATACATTCCAAGCGCCTAATGGGAAGGTCGCCCTGGAGATAGTAAATAATGACAAACCTGATCTTGTGCTGCTTGATATGAAGATTCCTGGCATGGATGGCCTGGAAATTCTGAAACATATTAAGGAAATTGATCCGGATATCAAAGTCATCATGATGACGGCCTACGGTGAACTGGACATGATCAAAGAAGCGACGGATCTTGGAGCGCTCATGCACTTTACGAAACCGTTTGATATCGATGAAATGCGTGTGGCAGTCAATATGCAGCTTCGAAATGATACTGCGAATAAGTGCAGCTGAATCCTGTAGATACAGGATTTTTTTGCGTGTGAAGCTGTGAGAGTTTACGGGTGGGTATGCAGGGTATTTCGGTCAAGCATCCGGGGAATATTGGAAATAGGGACGTCGTCATGCTGTGTCTATGAAAACTGTGCTGCAAAGCACAGCATTTTTGCAAATGCTTGTTTAGTATTTGACATGGGATGTGGTATAATAAGCCCGTATGTGATTTCGGCTAAAAACCATAGACACAACCCAACACCCCTAGGAGGATTGAAACCATGCCATTAGTATCTATGACAGACATGTTGAACAAAGCACTCGAAGGAAAATATGCAGTTGGTCAATACAACATCAATAACCTTGAGTGGACTCAAGCGATTCTTGCTGCTGCTGAAGAAGAGAAATCCCCAGTAATTTTGGGCGTATCCGAAGGCGCAGCGCGTCACATGAGCGGTTTCTACACAGTAGTTAAAATGGTAGAAGGACTCATTCACGACATGAAAATCACTGTTCCAGTTGCTATTCACCTGGATCACGGTTCCAGCTTTGATAAGTGTAAAGAAGCGATCGATGCTGGATTTACATCCGTAATGATCGACGGTTCCCACCACTCCATCGATGAAAACATCGAAATGACTAAAAAAGTAGTTGAATATGCACACGCTAAAGGCGTTTCTGTAGAAGCTGAAGTAGGTACTGTTGGTGGACAAGAAGACGATGTTATCGGTGGTATCATGTACGCTGACCTGAACGAGTGTGTACGTATCGTTAAAGAAACAGGTATCGACACATTGGCTCCAGCTCTTGGTTCCGTACACGGTCCTTACCATGGCGAGCCTAACTTGGGCTTCAAAGAAATGGAAGAAGTTCGCGATGCAGTTAACGTACCACTGGTACTGCATGGTGGTACAGGTATCCCTAAACATGATATCGACAAAGCGATTTCCTTGGGAACTTCCAAAATCAACGTGAACACTGAGAACCAAATTTCGTTCTCCAAAGTGGTTCGCGAAGTGCTTGCAGCTAAACCAGATGCTTACGATCCACGTACATTCATCGTACCAGGCCGTGATGCAATCAAAGAAACCGTTAAAGGTAAAATTCGCGAGTTTGGTTCCAACAACAAAGCGTAATTTTTCTTTACCAGTTCCATACTGTGAAAGTGGAAAGAACACCGCCTAGCCGGTGTCTTTCCATTTTCACGCCTTATTTCTACATCGAAAGCCAACAGCACGTATTGCCGTTAACCGGCTGCAAAACACGTAGGGGGACATTAAGCTTTATGGAAAAATTGATGATTAGTGGCGGACGTCCGTTACAGGGAACTGTAACTATAAGCGGCGCCAAGAACAGCGCCATCGCGCTTATTCCTGCAGCATTGCTTGCCGAGTCAGAAGTCGT
The DNA here is from genome assembly GCF_032399705.1 of Paenibacillus sp. BIC5C1. Lineage (NCBI taxonomy): Bacteria > Bacillati > Bacillota > Bacilli > Caryophanales > Paenibacillaceae > Paenibacillus > Paenibacillus sp. BIC5C1. Next base: position 135,444 of record NZ_CP135922.1, read on the forward strand.
GCTGGACAACCTGCCGCTTTTGAGTGACGTGGCGGTTTATGCAGAAATTTTGGAGGAACTCGGAGCTCGTGTACATTGGGAAGGCAGTCAGATGAAAATCGATCCTTCCGATATTAAATCCATTCCCATGCCGAATGGTCCCGTGAAGAAGCTGCGTGCTTCGTATTATATGATGGGGGCATTGCTTGGGCGTTTTAAAGAAGCAACCATTGGTTTACCTGGGGGCTGTAACTTTGAGCCTCGTCCGATTGATCAACATATCAAAGGGTTTGAAGCGCTTGGCGCAACCGTAACGAACGAACATGGCTCCATTCATTTGCATGCCAAAGAGCTGCGCGGAGCAAAGATTTATCTTGATGTAAGCAGTGTAGGTGCAACCATTAACATCATGCTGGCGGCTACTCGTGCCAAAGGCTCTACAATTATCGAAAACGCGGCTAAAGAGCCTGAGATTATAGATGTAGCAACACTTCTGAATTCAATGGGTGCCAGCATTAAGGGTGCCGGTACCGAAACGATCCGTATCGAAGGTGTGTCGGAGCTTAAGGGTTGCCGTCATTCCATCATTCCGGACCGTATACAAGCAGGTACGTATATGATCGCTGCTGCTGCGACGCGTGGCGATGTTCTGATTGACAATGTCATTCCCAAACACCTGGAGGCTTTGACGGCAAAGTTACTGGAGATGGGCGTTGGCATTGAAGAGCTGGATGAAAGTATTCGCGTCATTGGCAAACCAAGCTACAATCATGTGGACGTTAAAGCACTCGTATATCCCGGCTTCCCGACGGATTTGCAGTCCCCGATGACCAGTGTGTTAACACAGGCAACGGGTGTGAGTGTCCTGAGCGACTTTGTATATAGCAATCGATTCAAGCACGTTCCTGAGTTGGTACGCATGGGCGCAAAAATCCGTGTGGAAGGGCGTTCAGCTATTATTGAAGGCAGTGCATTGAATGCGGCCAAGGTAAAAGCATCCGATCTTCGCGCTGGTGCAGCGCTAGTGATCGCAGGTCTCACCGTCAGTGAAGGTGTGACTGAAGTGACAGGCGTTGAGTTTATTGATCGTGGGTACGATCATCTAGTAACCAATCTGCGTCTGCTAGGTGCAGATGTGTGGCGAGAAACCGATTAATTATGTACTGCATGACGATTTTTACGGCATTAAAGTGATTATTTTGACAGAACTGCATATCCTTTCAGTAATTGGGTAAACCTGTTTTAATAGAGTTCTCAGTCTCTCCGGGATAAGACGAAATGTTCCTGTTTCCTTTACCGGAGGGTCTTTTTTTGAGTCAGTCTTCATATGGCTTTAAGAACATCATTTCCTTTTCCCCAAACCCCGGTTTTGTTTGAACTGCGCTCCATAGCCGGTCTGCCCGGATCGAACGCCTCATGTATTCGTGTTCACTCACTAGCGGATCTTGCCGAAAGATGGCTATCCCGCCCGGAAACTTACACTCAAAGACAAGTATTTGCATTATAACGGTTACATTCCGTACAATGGACAGAAGAGAAATGCAGAACGATGCTGCTCTTATAGCCGGAACATCAAGCGAAACTATCCATTTCACGGACTTATTAATTGAATAGGTGGTTATTATATGGATCTACAAATTTCCGATTTGGAAGAAATGAAACTAACGGACCTCTACAAACTGGCCAAAAAATATCAAATTCCCTACTACGGCACTTTAAAAAAGAAAGAATTGATCTTCGCCATATTACGTGCACAAGCCGAACAGAGTGGGTTGATGTTCATGCAGGGTGTGCTCGAAATTCTACCAGAAGGCTACGGATTCCTTCGTCCGATCAATTACCTGCCAAGTACGGAAGATATCTACATCTCAGCCTCACAGATTCGCAAGTTTGACCTAAGAACAGGTGACCTCGTATCGGGTAAGTGTAGAACACCTAAAGAAAACGAGCGATACTTCGGTTTGCTGCAAGTCAACGCTGTAAATGGTGAGAATCCATCGGCAGCTGCGGAAAGACTTCACTTCCCGGCATTAACCCCATTGTACCCGCAGAAGAAACTGGTTCTCGAAACATCCCCCAACCATTTGTCCACACGCATTATGGATGTGCTCGCCCCGGTAGGACTGGGACAGCGCGGATTGATCGTAGCACCTCCCAAAGCGGGTAAAACACTTCTCCTCAAAGAAATCGCCAACAGCATCTCGACCAACAACCCAGAAATTGAACTATTTGTCCTGTTGATTGATGAACGTCCGGAAGAAGTTACGGATATGTCGCGTTCGGTAAAAGGGGAAGTTGTGGCTTCTACGTTCGATGAGCTGCCAGAAAACCATATCAAAGTTGCGGAGTTGGTGCTGGAACGTGCGCTCCGTCTGGTTGAAGCGAAAAAAGATGTTGTTATTTTGCTGGATAGCATTACGCGTCTTGCTCGTGCATATAACCTGGTCATCCCACCGTCCGGACGGACACTTAGTGGCGGTATTGACCCGGCAGCGTTCCATCGTCCGAAACGTTTCTTCGGTTCTGCACGGAATGTAGAAGAGGGTGGAAGTCTGACGATCCTGGCTACAGCTTTGATTGATACGGGATCACGTATGGATGATATCATTTATGAAGAGTTTAAAGGTACGGGCAATATGGAGCTTCACCTGGATCGTAAGCTGGCCGAGCGTCGTATTTTCCCGGCTATCGACATTCGTCGTTCCGGTACACGTCGCGAAGAAGTGTTGCTGAGCAAGGAAGAACTTGATACAATCTGGGCGATTCGTAAAAACATGAACGATTCCCACGACTTTGTCGAAGGTTTCTTGAAGAAACTGCGTAATAGCAAAACGAATGCTGAGTTCCTAGCGGCGTTTGATACAGCGGGCAGCAGTCCGACCAGCAACTCCGGATCGACTACGACTCGGCGCTCGCCAAGACAGACTGCGGCGTCCGGTACAACTACCTAGTATTACGTCATTGATTTAACTCGAATTTTGCAGCGTTGCTGCTGGAAATTAACAATATACTCGTCGTTTGGCTTTAACCCATTAGATGTGAGGAGAACATCATGTATTTAGTATACGCAGATGAAAAAGGTAATGTATTTGATCACCCATCCCTGTACGGGCTTGCCCGCAGTGGAGATATGATCGTCGAAATTATGGAGGATGAGCTGATTCCTTTACCGGAAGGTGCAACGCTGGTTGGACTGCCGAGTACACGTCCAATTGGTATGGACCCGGAAACTGGCGAAATGCTGCCAATGCCTAGTGATACACAGGCGGTTGGGGCTTTGCTTCCGCAAGGATTCACTCGGTTGTGTCTGCCCGGGTATGTAAAAACCGATAAGGAGTACAAACTGCCCTTGTTCGGTTACTCGGCTGTTGTGTGGAAAGATGGTCAGTTTTACGTCACTGCCCGGATGTCGGATCATCCAGATCAATGGAATCCGCTGAACTGTGATCGGGATGACGTACGTGCGGGTGTTAAACGTTTAACGAAGCAGTATCCCGAAAATCGTCTCTATACCCATTTGTCCAATTGTGCGCTCGGATATGAATGTCTGACTTCATCCAACACCTTCCTGAATCGTTGGGAAGGCGGAGTTCCCGTATCTTATTCCTGCAATGCAGGTTGTTTCGGATGTATTTCAGAGCAACCGGATGATAGTGGCTTCGTTTCCCCACAGACCCGGATGAATTTCCGTCCGCGTGTGGACGAAATCGTTGAAGTCATGCTGGAGCACTTGAAAACGCCGGAATCGATTATCAGCTTTGGCCAAGGTTGTGAAGGAGAGCCTTCCACACAGGCCAAGTTGATTATTGAAGCCATCCGCGAAGTGCGTTCCATTACAGACATGGGATATATCAACATTAACACCAATGCTGGTTTGAATGATCACATGAGAGGTATTGTTGATGCAGGGCTTGATCTAATGCGTGTAAGTACAATCAGCGCTCTGGATGACCACTATAATGCATACTATAAACCTCGCGGATATACACTGGCCAATGTAGAAAAATCGATGAAATACGCTGCTTCTCAGGGTGTATATACGTCGATTAACTATTTGATCTTCCCGGGAGTAACGGATCGTGAGGAAGAGATTGAAGCGATGATTGAGTTTGCTCGCAGAACCGATTTGCGTCTTATTCAAATGCGTAACCTTAATATAGACCCGGAGAGCTATCTGGAATTGATTCCTCCAGCACAAGGTGATATTTTGGGCATGAAGCAAATGATTGAGATCTTTGAGGAAGAGCTGCCCGATGTCGTTATAGGCTCCTATACGCACGTTCCGCCAGCTGGAATGGCACGTCCCAAACGTCTGATCACCTCATGACAATAATGGATTGCAACCGGCATTAGGCCGTGTTATAATCTTCGATGTTGTGCCATTTACTCTGGGTCCGCTTGAGGCTCAGGGCGGAAAGAGGTGAAAGGTAATGAAAGCAGCAATTCATCCTAAATACACGATTGGTCAAGTATCTTGCGCTTGCGGGAATACTTTTGAGACTGGTTCGGTTAAAGACGGACTTCGTGTAGAGATTTGCTCCGCGTGCCACCCGTTCTTCACCGGTAAACAGAAGTTTATCGATGCTGGCGGCCGTGTTGATCGTTTCAAGAAAAAATACGGAATCTAATTCAGCAATTCCCTGGGGATTGTCTGACTATTACATCCAAATCACCTCTGCCGTTCCGGCAGGGGTTTTTATATATTTTCGCGTGATTATATCACTGCCCTTTTTACTCTGGTTGCAATTTAGACAACCTTAAGTTATACTATTTCTTACCGTGCTAGATGGGGAGGTAGCGGTGCCCTGTAACTCGCAATCCGCTACAGCGAGGTTGAATTCCTGCTAGAGGTTTTGTCGATGTGAGGTTTGGTCCCTTAACGTGGTGTTGACGGTTGGGTCCTCCGCAATGAGTACTCATGAACCTGGTCAGGTCCGGAAGGAAGCAGCCATAAGTGAGATCACTCTTGTGCCGGAGGGTCGCCTAGCCCGAGCTGTTGTTAAGGGGTGCCGCTTGGATCGCAAATATCGATAGCAGGTGCACGGCTTACCATTTAAATGTAGAGACCTTTGCAGTTGTATGTATGCAGAGGTCTTTTTGATATGTCTAAAAAAACCACGTATGATGAGTCAGATAAAGTTTGGATTCACCCCGGAATATAGTATAATGGGGGAACGACAAAGGACTCGAATGCGAAGTGGAAGGAAGGTAACGCATCATGGAGCATATCGCGTTATACCGGGCTTGGCGTCCCCAGTCGTTTCAAGATATGGTGGGACAACAGCATATTATTCAGACCTTGCAGAACGCGATACGTGAACAGCGGACTTCCCATGCCTACTTGTTTAGCGGGCCCAGAGGAACAGGGAAGACGAGTGCCGCCAAGATTTTGGCCAAAGCTGTAAACTGCGAACGCGGGCCTGCGCCTGAGCCTTGTAACGAATGTGAAGCTTGCCGCAGGATTACGACTGGCGCTGTGATGGATGTGCAGGAAATTGATGCTGCATCCAACCGTGGCGTTGAAGAAATCCGCGATCTTCGGGAAAAGGTGAAATACGCCCCGACTGAAGTCCGGCAGAAAGTCTATATTATTGACGAAGTGCACATGCTGACGACAGAGGCATTCAATGCGCTGCTCAAAACATTGGAAGAGCCTCCGCCACATGTGATGTTTATTTTGGCAACAACAGAACCCCATCGTCTTCCGGCAACGATTATTTCTCGCTGTCAGCGATTTGATTTCCGCCGGGTGTCCCTGGAAGAACAGACAGCACGACTTACGCTGATTTGTGAACAGGAAGGCATGGAAGCCGATCAGGATGCGCTCCAGTATATCGCCCGCTTGTCTGACGGAGGAATGAGGGACGCGCTTAGTGTCCTGGATCAGATCTCTTCCTTTACAGATGGAAAGGTAACCTATCAGCAGGTTATGGATATGACCGGAGGCATTCCTTCCGAGCAGTTTGCAAAGTTGGCTGCTTCTCTGCTCAAAGGCGATGTAGGTCATATCTTGCAAATGATCGAAGGGTTCATGCATGAAGGTAAGAGTGCGGACAAGTGCATGGAAAATTTGCTTTATTATTTCCGTGATTTGCTTATGATTAAGATGGTGCCGGATGCAGATAAACTGACGGATCGGGTGCTTAATCCCGAGTCGTTCCGTGATATGGCGGAATCATTCACCAAGGAACAGCTGTTCCAGATGATTGATACCCTTAATCGGTACCAGAGTGAAATGAAATATGCAGTACAGCCGCAGACGCTGTTTGAAGTAGCTCTTCTTAAACTGTGCAGTATTCCTGCTCAAGGGGCGTCATCGGGTCAGATGGCAGGTTCGGTCGGTGCGGCTCCTGCTGTAACCACACCAGCGGATGGTGGGGAGATCAACCGACTGAAGCAACAGCTTGCTGAACTGGAGAAAAAGCTGGATCGCGCGCTTAAGGGTGGTTTGTCTGGTGGGGAGGCTGCATCAAGTACTCCTTCACGCCCGGCAACACGAACTCCAGTGTCGAGAGGCAATTCGCCAGCGAAGCTGCCTGCACAGCTTGATCAGTACGTTGCGCGTAAGGGATCGCCTGAGTTTGCGGAGGTCAGCAAGAAGTGGGGGCAGATCCTGCAGCGCGTCAAAGAAGAGAAAGTAACTGTTCACGCCTGGTTTATGGATGGTGAACCGGTATCGTTGCTGGAAGACAATGTTCTGGTGGCGTTTAAGAACAACATCCACCGTGAAACTACGGAGAAGCAGGCTAATCGCGAAGTGATTGAACGGGTGCTGTCTGAACAGCTTGGACGTTCAGCTCGTCTTGTGACGATGATGCTCAAAGATTGGACTGGAGCGATGGAAGGAGCTACTGAAACGCCAAAGGAGGACTTTAAGCTTGAACCTGAGCATGAAGACGGCGGTTCAGGCAACAAGCAGCCTTGGATTGATGAAGCCATCCAGCTCTTTGGTGAGGATCTTGTAGTGATCAAAGAATAGATATACATGCGCCTGGCGCGATAACTATACCAAAGGAGATGAATAATCATGAACAACATGAACCAAATGATGAAACAAGTGAAGAAAATGCAGGAGCAAATGCTGAAGGCACAGGAGGAGCTGGCGGACAAAACAGTCCAAGGTACTTCTGGTGGCGGTGTTGTAACTGCTGAAGTTAATGGACATAAGAAATTGCTGGCTATCACTATCAAGCCAGAAGCGGTTGATCCAGAAGATGTAGAAATGCTGCAGGATCTGGTTATGACAGCAGTCAATGATGCAATGACCAAAGCTGATGAAATTGCGAACCAGGATATGGGTAAATTCACAGGCGGCATGAAAATTCCGGGATTATTTTAATTTAAATTGATCCTATCAAAGGAGACGCAATCGATTGTATTATCCCGAACCGATAGCGAAGCTGATTGACGCCTTCACTCGTTTGCCGGGTGTTGGCCCCAAGACTGCAGCGCGACTAGCTTTTCATGTGCTTAACATGAAGGAAGATGACGTTATTGATTTTGCCAAAGCACTCGTCAGTGTGAAGCGGAATCTTCATTACTGTTCGGTGTGTTGTAATATTACGGATACTGACCCGTGTCGAATCTGTCAGGATAAATCCAGGGATGTCTCCGTAATCTGTGTAGTTCAGGACTCCAAAGATTTGGTGGCTATGGAGCGTACCAAGGAATTTGACGGATACTATCATGTGCTGCAGGGTGCAATCTCTCCTATGGAGGGAATAGGTCCGGATGATATCCGTCTGAAGGAACTTTTGACCCGTTTGAGCGATGAGCGAGTTAAAGAACTGATTCTGGCTACAAATCCGAATATCGAAGGTGAGGCCACGGCGATGTATATTTCCCGTCTGGTCCGTCCGTTCGAGATCTCGGTGACTCGGATTGCTCATGGATTGCCTGTTGGGGGCGACCTGGAGTATGCGGATGAAGTGACTCTTTCGAAGGCGCTGGAAGGGCGCAGAGAGATGAGATAGCAATGCGTGTTTCTGAATAAGAGCATGTGTCTATAATGATTTTTTTCCTAAAAGAAAAGAATAGATGAGTTTGGATTACTTAGAGGGCCTATCAGGCTCTCTTTTTTTGTTTTATCCCCTTTCTAACGTTGCTTAAATGTGAAGTCTTTCGTTTTTACTGAAGTCTGGTTATAAATTCATAGAATTCTTTGAGATTAGAATAACGATTCAATAAATTATATAGCTCAGTTCTAAGTTTGTCCTTTCCCCGATATGTATGAGAATATGCTGTGCTGATCAGGAAGGGGATGGCTTATGTTTACATGGCGAAATGGAAGATCGGTGGAGAAACGTGAAAGAATGTTAAAGGAGATGGAAGAGGACCAGATTTATTCAGATATACAGAAAGCCAAGGCGGAGTGGGAACGGGCTGTTAGACAGTTTGAAGAGGCGCAGGGGCAGGATGAGATCGATTATGCAATCTATGTGCTGGAGGCGGCGGAGCGTAAATATCAGATTCACTTGAAGCGAGCTAAACGTGTAGGGATTAATAAGGCAGTTATAGCTGATCGGGGAGTGAGCATGTAGGTGGAGGTGTGACAATCAATTATGGAGGTGTTGAAAGTATGAAGAGTCTTATTTTAGGCAGTGTGCTTGTTGTGTCGTTACTAGGACTGATAATCATCTTATTTAGAAAAAGAATTGGGCTATCCTTTTTTACATCATTGGGGATTCATCTCGTACTGGCTGCGGTGGGAATATATGTTGTTAATTATTCAGGTTGGATCACCGGAACTTACATTCCACTGAACCCTGCCACAATAGGTACTGTAAGCATTCTGGGATTGCCGGGTGTTGGTTTATTATTGGGTTTGAAAATTTCTTTGTTTGGGTAGTTGACTCTTTCTATATTTATATGGTACATTATATCTCGTTGCTTTGCTTGCTTGGTTAAATGCTTTTGAAGAAATGATTGAGTTCGATACGAACTTGAAAAAAGAATTTCAAAAAAAGCTTGACTGAAACAAACGAAGTATGGTATATTATAAAAGTCGCCGCTGAGAGAAAAAGGTGACGAAAAAGCAAGAAAATTATCAAGTTTGATCTTTGAAAACTGAACAACGAGTGAGTAACGATCTTGCTTGCAAGATCGACGCTGAGAAATTGGTACAAGTCTTCGGACTGTATGATTTGGAAGCAAAATAAATGAGATTTTTAATCTCGTCAGTTTCAAAATGAGCTTATCGCTCTTTTCAATACTTTATTGGAGAGTTTGATCCTGGCTCAGGACGAACGCTGGCGGCATGCCTAATACATGCAAGTCGAGCGGACTTGATGAGAAGCTTGCTTCTCTGATGGTTAGCGGCGGACGGGTGAGTAACACGTAGGCAACCTGCCCTCAAGCTTGGGACAACTACCGGAAACGGTAGCTAATACCGAATAGTTGTTTTCTTCTCCTGAAGAGAACTGGAAAGACGGAGCAATCTGTCACTTGGGGATGGGCCTGCGGCGCATTAGCTAGTTGGTGGGGTAACGGCTCACCAAGGCGACGATGCGTAGCCGACCTGAGAGGGTGATCGGCCACACTGGGACTGAGACACGGCCCAGACTCCTACGGGAGGCAGCAGTAGGGAATCTTCCGCAATGGGCGAAAGCCTGACGGAGCAATGCCGCGTGAGTGATGAAGGTTTTCGGATCGTAAAGCTCTGTTGCCAGGGAAGAACGCTTGGGAGAGTAACTGCTCTCAAGGTGACGGTACCTGAGAAGAAAGCCCCGGCTAACTACGTGCCAGCAGCCGCGGTAATACGTAGGGGGCAAGCGTTGTCCGGAATTATTGGGCGTAAAGCGCGCGCAGGCGGTCATTTAAGTCTGGTGTTTAATCCCGGGGCTCAACCCCGGATCGCACTGGAAACTGGGTGACTTGAGTGCAGAAGAGGAGAGTGGAATTCCACGTGTAGCGGTGAAATGCGTAGATATGTGGAGGAACACCAGTGGCGAAGGCGACTCTCTGGGCTGTAACTGACGCTGAGGCGCGAAAGCGTGGGGAGCAAACAGGATTAGATACCCTGGTAGTCCACGCCGTAAACGATGAGTGCTAGGTGTTAGGGGTTTCGATACCCTTGGTGCCGAAGTTAACACATTAAGCACTCCGCCTGGGGAGTACGGTCGCAAGACTGAAACTCAAAGGAATTGACGGGGACCCGCACAAGCAGTGGAGTATGTGGTTTAATTCGAAGCAACGCGAAGAACCTTACCAGGTCTTGACATCCCTCTGACCGGTACAGAGATGTACCTTTCCTTCGGGACAGAGGAGACAGGTGGTGCATGGTTGTCGTCAGCTCGTGTCGTGAGATGTTGGGTTAAGTCCCGCAACGAGCGCAACCCTTGATCTTAGTTGCCAGCACTTCGGGTGGGCACTCTAAGGTGACTGCCGGTGACAAACCGGAGGAAGGTGGGGATGACGTCAAATCATCATGCCCCTTATGACCTGGGCTACACACGTACTACAATGGCCGGTACAACGGGCTGTGAAGCCGCGAGGTGGAACGAATCCTAAAAAGCCGGTCTCAGTTCGGATTGCAGGCTGCAACTCGCCTGCATGAAGTCGGAATTGCTAGTAATCGCGGATCAGCATGCCGCGGTGAATACGTTCCCGGGTCTTGTACACACCGCCCGTCACACCACGAGAGTTTATAACACCCGAAGTCGGTGGGGTAACCGCAAGGAGCCAGCCGCCGAAGGTGGGATAGATGATTGGGGTGAAGTCGTAACAAGGTAGCCGTATCGGAAGGTGCGGCTGGATCACCTCCTTTCTATGGAGAATCGTTTCCTGTAACGGAAACATTCAAATACAAAATCTAGCCAGGTCGGCTAGTTACTCACTCGTTGCTCAGTTTTGAGAGCTCAAACTCTCAAACGTTTGGTGGCGATAGCGAAGGGGTTCCACACGTTCCCATCCCGAACACGACCGTTAAGCCCTTCAGCGTCGATGGTACTTGGACCGCAGGGTCCTGGGAGAGTAGAACGCCGCCAAGCGTAAACCCATTACGGGTTTCGATATGATATATAATGTGGGCCCTTAGCTCAGTTGGTTAGAGCGCACCTCTGATAAGGGTGAGGCCGGTGGTTCGAGTCCACCAGGGCCCACCATGTATACCTTAAAATCTAATATGGGGCCATAGCTCAGCTGGGAGAGCGCCTGCCTTGCAAGCAGGAGGTCAGCGGTTCGATCCCGCTTGGCTCCACCAACAAGATTTTACAAGCTTGTTCTTTGAAAACTAGATATCGAAACGAAATTTTGCGATTTAGAACATTCCTTTTTAAGCTGAACTTGTGTAAACAAGTTTCAATAAAAACGGTAGATTGCATTTGCTCATGAGAGCAATTGGTTAAGCTACTAAGAGCACACGGAGGATGCCTAGGCGCTAGGAGCCGATGAAGGACGTGGCGAACAACGAAACTGCCTCGGGGAGCTGTAAGCAAGCTTTGATCCGGGGGTGTCCGAATGGGGAAACCCAGCTGGGGTAATTTCCAGTTACTCATAACTGAATACATAGGTTATGTAGAGGCATACCAGGGGAACTGAAACATCTAAGTACCCTGAGGAAGAGAAAACAATAGTGATTCCGTCAGTAGCGGCGAGCGAACGCGGAGAAGTCCAAACCAGAGAGCTTGCTCTTTGGGGTTGTGGGACATCTCACATGGAGTTACAAAGGAGCCGGTTAAACGAAGAGGTCTGGAAAGGCCCGCCAAAGAAGGTAAAAGCCCTGTAGTTGAAAGTCTGTTCTCTCCGAGATGTATCCCGAGTAGTGCGGGGCACGTGAAACCCCGTATGAATCCGGCAGGACCATCTGCCAAGGCTAAATACTTCCTAGCGACCGATAGTGAAGCAGTACCGTGAGGGAAAGGTGAAAAGCACCCCGGAAGGGGAGTGAAATAGAACCTGAAACCGTGTGCTTACAAAAAGTCAGAGCCCGTTTTAGGGGTGATGGCGTGCCTTTTGTAGAATGAACCGGCGAGTTACGTTCCCGTGCAAGGTTAAGGTGAAGAGCCGGAGCCGCAGCGAAAGCGAGTCTGAATAGGGCGACATAGTACGTGGACGTAGACCCGAAACCGGGTGATCTACCCCTGTCCAGGGTGAAGGTGCGGTAACACGCACTGGAGGCCCGAACCCACGCACGTTGAAAAGTGCGGGGATGAGGTGGGGGTAGCGGAGAAATTCCAATCGAACTCGGAGATAGCTGGTTCTCCCCGAAATAGCTTTAGGGCTAGCCTCGGAAAACAGAGTCGTGGAGGTAGAGCACTGATTGGGTGCGGGGCCCGCAAGGGTTACCAAGCTCAGTCAAACTCCGAATGCCATAGACTTACTTCCGGGAGTCAGACAGTGAGTGCTAAGATCCATTGTCAAAAGGGAAACAGCCCAGACCATCAGCTAAGGTCCCCAAGTGTGTGTTAAGTGGGAAAGGATGTGGAGTTGCACAGACAACCAGGATGTTGGCTTAGAAGCAGCCACCATTGAAAGAGTGCGTAATAGCTCACTGGTCGAGTGACTCTGCGCCGAAAATGTAACGGGGCTAAACACACCACCGAAGCTATGGCTTGATGCTTTGCATCAGGGGTAGGGGAGCGTTGTATAAGGGTTGAAGGTGTACCGTAAGGAGCGCTGGACATTATACAAGTGAGAATGCCGGTATGAGTAACGAAAAGATCAGTGAGAATCTGATCCGCCGAAAGCCTAAGGGTTCCTGAGGAAGGCTCGTCCGCTCAGGGTAAGTCGGGACCTAAGGCGAGGCCGAAAGGCGTAGTCGAAGGACAACAGGTCGAAATTCCTGTACCACCGTAAGCCGTTATGAGCAATGGGGGGACGCAGCAGGGTAGTGACGCGGACTGATGGATGTCCGTCTAAGCAGTGAGGCTGATGTGTAGGCAAATCCGCACATCGTAAGGCTGGGCTGTAATGGGGAGCGAAAATTATAGTAGCGAAGGTCATGATCTCACACTGCCAAGAAAAGCCTCTAGCCAGGTGATGGTGCCCGTACCGCAAACCGACACAGGTAGGCGAGAAGAGAATTCTAAGGCGCGCGGAAGAACTCTCGTTAAGGAACTCGGCAAAATGACCCCGTAACTTCGGGAGAAGGGGTGCCCCGGTAGTGTGAATAGCACGAGGGGGCCGCAGTGAAAAGGCCCAAGCGACTGTTTAGCAAAAACACAGGTCTGTGCGAAGCCGTAAGGCGAAGTATACGGGCTGACGCCTGCCCGGTGCTGGAAGGTTAAGGGGAGCGGTTAGGAGCAATCCGAAGCTGTGAACCGAAGCCCCAGTAAACGGCGGCCGTAACTATAACGGTCCTAAGGTAGCGAAATTCCTTGTCAGGTAAATTCTGACCCGCACGAATGGCGTAACGACTTGGGCGCTGTCTCAACGAGAGATCCGGTGAAATTTTAATACCTGTGAAGATGCAGGTTACCCGCGACAAGACGGAAAGACCCCATGGAGCTTTACTGCAGCTTGATATTGAATTTGGGTACGATCTGTACAGGATAGGTGGGAGCCTTTGAAGCAGGAGCGCAAGCTTCTGTGGAGGCACCGTTGGGATACCACCCTGATCGTATCTAGGTTCTAACCTGGTACCGTAATCCGGTGCGGGGACAGTGTCAGGTGGGCAGTTTGACTGGGGCGGTCGCCTCCTAAAGAGTAACGGAGGCGCCCAAAGGTTCCCTCAGAATGGTTGGAAATCATTCGAAGAGTGCAAAGGCATAAGGGAGCTTGACTGCGAGACCTACAAGTCGAGCAGGGACGAAAGTCGGGCTTAGTGATCCGGTGGTACCGCATGGAAGGGCCATCGCTCAACGGATAAAAGCTACCCTGGGGATAACAGGCTTATCTCCCCCAAGAGTCCACATCGACGGGGAGGTTTGGCACCTCGATGTCGGCTCATCGCATCCTGGGGCTGAAGTAGGTCCCAAGGGTTGGGCTGTTCGCCCATTAAAGCGGTACGCGAGCTGGGTTCAGAACGTCGTGAGACAGTTCGGTCCCTATCTGTCGTGGGCGTAGGAAATTTGAGAGGAGCTGTCCTTAGTACGAGAGGACCGGGATGGACGTACCGCTGGTGTACCAGTTGTTCCGCCAGGAGCACCGCTGGGTAGCTATGTACGGACGGGATAAGCGCTGAAAGCATCTAAGCGTGAAGCCCCCCTCAAGATGAGATTTCCCAGTATGTAAGACCCCTTGAAGACGACGAGGTAGATAGGCTGGGGGTGGAAGTGCAGCAATGCATGGAGCTGACCAGTACTAATCGGTCGAGGGCTTATCCAATATGCAGGTTATGAATCGCAAATTCGTTTCGGATCTAGTTTTCAGGGAGCAATCCTTGTAAGCATTGTTCATGATTGTCTATTTGGAGAGATACCCAAGTGGCTATAAGGGGACCCTCTGCTAAGGGGTTAGACTGCGTAAGCGGTGCGAGGGTTCGAATCCCTCTCTCTCCGCCATCTTTACCTTAAGATGGACAAGCAATCAAGTTCAATTATTAATATGGCGGTGTAGCTCAGCTGGCTAGAGCGTACGGTTCATACCCGTGAGGTCGGGGGTTCGATCCCCTCCGCCGCTACCATATTACCCAGGAGGCTTAGCTCAGCTGGGAGAGCATCTGCCTTACAAGCAGAGGGTCGGGGGTTCGATCCCCTCAGCCTCCACCATATACGCCGGTGTAGCTCAACTGGTAGAGCAACTGACTTGTAATCAGTAGGTTGGGGGTTCAAGTCCTCTCGCCGGCACCATTAATGCCTGGAACCGTGGTGTAGTTGGCCTAACATGCCTGCCTGTCACGCAGGAGATCGCGGGTTCGAATCCCGTCGGTTCCGCCATTAATCTAAAAATTAAATAAGGCTCGGTAGCTCAGTCGGTAGAGCAGAGGACTGAAAATCCTCGTGTCGGCGGTTCGATTCCGTCCCGAGCCACCATGTAATCCTGGAGGATTAGCGAAGTGGCCAAACGCATCAGACTGTAAATCTGCTCCCGTACGGGTTCGGTGGTTCGAATCCATCATCCTCCACCAGTTTTTCGAGTCATTAGCTCAGTTGGTAGAGCACCTGACTTTTAATCAGGGTGTCGAAGGTTCGAGCCCTTCATGACTCATCTTTTTAAAAAGAGTAATTGATCATTAATTTGATCAATTACTCTTTTTTTGTTACAAATAAATAAATTAATATTGTGGGAATTCTAATAAAGACTGAAAAAAGCGATGCTGCGCAAGATATGATAAAATAATAGAAAAAAGCAGAGTGGTGGCGTTCATTATATGAAGCTCATACCTGATCTAAAACAACAAATCGAAGCAATTATAGGTACTACATTGGACGAATCCGTGATAACTATAGAAGAATGGAATCAATATGGATTTAGCTCAGCTTATCCTAAAACTCTTCCAGTGGCTCATAATACTCTTACAAAAGAGGCCGAAGGTTTCATACGTGATGACAAGATGATGGTTGGTTTGGCAAAGGATGTAAGCAGTTGGCGTACACAAGAACTTATATATTTTAAAGTCGGGATGAACGAGGAAGAAGGTACTGTTTTATATTGGGCATGTTCTGTTGATGCCGTTACGCTGGAAGTTCAGCGTTTAATTGAACTTCTCATTAGCAATCATAGGGAAGCATTAGATGAAGAAAA
This sequence comes from Paenibacillus sp. BIC5C1, assembly GCF_032399705.1. Taxonomy (NCBI): domain Bacteria; kingdom Bacillati; phylum Bacillota; class Bacilli; order Caryophanales; family Paenibacillaceae; genus Paenibacillus; species Paenibacillus sp. BIC5C1. Next base: position 151,047 of record NZ_CP135922.1, read on the forward strand.
GCCTGTGATATATGAAAACGATAGAGAACAACAGCTTGCTGAATTGGGACAGTGGCTTCGGAAGCAGGTTGAGCAAACAGTCCAGCAGGAACCTATTCCAGATCATTTTTCGTTGGATGGAGAATTGAACACAGAGAAAATCCCATTTCTACTGCAATGTGAGACACCTGATGCTCATCGCATACGTTCGAAGGAATTGAACAAGTTGCTTGAAAGTTACTTCGGAGAAGAAATTATACTAATTCCTGTGGGAGCACAGGAGTGGGTGTTTCTAGGTGATGAACAGATTGTCACGGGTGAAGCGGAAGAGGATACTATTGAAGCCAGAAAGGATCTACTGAATGCCTTTTGTTTGGGGCTCTATGAGTTGGTAGCCAGTGAATGGGCAGGTGTCTTTCATTTGTCTGCATCCTTACCGTGTATCCCTGCAAAGCAGCTATCTCCTGTCACGGCACTTCTTCAAGAGAGTGTACACTTGGGCAGAGCTTTCCATGTCGCACAACACATCCATCTCCCTTGGAATCTGCAACTCGAACGTTTGGTAGATAGCATTCCTGTGCAACAACGGCTTCGTTTTATACAGGAAACAGGCAAAGGTACTGTGTTATTTAGTGATAGTGAGACATTGGCTACGCTGGAGACCTTCTTCAATCTCGATTGTAATGTGAGTGAGACGGCCAAGCGACTTTTCATTCATCGAAATACTTTGGTATATCGTTTGGATAAGATCAAACAGGAAATCGGATATGATGTTAGGAACTTCGAAAGTGCTGTTCTGGTACGGCTTTTATTGCTTATGTACAAAGTGACGAAAAAGCTTTGATATTTTTGTGCAGTTTGCGAATAGTCAAACATCATGCAAATGGGTTAATATAAAACTACAAAATGTATTCGATTACAAAATGATCTCTGAGGAGGCAACAATCATGGCTGGTGTACGTTTAGAGCATATTTTCAAAAAATACCCGGGTTCTGATAAAGCAACAGTAGTTGATATTAACCTGGACATTAAAGATAAAGAGTTTCTGGTACTGGTAGGTCCGTCCGGTTGTGGTAAATCAACAACACTGCGTATGATCGCAGGCCTTGAGGAAATTTCTGAAGGTAAACTCTATATCGGTGACCGTGTCGTTAATGATGTTGCTCCTAAAGACCGCGATATCGCGATGGTGTTCCAATCCTATGCCTTGTATCCGCATATGAGCGTATACCAAAACATGGCGTTTGGTCTGAAATTGCGTAAAGTGAAAAAAGATGAGATCGACAAACGTGTACGTGAAGCAGCTAAAATCCTGGATATCGAGCATTTGCTTGAGCGTAAACCTAAGGCACTGTCCGGTGGTCAACGTCAGCGTGTCGCTCTGGGACGTGCGATCGTCCGTGATCCACAAGTCTTCTTGATGGATGAGCCTCTCTCCAACTTGGATGCCAAACTGCGTGGTCAAATGCGTGCTGAGATCACTAAACTTGCGAAACGTTTGGAAACAACTGTTATCTACGTAACGCATGACCAAATCGAAGCAATGACAATGGGTGATCGAATCGTTGTTATGAAGGATGGTATCATCCAACAAGCAGCTTCTCCGGAAGAGCTTTACAACCACCCTGCTAACCTGTTCGTAGCTGGTTTCATCGGATCCCCGACAATGAACTTTATCTCGGGTAAATTGGCTGAGCAAGGTGCTAGCCTGCATTTCGTAGCTCCTGGTGTGGACGTTGAAATCCCACAAGGTAAAGCACAAGTGCTGAAATCAAGAGGATACATTGGTAAAGAAGTGATTCTGGGTGTTCGTCCAGAAGACATTCACGAAGAGCCAGTATTCCTGGAAGCATCCCCGAACTCTGTATTCTCTACACACGTAGATGTAACAGAGAATCTGGGTCACGAAATGCTCCTCTACTTGAGCGGTGTAGGTAACGACACTACAATCGCACGTGTAGACGGACGTTCCAACACTCGTGATGGTTCCACAGTTAAAATGGCAATTGACATGAACAAAGTTCATATCTTTGACAAAGAGACTGAAGTAAACGTTCTTCTTCAAGACTAATAGTACTGAGATTCATCGGTAACGATGGAATCTATCAGTTAACGCAATTATACATTGTAATCTGAGCCCCTTCCGTTATTGCTGGAAGGGGCTTTTTTGATTAATGGGCGGTCATGGTTCACGATTGCATTCAACACTGAATTCATTTAAGATTATTTGAAGGCTGGTTTTGTTTTGTAAAATCTGTAACCTGAAACAAACAAAATGAATGCGCTAATAATGGAATGGAATTGACGCAAAAATGCTGATGTACATAGAGAGGCAGCGAATGCTGAAAGGAAGAGACAAATGGCGAAAAAAGTGAAAGTATCTGAATTGGTACAGCAGTTCCAGCTTGAGGTCGTTTCCGGATCTCAAGGTTTGAAGAGAGTCATTACTGTAGACGACTTAAACCGTCCTGGCCTCGAAATGGCCGGTTATTTTGAATACCATCCACAAGAACGGGTACAGCTGCTTGGGAGAACAGAGCTGGCCTTTTTTTCCATGTTGCCTGAGGCCGAGCGTCGTGATCGGATGCAGCGCCTATGCACGGAAGAAACACCTTGTATCTTGGTGACTCGTGGACTGGAAGTACCACAGGAACTAATCGAAATCAGTGAGGAGCAGAATCTGGCCGTGCTTCGCAGCAACATGGCTACAACCATTTTATCGAGCCGTATTACCGGATTCCTAGAGCGTAAGCTTGCGCCAACGGCAACGATTCATGGCGTACTGTGTGATGTGAATGGAGTCGGTATGCTAATCACGGGCAGTAGTGGTATTGGTAAGAGTGAAACGGCACTTGAATTGGTGAAGCGTGGACACCGTTTGATTGCGGATGATGCAGTTGAAATCCGGCAAACATCAGACTTCCAGCTGCACGGAACAGCACCAGAGCTCATCCGTCACCTACTTGAGATTCGGGGAGTTGGGATTATCAATGTGATGACATTATTTGGTGCAGGGGCTGTGCGTAATAATAAACGGATCACCCTGGTAGTGCGTCTAGAGGCTTGGCAGCAGGATAAGCAGTATGATCGCCTCGGTCTGGATGAGGAGACAACACGTATCATCGATACAGATGTACCTCTGGTAACCATTCCTGTTCGTCCGGGACGGAACTTGGCTGTAATTATTGAAGTTGCGGCGATGAACTATCGTCTTAAGCAAATGGGACTTAACGCTGCGCTGCAATTTACGAACAAACTGACAGCAACGATCTCTGAAGATATGGAAGACATGGACTAAGAAGAGAAGGCTCTATTATATAATTAAAGGCCAATTGTTGATGTGTTCTACTTCTGTATAGAGTGTTGGACATGCAGCAATTGGTCATGCTTGTGAATGAGTCAATTTATAGGAGTGTGAATGAATGGATACATTATTACTGTTGAACCCGATAGCGTTCTCCATCGGAGCGTTAAAGGTTCACTGGTACGGGCTTATTCTCGGTACAGCGGCACTTGTAGGTTTGCTGCTCGTCATCCGGGAAGGCAAACGGTATAACATTCCGCAGGAAGTGTTTATGGACATGGTTCTGCTTGGTGTACCTTCTGCCATTATCGGTGCCCGCATATACTACGTGGCATTTCGATGGGACGATTATAAGGATAATTTCTGGGATGTCTTTAAAATATGGAATGGTGGTATCGCCATATATGGCGCACTGATTGGTGCAATCATATGTGCAGTCATTTTCTTCCGTCGTAAAGGGTATAATTTCTGGCGTATGGCCGACATCTGTGCACCTGGATTGATTGTTGGACAAATGATCGGACGCTGGGGTAACTTTGTAAACCAAGAGGCTTATGGCGGTCCCGTAGAAGAATCATTTTTGAGAGACAAGCTTCATTTGCCAGACTTTATCGTTAATCAGATGAACGTGGAAGGTGTATTCCATCATCCTGCATTTTTGTATGAATCGATGTGGAGTCTTGTTGGTTTGGTCATCTTGCTGGTGCTTCGTCGTCAGAAGTTTCTGCGTGCTGGTGAACTGTTTATGTCCTATTTTATCTGGTACTCGATCGGTCGATTCTTTATCGAAGCGCTGCGTACTGACAGTCTGGGATTCCAGGCTCCTCAATGGGTTGCCTCCATGGTTAATGGGTTATGGTCACCGATGACAGCTATGGGATTTGAGCAAGGATATCTTGATCCAGCCTATGGTAACGTAAGAATTTCGCAGCTGCTGGCTATTGGAATCATTATTGTTGCGATAGTCTTCATCGTTGTGAGAAGAATGACAGGCAAGGCAGATGTACGGTATAGCGATCCAATTGTATCTTCCAAAGTCCCTTCAGAATCATCGGATGATATGGTGCACACAGGCCCGGTTGCAGGCAAAGAGGACAATGTAACTCCAGTCTCGACCAAAGAGGATCTGAAGCAAGCTGAAGAGAAAAAGGAGTAATGCAACATGATTGACACGGTTTTGTTTGATCTGGATGGAACGATTATTGATACGAATGAACTAATTATCAACTCTTTCCTTCATGTGATGGAGGATTTGCAGTTATCTCCCCCTTGGACACGCGAACAGATCATTCCTCATATGGGGGGAACACTGGAGAATCAGATGCGTACGTTCTCTGGCAAAGAGGATGTTGCGGAGTATGTCAAAGGATATCGGGCTTACAACGACGTTCATCATGAGGCGATGGTTCAGCCGTTTCCTCACGTGATTGAGGTTGTTGAAGCTCTTCATGAGGCGGGAATCGTGATGGGTGTTGTCACGACGAAGATTCGCCCATCTACGCTTAAGGTGCTGGAGCGTTTCGACCTGTTGAAGTATATGAAATCAATTGTGACGGTTACCGATGTAACCCATCCCAAACCGCATGCTGAACCGGTCCTGAAGGCGATCGAAGAGTTGGGTGCAGATCCTTCCAAAACATTAATGGTGGGTGACAGCCCAGTCGATATTCAATCGGCACAGAACGCGGGTGCGCTTGCGGCAGGCGTAGCCTGGTCCCTTAAGGGAGAGGCCGTATTGAGCGGCTATAACCCGGATTACATTTTGCACGACATGAAGGACTTGCTCAAGCTGATTGAAACGGAACGTTCATGAGAAAAGTAACCCGCTATCCCGTAGAAGGCCATAACGCACTTTGGCATATCTATAAGACAGTGAGTCCGTGGAAAGGCGTGCGTAACTTTATCTGGATTCAGTTGTCACGGTACTGCCCGATTCTATCGGTCAAGAACTGGATCTATCGTCGCATGCTTGGCATGAAGGTGGGTAAACATACGGCATTTGGGTTGATGGTGATGGTGGATGTGTTCTTTCCGGAGAAAATTACGGTAGGTGAAAATTCCGTGATTGGTTACAACACTACGATCCTGGCTCATGAGTATCTTATTAAAGAGTACAGACTCGGTGAGGTGATTATCGGGGAAAATGTACTGATCGGTGCTAATTCAACCATCCTGCCGGGTGTAACCATCGGAGATGGTGCGGTTGTAGCCGCAGGCGCAGTTGTCCATAAGGATGTAGCTCCAGGGGCTTTTGTTGGAGGGAATCCACTTCGTGATCTGTCTCGCTCGAGTGCTTCAACGGAGGAGATTGTCATAAAGACCGATGAGTAATGATTTTGGGAGACGGCTTACGGATCCATCTGCAAAAGATCATTACAAAGAATACAAGGACGAAAATTAACCTGAATTGATTCAGTCACGGGAAGAGCATTAAGACGAACGGACTGAAATAAGGAAGCTGCTGATGGCAGCTTTTTTCGTATACACATAATTAGATTAAAGATCTAAATAGAGGATGTAGTACAAGCACCCAAAAGGGGTTGTATTGTTGACGATGGATGGTCATTCATGTTATCATATCCCATATCCTTTAGTTTGTTAGCACTTTACCATGTTAAAGAAAATGATGAAAGTTGAATATAATTAAGCATAAATGAACACGTACTAAACGTTTTCTGAAGGCTGCCTGGCAGCAACAATAAGAATTCAGGTTACAAGATAGAATGGGGATTTACACTACATAAATCCTGTTGAAATAGAACGTCTACCAATCTTAAATTACTGACTCGGGGTGAATAATACCAATGTCCAAACCAAAAGGCTTTGAAAAACCGACAGGTTTTCGTGACTATACACCACATGTGGTGACCAAGCTGCGAACCATTGAGCGGAATGTACTGGAATGCATGGAACGCTGGGGTTACCGTCAAATCATTACGCCAACGATTGAATACTACGATACCGTTGGGGTAGCGAGTTCCACTTCGGATCGCAAGCTGTTTAAATTATTAAACAGTCGCGGGACTACGCTCGTACTAAGATCAGATCTGACAGCTCCGATAGCACGGGTGGTCTCTTCTCTATTAAAGGATGAGGAGCTTCCTCTGCGTCTGTCCTATCATGCAAATGTGTTTCGTTCCATTGAAGAGGAAGCAGGACGTGAGGCAGAATTTTTCCAAACAGGTGTAGAGCTTGTCGGTGATGATTCGCCAGAGGCGGATGCAGAAGTTGTAGCCCTTGCGATCGCTTCTTTGCAGGCAGCCGGTGTATCTTCCTTTAAAATTGCGATGGGTCATATGGGATTTCTGAACGGGTTACTGGAAGAAGTCATTCCGGGTCAAACGGTACAACAGGAGCAGTTGAAAGAAGGATTGCTGGGCCGTGATTATGTCGGCTATCGCCAATCCATTGAAGCATTGAATCTGGAGCCGAAACTGAAGGAGCAGCTTGAAGCCATTTTGCGTCTGCGTGGCGGTAAAGAAGTATGTACACACGCAGCAGAGCTGAGTTCAAGCACTGAAGCAGCACAGTCCATTGCGCATCTGTGTGCTGTATTCGAAGTGTTGGAAGCGTACGGTGTGTCTGAGCATGTGTTGATTGATCTGACGATGATTGGTGATTTCTCCTATTATACAGGCATGACGTTTGAAGGGTATGCGGCAGAGCTCGGATCCCCGGTATGCAGTGGCGGACGATATGATAATCTGTTACAGCAGTTTGGCCGTTCATTACCAGCTACAGGGTTTGCACTCAAAACAAATCGGATTATCGATGGTGTTCATGGAATTACGATGGAAGAGAAGAAGCCTGTACTTATTCAATATACATCTGAATGTCGGGCTGAGGCTCTAACGGAGGCGGCGAGACTACGCAGCATCGGTCAAAATGTAGTAACATACCTCCTTCCTAAAGATGGGGCAGAGGCGCTAACTGGCAACAAGCCAATCCAGGCTGAGCAGATTATCACGTACGGACATGAAAATGGAGGAGGACGCTGAGATGTCGGATATTTTGAAGGTAGCCATGCCAAAGGGCCGAATCTATAAGAAAGCCTCCAAACTGTTCCGTGAAGCAGGGCTTGATATTCCGGTAGACGTGGACGATACGCGTAAGCTGGTCATCGAAGTACCGGAAGCTGGGATGGAATTCATCATGGCGAAGCCCGTAGACGTGCCAACGTATGTGGAGTATGGAGTAGCGGATATTGGCATAGTGGGTAAAGACGTTCTGCTTGAGGAAAATCGGGACGTTTACGAATTGTTGAACTTGGGAATCGCACAGTGCCGCATGTCTGTTATTGGACTACCGGACTGGACGCCTGGCATTCAGCAGCGGGTGGCAACAAAGTACCCGAGGATTGCGTCCCAGTATTTCCGCGAGCAAGGACAGCAGGTGGAAGTTATCAAACTGAATGGCTCCATCGAACTGGCGCCGTTGATCGGGCTGGCTGATCGAATCGTCGATCTGGTGGAGACTGGTCAGACGTTACGTGAGAATGGACTCGTTGAGATGACGGGCATTCTGGATATCACAAGTCGCCTTATTGCCAATCGGGTAAGCTATCGGATGAAGAACGCACGGATTCAAGCATTATGTGATGCACTCCAGCAGGTCATTCCAGCCTCGAATGAGGTATTCGCAGGAATTTTTCGAGGATAAATGAAGTATGTAAGATGGAACGTAAATCACTAATCGATGATTGATCATATAGCATGAACGGATATTAGTCGCATCACAGGCACTACAGGGATAGGGAGGATGTACGCATGAAAATTGTACCTGCACGGGAATTTGATCTGAAGCGCGAAGTGGAATACGGTACACCGGAGCAAAATGAAACGGTACGGCGCATTGTCAGTGACATTCGCCGGGAAGGAGACTCGGCACTGCTGCGTTACACAGAGCAGCTGGATCGCACGAAGCTGACGGCTGCGGAGCTTCGCGTGCCACAGGAAGAACTGCAGGCAGCATATGCAGCTGTGGAGCCTTCCTTCGTGACGGCGATCCGTCAGGCCGCCGCTAACATTCGTGCGTTTCATGAGAAGCAGAAACGCAACTCATGGATGGATTGGCAGCCGGACGGCAGTCTGCTGGGCCAGGTAATCCGGCCGCTGAAGCGGGTCGGCGTTTATGTACCTGGCGGCAAAGCAGCGTACCCTTCGTCTGTGCTGATGAACGTGATTCCGGCACAGGTGGCTGGCGTGCCGGAGATTGTTTTGGTGACGCCGCCGTCAACGAACGGCGGCGAAGGCATTAACCCGTACATTCTCGTGGCTGCTGCGGAAGCAGGCGTGAGCGAGATGTACCGGGTTGGCGGCGCTCAAGCGATCGCCGCCCTTGCTTACGGCACGGAGAGCATTGCCCCGGTCGACAAGATCTGTGGACCGGGCAATATTTACGTGGCGCTCGCGAAGCGCGAGGTGTACGGCGCAGTCGATATCGATAGTATCGCCGGGCCGAGTGAGATTGTGGTGCTCGCCGATGATACGGCGAATCCGGTGTATGTCGCCGCCGACCTGTTGTCGCAGGCGGAGCATGACGAGATGGCATCGGCCATTCTCGTCACAACCTCGGCCGTGCTGGCGGAAGCCGTGCAGGCCGAAGTGCGGCAGCAGCTAGAAGCGCTGCCGCGGCGTGATATCGCTGCTGCTTCCGTGGAGCAGTATGGCGCGATTATTGTGGTCGATTCCATCGATGAGGGAATCGATGTAGTGAACCGGCTCGCACCGGAGCATCTGGAGATCATGGTGCAGGAGCCCATGGCATACGCTGGCCGGATCGAGAATGCCGGAGCGATCTTCCTCGGCCCGTATAGTTCGGAGCCGGTAGGCGATTATTTTGCGGGACCGAATCACATTATTCCGACAAATGGAACGGCCCGCTTCAGTTCACCTGTGGACGTGGATGATTTTATCAAAAAATCGAGTTTGATCTATTACAGCAAGGAAGCATTGCTCCAAAATGGAGCGGCTATTATAGAGCTGGCCCGGCATGAAGGGCTTGAAGGACACGCCCGTGCGATCGCTGTACGGTTAGAACAGGAAGGAAAGGCGGAATCGGATAATGGATAAGCAGGATAATGGTTTGGACCTTCAGAACAAGGGTGCTGTACGTCAGGCAGAGGTAGACCGCAAAACAAATGAAACGAACATTCAGCTTTCTTTTGCCGTAGATGGCACTGGGCAATCCGAGATTGAAACGGACGTACCTTTCCTGAATCATATGCTCGATCTGTTCACAAAGCATGGACAATTCGATCTGAACGTACAGGCGCGTGGTGATGTTGATATTGATGACCACCACACGGTGGAGGATATCGGGATCTGTCTGGGACAGACTCTTCGCGAAGCATTGGGTGACAAGAGGGGCATCAAACGTTATGCGAGTGTATTTGTGCCGATGGATGAGGCTCTCGCTCAGGTAGTCATCGATGTCAGCAACCGTCCTCATTTTGAGTACCGTGCACAATACCCGTCTCAGCAAGTGGGCAGCTTCTCAACCGAGCTGGTACATGAGTTTCTGTGGAAACTGGCGCTGGAAGCACGCATTACATTGCACGTTATCGTGCACTACGGACAAAATACGCATCACATGATCGAGGCAATCTTCAAAGCACTGGGGCGTGCATTGGATGAGGCAACAACGATTGATCCGCGTGTAACGGGTGTGCCTTCCACGAAGGGAGTGCTGTAGACATGGCGATTGCAATTGTCGATTACGGTATGGGGAACCTGCACAGCGTCGGCAAAGCGGTCGAACGTCTTGGCTACGAAGCGCTGGTCACAGGTGACCGGGATGCGATTCTTGGTGCAGATGGTGTGATTCTGCCAGGTGTAGGTGCATTTGGCGATGCCATGGTGCACTTGCGAGAGAGTGGATTGGACGCTGTGGTGAAGGAAGCAGCAGCTGGATCAACGCCGCTGCTCGGCATCTGTCTGGGCATGCAGCTGTTGTTCAGCTCAAGCGAGGAGCATGGCGAGCATGAAGGATTGAATATTTTGCCGGGTAAAGTCGTGCGATTCGCACCGGGAGATTTAAAGGTTCCGCATATGGGCTGGAATCGATTGCAGTTCCTGCACCCGGAAAATCCACTATTCGCGGGGCTTGAGGCAAGTCATGTCTATTTTGTCCATTCATATCATGCACGTATGGACGTAGAGAGCGATCTATTGGCAGTGACCGATTACGGACATCCGGTTACAGCGATTGTTGGCAGAGGCTCCAATTTCGGTATGCAGTTCCACCCGGAGAAGAGCGGAGAACTGGGTATCAAGCTGCTTGGAAACTTCCTGGCATTGACTGGACGACCTAAGGCGTAACCATAATTCGGGATCCTATATTTTTTTAATTTCATCCTTATAAAATAATACGTAGCTAAACTAGAGCACAAATATGAATATATTCAGGAGGCCTTGTATGTCATCTTTTATCATATATCCGGCAATTGATATCCGGGACGGCAAATGTGTAAGACTGGTGCAGGGAGATTACAATCAGGAGACGGTATATAACGATGACCCGGTTCAAGTTGCTCTTTCCTGGGAGAAGCAAGGTGGTACATACGTTCATCTGGTGGATCTGGACGGTGCAAAAGCAGGTCATCCGGTGAATGATGAGCTGATTGGGCGTATTGCTTCGGCCGTGAACGTGCCTGTTCAGGTCGGTGGGGGTCTTCGTACAGTGGCTGATGTAGAACGTTTGCTGGGTCTCGGTGTGAGTCGCCTTATTATCGGGACAGCTGCGATTGAGGATCGTGCTTTTACAGAAGAAGTACTGGGACGGTATGGAGATAAAGTAGCTATTGGTATCGATGCACGCAACGGCTATGTGGCGACACGAGGTTGGCTTGAGACATCGGAAGTTCAGGCTGAGGTACTCGCGAAAGAGCTGGCGGCATTCGGTGCCGAAACCTTCATCTTCACAGATATCTCCCGAGATGGCATGATGCAGGGCCCTAACGTAGAAGCGATCGTGTCTCTTGCGAAGGCGAGTGGCCGTACGGTGATTGCTTCCGGTGGAGTTAGTGTTATGGACGATTTGCTTCGCTTAAGCAAGCATGCGGAAGATGGTATCGGAGGAGCAATCGTGGGCAAAGCGCTGTATACTGGCAGTATTGATCTGTCCGAAGCGGTGGGAGCGGTTAATAAATAATAGCGGTACTATATAAGCTTAAATAAACATTTGCAGATAACGATCATCAGGAGAGAGGAAGAGGAGCATGCTGGCAAAAAGAATCATTCCTTGTCTGGACGTGAAAGACGGCCGGGTTGTCAAAGGCGTTAACTTCGTCAATCTCCGCGATGCGGGTGATCCGGTGGAGCTGGCGGCGCTGTATGACCGCGAGGGTGCGGACGAACTAGTGTTTCTCGATATCTCCGCTTCGGTGGAAGGCCGCGAAACGATGGAAGAAGTGGTGCGGCAAACCGCAGGCGAGATCGCCATTCCTTTTACCGTAGGTGGAGGGATCTCCAAGGTGGAAGACATGAAGCGTATTCTGCGTGCAGGAGCGGACAAGATTGCGGTAAATACGGCAGCTGTGCTTAATCCACAGCTGATTGCAGATGGAGCACGCCGCTTTGGCTCCCAGTGTATCGTGGTTGCAATAGACGCCAAGTATAATGAGGCTTGGGGCGAATGGGAAGTGTATACGCATGGTGGACGTAAACCTTCAGGAATTAAGGCGCTGGACTGGGTTAAACAGGCGGAGATCTTAGGCGCTGGCGAAATTCTGCTGACAAGCATGGACGCGGACGGAACGAAGGATGGGTTCGATCTGAAACTGACAGCAGCGGTATCCGAATCGGTACGTATTCCGGTTATCGCCTCGGGTGGTGCGGGGAAGGAATCCCATTTCTATGATGTGTTCACGACAGGCAAAGCGGATGCAGGACTAGCGGCAACGATATTCCATTACAAAGAAATCGCCGTTCCGGCGTTAAAACAACATTTGAGAGAGCAAGGGGTGGAGATCCGTGACTAAAGGAAGCAATGAAATCAAGGAGCAGCTGTCCTTGGAAGAGGTTGTGGAACACATTCGTTGGAGCGACGGATTGGTGCCTGCCATCGTGCAGGATGCAGAAACTCGTCAAGTTCTGATGATGGCTTATATGAATCGGGAATCGCTGAAGTTGTCGCTGGAATCCGGTGAAACGTGGTTTTGGTCACGCTCGCGTCAAGAGCTGTGGCACAAGGGCGCAACTTCAGGCAACGTACAGACGATTACTTCATTGAAATACGATTGTGATGGTGACACCTTGCTGGTTGAAGTGAAGCCGAACGGGCCTGCTTGCCACACCGGAGCGGTGACTTGTTTCCATAATGAAATCGTGGGTTTGCCAGAGAAATCCGCAGACCAGACTTCAGGCGATTCTAGTGCAACTACTGCAAGTGCTAGCTCCGAAAGTCGTTTTGAAGTACTAGCTGAACTGGAATCGGTCATTGCAGAGCGCGAACGTGAGCGTCCGGAAGGTGCATATACGACGTACCTGTTCGATAAAGGAGTTGACAAAATTTTGAAAAAAATCGGTGAAGAAGCGTCCGAGACGATTATTGCCGCCAAAAATAAAGACAATGACGAGCTTCGCCTTGAGGTCAGTGACCTAATGTACCACTTGCTCGTTCTGTTGCAAGAGCGCAAGCTGCCGCTGGATGACATCATGTCAGAGCTGAGCCGTCGCCACGAGCGGCCTCGCCGCGATTAGGAGGCGAGCCCGTGCTTATAGACTATCATACTCACCATGAGCGGTGTGGTCATGCAGTTGGCAAGCTGGAAGCGTATGTACAGCGTGGGGTGGAGATTGGCCTGTCGCAGATTGGGTTGTCGGATCACATGCCTCTGCTGCATGTAGACCCTGCTCACTATTATCCTGAGATGGCAATGCCCATGGACGAGCTACCGCGTTATGTGGAAGAGTGTTTTTCTCTGAAGGAGCGGTACCGTGGTCAGATCGATGTACGTGTCGGCCTCGAAGGCGACTATATTGAAGGCTGGGAGACCGAAATTCGGGCCATTATTGAACGCTACCCATGGGACTATGTGATAGGATCGGTTCATTTTCTCGGGGAATGGGACATTACGGATTTTCGCCAGACCCATCATTGGGAAGGCAAAGACGTACTGGAAGTCTATCGTCAGTACTATGATGCTGTGAGCAAAGCAGCAGCGACGGGATTGTACGATATTATGGGTCATACGGATGTGATCAAACGCTTCGGCTTCACTCCGGCACCAGAGCAGACTGAAGAGCGTATAGTCCTTGAAAACGCAGCACTGCAAGCTATCGCGAAAAGTGGCTGTGCCATGGAGCTCAATGCATCGGGATTATCGAAGCCATGTGCTGAGATGTTCCCTGGTCGCCGGATGTTAACAGAGGCCATTCAATTGGCGATTCCGCTGACCCTTGGCTCCGATGCACACGATCCGCTGAAGCTGGGGGATTATCTGCCTGAGGCCGAGGCGCTCCTCCGTGAGCTAGGCTGTACGGAGGTAGCCGTTTTTGAAGGTCGACAGCGCTCGTTCCTTTCTTTAAATGTATAAGGTAGTGGAGTATAATGAGGGTAGGAAATAACCTTTTTAGAGGTAGTTCAAAAAAGTCCGCTTTTGATTACGAAGGATGCCTAATGGCATCATCAGCATCGAAGCTGGAATTCAGCCGAAATGTTCGTTGCTCACGTAGTTTTGCCTACGTTCCGCTACTCCATTTCTAGCTTTATCCCATCTTCTCGGTACTGAAAACCGGCCTTTTTGAACATTCACTTTTAGACTGATAAAGGATTATATTGGGACTTCAACCCTCGGGAGGGCATTATGCAGCATTCGTTACGTATTTTTTCCGGTTCATCGAACCCTAAGCTGGCAGAACAGGTATGCGACAAGCTGGGTGTACAACTAGGCAAGATCAAACTGTCCCGGTTCAAGAGCGGAGAAATATACGTTCACTACGAAGAGACGATCCGCAACTGTGATGTGTTTCTGGTTCAATCATTATCTCATCCGATTAATGAGTTGTTCGTAGAACTGCTCGTCATGATTGATGCAGCCAAAAGGGCTTCTGCCCGTACGGTAAATATTATTGTTCCTTATTACGGATATGCCCGTCAGGAACGCAAGTCTGCTCCGCGTGAGCCGATCTCGGCCAAAATGGTTGCGGATGTGTTAACTACTGCCGGGGCAAACCGGGTAGTTACCATTGATCTGCATGCAGCGGCAATTCAAGGATTTTTCAATATTCCTGTGGATCACATGACATCATTGGATCTCATCAGTGATTATTTACTGAGTAAAGGGATTGAAAATCCGGTGGTTGTTTCCCCTGATGCGGGACGAGCTTCAATGGCGGAGAAACTGGCGAATCGTCTGGATTCCCCTTTTGCCATTATGATCAAGAAGCGGCCTAGCCACAATGAATCGATCATTACGCACGTTATTGGTGATGTGGAGGGTCGAACTCCAATTATTATTGAAGATTTGATCGATACCGGAACGACAATTCTTAATGTTGTTGAAGGGTTGAAGGAGCGTGGCTCCAAAAATGTATATGTATGCGCAACACATGGTCTGTTCTCGGACGGGGCACTGAGTAAGCTCAATCACCCGTCTATAGCCGAGGTGGTAGTCACAGACTCCATCGCACTGCCAGATGATCATCCCGAATGCTTCAAAGTGTTGCCCGTAGCTCCAATGCTTGCGCGTGCTGTTCGCATTATTGTGGATGGTGGCTCCATGGCGACGTTGTTTAAAGATTCAGGGATTTAATTATGCTGCACAGATTGTGTGAATCCAGGTTTACTATACCGTGTTTGAGTAGTTTGCTGCTCAGCACGGTTTTATTTTTTTATGATGGATTAGGATAGAGATGCGGATGAATTAAGGAGAAAGAGGGAATCGATTACTGATTTGCTGCCTGGGGGCTTGTGCTATAATAACTTAAAATTGATTTTTATGGCTGCGTGTATAGGGGAATTCAATCTCAGAGATGTAAATGATGTGATGAACAGTAGAACCACGGCTATTATATAACGATGTCGTGGAGTGAGGAGTGGGGTCTATTGTCCCGGACTTGGTATTATCGTTTACTGTTTTCTTATTTTCCTATTTTCTTTCTTACCATGACCGTACTCATTTTTATCGCTTTTGTTTTTATTAATGACATCTCCAGGGAAGAAACAAGGAAAGCAGACCGTATCTCTTCCAGCTATTTGGTGGACAGTCTGGACCGGACGATCCGGGATATTGAGTTGTCGGTTACGGAAGCGGTGCAGAGTGAGCAGTCCTATAAGTATTATTTTAATAGCCAGAACCAGGTGGGCAAGGAGACCGTGTACAGCATTGCACAGAGCTTGCGTGAGCTGACGAATTCCAACCCGTGGATCCAATCGATTTATTTGTATGACAAGAAAAATGAAAGCGTTTTAACATCGAGCGGCTCCAAGGATGTAGACAGCTTTTCAGACAAGGCGTGGATCGACCGGATCGAGTCTGGTTCTCTTAATTCAGGCTGGCAGCCTGTCAGGGAATACGATGCAGGAGTTAATCAGCGTACGCCTATTCGGGTATTGACGGTGGATAAGGATATGCCCTTGCCATTCGGCTCCGATGGGGCGCTTGTCATTAATATCAAGATGAGCAGCATCGAGCAGAGCATTGATAGCATGGTTAATGGACAGCTTTCTTTCATGAGCATTCTTGACCGTGACGGTCAGGTTGTTTACGATGCGCATTCAGATCGTGAAGGTGCTGTAGAAGGGCAAGAGCTGAACACCCTTTCGCTGGAAAGATTGGGTTGGACGATCTCGAGTGGGATCAAGGAGGGGAACTTATACAGTTGGGTCTCAGTAGTTTCCTATGTATGGGTGATTATTGCGGTAGTTACCGTCATTTGTGCGATCGTCTATATTATCTATATTACTCGTCGCAACTATAAACCCATCCAGATTATTATGAATCGGATTGAGGCTCATCAGATTCGGGTGCTTGAGCAATCGGGCTCACGGACCGATGAGATGAAATTGATTGATGGCGTGTTGGAAAACCTGATTAACCATATGATGGATTCGGACAAAAAGAGCAGGGAAAACGTGCTGCTGCAGCGCAGCAAACTTTTTAACGATCTGCTGAATGGGGAGAATCTCGATCATGCGGTAGAGCGATTAAAGGATCTTTCCCCGTTAACTGGCGTGGATCATTCGTCATGCTTCGCTGTTGTGGTTGGTGAAATCAACCGATATGAGAAGGGATTTCAGGAACGGTTTACGAGAGGTGAGCAGAATACACTCAAATTTGCGTTAATGAATGTTCTGCAAGAGCTCTCACGCAATGCGGGCATGCAATGCTGGACGGAATGGGTCAGCTCGGATCAGATTGCGATCCTTTTCCTGTCCACAGACGGTAACCCGGATATGACTGAGCAAATTCGCTTAGTTGCAGAGGAATGCCGATCCTGGGTTGAGCAGAATCTGCGTATATCATTAAGTTTCGGTATCGGACCGATCGCGGAAGGCATGAAGGCTATTCGTGAATCATACGTAGCGGCTGAGAATGTGATGCACCGCAGATTGCTGAGAGACGGTGATGTTGCTCTGGCCGGGTATGGAGAAACCCAGCAGCAGCTGCTTGATACCTATACCTATTTGCAGATGATTGCTGATTTTGTTAAACGGTTTCGGATGTCGAGCAGTCAGTGGCGTGATCAACTGGAGGAGATCTTCGCGGCTTTTGAGCGTGATAAGCTGCCAGATGATGAGATTCACTCCTTGATTCAAGCGATGCTACAGATGCTCAGCCGGGAAGTAGCGGTCATGTCCGAACAGCTGCAGGAGAAATTATCGGAGGAAAACATAAACAAGTGGTTGATGCTGATGAAAGAAGCGGAGACACTTGAAGGCATCAAAGACATTCTGTTTGATGATCTGACGGACTTGTTCAGAACTTATGTGTCGGTAACTGAAACCAAGAGCTACAAAGCGATGGTCAATGAAATGAAAAACTATATCGAAGAACAGTTTGCGAATCCTGATCTTTCGCTAAAACATCTGAGCGATCGATTCCAGATTACCGGCAAACATGCGAGTTATTTGTTCAAGACAGAGTTCAATATGAAGTTTGTCGACTTCCTTACAGAATTGCGGATGAAGGAAACGGAGCGGCTTCTGCGGAGTACGGATCTTTCCTTGCAGGACATAGCCTTAAAGGTGGGGTATGCCAATGGAATTACCTTGGGACGTGTATTCAAACGGGTTGAGGGTATTACACCAGGAGACTATCGCCGTATGAAACGTGAACCTCACGATCCCGAGTCGTAAACACAGACTTAATATGCGAGTACATTATGACAAACAATGGGGTGGAATTCATGCGGACTTCTCTCAGGAGAAGACGTGTAGAAGTTCACCTTTTTGCTGTGAGTATGACCTCTAAATTGGGCTTGAGGCCTGTGTTTATGCAAGAACCCCATAGTTTTATGCCTGTTTTAGGCCCTTTTACGAATATAGGCAGTATATGAAAATGGTTTATTGTATCTGATTACAGTTGAACCGGAGAGGGGAAAGCTTGAGTGAAGACGACTGCAGGCACCGCGGGCATTAACAGAGCATCGAAGAATATAGTCAGTCTGCGAAAATCATCACAGGAGATAAACTATTATCCTTATGTAAGCGTTTGCGAAACGAGTTTATTGCAAGAGTGAGCAAAGATGTGGAATACTCTGGGCAAGCTTTAAACATTCACGCATAGCCAAAGGGGATGACAAAATGACAAGAAAATCAACCAAAGGGAGTCTCAAGAAATGGATGGGTCTGGCGCTTACGATGGTAATGGGCGTTTCACTACTTGCGGGGTGCTCGTCTGCATCAGATCAAGAATCAGCAGAAGGTGGCACATCAGGCAGTAGTGAGCGCGTTACCTTAAAGGTGGAGATTTTCGATCGTGGGAACAGTCCTTCGCCTTACACCATTACGAACAACTATCTATCTAAAATGATTCAGGAGAAGTTCGGCGACCCCAACAACATTGATGTGCAGTTTGTACCCGTTCAGCGTTCAGAGGAAGTCACCAAGCTGAATGTCCTGATGGCTAGCAATACAGATGTCCCCGATATTGTCTTTGTCTATGACTCCAGCGTGTTTTACCGCTATGCCCAGCAGGGCGGACTAACGGATGTCGGTGAACTGATTAATCAGTATGGACCAAACCTGAAGAAATTCCTGGGTGAAGATACATTGAAATTTGGGCAAGTGGAAGGGCAACAGTTCGCCGTACCGGGTAAACGTGCGATCACAGGCAGATATAGCTCTTATATTCGTCAGGATTGGCTCGATAAACTGGGATTACCGGTGCCGAAAACCACGGATGAACTTTATAGCACTTTGAAAGCGTTTAAAGAGAAGGATCCTGGCGGGCTTGGCAGCAAAAACATCCCAATGGGTATGGCACTTGCACCGGCTCAGTTCGAGACACTAATCTATTCGTTTATCAAACCGGTAAGTGGAGATCTGACTTATGGTCAACGTTATGAATTGCCTTTGCATGAAGGATTCAAAGATTCGATGAAATTCCTGAACAAGCTCTACAATGAAGGACTGATCAGTAAAGATTTCAGTTTGGATGAAGATAAAACACAGTTAGGTAAGGACATACAGAATGGCAACGTAGGTTACTGGTCTGAAGATGTCGATGCCATGTTCTACGGAGATGGTACACTGGATAATTTGCGCAAAAATGTGGACGGTAGCGAAGTACTGCCGGTTGATGTATACACGAATCCGAATGCAGATAACAAACACATCAAGTCCCGCTACGGAACAAACGGGATGTATATTATGATTCCGAAGAGCAGCAAACGTTCTGTGGAAGCAATTAAATATTTGGACTGGATGGCCTCCGACAACAACCTGATCGATATCTACAGCGGTGTGGAAGGGGAGAATTATGATCTGGTAGATGGCATTCCAGTTGTGAAGGACGATGCATCCCAGGAAGCGAAGGATCGTTTGTTTAACGCAGGGGATACAGCGATTATCTCGAACGGTAAAAATATTGGCGATCAGGCAACGAATGAAAAAGCATGGATTCTGGGCTTTCCGAAAAACAACCAGGATTTATTAAAACAGTCGATTGATATCGCCAACACGGACACGGTAGGACCGATCATCTTTGACAAACCGATTGAGGCGGAGATGAAGTACAGTACAGCGCTCAAAGACAAGCTGAACGTCATCATTGTTAAAACAGCGATGGCGAAGCCTGAAGAATTCGACGCAGTATATGAACGGGAAATGAATGATTTCATGTCCCTGGGCGGCACAGAGCTGAAGAAAGAGCTTGAAGAAGCCTTACAGTAGCTCATTGCAAAATACACCATCTTATTCTTTCATGATTTGAGACAGATAACCATACGAATGCTTAACTTTGAAAGGGACCTGTGCCGCCGGCTTGGCGGCACTGCCGTTTCTTTGTTGATAGGAGGAAACCGACATGACCCTCACATATTTGAAAAGGTACTGGCAATTGTACGCACTGATTTCTTTGCCCCTCATTTACTTTGTAATTTTCCGTTATGGACCGATGTACGGTGTGCAGATCGCCTTTAAAGACTTCAACCTGTTTCAGGGTATCAGCGGCAGTGAGTGGATCGGTTTTGATGCGTTTCGTGAGGTGTTTGGGATGCGAGACTTCTACACCACATTACGCAATACCTTTATGCTGAATTTTCTTGATCTGATCGTTTCGTTCCCTGCTCCAATCATACTTGCCATTATGCTCTATGAAGTTCGATTTAAATGGTTCAAAAAAATATCGCAGACGATTCTGTACATTCCTCACTTTATCTCATGGGTCATCATCGGGGGGATTGTATACCAATTGTTCGGCAATCAATCCGGTATGGTTAACGGAGTACTGGAGAGCATGGGCTTAAATCCGATACCATTTTTGACAGAGAAAAATCCTTGGCTTGTTACGTATCTGTTCACAGGTGTCTGGCAAAGTGCAGGATGGGGAACCATTTTATATCTGGCCGCATTAACCGGCGTGAACAGGGAGTTGTTTGAAGCGGCTGAGATTGATGGCGCAACGCGGCTGAAGAGAATCTGGCATATCACGTTGCCAAGTATCAAACCAACCATTGTCACCTTGCTTATTCTTAATCTTGGACATATGGTCAGCATCGGTTTTGATCGCCCTTATATCATCGGTAACACGGCCGTTCGTGAATATTCGGATGTACTTAGTACTTTTGTATACAGGGTCGGTCTTGAATCAGGACAGTATACGCTCGCAACCGTTGTTGGATTGTTCCAGGCCGTTGTGGGACTGATCTTCGTACTCGGCTCCAACTATATTTCGAAAAAGGCAACCGGTGAAGGTATTTTATAGATGCTCAAAAATGAAAGATACGCCAATCGGCTAATTTGTATAGACCATTAGTAAAGGAGTTGTGCGCAGATGAGTGAACGCACCTCAAACCGGATTTTTGATATCGTTAATATCTCCTTTATCACCCTGTTTGTTATATTCTGTCTGGCTCCATTTCTGCACACGATTGCGATATCGTTCAGTTCGAACCGGGCAATTACATCGGGTGAAGTGACCATATTCCCCAAAGAATTCAATTGGGATGCGTATATTCAGGTGTTTTCTGATCAATCAATGATCTATTCACTCGGTTATACGACTGTTCTTACGATCGCCACTACAGTGCTGTGCATGATGTTCACGCTCGCTGCGGCTTATCCGCTGACCAAGAAAAAATTGAAAGGTCGCAAGCTCTTCATGTATGTGATCATCATTACGATGTTCTTCAGTGGCGGGATCATTCCCGAGTACTTGCTCATTCGTGACCTGCACTTGCTCAATTCGGTTTGGGCACTGATTCTGCCGGGTCTCGTGAGTCCGTTTAACCTGATTATCCTGATTTCGTTCTTCAGGGGCATACCGGAAAGTCTGGAGGAATCGGCAGAAATTGATGGTAGCTCACATATACACACGCTCTTTAAAATCATCTTGCCCTTATCCATGCCTGTGCTGGCTACTCTGGCCCTTTTCTATGCGGTTGGACGCTGGAATGGCTTCCAGGATTCCCTGATGTATATCAATGATCCAAAGCTGTACCCACTACAGCTGAAGCTCTTCCAAATGGTACAGAATAACATGGTCAGCGAGCTTACACAGATGGAGGGGGCAAACCGTACACCTTTAACTCCGGAAAGTCTCAAGGCTGCCACTGTTATCTTCGCAACCGTACCGATTCTTCTTGTCTATCCATGGCTGCAAAAATATTTTGTTAGCGGTGCCATGCTTGGGGCGGTCAAGGGTTGATGTAAGGGGCATAGCGCAAACGCAGGTCGTTGGCACATCGTTAAATGCATTCGTTTGGAGGGAATAGATATGTACAGACAACTGGTGGAAAGCAATGACAGAGCAGTTCAAAAAGGGATATTACGGCAAGTGCTTGATTCGGAAAGCCGTTATTTTGGAGGGACGATTGATCCCTCTACAGGTATTGCCTGGGTCAACCATACGACCGGAACACCTACGGACATGTGTTACTGGGGTGCAGCACTCGTCAATCCGGATTCGATCTATTATCGGGATGAGGATCTGTTAAATCGTCTGCGGCTTGCATCGGAGTACGTACTACGTAATCAGCATGGAGACGGCTCTATCTCCCCCGGTTGGACCAATTCCCATTCTCCACCGGATACTGCATTTCTCGTCGTGGGATATGCCCAGTTATACCAACTTCTTCAGCAACAGGACTGGGAGCTATTGCAACCTGTGTTGGACAATATGCGCCTGTTTCTGGAACGAACTGCTCCAGTCTTGCTGACTGGAGGCTGTCATACGCCGAATCATCGCTGGGTGCTATGCGCGGCGCTCGGTTTCCTGCATCAATTGTTTGACATGGAGGAAGCTGTGCAGCGTGTAGAGCAGTGGCTGACTGAAGGTATAGACATTACGCCTGATGGGGAGTGGACTGAACGAAGCAACGGAATCTACAACGCGGTTAGCGACATCATGTTGATTCATGCGGCACGCCTGTTAGACCGTCCCGAATTGCTGGAATCGGTGAGACTCAATCTTCGCATGATGGTGTATCTTGTACATCCAACAGGTGAGGTTGTTACGGATTACTCAGGTCGCCAGGATCTGGGGAGCGTGCATGATTTATCACCGTATTACTTGCCATATGCCATTTTGGCCCGGTTGGATGGTGATCCGATCTTTGCCGGCATGGCAGATTGGGCGGGGGAAATGTTAACAGATCCCGGCGTCTGCTCGGTCAACGCACTCGTCCGGCTGCTGCTGGAGCCGGAGCTTCAGCAGGCACGTAAGGCACGCGATCAGCTGCCTGAGCGGTACGAGATCATACTGAATGAACGATTTGTGCGGGAGGACTATTTACAGCGAATGGATTCGGCAGGTCATCATGGACGCATCTCGCACAGCCGGTTGCATACGGAATTCGGCGCACCTGTAGCACGTATTCGGTCCGGTAATACAAGTGCCACTGTCATGACGGAGGTGCCTTCATTCTTTGCCCTTCGTCATGGTGCGGTACGTCTGCTGGCCGTTCAGTTGGCCTCCTATTTTAATCCAGGGTATGTGCCGATGCAGCACATGTCTCGATTGCCAGCAGGTTACCGCCTGACGGGCGAACAGAAGAAAGGTTACTACGGTCCGATCCCGATTAGCCAACTGCCTGAGACGGCGGGAACAGCTATCAGTCCGTGGTATTTATTGCCCCATCAGAGTCGAGCGCTCACCCATGAGCAGACGTTTCTTGTACAGACTGAAGTAGTAAGAACCGAAAATGGCTGGACACTAAAACTGGCAGGAGAGCAGCCAGAGCAGATTATGGTGCAGCTGTCTTTCGTGTTCGGAAGCGAGGGCGAGCTTTCCCGTGGGGAATTGCTTAAGACGGATGAGGGCCATTATCTATGGAAGAGCGGCACGTTGCGTTATTCCTGCGGAGATGATTGGATTGAGCTGACCGGAGGCGAAGTGGGGCATTTGGCGGCAACTGTACGTGAGGCGAAGCTGCCTGATAAGTGTAAAGTTGTGCTGGTTAACTTTATGACCCCTTTCCACAAAACGGTTGATATCTCTCTTTCGCCATCCTTGGCGTTGAAGCTGTAATTCAGATGAATCTCTTTATGAGGAAGAGTACATGATGCAAAAAGATGACATTTCATTCGAAAGGGATGAGGGGTGTCATCTTTTTTGCGCATTTTTGGCATAAACGACATGAAACTACATATTGAGAAGTGGGCCTTAAGATGTGGTATACTGGAGAGTATGAATGAAAGCAAAGAGGAGGTGCCTTGGAAGATGAAGGGCAAGCTACTGCGGGCTGAGGGACACCTTGCCAATGTAATACCGATTCACTTGGATGCTTCTTTCTTTTTTGAGAGAGCTGTCCGCTCGCTGGACCGTAATCACGTCGACAAGGCATTAAAATATTTTCGTAAAGCTGTTGAATATGAACCGGAAAATCCGGTGAATCATTGTAATATGGCGGGTATATTATCAGAGAAGGGGGATTACGAGGCTTCCAATGCCGTTCTTGCGCATGTGCTCGACGTGGTAGATCCGTCCATGACGGAATGTTATTTCTACATGGCGAACAATTATGCGAATATGGATCGGTTTGAAGAAGCTGAGCAAGCGCTTGTTACGTATTTGGAGGAGGATACCCAGGGTCAGTTTATGACGGAAGCCGAAGAGATGATGGAGCTTCTGTACTACGAGCTGGATCGACCAGCCAAACTGAACCGGATCAAATCACGTAAAGGTGTCGTTGAGCACGATCAGGCGCGAGAATTGTTGGAGCAAGGAAAGTTTGCACAGGCGGCTGAGCTGCTGGAAGGCATGTCACCGGATTATCCTGATTATTTGGCTGCTCGCAACAACTTGGCGCTTGCCTATTATTATATGGGGCTGTTTCCCAAAGCCAAAGATACGATTGCCGAGGTCCTGGAGCAGGAGCCAGGTAATTTGCATGCACTGTGTAATCTGGCGATCTTCCACCAGAACGAGAATAGAGCCGACCAAGTGCTGCTTCTGATCAAAAAATTGCGTGTCATCGTGCCTTTTCAGCACGAACAGGTATACAAGCTGGCTACCACCATGGGTATCCTGGGTCAACATGATACGGCTTATGTACATTTCCGTCGTCTGTTGAAGGATGAAGATACCGCTGCAGATCCGGCCCTCGCACATTATGCAGCAGTTGCAGCTTATAATACCGAACGTTACGATTCAGCTGAACGTCTGTGGCGTCATGTGGGCAAGTTGGATCCGGGTTCGGAAGTATCCCGGTATTATCTGTCGGGTCTTGAGGCTGTGAGACAGGGAGAAAAAGATCCTGAGAAATTAAGTTATCACTATCATCTGCCATTTGACGAGCAATTCAGACAGTGGGAGAACTATGGCAACGGCATACCTGAAGAGATGAAAAATGATCCCTTGATCCGTTCCTCTTTCTTCTGGGCGTTGCGACATGGAGATCGGGCTACCAAGCTTCAGGTCATTCATGCGCTTGGCATGATCGGTGATTATGAGGTGCAACAAGCACTGCAATCCTTTATCCAGGAACCTGGTGAAGATCAGGAATTGGTGGAAGCTGCTCGTTCCGTATTAAACGGTCTTGGTTCAGAAGGAGCTGAGCAGGATGAATCTCCTGTTCTGCGACCGCTAACTGCATTGAGTAAGCGCACGATTCCAAAGATGGAATCGATGACGGAACAAACGGAGGCTAAACCTTCTTCGCATTGGCAGGCGGTCGTGGACCGTGCGTTACAGATGTCTGAGGCCAAAGCGGAATTACAGCAAGAAATGGAGCGGCTGTGGACCGATTATGTATCTCGCGTACACCCGGAGGTACCTGGCACGAAGCAAATTGAAGGCTTGGCTGCGGGATTGGAATATTTGGCTGCTAAAATTCATAGTCGTCCAGTGACCTACCAAAGCATAGCCGATCGGTATGGCATATCAGCTGCCACAGTCAGCAAATATGCACGGCAAATTAATAAAGTGTGCAATTCCAACCCACCGGTCCAATAAATGTTCCTTAAAAATTCTCGCTTTGGAATAGACTTCATTGCGTGAAGGATACATAGGCCTGGAAAACGGGTAAACTTAACGAATAGGTCCCGACATGCCTGTAGGATTTCATCATAGCAAGTTAATCGCCACTCAACACACTCTCAACCTTATTAAGGAGGCTGTATCTATATGTCTAAATACAGAACGATTGTGATCGGAACCGGACCTGCGGGTCTGACAGCAGCGATATATCTGGCTCGTGCTAATCTAAACCCACTGGTTATCGAAGGTCTTCAGCCGGGTGGTCAATTGACGACGACAACGGAAGTTGAGAATTTCCCTGGTTTTCCGCAAGGCATTATGGGTCCGGAACTGATGGATAATATGCGTAAGCAAGCGGAACGTTTTGGAGCTGAGTTCAAAAATGGTTGGGTGGAAGAAGTGGATTTCAGTAAACCGCCCTTCAAGGTTAAAGTTGGAGGCATCGGTGATCTGGAAGCCGATTCGATCATTATCTCTACCGGCGCTTCGGCCCGTTATCTCGGCATTCCCGGAGAGCAGGAGAATGTGGGACGTGGGGTAAGTACATGTGCCACTTGTGAC
Source organism: Paenibacillus sp. BIC5C1 (assembly GCF_032399705.1). Lineage (NCBI taxonomy): Bacteria > Bacillati > Bacillota > Bacilli > Caryophanales > Paenibacillaceae > Paenibacillus > Paenibacillus sp. BIC5C1. The sequence continues at coordinate 176,976 of NZ_CP135922.1, forward strand.
GGATTCTTTTTCCGTGGTAAAAAGATCGTCGTTGTTGGCGGTGGAGACTCCGCGATGGAGGAAGCCAGCTTCCTGACCCGTTTTGCAACAGATGTTACCTTGGTTCACCGCCGGGACGAATTACGTGCATCGAAAATTATGCAGGATCGGGCTCGCAGCAACGAGAAGGTGAAATGGGCTTTGAATCGTACACCGCTCGAAGTTGTGCCTGAGGCTCTTGGTGTCAAAGGGCTTAAGGTCCGCAATAACGAAACCGGACAGGAAGAATTACTTGAAGCGGATGGCGTATTCATAGCCATTGGACATACACCGAATACGGGGTTCCTGAGCAACCAGATTACTTTGGATGAACACGGCTATGTTGTCGTTAAACCGGGTACAACCGAGACCAACATTCCGGGTGTGTTCGCCTGCGGTGATGTTCAGGATACGAAGTATCGTCAAGCCATTACAGCAGCAGGTTCAGGGTGTATGGCTGCAATGGACTGCGAGAAATACCTTGAAGGCAGCATTGTACACGACTGGAGCGAAACACTGGATAAGTAAGCATGAAAAGGGTATGGTTTGGCATAAATTAAGTAGAAGAGACAACGGGAAGTCTCATGATGTGAGAAGCCGGAAGGCTTCTCTTTTTTTGAAACCAAAGTGGGCATGAGATCGTATACATAATGGGCATATTAGCTGTGAGGTGAAGACTTTGGGGGAAATGATAAAAGATTGGTTACAGAATGCAACAGTGCGGCGTTTTCTGATTCTGCTGTTGTTTTGTTTGGTTCTATTCAGCATGGGGAGTATGCTGCACATGATTTTGCTGTTATTCCTGGTGACGTATGTCATGAACAGGTTGCAGCATTTTATCACAGAGAAGTTGAATCGTTTATTTCCGGTTAATTATAAAGTCGTGGTCATACTGCTCTATCTTATCGTTATTGCAGCCATTGTACTGGGCATCTCCAGGTATTCACCACGGATCGTGGATCAGGTCGTTCAGTTAACAAATGAGATCATGAAGTTTCTTGATACTGCTGACGGGGATAATTTTGCTTCCAAAATTGCAGGTTATCTTCAATCGTTCGATATCAAAAACTATACCAACGATGCATTGAAATACATCTTTGCGTTAAGCAAATGGTTGGAGTTCATTCTGCTGGTCATCATCCTGAGTCTGTTTTTCTTGTTGCAGAAGCGGGAGATTTCCAAGTTTACCTCCAAATTCAAAACAAGCAAGATCGGCTGGTTCTATAATGAAGTGGCTTATCTCGGAGACAAGTTTGTATCTTCTTTTGGTAAAGTAATCGAGGCCCAATTGTTGATTGCAGTGTTTAATACAGCTTTGACGATTCTTGGATTATGGATACTCGGTTTCCCGTATTTGTTCGCTTTGACTATTCTGGTATTCATGCTGAGTCTGGTACCCGTTGCGGGGGTTATCATCTCACTGATTCCGCTGTGTCTAATCGGTTATCAGCTGGGTGGGTTACAGCTTAGCGTGATTGTGGTCATTATGATCATCATTATTCATGCGCTGGAGACGTACTTCCTGAATCCGAAGCTGATGGCACACAAAACCAAGTTACCGATGTTCTACACGTTTATCGTACTGATTCTATCTCAACATTTCCTGGGGATCTGGGGGCTTATCATCGGTATTCCGATCTTTGTCTTCCTGCTCGATATTCTGGACGTCAACAAGATGGAAAAAACGGAAGAGCCCGTACGTGTGGAAACGAAGTTGTGACCAGTAGCTGAATAGCTGCTGAAGGATAGGTTAATGTATTATTCTTAAAAGTAGAGAAACGCCTCCCGTTCCGGGAAGGCGTTTTTCTCTGTCCATATTCACTTGAAGATGTATGTAAGGGGATGTATTTAGTACAATTGTTGGTGCTTATGAACCGAGCGCGCTAGTTTCTACAACCATCCTTTCTGCTCTGCAATGCTGACGGCCTCCATACGGTTCTTGGCATCAAGCTTATTAAAAGCTTCAGACAGGTAGTTGCGCACAGTACCATAGGAAAGATGAAGCGAGGCAGCGATATGATTCGCATTCATACCAGTGGCTGCGAGCTTAAGCACTTCTTTCTCACGTTCAGTTAACGGATTCGTTTCTTTGGCGGCACCGAAAACGAGCTCTGGGGAAACCTCTCGTCCACCATTCATGACCCGACGAATAGCTCCTGCCAAACGATCGCTCGGCTCGTCCTTTAGCAAATATCCTTGTACTCCGGCCTGGATGGCACGCTCCAGGAATCCCGGACGGGCAAAGGTAGTGAGGATAATAATACGACAGGGCAGTCCGAGTTGTTGTATGAATTCCGCTACGTCCAGGCCGCTCATCACAGGCATCTCAATATCCATAAGACATATATCCGGCTGGAGGGAAACAATCTGCTTCAGAGCTTCGTCTCCATTACCTGCTTCACCGATGACCTCAAAATCATCTTCAAGGTCTAAAAGTGAGGCAAGTGCACCTCTCAGCATTCGTTGATCTTCAGCAATCATAATACGAATCATGCTCGAATTCCTCCTTGGTGTTCAGTGGCGATCAGGGGAAAAGACAAAACAAGATCGGTTCCTCCAGAGTCTGAGGATATCTGGAGGGAGCCGTCGATAAGGTTCAGTCGTTCAGACATGCCTTTTAGGCCATTGCCTTGATGATCATCTGGACTAATACCATTACCGTTATCTTTAACCCTTATGCTTATGCCTTCATGAGTTCGTTCCAGCTTAATTACACAGCAGGTGGCTTTGCTGTGTTTTACAATATTCGTTACGGCTTCAAGCAGGCAGAGGCTCGCCATGTTCTGGGTTAGATCGGGAACATCATGAAATGGGCGCTGTTCTCCTATTAATTGAAGCTCGATATCAGCACTCTTCAACATTTCTTTGGCATCGGCAAGTGCATCAACCATGCTGATTGCCCGCATGTCAGAGACGAGCTGGCGTACTTCCCGCAAAGCTGCGCGGGAGGTACGCTCAATCTCACGTGCTTCCTGTAGGGCCCGTTCTGGATTTTTGACAATGAGTTTGGTAACCAGCTCACTCTTCAGTGTGATCAGAGAGAGCGTATGTCCCATGGTATCATGCAGATCCCTGGCAATTCGCATTCGCTCTTCACGTTTGATTAATTCCTTGATATGCTGCTGGGCTTCATCCAGCTGGGCCTCCAGTTTTTGTCGATCCAGCATGGAACGGATCCCGAAGGGTGAAGCAAGCATAATGAGATAAAATGGTGCAAAAAACATGAGTTGATAAGCGCTAAGGTATTGAATTTTTAAAGCAATTGGGATGGTCTGGACAATGGCGAATATGACCAAAAACATTCTGAACTGACGTTTCTCCGTGTACCATCCGATAAAATTGGCTGTGAAAAATCCGAGGAAAAACATATTAGGATCGATCACCAGGCTTAGTACCAGAACGCAAAGCATCTGTAGGCTTAGCCAGTAGGAAAAGAGTGAGGTACCTGATGTCATGTAGAGCTGCCGATAAGTCAGGATAAATACGATGAAGGAGGTTACGCCGATGTACCACTCATGTCCCTGTGCGTTCCACAAATAATAGATTGGCATAGCCAGGTAGATCATCCATATATACGGGTAAAAGCCATATCGCTTAGGGAAAAGCTCGAAATGCTGAAGCATATTTGAAGATTACGCCTCCCTTTGTTTGTTACGGATATATGTGGATAGTAACATAAATCCAACCAGATATGCTGCCAAAAGTAGGATATCTCGCAGGGCAGGCACGCCTCCGGCTATAATAACCCACGCTCCATTTCCAAAGCTATGGGAGGGCAGCCAGTTGCCGATCTGTCGTAGCCAGCTCGGCATAATGTCAAGAGGCATCCACATCCCGCCCAGCAAGGCCAGAGACAGATAGAGAGCGTTGCTCAATCCACTGGCGGTGTCCACCCGTCGGAATGTTCCTATACAGGTACCAAGTGCAAGAAAGGGGAGAGAACCAGCCAGAATCCAAAGGGCGGAGCCGATCCATTGAGCAGGAGGAAGTGATACACCATTAATCAGGAATCCGGCTGTAAAGATGACGATGATGGAAAACAGGTGCATTATCGTTTGTCCTACCATTTTGCCTCCAAAATAAATCGAGTAGGGTAACGGAGTCACTTGCAGGTAAGCGACCCAGCCCTGTGCCCTTTCTTGGACAAGTCGGATACCGAGTGTCATGATCGAGGATCCCATGATGCTGAAGCAGGTCATAGACATCAAGTAGTGGGCATTCCATTGTTCAGAATCTGTTGTTCCTGTAGTGAATATGCGTGTATAAAGAAAATAGAAGGCGACGGGCATCATCAAGGACCAGAAAATAAAGTAGACATTGCGGGACATGCGGAGCATTTCAACACGGGATTGGGCGAGAAGCATCAACATATTAATTTTCCTCCTTCACGGTGTCCATCAGGTTTGCATAGGCGTCGTCCAGTTGTCCGGTTTCAATTCGAATGTCGCTAACGGGAATCCGGCGTTCAATGAGGTGACGGAGCAGCACATCCGTATTTTTGGTGTGCAGAATGCAACGATCTTTGTGATACTCGATCCCATCGACATCAGGCAAATCTTCAATTTGTGCACTGACATCGGCTTCGGCTGCCATCTCCGTGTTGGATACGTCATCATTGGCAAACATGCTATGCGTAATTAAAAAGGAAATCGTTCGTATGGTGATCCCGGCCTTGATATTCCCAGGTGTTCCGTCTGCAACAATGGTACCTCGGTTAAAGAGAATGATTCGATCCGCTGCTTCATCTGCTTCATGGAGGTAGTGCGTTGTGAAGATTACGGTTTTGCCCTCCTGTGCCAGTTGGCGGACTCGTTCCCAGAAATGTCTTCTTGTTTCGGCATCCAGTCCGACTGTAGGCTCATCAAAAAATAAAATGTCGGGATTACCTGCCATGGCTAGGGCAAAATTCAGGCTGCGCTTTTGTCCGCCAGAAAGTTTCTCTGCTCTTTTGTTCAAGTCGGCTGGAGGGAGTCCCGTCAGTTCTTCGATATGATCTGCATGAAGCGGTGCGGGATAATAGCTGCGTACCATGCGTATAATCTCTCGAACGGTAAGCCCATCCATTACGCTCACATCCTGCAGCATGACACCAGTCTTCTGTCGAACCTGTTTGTGATTCGGTTTCTGGCCCAGCACAGTCACAAGTCCTGATGTAGCTGTGGACAGGCCGAGCATCATTTTCATGGTTGTTGTTTTGCCGGCGCCATTCGGGCCAAGGATCGCAACAACCGAACCACGGTTGATCTCTAAGGAGATATTGTTGACAACTTCTTTGTTGCCGTACCTTTTGCATACCTGTTCAAGCTTTATAACGGGTGAGCTCATATTGAATCACGTCCTTGTACTGTTCTATAAGATATTTCCATCTTACCGAACTGCCGTAGACGTGATTAGTAAGGATTGTCATTAGATTCAGATGACAATTGTCATCTTTTACGCATGGAACGAGTGGATATGAAATATCATGAGTTGAGGCTTCCTCCTCTATGGAGGAAGAATGAAGCCTGCGTTTTTGATAGAGACAAATGAGGTTGTATACGTATTCAAATCTAGCCTGTGATGTTGTTCACAATAGCGAGGAAGCTAATCACAGCAAAGGTCTTATCGTCTTGACCCAGGCGTATCCTTCAATTATAGTTGGTACGTAGGATTAAACTATTATAGATAGATAAAGGTGGCTTGTAGCATGTCTGAGAAAATCTACGTTGGGGTCGATCTCGGCGGAACAGCAATCAAGGTCGGTATATGTGATGAACACGGTCAGCTTATGCATACGTATGAAGGACCGACTGAAGTGGATAAGGGCGTTGACACGGTCATTGCCAACATCGAAAAGTATGTCCGTCATATCGTTGCCGAATCGCCTTACAGCTGGGAACAGCTTGAAGGTGTGGGAGCAGGAGTGGCTGGGTTCACCAATGTACGCGAGGGAATTATCGTTCTTGCCCCTAACATTGGATTTCGGAATGTAGCCATTCGTTCGATTTTGGAAGAACGTCTGGGCAAGCCAGTCAAAATAGATAACGATGCAAACGTGGCTGCACTGGGCGAAGCTTGGGCAGGTGCTGGCAAGGGCGTGGACAACTGTGTATGCTATACGCTTGGTACAGGCGTTGGTGGCGGACTGATCTTGAACGGCAAGATCTATCAAGGTTTCTCCGGTATGGCTGGTGAGCTTGGTCATGTCAGTGTTGTTCCTGATCTGGAGGCCATTCAGTGCGGATGTGGCAAAATGGGATGCGTGGAAACCGTATCTTCAGCTACCGGAATTATTCGTATGGCCAAAGACGCTGTAGAGCGTGGAGACCATACATCACTGGCACTCGTCGACAAGATTGCAGCTAAAGAAGTATTTGATGCAGCTAAAGCGGGCGATGAAGTTGCTCTGCGTATCGTCAATCGTGCAGCGTTCTATCTGGGCAAATCGATGGCGGCTGTAGCGGCTGTGATTAACCCGGAGATGTTCATTATCGGTGGCGGTGTATCCAAAGCGGGTAATATTTTGTTTGATGAAGTACGGACTGTATTTGCGAAACTGACACCTGAACCGCTGCAAGAAGGGGTTAAAATTCTTGAAGCAACGCTTGGCAACAATGCAGGTATTGTTGGCGCGGCTGGTCTTCTCTTGCGTTCCTAGTAACCTCGTAACAGTATAATCCGACAGCAATATGATAAGGAGGGGACATTTATGCTTGAAGGTGAAGTTTCACCGGGCACAGGCGCCACGCTCATTATCATTACGGGCATGTCCGGAGCAGGCAAGACGATTGCAGTACAAAGCCTGGAGGATCTTGGTTTCTTCTGTGTGGATAATCTGCCACCGGTATTGATTCCAAAATTTGCGGAGTTGATTGAGCAATCGAACGGCAAAATTGGCAAGGTTGCACTGGTTATCGACCTTCGCGGTCGTGAGTTCTTTACGGCTTTGTCCGAGTCACTGAACTATATTAAAGATCATTTTACCATTCATTGTGAAATTCTATTCCTGGACGCGACAGACTCTGTATTAGTCCAGCGCTATAAGGAGAGCAGGCGCAGACATCCACTGGCTCCTGAGGGCATGCCGCTTGATGGTATCCGGCTGGAACGTAAGATGCTGGAGGAACTCAAAAATTCCGCCACTCAGGTACTGAATACCAGTACGATGAAGCCTGCTCAACTGAAAGAGCGTATTATATCCCGCTTTTCTCATCTGGAAAGCCATATGCTGTCGGTAAATATTACGTCGTTTGGGTTCAAATACGGTATTCCGATTGATGCGGATCTGGTGTTTGACGTTCGTTTCTTGCCAAATCCGCATTATATTGAACATTTACGTCCGAATACGGGACAGAATAGTGATGTATACGAATATGTTATGAAATGGCCGGAGACGCAGGCGTTTCTGACCAAGCTGCTGGATATGCTGCATTTTCTGATTCCGCAATACCGGAAGGAAGGCAAAAGCCAGGTTATTATTGGAATCGGCTGTACCGGAGGCAAGCATCGTTCGGTAGCAATATCGGAATATTTGGGCAAAATGTTGGGAAGCAGCGAAACTGAGGCTGTCACCGTGAGCCATCGCGACGCCGACCGGGACCGTCATTGAAGAGGGTGAAGGGATGAAAGAAGCCGGACCACGAAGAGAACGTCCGAGAATAGTAGTCATGGGCGGCGGAACCGGATTATCCGTGATGCTGCGCGGTTTGAAGGAGAAGCCGCTGGACATCACGGCCATCGTGACGGTGGCGGATGACGGAGGAAGTTCGGGCATCCTGCGTAATGAGTTGCAAATGCCGCCTCCGGGCGACATTCGTAACGTACTCACAGCGCTGGCAGATGTAGAACCGTTGTTGTCGGATATGCTGAATTATCGCTTCAATACAGGCGCGGGGCTTGCAGGCCACAGCCTGGGTAACTTGATTTTGGCTGCAATGACGGATATATCGGGCGACTTCGTGACCGCTGTGCGGGAACTTAGCCGCGTGTTTGCCGTTCGGGGTGAGGTATTGCCCGCAGCCGGGCAGGCCGTTATACTGCATGCAGAGATGGAGGATGGCTCAATTGTTACGGGCGAGTCCAAAATCCCTGAAGCTGGCTTACGGATCAAACGCGTTTTCCTTGAACCGGATCACGTGGAGCCGTTGCCAGAGGCTGTTGAGGCTATTCGTCAGGCAGACGCCATTCTAATTGGGCCTGGTAGTCTCTACACGAGCATTCTGCCCAATCTGCTTGTGCCTAAGCTGGCTGAAGCTGTCGTTGAGGCGGACGCAATGAAGATGTTTATTTGTAATGTGATGACACAGCCGGGAGAGACGGATAATTACACGGTGAGTGACCACCTCAAGGCGGTACATGAACATGTAGGACACCAAATTTTCGACTATGTCATTGTAAATAATGGTGATATTCCGCTGCAGGTGCAGAATAAGTATGCGGAAAAAGGAGCTAAACCGGTTGTGTTGGATATGGATGTGCTGAAGAGTGCCGGCTATCAAGTCGTTGCGGATACACTAGTCCTATTCCGGACTTATCTGCGTCATGATGCCGACAAGCTGAGCCATCACATCTATCAACTTGTACAAAATTGGATGTTACGGAAGAGGTGAAGTCCCATGTCGTTTGCAGCACAGACCAAAAAAGAACTAACGATGATCGAAAGCGAACCGTGCTGCGAAAAGGCGGAACTTTCAGCCCTCATCCGTATGCTTGGTGCGGTGCAGTTATCGAATAAAAAAGTGATCTTGGATATTTCGACGGAGAATGCCGCCATTGCAAGACGGGCATACTCTCTGCTTAAAAAGCATTTTCAAGTGCATACGGAATTGCTTGTCCGCAAAAAAATGCGGCTGAAAAAGAACAATGTATATATTGTTCGGATTCCAACCATGGTACAGGAGATTTTAAAAGATCTGTACATTGTTTCGGAAGGGTTTTTGTTTACTCCCGGAATCAGTGGGGAGCTGTTCAATAATAACTGCTGTAAACGTGCTTATCTTCGAGGGGCGTTTATGGCGGGAGGATCAGTCAACAATCCCGAGGGTTCATCCTACCATCTGGAGATTGCATCCATGTATGAGGAGCATTGTCAGGCCCTGGTGGATCTGGCGAATGAATTTCATCTCAATGCCCGGTGTATAGAACGTAAAAAAGGATTCATCCTATACATTAAGGAAGGCGAGAAAATCATTGAGCTGCTCAGTATCATTGGTGCACATCAGGCCCTTTTCAAGTTCGAGGATGTGCGTATCATGCGAGATATGCGTAATTCCGTCAACCGAATCGTCAATTGTGAGACGGCGAACCTGAACAAAACGATTGGAGCAGCCGTCAGACAGATCGATAACATCAGACTGCTGCAAAAGGAAGTTGGTTTAGAATCGTTGCCCGAAAAGCTTCGTGAAGTAGCCGAAGTCAGACTCGCCCATCCGGATATTAACTTGAAGGAAGTAGGCGAACTGCTTAAGGGTACAGTCAGCAAGTCCGGAGTGAATCACCGGCTTCGCAAGATTGATGAACTGGCAGAGAAGGTTCGTACCGAGCGTTACGGTTAAATTAAGGGTAGGGCTGCTGGCAAAACTGATTGCTTTATTTTTCACCAAAAGGCCAGCTTAAAGTCAGCCTGTAAGGATCTTGGAGAACTGCTCAGGTGTAATGAGGTGATGTAAAAAGGCTAAAATGGGTCATAATAATGACATCCAATCACCCTGAGTTTTTTCTTCTAGTGTCCTGCTCTGGTTATATGGTATAATGTTATAAATATAATTGTGTATTTAATGTCCAGATTTCATAATAGGGGGTAAGTTTCCATGACAAAGCACCCGGTAGTTGTCCGTTTGAAAACGGGTCTCCATGCCAGACCTGCGGCACTGTTCGTTCAAGAAGCGAATAAGTACTCATCTGAAGTGTTCGTCGAGAAGGACGACAAAAAAGTAAATGCAAAAAGTATCATGGGGATCATGAGCCTTGCAATCAGTACTGGTACGGAAATCCAGATTAGTGCAGAAGGCGCGGACGCCGAACAGGCTGTAAACGCTTTAGTTAGTCTGGTAAGCAAGGAAGAGCTTGAGAACCAATAAGATATGATTTGAACCCAATGAAGAAGTCCCGAAAGGGGCTTTTTTGCGTTTTTAGACTGTCAAGTGCAACATTCTGGAATTAAGCCCGTCTGTTAGGTATCAAATCGATTTGAGTTTGAGATGTTAAAACTTAAGGAGGCTAACGTAATGGGTAAACTATGGATGAAACCGCTGGGCGCGGTGATGGTTGCAGGGACATTGCTTGTTGGAGGTACTGCGTGGGTGGCACCTAGTAATTATGCGTATGCTGCTGAGGTACAGGGGGTACAGCAAAACGTGATTAACGTTGTGGGTACAGGTGAGATTCAGGTGATGCCTGACATCGCTTATCTTTCCATTGGAGTGAACAGTACGGCAGATACGGCAGCTTCTGCTCAAAAAGCGAATGCAGCTAAAATTCAAAAGGTTAGCAATCTGCTGAAAAATACGTGGAAAATCAGTGCAGATGATATTCAAACCAGCCAGTTCTACGTACAGCCTAACTACACGTATAGTGAAAAAGACGGACAGAAGATCAAAGGGTACACAGCTCATCACACATTGACTGTAACGTACCGGGAGATGGATAAGATTGGTGAACTCCTGGATGCTGCATCCCAAGCTGGTGCCAACAATATTGAAAATGTTCGTTTTACGGTAGAAAAACCGGAGAGCTTTGAAGCTCAAGTAATTGAGAAAGCTGTTGCCAATGCGGATGTAAAAGCTGGAGCTATTGCAAAAGCGGTTAAACGTCAATTGGGTGCTGTTCTATCCGTAAGCCAAGGTGATGCCAATGTACCTGTGTTCTATGCAAGTGAGGCTCTGATGTCCAAAGCGTCAGCTGATTCTGCTGGTAGCACAGAAATTGAAACAGGACAGGTTAAAGTAAGCACAACGCTGAATATTACTTATGAAATGAAATAAGCGAAGTAAATAAAGGCTAGATGTCCGTTAAAGATATGCTTGAGCGGGCGAAAGGCAATAATGACAAAGACGTTGTCCGATGGACAGCGTCTTTTTTGTTATAAAGGCGGACTTTGATGAAGTTTGAAAAGAAGAGATGAAATATGACGAATTAAATTGCTGTTTTTTGGTATCTTTTTTGTCCATTTGTTCGTAACAAAACCTTCATTATAGGCATCTGGATCGAACAACATTGTAACTGGGGCTGTAAACCTTTCCGGAATTGGGTTAATTATAATAAAGAGGTGAGCGTATGAGGCATACGATCAAATCAGGATACATACGCAATGACACTCAAATTTGAATTCAAGAGAGGAGTTTTATATATGACATCATGGAAAAAATGGACAAGTGCACTACTGGCGGCTGGAATTATTGTGGGGAGCGGGGCTGTATGGCAGGATAGTTCCGTACAGGCAGCTTCGGTATCGACAAAAGTGACAACACCTACAGAGGTAACTCTGAAATCAGGAGGTAAAACACTTACTCAAAAAGGACTCCTTCAAGGTGGATCTACTTGGGTATCACTTACCGCAGTGAAAGATGTTGCAGGTGGAAGCTTGAAATATGATGCGAAAGCTAAGGAGTACTCCTTAACGGCAGCTAATAATACAATGACCATCAGCATGATCGATGGGGCACCGAGTGTTAGAGTTAATAACTACTATCCGCAAGTGGAAGCAAAACTGATCAATGGCCGTTTGTACATTCCGTTTTCTGCAATGAGAGATTATTTGGGAGTTCAGGGCAACTGGGATGGAAAAGCCAAGACACTAACGCTGAGCAAAGTGAAGCAAAATAGCGTGACAGTCAAAGCGGCAACAGTAAAAGTCAGCATCAAGAACGCTGAAGTGGATATTCAATATCCTCAGGTGAGCGGACTGGCAAACGATAAGGCAGAAGCAGCTATCAACAAGGTGCTGAAAGATGAAGTTGATGTTTTTGTAGCAGATTTCAAAAAAAAAACCAAGGAATTTGGCGACGCGGCAGCGAACCGTCCATATGCATTTGAGAGCACTTATGTGGTGACGTACAACGAAAATGGTGTGTTGGGTCTGGTTACTCAACGTTATGAGGACTATGCTGGTGCACATGGTATGACGACTCGTTCAGGACACACCTTTGCCCTGGATTCCGGTAAGGAACTGAGTCTGGATGATGTGATTCAAAATAACAAAACCGTGCGTGAGACAGTAAGCAAAAAAGTGGGAGATCAGCTTAAAGCTCGTGGTGGCTACCTTGAAGGCTATAAAGGGCTGAATAAAGATCAGGACTTCTATGTAACACCAACAGGTGCAGTTGTATTCTTCCAGTTGTATGAGTACACAGCTTATGCGGAAGGCTTCCCGGAATTCCCGTTCACGTACAAAGAGTTGCTGCCTAAAGGCACAGCGCCATTTAGTGGCTTAACAGCCAACAAGTAAAGTATGTGTTGGGCTTATTGCTAGCGTAATGATATGAAAGTTAAGTGAATCGATTGAATTTGTATCATGCAATCTTAAATTATCCTCAAAAAAAGGACGCCCACGTCATATTGACGAGAGCGTCCTTTTTTCATATGGCCAACTCAACTGGGCGTTGCCGTTTGAGTTGGCTATATGGTATATCCGTTTAATTGGTGATTCGCCTCGGCTTAGATGCCTTGGGAACCTACGTTTTCGATGACTTTATCGATGATACCGTAATCAGCAGCTTCAGCAGCACTCATAAAGTAGTCACGATCTGTGTCTTTCTCGATACGCTCCAGCGGTTGGCCTGAGCGCTCAGCGATGATACGGTTCAAGGTATCACGCATTTTCAGGATGCGGCGGGCACGAATTTCGATGTCCGAAGCCTGACCTTGCGCACCACCAAGTGGTTGGTGAATCATAATTTCGCTGTTAGGCAATGCAAAACGTTTACCTTTGGCACCTGCGTTCAACAGGAATGCACCCATGGAAGCTGCCATACCGACACAGATGGTAGATACATCCGGTTTGATGAATTGCATTGTATCGTAAATTGCCATACCGGCTGTAATGGATCCGCCTGGGCTATTGATGTATAAGTGAATGTCTTTCTCCGGATCTTCCGCAGCTAGGAACAACATCTGTGCCATGATGGCATTCGCCACAACGTCATTTACATCACTGCCAAGGAAGATGATGCGATCCTTCAGCAATCTGGAATAGATGTCATAGGCGCGCTCACCGCGGTTGCTCTGTTCAACGACCATTGGAATATAACTCACGTGAAAAACCTCCTCGGAAATGTAAATGTTAAATTGGTGTTTATATATAAACTGTTACCGTATTACCCACATCATAAACAATTTCAAACAAAAAGTCAAAGAAAGTCAAACTAAGTTTGAAAAAAAAGAAACCTATTCGGTTTCATTGGTTAAAAGGGTTATGAGCTGCTAATTAAGAATGGCGCGCCCGCCAAGAATCGAACTTGGATCTCAGGCTTCGGAGGCCTACGTCATATCCATTGGACCACGGGCGCACATTGATTATTGCTGTAAACATAGTTGCATAAAAGCAGTTTTGAAATAGAAGTTTCAAATATGTGACAGCAATAATGATTATAGCTCATGAATAATTGAATTGCAAGCAGATGTTCGCCGTGTTGGTTTGGAATACGCTGAAGATGATCATGATGAAGATAAGTGGATAAAGAACGCAAATAAGTAAATGCTAAAAGAGGTTTTGGACTTGCCATATGAAAAACGACAGTAAGCAATATATAGATGCGATTTTCACTTTGCTTCTATATATGGTATGGAACAGATTGTTCTCGATCATGGGAGATTGACATTGTGAAAATAGGCGCGTACAAACGCCTGAAATGTGTCGAAATAACGCTTCGAAACACTTGCATGTCGCGTCAGTTTTAGGTAGAATAGACGTGGGACTTAAAAAGTTAACCCGGGACGTTTTAGGGCCATGAAAGAAAGCTTGGAACGAGAAGCTTGCGGGAGTGGAAAGCATGCGAACGATTTTAGAAGTGCAAAAGCAGCTTCTGCCTGATCTCATGGATGTCTTGAAGAAGAGGTATACGATTCTGCGCCAGATCATGTTATCGGATGTGATCGGACGAAGAACGTTAGCTAATTCCATGCAGATGACCGAGCGGGTTCTGAGGGCTGAGACCGATTTGTTAAAGGCTCAGGGACTTATTGAAATTGACAGTGCAGGCATGAAGATCAGTGAGGCAGGGCATGAATTGCTGCAGCAGTTGGAACCCGTCGCCAAAGAGCTGTTTGGATTATCCGAACTGGAAGAGCGCATCAAGCAAGCCTACGGTCTGCAAAAGGTAGTAGTGGTTCCCGGCGATTCGGACATTTCTCCATTTGCCAAACGGGAACTGGGCAGAGCCGGAGCGAAGGCTCTGGGTAATATTATGAGTGATAACGATGTTGTCGCCGTAACGGGCGGTTCAACAACGGCTGGAGTCGCTGAGCAACTGACTCCGCCAACATCGCTGAAAGGCGTCTGGTTCGTACCGGCACGCGGTGGGCTGGGAGAAAGTCTCGAAATTCAGGCCAATACGATTGCATCCACGATGGCAAAACGGGTAGGGGCTCAATACAAACTCCTGCATGTACCGGATTTGCTTAGTGATCATGCCTATGAATCATTAATCCAGGACCCGAGTGTTCAGGAGATTCTGCAGCTGATCCGAAAATCGCGAATCGTCATTCATGGAATCGGTGATGCCGTAGAGATGGCACGGCGCCGCAAACTTGCGACAGAGATCATAGATGAACTTCAGGAGCAAGGGGCCGTATCGGAATCCTTCGGTTATTACTTTAATGATCAGGGTGAGGTGGTACATACCATGCTTACGCTGGGCATGCGACTCCAGGATATTGAACGAACCGATGTCGTGATTGGGATTGCAGGTGGCAAGAGCAAGGCTGCTGCCATACACTCTGTTCTGCGATTTGGTCAGGAAGATATTCTGATTATTGATGAGGCTGCTGCTGAAGTCATCGTCGCCGAAATGGAATAAGGTTTTATTTTGCACCACAACCATTGTTGTCTTGACGGACTTCACCGTCTGTCTTGAATATATAAGCTTCATAAAAAAATCAATCAAAACTTGGGAGGAACTTACTCATGATTAAAGTAGGTATTAACGGTTTTGGACGTATTGGTCGTTTGGCATTCCGCCGTATTCAAAATGTAGAGGGCATTGAAGTTGTAGCAATCAACGACTTGACTGATGCTAAAATGCTGGCTCATTTGCTCAAATATGATACAACTCAAGGTCGCTTCGATGGCGATGTTGAAGTACACGATGGCTTCTTCAAAGTGAACGGCAAAGAAGTTAAAGTATTGGCTAACCGTAACCCAGAAGAACTTCCTTGGGGCGACCTGGGCGTAGATATCGTTCTGGAATGTACTGGTTTCTTCACAACTAAAGAAGCAGCTGAGAAACACTTGAAAGGTGGAGCTAAGAAAGTTGTTATCTCCGCACCTGCTACTGGCGACATGAAAACCATCGTTTACAACGTAAACCATGAAATCCTCGACGGTACTGAAACTGTAATTTCCGGCGCATCTTGCACAACAAACTGCCTGGCACCTATGGCAAAAACACTGCAAGACAAATTCGGAATCGTTCAAGGTTTGATGACTACAATTCACGCTTACACTGGCGACCAAAACACATTGGATGCTCCACACCCTAAAGGTGACTTCCGTCGTGCTCGCGCAGCAGCTGAAAACATCATCCCTAACACAACTGGTGCTGCTAAAGCAATCGGTTTGGTTATTCCAGAACTGCAAGGTAAACTCGACGGTGCAGCTCAACGTGTACCAGTAGCTACTGGTTCCCTGACTGAGCTCGTAACTGTATTGGGTAAAAAAGTTACTGCTGAAGAAGTTAACGCAGTAATGAAAGAAGCTTCCGATCCACAAACTTTCGGATACACAGAAGACGAAATCGTATCTTCCGATATCCAAGGAATCACTTTCGGTTCCCTGTTTGATGCAACTCAAACTAAAGTTCTGACTGTTGGCGACCAACAATTGGTTAAAACTGTAGCTTGGTATGACAATGAAATGTCCTACACTGCTCAACTGGTTCGCACTTTGGAGCACTTTGCAAAAATGATCAAGTAATATCTGCAATAACATAGAGCGGAAACAGATGCTATTGTTTCCGCTCTTTATATATCAACATTTTGCAAATTTCTCAAAAACACCAGGATTGCAAGGGATTTGGGCCCTTGATTGGTCCACCAAATACATGGGTGCGGAGGAAATACAGATGAACAAAAAAAGTGTACGTGATATCGAATTGACAGGAAAACGGGCATTTGTGCGTGTAGATTTTAATGTGCCGCTCGAAGATGGTAAAATTACAGATGACAAACGTATTCGTGCCACGCTTCCTACGATCAATTACTTGATCGAAAAAGGCGCTAAAGTTATTTTGGCAAGCCACATGGGTCGTCCAAAAGGCGAAGTGGTTGAATCCATGCGTTTGACTCCAGCTGCTGAGCGTTTGTCCGAATTGCTCGGTAAAAAAGTCGTTAAAGCGGATGATTGCGTTGGCGAAACAGTAAAAGCTCAAATCGCTGAACTGAACAATGGCGACGTATTGTTGCTTGAGAACGTTCGTTTCCACGCAGGCGAAGAGAAAAACGATCCAGAACTCGCAAAACAATTTGCTGAACTGGCTGACGTATTCGTTAACGATGCATTCGGAGCAGCTCACAGAGCACACGCTTCAACAGAAGGTATCGCTCACTTGTTGCCAGCAGTATCCGGTCTGTTGATGGAGAAAGAACTTGAAGTGTTGGGCAAAGCAATCTCCAACCCTGAGCGTCCTTTCACAGCAATCATCGGTGGTTCCAAAGTTAAAGACAAAATCGATGTGATCGACAACCTGTTGAACATTGCAGACAACGTAATCATCGGTGGCGGTCTTTCCTACACATTCATGAAGGCTCAAGGTTATGAAGTAGGTCAATCCCTGCTGGATGAGTCCAAACTGGATGTAGCTCTGGGCTTCATTGAAAAAGCGAAAAAACTGGGTAAAAACTTCTATCTGCCAGTTGATATCGTTATCTCCGACGACTTCAGTGCGAACGCAAACACGAAGATTGTTGAAGTTGGCGACATTCCTGCAGATTGGGAAGGCATCGACATCGGTCCTAAAACACGTGAGATCTATGCTGACGTTGTTAAAAACTCCAAACTCGTTGTATGGAACGGACCAATGGGCGTATTCGAAATCGAGCCTTTCTCCCACGGTACTCGTGCAGTAGCGGAAGCTTGCGCTGAGACATCTGCATACACCATCATTGGTGGCGGTGACTCCGCAGCAGCAGCTGAGAAGTTCAAATTGGCTGACAAAATGGACCACATCTCTACAGGTGGCGGTGCATCGCTCGAGTTCATGGAAGGCAAAGTGCTTCCTGGCGTAGTTGCATTGAACGACAAGTAAGCTTTAAGCTATAGCATGAAGGAGTTGAAAACCATGAGAACACCGATTATCGCAGGTAACTGGAAAATGTTCAAAACGGTTTCCGAATCCAATGACTTCATTCAGGAAGTTAAAGGAAAAGCGGAAGTTGAAGGCGTAGAGACTGTTATTTGCGCACCGTTTACGAATCTGCCATCTCTGGTAGAAGCCGTTAAAGGCACAAACATCAAAATTGGTGCACAAAATCTTCATTTTGAAGACAACGGTGCATTCACAGGTGAAATCAGCGGCGTGATGCTGAAAGACCTGGGTGTGGATTACGTCATTATTGGTCACTCGGAGCGCCGTCAATATTTTGCGGAAACCGATGAGACTGTCAATAAAAAGTTGCACGCAGCATTCCGTCACGGATTGACTCCAATCTTCTGCCTTGGTGAGACGCTTGAAGAGCGCGAAGCTGATCAAACGAAAGACGTGTGCAAAGTGCAAACGGAAGCTGCTTTTGCAGGCCTGTCCGCAGATCAGGCAGCACAAGTAGTTATCGCTTATGAGCCAATCTGGGCGATTGGTACAGGCAAATCCTCCACTTCCCAAGATGCGAATGAAGTTATTGCTTACATTCGTACGCTGGTGAAGGATCTGTACGACCAAAAGGTAGCAGATGCAGTTCGTATTCAATACGGCGGCAGTGTTAAACCTGAGAACGTAACAGAATACCTCGGACAAAGCGACATCGACGGCGCGCTTGTTGGCGGTGCCAGCTTGCAGCCGGCTTCGTTCATCGCGCTTGTTGAGGGGGCGAAGTAATGACAGCTCCAAAACCTGTAGCGCTGATCATTATGGACGGCTTTGGTCTTCGTAACACGGAGGAAGGCAACGCGGTAGCGCAAGCCAAAAAACCGAACTATGACCGTTTTATGAGCCAATTCCCACACACAACTCTCACTGCTTGCGGTGAAGCTGTAGGTTTGCCTGAAGGGCAAATGGGGAACTCCGAGGTAGGTCACCTGAACATTGGTGCCGGCCGGATCGTATACCAGGATTTGACTCGTATCTCCAAATCGATTCGTGACGGTGAGTTTTTCGATAACGAAACACTCGTTAAAGCTGTTCGCGAAGCGAAACAAAGCGGTAAAAAGCTCCATTTGTATGGTTTGTTGTCCGATGGCGGCGTACATAGTCACATCGACCACTTGTTCGCTATGCTGGATCTCGCCAAAAAAGAAGAAATGAATGACGTATACATTCATGCCTTCATGGATGGCCGTGATGTTATGCCAGACAGCGGTAAAGAGTTCATGCAGAAGCTGATTGCCAAAATCGAGGAAGTCGGTGTAGGACAAATCGCAACGGTTCAAGGTCGCTACTATGCGATGGACCGTGACAAACGTTGGGAACGTGTTGAGAAATCATATCGTGCCATCGTTTATGGTGATGGACCAAAATACACTGATCCACTCAAAGCGGTTGAAGAATCGTATGAAAAATCCGTATTTGACGAATTCGTTGAACCAACGGTTATTGTTAAAGCGGATGGCCAGCCGGTAGGTTTGGTGGAGAGCGGCGATTCCGTCATTTTCCTCAACTTCCGTCCTGACCGTGCGATCCAACTGTCGCAAGTATTCACGAACCAGGATTTCCGTGGTTTCGACCGTGGTCCGAAGTTCCCTGTGGGCTTGCACTTTGTGTGTCTGACCTTGTTCAGCGAGACCGTTGAAGGTTATGTGGCGTACTCGCCTAAAAACCTCGACAACACGCTGGGTGAAGTCCTGGTACAAAACAACAAGAAACAATTGCGTATTGCAGAAACCGAGAAATACCCGCACGTAACCTTCTTCTTCAGCGGCGGCCGTGATGTTGAGCTTCCAGGCGAAACACGTGTGCTGATCAACTCACCAAAAGTTGCAACGTACGACTTGCAACCAGAGATGAGCGCGTATGAAGTAGCTGACGCATGTGTTCGCGAGATTGAAGCTGACAAACATGATGCCATCATTCTGAACTTTGCTAACCCTGATATGGTTGGACACTCCGGCATGCTGGAGCCGACGATTAAGGCAGTAGAAGTAACAGACGAATGCATGGGCCGTGTTGTGGATGCAGTTCTTGCTAAAGGCGGCGTTGTGCTGATTACTGCGGATCATGGTAACGCGGATATGGTGTTCGATGAGCAAGGACGTCCGTTCACGGCTCACACAACGAACCCGGTTCCATTCATCGTTACAGATGCGAACGTTACCCTGCGTGAAGGCGGAATCCTCGCGGATATCGCTCCAACGATTCTTGACTTGATGCAATTGCCTAAACCGGCTGAAATGACAGGTACATCTGTCATCGCTACCCGTAAATAATTTAATCTTAATAGGTTTTTGAATAAGACTGGAGTTACACTTTAACGGAGCGGGCAGAACCAATCTGCAGAAGCGAAGCGTTCGCCTTTATCACATGATTTCAACTTATGACGATAAGTTCGAAGAAATCAGGGGATAACAGCGATCGAAAGATGGTACTGCACGCGGAGTGTTTTAGTGAAACCAATTGTTCTG
This sequence comes from Paenibacillus sp. BIC5C1, assembly GCF_032399705.1. Lineage (NCBI taxonomy): Bacteria > Bacillati > Bacillota > Bacilli > Caryophanales > Paenibacillaceae > Paenibacillus > Paenibacillus sp. BIC5C1. Next base: position 196,957 of record NZ_CP135922.1, read on the forward strand.
AACGTATTAAATAAAATTCCAAATTTAAAGGAGATTATCACTCATGACTATTATTTCTGACGTGTACGCTCGCGAAGTCCTCGACTCCCGCGGTAACCCTACAGTTGAAGTTGAAGTATACCTGGAGTCCGGCGCAATCGGACGCGCTATCGTTCCATCCGGTGCATCCACTGGTGCCCACGAAGCTGTTGAGCTTCGCGATGGCGACAAATCCCGTTACCTGGGTAAAGGTGTTCTGCAAGCTGTTAAAAACGTAAACGAAACAATCGCTCCAGAAGTAATCGGTATGGATGCATTGGATCAACTGGGTATCGACAAATTGATGATTACTTTGGATGGTACGCCAAACAAAGGTAAACTGGGTGCTAACGCAATCCTGGCTGTATCCATGGCTGTAGCTCGCGCAGCTGCTGACGCTCTGGACCTGCCATTGTATGTTTACCTGGGCGGATTCAACGCTAAAGCACTGCCAGTACCAATGATGAACATCATCAACGGTGGTGAGCACGCTGACAACAACATCGATGTTCAAGAGTTCATGGTTCTTCCAGTTGGAGCACCAAGCTTCAAAGAAGCTCTTCGTGTAGGTGCGGAAATCTTCCACAACCTGAAATCCGTACTGAGCTCCAAAGGTCTGAACACAGCTGTAGGTGACGAAGGTGGTTTCGCACCGAACCTTGGTTCTAACGAAGAAGCAATCACTACAATCATCGAAGCAATTGAAAAAGCAGGTTACAAACCAGGCGTTGACGTATTCCTGGGTATGGACGTTGCTTCCACTGAGTTCTACAAAGATGGTAAGTACACACTTGCTGGCGAAGGTAAATCTTACACTTCCGCTGAGTATGTTGACCTTCTGGCTTCATGGGTTGAGAAATACCCAATCATCACAATCGAAGACGGTATGTCCGAAGATGACTGGGATGGTTGGAAATTGCTCACAGAAAAATTGGGAGACAAAGTACAACTCGTTGGTGATGACCTGTTCGTAACGAACACAGAGCGTCTGGGTAGAGGTATCGAAGAAGGTATCGGTAACTCCATCCTGATCAAAGTTAACCAAATCGGTACATTGACTGAAACATTCGATGCAATCGAAATGGCTAAACGTGCAGGATACACTGCTGTAATCTCCCACCGTTCCGGTGAGTCCGAAGACAGCACAATCGCTGATATCGCTGTTGCAACAAACGCGGGTCAAATTAAAACGGGTGCTCCTTCCCGTACAGACCGTATCGCGAAGTACAACCAATTGCTCCGCATCGAGGATCAACTGGGTGAACTGGCTCAATACAATGGTCTTAAAGGCTTCTACAACCTCAAAAAATAAGTTGTCTTACGACAACTCACGGGCAAGTCGGGTAACCGGCTTGTCTTTTTTATTAAGTTGATTTTTAATTGCTCGAGATTAAAAAGGTTGAAAATGTTGGCGGTATCTCAGTAAATGAGGAAATGCCACTACTTGTATCACGTTAATAGCTGTGTTACAATTAAAGTAACTGTTTTTATGGTGAGATGTTATGCCCACATGGGTAGGAGGTGGAAAGAATGGATATTGCTTTGAAATTGCTGCTCGTGGTGTTTTCGATCGGTCTAATCACTGTAGTATTGCTGCAGCACGGGAAAAGCGCTGGTTTGGCGGGTGCCATCTCCGGTGGTGCGGAACATCTTTTCGGTAAAACGAAAGCGCGCGGACTGGATCTTTTCTTGCAACGTGCAACAGTTGTACTGGGTGCAGGATTCTTCATTTTGTCTATCATCGTTACGGTTGTCTCCAAGTAAGAGCTGGAGTTTCTTATGTAACGCGATAGTTTCGAGCAATGAACGCTTGAATGATTAACCTTCGTTTCGAGAAGAAACGGAGGTTTTTTAATAAATTCATCCATGACCAGTCTTTCCCAATGAACCACATGATTCCGATCTTCGATTTCTTCTCACTTCCGTTCGGTTACCTTCCTACATATTCGCCCTGTTCTGGGCCGTTTCTTTTCTGTCTATTCGAGAGCAAAACACATGTAGCATAAATGCTGTTATGATGCATGAAAGCGCGGTTATGCAATGGGCCATGCATGCTTGGTTTATTTTGCAGGGTACGGATGCGCCGGATTGAATTCGTGTATACTAGGGTATGAGATAGTGAGGCCTGTGTTAAACGGCTTTTCTACTTGTAAGGTTTCCGATACATAGAGAGATGAGACAAGATTACACTTTTATGTTTCCCGAGGTGATTATTAATGATAACAGAACAACAATTGCTCGACTTCATGCGGGAAACCGCTTATAAACCGATGACTTATCAGGAACTGGAACAGCACTTCGAGATTGAGGATGCGGCTGATTTCAAAGCCTTTTTGATTATGCTTAATACGCTGGAGGAGTCCGGCAAAATTCTACTGACCCGCAACAACCGTTATGGCATGCCGGAACGCATGGATTTGGTACGCGGACGTTTGCAGGCTCATGCGAAGGGGTTTGCTTTCCTCATCCCTGAGGATCGGGAGCACCCGGATGTGTACATCCACGCTAATGACATGAAAAGCGCGATGAATGGCGATACAGTATTTGTTAAAGTGACCTCTCAAGGTCCTTCCGGTGGGCGTTTGGAGGGTGAGATTGTCCGTATTGTTACCCGTGCGGTCACGCAAGTGGTCGGTGTATTCCAAAGCCACGAGGTTTATGGTTTCGTCATTCCGGACGATAAGCGGATTAACCGAGATATCTTCATCCCACGTACGAACTTTAATGGAGCTGTAGATGGGCAAAAAGTTGTTGCAAAAATTATCAGCTATCCAGAGGGCCGGGCAGCAGCAGAAGGTGAAGTGATCGAGATTCTTGGTCATAAGGATGAACCGGGTATCGATATCCTGTCTGTAATCCGTAAACATCAGCTGCCTGAAGCCTTCCCGGATGAAGTGGTGGAAGAGGCCGAAAAAGCACCGGATGCCATTACGGAAGAAGAGATTATTCAGCAGGGGCGTCGCGATCTGCGTGGACTGAATATCGTTACGATTGATGGTGAAGACGCCAAGGATTTGGATGACGCTGTCAACGTGGAGAAGCTGCCAAACGGTAATTATCGTCTGGGCGTTCATATTGCCGATGTAGGCTATTATGTGAAGGAAAACTCCAAGTTGGACCAGGAAGCGTACAACCGCGGATGCAGCGTGTATCTAGTGGACCGTGTTATTCCGATGCTTCCGCAACGCCTGTCCAATGGGATTTGTAGTTTGAATCCACAGGTAGATCGCTTGACGTTATCTTGTGAGATGGAGTTCAACGACCAGATGAAGGTTGTGAAACACGACATTTTCACAAGTGTGATCAAGACCAAAGAGCGGATGACGTATTCCAACGTTCGTAAAATTCTTGAAGGTGAAGAGCCTGAATTGTTGGAGCGTTACAAGGATCTGGTGGACGATTTCCATCTGATGAAAGAGATTGCTTTGAAGCTTCGTGCGATGCGTATGCGCCGCGGTGCGGTTGACTTTGATTTTGAAGAATCCAAAATCATCGTGGATGCAGAATGCAAACCAGTGGATATCGTGAAACGGGAGCGTTCCATTGCGGAACAAATCATTGAGGAATTCATGCTGGCAGCCAATGAAACGGTAGCAGAGCATTTCCACTGGTTGAAGGTTCCGTTCATCTATCGTGTGCATGAAGATCCAGATCAGGAAAAACTGCAAAATTTTCTCGCCTTTGCGGCGAATTTCGGACACCATGTCAAAGGACGTGGCAACGCGGTTCATCCACGGGCGCTTCAATCCCTGCTTGAGGATATAAACGGAACGAAGGAACAGACGGTTATCAGTACAATGATGCTGCGTTCCATGAAACAGGCGAAGTATGATTCCGAGATGTCCGGTCACTTTGGTCTGGCGGCAGAGTTCTACAGTCACTTTACATCACCGATCCGTCGTTATCCCGACCTCGTCATTCACCGTGTCATTCGGGAAGTGATTGAGAACAATGGGGCTTTGCCTGAGAACCGTCAGGAGTATTTGGCTGGTCGTATGGCCGATATTGCGCAGCAGTCTTCGGAGCGCGAGCGTGTGGCGGTTGAAGCTGAGCGGGATACAGAGAAAATGAAGAAAGCTGAGTACATGCTTGATAAAGTCGGGGAAGAGTTCGAAGGCATGATCAGCAGTGTAACCAGCTTCGGTATGTTCATTGAACTGGAGAATACGGTAGAAGGTTTGATTCGCCTGAGTGCACTCACAGACGACTATTACCATTTTGACGATCAACATATGGCTCTGATTGGCGAACGTACCTCTAAAGTCTTCCGCATCGGTGATGAAGTGAAGATTCGCGTGGCGCGTGTAAGCATGGAAGAGTACACAATTGACTTTGAAATGGTCGACATGAAACCTCGCGGCGAACGTCCAGGTGGCTTCAGTGGCGGACGTGGCGGTAAAGGTGGCCGTCCTGCTGGTGGCGGCGGACGCGGCGGCGCGAAGAGTGGTTCTGGTGGATTCAGTGGCTCGCGTGGTGGTAAAGGCGCCCCTACTGGTGCTGGAGGCAGCCGTGGTGGCAGATCTGCAGATGAGAGCAGCAAAGGCGGACGTGGCGGTCGTAGCGGAGCTTCGAACACAGCGGGAAGCGCGGGTGGCAAAGGTGGCGGCAAACCGAGAGGTGAGCGTCGTGCTGGAGATGCCAGCGGAGCAACTGGCCGTAGCAAGGGAGCGGTAAGCTTTGGTTTCGGCTCGGGCAAAGGTGGTTATAGCTCTACAGCGGGTGGCCAGGAAGGCACTTCAACTGGTGGACAAGGGAATGGTCTGAACAGTGGCAGCAGTCGCGGTGAAGGTAGCTTCAAATCCGGTAAAGGCGGAGGTAAAGGTGGCAAAGGCGGTAGTGGACGCAAAAACACCTCACCTAGCGGTGTGTTTATCGGAGAAGGAGCTACACCGGGCGGTGTCCAGGAAGGCGGAGCACCACGCCGTAAGCGCAAAAAGAATAAAGGTGCATCTGCCAACGGAACGGCGGCTTTTGTACGGAAGAAGAAAAAGTAATCGCGTTTCGCTGAGCATGAAATGAGTGTAATGAGAAGAGGCGGCGCAGACCGCCTCTTTCTTGATTTTAACAGCGGTCCTTGCTACAATTAAGGTCTGGCATGTGGTACCTGAGGAAATGTGTGGTGCGCTGCTGTAGAGCATAGGTACCGGCTTATTTTACGGAGAAGGAGTGAGGACATGGGCAAGAATGATGGACAGAGTAAAGTGCTTGCACAGAATAAAAAGGCTTCCCATGACTACTTCATTGAAGATACGTATGAAGCGGGCATGGTGCTTACCGGAACGGAGATTAAATCTCTTCGTAACGGCCGTGCGAATATTGGCGATGCATTTGCCACAATTCGGAACGGTGAGATTCATATTCACAATATGCATATTAGTCCTTTTGAACAAGGGAACCGTCATAATCCAATTGATCCAACACGTACACGCAAGCTGTTGATGCATAAAGTGCAGATTCACAAGTTGCTAGGGTTGTCGAAGCAGGACGGATACAGTATTGTACCGCTAAAGATCTATATTCGTAACGGGTATGCCAAGCTATTGCTCGGTCTGGGTAAAGGTAAGAAGCAGTACGATAAACGGGAGTCTGCTGCAAAACGCGATGCACAACGCGATATTCAACGGGTACTGCGCGAGAAGCAAAAAGTTGCTCGTTGATTGGGTTGCTATGTGTTGAATTGCGCATGGTAGTTGGTGTGAGGCGCGAGTGATGTTAGAAATTTGGATCTCAAGTTTTGCCCGTAATGGGGTGGAGCTTGGGTTTTTTAATTTGATTAGAGATTCATTGTTAGGGGGCGCGGTGTAATGAGTTTAACGCATCACGCAGACCTGCGTGCGGGTAAATCTTTCAGATTATTGTGCCAGTTATGGTGTGAGATACACCCGTTGTTGCCGTACCATGTAAAAATTGATTGTGAGTAGTACCGTTAAACTTTTTTTGATGATTGCTGGAAAGAATCGTTGCAGTATGTTTGCTGATGGCTGTGTAGTTTGTTCGGATCGTGGGTAAGATAGTTAAGAAAAGTTGTTCATGCTCATGAATTGTCTGCACCTCGGTACTCAACTTTACTTCCCTTGAGGGACGCGGTATAATATGTAGACGCTTGAGCATCATATGTGTGTTGGTTAAACTTGCACAGTTGCTCAGCATGTTGGATCGTCTTCCAGCAATCTATACTATATCGGTGATTGGTCCTGTGTTATGATGTTCTTGTAGCAGACAGGAATGCCGAGTTTGAAAGAAACATCTTTTTACCTTGGAGGAAAAAGATGTGTAGCACCTTTGCTCCGTATTCACGGATTAATCCTGGAGCCCTTCTTATATGAGGGGGCGTTTATGGATTCGACGGGGATAGTTCGAGCATGGGTAGCGGGTAGTGGGGACGCGTCCACTTCATCAACGCTAAAGCCTATTAAACGGCAAACAACAAACAAACTACGCTTTCGCAGCCTAAGAAACTGTGTGCGTGCTTCTAACCTGCATCGCCCATGTGACAGGATTAGGGGCTAACAAGTAGTGGGATACGCTGTCACATCTCCGCCTGGGGTGTGCTGAAGAAGACAATCAGGCTGACCCAACGTATAGCCGGTTACGGGGCGATACTCGGGTGACATCAAAACTGTGACTACACCCGTAGAAGCTTATGTGTCGTTATCTTCGGACAGGGGTTCGACTCCCCTCGCCTCCATTAAAAAAACCCGCTCACTGAGCGGGTTTTTGCTTTATACGTTAGAGTTATGTAGACATGTAATAGACTACTTATGGAAAAAATGATTTTTGGATATCAATTAGAGACATTTCGTCTATAATGATTTTCGAAGGGTTCTTTTATTGTGACAATAAGTGGTGATTTTCTAAAATCCTTAATAGATGATTTACAGTTTTTTCGCTCATTCTGGCTTCACTTAGTACTTCTTTTGCACAAGTGAAGAAAGAATCTTTTGATGTTGGTAAAATTTGGGATATTAACATTGACTTGAATTCATTTATATGAATTATGTTCAGCAAAACTCCCTTACTGCGTGCTTCCAGAATAATTATTTCTTTTGTACTATCGACTAGTTCAGCTCTAGGACCCATAATAAAAGTGAACCGTGGGCAATTATTTTCAGCAGCTTTATTTACTGCATGCTGGACATCTATTCTACTGAATAACTTGTCTTTTGCTTCGATTGCATATATCAAAGATCCGTTATGATATACATCGACATCACCAATCTCTTTGGAGGATGAACCAGATTGATTTACAATATGTGTTTCGACAATGTTTTCCCCTATAAGTGATTGAGAATGTAATTTCAATAAAGAACCTATTACTAATACTAAATTTTCTCCACCAAACGATTCAGAAATTATAGCTTCTAGGACTTGGTCTAATTCTATATAAGTCAGCTCTCGTGTAGTTTGTAATGAGATTAATTCCTCTTTCTCATTTCCGATTTGAATTAAAATGTATAGGGAGTGTGCTAGAGCTATAAGGGCTTTGTCACTTGTGTCTATAAGGGGAAGTAACTTGCATAATAACTCTAGAGTCTCCCTATCTTTACCTCCCCTAACTGCATTATGTATACTTAGTTCTTCAAAACGAGCTGGATTATTCAAAAAAGGTTCGTTAGAAAGTCCTAAAGCACCTTTTAGGTGATCCCGTTCAAACTTGACTAAAACTTTATGGCATAATGTTCGTGCGTCGTATGCACCCTGCAATTTGGATTTCTTTTGAAGACATAATGGGTTAATGGTAGGATCAGTGGCTTTCGCTAAGAAGGCATTAACCATGATATACTTATATGTTTTATTGCTTCCTTTCAAAACCATACTGATAATATTACTATCTTGTTGATTGGGGGTAACTTTTAATTGTTTGACATGATCCAAAGTCGTGAGCAAAATTTTATTAGCTAAATCATAATTCATAATTTGAAACACCTCTCTTGGATTTGGATTGATTTACTTATAAATTTAAGTATTATGTCTAGTATAATTTAATTATAACATTAATAAGATAAGAGGTATTAAATATGGTACAAAAACATAGATGCATATCATTATTTTCTGGTGCAGGTGGCATGGATGTGGGTTTTAAAAGTGCTGGAGTAGATGTTATCTGGGCAAACGAAATGGACAAGGATGCATGCGCTACATTTAGAGAAAATCATAAAGAGACATTGCTTAGGGAGGGGGATATCCTTCAGTACATGGATGAACTTACTTCTCTGAAAGATATAGATATTATATTTGGGGGTCCACCATGTCAAGGGTTTTCTGTGGCAGGTAAAATGGATCCTACTGATGAACGGAGTAAGTTGATTTGGACTTTTATGGATGCTGTAAGAATAGTTAGACCAAAAGCATTCATTCTTGAGAATGTCAAAGCTCTCGCTGCTTTGGAAAAGTGGAGACCAGTAAGAGAAAAAATTATAAGTTATGCCTCTGATTTAGGATATGTTTGTTATCCAGTGTTATTAAATGCATCTCATTACGGTGTTCCTCAAAAGAGAGAAAGAGTATTCTTTATTGGATTTCTCAATAATGAACCTGGATTAGAAAATTTAATATCTAGAATAATTACGCACCAAAAAAAACCAAAATCAATTCGTGAAACACTCATATCTTTAGGGCCGGCTGGTAGTGAAACTAACCCTTTAACTTGTACCGCTAAAATAACACTAGCTACAAAGCCTATAATGCGAAAATCACCATATGCGGGAATGATTTTTAATGGTATGGGGAGACCTTTAGATATTGATAATTTTGCAAATACTCTTCCTGCTTCAATGGGAGGGAACAAAACGCCAATAATTGATGAAGTATTACTTCATAACAGTAGGGATAATAATTGGATCGAAGATTATCATAAATCTCTTATTAATAACCAAGTTGCTCCCCAGTTTGAAGAAGCACCATCTAGATTGCGAAGAATAACTATAAATGAAGCGGCTTTAATACAGACTTTCCCTAAAGATTATATTTTTAGAGGAAGTAAAACCTCTATATATAAGCAAATTGGGAATGCCGTTCCATGTTTGTTGGCAGAGGCTGTAGCAAGAGCTGTAGTGGAGGAATTGAATAGTAGACAAACAGTTTCGAGTAATGATGAACCTAGGCAATTATGTTTAGAAGAATATATAAATGTTTAAAACTTGGACAAAGAGGATCACAAAAAAACTATTTTGTAAATGAAGTAGCCTAGACGGAAGAACTTATAGCTTACGTAAGAGAGCATTCTTCGCCAAAGAGAATATATATTATAATAAGGATACCTATTAGATTAGGTCTCTCTGTTAATATAAATTAAGAACGCCTAACCTTTGTGAGTAGGCGTTCTTTGATATAAATAAATTTTTAAGTTGACAAAGAAAGTCTACATAATGGAGTTCCCCTAATCAATTTACAACGAGTTTTTGAAATAAAATCACTTTAACTCAGTCTTTATTTGAATGGTAGGATTGTTATTTGATTTATGAGTTAATGAGTCGCCTTCCTTCCATACTCTGAGCTTATAGATGTTACAGAGCAGGAATTAATATTCGTGAGGCACTGCAAATTGCTGTTATATTCTTATACCTAATATTAATTATCTAGCTACTAATAATATGAATAAAAATTCCGTATATTGGGAAAAGAGTATCGTTACAGCGTAAAAGAACATATTATATGCTTGTATCATAATACAAAAATCATATAGATCAAAAGAAGACGATCTCTATAGATTCTTTACAATGCTATTGTTCATCCAAGGGAAGTTGTTTAAAGGTGCGATAAAATGATGATCTTGAATCTCTATTATATGTTCTCATTCCTATCCTAGCGCTAATCCTACACCTCCTAATATTACTGATCGTTAAATAGTTGCCGGAAACATCATAGCAATAGATTTATTGGATCACTTAATTATTGCTGGTAATCGATACTATAGCTTGAAGGAACACGGACATATGTGACGTGTTCTTTTATTTTATGTAAAGGAGGTGAGGAAACTTGATTAAAAGGCCTGTATCAGTAATCGTAGAGACATTAAATGTGGCATCAGGGACAATAGTTGGTGGGGCTACAGGTGCAGCTGTTGGGACACTGGTTTTACCGGGAACTGGGACAGCGCTAGGTTACATCTTGGGGGCTAGTGTGGGTATTTCAGTTGCGACCAAGTCTAAAAAGTAGGAGAGTGATAAATTGATTAATCGTTGGAAACAGGCACAAAATGCGGCATCTGATGCCATTATTAAGACGTTGGAAAATGGTTTCGACATATTCAAAACAGCAAAAGATTTGCACGAGAAGTACGCAGATGAAAATAGTCGAAGTGAAATTTCCAAATTAAAAGAGAAATAATAGAATAGCCATAAGAGAGTGTTTATATGGAATAGACAACTCTCTATTTTTTAGATATTGTTATCAAACAATAGGGGATAGCTATCTATAAGCAGAATGTAGTTCGATAATACCGCATAAAAGAGTTGATGTAGTGGTTCATATTACCTATAATTGTATGATGCTGTAGTATTATTACATATTATTCTGAAAGAAATTACAGATAACTTTATTTAGAAATATATGCTTCTGAAATTACTTGTTACTCTTGTAACTCATCGACATGTGCCAGCATTACTCTAAGGACATCTAATATCATTTTTTTCTCTTTAATTGAACGATCTATCATAATTTTCTTAAGCTGATTCAAAAATTGGTCATCGTTCAAATCTAATGAATTATTTATTAGGTAATCAACTGTTACTCCAAATTGATCCGTGATTTTTAACAGCGTGTCCAGGGACAAAATTCGTTCCCCTCTTTCAATTTGCCCAATATACGCTTCGGATAAATCTATTCTTTCTGCCAGCTTTTCTTGTGTAAGATTAAGTCTTTTTCTTTCTTCACGAATTCTCTTTCCCAAAAGCTCGTAATCCATTTTTGTTTCAGCCCCTCTCAATACAACAGTAGATAAAATGAGGAGGAATCATAACAAACTATAGGCTTTTTTAATGTTTACTATAAGCTTTTAATTTCGTATAATTAGTGCATCTATTGGACTAGATCTTTTAATATTTGTAAGTCTAGTACGTACTGAAACACTATTAATTTATATATTATAGTTTTGACATCTTGCTAGAAGATGATCAGGCATTTGTATGCTGGTTTCTAGCTTTATTCCTTTATGGTTAGGAAGGAGGACAATCTCATACATAGCAGTGACAGGATTGAGAAATCCAAATTATTAAAGAGGATTCTATGGAGGTATTCATGTGATTAAGAAAATAGTTTCTCAACTACCAGGATTCAGATCCAACAAAAGATGGAAGAAGATTGTATCTATAGTTCTATATGTTTGCATAGTTCTTTTAGCTATTGTGCTCATAGGAAGTGGAGATTCGACAGTATCGGCTTTGGATAATACCGTTTCAAGGTGGCAGGGAGTTGTCATATTTGTATTCCTTGTTCTTATTCCGTTTATACTTATATCAGATTTAGGAGATATAAGAACCAAATTACCTCTATTTAGTAACGGCAGTGTTCTAAAAAAAATAATCGCATGGATGTTTTCATTAGTAATAGTACTAACAGGATTGTTTTTTAGCTGGGCTGCTTTAGATGGTATGCACTCAACTGAATTCATTGCTAAACAAGAGGAACAACGCAAAGATAAGGCTATCCAAATACAAAAAGATAAGGAAAAAAGAGAAGCTGAAAAGCAAGTTGCTCTAGCAAAAGAAGAAAAGATCCAACGAGAATTAGAAGATAAGGCTACTAAAGAAAAAGCCATAAGTACATTGAACAAACAATTAGAGCAACAGACAGAGGATGAAAAAACTGTAAGTACAGTGGGAAATCAAACAGAGCAAGAAAAAGTATTATCAGAGCAACAGCCTGTTGAGATAAAGAATACTACTGAAAATGAAGATAACACAGAAAAGGAATCGTCCTTTTCTAATTGGTTCAGCAATTTATTTAATTCAGAACCAGAAGATAGTTTTCAGAAAACTATAAAGGAAATCGACAAGAGTCTAAAAAAGGAGAAAACTGAGAAACTTCTGGAGATATATAACTCATCAGAAAACTTAGAAATAAAAAAATACATTGAAGAACGCACGAAAGAAAAATACATTCAGATTATAAAAGAAAACAAAGATTTATATACTAATCTAAAAATTGATAAGCTGGAGAAGTTATACGGTAAGATAAGTTTTATAAATGGTATTACAGGACTCAAAAACAGCAATGTTGGTGTTGTGGTGGATGAGACAAAAAAAATAATCAAAGCAAAAAGTGATCTCGAAAAATTCCAAAAGGAACATCCACGGCTGTTTTACGGTGCTATAAAGGATGAATCTGAAATACAGACAATAAAAGGATATATAGGTTACAGAATTAAGGATGCGGATACCAAGATTGGGGATCTCACAATCTCCACTGGAAATTATTTAGACAGTTATTATATATCTAGCTATTCTTACTCTGAACTATTTGGTTACTCTGCTTCCGAGGAGTGGGCAGCTGTTCTGCAATTGAGCGAAGGATCTAATTTATCTGGAGAAGGAATCTATGAAACAAGCGTAGTGCCTAATGGAGTAACTAAACTTGTAGATAATAGAGGATTTGAGAAGGAGTACCCTCGATATCGCGAAGTATCTCAAGCCGATTTTGATAAATACTATCAGATAAAAGATTTGATGGAGGAGCAAGAGAGACTTACTAGATTGATAAGCCAAAGTACCAGTCGTATTTTTAAACATCTGTAATTTAATAGATGATGTTTAGACCATCATATATACTCAGGAGGTTAAAATGAAACTTACCTTTAGGAAAGTTATAATATCCATAATGATACTAATTTTTATGATGCTTAATTTATCAGCAAATACAAACATGGCTCGGGCAGAAAGTGCCGATAGTATTCCAGTCCATGTTCTTCTTCATGTCGGCTCTAATAATGTTATCGTTAATGGTCAAAATCAAAAGCTTGATGAGCGTGGCAGTACTCCTATCATTAAAAATGGTTCAACTTACTTACCAGTAGCTAGTGTGATGAAGCTTTTTGGTGGGAAAAGTGGATGGAACAGCGTAAGTAAGGAAATTACATTGCAGTACAAGGATAGTACTGCGGTGCTCAAACCCGATAATTTAAAGGCAAAAGTAAACGGGAAATCAGTTTCGCTTTCTGTAGCACCTACCGTTATTAACGGAACCACTGTTGTTCCTCTGAGATTCTTAGAACAGTTTAAAATTGCTATTACTTGGCATGGAGCCAGCTCATTCATTAGTTTGACGGAGAAAACGGAAGGCTATACTCCTTGGTATGCAGGCCAGCATACTGGAAAGCAGAATATTAAGGAGGGCATTTACTATGATGGAGGGAAGCAATATTACTCCTACAAAACAACATTCCTTAATTCATGGGGGACTCCTGTAGTAATACCTTTCGGGAGAGAAGTTATTTCAGGAGCAAATGAAATTGAAGGTAAGGTCGATGTGGATTATTATACGATATTCTACTATACCGATAATGCTTCAATTATAGGAACCGTATGGGAAAATTATGATGGAATCAAAGGGGAGGACTTCTTAGAGATTTTAGGAATGACATACAGTGGGACTCTATCAAGTATAAAAAAAGTGTCTGTAAAAGGTGCTGAGAGTGCATATGTTGTTGAGGAACGTTTTTATGACTCAGGAGTGAGTAGTGATTCTACAACACTTATGGCCTTTGTTGGAAATAAGGTGTATTCTATCAACTTTACTCAAGATATATATGATGCATACCAAAAATTAGATGATGAAGCGTATTATTATTTTCTTGAGAAAATGATTCCTAATATGAGTTTAGGACAAAACGCTGGAGCTGCTGGATAGAAAACATAGCTACAACACTGTGAAGGGTTTATATTCTAAAGAGGTGTTCTTTCTGAACACCTCTTTTTTTCATAATTTAACAAACCTTTATCCAAATTATGTCTAGATGGACTTATGAGGTAATGATATATTTTTGTAAAAAAAGAGAACGGATGAATCAAATTGCTTCAATATGATGCAACTTCTAGGAATCTTTTGATGTCAATTTTGGGATTTAAGTTAAACTTAGGAAATGATGAAAAGTTAGAAGATCTAAATACCTTGATACATTCTATTCGTTTTGGATCTGAAGTGAATCGTATACTGGGTGTTTTGGATCTTGATAATCAGAAGTTTCAACTATTATTAATTGAAAGTGCTGTTTTCATGCTGAAAAAAAACACGGAATCAGAACTGTTAGCACACGAAAACATATATAATATTGGCGAGTTTGATGAAGCAGAAGTATATGATGATCTCCTAATTTCATCTGCAGATGTTTACAATGAAATATATGGGGAGATTATTCAGGAATATTTAACTGAAATATGGGGGAGTGATGTAAACCTACACAAAGACATTATGAAACTGCTTCAAAAAAATAAAATAGTCAAATATGGATCTGTATTTAACGTTTATGCAAAGGCATGTATACGACACAAAAAACCTCTGAGAAAAATCATGAATCCCACAAGGCTTATCAAAAATGATTTGGAACTAATCAAAGAAAATACAGAGACTTTCTTAAGAATGTTATGTAGGTTAGAAGATGTATCAGTTTTAGATGAAATTTATGCATTTGAAATAGATACAGACGTATTCTTGGGTCTTGATCTACTTTCGATATTCAATTTAATTGACGAAAGTGCTCCAGACAAAAAAGTGATAATGAAAGCCTTAGCTTCTGTAACTATAATCGAATCACCATATGTTAGGAGAGAAATTCTAAGTTCAATAATAGATAATGGTTTAGGTCAAGTGGAATTTTTCATTCCAGTTTTAATGAAAATCAGATATTTTATATTGCCACTCTTGATAGATTTTATAAAAGAACAAATTCTAGAAAAATTCTTTGTGAAGCAGGCAGGAAAAGAATACATAGACATAAGTTCTTCTACGTTTCTTTACAATTTTATAAAACAAAGTGATGTTTTTGGAGATGACTTACAAATAATTTTGAAACATACAAAGCATATTCGAAGTATCAAAACTGTTTCTATAAATAATGAATTGCTCTCTAAGGTTCCCTATAATATAAATGTGATTAGAAATAATTTAGAATGTATGGATAATATTGCAACGAGGGATATTGCCAAATATATTAAGCCTATAATTGAATCGGGTACGGAACAAGAAAAAATTTTAGATCTCTTAACTATGACTGCCTATGATTTTTTTATTACCACGGCAATAGGTATAAAAGATTAAATTATTTTTTTCAAAACACTAATTCACAAGAGTTAGTGTTTTTCTTTTGTATCAAGGGTTTTAGTGTATAAAAAATGATTTTCACGTTTCTTACAGTTGAAAATGATAAGGTATACTCCAATTTGTAAGTTGCTAAAACAAATTGAGAGGGGTTTGCAAAAGATGAAAATACCAAATGTACATGAGAACGAAATTAAACTATTCGACAATAAAAGAATTGATCGAGATGATATTCAGTGTCACATGATTGAAAAGGAGAAATCAATGATGTATATCAATGATTGTGTCTTAGCCAAAGGACATTTATTCATTGGATTGGTAGAGGGGGACAATAAAGTTATAATGACACATCAATCTAATTCCTATTGGTCTCAGGGCGTTGACGAAAATGACTTTTTAAGGGTTACTTTCGATTGCAGAAAAAAAGATATAAAATTCCATGTTGTTCAAAACGATAGGTATCTAAAGCTGAAGAACGATGATGAATGTAACAGTATATTCATGGTCGTAATGGTTGAATGTGCTGAGTTTCTACAACTAACAATTTATGATGGAAGCCTTGAACAAAAGATTAGTCAAATGTTCGTAACAGCAGCAAATTTAAGAGATAAGTTAAGAGTAATTGCTTTTAGTATGATGAATAATCATTACCCTTCTTTTTACGAAAATTTAAAAAATCAAATGGAGGTCAATTAAATGAGTCAAAAGAAAAATCATTGGAGTCTCGATATCTCTAACACCATGAGCACTGTTAGCCCAGAGTATTTAGAAAGAAATGAAACATTGGATAATGATTATGTGACAGTAGTTAGACGGGAAAGTGTACCATCAGATGTTTTCATACAGAAATTTAGTGATGAAGAAGAATTCAACCTAGACAATACCAAGAGTTTAGGGAAGGGGCAGTCTATATCGCATCTCGTAAAAGATAATGATGGTCATGTCAGTAACGCTGAGATCAGTGACATACCAAACCATCGTTTACATCTGAATAGAGGTGATGATGTTACTTATAAGGTAGCGACTGAAATTGTAAAAAAACTTATCATAAAGTGTAGTGATAAAAAAATATACGTATATAACGATCTGTACGGATATTTTCAAGAGGTGACAGAATTGCAGTTGGCAATTCATATTCGGAGCAACATTCCTACTGACGTTGATAAGAAGATGAATAAAAACAGAATGATTGAAGTGATACATCGGATAGAAAGCAACCCCGATTTACAAATAGAAGGTAAAGAATTCAACAGGTACAGTCATCTGATCAATTTTAGAAATGGTGTTTATAACTTGGAGGATAAAATTTTCCAAGAACATCATTCGGATTATCTATTTACTACTTTCATTGATGGATATTATGAGGAAAGACTAGCAAATAATTATTCCGGGTATGCTAACTATTTTGATGAGTTTCTTAATGAATGTACTGAAGGCAATATTGATAAGCAAAGGACTCTTCAAGAGATTACTGGATATATTCTTAGCAATTACTGTAATGCAAAGAAGTTTTTCATTTTGTTAGGAAAAGCCCATTCAGGCAAATCTTTATGGTTAGGAATTTGGAGAAGTTTAATCGGTGAAAGTTTCACTACAGCGGTTACTCTCAAACAACTTGGGGCTAATCGATTTATGGCAGCTGAGTTATTCAAATCCAAATTAAATATTTCTCCTGAGATGAACGAGGAGGGAAGTTTTAAAGGCGTCGATGTTATTAAAGCGGTAACTGGTGGAGACTTAATTGCAGCAGAAAAAAAGGGTAAAGATCCCTTTTACTTTTATAGTAAAACAAAGATTGTAGCGGCAGGAAACCACATGCCTAGTTTAAGCAAGGTGGATACAACAGGGGCGTTAACAGACAGAATGTTGTTTGTAATGTTTAACCATTCAATACCAGAAGAGAGACGAGATAAAGACCTGCTAGGAAAAATTTTAGAAGAAAAGTCTTATATTATACTCTGGGCTCTTGATGGGCTAAAAAGGTTAAAGCAGCGAAACTTTATCTTTACAGAGAGTAGTGATGCTATAGATTATAAAAAACAATTCATATTTGAGTCTGGAATTACAGGATTCGTAGAAGATTGTTGTTTGATTGATGTAGGCGATAGAGAAATTAAAACTCATAGAAAAGTACTGTACGACGCTTACATTAGTTACTGCAAAAATAACCAGTCGAAGGCTATGAGTTCAAGAGAGTTCTTTAACGAGATTGTTAAAACTGGAGTTGAACCAGGGAAGTTCCGCATAGACGGAACCACACCATTAGCGGGATTTCGAGGTATTATGCTAAAGCATTCATAAAAATACAGGCTACAGTGGCTACGACCTTCAGAAAAGCCTTACACAGCATAGTTCTAGGGAGTTTTTCACGTAGAACTTGCAGTCTACAATGTGTCTCATAGTGTAGCTACGACCTTGAAAACTTTAGGATTATGAAGCGATTTAATACTTTGATATGGATTAAAAGACATGGTATTTCCCACTTTTTTATTAATATATTATTCAATGGAGATGGTGAGAATGGTCAACTTTGAAAAATTGTTTTACACAATTGATGAGCTTTATGAAATATTACCACTTGGAAAAAATTCTCTATACAGTTTGGTTAAAAGGGAGGGGTTTCCCAAGGTCATAGTGGGTAGGAAAATTCTCATACCTGTAAAGGGGTTTAATCTTTGGATTGAGCAAAATTCAGTATTTTAATTGTGTTTAACGACAGGAGGAGTCTAGAGTGGCTGGTAGTATCTCAAAGATAGGCAACAAATATAGAGTTACATTTGAGTTAGGTAAAGATTTAAACGGTAAGAGATTAAGAGAATACGTTACAGTTCAATCAAAAAAGGAAGCTGAAAAGCTTCTTAACGAGTTTGAGTATAATCAAAACCGTAATCTTATGGTGCTAAGTAGTGGAATGACATTTGTAGAGACGATCCATCATTGGATGGATAACTATGTGAGGTACAATTGTGAGGAGACTACGATTTATGGGTATCAGAATATTCTGAATAAGCACATAGCTCCTTTTTTCAAAATTCTTGAACTGCAAAAGCTCCAGCCTGGACATATTCAACAATATTATAAAGCTCTTATGGAGGAGAAAGATTTATCCCCAAATACAGTGCATAAACATCACGCACTCATTCGTAAGACTTTGGATTATGCTTTGAAACAGCAGTTAATCCATAGGAATGTGGCTGATGCTGTATCTTTACCAAAAAAGAGAAGATTCGAAGGCAAAGCTTATACTAAAGAACAACTTTTTGTACTGCTGGAAAAGGTAAAGAATACAAGATTGGAGGTTCCAGTTAACCTAGCTATACATTTGGGGCTTAGAAGAGAAGAAATTGTTGGCCTTAGATGGGATTACGTTGACCTGGATCAAAGGAAAATTCATATTGAAGAGGTTCGTACAAGTGCAGGTAACAAGGTCATAACAAAACTTCCGAAGACCGATAAAAGTAGGCGATCACTTCATATGAGTGATGACCTTCACTGTTTACTATCAAATTTAAAAGCTAAACATGAGGGAATGAAGATATTGTTTGGAACTGAGTATGATAAATCTGGTTACCTCTACTGTCATGATAATGGAAAGCCTTATCGAGTGAACTCAGTCACAGAGCAGTTCAAGAAATTTCTTGAAAAAAATGATTTTCCTAAAATTCGTCTTCATGATCTTAGACATTCGTTCGCGAGTGTGCTACACAATGAGGGAGTGGACTTGAAATCAATTTCTGAGGCATTAGGCCACTCAGACATAGGCACTACTAATAAAATATATACTCATGTATTTGATAAAACTCACAAGGATACATTAAACCTAATGAGTGATGCATTAAGGGGTCGATGATATGAAAATAGACACACAAAAGGAAGCAGTACTGCTTCCTTTTGTGTGTCTTAAAGCATGCTTTTAGGCACGCCTTTAAAGCGCATCACTTAACGTGCCAAAATGTCAATAATTTATTATTGGCATGTGCCATAGATAACACATACTTTTTGGCAGGAATTTTAGGAGGGGTAAATTGTGATAATGGGATATGGCAGAGTATCGGCTAAAGATCAGAATCCGGAAAGGCAACTTTTGAAATTTCGAGAGATAGGAATTGATGGAAGATATATATTTGTTGATAAGCTAAGTGGAAAGGACTTTAATAGGCCACAATATCAAGCTATGCGTTTAATGATTCGCGAAGGCGACTTAATTTATATTGATGCCTTGGATCGATTAGGGCGTGATTATGAGGGAATTATAAATGAGTGGAAGTATGTTACTCGTGAAGTGAAGGCAGATATTGTTTGCCTGGACAACGAGACTCTATTTGATTCAAGAAAATTTAAAACTATGGGTGATTTTGGAAAAGTAATGGAGGATCAATTTTTGAGTTTACTGGCATATGTATCTGAACAGGAAAGGAAGAAAAATAAGCAACGTCAGGCAGAGGGAATTCAAGTAGCTAAGAGTGATGGAGTCAAGTTTGGTCGCCCGAAGATTGAAATAAACGAAGCATTCATTGAAGTTTATCAGGAGTGGAAGACTGGTATGATAACGGCTACGTTTGCTATGAAGCAATTGGGAATGAAACATCGAACGTTTTATAGGAGGCTTAGAGAGTATGAGCGGCTATTGGAACATAGTAATCAATAAAAATAGAAACCTACCCTAAGCATCTATGGAAAGGTTTCTATTTTTTATAGAATTTAAAAACTCATACTGCCAATAAATTGCTTGGCCAAAATTTCGGCGAAACCAACCAGAACAACAGAGAGAAATTTGCCCATTTGCTCAGGATACTTTACTAAAAGAAATATTAAAATAACTAGAATTGCTATCTTCATAATATCGTTGCGAAGTGCCATCTGAGTTTTCCTCCTCACATTATGTAGTTATATTGAAACAACGTTGTTTTTATATAACAAAATTATCACAAGAATAGTATGTTGTCAACTAAAAACACCAGTTGACTTGTTATGACAACGAAACTATCATTATTATGAGGTGTTTATAATGCTTTCTTATGGTGAATTGCTAAGACAATATATAGATAATTCGGAGTTATCACTAAGCCAGATTGAGTCTAAGTTAAGAGAAAAAGGGCTAGCTACTAATAAAGCATATATAAGTAAGCTACAAAACGGTAAGTTACCTCCTGCTGGAGACGAAATTAATAAAGCGTTGGCAGAAGTGTTGAATGGGGATGAAGAAGAACTGATTCTATCTTCATATGCAGAAAGAGCCCCGTTTCTTAAATCAATAATAGACAAGCTGTTCGAATCCTTTACAACTATGCTTCTTAGCAATAAGGAATTGATTGTTGCTATGATGCAGCCAATTCATAATAATGAAAACGAGCTGCTTGAGAATTATGAGGATATAATTGTACAAGTGATGTCAAACATGAGCCTGAAGGAAAAGACTGAAATGATAAGTTCGCTTTCTGAATATATGGCTAGAGGCGGTTTGGCGGAATATACAAAGTTTCAGGATGGGATATTGGAGATTAATCCAATTAGCTTTCTCAGTGATGAAAAAGATCAAGCCAAATATCGCGAGGTGTATGATCTTGGTAAGAGAGAGTCTATTGCTAACTTAACAAAGGATGAACTATTTTTTCTAACTAAGCAACTTGAGTTGTATCGAAGTTTGAATCTGAGCGATTTACAGAAATCAGATGGCTAAGTCATGATGTTAGAAAGAGTATTTATGCAAGTTTCCTGTCCGATTCCTGTAGTCAACGGTAGACAAATGAATTAAATGAATATAATTCTCTATAATTTTAAACGATAATAGATAACAAATTTATCGTCGCAATGCCTCGCCAGTTAAGCATTTTGGATACTTATTAAATCATTTAAGGACAACTTAACGAGAGCAAGACAGGGGTTCGACTCCCCTCGCCTCCATTAGAGTAAGTAAAAGCCACCACCCAGTGATCTGGATGGTGGCTTTTCAGTTTTAATATAATAACTTTAACGATAATAAAAATGGAGGTGATCAAGACGTTTGAAGATCGAAAAACACCTCCAGGAAATTTTGAAAAAAGCCAATCAAAATTCAACGAAGCAAACCAAAGGAGCTATCACTAGCTTCTAGTATTTTTTAAGTGCGTCAATCATTAGTTTCCAAAAACCGTCTACATCAAGTTCTAAGCCAAACTTGGCATTAACTTTTCTGCCAGTGACCCCGTGCAGATCAACTAGGGTTGTTCCTGCGGTATACTCACCTTTCGTTTCCACGACAATATTTACATCTTTAGTCTTGAACAATTCGGGTGCCACACAATAGGCCACAGTTAAGACATCGTGTACAGGTGCCCCATCAAAATCGAACATTTCTTTATAGGTCGATGCAAAAAATACGAGTAGTTCGCCCACTATTTTAGCGACATGATTATCGATTTTATTTACTTCGTCGATGACTTCTTTGGTCGCCAAGGCTTGATGTGTAATATCCAGTCCCATTACTACGGTTGGAATACCGCTATCAAAAACTTTTTTTGCGGCTTCTGGATCAGCCCAAATGTTAAACTCAGCAGTTGGTGTCCAGTTGCCAATAGTTCCGCCGCCCATGAGTACAATCTCATAAATATTGCTTTTAATTTCCGGTGCTTTGGTTAAAGCTAATGCAATATTGGTTAACGGTCCTGTCGGAAGAAGGGTAACCGGCTCTGTCGACTCTTTTATAAGTCTAATGATGGTATCAACACCATGTTCATCGCTCCAGCTGCGGGAAGGTTCGGGAAACTTGGGACCATCCAGGCCTGACTCCCCATGAATACCAGGAGCATTTTCACGTAATCGGACCAAAGGCTCACTGGCTCCTTTTGAAACCACAACATCATTTAACGATATCAAATCACAAATTTGTAAAGCGTTTTGAGTCGTTTTTTCAATTTCTGCATTTCCGGAAACGGTTGTAATCGCTAGAATCTCCAATTCCGGTTGCGCAGCAGCTAAAATAATTGCAATGGCGTCATCATGTCCTGGATCACAATCCATAATCACTTTTCTTGTTGTCATATATTTCACCTCTACGTTTTATTTACATAACAAGTCCCATCATAGTGCCTGAAATAACAGATGCTAATGTTGAACCTAACAGCAATTTAAGAGCAAACTTCGCAACATGGTCTCCTTGCTTGTCGCTAATCGATTTGATGGATCCGGAGATGATGCCCAGCGTTCCGAAATTTGCGAAACTAACTAAATAAACAGATACAATAGCGACCGTTTTCGAAGAGAATTGGTTCGATATATCCCCAAAGCTTAACATAGCTACAAATTCATTCGTAATCAGTTTGGTAGCCATAATTCCACCTGCTTGTACAGCTTCTGCCCATGGAACTCCCATTAAGAAGGCGATTGGCGCAAAAATATAACCAATTACCGTAACGAATGAAACGTGTAATGCGCTTTGGAAAATCACATTGATCAATTCCATTAAGGAAATAAAGCCCAGCAGCATGGCGCCAACAATAATGGCGATTTTAAAACCATCCATTACGCTTTCCCCAACCATTCGGAAGAATGGAAGCCGTTCTTTTTCCTCGATTTCAACTAAGTCCTCATTCTCATTCAGATCGTATGGATTAATAATATTGGCAACGATAAGAGCGCTGAAAATATTCAATACAACTGCTGTTACAACAAACTTGGGCTCCAGCATCTTGGCGTATGCTCCAACCATCGCCATGCTTATTGCACTCATCGCAGATGTACAAATCGTATATAGTCTTTCTTTGGACAGAAGAGGGATTTGTTTAAGAATGGTTAAAAATACTTCCGGTTGTCCAAGTGCAGATGTAGATATGGCAAAATAACTTTCAAGTCTGCCCATACCCGTGATTTTACTTAGAAATAAACCCAAATATTTAATGATGAAAGGTAATACTTTGATATAATTCAGAATTCCAATTAATACAGACATGAACACAAGAGGCATTAACACGCCAAGGAAAAACGGGACTTGACCTTCATTCGCCAAGCCACCAAATACAAATTGTATTCCCGCATTGGCAATCCCCATCAACTTTTCAAACAACAAGCCTACTTTTGTAATCGCAATAATCCCTATACTTGTGTTCATCATGGAGTATACCAAAAGGATCTGTATGACCAACATGATCAGAACACGGTTGTATTTTATTTTTTTGCGGTTGTTGCTTACTGCTAAACCAATAATAAATACAAGAAGAAGGCCGGTTAGTAAGAAAACAAAATTCATGTATATCTCCTCCATGTTAATGCCAATGTCTCATGCAAGATTGACTTGTCCGTCCACAAAATGATTAACAGCCAACGTACACCTCCTAATATCAACAAACAAATGTTTATCTGAAAAACATAAGTTTAGTATACGCTTACATTTTGATATGTCAATACGTAAACTCAAATCATAATGTTGGATATATATAACAACTTATGAGGATTGCAACAACTTGCATGGCACAACAACACGAATTTATTCTGGAGGCAGTTTTAGTTGTATAATGAATATGGAGGACAAACACGAGGTCGTATTGAGGAATATAAGAAGAAATGAGGTTGCTTCGTGGATAAAGAAAAACAAATTTTAGACTATATAAAAATGAATCCTTTCATATCACAACAAGAGTTATCCGCTAAAGTGGGCCTGTCCCGTCCGACGGTTGCCAATTATATTGCCAGCTTAACCAGGCGCGGTGAAATCAAGGGACGGGCTTATATTTTACGGGAGGAATCGTCGGTTGTTTGTATTGGAGGGGCCAACATAGACAAGAAAGCGCGATCGAATCAGATGATCAGTTATTCTTCATCCAATCCGGTGAAAATCAATGAATCCTGCGGCGGCGCAGCACGCAACGTTGCTGAAAATTTAAGCCGGCTCAATTGTAATACTTCCATTATGACTTGTGTCGGAGATGATAAAGAAGGCGACTGGATCCTGAATGAAATAAAGAGCCAAGGTGTTGATGTTAGTCAAGTTTGGGTGCTGCCAACTGAGCGGACGGGGATTTTTATCACTCTACTGGATCCAACCGGTCAGAGCGTGGTCTCGATGGATGATATGCATATATACGAAAAAATGACAACATCCATGTTTGAGGAAAAATGGTCCTACATCGTTTCCTCGCAAGCCGTTTTTTTGGATACGAATATTCCTGAGGAATGTATCAGCTATATCATTAAACGTTGTGCTGATGAACATATTCCTTTGTACATAGATCCTACATCCGCTGCCAAGACGCACAAACTTCCATTTCGTCTTGACGGAGTAGAACTGTTGCTCCCCAACCGGGTTGAAGCAGAGGTGCTTGCCGACATGAGAATTGACTCAATTGAGGATTGCCAGATCGCGTGTGAAAAAATTAGAGAACGTGGCGTTAAACAAGTTATGATTACGCTTGGCGATCAGGGGGTGTATTATTCTTCCTCGGAGGAATCTGGACATCTGCCTTCTTTCCTGACGGATATTGTGGATACCACTGGGGTTGGTGACGCGTTTTCTTCTTGTGCCATATATGGAATCATGAACAATGAATCGCTTCACAGCGCGTGCCAGCTGGGACTTGCCGGTGCTGTTCTTACCCTTCAAACGGAAGAATCGATTTGCACATCTTTAAAACCCGAAAAAATACATGAAGTTGTACAGGTGTATTCACGATAACATACACTTCTTGACTACATTAAATGGGCGATGTCTATGGCAAGTCATATAGGATCATGTTTTTAACAATAACTACGAAGGCGCTTCTTATGCCTCCACCAAAAATTGAAAAAAGCGACCGTATCAGTCGCTTTTTTTCTTTTTCGTAAAATTTGTCGGGGATGGTAAAATCGTATGGTTGAGGTCACATCAAATAAACTGGCATCTATAAGTACAAAGAAGGGCGAAACGAAAGTCAGCCCGCGCACAGGAAGTGAAGCGGACGAGCACACGCAGTGCAATCTACGCAACAATCTCATCTAAAATATCAGTAAATCTCTTGACTCATATTAATTATTGAACAGAGGTTCCGTGCGAAGCAAATAGTTACCCCGTACCTCCGCCGCCCAATAGGCAAAGACTTCTCTCCATTGAACACTGTTAAAGAAATCGTCTACGGACTGGTTTTCGGAATCCCAGTCAATAAAGATGTTGAGCGGTGTGATTCCTCCAGCCCAAATCCCATTACTGATGTCCGTTCCCTTCTCTCTCACCAATAAGATTGGAATGCCGAATTGAAAGGCCATGGCAGGCTCGATTTGGGAAAAGGTCGAACCTTCCCAGAACGGAGTGGTCGTTGGAGAAGCGCCCACATTGGAATCCAGAATTTGAACATAAAATCTGCGGAAGTTGATTGCGAGCAACCCATAGCTTGAAAAAACCAGACGCCGTATATTCGTTAGAATGTTTTCCGGGTATTGTTCACTAACGGGCAAAGTGCGGGGAAAGAGCAATGCATCTTCAATTTCCCTAACCAAACGGTTCAAAAATTGCTCTTGCAGATCATTTACCGTGTTGGTTGTACTCAAAAATATAGGAATACGAAAAGCACGGTCCACGCATGCATCAATAGCCGATGATATACCCTTTTCATTATGGATAGGCTTATTCGGATTTGAGGCAGAGGTTCTTACATGCCCGCGGACAGGTGGAAGCTCCGTTACCATGCTTACGGGAGAAAGCTTTTTCATGGGGAATTGCTGAGTCTTAGCCTTATTTTTTGGATTACTCAATGTTCACATCTCCAATGCAAGGATCTGGTTTATATTTAGCCCAGTCTATGCACATTAGCCCATTTATGTGACGTGATACTCATGAGGGAGGCAAGTATCCTGTACCCCATCAAACGATCACTGTAATTTTTTGAAATTTTACTTCGTACTAGAATGTAATTTATAATAATAAGTTAATATAAACCGCGTCAGGAGGATACAATGGACTTTATCAAAAATCAACTAGACGGAACTGGCATGAGTGAACAAACCATTGGATATCTTTCAAATTTGATCATGGTGGTATTTATAGCTGTGGTCTCCATACTGGCCAATTTTATAGCCAAAAAAATCGTACTGAAGATTATTATCCAAATCATCAACAACAATCGGTACACGTGGGATAAAATCATTGTGGAGAAAAAAGTGTTCCACAACCTCTCGCATCTGGTACCGGCGATTATCATTTATTATTCTGCGTATGTCTTCCCGTCCTATCAAGCTTTGATTGAAAAGGCAGCTTTAACTTATATGATCGTCATAACCATCACGGTATTAAATGCACTGCTTAATGCCTTTGATACCATCTATCGTTCCTATGAAGTCTCCAAGATCAGACCGATTAAGGGATACATTCAGGTGGCCAAGATCGTTCTTTTCATCATTGGGGGCATTATCGTCATCTCGAGCCTCATTGGTCAGAATCCGTTAATTATTCTGAGCGGACTTGGCGCGTTATCAGCCGTTCTGATGCTCGTCTTCAAGGATTCCATACTGGGACTGGTGGCAGGTGTGCAATTATCATCGAATGACATGGTGCGTGTGGGTGACTGGATAGAAATGCCCAAATATAATGCCGACGGTGACGTCATCGATATTACTTTAAATACGGTAAAGGTTATGAATTTCGATAAAACGATCACCATGATTCCGAGCTATGCTCTCATCTCGGACTCATTCAAAAACTGGAGAGGTATGCAGGTATCCGGTGGCAGAAGAATTAAGCGAAGTGTCTATATCGATACAAGCAGCATCAGCTTCTGTACCAAGGAAATGATTGGGGAATTTCAGAAGATCCACTATCTTACCGATTATCTCGAGACCAAATTAAATGAAATTAACGAATACAATATAGAACATCATATTAATACGGAAAGCATTGTGAATGGTAGACAGCTTACGAATGTCGGTGTATTCCGAGAATATATCCATCAATATCTGAGGAATCATCCGAAAATTCATAAGGATATGACGTTGATCGTGAGACAGTTGGCGCCGGGAGATAACGGACTACCCCTTGAAATCTATGCATTCAGCAATGATATCACCTGGGGTGTATATGAATCGGTTCAAGCCGATATCTTTGACCATATCTTCGCTGTTGCGCCGACATTTGGCCTTCGTGCCTTCCAAAACCCAACAGGTCATGATATCGTGCAACTAAAAGAAAGCCCCCAATATTCGAGAGGATATTGAGATAGGTTATGTAGCCGATCCAATATAAATATGAACAGAGGAAGCACCGTAATGGTGCTTTTTTTGTTTAAAAAGTGACATATATACTATTTACAAAAATGGAAATAATTAATAGTATATTCATATGGGCACAATTTCCAGTTTTTATTTTGCACCTATTATCTTGAAGCTAGAAATAAAATGTCCGCTTTGAAGATTGGAAAATTTAATGGAGGTGAATTTCGTGGCACGTGTATTAGTTGTAATGATGCCTGCAGAAGGGCATATCAATCCGACGCTCGGAATAATCAAGGAACTGGTAGAGAACGGCGATGAGGTCGTTTACTGTTGTACGGAAAAATACCGGACGAAGATAGAAGCGTTAGGCGCACAATTTAAAGCATACTCCTTCAACGAGGCAACCCTGCTCAACAACCCGGATATGAAGCCTTTTGAAATCAAGCACCCTTACCAATTTTTATATATGGTTTTGAAAAAAGTTATTCAACGATTTATTCCGGATGTTCTGAATCTGATCGAAAATGAAACCTATGATTATTTAATTTTTGACTCCTTAATAGGCTGGGGAGGACAAATTTTAGGCGAAAAGCTGGGTATCCCAGCAGTGTGCTCAACCACCACTTTTGTTTTTGTGGAGCCTCTCGGATCAGGTAATCAAAATCAACTGAAGGATGACGATGAGGAGGTCAAGGAGCTATATAACGGCATCATCGAGATGTCCCAGCAATTAGCTTCCCAGTTCAATGTAGCTGTGCCTTCTCTGGCGGATCTTTCAGGGCATCCAGGACAACTAAAGCTGGTCTATACAAGCCGTTATTTTCAACCCATGGGGGACAAGCTGGATGACAGCTATGTCTTCACCGGCCCATCAATTACCCCCCGCAAGGATGCACCATCCTTTGCCAAGGAATCTCTGCATGTCGTTTATAAACAGGCGGTTTATATTTCAATGGGAACCATTTTAAACAAGGATCTTGATTTTTATAAGCTGTGCTTTACGGCTTTCGGTGATTTGCCTGTGCAGTTTATACTGTCTTCAGGGAAGGATACTGATTTGGAGCCGATTGCGGATCTCATTCCTGACAATTTCATCATCAGACCCTATCTCCCACAATTGGAAGTGCTACAGGGTGTAGATGCTTTTCTGACACATGCGGGCATGAACAGTACAAGCGAAGCTTTGTATTATAATGTACCCTTGGTCATGCTCCCGTTAACCTCGGATCAGCCGCGTGTAGCAGGCCGGGTGCAGGAGCTCGGAGCAGGGGTCATCGTGGATAAAAATAACCTTACACCTGACGTGCTGAGAACCGCGGTACTAGAGGTGCTCGGCAATGTCTCCTATAAGGAACATGCTGAGGTTATTGGGAAAACGCTACGCGATGCTGGCGGGTACAAGCAGGCTGCTATGGCCATTCAGGACTTTATGGGCAATCGGTCGTTATCGGCCACGCCGATCTCATCGCTTGAATAAAGAGGCGACTTGCCTCTATTAATATTAGACGAGAAAGCCATCATCCCATATAACGGGGTGGTGGCTTATATTTGATTCATCCGTATATGGAGGGGTAGAATAAACGGAGAGGGCATATCACCTTTTCCATATCGTTTTAGTATATCTTTCGCAAAGGAGAGTTTACAGATGAATCATACAATTCCGGAATATACGTTGAATGATGGCTTAAAAGTACCTGCCATTGGCTTTGGTACCTATAGCTTAAAAGGAGAAAAAGGCGTTAAATCCATTGCGTCCGCGATGGATGCAGGTTACCGACTGATTGACACCGCGTATAACTATGAGAACGAGGCGACTGTCGGGAAGGCCATTAAGCAGAGCTCCGTTTCCAGAGAAGAACTACTCATTTCATCTAAACTGCCAGGGCGTTACCATGCCTTCGATAAGGCGATCGTAGCCATCCAGGAATCTCTATACAGGGCAGATCTGGATTATTATGATCTGTATCTGATTCACTGGCCGAATCCGAAGCAGGATATGTATGTGGAAGCGTGGCAAGCACTCATTGAGGCCAAAAAACGCGGATACATCCGTTCCATTGGAGTTAGCAATTTCCTTCCGGAACACAATGAACGCCTGATTAAGGAGACGGGAGTAGCGCCAAGTCTGAATCAGATTGAGCTGCATCCATTCTTCGATCAAGCCGATCAGCGGGAGAAGGATTCACAGCATGGCATTGTTAACGAATCGTGGAGTCCCATTGGACGTGGCAATGATGCAGTACAGGATATCGTAAAAGATGAGCAGATCCTACGTATTGCCGAGGCTCATGGCAAAACGGGTACGCAGGTTATTTTGCGCTGGCATACCCAGCTTGGTTCCATTCCGATCCCTAAAGCAGGCTCGCTTCAACACCAACAGGAGAATATCAATATTTTCGATTTCGAGCTGAGCGAGAAGGAAATGGAAGTCATTTCTTCTTATCATCGTAAAGATGGACGGTTGTGGAATCAGGACCCGAGTGAATACGAAGAATTTTAAAAGGCTTATCATAAAGAATTCGATCCAACACCTTACGGTGAGTTGAATGGGTATAAAATAAATATGGCCTTCTAACCTGCAGGGATGTAGATTAGGAGGCTTTTTGTTGTATGTTTTTACAAAACGTAAGGTTTACTAAACCGATGTGGCTGGTTCAATATTTTTCTAGACGATTTGACCAAACGGGTTATTTGGGGAAGGCCTCCTTCACCTTTTTTGTTAACCAATCAATCTGGAAATATGATCTTGATCTCTTGAATTTATGTGCAAATCCTGCGCTGCATAAGGAAATATCAAATTTTGGATATATCTGCAAGAATGGAGGATAGCCATTATATCGGGCAAGCGGTACCTTTATGGGGAGCGATGACAGGGTTGCTTATCCACGATACACATTCAATGGGGGGACGTGAAGTGATGAAAAGGTCATGGAGAAAACGACTGACAATTGGAATCTGCCTAATGATGAGTATTGCTGCTCTTGGGGGCTGTTCAGGAGACAATGGAAGTTCAGGTGAAGCAGGAGGAGATGGACCTACCCCCATTTCAATCTGGATGTCGATGAATACCAATGCTTCCATCACACTCAAGAGCATGAATGAAATCACGGCGATTAAGGAATGGGAGAAGAAGACCAATACCAAAATTGAATTCCAGCATCCTGCGGTGGGTGCCGAAACCGAACAGTTCAATGTCATGATTAACTCGAATCAGCTGCCTGATGCCATGTTTGTCAATGGAGATTATGCCAAGCTGTTCAATGATGGTATCATCATTCGACTGAACGAACTCATTGATGAATACGCTCCCAATTTGAAAAAGATCCTGGAGGAGAATCCCGAGGTTGCCAAACAGTTAAAAGCCGACAACGGAGATATCTATGCGATACCGCATCTGCGTCTGGGGGAATACAAAACCTTCGGCGGTACGTTCATTCGCCAGGATTGGCTGGATGAGCTGAAGCTGGAGAAACCGGAAACGATTGAAGAATGGGAGACGGTACTCAAGGCCTTCAAGGAGAAAAAAGGCGTAGCAGCGCCCCTGTTGTTTGGTGCACCACCCAAAATGACCACGATGGGACCAGCGGCACCGACATATCTGGAGGCTTACGGCATCACGAATAATACGTTTATGAAAGATGGCAAGGTGGTCTATGGGCCCATTGAGCCGGAATATAAGGAATTTCTGACGATGTTCCATCGCTGGTATCAGGAGGGATTGATTGATCCCGATTTTGCTACCAATGATCAGAAAACATACGACGCCAAAATTTTGAGCAGTCAAGCGGGTGCGTTTTTCACCTTCATCGGTGGAGGTGTAGGCCGCTACCTGCCCGCTCTGCAGGAAACGGATCCGAACGCCAACCTAACCGCTACCCAATATCCAGTACTGAATAAGGGTGATGAGCCGATGTTTACCGGACGTTCCTGGGAATGGAGCAGTAGCGGCGTTGTGCTCACCAATAGCAACAAGCATCCCGAAGAAACGGTCAAAGCACTCGATTATTTCTTCAGTGAAGAAGGACATATGCTCAAAAATTTCGGTGTGGAGGGCCTCACCTATACGATGAAGGACGGTTACCCGACCTATACGGATGAGATTTTGAAAAATCCGGACGGCCTGTCGGTTGCTCAAGCCATGGCCAAACATTTTATTGCCAACTACCCCTTTGTGGGGGAGGATGATGACCGGTACAACGAGCAATATTATCAGCTCCAACAGCAGAAGGATGCAGCGGTTCTGTTCTCCAAATACAGCGAGAATACGCTGAAGGTAGGCCTTCCTCCGACCAGCCTGACAACAGAAGAATCCACGGAGGACAGCAAGATCATGAGTGATATTGGGACCTACCGGGACGAGATGTTCGTCAAATTTGTCATTGGGGTTGAGCCGATTGAGAACTTTGACAAGTTTGTGGATCAGATCAACAAATTTAACGTGAAACGGGCTATTGAAATTCAGCAAGCTGCCCTGGATCGTTATAACGCCAGATAAGGATGAGATGTTCACGGGTGGTGAAGCCTTTTTACGGCTTTACCGCCGTGGATGCCCTCTTTGGAGTGAAAAAGGAAGGGGATGAAGGAGTTGTCGCACAAGCTTTCCTTATTATGGCTCAATTACAAAAAGAATAAATCCATCTATTGGATGGCTCTTCCCGTCGTTTTATATTTTCTCGTCTTCAAATACCTCCCGATGTACGGAGCCATCATTGCATTCAAAGACTACTCGGTGGGCAAAGGTATCTGGGGCAGTGATTGGGTCGGATTGCAGCATTTTCGGGATTTCTTTCAGAGCTATTATTTCTGGCGGATTCTGAAGAATACGCTTTTGTTAAGCTTTTATCAGCTGTTGTTTGGTTTCCCGGCTCCCATTCTTCTTGCTCTTCTGCTGAATGAGCTCAGGCATGAAATCTTCAAACGTACGGTGCAGACGATCTCGTACATTCCTCACTTTATTTCCATTGTCGTCATCTGCGGCATGATTGTTGATTTCTCGTCCCGGGATGGACTGTTTAACACCATCATTGGTTATTTTGGCGGTCAGAGCAGTGCGCTTCTCAGCGATCCGGCCAATTTCCGTACCATTTATACTGCCTCATCGATCTGGCAGGAGCTTGGCTTCTCCAGCATTATTTATTTGGCTGCACTTAGCGGCATTAACCCCGAGCTCTACGATGCTGCCAACGTGGACGG
Source organism: Paenibacillus sp. BIC5C1 (assembly GCF_032399705.1). Classification (NCBI taxonomy): domain Bacteria; kingdom Bacillati; phylum Bacillota; class Bacilli; order Caryophanales; family Paenibacillaceae; genus Paenibacillus; species Paenibacillus sp. BIC5C1. The sequence continues at coordinate 229,570 of NZ_CP135922.1, forward strand.
AGCGAGTCGTCTTCGCCAGGTATGGCATATCACGCTTCCTGGCATCATCCCGATGATTATGATTCTTCTCATACTCCGCATTGGCGGACTGATGGAGATTGGGTTCGAGAAAATTATTCTGCTCTATAATCCGAATGTGTATGATACGGCAGATGTGATCTCGACGTTTGTCTACCGCAAAGGGATAAGTGAAAGTGCCGAGTTCAGCTATACAACCGCAGTGGGTCTGTTCCAGTCGGTCATTAACTTTGCGCTGTTAATCGGTGCCAACCGCCTGTCCAAGGTGATATCCAATACGAAGCTGTTCTAGCCAAGAACGAGGTGAAGGGAGGGATTTCTTTTGCGAATGAAAAGGTCCATTGGTGAGCGGCTGTTTGGCGGTGCCAACGCGATTCTGATGACAGGGTTGATTATCGTAACCTTGTATCCGCTGCTGCATGTGCTGAATGCATCGCTTAGCGACTCAGGTCAACTCATGGCCCATAGAGGTCTGCTGCTTTTCCCCAAAGGAATTACAATGGATAGCTACAAGCTGGTGCTAAGCAACCCCAACATTCTGTCCGGATACCGGAATACGATATTCATTGTGGTGGTGGGCACAGCGCTGAATCTGCTGTTCACCATTCTGGGAGCGTACACGTTGTCCCGCAAAAGCTTTATGCTCCGCAATCCGATTATGCTGGCGATTGTATTCACGATGTTCTTTAACGGCGGAATCATACCGTCTTATCTGTTGATCAATAACACACTTCATATGGGCAACAGCCTCTGGGCTTTGATTGTACCCGGTCTGATCAGCAGCTATAATCTGATTATTATGCGAACTTCCTTTGCTGAAATCTCGGAAAGTCTTCTAGAGTCGGCCCGTATAGACGGGGCGGGAGAGATGCTCATTCTGTGGCGGATCGTCGTACCATTGTCCATGCCCGTTATTGCGGTGATGATTCTCTTTTACGGCGTTGGTCACTGGAATTCATGGTTCAGTGCGATCCTGTATATTCGGGACCGGAACCTGTTTCCGCTTCAACTGGTGCTGCGTGAAATTCTGATTCAGAATAGTACAGATTCGATGACCACAGGAGCGACCGCGATGGACAAAGAGGCTATCGGGGAAAGTGTAAAATACGCAACCGTCATGGTAGCTACCCTGCCTATATTGTTCATCTATCCGTTTCTGCAGAAATACTTTGTTAAAGGTGTTATGATCGGAGCAATCAAAGAATAGAGTTGCCTTATCAAGTCATACCAAATAACACAGTGTGAGGAGGAGACGCATGAAGAGAAAAAGCATCCTGTTATCCTGGGGCATTTCTTACATGGTCATTCTGCTCATACCGATTGTGATCGGTGCTGCTGTATTTGCCGAGTCTCGCATGTTGCTTGAGGAAGAAGTGAATCGTTCCAACATGGTGCTGTTATCTCAGGTACAGGAAACTATTGATAACCAGATTAGTGATATTGGCAGCATTAGCAATCAATTAATGGCTGACTCCCAACTCATGAGCTTCATCAATCATGCGTCTGAACAGGATGCCCGCTGGAGGTTCATGGGGATTGATCTGATCAAAAACCTGAAATCCACACGCGTCGGAAATGGCCTGATTAGTGAACTGTATATTTATATCAAACAACCGGATATTGCACTGTCCTCGTCTTCACTTATTCAAAAAAATTATCTATATGACATGTTCTATCAGGGCACCAATGTAACCGAGGAAGCATGGACCCGGCTTATGCATGATTCCGGCAAGAGCATGTACCGAAAGATGGAGGTTCGGAGTGAAGATAGACGGATTGAAGACACGCTGGTCTATATTCAGCCGTTTCCTATTCAGAATGGCGCTGACAGCCCTGCGACCTTTGTCGTTAACCTGGACCCCAACCGATTCCAGCAAGCCATTGATAATGTGCGTTTGGAAAAAGAGAGCACCGTTTTCATTCTGGATCACGACGGTCAAACGTTATTTTCTACCGGATCTCTTGAAACCCCTTACATGAATGGGGAAGACCTTAACCTTTTCGATGATGCTGGGAAAAGAACGGAAACGATCGATTGGAACGGAGAATCCGTGACCATATCGCAGATTTCTTCCAAGATCCAGGACTGGAAGTATGTATCCATCATACCTACCCGAATCTACGCCAAGAAGCTGACGGTTATCCGCGATATTACGCTTGGAGGCGTTGCCGCAGGGCTTATCCTTGGCGGGGTGGCAGCCTGGTGGTTCACCAGACGGAATTACCGTCCGCTGGGACGGATCATGAACATTATCTCGGATAAGGTCAAATGGAAACTGGAGCAGCCGGACGATGAATATGGCATTTTGCAATCTGTTCTGATTCAAGCCTGGGAAGAGCAGGATCAATTTGCGAATAGGCTTAAGGATCAGCAAAGCGTTATACGGAGCAGTCTGCTCTCCAAGCTGATGAAGGGAAGGGTACAGGTTGGTGAGGAATTTGCATCGACTCTGGAACGTTCAGGTATTCGATTCGAGACGGAGTCGTTTGCCGTATTGCTCCTGCACATTGAGGATGTTGAAGGGCTGTTCCGTTCCAGAGTACGTGAGCAGGACCAGGAGGAGAAGCATCAATTTGTGCACCTAATTCTGACCAATGTGCTGGAGGAGATGATCGGCTCAATCGGTCATGTATACTCTGCCGACATTGATGGAAGAATTGCGTTCCTGATCAATATTCGGGAGCGTGAGGAGGATACCAGTCATCGGTTAATTCGTGCAGTCGAAGAAGCCCAACGTTTCATCGGCTCCCGATTCTGCGTGTACTTCTCTGTTGGCGTTAGCCATGTTCATCACCGTATTTCGGAAATCGCGGATTGTTTCCGGGAATCGGAAGAAGCGCTGGAATACAGGCTGATTCTGGGGATCGGCCAAATTATTGACCCGAATCGAATTCGTCGGCCCAAGGAGGAGCTGTATTACCCTCTTGATCTGGAGAGACAGCTCATCAATTATATCGCTACAGGCAATTATGCCCGTTCCACGGAAGTGATGAACGAAATTCTCATGACTAATTTTGCGGGAGAGCCCTTGTCTGTTGAACTGGCTCGCTGTCTGATGTTTGAGTTGATTGGTACCTTTCTGAAGGCTACAGAACAGATCAAGACGGACGATCAGAAAGAGATGACGCAGCGCAACGATCTGATTCGGCAATTGTTTGCATGTGAGACCTTTGAGGAGATCGAGTCCGAATTGCTTCAGATACTGGAGACGGTATGCCAGACGGTGCATGAGCGCAAGCGTTCCCGCAGTGAGGAATTGAAGGAGCAACTGGTGGAATTCATTCATGAGAGTTATGCAGATGTCAATCTGGGCTTGACCCATTTATCCGAGCGGTTTCGGTTTCATCCAACCTATGTCTCCAAGTACTTTAAGGAACAGACCGGAGTCAACGTGATCGATTACATTAACCAATATCGAATTGAGCAATCCAAGAAAATTTTACAGGCAGAGGAATTGACGATCCAGGACGTATCCGAGCGGGTGGGTTTCCTGAACAGCAATTCGTTCATTCGTGTCTTTAAGAAATATGAGGGAATTACACCCGGCCAATATAAGCAAAACAGCAGACTTGTCCAGCAAGAGGGTTGAAGAATATGACTTGCCTAGAGGAGGAACTGTTCCATGTGGAAAAAAGCTATTGAAGACGCACTCAATGTCACCCGGCGTAATATAGGTCGGTTTGAAGGACGCTTCCCTCATGTTAGTAATGGGGATGAGCACTATGTGCTTAACGATAATACGGAGTGGACGGCAGGGTTCTGGTCAGGCATCTTGTGGTTATGCACGGAGTATACTCAGGACCCGAGGTTTCGTGAGGCAGCGGTAAATAGCGTCGATAACTTCCGTCGGCGAATGGAACAGAAAAGCATTTTCGATCATCATGATATTGGCTTCCTTTATTCGTTGTCTTCCAAGGCACAATGGATTGTGGAGCATGACGCTGCCGCAAGGAAGCTCACGCTGGAAGCTGCTGATATGCTGATGAAACGCTGGCGGGAGGATGCTGGACTGATTCAGGCTTGGGGGCGGAAAGGTGACGTGAACAACGGAGGGCGAATTATTATCGATTGCTTGCTCAATCTTCCGCTGCTGTTCTGGGCGTATGAGCAGACCAATAACGACGAGTATCGCCGCGTTGCCGAGCTGCATGCGCTGAAAAGCCGCCGTTTCCTCGTTCGTGGAGACGACTCAAGTTATCATACTTTTTATTTTGATCAGACTACCGGAGAGGCCATTCGAGGTGGTACGCATCAAGGCTACAATGATGGTTCTACCTGGACTCGTGGACAGGCTTGGGGGATATATGGTTTTGCATTGTGCAGCCGCTATTTGCAAAATGCAGAGATGCTGGAGACAGCCAAACGTCTTGCCCGTTATTTCATCGCCCATCTTCCGGAGGATGAAGTAGCGTATTGGGATTTCGATGCCCCGCAGACACCTGAAACGAAACGGGACAGTTCTGCATCGGCTATTGTTGCCTGCGGTTTGCTGGAAATTGCGGGAAGGCTTGATGAAGCTGATCCTGAGCGGGAGACTTTTCGGAAAGCAGCGGAATCGTCCATGAAATCCTTAATTAATTATTATTCCACGCAGGGCTCCGATACAGCGGAGGGTCTGCTGAAGCATGGTTCTTACTCTGTAAGAGGTGGGGATTCACCTGACGATTACACGATCTGGGGCGATTATTTTTATCTTGAAGCGTTAATGCGTTTGGAACGAGGTATACCTGGCTATTGGTACGATCGTTAAGGTGAAGACTGTTGCGGGATTTATTGAATAATTAAAGTCGATGATACGCAAAAAGGGGATGTCCCATAAGTCATGAACATGACGAGGACATCCTTTTTAGCGTTAACAGTGTTTAATGAACCGAGCACATATTATTAGGTGCAATTTCTATAAGTCTGCCGTTTGGTTTAACGAATCATGGAGATGTTACTTCCCCAATCCTCTATATCGTGGGTTGATGAGGATACAAACGTTTTTGTTTCCGTTGTTCCTTCAGAAGCTGCATCATCCACTGCTGAATGTTCATCGTCTGCGGAGTGGCATAGGCGGAATGGGCCAGATTGCAGGTTTCCAGCGGATCGTCCGTCAAGTTGTACAATTCATATTCATCATGTTCCGGCTGAGTCCAAAATTGAGTATTGTCAAAGTACCGGGAAAACTTCCAGATTTCCGGTTTGTTGTTTTTATAAAGGGTGGTAATTACGGTCTCGATGTGGTTGGGCTGTACAACAGACGAATAGGGTATGCCCAATGGATTGGTTTGGTGCTGACCACGTGTGACATCATCGTCCGTCATAAAATAGACCGGTTGCTGGGTCAGCGCGGGATTAGGGTCTCCATAAACAAGAGGGGTGAGATCCCGTCCTACCAAATGGCGGGCTTCACTGAATTCCTTTTGCAATCGTCCATGGATTTCGGAAAAGTTAATATTGGCCAGACCCAGCATGGTTGGTAGCAGATCGACATGACTTGTCAGGCTATGCACATGTTGTTGCTCGGGAAACAGATGTTTATTGTGGATCAGAAAAGGAACATGAAGGTATTCCTCATAGGCACAGTACCATTTTTGATGAAGATTACCGTGAGCGCCGAGCAGATCGCCATGATCCGATGTGAAAATAACAATGGTATTGTCATAGAAGGAGGAGCGCGTAAGAGCCTCATATACTTTGAACATTTGACGATCCGCATTTTTTTGCAATTGGTAATATAGCTGGCGATAGAAGCTCTGATTGGTGATAGGCTGTAAAGCTTTTGGATACAAGTCTCGGTAACTTGCCTGACAACGCGGTTTGGTGCCCAGCCACTCGTGTATGGTCGGCGGAGCGTCGACTGCGGGCATTGGATCTACCTCGAATTTGAAATCGGGTAGGCGCGCCGCTAAATCACCATATAGCGTAATATCATGCGGGTTCACAAAGGAAGAGACAATGAGCCAGGGCTCAACTTGTTGATTTTCGTTCTTCCTGCGATCAAGGGACTCAATGAGATGAACCGTTTCGGCGGCGTATACCTCGTCCCGTCCACTTAAGCCAAAGGCGGCGGAGGAAGCGGAGTTGCGAGGGTTTCTGCCTATGGGATCAGGGCCGATCCAATCGGAGAATCCGAATTCCTCCAAACGGCTCGCGTGAAGGTAAAGACTTTCCAATTGGGGCTCAGGAACCCCAGTCAAGGGGTGATAACTGGGAACACTTTGGTGGGTGCCGGGAGAGATGATATCCGCATTGGATATATGCCATTTTCCTTTATAGTACGTCTGGTATCCTGCTGCTCGAAAGTAATTGCCCATCGTAGGCACCGTATTGGGATTCAGCCAGAACATGTCGGAGTCATACGATTCCTTGGCAATGCCGACAGTCTGACTGACTCCGTGCAGTGATGGATACTGACCTGTGAACATGGTAGCGCGACTGGGACAGCAGGCGGTTGTTCCGATATAATGCCGATGGAATTCCATACTGTGGGACTTTAAACGTTCCTGGGTAATCAGATTTTCTCTGCGCCATGCCTGTATTTCTGTGCTCTCATATACAGGAGGATAACGCTCTTCATCCACAAGAATGACGAGAAAGTTGGGTTTCTCCATAGTAGAAGATGGCAGGGAAGTATTGTTCACGGAGTTCACACACCCTCAATTGTTTTTTACTTTAAGGTATGTGATGAAGATTACGAAAAGTCCATCCCCACTGACAACAACTTATACGCAAAACGACCGCTTCCCAGGAGAAGAATGGGAAGCGGTCGTTACTATAACATATCTCATTTATTGCTTTAAATTTGCGTTTTTGGCGCAAGTTCAATGGCGGAACGGATGGCGGCCAGCATGCTTTTGTCATCGGCGATGTTTTTGCCTGCGATGTCAAAGGCTGTTCCATGGTCTACAGATGTACGGATAATGCCGCCTTTGAGACCCACCGTAATGTTCACACCTTCTTCAATGCCCATGACTTTGATTGGGGCATGTCCCTGGTCGTGATAACAAGCCACAACGATATCGAAATCGCCACGGCCAGCACGGAAGAATAAGGTGTCCGCCGGAAGTGGACCAACGACATTAATGCCTTCCTTTTGCGCACGTTCGATGCCAGGCTGCAGTTTTTCTTCCTCTTCACCATTACCGAAAAGTCCGTTCTCACCTGCATGCGGGTTGATACCGCAAACAGCTACACGTGGATTTTCGAAGCCGGCTTTTTTCAACGTATCATGAGCCAGTTTAACCACAGTGTATGTTCTTTCCGGGTTGATGCTTGCAATGGCATCAATCAGGCCCATATGTGTCGTAAGGTGAATTACTCGCAGATTGGGTGTAGTCAGCATCATGGAGAAATCCTCTGTATCAGTCAGATCAGCCAAAATCTCGGTGTGTCCTGGATACAAGTGTCCACCCAGGTGTAGGGCTTCTTTGTTCAGAGGTGCCGTACAGATGGAGTGGATTTGCTGTTTTTTGGCTAGATCAATGGCCTTGGCCAGAAACTGAAATGCTGCATCTCCCGCAACGGCAGATACTTTTCCATATTCCAGATCTGCAGGAATGAGATCCAGATCAATAACGTCCACCGTACCGAATTCATACTTGGCTTCGGATGGCTCATGAACAGCATTTACCTTCAGGCTCGATCCGATGACAGGCAGGACACGCTCCAATATTTTTGCATCGCCAATGACAAGTGGATTGCAATGGTTGTAGACCTCCTGATGGCCCAATGCTTTCATAATGATCTCGGGTCCGATGCCTGCTGCATCGCCCATTGTAATTCCTACGGTTGGTTTCATACGGTAACTCCTCCTTTTAATTTTTCAATGGCATGGATGAAGACGTCGGGCTTGCCGAACCCGCCCGCTTTGGTAATCACGTGCAGATCCTCAATTCCAATAAATTTCGATATCGGTACACCAATTTCAAGCTCATCAAGCAGCTCAAAACCACTGATATTCCACTTCATACAGATTTGCTTAGCTGTATCTCCGCCCGTCATGGACACACCTTTGAAGTACCCGTTCTCCAGCAGCTTGGCGCAGATTTCACCTATGGCCCGTACAATTTCATTGCTGACCTCGGTGTGATTAAGTCCTCGGACTTCACCCGTAGCACGTGCCAGTTCAATATCTACCTGTTCGGCCGTTGAATAGAGAACAACGTCATTGCCTTCCACGGCTTTGGCCATCACTTCCTCATACACACGCTCGATTTCTTGCTCACGATCTGCCGATCCCGATACGGCTTTGAAGGAGTGGAACGGGATGGATGATACGTTAGTTTTCTGTAGCAACAGCTTGAGCTGCTCACGAGAGTTTTTGTTCACACTCCCTACCACGGTGAGGATCGGACCTGAATTCGCCGGAATGTTCAATTCCGCAGACGTGGCTCCCAAGCCGTAATGAGTGGGAAGGTAGTTCGCGATCCCTGCAGAGCCTGCCCAGGCAAATGAGTAATCCAGCTTGCTGGTGATGCTTAGAATCTGCTCCAAATGCTGCTCATCCGTCGAGTCGACGAGGATATAGGGAATGCCGTTTGCCTTAAAGGTTTCCAGCTTCGTCTTCATATGATCTATACCTAATTCAAGATCACTCACCGTAACCTCGCCCACCTCATACTTGGTCTGAAGCTTGAGCAAATCCGGAAGATATGAAAGGGTCACAGGTGTCTTCGGATCATTCGCAATCTCGGTATCGGCCAGTGGAACCCCGTTCAGATAATGTGTGCCATTAAGAATGGTGCGATTGTTCTTGGGATAGCCCGGGGCAATCATCATGAAGTCCGGTTTGACCACATCATACAAAGCGTCGATCTCGATCCCGATGTTTCCGCGCATGGTCGAATCCATTTTTTTGAAAATGGTACTAAATCCGTTCCTTAACAGCAGTTCGGCTGCTCGGCTAACCCGCTGATACGCATCCTCCGGTGTGATGGAACGGCTATCGGTATCAAACACGACCGCATCGTAATGACGAATGTTATCTTCGTCCATGTTGAAAAGCACGCTTGTCTTTAATCCATGACGGGCAAGCTGCACCCCGCTGTCATTGGCACCGGTCAAATCATCTGCAATAATGGCTAATTTCATGCAGTCATCCCTCCTTGAAAATCAAAATTAAATATAAGTCCGGTCAGCTAAATTCATTGCATTTATGTGGACGGTCTTTGATTGTATTTCTCGACACCGCCTGATTTATCCAGCCTTTTGGAAAGGAATCCGATGAAGATCGGCAGCAGAATGGCGGTTGTCACAACACTCGCCGCAATCTGCACGGTAGCGATTTCAGCAATTGGAGCAAATGAAGCATTGGCAGCTACGATGGCAGCAGGTGTACCTACAGCGTTACCGGCTGTGGAACCTTCCGAAGCTCCGACAATGGGATTCCAGCCAATGGCTTTGAAGAGCAGATAGCCGACGCCGCCAGTAATCAATACAGTAATTACACCCAGCATAATGCCGCTAAGTCCGCCTTGAATGATGGACGAGAAGTTGATTCCCATACCAAGTGAGAAGGCGAAGAATGGAACGAGCTTGTCGCTGCCTTTGTGCAGCCATTCAGCAAGGTTGCGATCCAGGTTACCGATAACAACACCGACGATCAGTGGAAGCAGTACGGCTACAAAAGCCATCGGGGAGAACATGCCGTTGGCGAAGCCCATCGCACCGAAAATAGAGAGTGCAACCATGGTAAGAAAAGGTCCATCGCTAAGTGCGAGGAACGGGTAAGCAGCCTTGTCATCTTCTTTGCCGTATTGTCCGGCCAATGCGATGTACAGTCCACCATTGGAATTCGTCATTGCAGCGATAATAGCAAGCGGTGCCAAACCAAGGAATAAACCATTGGAATCCGCAAAATAGATGGCGATCAAACCTAATATTGCACCAACTGCCCACTTGAACACAAGCAGTGTAACACCCTTTCCAACCGAAGAACCGGCCGTCTTGAACGTGATTTGTGTACCAGCAATCAACAGGAACAGGGCAATCAATGTGCTTGAGCTATTTACGAACAGGGCTTCCGTGAAACCCCCGATTCGCAAAGCATTCGGAAAGAATGTGTTAATGGTTGCACCGAGCAACAGGGGAACAACCATCATACCGCCAGGAATACGATCTAATGTTGCTTTAATGTTCATAGTAGTGGCTCCTTATGAAGTAATCGTTTTTATAAAGCGTTTGCATGGATTATGTTATCCCATATTGTTTATTTTAGCAACACTTAATTATTGTAAATTTTAAGTAATAGTTATTAGTGTTTAATTATGCAACACATATAATCATAAAAAAAGCGTAAACCTAAAGAGTTACTCTTTAAGTTTACGCCATAACGTGGCACGGTTAATCCCCAAGCGATCGGCCGCCTTGGATTGATTATTGTTTTCCTCATGTAGAACGAATTGAATAATCTCTTTTTCGATTTCTTTCAGCGTACCATTAAACATCATCGTATTGGGTGAGGGTTGTTCACCGAGCAGATGTGATAAGGTCTCGGCTGAGATCACGTAGTCCTGTTCATTCAGTGCAGCCTGTTTGATTAGATGCCTCAGCTGGTTCACTGTCATATGCGGAACTTGTTCCCTAATTAGCTGCAACGCGTCCTCTTTCATCTTCACAGCAACCGTCCCATACTTCTGGTAGTAATCGCTGAGGAAATGCTGGATCAGTGGCGCAAGGTCCTCCTGCCTGTCCACAAGGCTCGGCATAATGATCGTATTCAGCTCGATATCCAGTGTTCTGTTTGGACTCAATCCCTTTTCCCCCAGGATGAATACTCCGATCTGCCTCTGTAGACAAGTCTGAATGAATGAGATTAATTCCTCATCCTTCGAGCCATCTTCCAAATGATTAATTTCTACGTTGCGCACTTTGGAGAGTGGAATTTTGTGCAAATGGCCTGGAGGAACCTGGGCAAGATCGATTTGGAGCATCATCCCACCGCTGGAGTACATCTGATGTATATGTTTGACGAGAAAAGATTTGCCCGAATCCGCTTCGCCAAGCAGATAAATAGGTTCATGGTTCTCGTAAACGGCCCGGATATTTTTCAATACGGTCTGCATGGCAGGTGATTCGGCAACGATCGGTTCCATGGATATATCGGTATATGCCGTTATGCCGAATTGTGCAAAAGCATAGGGCTGTCCTTTTTCAAGGGAGTATACTTTATAGGTTTTGTTATTTAACGTCGTCTCATAGGCCGTTACCGTAAGTTGGTAATCATCCACGATGAACACATTTTGAACTTGGGATTGATGGAAATCCAGGTTGGTATTGGTGAGATAAATGTGATTATCGGTGAGTGGATTCTGCTCAAAATCGGTCAAATTCTCAAAAACAACCTCGCTCTGCTCGTTTAAAACAAGAAGATTAGGATGCTCTTGGGTGACCAGATTTTTGAGTATGACGGATATCGCGTGATTTTTGCTCAAGTACCGATATACCAACTGGGCATCTTCAAGCGCTCTGAGGATGGATTCCTTGCCAGACTGGATCAGCAATCCTTCCATTCCATATGTTTTGGCTGTATTCACGGTGATAACATCGCCAACAATCTGACGATACCCTGACGCTTTCAGCTCCAGCAGCAGCCTTGCTACATCCTCGGAGCTGCGTATAGTATACACCTTTAATGGCAGTTCCATTAGATCGATAATCGACTGTGCGCCTGAAGTAATGTTGGCAAAGCCAACGATAGCGGTTTGGCCGTTGAACTGGCTTGCGAGCGTTAGCGAACGAATCATGTCATATCCGGATAACTGCACATCAATGACGGGAATGGTTACGGCTTCCTTAATTAGCTGGGCAGTACCGCCGCGACTAATCATAATCTCCGCCCCGTTTCGTTCAGCCCGGGCCGCCAATTCGGCGCCTTTCATCAGGTCGCCCACCTCATATTGAATGGCTAACTGGGGAAATAGCGGAATACATTCTTCTATAATAGTAGTCATGGATTCGTAAGGAGCGATAATATGAACTCGTGTACGCATAATTTTCCTGCCTTTTATAAAAATCATTCATGGTTCCTGCTGGTCATCAGACCAGAGGGCTTTCCTTATTATAGCCAACTTGCAGAGGAATGGCATCCCTGGGCCAGCGGAGTTATTATAGCAACCAACCAAAGTGCGAGAAAATATTTATTTGCTTTGCGCAAACAAATAAATTATGATCAGATTGGAGGTGATCATTTTTTGGCAAGTAATCGAGATGAGCTGGAGAAGTTGGCTTACGGTACGTTAAGAATAGTTAAAGAATTTACGCATGCACAAAATCTTCGGTCAGATCTGGATCGTCTAACGTTTGAAATTCTGCTGTTTGTCAAGGAACAGGGAGCTGTGAGGATCACGGATATTGCCAGCAAACTAGATTTGAATCCCTCATCAATCACCCGGAGAATTCAGGGGTTGAAACTGTCAGGTCATATCGTTGCGGTCTCAGATCCGAATGATTTACGGTCCAGTTTGGTTACCTTGTCTCCATTGGGAGAAGAGGAATTGTCTGATTTCCTGAAAGTGAGTATTGATGGTTTGGCACATATCTTGCGCGATTGGAACGACAGTGAGGTCCAGATGTTTGCCGAACAGTTATTAAACTATGCGGATTCCATGCGTACGTGGCGTCTGGCTAAAGGAGCGGACTCAAATGTCGGCCAAAAATGAAAACCCTAACCAAAGTAAGCAATATGCTAATTCGGGTAAGTTCAACGCGAGAATTCATTTGCATAAAACATATAGCACGAATCCATATCCCTGGCCTCTTTGGGTCTTTGATCAATTTCCAAAGAAGGATCATCTCAGGGTTTTAGAATTGGGCGGTGGAAACGGATTATTGTGGATGGCCAATGCCGAGCGCATTCCTGATCATTGGGATATAACCATTACAGACAAATCGTCAGGGATGCTTCAGGATGCCGAGCGCAATCTTGCTCATTTTGGGGAACATATCCAATGGAGTGTCATGGATGCAGAGGATATTCATTATCCAGATGAAAGCTTTGATATCGTAATCGCGAATCATATGTTATATCATCTCGGGAATCTGGAGAGGGCATTGTCCGAGATCGGGAGAGTGCTTAAGAAGAACGGGACCTTTTATGCAAGTACCATCGGTTCACGAAATATGGCTGAGATGAAAGAGTTGGTAAAAGAATTTAATCCTGATAGCCAATATGACAGTGTTCTTGGCATGATTGAGTCGAAATTTTCCATGGAGAACGGAAAGCAACAACTTGAAAACGCCTTTACTGATGTGCAATTACATGTGTATGAAGATTCGCTTTCCATAACAGACTCAAACGCAATCGTCGAATATGTATTATCCATGAATGGGTTGGAAGGAAATGAACAAGTCATGAGTCTTCAGGAAGCCAAAGCGTTTAAAATCTTTTTAGATGAGAAAATGAAAGAATCGGATGGGAAGATACACATTAGCAAGGCTTCCGGAATGTTCTCTTGTACAAATGCCAGAATTGTTCATTCTTCAAGGAATCCATCCTAGATGGACTCCTTGCCAGATTGGATCACCAATCAATCCAAACCGTAGTTTTGCCATGATAATTTTGATGACATCACCAACATTCTGGCGGTACCCGATGCTTTCAGCTCCAATAGCCTTCCTGTCGAATCCTAGTAAAGTATACGTCTATGAACACATGCTATAATAATTGGAAATCGGATAGAATGTTGGTGGAATATAATGAAAATTGTACTCAGACGAATGGGTTATGGTTCATTGGCTTTATTGGGTATCCTGCTTTTGTTCATAGCAATTAGTTTCGCGAATCATACAATTAAATTAAAGATAGAATCGGCCATATTATCACCCCCAGGTGTAATGGTTGATGTTAATAATCACCCAATGCATGTCTATATAGAAGGTTCCGGAGAACATACACTGGTCTTTATGTCAGGTGGGGGCACATCTTCTCCTGTATTGGATTTCAAGGCGCTTTATTCCAGATTGTCGGATCAATACAAGGTTGCTGTTGTTGAGAAGGCAGGCTACGGTTTCAGTGCAACGGCAAAGGTCCCACGTGATATCGATACAATGTTGGAAGAAACCAGAACAGCTCTGACGTTAGCGGGAGAAACACCGCCCTATGTGCTATTTCCGCATTCTATGTCGGGCATAGAAGCACTATATTGGGCACAAATGTATCCAAATGAAATTGAGGCTATCATTGGTCTTGATCCTGCTATTCCACAAGTTTATGAAGAGTATCCTCTACCTTCATTTGGAATGAGGAGTCTTACAGGCCTAGGAGCTCGTGTCGGAATAACCCGTTTTTTCCCCGATATTGTTAATTCGTCTGCTGCAATTGAAGAGAAGAGGCTATCCTCCCAAGAGGAGGAGATCTATAGGGCATTATTTTATAAGAAAACGCAGACACTGAACATGAATGAAGAAGTTAAAATGATTAGGAATAATGCAGCACAAGTTTTAGAACGAGGTATTCCCGATGTGCCCATGTATTTTTTTATATCTAATGGAGAGGAATTACCTGTCGAGGACTGGAAAAATTACTTAGTAAACTACATTGAGTCTGTGAAAATTGGGCGCTATCATTTATTACATAATGGTCATTACGTTCATGATGCTGATCCCGATCTAATTGCAGAGGAAAGTATCAAATTCATAGAAGAACTGTAAATGACGAAAAGGGACACAATGATTTCGAAGAGTTTTAGTTAATGAGGCGACGCCATAGGCGATCGTCTTTTCTTTTATAACGTAAGGGGATTATGTCACGCTTGGATTACTTCAAATTTATTGTTGCAGTGGCGGTAAATGAAACCTTCAACCTCATATTCATGTATTATAGTACATATGAACTGATCGAAGGAGGAACGAAAGATGGGAATCTTATCGAGGTTTAGGGACGTGATGAAAGCGAATGTGAACCATGTGCTGGCTCGGGCGCAAGATCCGGAGAAGACGGTGAATGAATATATGCGGAGCTTGAGCAGTGATCTGGGTCAGGTGAAGGCAGAGACGGCTGCGGTTCTCTCGGATGAGAGCCGGGCGAAGAGGGCTTTGGACGAATGCAATGCAGAGATTAAGAAATTACAGCGGTATGCAGAGAAATCTGCGGAGTCCGGTGATGAAGACAAGGCACGTGGATTTCTGGAAAAGAAGGCAGCGCAGACTGTGAAACTGAACGAATTACAAGCTGCCTATGATCGGGCTTCAGCCAAAGCCAAAATGATGAAGCATATGCACGAGAAGCTGGTTGCGGATATGGGGCAATTGGAAGCTCGGCATGCGGAGCTGAAGGGCAGGATGGCGGCTGCCAATGCGCAACAACAGGCCAATGAACGGAACGCTTCGGCTGCCAATGCGAATGCTGCTTTGAAGGCGATGGAAGACAAGGCGAATCAGGCACTTAACGAAGCTGAGGCTTTGGCTGAACTTCGTGCTGGGGCACAGGAAGATGATTTGGATGTACTCATTGCGCAGTTGGAGCAGCAAATGAATGCCGAAGCGGGTAATAATGCACAGGTGACGCCGACCCCAGAGGAAGAGCTTACAGCAATTCAGAAGAAATTGGAAGATAAATAACGATATATATCATGTAATACATTTCGTTAAACATTGAGGTGAGCAAATGCCGGTAATCGAGTACAAGTGTCCCAACTGCGGCAGTGGAATGCTTTTTAATAGTGCAACTGGAGCGTTATCCTGCCCCAGCTGCGGACGACAGGATAATATCGAACAGATCCCCGATCCGCTGAAGAAACAGGTGTTCACGGAGAATGAGGTCAAGGAGTATCACTGTAACAGCTGCGGCGCGGATATTGTAACTGAGCCGGAGACAAGTGCAACGACATGCAGCTTCTGTGGAGCTGCCGTTGTTCTGAGTGATCGACTGACGGGAGATCTGGCACCGGCCATGGTCTTACCCTTTTCGATCAGTAAGGATGAGGCCAAGCAGGCGTTCAAAAAATGGTGCAGAAACGGCTTGCTGACACCTAGCGGATTCATGACAGCTGACCGGGTTAAGAGCATTACCGGGATATACGTGCCCTTCTGGTTATATGAGTTACATAACAAAATCGAAGTACATGGCCGTGGCACAAAAATCAGAACTTACACGCAGGGTGATTATCATTACACGGAAACGCAGCATTTTGATATTTACCGGAGAATCCGGCTGAATTATGTGAATCTGCCCATTGATGCTTCGGAAAAAATGAAAGATGAACTGATGGATAAGCTGGAGCCATTTCCGTATAACCAGTTAAAGCTTTTCAAAACCCCGTATCTCGCCGGGTACATTGCGGAAAAATATAGTTATACCGATGAGGAACTATACCCGCGCGCCAAGGAAAAAACGAGCTCTTATATCGATTCTTATATTGCATCAACGGTTTCAGGCTATAACAGTGTCAGTTACACAGACAAACAGATTGATACTACATTGAAAAATGCAGACTATGTGCTGCTCCCGGTATGGATGGTTTACTATGACTACAATCGTTCGCAGTATACCTTTGCCATGAATGGTCAGACAGGTAAAGTGGTGGGGAAACCGCCTATCAGCAAAGCTAAAGTTGCCGGATGGTTCGCAGGAATTTCAGCCGTTTCCTTATTGTCATTGAAACTGGTCTCCTGGATGATGGGAGGTGGATTCCTGTGAGAAAAAGAAAACATTTGGCATGGATGGCAGCACTCATTTTATTAGTGATTACCCTCGTGTCTCCATTGATTACAATGTCAGTAGCATCGGCAGCAGATAGCAAGAACCTGATTTACGATGAAGCTAATCTGCTGAACGAGCAGGAGAAAAGTGAACTGAACGCAATGGCGAATGAATATGGGGCGGAGAGGCAGACGGATTTCGTTATTTACACCTCAAATAATGAGGAGCAGAAGAGTGAAATACTGCTCACTGAGGATTTCTACGATGATCAGGGGTTTGGTTACGATAAGGCTCATGGTAATGCAGTTATTTTGACAATTGATATGTATAACCGGAAGATGTATCTGGCTGGTTTCTATAAAGGGAAAGAGTATATCGACAATGGCAGAGCCGATAAAATCACAGCCAAGATTGCACCAGATGTAACGGACGGTAATTATAAACTGGCTTTTGAAAAGTATATCAAGCTGTCCTACGAATATATGGGAATTAGACCGGGAGTAAATCCTGATAATATCCTCTTTAATATCTGGTTCCAACTTATTGCGTCCATAGCAATTGGAGGAGTTGTTGTTGGGGTAATGGCCTATCGTTCCGGTGGGCGAGTTACAGTCAATCGTGCTACTTATGAGGATTCAAGTACTTCCAGTGTGGTCGATCGTCAGGATCGGTATATCCGTACTACCGTAACCAAACGGAAAATTGAGAAGAACAACAATAATGGTGGCGGAGGCGGTGGAGGTGGGGGAGGTACCACCCGAGGTGGCCATTCGCATAGTGGTAGCAGCAGATCTTTCTAAGATAAGAAGTAAGACCAAATAGAAGGGATGGGAACGAGTATGGGATTTTTCAAAAATCAATTTTCAAATGTAGTGGAATGGGAAGAGTTTAGAGATGACATGATTTTCTGGAAGTGGAGTAACCGTGAGATTAAGAAGGGAAGTAAATTGATTATCCGTTCGGGGCAAGATGCGATCTTCCTGAATAACGGCAAGGTGGAAGGGATTTTCGAAGACGAAGGATCGTTTAATATCGATTCCGAGATCATTCCTTTTCTGTCTACCTTAAAAGGATTCAAGTTCGGATTCAACAGTGGCATGCGGGTCGAAGTGCTGTTTGTGAATACGAAGGAGTTTACGGTTCGGTGGGGCACGCAAAGCCCGGTATTGATTCCAACTCCTCAACTTCCAGGCGGGATGCCGATTCGTGCAAATGGTACGTTTAATTTTAAAGTGAGTGACTATGTTACATTGATCGATAAAATCGCGGGTATCAAGCAGAGCTATCTGGTCGAGGATGTTAAGATTCGGATTACATCTGTGCTGGATCAGTTGCTAATGAAATGGATTAGCCGTGAGGGTAAGGACATGTTCAACCTGCAGGCGAATGCTTCGGATATTGCCAAAGGAATTCAGGAAGATCTGGATATGCAAATGATGGACATTGGGATCGGAATTACAGGCTTCCAGGTGATGAGCTTCAATTATCCGCAGGAGATTCAGGATATGATTACGAAGACCGCTTCACATGAAATGATCGGCAATTTGCAAAAATATCAGCAGGTCAGCATGACTGATGGCATCTCCTCCGGTAAAGTGAAGGGTGGCGGCGCTGCTTCGGATATGGCGGGCATGATGATGGGCATGAACATGGCGAATGAAATGATGAAGAACATGAATCAGAACCAGAACAACCAGAATCAGAATTCGGATCAAAAGCCTGCGGCTAATCAAAACAGCGATGCAAGTGCATCTTCTTCGTCTGTGGACAATAAAAAGCCGAACTTCTGTCCGAACTGTGGCGCCAAGAATGAAGGAGCAAATTTCTGTCCAAACTGTGGTCAGAAGTTGGGTTAACCTATATCTAAACATAAGAAGGGCTTACTCTAAGGTCAAACTTTGGAGTAAGCTCTTTTTTTATTCTATTTTAAATGGGAGAAAACGGTTGACAACGGATCATAAATCATTTATCTTTAAATTAAGATATTTAATTTGAATATAAATTACACCAAAAAACAAATATCTTAATTCCGATTTACGAGGAGAGATCAAGATGATGATTCCAACATTGACCAGAATAAATGAACTTTCAAGAAAAGCCAATGCGGCAGGGTTGACGGAGATGGAGAAAGCGGAGCAAATTCGTCTGCGTCAGGAATATCTGCAAACCTTTCGTGGTTCGATCAATGATATTCTGCTGAATGTAACCATCTATGATCCGAACGGCGATGACGTCACTCCGGATAAACTGAAACAGGAACAGGCCGAACAAAATAATAACTGAATCAGCTTGGATAAATATCTTAATATTAAGATAATATATGACTATAAATATAAATAAAGCACCTATAAGACGATCTACAATTAACTCTTCCCATACAAAAATGATCTATAAACCTAGGAGGAAATGATGATGACTATTCAAACTGCAGGTATTCACCATATTACAGCTTTTGCGGGAGATCCGCAGGCCAATGTCGACTTTTATGCTGGTGTCTTGGGACTTCGGCTTGTGAAAAAAACAATCAACTTCGATGCGCCGGATGTGTACCATCTGTACTTTGGGGATGAGAACGGAAATCCAGGTACCATTATCACATTCTTCCCATCAGCCGGATCGTCGCGAGGCAAAATTGGTGGCGGTCAGGTTGGCATCACCTCATATGTGATTCCACCTGGGACTATTGGCTTCTGGCAGGATCGGTTGGAGCAGTATAACATTGAGGTAACCAAAACAAGTCGTTTTAATGAAGAGCTGCTGCAATTTGAGGACAGCGAGGGCTTGCGTCTGGAACTGGTTGAACGTGAAGAGGGTCCAGCCAGCACCTGGGTGCATGAAGGCATTCCTGCTGACAAAGCCATCAAAGGATTTGGAGGTGCTGTGCTGTTCAGCGTCAATCCACAGAGAACGATGGATGCGTTGGCCAAAATACTCGGATTCACCAAAGTAGACGAAGATGAGGAGTATGTACGATTCCGGTCCGTCGGAGATATCGGTAATGTCGTGGATGTTCCTGTCACCCGGATGGCTTTGGGGACAGGCGGAGCAGGGACGGTTCACCATATTGCGTGGCGTGCCAAAGACTTTGCAGAGCACGAGCAGTGGAGAGAAGCTGTACAACAGTACGGCTATCAGCCAACCCCAGTTCGGGACCGTCAATATTTTAACGCAATCTATTTCAGAGAAGCCGGCGGAATCCTGTTCGAAATTGCTACCGATCCTCCTGGATTCGCGAAAGATGAGCCAGCGGAGTCGCTTGGACAGAAACTCATGCTGCCTGAATGGTTTGAGCCATATCGTGCCCAAATTGAAGGCAATTTGCAGCCGATCCAGGTAAGAACGTTAGAGCCTTCGCATTCTATGCGGACACGTTAAAGAAGAGGCAAGAATAAGCAATCTTTTTGTAAGAGTCTAACCAAAAGGAGCATTGAAGGATGATGGAGAAAAAGGTTACTTGGCTGGAGCTGTTCTATGATTTGCTTTTTGTAGCAGCGGTCTCCAAAGCGGGTCATGTCCTGCTGCATGCCGAACATGGCGTGATTTCGTTTGAATATTTGATGAAATTTGTTTTGATTTTTATTCCTGTCTGGTGGGCATGGGTCGGTCAGACCCTATTTATAAACCGTTATGGTCAGGATATCTTCATCCATCGAGTATTCCTTATCCTTCAACTCCTGTCTGTTCTGGTGATGACGGCGAGCCTCTCGGTTGATTTTGATCAATACTATCTTCCCTTCTTTGCGGGTTATATCGGTTCGAGGGTATTGACAGCCGTTCAATATTTTATGATTCATAATTCCAAAAGTGAACATCAACAAAAAGCCGCCCGTTATCTGGGCGTATGCTTCATCATCGGCATATTGATCTCAACAGGTTCCTTGTTCTTTGATTCGTGGCTGAGATATGCGATTTTGTACGTGGGCATTGCCGTGGATATCATTCTCCCGCTCATCGGACGCCGAAATCTGGTGAAGGTGCCGATACATACCCATCATTTATTGGAACGTTTCGCTCTGTTTACACTTATCCTGCTCGGTGAGTCAGTCGTCAGTATCATTGCCGTGCTGCAAATGGATCACTGGGATGTAAAATCTGTTCTGTTCGCGGCGTTTACATCCATATTCGTGATTGCGATGTGGTGGCAGTATTTTGATAATGTTGAGAAAAAGGTCAGTAAAGAGATCCAGACCGCCGGGCAAGCCATCATATACGGCCATCTGTTCATCTATATATCCATGAGCATGATTGCCGCTTCCATTCAACTGTTATACCTGAATGAACTCCATTATGGTTTCATGTTGGCCTTTGTATTTGGCTCAGTTCTGTTGTATTTTCTGTCCACTTCGCTGGTGTTCCACCGATACAGGCATGCTCATCTGCGGCTCCGTCCGCATCACTTGATATTTATGCTGGGGATAATGGCTGCGTTTATCGTTGTGGACCTGATCTATCGGGTGCCTAATTATGCAATCGTGGGAGAGAACATGGTGTTCTTCCTTGTCTACGCCAAATTAACGACCTAATGCACAGGTCACACAAGATTAAAAGTCACGGACGAATAACGTTCGTGGCTTTTAAAGTTGGATAATTACAAAATCATGTCTACTGTGAGAAAAAACGTTTAACCTGATTTATTTTCTACTATAGAATCTGTTAATATGAGACTAGATACAAGTGAATCTACCAGATTAACGAATATACATAGTGATTCGTGGAGATGGAGATGACAAACAGGAGGGAAATCATTGAGCACACATCAAATCGGAGTTCCATTGGAAGGGTTTGCAGAGTTTAGCCGCACGGTTGCCGCTGAAGGCGCAGTGCTTTTGAAGAACGAAGGACAGGCGCTTCCGATTCAAAAAGACGAAAACGTTTCAGTGTTTGGACGGATTCAAGTCAACTATTATCGCAGTGGTACGGGCTCAGGCGGCAGCGTTCATGTAGCGTATACAACCAATTTGCTGGATGGTTTGCGTAGCAAAAAAGGACTTACAGTTAATGAAGAATTGGCAGCTGTCTATGAAAAATGGATTGAAGAAAACCCGTTTGATGACGGTGGAAAAGTATGGGCAGCAGAGCCTTGGAATCAGAAAGAAATGCCTTTAACGGACGAAGTGGTATCCCAAGCCAGAAGTAAATCCAGCAAAGCAATCGTGGTGATTGGACGAACAGCAGGCGAAGATCAGGATAACGTGGATGCACCAGGCAGCTACCGGTTGACGGAAGATGAGAAAGCGATGCTGAAGCAGGTCACAAATCATTTTGAACAAACGATCGTGGTGTTGAATGTATCGAACATCATGGACATGAGCTGGTTGAATGATGAAAGTTACGTTCATCCGATCCAAAGTGTCATTTACTCGTGGCATGGCGGTATGGAGGGTGGTAATGCGATCGCCGATGTACTGGCCGGAGATGTTACCCCAAGTGGTAAATTGACCGATACGATTGCGTATTCCATTGAAGATTATCCTTCCACAAGCAATTACGGAAATGAGTTTAAGAACCTTTATCAAGAAGATATCTACGTAGGCTATCGTTATTTCGAAACGTTTCGACCTGAAAAAGTACAATTTGAATTCGGATACGGCTTGTCCTATACCACATTCACAACCAAGGCTGAAGACGCAAAATTGATCTCTCAAAACGGAGAAAACAGCATTAAGGTGAATGTAACCGTAACCAATACAGGCACAACCTATGCCGGTAAAGAAGTAGTGCAGATCTATTATGAAGCCCCACAAGGTCAATTAGGGAAACCTGCAAAAGCTCTGGTGGCATTCGGCAAAACGAATCTGCTTCAGCCAGGTGAATCTCAGCGCCTGACTGTGAGCTTCCCTGTCGATTCCATGGCTTCCTATGATGATGCTGGCGTAACAGGACATGCATCGGCGTATGTACTTGAGGCAGGAACATATCGTTTGTACGTAGGAACCAGTGTCAAAAATGTGGAGCATGTTAGCATTGATGGCCAAGATGGCTACGTCGTAGAAACGATTCAACTCGTGGAACAGCTCCAAGAGGCAATGGCACCGACTGAAAGCTTTACGAGAATGAAGCCGGGAGCGCGCAAAGATGATGGATCTTACGAGCTGATCTTTGCAGATGTACCAACACGCCAAGTATCCATGGCTGAACGAATTGAACAAAGCTTGCCACAAACGCTGGAGCAAACCGGCAATCAGGGCTACAAGCTGAGAGATGTCAAGGATGGCAAGGTCAGTCTAGAAACATTTATCGCCCAATTGAGTGATCAGGATCTGGCAGCCATCGTAAGAGGCGAAGGTATGAGCAGCCCACTCGTTACATCGGGTACAGCTTCCGCATTTGGCGGCGTGAGTGACAGTCTGTTCAATTATGGAATCCCTGTTGCATGTACTGCTGATGGCCCATCCGGTATTCGTATGGATAGCGGGGAGAAGGCTACACAGGTTTCCATTGGAACTTTGCTGGCAGCAACATGGAATGCAGAACTCGTCGAAGAGCTGTATGTGATGGAAGGCCAGGAATTGCTGAGAAATCAGGTGGATGCACTGCTCGGGCCTGGATTGAACATTCGCCGGAGTCCGATGAACGGACGTAACTTTGAGTATTTCTCAGAAGATCCGCTGATTTCCGGTGTATTTGCTGCTGCTTGCACGAAAGGAATCATGAAGGGTGGCTCTAATGCTACGCTGAAACATTTCGCCTGCAACAATCAGGAGAAACATCGCAGTAAAGTGGATGCTGTTGTATCCGAACGTGCGTTGCGTGAGATCTATCTGAAAGGGTTCGAAATTGCCGTGAAAGAAGGCGGTGCGAACTCGATCATGACCTCCTACAATCCGATTAATGGACATTGGGCGGCTTCGAACTACGATCTGAACACGACCATTCTTCGTGGAGAGTGGGGCTTCCAAGGTATCGTGATGACCGACTGGTGGGCTATTATGAACGATGGCGTTGAAGGTGGACCGGCAGATCGGAAAAACACGAATTGGATGGTTCGCGCTCAAAATGATCTGTACATGGTTGTACCTAACTATGGTGCAGAAATCAACGGCTGGGATGATAATACGATCGAATCTCTGGAAAATGGGACGTTGACACGCGGAGAGCTTCAGCGCTCAGCCATGAATATTTGTGAGTTCATTATGAATGCACCTGTCTTCTCGAGAAAACATGAAATTGTAGAGAATGTCGCTACATTCCAAGCGAATGCTTCACTTTCCTCAGAGCAGGCACAAGTGCTGGCTGATAATGCACAGGTCAAACCTGTTGTGGGCGAACCTGTCTACATGAAAGTGGATGAAGCAGGTCAATACCGGATTATTGTACAGATCATGTCTCCTGAGCCGGAACTGGCTCAAAGTGCATGTAATGTCATTCTCAATGATCAATTGATGACGACCATTCAAACCAATGGTACTGAAGGTAAATGGATAAGACAGAAACTTGTTAAAGTGGATTTGGAAGCAGGTTTGTACGAATTGAAGCTAGACTTCACCAAACCGGGTCTTCAGATCGACTGGATCGAATTCAAACAAGTGTAACGCAGGATCGTCTGATCTGTTGTAACTGAACATGACGACTGTTATGATTGTGTTATGAGATCCGGAATTTCTGAACAATCTGGTCAGGAGTGTTGCGAAGGATGAGAAGGTATAATTTTTGGAGCCCCATTCTGCTGATTGCGGTTGCGCTGATTGTCAGAGGCCTAGTTACCAATCTGGGCGTTCTGTTCGGCATGTCGCACGATGCAGCAAGTAATATCGCAATTGTTGCCATGTTGATTGCTGCACTGATTATGTTTAACCGAATGACAAAGGCAAAGCGAAAATGAACTTATAATATTCGATATGGATCAAGAGAGAGGCACCCTTAGGGGTGTCTTTTTTGTGTATTGACGTTTCATTCATAACGTCTTAGACTGTTTATGAATAAAACAATAACATTTTTATAATAACGAAAATAACGATTGTGCTTACTCCAATGGCTAACCCATCATTATCCGAAAGGAGACCTATTCATGAAGATTATGGCGGCATGGTTTGCAGATAAGCATGAAAAGAGAATTGATGTGGTGAGCGGGATGTGGGGGCGGCAGGAGGAGTCGTGGACTGTTCCGATGAGATTGGCAGAGTCTCCGTTGCATAGGGAACGAGCCGCGTTCAGGAAGCTGACTTTCAACGACAGATGAACATAAATTAAGGACCGCTGGAGATGCTGTGCTCTGTCGGTCCTTTATGGCATTTGACGGAAAGCGGACAGAGAACCGGCATGAGAGGAGAGGAACCCAGTAAATACAACCGATTGGGTGAAGGCAGCAGCACAGGTCGTACCATCAGAACGTCAGCTGAAATGGCAGGAGATGGAGTTCTATGCATTTATTCATTTTACCATGAATACGTTTACAGACCAGGAGTGGGGAACGGGGAATGAAGATCCCGATATCTTTAACCCTTCTCATCTGAATGCCCGGCAATGGGTTCAGGCGTGCAAATCTGCCGGTATGACCGGATTAATCCTCACTTGCAAGCATCATGACGGGTTTTGTTTATGGCCAAGCCAGTACACGAATCATACGGTAGCCGCCAGCCCTTGGCGAAATGGTGCGGGTGATCTGGTGAAAGAGGTTGCCGATGCCTGCCGTGAAGGTGGGTTGAAGTTTGGTATCTATTTGTCCCCTTGGGACCGTCACGAAGCATCCTACGGAGATTCAGAGCGATACAACGAATTTTTCAAAAATCAGCTGCGTGAGCTGTTAACCCAATATGGTGAACTTTTCTGCGTGTGGTTCGACGGAGCATGTGGAGAGGGGCCGAATGGGAAAAGGCAGGTCTACGATTGGGATTCCTACTATGCGCTGATTCGGGAGTTGCAGCCTGAGGCTGTAATCTCGGTATGTGGACCGGATGTTCGCTGGTGCGGTAATGAGGCGGGTCATACCCGGATTTCGGAATGGAGCGTCGTACCTGCCTACTTGCAGGATAATGAGAAGATCCAGGAGCAATCGCAGCAGGTGGATGATGACGAGTTTGCCAGCAGAATTAATACACAGGATGCCGATTTGGGGAGTCGGGAGGTGATCCGGCAGCATGAGGACAAGCTCATCTGGTATCCTGCTGAAGTGAATACATCCATCCGTCCGGGCTGGTTCTATCATGCAAGCGAGGACGATCGAGTCAAGTCGCTGGAGGAACTGCTTGGCATCTATGATGGAGCGGTTGGCGGCAACGCCAATTTTCTATTAAACCTTCCACCAGATCGACGCGGGCTTATTCACGAACATGATGTTGAGCGGCTGCAGCAGCTCGGAGACTTTTTGCGCAGTACTTATCGGCAAAGTCTGGCTGTTGGTGCGAGCATTCAGGCATCGGACACTTTGGATGAAGAACATGCGGCTATCCAGGTGTTTCGTGAGGAACCGGATATGTTCTGGTGCCCATCTGAAGGAAGTGAACTGGCTTGGCTGGAGGTGGAGCTGCCCGAGGAAAAACTGTTCGACCGAGTCGTTCTCATGGAGCATATCGGTTCAGGTCAACGGATTGAACGCTTTACGCTGGAGGCTAAGAGGGAGCACGGTGATTGGCAGGAGCTATATTACGGCACGGTTGTTGGACACAAACGAATCTGTAGATTTGATCCCATGGCCGCCAAAACCATTCGTCTGACCATTCAAGAATCCAGATGGTATCCAACGTTGTCCTGGATGGGTGTATATCTGAGCAAACAAGAGATGCATGAAGCCGGCGATTGAGCCGTAACATTTGTAGATAAGCCGATTTTGATTTTATCCGATGGAAAATAGAGTAGCAAACGATTATTGGCAATTGTATGATCTTATGGAAAAAGGTATACGTAAGGTAGAGCCATACACCAGCAGGAGAGGATGAGAGGATATGAAAGTAGGACTCAGCACATACAGTCTGCAACAAGCACTGGATTCCAAAGAATTGACTGTACCCGACGCCATCCGTTACATCGCCGAGCAGGGCGGAGAACATGTGGAGATTGTTCCGATCGGGTACAGCCTGATTGACCAGCCGGAATTAATTGACCAGATTCGAGAGGCTGCACAAGACGTGGGAATTGATATTTCTAATTACGCAATAGGTGCCAATTTCGTTACAGGAGACGGCCCGGATGCATTTGAAAATGAGATCGCTGCTGTCATGAAGCATGTGGATGTCGCTGCCGCACTTGGCGTTACGAGAATGCGCCATGATGTTGCATTTCGTCCTGCACAGGAAGGCACTGTCGCCCAGTTTGAGGCGGACCTGCCTGTTCTGGTGAAGGCCTGTCAGCGAATTGCCGATTACGCAGCGGGTCACGGCATTACGACAAGTGTGGAGAATCACGGTTACTATGTGCAGTCCAGTGAACGAGTGCGGCGGCTGGTTCATGAGACGGCACGAGAAAACTTCAGGACAACGCTGGATATCGGCAATTTCCTGTGTGTGGATGAAGACCCGGTTAGCGCTGTGAAAAACAACATTCCTTATGCGTCCATGGTGCACGCCAAAGATTTCTATCGAAGACCTTCTTATCGTAATCCCGGAGAGGGCTGGTTCCAGACCGCACACGGCAATTATCTGCGTGGAGCGATTGTGGGCCACGGGGATATCGACATGCCGGAAGTATTCCGTGTGTTGAAGCAATCTGGTTATGACGGATATATCTCTGTGGAATTCGAAGGTATGGAAAATTGCAAAACAGCATCCCGAATCGCGATGGATAACGTCCGCCGTTTCTGGGAGGAAGCATAAGCAGCGACTGCACTACTATATAAGTGGAATAAGAATATAAGCTTTGCTGAATCTTGAAATTAGTTTTTATTAAGATCGAAAAGTAGTGGAGGGGACGAAATTGATTCTGAAGAAGCGAAGCGTGCGCCTAAAAGCTTTCGTCAGAAAGCTACATCGGAAGCATAAGCTTATCACCGAATTTCCTCCTTTTAAAAGAGTTGATAAGAAATTTGGGGATAAGAGCGATCGAAAGAACGATTCGTACCCGGAACGGCTGATATGACCATCATTCAACTTATTATGGAGGGGAAAATCCATGTCCAAACTTAAAATTGCCGTTATCGGTGCAGGATCAATTTCCGATTTTCATTTACAAGCGTATGACAGCAATCCCGAAGTTGAAATATACGCCATATGCGACCTGAATGAGGCACGTGCCAAGGAAGCGGCAAAAAAATATAACGCTACTCATGTATTTACGGATTATAAAGAGCTCCTGGCACTGCCTGAAATTCATTCGGTCAGCATCTGTACCTGGAATGATACACATGCCGAGATCAGCATTGCCGCTTTGGATGCGGGAAAAAACGTGCTTTGCGAGAAGCCGCTCTGTCAGACGGTTGAAGATGCGTTAGAAGTGGAGAAAGCTGTTCACCGCAGTGGAAAGCTGCTTCAAGTTGGCTTTGTACGCCGTTATAGCGATAATGCGCAGATCCTAAAGAAGTTCATTGATGAAGGCGAGCTGGGAGAGATCTATTATGCCAAGGCATCCTGTCTGCGGCGTTTGGGCAATCCGGGCGGATGGTTTGCAGATGTGGAACGTTCTGGCGGTGGCCCGTTGATTGATATTGGTGTACACATTATTGATATCTCCTGGTACCTGATGGGCAAACCGAAAGTGAAAACCGTCTCCGCGAATGTCTCCAATCGATTGGGTAACCGTGCGAATATCCGCAATCTGTCATTCTACCAGGCTGCGGATTATGATGCGAACAAAAACACCGTGGAGGATATGGCTAATGCGTTGATTCGTTTCGAGAACGGGGCAAGCCTGCTGGTGGATGTAAGCTTCACGCTGCACGCGAAGCAGGATGAAACTTCGGTCAGACTCTATGGCGATAAAGGTGGGGCTGAACTGGAACCAGAAATTTCACTGATTGGTGAGAAATTCGATACCATTTTGAACATGACGCCACAGGTGGATTTCAAATCCCTTGATTTCGCAGGTTCTTTCCGTAATGAAGTCAATCATTTTATCGACAGTACCCAAGGACGCAAAGAGACACTTAGTCCCGTTGAGGATGGCGTTGAAATCATGAAAATTCTCTGTGCCATCTACGAGTCGGCACGTGAAGGACGCGAGATTTCATTTTAAAAAGGTGTATTGCAATCTGAAGAAGCGAAGCGCTCGCCTTTATCCCCGGATTTCGACCAATTATAAAGTGAAATCAAAGAAATCCTGGGATAACAGCGATCGGAAGATGGTACTGCAATTGGAGTGACAGAGCTTAACTTGTGTAGTTTATCTTATATCCAATCCAAAGGAGATGAACGGGATGAGCGAAACCAAAGATACGGTGCTGGAACAGGAAGAACAGGTCGTCGAAGCCGGGGTGCACAACTTTAGCAAAGAAGAGGAATGGGTAAAGCCTGAAGATCCGTTGCTGAATGAACGTCTGGAGTGGTTCAAGGATCAGAAGCTGGGGTTGATGATGCATTGGGGTCCCTATTCCCAGCTCGGTCTTGTAGAATCCTGGGCGCTAAGTGACGAGGATGGCGATTGGTCACGCAATGATATCGACTGGACTGACGATATGGAGCATTTCAAGCAGGAATACTTTGATCTCAACAAAACCTTCAATCCGATTCGCTTTCAGCCTGAAGAGTGGGCACAGATGGCCGCGGATAACGGGTTCAAATATTTCCTTTTCACCACCAAACATCATGATGGTTTCTGCATGTGGGATACACATACCACCGATTATCGCATCACGGGCAAAGATACTCCTTTTCACACCCATAAGTATGCGGACATTTGCCGGGCGCTTTTTGACGCGTTTCGTGCCAAGGGGCTCGGCATCTCGGCTTACTTCTCCAAAGCGGACTGGCATACGCCATATTACTGGACACCTGGCATGGAGCGTGGAAGCCATATGTGGCGTGGACCATCCTATGATCCGAAAGCGTATCCATGGCTGTGGGAGAAATTCGTGGAGTTTACGCATGAGCAAATTATGGAGCTACTGACCAACTATGGACGAATCGAATGTCTGTGGCTGGATGCAGGCTGGGTACGGGAAGGCCGTCACGGTCAGGATATCCGATTGGGCGAAGTGGTGGAGCGGGCGCGTCAGACAACTCAGCCGTGGCTCCTCGCAGCAGATCGCACGGTAGGTGGACCGTATGAGAATATCGTAACTCCAGAACAGACCATCCCGGAGCACCCAATGAATATTCCTTGGGAGAGCTGTATCACGGTGGGCAATTCCTTTGCGTTTGGATATGACGATCAGTACAAGTCAGCAAGACAGTTGGCGCATATTCTGCTTGAGGTCGTATCCAAGGGTGGTAATTTGGCGCTGAATGTGGGACCACAACCAGACGGGCGTCTTCCAAAAGGGGCAGTCCGAAGTATTAAAGCCCTGGGAGAATGGATCGGTACTCACGGGGAGGGCATCTATGGCACGCGAATTTGCGGACCATACTTCACAGGAGAGTGGGCCTTTACACGTAAGGAAGATCTCAACGTATCGTATGCTTTCCGTTTGTACAGAAGCGAGAACGAGGCGGTACAATCACAGGTGGTCATTCCATATGTGGAAAAGGTGGAGCGAATTGAACTCGTCGGCACAGACGATGTGTTGTCATTCCAACGGACGGAAGATGGACTTGTTGTAGAGTTACCGCAAGCAGCAGTTACGGAAACAGCACCTATCACGCTAACGTTCAGATTGTTCACAAACCAATAAATCTACACTTCAAATCCCGGGGGACTTTACAGTCCTTCGGGATTTTTTGGGTTGGTGATTTTTGCGATATACCTGTGCTAAAGGACGATTTTTCCTTGTTCGGCAAGGGTTTTGGGAATAAGGAGAGGTGGGAGAAAATTGCAAATTGATAAAAGAACACGGCTCAAGGTACTATCGATTTAAGAAAGCGTTACCTGACATTATTCTTCACACGGATGACGCTAATGCAGAAAAATGAGTCAAAGAAAAGGATGTTTAAGGGATGTAAATGTAATGTATTATTACACTTAAGGTGTAGAAGGAGTGACGCGAATGAGTCGAGCTACGGAAAGCATACCTGCACCGGTGGAGCTCCAGCAAGGAAGGAACTACGCAGAACCCAAGCGACAGCATCCATTTATCAGAAGCCTCAAGAAGCATTGGGAGCTCTATCTACTGGTGCTGCCTCCCGTATTGTATCTGTTGATCTTCAAGTACATTCCGATGGTTGGTGTACAGATTGCCTTCAAAGACTTTAGTGTCGTCAAAGGAATCTGGGGAAGCCCATGGGTTGGACTGAAACACTTTGAAGCCTTTTTTGAATCCCCGAACTTCTGGCTGCTGATCAAAAATACGATTGGTATCAGTTTCTACTCGTTACTCGCCGGATTTCCCATACCGATCCTGCTGGCGCTCGCGCTAAATGAGATCCGAACAGGTTACTTTAAAAAGACCGTCCAGATGGTCACCTATGCTCCGCATTTTATCTCTACAGTCGTCATGGTATCCATTATTATTCTGATGCTGTCACCGCATGTGGGTGTTGTAGACAAGCTATTTACCTTCCTGGGTTTCCCGATGACCAACTTTATGGGCATTCCCGAATACTTCAAATCCATCTATGTGTGGTCGGGTGTATGGCAGGGCATGGGTTATTCATCGATCATTTATATCGCGGCTCTCGCTGGCGTTGATCCATCTCTCTATGAGGCAGCGAAGATGGACGGCGCTTCAAGGCTTCGGAAAATTTGGCATATCGACCTGCCAACGCTCGTGCCTGTTACCGTCATCATGCTGATTCTGAGTTTGGGCAGCATTATGGGCGTGGGCTTTGAAAAAATATATCTAATGCAGAATCCGCTCAACACGAGTGCATCGGAGGTCATCTCCACGTATGTGTACAAGGTCGGTCTGATCGGGGCCAACTTCAGCTTCTCCTCGGCAGTAGGATTGTTCAACTCCGTTATCAACCTGATCCTGTTGGTTATCGTCAACGGCATTTCCCGCAAAGTATCCCAGAACAGCTTGTGGTAAAGGAGGAGCTCATCCATGTTCAACCTGATGAATCGTAACCGGATCAAGGACCCCCTCGGTGACCGAATCTTCATGACATTCAACTATATCTTTCTGTTCGCCATACTTCTAACGGTGTTTTACCCGCTCTTGTATATCATCAGTTCTTCGTTCAGCTCCTCGCGTGCCGTTACATCCGGTCAGGTGTGGCTGTTCCCGGTAGACTTTAACATCAAGGCCTACATCTCCATTTTCAAAAGCCAGCAGCTTATGCTCGGTTTCTACAACACGATCATCTATACCGTTGTAGGCACGTTTATCAATGTGGCGCTTACGGTCATGCTGGCGTATCCGCTGTCGCGCAAGTCGTTTTACGGAAGAGGAGCCATCATTATTTTCATGATGATCACGATGTTCTTTGATGGCGGTCTGATTCCAACCTATCTCTTGATGAAAGACCTTCATTTATTGGATACACGCTGGGCGATGTGGCTGCCAGGGGCGCTCGCAGTGTTTCAGGTTATCGTAGCGAGAACCTTCTTCCAGTCTTCCATCCCGGAAGAGCTGGGGGAGGCGGCGGAAATGGACGGATGTCGAGACATTCGGTATTTGATCAGCGTGGTTCTTCCGTTATCGAAGCCGATTCTGGCGGTCATGACCCTGATGTATGCGGTGGGGCACTGGAATGCGTACTTTGATGCCCTAATCTATCTTCGTTCCGAGAAGCTGTTCCCACTCCAATATGTGCTGCGCAATCTGCTAATTCTAAACGCCGCAGACCCGGCAATGTTAGCCAATACAAGCCAGCAGCTAAGAGATCAGGGATTCGAGCAGGTGCTGAAATACGCACTGATCGTAGTCGCCAGCATTCCCATTCTCATCATGTACCCGTTTGTGCAGAAGCATTTTGTTAAAGGGGTTATGGTTGGCTCGCTCAAAGGATGATCTTTGTCATCTGCGTCCGTTACGCCACTTGAAAGGAGGTGGGGGAACACTCCGGCTTCCGGAATCGGGTTTAACACGAATACGTAATCAGATGGTTATGCCGTTTTCAACAAAAAGGAGGAGTCAGATTGAAAAAATCTTGGATTTCGATGTTGTTTCTGGTCTTTGCTTCGATGGCTTTGTTGTCCGCATGTGGTTCATCCGAGGATGCGGGTACAGGGAGCGACGGTAGCGGGGAGAGCGGTGGCCCGGTAACGATGACCTTCTTTGCCCCACAAGGTAAAGCGTCCATGGAAGAAAATGAGTTCACCAAATTTATCGAAGACAAGTTCGATGTTACCCTGAAATGGGATCTGGCCCCGACGGACGCTCTGCAAGACCGCAGACAGTTGCTGCTGGCGAGTGGGGACTATCCCGAAGTGTTCCTCCATGGCAAGTTCACGACCTCAGACCTTCAAACGTACGGAAAACAGGGCGTGTTCCTCCCGCTGCAGGATCTGATTAAGCAGTACGGTCCAAATCTCACCAAGATTATGGAGGAGAAACCGTACTTCAAAGAAGCGGTAACTGCGCCGGATGGCAACATCTACGCACTGCCGATCTTCAATGAATGTTACCACTGTACGTACGCTCAGAAATACTGGATTAATACTGAGTGGCTGGACAATCTGGGACTCAAAATGCCTACCACGACCGATGAACTCTACACGGTTCTGAAGGCGTTCAAGGAACAAGACCCGAATGGCAACGGCAAAGCCGATGAGATTCCACTCACGGGTGCACCCAACAAGTACGTGTGGAATGGCAACATCGATGCCTATTTGATGAACAGCTTTATCTATAATGACAATGATAAATATCTGATTGTGAATGATGGCAAGGTTGATTTTGCAGCGAATAAGGAAGAGTGGAAAAAAGGGCTGGAGTACATGCACAAGCTGTATGCAGAAGGTTTGATTGATCCGGCTTCCTTCACGCAGAACGATCAGGCAATCGGGCAGTTGGGTAACAAGGAAGGGGATGAGGTGGTCGGATCTATAACGACAGCGCTCGTCAGCTACCTAGTGAACACGTATGACAAAGATATCACCCGCCACCAGCACTGGGACATCGTG
Organism: Paenibacillus sp. BIC5C1; assembly: GCF_032399705.1. Lineage (NCBI taxonomy): Bacteria > Bacillati > Bacillota > Bacilli > Caryophanales > Paenibacillaceae > Paenibacillus > Paenibacillus sp. BIC5C1. Next base: position 263,241 of record NZ_CP135922.1, read on the forward strand.
CCTCCACTGAAAGGGCCGGATGGCGTGCAGACGACAGGTGCTACGCAAAGCGTAGGTGAGTTCGAGTTCGCTATCACCAATAAAGCGACCGAAGCACAACAGATCGCCGCGATCAAAATTGTAGATTACATGTTCAGTGAAGAAGGTGCTCTGTATGCAGAGTACGGTCCAACAGAAGGAAAGGGCTGGAAGAAGGCGGATGCCGATGAGAAAAACATCAATGGTGAGCCTGCCAAATACAGCTACTATAACCTGCCTGAGCGTGACCCAAATGTTGTAGTCAACGAAAGTTGGTCACAGATCGGAGCACATGACTTGTCCAATACGTTCCGCAATCTGTTTGCAGAAGGTCAGAACCCACTGGAAGCAGAGGGTTACGGTACACGTCTGGCGCAAGCAACTAATGTATATGAACCTTATGCACCAAAAGAAGTCTATCCTGCCAACGTATTTATCCGTCCTGAAGATACAGAAACCGCTGCGCAGCTCACGACGGCCGTCAAGGATTACGTGATGACCAATATGGCTCAATTCATTATTGGCAGCAAGAGCATCGATAAGGAATGGGACGCTTACGTAAAAGGTTTTGATGGTCTGGGACTCAGCAATTACCTTGAGATTTACCAGCGTGCAATTGAGAAGAATCAATAAGGCTAATGGATTCATGAATGAGGCTGTCCCGATGCCAACACAGGAATCGGGACGGTCTTCTCCTTTTGACAACCCCACTTCATCCGATATAATTTACTGAATATTTATGGAAAATTAGCGACCAGATTGGCGCGGTTGTCATTCCAGCTTATGCAAAATACTCATGCGTATAAACAGTGGTGGGGGGCCTCGGAGATGAACAACAGTTGGTTTAGACGTTTGCTGCTATCGTATTTGCCTGTTTTTTTTATCGTGACCACAATCCTGTTTATCATTTTCTTTCAGGTATTCAATGAACAGAACCGGAGAGAAGCACTCAAGGCCAATGAATTCCTGGCGTCACAGGTAACGCAATATCTGGACAATTCACTGCGCTCCATCGACTTCAAGGTGCTGCGTGATATTTTGACCAATCCCAATCTGAAAAATTATTATTCGGTAACCGGAAGCGAGGATGTGTATGCCGGAATTCAGGCAGTCCAGGTTATTGATGAATTGAAAATAGAGTATCCGCTGATTAATTCCATATATCTGGTGAGATACAACGACGATACGGTATTCAGTAACGGCAAGGCGGTGCCGATTGAGGAATTCCCGGATGCAGCGTTTATTAATGATAGCCGTGCTGCAGCAACGCAAAAGTGGGTGGGAGCGAGATCCTTTAAGGCGTTCCCCACCGAGGAAGGAAAACAGGTCATTACGCTCATTCGCGGTGTCGGAAATGGCACGGGCCTTGTGGTTGTCAACGTCGATCTGCCAACCTTGCAGAAGTCCATCATGCAGATGTACGACCCTGAGTTCACCTTCGTGAATATCTTCAATCGCTCAGGAGGAAATCTGTGGGACGGAGGAATGCAGGGTGGAATTACAGCAGTTTCTTCCAAAACAGACTCAGGGGAAGTGTTCTCCGAATTCACATCCAGCTACAGTGGCTGGAAGGTACAGACGGGACTGAACAATGGCAAGATCGTCAAATTCGCCCTGAAATTTTATAATATCTGGTTTGTTTTTGCCGTTGCCGTTGTCCTGATTGGTGTGGTGTGGGTGATCTATGTGACACGGAGAAATTACAAGCCCATCCAGCAGATTGTCACGTTGATTGAGACGGTAGCTTCGCAGAAACAGCCAGGGGTAGGTTATACGAAAGATAACGAGTTCCGTTTTATCCAGACTACGCTTGAGCGAATGATTGATCAAACCAAGCAATATCAGGAGGAGCATGAAGAGAACCTGATTTTGCAGAAGAAATATTTCTTTCAGGAGCTGCTGGAGGGTACACGGGACTTTACTGGAAATGAACTTACAGCGGAGATGAGCAGGTTCAAGCTCCCGCAATTAGAGGATCGATGGGCTGTAATTGTGGTGGAGATTGATCAGTACTCCCAGTTCATGGAGGAGTACCACAATCAGGATCAATCTCTCCTGAAATTTGTGTTATCCAGCATTCTGCAGGAGAGTGCAAGGCACGAGGGCACCGAAGTGTGGGCTGAGTGGATATCGGATCAGCGTCTGTATGCAATACTCTGGATTCCCGAAATGGAGAAAGGTGAGGAGACCGAGCAGAGACTGCTCTCCGGTTATCTTGACAGGGTTGGGCAGTATTTGAACTTCACCGTAACTATCGGTATTGGGAGAGTGGCAGTGGATGTCCGTGGTCTGAGAGCTTCGCTGAAGGAGGCCGTACATGCCTTGGAGTACAAGGCCGTGCTCGGCATGAACCGGATTATTTCTTGCGGGGAGGTACCGAACTCAACGAATGATGTGTATGAATTCCTGAAGACGATCTCTTTGTTGGTGCAGGCGATGCGACTTTCCGACGATGTCTGGGAGAAGCATTTTGACCGCTTGTTTGAGCAGATCCGTGAATCCGTGCTTTCCCGCCAGGAGATTATGAATACGATCCAGTTGCTGTTCCAGCATTATAACCGGGAGTTCGCAGAACTTCCACGAGAATATCAGGAGCGATGGGCTTCTATATTTACACCACTTCTTCCCAGGTTGGAGGGATGGGAGACGTTGGATGATTTGCGCGCGTTATGCTGGGAAGGCTTCCGTGATTTGGCGGAGCAGATCCAGACGCTGCAATGTTCCAGAAAACACAGATCTCATATTCTTGAAATTCGCAAGTATATTGAACAGAACTACAACAACCCCGAGCTGTCACTGAATTATCTAAGTGATCTATTCGATATCAATCCGAAATATCTAAGCAAGCTGTTCAAGGACGAAATTGGTGAGAAGTTCGTGGATCTTCTGATTAGTCACCGCATTGAGAAGGCGAAGCAGCTCATGCTGGAAACTGATAAGGCCATTCAGGAGATCAGTGAGGAAGTTGGGTATACGAATTACAATTCCTTCAATCGGGCGTTCAAAAATGTGGTGGGTGTAGCGCCTAGCGACTACCGCAAAGCCATGTGAGGGTGTTTGAAGGACGCCATATCGACAGGGAAATAGTCGCTCTATTCTAGGGGAGTCACCGGAGTTATCGTATTCACCATATTCACCGTATTTACCGCAGTTGCCAAACCAAGCCTAACTCATAAGGAGAATGTGCATATGGACTATAAAGATGCTTCGCTTCCCATTCAGGAGCGGACCCGAGACCTGCTCGGACGCATGACAACGGAGGAAAAGATAGGACAGCTGATTCAGCCCATGGGGTGGAAGACTTATGTGAAGGGAGCAGATGGTGCTGTTCAGGTTACGGATGAGTTTAAAAAGGACATCGCAGAGGGCGGGATCGGGTCGTTGTATGGAGCACTACGGGCTGATCCCTGGACGGAAGTGACGCTTGAGACTGGCCTGACGCCTAGACAGGGAGCTGTTGCCACGAATGAAATTCAGCGGTATGCCATGGAGAACTCCCGGCTGGGAATCCCGATTTTATTCGGGGAAGAGTGTTCTCACGGGCATATGGCCATTGGGGCAACCGTATTCCCAGTACCGTTAGCGGTAGGAAGTGCTTGGAACACGGAGTTGTACCGCAAGATGTGTGAAGCGATTGCTGTGGAGACTCGGAGCCAGGGAGGAGCGGCAACATATTCGCCTGTGCTTGATATAGTGCGGGACCCGAGATGGGGACGGACGGAGGAATGTTTTGCGGAAGATCCGTACCTGATTGGTGAATTGGCGATTGAAGCGATAAAAGGATTGCAGGGCGACCGGCTCGATTCCAACCGGACAATTGTGGCGACACTCAAACATTTCGCGGCCTATGGCAGCTCCGAGGGGGGGCGCAATGCGGCCCCTGTGCATATGGGACTGCGCGAGCTGCACGAGGTGGATCTGCTGCCGTTCAAGAAAGCGGTGGAAGCCGGAGCGTGTTCTGTCATGACAGCGTATAACGAGATTGATGGTGTGCCTTGTACGTCGAGTTCGTATCTGCTGAATGATCTCCTGCGCGAGCAATGGGGCTTTGACGGATTTGTCATTACCGATTTTGGTGCGATTCAGATGCTGGTTAGTGGGCATAACACTGCGGAGAACGGGGAGCAGGCCGTTGCTCAGTCACTTAAAGCAGGTGTGGACATGGAAATGTCCGGGTACATGTACCGGAAGCATCTCGGGCGAGCCCTGTCGCAAGGATTAATTGAAGAGAAGGATCTGGATACGGCGGTAAGGCGGGTGCTGGAGATGAAGTTCAGACTGGGCTTATTCGAACAACCCTTCATTGATCCTGACTTTGCAGAGCAGGTCATCGGATGTGAAGATCATATTCGTTTGGCGAGGCAAGTGGCGCAAGAGGGAATCATTTTACTCAAAAATGAAGCAAACACCCTTCCGCTTAGCAAAACTGGTACAAAACTGGCGGTCATAGGCCCGAATGCGAATCATGTCTATAACCAGCTTGGTGACTACACCTCGCCGCAGCCGAGAGGACAGATCGTTACGGTGCTGGATGGGATTAGGCGCAAGCTTGGTGCTGACACCGGAAAAGTGTTGTACGCACCGGGCTGCCGGATCAAAGGGGATTCCAGAGAAGGCTTTGCGCAAGCGCTAGCCTGTGCTGAAGAAGCAGACACCATCATTATGGTGATGGGAGGGTCAAGTAGCCGTGATTTTGGCGAAGGGACCATTGATTTGCGAACGGGGGCATCCGTTGTTACGGATGATCCATGGAACGATATGGAATGCGGCGAGGGCATTGACCGGTCTTCCCTGAATCTGATGGGTGTTCAATTGGATCTGGTGCAGGAAGTACATAAGCTGGGGAAACCGGTTATTGTCGTATATATTAACGGACGACCGATTGCCGAACCCTGGATTGATGAGCATGCCGATGCCATTGTGGAAGCGTGGTACCCGGGGCAGGAGGGAGGCAACGCTATCGCAGATATTCTGTTCGGTGATGTGAATCCATCTGGTCGCCTTACCATCTCCATTCCCAAGCATGTAGGCCAGCTTCCGGTCAACTACAATGCCAAACGCACCCGGGGCAAGCGATATCTGGAGACTGATTTGTTACCACAATATCCATTCGGCTTTGGGCTGAGTTACACGGAATTCAAGTACGAGAATGTAAGAGTTGTGCCGGAAGTGATCGGACCAGACGATGAAGCGGAGGTACAGGTAGAGGTCACGAATACGGGAGCGGTTGCGGGAAATGAGGTTGTACAGCTGTATATTACGGATGTATCGGCATCGGTTACCCGGGCGGAAATTTCACTAAAGGGATTCCGTAAAATTCATCTGGAGCCGGGACAGACCCGGACGGTGACCTTCCCTGTGCAAAAAGAACATCTGGAGCTGATCGACTCCCGTCTTCAGCCTGTTGTGGAACCGGGTGAATTCAGACTGATGGTGGGCAGCAGCTCCAGAGACTGGACTGCTTGCAGTTTACACATCCAGAAGGTGGGGGTGGAGGTATGATTCGAATTCAGAGATTTATTCAGGATCTGGCTCAGCAGCAATGGATGGATACCATTGAACTTCCAGAGTGGCAGATACAGAAAGCCAAGTATATCCGGCCAGGGGAATATGAATATGAACAGGAGAATGAGGCTGTCGAAAGCTTGAATCCGCTCGATAGCAACCATGGAACGACTTATTTTCTGAGCAAAACCGTAGAGATTCCGGCCAATTGGGAGGAAGACCTGGTCGGATTGGTCTTCCAGGCCGGGGGTGAAGGTCTGCTGAAGGTAAATGGCATGCCTTATCACGGACTGGACCGAAATCATTGGTATGTACCGTTACCGAAGAGCCGTGTGGGAGTTACGCCTTTGCTGGAGATTGAGCTGTATGATCCCATACCGGAACCACATGACCCCCTGAATCGACAGGCGGTCATTCAGCCGCCAATTCAGGGCATCCGAGCCGCTTTGGTTCGTGTTAATTCGTCTCTACAGAGTCTAATGTACAGCATTACGGTACTTACGGAATCACTCAGAGCATTGCCGGAGAAAGACTTAAAGCGCACCCGTCTTGTCCGGGAAATACATCAGGTGATGGATAAGATGTACAACGAGCCGGAGCGCTGGAGTGAAGCGGCGTGGGTGCAGCATTGGGAAGAATGGCTCGCACAGTCGGTGCAGGAGGAAGACCCGGAAGAGTACCGGGACGGATTCATGCATCTGGTTGGGCAGTCCCATATCGATATTGCCTGGCTGTGGCCTGTGCGTGAAACTGTGCGCAAGTCCAGCCGCACCTTCTCCACGATGTGTACTTTGATGGATGAGTATCCGGAGTTCGTGTATTCGCAGAGTCAACCACAGCTGTATGCATTCGTGAAAGAGCACTATCCTGAGCTGTACGAACGAATCAAAGCCCGAATTGCCGAAGGTCGTTGGGAGCTGGTGGGTGGCATGTGGGTAGAGCCGGATCTGAACATTCCAAGTGGAGAATCGCTTGTACGGCAGATCTTGTACGGGCAGAACTTTTATCTTAAGGAGTTCGGTAAACGTTCAAACATCGAGTGGCTTCCGGATACTTTTGGCTACTGTGCTTCGCTGCCACAACTGCTCAAGCTGGCTGACATTCCTTATTTTATGACCACTAAGCTCAATTGGAATGATACCAACGTTTTCCCGTATGATCTGTTCCATTGGGTTGGTATTGACGGCACCTCGGTGCTTGCGTATCTCAATCATGGAGTGAATGAACATACGAGGCCCAAAGATGTCGATGAGCACTGGCAATCCTACAAGCAGAAGGATGTACATCCCGAGCAAATGCTGCTTTATGGGCATGGCGATGGTGGAGGCGGGGTAACAAACGAAATGGTTGCGTTCGCAGAGCGATCCCATTTCATGGTTGGGCAGCCCATTAGCAATTTCAGTACAGCAGGCGCGTTTTTCGAAGAAATTTCTAACAACAACCCTAAGCTGCCCAAATGGCATGGCGACTTATATCTGGAACTGCATCGTGGAACCTATACAACCCATGCGCGCAACAAACGGAGCAATCGCAAAGCGGAAGTGTTGTATCGGGAAGCGGAGATCTGGGGGCAATTTGCCGGAGTTGAAGCAGCACAGGCGAAAAGTGATCTGGATGAAGGCTGGAAGCTGATCATGTTGAATCAATTCCATGACATTATCCCAGGGACGTCCATTCCCGAAGTATACGTGACATCTACGGAGGAGTATACGAAAGTATTTGCTCTGGGGACATCGGCAGTGGAAGGCACCCTTAAAAGAATTGAGGAACGCATTGCGACAGATGGCTTCGACGGTCAGCCCTATATTGTATTTAATAGTCTGGGTTGGGAGCGGGGAGAAGTCGCCAAGATTACAGGCGACGAGAAACTGAGCGGTTTAGCAGCGTTCGACCATCAAGGTAATCGTCTGGCGAGTGACCTTGAGGCAAATGGAGACGTGCTGAACTTGTCAGTCTATGTCCCATCCATTCCGGCCTTTGGGTATGCCACGATATGGCTGCGCCAGACACCGGATGCCAATCTTCCTGCATTGAAGCAGGATGAATCCTTTCCTTTTGTCTGGGAAACGGACTTTTACACGCTTGAATTTAACGATATAGGAGAGATCACCAGTTGGTATGACAAATCCATGCAACGGGAGTGGCTGAAGCCGGGCGATAAAGCGAATGAACTGCAGTTTTTCCATGACAGGCCAACGTATTGGGATGCTTGGGATATCGATTCGCGGTTTGAATCGCAACGTGCAGGAGCGGCAGAGTTGATTTCCAGAGAGGTAGTTCAGCGTGGTGTAACGCAGGATGTTCTTCGGTTTCATTGGAAGTTAAACGACTCGGAGATTCACCAGGACATCATCCTGTATCGTCATCAACAACGTGTTGATTTCATGACAAAGGTAAACTGGGCAGAAAGACATAAGCTGCTCAAAGTGGCTTTTCCTGTTGATCTGGTATCAGCGAAAGCAGCCTACGAAATTCCGTTTGGTGCGCTGGAGCGGCCAACCCATAACAACACCAGCTGGGAGCAGGCCCAGTTTGAAGTATGTGGTCACCGCTGGGCGGATATCTCTGAGGGCAACAGTGGTGTAAGCCTGCTGAACGATTGTAAATATGGATATGACATCAAGGATCAGACGATCCGTCTTTCCCTGCTCCGTGCTCCCAAATGGCCGGATGAACATGCTGACCAGGGTGAGCATGAATTTACTTATTCCCTGCTGCCGCATCAGGGGGATTGGCGTGAAGCGGGTGTGGTACGACGTGCGATGGAGTTAAATCATCCGGTCAAGGTTGTTGCGAGTGAACGACACTCTGGCACATTGCCAGCAGAACATAGCTGGGTCCATTTCCATAGTGAACATGTCATTCTGGATACAATTAAGGCTTCCGAAGACGGCACGGGAACGGTACTTCGTTTCTATGAGTCATCTGGTGGAAGAGAAACGGTTCAGATTCAATGGGCTGACGCGCGTGTTCAGACGTCTGTGGTCAATCTGTTGGAAGATGAAATCATGCCATTGGCTTGTCATGAAGGGAAGTTTGAGCTGACGTTCAAGCCATATGAAATTCAAACCGTGAAGCTGGTTTCAGCAGATTAGTCTCAGGAAATCGGATAAGAAATGATCGGAGAAAAAGGAGTGACCGGGTAGGGGTCGAAAATTTAATAGAGCATTCCGTCCATCATGAAGGCTCACCAGGAATGAAAAAACAAATACTGATTTAACGGGAGGGTATGGCATGAAATTAACAAACAAGATTGGCGTTATCGTGGATAGCTTCGGTGTAGGTGTACGTGAAGGGTTAAGCAAAGCGAAGGATGTAGGTGCAGAAGGCGTACAGATCTATGCAGTCCATGGAGAGATGGACCCCGAAAATCTCTCTCCCGCAGCCCGTAAGGAGTTAAGAAGTTATATCGATTCTCTTGGTCTTGAAATTTCTGCCCTGGTTGGCGATTTGGGCGGTCACGGGTTTCAGGTCAAGGAAGATAATCCGTGGAAAGTAGAGAAGTCCAAGCGCATCGTGGATCTTGCTCTGGATCTAGGTACGAATATCGTCACAACACATATCGGTATTGTTCCGCACGAGCCTTCCTCCGAAGTGTATGCTACACTGCATGCTGCATGTGAGGAACTGGGCCAATACGCCAAAAGCGCAGGAGCCTACTTCGCGATTGAGACGGGACCGGAAACGGCAGCAGACCTGAAAGGATTTCTGGATACCCTATCGACTAACGGGGTTTCGGTGAATTTTGACCCGGCGAACATGGTGATGGTTACCGGAGATGACCCTGCACGAGGCGTTCATCTGCTCAAGGATTATATTGTGCATACCCATGTGAAAGATGGTGTGCGCTTGAAGGAAGTAGACCCGAGAGACGTATACGGAGCAGTGGGATATGCACCTATGGATCATGAGAAAATTGCCGAAATGGTCTCTTCCGGGACGTTCTTCCGTGAGGTACCGCTGGGCGAGGGCAGTGTGGATTTTGACGCCTACTTTGCAGCCCTTCGGGATATTGGCTACAAAGGTTATCTGACGATTGAACGCGAGGTAGGCGATCAGCCGGAGCAGGACATTCGCAAAGCGGTTAAGTTTATCCAACAATACCGATAGGGAGCTGAGCAGATGAAAGTGGGCCTGAGTACGTATAGCTTGTTGAACGATCTGAATTCGGGTGAAATGACGGTTCTGGATATCATCGACTGGATTGCTGCAAATGGTGGCGAACATATGGAGATGGTTCCGTATGGTTACACCGTGGAGGACAATCCTGATCTCGCCGACGCCATTCGGGAGCGGGCTGCTTCTGTGGGTATTGAGCTGTCCAACTATTCGATGCCTGCGAATTTCGTGCAGGAGACGGAAGAAGCTTTTGAAGAAGAGATAGCTCGGGTCAAAAGACATGTCGATGTTGTACACCGCATGGGTGTAAAGCATATGCGTCATGACGTAACGGCGTTTACTTTGCCCAAGGAGAAAATGACCATTGCCTGGTTTGAGGAAAATTTGCCGCTGATGGTGAAGGGAAGCCAGATCATTGCTGATTATGCTGCACAGTTTGGCATTACAACAACCATTGAGAATCACGGCTTCAGTGTGCAGGCCAGTGACCGTGTGCAGCGTGTGCTTCATGCCGTAGATCGTCCCAACTTCAAAACGACACTCGATATCGGCAACTTCATGTGCGTGGATGAGAATCCGATTATCGGGGTCATGAAAAATCTGCCGTACGCTTCTCTGGTTCACTTCAAGGACTTTTATTTCCGCCCTTATGATGAGCATCCGGGTGAAGGGGAATGGTTTACAACCGCTTACGGCAACTTCCTGCGTGGTGCCATTGTGGGGCAAGGGGATATTCCAATCCGCAAAATTGTGAGGCTCATTAAAGACTCCGGTTATGATGGTAACATTACGATTGAGTTTGAGGGCATGGAGGAATGCAAATCTGCTTCCAAAATTGCCATGAGCAACCTGCGTCGCTTCTGGGAAGAGGCTTAAGGCAATCATTTAGTTTTACATCGTGGGGCCACTTTAAGGAAGTGGCTCTTTTTGCACTTCTTATGTTGGTAGTATACATGTGGAATGGGTAACGTTAAGCAACTGATCAAGTCGTCAGATCCCTCTCCATTTCCGGCATTAAGTCAGTTCGAGGTGTTTGGCTGCGAAGCCTAAAACATTAACATTAATTGGTTCACGATAAGGATTAAGTTACGATCATCACAAGTATGGTATAATGGATCTATTCAGCCTGGAAAATGACTGGCTATGGATAGGGGAGATCACTGATCTATGCAGGTATTCGAGGACTGGAACCAGAAAGTGAAAAAAACGTTTAATGCTACGAATCCCGAGGTTGTATTGACGGTATCTGAAGCAGGGAGTTTGCTCGGTCTGACCAAAGATCAGATGAAACTTTATGTAGACAAGAATAAACTAACTAAGGTCCCGATCATGAGAAGTGTTCACCGATACCTCTTGTTGAAAAGTGAAATAGATAGCATCGTAAAAACGCGCTAACCTCATAGGATCGACCACAGCCATTTTACCGACAGGATTCGGGAGAGTGGTTTTTTTTTCGAAAACACCGAGGATAAAATAAGGATTACAGGACAATCATACCAATGAATAAACTTTGGGACCCAGTACCACTGGGAGTTAAATGAAGAGTGGTCAGAGCCTGTTTGCAGAGGGGAACTTGTTCTTAGAGTAGCTTGTGGAAATACCTTCTTGTCAATGGACAACCTATTCGTATATACTCTTGTCGCAAGTGGCAGGAATGGTTCAATTACATGATATCAAGGAGATGAAGCACGAATGGCGATTAGCTTGAATGTGTATCTTGTAACGGATGGTAACGGACGTGAAGCAGTGGAATTTTATAAAAAGGCATTTGGAGCGGAAGTGTTGGCTCTCCAGACATTTGGTGATGGTCCTTCCAACCCAGACCACCCCGTTCCTCCCGAAGCGAAAGACCGCATTATGCATGCTTCTTTGCAGATTGGCAGTTCTGTATTGATGTTATCCGATACATTCCCTGGTATGCCTTATATTGTGGGTAATCATGTAAACGTTACGGTGAACACAGATACTGCCGATGAAGCCAAAGCAATTTTCAACCAGTTGCAAGACGGTGGCGAAGTGAAGATGCCAATACAAGAGACATTCTGGAGTCCAGCCTACGGTATGGTTATCGATAAATTTGGCGTTCAGTTCCAGATCAGCTGTGTTGCAGCCAACCATCAGTAAATTGTAAGTTAGTGTCCCTGATATATATGATTGAACTACAAAACCTCCAGAACATGAGTAACATGTCTGGAGGTTTTTTTTGACTTTTATTCTTTCTGAATCTTGGAAGGATTGTTGATTTTGTAGGGAACAGGGTTCTTGGCCAGCTTTTTCTTGATAATCTTTGCTTCAAAAGTAAGCACATCGCCAACCTCAAGCTCCTGCTTCTTGATCGTGGCACTGTGACTGGACCAGGCTTCGCCAACGTCAACAACTTCGGGCTCCGTAATTGTAACAGCTTCATAGATAATGACTTCATCATCATTGTCGGAGAAGTGGTTCGGCACGGTCGTAAATTCCTTCACAACAGCAGACATTTTCACTTTACCCTCCGGCAATTCAATCTTAAGCGATTTAGCTTTACCTGCGGTTTTGGCCTTTGGTTTAGCAGCACTGCTTGTTGCATTAGCAGGTCCAACATATTCTTCCACAAGACCGTCAGGGTCGCCTTTTAGAGCAGAGGTATCATCGTCATCCGTTTCCACATCCAGTTCGGAATCAAAGTCACTTATACCGGATGGAATCTTATCCGAATAGGAATCAGTAACAGAGTCTTGTGCAGTATCGGAGCTAGGAAGCTCTTCTAAGTTGGTTGTAGCGACTGGTTCATTAGATTTGTCCTTTGCCGTGCCTGCTCCGACCGGATTTTTTACATTATAGCCAGAAGCCTGCATTTCTTTCAGATAAGACGGATGAATGCAGTGTTTCTGATCATTGTCCAATTGAATGACTGCTGCCATATGATCGACAAAGCCAACGATGGTGCAAGGCATGTTCAGCCCATTCCCTTTATAATAGAACGTTTTAACCTTCGTTGCTTTTTCCGAAAGCAAGCCCCATTCCTGGCACTTCTCAATCAGCTCGTCTTCGTTCTCCAAAGCGGTATAATACTGCGGTTCGATCATAAAAGCATATGCCATAACGAATTTCCGCCTTTCCAATCAGTTCTTCATGTTCATCGTTGCCAAATTACACTCAGTGTATCACAAAACTGGACCCTTCGATGAGGAATATAAAAGCGCCTGGGTAGGCGCCTATGGTATAATTTTGGTAGACAACGGGTGGGAATTACCGTAAAGAATTCATAAATAAAAACCCACCGTTAAACAGGTTGACTGCCTGTGGTGGGATTTGCTCTGCATCTGAATAGACGCGCGCCGTAAGAGGGTTTTACCTCTCCATGTTGTCTATTCTTATGTTACCATAGCCATTTTATACAGGCAAATGAACGACTGTACCTACATTAAAGTAATAGTATCTTATAAATAACTTCAAGGAGGATGATCTCCATGGATAAAAAAGCGAATCCTCAAACTCTTTGGCTTGGGGGCGGTATTGTCATAGGAACGAGTATTGGTGCAGCAACGAACCAGATCGCTCTCGGGATTGCCTTCGGTGTGGCACTGGGCGTCGTGGTTGGAGCTGTCGCTAGCAAACGTGCAGGCCTGAGGCTGGATGATATGCTGAGTGAACATGTCCAGGAATTGCATAAGCAGGAGGAATGGGAAGAGGTGCTTGAGCGGTCACAGGATCATCCGGTGCTGCTGCTGAAACACAGTACAACTTGTCCAATCAGTGCGAGAGCATACAGGGAGTTTATGGCCTTTGTGGGCTCGAATGCATCAGATCCCGCACAGAAGATGGAGTACCGGATCGTCAAAGTCATCGAAAGCCGCTCGCTGTCCCGACGTATTGCGGAAGATACCGAGATTCACCATGAATCGCCTCAAGTCCTGCTGCTGGACGGCGGCCAAGTTATTCAACATACGTCACACGGGAAAATTACCCGGAAGAGACTGCTGCAATGGGCCCAGAATCCGTTTGGATGAAGGGCACTCAATATATATAGACCCGTTTCCTTCAGCTGATGGCTGGAGGAAACGGGTCTTTTTTACGCTTTTTTTACACCCTGGCTGGTATTTCTTTACCCCCTTTTTACAGTGTTTCGTATTACGATTTCATATGTAGAAGGTTGCAAGAACGGTAGAGAGAGGGAGGAGAGCACATGGTGAATGATGCCATGATCATTGGGCTGGTTGTGCTGTTGTTTGTGGTGTTCTGGGGATTTGTGAAGTTTTGTGAGAAAGCATGAATGCATAGGGCATGAAAGGGGAGGAGCCGTATGATCGTCATCGGCATGATTGTGCTCGTACTGGTAGTCTATCTTGGTTATGTGCTAGTGAGGCCAGAGAAATTCTGATGGCCGCTTGGGGCACGAAACCAGAAGCACTCGGATCGTCGATTTTAGGGAGGAAATGCGGATATGAGTAGCGGTTTATTACAAGTGGCGGTGACGCTGCTGATCATCATACTGCTGGTGAAACCAGTGGGAAGTTATCTGGTGAAGGTGTTTGACGGCAAACGAACTGGACTGGATCGAATATTTGGCGGGCCCGAGCGATTGCTGTATCGATTGATGGGGGTGAAGGAGAACGAGTCGATGGGTTGGAAAAAGTACCTGTCAGCCGTGCTCATTTCGAACTTCGTCATGCTGTTATTGATGTTTCTGGTGCTGCGGCTGCAAAAGTATTTGCCACTCAACCCGGATGGCATCGGCAATATGCCTGCCGCACAGGCCTTTAATACAGCTGCATCGTTCATGACTAACACGAACTGGCAGTCTTACACGGGCGAGAACGCTCTGTCATATCTATCACAGATGCTGGCCGTGACGTTTCCGATGTTCACCTCAGCCGCGACCGGATTCGCAGTCGCTATTGCCTTCATTCGCGGCCTGGTGGGCCGACGGGATGAACTGGGGAACTTTTACGTCGACGTGGTACGGTCGATTACGAGAATCTTTTTGCCGCTGAGCTTCATTGTGGCGTTGTTCCTCGTATTCCAGGGTGTGCCGCAGACACTGGCGGGAGCGGTGAACGCGACCACGCTGGATGGGGCACAGCAGACGATTAGCCGCGGGCTGGTCGCTTCGCTGGAGTCGATCAAGCACTTGGGTACCAATGGTGGAGGCTGGTTCGGAACCAATGCCGCGCATCCGTTTGAGAACCCTACGGCGTTGTCGAACCTGGTGCATATCGTCTGCATGATGCTGCTTCCTACTGCGCTGGTTTACGCCTTCGGCATCATGGTGAACAACCGGAAGCAGGGCTGGACGCTGTTTGCGGCGATGAGTTTACTTTTCCTCGTGATGCTGACCACGGTCTTTGTGTCGGAATATCGCGGTGTGCCAGCGCTGGATGCGGTGGGAATCCAAAGTAATATGGAAGGAAAGGAAGTCAGGTTCGGAGTATCCGAATCGGCACTCTTCACAGCAGTGACTACAGCAGCCACAACCGGGTCGGTGAACAATATGCATGAGTCGCTCACCCCGCTTGGCGGCATGGTTGCACTAGCTGAGATGATGCTAAACAACGTATTCGGTGGTAAAGGAGTAGGTTTGCTCAACGGACTGCTCTATGTGATTCTGGCCGTATTTATCTGTGGGCTGATGGTTGGGCGGACCCCTGAATTTCTGGGCAAAAAAATTGAGGGCAAGGAAGTGAAGCTCGCGTCCATCGCGTTGCTTGTTCATCCTTTGATTATTCTGGCCCCGACCGCGCTGGCGCTTATGCGTCCTGAATCTGTTGCTTCTATTTCGAATTCAGGCATGCATGGTCTGACCGAGGTGTTATATGCTTTTGCATCCGGAGCTGCCAATAATGGATCGGCGTTTGCCGGGTTGAATGCCAACACGGACTTTTACAACATCGCCATTGGTGTGGTGATGCTGCTTGGAAGATACATTTCCATGATCGCGATGCTCGCCATTGCCGGATCACTGGCCACCAAACGAATTGTTCCCGTAACAACGGGTACACTGCGTACGCACACGCCTCTTTTTGCAGGTATTCTGGTGATGATGATTGTGGTAGTTGGAGCGTTGACGTTCTTCCCATCACTGGCACTTGGACCGATTGCAGAGCATTTGGCGATGATTCGATGATGAACGGTACGGTGGTCGGTTATGGGAAAAGGAGCAAGGATGTAAAGTGCGGAGGTGGATTATCACAATGAATGTTGTAGAACGAAAGAAGGAGCAGACGGTGGAAGGATTAGGCAGAGGCACGATCAGAACCCAGGGTAAAGGAACGAGAGGTACGGGTACGGATCCCGGTACGCCCAAAAGAAGCAAAACATTAAGTCGGGACATTCTGCTCCAGGCATCTCTGGATGCCTTCAAGAAGCTGAACCCGGTCGTCATGATCAAAAATCCAGTGATGTTTATTGTTGAAGTTGGCACACTCATCACATTGCTGTTATGTATTAATCCGGATCTATTTGTTGCATCTGAGGCAGGGCGAGGGTACAACATCGCGGTGTTTCTCATCCTGTTGTTCACGCTGCTGTTTGCCAACTTTGCTGAAGCACTGGCAGAGGGACGGGGCAAAGCTCAGGCAGATACGCTGCGCAAGACGAAATCGGACACCACTGCGAAGCTGGTACAGAAAGACGGAACTATCAAACAAGTGTCTTCGACCCAGTTGAAAAAAGGAGATATCGTCCGTGTAGAAGCAGGCGAACTGATTCCCACGGACGGTGAGATTATTGAAGGGCTGGCCTCTATCGACGAGTCCGCCATTACCGGGGAATCGGCCCCTGTAATCAAGGAGGCGGGCGGTGATTTTTCCTCCGTTACGGGAGGCACGCGGGTTACTTCCGACTATATTGTGATGCGTGTGCAGACGGATCCAGGGGAGTCGTTCCTCGACCGGATGATCTCACTCGTTGAAGGCGCACAGCGCCAGAAAACGCCGAATGAAATTGCGCTGACAACACTGCTCGCCGTGTTGACCCTGATATTCCTGATTGTCATCATGACCATGGTGCCAATGGCGAATTATCTAGGCATCCGGCTTGATCTGGCTACCCTTATCGCATTGCTTGTCTGTCTGATTCCGACTACGATTGGCGGGCTGTTATCCGCGATCGGTATTGCGGGCATGGACCGTGTCACGCAGTTCAATGTACTCGCCATGTCGGGTAAAGCGGTGGAAGCGGCAGGCGATATTGATACGCTGATCCTGGACAAAACCGGAACAATTACGTACGGAAACCGCATGGCCTCGGAGTTTATTCCCGTTCAGGGCGTATCTGCACAGGAGATGACCAGGGCCGCTCTGCAAGCTTCCGTAGTGGATGAGACACCAGAGGGACGCTCGGTTGTTGAATTGGCTGGCAAGCAGGGCGAGAACTGGGCGGAGACGGAATATGCAGATGCAGAACATGTGAACTTCACGGCAGAGACCCGCATGTCGGGTCTGAATCTAAGCGGTGGGAAGCAGATCCGCAAAGGTGCGGTGGATGCGATCAAACGCCATATTTCCTCCCGTGGGGGACGGATCCCCGGCGATTTGGACGATATAGCTAACCGAATTGCAAAAGCTGGGGGAACACCGCTTGCGGTTGCGATTGATGATCAGATTTATGGTGTGATCTATTTGAAAGACACGGTGAAGCCGGGGCTGAAAGAGAAGTTTGCGGAGATGCGCTCCATGGGCATCAAGACGATCATGTGTACAGGGGATAACCCCCTGACAGCGGCGACCATTGCGCTGGAAGCGGGCGTGGATGATTTTATTGCCGAAGCCAAGCCGGAAGACAAGATTACCGCGATCAAAAAGGAGCAGCAGGAGGGCAAGCTCGTCGCCATGACCGGCGACGGTACCAACGATGCTCCTGCACTGGCGCAGGCCGATGTGGGCCTGGCGATGAATTCGGGCACCATGGCGGCCAAGGAAGCGGCCAACATGATCGATCTTGATTCCGACCCAACCAAACTGTTGTCGGTGGTCTCCATTGGCAAGCAGCTGCTCATTACTCGCGGCGCACTGACGACCTTTTCGATATCCAATGATATTGCCAAGTATTTTGCTATCATCCCGGCGATGTTTATTTTAGCGATGCCGCAGCTTCAGGCACTCAATATTATGAATCTCGCTTCGCCGCAGTCCGCAATTCTGTCAGCGCTGATTTTCAACGCCATCATTATTCCACTGCTAATCCCAATTGCCATGCGGGGTGTGAAGTATCGGGCCATGTCGGCGGAGCGGCTGCTTGGACGGAATGTGTTCATCTATGGTGTGGGCGGTGTAATCGTACCGTTTATCGGAATTAAGCTGATTGATCTGTTGCTGTCGGGGCTTATGTAACTAAACATTTAAAAAGAAGCCTTGATTTACACGAAGGTGCTGCAATCGGAGTGAACCAGTGTAACACGTATAGGTTGAGTTTTTACAATAATAAATTCAGGATGTGATTCATATGAAACAGGTACTGCCCGCCATTCGGTTGTCTGTCGTGCTTATGCTGATTTGCGGTATGATCTACCCGCTGGTTACAACCGGAGTGGCGCAGCTGCTCTTCTCGAATCAGGCCAACGGCAGTCTAATCACAACTGACGGGAAAACCATCGGTTCGTCGCTGCTATCGCAGGAAGTGAAATCGCCGGGGCTGTTCCAGCCCCGGGCATCGAACGCCAATTATGATGGAACTGCATCAGCTGGTTCCAATCGTGCCGTGGCTTCGGAGGCGTATATTGTTGAAATGAAGGAAAAGGTGGCTCAGCTCAAGCAAGAGAATCCGGGCTTGCAGTACATTCCTGCAGATCTCGTGACAGGTTCCGGTTCCGGTCTTGACCCGGATCTGTCACCGGAAGCAGCAAAAGCACAGATTCCGCGGATTAGTCAGGCAACGGGCCTTGGTGAGCAAGAGCTTGCCAAGATCGTGGAAGAACATACACAAGGGCGACAGCTGGGCATATTCGGTGAGCCGCGTGTGAATGTGACTGCTTTGAATCTGGCGTTAACAGCTGAGCTGAAATAACGTCATTGTATTGGGTAGATCCACAGGGAATACAACAATTTCCCTTGGTTGCTCGTAACATGCCTTCTTCCGAGCTTCGGAAGGGGCTTTCTCCATTTTAATTAAAGGTTATGTTGGGGGAGTGAACGGATGGAAAACAGCTTCAAGCGGAAATCTCCGGAAGACATCTTGAAAATGATCACGAAGCTGCAGCAGGGTACCTTGAAGATATATATCGGTCCGGTCAGCGGTTCGGGCAAAACGTATCATATGCTCAGGGAAGGAAACACATTGCGCCACCAGGGGATTGATGTGGTTATCTGCGCTGTGTCGACCATGCAAAGACCGGAGACTGTGGAGCAGCTCGGCGAGTTGGAGCGGATTCCGAGCATTCACTGGTCTCGCTGGAAGGATGGCATGGAGATGAAGGACTTGAATCTGGATGCCCTGCTGGCACGTAATCCGGAGGTCGTGCTCGTTGACGGGCTTGCTCATAGAAACCGAAAAGAGGCACGTCATGCAACCCGACTGGAAGACATTCAGTATTTGCTGCGACACAATATCAGTGTCATTACAACGGTGAATGTATATGAGCTGGAGGGGTATACGGAGCTTGCACGCCAGCTCACGGGAATTGCTGCAGAGCATACCGTGCCAGCAGATACCCTTGAACTGGCTGATGAAGTGAAGCTGATCGATGTAACTCCTGAAACCGTATTAAGCCGTCTTGCCGAGGGACATCTTCGGGGACATGAGGGCGAAGCGGTGTTCCGGCATGGCAATTTGGGTATTTTGCGTGAACTGGCTCTCCGACTTGTCGCAGAAGGGGTTAACGAATCACTGCGTGAGCACCGGGAAGAGATGGGCATTACGGTTACGACAGGCATTATGGAACGCATTTTGGTATCCACCCAATATCACTGGAACGGGTCCATCTATATTCGGAGAGGACAGCAGATTGCGAAGAGATTAAACGGAGATCTGCATGCTGTGACCTTTCGCAATATGAAGCAGCCGCTGACCAAGGAAGCTACCGTTTTTCGTCGCAACATGATCAAAATGGTGGAGAAATTCGGAGGGCAGTTTGAGGAATTGCCTGTGTTACACCGCCGTAACATTCCACCTACACTTGCACGCTACGCAGTCCAGCATCAGATTACCCGTATTGTTATGGGGCATTCACGGCACAGTCGCTGGCAGGAGCTGTGGCGGGGATCATTTGTTAATTCCTTGCTGCGCAGGGTGCGGGGTGTAGATCTGTTTCTACTCGCGGATCGGGCACAACATGAGGGTGAGCGGGTGCTTCCGACCCGACTGCCGGATACAGAGACGCCAACTTATCGCAGGTTAAGCGAGCAGGAGATGAAGGCACAGATTGGTCAGATTCGGCGGGGCAAGTTCAAGGTATACATCGGTGCTGCGCCAGGTGTGGGTAAAACCTATATGATGCTCCGGGAGGGCAATGATCTGCTCCGCAAAGGCATCGACGTACGGATTGGTCTGCTGGAGACGCATAATCGGGCGGAAACGATGGAACAGATTGGCCAATTATCCATCATTCCGCGGGAGCAGCGGACATACCAAGGAGTGCAGCTCGAAGAAATGGATACCGAAGCGATTCTTCGTCTATGTCCTGAAGTGGTATTGGTGGATGAGCTTGCGCATACGAATGTTCCGGGAAGCATGCGCCAAAAGCGTTACGAAGATGTTCAGATCCTGTTGGATGCGGGCATCTCTGTCATCACTACCGTGAATGTGCAGCACCTGGAAAGTTTGAACGATGCGGTGGAACATATAACGGGAATCAGGGTCAGGGAGACTGTGCCGGATCATATGTTGCAAACGGCAGACGAGGTTCAGCTTATCGATGTGGCCCCCCAAGCCTTGCGGCAACGCATGCGGGAGGGTAAAATCTATGCAGCAGCCAAGGTAGAACAAGCGCTTGGTCATTTTTTTCGCATTGGTAATCTGATTGCCTTACGGGAACTTGCCTTGAGGGAATTGGCCGATGATGTGGATGAACGCCTTGAATCACAGGAGCGCAAAAGTGCACTTCGCGGTCCCTGGCGCAGACAGGAGGTGGTCTTTGTCTGCGTAAGCAGTGATGAGCATGCAGAGCGGTTGATTCGTCGCGGATTCCGCACAGCCTACCGGTTAAAAGCGGTCTGGCATGTGCACCATGTTCATGTAGGTGAAGTCATGAGTGATGAAGTGAAATGCCAGTTGGAGGAGCTGGAACAGCTGACCGTTCGACTGGGCGGCAAATTCCATATTCATCATAGCCAGAGGCTGAGAGATGTACCTGGTATTTTGGCGGGTAAAGCTTCTGAGGAAAGAGCAACGCAGTTGGTGGTTGGTCAAGCGAGACGGGTTTGGTGGCTGAACGGCTATCGTGGAAAGGGAACGGTGGTCAGCAGGCTGGTACGGTTATCCAGACATATGGACGTATTAATTGTTGCGGACTACGATTATGAACTGAGCGGGATGTGAGATGTGCTGTGTCTGAACGAAATAAAGGGGAAGACGTCTGGCTGAAGCTAAACCGTGTTCCCAAATATATATGGGTAACCCTTGGAATTACATTGCTCACCATTCTGCTTCATGCGATAGGGATTAGCGATGACCTGGTTAACGTGGGGTTAATTTATCTTTTTCCGGTATTGGTCAGTGCTGTGTACTGGGGAATGGGTCCGGCCATATATGCAGCAAGTCTTAGCGTTGTTGCCTTTGACTTCTTTTTTGTTCCTCCGTATCTCAGTTTTACGGTTGAGGATTTGCGATATTTGTTTTCCTTTGTTGTGTATTTGGCAGTGGCTGTATTAACAGCGAGTCTGGCGGGGCGCCTGCGGCAGCAGCTGGAAGTGGTAAAACAACGCGAGATTACGACGAATTCGCTATATGCCTTAAGTCGCCAGATGACGGCTGTTACAGATTTGCATACTCTACTCGGCAACATTGTGAGACAGGTGTCACTGACACTTGGGGCTCCGGCAGCAATATATCTCCTGAATGCTCAAGGCGAACTTCAGGTTACCTCCTCTTCGGAGGATTCGGATGTAATTGCCTGGGGTAAAGGAGAAGCTGAAATTGCTATTGCCAAATGGGTGTATAAACATGGTGAAATCGCTGGACGCGGGTCCTCCAGCCTGCGGGAATCAACTGGTTTGTATGTGCCGCTGCGTACAGAAGACCAGATCCATGGGGTGCTCGCTGTGAATCTGGAATCCAGCGAGCTTCAGGATCAGCGAGAAAAGCTGCGTTTGCTGGAAGCGTGTGGCGGGCTGGCAGCAAGCGCCATTGCCCGTGTCAAGCTGGCCGAAGAAGCGAGACTCGCGCAGGTGACGGCTGAATCGGAACGAATTCGCACCGCTTTGCTGGACTCGGTGTCCCATGAGCTGCGCACACCCCTTACGGCCATCATTGGTTCAGCAACGGGTTTGCTGGAAAATGATTCTCTTTTTACCCCGGAGGATCGAAAAGAACTGACAGGCAATATCCGGGATGGAGCTCTGCGTATGAACAGGCTGGTAACCAATTTGCTGGGCATGGTGAAGCTGGAGAGTGGCATGTTGCAGCTGCGCAGGAAATGGTGTGATGTGGGCGACATGATCGGGATTGTTCTAAATCAGGTTCAGCAATTCATCCAGCAACGTCGCATTCGGGTGGAATTGCCGGATCAGCCGCCGTTTGTATCCGGGGATGAGGTTTTGCTGGAGCAGGTTCTGGTCAACGTCATCAGCAATGCCATCAAATATTCACCAGAGGATAGTGAGATCGTCATTACGGTTAAGATGGATGAGCCGCATGGACGAATGACCATGGTGGTGGCTGATTCGGGTGTCGGGATTCCGGAAGCAGAGCGCGAGCGGGTGTTTGAGAAATTTTATCGATCCGAATCGTCACGGCATGTGACAGGTACGGGACTCGGGCTTGCCATCTGTAGAGGAATCGTCGAAGTTCATGGAGGTACGATCACCGCAGAGCCGAATCCGGGAGGCGGGACACGTGTATGCATCTGTTTGCCTACAGAGGAACCCGAAGCATCATTCCCGTATATGGGACAAAGAGAGGAAGAATGACATGACGGCACCACAAGGCGCGCGCATATTAATTGTGGATGATGAACCACAGATCCGTAAACTGCTGAAGGTTACGCTGCAGGCGCATCAATTTGAGATTCACGAATGCGCCGACGGCGAAGAAGCGGTCATACAGGCAAGCATAGTGCATCCTGATCTGGTTGTGCTTGATCTGGGCTTGCCCGGTATGTCCGGAATGGATGTACTTCAGCGGATTCGGGAATGGTCGCAGGTACCAGTCATCGTGCTGACTGCAAAGGAACGCGAAGAGGATAAAATTGCTGCACTTGATGGCGGGGCGGATGATTATGTCACCAAACCGTTTGGCATGGGAGAGCTCGTTGCCCGTATTCGGGTTGCCCTTCGCCATGTGGCTAAAACTACGGATGAGCCGGTATTGCGTTTTGGTCCGCTTACGATTGATCTGGCCCAGAGACAGGTCGATTTGGACGGATCACCCGTAAAGTTAACACCAACTGAGTATGAAATGCTGAAAGTACTCGCAACCCATGCAGGCAAAATTATTACCCAACGCCAGTTGCTGCAACAAGTGTGGGGAGGACATCATCATGAGTCGGACAGCCATTACTTGCGGGTATATGTCGGCCATCTGCGCAAAAAATTGCAGGAAGATCCCACGCGTCCCCGTTTTATTCAGACCGAGCCGGGAATCGGCTATCGTTTTCTGCTTCAGGATTAGGCTGGGAAACAGGATGAAAGCTCAAAAAAGCACCAGCCTCTCCCTGTTAAGAGGGGACTAGTGCTTTTAGAATTGCATACAATGAACTTCTTATGACGTGTACTTCGGCAACCAGTCGCCATGAGCTTCGATCAGCTCATCACACATTGAGACGATATCATCAATGGAAAGCTCGGCAGCTGTATGCGGGTCAAGCATCGCGGCATGATAGATGTGCTCTTTTTTGCCCGTAATCGCCGCTTCAATGGTCAACAGTTGAGTGTTAATATTCGTACGGTTCAATGCCGCAAGTTGCGGAGGCAGGTCCCCGATATACGTCGGGCTGATGCCTGATCCATCCACAAGACAAGGCACCTCAACACAGGCTTCACGAGGCAGGTTGGTAATCAGTCCGTTATTCATGACATTACCGCCGATTTTGTAAGGGCGATCCGTCTCCATGGCCTCCATAATATGCGAAGCGTATTCCCGGCTGCGCGTATGTTCGATATTTTCGCTGGATAACAGCTTCTCACGCATTTCTTTCCAGCCTTCAATCTGGTTCACGCAGCGGCGCGGATACTCGTCCAGCGGAATGTTGAAGCGTTCAATCAGCTCCGGGTAGTTTCGTTTAATAAAATAAGGATGGTACTCGGCATTATGCTCGGAGGACTCGGTTACATAGTATCCAAAGCGCTGCATCAGTTCATAACGTACCATGTCATCATGCTGCTCTTTCTGTTTTTCCTTCGCCAGACGTTTAATCTCCGGATACAGATCCTGACCATCCCGTGTGACTTCCAGCAGCCAGGCCATATGATTGATACCCGCAACTTTCGCGACCACACCCGTCTGATCAATCCCCAGTGCATCAAACAGATGCGGCACACACACCTGTACACTATGACACAGACCTACAGTTTTAATTCCGCCATGCACGTTCATGACATTGGTCAGTACTGCCATCGGGTTGGTGTAGTTCAGGAACCACGCATCCGGGCACACTTCCTGCATATCCCGTGCAAAATCGAGCATCACCGGAATCGTCCGCAAATTACGGAAAATCCCGCCAATCCCGAGCGTATCGGCGATCGTCTGACGTAATCCATATTTCTTCGGAATTTCAAAATCTGTAATGGTACACGGATCATATCCGCCTACCTGAATGGCATTAATCACATATTTGGCCCCGCGCAGTGCTTCCTTGCGGTCGGTATAGGCTTTGATGGAACAACCACTTCCGATCGAACGTGCCATACTGGTGAGCAAGCGCTCCGAGTCGCTTAGGCGTTCCGCATCAATATCGAACAACGCCAGCTCAAAATCCTGAAGCGCTTCAGTCATCATGACATCACCCAATACATTTTTGACAAAAACGGTGCTTCCCGCACCGAGGAACGTAATTTTGTTCATCTCAAGTTCAGCCTCCCTGAATAAATGGTGTACCTCCAATATAGGTGGATTGGGCCGAGATAACTATGGCTCAACCTCTTATAAATATGGCATAATCCCATTTGTGGATTCGCTTACAGCTAATATTTCATCTATTTACCTGTTATAATTTTAGTGTGAGATTGCCTATAGTGGTGAACAGAGGGAGTGTGGAATGTTGAAACTGATCGAAACGAACGTGGTTCCTATGGATTTGACGCAGATGGAATTGGTACTGTTATTTTTCGGTTGGCAGGCATGTGATCCGTCGCATTATTGGGGGCCGGGTGTTCGGGATGCTTATATTGTTCATTACATTCATGAAGGACGGGGCACTGTATTTATGGCGGATCAGCAATATGAGCTTACACAGGGCCAGGGATTTGTGATTCTTCCGGATACGCTTATTCATTATGAAGCGGATGCGAAGCAGCCATGGACTTATTCCTGGTTCGGGTTTAAGGGTGTTCATGCCAAGGCATTCATGCAGCGAGCTCATATTAGTCCGGAACATCCTGTATTTGATGCCAGAGATAAGGATACATTCGACTGCCTGTATACCGAGATGGTTCAAGCATCCACGCGTACCGGGGGAGATGTGTTCAACCAGAGCCTGCTGTACCGGCTAATCGCTGAACTGATCGCATCTTCTCCCGCTGGAGAGCAGCTGCAAAGACCTCTGTCGACCAAAGAGGAATATATCAGGCAGGCCGTTCAGTTTATGGAGAACAGGTATAGTCAGAGAACCTCGATTCTGGATATTGCCCGTGCCGTGGGTTTGGATCGCACGTATCTATCAGGGCTTTTTAAGGAGAGGTATGGCAAGTCATTACAGGCTTTCTTTCTCGAATACCGGATGAATCGTGCAGCTGAACTGCTGCAGCATTCGGCTCTATCGGTTAGCGAAGTGGCCCACTCTGTGGGGTATACAGATCCATTACTGTTTTCCAAGATGTTCAAGCGAGTGACGGGTGTGTCTCCAAAAGGGTCGAGGAGCATAGAAAAGGGAGATTAGCTGGCACTGCTTCACATTACTAAATACTAAATATGTCCATCATCATTCATACTCTACGATGCAAAAAAAGGCCACGAATCCGAAGATTCATAACCTTATGCTTTAGGTGCAAAGACAGGAATAGCGATATGATGAAAATCAGGCAATCGTTGTTCCGTTCGGTAATGTCTGGTCCGGGGTTAACAATACAACGTCACCTTCATCAGGCACACCGCCAAGCACCAGTACTTCCGATACAAAACCCGCAATTCGGCGCGGCGGGAAATTGACTACAGCAATAACCTGCTTGCCGACCATCATGTCGGGGGTGTAACGTTTCGTAATTTGGGCGCTCGAACGTTTAAGGCCAAGTGGGCCGAAATCAATGGTCATTTTAATCGCAGTGATGCGCGCCTTTGGAAAAGGTTCGGCTTCCACCACTGTACCAACGCGGATGTCATGCTGTATAAACTCTTCAAAAGTAGCCATGTTGTGCTGTCTCCTTTCAGCTATGGAGTCCATTATAAAATAGAAATACCCAAAAAATCCAGATTGCGCTAATTGCAACCTGGATTTTAGTGGTGATATGGTATGAGCGATGCTTGTTTTTGTCCCACTCGGATGTGAGCGGGGCAGAGCGCTTAATGCAGCAACATTATATTAAATTATGCGCCATTCCACTTTTCACCGGTCAGATATTTCTCAGTCAGGATGGATAACATCTGAATCCCGACTTCATTATGTCCACCTTCGGGAATGATGATGTCTGCATACTTTTTGGAAGGCTCGATAAAAGCATCATGCATCGGTTTTACGGTTTCGAGATATTGTTTGTACACGGATTGAATCGTACGGCCGCGTTCTTCCATATCCCGCAGTACTCTGCGCAGAATACGCACATCGGAATCCGTATCAACAAATACCTTAATATCCAGAAGGGCACGCAGATGTTCATCAATCAGGACATGCAGTCCTTCCACAATAACGATATGGTTCGGTGCCAGTTCAACCGTTTCATTGGCGGCACGGTTATCTATGGTGAAGTCATATACGGGAGCATACGCAGCTTGGCCTTTTTTCAACAAGGTGAGATGCTCAATCAACAGATCATTATCGAATGCAAACGGGTGATCGTAATTGGTGAGTCGGCGTTGCTCAGGGGTGAGCTGCGACTGGTCTTTGTAATAATTGTCTTGGGATATAAACGTGACTTTACCTGATCCCAGACGGTCTATGACGGAGCGAGCTACCGTCGTTTTACCGGAGCCGGTTCCTCCGGCGATACCAATAATGAGCATGGTTGTTCCATAAGCCTCCCTAGAATGGCAGCATGATGAATGGATAAAAGCGCACCAGAGATCCTTCTTTCATGGCCTTTATCCACATGTCTGTCTCTGAATACACAATTCCTTCATTGTACCATAGCAGACTGCTTTTTTCATCTTGGGACATGGACCATGTTTTGCCTCCAGGGGTACTTTATGTTTGCTAATCATCGTTTACTGCATAGCTTTGAATGATACTTCGCGTGCTAACTCCCATATGGCCATTAGGTGCTGCCTGATGGAGCTTTTTGAGAACATGTTTAGCATGACAAAGCCTAATATACTTCCTGCTGTATTGACTGTTAGATCGTTCAGATCGATGCTGTGAGTTGCCGAGGTTACTCGGAGCAGGAGCTGTGTTATTTCAATTAGAAGGCTGAACGTGGTGGATGTTGTCTGTTGATTTGGCAAAAGGAACCGCCATTCTGAATGGACAGCGTGCTGGCTTTATTGTGTGTATTTTATTCTTCTTAATGTTCATATTGTCCCAGAATGCGACGAACGTAATCTTGAAATTCCTTACGCACTTCAACGGGTTCAATCACTTCACATTTATCTCCAAATGCAAGTAACTTGTCGTATCCGAATGTGTTTTGAATAATGGGATAAGTCGCCAGACAGGTTTCTTCTCCCATATGAAGGATATGCGCTTCCCCGAAACGCTCAATTACTTTATCAATGACTGAACGATGAACACGAATCGTTACCTCCACCCAGTCCTGACTCATCCATCCGGCTCCATCCATGGGTAATGGGGTGAAGTCTCTTGGTACATATCCGTTCTTTGATACCAGAAGGTTGCTCATACGCGCCAATTTAAATATGCGGAAATCTTCCCGGTCGACACAGTAGCTTTGCAAATACCAACTGCTCCCCTTGAAGACAATCTGATACGGTTCAACCGTCCGGGTGCTGATTTTCCCGCCCCGATCCCCATAATCAAAGACCAGGTATCGCTGTTCATTCATCGCAGTCTCAATGCAGCTAAGCAAATTGCGGAGTGATTCATTCCCTTGATTTAACGATAAATCCACTGCGAACCGTCCTGCCTTAATGCCAGTGTCACTCCCGTGATGGATTGCATTCAATTTCTCCAAGATGAAAACAATTTCATTATTTTCAAACAACTGTTTATAGCTTTTCAAACTGGTCAACAAGGTCTGTATATCCTGTGGTGTGAATAACAGCTTGTCCATTTTATAGGCTTTCATCAGACCCACGCCGCCCATCGCTCCCTGATGCGTAAAAATGGGCAATCCGGCAAAGGTTAACGTATCAATATCTCGATAGATGGTTCGTCTGCTCACTTCAAGACGTTCGGCCAATTCCCGCGCACTAACCACCTCTCGCTCCAATAAAATCATAATCAAAGCAAGTAAGCGATCAATTTTCATACTCCACCTCCGCTTTAAGTATGCCATACAGATGTCACAGTTGATAGATTATGCTTGGTTCGTAAACCAAATTCATGTACAACCAGGAGGCAATAAATATGAACAATTACAGGATTGAGAAGAAGCAGGCCTTTCGTATCATCAGTTTTAAAACCCTTTTAGACGAGGGAACCAGTATCCACACTCCTCAGTATTCAAGCAAGAAGACAACTTTCTTCAAAAGTGTATTGGATAATGGACAAATGGCCAGTCTTCGTCCTTATTCGGAAAGTCCATATGGTTTCGCCGCAGTAGCCATAGAAAATGGCAATGTCCATTATTATGCGGGTGTTCAATCCTCGAAGCCTCTGCCTGAACATACAGACGAAGTCCTTTTTCCTGCAGGCGAGTATTTAATCTTGTCAGGAAGCGGTGGTTTATCCCGTTTGGCATTTGATAAGCTGGAAAACCAAGCATTTGGTTCTCTGTTAACCGATGAGTATGACTATGAGTTTGAATATTCCGGGGGACCGATCGCAGAAGTGTTGCTAAATGGAAAGCCAATGGACGCCGACGTGGAAGTTTGGGTGCCTGTTCAGAAACGGAAAGACTCTTAAACCAGCACACAGACTATTCGTTTGTATGGGAAATGTTGGAGACTCAATCAGTATCAATTTAGTCTCAACTTCGGGAATTTGGGTTGAAGGATCTAGGACCTTCGATATATGATGTCGAAAGATGCCAGTTACTGGGGGTATCTACTATATAAAAAAGGAGGTGTAGGTTATGAAAAAATCAAGCAAAGTCATTTCTTCCACAGTTATTGCTGCCATTGCAGCTGTATCCGTTGTAACTTCTGCTTCTGCAGCAAGTGTATCAACGGTACCTTCTGTCTCAAGCATTAATTTGAGTGGCATGGACATCGAAACAGCTTTGATGATGGTTCAGCAGGAACGCACGAAATTGCTGGATAGCCAATTGCAGGCACAAATTCAACAAGTTCAAAATCGCAATCAAGCGATTGCAGAGCTGAACGAACAATTGCAGGCGGCCATTCAGAGCGGGGATGCTTCCCAAGTCCAAGTTCTGAAGGGTAAAATTGATGCGATGAGCAACTCACAACAAATGGATATGCTGCGTTTGCAGTCTATGACTAACAAACGCAATGAAGCCTTTGATGTGATGACGAATTTCGTCAAGAAAATGCAGGATTCAAGATCGTCCATCATCGGAAACATGCGCTAGGATTGTAAAAAAAGAGCGAGGCCGGAATGCATTTCCGACACTTCGCTCTTCTTTTTGTATTCTACTATTTACAAGGTTAACATCAATCCAGTCTGGAATTAACCCGACCAGTCGCGGCGCCGGGTGAACAGATCCTTCAGCTCATCCGTGGACAGCTCGGTGATCCAGTTTTCAGAGCTGGTGATAATATTGTCGCTGAGCTGCTGCTTGCTCTCCAGCATCTCGTCAATGCGTTCTTCGAGTGTGCCCAGCGAGATGAACTTGTGTACCTGAACATCCTTCGTCTGTCCCATCCGATAGGCACGGTCTGTAGCCTGATTTTCCACGGCAGGGTTCCACCAGCGGTCAAAGTGGAATACATGATTCGCTGCGGTCAGGTTCAAGCCCACACCACCTGCCTTGATGGACAGAATAAAGACCGACGGCTGCTCTGCCGCAGGTAACGTCCGGGATTGGAACTCGTCAATCATGCGATCCCTGGCTGTCTTGGACGTACCCCCATGCAGATACAATACAGGTTCCTGCAACTCCTGTCTTAATACTTGTTGCAGCATCTGTCCCATGCCGATGTATTGTGTGAAAATGAGGCACCGTTCGCCCTCATCCCGTAGTTCGCGAACCAGTTCCATCAGTCGTTCCAGCTTCGCGGAGCGGCTGATCAGCATGGCCATGTCCTGCGGACTGTACAGGTCATACTCTGTTATAGAGCCTTCCGAGGAGAGCGTTTCCGGCAAGGCTTCTTTGGTCAGCAGCAGGGGGTGATCACACAACTGCTTGAGCTGGGTTAAGGCAGAGAGAATTGCACCTTTACGCTTGATGCCTTCCAGCTCTTTCATTTTGTCCATCAGTTCCTGAACGGACTGATCATATAGTGCACTTTGTTCACCCGTAAGGTGAATGTAGGTTTTCATCTCATTTTTGTCCGGTAGATCGAGTTGAATATTCGGATCTTTTTTCTTGCGGCGCAGCATGAATGGCTTCACCAGTTGCTGCAGATCCTGCATGCGCTGCTCATCCTTATCCTTCTCAATTGCACTGATAAACCGAGTCTGGAATGCCCGTGCGCTGCCCAGATAGCCGGGATTAATAAAATCATAGATCGACCATAACTCCGATAACCGATTTTCAATTGGCGTACCAGTCAGAGCAATACGATGTTTTGCCGGGAAACTGCGTACCGCCATGGACTGCTTCGTTTGGGCATTTTTAATATTTTGCGCCTCATCCAGACAGATGGATGCCCACGTATAGGACTGCAACATCTCTTGATCCAGAGTCGCTGTTGCATAGGAGGTAATGATGATATCCACCTGTTCCGTCTGTTCCCGGAACTCTTCTCCGCTCAGTCTTCGTGCTCCGTAGTGCAAACTGACATTAATTGAAGGCGCGAAGCGGCTGATCTCCTTCTGCCAGTTCCCCAATACGGAAGTGGGGCAGACCAGAAGGGCTGGTGCCTGCCCAGGCAAGCGCTGTTCATGCTCTTTGAGATGTAGCAGATATGTGATGAACTGAATCGTTTTGCCGAGTCCCATGTCATCCGCAAGACAAGCACCGAGACCGAATCTCCGCAGGAATCCAAGCCATGCGAAACCTTCCTTTTGATATGAACGCAGCTCAGCATGCAACCCTTCCGGAATAGGCAGGGAAGGAGCGCCGCCTTGCCCACCGCCAAGCTGTGCAATGACCCGGTTCAGGTGTTCGTTCAGTTCCACCTCAAGTCGAATGTTCTCGTTGGATTGTGGCTGTTCTTCTTCCTCTTCCTGTCCTTCCTTGCGTTTCTGGTTGCGATACTCTCGCTGCTCATTATGCAGCAGATGCAGATGCAGAATATCCTGAAACGATAGCCCCTGTTCCTGATCCACACCGCCCATGGCCCGGCGAATCTGCTCAAGCAAGGCCGGATCAAGGGGAACCCATTCTCCACGGAAGCGGACCAGCCGTTCATTACGGGCCACGAGATCAGCGAACTCTTCCTCGCTGAGATCCGTATCCCCAATCGCAATACGCCAGTCAAAATGAATGATCGAATCCAGTCCAAAGAAAGACTGTCCCCGCTCACTGCCTTCCTCCGGTTTCACCTTGGCACGCAGCTTGGGTTTCTTCTTGCGCGCAGCTTCCCACCAACCCGGAAGCAGCACTTGCCAGCCAGCTTCAAGCAGTCGTCCGCTGTCTTGTGTCAGGAACAGCCAAGCATCCTGATCTCCCAATGGATCACTGAGCACATCCCGACTGCCGCTAATAGCGCGGCGAATCCGAGGCAGATGTGCACGCAGCTGCTCCAGCCATCCTGCCGAACGATCAAGGATGAACGGTGTCCACACGTCCGGCCATTCACCTTCCAACCGGCCACGTGAATCTAACCGCACAGGAACCAGCACGGCTGCATCAAGTTTGTTCTGCAACACCAGCCGCAGCCGCCATGCCGGTTCATCCTCCTCCGGCTCCAGCAATTGCAGGAGCGGACGGAATGGGGCTGCGTCTGCTTTCCAGCCGATGGACACGAGCCAGGATTGGGCATCCATGCCAGCCGTTTGCGGAGCCGTTCCGCTTTGTGGAAACAATTGCGGGAACTCGCGCCGCAGATCGGTGGCCGCTTCTTCCGTGCTATACCATTGTTGGAATACCGAAGCGGAATAGGCAGCACTCAGTCCTTCGGCGTAGCTCTCATCCGTTTGTTCCAGGGCTTTGCCAAGAGCGGTTCGATCCTGTTTTTTCAAACTGTCCGGGTCCCAGGTCCATTGCAGTTGTCCCGAGCGAAATGCGGTGAAGCTGGGGATGTATTTACGATTGTCAATCGATGCTGCAAGTACCGGGGCCAGCCGGATCAAATGCTCTGCCTGCTCGTCCCACTTCCATTCAATGTGCAGAAGGGTGTTCATTTCGCTGAAGAAAGGAATCACTTCTTCCGCAGGCAGTACGACCAGTTCAATCTCTTCAATCTGTCTTGTTTCCAGTTCTGTTCCGTAGAAGGAAGGGGCATGCCAAGCAAATAATCGCTGCTTAAGTGATTGTCCCGATACAAAGTGATGGGTGTTCAGCGCTCCATAGAACAAGGCATCCCCGTATCCGGTCAATACAACATGGACCTCAATTGTTTCGGTGTAAGGGTGCATTAGACTCATGAGATCAACTTACCTTTCCGAAGCTCTTCCTGCAGGGCGCGCAGTCGGCTGTTGCGAACAGCCAATGTGGTGATAAACTGCTCCCAGTGCTCTTCCTGCTTCAATTTTTTATATATTTTGGACAGACGCTTCAACAGTTTCACTGCTGCTTTGTATCCGTCCCTGTTTTTGTGTCCTATATAACGATCTACTGCTTGATGGTAGAAAGGCAGAAGCAGTTCGGGAGCATCCTTTTCAATCGGTTGTAGCACAGCTACCCGGAATTCAAGCGGCTCCGTCTCTGTGCTCAGCTGAAAATCAATCCACCGCCGCCACTGTCCCCGCGAATGCATCGCTTCTTCATAAGCCGGACGAGAATGAGGCAACATGCTGACCAGTGTATCCCACATGCGATGCTCTACATCAGGCAGATGATGAATGGCTGTGTCCCACAACTGCATGTAATCATTCAGGAGGGAGTTCCGTCGATTCGCCAGCAGAGGTCCGAGCTGCACCAACCACTCTCCTAGTCTTTTCCAGTCCGAAGAATCTGCAAGTACGTGAAGAAAATGAAGCAGATGCTCCGGCGGGATACCGTATGCCGAGCTTCCGCTGATTAATCGCTGCCAAGCCTGGTCATCTTGTTTCAAATGGAAATACATCCAGCTCTGCGCCAATACCAGCGGCAAGGGCAACGTGACAGATTTAATCGGCGCACCGCTCCCGTTTTCCGTCAGATTCGCTACGCTCAGTACGCTCTCACCAGGTTTGGCGGGTTTGGAAGCAGCAGCAGACAGGCCATTTTCCATTTCCTGTAGAAACGCCAGCTCTGACTCCAGCGTTTTCCGGTTTCCCTGAAGATGAGGTACGATCCAGTTTAACCAAAACTGTCGATAAAGCGGGGTGAAGAACATCATGCTGGATGTCTCGGATATCATTTGCATACGCAGGTAAGCCGAGGTTTCCTCAAGTCTGTTCCATTGTTGTTCAAGCTTCGTGCCCTTTAGACCGGAGAGATCCAACGGACGACTAAAGATCTGTTCCAACCCCTTTTGGAGCGCATCCACGGCAAGTTGAGCAGGATAACTCAGATACACCGGTGTATGTGTGATTGAATTGCGGCCAGGCACACAGAAGCGAATCAGGTATAGCTGAACATGCAGCTCAAATAATTGGTCCATACCAGCGGACAGCTTAGGTTTGATGGCATAGAGCTCGTCCGCTGCGGCCTGCACATACGATGTACTTGGTGTACCTATCCCCAGTCGTTTCAGGCATGCCTGAAACAGCTCATGCCATTCCGTGATCTCAAGTTCTGCAAGTTCCGTTGCACGTTCCTTGATCTGGCTATACTGGTTATCAGGGATGGTGAGATCCTCTTCGTGCGTTGCGTAATCCGAACGTCCGGAAGTCGCTATAGCAGCAGGTTTTGGAGCCTGTTTCAGTGCCGTGCTGGAGTGGGCGTTCACAATGCCGTGTACGGGTCGGCCCAGTTGCTCCGCATAACTCATTAGAACGGCTATCATATGTTTGCAATGAGAACCAACCGGACAGGTACAGTGACTGGTATTCAATGATTGCAAGCTCAGGGTTACCTCATAATCATCGGAGCCCTGTACTTCAGCCAAAATTCCGTTTTGTTCGGTGTAGGTTAATGGTCCGACGCGTTTCTGTTTATAATATTGGAATCCACGCATAATCGTCAGGTTGTTAAAATGTTCAGCGACCTGCCTGATCAGCAGTTGCCACTGCGCATCATCCATGTTCATGTCATTAGGTATGTTCATCATTCCATCTCCTGGGGAAATCATAGGTTCAGTCATCACCACGTTTTGACGTAATGGTGTACATTTCATATATCCATCATATCAGTTATCGTGTACTCCGTGCATCGGTTCTGAGAACTTGGATGTGACTTTTTGATAGGTGAAACTCAAGAGTATCGATCTCTATTTTTTTACCATAAACCATGCATAATAGGCTCGTCTTGTGTATGCTTAGCGTATGTATTCCTTACAGGAACGATGCAGGCCGGGATTCGGCTTAATTTCAAACAACAGGAGAGACATATGAAAATACTTACGTTAAATACGCACGCTTGGGCAGAAGAAGACCAACTGAACAAGATCAGTCAGCTGGCTGATTTTATCAATACACACCAATTTGATGTGATCTCCATGCAGGAGGTCAACCAATCCATACAAGAAGCAGCGCTGTCCGCGGAGGAACTGAAACATTACTTTGCCACGGAATCGGATGCTGTGATCAAAAAAGACAACTACGCTTACGTTTTGCTTACGCAACTGACCGAGACCTATTACTGGACATGGATTCCGGCCCATGTTGGTTTCAGCAAATACGATGAAGGGCTCGCCATCCTGAGCCGGACGCCGATCACACAGGCTTTTGGTGAGTATGTATCCCACATGCGAGATTACGACAACTACCGGACACGCAAAATTGTAGGTGTTCAGACTGAATTGCAAGGCGAAGCAACCTGGTTTGTGAATGGACACTATAACTGGTGGGATGATGAACAAGAGCCTTTCAAGGGGCAGTGGGAACTGACCGAGAGCAAGCTTGCTCCATATATGGACCAACCGCTCTATTTAATGGGCGATTTCAATAATGTCGCGGAAGTACGAGGGGAAGGCTACGATTATATGATGAGCAAGGGCTGGAATGACCTGTACACGACGGCTGTGCAAAAGGATGACGGTGCAACCGTGGTCAAAGCCATTGCCGGCTGGGCAGATAACAAACGTGATCTCCGTATAGATTATATTTTCTCGAATCGTCCGGTACAGGCGAAGTCTTCGACGGTAGTTCTCAACGGAAAAAATGGCCCTGTGGTCTCTGACCATTACGGCGTAGCTGTCGAAATTTAACAGTAAGTCAGTCTAGTACACGATTCTTTATCAAAATAAAACGAAAGCCTCCGCTTACTTCCTTATAAGGAAAGTACAGTCGGAGGCTTTTTATTTTCAGCCTTTGGCATATTGATGTTAGAAAAGCCCATTTTTTAAATTATGTACATGTCATTCCTGTTTAATCTATTCCTTAGACCACAAGCTAGCTTTATTCCAGTGCCAGCATCTTTTGCACAAATGCTTTCAGATTC
This sequence comes from Paenibacillus sp. BIC5C1, assembly GCF_032399705.1. Classification (NCBI taxonomy): domain Bacteria; kingdom Bacillati; phylum Bacillota; class Bacilli; order Caryophanales; family Paenibacillaceae; genus Paenibacillus; species Paenibacillus sp. BIC5C1. Next base: position 299,195 of record NZ_CP135922.1, read on the forward strand.
GAACTAGTTTCACTAAGCTGTTCAATACTTTCCATAAACTCGTTTACCAGCCCAGCCTGATCCACCGTTGCTGTAGTAATCTGACCGATCTCCTGTTCCATATGTTTAATGGAAACTTGAACGCTGCCAAGGGAAGACTCGATATCGGCTGCTGCTTGTTTGGTGTGATCGGACAGCTTGCGAACCTCGCTGGCAACGACACCGAAGCCGCTTCCTAGATCCCCGACACGAGCCGCTTCAATCATGGCATTTAAGCCAAGCAGGTTGGTTTGTTCGGATACTTCACGGATGACGTTTGTCACTTTGGTCACATTGATGGAGTTCTCCGAGGCTTTTTTGGAATTGCGCAAGATCTCTTCTGAAGTCGCGGATAGTTCTTCCGAATGTGCCGCAATCTGCTGAATCCCACCAACTAGTGCATGAATGGTCGCTTCATTTTCCCTAATCAGCGTTTCCAGCGTGAGGTGGTTATCCAGTGCGTAGTTCACACCGAGTATGCCCACAACCTGATCGTTTTCCTTAATTGGAATCAGGATGGCATCGAAGGGTCTGCCTTGCAGATCACCGGGCATGCGGGCCACGGTACGTGTGTCCTTGTTAATCAGCATTTTAAAATCCTTATAATCCTCATGCAGCTCGTCCCCGACCTTTACACCGATCTCCAGACTTTTGGCTTCGGCAAAATACAGAACTTTCTCATGATCATTAATGGATATGGATACATCATCACGAAACATCTGTCTTACAAAAGGCATAGCGTTAACCAGAGATTCAAGAATACTCAAGGTACATCGTTCCTTTCTCATACAAAAAGTGGAATTAATAGCCTACTACCTATATCGGTAACGCTTTTCAATTTTTTAAACCAATGCGCAACACGTTGTCGAAATAAGGCGACTTGTTCAGAATCGGTTCAGAGCCTCTCTATATAATGGGAATATCGTACATGTCCATATTATTTAAGGAAGATCCTCCATTGGATTTTGCGTTGGAAGGGCATGAATATACTTCATATGGGAGGAGCATTATTTTGAGAAAAAATCATTTCATCAGCTCGCTTCTCGCGGCATCCTTGTTGACAACACCTTTGTGGGCGACACAGGCTAACGCTGCAGTATCATTTACCGATATCGATAAATCCTATGCCAAGGATGCCATAGTAGAGTTGCAAAACGAAGGGATTATCACTGGATTCAGTAATGGGCAATTTAATCCGTCCGGCATGATTACGAGACAGGATTTTGCCATCCTGATTGCCAAGACGTTAAAGCTGGATGTAACCAATAACGTCCCACCCAATCCGAAATTTACAGATATTCCTGTGACCAGCTATGCCTATGCTTCTGTCGAAGCGGTATATCAAGCAGGTATATTTAAAGGCATGGGAAGCGGGGAATTCGGGAGCGGTAAGGCATTATCCAGACAGGATATGGTCGTAACTCTAATGAGAGCGATGGGAACAGACGTAACAGGCAAAGCTGATTCATTAACGTTCAAGGACAGCGCAAGCATCTCGGAGTATGCGAAAGATGCAGTTGGAGCGGCACTCGAGGCGGGATTCATTATCGGCGATCAAAATAACATGTTTAAACCGGTGTTGCAAGCGGATCGTCAAGCTGCGGCACTGACGGCTTCTCGATTGCTGCAAACGATAAAAGAAACTACAGGTCCACAACCTGAACCAGTGCCGACACCAACTCCAACACCAACACCAGAGGTAATACCAACGCCCGTGCCTACGCCGGCTCCATCTACCAGTTCGAATAATGGCGGGACCTCATCAGGTGGAAGTAGCGACAGCGGGAACATGAATCCATCTGTACCTGCGGATACAACAGCACCGACGGTGGATGTAAGCAAATTTAGAATTATCGACAATTACAACGGAACCTGGGATCAAGTTCAGGGAGATCCCGGAGCAGTCAGTGAAGAAGGAGCGGTTGTAACTTTCTATAGATGGACTGATGCGAATATGAATGGAGTCGTGGATGAAGGAGAGCTGAATGAAGGAATTTCCCTTGCCAAAAGCAAATCCGATGGCTCACTTGCGCTTACCAAGTTGGATAATTTGAGTCCAGGAGACTACAAATATGTGATTACCGCCAAGGATTCAGCAGGTAACGAGTCGACTAAGGACGCATCACATGTGCTGGCATTTACGCTGGTGAACGGAGAGATGCCAGCAGATGTGCCGACTATAGGGTCTAGTAATTTTGGCTTCGACTCAAGCAACGCTAAAACCAAGTATCTTCAAATTCAATATGGAAATAATCCATTTTCTCTAAACTACGATGTAGGAGAAGAATTTGTGGATGGCACCATCGAGTATTGGACTGATGCGTTCCAGTTTAGCATAGATGATTTTTACCAAATTGATGGTGAGAATTATATAATAGATAGCAGTCAGATCAGTGATGATGGCCATACGCTTAAACTTAAAGTAAATGTAGAACCCGGCACACCTATTATTTTGCAATTGGGAAATAAGATGAATGAGACAAGAGGTCAATATGATTTGATCATTCGTGTAGATGCTGACGGCGATGGGTTAGCCAAATCTGTATATGAAGAAACCGGGAAGCTATTCGTTAAATTTGATATTTTTGGATAAGTGTAATCTACATGAGACGGACTACAACGATGTAGTCCGTCGTTTTGTCTTATCGTCAGACTGACAATACAATTATTTATTTGTAAGCGTAATCAAAAATCTGTAGCCACCGTAAAGCAGGTCAGGTATACTTGGTTTATTATTTGGCTATTCCAAAGATAAACGAGGATCATCACCGTTCTGTAAAAAGGGATTTTCTCACAAAGGTTAAGCGCTATACCTATGTATTCCATCTGGAGAGGAATGTGGGCATTCAATGACAACGTATTTCAGTGAACCGCAGAGCATGTATTATCGATTCGGAGAAGATCAGGATCAGGTGCTGAAGGTGCTGGCAGAGAGATATATAGGTGCCAACGCGCAGGCCAATTTTGTATATCGCGTATTTCAGAAGTCTGGTATTTTGCAAAATGAGAAGGGTCTGTATGATCTGAATTTGAGTAAACGTTTCCCTGATGCACAGAAAGGTCAGATTTCCTATGCCGCAGCGCTGGTCTGGGGGGATGAAGATCGAAATCTGGATGTGCTGATCCGCTGTTATGGACCAGTTCGCTTCTATTTTAATGAGAAATTGGTGTATCGCTCCACGGTCATGGATGAGATCAACCTGGATGCAACCGTTAAACTGGGAATCGACATTAAGCCGGGATGGAATACGTTGCTGCTGGAGATGAAGTATACACCTGCGGGTTTTGGATGCCAATTTGGCTCGGACGAGGGGAAAGTGCGTATTCTGAATGTGCTCTCTCCTTTCCAGGAGAGAGAGGGGCAGGCCGGATGGGTGTATTCCAAACCTGTAAGCTCGGAGGACAGTCATCCGGAATGGAATTTGCTCGAGTCAGAAGAAGATCACAGATTGGAGTGGCTCCCTGATACGCAATGGTCAGAGGAAAAGCAGACGCAACCGACACTTAAACGAATGTACGGACATCTTCCTGGTCAGCAAGCCTATGCGTGGACAAAGTTGATTAACAGAGATTCAAGCGAATGCCCGATCTGTTTGTCTGGTCAATCTTTCGGGCCACTGAATATATGGCTGAACGGCGTATCGGCGGTGCAATTAAAGGACGCGAGTCCGTTCGAGGTGAACATACCCGCATCTTATGGACGGAATGACCTGTTGATTCGCAGTGAATGTAGCGATACGGCTGAGCCATGGAATTTCGTAATAAATGCAACGGTGAATGGAGAGCAGCTGGAACTGGAGCTTCCCCAACGTGTGCACGGAGCTTCTGGGGAGTCGTGGCTATATCTAGGCCCTTTTGAATCGGAGGACGTCGAACCTGATTTGCAGGATCTAATGCGCACTGATCGTGTGTTTAAAGGAAAGGTATTAAACGATAATCCAGAAGAAACGGGAAGCAAACAAGCACGGGAGGAACGCATATATTGGAGATTGGACAGACCGGAAGCGTGGATACGCCCCTATTATGAAAATGCAATGCTCAGTAACAAATGGACAGTAGGCAATGTGACCAACTATGGTCGATGGGATTATCCATTAGGTGTCACCGTATATGGTCTGTTACAGACTGGACGTTATTTGCAGCGGCCAGATATTAACCGTTATGCGTCCGAACACGTGCGGTTGTGTACCCGCATGGATGAGTACTCATTATGGGATCGGGAGCAGTATGGTTTCCCGGCGGTTAACCAGCAGCTGGTTATGATGAAAATGCTGGATAACTGTGGTTCTTTTGGCTCCGCGATGTTGGAAGCCTATTCCGAATGTCAGGAGCCGACGTTCTTGCCTATTGCCGAACGGATTGCAGATTTTATGCTGACCCGCTTGGAGCGACAGGAGGATGGTGCATTTTACCGTGAGTGTATCGGTGAATTTGCCGAGAATACGATGTGGGCAGACGACCTTTATATGAGCACACCGTTTCTTGTGCGTTATGCCCGACTGACGGGGAACAATTCAGCACTGGACGAAGCCGCTAGACAATTTTTATTGTATCGGAAGTATCTGTACATGCCTGAATTCAAGATCATGTCCCACGTATATGATTTCAAATATGGACAAGCGACACAGATTCCGTGGGGACGGGGAAATGGCTGGACGCTCTTTTCGTTGTCTGAGGTATTGGAAGCTTTGCCAGCAGAGCATCCAGATCGTCCTGCTTTAATTTCCTTTTTCAATGAATTATGTGAAGGATATCAAGCTCTGCAAGGAGAGGGCGGATTGTGGCATCAGGTATTAAATGATTCGGAAACATACCAGGAAGCCTCCTGCACAGCAATGTTTGCTTATGGTTTTGCACGGGGAGTACGTTTTGGTTGGTTATATCAACCTGCACGTTACATTGAAGCGGCTGAGCGGGCATGGAACGGATTAACTCGTAAAGCAATTGACCGTCAGGGTAATGTACATGGTGTATGCAGTGGCTCAAGATATGCCTTTACCGCAGAATATTACAATAAGGACCTGCTCACGGTAACGAATGACAATCACGGTATTGGCATTATGATGCTGGCAGGAACAGAAGTGGCGAAGATGAAGAAACATCTGGTCCAGCCTAAGGTGCCATCAACTGCTGTGACGCAATCCTGAAAGTGTCAGTAAAACTACAGGATACCTTGATCGAGAACCTACATGATATCTACTATAACGTTTTATTGAAAGTCATCCGGATGACCACCGTTAAGATGTAGCGAGGTACAGTACGCTGCACGAAGAATGCTGCATATATGAATAACCACCGGGAGCATCATTCCTGGTGGTTATTTAATCACTACGAATATCGATCTCAATTGAATGGACATTTGTCCAACCCCTTACTTTTTTGACAGGAAAGCTTACTTTTGTTTATGTCATGAGCAGCCATAGGCCGTTACAATAGTTTTTGTAAGCGATTCCATAAAAGCAAAAGGGGAGGAAATTCATTCATGCTGAATACCAAAAAGTGGGTAACCCTGTTCTGCCTATCCCTGTTAATGTTCGCTACAGCCTGTTCCGGAGGATCATCAGTACCGTCTGCCTCATCCAATGAAGGTGAAGATGGGGGTACTTCCGGCAAAATTGAACTTCGTATGACCTGGTGGGGATCACAGACTCGCCACGATCTTACGACCAAAGTGATTAAGCTATTTGAAGAGAAACACCCTGGCATTACCATCAAGCCGGAATATTCCGGTTGGGACGGATACTTTGACAAGCTGACCACACAGGTAGCCGGTTCAAATGCACCGGATATCATACAGATGGATTACGCTTTTCTAACCGACTTTGCCCGGCGTGGTGCATTGCTTGATCTGACCCCATACTCAGAGAGCAAAGAGCTGCGCACAGAGGATCATGACAAGAGTATGCTCAAAGCCGGATCGATTGACGATAAATTATACGCGATTACATTGGGTGTAAATGCGCCAGGTGTAATCTATGATGCGACCGTGTTCCAGGAGCTTGGGATCGAGGAGCCGCAGGAAAGCTGGACTTGGAAGGATTTTAGCGATGTCGCGGCCAAGATTGCAGCAGAGAAGGGAGACGGTTTCTACGGTTCGGCGGATGTATCTGGAACCACGAACATGTTTGAGGTATTTATCCGACAAACAGGCAAGGGATTATTTGATGGTGGGACGTTGACAGCAACCAGTGAGGAGCTTCAGCAATGGTTTGACATGTGGGGGGCGCTTCGTGAGAACGGAGGTGCTACCTCTGCAGAAGTGACAGCTTCGACTACGAATGCACTGGAGACACGCCCGATCTCGCTTGGTACAGCCGCTATGGATTTTGCCTGGTCTAATCAATTGCTGACATTCCAGCAGGTGAACAAAAACCAGGATCATAAGCTTGGCATACAAGTACTTCCGCACGGTGTGAATGAAAAGCAAATCGGTGAATACCTGAAAGCAGGTCAGTTCCTATCCGGTTATGCCAAAACAAAACATCCGAAGGAAGTGGCGATGTTTATCGACTTCATGGTCAATGATCCCGAAGCAACCGCTATTCTCGGCTCGGAGCGCGGAGTACCGGTCAATGCCAGCATCCGTGAGAAGATGCAGCCTACGCTGCCGGAAGCGGAGCAAGCCATCTTCCAATTTATCGATGTGGTATCGAAAAACTCCAGTGAAATTGATCCGCCATACCCGCAGGGATTTTCCGAAGTGGATACCAGCTTCAAGAGTGCAAGCGAGCAGATTGCCTTTGGCCAAGGCAACACACCGGATGTAATTGCCCAGTTCATTGAAGGTGCCAAGGCGACACTTGCATCAAGTCAATAACACTTGAATGGTTCCAGACTTCATATTCTGCGGGGAGGTTGCGAAGATGAGTACAACACAGGTCAGTCAAGCACAACCCGAGCGTGTAACTGCCCGGCGGGTGAAACGGAGATATGCTCATAATGGAGCAGCGCTTCTGTTTCTGGCACCATGGCTGGTTGGTTTATTGTTTCTGACACTTGGGCCCATGCTCGTTTCCTTATACATTTCGTTCACCGACTACAGTATCCTGGCCGCCCCTTCCTGGGTCGGTCTGGATAACTACACCACGATGTTTACATCGGATAAACTGTTTATTCAATCGCTCAAAGTCACATTTACGTATGTTGCCGTATCCGTACCGATCAAGCTAATTTTCGCCCTGCTGGTGGCGATGCTGTTGAACAAAGGCATTCGTGGGCTTGGCATTTACCGTACAGTGTATTACATCCCAACCCTTCTTGGGGGCAGTGTGGCGATTGCGATGCTGTGGCGCAAAATGCTGGGCGGTGACGGTCTGCTCAATGGGGTACTTGCCATGGTCGGCATTAAGGCACCCGATTGGGTCGCCAACCCGAAATATGCCCTGTATTCAATAGTACTGTTGTCGGTATGGCAGTTCGGATCCTCGATGATTATTTTCCTGGCAGGCTTGAAGCAGATTCCACCTGAGTATGACGAAGCTTCCGCCGTAGATGGAGCAGGCCCACTTCGGAGATTCTTTTATATCACACTACCGATTCTGTCGCCGGTTATCTTTTTCAATCTCGTGATGCAGCTGATTACCTCCTTCCAGTCATTTACTCAGGCTTTTGTCATCAGTAACGGCAGCGGGGGACCTGTCAATTCAACATTAATGTACTCTCTATACCTGTACAAAAAAGGGTTCTCGTTCTTCCAGATGGGTTATGCATCCGCAATGGCCTGGGTGTTGGTGATCCTGATCGGTGTCTTTACATTGCTGGTATTCCGCAGCAGCAAGCTGTGGGTTCATTATGAGGATGGTGGAAAATCATGATTGGACAACGAAATTCTACTGCGTGGGTAGTCGCCAAACATGTACTGATCTCGGTCATTGCCTTTGTCATGCTGTACCCGGTGCTCTGGATGCTGGGCAGTTCATTCAAACCGGGACATATGATTTTCACCGAAACCTGGTTCTGGCCGCGAGAATGGAACTGGCAAAATTACATCAATGGCTGGACGGGGATTCAGGGAAATCCCTTCTCACGCTTTCTGACCAACTCGGTCGTCCTGTCGCTGGGCGCTGTGCTTGGCAATGTTATCTCTTGCTCGATGGCGGCATATGCCTTTGCCAGATTGAATTTTCGGTTCAAAGCGATTTGCTTTGGCTTAATGCTGATGACGATCATGCTGCCACACCATGTGACGCTGATCCCTCAATATATTCTGTTTAACCATCTGGAATGGGTAAATACGTATCTGCCGCTGGTAGTGCCGAAATGGCTTGCGACTGATGCCTTCTTCATTTTCCTGATGGTCCAGTTCTTCCGGGGACTGCCTAAAGAGTTGGATGAAGCGGCGACGATTGATGGATGTGGTCCAGTACGAATTTACACCAAAATTATCATTCCGCTGGCCTTTCCGGCGCTGGTGACGACGATGATCTTTACCTTTTTGTGGACATGGGATGACTTCTTCAGCCAGTTGATCTATCTGAGTGATGTCAGCAAATATACAGTGCCGCTGGGCTTGCGCCTGTTCCTTGATTCCAGTTCCCAATCCGATTGGGGACCGATGTTTGCGATGTCAGTGCTGTCACTGGTGCCTTGTTTTATCGTATTTATCGTGTGTCAAAAGTATTTCGTGGAAGGAATCGCGACCTCTGGGCTCAAAGGGTAATTCCAAGACGAAACGAGTTGATTCCCTATGCGGAAAAGAAGATTATCTGTATTCCTAAATCATAAGCTGCAACAAAGCAAGCTCTCCACGTTGATGGTGACTTGCTTTATTGCGTTTAACCTGCTGCTCGTCTCGGTTATTGTCTGGCTGGCATACCAGTCGTTCTCTGCCGTCACGTTTACCGAGATCAGCAAAGCACGACTTGCTCTTCTGAATGAGAGTACACGCCGAGGGTTTGATTTTATTACAGGAGTGACAGGCACGGCTTATTCTTTGGCGAGCAACCGTGAGCTGTCGAATCTGCTGGAAACGAAGGGGACGGGAAGGCTGACGCAGATCCACCAGCGGCGTGAGGTGTCCAAAATACTGGATCATACAGTGGTAGTCAGTGAAGGTATTACCTCAGTGGAGCTGTATACGGATGCCTTCAACGGTGTCACGGTCACGCTGGCCGACCGCATCTATTCAGTGGATACGATTGCAGGTGATTCATGGTTTGCTGCATTGGAGCAGGCGGATGCGGCCTGGGTACCTCTGCGGGAAAACGAATCAGGCCAATCGCTAATCGGATACGCCCAGCGAATCTTTGACAGCCGGGGTGGGACGGTAGCCTACGTGCTTATTCGCCTGAGTCGCGCCGATATTGTACGAAGATTTGCGGATATGCCGATGGTGCTGGATGGACAGGTGCTGTTGGTGGATACCGCAGGCAACGTCGTTATGCAGATGGGCGATGGCGATGCGAGGGTAACATCCGGTGAAGAATCAAGCTTTATTAATGGAGCTTCAAAACGTGTTTCTTCTATTAATGCTTCTATTAAAGCATCTTCCGAAGCATTTGCTGCAGACGAAAGCAAACCTGTAGTAGACAGTGCATGGATTCAGGAGCATGTTGAACACGGGGAAGATGGATTTGAAGTGGTTTCCGGCAAGTCGGGTGGAGCCCAACTTGTTCTGTACTCAAGACCTGCTATGCTTCAATGGCGTCTGGTACAGACCATCCCTGTTCACACACTATTATCTCCTGTGAGGCAGGCCGGATGGCAGGTCCTTGGAATAGCTGTGCTGGGGTTACTATTTTCAGTGGTACTTGCGTATCTGTTCGTCAGGCGGATTGTTCGTCCTTTACGTCAGCTGATCAAGCGGATGAGGCAACTGGAGAAGGGGGATTTCAATACCCGGGTTCAGCTTTCGTTTACCGAGGAATATGCCCATTTGGCGTATGGGTTTAACCACATGGCTTCAAAACTGACGGAGTTGATGGATCAGGTGAAGGAAGAGAGCCGTGCGAAGCGTGAAGCCCAGACTGGTTTATTGGAGGCGCAAATCAAACCTCATTTTTTGTACAACACACTCGACATGATCCACTGGCGTGCTCTCGATTATGAGGCCAAGGACATCAGCCGCATGATTGTGCAACTCAGCAAACTGCTGCGTATCGGATTGAGCGGTGGCCGACTATTCATCCGGGTACGGGATGAGTTGGAGCATGCTCGTTGTTACGTCAGCATTCAGTCGGAGCGGCTGCCGTTCTCTATTGATTATCATGAACAGATTGATCCGAGAGTGCGAGGCTGTTACATTCCCAAAATCATTTTGCAGCCCTTTATCGAAAATGCGGTCATGCATGGGCATCCGAGAGAAGGAAAACTCAGCATACAGGTGGATATGCGAGAAATGGATGGCATCGATCCACCATCCAAAATCATCATTTGCATAAAGGATAACGGAAAGGGCTTGCCTGAGGGTTGGAAGCTGGAGGGAACGACTGGCATTGGGATACGAAACGTACATCAACGCATTCAACTATATTGTGGCGCAGGGTACGGCGTTGATCTATGCGCAGGTGATTTAGGCGGAGTAGAAGTGACCATTACGCTGCCGCGTATTGAGACGGAAGAACAATTAAACTTATGGCTGGGCGGTGAAAATGAATGAAAACCATTATGCTCGTAGACGATGACCCGCATATTGTAAAAGCATTGACCGACCATATTGATTGGCCATCTATTGGCCTCCGTATTGCAGGAACAGCTTCCAATGGCGTGGACGCACTGGAGCTGTTCCAACAGCTGCGCCCCGATCTTGTGATGACGGACGTCTACTTGCCAGGAATGACAGGACTTGAGGTCACGCAGGCGTTGCGGCGGGATCATCCCCATCTGCCGATCATCATTCTTAGCGGATATGACGAATTCGAGAATGCCCGGGCGGCCATGCGCTGGGGCGTGAATCATTTTTTGCTAAAGCCTGCGGAAGTGGAGGAGATTGAGTCTGTTCTGCGTGAGGTGTTACTGGAAGAGGATGTGCGTGAGCGGCGTGAGCAACTGGAGCGGACTTACAAACAGGAGATTGGGCGGGTGGTTCCCTATCTTCGCAAATTGTTTCTCCACGAGCTGTTAACCACACGCTATCGGGAAGAGGAATTGCCTGCGGAGCGTATGGATTATGTGGGTATTCGCATACCCTCTCAAGTGCGTGCCATCAGTCTGCAGTTGTATCGGCCTGCATTTCTGACAAGGATGAAAGAACGGGACTGGCAGTTATTAAGGTATGGGGCAGCAGATATTATTCAGGAGACCGTCAAAGAGCAGGCTACGCAAATAAACGACTGCCAGGTGGAGATCGTGGATTACTCGGATCAGGTGTTTGTGCTGCTTCTATTGGATGAGAAGGGCCCGCTAGAACAATTTGAGTCGATAGTTGAAAGGATGATTGATCAGATTTTTACGTATCTCAAGATCGAAATGAGCGCAGGTATTGGAACGTCCAAAGGGCACTTGTGCGAAGTGATGGACTCCTATCTGGAGAGCAGGGAGGCGCTGGAGAAAGCAGAGTTTCAGGGCGGGAGTCACGTATATCGATTTGATTCATCAGATGCGTTAACGCCGAGCAGCACGGATTACTCGCTATTGCTGCGACAATGGAGTGAGTCATGGACAGATATGAGGACTGATCTGGCAGAGGAGACATGGGTTCAGCTTCGCAATCTGCTGGACGAAGGGAGTGGTAGCAATATTCAGGATGTGCAAGTTGTGGCCGTGAGCCTATTCGACACGTTAATTCATAGTTGGAACCGGCATTATCCCATGCTAGCACCACCAGTGGCAATGAGTCATTTTTTGCGGGAAATTCAATCGAAATATGGGTTGCAGGATCTGATATGCTGGATGGATGGTATTATTCGAAACTGGATGGAACAGATACGAAAAGAAATGGGCGAGAAAAAAAGCAATAAATTAGTGGAGCAGGTGAAACAGTACGTTGAAATGCATTATGCTGAAGAGATCAGTTTTGAAGCGATTGCCAAGGGACTATTTGTACACCCCAAATATTTGAGTCAGCTGTTCAAGAGGGTAACCGGAGAGAACTTTGTGGGTTATGTAAACGGGTATCGGATCCAACGTGCGCTGGAATTGTTACAGTCAGGACATTACATGGTCTACGAGGTTAGTGAGATGACCGGGTTCCGCAACGCGACGTATTTCAGTCAGGTGTTTAAGATGCTTACGGGCAAGAGTCCGTCTGAGGTGGGGTAGAGCCATGAATAGGATAAGGGAAAATAAATTAGATTGGACGGATTATAGCGTATGATCATCGATCAACAGGATTTTAACGTAAAAGGATTGATCTATTCGATTAGGTCTGCAATGGAAAAGGATGCTGAGGCATTGTCTTCACTTCGTGTACAGTTGGATGGAGAAACCGAGTATATGGATCGCGAAAAAGGTGAAGGTTTTATTGATCCAGCGAGGTTTGAACAAATAATCCGGTTGGACTCGGAGAAAGAGAGAAATCTGTTTCTCGTTACTATTGTAAAGGAACAAATCGTCGGCTATTCCAGATGTGAGGGAGTCGATCTAAAGCGATTTTCTCATAAGGTTGAATTTGGTGTTTGCGTAGCGAAAGAGTTCTGGGGTTACGGGATCGGCAAGAAACTACTCGAACTATCGATAGACTGGGCAGATACGAATGGAATTGAGAAGATGACCTTGAACGTGGTGGGGACGAACGATAAAGCGATGGAGCTATACCAAAGAATGGGCTTCGAGATAGAGGGAACTTTGAAAAAGGATCGACGGCATGCGGATGGTCGGTATTTCGATACAGTTATGATGGGAAGGTTCAGGGTATGAGGGGGAGAAGCGTGTGGTGGTTGGTTGGCTATATACGCTACTTCCTTTTATACTAGAGCAACTACTATCTCTTATGGAGAGAGTTAATATTTAATAGATGTAGGCTCTTAACATCTGATTACAAGACAATGATTGATTATGATAAAAAGGGAATATAACGGTTCTACTGTTCTCATCAAACGATAATAGAAAATATTAATTAAGGGTTGCAATTTATTTTTGTACATGGTATATTCTAATTCCGGCCAAGAAAACACGAGAAACACGGTGCGGCAAGCGAACGAAATAATCTTCGAAAGAAACTTAAAAAAAGAGCTTGCAAAGTTGGTTCGGATGTGATAAGATATAAAAGTTGCTGAGGTGAACAACACACGGCAATGAAACAAGTTTGATCTTTGAAAACTGAACAACGAGTGAGTAACGATCTTGCTTGCAAGATCGACGCTGAGAAATCGGTACAAGTCTTCGGGCTGTATGATTTCGAAGCATAAATGAGATTTTTAATCTCGTCAGTTTCAAAATGAGCTTATCGCTCTTTTCAATACTTTATTGGAGAGTTTGATCCTGGCTCAGGACGAACGCTGGCGGCATGCCTAATACATGCAAGTCGAGCGGACTTGATGAGAAGCTTGCTTCTCTGATGGTTAGCGGCGGACGGGTGAGTAACACGTAGGCAACCTGCCCTCAAGCTTGGGACAACTACCGGAAACGGTAGCTAATACCGAATAGTTGTTTTCTTCTCCTGAAGAGAACTGGAAAGACGGAGCGATCTGTCACTTGGGGATGGGCCTGCGGCGCATTAGCTAGTTGGTGGGGTAACGGCTCACCAAGGCGACGATGCGTAGCCGACCTGAGAGGGTGATCGGCCACACTGGGACTGAGACACGGCCCAGACTCCTACGGGAGGCAGCAGTAGGGAATCTTCCGCAATGGGCGAAAGCCTGACGGAGCAATGCCGCGTGAGTGATGAAGGTTTTCGGATCGTAAAGCTCTGTTGCCAGGGAAGAACGCTTGGGAGAGTAACTGCTCTCAAGGTGACGGTACCTGAGAAGAAAGCCCCGGCTAACTACGTGCCAGCAGCCGCGGTAATACGTAGGGGGCAAGCGTTGTCCGGAATTATTGGGCGTAAAGCGCGCGCAGGCGGTCATTTAAGTCTGGTGTTTAATCCCGGGGCTCAACCCCGGATCGCACTGGAAACTGGGTGACTTGAGTGCAGAAGAGGAGAGTGGAATTCCACGTGTAGCGGTGAAATGCGTAGATATGTGGAGGAACACCAGTGGCGAAGGCGACTCTCTGGGCTGTAACTGACGCTGAGGCGCGAAAGCGTGGGGAGCAAACAGGATTAGATACCCTGGTAGTCCACGCCGTAAACGATGAGTGCTAGGTGTTAGGGGTTTCGATACCCTTGGTGCCGAAGTTAACACATTAAGCACTCCGCCTGGGGAGTACGGTCGCAAGACTGAAACTCAAAGGAATTGACGGGGACCCGCACAAGCAGTGGAGTATGTGGTTTAATTCGAAGCAACGCGAAGAACCTTACCAGGTCTTGACATCCCTCTGACCGGTACAGAGATGTACCTTTCCTTCGGGACAGAGGAGACAGGTGGTGCATGGTTGTCGTCAGCTCGTGTCGTGAGATGTTGGGTTAAGTCCCGCAACGAGCGCAACCCTTGATCTTAGTTGCCAGCATTTCGGATGGGCACTCTAAGGTGACTGCCGGTGACAAACCGGAGGAAGGTGGGGATGACGTCAAATCATCATGCCCCTTATGACCTGGGCTACACACGTACTACAATGGCCGGTACAACGGGCTGTGAAGCCGCGAGGTGGAACGAATCCTAAAAAGCCGGTCTCAGTTCGGATTGCAGGCTGCAACTCGCCTGCATGAAGTCGGAATTGCTAGTAATCGCGGATCAGCATGCCGCGGTGAATACGTTCCCGGGTCTTGTACACACCGCCCGTCACACCACGAGAGTTTATAACACCCGAAGTCGGTGGGGTAACCGCAAGGAGCCAGCCGCCGAAGGTGGGATAGATGATTGGGGTGAAGTCGTAACAAGGTAGCCGTATCGGAAGGTGCGGCTGGATCACCTCCTTTCTATGGAGAATCGTTTCCCGTAGCGGAAACATTCAAATACGCAGCTTAGCTGCAAAACTTACTCACTCGTTGCTCAGTTTTGAGAGCTCAAACTCTCAAACAGCTTGCTTTTGCATGGAGCTTGTTCTTTGAAAACTAGATATCGAAACGAAATTTTGCGATTTAGAACATTCCTTTTTAAGCTGAACTTGTGTAAACAAGTTTCAATAAAAACGGTAGATTGCATTTGCTCATGAGAGCAATTGGTTAAGCTACTAAGAGCACACGGAGGATGCCTAGGCGCTAGGAGCCGATGAAGGACGTGGCGAACAACGAAACTGCCTCGGGGAGCTGTAAGCAAGCTTTGATCCGGGGGTGTCCGAATGGGGAAACCCAGCTGGGGTAATTTCCAGTTACTCATAACTGAATACATAGGTTATGTAGAGGCATACCAGGGGAACTGAAACATCTAAGTACCCTGAGGAAGAGAAAACAATAGTGATTCCGTCAGTAGCGGCGAGCGAACGCGGAGAAGCCCAAACCAGAGAGCTTGCTCTTTGGGGTTGTGGGACATCTCACATGGAGTTACAAAGGAGCCGGTTAAACGAAGAGGTCTGGAAAGGCCCGCCAAAGAAGGTAAAAGCCCTGTAGTTGAAAGTCTGTTCTCTCCGAGATGTATCCCGAGTAGTGCGGGGCACGTGAAACCCCGTATGAATCCGGCAGGACCATCTGCCAAGGCTAAATACTTCCTAGCGACCGATAGTGAAGCAGTACCGTGAGGGAAAGGTGAAAAGCACCCCGGAAGGGGAGTGAAATAGAACCTGAAACCGTGTGCTTACAAAAAGTCAGAGCCCGTTTTAGGGGTGATGGCGTGCCTTTTGTAGAATGAACCGGCGAGTTACGTTCCCGTGCAAGGTTAAGGTGAAGAGCCGGAGCCGCAGCGAAAGCGAGTCTGAATAGGGCGACATAGTACGTGGACGTAGACCCGAAACCGGGTGATCTACCCCTGTCCAGGGTGAAGGTGCGGTAACACGCACTGGAGGCCCGAACCCACGCACGTTGAAAAGTGCGGGGATGAGGTGGGGGTAGCGGAGAAATTCCAATCGAACTCGGAGATAGCTGGTTCTCCCCGAAATAGCTTTAGGGCTAGCCTCGGAAAACAGAGTCGTGGAGGTAGAGCACTGATTGGGTGCGGGGCCCGCAAG
This sequence comes from Paenibacillus sp. BIC5C1, assembly GCF_032399705.1. Classification (NCBI taxonomy): domain Bacteria; kingdom Bacillati; phylum Bacillota; class Bacilli; order Caryophanales; family Paenibacillaceae; genus Paenibacillus; species Paenibacillus sp. BIC5C1. Next base: position 315,290 of record NZ_CP135922.1, read on the forward strand.
GGTTACCAAGCTCAGTCAAACTCCGAATGCCATAGACTTACTTCCGGGAGTCAGACAGTGAGTGCTAAGATCCATTGTCAAAAGGGAAACAGCCCAGACCATCAGCTAAGGTCCCCAAGTGTGTGTTAAGTGGGAAAGGATGTGGAGTTGCACAGACAACCAGGATGTTGGCTTAGAAGCAGCCACCATTGAAAGAGTGCGTAATAGCTCACTGGTCGAGTGACTCTGCGCCGAAAATGTAACGGGGCTAAACACACCACCGAAGCTATGGCTTGATGCTTTGCATCAGGGGTAGGGGAGCGTTGTATAAGGGTTGAAGGTGTACCGTAAGGAGCGCTGGACATTATACAAGTGAGAATGCCGGTATGAGTAACGAAAAGATCAGTGAGAATCTGATCCGCCGAAAGCCTAAGGGTTCCTGAGGAAGGCTCGTCCGCTCAGGGTAAGTCGGGACCTAAGGCGAGGCCGAAAGGCGTAGTCGAAGGACAACAGGTCGAAATTCCTGTACCACCGTAAGCCGTTATGAGCAATGGGGGGACGCAGCAGGGTAGTGACGCGGACTGATGGATGTCCGTCTAAGCAGTGAGGCTGATGTGTAGGCAAATCCGCACATCGTAAGGCTGGGCTGTAATGGGGAGCGAAAATTATAGTAGCGAAGGTCATGATCTCACACTGCCAAGAAAAGCCTCTAGCCAGGTGATGGTGCCCGTACCGCAAACCGACACAGGTAGGCGAGAAGAGAATTCTAAGGCGCGCGGAAGAACTCTCGTTAAGGAACTCGGCAAAATGACCCCGTAACTTCGGGAGAAGGGGTGCCCCGGTAGTGTGAATAGCACGAGGGGGCCGCAGTGAAAAGGCCCAAGCGACTGTTTAGCAAAAACACAGGTCTGTGCGAAGCCGTAAGGCGAAGTATACGGGCTGACGCCTGCCCGGTGCTGGAAGGTTAAGGGGAGCGGTTAGGAGCAATCCGAAGCTGTGAACCGAAGCCCCAGTAAACGGCGGCCGTAACTATAACGGTCCTAAGGTAGCGAAATTCCTTGTCAGGTAAATTCTGACCCGCACGAATGGCGTAACGACTTGGGCGCTGTCTCAACGAGAGATCCGGTGAAATTTTAATACCTGTGAAGATGCAGGTTACCCGCGACAAGACGGAAAGACCCCATGGAGCTTTACTGCAGCTTGATATTGAATTTGGGTACGATCTGTACAGGATAGGTGGGAGCCTTTGAAGCAGGAGCGCAAGCTTCTGTGGAGGCACCGTTGGGATACCACCCTGATCGTATCTAGGTTCTAACCTGGTACCGTAATCCGGTGCGGGGACAGTGTCAGGTGGGCAGTTTGACTGGGGCGGTCGCCTCCTAAAGAGTAACGGAGGCGCCCAAAGGTTCCCTCAGAATGGTTGGAAATCATTCGAAGAGTGCAAAGGCATAAGGGAGCTTGACTGCGAGACCTACAAGTCGAGCAGGGACGAAAGTCGGGCTTAGTGATCCGGTGGTACCGCATGGAAGGGCCATCGCTCAACGGATAAAAGCTACCCTGGGGATAACAGGCTTATCTCCCCCAAGAGTCCACATCGACGGGGAGGTTTGGCACCTCGATGTCGGCTCATCGCATCCTGGGGCTGAAGTAGGTCCCAAGGGTTGGGCTGTTCGCCCATTAAAGCGGTACGCGAGCTGGGTTCAGAACGTCGTGAGACAGTTCGGTCCCTATCTGTCGTGGGCGTAGGAAATTTGAGAGGAGCTGTCCTTAGTACGAGAGGACCGGGATGGACGTACCGCTGGTGTACCAGTTGTTCCGCCAGGAGCACCGCTGGGTAGCTATGTACGGAAGGGATAAGCGCTGAAAGCATCTAAGCGTGAAGCCCCCCTCAAGATGAGATTTCCCAGTATGTAAGACCCCTTGAAGACGACGAGGTAGATAGGCTGGGGGTGGAAGTGCAGCAATGCATGGAGCTGACCAGTACTAATCGGTCGAGGGCTTATCCAATATGCAAGTTGTAAATCGCAAATCTCGTTTCGGATCTAGTTTTCAGAGAATGATCTCTGAAATGTAAGCTAAGCTATGCGTTTGGTGGCGATGGCGGAGGGGTTCCACACGTACCCATCCCGAACACGACCGTTAAGCCCTCTAGCGCCGATGGTACTTGGACCGCAGGGTCCTGGGAGAGTAGGATGCCGCCAAGCGAAACCCCATTGGGGTATTTTTTTTCGATTTTTCATACGGGCCCTTAGCTCAGTTGGTTAGAGCGCACCTCTGATAAGGGTGAGGCCGGTGGTTCGAGTCCACCAGGGCCCACCATATAATTTTTAAAAACACAGTGTATGGGGCCATAGCTCAGCTGGGAGAGCGCCTGCCTTGCAAGCAGGAGGTCAGCGGTTCGATCCCGCTTGGCTCCACCATTCCCTGATAGCTCAGTTGGTAGAGCACTCGACTGTTAATCGAGTTGTCACAGGTTCGAGTCCTGTTCGGGGAGCCATTAAGGCCCGTTGGTCAAGGGGTTAAGACACCTCCCTTTCACGGAGGTAACAGGGGTTCGAATCCCCTACGGGTCATAGCTATATTTATTAGCTTAAAAAAGGGATGAGAATCCCAAAGGTTCGTCGGAGGATAAACTTCGTTAGCAAAGGCTTCGCAGTCTCGAATGAAGTGAGAGTATCCCCTACGGGTCATATATATGGAGGCTTAGCTCAGCTGGGAGAGCATCTGCCTTACAAGCAGAGGGTCGGGGGTTCGATCCCCTCAGCCTCCACCATATAGTATTCTAAATAACGACGCGGGGTGGAGCAGCCCGGTAGCTCGTCGGGCTCATAACCCGAAGGCCGCAGGTTCAAATCCTGCCCCCGCAATTATACTTTCTTTCAAGAAAGTGATCTGGAACCGTGGTGTAGTTGGCCTAACATGCCTGCCTGTCACGCAGGAGATCGCGGGTTCGAATCCCGTCGGTTCCGCCATCTTGATTATGCTTCAGGGATGAGAATCCGTTTTTGGGTTCGTCGGAGCATTCACTTCGAGAGCATTAGCTTCGCAGTCTCGAACGAAGTGAGAGTATCCCGTCGGTTCCGCCATTAATTCAAACTTCATTGTGGCTCGGTAGCTCAGTCGGTAGAGCAGAGGACTGAAAATCCTCGTGTCGGCGGTTCGATTCCGTCCCGAGCCACCATTTATCACAACATAATATGCCGGTGTAGCTCAACTGGTAGAGCAACTGACTTGTAATCAGTAGGTTGGGGGTTCAAGTCCTCTCGCCGGCACCATGTAATCCTGGAGGATTAGCGAAGCGGCCAAACGCATCAGACTGTAAATCTGCTCCCGTACGGGTTCGGTGGTTCGAATCCATCATCCTCCACCAGTTTTTTGAGTCATTAGCTCAGTTGGTAGAGCACCTGACTTTTAATCAGGGTGTCGAAGGTTCGAGCCCTTCATGACTCACCATCATATGCGCGTGTGGCGGAATTGGCAGACGCACTAGACTTAGGATCTAGCGTCTTTGACGTGGGGGTTCAAGTCCCTCCACGCGCATCCTTTATATGCGGAAGTGGCTCAGCGGTAGAGCATCGCCTTGCCAAGGCGAGGGTCGCGGGTTCGATTCCCGTCTTCCGCTCCAATATTTTGCGCCCTTAGCTCAGCTGGATAGAGCGTTTGACTACGAATCAAAAGGCCGGGAGTTCGAATCTCTCAGGGCGCGCCATTATAACCTCATATGCCGGCGTGGCGGAATGGCAGACGCGCTCGACTCAAAATCGAGTGGGAAACCGTGGAGGTTCGAGTCCTCTCGCCGGTATAGATAACGGGATGTAGCTCAGCTTGGTAGAGCACCTGGTTTGGGACCAGGGGGTCGCATGTTCAAATCGTGTCATCCCGATTTTTACATGCGGGTGTAGTTCAATGGTAGAACTTTAGCCTTCCAAGCTAATAGCGTGGGTTCGATTCCCATCACCCGCTTTATAGAAATGCAAAAAAAAGAGATGGTTTCTGCCATCTCTTTTTTTTTGCATTTTTTTAGTCTCCTTTGGACATATACTTCAATGTTAGTAACTTATCGGGTCATAGCTTTATTAACAGTGGGATAACACACAATACTGCAGTGATAAAGCTATGTTTATTTGAATTTTTAAAAACGCTTACAAAAATATCTTGCCTAATCCCTCAGCCTGTAATACTATATCAATTAAGCGCTTAACCTTCAGGGGTAAGGCGCTTAAACTTAACTTAGATTAAGCGCTTAACCCGTGAAGGGAAGGGAGATGATTTTTCCATGACAACCATTAGACTGACGATGGCTCAGGCACTGCTCCGATATCTGGACCAGCAATATATTTCCGTTGATGGGGTGGAAACCAAGTTTGTGAAAGGTGTTATCGGCATTTTCGGTCACGGCAACGTAACTGGTATTGGAGAGGCGCTGGAGCGTAGTTCTGGAAGTCTGACGTATATGCAGGGTAAAAATGAACAAGGCATGGTACATACGGCAGCGGCCTATGCCAAGCAGAAGAACCGTAGACAGATTTATGCCTGCACAACATCCATCGGACCAGGAGCGCTGAACATGATTACCGCAGCGGCAACGGCAACGGTCAATCGTATTCCCGTTTTACTGCTTCCAGGTGATAACTTTGCTACGCGTGAACCAGATCCCGTGCTGCAACAACTGGAGGTAAGCGGCGATTATACTATTTCAGCCACTGATTCGTTCAAAGCGGTCAGCAAATACTGGGATCGCATCGTGCGTCCTGAACAGCTGATGATTGCTGCCACACAGGCGATGCGCGTGCTGATGGACCCGGCGGAGACGGGGGCGGTAACGTTGGCACTGCCACAGGATGTGCAGGCAGAGGCGTACGATTACCCTGAATCGTTCTTCGCCCGCAAGGTGCATTACCTGGACCGTCGTCCTCCGGTCCAGGCGGCAATTGAACGGGCAGCGCAGCAGATTGCCCGTGGCAGGAAGCCGCTGATCGTAGCAGGCGGCGGCGTGTTGTATGCCGAGGCATCCACACAGCTGGCTGAATTCGCCGAGGCATTCGGCATTCCGGTTGCCGAGACGCAGGCTGGCAAGAGTGCCTTGGCGTGGGACCACCCACTTAATGTGGGGGCCATCGGCGTGACCGGCTCGCTGGCTGCCAACAGGCTTGCCAGAGAAGCGGATGTGGTAATCGGCGTCGGCACCCGGTTCTCGGATTTTACGACGGCGTCTCGGTCTGCTTTTCAGCATCCCGAAGCGGCTTTCATCAATATTAACCTGAACGGTATGGATGCCGCCAAATTGGGTGGGGAAGCGATTTTAGCGGATGCACGGGAGGGTTTGCAAGCTTTGCAAACGGCTTTACAGGGACGGCAGTACCACAGTGGATACGAAGCATCGAAGATCGCCGACCTGCGGGATGGGTGGAACACCGAGGTGGATCGACTCTATGGACTGAAACATGAGGCAGGACTGGCACAAACGACAGCGGTTGGTGTTATTAATCGGACCATTGACCCTTCTTCAGTCATTGTGTGTGCGGCGGGAAGTTTGCCTGGAGACTTGCACCGTCTATGGCGCGCGTCTGCACCGAAAACATACCACATGGAATATGGCTTCTCCTGTATGGGCTATGAGGTGAGCGGAGCATTCGGGGCAGCACTTGCCGAGCCGGATCGTGAAGTGTATGCCATGGTGGGTGACGGTAGTTACCTAATGCTGCATTCTGAACTGGTGACGAGTTTGCAGGAACAGAAGAAGATGACCATTTTACTATTCAACAACAACGGATTTCAGTGTATTCATAATTTGCAACGGGAGCACGGAAGTGACGGTTTCGGCAACGAGTTCCGCTATCGGGAATCGGAGAGCGGGCGACTGACCGGGGATTATATGCCTATGGATTTTGCAGCCCATGCCCGCAGCCTTGGAGCCAAAGCCTATAAGGCAGAGACGACGGAACAATTGGAGCAGGCGATCAGAGATGCACGGAATGAGACCGTGACTACACTGATCGAAATTCCAGTCGTGCCCGGAACCAATGCAGGTGGATATGAGTCATGGTGGAATGTGGGCGTTCCAGAAGTATCCAACGAGGAAAAGGTAGTAACAGCTCATAACGCGATGCAGGCAAACCGTGCCAAAGCTAGACTCATATAGTTGAGCATATCATCAATCCAAAGAGTAACTTTCAATCAGCATAATATAGATGGGAATGCACGCGTTAAATCGAATGATGCGAAAATGTTGAAACACAAAAGGAGACGTGGAGCCATGAACAAGCTGCCATTTCAGCTCGGGATTCATCCGATCAACTGGGTTGGAGAGGATGTAAAGGAGCATGGTGATGCAACAACGTGTGAACAGATTCTGGATGACATTCAACGACTTGGCCTGACGGGTACGGAGATGGGACGCAAATATCCCACGGATCCAGACACATTGCGGGAGGAGCTGGGCAGGCGCAAAATACGCCTCGTTTCCCAGTGGAAATCGGTATTGTTCTCTGACCTGACGTATCGCCAGTCTGAGCTGGACAGCTATCGCAGACACGCGGAGTTTCTGCAATCTATGGGCAGCAAGGTGATTAGCACGGCGGAAGTAGGTGGCTCCCTGCATTTTGATCCAAGGCGGACACCGCATGAAAAAGAAGTGCTGAGACTCAGTGAATCGGAATGGCACATCCTTGCTGAGGGGCTGAACGAAGCAGGTGCCATCGCCCGTGAGCACGGGTTGAAGCTGACATACCATCATCACGGCGGTACCGTTGTTGAGCAGCCGGATGAGATCGATAAATTGATGGAACTGACTGACCCATCTCTTGTTTATTTGCTCTATGATACAGGTCATGCTTACTACGGCGGCGCCGACCCGTTAGCGCTCCTGCGTAAGCATTATGACAGGATTGCCTATATTCATCTGAAAGATATCCGTCCTCAAGTGCTGGACGAAGCACGGGCGGAACAGTCTGATTTTGTGGGCTGTATTCGTAAAGGAGTATTTACGGTTCCCGGAGATGGATGTATTGATTTTGCACCGATTCTGCAGGAGTTGGTTACACGGGGGTATGATGGCTGGGCGATGCTTGAAGGGGAACAGGACCCTGCAATTCATAATCCGTATGAGTATGCGCGGCGATCGTTGCAATATATGGAGTCCTTATACCAGCACAGCTGATAAAGTCATGGCCATCGGGAGAGAGCCGTACCATGAGGTAAACCCGATGATGAGTGTGAGTTTGATGAATGTAACATTTCAAATCCCATCATAGAAAGGGGTTCAAATAAAATGACTTACGTATCCTTTCCTGATTCCAGGAAGATGGATTTCACCGCGATTGGCCGTCTGTGCATCGACTTGAATGCCAATGAGATCAATCGCCCGATGGAAGAGACGATGACCTTTACGAAATATGTGGGCGGATCTCCGGCTAATATCACGATTGGCATGTCCAGGCTCGGTATGGAAACGGCATTTATCGGCAAAATCGCGAATGACCAGATGGGCAGGTTCATCAACAGTTATCTGGAGCGGAACGGAATCGATACGTCAAATGTGGTAACGGACGATACCGGAGCGGTGACAGGACTTGCTTTTACCGAGATCAAAAGTCCAACCGATTGCAACATTCTAATGTATCGTGACCATGTGGCTGATCTGCTATTGCAGTCGAGAGAGGTCCAGGAAGAGCTGATTGCCGACTCCAAAGTGCTGCTGATCTCAGGCACAGCCCTCGCTCAAAGCCCATCACGTGAAGCGGTATTCCAGGCGCTGGCATATGCGAAAAAGCATGGCACAATCATTGTGTTTGATCTGGACTATCGTCCTTACACATGGACATCAGCCGAGGAGACGGCGGTCTATTATAACCTCGCGGCCGAGAAATGCGATATCATCCTGGGCACCCGTGAAGAGTTCGACATGATGGAGACGTTTGACCATAATCCAGACCATAGCGATCAGGTGACCGCGCAAAAATGGTTCGACTTTTCCGCTAAAATTGTCGTCATCAAACATGGCAAGGAAGGCTCCATTGCTTATACAGGTGAAGGGCTATCTCATCAAGCCGACAGCTACCCAGCGCGTGTGGTGAAGACGTTTGGAGCAGGCGATTCCTACGCGGCGGGATTCCTGTATGGGTTGATGCAGGGCTGGACGATTGAACGCAGCATGGCGTTTGGCAGTGCGGCAGCATGTATCGTTATCTCCAGCCACAGCTGCTCGGATGCGATGCCAACAGTGGAACAAGTGAATGACTATATCGAACGCTGCAATCGGGGCGAAATTACGGTGTCTTGAAGCGTGTTGAAGTACTTGGAGTGGATGGAGTTAATTGACGGAGCGCACATATAAGCGAAGGGAGACAGGGCTATGGGAAAAGGGATTTCGGAAGCGTCAGCAACAGCGACAATGGTTCAAAACTGGATCGGGGGTGCCTGGGTGACCCCGGCGGCAACCCGTACGGAGCCGGTCGTGAATCCGGCTACGGAAGAGGTCATTGCACACGTACCGTTGTCTGAACAGGCGGATGTGGATTTGGCCGTCCAGACGGCAAGGGAGGCGTTCCCGTCCTGGAGCGGCACACCAGTTCCCCGCCGTGCACGGATTCTGTTCCGCTACCAGCAGCTGCTGGTGGAGCACTGGGAAGAACTCGCCCGGCTGGTTACGCTGGAGAACGGTAAAAGCTACGCGGAAGCTTACGGCGAAGTACAGCGTGGCATTGAATGCGTCGAATTCGCGGCAGGCGCCCCGAACCTGATGATGGGCAAACAGCTGCCTGACATCGCCACTGGGCTGGAGTCAGGCATGTACCGGTACCCAATCGGTGTTATTGGGGGAATAACCCCCTTCAACTTCCCGATGATGGTACCGTGCTGGATGTTCCCGCTGGCGATTGCGTGCGGTAACACCTTTGTCCTGAAGCCGTCCGAGCGCACACCGCTGCTGGCAGGTCGTCTGGCTGAGCTGTTCAAGGAAGCAGGGCTTCCGGACGGTGTGCTCAATATCGTTCACGGTGCGCATGACGTTGTGAATGGACTGCTTGAACACAAGGATGTTCAAGCGATCTCTTTTGTCGGATCACAGCCTGTGGCTGAATATGTTTACACTACCGCATCCGCACATGGCAAACGGGTACAGGCGCTTGCTGGTGCCAAAAATCACTCGATCGTTATGCCTGATGCCGATCTTGATCTGACAGTGAAAGAAATCACCAGTGCGGCCTTCGGCTCAGCCGGAGAACGCTGTATGGCCTGCTCGGTTGTTGTCGCCGTGGGCGATGTTGCTGATACGCTGGTGCAAAAGCTGGTGGAAGCGGCAGACCGCATCACCATTGGTAACGGCATGGATGAAGGGGTGTTCCTGGGTCCTGTCATTCGTGGTCCACATAAGGAACGTACACTTAGTTACATTGAATCCGGAGAACAGGAAGGCGCTGCTCTGATCCGGGATGGTCGCAAAGATGAAGCGACAGGCAAGTCTGGTTATTTCGTTGGTCCGACGGTATTTGATGAGGTGCAGAGCACTATGAAAATCTGGAAGGACGAGATTTTTGCACCGGTACTCTCGGTAGCGAGGGTTGCTACGCTGGAGGAAGCAGTGGAACTGGCCAACCGTTCCGACTTTGCCAATGGAGCTTGCCTGTTCACCCGCAGTGGAGCAAGCATGCGCCAATTCCGTGAAACGATTGATGCAGGCATGCTGGGCATTAACTTGGGCGTACCTGCGCCAATGGCATTTTTCCCTTTTTCCGGCTGGAAGAAATCGTTCTACGGTGATTTGCATGCCAACGGTACAGACGGCGTTGAATTTTATACTCGCAAAAAGATGGTTACTGCCCGCTGGTAATCACTCAGGGAATACCAGCCAATGGAAGAACGTTGAGTCCACATGGACACATACAGGGAGGATAACGGAATGGGCAAGGATAAAGTGAGAATTGGCATCATCGGTGCTGGTCGTATTGGTAAAATTCATGCGGACAATCTCCTGCGCAACACGCATGCCGAGATTGTTGGCATCAGTGATTTGTTTGCAGGACCCGAGCTGGAGGAGTGGGCCTCCAGCCGGGGTATTCCGGTGGTAACGACAGATAGCAGCCAGCTGATCGCCATGCCAAATGTGGATGCCGTGTTGATCTGTTCCTCAACAGATACACATGTACCCCTGATTGAACAGGCAGCCCAGGCGGGCAAACACATTTTTTGTGAGAAGCCGGTCAGTATGGATCTTCATCAGACTCAGGCAGCTGTTGCAGCCGTGCAGAAGGCTGGGGTAAAGCTACAAATCGGATTCAATCGTCGCTTCGATCATAACTTCAAGCGGGTACGTGCACATGTGCAGGAAGGAACGATTGGTGATCCGCATATTATCAAAATCACTTCTCGTGACCCGAGTCCGCCGCCAGCAGAGTACATCCGGGTGTCTGGCGGAATTTTCATGGATATGATGATCCATGATTTCGACATGGCCAGGTATCTATCCGGAAGTGAGGTGGATGAAGTCTATGCCCAGGGCAATGTGCTGATTCATCCTGTTTTTGCGGAACACGGCGATGTGGATACGGCCATTGTGACGATGAGTTTTGAAAATGGAGCTATTGGTGTCATTGATAACAGCCGCCAGGCGGTATATGGATACGATCAGCGCGTTGAAGTGTTTGGCTCATTAGGCAGCGCCGCAGCTGCGAACGATCATCCGAATACGGCAGAGATTAGTACAGCAAACGGATTGATGCGTGACAAGCCGCTGCACTTTTTCCTGGAGCGATACAACGAAGCGTACGTGCAGGAGACAGCTCTTTTCATCGACGCGATTCTGAACGATATACCTGTCATCGTGAACGGGAATGATGCCGTTCAGGCAGAACGCATTGCACTGGCAGCGCGCATGTCCATGGAACAAGGCAGACCTGTGAAGCTCCGGGAAGTGCCGGGCATGTCGGTGGAATCACAGACGGTTACCCCGTAGTGCCATTTTCATAACAAGTTCATTTCATCCTAATAGACAGCCATCAGGAGTAAGGATGAATACCGGAAGGAGTGGAAGAAAGCATGTCAGAACGCATAGTAAAACCTGTGTTGAATCCGAAAGCAGACGGCACGTTGTTGACGGTCACACCAGAGTCTGCGGGATGGGAATATGTTGGGTTCCAGGTGGTACAGCTTGCGGAGGGACAGACTCTAACTCGTGAGAGCGGGGATCAGGAACTCTGTCTTGTGCTTCTCAGCGGCTTCGCGAATGTAAGTACTCGTGAATATACGTGGGAGAATATCGGGAAAAGAATGAGTGTTTTTGAGAAGATTCCTCCGTATTCGGTTTATGTACCCAGTTCAGATCGAGTGGAGGTAACAGCTCTTACCGCATTGGAAATTGCTATATGTGCGGCACCAGGTAAAGGCACCTATCCAGCTCGACTGATTGCCCCGGAAGATGTAGGTGTTGAGACGCGTGGTTATGGCAACCTGGAACGACAGATTCACAACATTTTACCGGAACAAAAGGAAGCAGACAGTCTGCTCGTCGTTGAGGTGTTCACACCAGATGGACATTGGTCTAGTTATCCGCCGCATAAACATGACAGGGACGCTCTGCCTGACGAATCATTGCTAGAGGAGACGTACTATTTCCGAGTGCAGCCTGAGCAGGGGTTTGCCATCCAGCGGATATACACAGATGATCGAGCTGTAGATGAGACGCTGGCAGTGAACAACGGCGAAGTTGTGCTTGTTCCGTGTGGATACCATCCGGTAGGTGCTCCTCCAGGATACGAGGTCTACTATCTGAATGTGATGGCAGGACCAACCCGGACCTGGAAGTTCCATAACGACCCGGACCATGCTTGGCTGATGAATAAAAAGTAGTATCAGCTTCAAGTTGCGTATGCGGACTTCCCCCTGCATAATGAGAAGATAACGATTACCTATATATAAGGGGATTTATATATAGCACAAATGGGGAAATAACAATGAAAGCAACCATATATGATATAGCACGCGAGGCGGGGGTATCCATTGCAACCGTCTCGCAGGTCATTAACGGCAAAGGTAAAATTAGTGAGAAGCGGCGTGCCGAGATTATGGAGATCATGGAGCGTCTTCACTATCAACCGAGCGCAATTGCTGCTGCACTTACGGGTAAGCAGACATACACGCTTGGGTTGCTCGTACCCGATATCTCAAATCCGTATTTTGCCGAGCTGGCCAGAGCGGTAGAGGATCGCAGTCGGCAATTGGGTTATAGCGTCGTGATTTGCAGTACAGACAATAAGGACGAACGGGTAGAGCGGTATTTGAATCTGCTTCAGCAAAAAAGGGTCGACGGCATGATGATCGGAACAGGTATCGATAATGCCGAGATTCTGTCTCCACTCCTGCAGCAGTCGATACCTGTTGCTTTGATTGCCCGTCATATGCCGTCGTTGTCGGTACATACCGTTGCGATCGATGACAGGCTTGGCGGCGGGTTGGCAGCACAGCATCTGCTTGAATTGGGTCATATTCACGTAGCAGTGCTGTCCGAATCGTTCAAAGTCAGCAGCAGTCAGGAACGTGTACGCGGATTTCGTGAAGTATTGGAGAAGGCGGGTCTTTCTCTTGAAGCTGATCAGGTTAGAGAGTCATCTGCCGATCTGGGTTCAGCCAAAAAAGAGGCGCTCGTGCTGCTCACAGAAAAGAATCGAGCCACAGGCATCTTCTGTTGTAACGACATGCAGGCAATTGGAGCGCTTCAAGCTGCCAAAGAACTAGGCCTGCGTGTGCCTGAAGATGTATCAATCATCGGATTCGATAATACGATTCTGGCTTCGGTAACCAGTCCGCCTCTGACGACGATTGCCCAACCTATTGAGGATCTGGGGCGTCGTGCTGTTGATTTATTAATTGATGACCTAAAAAATGAAGAAAATTCACCTCAGAAAATTGTCCTGAAGCCTGAATTGGTCATTAGAGACTCAACAGGAAAGTTATCAAATCAATCTTGAGAACACAGCTCTGTCCAGAAACATATACGTCGTCCACACAAAACAAGCCGCGTGCACCTAAGGGTGAACGCGGCTTGTTTGAGTTAAATCTTGAACTTCTTCACTTCTTCGTACAGTGTGTTGGCATGCTGCGCCAGCTCATTGGAACGTTCCGAGATGCTTGTAATGTAATTGAACTGTTCCTGCGTGGAAGAAGCAACCTCTTCCGTGGAAGCCGCGCTCTGTTCCGACATGGCTGCAACACTGGAGATTACCTCGGCAATCTTACCAGAGCTGTCATCCAACTCAGTCGTAGCAGCGGATACCAACTGAAGCTGGCTGTCGATGCCGTCAATGGATTGTTTGATTCGGGTAAACGACTCGCGCATCTCATGCACAGCAGCTACCTGCTGCTCAATACCTTGTTCAGCCGAAGTTACTTCACTCACGCTTTGACGACTTGCCGCTTGAATCTCATCCAGCAGAACAATGATATCCTGTGCCGAGTCCGAAGACTGTTCGGCCAGTTTTCGCACTTCTTCGGCAACGACAGCGAAGCCGCGTCCGTGTTCACCCGCTCTGGCTGCTTCAATGGAAGCATTCAGGGCGAGCAGATTAGTCTGGGAGGCGATGCCCCGAATCATGCCGACAATATCCTCGATTTTCTGCGACTTGTCCGCCAAAAGCGTGATCGACTCACCCACACGATCAATGGAACTCCGATTGCCGTCTGCAAGTTCCACCTGATGATCCACGGCTTGCAATCCGGCAAGCATGGCTTCCCCTGCTTCTCGCATCATGGTTACAGATTGTTCAACACTGCGGTTAATGCCGCCAACACTATTGCTCATCTCTGACAGTCGACTTGAACCGTCATAGACCGATTCTGCCTGTTTGCTGGACCCTTGGGCGAGCTCATCTGTGGCGATGGAGATCTGTTCGGCAATACGTTTGGTATTGTCCGTATGTTCTTCCATTTCACCCGAGATGCTTTGCACCCGGTTAGCGGAGGAGGCGACCTGTTTCAGCAGCAGACTGAGTTGAGCGGACATCTGATTGAATGCCGCGCCTAACTCTGCGAACTCATCTTTACCTCTGATCTGCACCCGACCGGTAAAGTCACCGTTCGACATCAGTCTGGAGGTCGCGCCCAAGCTTTTCAGTGGTCTGATGAATAGTGTTGCAATCCAGTATGCTGCTGCCATCACAACGATTAGCGTAACTGCGATAATCAGAATGTAGTTATTTCGTAGTTCATAGTATTCTGAATAGGCTAATTTCTCGGAAATAATTGAACTAACCACCCAGCCCGTGCTGGGGATTTGATTGTAGAACAGCAGATAATTCTCGCCACTGTAGTTAAAATTTTTCTTCCCTGACGGGTTCGCCTGCATATCGGCCAGCAGTGGTTTTAATTCCTCATTTTCAGAGGCCGAGGTATTCACCTGTTTCTCGTCCGGGTGAGCAAGAAGCAATCCTTTTTTATCGATTAGAAATGTATATCCCAGCCCGTCCAGATTGATTTTCCCCACCGTATCCGTAAGGGTAGAGAGCAGCAAATCCCCTGCCACTACGCCTTGCATCTGTCCCTCTTTATTTAGGACCGGCATCGCCATGGAGACCGCGTATTGCTTCGACATCATATCCAGATAGGGATCAGAGAATACCAGTTGGTCTGCCTGCTTCGCTTCCTGGTACCAAGGACGCTGACGTGGATCATACCCGGCATCAGGTGTCCAGTCTGAACCATTCATGAAACGACCGTCTTGTTCTGAACCATAGTAAAGATCCGAGAGACTCTCTTTGTTACTGCCCAGCTTCATAATGTCAAAATAATCTTCGTTCAGTTGTCCAGCCGGAATTCCTTCCTGAATCACAAACCCCAGTGTTTCCACAACTTTGGCATTGCTGCTGATCCAGCCATCCAGTTGATTGGCCGCCGAGGACATTAATCCAGTTAATTTGGAATCAACATTACGAGTGGCTTGTTTCTCTGTTTGGTACAAGCCAAGTGTCGCCAGTGGAATCGCTGTAATCAGAACAGCAGCCAGAAACATCATCATTAATTTCGGTTTAAGTTTCATCCAATTCTCCCCCTTTGATGTCCTGCTAGTATAGGCAAAGCCGAAAGCTTATGTAGTATATCGACATTTTTTTCAAAAAGATAATATAGATATTTATCAAGTTAGTTAGCATTTTATAAAATTTAAAATGAAGGGTTTTGCAGAGGCTTTTATTTATAGATTAGATGTATTTAATGGATGATTTTAATGATCTAGATCAATATTTGGATGAGGTGGTATACTTAAAATGAACCTTTAATTTCCTTATTTACCCAACAATGAAAGGAGACTCAATGAAAAAAAGAACCAAAACCATTCTTGGTGTGGTTGTTGTAGTCGTGATTGCAGCTATTGCGATACCCATGTACATTTCGAGACAACATACCACCTTTCGAGCTGAAGTCACGGATCATATGAGTATGCTGGATAAGCTGGAGATTCTGGTTATCAAAAAAATACCGACCACCGATCCATACGATGAAGAAGAAGTGATTATTAAAGATCCCCAAGAGATTAGAAAGATGTTGAAGCTAACGAAGGATATCGAATTAAGAAGAGTAAAGCAAATAGATATCTCCAAGCGATCCGAGGGAACCCCATATTACTATGACTGGCAGCTTTTAACTAAGAAAGAAGATCGATTTACAGAAGGCTTTGGAATTACGTTTTATAATGAACATGCCGTCTCTATCTATAGCGGATACAAAACGAGAGATCAACATGAAAATTATGAAATAACCAATGATTTTAGTCTAAATGAAATGGAACGACTCTTTAACAATTTGAAGGAGGGGAAGGAATGACGGAGTATCAATTGCGTCCGATTGAGGAGCAGGATATCCCTTTTCTGTGGGAGATGTTGTATGCATCCATATTCAAGCGGGAGGGCGAAGAGCCTTTTGAACCAGAGATCATTCATAGCCCCGGGATGTCCAAGTACGTTGAAGGCTGGGGCAGAGAGGGAGATTTCGGATTTATCGCCGTGGATTCTCGGGGAAGGCGTATGGGCTCGGTGACGTTGCGGTTTTTTAATGATCAGAATGCGGGATATGGTTATGTGAATGCGGCTACACCCGAGATGGGAATGGCTGTGATTGATACAGCGCGTGGCAAAGGAATAGGTACCCGTCTCATTCAGACGGCATTGGAAGAGGCTCGAAAACGAGACATTGATGCTGTTTCGCTCAGTGTTGATCCAGATAATGAAGCAATTCGGCTTTATCGGCGTTTTGGATTCGTCGAACATGGCATGTGTGGCACATCTGTAACGATGGTGTGTGCGATGAACCCATGACCGTACTGCAAGCATGGTAAACGCGTTCATATGAAGATTTGAAAAAACAAAAAGGCGTTCCCCTCATATGCTGAGAAGCGCCTTAAGATATGACTGTATGTTTGTCGCACCGTATTTCCCTTGTGCTGTTAACGATACCTAAAAACCAATCTTCAAACTGCTACCTTCTGTAGCTATTCCTTCCGAACGTTTGATGGGAAGCTTTTGTTCTGCTGAAAAGCCTAGTGTCTCGCCGTCATGCAGAGTTACGTCGTTTTCTACAACATAATTCGCCGTCATAAACATCATTTCAAATACTTCACTTAACGGTTGTGTAGACTGAGTGATCTCCATCTCCTCTTTCCCGAAGTTGCGTAACCCATAAGTATAGGCTGATGCGCCTTCAGGGCTTTGGAATAGCCCGATGAAAATCCAGAGGGAGACGGGCAGTTCATGATCCTTAATTCCACGACTGATGTCCACGTACTGGCCTGCTTCCACAACAAGTGGCGCCATATAAATGGCCAACGCATGGTCAAGCTGGAGCAAAGCACTCGCTGTTTGGGTGAACAGAATATGTGCCTGAATGGCGTCTGTTGCATTCAGTACAGAGACAATAATCTGAGATTGATGTCGGGAAGTGACTTGTACCGCGTCCCGCCACAGCACATTTAATTTGGCATTTTCCTCTACTTCGCGATCAGGGACAGGAGCATTAATATGTGCACACACTACTTGCATTCCATCCACTTCGAAAAAAAGATTACCTTCCTCCGGACGTTCCTCAATCTCAATATTCCACTCGTTTTTCATCGTGCTAATGAAGTGATCAAAATTACAATCTTCGTGCTCCAGCAAAACAAATCCAACGATGGTTTCACTATATGGAGCAGTATGTACGGCTCCACCTGCAGTCGCGTTTTCCTTTTTGCGGCGTCGAAGCTTGTCAAACAGTCCCATGAAACGTTCTCCTTTCCAGACCAATCCCAGTGATGATCAGGCAGAATCCAGATGCCTTTATAACCTTACCTTACCACATTGGAGCTTTTAATGAATCCAGGCCTGGTAATGGTCAACAGGTGATCAGAGGAAAAGAACCAGAAGCAATGCAATGATCGCAGGCAATCCTTGTTTGACAATGATGGATCGAGTAGCGGTTACGCCTCCGTAGAGGGCGGCGATAATGACACATGCCAGGAAGAAGATTTGAATGTGCTGTCCGACGGATGCATCCGGATAAACGAGTCCCCAGATCAAACCTGCGGCCAGAAAACCATTGTAAAGGCCTTGATTGGCAGCCAGTGACTTGGTGGATTTCGCTAGTTCAGGGGTAAGACCGAACGTTTTCATCGTGCGTGGACGGGTCCACAGGAACATCTCCATCACCATGATGTAGAAGTGCTCAATGGCTACAATAGCCACGAAAATGATACTAATCAAAAGAAACACCTTGCTTTCGTATCTGTCATTTATTTTCTTGTCCTACTCAGTATATATGTTTGCCATAAGAACCGAAAGTATAAATTTAATTTTACACAAATTAATTGTGTCAATTATAAAAAGATCAATGATTCCGTTTATAATCACGCCGCGTATTAAGCCGGAATTGTCTGCTCAGCTTTTAGTTAATCTCAGTTTATCCTCTGGAATGGATATAATCTTCAGGTGTGCTGCCGATAATGGACTTGAAGTCTTTGATAAAATGGGACTGATCGTGATATCCAAGGTCCTGGGAAAGCTTAACCAGATCGCAATTTACACCCCGCTCCATCATCTCAGCAGCATTTTGCAGACGGTAGAGCTTGATCACCATTTTGGGGCTGATGCCTACATACTGATTGAACAGGCGCTGGAGCTTTCTTGTATGCATATTCCAGGAAGCAGATAAGTCATCGACTCTCAGCATATCCCGATGCTGCTCAATATACAGCACAATTCGGCTGACCAGAATGGCTTGATCATCAGGAGGAGGGAGGTGTTTACATAGAAGCTGATCCATATAACTGACTTTATCCTCATCACTTCCGTCCCCAAGCAGACGTTCTTCAAGCTGTGAGGCATCAATATCAAG
This sequence comes from Paenibacillus sp. BIC5C1, assembly GCF_032399705.1. Lineage (NCBI taxonomy): Bacteria > Bacillati > Bacillota > Bacilli > Caryophanales > Paenibacillaceae > Paenibacillus > Paenibacillus sp. BIC5C1. The sequence continues at coordinate 333,617 of NZ_CP135922.1, forward strand.
CACAGCGGAGACATCCAATGGGTTCCCATACAATGTGGAGACGGAATTACGAATGAATGGATAGAAGCCGCCAGGCTTAAACTTCACCCCAAACACGCTCCCTTTTCCACGGACGAGATAGGAGAATTTCTGTCCGGATGGACCGAAGAAAAAGGTGTTCCCCCGTTCTACCACCAAATTGACACATGGGTTGGGGACCACATGCTGAGGATAAGGATCATGCCCTGTAAGATCCCAGGAGACGATCCAGAAATGCTTGACCAATGAACCCAATGCTTCGGAAGGGGCATACCGTGTCAGGCAATATCTTTTGTCGCCCTCATCCAGATTCAGAAGACCCATACTGGGTCTGGCAGCATGATCGGCATATTTCATCTTGTCGATTCCTCCAGATATCTCGTCAATTCTGCTTCGTTACGAACCATGCACAATTTATGTTGGTGAGACTGCAAAAACGTCATGATTAGTGCTTTTTCCTTATGGTCATGTTGATAGCTCCATTTATACATCTTCCAGAGCATGGTGAAAGTCTGACGGTAATTTCCCTGTTCCAGCCCGAGTTTCTGTACTGTGAAACGTTTGAGAATGCGTACATTCCTTTTCCACACGGGGGTATTTAAGTAGACGATAAGATCAGCCTGCTCGAAACTGCTTGCGACCCATTCATAGTGTACTCCTTCAATAATCCACTGATTGGAATACACAGCTTTTTGCAGAAGTGTGTCCCGCGTCTCTGGACTATTGCGAATATCCTCTCCTCGAGGTACACGGTGCCACACAATGTTGTCTAGCTCATAATAAGGAAGGTTTAATCTCGCGGATAAATGGCGAGCTAGTGTAGATTTGCCGCTGCCGACTGAGCCGATAATATGTATTTTGTTTGGCCTGAATTTGATCTTGGATTCTTCAACGACCATTTTGTAACCAGTCCCCCTTGATATTACCTTTGTTCTCTGAACAACAACGCCCGAACAGCGAAACGTGGCAAAATGAGTTGTCTGCGCCATCTGGAAGGCTGGCTGAGCAGTCGATAAAGCCATTCCAAGTTAAGCTTCTGCCATATTGCAGGTGCTCGTTTGGTTTTGCCGGCCAGAATATCCAGGCTTCCCCCGACTCCGATGGCTACACGAGCATTGAGTTGATGGCGATATTTGTTGATCCAGTGTTCAGCATTGGGTGCTCCTAGGGCCACAATAAGAAAATCTGGCTGTGCCTCGTGAATCTCTTTTACAATGCTTTGCTCCTCATCCGTTGTGAAAAATCCATGATGTCTGCCACGAACAACGACTCCCGGATAGTTTTGCGCAATAATCTCTACAGCCCGCTTACTGACACTTTCTTCTGCCCCGAGCATATAAAAGGACCAATTCTTCCGGCTTCCTTCCTCCAACAAACGAAAAAGCAGGTCACAACCTGTTACCCGTTCGGTCAATTGTCCACCCCGAAAGCGGGATACCATAACAATGCCCGCGCCGTCAGCGGTCACCATGCCTGCCTGATCCACGACCGAACGAAGCGCCTGATCCTTCTGACAGGACATGACGATTTCCGGATTGCCTGTGATGACATGGAACAGCTCGGATTGTCTCTGCTCGACTATATTACTAAGAATTGTAACCGTCTGATTCATAGTTATATTGGGAAAAGGGATTCCCATAATATTTGTTGTTTGGTTCATAATTTAGTTCCTTTCTGGAATGCTAACTACCCGTCCCCAACTTGTATACATTTACTGTTATTTCATTCCATTTTAGTATATCTGATCTCCTGGCAAAGCACTATATTTGTTGAAGTGTAGCACCGGACGAAAAGTTCGATATATTCATGCTTCATGACATCTAACATCATTTATTTTCGTTGTTGTCGCGTTTTTACAATACGCCGTTTGGGGTATAACGATAGGATAGTGTTGCAAGCAAGTTTCAGTAGTACCTTTCATACAACACATAAGGGGAGTGAGTTCATGGAATTGAAATATGAGTTCTATATTAATGCCGGACAGGAAGATGTGTGGAATGCCCTCATCTCGCCGGACGGTACACGGAGCAGTTTTTTTGGCAGCGAACTTCGTTCCAATTTCCAACCGGGTCAGCCGTTTGCCTATGTAGGGCCTGGGAATGACGGTGCAGAGACGGTTCATGTATATGGCGATATTCTGGAATTCGAACCTTTATCCCTGTTAAGCTACCTTGAGCATCCCGGACCTTCCTACCACGCCAATCACGCTGAGCTTCAATCCAGAGTAGTGTTTCAGTTGGAGATGGTAGGGGAATGTACGAAGTTAACATTGATCAATGACCAATTTACGGACAACCATCCATCCTTTGCGAACGCAAAGAGTAGTTGGTGGATGATATTGAGCAGTATCAAGACATGGGTAGAGACGGGCAAAACGCTGGATTTCGGTTGGTAAAGATTCGGATAATGAGAGAGTATATGAATATAACATCATAGCATTATGAAAAAAGCGCTGATAAAGCGTTTTTTTTATTTCATTTTCGCTCAAATGCACGAGAACTCTCTACATTTCATGTCTAATTATGTCGAAATATATAGAAATGACATTAGAGGAGAAGTTGAGATGTTCCGTAAACGTGCCCAAACGATCAAGCAAGCCCCTGCGGGCTCGCTTCAACCATTATTGGAATACAGCCGTAAACTGGTTAAAGACGCAGAGCAAGGAATATATACTAGTGAGCTAGAATCGACTGATGATTTGCAGGAAGCTGGTGAAATTGCACAAAACATTAATAAAGCCTTACATATTTTGAAGAAGCAAAATGAAGCAGCGGAAATGCGCCTCAAAATGTTAAATCAAGCGTTACATTTTGGACTATGGGAATCTGAGATTGTAGCAGGAGATCCTCTAGATAGCAATAATATCATTGCCTTTTCCGATGAATTCCGTCAAATGTTAGGCTTCAGCAATACGAAGGATTATCCTGATGCTTTCGCAAGCTGGGCCAAATCCATCCATCCCGACGACAGACCCCAGTTGGTTCAGGAAATTACGAAAAGTGTTAATACATCTTCTGAGAAGGCCGCATACAACGTAACGAGCCGAATGGTTACAAAGAGTGGAGAAGTACGCTGGTTCCGGTGTCTTGGACAAGTTGTCAGAAATGATGAAGGCGTTCCGGTTAAACTTCTGGGAATCATGTTTGATATTCATGATGAGAAGAGCAAATCCGACGAGTTGGAAGCACTCGTTACCCGTTATGACCTAGTAAATCGCGCATTGGTGGAAGCACCGTGGGATATGACCGTTGTGGCCGGAGATGTGGTTAACCCAAGTAATGAATTTTGGTGGTCACCACAGTTTCGCCGAGAGCTTGGATTTACCGATGAGCAGGATTTCCCGAATGTTTTCAGCAGTTGGAGCAGCCGGCTTCACCCGGACGATCACGACCGGACGATCAATGAATTTGCCAAGCACATGAATGATTACAGTGGACGGACACCTTACGATCTTGATTACCGTCTGCAACGTAAGAATGGGGAATATCGCTGGTATCATGCAGGTGGCGAGACGGTTCGGGACGGTAACGGTGTACCACTCCGTGTAGCGGGAACCATTCGTGATGTGACACATGAGAAAAATAAGGAACAGATCGTTGAAGCGATGAATCAGAAAACGAAACTTTTATCTGAATCCATCGGTGAGATGGTACGTGGAATCAACTCGATTACCGATCAGGCTCAGGAACTGGTTACTGCGCAAGAGTTATCTGCGGATGCGGCCATTCAGGTGAAGAGCAGTGCAGATGATACCAAAAACATTACAGCGTTTATTCGGGAAATTGCCAGCCAAACCAATTTACTGGGTCTGAATGCAGCAATCGAAGCAGCCAGAGCGGGAGAACTTGGCCTTGGTTTTGGAGTTGTGGCCGGAGAAGTTCGGAAGTTAGCTGACCATAGCTCGCAGGCGACCGTCAATATTGAAGATGGCATGCAGGCAATGAAGACATTCATTGACCAGATTCTGGAGCACATTGGCAACATGTCCACACTGACGCAGAATCAGGCTGCCCTGACACAGCAGGTTAATGCCTCAATGGATGAGATCAATATGATGTCGCAGGATTTGGTGAACTATTCACGGAATTTGTAAGCTTGTAAACTGTGTAACCCTGTCAATTGTTGAATGATAAAATAATTGCGTAAGAAAAAACCACCGAGATGCATTTCTGCTCTCGGTGGTTTTTTGTATTTTCAGCGATGTAATCAAATTCAATGTGTTGAATTATACTTGTTGAACTTTGATCAAGTTGGTGTTACCGGATTGACCAATCGGTACGCCAGCGGACAATACGATGATGTCCCCTTTTTCGATATAACCGGTTTTAATTGCATTGCGTGTAGCGGACTCGAACATTTCATCGGTTGTTGTTACTTTGTCGCCCATAACCGGAATGACACCGGAGAGCAAGCAGATTTTTGCGAGTACTTCTTCATGCTGTGTAACCGCGATGATTGGTGCTTTTGGACGATATTTGGAGATCATACGCGCCGTAAATCCACTCTCGGTAGAAGTGATGATCGCTTTGGCATTCAGGACGAGGGAAGAGCTAACTGCTCCCTGACTGATAACTTCGGTAATATCAGCTACTTGTTGAGCAGATTTTTGCCCGAATTGTTCTTTGTAATCAATCATCGTTTCAGCACGGCGAGCAACAGCAGCCATCGTGCGCACGGATTGTACCGGATATTTACCTGCTGCCGATTCACCAGACAACATCACAACGTCTGCGCCTTGAAGAACAGCATTGGCTACGTCACTAACTTCGGAACGAGTTGGACGCGGATTCACTTGCATGGATTCCAGCATGTGTGTTGCTACGATAACCGGTTTACCTGCGCGGTTACATTTATCGATCATTTCTTTTTGCATCATAGGCACGTCTTCGATTGGTACTTCAACACCGAGATCTCCACGCGCTACCATGATACCGTCAGATGCTTCAATGATATCGTCCAGGTTAGTCATACCTTCCTGGTTTTCAATTTTGGAGATAATTTGTACATGATCTACACCGCGTTCTTTCAGGATACTGCGAATTTCACGAATGTCGTCGCCTTTACGAACAAAGGAAGCAGCGATGATTTCGATACCGTTTTCGATCCCGAATCCGATGTGCATAACGTCACGTTCCGTTACACCTGGCAAAGTCGTTTTGATTCCTGGCAAGTTAACCCCTTTACGTGGTTTCAAAATGCCGCCGCTGATGATTTTACAGTGAATATCTGAACCTTCCACGGACAGTACAGTCAGATCTACCAAGCCATCATCAATGAGGATGCGATCTCCAGGTTTTACAACGAGGTTCAATTCCGGGTAGTTTACCGAAATACGCTCAGCATCACCAAGAATTTCTTCGGTAGTCAGGATCAGCTCTTTACCTGCTTGCAGATGGCAGGATGCTTCTTTCAGTTTGCCAATACGAACTTCCGGTCCCTTGATATCCATCATAATCGGTACATACGTATTCAATTCAGAAGCTGCTTTGCGGATATTGTTAATCCGTGCCACATGATCTTCCAACTCACCGTGAGCCATATTCAGACGGGCAACAGTCATACCTTCCTGAATCATTACTTTTAACAATTCGATTGAGTCACAAGCAGGTCCCATAGTACAAATAATTTTTGTTTTCAACATGCTATTTTCCTCCTCATATGTTTGCTTATATGTGTATTGTAGCGTTTTCTGTCGAATCAGGGTATGAACTATAGTACAATGATTAGAATATAGTCCAATAATGAGGTGTGTTATGGTCACTCCATTAGAAGTACGACACATCAATGGTGTCGGTTGGTACGAAGAAGCGGTGCAGTCACAGGCCACTTGGCGGTTAAGCTTGGTTACTTATGGAAAATGTGTATATTGGGTGAACGGAGAGAAGCAGATCATGGAGAAAGGAGAGCTGCTGCTGATTCCCGCTGGTACTCCGTACTACGGCAAAAGTATTCCTACCGTAACTCACACGCAAATTGTTGTTCAATTACAGGGGGATCATGCACAAGGTTTGCCCGCGCTGGAACGGAGTGAGGCCTTGCGACATAAGCCCGGATGTTATGAACTGATTCATGAACGCATGAAAGCCATCCAACAACAATGGCAGGAACGTCCGTCTTATTATGTCATGATGAGCCAAGCCTTATTGATGGAAGTGCTTATTTATATAAACAGGGAATTGGATCGAGGAGTTATTCCACCGGAGAGACATGTCCATGCGGAGCGGATGAAGCGATACATTGAGCGGCATTACCGGGAGAAAGTTACAAAAGAAGAGCTCGGGGACGAGATTGGTAAAACCCCGAATTACGCTGCCGCGTTATTTAAAAGCATGACGAATCAGACGATCAGCCAATATGTGCATGATCAGCGGATGAAAAGGGCGGTGTATTTGCTTACCGAGTCACAGCTCTCCATTCAGGAAATTGCAGAATTCCTCGGTTACCGTGATCTGTCATATTTCTACCGGATATTCAAGCGTTTAATGGGGAGCCCTCCATCTGATTTGCTCCATGAACGTCCACCTATTGTATGAAGGATAAGGTCCTCATGGTTGCGTTTTGAAAAGTTCTTACATTTAAACATCAATATAAATTGCGCAAAAAAAAGAGGGCCTCGGCCCTCTTTTTTGGTCTCATGACAGTCGAATTACTCCTGCCTTTGCAATATAAATCATATACTAAGCGTTGCTGCTTGTATTTGTAGCCGTGATTGGCTGTTTTGTTTTTTTGCTTGCCAGACCAACTCGAACCGCAACTACATGCACAGCCCAATATGCTGCTTCCGCGAACAGAATGCCGCCAGCTACATCGAGAAGCGAATGCTGCTTCACGAACACCGTCGAAGCAATAATCAGCCACAGCCATATGGACAATGAGATTCGCGCCAGTGGTTTGAAGTTAAGGTGGCGATTGATGATGATGAAGAGCAGATAACTTGTGAGACAATGGATACTTGGAAAACAGTTGAATGGAGCATCATTGGTATAGATAAATTGTACGAGCGCACTGCTTAGGCCTGTTCCGATAGCTTCCGGCCGCGGCACGTAAGTAGGAAAGACCGCAAATACGATATTGGCAGCGATTACTCCTACATTATAGGTAATTATCATGCGCCAGAATAGCGATTTGTTCGTTAGACCCAGATAGAGAAATCCAAAATACAGAATCGGCATCCAACTGACATAAGGATATATAAATTCTTTGATAAAAGGAATCTGTGTATCAATCCAGGCATAATTGTAGAAGACATCACTTCCGGTGTTGCTGCCTAACAAAACATAAATGGAACCTTGAAGCGGTATACATAAGATTGCCAGCAAATGTCCCCAGCGCAGAAATAATGCTTTCATAGTATCCCCCTGATTTCGTTCTTCATTTCACAGCTTTCATCTAAACTCTCCATATATAAGACGTTGCAGAAGTGTCGTATCCCTGCACCAATTCGTTCTTTTACTAATATAATAGACATTTTAGCACTTGAGCCATACCTGATTGTAAGGTAAAAGCTGTAAGAGGAATTCTCTTTTTTGTTACTTTTATAGTTTTATCCAGAAAAGGGTACCCGAATATTCATAAGATATGATACAACTAAATTGTCATAAAAGTTCATATGACAACCATTAAAAACGAAATGAGGCTGGTATAATCTATGAAAACCGTGCAATCCAAGCAAAACCAATCCTTTTCCGCGCGCAGGCCCGTGCTGACGGTAGTCATTATTGAACTGCTCCTTTTGCTGGCAGTTTTCGCGGCAGGTGCGGTTGCGACCGTGAAGCAACTGGACTACACATCACCAGTATTGATGTCATTTATTCCAATTGCCCTCGTGCTCATTATTTATCTAACCTTGCGACGCAAATGGAGAGAGACCGGATTTCGCTCCTTAAAAACCATCCCGGCAAGTCATGCAAAGTATTATATTCCGCTACTCCTTGTACTGGGTACTCTTGCACTGAAAGGATTTACAGAGCTAACCTTGTCCAAGGTCGCCTTTTTTATCTTTTTCACCTTGCTTGTCGCCTTTGTGGAGGAAACCATTTATCGTGGACTGATCTTCAGAACTTTGCTTCGTAAGAGTGCGGTTGCGGCAGTTGTCACTTCCAGTGTTTTATTTTCTATTACTCATATCATGAATGCATTATCCGGTCAGAGTATGGCAGATACCATTCTGCAACTGATCTATGCATTGCTGCTTGGAGCGGCACTTGCGCTGTTAATGTTGAAAAACGGAAATATCGTGCCGCTGATCCTGTTTCATTTCATACATAATTTGATTCAATTTCTTGGGAACGACCGGCAAGATACCGGGACATTTTCATACGATATCTTTATATTGGTTGTGTTGGTTGCTTATTGCGTATGGCTGACGTTTAGCGCTCGAACAAAATCATCTTCTTTAGAGAGTAGTACACCGGGGAGTTCAGTGATTCATTAAACCGTCTTGATCGGACGCTACATAACTCTGTTTACCGCCAGCCTTGGGATCGTGGTATACTTCAGTCTGGCGGTATGACAGGCTTGTTACATAAGTGGGGCCGTTCATCCGTACAATGGATATATAAAATAGGTGATATTGTGGAAAAAACAGCACAGGCAGTGGCAGAATGGATGGTACAGGAGATTAAATTCACCGGTACGCTTCATCAGGAAGCTGCAATTGAATATGTAAAGGCCAATTTTGGAGAAGAATTTGTATTCGTGAATGAGAATGGAAATACTTCGTTATCAAAAGATGTGAAGAAAGCCTTCCGCAAGCTACACCGTGGGCAGATAGCATGGGATCGTGATGCTTTTATGTGGGCATGGACGTAGGGTTTTATTATGTGATTGATGGAGCTTTTATGGGTGTATTGGATATGCATGTCAAAATATTTTATAGAAAATGTATAAGTTGGTTCGGATCTGCATATCCTTTCATAAGACCGCAATGAGCGGTAGGAAAGCGACAAACCCTGTTCCAGTGCGTGTGAATAACATGTATTTCCAAAGCTGTTTGAAAAGAAAATACAAAGATTTGCTTTTTGGTGGAAACGGAGTTATAATAAAAACAAGTTGTAGAGAGTGGAAAACCTAATTCACATATTGTAAAGGGCGATCACTTATAGGTTATGACTGGTACCTTTTTCAATGTGTGAATTTTTATTTGCTTGCTGCAAAGAACAAAGGAACATGTTAATCTTTATTTGGAGGTGTAATTCACATGCAAAACGGAACAGTAAAATGGTTCAACGCTGATAAAGGCTTCGGTTTCATCGAAGTTGAAGGCGGAGAAGATGTATTCGTACACTTCAGCGCTATTACAGGCGAAGGCTTCAAAACGCTGGACGAAGGTCAACGCGTGCAATTTAAAATTGTACAAGGAAACCGCGGTCCTCAAGCAGAAGAAGTTGTAAAACTGTAATTAAAGCATAGCTGCCTTTAACATGTTATAATGGTAAAGGCAGCTTCTTTTTTTTGAGCAGTTATAATGAAAGTTGGCCCAATAGTTGTCGAGACAGAAGTCCGGACGGGACAAAACTTCCGCTAAGTAGTGGCTTCTGTGAAATAACGTCGGATTAGATGTTTTTCCATAACAAAGGGGGTAGAAGTCATGTATAATCGCAAAAAACCGTTGGAAGAGATTCCACAAGCTGATGCGGCAATCTGGGAATGTACGAGTGATACGTGCAAAGGATGGATGCGGGACAATTTTGCGTTTGATAGCGTGCCTACTTGTCCGATATGTGCTTCTGAGATGGTTAGCACGACCAGGATGCTGCCATTGCTTGAAAATTCGAATAGTAATCTTAAAACGATGCCTAAAGGAAATCGGATTTAACATAGCTTACCCGCCTCTAACGAGGTGTTTTTTTTTAAGTTGAACCTGACATCTTGTATAAAGGTAAGGGTATTAAATATGAAGTTCCCGGCATTCGTTTTGGCGAATGCCTTTTCTTATAACTTTTTCCCAATTATGTTGAATATTTAAGTGGAAATATATTTAATTTATAGCAATTTGTTTGCTTGAATCTTGGGTTTGAAGTAACGATAAATGAAAAAAACCTTCTCGCATGAAGCGAGAAGGTTTTTTTGATTGTTTAGAAATTTTAGATGAACAGGAACGGAAGCAGAAACAGGGTTGCTACCAGAGCCAGTTCTATCCCTGCTCCAGCTCCATAGCCGTAACGCCCGTAACCCCCGCCGTATCCTCCATATGGACCGTAGGCCGAAGATTTAACTTTCTTTGTTGCAACAGTATTCTTCTTGCTGCTTTTTACAAGTTGCTGTTTGGATTTGACTGAACACAGCCGTGGTCCTTCGAAACATCCGTTCAAATAAATTTTACCATCACGACATTGGCCAAGCGTACCATACATATGCTTACCGTCGTTCATAACGAGACAAACGGAACGTCCAACGTGCGGAGAAACCGTTTCTTCACATACCGGATTAATTCTGTACATGCAAATCCTCCTCAATAGGTGCGGTTGCCGCTTGAATTCAACGGTTTGTATATCATAGTAAAAAGAAGACTGATTGGTATGGACGAGTACCCGGAAATTAGATGGGGAGGAGCCGTTTTTATATTTACTCCATACACTGAAGGGAGTAAAAGGGAGGGATCTCATGGATTATCATGATTTACTGGCCCGGCTTGGAGAAGGGAGTGCCCATCCGGGAGGGTTTACAGCAACGATGCAACTGTTGGATACGCTGTCTCTGCCTGCGCATAGTAAGGTGCTTGAGGTTGGATGCGGTACAGGAAGGACGGCTTGTTATCTGGCTCGAAACGGTTATCGGGTAACTGCGGTTGATCTTAATCGACAGATGTTGGAGAAAGCGGTGCGACGCGCAAGACGGGAGCGCCTGGATATTCGTTTTATTCAGGCAGATGTGAAATCATTGCCTTTTCCGGATCATTATTTTGATGTGGTGTTTGTAGAGTCTGTCACTATCTTCACCCAGTGGCGAAGTACCCTTACGGAATATAAGAGAGTATTGAAGCCGGGTGGTCTCTTCATAGATCGGGAGATGGTGTTATCCGGAAGGAAAACAGAGGTGATGAGCCGAAGGCTGAAACAATTTTATGGAATAAGGACACTGGCAACCATGACTACATGGAAAAAACGTCTCAGACAATGTGGATTTACTGAAGTTCTAGTCAAGGAACAATCTCGTTCCATGGGCAAATGGGGTGTGGATCATGATCCCCATCGGGAGATGGATATGAGCTTGTTTGAGGATGAGCAGGTGCAGCGCATGGGTCGCACCAATGACCGTTTGCTTGCGAGATACGGGAAAAGACTGGGTTATGCTGTTTTTGAAGCAAAGTCATCAATGGATAGCGATAATAAACAGAAAGAGTAGGATCGCTTGATGGCGAGAGGGTGGTCCAATAACGATGTGAAAAAACTAGGCTGATGCCAAATCTGGCATCTAAAAAAGCAACCCACTTTAAAGTGGATTGCTTCTTCTTTGTTCTTGGACTCTATATCCAAGCCGGTGAGTGATGAAAATAGTTCACACCTGAGTTTGGCTGAAAACATTACAACATATCGTTGTCGATAATGCGCCAGTGATGCTTCAGCAGAGCTTCCAGTTGCGGTTTATCTTTGGCTCGAAAAGCGCTTACGATTTGGCGATGTTCCTCATTTACTTCATTAAGAACACTAGATAGCTTGGGTTTGTTGTCACTGACATACGACTGACGAATAAAGCTGTTTTTTAACGTGTTTAACATCTCGATGACAGTGGCGTTGCCGCAGCGCTGGATGTACAGGTTATGAAATTGATATTGATTCTTGCTGTAAGCGGCCAGATCGAGCTGGGTGATATCTTCATCCATTCGTGCAACAATGGCCTCCATCTCCAAAAGTTCAGACGGTTTGAGTTGGTCCGCTGCGAGTGTAGCGGCGAGTGCCTCAAGCGCACCAATGGCCTGCGAGAACTCGAGTTTTTTGCCAGCGTCAAAAGGAGCGACGATAAATCCCCTCCGTGGGATATATTGCAGGAGATTGTCGGAAGTGAGTTGAAATAAGGCTTCCCGAGTAGGTGTGCGGCTGATGTCCAGCTTTTTGCAAATCTCCGCTTCATTAATCTTCTGATTGGGGAGCAATGTCCCGTCCTGGATTTTCTGCGCGATATAATCGTAAACGTGATCTTTCAAGGACCGGTATTTGGGTGCCTCCATACCGAATCCCCCCTTCTGTATATAGTGATGATTGAATGTGTGAGGGTGTAAGCCCTGTAGTGGTGCGCCGTTCGGGAGTTTCAAGTTTTTATCATCTTAACACCGAGGGGGGAGTTGGGCAAGCAATCTTAATGATCTAAAGATATGTTGGTTTAGGGTTGAATAAATTACGTTTTAGGGGACTTTAGCGCATAAATGTGTTGGATTTATTGCTATGCAAATAATTTTTGTTAGCGTTACTTACATTAAAGTCCATATATTGTCCGGTGTATATTGTATACCAATATATTATAGCGCTGTAGGAATATCGTTACATGCTTCCAGCTATCGGCAATGAAATGAATTCATTATTATCATTAAAGGTTTCTCGTTTGTTTCCATGATTGGGATTGCTGAGATTATCTATACGGCTAGAACCGTTCAAGGAGGGAACACGGACTCTACGAATAAATGGAATTAGGTGATAGCGGAAAAAGTGAGCAGGAGTCGTAAATGGTCGTGGCGAAGCATACATTGATATTGTATTTTGTATACAATATAATCAAAGAGGGGTGCTGGGAGTATATGTCAGATTCGAAATTGTTAATGGATTGGTCGGAACGTTATGCTGCACCTAATTATCATCCGCTCCCGATCGTTATTGAGCAGGCGGATGGAGTATGGGTCGAAGATCCGGAAGGTCGCCGTTATATGGATATGTTAAGTGCATATTCGGCACTAAATCATGGGCACAGACATCCAGTAATCATTCAGGCGCTAAAAGATCAGGCAGATCGGGTAACATTAACATCACGGGCATTTCACAGCAGTGCGGCATCACTTTTCTATCAGAAACTCTCGCAATTTACAGGAAAATCCAAAATACTGGCTATGAACACAGGGGCTGAAGCGGTTGAAACGGCCGTGAAAGCAGTACGGAGATGGGCATATCGCTGCAAGGGTGTACCGGAAAATCAAGCTGAAATCATCGTATGCTCCGGAAATTTTCATGGAAGAACACTGACGGTCACCTCTTTCTCATCTTCAGAAGAGTACAAAAAAGATTTCGGACCTTTTACACCTGGATTCAAAATCATTCCTTATGGTGACATAGAAGCGCTTAAGCTTGCGATTACACCGAACACGGCTGCTTTTCTTGTAGAACCCATTCAAGGGGAGGCTGGTATTGTCATCCCACCTAAGGGATATCTTGCTGAAGCTTTTGCGCTGTGCAAACAGCACCGGGTGTTGACTGTGGCAGATGAGATTCAAACTGGATTCGGACGAACGGGACGTCGTTTTGCCTCTGACTGGGAGGGGGCTGAGCCTGATATCTGGATTATGGGTAAAGCGCTGGGTGGGGGAGTGATGCCCATATCAGCTATTGCTGCAAATGCAGAAATACTGGATCTGTTTGAGCCAGGTTCTCATGGCTCTACTTTCGGGGGGAACCCACTCGCTTGTGCTGTGGCTGTTGCGGCACTGGAAGTTCTGGAAGATGAGAAGCTTGCAGAGCGCTCGGAGCGTCTGGGGAATTATTTTATGAAACAGCTTCAGGGAATTCGCAGTTCCGCTGTGCGTGAGATTCGAGGTAGAGGATTGTTCATCGGTGTTGATCTGCATGTACTTGCACGTCCATATTGTGAGAAATTAATGTCTGTTGGACTGCTCTGTAAAGAAACCCATGATACAACGATCCGTTTTGCGCCGCCACTGACCATTACGGAGGCTGAGATCGACTGGGCGCTGGAACGAATTGCTCAGGTGCTGGGTGACTGAATAAACCTTTCATTCTTTAATTACTTCATATAAACAGCGAAGGGGCTGAACTACATGGGAAACAATGATATGGAATCTGCAGGGACGCTGAGTGCTTCTAATGAAACGAGCCAATTGCAATTGCGCCATCATGACGTTGCCATTATTAAGGTTCCTTTTGGATTAGGCGGTGCCCGAGGTGGCGCTGAGCTAGGTCCGGATGAACTCATTACAGCAGGATTGAAACGTGAAATTGCAAGCCTTGGATTGATTGTATCAAAAGAGATCCGTATAGATTGTCCCTCAGAGTCTGTTGCTCCAATTGAACGCAACCGTGTGAAATATTTATCCGAGGTTACACAGGTGAGTGAGCGAGTGTGCAGTGATGTGTCTGGCGCGATAGCGGGAGGTGCTTTTCCACTTGTTCTAGGTGGGGATCACAGTGTAGCCATAGGTTCTCTTGCTGGGTTGTCTGCGCATTATTCCAATCTGGGTGTGATCTGGTTTGATGCTCATGCGGATTTGAACACGGAAGAGCGTAGTCTGTCTGGAAATATGCATGGGATGAGTGTTGCTGCCGCTTTGGGGCATTCTGAATTTAACTTATCTCATATTCCAGGCGCGGGGCCGTTCGTTAAACCCTCCAATCTGGTCTACATTGGCTTACGTGATTTGGATGTATACGAGAAGGAACAGATCCGAGCACTTGGTATCAAAAGCTTTACAATGCATGATATTGACCGGATGGGTATACAACGGGTTGTTGAGGAGGCGTTGGCTGTAGTCGGAGAAGGAACAGATGGTATTCATGTTAGTTTTGATATGGATTGTCTTGATCCACGTGAGGCTCCGGGTGTGGGTACGCCGGTACCAGGGGGATTGAATTATCGTGAAGCTCATTTCGCACTGGAGCTGCTCGCTTCCACCAACCGAGTCACATCCATGGATTTGGTGGAGGTTAACCCGCTGTTTGATCAGAACAGGCATACGGCCCGCCTTGGAGTGGAGCTGATTGCTTCATTGCTGGGTAAACGGATCTTATAACGATTGTATAACTATTTCTTGGGTGGATGAATTTAAGCTTATATAGAAGGTAAGGTTAAATCATATAATGTGAGGTTATATAAGAGCCGGGGTCAGACTCACCAATACGATCTTCGACTGAGTGAAGATAGGTATGTGTGGCTTCCCTGGCTATAGTTGTTGGATGCACCTCTTGCTCTTGAATGGATGGGGTGTGAAGTGGGTCTTATAGAGTAAGAATGTTTGGTTATGTGTTGCCTCTTGGTTCCTTTAGAAGTGATGGGTATAATTACGAGGGCTCTACTATAGAAGAAAGAGATTGAGATTATCTGATGGAGAATGTGGTTCTAAAGTTTTTTTGAAAATAAAGCTTGCATTCCAAAACTGTACATGGTATATTCTAATTCCGGCCAAGAAAACACGAGAAACACGGTGCGGCAAGCGAACGAAATAAGCTTCGAAAGAAACTTAAAAAAAGAGCTTGCAAAGTTGGTTCGGATGTGATAAGATATAAAAGTTGCTGAGGTGAACAACACACGGCAATGGAACAAGTTTGATCTTTGAAAACTGAACAACGAGTGAGTAACGATCTTGCTTGCAAGATCGACGCTGAGAAATCGGTACAAGTCTTCGGGCTGTATGATTTCGAAGCATAAATGAGATTTTTAATCTCGTCAGTTTCAAAATGAGCTTATCGCTCTTTTCAATACTTTATTGGAGAGTTTGATCCTGGCTCAGGACGAACGCTGGCGGCATGCCTAATACATGCAAGTCGAGCGGACTTGAAGAGAAGCTTGCTTCTCTGATGGTTAGCGGCGGACGGGTGAGTAACACGTAGGCAACCTGCCCTCAAGCTTGGGACAACTACCGGAAACGGTAGCTAATACCGAATAGTTGTTTTCTTCTCCTGAAGAGAACTGGAAAGACGGAGCAATCTGTCACTTGGGGATGGGCCTGCGGCGCATTAGCTAGTTGGTGGGGTAACGGCTCACCAAGGCGACGATGCGTAGCCGACCTGAGAGGGTGATCGGCCACACTGGGACTGAGACACGGCCCAGACTCCTACGGGAGGCAGCAGTAGGGAATCTTCCGCAATGGGCGAAAGCCTGACGGAGCAATGCCGCGTGAGTGATGAAGGTTTTCGGATCGTAAAGCTCTGTTGCCAGGGAAGAACGCTTGGGAGAGTAACTGCTCTCAAGGTGACGGTACCTGAGAAGAAAGCCCCGGCTAACTACGTGCCAGCAGCCGCGGTAATACGTAGGGGGCAAGCGTTGTCCGGAATTATTGGGCGTAAAGCGCGCGCAGGCGGTCATTTAAGTCTGGTGTTTAATCCCGGGGCTCAACCCCGGATCGCACTGGAAACTGGGTGACTTGAGTGCAGAAGAGGAGAGTGGAATTCCACGTGTAGCGGTGAAATGCGTAGATATGTGGAGGAACACCAGTGGCGAAGGCGACTCTCTGGGCTGTAACTGACGCTGAGGCGCGAAAGCGTGGGGAGCAAACAGGATTAGATACCCTGGTAGTCCACGCCGTAAACGATGAGTGCTAGGTGTTAGGGGTTTCGATACCCTTGGTGCCGAAGTTAACACATTAAGCACTCCGCCTGGGGAGTACGGTCGCAAGACTGAAACTCAAAGGAATTGACGGGGACCCGCACAAGCAGTGGAGTATGTGGTTTAATTCGAAGCAACGCGAAGAACCTTACCAGGTCTTGACATCCCTCTGACCGATACAGAGATGTATCTTTCCTTCGGGACAGAGGAGACAGGTGGTGCATGGTTGTCGTCAGCTCGTGTCGTGAGATGTTGGGTTAAGTCCCGCAACGAGCGCAACCCTTGATCTTAGTTGCCAGCACTTCGGGTGGGCACTCTAAGGTGACTGCCGGTGACAAACCGGAGGAAGGTGGGGATGACGTCAAATCATCATGCCCCTTATGACCTGGGCTACACACGTACTACAATGGCCGGTACAACGGGCTGTGAAGCCGCGAGGTGGAACGAATCCTAAAAAGCCGGTCTCAGTTCGGATTGCAGGCTGCAACTCGCCTGCATGAAGTCGGAATTGCTAGTAATCGCGGATCAGCATGCCGCGGTGAATACGTTCCCGGGTCTTGTACACACCGCCCGTCACACCACGAGAGTTTATAACACCCGAAGTCGGTGGGGTAACCGCAAGGAGCCAGCCGCCGAAGGTGGGATAGATGATTGGGGTGAAGTCGTAACAAGGTAGCCGTATCGGAAGGTGCGGCTGGATCACCTCCTTTCTATGGAGAATCGTTTCCCGCGTGGAAACATTCAAATACGCAGCTAAGCTGCAAAACTTACTCACTCGTTGCTCAGTTTTGAGAGCTCAAACTCTCAAACAGCTTGCTTTTGCATGGAGCTTGTTCTTTGAAAACTAGATATCGAAACGAAATTTTGCGATTTAGAACATTCCTTTTTAAGCTGAACTTGTGTTTAACAAGTTTCAATAAATAGTGAAAACTGCATTGCGATGGGTTCGAATGGGAGCGACTTTTGGCTTTGCGTAAGCAAAACAAGGGAAGTGAGCCGTCGAAACCGGAGCAATTATGGTTAAGCTACTAAGAGCACACGGAGGATGCCTAGGCGCTAGGAGCCGATGAAGGACGTGGCGAACAACGAAACTGCCTCGGGGAGCTGTAAGCAAGCTTTGATCCGGGGGTGTCCGAATGGGGAAACCCAGCTGGGGTAATTTCCAGTTACTCATAACTGAATACATAGGTTATGTAGAGGCATACCAGGGGAACTGAAACATCTAAGTACCCTGAGGAAGAGAAAACAATAGTGATTCCGTCAGTAGCGGCGAGCGAACGCGGAGAAGCCCAAACCAGAGAGCTTGCTCTTTGGGGTTGTGGGACATCTCACATGGAGTTACAAAGGAACCGGTTAAACGAAGAGGTCTGGAAAGGCCCGCCAAAGAAGGTAAAAGCCCTGTAGTTGAAAGTTGGTTCTCTCCGAGATGTATCCCGAGTAGTGCGGGGCACGTGAAACCCCGTATGAATCCGGCAGGACCATCTGCCAAGGCTAAATACTTCCTAGCGACCGATAGTGAAGCAGTACCGTGAGGGAAAGGTGAAAAGCACCCCGGAAGGGGAGTGAAATAGAACCTGAAACCGTGTGCTTACAAAAAGTCAGAGCCCGTTTTAGGGGTGATGGCGTGCCTTTTGTAGAATGAACCGGCGAGTTACGTTCCCGTGCAAGGTTAAGGTGAAGAGCCGGAGCCGCAGCGAAAGCGAGTCTGAATAGGGCGACATAGTACGTGGACGTAGACCCGAAACCGGGTGATCTACCCCTGTCCAGGGTGAAGGTGCGGTAACACGCACTGGAGGCCCGAACCCACGCACGTTGAAAAGTGCGGGGATGAGGTGGGGGTAGCGGAGAAATTCCAATCGAACTCGGAGATAGCTGGTTCTCCCCGAAATAGCTTTAGGGCTAGCCTCGGAAAACAGAGTCGTGGAGGTAGAGCACTGATTGGGTGCGGGGCCCGCAAGGGTTACCAAGCTCAGTCAAACTCCGAATGCCATAGACTTACTTCCGGGAGTCAGACAGTGAGTGCTAAGATCCATTGTCAAAAGGGAAACAGCCCAGACCATCAGCTAAGGTCCCCAAGTGTGTGTTAAGTGGGAAAGGATGTGGAGTTGCACAGACAACCAGGATGTTGGCTTAGAAGCAGCCACCATTGAAAGAGTGCGTAATAGCTCACTGGTCGAGTGACTCTGCGCCGAAAATGTAACGGGGCTAAACACACCACCGAAGCTATGGCTTGATGCTTTGCATCAGGGGTAGGGGAGCGTTGTATAAGGGTTGAAGGTGTACCGTAAGGAGCGCTGGACATTATACAAGTGAGAATGCCGGTATGAGTAACGAAAAGATCAGTGAGAATCTGATCCGCCGAAAGCCTAAGGGTTCCTGAGGAAGGCTCGTCCGCTCAGGGTAAGTCGGGACCTAAGGCGAGGCCGAAAGGCGTAGTCGAAGGACAACAGGTCGAAATTCCTGTACCACCGTAAGCCGTTATGAGCAATGGGGGGACGCAGCAGGGTAGTGACGCGGACTGATGGATGTCCGTCTAAGCAGTGAGGCTGATGTGTAGGCAAATCCGCACATCGTAAGGCTGGGCTGTAATGGGGAGCGAAAATTATAGTAGCGAAGGTCATGATCTCACACTGCCAAGAAAAGCCTCTAGCCAGGTGATGGTGCCCGTACCGCAAACCGACACAGGTAGGCGAGAAGAGAATTCTAAGGCGCGCGGAAGAACTCTCGTTAAGGAACTCGGCAAAATGACCCCGTAACTTCGGGAGAAGGGGTGCCCCGGTAGTGTGAATAGCACGAGGGGGCCGCAGTGAAAAGGCCCAAGCGACTGTTTAGCAAAAACACAGGTCTGTGCGAAGCCGTAAGGCGAAGTATACGGGCTGACGCCTGCCCGGTGCTGGAAGGTTAAGGGGAGCGGTTAGGAGCAATCCGAAGCTGTGAACCGAAGCCCCAGTAAACGGCGGCCGTAACTATAACGGTCCTAAGGTAGCGAAATTCCTTGTCAGGTAAATTCTGACCCGCACGAATGGCGTAACGACTTGGGCGCTGTCTCAACGAGAGATCCGGTGAAATTTTAATACCTGTGAAGATGCAGGTTACCCGCGACAAGACGGAAAGACCCCATGGAGCTTTACTGCAGCTTGATATTGAATTTGGGTACGATCTGTACAGGATAGGTGGGAGCCTTTGAAGCGTGAGCGCCAGCTTGCGTGGAGGCACCGTTGGGATACCACCCTGATCGTATCTAGGTTCTAACCTGGTACCGTAATCCGGTGCGGGGACAGTGTCAGGTGGGCAGTTTGACTGGGGCGGTCGCCTCCTAAAGAGTAACGGAGGCGCCCAAAGGTTCCCTCAGAATGGTTGGAAATCATTCGAAGAGTGCAAAGGCATAAGGGAGCTTGACTGCGAGACCTACAAGTCGAGCAGGGACGAAAGTCGGGCTTAGTGATCCGGTGGTACCGCATGGAAGGGCCATCGCTCAACGGATAAAAGCTACCCTGGGGATAACAGGCTTATCTCCCCCAAGAGTCCACATCGACGGGGAGGTTTGGCACCTCGATGTCGGCTCATCGCATCCTGGGGCTGAAGTAGGTCCCAAGGGTTGGGCTGTTCGCCCATTAAAGCGGTACGCGAGCTGGGTTCAGAACGTCGTGAGACAGTTCGGTCCCTATCTGTCGTGGGCGTAGGAAATTTGAGAGGAGCTGTCCTTAGTACGAGAGGACCGGGATGGACGTACCGCTGGTGTACCAGTTGTTCCGCCAGGAGCACCGCTGGGTAGCTATGTACGGAAGGGATAAGCGCTGAAAGCATCTAAGCGTGAAGCCCCCCTCAAGATGAGATTTCCCAGTATGTAAGACCCCTTGAAGACGACGAGGTAGATAGGCTGGGGGTGGAAGTGCAGCAATGCATGGAGCTGACCAGTACTAATCGGTCGAGGGCTTATCCAAATATGCAAGTTGTAAATCGCAAATTTCGTTTCGGATCTAGTTTTCAGAGAATGATCTCTGAATGTAAGCTAAGCTATGCGTTTGGTGGCGATGGCGGAGGGGTTCCACACGTACCCATCCCGAACACGACCGTTAAGCCCTCTAGCGCCGATGGTACTTGGACCGCAGGGTCCTGGGAGAGTAGGACGCCGCCAAGCGAATTCCCTTTGGGGTATTTTTTTTGCCCCCCTCGTAAGGAAAAGGGAAATATATTGGGGCCCTTAGCTCAGTTGGTTAGAGCGCACCTCTGATAAGGGTGAGGCCGGTGGTTCGAGTCCACCAGGGCCCACCATATAATTTTTAAAAACACAGTGTATGGGGCCATAGCTCAGCTGGGAGAGCGCCTGCCTTGCAAGCAGGAGGTCAGCGGTTCGATCCCGCTTGGCTCCACCATTCCCTGATAGCTCAGTTGGTAGAGCACTCGACTGTTAATCGAGTTGTCACAGGTTCGAGCCCTGTTCGGGGAGCCATTCAGGAGAGGTGTCCGAGTTGGTCGAAGGAGCACGATTGGAAATCGTGTAGGCGCCAAAAGCGTCTCGAGGGTTCGAATCCCTCTCTCTCCGCCAGATAGAATTTTGTTACTGTGGCCCGTTGGTCAAGGGGTTAAGACACCTCCCTTTCACGGAGGTAACAGGGGTTCGAATCCCCTACGGGTCATATATATGGAGGCTTAGCTCAGCTGGGAGAGCATCTGCCTTACAAGCAGAGGGTCGGGGGTTCGATCCCCTCAGCCTCCACCATATAGTATTTTAAATAACGACGCGGGGTGGAGCAGCCCGGTAGCTCGTCGGGCTCATAACCCGAAGGCCGCAGGTTCAAATCCTGCCCCCGCAATTATACTTTCTAACAAGAAAGTGATCTGGAACCGTGGTGTAGTTGGCCTAACATGCCTGCCTGTCACGCAGGAGATCGCGGGTTCGAATCCCGTCGGTTCCGCCATTTTTACTCAAGTACCACATTTTACACCGTGCCGGTGTAGCTCAACTGGTAGAGCAACTGACTTGTAATCAGTAGGTTGGGGGTTCAAGTCCTCTCGCCGGCACCATTTATTGCATTTACCTCTGAATTTATAATAGAAAGTATATTATAGTTTCAGATGGGAATACTGAGATACTCTCAGCGAATGTAAGGGATAGCTTATGGCGATCGTGGCGAAGTGGTTAACGCACCGGTTTGTGGATCCGGCATTCGGGGGTTCAATTCCCCTCGATCGCCCCATGTTTTCTTAATGGGGATTAGCCAAGCGGTAAGGCAACGGACTTTGACTCCGTCATGCATAGGTTCAAATCCTATATCCCCAGCCATTTTAGTTTTTTGTTTGAGTCATTAGCTCAGTTGGTAGAGCACCTGACTTTTAATCAGGGTGTCGAAGGTTCGAGCCCTTCATGACTCACCATTATATTTTGCGGTCGTGGCGGAATTGGCAGACGCGCACGGTTCAGGTCCGTGTGGGCTAACCCCCGTGGAGGTTCGAGTCCTCTCGACCGCACCATATATTTTGCGGAAGTGGCTCAGCGGTAGAGCATCGCCTTGCCAAGGCGAGGGTCGCGGGTTCGATTCCCGTCTTCCGCTCCAATATTTGCGCCCTTAGCTCAGCTGGATAGAGCGTTTGACTACGAATCAAAAGGCCGGGAGTTCGAATCTCTCAGGGCGCGCCATTATTTTCATAAGTATCGGGATGTAGCTCAGCTTGGTAGAGCACCTGGTTTGGGACCAGGGGGTCGCATGTTCAAATCGTGTCATCCCGATTTTTGTATGCGGGTGTAGTTCAATGGTAGAACTTTAGCCTTCCAAGCTAATAGCGTGGGTTCGATTCCCATCACCCGCTTCATGGTAACAACAAAGAGAGCTCTTGCTTATTGCAAGGGCTCTTTTTGTTATAGTAAGCTGAAATAAGAATAGTGTGGGAGGACTTATGAAAAATAAAATAGAAGCGCCAAAGATTCCACTGGAACTCGAAGACTTATCGTTAACTTTAGAAGCATGGGAGAGTAAAGAAGAAATCAAGCATGGGCGATTCACCAATATCTCTATTGAGAATCAGAGTGCCAGCAGGGTTTCCTTCGATAAAGTGGTCTTTGAGAACGTGATCTTTAGCCAGTCCTCTCTCCCCGAGGTCGAGCTTACTGATGTGATTTTTGATAAATGCGATTTGTCTAATATGGATTTTAACGGTTCTTTCCTCCACCGGACAGAATTTAGAAATTGTAAATTGCTTGGTACCAATTTTGCAAACAGCAGGCTCCAAAATGTAAGTTTTCAGGGCTGTGTAGCTGACCTATCTTTATTTCGATTCTCCAAGTTTAAACAGGTGAAGTACACGGAATGTTCTCTGGTGAGCGGCGATTTCTTCGAAGCTACTCCCCAAAAATTGGAGTTTTCTGAATGCAATATAGATCAAGCTCTTTTGTCTGGTGTTAAGCTTAAGGGAATGGACCTTAGTGACTGTAGCTTTGAAAGATTACACGTGGATATTGAGGATCTGAACGGATGCATCATCTCAGATGCTCAAGCAGCCTCTTTTGTTGGTCTATTAGGTTTAATTGTGAAGTAGCGCTGCTGGGACTTGTAATGAGAGTTGGGGCTAATTATTTCTTTTGCCGCATGTTTGATTATGCGAGTGATCTTTGTTTAAATGAAGAGATCAATGAATGTACAATTTCATGCTTTCACTGATAAAAAGGAGGCGCATTATGAAAAGGGCTCTGGTTATTGGAGGAAATGGAACATTAGGCAAGGCTGTTGTTGCGAAGCTTCAAGAATATTCCGTTGAGGTCATTACAGCCGGCAGGCAATCCGGTGATTACCAGGTGGATATGACATCCACAGAGAGTATTACATCCCTTTTTGAAACGGTGACTAATATAGATTATGTCATTGTTGCAGCAGGCCAGACCCATTATGCGAAGTTGGAGGAGCTGACCCCTGAGAACAACATGATTAGTGTGCAGGGGAAATTACTCGGTCAAGTGAACATCGTCTTGATTGGGCAGCACTACATCAACGATAAGGGAAGCTTTACGCTGGTCAGTGGCATTATACAGGACCATCCCATTCTGAAAGGCGCATCCAGTGCTATGGTTAACGGTGCAATTGATTCGTTTGCCAAAGCAGCAGCGTATGAGTTACCCCGAGAGATACGTCTGAATTCGGTTAGTCCTAACCTGTTTGTTGAATCCGCAGAGAAATATAAGGGTGTGTTTATCGGATTTAATCCGGTGCCTGTGGAGCGGGTCGCCAATACGTTTATCCAGAGTGCACTTGGCATCGAAACAGCCCAGACCTTTAAAATATACTAACTGTATGGAATATTAAATAAAGGAGATCAACAGAATGTTCCTGTTGATCTCCTTTTGTTTTGGATGAAAAGGAATTTAGGCTTGAATGTGCAGATAAACCAAACATATCATTGTATGTTTAAACGATATTGTACGGGTAACGGCTATGATCCATTTCGTTTCATTAAGAACACAGACATGCTTACGTTTCAAGCTGTGCTGATTCTTACCCCATTAGGAACAATATATGGGCTCATACAGTATAGACTGCAACAACTAGTTAATATCTTTCCAAGATGAGCTGAGTTTTCAGACCATCTGCTGGAATGAGCCAGTTTTTGTTTTCCAGCACTTGCATCAGTTGGGTACGCAGTCCGGAAACAGCTGTAGAATCTGTTGTTTTGAACGAAATCTCTACGATATTCTCTACACCTGTGCCTGCTGCGTTACGAATCGGCCATACTTCAAGGGTGAGTTCCTGTCCATTCCATGTGCCTTCATAACGTTGGAATGTTACCGGGCCGTATGCACGGGATGCCGTGAGTTGTTGTTTACCCCAGTTGGAGGAGGACCAATTTTTTAATTTGCCAGGCAGCTTGTCCAATAACATGCTCAAGGCTTCCTGCTGTGATGGAAGTTGTACGCCGGTAGCTTTGGTATCCACCTTTTTAGTGTTGGAGAAGCTCAAGGTTTGTTTGCCATATCCCCAGTCAATTTCAGCCTCGTAGTTATCATCTGAAGCATCAAATCCTTCTTGGTTAGCCAGAGTCAACGCTGCATTAACATCACCATTAATAACAGGATAGCGCTTTTTATAAGTCAGTTCATAATTGTTCTTGTCATCCTTTTTCCGAAAACGGACATTCCATCCCTGTTGATCCAGGTTGAGCGTGTTGGTGTCGAAATACTCTGCACTAATGTTTCTTGCTGTGGAGCTCAAACCAAGTGTCTGAATGACTTCACTGCGTGGTGTCCCATCTGTGTTTAATACCAGCTCCGGCTTAGCCAGGAACTTCACTTCATAAGCGGGAACGGCGTTAGCTGCTGCTGAGGCCTGTGGTGCTTCCAGAAACGTCAGTCCACTTCCCAATGTCACGATGCTCAGCATGAATGAGGCGGTTACCTTTTTCCATTTTTTCAAAACCAATCACTCCCTAGGCTGGATTAACGTACAGACCCACTTTATCGTCCGAGTATATGAAAGCGATTAAATGGAAGGGCTCGTTGCGTTAACCCTGCATAGATTTGATGAATGCCAATCGATAGTTTATATGGGATAGCAGAATCATGAATTAAAAAGAGAGAGGCTGTGACTCATGTCCCGCAGTACTTCCTTGAAGCGGTTTACCTGGACTGAAGGATGACGATCCTTGTTGTGGACGGTGTAAATATGCCGCGGAGCCTGCTCACCTGGAATGGGGAGGACCTTGATCAGTCCATGCTGCTCTTCCCACTGTACGGCCATTCGTGACATGAACGAGATATGACCGCCGAGTAGAACCAATTGTTTGATTGCTTCCAGAGAGTCCATCTCAACGGTGCTCCGCAGACGAATATCATGTTGCTCCAGCCATTGGTTGGTTAAACGTCGAGTGCTGGATTCATTGCCATGCAGTGCAAAGGGAACTTGTGCCATATGCTCAGGTTTTAGCACATCTCTCTGAGCCAAGGCATGCTGTGGAGAGCAGATTAATACGAGATCATCCTCACATAGTGTTTCTGCTTGCAGTACCGGACCTACGAACGGCTCGGAAGAGATCACACCCAGATCAATCTGGTGACGGATCAACATTTCACGGATCACGGGTGAAGGTTTGACCGATAACATAATTCGAATACCGGGGAATTCCTGAGAAAATGTATTCAAAATAGGCGGTAGCAGATATGTTGCAGGTACATAACTCGCTCCAATGTGCAGGGTGCCCCGATAGAGGCTGTCATATTCCTGTACTACCCGGCGTGCTTCCTGGGTCAGGGCATTGATTTTGACGGAATAATGTAAAAGGGCTTGTCCAGCCTCGGTGAGAAACGTCTTTCCACTACGCGATTCGAATAATCGCACCCCCATCTCTTCCTCCAAAGACTTCATATGAAAGGTAACAGTAGGCTGCTTGATACCGAGAAGCTCGGCCACGCTGGTCATATGATGATGTTTATCAATAAGTTCAACAATTTGCAGTTTAATCAGGTTCAACGAACTCAACACTCCTCTCCGGTAACTTTGAATCACCTTATATAGATTTAATCTATGAAGATCAACAGAATTCATCTAAAAAGTTAATTCCCATTTTACATTTCTAACATACAACTCGCGAAGGCGGACGTTAGACTGAGAACAGTACAAGAAGACAGGCAGGGATGCTTATGGAAATGGAAATTAGGGGAATTCAAAAATCATTCAATCGCACTCCCGCGCTGCTGCCCACAGATTTAACACTTCAGCATGGACAGTTCACGACGCTACTCGGCCCATCCGGCTGTGGCAAAACGACGTTGCTGCGCATGCTGGCGGGGCTGGAGCAACCGGATGCGGGAGAAATCGTTGCGGATGGCAAGAGTTTCTACTCTGCGACGAAGCGAATAGATGTACCGACACATAAGCGTAATCTGGGCATGGTGTTTCAGGATTTTGCATTATGGCCGCATATGACAGTATACGAAAATGTGGCGTTCGGTCTGAAGGCTGGAAAGCAGAAGTCTGATCTACGCCAGAAGGTAACCGAAGCACTTGGCATGGTTCGCCTGCAAGGCATGGAGGATCGTTATCCTCATCAGCTGTCGGGAGGACAGCAGCAACGGGTTGCTTTTGCCAGAGCGGTAGCAGTAAGACCGGGGATTATCCTGTTCGATGAGCCACTAAGTGCACTGGATGCCGTGCTGCGGGAAGAGATGCGAATTGAGATGATGTCATTGGTACGAGACATGGGACTGACAGCGCTGTACGTCACCCATGATCAGGTTGAGGCGATGTCGATGTCGGATGAGATTGTGGTGATGGAGAAGGGGCGCATATTGCAAAAGGGAACCCCGGAAACGATCTACGCATCACCAAGCGATCCTTTTGTTGCTTCGTTTATCGGAAAGTCCAACTGGCTTACGCCTAATCAGTCCATGGTGAGACCGGAACATGTCTCCTGGAGCAAAACAGGTCATGATGATCTGTGTTATCAGGCAGTAGTGCTCAGCGTCAGTTATGTAGGTGAACGTTATGAAATTCGGGTGCAGATGGAGGGACTGGGTGTATGGACAGCCTATCTGGATCGAAGAGTACGCGTAGGGGAGAAGGTTCAGCTCTATGTAGCCCCGGAGCGGATCTGCCGAATGAACGGAGAAGATACTCCGATTGTAAAGCCTAGAGAGTTCATCGCAGCAGCCAACTGATCATGATGAGCATACAGCGTGAATTTGCAGAAACGTGAATACAAATATAATCAGAAACCAAGGGAGATGGAATGAAAATGTTGGGTATGAAAACACGGAAAAGAAGCGCGATGCTGTTATTATCAGCGGTAATGAGTATCAGTTTGTTCGGATGCAGTACAGGTAATTCAACTACCGGGAATGCGGGTCAAGCTGCTGGGGAAGGCAGTACGGCTACTGCATCGGCGGAAACAACAAAACCAGCCGGCGGTAAGCTGGTATTGTACAGTGCAGGACCTCAGAAGCTGGCGGATAACATCATCAGCGGATTTACTGCCAAGACGGGCATTGAAGTGGAGATGTTCCAGGGCACGACAGGCAAAATTCTGGCTCGCATGGAAGCTGAAAAATCCAATCCGGTAGCGGACGTGGTTATCCTGGCCTCCCTGCCTTCGGCACAAGCACTGAAAGCGGACGGTCTAACACTTCCATATCCTGATGCAGAAAATTCAGACAAGCTGAACAAGGATTGGTCGGATGCCGACGGCAACTATTTTAGCTCCAGTGCTTCGGCACTCGGAATCGTCTACAATACGAAGCTGGTGTCCACGCCACCAACCAGTTGGGCTGAGCTGGCAACACCTGCCTGGAAGGACGCAGTCAATATCCCTGATCCTACACTGTCCGGTTCAGCGCTGGACTTCATTACGGGTTACCTGAGTGTGAATGGAGATAAGGGATGGGACTTGCTGGATAGCTACAAGGCAAATGGTGTAGCAATGGCAGGAGCGAATCAGGAAGCGCTTGACCCGGTCATTACGGGAGCGAAAAGCATCGTAGCAGCTGGTGTGGACTACATGGCGTATTCCTCCAAGTCCAAAGGTGAACCGCTGGACATCGTATATCCAGAGGAAGGGACTGTAATCAGTCCAAGACCGGCAGCAATTCTGAAATCGAGTCAGAATGTGGAGAATGCCAAGGCATTTATCGATTACCTGTTGTCTGATGAGGCACAAAAGCTTGTTGCAGATGCTTACCTGATTCCTGGACGTGAAGACATCGAGGCGGCTAATCGGGCAAATCTGAAAGATATTCCGCAGCTTAAAGTGGATTGGAACTGGATGAGTGAACACGGAGATGAGACAGCGGCACGTTTCTCCGAGACTTTTAAATAAGAATAGTGTTATGACGAGCAACTAGAGCGACTTAGAGTGAAGAGACGATTGTCTTGTGGAAGTCATGTGAGGTGAAATCGTAGTGAAACCTGTTGTAGTAGACAACAACCGTATTTTTCGGAGAGTGGGCGTGATTCTGGCCCTTTTTCTGCTAACGATAAGCATTGGTGTACCGCTCTTGCTGATTTTCTGGCAAAGTGTGTATCCGGATGGGAAATGGGATTGGATGGCTCCGATTCGGACCATTACCGGACAGCATTTATCTGGGGTTCTGCTGAATTCCGTCTGGCTGGGGATCTGCGTGGTAGCTGTAACAACGCTGCTGGCATTGCCACTGGCCTGGATGATGGCGAAGACCCGCATGGGTCAGCATCGCTGGGTGGACGTGATCCTGATGATTCCGTTCATGACCCCGCCGTATATCGGCTCCATGGGATGGATTCTGTTTATGCAAAAAGGAGCATATCTGCAGCAATGGGTGCCCTCCGCTGCGAGCTGGAGTGAGTTGTTCTTCAGCTTCTGGGGCATGGTGCTCATTATGAGCCTACATCTGTTCCCTTTCCTGTATCTATTGCTTCGGGATGCCATCATTCGCATTGGAGGCAACTTGGAAGAAGCGGGAGCGGTGCACGGGGGACGTGCGGGATACCGATTCAGACGCATTATTTTGCCACTGCTGTTGTCTTCCTATGGCATGGGGATCATGCTTGTCTTTGTCAAAACGATTGCGGAATTTGGAACACCGGCCACCTTCGGGCGCCGTATTGGTTATTATGTCATGACCTCTGAAATCCACAAGTATATCTCCAGTTGGCCGATTGATTTTGGCAAGGCAACCTCGCTTGCATCGGTTCTGCTGTCGGTATGTCTGGTGATGTGGTACATGCAGTCTGCCATGAGTCGAAAGTTCACCTACCGTCTGGTAGGAGGCAAAGGGCAGCGTTCCAAACGGTACTCTCTGCGAGGTGGAACCGGTTGGTTGTGCGGGGTGTATCTCGCAGTGCTACTGATTCTGTCGGTGGGCATTCCGTATTTCTCCATTATTGCTGCATCGACCATGAAGCTGCGCGGTGCGGGATTGTCCTTGGACAATCTGACGCTGGATCACTACCGGGAATTGCTGTCCTGGGGATCAGTCAGTATGAAAGCCATCGGGAACAGCCTAGGGCTTTCACTGGCAGCTTCAACGGTTGCGGTTATTATCGGTACAGGTTTTGCACTGGCGATTGGTAAATCGTCTTCCTTTATGCAGCGTGTCATTGACCTGTTCAGTCTGCTGCCGAATACGGTACCTGGCATTGTCATGGTGGTGGGTCTCATCCTGTTCTGGAATTCACCATGGATGCCGTTCACTCTGTACAACTCGTACGGAATGGTTGTTCTGACGTATGTGGTACTCTTCTTGCCGTACACGGTGCAGTATGTCAAATCAAGCTTCACTCAGATCGACGGAGCGTTGTTCCAGGCGGGTCAGGTCTTTGGCGGAAGACCGTTATATATTCTGCGGCGCATTCTTCTGCCTCTGATTATCCCCGGTATGTTGGCCGGGTGGATGATGACATTCACTATTGCCACCCGGGAGCTGGTGGGATCACTCTTGATTTTGCCTCCATCGATGCAGACATCAGCAACGTATATTTTTGCACAGTTTGAACAAGGCCAGGTGTCGCTTGGAATGGCCATGGCTGTTGTAACAGTCGGCATGACGGTACTGATGCTGCTCGGCATTGAACTATTGAATTCGAAGAGAAAGTGGAATGCATCATGATTAAACTGAAGGTATGGGGCGGCGCCGGGGAACACGGGCGCTCTGCCTATCTCCTGAGCGGGAGCCGGGTTCAACTTTTGCTGGATTGTGGCGTAAAAAAAGAAGGAGCCGGGGAGTATCCGTTGATTGAACCGGAAATCGTTAAAGAGCTGGATGTGGTCTTGTTGTCTCACGCCCATGAGGATCATTCTGTTGCTATTCCGTTGCTCTATAGAATGGGATATCAGGGTGAAGTATGGACGACGCGGGAAACCAGGGAGCAATTGGACACCTACTTCAGAGCTTGGCGAAGAAATATGGAGAGAGCAGGACACACCCTCCCATACGAAGAAGGCGATGAAAAACGGATTCGCTACCGATTTTTGGAGGACGAAGCCGAGGGTGGTACCTGGTTTGAAATGGTCCCTGGCGTCTCGGTGGTGTGGGGGCGCAGTGGACACCTTGCAGGATCGGTATGGTTCGGGCTGGAAATGGAAGATAAGCACATATTCTATTCCGGTGATTACACTTCCGAATCCATGCTTTTGCAGGCGGATTGTCCAACAGATGTACTCTGGCAGGCAAGGGTACCACGTAACAGGCGTGGATACGATGCCCCAGTTAGTCAACGTTGGAAATCAGATATACGAACCGTTGTGAATGGTGGGCATGTTGTTGCAGGAGAGCCCTCCGCATCGCAGACTCTTCCCTTTGCTGCATCCGAAGGGATGTTACGATCTCACGTATCATCAGGTAGAACTGTGGAGCAAGGGGATGCCTATGCCATATCTAAGAGAGTAGAAGTGAACAAAGCGCCTTCAATTGGTCTGCTGGATTTGGCGATTATGGATGCCGCCTATGGAACAGATCGCGATACGCAAGACAACAAGCTGGAGCAGCTGGAACAGGCCATTCATGAGACGATTGCCCGGGGTGGAAAGGTGCTAATGCCTATGCCCTCGGTGGGTCGTGGTCAGGAAATCATGCTGTGGGCACAGCAGCAGTTCCCGGACGTTCCGATTGTAGTGGAACAAGGGCTGGTAGACGGACTGAAGCAGCTTTTGCGTGCTCCATATTGGCTAAAGGAAGAGGGAGGACACATACCGGGTTCTGTGAAGGAAGCGATTGGGGGTTTTCTAAGGGATCATGGATGGGAAATGCCTGTGACAAAGGAAGAGCGAGAGCGGCTGCTGCATCAACATGCTGCCTCTTTGTGGTTCATTCCGGACGGGA
Organism: Paenibacillus sp. BIC5C1; assembly: GCF_032399705.1. Lineage (NCBI taxonomy): Bacteria > Bacillati > Bacillota > Bacilli > Caryophanales > Paenibacillaceae > Paenibacillus > Paenibacillus sp. BIC5C1. The sequence goes on from NZ_CP135922.1 coordinate 364,893, forward strand.
TGATGCAGTCCTCTCTTGCTCGCTGGTACTATAGCCAGTTTGCGGACGATGAACATAATCTGGTACTGCTCACTGGGCATGTCTCTGCCGGCACCTATGCTTACAAGCTGTTGCAGAATCCTGAAAAACACGGAGCGTGCGAGGTACAGAAGATTCGTTATAAGGTGCATCAGGGTTGGAAGGATGTCGAGAGAATGCTGCATCAGGTTCCTGCGAGGCATACGGTACTTGTACATGCGGATCGGGCAGAGACGGATAAACTGAGAGAAGGCTTGCTCAGCGAAAAATCGGTCTCGGGCAAAGGGATTTTGCATTCGCTATCTCCTGGAGATGAGCTGTATCTGTAAGTTGAATTTGATAAAGATTGTATCGATGTAGGACGTCCCTGTGGACGTCTTTTTGAATGTGGATTTTTAATAAAAAATAGCATGATGAGAAGTTATGCTTCTCATCATGCAAAGGAGACGATTCAAGGAGAGAATCATTCGGATATCATCTGGTATCTTGTAAAATTAGATTAGGGCTCGCGCTGAATAGGATGCTCCAGCTCTGAATGGCCCATCAAGCTATCCAGGGCTTCACCGTCCACCAGTATGTCGATACTTTCTACTTCATCGTATTGAAACATCGTCTGGGTCAATGCATCCAATGCAAGCAGCTCGCCACTAGTTCCTAATTTGGCCTCATCCGGGATATGAACATCCAAAGTGACTTTGCCGTCGCCATACTGTAGGGAGAGCAATTCGACTTTTTCCCAGAGGGATACAAGCTCCGAATCGGTATTGCTTTGTAAAGCTTCAAATGTTTTTTTGTATTTCTCGGAATCGTCCTTGTATTCAATTTCCTGCTCTTTTTTCTCAAGTTCCAGTACCTGGGCGTCTGCGAAATACACATCAACCGCTTGTGTGTTCATTGTGCCCAGATCCACCTTTGTTTCGGATGGGTTTGGTGACTGTCCCCCCTGAACAGCAGGTTCGGCCGATCCGGATTCACTGACTGGTTTCTGAGCACAACCAATGCCAACCATCATTAAGAAGGATAAGACGAGTGCACATCCCAATTTCGTTTTCAATGGATCACATCCTCCAGCATATTTACATTATGTTTTATCATTTAATTTATACCCAGATATTCCTTAATTCCATCTGCTATCGCCTGAGCGGCTTTCATCTGAACAACATCGGACGACATCAGCTCTTCATCCATAACGTTACTCAGGAATCCTACTTCCAAAAGTACTGCAGCCATGGTTGTATCTCTAATCACTTCCAAGTTGCCATTTTTCACACTACGGTCTTTGAGCCCCATGGCTTTAACCAAACGTTGATGAATGATGTTAGCTAATTCCTTGCTGCTGCTGCGTTGATAGTAGAACGTCTCTGTACCTGTCGCCTGGGGTGAGGACTCCACATTATTGCCATGGATAGATACAAATACATCCGCGTTTAATTGATTCGCGAGCTGAACACGCTCCGGGCGAGTGGGATAAGTATCACCGTCACGAGTCATCACCAATTCGATATCCGGCTCATTGAGAAGCAGTGCTTGTACTTTGAGAGCCAATGCCAGATTGTATTCTTTCTCGGGTTTATTGGTGATGCTGGTTGAACCTGGATCTTTACCCCCATGGCCTGGGTCGATGACAACGACCTTGCGTCCTGAATCACCTGCAGGAGTTACAGGAACGGTGGCGGCATTATCTCCAGCAACATTCAGATCGATAATTAGTTTATCGGCAATGATGTTCTGGCTGTACTGTACATCCTTCACCTGATTCAATTCAACGACAATTCGAACTTGACCAGGGTCTTGTTTAAAAAGAGAATACCTAACTTCCGTTACATTGGGGTATGCGTCTACATTCAATTTGCCATTCATGTTTTGATTCAAAGGTTGCGGCAGATCACCAAATACTGCTCCGGGCAAATCCACAACCAATCGATCGGGGTTCTTCAACGTCGTCATCACGGGTTTGGATTCGCCATCCATAGACACGACGAGCTGATTGTTGGCAAATTGGATATCGGTAACATGTGTTAATGATGTTGAGTTACCGTTTCCTGAACCGTTGCCCGGCTCAACATTGGGTACTTTACTGGTGTCTGTGTTGATTAAGTATACAATCTTCTCCTTGTTGTTCCATTTCACGTTGAGTCCCATTTGTTCGCTGACAAATCGAATGGGTACCACCGTGGTGTTATTTAAAATGAGTGGGGCTGTGTTCAGGGTAACTTGCTTGTCAGCGACCATGGCTTGCTTTTGATCAACGGTTAAAGAAATCGTTTTGTCATTTTGCTGAATCTTTACATTACGTGTATCTTGATTCCAATCCACTTTGAATTTCAAATTCTCGGCAACAACACGGATCGGAATCATCACATTTTTATTCACGATGGTCACCTGAACGTCACTTGGGAGGATTAATTCCTCGCCGTCCAAGAAGATTTTCGATGTGTTTGCAGCGGCATTTCCCTGATGAGGGAGTACAACCAGCAAAAACAGACTCAAAAACAGGAGTAAAATCGTTTTCTTCATTATGTGCACCTCTACTATTTATCGTTACGGTGTGGGATACTTATCCAACTTGAACCATTCGGCAAACTCATTACGGCTAATTTTCTTAACAGGCTTCACCTTGTTACTCTCTATGCTATACCTATAAAGTATCATTTGATCAGATGGGTACTCACTAATGTAATCCAGTATTTTTCCGTTTTTTTGCCACAGAATCAGATTGGTACTAATATAATTGGTTGCCCTTGGCAGGTATATAAAGCTCTCTTTCTTTACATTGTAGATGGCTAGTGAGCTCTTGGAGGGATCTCCGTAAGAGAAGGCTATCTGATCTTCGTTGGGTGCCCAGTTATAGGCTGCAATGGTTTCTATGTTTTTCTTTCCTGCTTTTTTCAAGCGTTCATTTAATTCCGTCTTGTCACCTGTTTGAAGGTTAAGCAGCATCAGAGTGTTTCCTGAGCTGCGTTTTGCGTTTACAGCAAGCCATGTCTTGGAGTTGGAGGCAACAACACTTGTGATATCGAGCCAACTGTCCTCCAAATCACTCGTTTCAATCGTATGTTTCTGGTTCCCCTTGGTGACGACAATGGATTGAATTACGTTTTGTTCAAATGTGGGCTTACCTTCCAACTTCACTGTAGTAGCGGTTAAAGTAATATTTCCTCCTTTCCAGATGATTTTGTTGGTACTGTTGCTCTTTTTAAACGGTTTGACGCTTGAATAGATGGAAGGAGTTACAGAAGGCGCATTAACGGAACGTTGTGAAATTTGTTCTGGTGTGGCTAGTTTGGCACCAACAATAGATGACGATGTAGTCGTCAATCCCCCCAGTAATAACACAGTTGAAAACCAAATAGCAGCGTTGTTCATCTTGGTATCTCCTTCCGCTGATGACAGTTTATAACCCTCAACATATCGATTCCAAAATATACCTTCGTTATATAAACGGTAAAATTGTAAAAATGTTTCTTTTTTGATCGTTATTTATCTATTTTGATACAGAGAAAACATCTTGTGAGCATTCCGGTTTGGACAAAGATTAGCCATGATTGAAAAAGTGTAATTAAATTTCATAAAATATTTGACTTGTGAAATTTTATATCATATACTGGGTGAAATTATGGCAGGATGACGTGTTCATCGGGGCTGGCGGGAGGTTGTGAATGGATGGATAAAGGCAGCTATCCGATGTGGGAGCAATATCGCTTGAAACGGGAGCATTACATCATTGGACTGATGTCAGGCACGTCCCTCGACGGGACGGATGCGGCATTGGTGCGTATTCTGACAGATGACAGCGGGGCATTGCAAAAGATCGATCTGGTTGACTTCGTCTGCGTACCGTACTCCAATGAATTGAGAGAAGTGCTGATTCGACTATGTTCACCAGAGACGGCACGCGTGGATGAGCTGACGGCTGCACATTTTGGCGTATCGGAGTGGTATGCTCACAGTGTCAGAGAGCTTATTCGATCCTCAGGAATCTCATCCGGTCAGGTGGATGCGATCAGCATGCACGGACAGACTGTATGGCACGCACCAGTAGCCTCGGCTTTTCCAGGCCCAGCAGGCGAGAGTCTTCCAGTAGTATCCACGTTACAGATTGGCGAAAGCGCCGTTGTACGTGAACGAACGGGCCTGCCAGTGATCGGCAATTTGCGGGCACGGGATATGGCGGCTGGCGGGGAGGGAGCGCCACTTACCCCTTATGCCGATGCGTTGATGTTCCGCAGTCCGGAGGAAGGACGTCTGGTGCAAAATATCGGCGGTATTGGCAACGTTACGGTGCTGCCATCAGCGTCTTCTAATGAAGGCATTTCGGCTTTTGATACGGGACCTGGCAATATGGTGATGGACGCGATCGTACGCCAGGCGACAGGTGGGCGGCAGCACTATGATCCGAATGGAAGCATCGCCGCACAGGGAAAGTTCGATCAGGATCTGATAGATCTCTGTTTGGACGATACCTATTTCAAAAGGCTGCCTCCCAAGAGTACCGGACGTGAAGTGTACGGTGTGGCATACGCATCACGCTTGATGGAGATGGCCGCTGCGCGTTCCTTATCCCTGGAAGATACGCTGGCTACCGCCACTTGTCTGACCGCGGAGACGATCGTGAGAGCAGTGAAGGATTTTATCCTGCCTAAGGTGCACATATCGGCTATGCTCGCCTGCGGTGGCGGCACTTCCAATGCCACGTTAATGGAGATGATCCGTCAGAGACTCCCGGAAGGCATCCGTTTGGAGCGAACAGCGGACTATGGTATACCAGATGATGCCCGCGAAGCCATTGGATTTGCCCTCCTTGGCCATGAGGCACTTATGGGTAGAACGAACACGCTCCCGGCAGTAACCGGCGCAAAACACGCCGTAATATCGGGCCACCTGACACTGTAGTGCAGCAAGGCTTTTGAATGAGTTGGTGATGCAAGGGCGTTTAATCAATTAGACTCTATTGGAATTATAGGATAAAATGCTTGTACATGAAGGCAGTACGGAAAGGAGGAGCGGATGGAAGGCATGAAAGGTGGACTTGTACGTTTACGCGCATTAATGGATGACTTGACTCCGTCGGAACGGAAGATCGGAGCTTACATTCTCGATCATCCCCAAGAGACGGTTCAGTCCTCGGTGGCACAGCTGTCTGAACGGAGCGGGGGCAGCCCGGCTGCCATTATCCGTCTCTGCAAATCACTGGGTGTAACGGGTTTTCAGGAGCTGAAGCTGAAGATTGCCGGAGATTTGCAGACAGGTGAGCAATATCAATATACGGAGATTCGTCCCCAGGACTCCATGGAGAGCATTATTCAGCATGTGTCCGCAAACAATATTCAATCGGTGAAGGATACCGTTCATATTTTGGACCCGCGTCTGGTGGAACAGGCAGTGGATGTGCTTCATCGGGCAAACCGGATCTTTTTCTACGGGGTGGGGGCCTCCAACCTGATTGCGCTGGATGCACACTACAAGTTCATGCGAATCAATCGCACAAGCTTTTCGTTCGCCGATCCGCATATGCAGATTTCGTCCGCAACGACGCTTCGCGAAGATGATGCGGTGGTATGTATCTCGTATTCAGGGGAGACTTCGAACGTAATCTCCTGTCTGAAGCATGCTCGTGAAGGCGGCGCTGCAACGATTAGCATTACCAAGTGGGGGAGTAATACGCTCAGCAGTCTGGCGGATGTACCCCTGATGATTACTTCCACCGAAAGCGATATCCGGAGCGGAGCAACTTCGTCACGCATCGCACAGCTGAACGTGATCGACATTTTGTATCTGGCGATTGCCAGCCGCGACTACAACCAGTCGGTAGAATATTTGGAGAAGAGCCGGCAGGCTATTCTGGAGCATAAGTGAAGTAGAATCATATGAATCCCTTTCTGTTTATACAGGAGGGGATTTTTTTGAAGGATTATAGCGGCTTTTATAATAAAAAAAGTCAAAAAAGAGCCCAGACTAATTTTGGGCTCTTCTCTTTCAACCTCTAGTCATACCCCTTTACGGCTCAGGAAGGCCCCACAATGGCGGCGCGGACAAATCCGTCAGCCAGATCCAGTCTTCGCTGAGCTTCCACGGCGTCCACGCCTGCCATTAACATGACGATTGCCGTTTTTACATGACCGTCTGCTCCGGCAAAGGCCTGTTCAATGTCCGCTTCGTTCGCTCCGGTCGCCAGATGGATCATGCGTTTGGCCCGATGGACAAGCTTTTCATTCGAAGGGTTCAGGTCGACCATGAAATTACGATAAACCTTTCCCAGACGAATCATGGCGGTAGTCGTAAGCATGTTCAGAATCATTTTCTGGGCGCTACCGGCTTTCATACGTGTTGAACCCATGACAACCTCTGGGCCGACAACAGCCTCGATGCTCACATCAGCCAAAAGGGTCATCGGCGTACCTGCGTTGTTACTCAGGCTGATCACCGTAGCTCCGATCTTCTTGGCGTGTCTCATCGCACCCAGCACATACGGCGTCCGTCCACTGGCTGCAATGCCAACCACGACATCGTTTTCGTCTAATCCATGTTCATCAAGGTCCGTGGCTCCCAATTCCTCGCTATCTTCAGCACCTTCCACCGGGTCCTTCACTGCCCGGAATCCCCCTGCGATAATACCCTGTACCATGGAGGGCGGGGTTCCGTAGGTAGGTGGGCATTCCGAAGCGTCAAGTATCCCCAATCGTCCACTGGTTCCTGCACCTACATAGAACAGCCTGCCGCCAGACTGAAAGGCCTCCAAGATTCGGTCCGCCGCTTGGGCAATGACCGGAATCAGGGGTTGAATGAGCTCCGCAATCCGTTGATCTTCCTTATTAATTAACTCCATAATTTCTGTCGAAGGCAATTCATCTATATGATCCGTTAGTGGATTGGGTTGTTCCGTTAGTAGTGAGTTCAGCATGTGATTCATCCGTATGGCCTCCTTCTCTCTTTTAAAATGATTCATTCAGGGAACATCGTCTTCTTGCCAGTTGTGCTGCACCAATCACTGGAGCAGGGGCATCTTCACGATATACAAAGTCCAACTCTCCATAATATCCCGATAACTTCTGGATAAATGTATTTCGGAAAAGTTCAGCATATCGAAACAATGATCCGGACAGGACAACCTGAGTAGATGCAAATTCGGGATGACGGGCAATCAGCGCCTTGGCGGTATCCGCCAGTTGTGCAGCTTCATCGATGATCAGTGCCCGGGCAGCCTCATCCCCGGATTCAGCTGCTTCTATAGCCAGACGGGCGATGGATGCGGTCTCGGTTTTGCCCCAATTCGACTGATACACCAGCGACTTTAGCTCCGATATATCCCGAAGTTTAAGTTTCTTTAGAAGAAGCGGGGTTAAACGGGTGGGAGGAAGAACACCGTCATAGCTCTGCATAGCCGCTTGAAGTGCACGCTGTCCAATACGATAGCCGCTCCCCTCATCTCCGAGCAGATGACCCCACCCTCCTGAACGGTACCGCTCTCCTTCCTGCGTAAATCCGTACACGATGGACCCTGTTCCAGAGATGCACAATACACCGTGAGTATGTCCAAGAGTGGCCATCAGGGCAATCTCTCCTTCGGATACAACCCAGACTGGACAGCCTTCTGGTCCCTGTCGATTGCGGCTCTTCATATAGTTATTTACTGCGTCGGCTATAAGTTGCCGCTCTTGAACTGTATCTACACCTGACATTCCGAGGCATATACCTTCACAATTTGTCGATAAATCACTTTTTAGATTAAACAGCTGTTCCAGCACTCGTTGCAGTTCGGAAAGGGCCTGTTCCAGTGGTACGCTGTGAGGATTCGTGGGACCACCGCTGAGCCGGGCGAGAATTTCGCCAGATTCAGAAATGATTGCTGCATCAGTATTGGTACCGCCTCCATCTACGCCAACATATACTCGCAAAGTGGCTCACCTCGATTGCTTGAGTTTTCTTTTTACATAGTATAGAGGCATAAAATGAAAAAGTAAAATTAAATTTTATAATAAAAAATAATGTTGAATTTTTATTTCATAGCTCATATAATGAACTCAATCTACAATTTTGGAAGGAATTAATACTGTTAATGTCAACTAAGTTGACGTTAATATTGCATTTAAGAGATTAATCCTGCGTACGTTCAGGTCTAATCCATAAGGGAGGTGCATTTTCCTTACTGTCACGCTCAATAGTCTGTTAAGCCGTTTAAGGATGGATGATTTCAAAAGGGGTAGCATGGTTAGGCAATGCAATTATCGGGAGACGACACGCGAAGGAGATGAAGGGATGAAAAAGAAGGGTCTGGTATGGGCAATGTTGTTGATGATGGTCTGGGTTACTGCCTGCGGGAATGGCGGGGGCGCTGCTTCAGATGATCCCAATGCGGAAGATACGGTGACCGTATGGACTTATCCAGTACATGGGACATATGAAGATGAACTGAAGGATCTGATCGTTGATTTCAATAAAGAACACCCGAACATTACCGTGAAGACGGAAATGCTCTCCTGGGCGGAAGGGCCCAAAAAATTCGATGTCGCTCTGAACGCGGGCAATCCGCCGGATCTTTACTTTCATAGTGTAGACGGCACGTATGTGAATACAGGATTGGCACTTGAGCTGGACAGCTACCTGACACCTGAGATCAAGGGTGACTATTTGCCAGGTACGCTTGAATTAGGTCAGATCCAAGGGAAACAGTACGGACTACCGTTGTATCAATTCCAATGGGCATGGGGTGGCAACAAACGCATTCTGGAGGAAGCGGGTATTGACTGGAAATCCATTCAGCAAAATGGCTGGACTTGGTCCGAATTCAACGCTGCCGCAGCAAAGCTGACCAAAACGCTGGATGGCGGGGGGAAACAATATGCACTGGTTACCGACGGAACCTCGCTTGATTTCATTGAAATGCTGTCCCGAAACAACGGCATGATTGACGTTCTCGACAAAGCTGGCACGTTCCAATGGAATGATGGACGCATTCTGGATACGCTCTCTTTTATCAAAAATCTGATGGATCAAGGGTATATGCCGAAGGAAACAGCAGCTCTTGCTCCGGCCAAACGGACGGATATGTTCTATGCGGGTGAAACGGCAATCATCTCCAAAGCGATTCCTTATTATGATGTGATGATTCAGAACCGCAACAAGGACATCGATGATGGCAAAGTACAGGGTGAGAAAATTGATTTTGTTCTGCTGCCTGTACCGCATAATGACGATCAACCTGCGGCAACAACGATGGGCGGCGAAGGGTACGTGGCCTTCAAACAGAAGAAGGATAAAGGCGAACAGCATGCCAAAAATACGTTCCTGGTTATGGAGGCACTCAGTGGTGCCAAAGCAGGTAACTCGGCCAACGAACTGGCGCTCCCATTCGTAAGACAATCCCAGGTGGATCTGTTTAAAGGAAAAGAACTTGGTCAACCGGATAATCTGGCTGCTGCAAAAGTAATGGCAGAGAATATCGCTATGCCGGTCGTACTGGAACTGGATATCGACAAAGCATCACAGCAAAAACAATTCAAGGAACAAGTTGTGAAGCCTAACATTCAGGCGCTGTTCTCGGGTGAGAAGACACCGGAGCAGATCGCAGAAGACTTCAAGAACAAAGGCCAGCAGATGTTTGGACAATAACTCGGACCATACAACATAACGCAAAACCACACTGATTAGGAGAGGAGGATTCGCCATGCAGACCGCCCTTGCGCCAAAACCGTCTGTGCCCCGGACTTCCCGGGTTGCCCGGTTTTGGCGAGACTACGGGTGGGCGTATTTGTTTATTTTGGCGCCTGTCCTGCTGTTTCTCATTTTCACACTGTATCCCGTTCTGACGGCTCTCGTGATGAGCTTCCAGAAATACAACATTATGAATTCGACGTGGGTTGGATTGGATAACTACGAGCGTTTGGTGAAGGATGAGACGTTCTGGAAGTCGATTAAAAATACACTCATCTTTACTGTGGGTACGGTACCGGTCAATATTCTCATTACATTTGTACTGTCCTACTTCATCTTCCAGATGAAAAGAAAGTGGCAGACGTTCTTCAAAGCAACATTGTACCTGCCTGCGGTAGCATCCGGGGTAACCATCTCCATCGTATGGCTGGCGATCTTTGACCCGACGGATTCGGGACTGCTGAACCGCTTTCTCGGCCTGTTCGGCCTTGATCCGGTGATCTGGTTGGGCCAGTCGGGAACGGCACTCTTTTCACTTATTCTGATGAACTGGCTTGGATCGCACGGAGCGGGCATTATTCTGTATCTGGCAGCCATGGGTGGTATTCCGAAATCGCTGTATGAAGCGGCGGATATTGATCATGCCAGCGGCTGGACCCAGTTCAGCAAGATTACATGGCCGCTCCTCAAACCAACGACGCTATATCTGCTCGTGACAGGTGTGATCACGTCTTTCCAGGTGTTTATCTCGGTATATCTGATGACACAGGGTGGACCGAACTTTGCGACAACAACGATCGCTTATCTGATCTACGAAACGGCATTCAAGTTCTATGAGTTCGGCTTGGCTTCTGCACAGTCATTCGTATTGGCGATTATCATCATTGTCATCTCCGTCATTCAGTTCAAATACTTCTCCAGCGATATTGAGTATTAAGCATGTTGCATTAAGCATCCGGGGGTGAATGAAATCTATGAAATCAACTCAGAAAAAGACACTGCTTGTCGTTGCATCCATTCTGCTGGTGGCCTGGGCACTGGTGACGGTCATTCCGATGTACTGGATGTTGGTCGGTTCGGTGCAGGATAGTGCGATGTCAGCGTCCTTCAAACCGCAGATGATCCCGGAGCAGCTGTCGTTGTCACCATATGAGCGCTTTTTTGCCAAAACTGATGCCTGGCGCTGGCTGTACAACTCGCTGCTCATCTCGGTCATTCTCACCGTGACAAATGTGTTCTTCGCCTCCCTGGCGGGTTACGCGTTCGCCAAACTGAAATTTCCGGGAAGTCAGGCGGTATTCTGGACCTTGCTGGGCACGATGATGATTCCGGCACAGGTGACGCTGATTCCTTTGTACATTCTGATGGTCAACGTGTTTGACCTGGGAGATACGTATACGGCCATTATTTTGCCTGCTGCCGTCAGTGTGGGCAACATTTTCTTGATGAAACAGTTCATGTCAACACTTCCGACATCGCTGATCCATGCGGCACGTATTGATGCATGCAGCGAGTTCGGCATCTTCTGGAAAGTGATTCTGCCGATGGCGAAGCCAGGGATCGCGGTGCTGGCGATTTTCACGTTTGTAGCTTCGTGGAATGAATTTTTCTGGCCGTTCCTGATCACTAATTCCAACGAGATGCGCACCGTTCAGGTGGGGCTGGCTTCGTTCGTATTTGCTGAATCAACGGACTTCGGTGCAATGATGGCAGGGGCAACAATTGGTGCACTGCCGATGATCATTCTGTTTTTCTCACTGCAACGTTATTTCCTACAGGGTATTACGATCGGTGCAGTTAAAGGTTAACTGCTAGTTCAGGACAAGCGACAACGTAAAGGGGGATCTACCTATGGCACGCGTGGAGTTTCGCCAAGTGCGCAAAGAATTCAAAGACGATCATAAAGGAACGTTCACGGCTGTGGCCGGCTCGGACTTTGTTATAGAAGATAAGGAATTCGTGGTTTTTGTGGGTCCTTCGGGCTGTGGCAAGACGACGTCTCTGCGGATGATTGCGGGATTGGAAAAACAGACGAGCGGCGACATTGTCATCGGGGAACGGGTCGTGAACGATCTGCATCCGAAGGATCGCGATATCGCGATGGTATTTCAGGATTATGCACTTTATCCGCACATGACCATCCGTGAAAATCTATCCTTTGGCCTGAAAAATCTTAAGAAGCCAAAGTCCTATATTGATGAACAGGTGCAGAATGCTGCTTCCATTCTGGGACTGGAGGCGATGCTGGAGCGCAAACCGCGCGAGCTGTCCGGTGGTCAGCGCCAACGTGTGGCGGTAGGGCGTGCGATTGTCCGTGATCCACAGGTGTTTCTGTTCGATGAGCCGCTTTCCAATCTGGATGCGAAGCTGCGGGTACAGATGCGGGTGGAATTGGGCGAGCTGCATAAGCGGCTCGGTGCCACAATTGTATATGTCACGCATGATCAGGTAGAGGCCATGACACTTGGGGAGCGAATCGTGGTCATGAATCATGGAGATATACAGCAGGTGGCTTCACCGAAAGAATTATATGCGAGTCCGCGTAATATGTTTGTTGCCGGTTTTATCGGTTCCCCGGCGATGAACTTCATTGATGCCCGGATTGAAGGCACGCAGGTTGTCGTGGAAGGTGCATCATTTACCTTGCCAGAGGATGTACTCGCTCGTCTTCAGAGCCATCAGGGCAAGCCGGTGATTATGGGGCTGCGTCCAGAGCATATTTTTGGTGACGACGTCGCTCCGAATATTCCGACAGACCATATGCTGAAGGCGCGGGTCCAGGTAGTGGAGCACCTGGGTTCCGAGAATCTGGTGTATTTCCATTCGGGTGCCCGTACCGTCACTGCCAAGGTTCACCCGGAAACACATGCTTATGTAGGCATGGACAAAAATTTTGTATTGGACCTGCGTAAGGCGCACTTTTTTGACCCGGAGACGGAACTGGCGATTGGACGGGAATAAGAAACGAGCTGCAAGAAAGGGAGTGTGGGGATGCGTAAGCTGAGTGAAGTATTGGTCAAGTCGGGGGCGGAAATCTATCGGGATATTATTCCGGTGGCCCTGTACAGTATTGTCAGCTCCATCGTGCTGGTACCCATTCTGATGTTTGCTCCGCTGCCGATTGCGGTGCTGCTTTTGGCCGTGATTTATATGCCAATCCTGTTCGGTGTCAGTTATGCCGTACATCACAGGCTGGAACGCAAGGAGCGCCGCAATGGGTTTAAGGATATCTGGAACGGAACGATGAAGGGATTTACCCCGGGAGGGGCAGTAGGTGTGCTTTTCGCCGTGCTTGGCTTCATTCTGTGGTCAACCTGGTGGTATTACGGCGGACAGGGCGGGATTACAGGTACAGCAGTGAGCATGTTCCAAACGTTCTTCGTCCTCATGGCACTGATGTCACAGTTCTATACGTGGCAGCTTGTTCTGCAAAAGAACATGGGTATCATTCAGGCGATGGGGGAAAGTGTGAAGCTATTCTTCCGTCATCCGGGGTACACGATGGGAGCCTGTTTTCAGGCGCTGTGTCTGACGGCTCTGCTAATGCTGACGGTTGTTGGCTTCGGAGCGTTGTTCGCGGGCATGTTTGCCATCTATCAGCATAAGGTCGCCCTTAATGTGCTTGAACCTGAAGAGGAACCAGTCACATCTGGCGGCAATGACCATCAACATACGGGGTGGATCAGCCAGGGGAATGTGTGATGGGTGTAAAAACTGGAGTGGATCTTCTGTCGGGAGGATTTTCCCACCCATGGTTAACGGATACGCGTATTGGGCTGATGACAAACCCTACGGGTATTACGGCCGATTTTGTCTCTACGGTGGATATTTGTGCCGGGTTGGCAAATGCCAAACTTACAGCGCTATATGCGTGTGAGCACGGATTGGATGGTGAACTTCAAGCAGGTGTTCGATTCGGGCATACGGTGCACCCACGTCTGGGCATACCTGTGCTCAGCCTTTATGGGGAACACAAGAAGCCTACTCCTGCGATGCTGGCTGAGGTGGATACGGTGCTGTTTGACATCCAGGATGTGGGCGTCCGTTATTACACGTATGCATCAACCTTGTTCCATATGATGGAGGCCTGTGCCGAAGCAGGCAAACGCCTGCTGGTGCTGGACCGTCCCAATCCGCTCGGTGGGGATGCGGTAGAGGGAGGCCTGCTGAGCGCAGGGTATGAATCACTCGTTGGCGCTTGGCGTATTCCTGTCCGCACCGGACTGACGGTGGGTGAACTGGCTATGTTGGTGAACAGTGAGATGGACGTACCCTGTGAGTTGGATGTAATTACAATGGAAGGATGGCAGCGCTCCATGGAGTTTACGAATTGTGAGCTTCCCTGGATGCTGCCCTCTCCCAATATGCCCACGCTGGACAGTGTACGGGTGTATGCGGGTACTTGCCTGTTCGAAGGCACCAATGTATCGGAGGGCAGGGGCACCACCCGCCCATTTGAGTGGATTGGGGCACCCTGGATTGAGGGTGAACGACTGGCGGAACGCTTTCGGGAACACAAACTGGAGGGTGTACATGTGCATCCGGTGTACATGTCGCCAACCTTCTCCAAACATGCAGGTGAGCTGTGCGGAGGTGTGAGGATTTTCGTGACGGACAGCAGGGCATTCCGGGCGGTAGATACAGGTCTGGTGCTTTTGCATGAACTGGCGTCGCTCTATCCGGAGCAATTTCGCTGGTTGGAGCCGCCACAGTCGGGTTCCCGTTATTTCATTGATCTGTTGACCGGGGGCAGGAAAGTCAGGGATGTCATTCATGACCGTGAAGAATTAGTACGCTTGATGGAAGATTGGAATGCAGAGGCAGAGGAGTGGAAGGAACGGCGGAAGCCGTTTTTGCTATACCCATAAAGAGTGAAATTCATCAATAGAATGCCGCGTAATGTACGGATGATGTTTGTCATGGGGAGGAGGCATGGAATGAGTAAGCCAAAAGAGATATACGCGTTGAAGCTGACACAGATGACCCTGCGTGAGAAAATTGGACAAATGCTGCTTTGCGGCTTTCATGGCACCGAGGCTGCCGGGGAAGTGGACGCTTTTCTGCGAAAGTATCCCATTGGCGGCGTAATCTATTTTGCGCGCAACGTCGAGTCGCCGGAGCAGGTGGAGCGGCTATCATCAGGGCTGCAACGGATTGCTGTCGATAGCGGAAATGTGCCGCTTTGGATATCCATTGATCAGGAGGGTGGCATGGTGGCCCGGATTACCGAAGGGATCGCCCTGATGCCGGGACAGATGGCAATTGCGGCAGCAGGTTCCATCGAGGATGCATACCAGGCAGCCTATATCAGTGGGGTGGAGCTGAGATCCATGGGAATTAACATGAACTTTGCTCCGGTCCTGGATGTAAACAACAACGCTGCCAACCCGGTAATCGGTGTGCGTTCATTTGGGGAATCACCGCAGTCCGTGGCAGCGTATGGGGTCAGGAGCATTGCGGGAGTCCAAGATGCTGACATTTCAGCGACAGCCAAACATTTCCCGGGACACGGGGATACGGATACCGATTCACATCTGGATCTTCCGGTTATCCCCCATGATCGGGAACGGGTAGAGCGTGTGGAGCTGATTCCGTTCCGTGCTGCCATAGCGGCAGGTGTCGATGCAATGATGTCGGCACATATTTATTTTCCGGCTCTGGAACCGGAGCGTCTGCCTGTGACACTATCGCGAGCCGTGTTAAGTGGATTGCTTCGTCAGGAGCTAGGGTATGATGGCATGATTGTAACGGATTGTATGGAGATGGACGCAATTGCTGCCAACTATGGCACTGTCGATGCAGCTGTGATGGCGGTAGAGGCCGGCGCAGATCTGGTGTTGATCAGCCACACAGCTCATCTTCAGGCAGGGGCGTTTGAAGCGCTGCTGGCAGCCGTACAGAGCGGGCGAATCAGCGAGGCCCGCATTGACGAATCTGTAACTCGGTTGCTGAAGTACAAGGCCAAACGAGGCCTACTCGAGAATGGAATGGACACTGGTGATGATGAAGTAAACGGTGCTGTGTCGACTTCACTCTCCGCTGAGGTAACCGATTCAGCTTCATCAAAGCGCCAAGAGCGTAATCAACTGTTACACCAAGAGGTGGCCCGCCGAATCAGTGAGAACAGCATCACGCTGGTGCGTGATCAACTCAACATGCTGCCTTTGAAGCCAGAACGTACATTGGTCATAACCGTTGCTACATCTGTGACAACAATTGCCGACGAACAGCTGACTCAGGCGGCTACTCTAGGTTCGGCTTTGTCGCACTGCGGTCTGGATGTGGTCGAGGTAACAGTCACGCCAGAGGAGGTTGCCATTCGTTCTGCCCGTCTGCTTCAAGCTGCCGAAGAGGATGACGTTCGCCAGATTGTGGTGGGGACTTATAATGCAGGCAGTGCCTCTGGTGATCCACAGTGCAGGTTGATCGGCTGGCTGCAGCAATTGGGCAAGCCGCTCGCTGTTGTGGCGCTCCGCAGTCCCTATGATCTGCTTGCGATCCCGGAGGTACAGGTGTATGTGGCTGCGTATGAGAGCAGGTCGCTTGCCATGGATAGCGCCGCTCGGGCGCTAATGGGGCATATTCCTTTTGCCGGGAAACTTCCTGTATCCCTTAAGGGGACAGGCGTTAAATGACGAACGAAGCGAAAATATATTAATCCGGATTATGAAGACCGATATAGCAGAAGGGACGATCCAGTTAATGGACCGTCCCTTCTGTTATTTCTGATAGATTAATGCATAATTATTGCAAATTCAGTGCCTGAGCTGTCTTAGCCTCGACTTCATCCATAAGCGAAGTCATATCCATACCCGCATGATTACCGAGCAGAATAATGGTAACATCATCTGATAAATTGCGTGAAAAGGCTGTGGAGAAACCACCGCCGCTACCGTTATGGAAGACGATACGATTCTGATCGTTTTCCTTGAGAATCCAGGCGTAGCCATAATTTTTATCCGAATATGGCTCATACATCTGTTCAATCGTATCCTGGCTCAGAATTTTGTCCGTGTACAATGCCCGATCCCACTTTAGCAGATCGTCCAGGGTAGAGTAGATCGTCCCTGAACCTGATTGTGAAACATAATAAGGGGCAGTCACCCACTGTTTACTCTCCGCAACGAATCCGCTATTTGTATGGACCTTGCGGGAAGCTTCTCCGGAGTTCTTCATGCCGAGCGGCTTCAGGATGGTCTGTTGCACATAATCGGCATAACTCATGCCAGAAACCTGTTCAATAACATAGGCCAGCAGAACATAACCGCTATTACTGTACAAATAGGCACTACCCGGTTCAAATTTCAATGTTTTGTGCCGGATTTCCTCGACTGTTTCTTCCAATGAAGTGCCCTCACCCCGGCCAAAGGCGGATGGAAGACCTGAAGTCTGGGATAACAGCATATGAAGCGTGATCTGATCTCCCTTTGGTATACCGGAGATGTACTTGGATATTGGATCTTGCACATCGAGCTTTCCTTTTTCCACCAAGCTGAGAATGGAGGCTGCGGTGAAGGATTTGCTCAGAGAAGCAATTCTGGTCTTCTGATCCGGACGATTCAGCGTCTGTTCATCCGCAAGTCCGTAGCCTTGGCGAAGCAGGACCTTTCCATTGCGGGCAATCAGAGCCATACCGGGAAAATTAATTTCGCGCAAATAGCTGTCTACACTGGTGACTTGACTATTTAATAGGCTTACTTTGTCCGTCTCGATATTAACACTCATCTGCCCTGAGGCTGTACGTTGTACTTTGATATCCGCCTTGAGTGCATTGGCAAGCGCACGCACAGGTAACATCAGGGTGCCATTGATGGTGCGGGATTGCACACCGGAGGACAGGCGAACCTGATTAACCTGGATGAAGTCACTGCCAGCCTGATGAACCAGCTTGTCTCGACCAACGGTAATTGTAGCTGTTTTGGTACGAGCTTCCCACTTCAAGGTGCCATTTACAGAGGTAACAACATCTCGCAATGGAACATACGTTGTACCTTTGTATACAAGGGGAGCATTTTTCCACGATTGCTCTTGACCATTTACTTCAATGTGAACTGTTTGCGCCTCTTGTGCTGCAGATGCCGTGAAACTGGCTTGTCCCATAATGGGGCCTGCACAAAGAATGAGGGCTAACAGAATACGGAACATAGATGAATATAATCTGGTAACAGGTTGTTGCACATTTGACTTGCGTAAGATTCGAATCCTCTCCTTCCAGTCGTTTCATGGATAACCAGCTTATGAGATATTGTAAACGATCTCGAAGAGGGGGTCAAAACGGGGAATGAGCAACATTTTCTATTATCCTAACAAAAATAATGTAATTTCGATTCATTTTAGTATCCATACATAATATTTTTACTACGTTTGTCCGATAAAAGAGGGGTGAAGATGATGATGGGGGATATTTAAATGAAGAAAAGGATTCGTAATTGGCTTACATTAACGGTTAAGAAACGTCTGATCGCTTCGTTGCTCTTGTTCCTGATTGTACCGAGCATTAGCGTGGGATGGTTGTCTTATTTAAAAGCAGCAGACCAGGTCAGGGAAGAAATCATTCATTCTGCACAGGCCAAAACGGAAATGCTCAGTTTGCAGATTACTCAAATGCTGGATATGGAGAAGGATAACGCAGCACAGTTTGCAGCGGGTATTACTTCAACAGATATTATCAATAAATCACCAGCTGTTCAGAGACAAATGGATCGTATGTCCAAGGCTCACAAAGAATTGGGTGTAATAACAGTAGGTGCTGAAGATGGCAGCTGGATGAAATCACCTGATCCCGGACAGCAGATCTATGATCCACGGGAACGCAGCTGGTATACGATGGGCATGTCACAGAATGAACCAATTATCTCGGATACGTTCCAGTCGGTAACCACGGGTGAATGGGTTGTCACCGCCGCTGCCAAGCTGGCAGATGGTAAAGGGGTAATTGGAGCCAATGTAAGCCTCAATCATTTGAAAGAATCCGTCGATAAGATACATATTGGTGAAAAGGGAAAACTGTATATGCTGGATAACGGCGGGAAGTTCCTGTTCCATTACAATATCGAATCCGGTGTGCAGTCCAATGAGAGCTACATTAATGAGATGTATACAAAAGAACAAGGAACTGTAAAGTACACGTATGATGGACAAGAATTGGAAGCCGTATTCTATACGAATCCCGAAACAGGCTGGAAAATTGTCGGTGAGATGGTTCCTTCTGAAGCAGCAGATGCGGTAAGACCGATCTTGATTCGTGCCTATACTCTGGTAGGGACCTCGTTGATCATTGGTATTATTCTGCTTGTGTTCATTATTCGCAGTATTCATCGTCCATTGTTGCAACTAACGCAAGCAGCATCCAAAGTAAGCGCGGGTGATCTGACAGTTCGTGTAGGTTTACAGCGCCGTGACGAGTTTGGACAACTCGGGGCAAGTTTCGATACCATGACCTCATCGCTACGTAACGTTCTGGGCGAAGTACATGATACATCGAGCCAACTGGCAGCATCCTCTGAGGAGCTGATGGCGAGTTCTGAACAGACATCCAGAGCGACGGAACAGGTTGCCGAATTGATGCAGGATGCAGCGTCAGGAACGAACAAACAAAACGCCAGTCTTGCTGCAACGGGTCAACTCGTCGGTGAAATGTCCATAGGTGTCAAAGAAATCTCATCGAGTGCCGAAGACACGGCTCGGATTGCTGTAGAGGCATCTTCCAAGTCCGAAGCGGGTATGATTACGGTGGAAGAGGCGGTTGCTCATATTCAGAAGGTGAATAATGAGAGTGAGGCCATGGCTGTGGTCATTCAGGATCTTCGAGCGAAAAATGAAGAGATTGTTGAGATTGTGGCTGAGATCACCAACATCGCTAAACAGACCAATATCCTTGCCTTGAACGCATCCATTGAAGCTTCAAGAGCAGGTGAACAAGGTCGAGGCTTTGCTGTCGTGGCCAATGAAGTAAAATCGCTAGCCAACAATTCGGGCAGTGCTGCCGAACGTATTAATGAACTTATGCGTGAGATGCAAGAGAAAACAAATGCGGTACAGTCTACCTTTGCCCTTACAGGAGAAGGCATGATTAAAGGTACGCAAATGATTACGGAGGCGGGAGAGGCCTTCAAAAATATCCGTAGTGCTGTACAGTTGGTTGCTGCACAAGCTGGAGAAGTGTCGGCAGCTTCCCGTCAGATTGATGGAGGCATGAGTCATGTGTCCAAGGAAGTGAACGCCACCATTGAATTATCCAATCAGATTGCTTCAGGAACCGAGGATGGTTCAGCTGCTGCTCAGGAGCAGCTCGCTACAATGGAAGAGGTTGCAGCTTCTTCTGCGGCATTGTCCCGAATGGCTGAAGATCTGCAAAGCATGATTGAGAAATTCAAGTTATAGTTCAATAGTATTTCTTGAAGGAGACTGTGGGGGGGACCCTACAGTCTTTTTTTGTGGGTGTCTTCCTTAATCAACGGCTTATAAAGACTAAAAACAGTTCTGTTCTATAAAAATGAATCTGTCTCTCCCTGAATATCTTATCCTGTGGTATATTTCTAAATTAAAAGTAATCTGCAAGATGCGGATGACATGGAGAGGGGATGAACCGGATTTGGATAAATCCATACCACTGACATCCGGGCCCGCAAATACCGAAGAGGTGCTGGATGATGCTTCATTTATGCAAGGGGTTAAAGACTGTATCCCAACACTGCTTGGATATTTGAGTATTGGGTTTGCAGCGGGTGTCATTGAAATGACGGCAGGCTTAAGTTTGGCGGAAACGGCTCTGCTCAGTCTGATTGTATACGCTGGATCTGCCCAGTTTATTGCCGCAGGCATGCTTGCCTCGAGTGGTTCAGCGACAGCTATCATTTTCACCATATTTTTCGTGAATCTTCGCCATCTGCTGCTGAGTGCAGCCGTATCACCGTACTTTCGTCATCTGACGCCGCTTAAAAATATGTGGATCGGCTCGCTGCTTACCGACGAGTCCTTTGGCGTGGCGATGACGCGAGCGATTGGCCGGAAAACGTTGAGTGAGCGCTGGATGCACGGTCTGAACATTACAGCATACCTGAACTGGTTTGTGGCGAACATGGCGGGAGCGTACTTTGGACGCTGGATAACCAATCCCGAGCGGCTTGGACTTGATTTTGCCCTGCCTGCAATGTTTATTGGTCTGGTTGTGCTTCAGTTGATGCAGCGCAAAAATAAAAAATTACACATCAATGTGGCGATCATCGCCGTTGTCTGTGTAATCTTCGCCAGCATGGCTTCACTTGGCAGCATGAGTGTCATTGTGGCTGCGGTCATTGCGGCAACGATGGGAGTAGTGATGGAACGATGGAAGTAAGATGGGATGTATTCTGGATTATTATGGGTTCGGCTTTGTTAACGTTCATCCCGCGCGTATTGCCGCTCATGCTGTTCAGTAAAATACAGATTCCGATGTGGCTGTTACGCTGGCTTGAATATGTACCCGTGGCGGTTATGGCGGCACTGATCGGTCAGGAACTGTTTATGGAGGACAACCAGTTAGTGCCGGTTACACATAATCCGGCCCTGTGGGCAGCACTGCCTACGATTGCAGTAGCAATCTGGACACGAAGCCTGCTCGGAACTGTACTTGTCGGTATTGTGGCAATGATGATCTTGCGGTACTTGATGGGTTAATATGCGGGAGCCTTTATTGGATCAGGTAAATCCTTCGCTCTAACGGTTAATAATGTGCTATAGGATCGTAATAGAGCGAAGGGAGCTAAATCCATGAGTAACTCGAAGCACAGAATATTGATTACGGGGGCAGCGGGAGTCATTGGTCGCAGTCTGCTGGAGGGACTGAGGGAAAAGGGCAAGTATGACATCGTGGCTGCCGATCTTCATGATGATCCTCAAGCAGGCATTGTAGCGATGAATGTGACCGATGGAGAACGACTGAAAGAGCTAATGCAGGGTGTTCATACGGTGCTGCATATTGCATGGGCCAAGGATGAAGAAGATTTTCTGGGCAAAGTCCTTCCGATCAACGTAACAGGGGCCTACCATGTGTATGAAGCTGCACGGTTGAACGGTGTACAGCGGGTTATTTTTGCGAGTTCAAATCATGCGACAGGATTCTATCCAACAGGAGAAGATATCGAAGTGGATGATCCATATCGGCCAGACAGTTTCTATGGGCTCAGCAAATGTTATATAGAGCTGCTTGGGCGATATTACGTGGATAAGTATGACTTGTCGTCATTCAATATTCGAATAGGCAACTTCTCGGGCGATGCACATCCACACTCTGAGCGTTCCGCACACATCTGGATCTCTCCCAGAGATATGGTGCAGCTTGCCGAGTGCTGCATAGAGGCGGATTCAAGCATGAAATATGTTAATTTATATGGGACTTCAGCAAATACGGACAATTATTATGATATTGGATATCTGGAACAGAAGATTGGGTACCGCCCGATGGACGATGCGGCAGAGTTATGGGACGAAGCGAAACGTAAGGGAGCGCCGGATAAGCAGAATGAGACGGAATATCAGGGCGGAGGATATGTCGCGAAGGACCCGAAATCCTGAAATCCTGGAAACTTAAAGACCTGAAACGTCTCATAGACGTAGAGAACTGCGGGTGATCTTGTCAGAAGTACAACGAGGAGAGTTAACTTAGAGAGTTTCGTCCTGAAAACGCTATTTTCTAATGCGCCCGAAAGGGATAAAATGGAGATTGAAGAGTTGAGGTTTTCATTTTACATACAGGAAGGAACGGTTTTGATTATGAGTACACATTCATCCGTTATACTTTTTCAGGGAGACTCCATTACAGACGGGGGAAGGTCGCGCAATGATGATCCGAATCATTTCCTCGGGCATGGCTATGCGTATCTGATCTCAAGCAAACTGGGTGTGGAACTGGCAGCCAAACAGCCGACGTTCTACAACAGAGGCATCAGCGGGGACCGTGCTTCCGATCTGTATGCACGCTGGAACGAGGACACCTTTAGTCTGAAGCCGAATCTGATCAGCATTCTAATCGGGGTTAATGATGCATGGCGTACCGTGAATGACGAACCCAGTGGAGTGACGGATCGTCTTGGACGTGCATATCGTCATTTGCTGGAGGAGACACGTGAGGTGATGCCGAATTCCGGGCTGGTTTTAATGGAGCCGTTTATTCTTAAAACCGGAGCCACAGTGGAGCGTTGGGACACTTGGCAGGAGCGTATCGGGCAGTATCAACATCTGGTCCGTGAGCTCGCCAGTGAGTTCGGCGCGGTCTGGGTACCTTTGCAGCAAACGTTCAACGATGCACTCGAACAAGCTGACGCAGCCTACTGGTTATGGGATGGTGTGCATCCAACCGCAGCGGGTCATGAGCTGATCGCACGTCAGTGGCTCTCTGTTGTACAAAATTCTCCACTGGCGATTGATTAATTGAATTAGAAGTATCCAGCTTGCTCTAAAAAGCTGAATGAAACGAGGAACCCAGGTGGGTTCTTCGTTTTTTTATATTTGGGGCAGGAATTCTGTGGTTAATTTGGATGGATATGATGGATAACTCTTCAAATGTACAGCATTATCCGGTAAAATGAAATCGGTTACATATAATGAAGGTTTCGTATTCCATATAGATTAGGGTGAATTCAATGGAAAACACCAATCAAAGTAAAGTCGATTCCATATCCATGCCGGATTCTATGGCCATTCAACAGGCAGTACATCGGATGGTACAAAACAGAAAGAGAAGTCAGCAGGCTCTGCTTGCTTCAACACCCTCAATCTGCTCTATCGATGCCATTGGAAAGGCATTATTGCAACCAGAGCTAACTTCTTTTTACACAGATCTGAGCAGCTATGGGGAACGTGCCCTGAACGAAAGCTTGCCTTCGCTGTCATTTGGTCTTTATCGGAGGTTTGGGGATACAGGGGAACGAAAGTTGTATGAGGATGCGTACTTTGAACGCAGGGGACGTCTGGCGGCAATAGCGCTGCTCGCTGTGGATTTGAATGCGCCGAGATGGATAGAGACATTGGAGGCTATGTTGTGGGATGTATGTGGTGAGTATACATGGTGTTTGCCTGCACATTTGGGTTCGGGGGGAGTGGAACAGGTCACCGGTAATATTGATCTGTTTGCCGCGGAGACGGTGCATATGCTGGCCGAAATCGTGACGATTCACGCGGATCGACTGGATCCACGTATCATCCAGCGGATTAGGGCTGAGGCCGAGCGACGTATCTTCACACCGCTCTATCGGGAACAACGTACCTATCACTGGCAAGATGCAAATCATAACTGGTCTGCTGTGTGCAGCGGATGCTGTGGCATGGCTGGATTATTACTGTTGGAGGAAGAAGTGATTCTCACAGAATCGGTTGGTCAGACGATTCGTTCCATGCAGGTATTTCTGAGTGGCTATGGTATGGATGGCGGCTGTGCAGAAGGCATTGGTTACTGGGTATATGGGTTCGGTTATTTCGTCTATTATGCCGACATGCTGCGTGAATACAGTGAAGGTAAGTTGGATCTGCTGAATGGTTCGAAAATAGCGGCGATTGCAGCCTTCCCACTGCGGGTTCATCTGTCGGGAGGAACCTTCGTGAATTATTCGGATAGTGCGGAGCAGCAAGAGATTCCTTCGGGTTTGCTCTCACTTCTAACATCTCGTTTTGGTATACAAGTCGATCTGCCGTTTCATATTCCTTTGTTTACCGATGATCCCTGTCGCCGCTGGGCTCACCTGCTGCGCAACGTGATGTGGAGCAGTCCGGCAATGTACCTTCAAGAAGCTGGGACTGTTCTGGCGGAACGAGTGATCATTTTGGAAGATTTGGGCTGGATGATTGCGAAGGGAGCGCTTGGTTCTCCAAGCGCAGATCTTACCAAAGATGAACCTCTCGCTATTGCTTTTTCCGTCAAGGCAGGGCATAACGATGAACCCCATAACCATAATGATCTTGGGCAATTTATGATCCATTGTGGTGGCGAAAACATTCTTTGTGATCCGGGAGCAGGGCTGTATACACAAGCCTATTTTGCTCCGGGCAGAGAGCAGTTGTTTCACATCAGTTCGTCCGGGCATAGCGTGCCCCGGATTGAGGGGAAGGAGCAGAGCTCAGGGCGCGAGGCGCAAGCACAGATTCTTGAGACGAAGATTTCGGACGATGACCGTAGACTGGATGCCTGTTTGGAACTGACAGCAGCTTATCCTGAAGCAACTTCGCTCGCTCGTTATACACGCCAGTTGCATTGGAGCGGTTCTGCTAATGATGTCGGGAGCGTGGCAGAACTGCGTCTGAAGGATCGGTTTCAATGGAAAAACAGAGCGGCGTCTTCATCAGGCACATTACATTCGGTGGGTGAATTGAAACGGCCGAGTGTGACGGAGCGGTTTATGAGTAGAAGGATACCTGAGAAGGCACACGAGGGGCAGATTCAATGGCATGGCGAACAAGCAACGGTAAGTATGACGTATGATGCAAGCCAATTGCAGGCGGATATAGAGATCATTAATACGGTTGATCATGACCATGTGCCAGTTACATTTTATCGGACATCCCTTGAATGGCGAGAGCAGTCGGATAACTCCGGTGAGGGAAGTGATGAAACCGATCTGCTGGAGACGGTGTGTGAGCTGAAGTTCACGATTGAACCAAAGTGAAAGATGGAGGTGAGCATACGTGAGTAAGTATACAGCCGCATCAACGTATTCATGGAGAGATGCACTCGAGAATTACCGTAAACTGGCTGAAGAGGCGGGGCCTGCCCCGTCAGATGGTTGGAATCAGGCTCGCAAATTGGCCCTTGTGGAGAGTGTTGTTCGGGCTTATACACCATACCAGGACAGTAGTGGCGCCATTATTGATCCGTTCTCGGAGGCGGAGCGATACTATTCCACACCAGCATATGCAATGGCTGCATCGGTTCTTGTTCAGGCGGGACATATGGACCTGCTTGCTTCGGCCGCATCGGCCCTGTCACACAGCATTGATGTTGTCGTGAAGGGGCGTGCACCGGATCATCATCCTGACTTTTTCCCTGTGTTGATGATGAGAGCTTACATACTGTTGAAGCCGCATATGCCTGAGCAAGCAAAGATATGGGCAGAGGCTCTTAAGAAGATACAGCCTGAACAAGATTATGTTTTTACAATGAGCAAAATGAACAATCCCAATCGTATGATCAACTGGAACGCCATCATGATCTCTGGAGAATATCTGCGCTTGAGGGAACAGCTTGCCAGTGAGGGTACGGATTGGATGGACCGTTATCTGAATCGGTATCATCTGCCACGCTTCACACCGCTTGGACTATATCAGGACGGTCCGCTGGATCATCCAAATTGTCCATTTTCCTATGATATTGCGACCCGCTATCATCTGGATGTCATGCTAGAAGCGGGATATGACGGGGCCTGCGCTGGTGAGTTGAAGAAACATTTACGTCATGGTGCATTCAGTACGCTGCTTACACTGTCACCGCTGGGGGAGATTCCTCCGCGTGGACGCAGCTCCCAACATCAATGGAATGAAGCGGCTGCAGCCTACGTATGTTCTGTCCATGCAGCACAGGCCTTACAGGCTGGAGATCGGGTGATGGCTGGCGCGTTCGCTCGTGCGGCCAATCGGTGTTTCGAAGCGGTGGAGCGCTGGAAGATGGAAGATGGGCGTCTGAAAATAGTTCGCAACGAATATGCACCTGAGGCACGTCATGGCTACGAAATCTATACGAATCATACGGGTTATAATCTGTGGACGGCAGCAGCGCTGGCCCATGCCTGCCTTAGCGCTCCTGCTGAAGATGTAACGGAAATATACCTTCCTTCCGAGATAGGCAACCGGGTGTTGCAGGCCGACGGATGGTTTGAAACGATCATTGCCTCGGTACCAGGTCAACAAATGATTCTGCATACGGCCATGAATGATCCATACACGGTTCCCGGTCTTGTGCGGATACAACAGGCGGGATTGCCAGGGCTGATCGGTCCTTCCGCTGCTGGACATGTGCAATCCGGATTCACGGAGTTTGCGGAAGGGGAAGTGGGTCCGCTGAGCTATTGTCCTGCCTGGAAGACGGCAGACGGGAACTGGCACAGTCTTGCCGGGGGCATTCCGTCAGGTGCTGAATATGACCGGGATGCCGGGATTAATCCTGGCGATGGCGGAGGTTCGATTTTGCTTGAGACGGTAGATCGAGAGGTCCGGAATGATTCAGCTTCTCTGGGGGGAGACGACGGGAAGCATCAGGATCAGGGCAATGCATTTACAGTGACATGGCTTGGCCCACTAACCGGGCTCGATTCATTGCAAACCCATTATGTACAGCAGGCGGATTTACTTACTGTAACATATGAATTCGACGGTGAGCTCGAGGCTGTCGGGGCACTCATTCCATTGATGTTCAGTGACGGCCGCGAGCAGGCTGACATCACGCATTCCAAGCAGGCTGTGCGCAGCGAGTACCGGGAAGCTTATGTAGAATCCAATGTGTTGGATGAAGGAGCCACTATTCATCTCAAGGAACAGCCTGTGGCATCCCGCAACGGATTGCTGAAGGAAGCGCGGATGGAAGTGAGCGAGGGGCGAAGTATCACGTTTACGATCAGATTGGGTATGAATTAGAGGAGGGATAGGTTTATGAATACATCAACATCAGTGAAATGGCTGGAGGAAGCATGGCGGCAAGGAGCAGCCAAAACGATTCGCAACGCGCAGCGCATCAAGGATACATTTCCGCACACTGCGCCGCAGGGCATATATGACCGAAATGATCCCGAATGGTGGACCGCCGGCTTCTGGCCGGGGCTGTTATGGCTTGTCTATGGCGAGTCGCCGGAAAACGAAGCTGTCGCTCCGTTATCCCGCATTGCCGAAAGTTGTGAACGGCAATTGGAAGGTTGTCTGAGTGATCCCGAATCGGTGGATCACGATCTCGGGTTCATCTGGCTGCTTAGTGGCGTAGCCAACTACCGCCAGACCGGCAGCGCAGATGGTCGGCGGCGGGGAATACTCGCCGCCAATCTGCTCGCTGCCCGTTTTAACGTGCGCGGTGAATTCATCCGCGCCTGGAACTTCAGCTCGTCAACCATGGATACGCGCGGCGTAGCCATCATTGACAGCATGATGAACCTGCCGCTGCTCTACTGGGCATCCGAGCAGAGCGGCGACCCGCGCTTCCGCTGCCTGGCGGAAGCGCATGCGGACACCGTGGCGCGCGAATTCATCCGCGCTGACGGGTCCATCTGCCACGTGGTGGAGTTCGATCCACTCACGGGGCAGAAGCTGCAGGAGCATGGCGGGCAGGGCCATGCGCCAGGTTCAGCCTGGGCGCGGGGTACCGCCTGGGCGTTGCACGGGTTTGCGCTGTCTTTCCGGTATACGGGCGAAGCCCGCTATCTGGAGACAGCGGAGCGGGCGGCTGATTTCTTCCTCGCCATGCTTGGCGAAGAAATCGTGCCGGTGTGGGATTTCCGCGCACCTGCCGAGCATCAGGTGGCGTGGGACTCGTCCGCTTCGGCGATTGCCGCAAGCGGACTGTTGGAGCTGGCGAAGCTGTCGCCGCGCGGCGAAGAATATGCAGCCGCGGCAGAACGTATCCTTCGCGGGCTGCATGAGAACTACAGCTCTGGTGAGACGGCCGCGGAAGAAGGTCTAATCATGCAGGGCACGGTGCATTATCCAGAGGGTCGCGGCTTGAATGTGCCGATTATATACGGCGATTATTTCTATATGGAGGCGCTGGCGAAGCTGAGTGGCCGCCCGGGTTTATTTTAGAGAAACAAGAATCAGGGAATCAGGAATGTTACACTTCAAGCGGCGAGTATGCGTGAGGGGGCATAAGTATACGACCTACCATACAGCCGTTCGAGTGTGCCTGCCTCCTAATGGGAAAGGGTATTCCTGTTTTGGAGGCGGAGCACACCCTCGGTATTAATCTGTTTTATTTTCGATGACGGGTGTTCGTCTTAAGATGACAAAGTCGGCCGAGGACTGGGCGGGATATCGCTGAGGAATAATTTCATGTACTTTGAATTCGGGATAGTTGAACAGATAATCAAAAATATTTCGGTCCTGAATGGTGCTAACGCCTGGATTACCGTTTTCTTTCAAACGAGTATACAACACAACCCACCCTGACGAAGCGTGCAGAATGTCGTAGAGTGTATTGCGAAAATCCGTTTCGTCCGTAATATGATAGAGCACATCCAGACAGACGGTGAGATCAGCTTGCAGGAAACCGCGATTAATCCACAGGCCAGGTGTATATAACATGAAACTCTTTGAGGTATCGTTAGCAAACTTGGAAACGCATAAACGCACCGACGAGCCGGCTACATCGAGACCTAGATACGTATTATAATTCATATATTGCAGTTGATTGCCATCTCCGCATCCAAATTCAATGACGCTGGAAATACCCTCACGCTGAATCAGCCCATTTACCACCTCTGCCTTGAATTCAGCGAGTACCCCGTATGAACCCCTTCCGGATGTCTCGCCTGAGCTATACGTTTGTTCCCAATATCCTTTGTAGTCAAAAGGCTGACTCATGTGTCTCCCCCGATCGATAAATGACTTCAAAATAGTGACTATACATAGGATATGCGTAATATTTGCAGGTATGAATCATTTGGAAATCGATAGATCGGAAGAATGAATCCCCACAAATTCCCCTGAAAATTCCCTGAAAGTCTAAACATCTGGAAAGAACTTACCGACATTAAACTAAGGAACAAAATGATAAGAATCGGGGGGAAATGATGTTAAAGCCAAGATTGACCAAGTACATGGTGATGATGCTGGTATTGGTGCTGAGTATTTCCAACGTAGGCTTGGCCGCTGCGGCAGATAAAGAACTGTCCAAAATTGTAGTTTCCAAAAATGAGCTGTCGCTCGAAGTGGGTGATTCCAGTTCGGTTACGGTGACAGGAGTATATACCGATAATACATCGGCTAACGTAACCATCAGTTCTTCCTGGAGTAGCAGTGATACTTCGATAGCGACTGTATATAATGGTGCCATTACTGCCAAAAAGGAAGGTACGGCAACCATTACAACTTCGTATCTGTCTCAGAGTCAAACGGTTCAGGTGAATGTGACCAAAAAGGTCAAAGCCCTTTCCAAAAACGTGCAGTCGCTGGACTTGCGCACAGGGGATAG
The DNA here is from genome assembly GCF_032399705.1 of Paenibacillus sp. BIC5C1. Classification (NCBI taxonomy): domain Bacteria; kingdom Bacillati; phylum Bacillota; class Bacilli; order Caryophanales; family Paenibacillaceae; genus Paenibacillus; species Paenibacillus sp. BIC5C1. The sequence continues at coordinate 394,699 of NZ_CP135922.1, forward strand.
CAAAGACATTATTTTGACAGCAACTTACAGTGATAATACGACGAATGCAGATGCATCCAAAGTAGCTGAGTGGTCATCCGATGACGAGAAAGTGGCAACGGTTGTGAATGGTAAAGTTACTGGACAAAGCGCCGGTACAGCTGTCATCACAGGTAAAGTCGGCAGTCAAAGTGTGACTGTGGATGTTAACGTTGAGGTTGTTAAACGTGTGGATGTGGACAAGAAGCAGGTCAATCTGCTCTTGAACAAAAGCGAAACTGTAAAATTGACAGCCACCTATCCAGATGGCACAACCAAAGATGTAACGGATCTGGCAGAGTGGACGTCAAGTAATGAAAAAGTAGCAGATGCATTAAAAGGTGAAATTACAGGATACTCCGCAGGTTCTGCTAAGATCACTGCCAAATACGGAACGAAGTCCGTATCGGTAGATGTGGATGTTGATCTGACAAGCAAACTGAGTGTGGAGAAACAGAGCATTTTCTTCCGTTTGAGTGAATCCAATAAAACAGCAAATGTAGTATTGACTGCTTCTTACCCGAACAGTGCTGATGTAAATGTAACGGATCAAGCAACATGGACATCCAGCAACGAGAAGGTAGCGACGGTATTCAAGGGACAAGTCACAGCGATTGGCGCGGGTTCTACGACAATCAAAGCAACGTATAGCGGCAAAACAGTGGAAATCACGGTTGACGTTGATACGGCAAGATATCTGGATATTGCGGGTGTCGAAGATAAACTGGCTATGAGTGTTACAGGTGATAACAAAACCAAGAAATTGGTAGCCAATGCGGAATATATTGATGCAAGTACAGAAGACGTAACATCCAAAGCAACTTGGACATCCAGCAATGCGGATGTTGTATATGTATCTGGCGGCGAGCTGATCGCCTATAAATCGGGAACAGCAACCATCACTGCGGCATACGGCGGCAAAACCGTTAAATTCACAGTGAATGTAGATGTTCCGGACAAGTATGAAATGGACAAGAAAAAAGGTTCTGTAGCCGTTGGTGGTACATTATCTGTGAAAGTATTGGCCGTATACGGTGATACATCCAAAGATGTGTCCGAAGATGCGGATTGGAGCAGCAGCAGTGAGAAACTCGCTGAAGTGGACAGCAAAGGTGTCGTGACGGGTATTGCAACAGGTAAAGTGACCATCACAGCCAAAATTGAAGGTAAAACGTTAACTCTGCCTGTTGAAGTAGGCATGGCTAGTGGGCTGGAGGCAGATGTGAACTTTGTGGTGTTGTCCTCCAAGGAAACACAACAAATCGTACTCACAGCTACGGATGAAGATGGCTTGACCAAGGATGTTTCATCCGATGCAACATGGAAATCAAGCAACTCCCGCGTAGCCGATGTGAAAAAAGGGGTTATCACTGCCAACAGCAGCGGTAAAGCCAATATCACGGCTGAATATGGTTCCAACAAAGTGACCATTCAGGTTGAAGTGGACGTTATTTCACGCATTGAAGCATCCGAACCGGCTCTTTCCCTGAAAACTGGTGATTCCGCTGATCTTACGGTTACTGCATATCTGAGCGATGGCAGTGAGCGTGATGTCACGGACAAAGCAGAATGGAAAACCAACAGCTACAAAGTAGCTCAGGTAACCAAAGGTAAAGTAAAAGCGACAGGTTCAGGTAAAGCAAAAATTACAGCGAAGTACGGCAGCAAGACGGTAACCATTGCAGTCGATGTAGATACACTGAAATATTTGCAAACCGATAAAGTAACCCTGACCATGAAGCCTGGTGACAAAGCAACCCTGGTTGCTACAGCAACGTATGCCGATGGCAGCGAAGCGAACGTATCCAAGCCGGCACTGTGGAAATCTTCCCGTATTGCGACAGCATCGGTGAAAGATGGCATCATTCAGGCCAATGGTAAGGGTAAAGCAACCATTACCGTGACTTATGCAGGTGTGAAAACCAAAGTGACTATAGTCGTTGAAGCGAAATAATATCTTCAAGTATGAAGGTAAAACAAGCAATTCTATGTGCGGTGATGACAGCTTAAATGCTGACATCACCGTTTTTTTAATGGGAAAATACATAGAAACTAACAATACAAAAAAAGAAACGCCCTGAAACATGTGCATATATCCGCTTTGGATATAAAAACACGTTGTTCCAAGACGTTCCCTGAACCTAAATAATCAATGAATTACATCGTATGAGACAAAACCAGCGCTCCGTATGCAAAAGCAATGACGATGAGGATGGCTGGATGCAGTTTGGTCTTGGTCATGACCCAAAGCGAGATCCCTGCAATGATCAGTGTCTGCCAAATGCCGATGGAATTGGTGGATACCTGACCGAATTCCCATGTAAGCAAGATCATAAGTACAGCAATAACCGGTTGTACGAGCAAGGTCATCCCTTTCACCTTTGGAGAATTACGATGCTTGTTCAGTAAACGAAGCAGCAGAATTAACGCAACAGCGGAAGGTACAACGGTGGCAAAACTGGCGATGAAAGCGCCAAACCAGCCAGCTACCTGATAACCGACAAATGCGGCAATTTTGGTCGCGATTGGACCGGGAAGTGCATTGCCGATGGCGAGTACATCACCGAATTGCTCGGTGGTCATCCACTTGTAGTGGTTGACGACTTCCTCCTGCATTAATGGAATGGAGGCAGGGCCGCCTCCGTATCCCAAGATATTGGCTACAAAAAATCCCCAAAACAATTCCCACCATGTCTGAAGCATCGCTTAGGACACCCCCTTGTCGGAATTGCGTTTGGATTTGAAACGTTGAACCACATCCAGATGGAAGACGCCATATCCGAGGAAGACGGCAATCACAATACCGGGGTGAATATCCAACAGCTGCAGCAGTACAAATGCAAGGACACCGAACAGGGCGGCAAAGGTTGTACCGAGTCCCTTCCACGCTTTCTTGGCGAATTCGTATGCCATCATGCCGAGCATAACAAAAATGACCGGGCGAACAGCTGCCACCATGCCTGCTACGATTTTCGATTCGCGGAGTGCGTACATGGAACCAAGCAGCGCAATGATAGCGATGCTCGTCGGCAAAATATGGGCCAGGACAGACACAATAGCGCCCAGCACGCCCTTCGTTTTATACCCGAGATACGCGGCCATCTTGGTTGCAATGGGACCAGGAAGGGCGTTGGCAATGGCCAAAATCTCGCCAAACTCATCATCGCTCACCCACTTATAGCGGGTAACGGCTTCATAACGGATCAGCGGAATAACCGAGGGGCCACCGCCATATCCCAAAATTCCGGTTCGTACCATCCCAATGACGAGACCGTTGTAATCTTTCCAACTCATGCTGATTTCCTCCTAGAGTCTCATGCCCATTCGGCTTTTATATCGTTTTAACAACAGCTGTGATTCTACCTTGACGATGCCTGGCATCTTGTAGAGCTTCTCCAGCAGGAACTGCTCCATCTCTTCCATATCTGCAAAAATACCATGCATGTGCAGGGTACTCGGGCCTGTCATATGATAGAGGCTTGTTACTGCGGGTTCTTCGTCCAGTTTCGCGGCCACTTCATCCAGGAATAGCGGTTCTACATCCACATTGAAAAAGGCAGAGACCTGTAGTCCAACTTTGCCCGGATTGATGACCACGGTGAATCGTTCAATGATTCCCTTTTCGGATAAAGCATTGATGCGGGCCTGAACGGCCACACGGGACAAACCGATCTGTGCACCCAGATCGGTGTAGGATATCCGGCTATTTTGGTGAAGGGCGGCAATGATTTTACGATCGATTGCATCCAGATTGTGCATTTGCGGGATTTCTCCCCCTTTGGAGGAGCGTTTTTCTGACATGATTGACCATCCTTTTTTTTAACTATATAGAATAAAAAATATGATAGGATCTACGTACAATTTGTATGCAGCATTCATATTTTAATGACGAATCGTAATTGGAGTCAATATATTTATTGTAAATATTGAATTTATCCGATTCAGAGCTTTCATTTTGTTATTTTTACTAATCAGAGATGATAAATGGGAGCAGGATGCAGGCATGGATCGAAAAAGAGACTGTTCACGGAACACATCCGTAAACAGTCTTCTATATAAAGTACAGGTTAAACCGACTTAATGAACAGTTTTGGGTAGACAAAAGGTAACTACAGTTCCTTTGCCAGGCTCCGAAGATACTACAAGTGTACCTCCGGCTCCGCGGGCTCGCTCCTCCATGCTAAATAGACCAACGCCGTTACCGGCCGTCGTACTGTTGAACCCTGCGCCTCGGTCCTCGATTTTCACAACGGTTGCCTCTTCCGAATCTTCCACCGTCACATGCGCCTCTGACACATCGGCGTACTTGGCCACATTGGTTAACGCCTCCTGGATAATGCGGTACATGGCGATCTCCCGGTTCATCTCAAGCCGTTTTCGCAGATTACATTCCAGATCCACTTCAATTCCGTAGTGCCGGGTATAGTTCTCGATATACGTACGAATGGCTGGAACGACACCAAGGTCATCCAGTACGGAGGGTCTCAGCTCCCATGCCATGCCGCGTACATCCTCCATAATACCCGTAACTTGTTTTCGGAGTGCTTCCACACCAGATTGAGGTTGGTCCGCCAGCAGACGATCCATCTGAATGACGAGGGAGAAGAGACTCTGTCCAATGCCGTCATGCAGCTCACGGGAGATACGCCGCCGCTCCTCTTCCTGAATGTTCATAACCTGGGTCATCATCGTCTGTAACTCGGCTTCGACCCGCTTCAACTTGGTTACCTCACTACGAACAGCCAAATACTGATAGGGCTCACCATCGTTATCGAGAAAAGGCACAATCGTTGTATTCACCCAATAATGGCTGCCATCTCTGGCACGGTTGCGAATCTCTCCGTTCCACACTCTTCCGGAAGAGATAGTTTCCCACAGGTTTTTCATAAAGTTCTTGCCGTGATAACCCGAATTAATGATCCGATGATCCTGACCGATCAATTCTTCCCGATTATATTGTGAAATTTCGCAGAATTTATCATTTACATACTGTATCTTTCCTTTGCGGTCCGTGAGGGCTACAATGGACGACTCATCCAGGGCAAACTTCAGATCACTGAGCTGGTGCAGAGAACCTTTCAGTCTACTGCGGAATTCAGTATCTGTAATGTGACTGTCGATCTCCTCTAATAACTGACGCACAGGTTGATCGGCAAATCCGCTAAGTCTGTTTTCACGTGCGCTACTCAAAGTTAAGCAACCCCTTTTTCATCGCAAACTTTACCAGTTCCGGTCTGGTTCGAAGGCCGAGCTTCTCCATCAGATTGCTTTTGTGGGATTCGACCGTTTTGACACTGATCACCAGATGTTCAGCGATTTCCTTGTTGGCGTAACCCTTGGCAATCCAGGACAAGATCTCTTTCTCCCGCTCGGATAACGTGTCATACGGTCCGGCGTTCTCGTGTTTCGCTTTGTCCAGGTATTCACTCATCAGCCGCTTGGTCGCACTTGGGTACAGATAGGCGCTACCCTCTGCTACGGAACGAATAGCGGCAAGTAATTCTTCATGCGGCGCGCTCTTGAGAATATATCCGGACGCTCCCGCGTGGATGGCGCGGAACAGATATTCTTCATCGTCATGCATGGTCAGGATCAAAATGGAGACATCCGGCATCAATTTCTTCAGTTCAGCAGTAGCGGTCAGACCATCTTTGCCTGGCGGCATGCTGAAATCCATTAAGACCACATCCGGCTTCAGTTCTTGTGCCTTGGCAATAGCTTCATCCCCATCGGCCGCGTCTCCAACAATATGTATATCATTCTTTCCGTCGAGCAGGGCAATCAGCCCAGAGCGTACAACTACATGATCATCGACAACCAATAATTGAATCACATCATTTTCCTCCTGTCCGGTTCCACAGTTCTGTCTTTATCATACCAAAAAAGAAAGCCATTCAGATGGGAATCTCTGAATAGCTTCTTTTCTCTGTATATCGGACAAGAGGAATTAAACTTTAGTTCTCTGTTTTACCGAAACGCTCCTTAATCATGTCTGCAATTTCCTGAACCTGTGCTTCCACGGCAAGTGGATCATAGGGCCAGAAGCGTTCTCCGTCAAGCTTGAACACGCGATTGTTCTTCACGGCATCCAGGGATGACCAGACCGCTGAACCCTCATCCAGTGAACCTCCGTTGGACAAATCCAGGAAGATATAATCACCTGCGTAATCTGCCAGCTTTTCCTCGGATATCGCTACGGTATCTTTATCCTGATCAATGAGCTCTTTCTGTACAATGTCTGGTGCTTTCAGTCCGAGCTGTTGATAGATGGCCTGTCCACCGCGATTGACACCATCCCCATTGATGTACCATTCTTTGCCGAACAGACTGAAGTTGGAGAAGGTTGTGCCTTCTTTGACCAGTCCTTGAATGGACTCTTTGGCGGCCTTCACTTTTACTTCGAATTGGGATAACCAATCTTTGGCTTCCTTCTGTTTGTTAATGATTTCACCAAAAGCGGTGATCTCCTCATGGACATTGTCGTATGTTCCGTAAGGGATGATGAGTGTGGGTGCGATTTTACGATATTGCTCATTCAGTTTCTCATCTCCACCTACAGTAACGATCAGGTCAGGTTGAAGTGCCAAAATTTTCTCCACCGATCCGCCGTCAATCCGGCCAATGTCTGCCACGCCCTCAACGAGATCAAGCACATAAGGGCTTTCCAGCTCATAATCTGGCGCACCTACAGGCTTGATGCCAAGTGCCAGAAAATCAGCAAGGTAACCTTGCGTAACGATACGCTGAGGATTCACGGGGATTTCAACGTCTCCGTGAACCGTCGATATGACCTGTGTTTCTGCCTCGCTGGTCGCTGGTTGTTCTTCTGTTACGGCAGGTGCGGAAGCATTATTTTCTGTCGTTTCTTCCGCTTGGCCTGAGCAGCCAATAATTCCTATCACGAGTATAAGGATTATGAGCCCTGCCCACCATTTTGATTTAACCCCTGTCATTCTGCTTCTCCCCAATCAATAATGATTATCTTTCTCAATAAAACCTCCTATGTATCGTAGCTTTTGTGCACAAGTATCGTCTATCTCAAAATGTGACCCATTGAGTATGGACAAATGTTACCTGTCCTTAACGCTATTCTCCCGAATCAGAATGTCTACCATAATTTCAAGTTGCTTCTCCAGAGACAAGGCATCATTACACCAGAATTGTTCCAGTTGCAGAGGGTATATGCGACGATTTCCGTTATTCATAAACTTGCGCCAGCCCGGGCGCTCGCTAAGTTTATCTGGTGAATCGTGATACAAGCCACCTTCGTGTGCCGGAAGAACAAGAAACATATGATCTGCTGCATATTCTGCCAATTGGTCTTCTTTAATGTATTGATGATTGTCAGGTTCCAGAACATCACGGAGGATATTGGGGTGAGGAGTAAGATGAAGTCCATAATACACGTTATAAGCTGCTCTGGCAGTTGCATTCCAGATACAAATGGTCCCGTCTTCCCACAGTTCATACAGACCAACGGTTTCTCCAGGTTTTATAAAATCTTTTAATCGATCAGATTCGGTTCTGGCCCGTATTGTGTAATGTTCAATCCAATCCTCGGCTGCCTGTTCTCGTCCTACAATTCGGCCAATCAGACGAACCGTTTCCAGTCGATCCAGTTGGTTCCAAGGGAGAACAATAACCTGGGATATACGTTCAAGTTGTTCAAGCTTGTGCGGCAAGTAGTACAGATAATCCGGTGCGATGATCAAATCAATCGGTTCAACGCTCAATAATTGTTCCACGCCATGTTCATCCAGATCAATTACGTCATGCAGCTCATCCTGAATTAATGGAGACAGGGCCCAGGGGAGAAAGGAGGCCGCAACGGGTTGAACGCCGAGGGCAAGTAGATCCCCTGTATATTGAACAGTGGCAATCCGTCTCGCACGTGGCTGCAATCGATACTCACTTGGGCTGATCCCGGTGAACTGCTTAAACTTGCGGCTTAAATATAAACCGTCAGCATAGCCTACGAGCAGGGCGATTTCATTCAATGTGGCCTGTGTCGATAGGAGGTATTGCTTAGCCTTATCCATCCGAACTCGGGTCAGATGAGCCTGGAAGCTGCGCCCCACCTGTTTTTGAAAAAATCTAGAGAAATAGCTTGCGTTAAATCCAGTCATGCGGGCAATGTCTTCCCGGGTGAGATGATCGCCATAGTGGTGATTGATATAGTAAAGGGCATCCCGAATTACACTGTCCACCATTTCTGTGGCGGGCTTAACCGCCAGATTGAACAACTCAAGCAGCTCACTCAGCAGAAAATGGGATCGGGCTTCTTCAGTCATGCTGCTGCCTGAACGTTTGTCGGTAAGTTCCTGGATAATGGCAAGAATCCGTAACCCTTGTGAACTGGCTCCAGTCTTTGACCCATGTGCAGGCAGGTTCTCTGATGTAAGTTCATAGACACGCTTCTCATGGGACTCTTTCGTTAATCCGTATTCCAGAAAGCCGATATGATATACCGTGAAGGCAGAAGCCGGAGTATGTATAAGCTCCAGGGAACATGGGGGATACAGGAAAAGGGTTTGGCCTTTATGTAAAACGCCATGTACCTGCCCAAATTGAAAGCTCACCGTGGCTGTACAAGTCACCAGGGAAGGAGATGCTATGGAAATAGATCCAGTTTGCTGTGCAGCTTCCCAAGGAATCACACTGGCATTTGTCAGTACAAGCATATCTGTAGCCTCCTAGCCGTATGTTCTATCTTGAACATATCGATGTATGGACTCGATTATATCAATCTGTGAGACAGACGTCGACGTTCACAGAGGAGTGATGGCAATGTGACTAATTACGCTTGTCCAACTAAGAAATAAACCATAATCCAAAAAAGTCTTGTTACTCCCATAAGGAAATAACAAGACTTCTTGGCGTATTCCAGACAGCTGTCTTTATCCGTACACTTTTGGTTGCAGCTGTATAGCGACCTGTTCGGTCTGACGGACCATCTCGGGTGAGAACGTGCAGGGTAATCTGTTGCCAAGGAGCAACACGGCGCCAGGAACACTTCCTTGCTGGAAGACAGGCACTGCTATGGCACATACCAACCGCTCCGCAAGCATTAACGGGCAACGGGCGGGTGTATGCTCCCCGGTGGATTGTGCATCAGATAGAGCGGTGCGTCCAGTTCGAAGCGCTGTGCCAACCAGATCTTGTCCGGGACGCATCTCCATGCGTTTCACCCGTTCGTTGCTGGCGCCGGATGTATAACTCCAGCGCAGCATCGTGCCGGACAGACAGGCCAGTCCGCAAAAATCGCTGGAGGTACTCAGGCGCAGGCCGTCGATCATCTCCTGAATGCCAGATGGCAGTTCATCATGCATGAGAGGACACTTCCTTTTTTGGAATCATACTGTATGTTACGGTGTATTCAATATCGTTAACCTGTGGTCAGGGAACATCTTAAAATAAGGGTATTTCGCCACTGCTTCTATTGTAGCCCCTTTCTTCCGTGTTGTAATTCAGGGAAAACCCCTATTTCCGTTCTACAATTTGCTGATCCTATGTATGGACAGGCATTCAGGCCAGGAACAGCAAGGCTTTTTTTAATTGCGGAGCCTTAAAGGTACCTCTTAAGTGTGATTTATCTCACAGCAAATTCAGGGAGTTTCCCGGTGAGGTTCAGGTGATCCCCCGATAACCTCCACGCTAAATTCGCGATATGATGGATACATAAGGAAACACCGAGGGGGACGATGGTAATGGGTACGGTATTCACAGAAAGAACAACCCAGGCGACACAACAAGAACAGACGGAGGCGAGCAAGATGACACGGGAGACAGGTGGAATCCTTTCGTTCGTGACAGCTGAACAATGGGGCTTGATCGAGGCAAAGATGCAGCCTAAACGGGTAAAGTCGGGGTACAGTCTCTTTCTGGAAGGCGATGAAGCCGGATACTTGTACTACATTCGCTCGGGAAGAGTGAAGCTGACCAAGTCGACTGAGGATGGGAAAGAAATCATTTTATCGATTCAGCAAACCGGGGATCTGATTGGAGAGTTTGGCGGCATCGGCGGATTATCCCATAGCTACAGTGCTGAGATGGCAGAAAAAGGGGAGCTCGGGATCATCTCGCTCAGCGACTTGGAAAGTGTGCTCAGCAAACACGGTGACCTTGCCTTGAAATTCCTGCAATGGATGGCGCTCGCCCAACGTATCACCCAGTCGCGTTTCCGTGATCTCTTGCTCTATGGCAAGGCAGGTGCACTCGCATCGACGCTCATTCGTGCCAGCAACTCGTATGGCAGAATTACGCCGGATGGCATCGTGCTCGACATGAAGCTGAATCATACCGAGTTGTCGGAAATGATTGGTGCCACGCGGGAGAGTGTAACGCGCATGTTGGGAGCCTGGAAAGAACAGGGGACGCTGGACACCGTGGATGGAAAGCTGATGATTCGTGACCTGGCAGCCTTGCGCTGCATGTGCGGTTGTCCTACATTTCCAAGCTGCCCGGTAGAGTTGTGCCGATTGTAATGAAAGCAAGTTGAATAGGGTGGTACCTTCGATGGGCGATTGGGGTCGTTACGGAGAATTCAAAAAAGCTGAAGTCTGGTATTATCCCCTTTAAGTAGACACTTAAAAAAACCTTCATGTTATCATGAGGGTTCAAGTGACACTTGGAGGGGATATTTTTATGGCCAAAAAAGGACAAACATTTCAGACGTATACCGAAGAGTTTAAATTGAATGCAGTTAGATCCTATGTCGAAGGTTCTTCAAGTTACAAAGTGGTCGCTGATCGCGAAGGAATTCGAAACTGTTCACAACTGAAGGTGTGGGTAAAAAAATGGAAAAACGGGGAAGTGTTTGATGAGCGAAAAAACAATGTTCCGAATCCAATGAAAGGACGTCCTCGTACTGCCTTTAGCAGTGTAGAAGAAGAACGGGATTACCTTCAAGCACAGGTGGATTATTTAAAAAAGCGGTATCCAAATCTAGTAAAGGAGAAGCGCTGAGCCAACGGGAGAACTACGATATCATAGACGAATTGCGCTGCTCGCATGGCATTACACGCCTATTATCGATTACAGGAATACCCCGTTCCAGTTACTACAAATGGCGAGCAACACAGCCGCAGCGAGACGCAAGACAAGACCGTGAGCGTGAGATCAAAGAACACATGATGGCTATTCATTTTGCAAACCGAGAGTTTGGTTATCCTCGCATGACAACGGCGTTGTGGGAGGCTGGTCTGAACGTTAATCACAAGAAAGTATGGCGAATCATGCGGGAACTATCGATCCAATCGGTAATTCGTAAGAAGCGGAAGAAGTCCAGCTATACGCCATCTGTGATTTATCCGAATCGCCTGAAGCGCCAGTTTCATGCGACAGCACCCCAGCAAAAAATGGTGACGGATATTACCTATATTCCGAATGGAAGTACATTTGTTTACCTGTCCGTGATTCAAGACCTGTTCAACAATGAGATTGTAGCTTGGCAGTTGTCTAAACGGAACGATGTTCAGCTCGTATTGGATACGGTGGAACAATGGACACAAAAAAGAGACGTTTCAGAAGCCGTGCTCCATTCGGATCAGGGCTTCCAATACACGTCTCAGGCGTACAACACACGATTAGAAGCATTCGGCGTGAAGGGCAGCCACTCTCGCAAAGCAACCTGCCTAGATAACGCATGCATCGAATCCTTCTTTTCGCATCTCAAGACAGAGAAGCTGTACCTTAACCAGTGTAATTCAGAAGTAGAGATTCGACAAGCCGTGGAAGATTATATGTACAATTACAACTACCGACGCTTTCAAGCCAAACTCAAACAGCGCGCACCGATTGAATATCGATGCGCACTGGCAGCATAGCTTTTTTTATCTGTCTACTTGACAGGGGTAAGACCAAGTCCGATTTACTCGGGATCAGCTTTTTTGGCGTGATGGAGGGCTTGCGGTTAGCGGTTCTCATCCAAGATAGCTAGTATAGGATGTAAAGGAGGGCCCGTTAACGCCCTCCTGCATCATATCAGGAATTCATCACTCACCTATATATTCCTTTGCTAGAATCGAATATAGACACGAATCATGATATTCCCCTTTATAAAACCAATGCTCTCGCATCAAACCTTCACGCTGCATACCTATCTTTTGCATAACGTTCTCTGAAGCCTTGTTGTTCGGGCGACATTTCGCGTAAATGCGGTGTACGCCAAGTGTATTGAAGCCAAAGCCAAGCATGGCTCGGGCTGCTTCGGCAGCATACCCTTTTCCCTGATAAACGGGATTGAGCACATAACCGATTTCTGCGTTTGTCTTTTCGATGTGAAGGCCAACACCACCGATCAGGATGCCCTCCTTTTTCAAGCATATCGCCAGTTCGAAGCCCTCTCGTGGTTGTGTTTGCTGTGAATTTAGCACAAATTCCACATAATCTCGCGTATCTTCTTCTGTATTCGGTCCCCATGCCGTATGCTGAGTAACTTCTGTCATGGATGTGTAGTTATGTATGCTCTCCCAGTCTGTCTCCAGAATATCCCGGATAATGAGTCGTTCGGTCTCCAATTGCATCGCTATTCCCTCCCAATATAAATTGAACTAAAGAATATTTACACTTGCCACTCCGATGACAGAACAACCTTCCGATCGCTGTTATCCCCAGATTTTTTTTGAATCCCTTATTTAAAGGGGGAAATCCGGGGATAAAGGCGAAGTGTATGCTTTCGATGCAGCTTTCTTTTAGAAAGCTTTTAGCTCCGCTTCTTCAGGTTATTTCTGTCCTCTCCGTTTCTCGTGTAAATGTTAAGTTCAATTATATAGTAAAACAAAAATAGCCCAATAACCGATTCATGTAAAGAATGGGTTACGAGCTATGTAAGTATAAGCATGCTATTGTGGTTGTTTACATTCAACTGCGGGATAAGTATAAGCCAGCTTGCGGATAATTTCCTTTTGCCATTTGGTGTCACCCAGGTTGGTTGCCAGGTTCAGAAGATCCAAATAATCGTCAAGCTGCAGATCAGCCTTTTGCAGAGTTGTATTCATTCGATGTTCGTTCCCCTTTATCTATAAAATCGTTAAGTCATGTACAGTAGACAGAAGACTTGAGACAGGCTCAAGAATGATAATCATTATCACAGTTATATTATCATTATGCAATGAACGATGGCAAAATGCAATGCCAAGGCTCGAATGTACTCAACTTTTTTTCGAAAAAAGGCTCATCCACAGCAGATAGGGAACGTACACACCCAGGTATGCAGACGGATAAAGGAACCATCCATTTAACAGGAAATGGTGAATTTCTGTGGTGAATGTTGTCATATGGGCATTCGTTGCGTACACATCACCGGCAATGACAGTGGCAGCACTATAGAAACATAACAGGGCAAGTACATGGAAAATGCGGGTCACCATCCGGGAGCGAATCGCAACAAAAACCATAATGAGTGGAACAATCAGTAGGAGTAGAAGAAATAGAAACTTCATGATACAGGTCTCCTTTGGGATACTTTTGTTAACCAGTATGGGCAATTGGTGGAATTTCCAAAAGTTTTTGCAAACATTTTACAAAAAGAAAGAGGAATTCATCATATGAACGATTAAATTAAAGGTGGATAACCCATTATCAGGTAATTATGAGGAGGAGAAGGCAAGTATGAAGAAAGCGATATGGCAGCATTGGATCGGGGGATTCCTGATCTTCATCATGATGGCGACGGCATTGCTTCAACCTGATTCACAAGGTCCGGTACAGGCCGCTGCAGCACCTATTACGGTATCGCAGGCCATCGCTGCCCAGAGTGGCGGAGCAACGGCAACGGTGGAAGGATATATTGTTGGACATGCCACCGGCTCGCTTACAGCCAAATTTACATCTCCTTACGCCAATGATTTCAACTTCCTGATTGCAGATTCAGCGACAGAGAAGACGAACGCGAAACTGCTTGACGTGCAGATTCCAGCGTCGTACCGTTCGCAATATGGACTGGCTTCCAACCCGAATCTTGTGGGGCAGAAGGTTATCGTAACCGGAACGCTTGGCGCATATAACAGTTATGCCGGAGTTAAGAATCCTACCTCAATCACACTCTCCTCTGGAACAACCAATCCTGATCCTGATCCAGGCACAACGCTGCCAGATGGTACAGGGAAGAAAGTATTGTTCGACAACACGCATGCTCAGACAGCCGGGGCTGCGGACTGGGTTATTGATGGGGCATTTTCGGACTTTGCGAATGGTTTGCGAAACGCAGGCTTTACCGTGGATCAGCTGAATCGTAGCATCCCGTATACCTTCGGTGAGCAAGCCTTCACCTTTAATAAATTGAAAGATTATGATGTCTTCGTTATCGGCGAAGCGAACGTGCCTTTCAAAGCGACAGAGCAGGCTGCGCTGCTGCAATATGTACAGAATGGTGGCAGTGTCTTCTTCATTGCCGACCACTATAACGCAGACCGGAACAAAAACCGCTGGGATTCCTCTGAAGTATTCAATGGCTATCGCCGGGGTGCATTCTTGAATCCAGCCAAAGGCATGTCGTCAGCAGAAGCCGAATCTCCAGCCATGCAAGGCGTGACCAGTTCAGACTGGTTGGCATCCAACTTCGGTATTCGTTTCCGCTACAATGCACTGGGAGATGTTAATGCCACGGATATCGTTGCACCTTCGCAGTCGTTCGGCATTACAACTGGAGTGAGCGCAGTGGCCATGCATGCTGGTTCCACACTCGCTATTATTGACCCGAACAAAGCCAAAGGTCTGGTGTATGTGCCTAGTGGTGTATCCAAATGGGGCAACGCGGTAGATCAGGGCGTATACAATGGCGGCGGACGAGCGGAAGGAGCCTATGCAGCGATCGCTAAGGTCGGGGCAGGTAAAGCAGCATTTATCGGTGACTCCTCACCTGTTGAGGATGCCACGCCAAAATATCTACGTGAAGAAACAGGCGCTGCCAAAACAACGTATGATGGCTTCAAAGAAGTGAATGACGGTGTATTCCTTGTGAATACCGTGAAATGGCTTGCAGTAAAAGAAAGCTACACAAGTCTGTCTCAGGTGTCTGGACTGACATTGGATGCGCCGACAAGTCTGCTCGCGATTGAAGCGCCGGCTTCTTCCACCGAGCCGCAAACCGAGCCATGGGCTACACCTGCTGCAGGCTACAAATGGTATGATCCTACAACGTTTAAGACAGGTTCGTACGGCAAAGCGCAGTAAGATAAGCAGTAAGAGAAATATACGGAAAATCGGCCTGTCCGCAATCGTTGCGGATAGGCTTTATTTTGTATAAATGCCCGGAGCAGAGGGAAACGTATGGGTAATTATGAATGTTGAGTGAGATGCCAAGGTGAGGAGGAAGACCATGATGAATCGGCAAGCAGACTGCGACAGCTCGACCATGAGACAGAAACTCAAAGGAGATCTTCATCGTGTGGCAGATCGAATGAACCAGACGTTGTCTACCTTTGATCATGACAGTGTGTGTCTGCTGGGTCAATTTGCGGAGATTCGGGCCGAGATCAAGCAGATCGAGGTACTGGCGTCTTCCTTTTATCTGGATTGTTATCTGTCTCCCTTCACGGAGAAATTTGCCGAGCTGACTGCCAGTGTACAGCATTTGTCGGATCGCAGATATGGTGCGCTCATTGTAATTGAACGGGAAATACCGCTTGAACCGATTATCCACTCAGGGGTTGCAGTGGATGCCAGAGTCACTCATGCATTGCTGGAATCGCTGTTTATACCGGGTGCACCTCTGCATGATGGGGCAGTGCTGATTCGGGGCAATCAGATAGTATCCGCGGGCAATGTATTGCCTTTGTCACAGGCCATTGCACATGAACGGAAGATTGGCACAAGGCATAGGGCTGCTCTTGGATTGAGTGAGCTGACGGATGCGGTTGTGCTGGTTGTCTCGGAAGAGACTGGTCAAGCTTCGTTCGCCGTGGGTGGGGATCTGCATCCCATCAACGTGGTTGAAACTTTGCCATGATCACTCGTTGCTAGATTTTTTTACCGATTCCATGCTGGAGTAAATGAACCTTTTTCCCTGTGAAGAGAGAAAGGTCTTTTTGTTATATCGTGATGTGGTTTTGCACAAACTTGATAATCATGGGTACAATAGAGGATGGAAGACGAACTGAAGAAGGCGATTTGATCGCAAAAATGGTTGGAGGAGACGGTTAACACATGAGCTGGTTTGAAGCAATGGAACATCACGATTATGAGGAACTGGTACTGTGCCAGGATAGAGCCTCTGGTTTAAAAGCAATTATTGCTATTCACGATACAACACTCGGTCCTGCGCTGGGAGGCACACGGATGTGGACCTATGCTTCGGAGGAAGCTGCCATTGAAGATGCCTTGCGCCTTGCGCGGGGAATGACATATAAACATGCTGTATCCGGACTGAATCTGGGCGGAGGCAAAGCCGTCATTATCGGGGATCCGCGCCGTGACAAAAATGAAGCGATGTTCCGGGCCTTTGGCCGATACATTCAGGGACTGAACGGACGTTATGTCACCGCGGAGGATGTGGGAACGACAGAAGAGGATATGAATCTGATCTATCAGGAAACAGACTATGTTACAGGCATATCGCCAAGCTACGGCTCCTCCGGCAATCCTTCCCCGGCAACAGCCTATGGCGTATATCAGGGCATGAAGGCCGCGGCGAAGGAAGCATTCGGCACAGATCTGCTGGAAGGCAAAACTGTAGCTGTACAGGGTGTAGGCAACGTGGCGATGCGTCTGTGCAAATATTTGTACGAAGAAGGTGCGCATCTGATCGTTACCGATATCCATAAGGATTCCGTGAAACAGGCTGTGGATCAATTCGGTGCAAAAGCGGTAGACCCTGCCGACATTACTGGAGTGGATTGTGATATTTATGCTCCATGTGCATTGGGAGGTACAATTAATGACGATACGTTGAAACAGCTCAAGGCTAAGGTTGTGGCAGGCTGTGCCAACAACCAGCTGCTTGAGCCGCGTCATGGTGACAAGCTGCATGAGATGGGAATCGTATACGCACCCGACTATGTGATCAATGCAGGTGGCGTAATTAATATTGCGGATGAGCTGAACGGCTATAACGCAGATCGTGCGTGGAGCAAGGTTGGGGAGATCTACAATAATCTGGAGAAAATCTTCGACACATCGCGTACCGAAGGCATCGCAACGTATATTGCTGCGGATCGTCTGGCTGAACGCCGCATTGAACTGATGAAGAATACACGTAGCACGTTCCTGCAAAATGGTCATCACGCGCTGAGCTCCCGCAGACTGCGCGGGTAAATTTAAAGGATTCACATTACAATAAAATGTAAAACAGCTAAAGGCAGGCATCCCCATGGTGAACTGCACCCCATTTGTTAGAGAGGAGGTGCAGTGCAATGGATGCCTGCCTTCTCTTTGAGTTTAAAGAGTTTTTTTGTAAGGAGATCATCATATGGTTCGGCTAATATTAGAATAATCCTATAACCCGAGAGGAACGAAATGATATTTCAAAATGTAATACACTTCTGATTCAGCAGCTTCACAAATCGATCCAGCGCGCTGCTGACGTATCGATCTTCACCCCGGACAAAGGTTGTTGTGGTATGTGTGAATCGTTCGGCCAGATCATGTACCGAGAACTCATCCGGTTTCTTGTGAATAACGCTGCAAGGCATAATGGTAAAAGCAATCCCCGACTCCACACAGCTGAGCAAGTTATCCATCGTGCTGACTTCAATCATATTGCGAGCAGACAAACCTTCTTCCTGCAAATATTCCTCCGTAATTTCACGGTATGGGCAGCCCTTTGGGAAAACGACCCACGAAACCTGACACAGGCTTTCAGGTGGAACGTCCATCCGTTTGGAGATGATATGCACCGTGTCTTGCATTTCATATTCCACCTTCAGGCCCTCTTTCACACACGCACCACTAATAAAAGCACCGTCGATCTCATACTCCTGTATTTTCTTGCGAAGGACTTTGGGTGAAGTGGCATTAACAAGTGAGATGGAGACCTCGGGATAGGTCACCTGGTATTCATTGAGAATTTCCATGAATCGGCTGGATGCTGCCGTCTCCACAATCCCGATTTTTAACGTACCTGAAGGCTCACCGGGATCAGTCATATCCTGCTCCAGATCGTTTAACAGGTCACGGATGCGTGTTGCATACTGGACAAACTGTTCTCCTTTGGAAGTCAGCACCACCCCTTTGGGAAAGCGGTTGAACAACTGCACCTGATATTCCTGCTCCAGTTTTTTGATACGTGTAGTGACGTTGGATTGAGCGTAATTCAGTTCTTTGGCGGCCTGTGAGATTTTGCCGGACCGTGCCACCGCGAGAATAATATCGATATCCGAGAGTTCCATGGTTCTGGCCTCCTGAGTTGTAATGAAATGAGGTGTTAGGTATCTCTATGAGAGATATATCTATATATTTCAATCATTTTACGATATATACATGCCAGCTTACAATATCATTATCAAAAGCTTCTACAGCGCATGGAATTATGCAAAACGCTGAAAATGGAGAAGGAGTTGTGGTGAAAAATATGTCTACATTACTGAGCCCGGTGACGATCAACGAGTGGCATTTGAGAAACAGATTGGTGATGGCACCTCTTACCCGAGGATTTGCCAGTGATCAGGATGGGACCGCGACGGAAGAGATGGTGGCGTATTATGAGCGACGTGCCCAGGATGGAGTGGGACTGATCATTACAGAGGGGATCAACCCCTCGCTGGCAGGTAAAGGAACCTATGGCATCCCCGGATTATATACGGCTGAACAGACCGACTCATGGAAGAAAGTAACGAATGCCGTCCATAAACACGGAGGGACCATCATCGCTCAGCTGTGGCATGTGGGCAGACTGTCTCACTCCGATCTGATCGGTACCCAGCCACTGGCACCTTCAAGCATTCCTGCTCAAGGAAGAGTCCATAAATTGCATAAGCCATATCAGATACCACAAGCCATGAGTACGCAAGATATCCGGGAAAGCATTCAACAATTTCAAACGGCTGCCCGCAATGCGGTACTGGCTGGATTCGACGGAATTGAGCTGCATGCAGCACATGGTTATCTGATCGACCAGTTTATCAATGAGAAGACGAACCACAGAACAGACGAATACGGAGGCGATATCCAGGGACGATTGCGTTTTCTGAAGGAGATCATTATTGCAGTTCAAAAAGAAATCAGCGTGGATCGCATATCGGTACGATTTTCCGAGAAAAAAGATGATGACCCTTCCTATGTCTGGTCAGACAAGGCTGGAGTGCTGAACGCCTATCTGAGTCTGTTCCGCGAGACAGGCATTACAATCCTACATCCTTCAACAGATCTGTACACCACAGTCTGGGATGGGGAACAAAATTTCCATGAGGCGATTCGCGAGCAGTGGGATGGAATCATCATTGGCGTAGGCGATCTTGAGGTAAACACAGCAGAACAGGCTGTGCAAGATCGGAGCATTGATTTGGCAGCGTTCGGCAGACCGTTTATCGCCAATCCTGATCTGGTGCAAAAATTGCGTACGGGGCAGCAGTTGATCGAGTATGATGCCAATGCACATCTGACTGTGTTGGTGTGAATGTAGCAAGAAAAGGGCAGAAGCTGATCCTAAAGATCATTCTGCCCTTTGTTTACGTATGGAAGGATGGTTACGGGTTACTGACGACGGTGACTTTCTTTTCCGTTAAGTAGTATACGAGTGCCAGCAGAGGCATTAACAGACCAATCAATGTAGTGAGACTCCAACCTCCATGCGCGTAGGACCAACTGCCAAGAGATGATCCAATTGCGCCCCCTACAAAAAAGATCGACATAAATATCCCGTTTACGCGTCCTCTTGCTTCGCTCAACGAATAGATAATGCGCTGTCCCAGTACCAGATTACCCGAAACCGCCATATCCAGTGTGATGGCAACAACCACAAGCAGAATAAGGGTAGCGGTAGAATGACCCTGGAACAGATAGGCAAGCCCAAAAGATGCAGCCGCGATGACCATGGCGAGTCCGGTTAATATACGGGTTAAACCTTTATCTGCCCATCTTCCGGCAATAGGTGCTGCGATGGCACCCCCAACACCAGCCAGTGCAAACCAGGCAATTCCCTGTTGGGACATGCCATACTCATTGGCGAGCTGCAAGGGAACTGTAGTCCAGAACAAGCTGAAGGCGCCAAACAGACTGGCCTGATAGAGGGCTCGGCGGCGAAGCAAAGGAAATGTTTTGAGCAGGGAACCCAATGACAGAATTAATTGTCCGTACTTCATCGCAGGTTGTGGCTGACGTGCAGGAAGTGCGCGTGACAGGAGCAGTGTAAGCAATAAGATAATGATTGCAGAGAAGACAAAAACTGCTTGCCAGCCGAGCAGGCTCGTAATAAAACTTGCGACTGGCCGAGCCAGCATGATGCCCAGCAGCAGACCACTCATCACGTTGCCGACAACCCGACCGCGTTGCTCCTCAGAAGTGAGGTAGGTGGCATAAGGAACCAGAATTTGCGCAACGACGGAACTGATACCGATGACAAGGGAAGCCGTCAGAAATAATACGGCATGGGAAGAGAAGGCGGCTCCAATCAATGCAACGACTAGAATGATGAGGAAAAAAGTTACCAGTCGCTTATTCTCCAAAATGTCACTGAGCGGAACGATAAACAGCAGGCCAATAACATACCCGATCTGTGTTAACGTCACAATCAGTCCAGCAGCAGCGGAGGAAAGCCCTGTTGTAACGCTGATAGGCCCTATAACGGTCTGAGCATAATACAGGTTTGCAACAATCAGCCCGCACGCCGCAGCCAAAAGTAAAATCAACCAGCTTGGAACTGAATTTGCCTTCACATCAGGTTGCATATCCATAAGTTTAACCCTCCACTTGTTCTCAAATTATTTTTTATTAAAGTACACTTGTATTGAATTTATTAATTCCTAAACGGTGCGTTTACTAATTACAAGTATATAATAAACTAAACGTTTAGTATTGTAAATGGACGTGGGGATTTTTGTTGTCAAAGTAAGGTAAGCACAAAATTGTTTAATGGATTGGTGTTTTAGTATAATGAACGTATAGTTTTTATGAATTACAGATGCATTTGTTACACCAAGGAGGGTTTATGATGACAGCCAAAAGAGGGCGTCCCCGCAATGTGGAAACCCAGAATGCGATTCTTGCAGCTTCCTATGAATTATTACTGGAACATGGCTTCGGAGTGGTTACGATCGAAAAAATTGCTGAACGTGCTAAGGTGAGCAAAGCAACGATATATAAATGGTGGCCCAATAAAGGTGCTGTCATTATGGATGGGTACATGTCTGCGGCAAAGGCAAGATTGCCTGTACCGGATACAGGATCGGTATTTGAGGATGTGCGCATTCATGCGAGCAATCTGGTTGATTTTTTGAGCAGCCGGGAAGGAAAAGTGATCACACAGATTGTCGGAGAGGGACAGTCTGATCCAGGACTTGCAGAAGAATACCGAACTAGATACATTCAGCCTCGTCGGCGCGAAGCGTGGGGGATTTTTGAAAAAGGTATAGAACGGGGACAGTTGAAAAAAGATTGTGACATCGGACTGTGCATAGACCTCGTCTATGGAGCGATGTTCTATCGCATGTTGGTGACTGGCGAACCGTTAGATACTGAATTTGTACAGCGTTCGTTGGTTTCCTTGTTTGAAGGTATTAAATCTGGATCATAGAAAAAGACATCTTGGGGGAGGGATAGGGCGATTCGCAAGAATCACCCTTGTTGCAAAAGGCTTGTTGATGAATGGGGAACGTGTGGAGAATTGCGAACTACACCTGGAAGATCGGTGAGATGGCAGGGGGCCATGAATCGGGAGAAGGCGAAGTGGAAGAGGGAAGAGACTCGTTCAAGAGTGGGGGCTCGTTCCATATGAAACTAGGTATCTCGCGTCGTAACACTGGCGCTACATCCTGGGCAAAGCGTTCTACCTGCTCCAACTGCTCCGCATGGCTGAGTCCATCGACGCTGATACTCAGTACCTGATGTCCATATGCGGCATGGTAGTTCAGGATCTTCTCAATGACCTGCTCTGGACTACCAATCAGTACAGGGCCATGCGCAATGTTATCCTCCAGGTCCTTAAAAGGCGACTGGTTGTGCTGCGCAGCGGCCGTAGCATGAAAGGCCTCATAATAAGGCGTATAACGCCGGATCGCTTCTTCGCGTGTATTCGCGAGGTATAGGCTTCCTGCTCCGGAGCCAACCACCGCTCGGTTCGCATCATGACCATAATAGTCGAGACGCTCCCGGTAATGGTCAATTAACGCTTTGTATTTGGCCTGCGGGTGGAAGGAATTCGAGCTAAATATCGGTTCGCCATACTTGGCTGCAAGCTCGGTAGAGCGGGTGCTCGATGCGCTGCCATGCCAGATCGGAATGGATTGCTGGAGTGGTCTCGGCTGAGTGGTAACCTCTTGAAGGGGAGGGCGATACTTTCCCTGCCAGGTTACATTCTCTTCAGTCCACAGTCGTTTCAGCAGTTCGTAGCGCTCACCGAGCGAATCCCATTGTTCCTCTTCGCTAATGCCAAATAGGGGATAGTGCCGAGGATCATTGCCTTTCCCGATGATCATCTCCAGCCGCCCGCCCGATAATTGATCCAGCGTGGCATAATCCTCGGCAACTCGTACCGGATCAAGTATACTGAGAACAGTGACCGTTGTTAGCAACCGGATACGTGAAGTCGCAGCAGCGACGGCGGTTAGCACAACGGGAGGCGAGGAAGACAGAAAAGGTGCACCATGCCGCTCGCCGATCCCGTATGCATCGAATCCCAGCCGTTCGGCCAGTTTGGCTTGTTCCAAAATATTGTGGAACTTCTGTTGTGTTGTTAGTGATTCACCAGTTACGGCATTTGGAAGATTCATCATGAGACTAAATAGGGCAAATTTCATCTAACCATCCCCTTGGATTGGATTGGAAAAGCACCTGGGTTGTCTATTCCCATGGAAATAGTAGGATATTCAAGCTGAAGCTAACTTTACCATGTTGCCAGGCATTCTTCTAATGGATTTTTTCTATAAGGCGGATTAAAGCTGCTTAAACCTAAACATATAGGCAGGAAATTGCCACGATTTTTATTGACCGCTGTAAAATTTAGGATTAAAATTGTACATATCATATAAATTCAAATTTATGGATTTTCATTGTGGAGGTGGGAGACATGGAACCTACAACTACGATACGCTCCTTTATTGAGGACTACATCAGGAAACAGGGCTATACCCTGCAATACTTTGCCGATATATCGGGTGTGAACGCTGGAACGTTAAGTGCGATCATCAAAGGGACGCGGCCAATCGCCATGGCTCAACTGGATCTGATTACCCAAGGCATGAAGCTGGAAGAGGGGCATTTCTACGAAATTTACGGCGCTGAGTGTTTTGTGGAGTCTGCACCGCATTGGAGGAGACTGGAACCTTTTCTGCAACGTTGCGCCGAGCTGGACAAGCTCGAATGTATTCAGAGGGTAATCCAGCAAGTGACGGATGATCGATCCTATATTTCCGAATTGTTCGAGATGGCAGAAGGCATGCTTGAGCGAGGACAAAAGAAAGCGGCCCGCATGTTATATGAATGCGTTGCAGAGTGTGAGAAGTACCAACACTCGGAACGTCTCGCGTTGTGCCAGTATCGTATTTTCACATTATCTCTGGGTCAGGATCAGCATGAAAATCTCAGGGCGGCCGTGCACTTCGAGCCATATATTAATCGGCTGGATGAAGAGCGGCAACTGGATGCGATCAAGGATCTGGCGAATACATATTTGGCTTTGAGATATTGGGACAAGTTATTTTCCCTTTCTGATGAGTTGGATCAGAAAACGAAAATTTTACAATCGTATACAAAGAAAATAACGGATAAAAGTAATCGATTAACCGCTTATCCCTTATTTGTATATAGAGCATATTCAAATTTACTTAAATCCTCCGCATGTGAGAGGCAAGGAAAATATGCAGAGGCACTACATTATACAGAGATCTATGGAGATCTCATGAAAATTTCTGAACCTGATGAGGAAGATCAGATCTATATTGATAAATTTGCAGGATGGACAGAAGCAAATACCTATCTGTACAGGCTGATGATGGGTGACTTAAATATCTTGCCAGCTTATATTAATTTCATTGAAAATAACGAAACTGAACTTTTGCCAGCAATGATTAATATTTTAGAAGCTGCTAATAAATTCGATAATAATATCGATGACATCCTTTACATGTATAACGCCCGAATTAATTCAGAAATCACTCAATTAAAGGGTTACACTGAACAGGTCAATTCGGATATGTATATCACATTTTTACTTGAACGGACAATTTATCACCTCAATCGTAAACAATATACTGAGGGATTCAAGCAACTGGTCTATTGTCTGAAAGAATCTGTAAAGCTAAACAATCAAACTGATATTATTCGCTGTGTGGCGTTATATGAAAAATATAGGAATATAGCTACTGCGGATATTGAATATCAGTATAAATTAATAATAATGGAGGTACAGAATTATTATGATAAAAAAGAGAATCCTATATTTAATCTTGCTTAGTTTTATTCTTATAAATGTTGGTCAATTAGGTTCATATAATAATTGGTTTCCTATTGAAACACTTCTTACTGTACATGGTGGTGGAGGATTGTAGTAACCAAGCAATGAGGTTGATATATTTTAAAAGGTTTATTTCCGTAATCGGAAGTAAACCTTTTGTAATTTTGCGCACATTGACCATTGTAAAATTCAGGATTAAAAATACATTTATTAAGAACTGATGAATCCTTAAGTTAGTTTGGTTGATGGGGGTGGGAGAATTGAAACTTGCACCTACGATACGCACATATATAGAGAATCACATAAGAGAAAGAGGATATAAACTACAGCAATTCTCAGATGTCACGGGTGTCAACGGTGGTACATTAAGTGCCATCCTCAAGGGCAGCAGATCTCTAGCTATGAATCAGTTGGATCAAATTACATCTGGTATGGGGTTGGAGAAGGGATACTTCTACGAAATGTACGGTGTGGAATGTTTTGTTGAGGCCGCACCTCATTGGAGGCGTTTGGAACCGTTCCTGTATCGCTGCGCTGAACTTAACAAGCTAGGCTGTATTAAAAAGGTAGTCTATCAGGTAACAGATGATCGATCCTATATTTCAGAACTGTTTGAAATGGCAGAAAATCTGTATTCCAAAGAAATGAAGGAAGCGGCGCTTATTTTATATGAATGCGTAGCCGCAGGTGAGAAATATCAGCACTCGGAACGGTTGGCGTTATGCCAGTACCGTATTTTTTTGCTTCATAAAACAATGAGCAAATTCGATAATCTGGCAGCAGCGGTCCAATTGGAACCCTATATTGAGAAATTGGATGAAGAAATACAACTGGATGCTGTTAAAGATTTGGCGAATGTTTATAATACAATACATCATTGGGATAAGGTCTATGAATTGGCCGAAGAACTGGAACGAAAAGTTGATTTTCAACTTGAACTTCAATCTCGAAGACGTAAAAATAGAAAAAGAACCGCCTTTTACCCCATATTTACATATAAGGCATATGCGAATTTATTGAAGGCAAGTGTCTGTGAAGCGTGTAAGCAATATGAAAAAGCTCTGGAATATACAGATGTTTACGTGACTGTTATTGAAATCTCTAATCCAACAGAAGAAGAGCAAGAATTAATAGAACGTTTCAAAGGATGGGCGGAGGGAAATCGGTATTTATACCATTTGATGAATGGGAACCATGAGGTTATTGAACCTTATCTGAATTACCTGGAGGCTAATCCACATGAGATTTTAATAGCATTCGTAAATATTGTGCAAGCAGCTAACCAGCACTCACTGGATATTGATTATGCCTTGGATAGATTCGATCCTTATATTAAACAATTCAACACGGATATGCATTTAAAAGGGACGTACAATATGCAAATGTTGAATCATAGATATATACGTTTTTATTATGAATTAGCGAAGTACAGACTCAACCAACAAAGATACGCAACGGGGATTGACAAGTTACTCAAGAGCCTGGAGCTATCATCATCAAGTAACGATGACCTAATGTCTATTAAATCTATTGATTTGTACGGGAAATTCAGAATGCATGTAACGAACCAGCAGGACGAGCAGTACACTGGGTTAATAGAGGGCCTGAGCTCACAACATTTTGGAATTAGAACTAAAAGTGTATAATTACTGGGAGCTAATCTTGCTTGGCCACCTTTTCAAAAAGACCTAAAATTTTGCAAAGCATTACATTATGAATTTTTAGATAAATGCACCCTAAAATAGGTTGAAAAAGGGGTGCATGCTGTGAGAGAAATCAAGCAGATCAAAGATCAAATCGAGCAGAATCGGCAACATTTGCGTCGGTTGGTGGAGAAACATGGCATGCATGATGATAAGGTCCTCAAGCAGTCTATGGTGCTGGATGAACTAATTAATAAATATATTCGACTAAGAGAGAAATAACTAATTATTAATGCTGGTACCCTCTTCTAAAATCCACCTATAGGTGGACCTCTTTATCCACCCGGTTGTGGACGCTAGAGCGACGTTCTCCCTGCTATGCTTAAAGCATCAAATCAAGCAAATTACAGGGGGAACAACGTATGACGACGAGCATGTGGGTTCAGATGATCATCATGTTTGCAGTTTTAGTAATCACTTCAATTGGGCGAAAGCCAGTACGTTATTATCGTTTATTGCTGCCTTTCGTTATTATGGGTTATTATGCATTCAAATTCCTTAAAGATATGACTTTTACAGGCAATAATGTACTGTTTTTGTTGGTGGCCGTGATTGTAGGGGCGTTATTTGGAATGATTGTGCTGGGAATAACACGTATGGAATTCGATGCAACGGCAGGTAAGTGGTATACCCGAGTGGGGATAGGTAGTGTGGTCGTTTGGGCGGCGGCATTCCTGCTACGCATTCTGCCGGTGGAATGGATTACGCATCATCCGCAGCAAGCATATCAGTATGCAACTGAGCATCAACTGGATCTTCAGAATATCGGTCCTGCATTTATATTAATGACTGCTGCTATGGTGTTGGTGCGTGTAGCAGGGATTCTATTCCGCTCCAGAGTGAGTAAAGTTCAGCATACGATTGGAACATAATTTATAACGTGTTTCTGTCTTTTGCTTCTGGGTTAAGATTCTCTATTTTTTCGAGAGTTCGATATGTAGCTGAATGTGAGGAATACACATCTATATATTGTAGTTGTGACAATTTTCACGGATTAATGCAAAATGTTGTGTTATGAAAGTATTCCTCTGTAAATAAACATTTTATTTTGCAAAGGAATAAAATATGAATTTTTTGGCAATGTATCCTAAAATGTTTTAAAAAGAGGGGGTGCATGCTGTGAGAGAACCGAAGCAGATTAGAGACCAAATCGAACAGAACAGGCATGAGTTAAGTCGTTTGGCGGAATATCATGGCATGCAAGACTACAAAGTCCTTCAACAATCGATGGTATTAGACGAGTTAATTAATGAATATAATCGCTTCAAATATAAAAAACACTTTATGAAAAGACAGCCGATTGCATAATGCAGTCGGTTTTTTTGTGCAATAGAAGAGAAGTCGACTGTAGCGATACAGTCGGCTTTTTTGTGTTTCCCGGAAGACCAGCACTTCAATCTTGAAATTCCGTACCAATCCCATGATTGGCAGGATAGCCAATGATCAATAAAACTGGATATGATGACCCCAGTTATATCCAGCTTGATCTGTGAAGGGGGATCATACAATGATCGGAGGGGGAGGGATGAATGGAAATGATGGACAAGGTACAGGATTATTTTGGAAGAAACATGAACCTGCGCACCAAGCTGCTCCTATTGTTCCTGGGGATGACCTTGCTGCCGCTAAGCTTGCAGGGCGTGGTGAATTACCTGCATTTCTCGCAAACGATTGATCGCAAGACAGAGCAGTTCACCATTGATATGGTTCGCCAGATTAATACCAATCTGAATCGGCTGCTCAAGGACTTCGAGCGGTTGTCGCTCTTGCCGCTCTACGATCAGATGGTGCTCGGCATTCTGGGCAAATACAATGCTCCGATGGGATCGGGTACATGGGCGAGGTCCGATGACTATCTGAAAATGAAGCTCTACACGTCCGGTCAAGCGTATGACCGACCGGAAATTCGTGGCATCCATCTGATCAGCAACAGCGGTATTTTGTTCTCCAATCTGGATTCGCTGGCAGTAAATCCGGTATGGGACAGCAGGCAGGATGACTGGTTTGCAGAGCTTAACGGCTCGGATGGGGAATGGCGTCTGCTTCCTCCGCACGATCCAAGCTATTACACGGGCAGTCATGAAGAGCCGTATATATCAGTTGCCCGTGAGATACGTGATCCGGGTACTCTCCAGCGACTGGGTTATATTCTGATCGACATCCGGCTGGAAGCCTTCGGCCAACTCTTGTCCAATCTGAATTTTGAGCAAAATGCGAGCCTGATGATTGTCGACGGCAAGCAGCGTCTCCTGTTCGAACGCACCTCAGCAGGGGGTCTGTCTGCATACGACCAACTGTTAACGCATGGCCAGCTTCAAGGCTACGCAGGCAACCAAAAGGTTGTCCTTGATGGGAAGTCCTATCTGTACGTACAGCACCATTCCAGTTATTCAGGACTTTCGGTGATCAGCCTTACACCTATTGCCGTTATTCAGAAGGAGTCGGGCGAGATGCTCACGTTTACGTTTGGGTTCGCTGTGTTATGTATGGCGGCCGTAGCAGTTCTCGCTGTTCTCTTACCCTATCGTATAACGAGACCATTAATTCGACTGAAACACAATATGATTCGAGTAGAGCAGGGAGATTTTAGCCAGCGCGTAGCGCACTTCAGCAATGATGAGTTCGGGCAGATTAGCCGGGGTTTTAACCGAATGATGGAAGAGATTAACCGACTGTTTAACGAAGTATTTCTGCTGGGCATTCAAGAGCGAGAAGCGGAGTTGTCAGCATTGCAGAGCCAGATTAATCCCCATTTTATATACAACACATTGGAGTCCATCAACATGATGGCGGTGCGCCAGAAGCACGCTGAAGTGTCTGATATGGTGACGGCACTTGGCAAGCTGCTGCGTTATACGATTGATAAGGTGGACCGGAGGGTTCCGCTTCAGGAAGAACTGGCTTTTGTACAATCCTATGTACGCATTCAACAGGTACGTTATGATGGCAAGCTGGAAGTAATCTATGACATCGATGAAGCCATTACAGAGTGTCTGATTCCCAAGCTGATATTGCAACCGCTGGTGGAGAACGCTGTCTACCATGGCATTGAAGGGCAGGCCGGTGGCGGAGTGATCTGGGTGTCTGCATTGAAATTTGATGATGAGCTGCTGCTGATTATTGTGCGTGATAATGGCAAAGGCATGGCTCAGGTAGAGATTGATGAATTAAATGAATCCATTGCTCGGCAGCCTTCCAATGAGGCATTGCGCTGTCATGCGGGGGACAGGCTGGGACTTAACAATATCGCCCAAAGGCTCCGCCTCATGTATGGGGAAGGTGGCAGCCTGAGCGTGGATGGCAGTCCTGGGCAGGGCCTGGCGGTCACGATATCCATTCAATTTCAACCGAAAGGGGAATGAAGCGCATGTATAAAGTATTGCTTGTGGAGGATGAGACGGTCATCCGTCAGGGGCTGAGAGAGCTGATTGTACAGGCAGCTCCTCAGTTCGAGGTAACAGGTGAAGCTTCGAGCGGAATCGAGGCACTGGATTTTCTGAGATGTGAAGTACCGGATGTGTTGATCACGGATATTCGCATGCGTGAAATGGACGGGCTGACACTGGTATCCAAAGCAAGAGATATGTACCCTGAATTGCTGATGATCATCATTAGCGGCTACGGCGAGTTTGAATATGCACGCAAGGCAATGGAATACGGGGTGTTGAACTATCTGCTGAAGCCGATTGAACGTCATGAACTGGCATTATGCATCCAAAAAATTCAATTGCTGCTGGACCGCAGGTACGGCATTTCAACCCTTCCAGTCACGGAGTTATCTGGGAAAGCAGAGCACTCTGCAGGAGATACGCGGAAGATTATCCGCGATGTGAAGGAGCACATCAAGCAGCATCCCGATGGGGATCTGCGACTTCAGACCATAGCAGCTCTGGTTAATCTGAACCCAACCTATCTGAGCCAGCTGTTCAAGAGCGAAACAGGAACCAATTACTCCGAATACATCGCTGAGTCTCGTATGGAACGGGCCAAGTGGCTGCTGGTTAACACAGGGCTCAAAATCTATGATGTTGCAAGGTTATCCGGGCATCAGAGTCCCAAGCACTTCATGCTGGTGTTCAAGCAGCAGGTGGGATGGACAGCAGGAGAATATCGTGACCGATTCAGTATTTCTTGAAAAACCATACCATTTCTATAATTGACGTGATTTATGAGAGGCCGATGCCTTCGTTATACTTTGGTTGCACATGTATACCACTAAGTCCATAAGGGGGATTTTCATGAAAAAAGCAGGACTGATATTGATACTCTTACTCATGATGATTGCTTCAATCGGGTGCACAAGCTCCAAATCCGGAAGTGATCCTGGGCAAGCAGCCGGGGAGAATGGAGAGGTTGAGCTGAAATTCATGATGTGGGGCAATCAGGCACATATGGATGTATACAACAAGCTGATCGATGGCTTCACGCAGGAAAATCCAGGCATCAAGGTGACGATGGAATCCGTCCCTTTCGCGGAATACCAGCAAAAAATTTCGGTGCTTGCCGCTGGCGGCTCTCTCCCGGATATCGCCTGGGTATCGGAGCGGATGGTGCCCCAGTTCAAATCCAATCACATTCTGGCTGATGTATCCGAGTTCAAGGATGATGCACAGTTCAAGCTGGATGATTATATACCAAGTACATTGGATTTGTTCCGTGATGGAGATCAACTGCTAGGGCTGCCTTTCTCCACACCTCCAGTGGTCATGTTCTACAATAAAACGCTGTTCGACAAAGCAGGCCTGACCGACCCCAATACACTTGCCAGCCAAGGACAATGGACATGGGAACAGTTCGAGAATTCTGCCAAGGCGATTACCAGCAAGGAGGCGACCAACCGGATCTATGGCGCCAACTTCTTTCGCGATTGGAAGACCTGGGCTGTGCTCTCCTCGTATTCCTGGTCCAATGGCAGCGGCCCGTTCGACGAAGGCATGACGAAGTTCACCTGGAACGATGCCTATGGCGTACAGACCTTTGAACTGCTGGAGCGCATGATGTTCACCGATGAATCGCATCCAAAAGCAGGTGAGCAGGTCAGCTTCGATGCTGGCAATGTAGGCATGTTCTTTGATAACTACAGCTATGTCTCCAAAGCAAGAGAGATTACCGATTTTGAGTGGAGTATCGCTCCCATGCCTTCCGGCTCACAGGGCAGCGTACCGATGCTGGGGCAGGCTGGATATGCCATGTTCAACGACAGCAAACATCCGGAGGAAACCAAGAAGCTGTTGAAGTATTTTGCCAGCGAGCAGGGCATTCAGGCGACGGCCACCTATTTTGTGCCTCCGCGTACCTCTGTGCTGAACTCCGATGCGTTCATTAATCAGCCGAATAATCCGAGCAAGGAGCATATTGTGCAGGCGGTGATTAATGAAATGCCAAAAGCGCGCTTGATTCCCGGTCATATCCGTTGGCAGGATATCGATAATGCGGTGTTGCAGGGATTTGACCGACTGTTCGCCCGTTCAGCGACACCTGAGGATAATCTGAAGCAAATGCAGGAAGAGATCCAAAGCGTACTGCAGCAATAAATCATTTTATTGAAACAGGAGGTGGTGAACATGATGGGCAAATTCAAGGAATTGCTTGATCGGAAATCTCTATCACTTGTGGTCAGCTTACCCGAGAACGATCTATCTTTGGCCCGGGCAGCAATGGAAGAGGGCGCTGATGCACTGAAGGTGCATTATAATGTCGGCCATCGTGCCAGTGGGAATCATTTTGGTCCACTGGATAACTATGCCGAAGTTTTTCAGGTGATCCGTAGCGAGTTTGGCGGCCCGCTTGGGGTCGTGCCGTCCGGCAGTATTGATGGAGCAAGGCGGGAGGATGTGGAGCGCCTTTCGGGGATGGGCTTTGACTTCTATTCCATCTATGCACATCACTTGCCGTCCTTCATGCTGAATGACCTGGGGTTGGACCCCACGTTTGCAATTAATGACGAATATGAACCTTCCCTCGTAACGTCAGCGGCTCATTACGGCTTCGCAGCCCTGGAGGCATCCATTGTGCCTGGGAATGAATATGGTACACCGCTAAGCTTTGCGGATGTGCTCAAATATCGCCGCCTGGTCTTGCAGGGACAGATTCCGGTATTGGTTCCTTCCCAGCGTAAGCTGGTGCCAGAGGATGTTCGGGTGCTGCACGATACTGGGGTCAAGGCGATCATGCTTGGAGCGGTCGTAACAGGCAAAACGGAGGATCAGCTTCGAAGGGCTGTTCACGGGTTCCGCAATGCGGTGGACAGTCTGAACCGTCCGGACCATATAAGTTGAACTAAACATGTACAAGAGAACGTAGAGGACAGAAATAACCTGAAGAAACGGAGCTACAAGCTTTCTGAAGGAAAGCTGCATCGGAAGCATACACTTCGCCTTTATCCCCGGATTTCCCCCTTTGTAAAATTGAATCAAAAAAATCTGGGGATAACAGCGATCGGAAGGTTGTTCTGTCATCGGAGTGGCAAGTGTAAATATTCGTTTCAGGGAAGAAATTTGATAAAGGGGAGGGCCTAACTGTGACCCATTCACGCAAGCGTACAGGAAGAGGTCCGCTCGCCAGAGAGGCCCAGATCGCGGGATGGCTGTTTGTATCACCTATGGTGCTCGGGTTTACCCTGCTGCTGCTGTTTCCCATGGGTTTGGCGCTATACATGAGCCTGACCGACTGGCCGCTGCTGGGGGATCATCATTTTATTGGACTGGAGAATTACCGGAATGTGATGACAGACGCCATGTTCTGGAAGGTGCTTGCCAATACGGTCTATTTCACTGCGGGGCTTGTGCCGCTTAATATTGTGCTCGCGCTGCTGCTTGCGTTGCTGCTATCCAGAAGTTTGCGCGGCATCGGGATTTTTCGAACAGCTATCTTCGTTCCGGTCATGACCTCGCTGATTGTATGGTCCATCGTGTGGAAGCTGATGTATGCCACAGAGTCGGGACTGATCAATCAGCTTCTGTTGATGATCGGTATCAAGGGTCCGGCATGGCTCTACAACCAGGATCTGGCGATGCCTGCAGTTATTGTGACGAGTGTACTGAAAAATGTGGGCCTCAATATGGTGCTGTTCATTGCAGCCATTCAGCAAGTACCGCGTTCACTTTACGAAGCGGCAACACTGGACGGCGCGGGCAGAAGGGGAACCTTCTTTCATGTCACGCTGCCCATGATTACGCCAACGGTGTTTTTAACCATGGTCATGACTGTGATTGGCTCGCTTAAGGTGTTTGGACAGATCTACGTCATGACACAGGGAGGGCCGAGCAACAGCACGAAGGTATTGGTCTATTATATCTGGGAAAAAGCATTCAAATTATTTCAGTTCGGCTACGCCTCTTCGCTTGCCTATGTGCTTTTCTTTATCGTGCTAATTCTGACGCTGCTGCAATGGCAGCTTCGAAAGAGGTGGGTATTCAATGAAGGCGATGCCTAATCCTTCGATTCGCAAGACTGGCAGTGCCCTGGGGACGTACTTGCTGCTGACACTGATCTCGCTGATCATGATTGTTCCATTTATCTGGATGATATCGACGTCATTCAAGGAGCCTCAGAGCATATTTACCTATCCACCCCAATGGATACCGGATACCTTCCGATTTCAGAACTACATCGATGTCTTTCGATTGATTCCGTTTCATCGTTTTTATTTTAACAGTGTATATATTGCTGCTGTGGTTGTGCTGGGTACGGTGTTCTTTGCATCTCTCGCCGGGTACGCATTTGCCAAAATTCCGTTCAAGGGACGTAATGTGGTATTTCTCATCCTGCTGAGTGCGATGATGATTCCCCATGAGGTGACGGCAATCCCGATGTTTCTGTTCATGCGGCAGCTGGGGTGGATTGATACACATCTTCCGCTGATTTTACTGCCGATATTTGGGGCGGGCGGTGTGTTTGGCATCTTTGTGATGCGGCAGTTCTTCATTACGGTACCCACCGAGCTGGAAGAAGCGGCGATGATTGACGGTTGCAACCGATTCCGGATCTATGCTCGTATTATGCTCCCCATTGCCAAGCCCGGCATGGCAACGCTGACGATCTTTACTTTTGTGACGATCTGGAATGAGTTTTTCGATCCGTTGATTTTCATTAACTCGCGAGAATTAATGACGCTGCCGCTTGGGTTATCCTTGTTCACGGATGAAGTGGGTACGGCCTGGCAATATCTGATGAGCGCCACCGTCATGGCGACTTTGCCGCTGCTGATTGTCTTTTTCCTGGCACAACGGCGCTTCATTGAGGGGGTTGCCATGACAGGACTGAAAGAGTAGTCCATGCAATAGAACGGAAGGAGTGATAACTTGAGTGAACGGATAAGGATGAGTATGAAAAAGGAAGAAGCGGATGTGGTTGTTGTGGGAGGGGGTCCGGCGGGTATAGCGGCAGCCATCGCTGCTGGACGACAAGGTGTTCGAGTAGTACTTGTGGAGCGGTACGGGTTCGTTGGAGGAATGTCGACTGCCGCCATGGTCTATCCTTGGATGACTTTCCATACGGAGAGTGGTGAACAGGTGATTCGGGGTATCGCCCAGGAAATCGTTGACCGACTTCAGGCGCGCGGCGGCTCTCCGGGGCATCTTCGTGATACGGTTGGATTTGTGCACACCGTTACGCCTTATCATCCGGCGATCTATCAAGTGGTTGCGGCGGAGATGCTGCAGGAGGCAGGTGTGCGGCTGTTATTGCACAGCTTCGTAGATGAAGTGGTTATGTTGGATGATCGGATAGAGGCGGTACGTCTGACGAACAAGTCTGGCCGAATGGAGCTCAGAGCGAACGTATTCGTGGATGCCAGCGGTGATGCGGATGCGGCTTATCTTGCGGGCGCTTCTATTGCAAAGGGGCGAGATGGCGATAACCAATCACAGCCGATGACCATGAAATTTCGAATGCGTGGTGTGGACCTTGGACGAGTAAAACAATATATGCAGGAGCACCCTGAGGATTTCTATGCCAAAACCCCCTTCTCCGAACTGGACAGTATTCCGTTAACCGGGGTGAGTGGCTTCTATTCCCAATGGAAAAAAGCAGGTGTGCCGATTAATCGTGATCAGGTATTGTTTTTTACCGGTCCTGCTGAAGATGAAGTATTGATTAACTGCACCCGGGTACAGGGGTTGGATGCTACAGATGCAGAAGATCTGACCTCTGCTGAACAGGAAGGCAGGAAGCAGGTGCTGATGATCGCTGAGTTTTTGCAGCGTGACGTGCCTGGATTCGAGCGGGCTTCGATCTCAGCAGTAGCACCTCAGATCGGTATCCGTGAATCCAGGCGAATCATGGGACACTATGCATTGACCAAGGACGATGTGGTTGCAGGGCGAAAATTTGACGATGTAATCGCCAGAAGTGGCTATCCGATTGATATTCATGATCCCTCCGGTCAAGGCGTCGTAGCGGCCTTTATAGAAGGAGACGGAGCATACGATATTCCGTACCGCTCTCTGATCTCCCGTAATATTCGTAATCTGCTGGCGGCAGGTCGATGTATCTCTACCACACATGAGGCTCACGCAACGACAAGGCTGACTCCAAGCTGCATGGCTACGGGGCAGGCGGCGGGAACAGCATCTGCTTTAGCTGTTCAGATGAAGCTAGATCCGTTGGAACTGCCGGTAGCGGTGCTGCAAAAGGAACTACGTTGTAACGGAGCAGCGATTTGAGGGATGATTCCTGTGCGAGCAGACTATGATGAAATCCAAATAAGACTCCAAAACCACTATTGAAGTGGAGCTGGAGTCTTATTTGGGTTGTAATGGGGGTTGCAATGGAAGCGTCAATCATCTGATCATCAAGTCATTCGTGCTTCAAGCCGCCGCGCCACAATGGACAACGTGTAGTTGATGACGAAGTACAATACGGCTGCGAGCAGCAGGGCAGGGATGACGTAATCGAAGCTCTGACCACCGAGGATCTGCACATTGTGCATCAGTTCCGGCAAGGAGATGATGATCGCCAGTGAAGTATCCTTCAACAAAGAGATGAACTGGCTCACCATCGGTGGCGACATACGTCGCAAAGCCTGGGGCATGATGATGCCGCCAAGTGTCTGCATATAGCTCAGGCCGGAGGAGCGGGCGGCTTCCACCTGTCCGCGCTCGATCGATTTGAGTCCGCTGCGGACGATCTCTGCGATCATGGCGCCTTCGAACAGACTTAGTCCAACAACCGTGGACCAGAAGACGGACATTTTGATCCCGAGCTGGGGAAGTACGATATGAATGAAGAAAATGATCAGCAGCAGCGGCAGATTCCGGATCGTATCCACGATGACGGCCACAATCTGTGACAGGACCGGAATTCGGGTGTATCGAACGGTACCGAGCACGGTACCGAGAACAAAGCTGAATACAATCGACAACCCTGCCACTTGCAGGGTAATCAGGAATCCGTGCAGCAGGAAACGAAGGTTGGGCCAGGCGTAGGCCCCGCTAAAGTCCATGGATCATCGGCCTCCTTCTGTGAGTTGGACAAGGGTTAGAATGACTGTCTGTTTTACATGGTGACCTGACCCGTTGGTTTGTTCTTTTTTGGTTTGCCTTTGGCGCGGCTGGCATCCGCATCACTTTGTCCTAAACGGCGCTCCATATAGTGAACCAGGAAGCTGAGCGGCAAAGTCAGCACCAGGTAGAACAGTGCAACAATGGTGTAGACGCTCAGCGGCAGGAACGTATCCGAGTTGATCAGATCGGCAAAATACATCAGATCCATGCCTGCTACAACCGCTAGGATGGATGAGTTTTTGACCAGATTGATAAACTGGTTGCCAATGGACGGCAATACAATCTTGATCGCTTGTGGCAAAATGATCAGGTTCATGGCCTGTACGTAGGACAGACCGGAAGATCTCGCAGCCTCTAACTGCCCGCGAGGGACTGTCTGAATGCCCGCCCGGATCGCTTCGGCAATGAAAGCGGCCGTATAGATGGTAAGACCGAGTGTACCCGAGATGAAGCCATCCAATGAAATGCCGAGTGCCGGCAATCCTAGATAGAAGAAAAACACGACAAGCAGCAGCGGGATGTTACGGATAAACTCCACAAAAGCCGTGCCGATCCAGTTGAGTGGTTTGATGGGGGATATCCGAAAGATAGCCATGATTGCACCCAGAATAAAGCTGCCAATCAAGGCCATGATGCTCACCTGGATGGTATTGAGGAACCCTTCCAGGAATCGATCCGAATGTTTAATCAGTACGCTGAAGTCCAATTTGCCCATGTAGGCAAAGCCTCCGTTCTCCAGATGTAGAAGCGACGATTGCATCCTGCTCATGCATTGCATATTACAGGCGAGGTCGCCGCTTAACCATCATTAATCGGGGTTACTCTGGCTTGCTGCCCAGCCATTTTTCATGCAACGTATCATATTCACCGCTGTCTTTCATGCTTTTGAGCAGGCTGTTTACTTCTTCGACGAAGGCTGTGTCGCCTTTGCGAATCGCTATGCCGTAAGGTTCGCTCGTGAAATTGCCACCAACCAGCTTGTAGTTGTTATCTGTCTGCTGCATGCCGATCAGGATGATGTTATCGGTCGTCAGAGCTTCGCCTTTGCCCGCTTTGAGGGCTGTGAAGGCATCCTGATAGTTATCGAATTCCAGCACCTCGGCATTTGGGGCTTTTTCGCGAATGTTTTGCGCAGAGGTCGAGCCTTTGACGGCAAGAACCTTCACACCGTCGAGACTTTCCAGACCGGTAATCGCGCTATCATTTTTCACAAGTAGGGACTGCCCGGCTTCAAAATAGACATCACTGAAATCGACTTGTTCCTTGCGTTCATCTGTAATCGTCATCGTAGCGATGATGAGATCAATATCGCCGTTTTGTAGCATCGGAATGCGAGTTTTGGACGTTACTTCCTTCAGTTCTACCTTTGTTTCGTCTCCAAGAATTTGTTTGGCGAGTGCTTTGGCGATATCAATATCGAATCCTTCGACTTCGCCACTTGCAGGGTCCTTCAAACCGAACAATTTGGTGTCATATTTCACGCCGGCAATGAGCTTGCCGCGCTCTTTAATCTGTTCAATCGTGCCTTTGGCTTCTGCATTCCCACCAGAACCACCGCTGCTGCTACTTTCCTCTCCCGTGCTACAACCGGACAAGACAAGGGATAGAATCAGAACAAGCATAAACGACGGCCACTTTAATACATTTTTCATTTGGTAAAGACCCCTTTCAAAATGGATTATTCTCAGTGGTGAATCAGACGACTCAGAAATTGCTTGGCCCGTTCTTCTCTCGGGTTGTCGAAAAATTCAGCGGCGGAGGCTTCTTCCACAATTCGGCCTTCATCCATAAAGATGACTCGGTCTGCGACCTCGCGGGCAAAGCCCATCTCATGTGTAACGACGACCATTGTCATCCCGTTATGGGCAAGAGACCGCATGACATCCAGAACTTCCCCGATCATTTCGGGATCCAGTGCAGAGGTGGGTTCATCAAAAAGCATGATTTTGGGCTCCATGGCAAGACCTCTTGCAATGGCTACACGCTGCTGTTGTCCACCGGACAATTGGGAAGGATAACTGTCTGCCTTGTCGGCAATGCCTACACGGGTCAGATACTTCATTGCCGTAGAGGCTGCCTGTGCTTTGGGCTGTTTACGCACCTTCATGGGTGCAAGGGTAATGTTATCGATGACTTTTTTGTGAGGGTAGAGATTGAAGTGTTGAAATACCATGCCGATGTCACGGCGGAAGAGGTTGATGTCCACCTTTTTCTGATGTAAAGGGACACCACTGACGACAAGTTCACCTTCAGTAATCGTCTCCAGACGATTGATGCAGCGGAGCAATGTACTTTTGCCTGAGCCGGAAGGGCCGATAATGACAACGACTTCTCCTTCTTCGATGTGAAGATGAATATCTTTGAGGACATGAAAATGGCCAAAATGTTTCTGGACACCCCTAAATTCAATCAAGAGACCCCATCCTTTCTGCAACATCTGTTTGTAAAAGGAATAATAAGGAATAAATTGAAACTAGTTATTTAATCATACATACTCATCCTGCTAAAGGCAATTGGTTTGTGATAAAACATGACATAAGTAATGGGTTTTATAGGGCTATAGCCAGTAATTATGTTATATGTTTGTTATATTGGTAGCCTCTTTGTGACGAATCCTGACTGAAAAATGAATCCATTCTCCTAGTTGTTTTACAACCATTGGAATAGATGTATAGAGTATACTGGAAGGGATGTTTACTTTATGACTCTGATCATGAAAACAAATAACATCAAATTCTGAATCGTACATGGCAAAAAAGCTCAACCTTATGCCCTATGGCATTGATATGATGGAGCGAGAATGCGCTTTCCAATAAGCGATGCAATACTAAAAATAGTCCGATCCAATTATAGGTAGAGAGGATGTTCTGAACGATGAATACATATTACTCCCCACTTGATACAGGAGAAGGTGTTAAATCCGATACGAAAGCTTATGAAGTGAGTTTACCTGTCATCCCTGCACAGGATTTTCAGATTACGGATTATGGTGCGGTAGGGGATGGATTGACGGATAATACCGAGATGTTTCGACTGGCTATAGCAGCTTGTGCAGAAGCGGGAGGTGGCCGACTTGTCATTCCAGCGGGTGTTTGGTTAACGGGTCCGATTGTTCTCCGCAGTCGAATTGAGCTTCATGCTCAGGCGGGTGCTCTGGTAACGTTCATCCGTAATTTCGATCAATATCCCCTGATTGCGTCCAGCTTCGAGGGTTGGAAGGCAGTGCGGTGTCAGTCCCCTATTGATGGTGAGCAGTTGGAGGATATTGCGATCACGGGTGAGGGGGTTTGGGATGGCGGTGGAGAGGCATGGCGTCCGGTGAAACGATCGAAGATGACTGCCTCGCAGTGGAATCGACTGGTCTCTTCGGGTGGTGTAGTGGAGCATGCTGGCGGAGACGAAGCCATTTGGTGGCCGTCGACTTCTGCTCTTGAAGGTGGTGCGGTTGCGAATCGTCTGCATCTGGAGCAAGTGTATGATGTGGCTGCTTATGAGGAAGTCAGAGACTTTTTGCGTCCTAACATGGTCAGCTTGCGTCAATGTAAACGAGTGCTTTTGGACGGTCCGACGTTCCAGAACTCGCCTGCATGGAATCTGCATCCGTGGGCATCCGAGCATGTCACAATTCGTAACGTAAGTGTACGGAATCCATGGTTTTCCCAGAATGGTGATGGGCTTGATATCGAATCCTGCCGTCATGTCCTTGTGGAGCAAAGTGTATTCGATGTTGGTGATGATGCGATCTGTCTGAAATCCGGCAAGGATGCAGAAGGTCGTGAACTTGGTCTGCCTTCGGAATATATTACAATCCGCGATTGCACCGTGTATCACGGTCATGGCGGTTTTGTCATTGGCAGTGAAATGTCCGGTGGCGTGCGGCATGTCCGGGTCTCGGATTGTACGTTTATTGGAACGGATATTGGGCTTCGCTTCAAAAGCGCGCGTGGGCGCGGCGGGGTCGTTGAGGATATTCAGGTGGAGCGCATTTATATGAAGGATATCATAATGGAGGCTATCTCGTTTTCCTTTTTCTATGCCAATCAGGAGGGTTCCGCTCGTGGTAGCGACTTGGCTCAGGAGGTCAGTGAGGAGACACCGGTGTTCCGGGATATTCGAATATCGCAGGTGGTCTGCGCAGGGGCAGAAACCGCGTTATTGGTGAGTGCTCTGCCGGAAATGCCATTGGATGGTCTGGTCATTCAGGGATATACGGTGACGGCTCGTAACGGGGTGCAATGCGCTCATGCGAAGCACCTGCGAATCGCCGATATGAACGCATATATTACCGAAGGATCGTTAATTCATTTGCACCAGTGTAAGGGGGCGGAGCTGGAAGCGATTGAGGGCATGGGCGCAGACGGTCGGCTTCTAATGGTGACAGGACATGAATCGGCAGGGATCGTATGCCGGGAAAGTGATGCAGATACGGAGGGACGCCAAATCTCGGTTGGTCCTGAAGTAAGAAGTGGTGTAATTATCCGCAGGTAAAAAGGGGCCAAACTAGTATACGTTTAGCATATCACCGCGGGCATCTCCTGGCGCGCGGTGTCATGATAGGTTGTCTTATGACAGACGTCCTGCCTCGCTAGTCGCTTTGAAGATCTATCGATGTTCTTTGCGATAGCGAAGCGGCGTCGTCCCGGTCACCTGTTTAAACGTTTTATTAAAATGGGCTGTATGCTCAAATCCTACCTTCTCCGCAATCATTTGCACCCGTTCCTGAGTGGACAGTAAACGTCTCTGTGCCTCCCGGACCCGGGTAACACGCAAATATTCGCTGAAGCGAAACCCGGTAAAACGGCTGAACATCCGGCTCAAATAAGATGGACTGATATAAAATCGTGTTGCGGCCTCTTCTAATGTGAGGGGCTCGGTATAATGATTGTTCACGTAAGTGACGATCTCACTGATCTTATCCTGCATGGGATGATGGGGGACCGGAGAAGATTGCCGAGTATCTTCTTCAACCCGGTGGATCTGAATCAGAATCTGGGCAAGCAGGCTTCTCACCACGATGTCATAATGAGGGCGCCGCTCCCGGCATTCTTGCAGCATCTGCCACAGCATTCGTTCGATCTCGGGCTGTTCCGCATCAGGGAAGTGCAGCAGCCTTGAATGATCGAAGGGGAGCAGACCACATATTCCAAGCTCCATCCCGGTTGCAAAAGAAGGTGAGAATCCGATCAGGATTCGTTCAAAGCCGGGAAGGCTTCCTTTGGATGTAGTATGTACATCATGGGGATTGATCAGGATCAAATCACCTTTGCGGGCGGTAAGAAGCTGACCATTCATGGAATAGACACGTTCTCCTTCAAGCAGATAATACAGTTCGTAAAAAGGGTGGGCATGAGGCTGTGGCATGGCGTTCCCGTCGTGTCTGCTCATATGTTCAATGGTGAATGAACTCTCGCCAATTCGATATTTGGGTCCAATGCGATCCTCTATAACACTCATAACACGTCTCCCCTCTGCGCCAGCTGATTTACGGTTAATATCCATATCATAACGGAAAATCCAGTTTGTTGTAAACGCTATCATTCGAATGAGGGCCCGAATAGACGAAATGAATGGAATGCGGGTGGAATGATTTTCGGCAAGCTTAGATATGCTGTAAAGGTGACAAAAGTCTATTCATGTTTTACAGTAGGGGGAGTGAGGCTAACCTCTGGATAGGGGTGTCTCCAATTCGATTTGGAAGGAAGGAAATAGAATATGACGACACATGAATTATCGCCACTCGTTGCTGCACTGAATATGCAGCCACACGTTGAAGGCGGTTGGTATAAGGAAGAATGGAAGGCATCGTATCAAATTCCCCAATCCGTACTGCCGGATACATACTCAGGTCCTCGATTCTCGGCAAGTTCGACATACTTCCTGCTGCACGCGCATGAAGTCTCGGAATGGCATACCGTTTTGTCAGACGAGCTCTGGTTGTGGCATAGCGGCAGTCCGATTGAATTGAAATTGGGCGGCAACGGAGAAAATCCGGAAAATGAAGAAGTACTCGTGTTGGGTATGGATATTGCTGCGGGTCAATCGCCGCAGGTACTTGTTCCAGCCGGAGTATGGCAAACCGCACGTCCGCTGGGTGATGAACCTGTACTGGTCACGTGTGTAGTAGCTCCAGGTTTCCATTTTGATGATTTCAAACTGGTATCCAAAGGCTAATATAACCATAAATGAACAAGCAAAATCCCGATCCAGGTGCGTGTGCATCTGGATCGGGATTTTTTGATATTCTCTATATAAGCTGAACTAAAGATTATTTACACCTGCACTCCGATGACAGAATAACCTTCCAATCGCTGTTATCCCCAGATTTTTT
Source organism: Paenibacillus sp. BIC5C1 (assembly GCF_032399705.1). Classification (NCBI taxonomy): domain Bacteria; kingdom Bacillati; phylum Bacillota; class Bacilli; order Caryophanales; family Paenibacillaceae; genus Paenibacillus; species Paenibacillus sp. BIC5C1. Next base: position 437,797 of record NZ_CP135922.1, read on the forward strand.
TGATTCCCTTTTCTTAAGGGGGAAATCCGGTGATAAGCCTATGCTTACGACGTAGCTTTCTTGCAGAAAGCTTTCAGGCGAACGCTTCGCTTTTTCAGGTTTTTTCTGTCCTCTCCGTTTCTGTGTAAATGATTAGTTCAACTTATATAACTTTGATTATATATTGAGGTTAGAAGTTAAAGTTGTCCGGATCGGAACCAAAACGTTTATTCTCGTTCAATTGATTAATGCGTTCGATTTCTTCCGTGGTTAACTCAAAATCAAACAGGTCTGCGTTATCGCGAATGCGCTGTGGTGTAACGGATTTAGGTATGGTTACAATACCATTTTGCAGATCCCAACGCAGTATGACCTGTGCCGGTGATTTGCTGTACTTGGCAGCGATCTCCAGAAGAAGCGGATGCTCCAGCAAATGTCCTTGACCCAGTGGAGACCAGGCTTCAATCTGGATCTGATGTTTGCTGCAATACTCCCTTAGCTCCGTTTGGATCAACAGCGGATGCAGTTCCACCTGATTCACAGCAGGTTTAATGGTGGCATCGGTCATGAGGTCCTCCAGATGGTGGATCTGGAAGTTGCTCACTCCAATGGCGCGGATGCGTCCTTCCTTATGCAGCTTCTCCAGCGCTCTCCAGGTATCCTTGTACTTGCCTTTGACAGGCCAGTGGATTAGATAGAGATCGAAATATTCCAGTTCGAGTCGTTCCATGCTTGCTTCAAAAGCCGCCAGTGTGGATTCGTAACCTTGGTCTCCGTTCCACACTTTGGTGGTAATGAACAGATCCTCGCGGGCGATTCCGGATTCACGAATACCCTGAGCTACACCGGTTTCGTTGTTATACGCTTTTGCAGTATCGATACTGCGATAACCTGCCTGAATGGCCGTTTTGACGGCATCAACCACTTCTTCTCCATCTTTAACTTTGAATACGCCAAAACCCAGCCAAGGCATTTTGACTCCGTTATAAAGTGTCGTTGTGTCCTGCACGTGTTTCATGGTCCGAAATTCCTCCTCTGATTCATTCATTATTCCATTATGTAATTACCCTGTTGACCGCCAGCCAATCCTAAATGAAGGGCCGTCTGTATTGATTATACTAAAACCTTTTTGGTAATGGAAAAGAATACGACCATTTCGATAGGGAAAACCCCTCTTTTATCCTTTTTCGCCAGCCAGAGGTTTGGTTTTGACGCTTACGGGTGATAAGATGAAGTATACGAAATATGGAAACAGAATCTTTCCTATGGAAGGGATCACATGAAGAACAGAGGAGCACGGGAAAGTTGAAGGTCATTGAACCCGTGTGATTAACGATAAAGGAGTAAGAATAAAATGGCTAAACCTAAACAAACCAAAAAAGCAGCAGCCTGGTCTCTCGTTGTTATGGGAGCAGGGTTTGCTGCATCATTGCCGTTTCAGGGTGGTGTTGTAGGCAAACTGCTGGTAGGGTCATTTGAAGCGGGGTTGGTAGGTGGACTTGCGGACTGGTTCGCCGTAACAGCGTTGTTCCGTCATCCACTGGGTATTCCGATTCCCCACACGGCATTGCTGCCCAAAAATCGGGATAAATTGACCGAAGGCCTTGTCTCCGCAGTGGAAAATAACTTGCTGAACAAGGATAGCATCACCGAGAAAATTGCGGGTTTCAAGGCGGCAGAAATCGTGCTGGATACGATGACGCGGGAACTTCACAACGATGGAGTCAAGACCATGATCGATACGCTCTGCAAACGAATCCTTTCAGGTCTGCCGTTGGAGCAGATTGCTCCACTGGTTGCGGGCGAGATCAAATCACAGGCAGGAGCCTTCGACCTGGGGCCTATTCTGGAACGGGCTTCGATCCAGATGAGTGAGCGTGGATATGATGCCAAAGCACTGGACTACGGTCTGAAGCAGGCAGAGGAATGGCTGGTGAAGCCAGAAACGATTATGTTTTTGGGTGAAAGTGGCTTAAAGGCGATCAGTGGCATCCAGATGAACGGATTAATGCAATTTGCGATGAATGCGTTCATGGGCTATCTGAATGAGGAGCGTATGGGCAGCATTTTGCAAGGGTATCTGTTTGACCGGGTGGAGGATATGAAGCGAGAGGGCAGTGCTCTTCGTTACAAAGTGCTAGATCTGTTGCGAACCCAGGCTATCCGGCTGGCAATGAGTGAAAGTGTGCAGGATGGAGTCAACGGCTGGAAAAACAACATGCTGGATGGATGGAACGCAGAGGAAACCGTGCTGAACAAACTCATTGAATTGAGGGATAAGGCGCTCGCTGCGATGGAAGATGGTCAATATGTGGAGACGTTTGCTTTACCTGCGATTGAGCGGGTATTGTCTGATTTGCGGTCAGACGATGCTTTATTGGCAGGATTGAATGCCAAGATTGTGGAAGGTGTAACGACGCTGCTGGAGAAAAACCATTCCAAAATCGGCAACCTCGTGCGCGAAAACGTGGACAAAATGGACAATGCCTCATTGATCTCCTTGATTGAGGATAAAGTAGGACAGGATCTGCAGTGGATTCGGATTAACGGGGCTGTTACCGGATTTATAATCGGGATTGCATTGACCGCCCTGCGGATGGTATTGGAGTAAATCATTGAAATGGCAAGATTAGGGCCGCTCTCTGGAGCAGGCTCTTTTTCGTCTGGGAAATTTATGAATAGACAACTGGTGCAAAAACAGTTGAATTGGGTAATGTACACCCGAATGCTCTAATGGAATCATTTAGGAACAAAGTTACATAAAAACGATGCCAACAGCCGATGTGATCATGTTGATTTTGTACTATGATGCAGTTAACAGGAGAATAGAGTGGATACAGGAATATATTTTAATGATTAATGAAAAAGAAAAGGTGATTGATAATGAGATTGAAGCGGCGATTCGCATGTATGTTTTTTTTGATCATACTATCCACTTTTATTTTGGGAGGGTGTCAGAACATGAAGGAAAGTGAAAAACAGGCCTATTTTAAAGAAGCGGAAGCGGAAGCCGTAAAATATCTGAAAAATAAATATGAACTGGATGTCGTCATCACGAATAAAGAGTTGTTACCTGAGATGGCGCTTGATTCTATAGCTATGGAAGGACATGTGGTTGAACATGAGGACCAAGAATTTACGATCTCGTACGACTATGAGGATAAAAAAATCAAAAACTTTGGCATGAGTCCGGCAATTAAGGAAGCAATTATAGCTAAGGGATATGATCCGTTTAACAAATAAATCATAATTCAGGATTGATTTTTTTGGAGGTGCACGGTTGTGAGTAAATCACCAAAAATTGATGATGAGACATACAACAAGATGTCTGAATTAGCATATGAGAATCTGAAATCAGGTGTTGAGTTTGAGGATCTTCCTGGATGGCAAGTTCTTGAGGACACGCATGGAAACAAAAAATCCGGTTTTGATGCGGTGACCTTCTACAATCCGGAGACCAAGCAGGCGGTTATTGCTTATCGTGGCACGGAGGGAAGTGCATCGTTGGATCGCAGCGTTCCTGATTATTATGCGGACGCTCAAATCGGTTTGCCCGAGCTTGGCAGAAAGATTGAACAAAGTACTGATCTTACGCCAGATTGGTTAGCTAATGGAATTCAGAAGGTAAGAGATGTGACCGGGGTCACTAAAGTCGAGAATGCTGTGGGAGAACTGGATAAAAAGCTGGATAAGACATTTGGCCTCGGCCCCAATCAGATGTATGAAGCGGAAGATTACGCCAAAGATATGCAGAAAAAATACAAGGATTTGGATTTTTCGCTGACAGGGCATTCGCTTGGAGGGGGGAATGCCCAGTATGCGGCTGCATACACGGGACTTTCCGCGGTGACGTTTAGCGCGCCATCCGTAATCTCCAGTCTCACGCCAGAGGCGAAACGAAAGGCCGAAGAGGGTGGGTTTGATAGCCAAATCATTAACTACGGACATCCCGGAGATTTTGTAACCAGCGGATTTTTTGGTGGATACGATCGTCACGTAGGTTCCATGTATTACATCAATTCCAACTATGAGGATATGAATGATGATATGGGCATGTGGGATAAAATCAGTAACACCTTTGGTGGTGAGGAGTACCACAGTCTGAAACAGTACAAGTTCGATAACGGCTATATTTCCAATGACTTATACGATCCGATTACAGGCGAGCAAATCAGTTACTCACCACGTCAGCCGTCCAATGTCCTGTCTGATCTCGCAGCATTCATGCGGAACCTGGGTGGACAAGCAGGAAGCCTTGCAAGAGGTATGACCGCAGCAGCAGGAGTGTCTGGCCTGATTCAGGTGACGCCCGAGGAACTCAAAAGCGTCGCTGCCCGGTGGAAGCAAAATGCACAACAGTGTAATGCAGAGTTGAATACGGTACGGAGCCGGATGGCTCAATACCTGCATTCCAGCCGCAGTCGCAGACTTGAACCTATAGTCACTCATCTGGATGCATCTATTAACGAATTGAGCACATGGCATATGAAGCATACGAGTCAGTTTTTGAACTTTATCGAAGAGAAGGCGGAAGCATTCCGTCAGGCAGATGAGAGTCAAGTCAGTTTTAAATAGAATTTTGCAAGAAGGGCCTGGCGGTTGGAACTTACATAAAGGGAGGGAACACGAGTGAGCGGACAATTGCTGGTAGAGTTGAATGATCTTCGGATTGCTGAAAAGGAATTGACCCAGCTGCTTGCCCGTCTCCAGGCAGATGAGCAGGAGGCGAGAAGCCTATACAACCGTCTCGACGACTGGAAGGGACAATCGGCTGATTATACAAGGCAGCAGATCGAAGCGTTCTTCGCGGGTCTATCTGGACGGATACAGTCGATTGAACAACAGAAGAAAAGCTTGCTGCAATATATTGAAATTATGATCCAAACGGATCAGGAACGGTAGAGCAAAGAGCGGTAGGTGACACTGTTCATCATCAGCGGGCGTAAGCATGAGTTTGAAATCGAAGTCAGCTTATGCATAGAGATAACAAAAAGGAGCCTCGGTACATCGGGATAGATCCCGTATGCCAAAGGCTCCTTTCTTTTTTGTCTACATACAAGATTGCATGTTAGTCTTAACGTTTTTTGCGGCGTGTTGCCAGAGCGATACCCAGGAAGGACAGGATCAACGCCAGAATGGATACAATCAGTGTTGCCTGCTGCAGCTTCAATGTGCCTGGATCTGAATCCGTGTTGTTTGGCTCACCAGTAACGGTGTCATTCAACGCGTCACCCAGTGTGGTATCGTCGTTTGCCTTTGTATCATCACCCGTTGCTTCATCATCATGACCCGCATTGCCGGCTGTACCTGCGCTATCATGACCCCCGCCTGCAGCAGCATTACCTGCAGCAGCAGGATCTTGGCTGATTGCCGTAATACTGTGCGGGTTGCTGTCGCTTGGTCCGCCTGTCCATTCCACGATGCTGCCATCGCTATAATACTGGAACGCATCCCAGGCTACTTCTGTTTCGGCATCCGGATTCTGTGCTACGAAGTTGAACTGCTGGAATTGACCAGCCAGAATTCCTTCGTTATCTCCGTCCACTTCCCAAGTGATTGACGTCACTTCATTGGAATCATTTTTTTCGGTAGTGATTTTCCAGCCTGCCAGTGGTTGGTATTGCTTGAATGCAACGCCTTGCGGTACTTTTAGCGTGACTTTGGTGGTAGGCAGCTCTTTTTCGGATGGAATCTTGATGCTATACGTCTGCCATGCACCTGTCTGTGCCACGGTTGGGTTAACGGTAACGTGCGCACTGGCGAATCCGGCGAACAGCATCAGCGCAGCAGCTCCAGCAGTGAGGCTGGATGTCAGTTTGGAAGTCCATGATGTTTTCTTCAAAATAATTTACCCCTCTCAATTCTTCTAATATATAAGCTCAACTAAAGAGTATTTACACTAGCCAATACAATGACAGAACAACCTTCTGATCGCTGTTATCCCCAGATTTTTTGATCCTCTTCTTCAAAGGGGAAAATCCGGGGATAAAGGCGAACGCTTCGCTTCTCCAGGTTTTTTCTGTCCTCTCCGTTATTGTGTAAATGTTTAGTTGAACATATAAGGCCAATCATGAATCGGTTATACCTACGGATTAGCGGTGTCAATCTCAAATTCGGTATCCAGCGAATCCAGGGAACGGGTTAACAGATGAACCTTGATGTTCCAACGTCCTGGCATGGAGATATATTCTTCTGCCTCGTATACGCCAGTATCATTTTTCGGAATCGTAATCTCGTAAATGCCCATATCCATATCCAGGTGGGTCAGTGACAGTGTGATCTGTTCCAGATCGTTAACTGTAGTGCCGTCCGGTTTCTTCACGTCGATCTTGAACTGATTCTCTCCGGTACGATTGGGACTTACCTGAAGCGTAATTGTGGTCCCGTCGTCCATGGTCTGCACTTCTTGATAAGGTCCTGCAGCAGCCGGCTGTCCGGGAGACAGGTGTGTCAGCACGGCGGCCAATGCAAGCACGACGGCCCCAGCAATCAGTTCGGCCTTGAGGCTGCCAGCAAGTCGGTTGCCACTGCTTGCACGTGCCATTCTGGCATGACGCCAGGCCAGCACAAGCATCACAACAAGCAAGACAACTTTAGCGATAAGCACGAGACCATACGCCGTTGTGAATAGGGACGTAAGTATAGGTGCGGGCAAAATGATCAGGCTGCTGTAAATCCCCGTAGCGACGAGAGCAGCAACAGCACCAATCCCCCAAGCTGTAAATCGTCGGATTGCCGTCCAGTAGACCTCTCCTCGCACCGTGGAAGGCAGTTTATCAGCGAGCGGAGGCAGACACACAGCCATGGCGGTTAGAGCGCCAATCCAGAAAGCCGCTCCGATCAGATGAACGAAGTCCATTGCGATGGCGAGTGCGCGTTGTTCCGCCGCAGCCGGATGTCCTGTCATCGCATGGGTGAACAACCAGCCAAGAACGAGGACCAGTGATCCGTATGATGACCAGATCCGGATACGCAGCGAGCGATCCCGGTCATATCCGGAGAGGATGGTAACCGCCAGCAACATCACAATGAGTATCTGTACCATCCAGATCTGGCCAAATGACGTCAATTTAAGTGCACTGCCCATCAGTGCCCAGCTGAACTCCCCGATGGAAACGCCTGATTCATACAATGTGTTCAGAGGCAGGCTGATCAGAGCGGCAACAGAAGCGGCGCCATAACTGATCCATAACAACCTATAGCTTCTTGGCACTTCCAGTGGTTCTCTCGCCATGGAAGCAGGCGCAATTCGAAACAGCAGGAAAGCAAGTGTGCCCAGAATCACAGACAACCCCAGATATTGAATCCAGTCGGTCAGCGACAAAATCCATTTTAACGGTCCGCCAACCTGGCCTGAACCTGAGGTTAAATCCGCGAGACCGGCAGGAGCGCCAGATGGTTCCCCAATATGAAACACATAGGCTCCCTGAATGGGGTGACCATCCGCAGATACAGCCTTCCAATTCACGGCGTAGGTTCCGTTTCCAAGTCCGGTCCGCAGTCCGGTCTCCAGGATATGAGGACGATCCTCATCGACATGCACATTGCCGTCATCTGCCTGTGTTCCGTCAGGTCCGGTGATTTTAATATCAAAAAAGGCCGTCTGCAAAGACTCGTTGAACTCGAGAGTCAGGCGTTCAGGTGCAGTCGCAACCAGTTCATTTTCACCTGGTGAGGCCTGCACGATATAAGCATGGGCCGATGCCCATTGTGGCATAACAAGGCAAAATAATAACATCAGGGCGCCCATCAATGCCCAGTGCCGTTTGCCCAATTTCGTGGTGAACCTACTCAAAATCAAAAAATCATCACCCTTAGGTCTAGAATTGTAAGTCATTCTTTGTTATCCGAGCACAATCTATACCATTATAACTTTGTCCAAAATAACACCGTATGACTACATTGGGCTATAAAAAAACGAAATGATCCATAGAATTGTGACAAAAACATGAATGCATCGCTATTTGCGCAGCTTACGGCCTGCCAGTCCGCTTTCCAATGCATAGCGGGTTAATTGCACACGATTTTCGAGATGCAGTTTCTGTAAAATATTCTTCAGATGATTTTTCACCGTTTGATCCGAAATGCCAAGTTGGTCGGCAATCTCACGATTGGTATAACCCGCAGATACCCATTGCAGGATCTCTAGCTCCCGCGTAGTCAGGGGATTATCGGGTACATCTTCCGTGCGAGGTGCAGGGAACTCCTGAAGGATTCGATAGGCAAGTTCCTTGCTCAGGGGTGCATCATCACTGACGATGGCGCGAAGGTATTCAAGCCAGGTAGAAGGAGCCAGATTTTTGAGTAAATATCCTTGAGCCCCTTGCTTCAGCGCTTCGAACAGGTACGTGACATCATCAGACACAGTGACCATGACGATAATGACATACGGAAAGCGCAGTTTGATCTGACGGGTGGCTTCCAGCCCATCCATATCCGGCATCTGCACGTCCATCAGAATCAGATCGGGCATCCATTGCCCGGTAAGCTCCAGTGCTTCCAGTCCAGTCGAAGCGGTACCAATAACTTCAAACAAGCTGTCCTCGGATAAAATACTGCAAATCGCCTCACGTGCATGCGCGTGATCATCGACGACTAATACCCGTACAAGTTCCATATTAAGCATGCCCCTTCCCAATGGTTATTCGTGTGTAACCTGGCCTTGAATCAAGGGCGAAAGACCAGCCCATCTGAGCTGCGCGTTCCTTCGTAATTCGCAAGCCGTACCGGTCCTTCAGGTGCAGTGGATCTCCGCTCACACCAACGCCGTTATCCTGAATGAAGATCGACCAGACAAAAGGAGTACCTTCTGCAATGACTCGAATATCTGTGGCCCGGGCGTGTTTGTGTACGTTAAGCAGTGCTTCCCGAATGCAGGCGAGCAGTTCTACCTGCTCCTTTGGAGAGAAGAAGGCGCTGTCCAGATTCCATTCCAGCCGCGCCGAAGGGACCGTCTCCACTATAATTAATTCCACCTGTGATAGCAGGGAAGTTCCCTCCGGTACTGCCGCTTGTCCAGGGACGTAGCGGAGCTGGGCGATGGCCTGCCGTACGTAAGCGTTGACCTCATGTACGGTTTTGCGTATTTCCTGAATTTCATTTTCGTGGCCACTTCCAGCCAAACTGCGCTCGGCCTTGTCTGTTTTTACCGACAGGAGAAAAAGAGACTGCGAGATGCCATCGTGAAGCTCACGGGCCAGTTGATCCCGAGCTTCGAGTGCCATTTTGGAAGCGCGCTCCTGCTCCAGAGCGGCCCTGGCACTTTCCAGCATATTAAATAAGCGACTTAACAAGGTGACACTTATGAGGTAAAGGATAAGCGGGGTAAGCCAGTTGCCCGCATCCATGGAAAGGTAGGGCATCAGGAATTGGTGACGGATGTATTCCCAGATACCAACTGTGAATGTAGGGACCAGCAGAATCATCCATTTAATCTGTTTGTATGACATGAATACAGAACTCCTTTAAGATAAGGTTCATTTATATGTATCCGTTTCAAGGGTTGGCACCATTATAACGTATGCTTGCTTCAGACCCTAGTCTGTCTTTCTTCGGAGGAAATTCGGGTGGATAAGGGAGCATTTAGAAGGATATCTAAGAACAACATGGGGTGAAATTATGTCATGCAGGGTGAGCCTTGATGAGTACAGATGAGCGGGGCTGTATCCATTTTCCCTATTGAAGAAGGTCCTCTATACTTATATAGAACACAAATTCATTACAAAAGATGTTAAGGAGTGAACGCAACAACATGAATCAAGAGGTATTGGAACGTCGCAGCGAGTTGCTTAAGAAGAACATTCATCAAATGCTTCTTCAAGACAATCAGCACGGAATCAGTCGTCAGGATAACATGTTTTTGCAGCAGATGATTAAAGAGCTGCATCAGACTTCACACGAAATGAACACCACTCGATAACGCAGAATCTGCACAAGAATGAAGTGGTCTAGTGCACGATTAATTCTATGATGAACATGAAAATGGCGCTATCCCCGATTAGGCCGGGGGTAGCGCTTTTGGCTTGGTAAGGGGGGATTCTGCGGGTGTTACACAAGTTGTTGCTGCACCGTTCGTTTCTGAATATATCGGATGAACAGCTCGGCCAGCTCGGGATCAAACTGGGAACCGGAGCACATCTGTAGTTCCTTGATTGCTTCATCCACATTTTTCGTTTCCTGATACGGTCGCTCTGTCGTCATGGCATCAAAGGAATCAATCACCGTGAGCATCCGGCACAACCTTGGAATCTCACAGCCTTTCAGACCATAAGGGTAGCCTGCCCCGTCATATCGTTCATGATGCAATTCAATATAGGGAATGAGATCGGCAAAACGCTCGTTCGTCATGGCCATTTTTTTGCCCCAAATGACATGTCCCTTGATCGTTTCCCACTCTTCAGCGGTGAGTTTCTCTTTCTTATTCAGAATGGACCACGGAATCTCCAGCTTCCCGATATCATGAATCAGAGCACCCAGCACGAAATTACGCTTTTCCACATTATCAAGTTCCAGCAACTCACTTAAATCGAGAGCATATTTATATACGCGTTTGGAATGTTTGAACGTATCCATGTCCTTGTATCTGAACAAGTTGAGCTGTTGCTCAATGTCGCGCACATCCTGCACCAGATCAATCTCTTGCTCCATGCCATCATTGCTACCGTGGCGATGCACATTGTTTTTGCCTTGCTTTTTGGCATAATAGAGCGCTTTATCCGCCTGATCCACAAGTTGTGACTTGTTGTACATATCAACCTCATAACGCGCAACACCTGCGGAGAAGGAGAGACAACCGTGCGGAAAAACTTCAACTCCTTCAAAAGGAGTGTCGTTCAGCTGCTTGCGCAGCTTGTTCATGAACACATAAGCTTCGTCCAGATCCATGCCTGGCATGAGTAAGGTGAATTCTTCTCCCCCGTAACGAAAAGCGGTAACGGGAGTGCCTTCCGTCTTCCGACTGAGGAAATCTCCGAGAAGAGCCAGCAGGCTGTCACCCTGGAGATGACCGAAGCGGTCGTTATACTTTTTGAAATCATCAATATCGATGAGTCCCAGCGAAAGCGGCGTGCCCTGTGAACGGGCGTTCCCGAGCTCGGTCTCCAACATACTTTCAAAATGACTGTGGTTAAACAAACCAGTACGTTGATCCGTGTTGGCCTTTTCCTCAATACTTTGATACATCACAAACAGCTGTTTGAACGCATGCGATAGCAAAATGCTAAGACTGAGGTAAAGCAGCAGGCCGAGAACGCCGTTATGTACAACGAGAATGGTCAACACGAGCGCCAAAATCAATGTACATAAATAGACGAGCAGCGATTCGGTAACGAACACACGCTTCATCTGCTGTAATGCATCTTTTGTTGAGAAATGAAAAAACAGGCCAAGCGTGATTGTATTGATGATGAAGTAGGCTGCAAGTGCCGCGAAATAGGGCAGCAGGTTATATCCATCCAGTGCTCCCGGAATTCCTCCAGTCCAAGTGAATACATAAGCCGCTCCTGCAATCATTAGGCTGTAAATGCTGAAATTGACAATATGTTTCCACCAAGTGAGTTTGCGATCCTTGATTAACAGGATGAGGGAAACGGGCAGCAGTACAGACAGACTGAATGCACCACCAAACATGAAGATACAGGCGAGGTACACGGAAGAGTCCATGGATTGCTGATTGCCTTTGGGCGGAATTTGAAACGTGAAGTAATCCAAAATCAGCGCCGCACCGAGCATCGTGTATACCATTACCCATTCATCAGAGGATAGATGGAGATAAGACCACTTGTTCATATACAAAAAAATACCGATGCCGGTGCAGCTAAGCAACACGACATACATGCTGCTCCGATCTGCTCTATGGATAAGGTTACGAATAAAGTTCATAAAAATTCTCCTGCTTGGTTTAGTCTGCTCTTGATGTGAATATATCGGCTTGTACTATATTGATGTATAACATAACAAGTTACCTCCCAAAAATCCAGAAAGAAAAAACAGGCCGCTGGCAGCCTGTTTGTCTTGGTTGGCGAGTTATGTACTAGCCGCCCAGCTTGTATCCCGAAGTCAATGCAACAACGACAGAAGCTACGATGATTGCGTTGATGACAAGACGGGAATATTTAATGCCTTCGAATTTTTTCATGGAAAAGACCTCCCTTCCTTGGAGTCTGTCCGAATCTCTTCTGACCTGATGGAATTCAATGGCTGCAAAGCTTCTCCGGTTCGATTCACCATCATGTACTGGATAAACAGGAATATGCCAATGTTCATGACTACATCGCCGATGCTGATCACCTGAGTCCGAGGATAAGGACTGGACAGCGGGATGATATCGCCTAGGAATGAAAGATGTGTGGAAGCATCCATCATATAGTGCTTCGACACCGCTCCGCCTTCACGCAGCATGTCCACATAATAGGGACCAAGGACAGCAGAGGCTTCCACGGAAACCGGCATACGCCCACCGTTCACCACCATGACGATGAAGTTGAGAAAGACACCAATCCAGATCAGCGTAAAACCCTTATGATGTCGATTAAGCCACAAAAATGCCAAACCTGTGACATAAACGGCAGCAAACAGGTATCCGTTGATGGATGCAACCCATTCAAGCCTTTCCTGCAAGAAAAAGATGAGGAACTGGGCCAGAAGCAACAGCGGGAAAATCCATCCGCCTCGCAGCTTGAGTGCTGCAAATTGGTGCAGACTATACCGAAATCCTCCACGGAACAGTCCAATGATCAAACCGAGCAGAATGCCGTCGTATACCATGATTAACTCCTGTCTTACAGATATGTGTAAATGTGATTGCGTGTTTGTGTACCTATGTTATTCGACCTTTTACTGGTAAATCCTGCAATGAAATATATTATTTCGAGAAAAAATTTGCAAAAAAATATACAAAAAACCGCCTTCACGAACCAATGGGTCGAATCCATTGTAAAATTCGGTAAAGACGGCTTTATATTGTGCCAAAATGCGAGGTTTAATGCACTTGAAGAATGTTCAGTTTATTCCGATTCCCCGTTCAGATAGTTGAAGAATGGATGGTCAACCCAGAAGGTGTAACTTGAAATGTCCGCATCAGGGGCCAACTTACGGAAACCTTCCTGAATCGCCTTGGAATTCTCCTTAAGGGAGAAGGATTGTGCGTAATAGTTGCCAAGTGAAATTTTATTGTTGGCAATGATCGGATATTCCGCCAGAGCAGTCGGCGAATAATAGAGCGGCTGCCACCAGGAAGCATGGATCAAGGCAGAGGTGTCATCGCTATTCTTTTTGGCGTACTTCAAAATAATGTCGTTGAAGCGGGCTTTGTCCGCTGTGTTATTGAACTCGAACTGAATGTCATACTCTTTAGCGTAAGCGATGTAGTTGCCATTCTCGATCTGGGTTACTTTGTAATCCGGTGTTTCTTTGGGCTCTCCCCATTCCTTCAAATAGATGAAGGCAGATGTCTTCGGCTGGAACTGTACGTCGGCATCAATGCCTTCACTGCGCAACAGTCCAATTAACTGCACCGCGTGTTTAATATCATCATGACCGTAAGTTAAAGTCAGTTCATCGATGAAGTTGGAATCAAAGCGACTGTCCTTAAGATTGTAACCAGTGACGAGATCATTTCTCAGAGCTTGATCCACAATGGTCCGAAGTTCCGGTGCTTCTATTAAATCAGCCGTGCGATAGGCAGCGTACAATTTGGAGTAAATGTCAGCGTCGCCGGAACGGCCAATTTCATTTTTATATTTACCCTGACTGTTCAATACCCGTCCAAGCAAAATGTTGGCAAAATCGGAAGTTGCTTCGCCACCTTTACGGAGAGCGGGGTACAGACTTTCCGGAATCAGACCAGTATCAACGGCAGCGGCAAGTTCTTGTGCGGCTTGTCCCTGAACGCGGCTTGAGCTAATGCCCAGTTTCGCAAGTGCCTTCGCTGTTTTGTCTTCAGGATATGTATAGGCCAGCTCTTTGAATCCAGCTGCTTTGACTGCAATGAAGACAGCGGCATAAGTACTCAGTTTGTCGTTGGCACGCACTTCTGTACCGGATAGGATGCCGTTGTTATATAAGGAAGCGGCAGCTTTATAAGCAGAATCATTCGAGTTCAGATCAGTAAAGGCTGGGGCCTTAACTTCACTGTTACTAGCGTCATCTGTAGCAGGAGCAGCTTGATCAGCTTCAAGGATGGCAGCAATCGCCTTAATGAAGTCACCCTTCGTTAGCTGCTTTGGCAATTGGATATTGTATTTGGCTTGTAAGAATTGGGCGTAATCGGCTGCACTCTCGGTATAGACTGAAAGAGCTTGTGCTACCGGCCCTTTAACAGCCTGTGAGGTCGTTTGTCCGTCAGGAGTTGTCGATGCTGCAGATACCGAAGCGGGCAAGCTGAGGCTGCCGAGTGTAACCGGAGCGGCGAGCAGAGCGGCCAGTGTGATCTGGGTGATTTTTTTCAAATGAATAGCCTCCTCAAAATATGATTGGAAAATAAAGAAGATTGGGTTATAATTCTGACAAATCCTATCTGAATATAATAATTGGATTGACTTTAGCATGGAGCAGCTCTGGATGTCAACGGAAAAAACCTAGGTATAGAGAGGCTTGGGAGGCTTTGTGGAAGGTAAATCAACTATTATATTCCATTTAGTGTATACGCTCAAAGATTTATTGACAAGGATCGACAGTATCCGCTAGGATTATAAAAAAGAATTGTGAAAAGGGGAATTTTCAAAATGAAAAGAGGTTTATCGTTCGTCTTATCGATCATCATGTTGGCTATTTTACTGGCGGCTTGTGGAAATTCTGCTTCCAAAGACGAACAATCGGCCCAAGGTGGGGACAGTGAGAAATCACTGCGCATGGCGCTTGTACTTCCTGAAAAAATCGGGGTAAACCCGTTCTTCGTACAGATGGATGAAGGTTTCAAAAAAGCAGGCGAGGAATTCAAGGTGGATACCAAAACCATTGAATCGACTGATCCGGCTGCATTTGAGCAAAATCTGCGTGCTGCCGTTGCTGAGAACTATGATCTAATCATTACAGCAACCTTCCAGGCAGAAGATGCATTGAAAAAGGTTGCTGCCGAGAATCCGGACAAGTCCTTTGCCGTTGTAGACACAACGGTTGATCTGCCTAACGTTCGTAGCGTTGGTTTCCATGAATATGAAGGAGCATACCTGCTCGGTGCAGCTGCCGGACTATCTACAAAAACAGACAAAGTCGGCATGATCGCTGCGATGGACGTTCCGTTGATTAAGAAATATACAGAAGGTTTCAGAGCCGGTCTGGAATCAGTTAACCCGAATGCGGAATTCCTCGTAAACTACGTTGGTGGATTTAACGACCCGGCCAAAGCAAAAGAGCTGGCATTGGTACAATTCGGCAAGGGTGCTGACTTCATCGCTGGAGCATCTGCTGTAGGTGATCTGGGCGTATTCGAAGCCGCGAAGGAAAAAGGCTTCTATACTTCAGGTCAGGATACGGACCGTACCGTTGAAGATCCGGAACATATTGTATTGTCTCAATTGAAGTCGACCGACACGGTTGCTTATCAGACAGTGAAGGATTTTGTAGAAGGTAACTTCAAAGCAGGCGCTGTGAACTATGGCTTGAAAGAAGATGGTGTAGGCCTGACTTATGTAACTCGTGATAGCGAATCTCCATTGAATGCTTTTGTTGGACAAGAGGTTATCGACAAGGTTAAAGCGATCAAGGATGATATCGTATCCGGCAAAATCGTTGTGAAAGATCCTTTGCAACAATAGTATTCTTTGTCCTATAGGACTGAGTGATTGAGTTGATCAGCCGGCTGCCCGATCAGGCAGCCGGTTTTGCTGCTATTTAAGACCGAGAGGAGAGAACGCGAGATATGCTGTTGGAGATGGAGCAGATAACGAAGAAATACGGCGGCTTCACCGCTAACCGGGACATCCGTTTTAATTTGCGAGAAGGAGAAATTCATGCCCTCGTGGGTGAGAACGGCGCTGGTAAGACAACCCTGATGCGTATGTTGTATGGAATGGAGCAGCCGACATCAGGCACAATCAAAGTTCGTGGACGCGAGGTCAGCTTCGCAACTCCGTCTCAGGCCATGGCAAGTGGTATCGGCATGGTGCATCAGCATTTCATGCTGTTTCCTTCCTTTACGGTTGCCGAGAACATCGTGATTGGCCGTGAACCGTCTGCGGCAGGGGTATTTGACCGCAAACAGGCAGCTGCCCAGGTGAATGAATTGGGCAGAACGTATGGCATGCCAGTTGATCCGTGGAAAAAAGTATTTGAATGTCCTCTGGGCATGCAGCAGCGTGTTGAAATTCTCAAGGTGCTGCATCAGGGCGCAGATATCATTATATTGGATGAACCATCAGCAGTACTGACACCGCTGGAAGTGAAAGAACTGCTCGCGAATATGAAGTCTCTTGCCAAGCTGGGCAAAACCTTCGTATTGATCACGCACAAGCTGCAGGAAGTCATGGATGTAGCAGACCGAATCACTGTTCTTCGTGATGGTCAGGTGACAGGTACATTGGAAGCAAAAGACACGAATGTGGAGGAACTGTCCCGCCTGATGGTAGGTCGTGAGCTGGTTCGCATGGACAAGCAGCCATCCGTTCCGGGAGAAGATGTGCTTCAGGTCGAAGCGGTAAATTTGTCAGGGGCAGAGGATCGTTCTGCACTCAAGGATATTCATTTGCAAGTTCGGAAAGGCGAGGTCGTTGGAATTGCGGGTATTTCCGGAAATGGTCAATCTGAACTGATCCAGATCATTGCCGGACTGCGGAAGGCAGATAGCGGGCGCGTCCTGCTGTCAGGGCAGGATACAACGAACTGGCCGGTACGGCGCATTCGGGAGCATGGACTTGCCCATATCCCGGAAGACCGTTATATGTGGGGAGCGGCAAAAGATGCGAGCGTTCGAGAAAATGGACTGATGGGCCATCATCACCGGCTTCAATCAAAAGGTATCATTAAAGCGAAGGCAGCACGGACCATGGTGGAGAATTGGATCAAGCAGTTCAGCATCAAAACGGGTTCAGCGGAAACAAAGGCACAGTTCCTTTCCGGCGGTAACTTGCAAAAGCTGATTGCCGCGCGTGAATTTGCCCAGGATACGCCGTTTCTGATTGCGGCTGAACCTACACGGGGTGTAGACATCGGAGCGATGGAGACCATCCACGCCGAATTGCTGCGTAAACGGAATGAGGGTGCGGGGATTCTACTCGTTTCCTCGGAATTGTCCGAGATTTTGCAATTATCGGATCGGATCATTGTCATGTATGAAGGCGCAATTGCCGGGGAATTGAAGGCAGATGAAGCAACAGAAGAACAGATCAGCTTGTTGATGGCAGGAGGGAAAGAGCGGATATGAATCGGGTAAAAGAAACACTTCGCGGACTCGTACAGCCGCTGCTTGCCGTATTCATCGGTTTGCTGGCAGGTGCTGTAGCCATTCTGGTCGTTGGCGGGTCTGTGGTGGATACGTATGCGGAGATGTGGAAAGGGGCCTTCGGCAACTTTTACTTCTTCACTAACACACTGGCACGTTCGACGCCCATAATTCTTGCGGGGCTGGGCGTAGCCCTGGCGTTCCGCGCCGGATTTTTCAACATGGGTGCAGAGGGACAGATGGTTCTTGGTGGACTTAGTGCAGCACTGACGGCGCTCTACTTGCCGGGTCCAGGCTGGTTTGTCTGTATTGCAGCCATTGTGGCGGGGATCATCGCTGGTGGAATCTGGTCGCTGTTTGCAGGTTGGCTGGATGCTCGCTTTGGCATGAATCTGTTGATCACAACGCTGCTGCTCAACTATATTGCGATTTATTTTGGAGGATACATGGTATCCTATCCGTTTAAAGACCGCACGGGATCGGCGGCAATGGCTCAGACGCCCATGATTGATCAGAGTGTCTGGCTGCCGAAGCTGTTCCAGGGTATGGGACTGCATGCCGGCTTCATTATTGCCATCGTGGCTGCAATTCTCATCTATTGGTTCACACACAAGACGGTAACTGGTTATGAGATTCGCATGTTGGGAAGCAATCCTTCGTTTGCAACGTATGGCGGTGTGCGCCGTATCCGCATGATGATGCTGTCCATGATCATCAGTGGTGGACTTGCAGGTCTTGCGGGTGCAGGGGAAGTGCTGGGTACACAATACCGTTTTCTTGATGGGTCGTTGTCATCAGCAAGTTATGCTTGGAGCGGTATTATGGCGACATTGCTTGCCCGCTCGCATCCGCTAGGAACAGCTGTAGCGGCAATCCTGCTTGCAGCATTGCAGACAGGTGCCATGGGGATGGAGCGGAATACGGATGTTCCGCTGGAAGTTGGCAGTGTCATCCAAGCGGTTTTGACGTTATTTGTATCAGCTCAGATCGGATATTCATTCCTGAAGCGGAGAAAGGAGAAAAAGTCCAATGCAACAACTGTTTGATGCAGCCATGTTTGGCTCTACCTTGCGGATTATGACGCCGATTCTGCTTGCAGCGCTCGGTGGGGCTTTATGCTCTCGTGTCGGTCTGTTCAACGTGGGTCTGGAAGGACTTGTACTGATCGGTGCTTTCTCCGCTATTGTCGGTAATTATCTGTTCGGCAATGTATTATTGGCCGTACTATTCTCAATTGTGATCGTCATGTTGTTCTCTGCGCTATTTGCCTTTATCAGTATTAATCTGAAGGCAAACGCCATTGTGGTCGGGATCTCGCTTAATTTTCTGGCGACAGGACTGACGACTTTTGCGCTTCGGGCGATTTTCGATGTAAAAGGTGCTTACTATGACAAGGATATGGTAGGGCTCCCCAAATGGGACATTCCTCTTATTAAGGACATTCCGTGGGTAGGCGATGTCATCTCAGGGCATAGCCCGCTCGTATATCTCGGGATTATTATCGTAATTGCCTTGCAGTTTTATCTGTTCAAAAGTGTCTCCGGTTTCCGTCTTCGTTCGGTTGGAGAGAATCCGGTAGCGGCACAAAGTATCGGTATCAAGGTGCGTGGCATTCAATATGGTGCAGTTCTGATGTGCGGTGTATTGTGTGCCCTGGCGGGTGCACAGTTATCGCTCGGTCAGGTTACGATGTTTACTGAAGGCATGACCGCAGGTCGCGGCTTCATCGCATTGGTAGCAACAATGCTGGGTCAAGCGAATCCGCTTGGTGTTATGGGGTCCAGTGTGCTGTTCGGCTTCATGGAAGCTCTTAGTATCCGCTTGCAGGGCTTTGCGCTGCCAACTCACTTTACCATGATGCTGCCGTATATTGTGACATTGGTGGCGATGTTCTTCTTCAAGGACCGTACGTATGCACAAGACGCACTGAAAGCGGGCGGAAGCTCGCGTTAAATCCTGAATGTTATGCTGGAAGCATATAAAGAAGGAGGAATCACGCTTGCATAATAAGGCTGAACGTCTGAAAAAAACGAAAAGCCCGGCACCCAAAGCGGGTGCTGAGCACGGAGACCGGCTGCCGCCGGGGCAGGTACTGACCGAGAAATTCCCGATTCTGCATGAAGGTGAAGTGCCGGAATACGACCTATCCACCTGGGATTTGAAGGTATTTGGTGAAGTTGAAGAGGAAAAGATATTCTCCTTTGCGGAACTTCAGGCGATGCCTCAAGTGAACACGGTGAGCGACATTCATTGCGTTACCCGCTGGTCGAAGTTCGACACGCCGTGGGAAGGTATCCGGTTCTGGGATTTTATCAAGCTTCTTGGTGTCAAACCAGAAGCGAAATACGTCATGATCCACGCAGATCATGATTACGAGACAAATGTTCCGCTCGAAGAATTGATGTATGACGACGTATTGCTTGCTTTTAAATTTAACGGTGAACCGCTCACACCGAAGCACGGTTATCCACTGCGCTTGGTTGTTCCACAACTCTACTTCTGGAAGAGTGCGAAGTGGATACGCGGTCTGGAATTCATGAAAGAAGATCGCAATGGCTTCTGGGAAGTCAATGGTTTCCATCATTTTGCCGATCCGTTCAAGGAGCAGCGCTTCTCTGGTGAAGATATTCCGATTCCGGAAGACGAATGGACGAAGAAGGAGTTTGATTAAGATGTTGATGCCTATTTTGCAAATTCATTCCGAAGATATGCCTGCATACGCCATTGTCTGTGGTGATCCGGCACGTGCGGAGAAGATTTCCCGCAAGCTGGAGCAGGCGAGAGAACTGGCATTTAGCCGGGAGTATCGCACATTTGTAGGATTGTACGAAGGTGTACAAATGGCCGTGGTCAGCCATGGCGTAGGTTCACCTGGAGCAGCCGTCTGCTTCGAAGAGCTGATTCGGGCAGGGGTAACGACCCTGATTCGTGTAGGTACAGCGGGCTCGTATACCGCAGATTATCCAGCCGGCAGCGTAATCGTCAGCACGGCCGCTGTACGTACGGACGGGCTGACACGTCAGCTGGTACCAGATGGTTTCCCTGCGGTAGCGAATCTTGGCGTTACGCAAGCGTTAATCGAGGCGACTCGTGAGCATGCAAGTGGAGCGAAAGCTTCAAGTGCGGGTAAAGTTGGCGTAGGTATTACCGTTACACTGGATGCTTTCTTCACAGGGGTCGAAGAGATTCCTCACCGCAAGTACAAGCAGGCGGGTGCTCTTGCCGCTGAGATGGAAATTGCCGCACTCTACATCGTCAGCACACTGCGCGGTGCTCGTGCCGGAGCTATTGTCGCTATCGATGGTTTCGCAGACAGCGACCTGGCGGCTGAGTATGACCCGCACACAAATGCGGTAGCTGATGCAGTTGAGCGTGAGATCGAAGCTGCACTGCGTGCACTGGCTGCACTGGCTCGTCAGGATCAAGCGTAAAGCTGAGCTTATCAGGTTATTTTGTAGTACTACTTCTGGTAAAATTGCAAAATACGCAAATGAGTCCACCAGTGGTGGACTATATAAAGGGCGTCCCATAAGGTCATGAACATGACCTCGGGGACGCCCTTTTTGCGTTTTGGAATAAGAGCGACTGGCACTAGATTGGAAGGTGTAATCGATTCGTTAGCTTTGTCCGAACAACTGCTGTGCCGTTTCAATAAATAACCGGGATGCGGGAGAAGCATCAACAAATGAAGGAACGGCAATCTCAATATTACGGTAAGCTTTTGGCTCTGTGGGGAGCGCTTTGACACCCGGAGGCAGCCAGGATAGTGAGATTGCAGGCAGCATGGCGGTTCCGAGTCCCTGCTCAATCATGCTAAGGCAAGTGTTTACGTTATAAACGACAAATCCGAAGTGTAATTCTGCATCTGCTCGATGGAACAGATCAACAATCGGTACCTCGTAGCCACCTTTGCAGATAATCATGGGGTGCTTGTCCAGCATTTGTACGGGCAGAATTTCCTGATTCGCAAAAGGTTCGTCGTCCCTGAATACGGCCAGCATCTCCTCGCTATAGAGCGGAAGCGTCTCATAAGCCACATCTACTGGCTCTTTGTCAGTGGCAATAATTAGAGCTACATCAATGGCGCGTGAACTTAACCACTCCTGAATTTCAATGATGTTCCCCTCATGTAGTTCAAACTGAATCTGAGGGTAGCGGTCCCGAATGGAGCGGATAATTTTCGGCAGCAGATGGGCGGATGACATAGGGAATGAGCCAATCCGAATCGTACCAATCTCCAACCCTTTTTCGGCGGCAACGACCTGCTGAACCTTATCAAATTGCTGTAAAATGCGGCGGAAAATGACCAGGATTCGCTGTCCAACATCCGTAAGCACAATGCCGTTCCTGCGATCCCGTATGATTAGAGTGACATCCAGTTCATTCTCCAGCGAAGAAATGGCCCGACTGACTGCGGGCTGTGTCATATTCAGTTCCTGGCCTGCACGGGTGAAACTTCCCGTCTCTGCAATTTTCACAAATAACTGCAACTGTGAGTTGTTCATAACAAATATGGTATGCTCCTTATGATTAACATGCATTTCAATTATTTTGATCATTATTGTATCATGAATACACGGAAACGATCAAAGACGCATATAAAAAGGGTCTGGATCCGATTCCAAATGGTTTGCAGGCACAAAAGAGAGCGCAGGATAATGTGTACGATTGATTAAACTGCGCATGTAGATGTGTGCCGGATAGGAGAATAAAACATATGGCTTTATCACGTGCAAAAGCAGGCTGGGTCCTGGCTTTTCTGGTACTCATGTGGGGTGTAAACTGGCCCCTGACCAAATACGCATTAAATTTTACACCGCCGCTTATATTCGCAGGCATGCGCCTGTTAATTGGGGGCTTGGTGCTGGGGTTGTATGCTTTTCCCCGCTACAAAACGCTGCGCCTGAAGCACACCTGGCATATCTATGCCATATCTGCGGTGCTTAATATCATCTTCTTCTACGGCTTTCAGACCGTAGGGCTGACGGAGGTGCCGGCAGGATTATTTTCATCCATCGTGTTCTTGCAGCCTGTGCTGCTCGGAATTGGGGCATGGCTATGGCTGGGAGAGTCCATGTATGGACTGAAAATTGCCGGATTGGTGCTCGGTTTTGCAGGAGTGGCTACGATCAGTATTGGTGGCATGACAGGAAAAGTATCCCCTGAAGGGGTAATGCTTGGGCTGTTCAGCGCAATTAGCTGGGCGATCGGGACCGTATATATGAAGCGAACTTCAATGAAGGTTGATGGAATCTGGATGACAGCCATTCCGATTCTGATCGGCGGAGTTGTTCTGACGTTGACGGGTACGGTAACAGAGAGCTGGGCTGATGTGCAGTGGGTGCTTCCTTTTATACTGGATACGCTGTTTATTTCGGTGTTTGTCATTGCGATGGGATGGCTCGCGTTCTTCAAACTGGTCAGCTCCGGCGAAGCCAGCAAAGTAGGATCGTTCACGTTCCTGATTCCGCTGATCGCTTTGCTATGCAGTGTGCTGTTCCTCGGAGAGTCGGTGACGGTCAATCTGATCGCAGGTCTAATCATGATTATTGCCAGCATTCTGCTTGTGAATGTTAAAGTGAAGGGCAGTAAGGTGGCGAAAATTTAAGGTTATGCGGAGAACTTTCTTCAAGTGGTTGTTGAACCTTGTATACATTCCGAATGACAATGCAAAAAATGGGTATGTTATATATAGGAACATCACCAATGATTACGAAGAGGAGGACTCCAACATGACACAGAATAATCAACCTCAGGATGAGGCGGCAATTCGCAACAAACTGGATGAAGACGGGGATTCCTTGATGGAGAAAAAGAAAATTTTGAGCGGTGTGGATATTGAGCCGCAAGCAGACGAGTGGTCTGCCAAACCGTCACCTGTAGCATTTGATGAAGGTAAATCATCCAAAGAATAAGAGGAACCAGATATAGCTTGAAAAGAAGCGGGTACCGTTAAGGTATCTGCTTTTTTTATAAAATAAGAAAAGGATAAGATCAGGAGGATCATCGTTCTGATATTAAGGGAATTGTCCGCAACGCGCAGTTGGGGTTCGTGAATCACTTCGACAGATGTTTTTTTATTGTATAATCATGGAAACGGTTTGTGAAATGGAGAGTGTAAAGATGATTGGAATCAACATCAGACGAGCTGTCATCGGAGATTACACGGGAGTTTCCGCATTAATGGATGAACTGCATCGCTTGCATGTGGAGGCTAGGCCAGACGTATACAGAGAATTGCAGACGAGAATGAGCCATAAGGAATATGAACAACTGCTGAAAGAGGATCATCGTTTTCTCTATGTTGCGGAATGGCTCGATCAGGGTGAGATTGTTGGATATGCGAGCGCTCAGTTGAATGTTATTCAGAATGTGGATTTGTTAAAGGATCGGAAGATGTTATACATCAATGAGATCATCGTTGGCAGCAAACATCGCGGACATGGGACAGGCAAACTGTTGATGCAGGAGTTAATCGAACTTGGCAAAGGAATACAGATCGACAGTGTTGAACTGACCGTATCTACATTTAATACCGGTGCTCAGGCTTTCTATGAGCAGTTAGGTCTGGCTGTACGCAGCAGTAGAATGGAATACATACTATAGAGCGCCTGTACAAAGACTAATAGGATGTCTGGCGCAGTAATCAGCTCAAGAAGTATGGTAAACATCCATTTTGAGAAAAATAATAAATCACCCTTGCATACCCCCATGGGGTATGTTACTCTTATAACAGAACGAAAGAAAAGGGGTGTTCGCAATGGAACATCAGAGCCATCCCAAGGAACCTTTGGAGTCATCCGAAACAGAGGTGAACGAAGTCTCGCAGATTGATGATCAGCAAGCCGATTCATGTCATACGGCAGGCAGTGACGGGAAGCATGTGCGGAAGAGCCATCACTCCCAAGAGATGAAGGGCAACCTGATATCTCGCTTGAACCGTGTTGAAGGACAGATTCGCGGAATCAAGGGATTGATCGAGAAGGATACTTACTGTGATGATGTGCTGACGCAGATCGCGGCGGCTCAGTCTGCTCTTAATTCGGTAGGCAAGCTATTGCTGGAAGGTCATATGAAGAGCTGTATCGTTGAACGCATTCAGGCCGGAGAGCATGAGGTTGTGGATGAATTATTGGTAACGGTAAGGAAGTTAATGAAGTAATTATTTTTGAATGAACTCATCATTTATATATCCAAGGAGGAACTACACATGTCTAATATTACGTTGAACGTTACAGGAATGTCTTGCAATCACTGTGTGAAATCGGTTGAAGAAGCCGTGAAGAATGCGGGAGCGAATGGTCAAGTTGATCTGGCAGCAGGAACTGTCGCAATTGAATATGACGAGCAAAAAGTCAATGTGGATCAGATCAAAGCAGCCATCGAAGATCAAGGATATGACGTAGTCTAATTATTGCAGGCTTAAACTGAACTTCCCTTTGCATGGAAAGGAATGCAACAGATCTCTTTTCCAATAAATGAGTTCATTGTTTAAGCCTGATTTTTGGTCTTTTATATACCCCTTGGGGGTATTGGGATGAGAGCCAATATTTCATAGAGAAAGGAGCTAACAACATGGATAAGTCATCGACAATGGAAAACACAACAGCATCAGAACCCGTACCTTCACCGGAAGCGGCGGGATTACAGACAACACTGCAAATTACAGGCATGACCTGTGCTGCCTGCTCTACCCGGATTGAGAAGGGTTTGTCCCGAATGGAAGGGGTCAATCAGGCGAATGTTAACCTTGCTATAGAACAAGCAACGGTATCCTATGATCCGAAGACAACGAACATCAATGCTTTGCGGGATAAGGTGGAGGCGCTTGGTTATGGTACTGTAACGGAATCCGTGGATCTGGACATTACAGGCATGACCTGTGCTGCCTGTTCTGCTCGAATCGAAAAGGGTCTTTCCCGGTTACCAGGCGTATCCCGTGCAAACGTGAACCTGGCGCTGGAAACGGGACATGTGGAATTTGCAGCAGGAGCATTGAAGGCATCCGATATTACGGCGAAGATCAAGCAGCTCGGTTATGGCGCGGAATTGCAGCAGACACAGGAAGATACCCAATCGGTGCGTGAACGTGAACTACAGCGCAAAAAGTGGAAATGGATGATCTCCGCCCTGTTATCTTTGCCGCTGCTTTGGGCCATGGTGGGTCACTTCTCATTTACCTCGTGGATCTGGGTACCGGATCTGTTCATGAACCCATGGTTCCAACTGGTGTTGGCAACGCCGGTACAGTTTGTCATCGGATGGCAGTTCTATGTGGGAGCCTATAAAGCGCTCCGTAATGGCAGTGCCAATATGGATGTACTGGTTGCTTTGGGTACAAGTGCGGCGTTTTTCTACAGTCTGTATCTGACCCTGACCAGTGGCAATGCAGCTTCAACCATGATGGATCATGGTGGGACGGGAATGGCTGCAGCAGCCATGCCAACCGTGGAGCTTTATTATGAGACGAGTGCAATCCTGATTACGTTGATCCTATTGGGAAAATGGTTCGAAGCCGTAGCTAAAGGGCGCTCCTCTCAGGCGATTAAAAGCCTCATCGAACTGGCTCCGCGTGAAGCCAGAGTGATTCGTGATGGACAGGAAGTTATTGTACCGTCGGCATATGTTGCGGTTGGTGATCTGGTTCTGGTCAAACCCGGGGACAGCATTCCTGTCGATGGCATCGTGGAGGAGGGGCAGTCTTCTGTCGATGAATCCATGTTAAGCGGAGAGAGCCTGCCCGTGGATAAAAAACCAGGGGACGCCGTTACAGGCGCTACGTTGAACAAAAATGGAGTATTAAGACTGCGTGCGACCCGAGTAGGATCGGACACGGCGTTATCGCAAATTATTAAAGTGGTTGAGCAAGCACAGGGCTCCAAAGCACCCATTCAGCGGATTGCAGATGTAATATCAGGTATCTTTGTTCCGATTGTTGTAGGGATTGCGGCAGTGACGTTCCTGATCTGGTACCTGTTCGCCAGTCCCGGTGACTTTGCCGGTTCGCTGGAGAAGGCCATTGCTGTACTTGTCATTGCCTGTCCTTGTGCGCTTGGACTTGCAACCCCAACGTCCATTATGGCTGGATCCGGACGTGCGGCAGAATACGGTGTGTTGTTCAAAGGCGGCGAACATTTGGAATCGGCGCAGCAGATCCAGACGGTTGTACTGGACAAAACAGGTACAGTTACCCAAGGCAAGCCCGTGCTTACGGATGTGGTGACGGCTCCGGAATGGACGGAAGCAGAGCTGCTGCAGCGGGTGGGAGCGGCAGAGCAGAGTTCGGAGCATCCTTTGGCTGAGGCCATTGTAGAAGGAATCCGAGGTAAAGGTCTGGAGTTAACCCCATCAGAGCAATTTGAGAACATACCGGGATATGGCGTGCGAGCTCGAGTCCAGGGACAAGAAATCCTGGTCGGGACACGCCGGCTGCTTACGGATGCGAAGGTGAATGTCTCCGAGGAAACCATGCAGCAGATGAATAACCTTGAAGAACAAGGACGCACAGCGATGCTGGTCGCGGTGGACGGTCAGTGGGCTGGGGTTGTTGCTGTAGCTGACACCATCAAGGATACTTCACGGGAAGCCATTCAGCGGCTTCATGCTATGGGAATCGATGTCATCATGATTACGGGAGACAATGAGCGGACAGCACGCGCCGTAGCGGAGCAAGCCGGAATTAATAAAGTTCTGGCTGAGGTACTGCCTGAGGGTAAAGCGGCAGAAGTGAAAAAACTTCAGGAGAGTGGCCTCAAGGTAGCGATGGTTGGAGATGGAATCAACGATGCTCCGGCCCTTGCTACAGCCGATATTGGAATGGCGATTGGAACCGGAACCGATGTAGCGATGGAAGCAGCGGATATTACGCTAATGCGCGGCGATCTGAACAGTATTGCAGACGCAATCGAGATGAGCCGGCGCACGATGGGCAATATCAAGCAGAACCTGTTCTGGGCACTTGGTTATAACGTGATTGGTATTCCAATTGCAGCAGTGGGCTTCCTGGCTCCTTGGTTGGCAGGTGCGGCCATGGCGTTCAGCTCCGTGTCGGTTGTACTGAATTCGCTGCGTCTGCAACGAATGAAACTGAAAAGCAATGACTGATGTCCATTGAGGGACGTGAATCAACTTTTCATTTTGCTCAAAAGTAAGTATAGGGTGCGGTCCGCTACGGCGGATCGTGCTTTTTTTTTTTTGTTGGGGGGAAGGTGGTTGAGATATGTTAAAGGTGCTGTCCTTTCCTTGTTAACAGAGGTGAGGATGTGAAGTGATGTTCTCTTATGAAATGGAATTCATTGTTTGCGAAACACATCTTTATCTTTCTGAAGCTTTCAGAAATAGATTGACAATATAGACATATAGACTTAAAATTTAAAACGATCGTTTGATTTAAACAATCGTTTACATCAAATTCGAACTAATAAGTAATGGAGGACATCATTTATGTTGCAGGCTTTACGTATATTGTTGAAAAAACCGCCAGTAATTGTGGGGATCGTGACGGCGCTTATGTTCCAAGTGATCTTCAGCGTGATCTGGATGACAGCATATTCCGGAGTGAATGACCGGATGAATGAATTGACGGTTGCCGTTGTCAATGAGGATGGAGAGCAGTCCAAGGGGATCGCAGATCGCATGGCTGAGACGCTTCCTTTTCATACCGTAACGAATCTGAGTGCTGCTGAAGCACTTGACCAGTTAAATCACCGCAAGATTCATATGGTACTGAATATCCCGGCAGGGTTTAACGAGCTGATTCAGACAGCCGGTTCCACTGCCGAAATCAAGTACACCATTAACGAGGCGAACCCGGTTACGATCAAAAGCATGATGCAAGGTGTATCGCAAAGTGTGACGAACACGATTAACAAGCAAGCAACCGCTCAAGGTGTGCAAGCTGTGTTGACGGCTTCCGGAGCGCCTGCAGATCAGGCAGCTGAAGCTGCTGCCAACCTGACTACCCGCGTGGAAGGTAAAACGACTTCCATTAATCCGGTTAACGGCATGAACAACCAGATGGTGCCGATGATGATGGTACTCGCTTCTTATGTGGGAGCCATGATTATGGGGATGAACCTGCAGACAGCGATGGGTATGCTGTCCGCTACTCACTCCCGCTGGACGTTGTTTGGTGCCAGAGTAGTCATTAATCTGGGGTCTGCTCTAGTGGTTTCCCTGCTGGGATCATCACTAATTGTTTCGCTTGGCGGACAGATCGAGCAAGGATTTATCGCATTCTGGTTGTTCCAGGCGTTATTCCTCTGCACGTTCATGTTCTTCTCCCAGTTCTTCCTGATCTGCTTTGGACCGGCAGGAAGCTTGTTCAACATCATTTCACTGTCGCTGCAACTGGTATCTTCCGGTGCAATGGTGCCACGTGAACTGCTGAACAGTTTCTACAGTGGTATTGGTCAGTATCTGCCAGCCACATATGCCGTTCAAGGTGTTCTGAGTGCTCAACTGGGCGGACCTGGAGTTCAAGCCGCTGCTGGCTCGATTGTTATCGTATTGCTGGTTGCTGTAGCCCTCTCCCTGGTGGTGACGTTGTTGAAAAAACAACGCATGCCAGCTGGGGCACCAAGCCCGGCTCAAATGAACAGCTAATATTTCAGACATCATGGTTGTTCTTCATAGGTTATGATCAAGCGCCCCGGTGATTTTCACCGGGGTGCTTGGTTTAATAGTAGGTTGAGGTGGATAGCTTTGAAGGAACACAGGCTGCACACCTTGCGCTTTGATGCACAAACTTTCATAATGAAACGATAGAGTAGTCTCGCTGCAGCCCGGTGAGCTGGAGCAAATGAATAGAACGGACAAGAGGAGCGGACGGAATGACGGAACCGGAATTGGATATAAAAACGAGGATTTTGCTTGCAGCCAAGAAACTTTTTGCACAGCAGGGGTATGACGGGACGAGTGTTCG
This sequence comes from Paenibacillus sp. BIC5C1, assembly GCF_032399705.1. Classification (NCBI taxonomy): domain Bacteria; kingdom Bacillati; phylum Bacillota; class Bacilli; order Caryophanales; family Paenibacillaceae; genus Paenibacillus; species Paenibacillus sp. BIC5C1. The sequence continues at coordinate 467,076 of NZ_CP135922.1, forward strand.
TCAAATCTGTGATGAGGCGGGGGCGAATGTATCGCTGGTCTCGTATCATTTTGGCGGAAAAGAAAAGGTGTTCGAAGCATTATTTGAGCACTTTTTTCCTGATCATATGATGAATGAGTTGGCTGAAGAGTCCATGTCCTCCCCCGTGGAGGGTATCCGACGAATCATAGGTGAAGTTGTAAAGTTCACAATGACGGACCGGGAGATGAGCGATATTGTGCAGCTTGAAATCACGCTGCGTACCCATCGCACAGCTACCGTATTTCGTTTTTTGGACCCCGTCTGGACCAGAGTGAGAGAACTGCTGCAAGAAGGCAAGGAGCAGGGAGTATTCCAGATCGAGTCCGTATCTTATGCAATGCTTCAGGTCATGGGTGTGGCTTTGGCACACAAACGGGCCAAGAACTCACGATTTAGCTTTGACTATCAGGATATGAACACAGATGAGCTGGCCGAGCAGACCATTGAATTCGTACTACGAGGATTGGGAGTGAATAGCAATGAACGAAACCATTGAATTGATGATGAAGCACCGCTCTGTGCGGAAATTCAAGCCAGACCCGGTAAGTGAAGTGCAGCTGGCAGCAATCGTGGCGGCCGGGCAGATGGCTTCTTCTTCAAGTAGTGTGCAGGCCTATACTGTAATTGCTGTTACCGAACAGGAGCAAAAGGACAAATTGGCTGAATTGGCAGGCAATCAGTCTTACATCAACGAATGCCCTGTATTTCTCGTATGGTGTGCTGACCTATATCGCCTGAGTAATGCTGCGAAGCGTCATTTACCTGAAAAGGAATCCTATGAGGATTCCACTGAAAACTTTATGGTGGCCACAATTGATGTTGCACTCGCATCGCAAAATGCTGCGCTTGCAGCAGAGTCACTAGGTTTCGGAATTGTATATATTGGCGGGCTGCGCAACCGCATTGGGGAAGTTAGCGATGTATTGGGCTTGCCTGACGGCGTCTATCCAGTATATGGCATGTGCATTGGTGTTGCTGATCAGGAGACGGGGATTCGTCCGCGTCTACCTCTGGATGCGGTCTTACACCATGGCCGCTATAACGCCGAGCAGACCCTCAAAGGCGTCGAGAGCTATGACGAAACGACTGCTGCATACATGAAGGAGCGCACCCAAGGGGAACGTACTACACCGTGGTCCGAAATGATGGCGAAACGCCTCACAGAACCGGTACGTCTACAGATGAAGCCATTCCTCGAAGGCAAAGGATTCTTGAAACGTTAAGCGTAAATCCAAAAGAAGTCAGTTCGGCGGATGCCGACTGACTTCTTTTTTTGATACTCTGCAGTGCCTACTTAGTGGAGAAAGTGAACCAGAACAAGACTGAACGCCAATTCCAATCTAAGGAAGACCGTAGAAGCGTTTTGTATTCTGATAGAAGAGACGCGCTGCCCGCTCCGTTCCCATACCTGTCACTTCACTCCACGCCTGAATAACCTGTCTTGTCATGGCTGGATGCGTCATTCTTCCCTGGAAAGGTCCCTCGAAAGGCCAAGGTCCATCGGTCTCTGCCATAACCTGCTCGGAAGGATACTGACGGGCCAGTTCGCGTATTTCCTCTTCGTATATGATATCAGGTGTAAATGAGACGAAGTATCCGTTGTCAGCCATTCGCTGGACGGTCCGCTTGGAGCCTTTGAACCAGTGAAAGTGAGCCCGGCGATGATGATATTGCTCCAGCAGATCACAGGCGATATCGGCATCCTCATATACAGCGTGCAGTACAATCGGTTTACCGTGCCGTTTCGCCAGCTGGATAAATCGCTCCAACAGATCGATATAACCGCTCTGATCAAAGCGTTGCCCTGCCAGTTCGGCTTCCTGTCGGTTGTAATAGGGCAACCCAACTTCCCCAATGGCTGTAGCTTGTCCCATATGCTTTTCGATCCAGTCAAAGAACAGATCCTGCTCTGCCAGGGACGGCAGGGGCTGCTCGGGATGGAACCCAAAGGCTGGATATACGGTGCGGGGGTATTGTGAAGCTAGCTCCAGGTTGGTCTGGGCTGATGCCAGATTCATGGAAACGGCAATGACGGCTTCAACCTGCTGGGATGGGAAGGAATGCAGCATCTCACGTTGTTCTTCGGTTGTATATTTGTCCAGGTGAAGATGAGCATCGATCAAGGGTGCAAAAGCGGTTGATTGCATGGATGGACCCCTCCTTTTTATCTTTTACCAATGATACGCAATATTGTATATCTCGGATCACCCATTTTAGGGAAATAATAACTTAAAAACCCGCACTATTTAGATAGGCGGGTTTTCTGCTGTTCTTCTCTCATCCACTGGGAAATCTGCCGTTTGCGTTCAAGAAAAGCGGATTCCTCCGTGATCGCTTCGCGACGTGGACGATCAAAGGGAACATCGACTTCGTGAAGTACAGCTGCAGGCCGATTCGATAAAACATAGATACGGTCAGCGAGCAATAACGCTTCCTCAATATTATGCGTGATGAACAGCACCGAGCGGCGGTTCTGTTCCCAGATATCGAGCAGCCAGCGCTGCATGTCGCTGCGGGTCAATGCATCAAGTGCACTAAATGGCTCGTCCAGCAGCATCAGCTCCTGCGGACTGAGCAGCGCGCGCAGAAAGGCAACCCGCTGCTGCATGCCACCCGATAACATATGCGGATAGGCTTGTTCAAATCCGGCCAGTCCGACACTGCTCAGCCACTTCCGGGCATCTGCAAGCGCTTCTGCTCGGGGTGGTGCATCTGCAGACACTTCACCAGCAAGCAGCACATTGTCCTCAATGGTACGCCATGGGAAGAGGGCAGGCTGCTGCGGCATATAGCTAATCTTGCCGCGTTGTCCGGTAACATCCTGACCATTCATCAGGATTTGGCCCCCCTGTGGTTTCAGCAGACCGCCGATGATGTGAAACAGGGTGCTTTTGCCACAGCCGGAAGGGCCAACGATGGCTACGAATTCTCCTTGCTCCACGGTCAGTGACAGGCCATCCAGAACGGGCAATGTGCTGCGTCGCTCGCGGAACGAAGCATGCACGTTCAGAACTTCGAGCGCTGGTGATAAATGATGTGCAGGTAAGGCCGCGGCTCCATTCTCAGAAAGTCCACTACCTTTTGGAATGGTTGCACCTTCATTCGGTGCAGCAGCTATCTGCTCGTTGTGTTCGGGTGTCATCTTTTCATCACTTCCTAACCGTTATATGGTGCATATTTCAAAGTTATCGTTTTTGTGGCCGCCAGCGTACGAGCAGCTTCTCCAATAGCGCAATGAGCAGGAAGAGCAGCAGGCTCAGTGCCACAATAATCATGATTGCCACGAAAAGACGATCCGTCCGATAGGCCGATTTTTGCAGCATCATATAATAACCGATACCCTTATCTGCACCGATCCATTCGGCGATAATCGCACCCATGACGCTGTACGTAGCGGCAATTTTAATCCCCGAGAACACTGAGGGTAATGCATGTGGGAGTTCGAGCTTCCAGAAAATTTGGCCGCGTTTTGCACCAGCCATGCGCATATAGTTCATCATCGCTGCATCGGTGCGGGTCAACCCGTCCATGGCAGCTACAGCCACCGGGAAGAAGCAGACCAGGATGATGGTAATCAGTTTGGGCAGCAGCCCAAATCCGAACCAGATCAGCAAGAGCGGCGCAAGCGCGATGGTCGGTATATTTTGACTAAGAATAAGTAATGGATAGAGTGCAGATTTCAAAAAGGGAATTAAATGCAGCACCATCGCAATCAGTAATCCCACAAGTGTACCTGCTGCAAACCCTATCAAAGTCAACTGGATTGTTGCCCATGCATGCATGCCAAGTCGCTCGGCCTGGGACGCTGCTTCATGGGCGATGTCCGAAGGTGCAGGCAGCATCCATTTCTCAATATGGAACAGGGAGACGGCTCCCTGCCATATCGCTATAAAGAGAATAACCGCCACAAAGGGCGGCCAAACGCTTTTCCAATAGGCATGCATTAGCGATATTTCTCCGTCAGGGTGTCCATGCTGAAGCCACTTGGGCTATGGGCGATCTTGATCTGTGAGATGATGCTCGGACTGCCGGCTTCCACAAGAACTTCGTGCATTTTGCGAACAACCTCCAACAGCTCATCCAGTTCTCCTTCCATCGTGGTATCCAGTGGATTAACCTGATATTTCAAACCAGACTGCTGAATAACTTCGATGGCACGATCAACGTAAGGATAGGAATTTTCGCCATTGGGCGTTTTGGGAATGACTTGAATGCTAAGTAGTGTGCTTGCCATGAGAGATCACTTTTCCTTTCGAAATATATAAAACGAACTAATGACTGTTACACTTGCCACTTCGATGACAGAATAACCTTCCAATCGCTGTTATCCCCAGATTTTTTTGATTCCCTTCTCCAAAGGGAAAATCCGGTGATAAAGGCGAACGCTTCGCTTTTTCACGTTATTTCTGTCCTCTTCGTTCTCGTGTAAATACTAAGTTCATTTTATATGGATAATTTTATTGGGGTAAGAACTCGTTCGTATATGCTTTGGATACATCTACCTGCTCGTCGAGCAGTTTTTTGCTAAACATCCAGTCCGTGTAGTTCTGCCATACTTCCTGCTTTTGCTCACCCCAGCGCGGTGCGTCATCCTGATATTTCGGACTCAGCCACTTCTGGCTTGCGAGTACAAGGTCCTTATCCAGATCCGGTACGGCCATGATCAGAATGTTGGCAGCGTCTTCGGGATGTTCAATCGCATATTGATATCCTTCGGAAGTCGCTTTCAAGAACGCTTTAACCAGCTCGGGATCGTTCTGAATCGTCTTTTCATTGGTAACAAGTACTGGAGTGTAGTAGTCCAGTGCCTCGGAATAATCCTTCACATATAGCATGTCGATCGGTTCGCCGCGCAGTTCGGCTTCAATGCCCGTCCATGCGTAGAAAATCCAGGCAAAGTCGATATCGCGTTTCACAGCGGTGAAGAAATCTGCATCGCCCATGCTGATATTTTTTACTTTGGATACATCGGCGCCTTCGCCTTCCATAATGGACTGCATCACAGCTTCTTCTACCGGGGAGCCCCAGCCACCATAAGTTTTGCCTTCAAAATCTTTGGGGGACTTGATGTTCCGATCCGCCGGAGCGGCAAATCCGGACGTGTTATGCTGAATAACCGCAGCGATGGACACGAGTGGTACGCCTTGTGTGCGGGCCTGGGTCACACTCTCCTGATAACTTACGCCAAAAGGCACTTCGTTCGAAGCTACCATGGTATCCGCGCCTCCGGCACCTGGCTGTACAATCTCGACATTCAAGCCTTCGGCTTTGTAAAAACCTTGATCTACGGCCGCATACAGGCCGGTATGATTCGTATTTGGTGTCCAGTCCAGCACCACTTTAACGTCCTTGAGGGCTGCATTGTCACCTTCATTGCTGTTTTCGGTGTTGCTGCTACCATTTTCTCCTGAAGGTGCAGCTTCTTTGCCGCCACATGCAGCCACAGCCACTAGTAGTACGCACAAGAGCATTAGGCCCATCATTTTACGCCATCTCATCTTTATTTCTCTCCTTCATGTTGTCCGGCCAGTGGCGCGGGGTACTCCTTGGCTTCATATCCAAGCTTCTTGCATAAATCGACAGATTTATACCAGCTATGATCCGGATGACGTCACTTTTTTAGCTCTCTGGCTATATAAAAGAACATTAAAAAAGCGCCCCGTTAATCCGGGACGCGTGCAGGCGTTAGAGATGTGGCACTCAGCAAAGAGGCTGGGCCAATTCGATATACTCCGATTCCTACGCTGGCATGATCCAGATCAGGTCTAAGGGTCAGTATCTTGGTGGGATACACTCTCAGCCGGCCTATTCCGACTCCCCTGGGAAACTATGAAGTTACGGGCATTACTAGGTGTAATTATAGGCCAGAGGCCCATGCATGTCCAGTCAGGAACTGGATAGGGGCACGTATGAAATAGTCAAAAGGCCGTTATACATGCGTATAACGACCTCTCTAGATGTGTTATTTTCAATAATTATCGTGGCGAATCATATAAGGAAATCTGACTGAGTGCAAAAGCATCGGATTTCGGGTCATAGCCTACCTGTTTCTGAGTGGTTTCCAGATTCAATCGTTTAAACCGATTATTCGAGATTCCATGCAGTATGGTGAAGGGTTCCAGATCTGGAGCTGTAATTGCTTTGAACATCAAATCACACAAGTCAGCCGGACTAATATACGCGCTCATATCCCTTGCCTCCAGCGCGGGTCCATCCGGTTGAAAATCATCATATGCCCCTATACGTATTGCAACACTTTGTAAACCTTCGGTATACGCAAAATAGGAAGCGAGCGATTCTCCAAAACATTTGCTAACCCCGTACAAATTCCGTGGGCGTGTCGGCATGTCCGGATAGATTTGAGCATCAATGGGATAACCCTCAATCGTCTGTGCACTGCTTGCCAGAATGACTCTCTGCACACCTTGGTCTTGAGCTGCACGGAATACATTAAATGTACCCTTGATATTGATATCCAACAACGATTCATAAAACCCTGCATGTGGGGAAGGGTCTCCCGCCAGATGTACAACCACATCCATGCCTTCGCAAGCGTGCTGACAGGCTTCGGGATCTGTCACATCCAGTGTCATGATCTCATGGCTTGTCCCTTGATACGTATGCAGTCTGTCGATACTCAAATCCGTAAGTCGCAGGTGAAATGCTTCTGACAAGTGATGGGACAAGTCACGTCCAATTTTTCCGGCTGCGCCGGTAATTAAAATGTTCATAAATCAGCTCCAATTCTTAGCGCTGGAAGAACTCGATCCATTCCTTTTCAGGTCCATAGATGAAGAAATAACGGTAACCGTTAGGCAGTGTAATCATCTCTCCATCAATAAACTCGGCCTCGGTTTCCTTAATGCGGTTGTACTCAGACTCAAGGTCATCGACATGGATGGCAAAATGGTGCACCGTACCTTCGGCAGGCAGCTTGTCGCTGTATCCCTGAATCAACTCAATCTCGGTCTCATGGCTTCCGTTGAAGCCGAGAAAAGCGAGCTGAATGACACCGTTGGTATGAGTTACCCGGTCTTTCAATTCAAGACCAACAATCTCCGTATAGAAACGCAGCGTGGTCTCCAGATCACGAACGGCAATGCCGACGTGGTCAATGCGCTTTTGAAAACTCATCATCCAAATCCTCCTTATATGTAGCGAATATTCCCTACCATTTTAAGGGATATGATAGGGCTCTAATACGAGGTTGTCAAATCCGATTTTAATTTGGAAATATTATATTTGTTCACAGAATGTTCACTTATGTAGAGGGGTTTGTCATCTCTATAATTACGAAGGTAAACAGAGAGGATGAGAGAATTGCCAACAACGAAAAAAGAACAGATTGTTTTTGGAATAATGATGTGTACAGGGATGGTTGTCGTCATGATGACTTTCAATTTATGGCACAATGGGTTATTGAGCAAGATGTCCGCGTTTGAGATACTGCTTCAGTTCATATTGTGCTTTATCATTGCGTTCCTGGTGGAGTCCTTCATTGTGGGGCCTGTAGCGAGAAAAATTGCCTTTGCCTTACCTTTTGACAAGTCCAACAAAATCCTGGGTGTGCTCGCCATGTCATTTTTCATGGTTATTGGGATGGTTCTGATCATGTCCTTGTATGGAATGATTTCCGCTTATCTTGCAAATCAGTTAAATGGAGCATCTGTACTAAGTACGTATCTTCATACAATTGCTCGTAATTTCAGCCTGGCGCTACCTTACCAAATTATTATTCTGGGACCACTCGTTCGATATGTATTCGGTAAATTCATTAAGGATAAGGGGAATGTAGTCCCTTCAACCTAAATAATGTTAGTTCCGATTCAAAGCACCTGAAAGTATTTCCTGGGCAATCTTGTGTAAATAAATAGATCGTATGATCACCTTTAATGAAAGGTGATCTGAGGCAAAGATAGGACACTTTCTGCCATGATTACAGCGCTAACGAATCGGGAACATCTTATTAGGCCGGTTTTTAAGGAATGAAAAATCTAACGAATCTCAGCGGCGTTATTATGCTAAGAAACTGCAACGAGACCTTGATTTGGAGCTAATTATCTAGAATAACGTCTCTAGGATTCGTTAGATTTCAAACATGCAGAAATGGGGATGAATAGCGTGTACCAGGTTCGTTAGAACAGAATAACGCTACAACAAAATGTCCACCGCCAATTCATGGCGATGGACATCTCAATCTCTATAATAGGTATTCTATTTCTGATTCTAATTCTCAGGTCTGCCTCGACACATAACTGTTAAGTCACTGTATCGACCACATGTTTGTTCTGCCATTGATAGGTGATCACGCTGATAATCAGCAGACCAACTGCAAAAATGGCAAGCATCCATGCGGACTGGTTAACCTCCAGATGATCCAGGCTCCAGCCTGTAACCAAAGGCAGAATGGCACCGCCAACACCACCTGATGCAATCAGGATGCTGGGCGTCGATTCTTCTGTTCCAGGCAGCATTTTGCTGGCGAAGACGAGGGCGATGGAGAATACGCCCGATAATGCGAGCCCGAGCAACAGAATGATCAGAAATGCCGACCAGATCTGGTTGGTAAAAGGAAAGATCATCAGCAGCACAACTGCCGCAAGGCAGCTGTAGAGAACGTAGACGCGATATTGGAATTTCTCGGCGATATATCCGGCAAACAGTCGTCCAACAGACATGGCGATCCAGAAGCAGGTAACACTAAGCGCGGCACCTGCTTCCTTCATGTTCATTTTCTCAATCAGAATGGCTGGCATGAAGTTGGCAAGGCTCATTTCGGTGCCGACATAAAGAAAGAAAAATAGAACAAATAAAGACAGAAGAGCCAAATTACGGCCGTAATAGGTTGAACGAGTTGGCTTGATGTCTGCAGGGTTCGTTCCCATTGGCGACTCAGCAGCGTGAGTGTGTACAGGAGTCTGGCCTGAGCTGCTTCGACTAAGCTCGCTGTCCAGCTCACCGAATGAACTTTTGGCCCAGAAGATAAAAGTCATCGCTGCACAGACGGCTACCACGAGGAACGACATACGCCAGTACTCGGCAGAAATCAGACCGCTGGCAATGAGCGGCATGACCATGGCTCCGATACCAAATAACACTTCAAGTCGGCTCATGGCAACCGCCGTATTATCTTTAATTGCAGCAATGATGATTGTACCGATGACGGCCTCAATCATGCCGAATCCGAATCCGGCTGCAGGTGCAATGACGAACATCCAGCCCCAAGGAGGCAGCAGCATATAGGATAACTCTGCAATGCAGAGCAGAGCTGCGGCAATTAATAGGCCGCCTCGCTTACCAAAGCGTTTATTCAACCACGGAGATAACAGTACACCGCCCAGGAACCCCGCAAATTGGGCAAAGATCAGTGTGCCTCCCTGACTATAATCCTTGCCATAATATTCAAGGGCAACGGGCAGGATCGAACCGAGAACGACGTGGGCAAGCCCGATGAGGAAATAGGATAGACATCCGATCCAAAGCAATTTTTTCATGAAGAAAAACTCCTTCTAGATATTATGTTATGTAATAAGTCTGCCATTCAGGAGTATTTCCTAAAAACAAACAATCTCTATCATAACAGGACATGTAAGGGTGTGCACGGATAACTTGCAATGGGGGCTAAAGTTCGTATATACTGAAAAACAACAATTACAGATCGGACCATGCCGTTGAAGAGCATCCAACTCGGAGGCGTTTTCGCCAGGGGAGCGAACATTCCCCAAGTTAACCGGAACCGCCCGTTATCGCGGACCAAGAGGCTGAACCAGAATATTCTGGTTTGGCAAGTTGGGTGGCACCGCGAGCAGAGCGCTCCTCGTCCCAAGGGATGAGGGCGCTCTTTGTATTTTTACAGCCTCTTGAAGTTAGATTGCAATATACGTTAGTTGAGATCTAATATCTTAATTTAGAATTACTGTGTTTTCATAGAGTTTCAAAAATTATACTCTGATGTTTTTTTTGAAAAAAAGAAGATTGTTATTAACCAAAAAAGGAAATCTATTGAAATAATAATTATTATATTGTATAATATACATATGTTGTCGACATACATAATTTTCTTAAGGAGGATATATTTATGAAAAGAAAACTAATAACACTTTTATGCACTGCTTCACTTGTTGCTACACTTGCATCTCCAGCATATGCATCGGACCAAAAGACTGAAGAAGATTTTCAGATTAATTACGACGTTGAAAAAGGTCATAATAATAAATCGAAATCTCAGTTAATGGATGAAATGATTGCTAACGGACTAACTATTGAAGAAGCGAATTATTATTCTGATTTTGATATTTTGATTGCTAGTATGGAAAGAAGAGGAGAGAAGATTGATTTAAATGAAATTTCCTCATATCCAAGTGACTATGTGGCGCTGAATGAATTGGATGTAAAAGAAAAGGCCCTTAATAATGATAAACGTGCAATAAAGAGTCTGCTGGAGCGAAGTTCTAGCCTAGTCCGTGGTAGTGGAGATATGGAAGAGCTAAATAGACGTGATTCTATCAATAAAGGAGATAAAATCACAATAAAATATCCGGATGGAAGTTCTGTAACAAAGGAAGCTAAAACCATTCTTGAAAGTTCAGATGACGAATACACTCTCGATACAGCAATCGGAGGACCTTGGAATTCATCAAGGGGAGAAGATGATATGTTCAAACAAGAGAATTTGTCTTCGTCAGGTACATACTCATCTTATACAGATGTGACATTTAAGTCTGCTACACATTATGCTGCAGTTAATGATACTTTTCGTTTTAAAATTTTAAATAATGGTACAACAGATAAATCTAAATGGTCAGTTGAATATATAAGTGACCAAGGCTCATCAGGAGGATCAGGAATAGTAACTGCAGAAGAAAGCCCCTCAAATCACAATGGAGAAAAGGCAACTGGAAGTAACGGCTTTATTCAAGGATTTACAGATGTGAAATTTACTTTAAGCTCGACTGTTACCGGTAGCATATCGTTTTTTCATGATATAGCTGGTATTTCGTTTTCAGTAACAGCGGGAACGTGGTGGCACGAATATGCTATTACTGAGGTTTCCGGCAGTGGTTCGGTGCTACATTGGTTAGCATATTATAAATAATAGAACTTATCTAAGAGCGTGGAAATAGTTTGAATTTTCCACGTTCTTTTTTCAAAGAAGAGGGGATTATGAAACGGTTATTTACTGTAATATTAGTCTTTATTTTTTTAGTCTTTTCTCAGTCTAAGTCTCAGGGCACTTCCATGTTCATTTTAAATAATCAATTCAACAGTAAATCTCTTCTCATGATGGGAACAGACCGCATTAAAACAAATGTGTACCTAGATGATCTCAAAAAAGTTAAAATAGGTATAATTGATAATGGTATTAAGTCAATTCCTAACCTTAACGCTATCAATTTATCTCAAATTATGAGTCAAAAAATTGGTCATGGAACTATAGTAACAGCAATAATTAATTCTAATCGCACAGTCGATAATAGCTTCTACGGACTCATCCCTGGAATCCCTATATACGCTTACAATCTAGAGAGAGATTTCTCTACAGAGGACTTGGTGGAAGGAATACATGCCTTAATTAATGAAAATGTCGAAATTATAAGTATTTCGGTAAGTAACAAAATACCAAATAGCATTTTAAATGATGCTATGCGAAAAGCTATAGAAGAGCATAATGTTATTTTCATAGTTTCAGCTGGTAACACCGGCCAACAAGAAGAAACCTATCCTGCTTCATATGGGATAGAGGGTATAGTATCAGTAGGATCATTGGATGGTTTTTTTAATATTTCTGATTTTTCAACTTATAATCCGAATATAACATTTTTCGTCCGTGGAGAAGGTATTGTATCTCTTGGACCTGAAGTTGATCAAATAACAAGCTATGATGGAACTTCAGTTGCAGTTCCTTTTGTTACCACTATCTTTGCTATATTAAAAGTTCGCTATCCACATTTAGATAATCTCGAATTAATAAGTCTCTTAAAGGAAAATAGTGAATACTATATAGCTAATTGGCGCAATACTAAAAGGCCTATCAACATTCTTAATATAAAGCACATTTTTGAGGAGGAATTGTAGGAATGAAAAAAATTGTTATTATTTTTACTGCACTTACGTTATTTACTGGATGTAGTGTTCAAAAAAATCAAGGTGGTCAGGTTTCTTCCTCTCCTAATGATTATAGTACTAGTACCACAAAAGTAGATGAATCAACAGCAATTAAAGCAGGGAATTTACAAGATCTGGTTATTGAAGGATTGGAGAAAAGAATGCAAATAAAAGAGGGAGCAAAAGAGGTTAAAATTGATATTATTTCTTATGAAGGTAACTCCATATTTGCTACAATATATAACGATAAAAGTAAAACCGCTGAGGTTGGGGTGATCTATGCTGAGAAACTTGACGATGAATATATTCTGCAGTATATAGACATTAACCCTATTGATGAGAAAGCTCCGTTCTGGTTAGTCAAATCTTCAGGTACTATGATTGATGGGAAAAGAAATTTCAAGATTAATTATGGATATATTAATAATGATTCAATAGATGAGATTAGAATACAGTATTCAAATAGTATAACTAACTCGTTAAAAGTAGATCACCGAAAAACTTTCCTTGATGTAATAACGGGGCAAAAAATCACTGAGAAATTAGTTGAGGGTAGAGATAGTGATGATAAGGTGATTTTTAGCTATAAGTAAAAGGATAGTAGCGCATTTTCTTATAACTTGCAATGCAGGCTAAAGTTCGTATATACTGAAAAACAACAATTACAGATCGGACCATGCCGTTGAAGAGCATCCAACTCGGAGGCGTTTTCGCCAGGGGAGCGAACATTCCCCAAGTTAACCGGAACCGCCCGTTATCGCGGACCAAGAGGCTGAACCAGAATATTCTGGTTTGGCAAGTTGGGTGGCACCGCGAGCAGAGCGCTCCTCGTCCCAAGGGATGAGGGCGCTCTTTGTATTTTTACAGCCAAAGGAGACGGTGACCATGTTGGAAATGAAGTGGATTCGGGAGCATGCAGAAGAGGTGCAGGCTGCGGCAGTCGGCAAGAGAATGGATATCAGTATTCGCGAATTGTTGGAACGGGACGAAGAGCGCAGAGCTCTTTTACTGGAAACGGAAGAAGGGCGTAGAGTACGTAATTCGTTATCTGCTGATATCGGTAGACTGATGCAAGCTGGTGAGCGTGAACAGGCCGAAGGTTTAAGGGAACAGGTGAAACAGCTGAATGGTCAGTTAGAACAAGTTGAAGCCAAGCTTGCTGTTGTGCAAGAGGAAGTGACACGGCTGCAATGGTTGGTACCCAATGTTGTATCGCCGGATACGCCAATGGGCGCATCGGATGAGGATAATGTGGAGCTGAGACGTGTGGGTGAGCTGCCGGTATTCAATTATGAGCCCAAGGATCACGTGGAGCTGGGTGAACGGTATGATCTAATCGATATCCCGCGTGGGGTAAAAATCGGCGGCACACGAAGCTATGTGCTCAAAGGAGCAGGGTTGCTCCTGCACCGGGCTGTACAGCAACTTGCGCTTGATCTGCTAATGAAGCATGGATTTACGCCAATGGAAGTTCCTTTGATGGTGAGAGAGAATACACTCTTGAACACGGGGTTCTTCCCAACAGGACGGGATCAGGTCTATGAATTGCAAGGTGAGAATAAATGGCTGGTGGGAACATCGGAAGTGCCGCTGGTTTCGTATTATGCGGATGAGATAGTGGATGTGCAGGAGCCGATCAAGCTGGCTGCCGTATCGACGTGTTTTCGCAGTGAGGTCGGCTCGGGCGGTCGGGATGTGCGCGGGTTGTACCGGGTGCATCAATTTGCCAAAGTGGAGCAAGTCATTCTCTGTGCACCGGATGCGGAAGAATCGGAGCGAATGCTGCAGGAAATTACGGGACACGCCGAGGAATTACTGCAATTGCTGGAACTGCCTTATCGCGTGGTGGCTGTCTGTACAGGGGATATGTCGCAGAAAACGTACAAACAGTACGATATTGAGACCTGGATGCCAAGCCGCAATGCTTACGGGGAGACACATTCGTCGTCGAATCTGCATAATTTCCAGGCTCGGCGTTCGAATATTCGTTGTCGCGATGCCCAAGGCAAGCTTGCATACTGTCATACGTTGAACAATACGGCTGTGGCTTCGCCACGCATTCTGATTCCATTGCTGGAGAATCACCAGCAGGCGGATGGAAGCATTCGCATTCCAGCCGCACTTCAGCCTTATATGGGCGGTGCCGAATTTTTGGTTTTGCCGCATCAGGACGAAGAAAATTAAAAGGACTAGAAGCTGTGTTGAGAAACAAAAGGGAACTCTGCTCCGGGGTTCCTTTTTGTTTTGCCTGTGATGTTGGGAGCAGTTAAGAGTGTTCAGCGCTTCTATGGTATGGGTGGCGCAGTACAGGGATGTGGGAATGGCCAAACCAGCGGGTATGTCACACAGCTGTAACGTACAGATTGTATAGTAGAATCCAGTTTGGAAAGGAGGCGCAGATATGAACCTGCTGCTCGCGGATGATGAGCCGTTGATGCTGCAAATATTAAAAGCCTATTTCGTTAAAGAGGGCTTTCAGGTATTTTTAGCCGAGGATGGGGAAGCAGCCCTGAATCTCTTTTATACTAATCAAATCGATTTGGCGGTTTTGGATTGGATGATGCCAGGACGCAGCGGTGTCGAGGTATGCCGGGAAATCAAGCGTACGAGTCGGGCGAAGGTATTGCTGCTGACAGCCAAAGGGGAATCGGATGATGAATTTCTTGCCTTGAAGGCCGGGGCGGATGATTATCTGCGCAAGCCATTTGATTCGCGTATCCTGCTATTGCGTGTAAAAAAGCTGCTGCAACTTTCCGCCAAAATTATTGTGGGAGAACTGACTGTCGATCTGGAAGGCCAGAAGGTCTACCGTGGTGGAGTGGATGTAGGGGCTACCCATAAGGAATTCGAATTAATGAAAGTTCTGGGAATGAATAAGGGGCAGATTGTAACCCGTAAAATTTTGCTGGATCAGGTGTGGGGTTTCGATTATTTCGGCGAGGAACGCACCGTAGACACTCATATCCGCAGACTGCGTGAGAAAATTGGAGAAGATTCGATCAAAACGTACCGGGGAATGGGCTATTGCCTAGAGGATCAAAATGAGTAAACTGACCCGAAAACTGCTCGTGCGTATTATCGGTGCATTGTGTGTTGTCTTTTTCCTATCCTTTATCGTCAATACGTTTTTCCTGCCCAGCTATTTTTTGTATCAGAAAAAGCAGAAGCTGGCCGAGTTAACGACTGAAATCTCTGCTTCAGAACATGACGTTCCAATACAACGAATTGAGAGCCTTGAGACGCAGTACGAGGTCGCTATCGCTTATGCTTCGTTGAAGGATAGTGTAAATGATATTAACGATCAATTGTTATGGCAATATAACCGCAAGGGGATTGCCCTCAGTAAATTTTGGCTCACAGAAGAGAGTATCTCTGCGCTGCGTGAGGGTGCCCGGGTTAATAAATTCTATGATCAGACCAAGCTGAAATCCAGCTTTCTCGTGAACTTTGTTATGGTGGGGGATTCCGTGTTTGCAGTCGGCGAATCCATCTCCCATTCATCGGAGACGATTCGAATTATTAATCAATTCAATGCGTACATATGGCTCGGTATGCTGCTGATGCTTATCCTGCTTTCCGTGCTGTATACCGCCCGGATCGTTAAACCGCTCGCAAAACTAAGCGAAACGGCTGAAGCCATTTCCAATTTATCGTTTGCGAAGGTTGATATAAAGACAGGAGATGAGATTGAGTCTTTAGGACACAGCATCAATGTGATGAGCGACAAATTGCAGCAGGCGCAACATTCGTTGGAAATGAAAAATGCCAATCTGCGAACGTTCATCTCGGACATCTCGCATGAATTAAAAACACCGCTCTCCCTCATTCGTGTCTATGCCTCTGGCATTCAGGATGGCCTGGATGATGGAACTTACGCCGGGGTTATCCAGCAACAGAGCGAAGAGCTGGCTGGTTTAATTGACCGTCTGTTGGAGTTATCCCGTCTGCAGGCCGAAGTATACGATTTTGAACCCGTTGATCTTCGTCAATTGCTCACAGAGACCCTTCATACCTATGAAACCGTATTTCAGCAGCATGGCTTGCATGTGGAAGTGGAGGATGGATGGACTGCAGAGACCTGGGTGCTGGCTGATCGACGGAAGCTGGAGTCTGTTCTGCACAATTGGATGACCAACGCGGTGAAATATACAAGCGGTGACCGAATAACCATTACACTTGAATTGAAAGGGGAAACGGCATATTTCGGTATCACCAATGAAACGGATAAGGAAGAGCACGAACAGTGGGATCAGGTATGGGAGCCCTTCTATGTAATGGATAGTTCGCGCAGCAAAAAGTTTAGCGGGACGGGATTGGGCTTATCTATCGCCCGGACGATTCTTGAGAACCACCATGCCGACTATGGCCTTAGCGTAGCCGATGGAAAAGTAAAGTTTTCTTTTTCTTTACCTTTAATACAACGTTAACTAAGGATGCCACCATGCAAATGGTGGTTTTTTTGTGTGAGAAGCAACCTGATTAAAGCATGTACACGTTGGAAAAAGCCGGTTGTTCCCTTGTCATACTGATGTAACACAATTGCCTTAGGATAGGCCTATCACCAAAGCAGAACTTAATTGATGGAGGGATATCCGATGTTCAATAAAACCTTTTTAATAACGGGAGGCACAGGCTCATGGGGAGAAGAGTTGGTCAAACGATTGCTCGTTCAGGAACCGAAAGAAATTCGTATTTTTTCACGAAATGAATCGCTTCAGGCTCAAATGAGACAAACCGTCTCTGACCTGAGAGTGAAGTTTGTACTTGGAGATATCAGAGATCGGTGGGAGCTGGCTGGCGCCTGTAAGGGTGTAGACTATGTCTTTCATCTTGCGGCGCTTAAACATGTTCCGGTCTGCGAGGACCAACCGGATTGTGCGGTCAAAACCAATATTGTCGGAACGCAGAACGTCATTGATGCTGCAATCGAGAACGGCGTGCGGAAGGTGATATATATATCTACGGACAAAGCTGCGAATCCTTCCAGCATGTACGGGATGACCAAAGCCATCGGGGAAAAATTGATTTTATTAGCTGACAGTCGTTCCGCTACAAGCTTTGCTTGTGTACGAAGCGGAAATGTTCTTGGATCCACGGGCAGCGTAGTACCGTTATTCAAACGCCAGCTTGCGTTGGGGCAGCCACTCAGCATTACCGATTCCAGAATGACACGTTTTTTTCTTCCCCTTGGAGACGCCGTGGAAATTCTTCTATCGGCCATGGAACAATGCGAGGGCGGCGAGATTATTGTCCCCCGAATGCCATCCTGCAAAATAACGGATATCGCGCAGGTATTGGCAGAGGATGCTGGACAAAAGGATGTCCCGATACATTTTATCGGTGCCCGTCCGGGTGAACGGCTTTATGAAACGTTGATTTCAAATTGGGAAAACGTTTGGGAAGTGGAAGAAGAGAAGTCCTACTTTGTTGTCACCGCCTCCTCTGCACCCAAATTAGCGGATAAAGAGGGTTGTGAGACTTTTGCTCTTCCTGGCAGAGGATATCATTCGGAGGATGTCATCATGACCAAGGCGGAAGTACGCGATATGCTGTGGAGAGGGGGATTTCTGTGTTCAAAAAGAGGATCATATTTACAGGAGGCGGCTCCGCCGGTCATGTGACAGCCAATCTCATTCTGATCTCCAGATTGCTTCAGGAGCAATGGGAGATTCATTATATCGGTTCCAAGCAGGGCATCGAGCGTCAATTAATTGGCAAAATTCCGGCAGTTCACTACCATGCGATTGCAACAGGCAAGCTGAGAAGGTATTGGGCGTGGGCAAACATTTCCGATGTGTTCAAAATTATGCTTGGAGTGCTGCAGGCTTATCTACTCATTTTACGAATTAAACCTCATGTTTGCTTTTCGTTAGGGGGATTCGTGGCTGTTCCTGCTGTAGTGGGTGCCAGGTGGAACCGGGTGCCGGTGCTGATTCTGGAGCCGGATCTACATCCGGGTCTGGCCAACAGGCTGTCACGGCGATACGCTCAAATGATGTGTACCACGTTTATGGATACCACGACATTCGTCTCCTCTAAGGCGTCAGACAAGACAGTATACGTGGGACCTGTAATCAGGGAGGAGTTGAAACTTGGCAGCCGAGCACGGGGGATTCATTTTTGCCGATTTGTCTCCGACAGGCCTATTCTGTTGATTATGGGTGGCAGTCAGGGTTCGGAAAAGCTCAATCGTATGGTACTTGAAACACTGCCGGAACTGCTCAAGCGTTATCAAATCATTCATATATGTGGCACAGGTAAATTGAACTCAGCTTTTCCGCGGTTTGCAGGCTACAAGGCATTTGAATACGTGCATGAAGAACTTGCCGATTTAATGGCTATGGCGGATATGGTTGTGTCACGTGCCGGCTCCAATGCGATCCATGAGTGGCTGCTGCTGCGCAAGCCGATGCTCCTGATTCCCCATGCCAACGGCGGGTCTCTTGTTGGACAGACGCTGAATGCAAAGTATTTTCAGGAGCGAGGTTATGCGAGGGTTCTCCAGGAAGAGGATTTAACTGCTCAGACATTCCTGCGAGATATTGACCTTGTATATAAGGAGAGGGATCATATGGTGGGCCATATGAAGGCGAGTGGAACGGACAACGCCGTTGACAAGGTTCTGCAGCTTATTCATACAACGGTTTCTTCGGTGGAAATGAGCTGAACATGAATAAAAGATTTCCCGAACTGCTGCTGGTCATGTTCTTTTTGCTCATCGTATCTATCCTGATTATCTCAAAACGTTTATTGTATTAAACAATATAATCTTCCAATCGCTGTTATCCCCAGATTTTTCTGAATATAGAGGCATTCTTCAGTCACTTCTTAATGACTTGGAGAATGCCTCTGCTTATTTTGGGAATATAGGGGGAGGGCCGTAGCATGTAACAAATGTCGAATGTTCCTCTTATCCGCGATTCTGCTCCAACAGGATTCATTTTTATGTAATGAGTTTCCGATATAATATAATAGAAGTAAAATATTGGATTACAGGAGATGAAGATTGCAATGAATGGAATGAAATTAGCAATACGAGGCGCCTTGGCCTTTATTTTAGTATTGGCAGTACTGGGTCCTTCCTTTGCCCTGGCAGCCACGGGTGACGTGACATCCATCGAGATTACCAACAGTAGTCCGCAGCAGATGAGTGTGTCCCAGACAACGACGCTTCAAGTGATGGCGGTTATTGAAGGGTTTGATAACAAGCAGGATGTTACGGGTGGCGCCACATGGTCCACGAGTAACGAAGCTGTTGCCACCATTATTAAAGGCAAAGTGAAGGCTGTGGCAGCAGGAGAAGCAACGATATATGCACAGGTAGATGGCGCCAAAGCGCAATTGCTGGTTAAGGTTCAGGATAAAATTAAAAGCATCAAAGCTTCGCCAAGTTCCTATAATTTTGTCAAAGGTAGTGAAAGTACGCTCCCCAAAGTAAGCATTGTACGCGCTAATGGCAAGGAAGAAGACGTCACATCTGAGATCGTATGGACCGTATCGAGTGCCTCCGCGGTGCTGGAGAGTGGTAAAATTAAAGGAATTACGACTGGCAGAGTGCTGTTACAAGGCAAATATGGCTCAGAGACGGTTAAAGTCCCCGTAGCGATTACAGACGAGATTACCAAAGTCGAAGTAACACCTGCTGTCATGCAGCTGAATATTAAGAAATCGAAAGCGTTGAAGGTAATCGGTACATATGCCAATGGGAAAACAATTAATCTTTCAAAACAGGTGATATGGACCTCTTCCAACAATAATGTAGCAACCGTCAAAAATGGTACAGTCAAAACACTGACGGAAGGACAAGCCACCTTGACAGGAACTTATCAAAATCAGACAATAAAGGCAGAGGTTACCGTTGTTCCTTTGCTCAAAAAGCTGATCACAGGCCAGAAAACACTCGTCTTATCGCCACAAGCAAGTACAACACTGAGTGTGATGGCGCAGTATGATACAGGCAAAACCACGATTGTAACGAGCAGTGCTGTATGGAGCAGCACCAAACCAAGTGTAGCCACAGTATCGGGCGGCAAGATTGTGGCCGTGGGTAAAGGCAAGACATCCATCACCGCCAAGTGGGGTAATAAAAAAGTTACTATACCGGTAACGGTAAAATAAAGTTTCAACAATGAAACATATCAATTAAGATAAATTCATCATCGTGAACAGAAACAGATGGGGCGTAGACATACGCCCCTTTTAAGTATAAAAAATTCTATATAGTAATTACATAAAGGAGGGAGCATCTGAATGACAGATCATCTGCAACCGGAAAACTGGCCTGCGTGGGCGACAGAATCGATAGAGATTGTAGAGGCCAATCCCATGTGGGACTCGCAGGCTCAGGAAGAAATTCGACAACTCAAAGAACTATTACAGGAGCTCAATATTCATAAATTTGAACATATCGGAAGCACATCGATTCCGGGATTGCCGGCAAAGCCCATTATTGATTTGATGGGAGAGGTGAAGTCGTGGGAGGACATGGACTTAATTGCCAATCAGCTGAATCCGGCAGGCTGGAACTACGTTCCACCTGAACTGGATGGTCGGGAATACAGACGATTCTGGGTCAGAGTGAAGGATGGCAAGAGGGCTGTACATCTTCATCTGATGCGCCCAGGCGAGGAACGTTGGGGTCGCCAAATCCAGTTCCGGGATGTGCTGAGACAGCGCCCGGATCTGGTAGAGGTTTATTCGGCCTTGAAAGCTAAACTTGCGGATGAGAATAAGGACGACAGGGAAGCGTATACCGCTGCCAAAACGGAATTTATTATACAAGTGCTTGATGAAGGCATTTGATCCATGAGGAAGGCATTTTTCAAAGACAGATTGATTTATTTCATTGCAGTGATCATAACCATGGCGGCAGGACTGGCGTCCAGACACTTTGGTGAACTTTTACCGGATTTTGTACGTGAGCATTTTGGTGATGCCTTGTGGGCAGCGATGATTTATTTTGGGGTACGCATGGTTTGGATGAATCGCAGCAAAGAGTTGGCGCTGATCGTAAGCCTGCTTTTTAGCTGGGCCGTCGAATGTTCGCAAATGATTCAGATCGCTTGGCTGAACGAAGTGCGTTCAACGATGCTGGGTGCGCTTATTTTGGGACGTGGATTTCTGGTGATGGATCTGTTGAGGTATGCTGTCGGCATTCTGTGCGTCTATGGGATCGATCGTTATTTCCTGAGCAATAAGAAGGCTTGATAATGGGGAGGGACTTAAGTGAATGTAGAGAAGCTTTTTACGGAATCACCCGAATTTGAGACAGAGCGTTTGATACTGAGACGTCTTACGCTCAACGACCTCGATGATTATTTTATGTTTGCCTCTGATCCGAAAGTGAGTCAGCAAAGTTTGTGGAACTGCCATGAGACGTTGGATGATTCCGTTCAATATATTCAAAGAGTGTTAGACAATTATGAGAAGAAAACGGTCTATATATGGGCCTTTATTCTGAAAGAAACGGGGAAACTGATCGGGCGAGGTGGCATTTTTCATCTAAATGAATCCATGCAAAGTGCGGAACTGGGGTACGCGATTGCCAGCAGTTGTTGGGGCAAAGGCCTTGCAGCAGAAGCGATGCAGCCGATTGTTGAATACTGTTTTCAGGAACTGGACTGCAATCGGCTGGAGGGGAAATGCAATGCAGGCAACATCGGTTCTGCACGAGTGATGGAGAAGCTGGGCATGTCATATGAAGGTTTGATGCGTAAACAATTGAAGATCAAAGGTGTGTTTACGGATCAAAAATTGTACTCCCGTATCCGGGATGATCTATAATACTTCCAATGACTTGCACGATACATAGAAGAAATTGAAGGAGGCGGAACAATGATCTACAGTATTATTTCCCGAGCGGTATGGGAGCAGGTATCCAAGCAGAGCGTGTATGCACCGGATAGCCTGGAGACGGACGGTTTCATTCATTGTTCCACTAAAGAACAGATTCCATGGGTAGCGGCTCAATTTTATCAAGGGCGTACGGATTTGTTATTGATTGGCATTGATGAGAGGGCCTTGAAGCCGGAACTGGTGTATGAGGACCTGTATGAGTTGAATGAACTGTTTCCACATATCTATGGTGAACTTAATTTGGATGCTGTACGGAAAGTCATTTCTTTTGAACCGAATGAAGACGGGACGTTTTCTTTTCCTGAATAAAAACATTTTGTGAAGGGTTGTGAACGTGTGGATATGAATCAGGTATTTCTGGATACAGCCGAGAAGCAATTTTTGTATTACAAACAGCTTGGGGAAAAGGCCATGGAGCAATTGGAATCCGAGCAACTGTTTCAATCCTGGAATGAAGATGCCAACAGCATTGCGGTTATTGTGAAGCATCTATGGGGCAATATGCTGTCCCGTTGGACGGATGTGCTGACAACCGATGGAGAAAAGCCGTGGCGTGAACGTGATGCGGAATTTGTGAATGATATTTCGACCCGGGAAGAGCTGCTCGCCAAATGGGAGGAAGGCTGGAACTGTTTGCTTGGAGCCATTCGTTCTTTTACACCGGAGCAACTGTCTCATATTATATATATTCGCAATGAAGGACATACCGTCATGGAGGCAATCATCCGGCAATTGGCGCATTACCCTTATCATGTGGGGCAGATTATCTATGCAGCCAAAATGCTCAAAGAAACCGCGTGGAACAGTCTTTCCATTCCGAGAAATGGTTCGGACCGATATAATGGCGGCAAATTTGCCAAGCCGAAGGCACGAAAACATTTTACAGATGATGAATTACGCATAGAAAAAGGTAAAGGTGAGGAACAGCAATGACACAGATCGCATTGATTCGCCATGGAAGCACGGCGTGGAATAAGGAGAAACGTTCGCAAGGCCAAACGGATAATCCGTTGGATCGGGAAGGAAGAGAACAGGCACTATTGCTTGCTGCAAGACTGAGTGAGGAAACGTGGGATGCCATCTATGCAAGTGATCTGGAGCGTGCAAGTGAGACGGCTCGCATCATTGGAGATCGTTTGGGAATACAAGAGATTCATTTGGACCCGAGGTTGCGTGAAATGGGCGGTGGGCAGGTGGAGGGTACGACCGAAGCTGAGCGTCTAGCCAAATGGGGAGCGGATTGGAATACTCTGGATTTAGGGCGGGAACTTGCGGATGCAGGTACGAGTCGGGGCAGTGCCGCGATAGAAGATATTGTACGACAGCATCCCAATGGAAGAGTGATCGTTGTCAGCCATGGCGCTATTCTTCGTAATACACTGCGAGGGTTGGTTCCTGAACTTGATGTGAGCGCAAAGCTGTCCAACACGTCGATCACCCGGATTTCTTGGGAAGCTGAGTCTTGGCAATGTGATCTATACAATTGCAGCGTGCATCTGAATTCCTCCAAGGAGTTGTGATAGATGGATGCTCTGGCATTAAAACAGAAATTGCGGCAGATTGATTCGGCTAATTTATCCGCCCATGAAGTAGAACATCCTTACGAATTGGCTCTGCATATGATGCAGCATATTGGCAGTCCAGACCCGGTTTTGCGGGATGAATTGATCTATGTTACGTTTGCGACCTGGATTGGACAGGGTGTATTTTCGGAAGAACAGCTCAGTCAGCTGTTACATATGGCGCTGGATGATCAGCATCTTTTTCATGGTATTGGAGAACAAGGCACGGACAGTGTGTTTACCCGAACCTTCTCTGTGCTGCTCCTGCCTCCAATTCTGAGTGTAGATCGTCAACGGCCTTTTCTGAAAAAGGAAGAGATAGAGGTTATTCATCATCGGTTGACTACGTATCTGGAACGTGAAAAAGATGTTCGCGGCTATGTCGATGATAAGGGCTGGGCGCACGCTCCGGCACACGCGGCAGATGCAGTTGAAGATCTTGCACAGTCGCCTTATATGGAGCGGGTAGCCTTACGGGAGCTTTTGCATGCACTCACTGTGAAAATTACCGAATCGAGTGTGGTCTACATCCATGATGAGGATCAGCGGATTGCTCATGCAGTGGTCACCATCCTTTGTCGCAATCTGCTGGAGCAAAACGATATTTCGTCTTGGATCGATTCACTGCATCCAAACGATAAGACGGAGGGGAAATCGCTTCTGGAGATCAGCCAGATGAGCTTGAATTTGCGCGTCTTTCTGCAGACGCTCTATCTTGCCA
Source organism: Paenibacillus sp. BIC5C1 (assembly GCF_032399705.1). Taxonomy (NCBI): domain Bacteria; kingdom Bacillati; phylum Bacillota; class Bacilli; order Caryophanales; family Paenibacillaceae; genus Paenibacillus; species Paenibacillus sp. BIC5C1. The sequence continues at coordinate 491,340 of NZ_CP135922.1, forward strand.
TACGGACAGAAGACGTAGAGCCCTTTCCCGCTGTGCGTTCATTTATTTTGCAGGCTTTGGAGAAAAAATGATCAAGGGATTATAAACTTGTGAACAAGGAGGGGGATAGCATGACTGAACTGCCGTATTCATGGACTGAGGATGTGCTGTCTCCTCTGGGAGAAACAGGGGTTATGATCCGGTGTGGGGACAACATATCCGAAGCGGTGCACCGGAGGGTGATGTCGATATGTACTTTGCTGGAAAAGAGGCAACTATCGGGCATCTTGGAGTGGTTACCTTCATTTGCATCGGTCACGCTGTTCTATGATCCGTTGATTTCCTCGTACGACGAGGTATGCGGAAGGCTGCTTCATGAATTGAACAAGATGGAAGAGGCAACGCTGGGTGAACCCAGAACGATCATTATTCCCGTATGTTATGGTGGTGAACTGGGTCCTGATCTGGAATATGTCGCTACTGAACATGGGCTTACGCCGGATGAGGTCATAGCTATTCATACATCCGGCGATTACCTGGTTCACATGATTGGATTTGCACCAGGTTTTCCTTATCTGGGCGGGCTATCGGAGAAGATCGCTACACCCAGACGATTCACACCTCGGCTTCGTGTAGAAGCGGGAACAGTGGGTATTGGTGGCAAACAAACGGGAGTTTACCCGGTGACGACTCCTGGCGGATGGCAATGTATCGGCCGAACACCACTGGAGCTATTTCGTCCGACGGAAAATCCGCCAAGCCTGCTGGCAGCAGGTGATCGGGTTCGTTTTGCAGCGATATCACTGCAGGAGTATCTGGAACAAAAGGAGGGCGAAGGATGAGTATTGAAGTTATTCGCCCAGGTTTGTTATCCACCGTTCAGGACGAAGGAAGGACGGGATTTCGTCGGTATGGAATTCATCCGGGCGGGGTTATGGATTCCTTTGCAGCCAGAGCAGCCAATGCATTGGTTGGCAATTCCCGTGATGCAGCTGTGCTGGAGATGACGATGACGGGACCGGAGCTTCGTTTTCATGACAATCGGCTGATCTCTTTATGTGGCGCGGATCTGACGGGAACGGTGGATGGCCTGCCTGTTCCGCTATGGCGTCCGGTCATGCTACTTGCTGGAAGTGTACTGAGATTTGGACGATGCCGTTCCGGTTTGAGGTCTTATATGGCGATTGCTGGTGGAATCGCAGTACCTGAGATGATGGGCAGCCGCAGTACGGATCTTAAGACAGGTTTTGGTGGGGTTGAAGGACGTGCCCTGAAGGTGAGTGACAGGTTGTTTGTGGGGGAAGCTTCTTATGAAGCGCAATCGGCGTTGCATGGATGGAGTGTGGAAGCTGGAAAGAATAATCGGCGGATGCACGCACCTGCATGGTACTTGTCCAGCAGGGAATGGCCCGCCTACCATGCTGAACCTGTTATTCGTGTCATGCCGGGCAAAGACAGTACAGCGTTTGATGAAGACAGCCTGGAACGATTCCACAAAGAACGATATGTAATCTCTCCTCAATCGGATCGGATGGGTTATCGATTGGAAGGTGCAAAGTTGGAACTCGTTCAACCCATGGATCGGCTGTCCGAAGCCGTCACCTATGGCACAGTTCAGGTGCCAGCAGATGGTCAGCCCATTATATTGATGGCCGATCATCAAACCATTGGGGGCTATCCTGTGATCGCACAAGTAGCGCGGGTAGATTTGCCGATACTGGCACAGGCAAGGCCAGGGGCGCGGGTTACTTTTGAACGGATTACGTATGAAGAAGCACAGCAATTATTCCTTGAACAGGAGTTGGAGTGGCGGCTAACCGATCAGTTGATTCGCAGGAAATTGGCAGAAATGGGGAACCTTTAATGAACACGGTGGATATCAATTGTGACCTTGGCGAGAGTTACGGAGTATACCGTATGGCGTCGGATGAGGCAATTCTGCCGCTGATCACTTCAGCCAACATCGCTTGTGGATTTCATGCGGGTGATCCGGCAACGATGCGGCAAACGGTGCTACAAGCATTGGAGCATCATGTCGCGATTGGCGCCCATCCCGGCTTGCCCGATTTGCAGGGATTTGGCAGAAGACGTATGGATATTTCACCACGAGAAGCCTATGACATGGTTGTGTATCAAATGGGTGCGTTGGATGCTTTTGTCCGTTCATACGGGGGGCGCATGCACCATGTGAAACCCCATGGAGCCTTGTATAACATGGCTGCTGAAGATGATCAGCTCGCTGAGGGAATCGCCGAGGCTATCTATAAAGTACAACCGGAACTGTATCTCTATGGCCTGGCCGGCAGTGCAATGATACAGGCAGCGGATCGCATTGGGCTGCGCAGTATCGGTGAAGTTTTTGCAGATCGAACCTACGGACCAGATGGGAGACTAACCCCACGCAGTCATCCGGGGGCTGTCATTCAGAAGACGGAACAAGCTCTTGCTCAAGTACTGCGTATGGTGAAAGAGGGCATTGTTGTGTCGACGGAAGGTTCACCTGTATCCATAAAGGCAGAGACAATTTGCATCCACGGCGACGGAGCGCATGCTCTTGTATTTGCTCAAGAGATACGTTCGTTGCTTGAATCTGAGGGAGTTAACCTGACTGCACCTGGAGTTGCTAGATGATTGCTACAGTAACCGAGGGTCAGAGGTCGAACTATACGAGTTTGTAAGGAGTGAAAGTAGAACATGAAACCGATACGTAATTCGGCGAAGGCTGTTATTGTACAGGATGGACGTTTGCTAGTGATCCGGTTGGAGGATCAATATGGTGACGCTTATGTTTTCCCTGGCGGAGGACAGGAGAAAGGCGAAGAACTAAAGGATGCCGTTGCCCGTGAATGTCTGGAGGAAATTGGACAGGCGGTGACTGTGGGAGATTTGCTGCATATCCGGGAGTATATCGGAAAAAACCATGAATTTGCCGATTGGGATGCCGATGTCCACCAGGTTGAATTTTATTTTGAATGCAAGTTAGTTGATCCGAATGCGACGATTTTTGAAGGCTCCAGCCCGGACGATCATCAGGTAGCCGTAGAATGGATTCCTCTCGAAGCGCTGTCACAGATACGTCTATATCCGAAAACCATTGGTGAACTGTTACTGGATCAGGCGTCTTCACGTATTTATCTTGGGGATTTGAATTAAAAATTAATCCATATGGTCACGAAATGCTTCCTTTATGTACACATTTTTATAAATAACTTTTCCAAAACTGTCACGTTTACGAACCGGTTCATGGATTCACCATAGATGAGGTGGGTACACTATAAGTACAGGCTTATTACACCTAACGTAAGCTGACTGTACTTATACACGGCAGCGGAGTGGATAAAAACCTAAGGAAGCAAAACCTGCAAAGTTGAGGCGTCAACAGGTTTTGATTTGAACTTTAGCTTACCCACTCCTCAATTTGAAAGAACAGTAGACGTAGTGAAGGGGACGGAATCGATTCTGTAGAAGCGAAGCGTTCGCCTTCATCCCCAGATTTTATCCTATGAGATAGGATTTCAAAAAAATCTGGGGATAACAGCGATCGAAAGAACGATCCGTACCCGTAACGGCCGCCTACAAGGCTCTTCAAATATCCCCTAAATCGAAAGGAGCATTTCCCATGAACCAGACTGAATTGGAACAAAACATTGTAAAAGCATTGGAAAACAACCCTTTTTGCAGTTTCTCCACGGTGGAGAACGGTAAACCGAAATCACGCTACATGGCGCTTTTCAACGATGGAATGAACATTCATCTGGCGACAAACCGCCGTACGCACAAGGTAGAGGAGCTGGAGAATAATCCGAATGTCAGCCTTTTGCTAGGTTATGAAGCGGGTGGCTCCAAGGAAGTGGTCGAGATTGAAGGAACATGCGAAGTGACGAAAAATGAAGGTTTGCGCGAACAGGTATGGAATGATGAACTAAAAGCATGGTTTGACGGCCCAAACGATCCCAATTATGTCATTCTGGACATTACCCCAAATCGGATTGAATACATCGGCAAAGATCATGAGCATCAGGTGTGGGAGCAGTAATTTCGCATATTGAAAATCACCTTTTCTGAGTGGGAGGCCATGCCAACGATTTGGAAAAGATATAGCCAACCGTGAACGCCAGAAGGCGTCACGGTTTTTTGATATGGGTCGATTCAGCTAATATGGATATAGATGTAAGCCACATGTAATATACGTTTTTAACAGCGTGAGTAAACTATTTTCATCCAAAAACATGCAAAAGATGTCGAAATCACGCATGTTATTGTAAACTGGGCCATGTATGTGCGGATAACGTAAAAAATAATGCTTTTCAATGGTTGAACATTGCGTTATGATTTGGAATGTAAACGATACGCACAGATATGAATAGATGTTCATGTGAGATAAACTAACCTGAGATTCTGAACCATACGATCGGAATATCAGTACGCACAACCCATGAGATCTTTCGCATTTCTGCGCTTATTCGTTTGCTCACTAATGCATGATTCAATGTACATAACCGGGAGGGGTTATTTTGAGAAAGAGTAAAAAAGTATTATCAAGCCTGACTGCCGCTTTGGTTGCATTAAACGTGCTTGCGGTATTTCCGGTACCTGTATCGGCTGCGGACGCTACCAAGGTTAAATTGCGGATCATGGAAACAACGGACATTCACGACAACCTGATTAACTATGACTACTATTCCGACAAAGAGACAGACCAGTATGGTCTGGCGAAAACAGCTACGCTGATCAAAAAAGCCCGTGACGAAGCGAAGAACAGCTTGCTGTTCGACAACGGTGACCTGATCCAGGGTAACCCACTCGGGGATTATGTAGCGAAGATTGATCCACTCAAAAAGGGCGAAACTCACCCTGTATATAAAGCGATGAACCTGCTCGATTATGATGCAGGAAACATCGGTAACCATGAGTTTAACTATGGTTTGGATTTCCTTGACATGACACTGGAAGGTGCGAACTTCCCTTACATCAATGCCAACGTATATGTAGATGACGGTGACGACGATGAGACGAATGACAAGAACTACTTTACCCCATATAAAATTTTAGACAAAAAAGTTACTGATGAGAGTGGCAAAGAGCACACCATCAAGGTGGGTGTCATCGGATTTGTACCGCCACAAGTTATGCAGTGGGACAGTGCTAATCTGGAAGGCAAAGTCATTGCCAAAGACATTATCGCTACTGCGAAGAAATTCGTTCCTAAAATGAAGGCTGAAGGTGCCGACATTATTGTAGCTATTCCTCACTCCGGTTTTGAAGATATTCCTCAAACGGATCTGATGGAAAACTCGGTATTGTACCTGAGCCAGGTTGAAGGCATTAATGCCATCCTGTTTGGACATGCCCATAAAGTATTCCCGAGCGCTGATTTTGCCGGTAAAAAAGGTGTAGACCTTGAAAAAGGTACAATCAATGGTGTTCCTGCTGTAGAGCCAGGCTTCTGGGGTGACCACCTTGGAATTATCGATTTGGATCTGGAACTGGTAGACGGAAAATGGAAAGTGGCAGACTCCAAAGTAGAGGCACGCCCTATCTATGACACAGCTAACAAAAAGGCTCTGGTAGATGCTGATCAAGAGATCGTTGATGCTGTTCATGACGAACATGAAGGTACGCTTGAGTATGTGCGTGGCCCAGTCGGCGAAACGACGGCTCCAATCAACAGTTTCTTTGCACTTGTTCAGGATGATCCATCCATTCAGATCGTAACAAATGCACAGAAATGGTATGTTGAAAAACATATGCAAGGAACAGAATATGAAGATATTCCTGTATTGTCTGCAGGCGCTCCGTTCAAAGCAGGCGGACGTTCAGGAGCTTCGTATTATACGAATATCCCTAAAGGCACCATTGCGATCAAAAACGTAGCTGACTTGTACGTGTATCCAAATACGGTACATGCCGTGTTGGTTAATGGCGCTGAGCTGAAAGAATGGTTGGAATGGTCTGCTGGCCAATTTAACCAGATCGATCCGGCAAAAGGTGGACAACAACAATTGGTCAATATGGACTTCCCAACGTATAACTTCGACGTTATCGATGGTGTCACGTACCAAATTGATGTAACTCAACCAGCGAAATATGATGGCAAAGCTACGATCGTAAATGCTTCAGCTAACCGGATTAAAGACCTGAGTTTCAATGGTAAACCAGTTGATCCAGCTCAAAAATTCATCGTGGCAACGAATAACTATCGTGCTTCTTCATCCAAACTGGCTAACCCGGACGGTAAACGCATCGTCTTGGCTGCACCGGATGAGAACCGTCAAGTTATCATTGATTACATCCGTGAGAACAAAACGATTAACCCGACAGCTGATGGTAACTGGTCGCTTGCACCAATTAAGCCTTCTGCAGGTGTAACGGCAGCTGCACTCAACGATCTTGAAGTCGTGTTCGCGTCTTCCCCGGATGCCAAAGCATTGGTTGAAGCGAACCCGGCGATGTCCTTTATTGGGACAAACAAAGACGGCTTTGCTGAGTATGGCTTGAAATTGACAGGAGAAGCAACAACGACTCCAGAAACAGGTACGGAGCCTGCTCCAACGCCTACGAAGCCAGACCCAACTCCAACTAAACCTACAACCAAGCCACAACCTGAGAAACCAACAGGCGGCAAAGTGGTACATGTAGTGAAAAAAGGAGATAACCTCTACCGCATCGGCTTGAAATATGGTGTGGACTGGCGCAAGCTGGTTTCCGTAAATAAAATTACAAATGTGCACAATCTTAAAGTTGGACAGAAAATCGTAATTCCCGCGTCTTAAGATTAATTAGCGGTAAATGAAGACCGACAGTCAGCAGACTGTCGGTCTTTTTTATGCTATGACAATGCGAACGTATGCCGGAACCATTATCATTAAAGTCATCAAAACAGTAGAGATAAATTTCAATACCCATGCTATAATATTTACAAACTTTGGGTATATACCAGTAAACATTAATGAGATAGAATCACAAACTGGCAAGGGGGTTCTACATGAATTGCAGTGGCTGCAGTCCAATTCATCCTATAGAGGATCAAGGTACCCTGTATATGCGTCCCATCTCCCCCGCTTTGCTGGAAGCACTGCAGATGCAGGGAAGACATGTCGAACATTCGGATGAACTCATCTGGATGCATTTTTTGAACCTTGAATCTGCACAGCAATGTATAGAGGATATTCTGAACATTGAAGCGACCCTGCCGGATAAGGTAACGGTACAGGTCACTCCACTGTATGGGCAGGTAAATGCGGATAGTTGGATTAGTCTCTCCATGCAGGAAGCTCGACTCAAACATGCGGATCTGGTTTCCATTATCCTGGAGCATCAATTTAGCAGTCATATGCAGCCAATCGTAGATGCATCGGAGCAGATTATCGGATTTGAATTTTTACTTCGTCCTGCTGAACAGGGTAGACCCTTCAGTGCGTATGAATTATTTGAAGTTGCACGGGATACCGGATTGCATTCTTTTCTAGATCGGACAGCACGTATTGCTGCCATTGAGACGAGTGCCGTTCTTTTACCGCATGGTGTCAAACGTTTTGTGAATTTCCTGCCTTCCTCCATCTATAACCCCGAATATTGTCTGACACACACATTTGAGACGATTGAACGCCTTTCGCTAGACCCTAAGGATTTTGTGTTTGAAGTGGTGGAAACGGAACAGATTCAGCATATGTCCATCTTGCAGCATATTTTTGAGGTGTATCGTTCTCATGGAATGTCAGTTGCCTTGGATGACGTGGGGGCCGGATTCTCAACGATCGAAGTAATGAATCGGCTGAAGCCGGATTTTGTCAAAATAGATCGGAGTCTCATTGATCATTGTGATCATGATTTGAACAAACAGCAGCAAATTATTGATATTGTTGAGATGTCGCGTCGTTTTAGCGGGCGGGTACTTGCTGAGGGCATTGAGCGAATCGAGGAATTTGAATTCTGTCGATCCGTGGGTATTGATTTGGCACAAGGGTATTATTTTGGTAAGCCAACCGCCTATCCGCCACAAGGTCCCTACGGAAAAACCTCTGCGTGAATGCAATAAAATATAGTCGTACCACAAGTCACTTCGCTTGATCGGAGTGGCTTGTTTGACATGCCATGAAAACTTTTCATTCAAATAAATAAGCTTATTCAGCCGATATATAGGGTAGGCCTTTGAATAAATTGTTGTCTATATGGCACCTTATTTAATCGGGTCGGAGGGGTCTTACATAAAAAGGTAGATTTAAATTTAGAGGGGGAGAAGCAAGATGGGTAACATTCGGGGGAATGAGCAAGAAAAGGCAGCAACCGAGCCAGCCAAACCAAAAGATAATAAACCTAAAAAGAAAAACAGAAAGAAAAAAGGCTTCGTTTGGAGCATAAGGAACAAATTATTGGTATCCTTCCTGGCTGTTCTACTCTTACCGAGTCTAACCATTGGGATCGTTACGCTAATTATCGCTGATGATACGGTGGAAGACCAGCTGATGGATAGTGCGAAACAAAGTGTAGACACAACGAATTCAATTATTGGAACACATGTGGATGCGAAGATCCATGATATCAATTATTTTGCCAGTTTGATTGTGACTGACATGATTAAAGGACAGGATGAAAGCCCTGAGCTTGAGACGAAATTGAAAGAGTATCTTGGGCTACATCCGGATGCTATAAATATCTTTGTGGGGACCAAAGAGGGAGTCATGGTTCGTGGCAAGGAATCTGCGGGAAGCTCACAAGGGTCCGCTTATGATCCTCGGGAACGAGAATGGTACAAGCTCGCGATGGAGAAGCCAGGTACTCCAGTAGTTTCACCTGTTTCCAAGAATACAGACGGCATTGCTGTTGTCTTTGTCTCCAAAACGCTTGAGGATCAATCGGGTGTCATTGGTTTGTCCATGGATCTAACAGAGTTGCAAAAGCAGGCATCTATTAAGGTTGGCAAGGAAGGGTATGTCGTCATCTTGGATGCAGACAAAAATTATGTCGTATCCCCAGTCGTGGAAGCCGGCACACAAGAACAAACAACAACGCTCGATCCAATGTTCGAGAGCAAAGAAGGCGAATTTAGCTATATCTATCATGACGATCCCAAAACCATGATCTTCTCTACTAACGAGGAAACCGGATGGAAGATTGGCGGCACTTTGTTTAGAAGTGAAGTATCCAATGCAAGTAAAGACATTCGGATGGCAACCCTGTTGGTCATTCTGGCAGCAACCTTCTTAACGTTGATATTTATTATCTGGTTTACACGTTCAATGCTGCGTCCGATCAAACGTCTACAGGAATCCGCTAGAGCCGTAAGTAAAGGCGACCTGACGGTGAAAATGGAAACAGGACGCAAAGATGAGGTAGGCGACCTGGCGAAGTACTTCGAACGGATGGTCGATAATCTGCGCATGATGATTCTGGGTGTGCAGGAAACGGCAGAGCAGGTCTCTGCTTCCTCACAGGAATTGTCCGCAAGTGCGGATCAAACAACCAAGGCCATTGAGCATTCAACGATGGCGATTCAGGAGCTTGCCGAGGGTGCCGAACAGCAAGTGAAGAGTGTGACGGATGGATCAGGGCAAATGAGCCAAATGGCGGAAGATGTTCGTATGATGTCTGAGCGTGTGCAATCCATTACAACAAACATGCGGCATACATCCGGTGCAGCATATTCAGGCAATGAGGCTGCTGGTCAGGCGGTAGAGCAGATGAATAGCATTCAGGAAACGGTAGAACAGCTGGCAACGGTGGTTCAGTCACTGAATGCACGGTCCGTTGAGATTGGCAGCATGGTAGATGTGATTGCCACGATCTCAAAACAGACCAATCTGCTTGCTCTGAACGCCTCCATTGAAGCGGCAAGAGCGGGAGATGCTGGCCGTGGATTCGCCGTCGTAGCGGGAGAGGTGCGGAAGCTTGCTGAGGAATCGGGAAGCTCGGCTGCGCAGATCGGTGAACTCGTTCATAATATCCGTCAGGATATGGATGCGGCCCTGAACGCTATGAATGCAGCCCAGACTCGGGTTGGAGATGGGATTCAGGCTGTAAATACCTCGGGACAATCCTTTGCACAAATTCGGGAGGCTGTAGAGGATGCTGTTCATACGCTGGACGATTTGTCCGAAACAACGAAACAGCTGGAGAGTGGTGCTTCCCATGTTGCCAAAGCAATGAACGATATTTCAATTGTGACCCAAGAATCTGCGGCAAATACGGAATCCGTCTCAGCCTCTTCTCAGGAACAGCTGGCATCTGTGGAGGAGATCGCTTCTTCTTCAGCACATCTGAACAGTATGGCGGAGCAATTACAAGGGTTGTTGGGTATGTTCAAAATGGTAGGGGACTCGCCGAAGGATGGGAATAAATCCTAATCATTAGGTCATATTTTTTACCGCAGTTCCTATAGAATTAGAAAGAAATAAAGATAGACAATTCTCCTGCAGCCATGTATAACTATAGCGTCTGGTTTATCCGCAAGAATTGCGGTGTAATCATATCTGGCAAACCATTCTCATATCATGCCTCAAAACATGATGAATATATCGGCGCAGGAGGCTTTATGACATATGTAGCAATTCTGATTTTTGTACTGACCATCACATTGGTTATCTGGCAACCACGCGGATTAGGCATTGGTTGGTCCGCCATGGGCGGGGCCTTGCTAGCATTGATGTGTGGTGTCGTCAGTCTGAACGATGCTTCTGATGTGGCATCCATTGTATGGAATGCAACGCTCGCTTTTGTCGGCATTATTATGATTTCATTAATACTCGATGAGACAGGTTTCTTCGAATGGGCTGCCCTTCATATGGCGAGGTTGGCAGGAGGAAATGGGCGCAGGCTGTTTATCTATTCCATTTTGCTCGGGGCGGCGGTGTCGGCGCTCTTCGCCAATGATGGTGCAGCGCTCATTCTTACCCCAATTGTGCTCGCGATGGTACGTGCATTGAAGTTCGATGAGCGCATGGTGCTTGCCTTTGTCATGGCTAGTGGATTTATCGCCGATACAACATCGTTGCCGCTGGTCGTAAGCAACCTGGTAAATATCGTATCTGCGGATTATTTTGGTATTACATTTGTGGAGTATGCGGTGCGGATGATCGTACCCAATCTCTTTTCCATCGTGGCGAGTACAGGGATGTTGTTCTTGTTTTATCGCAAAAGTATCCCGCTTCGCTATGATATCTCTGCAGCACGTGATCCAAGGGAAGCTATTCGTGATCCGCGGATGTTTCGCATCGCCTGGTTCATGCTGGTGCTGCTGCTCGTGGCCTATGCTTCCAGTGAGTTTTTGCCAATTCCCGTATCGGTTATCGTTGGTGCCGTAGCTCTTTTGTTCGCCATATTGGCAAGAAAGAGCGAAGCAGTGGACTTGAAACGCGTGATCAAGGAAGCCCCATGGTCCATTGTCGTGTTCTCGGTGGGCATGTACATCGTGGTGTATGGACTGCGTAATGCCGGTTTAACCGATCACTTGAGCCGCTGGCTTGATACTATCGCAGACCATGGTCTGTTGGCCGCCTCAGTGGGAATGGGCATGATCGCAGCGATATTGTCATCAGTAATGAACAATCTGCCCACCGTGTTAATTAACGCACTCGCGATTCAGGGTGCACACACCGAAGGTATAGTGCGTGAGGCGCTGATCTACGCGAATGTGATTGGTTCCGATCTGGGTCCCAAAATGACGCCAATTGGTTCACTTGCCACATTACTGTGGCTGCATGTGCTGTCCCGTAAAGGTGTAAAAATTACTTGGGGATATTATTTCAAGGCAGGCATAATCTTAACCATTCCCACACTATTAATTACCTTGGCCGGATTAGCGTTATGGCTATGGATTCTGGGTTAGTAAAATCGTATTTGTACATTAACAATTATCGTATGATCCAACTTATTGTAAAAAGCTGCTCTTACACGCTGGTGCTACATACCAGCGATGAGGCAGTTTTTTTATTTCTTCTATAGAAGAAACAAATTCTCTTTCTACATTAAGCATGTACACAAAGGCCAGCATCTATAGTGCTGGCCTTCTTTTTTTACCTTCCCTCAGGCTGAGGATTAAAATGCCTGAGACCCCACCAGCGCTGACACAGCGCAGGGAACGGAACGATTGTGTAAAGTCAAAGCGTATTCTGTTTAAGAATTGTTTATGAATTTTAAACACCGAACGTAGTGGAGGGGACGGAATCGATTCTGAAGAAGCGAAGCGTTCGCCTTTGTCTCCGAGTTTTAACATTATACATATCAAATCAAAAAAAATGGAGACAACAGCGATCGGAAGAACGATCCGTAACCGGAACGGCCACTCGAAAGTATTATCGACTTATTCATTATGTGATTAAAATCTGGACACAATACGGATTGAAACAACGTCCGTTCCCGGAGCGGTCAATTCAGCGAAGCTTTTCTCAAATTCATTTCAATTCACAGCCCAACATTTTTAACATTGCGTTTACAAAACATTGATTTTGAGATGACATAACGAAACTACAATGAATAAAGAGTTGATGGTGAACAAAAATAAAAGCAAATCACCGTCACTAAATTGGGGGAGGAAAACAAAACATGTTTAAAAAGTTGCCGTTCATTTTGATGACCTTAACATTCGTACTGGTACTCGCAGCATGCGGATCGAAAAATGACGCTGGTACAGAGGGAAGCAACAATTCCACAGGAGAAACTGCTACTGAACTTAGCGGTAACATTCTGGCTGTTGGTTCAACAGCACTACAACCTCTGGTAGAGCAAGCTGGACAAAAATTTATGGCAGTTGATGAATATAAGAACGTAACAGTACAAGTGCAAGGCGGCGGTAGTGGTACTGGTTTGACACAAGTATCCGACGGACAAGCTACAATCGGTAACTCTGACGTATTTGCAGAAGAGAAAATCGATGATGCAGCAAAAGTAAGCGAACTGAAAGATCACCAAGTGGCTGTTGTAGCCATCGCTCCAGTAAGCAACAAAGATGCAGGTGTGCAAGATTTGACGAAGCAACAACTGATCGACATTTTCTCTGGTAAAATCACAAACTGGAAAGATGTTGGCGGTGCAGATCAAGCGATTGTTATCGTAAACCGTCCTAGCAGCTCCGGTACTCGTGCAACATTCGAGAACTTTGCTCTGGGAACAAAAGTAGAAGATATCCAAGGTTCTATTCAGGAAGATTCCTCTGGTACAGTTAAAAAGCTCGTAGCTGAAACGCCGGGCGCAATTGGTTACCTGGCTCTGTCCTACCTGGATGACAGCCTGCAAGTTTTGAAATACGAAGGTGTAGAAGCAACGGTTGAGAACGTAGAAGCAGGAACATATCCGGTATGGGCTTATGAGCACATGTACACTAAAGGTGATCCGGATGCAGCAACACAAGCATTCCTCGACTACATCCTGAGTGATGAAATTCAACAAAACGACGTGACGGAGCTTGGTTACATCCCGGTATCCGGCATGAAAGTAAAACGTGACGCAGCAGGCACTGTGACTCAATAATCTTTGAACTTGCGCATACAGCGAGAGAGGCGGACCCAGGTCCTGCCTCTTTGCGCGGTTTGCTCTGGAATAATCCCATATTTATGAATTCTACTATAGAAGGATGGTTGTTATGGAACAGACCGAAGGGGGAACGGTAATGAACAACAAGTTGAAACCACGCCGGCCCTTGAGAGAGAAGCATTATTGGGAAGAGTGGACGGGACGGATCTATACGTCGATTTGTGTCGTTTTCCTGATCGTTGTCATGTTTTCCATCGTTTATTTTGTAGCGTCCAAAGGCTTGTCGACCTTTTTCCAGAATGGCGTAAGTTTACGCGAATTTTTATCTGGAAAAACGTGGAATCCAACGGGGGAACCCGCTGCCTACGGAGCGTTGCCGTTCATTACCGGTTCATTCATAACAACTTTGCTTGCAGCTCTGATTGCAAGTCCGCTTAGCTTGTGTGCAGCGCTCTTCATGACCGAGATTGTACCAGGTAAAGGTAAAAAGATATTGCAACCTGCGATTGAGTTGCTGTCCGGTATTCCTTCCGTAGTGTACGGGTTTATCGGTCTCAGTGTGATCGTTCCTTTATTGCGCAGCATGTTTGGCGGAGCCGGCGTCGGGATTGCAGCCGGATGTTTGGTTCTGTCTGTTATGATTTTGCCTACCGTAACAAGCATTATGGCAGATGCACTGTCTGCACTGCCGAAAGGTCTGCGTGAATCATCCTACGCACTGGGTGCAACCCGCTGGCAAACAATCTACCGTGTCATTATCCCGACGGTTCTTCCAGCTTTACTGACAGGGATTGTACTGGGTATGGCTCGCGCATTTGGTGAAGCTCTTGCTGTACAGATGGTCATCGGGAATGCACCGCACGTACCGACATCACTGCTCGAATCGGCTTCAACGTTAACGAGTGTAATCACCCTGAGTATGGGGAACACCACGATGGGATCTGTTCATAATAATGCACTGTGGAGTATGGCGCTTGTCCTGCTGGTGATGACCTTTGTCTTCGTCATTCTGGTTCGCCTGCTTGAAAGGAGGAACCGGGTATGAAAATGAAGGCTAAAACGGTAGATAAAGTTGCCACATCCGTTATCGTTGTTCTGGCACTGTTCATTGTTGTTCTCTTGCTCGGTTTGCTTGGCTTCATTCTGGTACGTGGAATCGGACAGATTAACTGGCACTTCCTGACCAGTGCACCACAGTTGCTCAAAGGTGGAGGCGGGATTGGACCGCAATTATTCAACTCGATCTTCCTGCTTGTCCTGACATTGATTATTACGATTCCGCTCGGATGGGGCGGCGGTATTTATATGGCCGAGTACGCCAAGCCGGGCCGGATCACAAGTTTTATTCGACTGGTTGTCGAAGTGTTATCCTCGTTCCCGTCTATCGTTATTGGTTTGTTCGGACTCTTGTTAATTGTTAATACATTTGGTCTTGGATTCTCCTTATTATCAGGTGCCATGGCCTTGGCAATATTCAATCTTCCACTCATGGTGCGGACAACGGAGCAGGCGTTCCGGGCCGTTCCGAAAGAGCAGAAGGAAGCGGGTCTTGCTCTCGGGTTGTCCAAATGGAAAATTATCACTTCCATTCTGCTGCCTGTGGCATTGCCAAGCTTAATCACGGGTACGATCCTGGCATCGGGCCGGATCTTCGGCGAAGCAGCAGCCCTGATGTTCACAGCGGGTATGAGTAGTCCACCGCTGGACTTCACGGACTGGAATCCAACGAGTCCAAGATCGCCAATCAATCCATTGCGTCCGGCAGAGACACTGGCCGTGCACATCTGGAAAGTAAACAGTGAAGGCATTGGCCCGGATTCCAAAGAAGTAGCCGCTGGCGCTTCAGCCGTGCTTGTACTTCTCGTACTGGCGTTCAATCTGAGTGCACGCTGGATCGGTCGGGTGGTTTACCGCCGCATGACAGCTTCGAAATAAGGAGGAACCAACATGGCCATACCTTTTGGTACGGAACAGTTAAGCATATATTATGGACATTTTCAGGCCGTCAAACAGATCAGCCTGACGTTTCCCGAAGCCAGTGTGACCGCACTCATTGGACCATCCGGCTGTGGTAAATCCACGTTCCTGCGGTCGCTCAACCGGATGAATGACGAGATTGCCGGTTCCCGCACCGAGGGACATATCTGGATGGATGGCAATGATCTGAACGAGCCGGGCACAGACGTAATCAAGCTTCGTCAGAAGATTGGCATGGTGTGGCAGAAGCCGAACCCTTTCCACAAGTCTATCTACAACAATATCGCGTTTGGCCCCCGCTACCGCGGTATCAAGAACAAGAAGGCACTGGATGAAATTGTGGAAAAAAGCTTGCGCCGCGCTGCGCTCTGGGACGAAGTGAAGGACAGACTGAATGAGTCTGCCCTGGCCCTCTCGGGTGGACAACAGCAGCGGCTCTGTATCGCCCGCGCGTTGTCGGTTGATCCGCAGATTTTGCTGCTCGATGAGCCGGCATCTGCGCTTGACCCGGTATCTACGGGTAAAGTGGAGGAGTTGATCTCGGAGCTTAAGAAAGAGCTGCGGATCGTAATTGTTACCCACAATATGCAGCAGGCGGCACGCATCTCGGATTATACGGCTTATTTTTATCTGGGAAGCATGGTTGAGCACGGAGATACGGAGCATATTTTCACCAATCCGGACAATCGTCTGACTCAGGAATATATTATGGGACGTTTCGGTTAATTGTTATATTGGATGGAGTATGAGATCGAGATAGATTTATAGAGATACAAGGAAGCATAACACTCGGGCGAGGTCGTTCGGGGGTTATGCTTTTTTACATCTTCGTACATATGGAATAGTTTGCCAAAGCAAAAACAATCATGCTACGATATTTGTAAATACTGCCTTTAATTTGATAAGAGAAGGAGATGTGGATCATAACTATTCATAAGATTGCCCATGACACCATGGCAACTGAAATTATCTCGCATTATTCCATAGCGAAGCCTTCGGTTTCCTTTATCCGACATAATGAAAATCTAACGTATCAGGTGGTTGATGAATCGACCGGACAGAAGTATCTATTGCGAATACATAAGGCCGCTTTTGCAAGCATGACGGGCATCCAGCATACACGACCTGCACTTGAAGCAGAGATGAATTTACTTCATGAATTACGAGCTACCAGCCCATTGCGGGTGCAGATACCTGTACGCAATACATTGAATGAGTGGGTCACTGTCTATTTGGACGAAACAGGAGAAGAGATCTGTTGTACTGTTCTGGAATGGATTGAGGGCAGGGATATCAAGCAGGGAGAACGTCTGACAACAGCGCAGATTCATGATTTGGGTGTACAGTTGCAGATATTGCATCAATATGGACGACGACCTAAGGAAACTCCCAAGCCACTTGAGGGTTCACAGGTGTCTGAAAGCGGACAGCAGATGAATGACCGTGATCAGCATGCTGATAAGGCGATCATCGCAGAGATGTATACCGATAGCGACAGCCCTGCCTTGGAGCATACAGAAGTAAGACCAGCCTACGGCTCGATCAAAGAGAATCTGGTCATGCTGAAGCAATTGGAGGAAGGCGTTAGACGTGGCATCTTTACTCCTGCAGATTTCGATATGATTCGTGAGACGTTTGAGAACATTAACGGTCAACTCGAAACGTATCCGCACAATGCCGAGACATGGGGAGTGATTCACGGGGACATCACCCGCGGCAATCTGTTAGTGACGGAACAGGGGATATCCATGATTGATTTTTGTTTATACGGTTATGGCTACTATCTATTTGATGCCGGAGGTGCGGCTCTTATTTTCAATCGGGAGGAACGGGATGTCTTCTTATCGGGTTATAGTGAGAAGACAGGACCACTAACGAAGCGTGATATTCGTTTAATGGAAGGATTCATGCTGATCTTTACGTTCGGCTATTTTGCATTCCAGATGGAGAATGAATCCAGGTACGAATGGATGAAAGAGCGAATGCCTCTTATATGCAGCAAATTTTGCAAACCATATGTACAGAATGAGAGTATTTTCTATGAGTTATAATTTGTGATTTCTAGTGGGTGGGTAGCGCTATGAAGAACATTCGTGCAAAGAGAGTTGCATCGAAGGGGCAGTCTGGTGGCTGGAAGCATGCCGGATTGCTACTTAGCGGAGTGGGCATATCCAATCTGGGTGATTTCATATATATTGTGGCGATTAACCTGATGGTATTGAATATGACACAGTCTCCAGCGGCAGTCGCAGGGTTGTGGATTATCTCGCCGATTGCTTCGGTGTGCACTAAGTTTTGGTCAGGCAGCCTGATTGATCGTTATGATCAGCGACAGCTGATGATTGGTGCTGATATGCTACGGGCATTGTTGGTGGCGGCGCTCCCACTGATGTCCAGCCTATGGATGATGTATGCAGTGATGTTTTTGATCAGCATGTCTTCATCTATATTTGTCCCTTCCTCTCAGGTATACATTACCCGGTTGGTACCTGCTGAACGGCGCAAGCGCTTCAATTCCCTACAAGCCCTGATCAGCTCAGGGGCATTTATTACCGGCCCAGCAGTTGCAGGAGTGATGCTGATTTATCTATCTCCGGCGGCAGCCATTTATGCCAATGCGATTTCCTTTGCTGCTTCTGCGTTGATTCTAATGTTTCTTCCCAAACTGGGCATTGGAGAACAGAATATAGGGACGGGAAGCAGACTGACACCTCGGATGATTGCCCAGGATTGGAGAGCTGTACTGAGCTTCAGCCGAAAGTCGGGCTACGTGGTCGGTATATATGCCCTGTTCCAGATTATTCTGGTGGTCGGCATGTCGCTGGATGCTCAGGAAGTGGTGTTTATCCGTCAGGTGATGAACCTGCCTGAATCACAGTACGGAGCATTAATGAGTATCACCGGAATCGGTTATTTGGCAGGTTCCATGCTGGTTTGGATGTTCGCCAAACATTTGCCGATCCGTCACATGATGGGTGGCGGTGTACTTCTGGTCGCGCTGGGTTATTTTCTGTTCGCCCGTTCATTCTCGTTTGAGCTGGCGGCGGTTGCCTTTATTCTGCTCGGTCTGTGCTCCGCACTGGCGAATACGGGCCTGGTTACCTTTTATCAAAATAATATCCCTGTCGATCTGATGGGGCGAATGAGTAGTGTACTTGGACTTGTGTTAAGTGTGTTGCAAGTAGCTTCCATTTTGATTGCAGGGGTAATAGCAGAGCAGTTGTCGCTTCGTATGGTATATACAGTTGTTTCTGGGGTCATGCTGTTAGCTGCGTTGGGATTGTGGGTGACGAGCATGTTTCCTTCCCGAAGCAGGTATTACGATGAACCGGCGAAGCCCAAGGCGATGGTGGGGTGACAGGCAGAAATACGGCAATTCTAGTACAGAATAAAGGTTGCCTGAATACCCGAACCGTTCACTGGAACATAACATAAATAGTATTAAACACAGATATTGGCTAATAGAAAATGAAAAATGTATACGCTTTCGAGATGAAACGCATTAACACATTCATGTGATGAAAGTTTACAGTTTATTCGTTTATCTTGTGTATAAAATGGGAATAAGCAAATATTCGCAAAGAAATCGTTAAGTTTGTTGACACTGATCTTCCGGTCGATTAATCTTAATGAGAAAGTATTAAAAACTTCAATTATCGTTCTGGTACAAGATCAGAATGGTTCCATACAGCGAATGATAGCGAGCGGGAGAGACCTGAGCTTGTCGAGTAAAATGGCAGCTGTCGGGCACCGAAGGAGCAAGCTGCTACGCACCCGGCGCAGCGGTTAATCTCTCAGGTAAATGTACCATCGTTGGACGCAACTCTGGAGAGTGCGCGAACTGCGCCACCCAAGGGGTATATGGTCAAGCAGCACAGTGTGCAGGGTGACATCACCTGTGAATACAGGAATGCATCGATCCGCCGCGCTGCTTATCATGAAACTCTCAGGTATCGAGGACAGAGAGAGGGCCTAGAGCCTTCTTCTGTCCTTTTCTCATGTCATCATTCAGTAATAAAGGAACATTATGGGTGTACGTCTGGATGAAAATGACGATTATAAATGGAGGGTTTGCGATGCGTTTTAAAGACGTTTTTTCAATTATTGGTCCGTCCATGACAGGTCCATCAAGTTCACATACGGCTGGAGCGGCAAGATTGGGGCGAATTGCCCGTCAGTGGCTGGGATGCACGCCTGAACGCGCCCGATTAACTCTATACGGCTCGTTTGCTGATACGTATCAGGGGCATGGTACGGATCTTGCGTTGATTGGTGGCCTGCTTGATTATGTGACTGATGATCCACGTATACCGGATGCAGAACAATATGCAGAGGAAGCGGGTATGGAAGTAGAGTTTTTCACAAGCGGCCTGCCTGCTCCTCATCCCAATACGGTTAAGATTGAGCTGTGGCACGGAGACCGTGAATGCTCATTAATTGGTGCTTCCATCGGCGGGGGCAGTGTTTCCGTGCATGCATTGAATGATTTTCGTGTACAGATCAGCGGAGAGTTCCCCACACTTGTACTGCGACATTCGGACAAAGCAGGGGTTCTCGCTTCGGTAACCTCCACCATCAGTTCGTCCGGGGTGAACATCGGGTACATGCAAGTGGATCGGAAAGCCCGGGATGGTGAAGCACTGACAGCGATGGAGATGGATGGTGTGCCGAATCCTGAGATGTTGAACCGCCTACGGTCGCTGGATCATATGCTGGACATTCGCGTGATTGATTTGAAGAGAGGGGTCGAGCCTGATGCGGTTTAAACATCTACATGAACTAAATACCATCTGTACAGCAGAGTCCAAGACCATTGCCCAGCTGATGATCGAAGAGCAGGTTCAGGAGACGAATATCCCGGAAGCGGATGTTGTGCGGCAGATGTCGGATTACTACCAGGTGATGAAGGAAGCTGTACACAAAGGGCTGACAGAAGATACGACATCACGCAGCGGCTTGACTGGTGGAGATGGCAAAAAAATGGCTGAGTACATTCGTAAAGGTGAGACTTGTTCTGGAGATGCCTCTGCACTGGCCATGGCGTATGCCCTTTGTGTATCGGAAGTGAATGCCTCCATGGGTCGGATCGTTGCGACACCGACAGCCGGTTCCTGCGGCATCATTCCGGGTGTATTTATCAGCTCCCAGGAGCGTTTTGGCTGGAGTGACGAGCACCTGGTGAACGGTCTGTTCTGCGCGGGAGCGATCGGTTATGTCATTGCCAACAATTCATTTATCTCCGGTGCAGAGGGTGGCTGTCAGGCTGAAGTGGGTTCTGCTATCGGTATGGCCGCTGGAGCCATGGTGGAGCTGCGTGGAGGGACGCCGGAGCAAGTGGTTCATGCGGTTGGTCTCGCGTTAAAAAATACATTAGGCCTTATCTGCGATCCGGTCGCAGGCCTCGTGGAAATTCCGTGCATCGTCCGTAACGGACTGGGTGCGGTAACCGCTTTGGCTGCGGCCGATATGGCGCTTGCCGGGGTGCGTAGTGCCATTCCGTCTGACGAAGTCATTGATGTCATGCTGGAAGTGGGCAGTGCGATGCCAAGCAGGCACCGTGAAACGGCCCAAGGTGGGCTTGCTCAAACGCCGACAGGACGGAAAATGATGGAGAAGCTTGCCAAACCAAAGGCGAAGCGTGCTGAGCCTGAGGCTGAAGCCGAGACTCCTGCTGAAAATAAACCAGAAGCCAAGGCATAGTACCCATCAAAATGAACTGAATTTAACTCGTGGAGCCTGAATCATTAACGGTAATGATCTGCTCTCTCATGATATGAAAGCCGATATGAATTCTTCTTGGTGAAGAAGCGTATCGGCTTTTTGTTGTTCCAACAAAGAAAAATAAAAAGGTATTGACGTTTATATATCGTATTGATATATTACTTATTGTTATATATCGAAACGATATATATGACCGAGAATAAGTTATACAACTTAAGGAGATGGATAATATGAAAAGTGTTTTTCAAACGAGTATTCTGTTTTTGAAAAATGGAGCTACAGTGGTCGGGTTAATTACAGCCGTACTGTTCCAGGTTTTTTTTAATACCATTTGGCTTAGTGGATATGATCAGGTAAATGCACGGATGAATCAGCTTGCAGTAACTATCGTAAATGAAGATGGGGCTGCGGCGGAGCCTGTGGCAAAGTCTCTTGCAGAGGGCCTTAATTTCGCGATCAAACCCTCGGCAACTATGGAAGAAGCAAGGCGGATGTTGACGGACCGGGATGTATACATGATTATCGAGATTCCATCCGGTTTCATGCAGCAGGCGGGAGACTTGTCGAGCCCGGTGGCGGTGAAGTATGTGATGAATGAATCCAATGTAGCTACCGTAAAAAGTGTGATGCAGACCGTATCCGCACAAGTTACAGCGACGTTGAACCGTGAAGTACAGCAAAACAGCATTCGGGGAGTGCTGAATCAATCAGGTATGGCTGACGATCAGGCGAATGTTATGGCAGCGGGGTTATCTTCCCGGGTGGAGGCAGAAGTGGAACGGCTGAATCCAGTTCATAATTTTGCTTTTTCCATGGTACCGATGTTGATTGTGACGGCTACGTTTACAGGTGCAATGCTGCTTGGCATGAATCTGCAAAAGGTTTCTGGTGAACTCAGTAGCAGGGCAGGGAAATGGGAACGTTTCTGGGCACGAAATATCATCAATGTTGGTGCTGCATTTATCGTATCGCTCGTTGGAGCAGGAATGATGCATGTGATGGGTGTATCATCAGCAGACGGATGGTGGATGTTATGGTTATTTCAGTTGTTGATTACTTTATCTTTTCTATTCGTGGCGCAATTGAGCTTGCTGCTGCTTGGAAATGCTGGGGCATGGTTAAATAGTGCCTTGTTGCCTCTGCTGATGTTGTCATCAGGCGCAACCATTCCTCGCGATGTCATGCCTGATTTCTATCAACAGATCGGACATTATCTGCCGGCAACCTACGCGGTGGAGGGGATGATGAATCTGGTGCTTGGCGGCAACGGGATTAGTCGTGATGTTATGCTTCTGGTGGTGATTGGAGCGGCGACGTTGGTTCTGGGAGTGATATGCACGTGGATCAAACGTTCAGGTCCTGCACAATCCGGCATTCCTTTGGAGTCCAAGTCTGCACCGACACCTGTCGCTCTGACTGGGAACCTGCCATCACCTGATCGTGGATAACATGGATGATAATGATACACCCCCGTTTAACCAGATAAACTAATCCGTGAGCGGCTTATGATGTTGAACGTATAAGGGAGGATGTGATACGTTAAGAGGAATTGGAAAGGAGCGGTACACCGATGAACACGCAGCAGGTCATCCTCGGAATACTGCACAATCAGCCATGTTCCGGATATGAGATTAAGCAGTACTTTGAACAATACTTTTCATTTTTCTTCGATGCCAGCTTTGGCACCATATATCCTACACTTGCCAAGATGGAAAAGTCAGGGTTGTTAACCAAGGAATCCGTTAGACAAGAAGGGAAACCTGACAAAAATGTGTATACCTTAACAGCGGAAGGGTCTGCGGAGTTCAATACCTATTTGATGAGTCCCCTGGAAGCCGAGGTGTTCCGTTCTGATTTTCTGATGCGTCTGTATTTCGGAGAGCTGGCGGATGAAGATACTGTCACAGGCTGGGTACGGTCAGAGTTGAATCGTAAAGAATTGCTGTATGCTGAGCTGCAGCGCCAGATGAAGCAATTTGGCGAACAGATCTCACCTGCACAGCGTTTATGTATGCAAGTGGGGCTTGTGCAATACGAAGCTACCATCCGATTGCTCAAGGAGCAGTTAGCCTCGCCACAATAGTTTTCAATAGTATCCATCCATGTCTCAAATCAATTGACGATCCATCCATAACGCAGAAAAGCGCTTTACAGATCAATAACAGGTCTGTGAGCGCTTATTCGGCATTGCTTTCAGTACGTTGGAATTGCAAGGGTATAACAAAATTAAGAAGCTACGCGATATCTGTACTTAGTACAGCATATCCATATGCGGGCAGCTCAACGGCCAAGATTCCCTCTTCCTTGGCTGTGCGATAATTCTCGCCAAATAACTCCGTCCATTCTCCGGCGCCTGCCTCCAGCTCGACAATAGCAGTTTCTTCCGAACGATTGAACAGGATCAGAATGCGCTCTTTCTCATCCTGTCGTTCCATCACAAGCTGGCTTCCGCCTTCGCGGGCCTGCAGGAAGCGAATGCTGCCTTCTGCACGCAGGGCAGGGTGGGCATGGCGAAGTGCGATTAGCTTCTGATAAAAGGTGAACAGCTCGCGGTCCTGCTTCGTCTCGTCCCACTCCATACATTTCCGACAACCGGGATCATGATCCCCGTCCAGCCCAATCTCGTCTCCATAATAAATGCACGGAGTGCCCATATAAGTGAATTGGAACAGCGCGGCCAGTTTCATCTTCCGCTGGTCGCCCTCACATAAGGTGAGCAATCGTGGTGTATCGTGGCTGTCCAACAGATTAAACGCCACTTCGCTGGCTTGCAGCGCATAGCGGGACAGCTGTCGACCGATCGAGTTCGCGAACTGTTCGGCGTGCATGATATCTTTTACAAAAAAACGATTCACGGCTTCCGTAAATGGATAGTTCATCGAGGCATCGAACTGATCGCCTTGCAGCCAGGAGGAGGACTCATTCCATACCTCACCCAAGATATAGGCATCCGGATTCGCAGCCTTGACCACACGGCGGAAGTCACGCCAGAACGCATTATCCACTTCATCCGCGACATCCAGCCGCCAGCCGTCGGTACCCACTTCCTTGATCCAGTATTCGGCCACCTCCAGCAAATATGCCTTCACCTCAGGATTTTCCGTGTTTAGCTTCGGCATGTGGGCTTCGAATCCGAAGGTTTCATACGTAGGAACGCCATCCTTCACGTCCAGCGGAAATTCATGTACATGGAACCAGTCCTTGTATTTGGACTTCTCCCCGTTTTTTTGTACATCCACAAACGGCGCAAACGTCTTCCCGGAATGATTGAACACCGCATCCAATAGCACCCGGATTCCGCGCGCATGGCACAGCTCAACAAGCCGTTTGGCTGTATCTGCATCACCAAAATGCCGATCTACTCGCAGATAATCTTCGGTATCGTATTTGTGATTGGTTGTTGCCTCGAAGATCGGTGTAAAATAAATGGCGTTGATGCCCAACTCTTCAAGGTAATCCAGATGGTCGATGACGCCCTGGAGATCACCACCGAAAAAGTTAAATGGGGTCGGCTCACCACCCCACGCTTCCACATTTTCTGGATCAAGGTCAGGGTTGCCATTGGCGAATCGTTCAGGGAAGATCTGATAGAAAATCGCATCCTTCACCCATGCAGGCGGTGTAAATACAGCTCCGGGGTGGATATACGGGAACTGGAACATGTGACCAGGATCGTCTGGTTCATGCGTTTGGAAATCCGTTTCGGTCATCCAGATCTGTTCTGTGCCACTTTTTAGCAGGAAGGAGTACTTCAGACGGTGATACGGAGGCTTTACTTGCCCCTCATAATAATCAAACATGGAATCGGATGTATATTTGGTTAAAGGAACCAGTTCTTTGGTACGATCCCAGGCGTATTTGTCCCCAGTCAGGGCATGTACCTCGGTGAGATCATTCTTTTTGGCACGCAGACGAAGACGAATGGTATCCTTATCGTAGGCATAGGCCCAGTTCCGTTTCGGTTGATGAAAGATGGCTTCCAGCAGCATGTTGAATTTCCTCCCGTCGTATACACATGTATTATGTGAGCAAGTCGCAACATTCGATGCAGAATCATGCGAGGCGGATAATTAAGGTATAATTTAAAATAAAAGGACATCAATGATCGCGAGATCACCATTCGTACATTTTATATAAGTAAGATACTTCATTATGTTTCAAATATATAATTAACCCAAAGGGTGGAGAAAGGAAACGGATGCGGGCATGAAAACGAAACTGTTATACATTGAAGACGATACGGAAATTGCTACATGGGTTAGGGCCGACTTGGAGGAGCGCGGATATGAAGTGGTATGGCTGGGAAGTGGTGAAGGTGCGGCTGAAGCTGCCGGGGGCTGTTCGTTGGTTATTCTGGATGTCATGCTGCCGGGACTGGATGGATTTACGGTAGGACAACGACTCAAAAAGGAACATCCTGAAGTGCCCATTGTTATGCTTTCGGCCAGAACGTCCATTGACGACAAGCTGCACGGGCTTGATTTTGCCGATGATTATGTAACCAAGCCATTCCATCCCGATGAACTCGCCGCACGGATTGAAGTCCAGCTTCGGAAGGCAGGTACTGCAATCTCAGCTGATACGGTGGTGAAACTGGACCACTTGTCCATCTATGAGAAGGATCACCGGATTGTGAATGAGGAGACGGGGGAAGAGATTATTTTATCAGGCAAACAGTTTCATATCTTCGCCTACCTGCTCAGGCATATGGGCATGATTCGAACCAAGGAACAGATCTACGAAGCCGTTTGGAACGAGCCTTACCTGGACGGTGATAAGACATTAATGGTACATATTCGGCATCTGCGCGAGAAGCTGGAGCGTGACCCGGCGAACCCGACCATCATTCAAACCGTTCGTGGTGTCGGGTATCGTGTGAAGAAGCCATGAGCAAAAAGGCGATGATGCCCGATCCATCCAATAGAGACAGAGGAGTGAAACGGAGCTTTTCGGGTAAACGTAAAATGCGTTTTGGACGTACCTTGATGTCCCGGTATATTCTCCTGATCCTGGCGGCAGTTTTGTTTGTGCCAGTCGTTCTCCCGATTACATCCATCATCTATGTGGTGGTGGTGAACAATACGAATACGGGGAATACGGCACCTTATGGGGATGTCACAAAAATCAGCAACCTGTGGACGCGAGAATCCGAGAAGCTGGGTGGGGCGACCTCTGACGAAATTAATCAACGTATGGCACAGCTGCACCACAAATATCCCAAATCTTCGATGTACCGTGTGGACCAAAACGGTGAAACGGCATTTATTCTCGCTGGAGAGGACGTTGATGTATCGGAATCCACCGTGGATGGAACAAGGATGACGACATTGAAGTGGACGTTGAATCATCAGAGAACAGAGACCCAGATTCCAGCGATATGGAATTCAAACACTACCCTGGAATTTATGAAGGAAGCGTCTTATCGTGATCCGCTAACAGTGGTTTCTTTTGTAGGGGGAGATAGCGAAGACAAGGGACAAGGGTTTATGGTAATTGAGGTTCCAAGGTATCTTTTGCAAAAGCCGCAGAACAACTGGCCTATGGAACTCTTGTATTTGGGTGGATTGATGATGATTATCTTCCTTTTATTTATCATCATGTCTATCCTGTTCTTTGCGCGAATTCGCAAGCGGCTTATCCGGCTCCAGACGGCGATGATCACTCCGGGCAAGGAAGGAATCCCACTTCCAGTCGAAATCCGCAGATCGGACGAGATCGGACAGCTGGAGGAATCGTTTAATGAAATGGTGCATCAGTTAACAGACAGCCGCCACCGGGAGCGGGAGGAGGAACAGCTGCGCAAACGTCTAGTTGCGGGATTGTCACATGATCTCCGTACACCGCTGACGGTCATTCGCGGGCATATGCATTCCCTTCACAAAGAACCATTAAGCATGGCTGCGGATACCTCATTGCGTCGTATGGAAGCCAAGATGGATGACTTGAGCGGACTGATCGATAACATGTTATCGTACAACCTGCTCACCAGCGGGAAATATACATTGAAGCTGGAACAGAAGGACGTCCTGCGAATCGTTAGAGAAACAGCGGCGGCCTGGTATCCCGTATGGGAGAAAGAGCAGTTTGAGATCGATATCGATCTGCCGGAAGAACCGTTGATCTGGCAGGTGGATGAGCAGGGATTACGTCGTGTTCTCGATAACCTGTTTCAGAATGTCATCCGTCATGCAGTGAGTGGAAAATATATTGGCATATCAACAGAACAGATCCATGGGGAGACAGCTCTTGTTATTCATGATAGGGGCCCAGGATTGCAGGAAGATTCGGATACCAAAGGAACGGGTCTGGGGTTATCCATCGTGGATCTGCTGATTCGTGAGATGGGACTGCGGAAGAGGGTGCACAGCTCCGAGAATGGATTGCGGGTGTTTCTCTATAGCGGCGGGGAAGCTGGCAAACCGAGGCCCTAACCTTTTTTTAAACTAAACTTAAACTTCAGGCAGCTTCAGCTTTAACCTTGGAAGGTTACGATGATATCCGAGGTGATCAAACAGTGAGTGATAACATTATTCAAACCGCTAACTTATGGAAAACATACCGGGACCGTGCGGCGGTCCGTGAACTTGATCTGCATATTAAAAAGGGAGACATCTACGGCTTCCTTGGTCCCAACGGGGCTGGTAAAACAACAACCATTCGTATGCTCCTTGGCTTAATCAAGCCGACCAAAGGAGTCATCCGTATCTTCGACAAGGATATCCGCAAGGATCGCATGGACATTCTGCGACGTGTAGGGTCATTGGTTGAGTATCCTTCATACTATGGTCATCTGAACGCGGTGGAGAATCTGGAAACCTTGCGCCGGATATTAAATGTACCCAAATCGAGGATTGCCGAAGTGCTATCCATCGTGGATCTGACCCGGGATGCCAAACGTTCCGTAAAAGGTTACTCGCTTGGCATGAAACAGCGTCTGGGGATTGCAAGTGCCTTGTTGGGTCAGCCGGAGCTGCTGATTTTGGACGAGCCGACGAACGGTCTTGATCCAGCGGGCATCCAGGAGATTCGGGAATTAATCAAACGCATGCCCCTGGAACACGGCATTACCGTCCTAGTGTCCAGCCATTTGCTGAGTGAAGTGGAACAGATGGCGAGCCGGGTCGGCATTATCCGTGAGGGGAAAATGGTACTTCAGGATACAATCGCCAATCTGCATAGCCAGACGGGTAGCTCCATTCGATTGACGGTTTCCGAGCCCGAAGAGGCGATGAAGCTGGCAAGAGAGCAGGGACAGTTCGGTCAACGTGAAGGAGCCGCGCTCACGTTCCCGTACATGGATAATAGCGCCATTGCCTTGCTGGTCCGTCGATTGGTTGAGCAGGACCATGCGGTCTATCGTGTGGAAGAGCACCGTCAATCTCTGGAAGACTTGTTCATGCGGGTTATCGGCGAGGGGGCGGCGATATGACGGGCCGTGCGTTATCGTCTGACTGGCTCAAAATTCGTGGTAAAGGCATCTGGTTTCTCGTTTTTCTGGCACCCATTGGACTGACAGTAATGCAGGCTCTGAACTTCGGGCTTCGTTTGGGCTATCTGAAAGAACAGTATGGGGATCATTTGTGGGAGGGTTTGCTGGACAATGTGGTTGTTTTTGTACCACTTGCCTTGATGCTGGGGGCGACGATTCTCAGTTCGATGATCGCAAATGTTGAACATGAGCAGGGATCATGGAAGCAATTGCTGGCGATGCCAATCCCAAGACCTGCGGTGTACCTGGCCAAGTTCCTGCTCGCTTGTATGCTGCTCATCATCTCCTGTTTGTTATTAACAACAGGCATTATTGGTCTGGGACTGGTGCTTGGATTCAACGCGGGTGAGATTCCCTGGATACATGCAATCAAGCTGGGCTTACTGCCACTGGCTGGAGCACTTCCAGTGTTATCACTGGAGCTATGGCTGACGATGGTAAGCAAAAATCAGGCTCTTCCGGTCACTCTCGGTATTGTACTCGCGGTAATGGGCATGTTCGCACTCAGTATCTCACCATACTTTCCGCTTGCATGGGCACAGATGGCTTGGGTCAGCCCAAAACCATTTTTGTACGTCGGTTTGGGCATAGGTTCGGGTCTCCTGATCATGTTGCTGGGGATGATGCATTTTAGCCGGAAGGATGTGGCCTAAGATGAGTTTTGCAACAACCTATTTCCGAATCCTGTCCTCTGAGCGACTCAAAATGGGCAAATCACCTGTCTGGCTTCTGATTCTGCTGAGTCCGTTAATTGCGCTGCTGATTGGGCTATTATCCACACCTTCAGATCAATGGAGTGTGCTTATGGGCTCAATGGTCTTTCTGCACGGTTTGTTATTGCTGCCCATCCTGACCGGCGTATTTACGTCTTTCGTCTGTCGTTTCGAGCATGCGGGTGGAGGCTGGAAGCAAATGCTGGTGCTGCCGCTCACCCGTACGGGCGTATATGCGGGCAAATTGACCATCGTGATTCTGCTTCTGGCAGGTACACAATTGCTGTTGCTCGGGTCCATCCTGCTGGCAGGTATGATCCAGGGCATGACGGATCCTATCCCATGGGGATTCCTTACAGGAAAGCTGCTGCTGGGGCTATTCGCTTGTGTGCCGCTCGCTGCTCTTCAAATGTTCGTTTCCTTGGTATGGAGCAGCTTTGCAGCACCGCTAGCATTGAACTTTGCGTTAACCGTACCGAACATTCTGATCGTGAACTCGGCTACGTTTGGCCCGTATTACCCTTGGGCGCAACCAATGATTTTAATGACACCGCTTGAAGGTGGAGGATTCGGAGCGTACAATGTTCCGCTTGGGACTATGCTGGCAGTGGTTGGGGGTAGTGCAGTTCTCTTCATTTTAATCGGAGTGTTATATTTTAGAAAAAAAGAAATTTAATTTTCGCAATTAAGTTGTCTAATAAATTCCTTTTAAGCAAACATAGACCTCAGTTATTGACGAGCTATGTCGCTTAAAGGGGATTTTTTTGTCGTTTATACATGGTTTTTGGTGAAGAGATTGTAAGCAAATTTGAACTGGAATCTGGTAAAATAAAAAAAGCTGTTTCTAGGAAGGCTTACATGGTTATTCGAGGGTAGGCCCATTTCTCCGAAAATTATATTTTTTGGTTGTTAGATGAAGATATAGGCTAAGAAAAGAGGGGTAAGCCTTGGATATTAATAAAACGGAAACCCTAAAGCGCATTATTTCTGAGGGAAGTTCTTACCAATCATTGTTTTTTAATCACCCGGATGCCATATATGTGATGGACATCCATGGAAATTATATTGATGCCAATCCCTCGATTGAGAGGATCTCAGGGTATACTTTTGAAGAACTCCGTAGCTTGAATCGAGATAGAATATGCCCTCCCGAGAGTGAGGAGTCACGTAAAGAATACATTCGCGAGGTACTGGCTGGACATTCAGTCAGTAAATCGATCACGTTTTATCATAGAGACGGTTCTCTGAAACAGGCCGAGATTACCTATGTACCCATAACGGAACAAGAAGTTATCGTGGGGATATACGGTATTGCCAGGGATGTAACCGAGATCGTAGAAGTCGAACGTAAGTTGCATGAAACGCAGGAGAAATATCAGATACTGGCGGATCATGCCCAGGACCTGATCACCACGACGTCCATGGATGGCAAGTTGCTTTATGTTTCACCTTCTGTCTATCCTTTGCTCGGATATCGTCCGGAGGAAGTCACAGGCAAGCTCCTGAAGGATTACTGTTACCCCGGGGATTACCCTGAACTTCTGGAGATGTCGTCGAGTGGGAATGGCTGCAAGATGCGGGTGCTTCATAAGAAGGGGCACTACATCTGGATGGAAACACTGGCAAAGCCTGTGGCCGGAGAAGAGGGTAAGAATACGCAGATTGTAAGCGTCAGCCGGGATATTACCCAGCATAAAAACGCAGAAAGACG
This sequence comes from Paenibacillus sp. BIC5C1, assembly GCF_032399705.1. Classification (NCBI taxonomy): domain Bacteria; kingdom Bacillati; phylum Bacillota; class Bacilli; order Caryophanales; family Paenibacillaceae; genus Paenibacillus; species Paenibacillus sp. BIC5C1. Next base: position 522,397 of record NZ_CP135922.1, read on the forward strand.
TCTTAGAGAGAGCCGTCAACGATACAAATCTCTGTTTGAACATAATCCAGCAGCGGTATACTCGCTGAATCTCGAAGGCAAATATACTGCAGTGAACCGGAATCTGGTCAAAATGCTGGATGTACCTCGAAGCAAATTGATCGGGCAGTCCTTTCTTTCGCATTTGGATAAATGTGAAGTACACGGCGGGCAGGCATATTTCGAACTGGTGAAGCAGGGGAAACCTCAACATTATGAAACGCGGATCGTGAATTCCAGTGGCCGGAAGGTAGATGTATCTATCATTAATGTTCCCATCATTGTGGAACAGGAACTTGTGGGTGTGTATGGAATCTTGTCTGATATTACGGAGCGTAAGGACTATACGGAACAGATTCAGGAGCTTAGCAAACAGCATGCCCTGATTCTTAACACGGTTACAGAGGGCATCTACGGATTGGACGCAGATGGCATCACCCGATTTATGAATCCGGCTGCTGCTTCCATGTTCGGCTACGAAGCGGAAGAGTTTGTCGGCAAAAGCTCGCATCCTATCATTCATCATTCACGTGCAGACGGCAGCTATTTCCCAAAAAATGAATGTCCTATTCATATGACAGTGATGGATGGGCAGCGCCGTACAGTGAAGGAGGATGTGTTCTGGCGCAAAGACGGAACCAGCTTTCTGGTGGAATACCAGGTTACACCGATTATCGATGAGGGTCAGATTCGTGGCGCCGTTATCGTGTTCAATGATGTGACTGGTGATCGCGAAATTGTGCGCGCCAAGGAAACCGCTGAACTTGCAGCACAGGCCAAGTCGGAATTCCTGTCCATGGTCAGTCATGAAATTCGGACACCAATGAATGGAATCGTAGGCATGACTGAATTGCTGATTGGCACGGATTTATCAGAGGAACAGCGAGAATACGCCGAGATCATCCGTGAGAGCGGCGATGCACTCTTGAATATCTTGAATGACATCCTTGATTTCAGTAAATTGGAATCCGGGAAAATGGCTTTGGCCTATGAACCGTTCTCGCTGAGGATCATGTTGGAGCAGGTTGCGGAACTTTTCTCCCCTAAAGCGGAAGAGAAGCAGTTGAAGATCCGATATCGTCTCAATCCCGACATTCCTGAGTTTATGGTGGGCGATGCGATGCGTATTCGGCAAATTCTCGTCAATCTGGTGAGCAATGCCATGAAGTTTACGGATCAGGGGAGCATTGATGTTACTGTGGATATTATTCGCGGCAGCAGACCGGAAGCGAGTGTGTTGGATTTTGCGGTGAAGGATACAGGGATCGGTATTCCAGAGGATAAGCTGGATCAGTTGTTCCAGTCATTCTCTCAACTGCATCCTGTCATTAACCGCAAATATGGCGGGACAGGTCTTGGATTGGTCATCTCGAAGCGGCTCGTGGAGATTATGGGTGGCAGTATCAGTGTGGAGAGTGAAGATGGAAAAGGATCAACCTTCCGCTTCGCTGTGCCTGCTACAAGTGTAGATGCGACTGCAGAGCAATCTGCACGTCAATTCAGCCATGATCGAACACGCCAAGGGGATAAAGTGGCTATGCGTATTCTTGTTGCCGAGGACCACCCGGTAAACCGGAAGATTTTGACAGAGTATCTGGAGAAGCTTGGTTACCAAGCAGATGTATGTTCGAATGGAGTCGAGGCTATCGAAGCCATTTCACAGAATGCCTATGATATTGTTCTCATGGATCTTCAGATGCCTGTTATGGATGGACTCAAAGCGACAGATCTTGTACACCGATTAATTCCGCAGGAGCGTATTCCAGCTATTATAGCGGTAACCGGAAATGCCAAACGTGAAGACAAGGAAGCTTGTCTGGAGATTGGGATGCGTGACTTTATCAGCAAACCCGTTATGCTGAGTGAACTGAAACGGGTGCTTCAGCAGTGGGGGCCGACGGATGAACCTCAGCTTGCACCAAGCTGAAATCGTACTCCCAAGGTGGATTAAAACAAACAAACACAAAAATGCCAATGACACTTCTGAATCAGGAGGTTATTGGCGTTTTTGTGTTTCTGATTATTTTGTTATGGACCATCCTTGAATAGCTGAACTGGTCAAACCAGGGTAAGACGATTGATGTTGCCTGACAAAACCTCACAGGAGCGCTCAAATTTCTCGCGTTCAGATGCATCCAGGTTTAATTCGATAATCTCTTGGATCCCATCCCCGCCAATAATGGCTGGAACACCTGCACATACGTTGCTCTGTCCATACTCTCCATCAAGGATCGCGGACACGGCAATAATCTTGTGTTCATCATTGAGAATCGAACGGGTAATATGTGCGAGTGCGTTACCGATTCCGAATTGAGTGGAACCTTTACGAGTGAATATTTCCCAACCGGCATCTTTCGTTTTGCGGGCGATATCTTCCAGATCCAGATGTTTGAAACGTTCCTTGTGCTGCTCCATAATGTGCATAATCGGTTTGCCTCCGATGGTAACATGCGACCATGCGACGAACTGGGATTCCCCATGCTCCCCGAGAGCATATCCGTGCACGCTGCGAGGATCGATGGAGAAGACTTCGGACAACAGCGTTTTGAGCCGTGAGGAATCAATAGACGTACCTGTCCCAATGACTCGTTCACGCGGAAGACCGGACAGCTTCCATACCATATAAGTTACTATGTCAACCGGATTGGCTGCGACGACAAAAATCCCTCGGAATCCGCTATTCATGATGGGAACAACGATGTCTTTGGCGATGGACTCCGCTTCTTCCAGGATATCCAAACGAGTCTGCCCTGGCTTCGGATTCGCTCCGGCAGTCAGGACAATGACGTCCATACTGCCGCAATCTGCATAAGTGCCAGCGTATACCTTTGTGCGGTTATGCGTGAAGTCCATACAATGGGAAAAATCCAGCGCCTGTGCAACCGCGCGATCATACGTCCGGTCAACCATCATAATTTCTCTGCATATCGATTGATTAATCATGGAATACGCACAACTTGAACCGACAAGTCCCGCCCCGATCACCGCTACTTTACCTGATTTGCCTAACACTGCCGTTCAGCCCCCATTACCATTTGATTTATCCGTTCACAATGATACATATGTTAAGTATAGTCCTTTATTTTATGCTAATAATTGCTTCTACGTTACATAAGATAACACATGGAAAAGCTGTGCAGCAATGATTTCCTCTGTCGCGGGAGCGTATTGGAGTGATGGAGTTAACAAAATTGACATGAATAATTCATTTTCATAAAAAGTGACGGCGTTTGCATCAGCATATTTCGACATGACAGCATTCATGTTCATTGTCGGATGAAGGGTTATTTTTACGAATGAGGCAACTGACAAAAGTTCTTATGAATCCGCAGAAACAGAAGAAAAGCGTCAAAGGGATCAGCAAAGAGACTGACGAATACATACGGACAAGCAAATGAAAAATGCGTACTTGATCTATGAGACAGGTCGACCCGATCCGATGACAGTTCCAGAAGGGAACGCTGAAGCCACTACCTTGTACCAAAAAGACTTCATTCCGGGAGGGAATAATAATGATTGCAGAAGCAGGAGCAACGACGGAAACGGCCAAGAGCCTGGGCATTGGTGCCAGTACTCTTCGTAAATATGCGGCAGCACTTGAGGAACAGGGATACCGATTTGAACGTTCCGCCAACAAATCCAGACTGTTCAAGTCGGACGATATCGAGTGCATTGAACGCTTGATGACAGAGCTTAGGGAACATAACCTGCCGCTTTCGGATGCTGTAGTCACCGTACTGGCTCCAGAAGTGCCTGTGATGACAGTGAAGGATGCTTCGGAGATGGAATGTGCGGCTACGGTGATGCCCGCAATATTTCCTGAGGCACCTGAACCGACTGGAGCCCTAAGATCTTATGAAGGTCTGGGACAACTCGTGAGTGAAGTGACATACGGTGCTGTCGGACAGCAGGATGATCAGGTCCAACTACTGCAGCATCGGGTGGACGAACTGGAGTTAACGCTGCAGCATCTGGCGGATACCCATCTTGCTCTTCAGGAGCAGATGGAGAAGCAGCGTCTTTGGATGAATGAGAAGCTGGAAGAGGAGCGGGATCGTGAACTGGTCACCAATCTGCGCAGCTTCCAGGGAAGAAAACGCAAACCCAAAGGAACATCGCTCCGAATGTTGTTTGGGCTGCTGCCCAAAAAGCACAAAGAAGCCTGAGAACTCGGCCCATGCTCGTCGTGATTTTACACAGATAGCTTGATATAATGAGCCCATACAACAACAAGACTGGCTGCTGATCTGCTCTTTTTAAACGGAAAACAGAAGATTAGATGGCTGGCGTGGGAGGATCTGTGGAGCTGCGACGAAGCTGGCAAAGACTGCTCGGCCTATGGACTGATCGTCCCCGGCGGAAAGGTACGAAGATCGCCGGGCGTTATACGATATATGACTTGCTCGGCATGGGAAGTTATGGACTGACGTACCTGTGTACTGATGAACAGACTGGCAAGGATGTGGCGTTAAAAGAGTCCAAACCCAGCAAAGGTAGACTCGCTGTACGGTTGCTGGACAGGGAGGCGGATGTGGTGAATCGGATGGATCATCCGGCTATCCCTAAGTTGCTGGATGTGTTCACATATCGTGCGCGTAGTTACATTGTTACCGAGTACATCCTTGGTGAGACACTGGAACAGTGTATATTCGAGCAAGGCCGCAAATATACGGAACAGGATTGTCTGGAGCTGGCAAAGCAACTGCTGGCTCCCATTATGCATGTTCATGAGCAGGGATATATTCATGGAGATGTGCGTATTCCAAATGTCATTTTACGTGACGGGCAGGTGCGTTTAATTGATTTTGGCCTGGCGCGGCGCATGGGGGAGCCGTTGTGGCCTGAGCTGAAACGCCGGATGCGTGAATTACCTGAACCTGAAGATGAACTGGCTGCACCTGACCAGGATTTGCAGGATCTCGGTCATTTTCTTTTGTTCATGCTGTATTCCGCTTACGAGCCAGAGAAGGGCCGCAAACCGGCCAGCTGGCAGGAAGAACTCAAGCTCACGAAGGAAGTTCGCGACATCCTGGAACGACTGCTTGGACTTCGTCCAGGCTATGAAGGTGAAGCACTGAAGTTACAGGCAGATATTGACCGTGTGCTGATAAAATTGCGATGAAGAAATAAATAAGGGTTGTTTTGCTAACCGTGAAGACGGCAAGCAGAACAACCCTTTTAATACATATACGATGATTTAACGCCAGTCTAAATGAAACGAACATTTCTGTTTGGAAATCGTAATACCAGCTTAGCTGGAGCTGTATTTTCTGCTTTTATAGTAACCGGAGCCATGGCGGTTATCCCGGTGTTTTGCATCCGAAGATGAATATCGTCTGTAGTTGCGTTTGCCAGAGGAACTGCTGTGACGTTTATATGAGTGTCTATCCGATGAGCTGTTACGCCTATGATGAGATGAAGATTTAGAATCGAGGAGTTTGCCGATAATCTTTTTGAACATGAACGTTCATCCTTTCGTCTTCAACCGTTTTAAGCATATACGGAGCTTTGTTAGACGGGTTTCGAATTTTTTTAAGGGGAATTGTATTTATTGGACAGGGGCGAGGTGTATAATAGAATGTTGAGGATTACACGGAATTTTTTATTTTGAGCATTTCGCGTTACAATAGAAGACAGGATGAGATTTTAACGGACAGGAGTAGTTGTAATGATTACGTTGAAAACCAAAGAACAAATCGAACTTATGAAGAAGGCCGGAGAAATTCTTGCCGCATGCCATAGAGAAATCGCCGGAATGATCCGTCCAGGGATCACGACACAGGAAATTGATCAGTTTGCCGAAGCTTTTATGAAGAAAAATGGCACTACGCCGGAACAAAAGGGATACAACGGGTATCAATATGCGACATGTGCGTCGGTTAATGATGTGATCTGTCATGGATTTCCGGGAAAATATGTACTGCAGGATGGGGACATCGTTACGATTGATATGGTCGTGAATCTGAACGGCTGGCTGGCTGATTCCGCGTGGTCGTATGCGGTGGGTCAGGTGACTCCAGAAGCACAACATCTATTAGACGTGACCAAAACATCCCTCTACAAAGGGATTGAACTGGCTGTGATCGGCAACCGGATCGGTGATATCTCCAATGCGATTCAGACGTATGCGGAAGGAGAAGGCTTATCGGTTGTCCGTGAATTTATCGGTCACGGAATTGGCGAGAAAATGCATGAGGAACCACAGGTGCCTCACTACGGCCCACCACACCGTGGTCCACGTCTCAAGGAAGGCATGGTTATTACGATTGAGCCGATGCTGAACATTGGTACGTACCGTAGCAAGCTCGACTCGGATGGTTGGACAGCGCGTACTCAGGATGGAAGCCTGTCTGCCCAATATGAGCATACGATTGCCATTACAGCAGATGGTCCTGTTATTCTGACTGCTCAATAATGGCTCCCAATGTCTCCAATGTGATGATATTTGCATATTTCAAGGCGGCCCACGTTTGTGATCCGCCTGTTTCGGTTTAAACTATTTAGAGGCGATACACATAGAGCCGGTGGTTAATAATATCAGCTGACAGAGGTTTAACCCCTGTCCACTGGCAAGAAGGAGGTCATTTTGGTGTCTGAAAATAAACAGATCGTACTTGCGTCTCGTCCCGAAGGTGCCCCATCCAGAGAAGACTTTAAATTCATTGATGCACCGCTTCCTGTACCGGATGCAGGACAAGTTCTGGTACGTACGCTATATTTGTCTGTAGATCCATACATGCGGGGCCGCATGAAAGATACAAAATCCTATGCTCCCCCCTATGCGTTGAATGAAGTGATCAAGGGCGGAACGATTGGGCAGGTGGTGGATTCTTCGGAACCCAATCTGCGCAAAGGGGATTTAGTATCCGGCATGTGGGGCTGGCAGCAGTATGCAGCCGTAAATACGGGAGATATTTCCCTGATTGATACAGAAGAGGCTCCAATTACGGCTTACCTGGGTGCGTTGGGCATGACCGGTTTGACCGCTTATTTTGGCATGGAAGACATCGGTAAGCCGAAGGATGGCGAAACGGTGGTCGTATCGGGAGCCGCCGGAGCGGTAGGCATGATTGCGGGCCAGATCGCCAAGATTGTAGGTGCGCGTGTAATCGGGATTGCAGGTTCTGACGAAAAATGTGAGTATCTGAAAGAAAAACTGGGATTCGATGTGGTGTTGAACTATAAGCACGAAGAGGATATGTCTGCTGCCATTGAACGGGCTTGCCCGGCTGGCGTAGACGTCTATTTCGACAATGTTGGCGGTGAAATCTCGGATGCGGTACTGCGCCATATTAATCGGAATGCACGTATTCCACTCTGTGGACAGATTTCGTCATATAATCTGGAGAAACCGGATATCGGCATGCGCCCACAGACGTTATTGTTAACCAATACAGCGTTGATGAAAGGTTTTCTGGTGGGTGACTATGCCAAGTCCTTCAAGGAAGGCCGAGCCAAGCTAGCAAAATGGATCAAGGAAGGCCACATTCAGTTTGAAGAAAACATTGTGGAAGGTTTTGACCAGACGCCTGAAGCATTTATGGGCCTCTTCTCAGGAGATAACTTGGGTAAACAGCTTGTAAAGGTTGCGGACCCCGAATAGATATAGAATCCCTAGAACATATGCCAGCACAAGAAAAGACACGTTCCGCACGATGAAGTGCACAGAACGTGTCTTTTTAGTTGTTAGGATGTTGCGATGAAGCTAAGATTCGGCAGCAACAACTTCCTTATAGTGTTTGTACATATATACCCGCCAGCGTACGATCATACCGAAGGCCAGAAGGAAGAACAATCCACCCGTTTGAGGAATGCTTACATAACGCTGAATGACTTCATGCAGGATTAGGCGTATTGCCAGCAATCCAAGCAGAATGAACGCGAAGCTTCGTGAACGGGTGGCAAAAATTTCTTCGTTAACTCGTTCAAAGCGAGTACTGCGAATGAGGGGATACGAGAATATAAACCAGCCCACCAACAGCGCGATAAGTGCCCATAGAAGCGGAACATGTGTCTCAGGTACAACAAACATGAGAAAACCCGTACTCATTCCCAGCGGGGGAATAAGTATTTTGCGAATGGTTACCGGACGGTGGCTGGCTTTCATTCGAATAAAAATGGCAAGTAGGGCCATGACGAGCATACCCAGAGTTGCACCGATCTGAAGGTAAGACGGACTGATTTGAGCCACGTAAAACTCCCTCTTTCTGGAATAATATGTTATCCGGACATCCGGAACATGATGCGAATTACCGGAATTTTCTGTTTCTATTATATCACAAACGAAGAAAGCCGATAGAATGCTTAGTGTATCATTTACCCGGATTGTATATAGAGGGTTCATTTGAAAAATTTGTATTATTGTACCCAGTGTGAGGCGGTTTATTCGAGTAAGGGGAAATCAGGAAATGAACGATCATGTACGGATGAATGTCCACCTTATCGGTGGGCAAAATGCTGGGTGGTTTGAAGGGAAAACCGTTTTGTTACTACAGTTGTCCAGTATCATATGTGGAAGTGTGCTTGTGCTCCTGCTATGCGCGTATGGCTACATCCTATGGGATAAGCATGCAGCGAGGCGAAGGGTGGTCGTGCAAGCAAAATGGTTGCATGAGTTTAATGCAGAAGGTGAAGGTTCCGCCCTAAGGAATTATTTTGACACAGGAGAACTTGACTCCGCTTTGCTTAATATGTCGGGAGATCAACAGGCTGTGTTGCAGGGCATCTTGTTACAACGACTGTCTCAAGGGCCCCGAGAAATGGAGCTTGCACGTATTCGCTTCTTGTCTTGGAGAGTCTTTGAAAGTTCATACAGAACAAGGCTTGGATCGAGGAAGTGGAGCGTTAGGGTTAACACTTTGTTATACGTCGAGCAATTTCATATGATAGAACTATTGCCCAAGCTTGAGGACATCCTTCGTTCTGCTTCATGTACGCCGCTTGAGCGGTTCATCATCTTACGCATGTATGCCAGAACAGGGTATATGAGAGTTTTGAAGGAATTACTGCGAAAGGATACGTTGCTTTCCGATTCACAGTATTTGCAGATCTTGTTACCGCTCACAGATGAGATGTGGTTGAAACTAATGGAACATTTCAAGGAACTATCTTATCAGGTCCAGTGTACGTTCATTGATGCTCTGCGAATCCGTGATGAACAGACAGATAACGCTATTTCATTGCTGGAGGCACTGATCCTTGGAGGGGATGCTGAACTTCGCACCCGCTCGTTACAGGCGCTCGCCCATGTTGAAAAGAAGGATAAGCGTTTGCTGAGACAGTTGTTGCTGGTATGGAATGAGCAGGGTGACGAAAGGCCACGCTCGGAGCGTTTAGTTGTGGCCCGATTGATGGGCAGCATTCGTGAAGAAGCTTTTGTCCCGCTACTGAAAAGGTTGATGGGAGACCCTTCTTTTCAAATCAGGCAGGAGGCAGCGAATTCACTTGCTCGATACGAGCAGGCGGTTGAGGAACTGCGCTATACAGCCTCAGAACACCCGGATAAATACGCAAGGCAGATAGCGGAGGAAACGCTGGAAAGGAAGCAGTATGGACGAAAGATGGATTAATATGCTGCGGAGTTTGATTGTGGCGTGGCACGAGGGGATTTTGATATACCTTATACTCGCCATTGTGATGTTCAGTGTACTGTTTCTCGCTGCTGTCCGGATGCTGATCCGGCAGAGGGATGTGGACTCGCTTCAATATGATGAGATGCTGAATGAGGAGCTGGCTCCGCCGGTATCACTTCTTGTCCCAGTGTACAACAGCGAGAACATGATTGTTGACCGTGTCGAACGTTTGTTGGAAACGCAATATGCTCTCTATGAAATTATCATCATCAATGATGGTTCCCAAGATGGAACCATGCAGCAGCTAATGGATACGTATGATTTGTTGCCTATTCAGAGTAAAGTTCATTATTCGGGTCTGGAACGGGAGATTGGACAGATCAGGGCAGTGTACCGATCTATGGTGCACTGCCATCTCCTCGTGATTGATAAGGAGTATGGTGGCCATATGGATTCACTGAATGTGGGGATCAACATGTCTCAATATCCCTATGTTGCATCGATTGGACAGGCGACTGTGTTAGAAAGGGATGCGTTGGTGAAGATCATGAAACCAGTTATGAGCGCTCTTCCGGGTGAAGAGATCGTCGCTTGCAGCGGCAGGGTAGATATGGCCAATGGGAAGTACCCATTTACTTCGATTCAAGGCATTACATCGTCAGAACGGGAATTAAGCCCCCTGCTTATAATGCAATATATTGAATATGTGCGAGCTTTTTTGATCAGTGGCATAGGACTTGTACGATATAACATCAATATTCTGTTGTTTACATCACAAGCTTTCGGTGTTTTTAAAAAAAATAGGATCATGGAAATCGGCGGTTACAACACGGATTCTCATGTAGGTCACATTGAGCTTGTCATGCGGTTGCACAAACATATGAAACAGATGAAAGAGCCTGGACGTATTATATACATTCCCGATCCGATCTGCAGTGTCAACGTACCGGAGTCCTGGAGCCAACTGCTGAAGCAGCGTGCTGGCTGGCATAGACAGCTCGCGGGCAGCCTATGGGAACAGCGCAGCATGATTGGAAATCCGCACTATGGGTGGATGGGGATGGTATCGATTCCTTATTTTATCCTTGTTGAACTGATGGGACCGGTTCTGGAGATTGCGACGATAATTTTTCTGATCTCGGGAATGTGGTTACAAATTGTGGATGTCAAGCTATGTCTGGTCCTTGCTCTGCTTCTGGTGCTCTACGGTTCCCTGTTGTCGGCTTGCGCGGTGATGTTTGAAATATGGTCCTCCCGCAGAGCATATACGTTTCGTGAGGTGACACGACTGTTTTTGTACGCATGCTCAGAGACATTTTGGTTTAGACCTATGAACAATGTATTCCGTATTTACGGACTGTTGCAGGTCGTGGGATACGGGAAGAAGGACAGTAAGCACGGAAAGGGGTAGTTTGCCGATCATCGTAATACCTTGGAACAGAGCAAGGAGGAATACGCTTCATGAATAGAAATCACAGGCCGCTCACGGTATGGACATTGGCTTGCTTGACCGTGGTATCAGTGGTCCTGGTTATTCCCTGGATTTTGTGGCAATCACAGGCACCGATACCGCTTAACATCATGATTGTTGACAAAGGTAAACCGGACTTGTCCTATGTAGGGCATAAGGGACTGGTGTGGATTTTGAATCAACAGAAGATTGTCCAACAGACAGGGGAGCATTATACGTATGAAGAAGACTACTACGGATATGATATACAGAACGGAATCTCCCGTATTGAACGGAAATTGCCGGATGAGGTAACCGACACGGACCTGATCTATCTGACGGCTAATCATCATCTTTCATCTACAGATACGAATGAGCGTATACAAGACAAAGCCTATGAAGGTCTCACGATCTATGATGCGCACAAAATCCGTGAAGCCGCAACCAAAGGTGTAACGATTGTTGCTGAGTTTAGCGCCTTGTCGAATGCTGTTTCGAACATGACAAAAGAGCAATTGTATCCGATTCTGGGTATGAAAAGCAGTGGATGGCAGGGGAGATCGGTATCGGATCTGCAGAGCCTGGATGAAGTGCCGCAGAGAGTCCGAATGAACTACGAGCTTAGAGAGAAAAGGGATTGGCCCTATCACGGAGCAGGTATTTTATTGGTTCATGAGGATGGACGGGTGATTGTACTGAAGAAAGGCCGGGATGTAAAGAGCGGTGACGTAAAGCTCTCCTTTACACAGGAAGGTGAGGAATGGAGTGGAATTACCCGGGATATCCATTACAGCGAATGGTTCGACATTATTGTGCCTCAACAACAGGCTGATGTACTGGCCTGGTATAAGACGGATCTGACGGAGAATGGTCAGCAGAAACTGATGGACGCAGGTATTCCGGTGGAATTCGCTGCTCTTATCCGGAATGAGGGCTATAATCGGACGTATTATATGGCAGGGTCCTTCGGAGAGCTGGAGCATTATTCGTTCTGGCGCCGTATCAAGGGATGGGATGTAGTAAAAACGAAGCTTACACCGGATCAAAAGGGTGTCCCTGATCGGTTTTACTGGAAGGTATACGTACCCGTAATGAAGAAGATTTTGCAGGAAGTCCAATCAGGGCAAGCACCCTGGCAATAGAAAAACCGTTCCTTTGGTTGCGGGACGGTAGGATACATAAGGAGGGCTGCAGATCATCTGCAGCCCTCCTCTATTTGGCATCAAAGATATATCGGGTTTTATGAATGAAGATGTTGCAATCCATTCAGGAAAGCGGCCACGGAAAGTTGCAGACTCTCATCCGGGTCAAAGTTCATACCGAAGCCGCCTTTTTCACCCATGGAGGCGAAGCCATGGCAAAGACTGCGTAATCCGCGAACGGCATGGAGCGTTTCCGCTTCACTTAGTGTATAGGGCTGCAACAGGCGGAGCAACAGATTTAGGGCAGCTGTACTCTCCACAACGAGCTGTGGTTCCTGACGGTCCGGGGCGTGGAAGAAGGCTTCGTACAGCCCTGGATGCTTGCGGACGAAGCCGATATATGCAGCAGCGACCTCCTGAATGGCTTCGTCGCCGGAACGGCCGGCGGAAGCCTCAGTTAATGCAAGCCTGAGCTGCTGTGCGGACATCAACGCCAATTCCTGGCGAAGCCCGGGAAGACCGTTGATGTGGTTGTAGAGCGACGGGGAGCGCACATCCAGCCGCTGGGCCAGAGCGGCCAGTGTTAGCGAATGGAATCCGTCGCTGTCGGCAAGCTGGACGGCGGCGCTTAACAGAACGCCGCGATCCAGCCCTTGGCGGGGGCTCACAGATGCCCCCCGGCAGGGCGCAGCCGCTGCTCCGCGTCTGCTGTAGCTGCTCGCATAGCCGCAGCGGGCTGACGCAGCATTCGTCCGTGCCCTACAGCGAGCACGGACGGCTCCAGCTCAGCCAAGCGCTTGGCGCTGGCAAGAGCAAGTTCACGGTTCCACGTCGCCAGCGCGGGGAACGGAAAGAGCGGGCGCAGCCGGCCGGATACGGCGAGACCGCCGTGCAGCTGATACGCGTCGCCAGCGATGAGCACGCGGCTGCGCGTATCCATGAAGGCCATATGGCCCGGCGTATGGCCTGGGGTAGCAATGGCGACCAGGGATCCGATCCGGTCGCCATCATCGAGCAAGCGATCCGGCCGGGTGCGGATCGCTTTGGGTACACTACCGCGTACCGGAGTCTGCGGCTCGCCGGGAAGCAGGGAAGCGTCTCCGGCCAGCAGCGGGGCATCTCTTCTTGAGATGCAGACCTCGGCTTCAGGCAGCGCATCCTTAAGACCGTCCAGTGCACCAACATGGTCGCCATGGGCGTGAGTCAGAATGATTCTGGTAATCGGTTTACCCAGGGATTGTGCAGTAGATAGAATCCCCTTCAGACTGAATGGCATTCCGGCATCAATAAGGGTAAACCCATCTTTTTCTTCAACAAGATATACGTTCACGGGGAAGAGGCGTGGAAGGAATGAAACCTGGACAACATCATGCTCACGTGTAATTCGCATCATTGAACCCTCCTTAAAACTAATGTTGTTAGTAATATAACTAATATCATTAGTTTTTGCAATACCCTATGAAGATATGCTTAAAAAATAGGATATTTTAAGCCGTAAAATCACTTTACAAAAAAAGCGTTTTCAAAATGAGAATAACCGATTATAATAATCTCGTAAGCCCTTTCATATGTCTATCTTATTGGAGCCTTTCGCGAAGCGATAGGCTCACTTTTTTTGTTCTTTCCCCCATAAAAACGGTTAGAACTCAACCTTTTTACTTAGTCTATGAAGAGCCTGTATATACTGATATGACAGGGGAATCGGGTTTTCTAACCCCTAAGTTGAGAGTGTTGACAAACATAACTGTTATTCCTATAATAACAGTTATACTTACCTTGGATTGAATGTTCATCGGTGAACGATATGCCGGGAAGGGAGTAAGTAATGAACAGTGAATTTACCATTGCTGTACACTGTCTGGTCTTTCTGTCCATGAAGGATGAGTGTATGGCCAATAGTGAAGACTTGTCTCAAAGTGTGGGTACGCATCCAGCCAGAGTACGCAAGGTGCTTAGTGTGCTGCGGAAGCACGGATACCTGACCACCAAGGAAGGTGCTCACGGTGGATATCTGCTCAGCCGTCCGAGTGGAGAAATAAAGCTTGGAGAATTGTACAGACTGGTAGCCGGTGGATCACTGGGTCCCAGTTGGTGCTCGGGAGAAACTGGTTCAACGTGCGTTGTTTCTTCCAATATGCAGGATGTAATGGGAAGCATCTACGATGGAGGCGAAGAAGCATTAAGCGCTTATTTTGACCGTATATCCATTGAGGATGTGAAGCATCGTATCGGTAATGGGAAAGAATGTTCTTTGTCTATGGAACCCTTGTCCATGAAGGATAGGTCATGACAGATCTGATCGTTAACAGCTCTTCATGATCTGGCCTTGGACTGCTGCTGTCAGGCATAGTGGACAGGCTATACAAGGGCGTTTGCTCCGGGTGTAAGATCCGTTGATGTTTCAGGCGATTCCGGGCATAACGTGAACACAGATGGAAGCGATCGTCTGCGCTGATGTTATTTTCGGAAGGTGAGAACTCGGTAGAGTTGGGCCTTACGAACGTAAAAAAATAAAAAGAACTTGGGGAGTGGAACGCATGTCCAGCATTGAAAACAATGAAACACTTCGCGTGATTAACGAACGTCACGCTGTCAAAAAGTACGAAAGTGGTTTTGTTATGCCTGAAGCAGATTTGAACGCTATCCTGACTGCCGCTTCCGAAGCACCGTCTTCATGGAACCTGCAACACTGGAAATTCCTCGTGATCGAATCCGAAGCAGACAAAGCCAAGTTGCTGCCAATCGCTTACGGCCAAAGTCAAATCACAGACAGTTCCGTTACGATCGCTGTACTCGGGGATCTGGAAGCGAACCGCAACGCCGTGATTTATGATCAGGCTGTTGAAGCAGGTGCAATCCCTTCTGAAGTTCGTGACGCATTGGTTGGACAGATCAATGGTGCTTACAAAAATCCGCAAATCGCTCGCGATGAAGCGATCCGTAATGCATCGTTTGCTTCACAGAACATTATGCTTGCTGCACGTTCCCTGGGATATGATACTTGCCCAATGGGTGGTTACAACCCGCAACAATTGATCGAAACGTTCAACATCCCTGCGCGTTATTTGCCAACGTTGTTGATCACTGTAGGTAAAGCTGCAGTTCCAGCTCGTCCGTCAGGTCGTTTCCCGTTGTCAGAAGTTGTAGTTAAAGGTTCTTTCTAAGACTGATTTTAGATCAGTTATCGCTATAGATATCAATAGATATAACATAAACAGCCGCATGTCCCCACTAGAGGGAAACATGCGGCTGTTTGGTATTTAAAATGACAGTGGATCATTATTTCTCTGGTGTTTCCGGGATTTTCGGTGCATTGAAATCTTCCAGGTACTCAATTGCGTTATACATCATAACCGCAGCTTCGGCGCGGGTAATCGTTTCCTTCGGATTGAAGTTGCCCTCGGTATCGAGCGTATTAATCTTCAAGACAAGGGAGCGTTGAACCGCACCTTGAAATTCTGGCGTAAGCTCTTTCTCATCCGTGATATCTACAGGCTTGATGTTAATCATCGGCAGGCCGCCTTTAGCTTCAATGCCTTGCATCAAGAAAAGGGTGTACTGTTCACGGGTTAGCGGCTTGGAAGGGTCGATGTCGTTGGACATCTTAATACCATTAAACTGAGCACGGACAAAAGCATCACTGTACCATACGCCATCTTTTACGTTGGAGAAGTAGTCACTTGGCAGAGGTTGCTTGACAAAACGAATCGTGTCCAAATTCAGATGGAGACCATCAGCAATAAGCTGTATTCCCTGAGCTGTGTTGAGTTCTTGTTCCGGTTTAAATAAGCTATCACTCACGCCTTTGATTAAGCCATCCTGATGAAGGGATTCAATCTTGTCTGCCCCCGTAATACCTTGAATATCAGTAAATTCTGCTTGAGCTGCATGAATCGGACCCGCGCTCAGAGAAAGGGAGAGTATTGCTCCGGCTGTTAATGCAGCCAATATGTTTTTTTTCATGACAGGTTCGCCTCACTTTTCCAGGGAGTATCCCTTTGTATAAAAGCTATTTGTCCCTATAGACGACCCTATTCCTCAAAAGGTTGCTGTAATTTTCCATTGGTTTTCTACAAGAAATGCCGTTGGAATATGTACAAAGGGAATGGACTATTGTAAGGCCGTACACTTTGTATTATGGTGAGGAAAGATAACCACTGAAGCAAAAGTCTGTGATTTGGGTAAGTACATAACAAGTGGAATCAACTATTCGGGATACAACTTCTTATAATTGCATGTAATTAGAGTGTGAGATCAATCATTTGAATCAATAAGGAGAGAATGAAACGATGGAAACAACAGCAACGAATGAAGCTTTTTTCTATACAGGTACTTATGCATCCGCAGATCAACCGGGAATATTTCTCTGTGCGTTGAACAAGGATACAGGCGAGTTGCGGATTGTAAATCATATGGATGGAGTAGAAAATCCATCGTATCTGGCCTTATCTCCGGATGGGAACTCTCTGTACGTGGTAAGTGAGACAGATGAGGGAGAGGTGCTGGTCTATCGCAGGGATGCTGCAACGGGTGAGCTGCATTTGATGTATCGCAAATTGACGAAGGGCGCATCGCCTTGTTATATATCTGTCACGGAGGATGGCAAGTGGGTGCTGACTTCGAACTACAGCAGTGGCAGTGTGAACGTATTCCCGGTAGGGGATCAAGGCACGCTTGAAGAGATGAGTGCGCTGATTGAGCATACGGGAAGAGGGCAGAATGACGACCGTCAGGAAGGGCCGCACGCCCACTCCATTCAACCAGACCCTTCGGGTCAATATGCCATTGTCTGTGATCTGGGTCTGGATCAGATTATTGTGTATCGTCAGGAAGAAGGCCGCTTGGTAACGCACCGTGAGATGAATCAGCCTCCAGGCTCCGGACCGAGACATCTCGTCTTCCACCCCAACTCGAAATGGGCCTATGTGATTAATGAATTGAGTAACACCATTACGGCGTTCATGTATGATCAGCGTCGAGGTGAGTTCACTACGTTACAGCATATCACCACACTGCCTGAAGGGCATTCTGGTGAAGGGACGGGAGCGGATATCCGTGTATCCCCGTGTGGCCGTTTCCTCTATGCTTCCAATCGTGGGGACGACAGCATTGTGCTGTATCATATTGACCAGGAATCCGGTAAGTTGGAGGCTATAGAGTGGACTTCCACTATTGGTCAGACTCCGCGTAACTTTAACTTGCTGCCAGGTGGCATTCTGCTGGTCGCCAATCAGGACAGCAACAATCTCGTTGCTTTTCAGATCAATGGTGAAGATGGACGTCTGACACACAACGGATTCAAATTGGAGATACCACGTCCAGTGTGTATTGCTCCAGTAGTATAAGGTGAGATGACACAACATTCTTTGTTACGTCCGGGTTAAGATCGAGTGTGCGAGAATGAAGCATCCAAGTCGAAAGATTCATCTTTCGGCTTTTTTCCTTTTTATCATACATAAAATTACTAAATTAGACCTATAGATGGAATTATATGTTTAATTTAAAATGAGTATATTAAAGCGCTTACATTGATATGAGATGGCGCTACCAAGGGCATCGGGCTTACCAATTCGATTGGGGAGGCAATGGCTTTATGGGAAAACGATCGTTATGGAAGCGTACATTGCGGACCGCAGGTGTGTCCCTGCTGAGTTCTGCGCTACTGGTTACTTCGCTGGGTCTTGGAGACACTTCGGTCACTCATGCTGCGGGTGCCCGTCAGATGGAGTTTCTGGACCGCGGTGTAGTTGCAGTGAAGACGGGCACAGGTGTGTTCGTCAGTTGGCGGCTTCTAGGTACGGAAGGGTCGAATGTATCGTTTAATGTCTATCGGGATGGAACCAAGGTAAACGCATCGCCCATAACGAACAGTACCAATCTCCAGGATACAAGCGGGACAAGCAGTTCCAAATATACGGTTCGAGCCGTAGTCAGTGGAACCGAACAGGTTGCTTCGGCGGTAGCGAGCGTATGGGGCAATAATTATTTGTCCGTACCTCTTAATGTACCCGCAGGGGGTACAACGCCGGATGGGGTGGCCTATACGTATAGTGCCAATGATGCGAGTGCAGGGGATGTGGATGGAGATGGGGAGTATGAACTGATCGTGAAGTGGGACCCATCCAACTCTAAAGACAATTCCCAAAGCGGCTACACGGGTGAAGTATTTATCGATGCCTACAAATTGAATGGAACACGCCTGTGGCGAATCAGTCTGGGCAAAAATATCCGTGCGGGTGCCCATTACACCCAGCTCATGGTGTACGATCTGGACGGAGACGGCAAGGCCGAAGTGGCGATGAAAACGGCTGATGGTACGAAGGATGGAACAGGAGCGGTAATCGGGGATGCCAGCAAAGATTATCGTAATTCCAGCGGATACGTTCTGTCCGGGCCGGAGTTTCTTACGATCTTCAATGGACAGACCGGCAAAGCACTTTCCACGGTGAACTACGAACCGGCGCGCGGCAATGTGTCCGATTGGGGAGACAACTACGGCAACCGGGTCGATCGATTTCTTGCAGCAATTGCGTATTTGGATGGAGAGCGGCCAAGTCTGGTCATGGCGCGTGGATACTATACCCGGACCGTGCTGGTGGCGTACAACTGGCGGGATGGACAATTGACGAAACAATGGACTTTTGATTCCAATACATCAGGTAATTCCGGTTATGCTGGACAAGGCAATCATAATCTGAGCGTGGCGGACGTGGATGGCGATGGCAAAGATGAGATCGTATATGGCGCGATGGCGGTAGATGATAACGGTAAGGGACTCTACACGACAGGGCTTCATCATGGGGATGCCATGCATCTCAGTGATCTGGACCCGGATCGTGCGGGACTTGAAGTATTCCAGGTGCATGAGACCCCGTCCAATGCCGGAGTGGAATTCCGTGATGCGCGTACAGGTCAGTTGATCTGGGGCATACCTACGACAAAAGATATTGGACGCGGCATGGCAGCTGATATTGATCCGCGTTACAAGGGTGCCGAAGTGTGGGCAGATGGTGGGTTGTATACAGCCAAAGGGCAGAAAATTGGGACAACCTTGCCTTCGTCCACGAATTTTGGCATCTGGTGGGACGGTGACCTGCTCCGGGAATTGCTGGATAGCAACCGGATCGATAAATGGGACTACACCAATAGCAAAACGGTTAATCTGTTGACGGCATCCGGTGTTTCTTCCAATAATGGAACAAAATCCACACCGAATCTGCAGGCTGACCTGTTCGGCGACTGGAGAGAAGAAGTGGTATGGCGGACCAATGATAGTTCTGCGCTACGCATCTATACGACAACAGCCGTTACGGACAAACGGATCTACACCCTGATGCATGATCCGGTATACCGTCTGGGCGTAGCTTGGCAAAATGTAGCCTATAACCAACCGCCACACACGGGCTTTTATTTGGGAGATGGCATGAGCACACCTCCCGTACCGAATATCCGGTATGCAGGCAAATAAGAGCGAAAGGGCTTGAACTCAAGCCAACCCCCGGGATGATGTTACAGCGAATAAAACTTATCGCTGACAAGGGAACAACGGACTTTGGTCCGTTGTTCTTCTTTTCTGCCATTTACACAGATATCCGGTAGAAA
Source organism: Paenibacillus sp. BIC5C1 (assembly GCF_032399705.1). Classification (NCBI taxonomy): domain Bacteria; kingdom Bacillati; phylum Bacillota; class Bacilli; order Caryophanales; family Paenibacillaceae; genus Paenibacillus; species Paenibacillus sp. BIC5C1. The sequence goes on from NZ_CP135922.1 coordinate 542,181, forward strand.
TCGGAAAAAAAACGTTTGACAGTCATATGTACTGCCCTTATGATACGTATATAACTCACTAAACAGGTAGGAATAATAAAAATGGCTATGATCTTTTTGCGGAAGAAGTCATTTACAGTCACATGAGAGATCGTAACGTGAACAGAATAACGTTCTCACCGTATAGACGGAGGAACACCGCAGCGTATCAATCCTGGATGAAGCATACACGGCCTTTGGGCCGGCATGACTTTATGAGGGAGAAGTGCGCGGGGGTTCCTCCGTTTTTTGTTTTTTTTCGGTGCGTTCCGTGCTGTTCAGCCTGCTGAGGTAATCTTGCAAATCCATTCGGGGGGAGTGTTATCTATGAAAAAGAGAATTCATAAGGGTATTCTGGTTGGTCTGGCATTGGTGTTAACAGGGGTACTGGCGGCATGCGGATCGGAAAGCGGTGGCACGAATGCGGCAGGAACATCGGGTGGAACGGAAGGCGGCAAAGAAGGGGCAAAAGCGATCGAGTTGCTGAATGTATCCTATGATCCGACACGTGAACTCTATGAGCAATATAACAAGGCGTTTGCGGCCTATTGGCTGAAAGAGAAAGGTCAGGAAGTAACGGTTAAGCAGTCTCATGGTGGGTCAGGTAAACAAAGTCGTTCCGTCATTGATGGTCTGGACGCGGATGTGGTTACGTTGGCATTGGGATACGATATCGATGCTATTGAAGATAAAGGTCTGATTAATGCGGGGTGGCAGGACAAATACGAGCACAACAGCTCCCCGTATACATCAACGATCGTATTTTTGGTACGCAAAGGCAATCCGAAAGGCATTAAGGACTGGGATGATCTCATCAAGGGAGATACCCAGGTCATTACCCCAAATCCGAAAACGTCCGGCGGGGCACGCTGGAACTATCTGGCGGCATGGGGATATGCGCTCAAACATAACAACAATGATGAAGAGAAGGCCAAAGCATTTGTTGCAGAGCTCTTCAAACATGCGCCTGTCCTTGACTCTGGAGCACGTGGAGCGACAACTACGTTTGTAGAGCGTGGTATTGGTGATGTACTGCTTGCATGGGAGAACGAGGCTTTCTTGTCAGTTAAAGAGCTGGGTCCAGACAAATTCGACATTGTTGTGCCTTCGGTCAGTATTTTGGCTGAACCACCTGTAGCAATTGTAGATAAAAATGCAGACAAAAAAGGCAGCCGCGAAGTGGCGGACGCCTATCTGAAATATTTGTACAGTGAAGAGGGGCAAACCATTGCTGCTGAAAATTATTACCGCCCAACCCTGGACAGTGTGAAGGAAAAGTTCAAGGATCAGTTCCCGCAGCTTGAGCTGTTCACATTGAACGATGTATTTGGCACATGGCGCGATACCCAGGCCAAGCATTTTAATGATGGCGGTATCTTTGACCAGATTTATGTTCCGGGCAGCTAATGCATCTGACGTCGATATTGTTGCGTGACCATGTAAGCGGCCAACCAGTCCGACCGACTGAAGGCAGAGAGGATGAACGTGCATGAGCAAGGTGATGGTGGCCCGGAGTCGCACACTGCCGGGATTCGGATTAACGATGGGTTACAGTGTGCTATACCTGAGCCTGGTTGTACTTATTCCACTGGCAGCGCTCTTGTTTAACTCCACAGGGCTGACCTGGTCCACATTGATTGAGGTGGCGACCAATCCCCGGGTACTGGCTTCTTTCCAGGTGAGTTTTCTGACTGCAGGTGCAGCGGCCCTGATTGATCTGGTCCTCGGGCTGCTCCTGGCTTGGGTACTCGTCCGGTATGAGTTCCCGGGAAAACGACTGTTTGATGCCGTCATTGACCTGCCTTTTGCCTTGCCGACGGCAGTGGCAGGGGTTGCCTTAACGGCGCTGTATGCCGGAAATGGCTGGATTGGGCAGTTTGTGGAGCCATTGGGCATCAAGCTGGCCTATTCACAGGCGGGCATTACGCTCGCGCTGATGTTTATCGGGATTCCGTTTGTGGTGCGCACAGTGCAGCCAGTATTACAGGAACTGGAGACGGAGGTGGAGGAAGCTGCGGCTACGCTGGGAGCGGGAAGATGGCGGATATTCCGGAAGATTCTGCTTCCGGATCTGATCCCGCCGCTGCTGACAGGTTTTGCTTTGGCCTTTGCCCGAGGTATTGGCGAATATGGCTCAGTGGTGTTTATTTCAGGCAATATGCCAATGAAAACGGAGATTGCGCCCTTGCTGATCATGGCGAAGCTGGAGCAGTTCGATTATGCGGGAGCTACGGCGGTAGCCTTGCTGCTGCTGCTGGTCTCTTTTGTCCTGCTCTTGATCATTAATTCACTTCAACGCTGGAGCCGGAAGGCAGGCAGAGCTTAGTGAGCAGTGAACCAACCTAAACCAAAAGGAGGTACAGAATATGGCGGGTTCCGTTCCATTGACGCCTGCTTCCCGTGTGCGAACCGGGCCTGGGCCAAACCGTGCAACTACGGAAGCACCATGGGTTAAATGGTTGTTGATTGGATTGGCAAGTCTGGTGCTGCTCTGGCTTCTCATCTTGCCGCTGGTGATCGTGCTGATGGAGGCGTTAAAGCAAGGCTGGGGTGTCTACATCGCTGCGCTTACCGAGCCGGACGCGATGTCGGCATTGAAACTTACGCTGCTGGTTGCCGGAATTACCGTACCGCTCAATACGATATTCGGTGTGACGGCAGCGTGGGTTATTACCAAGTTCCAATTCAGGGGCAAAGGACTCATGATCACCCTGATCGATCTACCTTTTTCGATCTCGCCTGTCGTAGGCGGGTTAATCTTTGTCCTCGTCTTTGGTTCGAATGGATGGTTTGGACCTTGGCTGGCCGAGCATGATATCAAAATTATTTTTGCCCTGCCCGGCATTGTCATCGCAACATTGTTCATTACGTTTCCTTTTGTCGCCAGAGAACTGATTCCGTTGATGGAGGATCAAGGCACGAGGGAAGAAGAAGCGGCAGTTACGCTTGGGGCCTCCGGGTGGCGGATCTTCTGGAACGTGACCCTTCCCAACATCAAGTGGGGACTGCTGTATGGCATTATTCTGTGTAATGCACGGGCGATGGGCGAGTTCGGGGCCGTGTCTGTTGTATCGGGACATATTCGCGGGGAGACCAACACCTTGCCGCTGCATGTCGAGATTCTGTATAACGAATATCAATTCTCTGCTTCGTTTGCCGTCGCCTCCTTGCTGCTGATTTTGGCTCTAGCAACGTTGCTGCTCAAGAGCTGGTTGGGTCATAAAACGATTCCCGAAAAATGATGTACGACTCCTGTATCCGTGCCGATCATCTTGGTTTTGAAGAGGGTTCCGAATGAAAATGGATTTTGTTTAAACTTCATGAAAATTCGGATTGACAGCTACTGGAAGCCCTGCTAATGTATAAACCAAGTATATAGGTTGGATAAGAATGAATTATAAGTCGGGTTGGATGACAGCGCACTTGAGGAATATAGCGGGCAGTAGCCCGAGAAGAGGAGGCGGCTCTATGGCTAAGCCGTTAAAAGTGGATGAGGTATGGATGGATCGAATTGCCGGACAACTGAATGACATGGAGTTTGGCTCGTTACACATCGTTGTGCACGAAGGCCAGATTGTGCAGATGGAGCGGACCGAACGTAAACGTTTTGAAAATACGTCCTCCGGCAGCGCCTCCAAATCCGGCAGCACTGCACGAGGCAGCTCACCCCGTTCATTGCGCTCATCGAATGCAAGCGCGAAGGGATAGGCTTCATGTAATTCATGATTGGATTAGGCATAATGCAAAAAAATAGTAGAAACCAAAAAAGAGAAGCCGCCGATTTTCCGGGCTTCTCTTTTTTGGTTTTGAATGAACTGATTTTGATGATGCAGGCGAATCAAGTTAACAGAGAGGTTCACTTTTCAGAAATGGCTCCAGATGTGCGCGGTTTATAGAGGTTTAGCTCCATATCCAGGTTCTCATCCTCATGTGCTTCTGTACTGCTATTCAATTCCTTATCCGAATCGGTGTGTCCCGCGTACGGGCGATCACTGCGAGAAGGCGTTCCTGTCAGGCTGAAGCCAGAGATGAACAGGATGAGTTGCAATCCCAATGCGTAGGGAGCAGCAGCAAGTCCGATCAGATGAAGCAGCGAGCACAGCGCAATTAGAGTAACGAGTGCTTTGGTTACTGTCCCCGATGAACCCTGTCTTGGGCTGGACCAGAGCAGATAACCATAGAACACCGTGATGATTAAGGAAACAAAGCGTATCCATGGCAAAGCATTGAACCAGGAATGCCAGAAAGGATACAACAGACCTTGTTGACGAAACACAAAATCAGCAATTAGGTACAGTACAGCCGCGACAGCGGTGGGCTCGGCAGCTGGACGAATGACATTCCAGATTGATTTTCCCCAATGGTCTAGATGTACGTAACGATTCAATTCATCGGACAAGGCTGCACTCTCTCGTTCCAGAGCCCTGTGCATCAATGCGAGCCTGGCGGGATCCACATCGATGATACAGCTGCGGATCTGATCCTGAAGCTGTGGAGACAGATGTACTGCGGTTCTGCAGGACAGCATGGCAGTTATCAGTTCATGATGCTCATGTTCCGTTATAGCAACATTCCGATGTTCTTTGGCTGTGAGTTGTCCAAGTAGGGTTGTACTTATGTATAGTGTGTCTCGTATCGCGTGCATTCGCCTATCACGGCTTCGTCTGACCTCAGTTGCTGACCACACGTAGAGACCAAGCAGCACAGCGATCATTCCGAGTAATACCGCCACGAAGCCCGGATATGAGAATAGAGCAAGCATCCAGCGTTGAAGCACAATGGTTCCTCCTTTGCAAAAACTGTAGCGTAGCATGAAACACGGTCCACATAAGCTTTCTCTCACTATTACACAGGAATTGCGTGAATTCAAGCAGGAACAGTAGGAATTTACTGTTATAAGAAGGACATGAGCACCCAAGCAAAGAAGATGTAATTTCCATAATTTTTTTATTCTACACATAATCATTGGTTTAATAGGAAGGGAGCATGAGCTATGGACCAGATCAACATTGAACATACACCGCCCTCAGCGGCAGAATACCTAGCGTTACGGAAAAGCGCAGGTCTTAGTGCGATGAGCAAGGAGGGAGCGGAGATTGGGCTGCCCAATAGTCTTTTTGCCGTATGTCTGCGTGAAGAAAATGAAATCGTAGGCATGGGCCGGGTCATCGGGGACGGTGGTTGTTTCTTTCAGGTGGTGGATATCGCTGTGCGCCCTGATCAGCAGGGAAGAGGATATGGCAAATTGATCATGAGCGAGATCATGAATTATTTGCGTGAACATGTGCCTGCTCGTGGCTTGGTTAGCCTGCTGGCAGATGTTCCTGCCGATCGTCTGTACGCTCAATTTGGCTTCACCTACACCAGTCCGAAATCGGAAGGTATGTGGTGGAGACAAGGGGAATAGGAAGCGAAATAAAGCTGCAGGTTGTCAAAAAGTGAAGAGGAATGACCCACAACCTCATTTTAATATGAGGGAATTGATGTTGAGCCGCATATTGCGGCTTTTTTCATTTGAATTGGGGAATAGAAGAGATTTGTTGGCGATGGTTTACAAGTAGATGAAGAGGGTTTAAGATGGCGTGAGCCGTTTAAGGTATATAACAATGGGATTAAGTATTAAAATAACGGTAAGTTGACAAGATGATATCTACTGAAAAGAGGGATTTGATATGAAAGTTGCCATTTTTGGAGCAACCGGAGCGATTGGAAAGACGATACTGTGGGAGTTAATGGACCGCGGACATGAGGTAACGGCGATTGTTCGTGATCCTTCGAAGGTTGAGATGGAGCATGAGCGTTTGCGTGTGTTACAGGGGGATTTGCTTAACCCGGACCAGGTTGCCGATTTTACAGCCGGACAAGAAGCTGTTGTGAGTGCCTATGGACCGAAGTTTGGTGCGGAGGAAGAGATGCTGGAAGTTACACGTTCATTAATTGAGGGTGTTCGTCGTGGAAAAGCAGGACGTTTGGTTGTCGTGGGTGGAGCAGGAAGCTTGCTTACGGATTCTGGAGAAATGCTGATGGACACACCTGGATTCCCAGAGGAAGTCAAACCACTGGCGAAGGCTCATGTTGATGCGTATAACCTGATTGAGGCATCGGATATCAACTGGACCTACATGAGTCCTGCGGCTACGATCACAACAGGAAGACGGACAGGTCTGTTCCGGGTGGGCATGAGTCGTGTGATCACCGATGATCTGGGTGAGAGTTCGATTTCCGTTGGCGATTTTGCAGCGGCTTTGGTGGATGAGCTGGATGATCCGCAATTTATTCAATCCCGGTTTACGGTGGGGTACTAAGGGTCACAGAGTAAAGGACAGGAAAAAACAGATGCGAATATTAGAATGAAGCGAAGCAGCTTGGAAAACGAAAGAGGCATCGCGACATTAACCTATTCGAAGATGTAAATTTCCGTGAATTTCGCCGGGGAGGGATGAACGTTGTTTATCGTAACCGCTGAACAGATGAGAGCTGTGGATGAGCATACGATTCACAAGCTAGGCATTCCTGCTGCCAGTCTGATGGAGAACGCAGGCAGAGCCATCGCCGAGGAAGTTATCCGGCTGTGCCGGGAAAAGGACGTTGGCCTCAGTTCGGAGCAGCAGGATCGCTTGAGCGATGGTAACCGGAAGCGGGCGCACACCGGGCCCGGGGATCGGGAAGGTCATGGTGGCGACATCATCGCCGATCCGGCGTTCGTGATGGAGCAACCCGGAGATCAGCAGTGGTACATGCTGATCGGCAAGGGTAATAATGGCGGCGACGGGCTGGTTGCGGCGCGCCATTTGGTTGAGGCGGGGCTCGGCGTGACTTTGGTTTACGCCGATGCGCCGGATGCGTTGCGGGGCGAAGCCGCAGTGCAGCGGGATGCCGCAGCGCAGCTCGGCATCCCAGCCCTTGTGCACGGGCGCGATGCCGTGGACTTCAGCCGGTGCACAGGCATCGTGGATGCGCTGCTGGGCACCGGCTCGCGGGGGGCGCCGCGCGGAGCATACGCGGCGCTGATTGCGGCGGCAAACGACAGCGGCAAGCCAGTCGTGTCCGCCGATGTGCCAAGTGGGCTGAATGCCGACACCGGAGAGGTATACGAGCCTTGCATTCAGGCCCGGGTGACCGTATGTCTCGCGCTGCTTAAGCGCGGGCTGGTGCAGTACCCGGGCGCATCTGCCGCGGGGCGCATCGTGGTGCGCTCCATCGGCATTCCCGCGCGGCTTGCGCCGGAGCACGGCCCCTCGGTCCGTCTGCTGACGGAAGAGGTGCTGCGAAGTGCGCTGCGCGTGGATACGGGCCGCCTCCGGGCACCGGACGGCCATAAGGGCACTTACGGCCACGTGCTGCTGGCCGCAGGCAGTCTGCCGATGAGCGGCGCAGGCCTGCTCTCGGCCAAGGCCGCGCTGCGCGCTGGCTGCGGGCTCGCCACATGGGCGCTGCCCGCGGCACTGCTGCCGCATGTCATCGGCACCGTGCCCGAGCTCATGCTCGCTGCCGCCGCAGGTGGCGACAGCGGCGAGTGGAACGCGGCTTCCGCCGACGCCCTGCTGCGTCTCGCGGAAAGCCGCGACGTGCTCGCAACCGGCCCGGGCCTCGGCCGCTTCAAGGGCGACACAGACTGGCTGCGCCGTCTGTGGCAGCATTCGGATCGCCCGCTCGTCATCGACGCGGACGCCCTCAACATGCTGGCAGACGCTGGCCCAACGGGGCCACGCGACTGGGGCAAACGAAGTGCGGCGACCATCCTGACGCCGCACCCCGGAGAGATGGGCCGACTGCTGGGCATGTCGACCCCCGAAGTACAGCGTGACCGAATTGGACACGCTGCACGGTACGCCCGCGAGCAGGGCGTGATCCTTGTGCTCAAGGGAGCACGAACGGTCATCGCAACGCCATCCGGCGAGGCGTATATCAACACCACCGGGCACGCCGGCATGGCAACCGGCGGTGCGGGAGACGTATTGACCGGCATTATCGCCGGTCTGCTTGCCCAAGGGCTCAGCGCGGAGCAGGCTGCTACCTTTGGCGTGTTTCTACACGGCCAGGCAGGAGAGAGGGCCGCGCTGCTGCGCGGTGATCCGGCATCCTTACTGGCCGGGGATATCATGGATGCACTGTAACTAGGGGCATGAGTGAAGACCGTGTGTAACACGCAAGAAGAACGGCAAGGAAGAACGGCAAGGAAGAACCGCAAGAAGGACACACAGGAAGTACTCGCAAGAAGAACGTGCACCGAAGTATGCACAGGAAGTGCTCGCAAGAAGGAACGCCAGGAAGAACACAAAAGAGGTATACGCAAAAAGTACAAGCAAGAAGTACAAGCAAGAAGTACAAGCAAGAAGTACAAGCAAGAAGTACATGTGCCCCTTCATTCCTCCTGCGCATAACAGAAACAACTAAACCATGCATAACATCATGAAAGGGATGTCCCATAGTCATTAACATGACGTGGACATCCCTTTTTAGTGCCATTAACGTTTAACGAACCGGACACACGCTATTGGCTTCATTTTCCATTGATCTGGGGTTTAACGAATCACAGCAACGTTATTATCCTACATCGGCAGGTTTTGGCCCGAATTTACACCCGTATAACAGGAATAGCGTGCCTGGAATTCGTTAAACTGTGTATTCGACCCAAATCCGCCAATTAAGGTGTGTTCGATTCGTTAGAATGGGTTATCGCTTCGTAAACCCAAGAAGTGAATTCCCTTTCAGCCTTTTTATGCATCCGCTTCTTTCTTCATTCATGGTTCAGCTACAACCGGAACCGTAGAAGCTCCTGATGCATCTCCGCACTGATATCCCGCAGGCTTTTCACCTTGGTGCTTGCTTCGGCAAACGAACGTTGCTGCTCAGCCGTTGAAGCTGTAATTTCCTCGCTGCTTGCAGCGGATTGTTCGGTGATCGCACTTATATTTTCAATTGCCTGTTGAACCTGTGCGCTAAGTTCACTGGACTGCTGCATGTCCTCCGTAAGCTGATTAATACTTGTGCTGATTCGCTCTACACTGTGACGAATGCCGGAGAAGGATTCGCCGGTTTTTCCGGTAGCCTGCTCCTGTTCTGCAAAGAGCTGAATGCTCTGTGTCACAGAGTTTTTCACTTTGCCCATAGCCGCTGTGATTTCGCCGACAGCCGCAAAGATATGCTGTACCGATTGCTCTGATTGCTCGGCCAGTTTCTTCACTTCCCCCGCGACGACAGCAAAGCCGCGTCCCGCTTCACCTGCACGTGCCGCTTCGATGGAGGCGTTCAGAGAGAGAAGGGTTGTCTGCGTTGCGATACCTGATACATAGGCAGTCATAGTTGCGATCCGGGAGGCGCTCTCCTCCAATTCCTGGACAGTCTTTTCCACCTCAGACATCGCAACCCGGTTTACTTCAGCCAGTCGAAGCTGTTCCTGTACGGCAATGTGTCCCTCTCGCACGGAAGTCAGAACTTCGTTACCATAGATGGCCGATTGTGAAGTCGCCTGAAGATTGCTTTCAAACATATGCTGCATCTTGTCCACGACCATAACCGTGTCACTTAGATCCTCAGCAATTTTCTGACTGCCAATCGACAGTTCTTCGGTTGTTCGGGATACTTGCTGCACAATGGCCTGCACGGTATCATTGCCGCGATCAATGTCCTGCGCCATCCCATCCACACGGTTTCCTGCGGCACCGATGGATTGAATGATACTGCGTATGTTCCCCGTCATCAGACGGAAGGAGCGGTTTAAGTCATCCAGTTCATCTTTGCCTCGTGTCTCCGGAAGCTGCTGCGTAAGATCGCCGTTCGCAATTTGTCCTGCGGCTTCCTTCAAGCTGCGTATGCGTCTCGCCAATTTTCGTGAAGTGTACATGTTGAACAGCAGAACAGCGACAAGCAGGATGATGGCTCCGGCGAGAGCGATCTGCCAGGTCCGCTGAATGTCTTGTTCAAGATCTATTGTGTATTGGTCATATCGATCCCGGGTCACCTCATCCAGCATGTAGATATCATTTTGTATGCCTTTGACCCGGGAGCTGAAACGTTTGGCGTCCGAACTGTTCATGGCTGTAATGGCTTCGGTGGCGCCCGTGTCCAGAGCCGTTAATTTGGTTTGGATGGATTGGATCAGGCGAAGCTGTTCATCCGTTTCCAGCAAGCCTTCTGTGAGCTGCTTTACCATGGTTTTACCTTCATTCAGCAAGCGTGCTACATTATCCTGATTGCCAGCTGTCATGGAGAACGAGTACACATCGAGTGCCTGCTCGGTCTGTATCTGGTTAGCGTTCAGCTCCGTGACCTTCAGCATGGCAGGCACCAGATTTTGATTTTTGGCATTCATGTTCAGCAATTGAATAATGATATAGGCTACTAGCAAAAGGCATAACAGTAACGATACTATGGCATTCAATATCAGCTTTCCCTGCAATTTCATAAGCGTGCCTCCATATTAGCAATTGGTTTATTGATCTAGGGTAATTTTGGTTTTGCCGGAAGCGATCTGTGCTTTCAAATCTTCGAACGTTTGCTGTTGTTCGTCCGTGAGTGTGATGTTATGTAGGGCGGTTAAACCTACGCCATTTTCTGCCAGACCATAGAACATTTCTTTTTCGGGAAATGAATGTTGGTTCTGAATGAACGTATTAATGGCGTTATGAAGTGAGACATCTACATTTTTGAGCATGGAAGTGAGTACTGCTTTTTCTGCTAAAAAGAACTGATCCTGGTCCACGCCAATGGCGTATTTACCCAATCTCTGAATCTCTGAAAGTGAGCCTATACCTGTCAATCCTGCTGCGACGTAAATGACGTCAACATGCTGTTCCTGAATCATCTGTGCTGCGAGCTTTCCTCCAAGATCAGGATTGCCAAAATCCCCGGCGTACACGACATGAACTGTAGCATCCGGATTGGCTGCCTTTACACCTTGCTCAAAACCTTGCTGGAAATCGTGAAGCACCGGAATATCCATTCCACCCAAGAAGCCTACATGGTCTTCGGTTGTTGCAAAGCCAGCAATGATCCCTGCAAGATAGCTGCCTTCTTCTGCTTTGAAGGACATGGAAGTCACATTGGGGAGATCGGAATGCCCGTCAATGATGAGAAAGTGCTGATCGGGATACTTCTGAGCAACCTTCTCCAGATCTGTTTTTATCGTGTCGCTTAGACCAATAATCAGATCAACTTTATCCTTCGCAAATTGCTCAAAAGCTGCCTCGGATGTCAAATCCTTTCCCGGTTCCTTGTAATCAAAAACAATACTGTTCTCGTTTCTTGCCTGTACCAATCCCTCAAAAGATGCGTCACTGAAAGAATGATCACCCAAGCCGACATCCGTAAGAACGATTCCGACTTTGGTTCGCTGATCTGCGGGGGACGCCTTATCGGCTGCCGAACAAGCTCCCAGCATCAGAACAACCAGAACCATCATCATGGTGAACCCGAATTTGATTTTCCATTGTGTTTTCATGTGCGTATGCCCTCTTTTCTATAAGATGGAGATAACGTGTGAGGTGAGCAATTCCTCTATATGTATATCGGATGGGAGCAGAGTCTCCATAATGGGTAAGGATGAAAATTTACGAAAACTCAATGAAATTCCAATGAAACCCATGAATTATACATGGAATTTACATTAGAAGAGGCATGGATTCGATACAGGACCTGTAATACGTCTTGCTGGTTAACCGGAAAAAGAAAGATAAAAAAAGGACAAAGAAGAGACCGATTAGGTCTCCTCTTTGCCTTTTCCTGATACCAAACGAATGATGAATGACTACATATCATGAATCAAAAAATTCATATATATGAACGGTTTTCCCTGTTCACTCAGCATATGCAGTGTACCTGAACGCTATGTTCCCGCGCTTATTCAGCTGCACTTGCAGCGTATTACCACGCTGCTACCGAGCCATCGGCCCGGCTTTCCGTGCCGCCGCACAATACGCCATTGTCCGGGTTGCGCCAGATGATCTGGCCGCGTCCAAACATCGACGGGTCGAGGGCGATCTGTATATCATGCCCTTTGCGGGCAAGTGCCTGTGCAATATGCTGAGGGAATCCGGGCTCAACCAGGATCGTTTTGCCTTTGGTCCACTGCCACCGTGGAGAATCGAGCGCAGCCTGTGGATTGAGGTGGAAGTCCACCGTATTCATGACGACCTGCACGTGACCCTGGGGTTGCATGAAACCGCCCATGACCCCAAATGGTCCGACGGCTTCATCTCCCCGTGTGAGGAAACCCGGGATGATCGTATGATATGTCCGTTTACCCGGCTCCAGTGCGTTGGCATGATCCGCATCAAGCGAGAAATTATGTCCCCGGTTTTGCAGGGCAATGCCTGTACCCGGCACAACCAGCCCGGAGCCAAAGCCCATGTAATTGCTCTGAATGAAGGAAACCATGTTGCCCTCACCATCTGCCGTTGCAAGATACACCGTTCCGCTTGCCCTTGGGTCGCCTGCTTCAGGCGGAAGTGCCAGATCACCAATGAGTTTGCGCCGTTCGTCTGCATACGCTTCGGATAATAATTCCTGCACCGTTACGCCCATCTTGCGTTCCTCGGTAATATATTTCTCCCCATCGGCAAACGCCAGCTTCATGGCTTCCAGCTGCCTGTGGTATGCCAGGACGGATTCCTTTTCTTCAAAATCAAAGCCCTTCAGCAGATTGAGCGCTGCCAGAGCAATCAGCCCCTGACCGTTCGGTGGGATCTCCCAGACGTCATATCCGCGATAGGAGACCGAGATCGGATCAACCCATTCAGGCTGGAATGCAGCCAGATCTTCTTTGGTCAGGTAACCTCCGTGTTCTGCCATAAAAGAATGAATGCGCCCCGCGAGTTCCCCTTCATAGAAGTCTCTCGCTCCACTCTCGCCAATCCGGCGCAGGGTTGCCGCATGATCCGGCGAACGCCAAATCTCGCCTACAGCTGGAACACGCCCGCCTGGGGCAAATGTCTCAAACCATGCACGCCCGGCTTCCGCATCGCCTTGGCGTGCATAAATGTCGGCTGCCCTTGCCCAATGGCGGGCCAGCCCCGGCGCAAGCGGGTAACCTTCTTCCGCGTAGCGGACAGCCGGTTCCAGCGCTTCCTCCAGCGTAAGCCGCCCGAATCGGCGGCTCAGCTCAGCCCAACCCGCCGGTGCGCCAGGCACCGTCACCGGGATAACCCCAAGCTTCGGCATCTCCGAATGGCCTGCCGCTTTGAGCGCCTCAATCGATATACTCTGAGGCGCAGGCCCACTGGCATTCAGGCCATGCAGTTTGCCCTCGGTCCAGACGAGGGCAAAGGCATCGCCCCCAATGCCGTTGGACGTTGGCTCCAGCACGGTGAGCGCAGCAGCGGTGGCGATAGCGGCATCAATGGCGTTGCCGCCCTTTTTTAACACATCCAGACCCGCTTGTGCAGCCAAAGGCTGTGAAGTGGCGACCATGCCTTGTTTGGCATAAACGGGCACACGGTAAGACGGATACGGTTGGTAGAGTGGATCGTAGTTCATCAGGTTGTTCAGCTCCTTATCGCAAGATGTCAGGTTCCGGCTCGCCGGACAAATACTCCTAATCCTCTTCGGAACAGGTAACGTGATCTCCTGCTGCCAACGCGAAATCCAACCTGACATAGCCCGTGAATAGGGAGGATACAGTTGCATTCATATCAGTGCCATTATATTTTTTCAAAGATTTGCGGTGTTCTCCAGATGACTAGGTCGTTACCATGTCGCCGCCATTGACATGAATGCACTCACCGGTGACATAGGAGGAGTCGCGGGAAGCGAGATAGACGTAGGCAGCCGCAAGTTCATAAGGTTGGCCTGCCCGGCCCATCGGCGTCTCGGTTCCAAATACCTGCACATCTTCAGCGGAAAAGCTGGATGGAATGAGTGGGGTCCAGATGGGTCCCGGAGCCACGCAATTCACCCGGATTCCTTCGGATGCGAGTGATTTGGCGAGTACCCGTGTCAAAGAGACCACAGCCCCTTTGGTGGAGGAGTAATCAATCAGCTGCACGTTACCTTTATAGGCCGTAATGGAAGCTGTATTAATAATGGAAGCACCCTTACACATATGGGGGAGAGCCGCCTGAATAAGAAAGAAATAGGCAAAAACATTCGTCTGGAACGTATGGTACAGTTGTTCTTCCGTAATATCGACAATGCTTGGCTGTACGTACTGGACGCCATGATTGTTGACCAGGACGTCGATCTTTCCGAAGGTTTCCATGGTCGTACGGATGACAGCCTCGCAGTTTTTCTTCAACCGCAGATCAATCTCGATTAACAGACACCGTTGTCCCAGCTCTTCAATACGTTCACGTGTCCTTTCGGCGTCGGTCCGTTCATATAGATAAGCGATGGTGATATCTGCACCTTCCTTGGCAAAAGCAATAGCTGCAGCTCTGCCGATTCCACTGTCACCACCGGTAATAATCGCAACCTTGCCTTTCAGCTTGCAGCTGCCAATATAAGCAGGATCTTCGCTGATTGGTTCAGGTACCATTAGGGTTTCCAGACCTGGCTGCTGGTCCTGATGCTGGGGAGGGAAAGCCAGATTTTGTGGCTTGCACACCGTTTTCTCACCGTAAAAAGGATATACAGGATTCATTCGTTTTACTTCCTCCTCGCACACGTTAGTTCATACGGCTAATCTATGCATTCGCCCAGAAGAAGGTGCGGTAGGAGGAAGAAGGACATTTGTTTTTAACGCAAAATATACCATAATAAGGATGTAGCTATTGCAACAGTTTTATTAAATGTGGAGGTGTCAGGAGCCAAATGAATATTCAGGGGATTAATCATCTGTGCTTTTCCGTATCCAATCTGGAACGGTCCATTACTTTTTATGAGCAGGCTCTCGGTGCCCGCATTCAGGTAAAAGGCCGGAAGCTGGCGTATTTCGAACTTGCCGGACTATGGATTGCTTTGAATCAGGAAGACGTCATTCGCAACTACACGGAACGAACGTATACACATATTGCATTTACCGTAAAAGAAGAGGAATTCGACGAGTCTGTACAGCAGCTGCGAGCAGCCGGGGCTGACATTCTTCCCGGAAGACCTCGTGACCCGAGGGATGCGTTATCCGTATATTTTACCGATCCCGATGGTCATTTGTTCGAACTGCATACAGGCAACATGAAGCAGAGGCTGGATTTTTATCGTGAAGAGAAGATGCATATGACCTTTTATCCATAAGATGATGTGCAAATGGAGGTAAATGGTAATTAACGTGTTTAATGTCACTGCAATTATCCGTAAAATAAGTCTCAGGATCGCAGAGGATATAGGGTATATCTAATGCCAAACGATACAGAAGGAGAGATGGGCGTGGAGAGCAAAGGATGCAAATTACGGGTAATTGCAAGTAGACTCTGCATGGCCACAGTCATGCTGGTTTCCGTTTTTACGGGGGGGATTACCAATTCGGGGGAACGCACAGGGTTTGCTGAAATTTCGGTTCAGCAGAGTGACAAATTTCCACCTGTAACGCTGCTTGACTTGAATGATCCGGTTCCCCATAGATGAATGGGGGCCTCTTTCCAGAGACCCTGAATTTCATAAAACCTTTTCGGTTTGTTTTACAGTTGTTAGAAGAAGATAGGGTTTGTCTTTACTTGATAAATGATTTGTAGTCGCTATATTCCATTTTACGATCCTGTTTACTTAAGAGGAGTAATTGGTAGCTGATGTTCGCTTCACGCTCTGCATAAATTCGTTTTAGCAGATCGTGGCTCATTCGTAGAAAGTAATAACCTTCGTCCGGATTGTCTTTCTCGTGGAACACCACGCCGAGAAGACGATATAGTTTTGCCCGCAGTATCCCTTCATCTCGCTGATCCAGCAGTTGAAGAGCTTCTTTGATGGCAGCCTCTGCCTGCAGCGGTTCACGTTCCTCCAGATAGATTTTACTGATTTCCTCCAATATGGAAGCCTTTTTGTCGGGCAGTTTGCGTTTGTCGTATATTTCGGCGCATTCAGCCAGCAAAGGAAGGGCTTCTTTTTTTTGCCCCATATGGAGCTGAATGACGGCAAGGTTGTGGAGGGCCAGAACATAGGATTCACTCTTTGCTCGTTTATATGAATCTGCTGAGGTTTTGGTCCAATCTTGGCTTAATGACAAGTGGCCTTCCTGTTCGGAAATGTAGTAGGCTTTGCCCAGACCAAGCGTGATCTCACCATAAAGTTCATGCTGTCCTGTCATCCGGGCGTCTTTTTCTGCTTTATGATAGAAATCCAGGCCTTGATCGACATTCCCCAAGCGCAAATGAGTGGTTCCAAGATACATTAATGCACGAATATGATCATCCTGCAGGTACTTAAGCCTGCTGCTGTAGGTATACGCCTGTTCATAATATTTCCGCGCAGCATGGAATAGCTCTGCATGAAAAGCCGATCGTCCCATTTCCAGATAATATTGAACAATGCGCTCCCGATCTCCGGTGCGGGTTATCGTAAAGGCGGCGGCTTCTCCCTTATCCATCGCTTCCCGATGTTCTCCCATTCGGTTATGGCTGCGCATGATCAGGAGGTAGGCTTCTGTCTGGTCTAGTGTATCCTTGGTCAATGTGAGCACATTATGAGCCATGCGAATGCAAGCGTGGTCGTTGTTTTCCTCAAAATATGATTTTGCTTTATCCAGCACAGCCTCACCAATATCCGTATCTGTCTCTGTATTTCCTTCCAAAAAATACTCCATAGGTGTATTCAATCGTCTCGCAATGATCTTCAACATACGTTGGGAAGGAACGGCTCTGCCCTTTTCGATAAGACTGATATAAGAGCGTGTCATATCCTCTCCCGCCAGTTGCTTTTGCGAAAGTCCAAGCTGCTCCCGGATTTCCCGGATTTTGGGTCCGACCATGTTCATTCACCGTCCCTTAAATATAGTTGGATTTTACTAGAATTGTGGATTGTATGTTGAGTCCATGGAGTAGGCAAAAACAAGGGGTAAGGCGTGTAAGGGGCATTTACCTCCATTTACAGTTTAATTCCAATTTGGGAGATTATAGAATGATAGTATCCAAGATGAAAGGAGGAGAAATGAATGGTCCTTAAAGCGACTCCGATTACACTGGAACAACTGAAACGCAAAGAAATCGAAGCAGCACAATTGGAAGCAAACGTATTGGGTGAGACTCGTGAAGTCAGTGCCCGTGCGGTATCTGCCCGTGCAGTAGAAGCCCGTGCAGTAGAAGCTCGTGCAGTAGAAGCTCGTGCAGTAGCGGCTCGTGCAGTAGAAGCTCGCGCAGCAGCGGCTCGTGCAGTAGAAGCTCGTGCGGCAGCAGCTCGCGCAGCAGCAGCCCGTGCCTGATCTTACTTACTTATCGCATTACGTTAGATTCATAGATGGGAGCTTCCACGGAAGCTCTCTCCCTATATTCAGAGAGATTCGCACGTTGGTGATAACGAGGTGTCTTGAGCCGATGCATATTAGACAAATATGGTCCTATATTCCAGAACATATCGTACCCATCCGGGAACTGAACGATGCTCTGGGACTCAACACTGCCCAGACGAAAGTACTGGAAAAAATTCATGGTTTGAAACAGGTTCGGCAAGACAGGGACGGGGATCTGGCGGCCCTGCTCGGGCATGTGCTTACCCAGGTGGTTACCCATCAGGAGGTAGCTCCTGCTTCGATTAAGTATATCATTTATTGCCACACAATTCAGGAAAATTTCCCCTTTCCTATGAAAGTTTTGCAAGGCCTGAAACGGGCGTACGGATTGCAGCATGCCATTGCGTTTTCACTTACGCAGCAGAACTGTGCATCGGGTTTGGTTGCTCTAAATGTTGCCGAGACTTTGCTGCCTTCATTGGAAGCGGATGATCATATTTTAATTTTGACAGGGGAGAAAACGTTCAGCCCCGTTGTGCAACTGATTCCTAACACAACCGTGATGGGAGAGGCAGCCGCGGCTGTCCTGGTTGGCAATAACGGAGATGGAAGCCGTCTGGTTGGACTTACAAATATTACACTTGGTCAGTACTGCAATGTGCTGACGGGGAATCCCCGATTACAAAGGGAATTCCAGGAGATATACACGCCCCGGTTATGTGATGCCATTCTTGAAGCTGTGGAGCAGGCGGGTCTTGCATTGCAGGATATTCGATATATCGTACCGCACAATGTAAATCTATCCTCCTGGAAAAAAGTAGCCGCCCGATTATCGTATCCCCTTGAACGTATATATACATCGAATGTGCAGGAGATTGGTCATTGCTTCTGTTCCGATCCGTATATCAACCTTCAAGCCGTTCTGGAGCAGGAGCTTCTGCAACCGGATGATTATTATCTTCTTGTTACGGTTGGTCTTGGGGTTACCTTCAGCGTAGCGGTAATGCAATATGCAGGAATTGGAGGCGATGGTCGTGACGACAGTTTTGACCGATTTTTCGAGCAAGTTGAAGTGGGCGTTAACGGGTCGGCATAATGTTACTTTTGTTTATCTGAACAATTTTGAGGTTGAAGAGTATTGGAGTGAGCAGGGGGTTCTTAAGTTGCCCTCAATAAGTATCGGCTCGGCTGCAGACGTCGTAAACCGGATGGAAGAGTTGGGACTGTTCCTGGCCGGAGAGAACGATATCATTTTACTTAAAAGTCAGCCGGATCAAGCCTTCATGGCAGAGGCGCATTCCCTGGGCTTTGGTCAGTCGCGGTGCATTGCTGCGGAATACAATGAGCCCGCACTCAATATCACGGCTAATCTCCTCAATTGTCCCGACACGCTGGGCAAGCTGCGGGAGCTGTCCGAGGATTCCGAAACACGTGCTTATCTGGTCCCCTTCGGCACATCGGAGTACGAAGAAGAACTCTCCCGCCTTACCGGGATTCCTCTTGCTGTTCCCTCCGTGGAAGTGTTTCGCAAGGTGAATGACAAGGGTTATTCGCGCCGCCTTAATACAGAGCTGGGCATTCGTCAGATTCCAGGTGCAGAATGTACGTCCCTGGAAGAGCTTGCAGTTGGTTTCGAACGCCTGAAGCCTGTGCTCGAGCAGGGTGGACGCCTTGTGCTGAAGGATTCCATGGGTGTATCGGGCAAAGGCATCACTGTAATTTCTGATGAAAGCCGGTTTTACAAATGTATGAGCATGCTGGAAAAGCAGGCGAGCAAAAAGGACATTCGCCGGATCAATTACGTGCTGGAGCAATGGATTGACAAAATCTGTGACCTGAATTACCAGATCCTCATCGATCGGTCCGGTGGAGTCGAATTCCTCGGCGTAAAGGAATCGCTGGTAGAACAGGGCGTACATCAGGGACATCTCATGCCATCTCGTCTGGATGACATTCAACTTGGCATTATTCGGGAGGCAGCCTTGCAAATCGGTGCAGCCTTGCATCGGGATGGATATTACGGCATTGCCGGCATGGACGCGATTCTGGATGAGGAGGGCACAGTTTGGCCCAACCTTGAAATCAATGCAAGGTTTAACATGTCTACATATCAGACGAACATTCAGGAGCGCTGGCTCCTGGACGGCATGTTTGGTCTCGCCAAAAAATACACACTTCGTCTCAAGCATTGGCTGGATTACGGAGAGCTGCGCTCCAGACTGGGGGGGCTGATGTTCACACCGGAGAATGGCGAAGGGCTGTTGATCAACAACTTTGCCACGGTCAATGCGGCATTCAAAAGTGAGGGCAGCCTTTTTTCCGGACGTCTGTATGGCGTCATTATTGCGCCCTCTCCTGAACGGCTGCGAGCCATCGACGAATCGGTAGAAGCCGTATTAACTTCCATAAATGAGGTGATGTGAATGTCCGAAGAATATCAGATTCAGCAGCTGTCCATCTCGGATATAGCCGAGAAATTCGGAACACCCCTGTATGTTTATGACGGGGAAGTACTGCGAGAGGTGTATCAGGAACTAAGGGGTTCGCTTACTCCCTACGTGGAGCTGTTTTATTCATTAAAGGCTAATCCGAATGTTTCGATTGTACACATGCTGCAAGAAATGGGTGCGCAGGCAGAGGTGTGTTCCATGACGGAGTTGCACACGGCTCTAAAGGCAGGAGTCGCTCCGGAAAGTATTATTTTTCTTGGACCCGGAAAGAGCGATCAAGAGATTGCCGCCTGTATACGTTATGGCATCTATGCAATTGTGTGCGAATCATTCCAAGAGCTTGAGCGTATTGAGATGATTGCCGCCAGCGAAGGGAGAATTGTATCGGTTGCGTTGAGAGTAAATCCTTCCTTTTCCGTAAAAGGATCAAGGCTGACTATGGGCGGCAAACCGCGTCAGTTCGGCATGGATGAAGAGAGTGTGCTTCAGGGGAAGAAGCTGTTCGAGGGCTGTTCCCATGTTGAGATCATGGGACTTCACGTATACATGGGAACCCGCATGTTGGAGGTAGAACCGATTGCCGAGAATACTCGGCATATTCTGGATCTGGCTGAGCGCCTTGAACATGAGCTTGATATTACCTTGCGAATGGTGGATGTCGGTGGAGGATTAGGTGTGCCATATCATGAGGGTGAGCAGCCCCTGTCCATTGCATCCCTGACAGAACAGCTGAATCCGCAGTTCGAAGCTTTTCGCCTTGGGCACCCGGATACGCGGCTATTCATGGAGCTTGGACGTTATCTGGTAGGCACCTCGGGCATGTTGGTCAGCCGCGCCTTGTACGTCAAGCAATCGTACGGAGAGAACTTTGTCGTGACTGACGGAGGAACGAACTGTCATATGGCAGCGGTAGGCACGGGATCTTACGTGAAGCGCAACTTTCCGATAGCATCCCTGACGCGTTATGGAGAAGCCCCTGTAGCAGAGTACAATATCACGGGTCCATTGTGTACACCCAACGATGTTGTGGGCAAACGCGTTCAGCTTCCGCCCATCATGCAAGGCGATTTAATTGGTGTGTTCCATTCCGGAGCTTATGGACCAACAGCTTCTCCAACGCATTTTCTAAGTCACGGAAGTCCTGCTGAAGTTCTAATTGTTGGTGGAGAAGCCCATCTGATTCGGGATAGGGATACTCCGGAGGATCTGCTGGGCAAACAGCGTTTGATACAAGTGTCTCATACCGCAATAACCAATTGATAAGGAGAGATGATGAACATGACAACTGCATTGCTGCTTGAAGAGATTAAGGGTGCTATTGCTGAAGTGTTGAATACGGAAGCCAGGCAGGATATCCAACTGAGCACTTCTTTATTTGACGAACTCTATCTGGATTCGACGTCGGTACTGGAACTGCTCATGACCCTCGAAGACCGGATTGAGGGTCTGGAGATCGACCCGGACGAGCTGGAGCCGGATGTTTTCGATACGGTAGGCTCTCTGGCTGCTTATATTGAGAAGCAGCTGATCGCGGCTTGATGGCTTCGCCTGTTGCCATTCGTGAGATGGGGGTCAGGCTTTTCTTGGACAGCCATCCTCCATTCGAACATCCTGATCTATTGCGCTTGCACCGGGATATGTTTGCCAATACTCCGGTAAAGTATGATGTTCATCTTTTGCAGGAGCGTAACAACAATGCCTATCACGATATGAGCGTGGAGCTATTGGAAGCGACAGGGCTTGATCAGGTTATGCAGGATGTGGATGTGTTGCTGCTTGCGTACAATTTCCCTAATATTCGCCCCGATATTTCGATCGTGAATTATTTGATGGATCGTTATCAAGCGTGCTTCATCAGCTTTGCGGTAAATGATCTTGGTTTTGGTGCTCCCTTTGCAGCACTCCATATGCTTCAGCATTATTTGAACCGGGAGGGATTCAGTAAGGGTATGCTGCTGATCATGGATCAAACGGCTCTCCCCTATGAAACGATGGAATTGAATGAGTCGCCTGGACCGGATACAGCTGCAGTCATTTTACTCGAACGGATGACAGGCAAGGGGCCTTGCCTGCTGGGCGTGGAGATGCGATATGCCGACCAGTCCATATCCGATACAGCTGCTCTGGTATTGGATCACTTGTGCAAGGAGGCTTCCATTTACCAGAATCAGATTACCTTGCTCATCCACCCTGATCTGGAGCAGGAATGTACGGGCACTTCATGGTACGAGGCGATTAAATGGAGGGGGTGTTACGATCCATCACGCTGGAGTGCGGCTCCGTTCTTCGCATTGCAGGAGCTTCTGGAAGAGAAGGATAGGAGCGAGTACATATGCCTTATGCATCTGGAGCAAACCGATTCATTTATTCATGCGTTGTTAATCCAGACTGGCGATGCAAGGGTGGACAGTCAGTAACAAGGAGGAGGGAGCACAGTGGCGTTCGGTATTGTGGATATTGGTGTCTACCTGCCTGAACAAATCCAGCAACCGGAGGAAGTTCTGGCTGCCTTGGAACTGGGAACGGGGGAACTTCAGTTTTTGCGTAAATGCCATCACTTGGAAGGTATACCTGTTACGGATCCCGGTCAGATGCTGGATGACACGATTGCGCAGGCTGTGGAACGTCTTCAGACCAGGCAATCTCTCGCCGGAATAGACCTTGTTCTTTATGTCCATTCCTTTCAGGTGCAGACACCCGGCGACTACAGGCTTGTGCAGCGTGTCTTACGACGCTTCGGAATGGAACAAGTACCTTTCTATGGCATATCCCAAATGAACTGTGCTTCGTCGATAGCGGCTCTTCAATGGCTTGAACGCCTATCACAAACACAGCCTCACATTCAGAAGGTGCTGCTTGTTTGCGCCGATCAATTCAATTTTCTTCCTTCTGAATGGCGCTATCTACGCAAGTCGGCAATCCTGGGTGATTCCGCTGTGGCTGTCCTGCTAAGCAGGGATAGTCGTCAGCACGTCGTTCAGGCGACGCATATTTTTCGAGATACCCGATTCCATACGGGCTATCATGCCACTGCTGATGAGATCACGGCCTTTAATCGATTGTATGTGGATTATATCATTCAAGGCATGGAAGAGCTGCTGTCCAAGGAAGGCTTGACTCTTCAGGATGTGGATCATATCTTTCCCCATAATGTCAACTGGACGACCTGGAGGGAATTCTCGCGAAGAACGGGGTTTGAGCAGGAACGAATCTATCTGGATAACATTCAGCGCATCGGTCATACCTTCTCCACGGATCCGTTTATTAATTTGAGCTCGGGACTGGAACAGGACTGGGTTTGCACGAAAGGACGCTCCGTCATGGTCAGCATCGGGCTGGGCAGCTTTTTTGGTTTTGCATTGGTGAGGCATGGAGAATAAGAAGAATGAGGGAACAGGAGGAGTGGCAATGCACGTCATCGAATTTCAGGGTGCGGGGGCGAGATCCGTGGGCCTGCAGGCGGCAGGTGATCCTGTTGCTTCAATTTCGAAATTGTTGGAAGATGCAACCGTGCGATGGAATAACCGTCCCGTGCTTTTGGCTGCGGGGGAATACATGCTGGCGACAACGGGTCTGATTGAACAAGAGCCTGTAGTTTGGCATGGAACTGCAAGAGGGCTGTATGGTTGGGACCAGTTACATGCTGTGCTTGTGCAGGATCGGATGCTTGAGCCTTCTGGCATTGAGCTATACCGTGTACGGTTCAATTCAGCTGAGGCGCTCCAGGAGCATGGCAATGACGAGGGAATAACTTGGGACGATGTTTTGAGAACAGGGTTACTCCAATTCCGAGCCGAATTGTGCAGGGCTGGATTGGAACAGATGCGCAGGCATCTGTCAGGTCGCATATCCGGAGGGCAGTCCACCCTTCAACATCAACTGGTGAAAGGAATGGTCGCGGATGTTTTGACAACGCTTTACATGACGGAAACGTTGCCTCAGAACCAATACCTGTCCGTTAAGCCAGACCTTCCGTTACGCCAGGTCCACACGTGGATTCATCGGGAAATGGATGAAGCTTTCAGACAAATTCAGCGTTTGGGTGGAGGTTTCGGATTTCTGAGACAGGGTGTATCTTCCTATATCTATACAGGCCAACTGGTGAAAAACATGCTGTTATCAGGCGAGGGGGATTATTGATGATCACACCGTCAACCATTGCAGTCTTTGAGCATGTCATGAAAGAGTTCGCTGCCGAGCTGCGCGAAATCGGTCTTGTAATCGATCGTGAGCCTGAACGAATTCATGAATTTTTGCATATGCCTTCCATGCAGGCCATCAATCATATGATGATTCCACCGGAGTATGGTGGTCAACCGATCATAACCATAGGCAATGAACGATATTACGGACTCTCCTCCTTGGAGAGGGTGATCACGATTGAGAAGTTGGCAGCAGGAGATGCTGGAGCTTTTCTTGGCGGCCCGGGTCCATCAATGTCCAGCATCGTCATGATGGATCTTGCCGATGAGGAGCAAAAGGAACGTTTTTATAGCCATTTTATGAAGGGCGCGTCATGGGCCTTTTTTGCCATGTCGGAGCCGGAGAAGGGCTCCGATGCCACGGATATTGGTACACGTATCACACGTCAGCCTGGCGGGGGGATCGAGCTGAACGGTCATAAAATCTATATTGGGAATGGAAGCCGTGCACGTGTCGGCCTAGTGTTTGCCCAGACCAACCGGACACCTCTCGGCATTCAGATCGCGCTTGTCGATCCCTCAATGAAAGGCTTTACGGCGACCCCACTGGATACGATGGGACTCTGCGCGCTCCAGATCAGTCATTTGAAGTTTGAAGGTTTCCCGCTGGAAGAGAAGGATATTATCGGCCGTCATCTTAGTCCTACCAAGCGGGGGTTATGGGGGGCACTGCGTACATTTCATCGCATGCGCCCAAGCGTAGCAGCATTGGCGCTCGGTGTTGCACAGGCTGCGTATGATTACGTACTGGAGCACAGATCCATTTTCAAAGAGCGGGAGAAGATGGAGCTGGAGAGAATGGAGATGCGGCTGCATTCGCTTCGTAGCATGATTCGTAATGCTGCAGCAGAGATTGATCATGATGCCCAAAAAGGGTACCTTGCTTCCCTTAGTAAAATTCGCGCGGCTGCGCTGGCTGAGGAAGCGACGGAATTGGCATTGGACATGATGGGTCCTGGCTCCATGATGGAACATCCCTTGTTGAACAAATGGTATCGCGATGCCAGAGCCTTCGAGTTTATGGAAGGTACAACGTCCATTCAGAAAATCAATGTGTTCCAAGCCTATGCCAACGGGAAGATGCAGCATGCCTGAACCATTTCACAATGCTGCCCTCGATCCTATTTACGTGGATCATATCTGCTGGTTAACCGCGGAGGATCATCTGTATACCCTCGACTGGCCAACACCGGATGATTATTTTTATGTATCCCCACACATATATATGGAAGATCATTATTATGGTCGTGTGGGAACGCTGACCCGTTCGCTCATGGCAGATGGGAAACGTCTGACTGCTGGTGATCTTGCGCTCATGGTGATGGAACGGTTATCTAATGAGGCGCACTGGGACTGGCTGATTTTCGCACAGACTTGCCCTGAACGTCATGCTCTGAATGCACCACTTGCCCGTATGCTTGAAATGGCTGCATGGCACGTTGATTATCCGCTTGGGTTATCACATATGGGTGCGCTGGCCGGTACGGAAGCCATCCAGGCGGCTCAGTGGAGCCTACGCCAGAGGGAGCGTGCTGCCATTGTATTGGTGGAACAGCGGGTATTCCATGACGATGGTCAGGCCGGATATGGACTGAAAACCAAGGAGCGTGGCGATACGGCCGATATGGCAGTTGCCCTTCAGGCGTGCACCAATCAAGGCGCATTGCAAGTACGCTATGTCGGCAAAAGGATCGTACAGTCGGACGAAGCCGACTCTTTTGCCTCCCAGGTACAGGATATTATCCGTGAACTGATGGATGGTTGCACAGCGGATCATATGATCCTTCAGTCAAGGCTGGGACTTCACATAAGCGACAATTCCATTTTGCATATAGGTCCTGACAAGACCGTATGCGTACCATATGCGGATTATCAGAGCGGGGATGTGTGGATTCAACTAGCAGAAAAACTGCAGCGAGGAATTATCAGGCCGAAAGAACGGGTAGTGATGATTTCGTGGGATGGGGACCGCATGATATCCGCTTGCTGTGTACACGTGATCCATCTGCCATTGCTAAGCAGTCTTGCGATGAATCAGGAAATCAAGACAACATGAATTGTGGAGGTGAGTCACCATGCAAGGGATCAATTATACGGTCGGTTCGATCCAGCGATTGCTGTTGCGAACAGCTGTCCCGATGCTGCTTGCTTCATTGGTCAATGTAATTACGCAACTGGCTAACGTATTTTTCATGGGACATACGAGCCAGAGCGTTCTATATGTCCTCTCGCTGTACATCCCGGTCTCCTTCGTTATGATTGCGATCATTGAAGCGATGCAGCTCTCGGTTCAGGTGGCAGTGGCTCGCAGTCGTGCCGGGGGTTCACGGGTGTTTACACAGTTATTTGTCCATATGATGGGAAGTGCAGCGCTGCTTGCTATCCTAACAGGCGGCATTGTAATGCTGCTGACTCCCGCGCTGACATGGTTTTATGCCGTACCTGCCGATATTGCTCCCATGTTTACGCTGTACGTTGGAGGCATGATGATCGCCGGTGTTCCGGCTGTTCTGGCAGCAGTAAGTGGTGCGGCGCTTCGGGGTCTGGGCCGGGCGCAAGCCGCTTCGTGGAACTCGGTGGGCATGGCTGTGCTGAACATTTCTCTTGTGTATGTTTTTGTATCAATGTTCGGGCTGGATCTGAAGGGGATCGTGTATGCCAACATGATCTCATCGACATTATCTTTGCTCATCTCCCTGATCATTCTTTTCGTTCGCAAAGAATTCCTTATGGAACACTTTGCTTTTGCAAAGAAACATTTTGTTGCCCTCAGACATGTAGGAATTCCCGTTTTCATCTCATACTGCATGATTTTTCTGAGCACCTTTTTCTTTAACAAAATCGTCAGCCACTTTGGTGAAGGTACCGTTGCCGGTTTTGGCGTCGGTTATCGAATTCAGACGATGGCGATTCTACCGGGCATTGTGATTGGTTCTGCTATCGGCATCATGATCAATCACAACTTGCAGTCGCCTCATCGACCAAGGGCCTACGCAAGTTATCGACAAGGTCTGCTGCAATCTTTCGCTCTCTACGCAATTATTGCTATTGTAATCTGGGTCTGGAGAGAACCGCTTACTGCATTCCTGATTGAAGACGCGGCATCTCGTGCGGAAGCCGCACGTTATCTCTCTGTAGTTGCTCTTTCCTATATTGGCATGGGCCCCATGATGACCACGCTGCTTACGATGGAACAGAGCGGGCGCGGGTATCAGGCCTTGTTCCTTAATGCAGTATACTTCCTGTTAATTATTTTATTGGGATGGGGAATGACTCGCCTGTTTAATCAGGTTATCTATTTCTATGGCGTTATTGCTGGTATGAACGTCATGGGCATTTCTTTCTTCCTGCCTTTCATGAGGAGGTTAAGGCGGGATTATGTAGAGCCGTCCGCATACGAGTCAGGAATAACAGAGGAAGAATCCACTCTTACCAATCAGGGATATTCCACACAGATTTGACTCTAACTAAGTACAGGAGGATCTTGCATGAAACATTCCGAGCCTGCTTATCTCGTGCGTCGTATCGGAGATACATGGATCGCTGCGGATGAAACGTTCGGTCAGTTCTATGAACTTGAGCCTGAGCACACGCTGGAGCCGCGTTTCCCTCCGGATTTGCCGGGAGTTGAACCCCCGGAGGTCCCCTTTTTTTTGTATGAGCCACTTAAAGAACAGGCACCTAAACTCTGTATCTTGGGCATTCCCTATTCCGGTGGAACAAGCCTGAAGAATTCCTCTGTATCCGGATTTGTGCAAGTGTTGCGTGAGGAATCGTATAAAAAAGTGTTGTATCCGTCATTAAAAGAAACAGGGAATTCGGGATTATATGATATTGGCAATGGAACGCGGTTGCTTGAAGACGTAATCATGCAGGATTGGGGTTCTTGCCTCATGGACGAAGCGGATAATCATGCAGAACTGCCCTATTCAAGAGGAATTACATCTGCTCTGGAGCATGCCAGAGCACATCAGGCATTGCTCTGTTGCTTGGGTGGCGATCATTCAATTACACAGGGCGTGCTTCAACAGATGCCAAAGGCCAAAGGGAGTCGCAGGATGCTGGTTCAGTTCGATGCCCATCATGATTGCGGCATAGATGCCATTCATCAGGAGCACCCCAGTCACTCCAATTTCGTAAGGCATCTGTTGGAAGATGGGACTGTTGAGGCTGTTGTGCAGATCGGTCTGCGCGGTCTTCGCTCAGCGGATCAAATGTACAAGCATCCGGGCTTGAGACAAATATCAGCGGAGCAAATGACACCAGAGAAGGTGGGCACCGTTCTGAATGAGGTTCGGGAGAGGTACGATATCGATTCGGCTTATCTGACTTTTGATCTGGATTGTCTTGATCCTGGGAGCTTTCCTTATGTTGATTTTCCCATTGGCGGAGGACCGACCTGGCAGAACATTCGGAACTGCGTTATTGCAGCGCTGGATGCCCCGCTTCCTTATCTCGGTATGGATATGGTTGAAGGGCAGGGTGTGTCATCAGACCGAAACATTCCTGGACAATACGAGCTGGCGCTTCGCATGCTGGCTTATATGCTGGACGGCATGGACCGGAATCGTCGCCAGTTTGCTTCGACTATCAACAGGGATGCACTTAAGGAAAGCATACTGTCGGGAACTGGAGCATTCCTGAAAAAGGGCACAAAGGAGACGCGATGATGAAGGATTTCCGATCATTATATACGTTTCACCGGGAACTGGTACAGGATCAGCTCTCCAAGGAAAGAACAGCCGGCATTCAACTCGGCTACTTTTATGCGTTGATGAATATTGTTAAGGAGCTTGCACCTCTTCAGCCGGCAATGTCTCCTGAGTCGATCTGGATGGATTATCTGGCATTTTTGCGTACGATTGATGAACACAAAAAAAGCCCGTTTTCCTTTATGGAGTGGGATGAGGTTGAGGGACGCGAGCATCTAAGGGCCACGCTTAAGGAAGGCGGAGCTTTGCTGACCTGGCACTACGGTTTTGTCAGACACAATATGATTACAATTGGACAAGAGATTCGAGCAGGACATGTTAATGCCAAACTCCCCTTTTATCTGGTGGCTGAGCAAGGGACTGTGAAGCAGGAGCAGAAGCTGGAGGCCTGGAATTCCATCCGGCAATATGCAGGAGCAGAATTGCTTAATGCAGAGGACGAAATGATTGGCATCCGATTATATTCCCATTTGCGGAAGGGAGGTTCATTTAATCTTTTTGTGGATGGACAGACCGGATTCAATACGGATAACCGTGCAGTAGAACTTCCTTTTCTTAGTTCACGGATTCGGACGAGGAGCGGTATATTTCGCATTTTAGCGAGGGCTCGCAAGCCTGTATGTCCCTATTTCATGACGTTGACTGAGGATTTTCGTTCGAAAATTGTTTTCCTGCCTCCTTTCACATTGGAAGAGGACATTCAGGTATCGGCAGAACGTGTATATGAGCCGTTTCGTGCTCAGCTGTGGAGGCAGCCTGCACTCTGGAGATTTTGGGACCGACACCATCAGCAGGTTATTCACTGGAAAGAGGACGAGATTCCCATTCGCTTGGATGAAGGCGAGAATCGGTTGGACTGGTTCTCCAGACCGCTGGATGGATTCGGTCAGCTTGGACTGAACACCGAGAGTGGCATGATTTACAATTTGGGTTAACCGCCTTATAAGGGGGAGCAGGATGAGGTCATTTATTACGGAGCAGCGCAATCAGCTGTCGGTTCACGTGATGTCAACACGCCAATATGCAAGTCGGTACATCCAGCTCAGTATCGTTAACGAGCAAGAGAGAATTCCGGCAGCAGTGTTTATGGTCATTGTTCGTTTACTGCTCAACCAATTTCAGAATCCGTTGGACGAGGCACACCCGCGGCGGCATCTATGGACCCTTTATGCGGACGAGCCTGGGTACAATTTCGAGTACAAGGGGGACGCCCAGCTTGCATCCATTCGTTTGCGTACTCCTGGGGAAGTACTGCCCCTACCAGAGGAGCGAACGAAGGAAGCGCTGGAGTTACTTGAGGAGCTAATGCTGTGGCCGGTGTCCAGTGATGATTTTGATTTTGATGAGGTGCAGGTACAGGAAGAGATCAAATGGGCAGAGAATCACGCTGGTTACGATGTCTCTGAATGGGACAAGGTGGTGCGGGGGCGCTGTCTGGAATGGCTGGGATATGCTGAACGAGGCAGAGCATCCGAGCTTGAGAAGATAGGGCATTGTGTGCAAGAGGGTGAACTGCTGAAATGGTATAGAGAGGTGCTCCGTTGTCCAATCCATATTCATGTTATCGGCGATTTCGAACCTGATCCCATGATAGCACTTGTCCTGTCTGCTTTTCGGACATTAACTGAAGCAGCGGGGGGAATGGATGACAAACGGACTGCAATCGTGACACGGAACCATCAGTCTGCTGTGCGGCGGGAAGAAGGCGAGTTGATGATGGAGCTGATGGATGTTCAGCAATGCAAAATTAATGTGGCCTTTGCGACTGGAGTGGATTACGGGGCCTCCAACTATCCTGCCTTGTTCCTTTTTCATTCGCTGTTTGGCGCCACGCCTGCCTCGAGGCTCCAGTATGGACTTCGCGAACAAAAGCAATGGGTATACCAGATCTACAGCACGCTGGACGATTATCGTGGAACGCTTCATGTGACAACGGGGACAAGCAGCGGATATGCAGCAGAGGTTCTTGAAGCGATAGATGAGGAATGGTTGAAATTATGCAATGGAGATATCCGGGACCAAGAGCTTCACAGAGCCATTCAGAATGTCATGCATTATGTGCAGGTGGGTTACGATCTGCCTGAGCAGGTAATAACCCTCCATATCGATCGGCTGCTCAATCGGGTCCAGATGACCACCCCGCAATTTCTGGACGCTATAAGGGCCGTGACCTCCGAACAAGTGGCAGAAGTAGCTTCCGGATTGAAAAAAGCAGTGACTTGGATTTTGTATCCCGATAGCGAATATTCAGCATAGCTGTAGGAGGAGAATCATGAATTTTGCTGTGAATGTCGCGCCCATCCAGCGGCGCTTGTCCAATGGTCTCAACGTCAGCATCTTCCCTGAGCCTGATTTCCAACATACCTTTGTTTCTTGGTCCGTATCTTATGGATCGATCCAAGATACCGCACTGCCCGGGAGGGCACATTTTCTTGAACACATGATGTTCTACAATCCGGATGAGCAACCTGTAAAGTCGCTATTTCATGCTCTTGGGGCTTCAACGTCCGCATTGACACGTTATGATGTAACAACATATCAGATAGCCTGCACAGGCCAGGTTAAGCAAAGTATGGAGCTATTTATGAGGATGCTGGCGACGCCGTATTTTACCCCGATACATATTGAAAAGGAACGAGCGGCCATCCATCAGGAACTGTCCATGTATGAAGATCAGCCGTCCTGGCGAGCTTTGCAGCAGCTGACTCGCATGATGTATGGGAATACTCACCCCATAACATCGGATGTTGCTGGTACACCGGACAGTCTGTGTCTAATGACGCCGGATGATCTGAATATTGCTTACAACCATTATTACTCCACGGGAAACATGGCGGTGTCTGTGGCAGGTCCAGTGGAACCGGAGGCCGTTATCGAAATATTGAAACAATATCCGGTGAGCGAGCACGGGTCAGCTTCTCTACCTGGTGCTGCTTCGTTGGATGGGAGGGGTAAGGAGTCCAGTGAACGTTATCTGGAACTTGAATGCGGGCTGCCCCTGTCTCTTGTGAGATTTGGATTCCGGGCTGAGAGTGGGATGGAATTAAAGGATCAGATCGCCTGTATGCTCGGGATCGAAGCACTTCTGGGTGAAACGTCCGATTTTCATGCGGAATGCGTCCAATTGGGTCTGCTCGGTAAAGGAACGACCTGGGATCATTACTACCGCCAGGAATTTGCGTTCTCGAATACTTGCGGTTATTCAACAGACCCGGGTTCATTGTATACCCGTATTGAGGAGCAGTGTGATCGTATTCAGGACAGTGTCATATCCCTGAACAATCTGGAGGTTGCACGATTGACATGGCTAAGTCGGTATTATACAGATATGGATTCGCTTAAACAGCGATGCATGAATGTTTCGGAGCATAAAGTGATAGGACTGGACTATATGCAGATCGGTACGTATGTATCTGAATTGACAGAGGAAGAGATTATAAGCGGTTTGAGAAAAGTGGTAACACCTGCTCATTTGCGAATGGTTGTTTTACGCTAACTGTAAAGTGGGCAGATGATAATTCAAGATAAATTAGATGATTTTTGGTGTTACAGAGGACAACATTTTCGTCTCACGTAGGAGTATGAAGGTGCAGGAGGGACAGACTGATGCTGGATGGCGGAAAAACGGAGATCCATCTCTGGAAGCAAGCCCTTCCCATAAGCGAGGATCAGATGCAGTCAGCTGCAACTATCGCTCAAGCTACACTTACTCCAGAGGAACAGCAGCGGATGTCCAGAATCGGGAAGTCCTCCTTGCTTGAGGCTCATGGCTGGATGACTTCAAGGCTCTTCCTGCGAAGTGTACTGGCTCACTACATGCAGCTGCAAGCACGAGATATTCAATTCAATTATGGTAGCTCTGGAAAGCCATATGTACAGGGCGGGCCCCGGTTCAGTCTATCGCATACGAAAGGTCTGTGTGTTCTGGCAGTTACGTCCAGTAGTGTCGAGCTTGGCATAGACATTGAATGGATGCGGCCTTTGCTGCGGCAGCAAGCCATCATCAACCGATTTTTGACCGTGAAAGAGCAGGATTATATTCTGAATGGCGTGTGGAAAGGGCATGAGCGTTCCCGTCTGTTGTGGGAGATACTTACACGCAAGGAGGCCTGGATCAAAGCCTCCGGTCAAGCTCTGTGCGGACAATGGAGAACGTTAAATACGGTGGATGAACATTCTGCTGAGATGAATCTGGTTGAACGCGAGGGACGGTCTTATATGATTCGGGAGCTGGATGTGGGTAGGGGGTATATTGGTGCGTTATGTTTGGAAGGGAAAGCACATGCCTCCATCCGATGGATGTGATGTATTTGAATTTAAATAGGAAATAGCTTACATATCTATTGTGCAAACAATGGATGTACATATAATATGGACAAATACACCCTTAATTTACCACTGTTTGATACTTCGTCATACTCAAGGAGGTTTGTCATGATTCAGTTTCCCAAACCGGATGTGGAACAATATTTCCAGACGTATCGTATTTCCCATTTTGCCGTATCAGCCGACGAGAAACGTTTGTTTTTTGACAGCAATCTGAATGGCCAGCCGAATATCTGGGCGATGGATCTGCCGGGTGGCTACCCGTATCCTTTGACGTATTTGAATCAGAGCAGCCAGTTCATCAAACCGGACCCGGAAGGACGTCATATTCTCACGGCGTTTGATCGGGATGGCGATGAGAATTATCATCTGTATGCCCTGCAACCGGAGGGTGGGGTGCCGTTTCCTGTTGTCCCCGCAGAGCCCGATGATCGTTGTTATTTCTCCCATCTGTCCGAGGATGGACAGCGTCTTTATTATATGACAAGCAGGGATAACCCGAGCTATCTCAATTCACGCCGAATTAACCTGGAAACGGGAGAGGATGAGCTTCTGCATCAGGGGGAAGAGGTAACAAGCAATCTGGCTGCTGTGAGCCCGGATGAACAAG
The DNA here is from genome assembly GCF_032399705.1 of Paenibacillus sp. BIC5C1. NCBI lineage: Bacteria > Bacillati > Bacillota > Bacilli > Caryophanales > Paenibacillaceae > Paenibacillus > Paenibacillus sp. BIC5C1. The sequence continues at coordinate 575,810 of NZ_CP135922.1, forward strand.
CCTACGTAATCCTGAATGTATATTCCAATACCTACCAGACAGCATACGTGTACCGGAACGGTGAGTCAGAATCCATTATTCCGGTCTCCGAGCGGCAGAGTCAGGTCTCATATGTTCTGTTTGCAGACCATAATCGGCTGCTGATGATCACCAATGATAACGAGCCGTACACCTATGTGGCTGAATACCGGCTGGATACTCATGAATTTCGTCCGCTGTGCAAAGTGGAGGGAGAAGACGTGGATATCATCCGCTGGCACAAGGATTCCGAGACGTTATACTTCTGGACGTTTACAGGTCCCGAGAATCGGATGTATGCATTGGACAAAGGTGCGGAGCACCCTCGGCGTATGGACATGCCTCTGGATACGGTAGATCATGTAACGGTTACCAAGGCTGGCAACTTGTATATTTTGGGACGTGGAGCCGTACAGCCGGCTAACATTTATCGTCTGATGGCAGGGAGTAAGTCCTGGGTGCCGTTGACTGCCAATCGGGTCACAGGACTTGATCCGAGTAATCTCGTCTACCCTGATGTTATTCAATATAGCTCCTATGACGGACTGGAGATCGAAGCGCTTTTGTTCAAAGCAAAACCGGAACAGGCTAATGGTTACACGGTATTTTGGCCGCATGGCGGGCCACAGGCATCAGAAGCGAAATTCTTCCGTCCGATGTTCCAAATGATGCTGGCTCAGGGCTATCATATTTTTGCTCCTAATTTTCGGGGAAGCACTGGCTATGGCGCCGAATTTGGTAAAATGGTCGAAAGAGATTGGGGCGAGGGCCCGCGGTTGGATTGTGTTGCCGGTATTAACTGGCTGTTTGACGAGGGCATCTCCTCACCGGATCGCCTGTTCGTGGTGGGGGGCAGCTACGGCGGATATATGACCTTGCTGCTGGCAGGACGTCATCCGGAATTATTCCGCGCTGCGGTTGATATTTTTGGACCAAGTAACCTGTTCACCTTCCTGGAATCCGTGCCGGAAGACTGGAAACCGATGATGGACAACTGGCTGGGTGATCCGGTCCGTGACCGTGAACGTTTAACGAAGGATTCGCCAATTACGTATCTGGACCAGATGGTCAATCCGATGCTGGTCATTCAAGGGGCCAATGATCCAAGGGTCGTGAAGGCGGAATCCGATCAGATCGTTGCCGCGTTGCAGGGGAAAGGAGTAGACGTAGAATACATCGTTCTGGATGATGAGGGCCATGGCTTCTCCAGAAAAACGAATGAGATTCTTGTTTATCGGCGGATGCTGGAATTTTTACTGAAACATCAGGAAGTCCCAGTTGCACAACCGTAATGTATATGAGTGTGTCATCGATATAAATATATGATGGTTTTTGATGCGCTAATCCAGCAAATTAATTACCAAGTCCATGTACTGCTCCGCCCAATGTGCAAAAGGCATATCCGCTGCCCACGTCACTCGGCCCGTTGCTTTGCATTCACCCCATAACAAAATACGCTGATAGAGCAGATGCACCCGAAGACGTGTGGCAAAGTGCTGATATCGCTCCGTATCCGCTGCGCAGACAACCTCCCGGTAACCGTGAAGGAATCGTTTGGCAAGCTCGGGTTGGCCTTCGCGTACATACATGGCTGTCATTTTGGTTAAGTCAGCTGTGCCGTCTCCAAAATAAGCCGTTGTAAAATCAAACAGACCACTAATCTGCCAGTCTGAAGCAAGGCTGCTATTCTTTTGAATCACAAAGTTCTCGACCTTAAAATCCCCCATCACAAATCCGGGAACAGGCATGGATTGAAATGCAGATTCAGCGTTTTTTAATTGCTCGTCCACCCACTGTGTATCTTCGTCTGTTATCATGGAGTATTTTGCAGCATCCTGCAGCCAGTGATGGATTGTCCCGTACAGCCAGTCCAGATATTTACCCGCAAAGGGAACGATCTGTTTTGCTACAGGATCATATTCTCCCGCATCAGGAACCTTCCAACGGTGCAGTTCTGCTAAGGAGTGGGCAAGCATTGTAGCGATATTCCCTTGATCCTCCTGTGAAAGTGAAGCCTGTAATGAAGGATCATGCAGGTGCATTCCAGGTAATCGGGGCATAATGGCATAGCTCCAGCCCAATATGTCGGTATCTTCATGCAATAGATATGGATCAGGTACAGGAATGTTGGTGTGAGTTTTCAGTTGTTCTACAAAGAATTGCTCTTCCTGAAGTTGTCCCGCATATAATGGGTTGCCTTTCAGAATATATTCTCCCTCTGAAGAGCGAATAAGAAGTGTCTGACCCATCACACCCTCATCGGTTCGCTTATAATCTTTAAGCGTTCCCAGATTGAAATCATGAAGCGCCTTTTGCAAGGATACTCGCTCAATCTCACCAAGTTTATTGGAGCCAAAATAAATACGGGTTGTCATAAGCCCCTCCTGCGATCTCAGTCTTCATCCTCTTCGTCAGACAGATCAAACGTATCCGCATCAACCAATCCGCGGATAAAAGCTTCAAAATTAGGCGCTAGATATGTAATCTCATAATCGTCTTCCTGATCCACATGAACCACAGCAGGTTCGCCTTCGGGGCCACAGAATCGATAATCTAGCATCACCACATCATGTCCGGCAGATGGACAATCACAGATCACAACACCGAGATCAGGATATCCCCAATCTTCAATCATGAAACGACTTCCAAATTCTCCGCCCAGTGTATTGGATTTGTCCCGTGCAATGCCCATAATCCCCGTAATGGCGATATGGTCTTCGGCCCATGAAGTGGCTACTTTGGTTGGAAAAACGGTGTGTGCAGGGATTCCGCCGTTCTGTGTGTTCATTAACTGGATGTAGGAGGCAGGTAGTTTGTAGCCTAGCTCCTGTTCAATGGTTTGGATCATCTCCTCGTCAAAAGGTGAAGATACATAGCTTTCCAACGCATATTCACTCTGTTCCCAGAATGAAACTGGATCGTAGGACTCGGAAGCGGCTCTAAGGTTGTTCAGCCTGCCGTTGTGCTCCAATTCCAACAATATCTCTTGATGGCGCTGTCGATCCTGTTGCATTTTTTCAGCTTTGGGCCGTGTCCATTCGAGAAATTCAGTCGTTGATTCGTCATGGGGTAAGAGCTCGTTTGCCATCTCAAAAGCTTTGAGTGCCTGCTCATACATAGCCATATGATAATAAGCGTAACCCAACCGGTACTGCCAGAGAGGGTCACTTGCGCCCTGTTCATGGACGGATAGTAACTGTTGGACAGCCTCACGGTAACGTCCTTCATTGTTATATGCTCTGGAAAGTTGTCCAATTAGCTCATAATCCCACTCCAGTACAGGGATTTGTTGAATACGTTCAATAATGAGACCGAACTGGTCCTGTTCATGCCACTTGTTTAGTTGTTCCAGTAGTTCTCTTTCCATCACTATGCCTCATTTCAATAGGGAAATGTGAACCTGTTTCCATTATATCTTACAAGCTCGCAGGATGGATGGGTACAGTATCCTATCCAGTCGTACAGAAATAGAAAAAACACTCCCACTAGCAGAAAGCCATCATGACATTCCAATAAAGGGAGTGTTGTGTATTTGTTGTAGGTTGCGGTCATTAGATCAATATCTACTTACAGATCGTCAAATCCGTTATCGTCGCCGACTTTGCCGTAGTTACGGGATTTGGCTTCGAAGAAGTCCGTTTTCGTAGCATTCAGTGCTTCGTCGGAGAAAGGTTTGATCCAAGGCATGCAGTTTACATCCACGCCTTCGTATGCTTTTTCCATACCCATCAGGCGCAGGCGTTTGTTAGCGATGTACTTGATGTAGTCTTCCAACTCGTTCAGGTCAATCCCGCGTACGTTGCTGAGAGTGTAGTGTGCCCAGTTAGTTTCGAGTTCAACGGCACGATGGATCGTTTTGTACACATAGTCCATGTTCTCAGGTGTGTTCAGTTCAGGGAAGTCTACCAGCAGCTGTTTGTACACTTCAGCGAAGAAGTAGCAGTGTTGGTTCTCGTCGCGCTGAATATAAGAGATCATTTGGCTGGTTGCCATCATCTTCTGGTCACGGGCCAGGTTGTAGAAGAAGGCAAACGTACTATAGAAGAAGATACCTTCAAGTACCAGATCGGCTACCATGGCCTGGAAGAACGTTTGTGGGGACGGATTATCCCGGAAGGTCTGGTAGATGTCGGCGATGAACCGGTTACGATCAAGCAGCACCGGATCATGTTTCCAGTATTCAAAGATCTCCTTTTGCTCCCGATCGGATACGATGGAGGACAGGACGTAAGAGTACGATTGGTTGTGTACAACTTCCTGTTGTCCGATGATTGCCGAGATCGCTTCCAGTGAGGAATCCGTGAAATAACGTTTCACATCACCTACAAACATCGTTTGCATGGAGTCCAATACAGCGAGCAGGGAGATGTTGACTTTGAACGTACGCTGTTCTTCCGGATCCAATTGGGCAAATTGGGAAGCATCCTTGGACATTGGGATTTCATCCGCGATCCAGTGGTTGAGCAGCAGTACTTTGTACAGTTTGTACATATGAGGCATACGAATATCGTTCCAGTTCAGAATGCCTGAGCATTCCCCTTCAATGATACGGGTAGACTGGTTGGGCGCTTCGGTATTGAAAATTTTCTGCAATTGCATAATCCGTTCACTCCTTGAATGAATTTACACTGTAATATTAATTCTTTTATATATTAGGGTTGTATAATGTGGCATCTATATCAACATCTCATGATGTTGTGATCGTGTTTTGGGCAAAAAAGTACCAGGGCAACGCCATTTTGCATTCAAAACAGGATGCCCTGGTAGTCATCGTAGATCTAGTGAGCTTTTAGCATCACGATAAAACTTAGCTTGCGCAAGAATCGCATTCTTCAATAGTCAATGCCCGACTGCGGACATAATAAGTTGATTTAATGCCGGCTCTCCAGGCGTGCAGGTGCAGCTCCAGGAACTCCGTTGCTTTGATATCTGGACGAACATACAAGTTGAAGCTTTGTCCCTGATCGACGTGGCGTTGACGGGCAGCGGCCATATTGATGGAAGCATGTTGATCCACCATGAACGCTGTTTTGTAATACCAGATCGTTTTTTCAGATAGGTCAGGTGCCGGGTTGGCAATCTTGTATGTCGTTTTCTCTTCATAGGACAACAGTTCGTATAGCGGATCAATGCTGGCTGTTGAACCTGCAATGATGGACGTTGAACCATTTGGTGCAATAGCGAACAACCAAGCGTTACGTACACCGTTTTGCTGTACTTGGGCTTGCAGTTCTTTCCATTGTTCCGTTGTAACGAATTGACCTACGCGCTCACCTGTCGTGTAATCCCGTTGATCAAAGTATTTGCCTGTTTGCCAATCGGAACCTTGGAATTTCGGATAATGTCCTTTTTCCTTGGACAGTTCCATGCTGGCTTTTACGAGCAGATAGTTAATTTTTTCATACAGATTATCGTTATATGTGACTGCCTCTTCCGATTCCCAACGAATGCCTTCGAGAGCAAGCAGGTGATGAAGTCCGAATGTTCCCAGACCAACTGCACGGTATTGACTGTTGGTGTATTGGGCTTGCAGCACTTCAATGTTGTTGATATCGATAACGTTGTCCAGCATACGAACCTGAATCGGTACCAGACGCTCCAATACATCATGCGGCACAGCACGTGCCAAGTGAATGGAGTTTAGGTTGCAGACTACGAAATCGCCAGGCACTTTCGAAATCACGATGCGGGTTTGTCCATCTTTGGTTACGAGCTCTTCTTTTTCAACTACAGTTGCAGATTGGTTCTGCATGATCTCTGTACAAAGGTTGGAAGAGTACACCATGCCGTGTGCACTGTTCGGGTTTGAACGGTTAACGGTATCCCGGTAGAACATGTAAGGCGTACCGGTTTCCAGTTGGGATTTCATAACACGTTTCATGATGTCAATCGCCTGAACCGTAATCCGGGACAACAGTGGGTGATTCACTGCTTCCTCATATTTCTCGCGGAACGCGCCTGCGCCTACGGACTCATCGTAGAAATCTTCCAGTCCGAGTGGACGACCGTTCTCATCTTTCCAGCCCATCACTTTTTTCGTTTCATGCGGGCAGAACAGGCTCCATTCGCCGCGGCTCGCTACTCGCTCCATGAACAGGTCAGGCAGACAGATGCCGTGGAATACGTCATGCGCACGCATCCGCTCGTCACCATTGTTGAGCTTCAGATCGAGGAACGCCAGAATGTCTTTGTGGAAAACGTCCAGATAAACGGCGATCGCACCTTTACGTGTTCCGAGCTGGTCTACGCTGACCGCAGTGTTATTTAGTTGGCGAATCCAAGGGATTACGCCAGAACTTGTGTTTTTGTGACCCCGGATGTCCGAACCGCGTGCTCTGACTTTACCGAGGTAAACGCCGATGCCGCCGCCCATTTTGCTGAGACGTGCTACATCTGTGTTGGAGTCAAAGATGCCCTCAAGGGAATCATCCACGGTATCAATGAAACAGCTGGAGAGTTGTCCAGCCACTTTTTTACCCGCATTCGACATCGTAGGTGTAGCTGCCGTCATGTACATGTTGCTCATTGCCCAGTAAGCTTCTTTAACGAGATCCATACGTCTCTCAGCAGGCTCCTGATGCATCAGGTACATCGCAATAACCATGTAGCGCTCTTGAGGCAATTCCATGACTTTTCCGTCAAAATCGTGAGCAAGGTAACGTTCTGCCAATGTAAGCAAGCCGATGTAGTCGAACAACAGGTCGTTTCGGTAGTCGATGCATTCAGCAAGTTCGTCAATCTGCTCTTTGGTGTAACATTCCAGCAGTTCTTCGCGGTAAATACCTTTCTTCACAAGATCGACTAGAAGGGGATGGAAAGCACCATATGGTTCTTCCGGATAAGATTTGTATCTGCGGTTGGTTGCCGCTTTCTTGTAAAGGGAAGTGAGCAGGGAGCGTGCCGCTGCAAATTTCCAGTTAGGCTCTTCCTTCGTTACCAGTTCCAGAGCGCTCATCATAAAAGCGTTGCTGATCTCGTCTCCGGTAACTTCGTCACGACGGAGCTTGCTGTTTACCCCGCGTACCAGACGTTCCTTGTCGAGCATGTCCAGTCCTTCCAGAATACGATCTGCATATACCGAGATGCGCATATCATCAAAGGCAAGCTGGCGGTTGTTCGGCTTGGTCACAACTTGTGGCATGAATATTCCTCGCTTTCGCATGTTTAAGAGATAAATTGGAGAAATTCTTTATATAAAGAATTGAGTGTCTTCTTACGGTGAGATAAAGATATAAGCTGCATATTATGGACTGAACGGTGGTGATAGCGAGTCTTGCTCATCTTGCACATAGGAGCAGCACGCAGAACATGGTCACATAAAAAGCATTCCCTCTGCCTATTGGCCGAAAATGCCCACGGATGCCCTGATCTCTTGCTGTCTTTAAAGATTCAAAAAAAGACAGAAAAGGGTGCTTATGTAATCTTTTGTCTATAGCAGACACGCCTTTAATTAGAGGATACCGGTGCAGTCCAAATAGCCCCGTTACCTCCGAGTCAAGTCTGTTTCGAGAAAGCGATTTACACCTACAGGGACGTGCCTTTAGAGGTGATTTCATCCTGTTTTTCGCGAGATTTCAGAAGATGACTAATAGAAGTGGGGTAATTCAATTTTACTACATTTTGTTGCTGTTCTCTTACTGTAACCCAACATATAGTGTTTGTAAACAGGGTCAACACAGTAAAACGTAATTCCGAGTATACCATTTAAGCCAGGATTCCGCAAAGGAAAAGGACTGGAAGATTTGAAGATTTATCAAAAAAAATTTTTGGTCAAATCAGATGACGTTATCACGTCAGTTTGAATTGTGGCTCCTTCAACTGGTAGAATAAAAACAGGCAGAAATCGACTAAAAATGAGCGGCACCGGTAACTTGCGGGGCCCAAGGGAGGCCGATCGAAATGGCAATAGCAGAAGTGACCGTAATTCCAATTGGCACCGGAACGACCAGCTTGAGCAGTTATGTGGCAGACATGCAGAAAGTATTGGAAAACCAGCGGGGCATTACATATCAGTTGACCTCCATGAGTACCATTATCGAAGGCCCGCTCAATGAAGTATTTACAGCAATTGCGGCTCTGCATGAAACTCCGTTTTTATCGGGAGCTCAGCGTGTCTCCACTTCCGTCAAGATCGACGATCGCCGTGACAAACCTGACGCTTCGAGTGTGCAAAAGTTGCAATCTGTTCAAGACCAACTGGCTTCCCGTCAGGCGCGGCCCAATTAACGATTTAGATGGCATCCTGAAAGCAGGCTGTAAACCTACAAAAGCTTCGCAGGAATTCTCCTTGCGAAGCTTTTATAGGTTTACAGTAAACTATAGAATTAAACCTGCTTTTTTTAGATCAGCTCTGTTTAACACCAAGGATCCTTGCAGTTTCTTTATACGAACCGTATTTCCGGATGGAGCGGTTACAACTTTCTCCTCATCCTCTTTAAGTCCGTTAGCGTTGACGCTGAGGATTGTTTTTAAATTTTTTGAAATGTTATATACATCTGATGAATCTCCCTTTAGATTAACCTGGTATCCATTTGATGCAGACAAATCAATCAGAGTAATCCAATCTGCCTGAGATTGGCTTTTTGCGGAAAACTCAATAGATCGAGTTGAACTTTCATAATTCACTTCATAACCGAGGATTTTAGCGGCTTCGCGTAGTTGGAGATATGTATTACCTTTATAAAGCAATTGATCGGATGTTACTGATTTAGACTGGCCATTTACGATAACTTTAAAGTTCGCAAGAGTGGCTTGTACCTTTTTGGAAGTGGCCGCAACAGCCATGGACGAGGACCCGATCAACATTCCGACGGATAAAGCAACAATAACCTTTTTCATTCTCACCTTCATCATCAACTCCTATGTAAATGTGTTATACCTAGGAATAATACCCTAATTAAGGATGAGTGACACGGGTGAAAACTATTATATTTTTACTCCTTATGAATCAATTGTTGGCTGTCATATATACATTAAATGTCATGAATAATTCATGGATTTTATCAATGGATCGTTTAATTGGTCTAAAAGATTTGTATTTATATAATAGTAATACGACAAGTGGACTATAGTATTGCGTTTTTGTGCTAATAGCAAAGTAAAGTGGCGTACAAAGAAACCCAGCCTTTAAGAGCTGGGTTTCTTTGTAAACATCTTAATCTGCAACTACCAGCGAGGCACCAATCAAAGTGGAATTAGTATATCCTCCCCCAACATTTTGAAATGAGTAGTTAGCAATAGGTGCACCAATTACGGTAGCAAAATCGCCATCAAGTAAGTCTCCAGTTGTTGAAGGGTAAATCGCCGTAACATAGTTGCCGTTATCATCCATGACGAGGACTATAGAAAATGTCGATCCAAGAGAGTTGTCTTCTTCTACCTGAACGACTTGTCCACTAACTTTCACAAAGTCTTCATAATAGTTGGCCACATTTTTGTTCAAATGTCGGGTCGTTACTTTGGAGTTAACTAGGCCCTTTGCATTTTTACGAAGTTCTGCGGTGCTGGCTGGGAACAAATCGCTATGATTGGCAATGAAATCATAAGAAACTTGATCTAACACGGCAGTATCAGATGTGACGAATGGAGTTAAATCATTAAAGAAATCGGCAGCTGATGCAGCAGCAGATGAATTTCCAGTAGTTGTACTTTGTGCAGTTTGTTCTATAGGAGCAGTAATGCTCAAGGAGTCAAGGATTTCATTAACTTCATCTTTATTATAAGTATCTCTAGCGTAGGTTAACGTCATGCTGTAAAGTTCTGTATTTGTTGGGATTAGATATTGAACGAGAACAATATCTGTACCGGTGGAGTGCTTATAGGTCCCTTCTAAGACGCCTGCGCTGTTTTCTTTATAAGGCTTATTTGTGTAACTAGTCTTTTTATACTCGGAAATGCCGATACTTGAACCGTTTTGTGTGTAATAGTCAACTGCATTATTGGCGAATTCTTCTGGATTGATTGAACCCGCTGGGTTTGCCTCGATCGTCAAGTTGATATTATCTGCAAAGTTGGCTGATGAGGATTGGTTCGAAAAAGCAGCTTTAACTGCTGAATTCATCTGACTTGTGTCTACGCTTTTCCAGGAATCAGGATACGAAAATGAAATACCTTCTCCACTATATGTAATGTATTTAGTTCCTTTAGCCTCAGTTGAGACAGTTTCAGTTGAATTGGTTGGTTCCGATGTCTGGGTATCAGCTGTTTTTGTTGTTTCTGAATTACCACAAGCGCTAAGCAATGCGGTTAATGCCAAAATAGTAATGAGCTTTTTCATAATGTATAATTTCTCCTAATGTGCTTCCCATCGGTTGGGATTTTTTCTAAGGTCATCATTTCGTTTTAATAATCAAGCTTTGTTGGTACGTGATTGTTCAATGATAAATTTTAAAAATTGCCTTGTTTGATCCTTTAGCTGATCAGGAGCATTAAGATATTCTCTGAGGAAGGCCCCGTGTACAGGATGTTCGAGATAAGAATAAAGGGTTATATCCAAATCTTTGGTAAAATCGGTGAAGGGTTTCTTGGTCATTCCAATAAGATAATCAGCGCTTGTTCCCAGAACATCCACTAGACGGCCTAAAGCATCTGGATCAGGTTTCCTATGATTGGTTTCATACCGGGACAATTGTACTACAGTGAGATTAGTTTTTTGTGATAAATCTTTCTGTGAAAACCCCTTTAGTTCTCGTAAATATTTAATGCGTTCACCAAGAGTAGGCATGGACACTCCTTTCTACTTTATAAGTAAAATAATAACATTACTAAAGAATTGAGAATTAAAAATTGCCTAAATGGTAATTACTTGTTTTATTAGAATATAATTTTATTAAAATATACCTTTTTGGCAAATGATAATAAAGTTAAATGGATTAATACACCTATATGAATGTGAGTTATCTATGCTGGAGCATCATTAATAAGTGCGGATGAGACTAAAGAACTTACATTTGCATATGTGTGTAATTTGTTAATAAACACCAACTGAAATACCGCTTTTCTGTTGGATAGCCTGGAAAAATGTCATCAAGGAAGAAAGACACCTGCCCAAATTTAACCATAGCCCGATCTAGTGTGTGATTTTTGCATATAGTGAACTGTACCTCAAATAAAAGGAGGGTTTTGCATGAGTGGAGTTGTAGGTGGATACGGCGGCGCATGGACATCGACTGGTGCCATTTTGGTTCTCTTCATTTTGTTGGTTATCATTTCCAAAGCATTCTTCATCTAATAGACCCTTAACACCTAAACCACTGGTAAAGGAGGAATCTCCATGAGCGAAGTACTTGGAGGCGCAGGATACGGCGGCTGGACATCAACTGGTGCCATCTTGGTTCTGTTCATTCTTCTCGTTATCATCACTAAATCTTTCTGGGTATAATATGTTTGAACTCCGCCGGTTAACCGGTGGGGTTTTTTTGGTCTAAGGACAAGCCTACCAGAATAGTGAAAACGCCTATTTTGTCAAAGTAGGGCCATAGCCCGGTCCAGAGGTAGGCATAATACATAGCTTAGGGGTGTAGGCAAATGTTAAGGAGGAATGAACAATGAGCGAAGTTAAACCGAATTCACCGAACGGACAGGGACACGTATACGGATACGTGGGAGGTTATGAGCATATGCATGGATACACAGGTCATGAAATGCATGGGTACGGGTATGGATGTGGAACAATGCCAATGGGATATGGTTACGGGTATGCTCATCATCCCAATCATGCTCCAATGTTGCACGGTTATCACCAAGGTTGTGGAACTTCTTATGGACACGGCGGAGGAAGCTGGGGATCGATGGGTACAATTCTTGTACTGTTCATCCTGCTGGTTATTATCTCCAAAACAATGTTTATCTAAATTGTTCAACAGAAACTGTATCAGGGAGTTGATCCATACAACTCCGATGAAAGGCGCCGAGATTGTATCGGCGCCTTTTGGCTGTCTGTCCATCTTTTATTAAAAGTGGACATGGAAAAACACCCGGAACCCAATTCCGGGTGCTTTGTGTATGTTTTCAATCTTCTCAAGAATAAGTGACATCCAAAACAACAAAAGCCCTACCTCTCTTTTGTCCTTGCGGCTCCGATGACCGCGCCAGTGTGAATGGGAACATCTTGTGAAACTCTGTACTACCGGGTTATTGTGATTCAGGTTCTTCAATCTTCATAGGTTAATGTGCATGTTCGCTGCGGTCGCAGCATGAAGAAAATATTCCGGGGTTTAAAGAAGACAGAAAATCATATGAGGTTGTTTAAATACCAACTCTTAGAGTATACCACAGGCTGTAATTTTTTGCAATAAAACGGAAAGTTGGAGCTTTTTTTGAAAACAATTACGAAAACATTTCAGATTTTTTCTTCCATAAGGTAATCCTCTTCAAATGATTCTGCGTAGGTTATAATAAGAGGGATGACACGGAAAGGGGCCCTCGCATGACTGAACCAATAGAGGACAGCAGGTTAATGCGGCAGATTGCAGAGCGAGATGCTTCCGCACTGGAGCTTTTATATGACCGCTATGAGCGGGCGGTGTATTCTTTTGCGTATCGGATCGTTGGTGATCCAATGACAGCAGAAGAGACTGTCCAAGAATTGTTCCTGCGGGTCTGGAACAATGCTGAACGATATGAGGCCTCACAGGGGAAGCTGACCACGTGGATGTTCGCCATTACGCGCAACATTGCAGTGGACATGCTGAGGCGAAAATCCAAAAGCGCAGCTACGACCTCAGTGGAAAATGAAACACTGGCGGCTTATGCCGATGAACATACAAATACAGAAGAAGAAATAGAGCGCAAATGGGAAGGTGTCCGGATCAAGAAGGCCTTGTCCCAGTTGAACGGTGACCAGCAACAGGTCATTGAATCGATCTATTATGCAGGCTTAACGCAACAGGAGGTATCTAGCAGATTCGGGATTCCGCTGGGTACGGTAAAGAGCCGTGTCAGGCTTGCGATGCGGCAGCTTCAGAAGCTGCTCGCCGATGCTGAAATGCATCCGGACGCGGGAAGGGAGGGCATACATCCATGATAGAAAGACATGAGGAATGGTCTGATCTGGCACCGGTGTATGTGCTGGGAGGACTCGAAGCGGAGGAAGTGGCAGCATTTGAAGCGCATTTGGCCAATTGCGAGTCTTGTCGCCAGGAGGTGAGGGAATTGCAGGAAGTAACAGGCTTCCTGCCACTCGCGGCGGAACCTGTTGCACCGCCGCCTGGCATGCGAGCACGTGTGCTGAGCAACGTGCTCGGACATGCGCAGGAGAGCGCCGGAACGAAGCCGGCGGCTGCTCCTGTGCAGCCTGAAGCACCCGCGGTGCTTCAGGCTGATCTTGCGCCGCAGCATGAGGCGGCGCAGCCCGGGCAAGGCTTGCCGCCGGAAACGGCGGTGCCAGCAGCCCGGGCAGAAGAGGCTGCACAGGCACAGCCGTGGCAGCCTCAAGGGCGCGCGCGTGCGCGCAGCAGCCGCGCCTGGCGCATAGCGAGCGCAGCCCTCGCGGCAGCGGCGCTCGTGCTCGGCATCTACGCCGGGCAGCTGCAAGGCCAGGTCGATTCGCTGAAGCAGCAAGCTGCAGGCTCATCGGCAGTGCAAGAGCAGCTTGCTCAGGCGCAGGCACAAAATGCGCAGCTGCAAGAGCGGCTTGCTTCATCCATGCTGCCTGCACAGGGAATGCAGACAGGCGAAGCTGTCAAGCTTAGTCCTGCGACACAGGACATTGTGGCCCAAGGACTGGCTACCATCGTTATTGACAGCAAAGGCACTCACCTGGTCGTACAGGCGGAGAACTTGCCTACTCTGGAAGGGAATGAGGCGTTTCAGGTTTGGCTGATCAAGGGCGATACACCTCAAAATGCGGGGACATTCCTGAGTCATAATGGAACGGGAGCGATCTACTATACGTTAGACTCTGCCAACGACTACGATACGGTCGCGATCACACTTGAACCGGATGCGATGGGTGATGAGCCGCGTGGTACAATGATTCTGGCTGCCAAGATTAAAGGATAAGAAATGTCTTGCCATATCAGGCTGTTTCCTACGGGGAGCAGTCTTTTTGGTATGGTTGTACGCGTACATATTAGTTAGATGAGCGATTCGTAGTTAATTACAGGATGGAGGTTTCCCCTCCGTGAAATGAATTAATTTTTTCAGTCCCAGTAACCGATAACAATTAGGAGGCTGTACCTTTAATCTCCCTCTGTCATCATCAATGGGGAGAACGGGTTTGCAGCTAGAGAGTGAGGGGTTAGGGTGGAAGTATACCGTTCATTTATCTTTCGTCTGATGCGAAATTATCTTATCGGTTCAATGGGAGCTGTTTTTGTGGTAGGTACAGTCGTTATGGTGTCTACCTTACAAATACCAAACATTCAATTTGTACGACTCATTATCATTGTGTTAATTTCACTATTGTTTATGCTTGTTGCTGAACTGATTACGTTATGGGCACAACTTGGCCCCATCCGGCAATTCTTTGCCGCCGAGCATCATGAAAAGGCCGAATTGACAAAGATGTATGAGAGCATTCACCGTTTTCCGGGGCAAACGATATATCGCATTCTTGGTCCGCATATGCTTGGGTTTTCCCTGCCTGCTGCCGGATTGACAATATGGATGATTTCTACAGGATGGCTGGAATTTCCGTATGGATATGTTGCAGTTGCAGCTGCGTGTGCCTTATTGATTGCTGTGATGCATGCCCTGATTGAATATTTTTTGACGGTCCGGACCGTGAGACCGCTGCTGCTGGAGGTTCGCCGCAGAGGTAAAGAACAGCATGGCATGGAGCCATCGCTCGGTGGGCGTGTCCTGGTGTCCATTCAGCGTAAATTTCAGTTGAGTACAGCACTGATCGGTTTATTTCCATTATTTCTATTCTTTCTGGCTACATCGATCCGTCTTCAGTATATGGATAGTGAGTTTGCGAAAGAGTATATTTTGTGGGCAGTTCTTATCGTTGTGCTAGGCGGGGGGTTCGCCCTTGTGGGCAGCTGGTTGCTGATTCGGGATGTTCGCGGACCGGTTGCAGAGCTGACTGAGGAGATGAACCGAATTCAAGAGGGTGACTTCGGTAGAAGAACTCCTGATCTATACGCGGATGAGTTTTCTGCACTCATCTCCGGGTTCAATATGATGATTAACCGGCTTGAGATGAGACAGGAACGCAATCGACAGTTGCTGCAAAGTTATTTTTCCACCCTGGCGGCTGCTTTGGACGCTCGGGACAAATATACGGCCGGTCATTCCATGCGGGTGGCGGAGTATTCCATTATGATTGGCAAGCTGAGTGGCATGAATGAAGAACAAGCGGATCTGCTATACAAATCAGCACTGCTGCACGATATCGGAAAAATCGGCATACCTGATGAAGTGTTATTGAAAGATGGAAAACTCACCGATGAGGAATTCGCGATCATTCGCACACATCCTGTTCTTGGAGAGAGTATTTTGTTACAGATTGAACCGATTGATGCCATGGCAGATTTCCTGCCGGGTGTAAGGTCTCATCACGAAAGATATGATGGCAAAGGATATCCTGATGGTATAGCAGGCGAAGAGATTCCCCTGTTTGGCCGTATCATTGCCGTTGCTGATGCTTTTGATGCCATGACGTCTGATCGTCCATACCGGAACGGGATGAGTCATGAGAAAGCGCTATCTATTTTGGAAGAAGGAAAAGGGACCCAGTGGGATCCCTATTTTGCAAGTTTGTTTATTGATGAGTGGAGACGGCAACAGCATCTCCAGAAATCGTCGGAGCGAGGGGTCAGCTGATCCCCTCTGTCCATTTCGATTCTTTTCTGCGACGACGGTGCAGCGAGAGCCCAGTAATAATCGTGAAGACGCATTCGCCGAGTACAACCGCACCCAGGGCGTCATAGATTACATGTTGTTTAATCATTAAAGTAGACAATATAATCAGTGCTGCCCCGGCAGCAACTAACACCTTAACATATTTACGAATGCTTTGAACCGAGAGAACCGCACGCATAACCAGGTAAGAATGAAGGGCATGAATACTTGGAAAGCAATTATATGGACGGTCCTGGCCGTAGAGCCATCCAAGAAGAGATGCGCCGAGACCTGTACCTGTTAACTCGGGACGCGGCACCATGGTCTGAAAATTAAAATAGATCAGGTAACAGATCCAGACACAGATGTTCATGGATAACAGGACGCGATAATAAGTGAGCCGATCTTTGGCACATAAATAAGCCAACACGCCGAAGACAAACGGATACCAACCCAGATAGGGTATGGACATGGATGGTACATAAGGGATGATCCGGTCCAACGGGGAATTCAGCACAGAGAAACCGCGTTCCGGACTATTCAGAATATCATAGAACATCCCCATGACAGCCAAGGAAAGCATCAAGCTTAACGACAGCCAGTAGGATTTGCTTTTTAATACGTGCACAACACCGTTTCTCCTTTCATCCAGGTTCGCAAGGAACTGGATCACAGCAAATAAAATCGAACAACAATATATTCTACTACGTTCAGCGCACAAATTGAATCCTGATTTGTGTATTTTTGTGCATTTTTTTGACGACGAAGGAATGTCGAAGGTTGAATGGGCATGATATGATAGAGATGCATACGGGCTAAGGGTTTTCTGTCAATGAATACACGACAACAGGAGTGAGTGAATGCAGTTTTCAAAAATGTTCGTATTAAATATGGGAATGCTCATAACCATTGCTTACCTTGCTAGTGTGTTCTATAAATACATCGTAATACGAGCTTCATCACGAGTAAAACAGATATGTTCGTTGTTTGTACTTATTTTTGCAGGCTGGATCAGCACGGTATTTGGATTTCAGCTTAATGATGAAGTTGTCTTCGATCTTCGTTTTGTTCCTTTAATTGTTGCCGTTTTGACGTATAGACAACCTTATAGCGTTATTATTGTGGGTGTTGGGATTGGGCTGACCCGGTTAACTTTTGGTATCAATGATGCTACGGTGGCTGCACTGATTAATATGTCCATTTTGGGCGTGGTGTGTGCAGGGTTGAATATATGGATGAGACGCAGTGACTATAGGTTAATTATTAAAGGTGTCATCGTCATATTGATTGTAAATGTGGTCAATAGTGTGAACATAGCTATCGTCGGCGTTATCCCGGCTACATATTTTTTCTCTCATATTATGCCGTATACCCTACCTGTGGGTATTTTGCTTAGTCTTGTTTTTGCTTTTATTTTACGAGACTTTCAGAATGAACAGAATCGGATTTTGCTCATCCAGAGTACCAATCGTTTATTGTCTGTGCAAAAAGAAGAATTGCAGAAGGCTCAGATTGTGCTGGAGGATCGTGCCAAACAACTGATGATTGCTTCACAGTACAAATCGGAATTTCTGGCGAATATGTCGCATGAATTGCGAACACCGCTGAACAGTGTCATTAACTTTGCCCAGATGATCAGCGAGAACGGAGATACGATGGAACAGGAGGATATCGTACATTTTGCCACAATGATTGAGCATTCGGGTCAGGAGCTGCTAACGTTAATCAATGACATTCTCGATCTGTCCAAAGTGGAAGCGGGCAGACTGGATATCGTCTTGGAGGATATCAGTGTTGCACAACTCACGGAAGATGCCATGACTCATTTCCAGCTGGTTGCCGAGAAAAAGGGAGTAGAGCTGAAGCTGGACAAAAAGCCAGGGCTGCCAGAGACCCTATGGTCTGATCCCCAACGAGTCCAACAGATTTTGCGTAATCTCATGTCCAATGCCATCAAGTTTACGCATCAGGGGAAGGTCACACTGACCGTGAGCACCAAGCAAATGAAGAAGTCAGGCATTCTGAGCCAATGGATTGTGTTCTCGGTACAAGATACGGGAATTGGCATTGCCGAAGATAAACATCAATCCATTTTTGAAGCATTTCAACAGGCTGACGGGTCCATTAGCCGCAAATTTGGGGGAACAGGACTCGGACTGTCCATCAGTCGGGATTTGGCAAGATTACTGGACGGATCGATTGAACTTGAAAGCGCTGAGGGCAAGGGAAGTACCTTCTATCTCTATCTCCCGTTGAACCGTGAAAAAATGAGTTGACAACCCTCACGCTGTGAGTAGAATTTGGGGTGACAACTAGCATCGACCGGCACTTGAAACCCGGTCTAAGGAGTGTATCCCCATACAGAAGACGGTCAACGTTAACCCTCCTCCGTTTGCAGGCAAACCACGGCGCAAGGGTTCGACACAACGCACGAATTTATCCATCGCAACATGGGAGGGTGTACCGGCAATTATTTTGCAGACGTTGCTGGGAGGCCCATTTTTAACCGGATTTCTGCTGTACCTCGGGGCCGGGTCAAGACATATTGGCTTTGTGCTCGCCATTACGACGTTTGTCAATATCGCCCAGATTGGAGCGGCTTACTGGATGCAGCGCATTCGCAGCCGCAAACGCATGCTTGTATTGTTTGTAGGGATGCATCGCATCCTGTGGAGTTCGACGGGACTGATACCGTTCCTGTTTCCCAAGGAGTGGTGGGTAGGCATTTATATTGGTGTGTATACGGTTGCATTCATAGCCAATACAATTGGCGGTATGATCTGGACCTCATTGATTGGAGATATCGTTCCTGCCAAGGTGAGAGGGCGCTATTTCGGAATTCGTAATACAATTCTGAACGCACTTGGAAGCGTATGCTTATTTGCTGGAGGCATCGTTCTGGACCGGTTCCCTGGGGAGATGGGCTTTTTGATCCTGTTCATTCCTGTGTGGATCTGCGCCATAGCCAATACGGTTATTTATTGCTTTTATCCAGATGTGCCGTTTGAACGTTCAACTGAAAAGGTTTTTTGGGGCATGTTCAAGAAGCCGTTTCAGGATCCTTCCTTTCTGAGGGCTGCACTGTTCCTCGCGGCCTGGTTACTGATCCAGACGTTGATCGTTCCGCTATTTTCCTACGTGATGCTTGACCTGCTTAACATTAATTATCAGACGGTATCCATAATTACTGTGGTGCAGACACTCGTTATGATGGCAGGATTCTATATCTGGGGCAATCTGAACGCGAGATTCAGCAATAAAACCTTATTATTTTGGACATTACCGATCATCGCACTCTCCTGTCTGTCATGGGGATTGATGTCGTTTATGCCTGTTTTGATAGCGCTTTTTTTATCCCATATTTTTCTCGGTATTGGTGTGGGTGGATTCAACCAGCTTGCTTTCAACTTCACAATTGGAGATACGCCAAAAAGTGAAAGACCGATGTTTGTCGCCGTGTATTCGGCTATGACCGGAGTGACCTCGTTTCTTGGACCGCTGATCGGTGGCTGGTTGTATGAGAGAATGGAAAACTGGCCGGACGCGATGAATTGGGTTTCCGCCTATGGATTCCAAGTGGGTGTTGGTGCAGCGATGCTGGTTCTTGCGTTTACACTTGGACGACGTGTACTTCTGAAATAGAGATATGTGGAGGGGTGTACTTGGAAAATCACGAACGGCAAGCCCTTGTGATTGGAGCTACTGGGCTTGTAGGTGGACTGCTGGTAAAGAGCTTGCTTCAGAATCCGGCTTATCGCCGAATTCGTATATTGGTTAGACGACCGCTTGAATTGGAACATCCAAAGCTGGAGCAATATGTCGTGGACTGGGAACAACTTGAAGAACAAAAAGATCTGTTTCGCGATATTGATGACTTATATTGTTGTTTGGGCACAACAATTAAAAAAGCGGGCAGTCAGGAAAATTTCCGCCAAGTGGACCTTCACTACCCCGTAAAAGCCGCCATACTTGCCAAGGAGCATGGGGTATCCCAGATGCTCGTCATTTCTTCCATGGGAGCCGATGCCGGGTCACGTGTATTTTATAGTCGGACCAAGGGAGAGATGGAAGAGGCATTATCGGCTATCGGTTTCCGTTCACTGCATATATTCCGTCCGTCGTTAATCCTTGGAGATCGCAAAGAAAAACGGTTGGGTGAGCAATTGGCAGCTCATGCCATGACTTTTCTGGATCGCTGGATGAAAGGCAGAGTGGATAAATACCGGGCAATCCAGGCTTCAACCATAGCTCGGGCCATGATGAACATTGCACTTGTTCAAACCAAGGGGAATCACGTGTATTCCAATGACGTTATTCATGTGTTGGGATTGGATGAGTCCTGAGATATCCATGGTTTGCCCATATCGGATTGAGAGGTAAGGATAGACGTTTCTTGACTGGGCGGGATCGTGGTATAATAAGCTTCAAAAATGAGTTCGAGGCTTGTCTCCTCGCGGCGGCAGGACAGCGAACATGAAGGAGAACTCATCATGAAAAAACCAATCTCTACCGATCAGGCGCCAGGCGCCATTGGTCCATACAGCCAAGCTGTTGAAGCAGGCGATTTCATCTATACTTCCGGTCAGCTTGGCCTAAATCCGCAAACAGGAGAGTTCGGAGCCGATGTACAGGAGCAGACCCGTTTGTCCCTGAGCAATGTAAAGGCCATTCTTGAGGCAGCAGGCACGAGTATGAACAAAATCGTGAAAACGACTGTTTTCCTGAAAGACATGAATGATT
Organism: Paenibacillus sp. BIC5C1; assembly: GCF_032399705.1. Lineage (NCBI taxonomy): Bacteria > Bacillati > Bacillota > Bacilli > Caryophanales > Paenibacillaceae > Paenibacillus > Paenibacillus sp. BIC5C1. Next base: position 596,354 of record NZ_CP135922.1, read on the forward strand.
TTGTTCCGGTGAATGAAGTGTACAGCACGTTCTTCGAACAGCCTTATCCAGCACGCAGCGCGGTTGAAGTCGCTCGTCTGCCGAAGGATGCACTTGTGGAGATCGAGGTTATTGCCCTCAAATAGGGAAGACTGATACTTGCCAAGCAAGGAAAGTTACATAAAAAGCCGATTTCTGGTCAGATGACCGAAATCGGCTTTTTGAATTTATATGAACAGTGCCGGGTTAATCCCGATCCTGATTACGGGCGAAGAACAGCCATACCGCATAAATGGCTAGCACGATCGCAACGATAATTGCCGTATAATATACGGAGGTGACGTCTTTTTGTTTGAGTGCGATGGCAATGTATGCCCATGTAAAGACAAGTGGGTATACACTATCCCGGTAAGGGAAGCTCACCAGTACAGCCAGCACCAGGCCTACAATTAACATGATGATGGTCCAGGTAGGTTCACTGAGTCCAAAGCCATCCCAGCCGATTTTATATAATAAAACAGCTGCATTGATTATGGTTGCTACGCTAACCCATCCAAGATATATGCTGAACGGCAGCTTCACGAGCCAGATTTCAGCAGTTGTGGGAAGGGTGATTGCCCGCGTTTTTACATATAACATGATCAGGGACAACAGAAGCAGAACGATGACGACTAAGGCGAGGCCGATTTTGAGATTTTGAAAAGCGAAGATCCATGCTACATTAAAGGCGCAGCTTGCTAGAAACCAGTAACCGAGACGGGTAATGGAGTCCCTTTTCCAAGAAGAGGGAACGAACTGATAGATGACAAAGCCAGCGAGCAGCAGATAGATCAGTCCCCATATGGAGAAAGCATAACCTGAAGGGGTGAGCAATACAGGGTACATATCCGATACTTCCTTATTGGTCCTGCCTCCGATCGGCAGCGCGTTGGAAAGGTAGTTTACTACGATAACAGCGATGAATCCAATCGCGTTTAACCACTTGTACGGATTGTTACGTGACATTGTGTTTCCTCCTTGGTTTTACAAAAATGAATGAACCACGGGTCAGTCTACAATGAATATACCCAGTTCTTTCGCATTCTAATAAGAAACCGCAAAAAATTCACAGGATCGTTGTCTGCTATCCTGCGGTTTGCCGCTCTCTTATTTGCTGTGCTACGTCTCAATGTACGCTGGTTGAAGCAGAAATATGTTCACTTTGAAGGAGGAAGAAGGTTGTTTACGAGAGAAACGATGGAGAAGCAACAAACGTGGTTTTATGTCGTTGCTCTGTTCGTGGGAGCAGCGATTGGGCTGGGCACCCCTGAATGGGGGTCAGCGCTGCATTATACGGTTTCACCTGTGCTTGCCATTTTGTTATATAGCATGTTTGCACAGATTCCTTTTTTACAGCTCAAAGAATCTTTGTCCAACCTGCGATTTATTGGAGCTCTGCTGGTGGCTAATTTTATCGTAGTGCCTGTGGTCGTGTGGTTGTTAACCTTGGCGTTTCCGCAACCTCCTGCCGTGCTCATCGGCGTTTATCTGGTACTGCTAACCCCCTGCATTGACTATGTTATTGTTTTTACACAGCTGGGTCGGGGCAATGAGAAACTGATACTGGCAGCAACGCCAATTCTGTTTGTGATACAAATGGTCTTGCTGCCGGTATATTTGTGGCTGTTCATCGGGAAGGAAGCGGCACAGGTCATGCAGGTGGGGCCTTTTGTGGAGGCTTTTCTGTTTCTGATCGTCTTTCCGCTGCTGTTGGCTATTCTTACGCAGGTTGTGACCAAAGGCAAAGCCGGAGGAGAACGGGTGATGAACGCAACCGCCTGGCTGCCAGTACCCATGATGGCTTTGGCCTTGATTGTGGTTGTCGCATCGCAAATCGGGAAGGTTTACAACGACTTTGCTGTAATTGTGGGTGTTCTGCCTATCTACATTATTTTCCTGATGGCTATGCCATTCTTATCAAGAATTATTGCAGCTCTATTCCGATTGGATACGGGCGCAGGCAGGGCGGTCATTTTCAGTGCAGGCACCCGAAATTCACTCGTCGTTCTGCCATTGGCGCTTGCATTACCTCAAGAGTGGGCCACAATTGCTGCCGCCGTGATTGTAACCCAGACGATCGTCGAGCTGGCTGGAGAGTTGATCTATATTCGCATTGTTCCTTCCGTCATACTGCGGGATCGATGATCTGACAGAAAAGAAAAATCCGGTTGTATTTAGTAAATTATGTTATCAAACCTGAGAACAGCTACAGTGGATCTGAACGTGTGCGGAGCAGAGCTTGGACCCAGCTTGCAACAAGCGCCGTACGCTAATGAATCGGAGGCATCTTATTCAAGGATTCGAAGTGACCGTAGAAACCTAAAGAACTTGAGACACGCTATATCAGAATAAACAGCCGTTTGCAGCGTTTTTATCAGGAATTTCAGGAATTAACGTGTCTCAGGTTCCTAATTTTGTTGAAATTGCGGACAGCCCCTAGATTACATTCATATAATAAGTAACAGGAAAGGGGCTGTTCCTGGAATCATGAACATGACGGGACGCCCCTTTTACACTTTAACCATTGAAGCATGTACGCATAAATGAACTTCTACAGTACCGACGGCTCAGATTAATCAAGCATTTCCGTCAGATAACGTTTTGCGATATTCCCCAGGTGTGATGCCCTCCATTTTTTTGAACACTTTACTGAAATACTTCTCATCCTGATAGCCGACCATCTCCGAGATCTTTGCAATTCGTAGTGAAGGGTTCTGTAACAGCAGCTTGGCGTTATTGATCCGCAGCTTACCCAAATACTCCGACCAGTTCAATCCGAACTGCTGTTTGAATTTGCGTGATATATATTCGCGACTCAGGTAGAACCGAGCAGCAATCTGTTGCAGAGACAGATCCTCCTGATAATGAGCATCCATATAACGTGCGATCTCACTCATCGGGTCCGGTGTGGCATGATGATGTGCAGTAAGGGCCTTTCCGGCTGCGAGCAACCGCTGCTCCAGCAGGGAGCGGAGCAAGGGCAGCGATAACAGTCCGTCACGGTCCAAAGGTAACTCGGCGAATGGAATGGATTGTTCATCTATCGCTTCATCTTCCTCCTTCGGTGGGGCGCCTGCAGCATCATCGAGCCAACGGCCAATCATCCATTCCATTTCATCCACCCATTGCTGTATCTGCTCGGCTGTTACGACATCGAGCCGGGTAATGGGATCAATCCATTCTGCAACCGCATTGGATACACTGGAAGCGCGCCCACTCATAGATGCCAGTCGTAAGGACTCCTCAAAGGTAGATAACCGAAGTCCCTTGTTTCCGTTGGAGGACTCCATTGCATCGTGAATGCACTGCTTCGTTTGCAGGGCATTGCGTCGCCACAACCGCAAACTGGCTTCCTGATAGGCTCCCGAGGTTCCGGTAGGATAAAACTCACAGCTGGAGATACCGAAATGAAGACGGCGTTGGATGGTCTGCTCCAAACCATCGTTTACTTTTTCGAGAATGGTTTGAAGTGTCGAGCACTGACCCCAATATAGGAGAACGACTTCATCCGGTTGATCAAGCTGGCGGAATACGACACCTTCGGCAGGTGGGGATAACATCTCCGCACAAATATTTAGCACAGAGAATACGAGCAAATCAGGCTGGCTGCGATATTTTGCCAAGCATTGGGCATCGAGATGGGAAAGGCTGGTGACGGCCACACTGCAACTATCGATTTGCTTGGGCAGATTTAATTCATCCCGTAGCCGTTGAAATTGGGTATTGTTGCTTCCGCGTCCCACGACAAGCTCTGTGAGCAGTCTGTCATGATAATGCGGACGCATCTGGTTGACCACCATGGATTGTCTTGTGGACTGCACACGAACAGCATCGTCTTCTTTCCAGGCGTCGACTGCTCTAAATAAGGATGAATTCAGTTCGTCGGCTTCAACTGGTTTGAGCAGGTAGTCCGTACCTCCATATCGGATCGCATGTCTGACCAGTTCAAAATCATCATATCCGCTGATGACCAGTACCTTGCTGTGAGGGGCATGAACAGATATCCATTCAAGCAGAGCCATACCATCCTTGCCAGGCATTCGCATATCGCTGAGTACAATTTGTGGTTGATGAGCCGTAATGGCAGCGACCGCTTCATGACCATCTGCCGCTTCATACAAGGTATCAATTCCTGCGGCTTCCCATTGACCAAGCAGCTTAATCGCATCGCGGACGTGTTTTTCATCATCGACAATCAAGGCTTTCATGTTGTTCACTCTCCCGCGTATATTTTGACTATGATCTGCACGCCATTCGGTTCCAGATTGCCAATCGTAAGCGTAGCATTGTATCCCGGAGGTGAGTTCAGTTGGAGTCTGCGCATCACATTACGCAGTCCAATTGACTCGGTCTCGTCTGGTTCCTGTGAGGACTCGGAAGATAGAGATGCCGGACGCAACCAACGCTGAATTTCGGACAACTTGTCTTCCGGAATGCACGGCCCGTTATTTTCCAGTTGAATCTGAATCCAATCGTCAGGCGTTCGCTGACTGGAAATTCGTATCCTGCCTTTGCCAGGCTGAACATCCGCTCCATGCTTGAAGTAATTCTCGATTAAAGGCTGCAAGGTCATCCTCGGCATTTCGGCGCGCAGAGTATTTTCGGCAAAATCCAGTTCAACCTCCAGGCGGTCACCGAACCGCTCTTTTTGCAGTTCCAGGTAGAGCCGTGCATGCTCGGCTTCTTCGTTCAAAGTGACCCGGGTCTGGTCACGCATGCTGTAGCGCAGCATTTTGGATAGGGAAGAGAGCAGCACATACACCCGTTGTCCTTGCTGTTGAAGCGCCAGTGTACCGATGGATTGCAACGTATTATACAGAAAATGGGGATGAATCTGGGCTTGCAGCGCTTTGAGCTGGTTGGTTTTATTCGCAATCTCAAGGCGATATTCCCGCAAAATCAAGTTGTTTACCGTATCCATCATATCCCGGAAATGACGGGCCAGCACACCGATCTCGTCCCGACTCGTTAAACGGATATCCACATGCAGGCGTCCTGCCTGAATCTGGTTCATATAACGCATTAATTGCTTGAGCGGTCCGGTGATCCGGATCGAGATGAACAGGGTTGCTACAATGACTAACAACAGTGCAGCAATAGCGATCATGGCATTATTCCACGTTAAGGTGGTGGCGCTCGCGTACAGTGTTTCATTCGGAATCTGTTTAACAATGGTCCAGTCTGCAAATTGGCTGCCTAACTGCTGGTACACATACATGGAATGATCCTGTTCAAAATGACCTGAAGCGGTCTGTACTATCCCTGCACTGGAACGTGCCGAATTCAGCTCAGTTGCTGCTTCTTGCCGTAATGCATCCGTTCCACTGACTTCCGACTTTCCTTCAAAAATGATCTGGTTCTGATTGTCGATGACATAGATCTGTTCCTTTGTCGGATCATACAGTCTGCTGCAAATTTCGGCAATGGTATCCATGTTCAAATCGATGGCGAGCACACCCAACCGTTCGGTCGAAGGCACATCCTTGATCACACGGTGAAGGGTAATTACTGTTCTTGGAGGATCATCCGCTGACGCTGCCTTGAAGCCGTAAGAATGACTAAGGTGCGCCGATTCGACCCAGATATCCGGGCTTTTATCGTTAGATTTTCCATGAAGCGAGTCGGAGTAGGCCTGTTTGCGTTCTTCCCGCTTCGGGAAAGGATTCGCAATTAATGTCGATTGATTGGCAGCAAAGGAGTGCAGATACAGCTGAAATACATCAGGCACAGCCGAACGTATCGTCTGCAGAGTGGTGTATACCTCGGCAACTGCGCGATAATCGCCGGGGATTTTTGCCAAATTTCGCAGAAAATTCGGATCAGTGTACACAGCAAGCGAAGCTCGTGCCACGTTATCCACGTAATTGTTGAGATTGGTGGACGCCTGGAAAATCAGGCGTTTGTTCTCGGCGACGGCCTGTTCGCGCAGGGCAGTTTTGGTCTGGATAAACGTCATGCTGATGGATGCCAGTAGCGGGATCGTCGTGGCAATGAGCATAAAAGCGATTAGCTTGGTGCGAATGCTGTAGTATTTTGACATCGTGACACCCCTTCTGGTTGCAGGTTAAGAAAGGACAATATTTTACACCCAACTGTTCACTAGGGTCGGTGTTTCCCTGTGTGAGAATGGGGTTTAATAGAACAAGAGACCAATTTCATCCATCTATAGAAGGGGAGAACGATATGAAGCATCGCAAATCTTCACAGCTGTTACAGCAGCTTGTGTTCGTGGGTCCCTCCATCGTCTTTTTTATTCTCATTATCGTGGTACCTTTCCTGCTTGGCATGGTATATTCCTTTACCGACTGGAACGGGGTGTCGGCGAACATTCATTGGGTAGGGTTCGACAATTTCAAGCAAATTTTTGCGAATGATCCCAAGTTTCTATCTGCGTTTTGGTTTACGGTGCGCTTCACCGTGGTTGGTGTAATTTTGACCAATGTTATCGGTTTTTTCCTGGCGTATTTCCTGACCAAGCCGCTCAAGACGAGAAACTTTCTGCGCACGATCTTTTTTATGCCTAACGTGATCGGTGGATTGTTGCTCGGCTTTATCTGGCAGTTCATATTTGTGAAAGGGTTTTCAGCAGTAGGCGACGTAACCGGATGGTCCTTCTTCAACCTCCCATGGTTGGGAGACGAGCCGACCGCCTTCTGGGGTATCGTCATTGTATTTGTCTGGCAGACCGCAGGATATCTGATGGTTATCTACATCTCATCATTGACCAACGTATCACCGGATCTGCTGGAAGCTGCCGAAATTGATGGTGCCAGCCGTTGGCAGGTACTGCGCAGTATTATTTTCCCGCTCATTATGCCGGGAGTCACAATCTGTCTGTTCCTTGCCATCTCCTGGTCCTTCAAAATGTTCGATCTCAATCTGTCGCTGACCAAAGGCGGACCGTTTGGATCAACAGAATCGGTAGCGCTGAATATTTACAATGAAGCTTTTGTAAATAATCGGTACGGTATCGGTACAGCCAAAGCACTTGTATTCTTCGTAATCGTTGCCATTATCACCATGATCCAGGTGCGTGTGACGAAGAGCAAGGAGGTGGAGGCATAGATGGAAACGTCAAAAAATTACCGCTTCAGTACCATTGTAACCGAGATTGTGATGGTACTCATTGGATTATTGTTCCTGGTTCCGTTTTACTTCCTGTTTGTCAATTCGGTCAAAACATTCGGTGACCTGCTTACCAATTCGGCCGCATGGCCGGAGGTGTTCCAATGGGGCAACTATGCAAACGCTTGGGAGAAAATTAAATTCCCTTCAGCGCTGATGAACTCGCTCATCGTCACTGTAGTCAGCAATCTGCTGCTGGTGTTGATCAGCTCCATGGCCGCCTATCGAATGGTACGCAGCGATACGCGCTTCAACCGGATTTTGTTCGGCATGTTCATTGCTGCCATGGTGATTCCGTTTCAGTCTATCATGATTCCACTCGTTACTGTAACCAGTAATCTTGGACTGATCGACAGTCTCTTCGGACTCATCATCTGTTATCTCGGTTTTGGCGCACCGATGTCCATCTTCCTGTTCCACGGATTCGTCAAATCGGTTCCGCTCGAAATTGAAGAAGCAGCTCGGGTGGATGGAAGCTCCGCCTACGGCGTGTTCTTCCGGATTGTGTTCCCGCTCATGAAGCCGATGTATGTTACCGTCATTATTCTGAATACACTCTGGATCTGGAATGACTATCTGCTGCCATCCCTGATTCTGCAAAGCTCCAATTTGCGTACAATTCCGATTGCGACCTTTGCGCTCTTCGGACAATATACGAAACAATGGGATCTCGCCCTGCCTGCACTGGTGCTTGGCATCATGCCAATTATCATCTTCTTCCTGCTGATGCAGAAATACATCATTCAGGGGATTACTGCTGGATCTGTTAAAGGGTAAGTGCGAGGACGGAAGCTCCGAGATCATGTGCACTTACGGTCGCTGTTGTTCCTCGGTGGCCTGAAAGAATTCAGGTAAAGAAGCCACCGGGTATCAAAGGCGAACGCTACGCTCCTCCAGCGCATCATGATCCCTCCGCTCCGACCTCGCACGGAGGTGTGCAAGGGAGTCATGCCTGCTAAGCATGGGCCTGACTTTTGGGCAGGAAGAGCAGGGCGATACAGTGAAGAGACACATCGCCTGAGCACTCCTTCTGAGGAGGAATGATAAATTCTCGGGTCAAAGTTCTAACGAACTCACCGCATCTTATGAGGTGAATAATTGAGGCATGCAAAGTTTAACGAACCTCAGTAACGTTATTTAGGTACAAACAAGTGTCAGAACCTAAAAATCGATAAAACGGACGAAATAACGTCGCTATGATTCGTTAAATCGCAAACTTACTGCAAATGGGAGCGAATAGCATGCGCTCGGTTCGTTGGGCTAGGAAAGAACCAGGTACTTAGCATGGTGTAGGGGGAAACAACAATGCGGGAACGGTTGTAAATCAATCGCCGCCTGCATCCCGGCGGACTGAATAAAAAATGCAACGAAGCTGTTATACTGAAACTACTATAGGGAGAGTGTATGTATGAAAAGAATGACCAAGTTGACGTTGCTTATGCTGATTGCTTTTTCTGTAATGCTTGCGGGTTGTGGCAACGGAGATAAGAGTGGAAGTCCTGTCAACACTGACACCCAAGGTGGCGGAGAAGCTGCTGCTGGAGACAAAACCATTAAAATCTTTCAATTCAAAGTCGAAATTGCGGAAGCGCTTAACCGTCTCAAAGCGGAATATGAGTCCTCTCATCCAGGCATCAAATTGGACATTCAGACCGTTGGTGGCGGTAGTGACTACGGCGCTGCATTGAAAGCCAAGTTCGCTGCTGGCGAACAACCTGACATTTTCAACGTTGGTGGGTATCGTGAACTGGATACATGGCTCGAATATCTGGAAGATCTGTCAGGTGAAGCATGGGTAAAAGATGTGCTTGATGTTGCCAAAGAGCCGATGACCAAAGACGGAAAACTGTATGGACAGCCGCTGGCACTGGAAGGCTATGGCTTCATTTATAACAAAGACCTCTTCCAAAAAGCAGGTATCACTGAAATTCCAACGACACTGGAACAGTTGGATCAGGCTGCACAGAAACTTCAAGCCGCAGGCATTACCCCGTTCTCCAATGGTTATCAGGAATGGTGGGTACTCGGCAATCATAACGTAAACGTGGCATTTGCGAATCAGGCAGATCCGGTGAAATTTATTCAAGGTCTTAACGAAGGTACGGAGAAAATCCCTGGCAATCAGGTGTTCACAGACTGGATGAACTTGCTCGACTTGACGCTGAAATACAGCAACAAAAACCCGCTCACAACCGACTACAACACACAGGTAACCCTGTTTGCCAGTGGGGAAGCAGCGATGATGCAGCAAGGGAACTGGACGCAAGTACAAATTGATGGCATCGATCCTGATCTGAATCTTGGCATTCTGCCGATGCCAATTACGAATGAACCGAACGACAAATTGTTTGTTGGTGTACCGAACTACTGGGTTGTGAACAAGAATTCGCAAGTGAAGCCGGAAGCGAAAGAATTTCTGGAATGGCTCGTGACATCCGATACGGGAAAACAGTATATGACCAAAGAATTCAAGTTTATCCCGGCGTTTAGTTCCATTCAGGCATCCGAAGAGGATCTGGGTGACCTCGCAACCGATATCATGAAGTACAGCCAAGAAAACAAAACATTAAGCTGGAACTTCAATCGTTTCCCTGAAGGTGTTCCACAAGAATTCGGTAGCACGATTCAGGCATATGTGGCAGGCAAATCAGATAAAAAAGCTCTGCTTGATGCATTGCAGCAAAACTGGGATAGTCTGAAAAAATAATCACTCGGATTAGCTATCTGCATAAGTAAAATAGTGTCATCTCATCCTTGAATGGATATCCACATACTAATATCCACAGGCTAATGTAGCCCAACGCAAATGATTTGGATGAGTAGTCAACTCAAATAGGTCAACCAGAATTGTATTCTGGTTGACCTATTTTTTAGTTTTGGGACTACGTTATACAGATTGGATGAATAACATGCGAACATCATGTTCTTGAAATGTGGATAACCCCAACATATTTAGAGGCCCAATGACATATTTAACACAGAGTTAATACTATATGTGGATATCCTGTGTGTACAATGTTCTAAATGTGGACAAGTGCGAGAAATATTGGGGCAAAGATCATCTTTTGTTAACAACATCACTTGTGTTTGTTTAATTAGTACTGTATAGTTCTATTTATGACAAATCAAAAATCGATCTCGGGTTCTGTAAAATCCAAAAGTTCCAATCCGGTTAATCGGACCAAGGCAGTCGAAGTGGCTGCTCAGTTATTTTTGCGTCAGGGATATAGCTATGTCAGTATGGATGAGGTCGTGCGGGCAAGCGGGGTATCCAAATCGAATATCTATTACCATTTCAAAAACAAGGAGGAATTGCTCCAGGCGGTGGTGCAATACTGGATTGCCCAGTATGAATCTGAGCTCTACCTGCTGCTCAGTCAGCGTGAACGAGAAGTCACAGAACGGATCTATTCGTTCATGGCGTTACTGTCCGCAGGAATGGAAGGGCGCGATTATAAAGGAAGTTGTCCGTTTATTACATTGTATATGCAGACACCAGCCAGCGCACCCGAAGTGAAAGAAAGTATAGCCCGTTTCTTCCGTGAGCTGCAGCCGATGATGGAAAAGCTGTTGCAGCAAGGGATGGATCGTGGCGAATTTCGTAAAGGGATTGAGCCGGGACCCGCGGCTGCATTATTTATCGCTGCATTGGAAGGTTCACTTGTACTCGCGGAGACTGCGCGTGATATAGGGATTATTGAACAATCAGCACGTACATTTTGTCAGATGCTTCGGTAAACGAAGCTCTTTTTTTGACCAAAACTAGTACTGTATAGTACTAAATAAAAAATGATAAAAAGGGAGAGAGATTAGAAATGAGTATACATAATTCATCATCATCATCATTAAACGCAGAACGTGAGACTGACCTCAATACAGCTAAGAACAACAATGCGACTGATTCAACCACTATTTTGATGACGGGCAGTACCGGGTTTATCGGCAAAGAGGCAGTAAAACAACTTGGGAACAGTGAAGCGCAGTTATTATTGCTTGTACGTTCTAAATCCAAAGCGAGGACGGCTCTAAATGCATACGGAGTAACGGATTTCAGCCGAATAACGTATATTCAGGGCGATCTGTCAGCTCCAGGCCTCGGTCTAACCAAAGCTGATCGTGAACGTGCTCTTCAGGCCAATATCATAATTCATGCAGGTGGGACGATGGATGTTACATTGCAACCAAAGGTGGCAGAACAGATTTTTATGAATGGAGCAAGAGGTATGGCCGAACTGGCGGAAGATATCCAGCGCACACACGGATTAAGGCATTTTATCCACGTGGTTGGTTTTATGAGTCCGTACGGGAGGAATAATTCCCCGTCCATATCATCACCTAATGAAGATGCTGGGGATAAGTCGAGCGGGAAGAAGTCAGTGATAAGTAAAGTGTTCCATTCGGAAAGTGCGTATGAACATATGAAATTCGAAGCGGACCGCTATATTCGACAGCACGCTGAGCAGCATTCGTATGTCTTATCTGTTGTTAATCCGAGTACAATCGTGGGTCCATATCCTACAGGGGCAACTGAACAAACGGGCGGAATTGGCATGATGATACAGGCGATGAGAAGGCGTAGAATGCCGGTGATTCCTGGTGGTCAACAGCACTGGCTGCCCCTTGTATCCAATGATGTGGTTGCACAGACCCTCGTTTTTCTGACTCAGGATAGCAATCCATCTGGCGGCACATATCCCTTGTTGTCCAGAAAAGCGGACAGTCCGGATATGAAGGAACTGATTCGTTTACTGGCGGCTGAGTTGGATGTATCTGCACCTCGATGGTCAGTGCCCCTGCCCATGATTCATGCAGCGATGAAGGCTGGTGGCACAAAGATCAGCGGGATACCGCCTGAATCAATCGCGTTTATTACCAAACAGGAGTTTGAAGTGCAGCAAACGGAGCGGTTGTTTCAGCGAATGGGACAAAAATTGCCTGAATTTAGCGAGTTATTACCTTATGTGACAGCAGATTTGGATTATCGTTTCAGCTACCCCTCACAGGAGGATTTGCCTCAGGGTTGGACTCGGACGCGTAAGGGCAGTCTTGCGGTGCTGGTCCATGAGGGTGAGGGGGAGCCATGGGTGATTGTTCATGGTTTGATGAGTAGTGCTGACGATATGATCCCGCTGGGAGATGTGTTATGGAGTATGACGGGAAACCCGATATGGCTTGTGGATCTTGCCGGATTCGGGCGTTCTCCGGTTCATCGCAACAAGATAAAAGGGACGGCCTTCAAAGGGCAGGTGGAAGCGGTGCGAAGTGTGCTGGATGAGATACAAGGTCCGGTCAAACTGGTAGGACATTCTGTTGGGGCAGCAATAGCCGCGGCGGTGCTGCAGGAGAGCGGGCGTGAAAATATCCAGCTGGCCATGCTGCAACCCGTATGGGGGGCTCCGAAGGATGGAATGCAGCGCCTGATATCAAGGTTCCCGAGAAGAATGCTGCAAGGACTGTTATCTCGGATGACTCCACAGCAAGTGGCCGGGCAGTTAAAAAGGGCAGAAGCTTCGGAGATCAATCCAACCCTGCTGGAAGGCTACGCGAGAAGAGCTTCTTCTGGTTTGAAGTCTCCTCGCATTGCAGGAGCGAATGCTGATTTGCTCCACTGGATAAAGTCCCATTCAAGCGATATAGTGCCACAGACCAGTGCAGATGCGCAGCGCACACTCATGGTTTGGGGGACAAACGATAAGGGATACTCACGCCCCGAAAATATCCATTCATCCGTTCAACGTGCGGAACTTCCCTATGGGCACCAATTTCCCCTATTTCAGGCGGAAGAAGCAGCTTCACTGCTTGTGGAATGGCAAATGAAGAGACGGTAAGCAAAGAAACGAAGTGTGCGTTCCAAAAAATGCACAATATTCAGGTCCCTCAATAATAAAATGTTAAATTATATTACACATACAGTTAGATAAATTGAATGAAAACGTTATTTTCACTCCCATTTATACTTGTCGCACAATAAAACGATGCTCATTTTGGCAAGGCAGTACATTGTGACCCTCTTCTGAACTGCGATAGACTTGATTTCAAGATCAACAGCTTAGAGGAGGATGTGTAGGATGCCACTTCAAAAAACGTTATTGGCACTGGACGCGCTGGACAGCGCTTATGTAAATGGTGAGAGTGTAAAGCAATTGTTTGTTCAATATCCACAGGTTTCGGTTGAAGTGCTAACCGTACAAGGGGAAAAAGGAAGTACGGATTTTGTTAAAATTATCATCCCTGGTACAAACGGGAAGTTGTCAGGAGGGCAGGCCCCGACCATGGGGATTGTCGGACGACTGGGTGGAATCGGTGCCCGTCCAACACGCATCGGACTCGTTTCGGATGCCGATGGCGCCGTCGCTGCTGTCGCAGCAGGGCTGAAACTCGCGGATATGCAAACCAAGGGTGATTCGCTCAAAGGTGATGTCATTGTGACTACGCATATCTGTCCGGATGCCCCCACGCTTCCGCATGAACCGGTTGATTTTATGGACTCTCCGGTCGACATATTGCAGATGAACGAACATGAGGTTCTGCCCGAGATGGAAGCTATTTTGTCCATCGATACAACCAAAGGAAATCGGGTGATTAACCATAAAGGGATCGCCATTTCTCCCACGGTAAAAGAGGGATACATTTTACGAGTGAGTGATGATTTGCTCCGAATTATGGAGATGACCACAGGGCAGCTGCCTGTGACTTTCCCGATTACGACGCAGGATATTACGCCATACGGCAATGACTTATACCATATCAATTCCATTTTACAACCAGCAGTGGCTACACATGCACCTGTTGTAGGCGTAGCTGTAACTGCTCAATCCGCAGTTCCGGGATGCGGCACAGGAGCGAGTCATGAGGTTGATATTGCAAGCGCAGTTCGTTTGGTGGTGGAGACAGCCAAGGAATTCACGAATGGCACCTGTTCTTTCTACAATGTGGAAGAATATAACCTGATTACTCGTCTGTATGGATCAATGAAAGTGCTCCAGACCCCAGGGATCCAGGCAGCTCCGTCTGCATAGTTTAGTCGAGAAGGTCACGGTTGAAGTGGCAGGTGGAAACACTGCTGTGGACATACGTGGATTCTACAGCCGATCTGATATGTTAGGGGGCAATAAGATGACCAAACAGCTTGGCATGATTACGATTGGACAAGCTCCGCGAACCGATGTTGCGCCTGTCATAGAAAAGTATCTTGAAGGGCGGGCGGAACTCCTTCAGGTCGGGGTGCTGGACGGACTGTCGGCAACTCAGATCGCTGCGCTGGCCCCGGAACCTGGTGAATATGTTTTGACTTCCCGTCTGCAGAATGGCAGTGCCGCTATCATATCCCGTGAAAAAATCAGACCGATGCTGAATCAAAAGATTCGTGAATTCGAAGCCATGGGTGTCCCCAATATTCTGCTGCTTTGCACAGGTTCCTTTCCGGGTCTGCGTTCAGCTAAGGTACACCTTATTGAGCCTGATCGTATTATTCCTCCAGCCGTACAGGCGATGGCCGATGGCCGCCGTCTGGGGCTTATCGGACCATTGCCAGAGCAAGCGGGACAGCTTGATTTGAAGTTTTCTTCCCTGGTCCAGCCTGCGTTTGCCGCTGCTTCTCCTTATACTTCCGGCGAGTCTGAGTTCCGGCAGGCGACGGAATCATTAAAGGGGCGTGTTGAACTCATTTTACTGGATTGCATGGGGTATGATGAGCGTCACCGACAATGGGTAGCCAATGCCAGCGCAGGAATCCCGGTCATTTTGTCGAATGCTCTAATGGGTAAACTGGTAGCGGAAATGGTCTGACACAGGAGGAGACGAACAAATGAATCAGCAACGAATTGACGTCAGTAAAAATGTTTTGGTGGAATGCCTTGGGCTTCGCAGTGGTGAGACACTGGCTGTCGTAGCGGATGATGCCAAGAGAGAACTGGCCGAATCCATATATGAGGCAGGCAAGGCACTGGGAGCAGATGCGGTGCTTATGGTGATGAAGGAACGGAGCAAGTCCGGTGAAGAACCGCCTGCGCCGATTGCCGAAGCAATGAAGCGTGCAGATGTCGCGGTATGCGTAACTCGTTATTCACTAACCCATACGCAAGCTCGTAAACAGGCGGCCGCTGCTGGAACCCGGGTGGCAACGATGCCGGGCATGACGGATGATATGTTCATGAACGGTGCCATTACAGCAGAATATCCCAAAGTGAAGGCCTTGACCGATAAGGTTACAGGCATGCTAAGTGCAGGGAGAAGTGTCCGTATCGAGAAAGATGGACACCAGCTGTCGTTCTCCATTCAGGGACGTAATGGCGTGCCAAGCACAGGCATGTACCTCAATCCGGGTGAGTCCGGCAATTTGCCTTCGGGTGAAGCTTACATCGCCCCAGTTGAAGGTATTGGAGAAGGTGAAATCCTGGTGGATGGCTCAATTGCCGGAATAGGTGCGATTGGTGAACCTGTTCTATTGACGGTTAGAGAGGGCCGCCTTGTTATGGCAACTGGCGCTGAAGGAGACAAGCTGTTATCCATGCTTGGAGAAGGTGATGGTCGAATTCTTGGCGAGTTCGGCATTGGCACCAATGACAAGGCTCGAATTACAGGTGTTGTCCTGGAGGACGAGAAAGTCTACGGTACGATTCATGTTGCTTTTGGAAGTAACAATACCTTTGGTGGCACAGTTGCAGCAGGCGTTCACATTGATGCTGTTGTGCAGAAGCCGGATGTTTACATTGATGATGTGTTGATTATGCGTCAGGGAGAACTGCTCGATCAATAATAGAGCAGAACATTCAAAAGATATCATTGTGGAGCAAAAAAAGTGAATGATAGCGTATGCACAACATATCCACAGTGGGGACCAGTGCGTAATTTACGCGGTAGTTTTAGAGACAAATACACAACATATTCACAATATTTAAAGAGATATCCACATATCTGGGGGTAACTATCAACAGATTGTGGGTAACATATGCACAAGATATCCACAGCCTGGGGAGGAATGCCAATGTTGGGTCTTATCAGAGTGATTACGCTTCATTATGAAGAGGATATCCACAGACACGGGGCATTAATCGAAGGACGTTACGGCATCCAGGTTCGGAGTCGCTGCATTCCCGATCAACCGCTGGGGGTATATGATCAGTCCACAGAGCTTGAATCGATTCCCAAAATTGTGGATCTGGCACGAAAACTGGAACAGGAAGGCTGTACCTCTATTGGTATCAGTTGTGCAGCCGATCCGGCTCTTGCAGAAATGCGTGCTGCAGTGCACATCCCAGTCTATGGAGCAGGGTCATGTGCTGCTCATCTTGCACTCACATCAGCGGCGCGTGTAGGTGTATTGACCATCCTAGAGGAAGTGCCTCATCTGATTCGAGGAATACTAGGTGATGCCTATATTGGAATGGAGCGTCCCGAAGGTGTGGTAACTACGCTGGATCTCAACACACCACAGGGGCGAATCGCGGCTATGGAAGCAGCCAGGAGACTGAAGGCGGAGGGCGCTGAGTCTATCGTTCTTGCGTGTACCGGTTTTGCAACGATGGGTTTCGCCATGGAAGTGGAAAAAGAACTGCATATCCGGGCGCTTGATCCGATCTATTCATTAGGGGCAGCTGTGTCTGCATTGAAGGTCTGACCAATGAAATGCCGGATATAGGTATTGGGTGATTTTATATTTGGGTTAATTTGATTTTGACGCCGATGCAGTGTGTATTACTGCCATCGGCGTTATTTGTGTTGGATGAGATTATTGGGGTTCTTGGAATAGCATGGCGTTGGTCTGCAAGGAGTGAGAGGATAACTTTTCTTATTTTCTAATGTGAAGCGATAAAGTAATAAATTTATTTTTTTGGTATTAACTACGACTAACAACGAATTATTATTACTTTATTTTATGAAATTAAAATATAACATAAGGATATCACAGAAATTCCCGTTTTTTTTGATCAGATAGTCTGGTAAACTATCCAAAAAAATTAGATACAGTATGCAAAAAATGATTTGCAAATCTGGCTCAGGGTGGTCGATAGGTTTGAAAACGACAGGTATAACATTGAAAGAACTGTTGAATATTCCTATACTCAGCAAGGCCAAAGTCATTAGTGGGCACCAAGGATTGGATCGGGTTGTAAGGTTTGTGGATATTATGGAGGTGCCGGATCTGCAAGGATGGTTGCGAGAAGGCATGCTAATGCTGACGACAGCCTATTCGATTCGTGATAATCCCGGTTTGCTCGGAGAACTGATCTACACGCTTAATGAAGCGGGGGCGGCTGCTTTGGCAATCAAGCCTGCGCGTTTTCTCAAAGAAATCCCGGAAGAAGCCGTTGCAGCCAGTAATGACTGTGGCCTGCCCATCATTGAAATTCCTCCGGAGATACCCTACATGGATATTACGCAGCCTGTTATGGAGTTGGTGCTGGATCGGCAGGCCGCACTGCTCCGCAGATCAGAGGAAGTATATCGCACGCTGATGACGATGGTGCTTGAAAACAGCGGAATTCAGGCAGTGGGGGACAATGTGGCAGAGCTGCTTCAGGCACCTGTGGGTGTTATCGACAATGCTGGTCAGATGATTGTGTCTTCACCGCCGGATTATAACTGGAAAGAAGCTGTGGACCCACTTGTATGGGAGATAAATCTGGATAGACGGAAGGTTGCCCGACTGTTGGTGGACAAGGACTCCTTGGATGAAATGGAACAAGTCGGCATTGAGCAAGCCAGATTAGTATTATCCCTGGAATTGATGAGAAACAAGGTGGCGGAAGATACCGAATTGCGTCTTCGGGGAAATTTCATTGACGAACTGCTGACACCGCCTCTGCTGTTGCCGCATGAAGCCGAATCGAGAGGTCGCAAGCTTGGTATGAATCCAGAGCATTTATGGGAAGTAGCTGTGATGGAAGGGGGGGCTGCTCCGGATGAAGACCTTTTGACCGAATTACTTGGTCAGGAAGCCAGAAAACGGAGGGTAGCGCCTCATATTGAGTTTCGGACCAACCGGGCGGTGCTCTTTTTGCCAACACCGGAGTCTCGGGATGCGGCATGGATGGATGATGTACAATCCTGGTCTGATACCATTGGATTATGGCTCGAAGATCCAGCCAACAAGCTTGGACAATTCAGGACAGGCGTAGGCACTCAGGTTCCACTTTGGAATATGCACCAAAGCTATGGTGAGGCCAGAAATGCCCTGCTGGTATCTTCCCGTTTGTCGGGTGGGCGTACAACCCGGTTTGAGGATGTGGAGGTATATCATTTGCTTAGCGAAACGGCGAATGAACCAGGTTTTGCGGCATTGTTTGAGCGGAAGCTGGGGAAATTGCGTGCTTATGATGATGAACATAGTGGGGATTTGCTGCGAACGTTCTTTTATTATCTGGAGAGCCGGGGCAGCCTGATCGAGACAGCAAATCGCCTCTATATTCACCGGAATTCCGTGAAATACCGATTGGAACGAATACGGGATATTACTGGCTTTGACCTGAATCATCCTCGTGAACAATTTGTCTGTCATTTGTGTCTTGTGTATTACTACATGAAGCAGGACAAACAAGAGGTGTAGGTCCTGCCAATCGGATACTTGCTTCTACAGCAAAATCAACAATGGATGATATGGTAGATATAGGTCGAAAAATAGCGAACTATGTCTTAAGGTGTAATTTAACATGACATAAATAGGAAACATTAGTGCACAATCGACAAACGGTTGTGCTTTTTTTTAGCTAAAAGGGACGTAGTTCGACGCTCGGATTCTAGGTAAAATAAGCACAATTACAAAGAAGAGACGGATAAACAGACAAGTTTTCAAGACTGGGCCGTCCACAGAGAACCGTAAAACAGCAAGTGAGACATCAGAGTTAAAGGGGTTGATCGATTGTTTGCTTACACGCTCCGAAGGCTGCTGCAGATGATTCCGGCGCTGATCGGCATTGTGGTGATTACCTTCATCCTGTCCCGTGTTCTTCCGGGAGATCCGGCCATTGTCATGGCTGGGGAACAGGCCACGGATGATGTTATTGCCAAAATCCGAATGGACATGGGATTGGACAAGCCATTATTTGTACAGTTTTTTAGTTACGTGGGACAGTTGCTTCAAGGGAATCTGGGATTCGCCTACCATACCGGCCATACGGTACTGAGTGATTTCGCTACCCGCTTTCCGGCAACCATTGAGCTGACGTTGGCTAGTGTGATTATAGCCATCTGTGTTGCGATTCCGGTAGGCATTATCGCTGCAACTCGAAAAGAGTCCTTTATCGACCACATCTCCAGGGTGTTCTCATTGATTGGAGCATGTGTACCGATTTTCTGGCTGGGACTGCTGTTTATTTACATCTTCTATTCCATCCTCGGCTGGGCTCCAGCTCCAATGGGGCGCATCAGCGGAGACCTCAATCCACCTACGCATATCACCGGATTGTATGTAGTAGACAGTCTGATGACCGGAGATATGGTTGCACTCAAAAGCAGTCTTGCCCATTTGCTGCTTCCGGCCATCTGTTTGAGTACAGGGACAATGGCGATTGTGGCGCGTATGACCAGATCCAGCATGCTGGAAGTCATCGGACAGGATTATGTGCGTACCGCACGAGCCAAGGGCTTGAGTGAGACTGCGGTCGTCGGCAAACACTCCCTGATTAATGCTCTAATCCCCACGTTGACCGTTCTTGGCCTTCAGTTTGGCGGATTACTCGGTGGTGCGGTAATCACGGAGACGATCTTTTCCTGGCCAGGCGTCGGCGGTTATGTCACAGATTCCATTCTGGCTGCCGATTATGCACCAATTCAGGCATTCACACTGGTAAGTGCCATACTGTTCAGTTTTATCAATCTGGCGGTGGATCTGGTTTATGGATTGATTGATCCACGAATCCGTTATGAATAGGGTCGCCGCGAAAGGAGGAGTACCATTGTGAGTACTGCCGCACCGACTTCCATGGGAACCAAACCTGCACCAGCAGTTGTTCCCAAACCCAAAACCTTCCTGAGACTACTGCTCCGCAATCGGCTCGCTGCCATTGGTCTGGCCTTTATCGTCATGTGGACTGTCATTGCAGCTATTGCTCCCTGGATTGCCCCTTATGATCCGTACGTGACGAATACGGCTGTGAAACTGGAATCCCCATCAGGTGGCCACTGGTTTGGTACCGATAACTATGGCCGGGACATTCTGAGTCGTGTTCTGTATGGCGCCAGAATCAGCATATGGACGGGCTTGATTGCCGTTAGCATCTCGTTTGTTATCGGGGTTCCGCTGGGCGGAATTGCTGCTTACTACGGCGGACGTACTGGAAATATCATCATGCGGGTGATGGATGTATTGCTTGCCTTTCCCTCGCTGGTACTCTCCATGGCAATCGCGGCTTCCATCGGTAACGGTCTGACGAGTGCCATGATTGCTGTAGGGATTGTGGGTATTCCCGAATTTGCCAGATTGATGTATGGGCAGACCGTATCCCTGCGCGAAAAGGAGTACGTCGAGGCCAGCAGAGCCATTGGTGTCAGAGACAGAGTGATTCTGTTTCGCCATATCCTGCCGAATGCTTTGGCACCGCTGTTGGTACAGGCCACACTTGGTATGGGTTTTGCCATTCTGACAGCATCCAGCTTGAGCTTTCTCGGTCTTGGCGTCAAACCGCCTACGGCCGAATGGGGAGCCATGATCTCTGAAGGACGGGAGTATATCATTTCCGGACAATGGTGGCTCGTGACATTCCCTGGACTGGCTATAGCCACATCCATTCTTGGCTTTAACCTGCTCGGAGATGGTTTCCGTGATGTACTGGACCCAAGGTTGCGTTCGGGAAAATAGGGGTTGGTGATCACTGGTCTCTATAGAACCGATTTATAGATAGCTGGATGGTGGAACCGACTTGCGGGGAATGCCTTGAGTTAAAAGGCCTGCAAGGTTTCATCACTGGCAGTAGGCAGATTGAATGCTGCTGCGGTTGGTATCAGGAATATGAGTAAGTTACTTTTCGGGTATTGGTCCACACATTTACTTTGTCTAATAAAAGCTGCAACGTTTTACAGTATCACATCATAAGACTGGTTCAAAAAGGGGAGGAAACTAAAAATGAAAAAGCTCAAATGGTTTTCTGCAATGATTGCTCTTACCGTTGTTCTTGGTGGCTGTGCCAGCAATGCCAACCAACAGCCTGCGGCATCCGGCTCAGGAGGGGAAACAAAACCTGCGCCAACGCTGACGGTTGCTTACTCTGAGGGGGGAACCACGATGGACCCGGCGGAGGCGAATGACCTCACCTCGGACACATTGGTACTGGCAACCTATGACCAGTTGGTAACCTATGGTGTCAAAACGGTGGATGGTGCTGATGTAGCCAATACAGAGGATATTCAGCCGATGCTCGCCGAGAGCTGGGAAGTGTCTGCTGACAATACAACGTATACATTCAAAATCAAAAGCGGTCTGAAATTCCAAAGTGGAAATCCGGTCAATGCGGATGCGGTTGTGTACTCTTTTGACCGTGTGGCGAAGTCCAGCTCCGGCAGCTTTCTATATGGAATGGCCGACATCAAGAGCGTGACCGCCAAGGACGACTCCACCGTTGAGATCGTACTGAATAAAGCAAACCACATGTTCACCCAGATCATTGCCATGTATACCTTCTCTATTGTGGACCAGAAGCTCGTCGAGGAAAAAGGTGACGACTATCTGAAAACAAATGCTGCGGGATCAGGCCCGTTTACACTTGAAAAATGGGACCCAGCCAGTGAAGCGGTCTTCCAGGCCAACAACGACTACTGGCAGGGAGCACCAAAACTCAGCAAAGTCACGCTGAAATTCACGAAGGAAGCCTCCAACCGTGTTCTGCTGCTGAACAAGAGTGACGTGGACATGGCGATCGAAATTCCCCCCAAAGATGTTGCGGCTTTGCAGGAGAACAGTAATTTAACCATCAAGTCGAATGCGAGTAACCGCATTTTGTTCTTCGCGATGAACAACAATGTCAAACCATTTGATAATGAAAAAGTACGTCAGGCCATCAACTATGCGATCCCTTATGACCAATTGATCAACGATGTTATGTACGGTCAGGCCAAAGAGATGAAGAGTGCTGTAGCGAGCAACACACCGGGTTTTACGGATGCTGGCTATGTGTATGAATACAATCTGGACAAAGCCAAGGAATTGTTAAAAGAAGCAGGTTATGCGGAAGGGTTCAGCTTTGACTTTACCCTCGGTTCGGGCTTTGACGATTGGGAATATGATGCGGTTCTGATTCAAGCGGAACTGGCCAAGATCGGTGTCAAAATGAACATTAACAAAGTTGCGCGTGCGCAGTTCCTGGAACAGCAAAAAGATGGAAATTTAGTCTCATACATCTCCAAATGGACTTCGTTTGTTAACGATCCTGGATACCACCTGGGCTTCCTGCTTTACGGTGAAGGCTCTTCCAACTACATTCATTACAACAATGCGGAAGTAAACAAACTGTGGGAAGAAGCTGGCGCCGAACCGGATCAGGCGAAACGCAACGAGCTATACATGAAGGCACAGGAGATTATTACGACAGAAGCACCGTGGGCGTATCTTTACGAATATAACCGGGTTGTCGGCATGAATAACAAGGTCAGCGGATACGTGTATTACCCGGATGAAGTTCTGCGTTTCTACCCGCTTAGCAAAGAGCAGTAAACGAACGGACGACGATTTGGGGGACAGGCAATCATGCCTGTCTTCTGACGATTCGCATTGAACACAATACAGCCCATATTGGAAGGAGCCTGAACAGGATGGATTGGAAACAGAAGGTACTTGATGCAATCGAGGAAGGTCAGGATGAATTACTGGAGCTCTGTTCACAACTAATTCGTTTTCCGACGGAGAATCCTCCAGGGGATTCGCGTGAGATTAGCGCTTTTATTATCGAATATCTGCATCAGGCTGGAATTGACACCAAAGTACATGCGGCAACGGAAACGATGTTTAACCTGATCTCTACGTTGAATGGAGAAGGAGCGGACAAGTCAGACAAACATCTGATTTTCTGTGGACATACGGATGTTGTGCCAGCTGGTGATCTTTCTCGTTGGGACTTCGACCCGTTCTGCGGTGAAATCAAGGACGGATATATGCTTGGACGCGGGGCATCCGACATGAAAGGTGGGCTTGCCGGCCTGATTTTTGCGACGGTTATTCTGGCGAAGCTGGGTGTACCTTTGCGCGGAGATCTGTCGCTGATGATTGTTCCGGATGAAGAAACAGGCGGTGACCTGGGGGTACCATGGGTTCTGGAGCGTGGTCTTGCAACCGGAACTGCCGCGGTAATTGCAGAGCCGTCCAGCCCGCAGCATCCAACCATTGGACAAAAGGGGAGCTGCTGGTTTGAGTTTACGGTGGAAGGCACACCGGGTCATGGCAGTCTTCAACCCATTGTAGGCGATAATGCGATTGTGAAGGCAGCTAAAGGTATTGAAGCATTGCAGCGTCTGTGGGACATCAAGCCGGACATCCCGGAAGAGGTGAGGGATATTATCCGCATCTCGCAGGAATATGCGCGTGATCGGGAGAAGGCAGGTCTGGCCTATCAGGTGTTCGACCATGTAACGGTAAATATCGGTTCAATTCAGGGTGGAACCAAGGTGAATGTGGTAGCGGATCGGTGCACTGTTCAGGTGGACTCCCGCGTTCCATTTGGTGTGGATTACCGCGATGTATTGGACCGTGCCCGCTCGCTGCTGCTTGAAGCAGGAATAGAGTCGGAGCTGAAGCCTTTTGGCTTTCAGGGTAACGCAAACTGGACTCCAGCGCATGAACCAATTGTGAGCCAACTGGTGGAGAGTATCAGCGAAGTCAGTGGCCAAGAGGCGTACGGTGTGCTGCAATGGGCATCCAGTGATGCACGCCACTTCCGTAATCATCGGATTCCGGTATTGCAATATGGCCCGGCAGAGCTGTCCACGATTCACAATTTTAACGAAAAAGCACCTGTATGGCAGATTATCCAGTGCGCCAAAGTGTATGCGCTGAGCGCGCTTAAATATTTGGGCGTGGAAGGTATGGAAGATGAGACGTCATTGAACAATTCGAAGGGTGCGGCTTCCGAAGAAGCCACGACGTCCAAGCGTTAATTTTTTAGAAGGAGTAAAGCTAAAGGTTCAGAACGTAATGGCATGGGAGGGGAACAACATGACTGAACTGCTCGAAGTTTCGGATTTGCGGACAGAGTTCATCACGGATGCAGGCGTAATTCGTGCCGTGGACGGGATCAGTCTTTCCATACGGCAGGGTGAAACGCTGGGTATTGTCGGAGAATCGGGATGCGGGAAAAGTATTACATCGTTATCAATCATGCAGTTGCTCCCCAAAAAGATCGGCCGCGTGGCGTCAGGGGAAGTCCGCTTCCAGGGGAAAGACATGCTCAAGCTGTCCGGGCGAGAAATTCGCCGAATTCGGGGAAACCGAATGGCCATGATCTTTCAGGAGCCGATGACCTCACTCAATCCGGTATTCAAAATCGGCAAACAAATCTCGGAAGCGGCACGATACCATCTGAAGCTGGGCAAAAAAGAGGCTTGGGCACGGTCTGTTGATATGCTTCGCAAAGTCGGTATCCCCCGTCCTGACAAAATTGCAGAACAATACCCGCACCAGCTCTCAGGTGGCATGCGCCAGCGGGTGATGATCGCCATGGCAATGGTGTGCAGCCCGCAGCTGCTCATCGCAGATGAACCAACAACAGCACTGGATGTCACTATCCAGGCACAGATTCTCGACTTGATGCGTGATCTCCAGCGGACGGAGAATATGGCAATCATGATGATCACCCATGATCTCGGTGTTGTAGCTGAGATGTGTGATCGTGTCATGGTGATGTATGCCGGACAAGTGGTGGAAGAGACGGATGTCAAAACCCTTTTTGCCGATCCCAAGCATCCATATACTCGCGGTCTTTTAGCTTCGCTGCCGCAGCTTGCGGGAGATCAGGATCGTCTTCAATCTATTCCAGGTCAGGTACCGAATCCCGCCCATATGCCATCCGGCTGTCGTTTTGCTCCTCGTTGTCCGGTTAAGGAAGCGCGATGCGAGACGATACAGCCCGAATTACTGGAGACAGCACCAAGTCATAGCTGTCGCTGTCTGCTGCAACAGGAGGGGATTATATGAGTGCGATATTGGAAGTCAGAAACCTCAAGAAGCATTATCCTATCCGCAAGGGCCTGTTTTCCAAACAGGTCGGTGCCGTCAAAGCCGTCGATGGTGTAACGCTGTCTGTGGAGCGTGGGGAAACACTCGCCGTGGTTGGAGAGTCTGGCTGCGGAAAATCCACCACGGGGCGTGCCATCCTGCGTCTGATTGAACCGACGGATGGCGAGGTGTTCTTCGAAGGCAAGGATGTACGGAAGCTTCCGCCAGAAGAGCTGCGCCGTTTCCGTACGGATATGCAGATGGTGTTCCAGGACCCATACGCTTCACTTGATCCTCGATGGACAGTACAGCGTACACTGGAGGAGCCGCTGCTCACCCACCATAATTTGAAAAAAAACGAGTTGAAAAGCCGAATCGAAGAGCTGATGGAGGTGGTTGGATTATCCTCCTATCAGGCACACCGCTTTCCGCACGAGTTCTCGGGTGGACAACGTCAACGGATCGGAATTGCCCGTGCTCTCGCTTTGAATCCCAAATTCATTGTGTGTGACGAGCCCGTGTCAGCGCTGGATGTGTCCATTCAGGCACAAGTGTTGAACTTGATGCAGGATCTGCAGGAACAATTCGGGCTGACATATATGTTCATCTCTCATGACCTGTCCGTCGTCAAGTTCATCAGTGATCGTGTGGCTGTCATGTATCTGGGCAAAGTGGTCGAGCTTGCGCCCACTTCCGAGCTGTTCACCGAGGCGCTGCATCCATATACCAAAGCATTGATGTCCGCTGTTCCTGTTCCTGATCCGAATGTGCAAAAGGAACGGATCGTCTTGAGCGGCGATGTGCCCAATCCGGAAAATCCACCATCCGGCTGCACGTTTCATACCCGTTGTCCGTATGTGAAGGACGAATGCCGCTCTGTTATCCCGGAGCTGCGGGAGATTTCACCAGGACGCCAGGTGGCGTGTCATTTGTATTAGAGTGATCATTTGAGCTGAAAAATACGTTCAGAAAATGCAAACAAACCTCCAGTTTACTTGGGTTCTGTTTGCGTTTTTCTTTTTTTATCTTCTCTGCTGCCTTTATTTCTGACGATAGTATCTGCATATTAAGAAATGGGTAAAAATTTTTCTCTCTTCAACCGATATAAACACAGAGAATGCAACATGAAATGTAATTATTCATGATCAAGATGACGATAAAAAGCTTCTATTGAAACTGAAAACAAGAAGGGTATGAAAACATCTATGGATGAGGAAGTTCAAATTCAATACATTAATTTCTCGGTCGGAAATCAGATTTGTGCGCTTCGTATTGATGAAGTTCATGAAATTATCAAAATGCTCCCGGTAACCACCGTTCCTTTTGGCAGTCCTGAGATTAAGGGGTTTACGCCCTTGTACGGAAAAGTAGTCTCTGTTGTGAGTGTACGCGTCCTGCTGGGGTTGCCTGACGAGGAGGCTACACCTTCCACTCGTATCATTGTTGTGCCGTACCACGACGATTATGTGCCGCTCGTTGTCGATTCCGTGGATTCCGTAGTGATGTATGATCGGTTTGAAGAGCCTACAGAAGAATATCGTCGTTACACAACGGGAATATTCAAGGAAATCGCACACAATGACGATCATGAGGCGGGCATTCTTAATTTGGATGTATTGCTCGGTAATTTAACCAAATCGCAGTAAACGCAACGTTGAAATGTTATATACAAAGCACATATCCGCTTGGTTATAATAATGCTCCTTACCCCTTTGTGGGGATGAGGGGCATTTTTTATTGTGATCACCTTATCCTTGAATGCAATGACGCGGTCTGTTTCACCTTTTAACAGCCATTCATAATATAGTATGAAGTGGTTTGAAGATGGTTTTTCCAAGTAATGTAGCACTTTTTATCCGTAAAAGTTTTTAAATCCGAGCATTTTCGTATATGATGGAGAGTAACAATGCGAAGGGATGACGGGAGACTGTAATGATGCAATCGCTGTATGGAGTATGGCTTGGTGACGTATTTTTTTGTTTTTCCGGTGAAACATCGGAACCACGTGTGGATGCGTGGAGCCACGTGGTACGGAAGCTGAATTTTGGCGACGGGGGTCGTCTGTTTCAGCCTGCCGCTCTGCGTCTTGCGGAGCTTCGTTGGCCCAATCCGATGCGTAATGCCGCGGAAGCGAAGGGTACGAAGCGACGTCAATTGCTCGGACGGACGTTGGAAGGGCTAGCAATCTCGCCCAAAGATACATTCAAGCTGCTGCTCCATTGGGACGACAGTATATTGAACGCGGCAGGAATTCAGGCTGGAGAAGAGATTCGCTACTGGGTAAAGGCAGCACAGTTTACACAGGAACTGCTGCTGCGCGGAGAATTTGCTCCGTCCGCTGAGTTTGCGGCCAAGACGGGGGCACGTCGTCGTACCGGACAGGAAACGTTGACAGGTGTTTGGCGTCCACGTCTGTTGCAGGAAGCGGATGTAGAACGATTCCGGGAGTTGGCGGAATCCATGCCGCCGATCGGATTGTCTGCTCCTGGAGCATACGCATCTTCTGAACCGGAATCACGGGAGGAAGCGGGAGCGGCCGTATTATTTTCATTTATGAGCGGAATGATCCATGCGGTTGTTACGGGTGAGATGGAAAGCATGGACAGTGAGCTGTCTCGTTACCGCACGCCATTCCGGCGTGGGTCCTCTCCGGTAGCAGAGCTGTGGTGGAATAGTCTGATCTCGATGTTCCGTCCGGTGACGGTGCAGGGACCTACGGAAGAAATGGCAGAACTCATTGGAACGCTGCAAGAAGCTGGTGGTACAGCGAAACCCGTGCTAGGCAGTGAAGAAACGGCTCCCACGGAAGGTGAGTTGAAGCTGGTACTGCGACTGGAACCCCCTCTAGGTGATCATGAATCATTGTGGGGGATTACCTTCTGGGCAGACAGTGTGCAGGAATCTGGCCTGAGATTGCCTGCACGCACGATCTGGGCTCATCCGGAACGAGATCTGGACCGAGGCAAAGTGCGTTATATTTCAGCTGCAGAACAGCTCCTGATGGCGTTGGGGCATGCGTCAGAATTGGCACCTGAGCTGGAAACGGCGCTTCTTCATGCACGACCGGAAGGAATGAAGCTGGAACAGCAAGCCTTTTTTGAATTTTTGACCTACGCTGTGCCTCGTCTGCAGAAGGCGGGAGTAACCGTTTTAATGCCTTCCCGCTGGAGCCGTGCTGGGAAACGCCGCGCTGGACTACGTCTGCAAATGCTCAATCGTGGAATAGAAAGACCGGTTGGGGCCCCGTCTGCACTGGGTATGGAGCAGCTGGTTGCCTTTAAGGCAGAACCGATGCTGGACGGCAAACCTGTTACGGCGGAGGAGCTGGCTGCGCTTGCAGAAGCAACGGTACCTTATGTGATGTTCCGCGGCGAATGGATTGAAGTGGATACAAAAGAGATTCGCCAGGTTCTGCGTTATATGAAAAAGGAAGAAGAACAATATATGCCGCTCTCCGAATGGCTGCATCTGGCAGCGGAAGAAGGCGAAGATACGGCATGGAAGGGGCTTTCCGTCTTTGGTGCGGAATCCGAGGGGCTACTGTCCTTTTTGCTCGATGGACAGGTGCTCCGCAGTATTGAGCCTCGGCAGGTTCCTGCAGAGCTGCATGGCGAGTTGAGACCCTATCAAGAGCGGGGCTACCAATGGTTATCCGCCATGCGTGAGCTTGGGTTCGGAGTATGTCTTGCCGATGATATGGGACTGGGGAAAACGATACAGGTTATTACCTGCCTGCTGGACTTGAAACAGGAGGAACAGCAAGCCGCGGAGGAGGAAGCACGTGAGCACGAAGCGTTTATGGGGATGGAAGAAGAGTCAGCGAACGGTGAACAGCCACATGTGCATGATGCACACTTGCCTGCACTTATTGTGTGCCCTACCTCGTTGCTTGGGAACTGGCAGCGTGAGCTGAAGCGTTTTGCCCCGAATCTGTCGTTATATATTCATCATGGCGGACAACGGTTGCACGGCAATGCCTTCCAGGCGGAAGCGCAGTCTCATGATATTGTGCTGACGACCTATCATCTGGCTGGCCGGGATGGCCCGGATCTGGCTTCGTTGCACTGGTCTACCGTTGTGCTGGATGAGGCGCAATATATTAAAAATTACCGTACAAAGCAAGCACAAAGCGTCATGCGTCTGTCTACGCCGCATCGCATTGCGATGACCGGTACGCCAGTGGAGAATCGACTAAGCGAGCTGTGGTCCATTTTCCAATTCCTTAATCCGGGGTATCTGGGTACGGCTTCTTCATTCCGCCAGCGCTATACCGGACTGGGTCCATCCGAAGAAAATGCGGCTTCTTTGCGTGAGCTTCATCGGCTTGTATCCCCCTTTATGCTGCGCAGGCTAAAAAGTGATCCGGATATCCGCAAGGATCTGCCGGAGAAGCTGGAACTGAAATCCTATTGTTCCCTGACACCAGAGCAGACCGTTCTGTATCAGCGGGTGGTGGATGATCTGATGGGCGGATTGGATGGACGTAACGGTATCGCCCGTAAGGGAATTGTGTTGTCATCACTGACCAAGCTGAAGCAAATCTGTGATCATCCGGTGCTGGCGGACAGCAGCCGGAAGGAACATGGCAAGGCTGAGGCATCCGGTAAAATGGAACGTTTGCTGGAATTGGTGGATGCGATCCGTGACAACGGGGAGTCTGCGCTGATTTTCACTCAATATGTGGCGATGGGGGAACTGCTCGTATCCAGGCTTACACAACGGTATGAGGAAGAACCGTATTTCCTGCATGGCGGTGTTTCGAAGTCGCAAAGGGATGATATGGTGGAAACCTTCCAAAAAGGGGAGGGCCCGTCCCTGTTTGTTCTGTCTCTTCGTGCCGGAGGTGTAGGCCTGAATCTGACGCGTGCCAGTCATGTCGTTCACTACGACCGGTGGTGGAATCCTGCGGTGGAGAATCAGGCGACAGACCGGGTATTCCGGATTGGGCAGAATCGAAACGTACAGGTGCATAAGCTGATCTGTCAGGGTACCCTGGAGGAACGGATTGATGAGCTGATTGAGAGTAAAAAGGCTCTTTCTGAGCAGGTGGTCGGTTCTGGTGAGAACTGGCTGACCGAGATGTCGGACGATGAGCTGCGTGGCCTGATCTCGCTTCAAGGCGAGACATGGCTGTAGGTTGCGAGAATAAATAGTATATGCAAAATATAGTGACAGGAAGGGGGATTGTTGTGAGCGAAAAATGGAATGTAGAGCTGCATATGTCCCCCGGTGGATGGACAGCAGAAGTAAGTGCAGTGTCTGATGCAAGTGAAGAGGCAGTAGACGCCGCAGGCAAGACCGAATCAGCCAAAGGCTTGTTCACAGTAACAGGCACGCTGCCACAGCTCAGTGAAGCTGAACGCGAGGCCGTGCTGGCACAGCTGCGCAAGCGTCCGCTGGCGCTGTACGCGCTGCTGCGCGGCGGCCCTGCCCCAGCGGAGCTTGACGGGCTGCTGCCGCGGCATGCGCCAAGCGAGGCTGAGCAGGGCACAGCCTCGCTTGGCGGCTCGCTGAGCGCTGGCGGTGCAGCGACGTGCACCTGCGGCCGCCCGGAATGCGCGCATGCCGCGGCCGCTGAGCGCGCCGTTGCCGCGCGCTTCGCGGCCGAGCCGCTGCTGCAGCTGGCGCACGCCGGCCTGCCGCGCGAAGCGCTGCTCGCCGGCGTGCTGGGATCATGGGCGGAGGAACTCGCCCATGATCCCAGCGGCCCCGGCCGCGCAGCCGAAACGGCCGGCCGCCCGCAGGCGCGGGGCGGCGAAGGCGGCGCAGCCGTCGGCGAGTGGATCGCCGAGGCGGCCGCGGACGGCGCCATGCACCAGCCGGGGCCTGGCTTCGGCGCCGTGAAGGTGCGGCTGGCGCAGCCGGGGAAGCCCCCGGCAACGCCGGAGCTGGCGGCGCTGCTGCCAGGCGTGCCTGCCACCGCAGGGCTGGCATTGATCCGCGAGCGCGTAGCTGCGCGGATGTGGGAGGCTGTCCAAAAGAAGAAGAAGGACAGCCCGGCAACCAAATGACGCACCACTCGGAGCGGGGGAGATCTTAGATCATCCCCCGCTTGTTTGTGATGTGCGTCGGCGCAGTCCTCTTTATCCAGAATAGATATATTCATTTCCAATTCGCTTTTATGGGGTTGAACCTTGGGATAGGGCTCTAAAAGTCCAAAAAACGACCGTACAAGCTGTACACCCGGCATATCTTTAGGGTGACCTCCTCTCAAGGAGGTCTTTACCGGTGGAGCTTCGCTGCAATTTAAGGTATACTGTCGCAGGGGAAGACAAGCCCTCATGCACGAATACTGCAATCATTATTACAATATGCGATAGGAGTTTTTACATGAAATTACGTACAGGACGACAGCGCCAAGTTGCGGTTATGCTGTCCTCACTTATGATATGCGGAGCTTTGTTATCCGCTTGCCAGGACGGTTCGGGCTCAGAGGAGAACCAGAATCTGAACGCAGCAGGAAGCGCACAGCAAGAGTCAGACGGTACCACGGTTCATTTGACGGAGGATACTGGCAAGGATGGCAACAACACAGGTGGGAATGACAGCTCATCTTCGGATAATAACAATGAAGGTACGGATAGTGGTTCCGGTGATGCTTCAACTGGGGCAGACGGTTCTTCTGACGCAGGCAATGGAGCCACAGCAGAAGACCCCCTGATGGAGAAACGCAGTATTAGCGCGCTGCAAACGACGATTGATGCACAAGCGGTAGTGACCAATTCAGAAGCGATGACCGTGATCGTTAACAAACAGCGCAGCTTGCCAGAAGGATACGAGCCGGATGATCTGGTGGAGCCTAACGTACCGTTTTCTTTCGACGGCCCGCATGAAAAGCGCCATATGCGCAAGGAAGCTGCCGAGGCGTTGGAGAAGCTGTTTGCCGGTGCCAAAGCGGACGACATTGAACTTCGTGCGGTATCTGGATATCGTTCTTATCAGCGTCAGGTTTCGATCTATAACAACAATGTCAAAACCAAAGGTCAAGAATACACGGATCGTGTTAGCTCTGTGCCAGGCCACAGCGAACATCAGACCGGACTAGCGATTGACGTTTCCAGTCCAAGTGTAGGCAATGCCATAGAAGAGGTGTTTGGCACATCGAAAGAAGGCCAGTGGTTGGCTGAGCATGCAGCAGAATATGGATTCATCATTCGTTATCCAAAAGGTGAGGAAGCGATAACCGGTTATGTGTACGAGCCATGGCATATCCGCTATGTCGGCACGGATCTGGCTCCTGATGTTGTGAAAAGTGGACTGACACTTGAAGAATACTTTGATGAGGCTAATATCAAGCTGTAAGCCTGGTGCTTCATTTTTTGATTGAGGACTAGGATCTCAATTTCATAGAGCCCCTGAATGATTCACTCTTGTCCAAGGCACGGGAGGTCACTCAGGGGCTTTTTGGTATGAGCTAAATTCAGCGTATACCCTATTTTATGTGCTTGTTCAGCAGGTCGGCAGACTGATATAATTCATGTTTAATCAGGAGTTCAAATCACATTTAAAGCGAGGGGAAGCAGAATGAACAGACAGCAGGTGTTTACCGGTTCTCCATGGGAGCCGCTTGTGGGATATTGCCGTGCCATTCGTGTTGGCAACCGAATTGAGGTGGCGGGTACTACAGCCATGCAGGACGGTGTTGTGGTTGGAGCAGGTGATCCATATGCACAGACAAGATTTATTTTGCAGACCATTGAAAATGCACTGAAAGAATTGGGAGCAGACATGTCTCATGTCGTGAGAACCCGCATGTTTGTTACTGACATTTCCCAGTGGGAAGAAGTAGGCAAGGCTCATGGTGAATTTTTTGGTCAGATTCAGCCTGTCGCTACGATGGTTGAGGTTCGTGCACTCATTGATCCTTTGCTGATGGTGGAGATTGAGGCAGAAGCGATTGTTGAAGCGCTAAGCTGAACTTGATGCCATAATAACGGAATAGAGCCATTACATACATATATACAAAATGCAGTATAGAGAAATAACCTTACCCCAACCTCCATAAAGGAGGAAGCGTGGGATAAGGTTATTTCTGCATTAATATAGGGTGACCTAGCTCTACTGTGCTCTACGCATACATCAAGCTAGCCTTCTTTTCTGGCAGCTTATTTCGCTTCAGGTTGATCGGCTGGTGTTTCAATGACTACTTTCCAAGCCGTTCCGATTGGCGGCAGGCTGCGAGTCAGGACCGGGCTATAGAAACCAATCACTTTGGCACCTTTAGTCAGTTCCTCTGGTTTGATCGTTTCCCCTTGATGATTTACCAGTTGTGTATCCTTGCTAATGTTCAGGATAACATGGTCAGGTGCTGTCTCTGTCAGACGGGAGCCGGAGATCTCGATCTGAGTACCGTTATCGTCTATTGTTTTTACATTTTCAATTGTGCCTGCTGTACCCAGAACTTCTTTTGGTTGTACTTCGGATTCCGAAGCAGCAGTATCCAGTACAGTGACTTTGTAAGTAGGTGTTTGTGGCGGTAAACTGAGGGTTGCAAACTCAGCATGCTCAGCTTCAACGTTCATGCCAATAGTCAGATCAGTAAGCTTGATATCCTTGCCATCCGCGGATTTGAACACGGTGTCTTCACCAACATTAAGGACGATACCATCTGTACCTGCACCGCCGATATGGATGGATTGATACTTGCCTTCACTGTTAATTCCCGTAATGACTCCACGCTCCGTAACGGTTTTCACTTCCTCTTCACTGGAGATGGTTACTTGATTACCTGTTGTATTCACTTGTGCGTGGAGTACTTTATCTGCAAACGAAGCGGGTACAAACAGTGTGCCTTTTGTGATTTCAGGCGCTGTTCCCAGCTTAAGCAGCATTTTATTAACGGAATACTGGTCTTTGCCTGTGGTGACAATTGTCCAGAGGGTACCTTTTGTCAGCTCAGCAGATTTGTTTTCCTTGTTCCATTTCAGTTCAATGCCAAGAGCTTCTGTGAGATCACGCAGTGCAATCATGGGTTCTTGACCATCCTTGTTCCAATAACCGTCAGTCATCGGTGCACCGTTCACAGATACTTTTACGGCTTCAGTTCCTTTGCTGTCTGCTGATACGGAAGTTGAATTGACGGGCTGAATGCTGTCCAGGTTTGCTGCGTATGCGGCTCCCCCGCCCAGGGCCAAGGACAGGACCATCAGGGCGCTAACTTTTTTCATGTTGTTGTTCATCGTTGATTTCATCCCTTCTCATCTTGATTATGACGCGGTAAACTCCTATTAAGGCCACGTTCCATCCTTATAGACGGGACAACTTCGTCCAGTGTTGCACTTTGAGGTAATTAATGTGAGCAGCATGTTAGTCTATTATTTGAAAAACAAGCCATATTCCCGGTTATAAGAAGCAGGATGCGGTTAAGGATCAATGAGTGGAAAACGTGTAATTCAGACTTTAAATTAACCTTGGATTACATGAGATTGTGGAGCATCCAGATATGAGGAGGGGGAAATCATATGAGTGATATGTTGGTGGCACTTTACCACTTGCCAGAGCAAGAGAGTGGACTGAAAAAGTTGGAGGAGTCCTCCATTGTTATCCGTAGAGCCATTGCACCAGAGAAGCAGGTTGTGCTGGATTGGGTGAGATCCCATTTTAGCCAGCCCTGGGTGGATGAATGTGATGTAGCTTTTGCACGTCAACCCGTGACTTGTTATATTGCGCTTGAGCATGGGAAAATGATCGGTTTCGCTTGTTATGAAGCAACGTGCCGTAATTTCTTTGGTCCAACAGGTGTTGGTCAGGAGGCACGGGGCAAAGGTGTCGGAACAGCGCTGCTGTTAGCTTGTATGCATGCCATGAAAGCGGATGGTTACGCTTACGCAATTATTGGATCTGCGGGACCTGTGGATTTCTATGCTCAGGCCCTGGGGGCCGTGAAGATCGAAAATTCAACACCAGGGATTTACAAAGGCATGCTCCGGGCAGACTAGACGATATTCATGTTCTGGAAAAGGAAGGGAGGAAGAAGATGACCACGAGCAAAATGCTGCATATCGGTATGATCGGCACAGGCTCCATCTCGGATCTTCATATGAGGTGTTATGCCAAGAACGAGAATGCCGTCATTTACGCCATCTGTGACCTGAACGAACAGCGTGCAGCCGCGGCTGCTGAGAAGTATGATGCACAATCGGTGTACACCGATTACCGGGAGATGCTGAAGGACCCGCATGTGGATGCCGTTAGTATCTGTACGTGGAATAATACGCATGCCGAATTTGCCATCGCTGCCCTGGAGGCAGGTAAACATGTGCTGTTGGAAAAACCGGTAGCAACCAATGTGGAGGATGCGCTGCGGATTGAAGAGGCTGTGAAGAAAAGCGGATGTACTTTTGTCGTGGGCTTTGTGCGTCGTTATGACAACAATATGCAGATGATGCGCAGTTTCATTGATGCGGGTGAGTTTGGTGAGTTGTACTATGCCAAAGCTTCTATCCTGCGTCGTTTGGGAAATCCGGGAGGCTGGTTTGCGGATAAAAACCGTTCCGGCGGTGGCCCGCTCATTGATCTTGGCGTACATATTATCGACCAATGCTGGTATCTGATGGGCAAACCGAAACCAGTTTCGGTGAGTGGCAATACGTATCGAAAACTGGGCAATCGTGCCCATATCGAGCATCTTTCTTTTTACAAAGCCGCAGATTACAGTTCTGCTGTCAACAATGTGGAGGATATGGCGAATGCGCTGATTCGCTTCGAGAACGGGGCTTCTTTGGCAGTAGATGTGAGCTTTACCCTGCATGCACGTGGGGAAGAATCTTCAGTCAAATTGTACGGTGAGCGTGGTGGAATTGAGCTGGAGCCTGCAACGCTAATCGTCACCGAGAAACACAATACGATCTTGAACATTGAACCTCAGACAGACTATAAAGGTCTCGATATTCACGGTGCCTTCCAGAATCAGATTGATCACTTTGTGGATTGTTGTCTGAATGGTACCGAACCCATCAGTCCCATTGCGGATGGTGTGGCTTCGACAAGGATGCTGTGCGGAATTTACGAGTCAGCCGAAAAAGGTCAGGAGATTCGTCTGGACTGATGTAGAGATTGAATCTCTAACGTAATATTAAAGGGTGTTGTTTCTCCATCTTATCATTGGAGAGACAACACCCTTTGGTTGATTCATTGATCGTGATCAGACAAAACGGATGTAAGTTTACTTTTCAAACCCTTCCAATACGATTTTGCCAATCGCAGTGCCCGATTTGCTCTTTCGGTAGGCTTCCAGCAAGTTAGCTGCATTAATTGGTTCAATCCGCTCTGCCATCGTTGTATGAATCTTGCCGTCATCCACCAGATCTGCGATTTCATTAAGTAGATGATGTTGTTCAATCATATCATCTGTCTGGAACATCGGACGGGTGAACATCATTTCCCAAACGAGTGTTACACTTTTTGAGAATAACTTTTGAAGTTCGGCTGGTTTCTCGAATGGCAGAATAGAACAAATTTTTCCTTGCGGTAAAATAACTTCTGCCATCTCATCCATATGCTCATCTATATGATTTAGCACGAAAATATATTGTACACCAGCGAGTCCGAGATCTTTAAGTTGTGGTCCAAATGGATGACGATGGTTGATCACATGGTCTGCTCCGTTTGATTTTGCCCAAGAGACTGATTCGGGACGAGAGGCAGTTGCTATAACTTTAAGTCCAGAGAGCTTGGCTAATTGAGTAGCGATCGAGCCGACGCCTCCCGCTGCCCCGATAATAAGCATACTATTGCCTTCGTTATCCGATGCATTCCTGGAAATGCCCAAGCGCTCAAAAAAAGCTTCTCCTGCCGTAAGGCTTGTCAGAGGTAAAGCTGCTGCCTGGGCAAAATCCAGATTTTTCGGCTTTCTGCCGACAATTCGTTCATCCACTAAATGAAACTCACTGTGTCCGCCTGGGCGCATATTGCTCCCCGCATAATACACTTCGTCACCAACGTTGAACAAATTGCAATCGGAACCGATGTCTACTACTACACCAGCTACATCACGACCAGGTACGGTCAGGGATAAATCGTCCGGATGTTTGGAACTATGCGATCTCCAATCCGTCGGATTGACAGACACCGCCTTCACCTCAACGAGTAAATCCTTTCCTGTAGGTTTTGGTTTCTCAACCTCTACCTCCTGAAATGGTGGTATATCGGTCTCTAGCCCAGGCTCGTAATATCCGAACGCTTTCATCATGATTGGATTTCCCATCGCTATAGTTATCCTCCTCGCAGAAATAAGTTTATATATGACGGATTGTCAAGCCAAGTGCGACAGTTCCTCTGAAAAGGATTCGTGAGCGGTTCTCCAACTCAAGCATTTACGTGGTCTATTATTGATGAAGTCAAGAGCGTTTTCCAGAGCTTCATCCGTGATTTGGGCGAAATCCGTCCCCTTGGGGAAAAATTCTCTCAGGAGACCATTCGCATTTTCATTCGAGCCGCGTTGCCAAGAAGAATAGGGATCTGCAAAATACACCCGCACGCCATGAACGGCTTCCAGGCTGGTGTAACAGGCGAATTCCTTGCCACGGTCCGCGGTAGCGGTTTGAAATGCACGGATAGGGTACTGCGAAGCCGCTACTCCAAAGGCAATCTCCATGGATAACGCGGTACGATCAGGCATGCGGATCGCTGTGTACAAGCGAGTCTTTCGTTCAATGAACGTCGCTACGCAGCCCTTGCTTTTCCCACGGCCCGAGACCACCGTATCCAATTCCCAATGGCCGAAGGTTTTCCGGTGACGAACCTCTTTCGGGCGCTGAGAGATGGACTTACCCACTGCAAACTTGCCGCGTGTTTCTGCTGGCTTCTGCCTCTTCCCTTTGTGCCTGAGAACGGCAAGCACACCGTTCACCAGACGGCCTGTATACAGCCAACGATAGATCGTTTTAAAACATACCATCGCTTGACCTTCCTGACGCAAACGCTCTACGATCTGTTCGGGAGACCAGGTCGCCTGAAGCTTTTCTTCGATGCGACTCGCGAGTTCGGGATTCCACTTCCCTGCGGAAACGGAGGCCTTACGGCGATGGACATAGCCCTCTTGAGCGTTCGCCGCGCCGTAGGGGTGTTCTGCTGTATTTCGGCGGAGTTCCCGGCCAATGGTGGCATGATGTCTGCCAAGTTCCTTGGCAATGGCTCGGGTACTTTTCCCCTGCTGGTAGAGGATTTCTAGCTTGCTGCGCTCGATTATGCTAAGATGTGTGTAGCTCATGGTGGATTCTCCTTGTGTGAATGTGGTGTAGGAACCTTCATTCTACACGAATCCGGCCATGGGCCCTTTTTTATTTATTTCC
The DNA here is from genome assembly GCF_032399705.1 of Paenibacillus sp. BIC5C1. Classification (NCBI taxonomy): domain Bacteria; kingdom Bacillati; phylum Bacillota; class Bacilli; order Caryophanales; family Paenibacillaceae; genus Paenibacillus; species Paenibacillus sp. BIC5C1. The sequence continues at coordinate 634,928 of NZ_CP135922.1, forward strand.
AGTAGGTGTCGCACTTCATATTACAATCCGTCATATAAAATATATAGTATAATATCAAAAATAAACAGTAGTATCATTTTTGGTTTATAGTATCAATAATGATACTAATGGAGTTTGATTTGTAAAAAAATAAAGACTCCCTTTACTCCTGAAACAGAAACAAACCATTGGTCTGAATTCATCGGAGAGGAAGTCTTTGTGATAAGAGTTCATTTATTTAGCGGTGAGTTCTCATACCCCGGATCATCATAATCCGTATCTTGCAGCCGTGAAAGTACGTTCATGCTCTCAATCGCCTGGCGGGTATCCGTGGTGCCATGGTCGTAAAGAAACGTGTACAGCAACGTCATGCCATCTGAGAATTGTTCTGTGGCTTCGTCATGATCCGCCGATTTGTAGGGTACCGGAGCTCGTTGCAATGTATAGGCATCTTCATCCTCCAGCACTTTCATCAGGTCTTTTAGCCGATTTAGCTGTTCATCGTCCACCATGACTTCAAAGGGTGTTGATTCGTTCTTGGTCTGTTCAATGAGATTATGGGTTACCGATACATAGTAATGCTTTTTGCCGTCCTGCATAATCCAACCTCCATTCTAAAATGGAAAAAAGACGCTTCTACTGTTAATAAACAGCAGGAAGCGCCCTGAAACGAATGGCTATCGTTCATTTCGTCTTACTCATCAAGATGCTCGGTTACAACCGACCATCCATTGCCTTTTCCATCTAAACGACCTTGCTCAAAAAAATCAATTCCATTAACTGTGATACTCACTGCAACCATTTCCGGTTCATTTTCTACGGGATCTAAAACAATAAATCCTTTGTTCAATAAATATGTGACCGTTCTCTGTCTCTCTATGTGTGCATCCGGATAGAATCTTTTTTTGGGGACGATACAAGCAGGGTTTTCAGTAAACCATATCGTATACAGTTCTTGTAATATATCGAATCTTTCTTGTATCCGCTCTTTAATTACAGCTTCCAGTTCCATAACTCACCTCTTCTAATTTGGGCAAAGGGGCTATCTTGAAAGGGATGCTCCTCTCGCCAAGCGTTAACGAACCTACTGCATCCTAAAAGGCTAATTCAAAGATTACATATTTTAACGAACTTCAGTGACCTTATTTAGGTATCAAAAGGCTTTAGTACCTAGAACTGGCAAAATAGATGAAATAAGGTCTCTGTGATTCGTTACAACTCAGCTCTAAGCAAATCGAAGCAAATAGCGTGTGTTAGTTTTGTTAGGCAAAAAACAAGAGCTGCCAACCTGCATACATTCATGACTTACGGGACAGCTCTTCCTCTGAACGTCATATAATGTGCATTGGCTATACTTGCTTGTTACCTTCCGAACCGGCTAGTTACTGGAACCTTTCGGGTACCGGCCTCCATGGTGCCTGAACATAGCGGGCAGGGTGGAGGACCAGAGGTCGCCTTTTTGGATGACTTGGCAGAAGCACCATCCGGTTTCTGACGAAGCCATGCTTTACAGGTGGAAGAACTGCACTTCCAGATCGCTACGGTCTCTGTACGTTCTGCACCCGAAGAATGGGACCCCGAACTGCTGGAGGACGAAGTGGTCTGACTTATACCCGTGGTGCTGAACGCCGTGTGATTGCGAATCACCCCGCTGCCGCGCCGCTCACCGAGACGATCTTCTTCTCGTTCATCGAGTACTTCAAAATCACGCCGATCACTTTGACGGATTGCGCTGCGCTGATCTGCACCACGCTGAACTGGACTCACTGCATCCCGTCCCTGCGGCCGCGAACCTGAACGGGCGTATGCTACATTTCCATTTCTACTTTCATTGCCGTTAGCTTTACCATTCGTGTTCCCGTTACCCTTCCAGTTGCTGCTACCGCTGCCATATGACGCGTGATTGCCAGTCGGGCCATCCTCGCGTATTTTGCGTTTGTCCGGTACCTCCATGCCGAAGGCCTCCAGCAGAAAGCGGGAAACGTCCGCCGGTTTTCCGTGATGACTGGCGGGAGAAGTGACGTATAAATACTGTTTGGCCCGCGTGATTGCGACATAGGCGAGTCTTCGCTCTTCTTCCAGTGCCATGTCGAGTTCGGCATCAGTCTGCTGCACCGTAAGAGCAGCCTTCTGGTCTTCAGGGATATCCTGCCGCAGTGCCGTGTTGTGAGGCACGATTCCTTCGCTGGCCCCGATCCAGTATACACATGGGAATTCAAGTCCCTTGGCCCTGTGAATCGTCATTAGTTGGACTGCATCGCTGTCCTGTGAACGGCGCAGTGATTCCATCTCGCGGTGTCTGCGGGATAGTTCATCGGCGAATTGGATGAACTCTTCAACGGTCTCGAATTTTTTGGCCGCAGCCTCAAATTCGTCCAGTGTCTCCAGCATCGTTTCCTTATAATGGGTAAAGATGCTGGGATCACCGCTTTCCATATACTTGTCGTAAAACTGGCGGCGCATCTCCTGGATCGCGATCACCGGTTTCAGCTTTGTCAGTGATTTGATCAGCTTGATGCGTTCCTTGACCTGCTCCTGTTGAAAAGGCTTTAGCTTGTCCCATTTGGCGAGATGAATGAGCGGATATTTCTTCGCTTGCTGCTCTTCACTGCGTTGAATCCACTCCAGTCCTGCATCGCGGGAAACATAGAGAGGCCCAAGTGCACTCGGCAGAGCATCTACAGCACGTGGATTCAGGGACAAGCGCATATGATCCATCAGCGGTCGAATCAGTGACTGGTCGTAGAAGACCGGAGAAGCGCCGTGTTGTACAAACGGCACATCTTTCAACACAAGCTGCTCAAATATTGCCCGACTGCTGCTGGCAGTCCGGTGCAGTATCGCGATATCCCGATACGTATGCAGACCTTCCTCGACTTGCTGACACAACTGGTTAACAACCCAAGCTGCTTCTTCCTCGGCATTGGAGGGGGTTGCGAACCGGGGGGCATCTCCACGATGTCCGGCTGCGCGCAGCCGCTTGTCACGTCTTCGCTTGTTCCTGGCGACCAATTCACTGCCCAGTCCCAGGATACGCGCATCGCTGCGGTAGTTGATATCCAGCGTCACGATGCGTGCACCGGGGTAAACTTTATCGAATTCCAAAATGGATTCCTGCCGTGCCCCATTAAACGTATAGATCGTCTGGTCATCGTCTCCCACAACCATCAGGTTGCGATGGGCGGCAGCCAGTTTTTGTACAATTTCATATTGCAGACTGTTCGTATCCTGGAACTCATCGACCATGATGTACTGAAAACGCTGCTGAAGCGGCCCCAGTACAGCAGGATCACGAAGCAGAGCGGCAGCTCGCAGCAAAATATCATCAAAATCCATTTTGTTGCGATCCCGTTTCCAGGCTTCATAACCAAGGAGAACACGTTTGGCATCCCGTTCCTCCTGTGATTTCTCGGGAAGATCGCTCGTCTCTGAGCCTTGCATTTTCCAAGCGGACAGCATAGCCAGCAGACTCTCAGGCTGAAAAGCCTCACTCATGCCACTCTGACGCAGAAGCATCTTAAGCACCGTATGCTGCGCACGGGACTCACCAAAAATTTCCTCCTGCACGCCGTAATGACGCAGCAGCGTCAGCGCAAACGAGTGGAATGTACGGGCCTGCACCGCTCGTGCGGCTGCGGGACGAATACCAGGCAGCGATGCAATGCGGTCCTTCATCTCCGTGGCAGCTTTGTTCGTGAACGTCACCAGCAGGATGCTTCCCGCGTGAGCACCACTAACCTCCATCAGGTAGCCGGCACGTGCAGCCAGTACGGTTGTTTTGCCGCAGCCAGCTCCTGCGAGAGTCAGCAGGGGTCCTTTGCCGTGGCGAACCGCTGAGATTTGGGGTCCGTTCAGACGGATGCCTACCTCTTCCAGAGAGCGGAAATAAGGCGCATCCCGTTCATCGCTGGCCACGAGCTGCCTACTGGTCTCCAGCGGAGCTGAAGGGGACTGGGGCAGGGATGCTGCCGGGGTAACCCCGAGCGGACGGGGGTAAAACGTTGAGTTCGGACTTAACATCATTCATCCACCTCTATATGCATTCAGGGATAGGACTATCCCGGCTTAAAAGTAATTCATTTGCCCTTTTCACAATCGCATTGTAAATTGGTATGATAGGGATAACCGCCCAATTAGGCGGATCAGCAGGGCCAAAGCTTCATTATACCCGAACGTATGGTCCTGACGAAAGCCCCCGAATTCATCCAGCATCGGCAGAAAACGGGCATTCACGCGAGATTTCGCAACTTTTTGGCATGATATCGTATAAGTTATATACTATAAAAAAATCAAATGAAAATGAGTTTTGGAACAAATGGGTGTTGAATCAAAAGATTCAACTTCTGACGGGACAGAGGAGGAGAAGTCATGAAACTGCTTCAACGGATTAAGAACGGAGCAAACAAAGCAACAGAGCGTGCCCAGCACGCCGTTGAAATCGGAAAAATAAATAATCAGATTGTGGGCTTGCAGCAGGAACAGGAAGTCCATTTTACAGATATGGGTCGTATCTTCTATGAAGGTTATCGCGCACAGGACATGACGCGTGCCGAAAAAGAGATGGTGGATCTATCGGGGCTGTGCGATGAATTGCAGGATGAGATCGATGGACTGCGCAACAAGATTGCACAACTCAAAAATGAGCGCTTATGCGAGTGTGGTCACGTCGCTTCACTGGATGCCAACTTCTGTCCGAAATGCGGACGCAAGCTGGGTGAATTCAAACCCGCAGCAGCATCTGTAGGGGCGACAAACCCTGCGAGACAGGAAGCAGCCGTGGCCCAAAGCCCGGAGCGACCAATCTATGATGCGCCAGTTGAAGAGGAACTGGAGGAAGCTGAGCCGTATCACACAGTAATTCCGTCCATTGCGGACCTGGAGACCGAATCCGAGTATAACAGTACGGAATTTACTCAAGAGGAAAAGGAAGCATTCGATGCCGAGTGGGAACGTCGTCGGGATGAAGAAATGCAACGGGAGCGTGAGCGCCAGCAGGAACTGGATGAGCGTATTCGGTACTGGAAAGAAAATAATCCGATCGTGAATACGGTGGACGTACAGACCGAAGTGCCGCGCGAAATGGTGAATTGTCAGATTTGTGCAGCAGAGCTGCCTAAAGGTTCGAAATGGTGCCCACGCTGCGGAGCAGAACAGATCTGATGCAGTAGATGCGCTGCCGTATCATTGTGTGGCAGTGCTGGTTGCTTACAGCATGGGGGGACGGGAATATGGACCAACTGCTGCATCATTTGCGTCATCTGGGGTTTACCGAGATGGAATCTAAAATTATGGTGGAACTCGCTCGTCAAGGCTCGGCCTCGGGATATGAGGTTGCAAAAAGGCTGGGTGTGTCCCGTTCCAATGTATATGCCACCCTGCAACGGCTGGAACAGCGGGGATTCCTGCGTTGCAGCGCAGGCGAGCCTGCGAAATACAGTGTCTTGAAGCCTGAGGAGATGACAAGCATGATCTCCGGTCAGATGCGTGCATCTCTTGAATATGTGCAGAGCAGCATGCCGCAGCATGAGCCGGAGAAGCCGGTCTTTTACAACATTGAAGGCGACAAAAATGTATTTGAGAATCTAAGCCGTGAACTGGCTGAGTCCAAACATGAGATTGTGGTGGACGTGTGGCGTGAGGAAGCGGAATTGTTGCGTGCCGACTTGCAGCGTGCTGAAGACAGAGGCGTGCGCCTGTTATGGTCATGTGATGGTGGAGAGGGGATTATGGATCAGCCCGCTCCTTGGCCTGGTTTGCCTTCATACGGAGCAGGTAATGGCCGAAAGTTCTCTTTAGTGGTAGATCGTCGTTGGTGCATGTTAGGGATGCGCGGGGAATCTTGCGCCACTCAAGCGATGGTAACAGAACATCCGGTCATGACCGGACTGCTGTTGAATCATTTTGCTCAGGAATTGGTGTTGTATGAACTGGAGCAGGACATGGGGGAGGAACTGGAGTCACGGTACGGGCCTCGATACCAAAACCTCTCGGCACGTTATTGGTCAGTACCTTCAGAGTGAGTATGAACTCCAAAATACATGCTTAAAGGAAGCAGGCGTTGCCATGAGGCAGACGCCTCTTCATGTTAGTTAACAGAAGCAGTGATGTTCATCACAGCAAATGTTCCCTGTTGAGCTAATGTAATAGGGTATGAATTCATGCTATTTTTGAGAAAATGAAGCTATGAACGTAACTTTATCCTAGGCAAATTGGTTAGTTTTTGGGCAAGTGAACTAACGCTTCAAGTACATCAATATAATATTCCGTACCGTGTGGCACGAACTCGGCTGCTCTAATCTCGCGCATGTGACGTGTTTGAACGGGGAGAGGAACAGAATTACTATTTGCCTGATCCGCTGGGTCGGACGCTGGCTGAGCGGCTTGCACACCTGCGGCTTGAATCACATGGATTTCGCCACGGAACAAGGCAATCAGGCCATCCAAAGGCACTTCGTAGAGGCTGTCGACTTCGCTTGCCTGCAAGGTATAGGCTTCGAGAGGCTGGTTCAAGCACAGTCCAAAAACAGAGCTGAATTCCCGATCGATAAAAGGTACACCACGAACCTGCCCTTCAAGTTGCTGTCTTGCCGTCAACAGGTAGGTCAGCGTTTCAAAAGGCGCTTGTACCCCGAGTTCTTCCTCGAGCTCACGACTGGCTTCATGCAGCTGTTCGCCAGCTGTGAGGTGTCCTGCTGCGGTAATGTCGTAACATCCGGGGAAGGTATCCTTGATATCCCGTCTTCGTTGAAATAGAACCAACCGCTGTGAGCCTTCGTCTCGCACGATCCAGCAGTGGAATGAACAGTGCCAGAATCCCTTGGCATGGACCACGCTGCGCAGCTCTGTACCTATCCAATTTTGCTGATCGTCGTAAATGTCGAAACGTTCTGGGGTCATGATACGTATCTCCTTATATAGCAAGTTTTAAAGTTCAAAATTTCACAAAGTATGTTTTAAACGAAAGGGGAACCATCTTATGGAATGCATTGTACACTTTCAGGTCATTTATCCGCAACCTCAGGAACGTAAAAGTCTGAGAGGTCTTATATTTGTTGGACAGGGTCAGGAACCGGCGAATAGCCAGCTAACCACGATGTTTAAGGATATGGGATTCAACGTACGTTTGGAAGACGAGAGCCAATTGTTGTTCAAACCTGTGGATGCGTCGATGAATTTTGATTATATCCGGGTAACAGAGCTTGATACCGGGGAAGAGGTTTATAAGGAAGATCGGGATTTGAAGTCGATTTTGGAACACTTGTTGCCGCGTCGATTCTAGTTTGTAAGCATGGTGAGCGTGAGATAACAATGACAGTAGAGCAACATACCCTGCTTGTGAGATAAAGAAAGGCCCCACCTTTACGGTGAGACCTTTCATGTGGGAGCCGATTTGATTCCACCCGCCCCGTGCGGGATTGCAACAACACGGATGAAGAAGCATGACGGACAGATCGAGCAGGAGTTCTTTTACATAAACCTTTATATATTCACAATTATCCGCTACTGTTCTCTATACAGAGTTTGGGTACACTTTAAATTATGATGAACTTGAAGCATGGAATCGATTAAGCTGTTGCTCCGCTACCTTCTGCTTCCAGCTGTGAAGTACAGTGCGAACAGCGAGTAGCTGCAGCCGGAATTTCGGACAGACAGTATTTGCAAGCCTTGGTCGTTTTTTGCGGCTCGGGCTTTTTGTGTTCTTTGCTTTTGATGTAATTGATACCCTTCACCAACATGAAAATACAGAAAGCGACGATGAGAAAATCAATCATCACGTTGATAAACTGCCCATAGGCAATCACCGTAGCGCCAGCCTCATTGGCTTGAGCAAGAGTTGTGATCTCCTGTCCACTGGCTGTTTTCATATCCCGATCCAAATTAATGATCTTCTGACTGAAATCAATGCCTCCAAGCAGTTTACCTACCGGTGGCATGATAATATCATTCACGAGGGACGTGACAATTTTACCAAAAGCAGCCCCGATAATAACACCGACCGCCAGATCAATGACGTTGCCACGTACAGCAAATTCTTTAAATTCCTTTAGTACGCCTTTCATGTCTGCAAATCTCCTTTACCTAATAAATTCATAATACAGGCGGCGTTTCCATCGATTCTCCGTTCGGACACGCGCTTCCGTTCTCATATTGTACATAAAAATACCGCAGCAATCATCCCTTTAATGCAAATTAAGACAAGTTTCCGCAACTTCCATGAAAATACTTCTTTATTTCACGCCGCCGATTCGGTATACTTCTAACATTATCAGTTCCGTTCATACTTTTATATTCAGGTTCGCGATCATACATTGTAACGAATCATGGAGCTTTAAAAATTTAATATGCCGACTCGTATATGTGCAGGAATAGGCCTGCATGTTTCTACCCGATCACCGGAATGATCGGACTACGGGAAAGATCCTGCAACGTTGTTAAGGTATGGAGAGAGATGATTATCGGACATTGTGTCTGAAAAAGGATGTTCAGGTAGCTTCATATCCCTTCTTGAATAGGGAGTTTGAGGTTTGCTCTGAGTTATCCTGTTATCATGCTCTTCCATTACATTATACTTGCAGTATCCATGCGGCTTGTCCACATATGTACAAGTCCGTCTTTTCCCGTCTCCGGTTCTTCCGCAGCGTGTAAAAAGGCGGGCTTTTTGTTTTTTTACAGCGGGGATCGAGGTCATGCAGGCTTCTGTACGGGAGGGCGCACAGGGGGAAGAATTACGATGCAATTGTTAAAAGACAAGGTAATACAGGAAGGCATTGTCCTGTCCGAGCAGGTACTCAAAGTGGATTCATTCCTGAACCACCAGATGGACCCGGTTCTGATGAAGGAAGTGGGCAAGGAGTTCATCCGCCGTTTTGAAGGGGAGAACATCACGCGTGTACTGACGATTGAATCCTCAGGGATCGCACCAGGCATCATGACTGCGCTGGAACTCAACGTTCCGCTTATTTTTGCACGGAAGCAGAAGTCACTTACGCTCACGGAAGATATTTTGGTGGAGAAGGTGTACTCCTTTACCAAGCAGGAGACCAATGAAATTACAGTTGCGAAGAAGTTCATGCAGCCTGGTGACCGTGTACTGATTATTGATGACTTTCTAGCCAATGGCGAGGCGGCATTTGGTCTGGCTCGCATTGTAGAGCAGGTAGGCGCGGAAGTAGTGGGTATTGGCATCGTGATTGAAAAGGCGTTCCAACCAGGAGGCCGCTTGCTGAAAGAAGCAGGATACCGTGTGGAATCGCTGGTTCGCATCGGGGCGTTATCAGACGGAAAAGTTACGTTTGCGGACGAGGAGGTCACGATCTAATATGGCACGCGAACGTATTTTTCAGCGGCATCGGCATCCGATCAAAACGTTCTCGCTTGGTCTTCAGCACGTGCTGGCGATGTATGCAGGAGCTGTCGTTGTACCGATTATTGTAAGCAAGGCCCTTGGTTTTACAACGGAGCAGTTGACTTATCTGATTGCGATTGACCTGCTCGCCTGTGGTGTGGCAACACTGCTTCAGGTATGGGGCAATCGTTTCTTCGGAGTGGGGCTGCCCGTCATGCTTGGTTGTGCATTCCAGGCTGTATCACCGATGATCTTAATTGGGATGAAGAGCGGCGTGTCTGCCATTTATGGTGCGATTATTGCGTCAGGGATATTTGTTGTATTGTTCTCGGGCATTTTTGGCAAATTGATTCGGCTCTTTCCGCCAGTCGTCACTGGATCAGTAGTAACCATTATTGGTCTGACCCTGATTCCGGTTGCGTTCAACGATCTCGGTGGCGGTCAGGGCGCAGAGGACTTTGGCAGTGGGGTTCATCTTCTGCTCGGATTCGGTGTATTGGTGTTCATCATTCTGATGACACGGTTCACGACAGGATTCGTTCGTTCCATCTCGGTGCTGATCGGCCTTCTCGTGGGCACAGTGGCAGCAGGGCTTATGGGTGAAGTGAACTTTGCCCCCATTCGTGAAGCAAGCTGGTTCCATGTCGTGCAGCCGTTCTACTTTGGTACGCCGACGTTTGAGATTGTGCCGATTCTGACTATGATTTTGGTGGCGATTGTCAGCGTAGCTGAATCCACTGGTGTATTTATGGCTCTCGGCAAAATCTTGGATAAAGACTTGTCTTCCAAAGATCTGGCCCGTGGCTATCGTGCAGAAGGTTTGGCGATTGTGCTGGGTGGTATCTTCAACTCATTCCCTTACACGACCTATTCACAAAACGTAGGGCTTGTACAGATGACTCGTGTCAAAACGCGTGATGTAATCGTTGTAGCGGGTGGACTACTTGTGGTCATCGGCTTTGTACCGAAAATTGCTGCATTGGCACAGCTTGTTCCAGGTTCTGTTCTTGGCGGGGCCATGGTTGCTTTGTTCGGTATGGTGGTATCGTCTGGTATTCGTATTCTGGGCAGCCAGGTTGATCTGAACCGTCATGAGAACCTGTTCATCATCGCCTGCTCTGTAGGCATGGGGCTGGGTGTAACGGTTGTGCCTCAATTGTTCGCAGGTGCGCCGGACTGGGCACAGATTATGCTCGGTAATGGAATCATTGCAGGTAGTTTTACGGCCATTTTCATGAATTTGCTGTTTAATGGTCTGGGTACTCAAGCAACGGCTGACAAAATGGCTGAACGTCAAGCGGATGTGATCCTTGGAGATAACGGCAAGTCGGCGTAAAAAGTACTACATCGTCGTTGTTATTACCCGACACCTTCAACATGTATATTATGTTAACTTTAAATTCCTCATGGATTGAATAATAAATGTTGTGAATAAAAAAGTTAAACAGCCTGAACTATTCAGGGGATGAATCATCTATCCAGTGAATCGTTATTGAAGACATAATAAATGAAATAAATGAAACACCGGAGACCTTGCTCGTTAGTGGTATTATCCCCTTTAAGTAGACACTTAAAAAAACCTTCATGTTATCATGAGGGTTCAAGTGACACTTGGAGGGGATATTTTTATGGCCAAAAAAGGACAAACATTTCAGACGTATACCGAAGAGTTTAAATTGAATGCAGTTAGATCCTATGTCGAAGGTTCTTCAAGTTACAAAGTGGTCGCTGATCGCGAAGGAATTCGAAACTGTTCACAACTGAAGGTGTGGGTAAAAAAATGGAAAAACGGGGAAGTGTTTGATGAGCGAAAAAACAATGTTCCGAATCCAATGAAAGGACGTCCTCGTACTGCCTTTAGCAGTGTAGAAGAAGAACGGGATTACCTTCAAGCACAGGTGGATTATTTAAAAAAGCGGTATCCAAATCTAGTAAAGGAGAAGCGCTGAGCCAACGGGAGAACTACGATATCATAGACGAATTGCGCTGCTCGCATGGCATTACACGCCTATTATCGATTACAGGAATACCCCGTTCCAGTTACTACAAATGGCGAGCAACACAGCCGCAGCGAGACGCAAGACAAGACCGTGAGCGTGAGATCAAAGAACACATGATGGCTATTCATTTTGCAAACCGAGAGTTTGGTTATCCTCGCATGACAACGGCGTTGTGGGAGGCTGGTCTGAACGTTAATCACAAGAAAGTATGGCGAATCATGCGGGAACTATCGATCCAATCGGTAATTCGTAAGAAGCGGAAGAAGTCCAGCTATACGCCATCTGTGATTTATCCGAATCGCCTGAAGCGCCAGTTTCATGCGACAGCACCCCAGCAAAAAATGGTGACGGATATTACCTATATTCCGAATGGAAGTACATTTGTTTACCTGTCCGTGATTCAAGACCTGTTCAACAATGAGATTGTAGCTTGGCAGTTGTCTAAACGGAACGATGTTCAGCTCGTATTGGATACGGTGGAACAATGGACACAAAAAAGAGACGTTTCAGAAGCCGTGCTCCATTCGGATCAGGGCTTCCAATACACGTCTCAGGCGTACAACACACGATTAGAAGCATTCGGCGTGAAGGGCAGCCACTCTCGCAAAGCAACCTGCCTAGATAACGCATGCATCGAATCCTTCTTTTCGCATCTCAAGACAGAGAAGCTGTACCTTAACCAGTGTAATTCAGAAGTAGAGATTCGACAAGCCGTGGAAGATTATATGTACAATTACAACTACCGACGCTTTCAAGCCAAACTCAAACAGCGCGCACCGATTGAATATCGATGCGCACTGGCAGCATAGCTTTTTTTATCTGTCTACTTGACAGGGGTAAGACCATAGAGAGCAGGAGATCCGGTGTTTTTTCTTTTTTTTGCCGAAAACAAGATGGATTATTATGTAGACTCACAGGATGAATTACTTTGGGAGGAAGCCTATAGACACGTTACATCTTACAGATGCCGCATCTGTTTCTCTGCAAAGTCTCCGACCCACGGCAGCTTAAGCCATTTGCCTTGCAGACTGGTCACCACCATGAGAAGCCAGACCACCACACCAAGCAGGGACAATAGCGATGCCAGCAGTGGCCCAAACAGTGGGAGAAATGCACACAACACATGACCGACCATAATGAGGCCAAATACCGTGACGGATTGAAGTGCATGAAACAGAACGAATCGGCTGCGTTTTTCTACAGCCAGAAAGATGATTCCGCCTACAAAAGTGAACAGATAACAGAGCATGCCGGCAATATTTTCATCCAGACCGCTTGATGATTTCATGGGGGACATTCGGTCCAGCCTCCTTTGTCCTTTTTAACTAGGTTATGAGGGAGGTGGACAGAACTGAACCAGATGGGACGAAATGTATCTTTGCTGGATGAAAAGGGACATGTTCCTTTTGCTGCTTTGGAACATGCCCCTTTTCATGCATCATTAATATAACTTAACGGTCGCCACGCTGAAAGTGTCTGCGTGGATGTGTGGTCTTGCCAATTTTATCGGTGTCATTCTCTTTAGGAACCAAACGCTCGTCAGTACGACCTTCGTGATGGTTGTCAAAGGCGAATTCTGTCAGTTCCCATTCTGTCTTGCCCAGAACGGGATCGGCAGGGAAGTGTTGTCCCCGATGCAGATGTTCTTCTTGTCCAGCCTCATTGGTGTATATTCCGTCCACTTCCACCTTTTCATGTGAAAGGGGCAGCATTTCTTTATCTTTCTCAGCCATGAAACAACGCCTCCTTAGATCCCAGTAATTTAACTGTATGGGTTGTCCGTGATAATATCCCCCGAATAGTACAGTGTTATGCTGGATATATTAATTCCGTATAGAAGCAACGTATTTATAACATATGATTCGGAATTAAACTTTTTGGGCATAAAAACCGTTATAAATATTAGGTAAAATCGTCAAGTCGTAAGATACTTCCGAATATGCTACAATAAGATTATGATTCATTCCGAATCATATCGGGTATTTATAGTGTCAGGTACTTGCTTAAGCAAGGGTTCCCGACCTAAAGCTTGCTTTGAGCCGCGCACACAACTTCATGGATGGCATTTAAGACTTATTCGGCATTCTCTAAACGGAGCATTCACTTTCAACGTTTTGGGAGGGAATTACAATGGCAACGAAAGGTCACAATGAGGTCAAAGAAAGTTTGAGGGAAATGACTCGGATTTTCCGTCCTAAAGATCCAAAAAAATTCGTGAAGGAGTACGTGAGAAAATACCGGATTACGGGTGGATACGAGGAAGAATTGACTTCTGTGGTTGAGCACGAGCTTGTCAAGATGGATTCTTCCGTGTCCTGAAACACACACAACTCTGATTATACTGTTCCGATATGAATAGAACCGTCTCCCGGGCATCACGCTCCGGCAGACGGTTTTTTTTGTGTAGAAAATGATATGTATATATTTCCAATGGTTACATCGTTCATCTAAAGTAAGCACAATAAGGCGGTAACCTTTATCTACACTTTTTGGGGGCTTTGTTTCGTTCCTACTGCATATACATGGAAGTACAGATATGGCAGGAAGGATGAATGCAAGTGGACCCTATTTTGAAAACAAAAGAAGAGATTGGCTACATGCGGGAAGCGGGGCGAATTCTGCGAAGCTGTCATGAGCATATTGAAAAGTGGCTGGCCCCCGGTGTAACGACAGGAGATATTGACGAACGGGTGGAGGCTTTTCTGGCTGAAAGAGGAGCTACACCTGAGCAAAAAGGGTACAAAGGTTATCCTTATGCTACATGTGCTTCAGTTAATGAGGTGGTTTGCCACGGATTCCCTAATGACCGGAAACTGGCCGAAGGGGATGTGGTGACTATTGATATGGTGGTGAACAAAGACGGCTGGCTTGCCGATTCTGCATGGACGTATGGGATCGGTGAACAACGCAGGTCCATACGCAAACTAATGAATCGAACGGAAAGGGCGCTTCATAAGGCGATAGAACAGGCTGTGCCAGGAAATACGCTGGGGGACATCGGTAACGCGATTGAACGGACAGCAAGGCTGTATCGTTATGGGATTGTGAAGCCTCTGATTGGTCATGGGATTGGTCAATACATCCATGAACCCCCAAACGTCCTCCCTTATGGGAAGCGCAGGACTGGCATGATGCTGACAGAAGGCATGGTCATCACCATTGAGCCCATATTTACAAAAGGCAGCTCTGGAGCGGTTGTATGGGATGAGGATGGCTGGACGGTAAGAACAGTGGATGGAAGCTGGGGCGTCCAGTATGAGCATACGATAGCCATAACAAGTGATGGTCCTCTTATACTAACTGACGGTACTTAAACGCTGTATCTATGGAAAGCTGGTAAGATAGTACGTTAATGGTGTCCGGGATGTTCATAGGTCAGGCTCCATGCCGTTTGGTTCTAAAAGGGAGCGGTATGGGGCTTTACTGCGGCTTCCAGTAGTTGTAAGAGAGACAACCTGATGCATGCTTTTCTTTTTTGCATAATACTGCATGTTTTCAATGTGAGAAATATCGGCAAAAAAATCAATTTCATCACCGAAATTTGGCAAAAATTTTCAAAAGTAGAGAGTAATATTTTTAACTGAAATCGGTTACAAATCAAGTTGTGGTGCGGTTTTTTACATATAGTGAACAATTTGTGAACATGTGTCCAAAGATTGACAAAATCATACCCTCAACTTATATTTAATAAGTGATTGAACCATATAGAATGAATTGGAAGAATGCGCAGACATGCCCTTAGCAGGAAATGACGGGAGTGGTGGAAGCGTTATTTTTGTAAGCATTCTGTATGTCGGACAGGATTACGGTGTATTGTCCTGAAATGGGTTAAATTGAGTTTATTTCGGACGTCCACGGCAATCTACGAAAATGTTAAAAAAGTGGGGTAGATCAATGATGAAACAGTGGCAGGTTGCAAAGCGAATTCTCCCCTTGCTGGCGGTGTTCTCTTTGCTGCTATCCGCATGCGGGCGGGAAGACTTGTCGGTAATGAAACCTCAGGGTCCTGTGGCGCAAGGCCAATATGATCTGATGAAGCTGTCCATTACGATTATGATCGTGGTGCTCATCATTGTATTTGCTATTGCTGCGTATGTGTTGATCCGGTTTCGCAGACGAGCCGGGCAGAATGAAGTGCCCGAACAGGTTGAAGGTAATTTCAAGCTGGAAGTAATATGGACAGCCATTCCGTTGTTGCTTGTTATCGTTCTGGCAGTACCGACGGTAAAAACGATTTTTGCCCAAGGCGAAGATCTGTCCAACGACAAAAATGCAATTCAGGTCAAAGTCACCTCGCATCAGTACTGGTGGGAATTCACTTATCCTCAATATGACGTAACCACCGCTCAAGATCTCATCATCCCGACCGGAAAGAAAATCGCATTCGAATTGAAAACCGCTGACGTGCTTCACTCCTTCTGGGTGCCGTCACTTGCGGGTAAAATGGACACAAACCCGGATGGAACGCTTAACAAGTTCAGCTTCTCGGCGCCGAATGAAGGCGTTTACCGAGGAAAATGTGCTGAATTATGCGGCAGATCACATGCCTTCATGGAATTCAAGGTAAAAGCGGTCAGTCAGGAATCCTTTGACAAATGGGTCAATGAAATGAAAGCTCCGGCAGTACTTCCGGAAGATACCCAATTGGCTGAAAAGTTCAAAACGAACTGCCTTTCTTGCCATGCAGTTGGGGATCAGGGCGGGCCAGTTGCGCCTAACCTCACAGGTATCGGTGGCAAGCAATCCGTTGCAGGTATTCTGCTGAACCAGGGCGAAGGCCAGGAAGACGGTAATTCGGTGCTGGACAACATGAAAGAATGGCTCCATGATCCACAATCCGTGAAGCCAGGCAATACGATGCCCAATCCGAAAGACCTTGGACTCACAGATGAAGAAATCGACGGAATTGCCGAATATTTGGCCAACTACAAATTGGACTATGAATAGAACAGCAAGGACGAAGAAGGGGGTACACAACCTTGGCTCATGCTCATAGCGTCAAGCGGTATAGGGGCTTGATGGATTGGATTACCACCGTCGATCACAAAAAAATTGCCGTGCTCTACTTAATTGCAGGTGGATTTTTCTTTGGAATCGGCGGCATTGAAGCCATTTTGATTCGGATTCAGCTCATGAAACCGATGAATGATTTTGTGTCGGCGCAGGTCTTCAACGAATTGATTACGATGCACGGAACAACAATGATATTCCTTGGTGTCATGCCTATTATTTTTGCCGTTATGAATGCCGTTGTGCCTTTGCAGATTGGGGCACGGGACGTTGCTTTCCCTTTTGTTAACGCGCTTGGTTTCTGGACGTTCCTGTTTGGCGGACTGCTCTTGAATCTGAGTTGGGTGATGGGAGGGGCACCGGATGCAGGCTGGACTTCGTATACGCCACTCTCTGGCAGCGAGTACAGTGGGACGCACGGTGTGGATTTCTACACGATAGGTCTCCAGATCGCCGGTCTAGGGACACTCATCGGGGGTATTAACTTTCTCGCGACTATCATTACGATGCGTGCGCCGGGAATGTCCTATATGCGGATGCCGATGTTTACCTGGACCACATTTATTACATCAGCCATCATCCTTTTTGCATTCCCTGCCATTACGGTAGGACTTGTACTGTTAACGTTTGACCGTATACTGGGAGCGAATTTCTTCGATGTTGCAGGTGGCGGTAACCCGGTACTCTGGCAGCATATCTTCTGGATCTTCGGGCACCCTGAAGTATACATTCTCATTTTGCCGGCATTTGGTATTATCTCGGAGGTTATTCCAACCTTTGCACGTAAAAGATTGTTCGGTTACAGCTCCATGGTATTTGCAACCATCCTGATTGCCTTCTTAGGATTCATGGTATGGGCGCATCACATGTTTACGACAGGTCTGGGAACAGTCGCCAATGCATTGTTCTCGATCTCAACCATGCTGATTGCTGTACCAACAGGGATCAAAATATTTAACTGGCTCTTTACGATGTGGGGAGGACAGATCCGTTTTACAGCGGCAAACCTGTTTGCCGTTGGATTCGTTCCAACCTTCGTTATGGGTGGGGTAACTGGTGTCATGCTGGCCTCTGCGCCTGCGGATTTCCAGTTCCATGATACGTATTTTGTTGTCGCTCACTTCCATTACGTTATCGTTGGTGGATTGGTGCTAGGTTTATTCTCGGGACTACATTACTGGTGGCCGAAGATGTTCGGTCGTGTCCTGAGCGAAACGCTTGGTAAATGGACGTTCTGGACGTTCATGATCGGTTTCCAATTAACGTTCTTCGTGCAGCATTTCCTTGGATTGATGGGGATGCAGCGCCGGATCGTTACATACTTGCCGAATCAGGATTTTGACCTGCTTAACCTGGTCAGCTCCGTTGGTGCATTCCTGATGGGTGTTGGGGTTATCATGTTCCTCGTGAACATCGTGATCACAACGAGAAAACCAGCGGACGCACCGAATGATCCGTGGGAAGATGGTCGTACGTTGGAATGGTCGATTCCATCTCCACCGCCGGAATACAACTTTAAGCAGACGCCTCTGGTACGTGGAATCGATGCGTATTGGAAGGAAAAGATGGCAGGACATACGGAGATGACACCGGCGGAACCTGTAGGTTCGATCCATATGCCGTCAGCGACTCCACTGCCGTTTGTTATGTCTGTCGGTATATTCATTGCCGGACTTGGTCTCATGTTCAGCAAGGATGATTTTGGCAATGCGTTTATGAACGGATTGTTCAACAATTATATTGTGGTCATTATTGGCCTTCTGATTACATTTGGTGCGATGGCGCTGCGGTCACTTTATGATGATCATGGCTGGCATATTGAACCGGAGGATCAGGATGAGAAGGGGGTTAGAACATGACAACTTCACATGCCGAACCGGTAAACGGCAAATTGCCGCATGAGCCGGAGAAAGCAACGCTCGAAGGACGCAACAAGCTTGTCGGCTTCTGGTTGTTCCTTGGCGGCGAGACCGTATTGTTCGGAACCCTCTTCGCAACCTTTTTGGCCCTCCGTGGGCAAACGAATGACGGACCGACGGCGAATGAATTGTTTCATCTGCCTCTCGTGGCTGCAGCGACCTTTATTCTGCTGGTCAGCAGTTTGACAAGTGTATTTGCCATCCAGGCTATGCATAAGGGCAAGCGCAATGCTCTTGCTCTCTGGCTTGGCATCACCGTGGTACTGGGTCTAGGATTCCTCGGTCTGGAAATTTACGAGTTCTATGAATATGTGAAACATAAAGAGTTCGGCATGACCACAAGTGCATTCAGTTCAGCGTTCTATACGCTGGTTGGGTTCCACGGTGCTCACGTTGCATTTGGTATTATGTGGATCGGGCTCATTATTGGGCAACTGTTCAGAAAAGGATTAACGGTCGTAACTGCACCTAAAGTATACGTCTCCGCAATGTACTGGCACTTTATTGACGTGGTCTGGGTGTTTATCTTTACGGTCGTGTACCTGCTCGGAAAGGTGGGGTAACACATGTCGGTACAGGATAAGAGTGATCAGCAGCCTGTGAAGCATCGTCACCGGGCGGAAGGGCCACAGAAACACGTCGTTGTTTTTATTTTCTCGATCGTCCTGACGCTAATTGCGTTCGCGGCTGCTGCCGCGGGAGGAGTGAATACGACCTTTACCATTATTATATTGGTGGTTATGGCGATCCTGCAGGTGTTTGTACAGCTTGGTTACTGGATGCACTTGAAGGATAAAGGGCATTTGATGCCGATCCTGTTCATGTGTTTCGGATTTTTCGTAGCTTTTACGTGCATTATTATGGCACTCTATTGGGTTTGGTGGTAAAAGAGATGGCGGCGGCGCAGTGTCGCCGTCTTTTCCCCTTTTAGGCGAACCAATCCGTCAATGGATTCAGGCAACAACCAAATCAGGTCACGGGGAGGTTTCCCGTATGCTCGGGTTGCAATATTTTAGTTTCAACGATTTATGGAGTCCACTTATT
The DNA here is from genome assembly GCF_032399705.1 of Paenibacillus sp. BIC5C1. Taxonomy (NCBI): domain Bacteria; kingdom Bacillati; phylum Bacillota; class Bacilli; order Caryophanales; family Paenibacillaceae; genus Paenibacillus; species Paenibacillus sp. BIC5C1. The sequence goes on from NZ_CP135922.1 coordinate 654,226, forward strand.
CTGGCGTTGTTTCTGCTCATTGCCGCAGCTTATCTGGTGCTCGTTGGTCCTTTCAGTGAGCGGATCAAGGGGGCAGATCAGGCCACGGTTGCACAGAAAATGATGTTTATCACAGGGCTTACGGTGTTGTATCTTGCACAAGCGGGGCCATTCAATCTGCTGGGTCATGTAATGTTCAGCTTCCATATGGTGAGTATGGCTCTGTCCTATCTGGTAGCTCCACCGTTACTGATGAAGGGATTGCCCCTCTGGGTATGGCGCGGGATCATCCGGTGCCTGCCGACACGGCAGTTATCTTTTTTGGCGCATCCAATCGTGGCGGCTGTGCTGTTTAACGGATTGTTCTCGTTATATCATCTACCCGTGGTACATGATTACGTGATGTTAAATTTTACGGTTCATCGTTTGTATTACATTGTACTTTTTATTACTTCCATGCTGATGTGGTGGACGCTGCTTAATCCGTTGCCGGAAGGTAGACAAGCGTCGGGATTGTCCAAGATTGGATTTATTTTTCTGAACATGGTGCTTCTGACACCAGCTTGTGGATTGATTATTTTTGCTTCCGAACCTTTATATGCGACCTACAGCAATCCTGCCGTATGGGCTGAGGCGATGCGGTATTGTGTATCCGGAGATTCCACGGCGTTGCTGCGATCGTTCGGTGGACCGGCGTTCTTCAACTTCCTATCCTCTGCGAAGGAGGATCAGCAGGTGGGCGGTATTTTGATGAAATTCATACAGGAAGGCATCTTCGTTTCCATGCTGGCGTATGTCTTTTTCCAATGGTATCGCAAGGAAAAACGGGAAGATGATGATGATCTATACCCTGTAGAGAAAACGGGAGGACCGCTTAATCCTGCAGCGAAATAACACAAGTTTTGTTTGGACAAGAGGGGGAAACACACGATGGATATGTATTTTCTGCTACCCACGATCAGTACTTCTTTCATTGTGATTAGCGCAGTGCTGGTTGGCATTGGCTGGGTGCTAATTATCCGTGGCAAACGGGAGGCGCACCAAACCGCGATGATTGCAGGGGCCATTGCTGCCCTTCTGTTCTTTGTCATTTATATGTCTCGTACCATCTTTGTCGGGAATACGGCTTGGGGTGGGGACCCGGAGATGGAGATTTTCTATCGAATATTTCTGATCTTTCATATTATCCTTGCCACGGTGGCAGCGGTCTTCGGCATTTCCACTTTGGTGCTTGGTTTCAAAAAGAAATTCAAGACACATCGCCGCTGGGGGCGATTCACATCCATGATCTGGTTCAGCAGCGCCATCACAGGTGTTATTGTATACGTTCTGTTGTACTTGCTGTATCCGGGCGGACACACACGTCCAGTATGGGAAGCTATCCTGGGGGTATAATCGTCTAGTACAGTAAACAAGAATCCAGACCCTATGAAAATATGAAAATGGATGTATCCACCCGTTGATTGGTCCAAGCTTCCTCTCGCATTCGTTCATAGAATGAGATCGAGAGGGGGAAAACAAATGAAAAAAACAGTCCATGTCAGTCAAACGTATCCACGTCTCACGGTGTATTCAGAAGAGGGTTATCGCGGAAGAAGCAGAGTATATCGTGGTAACACGGGTCTCCGTAATCTGGACAACATCCTGGGTGGGGTAGAAAGCCTGCGTTTCTTCTCGACAAGTTCGAATGCAACGTTGGTTGTGTTTACGAGACCTAACTTTCAAGGCGGATTCCGCGTCTTTCGTGGGAACACCAACTTGAGAGATTTGGATGATCTGATTCGTGGCAATGATGTGGAATCTTTGATTTCCACCAATCAACGGCTTACTTTGGCCGAAATTCGTGCGATTCGCAGTAATCGCAGCCTGCCAAGTGGCTACAACCTCGTTTAAGGATTAAACCTCTTCTGTATTCAGGTGCCGGGAAAAAGGAAAGAGCTGTTCCGAATTGTGTTCGCACAATATCGGATACAGCTCTTTTTTTGGTTTGAGGAGTCATTTTAATCGCCGCCGCCGCCGCTGTCGCCACCACCACTATCTCCACCACTGTTGTTGTTGCTTCCGCTATCGCTGCTGTGATGATGGTTAGATTCCGAAAAAGAATCACCATCATGATGCTTGTGATCATGAGTGTGTTTGGAATGTTGAGTATAGGAGTCATCATTGGTGGTAATGACCGGGTACGCAGGAGATGAGTCGGTGTAACCGTTGTTACGCCGCACACGATGTCTGTCTTTTTGGGCAGAATGCCGCTTGGGTTCGTCGCGAACAATGAGCCAGATGACCACGATAAGGAAGAGGGGCACAAACCCGATCTCAACTAGCCAATCCATAGGTGAATCAATCCTTTCTATCTATCTCTGCAGTATCTCTATAAGTTGAACGAATGATTTTACAATGAATGATTGTATGTTCAGAATCAAGTTTTATTTTACCGTAACTCTGACATGAACCCCATCCATTCTTCCTGATTCAGGAAAATAAGGGGTTGACGAGAATAGGGAGGGGTCTATATATTGTGTATAATGATATATACAGTAGATACAGTGAGCAAGGAGTTCCAATGACAGATGGAAAGGCAGGCAATGATATGAGCGCATGGAAGCAGGCGTGTTGGTTGACCCGCAGTGAGATGAACAAGGATAAGCTCCAATGGCTGTGGACTGCAATTTTTATGATCTACACTGGCGGCATGAGTGGTGTAATGTTATTAGGACAACAGAAGACCGATTTCATTAATCCTGTTGTAGATACTTTCTTTTTGATCATGGTGCCATTTCAGGGATTCGTGTTCAGCAGACGATCTTTCCGTTACATACAGGAGGATTCCTATACACAGATGTTGGCCTACTATCGCAGACTTCCTATTCCAAACGAGACAGTGATGTGGTCGAGACTTCAGCAGTCTCTGATGGCGTTTACGTATAATGGTATCTTTTTCTATGGATCACTGTACGTTGTCGGGTTGCAAGAGGAAGGGTTCCGGTGGGATCAGTACCTGGCCTTTGGTATAACTTGTACAGGTTACGGACTTCTCATGACAGGTTTATATATTTACGGAGAGTTTTTGCACAGTGGTAAAAAATATTTGCTTCTCAGTTCGCTGTTCTTGCCGCTTACAATCATCATATCCTTGCTGATCCGAACGTCGGGCCGTTACGGATTTTCGATTGTAATTGATATGAGTAAATCATGGGGGCTGCTCTCCCCGATTATGTGGGTTGCTTTGGTGGCTGGCATAGCAGGATTATGGCTTTTCAGTCGGTTGACGCTGAAGAAACTTTCCACTCGGGATTTGAGTTAACGGTATGAGGGATGAACGCAAAAATGAATACAGGATGAAACCGGCACGGACAGGTAGCAGACTGGAGTGTACCGGAGGGCGAGGTGCAAGATGTGAAAATACCCATTCAAATTAATGAAAATAGCGCTGAACCTTTATACCACCAAATTGAAAATCAGTTAAGATCGTTAATTGTTACAGGTCAGTTGGGGGAGGGGACACATTTGCCGTCCATTCGCGAATTCGCCGGATCACTGAATTGCAGTGTTATAACGGTTAGACGGGTCTATCAGGATCTGGAGAATGAAGGCCTGCTTCGTACGAAGCAGGGGACGGGTACATTTGTGGCCCAGGTAGAAGCCGGCGACAGAGAGAATTATAGATTGAAGGCCGCACAGGAAGCGATGCAGGCAGCGGTGCAGTCCGGAAAATCGGTAGGATGTACGGAAGAAGAACTGGAGAGTCTGTTCCGGGAAGTCCTTAGGGCAGTTTACTCGAAGTGAGGGAGTGATTCATACATGGAACCCATCGCAGTTCAGTTGAACGGTGTATCCAAAATGCGAAAACGCAGAGTTATTGGCCCGATCGATCTGACCATCCCGGAAGGGTATGTAGTTGCTATTCTCGGTCATAACGGTTCAGGCAAAAGCACACTTCTTAACATGCTGCAACAAGTGGTACTGCCTGATGCCGGGCAAATTATATGGTTTGGGAAGGAACATGAGGGGCCGCTTCCCATTGAATTGAGACAACAGATCGGTTTTGTGGCTGATAACGCGGGGCTCGAAGAGAACCGGATTACTGCACAGGAAGCAGCTGATTTCCGGGCCTACTGGTACCCGCGTTGGGATATGAAGTTGTTCAACCAACTGATTCACGATATGGAAGTACCTGTTGATGTGAAGCTGAACAAGATGTCCAAGGGAGAACGACGGAAATTCGAGATCGCTGCTGCAATCGCAGCTCGCCCAAGACTATTGCTTTTGGATGAGCCTTCATCCGGATTGGACCCCTTTGCCTGGAAAGTGATGGTCGAGCAGTTCCGTACTTTCATGGCTGAGGGAGACACCACGATTCTGATTGCCACACACATTGCGGACGAAGTTAAAAGGCTTGCAGATTACATCGTATTGATGCACCGTGGTCAGTCGCTGGGGATGGCCGAGAAAGATATGGTGCTCGATCAGTGGAAAGAAGTCTGGTATGAAGGGGACTTGCGACCAGAGAGCATCCCTGGTGTTGTGGAATCTTCTTCTGAAGAGAGAGGGCTGGTTCGCGTCATTACAACCCGGGTCAGCGAAGCGCAGGAAAGGCTGGAGCTGGCAAATAACCGGGTATTGAAAATCCGGAACTTGGAACTGGATGAAGTATTGGCTTTCTGGATTGCCGGGTATGCACCCGTACAGTGGAAATAACCGAAGGGAGACGATAAATGATGAACCGATTGGAATTGAAGCAGGTAGTCAAGCAATACGCAGACAAAACAGCAGTGAATGGTGTGACACTTAATGTACAAGAAGGGGAGATTTACGGTCTGCTTGGAGCCAACGGTGCTGGTAAAACAACAACGATGCGTATGGTGCTGGGGCTGATCCACCCGGATGGAGGAAATATCAAGTACAACGGCAAACCCTATAGCACAGAATTACAGCAGATTATGGGATATCTTCCGGAAGAGCGCGGTTTGTACCCAAAGGTAAAGGTCAGTGAACAGATCAACTATCTGGCCCGCCTGCGCGGCATGAATGGAAAGGATGCGGATCAGAGCCTGAAGTATTGGTTGGACCGATTCGAAGTGCCGGAGTATTACGACAAAAAGATTGAGGAACTATCCAAAGGCAATCAGCAAAAGATGGGCTTTATTGCCGCAGTAGTGCACAGACCGCAAATTCTCATTCTGGATGAAGCCTTCAGCGGACTCGATCCGGTCAACGTGGAATTGCTGAAATCCACGGTGAAGGAGTTGCGTGACGAAGGCACAGCCATTCTGTTCTCGACACACCGTATGGAGCACGTTGAAGAATTATGTCGTCAGATCACAATTCTGCATCGCTCCAATACAGTTGTGCAAGGAGAGATTAAAGAGATCAAGAGCCGTTATCCACGTGAGCATGTATTCCTGAGCACTACGGGTAATGTGGGCGGCTTGGAACAGCTGCCAGGTGTGAAAAAGGTAGAGCAAAATGAGCGTGGATACCTGATCCATATTGGTCAGATGGAAGCTGCTCAGGAAATTCTGAGAGCAGCCATGGCTCAGACGACTGTTGAACATTTTGAAATCAAGGAACCAACGCTTAACCAAATCTTTATTCGTGAGGTAGGTGAGTCGAATGAATAAAATGGGGACTATTATCGGATTTACGTTCAAAAATAAAGTAAAAACGAAGTCTTTCATGGTGACGACTATTGTACTTGCACTTTTAATTACGATTGGACTCAATATTCCATATTTCATTACGTTATTTAATGGGGGTCCCATTGGTGGAGGCTCAAGCGCGAATCCGGTGAATATCGGTCTGCTGAGCACGGGACAAACGGAGGTAGCCGAGAAGCTGGAGACATACGCCTCCGCACAAGGCAATCAGACGTATCGTTTTGTTAACGACGCGAGTAAAGATGAAGCGGCCCTCAAAGCTGATGTGGAGTCGGAGCTTTTGGATGGGTACCTGAAGTTTGAACCTGTTGCAGGGCAAGACTTCCCACAACCTGTCTTGTATTCAAGCGAAGATATCTCCCCGCAGGTTATAGCACCGATTGAAGCTGCACTGCAAATTGTGAAGCTGGATGTCGTGGTGAAGGATACACTCACGGCGGAACAAAAACAGCTCATCAGTACGCCAGTAAAACTGACAGAGCAAAGCCTGGATTCTGGCCAAAGCGGAGCTGCTGCGGAGTCGGAAGGTACGATGAGTGGCATCAACTACATTGTGGTATACCTGCTGATTATCCTGTTGTTCACATCAACGATGATGACAGGTAATATGATTGCTTCCGAGATTACGGCCGAGAAGAGCTCGCGTATCATGGAGATTTTGATCACGAGTGTATCCCCGCTCAGTCAGATGTTTGGTAAAATCATCGGTATTTTCATGGTAGGTTTGCTGCAAATCGGTATTTTCGGTGCAGTAGTTGCCGGCAATATGCTGTTACCGCATAACCGTGATGTATTGAGCGATTTCAATATGAATCTGAGTGATGTGAACATCGCAGTCATTGTATATGGACTCATCTTCTACATTCTGGGTTACTTCCTGTATGCGGTGATGTTTGCGGCCATTGGTTCCATGGTGAGTCGGACAGAAGAACTGGGTCAGGCCGTGCTGCCGATTACGATGTTGTCCCTGGTTTCCTTCTATATTGCGATCTTCAGTATTGCTACACCGAACATTTTGCTCTTGAAAGTAGCAAGCTTCATTCCGTTCACATCGCCAACGGCAATTCTGGTACGGATTGGTGCAGGCGTTGCGCCAACCTGGCAGATCTGGACGTCCCTGGCCATTCTCGTGGTATCCATTATGATCTTCGGCTGGCTTGCAGCGAAAATTTATCGTACAGGTGTGCTGATGTATGGTAAACGCCCAACATTTAAGGAATTGTTTAAAGCGATGAAGGCGTATAAGATCTGATCCAAGTTTACGAACGCTGCTGCTGCTTGCGTGTAGTGTTTGGATTTCGCAGTAAAATAATTTAATAGGAGCAGGTGCTGCACTAAAGAAAGTCGGTGTGGCACCCATCTCTAATTTCTCTTCTAGTGAATATATCTTTTCATTATTTCATTCTTAAAGGAGAATACATAATATGAAAAACTGGAAACGCATGCTCTTATCCCTAACTATATCGGTCGGTTTGCTCGCATCCGCAGTACCGGCTATGGCCTCTCCGCAAGAGACATCGGTAAAGGTGAATGACGAAACGGTTGAATACACGACGGGTGCACCGATTAACAATAAAGGAACAACACTTGTTCCGCTGCGTTCCACGCTGGATGCGATGGATGTGAAACTGACGACAGCAACAGATGATACGATTACAGCCGTAGTTAACGGCAAAACGATTACTTTGAAGAGCAAGCTTACACGCATTAATGGCGTAACGTACGCGCCAATTCGTATTGTCGGGGATGCAACTGGTTATGAGGTCCGTTGGGATGCTGCTACTCGCACAGTGCTGCTGGTTTCCAAAGGTGACGAAACAGAAACTGTTCAAACCGGTGGACGTGGCTTCATGTGGGAAGTCGAAAGCAACGGCAACACCGTGTACCTGGTAGGTTCTATGCATATTGCGGATGAAAGCTTTTATCCATTGCGTAAGGAGTTTGAAGAAGCTTTTGCCGAGGCTGATTATCTGGGCGTAGAGATCGATATCAGCAAAGCGGCTGATGAAGCGCAGCAGAAGATTGTTCTGGATCTGGGCTCGTATCAGGATGGCTCAACACTGAAAGATCACATCTCCAGTGAGACGTATACTCAACTGGGCGATATTTTGAAGAAAAGTGGATTGGAAGCGAACGCCCTGGATACCTTCAAGCCTTGGGTGGTGGAGAGTACACTGACCAGCCTGAAATCTATGAAAGCCGGTTATGACGCATCTGCGGGGGTTGATCTGTACTTCATCCAGAAGGCAATCGAGCGCAAACTTCCGGTGATCGAATTGGAATCCTATGAATCCCAATTGGGAATGTTCAATAAATTCTCGAAAGAGTTGCAAGAGAAAACATTGAAAGCGACTTTGGACAATTTCGATGTGTTGGATGACAGCGTGAATCAAATGGCCAAAATGTGGAAAACGGGAAATGACGAGCAACTGCTGAAGCTGACGAACAGCTTCTCTGATGATGAAGAATACAACAAAGCAATGCTCACTGATCGCAACATCGGTATGGCAGATAAAATTGATGGTTACCTGAAAAACGGCAAGGGTGAAGAGTATTTCATCGTGGTTGGTGCAGCGCACTACTTGGGCGATCATGGGATCGTGAACTTGCTGAAAGATAAAGGATATTCAGTGAATAGAAAATAAGAGAATCAGAGCTCCTTTTATGGGAGCCTGATATTCTTCCCACCTGGTAGACAATAGTGAAAAAAGAAGATCGTTAAAATCCCCTCAAGCATTGGAAGCTTGAGGGGATTTTTGTATGCCTGCGAAGAAAGTAGTAATCGTCCATCTATGAGTGAATGGAGGTTTGATGTACAGCTGGATTAAGGATAAGTATGGATTTTAAGGAGGAGCCAGATAATCACCTGTGTTCAATTTCAGAATCATTTCAAAGTGAGGGAGTTTAATGATGAATAAATCGAAACTAAGGGAGCATTTCTAACTTTCATTATATTCGATACTATAGAACAGAGTTATAGGAATAAGTGTGTAAAAAGAAGATCAAAGAAACAATTCCGAATTAATCTAACGTACGGATAGTTAACGATTAAAGAGGTTTGCTTCATTAAACACTTGGATGATTGTGGTTAGTGTGACTTGAGTAAGAAGTTGTAAATACATAATTAAACAAACAACAACAACTAACAAATGATAAACAATAATCTGGACGTATTAAAGGAGGTTCCAAACAGCGTCGATGAACTGAAGCCTGAGTGAGCGGTAGTTACCCGAGCTTGTTACTTCAATGTTGCTGTGATTGTAGGGTCTTTTCTTTATTTTTCACGGTTCATAGAAGTCATCCCATTTTCTTTGAAAATTCAGAAGTAATTTTTTTCGTGCCCTAGCTAATTTTTGGCTTACGGCTTGTTCAGACAGGTCGAGTGTAGAAGCTATTTCCTTATAGGATAGATCTTCAATATAAAACATTCTAATTATAATTTGGTGAGAGGGGCGCAATTCAAGAATGCTCTGATGGAGCAATTCATTCCTTATATTATTCTCTACGGTTGTAGCAACACTGACTTGCTCTAAACGTGATTGTAATTCATTTTCCACTACTCTGATGACGGAATCCAAACTAATTGTCTGAAAACTTTTATTTGTCTTATTGAAGTAATCAATAGCAATGTGACGAGTAACCTGTTTCATCCAAGCGGGGTAGCTTTCAATTTTGTATTTATGTACGATTCTGATGATTTTCAAAAAAGATTCTTGAATAACATCTTCTGTAAGTGAATGATCATGCAGGAAATACAGAATATCTTTATAGACAAGATTATAAAAAGATCGGTAGGCCAATTCCTGCAGTTGTGGAGAAAGCTTATCAAAGGACGTTTGAAATAAGTAAGAGCAACTATTCACAGGTACCTCCAGAGAATTAAAGGTAAATTATGTATTAATTATATAACAAAAGGGTTTTAATTCCAATGTTTTTAAAAAAAGAAAAAGAATTTTATGATTATAGGATATTTTAATGTTCTCAATCGTTTTATAAGTGGAGGTGAAGAAATGGAAGGAGTTGCACCGGGGAATAAGGAAGTTTTTTTTGATGATATTTACAAACGCAACGTTGATACGGTTTACCGGCTCTGCTACGTATATTTAAAAAATACCGCTGATGCAGAGGATGCTGTTCAGTCCATATTTTTAAAGTTACTAGATTCGGATATCACTTTTTCTAATCGTAATCATGAGAAAGCATGGTTTATTCTGACGACAAAAAACCATTGCAAGGATATTCTAAAAAGTTGGTGGAAAGTTCGTAAAGTGGATGTGGAGTCTTTGCCGGATCTGCCCTCTAAAATTGGATATGAGTTATCAGGAAATGTTCTGGAAAAACTTCTTGAATTGCCTGCCAAATACAAAATAGTGCTTTTTCTTTACTATTTTGAAGGATATCCTGTTAAGGAAATTTCCTCGTTATTAGGTGATAAGGAAAGCACGATTCAAACGAGATTATCTACAGGAAGAAAACGATTGAAATTTACTTTAGGAGGCTTTTATGAAAAATCCTATCCATGATGCTTTTGAAGCAGTTGGACCAAGCGAGAAACAGAAGGAGAAAATGCGGAGCGAAATAAACGTGCAATTTCGAGCCTCACGTAAAAAAACAAGTGTGAATACGTGGGGGGGAAGTAGGATACTAGCTTCCTTGGTAGCAGTGTTCTTCCTTCTTGTATCCGCGACAGCATATGCAGCTACAGATGGGAAAATCATAACCCTGATTAAAAATCAAGTGAATCAAATCCTGTTTGCTAATGAAGATACGATTAAAATCCATTCTAATGACGAAGGTGAGGTTTTTGTAGGGGTCAGCGGAAAAGAAGGTGCGTGGGTGGTTGAAGAAGATGGAGAGGAGTTAATTCTGGACATAAACGGTGAAAAAATCAATATCGCGAATTCCCTATTAGACAAAGGCTACTTCTACTACGATTATTATAATAATTCCGACATTTTGCACAGGGTTTACGTAGTCAAAAATGCAGGGGGCTCTAAGGATTATTCAGAACGTTGGTATTCTCAATTTGAATGGTTGCCTGAACATGGACTGAGTGGCGGTAGCAGAGGGATCAGCGGGGCTCTGGCAACTGCAATTATGTCTGCTGAAACTGACGCATCTGATGGAGAGGGTGATCTTGATGAGATGTTACAAAAATATTTACTGAAATACTGGAGTGAATATGAAAAATAAATTTTAAAGGGAATAAGGGCTTTCTCATAAGTGGAAGAATTACAGAATGCCCTTTTTCTCACAAAATGTAAAACAAAAAAAGCCTTCCCTTTGAAAAATGGAAGTGTCGAGCAACCATTTGGGGGAGGGCTTCTTTTGTACATTTCGAGTTACTTCTCTACACTGACATGATTTTTAGATTTTTGGGAAAGTCCCGTCTCTTTTAAATATCCAATTCAGCGTAGGTTGAGGCTAGTCTTGCATAGGCTGAACCACTCAAACCTGTCTTGCCTGATGTAAAGTTAGCGTAATAGGTTCCAGCAGTCCAAGCATTTGTGCTGTAGACATTCCAAGCTGCGTTGGCTGGAATAGTTACACTGCTTCCACTTACAACCGAGCCAGTGCTTGAATTTTTCGTTATGGTAAATATGATGTGACCACTTGAAGAAGTATTGTTAATATATACCTTCACATATGGATAATCTTTATCAAGCGTGAATGCTTGCGATTTCTCTGTACCGGATAGAGATATTGAGAAATCCGTTTTGCTGGCAAAAGGTGTAATAATAGGTTCTGTAGGTTCAGGAGTGCTTTCAACTCGAACAAAAGTTAATCCACCGTGCTCAATAACTGTCCCTATTTCTCCATTAAGTACGATAGAATCATTGGCTACTACGGAACTTTCAACGGCAGTTGTAGTTGTAGCTGGACTAGCTGAAATTACAGCAGGTAAAGAAAGTCCCATTACAGTGGCTAGACCTACACTTAACAATTTCTTTTTCAAAGCTAATCAACCTCCATGGTATATTTTTGCTCTTTCAGATGTTGGTTTCAAAGGAGAGCAACCCCTCTGAAGTTTCTTGTGATAGACTATCTATAAATATAGACTGCAATAAATTGAAAAATATAACGTTTTATTTTATTTTTGTTATAAAAAAGAAACGATTATTACTTTTTGTGCTCTCATAATCTGTGGAGGTATACAAAAAAGGATAGCCATCCATCTGTTTTGTATCATTTTACATACGTTTTTTTACTGTAAAATGTCGAATCAGGACTTTAGAAGCAATCTCGGAAATGTCTATTTACAAATATTAGAAGAACAATTAAAATAAATGTAAGTGTTTTAAAAGTTAAAGCGCTTTAACTTTAGGGTGGAGGTGATTGTATCTCGCAAGGCCAATAATGAATCACACTTTTTCCTTCACGATGCCGCATTTGAGTTTTCGGCTTAAAGGTTATGTCATGGATCAAGACCCATTTCGATCTAAAAGGAGCGTAAATTTATGAGAAAAAATAGGAGATTTTCGGTTAGCAGCAAGGCTGTTATGATGTGTTGTCTCGCTTTTCTTCTGATTCCGGCGAGCTTTGCTTTCGCAGCTCCAAACAAGCCGTTCCCGCAGCACACGACATATACCAGCGGCTCGATCAAGCCTAATCATGTTACGCAAAGTGCGATGGACAGCTCCGTTAAAGCGAAATGGGACAGCTGGAAATCAGCTTATCTGAAAACGGCGGGCACAGGCAAGTATTATGTGAAATATCAGTCCAACGGGGATACCGTATCTGAGGCACATGGGTACGGAATGCTGGCAACGGTTCTAATGGCTGGTTATGACGGCAGTGCACAGACCTATTTCGACGGACTTTATCAATATTATAAGGCTCATCCGAGCGCCAACAATTCGAAACTGATGGCATGGAAACAAAATAGCAGCTTCCAGAACATTGAGGGCGCCGATTCAGCCACGGATGGAGACATGGACATTGCTTATTCGCTCCTGCTTGCGGACAAGCAGTGGGGGAGCAGCGGCAGTATCAACTACCTTCAGGCCGGCAAGGACATCATCAATGCCATCATGCAAAGTGACGTGAATCAGTCCCAATGGACGCTGCGTCTTGGCGACTGGGCAACGGACAACACGTTCAAAAATGCTACCCGTCCATCGGACTTTATGCTGAATCACTTGAAGGCGTTCCAGGCGGCAACGGGTGATGCCAGATGGGCGAACGTGATCGACAAAACCTACACCATTGTCAACTCCTTATACAACGGCTACAGCTCATCAACCGGATTGCTTCCAGACTTCGTCGTTCTGTCTGGCTCGACATACAAGCCGGCTTCAGCCAATTTCCTGGAAGGGGCGAATGACGGCAGCTACGATTACAACTCATGCCGTACGCCTTGGCGGATTGCAACGGATTACCTGATGACTGGTGACAGCCGGGCACTCAATCAGCTCAATCAAATGAATAGCTGGATCTCAGCCAAAGTAAGCGGTAACCCTAGCAACGTAAAGGATGGTTATAAACTCAACGGCACGGTTACAGGTTCCGGCGGCAGCGGCGCGTTCTATGCACCGTTTGGGGTCAGCGCTATGACCTCGTACGTGAATCAAAACTGGTTGAATTCCGTCTGGACCAAAACGGCCGGCAGTTCCAATGAAGGCTACTATGAAGATAGCATCAAGCTGTTCTCCATGATCGTGATGTCCGGCAACTGGTGGACATACTAAGCAGCTTATAATCCGTTGATTGCTCCTATGCAAGCAGACAGGGGGATTAGCTCTCCCTGCCTGCTTTTTTATGGGATGGAGCTAGGCTACGGAGAATGATTTAATGATTGATTTGAGCAAGTGATATAGATAGGAAAATGCCTAAAAACAACAAACCGCCATATCTCAGGAATCCTGGAATATGACGGTTTCGTTTAGGGTGAAAGTACGTCCATAGACGTTTTCTTAGGGTATCAGGACGAATGGATGATAGCCGAATTATGCATTAGCTGCAGATTCAGTAAAGAACTGCGGCAAATATTCCTTGTTGGCTTCGAGCATTTCATCCAGCATCTGAATCGCCACTTCGACCGAAGGGACCAGAGGATGATGGGCCAATGCTTGTATGGCCAATCCACGATCGCCGGTCACGGCAGCATCGATGGCGAGGCGCTCATAGGTTTTAACCGCATGAATCAGTCCAACGGCCATTGGAGGAACCTTGGTTAGCGGCAGGGGCAGTGGACCGGTTTTGGTGACCACGCAGTTGACTTCAATGCTGGCATCGTCTGGCAGGAAATCAATGATGCCTTGATTGGCTACGTTCAACGTCTGAATGTCATTTGTTCCGTTGTAGAGTGAACGCATCAGGTTCACGGCTGCTTCGGAATAGAAGGCGCCGCCTCGCTGTTCCAACTGTTTCGGTTTATCTTTCAGGTCCGGGTCATTGTATAGCTTGAACAGTTCTTCTTCGACGCGTTTAACCACTTCCGCACGGTTGCCGCCTGTTTGTAAGGATTCCAGCTGCTCCTCAAGCATGGCGTCGGTCATATAGAAGTATTTCAGATAGTAGGAAGGCAGAGCACGCAGGGATTGCAGGAATTCCGGATTCCACTCCCGTGCAGGCACGTTCTTTGCGCTATAACCGGATGTATCAGCCAGCATGTCGTTCAGTTTGTCTTCTCCGTTCACATCAATACGCGTAATCCAGTGGAGATGGTTCAGGCCAACAAACTCGGCATAGATGCGGTCCGCTTCTACGCCGTATTTGGCTGAGGTCTGCTTGATTAGGCCGATCGGTGCATTACAGAGACCAATGCTTTTAACGTTGGAATACTTCAGAATGGCTTCTGTGACCATCCCCGCCGGATTCGTAAAGTTCAGCAGCCAGGCATTAGGAGCGAGTTCTTCAATATCACGGCAGATATCAAGCAGGACCGGAATCGTCCGCAGCGCCTTCATCATGCCTCCGGGTCCGGTGGTTTCCTGACCGATTACGCCGTATTTCAGGGGGATGGATTCATCGCGGCCACGGGCGTCAAGCATGCCGACACGCATTTGAGTACTGACGAAGTCCGCACCCTTGATGGCTTCGCGTCGGTCGAACGTCAAATGAACTTCAATCGGCAGACCCGATTTCTCCACCATACGTTTGGCCAAGTTGCCGACAATATTCAGTTTGCGCTCTCCCGGCTCAATATCGACCAACCACAGCTCTCTTACAGGAAGCTCGGCATGATGGAGGATGAACCCCTCAACAAGCTCCGGAGTATAGGAAGATCCACCACCGATTACCGCTATTTTAAGTCCTTGTTCATTTTCCATTTTTGCACACTCCAGTCTTTTAAAGAATTATTGATGATGGGCATTGATTATTGACGTTTATCTTGTTGTTTGTTTAATATATTCGAAATCGCGGAAGGCCCGCATTTTGTTATACACATCCTGGCTTACCGCATGTCCGCCTGCATCCATAGCAGACCATAAGGCACCGACAACGGGCTCGGTTGCCAAAGTTACAGTGGTCGCATTCGGAGCGACGGCTGCAACAGCCTGTTCAACCTTGTTGCGAATCCATCCTCGATCTCCCTTTGTTAGCAGACTTCCTGCCAGTATAACGTCAAAGGCGTCATTTTCCATTCCAAGTTTGTGGATCACCGCAGCCGCTGATTTGCCAAGCTCTACTCCTTGACGGTTCAGAATTTCCAGAGCTACAGCATCGTCCTCGGCGGCAGCTTCAAACAGCAGCTTCGCTGCATGGACAGGCACATGCTTGCTGTTATCCTGGAAGTCCTCGAACATATCGCTGACACTGTTATATCCAAGGAAGTTCAGCAGCAGGGGAGTCAGGAGTGTTGGCTGCTCACGGCCGTCCCAAGAACGGATGACAGAGCGGAACACCTCAATATTGAGGGAACCGCCACCGCCGAAATCGCCGTACATATAATCAAAACCGCCGACCTGCACATGTTCTCCTGCCGGATTGCGGCCTGCGGAGTTGGTACCTGTGCCGCATATCAGTGCGACCCCGTAAGGTCGGTTTGTGCCTGCGCGCAGGCTGATCATGGTGTCACAGTTAATCGAGTAATTCTGGGTGAATCCGATTCCCTGAACCAGAGGGTGCAGGATTCGGTAATCGACTTCCCGATCTGCTCCTGCAAGTCCGAAATAGGTGTGCGAGATTTCATGAATCCGCAGTCCTGCCTCGTTCAGAGCTCCTTCTGCAGCTTCCCGTATGCTTTGTGCGGCCAAGGCGTGGTCAATCTGGTGATTGCCATTGCCGCCCACGCCTTTGCCAAGCACATTGCCGAAGTCATCGGTCAGCAGGGCGTATGTTTTTGTTCCTCCCCCATCGATTCCCAAGTAGTAAGCCAATGGTCGTCACTCCTATATATAAGTTTATATTTTTTATCCGGTCGTACCTTTTGTTGGTGATCCAGTAGATTCTCTCACGATGAGTTCAGGATCGATCCTTACATTAGCCCCACGTTTCATCGTACCGTCCATGCGTTTCAGCAGCATATCCGCAGCGGCGACCCCAATGCGGTCGGCAGGCTGCCGGACCGTTGTCAGATGGGGGTGCAGCTTGGATGAAATATATTGATCGTCATAGCCGACGATAGCTACCTGTTCAGGCACCTTGATGCCTTCTTCCATGAGGGCGTTCACGACCCCGAGCGCAATATGGTCATCGCCCGCGAACACCGCCGAAGGAAGGCGTCCCTCTCGCAGCCATTTACGGCAGATGTCATAACCAAAATCGATTTCGAAATCGCCCGTGATCATTTCAAACGGAGCCAGATCTTTTTCCTTAAGTGCCTGCAGGAAACCGCTGCGGCGCTCCCTCGTACTGCGGAACATATTCTGTCCGCTCAAGTGCGCGATAGAGGTATGGCCGAGATCAAGCAGATGCTTCGTAGCGGCATAGCCGCCTTTATAGTTATCGATTGTTACCGAAAAAGTATCATTCTCCGGCTTCTGATTGTCGATGAGGACATAAGGAATATTGCGACGCTTCAGTTCCACAATGTAGTTATCCTCTTCCATCGGCGAGAGCAGAATAAGTCCGTCTACCCGGTCCTCCTGGATCAGGTAATGGGTTTCATCGGAGCCAATGCCGGTAGAGACCGAAACAGCAAGAAAATAGCCATGAAGTGCAAGCACTTCGTTCAGCTCTTTAACGACGGTGTCGAAGAAGGAGTCCTGTAGAGTGGTCATGATCAATCCGACGATTCCTGTTTTACCGCGGGCTAAACTCCGCGCAGCAGCGTTGGGATGGTAATCGAGCTCCTTGATAGCCTCCAGAACCTTTTGCCTATTTTTCTCTCGCACGGATTCTGCACCGTTTAAGACGCGAGAGACCGTTACGACGGACAGCCCTGATTTCTTTGCAACATCAAATATACTAACCTTCATTGTTTATTCTCCTTGCGGCAGATTTTCCGTACTTTATATTGACTTAACATTAGTATACATGTACGGAGGCTTAGCCGCGAAGCTAATTTGATAGATGCACCGCCCCTTGCGGGACGGCACAATGTTTAGCGTTAACGTTTGATAATTTCCATGACCTTTTTCTGAATCGTCGGCATTACTTCTTCAACGGTACTGTGTCCGGTATCGATCGGCTGCATCTCGTTGATGAACATGTCGTTGATCTGAGAATAGTGGGTGATCAGGTGGTTATAGGACTCAAATCCGTATTCTACAGCACCTTCGTAAACCTTCTTCACATCAGCCGCATCGATGCCATCAAAATGCTTGTAATAGGTTTCGGCTGCTTTCGTATTTACAGGAGGGTTGCCACCGCTCAGTTCGATGGATTTTTCCTGAATTTCGTCGCTGACGAGATACTTGATCCATTCAAAAGCTTCCTTCGGATGTTTGGAGCCCTTCAGAATCAAGAGTGGATCGACGAAAAGCACGCTGCGGACCTTGTCATTGCCGCCGGCAGGCACTGCGGCTACGCCAACCTTGAAAGGGAAGTCATTGGAGCCCGCAAGGCTCCATGAGCCGCTGACGGTCATACCGACCTTGCCGGTTACGAATGCATCGCCGTTTTGGCCCGCTACGCTTTTGCTCCATTCCGTTGTCGGAGACACTTTATCTTTTAAGATCAGGTTGAACAGCTTGTTATAGGCTGCGATGACTTCAGGCGAATCGAAATGAGTCTCAGATGGTACGCCGCCGTTGGTCCAGGTATCCTGGGAGTAGGGTTCAGCTCCGAAATAGAGCGGGCGCATATCGCGCTCGGACCATGTGAAGTCAACGCCATATTGAGTTTTGGCAATGTCATTGGATACATGCGTCATTTGCTTTGCGTCTTCGACCATTTTGTCAAACGTCCAGCTCTTGTCCTCGTAATCGCTTGGAGGGTAAGGAACATTGGCAGCGTCGAACATGTCTTTGTTGTAGAGCATCAGAGAGACGTACATGTTGACCGGAATACCGTAGACTTGGTCTTTGACGGTGTAGATTTTCATAAGATCATCCGGAATGTTGTAGTCGGACGCTTTAAATCCGTCTTCCTTAATAATGTCGTTCATGTCGAGCAGCATGTCTTTGTTGTAATACTCTGCAAAACCGCCGTATCCATAATGGCTTGTGACGTCAGGTGATTTGCCCCCGGCAATCAAAGTTTGGAGTTTACTGTCGAACTGCTCGTAAGGAGCTTTCTCGATTTTTACCTTAATATTTGGATGTTGGGCTTCAAAATCCGGAACGAGCTTTTCGATAAAGGTGCGATCCTCGGAATCGATGGTGTAGTGCGTTATGGTTACTTGCCCACCTGAGTTAGCGCTATCGCCATCGTTACCGGGTACGACATCCCCCGCTGATTTGCCGCCGCTACAGCCGGACAATGCCAATACGACGAGCATGCTGGTCGCAAGCAAAAGTGTAAAAGACTTTTTGATCCCTATCGTTTTCATGAATGACAGTCCCCCATATATTCAAGTTTTTTTGCCGCCCCTGCGGCGGAGCTTTTACTTGATGCCTGTAAGTACAATTCCTTCTACAAACCGCTTCTGGGCTATCGCAAACAGAGTCACGATCGGCAGCATGGCGAGCACGGAGGCAACCATGAGCAGATGCCACGGCGGAATTCGGAAACGAGAAGATGTGAAGGAAGACATACCGACCGGAAGCGTAAACTTATCCGATGAGCTTAAATAGAGCACTGGTGTCAAAAGATCGTTCCAGCTGTAGATGAAGGCAAAAATCGCAACGGTTGCAAGTGCCGGACCGGATAGAGGCAAAGCGATCTGTCGCCACATCCGGAACTCGCTGCAGCCATCGATGCGTCCGGCGTCAAACAGCTCATCCGGAAGCGTGGAGAAGAACTGTCGCAGCAAAAAGATGTTGTATGCCGAACCAAAAAACGCAGGGACAATCAGCGGCAGGAAGGTATCGATCCAGTTCAGCTTGGAAAAGAGAATGAACTGCGGAATCATAATCGCCGGATATGGAAGCATCATGGTGCTGAGCATGAGCATGAACCACAGGTTGCTGCCCTTGCCCCGATATCTGGCGAAACCATAGCCTGCAAGCGCTGACGAAAACAGGGTGCCAACAACGGTCAAAATGCCGATAATGAGACTGTTCATATACATTTGACCGAAGTTCAGCGTATCGAAAATTTCTCTGTAGTTACTCCACTGCCAGGATTCTGGCAGAAAGGTCGGAGGAAACGTCAGCAGTTCCTTCTTTGATTTCAGGGAGGTCGAGACCATGAAAAACAAAGGGAGCAGCATAAGAAAGGTGGTGACCACCAGGGCAATGAAGCTGGCAATGCTGAACGCGTCAATTTTGCGCCGGCGTTTATTCACAGAAGGTGAAGCCCCTGGTCCGGCAGTCGGAATCGTACTCATTTGCGTCCGCCTCCTTCATAGTGAACATAACGGTTCGAGAGTTTAATAATGAGCGCCGTAAACGCCATGACGACGATCAGCAGCACCCAAGCGAGTGCCGAGGAGTAGCCTGCCCTGTATTCCTTGAAGGCGCTGGTGTACAGGTTGTAAACATAGAACCAGGTCGAGTAGTTTGGACCCCCTTGGGTCATTACATAAGCCTGTGTAAATACCTGGAAGGAATCAATGACACCCATAATCAGCTGGAACAAAAGTACCGGTGAAATCATGGGCAGCGTCACGTTCAGGAAAATGCGGAAGCGTCCCGCACCGTCAAGCCTGGCGGCTTCCACGAGGCTTGAAGGAACGCCTTGAAGTCCCGCAAGGAACAGAATCATGCCTGAGCCCACCGTCCAGAAGGACATAATCATCAGAGCGTAAAGGGCATAATCGGGGCTCATGAGCCAGGCTGGGCCGCTAATGCCGAACCAGGACAGCACGTAATTGAACAGACCGATCGATGGGTTGAAAATCCAGTACCACAGCAAGGACATGGCGACGCCGGATACCATGCTTGGAAAATACATGGCCGTGCGGAAAAATCCGCGGAACGGTATTTTCGCATTGAGAAGGAGAGCGAATCCAAGTGCCAGCAGCAGCTGGATCGGTACACTGATAAAGGTATAGCGCACCGTTACGACAACAGATTTCCAAAACAGGTCATTTTGAAACATTTCTTTGTAATTCGCGAGTCCGACATATTTCGGCGGGTGGATAATGTCATAGTCCGTGAAGCTGTAATAAAGGGATGACAGAATCGGATACAAGGCAAACACGAAGAAACCGATAAGCCATGGAGAGATGAAGAGGTACATGTAAAATGTCTGCCGCCGGCTTTCGCGATGGGTCACATAAACACCAACCTTTCTATTTGATATAAAGTTATAACGCTTTAACTTTCAGAATTGAGTTATCCCATAAATAAAAGGTTTCATTTGATGTTATGTAGTTGAAAGTTAAAGTGCTTTAACTTTATTATCCGGACTGATGAGATTATCATAGTGGATGGTTTCTCAATTAGCAACCCTTTTTTTGGATGTTTGTAAGCGCTACCTTTATTGGCTTTTCGGAAGTTCTTTCAAAAAGCCTGACAAAGGCTCAAATAGAAAGGTTTGGGGCGGATATTCCAGCCATCCGAAATTCACGAAATGACTCGGTAGCTTTGATCGAAAAACTAGAAATGGCCGGCAGCCAATCATTCAGCAACCTTTCAGTTGAATTTAACGTTCCTATCGTCTGTATGGGATATAGTGGAACCAAGAAAGAGGAGGAGATCAACGATGAATATTTCTTCAGCAGCAAGTTCCACGACATCCTACATATCCACATCTTCATCGAGTTCGAACAGCACAAGCGAGTTGGAAAAACAAAAGACGAAGCTTGAGGCCGAATTGGAGAAAGTGCAATCCAGCAAGGACGATGAGAAAACCAAGGAGACCAAAACGAAGCAGATACAGCAGCAAATCAAGCAAATCGAAGCTCAAATCTCGCAGCAAAGTTCCCAGAGCAGCGGTACAACCGCAACCAAAGAAGCGCCGCCGGCCAAACCACCAGCCAATGGAATGCAAGCAGCATCCCCGCAAGAAATTGCCAATGCAACGACGGACAGCAATGGCCGATTTGATATTCGGATATAAGATATAATACAGAACCTACTATAAAACTGAATATAAAATATTTTAAACGAGCGAGCTAATTCATAAGTTATAGCAGATTGGCTCAACCAAAAGACCTGCCTGATCTCTATAGATCAAGCAGGTCTTTTGGTTTTTCACATGCATATGCTTTATTCAATCGTTAAACTGTTTATCCGTTCAGAGACGGCTCTTTTTTTGTAGTACATGCCGATAGTCACCAGAACTGCCAACTCGGATAGCGGAACGGCAAGCCAAACGCCAGTGACACCCAAGAATGAAGGGAGGATCGCAATCAATGCAACCATAATAATCATCTCGCGTGTTGCTGTAATCCAGATGGCCATTTTGGCATTTCCGACAGATTGGAAGTACGTACTCATAACAAAGTTAATACCCATGAACAAGTATGCAAAAGTAAAGATTCGCAAACCGTACACGGCGTTATCCGTCACGCTGGCACTGAAGTTCCCGAAGATTTGCACAAAATAAGGTGCGCCCAGTTGTACAACGAGTAACAGCAGAACCCCACATGCCAGAGCCGTTCTGGAGGCTAAGCGAATGGTCTGTTTTTCCCGATCCATCTGTTTGGCTCCGTGATAATAACTGACCAAAGGTTGGGCAGCGGAGGCCAGACCAAGAAATGCCAGCAGAACAACACCATGAATATAGTTCAAGACTGTAAAAGACGCTACGCCATCCGTGCCCGCAATCCGATCCAGTGAAATGTTGTGAGAGATGGAGAAGACGGACATGCCCAGTTCAGCCAGGAAGCTGGGAAAACCAATGAGTGCAATGGAAGCCAGCAGTTTGGTACTCCATTTGAATCGGGTGAATTTGAGATTGTTATTTTTCCTGAAAAAGTGAGTTAGCAACACTAGAAGCGCCAGAGATGCCGATACAATTGTACCCATCGCAACACCACGTACACCCCATTCCAGCACGTATAACGATATATAGTTAAGCACAATATTGGCTACTGCAAACGTAATCTGAGCATACATGGACGTATTGGGATTTCCGTCGTTCCGAACAAAAATAGTGAGTGCATTCTCAATGGTAAAGACAAAACCGAACAACAGCATAATATTCATATAGTCCGCAGCAAACGGGAATGTTTCAGTATTGGCACCAAGCGCGAAGACAAGTTTATCTCTAAAAGAATATGCCGTATATCCAATAACCATCGTAATCAGCAAAATAATCGTAATGGATTTGGTGAAGAGTTGTCTCGCTGTCGTGAGATCCTTCTTACCCATATAGGTGGAATACAAAGTTGCCCCGCCCATTCCAATCCATAGCGACATGGCTACAAAAAGCGTATAGACAGGAGAAGCAATCCCGATTCCGGCGAGCGCTGTAGACCCAAGCTTGTGACCAACCATAATACCGTCGATAATAAAGTTGAAAGCGATAACGAGCATCCCTAATATGGAGGGCACGAGGTAGCTTACAAATGCCTTACCTACAGATTGCCTTTCTAATGGATGCGTCCAATTTGTGTTCATGATGACCTCCGTTATTATACTGAACGTTCGTTCTATATTATATTATACTGAACGTTCGTTCTGTATAATAACATGCCGTGAATTTGGTTGGCAACTTTTCCAAAAGATGAACGTTTATATGGTAGAGTTAATAGAGCACCTTTTATGATACGGGAGGGAATCTTTTTATGAAGCAAAACAAATACGATGAAGCCGAGTTTTTCGGCAATTACAGTCAGATGGCCCGGTCAACCCAAGGGCTGGAGGCTGCAGGCGAGTGGCATGAACTGCAAACGATGCTACCGGAATTAAAGGGCAAGAACGTACTGGATCTGGGGTGCGGCTTTGGTTGGCACTGTCGATATGCACGTGAGAAACAGGCTAGTTCTGTGGTTGGCGTGGATTTGTCTGAAAATATGCTGCAACGTGCACGCGAGATGACGGATGATCCTCAGATTGAGTACCAGCGTATGGCGATTGAGGATATCGATTTTGCACCCGGACAATTTGATGTGGTGATCAGCTCCCTGGCTTTGCACTATATCGAGCGTCTGGATCAGGTATACGCAAAAATAAATAAATATCTTGTCCAAGGAGGGACGTTTGTCTTGTCTGCGGAGCATCCCATCTTCACGGCGCGGGCGGAGCAGGACTGGCATTATGGACCTCAAGGTGAAATACTGCATTGGCCTGTGGATCATTATCAAGAGGAAGGGCAGCGGGTAGCGAACTTTCTGAACCAGGACGTGGTGAAATATCATCGGACGATGGCGACACATCTGAATGAATTGATTCAAGCTGGTTTTGTCATTCAACAGGTAGCCGAGTCCAAACCATCCCCTGAGATGATGGAGCAGGTTCCAGGTATGCGAGACGAGAATCGGCGACCGATGTTTCTGATGATTGCCGCGGTTAAGGCTTGAGCAGCAGCTTCGGCATTAAATGAAAGTTTATAGGTTTTATACTCGATAGACCAGCGCGTTCAGTACATGTGGACCTTGCTGGTTTATTTTATTTTGCAGGAGAAGGGTAAGAAATAAACCGTTTGGGAACCAAACCCGAATGGACGCAGTCTTATTAAGTGAGGTGAACATCAGTTGGACTATCAATATCTGGCACACGCTCAGACGATCGACAATTACACACTTAGCAGCATGATGGATGATTACGGGAACGATGTATGGAACTACGCGTACTTTCTGACCAAAAGTACCGAGCAGGCGGATGAATTGTCACAGGAGGTGTTTATCCGGGCGTATTCCGGGATCACCCATTTTCGAGGAGAATGCTCATTGAAGACATGGCTGCTGACCATTACTAGGAACAAAACATTTACATACCGAAAGTCCAGATTTTTTCGCAGCAGTTTATGGGGAGAGACACTGCCAATCCATACGGAACAGGTGAATACGAGCCAGGGTGAGATGAAGCCTGAAAAATGGGTTCACCCCTCTGCCGAAGCCGAGGCGATCAGCAGGGAGCACGTTCATGAAATCTGGGACATCATCATGGCTCTGCCGGATAAATTCCGGGAATTGCTTTTGCTGCATCTGAAGTATGAGCTTACGACGGGTGAAATTGCGGAAATGCTGGGCATCAGCGCGGGAACGGTCAAATCGCGACTGTCCAGGGCGAAGGCCAAAGTACGGAAACAGTGGGAGGAACGAAGCGAATGAAACATATGGATGACGAATGGGAAAAAGTAGTCAAACAGGAGCCGTTTGCGGAGTCGCCTTTTACCGAGGGGCATAAGCAGAACGTACTTCGCCAGGTAGCCTGGCTCAAATCGGGATCTGCACAGGAAATCAGCGATGCTGGGGATATGTCCGATGAGCAGAAAAAACTGCCCAATCAACATAGACACCGTTTTCGCTCCCGCAGAGCTGTTATGACGTGCACGACGATTGCAGCCGCGGCAGCGGCGGTCATTTTCTGGAACGGACAGATTGTGGAGCCTGTAATCGAAAAAGTATATCCCACAGCAGCGCTGCAATATACGGATGATGCCGGAATGAGCCTGCTCACAGACAAGATGGAAAAGAATGTAGCCGTCACGATGCGAGACTATCTTGGCAAACAATTACTCATAACCAAAGTGCAGGATCTTCCTGTTTCTGGAAGAATGTATGTCGAGGCCGGAAAAGAAGGCGATGCAGAATATGCGTTGATCTGGCTTGATGCGGCAACAGGCAATCTACGTGAGGTACAGATGAGACGGGAGATGGCAGCTAATGAGCTGGAGCATCGTTATTTGCGTCAAGCCCCGTCACTGCTACAGGATATTGGTGGGGACCCTGCGCTCAAACCAGTATCAGCCAAGCGATATGTTGGTATGAAGCAGGGCGAATTGGAACCGAAATCGTATACTACTCTGATGTTAGAGAATGAAAAAAGCTACGGAGAGATTGTTTGGGTGCAGGATGAAGCGATCTCTGTTTCCGGTGATCTCGATCCTAAACACGTTTCTCAAACTGCCTTGGCGAATGCAGAGGATTCCATTGCGGCGTTTACTGGCAAAGCTGATCTTGATCTGATTAGCATACACCGGACCAAAGATGATGAGAATGGTAGAGATATCATTACTTTTAGCTTTGAGAATCACTATTTTATTCAGACGACTAAAGGTACTTTGGGTATTAATTATGCCGTTATAGATGCGAATTCTTATCAAAAAGACTATACTACCTGGGAAGAAGTGCAGGCTTATCATGAGAAGCTTCTCCAAGTAAAAGAATCGACCCTCAGGGAAAAGGTAGAACCTCTAATCAAGAAAATATTCAAAGTTGATCTTCAAGCATATAAACTCCATCGGAATACCGAGACCCCGGGGATCGTTACATTTAAACTGGAATCGACCAGAGATGTTTTTCAAATTCGATATAATGAGGATGCTCGTATTACAATGATTACAAGGGATCCCAATCTCTAAGATTTGGTTTCATATGAAACAATCAAATTAATAGATGTATGTAACATAAGGAGCATAACGATGAAATATTTGGTGAGTTCATGTCTTGCTGGCGTAGCCTGCCGTTACAACGGAACAGCGAGTCTGGATGCAAAGATTCAGGAGCTTGTAGAGCAGGAACAGGCAAAGATGGTCTGCCCGGAGCTGCTTGGAGGATTTTCTACCCCGCGGGAGCCGGCTGAAATTATCGGCGGTACGGGTAAGGATGTGCTGGCAGGTACAGCCAAGGTCATGGAGAAGAGTGGTAATGACGTCACGGATCTGTACATCAAAGGAGCCTATCAGACACTCGAATGGGCGCAAAAACTGGATGTCACCTGTGTGGTGCTCAAAGAATTCAGTCCTTCCTGTGGTACACAGATGATCTACGATGGCAACTTTGCCAACCACAAAGTCGTGGGCGAAGGGGTTACTTCTGCTTTGCTGCGGCAAGAGGGGTTTAAGGTTATCTCGGAAAATGAGTTCATGGAACAGCTCTAATTGTTGTAATTTTAATTATCTCTGACATGAATCATAGGTAAGTCGCCTGGGGGAGCAGCAGATCCATGGCGACTTGTTTTTTGTTACAGCAGGGCTGGCACTTTATTATTGAAAAACCTTGCTAGAAATAATGGTTACTTTTATATACTAAGAAACATTATTGTGCGTACTTTTATATTTTGGATATAAACTCTAAAATAATACTCAGGTATTCAGGTGAGACCATAAACATGAACATAAACAAGAAAAGGATGTGCAGATGATATGGAATTCTCGGCAAATGCCATTACAAAAGAAAACGTCTTGAACGCTTACCATTTTCGGCATGCAACCAAACAGTTTGATGCTTCACGTACCATTTCAGCAGAAGACTTCGAGTATATTTTGGAAACGGGACGATTGTCGCCAAGCTCCATCGGATTGGAACCATGGAAATTTCTGATTGTGCAGAACCCGGATTTCCGCAAGCGTCTGTCCGAAGTTTCTTCCGGGGCTCAGAAACAATTGGCGGCGGCAAGCCATTTTGTTGTCATTCTGGCGCGATCCGATGCGAGTTATAACTCGCCATACGCGGAATATATGTTGAAAGAAATCAAGGGCATGCCGGATGACGTATTTGAGTTGACTCGTGAAGCTTATGGCAAATTTCAAAAGAACCAACGAATGCTTGAGAACCCGCGTACTTTATTTGACTGGGCGTCGAAACAGACTTATATTGCTCTCGGTAATATGATGACTGCGGCAGCTCTGATTGGTATCGACTCCTGCCCAATTGAAGGGTTTAACTATGAGGCCGTACATCATATTCTGGAAGAGGAAGGTCTGCTGGAGGATGGACTATGGGATGTTTCCGTCATGGCAGCCTTTGGTTATCGGGCGGAAGATCCGCCACGCGAGAAATCCCGTCAGTCTCTGGATAAAATCACGCAGTGGATTGATTAAAATTTAACGTGTGATCTGCTATTTATATATAAAACATAACGGGGGCGGTTCCATATCGTTGTTCAAAAAATGATATGGGACCACCCTTTGTTATCTTATTCTAATGAACCGTGCACACGTTATTCGCTTCTATATACATAGGTCTGAGATGTAACGAATTACAGAGAGGTTATTTCGTCCAGTGGGTCGATTTTTACGTTTCGGGGCTAAGTTTATGAATGAATAACTGTCCTGAGGTTCGTTACATTCTGAGTTCCTTGATTAATTACCTTTTAAGGTGAGGTAGGTTCGTTAACGCTTTGGTGCGAGAGGGAAAACCCATTGGAAAGATTCGAGCGATAAAAAGGCTTGAATATACATAGATGTCTATGTATAATAAACTCATGCCAAAATACAACGCAATTGCACTGATCGCAAGAATCAGAGATCACATTAACAAACAGATTGTTCAGGAGCTGGAGAAGCATAATGTTACAGGAATTGTCCCGTCCCACGGTGACATCCTGATGTTCCTCTACCATGAAGATGCACTGTCCATCAAGATGCTGGCGGAGCGAGTCCATCGGACCCAACCAACCGTCACCGTATTGGTGAACAAGCTGGAGAAGTTGGGATATGTAGAACGCAATAAGAGTGCCGAAGACAGCCGAGTAACGATGATTCGTTTGACCGAGCAGGGGCGTCAACTGGAACCTGTATTTCGTCAGGTGTCACAACAGATTAACGGGATGGTGTATGGTCATTTGACGGACGATCAGGCGGATCAGCTGGAGAGTTTGTTGACCGGTATCGTTCGCAAGTTATAACGATAACCAACTTTAAGCATTTTGCATAATTAACAAATCGAGACAATCGGACGATATAAAAATGCAAAATGCTTCGCCTCCCTTTTTTTACCCATATATATAGATGTCTATGTATATTGCGAAGTACTATTCAAGATTTTTTGGCAGTGAAATTTAATATTAACCTGGAGGGATTATTTCTAATGAAACATCTAATCGTATATGCTCACCCGCACACAGACAGCTTGAACCACGCCATTTTGAAAACCGCAGTGGAAACACTTGAGGCTCAAGGCCATGAAGTTGTTGTACGCGATCTGTACGCACTTGGATTCCAGCCCGTATTGAGCGCTGTGGACACAGCGTCCATGCGTGCAGGACAAACGCCGCAAGATATTGCAACCGAACAGAAATTTGTAGCGGAAGCAGAGGCCATTACCTTTATTTATCCCATCTGGTGGACAGGTCTTCCTGCCATCATGAAAGGGTATGTCGATCGTGTATTCGCCTACGGTTTTGCTTATGCTTCCGGTGAAGCCGGCATTGAGAAGTTGCTGACAGGCAAAAAAGGTCTGATCATTAATACACACGGCACGCCAAGTGAAATTTACGATCAAATCGGCATGACTGCCAGCATCAAAATGACTTCCGATATCGGTATCTTCGATTTTGTAGGTATTGAAGCGGTAGATCACTTGCTCTTCGGTAGTATCGGTTATTTGAAGACATCGGCTTATCGGTCCATGCTGGAACAAGTAAAAGAAACGGTCAGCACCAAGTTCTAAACGTATACACATGTATTTATTGGCAGGCCGGTTCGTTCGTCGAATCGGTCTGTTTGGTTTGCAAAATGAAAGAAAGGCGGTATAATCTTACCCATGGAACCTATACTCATATTCAAAGCATTATCCAACGAGACACGTCGACAGATTCTGTTGTGGCTCAAAAACCCGGAGCAGCACTTTCCACCGCTGGAGTTATCCCAGCATCCGGATGCGGGAAAAAACGGCATATGTGTTGGAACGATTCAGGTGAAGGCCGGACTGGCTCAATCCGTCATATCCAGCTATCTGCTGACCATGCTCAAAGCCGGGTTGCTGATCTCTGAGCGTAGGGGACAGTGGACGTATTATCGCCGCAACGAAGAAACCATTCGTCAATTTGCCGAGTACGTACAGCACGAGTTATAAGCCGGACGCCGAGACGGAAGCAAGAATGCAGGTGCAGGCGGGTATTCCGTCCGGATGTAAACGGCTTGAGGAGCAACTCTGCCACATCATTTTTTTGTGCTTTTACATCTATATATCTGGATATACAAAAATAAAAATATAATCACAGAGGAGAACTTTCTATTATGTCTACCGATAACACAGCTTCATCCCATAAAAAACATATTAACGACGTTAAATTGTCCATTCTGGATTTGGCTCCTGTCGTTGTAGGTGCCACGCCTGCGGATGCGCTTCGCAACAGTTTGGATCTTGCTCAGCACGCAGAGCGTTGGGGCTACCACCGTTACTGGGTAGCGGAACACCACAACATGCCAGGCATCGCTTCTTCCGCGACTTCGGTTGTCATTGGTTATCTTGCAGGTGGAACGAAGACCATTCGTCTCGGTTCAGGTGGCATCATGTTGCCTAACCATGCGCCGCTTGTGATTGCCGAGCAGTTTGGTACACTGGAATCCCTATATCCAGGCCGTATTGACCTTGGGCTGGGCCGTGCACCGGGGAGTGACCGTCGTACGTCTCTTGCTTTGCGTAAGGACCTGAACAGCGGTGAAGATTTCCCTGAATTGCTGGCTGAGCTTAGAGCATTCTTCGATGCTTCTGCTACATCGTATCACGCGCCTGTTCGCGCTGTACCCGGTGAAGGATTGAATATCCCGATTTACTTGCTCGGCTCCAGTGATTTCAGTGCTCGTCTCGCCGGACAGCTGGGATTGCCGTTTGCTTTTGCCAGCCATTTCTCACCGGATTACACCCGGATTGCACTTGAAACGTATCGGAGCAGCTTCCAGCCATCCGATCACTTGAAGGAACCCCATGTCATTGTGGGTGTAAATGCTGTCGTTGCAGATACTGATGAAGAAGCCGCATGGCTTGGTACAACGATGCAGCAGCAGTTCCTGAACATTATTCGTGGCACAACAGGTTTGGTGCAGCCACCAGCCGATATGGAAGGCAAATGGACGGATCGTGAGAAAGCGGGTGTAGAGCAGACGCTGAAAGCAGCTGTGAACGGTTCTCCGGAGACCGTACGTGGCCAACTGGAATCATTTATTGCTCAGACCCAAGCGGATGAGTTAATTATTACGTCGATGATTTATGATCATCAGGCACGCTTACACTCGTATGAGCTGATCGCTCAACTGGCGGGAAAAGCATAAACGTAAGTTTAAGTAAAAGTATAAAGTAAAAGCTAAAGCGCAACATCCGACGTAATCATAGATGCGGATGCAGCTGACATATGAACGGTTGGCCTCTTCGGAGGCGAGCCGTTTTTTGGTAGGGATATTTTTCAAAGGAATCGTATGGGGCATAAGGTTCATTTTAGGGTAAAATGAACTTACCGCTCTAATTTGAAACGGTTAAACAGCGCCATACGTATAAACTCAATGTGTTATACATATGTTGGCTTGTACAAGCAACTTTATGCGCAGTCAAGAAACATGCAGGTTTATAGCTTATGCTTGGATAAAGGATACATAAGAGAGGAAGACACGCCTATGGAGCAACCCGAGCAACCCCGCATTTGGCCGGATCGGTTTAAACGATTTTTTTTGAATAATAAGTTTGTCCTTTTTCTGTTAATTCTGCTGCTGGTAGGACTGAACGTGATGGTTCTTACCAAAGTATCCTTTGTTTTGCACCCGCTCGCGGTGCTGATCAAGACGATTGTGCTGCCGATTATTCTGTCGGGTATCCTCTATTACCTGTTGAATCCGATTGTGGATGTGATGGAACGATGGAAGATCAAGCGCGGCTGGTCCATTTTGATTTTATATCTTGCTATCGGAGGTATTCTGACAGTTGTCGTGCTGGCGGTCATTCCGGTCGTACGCAACCAGATCATGGGGCTGATCGAAAATTTCCCAACATACAGTGAGACGGTAAAGCATCAGTTTGAGGAACTTACGGGCAGCCAGCTGTTCAGTCAGTTCCAGGAAACGGTGAATCTGAATTCTCAGGACTGGTGGGGCACGATTTCCCAGAAAGCCACTGAAATTTTGAACTCGACCTGGACCAAATTGGGCGGATTCCTCGGCGCGTTCACCGAGACGGTACTGTCCATTGTAACCGTTCCGTTTATTCTGTTCTATCTGCTGAAAGACGGAAAGAAACTTCCGTCCAAAATTTTGTCTTTCCTGCCAATCAAGAGCCGTACAGGTGCAATGCATGTGCTGGAAGATATCAATCACCAGATCAGTTCGTTCATTCGTGGACAGATTATTGTCAGCTTCTGCATCGGTATTCTGCTCTACATCGGGTATATGATTATTGGTCTGGACTATGCGCTGATTCTTGCGATTATCGCATCGTTCACGAGTGTTGTACCGTACCTCGGACCTGCAATCGCGATTACGCCTGCGTTGATCGTGGCGCTGGTGACTTCCCCGGTGATGTTGCTGAAGATGGTAGCGGTGTGGACGATCGTGCAATTAATTGAGGGTAAATTCATCTCACCTCAGATTATGGGCAAAACGCTCAAGATTCACCCGATCACGATTATCTTTGTCATTCTGACATCAGGTAATCTGTTCGGTGTAGTGGGCATTCTGTTAGCCGTTCCGGGATACGCGGTGCTGAAAGTGTGTGTGTCGCATATCTTCAACTGGTTCAAGGAAAGATCCGGCCTGTATGATCCGAACAATAACAATCTACTGTAACTGGAGCGGGCATATCCGTAAGCTAGATCCATGATAAACTTCTTTTTTTGGCAAAACGGTGCCCTTATACAACAGAACCCCCGTCCATCGGCTAACAGCCGAGAGGCGGGGGTTCTGTTGGTTGAACAGGCAGGCTAATGCCTAGCCATGTTTAATATGCTGAAGCGTCTGCAGGAAGATCTGCTCAATGTGTACATCATCCAGAGAATAATACACGGTCTTGCCTTCTTTGCGCCGCTTGACAATCCGCATGTTGCGGAGTGACCGCAGCTGGTGCGAAATGGCCGACTGTCCCATATCGAGCAGCACCGTCAGATCGTGCACACATAATTCCTTCTGCAACAGCGCATCAATAATACGAAGCCGTGTCGGGTCGCTGAAAGCCTTGAACCAATCAGCCATCTCGGAAGAGGTCTCGCGATCCATGAGAGAAGCACGAATGGTTTGCATATCAGCCTCTGTTCCAGAGCAGGCTGCGTCGCATTCGGCTGGAGCTTTAACCGGTTGTTCCATTTCCTATCACCACCTATATTAACTCAACCTTTGATTTGATCAAATGTTCTTCGATAAGCCTATTATATCCAAAAAACGTCTAAAGCGAAATGATTACTATTAGCATATTCTGTATGAAAAATCAACTGGAATTGTTGACACTCATGTTTAAGCGTGCATATAATAGGGGTAACAAAACATATGAATGATTGCTCATATATTGATTGTAAGATCAAAAACATTACGGATAATTTTGTTTTACGTACTGCAAAGGGGAGAGTTCACATGGGAACCGGACAGGAACAGGTGAAAAGGGAACTGCTGCTGGATGGATTGGATTGCGCGAACTGCGCATTGAAGATTGAGAATGGCGTCAAAAAAATTAAAGGCATTACCGATTGCTCAGTCAATTTTGTGACCAAAACCTTATCCATGCACACCACATCCGATATGGATGAGCAGGTCGTGGAAGAAGCGAAGCGCAAAGTGCTTCGGCTGGAGCCGCATATTCGTATTTCGGAAAAAGGTAAATCATCACAAGGCAGTCGTGGTTCTGCTGATTCAATAAACCACACTAATGATAATATGCACGCCCATGCAGGTAGCGGGGCTAACACTCATGGGCATACTCCGAGTGGACACGAGCATACGGGTCATAACCATAGCCATCAATCTGGACCGCATGCTCATGATCATGCAGAAGACCACGCCAATCAACACAGCGTCCAAGGACATACGCATGATCATGGAAGTCATGCCGGACATGATCACGGTCATGCAGATGGTCACGATCATGACGCGCATGCCGGACACTCACATGAACATGGCGCTGGGCAGACGAAGGTGTTGCTGGCACGTCTGGCGGCTGGATCTTTTCTGGTGGCAGCCGCGATCTGGTCTCCGCTGGAAGGATGGGCACAGCTTGCACTCTATGTTGTTGCTTATCTGATTGCAGGGGGAGATATCGTTCTCCAAGCGTTCAAAAATATAATTCGCGGTCAGGTATTCGATGAATACTTCCTGATGTCTGTCGCTACCATCGGTGCTTTTGCCATTGGCCAATATCCCGAAGGTGTTGCGGTCATGCTCTTCTATCAGCTCGGTGAGCTGTTTCAGGGGCTGGCGGTTAATCGCTCAAGGAAGTCGATCCAGTCGCTTATGGATATTCGCCCGGACTATGCCAACATGCTGATTGGCGCGGGAGAAGAGACCAAGCGAGTGTCGCCGGACGAGGTACGTATTGGAGATCGAATCGTGGTTAAAGCGGGTGAGCGAGTACCCCTGGACGGAATCGTTAAGGCAGGTCGTTCCATGGTGGATACTTCGGCTCTGACAGGTGAGTCCGTTCCGCGTGAATTAGAACCCGGTAGTGATGTACTGAGTGGATTTGTGAACAAAAACGGGATGTTAACGATTGAAGTAACAAAAACTTTTGGTGAATCCACAGTATCCAAAATTTTGGACCTGGTGCAGAATGCGAGCAGCCGCAAAGCCAAAACAGAACATTTTATTAGCAAATTCGCCCGTTATTATACACCGGTTGTCGTCATTCTCGCCGCGTTAATTGCACTCGTTCCGCCGCTGGTGCTCAGTGGTGCAACATTCGCCGATTGGATTTATCGTGCACTGGTCTTCCTCGTGATCTCTTGTCCATGTGCGCTGGTCGTTTCAATTCCGCTTGGTTTCTTTGGCGGCATCGGAGCTGCATCACGTAACGGTATACTCATCAAAGGAAGCAACTACCTTGAAGCATTGAACGATGTCAAAGTCGTTGTTTTCGATAAAACGGGTACACTAACCAAAGGTGTTTTCAAAGTAACAGCCATTCGCCCTGAAGGCGGGCATACGAAAGATGAATTGATGGAGCTTGCTGCCATTGCCGAGGCCCATTCCAATCATCCGATTGCTGAATCCATTCGCGCAGCCTGGGCAAAAGATATTCGGACCCAGGGCGTGGATGATTACGATGAGGTTGCAGGGCATGGCATCAAGGTCAGTGTGGATGGACGTAAAGTACTTGCGGGTAACGCCAAATTGATGGAACAGGCAGGGATCTCCTACACGACTCCGCAAACCGTGGGTACGGTGGTGCATGTTGCCGAATCGGGTTCATACGTCGGTCATCTGATCATTGCCGATGAGGTGAAGGATGATGCAGCAGCAGCCATTCAGGCACTCAAGAAGCTCGGTATCCGCAAAACGGTAATGCTGACCGGGGATGCCAAGGCTGTAGGTGAAGCTGTAGGGCGTGAGCTGGGTGTCGATGAAGTATACGCTGAGCTGTTGCCACAGCATAAAGTCGAACAGCTGGAGCGTCTCGAAGCTGCCAAATCGCCGAAGGAGAAAATGGTGTTTGTCGGTGATGGCATTAATGATACACCGGTGCTGGCGCGCGCCGATGTTGGTGTAGCGATGGGGGGACTTGGTTCGGATGCCGCAATTGAAGCGGCAGACGTTGTCATCATGACGGATGAACCATCCAGACTGGCAAGTGCGATCCGGATTGCAAAACGGACACGAACCATTGTCTGGCAAAATATCGGTTTTGCGTTGGGTGTCAAAGCGATCTTCCTGCTGCTGGGTGTGTTCGGAATCGCAACCATGTGGGAAGCGGTCTTCTCTGATGTTGGGGTGACCGTGCTGGCTGTCCTGAACGCCATGCGTGTACTGCGAGTGAAGGATATCTAAGTTTTACGAAACGATCCGGACGGCTCTTCGTATATACGTAGAGCCGTTTTTTTGTTTTAATATCTGTGGTGTATTTTTAATGGAGTTAGGGGAGGACATTGTGGCAGGAGCAATTGTTGGGATTATATGCGGAGTGTGCTATTTCATTCTGGGATTAATGGTGTACAAAAAGCCGCCGAAAAGGATTAATGGCATATATGGTTATCGTACTCCGCGAGCAATGAGTAATCCGGAATTATGGGAAGAAGCACAACGATATAGCGCCAATCTGATGATGCAGTTTGGTGTGATTATTACGGTATTTGGCATAATCGGTTTTTGGCTTACGGATGTACGAGCTTTGGTTCTAAGTCTTGTGGCTACAGGATTCTATACATTCAGGCTGTTTACCAGAGTCGAAGGCCGTTTGAAGCAAATGCAGCGTGTCCAGCAACAGGAACAGAAGGAGCAAGGCGCGTAGAGTAGGCTGTGAAATCGCAACTGAACGAAGATCCGCTCGCGCGGATCTTTTTTTGTATTTTATAGAGGTGGAGGACAATAGAATACTACTTTTAACAACGAGTTTTAAATGTTTACACTGAAATATTCTATCCATGTTTGAGACATACTATATATTCGATCTTAAAATCTAACGTTGACGTTAACGTTAATAGTATATATAATTATGTACATAACATTATAGACATATAATTAAAGTGAGGTGAAGGAAATGAGTTTATATAAAATCGATGACGTAGCCAAGGAATGTGGTTTGACCAAGCGGACCATTCGGTATTACGAGGAGATCGGTGTGATGCCTTCACCTCAGCGGACGGACGGTGGCACACGATTATACACCCGGGAAGATATCGATTATCTCAAAAAGGTGGTTAGGGCCAAGGAAGTGCTTGGTTTCTCGCTTCAGGAGCTGCATACCTATGTGGCAACGGCGGATGCGCTGAACGAACAGCGTTTTGACTACCAGCAGACCACTGAAGTGATAGAACGAATTGAGAAGCTCACCAAGATGGAAACGACGTTGGATGACCAACTGCAACTGATCGAGCAGAAACTTCAGAGCATTCATGCCGTGCAGGAGGAACTTGAGGAATTGCGTGAACGGGTTCAGAACGGCATTCGACGATTAGAAGGGCTCGAGAACGACACATAACTGATGAATGCATCGAATTATGAAAAATGCTGAATGAGTATTCCACGATAAGCACCGGGAGAACCGGTGTCATTTGTGCCGTTTTCTTTCCTATATTTCTGAAAATAAAAATGAGAATTTCATTGTTTTTCATCATTTTTTTCACAACATAAATCATGAACCAGGAGGAATCACGTATGAAAAGAGAACCCTCATTACCTGACGAATTGCCGTCATCCCGTGGAGGTCTATTATCCCAGCCTAGAGCGGTATGGGCAGTAGCCTTCGCCTGTATCATCTCCTTTATGGGACTGGGATTGGTTGATCCAATTTTACCTGCGATTGCAGATCAACTGCATGCTTCCAAAAGCCAGGTATCTTTATTGTTTACAAGTTATAACGCGGTTACCGGGGTAGCCATGCTGATTACAGGTGTTGTATCCAGCCGGATTGGTGTGAAGTGGACACTGCTCAGCGGCATTTTGCTGATCATTGTTTTCTCTTTCCTCGGCGGGACCTCTGACACTGTAGGTGCGCTCGTCGGTTACCGTGGTGGTTGGGGACTAGGGAATGCCCTGTTCATCGCAACTGCATTATCCGCTATTGTAGGACTGTCCACTTCGGGGACAGCCAAAGCGATTATTTTATACGAAGCAGCGCTTGGTCTGGGGATTGCCGTTGGTCCGTTGCTTGGTGGTGAACTGGGTTCTATCTCATGGCGTGGCCCGTTCTATGGTGTAGCTGTTCTGATGGCGATTGCTTTTATCAGTATTACGTTTATGCTGCCTAAGATGGCCAAACCGAAAACGCGTAGTTCCTTGTCCGATCCGTTCAAGGCTCTGGGTTATCCTTCACTGAAAACATTGGCGATTACGGCCTTTCTGTATAACTTTGGTTTCTTTACCTTGATGGCTTATTCACCTTATGTCATGAATCTGGATGAACACGGACTCGGTTATGTATTCTTTGGTTGGGGCTTGATGCTGGCAATTACGTCTGTATTTGTCGCACCAAGACTGCAGCGTCGATTCGGTTCGGTTCCTTCCATGAGCGTTATGCTGACCCTGTTCGCCATTGATTTGCTGGTAATGGCTGTAGGTACGGTAATGGGATCATCCACAACGGTTATTGTGGCCGTTATCGTTGCCGGGATTTTCCTCGGGATCAACAACACGCTAATTACAACGGCAGTTATGGAAGCTGCCCCAGTGGAACGTTCTGTGGCATCGGCTGCATACAGCTTTGTCCGGTTCCTTGGAGGTGCACTGGCACCTTGGCTTGCTGGTAAATTGTCCGAGTGGTTCCTGCCGGAGACACCGTTTTATTTTGGCGCATTGATGGTTCTGATCGGGGTCGTTGTGCTTCTGGTACGCCGCAGACATCTGCGCGATATCGATGCTGCCATTACGCATTAATGAACAGGAGGAATGGAAAATGCTGAAACGAATATTGGTTGCTGTCGATGGGTCGGATCATGCACACAAAGGTCTGGAGCAAGCTGTTGTTCTGGCAGAAAGTTTGAAACAACCGGCTTCTTTGATTATCGTGCACGTTAATCCTTCGATCTCGCTAAATGAGCCCGCACTGGGTGTGGATCTGGAAGCACGGATCGCAGAAGAAGGACAGCATATTATACAACCTGTTAATGAATTGTTAGCTGCGCGTTCTGTTCATTATGAAACTTTGCTGATTGCTGGTGATCCCGTGAATGAGATCTGCCGTGTAGCGGAGGATAGAGACTGTGATCTCATTGTGATGGGGACGGCCGGGAAAAGCATGCTCGCTGAGATCGTCGTGGGCAGTGTCAGCCACGGCGTCTTGAAACATGCAGGATGTCCGGTAATGACTGTCAAATAGCGGTATGACTTTCATGTGTTGATGATGCTAAAGTGGTGTATAAATAGGTATGGGATAACGCTGCGTTAAAAAATGAATGGAGGATACAACAATGAAAAAACAACATCTGTTCATCGGGGGCAAGCCTACCGAATCAGTAGACTATATAGCACTTCAGGCACCGTACTCCAAAGAAACACTCGCAGACGTATCCTCGGCGTCAGCTGAGGAAGTCGAAGCAGCGATTGCCGCCGCAGTTCAGGCGGGCAAAGAGATGCGCAGAATGCCTGCCCATCAGCGTGCAGACATCCTTTACAAGCTCTCCGCCCTGCTGGAAGAACGGAAAGAAGAAGCAGCACGAATAATTGCGCTGGAGGCAGCGAAGCCGATCACCGCAGCGCTCGCGGAGGTTGACCGTACAGTGGAAACGTATCGTTTCGCCGCAGAGGAAGCCAAACGGCTTACCGGAGAGACGGTTCCCATGGATGCAGCCAAAGGCGGCGAAGGACGCGTAGGCTACACCATGCGCCAGCCTTTGGGCGTTATTGGAGCGATTACACCGTTTAATTTTCCGATGAACCTGGTGGCTCACAAAGTAGGACCGGCATTGGCAGCAGGCAATACGATTGTGTTGAAACCTGCGGAGCAGACACCGTTGTCTTCGTATTATATTGCCAATTTGCTACAGGAAGCGGGATTACCGGATGGCGCATTGAATGTGGTGAGCGGTGACGGCAAAACGATTGGTGATGTGCTTGTAGAGCATCCGGACGTGGCCCATATTACGTTTACAGGCAGCCCTGCTGTAGGTACCAGCATTCGCAGCAAAGCCGGACTGAAACGCGTAACATTGGAGCTGGGGTCCAATGCAGCCGTCATTATAGACGCAGATGCCAATTTGGACAAGGTTGTACCAAGATGTGTGACAGGAGCTTTTACTTACCAAGGTCAGGTATGTATCTCTCTGCAGCGGATCTATGTGCATAGCACGATCGCGGATGAGTTTGTTCGTCGTTTTGCTGAAGCAGCCCAAAAAGTCGTGGTTGGAGACCCGTTGAATCCGGACACCGTTGTCTCTGCGCTCATCACATCCAAAGATGTACAGCGTACGCTGGATTGGATCGAGGAAGCGAAGCAGGCAGGCGCTGAGGTGGCAACAGGCGGCGAAGCCGTGGAAGGCGCATTGCGTCCAACCGTGCTTGTTAACGTTCCGCGGGATGCCAAGGTGTCTTGCCAAGAGGTCTTTGCGCCCATCGTTGTCATTAATACGGTGGATTCGGTTGAAGAAGGCATTGAGCATGTAAATGATTCCATCTATGGGCTTCAGGCGGGTGTATTTACCAATGATATTCATACAGCATTGCATGCAGCGGACCACATCGAAGCAGGCGGCGTGATGATTAACGATATTCCCACTTTCCGTGTGGATCATATGCCTTATGGTGGTGTGAAGCAGAGCGGGATGGGACGTGAAGGTGTTAAATATGCCGTAGAGGAAATGACAGAATTGAAGTTTGTCATGTTTAACAAGAACTAATTATTCACTCCTAAGACGAGCGGATATTCGAGATAAAATAGAACAAGATGATCCTGTGCCCAAGTAAGGGAGTACAGGATTTTTTTCTTTTTTACATTCAGCCCTTACCGTAAAAAAATACATGGCCTTTCTTTATTAACCCCGGGTTCACATCTGATGAGAAGGGTATAAATACTTATCATACCGCAAATCTACCAATTAGATGCCGTTCATATCACCGAAGCATTGTGTATCCATCCAGAGAAATGAACGGATAATTGGGGTACAGAATTGATGGAAGTCTTATAATATCTCACTTAAATTTAAATAAAATGCAGTATGAACAAGCCTGAACCTTGGAGTTACAGGCCAGACAGGAGGTGTATTCAAATGGCATATTCCATGGTTGATGTATCCGGGATGTCCGGTGTAAGTCTGAGTGAATTGGGACAGTACGCAGAGACAGGTCTGCTGAATCCAGCCTTCGTAGGTCAAGATGAGGATATCTACTACGAGAAGCCAGAGCTGCTGAGACTACAACAGATTCTGTTCTGTAAAGAAGTAGGCATGGAGGAGGAAGAGATCGGCCCCATGCTCAGGGATACTCCCCGGGACATGATTCGTATTATGCAGCAGCATCGGATCGAGATGCTGGAGAAGGCACTTCATCTGCACGGAATGATTCAGACACTGGACAAAACCATCTCCTACTTACGTGGTGAGCAGGAACTGGATGAGTATGAACTTTACGCCGGGTTTTCCAATAAGGGGCTTCACCAGCTTCTGAATGAACCGACTTCTGACCATGTGTCAAAGAATGACTATTCTGAACAGCTGAAGACAGAGGACAGTCAGAAGTACAACGCCAATTCACCGGAGCAATCTACAATGCCTGACGGCCAGGCGATGAAGTCAAAGGAAGATTTTCTTGATTCACAGGCGAAGATTGACCGGATTCACTTGGACTTGCAGGGCGCTATTGAGGAAGGGTTAGAACCAGGCAGCTCGGAAGTACAGCAGATTATTGGCAGACATCTCGATTGGATCAAGGATTATTACACTCCAACGGCAGAGATTTACCGGGATTTGGGCAATCTGTACGTCGAGCACAAAAATTTTCGCCAGATGTATGATGGCTACCACCCCAAGCTGGCCGAGTTTTTGCGAGACGGGATGATGATTAAGGCGGAACAGGATTTATCCTAGATGCATAAAGTATCTTGGGCGAGCAGAACATGGGTGTGAAGAAAAATAATCATAACAAAGAGCGCAGATCCTCTAGGAGGAGTGCGCTCTTTGTTATTGCATATCATTGTAAGACCGATGAACTCTGCATCGGCTTAAGACCTTCAGGCAGTTAGGATAATTCCAGCTGCTCTGTAATCAGATGTACCGCTTTTTCCAGGAAAATGCGGTCTTCATCGTCAAAACGGTTTTTGAGCGGGCTATCGATGTCGAGAACCCCGTACAATTCGCCGTTTTTGATAATAGGGACAACGATTTCACTGTTCGATGCGGCATCACAGGCGATATGGCCTGGAAAGGCATGAACATCTTCAACGACCATCGTACGTCGTTCCGCAGCAGAAGTGCCGCATACACCGCGTCCAAGTGGAATACGGATGCAGGCAGGCAGTCCCTGGAATGGGCCGAGTACAAGTTCTTTTCCATCATACAGATAGAATCCGACCCAATTGGTGTCGGTCATAAATACATTGAGCAACGCCGCAGCGTTTGCCAGATTGGCAATAGCGCTAGGTTCATCGCGGATCAGAGCACTTAACTGTCCCAGGACGGCGGTTTGCTGCTCGCTTCGTGTTCCTTCATAAGAAACAGCTTGAAACATGATGAATCACCCTCCCGAGCAAAAATGGTACTTATTTTCAAGATAGTGCAGAGCATGCGGTTAGTCAAGCGGAGGATTTCGGAAAGGGCAGGTCAGGCATGAATATTCCTCCTGTTTCTCATCTTCCTGCGTGGGGTAATTACTTAGCAACCACGGCGGGCTACAACCCGGGAAGGAGCTTGGCTTATGCATGCAGAGGTACAGAACCTTTTTGTACGAATTCATCTTCTATATTTGGCCCAAAATCAGGATTTAACCGTTAGCGACGCATTGCCTCTATTGGAAGAACGGGGGTATCGCGTTGGAGAACGGGAGATTAAGCAGGAGCTTGAGCATCTGACACAGGAAAACTTTCTGACCGCCCATGGAGATCAATGGAGCCTTACCGGGACTGGCATTGAGGAATTCAAGGAAATCATAGCCGTATTTGGCCGGGTTAGTGAGGAATTGCTGGGGACGGGTAAAAAGACGTCTACGGCCTAAACTTAAAGTGGATAAGGTATCCCAAAATAGGATGCAAACTTGAGTTGATTCATATGTACAACAAGACCGGGAGCGGAAGTGGCCCGGTTTTTTGACGTGATAATGATGACTGAACAGTTGCCATTCGGTGCAGGTTATGGTTAGATGGCTATTGAATATGAGGTCTGTGGGATAGATCGGATCGGAGTGTCTTTTCATGTATAAATGCAAAGGGAGAATTCCCGAACTAGAGACAGGGCGGTTGCGTCTGCGCAAATTGCGCCGCCGGGATGCGGCCCAGATGTTCGATTGCTGGTCTGACCGGGAAGTGACCCGTTATATGAATTTGGCGCCCATGATCGGGACAAGTGAGGCCGCGGATATGATTGGGCTGCTGAACCATATGGCAGGAGAAGAGGAGGCGATTCGCTGGGGTATTGAACTTAAGGAAACGGGCCGGCTCATCGGAAGTTGCGGTTATAATACTTGGCAGCTTGAAGGCGCATTCCGTGGGGAGATCGGTTATGAACTGGGGCGCGACTACTGGCGTCACGGTTATATGACGGAAGCATTTTCGGTTATGCTGCCGTTTGGGTATGAGACGATGGGTCTCAATCGGATTGAGGCGCTGGTTGATCCGCGTAATCTCGCTTCGGGTGAGTTTCTGACGAACCGCGGCTTCACGCGGGAAGGCCTGCTGCGTCAGGTACAACATACGTCTACCGGGTACAAGGATATGGTGATGTATTCCCTGTTGTACGATGAGTTTTTGCGTCAGAGAGATAAATAAAAGATGAAAAAAATCCGGGGATAACAGCGATAGAAAGATTGTTCTGGTTCGTAGCGGGCTGGGTAAATCAATGTTCCAAATATATAGAGAATTGAAGAGAGAAGGGTTTGTGTGAATACAACCGGAGGTTTGAACCGCAGTTTCATTCTGGCGGGATTGCTGCTCGCGACTTTTTTATCTGCAATTGAAGGTACAGTCATTGGTCCAGCAGGGCCAACCATTGTCAGTGAGCTGGGAAGTGTGCAGCTGTTGAGCTGGATTTTCACTGCGTATCTGTTAACGATGGCTGTGAGCACGCCGATTTTTGGCAAAATCAGTGATATATACGGACGAAAACCTGTATTCCTGATTGGCTGTGCCTTATTCTTATTAGGCTCGCTTCTGTGCTGCCTTTCGCAGAATATGGAGCAACTGATTATTTTTCGTGCGATTCAAGGGATTGGCGCAGGTGCGGTTGTACCTGTTACGTTTACGATTATTGGTGACATCTACCGCCTTGAAGAACGGGGCAAAATACAGGGCTGGATCAGCTCCGTGTGGGGCATTTCATCTCTGGCAGGACCGCTGCTTGGCGGGTATTTCGTAGACAATCTGGGCTGGCAGTGGATCTTTGGGTTCAATTTGCCGTTCGGATTGCTGGCGATGTGGTTTGTGTTCCGTTATTTGAAGGAAGAAATGTCTCCGCGTACCGCGAAAATTGACTATATGGGTGCGTTGACTTTTACCGTCGGTATCACAGCATTGCTCTTTGTATTGTCCGCGGGTGGACAGTATTATGCCTGGAGTTCTCCTATTATTGTGGGACTGAGTATCGTGGCTATTTTGTTTATGATTTTATTTTTTGTGGTGGAAAAAAGAGCCCAGGCCCCGATGGTACCTCTTCATCTATTCCGTATCCGGGACATCCGGGTGGCGAATATCGCCGGACTACTGACCAGTACCCTGATGATTGGCCTAACCAGTTATTTGCCACTATGGGTACAGGGGGTTCGAGGCGGTAACGCGACCGAATCAGGGTTGCTGCTTGCACCGATGTCTGTTGGCTGGCTGATCGGTAGTGTACTTGCAGGGCGTCTGCTAATGAAAGTTGGATCACGCTTAACAGCGGTGATTGGCTTAACCGGGATTGCCATTGGATCGGGTGGACTCTTCTTGGTTGGTGGAACATCACCTCAAGCCGTACTGTTTATTTTGACCTTTATTTACGGACTCGGCTTCGGATTTGCTTTTACAATCTTCACGATTATTTCACAGTCGTCTGTTGGGTATAAAGAACGTGGATCTTCCACGGCGCTACATACCTTTATGCGTACGCTCGGACAAACCATAGGTGCAGCAGCCTTCGGCACATGGTTAAATTACCGGATATCAACATTGTCGAGCGAACAGCATCTGGCAGAGGCGGGGATCTCGGATGGGGACCTGAATCAACTGCTTGCTCCGCATACGGAAGCTGCTCTGTCGGATGACAAATGGGCGCTACTGCGGAATGTGCTGGAAGGAAGTCTGCATTCCTTGTTTGTCATCATGTTTGTCATTGCCATTATCTCATGGGTGACGACACTGGCCTTGCGCAAACGGCTAATCGTTCCCGAAGATGCAGATGCTCCGCCGCAAGCACAAGCTTCAGGGAATTAAACGAAGTGAAAAGAATACTCATTGGATGAAGGCAGCTGTTTCTCGGCTGCTTTTTTGTTTATTATTTTCTAGAAGGGATTTTCTGTGACTTATATAATAGAATGGGAGGTGAGTTAAGATGAGCAAGCAATCGCTGCAAGCGTTCAAGTTTGTATACGTTCCAATCAAGTTGCTGGCAGTACTTGCGACCTGCATTTCGTTTTCCATCGTTGTCGGACTCATGAAATATGTTCCCTTGGCAGAACGAGCAGAACATACATATTACTTTCCCTTCTGGTATACATTGATCATAAGCATTCTTATAAACTTGGCTCTTCTTCTGTTTCTGGTCTTGCCTTTGTTTTTTACTGTGGCAATCAGGTCTGGGATGGATCTTAAATAAATTCCGTAAGCAGAAGCAACAGACCCGCGCAGGATAATATAGATATCTCATTTGGAGTAGGGGTGAGGATGATGTTTCCCAATAATCTGAATTCGTCCAAGGAAGATGAAGCCAAAAGAAAGTACGAAGAGACTCAGAGGGAGAT
The DNA here is from genome assembly GCF_032399705.1 of Paenibacillus sp. BIC5C1. Lineage (NCBI taxonomy): Bacteria > Bacillati > Bacillota > Bacilli > Caryophanales > Paenibacillaceae > Paenibacillus > Paenibacillus sp. BIC5C1. The sequence goes on from NZ_CP135922.1 coordinate 698,826, forward strand.
CGAGGGTCACAGCCGCTCAGGTCTGTCCAGTTACATTGTCGATTTGCTGATTGCAGGTGGACTGGTTGTTGCTGTCCTCACGGTGTTGATGTGGATTCTGTACTTTTGACTAGATTAATAAAGAAATACGAATAACCGGTACCGCCTATTTAGGCGAACCGGTTATTTTTAATTTGGATCAGGTGATACGGGAATGGCCTTAACCGTTTGCGGATAAACGATCCGCACCGAGTGCAAGCCTTTCCAACAGCTCAGAGAGCAACGTCTTATCATCTTCGCTCAGACCGCTGACAGCACGATCTATTTTGTGAGCGTAGCCTGGATAGATGTCATCCATCGTACGCTGGCCTTCCTCGGTTAATTCCACGAAAATGATGCGTCTGTCTTGCGGACAGTGTTTTCGATGTAAAAGTCCCTTTTGCTCCAGCTTGTCAATGACATAAGTGACATTTCCGCTTTGCAGCAGAAGCTGTGCACCGACTTGTTGAATAGGCTGTGCTCCTTTCATATATAGCACTTCGAGCACCCCGTAAGCGGTGGGGTTGAAGCCATGCACTTTGCTTCCGGATACAGCGTGTTCATTCACGCTCTTAAATGTCTGGGCCAAGGTGCGGTACAGATGAAGAGAACGTTCGGTTCCGATTTCCTGTAATTCCAGCATACTGATCCCGCCTTTTCAGATTTATTGGAGTTGATGAATTTACATTTGACGATTCAAAGGTTCGCCATATTTATATTGTAAGCATCTGTTTGCACGAAAAACATGCGATATGTCACAAGATTTGCATTTTTAGCAATTAAAATTTAATCATTTTTCGTCTATATAAATTTTCAGAAAGCTTTTAGCTCCACTTCTTCAGGTTATTTCTGTCCTCTCCGTTCTCGTGTAAATGTTGAGTTCAATATGTGCTGGAAAAATCATCCTGAAGGCTTCGCGTCTTCTCCGTCTCTGGCAGGAGGTGGGGGCACAGCCTGCTCTCTATAATAAATTCATATCATGAATGGGTTGAGGGCGGAGGAGAAGAAGGATGACAAGTGGAGTAACGATGCAGGAACGAAGACCCTTGAAGCATAATCGATCTTTTATCACTTTGATGGCTGCGCAGGCTATCTCCAATTTGGGAGACTGGCTGCACCTGCTGGCGATTCTTACGCTGGTGGGCATTCGCTGGAATGCTACGCCGTGGGAGATTACGTTCACCACACTGTGTGCAGCATTGCCTGTATTGCTTACTGGGCCATTTGCAGGGGCACTGGCGGACCGGGTCAATCGGAAGTGGCTGATGATCGGTGCAGACGGTGCGCGAATTGTGATCGTTGGAGGGCTTATTTTTGCGGATCAAATGTGGCATGTATATGTATTGCTTATTCTCAAGTCGTTATTCGATGTGGTGTTCTCACCGGCCAAGAACGGCAAGCTTAAGGAGATTGTGCCGCAGGAGCAATTGGGGCAGGCGGTGTCCATCAGTTCGGTGATTGAACAGATGTCCAAAATCATCGGTCCGGCCCTCGGCGGGCTGTTGGTGGCTGCTTTTGGAATCACCTGGTGTTTCGTGTTGGATTCAGCGTCTTTTTTGATTTCCGGCATTATTTTGCTATGGATTCCTGGAGATCGGGTGATCCAATCTGCGAATCAGCACGTAGAACAAGTAAGGGAAGAGACAGCAGGTGTTGCTCATTCAGGTGAAAAAACTACGTTTTTGAAAGATACCATGGAGGGCGTCCGCATGCTTGCATCTCTTCCTCATGTGGGTACTTCTCTAATCCTGCTTGCGTCGGCCCTCCTGTTTCTGCAATTTGCGGATTCACAGACCGTAGTCCTGTTCAGGCAGCTTCCCGGTATTTCAAGTGATCTGCTCGGATGGTGCGTCGCGGCTAGCGGTGTTGGAACGTTAATTGCAGCGATGAGTGTTCAGAAGTGGAAAAGGGCAGGTCATGTGATCAAGATGGGGCTTGGAACATCATTAATGGGTCTTGTCATTGGTGGTGTAGGAATGATCGTAGGAGTATGGCCTCATGCCGGGCTTGGCGCCAATTTGCTGCTGATATCGTTATTTGCTCTGGCGGGTGTGGGGGTTGGCTTTGCCATTGTTCCGTTCCAAATCCTACTGCAGGAACAAACACCTGAATCCATGACGGGGCGTGTGTTTGGAACGGTTGGCAGCATCATGACAGCCAGTAACATCATGGGTCCGGTGGTAGGTGGATTTTTGGTAACCTCATTCGGAGTTATTCCGGCCTTTATCAGTTCAGGCATTTTGCTAACGCTGCTTGGTGTGATTTATGTAGTGATTCGCAGGCAAAAAAAGAACGATATGGACCAGAGTTTTCCCGCTAAATCCGTGATTACAGGTAAGTGAAACGATTGTGCAAATGATCTGGTTTCAGAGGTGGAAATAGGGAAATTTTTAGTATGATTTTCATTAAAATTTTAACTTTTTAAATGAAAAGCGTTTGAGTAAACGCCTTCACGTTTAATGAGGAACAGGCAGAAATCCCTGTATTCTAATTATTCCTAGGGGAAAACTCATATGTCTTGTCCCACCAACGCAGTAGCGGAAAGGGGGTGAAGCAACTTGAATGTAAAGTTACCAAAATCGATTGTTCGACTTGGCAGCATACCACTGGCTTTACTTGCATGGACGCTGATTTTTGGACTGGGATCGTCGCATGTATATGCGGATAATGCTCAGACATCTTCAGCTAACAAGTCCAGTGGCTTATCGCTGAATTTGTTTTCACAAGATTCGGATGGCGGGTTGAACCTGACTCCGTCAGTATCTGTATCCACACCATTGCTGGATGTTGAAGTTCCGTCGATCAAAGCGAATGAATCGACAGGCAAGCTGAGTGTATCGGAACTAAAGGTAGATACGCCGCTTGGATCGGCAGGAACATCAGAGATCGGTATTGATGCGAAGCAAGGGAGCGTTGAACTTCCGTCTGTAAAGGCGGATACACCGATTTTAAAAGCGGATGTATCGAGCAGCGAGGTAAACCTGAACGAAGGGACAGCTTCCTTGCCTGGTGTTACCGCAGAGGTACCCGAGGTCATCAAGGCAGAGACATCTGCTGTGAATACAAATCTTCGGCAAGGTAAGGTTGAATTACCTTCCGTTAAGGTGGATGTACCTGAAGTTACTTCGATCAATGTCTCCTCATCAAGTGTGGATCTGACTGAAGGTGAAGTTCAGCTTCCTTCGGTGGAAGCGAATATTCCTGTAGTGAATGTTTCCGCAGGTATTACTCCGGAAAAGGGAACGGTAGAAATACCTAGTGTGAATCCCGAACAGCCTTCGGTCGTTAAAACACCGAGTGCTGAAAAGCCTGAAATCGGCGAAACGGAGCCAGTAGATCAGGTTTCACCGCAGGATAATGAAGACGGACAACATGCTGTACAGGTTACGGGTGAAGTGATTGACGTCTCTCCAGAATCTGCAGTACGTCCACAACAACCTGCTACTTCGCAGGCAGTGCCTGTAGAAGAATCGAATCAGGAGAAGGATTCTGATTCAGATGCAGTATTGGCAGTTGAGAAGCAATTCCTGTTGGATGAGCCAACTGTTGAACCTTCTGTTACCAATCAAGAGCAGAATAACGAAGATGTTAATTTGCAAAAGGATGATTCCCATAATGCGTTACCATTGCAGCCGCGTACAGAACGATCTCATGATTGGCCTGTCATGGCAACATCTTCAGGGGCAGCCAATGCTGCCGCAGTTGGAAGCTCTGGTACTTCCGGTGTATCGGGTGGGGGAGCAACCGCTCCCGCTGTTGCCCTTTCAGGAACAACAACCGGACTGGTGACGCCAGATTACGATTATGCTTTCAGGATGGAACGATTGGATGGTTTCAGTCAATGGTCTCAAGCGCCGCCAGGGCGGCCGCCGCAATATACCTCTTTCTCTCAAACACAATGGAGTTAATTCAAACCAAAATGGAGAAGGAGTGTATATTATCATGAAAAAAGTGAATCGTTGGGTGAAATTGTCGGTATTGTCGGGTACGTTGGTCGCTGGATTGTTGGGAGCTTCGCAAGCAACTTACGCGGATAGCTACAGCAATAACAGCAGCGGAAATCTGGATCTGAATGCAGGTTTGCGACTGGAGCTGGGATCTCTTCTGTCAGGACACCGTGACGCAGATTACGGCAGCAATGGCAGCTACGGAAGCTCGTCCAGTGCATCTGGAGCATTGAATCTGGATGTTGGTTTGAATGCCGGCCTATCCTCTGAGAATACGAACAAAAACCGTTACAATGATCGTTCTTCCGATTATACTGCTGAACACAGCAGTTCTGGTAACCTGGGCCTTGGGCTCAATGCCAATGTATCGGGAGAAGGTACAACGATGAGCGACTATTCACGAAGCGGTGAGCATCGTAACAACAGCAGCAACTATGCGAGCGAAAGCCGCGGCGCGCTGGATCTGGGCCTGAATGTTAAAGCCGAAGGTGAGAGTGCAACAATGGCTCAAACTGAACGCAACAACAGCGTGAAAGGTGATCGTGATCGTAACAACAGCAGCAGCTATGCGAGCGAAAGCCGCGGCGCGCTGGATCTGGGCCTGAACGCTAAAGCGGAAGGTGAGAGTGCTGCAATGGCTCAAACCGAACGCAACAACAGCGTGAAGGGTGATCGTGATCGTACCGAGAGCAGCAGCTATGCAAGTGAAAGCCGTGGCGCGCTGGACCTGAGTCTGAACGCGAAGGCCGAAGGTGAGAGCGCCACATGGGCTCAAACTGAACGCAACAATAGCGTGAAAGGTGATCGTGATCGAAACGAAAACAGCAGCTATGCAAGTGAAAGCCGCGGCGCGCTTGACCTGGGCCTGAATGCTAAAGCCGAAGGTGAGAGTGCAACAATGGCTCAAACTGAACGCAACAACAGCGTGAAGGGTGATCGTAATCGTACCGAGAGCAGCAGCTATGCGAGCGAAAGCCGCGGCGCGCTGGATCTGGGTCTGAACGCGAAAGCGGAAGGTGAGAGTGCAACAATGGCTCAAACTGAACGCAACAACAGCGTGAAGGGCGATCGTGATCGAACCGATAGCAGCAGCTATGGGAGCGAAAGCCGTGGCGCGCTGGTTCTGGGTCTGAACGCGAAAGCGGAAGGTGAGAGTGCGACAATGGCTCAAACTGAACGCAACAATAGCATGAAAGGTGATCGTGATCGTACCGAAAGCAGCAGCTATGCGAGCGAAAGCCGCGGGGCACTGGATCTGGGTCTGAATGTAAATGCAGATGCAGAAAGCGAAACTTCAACTGTGGTGGAGTCAAATCGGTAGTATGAGATTTTCACTGTAACATAAAGAAGCAGGGGTTCCGGAACCCCTGCTTTTTTCATTTTACTGGAACAAGCAACATAAATTTTTCAAATTTCGAATTTATGTAGAGAGGATAAAGTGTTAGTATAGCTATGCCTTTATCCTTGGATTTTCTTCTTTGAAAAAGAGAATGAAAAAAATCTGGAGATAACAGCAATCGGAAGATTGTTCTGGCATTAAAATGATCAAACAATTCCTCACGAACTCGATTACAATATCATTAAAGATCCGAACAAGCACCTGACAGGACAGGGAGTGAATGATATGGAAAACGAAGATACATCCGCACAGGAGTCCATATTGGACGTACATATTACGGAAGCAGGATATGAGGCGGGGCAATCCACGATTAGGAACATCCGATTACAGGTGGCGCCGGGGGAACTGGTGGGTATTATCGGACCGAATGGTGCTGGCAAAAGCACTACTATCAAAACATTACTTGGTCTGCTTGAACATGCAAAGTATGAAGTAACCATTGGGGGAGACGGACGTTATGCCTATATCCCGGAACAACCTGTTTTTTACGAATATATGACCCTGTGGGAACATCTCGATCTGGCAGCTGCCGCCTATGAAATGGAGGAAGAGGTCTTTGTTGCCAGGGCGGAGGAGATGTTGGTTCGTTTCGGCATGGACCACGTTCGTAATGATCTTCCGGCCAGTTTCTCCAAGGGAATGCGGCAGAAAATGATGCTGATGATCGGCTTCCTGTCCTCGCCGGATGTATATATTGTGGACGAGCCTTTCATCGGGCTGGACCCGAGAGCAACCAAGGATTTTCTAAAGTTGCTGGACGATGAGCGCCGCCGTGGTGCGGGTGTTCTTATGTCAACGCATGTACTGGATACCGCTGAGCGAATCTGTGATCGGTTTATACTCATCCATTCCGGGCGCTCAGCTGCTGAAGGAACACTGGACGAAATACGAGCAGCCGCAGATTTGCCGGATGCCTCGTTGTTTGATTGTTTTGACACTCTGACATCCTAATCGGGAAGGGGGGGAAAGATGGAGACCTCTCGAGCATCCAAGCCACTTGGTTTATATAGACGCAGACGCAAGGAGCACTTCAATGAACAATTGAAAAACCTGAAACTGGTAGTAGACTGGACGGTATGGGTATATCTCCTTATTCCGGGTGTGCTGTATTTCAGCGGATGGTACGTGACTTTATGGTCCAAACCACTGCCAACATGGGCGACCGGATTAACGCTGCCTACACTGACAGGACTGATCGACATCATTATGCTTACAGGTGGAATTCTTATATTTGTAGAGGAAGCGGATGTGCTGTTCCTGAAATCAAGGTCGCTGTGGATGCGTACATTGATGAGACAGGGGATCTACCGGGCTTGCTTGATGCATCTGGGCAAAATGATTGCAATTACGGCGTTGACCTCACCACTATGGTCTCGTGTGTATGACATGTCGTTTATCCATATCGCACTAATAGCGATTTGGTTTGGCGCAGTAGCTTCATTCCAGGTCATTATTCTACATATGACGAAAGTACGTTATACCGGATGGAGACGCTGGATTCGCATGATCCCTTTAGCAGTTGTAATGGGCACTATCACGATTGGGGTAACATCATGGATGCATGAACACATCTGGACACTGCTTGCAGGTATTGTGGCCGCAATCCTTCTTCTAATTACGGTTGGCCGAATGAGGCTGGAGATGAAGGGAACCTTTGAGGGTGATGTACGTGAAGATTTACGAGAAAGGCTCAAGTTCACAGCCCTTTTACTGAGTCGATCTGTGAACAAGCCGAAAGCGCCGCGCACCCGGACGGTCATATTCCGCAAGCAGCGCAAGTTGCTGCGTCATCGAACCATCTCTAATCGGACAGCTGAGACGGCATTCAAAGCATTCTTTCGTAACTCCTCGACCATGAAATTGTACTTGCAGCTTGGCGGCCTTTCGATCGTTGCCGTTGCTTTACCACCTTTCCCGGTCAATGTAATCGTGTGTGGCTTGTTGGTCATCATGTTGAGTGTACTTTTTTATCGCTCCTGGGAGGTATTTGCAACCTCGGAGTACGTTCAGCTCGTATCCTATGATTCGGAGGCGTTAAATCGTGCAGGTCTGACCATGGTACGGATGTTGTTTGTTCCGTTGGGGATTTTAATGGGGTTTTCACTGGGAGCAGCTTGGCTAGGCTGGCTGGAAGGTATCGTCACGGCTGCGGCTGTCGTGGCATTCGGACTGTTCGTCCTGTCAATAACGGGCTGGATTCGGTACTTCCGATCCGCTTAGTTGATATTCTTCCTTGTACAGTAGCATATCAGATGAAGTAACTGACCATGCTATAGGAGACGGATCTTATGATTTTGAAGGTAAGGGATCAGCTCTCGCAAGGAGGAAAAAATCATGATGGACGATAGTGAACTTCAGGTGCACTTCGCAGACAATGCAGCACTGCTGGCGGCGCAGGCAACACTGGAGGAACTGGGGTATAAGCCATACCAGTCAGGACCGCTTGAATTGTACATTCCTACAGATCGCCAGGATACGCAATCTGCTGTGGAAATCGTACAGTCACACGGAGGAAGTGCGGTATTTCTCTCCGAAACAGATGGATTGGATCAGTTTCAGAATATATCCATTCCGGCTCATCTCGTAAATGAAGATTGGAATGAAGGTTATGCGAGCGGAATTCAGGAGAGCAATCCTGAACAGGAGATGTCTAACCGGGATGAAGATCCGACATTTGATGATTCAGTGGATGGTTTCTCGGGCAGTGTGAAGGCGTAAATACAACAGGGGCAACGATGCTGCTTGCCTAGTTGGTGACATTGATTCTGTATTGCATACATCTCAAAAAAACCTCGACACCCCCGCTATAGCGGGATGTCGAGGTTTTTTCATGCTTTTAATAACCTTACGTGATACTGAACGTGAATTGATCCATGAACAACCTATGTTCAAGTCATGAGCGAGCGTTTTTATACTCTGCTGCATGCATGCCAGCCGTGTACCCTGTAGAGAAGGCAGCGGTAATATTATAGCCTCCCGTGTAGCCGTGAATATCCAACACTTCACCGCAAAAGAATAGTCCTGGCAGCAGCTTGGATTCCATTGTTTTGGGGTATATTTCCTTTAAGTGGATTCCCCCGCCAGTAACAAAAGCTTCTTTGAGAGAACGAGTTCCATCTACGCGGAAGGTAAAGTCCTTCATTAACCCCACTAATGTATTTAACATACCTTTGGGGAAATGGTGGAAAGTGAGATCTTCGCTGATCTCTGCACGCTTCATCATCAATGGAATCATACGCTCAGGAACCCATGTTTTGAGTATGTTTTTGACAGCCTTTCGGGATTCTTGCTCCAGCACCTGCTGTACCTGGGCTTCCAAAGCACCGGGGGACAGATCAGGAAACAGATCAATACTCATCGTGACCTGAGGGTTCCCAGATTTCATTTGCACCTTGCGAATGAACTGGCTGCAACGAAGCGCGATCGGTCCTGATACACCGAAATGGGTGAAGATCATATCTCCACGATGGGAGATAACCGTTTTGCCTTTGGCATCTAGCACAGATAACCCGACATCCCGCAAGGACAAGCCTTGCAGTTCTTTGGATTGAATCCAGCTCTCACCAGACACAATGGGCACTTCCGTCGGATATAGCTCTGTAATCGTATGTCCAGCCGCTTCAGCCCAAGGGTAGCCATCTCCGGTTGATCCGGTTTGAGGGACTGACTTGCCCCCGGTGGCGATAATAACAGAGCGTGCAAGTACTGTTGTGCCAGAAGCTAACTTCACACCCTGCACGTGTTGACCGTTCTGAATTAATTCTTTAACCGGCTGTTTGGTGCGAATCTCTACCCCAAGGGAAACAATTTTGCCTACCAACGCATCAACGACCGTTTTGGCTTTATCGGTTACCGGGAACATTCTCCCGTTATCCTCCTCTTTCAGGGCAATACCGAGATTTTCAAAAAAACGCATAATTCCCTGATTGTCCAGATTCTGAAATGAACTATATAAAAAGCGTCCATTGCCCGGGATATGCCGGATTAGTTCATCCGTCTCCTTGGCATTGGTCACATTGCAGCGACCGCCGCCAGAGATCCCGAGTTTACGGCCGAGTTGGTCTCCTTTATCCAGCAGAAGCACTGAGGCTCCATGCTCGGCAGCGGCAACACAGGCCATGAGGCCCGCAGACCCACCACCAATTACAATGACATCATACATGCGTTATTACCCTCTTTTTTCATTGATTTTGTCTGTTTTCCGAAAACCCTGTCTACTCCTGCCTGTTTATGAAACAATACAAATGTATTAGCAGTTCTATTATGCTGTCTTAAGGGATATATTGTAATATACTGTCGCCTATGTTTTAATCAGAAATACATGAGGGAATGTGCAGGGCAGAGGAGGGAGATGGCATTGTGGTTGCTTTAAAGGACATTCTTTTACAAATACTGCTTGCAGGAGCTGCGGTATTTCTGATTCCATTATTGCATTTGGGGCTCTCCAGGCAAGCAGTCGCCAAGGCAGGATATCATAGGATGGTACAGACCAGTTTTGCCGCGACCAGTGTGGCGAGCATGTTGTTATGTCTGCTTTTTGCCCACTATGGGAACCCGGTATCAGTCCCTATCTCCTTGGGCATTGTGCCCCTGACGCTCGTCATATTGTATTGCAGGCCTCGCATAGGCCTAACGCTGTCTCTTCTCCAGATACTCTTCTATTTTCTCTTTGCGCATCCCTATAATCTGTACGAATTTCTACTTCAAACGGGCATCCTTCTCTATCCTATTGTATGGTTGTCAGCCAAACGATTCAAGCATTATACACGTTCACGCAAAATGGGAACAGTTACCGCCTTAATAACGGCCGAGCTGGTTGTGTCCAATGTATTGTATATTCCATTGATGGAAAGCCAACCAACATTCTCAATAGTAGAGTGGGTATTACTAGCGCTGGGATATACAATCGGTGCAGTTCTTGCTGGAAGTCTTAGTATGCTCTGGATTGAACAGATACAACATCACCGGGGGCTTGAGCAACATTTGTCAGAAGTTCATCACAGATACATAGCCGAAACGGAAAAGCTTAACCAAATTCTGAATGCTGTTCCTTTATCCATCGCAACCGTAGATAAAGAGGGGACCGTGCAGTTCGTCAACGATACGATGGAGCAAACGGCGCGGGATCAACTGCCTTGCACTACAACACCGGATTTGATTGGGCAACCTGCGAGTCAGTTTGTCGAACAAGCTCAGGCAGACAAGATGGAGAGCAGTATACGTAAAGCCATTGTTCATGGAGAAGTAAGTGGACTAACGGTGCGTTACGGTTCAAACGTATTTCAATCCAGGACCGTTCCCATCTACGCGTACTCAGCAGAACTGCCAAGAGAAGCTATCGGAGCCATGTTAATCATTCAGGATATTACTGAGCTTGAACTGCTGCGAAGTGAGCTCGATAATGTGGATCGCCTTAGTCTTGTAGGGCAAATGGCCGCAAGTATTACCCATGAGGTCAGAAACCCGATGGCGGTTGTGCGTGGTTTTCTTCAATTAATGCAGGAAAAGAGTCCGGAGTCCCTGGATCACTATTACCGGATCGTTCTGGAGGAGCTTGATCGGGCGAACAGCATTATTAATGATTTTCTGTCATTGGCTCAGAATCGAATTGCCGAGAAGGAAGAATCCCAGCTGCATGATATCATCCATGAACTAAGTCCTTTGTTATGGGCTGATGCCAATCTGCGAGGTCAGAGTATTGAATTTATGCTGGCTCACAATGTGCCGAAGCTTCATCTGAATTCAAAGGAAATTAAACAAGTGGTACTTAATCTGGCTCGTAATGGGATGGAAGCCATGAATGAAAAAGGGGTACTTACACTTGAGACTCGGTTGGTGGATGACACTGTAGAGCTGTGTGTGCGAGATACAGGCCCGGGAATACCTAGAGTGAAGCAGGAGAAGCTGTTCGAACCTTTTTTTACGACCAAGGCCAAAGGAACCGGACTGGGGTTATCCATGTGTCTGAGCATTGTCGAACGGCATAACGGAACTATTACCATCGAATCAGAGGAAGGGCAGGGTACAACTTTCAAGGTTGCATTTCAACGGTGAACTTCAAGCATGTTTTGCCAAGGAATGAGACATAATATTGAAGGAGAAGCCTTTCCGCAGGCGGTGTTTGAACCTTGCTTTCATTGATTAGGGATGTATAATAGGAATAGCACAAAAGCATTTAATTTTTTAAATAATAGAACTCACATGTTTAAGGAGTGAAACCGAATGTCTATGTCATTTGATCAATACATGAAAGATATGGTTCAACCGATGCGGGATGATCTGACTCGTTTGGGAATTCAGGAGTTGCGTACTCCAGAAGAAGTTGAAGCAAGTTTGCCGGATGCCAAAGGTACCGCTCTGGTTGTTATTAACTCGGTCTGCGGATGTGCCGCAGGTCAATGCCGCCCAGGTGTATCCCAAGCACTTCAGCATGATATTACACCAGACCACCTGTACACGGTATTTGCTGGTCAGGACAAAGAAGCTACAGCAAAAGCACGTGAATACTTTGCACCGTATCCACCATCTTCACCTTCCATCGCTCTGATGAAAGACGGAGAACTCGTTCACTTTATTGAGCGTCATCAAGTGGAAGATCGTTCTGCGGAGGAAATTGCGGCTGAGCTCACAAGTGTGTTTGACCGTTACTGCCGTTAATTAGCTCAAGCAACGCCCCGCCTTTCGGATGACCGATGCCGGGGCGTTTCATTTTGAGCAAATAGGGTTATTGAACCATTCGGACCTTTCAAAATGGACATCAAATTTCATTAATTTAGAAACGGGGTGTGTGAACGATGAGTTTGCAACAACAGATCATCGCTGAATTGAAGGTTAAACCAAGCATTAATGAAGAAGAGGAAGTGCGCAAGCGCGTAGACTTTCTCAAAACCTATGTGAAAAATGCCAATTCCAAAGGATTGCTAATCGCAATCAGTGGCGGAATTGACAGTGCTGTAGCTACGGCGCTTTGCAAAAAAGCAACGGACGAGCTTACAGTTGAAGAGAATAAGGAATACAAAACGCTGGGCGTATTCCAACCTTACGGTGAGCAATCGGACATCGACCATAGCTATGCTGTGGCCAAAGCCTATGACCTGAAGCATGTTGTGGAAACCAACATCGAAGATGCAGTTAACGAGATTGCACTGGAAGTGGAGCAAGGTTTCAAATCCATGGGCAGCCCGCGTCATATGACTCACCAAGGCAAAGGGAACGTAAAAGCGAGAACCCGTATGGTGATGCAATACGCTCTTTCCTTTGAGGAGAACCTGTTGGTTGTCGGAACAGACCATGCTTCTGAAGCCATCACGGGCTTTTACACTAAGTGGGGCGACGGCGCCGTGGACATTACACCACTGAGCAGCCTGAACAAACGTCAAGTGCGTCAGCTGGCTGCGTATTTGAACGTGCCACAGGCCATTTTGGACAAGGCTCCATCTGCAGGACTCTGGGAAGGTCAGACCGATGAAGATGAGCTGGGCATTTCGTATGAAGCGAACAGTGACTATTTGGAAGGCAAACAGATTGATCCGGCTGCACAGGAACGCCTTGAAGCATTCTACACGCGTACCCATCACAAACGTAATGCCATTCCTGGCATCTAATATGGATCGCAAGCATGCCATGATATGGACAATGCAAGCATCTGAACAGCAAAGAGTCACTGCATCAGGCAGCGACTCTTTTTGTTATGCTGATTATTTTATTTGTAGTAAGAACAAGAGAGCTAGTCGAGAAGAAGACGGGACTAGATATTCCAAATATCGATCTGGCGCAGTGTTTCGGTAATCGCCTGCTCGAGCTGCGGCGTCGATTCCTTGAATGGATGCACAGTATTAAAGGTATGATTTCCTCCAGGAATCTGGTGCCAGGGGATATCCGGGCGAACCTGAACCAGTGCGGCCGAGCCGTCCCGCAGCCGTGTGCCGTCCTCTGTTCCCTGAATAATTGCCACACGCAGAGGGGAAGAAGCCAAGCGATCAATGATGGCGTAACGATCCTTATGCTTGTCCAGGTCTTCCAGAATGGAAACGTCCAGAGGCATCTGCTGGCCGGTTCGCCCGTTCGTGACATGGCTGCGGCCATGTGTACGCATTTCTTCTTTTTGCTCAGAGGTAAAGAGATCCAAGTTGGTTACGCCGTTCCAGGAGAGTACGCCTGCAATCTGTTCGGGATGATCCAGTGCGTACACGAGGCTTACGCCTGCACCGCGGCTATGTCCAAGTAGGAATACCGGCAGTTGGTTAAGTTCTGGCTGTATGGACACATAATCAAACAACGTTGCCAAGTCGGCAAGCTCCCGGCTGTACGTATTGACTGCAAACTTTTCAAGTTCAGAAAATTGCTCCAGATCTTCTCCAACTCCGTTGTGAGAGAAATTGAAGGTCAGGACGTGATAGTTCTCGCTTAGCTGGGATGCAGCGTAGGGGAACATGCCCCAGTCTTTGAAGCCTTTGTAACCGTGAGCCAGGATAATGATTCCTTGAGCGGGTTGCCGTGCAGTAAATATATTTCCGCGAATGACGGCATCTTCGCTTGCAGGCAGTTCAAATGCTGTGGACATATCTTATTCCTCCTAAAGTTTCATCTATTGCTGATTCATATTTTAACATAATTGGTAATGAGGACGATGGTACTCGCATCCGTGCGCGCCTCCTGCTACAATAGAATACGTGTTCGGATAAGTTACGGATCAGTTGACCGAATGGAGATCGTTTACAGCATAAAAGGTTAAGCGGGTGAAGCGTTGATGATATATGGCATTGGAAACGACGTACTGGAGATTGGGCGTATGCGCAGGCTGTTGTCAGGTCAACACGCCGAAGCGTTTATGAAGCGGATTTTAACGCATGCAGAGCGAGAGATTGCGGATCATCGGGGAAAACGGATGGTCGAGTTTGTATCCGGCCGATTCGCAGCGAAGGAAGCGGTGTCCAAGGCGTTTGGCTGCGGCATTGGAAGCATGATGAGTTTTACCGACATTGAAGTGCTGCCTGATGCGAAAGGACGCCCCGTTGCCACACTTTCTGATGAAGCATGGGAACGACTGCAACTGCCATATGGCAAACAGTATGATATTCATTTGAGCATTACGCACCAGACGGAGCTGGCTGCGGCCTTTGCTATTGTAGAGCAGATGGGGAAGGCATTGCCTGAATCTGAATAGTAACAATGTGGGAGAACGTGTGAAGAACGTAAGCTTGGCAATAGGAGAGGACGGAAATATGGGTTTAATGGAACAGAAACGACATTTCAGCGTGAATTTGCTGGATTGGTATATGATCAACCGACGGGATTTGCCGTGGCGTCGCCATAACAATCCTTATTTCACATGGGTATCGGAAATTATGCTGCAACAGACTCGGGTGGATACGGTGATTCCGTATTTCAACCGTTTTATCGGGAATTTTCCGACTGTACAGGCTCTGGCTGAAGCACCGGAAGAAGAGGTCTTGAAAAATTGGGAGGGACTCGGATATTATTCGCGTGCCCGCAATCTTCAGGCAGCTGCCAGACAAGTCATGGAGCTGCACGGTGGGGAGATGCCGCAGGACAAGCAGGCAGTCTTTGCGTTAAAAGGGGTGGGCCCGTATACAGCCGGGGCCATTCTCAGCATTGCCTTCAACCAGCCGCAGCCAGCGGTGGATGGCAATGTGATGCGGGTCCTGTCCCGATACTTCCTCATTGATGAGGACATTATGAAGGGCAGCACCCGGGTGTTGATGGAAGAGCTCGCGGGAGAGCTCATTCCGGAAGGGCGTGCGCGTGATTTCAATCAGGCGCTGATGGAACTTGGCGCGCTGGTATGCACACCCAAAGCGCCGCACTGCCTGACTTGCCCGGTCATGGAGCAATGTTCCGGCCGCATCGCCGGACGGGAGCTCACACTGCCGGTCAAGACCAAGGCGAAGCCGCCGCGCCCTGAGCAGCGGCTGGTCGCCATTGTGGAGGGCCGCGGTGCTCATCGCGGCCGTGTGCTTGTGCGGCAGCGCCCAGCTACGGGCCTGTTGGCCCGCATGTGGGAGCTGCCGCATGTGCTGGCGGCGCCCGCCACAGCCGGCAAGAAGGCGGGGCCGCTGGCAGATGAGCCAGCCATGGCTTTGCTGGCCGGCAGTCTGTGGGCGGAAGGCTTCGCTGCCCGCCCGGAAGGGCTGGCTACCCATGCGGAGCATGTGTTCAGCCACATTGTCTGGAGCCTGCAGGTGTACAAGTGCACCGAGCAGGACCAGAGTAACGAGCTTCCGCTGATCGCTGCGGAAGCCAGAGCCGCCTACGATGCACAGGCGGCTGCCAAGGAAACCCCTGCGCCAGCCGCATCCGGTTCTCCCGCGGCACAAACACAAGCATCGGAGCCAGGCATCACCGATGCAGCCAATATCTCAGGCTCGCTTGAAGAGCAGGCCGAGCCGTTGTCAGCATTTGCCGCAAGTAACCCGGCGCATGATGTAATGAGTGGCAAAGGCGATGGCCTGATCTATCGCTGGATTGGTCCAGAAGATATGGACACCATGGCATTTCCGAATATATTCCTGAAGCTCATCAGCAGTTATTTTGCAGGGGTATATGACGATGTTAGTGAGTAATGGGCCCTTGCCATACCAATATTAAATCAACCAACGTGCAGCAAGCAAAAGCACACTAAAAAGAGCCTGATCCGGTCGCGTTGACCGAATCAGGCTCTTCAATTATGCTGGCAGTCTTATTTCGCTGCAGCGTAACGTTTGTTTACTTCGTCCCAGTTGATTACATTCCAGAAAGCACCGATGTAGTCAGGGCGTTTGTTTTGATATTTCAGGTAGTAAGCGTGCTCCCATACATCCAGACCCAGAACCGGAGTCAGACCTTCGAAGAGAGGGCTGTCTTGGTTAGGTGTGCTAGTGATGGACAATTTGCCATCTTTACCAACGACGAGCCAAGCCCAACCGGAACCGAAACGAGTTGTAGCTGCTTTTGCAAAATCTTCTTTGAATTTGTCAAAGCCACCCAGTTCGCTATCGATTGCTGCTGCGATGTCACCAGTAGGAGCGCCGCCGCCGTTAGGTCCGATGATTTCCCAGAACAGGCTGTGGTTAGCGTGTCCGCCGCCATTGTTGCGAACCGCTGTGCGGATACCTTCAGGTACGCTGTCAAGGTTAGCAATCAGATCTTCCAAGCTTTTACCTTGCAGTTCAGGAGCGCTTTCCAGAGCTGCGTTCAAGTTCGTTACGTAAGTATTGTGATGGCGATCGTGGTGGATTTCCATCGTTTGCGCATCAATATGTGGTTCCAGTGCGTCGTTAGCGTAAGGAAGTGCTGGTAATTGAAAAGTCATAGTGAAATACCTCCTGAGATTTTTGAATTTTTGTTAAGGTCAGCATTTTGCATAATTCATTTCGAATCGCTTCCGGGACAAGTTCTAGACGAATAGGTTCACTTCGATCTATATCTTGCTGAGTGAAAGACGCTCACAGGATTTATGCAAATTGCCCAGGTACCTATGTAATAATACCCTTGTCACTAATATTAAACCGCATTCGGGCTAATTAAGCAACATTTTTGTTTATTAAGTCCCCCCCAGACGTTAATCCATTCATGGGTCAGAGATAACAAACATATTTTACCCATTATGAAACTATTTATGTGATTTTAAGTGTTTAAATAGAGGAAAAGTTTAATATTCGGATGTAAACGGTTACAATTAAGCGCTTTCAAAAGAAAATGCGTGTTTTATGGCGTAAAGTATGGTTTAATTGACGAAGAAGCGGTATTTTCTCGTTTTTTGTCATTATATGAACATTGGGTTTTTGGTAAAAAGGGGAGCCCCTTTTTGTAAAACCTCATCTAAGCTAACGAAAAGGGAGATTTAAGACATGCACGTTCGTTCCTTTCAGTTGAGTGATGCAAGCCAGATGACAGAGCTTCTTCAGGTTGCACTATCGGAAGAGTGTTATGAGAACACGATGGGCCCGTTTGCCCGTCAATTGTCATGGGATTCTGACCTGATCATGGTTGCGGAAGAAGAGGGAGACCTCGTCGGCGCTTTGATCGGTACGATTGACCACAACCAGGGATGCATCTATCGTATTGCGGTCCATCCAGACTATCGTCGCCGCGGAGTCGGCAAAAAACTTGTCGAGGCCATGGAACAAAGGTTCCAGCAGCGTAAAGTCAGTCAAATATGGGTGGCGGGTGATGAGCACAACAAAGTAGCCATGCCTCTATATGAAGCAATGGGTTACGGTGCCAATCAGATTATGAGCGCTTTCCAGAAACTCAGTATCTTGTCCAAAGCTTAGTTTGTATGGTTAAAAAAGAAATATAACAGATTTTCATTTCATATTAGGCGTATCTTTCAGCGTGTAACAACGTGATGGATACGCCTTTCTATTTATATGGGTGTCATTCACCAATTATTCCCCTTTTTTCGCCACTTCTGAACCCCATTATATTTAACTAAATCCCTATTTTGACTGTTTTAATCTCGTTGTTATTCACCCTTTTAGTTGTGCTGGTGCTCATAACCAATTGTTTCACCTTTGCAAATGAAGTAGAATTAAAAGGATTATGATCATTCGATATTGGTAATATCAGAACATATAAACGTAGAACGCCAGCTTCCTGATATTTTAAGAAAAACGGTCACTATACGCGTTCTGTCTTCCTTGAAAGTACGTCGATTTACGTTTTTCTTCACAAAATGGATAAATGAGGTGTCTCTTTGAACTCCAATAATCTTTCAACGGAGCATGTGGCTTCCAAGGAACGAAATGGTCCGGGAGTGCCTGATCAACCGGGGAAATCCTGGGGTGCAGAGCTTTGGGACTGGGTGAAAACGATAGTGATTGCATTTGTAATCATGATGCTGTTGAACCTGTTTGTATTTAATCTTTCAATGGTCAAAGGTCAATCGATGCAGCCTACGCTGGTTGAGCGAGATCGTCTGTTTGTAAATAAAATTGTATATGATTTTGGAACGCCATCCCGATCAGATGTTATTGTGCTTCGTGATCCAAGCGAAGGTGTTGAGAAAAAAGATTTTCTGGTCAAACGGATTGTTGGGCTTCCCGGTGATACGGTTGAGGTACGTGATCATCATCTGTTCGTGAATGGGGAGCAGCAAGCGGAAACGTACACGGATACGGAGGTTCAGGACCCTGATTTTGGACCAATTACGCTGGAAGCGGATCATTACTTTGTGATGGGAGATAACCGTCATGAAGGCAAAAGCAAGGATAGCCGTGTGTTTGGCAGCGTTACATCCAGTGAAATTGTAGGTAGAGCGGAGTTTATTTTTTGGCCGTTCTCAGAAATTAAAAAACTGTAAAATGTTAGCAGGACAAGGACAACAACTTCACGCTGCATTTTGCGTTAAACGATATAGACTCGGTTTCTTTTTGCTCCGGTATGTCCGACTTGTATATCGAAATCAGCGCCTGTCCTCCCACCTGAGGCGGGCGTTCACTATTTGCGGAATTAGCGTGGAAGAAAAGAGGGAATAGATATGACGAGTGTACAGACCGGAGCAGCAAAGGCAGCAGCTGTATGGGAGAAGTTAAAACAAGAGATTAAGGCAGCTGCTCCCGAGATGGGTATTGATGATATAGGATTTGCTTCGGCAGAACCATTCGTGACATTGAAATCCATTCTGGAGCAGCATCGGGCGAAAGGGTTCGAATCCGGATTTGAGGAGCCTGATATTGAGAAAAGGATACGTCCAGAGTTGAAAGATGGCGAGCCTGCTTCGCTCATTGCCATTGCCGTGGCTTATCCATCGAAGATGGTCAATCCGCCGAAGTCGGAGCCTGGTGCATACCGTGGTATTCTGGCTCGTTCCGCCTGGGGGCAGGATTATCACCAGGTCCTGCGTGCAGCAATGGACAAGCTGGTTCATTTTATACGTGAGCGCGTACCTGAAGCCATGATCGAAAGTATGGTAGATACGGGGGCATTGGTGGACCGTGCTGTTTCCCAGCGAGCGGGGATTGGATTCAGTGCCAAGAACTGTGCCATTATATCGCCCAAATTCGGTTCATGGATCTTTCTCGGCGAATTGGTCACGAATATCCCGTTTCAGCCAGATAACCCGGTGACCGAGGATTGTGGTGAATGTACGAAGTGTATTGATGCCTGTCCAACAGGAGCACTGGTCGGGCCGGGACAACTGAATGCACAGCGCTGCATTTCGTTTGTGACCCAGACGAAAGGCTTCGTGGATGAAGAGTTTATGCTGAAAATCGGCAATCGTCTGTACGGTTGTGATACCTGTCAAATTGTCTGTCCGAAGAATCGGGGTAAAAACTGGGACCACCATCCCGAGTTTCATCCTGATCCGGAGATTGTAAAACCTTTGCTGATACCGCTGCTTGACATCGGTAACCGTGAATTCAAAGAGCGCTTTGGCCAAAGCTCTGCCGCTTGGCGGGGCAAAAAGCCAATCCAGCGCAACGCCGTAATTGCCCTCGGCAATTTCAAAGACAAAACCGCTGTACCGAAACTAACGGAGGTACTGAAGCGTGATCCGCGTCCCGAACTGCGGGGAACTGCAGCTTGGGCGCTGAGCAGAATTGGAGGAGAAGACGCAATGAGAGCCATTGGGGAAGCTGCCGCTAACGAACAAGATGGGAACGTGCTAAGCATGCTGCAGAAGGCCAAGGAACGACTGAGTTCGTCCCAGACCTTACCCGATAAGCCTCAGGCAGAGCCGAATAGCAACAATAAGCCTGAGGAACAGAAGGAACTGAATATGACATCCGAACAGGAAAATGGGCAGAAGACAGAGCCAACCAAGCCGGAAGCTGCAGCATGGAAACCGTCAGCCGTAACAGGCCTGAGTGGTACACCGGTATATTACGATGAGGTGCTGACACCGATCGGTACACTTACGCTCTGTGCCACGGATAAGGGCTTGTGTCACATTGATTTTGGTGCATTCCATGTGCGCGAGGCGCATCTGCAACAATGGGCCCGTACATGGATCGGCGAATATCGATATGAGAAAAATGAAGAGAAGCTGAGCGAAGCTGCACAGCAGATAAAGCAGTATTTTGCGGGAGAACGAAAAGCGTTTGAACTGAAGCTTGATTTGTTTGGAACACCATTCCAGCTACAAGTATGGCAAGTCCTGTCCGATATATCTTATGGAGAGGCCTCAACACACCAACAGGTTGCGGAAATCATCGGCAGGCCCAAAGCTGTTCGAGCAGTTCTGGATGCCATTAGTAAAAATCCGATTCCGATTATTATTCCCTGTCACCGCATCAGCGGTAAAGACGGAACCCTGGTGGGTTATGTAGGCGGGCTGCAAACCAAAGAGCAATTACTCACATTGGAGCAGCAATCGTAAGAGCGGGGGACGTTCATGAAGTATGTTAACGTGGAGAGCGTGGAGGCGGGGGAGCTTCTGGGTAAAACCATATATTCCGGCAACGGCACGGTATTGTTGTCTGCCGGAGTCCAGCTCACCGTATTTATGGTTAATACGCTCAAGCGTATTGGTGTGACCATGCTGTACATCCAGGATGAAGCTTATAAAGATGTGGATACAGAAGACATTCTGGATGAAGCCACGAAAAAGGCAGTCATTAATGAAATGAGTGTTACACTCGATTCTATCCGTTCCGGGAAAGACTGGAGCCCGAAGAAGGTTGCCATCAGCATAGATAAATTGTTGAACGATGTTCTGAACGGGCGTGAACTGCTTGTCCAGCTCACAGATATTCGGACCAAAGATAACGCACAGTATGTTCATGCCATGAATGTATGTTTGCTGTCTTCTGTCATTGGTCTGAATCTGGGGCTTAACTATGTACAGCTCAAGGATCTGGCCGTCGGAGCTCTATTGCATGACATCGGCAAAGTGGGGGAGCCACCGGGGAGCGGTTCAGCAGCAAACTCTTCCTTGCATCACACGTGGAGAGGGTTCGAGTTGATCAAGTCCAAACGAGAGTTCAATCTGCTTGTGGCGCATACGGCTCTACAGCATCATGAGCATGTGGATGGTACGGGACTGCCGAGGGGCATCAAGGGAAAAGACATTCATCTGTTCGCTAAAATCGTCAGTGCAGCTAACACGTATGATAATCTGATTAATGGCCTTTCTGGTAGAATTATGCTGCCACACGAAGCCTGTGAAGAGATGATGGCGATGTCTGGCACGAAGCTGGATCGTGACATTCTGATCGAATTCAACCGAAGTGTGTCCGTGTATCCAAATGGAACAGCAGTTCGTTTGTCTACCAAAGAGACCGGAGTCATTGTACGTCAGCATCGGGGTTTGCCCGGCAGGCCTGTCATTCGGGTGGCGCGTGGCAGTACACGTTATGATCTGGATGTGATTGAAGTGGATCTGGCTCAACATACAACCGTTTTCATAGAGGCGGTATTGATGTAACGTATACGAAGTTCCTGAGAGATTTATTGAATGTTTTCGATCTGTTTTCTGGATGTTAAATTCAGCGTATAGCTGGAAAATCCGTTTGCTCAAGGCGTGCGGAAATGCTATGATAACTTTCAGGAAATCCGGTGCGTGTCATGTTTGCATTGTGAACGTATAACATCATGTGCTGACACGGATCATCAGGCTTTTTAGATTGCATACAGAGGTGTCTAAGAGATGGCAATAGCAATACCGATTATTACATTGATTGTTGGTCTGGTCGGAGGATTTTTCATTGGGGTATACTACTTGCGGAAACAGCTTGAGAAAATGCAAAGCGATCCCGACATGCTCCAGAAGATGGCGAAGCAAATGGGTTATAACCTGAACGGTAAGCAAATGCAGCGCGCCCAGCAGATGATGAAGAACCAGCAGCCAGGCGCGAAGATGCCTCAGCCGCAACAACATCCTGCGCGTAAAAACTCGGGCCGCCGAAAATAATAGCTGTGAGCGAGCATTATGCATAATGCTGAAGTGAATAGCTGCTTACAGTATGTGGTTCGAAAGGAGGCGTTCGGCAGTGGCTGGCGTTAAAGATTATTTGAATTCAAAAGTATCCGACAATCGGGAGAAGATCGAGTATCACATTGAACAGATCTTGCAATTGATCGGTGAGGATAGTACGCGGGAAGGGCTGCTAGAAACGCCTGCACGCGTAACCCGGATGTATGAAGAGATTTTTGGCGGGTATGAAGTGGACCCGCGCGATGTACTTGGTGTGACGTTTGACGAGAATCATGAAGAACTGGTCATTGTGAAGGACATTGTCTATTACAGCCAATGTGAACACCATATGGCGCCTTTCTTCGGTAAGGTGCACATTGGATATGTACCGAGTGGCAAAATTGTGGGATTGAGCAAAATGGCCCGTCTGGTGGAGGCAGTTACCCGCCGCCTGCAGGTTCAGGAGCGCATTACCTCACAGATTGCCGATATTCTGACTGAAGCGGTAGAGCCCAACGGTGTCATGGTTGTCGTGGAAGGCGAGCACTTGTGCATGTGTTCCCGCGGCGTGAAGAAGCCAGGCAGCAAGACGGTAACGTCTGCTGTGCGTGGTTCTTTCCGTGAAAATCCGGCACAGCGTGCCGAGTTCCTATCGCTCATGAAAGATTAAGATCGGCTCATTCCACTCGTTGGACAAGCCAGAAGCGTTGAATCCTGTGGCACTATCATGTTGTTTCCATATCAGTCGGCAATTTGCTAGTCTGAAATGGCAGTATAGATGCTTGTGCCTATGGAAGCTTTCATAAATAAGCCGTGTTCCCTGGGGAACCGGCTTATTTACATATTACTTTTGCATTCACACAATTCATCCAGATTAGTTTAGTCGGAGGCTATCTTATATGAGTGTACCGTCCAATTCAGATCAACCCGGATCGCCGGGAGCAAAGCAGCAGATGCAGCTTGATCATTCATTGCCTCTGCAAATTTGGGAGACACCGCTGCTGCGCCACGGGAGCAGTGTACTTGAAGCATTTGCTTGGGAAGAAATCATGTGCCGCCAGGTGGGAGAAGGTCACTTGCCCGTTGCTCATATTTGGCGGCATCCAGATGCCTTTGTGGCGGGACTGAGGGACCGGAGGCTGCCTCAGGCGGTAGAAGCGATGGAACGCATGAGAAGCCGGGGAACGGCGGTCTGTGTTCGTCCATCCGGTGGTGCGGCAGTTCCCCTGAATCCAGGGGTGGTTAACGTATCTTTAATTTTACCCAACCCTGGACGTGCCATCAATATTCACGATGATTTTCGGGAGATGTCCTCACTGATTGCTGATTCGCTAACACCGTGGTCGAGTCAGGCACGTACGGGGGAGATCGAAGGCGCCTTCTGTCCTGGCGATTATGATGTCAGTGTGGGTGGACTGAAATTCTGTGGTATTGCCCAGCGCAGACAGGCCAAGGCTTATATCATTACGGCCTTTATCATCGTGGAAGGACAAGGGGACCAATTGGCAGCAGACGTGCGTGAGTTCTATCAGGATGCAGCAGACGGTTCCAGCGAAGGATACCCGGATGTTCGGCCCGGAACGATGGCAAGTTTGTATGAACTGGCAGGTGTCCCTTCTGCTGCGGCGTATACAGCCTCGTTGGTACGCACACTGCGTCAACGTTTTCCCTTGGCGGAGACAAGCCGTGTGTTGAGCGTGGATCGGGAAGCCGTTAGGCGGACGGCTGAGCAGATGAAACTGCGTTACGATTAGGTTCGGAAGCTTGGACTTGGAATTGGGTAATAGAGATGATATGATGTGATTTCGGAAGGAGAGTGTCTACATGGAAACTTTAAGATATACGTACTTATATGAGGTCATTTCCACAGGCGAAAAGTCTGAATTCAGCCAAATGGCTACAAGCAAGGAAGAAGCAGCTGCCCTGATCGTTGCACGTATCGCTGATCTTGAATTTACAGGTGAAGAAGATATCAAGCTGGGCGATCTGATCGCGATTAGCAAACAGGTTGGCGACAATTATGTTGCCTGTGAGGGTTGCGCCTCTTAAAGGCTTGGGGTCCATAGATTATCCTATTACAAGCAAGTCTTCTTGAATCAGGAGGCTTGCTTTTTTTTGCGAAAAAGAGAGATCTTTCAGTCTATAAGCTGGTGATATCTCTTTTTCGCATAACTCCAACCCTAATTTCAATAAGGCGGCCATAACAGCTTGCGCGCAGTTTCGTAACGTTCCGCCACAGCTGGCCAGTAAACAACCTTCCACCAATCCTCGATATATTTTTTGCGTTCATTCTGGTGTTTCAGATAGTAGGCGTGTTCCCATACATCAAGCGGCAGGAGAGGCACAATGTCGGACTGAGATAAGTTCTGGTGTTTCTCCGCCTGCAAAATTTCCAATCTATGCGCCCGCGGGCTCCATACCAGCATGGCCCAACCGCTGCCTTCCACTTTGTTGGCGGCTTCGGTGAATTGATTCTTGAACGCTTCATAGCTGCCAAAATCCCGCTTGATCTGCTCTGCGAGCATACCGGAAGGCTTGCCTCCACCTTTGGGGTTCATGATCGTCCAGAAGATCGTATGCAGGTAATGACCTGCACCATTAAACGCGAGTTCACGTTCCCAATGTTTGACGAGTTCAAAATTATTCTTTTTCCGCGATTCTGCCAGCTTTTTCTCCGCGGTGTTCAGTCCGTCCACGTAGGACTGATGGTGTTTGTCATGGTGTATACGCATCGTCATCTCGTCAATATGCGGTTCCAGCGCATTGTAGGCATAGGGCAGGGGTGGCAGTGTGTGTCCACCAATAGGTACAGGTTTTTCTTTGACTGGCGCTGCTGAAGAGTCGGTTGTGCCCTCTGCGCTTGCATTTGGAGAATGGACAGCCGCTGAAGATTGTGCCTGTACCGATGGAGTGGGGTTGTTGACTTTTCCTGCGGTATTGGACGATTCTTCTACAGCTTCACGATAGGGTTGTTCAGACACGGGCGTTGAAGCAACTTGTACGTTGGGATCAGTCGGTTGTCCCGAGGTTTGAAGAATAGGTTTCAGTGAAAAAGAGGGATCAGACACCAAATCTCGCAAAGATCCAGATTGTTTCAGCGTTTCAAGTACCCCCAGGAAATACTCGGATTCACGAATGAAATGCAGGATAACTATTTTGGCAATCGGCACATGCTGAACAGCATTACTTTCCAGCAAGACGTACAACTGTCTAATGAACTCTCGCGATTGTGTGCAGGCAGCCGCTACGAGCTGTTCAATGCAGCGGATGATGTAGGGAGCAGGCGGCTGGGTTCCCGGCAGTATTTGCTTCAACAGCTGATTCGCGACTCGTTCACTATTCTCAAAGATTGCTTCCCACTCCGCAAGCCAATTGACATAAGAGGGTTCAAGATCAGGAACCAATGCACGAATGACAATCGTATGTTCCTTCTCTTGCTCTTTCCAGAAACGGACTTCTTCGAGTACCCGCAGAGGCAGCAGATGCCCATATCCATACCAATTCATAAGCGGTAAACCTCCGTTCAGATGAATTCAAATTCACATCCAGCAGCAGTTATAAAATTTAATCTCCCCGTTCGCTCAATTTTGTAATGTACAAGCTAGAGAGCTGTCTTTAATTACGTCCCAAAAGTATATTCTCCAAGCATGTTGTCCTATGTATAAACAAAAAAGAGCCCCATAGGGGCTCTTGAAATACCGAATCTTCACGATTCTCCGGTATTGGTATTTTCCACATCATCGCTGCTCGTCTTCGTCACATGACTCAGGAATGTGGAGACACGGCGCAGATATTCCTTCGGATGCTCCCGGAAGATCAGCTCATGGTGCGCACCATCCACAATCCATTCATCGGATTTTGGATTGGTTTGGTTGCTGGCAAGCAGCTCTGCAATGGGGTAAGGAGCTTTCTCATCCTCTGTACCATGGATGAAGAAAATCGGGAAAGGATAATCTTCTTTTTTCACTTCCTGATACGGAATTTGCTGTAATCCGGTTCCGTTCAGAATCGGGAACAGCAGGTTCATAATCTCCAGTGTAGGCTGCCGCGGAAGATCAATCTGATTATGGATGTTGTGATACAGCGTATCCGGCTCAAGCAGGAAGGTGCTGTCCAGAATCATAGCATCCACATCCTTGGTAATCAGCCCAGTCTGCAGGGCTGTACCTGCACCCATGGAGAATCCCCATACGACAAGCTCCTGAGCTCCGCGCTGCTTCGCAAACTGGATAGCACCAAGCAGCTGCTGGGACTCGGCTTTGCCGCCTGTGGCGACAGCTTTGTTCACCTGTGAAGCGAAACCGTAATCGAACATCACCACATTGAAGCCGAGTTGGTGAGCATAATGGGCCAAGTCATACATCGGTACCCAGGTCTCTTCACGATTCGCACCATATCCATGGCTGAATATGATGGTTTTGTTTGCATTATCATCAGCCGGAATATACCAACCCTGCATCGTTCGACTGCCGTCTGCTGCCGGGAACGTAATGTCTTGATACTTCATGTTCTTCGCCTGCATGGGATTGGAGAATACAGGCGCTACAGTTGGATTGGATAATACCCAAGCAATATAACCGTGTAGTGCAATGAAACAAAAGAGCAGAAAAAATACAACGGAGAGCAACAACGCCACGACAATATGTTTGAACCGGATCAGCCTCGGTGATAACGAAGAAGGCAGATCTGATACTTTCGTTTGCAGCGGGGCTTCGCTCTGGGATGTCGGATACATGATTGCCCCTCCTTTAAAAATCAAATGAAGATAACAACGAGACGAACAGAGCGGATAAATGATTTTTCTGACTACTTATGAAGCAAAATCTTAATTTAATATATCTTTATCGTATGTTCCAATATAGTCAAAGTCAATTGATTGAGGCCATTTGTTACGCAATTGTTATATAGTTCTGAAGATATATGGGTAACATTTCCTTAGGGTGCAAAATGCAGGGGATTCTAATTTATAAAAAGAAAATATTTACAAATATCCCTATTCCAAATGGCGCTTTTTGGTTTACAGATGAGACCGTTTCTCATATAATTTATGTAACCAAGTTTCATGTGATGAAACATGAGGAGGGCAACTTGCCATGGAAGACCGAAAGTTAACCGTCCGGGCTGTAGAACGGGCGCTGGATATATTATTGTGTTTTACAACCCGCAGTGATCTGGGACTCACGGAAATTGCCAGCCAGATCGGTCTGCACAAGAGTACAGTCCATCGTCTGATGGCTACTTTGGAGGACAAAGGGTTCGTGATCCGGGATGCTGCAACTGAGAAGTATCGGCTTGGCATACGCATCTGGGAACTGTCTGCCCATATGTCTCGCAGCGATGATCCTGCCATTTTGCTCCTTCCTGCGATGGAGCGGCTCAGAGATCGACTGGGCGAAACCGTGAGTTTATATCTTCGTGATGGCAGTGAGCGGATTCGCATTCAGGCCGTGCAGAGTGATCAGGCGATTCGTCGTGTAGCTCCGGTGGGCGTCAGACTTCCGTTATCTGTGGGAGCATCCAGCAAAGTGCTGATGGCTTTTGCCACCGAAGAGGACCGCGAAGATCTGATGAATGGACCGGAATGGCCGGTATTTATCGATCCCAAAGTATATTTGGCACAGATGAAAGACATTCTTGAATATGGCTACGCAACAAGTTATGAGGAACGTGAACCGGGAGCCGCCGCAGTATCTGTACCCATTATGGATCGGAAAGGAAACATCGCTGCTGCTTTGTCAGTATCCGGGCCTGTTAGTCGCCTCTCACAGGAGACGTTGCATGAATACGCACCTGTGCTGAAGGAAGCTGCGACACAGATGGGACTTATGTTATCCTGATTATATTTTCTGGAATTTAAAGGTTGTTTTTATGATTCGGTTGCGCTACTCTGTAATGGACGGCCCAACGGGGTCAGTATAATTAAATATGTATTTGCGGCTTAGATGCAGCAACTTGTTAACGTTACTGGGGGAGTCCGAATTGTCCGGACTGAGACGGAATCGCATGAGATTCCGGACCCTTTGCACCTGATCTGGATCATACCAGCGTAGGGAAGTAATCGGCGATACGACCACGAACACCATATCATGTGGCCTATGGACGGACTCCCTTATGGAGCCTGAATGAGGTGCGTTATTGGTGATGGACATAAGCCGGTTCCCTCGGGAACCGGCTTTTTTATACAGTAAATAGGCGGAAGCCAGTGTCAGAGCTACTTTTAGATATTGAGCTGGGAGCCATTGGCGAGCATGGGGTTCCAATAGCCTTTGCCCCGAATTCTGTATTACTTGAACTGTATGTCTCTATTTTGTGTTGTAGGTTCGCTCTTTCCTTTTCTATGTGTTGGATGGTTTGGATCCGTATGCAAGCATTTCAATCCAGGCAATCACCAATAAGGAGGAGACAAGAGCGATGAGTACAGGAAACCAAACGGGACAAGAAGCGATGGGACAGGACAAGCAGGATCAGCAGTTGGCAAAGGAAAAAGGTACGGCAGGACGGGTTCAGCCCTTCCCGGGCAGCCGCAAAGTGTACATTCAGGGCTCACGACCGGACATTGCTGTACCGGAGCGTGAAATTGCCCTTCATGACACCAATACTCCTCAAGGAGTGGAGCATAACGAACCACTGCGTGTCTACGATACGAGCGGACCGATGACCGACCCCGGATTTCATGCCGATATCCGGGCAGGGTTGCCGGCGCTGCGTACCCGCTGGATTACGGAGCGTGAAGATGTTGAAGCCTACCAGGGACGAACGGTAAAACCGGAGGATAACGGATTGAAACCGGGAGGAAAGCGAGCAGGAGCCGAGGAGTATCCGGGCTTGCGTGGCAAACCATTGCGGGCACAGGCAGGGCGCAGCGTGACCCAGATGCATTATGCACGACAGGGGATGATCACACCGGAGATGGAGTTCGCCGCCATTCGTGAGGGGGTGGAACCGGAGTTTGTGCGGCAGGAGCTGGCGAGTGGCAGGGCCATCCTACCATCAAACATCAATCACCCGGAGAGTGAGCCGATGCTGATCGGGCGTCATTTTCATGTGAAGATCAATGCGAACATCGGCAACTCTGCGGTATCCTCCTCCATCGAAGAAGAGGTGGAGAAGATGACCTGGGCGGTACGCTGGGGATCGGATACCGTGATGGATCTGTCCACAGGCAAAGACATTCATACGACCCGGGAATGGATCATCCGCAATTCACCTGTGCCGATTGGAACAGTACCGCTCTATCAGGCGCTGGAGAAGGCCAATGGAGAAGCTGAAGCACTGACCTGGGAGTTGTATCGTGATACGCTCATTGAGCAGGCAGAGCAGGGTGTGGACTATTTTACAATCCATGCAGGTGTGCTGCTGCGTTATATTCCGATGACCGCCAAACGTATGACGGGTATTGTGTCACGGGGCGGGTCCATCATGGCAGCATGGTGCCTTGCGCATCATCAGGAAAATTTTCTATACACCCATTTTGAAGAAATCTGCGAAATTATGAAAAGGTATGACGTGGCGTTCTCGCTCGGAGACGGACTGCGCCCAGGAAGTATCTACGATGCAAATGATGAAGCCCAGATGGCGGAACTGGCTACGCTTGGTGAACTAACACAAATCGCCTGGAAGCATGATGTGCAGGTGATGATTGAAGGTCCGGGACATGTGCCGATGCACAAGATTAAGGAGAATGTCGATCTGCAAATGGAGATTTGCAAGGAGGCGCCTTTCTATACGCTGGGTCCGCTGACGACCGATATTGCACCGGGATATGACCATATTACCTCGGCAATTGGAGCAGCGATGATCGGCTGGTTTGGTACGTCCATGCTCTGTTATGTTACGCCAAAAGAACATCTGGGCCTGCCCAATAAGGATGATGTGCGGGAAGGCGTTATTGCCTACAAGATCGCTGCTCATGCCGCTGATCTGGCGAAAGGTCACCCGCGTGCCCAGCGGCGGGACGATGCGCTGTCCAAAGCACGCTTTGAATTCCGCTGGAGGGATCAGTTCAACCTATCGCTGGATCCGGAACGTGCGCTATCCTACCACGATGAGACGTTGCCGGCGGAAGGGGCCAAAGAAGCCCATTTCTGCTCCATGTGTGGGCCGAAATTTTGCAGCATGCGCATTACGCAGGATATTCGTGCTTTTGCCGCAGACAAAGGTTTGTCCGAAAATGAGGCCGTGGCAGCGGGCATGTTGGAAAAGGCTGAGGAATACCGGACACGCTCTTAGGCGCTGTTATAGCGCAATCTGAGCAGCCTGACATGGTAAAAAGCCGTTCCTCTCCGTGATCGCGGAGAAGAGCGGCCCTTTTTCTGAGTTCTTGTATGTGTACATCATCTGAAAAACGTTCAGTTCTCATCAGGATGAGTTTCTTGATTTTTCTTGTTCCACATTTTATATAAAATCCCCGCAATAACAAATAAGAGTGCATCACTCAATCTGGGAGAACCGCCATATATAAACGCCGAACAGGCAAATCCAACTACAAATAATATAACAACATAAAGAAAACGCACGCTTATTCCTCCCGTCAATTGTAGACGTAGATGGTTTGAATGGCTTACGTCTCGGATTCAAAGTCTAACGCCGCTTCAAGCTCAACTTCTTCTCCAAATACGCTGCTAGCGAAACCAAAGGGCTATAGATTGCCATGCCTGTAACTGCTGTGACCCGTGCTGCTGCAGGAGCCATGGACAATTGAGCGGCTACGACTGTGTTATCTGGATACTGCTCAGCAAGTTGCTGTAACCCGGTGCTCACTGCTGCAAGATAACCTTCCTTATCGCCTCGCATAATTAACTCGAATATGCCCGGGATCAGTACTGCTTCAGTCTTTATGGTCACGGCCTCGTGTCGCTGCTCATCTTCAACATCTTGCTGCAAAGCCTGATTCACCCGCGCCATCGTTCCTTCAATCGTTGCAGGGTTGGTAAACGCTAGAATGTACTCGCCAGAATTCTGCTGCATTTCCTGAAGTAAGGGATCATCAATACCAATCACGGGCACGGGTACTTGCTGTGCCTCCTGCTCAAGTACGGCTGCAAACAGGGTACAGGTAACGAGGATGGCATCTGCATGGCAGTGGGCGATCCATTGCAGCGTTTGTGATACTTTCTCATGCGTAACTGCCTCGGTAAAATCGGAATCATGTTTGAGGCGATCCAGGCCCGGATCGACATAATGTACAAGTTCAACCTCATAAGGAGCGAGAGCTTCTTCAATCAGTGCAATATTGGAATAGTGAGCGTGAAAACAGCCAATGGTCATCATCATACTTGCCTCCTGAAATGGATTATGTCTCATATAAGTTCCGCAGATATTTAACCCATTATAGGGATGAGGCAATAGACTGTACATATTTAAAATACTGAGTTCACAACATTTATCGTGAAAACGCGAATAACCGTTCATCCACAACTTCGCAGAGGAACGGTGCAAACCACGTAAGCGATTCTCGATTTGCTTGTCATTTCATTTATCGCATAGAAGGGGCAGCATTCTTTTTAGCCATTTTTTGTTGCAAAATTTCATGAAAGGATAGACCTTGAGTGTTCTCATTCTCCTTTTTGGGAGCAGTGGTCGCCGTGTTGCGCGGATATTGATGGTGGTACGGGATCATTTGCTGAATAGGCATGCGGATCATCTTGGTTCCTCCTTTAATGCATTTTCGAATATGCATATGTGATTATTGATAGATTATGTATTCTGACGGGTTATCGTCTCTGTTACGCAAATAGGTATTTGTGACTTGTTAGACGAAACAGGTAACTTAAGGTGTAATTCCAATTGGATTGTAGTGATTTTACCCCGTATTCAGGGGATGTAAACGTTTTTAAGTAAATTCAGGAGAAAAGGACCGCATATGTGAGGTTTCGTATGGGAGGATAGAAGCGGTTGTTAAGTGAATAGACCCAGTTTTGGGAATGCCAATGGTGTCGAAATTAAGACATATTGTCTGGTTGTATAGGTACGACGCAAGCTAGCTAACTTGGTACCATGGTCGGTTGTCGGGTGCATACTAGGGCATTTTTTTGGTGGATAGATAAAGGGAACAAGGCAAAAAGCCGTCAGGAAAACCTGACAGCCTAACAGCATTTTGCATAAATCCGTGAGCGGTATGCTATTTTGAGATATAGATCGCAATGGTCCAATTCGAATTAAGGAATGACCATAATCACTTTTTCTTATTTTTCTTGGCGAACAGCGATATACAAGTCCACTTGTACGTTCTCAGGATCGAGACTGCGCTCATCATACAATTCGAAATCTCCGGTAAACGTGCGATCCCCTTGATTGTTCCAGGCCCACACCGCACCCCAGGCCTCACCTACGACCTCGGCCATCGGGCCCTTTCTGGAGGTGAACACCGCATATGTTGCAGGCGGTAGGTTAACGGAACTCACTCCCTCAGGCAACGCTTCATCCAGACCCACCTCATGACCCACCAGTATGGTGTATTCTCCATTTATGCCATCTGTATAATTAGCGTAACAGCCATAGCGGTTGGCTTCAGGGGCAGGCTGATGATCTGAGGCGAAGTAGCTGTTCCAGAGTCCCTGAATACAGCCTTTGCCACTCATCTCAATGGCATTGGTTGTTCTGGCGGACACACCTGCAAGGCGCTTTCCTGGCAGTGTGACGTACCGAATGGGCTCTGTGGAAAGCCGATTGTCGCGAGTTCCTTGATTAAATTCAACGGAATCATCCGAATTTTCTGCCCCAAATGTCACGTTCCGTTCTGAGCCGGAGGCATTCCATCTTTTCAAAAAAGGAAGCTGGTTACGCAGCATCGCCCTTGCAGATTCCTCGTCCATACCTTCCTGGTCCAGTATGGCGGTGCACATTTCAATCATGCCCTCCAGCGTAATATCGGGTTGCTCGAACTTGCCTTCTTTATAACAATAGATACAGTATTCGCGGGTTGTATTGCCATCTATATCTGTTCCGAATTGAGCAGGGGTAGTAAGTGGCATTCCGCAGCTTTGGCATACTGTGACGTTCATCATCAATTCCTCCTTGTTATGTACAGCTTGAATATAATAGAAGTATAACGGTAGGAACTGGACACCTGTCTGTCAGGTTAAGGGTGGGGTTTTATAATTTTGTACAATTTGTTCAGCAATTCTACGAATCTCCTCCCGAATATGCAGAGGCTCCAGCACTTCGACATCCGCGCCAAATCCAAGAATGAACCCATATAACCAGTTGTCCTCCGGGAATGCGACTTGGCTGATATAATACCCCTCACCATCCGAAACGACGTTCTCTATGCCAAACCATTCCTCTGCGATGTGACGGATACAAGCATGGAATCTCAGGCTCAGGGCCACTTTATTATCCGGAGTTGCCCATTCTTGCTGCCAGGGCCTGTCCTGCAGGTTGATCGGCCTTCGTTCGAAGTTTCCTTGGGCAAGGGCGACATCTCGCATACGGACCAGCTTGAACATGCGGAAATCGTTGCGTTCGTGACAGAATGCATAGAGATACCAGGAATGTTTTTTGAGCACAAGGGTATGCGGATCGGTCGTTCTATGAGTTTGAGTACCTTCTGCACTACAATAGGTAAATGTAATGGGCCGCAGTTGATCCATGCCCTGTTCAATGAGTTGAAGTTTCATTTCCAGCGCTTCGGGATGCGTCCACATCGAATAATCCACAATGAAGCGGCTGGTATTGGCTTGGAAATCCTCATTTTTGGCTTCAGGCACGATGCTGCTGAGTTTCTCCATTAATAGATCCCGTGCAACATTCGTATGGGAGGTGGAGACACTGCGCAGCGCAGTGACAATGGAGGCGAGATCCTTGTCGGTCAATACATTTCGATCAAGCCGGTAGCCCTCTGCCAGGCCAATACCACCGCTTGCACCCTGATAGGTGACGACAGGAATACCGGCCTGACCCAGCGTGTCTATATCCCTGTAGATGGTGCGGATGGATACTTCAAACGTATCGGCCAGATCCTTGGCCTGCACCCGGCCACGATTGATTAACAGCACAACAATGGCTAATAAACGGTCGAGTTTCATATATTGGATTCCCTTCAATCATTTATAAGTTGGATTCAGATATGTTATATTGTTGAGCATCACATATAGGAGTGGAATAAGCAATGAAGCGTATTACGATTTTGATCGCAGATGATGAAGTTGAGATCGCTGATCTGGTTGCATTGCACTTGCAAAAAGAAGGATATCACATCATCAAGGCATTTGATGGGAAAGCGGCGGTTCAAGCCATTCAGACACAAGCAATAGATTTGGCCATTTTGGATATTATGATGCCGGGTATGGACGGATATGAGGTGACCCGCAAAATTCGGGAGCAGTATCACCTGCCTATCATTTTTCTGAGCGCCAAAACTTCAGATATGGATAAGATCACCGGACTCGTGATGGGCGCAGACGATTACATGACGAAACCATTTAACCCGATGGAACTGGTTGCGCGGGTCAACTCCCAGCTGCGCCGTTCACTTCAATTCAGCCAGTCTGTACCAATTCAGCGCTCCATTCTGGAGAAGGGCGGGCTCATTATCTCGCCAGATCAACATAGCGTAACCTTATACGGCAAGCCAGTAGAGTTAACACCGAAGGAGTTTGACATCCTGTATCTGCTAGCGAGTCATCCCAAACAGGTGTTCAGTGCGGAGAGCATCTTTGAGCAAGTGTGGGGAGAGGCTTATTATGAGAGCGGCAATACCGTAATGGTTCATATTCGGACCCTGCGCAAGAAGCTTGGCGAAGATGTGGGCAAGAACAAGTTTATCAAAACGATCTGGGGTGTGGGGTATACGTTTAATGAATAAACGCAGAAGTTTTCGAACGACCATGATTCTGTTGCTTGGTTTAAGCATGTTGGCATCTGGAGCGATTACCTTTGGGGTATATAAAGTGATGCAATACTATTACACCGGTGTGCGTGCGGAAGATCAGTTAGCGGAATATCGTCACTTTATGAGAAGTATAGGGGATATTTACTTTTTCCTCATCTTGTTCATACCGCTTGCCATCCTTTTTTTCTTCTGGTTTACCAAGCCGTATGTTACCTACTTCAAAAATATCTCCACAGGTATCCGGCAGCTCGCAAGTGGTGATTTCCAGCACCGTGTGCAAATTTCGACGAAGGACGAGCTGGGCGCGATTGCTGAGGATATCAATCTGGCAAGTCTGAAACTGAGAGAAGCGGTAGAACGGGGAGATTTTGCGGAGAGCAGCAAGGACCAGCTGGTTGTAAACCTGGCGCATGATTTGCGTACCCCGCTAACATCAGTATTGGGTTATCTGGATCTGTTGATGAAGGATGATCAGCTGACGGAGGAGCAGGTTAGGCACTTTACAGCGATTGCTTTTACCAAGTCTCAACGTCTCGAGAAACTGATCGATGATTTGTTCGAGATTACACGGATGAATTATGGTATGTTGTCGATTGAGAAGAAGAGACTTGATCTTAGTGAACTGCTACGGCAGATGAACGAAGAGCTGTACCCTGTTTTTGAAAAGAACCACCTGGTCACCCGACTGCATATCGATTCCGAGTTAACCATCTCCGGCGATGGTGAGGTGCTTGCACGCGTGTTTGAGAACCTGTTGATCAATGCAGCACGTCATGGTACAGATGGTCTCTACGTGGATATCCATGGGCATCGTGATGCAGGACAGGTGATCATTCAGATCATGAACTATGGGGGACATATTCATCCGGATGATCTGCCTCATATTTTCGATATGTACTATACCGGAGATCGTGCGCGGACACCTCAGGAAGGTGGAACAGGCCTGGGCCTGTTTATTGCCAAAAATATTGTGGAGCAGCATGATGGGTCCATTTCGGCTCAAAGTGATATCGTACGGACCGTGTTTGAAGTGCGGTTGCCCGCATTAGAATGAAGTAAAAGGCTGAATTTAAGAAAAACTTTAGAATTGCCCTGCTTTTTTTTAACTAGTTTTCTCTATCCTTGAATTACGAGGTAAAGGAGGAGCATGGAATGAAAAAGTGGGGATTTTTGATATGTATCATTGTACTGGGATATATCTTTTCCAAGTCACCCGCACTGTTTGAGCAGAAGGAAGAGGCGAATCTGGAAGTTCAGGATACGGGTGAAATTCGTGCAGGTTATACCAAAACAATTCACGTGGATATGCAGAATCAAGTACATAAGGGGAATTTATTGCTCGTCAATTCGGAGTATCCCGTTCATGCGGAAGGTGTTAGAACCGACATTGTCAATCTGGCTGAACAACATGAATTGGTCCGGGGATACGGATTGATGGATCAGAAAATTATGTTGTCAAAGTACGTAGCGCAAGCGTTCCAGAAGATGGTTGAAGCTGCTGGGAAAGATGACGTGCGATATTTTATTATTAGCAGTGGCTATAGGGACTTTACGAAGCAGGAGCAGCTTTATGAGGAAAAGGGATCGGACTATGCGCTCCCCGCGGGACATAGTGAACATAACCTGGGCTTGTCCATGGATATCGGCTCTACGCTGGCTGCTATGAGTGAAGCACCAGAAGGAGCCTGGCTGGAAAAGAATGCATGGAAATTCGGATTCATCTTGCGTTACCCGAAGGATAAAGTCGACATCACCGGCATCCAATTTGAACCATGGCATTTCCGGTAT
Organism: Paenibacillus sp. BIC5C1; assembly: GCF_032399705.1. NCBI lineage: Bacteria > Bacillati > Bacillota > Bacilli > Caryophanales > Paenibacillaceae > Paenibacillus > Paenibacillus sp. BIC5C1. The sequence continues at coordinate 735,668 of NZ_CP135922.1, forward strand.
GTGGGATTGCCGCACAGCGCCATCATGTATCATAATCATCTGGTGCTGGAGCAATATTTGGAGCTGCTGCAGCAGAAAAAGAGCATTTCTGCCGAAGTCGGGGGAGAGCACTATTTTATACGCTATTACGATGCATCCAAAGATGAGACCATTCATATCCCTGAGCACGGTCAATATGAGATATCGGGAGACAACATGAAGGGAGTTGTCGTGACGGTGGAGGAATAAACAACTAGAAATACATGGAGGTTCGTTTATGAAACCTAAGGAGTTCAACATGAAGATGATATGGGTCGCGGCATTGATCGTCTATCTGTATCTGCTAACCAAGCTTATATTATTCAAGGGTCATGCGGTGGATTGGGGCATCGTGAGGGTTCAACTTATGGCGATCGCGCAGCAACCGGATCTGATTCATACGCGAACCGTTAACCTGACGCCATTTCAGGAAATCTCAAGAGACTGGCATAGCCTGTCGTTACATCGTCCGGGTACCGCAATTCATCTGCTGGGCAACGTCATGGCCTTTATCCCACTGGGTATTTTCATTCCAGTACTGATGGGGAACAAGCTTTTGTCAGGGGCAAAGGTACTCGTACTTTCCTTACTCTTAAGTTTTGCCTTTGAAGCGACACAGCTATTGACGGGCATGGGCATATTCGACGTGGATGATCTTATGTTGAACACTGTTGGTGGGATGGTTGGTTATGTTCTATATACCATGCTTATCGGTCTGAAACGTATGATTGTGGGAGGAACAGCAAGCACTGCGAAAAAAGAGTATAGTTCCAATCAGAGTCGGGTGTAAGGAGGGGAATGCACATGCAATCTCTGGATAAAGCATCAGATTACATTGGACATTAAAAGGAAGTGTAGATGCGTTACACAGCCTTTGTCATATTAATATGAGAAGCTCCCCATAACGTGCTGAGTACGTTATGGGGAGCTTTTATATCTGCCAGATAAGGTGGAGTAATTGTAAACAGATAATGACTTCGTTTGCGAGCTGAATCGCTAATGAGGTAGAGTAGAGATGATACATTTATCAACCCACATCCTTACAAGGAGGATATATATTGTATTCATTGGCTAAACAACTCGCAGGAAGAATGAAAGCGATCATGGAGATTGAAAGTGAAATTGCTGAAGCTGAGCGTAATCAGCAAGGTGAAGAATTTGTACGTGATTTAGAACAGAAAAGATCAGACTTGATAAAAACCTTTACACGTGATGAGTTACTGGTCATAACAACCGTGATGGAGGTAGGGCAATCGGAGAGAGGTTATCGACACTATTTTGACTCAAGTGACGTTGAGCTTATTTACCTACCCATTGAGTTGAATGAGCATGAACTGATGAAGAAATACTCTCACTTTCTGGTACATAAAACAAAACAAGAACTAGCAGATGGAATTGAATATCATACACTCGTCTCGTCATTTCTAAAAGAAGGTATGGAAATCTTAAAACTCTAAACTGCTATTAAATTGGATCTAGGAGGTCTGCTAGATGATAATGAAGATTTCATACTATACGCCAGATGGTTTCTATTATTATGTCCCCGATCAATATGCAGAGCAGATAAATGAGTGGAGAGGGGAGTTTTCTGATTTTTTGCAGAGTATAGAAGGGAAACATCCTTTCACCCAATATACCGAATATATTGATCATGAGGGTAAGAAAGAATATGGTGTTTTTGTGCGTTGCTATGGTGGGGATGATTTTGCAGACTGGATTAACGTGGAGAAATTAAACTGCAGAGGTGTATATCGCATTCCTTCGCCACCTGATGATTCGGAAGTTGGATTGAGGATAGATTTTTAAACGTATATCGATTATTAAAAGCAAAATCAAAAAAAAGCTCCCCGTCACCGTGCAGAGCGCACGTGACGGGGAGCTTTTCTGTATAACTTAACTGCATTAAATATAAATGCGATTAAGATTTTTTCATCATTTGACGCAATACGGTTTGCAGGATACCACCGTTATGGTAGTAGTCCACGTCAACCATGCTGTCCAGACGAGCGATAACAGGGAAGTCGAACTTGGTGCCGTCCTCACGAGTTACGGTAACCGTCAGTTCTTGTCCTGGTTTCACATCATTGCTCAGACCTGTGATGTCATACGTTTCACGACCGTTCAGACCGAGGCTGGACCAGCCATGACCTTCCTGGAATTGCAATGGCATTACGCCCATGCCCACCAGGTTACTGCGGTGAATACGCTCGAAGCTTTCTGCGATAACGGCTTTGACGCCAAGCAGGAATGTTCCTTTGGCCGCCCAGTCACGCGAGCTTCCTGTACCATACTCTTTACCAGCGATAACGATCAGGTTCTGTCCTTCATCCTGATACTTCATGGAAGCATCGTAGATGGACATCTCTTCGTCCGTTGGCAGGTATTTCGTAATACCACCCTCAGTTCCTGGAGCCACTTGGTTACGAATACGAATGTTGGCAAACGTACCACGCATCATAACTTCATGGTTACCACGACGGGAGCCGTAAGAGTTGAAGTCTTTGCGTTCTACGCCATGTTCTTTCAGGTACAGTCCAGCCGGACTGGATGGTGCGATATTACCCGCTGGCGAGATGTGATCCGTTGTTACGGAGTCAGCAAGCAATGCCATAACACGTGCGGAACGAATATCTGCGATATCAGTCAACTTGTCGCCAAGCTCCTGGAAGAATGGTGGATTCTGAATGTATGTGGAGTTTGGATCCCACTCATACAATTCGCCTTCCGGTACTGGAATCGTATTCCAACGTTCGTTAGCTGTAAATACGTTCTCGTATTTGTTGCGGAACATCTGTGCATTCAGCGAGCTAGCGATGGTATCCTTGATTTCCTCGGAGCTAGGCCAGAGGTCTTTCAGGAATACAGGTTCATTGTTGGTATCATAACCGATTGGATCGGTTGCAAAATCAATATTAACGGTACCCGCGAGAGCGTACGCCACAACGAGTGGCGGTGAAGCCAGATAGTTGGCTTTGACCTGCGCGTGCACACGACCTTCAAAGTTACGGTTACCGGACAATACAGCCGCTACCGTCATATCGTTCTCGGCGATTGCTTCGCTTACTTCGTCTGGCAGTGGGCCAGAGTTACCGATGCAAGTTGCGCAACCATAGCCGGCAACGTTGAATCCGAGTTTGTCGAGGTATTCAATCAGACCTGCTTTTTCCAGATACTCGGTAACAACGAGGGAACCTGGAGTCAAGCTGCTTTTCACGTAGCCAGGCTTAGTCAGACCACGTTCAACAGCTTTTTTGGCAAGCAGACCCGCTCCGACCATAACGCTAGGGTTGGATGTGTTGGTGCAGCTTGTGATTGCCGCGATAACGACAGCACCAGCAGTCAGTTCGCTAGTGGAACCGTCAGGGTGTTTCACAGGCACTTTCTCAGCGATTTTCTCGTCGCTCAGTCCATATCCGCCTTTGTCGATTGGCGTGCGAATAATGCTGTTGAAGCCTTCTTTCATTTGAGTCAACTCGATGCGATCCTGTGGACGTTTTGGTCCGGCGAGACTTGGAACAACGGATGCCAGATCCAGTTCGATCACGTCGGTAAACTCAGGATCAACCGTATCAGCAGTACGGAACATGTTTTGAGCTTTGTAATAAGCCTCAACCAGATCCACTTGCTCGTCGGTACGGCCGGTATTACGCATATAGTTCAGTGTTTCGCTGTCTACAGGGAAGAAACCAATTGTTGCGCCGTACTCTGGTGCCATGTTGGCTACTGTTGCACGGTCAGCCAGGCTGATGTTGCCAAGACCCGGTCCGTAGAACTCGACAAATTTACCGACAACGCCTTTTTTACGCAGCATTTGGGTAACTGTGAGTGCCAGATCCGTTGCTGTTGCGCCTTCACTCAGGCTGCCTGTCAATTTGAAACCGATAACGTCCGGTGTAACAAAATAAAGCGGTTGGCCGAGCATACCTGCTTCAGCCTCGATTCCGCCAACACCCCAACCAACAACGCCGAGTCCGTTGATCATGGTGGTGTGGGAGTCCGTTCCTACGAGGGAATCCGGGAATACAACCGTTTCACCGTCAATGGTTTTGGTTGCAGCCACAGAAGCCAGGTATTCCAAGTTAACTTGGTGAACAATCCCTGTGGATGGTGGAACTGCACGGAAGTTGTTGAATGCCGTTTGCGCCCAGCGCAAGAAACGATAACGCTCTTCGTTACGCTCGAACTCAACCTTGATGTTGTAGTCGAGTGCATCGTTCGTTCCGAATGCATCAACCATAACGGAGTGGTCGATAACGAGATCAACGGGTACGAGAGGGTTGATCTGTTTCGGATCGCCGCCTGCTTTTTTCACGGTATCGCGCATTGCTGCAAGGTCAACGACAACGGGTACACCAGTGAAATCCTGCAGAACGATACGTGCAGGGATAAATGGAATTTCTTTGTTATTGTCACGGCCTTCTGCCCAGCCGGTCAGTTGTTTTACATGTTCTTCGGTAATAGCACGTCCGTCGAATTGACGAATAGCTGCTTCGAGCAGCACTTTAATGGAGAAAGGAAGCTTGGAAAGGTCGCCGTAGCCGCCTTCCTGAAGAGCATCTAAACTGTAGTAGCGATAAGACTTGCCTCCGACCTCAAGACTGCGGGCCGCGGAGAAATGATTCTTGGCTGACATACATGTACCTCCTTAAAATGTGTCGGTGAGATGAAGAAAACGTTCATTTAGGTGAAGAACAGGCCTTCATCGTTCCGTGTCCTTGTTCGTTAGTTTCATTAGGTGAAACGTAATTTCATAATCGTAACTTTAGTTTTAAGTATACCGTTTTCAGCTCCGTACGTAAAGGGCTTTTTACCTGTCCAGCCAAGCCATTGAGAGATTGAATGCGTTCTCAAGTGAAGGAGATGGACGCGCTCTCTTCCGTACGCATTATCCCCCATAATAAGGCTTCAAAACAGAACCAGACACATACAACCGAAATTCCCTCATATAAATAAAAAAGAGTTTTCATGCAATGGATCATTCCGGACAGAACTCATGCCAAAGGGGGACACAGGCTTGGAACGCGAATGGAAAAGTGCCTTATATACCTACGTGAACCAGTATAATCGCTGTGAGATCGACTACCGTCCACAGACAAGCGAACGGATTGTCACCGATCCGGAATTTGTGCTGGAGCGGGGGGAGCGGATGGCCAGACTGGACCAATGGTACCGCAAGCGGCGGGCCGTGCCTCTTCGCAGTGAGACTAGCGCCAAGCTTGTGCGGACACTTATGGATGGGGCAGATGAATCGGTGGTGGATGTGCAATTGTACAGCAGGCTGTTCTATGAGAAGAATGGTTTGACCCATCGGGAAGACCGGATTGAGCGGGAACGCCTGACCTTTCTTAGGCAAGGTGGAGTTTGGACCATTGCACGTGTAGAACGTGAAGTGCCGGAGCGTCGCCCGGTAGGAGAGGGCCGTCCTTTTCAACAAGCCGATTTTGTACAGGCGATGAATAGGCCGCTGCTTAACCGAGAAGTGCTGGGACAGGGTAGAAGATCGAGGCAGCAGTTGTATCGCAGGGATCTGGCTGTCGCTTATGCGGATCGGTGGTGGAATGCGGGAAACCCGGCATTTGAGGAATTCGAAGTAGATTGCACCAATTACGTGTCCCAATGTCTCTTTGCAGGGGGAGCGCCCATCCACTATACTGGTAAAAGAGAAGCAGGATGGTGGTACAAAGGCTATGTAAATGGGTCTGAAATGTGGAGTTACAGCTGGGCCGTGTCTAACAGTCTGGAGCGTTATTTATCCGGCAGCAGTTGGGGATTGTCAGCGACCGAAGTGGAGCGCCCGGAGCAGTTAATGCTCGGAGACGTAATTCTTTACGACTGGGACGGGGACGGAAGGTTTCAGCATAGTACCGTCGTGACCGCTTTCGATGCGGGGGGCATGCCGCTTGTGAACGCACATACGGTCAGCAGTCGCCACCGTTTTTGGGATTACCGGGATTCTTACGCTTGGAACGAGCGGACGGTGTACCGGCTTTTTCACATTGCAGATGAGTTTTGAGGGTCAAAGATTTTACGGGATTCGGTGACGTAGACATCCGGTTCCGTGTAAAATAAGTCTAGATAACAGAATAAAAGTGGTGCTGAACATGCAGACATAGCAGCATCATTGCACAGATAATCGGAGGTTACGCATGAGTATGGATAAATTAACAGTAGGCGTCGTTTACGGCGGAAAGTCAGGCGAGCATGAGGTGTCGCTGCAAACGGCGTTTGCTGTAACGAACGCATTTAATTATGAGAAGTATGAACTGGTTCCTTTTTATATCTCCAAGCAGGGTACGTGGAAAAAAGGATCTGTCATGCACGCGCCATTTGCGCAGATTGAAGATTTGAAGCTGGAGCAGGCGGCGGGCGGAACTCAGGAAGCGCTGAACGCGCTGTTCGGCCGTTTATATGGCGGAGAAGAGGCGATGGACGTCATGTTCCCGCTGCTGCACGGTACGTTTGGTGAGGATGGCACGATTCAAGGGATGTTCGAGATGGCGGATATGCCTTATGTTGGTGCAGGTGTACTCGCTTCGGCTGGTGGCATGGACAAAGTGGTCATGAAGAAACTGTTCGCGCAGGCCGGAATCGACCAATGTGCCTTTACGTATTTTAACGCATCCCAATGGAAGCAGACTGAACATGAAATGATCTTGCAGGTGGAAGATCAACTTGGATATCCGTGCTTCATTAAGCCGGCCAATCTCGGTTCCAGTGTAGGAATCTCGAAGGCGCGTAACCGGGATGAACTGAAGAAAGCCGTGGAGTTCGCTCTCCGTTACGATACAAAGGTAGTCATTGAGGAGTTTGTAGAGGCGCGAGAAGTTGAAGTCAGTGTGCTTGGTAATGACGAACCGATGGCTTCCGTACCAGGAGAAATCGTATCTTCCGGTGAATATTATGACTATGCAGCCAAATACATCGATGGACAGTCTCAGATGCTGATCCCTGCTCCGCTAGACCCGGAAGCCGCAGATCGTATCCGTGAGGCCGCATTGCAGGCATTCCGTGCGATTGAAGGCAATGGCATTTCCCGTGCAGACTTCTTCATTCGCAAATCGGATGGGGCATTGCTTATTAATGAAGTAAACACCATGCCTGGTTTCACACCATACAGCATGTACCCGCTCTTGTGGCGTGAGACGGGCGTATCGTATGCCGAACTGCTGGATCGCATGATTGAGCTGGCTTTGGAACGCTACAACCGCAAGCAGGCGTTGAACTACGAGAATGGCGTACAGGCGTAGCCTAAGGACGACATTATAAGGAGGGGTATGAATGGGATTTCAGACCGAATTCAATTCCGTGTGCAAGTTCAAGAATGAACAAGAGCTGTTTGAATTGCTTGAATACGGCCGTGGCAAAATGGTCAAACAAGGTTTTCGCGTATTTCCTACCGGACAGAAAGTCATTGCTTACACACCGGATAACGTGGCCGTAGCCATCGTAAAAATCGTAGTCTCCATTGCTGAGATTAACTTCCAGGGTCAAGAAGTGACCGAAGTGGAGATGCAATTGATCCGTAAACTGAACGAGGAAGAATCACGTATTCAGACGGCTCTCGCGGACGAGATGTTCTTTGGTGAACAGGCACAGGGGTAGTTTGCTACATGTGGACCGGAAGCGCATGGACGGATTTGTCCAAACACGATTATGGTCACTCTTTTAGGGTAAAACTTGGTTATATAAAGTGAAGGGAAGACTGCCGGCTTCAATATATGCCGGGAAGGAATCCTGCCCTAATAGAGAGGAAGAAATTCATGCTCGTACGTTTTGGCTATGTGGCGATGTCCGTGCTTGTGGAGAATGCTTCACCTTCGCGGACGATGACCATGTCCAGCTTTAAGAAAATTGATGATAGGGAAGCGGCAATTCGCAAGCTTGAACGGATTGCGGCCGAGAATTTGCATAATACATTACGTTTGCTCAGACACAACAAAGGAAGTCATATTCATGTATATCGTTTCTCTTCCAAACTAATTCCGCTAGCAACGCATGAAGATCTCAGTGATTGGGATCCGTTTCCCGCACTTAAGCAGGATTTTGCCGCGATTGGCGATTTTGTGAAGGAGAACGAGATGCGTGTATCTTTCCACCCGGATCATTTTACGGTACTCAGCACGCCTCGGGAGGAAGTGCTGCGCAACTCCATGCGCGACCTTCGTCATCATGTGCGCATGCTGGATGCCATGGGGCTGAATGCTACTGCCAAGAACAATATACATATTGGTGGTGCATACGGAGACAAGCCTAGTGCAGCGCTGCGTTTTGAAGAAAATTTTCTGAAGCTGGATCGGGATATTCAGGAACGGATGACGCTTGAAAATGATGATAAAACGTTCAATGCTCCCGAGACCCTCTCGGTATGTCAGCGAATGGGACTGCCCATGGTGCTGGATATCCACCATCAATGGGTGAACAATGAAGGCGAACAGCCGTGGGATCTCTGGCCGGATATATTGAAAACGTGGGAGTCCCCGCTTGCTCAGGCGGATTCACCGGCAGACAAGCCTTTGCCGCCCAAAATTCATGTCTCCAGTCCAAAGAGTGAGAAGGACCTGCGAGGACATGCGGATGGTGTTGAGGTGGAACCATTGCTCGCCTTTTTACGTCATATTGCAGCAGATACGCCCGCTCTTGATGTGATGATTGAGGCCAAACGCAAGGATGAAGCTCTGGTGCAGTTGATGCAGAAACTAGCATTCTATCACGAAGAGGGTGTGGAGTGGGTGGACGAGTCGACGGTTATCATTCATCCGTAGCGCCAAAAGGGGCCTGGGCAACGAGAAACTTTACGACCCTCGGGGCGTATACTTTTAACAAGTATTTTAATTTTTCGTAGATTGATATAGAAAGTAGAGTGAACGCTTTGAATGAGAAGGAAAAAACACCTTATGTCGTGACAAGCAAAAGCTATACTGCCGTCGCCATTAATGCAGCTTCCAAAGCTGGAGAGTGGATCAAGAGCCGTCTCGGAACTGTGGGGGAGCCCGGAACCAAGTATTCCCCGCAGGATCTCGTTACTGAAGTCGATAAAGGTGCGGAACAGATGATCCGCCGCCTGATTCTGACGCATTTTCCCCATCATGCCATTCTGGGTGAAGAAGGCGTGGAACCGGGGCCGGAAGCATCAGCGAAGGCACTGAAAGAAGCAGAGGAAGAAGAGTTTCTCTGGATTGTGGACCCGGTGGACGGAACGACGAACTTTGTACACGGATTTCCGTTCTATTCGGTATCGATTGCTTTGGCCCATAACGGTGAGGTGATTGTAGGAGTAATCTACGATCCTTCCCGTGACGAGATGTTTGTTGCGGAAAAAGGAAAAGGAGCTTACGTGCACGGAAACCGGATGCTTGTATCGGATGAACAGGAACTGGCTCAGAGCCTGATCGCAGTTGGCTTCCCCGCGGATACAACCTACGCGTTGCCGATCAATATGGCCGCTGTTCAGGCTCTTGCACCGCAAGTACGCAGTCTGCGGGCAGGTGGTTCTGCCGCCCTGCACTTGGCATATGTTGCAGCAGGTCGTCTGAGCGCTTATACCGAAGTCGGACTGAAGCCTTGGGATATCGCCGCAGGTGCACTGCTGGTTGAGGAATCCGGCGGTAAGGTTACTGATACCGTGGGAACGCCTTACCAGCTGTCCGTGAGTCATGTGGTTGCCAGCAATGGCAAGATTCATGATGCACTGACGGGTGTGCTGAAGGAAGCAAATGCAACTGGTTTAGAGTGAAAATTTACTGAAGGAGCGAACAATAATGGATGAATCCAAAGAACTGGAACGACGTTTGAGTGATATGCTGACTGAAGGGGACATGGAGGAGTCCGGCGATGCTGACAAACGTGAACGTCAGCTGATTCCTCCCAAGTACGAGGTTCGCATTCAGACAGAACGGGACCCGATTGTCGAAGAAACGTTGAAGTACCGGGACATGGCACGTGAGGTGGACGATCGCTACGATCGATACCTAGAGCGTTCTGCCGGGAACAAGCCGGATACCGACCCGAATGGTTCTGATTCTGGAGACACGAATAAATCAAAGTCTTAACGAGTGGACATCTTGCTTATACTCAACGGATAACAGACTTACCTAATTAGGGGAGTCTGTTTTTCGTGTGGATATGGAGTGCAGACGACAGCACCCCTTTAATAATGTTAGAATAGAGTTACACGAACTTCTGTCATTGGAGTGAACAGTGTAATATGTAATTATATTTTATTTTATAGATACGAGAAAAAAGGAGTGTTCTAAGAATGAAGCGTAAACGCATATGGAGAAGTACCGCCGCGGGATTAACGGCAAGTATGCTGGCAGGGATGCTGATTTTGGCATCATCCGCACAGTCTGCTCATGCTGCGGATAGCAATACGTTACCAGCTGGAAGCGTAACATCATCATTGCCTGTACAGAAAGATGCGGTAGCGGTAACCAAGGAATTCCGCCTCGTCACATTGGGGGATTCCATCACCGTAGGGTATGAGCCGAACCTCAAAGAACTGCCATATGGTTATGTAGAACGGTTGCAGGAACAAGGTCTGCTTCACGGACGTACTCAGGTGGACAACTATGGTATTGCCGGATTGAAGAGCAGTGGTTTGAAAAACTTTGCAGATGCGATTAAAGAAGGGAAAGCGCTCACTTCCGAAGCTATTCAACCGAACCTTCCTGATCCAAGAGCGGCACAAGTTGGAGCCAATATTGCTGCCATCCGGGAGAGTGTAGCAGGAGCCAATCTCGTTGCCGTCACAATTGGAGGGAACGATGTATCCGAGTTGCTTGGTTCAGCAGATAAGCTGAGTGACGCGGAACTGGAAGCCAAAGTGAAGGAATTGCTAACTTCTTATACAGTCAATGTTAGTGCAGTTATCAATGATATTCATGAGATTAATCCGAATGCCAAAATTGTAATCGCTGACCAGTACCAACCCATGCCTGAAGTAGCTGGCAAAGCACTCTATGCGAAACTGATGGAAGCTTCCCAGGGGTTTACTGCGACCATTGATGGAATTGCGACTGAATTTTCCGCTAAAGGGATTGATGTAAAAGTGGCTCATGTCGCCAAGGAGTTTGTTGGCGGTGAAGGCACGATGACTCACATGATTAAGGACCGCGATTTCCACCCGAATCAGTTCGGATATGAAGCGATTGCCAAAGTATTCGCAGAAACAATCTGGGGCGATTACACCAAGCTGACGGCTCCTGCTGCAGGCCAACCGATGAATATCATCGTCAGTGGTAAAACGCTGGATACGCCGTACAAACCAATTAACCGCAATGGTAAAAACTTTGTGGCGATCCAGGATATCGTAAACGCCGTTGGCGCAACCACGGTATGGGATAACAAAACCTCAACCGCAACGATTACATATGGAGATCGGAAGGTTGCCGTGAAGATTGGTGCAACGGCTGTTCAGGTGAATGGTGCATCCGTAGCCGTGGATACACCTGCATTCCTGAGCAAAGTGGGTACAGAATCCAAAACGTATGTACCTCTCGCCATGGTAGCCGAGGGTCTTGGCTTTGATGTACAATATATAGCTAAGTTAAAAACCGTTTTTGTGAATCCGTAACGTAATAAGTAACACTCTAATACACTTTCGCATGATGTCGAGCAGCCAGATTCCTTGATCCTTTCAGGGAATCTGGCTGTTTTTGCGTCTATTTTCATGCAAGCACAAAGAGACAGACCTTCGGAAATGACCTAAAATGTTGCATAAATATGACTTGTCATCTGACCATGGATGTGTAAATATGAAAATAACTTACAGTAGATCGAAAACAGTTTCGAATGACAGCACCCTTCGCGAGCCAAAGGAGCGCTTTGGATGAGTAGAATTAAAAACGCTTTCACGAAATTACCAATTCATCATAAAACCATTCTCCTCATTGGATTACTGATGATGATCAGCTTCACGTTCTATGTATCTGTCTTGGGGTATGTGTTCGGCATTTATGACCGACAGATCTATGAGAAATCTTCGCAGGTGCTTAATATGTCTTCGGTGGGCATCGAGAACCAACTGCGCGAGATCTCCAATCTATCCTTCAAGGTCATGTCTGACGAGCCTCTTCAGCAATATCTACTTCAGTTGGATAAGGCTAATTCAGGATATGAGAAAAATGGCCTGCGTAAAAAAATTACCAATAGACTGGTGGCATATGCAGGTTCAGAGAAATACGTCTATTCCATGATCTTTATCGATAATGATAATAATGTTATGGCGGCTGGAAACCGGGAGGGGATCTCGGAGAAGAAGCAAAGCGAATTGGTTGCTTTGGGACAACAATATTCTGGCTCCAATGCCTGGTACACGGGCGGCGATCAACAAGCGAGACTGCTGTCGGTTAGACAGGTAAAGTCTTTTACCGGTGGAGCGTTCACGCTGGAGAAGTTGGGCACTCTCGTTATTCGTGTACGATTGGATCGAATAGTTCAGGACCAGATGCAGCACCCGGCAGAGGATTCACAACTATTAATTACAGATGGTCGCGAAGTAATCTACCCAACAGAGTCGACTGTCAGTAAATCTGAAATCGAGTCTGAACTGAAGCGCACTCAGCCTTATGGGATAGCCATGTTTGAGCAGGGAAGGAATTTCGTCGCCCGTGCGAATTCTCCTTATACCAATTGGGTGTATCTGTACATGACGCCCTTTGACCAAATGTTTAAGCAGATCCAGTTTGTCAAACAGCTGGTGACCGTCATTTTTATCATGATATTCCTGGCGGCGCTTATATTCGGAGCCAAGTTTTCCCGCAGCATTACACAGCCCATCGCCCAGTTGATCAAGAAAATGCGCAATATCGAAAAGGGCGACTTGGATAAGTTGGAGGAAGCAGCGCTAGGCAATGTCCCGGCATCTTCACAGAACGAGGTGGGATTGTTGCATCGCACGTTCAAGATGATGGTACAGCGTATACGCGAACTCATTGACGAGAATTATGCGAAGCAACTCGTGATCCGAGAGACTGAATTGAAAGCGCTTCAGGCTCAGATTAATCCACATTTTCTATATAACACACTGGAATCCATCAACTGGCTTGCCAAAGTACAGAAGCAGCATCAAATCTCCGAAATGGTTGAGGCTCTTGGATTCCTGCTACGAAGCTCGGTGAACATGTCCGAGAAGTGGATCACTTTGGAAAGGGAACTGGAGATTGTTCGCAGTTATGTGACGATCCAGCACACGCGATTCGAGGAAAGACTTGATTTTGACATGGACATTGCGCCTGAAGTGGGAACTGCACGTATTCCAAAGCTGACATTGCAACCATTGGTGGAGAACGCCATTCATTATGCATTGGAGCCAAGCATAGAACCTTGCCGTATTCGGATTAGAGCGAGAGCAGATGGAGACAACGTTGTAATTGAGGTGGAGGACGATGGTCCGGGCATGACTCCCGAATTTCTGGAGCAATTGCAAGAGGGACGGGTACAGACGAGGGGACAGGGGATCGGACTGTCGAACATCAAAGAGCGGATCAGATTGACCTTCGGCGAAGAGGGCGAGATGATCATGAGCAGCAATCCCGGATCAGGGACCGTAGTATCGATCAGAATACCTTGGATTAGAGAGGACGATGACGATGTACAAAGTGATGCTCGTAGATGATGAACGTGTCATTCTGGAGGGGATTTCGCAAGTCGTGGATTGGGCTGCAGCGGGAACGGAACTGGTGGATACCGCGAGAAACGGAATTGAAGCGCTGGATAAAATCGGTCATTCCAGACCGGATATTATCATTACGGATATTTCAATGCCGGGCCTGGATGGTCTTGGACTCATTGAAAAAGCTTCCGAAGCTTACCCTGGACTTCGCTTTATCATGTTGTCTGGCTACAAAGAGTTCGAATACGCTCGACGGGCCATGCAGTATGGAGTGAAACATTATCTGCTTAAACCGTGTAACGAGAACCAGATTCACGATGCTTTGTCCGAGTTGCTTCAGGAACACCAGGATGCCCAGGTAAAGGAACATGTCGCCGGAGAGATGAAACAGCGGCTGCAGCGGGTCCTGCCACATGTGAAGGAGCAGTTCCTGCTGGAGTTTATGACGAACCAAACCTATGGTCCGGTCGATTTGGAGTATTATCAGGAGCTGTTTGATCTGGAACTGGAGGATAACGCAGTTCGACTGCTGCTGTTCCGGATTGCAGATGAACATGATTATAGTCATTTATTTGCGATCAAAAATATTGCCAGTGATCTGCTGCCCCATGTTCTGCTAAGCACAACCATTGAAGGCAAACTGTTAATATTACTGGGAGACTCTGCGGATCCGGTTGGTCTGAAGGAAAGCATTGAGGAAGTGCGGGCTGCTTTCACCAGATTATATAAATTGGAAGTTACGGCTGCCTTAAGTGAAGCAGATCGGATGATCCAGTCCCGACGTCTGTTCCGTGAGGCACTGCAATGCCTGAATCACCGCTTCTTTATCGGTGAAGGCAAGCTGATTACCAATAGTGATCTGGAGCTGGCCGGGGAATGTGATGGTGTACATGTTGAACAAGATGCCGAGCAGTTGTGCCAGTTGATTAAGTCAGGCAATACCGAAGAAGCAGCAGCTGAAGTGGATCGCCTGTTCGACCTTTTGTCTGGTCAGCAGCTTGAAATCGGGATTACTCGTTCGTATGTGGTGCAGTTGTACTCAGCAATGATTCATGTCTGTCCTCCTGAGGAGGCGACGGAATTTACCCAGCAGATGGCAGAGCTTCCCCATATCGACACATTGTCTGGCTTAAAATCTTTTGTTGCCAGCAGCGCAGCCCGGCTAACCTCCGGTTATTACAAAAATCATATTAGTCGTCAATCTTCTGCCGTAGAGAAGATGATGGATATTGTGGATCGCCATTATGGAGAAGCTGATCTATCACTTAACGGGGTCGCCCATCAGATGTTATATATGAATCCGGATTATCTCGGCAAAATTTTCAAAAAAGTGACGGGAGAAAACTTCTCCAATTATGTGAATCGGTTGCGCATTGAGCGTGCCTGCGACCATATTCGCAGAGGTGGGGATGTGAAGGTTTTTGAGCTTGCCGAATTGTTTGGCTTTGGGGGGAACTCACAATATTTCAGTCAGGTGTTCAAGAAGTGGACCGGCATGACACCTACCGAATTCCGCAGAACTGGCTTATAACAATTGACTGACGATCATGTATTCGATATATGAGGGGGACTAACAGTGCCGATAGAGGTGCAGTTGTCCTCCTCTGTTTTTTGAACCAAGAAGACGGTTTTGTGTATTCAACTATGGTCCGACATTTGCGAAAATGACAATATAAAGTTTGTGAAAGCGTTATCAGAAAGTAGAAGATAACTCGTTCACACAACCATTTCAACATAAAAGGGGAGATTGGCATGGTGAAAAAGGCGATATTCCTGATGATGGCGGCATTGCTGGTATTAACAACGGCATGCAGCAGCGGAGGATCGGGCGAATCATCTGGGGATGGTTCAGTAACCCTTCGTATCGCATGGTGGGGATCGGATGCACGTCACGAATATACACAGAAGGTCATTGACTTGTACAAAGAGAAAAACCCGAACGTCAAAATTGACGTGGAATATGCTTCGTTCGATGACTACTGGAAAAAGCTCGCTCCACAAGCTGCAGCGAATCAACTGCCGGACATTGTTCAGATGGATATTTCCTACATCAGCCAATATGCACAGAATGGACAGCTCGAAGATCTGTCCCCGTACATTGGAAACCAGATTAAAGTGGACGATGTATCCGAGAACGTAATCAGCACAGGCGTTATCAACAGCAAACAATATGGAGTACCTGCTGGTGTTAACGTACTGGGTTTCCAGTATGATCCGGCTCTGCTCAAAAAAGCGGGTGTGGATGCCATTCCCGAAAATATGACTTGGGAATCGTATGAAGAGCTTGGCAAACAAACGGCTGCCAAAGGACTCTTCCTGGACGGGGGCGTAGCGCCGGATATCTTCTTCCACTATTTCTTGCGTACCAAAGGATTGTCCCTCTACAACGCTGAAGGAACGGGTCTTGGCTATGATGACGACAAACTATTCGTTGAGTTCTTTGGACTCATGCGCCGGATGATCGAGCAGGGTGCAGCGCCTTCCCCGGATCTGGCTAACCAAACCAAAGGCATCATCGAGGAATCCGATTTGGTCAAGGAAAAAGGAATTGGCGTATGGCAATGGTCCAACCAGTTTGTGGCCTTGCAGCAAGTTGCCAATCGTCCGTTAGAGATTGCACCAATGCCTGGACCTGACATGGAAAAAGGACTTTATATGCAGCCAAGTATGTACTGGGCCGTAACATCGAACTCAAAAGTGAAGGAAGAAGCGGCCAAATTCATTGACTTCTGGGTTAATGATGTGGAAGCTAACAAACTGATCAAAGGCGAGCGCGGTGTGCCGATCTCGGGCAAAATCAAGGAAGCTATCGCTCCTGAGCTGAGTGATGCAACGAAGCAGGTATTTGAATTCGTAGCGGCCATGGAGCCTAAGGCTTCACCAATGAGTCCGCCACCACCAGTAGGTTCACCTGAAGTTATCGCATCTCTTGCGGATGTCGTAGAGGAACTGAACTTTGGTAAGGTTACACCGGAACAAGCAGCAGCGACATTCCGCAAAAATGCCGAGGCGGTTCTTGCCAACAATAAATAACAGTTGAATGATTGCTTGTTCATCCCATTAACGGGATGGACGGGAACAGGGCTACTCGCATAACGCGAGGGCCTTTCCCCGTCCAGTAACCCGAAGTAAGGCTGTGGGAAGCAAGCAGATCAATAAAGGAGGTTCGTTCCGTTGAGGCAATATTCGTCGTTGCGCAGAAACCTAACCGGGTATGCTTTTATTAGTCCTTTTATCATTGGATTTCTGGGCTTTACGCTTATTCCGATGTTTGTATCCCTCTACATGTCGTTTACGAGTTATAACCTGTTTACCTCCCCACGGTGGATCGGGATGGACAACTATACCAAAATGTTCTTTGATGATCCGAAGTACTGGAATTCGGTTAAAGTAACGTTCCTGTATGTGTTCATTGGTGTCCCTCTAAGGCTGGTCTTCGCGCTTTTTGTAGCCATGATTCTGAATACGGGTTCCCGTATGGTTGGAACGTATCGTACCTTGTACTACCTGCCGTCCATTATCGGTGGTAGTGTGGCCGTATCCATTATGTGGCGTAACCTTTTCAGTAATGAGGGTGTCATCAACAGTGCATTAACGGCAATCGGCATCGGGCCAATCAGCTGGTTTGGTGATCCGAACGCGTCTCTCGTTATGTTGATTTCGCTATCCGTTTGGCAGTTTGGATCTTCCATGCTCATTTTCCTCGCCGGTCTGAAAAATATCTCTCCCGAGATGTACGAAGCAGCAGGTGTGGATGGGGCGAACCCAGTACGCAAATTCTTTGGTATCACATTGCCACTGCTCAGTCCAATCATACTCTTCAACCTGATTATGCAAACGATCGGTGCATTTATGACCTTCGTACCTGCATATATCATCTCTAAAGGCGAGGGCGGTCCAATGGACGGTACGATGCTTTACTCGCTGTATCTGTTCCGCCAGGCGTTTATGTTTAACAACATGGGTTATGCTTCGGCCATGGCCTGGATCATGCTTATTATGATCGGGATACTCACAGTCGCAGTGTTCCTGACATCCAAGTTCTGGGTGTTTTATGAATCCGAAGGAGGGAAGTAACGATGGTTTGGAGAAATGTGAAATGGCCCATCTATCACCTGCTCGTTGCAGCTTTGGCCCTCCTGATGCTCTATCCAGTGTTATGGATGCTTTTCAGCTCATTCAAAGAAAGTCGTACCATTTTCGTAACTGCCGAGTCCTTGTTCCCTACGGAATGGATCTGGAGTAATTACGCGGATGGCTGGAAAGGCGCAGGCGGAAGACCATTTATGGATTACATCACCAACTCGCTCGTTATTGTAGTCATCTCTACGATTGGTGCTGTGTTATCCTCATCGCTGATCGCCTTTGGTTTTGCCAGACTCAACTTCAAAGGACGTAACTTTTGGTTCTCTCTGATGATGTTGACCCTGATGTTGCCGCATGACGTTGTACTCGTACCGCAATATATTATCTTCACAAAGCTTGGTTGGTTAAATACCATTCTACCGATTGTTGTACCTACGTTCTTCGGGATGCCGTTCTTTATCTTCCTGATGGTTCAGTTCATTCGTACGATTCCGAAAGAACTGGATGAGGCGGCTACCATTGATGGATGTAACAAGTTCAGATTGTATGTGCAGATTATTATGCCGCTTATCAAGTCATCACTCGCAACGGCTGCGATCTTCTCCTTCTACTGGAGATGGGAGGATCTGCTCGGTCCAGTACTGTACCTGAATTCGCCGGATAAATATACTGTCTCGATGGCACTGAAAATGTTCCTGGACAGTGAGTCTGCATCCAACTGGGGAGCGATGTTCGCGATGTCCATTGTGAGTCTTGTACCCGTTGTAGCCGTGTTCTTTATTTTCCAGAAACAAATTGTACAGGGCATGAGCACCAGTGGTCTGAAAGGATAAACGATACTCACTGAATCAAACCTGGATTAGCATATTGAACAAGGAGGGTGTTCTTATTGAATAAGGCCGAGGGTAGTCAAGCCGTTGCCAAGGAGGTAACGGTAGAGGGCGGTAAAGAGGCCGTTACCCACTGGAAGTTCAATTTTGGACCGGACACTAGCAGTGCAGGTGAGCTTGAGGGTTATTTGAAAGTGTCTGCCAGCACCTCATATGAAGAACAGGGAGAATACGGTTTTGAATCTGGTTCCCTTGTGTATGAGAAGCAACGGATATCTGAAGACGAATTATCGGATATCAGTAGAGCAAACAGTGGCAAACAAGGGCAGGCCACTGTGTCTGCCCGATTGCGTTCAAGCTTCTGTATTCCCCTCAAGGCATCTTTCATCGTTAATGTACCTGATGGAACCTATCAAGTCTTGTTGATTGCAGGGGATGAATTGGCAGAGACGGTCACCCGTATCAAAGCCGGAGAGGGCAGACTGATGCTGCCAACCATTCGTACACTTCCTGGGCAATGTGCAGAGGTTCGATTCTCGGTTGTGGTTCGTGGCGGGAAGCTCCGACTATCCTTCTCCGGTCCCGCGCCACGGATGAATGCATTGGAGATCACGCTTGCCAATCAGACGATGACAGTATTTCTCGCTGGTGATTCTACCGTGACAGATCAGCCGGAAAGTGGATATCCATACTGTGGCTGGGGCCAGCTGTTACCCGCACAATTCAAGCATGATGTTGCTGTCGATAACCATGCCCAGTCTGGGCGCAGTTCCCGGAGCTTTATCAATGAAGGCAGATTGGATGCTATTCTGGAGAGGATTAAGCCCGAAGATTTTCTGTTTATTCAATTTGGACATAACGATGAGAAGCCGGACCCTGACCGGGGAACGGAGCCTTTCACAACATATAAGGAATATCTGAAAAAGTATATCGATGCCGCCCGCGAAGTTAAGGCTCGTCCGGTGCTCGTGACACCGGTGCATCGGCGCTATTTCGCTGATGACGGAACATTGACCGACACCCATGGCGATTATATCGTGGCCGTGCGTGAGCTGGCGGAAGAGGAAAGTGTGCCGCTGATCGATCTGGCTGAGCGAAGCCGTATCCTGTTCGAGCAAGCCGGCATTGAAGGCAGCAAGGAGGATTTCATGTGGGTGCTGCCGGGTGAGTATGTGAACTTCCCAGCAGGCGTGGAGGATAACACCCACTTTCAGGAACGCGGTGCTCGTCGCCTCGCCATGCAGGTGGCGGAAGCCATCCGCGAGCTGCGACTGCAGCCACTGCAGATGTATTTGAGGTAAGGGAGCAAGAAGGGCGGAATCGGAGCAGAGGGAGCGGAGCGTCCGCCTTTGGCGCGGGATTTCCCCTGCTGAGGGGGAATGAAAAAGAAATCCCGAGCCAACAGCGGCCCGCAGCCCGATCCGCCCGCCGAAGCGCCTGCCCCGCGAGTTAGCCTTGCTTTTATTAAGCAAGTTAACGAAGTAACGAGCAAGGTTGCTTTTAAGCTGCCCAGCGAGCATAGCGAAGGCAATAAGCCTTTAAAAAGCCAAGGCGAGCGTTGCAGCGAAGAAGGGCGGAATCGGAGCAGAGGGAGCGGAGCGTCCGCCTTTGGCGCGGGATTTCCCCTGCTGAGGGGGAATGAAAAAGAAATCCCGAGCCAACCTAGCGGCCCACAGCCCGATCCGCCATCGAAGCGCCTGCCCCGCGAGTTAGCCTTGCTTTTATTAAGCGAGTTAACGAAGTAACGAGCATCCCAAAAGTTGCCCAGCGAGCATAGCGAAGGCAATAAGCCTTTAAAAAGCCAAGGCGAGCGTTGCAGCGAAGAAGGGCGGAATCGGAGCAGAGGGAGCGGAGCGTCCGCCTTTGGCGCGGGATTTCCCCTGCTGAGGGGGAATGAAAAAGAAATCCCGAGCCAACAGCGGCCCGCAGCCCGATCCGCCCGCCGAAGCGCCTGCCCCGCAAGCCTCCCGCGCGTTTAACTAATTATTGCATTAGCAAAGGAGGAGTATTAATGGCACAGGATCAGACGAACAATTCAGCACATAAAACATCTTCCACTACGACAGGTCGCACCGACTGGGTAATTCCCGATGGTTATATTCCACCAGTCAGCTCGGGCTCACTGGAGAGTCATGAGAGCATCTGTGTATTAAATACAAGTACAGTGGATGCACTGCTGCAAATAACGATTTATTTTGAAGATAGGGAACCGCTCGAAGACATCGTGGCTGAGGTACCTGCGCGGAGAACAAAGCATATTCGGACAGCTTCGTTGAGATCGGGTGAACAACTTATCCCTCCGGGAGTACCCTATGCCATTACCGTCTCCAGCAACGTTCCCGTTATCGTACAGTACAGCCGTCTGGATACTACTCAGCCTGAACTGGCACTCATGAGTGTTATGGCGTTTCCACTGGGATGAGGTGTTTGATTATGAAATGAAAAGACGACCCGTAACCTTGCATGCTCTGCAGGCTGCTGATCGTCTTTTTACGTTACTTATCGTATTTATACGTACTGGCATTGAGTATTTTCACATGAACCTCCACCTTTCCGAGTTTAAACCGCTCAAGTGGATTAGCCCGTTTATATACCTCCTGTTTCCAGAGGGGGAGATCATGGCGATAGAGATGTTCCACCAAACCGTAGGAATCAATCTTGCGTGATTTGGTTTTCTCGAACGTATCACGGATTTGGGACTCCATCTGTTTTTCCGCGTTCTTTTCCATGATATGGGGAGAACGGTGAGAGCCATGATCCTCGATGATGGCGCTTTTAACTGAAGTAACCAGGTCAAAGGTAACACCATTTCCTTCTTTCCTGGCTTTGATCGTGGTTTTGGGATTATTAAGCCTAAGCGTCAGATCCGGAGTGTTGCCCCCATTTCTGTATACATATAACGGATATTGATATACGCGATCATAATTTACATATCGTGTCCCATCAGCATCTTTGCCTGTAATCCTGCCTTGACTTTTACCGTTTGAAATGACATAAAACCCATCCATTCTAATAAGTGGGGGTGCTTCATCCCCGTTATACCAGGTCTCGTTCTGATTGGTAATGGAAGGCAAAAGAATGACTGAAGCAGGCTCCCGAAATCCGTCAAGGAGCTGGTGAAGTCGGATCGGTTCATAACCGGAATGTTGCTTATAAAGCTTCATCGGTTCGAACAGCTCGATGGTCTGGGCGGATTGGTTCAGCAGGGCAGAGGGAGAGAGTACATCTGTAATGTTTTGCTCTGTACCGTAGAGCCAGGGGGTATATCTCAGTTGGCCTGAATGCAGCAAGGTATTAAAGACATCCTCCAGCCGCCCATTCAATATATTTTTTGATAAGACTATCGCTTTTACATGGGTCCACAGCGTTTGTTGCTGAGAGGTTTGATATAGGTCATCAATAGCCATACTCAGCGTAGAACCCTTCCCTCGTCCGATCCAGATATCACTTGCTTCCCTTGAAGTTGGGCCTTCCTGCTTGGCAATACTGGAGAAATCAATGAGTTGAGCGTAAGCAATGTATTGGTTGTCTACATAGTCTATCCCTACAGCGGTGATAAAGTTAATGCTCTGAACTTCTTTGGAATCCCAGCACCCAGTCAGCAAAATGAAGCAGCATATCAACAAGCTAACCTTAGCCGTCCATCTTGTCACGAGCCTTTCCTCCGGCGAGTGGAATCCTGTGTGTGGAGTGCTGCAGGACGCTTGGTCCGTTTCATGGAAGGTGGCATGGATACAGCTTGGGTGAAGTCGTCGGGAATGTAAGGGGAGACGGGTGACAGATACGAGACGCCGTAACACTCCAACGAAACGAGGTGAACCAGGAGACCAAATAGTCCAATCATGAAACCGAATAATCCAAGGATGGAAGAAATGATAAGCATTCCAATCCGGACTTGAGCAGTAGCCCCACTGAGCACGGTATTCACCAGAATATAGCTGGAGATCACCGAGATAGCGACCGTGACAATGATCGTGGGAGAAGTAATTCCTGCTCGAATAGCGGCATCTCCGATAATAAGTCCACCTACCACGCTGACGGTCTGTCCCAATGCACGAGGGAGTCGGCGGCCAGCTTCGTTAAATAGCTCGAACATAAATATCATTAAAAATGCTTCCAGCGTTACTGGCATGGGTAGACCCATCCGGGTACCTGAAATGGTTGCGAGCAGAGGCAAGGGAATCTGCTCCACATTGAAACTGGTTAGGCCGATATAGAAAGCAGGAAAGAAACAGGCAATTAGTAGTCCGGAAATGCGCAAAATACGCTCAAAAGTAACAATGAAGAAAGGGGTACTCTCGTCTTCCGGCGATTTTAACTGATTAAACAGAGTGGTTGGAGCGATAATGGCTACAGGTGAACCTTCAATGAGAACCACAAATCGCCCATTTAAAAGGGAGTCCACGACATAATCGGGCCGCTCCGTATTATCCGTGAGTGGGAAGATACTGCGAATCCCCCCCATAATGGCACGTTCCATAATAGAGGTACCGAGAATGCCGTCGATTTCAATTTGGTCGAGATTATGGCGTGCTTCTTTCAGAATTTCCGGGTTAATAATGTCTTTGACATACAACAGACCAATAGTTGTCTGGGTACGACCACCTTTAACATATTTTTCATAACACATGGAAGAGGTTTTCATTCTTTTACGAACGAGGCCGATATTCACGGATAGCTCTTCAGTGAACCCATCCCGAGGCCCTTTAATCGAGGACTCGATCGCTGATTCCTCAGGGTTTCTTCCTGGTATATTCGCGATATCTAGACTGCAGGACTGATCACCATTTCCGAAAATGAGCAGTAATTGTCCACTAAAAATCAACAAATTTAAATTCTCTGTATCTGTAAGATCTTCTATCGGATTCAAGGTTAATCCCAATTCTTTGGGGTGTGCTTCTTCTATGAAGAGGGAATGCTGTTCCAGCCGTGGGATAATAAACTGGTTGATTTGTTTGCCGTCGACCAAACCGTCGCAATAGAGCATAATCACCGACATATCGGTTTCATCTTTGGCTGGAAAGGTCTGAATAACAACATCTGCGCAGGGATTGAACTGCTCCTCAAAAGAGGCAAGCAGTGTTTCATGGGACGTGGTGTCAATCGTTTGGTGCTCCATGATTTTTCCTCCTCTGATGGCGTGAACTGATGTATGCAACGGCTGTTGCAACTACTGCTAGTCCGCTCAGATACATGAGATTGAACGGGAATATGTACTGGACAAGCAGTTTTTCGAATGTCATATCATCCAGAGGATACAGCATGGAAAGAATAAATAAGACGCCGAGAGTGGCACAACATATGATCCTTCTGGAGGCGCTCTTAATATTCCAAATTTCTACTACAATATACATGGCCAGACTAATCCGGGTGAAAGAACCGGCGAGCCATTGATAAATGGAAAAGAAATCAGTCTGGGCAATATATTTGCCCAAGGAGGCAATTCGCCATTCTTCAAAGGCGGGATATCGCATTTTGGCAGCTTCAAAAGGATCGAATTCCACGATTGCACCAATGAGTGGGCCAAGTGTTAGCCCCAGAATAATGAACGCAAGCATCAGGTATTGCCATACACGTATGCGTTTGGAGAGATGGGGCTGCAAGTACCAGATGAACAGCAGCTCAAACATGCCTGAAAGGCTGTACACCGTGCCATGAAACACGGGATTCCAGCCATGTTCAAGCACAGGCAGCAGACGACTATAATCCTTGTATTGTGTATTAACGATAGCGACATAGAAGCCAAGCAGCACAACTAAGGGCAGGATCAATCCTGCTGTAAATGCCAGAGAGCGTACTCCTTTATAGGCCGCATAGGCACAGAGAGACATCAGGGCAATGCTTGTAACCAATATTGGCGTCTCCGTCAGATAATTGGTTTTGGCCCAAGTGGTGGTGTCGTGCAGAGTAAAGTAGATCACGGACAGAAAAAAGAGGCTGTTTCCCACCCGAAACAGTATGCCAAGAGGCTTGCCAAGATGGGAAGTCAGCCATTCATGCAGGGTTTGATGCTGGAGAAAACGAGAGACATACGCGAGCATTAGAGTGAATAAAAGATAAGGCCCTGCAGACAACAGAACGGATATCCATGCATCCCTTTTGGCCGAAGACAAAAGGGCAGGGATGATCAGGACGTGGCTGATCAGGCCGACAGATAACATCATTAACATCATGGCTTGCAAAAAAGAAGGCTGTGTTGGTTTCATGCTGAGGGGACCTCTTTTCCCAATATACTGTTCTCAGCAGTGTTAACGTGATCAGGCCTTCTCATACCGTCAGTCGAAATAACGTATCCCCATCGCTTCACGAACCTCAAGCATCGTCTCACGTGCAGCCTGACGGGCCTGATATGTGCCCTCCACGAGGATTTCTTTCACTTCATGCCCACGTTGTTCATAGTAATTTCGCCGTTCACGGAAAGGGGAGAGCAGTTCGTTAATTGCAGTGCCTGCAATCTTCTTGCAATCCTTGCAACCAATGGTGCCATTACTACAGTTCGCATGAATTTCAGCTGCCTCGTCCTTTCGAAAAAGCTGGTGGTAGGCAAACACCGGACAAATATCCGGATGTCCCGGGTCAGAACGATGAATGCGTGCGGGGTCGGTTTTTGCCTTGGACAGCTTGGCATACACATCATCAGGATGGGCATTCAACGAGATGGCGTTGCCCATACTTTTGCTCATTTTGCCCACGCCATCCAGTCCGCCCAGCCGTTCTCCGGTCAGAATACGTGGTTCAGGCAGAACAGGCGCATATAATTCGTTGAACCGCCGCACCAGTTTCCGCGCTGTTTCAATATGTGGAATCTGGTCTTCTCCCGCTGGAACAAGAGTTGCTTTGCAGAACGCAATATCCGCAGCTTGGCTGACGGGATATCCAAGAAATCCGTAATAGAGATCCTTATAACCACGGTCACGTGCTTCGTTTTTAATCGTGGGATTATGCCGAAGACTGTTCACCGTGATAAACATGGAGAATATGACAGTTAGCTCGGCAATTTCCGGGATCATTGACTGGATGAACAGAGTGGCTTTATTGGGATCGATACCTACGGAAAGATAATCAAGTGTCACTTGATGCACGCTGTCTGCAATCAGCCCCGGTTGATCATAGTGGGTCGTGAGCGCCTGTACATCAGCCAGTAAAATATACGTTTTGTACTCATCCTGCAATTGCACCCGACTGCGCAGGCTGCCTACGTAATGGCCGAGATGAAGCTGTCCGGTTGTCCGGTCTCCGGTTAAAATAATGTCTTTGTTCTTGTTCATGGTTCATTCTCCTTTGATGTTGTGATTTGTCGATCTTTAATTGCTGACGCCACCAACCGTCTTCCACGACCATCACCTCCTTTCAGCCTGCAACAGTTTTTGGGTATATCCATAAATCAAAAAAAGCCTCGTCCTTCATCCTGTTTCCCAGACGGGAACAGAATAGAAGGACGAAGCTTATACTTCGCGGTGCCACCTTAATTGGCCGCTGGTTTGCGGCCCACTTGAGGGATACGGATGGATTATATGCAAGAAGCCCGCATATTGCCTTATCGATATCCTGTCCATGGATAACGGCTGAACTTGCCGCCTTGCCTACTGACGATCCGCGCTCCTGAGTTAGGTGGCAGAACGTGTTCAACTCGGAACTCCGAAGCCCATTTCCACATGACCGATACACCTGCTCACACCATCCGCCGGCTCTCTGAGGTATCTAATCCTGTATACTTCTCTTCATCATTGTTGATAACGTCCATTTACAATTTTTCACATTGTATCATGCTTGATCTGGTTTGACCAGCTCACGTTTTCTTCCGCTCATATTGGTGCCAAGTACACCAGCGATGATCAGCAGAGCTCCAACAAAGTGGTAGCCATGAACAGGTTCATGCAAGATCCAGGCTCCGCCAGCAATCGAAATAAGCGTGGATAAATTACTGAATACACTCATTTTGGAAGCTTCCAGATGAGTCAGGGCATAACTCGCCAGCAGCGTGGAGAACATGGTGGAGAGGATGGCCAGATAGGCCAGTGCTCCTAGGTAAGATGCATCTCCCAGTGGCTTCACATAATCCATCATGGTTCCGCTCGACGCGTGACGAATCAGGGAAGCTGCGTTGAAGACGATAAATCCAACCATCAGGGTCACCCAGGTCAATTCCATCGGTTTATATTTCTGCGCCAAGGGTCTTGCCAATACACCATAACCTGCAAAACAAACCGTGGAGAGCAGCAATAAAGCAATACCTTTAAAATTGCCTGCCGACATCCCGCTCCCTTTCATCAAGAAAATAAAGATAACACCGGCCACGGACAACAGCAGGAACAGTTTTTGCAAAAGGGATGTACGTTCTTTTAGAAAGATAGAGGCCAACACAAGTGTGAATACGGGGGCCATCGCCTGGATAATCCCTGCTTCCGATGAGTTGGACGAGACTAGCCCGAATGCCTGAAAGGCAAAGAACAAAACAGGAGAGAGCAGCCCTAGCGGAATGATACGCCACAGATCACGAAGGGTTAGCTTGATTTTGATCCATCCAAAAATAACAGGGATGCTGACTACAAGTAACGACAAGGCAAAACGATGTGCCAATACATCAATTGGATGTGCGACACTCACCGTCATTTTGACGAATAAAAAGGATAAACCAATAATGGCTGCATATAAAACAGCTGCTACATATGCATATGTTCTAGTCTGTCTATTGTTCATGGGTTTCCTCCAATAATACGGTTTTTCTTTTCTAATTCAACGGAGCATAAGTTGCTGCGTACGCTGTCTGACCTTATTCAATATACTGCCAGACCAATAGTGGTACAATAGACAAAAACGTTTACTGTACCGGTACACTTGAAGTAATGCTGAAGTCGGAGGAGGGGCAGAATCCAATGAGAAAATACGAAATCATCGCCGAATCACTTAAGCAATGGATCCAGGATCAATTGCGCCAGCAGAACAGTGGACAATGGCAGGATAAAGGCATCAAACTGCCGGCTGTGCGTGTTCTGGCTGAGCAATATCAATGTAGCGTAAGTACAGCCATACGCGCTTACGAGTGGCTGGAAGAGCGGCATCTGGTCTACGCGGTGCCTCAGTCCGGATATTATGCGGTACAGAATGGGGCTGAAGTGGAGGATGGAGAGTGGCAGGGGCCAATGGATTTTGCCTCCGCAGCTCCTGATCCGCGAGTATTCCCTTATTCCGATTTTCGCCATTGTGTGGATCAGGCAATGGAGAAGAAACAGGCAGAGCTCTTCTTGTACGGAACCGAAAGAGGCTTGCCTTCCTTGATTGAACTATTGCAGAAGCAATTCGCTGATTATCAGGTGTTTGCCCGGAAGGAGCAGTTCTTTATTACTTCAGGTGTGCAGCAGGCTCTAGCTGTTCTGGCGTTAATGCCTTTTCCGAATGGGAATAAGCAGGTGATGCTGGAACTGCCGGGTTATCATAATATGCCTTCGCTTCTACAAGGGCTGAATGTACCGATTGCTGGTGTGAGGCGTTCTCTGAATGGCCTGGATTGGGACGCGATCGAACGGCAGTTCCGCGAAGGAGATATCAAATTCTTTTATGTTATGCCGCGTTTTCATAACCCGATTGGAACTTCCCTGACAACAGCTGAGAAGAAAAGATTAATCCGGTTGGCGCAGCGTTATGATGTCTATCTGGTAGAGGATGATTTCTTGGCTGATCTGGAAGAGAACACGAAGCAGGACCCGTTATGGTCGTATGATACGGAGGGGCGAGTGATTTATCTGAAAAGTTACTCCAAAATCCTGTTTCCTGGCCTGCGGATTGGTGTGGCTATTCTGCCTGCAAGTCTTACTGCATCGTTTAGTAAATACAAAAAAATGCTCGACATAGACACCGCGGTACTATCCCAGGCAGCACTTGAGGTCTACATCCGTAACGGGATGTTTGCCCATCATGGCAAAGTCATCCGCAGCCGCTATGCTGCCCGGATGAACAAATTGTATCAGCAACTTAATTCCTTCCCAGACTTCGGTCCATTTGCGAATGCACCGCGTACAGGTGGGGAGCATACGGTTCTGCCACTACCTAAGGATATGCCTCTCAGGGTCTTGCTGTCCCGGTTGGATCAACGGGGAGTCATTGCCGATACAACAGAACGATATTATCCAGAAGGTGCACAGGAGATATATCAGGATAAAATGCTGCGGTTAAACATATCCAATGTACCGAAGCAGCGGATCAAGGAAGGGTTGCGGATTATTCGTGAAGAAATAGCGAAACTGCAAAAGGCGTCCACACAAGCGGATTAATTGCTTGTGGGACGCCTTATTTCATGCGATAAATTTCAGTGATGTTTGCTATGACACAATGTGTGAATTGTTAGATAACGGTTTACGCCTGAGCCATAGCTTTAAAGGAAGCTTCTGCGGCTTCAAGTGTTTCCGCAACATCCTTGTCCGTATGTGCAGTGGTCAGGAACCAGGCTTCATATTTGGAAGGAGCCAGATTAATGCCACGATTCAGCATATGACGGAAGAAGGAAGCGAACTGTTCACCATCGGTATCCTGAGCTTGATCGTAATTCGTAACCGGGTGATCACAGAAGTGAGTGGAGAAGGCGCCACGAATTCGGTTAATGGTTAACGCAATGCCATGACGATCCGCAGAAGCCTGAAGGCCTGTTGTCAGATCAATCGCAAGACGTTCCATCTCCGCATATACACCTTCGCCTTGCAGAACTTCCAGACAAGCGATACCCGCAGAGATAGACGCAGGGTTACCTGCCATCGTTCCGGCTTGATAGGCCGGGCCGAGTGGAGCAACCTGCTCCATAACCTGTTTACGACCGCCGTAAGCACCGATGGGCAGACCACCGCCGATGATTTTGCCAAGTGCAGTCAGATCCGGTTCGATCTCCGAATGATTGTCCAGTCCCGCGTAAGTCTGTGTAGAGCCATAGTGGAAACGGAAGGCTGTAATGACCTCATCGTAAATGACGAGCGAGCCGTTGTCCCGAGTCATGGCACAGAGTCCTTCCAGGAAGCCAGGTTCCGGCATAACCATACCGAAGTTGCCGACAATCGGTTCAACCATGACTGCGGCGACATCATCGCCCCAACGCTCCAGAGCCGCTTTTAGGCTGTCCAGATCGTTAAAAGGTACCGTGATGACTTCGTGCGCAATGCTCGTTGGAATACCTGCACTATCAGGAATACCCAGCGTGGAAGGCCCAGAACCTGCTGCCACAAGAACCAAGTCGGAGTGACCGTGATAACATCCAGCGAATTTCACAATTTTATTACGTTTGGTGTAGGCACGGGCAACCCGGATGGTGGTCATGACTGCTTCTGTACCGGAGTTTACAAAGCGAACCTTATCCATTGAAGGAATGGCTTCCTTCAGCATTTTGGCGAGTTTGATCTCAAGTTCCGTAGGCGTACCATACAGCACACCATTTGCTGCTGCCTCGGTAATCGCTTGGGTAATATGAGGGTGGGCATGTCCTGTAACAATCGGGCCGTAGGCCGCGAGATAATCGATATAACGGTTGTCGTCGACATCCCAGAAGTGCGCACCTTGCGCTTTTTTCATAAAGACAGGCGCTCCGCCACCCACCGCTTTGAAAGAGCGGGAGGGACTGTTCACACCTCCTACAATATGTTGAAGTGCTTCTTCGTATAAAAGCTCGGAACGGGAACGTGATGGATTCATAAAATAACTTCCTTTCGTATTAGATAAACAAAACACAGCGAGAGGGCAGCATATGGGCTGCCCTCTTCGTGTGCACTTCATTACTGTGCAGGTTGCTTGGAGTCTTGTTCGTCACCACTTGCCGTTTTGTCTTCGGCTCCGGTAGTACTGCCTTCTTCTTGAACAGGAGGATGAATGATATCTTGAATATATTGCTTGAGTTTTTCCTCATTGGTTACCGTCAGCACCTCAGCACCGCCTGGTGTCCGCTCTTCCTTGAGCATTTTCATTGGCGGGATTTGCTCGCTGCCGTTCATGCTGCTCTGATATCCGAGTCCGCCCAGCTTCCACATGTCGGATAGGGTCAGATTGGTATCTACATAAGGATTTACTTCTTCCAGAATGGAAGGCAGCTTGGCTATCGTTGTTGTTGACTGCATTTTCGCTGCTACAGCTTTCAGGAATTCGCGCTGCCGTTCGGAACGGGCATAATCCGACATGGCATCATGACGGAAGCGAACGTACATGAGAGCCGTGTCGCCATCCAAATGCTGGTAGCCTTTTTTCAAATCAATATCGTATTCATTATTGTCCGCTTTACTTGTATAGTGCATGTCCTTCTCTACGTCAAAATCCACACCGCCAACGGCGTCCACCA
Source organism: Paenibacillus sp. BIC5C1 (assembly GCF_032399705.1). Taxonomy (NCBI): domain Bacteria; kingdom Bacillati; phylum Bacillota; class Bacilli; order Caryophanales; family Paenibacillaceae; genus Paenibacillus; species Paenibacillus sp. BIC5C1. The sequence goes on from NZ_CP135922.1 coordinate 766,524, forward strand.
ATTTGATGAATCCTTGGAAATCGGTATACACATAATACTGGACAGGGATACCCAGCAGGTCTCCGGCAGCTTTCATTGCCACGTTGGGACCATGGGTAATCGCAGTATTGATGCGTTCCTTGCCATAGCCGTCAATATTGACGTATGTGTCGCGCAGAATGGAGAATAAATTAATTTTTTTGGTGAGTGGGTCAAGCGACACGACCATCATGCTGTCAGAACGAGGGACTTCCCCTTTCTCCAGCCCGCGGGCATCAACACCCATAACGAGAATATTTACCGTTTCGGTGCCTTCCCATTTCGGAGGATCCGGTGTACTTACTTTTTCAACATTTTCGATACCGGCAAACGGCGATTCATCGCCTTCCTTTTGCAAGCCATTCAACTGATTGAGAATAGAACCGAAATAAAATGCCGCAGCGCCTCCAACAATCAGCACGAAGGCGGCAAGAGAAATCCATATGGTTCTCTTCGTCTTTCTGGTCATGCTAGCTCTCCTTTGTATTCAAAATAAATGATGATGAGTCCAATTTGATCTAGCCTGGGCTTTCCGTACACGACATATCTGTGAGATGCAACAGAGGACGCGGCCTAAGACTATTTTTTTAAAGCTTGCTGAATTTTGACTGATACTATTATAATTTCTTTTTGGGCTACAAGCAATTTCAACAAAATCCAAGTGAGGTATAATCATGCTGGCGATTGATGTCAAAGATTTACGCAAGTCGTTTAGCGTCCAGAAAAGTCGAGGAGGACTTAAGGGCGCATTCCAGGATCTGTTTGCACGTCAATACCAGGAGGTATTGGCTGTAAATGATATTTCATTTCAGATTCCGCAGGGCGAAATATGCGGATATATTGGGGAGAACGGTGCCGGTAAATCAACAACGATCAAGATGTTGACCGGCATTTTGGTGCCTACTTCAGGGCAAATATCGGTTGGTGGATATGTTCCGTATCAGGAACGTGAGAAGTTTGTACAGAATATTGGTGTCGTTTTTGGTCAACGCAGCCAACTCTGGTGGGATATTGGTGTCATTGAGTCTTTCCATCTGCTGCGCAAAGTGTATCGAGTAGGAGAGGTCGATTTTCGCAAACGTCTGGATGAATTGGTTGAGCGGTTACAGCTTCAGGATCTGCTGAACCGTCCGGTTCGTAAGCTCAGTCTTGGACAGCGTATGCGCTGTGAGCTGGTTGCTGCGCTGTTGCATAATCCGGATATTGTGTTTCTGGATGAACCAACCATTGGTCTGGATATTGTCGTCAAGTCGGAAATCCGTGAATTCCTGAAAGACATGAACAAGGAACACGGAACAACCATTTTGCTGACAACCCACGATCTGCAGGACATCGAAGCTTTATGTTCAAGAGTTATTATGCTCGATGCGGGCAATATCATCTATGATGGCGGGTTGGATCATCTCAAATCCCAGTGGGGCAAAGAACGGGAAATCCGGTTCAAGTTTGGTACGGCTCACCCCATGGAACAAATGCTGGAATGGACAGCGGCGCTTCCTGTTCGCTGGACGGTGGAGAATGAGCTGTCCGCATCGGTCTGGATTCCACTTGAACTCAACGTGTCGGATGTGCTGGGACGTGTCGTTGGACAGGCAGATATTACCGATATTCAGATTATTGAGATTAACACGGATGAAATCGTGCGCAGTATTTACCAATCCGGTTCAGCCGAGCGTCCCGAGATTGTGGGCGCAAAGAACGAAGCGGTGGGTGTATCCTAACATGAATAGTGCTTTTTTCGATTTTATGCGCATTCGGTTCCTGACAATGCTTGCATACCGGGTGAATTATTATTCCGGCATTTTGATATATACGCTGAATATCGGCGTGTATTACTTTACGTGGCAAGCCATTTACGGCAGTAGTGGTGAACTGGGCGGTTTTACGGCAGCTCAGATGACGACATATGTGGCTGTATCGTGGATGGCGCGTGCGTTTTATTTTAACAATCTGGACCGTGAAATAGCCGCAGACATTCGGGATGGCTCCATCGCCATTCAATTCATAAGACCGATCAACTATGTCATGGTCAAAATGATGCAAGGACTAGGCGAAGGTATTTTCCGTTTCCTGCTGCTCATGATTCCTGGAATGCTCATTGCCATTCTGTTGTTCCCGGTTGAATTGCCTACGGCGCCGTCCGCGTGGATTGGCTTTTTGGTTATGCTGTTCTTCAGTTTCCTCATTAACTCCCAGATTAATGTCATTACGGGACTGGCCGCATTTTTTGTGGAAAACAATGAAGGTATGATGCGCATGAAGCGCGTTGTGGTTGATCTGTTTTCGGGTCTGATCATTCCAATCAGCCTCTATCCGGGCTGGATGTCCGCAGTGATGAAAGTATTGCCTTTTCAGGCCATTACGTATCTACCCGGTTCGGTTTTCACTGGAAGAGTGGAAGGCACAGGCATCTGGAGCGTACTCGGCATTCAGGTGTTCTGGTTTGTCATACTGCTCATTCCGATGATGCTGATCTGGCGTCAGGCGCGCAAGCGTCTGTTCGTGCAAGGAGGATAACAGAGTGTACTATATGGGTCTGATCTGGGAATATTTAAAAAATTATATGAAAACACGTCTCACGTACCGTGCCGACTTTTGGGTTGAGATCCTTTCGGATTTGCTGTTCCAGGCAACCAATCTGATCTTTATCTTTGTGGTTTTCCGACATACGGATAATTTGGGCGGCTGGAGTGAGAGTGAAGTCCTTTTTGTTTATGGATATTTTATGGTGCCGTATGGCATCTTCAGTTGTTTTATCAATCTGTGGGGGTTCAGTGAACGGTATATTGTCAAAGGCGAGATGGATCGCATATTAACACGACCTGCGCATAACCTGTTCCAGATTTTACTCGAAAATGTGGACCCGCCTGCACTTGTAGGTTCTTTTATCGGTCTGATCATTATGGTTATCAGTGGTGCAGAGATGGGACTTATGCTGGAGTGGTGGCATATTCCGGCCCTTATTATTCTTACTCTTAGCTCAGTGTTAATCTATGCAGGAATCTATATCACTTTGACGTCGTTGTCTTTTTATTCGGACGCGCCTACAGGCATCCTGCCATTAATGTACAACATTCAGGGATATGGACGTTATCCGGTAACCATCTATAACCGCGCGATTCAGGTCCTGTTAACGTGGGTCATTCCATTTGCCTTCGTGGGTATTTATCCGGCAGCCCTGTTCCTGGAACGATCCGAAATGCATCGAATGGCGATGCTAACACCTGTGATGGGATTGGTGTTTGGCTCCATCGGTCTTCTTCTGTGGAATTATGGTGTGAAGAAGTATCGCGGAGCAGGATCATAAAACAGAAGTCCTTTGTGAAAGGAAAGAAGAGATAAAGGAGGGTATGTTTTGACATTAACTGAAGGCAAGCTCGCACCAGACTTTGAACTTCCGTCTAGTACGGGAGAGACGGTGAAGCTCTCGGATTATCGCGGACAGCGGGTGCTGATTTATTTTTACCCGAAGGATATGACTTCTTCCTGCACACAGCAGGCATGCGATTTCCGTGATCGTCATGAGGAGTTCAAGGGGTTAAATACAGTTATTCTGGGGATTAGTATTGATCCGATGAAGCAGCACGACAAATTCATAGCCAAATACGGCTTGCCATTCATCTTGTTATCCGACGAAGAACATAAGGTTGCCGAGCAATACGGCGTATGGCAGCTCAAAAAGATGTATGGCAAGGAATACATGGGGATGGTACGCTCCACGTTTCTCATTGATGAAGAGGGTGTACTTCTGAAGTCGTGGTTGAAAGTGCGGGTTAAAGGCCATATTGAAGCAGCACTTGAGGCTGTACAGCAACTTTAGGAAGTTAACTCGTCTGTTCTCTACACATCGAAAAAATGTTTACTTCATAATAAAGGCTGTGTTCGCGGTATATATACCGTGAAGCACAGCCTTTTTATGTGGGCAAGCGTTCTGGATGGGGCTGATTTTTTCTGTTCTTGCCAAAGCGAATGCGATGAACAAGTAAAAGCAGCAGAGGAATAATAAAACTGCAAGTAATGTCCCAATCCACCCATGCAGGCATAATGGTTTCGATATAAAAAATGACATTGGGGGAGATCAGGATGGCCAATGCAAACATGAGCAAGGATGAAGGAAGAATGAGCGGTTTGTAGGTTTTTAACTGAAACAGCTGAGCTAGTCCGATAACAAAAGCGAACATGTACAGCAGGCTTTTGAAATAGGTCGCAATTAACCAGGCAGTAGCCATGAAAGCTTCAATACGCTCAAAGAAGTTACCGATATTAATTTTTTGAGACAGGGTATACGAAATAAAAATGTTATGTTGGGTTAGGAAAGGACCCACAACCATAAGGGAAAACAATAACAGTACACACAGGAGCAGACCTCCGCAGAAAGTGGCAAGCAACAGGTCTCGTTTAAGGTGCGGCCCTGACACTACATAAGGAAGAATCATCGTAAGCACGAGCAACTCCCCGAAGGATGTAAATGCTCCACGTACAACGGTTTCAATCAAATGAACCCGACTGATGTTAAAGATAGGCTGCAGATGTGAAACTTTTATGTTGGGCAGCAACCCCACGAACAGGAGTGCCATGAAGACAACAACAATAGGGGTCAATAGTTCACTGGTTGCTCCCATGGTTTGCAATCCTTTCATTAGGCCCCAGATCAGTGAACACATGAGTATAATCAAAATGATACGGATGGGGGTCTCGAGGTAGATTTGAGTCGTCATAAAGTCTCCAACTTCGCGGATACAAATGGCAGCGCCTATTGCAAAATAGAATAGGTAACCAATAGACAAGACCGATCCAATCCATGTACCAAGCAATTTCTTGCAAATTTCTATTAAAGATAGTTCAGGGGAGGTTTGTTGTAGTTTGTACAAAATCCAAATGATAAATAGACCGATGGGCTGACTGAGGAATGAGCATATCCATGCATCCTGTTTACCCAAGGTAGTGACCAACGATGGATAGATCAAAATCATATCCCCAACCATGACAAGAAAGGTAAGCAGGGCAAATTGCCGAATGGTTATTTTTTCTCTGATTGGCATGGTTTCTGTACTCCTTCCTGACATAGTAGAACTCCAGCTTTACCTTATCCCGAAGGCTTGTTTTTCCAACCCTTTTTGAACATATGCACCAACAGTAACAGTCCCGGCAAAATAATGCTCAATGTGGTGTCCCAATCAACCCAATATGGGACGACGGTAATGACGATGAAGGTCAAATTGGGCGAAACCAGATTGGCAAGGCCAAATATAAGCAATGATGCTGGCAGGATGAGTATCCGATACTGCTTGAGCTTAAATAGTTCGGCGCATCCGACGATAAATGCGTACATATACACCATCGCTTTAATATACGTGGAGATCAACCAGGAAGAGGCCATAATGGCTTCAATACGCTCAAAGAAACCACCGATGTTAATTTTCTGAGATAAAACAAAGGAAGCATAGATGTTGTGCTGTGTAAGGAAAGCACCTAGAACAAGCAGAGAGATCAAAACCAATACAGCAAGCAGCAAGTTGCCAAGTCCTGCCGCCATAAGAACATCCCGAGTTCGATGAGCCTGTTTTAGCGTGTAGGGAATAATCATCATAATGGGGATCAGCTCACCTATGGGATATATAATACTTATGAGAATACCCTGCAGGATGGAAACAACGCCGGAATCCGTTACAGGCTTCAGATTACTGGGATCAACCTGAGGTAATAAACAGAATGCAAGCACGAGAATAAACACGATAAGGATAGGCATCAGCAATTCGCTGCTTCGTCCCATTGTTTCCAGACCATGGTATAGCCCCCACCCAACCGTAATGACAAACATCAGAATGATGACCCTAATCGGGGTGTACTGAAAGATTTGGGAGGTAAGGAAATCTCCTACCTCTCGGGTGTGTGTGGAGGCACCTACTACAAAAAAGAAAAGATAGAATACGGATACGAGACTGCCCGGCCAAAATCCCAGAATACTTCGTAAAATCTGTATCAGATTTTCTTCAGGATACAGACTGCACAGCTTCAAAAACATGAGTATGAGTCCCATTCCCAACGGAACCCCGATAAGAGCACATATCCAGGCATCTTGTTTGGCATAGGATGTGATGACCGAGGGATAGATGAGCATCATATCCCCGACTACCATCATAAAAATGAGGATGGACAATTGTCTTGTTCCGATGCGGCCCTTCTCAAGCATAATGTCCCCTCCTTTTTTCCTAAGTTCCCGTCAAGTGTGCCAGAAATTGATTTACAGGTTCATAAATCCATATGATGAGATAGAGTGGACTGGGTATCTCCCACAGGTTGGCCGCGAAGATGCTTAGAACAGTGGCTAGAATCAGCAAGACACTGTAAACAGCTGTTTCTTTCCATTCCTTGCGACGTACAAGCCCAGGCAGATCGAACCAACCAATGATCCCTGCGACTACAATGACACTAAGTGTAAGTAACACTCTGACTCACTCCCTAATTTGATCTTTGAACGAATCATCCAGTGTGCCTACACGTTTAATTTGAACATTGACATCGTAATGGACATCCAGATCTTCCAAATAACGATCCCAATCTTTTTCCACCTTTTTAAAGAACTTGGGATCAGCATGATAGACCTCTTGTCCGAATCCGAAAATATCAACATGAAACTTGCGCTGTACCGATTTAATGGATTTTTGCATGAGTTCTACAAGCCGTTCCTCACTATCCCGTTCCAATTCCTTGAGTACTTTCATTGAACCGATTTTGATTTCGCACTCTACTGCGGCTACAGACGATACATTTTTGATGTTGATGTCGATTACAGGTCGTCCTGCAACAACCTTCGCTTTCCGTTTGGTCGTTGTGCGGAGTGCTTTAAACGTCACATATCCATTTTTGCGGCAAGGCAAATGGCTTATGGTGGATACCACATTGTTTCGAATGTAGTTATATCCCTTGGATTCGTCCTCCGTTAGCCAGCCAATTAGCTTGTCTCCCTTAAATACGGATAGCCCGGTTGAATTAAGCCTGGCAGGAGACTTTATAGTAGCAATATTGGCCTGGCTTCCGCTGTTCTCCGGTGGACCGACAACCTCTACCCCCGTAATGACAGGCTGTATTCCAGGTGCCAATAAATATTCCATTAATTGATCCCCGGTTACGGTTGTTGTGGGTGACCAGGTCTTGGTAGAGACGTCCAATGAATTGAACATCTTCTCCGCAGGCAAGTTTTCAAGAGGCGTCAGCACGTCGAGCACTTTGGAAGCCGTTGTATTTCTAGCAACCATGACGTAATAGTCAGGGCGAACCGTAGGCTCGCGCATTAATGCTTCTGTGATATCATAAATGCCCACTTTGCGAGCGTACTCCTCGCCTATGACCATTACGCGGATATGTGCCATGAATATACGACGGGGGCTTGATTCCGTTAATTTTTGAATGGCTTCAAACAAGGTTGGCGCAGAAGCTTGATACTGAGTCACGGGCGTTCCTTTACCTCCACCTGACTTGGAAGATACCTCATTGGGAACGACAACCTGGGCACTCACCTTAATCATGTCTCCATCCTTGTCCACACCAAGACCCAGCATGATGCCAAGTTCGTTGAGTTCCTGCCGATCCCAGCATCCGGTAAGGAGAGGGAGCAGAACGGCAAAAGATAGAATCATTTGTATGCATTTGTTCATACACGGTTCTCCTTACCGATTATCGCTTCATTTTTTTGTTTACCTGTCTGGTTTCATTCGGAGTTCCGGTAGAGATCGGACGGGTTTTCATCCGGGTCCAAGGCACGCGGAAAATGGTATCTTTGAGATCTTTCCCGATGTAAGGTGCAAACGGGGACATGTAAGACACGCCGAAAGATCTTAAACTGCATAGATGAGTTACCGTAATCAGCAGAACCATCAGAATCCCGTAGAAGCCAAAGGCGGCAGCCAGAATCATCAGCACAAATCGCAGTATTCGCACAGAGATGGACAGACCATTTTCCGGAATGACATAACTGGATATCGCAGTAATGGACACGATGATAACCATGGCAGCCGACACAACGCCCGCATCTACTGCGGCTTGACCAATAACAAGGGTACCCACAATGGAAACGGCCTGACCGACGGTTTTCGGAATCCGAATGCCGGCCTCGCGCAAAATTTCATAGGTTAGCTCCATTAAGATGGCTTCAATGAATGCCGGGAATGGAACACCTTCACGCTGAGCTGCCAGACTAATAAGCAGGTTGGTAGGCAGCATTTCCTGATGGAAGGTAGTAATGGCAATGTAAAAGGATGGAGCGAGCAACGCAATAAAGAAGGCCAGATAACGGATCAGTCGAATCAACGAACTGATATCGGCACGTTGGTAGTAATCTTCGGGAGACTGAAAGAAATGAACAAACAGGGCTGGGACAAGCAATACGAAAGGAGTGCCATCTATAATGATCGCTACCCGGCCTTCAAGCAGTGCAGCACATACGGTATCTGGCCGCTCACTGTTATAAACCGTGGGGAAGATCGTGCCTGTTTTGTCCTGTACGAGTTCCTCGATATATCCGCTTTCCAGAATAGCGTCAATATCAATCTCATCAAGTCTGCGCCGCAGTTCTTGTACAACCTCTTGATCAACGATATGCTCCAGATATAACACGGCAACTCTGGTATTAGAGACTCGCCCAATCTCCCTTTCTTCAATCCAAAGATGAGGGTCTCGAATTCGTTTGCGTATTAACCCTGTATTCGTACGCAAGTTTTCATTAAAGCCCTCCATGGGACCGCGAACAACCGTCTGGGAGATCGGTTCACCCACAGGACGGTCTTCCCAGCCTGCTGCTGCAATTTTCAGGCCTTGATTGGAACCCTCCAGGAGCACAACGGCAAAGCCTGCCAGAATGGCATCAAGAACGTCTTTCATCTCATCGATTAAGATTACGTTCCCAGATGTCAGCACGTCATTCTGGAGATAGATCAGATGTTCATTATCCTCCGAAAACTCAGGTATATCACGGGTTTGTAACAAGGATTCCAGGATGGAATGATTAATGATCTGCACATCTACCATTCCATCGATGTACAACAGGACAGAAGGCCACTTGTGCAAACACTGCAGAGGACGAATCATCAAGTCTTTGCTGTTCCCCATTACCTTCTTGCAATAATCCGTATTTTCCGTAAGATTCGGAGATATTCTCTGATCTTGGCTGCTCTGCGTCGCTGTACTCATTCCTTCACCCCTTATACACCCTATATTTGCAAATTAGTATGACCTGGATGAGTCAGGATTATCACAAAAGTGTTATTGAATATCCCTCAAAATAAAAAAAGAACATTGTCAATCTTTTTAAATTAGAATATCATCTAATTAGATTTATATCTAATTTATTTATTTGAAAAGAGGATTCGTGATGTTGTTTAGATCTTCCGTTCTGACCCTGCTACAAAAAGAATCGGAGTACCGCAAGTTCTTTGTTGCGGGATTAGTGAACGGCATAGGTGACCGTTTCTGTCAGGTCGCCATGCTTTCGATAATACTCAGCACAACAGGATCTGGACTTGCTGTAGGACTTGCCCTTGGTCTGCGTGTGCTTCCATTTCTGTTGCTTGCCCCGGCAGGCGGTATGTTAACCATGCGTTTCTCACGGCGAAAGATTATGCTGCTTACCAATTTGATAAGGGTTCCTCTTGCTCTGAGCTATTTATTCGTAAACAGTGCAAATGATTTGTGGATTCTATTTACAGCGAGTACTTTACTAGCCTGTGCTGAGGCTCTCTATGCACCGGTCCGCAAATCAGGCATACCACTGCTTGTACAGCCGGAACATTTGCTCCAAATTAACGGACTTGAACAGGTGATGAACGGTACGGTGCTGATCGTAGGTGCCTTTCTTGGGGGAATCGCCTCATCAGTAATGGGCCCGCAGGCTACGTTTATAACTAATGCACTGTGCTTTTTGATGGCTGCTGTTTTGATCCGGAAAGTCTCGTTTCCATCCGGAATGGGTACGGAATCAAACGAGATATCACTTGAAAGTATGGAGAGATCAGCCGCTGCAGCTTCTGGTAAACCTTCAGTGATTTCTTGTGCCAATGGTGCAGTTCATGTTCCTTCGGTGATATGGAGGCTGATTCGATCCTCTGTAGCATTACAGATCATCATCCTGTTCGAGTTATGGGTACCGGTGATAAGCGGGATCGATAATGTATTAATCAGCGTTTATGCAATTGAAGTGTTTTCCCTTGGGGATTGGGGTGTAGGTCTGTTCTATGCGGCGCTTGGGACAGGGCTGGTATTAAGCAACTGGTGTTCTCGTTATTTTCAGCATTGGCTGCTCCCTGGAGTAGTTCTGTGTCTACTCGTGGAAGGGGGATTGCTTATGCTGCTTAGTGTGGTGACTCTGCCAGTAATCGCAGTGCTGATCTATATTCTGCTGGCCCTTATGTCAGGAGTAGGCAATGCTTGTCTGGATACATTGCTGATGCGCGAAACACCTGAGAAATATCGAGGACTCATCTATGGCTTGGTGACGGCTTGCAGTAGTACCATGTTGGGGTTATCCATGTTTGGTGCGGGTTTGTTATTAGAAGTGATGGAGCCACAGAAACTTGGTTTCGCAGGCGGATTGGGTTTTGCGGCCATTGCCGTTTTGCTTACAACCTATGGATGGCTAAGGGCGCGTGAGGCGTTTAAGATTAGGCGTACTATCAAAAGAAGAACATAAAAAAGGAGCCGCGATATGCAGCTCCTTGCTATTAACAGAAAATAACCTGCGGTTCCACATCTAGATATACGGCACTAAAACCTCTGCGCTAAATGTGTCTGAGTTCAACCCTTGATATCATCGATAGATAAATATGTGAGTACTATCGTTTATTTTTGTCTTTGCCGAATAGCGGCAGGCTTGCGTAACGATCGAGCAGCCCAAGCTTTTCGATAACGGTACAGTACGGCTGCAATCAGCAGCAGTCCGATCCCCGCCACGATGTAGGGTGCATATTGATGAACGAGATGGAATACTGCGTTCCATTGAGGTCCAAATATTTTACCGATGCCCAGGAACAGCATGACCCAGAACAGTGCGCCTGAATAGGCATAGAGGGCGAATTTACGAAAGGGAACAGCGGCTATACCCGCGAAATATCCGGTGAAATGTCTCACTCCCGGAATGAAATAACCGATGAAGATCAGGGCATTGCCGTACTTGGCAAACCATTTTTGCGTTTTATCCAGCTTGTCCTGTTTCATCAGAAACCATTTTCCATATCGTGTAATGAACGGCAGACCTGCTTTGGCCCCAATAAAATAAGTAATCGTCATGCCAATCGTTGTCCCCAGAAAAGCAAGGATGGCAAGTATTCCAAAATCCAGATGACCCTTGTAGGACAGAAATCCTGCATAAGCCATAGTTGTTTCTCCCGGGAAGGGAAGGGCGATGAACTCCAGCAATAAACCAAAAAACAAAACGCTGTATCCGTAGGATCCAAACAGATGCTGGACCTTCTCAAGCAATTCCAATAGACTTCACTCTCCTGCAGACAGGGTGGGAGGAGATGCTTACTCTCCAAGGAGTTTTGTTCACGATCCTACCTGTCCATTATGCTACCTAATCCGAAGACAAGAATCAATCATGAGCCATCCCAAATTGTGAAAAATTATAAAACAAAATCGCGTCTTTTTTCAGTGTGTCCTCCATATAATTCTAACAAATCTGCTGAAGTCTATCAGCAAATTCACTAGAGACGTTGGAGGTCGATTCGTACATGGTAACGCCAATACATACACTTTTATCTGGAAAATGGCCTGTGCTTTTACTTCGCATTGTGGTACTGCTGTGTGTATTCACTGCATCGGCAGGCACAACTTACGCTTCCTCTGTATCGGGGTCTGATGCACCGGCCTCCATAGATGAGAATCCTCAAGATAAGGTTGTCTATTTGAGTTTTGACGATGGACCGGGTAACCATACCCGTGAAGTATTGGATATTTTGCGCAAGGAACAGGCTTTGGCTACATTTTTTGTGCTTGGTGAGCAGGCAGAACGTTATCCTGAGATGATCCGTGCGGTTGTGGAAGATGGACATGCTTTGGGCAATCATACGTTTAATCATAATTATGAACAGTTGTACAGTGATTTCAAAGTGTTCTGGAAGCAGATCAAACAGACAGAGGCAGTCGTAGAGCGGATTACCGGATTTCGGCCGAATCTGGTCCGGGCACCGGGCGGTACCTACGGACATTTTGATAAGAGTTATTTTGATCTGCTGAAATTGGGCGGGTACACCGTTATGGACTGGAACGTAGACAGTGGTGATTCCAAACGGAAGGCAGTTCCAGCAAAAGAAATTTTACGCAATGCGACCAAGGTGCCTGCCGGGGCACGTTCGGTCATTGTACTGATGCATGATGGAGGCGCTCATGCCGAGACGGTAAAAGCACTACCTGGCATTATCAAGTATTACCGCGACCAGGGTTTTCGTTTTGACACGATGAAGGCCTCGGATCAGCCTGTTCAATTCAGAATCGATTCCAATGGTAAATACAAGTCTCGCCAAGCCCCGGGTAAGGAATGGATCGCAGAAAATGTACAGGAGAACAGCAACCTGTGGTTGGCTGGCAAGGAACTGAAGGTGGAAATTGGTTGGGCAGCAGCCACATTGAAGCAAGGAGAATTTCGCGTGGAAGATCAGCGGATCATGGTGCCTTTGCGGACCTTTATGAAAAAGTTCGGTGGCAGCGCTCGCTGGAATGCAGAGACCCGAACAGCTACAGCCGTATGGAAAGACCGAACCATCTATGCAGACAGTATCAGCGGAGACCTGACAACGAAACGTGCAGACCAAATGAATGACAGGACGACAGAGGGAGTCGTACAGAGCCAGGGAGGAACGATATGGGTTCCGCTACGGGAATTAATGGAGCATATGGGAGCAAGCGTTGATTCGCTAAAGGTGAATGAAAAGGAATGGATGGTTAAAGCCAGCGTTCCTCTGGCGGCAGCTAACAGCATGTATTTGGATAAATTGATCTGAATAAAGTCGTTCGTACAGGACTAATCTCTCTACTTCCGGGCAACACTGAATCATAGATTAGTATGTTTCAGGAATGCCGATGGATGGAAGGAGATTAGAAAAATGTCTTATATCCGAATGGAACATGAACATGCCGTAGAATTGCTGAATAGAGTTATGAAGCGAGTAGAAAGTGTGATCATTGGCAAAAAACAAGAGATTCGTTATGTGTTAACTGCAATGCTTAGTGGAGGTCATGTACTTCTGGAAGATGTACCGGGTACAGGCAAAACGATGCTGGTTCGCGCAGTCTCTTCTGCACTGGATTGCTCCATGGGAAGAATTCAGTTCACGTCGGATGTGATGCCGGCAGATGTGACGGGCACGTCGATGTATCATCCGCATACGGGAGAATTTAAGTTTCGACCAGGACCCGTCCTGTCCAATATTGTGCTGGCCGATGAAATCAATCGCGCTTCCCCCCGTACCCAGTCGGCACTTCTGGAAGCGATGGAGGAACGGCGCGTTACGGTGGATGGCACAACTTATGCTTTGCCGCGCCCATTCTTTTTGCTGGCGACGCAGAATCCGTTGCAGTTTGAGGGCACCTATCGTTTGCCTGAAGCGCAGCTGGATCGTTTTATCATGAAGATTGGACTGGGGTACCCTGATCCGGAGCAGGAAGTTGAACTGTTAACCCGGATGCAAAGCAGAGAACTGCTCGATGAACTTCGCCCTGTCATGCTTGCTGAAGAAGTCGTAGCCATGCAGCGTGAAGTAAAACATGTACATGTGGACTCTGTTGTCAAACAGTATCTGGTTGCTGTTGCCGTTGCCTCCAGAAGTCACCCGGCGGTAAGACTGGGAATCAGCCCGCGCGGAACATTGGCCTGGATGGCTGCAGCACAATCGTTTGCTTACCTCCAAGGACGCAGCTATGTCATCCCTGACGATGTGAAAGAGATGGCTGTACCCGTCCTTTCTCATCGCATTCAATTAAAAGCCCAGAACAGAGCGGAAATCTGGGCACAGGAGCAGGTGATTCAGGAAGCTCTGTCATCAGTCCCGGTACCTGTACAGATGACGGCACAGGGAAGGGGACGGCGTCAATGACTGCGCTGGGTCAACGGATGTTGGGTGCTGTCCTGGTCGTGGCATTTGCCTCTCTATATGTATGGCATGGCGGCAAAGCCGCGCTTTTTCTGTCCATTGTGGCCGCCTTGATGCTCGCAAGCGCGCTGATTATCCATTTCTTTGGTCCGCGCAATATTAACATTCGGCGGCAAATGCAAGCGAAGCGGGTTGTAGCAGGCGAAATAACACGGGTATCGGTGGAACTGAAATTCGACTGCCCGATTCCACTGCTATGGGTCATTCTGTGTGAGAATACACCTGCTGGCGTACATCGTAAATTACTATTTCCAGGGACCCGTCGCCAGTTTACGTATCAATATGAATTATCGGGTTTGCGAAGAGGTGTGTACAGATGGGAGTCAGGCAGATTGTACTGGGGCGATGTTTTCGGGTGGAATACAGTCTCCGCAGAGACGGTGAATCGTACCGCGCTAATTGTTGTTCCTCAAGCAGCGGAATGGGACGAGAATGATCACGGAGAATACTCGGCCATGGGTGAAGATGCGCTGTCTGAGCGAAGAAGCAGTCAGGGGAATCGCAGTCCTGAGTTCCGGGAATATCAGCAAGGAGACCCGCTGGGGCGTGTTCATTGGAAAAGCACGGCCAAAACGGGTAAGCTTCAGACTTTTTTGCCTGAAACCTCCGATTCTGTCTCGCTGGGTATACTGATGTATGAAGGTGCATCCGGTTATGAAGTACGCCAGCCAGAGAAGAGAGATACGTCTGCCTTTGAACGTGCGGTCCGTGCAGCTGCCCGTTGGATTCATACCGCTGAACGTGACAATATTCCGTATCAACTGTGGACGGAAGGCGGTGGGTCAGGATCTGCTCAGCAGGAGAAATGGAAACAAGAACTCCTGAACTCTCCTGAAAACCATGCGTTGGACAAGCTGGCACAGGCACGAATTGCTACGGCTCAAGTTGTATCTCCATCGCTTCGCACAGAGATGTTGGATAGATTGGCGCTGGGGTCACGCATTGTGATTCTCACTGGCAAAATGGATGACGCTTTGATGGAGTGGGTAATGTGTGCAATCGGGTTGGGATACAGGGTAGAAGTTCAGTTAACCGATCAAACCATTCGTGACATGGATAATGAAAGTTTGGAACAGCTTCGTCAAAGTGGAGTACAGATCCATTGGATTACTGACGGCTCTTTACCTTCAATGAGAAAGGCGGAGGTAACGGATGTGGGAGCATAATGGAAATCCTCAAGCGAATTCCACTGTGGCTGACAGGGGGCACATCACCAGTTTCGGATCAGAGTCTGTGCATTCCATATATAAAGCGGAAACTAGAACATCTGGAGTTGAGTTGAAGAGTCCCGGCTACAGTTCAGAGCCTCTCCTTTACAGAATCGGTCTTTCTGCCATTTTGCTTATTTTGTCCCTGGAGTGGATATATCCTGTTACGACAACGGGTCAGCAAGGTAGTGAACGATTCTTGTCCGTGATGGCAGGGTTAACGGGAGCTTTACTGCTCGCTGGGTTGATTCGTACTGGGTGGGTCTCTGGAATACTGATCAGGCTCTGCATTGCTCTAGCCGCATTATGTTGCATGTATGGAGGCAATGATCCTGCTGGATGGGCTGCTACCTATCCAACGACTCTTTCTGCAGATATGGGGACTTTTACGAACACCTGGCGTTTTAACTCGATTAGTGTGGAGACAAGAGGGCTGCTCATGATGTGCGGCTGGAGCATGCTAATGGCTTCTGTGCAATCGCTTGTATTACTACGAAGAAGTGTAATGCTGTTTGGAAGTGCAACATTGGTCTATTTGCTGCTGCTTGAATCCTTTGCCGGGCTGGATGTGTATGCTTCGGTGATACGTTCTGTGCTATGGATTCTACTCATGCAGGCCATGCTGCAGTTGCTTCGTCTTAATGGAGGGGTCACAACACCGATCTTCAAGCAGAGTCCTTATGGTCGTTGGTGTACGGTAACGCTTGGGGTATCGGCAGGCATGGTACTTTTCTCAGCGATCCCTGGTCAGCTTGCTTCCATTCCTCCACCGGAACGTATTTCACTTGAGCAGATGGGTGAACGTTTGGCCCGCTGGGCAGGCTACACACAGCACGGAAGTATTCCTGCAACAACTGCCGTCACAGGATATAGTACAGCGGATGCACCAATGGGCGCACCTTTGGTGCAGGGAGACACGATTTTTTTTACGGCAAAAAGTCCGGAAGCTACGTATTGGCGGGGTGAGACCCGTTCATATTATAACGGAAGCACCTGGAGTGATCCTGTGCAGAGCTTTGAGACGGCAAGTCCATCAGGGTTGGTGCGAACCGATGGTTGGGAGTACCCTGCCTATTGGCAGCGTATTCGTCAAACGGTAACGATGAAGCGAGAATGGAGAGGGCCCAATCCCCTCTTTACAGGTGGAATACCACTCAATCTTTCGTTTCAGGATAAGAATAGTGATAATCAGAAAAATAAACGTTTACTGCTATCAAATGAAGATTCGGCAACGTTATGGCTCGCGGCTACTTATGATGATCAACCGGTCAAAAGTTATACGGCAGACATCATGATTCCCGTGGCAACACCTGAACAACTACGACTTCTGGGGAAGAGGTCCAACATGAAAGATCCGTCCGCAATTCGCAGAACGTATCTGCAGCTACCCACTACGCTTCCCGGACGTGTGCAGGCTCTTGCCAAGGAAATCATTCAGGGAAGTGAGACCCGTTATGATGCCGTGCAGGCTGTAAAAACTTACCTTGCCGACCACGCCGAATATACGATGGATACCCGTATGCCACCGCGAGGAACTGATTTTGTGGACGATTTTCTATTCGTTACACGGCAGGGGTATTGCAATCATTTTTCCACAGCCATGATTGTGCTACTGCGTGCAGAGGGTATTCCGGCACGTTGGGTTAAGGGGTTCGGACCCGGGGAAGTGGATGCGGGCGTTTCCGGGCAATACATTGTGACCCAGGGAGATGCACACTCCTGGGTAGAGGTGTATTTTCCAGGCGCGGGCTGGATGCCGTTCGAGGCTACGCCAGGCTTCACCATGACGCAGGGTGAAGGCCAAGACGCCGCTGCGCTCAGCGGGCAGCAGCCCGTTGCCGTAACCCCGCCCCAGACGGACGGCGGGGCGGCTCACGCGGGCGCATGGCTGCTCGCCCGCGCGCAGTCCATTGCCGCGCACCCATGGATCGCGGCAGCCCTTGCGGCAGCGGCGCTGCTGTGCGCCGCTGTGGCCATCCGCATGCGGCGGCTTCGCCCCGCGCTGCGGCTAAGGCTGCTGCTGGCGTGGCCGCGCAGCAGCTTTCCGGACCGCGAGCGGCTGCTCAGCGCCGCCGCTCCGGTCTGGACCGCGCTCGCGCGCCGCTACGGACCGCGGCCGCCGGGAATGACGCTGCGTGAATATGCAGCGTCACCCGCCGTGGCCGCAGGCACGGACGGCGCGGACATCGCGCGGTTCGCAGCCGACTGGGAACGGCTGCTGTACGGGCCGGACCGTCCGCTGCGCGCGGACAGTCTGGACTTCCTGCGCCGGGCACTTCAACTGGCCCGGCGCATGCAGGCGCTGTAACACGAAGTACAGCGCAGCGCTAAACATAGGACGCCTTTCTCGCCCCTAAAGCGAACGAGGCGTCTTTCCGCGACCATACACTATTAGCTTCCATGCGGGAGATCTCTTGTATGATGAAAATAGTGCATAACCCTTTTCTTATATTTCCGATCGGGAAATATATAGATGCAGGCGAGAATATTCGATCAAATTACCATAATCTCAGGCGTTGAAAATGCCATGTTTTGAGATGTCGAAAAAAGGAGTTTCGCCTTTCCTTGACGGTATGTTTTGTCGTTGCGTATAATTAGTTTCATTAATTGAGGGAGGCTCGGTAATGAATAAGCAAAATGAAATAGTGGTTGTCCTTGACTTTGGGGGCCAATACAACCAGTTAATCGCCAGAAGAATCCGGGATCTGGGCGTATACAGCGAGCTTTTGCCGTATAACACACCGGCGGAGAAAATCGCAGAATTAGCACCAAAGGGAATCGTGTTCTCGGGTGGACCATCTAGCGTTTATGCAGAAAATGCACCACACGTAGATCCGGCCGTTTATGATCTGGGATTGCCAATCTTCGGAATTTGTTATGGTATGCAGCTCATGGCGCAACAGCTGGATGGTAAAGTGGAGCGTTCTGAGAAGCGTGAGTATGGTAAAGCGGATATTGAGTTTGCACCAGGTGCAGCTCTCGCACAAGGTATTGAGGGTGAACATACGGTATGGATGAGTCATGGTGATCATGTGGTTGCTCTTCCTGCTGGATTCAAACTGGATGCAGGCACGGAAAGTGCGCCAATCGCAGCGATGAGCAACGATGAGCGCAAATTGTATGCTGTTCAGTTCCATCCAGAAGTACGCCACTCTGTTCGCGGTAATGAAATGATCAAAAACTTCCTGTACGAAATCTGTGGTTGTGAAGGCAACTGGAGCATGGAGACGTTTATCGAAGATACGATCAAGGATATTCGTGAAAAAGTGGGCGACGGTAAAGTATTGTGCGCACTTAGCGGCGGTGTAGATTCCTCCGTTGTTGCTGCATTGCTTCACAAAGCCATCGGTGACCAACTGACATGTATGTTTATCGACCATGGTCTGCTGCGCAAAGGCGAAGCGGAGAGCGTAATGGAGACGTTCGTCGGCAAATTCGACATGAAAGTTGTCAAAATCGATGCACAAGAGCGTTTCCTGTCCAAACTGGCAGGCGTGGATGATCCGGAACAAAAACGTAAAATTATCGGTAACGAGTTTATTTACGTATTTGACGAAGAGTCCAAGCAGTTTGATGATTTTGCATTCCTGGCGCAAGGTACACTGTACACGGATATCGTGGAAAGTGGCACAGCGACAGCTCAAACCATCAAATCCCACCACAATGTGGGCGGATTGCCTGAAGACATGAACTTCAAGCTGATCGAACCACTGAGTGCCTTGTTCAAAGACGAAGTGCGTAAAGTCGGCGAAGAGTGCGGTCTGCCAGAAGCAATCGTATGGCGTCAGCCGTTCCCAGGTCCGGGTCTTGCCATCCGTGTACTGGGCGAAGTTACAGAGGACAAGCTCAAAATCGTTCGTGATTCGGACTACATCCTGCGTGAGGAAATTGCCAAAGCGGGCCTTGATCGCGAGATCTGGCAATACTTCACAGCCCTGCCTAACATGAAGAGTGTTGGGGTTATGGGTGACGCACGTACGTATTCCTACACTGTAGGTATCCGTGCCGTAACGTCCATCGACGGTATGACAGCTGACTGGGCACGTATCCCTTGGGACGTATTGGAGAAAATCTCTGTGCGGATCGTTAACGAAGTGGATAACGTAAACCGTATCGTGTATGACGTAACTTCCAAACCACCAGCAACGATCGAGTGGGAATAGAAGTTATCTATCCAGATTTAATAACAAGAGATCGGAGTTTCCGTCAAAGGAGCTTCGGTCTCTTTTTTCTTTTCATTTTGTGTTTGCACCAGACGTTATTTATACTTTGATTTATGATAAAGATGGACCAGCAAATAGATATTACGAGGAAGAATACTGTGCAAGGAGGAACTACGACGGATGAAGCAAAGAATCGAACTCAACCCCGGTTGGACTCGTGAGGAGGTTACCGCACTTACGGCTCATCCTGAGCTAAAGATTGTTCAATACAGCGAGCACAATATCCCGGATGTGAACCTGATTCAGACATTGAATGAGGAGCTGTTTGCCAACAGACCCGATGTTACTTTTCGTATATATGGCTTTCATTCGCAATCTGGCGACTTGTCTTTTCTAAGATATATGAACCATGTAGAAAAGCTTGTGATTGATTGCACTAGACACATTCATGGGATTGAGAGCTTAGTTGAATTGCTAAGGCTAAAAGAGTTTGCTTTTGACGTATTCGAAGCGGAATCTCTTGATGTATTAACAGTTGTACCTAACTCTTTAGAGCAGCTCCGCATCGGCAAAACCAAAACGAAGAAAACGGATTTGTCCATACTTAACCGCTTTACTGAACTTAAAACGCTGAGTGTGAATGGTCATACAACTAACATCGAAACGATCGGAACGTTATCATCACTTCGGTCCCTATATATTTCGGGAATGCCATTAAAGGAATTGGGATACTTGAAAAAATTAACGGATTTGCACGAACTTCATCTCAGTTTTGGTGGAGCAGAGAATCTGGATAGCCTTGCGGGCATGGAATCCTTGCAATTGTTGAAGCTCCTAAGAGTGAAAGGTTTATCTGACCTATCCGTATTGAATGAACTGAAGGGATTACGCTTATTAGGGATAGAGGACCAGCCACATCTAACGAGTCTGCCGTCTCTTGAAAATTTGACTGAATTACAGCGTGTTTTCCTGAACAATGTGAAGGTAGAGAGTATCGATTGGGCAAAGACTTCCAAAAGCCTGAAAGAGCTCGCTCTTCTGCAAATGAAACATATTACGGCCGAAGATATCGAATCCCTGATTCATCATAAATCTTTGGAAAGAATGATCGTTCATTTGAAAAGTGCCAAACAGCAAAAAGTAGCGAAGCAGGCGATAATGTCAGCAGGCATGTGGGATGAGAGCGGATGGTGGTATAACGATGAATCTTTGAATATTTAATTCCTTTTTTAGGTTCGTTTCAGATTATTTTCATGTGGGGCTTGTACACTGAGTGCAGAATACGGCTATATGGCAACTGAAAGGAGAATTGAATGTATGCGTAAAACCGACAATATGAGCAAATGGAAGATGGGCATTGGAAGTGCGTTTCTGATGGTGATGCTGGCAGGATGCGGCTCGGGTATGCAGGACTTGGCTCTTGGTGCAGGGGATTCTTCATTTGTTAATTTAGAGGCAGCAGATTCGTCTTCCGATCAAGCCCAGAATCAGGAGTTATATGAAAGGTCAACGGCTAACACCAATCAAGAACAACAGCAGGTAAGGGATGGACTTCAGACAGAAATTTAAGGACGTAGGACTTATCGTGTAAAAAATGATCTGGTGATCGTCGCCGCTTGCTCCGTTACCTAAGCTAATGGATATTAAGAAACGTTATTCTCACCACATAACCATCTTCTAGAAGACCGATCAAGCTACCATAATCAAAGGGCATGCGCTTTGATTATGGTAGCTTTTTTATTGTTGTAGATGAAGAGAAAACTTGTGGCAAGATCGACATATACACATGAAAACTTAATGTAAACCCAATTTTAATTTGGGTTGTAAACCGCTGAACTGGTTCATTTTGTTAAATAATACGAACGATTTATAAGCTGAGCGAGGGTAATATTCGTTTTTATCATTGACAAACTAGAGGCATCCCTCCTAAAATAGTGATGGGAAACACACAAAAAACGCATACTACTTCGTATAATCCCGGGGATTTGGCCTGGGAGTCTCTACGAGATCACCCTAATGATCTGGCTACGAAGAGGATAAGGCTGAGCACATGAATTCTACATGATTGCGTCGGGCATGACATCTCGCACATTAGAATTTTTTTTGTTCTCCGTAATTGGCACAGTGCCACTCCTCGTCAGCTAAAACCCTGGGTGATATATTTCATCTTCAGGGGTATTTGTCGTTTTGTCGGTTTTCAATATGGCTTCAACATCTCTAAGGGGGAGTTAGTGAATTATGGATCGTTTCTTTAAACTAAAAGAAAATGGAACGAACGTTAGAACGGAGATTGTTGCGGGTCTTACTACCTTTATGACAATGGCGTACATTCTTTTCGTAAACACGTTGTTCTTGGGATCAGCCGGAGCCGGTATGTCGGACAATGCAGTATTTTTTGCAACAGCCGTAGGTGCTGGTTTGATGACCATCATTATGGGATTGTTCGTTAATATTCCGATTGCCCTTGCACCGGGTATGGGTTTGAACGCATACTTCATGACCGTAGTTCTGAGCTCCAACGGTGCGATAACCTGGCAGGCAGCTCTGGGAGCTGTGTTCCTCTCAGGTATTGTATTCATTATTCTGACTGTAACCAAAATCCGTCAAATGCTGCTCGTTGCAGTTCCGGACTCATTAAAGATGGCAATTACGGTTGGTATTGGTCTCTTTATTACCATTGTGGGTTTCAAACTGGCTAATCTGGTGGCTGTAACAGTCAATGTTGCGCCTGATGCGGATCTGAGCCAACCGATTCCAGGGAGCGGTTTTAACCTGTCTTTAGGTAATTTTATCACGCATCATGATGCATTACTGGCTCTGATTGGACTGTTCATTATCGCTATACTGATGGTTATGCGCGTCAAAGGCGCACTGCTGATCGGTATCATTGCCACAACGTTGATTGGTATCCCAATGGGCGTTACGAATCTCAGCGGCTTGTCCGGTGCAAGCTGGATGCCTAACTTTAGTGATCTGGCAGTTGGACAACTGGATTTGAAAGGTGCCATTAGTCTTGGATTGTTCGAAATCATCTTCATCTTCACCTTTGTAGAGCTGTTTGACACATTCGGAACGATGGTAGGTACAGCAACACGAATGGGGATTATGAAGGACAAGAAAAAAGGTGAGAAAACAGTTGGTAAAGCAATGCTTGTCGATGCAGTAGGTGTAAGTGCAGGGGCTGCACTGGGTACAAGTACAATTACCGCTTTTGTCGAAAGTGCCTCTGGCGTCGAAGCTGGTGGACGTACAGGTCTGACCTCTGTAACGACAGGTATTCTGTTCATCCTGGCTTTGTTTATAGCTCCGCTGGCATTGGTTGTTCCGTCCGCAGCAACAGCTCCAGCATTGATTATCGTGGGTGTTTTGATGATGAGTCAGGTTCGCAGCATTGAGTGGGATGATTTCCTGCAAGCTTTCCCGGCGTTCCTTACCATTGTACTGATGCCTTTCACTGGAGGAATTGCAAACGGGATCTCCGCAGGGATTATATCCTATGTAATCTTGGCCGTATTCGGTAATCTGGTTACCGAGCGCAAAGTGAAGATCCACTGGCTTATGTGGATATTGGCTATCATTGTTATATGCCGGTATGTATTTATCGGTGGAGAATAAAGGTTTGACTGAATGAATTGGGTCAGATACTAATAATGTATTGCTTATTTATGCAATTGAAAGAAGCGGAAGCCTTGGACTTTAACGGGGCTTTCGCTCTTTTTGTTTCTTATATATGTAGCGTTAGCTCTAAAAGAAGGGACAGGAGACTCTTTGAAATGTTCTACGTAGGGGATATTCTTGATCTGTGGGAGATTGAAATTGACTTTCTTCTATATATAAAGGGGGAACATACATGAGTTATGATTTGATGGTTTTTGATCCAGCCAAAGCTCCAGTTGATAAAGCGTCGTTTATGAGATGGTATGGTGAGCAGACAAAGTGGGCGGAGGACCATTCCTATTCAGACATTAAGGTGAGCTCAGAGCAGCTGCAATGTTTTTACGAAGAGCTTATTCTGACATTTCCTTCTATGAATGTAGACGACGATGTGTTTGAAGCAATGGAGGAAGCGGGAACAGATAATCGATTAACAGAATACTCACTAGGAAAAGAAGTGATTTATGCTGCATTCGCGTGGTCTGTTGCGGAAGAAGCCTATAAAATGATGCGTGAGTTGGCTAGGAAACATAAGGTTGGTTTCTTTGATGTAAGTGGCTCGGATGGTGAGATCATCAGACCCTGATCTTTATACTCAAATAAAAACATCTATAACTCAGGAAAGCGGGAGCGGAAACAGCCGATCCTGTTTTTTTAGTTTTATAAATGATTATGAATTGGACAGGTCGGTATATCTGATTGAGATGAGTTAACAGCAAGACGGATACAACCAGTTTGAAAGGTACTCTACTATATATAATAGAAACTGGTGCAATGAGAGAACTGCTATTCTCCCAAGTTTGGAAAGGTAGTTGCTGCTGCGAGATGAGTATCGTGTAAAGTATAATCGGAGTAGTGAGGAAGAAGAGAACCGCTCACAGATAAATTAAAAATAAAGCTTGCATTCCAAAACTGTACATGGTATATTCTAATTCCGGCCAAGAAAACACGAGAAACACGATGGGGCAAGCGAACGAAATAAGCTTCGAAAGAAACTTAAAAAAAGAGCTTGCAAAGTTGGTTCGGATGTGATAAGATATAAAAGTTGCTGAGGTGAACAACACACGGCAATGAAACAAGTTTGATCTTTGAAAACTGAACAACGAGTGAGTAACGATCTTGCTTGCAAGATCGACGCTGAGAAATCGGTACAAGTCTTCGGGCTGTATGATTTCGAAGCAAAATAAATGAGATTTTTAATCTCGTCAGTTTCAAAATGAGCTTATCGCTCTTTTCAATACTTTATTGGAGAGTTTGATCCTGGCTCAGGACGAACGCTGGCGGCATGCCTAATACATGCAAGTCGAGCGGACTTGAAGAGAAGCTTGCTTCTCTGATGGTTAGCGGCGGACGGGTGAGTAACACGTAGGCAACCTGCCCTCAAGCTTGGGACAACTACCGGAAACGGTAGCTAATACCGAATAGTTGTTTTCTTCTCCTGAAGAGAACTGGAAAGACGGAGCAATCTGTCACTTGGGGATGGGCCTGCGGCGCATTAGCTAGTTGGTGGGGTAACGGCTCACCAAGGCGACGATGCGTAGCCGACCTGAGAGGGTGATCGGCCACACTGGGACTGAGACACGGCCCAGACTCCTACGGGAGGCAGCAGTAGGGAATCTTCCGCAATGGGCGAAAGCCTGACGGAGCAATGCCGCGTGAGTGATGAAGGTTTTCGGATCGTAAAGCTCTGTTGCCAGGGAAGAACGCTTGGGAGAGTAACTGCTCTCAAGGTGACGGTACCTGAGAAGAAAGCCCCGGCTAACTACGTGCCAGCAGCCGCGGTAATACGTAGGGGGCAAGCGTTGTCCGGAATTATTGGGCGTAAAGCGCGCGCAGGCGGTCATTTAAGTCTGGTGTTTAATCCCGGGGCTCAACCCCGGATCGCACTGGAAACTGGGTGACTTGAGTGCAGAAGAGGAGAGTGGAATTCCACGTGTAGCGGTGAAATGCGTAGATATGTGGAGGAACACCAGTGGCGAAGGCGACTCTCTGGGCTGTAACTGACGCTGAGGCGCGAAAGCGTGGGGAGCAAACAGGATTAGATACCCTGGTAGTCCACGCCGTAAACGATGAGTGCTAGGTGTTAGGGGTTTCGATACCCTTGGTGCCGAAGTTAACACATTAAGCACTCCGCCTGGGGAGTACGGTCGCAAGACTGAAACTCAAAGGAATTGACGGGGACCCGCACAAGCAGTGGAGTATGTGGTTTAATTCGAAGCAACGCGAAGAACCTTACCAGGTCTTGACATCCCTCTGATCGGTACAGAGATGTACCTTTCCTTCGGGACAGAGGAGACAGGTGGTGCATGGTTGTCGTCAGCTCGTGTCGTGAGATGTTGGGTTAAGTCCCGCAACGAGCGCAACCCTTGATCTTAGTTGCCAGCACTTCGGGTGGGCACTCTAAGGTGACTGCCGGTGACAAACCGGAGGAAGGTGGGGATGACGTCAAATCATCATGCCCCTTATGACCTGGGCTACACACGTACTACAATGGCCGGTACAACGGGCTGTGAAGCCGCGAGGTGGAACGAATCCTAAAAAGCCGGTCTCAGTTCGGATTGCAGGCTGCAACTCGCCTGCATGAAGTCGGAATTGCTAGTAATCGCGGATCAGCATGCCGCGGTGAATACGTTCCCGGGTCTTGTACACACCGCCCGTCACACCACGAGAGTTTATAACACCCGAAGTCGGTGGGGTAACCGCAAGGAGCCAGCCGCCGAAGGTGGGATAGATGATTGGGGTGAAGTCGTAACAAGGTAGCCGTATCGGAAGGTGCGGCTGGATCACCTCCTTTCTATGGAGAATCGTTTCCCGAGTGGAAACATTCAAATACGCAGCTAAGCTGCAAAACTTACTCACTCGTTGCTCAGTTTTGAGAGCTCAAACTCTCAAACAGCTTGCTTTTGCATGGAGCTTGTTCTTTGAAAACTAGATATCGAAACGAAAATTGCGATTTAGAACATTCCTTTAAGCTGATCTTGTGTAAACAAGTGAAATGTTTATAAGGTAGACTGCTATTGCGATGGTATCGAATGGGAAGCGACTTTTGGCTTTGGACGTAGTCCAAAACAAGCGGAGCGCGCCATCGAAACCGGAGCAACTGGTTAAGCTACTAAGAGCACACGGAGGATGCCTAGGCGCTAGGAGCCGATGAAGGACGTGGCGAACAACGAAACTGCCTCGGGGAGCTGTAAGCAAGCTTTGATCCGGGGGTGTCCGAATGGGGAAACCCAGCTGGGGTAATTTCCAGTTACTCATAACTGAATACATAGGTTGTGTAGAGGCATACCAGGGGAACTGAAACATCTAAGTACCCTGAGGAAGAGAAAACAATAGTGATTCCGTCAGTAGCGGCGAGCGAACGCGGAGAAGCCCAAACCAGAGAGCTTGCTCTTTGGGGTTGTGGGACATCTCACATGGAGTTACAAAGGAACCGGTTAAACGAAGAGGTCTGGAAAGGCCCGCCAAAGAAGGTAAAAGCCCTGTAGTTGAAAGTCTGTTCTCTCCGAGATGTATCCCGAGTAGTGCGGGGCACGTGAAACCCCGTATGAATCCGGCAGGACCATCTGCCAAGGCTAAATACTTCCTAGCGACCGATAGTGAAGCAGTACCGTGAGGGAAAGGTGAAAAGCACCCCGGAAGGGGAGTGAAATAGAACCTGAAACCGTGTGCTTACAAAAAGTCAGAGCCCGTTTTAGGGGTGATGGCGTGCCTTTTGTAGAATGAACCGGCGAGTTACGTTCCCGTGCAAGGTTAAGGTGAAGAGCCGGAGCCGCAGCGAAAGCGAGTCTGAATAGGGCGACATAGTACGTGGACGTAGACCCGAAACCGGGTGATCTACCCCTGTCCAGGGTGAAGGTGCGGTAACACGCACTGGAGGCCCGAACCCACGCACGTTGAAAAGTGCGGGGATGAGGTGGGGGTAGCGGAGAAATTCCAATCGAACTCGGAGATAGCTGGTTCTCCCCGAAATAGCTTTAGGGCTAGCCTCGGAAAACAGAGTCGTGGAGGTAGAGCACTGATTGGGTGCGGGGCCCGCAAGGGTTACCAAGCTCAGTCAAACTCCGAATGCCATAGACTTACTTCCGGGAGTCAGACAGTGAGTGCTAAGATCCATTGTCAAAAGGGAAACAGCCCAGACCATCAGCTAAGGTCCCCAAGTGTGTGTTAAGTGGGAAAGGATGTGGAGTTGCACAGACAACCAGGATGTTGGCTTAGAAGCAGCCACCATTGAAAGAGTGCGTAATAGCTCACTGGTCGAGTGACTCTGCGCCGAAAATGTAACGGGGCTAAACACACCACCGAAGCTATGGCTTGATGCTTTGCATCAGGGGTAGGGGAGCGTTGTATAAGGGTTGAAGGTGTACCGTAAGGAGCGCTGGACATTATACAAGTGAGAATGCCGGTATGAGTAACGAAAAGATCAGTGAGAATCTGATCCGCCGAAAGCCTAAGGGTTCCTGAGGAAGGCTCGTCCGCTCAGGGTAAGTCGGGACCTAAGGCGAGGCCGAAAGGCGTAGTCGAAGGACAACAGGTCGAAATTCCTGTACCACCGTAAGCCGTTATGAGCAATGGGGGGACGCAGCAGGGTAGTGACGCGGACTGATGGATGTCCGTCTAAGCAGTGAGGCTGATGTGTAGGCAAATCCGCACATCGTAAGGCTGGGCTGTAATGGGGAGCGAAAATTATAGTAGCGAAGGTCATGATCTCACACTGCCAAGAAAAGCCTCTAGCCAGGTGATGGTGCCCGTACCGCAAACCGACACAGGTAGGCGAGAAGAGAATTCTAAGGCGCGCGGAAGAACTCTCGTTAAGGAACTCGGCAAAATGACCCCGTAACTTCGGGAGAAGGGGTGCCCCGGTAGTGTGAATAGCACGAGGGGGCCGCAGTGAAAAGGCCCAAGCGACTGTTTAGCAAAAACACAGGTCTGTGCGAAGCCGTAAGGCGAAGTATACGGGCTGACGCCTGCCCGGTGCTGGAAGGTTAAGGGGAGCGGTTAGGAGCAATCCGAAGCTGTGAACCGAAGCCCCAGTAAACGGCGGCCGTAACTATAACGGTCCTAAGGTAGCGAAATTCCTTGTCAGGTAAATTCTGACCCGCACGAATGGCGTAACGACTTGGGCGCTGTCTCAACGAGAGATCCGGTGAAATTTTAATACCTGTGAAGATGCAGGTTACCCGCGACAAGACGGAAAGACCCCATGGAGCTTTACTGCAGCTTGATATTGAATTTGGGTACGATCTGTACAGGATAGGTGGGAGCCTTTGAAGCAGGAGCGCAAGCTTCTGTGGAGGCACCGTTGGGATACCACCCTGATCGTATCTAGGTTCTAACCTGGTACCGTAATCCGGTGCGGGGACAGTGTCAGGTGGGCAGTTTGACTGGGGCGGTCGCCTCCTAAAGAGTAACGGAGGCGCCCAAAGGTTCCCTCAGAATGGTTGGAAATCATTCGAAGAGTGCAAAGGCATAAGGGAGCTTGACTGCGAGACCTACAAGTCGAGCAGGGACGAAAGTCGGGCTTAGTGATCCGGTGGTACCGCATGGAAGGGCCATCGCTCAACGGATAAAAGCTACCCTGGGGATAACAGGCTTATCTCCCCCAAGAGTCCACATCGACGGGGAGGTTTGGCACCTCGATGTCGGCTCATCGCATCCTGGGGCTGAAGTAGGTCCCAAGGGTTGGGCTGTTCGCCCATTAAAGCGGTACGCGAGCTGGGTTCAGAACGTCGTGAGACAGTTCGGTCCCTATCTGTCGTGGGCGTAGGAAATTTGAGAGGAGCTGTCCTTAGTACGAGAGGACCGGGATGGACGTACCGCTGGTGTACCAGTTGTTCCGCCAGGAGCACCGCTGGGTAGCTATGTACGGACGGGATAAGCGCTGAAAGCATCTAAGCGTGAAGCCCCCCTCAAGATGAGATTTCCCAGTATGTAAGACCCCTTGAAGACGACGAGGTAGATAGGCTGGGGGTGGAAGTGCAGCAATGCATGGAGCTGACCAGTACTAATCGGTCGAGGGCTTATCCAAATATGCAGGTTATGAATCGCAAATTCGTTTCGGATCTAGTTTTCAGAGAATAAACTCTGAAATGAAAATCGGTACATCACAGAATGTGTGTATGATTTTCAGTTCCACAATGATTTCAAGAAGCTATGCTTCGACAAATCGCGTTTGGTGGCGATGGCGGAGGGGTTCCACACGTACCCATCCCGAACACGACCGTTAAGCCCTCTAGCGCCGATGGTACTTGGACCGCAGGGTCCTGGGAGAGTAGGACGCCGCCAAGCAAAGAACCACTGCCGATGTTATTCGGTGGTGGTTTTTATTTGTTTAATATGAGGTTTCTCATACGAAATAACTAATATAGACCGTAACAGCCCGGAGCAAATCCAGGGCTGTTTTTTTATTTGATTTATGTGAATGTGTTAAGTCTTTTTGCCTGTTCATTTCTTTATAGTCAGTATAAATTGAGCAGACTCTCTGTCTATTTATCCATTTGGTTGCATGCATCCCCTAGGCACAAAAGGGTGTTTTCCAATGCATGCTGGATTTCTAAATCAATGATGACTCCTTGTTTATTTATCTTCATTGTAATATGAGGAATGGTTAGAGAGGCCTCATGTAAAACTTGGGCATTAATCATGTTTAACGTCAGCAATAGTGAAGCATGGGCTTTGTCACCTCCCATAGGGCTTGGAGAAGCAGCAATGGCAATAGTGGGTTTATTAATCCATTCTCCAGAAGATACAATCCAATCTAATGCGTTTTTTAATACTCCAGGAACTCCGTTCCCATACTCCGGCGTGCAGATCAGAACTCCGTCCGAATGTTTCAGTTGGGCTCTTAAATTCTGCACGGACTCAGGGGGTTCTTCTACATCAAGGTCAGGGTTAAAATGTGGTAGATCATTTAATCCACCATATACTTCAAACTTAAGGTAAGAAGGAGCTAGCTTAATCATGGCATGCATTAGTAACGTATTAGAGGACTGATTGCGCAGACTGCCGGAAATCGCAAGGATATTATATTCTTTTTTCATAGGTATACATCATCTCTATTCTTTAGTAATGTAGGCAATCTGTTTATTTTCCTACTGTTGGAATGGACTGTCTATAGAGAACACATTAAATTAAGGCATTCTTCATGTTACTCAGAGGATATCCACAATTCTTCATTAAAACTGCATGCGATAGCTTGCATGACTCCGGGTAATAGGATGAATAGAGTGCTTAATATAAACAACTGAGGTATGAAGCATAATAATAAATTTTTTAAAAATTAGTACCAAGTACTAATACTTAGTGCTATAATGGTAAAAAACAAACGAGGTGACTACCGGTATGAATCAATCAATGTCAACCATTACCGCAATGGGTACGTATGTACCGGATCGAATATTAAGTAATGCTGATTTGGAGAAGCTGGTCGACACGAGTGATGAATGGATTGTACAGCGTACAGGGATGAGAGAACGGCGCATAGCAGCTGATGATCAATTTGTATCTGACCTGGCCACCAAGGCTGTAGAGGATATGATGCGTCGTTATAATGTTAAGGTAGAAGATGTGGATATGATTTTGGTTGCTACCAGCACACCTGAATATTCATTCCCAAGCACAGCATCCAGAGTACAGGCGAATCTCAAGATTCCACATACGGGAGTGCTTGATTTGAATGCGGCATGTGCGGGGTTTACGTATGGATTACAGCTGGCGGACAGTTTGGTAACCAGTGGCATGTATCATAAAGTGTTGGTTATTGGAGCAGAGACGTTGTCCAAGATTACCGATTATACAGACCGTACGACATGTGTATTGTTCGGGGACGGGGCAGGAGCGTTTTTGGTAGAAAGGGCTGTTGGTAAAGGTGACTTTATGGCAGCCATCTCAGGTACGAGTGGAGAAGGAGGTATTCATCTCTATAAAACGGGTCTTTCTTCTGAGATGAATGGCGTACCTCTACAGGGTGAGGGATGTCTTGTCCAGAATGGCAGAGAGATCTATAAGTGGGCAGTACGCACGATTCCAGAACAATTGGGTGGGCTTATAGCCAAAGCAGAGATGAGTCCGGAGCAGATTGATTGGTTTGTACCCCATAGTGCGAATCTAAGAATGATTGAAGCGGTGTGTGAACGCGGTCCTATTCCGCTGGAACGCACTTTAACAAGTGTGGAGTACCGAGGGAATACCTCTGCCGCTTCCATTCCGCTTGCTTTACAGCTTGCAGTAGACGAAGGAAAATTAAAGAATGGGCATCAAGTGGCCCTCTTTGGTTTTGGGGGCGGCCTGACCTATGCAGGTCTCGTGCTTAGATGGAGCGTACCTGATACCCATTAAAGAAACAGATATAAGTCTTTTCATGCTTGAATGGAGATAATACACAAAAAAAGTACATCCTTTTCATGAACGCATGAAAGGGATGTACTTTTTTGTTTGTTTATTAGATTGATTGAAGGTTCTCTAACTCAATAATAACTCCATAACGATTAGCTTTGTATCTGATACCGCTCAATTCCTATGAAGCAGGCTATTACCATAAAAGTTTGCATTATTCTAATCGTAGTTTAATTAACCTGATGAACGATTTATGGCGTGAGCTTCGGTGCTTGGCGATGATGAGTCCCTTGCTCATAGCTGTAAGCCAGCTTGATCAAGGTTCCTTCATCAAAGGCGCGGCCCAGGAATTCCATACCTACCGGTAAACCTTCAGTTGTAAATCCAGCAGGTACGGTGATTGCCGGGAAGCCGGAGAATGGACTCAATCGGTTGTTACCGCCGGAGTTTTGTCCTTCGCCAATAACACCAGCGGCTTGCGTGGACGTAGGATAGATGATGGCATCCAGGTTGTTGTCCGCCATAACTTTCAGCAAGGACTCACGTGTGATTTGAGTACGTTTCAGGACGATGTCCTTGTATTCGGCAGTTTCCAACGTTTCCCGTGCATCACGAGTCTTCATTGACTGTTCTTGTGATTTGTCGAACTGTCCGGAAGCAATAATCTCAGACAAGCTGTGATAAGGGGCTTCGTCACCAAGAGAATCCAGATAGTCATTAAGTTGGAATTTGAACTCGTATCCACTCAAGCTTGGGTATTTGTTTATTTCAGCCAGGTTCGGAATGCTGATTGGGACTGCCGTAGCTCCCAGCGTTTTGAGTTCTTCTACAGCGTTGTTAATCACGTCAGCAACGGCTTTTTCCTCAGCTTTGGTGCTTGGGATGAGTTCGGTGGCCACACCGATCCGTGCACCTTTCAGACCGTTTACATCCAGGAAATCTGTATAACTGGAAGGGATTTTGCCTACAGCATAAGCTGTAGCGACATCATTTTTATCATAGCCAGCTGTAGCATCCAGCATGATTGCGGCATCACTCACGGTACGAGCCATAGGACCACCGACATCCTGTGTCAATGCGAGAGGGATGATTCCTTCACGGCTGGACAGTCCGATCGTTGGACGAATACCAACAAGGCTGTTGAAGCTGGAAGGGATACGGATTGATCCGCCCGTGTCAGTACCCATGCCTGCAGCTGCAAAGTTTGAGGCAATGGCGGCACCCGTACCACCACTTGATCCGCCTGGATAGTGATCCAGCGCATAAGGATTCAGTGTTTGTCCACCCAGCGAGCTGGACGTGGTAATGCCGAATGCGAATTCATGCAGATTGGTTTTGCCCAAAATAATGGCCCCGGCTGCTTTGAGTTTCTTCACTTGTTCAGCATCGTGAGCAGGAACAGAATCTTTCAAACAGATACATCCTGCGGTTGTAGGCATATCGTTGGTATCAAAGTTGTCTTTAACTAAAATCGGAATACCATGTAAAGGTCCGCGGGGGCCCTGAGCTGCACGTTCTTCATCTAACGTTTCAGCGATTTTGAGAGCATCCGGGTTCAACGTCAGAACTGCATTAATGCTCACACCCTGATCATCGTATTTTTCAATGCGATCCAGGTACTTCTGAACGAGTTCTTTGGATGTCAGCTTTCCTTGCGTCATGGCAGCCTGGAGATCCGTAATGGTGGCTTCCTCCAGAACAAATGGTTTTATGTAGTTATAAATGCGGTCTTTCAATATGGCGACATCATTTTGGGTAAGTACTGCATTAGGAAGGAAGAGGGCGTCGGTATATCCTTTCATCAACCCAGCGGTGTTCAACGCACCAACAGCACCGGCAAAGCTCGCCTGATCCGGGACATCCTTGAACGATTCTGGAGTGGACTCCAGATTCAGCCAGGTTTGCAAAGCTAAAGCAGCATCTTTACGCTGTACTGTTGTACCAGAAAGCTTGTCCATGGAAAAAGGAACACCTGCAAGTGTAGCCGCTTCTTCCATGGCTTGAACAAATGCTGTTCCAGTGACAGGAGCCTTACCAGCGGTTACGGCTGCAACCGTAGTTTTGCTAGAAGGCGTAGATATTGCAGCTGAAGCTGAGGGGACCGTTACTCCCCATGTTGTGGCAACAACTGCTCCGGCCAGTAACAAGGCCCCACTTTTTTTCAATACAGATCCATGATTAGTCATGCATCCACGCTCCCTTCCTGTGTATCAATGATGTGTGTTAGCGAATCTGATATAGTTGCTTTTGTCACATTCTAAATACATGTAAGGTATTCTTACAACACTGATATTTATCCAAAAAAACGTATACATACTATATTCACGCCATAGTTCCTACAAAATGCTCCTAATTTCATGCGCGGAAGAAAATTGTCGAACAATATTGTGTCAAATAACCTGACATTAATAACGTGAGATAGGTATCTCATTAGGGGAATCGCTCTTTTTGAAGCCAAAGCAAACCCATACCATGAAATGATATAATGAAAAGATAGAAGTGGAAGATTAATCTTAGTCATCGATGGGAGCAATAAAGTTATAGGTTTTATTAAAGAAAGGAAGAGATGGAGTGAAAACATTAGTACTCGCAGAAAAACCATCTGTGGCACGCGAAATAGCCAGAGTGATGGGGGCGCGTGATAAACATAAAAGTTATATGGAAGGCCCGAAATATATCGTGACCTGGGCGCTTGGACATCTGGTCGGGTTGGCTGAACCAGAGGACTATGACAAAAAGTATGCAACATGGAATCTGGAGGATTTGCCGATTCTGCCCGATCGTACCAAGCTGAAGGTACTCAAAGAAACTAACCATCAATACAAAGCGGTTCAGCAGCTGATGAAACGTCAGGATGTTGGTGAATTGGTCATTGCAACGGATGCAGCACGTGAGGGTGAATTGCTGGCTCGTTGGATTATGCAAATGGCGCAGTGGAAAAAGCCGTTCAAGCGGCTGTGGATATCTTCCCAGACGGACAAGGCAATCAAGGATGGATTTGCATCACTCAAGCCAGGCAGCCAGTTTGATCGTCTTTATGAATCGGCACGTTGCCGGGCAGAGGCGGATTGGATGATAGGTCTTAACGTGACGCGTGCATTGACGGTTCGATTTAATGCACAATTGTCAGCTGGACGGGTACAGACCCCTACACTTGGCATGATTATGGACAGGGAAAATGAGATCAACGGTTTCCGTTCGCAGGAGTATGAGACGTTAACGGCGGATTTGGGAGCTTTTCAGGCGGTATGGCGTGCTGCAGGTGGGGATTCACGCATCTTCAATCCGCAAGAGACACAAGAATTGAAGAAACGAATAGAGGGTCGCAAAGGTACGATTGCCCAAGTGAAAAAAAGCGAAAAGGTTGAGCCGCATCCGCTGGCTTATGACCTGACGGAATTACAACGGGATGCCAACCGGAAATACGGTTTCTCCGCCAAGCAAACATCGAATGTGCTGCAGCGTCTTTATGAACAGCACAAGCTGGTAACCTACCCACGTACAGACAGCCGTTACCTGACATCGGATATGACGGGAACTCTAAAAGAACGACTGGATAGTGTGGCGATTGGCCCTTATGCGTCTTTGGCTCGTCCGTTGTTGCGCAAAAATCTGAATATCACCAAACGTATCGTGGATGACAGCAAGGTAACCGATCACCACGCGATCATTCCAACAGAACAGACGGTTCTCCTCAATCAGCTGAATCCAGAGGAACGTAAGTTATACGATCTGATCGTACGCCGTTTTATCAGCTTGTTCTATCCGGCTGCGAGGTACGATTCTGTTGCGATCACTATTCAGGTGGGCCACGATTCCTTTCATGTGAAAGGAACAACGGTGAAAGAAAGCGGCTGGCGGGAAGTGTACGGCGGAGATTACAGCAATGAGGATGATGATCGTGCTGACGATTCTTCGGAACATGAGCGTGCGCTTTTACCAGACGTGCAGCAAGGTCAGTCCGTGACGGTTCAACGTTGTCATATCAAAAGTGGACGGACGATGCCGCCCAAACGGTATACGGAGGCAGCTTTGCTTTCCCAAATGGAGAAGTATGGACTGGGTACTCCGGCTACACGAGCGGATATTATTGAGAAGCTGGTAAGTTCCGACACTATCGATCGTCAAGGGAACAGCATGCATCCAACGGGAAAAGGAAAGCAGTTAATTGAATTGGCTGCTCCTCAGCTGCGTACACCTGATTTAACAGCCCGATGGGAAGCTGAACTGGAGCGAATTGCTCGTGGGCAAGGGAAGCCAGAGCCTTTCCTGGAAAGCATTCGTTCAATGGCGAAAGAGCTTGTATCTACGGTAAAAGGAAGCAAAGCGGAGTATAAGCCACATAATGTATCCAACAGTCACTGTCCGGATTGTAATGCGCGCTTGTTGGAGAAAAAGGGCAAACGCGGCAAGTTCCTCGTGTGTCCAACAGAGGATTGCGGATATCGTCGTTCGGCAGAAAAACGATTATCCAACCGTCGGTGTGCACAGTGTCACAAAAAGATGGAAATTAAAGAGGGTAAGGCTGGTTTGTACGTGCAATGCTTGCCTTGCGGCATAACGGAAACATTGGATAAAGACAAACAGCATGTGAACAAACGTGATCAGCAAAAGCTGGTCAAACAATATGCTAAACAAGAGTCGATCGGTTCCAATCTGGGAGAACTGTTGAAGGCAGCCATGGAGAAAAAGGGAGAGTAAGACTGTCGTATAAGATTCTCCTTTTTCAGGCAACGTAAGCCTAGGAGGTGATACGCAGATGCCACATAACAAACCAGAAAAGATTCATAATCAGCAGAACAAAGACAGTATCCGGGAAGAGAGTATCTCTGTACGTCCCGAAAAGGCAGCAAAAAGAGCACCAAACCTGAATGGTATTCCTAAGCAGGAGTCATAGGTTCGGTATTAGGGATTCATTGCTTCTAAATATCTTTGCGGTTCCCTTCTCGCGTTGATCATGTTCCTTCAGAGGACTATAATGGAGGTACAGGGAGATGTCCCGGGACAGGGGGACCGCTAGAATTATATGCAAACCGGATTGATACTGTGGTTTTTATTTATCAATGTCGTAGGTTACCTGGTCATGTCGGACGACAAGAAATGTGCGCAGCGCCGTCGAGATCGTACACCCGAACGAACGCTGTTCCTGCTGGCCTTTATTGGTGGGGCATTGGGAGTATGGATTGCAATGTATCGTAAACGTCACAAGACCAAGCATCCCAGTTTTACGATCGGCATTCCGTTGTTGTTATTCCTGAATGCGGTAATCTATGGGTATTTTCTGCAATAAGGTATGGATTGAATAGTTGGAATCTGCTGTACTCTAGGTGAATGGCTTGAATGATTATGTAAAATGTTTCTTATAAATGGTTCATTTTGACCTGGGGATGTTTAAGGAGTTACATGGTTCTTGTATTTTATGTCAGACCGAAGCTGGCTTCGAATGTTCTACATATAAAGGAAGGGACGGGATTTACATGTTATTCTCCAAAATACTAGTAGCATATGATGGTTCGAAAGCTTCAAATAAGGCACTTGATCGTGCGATTGAGTTAGCCAAAGTTTCTCCGGGTGCTGTCTTGGATGTTATCCATGCTTTTGACTTTCCACGTGTATTCATCGGGGAAGGGTTGGCACCTTTGCCACCTTCATTGAATAATGACTACTATAATCTGGCGGTGCAAACGACGGATGAAGCGAAAGAGCGGATTCAGGCTGCTGGCGTTACAGCGAACGTGGATCTGATTCAAGGAGCTGCTGCCGAGGTCCTTCTCGATTATGCCAAAGAGAACGGATCGGACATTATCATTATTGGTAGTCGTGGTCTTGGTGGAATTCGGGAATTTGTCTTGGGCAGCGTCAGTCACAACGTAGTTCAGCATGCTCAGGTTCCGGTACTTATCGTGAAATAATTATAGAATGTGTGTGTACACATGAAAGAGAAAAGCCGGCTGTCTTCGATAGGTTGAAGAGGGGTCGGCTTTCTTTTTTGGAATAAAAGGGATGCAGCACCTCTGAATGATCGGTTATTTCCGAACATTATATTTGTCAATATGTTAAATGTTCGTCTTTAAGTTGACATTAGCTGTAGGGGATTGTTAGAATGTTAGATGTGTCGATCAGTTATATATAAGGTCGAGTAGGTTCGAAAGATGTGGAATCTTCATTATTATTGAATTAATTTGTTGAAATAGATATTTGCTCGTATAACGCCGGGAATAGGGCCCGGAAGTATCTACCCGGGAACCGTAAATTTCCGGACTACGAGGAGATACGGCTGAGAGACGCATGAAATCAGATGCGGACAGCAAGCCTGCCTTTGGCATGCCCAAATGCGGGATACGTATTTCTTGGAGTCCGGTGTCCGGAGAAAATGTGATGTTTTCGCGGGTAGCGGATTTTTTCATTTCACAATTAAACGAGAAGCAACAGGATGAAACCAAAACGCTCAGACGGGAGTTGGATGTATTCATGTCAGTACAGGTGGCTGTGATTATGGGCAGTAAGTCGGATTGGGAAACGATGAAGTATGCTTGTGAGGTGCTGGACGAGCTGGAGATTGGGTATGAAAAAAAGGTCGTATCCGCGCATCGCACGCCAGATTTGATGTTTGAATACGCGGAGCAAGCGATTGGCCGTGGATTCAAGGTTATCATTGCAGGTGCGGGCGGGGCAGCACATCTGCCCGGTATGGTCGCTTCCAAGACGATGCTTCCGGTCATTGGAGTTCCGGTGCAATCCAAGGCGCTAAATGGTCTCGATTCCTTGCTGTCCATTGTTCAAATGCCTGGTGGCATTCCCGTCGCAACGGTAGCGATTGGCAAGGCAGGTGCAACGAATGCCGCATTGCTTGCGGCTCAGATCATCGGTGCTTTTGACCAGGATGTCCAACGCCGCAGCGAAGCCCGCAGAGAGCGAATCAAACAAGAAGTGCTCGAAAGCAGTGACGAAATATGACGAATACACAAATTCAACCCGGATCAGCAGGTAAAGCAGAACGTGTTCTGCTCCCAGGTAAAACAACCATCGGTGTTCTTGGAGGCGGGCAGCTTGGACGGATGCTGACACTTGCCGGAACAGCGATGGGGTATCGGTTCGTTACACTTGATCCGGCAGCTGATTCCCCTTGTGGACAAATTGCCGATCAGATTGAAGCGGGATATGACGATGAAAAGGCTGCAATCGAACTGGCTCGGCAGTGTGATGTAATCACCTATGAGTTCGAGAATGTAGATGCAGATGTTGCTTCTCTCCTGGAACGGGAATCCTATGTACCGCAAGGAAGTGCGTTATTGTACACAACCCAGCATCGTTTGCGTGAAAAACGAGCCATTGAGGCGGCTGGTGTGCGTGTAGCTCCTTACCGGGAAATTACAAGCAAGGACACCATGAAGGCAGCCGTGAGTGAACTTGGTGTTCCTTGTGTACTGAAGACGGTGACAGGCGGATATGACGGCAAGGGTCAACGGGTTATTCGCGAAGCAAATCAGGCGCTAGCTGCTTATGAAGAACTTGCAGCTACCGGTGCGGAACTGGTATTGGAGCAATTTATCAAGTTTGACTGCGAGATTTCAGTGGTTGTTGCACGCAGCACGAATGGAGAAATTAAGACGTTCCCGCCTGCGGAGAACATTCATGTGAACAACATTTTGCATGCTTCGATTGTACCCGCAAGAGTGGCGACCGAAATACAGATTGAAGCGCAGAAATTGGCGGCAGCAGTGGCTCAATCCATACAGGCCGTTGGATTGCTCGCAGTGGAATTGTTTGTTGCGGCAGATGGAAGACTGTATGTGAATGAGCTGGCCCCTAGGCCGCATAATTCCGGCCACTATACGATGGAAGCCTGCGCCACATCGCAATTCGAACAGCATATTCGTGCGATTTGCGGATTGCCGCTTGGAGATACCTCATTATTGAGTCCGGTTGTTATGGTCAATGTGCTTGGAGAACATCTGGAAGGTATAATTGCCAGAACGGGTCAGGCTGACGCGGAAGCGTTGGAACTCGGTGTAATTCCTAAGCTTCATATATATGGTAAAACCGAAGCAAAGACAGGACGAAAAATGGGGCATGTCAATCTGCTCTGTCAGGATGTCGAAGAAGGATTACAATGGATTGAACAAACTAATCTTTGGAGGAATACAAATTTATGATCGAACGTTATAGCAGACCCGAAATGAGAGCCATCTGGACGGAGGAGAACAAATTCAAGTCTTGGCTGGAAGTTGAAATTTGTGCATGTGAAGCTTGGGCGGAGCTTGGCGTCATTCCTAAGGAAGAAGCAGCATTGCTTCGTCAGAACGCTTCTTTTGACATCGACCGCATTTACGAGATTGAACAGGAAACACGTCATGACGTTATTGCTTTCACGCGTACGGTATCTGAAAGTCTGGGCGCTGAGCGGAAATGGGTGCACTACGGACTGACTTCCACGGATGTCGTTGATACGGCTCTTGGATATGTACTGCGTCAGGCAAACGAAATCCTGGAACGTGACATTGTGAACTTTATCGAAATTTTACGTGAAAAAGCGAAGACCTATCAGCACACGCCAATGATGGGACGTACACATGGGGTACATGCGGAGCCAACGACGTTTGGTCTGAAAATGGCACTCTGGCATGAAGAAATGAAACGGAATTTGGAGCGTTTCCGCCACGCGGCAGACAACGTACAATACGGTAAGATCTCTGGAGCAGTTGGTACTTACGCGAACATTGATCCGTTTGTTGAAGAGTTTGTCTGCGAGAAGTTGGGTACGAAGCCTGCACCAATCTCGACTCAAACGCTGCAACGTGACCGTCATGCAGAATACATGGCTACACTGGCATTGATCGCAACATCTCTGGACAAGTTTGCTACAGAAGTACGTGCGTTGCAAAAGAGTGAGTTCCGTGAAGTGGAAGAAGCATTTGCAAAAGGTCAAAAAGGATCTTCGGCAATGCCGCACAAACGTAACCCAATCGGCAGTGAAAATATTTCCGGTCTGTCCCGCGTTATTCGCGGACATATGGTATCGGCATACGAGAACGTGACGTTGTGGCACGAGCGCGATATCTCGCACTCTTCCGTAGAGCGTATCATTCTGCCGGATGCAACGATGCTGCTGAACTACATGCTGAACCGTTTCGGAAACATCGTGAAGAACCTGACGGTATTCCCTGAAAATATGAAACGCAATATGGAGCGCACCTTCGGTGTACCATTCTCCGGTCGCGTAATGACGAAGCTGATCGACAAAGGTTTCAGCCGTGAGCAGGCATACGATACGGTTCAGCCACGTGCGATGCAAGCATGGGAAGAACAACGCCAGTTCCAGGATATCGTGAAATCCACACCGGAAATTACGGAAGTGCTGAGCGACGAGGAAATCGCAGATGCGTTCAACCCGTCATGGCACCTGAAGCATGTGGATACAATCTTCAAAAAACTTGGTTTGAACGACTAATATAATCCTTTCATAAGGCTAGAGAACAGAATGATGGGTCAGCAGGGAACGCAGAGGACAGAAATAAGCTGAAGAAGCGAAGCGTTCGCCTTTATCCCCGGATTTTCACTTTGAAAAAGTGGAATCAAAAAATCTGGGGATAACAGCGATCGGAAGATTGTTCTGTCATCGGAGTGAAGTGTGCATCATCACGGCTCTGTTTATAGCCCTACATCTCCTGAAAGAAGGTGAGCCTCCATGGCGCTGTCCACTGCGGCAGATCTCGTTAAAGCTCCTTTGTTATACAAGGGAAAAGTGCGTGAGTTGTACGATCTGGGTGAACATTTTCTCATCGTGGTTACGGACCGGATTTCGGCATTTGACTATGTGCTGGACCCGGCCGTTCCCGAGAAGGGCAATGTGCTTAATAAACTGAGCAGCTTCTGGTTTGAACTGACGGACGACATGATGGATAACCACGTGGTGCATACGGATGTAAACCAATTGGGCGATGTCATCACTGATCCTGAACAGCTCAAAGACCGCATCATGGTGACCCGCAAAGCCGAGCGCATTGATATTGAATGTGTGGTACGCGGATACATTACCGGAGGCGGGTGGAGACAATATGAGAAAAGCGGAGAGGTCAACGGCATCAAGCTGCCGGAGGGACTTCGCAAAAACGCCAAGCTCGACGTTCCCATCTTCACCCCAGCAGCTAAAAACGATGTCGGTCATGACGAAGACATTCCGATGGATCGAATGAAAGAAATTGTCGGAGATGCTCTGGCGATTGAGCTTCAGGAAAAGAGCCTGCGTCTCTACGAATTCGCTCGCGACTATTGCGATCAGCGGGGCATCATTCTCGCAGACTGCAAATTCGAGTTCGGCATGGTCGACGGCAAAGTCATTCTGATCGATGAAATCTTCACGCCAGACGCTTCTCGCTTCTGGGCCCAGGAGAATTATGCACTCGACATCGAGATCGACAGCATGGATAAAGAGCCAGTGCGCACCTATCTGTTAGGCAGCGATTGGGACAAGAACAGCAAACCTGACCCGCTGCCACAAGAGGTAGTGGAGGCCACAACCGCAAGATACGTCGATATTTATAACCGTTTAACGGAAAAATAAGTTTGAGTAAGGGACGTTTGAGTGTAGGCTACGGGAAAGTTTGGCTTTCGATCGCTGTTGCCCCCGGAATGTTTGGATTGGAATCCTTTCTTCAAAAGGAAACATTCCGGTTGCAAAGGCGAGCGCTAACGCTTCTCCAGCTCAAATTTTTCCCTCCACCAGTGTCAAACTGGGGATGAGGCAATTAAACCAAGACTTTTATTAAACTGGAAGTCTATCAATATAAAAAAACAGTAGGGTTACTCATTTAACTCGAAGACCATTCACTTTTTTCACGTAATGGTCAGGCTCGACCATTACACACCGTGCAACGTAAAGGGTTTAGGCCTTTAAAAAAACGTCGCATGGACTAGCGGAGGGGCGGAATTGTTCTTAAAGGAGCGATAGCGTTCGCCTTTGTCCCCGGGTTTTGACCGCACAGCGGTTCAAAACAATTCAGAAAAACCTGGGGACAACAGCGACCGGAAGAACAATCCGCCCCGGAGCAAGCTCCCAAGTCACTTTTTTAACAGCATAAAGCATTTATCCCGTTCATTACTGAGGAGGAACATAAGGATCATGATTAAAGCAACCGTCTATGTCACTATTAAGCAAAGCGTTCTCGACCCGCAAGGAGTAGCTGTTCAAGGTGCCCTGCACTCGATGGGATTCAATGAAGTGGAAAGTGTACGGATTGGTAAAGTCATGGAACTGACTCTGGATACAACAGACCGTGCGGAAGCGGAGAAACGATTGACAGTAATGTGTGAGAAGCTGCTGGCTAACACCGTTGTTGAAGATTACCGCTACGAATTGGAGGGTTAATCCCATGAAATTTGCAGTTCTTGTGTTTCCTGGATCCAACTGCGACATCGACTGTTACAAAGCAGTAGAAGATGCGATTGGACAAGAGGTTGATTATGTATGGCACACGGCTACAGATTTATCGGCTTATGATTGTATCCTTGTTCCAGGTGGTTTCTCTTATGGAGACTATCTGCGCTGCGGAGCGATCTCCCGTTTTGCACCCGTAATGAATGAGGTAGCTAAGGCTGCTGAACAAGGTAAATATATTCTCGGCATTTGCAACGGATTCCAGATCCTCACTGAGGCAGGATTGCTTCCTGGCGCGTTGATCCGCAACATGTCGCTGAAATTCCGTTGTCACGATACGGTGTTGAAAGTGGCGAATGCAGCTACTCCATTTACACGTGACTATGCACCTGGGGAAGAGATCGTTATTCCTATTGCTCACGGTGAAGGAAACTATTACTGTGACGAAGAAACACTAGCAAGTTTGCAGGCAAACAACCAGATCGTCTTTACGTATGGCAGCAACCCGAACGGTTCCCTGGGTGATATCGCGGGAATCTGTAATGAGGGTGGAAATGTGGTTGGCATGATGCCACATCCAGAGCGCGCGGTGGACTCACTGCTGGGTTCGGAAGACGGCAAACGTATGTTTACATCTATTTTGAAAGCATGGAGGGATCGGCATGACGCAGCAGCTATCCGCTAAGGAACCGACGGCAGAACAGGTCGCAGAACATAAACTTTACGCACAAATGGGCGTGTCTGACAGCGAGTATGAGCTGATCTGTGAGTTCATGGGGCGTAAGCCGAACTACACGGAAATTGGTGTTTTCAGTGTGATGTGGTCGGAGCACTGCGCTTATAAAAACTCCAAGCCATTGCTGCGCCGTTTCCCAACCACTGGACCACGTGTCCTGATGGGACCTGGTGAAGGTGCCGGTATCGTGGATATCGGTGACAATCAGGCCGTTGTATTCAAAATTGAAAGCCATAACCATCCTTCCGCGGTTGAGCCTTATCAAGGTGCGGCAACAGGTGTGGGCGGCATTATCCGTGATATTTTCTCCATGGGTGCAAGACCCGTAGCAATACTGAACTCCCTGCGTTTCGGTAAGCTGGAGAGCGATCGCGTTAAATATTTGTTCGAACATGTGGTAGCGGGTATTGCTGGATACGGTAACTGTATCGGTATTCCTACCGTTGGTGGCGAAGTGATGTTTGATGAGAGCTATGAAGGTAATCCGCTGGTTAACGCGATGTGTGTGGGTCTGATTGATCATGACAAGATTCAGCGCGGTGTAGCTAAAGGCGTAGGTAACCCGGTTTACTATGTGGGCCCGCCAACAGGCCGTGATGGAATTCATGGAGCAACCTTTGCATCGGTTGAACTGACGGAAGAATCCGAGTCCCAACGGACAGCGGTTCAGGTCGGTGATCCGTTTATGGAGAAACTGGTAATGGAATCCTGTCTGGAATTGATCGACACGGGCATCGTGCTCGGGATTCAGGATATGGGTGCTGCTGGTCTGACATGTTCGAGTGCAGAGATGGCAAGTAAAGCGGGTAACGGTCTGGAATTGTATCTGGATCAGGTACCACAGCGTGAAGAAGGCATGACGCCTTACGAGATGATGTTGTCCGAGTCCCAGGAACGGATGTTGTTCGTTGTTGAGCCGAAGGATGAGGCGCAGGCGATGGAAA
This sequence comes from Paenibacillus sp. BIC5C1, assembly GCF_032399705.1. Classification (NCBI taxonomy): domain Bacteria; kingdom Bacillati; phylum Bacillota; class Bacilli; order Caryophanales; family Paenibacillaceae; genus Paenibacillus; species Paenibacillus sp. BIC5C1. Next base: position 811,099 of record NZ_CP135922.1, read on the forward strand.
TCTTTGAACGTTGGGGCGTAATCTGTGCGAAAGTCGGTAAAGTAACGGATGACGGACGTCTGAAATTGATCCACCACGGTGAAGTGGTTGGAGATATGCCAGTAACGGCACTGGTTGACGAATGTCCAGTGTACGACAAACCTTCTTCTGTACCTGCATACTATGAGCAAAGTGCTTCCATCGACACGCTTCGTTACGACGAAGTGTCGGATCTCGGCGGAGCGCTGAAACAAGTGCTGGCTTCACCAACAGTAGCAAGTAAAAAATGGATTTATGATCAATACGATTACATGGTACGTACAAGCACTGCCGTTCGTCCGGGGTCGGATGCAGCCGTAGTCACGATTCGTGGCACACGCAAAGGTCTCGCGATGACAACGGACTGTAATGGACGTTATGTATATCTGGATCCAGAAGTAGGCGGACGGATTGCAGTCAGTGAAGCTGCCCGTAACATTGTATGTTCCGGTGCAGAGCCACTCGCGATTACGGACAACCTGAACTTTGGTAACCCGGAGAAGCCGGATATTTTCTGGCAGATGGAAAAAGCAGTAGACGGTATGGCGGAAGCTTGCCGCGTGCTGGATACGCCAGTTATCGGTGGTAATGTGAGTCTGTACAACGAAAACGCTAAAGGCTCTATCTATCCAACACCAGTGGTTGGTATGGTTGGTCTCGTTCATGATACAGATCACATCACAACACAAGCATTCAAATCCGAAGGTGATGTTATCATCCTCCTCGGTGAAACAAAAGCTGAGCTGGGTGGCAGCGAGCTGCAATACGCGGTTCATGGCCAGACGGAAGGTCGTCCGCCAGAACTGAATTTGCAAACGGAAAAAGCGTTGCTCAGCACCGTGCTGGAAGCTATTCAATCCGGTCTCGTTCGCTCGGCACATGACTTGTCTGAAGGCGGCTTGGCTGTTGCACTCGCAGAGTCTTGTATCAGTGGTAACGTTGGAGCACAGGTGAATGTCGAGACTGCACTGCGGGCAGATCACGCCCTATTCAGTGAGAGCCAATCTCGTATTTTGCTGTCGGCTTCGCCGGAGCAAGCAGGTAAGCTGGAAGCTTTTGTACGTGAACGTGGTGTGCCTGTAGCTGTTATTGGACGTGTAGAAGGAAGTAACCTGACAATTGAATTGAACGGAACATCAGCCGTGAACGAACCTGTAGGAGGTTTAGCTCAGGTCTGGGAGGATGCGATTCCATGTCTCATGAACTGACGACAGGACCATTGTGGACAGGTGATTATTATAACGAAGGGTCCGGCAAGGAAGGACTCGACAAATTAAAGGAAGAATGCGGAGTATTCGGGGTGTTCAAACATCCTGACGCCGCATCACTATCCTATTATGGCCTGCATGCCCTTCAACACCGGGGTGAAGAAAGTGCAGGGATGTGTGTAAGTGACGGTAACGAGTTTCACTACCACCGTGGTATGGGTCTGGTGAAGGAAGTCTTCACCAAAGACCTGATGCAGACGTTAACCGGGGATATCTCCATCGGACACGTTCGTTATTCAACGAGTGGTGACAGTAAGCTGACGAACGCACAACCATTGGTATTCAAATACCGTGATGGTGATCTGGCTGTAGCAACGAACGGAAACATTGTAAATGCGCCAACAATCCGGCGTGAATTGGAGCAGGGCGGATCTATTTTTCAAACGACCAGTGATACCGAAGTTATTGCCCATCTAATCGCGAGATCTTCCAAAGGATTGGTAGAAGCTGCGAAGGATGCGTTCCAACGGATTGTGGGTGGTTATGCATTTCTGATCATGACCAACGACAAGTTGCTGGTTGCTTCTGATCCTCATGGTCTGCGTCCGCTCACAATGGGTAAATTGGGAGATGCGTATCTGTTCGCATCCGAGACGTGTGCCCTCGAGACGATTGGCGCAGAGTTGATTCGTGACATTGAGCCAGGCGAACTGTTGGTACTGGATGCGGATGGTCTTCATGAAGACCGCTTTGATCATCACAAACACCGCAAGGCACTGTGTGCGATGGAGTATATCTACTTTGCCCGTCCGGACAGTGACATGAATGGTGCAAACCAGCACGCTGCGCGTAAACGGATGGGTAGCCGGATGGCGATTGAGTCGTTTGTCGATGCAGATCTGGTAACAGGTGTACCGGACTCCAGTATTTCCGCGGCAATTGGCTACGCCGAGCAGACAGGGATTCCGTATGAGATGGGTATGATCAAAAACAAATACACCGGACGTACGTTTATCCAGCCAAGCCAGGAACTGCGGGAGCAAGGCGTGAAGATGAAACTGAGCGCTGTACGTCGCGTTGTGGAAGGCAAACGTGTGGTTATGATTGACGACTCCATTGTGCGGGGAACCACTTCCCGGCGGATCGTAAACATGCTCCGGGATGCCGGAGCAACAGAGGTGCATGTACGGATTACATCACCACCGTTCAAAAACCCGTGCTTCTACGGTATTGATACGCCTGACAGTCGCGAATTGATTGCCTCTCAACTGTCAGTGGAAGAAATTTGCCGTGAAATCAACGCGGACTCCCTGTCGTTCCTCAGCCCCGATGGGCTGATTACATCGATTCAGGGAGATAATCAGGATGACTACAAAGGCGGGCTTTGCCTCGCATGCTTTGATAATGATTATCCAACCCGCCTCGATTTCGGCGGCGAAGAGAAATTCGGCTGTAGCTGCTAGCTGTTAAGCCCCGCCTTGCGGAGCAACAGGGGCTCAGGCAGCGATGCGAAGCAGCTGCCCCGGGTCGCAGCCCGAGCCCTTAAGCCCCGCCTTGCGGAGCAACAGGGGCCCAGGCAGCGATGCGAAGCAGCTGCCCCCTGGCGTAGCCCAGCTCTTAAGCCCCGCCTTGCGGAGCAACAGGGGCCCAGGCAGCCAAGCGAAGCAGCTGCCCCGGGTCGCAGCCCTTGCCCCTAAGCCCCGCCTTGCGGAGCAACAGGGGCCCAAGCAGCCAGGCGAAGCAGCTGCCCCCGGGCGTAGCCCAGCCCTTAAGCCCCGCCTTGCGGAGCAACAGGGGCCCAGGCAGCCAAGCGAAGCAGCTGCCCCCGGGCGTAGCCCAGCCCTTAAGCCCCGCCTTGCGGAGCAACAGGGGCTCAGGCAGCCAGGCGAAGCAGCTGCCTCCGGGCTTGCCCCGCAGCGCAGCCGAGCGGGGTTCGCCGACCAGTGGCCTGCGGCCAACGGAATCGGCGAACAACCACGCGAGCACACGAACGAACCAACCATAGCAAGATCATACCAGCCACCCCTGCACCGCTTGTTTGGCGGGTGTCCAGAGGGCCTGCCAAGGTCCTTTGGGGTCCTCCCGGGCGGGAGGATTTAGGAGGGGCGAAAAAAAAGGAGCTGATTCCACTTGTCCGAAGCATACAAAAACGCCGGCGTCGATATCGCGGCAGGCAACGAAGCGGTTGAACGGATGAAAAAACACGTGAAGCGTACCTTCCGTCCGGAAGTGATGACAGATCTGGGGGGCTTTGGCGCCCTGTTCGGTTTGAACAAAGATAAATATGATGAGCCGGTGCTTGTATCCGGTACAGACGGTGTAGGAACTAAGCTGAAAATCGCATTTGCCATGGACCGTCATGATACCATCGGAATCGACGCGGTAGCCATGTGTGTGAACGACATTGTGGTACAGGGCGCAGAGCCGCTGTTCTTCCTCGATTATCTGGCATGTGACAAAGTCATCCCGGAGAAAATCGAAGCCATTGTTGCGGGAATCGCAGAAGGGTGTCATCAGTCGGGCTGTGCTCTGATCGGTGGCGAAACGGCTGAAATGCCGGGCATGTACAGTGAAGGTGAATACGATATTGCCGGATTTACCGTAGGTATCGTGGACAAAGCGAAAATCATTAACGGTACAACGATCGCTCCTGGCGACACGGTGATTGGACTTGCATCCAGCGGAGTGCATAGTAACGGATTCTCCTTGGTACGCAAACTTTTGTTGGAACAAGCCGGATTGGGCTTGCAGGATGAAGTCGCTGAACTGGGCGGTAAGCTGGGTGACGCACTGCTGGAACCAACGAAAATCTATGTAAAACCACTCCTGTCCCTGCTTGAAAAGGTAAAAGTAAAAGGCATGGCCCACATTACTGGTGGTGGCTTCATCGAGAACATTCCGCGTATGCTGCCAAGCAGCGTAAATGTAGATATTGATTATGGTTCTTGGCCGATTCTGCCAATCTTCAACCTGTTGCAAGAAAAAGGAGCCGTCTCAAACCGCGACATGTTCACCACGTTTAATATGGGGATCGGACTTGTCCTGGTTGTGAACGAAGCAGATGCAGGTGAAGCATTGGAACAATTGAAAGCATCTGGTGAAGAAGCGTACATCATTGGACGTGTGACCGAAGGAGATGCGCGAGTAACCTTCACGGGAGCGGATGTTTAATGGCGAATTACCGTATTGCTGTATTTGCCTCTGGTGAAGGGTCTAACTTTCAGGCATTGGTTGATGCAGCAAGGAACGGAGGGCTCGGGGCATCCATAGATCTGCTGGTATGTGACAAACCGGCTGCACGTGTAGTGCAGCGGGCGCAGGATGCAGGTGTGGAATGCCATCTGTTTACTCCCAAAAATTATGATTCCCGCGAAGCCTACGAGGCTGAGATCGTGGAAGTGCTTGAATCCAGAAACATTGACCTGGTTGTTCTTGCCGGCTACATGAGATTGTTGACTTCAGTTGTGGTAGATCGCTATGCAGGACGACTTATTAACATTCATCCGTCCTTGTTGCCAGCGTTTGCAGGCAAAGATGCCATAGGGCAGGCGCTTGAATATGGTGTTAAAATCACCGGGGTTACCGTTCACTTTGTGGATGGGGGCATGGATACAGGGCCGATTATTGCCCAGCATCCTGTTCCGATTTTGCCAGAGGATACGGCTGAATCCGTTAGTAGTTCCATCCATGCTGCCGAACAGCAACTGTACCCTGAGGTTGTGTCCTGGTTTGCTCAGGGATGGGTTCAACTCGAAGGTCGACAAGTTACGGTACGGAAACCGGTTTGATATAAGTTGGAACCTTTTACACGTTAACGGAGAGGCCAGAAATAAGCTGGAGAAGCGAAGCGCTCGCCTTTATTACTGGATTTTTACCTTTGAGAAATTGTTCGAAAAATCTGGGAATAACAGCGATCGAAAGATTATTCTGGACTCGTAGTGTTTTAGTGTAAACTCATTTATCAACTTGTATAACAGAAGTCGAAAATTGGTACGCATTTTGTGATATTTCTCGGGAAATAAATCGGTTGTGTTTCGCCATGAAACGCGAAGCCATGGGACATTAAAGGAGGAGCATATTGTGAGTATCAAAAGAGCGCTGGTCAGCGTATGGGATAAAACAGGCATCGTGGATTTTTGCCGCGAGCTGTCGCAAATGGGTGTGGAGATTATTTCGACAGGAGGTACAAGCAGCCTGTTGTCGAAGGAAGGCGTGCCTGTCATCGGAATTTCGGATGTGACCGGATTTCCGGAGATTATGGACGGACGTGTTAAAACATTGCATCCAGCAGTTCATGGTGGTTTATTGGCTGTTCGTGACAGCGAAGAGCACAAGCGCCAGATGGAAGAGAATGGACTGGATTATATCGACCTCGTTGTTGTAAACCTGTATCCGTTTCAGGACACCATCGCCAAACCGGACGTAACGTATGAGGACGCAATCGAGAACATCGATATTGGTGGTCCAACCATGCTTCGTTCTGCTGCTAAGAACCATGCTTATGTTAGTGTTGTTGTAGACACAGCAGATTATGGCAAGGTGCTTGAAGAGGTCCGCAGCAATGGGGATACCACACTTGAGACACGCAAACGGCTTGCGGCAAAAGTGTTCCGCCATACAGCGGCATACGATGCAGTTATCTCCGATTATCTCTCCAACCTGAACGGTGATCCACTGCCAGAGCGTCTGACGGTTACTTACGAAAAACTCCAGGATTTGCGCTACGGCGAAAATCCACATCAGCAGGCGGCATTTTACCGCAAACCGCTGGCAGCTCAAGATACATTGACAACAGCCGAGCAATTGCATGGCAAAGAGTTGTCTTACAATAATATCAACGATGCGAACGCAGCATTGCAGATTGTGAAAGAATTTGAAGAACCGGCCGTTGTGGCGGTTAAACATATGAATCCTTGCGGCGTGGGTATTGGTGAAAGCATCTACGAAGCTTATGGCAAAGCTTATGCGGCTGATCCAACCTCCATCTTTGGTGGAATCGTGGCAGCCAACCGCATTATCGATAGCGATACAGCGGCTAAACTGAGTGAGATTTTCCTGGAAATCGTACTGGCTCCTGATTTTACACAAGAGGCACTCGACATCCTGACCAAAAAGAAAAACATTCGTTTGCTCAAAACGGGTGAACTGAACGCTGCCCGCAATCGGGAGAGTAAGTTCGTAGTAACCTCCATCGACGGCGGCATGATTGTGCAACAAAGCGATGTGCATTCCATTGAAGCGGGCGAGCTCAAGGTAGTTACAGATCGTGCACCATCGGAAGAAGAACTGAAACAGCTTTTGTTTGGCTGGAAAGTGGTTAAGCACGTGAAATCCAATGCCATTGTGCTTGCAGCAAACGACATGACTGTTGGTGTAGGCGCAGGGCAAATGAACCGTGTCGGCGCAGCCAAGATTGCTATCGAACAAGCTGGAGAACTAGCCAAAGGAGCCATTCTGGCATCCGATGCATTCTTCCCAATGGGCGATACACTGGAACTTGCAGCGAAAGCTGGAGTTACAGCCGTTATTCAACCAGGTGGTTCGATCAAGGACGAAGAGTCCATCAAAGTAGCGAATGAATACGGTATTGCCATGGTCTTCACAGGCGTTCGTCACTTCAAACACTAGAACGAAAAAGGTTTAATAAGGGGTGTCGCCTGTCATGCTTATGACTTATGGTACACCCCTTCTTTTTAAGCTATTTCAACACGTAATAGTATAACAAAACCAGTTATGCACGGAGGGGGAACAACACTAATGGATATTCTGGTAGTTGGCGGCGGTGGCCGGGAACACGCAATCATATGGGCACTGGCGAAAAGCCCGAAGGCAGGCAAGATTCATTGTGCTCCGGGAAATGCAGGCATTGCGCAGCTCGCCGAGTGTCACCCGATTTCGGTAAATGAATTCGATAAACTGACGGCGCTTGCCGTGGAGCTTAACGTGGGATTGGTTGTTATTGGGCCAGACGATCCGCTCGCAGACGGCATTGTAGACGCTTTTGATAAAACAGGCATTCCGGTATTTGGACCACGCCGCAATGCAGCAAAGATTGAAGGCAGCAAAACGTTCATGAAAGACCTGCTGCACAAATACAATATTCCGACTGCAGCCTATGAGAAGTTCGACAATTATGAGCAAGCGCAGGTTTATCTGAATGAGCAGGCCATACCTGTAGTAATCAAGGCCGATGGGCTGGCAGCTGGAAAAGGCGTTACCGTAGCCTATTCACGTGATGAGGCTGACCAGGCACTCCGCAGCATTATGGTGGAGAAAGTATTTGGTGAAGCAGGAGCCAAAGTCATCATCGAAGAATTCCTGGCAGGTCAGGAAATGTCGATTTTGGCTTTTGTCGATGGGGAGACCGTTCGTCCGATGGCTGCTGCACAAGATCACAAACCGGTATTCGACAATGATCAGGGGCCAAACACGGGCGGAATGGGTACATACTCACCATTGCCACATATCCCGGCCTCCATCATTGAAGAAGCGGTAGAGACGATTATCAAACCAACAGCCAAAGCGATGGTATCCGAAGGGCGTCCTTTCCAAGGTGTATTGTTTGCCGGGCTGATGATTTCACCAGATGGTAAACCCAAAACGATTGAATTCAACGCTCGTTTCGGTGATCCCGAGACACAGGTCGTATTACCGCGTTTAAAGAGTGATCTGCTCGACATTTTCTGGGCAACTGTGCACGGGAAATTGGCGGATATCGAGATTGAATGGAGCGACGAAGCTGCTGTATGTGTAGTGCTTGCATCTGGAGGCTATCCTGGTCCGTATGCCAAAGGTGTCGTTATTGAAGGACTGGAGCAAGTCGATGAAGCAGTAGTATTCCACGCTGGAACGGCACGCAATGAATCTGGAGACTGGGTCACCAATGGTGGACGGATTCTAGGCGTTGTGGGTCTTGGTTCGGATATTGCCGAAGCCCGAAACAAAGCCTACGCTCAAGCGGAACGTATCCATTTTGACGGTAAACATCAACGGTCTGATATTGCTGCCAAAGCGTTGGTATAACTAATTCTAACTTGATAAATTGAAACATGAGGGTCCGTACAGATGTACACCGGAAAAGGTGTTTGCATCCTGCGGGCCCTTTTCAACGTATACATCATTATGGTGTCATTGCCGGACTTGTTATAGTCCGGATACGGCAAAGAAGAATGGCTATAAATAAAGGCCCGAAGCAGGTTTAATCGACTAAAGTAAAGGGTACCATTTCTATAAGCTGGTCTATACTAACCATGTGAACCATATCACATAAAATAAAACTGTAGATCGAGAAAGACCACATACATAAAAGTTTATTTTGTGAACTCATTTTATAATCTATATTCCAAACCATAACGTGCAACTGGATGGTTTGGCGTAGAACATGTTATACTTTTCTGAAACAGGAATGAACAAGAGGGGAGGTGGATATCTATTGGGAAGGCGATATTGTAAACTGTCCAAATGGAGAATTTTGGTGGAGTAAATCGAGAAACAATGACAGCAAGAGGGGGAACCCTGTTTTTAGTGAAGTAGTTTCTATAAGTGATGGACTTCATCCTGAATTCCTGTTTTGCAATTTTACAAGGTCAAAGTACAACCTATACACACTTTATCATTTAACGATTTCATATAAGGCATAGGCCATATTGAACGTCAATCAGCTGTTGAATGGTTAACCAAGTTAACCGATGACGCTGTAACTATCTCTGGAGGTGAATCCCTGAGAAGCGGGGAAATCATTGGACATAATCACCATATTAAATATTGTATTACTCATTATCTTGATTGCATTGACCGCATTTTTCGTTGCATCTGAGTTCGCTGTGGTTAAGATTCGTACATCAAGAGTGGATCAACTGGTTGCCGAGGGGAATAAAAAAGCCATATTGGCCAAGAAAGTAGTCTCGGACCTCGATTATTATCTGTCAGCCTGTCAGCTCGGTATTACCGTAACTGCCCTTGGATTGGGAGCACTCGGTAAGCCAACGGTTGAAAGGTTGTTATACCCGGTATTTAATTATCTGGACGTTTCAGCTTCCATATCGGCGGTTGCTTCCTATGCGATTGCCTTTATACTTGTCACGTTCCTGCACGTTGTGGTTGGGGAGATGGCACCCAAAACGATGGCAATTCAATTTTCGGAAAAATTGACGCTGTTGCTCTCACCACCGCTATACTGGTTCGGAAAAATTATGTATCCCTTCATTTGGGCGCTGAATGGTGCATCCCGGGTAATTCTGCGGGCATTTGGAGTGAAGCCTGCCGGACATGAACAGGCATACTCGGAGGATGAGATCAAAATCATCATGAACCAGAGCTATGAAGGAGACGAGAACAACAAGACCAAGCTTTCGTACCTGGAAAACGTATTCGTGTTCGATGAGCGTGATGCCAAAGACATCATGGTTCCGAGGACAGAGCTTGTGACATTGAATCAGAATATGACATACGACGATATCATTCCGATATTGGATGAGCATAATTATTCACGTTATCCCGTCATTGAGGATGGCGACAAGGACCGAATTGTCGGTGTAGTCAATGTGAAAAAGATTTTGCCTGACATGGTTGCCCTTAGGGAACACCAACTTATCGATTTTGTTCGGGAGATTCCTTTTGTTTCTGAAGTGACAAGTATCCAGGATGCCATGATCAAGATGCAGCAGGAACGCGTGCACATGGCTGTGGTAGTGGATGAATACGGAGGTACTTCGGGAATTATTACTATGGAGGATATTCTGGAGGAGCTTGTCGGCGAGATTCGGGATGAGTTCGACGCTGATGAAGTTGCTGACATTCAGGAAACTGGAGAGAACCAATATCTCATTAACGGCCGGGTGCTGCTGGATGAGTTGGAGCGACAGTTTGGGCTTGTCTTTGAAGGCAACGAGGAGATGGATACCGTGGCCGGATGGATTCAGTTCCAGAAGGGTGTGGGTGTGGAACAAGGCGATACGGTTGAACACGGTGATTACGTCTGGACCGTTGTGGACGCAGAAAATTTCCACATTAAGCAGGTTCTGCTTGAACGTGTAAATAGTGCTCAGGTGGATGAATCTGCTAGCGATCTGGCGTGATGTTGGTTCGATCATGACTGTAATCTAGGGTATGACTGCCATTTGGCTACTGCCCTCAGAATTTAAATGTTTTGGCAACGTAGCAGTGTAGGGGACGGAATCGATTCTGAAGAAGCGTAGCGTTCGCGTTTGCAAACCAATTTTAAACCTTTGAAAACAACAATCAGGGAAATTTGGAGGCAATGGCGATCGGAAGAACGAGCCGTCACCGGAACGTCACTTGTGCAACCTTAATATAAATTTTACTTGGAGGTGAATCCCTCATATTGAGGGAAATCATTGGACGGAATAATAGCCTTAAACTTATTTTTAGTAGCCGTATTTATCGGACTGACCGCCTTTTTCGTTGGAGCGGAATTTGCAATTCTGAAAGTACGGATGTCCCGAATAGATCAGTTGATCCTGGAAGGGAACAAAAAAGCGGTATTGGCCAAAAAAGTGGCTCACAATCTGGATTATTATCTATCTGCGTGTCAATTGGGTATCACGATCACGGCGCTGGTATTGGGTGCGTTGGGTGAACCCACTGTTGAGAAAATGCTGCATCCGCTGTTTGAGCGACTGGAAGTCACAGCGGCGTTGTCTACGGTACTTTCGTACGGGATTGCCCTGGCAATTATTACGTTCCTGCATGTCGTTATTGGTGAATTGGCACCGAAAACACTGGCGATCCAGTTTGCAGAGAAGATGACACTATTGCTTGCACCACCGCTGTACTGGTTTGGTAAGATCATGAATCCGTTTATCTACGCGCTGAATGGGGCTGCCCGTCTATTGCTTGGCATCTTTGGAATAAAACCTGCCGGTCACGATACAGTTCACTCCGAAGAGGAGCTGAAGCTGATTATGGCGCAAAGTTATGAGAGTGGAGAAATTAATCAGACAGAGCTGGACTACCTCAAAAACATATTTGCTTTTGATGAACGTCTGCTTCAGGAGATTATGATCCGCAAAGAAAAAATCGTTACGCTGGACAAAGAAATGCCGCTGGATCGTATGATCGAGGTTCTAAAGCAGCATGAATATACACGTTTCCCGGTGATTGAAAAAGGAAATCAGGATCACTTCGTTGGATTTATCCATACAAAGGAAATGCTCACGAGTGTTGCCGCAGGCCGGGATTTCAACATGGATACGTTTGTACACGACATGTTAAAATTTTCGGAGTTATCGCCGATTAAGGATGTCTTGGTCCAGATGCAGCAAAGTCGTTCCCATATCGCAACAGTGCATAATACAGAAGGGGAAACAGTTGGTCTGGTTACGATGGAGGATATTCTTGAAGAAATTGTTGGAGATATCAAGGACGAGTATGATGGCAAAGATCTGGTTCAACCGACTAAGCGATTAAAATTAACCTAAAAGTAATGCGAGATTATAAGGATCGATCTTGTGCGGCGGCAATTGAATAAGATTCAAGGAAGACAGGTTTCCGAGTGATCGGGGCCTGTTTTTTGCCCATCTCAGTATACTCAAGCGGCATTCAGCAGGTTAAAGCCTAGATATATCTTAACTTTAAAACAAAAGCTTGCTTATTTAGTCCCAATGGATTAATATAAATTTAAAGAATCTTGATTTAAAGATAAATAACAAAAAGCGAAGCATAACAAACTGCTAAATATAACAATGAACTAAATAAAACCAAGGGAGTGGAGATTATGTTCAGAACTTCAGGAATCCATCACGTTACGGCTTTTGTAGATGATGCACAGAAAAATGTTGATTTTTACGCAGGTGTATTGGCACTGAGACTGGTGAAAAAAACGATTAACTTTGATGCACCGGATGTGTACCATCTGTATTATGGCAATGAGGATGGCGCACCTGGCACCATCATCACCTTCTTCCCTCAGCAGAATGCCAGAAGAGGTGTCATCGGCGCAGGACAAACGGGGGTAACCGTATATGCGATTCCGGTGGGTAGTCTGCCATTCTGGAAAGAACGTCTGACATCCTTCGATATTCCATTTGAAAATAAAATAAGATTTGGCGAGCAGTACATTCGCTTCTTCGATAAAGGCGGTCTCTTGCTCGAATTGGTCGAGCGTGAAGGAGGTCAGCCAAGCCAGTGGTCATTCAACGGTGTACCGTCGGAACATGCCATTAAAGGTTTTGGTGGAGCTGTATTATTCAGCCATGTACCTGACAAAACAACGGATGTGCTGACAACGATGCTCGGTCTGGAGCAGGTAGGAGAAGAGGATGGGATCATTCGTCTGCAGGCGAGTGGTGATATCGGGCAACTGATCGACATTCAATCGACTGGAATCCAGCGAGGAATTGGCGGAGCAGGTACGGTTCACCATATCGCATGGCGTGCAAAAGATTATGTCGAGCACGAACAAATGCAGCAGGAGCTTCAAAATGCGGGATATCATCCAACGCCGGTCATTGACCGTCAGTACTTTAACGCTGTGTATTTCCGGGAACCGGGAGGTATACTGTTTGAATTGGCGACTGATCCTCCAGGTTTTGCACGGGATGAACCACAGGACAGCATGGGCCAAAAGCTGATGCTGCCTGAATGGTATGAACCACAACGTGAGCAGATTGAACAGTTGCTGCCACCTATTCAAGTACGTGAATGGAAAGGAGAGTCCAAATCATGAGTACTATCAATACAATGAAACATATTTATAAAGCAGGTTCTCAGCCAGATGCACCCACCTTTTTGTTGCTGCACGGGACAGGTGGAACGGAGAACGATCTGGTAGGTCTGGCCGAAATGATCGCCCCAGGAGCAGGTATTCTGGGTGTGCGTGGTAACGTATCCGAAAATGGAATGCTCCGTTTCTTCCGCCGTTTGGCGGAAGGGGTGTTTGACGAAGAGGATCTCATTGCACGGACAGCGGAATTGGGTTCTTTTGTGGATGCAGCTGCTGTTCAGTATGGCTTTGATCGTACCAATGTCTTCGCACTGGGCTACTCCAACGGAGCAAATATCGCAGCAAGTCTGATTTTCCATCAGCCTGACGTATTTAAAGGGGCGATTCTTCACCATCCGATGGTACCGCTCCGCGGTTTGGAACTGCCAGAACTGAAAGGGCTGCCTGTATTTATCGGAGCAGGAGAGAACGATCCAATTGTGCCGAAACGAGAAACGGATGAACTCGCTTCACTGCTTAGTGGAGCAGGCGCAGCCGTGCACATGCACTGGGAGCGTCAGGGGCATCAGTTGTCCCGTACCGAGGCGGAATCTGCTGCGGCGTGGTTTAAGACTCAGGCTAAGTCGAAGTGACTGGTTGGGCAGAGGTAATACTTAATCATAGCAAAAGAACACCGTTACCTTTACAGGTAATGGTGTTCTTTTTGTTTAATTGCTATAGTCAATACAAACTTAGATGTACATTGATGATTTATTTGTAGCTACCAGTTACAAAAACAGACTGTGAATCATAACCTATATTTGGTAAATCAGCTGTGAATTTAAGTTTTTTAACTCCTCCGATATCAAACGAAGCCGTTTGTTTTCCGCTAGAAGCATTTATTTCGAATTCTTTAAGAAGAGTATCTCCGCCGAATGCTTTTAGACTAACGGTATTATTCATTTTAACGGGAAATACAGAAAGTTCTATCGTTTGATATTTCCCTTCAGGGACTAAAGTGAATTCTTGACCTATAAAAATTTCTTTAATAACTACTCCTGACTCATAATCTTTTTCTTGTTGCACTGTAAATTGTTTATCTTTTGTTACATAGGAATCATGTCTCACTTCAATTTTCTCGGAAGTAATAGGTGTTGTATCTGATTTTTCACCAAGCGAAAGGGTTTGATTACTGTTGTTATAATCTACGGCTACCCCAAGTGCTTCCCCTACAGATCGAACTGGTAGATATGTCGTATTGTTATATGTAATTGCTGCTAGTTTCTTACCATTCTGATCTACTGGACTCCATGTTTTACCTGAAATGCTGTAGTTAATTCCCCAGTTAAGGTTGGCAGTAATTTTCTCCAAGATAGGCGCAGCCCCAGCCCCGATAGCCATACCTCCTAGAAGTGTAAAACTTGATAAAGCGATAATCAACTTTTTCTTCACAAATTCTTCCTCCTTAAGTAAATTTATGATTTCATTGTAATTATATTACTTTAGTCATGGTATGACAATGATTTTGTTGGTCTTAAAGACCTAGTAAAATGAATGATCATATGGTGGACTTAAAAGTCTGGCATGTGGATAGGGCAAGAATTTGATGTTCAGTTGAGCTGAACAAAGTTGTTGCAGCAACCGTTGTGGAATTTTAGAGGCTAAGAGAACGTGTAGAAAATGAGCTAAAGCATGAGTGGGCCGAATTATTAAATTTAATGTAATAACTGAACTGTTAGACAACTCTGTGGAGATAGTTTAACAGCTCGGTCCCTGAATCGATCGAGATTTTGGTGTTATTTCTTAAATTGAAGCTTTGATGTCAGCGAAGAAAAATGAAGGGCCAGTGTGCTTTGCTTATGTCAATATGCCTTGTCCTAAAGTATGGAATAATCTATAATCAAGTAATTGATAATCATTTTCAATTAGATTCGGTTTGTTATGACTATGCGTGTAATCAGGAGGGGAAGATGAAGCCTAACCATAGCTCACATTCTTTTGGTTCAAGTGCATTTATTCAGACTCGGGATGGTCGCAAACTACATTATATGTCCAGAGGAACAGGTGATCTGACCGTTGTATTTGAGTCCGGTATGGGCTTCTCACGATCGACTTGGGGGCTGGTAGCACCGGCTGTTGCTAAACATGCATGCGCCGTCGTGTACGACAGGTCGGGGACAGGACGAAGTGAAGTCGATTCGTCTGCGCGCAATCTCCGTAGAATAGCAGAAGACCTTGACGATCTGCTGACTGCATTGGGGCCTGGTCCGTTTATATTGGTAGGGCACAGCTGGGGAGGCCCCATTGTACGAGCAGCTGCGGCCTCGAACCTGTCACGATTAAGGGGAATCATCCTGGTTGATCCTTCAGACGAGCATTGCCAATTGTACTTTTCCAAAGCAGCCAAATTCAATTTTGCCTTGAATAGTCTCCTAATTCCACTCATGGCACGTACAGGATTGTACAGATTAGTTGGCAGCAGACCTGGAAGTGTACAGCCTGACGATGTTGTCAGCGATCACCGTGCAGAAGATTTCACTGTACAGGCGGCCAGGACAATGGTTGCGGAGTCGAAACCTTTTCTGACTGACTTGGCTTCCTTGCTGGTTACTCCTCTCGATCTTGGTGATTTAGAGGTCAGCATCATCTCAGGTACGAAAACAGGCATGGGAGAACGTAAAATAAGACCTGCTATTATCGAGGCACACCACCGGACTGTGAGTACTTTAACGAATGCAAAATGGATTGGAGCTGATCAATCCAGCCATATGGTCATGTTTACAGATCCACAGGTCATTGTTGATGAAATATTGCGAATGGTAAATGGTTCGAGCTCAGGCGCAAGAACTGAATAAAAGTGATACAATAAAAAGAAAAAGCAATGCTTGCATTGCCAACCAAGATAAGCGGAGTGTGGATAAGAGATGAAACCAGTGGAACAAGAACCAACGGGAACTGCCAATCCCGGCCGTACCGGTGTTGGCATGGAAGATATCGTGCGCGCACATCATGTGCTGCGTGAAGTCATTGTAAGAACGCCTTTGCAGCGGGATGCTGTATTGTCGGCCAAATATAACTGTAATGTGTATCTTAAACGGGAAGACCTGCAGGTAGTACGTTCGTTTAAAATTCGCGGAGCTTACAACATGATTCGTAGTCTGACTCCAGCTGAACTGGAGAAAGGCATTGTCTGTGCGAGCGCGGGCAACCATGCGCAGGGCGTTGCTTTTTCCTGTAACGCGCTTAGCATCCACGGTAAGATCTTCATGCCGAGCACAACTCCAAACCAGAAGGTGAAACAGGTACGTCGATTTGGTGGAGATAATGTTGAAGTTGTGCTGACAGGTGATACGTATGACGATGCTTATGAAGAAGCTATGCGTGCGTGTAATGAACAGGGCATGACGTTTATCCATCCGTTCGACCAGCCGAAGATCATTGCGGGTAATGGTACGGTAGCGATGGAGATTATGGAGAGTCTGGATGAAAAAGCGGATTATGTATTTGTCACAATCGGTGGTGGCGGTCTGGCTGCTGGCGTTGGAACCTATATGAAGACGGTTAGCCCGGAAACCCGCATTATTGGCGTAGAACCACTTGGTGCGGCTTCCATGAGTGAGGCCATGTTCCGCAAGCAGGTTGTCACGTTGGATAATATTGATAAATTCGTGGATGGTGCAGCGGTGAAACGTGTTGGTGACCTGACCTTCGACATCTGTAGTGGCACGTTGGATGACATTGTGAAGGTGCCTGAAGGCAAAGCCTGCACCACCATTTTGGAGCTCTATAATGAAAATGCGATTGTTGTGGAGCCTGCTGGTTCATTGGCGGTTGCTGCACTCGAGCAGTATCGCGAACAAATTGCGGGCAAGACGGTTGTCTGTGTAATCAGCGGCGGCAACAATGATATCGATCGGATGCAGGAAATCAAGGAACGTTCGCTGATTTATGAAGGTCTGAAATATTATTTCATGGTCAATTTCCCACAGCGTGCGGGAGCTTTGCGTGAATTCCTTGTGGAAGTACTGGGACCCAATGACGACATTGCCCGTTTTGAATATACGAAGAAGCATGATAAGGAAAATGGACCTGCCTTGGTGGGCATCGAGTTGATGTACAAGGAAGATTACCAGCCGCTGATTGAACGTATGAATCGTAAAGGTCTCGCGTATACCGAGCTGAACAAAAATCTCAATCTGTTCAACATGTTAATCTGATGAATTATTCCAATGTGAAGTCGGACCGTAGTGAGGCGCAGCCTCTGTTGAGACCTGCTCGCATAGAAGATGCGGCACAAGTCATCCCTCTGCTTTATCAGGCGATTGGTGATATTGCTTATTCTCTGGCGGGTGAAGGGGTGCATGAGAAAGCGATGCAGATACTGCAGCAATTTTACGTGCAGGAAGACAATCGGATCAGTTATCGCAATATAACGGTAATGGAGCAGAACGAACAGGTCGCTGGAATACTGGTGGCATATGATGGCGGTGAAGCAGATCGTTTGGATCAGCCAATTCTGGATCGGCCTGGTCGGAGTACAGATGAGAAATATACGTTGGTCAAAGAAACCCGTCCCGGGGAGTATTATCTGGATACTCTCTCCGTAAGCGAAGCGTATCAGGGGCAGGGGATCGGCAAGGCATTGATGGCTGCTTTTGAGCAGCAGGGCAGGGAACTGGGACACTCACAGGTGTCCCTCATTGTTGAACGTGACAATGGCCGGGCCTTGATGCTGTACGAACGGCAGGGCTATATCAAGGATGAAGTGATTGTCATTGCTGGACATGAGTATAACCATATGGTCAAGCCAATTCAACGATAGAATCAAAAAGAAGACCGACATGGGAGCGATCCTGTGTCGGTCTTCTTTTGCGTTCTTTATGTGCATTAGGTGATTAATATCATGAATTATTTAATAGCCGGTATCAGCCTTGGTCGGAACATTCTGTTCCAGCCATTTCTCCACAGCAGCTGTTTTCTCATATTTCGCTTCCTTAACCACATCCATAAAGGCATCCAGCTTGGTGAGGAATTCACTATCGACGGATGCAAGACGCTGCAAGACGCCGTTGTAGCCTCTTTGGGCGTTCGCAACCATTTTGTTCGTATCATAATCAAACAGCGGTGTGTTGTTCAGCCCATAAAAGGTATACAGGGTATAACTGTTCAACAAATCCTGCACCTGCTTGGCCCGATTCGATTTCGGATAAAGCTCCAGGAATCTTTCCTGGCTGAGTGCTCGAAGGAGAATTTCCTGGTAACCAATGACCAGAGCTCCGTCATCCGCAGGCAAGTTTTTCGTTTCCTTTGTCATGATACTGATGTAGCTTGAGATATCCTCTGTAATCTCAGAGGTATATTTCACGAGTGCCGCATAATTCATAATGGGATAGAGGGAGCCTTCGAGCATGACGAGGCGATAGCCGCTGTCACGGGCTTCTTTTAACAGTGCACGCACATTAGAGTCCTTAGTACGCTCCATGAGTTTGGTGAAGCTGTCATTCATTTGGTATACCTTGAGCATCTTGGCCTGAACGTTAGGAACGAGCAGACGGTCCGTCATGGCGGTTAGAGCCTTCAGACGTGCATTCTCCAATTGAAGCACCATCAGGGTAGCATGATGCGTTGTTACTTTTTTGATATTGGACTCCAGATAGGTGTCAGCGGCGGGCAAGCCGTTCTTTTTTTTGAGCATGGACTGAAATGTTTTATATATGGCGGTTGAACTGCTGGTGGTTACTTTGGTATCGGGGCTTGAAGGAGCGGCAGCAGCGAGTCCAGGTGTAACTGCAGTTCCTGTAAAGATTGCAGCTATGGTAAGGACTGTGATGAAGAGTCGAGCCCCTTTGCGTTGGCCAGATAAATACGATGATGTCATCTGTGTGAACCTCCCGTAGTTTTAAAGATAGTAGGTTGTTATTCACTATACATTAAACGAAATTGGAAAGGATGTTGTTGCGGAATAATGACAAATTCTTCTGTTATTTTTAACCTTTGGAGGGTAGATCGTATAAGGACATTTCTGCGAAAATATTTTTTGTGGGATTGGAAACTTTTACTGATGATCATACGTCTTAGATGTGCACAGGAAATTACAGGAATAAATTGAAATTCAAAAAAGATCACATTTTAACTTAAATAATGAAGAGAATGGGGATATTGGATATGAAGAAAGCGGGAGGACGTCAAGTGAAAAAGGTGATGTCAGCACTGGCCGTATCGGCTATGTTGATGTCTGCACTACCAACGTCGGTTATGGATGCAGCTGCGAGAATTAGTATATATATCAATGATGCGGAGCTCTCGTCCGCACAGGCACCTGTCATGAAAGGTGGACGTGTACTGGTTCCTTTGCGCTCCATCTTTGAAGGATTGGATGCCACTGTAGAGTACACCAACAGAACCAAAACCATTAAGGCTAGCCGGGGTGACCAAGAAGTCTCGCTGACCCTGGGTTCCAAAACGGCTTACATCAACGGCGAAGCGGTAGCGCTAGATGTACCTGCAAATACCATCAAGGGAAACACAATGGTTCCAATTCGTTTTGTCAGTGAAGCTTTTGGGGAGAAAGTATTCTGGAATTCCCGCAATCAGCGGGTAGATATCAAAACAACGTCCACACCTCCTGTAGATGAGACGAAATATGCAGCATGGAACATTTACGGTTCAGTATCCGGAAGTAATGGGGATGGTCGTGATCTGACTGTAAGCTTCACACGCCCGACGTCCGAAAAAGCTGTATCCCAGTATCGTGTGATGCTGGTGAAAACCCGTGATGTAAACAGCTTTAATGAGTCTTCGGCATCAGTCGTGCCATCCGGTAATTACACAGCCATTTCTCCAAATGGCACTGATCCAAGATTGACGCTGAATTCTCAGACACGCGACGTGAACGGGGATTTGTTAAACACAAGTGAAACCTATCGTCTGTACGTACTTACAATGGGGAACAGCAACAACAGCTACAAAAATCTGCTGGCGTGGTCTTCCCAGTCCTTGAAATTAAACAATGTGAAAACAACGGTGCAGCCTGTCACAGGTCTGAAGATCGCAGATATCAGTGACTATGGCGATGGACGTGACATGGAAATTAACTTCACACAGCCTAGTACAACATCAAATATTACGTATTACCGTGCTTTTGTAGTTAAGGCGAAAGACGCTTCTTCATTCAATCTGACTACGGCAAATAATGTGTCCAGTTCTAATTCAACCATTATTTATAAAGGCAACAGCACAGCGGTCAAAACCCAGTTAAGTTCCTCGACACGTGATACATCCGGGGAATTGATCAAAAACGGCACATCCTATGTCGTGTATATTGTATCTGTGAGCTCCAATGCGGCAACAGCAGACAATAAACTGTCCACAGTATCATCTTCACTTACGCTGGGCGTAAACACAGCAACAGCGCCAGTCATCACGCAAGTGAAAGACAATTCGGATTATGGAGACGGTCGTGACATTCAGGTGAGCTTCAACCGTTCATCCGATGAATCCAAAGTTGCTAATTATCGAATTTTCGTAGTGCGGAACTCGGTATCCAGCAGCTTTAATCTGACTACGGCAAGCAATCTGTCTTCCAGCTTGTACTATAACGTGAACAAAACAGGCAACAATATTACAACAACACTGCCATCCTCCATGAAGGACACAAGTGGTTATAACGTAACGAATTTACAGGATTATCGGATCTACGTTATGGCTGTAGGCAACCAGCAGAATGGATATACCAATGCGCTGTCTTCCTCGTCAACGCTGCTGAGACTGGCAACGAATAGTAATGCTGGAGTTGCAAGCAACATCGGTGTGGCTGATGTGAGTGACAATGGCGACGGCCGCGATCTTCGGGTTTCGTTTACCAGAGCTTCGGATGAATCCAACGTTTCTGCCTATCGGGTATATGTGGTTCGTTCCGCCTATGCAGGCAGCTTTACACTGAGCGCGGCTAACGCATCGAACAATTATTATCAGGTGAACAAGACGGGTGGAAATCAGTCCTTTACTCTTCCTAGCAATATGGTGGATACTAACGGTTACACAGTTTCCAATAACAATAACTATCGCGTGTTTGTCCTGTCGGTAAGCACAAGCGGGAACTCCAGCCAGAATGCTCTATCATCTTATTCTTCACAGATTACGCTGACTGCCAATGCAGCTGTGACTGCACCGAGCAATGTGGTGGCAACGGATATTGGGGATAACGGCAATGGTAGTGATCTGCGTGTGACATTCAATCGTTCGACAGATGAGACGAATGTGAGTCACTATCGGGTGTTTGTGGTGAAATCGACAAATACGAGCTTTAATCTGACATCTGCGAACTCAGTTAGCAGTGCGAATTATAAGTATGTAAGCAAAAATGGAAACAACCAGACTGTTAATTTTACAAATGAGAAAACCGTGGATGGCAGTGCGATCGTGAATGGTGTGGGCTATCGTGTGTATGTCATGGCGGTGAATAACAATGGCTCTCTTGCCAATGCATTGTCTTCAGGCTCGGGAGTAATTACATTAGCCTCCAATACGGCTGTAGCCGCAGTGAGCAATGTAAATGTAACTGTGAAAAAACAAGGGCAAGCGGGAGATGCTTCGGATGTATCTATAAGCTTCAACAAGGCATCTAGCGAAAATGGGATTTCGGGTTACAAAGCTTTTATAGTACCAGCTAATCAAGTGAGTGGTTTTAGTGTTTCTTCTGCACTTGGAATTTCTTATAATGTTGATATCAACAAAAATGATGCTTCAAATCCTGTCGTTTTGAATAATGGTCACCGGGATATTAATAATAAGTCACTTGTTATAGGGCAGAAATATCGGGTCTTTGTGTTATCCGTATCGGACAGCAGTTCACGTGCTTCCAATCTGTCCGCAGCTTCCGATGAATTTAATATTATTGCACAAGCCGTACCTGTCCAAACCGCGACCATTACTAAAATTGAGAATGCTAGCACGACAACGGATGCGGGATTCAAGGTAACTATCAATAAAGCGACAGACGAAAGAGGAATATCTCAATATCGCCTTTTCGTAGTTAGAGCCCAAGATGGCTTCGATGTGGCTCAGGCAACCCAGAATAATAGTTTTAAACAAGTGTCAGCAGGAGAAATGAACTTGAACAAAGATACGGTGGATTCTAACGGGAAGGCAATTGAAATTGGAGCAGAATATAAATTATATATCCTGTCAGTATCTAGTGATAATTCCTTGTATACAAGTTCGCTTTATGGCCCTTCGGCTACAGTTAAGTTGGATGCGCCTGTATCTTCAGCTCCAGATTCATCTCCAACGACAGACACAAATACTGGATCTTCCAATTCGAATCAATCTGGTACTGCATCTCCACAGACCTAAAATCAAAATTAAATAATAAATTGAATTGAAAAGGCTCCCTTTCCGAATGAGAAAGGGAGTTTTTCTTTTGCATATTTTGATAAAAGGCATTTCGTTTGAATCAAATATACTGCACTATAAAATCCTGTCACCAAAAAGGTTCCTTTGGCCATTGCTGCAAGTGGGTAAACCGATGGATAATAGGAGAAAGAAGAGCATGATCCGAAAGGACTGATGGGATGCTTGCATTTCGCTTAACCGGCCTGCCGGATTCCCGGTTGCCTCTGTATCTGTATTGTGTGGGGACACAAGAAGAGAAAGTTCAGTTCAGACCGGATGGATTTCCGGTGTATCAGCTTTTTTTGTTACGCAGCGGCAAGGGAGAATTTAAGGTTCCAGGTGAAGGAGCATGGACAGTATCGGCAGGTGAACTGTTCGTGATCCAACCGGGGGTGGCCCATGAGTATATTCCGCATTCTAAAACACACGGGGAGCTTGGATATATTGGCATTGGTGGAGAGGCGGCGGGGGTGGTGCTTCGGTCGGCGGGACTGCTGCCAATGGGGCCACGGCGTTTGTCTGAATTTGAACAGTTCTGGTCACGAGTGACGGACATCTGGCACTCGCTGGACGATGGGATGAGTGAAATGTGGAACAATTCAACAATCATCTATCAGCTTATTCTGGATATTTCACAGTGCATATTCCCGCTTCATGATGAGACTGAAGAGCGAGAAGCAAGGAGTAGGTCGTTAACACGTTCTGAGCGCGAGTCGGAATCGGCAAATGAAGCATTCACTCGAGCAGTGTCGCTGATGCATACACACTACCAGGATGATCTGCTGTTGAAGCATGTCGCTGAAGCCGTTGGTTATTCGGTGCAGCACCTGAACCGATTATTTCACCAGAGGCATGGGATAACGGGGCATCAGTACATGCAGCGATTGCGTTTGCAGAAGGCGTCCGAATGGTTGGACAAACACCCACGCGCAAGTGTAAGAGAGGCTGCGGAGACGGTTGGTATGGAAGCGAACTACTTTATCCGCATATATAAGCGAGAATTCGGAGAGACCCCGGGCAAGGAGATCAAGCATCGCATTCAGATCAAAATGGAGAGAGACTCTACGGGGCCTGTGGATCGTCTGTATGAAGTATGATAAGTCCATTCCGTTCGCAAGATGGGATCAGTTTTAAACGAGCTACTGGCCGTAATATAAGGTTACTTATAAGGTGTGGTAAGTGATCGCCTTTACCTCTGATAGATAAAAAGCATTATGAAATTTTACCTGAACGGTCTGAAAATAAAAATAGCTGTCGAGAATTTCTCAACAGCTGGTTGGGGGCCATTAGGGCCCCTTTTTTGACACTCGATATTCTATTTCATCACCGAATTGTCGTACTTCACTCGTACTTCATCTTCACACACCACATAACGGGGATATACCCAATGCTGCTGCCCACAAAGGGCACCAACATTGTTATGCTTTCTTTTGTCCGAATAGTGGTCTCAACGTAGCCAATCCCACAATCCCGATTACGAGACTTATCCACGGAGCCAGCGTAAATACGGGAAGGCTGTCGCGCAGCGGATATCCTACGAATAAAACAAGCACAACGATAACGATATAGATGACGATTCCCCGAAGATTGACCTGTGGCCTGGCAGTCTTGTCTGCTCCCTGATCATCTGGACGCTCAGCAAGGCGGCGAAGCATTTCAACCAGTGCAATACCCCCAACCGCTGCAACGATCAGGGAGAACAGACTGATATGGCTAAATGGTTCCGTATCTCCATCCGTCCAGCCAATAAATAGCCCAACCGCACCTTGAATCAGCATGACAAAAGACAAAGCTGCCCAGGAGATCATGAAGTACCATTTGGGTGTCCGTTTAACTTGACCCTTAGTCTCCGCAGGTTCGGCTTCAACTGCTGCTGTATTCTTGGCTGACGTGCTGCGTTCATTGGATTTGCTTCCGGAGCCCCGTACGGCCGTACTTGAAGCTCTGGATGAGTCCATATTTGATTCACCAGCAGTTGCAGCCGGATTATTGCCTGCTACTCCTAGTTGTGAATAGATATGTTGTTCCAGATCAGTTCCATATAACTCACGAGCAGGCTTGCCGTCACGCTGAGCTTGTACGATGGCTCTCCCAGCCGAGAGAATCCATTCTTCCTGTGTTCTCTCATCTGCAGGTGATTGACGCGCAATGGTGCTGATCTGGTCAAACAGTTTTACATGTTCCGGTGTCATTTTACTCATTTCGGTCATTTGCCGATTCTGTATTTCTTTCAACTTCTTATAGGAAATCCCCAATGATTGCTCCCCCTGTCTACACACGTTCTGATCCCCGGTGAATCTGGAGACCCTGACGGTATTTTAGTATACGGGAAGGGCTCTCGTTTCGCAAAGTCATTCCTTATAAAACAACTGTTTACGATTCGACCACAGCTCTGCGCAGGCCAGAATGATACATGTGCATAGCAGCACCAGTTTTCCGTGACTACGAATCCATTCCAAGATGTGTTCCATGAATTCAACCCTTTCGCCAGAAGGAATCGGAGGCAAATGTTGGCTATGATATATGGCTTAGTTTCTCCGTGGTTCGACGTTAATATGCGTAAGTGCTCATCCAGTTCTAACGATTGTGTGAAGAATGAATAAAGTACAGCCGATTCCACCACAATAGTAGCATTTCCAACAGAAACCAGGGATTGGAGTGTGGCAGGGATGGATCAACAAACAGAACAATTAACAAGGAAGCTGCTGCTAAACAGCAACTCCCGTGGAGTAACGGATGAGGTTGTGCCAATGGAGGAGACGTTGGAGGATGCGGAGTATGCAGAAGAGTATTCAGAAGGAACCTTTCAATCAGGGAGCTTCTGGGGGAGCTCGAATCCGTTTCATGAACATGAATGGCAGGGTCGAGTGGAGACCCATGAGATGTTCCGTCGCAGTTATGAGTAGTGGCTTCAAGTAATAGGAATGACTCGAGTCAGCTGTTGTCAGCGTGGCTCATTTTTTTTGCGAAATTGTCGATAAAATGTAGACAAGGTACGTCTGGAAATGGACATTTCCTCACGTTGACTTGAGGTTCACAGGATGATAATATACTAATATCATCCTTAATACACATTAAACTTATCGGATTTATATATAATTAACAAAATGAACATGAGCAGGGAAGAATGGAAAGGGGAAATGGGCATGGAGCGTCAGATCAGTATTCGTCATGGGCAGGAAGAATTAACAGCCACGATTCATTATCCGGTCGTCAAAGACATCAAGGAGGGAAATCACCAACAGCGTGTACCTCTTGCTGTCATCTGCCATGGATTCGTAGGAAGTCGGATCGGTGTAGATCGTTTGTTTGTGAAGACCGCCCGTGAGCTGGCCGAAGATGGGTATTTGGTGCTGCGCTTCGATTACATTGGCTGCGGGGAGAGCAGCGGTGAGTACGGAGCTGAAGGACTTGAATCCATGATTATTCAAACACGTTCTGTGCTGGACTATGCGGTAAACTGCAGTGATGTAGATCCAACCCGTGTAACGCTGATCGGTCATAGTCTGGGTGGAGCTGTTGCTCTGCTGACTGCTGTTCGGGACAAACGGGTCAAGAATCTCGTTATGTGGTCATCTGTTGGATACCCGTTCAATGATATTGTGAAAATTACGGGACGTGATGTGTACGATGAAGGGGTGAAACTGGGGTCGGCTGATTATCTCGGCTACAAGT
Source organism: Paenibacillus sp. BIC5C1 (assembly GCF_032399705.1). NCBI lineage: Bacteria > Bacillati > Bacillota > Bacilli > Caryophanales > Paenibacillaceae > Paenibacillus > Paenibacillus sp. BIC5C1. Next base: position 837,055 of record NZ_CP135922.1, read on the forward strand.
TTACACCAGCATTTTTTGAATCACTGGCTGAACATCAGCCGTTCCAGGAAGCCGTTAAATTTAATGGGGATGTTCTGGTGGTGCACGGCACGTCGGATGAGATCATTCCTGTCGATTACGCATTCCTGTATCAAAAGGTATTCTGGATGCGCCAGGAAGGCCGCTGCGACAAGGAGATTATTTTCCAGGGCGATCATACCTTCTCTTCCGGCAAAGAGCGTGAACAGCTGATTACGCGTACGAGAGAATGGCTGGGAGAACGTCAGAAGATCGAACAGGATTGGCAGCACTGGATGATCTAAGAGGGGTTAAATATCAACCTTTATCGTTGGGATGGAACATTCTATATCCAACATGGATTAGTCCATAAGGCAACATGCGCGTCCAGATTGCATCTGATTGGGATGTTAGCTTGGAAAAGCGCCTTCTTCGGGGTAAAATAGAAGGGTAAGCATCCTATCCGTGTCTGGAGGTTGGCAGCAATGACATTACCCGCACTATTCATTGCGCATGGTTCTCCCGCTCTGGCGGTGGAGAGCAATGACTACACTCACTTTTTGAACCAGCTTGGAGACAGGCTGCCGGCTCCGAAAGCCATTGTTGTATTTACGGCGCATTGGGATCGTCCCGAACCGTCCGTGACAATGGATGATACACATCAGACCTTGCATGATTTTTACGGATTTCCCTCTAATATGTATACAATGAATTACCCTGCGCCTGGTCAGCCAGACCTTGCGAATGAGATCTGCGCGCTGTTCACCCGTAGTAATCTTCCGCATCAACCGGTTCGAGGCCGGGGATTGGATCACGGGGTATGGGTACCGCTGTTACACATGTATCGAGAAGCCAATATTCCTGTTATTGCGGTATCTGTCGATTCGCTGCGTTCCCCGCAGGAACAGTATGATATTGGACGGATGCTGGAGCAGCTGCGTCATGATAATGTGCTGATCATTGGCAGCGGCGGAACGGTTCATAACTTGCGCATGCTTGGCAGCAATGACGAACCCCAAGACTGGGCAGTGGAATTCGATAACTGGATTGGCGAGCGGCTTGAACAGTGGAATACGAGAGAGCTGTTTCAATATGACAAAAAAGCGCCCCATGCCCGCACGGCGGTTCCATCTTATGGGACGGAGCACATTGCGCCTTTGTTCTATGCCATGGGTACGGCTGATATGTCACGATCTGCAAAACGTCTATTCCAGTCGTATCCTTACGGTACGCTCAGTTTAAACTGCTGGCAGTTTGGTGACGGCGTATAACTTGGAACAGACAAGAGGATGTGAACAAGTCTTTGAGTTTTATTTTGTAAATACACCTAGTTCATCGACCAGCCAGACTTAGGTTATGAATGAGCTGAACCAAAAAAGGTTTCTGCGGCCAGCGTAATGGGCCTCAGGAACCTTTTTCTATAACTTGAGCAGACTGCAATTTAGAATAATCACTTGCGAATCTCAAAAAGCTCACATGCTGTACGCGAGTGATATGCCAGTTCACTTACACTGGACTGAACCACAACGGTATTGCTGTCAAAACGGATAATGACGCCACCGGAATCAATCTGGTGATTATCTTTGAAAACACGGACTTTATGCTTCATTTCCATCGCTTCCTGGAAGTCGGCATCGGTCTCAAGACGGCGCTGGGTTGGCATGTCATGTACTCCTTTAATTGTAGTCAATCGATATGTTCATCATAATACGTGTTTCTGTCGATGGGCAAGTCAGAGGATATACAAGCATATATAAAAAAACAAGAAAAAATCCTGCTCTCCAGGGGGGAGGGAGCAGGACCGGAAAAGTCTATTTAACGTTAGGCTGTTTTGTGCGTATGGTTTATCGTTGGTGTGTCTTTCGGCTGACTGCCTTTGTTGCGAGTGAACAATCCGCGAAGGTAAGGCATTACCCAACGATCCAAACCGATTTTACCAGCATTTGCACCGGCGACTACAAGGAAGATTTCCATCAGGACTAACTGAGCATTCGTGCTTACTGTTCCCGAGAAGAGGAACGCGAAGTTCATGACCATCGCCATCAGTGCTGCCAGTGTTGTGAAGCATCCAAGAATGAGACCCAAACCTACAAGGAATTCACCCAGTGGGATGATGAAGTCGAACAGTCCTGCATTTGGTACCGCGAAGTTCTCAAGGAATGTTCCCCACCAAGCTTGAACGGTTGGGTTTTCACCCGTTGCTTTTCCTACAGCGCCTGCAAGGAATCCGCCAGCTTGGAATCCACCTGTTAATTTGCCCCATCCGTGCGTCATCCAGTCGTAACCGATATACACCCGAAGTACTGTCAAAATCCACATTGCCACTTTGTTTTCTCTAAGCCATTGGTTGAAGCTGAACATATAAACCACTCCTTCATGGAATTTAGTGTGTGTTGTTTTTTTGTTTTTCTAAGTGATCACCTTTGATGTCTTTATTGTATAGTTCAAAAGTCATTCTGTTTGTGATTATTATCACAATCTAGTTCAAATTTTAAGTAAGGTTTGAGAAGTTCACATTTAGGACATATTTTTCAGTCTGCCTCAAGTTTCAAACGTAAAATGAAGGGTAGAAAATGCTCTCCTTATCGAAGACAAATGGTGCTGTGTGTGATTAAATGGAAAGAAATACGTGAAATGGTCACTTACATAAGAGCAACTACAGCCTAGATTTCAGCCATATCGTTCAGGAGGTACATATATTGAAGCAATTGAAATGGAACAAAACGACGTCAGCGGCGTCGCTGCTTATTCTGGCCCTGAGTCTGGTCGCTTGTCAGAATAAGGAGATGGTGCAGATTCCAAAGCCGGAGTCCGTTCCTACACCGATACAGGAAGAACAAGAGACAGAAGAACCTGCCACTTCGCTCTACACAGCACCACTTACGGGTCTGCCTGTTGATGAAGCAATTATGCGTCGCCCACTGGCAGTCATGATTAACAATGCTCCTGCAGCGCGGCCTCAATCCGGTCTAAGCGCGGCAGATATTATTATCGAAGTGCTCGCTGAGGGAGGCATTACCCGTTTTATTGCCATATTCCAAAGTGAAGGAGGGGCAGAAACGGTCGGACCCGTGCGCAGTATCCGTCCGTATCTGATCGAGCTTGGTGAGAGTTACGATGGTGTATTGGTACATGCGGGTGGCAGCCCGGATGCCTATTCCATTTTACAAAAGCAGCAGAAACAGCATATGGATGAGATATCGAATAGCGGCCCTTATTTCTGGCGTTCCTCGGATCGTAAAGCACCGCACAATCTATATACGTCGGCGGACAAGCTGAGAGAAGGCGCGGATACCAAAGGCTATAGTCACGACTTTAAGTCCCCTATATATACGTATAACGAAGAAGGTTCCACGTCCGCCGGAGAGTTGGCCAAGCAGTTCGATATTCATTATTTATTGGAGAGTTACCGGGTCACGTATGATTATGATGAAGTTAGCGGACGATATATGAGATTGGTGAACGGAAAGGCAGATCAGGATCTGGATAATGGCAGTCCCATTGGAGCGGCAAATATTATTGTAGCGGGTGCGGATCACAAGGTACTCGATAATGTGGGCAGACTTTCCGTTAATTTGGAGCAGGGCGGTGAAGCCATGCTGTTTCAAAAAGGCAAGATGATTCGAGGACAGTGGGTCAAAAAGCCAGGTGATATTATTCGATTTGTACAAAATGGGACCGAAGTTGCTCTTGTTCCTGGCAAGACTTTCATCAGTATCGTACCGAATCAGCCTGACTTTGCAGGGCATGTCGAAATTGAAAATTAATCCAATATGAAGAGAAATGTAAACGCAGTGTAAAATTTCATCATCATTTTTCCAGCCATTCCAAATAATTAAGATTCATTTCAGATTTATGTGATAAGAATATAAAAAAGGATCATGCCTTATGTACAAACCGTGAAACATTTATGATAAGATATCAAAGGTTGTCATTTCATGTTTCATCGGTTATCGGCAATTTCTCGTAAAGGGGATAGAGCTATGAAGCTTAAGAAGAAGAAGGATATATTTTTTGAGACACTAGAGAACATGGCAGATACGGTCGTGCAAGCGGCTGATTATTTCTCCCAACATGTTTCCAACCTTCAGGATGTGACTCTTTTTGCCAATGAAATGAAGAAGTACGAGTCCCAGTGTGATGATTATGTTCATACCATCATTACAGAGCTCAACAAGACATTTATCACGCCGATCGAACGCGATGATATTATGGAACTGACAACGACACTTGATGACGTATTGGACGGACTCGAAGCAACGGCTTCCCGTTTCTATATGTACCAACTGACTGACCCGGACGAATATATCGTTCAATTCGCTGAAATTTTGCGCCAATCGGCTTACGAAATTCAGAAGGCCATTCATTTGCTGTCTCAGAAAAAGTTGCTGGCGATCCGCGAGTACACGATTCGTCTGAACGATCTGGAAAACCAGGGCGACGAAGTGCTGCGCAACTGTATCAAGAACCTTTTCGCTACTGTGCCTGATCCGATTGAACTGATCAAACGCAAGGAAATTTACGAACGTCTTGAGACGACAACGGATGCTTGTGAACACGTAGCGAATGTGCTCGAATCCATCATCATGCGTAATTCTTAAGGAGCCAGAGAATAATGGAAACAACGATTTGGGTATTGGGTATAGTCGTCTTCCTTGCACTGGCGTTTGACTTCATCAACGGATTTCACGATACGGCGAATGCCATCGCAACTTCGGTCTCGACACGGGCACTGACTCCGCGCCGGGCAATCCTTATGGCTGCCGTGATGAACTTTGTCGGTGCCATGATGTTTACTGGAGTAGCGAAGACGATTGGGGGGAGTGTAACAGACCCCACCAAGCTGGATAACGGGATTGAGGTCGTCATAGTCACCTTGATCGCCGCGATTATCTGGAATCTCGTTACATGGTGGTTCGGAATTCCTTCTTCATCCTCGCATGCACTGATTGGTGCTCTTGCTGGTGCTGTACTTGTTGGCGCAGGGGCTGATAAAGTCAAATGGAGTGGATTTATTGACATCGTCGGAGGGTTGTTATTATCACCTCTGATCGCATTTGCCATCGGTTATGTGGTCATGACCATTCTCAAATATATTTTTGCCAAACGCAGTCCGCATAACGTGAACAAAGGTTTCCGTACGGTACAGATTTTCACAGCAGCACTTCAGGCATTTACGCACGGTACCAATGATGCGCAGAAGGCAATGGGGATCATTACTTTTGCTTTGGTCGCAGCAGGCGTACAGGATCATCTGGATGTTCCGTTGTGGGTTAAAATCTCTGCGGCAACAGCGATGGCGCTTGGTACTTCCATTGGTGGTTGGAAAATCATCAAAACGATGGGAACCAAAATTTTCAAAATTGAACCGATTAACGGTTTTGCCGCGGATCTGTCAGCTGCATCCGTTATTTTCACAGCAACGTTGCTCCACCTGCCGGTGAGTACAACGCACGCAATCACATCTGCCATTCTGGGTGTTGGTTCCGCGAAACGTTTCTCAGCCGTTAAATGGGGACTTGCTGGACGTATCATTATTACGTGGTTTATTACGATTCCGATTACCGGGGCGCTGGCAGGATTGTTGTACTGGATCATTTTCTAATTCAAGAAAGTGTTTCGGCACAAACTCTGGGTTTCAGACAAACTGTTCATAACTATGTGAATATCGGGATATGTGGACAATTATACAACCAAAAAGAAGAGACGCCTGTGCATGAACGTGTGGACAGGCTGGATATGTGGATAGCCATCCGTGGAATGATAAACCAAAAGAAGATATTCCTGTGGATACAGGAGACTGTGGATAGGGAAATGAGAGAAGCCAACAGGGTTGGCTTTTTTTGTTGTCGCGTTTGCAGGATAACGTGTGTATAATGGGCTGTTGCAGGGGACGGTTCAATGGTTAAAGTTGTACAATAACGTAAAGGATACAAGACAAGGACGTGGTCTAATTTATGATTCGTACACTCGCCATCTCACGGGATCATCAGGTATCTGTAAATGTACCGCTGACACAGCTGGATCTGCAGGATTACGCCTGGGTATGGGCAGATTTCAACCAGCCTTCCGAAGAGGAAAGCCAGTTGCTGGATACATATTTTCATTTTCATCCATTAGCTATTGAGGATTGTATGCATGTGCTGCAGCGACCCAAACTCGATTATTATGACAATTTGCAGTTCCTCGTGCTGCATGCACTGAATCCGACCACATTGGAAGCGGAAGAGGTGGACCTGTTTCTGGGTGCGAACTTCCTGGTATCCTTTCATCATGGGGCACTGGAGGAAGTCGACGAAGCTTGGGAGAGGTTGCTGCATCATGCGCACGAACGAACCATCTGGGCCCGGGGCCCGGTAGCAGCGGCATATACGGTGATGGACAAGTTGGTCGATCATTATTTCCCGTCTCTGTTTGCCATTGAGGATGAGCTGGCTGAACTGGAGAACCGGGGCGGCAAGGAGTCGGTGGAAGACCTGATGAATCAGGTGTTCGACTTGCGCAGTCGATTGCTGAAGCTTAGACGAACGGTAGTGCCCATGCGGGATCTGCTCTATCGGGTAGTCAATTCTCAGCATGTGCAGCGAACAGGGGAGCATACCGTATACTTTACCGATATCTATGACCATTTGTTGAAGCTGACAGACATGATTGAAGCTGATCGGGAAATGACGGCAGACCTGCGCGACAGTTACATCTCCTTGAATTCCAATCGAATGAACCAGATTATGAAGACCCTCACTGTGATTACAACCGTCTTTATGCCATTGACGCTGATCGCGGGGATCTATGGCATGAATTTTGCTTATATGCCTGAGTTGCAATGGAAGTTTGGGTATGGAGCGGTGCTGCTGTTGATGTTTGTTCTGGGCGGAAGCATGGTGGCCTGGTTTGTGAAGCGGGGCTGGTTCAAGTAGGAAAATAGAAACTGGATAGCAAGTGAAGAGTTAGCGGTCTGCACAGATCGCTTCTTTAGCCTGTGTATGATGTGCATAAGAGGGCAATTAGGAGTACATATAGATTTGTTTTCGCAATAGATGTCCACATGTGGATAAGATAAATGAAGAAGCATCATGTGCATAACTTTATTTTGAAGGATATTTAGCTGCTACAAACCGGGTGAAAATAGTAAAAGGCATCTTCAGTATTGAAGACGCCTCGGGGAATTTCTCAAGGATGGATTCCATGATCTGAATGTTAATATCGGATTCTTATCATGAAATGAACCCTGCTGCGTTTTCGTGATAATTTGGATGGCTCCATCGTATTGTAGGTTACTCTGTTTGTTCCAATAAAAATGTGGCTGTAGCGGTAGGTTGTCCATTAACGACAATCGTTAGCGTATGCAAACCGGCATAATGCTTTCTCGTCGTAATGACTTTGAACGATTGCTTCGTTGCAACCTTGGTTCTCCCGGTAGGGAATGTTTTATCAGAGCATTTGAACCGCTTGGGTGCCTGCTTGCCATTTGCTTTCATATATCCGATTTCATATTCGATCCGCAGCATCTGTGACTGACCACTTTCATTAACGACATCAAAGGAAAAATGAAGATCTTCCCCGATGGCTACGGTATCTCTTGCAAGCTGAAGATGCTCGATATGTGTCGCATCCTGCTCGACATATCCAAAGAGACTCAGCGCTTTCGGATGTCCCTTTTTCAGCAAAGAGCGGCTTGCGTGACGAACGATCCAGTCCGTATGCTCATGTTGTCCGTACCAGCTTGAGGCCAAATCCAGAACCAGTTCTGGATGGTCTTTCGAGATGTCGTTCAGGTGATTGGCTACACTTTTCCGGACATACAGGGACTCGTCCTGCTTCAATTCATGCAGAATGGGAAGTACTGGTGTTGGATCGGTAATGAATCCCCGAAGTTTGGAACCCCATGGAAGACGTGGACGGCTGCCTTCACTGGCAAGCCTGCGTATATGTTCATTGGGACTTGCCGTCCATTCCATCATGCGTTTCATCGTTTCGATCGGGTAGCGTTCAATAAACGGGCGTACCGCGAACTCGGAACTGGAATAAGGTGTGAAGAGGGTCAAGTACTTCATGGATAGTTCGTAGTTTTCCGGCGCAAGTCCGTTCACTTCAATAAAATCGGGAACGAACAGATACTCGACCCCTCGCATCTGTGGTGCTGCCTGCTCAATCACGTGTAATGCCTCTTCATAGTTGTCAGGCAGAACTTCGGTCAATGCCGACGTAATGCGGCGGATACGACCTTTGAATTCTAGCTCTCCCCAGCCTTCGGCAAATACAAGTTCATGAAACTGTTGCTTGTCCAACTTCGGGTAGAATTGGTGTAACCATTCTCCTGTCCGGTCGATTAATGCGGGAGTATATTTGTCTTTAAATAGTTCCATAGTCCGCCTCCTTTATCTATAAACTCAGTATACCTCAATTCACGGGAATAAGAACATAGGTTCCTAAGGAATTGGTAATGAATATTCTCTTATATGAACGATTGAGTGGATTGAAGAGAAAGAAGATGGAAGTGGATTAAGGCACCCCCTTATGTAAGAGGGCGCCTGGGAAAAGTGTTAGAGCTTTTTGCTTTTTTGGGGACGACGTTTGGTGGTGTTGGATTTATTCCGGCCAGTTTTACTACTCGTGTTCCGTTTGCGCGGAGTAGAGTTCGTTTTTTTACGACGTTTGCGTGAGCGAGGTGGCGAATACTCTTCATAATCTTTATCCGCAAGACTGCTACTTTTTTTTCCTTTTCCAAAAGGCAGAATCCCCATCACCAGTTTCATCATGGGTGCCATCTGCTGGAAGCCGCCAACGACCTTTTGCATTTTGCCGATTCCGCTCATGATGCCATCAATTCCACCGAAGCGGTCGATCATTCCTTTCAGTTCCCCGATGTTGGCCAGGGAAAAGCCTGAGGAAGACGCAGGTGCTTCCACCGGAACGGGGGGAGCAACAGGAGCTCCCCCGCCGAAAAAGTTTCCACCGGGTCCCCCCGGACCACCTGGACTATAAGGTACAAGTCCGGATGCTTCAACCTCTTGGAATTGAGGGTAGTAAGGCTCTACTCCAGGATACATGGGTTGAACCTGAGCTTCATTCAATGCCCGTGGCGGCATATAGGCAGATGTATGGGCCTGCCGTTGCGTATGAGAAGACGGACGCTGCCGTGGAGCGGGCTGACGGTGATAATAATGCTGTGGCATGAACTATCACGTTCCTTCTATGTTGGATTTCGGAATTGCGTTCCTTCAGCTGCTGGACGTGCATAACAGACCGAGTCGGAACTCCCTTTTGCTATACTGTATGTCATTAGCGGAGAGACGGCGTAGGCGAGTATCCCGCAAAACGGGATATTTGCGGATTTGGGCGCAGGAGTGGATGATAGCTTAACAGTGGAATTATATAGTTTAGACACAAAATTGTCACATATTAAATGTAATAATTCCTACATATTTAATCGGAAAAATACGGTGAAAAATGGGATAAATCGTGAGATAGAGCGGGATTGTGCGCGCAGGGAGGACATTAATGCTATATGAAAGCGGTAACATGTATTTTTATTCTGTAGTGCGTGAAATCGTTAACGCTTGAAATACCAACTCAGGCTGGGTACAATGAAGGTACACAGTAACCGCTAGGGGATGATGATGAAATGCAGCTGAAAAAGCTAAATGATAAAAGCATTGAACAATTATTTGAGGCTATTTTGACTCTGAAAGATATTGAAGAGTGTTATGTGTTTTTTGATGACCTCTGCACGGTAAACGAGATTCAATCCATGTCCCAGCGGCTGGAAGTAGCGCGTATGCTTGGCAAAGGAAATACCTATAACCAGATAGAAGCTGAGACAGGTGCAAGTACAGCCACGATCTCTCGTGTAAAACGCTGCCTGAACTATGGTAATGACGGTTATAAAATGACGCTGGAACGCCTGGGACGTTAAGGATGAAGAAGCCGGGTGTACTCATCATTAGTCACGGTTCTCAGGAGAAAACCTGGGTTGAATCCGTCGATGACGCGGTCTCCCGGTTGAATCTGCCTGAACCCTTGCCCGTCGAAGCCGGGTTTCTTGAACTTGTGGAAGGACGCCTGATTCAGGACGGTATCAACCGACTGGAAGCACAGGGCGTAACCGATATATTGGTCGTACCTCTGTTTGTTTCATCCGGTAGTACACATGTGGATGAGATTGAGTATGCCATCGGTGCCAAAGACGCTCCGGAGCGTGAGACGGATCTGGAACCATTCGAGGTGAAAGCACAAATCCACTTCGGCTATCCTGTGGATAACGACCCGGATATTGCGGTCATGGTCTGGGACAAGGTAAAGGCCCTGTCGCAGCAACCAGAACAGGAGACGATCCTGTTAATTGGACATGGGAGTATTCACGATGGATTCCGTCAGCGATGGGAAGCGGGTATTTCTTCACTCGCACAGCGGGTGCATGAAGTCAGCGGTGTTGCTCATACCGATTATGCGCTGCTAAATCAGGATAGTGTGTACGACAAGGCGAAATACTGGAGTGAAGAGCGGGGGAGCCGGGTTATTGTGGCGCCGCTGTTTTTGAGTGCCGGTTATTTCACCATGAAGGTGATCCCGGGCCGACTGAAGGAACTGGATTATGCATATAGTGGTGAGACGCTGCTTCCACATCCGCTGTTAGGAACGTGGCTGGAGCGCCAAATTCAACTTTTACTGGAAAAATGTAATGAGGTTAAGGTTTAATTCAGGGAAAACAGATCGCTGCTAGCGATTATTCCCGTTATCTCTAACAATAGCTTAAACACAAACGGCAGAGATGCCGTTTTTTTGTTATGGCTTCAGCCAGTTGAGTGCGTGAAACGCGCGAAACAAAAAACCACCCGCTATGCGGGTGGAGGGACCTGAGGTTTGACCACCAAGACCATTCCGATAAAATTGAGATGTTCAGGCTCAACGAAAGGAATGGTCTTAGATGGCAAATAAGAGCTACAGCCTAGCTCACACAAAGTGGATGTGCAAATACCACATTGTATTCACCCCGAAGTATAGACGGAAAGAAATCTATAATCAAGTGAGAAGAGACTTGATCGAAATTTTCAAACGTCTATGTAAGTACAAAGGAGTAGAAATTATAGAAGGTCACATGATGCCCGATCATGTTCACATGTTGGTAGCGATCCCACCGAAAATGGCTGTCTCCACGTTCATGGGATATCTAAAGGGAAAAAGTTCGCTCATGATCTTCGAGAAACACGCCCAGCTCAAGTATAAATACGGAAATCGAAAATTTTGGGCAGAAGGGTATTACGTAAGTACAGTGGGTCTAAATGAAGCAACGGTAAGAAAGTATATACGTGAACAAGAAGCACATGATCAGGCGATAGATAAGCTGAGTGTAAAAGAATATGAAGATCCATTTAACAGCAACAAGAGCAAAAAGAAGTAAAACCAGTTTAACTGGTAAGTGAAAGTGACAAATAACACTGAGCCTGAACAGATTTGCTGTCAGGCTAGCGTCTTTAGGCGCAGTTTGGCAACAGGGGGTTATACCCCAAGAGCAAACCACCCGTTGGACGGGTGGTCCTGATTTTTGTATGTATTTTAGACAAAACACGCCGATTTAGGCGTGTTTTTTTGTATTAGGCAGAACCCTCTACGAAGCCAAATTTCGGGTTCAATCCGCGGAGACAGAGTGGAGGTTGAGGGTTCTAACTCTGAAATGATTCTCTTTACAGGAAAGTTTTTGTCTGATAAGATGTCAACATTCAATTGTTAACCTAAATAAATATTTTTGGTTAACAATTGAAATGCTCTTATGGAAGGTGATAACTTGTGACACATTATGAACGGCTTGCAGCTATAAATAAGGCTCATTTATGGAACCCTTTTACGCAGATGAAAGATTACAATAACTCCGATCCTCTCATCATTGAACGAGGCGAAGGCGTCGTGCTGTATGACGTCCAGGGACGTGCTTATTATGATGGCTTCTCCTCGGTTTGGCTTAATGTTCACGGACATAACATACCCGAGCTGAACCAAGCCATAACGGATCAGTTGGAACGTGTTGCACATTCTACGTTACTCGGAATGGCTAACGTGCCAGCTATTGAACTTGCTGAGAAACTAGTGGAGATTTCCCCAGAGGGATTAAATAAAGTATTTTATTCCGATTCAGGAGCAACCGGTGTCGAGATCGCAGTGAAGATGGCGTTTCAATACTGGAAGAACCGAGGAGAAACCGGTAAAACGAAGTTTATTACGATGAATCAAGCCTATCACGGAGATACGATTGGTGCGGTAAGTGTCGGTGCAATTCCGTTGTACCATGATGTGTTCCGTCCGATGCTGTTTCCTACTCATGTCATTCCATATCCTTACGTTTATCGACATGAGGATGGCGAGCGGGAAGCCATGGAAGCTACGTTAACCGCATTACGTAATGTACTTGAAACGAGTGCAGATGAAATCGCGGCTATTATCGTGGAGCCAATTGTGCAAGGAGCTAGCGGCATCCTCATTATGCCAGACGGCTGTCTGCGCGAGATGGCAGCACTTTGCCGTACATATGATGTACTGTTCATAGCCGATGAGGTGGCGACAGGCTTCGGTAGGACAGGTGCTATGTTTGCTTGTGACCTCGAAGAAGTGTCACCTGATTTGATGGTGATAGGCAAAGGTCTTACAGGCGGCTACTTACCTGTGGCAGCGACACTGGCAACAGATGAGGTGTACAGCGCGTTTTATGCCGATTATGAGGAGCAAAAAACATTTTTCCACGGTCATTCCTTCACAGGTAATCCGCTCGGCTGCGCCGTAGCTTTGGCTAACTTGAAACTATTTGAAGAGCGCAACCTGGTGGAAGGTGTAAGAGCAAAGGCGGCTTTTGTAGAGCAGAAGCTCTCAGTACTTAAAGATTCTCCGCACGTCGGGGATATCAGGCAAAAAGGACTGATGTTAGGAATTGAGCTTGTACGGGATAAAGCAACTCGGGAACCGTATGATTGGGCCGAACGCATCGGCGTTCGTGTAACGGAGCGGGCCAGAGCGCTTGGCATGCTTACGAGACCACTTGGCAATGTTGTTGTGTTCATTCCTCCTCTTGCCAGCACAGAGGCTGAGCTTGAAGCCATGATTGATATCTTGATGCAATCCATTTTTGACATCACCGAAGGTGGCTTTGAATCATGAATGTAATTCGCGGATTGTTCGTCACAGGTACGGATACAGGGGTTGGGAAAACCATCGTTACAGGGGCTCTTGTTGCTGCGCTTCGTGCTGAAGAGCGGAATATAGGCGTCTGGAAGCCTGTGCAATCCGGTGCACCTCTTGGGAGCGGAGAAACCGATGCGGAACGCCTGTTGAAATACACCGGAATTGATGAGTGTGCCGAGGATGTGGCGCCATTTACATTCCAAGCCCCACTGACCCCGCTGCTCGCTGCCAAGCAACATGGAATGGATATTACGTTACAGGAGATTATTAAGGCTGGTCAGCAGCTGGCAGATCGATATGAATCAGTACTTATTGAAGGGGCAGGGGGAGTCGCTGTTCCTCTGACCGAGGATTCTTTTGTCGTGGATTTAATCTCGGAGCTTCGAACACCTGCCCTCATCGTTGCGCGGACAGGTCTGGGTACGATTAATCACACACTTCTTACGGTATCGTACCTGCAGCAGCACGGGATTCCGATCGTAGGTTTTATTCTGAACGATGGTGAATATGACGAGATTTATAACGATTCCAGTATCACAACAAACGCGGAGCTGATTGAACGTTATTGCGGCATCCCCTTTCTTGGGCGTTTTCCCCGCTTGAGGGACGAATTAAATACGGAAATGTTGATCCAGGTGATTCGAGAGAAGATCCAGTTAACACCGATCAGACAGGCATTAACAGTTCAATTCATGGAGGAGGAATGAAGATGAAAACAACGGTAACTAATCTGAATTGGTCGTCGCTTGCGAATCGATCGTTGAATGGCGAATGTTTATCAATTGAAGAGGGACTTGCCGTGCTTGAAGCAAGCGACGATGAGGTACTGCCGCTGATGCAAGCGGCTTTTCAAGTGAGGAAATATTTTTACGGCAAAAAAGTGAAGCTGAATATGATCATCAACGCCAAAAGCGGCTTTTGTCCCGAAGACTGCGGTTATTGCTCACAATCTCTCGTATCGACCGCACCCATCCAAAAATACAGCTTGCTCGACAAAGAAACGCTGCTTGCGGGAGCACATGAAGCTATGGCGCGTAAAGCTGGAACTTATTGCATTGTAGCATCAGGCAAAGGTCCCACGAATAAGGAGCTGGATCAAGTGGTAGAGGCGGTAAAAGAAATCCATGAAACAATGCCACTTAAAATCTGTGCGTGTCTGGGAATCTTGAAGGACGGTCAAGCAGAACGCTTGGCTGAAGCAGGCGTGCACCGATACAATCACAACTTGAACACAAGCAAGGCCAATTATCCGTCGATCACCACAACGCATACTTATGACCAGCGAATTGAAACCGTGGAAAAGGTTAAAGCATACGGCATGTCCCCCTGCTCCGGTGTCATTATCGGTATGGGTGAAAGTAATCAGGAAATTGTCGAGATGGCTCTTGCACTCCGTAAGCTTGATGCGGATTCAATTCCGATTAATTTCCTGAATGCGATACCGGGGACCCCTCTGGAAGGAGCAGGGCGCACTCCGGCCATGAAGGCGCTCAAGGTACTGGCGCTATTTCGGTTCATTTGTCCATCTAAAGAGATTCGTGTTGCGGGTGGACGCGAGATCAACCTCCGTACGCTACAGCCTTTGTCACTTTATGCCGCAAATTCACTCTTTGTAGGTGATTATTTAACGACAGCAGGTCAGGAAATATCGAATGATCATCAAATGATTGAAGATTTGGGTTTTGAGATTGAGTTAAATGCACTTTAAGGCGGTACAGACTATGAATTGGATGGAAAATGAACTTGCGTTATTGGCTGATGCCTCCAATGAACGTTACTTGCGTGACAGTGCCGCGGTTCCAGATCGTCCTGGTTATACGTGGAGAGGAGACCAAGTGCTCCTCAACCTGGCCTCCAATGACTACCTGGGACTTGCTCGGCATCCTGATATCATCGATACAATTCGCGAGGCACTTCTTGCCGAAGGGGGAGGTTCTGGCGCATCTCGGCTTGTTACTGGGAATCGACCGCTTTATGGCCGTCTGGAAGAAGAGCTGGCCACTTGGCAGCATAGTGAAGCTGCGCTTGTTTTTGCAAATGGTTATATGGCTAATTCTGGTGTCATTCGTGCACTCGTGGGCCGGGGTGATGTCGTTTTTAGTGATCAATTAAACCATGCCAGCATCGTGGACGGTATTGTGCTGAGCCGCGCAGAACATGCCAGGTACCGACATCATGATATGGAACATCTAAAGCTATTATTGAACAAACATCGGGATAAACGACATAAGTTGATTGTTACGGATGCTGTCTTTTCAATGGATGGTGATCAAGCACATTTGGAAGAACTCGTTGCGCTCAAACAAGAATACGGGGCCATGCTGATGGTGGATGAGGCGCACAGCGGGGGCATCTACGGGAAAAGGGGGGAAGGACTTTGCTTTAAGCTTGGTCTGCATCATGATGTGGATGTGCATATGGGGACGTTTAGCAAATCATTCGGTTTATATGGGGCTTATGTCTGCGGCAGCCGAACATTAATCCGCTTTCTCGTTAACAAAGCTAGACCTCTTATCTATTCAACGGCATTGCCGCCTTCTCTCGTAGCTGGTATTTCAACAGCGTTAAGTCTGGTACAAGCAGATCATTGGCGCCGCGAACGCCTCTACTCGGCAAGTCAATTATTTCGTTCTTCGCTTAGTGATGCCGGATTTAACGTTGGGACCGGGGACTCCCCTATTGTACCGGTAATTGTCGGTGATAATGAAAGGGCTCTTCGTTTCAGTGAGGCACTTGAAGCAGGCGGTATTGCTGGGGTCGCTATCCGTCCGCCTACCGTTCCTGATGGCACAGCACGAATTCGCTTCTCCTTATCGGCCGACCATACCCCTATGGAGTTGAATGATGCCAGCGCAAAAATCAGTGAAATCGGGCTTCAGTTGGGGGTACTGAGCTCATGAGTGCCTTGGAAAATAGTCCGGTGCAAATCGAGCAGGAGACAAGTGGAACCATATTATGGCTAACGGGATGGAGCATGCCAGATGCGGTGTTTGACCGTCTTCGCCTGTTATTGCCTGATTTTCGTCATATGTCTGTAGATTACAGTGCTGCGGATTCTCCAGAGGAAATGCTGTGTTTAACTGAAACAGCAGTTAAGGACATGTTGGGTATTGAAGGGTCAGCTTGCAGGGAGAAAGTAGCTGATGGTCGGCTTCTGATATCAGGTTGGTCACTCGGAGGTTTACTGGCACTCAGACTGGCGGCTAAAGGTTACGTGGACGGCCTTGTGCTGTTCGGTGCAACGGCTCGTTTTACCCGCCCAAAAGAAGAGTTGGACCGTGGCATAGCAGATGCCTATGTTAGGCAGATGATCAAAGGGATTTTAAAGGATCGACATGAAGTTGAAGCTAATTTTCGTCAAAGGATGTTCACAGAGCATGAATGGAAGGCAGGTCTGGCTGAGTGTCTACCTCCTATGGGTAGCTGGACAACGCAAGCACTAATTGCAGGTCTTCAGATTTTACGAAGAGAGGAATGTTTGTCTCAATTGCCCAATATCGATTGTCCGGTTCTTCTTATTCACGGGACTGAGGATAGGATATGTCCTTACGGTGCTGGCTTGGAGCTTACAGCTCATTTACCTCAAGCCGAGTTAATTACATTAATCGGCTGCGGGCATGCACCCTTTTTGGAAAAGGAAGTACACATCGCTGATGAATGGAGGAGATGGTGGCATGACCATTGGAAGAAGTAGTGCTGTTCAACGCCAATTTAATCGTAGTGCCACTTCTTATGATGCACATGCTCATATTCAGCGTTCTATGGCTGATCAGTTAGGAAGATCCCTCGCAGAATGGAAGAACAAAGGGTTATTAAGTGATCCGAGCATTCTCGAAATTGGTTGTGGCACGGGGGCTTTGACTCAAATCCTGGTAAATGAATGGCCTAGTGCAAATATTACTGCACTTGATATTGCACCCGAGATGATCGAAGTGGCTTCAAAGCGGTTACGATCAGTAGAGCATCCAGGCAATGGGAATTCTACAACGGATCGTTTACGTTTTCTACAAGCAGATATCGAAATGTGGGCCGTAAATACTCCGGAGTGCTCTGTGGATATCATCGTCTCTAACGCCTGTTTTCAATGGCTAAGTTCGCCGCAGGAAACACTGGGTCACCTACGGCGAATGCTGCGACCTGGGGGCTTGCTCATATTTACGACCTTCGGGCCTGATACATTTTGTGAAATGCATGAGGCATTTGATGAAGTTTATCGTGCCAACGGGATGGAACCACAGCGGCATGGACTTTCGTTTCTATCGCTTGCTCAATGGGAAACCATGCTCCACGAATCCGGATATACTGGTGTCCATTGTGAGCGTTCAATTCATATGGAAAAGTATGCTTCGGCAAGAGATTTTCTGTATTCGGTTAAAGGAATGGGAGCCAGTACTTCAGAAGCAGCAGCGATTCCTGGGTATAGTTTACGACGTTTATTCACCAACATGTATAAAGAGTACGAGGATAAGTTCAGCATACAGGGAGGAGTTTCAGCAACATATGATCTCCTGTTCATTCAATCATTAGTGTAGTCCCTGACGAGGTAATATTAGCAACAGTTACTCTTGAAATGACTCTTCTTCTGTCCATACACAGTTATTTTGTGAATGAATCGCTGTCGTTCCAGAATCAATAGCTGTTTTGTAATACCAAATCTTATAATCTATTTTCTCCAAATACGTTTCCAGTTCAGCAATTTTCTCCAGAACAACGTTTTTGTGTGTTTCAAATACTTCAAGACGCTGCTTTAATGTAGCGTCTCCTTCTATGCTCCAATCGACGTACTCTTTGATCTTTCTCACGGGCATACCACTTTTTTTCAGACAAGTAATCACTGCAAGCCACTCAAAATCACTTTCTTTGAAATCCCGGTTACCTGCCTGATTACGATCAACAAAGGGCAATAAGCCTTGCTTGTCATAAAAGCGTAATGTATGTGCGGTTAATCCTGTTCTATCTGCAACCTGACTAATTGTATATCCCAATGTATAAGCCACCTTTGTTATTAGATATTCATGATTGTAGAGATTAGAGTGTACTCTAAGTCAAAACAATATTCAAAAAATGAATGCGTTGGAGCGGATACATCCAGAAGTTTGACTTAGACAATACTCTAAGGATTAGAATTTTTTTGCATCGAAAATTTTAATCGTAGGGAGAGAGTGTAATGAGTAAACCAAGCGTTTGGGTGATCACTGGATGTTCCACTGGATTCGGCAGAGAACTTGCAATAGCAACGATTAAAGCAGGTTATCATGTTGTTGTCACAGCAAGAAATCTGGATTCAATTACTGACCTTGTCCGTGGAAATACGGATAAAGTTCTGGCTATGGAGCTTGATGTTACCAAGCCTGATCAGATTGAAAAAACAGTGAATGCCACGATAGAGAAGTTTGGCCGAATTGACGTACTTGTCAATAATGCCGGAGTTGGTTACTTTAGCTCCATAGAGGAAGCCGATGAAGTCGAAACTCGGAAAATGTTTGAAATAAACTTCTGGGGTCTTATGCATATGACTAATGCTGTTTTACCTTATATGAGAGTCCAGTCCTCGGGACATATAATCAATATATCTTCCATTGGGGGGTTAGCTTCATTTCCTGGCGTGGGTTACTATAATGGTACTAAATATGCTGTTGAAGGGATATCGGAAAGCCTGGCCCAAGAGGTTGCGCCGTTTAGAATCAATGTAACGTTGGTTGAGCCAAGTAACTTCCGTACTGATTGGTCCGGACGCTCAGCCGCTAAAACAAAATCAGCGATTAAGGAGTATGAGGAACTCATCTCACCGTTTGTAAATGCCGAAAACCACGGAAAAGAACCCGGAGATCCCAAAAAAGCTGCAGAAGCAATTGTTAGCATCGCTGAGTTGGAAGAGCCTCCGCTTCGCTTGTTGCTTGGAGCGGATGCTTACCATACCGTGGTGAACAAATATACAGAGCAACTGAATAAATTCGAGGAATGGAAAGAAGTATCGGTAAATGCTGATTTTCAAGATTAAATGGGGCAATTCCAAAAGAGACAGGCTCCCCAGCTTGCAAATAGAAAAAAACGTCATCACTTCACGTGATGGCGTTTTTGTGTTGGTCCGGTCATCTTTATCGAAGAGGGAACAATCAGATGAAGCTCCAGCAAAGACATCAATTCTTCAACAATCTGTTCGGCTGGATAAGGCATGGAATTCATGATCCACCATTCCAACAGGCCAGCGGTAGCACAGGCAAGAAATTGCACAGTGATTTCCCTGTTGATTCCCTTGTGAATACCGCATGCATCAATCTGCTCTTCCACTCCCTGGATCAGAAGTTTCATCAGCCGGTTTCGAAAGGCAGGAATCCCTTTTTGGGTTAATAGCGTGGTATAAACAGGGGCGTGCTGCTCCAGGTAACGGAAGGTTCGGAGCAACGCCTCCCTAACAGTCATAGGCGTTGTAGGACTCTCCACCATACAGCTCTCCACCAGTTGCTGCAAATACGTCTCAATGCTTTGATCCAACAGATCAAACTTGTCCGTGTAGTGCAAATAGACGGTACCACGGTTCACATTGGCCCGATCAGCAATCTCATTAATCGTAATTTGCTCGAAATCCTGCTCTTCTAACAACCCGATAAAGGCATCGGTTATGGCTTTTCTTGTTTTGACAACTCGTCTGTCCATGGCTCCTCCTTTGATGTATTCAACAATATGGATCAATTCGTTGATTATTCAACAATAACGGATATTTTAGCGATTGAAGCGTTGCACCTGCTTTGTTACTCTTATTTTATCAACAAATGTTGATAAAGCAACGAATATCCATAAAAATTGAAATAGAGGGATAACTAATGAATATATTAGTATATGGCGCAGGTGTTCTGGGCAGTCAGTTGGCGCAGGTTCTGGTACGTGGGGGAAATAACGTTACCCTTCTGGCTAGAGGGAAACGGGCAGAGGAACTGGAGAGGGATGGTATTGTCATTCGTCATGTGTTTCAGTTTAAAACGACCATAGATCCAGTTCGGGTAACCCGTACGTTGGAAGTGAACGATAACTATGATCTTATTTTCGTGGTTATGAAGTATAACGATTTCCCATCGGTGCTGCCTATTTTGGCTGCCAATCAGAGCAGAAACATAGTGATCGTCGGCAATAACGCAGATGCACGTAGCATGCAAATCTTTTTGGAGGAAAATAGCAAGGTGGAGAAAAAGGTCGCCTTTGGTTTCCAGGTCAGCGGCGGGCGGAGGCAGGAAGACCGTATGTTATCCATTGGTGGAGCAAGCGGGCAAATGGTGATTGGTGGGCTGGACGGCGAGATTACCTTTAAATCCATACTGGATCAAGCTTTTGAGAAGACGAAATACAAATTGAATTACCTGAACGATATCGATGCCTGGCTGAAAAGCCATATTGTGCCCATTCTGATGCTTAATGCGGTGAGCTTTAATGAGAAGCGTGAGATGATCAAGCTGGAAGGAAGCAGAAAGCAAATTCAGCATATGATTGGGGCGATGGATGAGGGCTTTAGTGTGCTTGAGGCTATGGGCATAACAATTATACCGGAGATTCAGGCCAAACTGATTCGCAAACATCAACGGATGTTTTATCTTCTGTTGAAGATTTACAGTATGCTTCCGATCTATAAACTGGTTGCCGGTTCCTTTGGGGAGATCGAGGCTTTAAATGATGCATTTACCGATTGGAAAAAGGCTACTAACACGCCTACTCCTCATTGGGATGTGCTCAAAAAAGAATATTCTGATCTCAAATGAGATGACTATTGCTCAAAGTCCCGATCCCGACTACAATTAAACCAACTAATAAAATGGGGATAAGGAGATATGCAGATGCGGGAAGTGCCTATGCGCTATGTCAAAGCAAACCAGATTGGGATTGTCCTATTTGTTGTTCTGTCATTTCTGTTCAATCAACCGTTAATTCTGGGAGCGTTATGGATCATCCAAGTTGTCGGTCTGGCATCTGGAGGCAAGCTTAATCTGTTTGTGCAGATTGGGAAGGCCGTGTTAACGGGAAAAGGGACAGAGACACAGGCAGTGGAACTGCAACGCTTCAACAATGTTCTGGCCATATTGTTTCTCACGCTGGCACTTGTCTCATTCGGCCTTGGTTGGCAGGTAGCAGGTTATATTTTCTCGTCGATGCTTCTCCTGGCTGCAAGTGCCGCATTGCTCGGTTACTGTGTGGGCTGCACCGTATATTTTTGGTATAAACAGCTCCGAGCGGGCAGAAAGATTGGCTTATAAACTAAATGTAGTTGCAAAAACAATCCCCTCCAAGTTCTGTGGTCTACTTGAAGGGGATTTTTACTTTTTTTATCTAAACCAGGCATTGTTTAAATTGTTCGTAAAATTACTATCGTTCAACGGAACATTGGCACTGCCAAAATCGGTCGTATTCAGAGCATTGCGTGCCGCAGACGTCAGATCATCCCAGCCGATCAAAGGCTGCGTTCCACCCACGGTTCCAGTCACACCAAGCTCATGATTTAGAGGCCAGGTACTATTGTAACTAATCAAAGGATTAGTACCGTTTAGGTTCGTGTTACTTGGTGCAACATTCGTGAACTGCCCATGTCCTGAATAGGCGATGGAGAGGATTTGAGGATTTTGTGCTGCGGGATTGTCTACCCATACTACGATGCCTTCCCAGTCATGACGATGGCCGAGGCCGGAGGAAGGGGAGTCTTTCGGGAAGTACCATGCGTACATAATCGCCCATACGCCATTATGCCATGCCGAACGGGAGTAGACTTGGCCTGTACTTGAGCTGCAATTTCCATTAGGTGAACCGGAGGTTTGCAAGCCTGCATTGGTATTGCCCTGTTGATCCACGGCGGGGAATGGAACACATCCATGGTAGACTTTTAAGTAGGGTTGGAAACGCTTGGCTGCTATTTGCGTGACTGTGACGGGAGTTGCTTCCTGGAATCCGACAACCTGATCATGGTTAATGACCGCCGCTTCAACGGCTGTGACAAAGGGAATACAGGCCAAGAGCGAAACCAAAAGCAATAATACAAGTTTTTTCATTCGGTGATCTCCTTCATGGGTAGGATATTGGAATATGTTAAGGATGCACTAAGACTATATTGAAAAAGGTTTCATTTTATTTGTCATCTCGTTCTAGTTTTTGTTAATTTTTTGCAGGATATGGTTGTCCTCATGATTTGAGAGGGGATAAGACTATTTACGGCCCAAGCGGGCAGAATGGTTATGGATGGTTATAAATGACAGCAAATTCATAGGATTAGATTCAAGAGGAGTGCCAGAGGTTTATTTTGTAAAGGATAGACAAGTTCGGAAGTGAACAGAGAGCTTAAACTCCATTGTATGGCCATTGCTGGAACGAGGTAATTCTCTAGGATGTATCGTTATTGTTATCCAAATGTAAATTTCGCTATAATCGATATGAAAATAATTACTTATGCATCACAGGCTAGGACATCTTCACATTTGATGATATGATAGTACATAAAGGCTTTGGAATGAGACGGAATTCCTTATGCATATATATAAGTAGAGAAAAAGTGTTGGGGCAGGATTAACGGACGTGAGTCATTGTGTAAAATGATACCCGACTACGGTCACTCTCAGATAGTAAGAATATGAGGTCGTTCAGACTCATGGATAATGTGGAATAGGTGGCGTATGAGATGAAAAAAGCTCGCTTGATATATAATCCGACCTCAGGCCGGGAAGAAATGAAGAAACGTCTGGCAGATATTTTGCAGCGTTTGGATCAAGGTGGTATTGAAGCCTCGTGTCACGCAACAACGGGTGAGGGAGATGCAACCCGGGAAGCGGAGCTGGCGATCGAACGCGGATATGACATGATTATTGCCGCTGGTGGCGACGGTACGTTATATGAGGTCATTAACGGTATGGCCGAGCGGGAGAATCGTCCTCCACTGGGTGTATTTCCTTTGGGAACGACGAATGATTTTGCGCGTGCGCTGGGTATTCCGAGACAGTGGGAAGATTACGTGGATCTGGTCATTAACCAGCAGCTTCGTCCGCTCGATCTGGGCAAGGCGAATGATAAATATTTTATCAATATCGCAGGCGGGGGTTCGTTAACCGAACTGACCTATGAGGTGCCAAGCCGTCTGAAAACGATGATTGGGCAGCTCGCCTACTATATGAAGGGTATTGAGAAAATGGCGAGCCTGTCTCCTCAGGAGCTGGTTATCCGTGCCGCGGGTCAGGAAGAAATTCATGATGAATTCATGCTGTTCCTCATTGCCAATACGAATTCTGTCGGGGGCTTCGAGAAGCTGGCTCCGGGTGCGACCATTGATGATGGCTTGTTCGATGTAATTGGTGTGCGCAAATGTAATCTGGCTGACATGATTCGCCTCGTAACCCTTGCGCTGCGTGGTGAACATCTGAATGACAAGAAAGTTGTTCATTTCCAAACGGATTATATGGAAGTAACATCGCCGGGCTATGTTCAGTTGAATTTGGATGGCGAGTTGGGCGGCACATTGCCTGCGACATTCAAGAATCTGCGTCATCACCTGATGTTGTATCGTTAAGCGTAGTATGGATCGGGGAGAAAATGTGATTTCCTGTTGCTGTGTGCAGTGGGATCACGTATAATCTCATGGTGCCTGAAAATGAATGGAATTTCCCTTGCACAAGGGATGAACATATATGAAGAAAGAAGTGAATGTACGTTGTCTAATACGAACCGCAGCGGTCGTGGAAAAAACCGCCGGAATTCGGCTGCCTCTCAGGGGCAAGGGAATGCTTCAGCATCCCGTCAGCCGAGCAAATCATCTCGTCCATCTACACGTCAGCAAGGGAAAGAGGTGCGGCTACAAGGCGCATCTCTTTCTGCCGTTCGTCCGAAGGGACGGGAACGTGAATCTGCATCAATCGAAGGACTTCCTGTCAGCAAAAATGAAGAGACTGTCATCGACATCATCGGTATGAACCATGACGGTGAAGGTGTCGGCCGTGCCAATGGATACACGTTGTTCGTGCAGGGCGCGCTCCCGGGTGAAACCGTCCGCGTACGCGTGATGAAGACCAAAAAGCAGTACGGCTACGCCAAACTGTTGGAGATCGTGAAGGCCAGCCCGGATCGTGTCTCCGCGCCTTGCCCGATCTACGATCAGTGCGGCGGATGCCAAATCCAGCATATGAGTTACGCCGGACAGCTTGCCTGGAAACGCCAGCTCGTAGTGGATAATTTGCAGCGGATCGGTAAGCTGAATGTGTTGGTGGAGGATGAAGAAGGTGCCGAGCAACAGGGCATTCGTGTGCTGCCTACCATGGGTATGGACGAGCCGTGGCGCTATCGCAACAAGGCACAGGTGCCTATCGGTGCAGCCGAGGGTGGTCTGGTAGGTGGTTTTTACGCTAAAGGAAGTCACCGGATCATCGACATGGACACCTGCCTTATTCAGCATGAGCACAATGACGAAGTGGTTGCGAAGGTTAAGGAGATCGGTAGCCATTTCGGGATTAGTGCATATAACGAAGAGACAGGCCGCGGTTTGCTGCGTCATGTGGTTGTGAAGAAGGCATTTCGTACAGGTGAGATGATGCTCGTTCTCGTCACGAATGGCCGCGACATCCCCTACAAGGAAGATTGGATTGGAAGTATCCGTGAAGCGATCCCGCATGTGGCAAGCATTTGCCAGAACGTGAACAAGAAACAGACCAACGTCATCTTTGGCGATGAAACCCGCGTCCTGTGGGGCCGTGATGTAATCTATGATTATATCGGTGATGTGCAGTTTGCCATCTCGGCCCGTTCGTTCTATCAGGTGAATCCGGTGCAGACAGAAGTACTTTATGGGAAGACGGTAGAGTACGCAGGACTGAGCGGTAAAGAGACGGTAATTGACGCCTATTGCGGCATCGGTACGATTTCTCTTTTCCTTGCGCAACATGCGGATCAGGTGTACGGGGTTGAGATTGTGCCCGAAGCGATCGAGGATGCGCGTAGCAATGCGCTGCTGAATGAGATAAAGAACGTGAAGTTCGAAGTCGGTGCATCGGAAGATGTCATCCCTCTTTGGAAAGAGCAAGGCATCGAAGCCGACGTCATCGTCGTAGATCCACCGCGTAAAGGTTGCGATCCACGTTTGCTGGATACGATTCTGGAAATGAAGCCGGAGCGAGTGGTGTATGTGAGCTGTAATCCGAGCACCTTGGCACGCGACCTGCGTGTACTGGAGGATGGCGGCTATCGGACGGTTGAGGTAACGCCGGTGGATATGTTCCCGCACACGGTCCACGTGGAGTCAGTGGCGATGTTGGTTAGAAGCTAAACAAAAACAGAAGGGGTTCGAGAATTTATTCATGATTCTCGAACCCCTTCTTGTCTTTGTTTCAATACCATTCATTAATTTGTGAGTAATTCTGGAGTAAGTTTAATTAATACACATGCACACCCGTACCAAGCACGGATTTGTTTTGTACGAAATTACCGGATAGATATACCTTTTGAAGATTAGGCAGCTGGCTTAGGGTCTCGATATTGGAAATGGCATTGTTCTCGAGATGAAGCTCTTCTACGGCCTGCCAGTTACTCATAAATTCGAGAGAAGCCAAATTGCTGTCTTGCAGAGTGAAGGAACGTAGAGCGGACATTTTGCCAAAGTAAGACATCATTTGGTCAACTTCAGTAACAGAGGTATTGTTTATGCTGAAATATGGCTGCTCTAAGGTCAATTGTTCAAGCACGTTGTTCTCCGCGGCCGCTTTTTGTTCAAAATCCAGCCTGCACTCGGAGCACATCAGAGATTTGACCTGCTTCAAACGAAATAAAGCATCGCTCTCCTTATATAGTGACGAGTCGTAAATGCTTAGGGCCTCTAGGCGAGACAAGCCGTCCAGGGCGGGAAGGCGGGTTATTTCACTGATCTCCCAGAGGGAAAGCTGCTTAAGTCTCGGGAATTTCCCAAGCGCCGCCAAATTCAACTCTCCACTTCCGCCCCGGAGCGTCAGGCTGGTTGCGGCGGGCGCCTTTAGCCCCGGGAGAAAGGAGCCTGGGATTTCCACCCGCATAACATTTGGCAATGTCAGCGCTTCTTCATTCTCGTAGTAGCCGGATAACGTTAATTCCCGCAAAGAGGATAGGCTATTGATGGGTTTGACCGAGCTGAGCTTGCTTAAAGAAGCCAGGCGTAGTTTCGTGATGGAAGTCTTGTCGGTCAGATGCTCCAGACTGGAGAAGTTTACATTTTCAATATCTAACGTTTGTAGAGCAGGCATATTTTGCACAAAGTCGATGGACTTTACGTTGGTTAAATAAGAAAGCCGGAGCTCTTGAAGCTGAGTTAAGGAGTACAGCGGCTGCAGGTCTGTGGCTTCACTGTAATCGATGGACAGGGAGGTCAGCCCGGTCATAGACGACAACCATCCCAGTTCATTGATATAGGTGAGCGACAGGGACTTGAGCGGCAGTTTGTTCAACAGAAAGAAATCCGTTACGGACTCATCCACATAGGTAATGGATAACGAGTTCAGATTAGGGAATTCCAGCAGCAGGGCCAATTCCTGATTGCTGCGAAGCTGAGTGGAAAGCTCCGAAACTTTGGACTTGTCGCCAAAGTAGCCGGAAAACGTGCTGAAAGATTCGTTAAAAGCGCCTCCATAACTTTTTAATCCGGGCATATGAGCAAACGTGGTTTGGTTCGACTGGGAGATTTCATAGGTATTCGTCAGGTCCAATGCCGTCAGTCCCGTAAAGGCTTCAAAATCTCGCTGATCGATCTCCTGAGTATTCAGTTTCTTGTCCTGAGTAACATAAGTAATCTTCTCGGCCTGTTCATCGCTGAAGGGATCGGAGAGGCTATATGTAAACTTCCACTGATCATTCTCCGAATGCTCTACGGTTAAATAGCGAAGACGAGCCAATTCCTCCTCGGTAGGCAGGGCAGAGCCTTTATCGAAGATATCTCGCAAAAATGAGAGCAGAACCTCGCTTTCGGGCATCTTTCGCACAGGCAGATTGGCTTCTGTTTTTGGATAGGTGGAGTTGTTGCTATAATAAAAATAAGTACCGATGGCGCCAGTTAGGACTAACATTAGCATCAGCATTAGCTTTACGGAGACAGCCTGCTTCAGCGGTGCTTTAGGGGGCGTTCCGTGGTAATGATTAATGGTCTGGTCTACGTAATAGACATTATTTTGCTTCAATAAGAGCTCTGTTTCACAATAGGGACACTTTAAAATCTCACCCTCTTTGTATTCAATTCTTCCGTTGCAGTTGGGACAGTTTAACGGGATAAAAGCCACGAATGTCCCCCTCCTTCATTATGATGGTCATAAGATCATGCCGAATGGTCATCTGACTTCATTATACCTTGTGAATTTACGTTTGATGAGAGAAAGAAGTTTCACATTGCGAAGGAGCAGGGGGAATCCTGCTCCTTTTTGATCTTTTTTAAGTAAGGCTGGTGGTAGGCATTATTACATAAGTCTTTAAGCGATCGAAGTAATCGGATGTTTAACTTGCACAGGGTAGAGATGATCACCAGGGGTTCTTACAAATAAACCGTCATTGGTGATGGTACTTTTTAGAACGAGATGTTCTGTTGCATCTGGTGTGAAATGGAGGGTTATTTTCTCCGTATCCTCATCTGCAATCTGATGTAAAATATCTGTCATATGGATTTCGTTTAAACAAATAACATCGAAGAGGTCAATATTATTGTCTTCCTTCTGATAAATAAGGATGACGTTTTCATTTTCCAAGTGATAAATATCGTTACTGAACACATTCAGGCAGTAAAACATGAGTATGCCTTGAGTCTGGGCGGTTCCGAAATGTTGCGAAACAGGCAGCCTTTGGGATGCAAATTGAAGGATAAGGCGTAAATCCTCAGCGTTAGTAACATCGAGTTTTCGAAGGTTCTCAGGCTCGGGTGATTTTTTTGCCTTATAATCCATTGAAAAAAGATGTTCTTCCACAGGCTTAAACCCAAACTTGGGGTAAAAATCAAGCACCGATTCATTGGCAAAAAGGTACATGAGGTCGTACTTGTTGTCGTATTCCTCTAAAATCTTGTTCATTAAACGAGTGGATAGTCCTTTCCCTCGATAATCGGGATGTGTCATCACCGTTCCGATTTGAATTGCTTTTTTCTTTTCCCCATGAATGATGAGTTCAAGGATGTTAACAGAAGCGTTGGCAATAACCTGGTCTCCATCTACAAATGAAAAAGGTATATATCGTTCTCCCCAAAATCCTTGTTGGTACCAATTTTCAAATTTTATATCAAAAGTGTTAGCAGCAAGTTCGAAGAAACTTGTTCGAAGTGTTTCATTGTTTCTATAATCCTTCTTAAATATAAATTCCTGCATTGTATGTTCCCCCTTAATCCGCAAAAGTGACTGTCTGTATATTAATGGTATTATCCAGTACTTAAACTGATATATCAAGCATCGTTCACGGAAATGCATGACTGTGGATTTTATGTATTTGATAGAGATTTATCATGATATTGAACATAACAATTTCGTGACGAGTAATGAACACCGTTTCAGCTTATATAGCTTATCGAATTTATTGCCGCGACCTGATCATCGGAAAGAAGAGCATGTCCGTACAATTATCAGACTTGGAAGAGTTCTGTAAAAAACTAAGATTCCTCTTTAATTTGGAGTAAGAATTCTCTTCCATGAAGTGGTATTATCTGGGGTGAAAGGAGGTTGGCTAAAGCAATTTATGTAAGCGCTTTATATGTTTTATAAAAAAATTTTGTGTGGGGGGAATGCTTCGAAATGAGGAAATCATTTAAGCAGGTCGTTTCCGGGTTACTCGCAGCGGCTCTGCTTCTTCCGGGCGGCTTGATAGCTCCGGCAGTTAGCGCTGCGGATCTAGCGGCATCTAATTCACAAATTGTGTATCAGGAAACATTCCAGAATGGTCAAGGCAAGGTGACTCAATCAGGTGGTGCCCAGCTGAGCACTGTAACAGGCAAGGCGTTTGAAGGCAATGATGATGGAGTAGCTTTAAAAGTTAGTAACCGATCTAATAACTGGGATGGCGTGGACCTCGCTTTTGATGACCTTGGTTTGTCCGTTGGCAAAGAGTATTCTGTAACTGCTTCCGTTTATGTAGATACTGATGCTAACCCACCTGCAGCTGGGAAAGCCATTCTGGAGATTGTATCTAATAAGGGCGTTGCTGGCTCAGAAGGATACACTGGAATTAGCTCTGCTGACTTTAAAGCAGGACAAGGCATTACGCTATCCGCCGCTCTCTCCGTAACCAGTGTGGAGAAGACAGCTCTGCGAATCAAGTCTGATGAAGCAGGTAAGGGTGTCTCTTTCTATATTGGGAATATCACGATCACCCAGACAGTAACACCTGTCGAACCCACGGTAGTCCTTAACCAAAGCTTTGAAGATGGAAATACTGGAGGCTGGGGCAAGCTGTCTTGGGGATCAAACGGCGAAACTGCGGTCGTTGGTAACTTAGCCTCCGAAGGCACGAAATCTCTGAAATTCTTCAACCGGGCCGATGAGAAGGCCGTTCCTGCCCTCGTACTTACAGGCAAGATGAAATCCGACCGTAAATATGATATTTCTCTCAAGGTTAGACTCGGTTCAGGTGAAGGTCAGTTCCATCTGGCTTCCAAGATAGATTCTGAAATATTGCCGGATGGTCAGAAGTATCCTTGGATTATAGGGAATAAAAATGTAACTGCTTCCGAATGGACGCTATTTGAAACCAAAAGCTATGAAGTTCCTTCTAAAACGAATGAGGTCATCATCTATGTTGAACCATCGGACAATACGTTAACCTCGGATATTTATATTGATGAAGTCATCATCACCGATGTAACCCCTGATCAAACCGCGCCGGAAAATGTAGATAAAACGGGCATCTTTGCAGACTTTGAGAATGGTCTGGATGGATTCAAAGCACGAAATGGCCGTGAAACGGTAGTTCTTTCCGAAGACGATAATCATACATCTGGCGGCAAGCAAAGCTTGCTTGTGACGGCTACGACACAATATGATGCAGCCTTGGTTGATGCTACAGGCAAAATGGCAAAGAATCATGAATACGAGCTCTCTGCTTGGGTGAAAATGGCTCCTGGCGAAGCACCTACAACCCTTCGTATTAGTGTTCAATATGCAGACAGCGGCTTTGCGAACGTTTCATCAAATGCAACCGTTACCGATCAGGATTGGGTTCACTTAACGGGTAAGTATACGCTCACCACTACTCCAAGCGTGCTTAATGCTTACATTGAAACAGCAAACAATGACGGCGGCAACCGTACCTTCTTCTTGGATGACTTTACTCTAAAATATGTGGGACCCGTAGCTGCTGCACCTCCGATCCAAGAAAATCTTCCTAATCTCAAGGATATTTACGAGGATGATTTCCTGATTGGGAACATTCTTAATCCGTCTACCTTTGACGAGACACGGCTCAAGCTTCTGAAGAAACATCACAATGTCGTCACGTTTGAGAATGACATGAAGCCGGATTATGCATATAACGCGGACAGACAATTTGATTTCACCGCAGAAGATGCTCTTGTCCAAAGAGTAAAGGATGCAGGCCTTGATTTGCACGGTCACGTGCTTGTATGGCATGCGCAGTCACCAACATGGCTTTATACGGCAGAGAGTGGTAAACCATTGAGCCGTGAAGCAGCTCTGACGAATCTAAAAACACATGTTAAAACGGTTGTTGAGCACTTCGGTGACCAAGTTATTTCCTGGGATGTTGTCAATGAAGCGATGAACGATAACCCGGCTAATCCGGAAGACTGGAAAAATGCATTGCGTAATTCAGGCTGGTTACAAGCCATCGGCCCTGAATTTATAGAGGAGGCATTCCTTGCGGCAAAAGAAGTCATTGATGAAAATGGCTGGGATATCAAGCTTTACTACAATGATTACAATGATGACAACCAGAACAAATCTACAGCCATCTACAGCATGGTGAAAGAGATCAATGAGAAGTACGCCGCAGATCACCATGGCGAGAAACTGATTGATGGCATCGGCATGCAAGCCCACTATAATTTGGGTACGAGATTGGACAATGTCAAGATGTCGCTCGAGCGTTTTATTTCCTTGGGAGTAGAAGTCAGTGTCACCGAGTTGGACATTATGGCAGGCACCAATTCTACAATTACTGAAAAAGAAGCAAAGCAGCAGGCCTATCTGTATGCTCAATTAATGGATCTCTATAAGAAGAACAGTGCGCATATTCCACGTGTGACCTTCTGGGGATTGAATGACAGCACGAGCTGGAGAGCCGAGCAGAATCCAACCTTGTTTGACAAGAATTTTCAAGCAAAAAAGGCGTTCTACGCGGTAGTTGATCCGCAAAAGTACATGTTGGAAAATCCACCCGAAGCCCTTGAATACAAGAAATCAAGCGCGCACTATGGGACACCAACTATTGATGGCTCTGTAGACAGTGTATGGAGCCAAGCTCCTGAAATGAAACTGGATACGAAGCAAATGGCATGGTCAGGTGCGACAGGAACAGCAAAAGCACTGTGGGATGACGACAATCTGTATGTGTTGGTTCAGGTCAGAGATGATCAACTGAACAAGTCCAACCCGAATGCATGGGAGCAGGATTCCGTTGAAGTATTCGTCGATGAAAATAACGGCAAAACGTCCAGCTTCCAAGATGATGATGGACAATACAGAGTGAACTTTGAAAACGCAGCTTCCTTTAATCCTGCGGAAATCGCTGCAGGCTTCGAATCCAAAGTCACTGTTTCCGGTACCAACTACACCGTTGAAATGAAGATTCCGTTCAAAAAGGTTAAGCCTGCGAACAATGCCAAAATTGGTTTTGATGCGCAGATTAATGATGCGAAAGACGGCAACAGAATCAGCGTGAATGCATGGAATGATCCATCTGGTCAGGGTTACCAGGATACGTCCGTATTCGGTGAATTGACGCTGATTGGCAAACCTTCTTCTGGTGGCAACAACGGTGGCGGTAATAACAGCGGGGGGAACAATGGTGGTAGCAGTGGCGGATCAAATTCCGGGACTACTCCGCAACCTCAACCACAGCTTCCAGGCAGCGATTCGGCGATTGTGCCGGTAATTAAAGTCGAAAATGGAACAGCCACAGCAACCATTTCAAGCGACAGCCTGAATAAAGCGATTGAAAAAGCTTCTCCAGGTGCAAATGGCAAGAAGCTGGTTACTATAGAAGTGCCGAAGCAGGCCAATGCCCAATCCTATGTGGTGCAGATGCCGACTTCCATCCTGCAAAGCAACAATAATGTTGAGTTTGTGCTTAAGACGGAGAATGCAACACTTCGAATTCCGTCCAATATGCTTTCTAATATTACGGAGCAAGCCGATCAAGTCTCTATTCAGATTAACAAAGTCTCAGCAGATCTTCTGGGCGCAGATGTTCGCGCTATTGTGGGCAGCCGTCCGGTGATCGATCTAAGCGTAAAAGCTGGTGACCGACTAATTGCCTGGAACAATCCTGCGGCGCCTGTAACGGTATCTGTTCCGTACACGCCTGCTGCACAGGAGCTTGTCAATGCACATCAAATCGTGATTCTGTACATTGACAATCAAGGCCATGCAACAGCCGTTCCAAGCGGACGCTATGATGCTAAAACCGGTTCGATGGTGTTCAAAACAACTCATTTCAGCACTTATGCAGTAGCCTACGTAACCAAGACCTTTGCCGATGTGCAAAATGTCCTGTGGGCAAAACAAGCAGTCGAAGGGATGGCTGCACGCGATATTATTAAAGGAATCTCTGATGACAGCTTCGCTCCTGCAGCTTCTATCACGAGAGCCGACTTTATCACCTTGCTTGTCAGAGCACTTGAGTTGAAAGGTCCGGGCACGAACACGGCAGCCTTCAGCGATGTACAGCCAACTGCTCACTATGCACAGGCTGTGGCCATTGCCAAAGAACTTGGAATTGCCTCTGGATTCGAAGACAACACATTCAAGCCAGGCAACAAGATTTCCCGTCAAGATATGATGGTTCTTACGGCGAAAGCATTAAAGGCAGCAGGTAAGCAATCTGCCGGTAACGGAAATCTGGCTCCTTATTCCGATGCTGCAAGCATTTCCACTTACGCGATGGATAGTGTAACTTCCCTCGTAGGAAGCGGAATCGTCAACGGCAAAGATGGCAAAATTGCGCCAGGCGAACCATTGACCCGTGCTGAAGCAGCGGTGATTCTGTACCGCATCTGGAACATGTAATTGTAAATTGAATTGAACAAGCTGATTAAAAAGATTACCCCCGTCTATTTATCTAGACGGGGGTAATTCTGCTAGTTTATATCTAATGCACGGCGGGGGGTTAAATGTAGATACCGTAATCTACAGATTCCATGGGTTCCGAAACGACCTGCCACATGCAGTGCTAACAACGTGAAAAACCTCGTGCATCACTCTGCAGCAAAATGCACGACTGCACTATATAACATCTTATTTCGAAGGGGGTCGAACGTCACTTGATGCTGAACCTGTTTCACACGCAGCAGCAATGCCTTGTTCATTCCGATTCGTTCCTCGATCGACCGTTCCAGTTCATTGAAGTCATAAGCCTGCAAGCATTCGACTTTGTCTTTGATAATATCCAGTGTAATTTCCATGTTTGATCCAGGCCTCCTCCATGTCACAATTGCAGGTACAAAAGCCTGCCAAGCTTTTATTGTAGAGCAGCTTCTCCAGTTCGACAAGAGTAATGGAAAAAAATGAACAGCGAAACTTAGTTGTTTGAAGATTGCCCATAGCAGAAAACGAAAAGAATCTAATGAGACGAAGGTACCCGCCCGATAAATATATAAATCATCATCAAATGTGAACATTGACTCAAAGCCGCCAGCCCTTAGCTTGAACCAAAAAGGAGTCAACAGCCAATGATACGTGTCATGTTAATTGACGATGAAGCAGATGCATTGAAATTGCTTGAAATATTGCTTAAACAAGTGGGGAATGTCGAAATTGCCGGGACGTATCTCAATCCCATTCAGGCAATCAATGCTCTAAACGAAACAATGGTCGATGCAGTGTTCTTAGATATCCAGATGCCCGGTATGAAGGGAACCGAAGCTGCCCGGCGCATCAGAAGCATCTCTCCTGAGCTACCCATTATTTTCACGACTGCCTACGCGGAATATGCACTGGAAGCGTTTGAGATCGATTCTACGGATTATTTGCTGAAGCCTTTTACGGTAGGCAGATTAGAGAATACAGTAGCACGGATAATCAAAAACCTATACAAGGCAGACCTAGCGCTGCCCAATAAAGCTCCTGTTCCGTCTGTTCAATCTCTTGGAGGGTTTCACATCGTTTCACCGCTCAAGACCGGCACAGAAATCGTGTGGAAAACAAAAAAAGAGCGAGAGCTCTGCGCATTTCTGATTCATCATGAAGGCAAGAGTGTGAATGCTGGCGTCATTATTGAAGCGTTGTGGCCGGGGTATGACCTCGACAAAGCCAAGTCGTATTTGTACACTTGTCTTTCTTATCTTCGGAGAAGCTTGACGGATCAAGGTATTCCTATCCATATCCGTAAAGGAAATCAAGGTTTCTCCGCTGAACTGAACGATATTACGACAGATGCCTCTCCATTCGAGACATTATTGAACCGAATATTGGACGAAGAGAATATGCATGAGAAGCATTACCATCAGATGAACGAGATGTACACCGGAGATTATATGGGTGAATGCAATTTCGACTGGGCTATTGCCAGACAGTTGGAGATCAAATCATTGTATGTTCGTGTTCTTCGCAAATGGAATAGGTATTACCATGGCCTAGAGAAGCTCTCACTTGCAGCAGATAGTTTACAGCGATTGCTGACAATATTTCCAGACTCCGAGATCGACGGCCGTGCGCTGATCAGACTCCATCTGAAGCTTGGCAACCGGAGTGAGGCGTACCGTGTATGTTTGCAGTTGGAACAGGCTGTACGCATTCAGCTTGGAACAGAATTAGAGGAGGAAACGATGTTACTGGTTCAACAAACGATGGAAAGACAGAGTGCACAGTCTAATGAATCGTAAAATCATTGCGGCACTTATAACAATAGCGATGCTGTTTGCTACTTATGGGTTATTGCTGACATATTTCACAGTGAATAAGAAAACGATGCCGATTGCAACAAATGGAACGATGGATTTGACCGAATGGGCTTTTGAAGAGAACGGCATCGTTCGCTTGGATGGACAATGGGAGTTTTATCCCCATCGACTGCTCTTCAGTCGGCCACTCGATTCAGATAGTACGAGAGATCAGGCACCTTCATTGATTCAGGTACCTGGTTATTGGGCCAAGCAGATGGATACGTTGGGCGTGGCTACATACCGGTTGAGGGTTCTAATTGATGATGACAATGTCGTATATGGGATTAAAACGGCTGCCGTTCTGATCTCTAACAGGCTTATCGTCAATGGTCAAGTCGTAGGCTCCAGCGGAGACCCTAGTCTGAAAGAAGATTATGAGGCACTTAATAAGCCATATGTCAGTTACTTCACACTAAAGCATGGTTGGAACGATATTCTGGTCGAGGTTGCTAATCACGAATTTAAGGTTGCTAGCGGAATTGGTGAATCGATTCAATTTGGTAAGGCTGATCAGATTTCAAGAATTCGGGATCTCGCGACAGCACATGACTGGGTGGTATTGACCGCCTTTCTGATCATGGGACTATATTTTATCGGTTTATTCTCTCAGCGGAGGAACGATCTCTCGCTTGTCGTATTTGGACTCGTCTGTTTGTTTATCGCAGCGTTTACAAGTGTCAGTGGCGAGAGGGTGTTGTTTGATGTGATTGGGCCATTCCCATTCTGGCTCTATTTCCGCATTCAAATGGTGGTGACCGTTGGGGTAGGCGTAGGCTTTTTCCTGTATGTGTATACCGCATTCCGCCCCTACAGCCACAAATGGCTTACTAAAGGAAGCTTAGTTACAGGGACATGTTTAATCTTTTTGCATTTGGGCTTCGCTACACAGATTACAACAGGACCGGTACGTCTTGTGACGTCACTATATGTCACGTTTGCATTGCTGTACGCAACCTATGTGTTTGTTCACGCAGTTCTACATAAGGTAGCTGGCAGTTGGTATCTTGCCGTGGCGGCTATGGCGTTAAACGCTCTAATTTTGAACCAGAACTTGAACGTATATTTCGGAGTACCCATCTATTCGTTGGCACCAGTCGAGCCGTTCCTTGTGCTCCTCATGCTTGCACTGTTGATGTCGCTTCGCTTTTCCAATGCTTTTCAACGGATTGAGGAGCTTTCCGAGCAATTGCTGGAGGCAGACAAACACAAGGACGATTTTCTTGCGCGTACCTCGCATGAATTCAAGACGCCTCTGCACGGCGTGATGAACATATCGCGATCCATGCTTGATGATGTTGCCAATCCGGTTACAGTTGGGCAGCGAGAAAAGCTACAATTAATGATTGAGATCACCAGAAAGCTGTCTCAGCTTGTCTATGACATTCTGGACTTGTCCAAACTGAAACAGGGAGAATTCAGGATCGTGCTTGCACCAGTGGATGTGCGTTCTGTCGTGGAGGTTCAGATCCGTTTCTACGCCTATCTCTGTACAGAGAAGAATATTCAACTCATCAATCAGGTTCCAGCGGACTTACCTCTCGCGCAAGCTGACGAAAATCGGATAAGCCAAGTCATCAGTAATTTGCTCGATAACGCGATCAAGCACACGGAGCATGGAACAATCGTTGTTACCGGGAAAGAACACGGAGGGTTGCTACAATTCGAAGTTAGGGATACAGGTGCAGGCATTGATCCAAAAAATCTGCCGCATATTTACGAGCCGTTTAAATCCATGGAGGAAACACGGAAACGCGGCTTCGGGCTTGGGCTGCCAATTGCGAAGCAACTGATCGATTTGCAAGGAGGTAAGCTAGCTGTAATGTCTACGTTGGGAGTGGGTACTACCTTTACGTTTACACTGCCGACGGCATTACAACATAGCGATCCTTGGGTTCCTTCATCTACTGCCTATAATCATCCCCTGGAGAAGGAAT
Organism: Paenibacillus sp. BIC5C1; assembly: GCF_032399705.1. Classification (NCBI taxonomy): domain Bacteria; kingdom Bacillati; phylum Bacillota; class Bacilli; order Caryophanales; family Paenibacillaceae; genus Paenibacillus; species Paenibacillus sp. BIC5C1. The sequence continues at coordinate 874,216 of NZ_CP135922.1, forward strand.
ATTCATTTTCGACGCCTTATGTTATGAATGCTGAAGGCCAACGTACGGTATTAATCGTCGACGATCAGTATGTGAATCTGAAGGTCTTGCTGGATGCGTTGCAATCGCTCAATTACCGTGTTATCGCGGTCAAAGATGGATACGAGGCGCTAGAACAGATCGACCAACCAGGCAGAATTGATCTGGTCATTCTTGATCTCATGATGCCTGGTATGTCTGGATATGAAGTCTGTCTAGAAATTCGCAAACGGTATTCACTACTGGACTTGCCTGTACTCATGGTAACAGCAGCGCTGCAACCGCAGGATAAGGTGGCAGCCTTTCAGGTGGGAGCTAACGATTATTTGCCGAAACCATTTGATTTAGAAGAACTGAAAGCTCGAATCGGAAGCTTGCTTGCCATGAAGGAATCGTTGGGGCGGGCAGTACATATGGAGGTGGCATTCCTTCAATCACAGATCAAGCCACATTTTCTATATAATGTCCTTAATAGCATTGTATCTTCCAGTTATACAGATGTAGAGCGTGCGAGGAACATGATTGTTTCTCTGGCAGATTATTTACGTGGAAGCTTCCGGTTCAGTAATACGAATGAACGTATTGAATTTGATGAAGAATTCCAGCTTATTCAAACGTACGTGGAGATTGAGCAAGCAAGGTTTGGGGATCGAATCTGCTTCGAATATGATATTCCCGAAGCGGCTTATCGTTCGAAGATGCCGCCGCTGCTGTTACAGCCTTTGGTTGAAAATGCAGTTCGTCACGGCATCGGGGCTCGAATCGAAGGCGGAACGGTAAAGTTGACAGTAGAGAGATCCGAAGGTGATTGGTTATTCACTGTAATTGATGACGGAGTCGGAATTTCTCCTGAGCGAATAGATCTGCTATTGGAACAAAACGAATCGAATGGTGAGCACGGCGTAGGCTTGCGGAATATCAATAAGAGACTTAGATTTGAATACGGGACTTCACTGGAACTTGCGAGCGAGCCGGGGCGTGGAACGAGTGTTGCCTTTCGTATTCCTGATATACAGTCTTAAGGGAAAAGTGCGTAGTATCACAGGGTTCCATCGTATTTGCGATGGGGCTTTTTTGTATGCGTTGAAAAGTTAATATATCGATTGATATGGTCGAAGTATGTCGAATGGAGTCAATTTTTAAGGTTTTTTTAAGGTGCCGTCCGTTATGCTGAGCATACATGTATAGATGCATCAATAGAACGAGAAGGCGGAGGGATAGATGCGCAATGATTTCAGTGAGAACAATAAGTAAGAGATACAACAGACATTTTCGAAGAATGGCACACTTGTTGCTAGCCATCATTCTCTTTATACCATCTTTGGTGATTGGGGGCGGGGTCACTTCCGCAGCATCCGGCTGGTCGATCATTGATGGGTACGGACCAACTGGAATCAATGTAAATCCATCCATGAGGGGCGAAAAACCTGCCATAGTGGAATGGAATGGTGAAATCTATGTGGCATGGCGAGAAAGTATCCAGAGTACGCCTACGATCAACCAAATCAGAGTGAAGAAATTTAACGGATCAAATTGGGTTAGTGTTGATGGGGCTCATCAAACAAATGGTTTGAATTATGATGTCACCAAAGATGTCGAGTCTCCGGCTCTAGCTGTTTATGACAATGCGCTGTATCTGACATGGACGGAGAAGAATGCTTCTTCTATTGAACAAATTAGGGTTAAAAAATATGACGGTACAAGCTGGATGAGTGTCGAGGGCGGGAACCCGGTCGGAATCAACGTCAATCCCTCCGTAAAAGCGACCGGTCCGAAATTGACTGCATTCAAAGGCGAATTGTACGCTATATGGGGAGAGGCAGGTAAAATTCGCGCGAAGAAATACAATGGCACCACGTGGACAAGTCTCGACGGTGGCGGAACAGATGGGTTGAATGTAAACCCTGGCAGTGGAGCAAGTGGGCCAGCTATGGTTGTATTTGGCAATGATCTATATGCAATGTGGGCTGAAAAAGTAGGCACAGGCTTCAATATATTGCGGGTAAAGAAGTATGACGGAACCAACTGGATTGTGGCTGATGGTGGCACAGGCTTAAATAAGGTAAGTTGGAATAACGCAATAACCCCATTTCCAACGGTTATCAATGATAATTTGTACGTCACATGGGTGGAAGCTCGTGGGGGTCAATATAGCACGGATGATCAGATTCGTGTCAAGAAATTTGACGGCATCACTTGGACTAATATAGATGGAGATGGTGAATATGGCATAAATGTAAGGACTGGATTTCGAGCTTTCGAGGTTCAATTAGCGGGTTTGAATAATGAATTATATGCTATTTGGTCCGAAAATTCGGGAGAAATGGCTAACGGAGTCCCCGTTTTCAAGATCCGCGTGAAAAAGTATGACGGCAATGGATGGGTTTTAGCCGAAAATGGAAGAAATGGTGGCTTGAATGCTTTTGGAACTAAAACCGCCAGCAACCCTGCCATAACAGCAATGAATGGAGCGCTGTATGCGGTGTGGGACGAGAATGACAGAACAGTGGTAAATATAAGGGCAGCCCAATTTACGCCGCCACCTCCACCAAGCGTCACCAGCGTTACTATGAATCCAGTTACGACAAGTATCATGCAAGGTGGTAGCAGACAACTATCGGCTGTTGTTAATGCAGTAGGAGAGGCGCCAACGACGGTGACATGGAACAGTAGTGACGCCACGAACAAGGTCGCAGTAAATTTTACGGGTTTAGTAACTGTTGCACGGGACGCAACACCAGGTGATTACATGATCACGGCGACTTCCACATACGATAACACCAAAAAAGCAACAGCAACCGTTACGGTAACATATGCACCAGCGGTTCAGAGTATAACGGTTAATCCAAGTACTGCTAGCCTGATGCAGGGAGAAAGCACCCAGTTAACGGCAACGGTAGTGGCAGTAGGTGGAGCGCCAGATACGGTAAGATGGTATAGCGGTGATCTCAGTAATAAAGTAACAGTTGATGAAACGGGGAAGGTAAGTGTGGCAACAGATGCTAGTCCGGGTGACTATACCATTACAGCATCTTCCGCTTATGATACTGGCATGAGAGAATCGGCCATTATTACGGTGACGTATGCACCAGCCGTTAATAGCGTTAGCGTCAGCCCAGATACCGACAGTTTGATGCAAGGAGAGAGCAGACAGCTGGTAGCAACGGTAAACGCTGTAGGTGGGGCGGCAACAACGGTGACGTGGGTCAGCAGTGACACGGATAACAAGGTTGCGGTAAGCGATACCGGCTTCGTAACGGTTGCAGCAGATGCTGTGCCAGGGAACTACACGATTACGGCAACTTCAACGGTAGACAGTAGTAAGTTGGGTACAGCAACCATGACGGTGACGTATGCACCAGCAGTAAACGGAGTTATCGTTTCACCTGATCCGGCAAGTATTATGCAAGGAAAGAGCTTGCAGTTAGGGGCTGTCGTTGAAGCAGTAGGTGGAGCCTCAATGGATGTAACGTGGAGCAGTAGCGACCTTACCGGGAAAGTTGTGATAAGTAATACAGGCTACGTAACGGTTGCAGCAGACGCTGTGCCAGGGGACTACACGATTACAGCTACATCAATTGAAGACGGCAGCAAAACGGGAAGGGCAACCGTTACAGTGACTTATGCGCCAGCCATTCACAATATCACTGTCAATCCGGAAAGTGCTAACGTCGCGCAAGGAAGAAGCGAGCAACTCACCGCCACGGTAACTGCGGTGGGTGGAGTCGATCCATCCGTGATGTGGACAAGCAACGATTCCACCAACAAGGTAACGGTGAGCACCACGGGGAATGTTAGCGTTGCTTCCGACGCTGTGCCAGGTGACTATATCATTACAGCAACCTCAGTGTCCGATCTAACCAAGGTTGCAACGGCAGTAATTAAGGTAACGTATGCCCCGGCCGTGAACAGCGTCATTGTTAATCCGACTACGGATACCCTGATGCAGGGAGAGAGCAGACAACTGACGGCAACGGTAGACACCGTAGGCAGAGCCGATGTAACGGTGACGTGGAGCAGTAGCGATGCAACGAATAAGGTGAAGGTCAGCGATACAGGTTATGTTACGGTTGAAGCCGATGCTGAGCCAGGGGAATATACCATTTTCGCGACTTCTACAGTAGATATCAGCAAAAAAGGTAGCATGGTTCTTACGGTAACAGCAGCTCCAACATATACGATTGCTGCGATTGAAGATCGCACATTGGAATCTCTATTGCTCGGCTATGAATCTGGTACTCAGGAAACGACTACCGTTTCCATTCAGCATACGGGTACGGGAAATCTGGTTCATTTATCTGCATCTCATGGCGGGGATGATTCGGATGCCTTTGTGATCACACAGCCGGATACTGAATTGGCCGCTGGAGAACAGACCCATTTTACCTTGCGTGCCAAGGACGGATTGCCAGCAGGAACATATACAGCTACGGTTACTTTGACGGCAGATCACATGTTGCCTGTCACTTTCAAAGTAACACAGGCAGTAAATCTGCCTAATGCGCCAGCCAACCCTCGGAATCTGACAGCTGAACCTGGGGATGGTCATGTAACGTTGAAATGGGAAACGGAACCCGATGTAGAGTATCGGATTTATATGGCAACAGATGATGATCCTGACCAAAGGGTTGAAATCACAGACAAAGCATCGTCACCTTATACGATTCCTGAGTTGGTTAACGGTAAGACCTATTACTTTGTTGTAAAAGCAGAGAATAAGGGAGGGCTTAGTGAAGCCTCCAATCAGGTCAGCGTTACTCCATCAAGCGCTCCGGGGGCACCAACAGATGTGACGGCGACTCCGGGCAACGGACAAGCCACTGTGAGATTTACAGCGCCAGCCCATGATGGTGGAAGTCCAATTACGGGATACGAGGTGACTGTATGGCCAGGGAACACGATAATTACAGGAAACGCTAGTCCAATTATAGTTCCAGGATTGAGTAATGGAACAAGCTATACGTTCACGGTGAAAGCCATTAACGGTGCAGGTAAAAGCACAGACTCAGCTAAGTCCAATGCAGTTGTGCCTACAGCGGGCTCTACTCCGCCAACCAATCCGCCTGTAACACAAGCTCCATCGACCACACCAGTAACACCTGTCAAACCACCGACAACAGCGCCTACAACGGCAACGACAGGGGTTGATATTCTGGTTAATGGGAAAGTAGAGAATGCTGGACAAGCGACAATATCCCGGCGTGATCAACAAACCGCTTTGACGATTGTGGTGGATCAGCAGAAGCTGAACGATAGATTGGCAGCGGAAGGACAACATGCTGTTGTTACGATTCCCATTCGTCAAACGTTTGACATCTTTGTTGGTGAGCTTACTGGCGAAATGATCAGGACGATGGAAGATTATCAAGCTGTACTGGAATTCCAAACGGAGCAAGCTTCATACACCGTGCCTGCAGGGCAGATTCGCATTGGGAAGATTGCGAGTCAAGTTGGAGGGTCTAACGACTTGCAGGGAATCAAGGTACAGATTGAAATTGCAGCTCCGACCTCTGTTCAATCGGACATTGTAGGGCGCGCAGTCGCTCAGAATGAGTTGACGCTAGTTGCACAGCCGCTTAACTTTACAGTTAATGCTGTTTATGGTGATAAGTCCGTTGAAGTCAAAAATTTTGATGCTTATGTCGAGAGAACGATTGCTATCCCAGATGACGTGGATCCGAACAAAATTACAACTGGCGTTGTCGTGGAGCCAGACGGATCGGTTCGCCATGTTCCGACCAAAGTACGTCAAAACAATGGAAGATACGAAGCTCAAATTAACAGTCTTACCAATAGCACATATGCAGTGGTATGGCATCCGCTACAATTTGGTGACGTAACGAATCATTGGGGTAAAGATGCTGTGAACGACATGGGATCTCGAATGATTGTGGAAGGCGTTGGCAACGGCAACTTCAACCCTGATCGAGCCGTGACTCGCGCAGAGTTTGCCGCAATCGTTGTTCGTGGTCTAGGACTTCGCCCGGAGAGTGGAGATACACCATTTTCGGATGTTCAAACCACGGATTGGTACAACGGTGCGATTCGTACAGCACATGCTTATGGACTGATCAACGGCTTTGAGGATGGTACTTTCCATCCGAAAGAAACCATTACGAGAGAACAGGCGATGGTCATTTTGGCAAAAGCAATGACGATTACTGGGCTGACAGACAGCTTGGATACAGAATCTTTAGATACAACGCTCCAGTTGTTCCAAGATGAGACTGCTGTATCCTCCTGGGCACGCAGCAGTGCAGCAGACAGCGTGAAGTCCGGTCTTGTGCAGGGTCGCAGTCAATCTTTACTTGTACCTAAGGGTCAGATCACACGTGCCGAGATTGCAACGATTATGCAGAGATTGCTACAGAAGTCGAATTTAATCTAAGTAGTGATAGGTGATTAAACGATTCATGCAGTAATGGCAGGTATATCGCCTGGCTAAGAGAAAAGCGGAACGAGGGCTAGAACCAGCCTTCATTCCGTTTTTTTCATTTAGGATGTAGAGTTTTATATTCATATTCCTAATCTTCGTTTGTCTCTGGGACGCAGGCGACTTGATTAGGCATTTTTACGGGAGAAGTATGCTTCTCTCAAGGGTGTGATATAATCGTTCTACAAATGATGAATTATTTCGGGATAAGTGATTTCCCTAGTATGCATAGAGAGGTTTTGGATATGACGAAAGACAATTTTTGGCGTGAATTGCCACGGCCATTTTTTATACTTGCACCGATGGAAGATGTGACAGATGTGGTGTTTCGCCATGTCGTAAGCGAAGCGGGCAGACCGGATGTGTTTTTTACGGAGTTTGCGAATACAGAGAGTTACTGTCACCCGGAGGGTAACAAAAGTGTGCGTGGGCGTTTGACTTTTACAGCGGATGAACAGCCGATTGTGGCACATATTTGGGGAGACAAGCCGGAGTTCTTCCGCGAGATGAGCATCGGGATGGCAAAAGAGGGTTTCAAAGGCATCGACATTAATATGGGTTGTCCTGTAGCTAATGTGGCAGAGAATGGGAAGGGGAGCGGTCTGATCTGCCGTCCTGCACTTGCAGCGGAAATCATTCAGGCGGCTAAAGCCGGAGGACTGCCCGTAAGTGTAAAAACAAGGCTCGGGTTCACCGAGGTGGACGAATGGCGCGACTGGTTAACTCATATTTTGCAGCAGGACATTGTAAATTTATCCATTCACCTGCGGACAAGAGAAGAGATGAGCAAAGTCGATGCGCACTGGGAGCTGATCCCGGAGATCAAGAAACTTCGGGACGAGCTTGCACCGAATACGCTGCTAACCATTAATGGAGATATCCCAGACCGTGCGACCGGACTCAAACTCGCCGAACAGTACGGTGTGGATGGCATTATGATTGGACGAGGCATTTTCCAGAATCCGTTTGCTTTTGAAAAGGACCCAAGAGAGCATACCACAGAGGAGTTCCTTCGTTTGCTGCGGCTGCACCTGGACCTGCATGATCAATATTCAGAGCTTGAATTGCGTTCGTTCAGCCCGCTGGCCCGCTTTTTCAAAATCTACGTCCGTGGATTCCGCGGGGCAAGTGAGCTGAGAAACAGCTTAATGAATGCCAAAACAACGACTAGAGTACGGGAATTGCTCGATGAGTTTGGAATTCAGGAACATGATAGGGCAGAGGAAAATGAATAGAATACAGGAGGTCACATGTCCTGGAGTAAACTGAAACAGCAACTGGAGAGTTTCCTTAGTCCGGCGTTAGTTGGAAGGGTCGAGTACCGGGCAACCAGCTACCGCTATTCACCTGATAAATCAGGAAATTGTTACATTACCGTAGATAAAAGGAACGTACTCAATATGAGTGATATCACTGGCTCGATCAGATGGTATCTGACGGAGCAGGAGATCAAAAACGACCCGGATTTGCTGATTCCTGTAAGTCATGAAGAGATTGAAGCCGTCAGAAAAGATACCAAAGGTACCGTTCCAGAGGATCGTCTTCAAGTCATAGCAAGAAGCAGAAAAAGCTCAGGACATGCCAAAGAGCTCCTTTCTGCGCAGGCCGCATTAAGTAAATCGAATTTTACTATTGTAGCGACTACGTTTTTATCTACTTCGATAGAGGATAATCTGGAGAGCAACGATATCTTGTTGAATATTCTGGCTTTAATAGACAGACGAGTTGGTAAAAAGAGAATCCTAAATATGTCCGAGCAGATCAAGTTAAAGCATCCAGCTGTGCAGTATTTTTATGAATTAAGGCGCAGTACGTTGTGAAAATTAATAAATTTCAATGACGGGCACCCTGTATTTAGGCTAGTCCTACTGAATATGAGCTTAACAAGAAAAGAGATGATCAAGTAGACTTCAACCTGCGCATGTAGGTAAGTCTACTTTTTTATTGTTCAATTTTTGCTATAGCTTTTAACTATAACTCGTTATGGCATTTAAGTATCTCAGCCAACCTCGTTCTGCATGATATGATAGTAGTATACAACGAGGGGGTTTTTGACATGACTGATAAGTTCCAGATCGTAGGTAGTTTGTTGCGTCCTGAAGAGCTGCTGACATATAAAACGCAAATTGAACATCGTGATGATATCAAATATCCATTCTATGAGAGTTTTGAAGGTTATGAAAAATGCGAGACTGAGGCCATCAAACAAGTGGTGAAAAAAGAAATCGAGCATGACCTGTCGATTATTACAGATGGAGAGTTTTCCAAATCGATGTGGCATCTGGATTTTGTGTGGGGCTTTGGTGGAGTTGAGCGTTATATTGCAGACCATGGATATTTTTTCCGTGATGTCGATGGATCATCAAAATATGAAACACGTAAAGATATTGGCCTGCGCATAACGGGCGAATTGAGCGGTAAAAATCATCATTTCATTCAACTGTTCAAACAACTGCAAGACACGGCGGGTGATCAGCAAACGAAACTTTGCGTTCCATCGCCATCCCATATTTTTGGTGAACTCTCCTGGTCGGATAATATCGGAGGTACGGATGCTGTTTATCAGAATATTCAGGAGCTTAAAGCGGGTCTTGTGAAAGCTTATAAGGAATTTGTGGAAGAATTCGCTGCGGTAGGCGGTAAAATCCTGCAAATGGATGACTGCTTGTGGGAGCTGTTTGCAGACGACAACCCGAACTCTCCGTTTACAGGGGAGCATATTAACCAAGAGGAAGTACAGGGTCTCGCTACCGAATTTATTGATATTAACAATACAGTGATTGACTTCGGCCATAGCCTGGGATTGAAAATGTGGACACATAATTGCCGCGGCAACTATGATTCCCGCAACATGGGCGGTGGATCTTACGCGAAAATCGCGAACCTGTTCCTGAAGCAATTGAAATATGATCGTTTCTTCCTGGAGTGGGATGATGATCGTGCGGGTTCTATCGAAGCATTGGAAGTTTTCAAGGACAGACCTGAAACGGAAATCGTATTAGGTTTGTTGTCATCTAAGACAAGTACACTTGATGATGAAGAGCGCGTAATCCGTTTGCTTGATGAAGCATCCAAAATTATTGATAAGGATCGTCTATTGCTTTCGCACCAATGTGGCTTTGCATCCTGCGATGGCGGTAACGAACTAAGCGAAGCTGAGCAATGGGCCAAAATCGTACAAGGTCAAAAGATTGCCAAGCAATACTGGGAAAACTAATTCCGAATAGTAGCATTTTCAGCTATAAGAGATGACTCGCAGGACCAGCAATGGACCTGCGAGCCGTCTCTTTTTTTTATACCTCTTTTCTCCCCAAAATAACGTCGTTTCTTGCTTAAGGTTGCAGGACCATACTCGAGTAGCATAACTAAGTGCAGCCTCACAGGATGTATCTGTACCGCCATTGTATTGCGCGATAAGTGGCTCTTTCTCAGATCGGTGATTAAGACACTGTAGGAGAGAAAGGAGTTGTTAGCATCATTGGTGAGGTTGGAATGGGAGTGAATTTAGTGGAATCTGGATGTATAGCGTGGCAACAGGCTGTGATACAATGAAAATGAAATTGTTATACGGATTATCTCGCAAGCTGTACTTCCTCAAAAGATAAATTAGAAATATATATGTCCTATGAAAAAGGAGTTTTGCACAATGAATTTGGAAGAGGTTATGGAGGAGCTAGAAGCGCTAGGGAAAGAACGAACAAAAAAAATATATATGTCCAATGGTGCACACGAACCGCTTTTTGGAGTCGCAACTGGAGCGATGAAACCTATCGCGAAGAAAATAAAAAAGGATCAACCTTTGGCTGAGCTGCTTTACGCTACGGGGAACTATGATGCCATGTACTTTGCTGGCGTGATTGCCGATCCCCAAGCGATGACAGAAGCTGATTTTGACCGTTGGATCGATGCCGCTTATTTTTACATGATCTCTGACTTCATCGTTTCCGTCACGTTGGCAGAGACGGATATTGCCCAAGCGGTTTCGGACAAGTGGATCGCGAGCGGGGATGATTTGAAAATGTCAGCTGGATGGAGCTGTTATTGCTGGTTACTCGGTAGCCGACCAGATAGCGAATTCTCCGAAAGTAAGCTAAACGATATGCTCAAACAGGTAGAACAGACGATTCACGAATCACCTGAACGCACCAAGTATTCCATGAACAACTTTCTCTACACCGTTGCAGTTTCCTACCTTCCGTTGCATGATCAGGCGGTGGAGACGGCCAAGGTCGTGGGCCCTGTTGAAGTCAACAAGGACAAGCCCAAGAGCAAGTTCCTGCAAGCATCCGAAAATATTCAAAAGGCAGTGGAGAAAGAGCGCACTGGATTCAAGCGTAAATATGTAAGATGTTAAGCTGAATAGTTGTCGTCAGTTTTGGTATAGAGAACATTAAAATCTGCATTATTTAGTTGTATATAGATAATTGAAAACACGCCATTTATAGGCGTGTTTTTTGTGTTTACAGCTGGATACTAAAAATGTAACAGCATCAAATATACGCATTTTATAAGGACCCGGAGCGTTTACTTTTTAATTACTTCTAACCATTTCTTTAGCTTGCTGCCTGCCTGCCGCGAGGAAGCTGTCGCTTAGTTCAGGATCATTAACAGAGCGTGCAAGAACAAGCGAACCAACTAGTGTACTAAACAGTGCACGACTTTTGGACACATCCATATCTGCTAGATCGGAGATAAAAGTAACCATCCGCTCCAGTTCATGAGTGAATACCTGCCGAACTTCTTCGGAAGAGCGGGATATTTCGCCGGAAAGGGCAGGGAAAATACAGCTCATTTCCGTTTTGTCACGGTGATAGGGACTGAGATAATAATCAATGACTGTATTAATCTTGGGGTTCTGCTCTTCCTGATCTGCGACTTTCTGAAGAAGTGCGATGGTATCGCTAATGGCATATTCACAGGCTTCGGCAACCAGTTGTTCCTTGTTGTCAAAGTGCGAATAGAACCCTCCATGAGTCAATCCGGCTCCCTTCATAATGAACGGTACACTGACGTCCTGAATACCGTTGGTGCGAAAAGCCCGAGCGGCACTCTCAACAATCTTACCTCGTACTTTTATTTTATGGCCTTTGGGATAGGGCATTATCATTCACTCCATAGCTTCATCATTCTATAGCAATTGAACTAAAGAATATTTACACCTTGCACTCCGATGACAGAACAACCTTCTGATCGCTGTTATCCCCAGATTTTTTTTGAATCCCTTTTCCAAAAGGGAAAATCCGGTGATAAAGGCGAAGCATATGCTTCCGATGCAGCTTTCTTTCAGAAAGCTTTTAGCTTCGCTTCCTCAGGTAATTTCTGTCCTCTCCGTTCTCGTGTAAATTTGTAGTTCAATTTTTATACTTTCAAAATATTATAGTCATCATAATAAAGCTTGTCAATTTGGCGACTGGATGTCTGTTGATTTACAAAGGGGCCAAATACGGTTATTGACTGTGTTAAAATATGATGGTTATAATATATTAAGATCATCATATATTAAGATCATCATATTTTAAATCGACTGCAAATCGGGGGAATCAGGATATGAGTAAGCTTGAATCTGTAGATACGTTAGTTATTGGATCAGGTCCGGGAGGATATGTGGCGGCGCTGCGTTCTTCGCAATTGGGGATGAAGACGGCAATCGTTGAACGTAAACAGCTCGGCGGGGTCTGCACGCATGTGGGTTGCATACCATCCAAAGCATTAATTGCGGAATCACATCGCTATGATTTGTTCAGACAGTTCAATCAAGCTGGCGCAGAAGCGACATTTAGGATTGCACAGGATTTTAAACAGGGGGTTGTGAATAAACAGGCAGGTGGCGTCCACTATTTGTTAAAAACTGCGGGTGTGACCATTCTCGAAGGAAATGCCAGTCTGGTGGATGAGCACACAGCTCTGATTCAGCAAACTGGACAGGAGCAAAACATCTCTTTTAAAAACCTCATACTGGCAACGGGATCTCGCCCGATTGAGCTGCCAGCATTTCCAGTTGGAGGTCGTATCTTGTCTTCCACAGAAGCACTGTCTTTGTCTGAGGTTCCGAGTAGTCTGGTTGTTATCGGCGGAGGATATATTGGTGTGGAGCTTGGACAGATGTATGCCAAATTCGGAACAAAGGTAACGATTCTCGAGGGTGGAGCACAAGTATTGCCCGGATTCGAGGCGGAACTTACAGCACCTGTAGTCAAACAATTGAAGGCGGACGGCATCCACATCGTAACCGGAGCAATTGCTGAAAAGGTGGAGCAGAATGCTGATTCCATTACACTGCATTATTCGAAAAATCAGGAGCAGTACCAGGTTACGGCAGAATATGTATTGGTCACAATCGGCAGGAAACCCAATACAGACGGCCAGTTAGGATTGGAACGCATAGGCGTGTCCGTAACGAATAAGGGACTGATTGAGACGGATGAACAGTGCAGGACGGTTATTCCGCACATTTATGCCATTGGAGATATTACGGCTGGTCCGGCACTCGCTCACAAGGCGTCCTATGAAGCCAAAGTAGCAGCAGAGGCCATTGCGGGTCTTACCTCCAAAGTGGATTACAAGGTGATTCCGCTTGTCGTCTTTTCGGATCCGGAGCTATCCAGTGTTGGAGTAAGTGAGACTGAAGCCAAAGCACAGGCCATTCCGGTGATTATCGGAAAATCTTCTTTTGGGATCAACGGAAGAGCATTGGCATTAAGGGAGACCGAAGGATTTGTGAAAATAGTGGCTGACCCGACCTCGGGAATTGTCATTGGTGCGCAAATCGTTGGCGTGGAGGCATCCACACTGATATCGGAGATCGCACTTGCAATTGAAATGGGTGCAACCGTGGAGGATCTGGCCATGACCATTCACCCTCATCCCACTTTGGGAGAAGTGATCATGGAGGCTGCCGAGAACGCGGTCACCAAAATGAAAAAGCAAAAATAGTCAACAAATTTGACTATACACGAAGATTGGGAATGGGAGAGAAAAAGCATGAAGTTAAAAGCAGGTTTGTACATCGGAATTGCGGTGGTATTCATTGTTGGAGGTTCACTTCTGGCTGTTAAGGGCAAGGATGCTGTAAGTCAGGCCGAGAGCAGGAAACAAGGCTTACTTGAGGCAGAGCAAACGACATTGTTTTATCAGAATAGTCCTGGGGCGATTATAGAGGCTGGTGCATCTGCAGGGGACTCCGTGAAAGAGGGAGAGGTGCTGTTCAAAGTGAAATCAACTGGGGAAGGAGATGTGGATGTACTCGCACCGTATGATGGTTTGGTCGACCGCGTTACTGTGAAGCAGGGAGATCAGGTACAAGCAGGCGTGCCGCTGGCGGTTCTGCAAAAAAATAATTACTATACGGATCTCTATATCCAGGAAAGTGAAATCCAAAAGCTTGAAGTGAATCAAAGCATTGATGTTCATTTTCCGTACTTGGATCAGCCAACACACATGAGCGGGGTGGTTACGTCCATCTCATCTGCCCCACAATTCGCGAGCTTGCGCATGTCACGAGAAAAGGGGCAAGCCGATCTAAGTATGTTTTTGGTCCGAATATCGATGGATTCAAGTGCTGATTTGCTTCCGGGGATGACAGCAGAGGTGAAACTTGATGAAATCACTGATTGACGAGTGGAAGTACGTATCGGGAAGTAAGTATGTTCGATTGATTTTTATCGGCCCGCTTATTGCAGCCTTATTCTTTGGTTTAATGTTCTCGCAGAATCAAATTAGTAAATCGCCAGTTGTGATCATTGATGAGGATCATAGCGAATATTCACGGCAGTTGATCTCCAAAATAAATGCCTCGCAATATATGAGCGTCAAAAGTGTATATGCGAGCCGAATGAGTCCGGAAACATTACTTGCTAACGAGCAGGCAGTAGCAGTCATTATGCTTCCCGATCAATTGGGATTACGTCAACAGCAGGGAAAATCGACGAATATCGGCATCTTGATGGATAACACAATGCCTTCGGGGCTAACCGGAATTCGGACCGCGATTCAGGAGATCATCCAGACGGAAAATATGACCCTTTCCATGACACGTCTGATTCAGAAAGGGATGGATGCCGAAACAGCTAAAGGAATCGTATCGCCGTTATCCCTTCAACAGCGGATGCTGTTTAATCCAACCACCAGTTATGTCGGTTTTATGGTGCTAGGATTTGTAAATATCGTAGTATTGATGATTACGACAAGCGCAGCAGGGTCGATTGCACCTCGGCTTCGTCAGGAAGGGAAACTGTTTGCAAACGGAACGTCACCTTTCCAGCTATGGATTCGGTGTGTACCCTACACTGTGTTGAGTTCGATTTCGCTGCTTCTATCCTATGGATTGTTAAAGCAAGTAGGGGGGATGCGGTTTGAAGCTGAGCCTTATCTTTTTATCATTCCACTCGTTATTTATGCCTTTGCCTTGTCGCTTCTGGGTATGTTGATTGGATACACAGCCAAAGACATATCGAAAGTAAGCCTACGAACCAGCTTTGTGTTGTATCCGTCCTTTCTAGCTACGGGAATTCAACTAACGCCGCTGGCATTTCCAGAACCGTTCCAAATTTTCGCTTGGGCACTACCCATGAACTGGCTTAACCGCCTGATTCGTGGAATGGCTTTTCGGGACGGAGCGCTTACAGCCTACAGTCTGGAGTTGGGGGCATTGCTAATTATTATTGGCGTCGTGTCCTTGCTCATGGGGTTACTGTTTTTGCGTGAAGGGAACAAAGTGTCTCCCAGCCGTGAACCACTTTTGAATGCAGATATATTGCCGAGCAGCAGTTAAATGAAAAGATAAGCAGTGAAACGAAAACAGACGCACGGGAATCATTCCTGATGCGTCTTTCTGTTTAGTTACCGCAGATGACTTATAAAGATAAAGGTCCTTCTAGCGAAGGTTTTTTATATCGTTTATACTTGTAAGGCCAATTTACTTGAGGAGTTGTCTAACGAATCATGAATAAAAAAGAAGTCGCGCATATACGCAAACAGTTTAAGATGGATCATGATCTACTGAATATTTACGATATTCTCAACGTGTATATTACAAAAGAAACGAACGAGATTTATCATTGGGAGCGACATCCGTTTGAACTGGTGGATAGAGAGAAGCAGGAGCTGTACATGGGCAATTTCAAAAAATTGCTGACAGGCGAGCTGGATCAGAAATTGTTTGAGCTGAGGTTCCAGGAGCAAGCGGAGGAGCCGGCTCAGGTGATGCTTCACCAAGCATTGGTAACAGGAGATCCGGAGGAGTGGCAGGACCTGATGCTTCTGTTGGTGGAACGAATGTTGGCAGATGCCAAGTATGAACGGGATATGGTGGTCACGTTTGTTCGTGGACAGTATTACTTGCCTACCAAGGCTCGAAACGATGAAGCGGAAGAGAGCGAGAAAAACGAAGTGTTCGCACATCCATTCATTCTGTGCAGTGTGAATTCCACGGAGAAGCAGCGGAAAACACTTTTGTTTGATTACGTGGAGAGAGAATTTAAGTACAATGTCATTGTAGATCCAGTTGTCAAATTAAGCACGCCAGAGCAAGGGTTTCTGTACCCCAGCGTGACGGACAACTACTCCGATGTAAACCGTGTTCTGTATTGCACGGGAAAATCCAATTTCCCGGACCCGCATTTTGTTGAAAATGTGTTGAATGGAGAAAGGTCTGTGACAGCACTGGAAGAACGGGCGATCTTCGAAGATATCGTGAAGGAAGTTGCCGGTGAACAGCTCGACTCAGCCACAATTGCACATGTGTACGAGGAGATCAACCGGGTTATCGAAATTAACGAAGAGTCACATGAAGAAGAACCTCCGAAGCTGGATTATAAAGATCTGGAACGTGTGCTGACCGCAAGCGGTGTAGAGGATCTGACATCGGAGAAAGTGGAACGTGCATTTGAAACCATCGTCGACAACAAGAATTATGAAATGAAAGCGACCAGTGTTATGCCGAAGTTTACATCCAAGTCCATTAAGATTGAAACCAAAGTGGCTACGATTTCGGTTAGCCCACAAGACTTGAGATATGTGAAACAAGTAAATTTTCAAGGCAGACGGTGTATCATGATTGAAGTGGATGAAGATGTTGTAATTGAAGGGTTTACGCTTACGACAGAGGTACTGTAGTTGCATGGTAATGAAACTAAACATTTCAGTTCAAAGAAGACGCTCGAGACTCGCTCCCGAAGCGTCTTTAATTTGCCTATAAACTCTATCGCACATATCCCTCCCCTACATCCACCCTGTAATCTCCAAAATGGAGGCTTTCGCAGATTGCACTTCGGACTGTGCACCTTTGCGCCATTCTTTCGGCGATTTACCCATAAGTTTGGAGAAGCAACGATTGAAGCTGGAAATGGACTGAAAACCGACTTGTTCAGAGATGGAAAGAATGGAAGCGTCCGTGCTTTTTAATTGCTTGCAGGCTTCTTCAATCCGGGTGCTGTTCAGGAAATCCAGAGGTGCGGTTCCCATAATGTCATGAAATTTCCTGCGAAAATGTGTGGTGCTCAGATGGCACAGATCAGCGAGATAATCGATGGTTATGGGCGACATATAGTTTTTGGTGATATACTCCAGCACCGGAGAAATAACAAGATCACCTTTTAGATTATGCTGCGTTTCTTGATCTGCCAAAGGTTCATTCCGGGAATGGATTCGCAGGAGTTCGATATAAAGGGATAACAATAGGCCATAGGCGCTTTCCTGATAAAGAGGATTTTTCTGCTTCAATTCTTCTACGACAGATGTCGCAAGGTTATAAATCTTCGGATGTTCCTCCCTGTTTAAAATGCAGTTCAATCCCTTAATTGCCTTCAAATTGGGCTGAAAGTTACTGTAGGCACTGTTCTTAAACGACTGTTGAAAGAGGTCCTCGGGCGAGAAGAAGAGATAAGACCATAAGCTGGCTTCATTGGGTGTACTATATGTTGTATGAGGAAGATATCTGGGGATAAAGGTTACGTCACCGGCTTTAAAAGGTACCGATTCACCTTTGATCTCCATAATGCCGCTATCCGAATGGCAAATGCCAATCTCCAGATGGTTGTGGAAATGAAGATGTTCACTTTTGATATCGGAGATCTTCCAACGTTCACCGCTTAGCAGCAGAATAGGAAAGTGGATCGGCAAGCTGTAGTGGCGATATTCAATAATGGGCTGCTTTTTTCTGGGCACATTCGATAACTCCCATTCATAAATGATTGAAATTGCGCAGTTTTGTTGCGAATATGCTTAGATTGACACTATTTTACTGCGTACAATGGAATAAGTAAAGCGTTTTCAAACCATGGACGGACAGCTCTCAAGCACATTTGGGGGCGTGTGCGCTACGAGAGGGGAATCACCGATGCTTCAAGTGAAATATGACAGGGAAGAAATTTTAAACGTTATTGATAACGTTACGAAAAAAACATTGGCGATGGATTTAACGTGGGATTGGCCTTGCGGTGTGGCATATTATGGTGTATCCAGAGCTTACCAAACGACAGGCAATCAAGAGTACTTGGACAGGCTTGTCCAATGGGCGGATGAATACATCGAGCTGGGCTTGCCGGACTGGACCGTAAATACATGTGCGATGGGCCATATGCTGATTACTTTATATGAAGAAACAGGGAACCAGAAATACTGGGATATTGTAACGAGCAAGGTGGATTATCTTCAAAATCATGCGCTTAGATTCGGAGATAACGTGCTGCAGCATACCGTATCCATTTCTAATGATTTTCCCGAGCAGGCATGGGCGGATACCTTGTTTATGGCGGCATTTTTCCTGCTCCGTGTAGGAAGCAAATTAAAGGATCAGGACATGATCCAGGATGCTCTGAATCAATATTACTGGCATATTAAATACCTTCAAGATCCGAGCAGCGGTTTCTGGTACCACGGGTACAATAACGTTAACAAGGACCATATGTCCGGATTGTATTGGGGCAGAGCGAACGCCTGGGGCGCTTACACCATGTCACAAGTAAAACCACAGTTGAAGGACTGGTATCTATATCCACAGTGCATGGACGTGGAGTGTTCGCTGCGGGATCAACTGGCATCTCTGAAGCTCGTTCAGACAGAGAATGGCTTATGGCGGACAGTTCTGGATGATGAGGAGTCGTATGAAGAGGTGTCGGCTTCCGCCGGTATTGCAGCAGCCATGATCAATAACGGTAATCCGCTACATACCAAATATGTGCAAAAGGCATTGGAAGGCATTCTGGACAACATTAGTGAAGATGGACGTGTGCTTGGTGTATCTGGTGGTACGGCCGTGATGAAGGATCGGGATGGATATCGCAATATTCCAAAAGATTGGATTCAGGGCTGGGGTCAGGGCCTGGCACTCGCTTTCCTGTCCGACATGTTGAAATAGGGAGGGAACCAAGTTGTCCAAACCAATCAAAGGCTCCTTTACGCTACCCGGCGAATCCGGTTATGAGGCACTGACTTTGGAACTTGCCGAACGGTGGGGTGCCGATGTCATTCGTGACAGTGACGGCACACAATTATCCGATGAAATTATCAATGCGGGGTATGGCATTTATTCGACCATCTGCATCATCCGGGATCATAACGAGTGGGCATTCCGCAATCAAGATAAATTGCAGCAATGTTTTTTAATTACAAATCCGAAGGTAGCTGTACAAGATTATGTATCGTTCTATCTGATGGAGGATTTTTTTGCTGAACAATTCAAGGTGAATGATTCGAAAGAGGCGTTTAAATATTGGCAGGTCTTTGACCGGACAACTGGGGAGGAAGTGCCAAGAGGACAGTGGAATTATGAGAGGGAATCCGGTCATGTAGTCATTACCGGCATCGTCCCTTGGCATAAATACACGGTAAGCTTCATGGCCTATCGGATCTGGGAAGAGATCTCGATGTACAATCACACCACGAACCATTGGGACAAGGAGCATTTGATGCAAATTGATCCGATCTATTCGGAAACGCAGACCTATCTGCTGGATTGGATGGAGAATTGGTGCCGGCAGCATCCGGAAACAACGGTGGTTCGTTTTACCTCATTATTTTATAATTTCGCATGGATCTGGGGCAGCGACGAGCGTAATCGCCATCTATTCTCGGATTGGGGATCATATGATTTTACGGTAAGTTCAAGAGCACTTGATTTGTTTGCCAAAAAATTTGGATATTCACTCTCTGCTGAGGATTTTGTGAATGGCGGCAAATATCGCGTAAGCCATATCCCGGCGCAGCAGCGCAAGCTGGACTGGATGGCATTTATCAATGATTTTGTGATCGAATTCGGGAAAAAATTAATTGATATCGTGCATAACCACGGCAAGCTCGCGTATGTCTTCTATGATGACAGCTGGGTTGGCATGGAGCCTTACAACGACCGCTTTCAGGAGTTTGGATTCGACGGGATGATTAAATGTGTATTTTCCGGTTATGAGGCAAGAATGTGTTCAGGTGTCAACGTGGATACTCATGAGATTCGTCTGCATCCCTACTTGTTTCCGGTTGGTTTAGGCGGACTTCCGACCTTTAAGGAGGGCGGAGATCCCACGCTGGATGCCAAAAAGTATTGGATCAATATCAGGCGCGCTTTGCTCAGAGAGCCGATTGACCGGATTGGATTGGGTGGATATCTGCATCTGGTTGAGCCTTACCCGCACTTTTGTGAATACATCGAGAAGATTGCGGACGAGTTCAGGGAAATAAAAGAGCTTCATCATGAAGGCAAGCCCTATCAGATTAAGACCAAGGTAGCGGTTCTGCATAGCTGGGGCAAACTAAGATCGTGGACGTTATCCGGCCACTTCCATGAAACGTATATGCATGACTTGATTCATGTAAATGAAGCCTTGTCAGGCTTACCGATTGAAGTGCAATTCATTGATTTTGAAGATATCCGTCAGGGCGTGCTGCAACATATAGACGTCGTGATTAATGCCGGCTCTGCCGGTTCAGCCTGGAGCGGCGGAGAACATTGGAATGACCACCAATGTGTGGACCTACTGACCCAATGGGTGTACGAGGGCGGTACCTTTATTGGCATCAACCAGCCATCGGCGGTAGAAGGGTACGACAGCTTTTTCAGAATGGCACATGTTCTTGGGGTGAATGAGGATACTGGCGCCAGGGTGGTTCATGGAAAATGGACATATGAGACTCGCGATGAGCATGGTTTGTTGCCGGAAGGGGCAAAAATAACGCCGAAGAATAATATATATCTTACCGATGGAACAGCGGCTGTGGTAGATGAAACGGATGGTATGATTACATTGTCTGCACATGACTTTGGTAAAGGAAAAGGAATCTACCTGCCTTCATTCGAATTCAGTTGGGAGAACACAAGGTTGCTGCTGAATCTGATTCGCTTTGCAGGTCATGAATTCCATGATTCGAAGTACATTACGGATAACTTATTTACAGAGTGTACTTATTATCCGGAGAGTAAAATATTGGTCGTCATTAACAATAGTGATCAGGTTCAAACCACGACAATTGATACGGACTACGGAAAACAAACGCTCGAACTGGCTCCGTATGATACGGTCATCACCAAGATTGGTGTAACCAAATCGATGTCCTCATAGAATATCTTCTGCATAGACCGTTTCCTGACCAGGGAGCGGTCTATTTGGGCTAAGAAGAATTTTTACTCATGAATATTTTATAATGTAAACCATAAATGCAAACCTGCTCTATGAATTAACCATGGACATTTTCCACTTCGTCTATATTACTAGGGAGGGTAATCTTTATTCAGTTGGGATGAGTTTTTATGTAGAAAGGTTCGTCTAACAACATTGGAAAACACCAACTTATGTAAAAATTTTGTAATTTATAAAAAAGGCTATTTCTCAAAATATATTAAAATATCAAATAAATCATGTTAAATTATATGATAATTATGGAAATTGGAGGATTTATATGGGGATTCATAATGAGTTGAATCAAATTAGAGTTAGAAACAATTCAACAACTGAACAAAATTTTTTTTCAATTGTAAGTGCGATAGTGATCGGGGTAATTTTAGGTTTAGCAGCAAAGCTTGTAGATACTCAGGGGATTAACCCCATATTTGACGCTATCGGTGGACGTTTAGGTATATGGATTTTTTTTGCAACACTCTTATCGGTTTTTAGTTATTCTCCCAAATTAGCAGCTGTAAAGATATTCTCCTTTTTCGTATCGCTTCTAACTGTTTACTATGTGTACAGCGTGCTCTTTCTGCATTTTTTCCCAAAGAGAGAAATTGTATTTTGGGGGATATGCGCGTTGATATCGCCGGTATGTGCTTATGTAGTGTGGTATGCACGTGGTTATGGAATTGTATCTAGCTTAATCTTATCCCTTCCAATTACAGCTTTACTGTCAGAAGGATTTCAACTACGATACGCTTACTTACCTGAGCACACTCACTACTATTTGATCCCTATACTTATGGGAATATATCTGATTATGGTCATTGTTTTATTTTTTATTGTTCCTAAAAGTCCCTTAAGATTTCTGATTGTTCTACCAATTTCTATAGTTCTCTCTTTCATTATGATATATTTTAATGTTTTAGGGCATATATTTGGTGGATTAAACGGCTTTTTGTGAGTTTAGTCTATCATTATAAGGGGGGGATATATCCAAATAAATAATATTTTTTCCAAAAAAAACTCTTGATTCACTTTTGTATATGATTATCAATCAAAACCGAGCCATTGCATTTTATATAAAAAAATCGGTATAGAAACGTAAAAAGCAAGCAATAAAACGTTGGGGACTAGTTCCTTAAGCGTCTTATTTTGCATGGTGTAATACACAGCCGATCCCCTGAATACGGACCGGCTATGGTTCTAAACAGAATCTAAAAGGACTTCTTTTTAACTAATCCTCCAGTCAATCCCGTTATTGCAGCTGCCAGAGGGTTGGTGTTGCGGAAGGGATCCAATCCACTTGAGACGTGTGTGTAAGAAGGCATTTGTACGTCAGGTTATTGTAGCTCACGATTGTGCCCACTGTGTATTGCGTATTGGCTGCCCAGGCAGGTGCAGTTGAAGCAGCGGCCGTTTTACCGCTGACTGTGCTTGCAGCTGATTGGTTGCCTGCTGCATCAACAGCATAAACCGAGAAGTTGTAGGTCGTGTTCGCTGCAAGATTAGTTACCGTATAAGACGTTGCCGTCCCGGATGTCGTCGTAACCAAAGTAGAGCCGTTGTAAATTTTGTACCCTGTCACGCCTACATTATCCGTGGATGCCGTCCACATCAGCTGAATGCTGGAGGCGGTCGGCGTTCCCATCACATGCAGCCCGCCTGGAGATGTAGGTGCAGTAGTATCGTTTGCAGGAGGTGCAGTTGTGGTAACGCTTACAGTATTACTGGCTGCAGATTCGTTGCCTGCTGCGTCGACTGCTTTGACAGTAAAGGTATACGCCGTGCTTGCTGTCAGCCCTGTTACGGTATAGCTTGTAGTTGTGCCGGATACATTGCCGATTAAGGTAGTCCCGTTGTAAATTTTATACCCTGTTACGCCTACATTATCTGATGAAGCCTTCCATGATAAAGATGTACTGGTCGCAGCCGTTGCAGTTGCCACAAGTGAAGTTGGAGGTGTTGGTGCCACATTATCAACCGGGTTCGTCCCGGAAAAGTTTACGTCGATGACATTATAGAAGGCGTTGGGAGTATCCGCAACCTCCCAGACTGCTAGAATGACATGATAACCGCTGCGTTCGGGTACGTTGCATGAATTGGTGTAGCTAAATGGAGGTTGGCTGCCATTATAAGGAACTGAACAGAACGGTGTCAGGTCAAACGAATCACGGGATAGAGGTGCATTCGGGTTCCAGTTTGGTTTCGTAATATAATATTTCCAGCTTGCCGTTGAATGGTTAGCTGTCAGCTTCCAAGTAAACGTATTAGTGCCACTAGACATATTCACTTTCGACCAACGTGTAGCGGATTGCTCATCGAGCTTAGGAAAGACGCCGTTAGCGCTTGCAATATGGCCGTCCGTAGGTCCTGCAGCAGGGAAGCCCTTAGGTGCTTCCAGACTTTGGGGTTCATACACGATACTGCCGCAATCCTGATTGACTCCCGAAGCACACAGTGCAGCTCGGCTCGCCGGCCCTTCTACGTAACCATGTGACAACGCCTTTGGACTGTTGAACAGCATGCTTACCGTTGTAAGCACCAGCAGACAGCAAATCAATACTAGCTTGGAAGACGGTAAAATAAATCTGAACATTCGATAGCCTCCTATATCATTTTTTTTATATAAACTCAAGTAAGAGCTTATATCGTAATTAAGGAAGTGCTATACCATATATGGATATCGTTTGATAAAGAAATCCATATACGGGAATTTCTAAAGTTATTGTAAAGGACCTAGATTTGCTGAACAAGGATAAATTTGATAGATCATCCAGTTATTCAAGACTTAGGTAGGTATACAAAAAGGCCTTTGCGGAGAGATCATCTCTCCACAAAAGCCTTTATTTCCGACTGGATTGATAAGTGAAGTGCGTATTATACATCGATTTTAAATAAAAGGCAAGAGGAAAAAGATTGCTTTTGAGTGGGGGATCGTTTATGCTAAAAAAAGGAGGTTTACTATATTTGAAAGGAGGAAGTTGAAATGGAAAATATGTGTATGAACATGATGATGAACATGTGTATGGAAGAAATGATGTGCAAGATGAAATCCATGAAGATGATGATGGAATGTATGGAAGACAAAAGCATGATGGAAGGCATGGACATGAATAAAATGATGTCCTGTATGCAAGAATGCGACGAAATGATGACCACAATGATGGGCATGATGAGCAACATGAAGAAAGCATCCATGTAATTATCGTTCATTCATTTCATGTAAAGCTGGCGGGCTTTACATATGTGCGGAACAGTTGACTGTACGCATCAAAAGAATAGTAAGCCTTTAATCAAGGCGGGTTAAGCAGACGAACTGCAGACCGGCTTTTTCTTATTTATATTGAAGAATCTTCCTCGACACATCGATACGCATAAGCTTTAATTTGAACCATTGCTCTTGCAGGGAATCGGTCTGAGAACCTTCGGAAGCGACCCGCAGTTTGTTGAAGATCTCCAACAGCTGGTTGTTAATCTGGTCATAGTTGGCAAGCAATTCACGCAGCATAATAACCCTTCGTTCTTTCTGTAGCAATTCATCCTTCTGCTCTTGAAGCTTTCCGAGAATATCTTCAGCCCATTCCGAGTCTCCTATGGTACGGGCATAATTATATAAATCCAAATAATCGTTAACCCAAGCTTGTGTCCAAGAACTCATGGCGTTATTCACTCCAGTCAGCTTCGCTTTTCTATATACCGAGTATTATACCCGGAATAATACAATTTACAAGTAGATTATAGGATTTTTTGGGATGGAATCATGCAGAGAATATACAAGAGTTGGCCCATGGGCTGCATTGTGGCGATTCCGAGCAGAAGAAGTAACTGTTCAATGCTTAATAATATCAATGATTTTGCGCTCTGCATCCTTGGCTTCAGGAATAGGGTATAGCACAAAGACATGATTCATTTTGGGATAAACAAAGGTATTATGATCAATGCCCTGGTCGGTAAGCAGTTTATCGAGCTTCATGTTGTCGGGAAATAAACCTTCATGAGTTCCGATGAAAATGGTAATCTTTCCAAGCCCTTTGAAGTCTCCGTAGATTGGACTGATCAATGGATCATCCAGATCTTTATCTGCCGCCCATATTCTCCGAATCACATCATAGCCTTCCACAGCCAGCATCGGATCTCGGGTCTCATAGTCGAATATGACCGGGTTGTCCAGAACCATATCCACACATGGAGATAACAGAATGATATCTTTGGGTTGAGGAAGAAGATTCATCTTAATGTAATGTGCGAAACTTAGCGAAATATTTCCGCCCGCTGAATCTCCCATAATGGTAAGTTGGGCAGGGTTCTTGATCGATTCAATGATTTCCCGGTATAAGCTCAAGAGTTTTGGATAAGTATGCTGGTAGTTGAAATGAGGCACTTTGGGATAGATGGGTGCTATAACTTTGGCATTCAACGAATGTGCGATGCGGTCCATGAACTTCCAATGAAAGATTAGAGGCTGGTGCGTATGAGCGCCGCCATGTATATATAGAATTACTTTTTGGTCAGCGGACTTCTGGTCATTCAATGTGAACACCTGCATGTCCTCAAAGGAACGGTCGTTTACGGAGGAGATTAATTTAACTTTACCCAACGCATAAGGCTTAGTATTTTCTACCCCCATGTGCTTCAGGTGCTTCAGGGTATTTTCTCGTGTGGATAAACTCTTCTTGCTATCTAAAGTTCCGATGTATTTTTCGAAGAGATAGCTCTTTATAGAGCGTTTTTTGTTATATATATTCACACTCATCTGTGCGCCGCCTCTCATCCATAAAGTATGATATCCACAGTATAAAGCCTGAAGTATACTCCAAGGTCAAGGCTGGGAAAGTGATTGGTGTGCATAAAAGAGGAGAAATGAATTCAGCTAAGCATTTACCCGATTAAATATATATTCTGGAAAATAAATTAAAAATATACTATGTTATAGGTTGATAGATGAAGGGATCATTTATCTCTAACTATAGTAAAGATCATATCAAACTGAAGGAGCATACATATGTTCAATCAACCGACTGCTTTTCGTTCAGTGCTCAACCCTAAGTATCTGGAGTTTGTATTGAGTGATCAATATGACATCGGATCGTGGGAAGAATGTTTATTCTGGCTGAGAGGATTAAATGATACCTACCGCATACGTACTTCCTCTGGAATGTATATTCTTCGTGTCTACCGTACTGAAATTACGGAGGCTGATGTTCTGTACGAACTCTCCCTGTTATCTCAATTAAAGGGCATACTAGGTTCATCAGCACATACTGATATTGGAGAATACATCGAGAAGAAAGATCATACTGGATATACAGTGTTGGAGGCCGCGGAAGGCAAGCGGGTTGCTGTGATGTTTCGGTATATTGAGGGTACGGAGAACAACCTTGAAGATGAACAGTCATGTTACACTTTTGGTCAGTCTGCGGCTGAGCTGCATAAAGCGATGAATCAAGTGGTATTGGAGCAGCCGCGATATGAGTTGGATACGAAGTTTCTCATTGACGAGCCTCTTGAGCGAATCATCAACTATATCGGTGAAAAAAATGAAGCATCATCATTCCTACATACGTTTGCTAGAGAGTTAAAAGAACGAATTGGCGTCGCATCCAAACTAGGTTTGGACAAGGGGCTGTGCCATGGCGATATGCATGGAAACAATAACGCTTTTCAGCAGGGAAATCAGTTCAGCCATTATGACTTTGAGTGGGCGGCTAAAGGCTGGCGTGCCTACGATCTGGCGCAGGTGAAGGCTCGCAAGAGACAGTCTGGTGAGCAAAAAGAAGTGTTATGGAGTGCGCTCATGGCGGGATATCGTTCGGTTAGAAGCTTCTCTACGGAAGATGAACAGGCTGTTGATCTCTTTATTATTGCTCGCCGATTCTGGGTTATGGGTCTGGATGTTGCTTTTATCGAAAGTGATATGGGCGCGCTGGATTATGGTTCGGATTGGCTGGATAGTTTCGTGGGAGAGTTCCGGGATACGGGGATTGTGCAGCAGTGATGATTAACAACAACGATGGATTCAAATGAAGTGGGCCTTCTGGGTGGTTCCAGAAGGCCTCTTTTATTTTGTGAAATGCATTTCATGACCATTACTTACTTAGTTCGATGAAGTCGAAGCTACGACGGCAGCCGATGTTGCAGCAGCGGCCATGGCGGCCTGTTGGGCAATGATAATGTTGGTGATGCTAGTGGAGACTGTCGTGGTCAGGACGCCGTTTCGAAGATCCTCCACATACTGCACTGCCACCAGCGAGGACGAGAGCAGCAGCAATTCCTGTTTGTTGATGGACCAGGCACCAAAGCCCTTCTGTGTACGCAACCACTCATACGTTTCCTCAACTTGCTCTACCAGCGTATCTCTGTCAGCGGGCAGTAGGGAGAGGATACCCAGAGCCGGCAGGGTGTATATTTTGTCTAATCGTATTCCCCGGCGGCGGAATGTCTCATTTAATGCTATCACATGAGTGCTCGCCTCCGGATTATCATCGCCTAGGATCAGCACCTGTGTTAATGCCTGCACGCTATTGCCAGGCGAGAACTCAGGTTTTAATTCTGCATAGAGCTGCTCCATACGGGTCACACCAGATTCCACGTCGAGATCGGAAAGGGCCAGCATAGCTGCAAAAATATAGTCGTCCTGTCCGGTAAGAAAGCGGTGTTGGGCTTTCATGTGATCATAAAATGATTTGGCTCGTTCGACCTTATGCTCGAATTGCTCAGGCGTCGCGTGAGCTGCAATCTGATAGGCGGCGATAACCAGAAAATCGGACGAACGAAATTTGATTTTTTTATCATCAGATCATAGATAAGGAGGGTGTCTTCAAGTTTCTTTTCCTGATCTGTCGTAAGCGAGAGTAAGGTGGCGATGCTGATCGCCGAATTTCCCCTGAAGGCCGAGAAGAGATTGGTGTTTTGTTTAATCAATTCATGACTTTGGCGAATGGCCTCGCCATCGGCTTGTTTTTTTTCTGCTGCATATAAAAGGGCTGCCAGACGGTGCATCATCACATTTTTCCACTTGAATGATTTTTTGATGATCTGAGTGTTGGAGACGAATAATTCGACTCGTGCAGCATGTTGCTCATGCATAAGCAGACCTCCCGAATGATTGGATCTTTTCTCCAGTTTACTATAAATGAGGCCTTGCCGTTCACAGAAAAAAAGCACCCCATCAGAAGTTTATGGAATCCTTGGCAGGCTCCAATTTGTACTTCCAAGAGGTGCATTCTTGATTAAAACTGAAAGAGTTCATGTATTTGAATCTGTGTATGAGAATGGATACTATGTGGTTGTTGTATTGTTAATTAAAAGAAATCGTGTAGGATACGGAAGGATACAACGTTGTAGACGCTGGTACGCGTTCTACCACAGTGACCAGAGTGCCAGGATTGTAGTAGGCTGAACCCCCGGTGTAATTGTTGTTGTTTACGATGGCTGTCCCCAGGTCGATTGTCGTATTATTGTAGCTCCAGTAGTAGTGCAGTTGAAGTGCATTGGCTGCGGAAGCCGTAATTTTTACGCTTGTACCTGTGGTTTTGGCATTAGGGAGAATGTAGGCGTATCCTTGGCCAGCAGTGAGCGTATTGGAATAGCTACCTCCATAACTTACGACCGCGGGATTAGCTGAAGCGGTCAGACCGAACATAAGGGATATGCCCATAAAAAATACAAATAATGTGCTGCTTAGTTTTTTCATCGATACCTCATCCTTTCAAAATGAATTGTTTTAAAGTGTAACCTCACCAAAACGAAAACCTTTTCGAAAATGGATGGAGACATCCTCCTTTTTTCAGTTTATGTTAGCGTTAACATTCCTGACGGCTATAATATATACCAATAAAATACAGTTGTAAATAGCGGAAAAGAGTATACAAAAAAGGACCGCTTTAAGCGGTCATAGCGTTTCTTATTTCTCAGTGTACGATCTAATGAATTTACAATAATAACGCTAACAGATGGATGGCCCCAATAATCCCCATGGGGTAAATAAATGATCTGGAAAATGAATTCTTAAATTCATTACGAGGGTGCTTTTCGAAAAATAGGTGCAGTACCGCATGAATGATGAAAAATATATCGAGCACCCAGAACGTAACCGTTTGATATGAGCTGAAAAGCAGTGCGAGTATGACGGTGTAGAGTGGTAGGTGAACGAATGTGAAGCATTTATAGGCTTTTTCATCTTCCATATTTTTCAGCACGATAAACAATTTCCACTCAGATCGTCTAATGGCGTCCATTTCGTGCAGTAGAAATAAAGATAAATTAAACAAAAATAAGACTAGTAAAAAGTCAGGCATACCCATTCTCCCTTTCCTATTCAACCTCCCCCTATCTTACTAGTGTCAATTATTTTTGGCAAAATATGACTAAAAGGTTCACGCTCCGTTCATACGTTCTTGATATGCTCTCGAAAGAAAGCCGAGAAACAGTGGTTAAAACAAAATATACGGAGTGGTGGAGGTTTGTGATGTCATCGTCGATAAGGAAATTGGTTTGCAAAATGATGTTACTGGTATTGTTGGGGACTACGCTTGGGGCAACTTGGTTAGGGATTCAGGCTCCCGCATCAGCAGAGACTTACTCTTCCGGATTGAGTTCTGGTACACAAGAGAAGAGAAACGCGGTTAACCTGGATAACAAAGAACAGCTAGCAGCATTCATTGATGGGATTATGGATGTACAAATGGATTCTTTACAGATTCCAGGTGCAGTCATTTCAATTGTGAAGGATGGGAAGATTCTGCTCTCCAAAGGGTACGGACATTCGAACATCGAAGAAAATAAAACTGTTGATCCCGAAACCAGCCTGTTTCGGATTGCGTCGACCACAAAGCTGTTCACATGGACCGCAGTGATGCAGCTGGTAGAGGAAGGAAAGCTTGATCTGGACACTGACGTTAACACCTATCTGAAAACGGTGAAAATACCACCAACCTATGCGGAACCGATTACGTTGCGTCATCTCATGACCCATACGGCAGGCTTTGAGGAGGGCGGTGTTGGATATCAGATTACTACCGATCCAGAGAAGCTGCCCGTTTCCATTGCAGAAACAATGGCAAACCATATGCCAGCTAGGGTCATGCGGCCAGGCGAGATGCTGGCCTATTCCAACTATGGTGCCTCACTCGCAGGACTTATCGTCGAAGAAGTTAGTGGCATTGCTTATAATGACTATATACAGAAAAATATATTTGATCCGCTGAGCATGAAGTATGCTACGGTGGAGGAGCCTGTTTCGGCATCGTTGAAGCCCTATGCTGTACTTGGATATGCCCGAGCCAATGGCGAGTATATAACCAAGCGTCCTACGTTTGAAGGTGGCTTTCGACCAGCAGGATCAGGCAGTGTCTCGGCGAATGATATGGCTCATTTCATGATTGCCCATCTACAGGACGGGCGATATGAGGATAAGCAAATTCTCAAGCCGGAAACCGCCAAGCTCATGCATTCCCCGGCATTCCGGTTCGACAAACGTTTACCCGCCATGGACTTGGGCTTTTATGAGTTGAATATGAATGGCCTGCGTGTGATCTCCCATGCAGGTGCCGACGAGTTGTTTAATACAGCACTTTATCTTGTACCGGACCAACACGTCGGCATATTTGTTTCCTACAGTGGAGGGGACGGTGGAACGGCAGCAGGAGGATTGGCGCAAGCCTTCTTTGATCGTTACTATCCTGCCCATATGACTAATCAGCCTGCTGCAACCTCTATTGAACTAGGGGAGCCTCTGGAGAAATATGCAGGTTCCTATCAATTTACACGTCGTAATCACACGAAGATCGATAAGTTTTTCAGTTTTCTGACTCAGATCAATATTAAGGTTTCGGATAATCGGTTGTCGATTGGAAGTGGTGCAGATCAGCAAGTATACACTCCGATTGGAGTGAATCTATTCCAGGAAGTCGGCGGGAAGCATCAGATGGGATTCCGTACGGATACAGAGGGCAAGGTCACGTATCTGTTTCTGGATATACTCAACCCCATGCCACTGGAGCCTACGCCGTTAATCAATCAATCGAAGCTTTGGCTTCCGCTGCTCGGTATCTCGGCCGTTCTGTTCATTACTGTACTACTGGGAGCTATTTATCGCAGACGCAAAATCAAAGCGATGCCAAGGGCGCAGAAATGGGCAGTCCTGCTGTTGGTAGTTACGTCCGTGTGGTCATTGGTGACCTTGGGAGCTACACTTCTGGTGGTGAACATGGATCTGATCGATCGACTCAGTCATATTTCACTATCTCTACGTCTTTATCTGTTCATGCCTCTGATTCTTGTGGGATGGAGTGTGGCCATCGTAACGATGAACGTTCTGGCATGGAAAAACAAATATTGGACGTTACCTAAGCGTGTGTATTATACGTTCGTAACTTTAGCAGCAGTAACCTTATGTTTATTTTTCTATCATTGGAATCTGTTGGGCTGGCATTTTGGTTGAACCCTCCACCCAGGTGGAAGAGGATAAGAAATCTATTGGAGGCATGCATTTTATATGACCCAAATCCTTGTCGTGGACGACGATGTGCACATTCGTGAGCTGATTACTTTGTTTTTGCGGAATGAGGGATTTGAGATCGTGGTGGCTAAAGACGGTGCAGAAGCATTGGATATTGTTGAGAAATCGCAAATTGACCTGGTTATCCTCGATATTATGATGCCCAAATTGGATGGTTGGGAACTATGCCGGGAGATCCGGCGCATGGATCTGAATATGCCGCTCTTGATGGTTACGGTAAAAGGGGAATCGGCTCAGAAAGTGAAGGGATTCCAGCTTGGAACAGATGATTATTTGACAAAGCCCTTCGATCCGCTGGAGCTTGTGATGAGAGTGAAAGCATTGCTGAAACGGTATCTGATTGTCTCTTCCCAAACGATTCAATTGGGGGGCATTACACTGAATCGCCGCAGTTTTCAAGTGATTCGAGGAGAGCAGACGCTCAATCTGCCTTTAAAGGAGTTCGAGTTGCTGTTCATGCTGGCGAACCAGCCTGGGCAGATATTTACCCGGGAACAGTTAATTACGAAAATTTGGGGCAGTGACTATGAAGGTGATGACCGGACGGTTGACGTTCACATTAAGCGATTAAGGGAAAAATTCGCTGGCGATGCACATCACTTTCAGATTGAAACGGCCCGAAGTCTGGGCTACCGGTTAGTGATCACATGATCAAGACCTTATACGTTCGCATCATTCTCACATTTTTGGTTGTCATTATCTTCAGCTTGCTGTCGTCTTTCCTCGTAGGGCTCTTTCTGTTCAAAAAAGAAGTGAACCACCTCGGTCAGAATGACATGATTGCAACAGGTGAGGAAATGATACGTCTCTATGAACAAACACACCCGGAGGACCGGGATGCATTCATTAAAAGTATGGTGAAGATATCTACCTATCCCATTCATCTATATGACGTTTCCGGCAACGTAACATTTTATAATCTGGACAATACGGATACCGTTCAAATTGCGCCAGAGGTGGTTCAAATGGTATTGCAGGGCCAGGTCTATCGCTCGCCGGCTGAGGTGGATCAGACCTTTATCGGTCTTCCTTTCCCATTCCAAGGGGAGCCGCAAGCCGTGTTTATGCAATTTTCTCCGCAGAACGAAAATATCATTAATCGAATGGTCTTCCTGATATTATTACTCGCACTGTTTATTGGAAGCCTCTGTATTCTTATTGCTGCAAGGTACTTGGTGAAACCGATTCAGGTATTGACTCGTGCAACCAAGCGGCTGGCGAAGGGTGATTTTGAGGTGGAAATCCAAACGAAACGTGTGGATGAAATGGGAGCTTTGACGCACAGTTTTAATGAGATGGCGAGTGAGCTCAAACAGTTGGAACAGATGAGACAGGATTTTGTTTCCAATGTATCTCATGAGATTCAAACCCCGCTGACCTCTATTTCCGGTTTTGCCATGGCGATGAAAAATAACAGCCTGGTTGCCGAACCTGATCGTAACTATTACCTGGATATCATTATTACGGAGAGTGGACGGCTATCCAGACTTAGCGATAATCTGCTGGAGCTTGCATCTTTGGACTCCGATCATCATCCGTTCGAGGCGGCTACTTATAATCTTGATGAGCAAATTCGGCAAATTATCGTTACCTGCGAGCCGCAGTGGTCCACCAAAAATATTCAGGTTCATCTGGAGTTGGCCGATACGATTCAAGTTACAGCAGATCGGGATCAGCTCAATCAGGTCTGGATGAATCTGCTGGGGAATAGCATCAAGTTTACGCCAGCAGGTGGGCATATTTGTATACGAACGCACCAGGTAGAGAATGAAATTCTCATTACGATAACGGATACGGGTATTGGAATAGCGCAAGAGCAGCTGGAGTATGTGTTTGATCGGTTTTATAAAACAGACCTGTCGCGAAACCGCAGCATTAGCGGTAACGGTCTGGGCCTTGCGATCGTCAAGAAAATCGTGATGCTTCACCACGGAACCGTCGAAATGAGAAGCCGGGAAGGTGAGGGTACGACGGTGCTGGTTCATCTGCCTTTAGGATAATTGCATCAAAATCAAACACGCCACGGTTGGCGTGTTTTTTTATTTTCGCTGAATATTTAGATCAAACAACAAAGCAGTCAGCAGGCTCCACATTCGAAAAAGACAAACTCTTTACCCACAGTTTATACATCCCGCATAGTAGATTGCTAACGTGATGAAAAGGGGTGATAAGGATGAGAACAACCGAAAGAGTATATCCTGCTGACAACCAGCCTGTACTCACGAGCCATACCCTTGGATGGGACTATCTGCAGGTGTCCCGGTGGCCGAGTCCTCAGCATGCTGCCGGGGGGCTTACCGGAACGAAGCATCAGATTGCCATACATTGTTCGGCTTACTATGAGAACTATTATACCATTCATATCCTGCCTGCTGGAGAACCCGTTCTCTGTTCCTGGGGAAAGGCTTCCCTGTATTTCCTGCAGATCGAAATCCCGCCTTCCTATCTAGAGCACATCGCACGTGAATCGGGACTGCTGAAGGAAGGGTATATTCAGTTGGAACTCAAGTATTATGTCAAGGACCCCAAGCTGTTGCAATTAGGACTCTGGTTGCTCGAAGAGCTGCAGAATGGCGGCAGACAAGGAAAGATATATAGTGATTCACTCTCCAATATGCTCATCCTGCATCTCCTGAACCATTATTCTCAGGTATGCACGAACAGCACTCCCTCCAGAATGACGGCCAATCAGGAAATTTATCAGTCCATAGAATATATGAAAGAAAATTTGGAGGCGGAGCTCTCCATTCAGGAACTGGCTGACAAGGCTGCCCTGAGTCTGTCCCATTATATTCGGCTGTTCAAACAGCAGACGGGGCATACACCACATCATTATCTGATTCGCCTGCGGATCGAACATTCCAAGCTGCTGATCAGTAAGGGAGAGTACGGGCTGAAGGAGATTGCCGACCGTGCCGGTTTCTCCGATCAGGGTCACTTCACAAGAATGTTCAAGCGGATCGCTGGAACGACGCCCAAACAGTATATGAACGAGGTTTCTTCGAACCGAATCATTCTAAAATGATTGTTTTGTTCAATAAAAACCGCATTTTGTCCAACAGACGTCCTTGGCCTGAAAGCTACAATTAGTTTAAGCCGATCGGGAAGTGAATCCCGCTGGCTAAAACGGGGGTCACTGCTTCCATAATGGACGAACCATTATTGGAGCAGACCTACAATTCAGGAGGCGTTAATATCATGAAACTGAGAAAAGTGTCAGGCTGGGTCTGTGCGGGAGTGTTAATTGCAGGTTCTCTTACATCAGGAACATGGGCGGTGCACGCATCGGCCGAAGCTGCGGAAAATGCGGTATATGCTGCACAGGCCGCCGAATCCTGGCATGAGGTGTCCAAGCAAACCTTTTGGCTGACGGATGCCTTTGAGCGCGGACAAGGCGTCACAACAGATGGAAACTCGTGGATTTTTAATTCACAGCTTGGTTTATTAAAGACGGCACTGGACGGAAAGACGGTTCAGAAACGAAATGCGGTAGCAATCCCGGCTGAGATAGCAGTGCAGGGCGGTGACCACATTGGGGACATTTCCTATTACAACGGGTTGATTTATGCTCCTATTGAAGACAGTAAGAAATACGAACATCCCTACATCGCCGTCTATAATGCCTCCACACTTCAATATACTGGAACCTCCTATGCGCTTCCGTTGAACCTTCATCCCGGTGGTGTGCCTTGGGTAGCCGTAGATGCCGATCGAGGTCAGGTCTATACGGCCCAGTGGAACAATGCCCCTGTGTTGAATGTGTTTCGACTCAGTGACATGTCCCTCATCAAAACCGTACCGCTTAGTCAAACGATTGATCGCATTCAAGGCGCAGAGATGTATAATGGTGCGCTGTATGCCTCCTCCGACAATAACTCCAAGAAATCCGTCTACCGGATTGATCCAGATACCGGAGCTGTCACGCTGGCCTTTGACCGGAACCTCGGAAGCAGTAATGAAGCGCAAGGCATCACTGTTCTTCCAACAGCCGAAGGTGCTGTCCTGCATATCCTTGATGTAGACTCCAACCGTGTAAGCATGAATTTCAGACATTATGGATTTTAAACAGAGCTAACATGCTCTGCACATATGAGGGGAGAAAACAAATGCTGAAGCAGGGGAAAATGGCGCTAATTGCGCTGGGATTAACGTTAATGCTAGTCGGGTGCGGTCAGGGAGGGGGGAATGCAGCGGATACCAAGGTCGGCACGGCTACAACGGCTTCAACAGCTGATGCAAACGCGGCTTTGGATCAGACTCCCAAGGAGCCGATTGAAATCTCGTTCTATTACCCGGTTAATGTAGGCGGGCCACTTACAAAGGTTATTGACGGGATGAGCACATCTTTTATGGAAAAATTCCCGGATATTAAGGTTAAACCGGTCTATACCGGAAACTACGGAGATAATACGATCAAAATTCAGGCAGGTGTACAGGCCAAGCAGCCGCCGGATGTGGCTGTTATGATGTCGACTGAGCTGTACAGCATGATGGACACGGACGCGATTATTCCTCTGGATGATTTTATCGCCAAGGATGCGGACTATAACAAGAATGATTTCTATCCGGCCTTCGTGGAGGATACCCAAGCGGATGGACATACGTACAGTGTACCGTTCCAGCGAAGTACTATTATTCTGTATTACAACAAAGACATGTTCAAAGCTGCTGGTCTGGACCCGAGCAAGCCACCGACAAACTGGGATGAGCTGGTGGAATATGCCGGGAAGCTGAATCGTGATGGACATACAGGGCTGGAGATTCCGGGGAATGACGATTCCTACTGGATGTTCCAGATGCTTGCCCGCCAAAATGCGAGCGATCCCAAGCAGAGCATTATGGGGGATGACGGCAGGAAAGCCAATTTCAATACGCCGGAGAACGTCGAAGCTCTGCAATTCTGGCTTGACTTGTCCCATAAGTACAAGGTAATGCCAAAAGGAGTTATAGATTGGGCTGCCACGCCAACCGATTTTATTGAAGGCAAAACGGCTATGATGATGCACACTAGTGGCAACTTGACGAACGTGAAAACCAACGCCAAATTCGACTTTGGTGTAGCCTTCGCACCAGCCAATAAGCAATACGGATCGCCTACGGGCGGGGGTAACCTGTACATTTTCAAAGATACCACACCAGAGAAACAGGCAGCAGCTTGGGAATTTGCCAAGTATATGACTGCTCCGGAACAAGCTGCACTGTTCAGTTCTTCATCCGGTTATGTCGGGGTTCGCAAATCTGCCTACGATACGGAAGCCATGAAGGTGTACACAGATGGATTCCCGCAGGCACTCGTGGCCCGTGACCAGTTACAGTATGCGTTCCGGGAATTATCCACGCATAATCACGGCAAGGTGTCCTCCGCACTAACCAACCAGATTCAATCCGCGCTGGCTGGCAAAATCGATGCGGCTGGTGCATTGAAGGCCGCACAAGAAGAAGCGGATCGTGTGCTCGCTCTTTTTAACAAATAAAGCTGCTGAATTAGAACCTTCCTTAGTTATGATCCTGGCGGGAAGCCACTACAGTGCTTCCCGCCGATATTTCTTACCAGGGAGTTGCAGGGAAGTAAGGCTCAGATTGTACAAGGAGGAGAATCGGGCATGAATACCCGTTGGAACGAAAAGCTTAGGCGGAACGGGTTTGGGTGGGCACTTGTGTTACCATCCCTTCTGTTTCTTGGCATGTTCACCTATTATCCGATGCTAAAATCGGCATGGCTCAGTCTGTTTGAGCAGAATTTGGCCGTTCGCACGCCTGTATTTGTAGGAATGGACAACTATAAGGCATTGCTGCATGATCCTGTTTTTGTTGAAGTGTTCCGAAATAACATCTGGTTTGCGGTCGGTACGGTTCCCGTCTCGATGGCGCTGGCCTTTGTAATGGCGTTGTTTGCAGATAAAGCGATCCGGGGCAAAGGTCTGGTCCGTATTGCTTTTTTCTACCCGAATATGATTCCAATGATCGCCGCTGCGAGCATTTGGCTGTTTCTTTATATGCCTCAGTTTGGTTTGTTTGCCCGGTTTGCTTCCTGGTTCACAGGAAGCGAGGTTAATCTGCTTGGCAATCCGGATACGGTGCTTGGCTCGCTGATTGTGATGACTGTCTGGAAGGAGGCCGGATATTTCATGATCTTTTATCTGGCTGGCCTGCAGCAGATTCCGAAAGATCTTTACGAGTCGGCTTCGGTAGACGGGATCGGCGTGTTGACGCAGCAGCTGCGGATCACCATTCCATTGACGATGCCCACAACGCTGTTTGTCACCGTCGTCGCGATTACGAATGCCTTCAAATGGGTGGATCAT
This sequence comes from Paenibacillus sp. BIC5C1, assembly GCF_032399705.1. Taxonomy (NCBI): domain Bacteria; kingdom Bacillati; phylum Bacillota; class Bacilli; order Caryophanales; family Paenibacillaceae; genus Paenibacillus; species Paenibacillus sp. BIC5C1. Next base: position 912,091 of record NZ_CP135922.1, read on the forward strand.
CTGTGGATGATGACCAAGGGAGGGCCTGATCATGCCAGCAGCTTGCTTCTATATTATATCTATGAGACGACTTTCAGTTTCAATGACCAGGGGATGGCGGCAGCTATGACCGTGGTGATGATTGTTCTGCTTCTTGTCATATCCTGCTTCCAATTTGCGGGATGGGAACGCAAAATTCATTATCAGTAGAAGGTGGAAGGGGATAGGAATCATGAAAAATGCTGCCGAGCTGTCCTTGTCCGCTAAATTGCGGCCTGAAAAGGCCAAGCAGTCGCTGAATCGGAAGTTTAGATTCGCAAGGCGCCGTCGGATAGCCGGACAAGCGTTGTGGCATGCAATTATGTTGTTGTTTGCTGCGGCTTGGCTGATTCCGCTAATATGGATGCTGCGCAATGCCTTTCTACCAAAGGATGCGTCCATTGGCGCAGGTTGGTCCTGGGATTTTACGCTGGATAATTTCAGTCGGGTTTGGCAAGGGGCACCGTTCGGACAATACATGTGGAATACGCTACTGGTAACCTCAGGAATATTTGCAGTTCAGATTGTTACATTAACCCTGGCAGCATATGCGTTTGCCCGTGTTGCTTTTGTTGGGCGGAATATTGTATTTATGCTCTTTCTCGTCCAGATTATGGTCCCATCGGATGTACTCATCTTCTCTAACTACCAAATCATTAACGAGTTGGGACTGCTGGATACAAAGATCGGTATTATGCTGCCTTATTTCGCTTCTGCGTTTGGAGTGTTCCTCTTAAGGCAGGCCTTTAAGCAGCTTCCGTACGAACTGGATGAGGCTGCGCGTGTAGAGGGCTGCTCTTCACTAGGCATTCTGCTGCGTATTTATATGCCGCTGTCGAGGCCCGTCTATCTTTCGTTTGCGATTGTTTCCATCAGCTTTCACTGGAACGACTTTCTTTGGCCGCTTATTGTGACGAATTCCCCGGAAAATCGTCTGCTGACTGTAGGTCTGGCGATGTTTGCAAAATCAACCGAAGCAGGTGCGCAGTGGACGGATGTCAGCGCAGCAACCCTGATTGTAACTGCCCCGATGCTGATTGGCTTTCTGTTGTTCCAGCGACAGTTTATCAGCAGCTTTATGCATTCGGGCATCAAAGGATAAGGGAGATGATGATAATGAGACTGATGGTAATGGGCGATTTGCACTATTCTAGCGAGCTGATAGAGGCCGATGATCAGATGATTGAGGCCAGGGAGGATTTCTATACCGATTATCTGTCGGAGTTTTTGGCATTCTCCGCTGACTATCACCTGTCTATTGGTGATCTGACACATGCCGGCGAACTCTCGGAGTTCGATTTTATTATGAGCAAGGTAAAAAGTGAGCTACTGCAAGGTGAATTTCTATATGCACTGGGCAATCATGATACGCATACCTGTTCCAAGGCCGATCTACAGGCAAGGACGGGACAGCATCGCTATCTGGCCATTGAAGAAGAGGAGGCAGTGCTGCTGGTACTGGACACTGCACGTGAGGATCCCGACCATTGGGGCGGCATGATCGATGAAGAACAACTGAACTGGCTGCGCGAACAAATGAACAGGTACGGACATAAGCCGCTGCTCGTGTTCGCCCATCATCCGGTATACGCTACAACGGCCAGATCCACGGAGCCGATGATGTCTATTGATGCTGCACTCGATATCTGGTCAATACTGAATGAACATCAAGGACCGGGCATTTTCTTTAACGGACATAACCACGTTCAGTCTGTCTTTCAACGTGATCATTGGCATTTCGTACAATTGGCAGCCGTACCGGATATCCCTGCGGTTCTGCTCGTGAACCTTCAGGAGCAGCAGTTGAGCATCAATACTATTTTGCTGAAGGGGACACCGTATCAGGAGCTGGCGAACATTTTTGTCAAAGGCATGTATGATTATGAACCCCATCCTGATGCCAAAGGCGACGGTCATTCCGCAGAACTGCTAGTATCACTATCCTTTCAGAAGAAAGGGATGACGCCATGACCCGCAGGAGGGTAAGGCTGGCTATAGTTGGAGGCAACCGGGGGGCAAGCTTTTTGAATGCCTTGCATTCTCTTGCTGACCGAATTGATCTTACGGCTACTTGTGATTTGAATGAACTGGTCCTGGAGCAGTGGAAAGGGATTTTTCCGGGGATCAGAACGTATAGCGACTATTCGGAAATGCTGCAGGACGCTTCCATTGATGCAGTCTTTGTAATTAGCCCCATGCATATGCATGCTCGACATTCCATTGATGCACTGAACGCAGGCAAGCATGTGTTAAGTGAGGTGATTGCAGTGCAGTCACTTGAGGAGGCTTGGGAATTGGTCGAGACAGTGGAGCGCACAGGTTTGAAATATATGATGTCCGAAAATTATTGCTTCTCCAGGTCCAATCTTATGGTTAATTATATGGCGCAGCAAGGTTTATTCGGGGAGATTACCCATGTAGAGGGTGGTTATATTCATGATTTACGTCATCTAATTCATCATCCGGACGGCTCGCTTACATGGCGAGGACAACTCCACCACAATTATAACGGGGTCAATTATCCGACGCATTCGATTGGGCCTGCCGCGCAGTGGATCGGGCTGAATAAACCGGGAGGAGATCGGCTTAAAAACATCTCGACGCAAGTCTCCAAACCGAGGGCTTTGCAGAATTATTTCAGCGAGCAGTTTGGCAAGGACCATCCTGCTGCCCGTGAAGGCTACTGGAGTCAAGGGGATTCAGCCGTCGCCGCGCTGGTGACCGAGAATGGCGTTCTGATTACGCTGCGTATCGACTGGGTCTCCGTCCGTCCACATAATAAAACTCATTATATGCTTCAGGGAACCAAGGGAGCGTACTTGTCCGCGCGTCATCCCTATGAGGAAGATCTCGTATGGCTGCAGAACCGATCTCCGGTAAACGGAGAGGATGGCTCAGAAGTATGGGAGAACATGTCCTGTTATCAGCCTGAATATGATCATCCCAAATGGAAGCAGTGGGGCCACTTAGCGGCGGGCACGAAGCATGGCGGGGGTGATTTTCTGGTGCTGGAAGAATTCATCTCGGCGATTCAGGAAAACCGCAGCCCGCTGGTTGATGTGTATGATGCCGTGACCTGGAGCGCGGTCTTTTTCCTCTCCATGCAATCCGTGAAGCAGGGCGGGAACACGGTGTCCTTTCCGGACTTTAGAGTAAAGGCAGGCTATACAGGATGAGGAATGAACGTTCCAAGTTGGTCATGAAAAAGGATACTTTGGCAGATCTGCCGCAGCTGAACATACCGGAAGGCTACAGCTTAAGATCGTTTCAATCCGGTGATGTAACGGAGTGGGAGCATGTGATCCGAATTTCTTTTGCCAGGGAGATTGCCTTCGGTGACAAGATCGGATTTCAGCCTCCGTTTTTGCCGGAGAAGATTCTGTTTCTCTGTTATCAGGGACTTGCTGTTGCCACTGCTGTAGCATGGGAGAAAGAGGACAGGGATATCGATTGTGGATATCTGCATATGGTGGGCGCTCTGCCGGGGCACTCCGGGAAAGGGTTGGGGTATACCATTGCCCTGGCGGCCTTGCATCGAATGAGAGATGAGGGGAAGCAAGCGGCCCTGCTTGAGACGGATGACTTCAGGCTTCCTGCAATTGCAATCTATCTCCGATTGGGATTTATTCCTTTATTCATGGAGGATGGGCACAGCGGCCGCTGGGAAAAGGTATTTAACGAACTGATGAGTTAACTTGGCTTCGTTCAAGCCTTATGTGGCTAAACCGTTCACCGTAGGTATATCCACCAGTGCTTTGCTGCTGGTGGATTTTTTGTATTGAATCCGCTTCCTTACATTCCTTGTTGTATTTCTGCGACACATCTCGTACAATTTGGTGAAGTAATTCTGCATTGCGTTAATGTGAAAATAATAAGTTGATCTGACAACAAGAAGCTGCACACAAGAAAAGGGGAGAATCGTTTGGAATCCAAGCAACTATCTAGAGGGCTAAAGCCCCGCCACGTAGAGCTGATTGCACTCGGAGGTACGATCGGGGTCGGATTGTTCATGGGATCGGCAAGTACGATCAAATGGGCAGGTCCTTCGGTACTGCTGGCCTATTTGCTGGCCGGGATCATTATCTTTTTTGTCATGCGTATTATGGGGGAAATGCTGATTCAGGAGCCTGTCACCGGTTCATTTGCCACATTTGCTCACAAGTATATCAGTCCGCTGGCCGGGTTCCTGACTGCCTGGAGTTATTGGTTCCTCTGGGTAACGGTTGGTATGGCTGAAGTCACCGCGATTGGGATTTATGTAGGCTACTGGTTCCCGGATATACCACAATGGCTGCCTGCCTTGGCTGGCGTGCTCATTATTGCAGCAGCGAATCTGGCAGCGGTAAAGTACTATGGAGAATTCGAATTCTGGTTTGCGCTGATCAAGGTGACAGCGATTATCTTCATGATCGTGATCGGAACCGGACTCATCTTCTTCGGCTGGGGGAACGGAGGACAGCCCATTGGGCTATCAAATCTGGTGAGCCATGGCGGATTTTTCCCAGGAGGGATCAAAGGTTTCCTATTTGCCCTGTGTATCGTAACGGCTGCTTACCAGGGCGTTGAAATGGTAGGTATTACGGCAGGTGAAGCGGAAAATCCGAAGATCACGCTGCGTAAAGCGATCAAAAATATCGTGTGGCGTATTCTCATTTTTTACGTTGGGGCCATCTTTGTCATCGTGACATTGTACCCTTGGAATGAAGTTGGAGAGACGGGAAGTCCGTTTGTACTGACATTTGCCAAAGTCGGGATTGTCGCTGCTGCGGGAATGATTAACTTTGTCGTGCTTACCGCTGCGATGTCGGGATGTAACAGTGGGATCTATAGTGCAGGACGTATGCTTTACACACTTGCGGAGAATGGACAGGCACCGGTCTTTTTCAAAAAGCTGTCCAAAGGCGGGGTTCCCCGCAACAGTATTATCATCACGATTTCCTTGCTGCTGGTGGGTGTGGTACTCAACTATCTGATGCCGGACTCCAAACTGTTCCTGTACATCTATAGCGCAAGTGTTCTTCCGGGGATGGTTCCGTGGTTCGCGTTGGCCTTCAGCCAGTTCCGATTCAGAAAGCGTTGGGGCAATGAGATGGGAGACCACAATTTTAAATCCAAATGGTTCCCCATCAGCAACTATATCATCATCGTATATCTGACGCTTGTCATTATTGGTATGGCATTTAACCCGGATACGCGGTTACCCCTAATTGTCGGGGCTACATTTATGGCGATCGTTGTGATCGGATATTTCGTATTTGGCATAGGAAAAAGACAGCGGGTAGATGAAGGCGAAGATCATTAACCTCTTATTATAGAATCGTTGATGTTAATATCGTAATATCATACGTGCATTCCTTGAATACATGGGAGAACCTTCGGGAGATCCAGTGTCATGCAGGGAGTGCATTTTTTTGTTTTCAAAATTCACTCTTGAATCTCCTGTAACTGGAGGTTTTATGATTGGAAATAGAAGAGCTGCTGCACGATATATTTTAGTTCAATTGTGGCAGAGAAGGGGGCAAGGAATAATGAGAACTCTAGAATGGATTTATCTTATTTTCAATGTAGTGATGCTGGTGTGGTTGATTGGGGGCTGGAACAAACCTCGGAAAATGGTGTGGGGAGGATGGGTCATATCGGTTGTATTATTGCTGGTGCATGGGGTGAGTGAGGGATTTCGTTGGCCCATGATTCCGGCGTATCTTCTCACACTGGTTCCACTGTTTGTGTTAATCGCTAAGAGGTCAAAATCAGCTGGCGTGCGGAAATTCGGACGTGTTCGAATCATTGGAACATCGCTATTGGTATTGGTATACGCTGCCGTGACGATGGGGCTACCACTTCTGTTTCCGGTATTTTCATTTGATAAACCAACAGGACCTTACGGAATCGGTACGCTATCCTACGATTGGACGGATGAGAGCCGGGAGGAATTGCTGACGAGTACAGCCGAAGACAAACGGGAACTGATGGTGCAGATCTGGTATCCAACGGATAAAGACACAAAGGGAACAACGGCTCCTTACGTCAATGATCCGAAAGTGTATGCAACAGCCTTTAATGATGTGCTGAAGCTGCCAAAGCTTCTATTTTCAAGCCTGAGTCAAGTCAAAACCCATGCCATTCAGGAAGCATCATTGTCTAATGCGGAAGCCAAGTATCCGGTTATTCTTTTCTCACATGGTCTGCATGGTTATGAAAATCAAAATACGTTCCAGGTGGAGCAACTGGTCAGCCAAGGTTATATTGTTGTGGGTATTAATCATACGTACAGTAGTCTGGTCTCTGTGTTCCCGAATGGGCGAGTGGCGCAATTTGAATCGGAGAGCAAGGAAGGCTTCGATCAACTGCAATTCAGTTATATGGACAAGCTCAACGAGACATGGGTGAAGGATGCGCAATTTGTGCTGGATCAAGTGGAGAATTTGGCTACCAATGATTCAAACGGACGTTTTAACGGTCATATGGATCTGGACAACATCGGCATGTTTGGACATTCATTTGGCGGGGCAACAACCGTACAGATGCTGATGGATGATCCTCGTGTCAAAGCAGGTATGAACATGGATGGCGTATTGTTTGGGGAGAAGCGCATTCCTGCTGAAGGAGTGGGCAAACCGTTTCTCATGATGAGCGCGGACACAACCGTTGCAGGTACAAGTGTCATGAGTGACGACGAGATTGAAGCAATGGGCACGACTCGTCCGGAAGCCGAGAAATACTACAAAGAAGTGTATGCACGTTATGAACCGGTGACCGCGGGAGGGAACTACTGGATGGAGCTGAGTAATACCAAACATCTGAGTTTCTCGGATCTCTATCTGATATCTCCGATTCTTGAATGGTCACAGGGGGTAGATGCAAAGGGAGCTCACCAAATCGTAAATGACACAACAATCGACTTCTTTAATCACTATCTGAAAGGGCAACCGCTCCAGTTGGACAGTGAAGTGGGAGAACACGCATCCTATTCATTGAAAAAAGGGTGAATGTAACAATGGAAGAGGACTGAAATTCAGTCTTCTTCCATTTGTTTTAATCGCAGTCGCATGCCTTCCTGCAACAGATTAATGCCGTCTACGATCTGGCTCCATTCAGGATTCACGATCTTGCAGAGCTTGTTAAAACGAAGGATGCGCTCAGTTACGGAGTCGAGCATATATCGAGCCTGTTTGCGAAAAAATACTTCCGGATCTCCAGCATGTTCATTACTGGCGTACATCATCACAAAATCCCACACCATGCTCTGCACTGCGGGGCTATCTAACGGCCAACATTGGTCCAGAGCTTCGGTGGCACGAATGCGGAGGGTTTCCATTTTTTTTACCCAGGCTTCTGCTTCAAGCTGTGGATGATTCGCCATGGTGAAGAAGGGAAGTTCGAGACGGGCCAGATCGGCGATGTAGGCCGGATCGTTGATGATTTCCTGAATTTCTTTCCATGCCAGTGTTTGTTGGGCTGACAGCTTTGTATCTTTCATCATGTATTTGTCGAAAAAATGCAGAAACGAAACTCTCCATTCGTGCGGGATTCCGTCCAGCAGGTGAGATTCTTCCATTTTGGCGGAAACGAATTTTTTCCTTTTTTGAGCATTGACGGTCAGCGAATCCACCAGGCTTGAGACATAGGTAAGGGACTGTCCGGAATGGAGTGTATCTTCCGCTTCCCGTTGTCTGGCTTGTTGCAGAATGGAGAGCATGGAATTCATTGTCCCAATCTGAGTTTCCAGGGCTTCAATCTGTAGATCCAGCGCCTGTGACACGCCAAGTTCACCGGACATCAGCTTGCGAATATCCGATATGCCAAAATTCAAATAGCGAAGCGTTGTGATGAGTTCCAGCCGCCAAACGTCTTGCGGTGTATAAAGACGGTGACCACCTTCCGTATGAAAAGAGGGCCGGAGCAACTCGATTTCATCGTAATAACGAATCGTTTTGACAGTCGAGCCGATCATTTTAGCAGCTTCACCGATCGAATATGTATCACTGCTTGGGTTCAATAAAATCACCTCAGGATCTATTATACAACCTCCTGTTACTGGAGATTCAAAGTCGGAAGGTTGCCATGGAAATATTCAGAGCCAGTTTAAATTTTACCCATCTCGGTTACAAAGGAAAGAGTGCAACGTTTATGAAAACAACTTCCAAAATAAAATAAATCCGAGGAGGAATTGTACATGGCTAATCAAGACCAGCACACCATGCAAGATCCGACGACACAATATCCGAAGGCAACATCAGATTGGAAGCAGCAGCAGGAGGAGCCGGGGCTTCAGCGTGAAATGACTCCTGTACCTGATACAGGTGAAAAAAGCTATAAAGGCAGCGGACGTCTGACCGGACGTAAAGCTGTTGTAACCGGAGCCGACAGCGGTATTGGTCGGGCGGCAGCTATCGCTTTTGCCCGTGAAGGCGCGGATGTCGTCCTGGCTTATCTTCCTGAGGAAGAAGCCGATGCGAAGGAAGTGGTCAAGCTGATCGAAGAAGCTGGCCGCAAGGCTGTTGCGATTCCAGGTGACCTCAAGGATGAGAAATACTGCGAAGAACTCATTGAATCTGCTGTGAAAGAGCTCGGCGGGATCGATATTCTCGCCAACGTAGCAGGTAAACAGCAGTTTGTTGAGCAGATCGCCGATCTGACTACAGAACAATTTGATGCGACATTCAAAACCAATGTCTATTCGATGTTCTGGCTCTGTAAAGCAGCTGTGAAACACATGAAGCCAGGCAGCTCCATCATTAACACGTCTTCTATTCAGGCATACAAGCCCTCTCCAATCCTGCTGGATTATGCGACAACAAAGGCAGCAATCAACACCTTCAGCAAGGCGCTGGCGCAACAAGTCGGCAGCAAAGGTATCCGTGTGAATGTTGTCGCACCGGGTCCAGTATGGACACCGCTTCAGGTTGTTGGTGGACAACCCGTAGAAAAGCTTGCAGATTTTGGCTCCAATACGCCACTTGGTCGTGCAGGGCAGCCTGCTGAAATGGCGCCAGCGTTTGTGTTCCTGGCGAGCCAGGAATCGAGCTATGTGAGCGGTGAGACACTGAACGCCAATGGCGGTACAGTTAGTCCGTAATTTTGGATATAAAAAGCCTATGAATTATAGGTCAGTGATCATAGGCAAGTAAAGCAAAGAACTCCAATCCCGATAAAGGTGAATGGAGTTCTTTGTTGTTATGGACTTTTTCCTGATTATTGCATTACTTCTGATCCGGGTTAGGCTCCAAAATGGCGTAGCTGCCGAGCGTGGCCAATTGAGCTGTATTCAGCAGGGCTTCATCTACCGCAGCGAGGGCTTCGCCTGCAGCTGTCATCAGTTCATCAGAGTCCACAGGTGAGGCAAAACGAAGAATTACCCGATTTTCTCCATTTTTCAGTTCACTCTCAGCCTTCGTTTTGTATTCACTAATCGAAGCGACTTCGAGATCGTTCTGTACATAATAATCGTTCGCATCACTTTCGCCATTAAACAGGGCGAGTTCGGCATCAAGCCAGTAATCCTTATCGGCTATCGTTTTCTGACTTGCAGCCGTCTCATCATTTGCATTGTACAGGAAGTAAGGAATACCGGAATTGGTCAGATTGTTGGTAGCATCTACATGGAACCATTCATTTCCGATTTTTACCTTATTCCACGCATGAGGAACACCGCTAGATGCTCCCGTTACGACGATGCTTTCCAGTCCAGACAGATCGGAGAGCAGTTTGTAGACGGAAGCATAGCTGGCACATACGCCAACGCCTTTGACAAGGATACCGTAAGTGGTAAACGAATCGTTGAACTGTGCATCGACATTTTTAAAATTGTTCTGTTCTGCATTTTCCAATGCTGCATCATCATACTTCGCGTTATCGTTCAGATAATCGTAGATGGCTTTCCGTTTCTCATCATCCTTCATGCCATCCTTGATGATGGAAGCAACAACTTCGTTTGCTTTGGCGATAATCTCGCTCTGCTTCTTCTGGATGACATCTGCCGACTCATTGTAATGGATCGAAAGGGTAAGTGTACCGTAATTGTATTCAAAACCTTCCACACCAAGAATCAATGGATTCTGGTACATTACTTTCAGGACAACATCCGAGAGCGTTGTGAAATTTTGGGCCTCTGGAAAAGCTTTTAATGAGATCTTGTCTTGGGCAGCAACCATGTTTTTAGCCAAAACTTCTTCCAATGCAGAATCTGCATTGATCATTGTATCGCCTGTAGCCGGCTCAGGAACCGTTTCCTGATTACCTTGTTCTACATTCTGCTGGGTATTGGATTTCTGCTCATCTACCAGATTGTCCTCTTCAATTTCGGAAGCTGGATCCGGAGATTCACTCGTAATTTCATCAGAAGCTTTATCGGGAGTTTCATCGCCAATCTCGGTGGATGCAGAATCAGTATCGGCTTCTGACGTTTCAGTATCGTTTGTGGACTCTGTAGATAGAGCTTCTTCAACCGTCGGTCCTGTTTCTGTTTCCGTTGCAGTCTCCGATGCAGGAGAATCATGATTGTTGATAATGGTTGGCACATCAGGTGCAGGGACGTATGGTGTGTTATTTTTCGGTTCTACCAGTCCGTTACTGGAATCAGCCACGGTTTGCTGGGCAAGTCTATTCAGGTCATCTTGGGTCACATTCTCTACGCGTACGTAACTTTTCAGAGCTGTTCCTTTAATGTGAAAAGGAATATTTGTTTCATTGAACTCCGAAATCTCTACGTTGGCGGTATCATAAACAATCGTCTCACGGGCTAAAGAACCATCATTGTACTCAACTGTCGTTTTTTGGGGGAGTACATCTATATTCTTTAATTTCTCCCTATACAATTGTTCTTTCAAAGCTGTTGGTAACTGGGAAGCAAGCGGAGCTGTAGGGACACCTCTGCTAAAATTGGATTCTTTTCCTCCACCTAGTGCAGTGACGTAATACTCTCCTCGTATACCATGGTTCTGATGAGTAGTTATCAGTTCATTATAAGTGCCGAGCCCGCCTTTTCCGTCTCTCAAAAAATCATTGAAAGACGTCTCTGTCGTTACCGCAAGATCTAAAGGCAGACTATTATTAAAAGCATCCTCTGCACCGGTCACAGGCTTGTTTGTATCAAAGTAAGTTAGGTCAGAACGCTCATAAATTTTATATTCGGTTGCACCTTCAACCTTGTCCCAGACCAACTTGAACCGTCTGTCTTTATCAATCTCGTATCTTAGGTTGGGCACAGGTAACTCCGATTTCACTGTAAACGGAATAATGATGGGTTGATTGAGCAGTGTTAGCTTCTCCGCATCCGGATCATAGTTCAGACGAATGTAATAGATAGGGGCACCGCCCCAAGAACTTTGATGCGTGTTATTTAATGAATCGGAGCTTAGTACACCCGATCCAAGAGGCTCAATAGAAACATTGTTGTCATTGATTTCTGGTATGGCGTAAACTTTGCTGGATTCAAGGGCCTTAATATCGGTATGTACACTAATAATGTCACTAGCTGACAGGCTATTTTTACGTAAATCTGCTTTAAACCTAAACGTAAATTCCTCATCCTGAGCTACGTTATACATCGGCATAATCGCTTTATTCGATTCGGATCCGTACTTCTGCTTCAAACTTAATACGCTAGAACCTTCTACTATTTCTGTGGGGTTATTCTCGGACGGGCTGCTCTCCTTGTCATTGCTCTGACATCCAGCCAGTAACAGGGTAAGCATAAACATAATCAAAAATAAACGTTTCATGGTACACCGCTTTCTCGTTTTTCTAAGTTGTTGCAAAGTCTAATTTCTAAAAAAATTAAAACACCGAAGATTATCATTTCTGGTTAAAACCCATTTACGAACCTCTTATCAGCAAAACCTCCTATTAATTTCCTAATGTCTTTTGCTAGTCTATGGTCATATAGACTTATTGTCAAGATATGTAATGGTATATTATGACTATATACAATAGAGCAAGAATCCAGTAAAAGAGCTAGTTAAATTGATCTTTGCGAGAGAGTGAGAATTGTCGAGACTTCTGGTACAATGCATGATAAAACGAAAAATGGAGTGGATCGGATGACGCCAGAACAGATTGTCAGAACTTTTTTTGAAGAAGTGCGCTCGGGTCGCAATCTTGATTATGCCAATACACTGATGGCCGAGCAGGTACTGGCTCACCAGGTGATCTCGGAAGAGGAAGTGACAGTCACAAGAACGCCTTCCGTCTATGCGGATCATGTGAGGGAAATGATTGAGGTGTACGGAGATTTTTCGCTGCAGATTCAGGAGTTGCTCGCACAGGGAGAGAAAGTATATGTACGCTGGAGACAAGTGGGTACTCATGTTGGAGAAGTGGATGGATATGCGCCGACCAACCTGCCCGTGATTGAAATTGCGAGTGCGGTATACCGAGTGGAGAATGAGAGAATTGCAGAGTACTGGATTCAGATCGACAGGCTGGGAATCGAAAAACAATTGGAGCGCAATCAGAGCTGAGAACCAGCTTTATCACAGAAGAGATTTCTCAAATTATATAATACAGATATAACTACTTCTACCACATCCACATTATCAGTAATTAATAATGAGGATTTTGCAGGTACTGCGACTACGAAACAGTTTAATATCCCGGAGGGATTTGAATATGTGAAAGTGAACTTTAAAAATACCGGTTCGAAAGCGTTCACGTTTACGATTAACCAAGAATCTACTGCTGGAACCGCAAAAATGTCTTATACTGTCCCAGCAGATGGTATAGAGCATACTTATTGGAATGACCAGGCTTGGTCAACGGGTTTGTTTTATGTGAGCATGTCTTCTGCGCAAGGGATGTCCGGCAAATTGAGTGTGTTGCTGGGTACTGACCCCAATAAACAGAAAAGTTTGTAAAAGCCATCGACTCATGCTGATAAGTGATTGTAGAAAAGCCTAGACTTTCTTGACCCTATACCAGTATGTATAGATTTCCGTGTATCCAAGTTTGGCATACAGTTTTAATGCGGGAGCATTATTGGCAACTACTTGCAGGTAACTGGAGGTAGCACCATTCTCTTTTCCCCAATGCAACAGATGAAGGATCATCTGCTCGGCCAATCCCCGATTCCGGAAGTTAGCGTCCGTTATGATGTCATATAATCCAATATAGCCTCGTTCCACCACACCAAATCCACAAGCAACGACTTGTCCGTCGATGAACAGCGAGATGAAACCTGTACGCGTACGGATGTTATTCAACATTAGTTCCATCGTTCCCCGATGCAGATCACTTACCTGATTCAGTCTGCAAAAGTGATCCAGCCACTCTCCGGTTAACTGTTCGTCCATTTTTACATCAGAGTGCTCGGGCTCCTTAAGGGTTTCCAGGCTCCGAGTCTGAACCCGGCTGAGATCCACAATATCATACCCCTTTTCATGCAAAAGCTGGTCGAGATGATCCGGCTGGATAAACGGCGTAATCTTGAATATGGTACTTAACTGATTGGAAGCGTAAATTTGCTCGCATTGCTCGATCTTTTCATGCACATCCATGGTCGAGTAGTGAAGAGGTTGAATGGAGTTGGCGCGCTTCGTATATCCCTGTGCAAAACGCATTGCCCATCCGTCAAAAAGCAAGGTGGATAAGGGCGGCCAATGGTTGAGTGATAGTTCCTCAATGGTTTTGTAATCCGGATTCGATGTAGGGGTCATATCTATCCTCCTATCTTATAATTTTATAATAATACATATTAATGAATAAAAATTCAATACGAAATATATAATGTGTCACGAAACATAATGCATAGAGTTACTGAATGGGTTACAATCTGAATGAATAAATCCAAATTTTGAAATTGAAATATCGGAAGAAGTGGAGCAGGTTATGCTAACTATTGAAATAAACAATCACATCATTAACTGTCATATCGAATATGGAAAACGGAAGAAAGCTTCCATTACGATGGATTTACCCTATATGGTCACAATCAAGGCTCCCAATGGTACCAGCGAAGACATGATCCGGCAGCTTGTTACGCAGCATGGGGAAGTGATTTTGACAAAATCAGCTCTGATGCAGCAGGCGTTGGACGGTCCTCAAGCGAAAGAATATGAAGAGGAAGGCAAAGGGAAGTTTCTGCTCTTTGGCAAAGAACATGCGCTGCATGAGTTAATTGACGTAGAGGGATGTTCGGAAGAGGATTTGCGTGCGAATCTGAAGAAGTTTTATTTTGCGGAGTGTAAAAGAATGATCGGTGAGCGCATCGGCCGTTACCAGCAGGAGTTGAAGGTGAAGCCGAAGTCTGTGGACATCGTGGAATCGGCGACCAAGTGGGGAAGCTGCAGTTGGGATAAAAAGCTGACGTTTAACTACCGCCTGGCGATGGCTCCACTAGAGGTGATTGATTACGTGATCATCCATGAGTTATGCCATATCCATCATATGAATCATGATCGTTCGTTCTGGCGCCGAGTGGGCAGTGTTATGCCCGACTACAAAGCCAAGGAGGATTATTTGATGCGATATGGCCGAGCCATGACCTTGTGAAAAATAAGCGTACCACGTATGGACGTGGTGGAAGGAGTTCAAGATGTCAGATAGTACCTCTTATGATGTGCTGGTAGATGAATATATCTCGCAATTTCCTTCAGATGTACAGGTCAAATTACAATCATTAAGACAGATTATTCGCGATTCCGCTCCCAATGCCGTGGAGAAGATCAGCTACAAGATGCCAACGTATGCAGAGCACGGGAATCTGGTTCATTTTGCAGCGTACTCCAAGCATATCGGATTTTACCCGGGTGCCAGTGGGATTGAAGCGTTTAAGGAGGAACTCTCACGGTATAAAGGAGCCAAAGGATCGGTGCAATTTCCATTGGATCAACCATTGCCAGAAGAATTGATCCGCCGGATCGTGGAATTTCGGGTGCAGGCCAATGTGGAGAAGGCTCGGGAAAAGAAACGAAAGAAGTAGTGGACGGTCCCATATATATGCGCGAGTAACGCGAGTAAAAGGAAATGGATGAGGATTAACACGGTTTATATGTAACTTCAAAGATTTGAGTATGGTATAATTAGAGCAGATTAGTCGTAGAATGCTCAGAGAGCCGTGCTGGTAACACGACTCTCTGAGCAATAGCCGCTTTTAAGGGCGGTGGGCTTCGCTTAGAAAGCTGATCATAAATAGACCGCATCCTTTTGCGAGGGGGGCGGTCTATTTGCGTTTATCGGACAGAATGGCAACGAGGAGCGTGCCGAAGGTAAGCATCAACATGATTGCTTCAAACACTGTCACAGGGCATACCTCCCTTCATGGCGAGGTAGCCGACCGACCCTTTAAGCCTATTCTATTGCTTTGTTGATTATAGCATATTTTGTAAGAATTTATGGCTTCAGAATCTGTGTATATGTAATTCGCTCATTAGTTGCAGGGCATCCCGAAAAAAATAGCTATGTTACATTCTAATGTTGATTTGTGACCATAAGAAAACCGCCTTTGTGAAAAGGCGGTTATTTAGCGATTTGTCTACCGTTGCGTAATCACCTTAAGTGACAAGGTCATCTTACCGTCTGATAAACGAGACCTATGGCTCCAGAATCAAAGGTCTTGTTTTCAATTAGATTAAGATTGATCTTCTCCTTGATGCCTTGGAATAATGGCAATCCCTTACCGACCAGGACGGGAGAAACTGTAATTTTATACTCATCAATTAAATCAAGCTGCATAAGGTGGTGTGCGAACCTAGGACTGCCGAGGATGACCATATCCTTGCCTGGCTGCTGTTTGAGGTTATTGATCTCTTCCTCGATATCTTCTTTCACGAGTCTTGAATTATTCCATTCGACTTTCTCCAGCGTCGTGGAAAAAACGACTTTGGCTGTCTTTTCGATCCAATCAGCATGATCAAGTTCATGTTGCGAAGCTGATGGGTTCGAAGGCACAGATGGCCAGTAACTGTGCATCATCTGATAAGTCCCACGCCCCCAAAGGACCGTGTCGGCAGTACTCAGAATTTCTTTTGCGTGTTTCTCCAAATCAGCATCGTAGGAAACCCAGCCAATGTCCATTTCACCATTCGGCCCTTCTACAAAACCGTCAAGCGATGCGTGCAGAAATAGAACGAGTTTTCTCATTTTCAATTCTCCTTTGCGCATGAGGGATATCTAACTATGAACATATTTTTCTTATTCGATGAGGTATCCTCATATTCCTTGTTGTCTCCATGAGCATTTTTAAGCACAAAACTGAATTCAGCCTTTTTTCAGGTAGAGCCATTATACTATTCCCGAATCCTGTACTGGAAAAGGAGTTTTGGCATGTCTAAGGTGGTCCATAAGTCGCTTTATCTCATCCTGCTTGTTTTTGTCGGCGTGTTTATCGTTTCATCCCTATTTGTCCGGGCACAGTACAACTACACCTTGTACGGGGATAATCCGATTCTGGGTACGCAGCAGTGGAGTATTTTTATCCCAGTGATTGCCTTGCTTCTGGTATCGGGCGTCGTGTTATATCGGCTTGGTCTGAAGCTGAACAAATACAGTCCCAAAGTTGTCATTCCTGTGGTGCTGCTATGTTCTCTGGCCATTCAAATTATAATTATTTTCGTGTTTCCACGAGTGCCTACGGATGATTCACAGACTGTGCTTTCACTCGCGATGAACATGCTCTACGATCAGGATTATTCCTCGTTTGAAACAGGTGGATATCTGCACATGTTCCCGTTCAACTTTTCCACCGTCTTGTATCTAAAAACATTGCTGTACCTGTTCCCGGATAATTATCTGGTAATCAAGCTGTTCAATATTTTGTTTGCAACGGTAACGACATTAATGATTTATCTCATTTATAAACAGTTAAATCATAAGTCCGCGGAACGTGATTACGGGGTTCTGATCTTTGCACCCACGTATCTGCCATCCCTGTTCCTGAACAACCTGATCTATAACGATGTTATTGCTACGGCATTTCTGACATCTTGTTTATACTTTTTGATTCGGTTTATACGTGAAAAGTCTTGGCAGACGATCGTTATTGCCGCCATTCTGCTCGCCATTGGCAACTACTTCCGAAGCATTGGCGTAATTGTGCTGATTGCTGCTATGTTAACCATCCTGCTGAATATGCGAAGTATTGGATTCAAGAAAGTGATTGCCTCCATCTTCGTGCTGGCTACGTTGTTTAACGTCCCAGGGTGGACTCAGAATGCGGTATTAAAATCATCAGGTGCTGTAAGTGAGCCTGTTGGAGAAAATTCGGCACCGGTCTATATGTGGTTGAACATGGGTATTAATCTGGAACGATTCGGCTTCTGGGACAATATGGAGAGCTACCAGATCTATCAAAGAGAAGCCAACTATAATAAAGCTGAAAGTACAGAACTGTACAAGCAGGAGATTGAACGCAAACTGTCGGAAGCCAGCTTAAGTGACTTGGCCCAGATGTATTACAAAAAGATTATTTGGACCTGGACCGAAGGCACCTACCAAATGGATCGATATGGCATTGGTAACGAAAGCTCCTCGGGTATGGGAGGAGGAAGAGGTGGCGGAATTGCCGGCTCCTACAGTTATACCAATGCGGTCACAGAATTATTCAAGGGAGATTCCGTCTATCGGACGGGGGTGCTTTGGATCGTTTATGTGATGAATTTCATGATGTACTGTTTTATTTTCATTCGCTTGGTCGGTGGGATTCGTGAAAAGCGGTATGACGAAGTCTCTTTGATTCTGGTTATTCTCGGATTTATCGGATTCTATATTCTGTGGGAGATTAAATCGAGGTATATCTACCCCGTATATCCGCTGCTGATTGTATTGTCGTACATGGGATTCAAAGATGCGTATAACTTCATGTCTCATAGAAAACTCGGCTGGGAACGTTCTTCCCTGAGAAAAGGGTGATCCGTATGCGAAAAAATGGTTATCTCATATCGGCTATGCTCTTGCTGCTGACCTGCTCAGTTTTGCTATCTGCCTGCGATGCTATCACTGCCCAGAACATTACGAATACCGGTTCTGCACAAGGCATGAACGGTGGCGGAATGATGAATGGTGGTGGCCCGGGCATGAATGGAGGAACGCAGAGGGGCGGAGGACAAGGGATGAATGGCAGAACAGGCGGTCAGGACGATATGCGGGGGATGATGAATGCCGATCTTACAGGCAGAGTGATCTCTGCTACAGGGAGTACCGTCACGATTTTGTTGCTTGAGGTGGAGGATAACTTATCCACAGATTCCAATAATGGAAATGGAAGACGATCAGGCTCCTCCAGAGGTGGAAGCATGGATATGAAAGATACGGGCATCGAAATGAAATTGAACATCAGTGAGGATGTGGATATCACGGAAGGCATGGGCATGGGGGCCCCAGGCAACAACCAAAATGCTGATTCATCCATTCAGGTGTCTGATTTGAAAGAGGGAGATGTCGTTATGGTTTGGTATAAGGAGAACACCGAAACCGTAGAACGAATGGTGGTTACACAGTCTTGATATTCATTGCCTACCTTCACTTGATGGAGTATTATGGAAATAACTTGTTTTTCGGAAGGAGTGAGCGTCATGAAACGACGGGCTAAGATGATGCAAAGCGTTACAACAACAATTAAGGTGATTACGAACTGAATAGATCCGGCAGAGCAACGGACACATGGTGAAGCATTTGGAGTTTGCTAATGTGACGATCTGAGGTCTGCCGACATACAGGGATATAACTGCTTATTTTTCCTGGGTTGCACGAGGTTTATTTGCTTATGCAAGTAAACCCGTGTATCCAGAATTTTAAAGCCGCAGGCATAGCCTGCGGCTTTTTGCGCGCAAAAATAGGAATCGGAACGCTAAATGCGTTCTACATTAAACGACCACTAAGGAGATATGCCCATGTTAAAACTTAAATATTTATTCCATAATAACGATCTCGCCGAGATGATTTTGAAAAACTGGAGTTATGATCCGGAGTCACTGGACATGTTCCAGTATTATCGTATATCCTCCAATGCCGTGTATCCGTTCAGGGATCAGGGAAAGCTTCACTTGCTTCGTTTTGCCCCTGCAGAGGAGAAAAATCAAACCAATCTTGCAGCAGAGCTAGAATTCCTGACCTATCTTAAACTAAACCAATATGGTGCCATGGAAGCTGTACCTTCCCATGCAGGGAAAGAGCTGGTTGAGGCACATACGCCTTGGGGAATGTATTATGCCTCCGTATTCAAACGAGTTGCTGGTAACCAGATGGGCAGTATCGATTTAAATGACCAGATCGTACACAGCTTGGGTGAGGCATTGGGTAAGCTGCATCGTTTATCCCGTGAATACACACCCAAACAGGCAAAACGCTGGATGTATACCGATGTATTGGATTGGATGAAGGACGTGCTGGGGGAGTTCCCTGGCGAGAATGCGGCGCTCAATGAGGTAGAAGTTCTCCGGATTTATTTTGCAAATTGGCCCGTTACCCTGCAGAACTTCGGTTTAATTCATTACGATTTTGAACTGGATAATGTCTTCTATGACGAGGAAAGTCATTCCTGTTACGCCATTGACTTCGATGACGCGATGTACCACTGGTACGCAATGGATGTGGAGCAGACTCTGGATAGTTTACGGGATGAAATTCAGCCGGATGAATGGGAGCAGAAGAAGCGACTATTCTTGCAAGGGTACTGGAAGGAAGCAGGAGACGCCTATGATATGGAGTCGATGTTTCCGGCATGTCGTCGTTTTGCCAATCTGTACGGTTATGTACGTGTGCTTCGATCTGGGGCAGAACAATGGGCGCATGAGCCAGAGTGGATGAGTGGATTAAGAGCAAGGCTGGATAAAGCGATGGCAGTAAAAGCAAAGCGGTTTGGTCAGCAGCAGCCCCACCATCTACCGGCCAAATGATCCTCATTACTTTTCCAGCAAAGATAATTAAGGTTAAATCAGGCATCTGCATAAGCGCAACGAAATAATGATTGATTTTTTATTCATCTCCATTGTAACATTGGATTAAGCGCTATACCTTTATTGTTAGAACATCAATGTTGGATTACATGGTCAAGTGGAAACCGGCAAGTCGTTTCACCAATTGAATGAAGAGGACGGTCATAACGAACATGGACGACAAAAAGTTAATTATCTTTTTTGACAGCGGCGATACCATTGTTGATGAATCGACCGAGATTCGGGACGAAGAAGGAATTGTTCTGAGTGCGGATCTGATTCCGGGTGCGGATATCACGATTCAGAAGCTTCATGAAAGAGGGTACACGCTGGCCCTGGTTGCTGACGGCGATGCACAATCCTTCAAGAACGTATTTAAGCAGCATGGACTTCATGATTATTTTAGCGCAATGATTATTTCGGAGAATATTAAAGCCAGCAAGCCAAGCCCGCGGATGTTTAAGGCAGCAATTGGTGCCCTTGATTTGTCAGAAGGGGATTTTTCAAGAACAGTGATGATTGGCAATAACCTGAGTCGTGATATGAAGGGAGCCAACGCACTTGGCATCACCAGCATCTTTCAGAGCTGGACACCGCGTTATCCCCATGAGCCGGTGGATGAGATAGAACGTCCGACTCACACAGTCGGTGAACCGATGGAGCTGCTTGAACTTATTGAACGGCTAAATGCCGAAGTTAAATAAATAAGTGTTTGCTTGCCATGCCCGTGAGCAGAAGGATGGATTGACTTTCAACCTTCTGTTCACGGGCTATTTTTACTTTTTTACATGAGAAAATGATAGAATGATCGTAAAATCCGGAACTGAGGCAGGTGTTCACATGGAGGAACCACATCGGAAGCCGTTGTTATACTTGCAAACTGCCGATTTGGTGATGGAAGAAATCCGTAACCGGAAATTGCAGCCACATGATCCCGTACCATCAGAGGGGGAGCTCTCCAAACTGTATTCTGTCAGCCGTATGACGGCCAAGCTTGCGCTGCAAATTTTGGAGAAACAAGGTATTGTCTATCGGTTGGCGCGGCGGGGTACATTTGTATCGGGTGATTATTTGGGTGGCCCGGGTAAGGAGTCATTGTCGGGGAATGTAACTACAGACAAGAAGCTTATGAAGCGAAAAATTGCCCTTTTGTTCCCCAATATGGATGATTACGTAGCCAGAATTATTGCATCCGTCGAGAAGGAAGCACGTAAATCAGGTTGCCAGTTGCTCATTCGGATTACTACGGATAAAGAGGATGAGAGCATCTGCCTACAAGAGTTGTACGAGGAAGGAATCGATGGAATTATTCTGTTTCCAAGGGGGCGAACACGCTGCAGTGAAAAGGTGCTGGAGCTTAATCTGCTGAATTATCCTTTGGTAATCATCGATCGGATCTTTCGTGAGGTCAATATTGATTGTGTGTACCATGACCATTATCAGGGAGCCTACAACTTGACGGAATATTTGATTGATAGAGGACATCGGGAAATTGGGTATATCTCTATGCCGTTTGATGGAGTGACGAGCCGGGAGGACCGCTATAAAGGTTATGTGCAGGCCATGCTGGACTACGCACTGCCTGTTAACGGTCGCAATATTTGCCTGGATTGTGCAGAGGATTACATGCTCAACCTGAATGGGCCGAATCTCCAACTCAAGGATTTCATTCAAAGTAATCCCGCAATGACAGCCGTTGTCTGTGCGGATGATTATATCGCGACTTCTTGTCTGTACACGGCCTTATCCATCTACAAGCAGGTACCTGAGGAACTGTCCATCATTGGTTTTTCCGACATCCAGTTGGCGAGTCTGCTGCCCGTGCCACTGACTACGGCAAAACAAACGACAGAGAAGCTTGGACAGGCAGCAGTGAATTTGCTGTGCAAACGTATGGAGAATTCCCGAGAAGGTGCTTTATCCATCAAGGTGAACACAACCATCATCGAACGAAGCTCCGTACGTAATCTTAATCAATGAGTGTTGATGCGGTTCCGTTATTCAAGCCAATTTAAACCTTCCTTATCTCGTTTTGATGATAAGGGAGGTTTTTTTGTATGTCAGTGACATAAGATGGTTGTTATCATATTCAAACTCAATAATACGTGATTTGTTATGTATCTCACCTTTTTATGCAAAAATATTGTAAATAATAGTAGTTATATGAAGTTTATTTGGAGGAAAATTTACATTTATATCATTGTATATGTCAATGACATATATTAGTGTGAAGATATGCCACTTATCTTTTAAGGATGAAGGGAGGATCTTCCGGAAAGCGCTACCACACATCCTGGGAAATGACCTGCAGAGCCAAAAGAAATGTAACGTACGAACGTTGGCAATAATCGAAATCATTATTCGAAGAGGAGCCCGAATATGACAATCAAATCCTTGCTTGCAGCTTCGTTCTTGGCAGTATCTCTTTTCTTTCCACTGGCGCAGCCTGCGCAGGCGGCAGAGGACAATGCCGTAACGGTTTACCAGGATGGAGATTTTGGAGGCAGCTCCCAACCATTTGGGATTGGCCTGTTCAATGTGAATCAGCTTAACGTGGTTGGCAACGACAAAATATCTTCGGTAAAGGTAGCTCCGGGATATCGATTGACCCTGTATCGTGACAAGGATTTCTCCGGTGATACCAAAATACTGACCAGCGATGCGGGATGGCTTGATGATTTTAATGACGCGACCTCCAGTCTGAAAGTAGAGAAGATCGGAGGCCCCAATAAACCAGTTATCGCATACTCCAATTCACCTTATGGAGGTTTTGAGCAGCAGTTTGATATTGGCAGCTATAATGTGGATGAACTGAAGGCTGGCGTAGGCAATGATGCCATTTCTGCACTTCGGGTAGCCCCAGGGTATAAGGTCACATTGTACAAAGACTACAATTTCGCTGGATACTCAAAGGTTCTGACCGCAGATGCGATCTATGTTGGCGGAGATATCAATGATTCGGTATCGAGCCTGAAGGTTGAAGCCATCTCGCCGCTCGATGCCACATCGCTTGCCGTTCCGGGTAACGATTACAGTGACACAGCCAAGCGTGAAATATTGCAAACCTTTGCACCCAAGATCTGGTTTGCCCAAGGCGAAGTTTATTTTCCGTCCTCGGTAGAACATACCCTGCCGCATGTGGATCGGTATGTGAATCCAGGTTCAGGTTTATATGAATTCAAGACCAAAACGGAATTAAATCCATATACCCTGAAACTGCCGTATTTTACGGGCGATCTGGCTAATGCGCCGATCTACGCGTTTTGGGTGGAGAAGGAGTATAACAATGTCGATCTGGTATATTTCCAGTTCAGTCCCTATGATCTTGGGAAAACGGTGTTTGGCACGGAAGTGGGAGATCATGTCGGAGACTGGGAGCGGGTTACGGTCAGATTGGCCAAGTTCACCGATCAGAACAGTAACTATGTGAAGCCGGTTCAAGTTTACTATGGCGCGCATTCTTTCGGTACAACCTACTCCTGGGGTGAAGTGGACAAAGTAAACAATACACATCCTGTCGCTTATTCCGCGTTTGGTTCCCATGGGATGTGGAAAGATCCTGGCAATCATGTCTATCAGGAACTCGTCGTGACCCAGTTGATTGATGTGACCAATCAGGGAACGGCATGGGATACCTGGAACAATATCCAGGCCTTTCAGTATTATCCGAATACCCGAACAGGCAATGGTCTGGGAAATGCTTGGCCTTCATGGCTGGACAGGGATTACAGCAATCCGAACAGCTTGTCTGTCTATAGATTCGGAAATCCGTCCCAAGGCTCCTTCTTTGGTCAGCCTCTGCTTGCGGGAGGACCAACAGGACCGCAGGAAAAAGGCGCATTAACGAATGATGTTATTTTAGATTAGACGATGATTAACGAGGGGACTCGCTTTCACAATGAAGCGGGTCTCCATGCTTATTGTTCAAATAAACAGTATTAACTGTGAATCTAACAACGGAGGCTCAGACAACCATGACTAACCGTAAAAAAGTACATGTTGTTTTTAAAACTCACCTGGATATCGGATTTACACACTTGGCGGAAAACGTCGTAAAGCAGTACATGGAAGAGTATGTGCCCAAAGCTATCGCACTGTCCGCACAGTTGGAAGCAGAGGGAGGACGAGAGCAATTCATATGGACCACGGGTTCCTGGCTGATCCGTCATTATCTGAATCATGCGACCGAAGAGGGCAAACAGGCTATGGAACAGGCGATCCGCAAAGGTCATATCGTATGGCATGGATTACCGTTCACGACGCACACCGAGCTGATGGACCCCTCATTATTTCGCTACGGATTGTCCATCGGACTGGAGCTTGATAAACAATTTGGCAAAACGACCATAGCAGCAAAAATGACGGATGTACCCGGGCATACCCTTTCTATGGTGCCTCTGATGAATGAAGCGGGTATCCGGTATATGCATCTTGGGGTTAATCCAGCTTCCATGCGCCCGGATGTCCCTAAACTGTTCAGATGGCAGGCAGCGGATGGCAGTGAGATCATTGTCAATTATGCGGACACCTACGGTGAGGCAGTCGAAATTGAAGGTATCGATGATATCTTGTTGTTTGCCCATACGGGCGACAATTGCGGACCGCCAAGCGCAGAAGAGATTCGTGAACAATTCCAGCATATCCAGGAACGATACCCCGATGCAGAGATTATGGCTTCGTCTCTTGATGCATTTGCGGTGCACCTAGATCAGGTTCGGGACCAATTACCTGTTGTACGTGAAGAGCTCGGGGATACTTGGATTCACGGAGGTGGTACCGACCCGCTTAAAATAGCCCGATTCCGCCAGTTGCAGCGGTTAAGAGACAAGTGGTTGACGGAAGGCCGAATCGATCCGGCAAGCGCTGAATATAAAGGTATGAGTGATGCCATGCTGCTGGTTGTGGAGCATACGTGGGGACTTGATGTGAAGAAATGGCTTCCGGATTTCCGGAATTATGCCAAGCCTGACTTCAACCGGGCGCGGGAAATGAATGACGTGGATGTCGAGGATATTCCTGCCAAATTTCAATATATCGGTGCCTTCGCCATGGATGAGTTCGACAGTCATTCCAGCGGACTATTCTCTTCGGAGACGAGCCGTCGTACCTATTCGATGATAGAGAGCTCTTGGGCGGAACAGCGGAGATATTTGGACACGGCTGTGTCGTGCCTGAGTGAAGAGAAGCAGAAGGAAGCGCGTCAAGCTTTTGAACAACTAAATCCTGTTAAAAGTGTATCTTCCGGTACTGTATCTGCGGCAAGTCATCAAGTTTATAGCAGTGGCGGATACCAGTTGGCCTTCAATAACAATGGTGCACTGATTCAGCTGACAGGTGATAATGAAAAGAATTGGGTTGACGCGAAGCAACCGTTCGGAGTCTATGCCTACGAAACCTTCGGGACGGAGGATTACGACAGGTATTTCCGTACTTATATGCAGAACCTGCCTGTGACCCATCCTTGGGCTGATGCCGATTTCAGCAAACCAGGCTTTGAATTTGTGCGTCCGCTACCAAGCCATCAGGTGTACTTGCCAATCGTGACCGATATGCACAAGTCAGGCAATGCTAGTGGCGATACGTATTGGTTCCGGTTGTACATGCCAGCAGAAAGTTATGAATTGTACGGAGCACCCAAGGAACTGGAACTGGTATATACGTTTTCCCAGGCAGGAGTGGTAGAGGTTACCTTGCAATGGTTTGGCAAAGAAGCGAATCGTCTTCCAGAGGCCAGTTGGTTTGGATGCGGACTTAAGGTGGATAACCCCAATCTGTGGATGATGGACAAGCTTGGAGGACGAATCTCTCCGTTGAATGTTGTAAAAGACGGCAACCGCAATCTGCATGCTGTAGACAAGGGAGTATTCTATGATGGCACAGATGGCCAGGCCTCTATTGAAGCATTGGATTCCGCTTTGGTCGCACCTGGACAGAGAAGACTGCTGCAATTCGACAACTCGTTTGTCTCGCTTGAATCCGGATGGCAGTTTAATCTGCATAACAATATCTGGGGTACCAATTTCCCAATGTGGTACGGGGAGGATGCCAAATTCCGCTTTCGACTAAATACAGCTGCAAACCGCAAATAAGAGAAGTTGATGTAGAATTTTACCAAAAATTGATGATCGGATAATAATCCTAGTACAATTGGAACCTATACTTGGATTTGTGAGTGAGAGTGCTGTTGGAGCAGACTTGAATTGTTCGGAACTGTTCCTAAAATGAATTTGAAAAAACAGAATTTTTTTGTAAAATCCCTATTGCTTGAACGTAGTCATCCATGTATTATATACAAATAAAGCGTTTACATTTTCTTATATGTCAATTAAACCGGTTTAATTCTACGAGATGTTTTCCCGATTGAACACCTCTGTTGCATAAAAATTAAACCGGTTTAATTGTATCTACATATGTACATAAAGGGTTTATTTCGTTAGGGAGGTGAGCGCCAACCAGAGCATATTCAGGCAAGTTAATGGCAAATCCAAACGTGGAGGGGTTTAGCTTGAAAAGGAAAAGCAACTTGTTAATTGTTCTTGTCCTAATCACGACAATACTGGGGGGATGCTCTGCATCTTCGTCTAACAACGAAAATGAGGAATCGACAGTGAAAGAACCTGCTGTTACGGACAACAGTGCCAAAGAAGCCCCGATGCTGACAAAGCTTGTCGATGAAGGTAAATTGCCTGCCCTGGCTGAGCGGCTGCCAGCTTCCAAAGACATTATGGTTGAAGAGGTCGTCGAGGAAATCGGGCAATATGGTGGAGATTGGAACATGCCTTGGACTGGTGTTCCTGATAAGTGGGGAATAGGCCAACCGACAGAGGAAGCGCTGTTTCGTTTCAACAAGGAAGGAAACAAAGTTGAACCAAACGTAGCCAAGAGCTATGAAGTGAATGATGATTCCACCGTGTTCACCATCCATTTGCGAGAAGGCATGAAATGGTCCGACGGTGTTCCTTTCACAGCGAATGATGTTCTCTTTTATTGGGAGCATATGTTGACCAAAGAGACCTTTGGCAAAAAGATCTATGATGCTTATTACTCTGTTGACCCTGTTACCGGGGATAGAGCGTTGGCTGAAGTGAAGAAGGTGGATGACTACACGTTTACCGTAACTCACAAGTATCCAAGTGTGCTCTTCCTGGAACGTGTGGCCATTGATAACAAGTGGTTCTTCGCTCCTGCACACTTTCACAAAACCATCCTTCCTGAGTTCGTAGGGGATGCCAAAACATTGGAGATTACGAAGCAGTGGGGCTATGAAGATCCCAAAGTATTCTTGATGGAAACCGGGTATACGGACTGGCTGCATTACCAGATTCCTACACTCCGAGCATGGGTGCCAACCAATGATCCTAATGGCGATCAGTTTGTCATGGAGCGCAACCCGTACTACTGGAAAACAGACAAAGAAGGCAAACAGCTCCCGTATATTGACCGGATTGTAGCGACAAAGATTCAAGATCCGAGCCAAAAGGTACTTGGAACGCTTGCCGGTGATTACAACCTGGTGATCTTTGATTCCAAAGACTTCACGGTACTGAAAGAGAATGAGAAAAAAGGTGACTACCGGATTATCCCTTGGACACAACCAGCTTGGTCCAGCGCGGGAGTACAGTTAAACCAGACTACGGAAGATCCGAATCTCCGCAAACTTTTCCAGGACATTAAGTTCAGGGAAGCACTCTCCATTGGGGTAGATCGTAACCAGGTGTCTGAGATTGTCACCAGTGGACTGGGAGAACCGATTCAAGCTTCCGTACCCGAAGGCGTAATGGGCTTTCAGGAAGGGTGGGCCCAGCAGTGGGCGGAATACGATCCTGAACGCGCAAACCAAATTCTTGACGAGTTAGGCTTGAACAAGCGGGATAAAGACAACTTCCGTATGAACCCTGATGGTTCCGAGTTGACGCTCACGGTGATTGAGAGCACGACCGATACAGCACCATTCCTTGAATTGCTTAAGAAATACTACGAGGATATGGGGCTGCGAACGAACCTGAAAGTGGTTGACGGAGGCACACATTTTGATATGAAATATGCCAACAAAATTCCGATGACTACCGAGAATATTTCTGTCGTCAACGTAGCTTTCCGACCGGATACAATGGTTCCGCTCCGTGTTATAACACCATGGTTCGGCCATTACGGCCTATACAGCCAATCTGGCGGCAAGGAAGGTGTCAAGCCTGAAGGGGATGTCGCTAAAATCCTTGAGTATTGGGAAAAAGTGAAAGCAAGCAAGACACTGGATGAAATCAATCAGTATAGCAATGAGATCGTGAAACTGCACCAGAAGAATCAGTGGGTAATCGGATATGCGGGACCAACTCCGGTTCTGATTACAGCCTCGAATAAAATTCATAACATCCCTACGGATCTTATCTGGTCCGATGAGTATCGCTCGCTGGGTCAAGGCCATCCGGCACAATTTTTCATCAAGCAATAGCTGGTGAAGCATTCAGGTAAACAATAGTGAGGAGGGGCTTATCCTTGCTATTGTTTCCTTTTGTATCATTCACGCGGTGCAGAGGAGAGGAATAGATGTTTGAATACATTTTAAAACGAATCCTGTTGGCCATTCCTGTTGTTGTTGTGATCTCCTTTATCGTCTTCTACATTATTCAATTGCCACCTGGCGATTACGTATCCTCCTACTCGGCCAAGATGTCCGCTTCCGGCGATATCATGACCCAGGCTGAGATGGATGATATGCGGGCGAATCTGGGGCTCGATCGGCCAATCTATGAACAATATTTCGTTTGGGTAAAGAAAATCATTTTGCATGGCGACTTTGGTTTCTCGTTCAACTACAACAAACCGGTGATGGCGGTGATCCAGCAGTATATGGGACTGACTCTGGTCGTCTCGCTGGTGACAATGGCCTTCCATTATATAATTGCGATTCCGGTTGGGATCTACACGGCGGTAAAGCAGTATTCTGCGGGCGATTATTTCTTTTCCGGCCTGAGCTTTATCGGGATGGCAACGCCCAACTTTTTGTTAGCCATTATTCTCATGTTCTTTTCCTATAAGTGGTTCGGTAATCCATTGCTCGGCTTATTCTCCAACGAATACGTGAATGCGCCGTGGTCCATGGACAAGGTAAAAGACTTAATGCAGCATATGGTGATTCCGGTTATTGTAATCGGGCTTTCGGGAACTGCAGATCTGATTCGGATCATGCGCGGACAAATGCTCGACGAGTTGAACAAACCGAATGTCATTACAGCCCGTGCCAAAGGCTTATCAGAGATGCAAATCCTGTTCAAGTATCCGACACGTGCAGCCTTGAATCCTATTGTGAGTACCTTTGGCTGGTCACTGTCCTCCATCTTTACCGGCGCTACCATTACAGCAATCGTATTGAACCTGCCGATTCAAGGGCCAGTTATGCATAATGCATTGCTCGGTCAAGACATGTATCTTGCTGGAACCTTTTTATTGATCATGGCTTTGCTGACGGTTCTCGGAACACTGATTTCCGATATTTTGCTGGCTTGGCTTGATCCCAAAATACGTACAGAGTTCAGAGGATCCTAATGATGAGACCACTACCGTTATTTAAAGGTCAAAGGCCGGCAGCCCCTGTTACAGCAGCACCCAAAGATACTGTATACAGCTCGCAGTGGCGGCTGATATATCAGAAATTCAAGAAACATAAGTTGGCCCGGATCAGCATGTACATTCTTGGCGCATTTTACATCATCGCACTGTTCGCACAGTTTATCGCTCCGTATGGGCTGCAAAGCTATGACAGCAAATACGTGAATGCTCCGCCAATGGGACTGCGATTTGTCGATGCGGACGGCAAGTTTCACATCAAGCCGTTTGTATATGAATTGAAGAGCGAGCGTGACCCCGAAACATTGCGTAAAATGTTTGTCCCGGATACCGAAAAAAAGCATTTCTTCAAGTTCTTTGTGAAGGGAGAAGAATATAAGTTTCTTGGTCTGATCCCCATGTCGACGCATTTGTTCGCTGTAGATGAGCCAGGGCGGATATTCCTGCTGGGTACGGACGGTATGGGGCGTGACCTGTTCTCCCGGATCGTGCTGGGCAGTCAAATCTCACTAAGCATCCCGCTGGTCGGCGTAGGCATTAGCTTTATTCTGGGTTTGATTATTGGAGGCATCTCCGGTTATTTTGGCGGCTGGATTGATTCCATGATACAGCGCATCATCGAAATCATCCGTTCCTTTCCGACGCTGCCATTGTGGATGGCACTGTCTGCTGCAATTCCGCCACGTATTCCGGTCGTGACCATGTATTTATACATCGTGATCATCTTCGCTTTTATTGGCTGGACCGATCTGGCACGTGTGGTCAGAGGCAAGTTCATTTCGTTGAAGAATGAAGATTATGTAATCGCTGCAAAGATCGCTGGTGTAGGGGACGCAAAGATTATTGTCAAACATCTACTGCCAGGCTTCATGAGTTATTTGGTCGTAGCGACAACCCTGGCGATTCCAAGCATGATTCTGGGTGAGACGGCTATGAGCTTTCTCGGTCTTGGCGTACGTTCGCCGGCAACCAGTTGGGGTGTGCTGCTTCAGGAGGCGCAAAAAATTGAAAATGTGGCCCTTTATCCATGGAAGCTCATTCCGCTCGCTTTTGTCATTCTGACTGTATTGACCTATAACTTCATCGGCGATGGCTTGCGCGACGCGGCTGATCCGTACAAAAAATAATTGTCCAAATACTAGGCAAGCGAGGGGATAGCATGGCAACTCAAGCTGTTGATAAGGAGCAACCTTTACTGTCCGTTCAAGACCTGAAGATTCGGATTCAGATGGAAAATGGCGTCATGAATGCCGTGGATGGAGTCGACTTCAATATATACAAAGGCAAAACCCTTGGGCTTGTGGGGGAATCGGGCTGCGGCAAAAGCCTGACAAGTCGGTCGATTATCAGCATCAATCCCAAGGAATGTGAAACGAGTGGAACAATCACTTACAATTCCGACTCGGAATCGAATCTCCATGGTCTGAATCTTTTGTCTCTTAAGCCGACAGGCAAGCAGATCCGCTCTATCCGTGGCCGCAAAATCTCGATGATCTTTCAGGAGCCGATGACGGCCTTCTCACCGATGTATACCATCGGGAATCAAATCATGGAAGCGATCCGAATTCATCAGACGAGGAATAAGAAAGAGGCCAAAAAAATCGCGTTAGAGATGCTAAGCAAAGTCGGGATTTCCGATCAGGCCAAGCGTTTCGATCAATATCCGCATGAATTCTCGGGAGGTATGCGTCAGCGGGCGATGATCTCCATGGCATTGTCCTGTAACCCCGAAATTCTGATTGCGGATGAGCCTACGACAGCGCTCGATGTGACCATTCAGGCTCAGGTATTGGAACTTATGAAAAGCCTGCAGGCGGAGTTTGGCATGGCCATTCTGCTGGTGACCCATGATCTGGGTATTATTGCGGAGATGTGTGATGAGGTTGCGGTGATGTACCTTGGAAGAATTGTTGAGCAGGCACCGATGAGGGAAATCTTCAACAATCCGAAACATCCCTACACGAAAGGGTTACTTAAATCAATGCCCAGGCTGGGAGGGAATAAAAGTAAACGGCTGGATTCCATCGAAGGTTCTGTTCCGATGCCGGTCAACATGCCTCCGATGTGCGGATTCTATGATCGCTGCAAGGACAGGATTGAAGGTGTATGTAATCAACAAGCTGTACCGAAAACCGCGATTTCCGACCAGCATATGGTCAGATGTTTCTTGTACGCGGACCAGAGAGAAGGAGAAGCATAATGACCAAACCCATTCTTGAAGTCCTCAAACTAAACAAAAGCTTTCAAGTCAAATCCAAAAAAGCCCTGTTCAAAAAGCCAAAACCCATTCATATTCTAAACGAAATTTCATTTGAACTCCTTGAAGGGGAGACGCTCAGTATTGTCGGGGAATCCGGGTGTGGAAAAACGACGCTCGGACGCTGTATCGTTAGAGGTGTGGATGCTTCTTCAGGCAGTGTAGTCTATCATGCGGAAGATGGAAAAGAAGTGAATTACCTAAACTTGAAGGGCAAAGAGATCAAAGCATATCGCAAGGATATCCAGATGATTTTTCAGGACCCGTATTCCTCACTCAGCCCCCGGATGAGCGTATTCGATATTATCGCCGAGCCGCTGATTGCGAACTTTAAGCTGAGCAGGACTGAAGTGGAGACGAAGGTGATGGAAATTGCCGAGAAAACAGGTCTGAATGTGAGTTATCTGAAACGTTACCCACATGCATTTTCGGGAGGACAGCGGCAGCGGATAGCCATTGCGCGTGCGCTGATTACACAACCCAGACTGATTGTCTGTGATGAAGCGGTCTCCGCGCTGGATGTATCGATTCAGGCTCAGATTATCAATCTGCTCAAAGATTTGCAGGAGCAATTCAAGATCACATATATCTTCATCTCGCATGATCTTTCCATCGTACAGAACATTTCCGACCGAGTGGCGGTTATGCATCTGGGCAGAATTGTGGAACTGGCGACAACGGAATCATTGTTCTCGAATCCTCAGCATCCCTATACGGAGGCGCTAATGTCAGCTGTGCCCCAACCGAATCCGGATTATAAAAAAGAACGAATTATACTGGAGGGGGAAGTACCGAATCCGGCCAATCCGCCAAGTGGCTGTCATTTTCATCCCAGATGCTCGTATAAGACGGATAAATGCATCCAGCACGTTCCTGAACTCCGTGAAGTAGGATATAATCATTTTGCTGCCTGTCATTATGCAGAGCAGCTTCAGCTTCGCGGCGTTCCGATCGAGACTGAGGATGAAGTGCAGTCCAGGACATCCTAACCAGCGACATGTACCTGACGATACCATCAGTCATCTTTGAACTCGCGAGGACGAAATCGAACTAGTGTTGAGGAGAGGTTGTTCCTAATGGCAAAGATTGATGATGTAGCCCGTCTGGCGGGTGTATCCAAGGGAACGGTATCTAACGTATTCAGCCAGAAAAGGCCGACGAGCAAAAAGGTAACCGAGAAAGTGCTGCAAATTTCGAAGGAATTGAATTACGTGCCGAATCATATTGCTAGAAGCTTGGTCACCAAGAAAACAATGGCGATCGGGCTTACGATTCCGCACGGAAAATTCTTTTTCAGCGTGTTCCATAATCAGTTTATCAATGGTGTTATTCTGGAAGCTTCCAATTACGGATATCGGGTGCTTCTGGACATGATTGCTGCCGAAGAGGTGAAGACACCTTCACTTGCGAGCTATCCTATTGACGGTGCCATTGTGCTGGGACCTACAGAAGAGGATGACCGGATCAATCTGCTGTATCAGCATGACATTCCGTTTGTCACGATTGGTAAAATCATTAACAAGGGACTTCAGGGTGTATCTACCGTCAACAATGATAATAAACAGGTCATGCGCGATATTTGCGATTATTTGCTTGGACTGGGTCATCGGAACATCATGTTCCTGAACGCCGGGGAGCAGATGACTGTTTCCATTGAACGGTCGGAAGAGTTCGTCCGTGTGCTGCAGGAGCATGGTGTGATGATCCAGCCTGGAATGATTCATTATAAACCGGGTATTCATTCAGACAAGTATATTAAATATGGCTATGACGAGACCCTTCACAATGTGAAGAATCCCATGGGAAGGGTTACGGCTATTATTGCAGACGACGACCGTACTGCATTTAGCGCCCTTAATGCCATCAACGACGCAGGTCTTCGTGTGCCGGAAGATATCTCATTATTTGTAATCTGTGGTGATCAGTCCATGATGCATCAGGTAAGGCCTTCTTTGACGGGAATGGATCTGCAACCATCTGAGCTGGGTGTTCAGTCGGTAAGGCTGCTTATGCATAAGCTCGGTATTCTGGAGGGATCGTACGAGAATAACAGGATCGTGCTTAGCAAAATAATAGAAAGAAACTCTTGTGCCTCGATCAAGAATTAGCAAGAATGAGTTTCGGATGTCGTGAGGTTAAATATGATAACGTTTACATCCTGGGTGGGCAACTCTGTACCTTTTGAGTATTATGTTCGAATTCTAATCAGTGCTGTGCTCGGGCTGTTAATCGGATTTGATCGGACCCATAAGAACAAACCGGCAGGCGTAAAGACGTATACATTTGTCACGGTCGCTTCTGCACTCATTACAATCGTATCCATTGAGAGTGTTGAAGTGTACGGACAACTGCACAACCGAACGATGATGGACCCGATGCGTCTGGCGGCTCAGATTGTTTCGGGCCTTGGTTTTCTCGGAGCAGGACTCATTATGAAGGCCGGATTTGAAGTGAAAGGTTTGACATCGGCAGCAATGATCCTATTTGCAGGTGGAGTCGGTATTGGTACGGGCGCTGGTTTCTACGGAATTGTGACCTTTTCGATGGCGGTGGCTTTCTTTTTCATCCGGGTTGGGGGTTGGATTGAGAAGTGGGAGCACAAGAAGCTGGTGGCAAAGGAAGAAAAGAAGGACTTGAGTGCTTAAATGTTTGAGTATTTTCTGCAAACGAATAAGCGTATTCGATGGAAAGCTTTGAATACGCTTATTTATTAAAGTAGTGAAGAATGCATAGTTATCCCTATCCTCATTAAAACACTAATTTATAAATTACATACCCTATTACCAATAATATAATGAGGATTCCAGTTCCTTTCCATCCCAAACCGCCAACTAAATCTGCGAAGCTTCCAAATTGAGCACGATTTATCCCATCACCAAACGTACCCATGGGGTTTCCCTTTAATTCTTCTTGTCTCAAACGTTCTCTTTTTTCTTCAGGTGTTTCTTCTCGAAAATCCATGTAACCACTCCCTGAGATTTGATTTTTTTTAGTAAACAGAACCTATAATCAAATAGAGCACAGGTGATCCGAAGTAAGTCAGGAACGCTTTGTGCTCTTGTTGTATTCAAATGTTGTAGGGGTTATGGTTCGATACTAAGATCGAAATTGGGCTCACACATATAGTCGATCGGGTAGAGATCATCTCTCGCCGATATTAATGCACGAAGGTGCAGGTAACGATTATGGGGTTGCACCACAACATCACCGATAGAATAGGGGACAAGTTCAGCTACGACGAAAACGTCCTCTGCGTGGTTACATTTGAAGATTACGTTGTTCGGATTACATACTTCCTCCATATAACTGTAGGTCATGACATGGAAGGAACGTGCTTTCCAATTCGTCTTAATCACTTTATAGGACTGCGTCCGCACAAGATTGAGGTAACGCTCCAGTGAAAAGGTATGCTCGAACTGAGTGATATACCCCTTTTTATCCACATCAATCGTAAATTCTACGTCATAGCTTACATGAAACTCTTCCTTGTACGTTCCCTTCATCATCTTCATCGCATTAAAATATGATCCGAATTCGGGATCTTCTACATAGGGAATGGCAATGAGTTCAGCGTTAATGTGATGAGTAATCTCGCTGTTGCTGGAAATACCCGTATTAAACTTGGTAGGCTGAAGGTCAATTGACCCAATCATGCTCCCGGGGAAACCGGGACTGCAACTTATTCGCATAGTCATCCCCTTCGTTGTTAGTTAATCATTAGACGAAAGAATGAAGGTAAAGTTGCTCCAGAATAAGGAAATTGAGGCTGGGTATGAATGAACCTATTTCCAATCGCCTTGCTCTTTTGATACAGTATTCATAGTAAAACCCGTGAGGATATATTGTATATCGAACAATCACTTCAAGAACTGATGCACAATGCGTGCGCGGAGGCACGTTTCGATCAGATAATAATAATTCGTTTATTTTGAAAGGAGCCCATTCCATGAATGTGAAAGATAACTTGATTGAACAGCAGTCCCTAACTTTCGTAGGCATTAAAAGAACATTCTCTTGTGTGGATGGCGAGAATTTGAGAGAGATTCCAAAGATGTGGCAGGAAGCTTTGGCGGACGGAATAGAAGATCGTTTAAACGAGTTTAATAACGGGGCCGTCTCCGGTTTGGTCGGCATTTGTATAGATCAAAGGGAATTACATAGCGATCAAATGGAATACTGGATCGCAACCTCACACTCCGGGGAAGTACCTGAGGGTTTGTTCTCAATAGAGATTCCCGCGTCCCACTGGATGGTGTTTGAAGCCGATGAGTTGGCGCCAGAAGCGATACAGCAGTTGTGGAAGTATATTATGAGCGAATGGTTCGGAGCCACCCCTTACAAGCACGCAGGAATTCCGGAACTTGAGGTATACCCTGGTCAGGGTCTTCCTCCTCAAGTATGGATCCCTGTTAAACCGTTATCGTGATTTAACGGATAACATCGATCGGAAGGTAGTTCTGTCATTGGAGTGGCAAGTGTAAATAACCTTTAGTTCAATTATATAGTACTAGAGGGTTTACTCACCATGGCTGCATCATGTTCTATTCATTAGGAGGCTTAATATGTTATCCAATAAAGTAATTGATTATTGTCAAAATCAGGGCTGGTGGCATGAAGATGTGCCGGCAGAGTACGAAGAAGCCTTACGTAAACTGGGTATTGATCTTGAATCTGATTTTGCACATTTTTATTTGCATGCTGATGATGGTCCGACCTTTTACAGCAGACATCAGGAGATCTATCAGATCTGCTGGGTGATGGAAAACACCGTATATTTGGAGGACATGACGGTGGCTCAACTCACGTTAGGATTGCCAGAAGCCTACATCCCGCTGGACAGCTTTGAGGGCGAGGGTGGATTCTTTTATAACCGCCAAACGGGAGATGTGGCTCTGGTCGAGCTTGGTGAATCGATTGAACGTTTCCTGAGTGGTGAAAGTACACCGCAGTGGGCGAACTTCAATACCTTTTTGGAATGGTATTTCGAACTGGAGGAGGAGGTTGCGGAGTGAAAGATTTGACGCCGGAGCATCCCGAACTGGAGAGACGAATTATTGAAACGGTAGAAGCAGGCAATGTTCTGGATGAAACGCAGCAGCATGAGCAAGCCCTGATCTATTATGATCAGGCTTGGGGGATGCTACCTGAGCCAAAGACGGACTGGGAAATGGCAAGCTGGATCGCTTCCTGTCACGTGAATGCACATATGGACATGGAGCAATACGCGCTGGCGAAGCCATGGGCTGAAATCGCACTGCAAACGCGAAGCTCGGATATTAATACTGGGCCGTGGATTGAGCTGGGTATAGTCTGCATGAGGCTAGAGCAGCATGATGAAGCTTTTGCAAATTTGGACCTGGCGTATGTATATGGCAAGGAGAGAGCGTTTCAAGGAAGCCCGCGTGGCGTTTTGCAATATTATAAGGAACAGAAGGCGAAGCGTGAACGAAACCAAAACACCTTCAAGAGAATGAAACCTTGTCGTAAGACAGGGAGATCATCTTGGAGGTGTTTTTGCATTGGCAACTAGAGTGAAACTAGATAACGTGTCACTCTGGCTTGAATTCCACGAATCACCTGATCACCTTGTCCAAGCACAATAAACCCTCAATTCATATAGTTATAGCAAACCAAAAAAAGGGGGTGAAGCTCATGGCAACCACAACAGGTATGATTACGAACACAGGAATTACCCCAGCAACGACCGTAATCATTAACATCGACAATGACAACCTTAGTTTTTCATCAAACGTGGTCTATCACATTTACGTATGGAATACAATTTTTAGTAAAGCTTTAATCTACGCCGGCTCATTGAATATTAATGCGAACACTAGTCAGATTCTCAGTTTTAATATCGCAGGCAATTCAGCTTATGAAGTCCAATTCCTTGTAACTGGAAATGCACCGACAGACACAGTTATTACGGTATTCGGAACGGACTCTTCAGGAAACGTCATCCCTCATCAAAGAGTGCTGCAATCCGAACTTACCTTCATAGCTCAGCT
This sequence comes from Paenibacillus sp. BIC5C1, assembly GCF_032399705.1. NCBI lineage: Bacteria > Bacillati > Bacillota > Bacilli > Caryophanales > Paenibacillaceae > Paenibacillus > Paenibacillus sp. BIC5C1. The sequence continues at coordinate 949,809 of NZ_CP135922.1, forward strand.
GAACCCGTAGGTATTGCAGTACCAATTACGAAAGGATATTGATATGGTTAATATTCAAATTTCGCCAAGCACAAGCGCTCAATTCGAGCCCACCATCGCGGTGAATTGGCTCAATCCTTCGGTTATGGTTGTTGTAGCCGTAGATCTTTCATCAGGTCCTCCCATTATAGGTTTATACAAATCTATTGACGCAGGTGCTACGTGGACAACAACGTTATTACCGCTACCCACAGGATTTGCAGGCATCGAAGCACCACACATTGATTATATTTTTCCGAATACGTTCGTAGTGTTGGCCCATGCCTTCGATTCAGACGGTCTCAGCGGGTCGATTGTTTCCTATACATCAGTCGACAACGCCTCTTCATTCGGGACGCCAGTTATTGTGAATCAAGGGTTTGGACAGTTTGTGAATGATGACCAGGTGGTTGTTGTCACTGACAAGGCTGGATCAAGTCCCTTCTTCGGAAATGTATATACCGGTTATACTCATGATTACAACACGCAATTCATACCAGGAAATACGATATTTTTCAATCGCTCCCTAGATAGCGGTAATACCTATTCCAGTCCCTCCCTGCTGTCTTCGATTGAAGAATTCGAAGAATTCCCCGGCATCGCCATTACATTAAATGGGATTGTCGTCGTGGGTTGGATCAATCAACCTCCTGGTGATACAGATCTTAAAATTCGTACTTCACCGGACGGTGGAGTCACTTTTACCAATGAAACGATGGTTGATTCCGTTGTGGTTCCGCCAGACCCATTACCGGGATACCAATTTAGATGTCTGACATATCCTTCCCTCGCCGCGGATATTTCTAATGCACCGACGACGCAAGGTAATGTCTATGCTGTATGGCAAGACTTTCGGGAAGGTTATTCCGATATTTTTCTTGCTACTTCCACTAATTTTGGTGTGGATTGGGGGACACCAATACCCATTACGGGAAGCCCAGTGGGATCTCAAAACTTTTTTCCAGTCATAACTGTGTCCCCTACGGATGGTGCAATATTTGTTACCTATTACACGAATCAGGTTGATCCCCTCAACATTGATGTTTATCTAGCTACATCGAGAGATGGAGGATTGACTTTTACGAACACCCGTATAACGACAACTTCCTTTGATGTCACCGGCGATGTCTTGATTGGGGACTACATTGGCAATGCGATTGTCCCTCAAACAGGCCGTCTAGTGAGTGTATGGACGGACACGCGGACTGGTACGGAGAACATCTGGTTTGGTGATAATCAATGAGCTATTACCCATGTAAATTAAGAATACCCTCATGTAATAAAGGATGCCGAGCTAACAAATGGCATCCTTTATTATTTTAAATAAGAGACAGCCAAACCAATTTGAATGAATATAAGTCTGACTGAATTATGCGAAGTCGCGGGCTTTATCCAAAGCGGGCTCCGTTTTTACTTGCTCTACTTTTTGGGCCAAGGGCGTACACACAGGCAATCTGCAGGGAATGTAATAAACTAATTTCATACTTGTAGAGAAAGGGTGGGGAAATTGCCGGATGTAGGGATTGTAATGCCTGTGTATACGCAAAAACCAGACTTTTTGCGAAAAGCTCTGAAGTCTGTTTTACAACAGATATTCACCGATTATGAACTAGTCATTGTAATAGACGGTGACCCACAGATGGAGCCCATTGTCAAAGGATATACCGCCAGTGATCCGCGGGTATCCGTGATCTCATATCCGACTAATCAAGGTGTAGCTCACGCGCTTAATACCGGATTTAATGTACTTTTAAGTAATCCTGACATCAAATATTTAACTTGGGTATCAAGCGACAATATATATGATCCACACTTTCTGGAAGTTCTTCGTGCATCCTTAATTAAGGGACCGCAGTCATTAGGCATTGTATATAGTTCTTTTCAAAGCATAGATAATGAGGGGAACCTTCTAAGTGACGAGCACCATTTGGCTGCTCTTCGACAATATCAAGGCCAGTCCAAAGAGAAGCTGCTCGATTCTTCAATTATCGGTGTTTCTTTTATGTACAAAGCCGAACTCGCCAAAATTGTTGGTGAATACCGGATGCAGCCTGTTGAAGATTATGAGTATTGGCTGCGTCTGGTAGAACACTGTGAGATTCGCTTTATTCCGGTGGAACTTATGCACTATCGTGTGAATTCCCCCTTCAGTGTATCGATACAGCTCCATGCAACAGAGCATCATCGGAGATGGAGATATACCTATCATTTAGCCCGTTTACAGGCTCGTTGCCGTAGAGAAATCGCTCCTGTTTTAACGGTCCTATATCCGGTACAGACCGCAGAACTTTCCCACATTAAAGCTGTGGAGGATATGTATGAACAGACTTTTAGCAACTATATTTTTCGGGTAATGGATTTGTCGCATGATGGCCAGCCTACATCCGTACTTGCAGAGATTTCACATCCAATAACCGAGTTTATATGGATGCCAGGCGCATCTGTTCAGCATGCTATATACCGAATGCTCTTAAGTGTAACTACCCCGTACACTATAATCTATGGTCCTGAATCGTTTACATCCTATATGGATATCCAGTATTTGATGGAGAACCTGATTAAAAATGATCATCTGGCTATAAGCAATTATTATACTGAGGATCATACTCTAATCGGTTATCGTAATAAGGGTGTACCAAATGTAAAAAAAACAAATACCAACGAACTCTTCAAGAGCGCGGAATTGCTGGAGCTATATAGTCAGATTATGATTACAAATACAGATGAAAAAGAGTGATAATATGAAAGTATTATTTACGTTCTTTAATCCAAGCGGGGGGATGGAAACCTTAAACCGGGTAAGATGTGCAGCTCTAAACGCAAGGGGAATTGAATGTCATATGCTGTACACTCATGATGGCGAAGGTCGGAGGAATATTCGCGATTTTCCCGTTCATCTGATTCACAGCAACGAGGATATATCCAATTTACTATGTTCACAAAAGTTTGATTTGATTGTAGTAAACTCGGATATTGACCTGGTAGAGCAAATCAGAATTCTTGGTTATAAGGGTTTGATGGTGTTCGAACTGCAGGGTCTTGGGGAGCTGGAGGAAGCTAGAGCGGTTATTGCTAACTATGCAGGCCGGATCAGTCTGTATACAGATGCCCTGCTGTATCCAGAGACTGCCCATTTAAAGAAGTTACTAAAGGAATACCTTCCTGCAATGCCGCATTACTGTTTTGATAATCCTGTTGGTCTTCCTTACTTCGAATATACAGCATATCCACCGAAAAATTATCCTGTTCTGGCGTGGATTGGGCGAATTCAAGCCAATAAAAATTGGAAGGAGTTTCTACAGATTGGAATGCAGTTGCTACGTAGCCAGCCAGAAATGTATTTATGGATTTTTCAGGATGACACTTTAGCTGATCCAGAAGAGAAAGCCCGATTTGATCAATTTATCGCTGAAACAGGGATTGCTTCCAAACTGATAATGTATTCAAACATTCCACATGAGCATATGGCCGATTACTTAAGTATCATTGGTGACTCCGGGGGTTTGCTGTGTTCCACCTCTATACTTGAAGGATTTGGATATGCAGTGGCAGAAGCCATGTTATGTCGTTGTCCTGTGTTGTCCACCGATTCAGACGGAATCCGCAGGTTGGTTATTCATAATCAAACCGGAAAAATATACAGCAGAGGGAATATAGAGGAAGCCGTTTCGGAGGCATTGTTATGGATGAATAATCAGGTTTTTAGAACTTCTGTTAGACACGAAGCCGAGGAGCATGTCCGAGTTAATCTGAACCCCGAGCTATACGTTACAAGATTCCTTACGATGTACACATCAATGTTAGGTAAGATAGCCCGTTAGAGGAACTGTTGAACTTAAAATTATGATGATTTGCAGTGGTTGAGACGTGGATGAGATGGAAATGAAAAGGGAAGGCATTACCATGAACATGTACCTTAAAGGAACGCCCGCTGATAATGCCCTATGGAGTCGTTTCATTCCACACTAAAGTCGGAGGTTCTACCTTGAGGATCTGATGTGTAGAACAACTGCCAAGCATCGTATGCATACGCGATAACAGGATTTCCTCCCTAATAAAAAAGGGATAAAAGAAATCTGGGGATAACAATGATCGGAAGATTATTCTGCCACTGTAGTGGTAAAGTATGATCCTTCACCGAGTTAATCTTTCGCCCCGTAAGGGAAAAATTCATCGACGAGATCCTGCGGCGAAATGGACACAAAGACGTGATCCAGGTCGGTTTTGCTGGCGAAATCCACGATGTCTCCCGTATAATACCGTGGATCAATCAGGTAAATCTCAGACACGACGGTCGACAGGAAGGAGATCATTGGCACTGCGAGAGAGTCCTTGATGAACATTACCTTGAGTCCGTTGGGCTTGTCTTTGTTCACCACATGAACGATTCCCTGATTTCCGTAGAGGTACGTAAAGTACTTGTCAGCGGTTAGATCATAGGTAGCTCCTTGCACATTCAGGGGATAGGTCGTGAGCAGAGCGTCCTCAAAGCGACCGTTCAATGTAGCTTCCGTCTCGCCGGTCTTGAAGTAGAAGGAATAGTCCGTTTTGAACTTCGGATAAATCAGGTCAAAGTCATCGTCACCCGCAAAGTATTTCCCGGCTTTTCGCCCCTGTGATCCAATGAAAATATCCTGATACGGAACCACATTATAGTTATTTAAGTCGGTGAAATAATGATCCGGGTCCAGCGGCTTATCGTACATGCCGTCCAGATGATTCACGAGCTGGCCAAAGGCCCAGAACGCGGTCTTGATTTTCCAGTGGTGATCCGTGGTGAAAAAGAGATCCTTTGCCGGAATACCACTTTCCAACAGACCTTCGCGCAGATCCACCGTATCGATGCCATCCTGCTTGAGATTGGCGAGAAAGCCATCGGCTGTTTCGTTGTTATAATTGTAAGGAATGCCTTCCGGGAACTGGGTATAACCACGTACGTATTTGTCGGGTGTCATTACATAGGTTAGCTTCGTTTTTGGGGCCAAATGAGCTCCCAGTGCAGCAACCTGATCGGACAGATCTTTCGTATCTGTCGGCTCTGTCGCGAAGTAGGTATAGTGCAGTTTTCCCTCCATGTCTTTTACGACCTCGAAGTTGTTCTCCTCGTTCTTCCACATGAGTGACTGCATATATCCGTACGCTTCCACGAAGCCGAACTTATCGAAGACATGTTCATTAATGTCGTCATCCAGTTCGTGAATCAGTTCTTTGGCTTCAGAATAATGATAGTCCGCTGAGGCCAGCGTCTTTTGGATCGGCCCGAAGGATTGAATAATGTTCAGAACAGAGAATGTCACGAGCACGAGAATGAAGAGGAAAGCCGTGATTCTCTTTTTGGCAAAAAAGTTGTGCATGCTTGTGCCTTCTCTCAGAAATTGAAATAAATAAACGGATTGTATGTACCTTTGACCAGATACGATACACAGACCAGAAATAAAACGATGATTGTGACCGGGTACACCAGTTCCAATGGTTTGCTGAAACGTGCGCCGTCCACCATCAGTTTGTTCATTCGTGTGGCAATTGGCATGCAGAACACAATACCGAGGATGAAGAAGAGTGCGTACTCTCTCAGGAACATCCAGGTTGTATCACTCCAGAATCCATTGCCGTACAGTCCGAACATATTGCCCAGATAGTTGCCAGCTTGAAGCAGATCCGGTGAACGGAAGATCACCCACCCGATGACCACAATAAACATCGCATAGAGATGCCGCAGCGGGTTGAAGCGGGTACCTTTATCAAAGTTAGAGATTTTCTCCAATGCAATGAATGCGAAGTTAATTAATCCCCAGACGACAAATGTCCACTCCGCGCCATGCCACACGCCAGTCAGTCCCCAGACGATGAGCAGATTGCGAATCATTTTATCCTTGTTGGTGACACGTGATCCCCCGAGTGGGAAATAGACATATTCTTTGAACCAGGTGCCGAGCGAGATATGCCAGCGACGCCAAAATTCAGTGATGGAGCGAGAGATATACGGATATCTGAAGTTCTCTTCGAACTTGAACCCGAACATGAGGGCTAGACCAATGGCCATATCGGAGTATCCTGAGAAATCAAAATAAATCTGCAACGTATAGGCGATGGCTCCAAGCCATGCCAGACTTGCCGGAATATCCGAGGTGCCACCCATGCTAAAGATGTGATCTGCGACAATCGCCATGCTGTTGGATAACAGCACCTTTTTACCCAGACCCACAATGAAGCGGCAGCAGCCGAGTGCGAACTTGTCCCAACTTTCCTTACGGTTGACCATCTGGTCTGCAATTGTGTTATAGCGCAGAATCGGTCCGGCAATGAGCTGAGGGAAGAAGGAGATATACAACGCCACATAGAAGAGGTTTTTCTGCACAGCACCATGTCCGCGATACACATCGATGACATAGGAAATTCCGTGGAAGGTGAAGAACGAGATCCCTAGCGGTAACGCGATATTCGGAATATTTAATCCAAAGCTTGTATTCTCATTCACAATACGAAGTGCAAAAGCCATGTATTTGAAGACAAACAGCATACCCAGATTGACGATAAGCATCAACGTAATGATGGTGTAAGCGGCATTCCGTCGTTCTCTGAACTTGTTCACAAGCAGGGCGAAGATATAGTTGAAACAGATGGAGGCCAGCATGATGAGGACAAACCACGGTTCACCCCATGCATAGAAGAATAGACTGGCAACCAGCAGCAGCATGTTTTTGGCCGTAACCGAGAATCTCAGTATGTAATACAGCCCCAGCACAAGCGGCAGAAAATAAAATAGAAAGATTACACTGGAAAAGAGCACTGCCTTTCCTCCTTGAGGATCATATAAGAGAGCACGTTGTATCTATTGATGCAACAGGCTCAAGTAAAACAGACAGACACCCGCATCTCAAGATGCGAGTTGGTCTGCAAGGGTCGTTCACATGCGAAAAGGACGCCGTGCTTGTCGATCATTCCGGGACCGTCGCTTTCTGGTACCCTGAGTATTCCGTTGTCTTCTCCACATCCAGTAGAGGACGAGTCCATGGATTCCGGCAGCAGTTAACAAGAGTCGAATAAACCATCCCACCGATGTTTTTATCAGTGGGTCCGCAGGGTTGAGCACCTTGGTAACTTCGGATGGGTCAGGAATAGAACGTGGCGTCCCGTCGTTCTCCTGAACATTCATGGCCGAAGAGCGATCCAGCATGATGGTCTTTGTCAGATTCCATTTATTATTCACAAGTGCATGTATGGTGGTCTGCTCAGCAGCGACATCGGTATGAAGTGTCAGCAGTCCATACGGTGTAATGGATACTCCCTGCACGGGGGTGTCGAGCTGGAATGTTACTTCGGGTTTTTCTTCTGAGGAGAATTCAACACTGTATTGGGCAATGGATTCTCCGGCTACAGGTTTTACCACACGTTCGTCACCAGTCATTTGTATGGTGGTGAGCCCGTTCTCCACCACAGCTTGCTTTTTGGACAACGGCTTGATGTTGCCGATGCGGAAGCTCAGTTTGGTGTTTTCGGGAGTTGTGGTTGTAATGCCCCAGCCAATGACTTTACCCAAGTTCACCTGACCTGCCGTGCTGGCCTTGTCCTGGACCATTAGGCTGGAAAAGGGGATGCGGATCTGTCCGACAAATCCCGGTTCCAATGCAATCAGGCCGGATATCGGGCGGACCAGTTCAGCCTGTCCGGTTGATTTCTCGACTACGATGACGTTTCGGTCATCAGACACAGTAAGGGAGGTTTTATCCGCTCGGGTCAGTACGATATTAAGAGGCAACTTTCGGTCCGATTCATTGCGGATGGAGAAGGTCAAAGCCCCATAGCCTGACCAGTCTCGATTCTGCAGCTCATAGACGTAGGCCGAATAGTATCCTTTTTTGAGCCCCTGAGTGGAGGTCTTAATTTGGATACTGCCTTGGTTATCAACGCTGGCGTCTACTTTGGCTCCATTGTTCCATTCATGGAGTGTACTCCCCTTCACCTTAAGCTGCTCTGCCTGAACAGCCTGAATGGGATACACGTTCCACAACACAACAAGACTGGCGACAAGTGTAAGTTGTTTCCACTTCTTGATCATGATTGATTTTTTGCCTCCCCTCTATAGATAAGCCATCTCGTTCAGTTCGTCTGAAGAGATGTTGTTCTTGCCCTGGGATACAGGGCCTGTTTTACCCAACTGGACATGTTCCTTATTCCACTGTTTTAGCAGAGCTTCCAAGGTTGGCATCTGATGGTTGCGAGCAACATCACGAATATTGGTCACACGGTACAGATTGCCTCGTTTGTTACGCAGGGACTGCACCCACATGCATTCCAGTGAGATGTCTTCGCCAAGCGGAAGTTGGATCTCATTGGCCAAATCATGAGGCTCCACCTCCACCAAGACGAATTCATAGTTGAAATCCAGCAATGTCACGGTTCCATGATCTGCCGTTGGCAATTCGCGATTTAGCGCAATTCGTGCCAGCTTCCGGTTGGACATGAATTCACTCTGACCTCTACGTACAAAATTCAGGCGAATGTCTTCAAATGTACTGATATCCTTGTCCAGCTTCTGAGGCAGCGTAGGTTCGCGATCATAGATGATATGCAGCAGCTGGCGCTGCTCTTGTTCCGTGATATCCGTAACCGTAAAAGCATATTTCCAGCGGTTCCCGATCGAAGCGACATGTGCCACCTTACCAGTAAACTCGCTTGAATATCGATCATTCACCAGTTTAATGCCAATCTCCATATCACTTGGAATGTACTTCGGTGTATCCAGTATAACGGAAATGCCGCCTTCCGAGAGATCGTTGGTGATGCAGGAGATGACCTCCCCTTCCGTTGTGAGCGTGCAATCCACAGCAGCCGTTGAGCGCTCATGATTGCGGAACACTTTGCGTCCAGCCAGGAAGAAGATCGACATCATGATGTTGTAGAAATTAATCAATAACCAGTACAGCACAACGAGGAAACCAATCGTTCCCTGGCTAAATGTCCAATGGATACAATTCACGATTCCGATAATGGACAGTACCGCCAGAATCAGATGAGGAATCATCTGTTTAATCTGATAGTTCCGATCATCATTTTGAGCGCCGTCTTTGCGGGTAACGACGAATTTGTTCATCGTGATGCCCAGAGTTTCCAGAATGACGGCAGGCAGAAGGGAAGGGAACAAAATGGTCTCATATACATTGGTCCATTTGGTGGTTCTAATATTGCCGGATAACATCCGCAGACAGGTGTTGGTCAACAGATACATCGGCAACCAGAACACGAGAATCTCCAGAATGGTACATTTCACAACTAGAACGCCGAACACGGCAAACAGTATGGGTGACATGATGTACAGCAGTCGTTTTAAACCGGAGTACCAGTAGGTAATGGATGAGATGTAGTTCAGTTTTTGCGCAAAACTAAGTCCCTTTTTGAAGAGAAGGTTCATTTTTTTACCTGTCTGGATACAACCACGCGCCCAGCGCTGACGCTGTTTGATCAGACTTTTCAGATCACCGGGAGCAAGTCCCGAGGCCAGTACTTTATTGGTAGCGAAGCAGCGATACCCTTTGCTCTGCATTTCAATACCAGTGGCAAAATCCTCTGTAATGGAACCGGTATAGAAACCGCCGACATCTTCCAGTGCCTGTCTGGAGAGTACAGTATTTGTTCCTCCATAGATGACGGAGTTGGATTTGTTACGTCCCACCTGTACGTCCCGATAGAAATAGTCCTGTTCATTCGGTATCCGGTTCTCGGAGTACAGATTGTACTGGAACTGATCCGGATTATAGAAGCTCTGTGGTGTCTGCACAAAACCAATTTTTTCTCCGGTCAAAAAATAGGGAACGCACGACGTCAGAAAATCATGTTTTGGAATCATGTCTGCATCAAAGGTGACGATTAGCGGGGAAGAAGTATGCTTCATGGCATTGTTCAGGTTACCCGCCTTGGCGTGTATATGCTCCGTTCGCGTAAGGTAGTTGATGCCCAGATGAGCAGCCAGTTCCCTCATTTCTGGACGATTGGAGTCATCACACAGATGGATATGTACTTTGGAGCGATCAGGATAATCCATATTCAGACAGCCATTAATCGTTTTGAACAGAAGCGAAGTGGGTTCATTATAAGTTGCGATAAATACATCCACATCCGGATATAAGGCTTCGTCAACAACGGGAAGTTCGGGATATTCGAGCCGGGTCATATTGTAAAAATGGACGGCGAGTTCGAACATACCTATAAGTTCGACAATGAGGAGGGCAAGACCTGCGGTTACGGCGAGAGGGCCATGTCCGAAAGGAATGGTGAAAAATGTACGCCAAATGACGTAAATACAAGACATAATCACAGTAGCTGTGACAAGTATCTTGTTGCGTGTACTTAAGTAGTTCAAGTGAATACCTCTTCCTGATTTTCTGTGTAGTGCCGCCTATTGGATAAAAAGAATGTGATCATTGTACTAAACGATTCTGAACAAATTCTGAAAAAAGAGATAGGACCTCGCAAAATATAGAACCATCGGTTCAATTTTTGATGGTTAATTTTGTCGTATCATAATAATTATTGTAGTTATTTGTCGAAATTTGCGCAATATGTTTATTTATTTTTTTCGCATAAATGAAAGTGGGACTTGGATGTTATCTGAAAACACAAAAATGACGAGCCCAAGGTTTTAATGTCATTAAGTTAAGTAACTTAATGACATCGCCCCAAGGACTCGTCATTTCTGATTTTTCTGTTTCAGTCTTCTGCCATCGTGATCAGCAAAAGGCATATATTCATTTCAAATTAGTCAGAGATGTTGCGCGTATAATACTCAATAATATCTTTGCGACGGATAATACCGAGGAAGACACGGTCGACATCCACCACAGGCACAAAGTTTTGATCTGCTGCCAGCGTCAGCATATCCTCCATTTCTGCCTTAATAAAGACACATTCATTATATACACGGTTGTCGATCTCATGCACTTGGACCTGATCCATCGTCTCAAATGTCAGTCCAGGAGTGCTCCGCATTTTCCATAACAAATCGCCTTCGGACAGGGTGGCAACATATTTTCCATCCTGGTCAATCACGGGAATGGCGGTATAATGCTGCAATTCAAGCTGCTCGATCGCATCTTTCATGGAAGCGGAAGACTTGATATAGGCCACTTCGGCTTTGGGGAGTAAAAAATAGCTGATTTCCATCATCGGGCTCCTTTACTGTAATCTCACTCTCCTTATTTAAACATATTATGTGAGCTTTCGGCTATTTTTAATGATAAATTCGTCAGATTTGTTCCATTGTTTAATTGAGGCTGGAAATCTATAGTGTATATTAGAGGTGATATGATCATGAAATCGAAACGTAAAATTATTTATGGACTGCTTCCCATCTTATTTGCCGGTGGAATCGGAATGTACTTATACATGCAGAATAGCAAAACAGAGGAAGTAAAGCCTGAGGTAACCGCTAATCAGTACATAGAGCATTTGCAAAAGAAAGAATTTGATCAATTGTATACCTTGATGACGCCTGCTTCATTGAAAGAGTCCGGTATGAACCGTGAGCAATTTGTGGAGAAATACAACGTAATCTATTCGGGTATGGAGGTTTCTGCGATTAAAGCAGAATTGAAACCGAAAGTAATCGAAGAGGCATCGGACGGCACGGGTGATGAAAATAAAAGCCAAAATCCGGATGCTTATGAAGTGGACTACAGTCTGCAGTTAACAACTTTCCTGGGGGAAGTGGACGAGACACATACACTGAAACTGGTGCGTGAAGAGCTTGAGGAAGGTGGAAAAGTCTGGCGGATCAACTGGAAGCCATCCATGATTCTGACTGACATGGCCAAGGGAAGCAAAGTTCGGGTGAGAACCCTTTTTCCGGAACGTGGAGACATTGTTGATCGTGAAGGACTGCCCCTCGCAACAAAGGGAAATATATATGAATGGGGCATCATACCTGAGAAGCTGGGAGAAAACCCGGAATCGATGATCGCCCGGATCGCGGAGCACTACAAAGTAACAGAAGCTTTGATCAACACCGCGCTTGCACAGAAATGGGTGAAACCAGAATATTTTGTCCCGATTGCTTCAACAGAAGACTCCCGGGTGCCTACAGCGCTGGCTGGTGTGCAAGTTCAATCCAAGGAAATACGATATTACCCTCTTGGTGAGGCTGCGGCTCATTTAATCGGTTATGTGCGCAAGGCCACCAAGGAAGACTTGGAGAAAGATACGGAAGGCTATTATCGTGCGGAAGATTGGATTGGCAAAGCCGGACTGGAGCAATCCTTGGAGAAACAGCTTCGCGGCGAACGAGGTGGCCTGATCGAGATCACCGATGAATCTGGAAACACTCGCTCTGAGCTTATTCGCAAGGATGCAGTGGATGGACAGAATATTCAACTGACGATCAGCTCCGAGCAGCAGCGCAAGTTGTATAAGACACTATCGAGTGGTGGTGACGCCGGAGCAATGGTGCTGATGAATCCAACGGATGGTAATTTGCTGGCACTGGCAAGTGCGCCCGCCTATAATCCGAACAAGATGGTTACAGGACTGACGCAGGCAGAGTGGGATGCCTATTCAGCAGATGAGAAGCTTCCTTTTATCAATAGGTTTACGAATCGTTATGCACCAGGTTCAACCTTCAAAGCCATTACGGCAGCGGCAGGTCTGATGGAGAAGGTTACCACAGCGGACAAATCGCATGATATCTCTGGTCTGCAATGGCGCAAGGATGAGAGCTGGGGCGGTTACTATGTGAAACGTGTGAAAAGTGTATCCCCGGTGAACATGGTTGATGCGCTGGTCTACTCGGACAATATTTATTTTGCGAAGGAAGCTGTTGAGATGGGCAGCACCAAGTTCATAGATGGCATCCAGAAGTTCGGATTTGGAGACAACTTTGGACTGGATGAACTGTATTTGAAATCAAGTCAGTATGCAAACGAGGCTCATCTCGATCTTTCATCTGAGGTGCTGCTCGCTGACACGTCCTATGGACAGGGAGAAATGTTGATGTCGCCAATCCATCTGGCGTCCTCCTTCACCCCTTTTATTAATGAAGGAAAAATGGTGAAGCCCGTACTGATAGAGGAAAAGGAAACCACTGAGCCGGAAGTTGTGATTACGCCTGAAGTTGCAAATACGGTGAAGGATGCTTTGGGCCAGGTCGTGACCCGATCGGGAGGAACGGCTCATTCCTTGAACTCACTTCCTGAAGGACTGGCGGCTAAGACAGGAACTGCCGAGCTGAAGGCCAAGAAGGGGGAGAAAGGACAGGAGAACGGTTTTGTCGTGGTGTTTGATACCGAATCACCATCCTTCCTTATAGCCGCGGTCATTGAACAAGTGAACGGACGAGGCGGCAGTCATTATGTTTTGGACAAATTAAAGCCTTTCCTGGAGAAAAAGGGAGTAACACAGTAATTGGATTGCTATTTATGATGTATCTTTTAGTATGTGAAGAGCCCAGCCTCCATTTATGTTATGAAAATGGGGCTGGGCTCTATGTTTGCCTTTATGTTATAAGATTTATTTCCGAGCAGTCAGCATAAAACGTGCCGAGTTCGTTCGAATCCCTTTATCGCAGCGATTTTGCTCAACAAACTGTTGGAAACGCACTAAGTCGGATTCCTTCTCTCCAAAACCGGGAATGATCGGTGCATGGGTCAGTAGGAAAAGTAGATCATCAGGCGTGGAGTAATACTCTGTTGCATTATATTCGTGTGCATCGATGTCACGAAAACCGGCTTCTCGAAGTTCACGTTTGTATCGTTCCATTAATGTGCCAGGCTGAACGCCCAGCAATTGTCCACGGTCAAAAGCCTTTGAGAGGTTATATTTATCATTTTCACTGACTTGTTGGGTAAGGAATACACCGCCATCGGCCAATACCCTGAATACTTCTGTAGCGCAGAAGTCGGAGTGTCTGGAGGACACGACATTAAAGAATTGATCCGGAAATGTCAGTTGCTCTGCATTCATATGCACAAAACGAACATTCGAACGGGAACCAGATGCCTTGAGATTACGCTGGGCAGTCTCAATCATTCCCCGGGAAAGGTCGATTCCAACCAATAACAGTGCGGCACCCGCGATGGAAAGAACAGCTTCTCCCCCGCCTGTGCCAATATCAAGCAAAAGATCAGACGGTTCGGTGCAGTGTGTAACTTCCTCGTAGAAATTCCATTCGATGCCCTCTGAAGTCACTTTCAGGGAGCTGAAGTCCCAGCCATTCAATCGCCCAATATGTTCGTAAAAAGAAGTATAGTCCATCTTTTTCTTCATGATATGATTCCTCCAATGTGAGTTCTTGATTCTAGACAGATGTTGTGCAAAATCGTTACGTTTAGATGCCGAACAGACTCAAAAGGGCAGACGTATCCCATGTTAGCTGGTACGCGTTTTGACCCAGCCCGACGACTAATTACTTCGAACGATTCGGAACGACATCCGTGTCACCTCACAGTTTGGAATATCGTTATTATAATGAATTGACAGCGTATACGCGAGATGTTATTTTGAGGTGAAATCCATTCTATTAGATTGAGGTGATCGATGGTGACTGTTCGCGCTGAGCAAATTTTTGTTAATTTGCCCGTTAAGGATTTGAAGAGGTCCGTTGATTTTTTTACCAAAGTAGGGTTTGAGTTCAATGCGAACTTTACAGACGAGTCTGCGACTTGCATGATCATTGGAGACAACATCTATGCGATGCTGCTGGTGGAGGATCGGTTTCAATCGTTTATTTCGAAAAAAATATCCAATGCGGCGGACACGGCTGAAGTCATCGTAGCCTTGACGGTGGAGAGTCGTGAACAGGTCGATCTGATTGTACAAGCTGCTCTGGATGCTGGCGCCAAGCCGTATAATGATCCTCAAGATCATGGGTTTATGTATGGATGGAGTTTTCAGGATCTAGATGATCATCTGTGGGAAGTTTCCTATATGGATCTAAGTAGCTTTCCTACGCAAGAATAGAATACATTAGTTAGTCAGTGCCTTCCTATTAACAGGGAGGCACTTTTTGCGTTCATTTTATCCCAATAAATATATGGTGTAATTTACCTTTTTACTATATGATAAGTGTCGATTCGTGTAAAAATAGCATAGGATACATACGTTCTTTTTGATGGAGGGATCAGGGTGTATTGTCACGTATGTGGGACCAAAAGCAATCCAGGGGACAGCACATGTAGAAAGTGTAGAACGAAATTAAAAGATTCAAGCTCTACAGATGAACAGATTTGGGCAGAAACAGCGGTTGGTCTGGAAAGTGGAACAGGAAAAGCACTAGATCAGTTATCCAGACAGCAGCAGTCTGCACCGAAGCAGAGCAATACGGCACAAGGCCAAGCATTTAGCTGGATTATTCCACTGCTTCTGGCAGCGGTGATGGGGGCCTTGTTGACTTATTATTACAAACAGGAGATAGGGATCAATGCGGAGGTAAAATCACTGCATCAACAGGCGGAGCAGGCTGCCTTAGATGGTAAATATCAAGAGGCGCTTCAACTTCTGGATTCGGCTCTTGCGAAACGGCCCAATGTTGATGGCCTTGTGAAGGATCGCCAAATTACAGCCAAAGCCTTCAATCTGATGAATCAGCTGAACGAAGCTGCGACAAGTTTGAAAACGGGGAAACTTGCTGCTGGTGACAAGACACTTCAGGCTGTAGCGAAAGTGTTGAAAGAGCGAGAAGAACCGGTATTTGCCAAGGTACGTACGACTCTAAACAACAACAAGGTGACACTGGCTGTCCTGAAGGTAAAGAAAGAAATCGATAGTTTGACAACCGTACAGGCACTTGCTGAGAAATTGGACACGGTATCGAAATTGAAAGGCAAGGAAGCAGAGGCGGTTCAGAAACAAATCATCGACAAGCTGGCTGGACTTAGCTATAAGCAAGCTGAACAGCAAGTGAAGAAAAAGGATTTTACGGCTGCATTGCAAACCGTTGATCAGGGGCTATCCTACGCGCCCGAGGATGACAAACTGACAGCATATCGCGAACGGGTGCTGAGTGAGAAGAAGGCTTTTGAAAAAGCAGAAGCTGAACGAATTCAACTTGCTGAGCAACAAGCGGCAGAAGAAGACCTGAAAAACCGCACAGCAGCGGTGAGCATTGTAGACGTAGAAGCGACGCTTGATATGTATGGCGACCTGTATATTAGCGGCTCAATCGTGAATAATGCCACTCGGCCTATCTCTTCCGTGACGGTTATGTTGGACATCTACAGCTCAGACGGGGCATATCTCGGTCAAACCTATGCGGATGTGTACCCAAGCTGGCTTGATGTAGGGGATCAGGGATTTTTTGAAACGTATTATTACGGTGTGTACGAGGAAGCTGAAGTTTCTGTAGTGAACGCAACGTGGTATCTGGAATAGGAGGACAGGTTGGAATGGCCAAACGAACATGGAGTACGATTATATCCAGTGCAATCATTATTGGAGCAGGAGCAGGAGGGGTGTTCTGGATTCATCAGTATTCAGCAGATCAACTGCAGGATGGACCAAGACTGGCTGTTGTCACTACGAAGGAAACGGCAACTACAGCGTCTAAACCGTCCTCCCAGACAACCGTGAAGAAAACACGTAAACAGATTATTGAAGAGAGTCAGAAGAAAGTGGTTACGATTGAGAGCAGCAGTGGACTGGGTTCCGGTTTTCTCTACAATGATCAAGGGGATGTGGTAACCAATGCCCACGTGGTGGAGGGCTCGAAGGAAGTAACGATTCGAACCCTGAATCATGAGGAGTATAAGGGAACCGTTATCGGGATTGGAGAAGAGACAGATATCGCTGTCGTCAGGGTGCCAGATCTGAAAAAAGTTAAACCGCTGCCTATCGCCAAATCCAAAGCGGAGACAGGAGATGAGATTCTCGCGCTGGGCAGTCCGCTAGGTCTGGAGAATACCGTAACTACAGGCATTATCAGCGGTGTTGGCCGAAGCTTCGAAATTGCCCCTTACATCTACAGTAATCTGTATCAAATCTCGGCACCCATTACACACGGTAACAGTGGTGGCCCACTGATCAGTGCGGACACCGGTGAAGTATTGGGCATTAATTCAGCCGTTGTGGAACAGGAAGGCGGGATCGGGTTCAGCATTCCGATCACCAGCGTATTGAAGCAGGTCCAGGCTTGGTCTGAGAAACCATCATCGTCTAAAACGGCGGTTCAGACGAGTGGCAGTCAGGGAGCGGGAGCAGACTCAGCTTCTTTGGAAGCGGAGGGTCTGGTGACCGAATTTTATATGAACCTGAATCTGAATGACTATGTTACCGCCTATGCCTTGCTTGGCAGTGAGTGGCAGAGCGGTATAAGTTATGCCAAGTTCCGTGAAGGTTACATCAACACCAGTTATGTTACCATCGCCGAAGTTTCGTCCTCGGATAAGTCAAATGATGAAATAGAGGTCACTGCGGTTATTACAGCGGATGAACGAAAAGATGGTGAATTGGTCACCACGAAATATAAGGTTACGTATCAAGTCGGTTATGAAAATGGACAACTGAAAATACTTCATGGCCAAGGGAAAAAAGTAAAATAAAGCTGTGGAGGGAGAATGGGCGCCAAGCCGATTCTCCCTTTTTGATTGCTTAAGTTTGATGGTTCTGTTAAAATACAGAACGAACGTTCAGTATGCAAGAGGTGGAGTGAAATGTATGAGTATGAATAAAAAGCAAATTCAAACCGAGCAGACCAAGAAGAAACTTGCGGATGCCTCAAGAGCTCTTTTTGTGCAAAAAGGGTATAAAGCAACTTCCATTGAAGATATTGTGACTGCGACAGGCAGCAGTAAAGGCAATATCTATTACCATTTTAAAAGTAAGGAAGGCCTCTTTCTGTATCTGATTGATGAGTGGGATCGGGAATGGGAAGAAAATTGGGCGGCCAAGGAACATCTGTATCATACTTCTACGGAGAAGATCTACGGCTTGGCAGAACAATTAATCCTCGACGATATGAATCACCCGCTAACCAAGGCTGCAGATGAGTTCTTTACGGGGGAAAAGAAAGAAAATGATATTGAAGAACGAATAGCTTTGATGTTTGAGCGGCATATTCAATTTAACAAACAATTGGTGGAACAGGGGATAGAGAGCGGAGAGTTCAAGGCGGACAACGCTGACAATCTTGCTCTCATTCTGGAAAGTACCATTATTGGACTTAGTCAACTGTCGCGCGGAATGGAGCCAGAACAGGCTCTTGCCTTGTACCGCCAAGCGGCTAGCGTATTCTTGTATGGAATAGCAAAAGATAAAGCTTAAGCTTAAGGCAACATTTTGACAACTACGGAGGATGGAATCATGGCATTACTTACACGGAACAGGGGCGCATTGCTGCTGTTAATGTTTAATATTTTTCTCGTTTTTACAGGTATAGGTCTTGTGGTACCTATTATGCCTGCGTACATGGATCTACTGCATATCACCGGGTTCACGGTTGGTTTGCTGGTAGCAGCATTCTCCTTCACGCAGTTTCTGTTTTCTCCAGTTGCGGGCCGTTGGTCTGACATCTTGGGACGTAAAAAAATTATTGTTGGCGGTATGTTAATCTTTGCTGTATCGGAGTTTATGTTTGGTGCTGTGAATGCACCATCGCTGCTCTTCGCAGCCCGGATGCTTGGGGGAATCGGTGCAGCTATGATCTTCCCGGCAGTTATGGCATATACCGCAGATATTACGACAGAAGAAGAACGCGGTAAAGGCATGGGATTAATCAATGCGGCAATTACTACAGGATTTATCATTGGTCCGGGGATCGGCGGATATATCGCTGACTTCGGTATTCGGATTCCTTTCTATGCCGCAGGTATTGCGGGTTTGCTGGCATCCATCATTACGTTGATTATTTTGCCGGAATCGACCAGAATTACCGGAGAGCAAACCAAACCCGCTGCGGGTGCACCGAAGGTCAAAAGCCCGGGCATGGTTTCACAGTTGCTGCATTCGTACCGGGAGCCTTACTTTTTCAGTTTGATTATCGTATTTGTCATGGCGTTTGGTCTGGCGAACTATGAGACGGTCTTTTCGCTGTTTGTGGATCACAAATTTGGCTTCACCACCAAGGATATTGCATTCATTATTACATTTGGTTCCATTGCGGGAGCCGTGGTGCAGGTCTCACTGATTGGCTGGCTGTTAAACCGGTTTGGTGAGAAAAAAGTCATTTCGGTCTGCTTGCTTTTTGTAGCTGTATTTGTACTGTTAACCTTGTTTGTGAACACCTACTGGATGATTCTTGTCGTAACGTTTATCGTTTTCCTTGGCATGGATATATTGCGTCCGGCAATCAGTACGCAGATGTCCAAACTGGCGGAAGAACAGCAAGGCTTTGTGGCCGGCTTGAACTCAGCCTACACAAGTTTGGGGAATATCGCAGGTCCAATTGTAGCGGGAGCATTGTTTGATGTGAATATCAACTATCCTTATGTTTCAGCAGCTGTTGTTCTGGCGATCTGTTTCCTGTTATCTCTGCGGGTGTTAAGAGGAGTTAACTCCACAGGCAACGCCAAAGCAGAAATGTAAGCCTGATTTGAATAAGAATGCGTGAGTGAACCAATACAAAAAGCCAGTCGGCTTACACATGAACTGGTATTATCCCCTTTAAGTAGACACTTAAAAAAACCTTCATGTTATCATGAGGGTTCAAGTGACACTTGGAGGGGATATTTTTATGGCCAAAAAAGGACAAACATTTCAGACGTATACCGAAGAGTTTAAATTGAATGCAGTTAGATCCTATGTCGAAGGTTCTTCAAGTTACAAAGTGGTCGCTGATCGCGAAGGAATTCGAAACTGTTCACAACTGAAGGTGTGGGTAAAAAAATGGAAAAATGGGGAAGTGTTTGATGAGCGAAAAAACAATGTTCCGAATCCAATGAAAGGACGTCCTCGTACTGCCTTTAGCAGTGTAGAAGAAGAACGGGATTACCTTCAAGCACAGGTGGATTATTTAAAAAAGCGGTATCCAAATCTAGTAAAGGAGAAGCGCTGAGCCAACGGGAGAACTACGATATCATAGACGAATTGCGCTGCTCGCATGGCATTACACGCCTATTATCGATTACAGGAATACCCCGTTCCAGTTACTACAAATGGCGAGCAACACAGCCGCAGCGAGACGCAAGACAAGACCGTGAGCGTGAGATCAAAGAACACATGATGGCTATTCATTTTGCAAACCGAGAGTTTGGTTATCCTCGCATGACAACGGCGTTGTGGGAGGCTGGTCTGAACGTTAATCACAAGAAAGTATGGCGAATCATGCGGGAACTATCGATCCAATCGGTAATTCGTAAGAAGCGGAAGAAGTCCAGCTATACGCCATCTGTGATTTATCCGAATCGCCTGAAGCGCCAGTTTCATGCGACAGCACCCCAGCAAAAAATGGTGACGGATATTACCTATATTCCGAATGGAAGTACATTTGTTTACCTGTCCGTGATTCAAGACCTGTTCAACAATGAGATTGTAGCTTGGCAGTTGTCTAAACGGAACGATGTTCAGCTCGTATTGGATACGGTGGAACAATGGACACAAAAAAGAGACGTTTCAGAAGCCGTGCTCCATTCGGATCAGGGCTTCCAATACACGTCTCAGGCGTACAACACACGATTAGAAGCATTCGGCGTGAAGGGCAGCCACTCTCGCAAAGCAACCTGCCTAGATAACGCATGCATCGAATCCTTCTTTTCGCATCTCAAGACAGAGAAGCTGTACCTTAACCAGTGTAATTCAGAAGTAGAGATTCGACAAGCCGTGGAAGATTATATGTACAATTACAACTACCGACGCTTTCAAGCCAAACTCAAACAGCGCGCACCGATTGAATATCGATGCGCACTGGCAGCATAGCTTTTTTTATCTGTCTACTTGACAGGGGTAAGACCAAACCATGTGTAGCCGACTGGCTTTTTATTTTACCGTATTAACGGACTTCTCCATTGGTTTCAATCAGTTTTTGATACCAGTGGAAGCTCTGTTTTCGGATACGTCTTAATTCCTTGATATCGAATTCTTCCCGATCCACGTAGATGAATCCATAACGTTTGCTTGATCCCTGATGTGTGCTGACCAGATCAATCGCAGACCAAGGGCAGAAGCCGAATACATCTACACCGTCTGTAATAGCCAGTTGGATCTGTTCGATATGTTTATTGAAAAACTCGATGCGGTAAGGGTCGTTGACCACGTCGCCTTCCTCCAGTTTATCAAATGCACCCAGACCATTCTCGGTAACGATCAATGGCAGATGATAACGGGAGTAAATCTGACGCAGGGTAGAGCGGAAGCCGACCGGATCAATTTCCCAACCAAATTCAGTTTTTTGCAGATTTGGATTTACAGATCCTCTATATGCGCCTGGTTCACCTACGATTTCGTGCTGATCTCCTGTATGTGAGAAGTCATTACCATCGTTTAGACTTTCACCAACGGTTTGGGAAGTATAGTAGTTAAACGCAATAAAGTCAGGGTTTCCTTGAGCCAGGATATCCATGTCTCCATCTTCAATGACAGGGGTATATCCTTTTTCTTCGAGATAACTCCAGGCAACATGATTGTAGCGTCCATATACCGCCATATCGAGATAGAGCCAGTTGCGAATGGCAGCATAGTTATCAGCAGCGAGCGTATCTTCCGGTTTGGAGCTCGCAGGGTAGATAACACCGATATTGGGAGCTGGGCCGATTTTGGCTTCAGGCAGCATCTCATGACACAGGACCATGGCTTTGGCTTGAGCGACCAGCATGTGGTGATTTTGCTGATACAGTGTTTTTTGTGGATCAACAAGCGTTGTATCCAGTGTACCCAGCGAGCCAGGATGCAGGATCAGCATATTTTGTTCATTGATGGTCAGCCAATATTTAACCCGGTCACCGTAGTTCTCATAAAGAGTTTTGGCATATTGTTCAAAGGCATCTATCGTTGCGCGGTTGGACCAGCCGCCTTTTTCTTCAAGCGCATAAGGAAGATCAAAGTGATACATGGTCACAATGGGTTCAATACCGTATTTAATTAACTCATTAATGAGAGAATCGTAAAATGCCAGTCCCTTTGGATTTACTTCACCAGCGCCTTGCGGATAGATGCGAGTCCAGGCGATGGAGAAGCGGTAGGCTTTGAAGCCCATTTCGGCCATCAGGGCCACATCTTCTTTGTACATATGATAGTGATCACTGGTTACCTTGAAGTCGGTTACGCCTTCCACATGATTGCCCATGTCGATGACAGAAGGGCCTTTGCCATCTTCATTCCAGGCTCCCTCAATTTGATAGGCAGAGGTTGAACCTCCCCAGAAGAAATCTTTAGGAAATGGTTTCAGTTGAGTATGTTTCATGGTTAGTTCCTCCTAAGTTGAATTCGTATAATATAAGTTGGGTCAGACAACGAGAGTCAGTAGGACATCATTTTTCTGTACCTGCTCTTGATTCGTTTCGAACACATCCACTTCTTGCTGCGTTAGGGTAACGATGACAGGGGTTACGGTTTCGTATCCTGCTTCCTTGATCTTATCGATGTCAAACTGGATCAACAGATCGCCCTGTCTAACGATATCGCCTTCCTGAACGACAGGATTAAAATGTTTTCCCTTCAGCGCCACCGTGTTAATACCAATGTGAATCAAAATCTCGGTACCTGTGTTGGTCGTTAAACCAATGGCATGTCCAGTTGGGAAGAGCGAAGTTATAACACCATCCACCGGAGCGACGACTTCACCAATCTCAGGAACAATCGCTAATCCTTTGCCCATGGCACCTGTTGAGAAAGCAGGGTCATTAATAGTGCTCAAGGCGACAGCTTTACCTGTAAGAGGACTGTAAATTTGCTCCTTTTTGATTTCAGTTGTTTTTGCCTCAGGTAGGACAGAAAGTTCTTCCGGTGTGCTTTCAGTCGATGTATTGGAGACAGGTTCATTTGTTTCGGAGGTTGTGTCTTTGGTTTTGCTTTCATATCCGAACATCACGGTCAATACCGCTGCTACCGCAAAGGAGCAGGCAATCGCAATCACATAGACAACCGTTGGTGTATACACAGGAATGGCAAATATATTATGGAACACATAAGCAGTCATTTTAACGCCAAAGTGACCATTAATCGCACCGCCGATCGCACCTGCAATGACAACGATAGGAATCACTCGTTTATAACGCAAGATCAGACCGTATACGATCGGTTCAGTTACACCTGCAAGTAAACCGGTAAGGCTGGTGGAGCCTGCAAGGGTTCGCAGGGTTTTGTTCTTTTTGGCTTTCAGGAAAATACCGCAGGCTACACCGATTTGTGCAAACACGGCTGCAGCAGCCATAGCTTCAATTGGATCGCCGCCAACCCCGATATTCTGAATCGTAATAGGTGTGAAGCCCCAGTGGAGTCCGAAGACAACCATGAAGGTCATGAATCCGCCCAGTACAATTCCTGACAAAATGCCACTGACGCCAATAAGCCAAGTTACGCCGGAGGAGATCCAGTCACCTACCGTAGTGCCGAATGGTCCGAAGGCCATTGCGGACAAAGGAACCATAATCATCAGAGCAATCATCGGTACCAGGAACAATTGCAGGTCTTTCAAAATGATTTTCTTGAGTAACTTATCCAGAACGGCGTAGATGCTGATTGATATGAAGATTGGGAATACGCTGGCTGAATAATTCATCATGACAACCGGTATGCCCAGGAACGATACATCCGAGCCTTTATCCATCAGTCCGGTGAAGTTCGGCTCCATCAGAGCGGCACCAATTACACCGGCTACATAAGGATTGGCTTTCAGTTTCATACCAAGTGTGATACCGAGGAAGATTGGCAAGAAATAAAAGACGGCGTTGCCGGCAGCAGATAGAATCAGGTACGTGTCACTTGTATCAGACATCCATCCGAGCATGGTCAGGACAGTCAGCAAAGCTTTTAACATACCTGAACCTGCCATGGCCGGGATTAACGGTGAGAAACTTCCGGATATAATTTCAAAAACTTTGGATAAAACCGAGGTTTTTTCTCCTTTGGACTCAGCGGATGAGGAAGAATCTCCTCCAAAATCTCTGTTCTTCATGATCTCTGCATATACATGAGCCACATTGCTGCCAATGACGACCTGGAACTGTCCACCGCTTTCGACAACGGTAATGATACCATCGTGTTTCTCGAGCGTTTCGCGTTCTGCCTTTTTCGAATCCTTTAGATCGAATCTCAGGCGGGTTGCACAGTGGACAAGCCCATTGATATTGGCTTCTCCGCCGACGAGGCGAACGATGTCATCCCCCATTTTTTTATGATCCATGTTCATTCTCCTTTGTTGTTAAGATTGCCTGAAAACAAAAAAATACCTAAACGAATGGCTATGATCATCGGAAAAAATGACCCGTTGCCAATCATTTAGGTATCGCCTGCTTTACCAGTAACAATCCTTGTCGTTAAGTTGTGAGACCTACTATAAATGACGCCGAAATCGTTTGCAAGCTTTTTTTATTCAGCGTCCAGCATTTCATTACGGGAAGTGACACGGTGAATATGGATCGTCAAATACACTTTTTCATCAATAGACATGGCGCTTTCAAACTTCTCTTCAAGGTATTGATTAATGAATTGTGTACACTGAAAAGCCTTGGCATATTTGTCTTTAACCTGCTCATACAGGAAGTTATCACCCGATGCAAATTGCTCCTGTTCATTACTCAGCATTCTCTGCACAAAGTATTGAAGATGGGTAATAAACCGGGAATAATTAAATGAATTTTCATCCAGTGTGATGTGGTAATGATTGGTGACAATGTTGAAAATATCATCAATAACCTCGGTAATTTCAACCGTTTGTTTCATACCCTGACCGTCTTGCCGGGCGTTGACAAAGTGCATGGCAATAAAGCTGGCCTCATGCTCATCCATTTGGATGCCGAATTGTTCCTGAATCAGATTGACAGCATTCATGCCGATCCAAAATTCTTTTTTGTAAAATTTCTTGATTTGCCACAAAAGGGAATTCTTTAGTCCGACGGATTTGCGGTACCTTGTAATGGCGAATTGAATATGATCAATCAACGAAATATAGATATTATCACTAAAAATATCGCCCATTTCCTTTTTGGCATGGCCTACAATTTCGTCAGCCAATTTTAAATATTCAACCGATGTTTCACCGATCAGGTCAATCAATTTTTGCGGTATTTTATCCGATTTCAGCACAAAGGTTTTCTCGATTTTATCCTCATCCACGGGCTGTCCATTTTTCTTCTTGAAACCCAGACCGTTGCCGATGACAACAAACTCTTGGCCTACCTGATTCTCGGCGCGAATGACGTTGTTGTTGAAAATCTGTCGGATGATCATGTATGTGTTCACCTCAATAGCTCGTAATAATAACAAAAAACCCAAACAAAGGCTTATTGGACAGCCTTTTGTTTGGGTATCGCCTGCTTACCAGTAACAATCCCGAAGAAGACGGAGCTTCCTCTTTCAATTATGTCCACTATACCGCTTTCATAACAGAATAACAATACAATGATTTATGGAAATGAACGTAAAGACGTCAATTTTTGTTATAATAAGAAAGCTGGAAGTGAATTAGATGGGCTGGGTTGCATAATAAGTTACCGAGGACGGTCATTTTTAAGCATATACAGGATTATTGGAGTGATAACATGAGCAAAGCAAAAGGAAAAGGCGGCACCGGCCGTGGTACTGGCAAAAAAGGTTGGAATCGTTGGCAAGCCGCTGCTAACCGAGCGAAAAGTGCTCCGAAGCCTTATAAAAGTAAAGGCACAAAGAATAAAACCGATGCGGAAACGCCAAGTGACAAGTCCGTGTAAATGGGCACGAGATAGAGTAGAGAAGGGATCTGACCTGAATAAAGGGATGGTCTCTTTTTTATTTCGTCGCAAGCGCATCAGTTTAAACGAATACAAAAAAACCAAGAGCAGGAATTACCCTCAAGCATCTTGGTTTTTTGTTATTAACATTATTATTGTTTACTCACTTGGTATTCAACTCTAGTTAGCTCTTACTTTGAAGAAGGAGATCAGTTCTTGCAATTGGCCCGATACAGCCGAAAGTTCATCAGAGGCAGCAACAATGGAAGCCATGGATGATTCCTGTTCGGCAATGGATTGCTCAATCTGTTTGCTGCTATGTGCTGCTTTGCTGACGCTCGCAGACAACTCATCCGCAGTAGCGGACATTTCCTGTGTGCTGGCGGATATTTCTTCGGTTGAGCTGGAGATATCCTGAATTTGGTTAGCGACTTTGTTCGTAGCTGTCAAAATATCTTCAAAGAATTGCCCCGTCTCCATAGTGACCTGAGATCCCTTCTCCACTTCTTGAGAGCCAAGCTGCATAGCTTCAGCTGATTGAAGGATATCGCGCTGAATGCCGTCAATTAAGGTACGGATCTGTTTGGCAGAATCCTGGGACTGTTCAGCGAGTTTGCGTACTTCCCCTGCCACCACCGCGAACCCTTTTCCTTCCTCACCAACACGAGCCGCCTCAATGGAAGCATTCAGGGCGAGCAGATTAGTCTGATCTGCAATTTGCGTAATCATATTTACGATGCTGCTAATTTCGTTGGAACGACTTTCCAAAGACTGTATCGATTCCGACGTGTGTTTCACAGCACCGGAGATCAGTCTCATCTGCTCAACCACTTGTTGCATAATCTCATGCCCTGAATTGGAGCGTTGTTCCATGCTTAATGCTTCATCCGCTACATCTGCAGAACTGCTGGCAATCGTCTGCACAACGGTAGACATTTCTGTCATTGCTCGGGCACTTTCCACGCTCGCCTGATCCTGCGAGCGAAGGCCGTGAGAGATGTCCCGGATATTGCTGCTGATCATCTGGATATTATCATTATTTTTCTCGGAAATATCTAATAATTTCTTGGATGAGTCAGAGAGGTGATACGAAGTTGTTTGGACTTTGTACATCGTGTCATTGAATCGCTGAATCATCGTATTGAATTTTTCATTGATAATTCCCAGATCATCCCGTCCGGTTTGGATGGTTACATCCAGATTGCCTGCGCTTGCAGTCTCAATACCTTTCATAAGGTCACGGATTGGCTTAAGTGTTTTCTTCAATAGAATGTACTGCAGTACCATAAACAGGATCAGGAAACCGATAAGGAAAATACTACTGTATGTAATCAGCTTATGAAGTCCTTTTGGAACTGCGTTTGCATCAACGTCGAAGTAAAGTGCAGCGTACATTTTTCCTTCGGCATTTTTAATAGGGTACATAATCGTAGTCCAAGTACCGTATTCGTCCGTATAAAAGCTACTTAATGCGGCCTCGTCGTCGTTTTTCATACCTTTAAGAGCTATAACATTTTTCTGTGGTAATGGATACATTGAACCTGCTGCCATATTGCTTTCTTCGAAAGGTCCCAACAAATTAGTAGGGATCGCAATGATGGACGTCTGATTTCCTTCCTTCAGTTCGGTGCCAAAGATATAGGCTTGTGCAATATTAGGATATAGCTCGTGGATAGAATCCAGGTAATCTCTTAATTCCTTCTGAACAGGTCCAGAATAACTTTTCTCTTTTACTGCTTCAAGTACTTTGTCTGTATCCAGATCATCAAACCATTTCTGTGTTGTAACTTCCGCCTGCTCATACAATTGTTGACTCAAAATATTCTTTTGCAGCTGATATCCCGCAGTAATCAGAATAACCCCAATCAACATAATGCTGCCGAATGAAATAACGAGATTTTTAGCAAAGAAGGGAAGAGTACTCCACCTTATCTTATCTAACAACATAGTTCACTCCTTTTTCTAATTGTGACCATCTGGATGCGTGTTCGCTCTACGTATGGTACTTTGTATCCATGTGATATATCGTAATAGGGTTAGACTAATGTTAGTTTTTGAATGAAAATGATGCTTTAGTACCAAGGTTTTCAGAATTTCTCTCATTTCTTTCATTATTGTGTTCATAAATAAATAATGCGCAAATTCATAGGGGTAATTTCATTGAAAGATTGGAGAAATTAAATGCCCGAAAGAATGTGGCCCCTTCATTTTAAAAGGTGAATTGTGCGTAACATGTATATACATAAAGGAAAGAGGGATATATGTTGAAATAAAGCTATGCGCATATATGAACTACATGAATACGCAAAAATGACTCTAAACGAGGCTTTACAAATATCGGAAAGATCACTGAATGATATCCTGTTACTGTAATGAGAGACAGCAGTATATAGATGAAGCTAACTTAATAACCTATGACATTAATGAAGAAAAGTTTTCTCGGCACTACGAAACAAACTGTTCATTAGAGCTTAGGCGTTAGGATTACAACGGATATAGACTGCCCATAAAACTAAAAGAGCGGTTCTGTAGATTCCGTTAGCTTAACAACTGCTGGAGTGCATTTATATTAGGAGAGTAGATCAACTCAATGTGAATAAAATTAATTTATTATATTATGGGTTGTAATTAGTATTAGAACATGATATATTATTAATCCGGCCAAGAAAACACAAGAAACACGGTGCGGCAAGCGAATGAAATAAGCTTCGAAAGAAACTTAAAAAAAGAACTTGCAAAGTTGGTTCGGACATGATAATATATAAGAGTTGCTGAAGAGAACAACGACGGCAACGAAAACAAGTTTGATCTTTGAAAACTGAACAACGAGTGAGTAACGATCTTGCTTGCAAGATCGACGCTGAGAAATCGGTACAAGTCTTCGGACTGTATGATTTCGAAGCATAAATGAGATTTTTAATCTCGTCAGTTTCAAAATGAGCTTATCGCTCTTTTCAATACTTTATTGGAGAGTTTGATCCTGGCTCAGGACGAACGCTGGCGGCATGCCTAATACATGCAAGTCGAGCGGACCTGAAGAGAAGCTTGCTTCTCTGATGGTTAGCGGCGGACGGGTGAGTAACACGTAGGCAACCTGCCCTCAAGCTTGGGACAACTACCGGAAACGGTAGCTAATACCGAATAGTTGTTTTCTTCTCCTGAAGAGAACTGGAAAGACGGAGCAATCTGTCACTTGGGGATGGGCCTGCGGCGCATTAGCTAGTTGGTGGGGTAACGGCTCACCAAGGCGACGATGCGTAGCCGACCTGAGAGGGTGATCGGCCACACTGGGACTGAGACACGGCCCAGACTCCTACGGGAGGCAGCAGTAGGGAATCTTCCGCAATGGGCGAAAGCCTGACGGAGCAATGCCGCGTGAGTGATGAAGGTTTTCGGATCGTAAAGCTCTGTTGCCAGGGAAGAACGCTTGGGAGAGTAACTGCTCTCAAGGTGACGGTACCTGAGAAGAAAGCCCCGGCTAACTACGTGCCAGCAGCCGCGGTAATACGTAGGGGGCAAGCGTTGTCCGGAATTATTGGGCGTAAAGCGCGCGCAGGCGGTCATTTAAGTCTGGTGTTTAATCCCGGGGCTCAACCCCGGATCGCACTGGAAACTGGGTGACTTGAGTGCAGAAGAGGAGAGTGGAATTCCACGTGTAGCGGTGAAATGCGTAGATATGTGGAGGAACACCAGTGGCGAAGGCGACTCTCTGGGCTGTAACTGACGCTGAGGCGCGAAAGCGTGGGGAGCAAACAGGATTAGATACCCTGGTAGTCCACGCCGTAAACGATGAGTGCTAGGTGTTAGGGGTTTCGATACCCTTGGTGCCGAAGTTAACACATTAAGCACTCCGCCTGGGGAGTACGGTCGCAAGACTGAAACTCAAAGGAATTGACGGGGACCCGCACAAGCAGTGGAGTATGTGGTTTAATTCGAAGCAACGCGAAGAACCTTACCAGGTCTTGACATCCCTCTGATCGATACAGAGATGTATCTTTCCTTCGGGACAGAGGAGACAGGTGGTGCATGGTTGTCGTCAGCTCGTGTCGTGAGATGTTGGGTTAAGTCCCGCAACGAGCGCAACCCTTGATCTTAGTTGCCAGCACTTCGGGTGGGCACTCTAAGGTGACTGCCGGTGACAAACCGGAGGAAGGTGGGGATGACGTCAAATCATCATGCCCCTTATGACCTGGGCTACACACGTACTACAATGGCCGGTACAACGGGCTGTGAAGCCGCGAGGTGGAACGAATCCTAAAAAGCCGGTCTCAGTTCGGATTGCAGGCTGCAACTCGCCTGCATGAAGTCGGAATTGCTAGTAATCGCGGATCAGCATGCCGCGGTGAATACGTTCCCGGGTCTTGTACACACCGCCCGTCACACCACGAGAGTTTATAACACCCGAAGTCGGTGGGGTAACCGCAAGGAGCCAGCCGCCGAAGGTGGGATAGATGATTGGGGTGAAGTCGTAACAAGGTAGCCGTATCGGAAGGTGCGGCTGGATCACCTCCTTTCTATGGAGAATCGTTTCCCGTAGCGGAAACATTCAAATACGCAGCTTAGCTGCAAAACTTACTCACTCGTTGCTCAGTTTTGAGAGCTCAAACTCTCAAACAGCTTGCTTTTGCATGGAGCTTGTTCTTTGAAAACTAGATATCGAAACGAAAATTGCGATTTAGAACATTCCTTTAAGCTGATCTTGTGTAAACAAGTGAAGTGTTTATAAGGTAGACTGCTATTGCGATGGTATCGAATGGGAAGCGACTTTTGGCTTTGGACGTAGTCCAAAACAAGCGGGGCGCGCCATCGAAACCGGAGCAACTGGTTAAGCTACTAAGAGCACACGGAGGATGCCTAGGCGCTAGGAGCCGATGAAGGACGTGGCGAACAACGAAACTGCCTCGGGGAGCTGTAAGCAAGCTTTGATCCGGGGGTGTCCGAATGGGGAAACCCAGCTGGGGTAATTTCCAGTTACTCATAACTGAATACATAGGTTATGTAGAGGCATACCAGGGGAACTGAAACATCTAAGTACCCTGAGGAAGAGAAAACAATAGTGATTCCGTCAGTAGCGGCGAGCGAACGCGGAGAAGCCCAAACCAGAGAGCTTGCTCTTTGGGGTTGTGGGACATCTCACATGGAGTTACAAAGGAACCGGTTAAACGAAGAGGTCTGGAAAGGCCCGCCAAAGAAGGTAAAAGCCCTGTAGTTGAAAGTCTGTTCTCTCCGAGATGTATCCCGAGTAGTGCGGGGCACGTGAAACCCCGTATGAATCCGGCAGGACCATCTGCCAAGGCTAAATACTTCCTAGCGACCGATAGTGAAGCAGTACCGTGAGGGAAAGGTGAAAAGCACCCCGGAAGGGGAGTGAAATAGAACCTGAAACCGTGTGCTTACAAAAAGTCAGAGCCCGTTTTAGGGGTGATGGCGTGCCTTTTGTAGAATGAACCGGCGAGTTACGTTCCCGTGCAAGGTTAAGGTGAAGAGCCGGAGCCGCAGCGAAAGCGAGTCTGAATAGGGCGACATAGTACGTGGACGTAGACCCGAAACCGGGTGATCTACCCCTGTCCAGGGTGAAGGTGCGGTAACACGCACTGGAGGCCCGAACCCACGCACGTTGAAAAGTGCGGGGATGAGGTGGGGGTAGCGGAGAAATTCCAATCGAACTCGGAGATAGCTGGTTCTCCCCGAAATAGCTTTAGGGCTAGCCTCGGAAAACAGAGTCGTGGAGGTAGAGCACTGATTGGGTGCGGGGCCCGCAAGGGTTACCAAGCTCAGTCAAACTCCGAATGCCATAGACTTACTTCCGGGAGTCAGACAGTGAGTGCTAAGATCCATTGTCAAAAGGGAAACAGCCCAGACCATCAGCTAAGGTCCCCAAGTGTGTGTTAAGTGGGAAAGGATGTGGAGTTGCACAGACAACCAGGATGTTGGCTTAGAAGCAGCCACCATTGAAAGAGTGCGTAATAGCTCACTGGTCGAGTGACTCTGCGCCGAAAATGTAACGGGGCTAAACACACCACCGAAGCTATGGCTTGATGCTTTGCATCAGGGGTAGGGGAGCGTTGTATAAGGGTTGAAGGTGTACCGTAAGGAGCGCTGGACATTATACAAGTGAGAATGCCGGTATGAGTAACGAAAAGATCAGTGAGAATCTGATCCGCCGAAAGCCTAAGGGTTCCTGAGGAAGGCTCGTCCGCTCAGGGTAAGTCGGGACCTAAGGCGAGGCCGAAAGGCGTAGTCGAAGGACAACAGGTCGAAATTCCTGTACCACCGTAAGCCGTTATGAGCAATGGGGGGACGCAGCAGGGTAGTGACGCGGACTGATGGATGTCCGTCTAAGCAGTGAGGCTGATGTGTAGGCAAATCCGCACATCGTAAGGCTGGGCTGTAATGGGGAGCGAAAATTATAGTAGCGAAGGTCATGATCTCACACTGCCAAGAAAAGCCTCTAGCCAGGTGATGGTGCCCGTACCGCAAACCGACACAGGTAGGCGAGAAGAGAATTCTAAGGCGCGCGGAAGAACTCTCGTTAAGGAACTCGGCAAAATGACCCCGTAACTTCGGGAGAAGGGGTGCCCCGGTAGTGTGAATAGCACGAGGGGGCCGCAGTGAAAAGGCCCAAGCGACTGTTTAGCAAAAACACAGGTCTGTGCGAAGCCGTAAGGCGAAGTATACGGGCTGACGCCTGCCCGGTGCTGGAAGGTTAAGGGGAGCGGTTAGGAGCAATCCGAAGCTGTGAACCGAAGCCCCAGTAAACGGCGGCCGTAACTATAACGGTCCTAAGGTAGCGAAATTCCTTGTCAGGTAAATTCTGACCCGCACGAATGGCGTAACGACTTGGGCGCTGTCTCAACGAGAGATCCGGTGAAATTTTAATACCTGTGAAGATGCAGGTTACCCGCGACAAGACGGAAAGACCCCATGGAGCTTTACTGCAGCTTGATATTGAATTTGGGTACGATCTGTACAGGATAGGTGGGAGCCTTTGAAGCAGGAGCGCAAGCTTCTGTGGAGGCACCGTTGGGATACCACCCTGATCGTATCTAGGTTCTAACCTGGTACCGTAATCCGGTGCGGGGACAGTGTCAGGTGGGCAGTTTGACTGGGGCGGTCGCCTCCTAAAGAGTAACGGAGGCGCCCAAAGGTTCCCTCAGAATGGTTGGAAATCATTCGAAGAGTGCAAAGGCATAAGGGAGCTTGACTGCGAGACCTACAAGTCGAGCAGGGACGAAAGTCGGGCTTAGTGATCCGGTGGTACCGCATGGAAGGGCCATCGCTCAACGGATAAAAGCTACCCTGGGGATAACAGGCTTATCTCCCCCAAGAGTCCACATCGACGGGGAGGTTTGGCACCTCGATGTCGGCTCATCGCATCCTGGGGCTGAAGTAGGTCCCAAGGGTTGGGCTGTTCGCCCATTAAAGCGGTACGCGAGCTGGGTTCAGAACGTCGTGAGACAGTTCGGTCCCTATCTGTCGTGGGCGTAGGAAATTTGAGAGGAGCTGTCCTTAGTACGAGAGGACCGGGATGGACGTACCGCTGGTGTACCAGTTGTTCCGCCAGGAGCACCGCTGGGTAGCTATGTACGGACGGGATAAGCGCTGAAAGCATCTAAGCGTGAAGCCCCCCTCAAGATGAGATTTCCCAGTATGTAAGACCCCTTGAAGACGACGAGGTAGATAGGCTGGGGGTGGAAGTGCAGCAATGCATGGAGCTGACCAGTACTAATCGGTCGAGGGCTTATCCAATATGCAGGTTATGAATCGCAAATTTCGTTTCGGATCTAGTTTTCAGAGAATGATCTCTGAATGTAAGCTAAGCTATGCGTTTGGTGGCGATGGCGGAGGGGTTCCACACGTACCCATCCCGAACACGACCGTTAAGCCCTCTAGCGCCGATGGTACTTGGACCGCAGGGTCCTGGGAGAGTAGGACGCCGCCAAGCAATCAAAAGACACGATCGTACATAAGCGATCGTGTCTTTTTCTGTTATTATGATCTTGGAAATGAATCAAACTACTGTAGGCTGTTTTATATATCTTCGTTTTAGAGATAAAACTCATTTTATACATAAAATACTGGCCTTCCCATCATCCAAGTTGTGATACAATAGGTGGGGTCTGTATAGAAACGGAACACGCAATGAGTACGAGGAGGAACTGAATTACGATGAAATCAGCCCCGTTTATTGCCGTGGAGGGTCCGATTGGTGCGGGGAAAACAACGTTGGCAACGATGCTTTCTCAGGAACTGAACCTTCCGCTGGTCAAGGAAATTGTAGAAGAGAATCCCTTTTTGGCTTCCTTCTATCAGGATATAGATGAGTGGAGCTTCCAGCTTGAGATGTTTTTCCTCTGTAACCGGTTCAAGCAACTGGAAGACACAGGTGCGCATTATATTAAGAAGAATACACCCGTCATTTCGGACTATCATATCTATAAAAATATGATTTTTGCTGATCGTACCTTAAAGGGAACGAAACGGGACAAATACCGTCAAATCTATCATCTCTTAACGGATGATCTGCCGAAACCCAATCTGGTGCTCTATATTGAGGCTGAACTCGATACATTGATGAACCGGATCAACAAACGTGGACGGTCTTTTGAACAGGATATGGACCCGGCTTATATGGAGCAGTTAATTGCAGATTATAAAACAGGTATGGCCTACCTGGCTGGCAGCCCGAATCCGCCAATAATTATTAAGGTGAATGCGGAGCAACTTGATTTTGTAGAGTATCCCGAACATTTCAAACAGATTGTTAATCAGGTAAAGGAGTATATCACATGAACAACTATGGCATTCCGACGAATGCATTAATTACGGTAGCAGGTACCGTTGGGGTGGGCAAATCCACGCTAACAGCGGCACTAGCAGAGCGATTAAGCTTCAAGACTTCTCTTGAGCAAGTCGACCATAATCCATATCTGGAGAAGTTCTATCATGACTTTGAACGTTGGAGCTTCCATTTACAGATATACTTCTTGGCAGAGCGCTTCAAGGAACAGAAGAAAATCTTTGAATTGGGCGGCGGATTTGTACAGGATCGTTCTATTTATGAGGATACAGGTATCTTTGCGCAAATGCATGCAGATCAGGGCACAATGTCGGCTACGGATTTTGAGACGTACAGCAGTTTGTTTGAAGCGATGGTAATGACACCTTATTTCCCTCATCCTGACGTACTGATTTACCTGGAAGGTAGTCTGCCATCCATTCTGAATCGAATTACGGAACGCGGACGGGAGATGGAAATCCAGACGGACCGTTCCTACTGGGAGCATATGCATGAGCGCTATTCGGTATGGATTAATCAGTTTACGGCCTGTCCAGTACTGCGTTTGAACATCGATGAGTATGATGTGAATGACCCAGCATCGGTGGATGCCATTTTGGCGCAGATTGCTGCTGTCATCAATCCTTCCAAGCGAGCTTAAGTGTATATAAAAACTGCCTTATGACAAGAGATAATTAGATTTATATAGTCTTCCCCTCTACGCCAGCGAAAGCTTATAGAGGGGAATTTTTTTCGTTATTTGGTCATAGGAGAATTCTCAAAAGATGTTTTTGACTTATGCTTTGTTAAGTAATACAGGAACCAGACGGCATGCCTCTGCTCATCCGTTGCTGCACGTCGAAACGATTCCTTAATGTAAGGGTCATTTGCTTGATCTGCGACTTGTGAGTAAAACTCAACCGTGTTTTGCTCATCATTAAAAGCATAATCTATACCCGCGAAATACTCTGATGGACAATCCGGAGAAATTTGGACCGTAGGTTGCGTACCTGTTAACGAAACATAAATGGCGGAGAATTTTTGAAGATGTTCTAATTCATCAAGACGTATCTCCAGAATACGTGCTTTTTCCACTTCTGAGGGAGCTAATTCTGCCAGTTTTGCGTAACAGGCAATTGCTGAGGATTCTCCATTAATAGCTTTGGAAATTTGCGCTAACAGCATATTGTCATTCCGGTAATAGGGAACATAGTACATGGGGAGTACTCCTTCCTTCCAAACTCGTTTTAACCAGAATATGCGGTTAATGGGCGGGCGTTCCTATTTCTTAAAAAGTGGGGGAACGATACAAAAGCAGGGAGAAATTTGTTGAATAAAAGGAGTATTTGTGGTTTCATAGGAAAGGTGAATTCTGGAAAAGAAGCATAAGCATGACTCAGGAGGGAAAGACAACGTGGAAGAGAAACAAGGAATCAAGATTGGCATGCCAATCGTTGGTGGATTATTGGCAGCAGTTGTAGGAGGGATTGTGTGGGCAGTGATCGCTGCCATGACGGAAAGGGAGCTAGGGCTCATTGCTATCGTCATTGGGGCGCTCACAGGCTACGCGGTTGTATTGTTTTCGAACAAACGGATCGCGACGCTACACAAAGCCATTGCAGTCATTTTTGCACTTATCGGCATTTTGCTTGGAAAGTATCTGACGGTGGTGTATTTTACTTCCGAGTTGTTCAGCGATGCAAGCATGTTGGATCTGGTGTTCGATGGGGAGATGGTAAGTGCATTTGTGGAAACCTTTACGGATTATTTCAGTGAGCCGGTTGACCTGTTATTCATTGTACTGGCGATTGTATCGGCATGGCAGATTCCAGGACGGATGGCGAAGACCAGTCTGGCATCGGATGCTTCTTCGTCTAATCACGCTCCTAGAGCTTAACCGATGATAGCAGGAAGCAGACCTGTGTAATACAGGGACTGCCTTCATCTAAAAAGTACTCAGAGTGAATGACTGTAATGGTTTATTCACATTGCGGCTGAGATACTAAAAGAGGGACGTGACGCTTTAGGGCGTACGTCCCTTTTTTGTGTAAACTGAGTAATGTTGAATCCCTTCGACTGTCTAGCACATTTGCATGAACACGGAAAAGTTGTGGGAGAAGGGAGTTCTATTTAATACGATCATATTGCCTGTATCGAGAGAGCAAGCTTTCCTTAGCAATAGAAAGATCGAAATGGAACTACTTGTCTACCTCTGATTACGTGAGGATCGGATAATGTTATATGCGGAGTCAATCCAGGTCTGGATTAACTGTTCTGATCAGCAAACGCAGCCATGGCATCCCTCATAAATACAGCCAAGCCATCACCGAATTGATCAATATTACGTGTAAAACGTTCGTCGTCTACGTACATTTGGCCCAACCCTCTGAAGGCTTCAGGAGAATAATTGCCCATATTGTTCAGATAGTTGTACCATTCCGAGATTCCGGCTTGAGCTTCGGCAGAGTTTGGATCCGTGTGACGAATTGCTGCAAGTCGAGTGTAGATTGAATTCATTTGATCGGATAGAGCTTTTTGCTCCCCAGGAGACTGGTTTTGTAACTTTTGATTAGCCTGATCCACTGCTTGGTCTCCCCAACGTTCCCGCGCTTCCTGCTCATACGGATTATGACTGAAATTAAACCCTTCAAATTGTTCTTTGGCTGTCATCTTAATTTCTCCTCTCACGTGTTGAACCGATTTATCAATGGTGGCGATCATTTGGTCCAACCGCTTGCGTTTCTCCAGCAAAATAAGGCGATGCATATTTAGAGCTTCTTCTCGATCGAACGATGGATTGTTTATAATCTCCTTGATATCTTTCAGAGAGAAATCGAGTTCTTTAAAAAATATAATCTGCTGCAGCATTTCCAGATTGGCATCTGAATACAGTCGATATCCGGCAGAAGTCACTTCGTCCGGTGTTAACAGTCCGATCTCATCATAATGATGCAGTGTGCGCACACTGATCCCGACAAGTTCGGCGACTTCTTTTACTTTCATGGCCATGATTACAACCTCCTTACACCACCGATTGTACAGCGTCACGTTACGTGAGAGTCAACAAATAAAAATAAGATGCAGGCATGGAAGCTGCATCTTGAGAATGACTGAATGTGCTGCACCCTTTATCTGGTGCAGCACACGGGCTGGCGGTGCAGGGAGCGCATGGCTACGCCTGCATCCCGCGCACCGCTGCAGCGAACTTCGCAGCCGCTGCGCGTACATCGGCCGCGCCCGCAATGGCGGAGATGACGGCTACGCCGTCGGCTCCTGCCGCCATCACGGCGGCCGTGGTATCGGGCGTAATGCCGCCGATACCTACCACCGGAACTGCGATGCCTGCGGCGCGCAGTTCCGCTACCCCAGCGGGGCCCAGCACAGCGTGGGCATCCGCTTTGGACCGCGTCGGGTACATGGGCCCGACGCCAAGATAGTCGGCGCCCGCCTGCACCGCACGGCGGGCTTCCTCCGCGGAGTGGGCGGATACGCCAAGCATCCGCCCTTCTCCGATGCGGGCGCGTACCAGCGCCGCGTCCGCATCGTTCTGGCCGACATGGATGCCGTCGGCCTCCACCGCCACAGCCAGCTCCACATCATCGTTCACGATGAACGGTATCCCGTGCTGGCTGCATACCTCGCGAAGCCGCATCGCAAGCGTGATGCGGGCTTCGCCAACCAGAGCGCCAGTTCCTTTTTCCCGGAACTGGAACAGCGTAATGCCGCCAGCAATGGCCTGGCGCAGCACCTCCACCGGGTCACGCGTCGTATTCACGCTGCCCATGACCAAATACACCTGCATCGCAAGCCGTACTGCTTCTGCATCCAGAGGGCGCATTACTGTTCACCCCGCAGTCTGCGCTGATACGCAAAATGATTCGTCGGTCCATGTCCGGCCCCAATCCCCAGCTCATCTTCGATGGCTGCCTGAATGAATGCTCGCGCGGTGATGACGGCAGCCAGTACAGTTGAGCCCTTCGCCAATTCGGCAGTAATGGCCGCGGAATACGTACAACCCGTTCCATGGGTATGCCTTGTCACCACCCGAACATTCTCCAAATAGTGAAAAGACTGCCCATCATAAAGCACATCGACAATCATGCCACTCCCCTCATCATGACCACCTTTCACCAAAGCATACGTGGAGCCCATCTGCACGATTCGTCTTGCAGCTTCTTCGCGCTGACTCAAATTCATAATAGACATTCCAGTAAGAAGCTCGGCTTCCGGAATATTCGGGGTCGTGATCAGTGCATGAGGCAGCAGCTCTGTAATTAGCGCTTGAACGGCCTCCTGCTGTAGCAGGGGAGCGCCTCCTTTGGCAACCATAACCGGATCGATGACCAGATTGGACCAGCCATATTGCTGCCATTTCTCGGCAACCAGTTTAATGATTTCGGCACTATAGAGCATGCCCGTCTTCACGGCTGTAGGATGAAAATCATCACCGGTCGAATCCAATTGTTGAGCGATACCATCGTAAGGAATAGGGAAGACGCCCTGCACACCTGTTGTATTCTGGGCAGCAATGGCTGTAATTACAGTCATGCCGTATACACCGAGCTCCTGAAAGGTCTTCAGGTCTGCTTGAATTCCGGCCCCGCCACCGTTATCGGAACCAGCAATCGTTAAAGCCTGCGCAATACTCATTGCGCACCCCCATCAATCTGGCGAATCTGTGCCCGCTCTGCGAGAATGTCAGGTGTCACTTGAGCCAGTTGATTCAGCAATTCGATCTGGAAGCTGCCCGGTCCCAGCTCAGCGGTATGTTCCGCCGCAATCTCTGCTGCAACACCATAGAAAGCGAGTGCCTCCACAACACTGCCGAGCAAGTCGTCTCCCGGTTTCGCTATGGCTGCAAAAGCACCAATTACCGAGCTGAGCAAGCAGCCTGCACCAGTCACTTGGGTAAGCAGGGCATGTCCATTACTCGTCAGGAATGTCGTTTGTCCATCTGTAATGACATCCTCGCGTCCGGTAATGACGACCACACAGCCGAGTTTTTGTGCTGCCCGTTCTGCTATTCCAATTCGATCGCCCTCGCCTTGACCGGCATCCACACCTTTGATACTCCAACGCTCACCGATGACATTGGCAACTTCCGCCACATTGCCCCGCAGCACCGTGAGGCGAAGCTCACGGACGAGCATCTGAACGGTTTCCGTACGATAGGCGGTTGCGCCAGCTCCCACCGGATCGAGCACAACAGGTACGTTATTTGAATTAGCTGATTGACCAGCCAAACGGATCGCCTCGACCACCTTTTCGTCCAGTGTACCAATGTTCAGTACAACTGCTCCCGACATCTTGGCAACATCAGCGACTTCTTCATGTGCATAGGCCATAAACGGAGATGCACCTAGTGCGAGCAAACCGTTGGCCGTAAACGGCGCAACGACAATATTCGTAATGTTATGAACAAGCGGATTTTGCGTACGAACACGTTCCAGATAAGACATATAAGTTCCTCCTTATAAATAAGCAATTTGAGAACAAAAGCAGGCAGGGCAGAGTTGCCCTTATATCAGTTGCTAACTCTGCAACGTTGCCGGTTTCCAATTAATGTCGGGTGTTAAACGTTATTCCCGGATAGCTGCAAAGTCCGTATAGAAAAGCCTAATAGAAGGCCCTCATCCTCGTTAAAGATTCCATTCGTCCCAATGTAATCCCGAAACTACTCTTGTGAGCGACACCTTTCTTACTCGCCCTGTAGATTAATAAAAGCATCCTCAGCCTTCACGGTATCCGGAATCAGTTCACTTTGAACCAACCATGCCCGAACATTTTCCCAGGACGAGGCGTCCTGACTGCCAAACGGCTGACTTTCTTCATTCATCAAGGGCAGTAAAATATTCAGACTTTTGGTTTCGATCTCCGGGTCAAGAGGAGACGTTTCGTTCTCATGTGCGAGCAGAATGTTCAGCGCGTTCTCAGGGTACTCTGTCACATATTTCTGTCCTTCTTGTATCGCTTTAATGAAGCGGGTAAGCTGATCCTTTTTCGCTTCAATGCCCGCATCACTTGCAGTGAGGACCAGTTCATAATAATCAGGTACACCGTAATCGACAGGATTGATCGATTTCATGGCATGGCCTTCCTTTTCCAGAATCAATTGTTCATGGTTAATAAAACCACCCATAATGGCATCTGCCTGTCCGGAAGCCAGGGAAGGGATCAGGTCAAATCCCACATCCACCAGATTCATCTTGTCGGGATTACCGCCATCCTGGCTGATCATGGTACGCACCATCGCTTCATACAGAGGGATTGAGGAATAGCCAACCGTCTGCCCTTCGAGATCTTTTGGTGACTTCACTTTACCGTCTGCTTCGGTCAACAGATGCACAAGCGGATGACGAACGACGGCTGCAATCGAACGTACAGGAATGTTCTCCCCACGAGCGAGCAAGATTTGCGGCTGGTAGCTTAGTGCCAGATCGATTTTCCCGGCGGCAACAAGTTTGAGTGAGTCATTGGTATCGGCAGGCATCTGGATATCGACATCCAGACCTTGATCCGCGAAGTAACCTTTTTCCTGAGCAGCATAGATGAAGGAATGCACTGCATTCGGGTACCAATCGAGCATGATGGACAGCTTGTCTTTGGATGCCGATGGCGTTTCTATTGCAGATGATTCTGTATCGTTTGCATTGAAATTTGAATCTGTAGCAGGTGTATTGGTAACCGTATTTCCGCATCCGCTGACGATCAGCAACAGGGTCATAAGCAGAATGGGGAGCAGGGAATAGAAATGCTTTTTGTTCATAACGTAAAGTTCCTCGTTTCTTTTGTTTTCTGTTTTGAAATCCGAAAGTTATCCAGCTTTTCTTCTACCTGCATGCCGCCGTGATGTACCGAATCTTCTCTCCATCCATGCAATGAGTACAAACAGGGCGATACCAAGCAGGGATAACAGCACGATGGCGGCGAACATGGCATCCGTGTTCATATTGCTCGACATTCTGCGGCTGAAGTAACCAAGGCCCTTGCTTCCACCGAGCCATTCACCGATCGTTGCACCGACCACACAATACACCACAGACATTTTCAGTCCCGAAAAGAAGGAGGGAAGGGCAAGTGGAATCTGGAGTTTGCGAAAAATATCCCACTTGCTGGCCCCCATCGTCAGCAGCAGTTCACGCTGCTCCGGATCACCCTGACGCAGGCCATCGTAGGTGCTCACCACTATGGGGAAAAATGCAATCAGGAACACCACCGCAACTTTACTCCACAAGGTGTAGCCAAACCACAGGATGAAGACGGGGGATAGGGCAATCAGCGGGATCGTCTGACTGATCACGATGAAGGGATATAACGCTTTTTCAATCGACCGATTCATATGCATACCAGTTGCAAGTACAATTCCGGCAACAATGGACAAGCCAAAACCAACGGCAACCTCCATCAAGGTAGCAGGCAGATGTGTAGCCAACAAGAGGTGGCGATGCTCATACAGCGAACGGGCAATCGCCGTCGGGGCTGGAATGATGAAGGAAGGCACCCATCCCATACGCACAACCCACTCCCAGATGACAAGCAGCAAGAGCATGAGCAAAAAAAACAGACCATAACGGGCAAGCCAACCTCTTATGCTATCCTTCATGCTGTCTCTCAAGTTACCGTATCGCATGCAATTGTTCCTCCAATAGTCGTCTCATCTGAACGAGAGCCGGTTCGTAGATCATGTCCGAATGTCTTGGACGTGCCAAAGGTACCGTCAGATCCTGCAGCTGTTGGCCTTGGCCCCCCGGAGTTAACAGGATAATCCGATCACTGAGCAGCAGGGCTTCTTCAATGTCATGTGTGATGAACAACACGGTTTTGCCCATGCCTTCCCAGAGCTCCAGTAGCCAGCGATGCATCTCCCGTTTGGTCAGGGCATCGAGTGCACCGAATGGTTCATCCAGCAGCATAAGTTGGCCACCTGTCAGCAAAGTGCGAAGCAGCGCGACACGCTGGCGCATACCACCTGACAGCTCGTTCGGGTAAGCATTCGCGTGGCCGGATAAGCCAAATCTGTCGAGACCAGCCAGAATGTCCGCTCGTATCCTTACCTTATCCTGCCGACCTGGAGTAAGTTCAGAGGGGAGTATGCAATTCTCCATGACGGTTCTCCAGGATAAAAGGAGGTCCTTTTGTGGCATGTAGGCCACCTGCCCCAGTCGCTTTCCTTCTTGAACCCAAGGAATGTCAATGGTTCCGTGTGTTGGCTCAAGCAAGCCTGCCAGCAGCTTGAACAGGGTACTTTTGCCGGAGCCGCTGGAACCGATGAGCGAGACAAATTCGCCTTTGGCTACACGCATCGACACATTGGAGAGCACGGGGGAATCCCTTTTTCCCGGGAAAGCGTAGCTCATGTTGTGAATGGTTATGTCGTTATTCATCTCGTTCCGTCCCCCCTTGTGATTCAAAATTCAAACCGCAGGATCTTTAATTACACCTTCTGATCTGCCCGCAGAACGCGAAAAAGACCCACCCATTTCCGGAGAAATGAGTGGGTCTGTAAGTTCAATTCACATTAAATTTCATCATCAACATGAAAAAATCCGCTTACTGAGAGGCCGCTCCACTTCCCTCCGCTGGTATGATCCAGATCAGGTTCAAAGGGTCCGAATCGTTCGATTCGTCTCAGCCGCAAGGCTCCCCTAGTGCAATGTTTAAGATATGCAGTTGTGTGTTCAGCATATATCACATGCAAGTGGAATGTAAAGAGTGTGGCCTAAAAGAAGTGTGAGTACTGTGAGTCAGGAAAGTAATCCAGGATTCTAATCGTTTGAATGTAACAGTGAATCAAGCTCACCGATCAGACGGACAATCTGCTCAGGTGTACCAATCGTAATTCGAAGCCAGGTAGGCATACCGAATTCGGCACCGCCGCGAACAGAGATACCTCTGTGCAACAATTTTTGGGTAATTGGGCCACTATCCTGCAACAGATCCACCATGATGAAATTTGTTTCGGAAGGGATATAGGGTAATTTCCACTGCTCAAAGGACTGCATTAACGTTTCCCGTCCCTGACGATTGTAGTGCAGGCAATGAGAAACAAATTCATGATCATCCAGGCTGGCCGAAGCAGCGGCTTGGGATGTGACTGTCAGACTGATGGGCAGCTTGACCCGGTTAATGCCTTCAATGATGCTTTCATTCCCGATGCCATATCCAATTCGCAGGCCGGCCAGTCCATATATTTTGGAGAAGGTACGCAAAATAATCAGATTATTATACTGCTCCAGCAGCTTAACCGTATCAGGATAATCTTCACTTTCCGCGAATTCATAATACGCTTCGTCCAGGACAACCACGACATGGGAGGGCACATGTTCGAGTAAACCGAGCAGGGCATCTGCCGTGAAAATGGTTCCGGTTGGATTATTCGGATTGCACAGCCAGATGATTCGGGTAGAAGCATTGATCCGCTGCCGGAATTGCTCCAGATCCAGCGAATGGTTGACCAACGGAACTTCGTGGATGACCCCGCCTGCCAGCAGCGTAGCGCCCTTATACCAGTTAAAGGAGGGCACCGGAATGAGTGATTCCTCGCCGGGATTAAGATAAGCTTGGGCGGTAAGGGTTAGGAGCTCGAAAGATCCACTGCCAAATACCAGTTGGGAGGTACGCACTCCCAGACGTTCCGCAAGTTTGTCACGCAGCAGTTGGCTGGAACTATCGGGGTATTGAGCCAAAAGATCGGAACCCAGCGATCTGACCGCTTCCGCTGCCAGGGGAGAAGAGCCAAACGGGTTCTCGTTCGCTGCAAGTCGATCTACACTTTCCAGTCCCAATTCCCGCCGGATCTGTTCCATGGATTTGGCAGGTGTATAAGCCGGAATTTGATTTAACAGATCTTTAACAGGAGGAGAGGGAACGGTTGAGAGGGATTGCATAATCATACCTTCTTTCCAATGGAATTAGATCGAGAATGATATCTGTTTCTGGGCTATCTGCTGTGGTGTCTCTTGTGGAGGAGTCAACAAGCGATTTAGAATAAGATTTTCAAAATGGGCAAACCCGCTGTCCCGAACACGTGGACGCTCCAGCGTAATTCGTGTATCCATCGTGATATGACCATCCTCGATTAACAGCACCCTGTCAGCCAGCGCAACCGCCTCACTGACATCATGCGTGACCAGAATGACAGTCAGATCTTCTTCTACCCACAAGCGTTCGATTAATTGCTGCATCTCAATTCGGGTCAATGCATCCAATGCACCCAGCGGTTCATCCAGCAGCAGTAAGCGCGGATGACTTGCGAGTGCCCGTGCCAAGGCGACACGTTGTTTTTGTCCGCCAGATAATACCCCCGGCCAGTCACCTTCACGCTCTCCAAGTCCTACATTGCGAAGCGACTGGCGTGCATCGTCCTTGTTCTTGTCGGGGATT
This sequence comes from Paenibacillus sp. BIC5C1, assembly GCF_032399705.1. NCBI lineage: Bacteria > Bacillati > Bacillota > Bacilli > Caryophanales > Paenibacillaceae > Paenibacillus > Paenibacillus sp. BIC5C1. The sequence goes on from NZ_CP135922.1 coordinate 994,770, forward strand.
CCCAGCCGTACATTGTCGAGCACGGATTTCCAAGGCAGCAGTCGGGCTTCCTGAAACAGAAACCGTGTCTCGGGTGCTGTACTGCCAAGTTTTCTGTTGCCCAGCATGACGCTTCCGGAAGAGGGGGATTCCAGCCCGGCGATCAGACGCAGCAACGTACTTTTGCCACAACCACTTCGTCCAACGATGGCTACAAATTCCCCTTGTCTTACGTTGACATTGATGTCGGATAGAATCGTCCGCTGATCATACGATTTCTGAACCCTATCTACTTGAAGAAAAGGACTGATCTGACTTGTGCTCATGGATTAATTCACGCTCCTTTGGCTTTACTTGCGGGATAGAGCCGGGTTCCAGCGCAGCCAGCGCCGTTCCAGCCATTTGGCGATGGTATCGGACAGTTTGCCCAGCAGGGCATATAGCAGAATGCTTAAGACGATTACATCCATCTGCATGAATTCCCGCGCGTTCATCGCCATGTAGCCAATCCCCGCATCCGCCGCAACCGTCTCGGCTACGATAAGGGTCAGCCACATAATGCCAAGTGCGTAACGAATGCCCACCAGAATGGAAGGCAGTGCACCAGGCAGGATAATGTCTTTATAAAGGGACCAACGGCTGAGGCCATATACTTTTCCCATTTCAATCAGACCGGGATCGACCGATCGTATGCCGTGGAACGTATTCAGATATACCGGAAAGAATACACCCAGGGAAACGAGAAATAATTTGGCTTCTTCACCGATCCCGAACCACACAATAACGAGGGGGATCAAGGACAGATGCGGAATGTTACGGATCATCTGCACCGAGGAGTCTGCGATCTTTTCCGCAAGGGAGGAGATGCCGTTCAGCACTCCCAGCAGGAAACCCAGCCCCCCACCAATGATGAATCCTCCCAAAGCTCGTCTGGCACTAATACTGATATTGTTCAGTAGTTCACCGTTACCAAGCAGACGAATGAAGGCCTCCAGTACCTGAGCGGGACGGGGCAAAATATTGGCTGCAACAACTCCGGATGCAGTCAGCCATTGCCACAGAGCAAGAATGAGTAGTGGTACAACAAAAGGAATGAACTGGTTAAACCATGCCCGGTTAAAGGTTTTGGACCGCACGTTATGCCTACCTCCTTGTTTCCTTCGTTATTGAGTACCTGGAGCTGGAAGTTGATCTTGAAGTGCATCACTCCAGAATGTGCTCACATCGACTGCCTGCTCAAAAATTCCCGCTTGCTGAAACGTATCCGCTACGTCCTGTTCGGACTTGATGGCCTCATCAGAAATGGCAACAATACGTGATGGGCGTTGTGCTTCTCCATCCGTGTAGGTTTTAAGGGCTTGTTCCACCGGCTGGTGGGTATTGTCTGCTGTAATTTGAGCCCACGCATCCTTATTGGCACGAGCCCAATCATTGAATTTGTTGATTCGCTCCAGATAATCGGCTAGGGCCTCTTTCTGTTCCACATTTGCAATAGCCTGATCGGACGCGGCTACCAGGAAGCTGCCTGACAAGATATCTTTGGCGCTGGCGAGCGCTGTTGCTTCATTCTGATGTGCCGAGATGATGGCATTGCCGTAACTGGCAAGGGCATCCACTTTCCCGCTAATCAGGGCGCTGAGTCCGTCGGCTGTTGAAAGTTCGACCGGACTGATGTCACTCCAGGTTAATCCGGCTTCCTCCAGCATTTTGAGCAGGAAATAGTGGGCCGTTGTATTTTTTACGAAAGCAACTTTCTTGCCTTTCAGGTCAGCAACTGATTTGATAGAAGAACCTTTGGGAACAACGACCTCCTGATTTAAGGTGCTGCCTTGTTGTACCGCAATAATTTTGAAGTTTCCACCATTGGCAGCCTGAGATGCAAAAATGGGCGGAATTTCACTGGTCACACCAAAGTCCAATTGATTTGCAGCCATCGCTTCGAGGATAAGGTTACCTCCCTGAAATACGTTATAAGTGACTTTATAGGGGGTGTCATCGAGTCCGGCGGCTTTTAGCCCCAATTCGAGATTGCCCCATCCGGTCTGACCAACACGAATGGTAACGTCTTTATTCAAAGCAGCTGATGCGGCTGTCGGTGTTGTGCCTGTACCTGCGGCCTGATTGTCAGCTCCGGCAGAGCAGCCGGAAATCAGCAACAACAGAAGCACGCTCAGAAAGGCAGTTAAGGGAAGAGTGTAGTGGCGGTTTGGACGGATCATAGGGAGGAAACCTCCTTGGTGTGTGTACTGCTTTCACTGGACTGACTGGATTCTATGAATGTTTGGCCGATACGATCTGCCTGAAGAATGGCTTCGGTTACCTGCGTCGTGCTAACTCCGAAGGAGAGATGTGCCGCACTGCCTTGCCGCAGCTGTAGTCCTGCTGCAATGCGTGCAGCAGCTTCCTGAGGCTGTTGTTGTATGCCGAGTTGGGCAAGAGTGATTGGCAAATTCAGCTTATGTAACAAAGTGATCAGCTCATGAAGCTCATCTCCTGCTTTGCCTTCAAGAATCCACTGGGTGAAGAGTCCAAAGGCTACCTTCTCTCCATGTAGTGAGGCGTGTGTTTCGGGTAATTTGGTCAGGCTGTCATGTAGCCCATGAGCAATCGCGGCATGAAGTGATCCATCGCTAATGCTGCCTACAAGGCCTGCGAGCACAATAATAGCATCGGCAACATCACGGAATTGAGGTGTACTACCGGTTGTATCGGTGGATTCATAGACATCGATGGCGTGCGCTTCGAGAATATCGAGTGCAAGCTTGGCGGTGCTGACACTGTTTCGGAGAGTGAGGCTGGTGGCGTTGCCTCTTAGATTAACGGCGAACTCATGCCATTTTACGAGTGTGTCACCAATCCCAGCGGCCAAATACCGCCTTGGTGCACTCGCCAGAATATGAGAATCAGCCAGAACGAGATTAGGCGACCGGCGCAGGGGGCGGTAGCCTGCAGATTGGCCCTGTTCATCATAGAGCACGGTTAAGGCAGACCAGGCAGCACAGGTTGCGGCAATCGTCGGGACCGTTACAATGGGCAATTGGGCTTGCTCGGCCACAGCTTTGGACAGATCGAGCACTTTACCACCACCAACGCCGATAATCAGATCAACATCCAGATCGAAAGCTTGCTGCGTAAAAGTATCAATCTGGCCTGTCGTAACCTCACCGTAAAACAATTGCACATGGAACTTGACCTTATGCTCCTCCAGTGAGGGAAGAAGATAAGGTTTTACGGCTTTTAATGCAGACTCACCGGCGATAATCAGAACATGCTGCCCAAGCTGTGCAATCCGTGGACCACTTTGCTCAAGAATGTTAGCTTCGTGTACATATACTGCGGGCGCCTTAACAGTAATCATGAATACACTCTCCTTATAGCTTATTATTCTTACGTTTTAACTTGGTTTTAAATTGTTTAGATTCTAGCATTGCGTTTCGGCAACCACAATAACCCGGACAATCAATACATCCTATACTTCGATTGAAAGAATCTATAAGTGAACTTATTTAATGGATTCGAGGAGAAAAGGAAATTAACAGGCTGGTCGATTTACCTCGGCTCCCGAACCCGATATAATAGTGGTGGCACATATGGGCCGGATCACAAATGAGGGTGGGACTGTTCTCCCTCTAAGCAGAATGGGGACCCCGAGTTGAAAACGTTCAAGAAAGTATATATTGAGATCACAAGTATATGTAATCTGGCATGCAGCTTCTGTCCACAGACCAAACGTGCCAAAAATTTCATTGACCCTGAAGTCTTCAACAATATATTGGATCAGATCAAACCCCATACCAAACATATTTATTTACATGTCAAAGGTGAGCCGTTGCTTCATCCCAAAATTGATCTGTTACTGGATTCAGCGCATGAGAAGGGATTCAAGGTTAACATTACGACAAACGGTACGCTACTGCCCAAGACCCAGCACAAACTTCTCGGCAAACCGGCGCTGCGTCAGATGAACTTCTCTTTGCACAGCTTTGATGGTCATGAAGGTTCCACGGACCGTGAGGGCTATCTAGGCAATGTGTTGTCATTTGTGCGGGAAGCAGTGAAGCACAATGTCATTATTTCATTCCGACTCTGGAATCTGACACAGGATAACTTCACGAATGCGCAGATGAACCGAAACCGGGAGACGCTGGAGGTTCTTGAACGTGAGTTCAATCTGGATTTCCGTATTGAGGAGAAGGTTGTGCCGGGGAGCGGTGTCAAAATTGCCCCGAATGTGTATCTGAATCAGGATCATGAATTCCAGTGGCCGAGTCTGGATGCACCCGAAGATGATGGTAAAGGCTTCTGCCATGCGCTTCGCAGTCAAGCTGCCGTGCTTGTCGATGGAACTGTAGTTCCATGCTGTCTCGATGGTGAGGGTGTAATTAACTTGGGCAACGTTCATGAAAAATCGTTCTCGGAGATTGTGGATGGTGAACGAGCCAACAATCTGTTCTATGGTTTCTCCAAACGGGAAGCAGTGGAGGAATTATGTCGGAAGTGCGGATATCGTCAGCGGTTTGGCGCTTAAAATAAAGATATAACAAGTATATAATTGAGAAACGTACCATTCTGAAAATCGCATTTCAGAAATGGTACGTTTTTGTTTTTTTATACAGATTAGTCCTTGGAAGTAGAATTTTAAATGAATAGAGTAAAACAACTTTTTTGTAAAATGATAGATTAATAATCTTGTTTTTATGAATTTACATGGTATTATTATCCTATTGATAAGGGGGTGTTTTAGTTCTAAAGATTCATATTTTATTATTTTACCTACCAGAAGCCTATTGAGGAGTGTGTTTTAATTTTGAATTCAAAATGGAAAAAGTTTAATCAAAAAGTATCACTAATGCTTTCTACTTCGCTGGTTGTCTCTATGTTATCCATGAGCTTATCTGTATCTGCAGAAATTGATAAGTCTAAAAATGCTCTTACTGATATTGATAAATCGTATGCCAAAACGGAGATTTCAAAATTAGTGGAACAAGGGATAGTTACAGGATATGCGGATGGTACATTCAAACCCTCTCAGTCCGTAACAAGAGCTCAATTAGCCAAAATCATGGTTGGTGCACTCAATTTGAAGCCCGATGCTTCGGAAGCAATCCAATTTCAAGATGTTAATAAGGATTTATGGTATGCCGGATATATCGGTGCACTTGTCAAATCTGGAATTGCACAAGGTACATCAAAAGAAAGTTTTTCACCTAATAAAAGTGTTACAAGAGAAGAGTTAGCAGTATTTTTTGTCAGAGCTTTTGGTTGGGAACAACAAAGTGTAATGAGTCAATCTTCCAAACCTCAGTTGTCTGATCTAGATCAAGTATCTAACTGGGCGAAAGAATCAGTATCTATGGCTTATCAATCAGGTTTTATCAAAGGGTTGGTGCAAAAAGATGGAGCGGTGAAATTTAACCCTTCAGGTGTTGCAGATCGACAGGCGTTGGCAAGACTCACTTATGAGTTTGTAATGAATAAGTCTACATATGATGAGTACATGGCTCCTACCAAAACAGAGGAAGAGACTGAAGAAGCAAAACCAGAAATCTCAAAGCCATCTGATAGTAGTAATAAAGGAAATAGTGGAACCACTTCCGGTGGTAAGGGGAACGATAATAGTAATGGTGGAAATACTGGAGGTGGGGAACAAGTCTCCAATAATATCAAAGCTCCAGGTACCTATACTCTTGGTGAAGTGACTGGGAATGTGACAATTAGTTCTCAAGATGTTGTATTAAAAAATACTAAAATAAACGGTAGTTTGAATGTGCTTGAATCCGTTGGGAACGGTGACGTGATCCTTGATAATGTAAGTGTTACAGGAACTACCGAGATTCAAGGCGGGGGGCCTAACAGCATTCATGCTATTAACTCAGTTCTTGCAACAGTCATTGTCAACAAAGCAGACGGGAGCATCCGTTTGGTTCTTGAGGGTGGGAGTGAAGTTCAACAAATCGAAATCAAATCCGGGGCGATAATAGATAATAATTCAACCGGTAACGTTGGGCCGATAGAATTAGCAGAATCAGTTCCGCATAATGCATCTGTAAGACTCAACGGAAGTTTTGATTCTATTTTGGTTCATGCCGAACAAGTTTCGGTAGAATTTGGTGATAACTCTATGATTGGTAATCTTGAAGTGTTTGAACAGGCACTGAATTCTACGTTCAAAATTGGACAAGGGGCTGTAGTGAACAGAGCGATTTTAAACGCAATAGTCGAGTTTTCTGGACAAGGGATACTAAATTCGGCTTTAGTTAATGTAGATGGTGTTGACTTTAGTCGACTCAGTCAGTCGCCCAATATTGAAGCAGATCCGACAGTGACTCAGGTCGTTTATTCTCCTGAGGCAGTAGAATTATCTGCAATAGATTCAACACGTCAGATCGTTTTCACAGGAATCACTGACACATCATTCAAAGATATTACAACCATTGCGAAATGGGATGTAGAGAATAACTCGATTGTTGTCGTTAACTCAGGCAAAATTCAGGCGAAGAGCAATGGTACAACGCAAGTAAAAGCAACATATGGTGAATTTGTAATCAATGTTCCTGTAACGGTGGCTGTATACAATGAAGAGGAAACTTATCCGACTCTTAAAGCAATCCATGTCACAAATGGAAGTGCAAAACTAGAGTTTTCAGAAGGTATTGATGTTAGCGACCTAAGTTCAGATAATTTCATAGTTACAGCCTATTTAAATGGATCAGAAAAGCGTCTAAATAATCTGCAGTATGCTAACGGAGAATTTACTTTTGAGCCTGTTAACAGTTATGGATCTACTCTATATCTGACTGTAGAGTCCGATGTAAATAAGACTCTTTTTGCAGGAAGTCAAAGTGGAGCAATCAAGCTTACCGGTTTCGGTGGCCACATTAAGGATGTTGCTGGGAATGCAGTTGCAAATCTACAAATTGATTTCAGAAAAGGTCTGGATAACAAATCAGGCGAAATTGTAGGATCAGTAACGACAGACTCCTATGGAAATTATAAGATTTATCTTCCCCCTGGCATATATACAGGTGAACTGGGCGGAGGGAATACAAAATATATTAAAACATTTTTAATTGGTATATCGGCTTTAAATGTGGAAAACAGAAATGAGAATCAAACCGCTATTGAGATTCCTACTGAAGATGAAACACGTATCGTTTTAACTTGGGGTAAAGATCCGGTTGATTTGGACTCCCATCTTATCGGTCCTGGAGGTTCGGGTGACATTTTCCATACGTATTATGGTGACAAGAAATACTATTACGACGGAGAAGTTTTAGTTGATTTGGACTTGGATGATGTCACGTCCTATGGACCAGAAACAACAACAATTCGTCATCTTCTTCCAGGTACGTATACTTTCTATGTACATCATTACTCAGGAGTAAGTACAATTAAAAGTTCTGGTGCTAAAATTGAAGTATTCAATGGTGCGGTGGCCACACCAAGTGCAGAGTTTATCGTTTCTGAAGGAAGCGGAAGCGAAAGATACTGGGTTGTCTTCAAAATGGTTGTTTCGGAGACTGGAACAGTTACTTTTGAAACTGTAAATGAATTCACAGACTTGAACCCACTTTACACACTTCAATCAACGAATAATAATACTGAGGAAGAACTATAGGAATTTTACAGATTGTAGAGAAACCCTGTCTTTTATAGATTAGGGTTTCTTTTTTTGTATAGTACTTTTGATTTACAGATACAAATACAGCATACCCGAAGTTGAGAACGGCATATTAGACAATGGAGTACGAAGCAAATAAGGCCGAAATCACAGGTATAAAGCTATCATCTCGATATCTAAGCTAATGATTATTATCGTAACATTCCTTTTTTGGTAGGATCAGGTTAGGTTCCGAGCCAGAGGTGCACCTCTGATCGGTTCCTTGAGGACAAGCTTATGCTTGTACGCCAATTCATCAGAATAAGGGAGGATTTAAGTGATGAAAAAAATGTTGACGTTGTTGCTGTCTGCCGGTCTGGTTGCTTCATTGTTCGGTGCAATTCCAGCTTTTGCTGCACCTACTGTTGTGAACTCAACGATTATTGTAGCCAAGGGAGAAACGTTTGACGGCAAAGGCCAAACGTATGTAGCCAATCCTTCCACCCTGGGAGATGGATCTCAAGCGGAAGATCAGAAGCCGGTATTTCGGTTGGAGGCAGGTGCCACACTCAAAAATGTAATTATTGGTTCACCTGCAGCTGACGGTGTTCATTGTTACGGTAACTGTTCTATTTCGAATGTGGTATGGCAGGACGTGGGCGAGGATGCACTGACGCTGAAGTCTTCCGGAACGGTCAACATCACTGGTGGAGCAGCTTACAAGGCCTATGATAAAGTATTTCAAATGAATGCAGCCGGAACGATTAACATTAAAAATTTCCGTGCAGACGACATTGGCAAGCTGGTGCGTCAGAATGGCGGAACAACCTTCGCCGTGAACATGACGCTCGACAACTCAGACATCTCCAATGTCAAAGATTCCATTATGCGTACGGACAGCAGTACATCGCAAGGCAAAATTACAAATACCCGTTACTCCAAAGTACCGACCTTGTTTAAAGGCTTTGCATCGGGCAAAACAAGTCAATCCGGAAATACACAATATTAAAAAAGGAGCTGCTCGTTTTTAACAATTTTCTCTAACGACATGAAGCATACCAATTAAAGGGGATGTCCCATACGTCATGCATATGACGGGGGACATCCCCTGCTCGCGTTAATTTGGTCTAATAAACCTGAGACACCTTATTCGCTGCCATTTGCACTGAATTAACGTTACTGAGGTTCATTTGCAAGTTTGACGCATCGCTCTGACCAGATGTGTGATCAAGATTACCAAAATGGGAGGCCCTTTCGAGACAACCCTTGGTGTATTCTAAAGGCTGCATGCAAGAAATACAGGTGGGAGAAGAGTCATATCGCGCATAAATAAAACATATAGTTAAACACTCTTTCTTCTAGTTTAAACTGATTTTTCCTTGTCGGGATTGTCACAATTACCCATGTGTTGTACAGTAGAAGCAATGAAATAAGTGAACCGGGAGCTCAATGAAGTTGGGCTGAGAGAGCGGCCTTGTGCCGCTGACCGTATATCTGATCTGGGTAATGCCAGCGTAGAGAACATGAATTTGCGATGTGCAATGTTTAAGCGATAAGGGATAGAACATAAATGTCAGCGTTTCTTGAGTGCAGCGGAATTTTTCTGTTGTGTCGGGGATGGTGTCGTTTGTTTTCTACATTCTCTATATCTGCCTAATGCGTAGCATCGTAAGAATTGTAAACTGTGCGTATGGCCTGCCTGGGAACCGGGGAGGCTTTTTTGTTTGTTTTATTATTTATTTTAAATCAAGGGAAACAGAGGAAGGAAGTAGAAAACATGTCAACAGCAGCAGGCAGCAACAGATTGAAGTTAACCGATATTTTGGTAACGATTGTGATTGCAGTGGTCTTCGGGGTGATCTACAAAATATGGGGACCTACATATGATCTGATGAAGCCATTCGGCGTTCATGCGGAGCAGATGATTTACGGCATGTGGTTTATGGCGGGCACCTTTGCCTTTGTAATCATTCGGAAGCCGGGTGTAGCCATTCTGGCTGAAGTTGCGGCATCCACGGTGAGTGCTTTTCTCGGAAGTGAGTGGGGCATGTCCACACTGGTATATGGGCTGCTGCAAGGGCTGGGAGCGGAGATTTTCTTCGCCGCATTTCTGTATCGGAAAAGCAATCTGTTCGTCACCTGCCTTGCGGCTATTGGTGCAGCGGCGGCTTCACTTGTACTGGATTATCAATACGGGTACATTGATTCCCTCACGGCTTGGAACTACACGCTGTTTATCGGGTTCCGCTTCATTGGCAGTATTCTGATTGCAGGTGTATTCGCCTATTATCTTGCCAAAGCGCTGGAGCTTACAGGTGTAACACGATCCCTTAGACCGGTGTCGAAGCAGGATTATGAGGCGTTGGACTAGATGAATGAAATGGATAATGTGCAAGCGGTAGGTGTTACGAATCTAAGATGCAAGTTCCCGGGAGAGAAGGCCTTGGTGTTCCAAGGCTTGTCTCTCTCTGTGCGTCAAGGGGAGAAAGTATTGTTACTTGGACCCAGCGGCTCTGGCAAATCGACCTTGCTGCAGATTCTAAGCGGTTTGATTCCGAGATCAGTGGAGATTCCGATGAAATGTGATGACATTCAGGTACCTGAACAGCCGGGCATAGTTTTTCAAGATCCGGATACCCAGTTCTGTGTGTCATATACGGATGAAGAGATTGCTTTTGTATTGGAGAACCGGAATATTCCACGCGAGCAGATGCATGTACTTATCAAGCGATACCTGGAACAGGTCGGGTTATCTTTTGAACATAATCGCACACTCATTCAATCGATGTCTCAGGGCATGAAGCAGCGTCTTGCTATGGCTTCAATACTAGCCATGGAGCCAGATGTACTCTTTTTGGATGAACCAACGGCACTGCTGGATGATGAAGGAACCTCTCAGGTGTGGGATACGGTGAAACAGATTGCACAGGACAAAACGCTCATTATCGTGGAACATAAAATTAATGAAATTGTCGAGTGGGTAGACCGAATCATTGTATTGTCGCCTGAAGGAAAGATTGTGGCAGATGGCCCGGCAAATCAGGTGTTTACAGATGAGCGGAGTATGCTCAGGGCATACGGGATCTGGTATCCAGGGGTCTGGGAAGAACGAGGCCAATCGAAGGCACAGGCATGGGTCTCAGGAGAGGATAGCCGTTACGGTACAACAGAAACTGAAAGTATAGATTATAAGGAGGGGGAAACCTCTGTACTGCTCCAACCGGCCCTGGAAATGCAGCAATTCACCGGATGGCGCGGAAAAACGCCATTCATTCAGGTGGAGCAGGCCAAGGTATGGCATGGAGATTGGGTGGGAATTGTGGGGGTTAACGGGGCAGGTAAAAGTTCATTATTGCTATCCATGATGAATATTCTAAAAACGACAGGCCATTATGTTGTGGAAGGACAATCGGCCGGAAAAACCGAGCAGCTTGCCGATCACATTGCCCTTGTATTCCAGAATCCTGAATTTCAATTTGTGACGAATACAGTTCGGGATGAAGTGGAGTTTTCTCTGCTGAGCAGCAAGCTAACTGCCGAAGAAAGAGGTGTCCGAACCAATCATATGCTGGAGCAATTCGGATTGACTGACCTGTCAGAGAGGCATCCATATCAATTGTCGATGGGACAGAAACGGCGGCTGAGTGTAGCGTCAGCGCTGGTACGGGAACAGCATATTTTGTTGCTGGATGAGCCTACTTTTGGACAGGATGCGCGCAATACCTTTGCCATGTTATCACAGCTGGAACGGCTGCGGCGTGAAGGGACAGCCATCGTGATGGTTACGCATGATCGTGAAATCGTAAAACGTTATTGCAACCGAATCTGGACGGTGGATGAGGGGAGGTTAACGGATGCAGCTCTCGTTTCCTCATCGTGAGACCTGGCTTCACGCGGTGAATCCGGGGTTGAAAATGATTTTTCTGACATTGCTGTTTGTCTTCGTCATCCTTGTTCACAACCTGAATGTAATGGCTAATGTGTCAGTTGTCATGCTGTTACTGCTGGGCTGGACAGGTCACCCATTGCCCCGATTGTTGCTGTATGCGTCTCCGTTCATTTTGGTATTTATATCAACTTCCACAGGTATGATCATGTTTGGTAAAGGCGAGACCACCTGGTTTCAATGGGGATTGATTCATATTACCGAGGAGAGCTTCTATCGCGGGCTGCATTTGGGATTTCGTTCCCTAAGTATGGCGGCGGCTGGATTGTTGTTCGGCCTGACGACCAAGCCTGTGCGTCTCTTTTATTCCCTCATGCAGCAGTGGAAGCTCCCACCCAAGTATGCTTATAGCTTTCTGGCGGCGATGCGCATGATTCCGATTTTGCTCGATGAATTCCAGACGCTGCGTTATGCCATCCGCATTCGGGGAACGAGGCAGCGCGGCTCCCGCTGGAATGTATACGGCATACTGAAACGATATGCTATTCCGCTGCTTGCACAGAGTATTCGGCGCGCGCAGCGTATGGCGGTGGCGATGGAAGCGAAAGGGTTCAAGGAAGGCGGGAGCAGGACCTATTACGTTCACATCGGGTATTCCCGAGCAGATGTATGGTTTACGGGGTATTTTATCATCATGTTAACGGCTGCTTATATAATGGGGACCACATTCCCTTATCATTCAACCCTAGTGGATGTAAGGTGAGACCTGTAATTATTTTGTATCTTGCAAATATATTTGGGAGTAACAGTAACTTTTCCTTGTTCAAAACGTCTTTAATGGAAATAACTTCAAATAGATGAGGTGAACGAGTGTGAAGACAGGGTCGAAGTGGAAAAAGACGGGGTACCAATGGATCACTGTAACCGGAATAGCGGCCGTGCTGGTTACGGGGTTCATGCTGCTGGAGACGAATACGGAAACACAGGCAGGACAGGGCTCTGGTTCGACAACTCAAGCCTTATCTGCACAAGCGAAAACGACTTATAAACCGGGAGATACCTTGAATTTGGAGGCAGGTATACCCCTGTACACCCAAGTTATAGGTAACAAAGTGCCCGTTGATTTGATGGGAATACAGTACTACACTTCCAGCAATGAGAAAATCAAAGTACAAGCGGTTCGCGGCGAATGGATTCAATTCCAGGATTACAATAGAGGTGAACTCTGGATTCCCGGCTGGTATGCATCCAAGGAAAGTAGAAGCCTGAAGACTGTAACTCCCCAGACGTTCAGTCTTCGTCCTGGGAGTAAGCTGTATCTGGCTCCGGGAAGCTCGACAAGTTGGTCTCCAAGTCCAACGCTGACAGAACAGGCGTTAATTGTTGCAGCGACGAAGGATTGGTATGGCGTTTCTATTGCCCCGCACGTCTGGAATAAGGAATCATTCATCTATCGTCCTGCATTGCTTTGGGTTAAAGCACAGGCTGTAGAGCAGCAAGTCATTGTAGCGGATGGTTGGTTTCAACAGGATGCATCGAAGTCCGCTTTGGCTGTACGTCATTTGACGGATATTATGCTGAACAAAAAAACAACCTCCAAACAAGTCAAACAATGGCTCGGTGAACCGGATTGGAAAGAGAATTCAGCCAATTTGAATGACACCGGTTATACGATGAGTATTGGACAGACCTGGCGATATGAGCGAGCAGACGCGCAATTTTTGGTGACATTCAATAAGAACGGCAAACTTGCCAGAACACGCTGGAATATACCGCAAGATGATCGGAACAATGTGGTGTTCGATTGGAGCTTCAGTCGTTCGGATGAATATGAATTCACAACCAAAATCACAGGCAAGTCATTGCCGATAACGCTACCTTGGAAACCAATATGGACAAATCAAGGGGATATCAACTATACCTTTTTGCAAGCAGCGACGGATGATGTGCTCTTGATGAAAGGGGATGACGGTGGATTTAGTGGTTTTCATTATGAGAGTTCAATGTATGCACTTGACCGACATTCCGGTAAGAAATTATGGGAGATCAATGCGGGGTATGGGAGACAGCAGGTAGAAGTAGATGCAGGACGCCAATACGTTACAATGTATACAGATTATGACCCTGACAAGAAAGAATACGTGGATCGTATACGCCACCTTCGATTGAAGAGCGGTGATGTCGTATGGGAGTATGCTCCCAAGCAAAAATTCAGATTGAACGGCATCACTGCCGCAAAGAATGTAGTTGTTGTGAGTAGTCCAGTTGTCGAAGGCTCAAGTAATAGCTGGTTAACGGTGCTGGATAGTGCAAACGGAAAAACATTATGGACAAGAAAACTTAGTACAGGATATCAACTGTTAAACAAAGGTTCAGATGACCCTTATGTGATGTATTGGGAGAAAAACCAACTGGTCGCTGCGGAGCCTCAGTCTGGCCGAACCGTATGGAGCATCAAGGTGGGTAAACCGACTGTGGATCATCCTGAGAACAATTCATACTTTGATGGAATATACCGTCTTGATCCCTTTGCGTCAACTCAGCCGGAACGCTGGATGTTGTTGAGAGATCAGTGGGCGTTGCTTGATCTGAATACTGGCAAGAAGCTTGCACAATTCCCTGCTCGGAATGGACAGCAATTTGAGGTTCTGAGCGATGGCAAGCTGCTGATTCGTGATAACAAGAAAGGGGATATATACGGCGATTACGCAGACTTCACAACCACTCTGTACGATGCCAAGAGCGGGACAAAACGTTGGACGCTGGACAGCAAGATTGAACGAGGGTTCGTGGAGGACGATCAACTATACGTAATCAAAAATGGGTACCCAGCAGCCCTTGCATATGATACAGGAAAGACCCGTTGGTCCGCACAAAACACGATTTCGTCACTTCGATATCCTACCAATCAGGGGAGTTACCTAGTGATTGAAAATCAGCTTTTGCTGCCGATGGGTGAAGATCTCCTGATTATGGATAAAAATAACGGGGCCTTGATCGGCCGTGTGCATGATGTTGTGATGGGCACACCAGAGCACCGGGATCGGGATGCGAAGAACGGGACCATTAATCGGAATGGAAATGAAGTCTATATCGGGTCGTCGAACGGACGGTTCAGTAGATATGAAGCAAGTGATCTGAATGCAGATATCTCACGTTAAAGCTTGTTTCATGTCGAATGATGATTTATTATAAATAAACAGGATTGCTCGCGCTCCGGTTATCGGCTGTGCGGGCTTTCTTCATGTGTTCTTGAAGGACCATGTACGATCAATCGCAGGAGGAATCTCCCATGATTTCATTATACGGGGTAAGCAAGCGTTATAACGAGCATGGGTCCCGTGAAGATCAGGGATTCGTGGCGCTAAGCTCGGTTTCCCTGGAAGTAGGCCAGGGAGAGATCCATGGCATTATCGGCTCCAGTGGTGCAGGGAAATCCACGCTTCTGCGTATGCTCAATGGATTGGAGAAGCCAGATGACGGCGAAGTCATTGTGAATGGGCAGCAACTGACCCGGATGAGTGAGAATAGCCTGCGTCAGGCACGGAGGTCCATTGGCATGATTTTTCAGCACTTCAATCTGGTCAGCAATCGGACTGTAAGTGGCAATGTCTGCATGCCTCTGGAACTTGCGGGCGTCTCCCGGACTGAGCGGGTTGCACGAGGACTTGAGGTATTGAGATTTGTCGGACTTGAAGATAAGGCTAACCAGTATCCTGCACAGTTAAGTGGAGGGCAAAAGCAACGTGTCGCCATCGCCAGAGCACTTGCCAGCCGCCCGGATGTGCTGCTCTGTGATGAACCAACATCTTCGCTTGATCCGCAGACAACGAGTGGAATTCTGGATGTGCTGCGTCATGTCAATGAAACGCTGGGGGTAACTATTGTACTCGTTACACATGAGATGGAGGTTGCCCGAAAGCTCTGTGACCGGATATCGGTGATGAAAGAGGGACAGATCATCAAAACGCTGTCGGAAATGGAAGTACGCAGTATACCGGCACCGAAGCCGGATCTTCTAACCTCCTTGTTGATGGGTGAAGATGAACCTATGAGCGGACGAAATACCTCTCTTCATGGCGGTCAGGAGGACAATAATGATGATACCTGAGTCTGTTGTGAAGTATCAGCATGAAATTTGGCAGGCCATTGGGGAGACGTTTGTCATGGTGGGGATCTCCATCACTGCGGCTGTGTTAATCGGGTTGCCTCTAGGTACACTGCTGTATCTGTTCAGAAGAGGGCAACGTTATCAGAATCGACCTCTGTTCATGATTCTGGGAAGTCTAGTCAACATCATTCGTTCCTTCCCGTTTCTGCTGCTAGTCGTATTTATGATTCCGTTCACACGTATGATCGTTGGAACATCTATCGGGACACTCGCAGCAACCGTGCCGCTCTCGGTCATTGCCATTGCTTATTACGCCAGACTGGTAGAACAGGCTTTGCTTGATGTACCGAAGGGTGTGGTTGAAGCTGCTTCTTCCATGGGTGCATCGACCATACAGCTTGTGGTGAAATTCCTGTATGTGGAGGCTCGCTCAAGTCTCGTACTCGGCTTAACAACCGCAACCATCAGTTTTATCTCTTACTCTACGGTCATGGGTATTGTCGGTGGTGGAGGTGTTGGTGATTTTGCGATTCGTTACGGTTATCAGCGATTCGAAACGGAGATCATGGTATTTACGATTATCATTATGATTATCCTGGTACAGATGATCCAATTTACTGGCAGCAGAGTGTCCCGCTGGCTTGATCGCAGATCCTGAAGAAGGACAAGCACAAGTAGTGCAGAAAGATTGAATTACAGCACGAACAATACAGATTACATGATGAAGGGGTTTATATCAGATGAAAGCAAAACTAATGCTCATGCTGCTGGCAGTGACGCTCGTAGCAGCCGGATGCGGCAAAAAAGAAGAAACACCTGCGGCGGAAGGAAATAAGGAAGGCACTCAAGCAGGACAAGAAGTGACGTTGAAAGTAGCTACTTTGATTCCGCCAATGACGGATGTGCTGGATATTGTGAAGCCATTGCTAAAAGAAGATGGCGTTAATCTGGAAGTTGTTGTACTTTCCGATAACGTTCAACCGAATACTGCACTGGCGAACAAAGAAGTAGACGCAAACTTCTTCCAGCACGTACCTTACATGAATCAGTATAATGAAGCGAATAATGCTAACTTGGTGGCTGTTCAACCGATCTACAATGCCATCTACGGAGCATATTCCAAAAAGGTAAAATCCATTGAAGAATTGCCTGAAGGTGCAACGGTAGCGATTGCCAACGATCCGTCTAACATTGGACGCTCACTGGTGATGATGGAACAGAACGGCCTGATCAAGCTGAAAGAAGGCGTCGGTTTTAATGCAACACAAGCAGACATCACGGAAAACACGAAGAACTTCAAGTTCAAAGAAGTGGATCTGTTGATGCTGGCCCGCATGTTGGATGATGCGGATCTGGTTGCCATGACTCCAGCCTATGCGAGTCCACTTGGACTTACACCGAAGAAGGATGCGTTATTCACTGAGAAGGATGATTCCCATTTTGCCATTACTTTGGTTGCCCGTGAAGATAACAAGGATTCGGAAGCCATTCAGAAGCTGGCGAAGCGTATGGCTGGTCCAGAAGTGAAAGCCTTCTTTGAAGAGAAGTATGCAGATATTGCAATCCCGGCTTTTAAATAACATCCGTTAATCTGCAACTGAAATGATTGTACAGATAGGTTTCAAGACAAACATGAAGACCCAGGCCTCATCGCCTGGGTCTTTTTTGTTACCTTGTATTACGGAATAAAGGAAGAAGGTCAGCATCAGCTTTTGTCTGAGTCAGGTTCTACCTTTGGCTCCATGAGGCGGATCAATTTACGCTCTGTAGCCGTGTCTGTTGCAGGTGTGTAGATGCTGCACCGCAAATCGGCATTTCCCTGAACCTGAAGTGAGGTAAGATCAAAAAGCATTTTGCCAGCTCTGGAATGTCTAAATTCAATCAACACATCCGGGGCGCTGCTAACACTGCTTTGTTTCCAAAGGGGTTGAAAATCGGGATATCTGTCCATCATGTCATCCAAAAACAAGTTGTACCATTCATCATCGACATACTGACCATAATAAGCACGGAAAATAGCCAGAAATCCGCTGACAAAATCCTCCCAATTGACGGCCAGTCTTCGAAATTCTTTTCGTTCAAACAACAAACTGATCATGTTCCGCTGTTCAGCAGGAATCTGTTCAAAGTCCATAAACACATGCCGCGCTGCGTCATTCCAGCCAACAATGTGGCAGCGTCGGTCTGAGATGATTGTGGGACAATTGCGAAGTTCCTGCAATATTTTTTGCAAAGAGGGATGAATTTGGAGTGGCTTTTCATCCAGGATATGAAGTTCCGAATGGTAATCCAGACCAAGGGAAAACAAATACTTTCGTTCATCCGCTGTCAGCCTGAGAGCTGAGGCGATGTTATCCAATACGGAATGAGATACCTGAATATCCCGGCCCTGTTCAAGCCAGGTGTACCATGTTGTGCTCACACCTGCCAATTGGGATACTTCTTCTCTTCTTAATCCAGGTGTTCTTCGCCGGGAGCCCGCGGGTAATCCGACAGATTCCGGAGAGATTTTGGAGCGCTGGTTTTTCAGAAAAGCAGACAGTGCCTGCAACCTGACATCATGGTTCATTCCATCACCTTCGTTCCTGAGTTTATCATGGTAGTCATTATACTATTATAATTGACAACTTGTAATAGGATAATACGAATGGCAATATAAGTGCATAACTTAACTAAACAAGTATGGAGAGAGCACTGAAGGAGGATGCATTATGGAGCGTGTTGTTATTACAGGAATGGGGATTATCTCTCCTTTGGGGAATGATGTGCATACATTTTGGAATGGATTGGTGGAAGGTAAATCGGGAATTTCGCCAATTGAAGCGTTTGATACAACGTCTTATAAAACGAAAATAGCAGGAGCGGTCCGTGATTTTGACGGAGAAGAACGGTTTGGACGGAAGGAAGCTCGGCGTATGGACCGGTTCGTGCAATTTGCTGTTGCGGCAGCAGAGCAGGCTTTATCTGACTCCGGTCTAGAGATGGATCAGGTGGACAGGGAGCGCGTTGGCGTGTATATCGGTTCCGGCATCGGCGGAATCCAGACCCTGATGGAACAAGGCAAACTCCTGTCTGAACGTGGGCCTGCAAGAGTCAGTCCAACACTGGTGCCCATGATGATATCCAATATGGCGGCGGCTATGGTGAGCATGAGATTTGGCTGCTGGGGCCCGACTCTCTCGCCAGTGACAGCCTGTTCGATCGGCAACACAGCGATAGGTGAGGCTTTCCGGCTGATCCGTCATGGTGGAGCGGATGTGATTTTTGCTGGAGGGACGGAGGCAGCTGTCACCGAAGTATCACTGGCAAGCTTCGGCAATGCGACGGCACTATCTACACGAAACGAAGCGTGCGAAGAGGCGAGTCGGCCATTTGATGCAGGCAGAGATGGTTTTGTTATGGCTGAGGGTGCCGGGGTCTTGGTTGTGGAGTCTTTGTCTCACGCCCTTGCGAGAGGTGCAAACATCCTTGCGGAGATCGTTGGGTATGGTGCCAGTTCAGACGCGTATCATATGGTAGCCACCCATCCGGAAGGACGTGGTGCATACTTGGCCATGAAAGCCGCTCTGGCGGATGCACAGCTTCAGCCACAAGACATTGATGTCATTAATGCTCATGCTACCAGTACGGAGGCGGGTGATCTTTCCGAGACACGAGCAATTAAGCAGCTGTTTGGTGCGGAAGCTTATCATATTCCGGTAACAGCAAACAAATCGATGACAGGACATATGCTGGGTGCGGCTGGTGGGGCGGAAGCCATATCGCTCATTCAAAGCTTGCGTAGCGGCATCATTCCACCGACAATCAATCAGGAGCAGAGCGATCCGGAATGTGATCTCGATTATGTACCCAACGTTGCTCGAGAAGCTGAACTGAAAATTGGCATGTCCAACTCATTTGGCTTCGGTGGTCATAATGCGGTCATTATTTTGCAGAAATATTCGTCGTAAACTTACAGAGAGCAGTGACTGCCTGAGGGCGCACTGTTCTCTTTTTATTTGCTGTGCTAAGGCTGTTCCGGCTGCGAAAGTGCATTATAGGTCATTAGTTCGCTGGTTGCATGTAAACATGAGAAATGGCCCATGAATATAGCCGGGATATTCGTTAGAATATTCAATAGGGGCACATATGTACGCATATTTGAATGGATAACGAAATAGACCGAAGTTTACGTTTGTTCCATCTTCCATGGTGGTATAGATACAAGAGATGATAGAGGCTTCTTCTAACATAAAGCAATACATAGGAGGTAAAGCAGTGAACGTATGGATTACGGTGAAAAGTCTGGGTAAACGCAAGCCGGCACTTGCCAAACAAGCTGCCGAACTTCCGGAAACAACCGATACGCTGAGACAACTTATTAAGAACATGGTGGCTCAGCAGCTCAAGGCTCTTCAGGACAAGAAAAATGAAGCGGAATGGCTTGCCTACCTGATGCCGGAGGACATTCAAGAGCTGGGAGCAGCAGGAAAAGTAGGCTTTGGTACGATATATAACGAAGGGGTTCCCGATGTAGAAGGTGCCATGGATACAGCTGTTACCGCATATGAAGATGGGTTATTTAAAGTGTTTCTCAATGATGAAGAGGTGCAGGCACTGGATGATCCGTTGATTATACAGGAAAACGATAATGTGGTATTTATCCGCTTTACAATGCTTGCCGGGCGTCTGTGGTAGAGAGTGACGAGGAGGAGAATGGAATGAATCAGGAAGATAAAGTTCAACAGTATCAACAAGAGTTGCAGGAAAAAGTAAAATCGCTGAATGGCGTGGAGCAGGAACTCGCAGGCTATGTTGCAGAGATGGCTGGATTCACCTATTTGCGCGAAGACGAAAAGGCCTATTTGGATGCAGAGCAGCAATTGAAACGTATGTCTGCTGAGACGAAAACTCCATTGTTCCGTCCATTATTGGATGTATTGGAGCATTTGGTCAATGAATCCTTCTTGGCTCAGTTCCGTTACATTGCAGAACGTGCCGCGAATTTTCCTTATAGCAAACATTACGAGCGCAGACCCTTTCGTACGACCGATCCCGAACAGCATATTGGACAGGTTTTTCGTAAAATGATTGCCTTGTTCCGCATGGAGATACATGGCTTCTCTATGAACGAATATGTATCCATGCGGGAGTACAAGTTTGATTATCTTCATGAGATTAGAGCCGTTATACCGGATTGCATTGCCTATGAACTGGATCATGAAACCGGCGATATGAAGCAGGCGCTGCATGATATCATCTATGGTGATAATCAGAATGCATTGCTGACCACTGAAATGATCAAAGGTATCTTCATGAGCGCTCAGATGGATGCTTACCAGATGGTTGGGGAATTGCTGGTAGCAGCCAGACTGCAGGAGGGGTTGCGCCAGAGCATTGTGGAACGAATGGATGAAGGAACGCTTGAGGCGTATATATACATATTAAAAATAATCATCGACAACAACCTGATACGGTTCAGTTCGGTGGTGAGAGCGCTCGCCGTATGGACAGGGATTGGAATTGAAGCGGCGAATCAGCGTGTTGCTGCGCAATTAATTACACAAGCGCATCAAGCATTGACTGATCCTGTGGTGCGAGAAGAATGGCAGCAAAGTGCCAATGCAAACCAATTATTCATCAGTCTCTGGGCAACGGCTGTTATTGAAGAGAATGAGTTGGAGCGAAAAGTCATCCAGATCATGGATCACGGGCAAGTATATCAGCAGATTGTTGCACAATACGTACTTGCTAACAGTCAGAACAGAGGGCTGCGCTTAAACATGGCACGTCAGTATCTTGAAGTTCAGGATCTGGAATTGCTGCATTGGGTAATTGAGAATTATGATGCCGTGTACATGTTTAACTGGAGCTTCGAAAATGGGGAGAATCAACGCAGTGTTCACGTTTGGCCGCTGCCTGTATTTGAAGATAAAGCCGTGCGTCGGCGTGACTTTGATCTGTTTAAACAAATGCTGGCCTACATTCCGCAGGGAGGGGCAGGAGGACCATCCGGTGTTCTTGAATTTGTTCAATATCGGATTGATCCGGATGATGTAGTAAAAAAAATGCTGTACCTTGCTGCGTATGACATGGACCCGGAATGGATTGGCGAGGTCATTGCGCTCAAAGACAAGCTAAGCCCGGATTTGCGAGGAGAATTGTTGTCCCAGTTTGTCCATCATCCCGAGAGCGAAGTACAAAGGCAGTTTATTTTTGATAGTCTATCGGATAAGAGCATGAACAACCGTGAGAATGCTCTGCTCAAAGCCAAACTGTTGACGCTGACGCTCGAAGAGATGCTGCAAATGGAGGCGTTGCTCAAACTGAAAACAGGATCTTTGCGTCAGAAGATCATTCAGGTGTTATTGCTTCAGCCAACCGATCAGCTGATGGTATCCCTGAAACGACTTGTACAATCCAAAACTGAACTTCAGCGATTGGGTGCGCTGGAGCTGTTGACCGAGATCTCCGCAGATCCACAACGCACGGAGCAGCAGGAGCAGATTCAGCCAATCATAGCGTTAATCAAGACACCAACAGCCAAGGAGCAGAAGCTGCTGGACAAGCTTACAGAGCAGAGCAGCAGGTATACGGCGGCTAATGGATTCGGTTTGTATGATCCTTCATGGGAAAATCCATTGCTTCAGGAAGAACGTGATCTCGGCGGCTTCAAGCCGAAGGACATGTTTACCCTTTCCCTGGAAAAAGCGAAGCAGTTTCTTGATGGTTTGGATGCGTTGTTACATGAGCACAGAGACCATGAATATGAGGCAGAATATTATGCCGGTTACAAAGAAACCTTGCTTGTAGGTGCGACATTGCGTGCCATGGTCTTCATTCCTTATGATCAGCGGCAAGATATAGAATTATTGGAGCAGTTCCCACTCCATAACATATGGGGAGAATATATTCAGAAGAGTGGTCTGGATAGTAAAGAATTGCTGCAAATTTTGTTTGCGATCCGTTTGGAGGATCTGAATAAGAAGCTGGATAGTTATTACCGTTACTATTCCACCATATATGAATATAGTGAGTTGGAGAAACACTGGCTGCTGGAAGGATGGCGTAAGGAATTTGCCGAAGCCGTCTATCCGGTTCAGTATATCCAGGACATGAAAAAGATGGTGAGTGAGCTTCGTTACACAGATCAGATGAAAACGCTGATTGAGGCCGTTTATGAGGACAGCGATAAGTCAGACACATTTGAAATCGCTGAGCGGACATTGTATGCGCTGATGAAAATGATGCCTGAGGAACAAATGGAAAAGGAAGCTGGCATGCTCGCTGTCTTATCCGGCCCATGGTTCTATATTGCACGGGATCGAGTACACGATGATAACAGTTTCAAGCGATATTTCCAGACGTTAATCCAATTCGACCGATTAAATAAGGACAGTAACCAAGGCTCCTTCCTCACTCTGAACGATTACCTGCGTGCCTATGAATTGGACTTCATTGATGCACAGGAAGTCTACAAGCAGCTACTTGTGGGAGAGTCTCGTGCCCAGTTTATTCGGGAATTGACCTCAAGCCGGTCCGACTGGATTACAGAGAAACCGATATTGGCAGACCTGCGAAGAACAGTTGTTGAACGAATTTTGGAGATTGAGCTAACCCGAGGAGAGCTCTCAACAGAAGTAAGTACACTGGCCATGAAGCTTGAACGCATTGAAGGGTTGGAGCATTGGGTGCATCTCGTTGCTGCCATGGATCAGGATACCTTTGTCCGGGGATATATCTACAGCTACGGTGACAATACGACACGTAAAGAAACGTTCAGCCATCTGATCCAGGTTTGCCATCCGCGTGATGGAGAAGACGAAGCGCTGCTGGGACAATTGCTGGCGAAGCATCCCATCCAGGAGAAGAAGCTCCTGGAAGCCGCAATGTACGCGCCGCAATGGATGGAGATTGTTGCGAAGCATCTCGGATGGGAAGGACTGCGCAGTGCAGCCTGGTACTTCCATGCTCATATCAATGAACGGTTCACTGCTGAAAAGGAAACCATTGTGGCGCATTATTCTCCAATCTCACCTCAGGACTTTAACGAAGGTGCATTTGATATCGCCTGGTTCGAGGAGGCATACGAGGCCGTCGGTGAGGAGCGGTTCGGTCTGTTGTACGATTGTGCCAAATATATCTCCGGGGGAGCCAATCACCGCAGATCACAATTATTCGCGGATGCGGCACTGGGGAAGCTAAAACTAGAAGACATGCGTGAGTCCGTGGAAGATAAGCGCAATAAAGATCATTTGTTGACCTACAGCCTGATTCCGTTTGCAGAAGAACGGGGACAGGATCTGCGTGAGCGGTACGACTTCATTCAGAAGTTTCTGATGCAGAGCAAACAGTTTGGCGCACAGCGGCGAGCCAGTGAAGGTCTGGTATCCCAAATAGCGCTGGGCAACCTTGCCCGTAATGCGGGGTATGCCGATGTTACCCGGCTGATGTGGGATATGGAAGCTCGCAAGCTGGATGAGATGAAATCCTATTTTGAGCCCCATGAACTGGATGAGGCTACGACAGCCCAATTGGTCATTGATGAAGAAGGGCAGCCGGAGCTGCTTATCGTGAGCAAAGGGAAGACACTCAAGTCTGTACCTGCCCGGTTCAAGAAAGATGGATACATCGCGGAATTGAAGGAATTAAAGACCGATTTGGTTGATCAGTATCGCCGGGCAAGACAGGAATTGGAGCGTTCCATGACGGCAGGAACTTCATTTACGAGAGAGGAAGTTTCAAGTCTGTTGCAGAATCCGGTTCTTCGTCCACTGGTTCGCACGCTTGTGTTCCTAGCAGGGGACAAGCTGGGCCGTTTCGATGTAACGTCCGGTGGGCTGGTTACTCCGGCTTCGGATAAATCAGAAAGCTCAATTCAAATATTGGCGGAACAGGATCGGCTGCTCATTGCACATCCATTGCACCTGTTCCAGAGTGGAAGCTGGAGTGAATTCCAACGGGATCTGTTCAACCATCAGGAACGTCAGCCATTCAAGCAGGTGTTCCGTGAACTCTATCTTCCGAATGAGGATGAGCTGGCTAATGGAACGGTATCCCGTCGGTATGCAGGTTATCAGATTCAGCCGAAAAAAGCAGTTGCTCTGCTTAAAGGACGTCAATGGACCGTCAGCTATGAGGAAGGACTGCAAAAGGTAAGCTATGAGCATAATCTGATTGCCAATCTCTATGCCATGGCAGACTGGTTCTCACCCGCAGATACAGAAGCGCCTACCCTGGAGACGGTGCAGTTCTATGATCGGAGAACTTACAAACCTGTTGCGTTGAAGGATGTACCGCCGGTCTTCTTCTCGGAAGTCATGCGTGACATTGATTTGGTGGTTAGCGTTGCGCATGTTGGCGGAGTAGATCCGGAAGCCAGCTTGACCACGATTGAGATGCGTCATGTGATTGTGAATGAGTCACTGCGTCTGTTGAAGGTCGATAACGTACGACTCGATGGAAATTACGCTCGAATTGATGGTGAACTGGGCGAGTATGCCGTTCATCTTGGCAGCGGTAATGTGTTCAAACAGGCGACGGGCGCGCTTCATATCGTACCTGTGCATAGTCAGCACCGGGGCAGAATCTTCTTGCCATTCCTCGATGAAGATCCAAGAACGGCTGAGATTTTAGCGAAAGTGATGTTATTGGCTGAAGACAAGAAAATTAAGGACCCGCAAATCCTTGCACAATTGCAGCATTGATTAGTCATGTTGAGATGAGGCTGTAGCAAGTGGCATTAGATTGACGAAGTCGAGTGGACCTATCGAATATCAGGCAGCTAGAGCACCAGTTCAAGGTGACTTTGGCTGCTTTTTATTTTCTGCTTTTTTGGTAAGTGATCCTTATTACGCATTGGAAAGTTGACTCAAGATTGGCAATGGTGGGTACAGATTGAGTGTTGGGCATGGTAAAATATACGTAGAGTTATATAAAATTTGAGGTATTAACCAAAATGAATCCCAGGATCGGATGGTTACATAATCGTTATCTGGAAAAGAAAAAGGAGAATACGTTGGACATGTTAATTGCTTCATATCGTGATCAGGATCATGACAAGTTGGTCGAGATTTGGGAGAGAGCCGTTCGGGCAACCCATACGTTTTTGGAAGAGCATCACATCCAGTTCTATAAAAAGGTAGTGAGCGACGTTTTGCAACAAAGGCAAGTTGAGGTATGGGAAGCACTGAATGCTGACGATGAACCCGTTGGTTTTATCGGTTTGGATGATAACTTTATTGAGATGTTGTTTATAGATGTCAGTCAGCATGGACAGGGTTTGGGACGTCTTCTGATCAACCATACCCTTAACATCAAAGGCAGTCACCTCAAAGTGGATGTCAATGAGCAGAATGCTGGAGCAGCCCGATTCTACGAAAAAATGGGATTTGTACAAATTGGTCGTGCCGAGTTGGATGGTTCCGGTAACCCGTTTCCGCTACTGCATCTGGAGATCAAGGCAGACCAGACTGCAAGATAATCATCGGTGAACCACGAAACAGGAGGAATATGACGAAGAGGAGCATGCAGGATGACACAGATTAAGGTAACACCGGAGCAACTGGATACAGTCAGCGGGCAATTCGCTCAGGCACATCAGCAATTGTCGGGGTTCATGTCCACATTGGACAGCCAGATCCGTGTCATGCGCAGTAATTGGGACGGAATGGAGCAGGAGCGCTTTTATAATGATTATGCAACAGCCCAAGGTACAATGAAGTCCGTCCTGGAGCTGATTCTGTCCATTCAGTCTGAGCTCAAGAAAATTGCCGAGCGTTTCCGTACAACGGATGAAGACGCGTTGAGCAAGGCTATTATGGTGGCTTTGACCGCGGCACAGACTCTTACGTCCCTCGGTAAACATAAAGGTGATAGCTCGGACAAAACGTCTGGTCCTCCAGAGAATATGGATGATTGGAAGAAGAAGGACGCCGAAGATTACAAGAATTATGAGGAAATGTTGAAGAAAGCCGAGGATATGGGTGACGAGAAACTGGCACAGCAGCTTCAGGCCAGCATGAACATTATTCGGCTTCAATATGAGGATGAAATCTATCAAACCGATCCAAACACAGGCAAGACGGTGAAGATTACCGAGGATTCCATTGTTGGCACGTATCAAGTGAAAAGTGACAAGGGTGAAATGACCAGCATCAGCCTGGATAAACAGGGTAACGTCGTGGATTACAACAAGGATACGAAAAAATACGAGTATTGGGAACAAACCCATACGACCAGTCATGGGGAACATCTCTTTGGTAAAGGAGCACAAACGGCTACAGCTTATGGAATCGGCCTGTTGTTGACCAGCAAGAGTGGATCCGCCTTTACAGAACATGCGACAGGGCTCGGTTCTTCCTTTGTCGCGGACAAGTTTCTGTTCTCCGTTCCGGAGGAAGGCGAGACACGTACGATGATCTACCGAACCAACAAGGATACAGGCAAAATCGAGAATATGATCGTGGTCACGCGTGGCGACAACGATATTGAATATATTCCGTGGCGTGAGTATAACTAAGCCACAGATGGCACGTCTAGCAGGCACACAGAGTTACCTAATTACGCCTGTGTGTCAGTTCTTACAATGGAGCCGTGTGATTTTTTTGTGTGTCACATGGCTAAATAGCAAGGAGGGCAGGAGGATTAACCGTGAAACTGCCCATAAACACCCCCCCCGCGCAGCCTTCATCACAGGATGGCAAGGCTGCGCGGGGGTTTGTGGTTTGGCTTACCGTCCAGCC
This sequence comes from Paenibacillus sp. BIC5C1, assembly GCF_032399705.1. Classification (NCBI taxonomy): domain Bacteria; kingdom Bacillati; phylum Bacillota; class Bacilli; order Caryophanales; family Paenibacillaceae; genus Paenibacillus; species Paenibacillus sp. BIC5C1. Next base: position 1,022,069 of record NZ_CP135922.1, read on the forward strand.
GCGGTCAGGTGACCGGGCCAGTAAGGGGGCTTTTTTTGCCCAAAGATTAGTGTGTCTCTTCGTCCAGAAACGGTTTGTTCACCGCATAATACATGAAGCCCATCAGCAGCACACCGCCCACCAGATTGCCAAGCGTCACCGGAATCAGATTGTGAATAACCCCGCCGAATGAGATCGTCCCCGGATGGTTCAGTACCAGCGCAATGGCGAATGTACACATATTGGCGACGCTGTGCTCATATCCCGAGATGAAGAAACAGAAGACGAAGAGCATCATGGCGAACATTTTCGCACCATTCTCCTTCATGAACATTGGCACAAAGAACGCCAGACATACAAGCCAGTTACACAGGATACCCCGGAAAAAAAGCTGCATGGCTGGAGCCTCCATCTTGTGCTCTACGACACTCAGCAGAAAACCATTCACCTGAGATGAATCGAACAGACCCGTCAGGTAGATTAATAGGGCAAATACCGCCGCACCCATCAGATTCCCACTGTAACTTGCAATCCACAGCTTCACCACTTCGAACCATTTCAGTTTCTTGCGCAAGGCGGCATAGGTGTAGTAGAACGTATTTCCTGTGAACAAATCACCGCCACCATAAGCGATCAGAATAATTGCCGCGCCGAACGTGAGGGCAGCCATGGGGTATGTAAAAGGGGAATCCTCCATATAAAAGAAGTTACCCGTCTTGAACGCCACGATGACGCCAAACCCGATAAACATGCTGGCGAGCATGGAGCGTGCAAGGTACCTGATCAAGCTTTGTTTGTAAATCTTGTGTTTCTTCAGCGCCAGCTTCTCTACGTTGCGTAAACCTTCCGTTTCCATAATTCGCCTCCAATAGCTAAGTTGAATAATTGCATAAACTTACAAATCTCACCAAGTTCTTTTCATTATAACGAATTTTGAGGCAGATACACGTGATTTCAGAAAAAGAATGTAAGAAAGCGCAATGTGAGTTTTACGTGAATTCATAATATTTAGACTGATATTATTTATTTTTTCATCATTTATTTGCACCTATTTCAATCCGATGGGCGATTCATTTTGTATTTAACTTTTTGATCCAATGTTAAGTGAAGTGGGGGTGAAGGGGGTATTATTAAGCACCTTTTAATTGGATAATATGTTAGTTTTTTTGTTCAGAATTTGTTCAGAAAATCTTGATAAACTATGTGCCGGAAACGAAGTTTTTGGGGAGGAACAAGCATGAATCAAGATTGGAAAAAAATACTACTTACTTCAATTGTAGTGGGCATGCTGTGGGGAAATCAGATCGTCAACGCAGCCGATCAAACGGGAGGAGTAGCGAATCATATATCATCGGTGTTCACAGATCAAACCGATATTCGGTCCACTTCCTTGCAAGCGGTTCAGGAGGCGGTAAAACAAGGATTAATTGCGGGATATCCTGATGGCTCCTTTCATCCGAGACAGCATTTGACTCGGAGAGAAATGGCCGTATTGCTGGCTAAAGCATCCCATTTAACACTTGATGAACCATCGCAATCGGTTCGGAATAATCCAGACTGGGCTGCTCCTTATATTGATGCTATTCGAAAAGTAGGCTGGATGACTGGAGATGCATCCGGTAATTTCCGTGCCAACGATCCAATTCGACGGGAAGAACTCGCTTCCATCTTGGTAAGAGTTACAGGAGCACAGGGAATAAAGGGAGGTCAACAACAGACACTTTCAGATGAATCCATGGTGAGTAGTTGGGCCAAAGAGCAGGTACATACTGCATTAAAGCTTGGATTGTTGGAATCCAGTGAAGGAAGGTTCAGTTCCAAGGCTTTGGTGGAGCGGCAAGATATTGCTGGAATTCTAGTAGACGTTTTTCAAACGGGAGAGAGAACAGCTTCTCTGACTAAATTGGATGGAGATGTTGCCTACATCGACGGACGTCCTTTTGTAATTAGTAAAGAGCTTCAAAATATTTTGAATGATGGGAATAAAGATGCTTTACAGAACGCTGTGATCACTTATGATGCTCGAACACGTAATCTATCTTCCTTGTCGGAAATTCAGATTGTTCAAGCAGGGACGGTTAAAGATCCAGTGACATTGGATCTGAAAGGTTCATCTTATAAGGGCGTGATTTCAGTCTCGGCGGATCATGTTGTTTTGAAAGCCGATACATTGCCACAGGTTGTCTTCAAACCAGGCTCGAGTGAAGTGACAATCGAAGGGGACATCGACGAAGTAATCATAAACACCACTAACAAAGTTAACGTTCAGGGAAGCGGGACGTGGAAACAGATTGTAATAAAAGATGCGCAGTCTGTTATTCAATTGCCTGAGACTGTAAAAACGGACAAGGTTATTCTTCCAAAGGGAGGAGCATCAACACAGATTATCCGCAGTACACCAACTGTAACGACACCATCCAGTAATACGTGGACTAGCAACTCTAATTCAGGTTCAGGTGGCTCATCAGGACCATCCACACCAACACCTGAACCAGAACCACCTGTTGTCATTGGACCTCCGTCTCCCGAGAATCAACCGCCGGTTGTTCAATCGAACATCCCCGACAAAATTGTATTTTTGGGAGAGGGTGCACAAGAGATTGATCTGAGCACTGTTTTTACGGATGCGGATGAAGATGAACTCAGTTATGAGATTTCAGAAATCGATCATAACATTGCTACTGTGGATATTCAGGGTTCAACATTGAGGATCCGGCCTATTGCTTTAGGTAATACGACGGTTACGGTGAAAGCTACGGACGGAAAGGGAGGAAGTATAACAACATCCTTTGGCTATTTTGTAAATCCATTCGTTATAACACCACCGATACCGCCAGTTATACCACCGATACCGCCAGTTACACCACCGATTGTACCGCCGCTACCGCCAATAAACCATGCTCCTGAAGTGGTGAAAACACTGCAAACTGTAGAAATTGAATTGGGTGCTGTAAGTGATCCGATAGATTTAAAAACTATTTTCTCAGACCCGGACGGAGATGAACTGACCTTCGTTGTATCCTCATCCGATAATCAAGTCGCGAGTGCTGATATTACAGACAGTATGATGACACTGAATATTTATTCTGTTGGAAGTGCCAAGTTGACTGTAACTGCCAAGGACAATATCGGTGCAGCAGTGAAGAGCGAGTTCACTGTCGAGGTCAAAGCCCCTGTAGTTATTAATCATAAACCTACGGTAGCAGGGCAGATTTCTAAGTTGAATGTAACTTTGGGAAAGGTTAGCGATACGGTAAGCCTGGCTGGCGTGTTCGAAGATTCAGATGGAGACATTCTGACGTATACAGCAGAATCTTCGGATTCCAACGTAGTAGTTACCAGCGTGCAAGGAGAAACATTGACGTTGGGCTTCAAGAACGTTATTGGTTCAGCTACGGTTACGGTCAGAGCTACCGATCCTGATGGTGAAGAAGCTGAGACCACATTTACGGTTAACGTGGAAGACCCGGATGCAGGAAAGGGATTATTTATTTCTGAGGTAGTCTGGGGTGAGGAGTTCAATCAGGCAATTGAGTTGTATAATCCTACATCCAAACCGCTTAACGGAGGGGATATCACAATTGTACGCAGTGATTCCAATACTCCCATTACGCTGGACTCAGGCACAATCATTCCATCGAATAGTACGTTGGTTCTCGCAGAAGAGTTTAGTGAATTTTCAGATGAAGATTATTATTATTTGATTTTGGATCTGGTTGAGAATACGGAACCGGTAACGCTGACGCTATATTACAAAGGGGAAATCATGGATACGGCAGTTATTGTACCAACTCAATCTTTGACAAGAAAATGGGATACTGTTCAAGGTGACAAGCTTTCTTATGAGCCATCCAAATGGAACAATATCGGAGAAAACAATTATGGCAACTTGGGCAAATTCGATACTTTAATTACTCCTTAAATTCGTTTAATTCAACAGCAGATATAGAAGGAGAATACTAATGCGAAAAATGAAAAGAACAGCACAATTAGCCATGATTGCATTGCTCTTAAGTAATACTGTTCCAGTTGCTGCACAGAGTGGAGATTCAGCAGATCAGACGATAACCCCATCTAGCATATCTTCAGGCTCCAATGCTACGAATCAATTAAATGATTCGATGAATAAGGCTGTAGGCATGGGGTTTATCAAAGGAGATCCGGATGGGAACCTTCGGGCGACCGATCCGATCACCCGTCAGGAACTGGCGGTCGTTCTTGCGCAGGCCCTCGGACTAACCACAAGTAAGAAAGTTACAGAGCCATTTGCAGATGTAAACTCAGCTAGTTGGTCAGCACCTTCCATTCAAGCAGTGAAGAAGGCTGGTCTTTTGCAGGGAGATGCAAAAGGGTATTTCCATCCACGAACGGAGATTACCGGACAGGAATTAATCACCGTTTTGGTCAGAGCAACGGCTTATGCTAAACAAGGTAATCAAGTAGAGTCGCTTCCTTCAGAATGGAAAGGGGCAAGTGCGTGGGCGGTTCCTTATATCCAAGCTGCTGAGAAGGCTAATCTTCTAAGTGAATATCAGGGAGAGAATAAAGTTAAACAAGGTCTTGTTCGGGGCGAAGCCATAGGTATGATGCTGTCAGCCATCTTCCCAGAAACCCGCCTGTCGGTGGTTCAGTCAATTCATGGAAGCAAAGTTCAGATTAACGGAGTTTTCTATCAGATATCTGAACAAGTGGCAGGTCTTCTGAATGAGCGTAACAAGGCTGTACTTGATCAGGCTGGAATACAGTTTAAGAGCCAAAATCATACAATTACCGAAATTAATGCCTTGGAAATTAGAAAAGGCGGAAAATCAGCACAGATAGAAGAGGCGGAATTCAGCCGTAATCTGTTATTGAATGCTGGGGAAACCACATTGAATGGTGATCTGACGATTAAGGCGGATTTCACTTCGGTACAAGGGCTTAAGATCAAAGGCAAGCTGACGATAGCCCCAGAGATGGAACATGACTTTTATGCCAAAAATATAAAAGTGGAACAGTCTGTTTTAGTTCAGGGTGGCGACAGCAATACCGTTGTGTTCGAAGATTCTGTTCTAAACAAAGTAAATATTAATAAAAGTGATGTACATGTGGTGTTCTCGGGCAGTACGAATGCTCAAGAGGTCAGTATTAAATCTGACAGTGCTCTTGAAATTGCAAACACAGCTGAGCTGTCTTTGCTGAATATTGTAGATGGCGCAAGTAAGGTGGAATTGCAGGGAACTGTAGATACGGTCAAGTTGAATACGTCACAGCTTCTGCAACTTAACGGTAATGTCAACCTGCCACAATTAACGGTAGATGGGGTTGGGGCTGTTAATCTTAATGTAGCGGGCACCATTCAACAACTTCAGGTGAATAATGCATCAGCGCAGGTTAATATAACAGGGAATATTAAGGTTGCCGAGGTTTCTCTGGCTGCCGGAGTACCATCTTCGGCCGTAAGTGGAAACACTGGAACAGTAACTTCGAATGCGGTATCTTCTTCGACAGGTGGAACGGGAGGGAGTGAAACAACTCCTGTTGTTGCCAATCGATCACCAGAACTGCTGAAGTCATTTGAAAATCGCAAGTTTACGGCAAATGGTCAGGGTACGAAGTTAAACCTGAACGACTATGTGACTGATCCGGATGGTGATCCAATAACGTATACGGTTGCTTCATCCAAATCCTCAGTAGCTAAGGTTGTGCTTAGTGGATCAAATCTAGAAGTGATACCATTGGAACATGGTACGGCCACAATAACTGTGTCCTCGAATGATGGTCGCGGCAAAAGGCTGAGGTCCACATTTGACGTCAACGTGAATGCACCCCCTCTTCCATCACCGATCCCGGATCAAGAGCTTATAGCCTGGTCAGGCAGCACGGATGTCGATCTCATGGTCTATGTTATGGATGATGAGAAATATGAATCGGAGCTGCTGTACAGTGTATCGAATAGTGCCCCGGAAATCGTGGATACAGAGATCGTAAAATCGGAATATGCTGAATCTGTACTGAGGTTAACGCCTAAAATGGCGGGCGAGGTTATTCTTAAGATCAAAGTGGACGATGGGCAAATCGCAGATGATGGCAGTACGGGTGTTACAGAACTCGATATGAGGGTTGTTGTGCTTCCACCACTCAATCGTTCGCCTGTGGGAGAAGCTCCATCGAAAATAGACGTCTATTTGGGTGATGACATCCCTGTAGTGAAACTAAAAGAGCTATATACTGATCCAGATGGCGATGCTTTAACGTATACAGCAGCTTCATCCAATTCAGATGGGGTTTCTGTGGAAGAAAATGCAGGTGAGTTGAAGTTAACTGCTCTTCAACTTGGAACGTATACCATATCGTATTCCGTAAATGACGGCAAGGGTGGAATAACAAGTGGAACATTTGATATCAATGTAGAACCTGTACCGAATTTGAATCCGGTAGGACAGTCACCAGGTTGGGTTTTCGTATATTTGGGTTTCCTCTCTGATCCAATTCCCTCTGTTGACTTAAATGAGTATTACACTGATCCTGACGGTGACCCACTTACATTCAGCGCTACTTCATCTGATCCCGATGGATTGATAGTGGAGGAGACTTCAGGAGTACTTGAATTCACTGCTCTGAAATTCGGAGAATATACCATTAACTATTCGGTGGAAGATGGTAGGGGAGGTTTCGTTTCCACTGGATTTCCAATAAGCGTTAATCCTAAGCCTAATGCTTCTCCAGTTCTTACTGGTGATCTTCCTGCTCAAACGTTGTTTCTGGGTAAGGAGGATATTGTCATTGATCTCTCACAATATTTCAGTGATCCTGACGGAGATGAATTAGAATTTAAAACGCCAATTGACTTTAATAATTTCCTGATCGCAGAGATGAACATTCAGGAAAACAAGCTGGTTATTCATCCCAAGCGAGTTGGTCAATTTCAAGCTAACGTTATAGCAAAAGATGTATATGGCAAAGAGGCAACAGCCTCTATTGATGTGGAGGTCTTAGAATCAGGAAGTATTGGTTCAATCCCAGATCAAACAATCATGTGGCCTTGGTCGACTTTGGATATAGATCTTACTCCTTACCTGTTGAATTTTGATATAAGTACTTTAACGGTTGATGCCTCTTCTGGAGACGTCAATATTGTGGAAGTTTCTACCGCTGGTCCAAAGGTATCTGTCGCTCCAGTTGCGGAAGGACAGACCACCGTGACGTTGTCGGTTTATGATCAGTCTGGACGAAGGGAGCAAGTATCCTTTGGCATGACCATACAAGGCGAGCCTGCTGGCCCTAATATATCACCAGAGGTTGTAAGCAGCATTTACGAACAAGTGTTAACGCCAACGGTAACGAATGATCGTACGTTTGATCTGAGTCAATTGTTTAGTGATCCCGATGGAGATTCGTTACAATTTGCAATTAGCAGCAGTTCGAGCGAAGCAGTTAATGCAAGCATTAATGGTAGCCTGTTAACCTTGAAGCCGGGAACAGGTAATGCAGTAGCCCCTTTAACCCTGACGGCGAAGGATGGAAGAGGTGGAGAGGCAGAGTATTCCTTTAATGTTCGTACCGCTTCTCTGGTGAATGCTGGGGTGATGCAGATCAATACGAAATCAGGGGTGCAGGATGCTTTAACCTATTCAACTTCGAATTTGTTCCCGGGACAGACAAGTTTCAAACTATACAGTGGCACACCAGATTCGACGTTTACTGGACCGGATACGATGAATACGACTCAAATTCCTTTAACCGCATCTCCGTTGTACTTCTGGATTATTGGAAATGATGGTAGAGCCGTGGTAGTTAAGGTCAATTCGCTTCCACAAGGCTCACCCGAGTTGTTTTTCTCTCAATACATGGATGCAGGAGATGGACGTAGTGTTGTCCAAATGTACTATACTGGTGACGGAAATCCGTCTCACAAGGCAACAGGTTATCAAGTGGATGTGTATCAGTGGATGAAAAAGACGTCAACAATGAAGGTGACGACGAAAAATGTATTCGATGTTGTTCCAGGAATGCCTTTCATTTATATAAATTATATATTTTATGATTTTTTTGACATCACTTCAGCCACGTACTACAATGATGAACTGGAATTATATAACCCGAATGAGTATAACGTCGTTGCTTTGGTTCTCAAAAAGGACGGAAGAATTGTCGATGTACTGGGAGACCCATCCTCGCATGATCAATTTATGCCTGCTGGTGGGACATTTATTCGCAAACGTGGGATTTACACGGGTTCACAACAGTTCTCATTAACAGGTGAGTGGAACGAGTTCCCTAAAGGAACTTTACAATACGTGGGTAAACATACACCGTAGAGTAGAGGGTAATAAACCAAGAAATACAGTTTACTAGGTAGTATGTTTCATTAACGATATTAAAAATCCTTCATGCTCTGAACTTGAGTATGGAGGATTTTAATATTTAACCGGAGATGGATACATACAGGGTCTGAGAATCTCAATCTTCGGTTCCTCTGTTCGTTCGGACAGATCTCGTAGCAGCTTCTCCTGGTTTTGATTCAGTTTTCGTAAAATTCGTGTTTATTTGAAGGGTCATGTCTTTCGCTTATCATCATCGCTTCCTTGCTTCGAATGCAGTACCCGTTTCGCGGAAGAGCCAAAATCAGGATCGGATTGAAGCGACTCTAGCGCGGATGTGGCACCGGTAACTTGTTGATGTGCAACGAGAATAGCGAAGGCCGCTCCTTTGACCAATATGTAGGCATCCCCCTCCAGAACCTCTTGAGCTAATTGGATCTCGGCTTCTGTAATGGGCAGAATAGCGAGGGTTTGCAAGACATAATTCTGTACATCCTCATCTTCTTCTGGTTTACGAACAAGTTGCGCGGCAGCATGAAGGATTTCACCCAGAAGAGTAGAGGAGCCTGCCATACCAAGAGCGCGCCATGCTTCGATGCGTATGAGATCTTCTTCGTGTGGATCCATACCAATATTGAGAACTTGCTGAGTAAGATGGTTATCCGTCAGCTCGATCAGATCACGAAGTGCGTGTAGTTTTTCTTCTCCACTGACAGCGTTAAAATCAGTTTGATCATCATTATTATGATTCATGTAAGACATATCCGTCATTCACCTCCTGAAGTATATTAGGGCTGGGGCGGAAGAATGATGGGACGAGCAGTTAGCGCCTCTTCCACAATCTGTTCGGGTGTCAGGTCTCGATCATCCCAGAAAATCAGATTGCTGATCTCTGCATAAGGCATCTGTTGCTGTAGCTCGTCTAGCATCTCATCCAGTTCATCTTCGGTTCCTTCGGCATTCATCAGCTTGCGAACTAATTCTACCAAGTGCAAATGATTGGACATAGCGATACCTCCTGAATGATTCATAGAGTGAATAATCTAGTCTTTCATGGGTTGATCCAATGAATCATACGTAACGATCACCGGTAAAAATTTGGGTTCAAGCATCAGGGTAATAAGCTGTTCGTTTTGATCAGCATAAGAAATGAGATAGCTTCCAAAATGGGATTCATAGATGAAATCCCTGTATTGATAGGAGCGTTCAGGGTACTTTGTGTTCACATATAGCGTAGTTATCCCTCGGGCAAAGGTTGCTTTCAACATCGGAATTTGGGCCAAAAGTATAATTGCGACGAGAACAATGGCTGAACGTTTAGCGAGACGGGTCAGATGGACTCCCCCTATTATCGTAAATGATATTTACCAATTCATGAAGGTCCATTTAAAACCAGATGTCACTCCACGAGTATAGCAAGATTGCCAAACTGCTCTCCCTTTTCCATACGTTCGAATGCTTTCACTGTGTCCTGTAGCGGATATATGCTATCGATCACAGGATGTAAATTATGTTCTTCAACCCATTGGAGCATCTGGACAAACTCTTCACGGCTGCCCATGGAGGTGCCGATCAGGCTAACTTGAGGGAAAAAGATCGAGCGGATTGGAACATTCAGATCATCTCCCGAGCTTGCACCATACATCACGATACGGCCACCTGGTCTGATTATATCAAAATATTTGGGGAACATGGATTGTCCGATGCTATCCAAGATGAAGTCAACAGAATCGAGATCGTTCTGCAGACTCCAGTCTGCCTGACTGTCCAGAGCTTGGAAAGCGCCCAGGCGCAGAGCCTCATGTTTCTTGGCTTCACTTCTGGATGTAACGGTTACCTTGGCACCAGCAGCTACGGCCATGAGCAGGGCATAGGTCGCTACACCGCCGCCAATGCCGGGAATGAGGATATGTTCACCCTGCTTAAGTCCGCCACGAGTGAATAAGGCGCGGTATGCTGTCAAAGCCGAAAGGGACAATACCCCTGCTTCCGCCCATGATAGATGAGAGGGTTTGGGCAAGGCATTTCTAGCAGGCAGCGTAATATATTGTGCGAGAGTTCCATCCGTAGGGCCTCCTACAATATCGGGCACAAGGGGTATGTCTACTGCTTGGTCCCAACCGAGAGTAGGGTGGATAATGACCTCATCACCTACAGATAAACCATCAACACCTTCGCCAATCTCAACGATTACACCTGCTCCATCGGAGCCAAGAATGAGTGGTGTGTCCTGGTATGTACGTCCTGCCATGATGAACAGATCACGATGATTAATTCCAGCAGATTTCAGTTGGATCTGTACTTCACAGGCTTCTGGTGCCCGAGATGTTGACTCTGTATATTGAAGACCTTCAAGGCCGCTCTGGCCGGAATGTATAATAGCTTTCATTTTCAAAATTCCTTCTTGTGTATATAAAACTTCACTACTGAGCCTCATTGTACAGATGGGTCAGATTCACGTAAAATGAACAAAAATGAATGTCAGTATCAATTCAGATAATAGATAACAAGCAGGTGATCAGCGCATGGATGCAGGAGATTTGAAAATATTTCAGACGGTTGCTCGCGAAGGCAGTATCAGCAAAGCGGCATTAGCGCTGAATTATGTGCAATCCAATGTAACAACACGAATTAAACAGTTGGAAGATCAGCTGCAAGTACCGCTGTTTCATCGCTCTAACCGGGGCATGTCGCTCACACCAGCCGGTGAGAATTTGCTGGGATATGCGGATAAAATATTACATTTGTTATATGAAGCGGAGCAGTCAACTCAGATTGGGAATCCACCTGCAGGTATGCTTCGTCTTGGTGCGATTGAGACCGCAGCCTCCAGTTATCTGACGCCGCTGCTCGCTGAATACCGTTTATGTTACCCCGATGTTCAGCATTCGTTAATTACAGGTGGTACACATGGACTCAATCAGAAGGTCATTCAACATGAGCTGCATGGAGCTTTGGTATATGGTCCGATCGACCACCCTGAGCTGAACTATATGAAAGTGTACGACGAAGAGTTGGTACTGATTGCTGAACCCGGAACCCATGAAATGCATGCTCTATTGTGCAAACCGATGTTGTTTTTTGAAGTAGGCTGCACCCATCGCGTGCAGGCAGAAGCCTTTTTGAAAGATCAAGGCGTGCACACCCTCAACGTTACGGAATACGGAACACTGGACACCATTATGAATGGCGTATCTGCGGGAATAGGTGTGTCATTGCTCCCACGCTCTTCGGTTACGAAAGCCGAACGGAGAGGCGAGGTTACAGTGTTATCTTTGCCTGATCCGTATTGCAGGTTGGAAGTAGGATTCGTGCATTCGCAGAGTGAGCATCTATCCGGGGCGCTGGGTGCACTGGTGCAGATGATGACGAAACAAGGAATAGAACAGTAAAAGGAGTGAATAATCTTGAAGGATACAGAGCTAACGTTAGCGGAAACATTTCGTCAGGCGGAGTTTATTGTAGGCGGTCACGGCAGCCGTAAAGTCAAAGTGCTTCAGGAAGTGCTGGAGCAGGTGGATGGGGAACAGGATAGTGATCATTATGGCAACGGTAAAATCATTGATCAATTCCAGCAGCAGATGGCTGACGTTCTGGGCAAGGAATCAGCTGTATTTTTCCCCAGTGGTACGATGGCACAGCAAATTGCGTTACGTATCTGGTGTGACCGCAAAGGCATCAAGCGGGTAGCTTATCATCCTTTATCTCATCTGGAAATCCATGAGGAAGACGGACTGAAGGAACTGCATCAGATTGAAACCATTTTACTGGCGGATGAGGACCGACTGATTCGATTGGAAGATGTAGAAGGGATGAATGAGGAAATTTCCTGCCTCTTGCTTGAACTGCCTCAACGCGAGATTGGTGGACAATTGCCTGCCTATGAAGAGTTGGAGGCCATCTCGGCCTATTGCCGTGAACGTGAAATCAAGCTTCATCTGGATGGTGCACGCCTGTTTGAAATCACACCATACTATCAGAAGACACCAGCTGAGATTTGCAGTCTGTTTGATAGTGTATATGTATCCTTTTACAAAGGTATTGGAGGAATCGCTGGCGCTATATTAGCAGGGGATACGGAAGTTATGCAAGAATCAAAAATATGGAAGCGTCGGCATGGCGGTGATCTGATTGGCCTATATCCATATATTCTTAGTTCCCAATATTATTTCAATGAACGGATTGGCAAAATGGGGCTTTATTACGAGCAGGCCAAGGAACTTGCTTCCTTGTTAAATGCGTGTCACGGTATACGAACGTTGCCAGAAGTGCCCGTCTCCAATATGTTTCATGTACATTTTCCCTTGGCTCAAGCCGAGGTGGAGCGTATTTTGGCATCCATGACTCAGCAATTCGGGTTAGGGATTACTTCATACTTGCAGCAGACCAGTGCTCATAGCTGTGCTTTTGAGTTGTCAACGGGGGATCGTTATCAGAATGTGCCCAAGGACAAGCTGCATTCAGCGCTGCAATGGTTGGATGAAGAACTACGGAAACATGTGAACTAAAATAAAGCTATGCGTATTCTGCCTTATCCACCTCTGGATAGGGCTTTTTTTTGCAGGAAAAGAAAGATAGGTGACGAAAGGTACTTTAATGCAGCAATAACAGCAATAATGCATCTTCTGGTATCATCGTGTCGTTAATAGTGAACATATTCGTGGACCTCAATTTCATTGATTTTCATTTATAGAGGAGGAGTTCAAGTGGAGTCAATAAGTTTGGAGCCCATTCGTGATCTTTTGGTGGAAGCTTACAATACAACCATGGGAGAAGGGTGTACGCCTGAAACGCAACAGAGTATTGAGGATTTTGAGCAAAAGTATAACGTGAGATTGCCCGCAGTGTATCGTGAGCTCTTGCTTGAATTTGGTGCATGCAACTTCGGCGATCCTGCCTTATATTCGGTGAAAGAATTGAATTGGGCATATCCCGAGTTCCTGGATGTATACCGTGAATATGAGAAGGAATACGAGTTGCCCGCTGAGCTGCAACCATTTCCAATTGGTGGGTTTGGCGAAGGAAGCATTGCTATACTGGATCAAAATTCTGGTAAGGTCCTAATGTTAATCCACGATGCGGGAGAACTGCCTCTTCGTGAGATTGCCGTGGACTTTAATGATTTAATGACGATGCTGGCTGAATCAGCCATTTGGGTACAGGAACAGATGAAGTAACAGGCTAGTCGGAAGGGAAGATACCAGACGTATGGATATTCGAAAACTACGATACTTTATCACCGTGGCGGAAGAGCTTCATTTTCACCGTGCGGCTGTGTAATCCAGTTGCCCAGTGAAATCTCACTGACGGTTAGACCGCTGTTTCCCAATTTGCAGTATTCCATTCGTGACGCCTCCCTAAGTAATCTGGATTCCATTGTAGCAATGGCAGATTAATAGGTGAAATATCTTTTAAGCCCATCTTTGATACGAAAAAGATATCACTGGATTTTCTCTTATAACAAAAACATATAGTTAGGCTTGCTCATTGTTCCTGCATGTATTTGCGATAGAGGGCTGGCGTAATCTCCTCGAATTTTTTGAATATTTTGATAAAATACCCCGATTCATTGAACCCCAGTTCATCACTGATCTGTGACACGGGCATGTCCGTAACTTCAAGCAATTGCTTGGCCCATTTGATTTTGAGTCGAGCAATATAAGTCGTGAAGTTTTCACCCGTTTCCTTGGCAAACAGCCTGCTGAAATAACTTGGACTCAAGTGGCACAGATCGGCCATTTGTTTAAGCGAGACTTGCTCACTCTTGTGACTGTGAATATATTCAAAAGCAGGTTGGAGCACCGGGCTGGAGCTCTCTGTATCACTTGGACTGTTTTTAAGATAGGCATCCGCAATCGCATTGGTCATTTCTTTTTTGATCGACTCAATGTTACGGATAGAGTATCCAGGCAGAATAGTGGACAGATTCAGAGATTCCTGATGACCCGAAGCTTTCTCGAACATTTCCACCAGCAAATTTTTGTTCAGCGCTTCCTCCACGATGTAATTACAGAGTAAAGAAAGCATGTTGGAAATTTTCACAACTTCTTCGTAGGTCATGACAGGCAGTTGGTCATAGTCTTCCTGTAATTCCTTTAGCTTCGCAGCATGCATAGGTACGTTCTTGGATGTGACGATCTGTTCCAGTTCCGTCCCTTTCTCCGGGTCAGCGAGCTTCACCTGTCCTGCCATTACGGCACCAATATATTTCCCGTCGATCGTGATGGGAATTGCGATATCCACGATATTGAAATGACACAAGTAAACATAAGGCTCATTCAATCGAACCGCTTCCAGCCCACCGCGGGAATCACATTTTTGGCAGTAGGGGAGCAGTTCGGGATCTTTGCGAACATTTTGGCAAAAGGCCTGACAACTGCTATGGCTGGTCACAGGAATGCCTTTATAGTCGACGGTTAGAATAGCCAGTTTGGTTACGGTAGCAAGTGAATCCTGTAGACGCTTCCATTTATTCAGGTCGAGAATTTTATTAATATGCAGATATTCTTTAATCATGGGTGGAACCCTCCATAGCTAACCTGATGAATGATTTCGTTCGTTAAAAGTTAGCAAGTTGTACATATTAAGATGAGTTAATGACGGGTAATGTATAGATGATGTCAAAATTAACCCATCGCATGACAATAAGATACCATGATTCCGTTGAAAAGCAAAAAATTACGATTGCAAATTATAATTATTTGTTATCAATGTCCACTGTAAACCTCACATGCATGGTATATATTTAGGTTAATTGTGAGCATTTAAAATTGAATGTATAAGTTCATCCAAGAATTACATCAGGTAGCCTTGTTAAAGGTATGCAGGTAATTGATGCAGTAAACAAACTTAATTTATATCATCCTTAGGAGGGTCTATATCATTATGAGAAAAGCATTTATTAGTCCAACGAAATACGTGCAAGGCGAAGACGAGTTGTTGAACCTCGGTTACTTTGTGAAATCCTTTGGTGAATCTGCATTGCTGATTGCGCATCCGGATGATGTACAGCGTGTAAAGGCGAAGCTCGATGCAACGGCACAGAAATTTGATATTACATTTGTTGAAAGTGGTTTTAGGGGAGAATGTTCCCGCGAGGAAGTCGCTCGTCTTCAGGAAATTGCGAAAGAAAAAGGATGCACTTGTACGATCGGTCTTGGTGGCGGTAAAGCGATCGATGCAGCAAAATGTGTGGCAGAAGGTGAAGCACTAATCATCTGTCCTACCATCGCAGCAACGGATGCACCAACAAGTCACTCGGCTGTGTTGTACACGCCGGAAGGTGCTTTTGATGACTACGCGTATTTCAAACAAAGCCCAAGTGTTGTCCTCGTGGACACAACAGTTATCGCAAACGCACCTACACGATTTCTTGTATCGGGTATGGGTGACGCGTTGTCTACCTATTTTGAAGCAAGAGCTACAGCGAAATCATACTCTCGTGTGAACGCAAGTTTGCCAATGGGTTCCCGTAAAGGATACACCCCATCTGCGGTAGGTACCAATGCAGCACTTGCCCTTGCAAAACTTTGTTATGAAATGCTGCTGACTGACGGATTAAAAGCGAAAGTAGCCAGTGACAGCAACGTCGTGACGCAAGCGCTGGAAAATATTGTTGAGACAAACATTCTGTTGTCTGGTCTTGGATTTGAGAGTGGCGGTTTGGCTGCAGCACATGCGATCCACAACGGTTTGACTGTACTGGAGGGTACACATCACTTCTTCCACGGTGAAAAAGTATCATTCGGTACGATTGCACAACTCATCCTTGAAAATGCACCAACCGAAGAGTTGCATGAAGTGATGGACTTCTGTCTCGCAGTGGGACTGCCTGTAAGCTTGGCGGATATCGGTGTAGATACCATTAGTCAGGAAGAGTTGTTGAAGGTGGCCGAGATCGCATGTATTCCGGAAGAATCCATTCACGCCATGCCGTTTCCAATTACTGTTCCTGAAGTGGCTGCTGCCATTGCGGCGGCTGATCGTATGGGACGGGACTACAAAGCAGCTCGCCGGGAGGCGAAATCATGAAGAAAATGATCAATCAGGCTGAAAATGTTGTCATGGAAATGTGCAACGGGATTGCGCTGGCACACCCGGAGCTTGAATTTTTGAAAAAATATAAGGTCATTAAACGCAGAGAGATTAACGGGGATAAAGTCAGCCTCATCAGCGGAGGCGGTAGTGGACACGAACCGGCTCATGCGGGTTATGTGGGTAAAGGCATGCTGGATGCTGCGGTCTGTGGAGATGTATTCGCATCCCCTTCCCAGATTCAGGTATACCAGGCGATCAAGGCCACAGCTAGCAAGAAGGGCACGCTGCTAATCATTAAAAACTACAGCGGCGACATGATGAACTTCAAGAACGCGGCCCATCTTGCCGAGGAAGATGGCATTGACGTGCAATATGTACGGGTTGAGGATGACATTGCTGTTCAAGACAGTCTGTATACGGTAGGACGCCGCGGCGTTGCCGGAACGGTACTGGTGCACAAAATCGCTGGAGCTGCAGCCGAAGAAGGCCGCAGTCTGGCAGAGGTGAAAACTGTTGCTGAGAAAGCAGCCCAGAACGTTCGCAGCATCGGATTTGCGTTCACTTCCTGTACCGTGCCTGCCAAAGGAACACCGACATTTGAAATCGCTGAAGATGAGATGGAATTCGGTGTGGGCATTCATGGTGAGCCAGGCATTCGCCGCGAGAAATTGGTATCTGCCGATGAGCTTGCAGGACGCATGGTTGAAGCACTGCTTGCAGACATGAAGCTGGATAACGATGCATCCGCTGAGATTGCTGTACTTGTAAATGGATTTGGCGCTACACCTTTACAGGAGCTCTATCTGCTCAACAACTCGGTTCAACGTGAGCTGGCACAGCGTTCGGGACTGGGTGTAGCCACTACTTTTGTTGGCAATTACATGACGAGCATCGATATGGCAGGTGCATCGGTAACTATCCTGAAACTGGACGATGAACTGAAAACGTTGCTGTTTAAGGAAAGTGATGCACCTGCTTTCAAAGTGTCTGGTCCTCCAGTAGCACAAGTGGCCTATTCGGAAGCGTTGGAAGCCGTTGTAACTGAAGATGCGCCAGTATCCTATGAAGTGGAGACACCGACATCTTCTGCGGTAATCAGCAACAATCAATTCTCCCTGGATAATATCGTCTACCTGATCGATAAGATGAGTGAGATCATTATCAAGAACGAAGTACCATTCTGTGAACTGGATTCCCATGCAGGTGACGGCGACTTTGGCATGAGCGTAGCGAAGGGCTTTAGACAGCTCAAGCGCGAATGGAACCATATCGTGAATGAAGAGAAAAAGAATATCGGTTCATTCCTCGATGCATGCTCTCTTGTCATTATGGAATACTGCGGCGGTGCATCCGGCCCAATCTGGGGTTCGGCATTCCGGGCAGCAGGCAAAGCCGTTGGTGACAAGCAGCAATTGAACGTTGCAGAGTTCGCTGACATGATGCAGGCGGCAGTACAAGGGATTCAATCTACTGGCGAACGTTCCTTCGGACGTGGTGCCGTTGTAGGTGACAAGACATTAATTGATGCACTTGTCCCTTGTGCAGATGCATGGACGCAAAGTGCGAAGTCTGGAGATGACTTCAAAACAGCGTTTGCCAAAGGTGCCGAAGCGGCAGTAGAAGGTGCGAAGAAAACCGAAGACATCGTGGCACGTATGGGCCGCGCGGGCGCTGTGGGTGATCGGAGTCTGGGATACCCTGATGCTGGAGCCTATGCGCTGGGTGTTATTTTCACAGAATTGTCCGATTCGATGAAATAAGTGTGTCCATAGCTTAGTGAAGTGGACCCTATTGGCTAACATGCCAGTAGGGTCCATTCTTTATTAGGTTAGTTAATTTACTGTTTTAAAGATACAATTGACTGATTGTTCCCTCATGGGAAAATCCGTACTCATTTGATATGATATAGTTAGTTCATAGTAGAAACGAGGAGTTGTGAGTAGATTGTCTGGTGTTATTAATAAAGTAGTGCAAATTCTGGATCTGTTACTACCACAAGGTAGTGAAAAAGATATGAGTGTTACAGAAATAAGCAAAGCGTTAAACATGCCGATCCAGAGCGTTCATCGCTTGCTTTCCTCTCTTGCTGAACATGGCTTTGTATCTCAAAATGAAAAAACAAAACGCTATAAACTAGGTCTGTCTCTCATGAAGTATGGTTTCTTGATGTGGGATAGTTTGATGCTGCGCACTATCGCAAGACCGTTCATGGAGGAATTGTCGAAACGTACCAAAGAGACGGTGTACTTGTCAGTGCGTGAAAATGCGGAAGGCATCTATATTGATTCTGTGGACTCGCCACAAGTTTTGAAAATTTCGGAGCCAATTGGGCTGCGCTTGCCATTATTTATTGGAGCATCCAATAGGGTTATTCTGGCTTTTCTGAATCCATCATTGCAAAGATCACTATTGGATTCATTTAATTGGGACGATACCTCATCATCGAAACCGCTTTCTCGTCAATATATTGAGCAAGAACTTATAGCAATTAAAGAACAGGGCTATGCGATTACGACAAATGAGGCAACCGAAGGTACTACGGGAATTGGAGCGCCTATTTTCTCCTATGAGAATACGGTAATTGGTTCTTTGAATGTTGCTGGTCCTTCGATCCGATTCGGAGGAGATAGCATTGAGAAATATTCGAATTTGGCCAAAAAATACGCCGACCTCATATCAAGTGAGTTGGGTTATCGAGGCCATGGTCGCTAATGATCCAAGATCAAAATGAGAGCAATATCAATGTGTAAAATAGATGATTATCCTACTATATGGGATAGTTATTTATTTTTTTTCATTTTTTTTATATAATTATCCCATTATTCGGGATAATCGTGTTGTTAATATCTTAATTTGGGATATTATATGATTATTCAGTCTAGTGGAGGTGAGCCTATGAAGATCGTTGTTTTTCGTCATTTTTTATTTGATGACCCCTCCGTAATCATCTCGTGGTCCGAAGATACCGAACATGAACTGGTCATGCATGACCCTGCTCAGGGGATACAGAGAGAGTGGCTCCATTCCTTAGACCTCCTTGTGATCCTCGGTGGACCGATGAGCGTTTACCAGGAGAACGAATACCCGTGGCTTATCCAAGAGAAGGCATTTGTAAGTGAGGCCATCCAAATGGGGAAAAAGGTTTTGGGGATATGTTTGGGAGCTCAGATGATTGCAGAAATCCTGGGAGGAACTGTAATCTCGAATGGTGAAAAGAAGGAGATTGGTTGGCACCAAGTTCAAAGAAAAAGGGATTATCATCCCTGGTTAACGCATGTCCCGGAACAATTCACATCATTTACATGGCACGGTGATACATTCTCATTGCCTGAAGGAGCAAGACTCCTGATGTACTCCGAAGCTTGCGAGCACCAAGCGTTTGCATATGGTGAACATGTACTGGGGCTGCAGTTTCACTTAGAGTCTACAACACAATGCATTGAACAAATGCTGTCTAGATGGTCGCATGAACTTATAGATTTACCATTTATTCAGAAGGATTTCGTAATCCGTGAAGGCATGGTACATAGCGAAAATTCTCAGATGTTGTTATGGGGAATACTCGACCAAATAGCCTTGAACTCATTGAACAGTGCGGATTGAAATGGATATAGGAATGAACAGCATTCTTCGCCGCTGCATTTTCTGTGCTCGAGGAACAAGAAGTTGTAGGATTAGACTATAGCGAACACGTAGCTTTTGGTTACTCTGAGCAATTGAAATTAAGCGGACAACATAATAATACTCTGTAGAAAAGTAGGTAGGACCGCTCTGTAGCTTGGCTTGCAGAGCGGTCTTTTTGATATGGAGGATCGATTTCTTATGCCTAAAAATTGGATTAGCGGTTCCAGATAGTGTAATCTGAAGGTTAGGTGCAGAGCGATAGAAACTCCATTTTGAACGAGAAGGGATCGGATGATTCGATGACGCAAAAAATCTATTATGACTCCGCGTACACACGGGAGTGGCATACACAAATTACAGGCAGAGTGGACAAGGAAGACGGTATATATGTCACGCTGGCGGAGACGGCTTTTTATCCACATGGGGGTGGACAGCCTTGTGATCTGGGGCAGATCGGCGGCATTGATGTGTTGGATGTGATTAGTGAAGATGGCGAGGTGTTGCACAAGCTGGAGCGTGCCCCGGAGCAGAATGACGTGGATTGCCACATCGATTGGCAGCGCAGATTCGATCATATGCAGCAGCATAGTGGGCAGCATTTGCTGTCGGCTATTACGCTGAAGCTGGCAGATGCGATGACGCTCAGTTTTCATCTGGGGACAGATTACATCACGATTGATGTGGCCGCAGCTGAACTGGGAGCGAACCAACTGGCTGCAATTGAAATGGAGGTCAATCAGCAGATTTACCGGAATGCACGAATCAGCAGTTCCTGGGTCACAGCGGAAGAAGCGGCCCGTCTGCCGCTGGTGAAGCAGCCTTCCGTAACTGAAGATATTCGCATCGTGGAGATGGAGGGTGTGGAATATAACGCTTGTGGTGGGACACATGTGTCAGCCACAGGAGAGATCGGAATTATTAAACTGTTGAAAACCGAGAAAGTGAAGGGTGGTACCCGGATTTATTTTAAATGCGGATACCGAGCACTGAATGAGTTCAATGCCGCGCAAAGCGTGCTGACCGGAATTACAGCCAAATTGAAGACCAGCCGGGAAGAGCTTGCGGATCGGATCGACAAAATGGAAGCAGAACAAAAGCAGCTGCAAGCAGAGCTGAACGCTGTGAAATCTTCCAATGACGCTTATTATGCGCAAGAGCTTTTATCTGCACGGGAAGGGCTTGTCGTTGCTCAAATCTTTGAGGACAAATCGCTCAAGGATATGCAGAGTCTGGCGACCAAGTTGACATCAGAACATGAGGGACTTGTACTCTTTGCGAGCATCTCGGAGGCCAAAGTTGTATTGGCACAGAACGGGCAACCGCCGGAGTGGGCTTGTGGACCTTTCTTCAAGGGCAATCTCGGAGCCTACCAGGGCAAGGGTGGCGGCAGCGACAAGATGGCTCAGGCGGGTTTTGCCAGCAGCGAAGATGCGATCGCATTTTATGAATTTACGAAGGATCAACTGGGACATCACTAATCTACCTTCCCGCTGATTGATATCGAATGGACTCGATGGATCGTGAAGCGTGATCAATAGCAGAGGAGGTACCCATAGATGACAGAACGTATTCCGTGCATACGAGAGGAGTGCCCAAATACAATTTTGCCAGCAACGGCTGCCAGAACAGGTGGGTACTGCATGCCTTGCAAGCAGGAGATGGAACGCGAGGCACATCAGAGATACATTGAAGCCAATCGGCGCGACGTGGATTTGTATGAGGGAATCACGGACCCTGTGGAGATTTTGAAAATTATGCATACACGCCAGGTTCATGATCCACTAATCCGTTATGTGGCATACGCGCATTCCAAAGAAGAAGTATATCTGTCCTTGTCTACGGAGCAGCAAGCCCTCATGGTCGATTATGCGATGCAGCTGATTCGCACAGGGGATGACGATACAGGTAAAGATATTTTGGTGTATCTGGTCTGTTACCATGATACGTCGTTGTGTGCACAGATTCCTGAGCTGTTGGAGCGCGAAATCTACTACCCTGTCATTTTGTATAAGAGCGCCTCGGCTGAAGTACGTGATCAACTGTTGCAGCGGGTGAACACCGATGATGAGAATCGGAATAATCTGTTGCTCATGCTCGCCTATATTGGAGATGAAGTGGTTGTACGTCAGTTCCAGCAATGGAGGCAGTCGCCACCTCGCTGGGCAGATCAGCTGCATGTCGCACCAGAGCACTATACAACCGAAGCCGGTTGGGAGTTAACGAATGAAGGCCAGCGCAAGGATTTATTTATCACCCCAAGTTATTCACTCTATAAAGTAAAAGAGAATGAAGGGGCTGACGACACATCAATTGGCGATCCGATCTCCATGCTGTTGACCGGTGACGATAACTGTAAGTGGTGTGGCAGTCAGTTAACGACCTTAATTGATCTGAATGTACGGCATCCAGCACTGCAGGACGTTGCTTGGAACAGTGAGCGACTTCAAGTGCAGACTTGCGTTATGTGTAGCTGTTATGGTGTCGTTTATATGGAGATGGATTCAGCATGTGGACCGTGCTGGAGTGCGCATAATGTGATGCCGATGGGAGCGGATGATCTTGACCCGGATGACTATGTTCAGCTTGCACCGGATGCAGGCCGGCAGTTTCGGATTGCGACTGCACCACGTCAAGCGTTCCATGGTAGTGAGTGGGCGATGGAGCCTTCTACATCCCAGATTGGGGGCCATCCCGGATGGGTTCAGGACGCGGAGTATCCGAATTGTCCATGCTGCTCTTCTAGGATGAGGGCCGTTGGACAAATGGACTGGAGCGAGGTTGAGGAATCCGGGGATGGCATGTATTACATGTTCATTTGCGAGTCGTGTCAGATGACGGCGGTATCTTATCAACAATCCTGATGAGGGAACTCTAAAGATCTGTTATTGCATAGATGCGATTTAAATTGTATTGACAGCTGCATACCCAAAAGGGGCTATCCCATATGTATTAACATTCTAGGAAGCCCCTTCGTATGATCAGGTCAACCAGATATATGCTGGTTGGCCTTTTTAATAGTTGCTAGAGCCGGTTGAAAGAAACTGAGACACCTTATATCCTCAATTCCAACTTAGAGTTCTGCCGATGCTTGTGTCAGAAGTGTAGCCAGCCACACATAGTCAGGCGTATCTTTTTCCTTGATCTTGATTGTTTTACGTTCCGCTGGGCCTTCAAATATCCCATCTGGCAGCTCAAGTCCGGTTGCATTGAAGATCGTGAAGGATACTGCTGGCTTGGAAGGGGAGATGACCGCTGCATATTTACCGTTTTTCAGGAAATGAGGTTTCTTGTATTGCACACGTTCCTCTACTTCAGGGATGGACTCATGTACCAACTCCCGCAGTTTACTTGCAACCTGGGCTTGCCAGGGAACCGGGATCTGTTCGATAAATTCAGTAACTTCCGCATTCATATTCATGCTTGTCCACCCTCCACATTGATCTGATTGTGTACTTCCCATTCTGGTCTTAGAATTCCCATCAATAAGCGATCATAGCGTTTTCCATCACGATACACGGCTGATCTAGCACGACCTTCCAACTGAAAGCCGACCTTCTCATAGGCACGGATGCCCTTGGCATTATAGGCGATGACATCCAGACCTACCCGGTCCAGATTCAATTCATGGAAGGCATACCGCAAAATAAGATTCAACGCTTCCGTTCCATATCCCTTGTTGCGATGCTCTGCGAGTCCAATGCCAATGGCAAGTTGTCCGCAGCGGTTGTTCCATTCAATGCTGTGAATGACAACGAATCCGATCAGTTGTTCATCCTCAAGCGTTCGAAGCCGAAAGTAAACTTCCTTGTCCTTCGTCTCGCCTTCATCTTCAAGCTGCTTTTCCGAAAATGGAATGGCAATATCCGTATCCACATTTCGCAAATACTCAGGATCTTCATTCCATTGCAGCATGGTCTGCACGTCTTCAACACGGGGCGGAGTCATTTTCAAGCGTTTGCTATAAAACAGATTTTCAGTCGATAGTGTCATGGGGTCTCCTTTTGGTTTCAGATAGCCTCACTATAATGGAAATTTAAGGGTATCACAATAGACATTTCATTCGTGTTTCTGAAGTTGTTGTCAGGAAACCTGTCATGGTAGTACTATATAAACAATAGACATGTATTCAGTGATACAACACACAACAAAATGTCGGCAGGAGTGGTAGATATGGAGATCAAAGTAGACGATTTGAGCGGTCATCAAGTCATTGGATTAATTGCAGAACATCTGCAGGGAATGGCAGCAGATTCGCCGCCGGAAAGCATTCACGCCCTGGATCTGGATGGGTTAAAGAAACCTGAAATAACATTCTGGTGTGCATGGGAAGCGGAGGAGCTTCTTGGCTGCGGCGCGATGAAGGAATTGAATTCGGAGCATGCAGAATTGAAATCGATGCGTACAGCATCAGCCCATCTGAGAAAAGGCGTAGCAAGACAAATTCTTGCCCATATTATTGAGGTAGCCAAAAATCGGGGATATAAACGGATCAGTCTGGAGACCGGTTCGATGGATTCATTTATTCCGGCGCGGAAGCTGTATGAGGACTTTGGGTTTGTATACTGTGAGCCATTCGCAGATTATAGTTTGGACCCGAACAGCGCTTTTATGACGAAGGAATTATAAATTACATGATAGGAAGTAAAACATAGCAGGGACAAAGGAAACCAGTATTCTGTTGCATACAGACGGCTGGTTTTTTACGTTTATTAATTGTTTTGCGAAGTGATGGACTGCAACAAATCATACATATTGGAGATCGCAAGAAGAGTAGAATGTATTCAAATGAACGAATTGGATTGCATACAGATTGCATTGTCTCACTGCGGGGTATAAAACATAGGTTATGTGAGCATTTGTTTGGGATGAATTGGCCGTACGGAACTGCTGGGCTGAGGCATGGACAATAGGGTATACTGGACATTATGTTTATATAAACATGAAACAGAAATGCAGACGTTTTTTACATCAGGAGGACTTGAATTGGCTCAGACAGAAGGAACATTGCAGAAGAAACTTAAACCAAGGCATATTAGCTTTATGGCTATGGGCGGTGTCATTGGAACCGGAATTTTCAAAGGAAGCGCCGAAACGATTGGACTTGCAGGTCCAGGAGTTATTGTAACGTACATTTTTGCAGGATTGTTGTTACTGGTTGTCATGGCTGCGATGGCGGAGATGGCTACGGTATACAAGAACAAAAATATGAAAGACTTTGTGCAGGAAGCGTTCGGCAGCAGAGTCTCCTTTATCATGGGATGGATGTATTGTTTCCTCTGGTTGTCGGTATGTGTGATTGAGGTGATCGCAGCAGGGAGCTTTTTGCAGTATTGGTTCACGGAAGTGCCGCTGTGGGCGTTGAGCTTGGCATGTGCGGTGTTTATTATACTGATTAATCTGCTGAGTGTGGGCGTATTTGGGGAATTTGAATTTTGGCTGGCGGGCATTAAAATCGCCATGATTATTATTTTTATTATCCTCGGGGCTGGTCTGATCTTCGGGATCATTCCAAGTGATAACACGCCTTATCTGCATAATTACACGCAAGCAGGCGGTTTCTTCCCTAATGGATGGTCATCGATCTTTTCGGCATTATTGGTCGTCATGTTCTCTTATGGAGGATCTGAGCTTATTGGCTTAACCTTAACGGAGACGGAAAATGCGGACAAGGTGATGCCCAAAATTGTAGGGAACTTTATGCTGAGAATCATTTTATTTTTCACGCTGCCGATTCTCATCATCTGTGGGCTCATTCCGTGGAATGAATTAGGGCCCGAGAGTAGTCCTTTTGTACAGGTGCTGGCTTCCACGGGACTTCCGGGTGCAGCACATATTATGAACTTTATTTTGGTGACCGCCGTTCTGTCTGCTGCAAATTCCGGCATTTATGGCGCATCCCGTATGATGCATTCTATGGCGGTAGGTGGTGAAGCTCCCAAGGCTTTATCACATACGAATCGCAACGGCAGTCCGGTAAATACACTGCTGGTATGTGCTGTGATTCTGCTTGGGGGCTCCATGCTGGGGCTATTCGCACAAGATCAGCTCTTCCGCGTGCTGCTGGCGGTTCCGGGGTTTGTCGTGATGCTCGTGTGGATTTGTATCGCCACATCACAGATGAAGCTGCGCAAGAGATATCCGGTACAGCCGACATTTAAGGTTTGGGGATTTCCTTACGTAACTGGAGCTGCTGTGCTCTGTCTCGGCGTCATTGCAGTCATGTTTGTATTTGATGAAGGCAACCGATTCAGCATCAGCATCTGTCTAACTGTACTCGTGTTACTGATTCTCTGGTCACTAATTCGATTCAGGAAGAAACGTGGGCAAGAAGTTTAGTGTTTGTAGAAGAATCATAATAGCTATGCAGTAACAAGACATCTCAGCGTTCTGAAGTGCACCCCTTAGAATAGACATTGGAAAAAAACCTGGGTTTAGCCGATGAAATTCTAGGGGGTGCATTTTTTATGGCGATTAAAGGACAAAAGTTTAAAACGTATTCAGAGAAGTTAAAAAAAGAGGCTATTCGTTTGCATACGGTTGAGGACTTACCGAAAGATAAATGAACATTTGGGAATTCATGACGCAGGACGGATGAAGCGCTGGATGCGAAAACACCGGGAACAAGGCGAGTTTGGACTGTTGGATCAGCGAGGTCGCCGAAAAGAATACTTGGATCAAGAACGCTATGTACAAAAACTGAAACGGGAGAATGAATTGCTAAAAAAGTGCTTGGTAATCTGGAAGGAGGAAGCAAACAAGAACGATTTCAGATCATAGAAAAGGTAGCTGCATTCGGTGATATCCAGAAACTCTGTCATGTATTTGGCGTGTCACGGAGTGGATTTTACGCCTATGTAAAACGTAAACGATTGGATCTCGATGCAAAGGCGAAGAGCCAAGTCCTTCAAACCTATCAACGATATGAAGGCAAATACGGTTATCGACAACTCCAGTTGTTCCTTTGGCAAGATCAAAGAATTTGGATGAACCACAAAAAAGTGCTTCGGCTGATGCAAGTGCTCGGTATCCAAGCAAAAATCCGTCGTAAACGACGCTCCAGCAGCTCGTATGCGCCTGCGCAGCGTGTAGCAGAGAACCTCTTGAAGCGAGATTTCAGTGCAGAAAAACCGAATCAGAAATGGGTAACCGACATTACCCAGTATCGTGTGGGAGAGCGCTGGATATACCTTTCAGCCATAAAGGATCTGTTTAATAACGAGATTGTGGCTTATGAGATAGGCGAACGCAACGACAATGAACTGGTGATCCGCACATTCAGAAAAGCGTTTGCGAAGCAAAAAAACGTGACTGGACTAGTCGTTCATAGCGACCAGGGGTTCCAGTACACGTCTCATGCTTACCATGACATGCTGCCAAAGGTTGGCGCCCGAATCAGCATGTCTCGCCGAGGAAATTGTTATGACAATGCCTCAATGGAGAGTTTCTTCTCGCATCTCAAAACGGAAGGACTCTATCCTTATCATATCCGAACGCTTACTGATGCACAAAGCAAAATCGGAAAATATATCCGTTTTTACAACCGAAAACGGCCACAACGGAAATTAAAAAAACTGACGCCGGTAGAGTACCGACGCCAGTTTGCAGCCTAGGGTCTTTTTATAATGTCTACTAAATGGGGTCTTGACCAATATAAACAAATCGGAAAAGAGGCTTATTCAAATTTGCCTCGGACTAGCGGACCAGTTCCAATGAACGATTTATCCAAATTCAATGCTCCTGAGCAATTTGTCTATGATATGTTATCAAATAGCCCTAAAAAATGGAACTCGTTAAATGAAGCTGAGCAACTACATGCTAACTGGTATATTACACAATATGGAGGTGTTCGTTAATGAAGTTATCGAGAGAAAGAGCAGAACAACTAGCGCTTGAATATGTAAATAAAGATAAAAATGAAAACTTCAAATTAGTTCTCCTTGGTGTAGAAGTCTCCGAAATTTCTCCCCAATATTGGGCCGCTACTTTCGAGGTTAGAACTTCAGAAGGGCATATTTTAGAAGGTCCTTTACTAATACTTATAGATGATGAATTAGAAAAAGCAATGAGTTTAGATGAGGCCGTCGAAGCGCACTTGGCCAATAAAGATAACTGATATTCGTATTTTGGAAGTAGTGGTAGACCGATTTAAGCTTGAGTTAACGGTAAATTGTAGTTCAAAACATCGTCAGTTAAGAGCTGACGGTGTTTTTGTATTGTGCTTTTAAAGTAGCTAACACAGTCATGATAGCGTTCCAATTCCGTTCCAATATTTTCTTGCCTAATTCGACAACTTCATATACTATTTTCACATTACATAGTGCTTCAAGCATGCTGTTTTTGGGTAGGGCGTAGTCGAAAAGGCTTACATACAGGTGTGAGGGGAAGAGGATCTCGGATGGTCGGTTTTTTCAAAAAACGTTTGGTTGTTCGCATTGTTGCCATAGTTACATTGGTCATTATGATTATATCTGCGGGAAGCATGCTGCTTCAGTTGGCGAATATGAAGCTAGCCGCGCAGGAGGCCATATCGAGTTACAATATTCAGATTGCCGAGAGTTATGTGAAACAGCTGGATACAGGGCCATATGTGGAATTTGCCAAAGATCCCAAGGAAAACGACGTGTTCTTGAAGATTCGTGATGAGCTGGATGATTTTCGTGTGAGCATCGGTGCGATGTATGTGTATTTTGTGAAAATAGACGATGCAGGCACGCCTCTCATTATGGTGGACGGCATGAAAGATTCAGATAAAGCATCACCGATCAATGAAGTGACGGATATCCCAGGCGATGCAGTCCAAAAGCTTCTGCAAGGGAAAACAGCCAGTTCCCCTATCATTAATAACGAGGAGTATGGCGAATATATTTCCTCTTACGCTCCGATTTTGGACAGCAAGGGGACCTTAACGGGTGTGATAGGAATCGATACAGCTGTATCGGTCATTGGAAGCATTGAGTCAGATATTATGAAATCCAGCATTCCATTGTATGCCCTGTTGTTATTCATTACGCTTGCAGGCGTCGCGGTTGTATTGTGGTTCATCGTAAGAGGACTGCGACCGCTGAAACCGCTGAAGGCAAGCGTCGAACAAATGGCGCAAGGTGAGCTGGCGGAAGCCAACCGAATTCTGACAGCGTATCGGCTGCAAAGTGAGGATGAGATTGGCAGCACATTCAAGGCGATGATTCATATGTCTGGGGACTTAAATAAAATGATCGGCGATATGGTCGCAGGTGTCTCGGTTACCACTGATATCCTCTCCAAATCAACGGAACAATTCAGTCGTGATGCAGAAGACATGCTTATAATGAATAAGAGCGTTGACCAGTCCGTACAGCAAATTAGACAGGGCGCACACACCCAGAAGCAAGGTGCTGGTGACAGCGCCAATGCGATGGAGGAAATCGCCAAAGGTATTACGGACATTTCAGAGTCTTCTACAGCCGTGTCTGACGCCGCAACAACTGCGCTTGCTACGGCACAATCAGGTAAGCAGAGCATGATGCAAATGAAGAAACAGATGGAGAGCATTTCGGCTGTATCTGCTGAAGTTGTAGCCATGGTCCAAGTGCTTAACAACTTCTCGCAGCAAATCGGCGGTGCGCTTCATACGGTGCGGGATTTTGCGAGTCAGACCAAGCTACTGGCGCTGAATGCTTCAATTGAAGCCGCTCATGCAGGAGAGCATGGGAAGGGATTTGCCGTTGTAGCGGATGAAGTACGAAAATTGGCGGAGGCTTCAAGCGCATCTGTGCAGGCGATATCCGATTTGTTGCTTGGCATTCAGCAGGAGTCCCAGCACATCGGATCACAGATGGATGTTACCTCGCAAGAAATCGGCCAGGGGGTGACGAGCACAGCAGAAGCAGAGCTTGCCTTCACGCATATGGTTGAGGCGTTTCGTGTGGTAACACATCGTATCCAGGAAGTATCCGCAGCAGCGGAGGAGATATCGGCGGGTTCCGAGGAAGCGGCAGCCTCGGTCAATACGATCTCGCAAATTTCATCCGGCGTTTCAGATCATTCGGATGACATTTATCGTTTGACAGGGGAACAGTCGAGCATGTTCCAGAAGGTGGCACAAACGTCCACCCTGCTGAGGCGGCAAACGATTGAGTTGAGCGAAGCTGTAAGAAAAGTAAAGGTATAAGGGAAGCAAGCAGCAAACTGAAACCTTATCAAATGTGGAACACTCTGGTGTAAGCACCGGAGTGTTTTTTTTGATCCCCCAATTATGACTTAGACTCTGCCATCATAACTGGTCCAGCTCAATTGCCTGTCTGAAGCGTTGAGCAAATCGCTCAGCGGCTATGGCAACCTCCTTGGATTCGGTCTGCACGAAGCCGATTTGCATTTTAGGTTGCTCGATCGAGGCAATCTCTACCATTTTTGCAATGCCTTCTTTCCATAGCGGATGTTGGTGGAAGGAGAAGTCATGGCCAATGGTAGCGGCAATATTATTTCTTAAAACGGTGGTGATTGCTTCCGAGTTGTTCGTTTTGAAGAGGATGGACAGAGGGCCGTAATCATACGCGAACTCCTGCAGGAAATCTTCGATGAATCCATCACGATACAGAGCCAGCTTATGTTCTTTTAATTGTTCGGGAGTAACCCGGTTAAGCTTGGCTAGATCGGATTGGTGATGAGTGCATACGACCAGTTTACCTGAATACATGGGACTGAAATGCAGTCCATCGAATTCCCGCAATTGTTTGGCGTAGATGGCGATGAAGCCCAGGTGGGTTCTGTTGTTACGGATGTCTTCAATAATTTCCATGGAACCTTTCTCCTCAATGGCAATATTCAATTGAGGGTGCTCGCGTTTCATATCTGCAGCAGTCTGAACAAGGTAAGGCATCACACTTGGAAAAGTGGCAACATGCAGGTCTCCGGTTAACGAGGATGTCTCCGCATTCAGTGATTTCAATTCATCGATGCGCTGCAAAATATCGAGTGCCTTGGCAATAAACTGTTTGCCTTCAAGGGTGGGGAACGTTCCATGCCGCGAGCGTTCGAACAGGATCATACCCAGCTCATTTTCAAGACGATGCACAGATTGGCTGATCGCCGACTGAGTGACGTGCAGGTGCTCCGAGGCGGCCGAGAACGATTGGGTTTTGGCAATTTCAACTACATATTCAAGCTGTTCCAGATTCATGGTCTCATCTCCGTTTTAGCATTAGTACGAGTAATATTAACATTAGTATCTATAAATATGAATAATACGTGAACGGCGATATAATTAATAGACAGTAGTTGGATTTCAGATGGACAAGATAAACCAAAGGGGATGTATCTCATGAAAGCAGCAGTATGGTATGCCAAGAAAGATGTCCGGGTCGAAGAACGGGAAATACCGGTAGCCCAATCAGGACAAGTGAAAATTAAAGTCGAGTACGCAGGAATCTGTGGTAGTGACTTGCATGCTTACCATCATGGCGTAGGCATTCAGGAAGGGCAGAACCACCCGCTTTCAGGACAGAAAGCGCCGCTGACACTTGGTCATGAGTTTGCAGGAACGGTCAGTGAATTGGGAAGTGATGTAAGCGGTATCAGTATAGGGGACCGTGTTGTTGTTGAACCACTGTATCATTGCGGACAGTGTGAGTACTGTATTCAGGGGCGCTATAACCAATGTACCGAGTTCGGATTTGTGGGACTGAACGGTGATGGAGGCTTTGCTGAATACGTTGTTGTTAAGGCGTATATGGTGCACAAATTGCCGGACAACGTATCCTTTGAAGAGGGCGCACTGGTTGAGCCTACAGCGGTAGCTTTCCATGCAGTTCGCCATAGCAAATTAAAAGTAGGTCAGAAGGTTGCTGTATATGGTGCAGGTCCGATTGGATTGCTGACGATCCTGTCAGCCAAAGCTGCTGGAGCTTCCGCGATCTATGCAGTCGATGTATTTGAAGAACGCTTGAATTTGGCTTCCAAGCTGGGAGCCATTCCGGTGAATAGTGCCAAAGTTAACGCTACTGAAGTGATTTTGCAGCAGTCTGGCGGAATAGATGTAGCATATGAAGCGGCAGGTGTACAGCCAACCATGGACAGCGCCGTAGCCGTGATCAAAAAAGGTGGAGAAGTTGTTGTCATTGCAGCAATTCCAAATCCACTTCAGGTGAATTTCTTCGACCTGTTAGTGAAAGAAGCGAACCTGACAGCAACGCTGGCCTATCGTCATATTTTCCCTGAAGTCATCTCTTTGATTGCTGAGGGAGCACTTGATGTGAAACAGGTGATTACCAGAAAAATCAAGCTGGACGACATCGTTCAGGAAGGACTTGAACTGCTCATGACCGACAAGAGCCATGCGAAAATTTTGGTGCAGATCGGCGGTTAATCGTGGGGAAAATGGAGCGACTAGCATTTGCTGCTCGACTCCGATTCTTTAGCTCAGAATAACGCTGAAAAGGGATACCCTCCGTCATATAATGACTTATGGGTATCCCTTTTTGTGTTATCCGCGCTTATTACTATTTGCGAGAATTATGAATCATAACGGTAGCAGATCGCTTTGCCTCCGCCACTCTCGGAACTGAATTCCGGGTCTTCTACAAAACCGAAACGTTCGTATAATCGAATCGCGTTGACCATCTGACCCCCCGTATATAAATACACCGTATTTTTGCCCATGTGTTTGGCAGATTCAACGCATTGTTGAAGCAGTTCTCTGGCAATACCGTGACCTCTCCACTTGGGATCGACGCCCAACAGTCGAATAAACGGATAATCAATAGGCAACTCGAAGTTCGGGTAAGCCTTATGCGCGGTCTCGAACAATTGGACCGTTCCGACAATCTGATTATCTATTTTGGCAATCCATAATTGCTTGATGTAAGGATTGCTCGGCGATTCCCGAATATCCTTCAAATAATGTTCCCATTGTTCCTGTGTTTGGAATGTCTCCCGGTACTCGGAGTAACTTTCAATGAGAATATGTACAATTTCTTCATGGTCAGCTTCTGTAGCGGGATGAATCGTTACTGCCGTTGTCATCTCAAGTTCTCCTTCTGATCTAATCTTGGTTTGATAAGAGATATAGTTGACTTGAATTGTATCACACCCAATGGTACTGGATTCATTCAAATTTTCTATATATGACTCATAAAATTCTATGAGTTGGTATATCCACACAAGCACATCCAAGGTTCGCACGTATAAGGTTCATTATAGACGGTTGAGCTGTGTGGAATACAAATTATTGCGATATTCGGTAGGTGTGTTGCCTTCGTATTGTTTGAACATGCGCAGGAAGAGTTTGTAATCCGAAAAACCGCATTGTCCTGCAATTTCTTTCACACTGGCATTGGTATTGAGCAGCATTTGCTTGGCCCGGCGAATCCGTTCCGTGAGGATATAGGTTTTGAGCCCAATGCCTTTCTCACGTTTCACCATTTTGGAGATATAGTCCTTGTTAAAATTAAAAGACTCAGCAATCTTACCCACCGTAATGTCGGTATGCAGATGAATATCCACCCACTTGCAGATGTGGTCAACGATCGCATTATGCGGTCGATAACCAGCCTGTGTGTTGCGTTCCAGTTCTTTGAGCAGCAGCAGCAATGCTGCGTCTGCTTCTTCCGGTGAGAACGATGAACTATGCAGCAATTGCTTGAACAGCTGATTGGCGGTGGACGGAACCTGAATAGTCGCATGGGTGGGATACTGGTCGAACTCTTCCTCAATTGAATCATAATGAACCCAATAAAAGCTGACGGGAGCATCGCTGATCTGATAGCCATAATGGGTGCGCCCAGCTCTCAGAAACAGCAGATCATTAGCCCGAACCACGAACTGCTCGTCCTCCTCCGCAATGTACATCTCGCCCTCCAACATCAAAATGACCTCGTGAACAGGCATGCTGCGTTTCATATGGCTCCAATTGCCTTCGGTTATGAACTTGCCGCACAGATAATGTTCCAATGGTTTTTGCATAGGACGGATTTCTCCACCTTTTCTTGGATTATGAGTCTGATGTAGTTGTATTTTATTTGATAATATGAGGATATTCAAGGCCTGTATGAAGAAAGAACGCAAGAGACAATTGAATTGCAACACGGATTTTACCCTTTGTATATCTATAAAAGTATTTCTAAATATCCACTACATACCGAGGAGGAGCGAGCAGAATGATTGAAACCAAAAAGGGATTTCTGGGACCTGAGCATGTCAATCTGTTAAATGGCGTTTTTCAAACGTCACAGGAAGTTGGAGAAAAGTATTTGTTATCCCTCGACATGGACCGTTTTCTGGCACCATGTTTTGAGGCCCAGGGGTTACCGGCAAAAAAGGAACGATACGCGGGTTGGGAGGCACGCTCGATTAGCGGGCATTCCCTTGGACACTATCTGTCTGCCCTGGCTGTGACCTATCAGGCGACAGGTAATGATACGTTAAAGCAGACGCTGGACTATGCCGTCAGCGAGCTTGCATCCATTCAACAGACAACAGGCAGCGGATATATTGGCGGCTTGTCCGAAGAAGCCTTCCGCATCGCATTCCGAGCAGAGCATATTGGCAGTTTCAATATCGGCGAATACTGGGTGCCTTGGTACAGCGTGCACAAGATCTATCGCGGACTAATTGATGCATACAAATTAACGGGCAATCAGCAGGCACTGGAGGTGGTAACACGGTTTGCGGATTGGGCGGTAGAAGGTCTAAGCCCGATGACCGAAGAACAGATGCAAACGATGCTTCAAAGTGAGCACGGTGGAATGAACGAAGTATTTGCACATTTGTATGGAATCACCGGGAAGTCTGTATACCTTGAGATAGCTAACAAATTCACACATCAATTAATCCTCGAACCGTTGGAACACAAGCGGGACGATCTTCAGGGCAAACATGCGAATACGCAGATTCCGAAAGTCATCGGTGCAGCCGAAATCTACAATCAGGACCATAACCATGAGAGCTACCGGACAGCGGCGGAGTTTTTCTGGGACACTACGATTCATCATCGGTCTTATGTATTTGGTGCTACGAGCATTTCGGAGCATTATGAAGCGAAAGGCATGGAGAGTCTGGGCATCAAAACCGGAGAGAGCTGCTGTACCCACAACATGATGCATCTGACGAAGCAGCTTTATACCTGGAATCCCGACAGTGCCTACATGGACTATTATGAAAATGCGATCTACAACCACATCCTGGGCACACAGGACCCGGACACAGGGAACAAAACGTATTTTGCATCCACGCTGCAAGGCCACTACAAAATCTACGGTACTCACGATACCGCTTGGTGGTGCTGCACAGGATCTGGCATGGAGAACCCGGGTAAATACGCCGAGGCAATCTATTTCGAGGATGAACTGGATCTGTACGTTAACCTGTATATTGCTTCCCAATTGGATTGGAAATCCCAAGGCATATCGTTGAAGCTCGAAACCGAATTTCCTTATTCGGAAAAGGTAACCCTTACGATCACCGAAGGCAGCGCCTCGGCCAATCTTAGACTACGCGTGCCCTCATGGCTGCAGGAGCCAATGACGGCAACGGTCAACGGGGATACGGCTCATTCGCATACCCGGATGGAACCCGGATACCTCGACATCGAGCGCACATGGACCGCTGGCGATGTCCTCACCATCACGCTGCCGATGTCACTTCATCAATACACGTCCCGGGATGATACACACAAGGTGGCATTCCTGTACGGCCCGATTGTGCTGGCAGGGGCTTTGGGAAGCGAAGGGCTGCCCGAGGATACCATCGTGGACGAAACGGCACTGAATCCCAAAACTACACCTGTACCTGTGATCTGGACAGAGCAGGAGGATGTGCACGAGTGGATCAAGGTCGTGGACGCAAGTACGTTGACGTTTGAGATCAGCAAGGATGTCACTTCAGACGGTAACCCGGTGAAACTGATCCCTTTTTATGATGTACATCATGAGTTCTATACGGTCTATTGGCCGTTTAACGATGAAGGGGATGCACTGGAGAAGGAATTGAATGATATCACCATCGACAGGGTGCAGCCCGATGGTCAGCAGGATGAGATCGGACATCATCTGGATAGCAATTGCCGCGCAGAACATCATAACGGTTCGTATACAGACAGCCGCAACAAGCTGCATATGTGGCGAGAAGCATTTGGTGTCAGCGGAGCTTACTTCAGCTACCAGCTGGCAGTGGATGGTGCTGCACCGAACTATGTATGCGTGGCATACTGGGGCGGGGATCATTCTCCTTTTGAACGGGAAGGAACACGGCATGAGAGAATATTTAATATCGCCGTCGATGGCCATGTGGTCGGAGAACAGCGAATTCATATGAACAAGATCGGTGAAGTATTCTACGTTACCTATGATATCCCTGAGAATGTTACGTCAGGCAAAGACAGTGTGCGAGTTGCATTCCAGGCGTTGGACGGCAACGGATGTGCCGGGAAAGTCGTGGAGGTACGTACAACGCGCAGCAAACCGGAATCTATCTTCTCGTAAAAGAGGCATTGTATGAAAATGGGCAAACACAATGTTATAATAAGAGCAAAATGCTGATTAGGTAAAAGAGGAGGTTGGAAGTGTGGCAAAACCGGATAATAAAGGCATCTATAGTTTTCAGGATTGGTTAACTTGGGAGGGAACTTGGGAGTTAATTAACGGCAAAGCGTTCAATATGTCTCCAGCCCCTACCTCATTACACCAGTTTATTGTGGGTGAGCTGCACTTCTCCTTGCGTACTTTTTTTCAGAATAGGAAATGTATCGTATTTGTTGCTCCCTTTGACGTGTATTTCAGTGAGAATGAACAGTATGACGTACCTGATCATGTTGTCCAACCGGATTTATCGGTGGTTTGTTCCAAAGACCAAATATCCAAAAACGGCTGTCAAGGTGCGCCGTCTCTAATCATAGAAGTACTTTCTCCTTCAACTGCGCTGAAGGATTTTAACGAGAAGTTTAATCTGTATCAGAAATATGGTGTGAATGAATACTGGATTGTTGACCCTGGCAATCAGACCGTTCATGTGTACACATTGGAAGAAGGCAGTTACCAGAACCGTCAACTGTACACGGAGCAAGAAACGATTCAATCGGTGTTATATCCGGAACTTGCGATTCCGCTTCGAAATTTATTCAAGCTGAATTAGATCTGACAATATCATCATCACTCCGGCGTTGGGCGTCGGGGTGTTTTTTTTGCTTTTTATCGAATAAGCCCTATATAAAAAATGACACGCACAGCAAATTTCCACGTATTACCTGATAACATTTCTTTTTCCGTCACCGATTGTTCAAGG
The DNA here is from genome assembly GCF_032399705.1 of Paenibacillus sp. BIC5C1. Taxonomy (NCBI): domain Bacteria; kingdom Bacillati; phylum Bacillota; class Bacilli; order Caryophanales; family Paenibacillaceae; genus Paenibacillus; species Paenibacillus sp. BIC5C1. The sequence continues at coordinate 1,059,265 of NZ_CP135922.1, forward strand.
GCACCAGACTCGTTTCCCAAAGGTTACAAAATCTTATCCACGTTGTCCCTCTAAAGATGAAATGGGATAAGCCCAAGCCACGTATATTATGAATATCCATATTAATCCACCCGAATGCGGCAACATCATGTACAATGAAATAAAGTTCCAATGGTAAATATCGACATAAAGCTCCAACACATAGCGCGAAAGGAGGTCTGATGATTTACATGATAAAGTACATAAAACTGCTGGGGCTGATCTTCGGCGTTGTAGTCATGAATGTTCTATTGTTCTCACCAGGATTCATCGGACTGGAGTTTGGCGGGGGAGCATTTACGACATCGCTCTCCGTGACATTTCTGTTTGGCAGCGTGATGGCTCTCTTCTATGGAAGCTACACTTTGTTGTTCAGACAGCCTGTAGTCTTGCCCGTGAAGAGTATCGAAACCCATGAAGATTATGTGGAAGCGTTATCCTTTTATCGACGTATTAAAGTGCTTGAGGAAGATATCACATTGGGATTATCTCAACTAAGCCGCATGAAGAAAAAGAAAGAAACCCTCCTGAGCGTGTTGAATCAGCGATTTGATCCGGGGGAACTGAGTTACAAGAAATTTGCTTCGGTCACCCTCGAGGTGGAGAAGCTGTTATACCTCAACATCCGAAGTGTACTTAACCGACTTAATGTGTTCGATGAAGCGGAGTACGCCAGCCTGATGAAGTCCAAATCCGCAACACTTCCCCAGAAGCTTTTTCAAGAAAAGACCAAAGTGTATAACGACTATCTAAGCTATGTGAAAAACTCGCTTCATACCAATGAGGAAATTCTTTTGAAGCTGGACCAATTGATGTTGGAAATCTCCCGCCTGGACAGCTTTGAAGCAGGAGATATTGAACAGATGCCTTGTATGCAGGAAATTGACCAATTAATCAAGCACACCAAATTATACAGACAGTGAGGGGTTGTACGTATGGCTAAGAAAGGAAAGTTTTTTTTCATATCGATCTTAATGCTGGTACTCGTGTTTGGGCTCGTATATGCAGGTATCACGCTGACGTCGAACGTTGGTAAATCCAGCACACAGGTAACGACAGAGAATGCAGGCAAAGAGTTAGGCAAGCTGTATGCGGACATTGCTCCGGCAACGGCTGAACCCGTGAAGGGACAGATTGATCTCGACCCGGTGGATGTGGCTGAATCACTGCCGGACATCTCCAAATTCCCGATCACGGTCGAGAATACAACGAATGATTATGTAGAGATCTTTTCTTCCATCGAGAAGGCGGGAACCGGAGCGGATGGCTGGTTAACCGAAGTAACCGAAGAGTTCAACAAGGCTAACATTACCGTTGGCGGCAAACAGGTTTCGGTAAAATTACGCAATATCGCATCCGGTACGGCGGCTGATTATATTAAGTCTGGTAAATATGTGCCTGATGCGTTTACACCTTCGAATGAGTTATGGGGCGAGATGGTAGCTGCAAGCGGAGTAAAGACCGACCTGGTATCCAAAAGACTGGTGGGGAACGTTCCCGGCATCGTCATCTCCAAAGCCAAATATGATGCGTTGGTCGACACGTACGGCTCGGTTAATGTAAAAACCGTGACCGAAGCGATTGCGAACAATGAGCTCGCGATGGGGTACACCGATCCATTTGCCAGTTCCACGGGGCTAAACTTTCTCGTGACGGCACTCAACACATACGACAGCTCCAATCCTCTTGGAGAGAAAGCGATTGAGGGTTTTGAGAAGTTCCAGGCGAACGTACCGTTTACGGCGTCCACAACCATTCAGATGCGTGAGGCAGCCAAGTCAGGCCGACTGGACGCATTTGTACTGGAGTACCAGACTTACGTAAATACCGCGGATCTGAAAAGCGGATATGTCTTTACCCCTTTTGGCGTAAGACATGACAGCCCGTTGTATGCACTGGGGCAACTGCCGCAGAACAAGCAAGAGATCATTAAGAAGTATGCAGAATTCGTAACCCAAGCGAAGTATCAGCAATCGGCTGAGGAATTCGGCTTCAACGGTTTACAGGATTATAAGTCCGAATTGAACACAGTGGATGGTGGCACCTTGTTGTCCGCACAGAAAGTATGGAAAGAGAAAAAGAACGGCAGTAAACCGATTGCGGCCGTATTTGTAACCGATGTTTCCGGGAGTATGGACGGCGAACCGCTGAACCGACTCAAGGAATCATTGCGCAAAGGCCAGAAGTTCCTGGGCACAGATAACAGTATCGGCCTCGTCTCCTACTCTAGTGGAGTAACTGTGAATCTGCCAATTGCCAAGTATGATACGAATCAGCAGTCGATGTTTGTTGGTACGGTGGATAGCCTGCAAGCGGGTGGCGGTACGGCAACCTTTGATGGGATCGTCGTGGCGATGAAGATGCTGGAAGATTATATGGCTACTGATCCAAATGTGAAGCCACTAATCTTTGTCCTAAGTGATGGAGAAACCAATGAAGGTCATACACTGAAGGATATTCGTGATCTGGTCGAGACCTACAAAGTGCCAATCTACACGATTGGTTATAACGCGGACATCAAAGCTTTGGAGAGCATCTCCAGTATTAACGAAGCAGCGAGCATTAACGCGGATACCGACGATGTGGTGTACAAAATTGGTAACCTGTTCAACGTGCAGATGTAGCACCTGTATTGCACACGAAATGACCTAATGTAAAGTTCATTATTCCATTTTATATAGCACGTAATTGAAGGGGGAACTTGGATGTCGTTTTCGATGGAGATACCTAGCCAAAAGGAAATTCAGAAGGTAATAGAGGAGGAAGTAAAGCCCGTACCTGCCGAGGTGGCGGAGTTGCAGCAAGTCGCAAATGCTAACGTGGAGATGATCATGACACTGGATCTCGAATCGTTGGAGAAACGCAAGGAGATTCTGCAATCCATTGACGGTTTTGGCATGAACACGATGAGATCCTCTTCTGAGAAAAACGCGTTGCTTCAAGTCTCCGTTGGACATCTGTCCAAGACGGGAGACGAGGGCGGTCAGGTCGCCAAAGGCTTGACCGAGCTGCATATGCAGCTGAAGGATCTCGACCCGAGCGTGGTCGATTTTGCCAAGACTGGATTCCTCGGCAAATTGTTCAATCCGCTCCGGGCCTATTTCCTGAAATACCAGAAGGCTGATGCGGTCATCGCCGATATTGTGACCTCGCTGGATAAAGGCAGAGCGACCTTGAGGAACGACAATACTACACTGGAGATTGAACAGCAAAATCTGCGGGAACTCACCAAACGATTGCAAAAGGAAATTCAGCTTGGGGTGCTGATGGATGAGTCGATTGACGCACAGATCGAAGCCGCCAAAGTGCGTAATGAGGACCCGGAGAAAGTCCGTTTTATCACGGAAGAAGTGCTGTTCCCGCTACGCCAGCGGGTCATGGATTTGCAGCAAATGTTGGTGGTGAACCAGCAGGGCATCATGGCCATTGAAGTCGTCATCCGCAACAACAAGGAATTGATCCGCGGTGTGGATCGTGCCAAAAATGTAACGATCTCGGCATTGAAAATTGCCGTTACCGTCGCGAGTGCACTCTACAATCAGAAGATTGTATTGCAGAAAATTGAACTGCTTAACCGGACGACCAACGACCTGATCGCAGGTACGTCCAAAATGCTGAAAGATCAGGGCATTGCCATCCAGAAGCAAGCTTATGATGCCAGCATTTCCGTCGATACGATGAAGCAGGCGTTCACGGATGTACTTTCCGCGCTTGACTCTATCAGTGTGTATAAACAGGAGGCCTTGCCACGGATGCGGGAGACAATTAATCAGTTCCGTGAACTGGCGGATACCGGGGAACAACAGATTCAGCGGTTGGAGAAAGGGCAGAAGCTGGGGCTGTAGTTTGGAAGGTAGTCAGAAGGTGTAGAGGAAGTTACATGCATGACCTCAAAAAACGGTTGAACACAGATAAGCTCTGGTTCAACCGTTTTTTTTTTTTTTTTTGATCTTGCTGCTGATTAGGTCAAATCTCGTTGAACATGGAGGACGTAGGGGATCAGCAGAAGAAGCAGAGCCAGTGAAGCACTCAGGGCAAGCAGCAGGCTTCCTTGGATTAATAACAGTGCTCCCAGAGCTGCACCGATCACAAAAATAACCCAGGACAGGGCGAGTACTGCCCATTCGGAAGCAGGAGCCTTACCCCGAACAGCTTTGGCCAGTGCCTGTCCAATACCGAATAATGTGCCTGTCACAAAACCTTTGCCCACGTCAGCATGAGCAACCATCTGGTGCATGGTGTTTTGCATGCCCATGGCGACGGCAATCGGGAAAAGCACGCTCTGTGTTTCGAGGAACAGCAAGAATACAATGGCGCCAGCGAAAAGCAGGGATTCAAAGCCCAAGATGCCCGCCAGTCGCCATTTGCCCGATAGATCTGTGATCAGCGTACCAATAAAGGCGCCAACAACGAATAAAAAAATGACCAGACCTATATTCGTTAATACAGCGGAATCTCCTTCAAATAGCGCGATACCAATCTTGGTACTGTTACCACTCATGAAAGACAGATAGATTTTCCCCAACTGCAGATAGCCGACCGCATCAATGAAACCGGAGATCAGCACAAGCACACATGACAGCAGAAGCCGGGAAAGACCCGGCTCCAGTCGTTCTACGGTATGTCCCACACGTTTGCGATCACTGGCCGAATCGGAAGCAGAATCAGAAACCATGATGTCCAACCCCTTTTCCATGATACTGGAGTGGTTACGTGATATATAACAGAAGGATCACTAACCCAAACCTATATTTAATTGGTAACGGTCGTTGGACTATGACTTCGTTTTATTCGGGTCAGGTGCGATAAAAAGAGTATCATTCGGAAGCTGTTCGGCTTCCTCTTTGGACATTTCCAGATTCGTGGACAGCACATCATCCGGATTGCCTGCGAGCCACTCGCTCAGATCAATAGCTTCATAGTGTCCACTGTTGAACCCGATTAACACACGGCAGGCCTCATCTCCCGTATTTTTGATATAGTGGCCCGCACCCATTGGGGCATATCCCACATCACCTGCTTCGAATTGCTCTGTCACTGCATGACCTTCTGCGAGAAATACCGTCATTTCGGCAGTGCCGCTAATGTAATACTGCCATTCGTCAGCGTTGGGATGCCAATGCATCTCTCGTAATGCGCCGGGTTGCAGTTCGATTAATGATCCGGCCATCGTAGTGGAGATGGGGAAATCTTCGACAGTAACCGTACGCTGTGTTCCGCCGCCTGGCACTCGTCTGGGCTGCTTGGCATGCAGCGGATATCGGTGGGGAGTCGTTAGCTCCGAATTGCGGCGATACGTTCCGGAAGAGGAGCTGTCATTAGGGACAGGCCCTTTGACGAAGTAGGCTTCGCCCTGAGGCAATTTCGCTGCACGCTCCGGGGTAATCCCGAGATTTTGGGCAACAATGTTGTTCGGTGTATGAGACAGGAAATCGGTAATGCTGAACGTGTGATCTTCCGAGAAATCACCATTATCAAATATCAGAATAAAATGGCATTCGTCCGGTCCCAATCCCTGAATGGAGTGTCCGTAACCACGAGGGAAATACCACACATCTCCTGGCTCAAATGTATCGGTGTATGCATGTCCGTCGGGATGTATGACGGTGGTGCGACATGAGCCGCTGATCACATAAGCCCATTCTGCCGCATTGGCATGCCAGTGCAATTCACGCATGCCTCCTGGTTCCAGGCGCATGGATACGCCTGCAATTCCAATGGACGCAGGGAAATCCCGAACGGAAGCACCGCGGGTAATACCGCCAGGGCCCGTACGGGGTTCTTTTTGTTCAAGCCGATATTTGAAAGATGTCATCATGATTCCTCCTCATATTATATTAGGTACACATGTAAATAGTTAAATATGGCGTTCATACCTTTTACCCATATTTTGCGAAACTATTCAATTGATTCCTGATTAATATGAGGCAAAAGAGAGACTTTCATTCAACTTTTTATGTTGGGTTTGCCAATACAATTGTGCTTAGGGCGCCTTATACGGGGTGTGATACACTACATTGCCAGGTTTGTAGTTAATGATTTTAAATAACTCATCTGCCATATAAGCAGGGCTATGTTTGAATTCCTGCCGAATCCATTCAATAATCATGCCGAATATGGCATGGGATTGATAACTTGCCAGCAGCTCACGATTGATGTGGGACGGAAATATTTCGTTCAGATCCTGGAGGGCAAGGTCACGCAGAACATCGCAGATCATTTGCTGAAAATTGGATGATGCCTCCGATTTCACGACAAGGGTGTAGAATTGCGCATGCTGATGCACATGTTCGAATATTTTAATTGCCGAAGAGGGCATATGACTTACTTCAAATATTTCTTTATCCAGATAAGGTTCACGATAGGAGAAGACCAGATCCTTAATGATGTCATCCATGATCTCATTGAACAAGTCTTCTTTGTATTGATAGTGTCTGTAAAAAGTGCCCCGATTCAGATCTGCCAGCCGCACAATATCGGTAATGGATATTTCTTTGAATGACTGCTTTTGCATTAATTGAATGAGGGCATCCTTCAGTGCCGCTTTGGATTTCTTGATTCTTCGATCCATGGAACTCGGAAGTTCGGTCATATGCAGTACTCCTCGTAAATAGGTATTTTAAGATAAAGTACATTCGGAATTAGAAGTGTTGATTAACGTACAATTGGGCAAGCTTTTACTGATTGAACAGGAATGCTATGACTTATTATACTAAGGATAAGAGTTAATGAACATTTGTTTGTTAACTTATTGTAAACGAATACATGGAGGTTGATACAATTATGAGACTTCAAGATAAAGTAGCTGTAGTAACAGGTGCAGGTTCCGGCATGGGCAAAGCAATTGCAACACTGTACGCGCAGGAAGGTGCTAAGGTGGTTGTATCGGATATCAATGAGGCTTCAGCGCAGGCGGTTGCTGAGGATATCAAGGCAAATGGTGGAGAAGCAACGTTTGTGGTTGCGAACGTGGCGAAGGAAGAAGATATTCAGAACCTGATCGATACGACGGTTAACACCTATGGAACTGTGGACATTCTGGTCAATAATGCGGGTATTATGGACAGCATGGAACCAGCTGGCGACATTGTGGATGACAAGTGGGAGCGGATCTTTGCGATCAATACCACAAGTGTTATGCGTGCTACTCGTAAAGTGCTGCCAATCTTCCTGGAAAAACAAAAAGGTGTTATCGTCAATATTGCCTCAGCAGGCGGATTGCATGGTGCGCGTGCAGGCGCAGCTTACACCGCATCCAAACATGCGGTTGTTGGATTCACAAAAAATACAGGCTTCATGTATGCTCAGCAAGGTATTCGCTGTAACGCGATTGCTCCAGGTGGGGTTGAAACCAATATTGCCTCCACGATGACAAACATTAACCACTTCGGTGCCAGCAGACAACAGCTGGGAATGGCAATTAATCCGCGTGCAGGAAAAAGTGAAGAGATTGCACAGGTGGCGCTGTTCCTTGGTTCGGATGAATCCAGCTTCGTGAACGGAACAGTCGTAACGGCAGATGCAGGATGGAGTTCTTACTAATCCATCGTTCATAACTGAAATATGCAAAGAAGCTCATACCAGTGTATGGGCTTCTTTTTGCATGTCCGCAACAGGCGAGAAGGTGGGACATTAGGTCAGCAGGACAAACGTTTGCACAGACATGTCTACGCATTCCCGGATAACGTAAATAGGGACGAATCCCGAACAATCAAACGGTGCGGAATAATAACCGGATTCTGAGGCAGATGTTCACCATTTAGAATTTTTAACAATACCTGGACTGCAGTATAGCCCAGCTGATAAGTTCCGATATCAATTGAACTAAGCGGCGGCGAAGCAAGTTCCGATAAGGCAATATTGTTAAAGCTCACAACACTTATATCTTCAGGAACGTTGTATCCCAGCTCAGCCAGAGCACGAAGCACACCAAAGGCAACATTGTCGTCGATAACGACGAGCGCGGTTGGCCTGTCGGGTAGCGACATGAACAGGGACATCGACCGGAAGCCGCTTTCCTGCAGGAATTCTCCCTCCACGATCCAGTCATTGTTAGCATCAAGACCCGCTTCTTCAAGCGCATTTTTGTATCCGAGCAGGCGATCATGAGACAACGTCAAATCTGGTGGTCCGCTAACAAATCCAACGCGTTTATGCCCTTGGGCAATCAGATGTGTAGTTGCATCGAAAGCCGTCTGTACATTGTTATTGTCCACCATCGGAGCATCAGGATGCGTTTCGCTGCGGCCAATCAGTACAAAAGGGAACTTTTCCGCCTCCAAAAACGAAATAATCGGATCTTCCCGTTTGGAGCCAAGCAGCAAGATGCCATCCACGCGCCGCCCATGTACCAGGCGAGATATGGCATTTAATTCATCGCTGGAAGACGTTTCGGTTGAGAGAAGAAGTTCATAATTCATGCGGGTGGCATGGGTAATGATTCCCCGAAGCAATTCTCCGAAAAAGTAGTTCTGAAACAGCTCTTCAGCAGGTCGGGGCAGCATGATACCCAGGGTTTGAGTCGTTTTGGAAACAAGGCTTTTGGCCATCATATTTGGATGATAATTCATTTCTTTCATGATTTGCTTCACTTTGAGTGATGTTTCCGAACTGATTCTGGGATGGTTGGAAATAACCCGTGAGACCGTAGAAGGGGATACACCCGCCAATTTGGCAATATCTTTGATTGTAATCATGTGAAAAATCCCTTCTGTACAAGCATTTCAACATGTCTCCTATGTTAATTCAAAGACTTCGATAAATCAATTGCTAACTGCTTCATGGTGAAGAGGGGAAACGAAAAATAAAGGAAGATGGTGGGAGATCAAGCAAATAGGAAATTACAGAAAGAAACAGCACAAAAGTGACGGAAAATGAACGAAAATGACTTGTGCAAACGTTTGTACAAATAAAGTTTGCTGTTGTATGATGTTATTGTCATTATAGCGCTTACATTAATTAAATCAACATACTTCTTAGAGAATTCATCCCGATTACATAAGGATTGGGCCAGTTCGAGGTTAATATGAGCAAACGTTTGTATTACTTTCAAACGGATACACGGCGAACTTCGGAGTACAGGAACAGTACACAGAAAAACGGATGAAAAGCGCGAGTACAGCATCGATCATGACCACGAAAAGGGGGAAATACAATGAGAAAATGGCACCAAGCAGCACTTGCAGGATTCATGGCACTCACACTTACCGCATGTTCAAGCGGAGGTGGAGGCGCAGCGCCAACCACAACAGACAGCGGTGAGACTGGAGAAACCACAGTGACCGCGGAAAATATTCAGCCAGAAGAGGGCGCAAGCCTTGTCATATGGGAGGATAAAAATCAGAGCAGCTTTATAGAGGAGCGTGCGAAGAAATTTGAAGAGGAGTACGGCGTTTCTGTAAAGATTGAGGAATTGCCGCCGACCGATCAAGTGACTAAGCTGACCACGGACGGACCCGCGGGATTGGCTGCGGATGTGGTCGTTTTCCCACATGACAAGATTGGCAGCGCTTCAGAAGCCGGACTGATCTTGCCGAATGATATTTTTGAGCAAGAGACCACACAATCCACCAGTGACAATGCGGTTAAAGCCGTAACCTTCAAAGACATTTTATACGGATATCCCTACAGCGTAGAAACCTATGCGTTGTTCTATAACAAAAAGCTTTATCCTGAAGCACCGAAATCATTTGATGACATTATCAGCTTTGCCAAAACCTTTAATGACACCAAAAACAACAAGTACACCCTGATGTGGGAACTCCAGCAGTTCTATTACAACTTTGCTTATCTGGCTTCCCAAGGGGGATATATCTTCGGCGATGAAGGCATGAACAGCGAGGACATTGGCCTCAACAATGAGGGAGCCATCAAGGGCGGTCAGTTCCTGCAAACGCTGAAATCGGAAGTGCTGCCTGTAAAAATGGGCGATGTGAACTATGACATCAAGAAAGGTCTCTTCTCAAGCGGGAAACTGGCCATGGATATTAACGGACCTTGGTCCATCGCCGATTATCGCAATGCTGGCATTGACTTCGGTGTGGCTCCACTCCCGGCAATTGAAGGCAAACCAATGACGTCCTTCTCTGGAGTCAAGGCATATTACGTCAATGCATTCACAACCTATCCGAACGCTGCCAAGCTGTTTGCGGCCTATCTCTCCAGTGCCGAATCCCAGATGGTCAACTTTGAGATGAACGGAACTCTCCCGGCTAATAAAGACGTGGCGGCAGATCCGAAAATTCAAGGCGATGAAATCACAAAGGCATTCCTTGAGCAATTCAACAACTCCACCCCAATGCCTTCGCTTCCTGCCATGGATAGCGTATGGGGTCCCATCAGCGCGGCAATTACCGACATATGGGATGGAGGCAAGGATGTGAAAACCTCTCTGGATAACGCAGTCAACCAAGTCAAGGAGAGCCTTGCAACTGTCCAATAAAAAAGAAAGAGCAGGTGCAGGGGAAGCCAACAGGTCCTCTGCACTCTGCTATTACTGATCGGTAACTTCGCTTGCCGGGAAGGAGTAGGAATGAATGAAACAACAGCATGTTCCAGTCACTGTTAAGCCGAATCGAGAAAGACAGCATCGCATGACAGCGGCTTTGTTGTCCGTTGTCCTCCAAGGACTTGGACAGTTGTATAACCGTCAATGGATCAAGGGAATTTGTTTTCTGATCTTAGAGGGAGTGGGACTCGCATATCTGATTCCCCGTTTGAATCAGGCCGTATGGGGAGTATGGACGCTGGGCGAGCAGACGCAACGTTTCGTCAAGGTCAATGGATCAACGGTGCTGCAGCAGGGCGACCACTCCATCTTTTTGCTGCTCAACGGAATCATAGTACTTTTGGTATTTTTCGTTTTTCTTCTTCTGTATATCTTCAATATTCGGGATGCGTACATCACGGGAAAATTAAGAGAGGAAGGAAAGCAGGTCACCGGAGCTTCTGCTTCCCTGAGATATCTGCTCGATAAACAATTCCCGTATCTGTTCTTATCCATCCCTGCGCTGGGCATCCTGTTTTTCACCATTATGCCTATTTTGTTTACGATTACTTTGGCCTTTACCAATTACTCGGCACCGGATCATATTCCGCCTGCCAAGCTGGTGGATTGGGTTGGTTTCAAAACTTTTACGGATCTGATCCAGCTTAAATCGTGGAGCAATACCTTCTTTGGTGTATTAACGTGGACGGTGATCTGGGCCATTCTGGCAACGGTCACCACGTATTTCGGCGGGGTCCTGGTTGCACTTCTCATCGAGCAGAAGGGGATTCGCTTCAAAAAGGTGTGGCGAACAATATTCATTCTTCCTTATGCCATTCCACAGATTATCTCACTGCTCCTGATGCGTAACCTGTTCAACGGACAGTTTGGTCCCATTAATACGTATATGAGGGCTTTTGGCCTTGAGGGGTTGCCATGGTTAACCGATCCGTTCTGGGCAAAGGTTACCGTCGTCATTGTAAACATGTGGATCGGAATCCCGGTCAGCATGGTGCTCATCCTGGGTGTGTTGACGGCGATTCCACGGGATTTGTATGAAGCGGCTGAGGTAGACGGTGCGTCTGGCTTTCAGAAGTTCCGCATCATTACGCTTCCTTTTATCATGTTCGCTACGACACCGGTGCTTATTATGCAATTTGCCGGGAATTTCAACAACTTCAATGTCATCTTCCTGTTGACGAACGGTAATCCGCTGCGTGGCGATTATCAATACGCGGGATCAACCGATCTCCTCGTGACCTGGTTGTACAAACTGACGTTGGATAACAACAAGTTCAATATGGCTTCGGCGGTCGGCATCATTATTTTCCTGATTATTGCGTCGTTCTCCATCTGGAATTTCCGTCGTTCCAAATCGTTTAAGGAGGAGGACATGATTCAATGAAAAAGCGCAACAATCCCATGCGTCTGGCGATCAGTTATGTGCTGCTGGTCATCATTGCCATCGTATCGGTGTATCCCGTCTTGTGGATATTTCTCTCGTCACTGCGTCCAGGGGCAGCGCTGTACAGCGAACGTCTGTGGCCTGAAGCGTTCACGCTGGCCCATTACGGGGAACTGTTTACCAACCCGTCGTTTATGTATGGCACTTGGTATCTGAACACGTTGAAGATCGCCTTTTTCACGATGATTTTCTCAACGCTTATGGTTACTTTGGGCATGTATGCCTTGTCCCGTTTCCGTTTTCGCGGTCGTAAGACCATTCTATCCACGATGCTGATTCTGGGGATGTTCCCCAGCTTCATGAGCATGATTGCCATTTATATTATTTTGCTTCAGATCAAATTGCTGGACACCCATACGGCGCTGATTCTGGTCTATTCGTCCGGGGCCGTGCTGGGTGGATTTATTGTCAAAGGGTTCTTTGATACCATCCCGCGCAGTTTGGATGAAGCAGCACGAATTGATGGTGCCAGTCATCTGCGCGTGTTTACCAGTATCATTCTTCCGTTGTCCCGGCCGATGCTGACCTATGTAGCCTTAACCAGCTTCACTGGTGCGTGGATGGACTTTATCTTTGCCCGGCTGGTACTTCGGACGAAAGAGAACTGGACACTGGCAGTTGGCATGTGGGATCTGGTGAGCCGCTATCAGGACAGTAACTTTACCATGTTTGCTGCGGGGGCTGTACTTATCGCAATTCCGATTACGTTATTGTTTGTATTCCTGCAGCGCTTCCTTGTGCAGGGGCTGACCTCTGGCGCCTCCAAAGGATAAAAGGATAAAGGATATAAACAATTAACCGCATAGACAGCCTGTAGAACATATCCAGGCCACCAATCAGGCGCTTCTGAGAGGTTCCATTCATCGCTGGAACTGCTCCGGAAGCGCCTGCCTGCTGTTTGAGATCCGAATGACAAGAGGAGGAAAAGATCGATGGGAACGCTACAGTCCCCGGAACCGGAAGTGGGGCCAAACGGGGCTCTTGCTGCTGCGGAAAGTCAGAAAATGGCCAACAGGGCGCTTTGGCGCAATGTTGCTTATCGCAGAATTTTGTGTGGCTATGGCATCTCCGTATTTGGTGATTGTTTCAACGGCATTGCCATCAGTCTGTGGGTATTGCAGACCACGGGAAGTGCGAAGAGCATGGCAGCTGTACAGGTATGTAACATGGTCATCAGTTTTCTGTTCGGATCATTCGCGGGTACGTTTGCCGACAGGCTGGATCGCAGAACATTGATGTTGTCGTCGGATTTGTTTCGCGGGGCCATGGCGTTTATCATCGCGGTTAGTCTGTTTGTGCTGCATGCTCCTTTTCCAATCGTACTGCTCATGCTTTCCCTTTCGATGTTCTCCAGCCTGTTTCAGGCGCCTGCATTTCATGCTTCGGTAACCAGTTTGGTGGGGAGGGAGCATCTGCAACAAGCTACGGGAACCATCCATCTGGTCGATAATATGGCCCGGATCAGTGGACTGGCCGCAGCGGGGATTGCTGTTTCTGCATTTGGAGGATTTACGGCTATTATGATTACGGGTGTGACCTTTCTGCTATCTGCGATATGTGTAATGTTGGCAGGGCGTTTTCCGGATGTACAACGCTCTTCCCTACATAGAGGATCATTCGTAAAGGAGTGGGGTGGTTCGTTTTCCTACATCTTTGCACATCCCCTGATTCGCTCCATCGTTATTCTTAATCCGCTGCTGATTCTTTTCTTCATGTCAGCCATCATGCTTGTTCAGGTTATGGCCGTCAAAGTATGGCAGGCGAATCCTGTTCAGTTCGGACTGATCGAGACATGTATTCCACTAGGGTACATGCTGGGTTCCGGAATTCTGATCGCCTCAGGCAATCGGCTGAAACGAAGGGGACGATGGGTGTTTATCGGTCTACTGGTCCTTGGACCACTGTATATGCTGTTAGCCAATGTATCTTCTCCTTTGGTGGCCTTGCCGCTGATCATTGCTGGGGGAGCCATGTTTGCGTGCTGTACGATGTTAACCCAGATCATGATGCGTGCCGAGGTTCCCGATGAGCTGCAGGGGAGAATCTACGGGGTGCTTGGAACCATTACAAGTACAGCCCCGATCCTGGGATTAACGGTGGTTTCCGTTTTGGCTGATCAGTGGGGTGCCCAAACCGTGCTGGAAAGTTTGGGAGCATTGCTGTTGGTGGTAGGAATGATTGCATCAGTTGGATTAAAATCCATTCGGACCTATCGATAGCAAATGCAGCTATTTGTTAGGATGAGCCTAATCAAAGAACCCGGAAGCAGACGCTCATCGCGTCTGACTCCGGGTTGAATGATAGGACGGTGAAGGAATTAAGGCTGCCAGTTCACTGTAACGGTTGCGGTTCCACTGGTTGGTGTGGTGAAGGTATGATTGTTGCCATTTTCCCACGTAATCGTAGAACCGTTCTTTTTGAAGAACTTAAATTCCAGATTCGTTCCGGCAGGCACGCTCACGTCATAATACCAGGTTGGATAAGAATAGATCACTTGATTGAACGCCGGACCAATGGCGAGAGGGCTTGTGGACCAGTTACCCAATTCAGCGACATTGCCCGTCAGATAGAGATTCTGGCCGAGAGTTGTGGAGGCATTATTGATGACAAACCGAACGGAAACCTGGTTGCCACTAAGAATCGTGAAATTGTTATAGGTGTTACTGTTAACTCCGCTCGCTGCGACTTTAACTGCATAGTTGCCGGCGGCAACAGCAGGGATGGTCACTTTGATCTGAGTATCTTCCCATGATGTAATGGCTGAACCGGTAACAGCGGTTGTACCGAAATAGACAGTGCCTTTGGTAGTACCGAATCCACGACCATCAATGGTAACGGTATTACCTGCTTTACCCATTACAGGGCCCACATGACCGATGGTTGGTGTAGTGGTACTGGCTGTATACTGCCAGACCGCTGTAGCTCCTGCTGCCAATGTGAAGTTAGCGACGTTACCTCCTGTAGAGGTAATGTTATTCCCACTTAATGCACCTGCAAGAACGTCGTTGTATGTACCCGAAGGAAGTGAAGTGGTCAGGCCACTGATGGAAGTGGAAGTCGAAAGATTACGGTTAACCGCTACGACGGCCACGTTGTTGCCGAATTTACGTTCATACACATACACATCGTTGTTAATCCAGCGCTGCTGGGTAGTTCCATAGGCGATGGCTGGATTGGTTTTACGCAATGGAGCGAGCTTGCTGATAACGTTAAAAGCAGTTGTTGTTTTGGAGAAAGAAGGCATTTTGGCACGGTTATCCGGGTCACCGTTACCTGTCATATACTGCTCAGTGCCATAATAGATGGCTGGTACGCCACGTGAAGTAAGTGTAAATGCAAGAGCTTGTTCCAAGCGACGGTTGTTAACGGCACTTGTTTTGAAGCGATCCATGTCATGATTATCAATAAAAGTCACTTGGTCATTCACTTGGGCATAATCAGCGGCGGTGCTGGTGATCATGGAATCCAGGGCAACCATCGTGGATGTGTTATCACGGAACACGTTACGTACTTCATTGTTGAAACGGAAGTCAAGCAGACTCATGCCGGATTGGTTGGCGAAGTTGGTGTTGTCCGCATCGGATGCGGATGAACCCAGGAACCATTCACCAAACGTGAATACCGGTTTGTAGCCATAGATGGAAGACATCCAGTTCTTTTGCCATCCCATCGGCATATGCTTCACCGCATCCACCCGGATTCCGTCAATACCCATATCCAGCCAGAGCTTGATCGCATCCTTGAAGTAGGTGTCAATGGTGCTGTTATTGTGGTTCAGGTCAGCGAGATCATAGAGATTTTTGTAGATGCCATTCTCCAGTGTGGAGAAGTCGGAGCCGCCGTTGTGGTGGAAAAGTTTGTTCGTGTCATTGGTGTAGCCGCCAAGCAGAGTGCCGTTATTGTACAACTTTCCATTTTCTGCGAACGAGGTGTCGGTTTCCATGGCAGGAGAGGTATGGTTGGGAGCAAAATCAATGATGACTTTAATGCCTTTGGCATGTGCCGTATTGATCAGATTCTGGAAATCGGTCATCGTACCGAAAGCAGGATTGGTCTTCTTGAAGTCACGTGCCCAATACCCGTGATAAGCCGTATTGTTGACACCGGAATAGTTAATCAGCGAGTAAATGTTCTCCACAGGCTGGGAAATCCAGAGTGCCGTAATGCCGAGATCGGTAAAATAGTTATCGTTGATTTTATTGATTAGTCCTTGCCAGTCGCCCCCGCAATAGAGCTTCAGGTTGGAACAGGAGGCGTCATAGGCCGCCCCGGTAGGGTTGTTGGAGGGATTGCCGTCCAGAAAACGGTCGGTAAATACTTGATAAATAACATCAGTGCTGAAGTTCTGCTTGTTGGTTACAGCCGTATCAGCATCTGCGAATACGGACGCCGCCGGGAATATGGGCAGTGCACTTCCGGCCAGCAAGCTGAAGCTCAGCGTGGTACTGAGGATGATTCGCTTGGTCCATTTGAACATTGGTAATCCACCCTTCGTTTATTATATAAATTGAACTGAAGAATATTTACATTACGACTCCGATGACAGAACAACCTTCCGATCGCTGTTATCCCCAGATTTTTTTGAATCCCTTTTTCAAAGGGGAAAATCCGGGGATAAAGGCGAAGCGTATGCTTCCGATGAAGCTTTCCTTCAGAAAGCTTTTAGTTTCACTTCTTCAGGTTATTTCTGTCCTCTCCGTTCTCGTGCAAATGTGTAGTTCAATTTATATAGATTTGTGATCTCTTTTTTGATTAGAAAAGCGCTTTCAAGTTAGACTTTGGCAGGTTATTCTTAACGATATCCCCCCTTTTATGAACGCCAACAACCCCGGCACCTCCTGCTGGAGTTACCGGGGTTGTCCTAAACCGATTGGGTTTAAAAGCATGGCCCTCTAGTTATAATCACAACGTTATGATAATTAAATAATGGTTTGGTTGTCAATAACTTTTTCTTGAGCATTTTTTTTCTATTTCCATATTTACAAATCAGGCTCAACAGATTTAAACTATTCGCAGACCCACCAATATAAGGGCTATGCATTTTAGAACATTTCGGTGTTTTAAAACAACCCCGTCTCTTCAGAGACGGGGTTGTTTGTCGATGTAGCCAAGGGAAGAACGAAGCAGGACTAACAAAACAGAGAAACCCCGGTAGTGTATGAGCGAAATCTATAGGAGAGGCGGTTGATGGATCAGTGAACACTCATTCTGTTATCGAATGTGTGGAAGGTTTCAAGGCGTCCAGGCTGGACAACACACGAAAGATTTTTATCTATTTGCCACCAGGATATAAGGAGCATGTGGATCAACGCTATCCGGTGTTATACATGCATGCGGGTCAGAGAGCCTTCGGCTCTTCGACCGCGGGAAATGAAACGTGGCACGTAGATCAGGCGGCAGACCAACTGATTGATCAAGGCTTGATGGATGGACTGATCATTGTCGGAATTGCCCATGTTCGTCCAGTTACAAACAATGAATTCTATCATTTCATTGCGCCTGCAAGAGAAGCGGTGAGTGTGGGCTGCTCAGGCCTGGATTATGAACACTTTATCATTCATGAACTGAAACCATTCATTGACGAGCATTACCGCACACTTCCAGACAAGGACAACACGGGACTGCTTGGTTCTTCCGCAGCGGCACTCAGCACCTTCCATATAGGAACACGTCATCCTGATATTTTTGGCAAACTGATCATGCTCTCTCCCTTTTTCGTAGATGTGCAGCTGGATGAAACGTCGGAGAGCAGGTTACAGGAGGAGGATATGTACCTCATGCCTGAGGGCAGTGCTCCGATTCGAATGTGGATGGATATAGGGGATGCAGAAGGGTTATTTCTTCCTTCCCAGGTAAGAAATGTAGCCCATCAGATGCTCGAACTGGGATATAAGCCTGGCAAGGACATCGCATTTCTGGAACAGCCGGATGCAGGTCATCAGGAAGCGGATTGGGGAGAGCGGGTTCATCTTCCGCTACTATACCTGTTTGGCCGAATCGGGAATCCAATTTCTTTAGAGCTGATGGGAAGGGACGTTATCGGATTGAAGGGCGGCATGAGCGGGCACATCAATGCGCTGCTTCATCACGACAGCGGGTTCACCATGAGTGTGCTAGAAGGGGATTATCATTCCGATCAACCGGATGTTCTTGAGGTTCGATCCAGTGGGGAATTGGTTCCTGTCAAGATGGGGCATGCCGTAGTTACCCTGACGGTGGGAGAGTTGACGGCATCACGGATGTACACGGTTGTGGAAGAATTATCGGGTCACGTAACAGTCTGCATGACTGCCGAGGTACCCTTTCAAGACATGTATGATGACTCGATCTACGGAGGCATGGGCATGAAGCTTCTGCACACCGGAGGTGGTCATTATGAAGGTTGTTTCGAGGTTCCGCGCGACAGCGGATTTCGGTTCAGGTTCACGCGAGGCTTCCGGCAGTTTGAAACTGATGCAGATGGCAAGCCACTGCCCAATCGGGTGTTTCGTGCCCATGATAACCTGTCTCTACATTACAAAATCCAGTCTTGGGGCAGCACGGCTGCCAAAGCCGGGAACAGGAGGTAGCCATGATTAGTCAACCATTTCAACCAACGATGGATATTCCGTATTATTATCCCTGTAATTTTCCTTTGATTCACGAAATCCTTCAGCGTCAGGGCTCGATAAGCAGTCTCGGTCTGTTGGCTTCCAGCCGCTTGTATAGTCTGACTTCCTGTTCGGATCGTGGCCTGATCAAGCCTTATTTTCATAAGCTGGATTATGAGGAGCCGATGTGGGAAGTGTTTGGAGAACGGGAGTTTGACAGCTTCGCACAAGGAAAGGCATATATTCGGGAACGCCTTGAAAATGAGGGCATTTTGGTCGTTACAGGCACAAGTTATTGCTTGCCTTATGGGGAAGATTATAGAAATCCCGAGTATATTCATAAACTCGTTAAACAAGATTCACGCCTGCATCTGGTCGATCATTGGCTGGCTGTGTACGGGATGGATGAGGAGCAGTTCTATGTCTATGATCCCGTTCCCTCCAAATACATGGGAGCTGTATCGTCTACTGATTTCCAGGAGTTCTGGAAAGGGAACAAAAATATCTCCGAGCTCGAAATAGCCCGTCGCAAAGAAACATTACGAACATATGGCACGATGGAGATTCGTGCTGTGGAGACACTCGACGCTGCAGGTTACCGAGACATGCTGCGCTCTGCGCTGGCGACGCAGGCCCATGAATTCATCGCGGGCAGAACAATCTGGCAGGGCAATCGAAGCTATTATTTTGGACAGGCTGTAACATCACAATTGTTACAAAGATTGCACCCGGATGCCGAGGTGGATCGGGAACAGGAGAAAGCCATCTCCGCGTTCCTGTTCGACATGCGCTGGAGCCGCTACTTTTTCCGTGATTTGCTGGAGGAAGCGGCCCAATGGCTTGATTCTCCTCATGATCAATATGTTGAGGAATTCGGTGCAATGATAGTTCGGTGGGAACAAGCCCATAAGCTGCTGCAGATCGCCAGAATGAAACGAAGCCCTGAATGGCGGGAGCAGTTAACAGATATTATCGAACAATTGGCGGCGGACGAATTACGCTGGTACGAAGCGCTAATGACTACACATCAGCATGCCGATCGCTTCAGACAGATCCCATCGACTGGGGAAAACCCCGCGCCTACGCCTTCACATCGGGAAGTTATTGAGCGAATTGTGCTGGATAGCTGCCATGAGATCAATCGGTACCATAACGCGTCCATTCCTCTGGAGCATGGCTTGCAAGCACCCCTGTATGGAAGTCGGGGGAGACTGGACTCCCTTGAACTTGTCACTTTACTTGCGGTTGTTGAGCAAGGGGTTGAAGATACATTTGGTGTAGGGATAACTCTCGCGGAATTGGCGGCCGCTTCCATGCCGGAAAGTCCTTATCAAACGGTGGAATCACTGGTTGAGTATCTGGAGGCGCAATTGAAGTATTGCTCAAAGGATGATAAGGGATGAATATCACTTCCCTTCTGGAACGGTTCACCGCGTATGGTAGTCGCCCTGCGTTGATATGGAAGGACGAACAATATAGTTATAACTGGTTATTGGATCAGATTCAGACCTTTAGCCAGTGGATTTCCACTGAAGGGCTCGAAGGGGCCATCGTTGTGCTTGAAGAGGATTATTCTCCTTATGCCGCAGCGGCACTGATCGCTCTTCTGGAACGGAATTGTATTGTGGTTCCGCTGGATCGACACTTGATTGAGGCCAAACGGAATGAGTATACAGCGCTCGCTCAGGCAGAATGGCGAATGAGTGTTGGGGAAGGGGAAGCTATAGCCAGACATTGCTCTGTGCAAGGGAGTCGGTCCCCGATATTGTCAAAGCTGAGTCAGGAAAAGAAAGCAGGTCTGGTGATCTTCTCATCCGGATCGACAGGACAAAGCAAAGCTGCTGTTCACAGCGCGGATCGTCTGTTGCACGGGTTCAGGCGGCAAGTCCGGCCGCTCTGTACGATCCCTTTCATGATGTTTGACCACATTGGCGGCTTAAACACAATGCTGCAATCCCTGTCCAGCGGCGGCTGTTTATGCGTCATACCGGATCGCTCCCCCCTGGAAGTATGCAAAACCATTGAAAAGCACCGTGTTCAGGCACTGCCAGTCTCACCAACGTTCATGAATTTGCTGCTCCTTAGCGGAGTCTATCCGGAGGTTGATCTATCCAGTCTCGAAGTGATTTCCTATGGATCAGAGGTTATGCCGGAGGCGCTGCTTACCGCATGGAATAGACAGTTTCCGAATGTACGTACGGTGCAGGCTTAT
The DNA here is from genome assembly GCF_032399705.1 of Paenibacillus sp. BIC5C1. Taxonomy (NCBI): domain Bacteria; kingdom Bacillati; phylum Bacillota; class Bacilli; order Caryophanales; family Paenibacillaceae; genus Paenibacillus; species Paenibacillus sp. BIC5C1. Next base: position 1,080,036 of record NZ_CP135922.1, read on the forward strand.
GGCATGTCAGAGCTTGGCATTCTGCCGACACGCTCCAAGGATTCGGGTTCATTGCTATTTACGGTTCGTGATGGGGAAGTCCGTTATCGGATTGTGGACGGGCTGCTGGAGATCCAAACGACAACGGCCATGATCGGGTATCTGAACGCTCCGTCTCCTTTCACGGAAGATGGCTGGCTCCAGACCGGCGATGAAGCGGAGATGGAGGATGGCTACATTCGTATTTTGGGTCGCCGCTCGGAGATCATTAATGTAGGCGGGCGTAAAGTTTACCCTGCGGAAGTGGAGAGTATTCTGGAGCAAATGGATGCCATTGAAGCGGCTGTGGTGAGCGGGGAACCGAGTGGGATTATGGGGCAGATGGTAAAGGCCACGGTCAAACTTACAGGTGAGCATCCTCTTACGGAACTGCGCAGACAAATCTGGGACTTTTGCCGAGACAAGCTGCCCCAGTACAAAATCCCGCAAAAGATTGTAATTACCCAGGAGACATTAACAAGTCCAAGAATGAAGAAAATAAGAAATCCCGGTCCAATCTCCGCCGTTCGGGATGAGGTTGCGGCAAGCCTGGAGGAGGATTCGCAAGGGGCACAATAGGGAATGAACGAATGGATAAAGTGACTCATGAATGCCAACGCAGCAGGGGACATCATGAGTTGTAATAGGAGAGGGGAACCTTCGGATGCGCGACGCACCGAGGGTTCCCCTTTTCACTTTGAGAGATAAACATACACAGTATTCTTGCGAATGATCTCAGATAGCTTCGAGAAGGCCTGTGATTAATGTAAATGTTATGCCTTCACGTGTGATTTGACATCCAACTGCAACAGGGAGAAACCGTACGCGTCTAGGTCCAGCTTCAGCTTGTTCTGCTGAGTTTCCCGAGTTGTGGCTGAGAATACATTACGCCAAGTTCCTTGGTGTAGTGGCAACTCCAAACTGCGTGGTTCTTCACTTGCATTCAGGACGAGTACGAATTGTTCCCCCGTATCCTGATTCTTGCGTCCGATGGCAATGCACGGGTCTCCGGCTTCCGCATAAATCATTGTGATGTCCGCACTGCGCAATGCAGCGTGTTGTTTACGCAGGGCAATGGCTTGGGTGAAGAATTCGAGCAGATCCTTGTTCTGCTTCTGTTCGTCCCACTCCATACATTTGCGACAACCTGGATCATAGCCACCATCCAGTCCTACCTCGTCGCCATAGTAAATACAAGGAGCGCCTGGGTACGTAAGCAGCAGAATGACTGCTAGCTTCATTTTGCGTACATCCCCTTCACACACGGTGAGCAGTCTTGGCGTGTCATGACTGCCGAGCAGGTTGAAGGCCGCTTCGGTTACAGGCTGTGAATACGCAGCCAGCAGTTTGCCAACCTCGTTGGCAAATCCGAGGCCGTCCAGCTTGCCAAGCACAGCGTAATCCATGACTGAATTCGTGAAAGGGTAGTTCATGACTGCATCAAACTGATCCCCCTGCAGCCACATGATGGAATCATGCCAGATTTCGCCGAGAAGATAGGCATCCGGGTTAAGTGATTTGACCGTTTGTCGGAATTCACGCCAGAATTGATGGTCTACCTCATTGGCAACATCCAGCCTCCAACCGTCGATACCCATATCCTGAATCCAGTAACGGGCCACCTCCAGCAAATATTCCTTAACCTCGGGATGTTCCGTGTTCAGTTTGGGCATAAGGGGTTCAAAGGCAAAGGTATCATATGTGGGGATACCGTCTTCGATACGTGCTGGCCATTCTCTGACATGGAACCAATCCGCATAACGGGAAGCAGCCCCTTTTTCAAGCACATCCGCGAATGGAAGAAATTCTCTACCGGAGTGGTTAAATACCGCGTCCAGAACTACCCGTATGCCGCGTGCATGGCATGCATCCACAAGCTCCTTCAATTTCTCATTGGTGCCAAAGTGGGGATCAACCCTCAGGTAGTCTGCGGTATTGTACTTATGGTTGGTTGTAGCCTGGAACACCGGGCAGAAATAAATGGCGTTAATGCCAAGTGCGCTCAGATGATCAAGGTGATCCAGAACTCCTTGTAAATCACCTCCGAAAAAATTGACAGGTGTCGGTTCACCGCCCCAGGGTTCAGCATTCTTCGGACTGATAGACGGATCACCATTGGCAAAACGTTCAGGGAAGATCTGATAGAATACAGCATCCTTAACCCAAGCAGGTGCCTCGAAGAAATCCACCGGATTCATAAATGGAAAATCGAAAAATTCCAACGGATGATCAGGCAAAGCCTGCTCGAATCCCCGTTCCGTCATCCAGACCGATTCCTCTCCCTCGATCAGTTGGAAGCCGTAGCGTAATCTGCGGTAGGGTGGTTGCGCTTCCACTTCCCAATAATCGAACAAGGCATCACGGGCAAAGATTCGCATCGGAAGGTGGAGGACCGTACGATCCCATGCATATTTATCCCCGATGATGGCGATAACAGCATCCAGATCGCCCCGCTTGGAACGTAGCCTCAGGTGCATGGTGGAACGGTCATATACGTAGGACCAATTCATTTTGGGACGATGATAAATAGCTTCAAGTAACATAGCATTCACTCCTTATCTGGGATGGATAATATGGCTATAAACGCAAAAAAGGCACAACCCCAATGTTCACGAGGTTGTACCTTTCGGCAGCATAGCCTTTTGATTATAGTGCTATTATACGAACTAAATTGGAAAAAGAAAACACTTTTTTTTCCTGAAAAGATGAGTTGAATTCATCGTTTAATTTTGGGTACTATTATTTAAAAATCATACCCAAGCTTATTGGCATAAGCAGAAATTTCTTTGTGATATTTCTCGATACTTTTCTTGCCGGTATCAATTTTGGCATTGGCTTGTTTCAGGACAGCGCTGTTTACCGTTGTTTTGGAGACAGCCTTTTTAGCGAGTTGGAATCCTTCAAGCTGTGTATAACTACCTTTGATCAAGTTGGCATGGATTTTTTGCAGTTCCGCATTTTGCGGTTTAATCAGCTTCAGCTTGGAAACATATTTGGTGTAGTTAGGAATCGCTGTGTTGGTCAATTTCAGGAAAACGGACTTGCGATTGGAAGATGTAATGTAGAATCCTCCTCCCAAGGCGTTGAAGGCTTTCTCTTCATATACCGATGCGGTATCCAACTGATCCAGGTAGTTGAGGAAATCTTCCTCTTCGGCTGTAGGGATCGGTTCTTGTTCTGACGTGTCAACTTCTTCGTAGTATTCGTCTTCCGAATATGTAGTAGTTGAGTCATCCGCAGCAGCGGCATAGGACCCTGCAGGTGCGAATACTCCGCCGAGCAAAACAAAACTCATAATGATTGATAGTACCCATGATTTCTTCACGTTCTAATTTCCCCTATCTATATATGTGATATTATTCCAATGGATAATCTAACATAGCACGACAAGAAATTACAGGAATCAATTGACAAAGATGGAATCTATGAATAGCGATAAAAGGTTATAATAACGTTGTGAATCAACAAAAAGGGAGGAAATTTTGATGACTGTTGAACGTTTTCATATTCATGTCTCTGATGAGATTTTGGACGATTTGCAATATCGGCTGCATCACATCCGTTGGCCAGATCAATTGGTAGACTCCGGCTGGGAGCGAGGAACTGATCTCAGTTATTTAAAATCACTTGTCTCTTATTGGAGAGATCATTATGACTGGCGAGCACAAGAGTCCAGGTTGAATCAATTTTCCCAGTTTCGTTGCCAGTTGGATGGGGTGGATGTGCACTTCGTACATGAGCGTGGTAAAGGGCCTAACCCTCTGCCGATTATTCTTACCCATGGATGGCCCGATAGCTACCTTCGTTATCAAAAGATTATCCCTCTCCTGACCGATCCTGCGAGTTATGGAGGTAATCCGGAGGATTCTTTTGATGTCATTGTGCCTTCACTGCCTGGATTCGGATTCTCTAGTCGCCCTGACCAACCTGGCTTCAACAATTCTCGTGTCTCCCAGATGTGGGCCAAACTAATGACCAAAGAATTAGGCTACAACAAATTCGCTGCTGCTGGTGGAGATATTGGCTCTGGCGTTACACGTTATCTGGCATCGAATAATCCTGAACTTCTAGTTGGAATCCACTTAACGGATATTGGTATCATAAGAGATCTTTTATCTTCCCAGGATGAGGCAGAACGCTCAGAGGAAGAACGAGAGTACAAGAAAAATGCTTCAACATGGATTTCACAAGAAGGGGGTTATATGTCCATTCAATCAACCAAACCTCAGACACTTGCGTACGGACTTTCCGATTCGCCGGTAGGTTTGGCCGCTTGGATCATTGAGAAATTTCGTGCATGGAGCGACTGTAAAGGTGACCTCAATCAACTATTTAGCAAGGATGAGTTGCTGACTCATATTATGATCTATTGGGTTACGAATACCATAGGATCATCCACACGTATGTACTACGAAAATTCGCATTCCTTGCCACCACTGGGCCGTATAGAAGTTCCGACAGGCATTGCTATATTTCCTGCGGATATCGTGCTGCCGCCCAAGTCTTGGGCGATGCAAAACCTGAACGTAACGCGCTGGACCTCCATGCCTAGTGGAGGGCATTTTACGGCTTTGGAAGAACCGGAGTTGCTGGCGGATGATATTCGGGCATTCTACAGACCGATTCGAGCAATGAACAATTAATGTAGTTATATATAGTTGAATTCATAAGGTCCCGACTTGGATATCTAAAAGCGGGATCTTTTTTTCTTGAATCTGCTCAAAAAGTGACGTACAGAGGCGGTCAGATGATATAATCGGGTGAAGTGTTATTGTCTCACCAAGTTATTTTCGAAAAGGTTTTCGGAAAATAGTCTGTTTTTGTTTGTAACCGCAATCATAATACACACAGAAAGTGAGAGCTGAGATGAATCAGAAAAAGCTTTTTACGGATGGATGGCAATTTGCGAAAAGTAAGCTGGAAGTTACGGAGTCTGCGGGATTAACGTTTGAACCGGTTGAGCTTCCTCATGATTGGCTGATCTATAATACGCTTGAATTGTATGAGGACAGCATCGGATGGTATCGCAAGACATTCCCATATACGAAGGATGACCAGCAGCTTCTGCTTTGCTTTGACGGGGTGTATATGGATTCTTCCGTATATGTAAACGGTCAGCTTGTTGGAGAGTGGAAATACGGCTATTCGGCTTTTGAGCATGAGATCACGAGTGCTTTGGTGGAAGGTGACAACGAAATTGTAGTCAAAGTTGTGCATCAGAGTCCCAACAGCAGATGGTATTCGGGGGCTGGAATTTATCGCAATGTGTGGCTCAAAACGAGAGATCGGAATTATATCGTCACAGATGGTACCTATGTATCCATTCAGCAGCAGCCAGAAGGTTGGCAGGTTGAGGTGGATACGGAGCTAAGTCTCAATCAGAACGCACAACTTGTGCACACGATTTGGTATAAGGGTAATCAGATCTTTTCCAGCAAAGCGGACGTTACAGCTGCAGCGGGTAAAGACACCGGACATGAAGAGATACAATCCAACACCCAACAGCTGACGGTCGATCTTCCGAAGTTATGGAGCCCGGATGAACCGAATCTGTATGATCTGGTAACGGAACTTCAATTAGCTACAGGTGAGCAGGGCTATGAGACAATCGAGTCCGTCACACAGCGGATTGGCTTCAGGGATATCAAGCTGGATGCGAGCGAAGGATTCCACCTGAATGGGGTCAAGATGAAGCTGAACGGTGTGTGTGAACACCATGATCTCGGTGCGCTTGGGGCTGCTTTTAACCTGACGGCACTGCGCAGAAGATTTGTGCTGTTGAAAGAAATGGGCGTTAACGCCATTCGGACCGCTCATAACATGCCTGCCAAAGAGTTCATGGAACTTGCGGATGAGATGGGTATGCTGATCGTTTCGGAAGCGTTCGATATGTGGGAGAGAGCCAAGACCCCTTACGACTATGCGAGATTTTTCCCGGAATGGGCACATACTGATGTGAAGAGCTGGGTGAAGCGTGACCGTAACCATGCAAGTCTGATCATGTGGAGTATCGGCAACGAAATTTACGATACCCATGCGGATGAGCGGGGCCAAGAAGTAACCCGCATGCTGATGGATTATGTACTGGAATTTGATCCAAAAGGCAATGCAGGTGTGACGATCGGTTCGAACTACATGCCGTGGGAAAACGCACAAAAATGCGCTGATATCGTGAAGCTCGCAGGATATAACTACGCGGAGAAATACTACGACAAGCATCATGAGGAACATCCAGACTGGATTATCTATGGTAGTGAAACCTCGTCTGTGGTGCAGAGCCGTGGGATCTATCACTTCCCGTTTGAGCAATCCATACTGGCAGACGATGATGAGCAGTGCTCGGCTTTGGGCAACAGTACAACAAGCTGGGGCGCAAAGTCAGCAGAATATTGCATTTTGGCAGAACGAGATACGCCGTATTCCTTGGGGCAGTTCCTGTGGACGGGATTCGATTATATTGGAGAACCAACACCGTATCATACGAAGAATTCATATTTTGGACAGCTGGATACAGCAACGTTCCCGAAAGATTCCTACTATATTTACCAAGCAGCCTGGACGGATTATAAGAAAAGTCCGATGGTTCACCTGTTCCCTTACTGGGATTTCAGCCCGGGTCAGCTGATTGATGTACGCGTGTGCAGTAATGCGCCGAAGATTGAATTGCAGCTGAATGGCAAAACAATCGGCACGTATGATATCGACCATGCAAAGGGAACCCAGCTGGCAGGCTGGTGGAAAGTGCCATATGAAGAGGGCGAGCTCAAAGCGATCGCTTATGATGAGAACGGTAACGTAATTGCAACGGATGTGCAAAAATCCTATACAGATGCGAAGAAGATTCGTCTGCAAGCCGATCGGGAGCAGCTGCAAGCAGACGGTACTGATCTGATTTTCGTGGAAATTCAAGTGGAAGATGAAGCAGGCAATCCCGTGCAAAATGCAAACAACCGTGTGCAGGTCCAAGTGACAGGTGCAGGTCGTCTGCTCGGTCTCGATAACGGGGACAGCACGGACTATGATCCATACAAAGGACTGAGCAGAAGGCTATTCAGCGGCAAGCTGATGGCAATCATCGGGGCAACGAACGAATCGGGAACGGTGAAGATCGAGGTGACCTCGGAAGGATTGCAAAGTGCAGCTGCCGAGTTCGAATCACGAGCTGTTGCAGGTGCAGGAGATCGTACCAATGGGGCATCCGAGGCTGCCGTTGCTGGTCAGGAGCAAAACGTACTCATGAGTAATACGGAACGTCCGGTTCTGACGGGACGCGCGTTAGAGATTCCTTTGCGGAAAATCGAAATGATCAGCGAAGGTGGACAGCTATTCGATCCATCGAAACAGCAAATGACGGTGAAAGCCAAGCTGTATCCGGAGAACACATCCTATCGGGATATTGATTGGGCCGTTGTGAACGATGCGGGGATTGAATCCAACATTGCCAAGGTCGAAGCCAATGGCCTGGAGGTCAACGTATCCGCTCTGGGCGATGGGGAATTCCGTCTTCGTGCGACAAGCAGTAACGGTACCGATAAAACGAAACTGATCTCCCAACTGGAGTTCAAAGCAACGGGTCTGGGCACGGCTTACAAAGATCCGTACGGCTTCATTACGGGCGGGCTGTACGATTACACCAAAGGGGATGTCGGTAACGGCAATGAACGCGGGGTAGCGACAAGCCGTGATGGGGAGACACATGTGGGCTTCCGCAATATCGACTTCGGGCCATACGGCTCCGACACGATTACGATTCCAATCTTTGCGTTGTCCAGTGAAGAGTACTTCATTCAGATCTGGGAAGGTATGCCGGATGAAGAGGGAAGTACACTGCTGGCAGATGTGGTGTATGACAAAGAATCCAGATGGAATGTATATCAGGAAGAGACGTATCATCTGTCCAAGCGGCTGAGCGGGATTACGTCGATCTGTTTTGTACTGAAGCAGAAGATTCATATCAAAGGCTTCTCATTCGAGCGCCAAAGCCGCGCATTTGAGCAGAATACGGCTGCATCATGCGATCATCTCTACGGGGATACGTTCAAGATCGAGGGTGATCATGTCGAGGGGATCGGAAACAATGTGTCGCTGGAGTTTGAAAATATGGACTTCACAACAGAAGGCACGTCCAAGCTTGTGATCTATGGACGTTCGCCGATTGATAAAAACACGATTCATATCCGCTTTGCAGGTGAGGACGGACAGAGCAATCAACTGGTGGAGTTCACACAGTCCGATGGATATGAGGAACGCGTGTTTGAGCTTGAGCAGGTGAAAGGTGTGCAGAAGGTGACCTTTATTTTCCTGCCGGGTAGTCAGTTTGACTTTGGCTGGTTCCGGTTCGAGAAGTAAGATGCATGATGTCCAGTAAGTGAAACGTACATTCCATTGCTCCAACGGATGGAGAGCTGTGGGTGCTAAAAGAGCAATCCCCTTCAAGTATACGGTGTTCGTTAAGAACAAGACGTTTATCTGAAGGGGATTTTTTCTTATGTTAAAGGGATTCATTTGGTGTTAAAGCGACTCGTTTAGCGTCCTGAATCTTTCTTATCAGCATCGTCAATGGTCAGCATAGCTCTCTCAGAATCCCAGGATACGTTCAATCCCAAACCACGCAATACCTCAAAAGGCACTGTAGTTGCTCCCGAGTAATTATTTATGGGTTCAGGTATCTGTATGACTCGCTCCTCAGATGCATCTGCTGAAGTTATAACATATTGTGTTTCGTTAGGGCGGATTGTGATTGTCCGATTGTTATATTTCAACGTATAGTGGTTCAGGCTACCTTCCACCTGATGAATCTCAAATTTTGCTCCGATTGCTGTGGCGATGGCTTTGATTGGCAGTTGCACAGTCTTAGGCGTTTCAACAGCGGCATACATTGACTGGAACAGATCACCGTTCAGATATACATCTGTGCCAATCTTGGCTTGAACGGGTTTGTAGACCATTCCTCCAGATGACGTTGCAGGTGCACCCGCTTCCTCGTATTTATCACTTCCCCAGCCCCAGACGGTTCCATCCGAGGATAAGGCAAGACTATGGTAATATCCTGCTGAAATATCGGTAATACCGGATAAATGGTTTACTTTTCCTTCTTTACCGTTCACGCTCCTTCCGTAGCTGTACACCTCACCGGATGTTGTGAGTAATAATATATATTGCGAATTTCCATCCATCTTCTTCACTTTGAAGTCGTAATCAAAAGCGAATGCTTTCCCTGTGTCGTCCAAACCCCAGACTTTCCCGTTCTTATCCAGTGCAAGCAAGGATGTATCTATACTTTTAATCGAAGATATGTCGGTTACACCTTTTATCTTGGTTGGTTTGGATTGGACTTGACCGGGTTGGTCAGGCTCGTTCCACGTCCATACGGAGCCATCTTTCTTTAGGGCATATCCATGCAAACCTACGGATCCGATCTGGATGACATCTTTCAGTCCGCTGATCGCATGCGGTTTACGTACGAGATCTGAATCGCTTCCTTGAGCGGTAGGGCGCTGCCATGACCAGACTGTCCCGTTCTGGAGAAGGGCGACGGTCAAAGAGCCAGTCACTACATCCTTCGCAGAGTTGATGCTTTCGACTTTGCTTGGTAGTTTGCCAGCACCCCACTCCCAGACCGTTCCATCTGCCTGAACTGCTGCGTTGATTCCACCACCGGCGGCTGAAATAGCTATTACATTAGATAGTTCCGGTACGCGGATGGGACTAAATGTATGACGATATCGAATGTTCTCGCTCACACCCAGCTCTCCCAACAAATTGCGGCCCCAGGTCCAGACCGAACCATCACTTCTCAAGGCGACTGTGTAATAATAAGCTCCCTCTACAGCGGTATAGTGGAGTTTCTTCTCTGAGTTTACTGCATTCGATTGAACAGAAGTGTTACTGGCGGAACGCTGTACGTTAGGGGCTGCGTGAGTCGTTGGCTCAGCTGTCAGCTCCAACAACAAGCTGGACGCAACTAGTGCTGCAGCCATTGCAATGGCGAATCGTCGGGACGATTTACTTTTACTATTAGGTCTATGATTCAAGCGTGAAGTGGGACGTCGTTTTTCTTTTGCTATGTCATCGGATGGGTTAGCCAAACGCATGTGTATCGCCTCTTTTTCAGATGAGATGGAAGTGAAAGATGCATTGTTATATAAACACTTTATGGAGGGTTGAAGTTACATACAAACGATAAAAATTCCTTTATATTGAAAGTCGGTACTGGGTGTGTTTACGTTATTTCTAACAGCACATAGGTAACATGTACGGAGACATTAGCGTCTTAAACATGAGGTGATTGGATGAAAAGGGTACTGCTCACGCTTTCGTTAGCGTTAATGATGTTAACAGCCTGTGAGGCAAACGATCCGACAGTGGATTCTCCAGTGGTTTTGAATTCATTCCCGGAAATTATTGAGCCACATAACCCTGAGCAAGCGGAGCAAAGCGGAGATGTCGTTGTACTTCTCGAAGGCATGCGGAACAAGGATAAGTGGAATACATTTGTGAAGAATGTGGAGAAGAAGCAGCAGGATCAGGTTCGTGTGACGATGTATACCATCGAAGGTGGGGCCATCATCTATGAATTGATATACGATGGCTCAGTCATTCAATCGACTTATGATAACTCAAGGGATGCCTATGGCTCCAAACAGGGGATCACGACCAACACCTGCAAAGGGATCGGTACGATGAAGAGTGAGCAAGGACGTGTTTTTAACGTGTTAACCGATTGTGAGAAGGAAGGCAGTACCTTTTCTATTCCCAAGTGATGAGAGCGGTATCTAACCGTAAATAGTTGAGCTATGTAATTATTCATGCTGTAAATCAAAAAAGATCCTGTGAAGCCGAGGCTTTTCAGGATCTTTTTGCTGCCATATGGAGAGTGAGAACTGATGGCTTATGCATACAAAGCATTGGATAGTTCGATCAGATTACCGTCAGGATCACGTATATACACCGAACAGATTGGTCCCAGTGCACCTGTCCGCTTGACTGGTCCTTCTTCGATTTTAGTGTTCTGGTGTGTTAAATGTGCAATGACTTCTTCCAGCGGTGTGCTGACCAAAAAACAAAGATCTGCTGAACCCGGTGTGGGGATATGAGCTTTCGGTTCAAACTCTTTGCCCCGTTCATGCAGATTGATTTTTTGCTGTCCAAATTGTAATGCTTTTCGGCCCTGGCCGAACTCGACCGCTTGCATGCCTAATACATTCGAATAAAATGCAATCGTTGCTTCCAGATTCTCTACGGTTAACACGAGATGATCAAGTCGTTCTAATTTCATGGATGAGCCTCCTTCAAATTGAATCATTAGGACCTGTGAGACGAGGGTTGTATATAATAGTATGTCATTTATTATACCTTAGAGCTTGGTGTGGTAATCGATTTAGGAAACGCCGAGCCTCCGGACATTTTAGTGGAAAAGTAGAATATGAAGGGAAGAGCGAGCAAGATTAGACAGATGATCATGGCGATGATGATACTCTTTTTGTTCAATTTACAGGCTCCTTTCGGAAAATAGAGTCTAGCACTATGGTTTATATTAACCAATTGATCGAATTTTGGAGTAACATGCACGAATGCGCAATATATCTACCTATGGATGTTTACCATCTTCCAGCTAACCTATGTGAAAATGAATCCTCTGTTTGATTCCAATCCCCATTCTAACTTGTTAAAATTTAGGGATAACTACTACGGTCAGGTTGGCGGTGAAGATAGAATGCAACGTATTCAGGTACATCCCGATCAATTGGAGGAAAAAGCCCGACTCGTCCAGCAGAAAAAACAGGAACTGGAGCGTATGGTCAGGGAACTGGAGAAATCCATTTATATGCTGCAATCGGAATGGTCAGGTGTGACAGGAGAGCGGTTCTTCTGGGATTTTATGCAGGTGAAAGAAGTGTTCCCAGCTACACTGGGTCTATTGGATAAAATTCAGAACGAATTTATTTTTATAGCGAAGAATTTCAGAACAGCCGATGGTTCGGGTGAGGTTGCTCTATATATACCTGAAGAACTGAAACGAAATTTCGGTGTTGGACTGCTGGACAAGTCGGTGGGAGAGACCGTAACTGGAATTGGACAGACGGCGGAGGCGCTCTTTTATGATCCATTCGGCACGGTCGCTAGTGTGGCCTATGGGCTGACTTTGGGTAAGGTGGTCGATGTTGGGCGAGGTATTAAGTTTGCATGGGATGCAGCCTGGGGAAACGGAACAGCGAGGTCTGATGTAGGTCAATTTGTGGATGAGCAGAAGAAACAGGTGAATGAGAGTGGGGCCGGGTACTATAGTGGTTCTGTGATGGGTCAGGTGTTGGCCTACGCCTTTGTTGGCAGGGCGCTTCGTACTGTTGAAAATAAGCATAGCGATCTGGGTGGTGGGAAGGGGAAAGAGGGCGATTTTGGTAGTATAGTTAGGGATGGAAACAAAACAAAATATACGAATCCTGCTGGTAATGAGCTGACGTTTGTTGACCAACACCCTAAAAATATTGATCGTGATGTTGTTAACTTTTTGAAAAGTCCAGACGTAGGTAAAGCCACTGAAGCCAAGGTTGCCGACTTTATCAACAAAGAGCAGCAAGTTACAGCATTTGGGCAAAAGATCCTAAAGGAGAATGGCGAAGCGGCGGGTGATCTAGACGTAGTTACCAAAAATGCAATTATTGAGGTGAAGGCTTCAATTAAAGCTGTAAAAGAAGATCAATTCAATAAATTTATGGATAAAAACCACGAGTTATTCTTTAACCCAGAACAAAAGCAGGTAATTCTATATATTGATAAACCGTTAAACAATTTGAGATCAGAACATTCACAAATGTTAGAACGCATTGAAAAGCAAGGTGTAACTGTTGTGAATTCATTGGAAGAATTAAAGGGGGTATTAAAATAATGGGAACTTCCGCATTTATATTAACGGAGAGAAAAAAATATACAACTGAAAAGTTACTATCAGATTCTATAGTTGCAGCTTTTAATGCAGATGCTATGCTTAACTTTCATAATAGTAAAAATTATTCAACCGATGGACATTTCCTCTCAACTACCATGAACATAAGCCATAAATTAATCAAAGAAAATAACTATTCGTTTATCTTCTACGTGGATGCAACAGATAATCCGGGATTGGAATTTTACTATAATGATGATGTTGGGCTAGAAGCAGACAGAGATCTTTTTCAGGTTGGCTGCATAGAAGAGATATACGGTGTTCAGGAACTTGTTTTTGAATTTATTTACCACTACCTCAAGTTAAACCCTAATGATTATTTTTGGGTAGCAGACTATGACTGGGTTTACAGTTGGGAGGATATGAAAAAATTAAAAGCTCTACCTTACGACCCGGATTGGTGTTATAAAAATCCGCGATCCTAAAGATTATTAACATGTGACATCTAGAAATATTAAACAGCCTATTCCAACTTGGTTACTAAGTAGGAACAGGCTTATTTATATAATCTGATTCAAGGTTAGTTGAGTTAGTATAACTCCTTGGTAGTGGTGTTTACTCAATAACCATCCAACTAACGGGCCTTGTCGGAGGAGGAATGTAAATCATGAGACTGAAAAAACGATTTCTAATCGTTGGATGCTTAGGTTTTGCAATGCTACTCGTTCTAACCTATAGCTTTTATAAAGAAAAAAGAATATACGAAGAGTATTTAACGATGAATGTACGACAAGATATGGTTGATATGAAGAGTGCGATTTTAAACAATGAATCCTATTTTAAACGCATACTGGAGAAAGAGAAAATAACGAACGAGATGATAGAAGATGGAGAACAAGCGAGGCAGCTATCTTATAATTTGATGAATATGATTCAGATTATTAATAAGAATAATTTGATGAATCAAAGCTTTAATGAAGAAATGACTGTACTAGCCAGACCTGCCAAATCATTAACAGACAAACTAGATCGAAGTGACACGTTGCCCCTAACGCTTCAACGTATGCTAATAACATTCGACAGATTGGATGCCACAAATTACCCTTTAACACCTGAACTTAAAGCAAGAATTATGGAGTATCAACAGTTAAACAACCGATGGTTGAAAGTAGTTGGGGATCCTGAATCAACGGAAATTAATGAAAAGGATTGGCCACAATTTTTGAATGATCTTGAGAATGAGAATAGAGTTTATTTTCAAGAACAAAGTGTCAATCACGTTGATGAAGTGTGGAGAGACTCACTGAATCCGAGATATGAGTGGTAATTAAGAATAAAACTTGATACTAGATATGAGATGCACATTGGAAGTGGAGTACTCCTGCCGTTTAGAGGCAATAGGAAGAACTCCACTTTTTCGATATCAAAACAACTAATGAAATTATTCCCATACTGGACGATAATATAGTAGAAGTAATACTTAGTTATACCAATTATCTAACTCACCATATACATAGAGAACTATCCACAACCATCCTACACCCACACGAGGTACATTCATGAAACAAGGCATATATGAACAGCTTATCAACACCATCACCAGGCAGGAGATTTCTGCGCTGGACCCGGATGTGTATAACATTGGGACCGAGAAGCTGGATGCGGAGGAAGCGCGCAAGTTGCTGTCCACGTATTTGGCGGCGGTAACGCGGCGAGCGCTCAAGATTGTACGGGAACAGACGGAAGATAAAACGGCAGTGTTGGCGCAGATCCGAACGTGTAATGAGATTATTACTACCCTGAAAGGCACACTGGGGGAAGAAGAGTATAACGAATTGCAACTGGATGAGCAGGGGGAAGTGTTGACCCATGTGTATTCCAAGTTGAATAGCATTCATGCGGTCCGGGATACCAAAATCGTTCGTCCAGATACGCCGATCTCCCAAAGTTCATTATTCACAGGCGCGAAGTCCGAACCGAGTATGTTACTGGAGCTGCAGAAAGAGATCGTGACCGCCGATCGGATCGATTGGCTGGTGTCATTTATCAAATTCAGCGGACTTCGCCTGCTTCTGGAACAGCTTCAACAATTCACAGCCGGCGGCGGGAAGCTGCGGATCATCACGACCACCTATATGGAAGCAACCGACCTCAAGGCTATTACTGAACTTAGCAAATTACCTAACACAGAGATTCAGATTTCGTATGATACCAAAGTGACACGGCTGCACGCCAAAACGTACATTTTCCACCGCGATACTGGATTCACCACGGCCTATGTCGGCTCCTCCAACCTGTCCAACCCGGCGCTGACCAGTGGTATGGAGTGGAACCTCAAGGTGACGGAGAAGGATTCACTCGACGTGCTGCGCAAGATTGCAGCGACCTTCGAAAGCTACTGGAATGACCGTGAATTCACGCGATATGTGGCTGAGGATGAAGGACATGAGGCACAGTTGAAGGCGGCTCTGAATCGCAAAAAAGATCAGTCCAACCACTTCCACTTCGATATCCAGCCTTACGATTATCAAAAGGAAGTGCTGGAACAGCTGGACGCCGAGCGTACGCTGTACGGACGAACTCGCAACCTGATCGTCGCCGCCACAGGCGTTGGCAAAACGGTCATCTCAGCCTTCGACTATAAGAGATTCCGTGCGAGCCATGCGGGAGCCAAGCTGCTTTTTGTCGCCCATCGGGAAGAAATCTTGAAGCAAAGCCGGGACACGTTCCGGTATATCCTGAAGGATATGAACTTTGGTGAGCTGCATGTCGGGAATCACCGAGCGGAGGCGCTGGGCCACCTGTTTGTTAGCATTCAGAGCCTTAACGCTATGAATCTAACCGAGATCACCAGCCCAGACTATTACGATTACATCATTGTGGATGAATTCCACCATGCCGCAGCGCCTTCGTACCAGAAGTTGTTGTCCCACTACGAACCGAAGATTTTGCTAGGACTTACTGCAACACCGGAACGGATGGATGGCAAAGACGTTACCGCCTACTTCGATCATACGATTGCTGCCGAGATCCGTCTAACCGATGCCATTGACCGGAAGCTGCTGAGTCCTTTTCAATATTTTGGCGTCACTGATACTGTCGATCTATCTCAGGTGAAGTGGTCGCATAAAGGCTACGATCTGAACGAACTGGAAAAGCTCTACACTCATAACAAAATCCGTGCCAACCAGATCATCCAAAGTCTGAACAAATACGTAACCGATCTGGACGATGTGAAGGGGCTTGGGTTCTGCGTAGGGGTGGATCATGCGATGTATATGGCAAAAATATTTAACGAAGTCGGCATTCCATCCATAGCCCTGCATGGTGGGTCGAGCGAACAGGAACGTCATTCTGCTAAAGGACAGCTGGTGAACGGGGAACTGCGCATGATCTTCGTCGTGGACTTGTACAATGAGGGCGTGGATATACCTGAGGTGAACACCATCCTGTTCCTGCGTCCTACCGAGAGTCTGACCGTATTCCTGCAACAGTTGGGACGTGGACTACGGATGGCGGATGGCAAAGAGTGCCTGACCGTGCTCGACTTCATCGGACAAGCGCATCAGGAGTATAGGTTCCAGGATAAGTTCCGTGCTCTGATCGGCGCCACCAAACATTCCATCTCGTACTACGTCGAGAACGGCTTTTCGAACCTGCCACGCGGCACGTTCATTCAATTGGAAAAGCAAGCGAAGGAATACATCATGCGCAACCTCAAGCAGATGAGTCGTAATCGGAGAGCGTTAATCCAGAAGCTGCAAACGTTCCAGCAAGACACCGGCCTGCCGCTGACCTTGGCTCATTTTGTAGAGCATCACGGGATGACACTCTATGAATTGTATGGTGGACGTACGGGGAGAAGGTATTTCCGGGGTATGCTGGCCGAAGCCGGACTGACAGAGCCAATCGAGAGTGAGCAAGATGAGTACATCCGCAGACTACCGTCTGTGCTGACGATCAATTCCCGAAGCTGGCTAACGTTCCTGATTGACTACATTGAAAAAGGGAAAGAACCGACCACCGCCGATGAACAGCGCATGTTGATCATGTTCTATTATACCTTCCACCGGGCTGCGCCTGAGAAATTAGGATTGAGCAGCATCGAAGAGGGTGTAAAGCGTGTGCTGTCTTGTGAGGCATTCCGAGCAGAGCTTGTGGATATTTTCAAATATAATCTGGCTCATCTGCGATTTGTGGATAAAAGCAATTCGTTCCCGTACACTTGTCCACTGGATATCCACTGTATGTACTCCATGGACCAAGTGCTTGCCGCCTTCGGTTATTGGAATGCCCAGCAATCACCCGCCTTCCGTGAAGGGGTGAAGTATTTTGCCGATGAACAGACCGATATCTTCTTCATTACATTGAACAAATCGGACAAAGATTTCTCACCATCTACGCTGTATGAGGACTATGCGATCAATGAGCGATTATTCCACTGGCAGACACAGAGCCGGGTGTCGGAGCATACGGCTACCGCGCAGCGGTATATTCATCATCGAGAGACGGGCAACCGGATTGCCTTGTTCGTGCGGGAGTATAAGGAGGAGCATGGCTATACGTCTCCATTTGTCTTCCTGGGCGAAGCAGATTATGTAAGTCATGAGGGGAATAAGCCGATGAGCTTTGTATGGCGGTTACGGGAAGAGATGCCTGCGAAGATGGTGGCGGTGGCGAACAAGTGTATTGTTTGAAAACTAGCGGTATTAGAATATGTATGGAGGCAAGGTCATGTGGGATAGAATTTTGGATGGACAATTTTTATCTAAATTAGGCGGATTGGGCGGGATTGTTGCTATTCTTAGCTTTATGTGGACTTTTTTTAAGAAAAATCAGGTAATAACTTCGTTAACTTCATCCAAGATCGAAAGGTTAATTTCATCAAAAGAAAAGAGGACTTTGATAAAAATATCCAATTACATCTTTTATGTTATGATAGGCTCTATTTTTTCTGTTTTTCTGACAGTGTTATATTACAATCTTGGTGTTAATGAATATTTTACATTTTGTATTTCAATCATTGGAACAATTTTTTATTTTACTATCTTATATGTTAGCCTTACACAAAAAAGTATTTTCGATAAAAGGTTATCAAGGTCAAAGAATCTTACATTCACATTAATCGTACTTACGTTACAAACATTATGTTTTTTCTCCGTGCTCCCAAGTTTCTTAGCCAGTAATATAGCAGAAGGTAGTTTAGTGTTAACTATGGACAAACCAGAAGTGTTATTAATTAATTTAACACTGAGTTTAATTACGTTGTGTTTCTCAAGTTCCATGTTTGTACTATTAATAATAATGACATTCACACAACTCAGAGAAAAGTTTACTAGGTATGCTTATGAGTGTTTTTATGTTCTAGATCAGGAGGATCAGGAAATAAAATGGTTTATTTATCATCTCCTTGATAAGGATCATTTTTTACTTGGAAATTGTGAGTATATACATGATGCTACAATTTTCCGTACCGAAGAGCGTTCTAAATTACTCTCCGAGAAAATCCATTTACTGAAATTATTGAAAAATAAGGAGGGGGAAATAGAATACTATATATAGAGAAAAACTGATATATAGGTGATACCAAATGTTCCATTAAAGCAGTGATGCATTAGCTTCTTGTAAATCATGTCACTTAAAAAGTAGAAAACTTAAAATGTATTATAGATTTTGCGTATCGAAGAAACCCTATCATTCCAATAATGGAGAGATAGGGTTGTTGTTTTTTACATCAATATTCCTTTTATAACATTTTTGGCGGTTCGTATATGTTCTGAATTAGAGTCTCTTAGTAGTTGTACAATTTCCTTGATTTGCTTCTCATCTTCAGTTACTTCAAACTCTTCCTCTACATACGCAAATAATTGAATTAAGTTCACTTCCAGTGACTCAGCGATCTTCGCCAAGTTCACCAAAGAAACATTCTTTTCTCCACGTTCAATCTGTCCTATGTATGAAAAATGAAATCCACCTTTTTCTCCGAGGGATTCCTGTGAATACCCTCTTTCTTTGCGTAGTGCGCGAATCCTGGCTCCGACCAGCTTCAAAACTTCTCTGTCCTCGTTCATGGTATTCACCTCTCTATGTTCAAAAGTGTAGACAAGTTTCCTCAAGGTAAACACCAAACGAAGAATACAAATAATTTATTTGATTACTATATGTATCATTTTATTGTATAATACTGGTATTAACTCTTTGGAGGGATGACAATGGCAAGAAATTGGTCCATAACCGAAGCACATTGTAATCACCAAGTAGATTTTACCCCACGTTTGCAAGACCATGATATCTCCACACAACCTAGGTCCAAACGTATTCCTGCTTACCATATGCTACGTACCACAATGATGGCCTATCACCAACATGCTAAGTATCATCTCAAACTTGCCGCCATCATGTGTAATCACAATCAGTTTAAAGCCTGCCTAATTCTATGTGATTGGGCTCTAGCC
Source organism: Paenibacillus sp. BIC5C1 (assembly GCF_032399705.1). Classification (NCBI taxonomy): domain Bacteria; kingdom Bacillati; phylum Bacillota; class Bacilli; order Caryophanales; family Paenibacillaceae; genus Paenibacillus; species Paenibacillus sp. BIC5C1. Next base: position 1,099,395 of record NZ_CP135922.1, read on the forward strand.
TCCATGATTAAGGCGCTTTATATCCATAAGTATCATTCAGTTCATCCACCCAAAGAACTAACCATGAATGAAATCTTACCTTTAGTGCATACGGACACTGAACCTGGACTGGATATTGCCTTGTTCATCGGTACGATGCAACATGTGTCATCTTTAGAGGAACGCCAAGAGGATCAATATTTAGGCCTTGATAACATCGAAAAGCTTCTTCAACGAACGGAAGACATATTGGAGGAGTTAGCCCCTCGATTGAATGATAATTCATTAAAGTTTTTTTGATATAAGGCGTGCCCTGATGATTTGGAGGTTCCTTTTACAGGAATGGGAATGGAGGAGTATAAGTACTAAATGGTATTCATTTGAATAAAGGGTAATCAGGATTATAGGTGGATGTAATTGAAAAAAAACTTCTGCTAACATTGTAAAATTCTAATTTTAACGGCAGAGAATGATATGAGTACAATTAAAGTAACACCGGAGGAGCTGCTGCATGTATATAAACAGATTGAGCAGGGCAGGCAGCAGTTGGAAGGTATACGTAATGACCTGACTGCACGGATCGGATTCATCCAGTCTCGGTGGGTGGGAGCAACGCAAGAACGATTTTTCTATGATTTTCAGCAGTCACGTTCTGTACTGGATCGAGCACTGGAAAGTATGGTGAAGTCATCCCAGGATCTGAGGGCAATAGATGAGAGATTTCAGCAAGCGACGAGGAACAAGTGAGTCTAGTAGCAATTGTTGGGCAGATGGCTGCAAGTACAGCACTGAACAAAGCCATAGAGAGCTCGAATGTTCACCACCGATGGTGCAAAATCCTTTGTTTGGTGGTTACATGGCTGCGAGTGAAAGTGGTAATAGGATGCCAGGACAGAAGGAGTTCGTTGAATACTGGGAAAACGGCGGTACCTATGAAGAAATAAGAGGTGGGTCCAAGCAAACGGAGTCCTATATACGATGAACAGATTAACGCATTTAAGGAAGGTCATCCAGTAACCGGAGAATCCATACCTGCATGGCAAGCAGCAGTTTTTATTGGAGGTTTACAGACTACTAAGCTCGTGTTGGCTTTTACAGGAACGTATAATAGGGGCTATAAGGTTCCGAAAGAAGGATTAGGATTTCCAAAAGGTATGAGTGGTGCAAGATTTACTGTAAGTAATGAAAGAATTCATCTTGCTACAGTTGGAGACTTTAATTCTAAAAACAGACTGAACGACGGCTGTCATGGTCAAGAATATTAATTATTTAAATATAAAATTCCATTTAACTTTACTAAAGAATATGCAAACGGAGTGCGAGTTGGTAATATACCAATACACAAAAACAAATCAAAGCGAAGTGGAGAGGGCCAAGCTTGGTCCCCTAAGGATTGGACAGCGAAAGATATCAAAAAGTCAGGTGGGTACGTAGCAAATCTTCTCAAGAACAGAATGTTAAAATTAATAGCCCATTTCAACTCGAATACGAGTTGAAATAGGCTATTTTTATCGGCTCTTCGCTCTATTAGATTGGTAGAACAAACTATAATATTTCACAGATCAATTACATACTGAAAGATTTTTAATAAAATCTCGTAAAAAGGGGTAGGAAAGAGCAGGGGCTCCTCCATGCCACAAGAGACGGCATAAGATTTTGTACTCCACCGCAATGAGATTGTCTGCATTACAGCCCGTTGATCATGCGGCTGTGAAACCAGCTAAGAATCCCTTCTTCATGTCGTTTTAACGGTCTTCGCCAAATTTACTATAGGCTGGAGCTGTGAGCGCGTGGCGCAGTGCATTCATTCTCGCAGATAGACTTCAGGAATGATGTGCGTGGTCGCTCATACCTCTTGCTTAGCTAATTTAAGACTGTAGGCTCTTCCAGTCTTCAGATGGCTGTCCTTCAAGGTTTGGAATTCTTTTTGCTGCTCCGCTGTCAGCTTATTTTCAATTTTTACCCATAGATATCTCGTTCGCTTTAACTGTGGAGCTTCTTTTTGCTCTGCTTTACGTACATCATCAATCGCTTCATTCACCATTTTCATGACTTGCAACTTATCAAAGGTAGTCTTTACCTTTGGAATTGCTCCTCCGAATAAAAGCAACGGACATATCACAGCAGACTTCCTGTTGCGAAGCTTCTACCCCTTTTTGGAGTAAACATTGTTTAAAACGAGCGAACGTATCCTTCCCTTTTCACGCGGTGGCAAACAGGACAATCTTAGTATTGACATCCACAAACAACGTAATGTAACGATGTCCGCAGCGTGACAAGGTTTCATTTACAGCAATCCATGTAACCTGGGTTAGATTCAATTCAGCCATAGCCTGGTTCACATAATAATGGAAGATCCGCCACATCCGTGTATCATGCTCACGTAACTCACGAGCCGCAGCGTTGAAAGGCCTCTCGGCCATTAAGCGCATGGCCCAAGCGCCAAATAGTAAGGTGAAATGAAATTGTAGACGAGCCCATTGTATGGGAACCAACGTCACTATATTGCAGTTAGTGCAGTCCGTTCGAGGAGCTCGAGCATGGAAGTAGGTTTTCCAGTTCCAGAAATCCAGATGCCTCCACAGTTTCTTTTCAGTGTCGTATACCTTGTTTGCTGTTCCGCAATGCGGGCAGGCGAACTCTGCTTCGCGTTCAAAGTCGATATATAAGGACCGGGCTTCATCCAGTGCATCATACTCGACAAGGGTTAATTTTCAAGACGCTTCAAGAGCTAACGTGTCTTGAACATACCCAGAACTAAATGATCTTCACTATGGAATGAACTCCACATCTTCAAATCCCACCCTATGATTATTCTTATAGAGCAGTATGTGCCATTTCTCTATGAAACAGGCATCAGCCATGCAATTCAGCGAGGAAGTAAAATATTTAAGTGTATCATAATAATTAAGATTCAAGCACTTCTACCAGACCATAAGTAGCGGTGCGTTTTCTGTGAAATCAAGACCACTATATGGATTGATAGTTATTATACCCCGGAACCATTCAACGAAAAAACCTTTGATCAAATCCAGCGGGAGTAGTGCAACATATAAGCTTGCAAAATACCTTGAAAAAAGAAGCATCCATCTCGTGGCAGGAGTAGACCTGGCGTTACGGGGAGGAAGAGAGCTATCTCCAAATTCAGGACACGGACTATTAGATGCCGACGAGCGAATCAGGTGCATTCACAGATATTGAGAATAAACGGTGAAGTCTATGGGCGTGCACTTCGAACACATCCACAGGTCAAACCGCTCTTTGTCTCCTGCGGTAATCGAATTGATATTAATACATCGCGTGGATTAACAAAGAAAGCCGATTACCCATCCCTGTAAGACAAGCTGATCTGGAACGAAAAGGCTGTAACGGGCTGACCAGAAACAAATGAACGTTAAGGTAGGAGATGAGAGCCACACTTGCTTGATGGATTACATTATTATACATAAATTACTGTAAAACTAGTAGATATAAGTTATATCATAATATCAACTTACAATATATAATTGAATAGATAAGGGGTAGCATCAATAATTTTTATAAAGAAATAACCTTCTCATGTCTTAGAACGATGCTAGTCTGTGGCGATTTTACATGGCCTGTAGCTATGCTCGTACTTGATTAAAACCAGTACGACAACAGATAGCAAAACGTTGGTTATATTTCTCATACTAGGATACCAAGTTTTTTTTCTAATGCCTTATCATGAGGGAATCATTTTCTCAGATTCTTGTATTTCTGAGTTTTGTTAAACGACTCGATCAGATTGGTTCCTACTAGAGATTGTACCCCTTTGGGATAAGTCATTTCCATTTGTCAAAGAAGATCGCGAGGGTGGTTCTAGCTGCTTCTTCATCCTCAGCGCAATACACGGATTTGAAGTCTCCACAGATCTCTGCTCGATCCGTCACGCGAACTTTTTGTGAGATATTTTCTGGAAAATGAACACAACAGATTGCTAAAAAGGGCCTTCCTTTTTTATTTATATAATATATTTTGCACACTCAGATAAAGAAGGAGTGAGTAGAAACTTTGAACAATCGTCACATGGAACTATTGAAATCTGAAGTGCCTTTACTTCAAAATCAATATCACAGACTTCTTTTTATTTCCGAATCCAAATTTGGAAATACACTTAAACATTATAGCGAGGAAACTGGGTTTCCTTATATTAATATAAATCTATATTTAAGTGAAAAGTTAAAGGGAGTTCCATTTAAAAAAAGGTCTTATAAGGCGATAACCTTTATAAATGATCTAGTTAGAAATGAAAATGAAATTTTATGTATAGACTATTTTGAAATAATGTTCGATAGCTCCCTACAATTAAAAGTATTTGATATATTAAAAAATATAAGTCGCAATAAGACGTTGCTTGTCTGTTGGAGAGGAGCTGTAGAGCAAGGGTTTTTAGTTCATGCAGTACCGGGTCATTCCGAGTACAAGAGAGAAATAATAGCTGATTTTAAACTAATTTATTGATAAAGGAATAGTGGAAATGATTAAATATAGTGATTTAGTTCAATTTGAACCGATTGAATCGGTCATCCAATTAATCGATGCAAATGATTCAGATCGAGCATTTCATTTACTGGATACTTATGTTATTTCTGACCGTATGGCAGAGCAATTAAACGAACTTATTATTAATCAATTACAGTTTGAACGGGCTGCTGACAATAAAGGCCTTCTAATCGTGGGGAACTACGGTACAGGTAAATCGCATTTGATGAGTGTAATCTCAACGATTGCTGAGTATGAGGGTGCTAGTAATCATATTCAAAATAATAGTGTTGCTGAAAAAGCTAGGGAAGTCCAAGGTAAGTTTAAAGTTATACGATTAGAAATAGGTAGTGTAGGAACCTCATTACGTGATATTTTATGTAACTCTATAGAAGATGGGCTACAAAGTATGGGAGTAGAATACACGTTCCCTCAATTCAATCAGATTACAAACAATAAAGATGCACTTGAAGAAATGATGGGATTATTTAATGAAAAGTACCCAAATCAAGGACTATTAGTTATAGTTGATGAGTTACTAGATTACTTACGAGGACGAAGAGAACAAGAACTAACATTAGATTTAGGGTTTTTACGTGAAATAGGAGAAGTATGTAGTAAAACAAGACTTCGGTTTATTGCAGGTATTCAAGAAATGTTGTTTAATAATCCTCGCTTCAGTTATGTGTCAGAGCCTTTACAGCGAGTCAAAGAACGCTTTGAACAAGTACGTATCATAAGAGAAGACATTGCACATGTAGTATCCCAGCGATTACTTAAAAAGAGTGATGAACAAAAAGCTATTATTAGAAAACATTTATCAAAATTCACTACTCTATACCATCGATTAAGCGAGGATATGGAAACATTTGTTGATTTGTTTCCGATTCACCCAAGCTATTTAACAGCGTTTGAGAAAGTTAATAACATCGAAAAACGAGTGGCACTTAAAACAATAAGTATTGAAATGAACCGTATTATTAATAACGAACTCTCTGAAGAAGAGCCTGGTTTAATATCGTATGATAGCTATTGGCGCTTTATTGAGGAAGACCCATCTTACAAAGCTATTCCAGAGGTTGCAGAGGTTCTTGATAAGGCAAAAATTCTGAAAGATCGTGTCCAAAATGCTTATACTAAACGAATATATAAACCAATGGCACTACGAATAGTGAATGCATTGGCAGTATACCGTTTATCTACTGCTGACATATATCACAATGTAGGATTGACAGCAGAAGAATTGCGTGATGACTTATTTTTAGATCTTTCTGGAAACAATAACATGTTACTAGAGGAAGAAGACCCAGCTGACTTCTTAAAATCAACAATCGATGTTGCAACAAAAGAGATTCAAAAGACAGTTAGCTTTCAATATATTTCAACAAATGATTCTAATGGCCAGTATTATTTGGATCTAAAAAAAGATATTGATATTGATAGCCTGATTACTCAACGAGCGGAGACAATAGAAGAAGATAAGCTAGACCGTTATTATTTTCACATCTTACAGAAGGTAATTACACTAGATGACAATACGTATGTGTCAGGATATAAAATTTGGCGTCATGATTTACCATGGGATTCACATCGTGTTAGACGACATGGTTATCTTTTCTTTGGTGCGCCTAATGAACGTTCGACCGCACAACCGGAGCGCGACTTTTATATTTATATGCTACGACCGTATCTTAAGACAACGTTTAAAGATGAACATAGAGCGGATGAAATTTTCTTTGAGTTAAATCGAGCTGATGGGCGTTTCGAGCAATTACTGAAGCTGTATGCTGCTGCAGATGATCTCAAAACAGATGCCACCTCAGCTACGAAAAGTTTATATCAACGGAAATTGGATAGTTATTTTAAGGAATTAAGTAAATGGTTAAATGAGAGTTTTGTGCATTCTTTCGATATCACGTATAAAGGCAAAAAACAAACTGTCTTAGAATTCGGTTTGTTCCTTCCAACTAACGAAACCATCCGGGAGATCATGGATATTGTCTCAGAAGGCTTATTAACCGATTGGTTTGAAGAGAAATATGAAGGATACCCTGTATTTAGGGATATTAAGGATGGATATTTATCTAAAGCTAATATGGAGACATATGTAAAAGATGCTCTGCAGTGTTTTGTTGGCCGAGAGACAAGACAAGGATTGGCTATTTTAAATGGATTAGTCCTACTAGATAATATGAATAAAGTGACAACAAAAAATTCGGGGTATGCCAAATGGATTAACAGTTTACTTGATAGTAAAGGTCATGGGCAAGTATTAAACTACCAAGAATTGATTGAAACAAAAATCGTGAATAAAGTTCCAGACATTCAATATACTAATAAATTTAAACTTGAGCCTGAATTATTAATTGTTTTAATGGGAGCAATGATCAGTACTGGAGACATTGAAGTTACCATTGAAAATAAGATATATAACGCATCAAACTTACATGAATATGTTCAACTTCCACTAACTAAACTAACTTACTTCAGCAATGTAAAAAAACCGACGGATATACCATATCAAGAGCTTAATGCTCTTCTTGATTTATTGAATATTTCTCTTCCGAATTATGAAGAGGAAAATTTAAAACATGCCATTGTTAAATTAGCAGAAAAAGTAAACGATCACATTAATGATATCTTTCTTGTAATGCAATATGTGAAGGAAGGTTTCCCTATGTGGGATGGCACATTGCTAACAAATGCTGAACGCCAAGAGTATCTAACGTCTTTAAATTTGTTTAAAGAATTCTGTGAGACAATTAAGCGTTACAATACACCAGCTAAAATGCGGAATTATAAAAGTTCCGTTGAAGTGATTCAGCGACAAGAAGAAGCCTTGAAGCAACTAGACTATTTTAAAGATCTTCATCAATCTCTGGAAGAATCTAAGGTATTAGCGAGTTATATACAATTGGCTCAATCCACGATAGGACTTCAATCAGATTGGTCTAACAGAGCAACACATGCTTTAGATGAACTATCGTATGCACTAAAAGGTCAAAAAAATCATACAGCAGAGCTACAATCACTGGTAGCATTAAAGCACGAATATATCAAGTTATATATGGAAAAGCATGATTTTTCTCGATTGAATGCTACTGAGAATAACATGAAGAAACAACTGTTAGCATCTTCTGAGTTAAAAGCGTTAAAGGAGCTTGGTCGATACATTTCCATCTTACCGATGGAGCAAATCCAGAGTTGGGAAAGATCTTTAGGTAGCTTAAAGGAATGTTATGCTGTTACATCTGAAACACTGCAACATTCACCTTTATGTAATAATTGTAAGTACCGATTGTCTGAACTAAAAATGAGTGAAAAAGCTATGTTGAAAACACTAGAAGCACAACTGCCAGATATATATGAAAGCTGGATAGATACAGTTTTGACAAGCTTAAATGACGCATCGGTTAAAGAAAACATTGAGCTATTACAGCCTGAGCAAAAAGGGATAGTGAAAGAGTTCATAGCAACAAAACAATTATCTGTACCGTTAGATATTCGATTGGCACAGGCTATCAATGACTTGCTGAAAGGATTTAATAAAGTAGAAATTTCTATGGCAGATCTGGAGCAAATGATGGCTAATGGTAGTCCTTTAACGGTAGAGGAACTTCGCAATAGATTTGAACAACTTTTAAAACAAACAGTAGGCATGGGACCTACAAATCAAATACGTATCACTTTAACTAAGGAATAAGGAGATAACTACATGACAAATCACAATGATGAGCAGATTTCCTTTCTATATGAACAAGATAAAGATGAGGTAGACAACAAACCAGTTGTCTGCCTTGGCATGACATTTAAAAATGAAGATGAAAGAAGAAATTATTTTCGTGAAGAATTACGTAAAAAATTGCCGGAGTTAAAGTTAATTGAAGGCTTCCCGATAGGGGAAGATGAAGATGTTATTGCTCTTTCTGATCCTCCGTACTATACTGCTTGTCCAAATCCTTGGGTTAATGATTTTATTGAGAAGTGGGAAAAGGAGAAGGTCAATAAACATGGACGAGATTTAATTGAGGATTATCATCGAGAACCATTTGCGACAGATGTAAGTGAGGGTAAAAATAATACAATTTACAATGCGCATAGTTATCACACTAAAGTGCCATATAGAGCCATTATGAGATATATTCTTCATTATACTAAACCCGGTGATATTATATTTGATGGTTTTTGTGGATCAGGTATGACAGGACTTGCAAGTGAAATGTGTGAGAGCATGGATGAGATAAGATCTTTAGGATATAGAGTGAAAGATGGAATTGTTTTTGATGAGGATAATGTTGAGTTTTCACAAATTGGTAACAGAAGAAGTATTTTGAACGACTTATCACCAGCAGCAACATTTATTTCTTATAATTACAATAAAAAGGCAGATAAAATAAACAGTTCACAATATTTATATAGTCTTTTAAAAAGAATTGAAGATGAGTTTTCATGGTTGTATACGACTTTCTTACAAGAAGAAGATGAAGTTTGCTTTAGTGAAGAAATTCAAAAAATTTATAATATTGAAGATCTGAAAAGCTTTATTGAAAGTCATATAGATTTCTTAACGACTGTTAATTACCTCATTTGGAGTGAAAATTATATTTGTAACAGTTGCTTTGAAATAATGACTTATTGGGACGCAAACGTTAATGAGGATGAACAATCTGTCAAGAAAAATTTAGTTTGTCCAAACTGTGGAGCGGAAGAAGAGAAAAAAAAACTTGAAAGAGTATTTCAGAAAAACAAAGATTTAGTAGATGGAGAGGTAGTTAGTCACCCTAAGCTAACTCCTGTTAAAGTAAATTATACATCTGGCAATCATCGAAAAGATAAGAAACCAGGACTATTAGATTTAAAGATAATAGAGATGATTAAATTAGAAAAATCTTTTCAATTGATTAAGCCAGTTCTTGTTTATGATGGAATAAAAACTATTGAACCCTTAAGGTTGGGAATGAACAAGGTCCATCACTTTTATATAGAACGAGTTATTTTATTAATAATAAATTATCTTAGTCAAGCAAAAAAGTCTAACTATTATTATAATGAAGCTCAATTTTTGTTAGGAAGTGTGCTCCCTAAACTGAGCAAGATGAACCGATATATGCCACAATATGCCAGTAAGGAAAAAGGTTTTAGAGCACTAGTAGGACCTATGGCAAATGCGCTATATTTCCCCGCACTATCTGTGGAAAATAACTTTTTCTCTCAATCAAAATTTCAGTTAAATAAGATTATAAATGCATGGAATGAATACTCTGGTAATTTAACTTCTACACAAAGTAGCACTAAATTAGATATTAAATCTGACTCTATTGATTATATATTTATTGATCCACCCTTTGGTGCAAATATTATGTATTCGGAGTTGAGTTTTCCTAGGGAGTCTTGGTTGGGAATACTTACCAATAATAATAAAGAAGCTATTGAAAATAAGGCACAAGGAAAAAAATTAACAGACTACACTAAGTTGATGCTGGAAAGCTTTAAGGAAGCCTATAGGATTCTAAAACCGAATAGGTGGATTACAGTTGAATTTTCAAATACACAAGCTAGTGTATGGAATGCAATTCAATATGCATTACAGGAATCTGGCTTTATTATTGCTAGTGTAGATGCGCTTAATAAGCAAAGGGGGGGATTTCATGCGATGATTACAACTACGGCTGTTAAACAAGATTTAGTTATATCAGCCTACAAACCTTCATTGGAAAATGTTAATAAGATGCTTTCTGAAAAGAATACCGTAAATTCAGCCTGGACTTTTGTAACACAACACTTACAACAATTACCTAAATTTCTTGGATCAAAAGGTGAGGCTTCAATTATTGCTGAAAGAACACCACGTATTTTATTTGACCGTATGGTGGCCTATCATGTTCAAAATGGATTGCCTGTACCAATTTCATCAGCTGAATTTCAAGAAGGCGTAGCACAGAGGTTCCCGATGCGTGATGGCATGGCATTCTTAGAATCTCAAGTTGCCGAATATGATAAAAAACGTACTCTTGTGAAAGAGTTTTCTCAAATGAGCTTGTTTGTATCTGATGAAAATAGTGCGATCGAGTGGATCCGTCAACAATTAATGAAAAAGCCCCAATCTCGTCAAGACTTACATCCTCAGTTTATGAAAGAAATCCAACACATTGCGAAACATGAGCAATTACCAGAATTAGATATTTTATTGCTACAAAATTTCCTGAGATATGAAAGCGAGGAATTAGTACCAGATCAAATTGCAGCATATCTACGTCGCAATTATCATGAACATCGTGGCTCAGAAAACGATAACTATAAGTTAAAGGAAAAAGCAATGAATCGATGGTATGTACCAGACCCAAACAAACAAGCCGATCTTGAAAAACTTCGCGAAAAGACACTAATACGTGAATTTGAAAGCTATGTAGAAGAATTATCTATTCACAATAAGAAAATAAAACAATTTCGTACGGAGGCAATTCGTGCGGGATTTAAAAAAGCGTGGAGTGAAAAGAAATATCATAAAATTATTACCGTAGGAGATCGCTTACCTGAATCTGTTATCCAGGAAGATGATAAGCTTCTAATGTATTATGATAATGCACAAATACGTTTAGAAATGTAAGGGAGGTGAGTGAAATGGGGTTTACTGAAAAATTAAACAGTTTCTTTATTCTACAAGGAGCATTGTACATTGTTGTAGACGATAATAAAGTATTAACGCCAGAGTTTGTCTCAAAGGAGCAAGCAGTTTCCAACAGGCGTGTAATTTACTATGATGATCCAATAGAATTACGTTTCATATATGAGAAAGATTTTAGGCATTACCCAATAGAAAAACGTAATACACTTCTTATCATCATCCAGTCAGCCCAGTTCACTCAATTACCTTATGATATTTTTGATGAAGGACATCGTGTTGATATAAATCTTGAGAAACTCTTTCCCTTATTTGACAGTGTAGCGATATCTCGCTGTTCCTCGAATTTTTATAAGAATTTTTACAATTTCCATAATAGTGCGGTGAAAAAACTAAATTATAAAGAAACTCTAATATTTATTTTAGAGCAACTATTAGGGGATTCATTAGAAAATTTACATTGTGAAATTGCTATTCTAAAAGCGATTATCCAATATTATAACGAACATAGTGAAGATATACCTAGTGTCATATTAGATACATTTAATGATCATATGATAAAGCGAAATATCATTATTGATCAAATTATTTTTGATTCGTTTTACTCAAAGAAAAAATTTAGAGATGTTTTGAATACTAATTGGAGGAATTATGTCCTTCAGAAAGAAAAAGCAATGGCACCTTCTGGATTACATTTTTTTGATGATCCAGATGTTCAGAGAATGATCCATGAATGTATAGATCCAATTGAGACAGCACATAGTTCACAGCTTAAAAATTGGATGAATAGCAGGCTTGTTAAAGAAAAGTCCATGTTATTTAATTTCGATATACGAAATTCAGTATATGAATCTTTTGGTTATAAAGAATGGGGAGAGCTTGCATCTCAAATTGGAAAGCTTAAAGCCCAAATTTTTAAAGGCCCTAGTTATTCAGATGAAATACAAGATTTATTTAATTCTGCTTACAATCATTTTGAACAATGGATGCGAAAGGATTATGTATCAATAGCAACACTCCCGGACTTACCTAAACCTAAAATTTTGCATCATATCCCAAGTTACTTAAGCAAGCAATCTCAAGACAAAGTAGCCCTCATCGTTATGGATGGTATGAGTTACACACAATGGCAGCTTGTCAGAGAAAATTTAAGTCAAGATGATTGGGGATTTGAAGAATCTCCTATTTTTTCTTGGGTACCAAGCATAACAAGTGTTGCAAGACAATCTATTTTCTCGGGAAAAGTTCCTCGGGAGTTTGCTAATTCTATTGATACAACAAATAAAGAAGAGTTTTTTTGGACAGAGTTCTGGGAAAGCCAAGGGTTACATAAGAGAAATATTGCTTATCAACGATCTCTGGGATTACAGTCATTTGACGAAGTAAGCTTTAATTTTGAAATTTCCCCTTTTGTTACAGTATACGGTGCAGTAATTGATGTAATTGATGAATTTATGCATGGAGCTAAGCAAGGGAATATTACTGTTAATTCAGAATTAGTGAACTGGTTAGAAACAAATTATTTACGTCGATTAATAAAAAGGTTATCTGAACAGGGCTTTGAAATATATTTAACAGCAGATCATGGAAATATTGAGTGCGTTGGTAGAGGAAGGATCAATCAAGGAGTAACCGTAGAATCTGCTGCTCAACGATTAAGGATATATAAATCTGAAAATATTCGCATTCAAACTTCGTTTGAACATAAAGATACACTGATTTGGGATAATCCAAACCTACCTGATAATTATTTTGTGTTATTGGCAGAAAATAACCGTGCATTTGTACCGAAAAGTGATAGAATTGTTACTCATGGTGGCATTCATCTTGAAGAAATGATTGTTCCATTTGTAAAGTTATTTCGATAAAGTAGGTGCAATATTATGAAATCTGTTGGGTTTGATCAAAAGATAAAACTTCTTAATTTAGATCTTATAGTAAAAAAAATTCAGATTAATGATGGGGAAAATATATATTCCAATTTAGACAAATCTCTTAGAGACGACATTAAAGGCAATATATCACGAAGAAAAGTAATGACTCTGTTAATGAAAATTTGGGGTTTTAGTGATTATCGTATAGAAGGTCTAAGAGAACTGATTGTTGAGAAGCTTCCTTTTTTAACAAAATATGAACAAATATGTGCACATTATTGTATGTCGTGTCTAGCATATCCGTTTTTTGCGGAGCAAATGATGATAGTTTACAAGAATCTTAAACTATCTGATATAGTTCATAGCAAATTAATCATGAAAGAAATGAAAAATATTTATGGAGACCGAAGAAGGGTGGAGGTGGCAGCTGGAGCTGTTTTTTCCTCAGCAAAAGATTGGGGAATTATTAACATGCCGAAATCAGGATCGTACAAATCATTCAGTAAACAATTTCTTATCTCTAATCCAATCATCAAATATTTAATCATTGAAACTTATATGCAAATTCATGAAACAAGTTCAGTATCTTTAGAAAGTATAAATAATAGTGCGATCTTCTATCCGTTCGATTATGATATAAGCATAGGGGATATCCGACATTCACGTTTCACAATAGTTCGTAATATACGTGATATATTGATAGAAAGAAACAGCAGAATCCCTTACTCCATTTGAGTAAGGGATTTTTTTTGGGGCAATGAAGTGAAGATTAGTGAGATTGTTAAATTGCTCCAGACAACCCTTCCATTCACGCACTAACGCTTGTACCTCACGAGAAGCAGGAGACAGATCCTGATTCTTCGCCAACTCCCTAAATACCTGCTCCATGTTGACCGAGAACTGCTGGTAAGCTTGTTCTTGCTCTTCCGCAGACAGTTGTTTCACATTGGCTTCAAATTCCTGATATTTCTTGGTATCTCCATATACAAACTTCGCCTCAGATCCATATTGTTCTTGAATGGACAGAATGGAAGAGTCGTCAAACAGATGAAGATGAGAGATATCCGTTCCATCTACATACTCGTCCAACTGGTCGATGATGGTTTCAAGCTTTTGTTTGCGTTGAACGAGTGTACTGCGATGCTCTCTTAGGATATCTTTCTGTTCTTCTTTCGAAAGTTGCATCATGGCTGCAATGTCTTTCAATGAGAAATTCATTTCTTTGAACAGAAGAATCATCTGCAGATTCCCCAGTGCCTCTTGATCGTAATACCGATAGCCATTGTCCTCGACTTTGCTCGGTTTCAACAGATCCGTTTTATCGTAATAATGTAATGCGCGTTTGGTGATGCCTGTAATCTGAATGATATCTTTAACGGTGAAATAGGGTGTCTTCATTCGAAAAGTCCTTTGTTTCAGCAAGGATAACACTTGCCGGAGTGATGGTTGCTTCGGTAATCGGTGTACCTGTTTTCTTCAGATAATACTGGATTAGGTGATAACCGCATGCATAACCAGCCGCATAGGGCATACCTACGGGCGTGAAATTTTGCAGTGTGGCAAGTTCATCACCGTATAGATAGGGATTAATCTGGTCAAAACCGGTGACATGCAACTGGTCTTTCATCTTCGGTTTGATAACGTTGTTCAAAGTCTCCATATCTGTTTTGGCTACCCAGGGGCCTAGCAACTCTTCTCCATACAGGGATGTCGCAAAACTCTCGGCCAGCCCCTCGCTAACAACCATCTCGCCAAGCTTAATCTGTGGATTCCACTGGATATATTGATATCTCACGTTATGATTGCATTCATGTGCCAACACGGATTGCATACGAGGTAGAGTATACCCATTGGGGATCAGGTTCGCAATAATGTAACCCGGGATTCCACCATCTCCGCTGATACCTTCGTTCATGGTGAGTGAAGGGCTGTTCTTATCGCCTAATAAAATCGTGTATAGATATTCGGAGACCGACGGCTCAATTCCATGATCTGTAAACTTTGATAGACTCGCACAAACAGCTTCATGACACTGTTGCCAAAATGCTTCAGACGAAATCGCTGCTAACGATTCGTTAATTTCAGGTGTAATATCTGCTGGAGCGATATTCATAAAGTTATTCATCATGATCACATCGAAGCCGTGAGGCTCTTGAGATCGAAACGGGATTTGTTGAATGTTCCATTTGTTCATGAATGGACTCATCATGTGCTCGCGGTATAACTCCAATTTTTCATCAGGTGCAGCCTGGATGATCTCTTTATAGATTTTATCTGAGCGTAACGCGGTAATCTTCATCATTAATCTCTCCTTTAGGTGAACTTGAGCCCATTATCAAGTATGACCTTACGTAACAGTCAAGGAGGAATTTGCGATACGTATAAGTGCATTAATCGATCCGATTCTAAGATAAGTTGTAAAAAAATTTGGCTGCAATCCAGATATCTATGGAGAACACAACCAAAATTTTTGAACGTTTATAATCGCCTCACACACGTTATCCACGTCTCATTAATCCCCACAACACATATATGAACAATGCAGCCAATAGAAACGCAGGTACGATAATGGGTTGTACCAGGTTGCCAATGGACATTGACGTCACTTGTGAACCAACCAAACTGAACGAACCAATCCCAACAAACAAAGCGACATTCCATAAGGCAAAAGGGAGTAATCTTCTTACTTTACTTCGATACCGCGTAATCATGATGATCATCACCAGTATGAAAAGGACCAGAAACAGCGATTCAGTGATTGACGTCCATCTTCCCAGTTGACTCATTGACTCGATCGCTTGGTCGCTTATGGAACCACCGGAAGTCCACTGTTGTGATTGAGCTATCCGATCCAATTCCAAGGAAACATAAATGCCATAAAATAAAATCATTAGTACGAGATACATAAGCATGGCTACGTTTATACGACGTTTATCTGGTTCTTTGTTTAAAATAAAGTTCATAGATTCACCTCTTAACCTGAATAATGGGTTATCACATGAAAACAACATTGAAACCGATCCGACACCAAAAATGGATATCTTTGTAGTATAATCCATTTGGTTCTGGATCGAAACCATGCACGAAGGAGGAGTGCTATGAAAAAGAAAATGTTCTTTTTGCTACTAGTTATAGTACTCGTTACTTCAGCGGTAATTATGATATGGTTTTCTGGGTTAGAACCTCCCGCATATCAGGTGGAAAATGATAACGATACCAACTTTTCAGGCTTGTATAACAAGGCATCATCATTACCCAATATCATTGAAATCATAAATGAAGAAGCAGCCCTACAATTACCTCTTAACGACGTCCCAGAGTATAAGCGCTACCTGATGAACGAACCGGACTTCCAAACTGAAATAGATCGTACACAATTGGAGGTATTGGAGGTGCCTTCTTCGGAAACATATACGATGCTAAAGTATAGCTGTGGAAACAAAGCTTGCTATACCCTTTTCGTGAAGACTGATGATGTAGGGACTCATAGCTTGCCGATGCCTGAGGGCATTTTACAAGATTATAAACTTTCCTCTGACTATTAGCAGGTGTTAATTCGATATGCTTATGATGAAGGCGGTCTGGTCAAGAGACAAATCCTTGTTGCCGTGGATCTCAAAAAATTAGAAATCATCCCATATGCATCAACTGAATTTGAACAAACATTCATGTTAAAACCGACCTGGCCCATCATCTCTTATGAATGGATAGACAATAACCATTTCACGATTGAAACAGCGGCATTAAAAACAAGTGAATATAACGTACTTAAGGATTGGTTTGATTCCAATGATCATGAAACGAGGAAGGTAATAATTCAGTTAAATTCATTGGATTAATTTTTGTTAATCAGAAACAAATTCAAAATTGAAATTAATCGGATCTTCTAAGGATGAACAAGTAAAACTTTATGCAGTTAAAGAAACGGAAGATGCAATTGAAAGAGTAACTCTAGATATAAATGGACGCACAAAAGATTTTTATTGGAGCATTTCTCATCATTCGGGAACGGAGCCGCAGTTATTTTATACCGATCTTACCGGTGATGGTAAGGAAGAGGCTGTAATAATCATTCAGACTGGCCGAGGGGCAGGCTTGGATAACTATGAAATTCATGTCGTTAACTCCGATAACTTATCGAAAATAAAAGTACAGCGTTATGAGGATATTGTTGCTGAGCATATTGATTCGCGTGTATCTAAAAATGATAATGGTACATTAGCGATTACAGTGAATTCACAAATGCAAGTAGATAACTTTAATTATGATTTTGATCCAGCACCAGACTACCATCAAGATGAGCTTTCTTTCGGCGGTGTAGTTATTTATACATTGGATAATCACAAAATTAAATTAAGTCTTCCAGGCTCTATTGGTATATCTCCTACATATGTGTGTGACTTCAATATCACGTATAACTTCGATAAAGCCGACAATGAATTTATTGTTGAGCAGATTAAATTTAAACCTATTAAATAAGGTAAAATGTCTTCAAAAAACGCTTAAAAACTTTCAATTCTACCCTACCTTTTCCGAAATGAAGCTGAGATAATGGGAGAGTAAACGGACATGAATCGTTCCCCGTATTGTTTATCATCTATGTCAACAAAATAAATGCTGCATATCCATAGGAGGATTATCAATGACTACACAACCACTGGAACTGATCCAATCCACTTCAGGCCAAGCGCTGCTTGCCCAAATGTATGGTCAGCAACAACTAGAAGAACAGACAGCACGTTATACGAAGCTCATTGGATCATTCGAACAGTATTTTGGCGTACAAGAGGGCAGCAAATTGTTCAGCGCGGCTGGACGCAGCGAAATTGGCGGCAACCATACAGATCATAACCATGGCAAGGTGCTGGCCGGCAGTATTACGCTGGATACGATAGCGGTGGCTACGCCAACGACGGATTCCGTGATTACCTTTTATTCAGAAGGCTATGACCAGAAATATGTAATCGATCTCACGGATCTGGCACCGAAGGCGGAAGACGACGGCACTACGGCTTTGATTCGTGGTATGGCTGCGGGATTTGGGGAGTTTGGATACAAAGTAGGTGGATTCCATGCGTACATCTCCAGTAATGTGTTCTCGGCATCGGGTCTGAGTTCGTCGGCATCGTTCGAGATGTTGATTTGTACGATCTTGAACCATTTCTACAACGATGGATCGCTGGATGTGGTGGTCATGTCCAAGATTGGTCAGTATGCGGAGAACAACTATTGGAACAAACCGTCAGGTCTGCTGGATCAGATGGCTTGTGCCTATGGAGGGCTAATTGCGATTGATTTTGAGAATCCGGCCGAGCCTGTAATTGAGCCTGTACAATGGGATTTTCAACAAAACGGTTACTCCTTGGTCATTGTGAATACAGGTGGAAATCACGCGGATCTGACGGAGGATTACGCTGCTGTACCTTATGAGATGAGAGCGGTTGCTAAGGCGCTGGGCAGCGAATATGTCCGCGAAATTACAGCCGAGGTGATCTACGCCAATCTCAAGCAGGTACGTGAAGCTGCTGGAGATCGTGCGGTGCTGCGTGCGCTGCATTTCTTGGAGGAAAACAATCGGGTGGACGGTCAGGTACAGGCCTTGCGGGAAGGGCGTTTTGCTGATTTCCTGAATCTGATTACGGCATCCGGGAACTCTTCCTGGAAGTGGCTCCAGAATGTATATCAGAGCGGCTCGGTGAAGGAACAGGAGATTGGTATCGCACTGGCGTTAACTGAAAATTATCTGCAAAAGCTGGGTGATGGCGCTTGCCGTATACACGGCGGTGGGTTCGCAGGGGTCATTCTGACGATTCTTCCCAACGAAAAAGTTCAGGAGTATATGTCCTGGATGCACGGCATGCTGGATACGCCAATTATTGTTGTTAATGTGCGTGCGCAGGGTGCGGTATGTTTGAACACATTAATCGAAAACGTGGGTTAATCTTGTCGTTGTAACACACTGCGTTGTATAACCTGTACAAATAGTTTTAAACGGTACATTATAGCGGTTCTCCAACTTGACGCTGGTCATGGAAGAGGATCGCTTTTTGCTGTGTATCATACGAGGGAAGATAGTCGGGTATAGGTTCATGTGATATGCTCGGGTGAATGAAGAATGCGGAGGGAAACACAATGATTAGAGCAATATACGCTTTGCGTGACGCACGTGTAGTCGCTGATTCAGGGACAATATTCCCGGTGCAGCTGCACCTGCCTCATCCCACGCTGATCATTCCCATGACAGAAGTGTCGGTTCGATTGAACGAGCGAAAGTATTGTGCGGGAAGTGGGAAATGTATTTTTTTGCATCCCTCCGAAGCAGAAGTTGTCCTTGAATCGAATGTACCGGGAGATTCGGTTACGGTCTATGTATTGGTTTTTGAGCGATACCAACTTGTTGAGAAGAAAGATACCAGTGTGCATTACGAGTTGAACCGAGAGCAGTTGCCGGAGGATGGTATTATCAAGTTCGCTCGCCATCTGCACGGACCGCTTGGGGAATTGATCCAGCGTGTAATGCAGTCTGTTGCACCTGAACAGAATCCCCGGGTGAGTTCGCTCTTGAATGATTTACTCCATCAGGTATTTGAGCATTGGAGTGATGCAGAAGGCCATTACGTACAGGACATGACGATTAAGCAGATATGTGCCTATATGCAGCAACATGTGGATGCAGATCTGAACCGGGCAGCACTTGCCCGAATGACCGGATTTAATGCGAGTTATTTCTCGTCGCTGTTTCGCAAAGAAACGGGGTGGAGCTTCGGGGACTATCTGAACCGTCTTCGTCTGGATGAGGCCAAGCGTTTATTGTTTACAACGAACGATTCGCTTCAGGATATTGCAATGCGGACAGGGTTTTCGGATGGTTCATATTTGAGTAAAACCTTCAAGAAGCATGTGCACATTACCCCAAGTGCATTTCGTCAATTGCAGCAAACGGAACAGATTGCGGCTGTGCAATTTGTAGGAGCTTTGCTCAGCATTGAATTGACTCCTATTATGACCACACAAGAAGTTGCAGGTTCATCCTTGCTTCTTGAGGAAGATTTGCAGGATACGGTCATTACGAACAACTCGGAGATGCTGGAGCGCTTAAGAGAGGTGAAGCCTGAACTGATTCTTGCGCCGACGTATTTCTATCATTTTCCGGAGGTGTTGAAAGAGATGGAGCAGGTGGCTCCGGTTATCATGCTGAATTGGGGCACAATGGACAAACTGGAGGAAGTGAGCCAAGTCGGCCGTCTGTTCGGCAGAGAACAAGAGGCGAAGGAGTGGATTTTCCGATACAAGGCAAGGGTGCTTGCAGCCCGAGAGTTGTTGCAGCAATTCATTTTGCCAGAAGAGACGGTGGGGACCTATGAATTGAATTATGATCAGCGCTGGCTTATGCCCCATGACAAAGTGAGGTCTGCCTATAATTTGTACCGGGCATTGAAGCTTCATCCGCCTGCACGGATTCAGACCGAGGTGCTGGAACAGGATAGGCCGTTGTTCATTACTGAAGAGGATTTGCCGAATTATACTGCTGACCACATGTTTGTTATTTTGCCTGCGTCTGATTATGGAGAAGATCTGGAGAAGCTGTTATCGCGTCAAATCTGGCGGCGGTTGGTCACGGAGGATGGATGTCGGGTATATCCGCTGATACTGAATGAATTTTGGATGGATGAGGGTGTATCGCTAGAGAAACAACTGGATATTCTGGTGCAATTGCTGACTGCCGGAGCGTGGAGCCAACCATAGTACATGAGACAAAGCCAACGATAACACATCGACGTTCGTTCCGCGGCACCGCTATAATAATGATTGTAATCGGGAATGATAATCATTATTAATTGGAGGGTGTCATGAAGAGAAAAGGGTTTACCATAGTGAAAATGATGTTCCTCGTTCTATTGGTTGCGATGCTCGCTGCCTGTGGTACAACAAGCAACACGGCAGCAACAGGAACCGGGACAAAGACAGAGGCGGCTTCCACAGGAGCAGACGAAGGACAGGCAGAAAATGCAGATACGGAGGCAGATGATGCGGAGTCTGCGACCCGGATTATTGATACACCTAACGGAGAATTGGAGATGCCCGTTCATCCTAAGCGAATTGTCGTTGACGGCTACCTCCTCAATTTGCTGGCACTCGGTATGAAGCCGGTGGGCGCAACCAGTTATGAATTGGAGAACAAAGTGATTCAGGATCAGATTGATGGCATAGGCAACATTGGCGAGCGCTCTTTGGAGAAGATGCTGGACCTGGAGCCGGACCTGATCATTACGTGGGTCAATCCGGCAGGAGATGCAAAGGTCATTGAACAATACAATAAAATTGCTCCAACGCTTGTACTTCCGTATAACCATTTCAAGGATACATATGAGAGCATGCGTTACTTCGGTGAACTGTTTGGCAAAGAGGCGGAAGCAGAAGCATGGTTGGCAGATCTGGATCAGATCTCTGCGGATGCACGTGAACAGATTAAACCGTATGTGTCCGCAGAGGATACCTTTGCGTTGATGGGTGTTTTTGTAGCGGACAAGAACTTCTACATCTATGGTGACGGCGGGTATCGTGGCGGGGAAGCCATTTATGAGCATATGAAGCTGAACCCGCCTGCGAAACAGGCTGCAGAAATGATCGGCAAGGAAACGTACCGACAGATTTCATACGAAGTCGTTGGCGAGTATGCCGGAGATTTTATTTTCCTGGATCAGGGTGAGATGCTCTCTGAAGTATGGGGAAGTAATGAAGGCGTGTGGAAGACGCTGGATGCGGTCAAAAACAATCGGGTGTTCCAGCTCGATCCGGACTTGTTCTGGGGGAACGACCCGATCTCTCTGAAGCTTCAGATTCAGGAGGTTGCGAAGATGATTGTGGAACGTGAGCAGGCGAATAAGAAGAATAAATAAGTGTGTTAAACCAAGTCCGGGCTTGCTCGGGCTTTTTGGTGTATACCTTTTTCTGTTGAATTTCAAACTTTGCAGGTCATTAACGTGTTGATAGGGTAGTGACTCGAAAAAAAATAGGCAGCGTTGTGGATTGCTATGCGCGGAAGGTTGAGATTTTCATATATATTTTCGTATGGAGGGATTGCGATGACTACACCTGCATTACAGGAGAAGGAAGAGGCGCGTTTGTATGACGAGTTGCGACGTACGCTGGAAGAAGTGGAGGAAGGAAAGCAGCGGCATAAAATGTTGAAGCATATGATCAGGCAACTCAAGTTTGCCAAATGGCGGAAAGAACGATCTCACTGGTTTAATCAATACTTCCAGGGTGCAAGGCCAGCAACACTTTGGATCATGTTAGCCACTGGGGCTCTTATGCCAGTTGTGTTATTCAGCATTTTTATATGGGTATCTTTGTGGGTGGAATGAGCCATGGAAGATTAGGGTAATTAACTTTGAATGAATAGCATGCTGGAGTGAGGGCAGTGGGCATGTGGGAATCATGTGAACAGTCACTGCCTAATAACTTCATTAGGATAAAGCTAGATTTCTTTCTTCACATATACACGCAAAAGTGAGATTTATTTCTGGTAACAACTGCCTAGGTACTTGAATGAACCTACTGCTATTACCTAAAAGGGATAAAGACTTTGTGCTCATTTTTCAGTTGTTTTGTACACGTTACACCGAAGATGCACTATAATGATTCTACTTCTTTTGGAAAAAAAGATGAAATCTAGTGAATTCGGTCCCTATTACATCATTAAAGAGCCAAGTATTTCTACAAGGCTCTTATATAAAAAACGTATAGGTTTCATTGCGTTAGGAAGAAATCATTTAATTAAGAGGCTTAATTTCATCAGGCACTGAACCCGTCTTGACTTCATAGGTATCATAATCGACCATAGTGAATATTTCCTGATCTTTGTTTCCTTTCACATATCCTGTTAACGAGACGGTATGGGATAAATCAGCGGGAATAAACTTATGGTCTGTGAATTCAACATCTATTCCATACTTTTCTTTAAAATAGGCTTGACTCGCCACTTGAGCTTTTTGGATAATCTCTTTTTTTTCGTTAGACATACATCCTCCTAAAGTGAATGATATGACGCAGATCATTAATATAAAAAGTAATTCTAATTTTTTCAATTAATCACCTCATATTCCTAATGTTGTCGTTTGATAATGTGCATTATACAACTTCCGTTAACTAGAAGAAAGGGTGAATAGGATGGATAAGTACATGACTGACGAATTATATTTAAAAGTATCTGAGCTTGCATATACGGATGTTCCTGCAGGCCGTAGTGATATTTTGGACAAGGAAGAGTACAAGGATTGGAGAACGATTGAACCAAAGGGGGCAAGTTTGCATAGTGCGTATTCAGGATTTGATGCTGTTGTGCTTGAGAATCCCAAAACAAATCAAGTTATCATCGGCTATAGAGGTACTGAACCTGAAGGTATTATTGGAAAAGCAGCTGATATTGAGACAGATGCCTTTGATGTTGTAGGTGGCAGAACCAGAAGGCTTGAAGATGCGATAACCGATCCAGAACGCCATAATATATTTAAAAATAGTCCCTTCAAGCTTATGAAGGATAACATGGATTGGGAAAATAATCAGTTTCACCAAGCTGAGGAATTGTATGAGGCGGTGAAGGTGGCGTACCCTGATTCAGATATTTCATTGACGGGTCATTCCCTGGGTGGCGGTTTGGCTCAATATGTAGCTGCTCGTCAGGATGTGTCTGGGATGACGTATAGTGCTCCTAGTGTAACGAATCTTTTGGATGATGTCAGTTTGGCCAAGGTGAATGAGGGTCATTTTGATAACAAAATGGTTAACGTGGTTCATCCCAATGATTCTGTTGGAGCTGGGGGAATAAGTGAATATGACAGGCACGTAGGAAGTACCGTGTATAAAGGTCAGGACTTTGACACCGCTAATGCGATGTATCAGAACTGGAAATTTCAGTTTCAGTTAAAGGTCCCTTTTCAGCCTCTGGGCGCAGGCTCACCCATGTTAGTTCATGACGTAAGAATAGGTGTGGATCTGGACAAGCTTCATGTTGGTGATATTATGAGATTTTTTGATTCGTTCTCGAAGGACGAAGGCAAAGGGTATCATTCCATGGATCAATATGAGTTTGATGAGAATGGAAATCTCAAAGGCCCATTAATAGACCGGAGTACAGGGGAAACCATTAATATTTCTCCAAGATGGACAGCACATCAGGAGGCCTTATCCACCTTCTCCAATTTGATGGCAGGGATTGTTCCTCCGTTGATCGCAGCAGCTACAGGATTTGTTATTGGAAAGACTGGGGGCAAGATTCAATTAACACCGGAAGAGTTAGCCCAGGCTGCTAGGGAGATGAGGCTAAGTTTAGATGGCTTCTCGAATGATGCCCAGGCTTCAATTCAGATGTTTCAGACTCATATATCTACCAGCGAAAGTCAGTCCTTTACACCCATCGCCTATAACGCAACAGCAACGTTACAAGCAATCAATCGTTGGTATCAGGAATCCATCAGCGAAATTGCGGAATATATTGAACGTAAAAGAGAAGATTTTGTAATCGCAGACCAACACTAATGCATTTCTACATAGAAGGACTAACAGGAGGAAATGAGAAATGGGCAGAATATCCGTATCCTTGTCTGATCTGAGGAGGGCTGTTCAGCAATGTGAGCAGTTGCAGCAACGGCTCATGCAGCAGGAACAGAAAATGCGCTCCATTCATGGTCGATTGCAGCAAGACTGGATCGGTACATCCGCAACAGAGCTGACACATAAGATGCAGTCATTTATGGATGGGGCATCTGCAAAGCTGACTGAACTCGAAGCTCATAAAGAAGAACTGAAGCGATATATTCGTAAAATGGAGGAAGCGGACAGAGAAGACCGCAGGGATCGCAGCAGGGTACAGTAATACCTCTTTACAAAAAAACAGTTAGATAGGAATGAACCTTCCCATCTAACTATTATGGTTTGTTATTTATACAGGGAGCAGAGTCATCTGAGTAACTGATACAAATTAATGTGTAGCTGACTTCGCCTTGTTTAGAGTCTGAATCTTCTCTTGCATGTACTGGTGGTAATCGCGAAAACTGCTGATGTGGTGCAAGGAATCGGAGTTTTCAGACTGTATCTTGATTTTACCGTCCTGGGGCAGTTTTTTCATCTCAGCAACCACTTGTTTCGAGCCTTGAATATCTCCTGCCATCTCCTGAATTCGTTGTAACAGCGTTGGATGGCCCTCATGTTGCAGCATTTCAGCGAGCGGTCTCATTTCCTCCAGCTTCTGGGTGGATCGTTCGAGGGTGGTCATTACTTTGTCTTCATCCAGGCTCGCATTCAGCGAAACCATGCGATGAATGTGATCCTTTTCCATCCGTTCCAACGCTTCCAGGTGGGAAGCCTCCAGTCGTTTGGGATCACTCCAGCTCTCGGTTTGAACGGTATCCTTCTGCTCCGAAGCATGGTTCATATTGGCATTGCCACATCCCCATAACAGCGTCGAGCAAGTTAACACCGTTCCAACGGCGATGATGCTTTTTAACCTCATGTTGTCACTCCTTCAATATTTTCCTTATGGTAGTATGAGCCGTAAATTGGTAATTATGCATACCAACCAAAGGTACAGAAGGTCCAACTTTTTAGCATAGGTATTGTTTATAAAGTAAAAGGATTGCTTGGTACAAACGGGGGGATCTCATGAAACTGTACACCAACAGCATTTGGCGATGGAGGCAGAATGGAAAATAATCTAATAGCCGGCTGCCGTCTTTATGTCATGCTACGGAAGGATGCTGTTTGTACGACAGCCAGCTTGAGGGAAGTTTTTTTGCCTGAAGTGACATTACCTTTTTACGAAATAACATTGAGCTTCTTTCATTGATGAGATTGCCCGAGTCCATTCAATATAAATAATACAACTTCTTCAATTTCACTTTTGCTAACAGAAGGTTTATTCAGAAGTACATAATTAGAAACAAAGAATCCGCCAACGACAGTGCTTAACAGCTTTAGAATGGATTCATTGGGGATGTCTTTAATTTCACCACGTTGTTTAAATATCTCAATGACCTTTACTAAACGTTTAGATGCCGCTTCAACAATGTATGGAAGTAATTCATGTCGAAGTTCCTCTTTATAGATCATTTCTTTTATAACGACCTGGAATATTTCCTTGTTTTTGGCGAAAAAGGTATTGCGATTAGTCATGAAAGATCTCAGGAATTCTTCAAATGAACGTTCTTCATTCATTAATTCCCCGAAGAGTTCATCTGCCATCGCAGGGAAAAATTCCTTTAGAAAAGGTACCATAATCGCTAACAATAAATTTTCCTTCGTTCCATAGTGCTTAAAAATCGTTCCTTCTGCAACGCCTGCTTTTTTTGCTATTTCAGACGTTGATGTATTGGAATATCCTTTTTCTGCGAAAGTCGCAATCGCAACCTCAATAATTTTCTTCTTTTTAACCGTTTGTTTATTGGACTTTTGAAGGATTTTAGCCATTTTATCCAACAGATTATCATGTACCAATGAATTCACCATCTTTACTTAACGCTGTATCGTTACCGTATTATAGCTTACGATACTTTTTTAGAGCAAACAAATTCAAGACGATAAACACGGCTGCAAAAGCCAATAGAATATATAAGTTGCTGCTAATGTCAGATAAGCTTAACCCTTGATACATGACTCCTTTTAACGCGTCCGCTGCGTAATATAACGGCATAAATTTGGCCAATATTTGTAGCCACTCCGCCATTCCCTCAATAGAGAAAATACCTGAAAAGAATATTTGTGGCACAATAACGATGGGAATGAACTGAATCATCTGGAACTCGGAACTTGCGAAAGAAGATAATAATATTCCAAGGGATAAAGCCACAAGAGCTACGATGACATTGATTAATATAACAGTCCCAATGGAACCTATTAAAACCATATCCAGCACATTAATTGCAAACAAAACAATGATAACGGTCTGAATAACGGCCAGCAAGCCGTACCCGACAAGATATCCTGTGACAATCTCGCCTCTTTTAATAGGTGTTGATAATAAACGCTCTAATGTTCCCGTGGTTCTTTCGTTTAATAGCCCAATGCCAGAGATTAAGAAAACGAAAAAAAAGACAAAGAATCCGACTAAAATAGGGCTAAAAGTATCAAAGAGCGCAGTATCACTGCTACCGTATACATAATTGGTTTTCACCAAATCTGGTGATAGAAGTTCACTCTGTATGCCATTTTCTTTCATTTGCATGAGTTGAATTTCTTTATTATAAATTTGCTTTACTTTCATTTCTAAGCTTTTTGCTATGGAGGGATCTTCATTAAGTAAGGTTATTGTTGCTTGATCGCCTTCAATTTGTAGAAATCCATCTAATTTTTGTTCTACGATCGTTTCATTCACATCTGAAATATTGTTATATTCCTTGACTTCAATATCTGCATCTTTTAATTTTTCAATTATGTGTTGATTCCCATTAGCCACTCCAAGTACAGGGTTAATCGTATTTCCATTAAACACTAAATTCATTAGGGTTAAAACTAATAAAGGAGCCACAAAAAGAAGTGCCAATGTCCGCTTATCTCTGAGTATTTGTAATAAAATCCGCTTAATAAGAGCTACGATTCTCATTGTGATTTCCTCCCTGCATTTAAAAATACCTCGTCAAGACTATTCACTTTATAATGGTCTTTCAATTGGCGAGGGGTCCCGGTTGCAATAAATGAACCATCTCTAACCATTGCGATGTAATCACATTTTTCTGCTTCATCCATGACGTGAGTTGTTACAATAATGGTTTTACCTTCTTCATTTTTTAATCGTGACAGCTCATTCCAAATACTTAATCTTAATTCAGGGTCGATTCCCACAGTAGGTTCATCCAGGATCAGAACTTTAGGGTTCTGAATCAAAGCGATAGCAAGAGATAACCGACGTTTCATTCCTCCTGAGTAAGTGGAGACTCGTTTGTTAAGATCTACTGTCAGGTTAACCAAGTCAGCGGTGTAGGCAATGCGTTTCTGCTTTTCGGCTTTATCCAGATTAAACAGGGATGCGAAAAACATTAAATTTTCTTTACCCGTAAGAGCCGTGTATAGCGCATCTGATTGGGCCATATATCCGATCTTCTGCAGGATATTTAAATTAGGCATTTTTTTACCTAATAAATAGACAGACCCTTGATCAGGAGTATCCATACCAACCATCATCTTGATTAAAGTTGTTTTTCCAGCTCCCGATGGCCCAATAAAACCGTAGATACGCCCTTCTTTAATATCAAAGTTGATATCTTTTAATACCACTTTTTTGCCGAAACTCTTCGTTAGTTCCTGAATTTGAATCGTATTTGTTTCGCTCATTTTGTAGTACTCCTCTCAAAAAAAGTGAGTGTTCAATCACTGTGATTTATTATAATAATAATGGATATTTTTATCAAGAAAAAAGTAAGTGGTTACTCACTTTATATATCAAGCTTATACACATTGAATATTTTTATTCCACTAACCTGCGCCACTGCATTCATCCCGTAATCGTGTGACTTCATTGAGCTTTCCAAACCCTCAAATCTCATTTTGCAAAATATTCACATCATCAACCCCAAAATCCCCTTGTCCGTTACGGTAGGGGATTTGTTATGGCTACACTTTCCTACGGAATTTACCCGTATATGGAATCGTAATATGAATGTCCAGCTTCTGAATGGAATCTTCCGTCAAGATCATCTTTGTACCATTGTTGGACAGCTTGCGCCAGAGGCTTGGATTTTTGCGATAAACCTTCTCCTGAAGTCCATAGACATCGACCCCACGCTTCAGACCTTCGCGATACGTTTGCAAGATTTGCTCCCTCAATGTCTTCTCGCTGAATTGGACCATCTCGTCATAGGAAACAGGGGTGAGATATTCATACAAGGCGGTAAGGTACTTGGCATTGATGTTGAAATGAACCTCATTCCCCCGAATGACAGGTACAATCTTGACGTTGGGCAAGCCAACGCTGAGCACGCCATAGATGGTTCCTTCGTTTTCAATAATCAGTGGCGCACGACGCATATCCTTAAGCAACCAGTGAAATCCAGGAAGCTTGCTATGGGGCAAATATTCAAAATCATCCCCGGTTCTTTCAAAAAATGCACCGTCAATGATAAACAGTTCATAATTCTTTTTGTTCTGCGACCAGTGTTCCTTGTTCATGGTGATGCAAGGCAGATACGTTGTCGTGGACGCATTGTTATGGGTGGCAATGAGTTTG
Source organism: Paenibacillus sp. BIC5C1 (assembly GCF_032399705.1). Classification (NCBI taxonomy): domain Bacteria; kingdom Bacillati; phylum Bacillota; class Bacilli; order Caryophanales; family Paenibacillaceae; genus Paenibacillus; species Paenibacillus sp. BIC5C1. The sequence goes on from NZ_CP135922.1 coordinate 1,128,592, forward strand.
AAACTGAGCACCGGAGGGTACAGCGATTCTTCCAGGAATGAGGGAAGCGGGTTATGCAGAATACTGTCCAGCGGCGACATATTGTAGATGGATGTGGCACTCAGAATATTTTCCAATGGATCGCGAGTGCCATACACCCAAGTTGTATAACGTGATTCCGGGAAACGTCCAAGCATATCGAACACTTCCTTAATATGCTTGCTTGTAAGGATACTTTCGGCCATAACAATGGCCGTTACATGGCCCCAGGCGATATGGAGCTGGGAACTTCGGAACAGTTCGTTTACCGCCAGATTTAATGTTCTCCCCGATGCATGTCCAACCCATACGGGTGGAGCTTCCGCCGTTTTGGTTGAATTTTCGCTCTTGGCTACACTGGCAAAGTCCATGCTCTGAACATACATATGATACAACCCGTCTTTATAATCGATCCCGATTGCTTTGGCATAATCCACCTGTTGAATCTCATATGCACTCCAGCACCCGCTGGTCACGAAACAAAGAGAGAGACTTAACAGCCCTAGCAACCATCGTTGTATAAGCCGCTTCATCGATCATTCCCTTCTTTGCGAGGCTCCTGCGTCTCCAGATAGACAGGTCTGCGTTTCATCCATCCTTTCGGAAGTTTGAACAAGGAGACCAGTGCCTGTTTGAAATTAAGCGGACTGAGTGGGGTCAGATAAGGAATCCCGAACGATTTCAGATCGGTCAGATAGATCAGGAACAGGATAATGGACAGAATGAACCCATATATGCCAAGGGATGCCCCCAGTACAAAACAGAAAAAACGCAAAATCAGAACAGAACTGGTCATGACCTGATTCACAATCGTTGCTCCAGCCACTACGGTTACGGCTATGACGACAATCATCAGCGGGGAAACCATGCCTGCACGGATGGCCGAATCCCCAATAATTAATCCGCCAACAACGGTCAACGTCTGACCAATGGCGCTGGGAAGCCTCACCCCTGCTTCCCGGAACAGCTCCATCAGAAGCATAATGAGAAACATTTCCATACCAGACTCCATAGGCAGACCCATGCGCCCGACCGAGATGGTGGCGACAAGCGGGAAGGGAAGCTGATCCATGTGGAATGAAGTCAGTGCAATATAGAAACCAGGCAAAAATACGGTCACCAATAGCCCGATAAAGCGCAGCATGCGGCCCACATTCACCGGAAGAAAAGGAAAACTGGCATCCTCTGGCGATTTGAGAAGCAGAAACAAATTAACCGGTCCGATGATGACGCTGGGATTGCCATCCACGATCAGGATGAAACGCCCGTTAAGAAGACATTCCGCGGCAAAGTCCGGTCTGCCTGTGTAATGGGTTAGCGGAAATAATGTAATTTTGGCAGGGGACAATAGTTCCTCCAGCTCGTTGGCGGTCATTATCCGCTCGGTGTCAATTTTGCGTAGTCGGTTCTTGACTTCATCAATCAAATCAGGATTGGCTATGTTTTTGATATACATCAGGGCGACTTTGGTAACGGACCGTGTACCAATTAATTCAATGTTACAAGCCAGTTCATTTGTACGCAGTCGGGTACGGACCAAAGCAATATTCACCGACAACCGTTCAATAAAGCCGTCCCGCGCCCCGCGAATGGAAACTTCCGTGGTGGATTCTTCCGGTGTCCGGGTAGGAATGTGGGAGATATCCATGCTCCACATTTTCTGCAGGGAAGGAATACAGATGAGCATATGTCCCTCAAATACCCGCAGGGACATGAGTTCCTTTCCCAGTGGATTGCTCTGTATGTCTATGCTTGTCCATTGCAGGGTAATGGACTTCTCGATATCTGATGCACGAACAAAGTGAGTACTCTCGTACGTTCGCGTCAATTCGGGAAGAATAATATCATATATGGATTTGCTGTCGACCATACCGCTGCAATACACGATCACAATCTGCTGCGGAGACTTCCCAATCATATGGCTGCTGATGATCACATCGTCTGAACCTGCAAAAAAAGTCGTCAGATTATGCTCATTGATTCGGAAGGATTCAGCCAGATGGGGGTTCTTCTTTGGTGTGGTTGTGAGCGGCATGAGCGGGAGCCTCCTTGTCTTTTTTGTGTATGAATGCGGCGAGGGTCAACAAGACTGTAACCACTGAAACATATGTCAGCATTACAGGAAATTGAATATGGTTTACATAATAGTCAATGTAATCAATTCTCCACCACTGTACAGCTATGGCGCACATGATGAAAGTGACGACTAGAACGGCAATGTATCTTTTCTTGGGCCTGCGAAAGTCCAGCAGATCGACGATAAGATAGATGGAGATCGCCACTCTGGCAAATGAACCGCTTAACCATTGATAGATGGACAGGAAATCCACGTGTTGGAGCAACTTCCCAATGTTCACCAGCTTCCATTGCTCATAGGGGCTATTTCGTTGTTTCGCTGCTTCCTCCGGACCGAACTCAACGATGGCTCCCAGCGTTGGGCCGATCGCCATACTGAGCATGAATAACCCGAGCAGCAGCAGATGCCACCAGCGAATTTTGCTTTTGATATCGTGTTGGAACAGCATCAATATCCAGATTTCCATCAGTCCCGCAAGCGAATAGATCATGCCTCTCAGGACAGGACCTGCACCATATTCCATGATAGGAAACAACTGGCCGTAGTCCTTATATTTCATGTTGGCTGACATCACGAAATATCCAAGCAGGATCACAAATGGAAGCAGAAGACTTGAAGTCATGGCAATGGAACGGATACCTTTGGCAGCCGCCCAGGCAGCAACCAGTGCTCCTACGCCTGCAAGCACATAGGGTGGGGTGAATTGCAGATAGGTAGATACCGTCCAGTTCGTTGTTTCATATAAGGTATGTGAACCGAGTGCAAGCAGCATGAGTGAGGCAGTAATACGAAAAATCCATGAAGGAATTGCACCAAATTCCCGCGTGATCCAGTCCGTCAAACGCTGCCCGCGTACCCGTCGGATAATAACGAACATCATGCATAGGAACAACATAAAGAAAGGAGCAGCAGCGACTACCGATAGCCAGCCATCTCTACCTGCATAATCCAGAATCGCCGGAATGGACAGAACATGGCACACGAGTCCTGCGCTTAACAAAATGATGGAAAAGGAAAGCCATATCGTGATTTCTCCCTTTTCACGGCTCATGGGAATTCTCCTTTCCGTTCAAGGAAGTTTCCGTTAGGTTGTACAGGAAATGGATTTTCGATTCCTGTTTTATTTTTTTGAACAATAGAAGACGAAACAAGATAGACGGAAGAGACAGAAAGCATTAACATAACAGATATAGCAAGTTTAGAAGACAAGCTCCAAACGAAGTATAGAGAAATAGGAGGAAACCTACGATGACAAATACAACAAAGGCACCTGGAGAGACGAAAGTTGGCTTTATCGGTACAGGCGTGATGGGCAAAAGCATGGCAGGGCACATCCAGCAGGCAGGCTATCCGCTCCATGTCTATACGCGCACGGCCGCCAAAGCGGAAGCGTTGGTGAAGGAAGGTGCCGTATGGCATGACACACCAGGCAAACTGGCAGCCGAGTGTGATGTCATCATTACGATGGTGGGGTATCCAAAGGATGTTGAGGAGATTTATCTTGGTGAAGATGGTCTTGTGGCGAACGCCAAACCGGGTTCGTATCTGATTGACATGACCACATCCAGTCCGCTGCTGGCTGCACGGATCTATGAAGCCGCGGAAGCGAAAGGACTGCATGCATTGGATGCACCAGTTTCCGGTGGGGATATTGGAGCACGTGATGCCAAACTGTCCATTATGGTTGGCGGTAGTACAGAGGCCTTTGAAGCGGTTCGTCCGTTGTTCGAGCAAATGGGCACCAATATTGTGCTGCAAGGTAAGGCCGGAGCAGGACAGCATACCAAAATGTGCAACCAGATCGCCATTGCTTCAGGCATGATGGGTGTATGCGAGGCGCTCGCTTATGCCAAGACATCGGGTCTGGACGCAGAGAATGTGCTAAAGAGCATCGCTACCGGCGCAGCCGGAAGCTGGTCGCTTAGCAATCTCGGTCCGCGCATGATCGCTGGCGATTATGAGCCTGGATTCTATGTGAAACATTTTATCAAAGACATGGGTATCGCTCTCGAATCTGCCAAAGCCATGGGTATGAAGACGCCAGGGTTGGCCTTGGCTGAATCCTTGTATCAGGAAATATCCAGCAACGGTCTGGATGAGAAGGGTACACAGGTGCTTTACACATATTATTTACAGGCTTAATCCTCACAGCCAAGATAACGGCGTATTCTTTTTCTTCAATAGAAAGGAATACGCTGTTTTTATAAAATTTCCCCTTCTGGTATGCGTCTAAAGTCACAGTATTGGTTAAAGAATCGTATATACTTTAGTTGAACAATGGATTTTTGGCCCTCTTCCCTTTATTTCTGCCCCTCTTTATCCGACATAAGTAATAGAAGTATACATAATGGATGTGCGAAACCCACACTACATAGAACGGAGCTTGCCCATGTTCAAAAAAATCCTGTCTCTGTTCAAGTCACAGCCAGAGCTCGCGAACCAGATATCAGCTTCCGCTTCATCTTTACCGTCAATGGCTCCCATTCCCACACGTATGGTCCGCAGCCGACGCAAAAAAACGAAATCAGATGGAGATTGGACCCGTCAGCCAGAGGAACCAAGCACTGCCCAGCAGCTGCATGCTCTTCCGGGTGAATACAAAGTTCTGAACGACTTGCTTGTTGCCAATACTAAGTCCCGCTCGGGTTATTCATCGATTGATCATGTCGTCATTGGTCCGCGGGGGATCTTCGTGATTGAGACACGAAACCTGACGACAGGTGAGATTCGTGGCGGCCGAAGAGAGGCCAACTGGACAGTCAGCAGCAGCCGAATCAAGATGTATAACCCATTGATGCAGCACCGGGGGCATGTGGAGGCCATTCAGGCACACCTCGGCGATTATAAAAGAGTTCGTCTCGTCTCCATGGTGACATTCACCAATCGCTGCCGGATCAGTGTTGATCCAGCTGTGCGGTATGTCAATTCGGATGAACTGATTATCTATGATCATGAATTGGTGGAGACCATTCTGCGCAAAACGGAAAGGCTTGAGACCGAAGTCCCCGAAACGTTGTATAAGGAACAGGATATTCAGGCGATCTACAACATGTTGTCCGCAGTCAATTCCACGGATCCCCAGATTCGGGCTGACCATATGGAAAAGGCTAAAGGCATTAAATAAGAGGAATCTGAACCTGTTACATCATCCATGCGCGATGAATTGAAACGAATAATACAACATAGCCAGTCATACTTATCAACACGGTTGTCCTTCATGGATGACCGTGTTTTTTGTTCTCTCCGTAATTGAGAATAGGACAGGCAGAAATGCAGCATAAGCATGCAGGCACATTGTCTTATACACCCAGTATTTAACTTATGATAAAATAAAGACCAGATTACATAGTGATCTATCTATGTTATCCGAAAGGATATTTATGGAGTGAACTGTTCATGAATTGAAGTAGAGGTGGATGTAATACAGGTACATACATAAGATAAGGGGAAGATTATACGATATGAGATGGAATCATAGAATCAAAATGTTTACGGCCATTTTCAGCTTGGTTGCCGTTCTGACCGCATGTGGCGGTGGGGCGAAGGAAGCAACAACGAAGGAGCCAACCCAGGATGCTGGTACAGTAGCAACAGCGACCAATAGCTCGGACACTTCAACGGCTGACTCGTCGGCTGCAGATACGAATGCAGAAGACTCTGCGGACACATCCTCAGCATCCGGCGCAGCAGGGTCCTCGTCGGAAGACGGTAAGATTGGACTGGATTCCACACTGGAGCAATTGAAGCAGGAGTATGCGGACAAGCTGGGCTATATCCGTGTGCCGCTTAATGATCATCCGGTGCGCAGGGTAAGTGAAGAAGGCTCCAAAAATATTAATATCGCCAACTATAGTGATGCGGTAGTGAATATGAACACAGGTATTCCAATCCATTCCGATTCACAGCGTTTGATCGATGATGCCTTTCCTTTTTTCACAACCGTTCAGGCACCAGAAGTGTCCTATGTATCATGGGAAGAAGCAACCAATCTGGAGCGTGCCATGGTGAAGACGTTGTTTATCTCTCGTCAGGCCCTGCTACTTACGGAGGATGCCATGAAGAACAAGGATTACACAAGCCAGTCCTTTACGGACTCAATGGAATTTTTCAAGAATGCAGCAGAGTTCGACTCGATGGCACCTGTCGCGCAGCATACGTATGACATCACTTTAACGAAACTTTACGATAAAGCCCGCGACGTGTGGGGCAAGCTGGCTGCAATTGATCCGAAACAGGACGAAGCTGCATTTGCCGAGAAGTATACTGAAGCCAGAACAGAAGCGAATAACGTGATGGGGCTGCTGAATATTTTGCTATCTGCCAATGAAGAAGAACGTTTGGAGCAGACATACGGTAAATAAATATGATGTATCGTTGCAAGAGTATGTTTGGTGTAACTGGAATATATCAAAAAAAATCATAAACCAAAATCATCGCTCCTGGGCAATCTGCCCAGGTTTTTTGTTGCAGATGAATGTTCACTCCAAGTCTAATTCAGGTTAATAATAAGAAGGAAAGAAGATATTAGCGATTTGAAGGTTCAAAATGCGATATAATAAGCGTATTGGATACGTGAAATTTTACATAGAGTTATGGAAAGAGACTAACGGAGCTGGCTGCGTGTACATACCGAATCGTCACGAAGATTAGACGCTCTGGGCCGGAGGAATGTAAATGATCAAGCTGTTGTACTACTTGAAGAAGTATCGAGTCGCCGCCATCGCAGCACTGGTCATGATGCTGATTGAATTGACGGTCGAACTGGCTCAACCCTATTTAATCTCGAAGATCATTGATAACGGTATCCAGCAAGGAGATCTGTCAGTGGTTTGGCTATGGGGTGGGGTGCTTGTGGGCAGTGCCGTCGTGGCGTTTGCCGCGGGTATTGCGAGTTCTTTTTTTGCGTCACATGCGAGCCTCGGCTTCGGTTACGATCTGCGGGAGAAGCTGTATGATAAAGTGCAAGCGTTCTCTTATGCAGTGTTTAACCGTTTTGCCACATCATCCCTGATTACCCGATTGACCGGGGATGTTACACAGGTGCAGGATACGGTGTTTATGAGTCTGCGATTCATGACGCGTGTGCCGCTGGTGGTGATTGGGAGCATGATTATGGCGGTAGTGGTGAATCCGAAGTTGGGTCTGCTGCTCGTTGTGATGGTGCCTGTGCTGCTCGTGTTTGTTATCTGGATGATCAAAAAGGCAGCGCTGCTGTTCCGCAATGTGCAGCGCAGACTGGATGCCGTTAACGGTGTCATCCAGGAAAATCTGACAGGCATCCGGCTGATCCGTGTCTTCGTCCGGATGGGCCACGAGATTGAACGCTTCGCCGGGTATAGCGGCAAGCTGATGAAGGGCACAATCTCCGCGCTGCGCTTGACGGAGACGACGATGCCATTCATGCTGTTCATGATGAATGGCTGCATCATCGCCGTGCTATGGTTTGGACGACGTGACATCACTACCGGAAGTGCAACCGTGGGTGAAGTGGTCGCCGTCATTAACTATCTGCTTCGCACTATTGGCGCCATGTCTGCACTGTCATGGATTCTGGTGACTTTCTCCAGAGCGAGTGCTTCGGCACAGCGGCTTAATGAAGTTTTTGATACGGAGGAAGTCTCGGAAGCAGGTCAATCGATGGAAACAGACCGTTCTGCACAAACGGGTAAAGGGAAAGGCAATTCTGTTATCCAGGGTGCAGTTGATTTTCGGGGTGTAGGATTCAGCTATCCAGGCAGTGAAATTACCGTGCTGGAGGACATTACATTCTCAGCCAAACGAGGTGAGCGAATCGCCATCATGGGAGCGACGGGCTCCGGTAAATCCTCACTGGTACAGCTTATACCAAGGCTTTATACCGAAGATCAAGGCAACGTGCGTATCGATGGTAATGATGCAGAACAGTTGGACATTTCCACATTACGCGGAGCCATTGGTTATGTGCCGCAGGAGGTGGTCCTCTTTACCGGATCGGTACGCGATAACATCGCCTGGGGGCGGGAGGACGCAACGCTCGAAGAGATTAAGGAAGCAGCGCGGCGTGCCCAAATTCACGAGACTATTGAGAATCTGCCGAATGGCTACGATACACAACTGGGACAGCGGGGAGTCAATCTGTCGGGTGGACAGAAGCAGCGGCTCTCGATTGCCCGTGCATTGATTCGTCGTCCAAGCATCTTGATTCTGGATGACAGTACAAGTGCTCTCGATGTAGCCACGGAAGCAAGGCTGCTGGGAGCACTGGAAGAGCTGTCGTGTACAACGTTCATTATTACGCAGAAGATCAGTTCAACCACCTCTGCGGATCTGATTCTGCTGTTGGACGATGGACGTCTGATTGGACAGGGGAAACATGAGGATCTGATGGATTCATCCGAACTGTATCGCCGAATCTATGAATCACAATACGGGGAGGGTACACCACATGTTCAAAGCATTCATTGAACCTTTCCGTCAGCCCCCACCGCCGATTGATCCCGAGACGCTGAAGGCAGGTGGAGGTCGCAAACCGAAGGCAAGGGCGAAGAACTGGTCCGGTACGTTAGGCCGGATCTGGGCGTATCTGGCCCGTCGCAAGGTCAAGCTGACGATGGTGCTGTTGATGGTATTTGCCAGTTCCGCGCTCGCTTTGCTTGGACCTTATATGGTCGGTGTAGCTGTGGATAAATTCATTGATGGAGAAGCAACGAGTTCCAGCTGGACGACATTTTTATTGGGTCTGGTGGCCGTCTATGTTCTCTTTTCCTTGTCGTCATGGCTGCAAAATATATGGATGATCGAAATTGCACAGGAGACCGTGTTCCGCATGCGGTATGATCTGTTCTCCCATCTGCACAAACTGCCGATTCCATTCTTCGGCAAGCGTCAGCAAGGAGAGATCATGAGCCGGGTCACCAACGACATTGAGAATGTCAGCGGTACGCTGAACAGCTCGGCCATCCAGATTTTCTCCAGTGTGTTAACACTAATCGGAACGTTTGGCGTGATGCTTTGGTTAAGTCCGCTGCTGACCTTGCTTACATTTATCGTCGTACCGCTGATGGCCATTGGCATGCGCTGGATTACGCGTAGAACCGGCCCATTGTTCAAGCAGCGTCAACGTAATCTCGGCGAACTTAATGGGTACATTGAGGAAACCTTGTCCGGCCAGAAGATTATCAAGGCTTTCTCGCAAGAGGAACGGGTCATTCGCGGGTTTGAGGAACGAAATACGAAAATCCGGTTGTCTGGTTTCTGGGCACAGACCATCTCCGGTTTTATTCCAAAGCTGATGAATGGCCTGAACAACCTGAGCTTTGCGATTGTCGCAGGCATCGGCGGGATCTTGGCGATTCAAGGTTCCGTTACAGTCGGCGTGATTATCATTTTCGTAGAATATGCCCGTCAGTTTACCCGTCCGCTCAACGATCTGGCCAACCAGTGGAACACATTGCTGTCTGCGATTGCTGGGGCAGAGCGCGTGTTCGAGGTATTGGATGAGGATGAAGAAGCGAAGGATGAAGGTGCAGCAGTATCTCTTGAAAAGGTAGAGGGAGCCGTTCGCTTCGACAAAGTATCCTTTGGATACGATGAAGGACGCAATATTTTGCATGAAATTAACTTTGAAGCCAAGCCGGGCGAGATGATTGCTCTGGTAGGTCCGACCGGAGCAGGGAAAACAACATTGATTCAGCTGTTATCCCGCTTCTATGATCCTACATCCGGTACACTAACGGTGGATGGACGTGACATTACGACCATTCGGCGCGAGAATTTACGCTCACATATGGCATTTGTTCTTCAAGATTCATTCCTGTTCCAGGGCACGATTCGGGAAAATATCCGTTTCGGCCGCCTGGATGCGACCGACGAAGAGGTGGAAGCTGCTTCGAGGCTGGCAAATGCGCATTCGTTCATCATACGGATGAAGGATGGGTATGACAAAGTGCTTCAGGCCGACGGAAGTGGCATCAGTCAGGGACAGAAGCAGCTACTTGCGATTGCCCGGGCAATTCTGGCTGATCCGTCCATCCTTGTATTGGACGAGGCGACCAGCAGTATCGATACCGTCACGGAGATCAAAATCCAGGAAGGGCTGCAGCGCCTAATGCAAGGCCGCACCAGCTTTGTTATCGCTCACAGGCTGAACACGATCCGCCAAGCCGATCGTATTCTTGTACTGAAGGATGGTCAGCTCTTGGAGCAAGGTTCGCATGACGCATTGCTCGAACAAGGTGGCTTCTACAGCGAACTGTATTACAGTCAGCTGCGGAACAAGGCGCAATAGAATAAAAAAGAGCGAGTAACTGAACCTCAAAAGGGTTCGAGTACTTGCTCTTTTTGCTGCTACAAGTCGGACATCCCAGTTTCTTGAGCAACTATGGAAGATAGATCATCTGTGATAACATCCCTCTGGATGACAATTTTTCCTCTCATATTCCGGGTGTCGTAATATTTATGAGCTTCGGCTACACCTTGGCGGGTAAAGGGGAATACGTTGTCTACATGTATATCGAGCTTATTCGTCTGAATCCATTGGATAAACGCTTCCCAGTCGTTAGCATTGGGGCTGATTAAGGCAAACTGGGCATCAATTCCTCGGATGAGAGGTTGCTTAACAATCGCCGGATTTACAAGGGAAATGAACGTCCCATTATTCTTTAATATGCTGTAATTTTTCAGTTCTGTTGCTCCGATTCCCGTGACTTTATCGACAACCGGGTCGCGAACCATATCCAGCACGACATCAACAGGACTCAAAATCTCAGCAAAGTCGGTTGTTGTATAATCAATGACTTCGTCGGCACCGAGCTGAAGAACAAATGAATGATTATGGGCCCGAGCCGTGGTGATCACATAAGCGCCGTGTTGTTTGGCTAATTGTATGGCGATATGTCCTACGCCACCTGCACCGGTGTGGATCAGAATACGCTGTCCCGGCTGCAGTTTACCATAGTGAAATAAGGCTTGCCAGGCCGTCATGCCGGACGCAGAGACCGAAGCAGCTTCTGCATCGGAAAGGGACTGCGTTATCACAGCAAGATCGGATTCTTCCACTGCGACATATTCAGCGTAACCACCTCCTGTACGAGACACCGCAATAACGCGATCCCCGGTTTGTACACGAGTAACCTTTTCCCCTGTGGCCACGACGATTCCAGTTATATCGACTCCAAGAACATAAGGGAATTGGGTGGGCATGAAATGCCTGAATGTTCCGCTCCTAATCAGTTGATCCGCTGAAGATACTGTGGTCGCCTTCATCTCCACGAGCACCTGTGTATCACTAATATGTGGTATATCGAGCTCCTGCTCCGCAAAAACCTCCGAGCCTCCGTAATTTTCTATCACTACTGCTTTCATCATAGTCCTCCATTCGGTATTGCTGGCTGTCAGTTGATTTGTTCCCAGCCGTTCAATATAATGATCGTACTTATAATGGGATTGGACGACAATTGTTAAAACAGTGGAATGTGTATAATATTGAACACAATCTACTGTTTTGTTCAAACTCAGATCCGATAATAAAAGGAGTAAAAATGGACAGAAGAATACAAAAATCACGTGAATCGATTATAGAGGCCTTTATTCAACTGCTGTCCGAAAAAAATTTCGAGCAAATCACGATTAATCAAATTGCAGAGCGAGCGAATGTAAGTCGCGGAACGGTTTATTTGCATTTTATGGACAAGTTTGATTTGTTGGATCAGTGTATAAAATCCCATTTGGTGGAACTGATCGAGAGCAGTCTCTTCTGCGGAGTCACTGGCATATTTCCTTCCAAAGAAGCTCTGCTGCACAGTTTTCGGTATCTGAAAGAACATGACCTATTCTATGGTGCAGTGTTGGCTGATCAAAGTGTTCCGGAATTTCGAACTCGCTTGCAAGCTGCTCTGTTGAGAGGACTGGATAAACAAATCGACATGAGTGGCATCAATCAGGGAAGGAACAAGGGGATTATGATTCAATTCCTTGCTTCCGCGCTGGCTGGCATGATTGAATGGTGGATTACCTCAGCCGAACCGTACTCCGTAGAAGAATTGGTTGATGAATTATGGATTCTGATGGAACGCAATCAAATGACACCTGTACCTCACGTATAGAGGAGAGTTGCTGGGGTTTACTGATTGTTGTGTTCGGTTGATAGATAGTTATCATCAAAAAAAAGAAAGAGCAGGAATGAGGGCATAGTGCCCTACATTCCTGCTCTTTGCATTTTCACTAGTCGAATCAATCACAGATTACTTCGTTACACTGCTCAGCTTGAAAGAGCCGTCGGTCAGCTTGTTTGTATTGGCAAAGTCTACGCCAGGTTTATTCGTTTCCGGGTCAATGATCGCTATCGCGATATCATAGGTTCCGGCAGCAAGACCGGAGACCGGAATGGAATCGGTCAGGGTGTAGGTACCCGTTTTCCACGTGGTCAGATTAACGGTTGTTGTTTTCTTGGCCACCACGGTATTGCCGCTGCGAAGCTGAATTTCAACCGGCCAGGCAAACGGGAAGTGCTGTACGCCTTTATTCTCCACTTTAATGGTTGTTGTCAATGTGTTTCCGCTAATGGTGGATGGGTGCGAGATTTCCTTCACCACAAAGTGGTAACCCATTCGTTTCTTGAGTGCATCGATATTGGCCTGTAAGGCATGATTCAGAGGAAGCGAGGCAGGGGAATTCGGACCCAACCAACTTGGTTTGCTAAGCTCCGTTTGACGTAACGTTTCCGTAAATCCGCTACCGGTGGTTAATGCTGCAAGCATGCCGGAAGCTCCCCCGTAGAATTCGCCGCCTGAGATCCGTGTCTCCCAGAAGTTCGCATGTGCTGGCTGTTGTTGACCGATGTCATCCCAATAGCCATTCTGGGTGCCTGTGTACCAGCCCCAATCGGCATCGAAGCTGTCTTTATGTCCAAACACATCGTTGAACATGCCCATGACCATGCCTTTATTATTGGTTTTGGCGAGGGCGATACTGCGCCGGATCAGAACCTGCATTTTGTCCTCTTTGCCGGCAAAAGCATCGATATAATGCTGGACATACTTGTTCGAGATGTCATTGGTAGGGAAAGCGCCTGTGTAATTGGTCTCCCCATTTGGTCCGACATAAGGCCATGTATGGAACTCGCCCCAGTGTCCGAGAGAACCGATCTGGACAAAGGCGACCGGACGATCATTGGTGTTGTATCTTGCGGCAATGGCCTCAATGGCTAATTTGTGGCGTTCTTGCAGATAGGTGGAGTTGTAGTTCGGAGAGAAGCCCATGTTGTTTCCCGCACCCATGCCTCCGGTGGTATCGTTGTATACGGTTCCCGGGGATTCACCGCGGGCAATCATGTCATTGTAGAGCCAGTCGGGAATATCCCTGTGAGCCTGTCCTGTCGGGCTGTCCAGAATGAAGCGGAACACCACTTTGACGCCTTTACTTTTCCAGTAGGCAAAATTGTTGGCGGCTTCAATTGCACTAAAATCATATGTGCCCTTGGTAGATTCAAGCTCCTTCCAAGTCACTCCGGCATATACGAGCCTGTGTGGCTGTGCATAGGTTGTGCTCTTGGCTGAAGGCGCCCAGCCTTTGAATGGGTTGTTGAGTGGGCTGTCCAGCTCTACGGGATTCACCACGGTATTGTTCCCTGTACCGCCACCTGATCCAGCCGAGGTCAGAAGGTAAGCGGGCAGTGTTTGTCCAGCCGCGGGCAATCTCGATGTATCCGAGCTGTTGTCGATGTACCCGACTCGCACTGTGCTGCCTGCACTGATTTGCAGTGTAGAGAGAGGAATAGCGACCTCTATGACGGTGGAGCTGCGATAGAATTGGGAGCTGGTCAACGTGCTGTTGAAGTTCCAGACCCAGTCGGTCCCGCTGCCGCCATAGCGGTATAACCCCGTATTTTCAAGCAGCCACTCCACTCCTGTAACTCCCCAGCCCGCAGCCTGGTAACCGGTTGAAGTATTGTTATCGGTATTGATCCAGAAGTTGCCCATCGTTGTACTCAGACCAGAGCCTTGAATAAGCAGATAGAGGTTGGTTCCATCATTGGTCGCCTTGAGCGTCTGGGCAGTGCCGCTATTGGTGGTGAGAGCACTAACGCTGCTCCAGTCGCTGACATTGCCATCAATGGTGATGGTTGCAGCAGAGGCTTTGGGCAAGGCTCCCGCAGGCAATAGCAGAGTAATCATAAGGACAAAAGCCAAAAATAGTCCAAAGCTCCGCTTGCTTTGATCCAATAATCTTGTCATGGTATTTCCTCCTGAATAATGGATTTTGAATGATAACTCGTTATGCCCACCCCGAATTTCTTTATGAGGGGAGAGTTAGGAGAGCTCAACTCCTTTCTAATCCACATGAAGTGGCGGGATATTGACGTTTTATGTGAGAGTCGTGGTAGTAATTGGGGGATAAACAATTGAAAAGATGTAATTTTAGTTTGCGGCAAAAATAAAATGTGCTTTCAGTTCTTGGATTCCGTATCTAAATTGCATTATAGGGGATGGATACAGGAGATTCAACAGATATTTTTCCAGAATTTATTGTGTTTTCTATTGAAAATAAGCGTGTTTCATTGAATTTTGAACATGAGTATTGATAGATTTGAATATTATATTTGCCGCAAATAAAAATGGATACAAATTAAAGTATATGATAATACAACAAAAATGTAAACGCTTAATTTATGATGAATAAAGAGTTATACTGTTTAGTAGTATGTAAAATACGCTGTAAATATGTTGCCGCAAAATAATTTAAAATTTAGCCAAAATCAATTGACAAGGGATTAAAACTATTTTACTATCGTTACATAGTCACAGTCCTGTTAGATTTCTTAACATCAAATTGGCTTCATGGCATTTGCCGCAAATTTACGAGCAACGGAGAGTGTAAGCATGGGAAAGATAAAAATGGCTTTTATCGGTGTAGGAGACATGGGGTCACATCATTGCATTGGTTTTGATTTGCTCGAGGATAGTGAGGTTCGTTATATCTGTGATATGAATGAAGCCAATGTGGCACGTACGCTGGCTGAACTTAAGAACAGTAATCCCACCATTGTTAGCGATTATCGTGAACTGCTTGCCAAGGAAGATTTGGATGCGGTGGTCATCAGTGTACCGAACTATTTGCATCGTGAAGTGGCAGTCGCTTTTCTGGAAGCGGGTAAGCATGTATTCCTGGAGAAACCGGTCGCCCATACCATTGAGGACTGTGATGCCATTATAGAAGCGGCTGAAGCCTCGGGACGGGTATTGCAGATCGGATTGGTTTATCGGTATTCGAATCTGTATCGCCGAATGGAGAAGGAATTGGAGAACGGGCGCCTTGGTGACGTGAAATTGATGTGGTGCAAGGAATTCCGTGACCCGTTCCCACCTGCGGATTGGTTCTATGACAAGACCAAGTCTGGGGGAGCGATTGTGGAGAAGGATTGTCATCACTTCGACATTTTCAACTGGATGATCCAGGCGAAGCCTGTCCGCGTGTTTGCCTCTGGAGGCCAGCATGTCATGAAGCAAGGAGAGCCTAATCGAATTCAGAATTCATACAGTCACTATCCGACGAAAGAAATTTCGGATACCTCCATCGTGGACCATGCCTTTATCACCATTGATTATGATAACGGCAGTAAGGCCAATCTCGGCCTGTGCATGTATTTGAAACCGCGCAATCTGATGGGAGAAGGGCTTGAGATTGGCCTGATCGGAGAGAACGGCGGCCAGATGGTGGCCCGTAATGACAAGACGATTGATATCGTTGGCGGACAGGACTGGACGAAGGACCATCTGGAGATTGATGTGACGTCGGATTCCATTATGGGTGGACATACCGGTGGACAGACCCAACGCATTGATTTTCTGAAATGTGTACAGGAAGGCAGACAGCCTTTTGCTAGTGCGCAGGTTGGTCGTAACGCGCTGCTTATTGCCCTGGCGGCAGAGAAATCTATTTTGGAAGAACGGTACGTCTATTTAGAAGAAATTTCAGGCTGAGGGGTGTCATCATGAACAGGTTGAGAAAATATGACACACTGCTGTTTTTTCTCTTCATTTTGCCTTGGATTATCGGATTTATTACCTTTTTCCTGTTTCCTTTCGGGACTTCGGTCTTCTACGCTTTTACGGATGCGAGACTTCCGGGAGCGACCAACTTCAATTTTGTCGGTATTGATAATTTTACACACATGATGGATGATCCCATCTTCTTGAAAAGCTTGATGAACACGATGTTTTTCGTTGTATTCGGTGTTCCGATCGTAACGGCGGGTATGCTCGGTCTGGCGATGCTGCTTAATTTTAATGTCAAAGGTATTGCCTTGTTCCGCACCTTCTTCTATTTACCGACCCTGGTGCCCATTGTGGCAACGGTTATTATCTGGCGGCTGGTGTTCAACTCCGAATTCGGCATCCTGAACGCCGGACTTGGCGCGCTGGGTATAGGCAAAGTGGACTGGATTGGCGGGGAGCACACGATCAAGCCGGTCATCATCATGCTTCAGGTCTGGATCTCGGGCAGTGGAGTACTGATCTTCCTGGCTGCACTGAAAAATGTACCCCGACATTTGTATGAAGCTGCTGCCATTGACGGTGCAAGCGGGATTCGCCGATTTTTCCAAATTACGCTGCCGATGATCAGTCCTTCCATCCTGTTTGTCATCATTATTCAGACAATGTATAACTTTCAGATGTTTACGGAAGCACTGCTGCTATCCAAGGGTGGTCCGAACTACTCTGCGTATACGTTTGTCTACAATATATACAAGTCGGCCTTTACCGATCTGAAATTCAGCATGGCGATGACGCAGTCGATTTTCCTGTTTGCCGTGATCTCGCTTGTCACCCTGATCCTGATGAAAGTATCCAACCGCTTTGTGTATTACGAGGGAGAACGATAGGAGGAGAGTTACATGAACAGCCGAAAAATAGCGGTAAAAGCGTCCCAATATACCATGCTGATTGTAGCATTAATGCTGTTCGCAGGGCCTCTAGTATGGATGCTCTCGACCATGCTGAAAACCAAAGCGGAAACCTACAAGGTACCTCCAACCATCCTGCCAGACACATTCAGTCTGGAAGCCTTTGAACGGTTGTTCGCTGTACAGCCGATGATGTGGCAGTGGATTCAGAACTCATTTATCATTTCCTTTTTTGTTGCGGCGGGAGCGGTGGTGTCCAGTTCACTTGTCGCTTACGGTTTCTCCCGTTTTGCAACGAAGTATCGGAATATTCTGTTCCCGGTCGTGCTTGTTACCTTAATGATTCCTCCATCCATTATGATGATTCCCTCGTACGTCCTTTTTTCCAAGCTGAACTGGATTGACACCTGGTTGCCGCTCATTGTTCCAGCCTGGCTAGGAGGCGCCTATTATATCTTCCTGTTCCGACAGTTTTTCATGACCATTCCCCAGGAGCTGGATGAGGCTACATATCTCGATGGCGGCAATCGCTGGACGGTATATGCACGAGTCATTATGCCGCTGTCCAAACCTATTATTATGACGACCATTATTTTTGCCTTTGTGAATTCCTGGCTCGATTTTCTGGGGCCGTTCCTGTATATCAAAAACGCAGAAATGTTCACGCTGAGTGTGGGCTTGCAGCTGCTGATTGGTCAGACGAGCCAGGATTTGCCGGCGCTCGCTGCGGGTGCATTTATAAGTATTGTACCTATCGGTCTGCTGTATCTGTTTGCACAACGTTATATCGTCGAGGGGGTGGTGCTTACGGGCACCAAAGGGTAGAGTGGCTGCCTGCTTTCCGGTTTTCAGGTGAACAGGACTTATTGATAAGACTTAAAGGGGAGCTGTGTATATGAGAGCGAAGAGTAAACGGCTATTCAATGTATGGGCACTTGTACTTGCTACAATGGTGGTGATCAGTGGATGTGGAAATGGGGGATCGTCCGAAAACGCCGACTCTTCTGGTTCAGGCAGCAGTCAGAGTGAACCTGTAACGATCACATACTCTCAATGGGGGACGGCAGAAGAGCTTCATCGTACACAGGAACTGCTGGATCAGTTCATGAAGGCCAATACCGATATTAAGGTCAAACTCGAAGGCAAGGATTGGGGCAGCTACTGGGACGGACTAACAGCGAATGCAGCTGGGGGCACACTTCCGGACGTGTTCAAAACGAGTTATGCATACGTGGAGAAATACGCCGAGCTGGGCATTTTCAAGGAATTGGACGGCTTGCTCGCGGAAAATCAGTTTGATCTGAACAATGTGGACAAAAGTCTGCTCGGCCTTCATCAATACCAGGGTAAACAAGTATCCCTACCTATCGATGCCAACGTCATCGTATGGTATTACAACAAAGCGATCTTTGAGAATGAAGCCACGAATCCTCATAAAGCTCCCGTTCCATCGCTTGAGCCAACGTGGGATGAAATTACCGACATTGCAACCAAGCTGACGCTGGATAAGAACGGGAAAAGCGCAGACGAAGCGGGTTTTGACGCAGGAAACATTGTGCAGTGGGGCTTGTCCATTTCACCAGGGTCAACGATGGATTGGTTCCTGGAGCCGGAGTTGTGGTCCAACGGTGCGAAACTGGTGAATGACGATGGCTCCCTGGCACTTGAGACACCTGAAGCGATGGAAGTGCTGAACTATTTTATCGACTTGACCAAAAATAAAAAGATCAACACCACACCTGCACAGATTGAAGGTTTGGGTGGACAGGTGAACCTTGCGATTACGACATCCAAAGTAGCGATGAATCCGGGTGGCAGCTGGAATACAACCAACTACCAGGAGGCTGGTGTGGATTATGGTATCTCCTATTTGCCGAAATTCAAAACGAACCAAACCGTTGTTCAGCCAGCAGGTCTTGCCATCAGCTCCAATACAAAACATGAAGAGGCGGCTTACAAGCTGCTGGCTTGGCTGGCAGGTCCGGAAGGTCAGACAGAACTGGCGAAGCAGGGATACTCGATTCCGGCGAACAAGGCCGCAGCGGATGCTTATATTGCCACTGTAGGTGAAGATAATAAAATCTTCCTGGATGCGCAGCAGTATGGCATTGTATCTCCCTTTACAACCAAGAAAACCGATCTGGTCTGGACGTATGGTGAGCAATCACTCAAACTTCCGCTTGCCGGAGATGGTGATCTGAACGCAGCACTTAAGGATTTGGCCTCCAAGATGCAATAAGCAGATATAGAGGTGACAATGCTTCATACGTTTTCATAAAAGAATTAAAATTGCGGCAGTTATGGGGGACAGCAAGCTCCCCGACTGCCGCTATTCTTTTATAAAAGACTGCTCCCGTGCACCATTTCATTGACTTCTGGCCAGTAGAAATATAGAATTATATTTGCCGCAAATTTGTGCTTGCTAAGATGAAATTGCCCCAATACGAATGGGGTTTAAATACATAGGTAGAGGAAAGGTGGGGACTTCACATGGCAAAATTGAAGGATATTGCAGACCGCGTTGGTGTATCGATCTCTACCGTTTCACGTGTGATGAAGAACGATGTCAATCGATCGGTCAGCGATGAAACCCGCAAAAAAATATGGGACACCGCTGAGGAACTGGGCTACCGTTCACAGCGTCCGGCCAAGAAGAAAAAGGTTCAGCCCAAGACGGCATATGCGATTGGCTGTGTGGTAGCCATTCCCCAAAATAAATACAACAGTCCGTATTTTTCTGTCATTATGGAAGGCATTGAGAAGCAGCTTGCTGAAGCGGGCATGCGTCTGGAATTTGTGTACAGCATCGAAAATGACGGGGATATTGTACAGCTGCAGTCTCTGGTGAAGGAACATCAGATTGATGGCATGATTGTGGTGGAACGGATTGATCCGGAAGCCTATCGCTGGCTTAAGACCAATGTACGGACTGTTGTGGGTGTGGATATTACGGACCCGGATATTCCGGTCGTCGGTTATGATCGTGAAGAGGCTGCGAGGGAAGCAACGAATCATCTGATTGCCCAAGGGCATCGGATCATTGCCTACATTGGCGGAGCAGAATTCAAGAATGATTTTCTGGAGGAAAAACGATTTCTTGGTTATCGGCGTGCCATGACTGATGCGGGATTACCTATTGATAATGATTGGGTGATCGATGTGAAATGGGATGTTTCGCTAAGTTATGAATTGACCAAGCAGGCATTTACCAATAATGCGAACAGACCTACGGCCATCTTTGCAGCCAGTGATATGATGGCGATTGCGGCCATGCGTGCTGCAACCGAACAGGGGCTCCGCATTCCGGAGGATATTGCCTTTTTTGGGGTAGATAATATTGAAATATCCGAATTCACCTCTCCACCGCTATCGACCATCCATGTACCCAAGCTGGAGATGGGCATGTTCGCGGTGAAACAGCTGCTCGATTATCTGGATCATTCGTATGAAGTGGCAGTCAAAATGATCGTACCGTACCGCTGTATATTCCGCCAGTCTTCCAATGGCAAAATAAAATAGCTTTTAACCAAAGAGTTCCCTTGTCCAGATTTGGACGAAGGGAACTTTTTGGTTAAGAATTAATCGTAGATCACATTTTTCCCTTCATCACTTAATTTTTTTAAAGATGTGAGCATATGATTTATCTCTTCATCGGAGTGTCTTTCCCATGAAGCTAATTCAGCTACTATTTTTAGAGGTGATTTAGATCTGTATGAGCGTGTTGGGTTGCCGGGGAATTTTTTATCAGTTAAGTTAGGATCATTTTCAAAATCTCCTAATGGTTCTACAATGTAGATTCTTTCTTTGGCGTTCGTTTTTGCTAATTCAGCACCCCACTTGGCAGCATTTAGTGTTCCCGTAAAGTAAATATAGTTAGATTTTTTATCTTGGTAATTGGATAAGTATTGCGGTTCTAATAAATCTCCAATGTTCAGTTCTGCTTTAGTACCATGAAAAAAAGGGCCATTATCTAAGACATTTTTTGGATCATCCATACTGATGCACCTCTTTTTTAGAATTGTATTAAGCAGTATAGTGTAGGAATCGCAAAAAAAACAGTCTATAAAAAACATGAAAATAACGTTACAATATAAGTAGAGAGAATGATATTGAGCGGAAATTACCTATATAGGCTGAATTAAAAGTTATGGTTTGGCTCGGAAAAATGAACCATTTGTCTAAACGATATTTCAAAAAGCATGGAGCAGACTGCACATTGGCAGGCTGCTCCTTTTTTTATAACATTCTGGATAACTTCCGGTATTCCCGAGGTGAAATGCCTTCATATTTGCGGAACATGCGGCTGAAATAATGAATGTCCGGGTAACCACTTTGTACACCGACAGCCTCAATGGAATGATCGGTTTCCCGCAATAGTTTGCGTGCCTCGCTCAGACGGACGGATTGAATGTATTCGTTGGGCGGTATGCCCGCCATCTGTTTGAACAATTTGGCCATGTGATCCACACTCAGGTTCAATTGTTTGGCGATGCCCGAATTGGTCCACGGGTCGGATGGGGAGACTTCTATACGTTTCATGAGTTCGAGCAGCTTCTCCCCGTGTACCGAATCATGGCGTGACGACCTTCGCCAGGATGAACGCAGCAGATGCGTCAATATTTGCAGCATCAAGCCTTTGCATACCAGTTCATATCCCGGTGGGCGCATCGTAAATTCATGTACTAGTTGCTCCATAAGCTGCACGGTAGCTGGAGAAGGGGTATACACCGGGTTGATAGATAGCGGCGTCATGCCCTCTGCGCAAGCTTCCACTGCGAATTTGTGGTGCAGAACCGTCTCTTCGTTAACAACCATATCTGCCTCGGTCTGAATGGTCAATTCGTTGAAGAAATCAAAATGAATGCCAATGAAACGTGCTTCCGGGCTCGAAACCACCTCATTCTGATGATAGACACCGGAAGGCAGCAAGATTAGCTGACCCGCCTTCAGAATATGGTGTTTATCGTTCATATAAGTTGCCGCTTCACCTTGAGAGACGTACAGAAGTTCAAAATCATACAGACGCCGCTTGGCCAGTTTGCCAGGAGGAAGACTCTGGAACTGAGCGTAATGCACGCTCGGGGACCATTCCTTGTAAGTGGCGGTTCGTTGCACAGGATATCCCGCTTGTTGGAGAGACATTTCAAATCATCTCCTTTTCTAAGAATATAGGTTGGAATTAATCAAAATAGATCAGCTGAAATTGAACGGAATTATGCAAATAATCTCTTTATCTCCTAAATAAATGATCACGTAAGTTATTTATAATATATGTATTATCACATGTTCTTACGAGAGAGACAACATCACGGATTATGCTAAAAAGGGAGGATTAGGATGCACTCTCTCCCTGTGGAACGGAGCACGAGTTATTGCTGCAAGCCCCTCAGTTCAGTTGCACAGTGTGGATTCCCCTCGGCTGCGGATTGGGAACGATGTATTCCAGTGGAACTGGTGGACACGGTAACAGGCAGACCACCTAATCAATCCACGGAAGTCCGTTTTGGCTGGAGTCCCGAATACTTGCATATTCGCTTTGTATGCCAGGATGATTACGTCGTATCTGATTTCACGGAAAGGGATCAGCCCTTGTATGAGCAGGATGTGGTTGAACTGTTCATTGATGAACAGGGCGATGGCAGGAACTACATCGAGTTGGAGGTAAGCCCGCACAACGTGGTTTTTGATACATTCATCCACAATAACGGCGAAGGTTCTGAATTGAAGGTAGATGTAACCTGGCAGCTGGAGGGGTTGCAAACGGCTGTGGAAGTGGATCATCAGGGCCGTCGGGTGTATGTGATCCATATTCCAGCGAGTAACTTCAAGGCGCCCCTGACTAAAGGGGGGTGCTGGAGGGTCAACGTTTACCGAATTGACGAGAATGTGCAGGGAGATCGGGAGTATCAGGCATGGCAGCCCACGGGTGCTGTAAACTTTCATTTGCCTGCCCGATTTGGTCATTTTCAATTAGGATAGCTAGACGATGCTGAAGAACAGATATTCATATTTTGAAGGAGGGTATTCGGATGAAAAAAGGGATTAACATATGGTCGTTTCCAGGAAATGCCTCTATTGCGGATTGTATTCAGACGGCGAAGCAAGCTGGCTTTGAGGGGATTGAACTTTCGCTTAATGGAGAAGGCGAGCTGAGTCTGTCTGCCTCGGATCAGGAGGTTCGTGATATTCAGGGACGTCTCGAAGAGGCTGGCCTCGAAATTGCGGGACTTGCAACCGGATTGTACTGGGATTATCCGATGACGAGTGCTCATCCGGAGATTCGCACGAAAGCACTGGATGTGTGTAAAAAACAGCTGGAGCTTGCCGCGGCATTTGGTGTGGATACCATTTTGGTCATTCCGGGTGCGGTCGGTGTGGACTTTATTCCAGACAGCGAAGTAACAGATTATGAAGTTGCCTATGAACGGGCACAAGAAGCCCTTGCGCATCTGCTGCCGTATGCGGAGAGTGCCGGAGTATCGATTGGTATTGAGAACGTATGGAACAAATTCTTGGTGTCGCCGCTAGAGCTGCGTACCTTTATTGATTCTTTTAATTCGGATTATATAGGTTCGTATTTCGATGTGGGCAATGTCGTACAGAACGGTTACCCGGAGCAGTGGGTTCGCATTCTGGGTCACCGGATCAAGAAGGTGCACTTTAAGGATTACCGTCGTCAAGCGGGAGGACTTCATGGATTTGTGGATCTGCTGGCTGGAGATGTGAACTATCCGGCGGTGATGCAGGCATTACAGGCCATTGGTTACGACAACTATGTGACTGCTGAGATGATTCCGCCTTACACTCATCATTCGAAGCAGATCATATTTAATACATCCAAAGCGATGGATGCCATTCTTGGACGTTCTCAGGAATAGATACGGATAACAACAATTATACGATATATAATCTATATTTTTGTGGGAGGTAGAAACATGTTAAAAGTGGGATTGATCGGTTTTGGGTTTATGGGACGTATGCATTTTGATAACTATGTACGCCTTGCCTCAGAAGGGGAACCCGTGAAATTGGTAGCCATCTGCGATCTGAGAATAGAGGAACTGAAGAACGGTAAAGCAGCCGGCAACATGGCGACAGAGCAAGAGGTATATGATCTCACACCTTATCGTTTGTACGACAACATTGACGCGATGCTGGAACAAGAAGAACTGGATATCATTGATATTACGCTGCCTACGCCACTGCATGCTGAATTAACGTGTTCGTTGCTGGAAAAGGGCATGCATGTGCTGTGTGAGAAGCCGGTTGCGCGCCATTCGGCGGAAGGCTGGAAGATGGCAGAGACAGCCAAAGCGACTGGGAAAACACTGATGATTGGTCAATGTTTACGCTTCTGGCCAGCCTATGCCTATCTGAAATCCGTAGTAGAAGACGGGCGTTATGGAGCGGTCAACGCAGGTTATTTCTTCAGGGGTTCAGATTTGCCTCAAGAGTGGTTTTTGGATGGGGAGAAAAGCGGTGGCTGCATTTTAGATATGCACATCCATGATGCCGATATTATCCACTGGGTGTTTGGCAAACCGGATCACGTATCCACGCTGGCTCGCAACGTCATTCCGGGAAGCGGTTATGATACCGTATCCACCAATTATGTATACCCTGACGGAAAAGTGCTGAATGCCCAAGCTGACTGGACGCTGGGGGGAGACTACGGTTTCTCGATGACCTATCGCGTTAATTTGGAGCAGGGAAATCTGGTCTTTGAGAATGGCGAGCTGAAAGTAAATCCGAACGATGCTCCCGGTTTCGTCGCTGAGCTGTCACCCGACTCTGGATATTATCACCAACTCAAATATTTTATCCAGTCTGTTCAAGCAGGTACGCCTGTATCTGTATGTACACCGGAGAGTGCAACAGGCACACTTGAGTTAATTGAAGCGGAAATGCGCTCGGCGGATGAGCGTGGGGCATTGGTTTCATTATAATAGAAAGAGCAGAACCTGTGATGCAGGTTCTGCTCTTTGCATTTCTGAAGTAGTACGACTTGTGGTAACGATTAAACTCCTTCAATTACAGTAATTACTCAGTACGACAACAACCCGCCAGTTATTCGCCTGCTCCACTGTTAGTGGTTGATGTCTGCGAATATAATCCTCCACCAGTGCCGCCATATCCGTGGCGCCTTCGTGAAGTACCTTTTTGCCCGGATACATCGCATAATCACCGCCACCTGCTGCGCGATAACTGTTCATCACTACAGAATACGTCGCGTCCATCGCAACAGGTATGCCCTCGCGTTCCAGCTTCACCACACGACTTCCCACAGGTTTGGAGATATCCAGCTCATATTCTACGCCCGCCCACATGTCATAATTATAATGCTGTGGCTTCGGCTGCATGTAAGCAGGATTAACGACTACTTCGCCTGAAGCCTCCACTTCAAAGTAACGCGCCGTTTGCTCCAATGCATCCCGAATGTCCTGACCACGAAGCTCCAGCATCGTCAGTGTATTGGGATAGATAAAGTTGGACAACACATCCCGAACGGTAATGAGGGAACCAAACCCACGGGCTTCTTCGCTAAGTAATGCGGTATTGGAGATTTGAGCTCCCGTTGCTTCCATCTGCACCTGATGTACAAAAGTAATGAAGGGATGCGCCGCGAGCCGCAATGCGGCAGGATCGGTGATGGATAAGTCTCCGGCCACCTCGCCAATCGGCTGATCCAGCCATGCCTGTGCTTTTGCTTCCAACTCGTCCGTCAGTTTCATAACAGCCGAATCGGGCTGTACATCACTATTTTCATCCAAGAGCAACAAGCAAGCCTGTTTTCCTGCAATCTGCCACTTTCCATTCGATAACCGGTCCAACTCAATGGATACATGACCCGCACCGTTCCCGCTAAATCCAGGCTGAACAACGGTCACACCATGTATTTCGGCGGTAAGCTGACGGTGTTGATGTCCGGTAAGAAGAACGTCAATCCCTTCAATGTCACGGCAGATCGCATACGCCTGATTTTCACCAGTTAACCGCTCGGCAGGTTCGCCTGTCTCCAGGTCACTCTCAAAACCACCATGGTAACTGACCACGAGCACATCCGGCTGTTCATGCTCACGAATATAACCAACCCACGCACGAATAGTCTCCAAAGCATCAAGGAACTGTAAACCTTCTATATTTTTCGGATGCTCCCAATTCGGAATATAGTGCGTCGTTGCGCCCAGCAAAGCAATTTTAACGCCTGAAGACAAAGTTTTGACCAGATAGGGAGGACCGAAGGCGGGTATGCCTGCTCCAGAAGGTGTAGTGTGTGGTGCCTTTTCGTCAGGCTTTCCTTCATTAACAATATTTGCGGATAGCCAAGGGAAATGGGAGTCTTCAACGGCTTTGCGCAGCAAGTCCTGGCCGTAGTTGAATTCATGATTGCCCATTACGGCAGCATCATAGCCCAGTTCATTCAGAACATTAATGAAGGGATGCACTTCGTGATTCGAAACAAAGGAAGCAGCATACGAGGCCAAAGGAGAGCCCTGCAACAGATCACCGTTATCCACGAGCAGCAGTTCGGGTGAACGATCCCGTTCACGCCGGATCAGCGAAGCAAGCAAAGCAAGTCCGGCTGGGCGATAGGCATTGGTGTTGTAATGTATGGGACGAATGGCCCCATGAAGGTCACTGGTTACCATGATGTCGAAGTTTGCCGTAGTTGTTATGGATGTCATTTTACAATCTCCTCTAAATATATAAGTTTAAACATATCAAATCACAGGTCATTCTAGCGGCAGAGTACAAGGATATTCACCATTTATACTTGTATTATCAACCGTAATGAGGCTATTCTAACAGATCAAAGCCGCTCTGACAGCCTGACAGGAAACTTTACAAAACTCCAAATTTCGTTTCACATCGCGGTAATATTCGACGACTATAGTAGACAAGTAATGAAAAATAGAAACTCTTTGGAGGGTGTTCGCTTGAAGAAGTCTGCTTTATTTTTACCATTGTTGATTTTGGTTCTGTTTCTAAGTGCTTGTGGGTCTAACAGTAGTACAACAGGTTCGGCTAACGGGGCTGATACGAGCTCGAATTCATCCAGTACTGACACGGCAGAGACAGACAAAGCCGCTGAAGGTTATGTGCCGACTGAGCTGACTGTACAATTCGTTCCATCACAAAATGCAGATACACTCGAAGCCAAAGCAAAACCGCTCGAGAAGCTGCTGGGTGACAAATTGGGTATCCCGGTGAAGGTCAGCGTATCCACAGACTACAACACAATTATTGAAGCAATGGCTTCCAATAAAGTGGACGTAGGTTTCCTGCCTCCGACGGCTTATGTACTTGCCAAAGAAAAAGGCGCAGCTGAAGTTATTCTTCAGGCACAACGTTTTGGTGTAAATGATGAGACTGGTGCTCCAACTGAGGAACTGGCAGATTCGTATAAATCCATGATTATTGTGAAAAAAGACTCGCCAATCCAATCCGTTGAGGATCTGAAAGGCAAAAAAATCGCTTACCAGAACGTAACTTCTTCCGCAGGTTATGTATGGCCGGCAGCCCTGTTGCTCGACAGAGGCCTTGATCCTTTGAAAGATGTACAGCCAATTACGGTTAAAGGCCATGACCAAGGCGTATTGGCAGTACTGAACGGTGACGTTGATGCTGCAGCAATTTTCCAAGATGCTCGTAACACTGTAGCGAAAGACTACCCGACTGTATTTGAAGATACTCGTGTACTGGCGTTCACTGAGCCCATTCCTAACGATACGATCGCAGTACGTACAGACATGAATGCAGATTGGACAGCGAAGATCAAACAAGCATTCATCGACATCGGTAAAGATCCACAAGGTCACGAAATTATCAAAGAAATCTACACACACGAAGGTTATGTAGAGTCTGATGACAGCAAGTTTGATATCGTTCGTCAATACAACGAAAAAGTAAAAACCGAGTAGTTTTCTGTCAAAAGAAAGATCGTTAATGATTGCATTGCATTGCATTGATTATCTTTTCATTGGATAACTTCATCGTATCAGCGGGCAGGCCAGTTCAGCGTGACATACGCTGCGCTGGCTTGTCCCATTACAGCGTGACCCTGCGAAATACCATATTAATGAAAGAAGGATTACTGCCATGATTGAGCTTCACAATGTAACGAAAACATACGCTAACGGCACCAAGGGCCTGAATAATATTAATCTGAAATTTAAACAAGGGGAATTCATTGCCGTAGTTGGTTTGTCTGGTGCGGGAAAATCGACGCTTCTGCGTTCCATTAACCGACTTCATGATATCAGTGACGGTGAGATTTTGATTAATGGCAAGTCGATCACCAAAGCTCATGGCAAGTCACTTCGCATGATCCGCCGGGATATCGGCATGATCTTCCAGAGTTTCAATCTCGTGAAACGTTCCAGTGTGCTTCGTAACGTGCTTGCTGGACGCGTGGGATATCATTCCACGATGCGTACCATTCTGGGTCGTTTCCCAAAAGAAGATACAGAACTCGCATTTGGAGCACTGGAACGAGTAAACATCGCGGAAAAAGCCTATTCACGTGCAGATCAGTTGTCCGGTGGGCAGCAGCAGAGGGTGGCTATAGCCCGAGTACTTGCACAGGAAGCCAAAATCATTTTGGCAGACGAGCCTGTCGCTTCACTCGATCCACTAACAACGAAGCAGGTAATGGATGATCTGAAACGCATCAACCAGGATCTCGGCATTACAACGATCGTTAACCTTCACTTTATCGACCTAGCCAAAGAGTATGCTACCCGTATTGTGGGATTGCGTGCGGGCGAAGTGGTGTTCGATGGTCCGGTATCCGAGGCAACGGATGAGCGTTTTGCAGAAATTTATGGCAGACCTATTCTGGCAGACGAGCTGCTGGATAAACAGGCTGTACAGGAACAGCGGGGAGAAGTTCTGGTATGAAGCAACCCGTAAACGTATCGATAGATGGATCATTGCAGAACGAATCAGGAAAGGGAAAGCGTCCTGGCACAGGTTCAGGCTCAGGCTCGGCTGTCAACCGTCCCAAACCACCGGGGCGTACCAAACATCTGCTCACGTTGGTCATCATTCTGTTGCTTTTGTGGGCAAGTGCCAAACAGACTGATGCCAGCTTCAGCGAACTGATTGAAGGTTTTCCGAACATGCTGGATCTGCTGAAGGAGATGTTTCCTCCGCGGTGGACTTACTTTGACAACATCGTTCAGGGCATGCTGGAGACGATCCGTATGGCTCTGATCGGTACAACGATCGGTGCGATCATCGCGATTCCGGTCTCCATTATCTGTGCAGGCAACTTAATGCCTAGCCGTTGGATTTACTATCCAGCTCGCTTTGTACTAAACCTGATACGTACCGTGCCTGACCTGCTGCTGGCGGCGCTGTTCGTTGCTGTGTTTGGACTGGGACCGATTCCTGGTATATTGGCACTCGCCGTCTTCTCGGTGGGACTTATTGCCAAGCTGACCTACGAAACGCTGGAAACGATTGATCAGGGACCGCTTGAAGCAATGACGGCTGTCGGCATGAACCGAATTCAACTCATTGTTTATGGTGTGGTGCCACAACTGGCCGCCCAGTTTACTTCCTATGTACTGTATGCCTTTGAGATTAATGTGCGCGCCGCTGCGATTCTCGGATTAGTTGGAGCTGGGGGCATCGGACTGTATTATGAAGCAACACTTGGATTCCTGGAATATGACAAAACGAGTGTAATCATTCTGTTTACCCTTGTCATTGTTCTGATCATTGATTATGTAAGTACTAAGCTGCGGGAGAAATTGTTATGATGAAAAATGAAACAAGCGTAATCCGGCGCAAACCACGGAAAAACCCGCTTCGCTGGGTCATTGTAATCTTGCTTATTCTTGTGTACGCTTGGGCACTTGCCGGCGTACCGTTTACCGGTTTGAAGGAAACCGCTGGTCAGATCATGAAGGCCATTATTGCCGGGGTTTTCTCCCCGGATTGGGACTTTGTTTATCTGCCTGAGGGTGAAGATTTGCTGCGAGGATTGCTGGATACGCTGGCGATCTCCGTGCTGGGTACTGTCATTTCCGCTGTACTGTGTATCCCGTTTGCGTTCTGGTCTGCCCGGAATATGAGCAGCTTCCGTCCTGTATCGGGTACGGGCAAAATGGTGCTCAGCTTTATCCGTACGTTCCCGGAGATTATTATGGCTTTGCTGTTTATCAAGGCGGTGGGTCCGGGTTCCTTCGCGGGTGTACTCGCCCTTGGACTTCATTCCATCGGGATGCTAGGTAAACTGTTCGCTGATGAAGTGGAAAATATTGATTATGGTCCTTCTGAAGCGTTGCTCGCTTCCGGAGCGACTCGCATGCAGCAGCTGTGGTTTGCTGTACTGCCACAGGTTTTGCCTGGATTCCTTAACTACACGTTGTATCGGTTCGAGATTAATGTGCGTTCCGCAACCATTCTGGGGGTTATCGGGGCAGGGGGGATTGGTACACCGCTGATCTTTGCACTCAGTACTCGGAACTGGCCGCGAGTAGGGATTATCCTGCTTGGGATCATCGTGATGATTACGATCATTGATCTGATCTCTGGATACATTCGCAAGAAGCTGGTATAGAGAAGCAAAAGTACTAATAAAGACGAATAAAATAAAGAACATGATGGATATGTTTCAATCCATTGTTGATCTATCGGAAGAGCAGCCCATGCATTAGCAGGTGCTGCTTTTTGTGTTTTGTAGGAAGTTAGTATCAGCAAAATGTTGAACCTATATGAAATTACTGTTTTAGAAGTAGACTCATCTTATGATACTGTATAGTACAGTAACAAATGAAAGAGCAGAAAGTGGAGAGTATACTATATTTTATAAAAAAGATAATTTGGAAGATATTAAAGGATATAAAATTAACATTAATGAAGGAAGAATAATTAGAAAGGAAAGCGATTTAACTTCGAAATCGATAAATTTTCCTATAATACGAACAAAAGGTTCACAAGTCAGTAGGAATAAAGACCAAACTATTGTCATTGAGTGGACAGATATGAATGGTAACAACTTTGAAGAAAAACTGATCTTAAGTGAAAAATAAAACAGAAAAAAACCGAAGCAAGTGCCTGGAGTGGTCTTACCCCTGTCAAGTAGACAGATGAAAAAAGCTATGCTGCCAGTGCGCATCGATATTCAATCGGTGCGCGCTGTTTGAGTTTGGCTTGAAAACGTCGGTAATTGTAATTGTACATATAATCTTCCACGGCTTGTCGAATCTCTACTTCTGAATTACACTGGTTAAGGTACAGCTTCTCTGTCTTGAGATGCGAAAAGAAGGATTCGATGCATGCGTTATCTAGGCAGGTTGCTTTGCGAGAGTGGCTGCCCTTCACGCCGAATGCTTCTAATCGTGTGTTGTACGCCTGAGACGTGTATTGGAAGCCCTGATCCGAATGGAGCACGGCTTCTGAAACGTCTCTTTTTTGTGTCCATTGTTCCACCGTATCCAATACGAGCTGAACATCGTTCCGTTTAGACAACTGCCAAGCTACAATCTCATTGTTGAACAGGTCTTGAATCACGGACAGGTAAACAAATGTACTTCCATTCGGAATATAGGTAATATCCGTCACCATTTTTTGCTGGGGTGCTGTCGCATGAAACTGGCGCTTCAGGCGATTCGGATAAATCACAGATGGCGTATAGCTGGACTTCTTCCGCTTCTTACGAATTACCGATTGGATCGATAGTTCCCGCATGATTCGCCATACTTTCTTGTGATTAACGTTCAGACCAGCCTCCCACAACGCCGTTGTCATGCGAGGATAACCAAACTCTCGGTTTGCAAAATGAATAGCCATCATGTGTTCTTTGATCTCACGCTCACGGTCTTGTCTTGCGTCTCGCTGCGGCTGTGTTGCTCGCCATTTGTAGTAACTGGAACGGGGTATTCCTGTAATCGATAATAGGCGTGTAATGCCATGCGAGCAGCGCAATTCGTCTATGATATCGTAGTTCTCCCGTTGGCTCAGCGCTTCTCCTTTACTAGATTTGGATACCGCTTTTTTAAATAATCCACCTGTGCTTGAAGGTAATCCCGTTCTTCTTCTACACTGCTAAAGGCAGTACGAGGACGTCCTTTCATTGGATTCGGAACATTGTTTTTTCGCTCATCAAACGCTTCCCCGTTTTTCCATTTTTTTACCCACACCTTCAGTTGTGAACAGTTTCGAATTCCTTCGCGATCAGCGACCACCTTGTAACTTGAAGAACCTTCGACATAGGATCTAACTGCATTCAATTTAAACTCTTCGGTATACGTCTGAAATGTTTGTCCTTTTTTGGCCATAAAAATATCCCCTCCAAGTGTCACTTGAACCCTCATGATAACATGAAGGTTTTTTCAAGTGTCTACTTAAAGGGGATAATACCAGGAGTCCCGGCAAACTTGCTTCGGTTTTTCAATGCTTGGTTAAACGTCAGGTATTCCTTAGTGAGGCTTAGCTTGCTGCTGGCAGAGATACAGCGGATTTCGTTACTTGTACCGTAATTGTTTCAGTGCTTGTCACACCCGCTGCATTGATCAGCTCGGCACGATATGTGTACGTTCCATTTGCGTGACCGGATACATCTGTCACAGCGCTTTGTGCATTAGGTGTTACTGCGTTCAGTGCTTTGGTATCGATCAGTTGACCATTCTCATAGAGACGGTATTCTGATGCGTTTGTTCCCCACCACAGATTCATCGTCACTTTGTAGTTTCCGTCCCCATCCCAATTGTCTTGGGAGAGAACTGCTTCGCCAGGGGCAGCATTCGCAACTTGTACCGTGAGTACTTCACTGCGAGTTGTACCCTTGGAGTTCGTCAGCTCAGCTACATAGGTATAAGTACCGTTAGCTTTGCCATTAATCGTAGTTTGGGCTGATTGTGCCGCTGGTGTAGCGTCAGTCAGCTTTTGTGTGTCAATCAGCACGCCATCTTCATACAGCTTGTAGCTTGTGCCATTGTCACCCCACCAGAGGTTCATCGTAACCGTATAAGATCCTTCAGACAGACCGTTGCTATAACCATTATTGGATGTAAGCGCCGGTTTACCTGGTGCGCCAACAGCTGGCGTAGAAGGTCCTTCTTCGCCGCCTTCCTCCACTTTTACGAAATCGTTCAAGCTTCTAGGCTTCAGTTGAAATACATCTTTGAAAATAGCGGCTACACCTGTCACGCTGATTTTATCGCCTGCTGCATAAGGGAAGGTCGTTTGTGTTACACCTGTGCGTGTATCCACACGTACATGCGTACTTGTTCCGTCCGCTGCAACTGCATCGAATTCAAATGAGCCTACGGGTGTTGCACTAATGATGTTCTGAACCGTTACTTCTTTCAATTGAACGAGTTGACCCTGGTTTGCAGCCGTTACTGCTGGAACCTCAATGGCAGCAGGGATGGAGGCTGTACCTGTTTTCTCGATCGCTACGATATCCGTAAGCTCAAATTCACTGTTGTACAGCGCCGTTGCTGCGGTTACTTTAACCACATCTCCAGCGTGGAAGCCGCCAGTGCTTTGGAAAACATAAAGACCGCCAGTTGTGTCTTGAAGGTAGAAGGATTGTCCACCAAAAGCACCTGGCTCTGTAGTAACTACGCCTTCAACCGTAACGGTTGAACCAGCTGCTTTGGTGCGTGCATCAGCAATGCTGATTGTTGCCGGGATAGGTCCTTCTTCTTCGGGAAGCTGCTCAGCCGGAACATTGCCGACGGTAACTGCATTGGTAATTAGATTGCTGCCATTCAAACGCAGACGCAGGCTGGCAGCGCCTGTTGTACCTGATTTAATGCGGACATTCAGGTCTTTGATTGCGCGACCTTTACTGTCGGAAGTAACGCTAAAATTAGAGCTGTAACCGTATGAAGTCGGCCATGTACCACCTTCATTCTGAATCATGGCGACCTGTGTTCCGCCAGTCAGGTAAATCCCTGCACTGTAACCGGAAACGGTTGTGTTAGCAGGCATGTTCTCTACAACCACACGGATCTGGAAGTCCTCCGCATTTGGCAGGGTTTCCTGCTTCACGAAGCTGTACGAAGCGTTCGCGCTTGAAGCTGGTCCACCATAAGAACCTGCTTTGAACGTGGAACGATCATACCACTTGTATCCTGCAGCGGGTGCCGCCCAAGGTTCAGCCTGTGGTTCTGTGGAAGCCGCAGGTTGTTCGAACGGAAGCAATGCTGTTGCATTATCCAATTGGAGTCCGTTCACTTGAGTCAGGCTAGTGTAATTTTCTTGATTAGCAAGCCAGTTAACGGTATTGACCAGCAATTTGCCATCATCCACTTCTTTGAAGCCGTCATATGTTGTTTTGCGAGCGCCAGTCTCTTCGCGCAAATATTTCGGTGAAGCATCCTCAACCGGAGAAGAGTCCCCGATAAACGCTGCTTTACCTGCACCCAGTTTGGATACGGCTACGTAAGGACCTTCTTCAACTCCGCCGCCGTTGTATACGCCCTGGTCAACAGCGTTTGGCCAAGCTGCATTCGTTTTCGGCAGGTATACAATACCTTTAGCCTTTGTTGGATCGGTGATCGCAAGTGTGGACCCTGCGTGCATAGCTACAGCGGATACACCTTCCGTAATACCAAAAGCCTGTCCAGCAGGCACAATGTTAGTAGCGTTAATATCGCCTAATGCGTTGTAACGGAAGCGTACGCCGAAATTATCGGACAGCCAGTCCGTGCTGGTTACATTTTGCATCGCCTCAGAGTTACGCTCTTCTGTGCTCATGCCTTTGGCTGGATCTTCGAATGCGCCACGACGATAGCCGTTAATCGCTTCAGAACCGTCCCAGCGGTTTTTGTTACGGTCAGCATTGTAGTGATCTCCAATGAAGAAGATGCTGCCGCCTTTTTCTACATATTCTTTCAGCGCTGCCTGTTCTGTCGTTTTGAAGGGAACATTCGGTTCAGCAATAACAAACACGTTATAATCTTTCAGATCGTCATAGGTAAAAGGAGTCGTCTTGCGCAGTTCCTTTACATAATATCCATCATTCGCGAGTGCATTTCCGAAGTCCGAAAAGCCTCCGTCAATGACCCAGTCAGCCGCTCCGGCTGTTTGTGCATGAGTATTGTCGAACAATACTTTTTTGCCAGCATTTCCGTTAACAACCTTTGCCTGAATGAACGGTGCAGGGTCTGTTGCCCATTCGGCTTGAACCGTTGCATCTCCGTTCCACAATCCGATCTGAAGCGGCAATGCCATGGACAATGCCAGGAGTGATTTTACCCATACTCCTCGCATACGTGTCAATTTACCCAACCAAATCCCTCCCAAATATTAGTTAAAACATGAGTTCGTCCATATTCTAACACACCAAAATCTCACATAGTCATAACAATTTGTAAAAACGAACTCGACTTTTGTAAAAATGAGTCCATTGTCATGCTCCATACAGCAAATTTTGATACTTTCTAACATCAGAGTTGATTTCGCGTCATTCCTGCTCATGAAAAAAGTCATCTCCTAGGAGATGACTTTGGCCCGAATGCGATTGACGGCATGGAATACCGAGGATTTGATCATGCCTTCACTACGGTTAACGAGTTGTGCGGTTTCCTTGATGCTGTACCCGTGAATCACGCGTAATTCGAGAATTTTGCGATGCTCTGTATTGTTAATGATCGAGACAAGGTCGTTAACCCCTTCAGAGATCTCCAACTCGGATGTATCACAGTGATACGTCTGCATCTCCAATCTACTGTCCCGCTTCAGTGTACGGGTTCGCTTGCGGAATGTATCCATGGCGAGGTTACGGGCAATTCTTTTGAGGTAGTAGAGAAGTCGATCTTCCGGAATGTCTGCCGATACATTCATCATTCGAATGAAGCACTCCTGCGTGAGATCCTCTGCATCCTGTTGATTTTTGACGATCTGAGATAGATACCGTGTCACTTCTGATTTATAGTTTACATAAGCATCATGGATGGTTGTTTTGTTCACGTGATGTTTTCCCCTTTGGATACCGATCTGGCTATGTCCGGTCTGGTTTGTTCTCTGTGTTCCAAGTATATCGGGATGATGTTTCCAAAGACGCCAGACTTGTATCCGAGTTGTAACATTTCCGGTGAACCTCTGTTCATTCATGGAGCAGAGATACAAAATATAAGGCAGATGAAATTCATAAAGCAGGGAGATTAAGATTCATCATGAGACCGAAACAGATTTTGATTATTGAAGACGAAGAGTCCATTCGGGACATCCTGTCCTATTCTTTGCGCAAGGAAGGATTTGAGATGACCGAAGCAGCGACAGGCAGAGAGGGCTTGGATCTGCTCAGGGAGTCCAGACCAGACTTGATTTTGCTCGACCTGATGCTGCCGGACATGAGCGGGTTCGATGTATGCAGACAGCTTTCCGTGAATTCGAAGATTCCCGTCATTATGATTACGGCGAAGTCCGATATGCTGGACAAGGTGCTCGGCATGGAGCTGGGGGCGGACGATTATATTACCAAGCCATTCGATATTCGTGAGGTAGTTGTGCGCATTAGGGCCATTTTCCGCCGGATTGATCTAATTAGCGAGACGCTGGAGAATCAGTCCTATGAAGTGGTGCGGCTGGGCAGACACATTGAGATCCGCAAGGATGAGCGTGAGGTCTGGAAAGATGGAGAACGTGCCGGACTGACCAATAAGGAGTATGATCTGCTGTTATATTTGGTCAACCATCACCGCAAAGTACATACAAGGTCCGAGTTGCTGGATAAAGTGTGGGGATTTGATTTTCCCGGAGATACCCGGACGGTAGACATTCATATTCAGCGCATCCGCAAGAAGCTGGATAGTGGGGAGCAGGGGATTTCACTTATCGAGACGGTCTTCGGCGTAGGGTACAAACTGAATATTCAGGTGCATACATGAAATGGACGATCCAGTTCAAAATGGTCGTTCTTTTCTCGGTCATCGTATTTATCGGTTTTTCGGCCTTGCTCATTATTTCGAATAAAGTGGGTGAGGAGAACATGTACAGGGAAGTGCAGGAGGACATGGTGCAATCCAAAAAAAACCTGGATATCGCGCTCAATCAATACTTCCTGATTCATAACAAACGGATTAGTGAGGACTCCCTGGGGACCGGGAATCGGGACCTCGCAGAACAGATCGGCTCCGCGGTGGGCGGAAAGGTCGTGGTCTATCGGTCTGATGGCACTCCCTTTAGCGGTACGGGTGCGGAGGCGAAGCTGGCTGCTGCGCAAACCTCTGATCTACAGGCTGCCATGAAATCAAAGATCGCCTATACAACCGTGGTGGATAAAGGCAGGGTAACAGGGAATCTGTCCTTCCCTGTGCTGTCGGAGGAGAGCATCCTCGGCATTATCCAGCTGGAAAAAGATTATACGGAACTGTTCAAACGGCATCTGCGCTTTCAGAACACGATCAAGGTCTTTGCAGCCGTCATTTTTGTATTTGTTTTCATTGGATCTGTCTTTATTTCACGCCAGATTACGAAGCCGATTCGTGTGCTGACGAAACGTTCAGCCGAAGTTGCACAAGGCAGCTTGAATGCAGACATCCACATCTCCACGAAAGATGAGATTGGAGAGCTGGCTTCCAGCTTTACGGTCATGATTGCTCGGGTAAAGGAGCAGATTGACGTGATTGAGAGAGAACGGGATGAGGTCAAGCATTTGCAGGCACGCAACAAGGTCTTTTTTGACAATGTGACCCATGAATTAAAGACACCGCTGACCACGATACTGGGGTATGCCCAGATTTTGCGGGATAATGGATTTACGGATCAGGCGTTCTTCGATAAAGGGTTGAAATATATTATCAATGAGAGCCAACGTCTCAACGTCATGGTTGCGGATATCCTGGAAGTGACCGTATCATCCACACCGATTCAGACCTTCCGTTTTGAACGGGTGAATGTATCGAATATTATACGAGAAGCCTGCGAAGACATGTCCATCAAGGCGGGCAAGTACAATATTGGCATTCGTTATGAACTTGAAGAAATGCTGTATGTTCAGGGAGACTGGAATAAGCTCAAGGAAGTTTTTTTGAATGTGCTGGATAACTCGGTCAAATACGGGAATGTGAATTCCATCATTCAGGTCCAATCATTTCGGTTGGGAGATTCGGTAGCCATACTGATTCGTGATGAAGGAGAAGGCATTCCGGAGGAAGCGCTGAAGCATGTATTTGAACCCTTTTACCGGGATAACGGGATGAACAGGACAGAGAAAGGAAGCGCGGGGCTAGGCTTGTCCATTGTGAAAAACACGGTGGAGCAGCATGGGGGAACGGTGAAAATGAAGAGTATATTGAACAAGGGAACACAAGTGAATATCAGTCTGCCTGGAGAATCGAACGTATGAAGAATCGAGGATTTTGGAGCAGATATCGCGATATGCTTATGTTATCCGGTTTGCTGATTGTATTTGTCGGAGGTATCTTTGGCATTGGTAGCCTGTTCAGCATCGGACATGGGAAGCCCAGAACGGTCATTCTGCCGGATAAACAGTTCAACAGCCGTCTCGCCCCGCCGCCAAGCAGCACCATTCAGATTGAGTCGGCTACCAAGCTGCCCAATGACTTTGCCATCTATGATTTTGAGGTAGCTGATTCCAACACCGTCATATTGAATCGGCCAGATCGCTCCTATACGGGGATAAAGCTGTCACAGCTGCATATGGATGATAATCTCTTGAAGGACATTGCCACGAATACAGAGTATGGCATTACTCTGAGTCCGGATCAGAGCAAGATGATTTATTCCCAATACCGATCAACTCAGGCGCAGAAGACAACCTATGAATATGACTTGAAAACAGGAGGATACCGCAAGCTGAAGAATGACAACTCCTATTCACGCGTCTTTGTAGGCAATGAATCCTACATCGGATATGATGACCTGGTGTTCAACATGGTGGATCTGAATACAGGAAAGAAACGCGAATTATACAGTTATGATGAGTTAGTTGCCAAGGTTGCACAGGTGAGTAACATTTCAAGTCCGGATGATACCCTGATTATGCTGGATTCATATGAGATTAGCCGGGATTTATCACGAGTATATGTGCTGGTCAAACTGAAAGAAAATTACGCCGTCTATAGCTTCTCTCTTAATGACAAAAATGATATCACGGCATACACCCCTGCTCAGGATATACAGCAGTTTAAGGTACTGAAGAATGGGGATATGCTGATTCAGGGCATGATCAACAACGAACAGGGACTGTACCGATATCGAGCGGATACCAAGAAGTTTGAGCTGCTGGTCAAAGGACCCATCTGGAGCTTCGATCTGGATGAGGAGGAGTCCCGCATTGCCTATTTTTTGACACTCGAAGGACAGAAGAACGAGGTGCACATTGCCTACCTGAATGACCGCAAGCTGGGGTCCGATACGGTTATCTACCGGAATATCGATTACTTTATCAAGTTGAAATGGAATGACAGCAATCTTTTCGTTGTCGGGAGCTCCATGGAAAAAAGCGAGTTATATCGGTTTAGCTTCCGGGCTTGGTAAAGGTGTGAATAGGGAACGCTCCGATAATAGGGCCCTATGGAGGGAAGTCGCTATTTTAAGGACTGAACCCATAGGGCCTTTTTGTGATTTGAACATTTTGCATAAATCCAAAGAAGGCCTTTCAATCCAATGCAGCTAAAGGTTGATTTTACAAATTGGATACAAGTCCAGATTGGACCGATACATCTGATGGCTATAATTACCTCTATTACATCGATGAGAGGAAGCCGGATTCATGCTGCGAGTAGAACAG
Source organism: Paenibacillus sp. BIC5C1 (assembly GCF_032399705.1). Classification (NCBI taxonomy): domain Bacteria; kingdom Bacillati; phylum Bacillota; class Bacilli; order Caryophanales; family Paenibacillaceae; genus Paenibacillus; species Paenibacillus sp. BIC5C1. The sequence goes on from NZ_CP135922.1 coordinate 1,168,288, forward strand.
GTGTCACACATGTTCCGCAATGCACAAGGGACTGTTCCCGTGTTGCAGGACATTAATATATCCGTGGGCAAGGGTGAGATGGTTGCACTGCTGGGAAGCTCCGGTTCAGGCAAATCGACGTTATTGCATCTAATGGCAGGTCTAATGAAGCCGGACACAGGCAAGATCCTTATTGCAGGTCAGGATATTGTGCGTATGAGTGAGAACCGACTGGCGGAATTCCGCCGGACACATATTGGCTTTATTTTTCAGGCGTATGAGCTGCTGGCGAACCTGACAATTCGGGAAAATGTGGAGCTGCCGCTCGTGTTTCAGGGCATTCGCCCATCACGGCGTAAGCAAAAGGCGATGCACCTGCTGGAACAGGTTGGCCTGGTTGGCAAGTCCGAATTATTCCCTTCCCAGTTATCGGGAGGGCAGCAGCAACGTGTCAGCATTGCGCGTTCACTGATTACGGAGCCGTCCGTCATATTCGCGGACGAGCCTACCGGGAACCTCGATACGCGAACGGAGGAAGAGATTATTTCCATTTTGCAACAGTTGAATCGGGAGATGCATACAACATTCGTTATTGTCACGCATGAGGCTGAAGTGGCGGAGCAGATGCAGGTTGTCATTACATTGCAGGACGGATGCTTGGTGGAGAGTGGCCAGTCCAAGGCAGTAGAGCAAGGAGAGCGGTTGTGAGAGTTCTGGATGTGTTGCGAATGTCATGGGGACAGATTGTGCGCAGGAAGGTGGTTACTCTACTGTGCATGATTGGCCTGTCCATAGGCTGTGCCGCCATGATTATCGCATTAAGCGTGGGGCAGTCGGTACAGGTCTATGGTGAGAAAACGTTAAATGAGAATTACAAAATGGATGAGATAACGGTATCACCCAATGAAGGAATCGGTTCGGGCGGGAGCAGTGGTCAGACGTCCACCTTCGAACGCGGAGCGCTAACGGCTCGAAAAATCGATATTATTGCCAGCCTTCCGCATGTTGTCGCCGTTGCTCCAATGTTGAAGCTGGATATGCTGGAGATGGCTACGTTGGATGGCAAAAGCTCCAATGTGGAAGTCATCGGTACAGAGCTTGGATCATTGAGCCGTTTCGGCTACCGTTTTGACAAAGGCGGGGCATCGGGAATTAGCGGAGCCGCGATTGTGAATTACGGTGCAACATTCGGACTTGTGGACGCCGAGGTGATACGGGAACTGAACAACAAGCTCATGGAGGATTCGTTTAATGACGAGTTTCTACAACAGTACATGGCGTTGATGTCTACCCAAACCGAGCTGTTTCAGGCGCAGTTTAACCTGAAATATCAGGACATGAATGACTCGTCCAAAGCCAAAACAAGTTCGCCTTTGCGAGTGACGGGTGTGCTGAAGGTGCCTGGCGGCATGAGTGAGAATAATGCCATGTATGACAAAAAGATCTATATTTCCCTCGAAACCGCCCGGATGCTCGCGGAACAGTTCCAGAGCAGTCAGGCACAGGCCGCGGCGGCAGGACGGTTGAACTCTGCACTCGTGAAGGTAGAAGACAAGAAGTATGTAGCACAGGTGCAGGAGCAGATTCAGAAGCTGACGCTGATGACAGACAGCAATCTGTATCAGGAGCAGGCGATGAAGGAACAGCTTGGCATGTACCAGAAGGCCGCTATGGGCATAGGGATATTCGTCATGCTGCTGGCTTCGCTGTCCATTATTGTTGCGATGATCATGTCCACGCATCAGCGCCGCAAACAGATTGGCGTCATGAAGGTGCTGGGAGCCAATCTGTGGCAGATCAGGCAGATGTTCATTACTGAAGCTGCTGTACTTGGAGTGTTGGGCGGCATTGTTGGTGTCTTCATCGCTTATGGAGCCATTCAGGGGGTAAATGGACTGCTCCAAGGACAAATCTCGATGGAGGCAAGCACACCACTCCAAGTGGTTATTGAGACGTCGGCCCTGCCTGCTGGTATAGCGTTTGCGGTGTTGACCGGAGTACTATCGGGAATCTATCCGGCGATTAGCGCCTCGCGTACAAATGCGTTGCAGGTGATCAAATCGGCATAAATGAAAGCAGAGATACAGGGGAAGCACAGTTTAGGGATTGAACAGACAGAATCAATAGACAGATTCAACGAAGGGACATACGGCAATGAAGAACTCGGCAATAAGCAAATGGATAAAGAGAATCATCATGATCGGACTGCTCGCGGGCGCTGGATACTTTCTGTACCAGCAATATAAACCGATACCCGAAGCGCCCATCGAGGCCCCGCAGCCCATTACATTTGAAGTTACTCAGGAGACGATCACGCAGGAAATTCAGGTCAAAGGCAAGTCTGCTTATGCCAAACAGACGGATGTGTACGCTCCTTTTGCCTCGAAAATAAAGCAGTGGAATGTCGAGAATGGGGAGCCCATTCACAAGGGAGCCGTGATGTTCTCGCTTGATTCGAAAGCATTGCAGACGGAAGTGCAGCAGTTGGAAACCGATATTGAGAAATCGAGGCTGGAAGCTCAATTGAATGAGATTGGTCTTGCTCAAGGAGAGGGTCCCGAGCAATTGGGGGTTACCGAAGAAGAACGGAAGAAAGCCTTCGCCGAGCGGGAAACAAAACGACTGACCAACAAAATGAACAAGGAATCCATCGCTGTAAAGGAGCAGGAGGTTCAGGCCAAGAAAGCGGTCATTGGTTTATCCACTGTGTACGCGCCGGTATCCGGTGTGTTTCTGATGAACGATTCGGAGACCAAGACACGTATGGTGGGAGAAGGTCAGTATATGGGTACCATTGTGGACACTGGCAAATTACAATTTGTGGCGACCATTAGCGAGCAGGAGCTATTCAAAATCCAAACAGGTATGCCTGTAAGTGTACATATGACGGGCAATAAGGAGGTTCCGTTAACCGGAAAGGTCAGCAAAATCTCCAAGTTTGCCAAAAAGGGAACAGAAACCGATCTGAAACAGCCTTCCCAATTCGATATTGTCATTGATCTGAAGCCAAACGCCAAGCTGATCGGTGGATTAAGTCTGGAGGGCAAGATTGAAACGCTGCGTAAGGAGAAAGCAACGGTCGTTCCGACGCTCGCGGTCATGCGGGATCAGGATACGGCATATGTGATGCTGGATCAGGGCAACGGGCAATATGCACAGCAGACGATTCAAACAGGCATCGAGACAGATGACAAGACTGAAGTATTGAACGGCTTGAAACCGGGTGATATTGTAGTGCTTCCATAAAAAAGAGAGCATGAGAATATGGCATGTGAAATAGCTCATTACGGGGAATAAGCCTGTGATGGGCCTTTTTTATGGCTTGGGGAGGCGCATCTCGGAATTCCTGCTAGATTTATGGAATTAAATATAATAATTTTTAATAAATTCAATTTACAGTAATATTTACATGGAGTATAATCGATTCATAAGGAGGTGGACACGCGATGTGAGGATTGTATCGAGGGTAAGCCTTTTTTTAAAACCTCTAAAAGTAAGCGCTTACTTTGTTTGAGTCTGAGCAATGCCTTGAAAGCCGTTCACCAAAGATCACCCGCACATACCTACAGATGTTATCCCCCTTGCTTTGTCACTTAACCTCAGTGTAAGACACCATTTCTGTTTCTTGTTTCACATCTTATTGTTGTTGACCTAGCTTGTCCCAAATGTTTCTACATTCATGGAGGTGAAGATCCTACTGCTCATCCATATGTTCTCTACCGTGCATAGCATCTTGCCGACACAGAGGATCAGACATGAGTATATACCCAATCCAAGTACAGGAAAGGTGGAACCCTAATGACAAGATCGAAAACCTTATCGAAAGGCGGAAAGGTCCTTCGCAGAAGTGTAAAACAAATGCTGGCAGCAACGCTGCTCGCGGCGGGAATCTTCCCGGGCATGGCTCCAGGAGTGAGTCAGGCGGCTGAAGCACATGTGGATAATCCGTTTGTCGGAGCTACAGCGTATTTAAACCAGGATTATTCCGCTCTCGTGGATACGTCCATCGCGCTCACCAGTGATGCGTCGTTAAAAGCCAAGATGGAAACGGTCAAATCCTATCCAACGGCAGTCTGGATCGACCGTATCGCCGCCATTAATGGTGGAACAGACAATGCGGGACGCAAAAGTGTGGAGCAGCATCTGGATGCCGCCTTGGCACAAAAGAAAGCAGGTACTCCAATTACCGCTTCATTCGTTATCTATAACTTGCCTGGGCGGGATTGTCATGCGCTTGCCTCCAATGGTGAACTTCCACTAACACAGGCGGCTCTGCAGACGTATAAAAATGATTATATCAATGTAATCGCCGATATTTTTGCAAAGCCGAAGTATCAGGACATTCGCATCATCGCTATCATTGAGCCGGACAGTCTGCCCAATCTGGTAACTAATCTCAGTACACCAGCTTGTGCCCAGGCGAGTTCAACAGGCATCTATGAAGCTGGTGTGAAATACGCCTTGGAAAAGCTGCATGCCATTCCGAATGTTTACAACTACCTGGATATTGGTCACTCCGGCTGGCTTGGTTGGGATAACAACCGTACAGGTGCAATCTCGCTGTATACCAACGTTGTCCAAGGAACAGCAGCAGGTCTGAACAGCGCCGATGGCTTCATTACGAACACGGCGAACAGCACACCGCTAAATGAACCGAATCTGCCTAATCCGGATCTGAACATCGGTGGACAACCAATCAAGTCTTCCAAGTTTTATGAGTGGAATCCTTACTTCGACGAAACCGATTTCACTGCGGCACTGTATAGCGGATTTGTACAAGCGGGTTGGCCGGCCAGCACAGGCGTCCTGATTGATACCAGCCGCAATGGATGGGGCGGGGTGAACCGTCCAACGTCTGCCACAGGCAGTGATATTAATACGTACGTAAATTCCGGGCGTGTGGACAAGCGTGATCACCGGGGGAACTGGTGTAATAACAGTGGAGCAGGCATAGGTGAAGCACCTAAAGCTGCACCAGGACCAGCCCATCTGGATGCCTATGTATGGGTCAAGCCTCCAGGGGAGTCTGATGGCTCCAGCTCGGAAATTCCGAACAACGAAGGAAAAGGTTTCGACCGGATGTGTGATCCAACGTTTACAACTCGTGATGGTGTATTGACGGGTGCACTGCCCAACGCACCAGTGTCAGGTCACTGGTTCCATGACCAATTCGTCATGCTGGTGCAAAACTCATTCCCTGTTCTTCCTGCCAGCAATGGTGGAGGGGGGGGAACGACAGCTCCAGCAGCTCCGGCAACACTATCTGCGACAGCAGGTAACGCACAGGTTTCCCTGAACTGGACAGCCTCCACAGGTGCGACCAGTTATAACGTGAAACGGGCGTTGAGTGCATCGGGTCCATTCACTACGGTTGCTGCGGGCGTGACCGGCACATCGTATGCCAACACAGGTCTGATCAATGGAACAACCTACTATTATGTAGTTAGTGCCGTGAATGCTGCGGGTGAAAGTGTGAATTCGGCAGTACAAAGTGCTGTGCCGGTTGCAGGCGTAACCGCTCCTGTCGCACCAACAGCGCTGGCAGCTACGGCAGGCAATGCTCAAATCAGCTTGTCCTGGACGGCTTCGCCAGGAGCGACAGGTTATAACGTGAAACGGGCGTTGAGTGCATCGGGTCCATTCACTACGGTTGCTGCGAGCGTAAGCGGCACATCCTACACCAATACGGGCCTGACCAATGGAACGACCTATCATTATGTAGTTAGTGCTGTGAACGCTGCCGGGGAAAGTCTCAATTCTGCCGCAGCTTCTGCAACACCACAAAGTGTAGTTGTTCCGACCAGTGACCTGGTTCTGCAATATCGTGCGGGAGATACCAACGCGGCAGATAACCAAATCAAACCGTATTTCAATATCAAAAACGTAGGTAACACGGCTGTAAACCTGAGTGATCTGAAAATTCGTTATTACTTCTCCAAAGAAGGTACCGCAGCGATGGACTCTGCTATCGATTACGCTCAAGTTGGCGGAGCCAACATCCAGCGCACATTCACCGATTCCTATGTGGAGCTGAGCTTCACTTCTGGAGCGGGTGCCATCCAGGCAGGCGGACAATCCGGGGATATCCAGCTCCGCATGTACAAAACGGACTGGAGCAACTTTGATGAAACCAATGATTATTCCTACGATCCAACCAAAACATCCTATCAGGACTGGAACAAGGTGACCCTCTACAAAGGCGGTACCCTTGTCTGGGGCATTGAGCCTTAAAAGGAATGTTATACAGTTGGTTCGGTTGTGAAAAAAAGAATTCGCTGATGGAAGCGTTTAAGAGCCGCTTGAAGATCGGAAATTAGGGATGTGTAAGCGGATGTATGAAAGAGGGCTGTCCTCTGATCATGGAAATGATCTGGAGACAGCCCTATTTTTCTTACGAACAGAGCAGACGCTATATAGGTGATTTGGTGCAGTTGGAAATTTTAACGAATCCTAGACACGTTATTCCGTAAATTTGGGTGGTTATAGCCCTGCTTAGCATCTTTTTGGCCCGAATAGGGTTACTGAGGTTCGTTAGGATTCGTTAGATAAGGCCTGCCTGAATCTTACTTCGGACGAATTCGTTCGTCGGTTTGATTTCCTTAATGTCCTCTGAAGAACACTGAATATTGATCGTTTTGGACGGATATTTGCCTATGTCGCGGCAGGCAGGATGTCTATAATAGTACCCGACGGGCAGGATGAAGCTGCTCTGATGGAGAGGGAATGGAAGGGGGACGGAGTCAAGGAATTCAGTTGAGGCGGAGGATCTTTCTTTTATATTTTTGTAAGCGCATTCAGTAAAATTTGAAAGATATGAACGTCTGTATGGATTGACGGATAATGCATGATCCCAAGCACAGCCATAAGCATCACCCATTCTGTCTCAAGGAGAGTGAAGGTCGATGAAATCCAAATTAACAGCGCCGATACATAAAGGATCTGTTTCAGGTATGCACTCCAATCGCAGGAAGGTGCGTATGCCACTTGCAGCCAAAATGCTATCTTCGGCACTAAGTGTTGCTTTGCTCGTTGCGGGAACAGCGGGTGCGAGCGGAGCAGCAGCTTCCAGTGAGAACAGCGCGGCTGGGGCCAGCGTGCAGACACATAAGGGAGGTAGTTCTTTGAAAGACATTCAGCTTGAGTATCTTGATCGCGGTCTGGTTGCGACGTCTACTTCCGAGGGTGTTTTTCTCAGTTGGAGATTGCTTGGTGACGAGGCCACAGGGTATAGCTATAAAGGTCTGACGGGAACGGATTTCAACGTGTATCGTGATGGCAAGAAGATTGCTACGGTCACCGACAGCACCAACTATGTTGATGCCTCAGGCAAATCGTCGTCCCGTTATGAAGTGGCAGCGGTAAGCAATAAGAGCAAGGAGAGCAAACGCAGTGCATCTGTCAAACCTTGGGCGAATGGCTACGTCGATATTCCTTTGCAAAAACCGGCCGATGGTGTGACGCCAGTAGGAGAAGTCTTCACTTATTCTGCGAATGACATGAGTGTGGGCGATGTGGACGGAGACGGTCAGTATGAGTTTTTTGTAAAATGGGACCCTTCTAACTCCAAGGATGTTTCTCAAAAAGGCTACACCGGTAAAACGTACGTGGATTGTTACACGCTGGACGGACAATTGTTGTACCGGATCGATCTCGGGGTTAACATCCGTTCGGGTGCTCACTATACACAAATGCTCGTTTATGATTTTGACGGGGATGGCAAAGCTGAGATCATGTTTAAGACCGCACCGGGAACCAAGATTATCAAATATAACAAAAAAGGAAAGGTCACTTCCGAGAAATACATCACCCTTCCGAAGCAGGATCGCAAGGCAGGATACTCCAACGAAGATGATTATCGTTTAAGTGCAGATGGCTACTATGATCATGTCGTGGATATGTTCAAAAACTGGCATAAACATGAAGAGGTCGTGAAGGGCAACTGGCCTGCTACGTTGGAGGAAGCTTTTGGGATTGAGAAAAAGTATAGTTATCCATTGTCTCAGCAGGATGCTGAGAGCTTGGCCGATTACTTCATCGATGTCTATGCACCAAGCCGCAGTGACAAGAATGAGCTGCGCAAGTTCGAAGGTTTTATCGTGGATGGACCTGAGTATGTAACGGTGTTTGAAGGAGAGTCAGGCAAAGAGCTGGAGACCATTCCTTATGAACCGGCACGGCAGGATGATGGGTTGATGTGGGGCGATTACGCAATGGCACGTATTGAACCGGCGAACCGGGTAGATCGTTTCCTGGCAGGTGTGGCATATCTGGACGGGAAGAAACCGTCTGCGATCTTTGCACGCGGGTACTACACACGTTCGACCATGGTCGCCTACAACTGGGATGGCAAAAAGCTCAAGCGTGAATGGAAGGTGGACAGTGGCTGGACACCAATGAAGAACCCGTTCAATGACGGTCCGCATGGAGTGGATGGTACAGATCCGGTGTATGGCTCCATCACAACGCAAGGCGCACATTATTTCAGTGTCGCTGATGTGGATGGAGACGGTAAACAGGAGATTGTGTACGGCTCGGCCACGATTGATCATGATGGCAGTGTACTGTACAGCTCCAAGGACCTGATGCCTGCGGAGAGTGCTGCTCCGGGAACGATTGCACGTCTGGGCCATGGGGATGCGCTTCATGTAGCGGATATCGATCCGGATCGTCCAGGACTGGAAATCTTCATGGTGCATGAAGGTGGTCCTTGGGCGCCATACGGATATTCCCTGCGGGATGCGAAGACTGGGGAAGTGATCTATGGCGGGTATACGGGCAAAGATACCGGACGCGGCATGATCGGTGATGTAGACCCGACCCGCCGCGGGTTGGAGACATGGGCTGTAGGCTTGTGGACAGCCAGCGGTGAGAAAATAAGCGATAAGGCTCCCGGCACGAATATGAATATACGATGGGCCGCCGATATGACAACTCAGATCGTGGACGGTGCCATTGATGTCACACCTACGATCAAGGATTGGAATCGGGGCACGCTGCTGACCGCAACCGGAACATTGACCAACAATTATACCAAGGGTACACCTTCTCTCGTAGCGGATATCTTCGGGGATTGGCGGGAAGAGATGCTGGTGAGAACCGAGGACAGCTCAGCGATCCGCATCTACCTGAGTACCGAGAAGACCGATCGCAAACTGTACACGCTGATGCATGACGCGATGTATCGTGTCGGCATTGCCGGACAAAACAGTGGTTACAACCAGCCGTCCTACCCATCTTTCTACATGGCATCGGATATCGATTGGTCGAAGGTTACGCTGCCCAAGTTCCACACGCCCAATTCGGGTAAAGGTGGAAAGTGAGAAGTAATAGGTGATAAGTGATAAGGTGATTAGTGGCCCAAAACACAGATGAAAAAGATCCTCTGAAAGCTGGGATTGAAGAAGGCAATACCCGTACGGTGATACAGCGGAACTCTGGAGTAACCTCGGTGCGTTTAGGCGTACGGGAGGTTACCCGGAGTTTTTTTGATATGGCTAAACTAAAGCAACAAACGAAGTCATCATTTCAAATGTGTTACAGATGCAAAATCTTGAATGATGTATTTCCCGTTTTCATGAAACAATGTGGTGATGGAGCATTCGGAAATCAGCTGACTTTGCATGGCTATAAAATCAGGGTGCCAAACGTTAAGTTCATGCTCGGGGAAGGTGTTTACCAGAAAATCCGTAATTAACCCGCCATGAGTAACGATAACAATATGGCTATCTGGTGGCTCTACATTCGTTAATTCCGTTAGGAAAGAGGCCAAACGTTCGCCTGCCTGCTTAGAGGAATGACCCACGGGTGGGAGGTAGTCTGGATCACTTGTGCATCGGTCCCACATCGCGATGAATTCTTCAAAGGTTTGTTCAGGCAGGTCACCCCAGTTGGCGCGTTCCCGCAGACGCGGGTCCTCAGTCACTGTAACTTTTGTTTGGAGAGAAATATGCGACGCAGTGTCGGCTGCTCTTTGAAGTGGGCTTGCAATGATCTTGGTGACAGGTACGTTAGCCAAATGAAGTGCCGTCGACTTGGCTTGTACTACGCCTTCAGATGTGAGGGGAACATCACCGATGCGCTTTTCTTTTAATGCATGCCTTACCAGATAAAATGTAGTTCTCATGGCCTCAAGACCTCCTGCTTGTAAATTGGATAAAATAAAATAGAATTGATTAGATTTATAACTAATTATATTATTGTCTAATTTATAACCGCAATGATTTTCTTTGGCAAGGGTGAAATACATCGCCGAGACTTGCTACAATGGAGAAAAGTGAGGATCGTTGCAGCAACGGAGGTGCAGGCATTGGAAACCAAACATTGGACAGGCAGTCTGTTTCAGGAGAAACTTCGCACAGAGGATTATGGACCACGTTTCTACGCGTATTATTACAAGCAATGGGACAACTACCAGATGTCCTATCACGATCATGATTCCACGGAGATCATGTATATTATTTCGGGAATGTGCCGGGTCGATGTACAGTTGCCGGATGGCAGCTCGGAACAGGCAGTATTGAAAAAAGGGCAGTTCATTCTGCTGGACGCGGGGGTTCCACACCGTCTGCTGGTGCAGGATGGCGTACCGTGCCGCATGCTGAATGTGGAATTTGGAGTTACCAGATCGGAGCCAGGGCATCCATCCATTCGCCAGCTCGCGCTGGAAGAAGAAGAAGTCCATGCATTTCTATCCCATGCCTCGCCTTATCTGGTTTTGCCTGACCCGGAGGAGGTGTACCACATTATGAAAAGCCTGGTGCTGGAGCTGGATCAGCGCGGACTGATCGAGCAGGGACGATCTTCTGCAACCATGCGGATCATTCCGCCGGAGGAACGCTCGCATCATCGCGAAGCCCGTGATCTGAAGTCGCCTGAGCAAGGTACGCTGGTACGCACGTTGTTTATCCAACTGCTCGTTCGGGTCGCACGACTTCGCGGGGAAATCAACCGAAGTGCGCTGGATCAGACGGAGTTGTACGTAAAACGGACGATTGAATTCATGCATCACAATATGGATCGCAATATTCAAATGAAGGATATCGCAGCTGCGGTGAATCTGCATCCAGGCTATTTACACCGTATTTTTCGCCAGCACACGAAGCGTACGCCTACCGATTATCTCACGATGCTCCGAATGGAAAAGGCGAAGATGCTGCTGCAGCAGACCAATATTCCAATCTCCGAAATTTCCGATTACGTGGGCGTGGGGAGCAGACAATATTTTCATATGTTATTCAAGAAATATACAGGCCGAACTCCGGTTGAATTCCGTTCCTCGATGGAGCGACATGTCAGTCATTATCCCGCTGAAGAATAAATCGTGCAGTTTATCTGGAAAGTACGGCGCGGTGGATGCTAAAGGTGAAAAAGATTTAAAAGTGAGGATTTTTGACAACCTCAATGTGAAGAGGTGATGATATTGATAACGCTTCCTTACAACCCGTTGCTACAATGATTTCATGTAGTGAGATCATTAACCGGGGCGAATATACTCGGATTACGGGAGGAACTGTGCATGTCGTTTAAAGTGGCATTTATCGGGGCGGGCAGTATCGGATTTACACGGGGGTTGCTGCGGGATTTGCTCGCGGTATCGGAATTCAACAATATTGAGATTGCGTTCTGTGATATCAATCAGCACAATCTGGACATGGTTACCGAGCTATGTCAGCGCGATATCCGCGAGAATGGACTGAATATTCAGATTCAGCCGACAACAGACCGGAGAGAAGCGCTCAAGGATGCGAAGTATGTACTGTGTACAATCCGTGTGGGCGGATTGGAAGCTTTTGCAACTGATGTGGATATTCCGCTCAAATATGGAGTAGATCAATGTGTCGGCGATACGTTGTGTGCAGGTGGCATTATGTACGGCCAGCGCGGAATTGCCGAGATGCTCGACATCTGTAAGGATATTCGTGAGCAAAGCGCACCGGATGTGCTGCTCCTCAATTATTCAAACCCGATGGCTATGCTGACCTGGGCCTGCAACAAGTATGGCGGTGTTCGCACGATTGGACTATGTCACGGGGTACAGCATGGGCATCACCAGATTGCAGAAGCGTTTGGATTGAAAATGAATGAAGTGGATATCGTATGTGCCGGAATTAATCATCAGACCTGGTACATCAAGGCATCCCATGAAGGTAAAGACCTTACGGGTGATTTGCTCGAAGCCTTCGAGAAACATCCTGAGTATAGCCGTACCGAGAAAGTGCGGATTGATATGCTGCGCCGATTTGGTTATTACAGTACGGAATCGAATGGTCACCTTAGCGAATATGTGCCTTGGTACCGTAAACGTCCGGAAGAGATCAAGGACTGGATTGATCTGGACAGCTGGATTAACGGCGAGACGGGCGGGTATCTGCGTGTATGTACAGAGGGAAGAAATTGGTTTGAGACTGATTTCCCGAACTGGATGAAGGATGAGCCAATGCAATTTGCCCCGGAAAAACGAGGGGGAGAACATGGTTCCTACATTATAGAAGGGTTGGAAACGGGACGTGTATACCGCGGACACTTCAATACCGTCAATAACGGTGTGATCTCCAATCTGCCGGATGATGCGATCATCGAAGCACCGGGATATGTGGACCGTAATGGCATTTCGATGCCACATGTAGGCGACCTGCCACTCGGCCCGGCTGCTGTGTGTAATGTGAGCATTTCCGTTCAACGGCTTGCAGTTGAAGCTGCGGTACATGGTGACGACAAACTATTGCGTCAGGCGTTCATGATGGACCCACTCGTGGGCGCAGTATGTAATCCAAAAGAAATCTGGCAAATGGTTGACGAGATGCTGGTGGCCCAAGCCGAATGGTTGCCGCAATATGGTGATGCGATTGCTGCGGCAGAAGCAAGACTTGCTGCAGGCAACCTGATCCCAACGAAGGAATATGAAGGTGCTGCACGTCTCAAAGTGAAAACCGTTGAGGAGATGCAGCAGGATCGCGATGCCGCCAACAAAAATGCGGGTGAATCGGATAAAGGGAAAGATCGCGAGAAAGTGCAGCAATAGATAAAATGAGTGGGGCCTCTCCAAAATTGGAGGGGCCTTGTTTGGTTCTATTTTTTTTCGACACCACGGATTACAAAGGCAAAAGAGGTATCACCCAAGGAAACCTGCGAATTTTTTGGGGAAGACCAGCCGACAAAAGCTCCATAATAATGAGTACCTTTTTCCTGTGCAAACCGGAATGTTCCTTCTCGCAAAGAGATGGGACGTGCCTCCCCGTTCACATATTCAACCAGAGTGAACTCGTTAGGTGGTACATCCGTACCCAAGTTAATTGATATGTTCTCGCCTACCAAAACCGAGACAGGTACTTTACCTTCCAGCAATTTCACATCACCTGCATAGTCAGCACACATGCCTCCCCAGCAATAACTGCCCTGTACAGCTGGAATAGAGATGCCGCTTTCGCTCTGGATAGTTGGCGTAGGCAGTTCCTGAGGTAAGTTGGGCTCCGGTTCCTGAACCTGTTTTGATCCCATTTCCTTTGTATTTGGCGATGGGAGAGAGGGAGGTTCGTTTGTGCCGTTACTTGGAGTAGAATTACAGCCGGATAATATCAGCAAATTTGTAAGGAACACGAGTAGAGTTATCGTTCTCATAGCAATGATGAATTTTATTGTTTCCACCTCCCTAATATCTTCCAGACGAAAAGCGAGAGAGGAATGTTGCTCATTGAAATGTATATTTACCATGCGATACATATTACCTTTACAGACATAGTAATATGTCTTATAGTATACCCAGGATTGAAGAAAGTCGGTGAAGCTGGCAGATGGATGAACAAGCGATTAACAGTGACCTAATTAGAGGCAACATTGACCCCATTATTCTGAGCGTACTTATACCGAAGGATAACTACGGCTATAGCATTATTAAGGAAATTTATCGCAAGAGTGGAGAACGGTTTGAATTAAAGGAACCGACACTCTATTCCAGTCTGAAAAGGCTGGAGAAGAGTGGATATGTGGAATCCTACTGGGGGGAAGAGACCCAGGGAGGACGACGCAAATATTACCGGATTACAACACAGGGGCAGGAAGCTTATACACAGCAAGTTCACGCTTGGCACGCAGCCAAAACATTGATTGACTGCATGATTATTTCCGGGGAAAAGGGAGATGAAGGGATATGACATTGGAAGCTCGCATTACCCGCCATGTGAATCGTCTGTTCAATCATGCGCAGGATACATTAGCTAATCAGGAGTTAAAAGAAGAGATTCACAGTAATCTCGCTGCACGAATTGAAGATTATATGGAGCAGGGGATGGACGAGGATCAGGCTTTTCAGACTGCCATTCAGCATGTGGTTGGCATGGATCAGATCATGAGTGATCATCGCAGAGTTCGACGCGTTCCTTATTGGACGGCGGTGTTGCAGTCTGCCTTGATCTATAGTCTTATTGCCTGGATCATTACGATTCCAATGAGAGTCATGGTCCAGGGCGCAACCATTAACAACTTGCTTATGATCATGAGTGTGATTGTTGGTGGAGCGTATGTATTTTACATGATGAAAAATAGAAATACTTCGACTGATCCAGAAGACACTACCGTTATTCGTACACCTGTGTTCTTGCAATGGACGCGCAGAGTATGGTGGTTATGGGCAGGGCTCATCGTTGTGTTATGGGGTACACAGGCGGCGCTGCGATTTGGAAGCAACATCTGGTATAGTCGACCTATTCAGGTAGAGGGGCCCTATCAATTTACGGTAATCGCGATTGCCTTTGCCATACCTTTATTAAGTATTATTATCCCTTTGATCGTGCAGAGGGCGTATCGGATCGTGGGCAAGTATGAGGCAGGTGATGTCGTATGACGGGAAAGAATAAATGGATTATTGCATTGGTCATGCTCGGCATTTTTGGTGTTATTGTGGTTGAGGGCTTCGTTAATCCCAGAATAGAGGCGAAGCAATCGCAGTATGAAGCAGAGCAGCAAGATCCGTTGACCCATGATTTTGCGGCATTGGCGAAATATCGCAGTCCTTATATGGGCGACTTCTCCAATCTCAGCCATTTGAATCAAGCCTTGCCTCTAAACGGCCAATTGAATGGGTATCAGTTGGTTCCAGAGACATTTACGGCTCAGATCAATTACAGGATTAATACCAGCGAGATGAATTCCGAAGAGTTGGAACGAATACTTGTATATAACGCTACTGCCAATTTTGTATGGATTGATAATTTGGAGCATGTGCTTTATTCATTGGAGGATGTTCAATATACTTTGAGCCGTGAGGCTGCCCAGCAATGGGCTGGAACGGAATTGAAGACCCTTCAGGAACCGAAGGAGTGGGATGCAGCGGTGCGTAAGAAGCTGGGGGAGCCCGCGCAAGTGAACGAAGCTTTTTCACAAATTGTTGACAATTAAGTTGGTTCAAAGATAAGGAAAAGGTAAGAGGCTCGACTCTTCTCCTATGCTATGTTATTATAAGACTCTGATAACGTGGTAACGAACTAAAGCGTTTGGGTTTTGGTTATAGACATGGAGGGGTTAGAGAGATGAGAAAACAAGCGATATTTCTATTATTGATCAGCATATGCATGATTGTTGTTGCGGGATGTTCCAGCTCGGGAAGCAAAGATAATAATGCCATTATTGTGGGGATAGATGATAAATTCGCTCCAATGGGCTTCCGGGACGACAAGAATGAAATTGTTGGTTTTGATATTGACTATGCCAGAGCGGCAGCGGAGAAAATGGGTAAAGAAATTACGTTCCAGCCCATTGATTGGTCTTCCAAAGAATCGGAGTTGAACAGCGGCCGCATCGACCTGATCTGGAACGGGTACACAATTACCGATGAGCGGAAAGATAAAGTGCTGTTCACGAAGCCATATCTGGAGAACAGTCAGGTTGCAGTCACACTCGCGGACTCACCGATTACGAAGCTGGATGAACTGGATGGCAAAAATGTAGGATTGCAGGCCTTGTCTTCTGCGGCAGATGCACTCGCGGCAAGTCCTCTGAAGGATAAAGTGAATGCTTCCGAATTCCCGGACAACGTACTGGCCCTGACCGATCTCAAGACGAAACGTTTGGATGCTGTCATCATCGACGAAGTGGTCGCGAGATATTACATGTCCAAGGAAGAGGGAACGTTCAAACTGCTGGATGAATCCCTTGCTCCGGAACAATACGGCATTGGTGTAAAAAAAGGCAATGAAGAACTGCTGAATCAGCTGCAAAAAGCATTGGATGAGCTGAATGCCGATGGCACAGCAGCCGAGATTTCCACCAAATGGTTTGGTGAAGATGAAGTTTTGAAATAGGATCAGGCCACTTGCCTGACATATGTAGTAAACAACATGACCCCGGATTCCAAAAAGGAGCAACTCTCCTGCGGAATGCGGGGTTAACAGATTAGAGGAGCCGATTGCGATGAGCTGGGAGTATTTGTTGGGCGTCATGAAGCCCATGCTTGAAGGGGCACAGACCACGATCTTTTTATTTTTGCTGGCAATTATAGTGTCTGTACCACTTGGATTTGGAGTAACCTTATTGATGAAAAGCCGATTCAAGCCGTTGGCATGGATCGCTCATACGTACGTATATGTGATGCGGGGCACGCCGCTTATGCTTCAACTGTTGTTCTTTTGCTTCGGTCTGCCGCTGCTTCCAGGGGTAGGGGAGTATCTTGTATTTGACCGCTTTACGGCGGCAGCGTTGGCCTTTATTTTGAATTATGGTGCGTACTTTGCCGAGATTTTCAGAGGTGGATTGCTCTCGATTGATAAAGGACAACATGAAGCTGCACAGGTACTGGGTCTAAGCAAATGGCAGACGATGACGAAAGTCATCATCCCGCAGATGATCCGGGTTGTACTGCCTGCGACGGCGAACGAGTCCATTACGTTAATTAAAGATACGGCGTTGCTGTATGCAGTTGCTGTACCCGAGTTGCTGCATTATGCGCAGGCCGCAGTAAACCGGGATTTCCGTCTGACACCGTTTCTGATTGCAGGTATTATTTATTTGTTGCTGACCATGGTACTCACCTTGTTCTTCAAGGCACTGGAGAAACGTTATACATTTGAGTAAACGCGCACGGAACAGAAGTTAATGAAGTTATCCAATCTCATCAATTAAAGGACTGTCTGCATATGACACATATTATAGAAGTGAATCAATTAAGAAAATCATTCGGTACACTTGATGTGCTGAAGCAGGTATCGTTCAACGTGGAGCCTGGTGAAGTCATTGCTGTAATCGGGCCTTCCGGTTCGGGTAAAAGTACGATGCTGCGCAGCCTGATTCATCTTGAGGATATTTCAGGTGGGACTATTCGCATTCAAGGGCAGGCGCTGGCTGAGAACGGATCGTATGCAGGTGCCGCGGATATTCGGAAGATTACGGATCGCATGGGCATGGTCTTTCAGCATTTCAACCTGTTTCCGCATCTGACGGTACAGGCGAATCTGGAACTGGCACCGAAGACGTTGAAAAAAGAAAGCTCAACGATCATCCGGCAGCGAAGTCTGGAATTGCTCGGTAAAGTAGGGCTGTCCGACAAAGCGGATGCTTATCCCGCCAACCTGTCCGGTGGACAGAAACAGCGCGTAGCAATTGCGCGCGCACTCATGATGCAGCCCGACATTCTGCTGTTCGATGAGCCGACCTCGGCACTCGATCCCGAGCTGACGGGGGAAGTACTACGCGTCATCAAGCAGTTGGCACAGGAAAATATGACGATGATGATCGTCACCCATGAGATGAGCTTTGCCCGCGATGTCGCGGATCGCGTCTTCTTTATGGATAACGGCGAAATCGCCGAGGCAGGGCCGCCGGAGCAAATCTTTGGCAATGCCAAGCTGGAGCGTACTCGCACGTTTTTGCAGCGGGTGGAAGTGGAAGGATAGAGGTTTTAAAAACGAGTCAAGAAATGGATGTAAACGAAATCCGGATATCATTCGATCGACAAAAGTCGACGAGGGATCCGGATTTTTTTAATAAAATCGGAATATTCACAAATAATGGAGCATAATTTTCCAGCTAATCAAGTATAATGAGACTACTTAACAAACAGGGAGGATTTACCTTTGGATCAACGTCAGAATGATGTGGACCGTTATTATAGCGATCCACTTCCACCACCACCTTATGTAGTACCCAAAACCAATAGCAAGTCTATTGCAGCTCTTGTCTTGGGAATTTTGTCAATCATGATTCCATATTTGGGATTTCTGATTGGGATTGTTGCTATCGTATTTGCCTCTATTTCTCTTAAGGAAATCAGGCTTCGCATGGAACAGGGAAAAGGACTTGCGATAGCCGGTCTCGTCTGTGGCATCATCGGCACAGCCATTTATGCGATTATCCTGTTATTCCTGCTGGTAGTATTCGCCGTTTACACTAATGGGGAGATTTCTTCTACATATTAGTTTTCTACATATTAGGATGATGAAAACTGAAGAAGGGCGAGCTACTTTTGCTCTTCGCTCAAAAAAAGCAAGGCCGTTTATAAGCAAACACTCGCTGTGTTCCGGACGAGGATATGCTTGTAACACGCCTTGCTTTTTATTTTTTTGAATTCTACACGTGAAGCACTGCCTCACTATTAACTTCTTCTACCTCATTCGTGCGATGCATCATGAAATAGGCAAAGGTAGCTGCCAGACCAATCACCGCAAAGATGCACAGAATTCCGATCTGATCCCACGCCACACCGAACTGTCCACTCGAAATAACAGCTTTATACCCGGTTACCGAATAGGTCATTGGCAGCCATGGATTGAAACCTTTCAGCCAATTCGGAATGAGCTCCAACGGGAACGTACCTGCACTGGTGGTCAATTGGAAGATTAACATGAGGATCGCCAGGAAGCGGCCGGGATTCTCTAACCAAGTAACCAGAGCCTGAATGATGTACATGAAGGTCAGGCTGGTAACGAAACTGAATAAAAGGAACAAAGGCACGCTTTGAACTTCCAGGCCCAAGCCGGACAAGACAAGCCAGGAAGCGAGCAGGGACTGCACGGCACTCATGATTGTGAACGCCAGCGTTCTGCTCACAAAACGATTCCAGCCACTCGCATCGGTAACCGAGCTGCTGCGTGTTGGTACAACCAGCGTTGCAATTAATGCCCCCACAAATAGCCCCAAAGACAGGAAGTATGGCGAGAATCCTGTACCATAGTTGGGCACTTCATTATGTTTATGTTCATCCACCTGAACGGGCTCTGCGAACATTGTTACGAGTTCATCCGTCTTTTTCACACTGCCCGTTTGATCGGCGGCATCATTCAGTTTGGTGGCAAGCTCACCAGAGCCGTCGGTCAACTTGGCGGTACCTTCTTTTAAATCTCCTGCGCCGTTATCCAGCTTGCGGGAACCATCGGCAATGGTGGTGATTCCGTCTGAAAGTTGGCTCAACCCATCAACCAGTTTCCCTGCACCTGCGTTTAATTGACTCGAACCCTCTGAAAGTTTGGCTCCACCAGCAGCAGCCACAGATAACTTGACGTTGAACTGCTGGAGGCCAGTCGCAAGCTGTACCTGCCCGGCAGACAATTGCGTTGCTCCTTCCAAAAGCTGCTGCTCACCCTGCACTAACTGGCTGCTGCCTTGGTGCAGCTGCTGTTGCGCAGCTTGCAGGTTCTGGCTGCCTTCGAGCAATTGCTGTCCACCTTGATATACCTGTTCGCTACCAGCGGCAACAGCCTGGCTTGCTGCCAGCAGCTGCTGTACAGCCGGGTTGGCTGCGAGCTCCGGACTTGCCTCAGCCAGTTGGGCAAGTCCTTGCGCGACGGCCTTGGCACCTTCACTTACTTTGCCGCTGCCTCCGACTGAAGTTTGCAATCCAGCGGTCAGCTTGGCGCTGCCTTCCTCGGTTGCTGCCAGTCCAGCATCCAATTGTGCTGCTCCTTCCTGAGCAGATTGAATCCCAGCCTGTAACGTTTTGCCGCCAGCTTCAGCCTGTGCTGCTCCGTCACCAAGCTTCGTACCCGCTGCCGCCAATTGGGATAAACCATTGGAAAGGGAGCTGGCTCCCGTATGAAGCTCGCCAATACCCTGAGCCAAGGTGCTCGTGCCTTCTTTTAACGGGGCAATGCCTGTTTCGAGTTGGTCAGTTCCATCGACCAGTTTGGACAGGTTCTCTTTCAGCTTCGAGGCACCTTCATCCAGCTTAACCGCGCCATCGTTGATCTGACCTGCACCATCTCCGGCATCCGCCAGACCGCTAGAGATTTTCTCTACCTGATCCAGCAAGGTTTCCGTATATGATTCCGTCACTTTGGCCGAGACTTTGGATTTGATCTGTTTGACCGCTGTCCCGCCAATCTGCCCCGCTAGGAAGTTGTATCCTTCATTGGGTTCATAGATCAGCTCTGCCGGTTGTGGATGGTCATCCATTAGAGTGGTAGCTTTTGCGGAAAAATCCTCTGGAATAACAATTGTCATATAATACGTGTTGTCTTCCATGCCTTTCTCGGCTTCTTCTCGGGTCACAAATTGCCAGTTGAAGTCATCACTTTTTTTCAATTCATCGACCAGATTCTGTCCGACTTCCAGCGATTTGTCATTGTAGGTTGCCCCCTGATCCGTGTTCACCACGGCAACAGGCAGTTCATTCATTTTGCCATAAGGGTCCCAGAACGCATTGAGGAACAGACCGCTATACAGTACCGGAATGAACAGCACCACGAGAATCGGAATAAATACTTTTGGTTTCTTGAAGGCGGATTTCAAATCCTGCCCAAATACAGTGAATGATTTCATTATGTTCTCTCCCCATCATTACGCTACTCTGTTGCTATATCTATCTCTAATCCATAAAGGATTCAGCCGCGCATCTTTCTTTATGTAGGGGATAATCCACTTTTGAGAAAGAGGCCCACGAAATCCTTGATCTGATCCTTATGAAGCGAAGGATGCGCTTTGTTCCAATCGGAAGTTAAAGTGACATACAGCTTCAGCAGGACAAAAGAGACCAGCCTTGGATCGTCTTCACGAATCTGCTCTAGTTCCATGGCGCGCTGAACTTGGCGTTCCAAATATTCGAGAATCGCTGTCTCTACTTTCTGCAAACCTTCCTTCGCCTGAGGTGTGCCAAACTCATTTACTTCCTGAAATAGCTTGATTAACAGCTCATGTTCCTCTCTATACTCCAGCAAAGCGTCCATGCTCTCGTGTACGTTCTCAAGAAACGGTTTGTCGTCTTGAACAGTTTGTTCCGTAATCCGCTTCATATCAGTAATGATCGAGTGGAGGATCTCTCCGAACAATTCTTCCTTGTTCTCGAAAAAAGTATAGATCGTACCTTTCCCCACGTTGGCCAGTCTCGCAACTTGTTCCATTGTGGTGGCTTTGTATCCAAACAACGCGAACGATTTCTCAGCAGAGTCCATGACTTGCTGTCTTCGATCGATGGTTTTCATGGCATATACACCTCCTAGTCGTATGCAATGATAAAAGTAACTCAGATTTGACCGGATTACTTATTTGGTCAATTGGTCGTAAACAAATGTATCATTGAATGCGGAGAGAAGAAGTGATGTTTGTCATAAGCCCATCTGGAATATTAGCTTCCCACCATCATCCCCACCTAAAGAAAACACAAGTGAACGAAAAGACAGTCCATTGTTGCTCTATCTCAGGAGCGCTAAGATGAAGTTGTTGAAGCGTTTACATTATATGGTGAAGGGAGCTTAACTCGGATGCCAGAAATTACGATCAGGCTGTATGAAGGCAGGACGGATGAGCAAAAGCAGGAGATAGTGGAGGTGTTCACACGCGAGCTCTCGCGTATTATCGACCGTGAACCGGATTATATTTCCGTTGAATTCAATGAAATCCCATGGGACGAGAACGTTCCTGATAATTTGAAAGCCATGCAATCACAGAAGCAAGGAGGGAAGAAGACGTGAAGCCGGCGGACTATGCGCCGCCAAGCCGGGGAACAGCGAGACTTCACTCGTCTGGTCTGGGCACTCGGCTCGGAGATGCGGGACGTTATCTTTGGCGATACCGGATACTATATCTGCTCTCCGTACCGGGCATTCTGTATTTTTTCCTTTTCAAATATGTGCCTCTGTTCGGCTCGATCATTGCTTTTCAGAACTACAACATTTTCAAAGGCATCACCGGAAGTGATTGGGTAGGCCTGGAGCATTTCCAGAAGATGTTCAGCCATTATGACTTTTTGCGAATTCTCAATAATACACTTCTGCTCGGACTATATGATCTGGTGATTGCATTCCCGGTACCGATCTTACTGGCCATTCTGCTGAATGAAGTACGGATGATTGTGTTTAAGCGTTTGCTGCAAACGATTGTATACATGCCTCACTTTCTGTCCTGGGTTGTCATTAGTGGTATATTCATGGGGATTTTCTCGATGGATGCCGGGGTGGTGAACAAGGCACTTGGATTTCTGGGCATGCAGCCGATCTACTTTCTTGGAGAAGACTCGTACATTCGTTCCATTCTGATCGGTTCGGGGATCTGGCGTGACTCCGGTTATGGCACGATTATTTTCCTGGCTGCCATTGCGGGCATTAATCCCGATTTGTATGAGGCGGCAGAGGTAGACGGAGCCGGACGTTTGAAGCAAATATGGTCGATTACCCTGCCATCCTTACTGCCGACGATTATGATCCTGCTGCTGCTGCACATCGGGAAGTTCCTTGATCTGGGCTTTGAGCGTGTGTTCGTATTCCTGAATCCGCTCAATCTGGAATCGGGTGAAATTCTCGATACGTATATTTACAAAGCCGGCCTGCTCTCACAGCAATACAGCTATACAACGGCTATCGGATTGTTCAAGTCGGTCGTGGGTTTGATGCTTGTTCTACTCGGTAATTTCTTCAGCAAAAAAACAACCGGCGAAAGCCTGTATTAGGAGGCGAGATTGATGCGTACCCCCAGTGTCCGTTACCGTATATTCCGCATTGGAAATCTCGTTTTTCTTACGCTGCTCTCGTTGACGATGATTCTGCCTTTCATTAATGTGCTGGCTCAATCTCTCAGCAGCTCGGAAGCGATCATGGGCGGAAAGGTCAGCTTCTGGCCTGTCGCTTTTACGTGGATCAATTATGAATATGTATTCGGCGATGCTTCGTTCTGGCGGGCATTTGCGGTATCGGTTGGGGTGACGCTGTTCGGGACGCTGGTCAATCTTGCTGCAACGGCATCGTTGGCGTATCCCGTTTCCCGTCCAGAGTACAAGGGGCGCTCCCTGGTCGTCATGTTTGTCCTGGTGACCGTTGTGTTCTCGGCGCCGCTCATTCCGAACTTTATCCTGATGAAGGAACTGCATCTGGTCAACAACCCATTGGTTCTGATTGTGCCAGGAGCGATTAATGCCTTTAACTTTTTCGTCATGCGCTCGTTCTTCGCCCAGCTGCCAGGTGAACTGATCGACGCTGCCCGCATCGATGGCTGTGGGGAATTCGGCATCATCTGGCGTATCGTCATTCCATTGTCCAAACCGGCCATGGCCTCACTCGGCATTTTCTATGCGGTGGGCCATTGGAATGCCTATTCCACCGCGCTTTATTATCTGAATGATCCGGCCTGGTGGCCGATCCAGGTCACACTCAAGAAGCTGTTTGAGAGTGACGATATTTCCGTTGATCCAGGTTCTGCCGTCTACAGCACCCTTGCGCATACATCGCCGGAAGGCATCAAAATGGCAACCATCATCATCGCCACCTTGCCGATCATTATCATTTACCCTTTCCTGCAAAAGCATTTTGTAAAAGGAATCATGGTCGGCTCCGTCAAATCTTAAGTACAAGAAGCATACAGATCTGACGGAAACGGGGGAATGGCGATGTTCAGAATCTTGATTACGGACGATGAACCGATGATTCGGATGGGTCTGGCGAAGATGATCAAGCAAGCGGGACTGTTCGACTGTGAGATACGTCAGGCAGCGCATGGGGAAGAGGCCCTTCAGGTGGTGGAGGCTTTTCGGCCGCACATCCTGTTTACGGATATCCGCATGCCGACGATGGATGGTATTGAGCTGTGTCGACGTTTATCCGAGCAAGGCAGTACGATGCGCATTATTGTGGTCTCCGGTTATTCGGACTTTGAATATGCAAGAGCCTGTATGGATTATGGGGTGAAACGATATCTGCTGAAGCCTGTGGGACGACAGGAGCTGCATGAACTGCTGCTCAAATTGCTGGCCTCAGAAGAGGATAAACCTACGGTGTCCCTTGTACCCGTGAGGGAGCTGAATGATTGGGCGATGCGTCTGGAAGAGGCCATATGGGAGCTGAGACAGTCCGATGTGACGGAGCTGCTCGCAGCATGGTCTGGTCGGTATCCGGCATATTCCTTGATGCCTGAGCAGACAGCGGAGCTTTTTCAGGAATTGCTGGAATTGATTGTGGCCCGCATGAACGCACGTGGCAACGGAACGATGAGTACATCCTGCGAGATAAATGAAAGCGCTTCCTCAAAAGAATGCTTCGAGGCGCTGGGCAACGAGATCCACACGTTAATGAAGACGATCAAGGAAAAGCGTAGTGGCAAGCGCAAGCATCCGGTGGAAGAAGCAAAAGCCTATCTGGAGAAGCACTTGCGCCGTGAAGTTTCACTGGACGAGATTGCTGCCAAGCTGGGCCTTAACCCATCCTACTTCAGCCAACTATTTAAGCAGACAACAGGCCAGACCTTTATCCAATACCGGATACGCAGCAAAATGGAACTGGCCAAACGCATGCTGGAACAGCCGGGCAACCGGATTACGGATATTTCCTACGAAGTGGGGTATGCGGATCATCCCCATTTCACGAAGACATTCAAGAAAATTACCGGACTGACACCGTCCGAATACCGCAGCAAGTTGGGCATTGAATGATGAAGCGCAGCCTGTCCATCCGCCTGTTCTTTCATTTTGCCGTCGTGATTACGTTGTCCCTGTCCGCCATCGGCCTGTTCACCTATACCTATGCCTCGACTGAAATGAACGACCAGCTTGCGGACAATATCGCCCAAACGATGCGCAATACGGCATACCAGACCGATCTGTATTTGCAAAATTATGATCGTGCGACCTACTCCATCCTCTCGAACGGAAGTGTGAAGCACTTTCTCGATATGAATTCGGAGGACAGTTATGCCTATTACGAGTACAGCCGTCAGATTAAGACGAATGTGTTCCCGCCTGTTTTTATGTTATACCCACAGATCAAGTTCCTGTATGTTATCGGGGATAACGGGCGTGTTGTGATTGATGACAACCAGAATTCAGCCGGCATACCGGATATCGACGCGGTACAGCAATATAAGGAGTTGCTGGCTGCAACCCCTGCAAATGGCGAATCGACGTTGCTGACCCGCAGTATTCGCGGTGGACAGAGTGCCAATGTGATTACGATCGCGCGACGGATCAGAGGGGTGTCCTCCTATACGCCCAATGGAGTACTGGCGATGGAAGTGAATGTGCTGGAACTTGACAAAATATGGGGAGAACTCGATCTCGGTCAAGGTGGGTATCAGTATGTGATGGATCAGAACGGAACGGTAATCTACACACCCGGGGACGAAGAGGCGCAGACGGCTATGCCGTCCAACACTGTGAACAGGCTTATGCACATGGAGGCAGGGTCACTGGAACAGAACACGGATGGCACCAAGCGGCTGCTCATATCGGAACTTTCTGCATATTCGGGATGGCGCTTTGTCGCTTCCGTGCCGCTGTCGGAGCTGCAAAGACCGATTGCAACGATTCGTTCGGCCACCTTATGGGTTGGTGCAGGGACCTTGCTCGCTGCACTTGTCGTGGCCTACCGGATTGGAGCATCTCAAGTGGAACCCATTCGTGTGCTGATGAACGGAATGAGACAGACGGAGAAGGGAATCTGGAACAAGGTGGAGATGAAGGAAAGGCGCGATGAAATTGGTGTGCTGATCCGCAGCTATAATCTGATGGTCAGTCGCCTGTCGGACATGATTGAGAGTGTATACGAGTCGGAGCTGCGCCGCCAGAAGTCGGAAATCGAGCTTCAGCAGGAGGCGCTGGAACGGCACCGTGCGGAATTTCAGGCGCTTCAGTTGCAGATCAATCCGCATTTTCTCTACAACACCCTGGAAACGATCAAATGTTATGCCGTCGTACAGGACTCCGAAGAAATCGCACAGATGGTGGAATCCATGGCTCATATGCTCCGTTATTCCATTCAGACCAATCTGGAGGAAATTACGGTTGCCAATGAACTGAAGCACGTGCTGGCCTACCTTTCCATCATGAAACATCGCATGGATCGGGAGCTTGAAGTTGAGGTCATCATTGCACCGGATCTGTTGTTGGAAAAAATGGTTCGACTCACTCTTCAGCCACTGGTGGAAAATGTGCTACAACACGCATTTCCGCGAGGCATGGAGCCCGGTCACTTTATCCGTATCGATGCTCGGCGCCTGGAAGATCGCTTTCTTGTCATCGTCCAGGATAACGGTATGGGCATGAGCGAGGAACGCCTGGAGAAGCTGCGTGACCGTCTGGAATTGAATCGTCTGGCAGGCGAAGATTCCGATGATGTCTACCATCGCGGAGGCATCGGACTCATGAATGTTCATCGCCGGATACAGCTGGTATTTGGAGAAATGTATGGCTTGATGATTGAGAGTGAGCAAGGCTTGGGAACGACCATTACGATGGCGCTTCCCGCAGATCAGCATAGCAAACGGATTTAATTGAACCTATAACAGGGAGGAAGATCGAACATGAATATTAACTTGCAGAACAAAATTGCGCTGGTTACCGGCTCCAGCGGAGGAATTGGTGCTGCCATTGCTGGGGCATTGGCACGTTGCGGAGCAAAGGTAGCTGTGAATGGCCTGCATAATATGGATCGGGCGGAGGAGGTCGTGGCCGCCATCCGGGATGCTGGCGGTGAAGCAGCGGCATTTCAGGCAGATGTGACCGATACGAATGCCATAGAATCGATGGTTGGGGATATTACGCTCCGCTTTGGCGGTCCGATTGATCTGTTGATTAATAATGCAGGGCATCTGGTTGAACGGAGTCCGATTGAAACGATGAGCGAGGAGCTTTACAGCCGGATTATGGATGTCAATCTGAAGAGCGCTGTCTTTGTCTCCAAAGCGGTCATTCCTGGTATGAAAGCGGCTGGAGGCGGCCGAATTATCAATCTGACCTCGGTAGCGGCTCATAACGGGGGCGGTCCGGGTGCAGCTATTTACGCAGCCTCCAAGGCAGCTGTCATTGCGTTAACCAAAGGACTTGCCAAAGAACTGGCGCCTGGCAGGATTACGGTCAATGCCCTTTCACCGGGCTTCATCGGGCAAACGGCATTCCATGCAACGTTCACCTCGGCGGAAGGCCGATCTTCTGCGGTAAGCAGCATTCCGCTTGGACGGGAAGGGACTCCCGATGATGTCGCAGGAGCGGCGCTGTACCTGTGTTCCGAGCTGGGTTCTTTTATAACCGGAGAAACGATTGAAATTAATGGCGGAATGTACATGCGTTGATGCTACACCATTGTGATAAGGGGGGAACGATACGATGGAAGTGAAGCGGAAGCTTGCAGAAAGACCGTTGTACCAACCAATCAGCGGGCCATTCCATGTGGACTATGCACCTGATGAACATACTGTTCTGGCAGAGAATCCGCCAAGATTTACCTGGATGGCGGCGCAGCAAGAGGATGAGAACGCCTATATGCTGCAGGTGTCGGTGGGGCCTTCTTTTCAGGAAGAAGGGACGATGACCTTTGCGCCGCTCCCGTATAACTTTTTCACGCCGGATAAAGTGTTTGAACCTGGAGATTATTATTGGCGATATGCACTGCTTGTAGATCATCCAGTGCAGCAAGGTAGCGAAGCCGAAGTGGATGTCGTGCGGGGTAAGCAGCAGGAAATGTCGGCATGGAGTGAGGTGAGGCGGTTTACGGTGCCAGCGGGATTGCCCGAGACACCGATACCTTCTCGGGCACAGCGGTATGTTGCCACGGAAACGTCTCACCCTCGGCTATGGCTCGGAGATAGCGGGCTAAGGGCACTTGCGGATGCCATTGCGTCAGATGCTACATATTGCGGCTGGGATATGTTTATGGCAAAATCCGTGGAGCCATGGGCCAACAGAGAGCCGATCAGTGAACCGCTGCCTTACCCGGATAACAAACGTGTCGCTGCGCTGTGGAGGCAAATGTACATTGACTGTCAGGAAACGTTATATGCGATTCGTCATCTCAGCATCGCGGGGCGGGTGCTTCGTGACGAACGGTTGCTTGGTGCAGCGAAAACCTGGCTGTTGCATGTAGCGGCTTGGGATACGGAAGGAACGACCTCCCGTGATTACAACGATGAAGCGGCCTTTCGGGTCGCAGCCGCGCTCGCTTGGGGCTATGATTGGCTGCATGATGAGTTGAACAGTGAAGAGCAAGAGGTGGTGAGGCGCAGTTTGCTGCGTCGGACAGAACAGGTGGCCCAGCATGTGATGGTCCGCTCGAAAATCCATCATGTGCCTTATGACAGCCATGCTGTGCGTTCATTGTCTTCCGTGCTTGTGCCCTGCTGCATGGCCATGTTGCATGAGGAGCAGCAGGCTGCAGAGTGGCTGGATTATGCGATCGATTATTATGCCTGTCTGTACTCCCCTTGGGGAGGAAGTGATGGAGGTTGGGCCGAAGGTCCAATGTACTGGACAACAGGTATGGCCTACGTGACCGAAGCGATGAATTTGTTGCGAAACTATGCGGGCATCGATTTCTTCTGTCGGCCGTTCTTCCAGCGTACCGGGGATTTTCCATTCTACGTGTACCCGCCCGATGCTCGGCGCGCCAGCTTTGGAGATCAGTCTACGCTGGGTGACCCCGTAAACTTGAAAACAGGCTATCTTGTCCGCCAACTGGCAGGTGTTACAGGAAACCGCTGGTACCAGTGGTACTTTGAGCGTGTACGCCAATCCGATCCGGGGACAGAGGGAGCTTTTTATAACTACGGTTGGTGGGACTTTAACTTTGACGACTTGGTATACCGCCACGATTATCCGCAGGTGGAGGAAGAGTCGCCTGTGGACATTGAGCCACTTAAGTGGTTCCGTGATGTGGGGTGGGTAGCGATGCATCATCGGATGGATAATCCGGATGAGCATATCATGCTGCTTCTCAAGTCGAGCCGTTACGGCTCGATCAGCCACAGTCATGCGGATCAGAACAGCTTCACTTTGCATGCATTTGGTGAGCCACTTGCAGCGGATACAGGCTATTATATCGCGCACGGCAGCTCTTTTCACCGGGAATGGCGCAGGCAGACACGCTCCAAAAACAACCTGCTGATCGGTGGAGCAGGTCAGTATGCCGAGAACAACAAGGTGCTGAACATGGCCGCCACCGGGCAGATCGAGGAGGCCTATTGGCGGGATGGCGATGGTTATGTGCGCGCGGTAGCGACCGATGCCTATGCCAGCACCGTTCCCCATGTGAAGCGTGTTGTACGGGAGATTCATTTTCTGCAATCATCCTATTTCGTCATTGTGGACCACATTGACCTGGAGAAGCCGGACAGCGTTCAATGGCTGTTTCATGCACTGCACCCGCTACAGCTGAAAGGGCAGAGCTTCCGTCTGGACGGTAATAAGGCTGGGCTTGAGGGCACGTTTGTATATGCTTCCTCCGGTGAGCTGGCGCTCAGCCAGACGGATCAATTCGCAGAGGTGGACCCGGCAGAGTACGAAGGACTGGAAAGACATTATCATCTGAGCGCAGAAACGCGCCCTGCTTCAAGCCATAGAATTGTAACACTGCTTGTGCCGTATAAGATCGAGGAGCCGAAGTATGTCCCCTATTTCATCGATGACCAGGATCACGGCATCCATCTCTATTTTACCGACAACGGTGTTACGAAGAAGATCGAGGTATCCAAGACGTACTAGGGAGTGCTGACCTAAAGAAAACGCAATCTCATCTAAAACATCCCCATTGTGGCAGGCGGTGGGGATGTTTTAACATCTATTTGAAAGCGCTTCACCAATGAGTGGTACCTAAATCAGGATGAAAAGAGGGGTAGCATGAAAAAGTGGATGGTCTCAGGCATGGCGCTATTGCTGGCAGCAGCTGTCATGACAGGATGCAACAAAGGCAGCGGAGCGGCATCCGGTGAGGGCGGGGGAGACGGCAAAACAAAATTCTCCATTTCACTACGTACGCTGGCGTATACCTATGTGGAGAAGTCACCGGACATTAACAAGGATCAATGGGTGAAGAAACTGGAGGATCTGACCAATACCGATCTGAAAATTGTCCTGGTGCCCCATAAGGAATATGAACAGAAAATGGTCCAGATGTTTGCCACCAATGATATTCCTGATGTGGTGCAGGGTGACGGCGGCGTCAACGGCAAAGAGATGGCCGGATCGGTCGAAGCAGGAGTATTTCAGCCGCTGGATGAACTGCTGCAGCAGTACGGGCAAGATTTGCTGAAAGCCGTGCCGAAGGAAGCCTGGGACCAGGTAACTCATGACGGACATATCTATGCCATTCCCGAATATTTATCCAATCCATCCCGCCGGGCAACCTGGATTCGCAAGGATCTGCTGGATCAAACGGGACTGCCGGTGCCTACTACGGTTGAGGAGACTATGGACGTTTTGCGCGCCTTTAAGAAACTCGGCGTGGAGAATCCGTATATGGGGCGTGAGGATTTCAAATATGCGGATACCTTTTTCGGTGCCTATGACGTACAGCAATTCCTGTCCATGATGGAGCAGCAGGGCGACCAGGTTGTACCGAAGTTCATGGATAACGAGAATATGCAACAAGCCCTAACGGTCTATAAGACGATGTACGAGGAAGGTCTGATCAACAAAGAGTTCGCGACCATCAATTCCACCGTATTCAAAAATACGATTCTCTCTGGCAAGGCGGGCATGTGGTCCATGAACGCCAACGAACTGATCCAATGGGAGAAGCAGATTAAAGCGTCGGTTCCCGATGCCAAAATCGAGATTATCCCTTCCCCAGTCGGCCCCGACGGAAAGGGCGGTTATTATTTGTACGGTCCGGTGACACGTGCCTACTTTATTAATAAGGATGCAGCTGATCCGGCTTCCATTATCCGTTTCTTCAACTGGATGGTGTCAGACGAAGCCGAGAAGTTTTTCACATACGGCACAGAAGGAGAGACCTACACAGAGGATAATGGCGTGATTTCATACACAGCGCCAACAGACTCTGCTGGTGTGGACGAAGAGCGTTATCGTCAGTCGTTCTTATGGTTCGTACAGGACACGACGTACAATAAAGGCTCGTTGTCGCTGACAGAAGAAGGCAGAAAGCTGATGAATATTTACGATACCATTTTAGCCAAAGAAGGTCGGGATGGCATCAACTTTGATCCGCGTTTGGAAGCCTTTGTACAGAATCCTGATATTGCTCCCAATTCGGATACACCTCCTCAGGTATTGCTCACACACATGATCAAGATGGTTTATGGTAAGGAGCCGATTTCTGATTGGCCGAAAGTGGTAGAGGAATGGAAATCCAAAGGTGGCGATCAGGCAATCAAAGAAGCCACCGAGAAATTCAATAAGGGTGAGGGAGTGTCGGCACCGCGTCGCTAACGATTTAAGTTGAACTATACATTTTACACGATAACAGCGATCGGAAGGTTGTTCTGTCATCGGAGTGACAAGTCAGCTGAATATGGAGGGGATACAAGTGAGTGGCGTGTTCATAACGTGGAAGAGGCGGGTTGTACTTGTTGCCATGTCTGTCATACTCATTAGCGGTATTACCGTTCCCGTGCATGAAGTTCGGGCGATGGAAGACGCTATTCCTAGCTCTATTTTCAATATTACACAGGAAGAAAATATCCCAGATCCGGAGGGCCCAGAGCTGGAGATTTACGTGGAAAACTTTGATGATCCGGACAATTTTGGCTCTACTGGCGGAATTGCATTGAGAGCTCCCTGGCTGCAGGAAGGAGAAGGTGGAAGCAAGGCCAAAACGTCATCTTCCACAACCGCACCTTCGCTGCCCAACATGATCAAGATTGACGGAACCGATGCACTCGCTCTGCCGCTTGATCTGACTGGATACGGAAATATCCGGCTGAGCTACTACACGCGCGCCT
Organism: Paenibacillus sp. BIC5C1; assembly: GCF_032399705.1. NCBI lineage: Bacteria > Bacillati > Bacillota > Bacilli > Caryophanales > Paenibacillaceae > Paenibacillus > Paenibacillus sp. BIC5C1. Next base: position 1,200,337 of record NZ_CP135922.1, read on the forward strand.
CATCCTATATCAGCGGTAGCATTATTATCGAATGGTCGAAGGACGGAGGCATTTCCTGGGCTACGCTGGAGACATTTGAACTTCCTCCGGGTACTCCTGACGTGAAGAACAAGCAAGGAAATACGCTAAAAAGCTGGACGCTGGGCTCGGAAGCGAACAATAACAGCACGGTGAAAATTCGTTTTCGAACAGGAGATGCCATGCAGGCCAACATGTATATCGACAATGTTGCCATTTACGGTCAGGCTATTCCCGGTATAACGCCTGCCCCATCCCCAGTGCCGCCTGGAGAGGAGAATACTGAGTTTACGCCACCACAAGGAGTGACTTTATACGAAGATGTGGAGATTGGCACGGCTGGTGGGCGAGCAATCTATTCATCCATTGCTGTTCCCGAGACAGCGGCAGCTGAACCGATGCCGGTCATGGTCTATATCCATGGAGGTGGATGGAATCACGGTGATCGAAAGCAGGCATTAAACTCCATATGCAATTATGTACTCAAACGTGGTTATATCGGTGTATCTCTGGACTACCGGCTGACACCTGAGGCGCCCTTCCCTGCCCAGATTCAGGATGTAAAGCTCGCTATCCGATACTTGCGAGCTCATGCGGCGCAGTACAATCTGGACCCGAGTCGTATCGGCGTCTGGGGATCATCTGCGGGCGGCCATCTGGCTGCATTACTCGGCACAACAGGGGACATGGTCGCTGGTGACACTGTAGAGCTCGATACAGGGGTGACGGTAGATGTACCTGATCTTGAAGGTTCTGGCGGATGGCCTGAGTATTCCGATAAAGTGCAGGCCGTCGCCGACTGGTACGGACCCGCTGATTTTACGACGGCATTTGCCAATAACTATAGCTCGGTTACGGCTCTGCTTGGTGGGCATCGTGCGTTCGATGTTCCGGAGCAGGCCAGACTTGCCATGCCTGGCACGTATGCTTCACCGGATGATCCACCGTTCTGGATTCGGCACGGTGATGCTGATGCCACCATTCCCTATACCGACAGTGTTACTTTCGCGGGACAGCTTCAATCTGCGGGTGTCCCGATTGTGGATATGAAAGTCGTACCAGGTCAGGGCCATGGATTTACAGGGACGGCTTCCGAGATTGCTAATGCGGAGGCGTGGGCCTTCCTTGATGAACATGTGAAGAACCGGATCGTTACGGAGCCCATTATTTTCAAAAGTAATCCCGAACACCCTTCGCCTGGAAATGAAGAAGAGGGAGAAGAAAAACCTTTGATTGAGAAGGTCATCGCCAGTAAACTGCCAAGCGACGATTGACAGCGGAAAGCCTGATCTGAATTTCAATCAGGCAACGGGCTCCAGCACCGGATTACTAAGCATCTCTTCCACTTCATCGACCAAGAAATATGTGTATTTCAAATTTGATATGACCGGAAATGAGCCTGAAGGAGATCGGTATCGACTTCGGATTGCCGCCAAGAAAGGCACATCGAATATCGATACAGAGTTGTCTCTATATGGTTTGAATGCAACGGACTGGAGCGAATCATCGTTAACCTGGTCGAATGCTCCGGTTCAAAGTCTCAGCGAAGCTTCGCTCGTTGGCACATTCCAGGTTACGGCAGATCGTAATGGAAGCCCAGCAGTCTATGAAGTGGATGTAACCGATGTTGTGAAGAGTCGTCCAGATGCGGGGCAGGTTGCATTTTTGCTCGCGGATGCGGGATCAACTGGTGTTTCCGTGAACGTATACACCAAGGAAGCCAACGGAACAAGCAATCCGCGTCCACAGTTATCGGTCATTGCTTTAATTGAAGAAGGTAGTGACACGCAGTCGCCAGAATGGGAGCAGGGAGCCGAACTGAAAATTCGCAACTGGGGAACGGATTTTGCGGAACTGAGATGGCCCGCTGCCAGCGATGATACGGCTGTATCTGCCTACCGAATGTATCGGGATGGAGTTATGCTGGCAGAACAAGGTAAACAGTCATTTCGTGACAGCGGACTTGCAGCTGGAACATCGTACACGTTTCAAGTGAGGGCGATTGATGAGGCAGGTAACGTCAGCACTGCATTATCAACCGATATGACCACCCTTGCCGTTCCGGTTTCGTCCTTGTCTGTTGCTTCCGTCTCGGCAAGCGGCAGTGACGGTAACCTGGCGACCAATACCATCGACAATAACAGTTATACACGCTGGTCTGTTGCCGGAGAGGGGCAATGGATCACGTTTGATCTGGGTCAGGCTCAGCAAGTGGGCTATGTTGGGATTGGTTTTTACAAAGGGGATGTCAGGAAGACCTTTTTTGAGATAGAAACGTCTGTTGACGGTAATCATTGGACCCAGGTATATGACGGCGAAAGCAGTGGGGATACAACAGAAATGCAGGCATTTGATATCCCGGACACTTCTGCACGTTATGTACGGATCACCGGGCATGGCAATTCTGATTCCAGTATTTATACAAGTCTGACCGATGTGCATCTGTATGCCCCTTATGCAGGGGGAGGAACGCCCGTTGCCCTGATTCCATACATTGAGCCGCAACCACCGGAGGGAACGGTACCTTTTATCGCTCCAGGTCTGACGGAGACAGATGGAACACCGCATACTATCCATTCTCCTCATGCTGTAACTGGACGTACGATTGATGTACGGGATTATGGAGCAGATCTGGCTGATAATACGAGTGATGATCGACCTGCAATACAGGCCGCCATTGATGAGGCTAACGTTGGTGATGAAGTGTTTTTGCCTAATGGAGTGTACAATTTGTTGTCCGGGCCGGATGGAACCACCAACCTGATGCTCAAATCCGGGGTGAACCTGAGAGGGGAGAGCGGTGAAGGAACTGTGCTCAAGACATCACTGGATCAAGTGACGGGCAGCGCTGTTCTGAAAGCATCAGCTCAGCAAAGCATTCTTGTATCCAATATGACCATAACTTCATCCTGGTCCGGCACTTACACGACCGATCACAAATCCAATAACCCCTCCGCAGGGGGGCCGGATAGCATGATCCACATCGCTAACTATGGTGAGGCTCCATCGTATGACATTACAATCGATGGCGTAATTGTGGAAAAATTCAAACGAATGGCTATCCGTATCGAACACAGCCGAGATGTCGTTGTGAAACATGCAACATTCCGTAATGCAACAGATCTGGGCCCTGGGGGTTCAGGTTATGGAATTTCCATTCAGGGAACGGCCAAGACCGATCGGCTCGGCTTTGACAATGATACGATATGGAATGTGGTGGAGGATAGTACGTTTGAGGGCCCTTATCTCAGACATGGAGCGTTGATTCAGTTTGTCGCCCATAACAACGTGCTGCGTGGCAATACATTTAGCGGAACAAAGCTGGATGCTATTGATCTTCATGGTGAACTGGAGTATTTGAATGAAATCTCCGGCAATGTCATTACGGATGTGCTGACAGGCGCAGGGATCGGACTTGGCAATACAGGGGGTTCAGCACCCAGCAACCACAGCAAGTCGGGCAAAGGAAACTACATTCATGACAACACGATCAGGAACAGCCAAATCGGCATTTCGGTAACCATGGGCACCCCGGATACATTAATCGAGGATAATCTCATCGAGAATACAACCACGATTGCCGATGCGGCAGGAATTAAAGTACTGAACGGACCGGGCACAGTAATACGCGGCAATGTGATCCGTAACAATACCGCCAGCGGATACTGGGGCGTGCGGCTTGAACGCGACAAAGGCGATGCCGGAGCCGGCAATATTGGCGAAGGAAACCCCGAGAATGTGTTGATTGAAAATAACCGAATCGAAGGTAACACAAACGGAATCGGACTCTTTGCCGGAGTCGGCATTCTGCTGAAGGCCAACATTCTAAACAATGTGAATGAGGACTACTACAAAGCAGCAGGTGTTACCGTTACCGAGTTATAAAAGGATCAGAACAAGTAGCCTGGCAGGCGTTTATATAAGTTGAGGCTCAATTGTACACCATACTGCAATCGGAGTGATAAGGTGTAACATTTATAGTTTAACTTATGTAGCCTGATGGGCTACTTTTTGTTGTGAATCATTGATTTAAGATTCATTAAAGGTTTGTCCTCTACCATGGTTTCATAAGCCTAAGTTGCTTAACAGAAACCAAGAAGGAGGATTCATCATTTGAATAGTTTACTACGTAAAGTTGCAGTAACGGCCTTGTCCGTGACGATGGTATCATCATCTTCTTTTGCCCTGATAGGAAGTCCAAACGCTGCGTTTGCCGCAGAGGATACAAGCACCAGCACAGGCGTCACGCAAGCCTATGAATCGTTGTTCCAAACGGACAACGTCATTGATGTGAATGTTACGATTGATGATGCAGACTGGAAGAGCATGCTCGAAAGCCCGCTGGATAAGGATTATAAGAAGGTAAGTGTGGAAGTGGACGGCAACAAGCTGGATAACGTTGGTTTCTCCACCAAGGGTAATCTGACTTTGAAAGCCGTAGCCTCGATGCAAGATTCGGACCGTTACAGCTTCAGACTGAAGTTTGATAAATACGACAAAACACAAACCCTGCTCGGTTTGGATAAAATGGTCCTGAACAACAACTATGCCGATCCGTCGTATATGCGTGAAGTTCTTCATTATGAAGCGCTGCGCAGCATTGGCATGGATGTACCGATGACAAACTACGTTAATCTGTATGTAAACGGCGAACTGGTTGGTTTCTATACCGGGGTCGAAGCAGTTGATGACAGCTACCTGGAACGCAATTACGGTGAAGATTATGAGGACGGTGTCCTCTACGATACGGATGAGAAGAGTTACCTGCAATATTCAGAAGGCAGTGACTACAGCACGATCACAGAAGATTTGGGTACGGACGAGAACAAAACCAAACTCAAAAATTTTATCAAAACGCTGAACGACATGCCTGAAGGTGAAAAAGGCGATATCGAGAGTGTGCTGGATGTGGATTCGGCACTGCAATATATCGCGGGCAACATGGTCTTTGGCAACTATGACAGCTATAACGGCGACAAAGGGCATAACTACATGCTTTACAGCGACGCGGATGGCAAATTCACAGTAGTACCTTGGGACTTTAACATGTCCTTCAATGGATACTCGGGTGGCGGCGGACGTGGAACAACGACAACCGGATCAACCACAACCAACACCAACGCGACAAACGTATCCGTGGACGAGCCAGTACTGGGCATTAGCATGGAAAATGTACCGATGATCAACAACCTGCTGGCCGTGCCTGAGTATAAAGAAAAATACTTGAGCTACGTCAATGAGTTGACGGATTATCTGGAAGGCATTCAGGATCACATCACAGGTCTGGCTGATATCATTCGTCCATATGTAGAAGCCGATCCAACGAAGTTCTACACAACCGAGCAGTTTGAATCCAACATTGCATACTCTGCCAACGCTGATGCAACAGGCGGTATGGGTGGCATGGGTGGTACACCACCAGAAGGATTCGAAGGCATGACACCGCCAGAAGGTTTTGAAGGTATGACACCTCCCGATGGTATGACACCACCGGATGGCACAACGGGAACAGGAACAACAGACAGCACAGGCAATACTCAGACACGTCCTGGCGGTAACTTTGGCGGAGGCGGAGGTATGGGCTCGATGGCAGCGGGATCGCTGACAACGTTTGCCCTGAACCGACTTGCCAATCTGCAAGAGCAGCTTGGACGTGAAGTAACACCTCTGCCGGAGACTTCAGAAGATACAGGCGCGGATAACGGAACAGGAACAACAGACAAAGCAATTACTGTATCCCTTGATGGAAAAGCGATTACGTTCCCGGATCAGGACCCGCTAGAGCAAAGTGGCCGGGTTATGGTACCCGTGAACGCTATCCTTGAAGCTTTGGGTGCAGAAGTGACGTGGGACAAAACAGCGAAAACCGTAACAGCCGTTCTGAATGACCAGACGCTTGTACTCCAGATCGGAAGCAGCACGGCAACGGTGAATGGTGAAACGCTCGAAATTGATGCACCAGCCATTATCAAAAACAGTCGCACACTTGTGCCGGTACGCTTCATCTCTGAAGGACTGGGACTGACCGTGGATTGGGATCAAACGGCTGCACAAGTAACACTTACATCCAAATAAAAAAATTCTCCGGTAGAGTAGCGTTGTTCTATGGAGAACGAGAAAAGGGATTCGATGATCAGATCGAATCCCTTTCTGTGCTGCTTTAATCCAGTTCCAAGTTACCATTTAAAATTATACATGTATCCGAGAGGGAGAAAACTCAAACGGAGCTCAATCAGTAATGTTTGGGGTCATTATATCTTGAATTGTTTAAGCTTGTCAGTACAACAATGTTAAAATTTACTATCATATAGGTATTATGCTTGAACTGTATTTCTAGATTCAACCAGATCTTCTGAGTTATTGTATATCTCATCAAATAAGTAATCAGATTTCTAAGTTAGTTCACTAAGTGATAGTTTTAAAACTATTAGATCCACATTGTTCAAATCATTTTTATTATTAATAACGACATTAATGTCGTTAGTGTTAAAGAAAAATAACCCATTATCAACTTTTTGTTCCATAAATTCTCTAATATGATCTTTTTGTTGATTTAATTTTTCCCACAATGAAGATGCAAGGTCAAATTCCCAATTTTCAGTAGGGAGAATATTCTTAAGAACTACCTCAAGTGCAGCCTTCTTAAAGCCATTATTTGAATTTTGGGCTTCCAAGATGTATTTTTTTAAGAAATGGTAAGAGAGGCAAATAACGTTCTCGTTTAATATTAAATTAGCAATATCTGATTTATGTGTGTGTAATCTCTCTGTTATGAAAAGATGGTTATGGTAGTTAAGCCAATCTTCATTTATAAAATTAGCTTTTATCTGGTAAACAAATTTATATGATTCAGTTAATCTATTAATGTTGCTGACAGTAGCAAGAGTAACATTATTCTTACTCATTATAATTTCAGGAGTGGTTATCTGTTTGCTGACAAGTTGAACAATATCTGTCTTAGCCCTTATTGGAGAGTCTATCGTAATGTGTTTTTTTAAATATTCTTTAATGTTAGTAACTCAACTTTCGCACCTAGAATATTGAGTCAACCCCTTGTGGGCGTAAGAGAATTTAAACATTACTGTTTCTCTTGACAAAAAAAACACCTTGCTTGTTTAGTATCATGGAAGTGCGACCAACCATGAACAAGAAAGGTGTGTAACCCTATGTTACAACAACATTCCCTGTCTGACCAGTCTCGTTTTTCTAAACTTTTTGCTTCACTTCACATCGGGAAAGCTTTGCGGCATGCAGGGATTTCCAAATCGTTTGGTCTTTCGAGTTTAGCTATTTTTCGAATCGTGTTCTCCTTGGTTTTTGAAGGGAAGAACTGGTTTCGCCTGTTGGAGAGTAACCGCGGAGCCGATCTGCCAGGTAAAGATGTCATCTATCGATTCTTGAATCAATCTTCCTTTGCTTGGCGGCGATTTTTGCAGACATTAAGTCTCCAGATCGTACGCTATTTTGAAACGCTCATTTCCTCCAAACGCGTACGTGTATTTATTGTGGATGATTCGGTGCTCAGCCGAAACCGGAGTAAAAAAGCAGAACTGCTGGCACGTGTGTTTGACCATTCTGCAGGCAGGTACATCAAAGGCTACACGATGCTCACACTCGGCTGGTCGGACGGTTTTAGCTTTGCACCGCTCGATTTTGTCATGCTGTCTTCCGCCAAACTGGCCAATCGTTTTTGCGAAATGGCCTCCCATCTCTCGAAACGCAGCCATGGATACAAACGCCGAATAGAGTCTTTTTCTCGGAAGCCCGATGCCGTTGTGGGCTTGTTAGATCGGGCGTTAAAAGCCAGCTTCACGGCGGATTATGTTTTGATGGACAGCTGGTTTACGCAGGTTCCATTACTTCGCGAGCTCACAGCCAGAGGTCTGCCGGTGATTGGAATGATTAAAGAAATGAAGCAACGGTATCTCGTACAGGGACAGCGTATGACGCTAGGTGCTGTGTTTCAAAGCCTGCCTAAATCGAGTTCAAAAGACATCAAAGGCTCCGTGGTCGTACATACGTCGTGCGGTCTGCCCGTGAAGCTTGTTTTTGTGCGCAATCGGAATAAAAGACGGGAATGGCTTACCATTTTAAGTACAGACGTCACGCTGGATGCGGCAGAAATTGTACGAATTTACGGCATGCGTTGGAGTATTGAGACCTTTTTTAAAGTGACCAAAAGCTATTTAAAACTAGGAACCGAATTTCAGGGCCGTTCCTTCGACCAACTGATTAGCCACACGACGGTTGTATTCAGCCGTTATTTAGCGATGGAATACGAACGACGCGAAACCAATGATGACCGAACCCTGGGAGGACTCTTTTTCCTCTTTGCCGATGAGGTTCGGGATCTGGACTTTCAAACCGCGCTTCAGCAGCTGATGCGTTTATTTCTCGACATGTCTCAAGCGAAAACGAAAACGAACAAAATGGACGTTTTTTGTCAACTACAAGAATGGATCTCCGGTTTACCCAGCTATATCAAGGGTTTGTTTGGAGATTTAAGCTGCGAAAGTTGAGTTAGTAATGTTATAGTTATATATTTTTTTAACAATAGAGGAGGAGATTTCTTTTCCGATTTGTGCTGAATTTCGAGAAAGTTCAATTTTATATTCCTCTTCAGTAGTTTTGCCAACGATTACAATAAAGGGGATGACATCTTTCTTTAAGTAACTATAGTCGTCAGTTTTATAAGTAACATTTACACCTATATCATTGTAAAGGGCAACATTTTTTTGATGTAGTAGATCTTTGATGAATTTATCTTCATTATTAAGATCAAGATACTTAGCATGGTCAAACATGTAAACTCTTGCAGATCCAGACTCATAAATTCTCTCGAAATATTTACTTTCCAAATCTATACTTGGTAATCTCCATTCTTCATTATTATATCTAAGGGTTACTTGATATGTAGTACTGCTTAGGGCCCATTTTTCAATATTGAAATCTCTTTTTAGTTTATTTATATCTGAGGAACTGACACGCTTGTTCAGCTCAATTTTAATTCGTGTATAACTTTCAAATTTATTTAATACTTTTATTTTTTTTAGATCAGAAGTTTCTATATTACCTTCGAAGAGTTGAAAACTATACTCAAATTCTTCATTTATTTTCTTTGTAACCACACTGACTTTTTTGCCGATCAAAAACATACTCAATGCGCCCACTCCAAATTTTCCTACCATCGCTACATCAGAAGACTTCTTTTTGGATTTCCCAACGGTTAAATAATGATTACTTATATCTGATAGATCCATGCCTACTCCGTTATCCGAGAATAATAAAATATCCTTGTTTTCTTCTTTTAATACTTCAATTTTAATTATTCCATTACGCGATTCAAGTCCAGTACTTTTACATGCATCGATTGCATTCTGCAACAATTCGCGCAATGCTACACTCATTTTATTGCTTTGTTCATATAGAGGTTCTATTAACAATGGAATGACATCTTCAGAGACCCTGAACTTGATATCAGACTGGATAAACATTTGTTGGACTTCTTTGTCAAATTTAATACCTCTAATATTTAAAATTTTCACATTATTATAAAAATATTTTATCTTATTTACATAAAGTATAAATTTATTACAGTTATTAACAATTCTATTCATTTTGTCATATCCGCTTTTCTTAATATTGTCTTTATTGAAGTTAATGATTATTTCTTCATTTTGTATTTCATACTCGAAATATTTGTCTCTTAATACTTGGTATAAACTGTAGCTGGTACAAAATAAAGAAATGATTAATGAGTGTTCACCACCATCCAGGAACCCGTCCATCTTTTCGAAGTCATCTTTATTTTCATGAATTAATTTACAGATGTAGTCATTATTGTTTGGGTCATTATTCTCGTCAGCAATCTTAAATAATCCACCTTGAATTATAAGATTATTGAAAATCTCCAACAAGCGATACTTGAATAAACTATTATTAGTTGAAATAATATCCAATGATTCTTTATCTAAAGTTAAATTCATACATTCCAAAAATAGCATCATTTCGTTAAAGTATTCATGATCACTAGCAGCATTAATATTAAAATATCCATAGATATTTCGTTGTTTTCTATAAAAAAGATCCGATAGATCTGAACGGGTTAGAATTCCGGTTGAACTCCCGCGGCGGATATATCCAATTCCTTGACACTTCATTTCAAAATTATTATTATGTTTTTTCTCAAATGATTTTTTGAAAAGATAAGGTTGATCTCTATTTTCTTTTTTTATTTTAATAATGTTTAGGTTTTTACCTTCATAATTAAAATTTGTTATTATCTCTATTTGAGGAAATGGTTCGATATAATTCTCAATCAATTGTTGGATGTTATTTTCTTCAATAATTTCCTGAGTCCCACAAATGTTAAATTCCCTACTCTCTTTGTCCTCTGCGATGCCAATAATAATATATCTTTCTAGATCAATACTAACATTTAAAAAAGCTATACAATCTTTTAAGAATTCAAATCGACCTTTGAGGTAATTCTTGTTGTTTACTTGATACCACTCTTCTTTGAAATCTAGTAGGATGCTTTCTGTCCCTCCGCGTATGAGGTTGTTGATATACTCAGATTCATAGTTATTTAAAATGCTCATTATGTTTACCACCACTTTCGTATTTTTAATGCAATTTAAGTATTCGACAAACCATTCTATTAAACCTCCAAAAATTAACAAAAAAATTATTAATACAGAGGTGATAGATGGATCTACATCTATGTTTAAAATAGAGAATTTTCCGATATATTTGGAAACAGTCCTCACTGTAAACTTAAGAATATAAGCTAATTTGCTTCGTATTTTATTGACTACAGATTAAAGTTCAATTCGTACGAAGAAGTTAAGAGAGCCAATCCATCTGTAGGTGGACTTAACTCGCGCTGAATTCGGCTACACTGAATGTAGATCAGAGAACATGTGGAGAAGGTGAGGAAAAAAACATGATGAATATTGTGATTGTAGCGGTCATTGTTCTATTGTTATCTCTAAGGGAGAAGGAAGTGAAGACATCCCGCTTATGGATATTGCCAGCGATCCTTGCGTATTGGGTGCTTTCGAGTGTAGTAAATACACCATTAACGGTGGGCAACATCCTGTTATATATTGTTTTTCTCATTATAGGTTGCGGGATTGGAGCGTGGCGTGTACATCTGGAACAGCTTCGAATCCATCCAACGACAGGCAAAATGATGTCCAAGGGATCGCTGGCCAGCAGCTTGCTTCTGATCGCGGTTATGGTGTTAAGACAGCTCGCCAGCCAATGGGATGTGCATCATGCGGTGGTTTCACTGAGTAGTGCTCTGTTGTTTCTGCCTCTGGGAAGCATCGCTGCCCGGCGTTATTTTCTGTATGCCAAAGTCCAGCGCTTTCAAGGCAGAGGTGTATAATCGTTTCAAACTTTAGAATTGGAAAGGATAGCTATGCAGAACGATTCGAAATGGATGCAGATTCAGAAAGTGGTACTGGATCATACAGCAGATATTATTCTAACGTTGCTGCTGCTTTACAGTCTGATCGAGCCCTTCAAAGAAATGGCATGGGTCGAGTTGGGCGCAGGACTCATCGTTAGGCTGCCGTACCTGATGTTGGTTTGGGTTCCACAGTCACTTCGAAATGAGCGGATGCGGACGTTAGGGATATTGGTGATTTGGATCGTGACACTGCTCTATGCCCAGTTCTTCCAGGCCGAGGATCGTATATTTGAATTAAGCTTTTATCTCATCGGATATACTGCATTGAAGCTGCCCGTCCATCGTTCTTCGTTGCTCGGCATCATTATTCTCATCGGGAATGCGGCGCTGCTCTATATGGATGAATACGAACCCAATCAGATTCTGGTGTATTCAATGGCTCACGCTGTAACCTATATTCTATGCTGGGCTGCGAGAATCAGGCGGGAAAGCAGACAGGACAGCAAACGGCATTATGAGGAATTGCAGAAAGTGCACGCTGAACTGACACAGGCCCACGAGGAGCTTCAGGATACACATCAGGAGTTGGAGCAGGCTACCGTGCGACTGATGCAGTACGCCGTACTTGAAGAGCGAAGCCGAATTTCGATGGACTTGCATGACAGTGTTGGCAATCGATTGACCTCCATTATTGTTCAGCTCCAGGCATTGCCGTATATGATGAAGATGGACACAGCGGAAGCGGACAAAGCAATGGGTACGGTGCTTGAAGTAGTCCGACAATGTCTCCAGGAGGTTCGGACCGTTGCTCATCAGATGGGCAGCAATGAAGCAGGTCTCGGGTTGGTTGCATTGACGAGTCTGGTGAATGAGATACGGGAGATGGCGGGCTTCACAATCAAGCTCACTCCCCAGGAGCAGACGAGTCATTGGTCGCCAGAAACATCCGAATTATTGTACCGTGTACTTCAGGAAGCGTTAACGAATATCATTCGTCATGCCCAGGCTTCGCAAGTGAAGGTGGACATCTTGGAGAAAGAGCACCAGTTACATATGATCGTGGAAGATAACGGAATATATCGAAATGAAAATCCGATCTCTCCCGGTTTCGGGCTGTCGAGTATGAGAGCAAGATGCGAGAGAGCAGGCGGTTCCTTATCCATAGATGCAGTCGATCCACATGGAATGAGGTTAACCCTTACCATTCCTCAAGATGTGAAGGAGATTATGGAAGGTGATGAACAGTAATGGAACAGGACGTACAGGAAATACGTGTACTTCTCGTGGATGACCAGCATCTGGTCCGGCATGGATTACGTTTTATTATTAATGCACAGCAGGATATGGAAGTGGTAGGCGAAGCGGGCGGGGGACATGAAGCAGTCCATCTGGCAGCCGAGGTTCGTCCACATGTCGTATTAATGGATGTACAGATGGAAGCAGGAGACGGACTGGAAGCGACAGCGGAGTTAATGAAGATGCTGCCTGAATGCAAAGTGGTCATCCTGACCACATTCGATCATGAGGACTATGTGTACAAAGGAATACGTGCCGGAGCAGTCGGTTATCTGCTCAAGGATGCGGCGCCGGACGAACTGGTTGATGCGGTTCGTGCTGCATACCGGGGGGAGGCGATTTACCGCACGGCGGTGGCAGCCAAGGTGATCAGTCTTGCGATTCGTTCAACCCCTAGTCATTCGGATTCGGTGAAGGAGACAGTAGCACACGAACCCTTGCCGGAACCGTTTACCGGGCGGGAATTGGAGGTTTTGCAACAGATGGCATTTGGGTTAAGGAATGAGGAGATTGCTCGCAAGCTTTTTATCGGAGAGAGCACGGTCAAGACTCATGTACATCGCATTTTGCAAAAGATTCAGGTGGAAGACCGCACACAGGCGGTCGTCTTTGCCATTCGTAATGGATTCGTCAAGTAAACCGTTCTTGATCTTCTGTATAGTAATAATCATAATTCGGCAAATAACCAGCTTTCCCATGCGGTGCTGGTTATTTCGTGTGTCCGCATAAACAATGTCTCAAAATTGAGAAAAGAGATGGAATGTTTGGTGTGAGATAAGTCATAGAATAACTTTAAGTAAGCGCTTCCAATAACATCAATATGAATTCACGGAGGGGTTCAGAATGCGATTTAAAAGAGCTGCCACACCGCTCGTCGCTCTGTTCATGTCGGTCACATTGTTTGCCGGATGCCAAAGTGTTCAGCCACCATCAGTAAGTGAACCACAAGGGCCGGTGGATACACCGACCACGACAACCCAGAACGAACCTGCACCACAGACCAACAAGGAGACACCACGGAATGAGACCTTGTATATCAATGGGCTGCAATGGGGGCCGCCAACCAATTTCAATCTGTTGAGCGGAAACCCCGCATTTCCAGTGAATTACGGCAACTCTAGGGAACTGGTGTACGAAACACTGTTTATGGTAAACCAGCTGGATGGTGGTCTTGAACCGCTCTTGGGCAATTCGTATGAATGGACGGATGAAACCACGCTCCGCATTGAGTTGAATGCGGATGCGAAGTGGAGCGACGGAACGGCTTTTACAGCAGATGATGTTGTGTACACCTATGAACTGGGCAAAAAATACGATATCAACTGGAGCAGCTTCTGGACCTACATCAGTGAAGTAAAAGCGGATGGAGCGCAGGCTGTGGAAATTAAGCTGAACCCTGCTAACCCCAACAAGCTGACTGTACTGGACAGCATCGAACTGATTCCAATGCTGCCGAAGCATATCTGGGAAGAGATCGAGAAGAAAAACAACAATGATCTGACTGCGATCCGCAAAGAGGTTAATGACAATCCGGTGGGCACCGGAGCATATAAGCTTCACTTCTACAACGATCAGAAAATTACGATTGTCCGTGATGACAACTACTGGGGTCAGAAATTGTTCGGCAAATTGCCCGCACCGAAGTACATCACCCACGTGATCTACAAGGATAATGCCGCAGGAGATCTGGCATTCAAGAGTGGTCAAGTGGACGTCTCCCAGCAGTTTATCCCTCAAGTGTGGAAGATGTGGGAAGGCGGGGCTGCTGTCAAAACGTATCTGAAAGATGCGCCGTATTATCTGCCCGGTTCCATGCCAAGTATTTTCTTCAATCTGTCCAAAGCCGGACTCGATAATGCTGACGTTCGCCGTGCAATAGCCATGAGCATCAACTATGAAAAAATTTCGGAGCTGGCCATGAGCGGATACTCCGCACCAATGCAGCCTTCCCTGACCTTGAACTCGGACGCCGAGTCCAAATATATTGACCAGGATGCCATCAAGTCGTTGCAATGGACGATGGATATTGAAGGAGCCAACGCCCTGCTCGACAAGATTGGAGCGAAGAAAGGCAAAGATGGCATCCGTGTCCTTAACGGCACACGCCTTGGACCTTTCGAGGTTGAATGTCCTTACGGCTGGTCTGACTGGAACGCTGCCCTGGAGATCGTAGCGCAGAGCGCCAAAGCCATAGGGATTGAGATTCGCACCAAATTCCCGGAATCTCCGGTATGGACCAATGATCTGCAAACCGGCAAATTCGATATCATCATGAATACACCTGCAGGCGGGGTCAGCCCAAGCCAGCCATGGAACCGTGCGATGACGATCATGTACTCCAAAGGGGTTGCCCCAATGGGTGAGATGGCATTCTGGAACTGGGGACGTTACCAGAATGACCGCGCAGACGCCATTATTGAAGAGATTCCATCTGTGTCTGACGAGGCGAAGTTGAAATCACTGTATACCGAACTGAATACCATCTGGCTGAAAGATATCCCTTCCATTCCGCTGATGTACAGACCATGGGTGTTTGACACCGTGAATGAATCAGTCTGGAAAGGCTTCCCGACGGAAGGAGATGGCACCAACATTCCGCCGCAAATCTCGATGGACGGCGCAGGTATTAAGGCATTGTATCAGATCCACAATTAAGGAGCTTATATTGAATCAGGACATGATGAAGTGACACGCCACTTTAGACATAAGGCCCTTATCCGCTAAACTCGGGGGTGCTAAATCCTATGAATGCCTATTCCAGATATGTCGCCAAAAAAGTATTCTGGTACGGCCTGACCCTGGTCATCGCCATCGGACTGAATTTTATTTTGCCAAGACTGATTGAAGGTAACCCGGTGAGCATGATCGCTTCCAAAATGACGTCAGGGATGACCGACTCGGATTCCATCAAGCGGGTGTATGAGACGTTTACGGTTGAATTCGGTATTGATCAGCCGCTATGGACCCAATTCGGCATCTATTTAAAAAATCTGTTCACAGGCAATTTGGGCACGTCCTTTGGACTGTATCCGAAGCCTGTGACGGACATTCTGGCCTCCGCCGTCCCTTGGACGGTGGGGCTTCAACTTCCGGCCATCCTGGTCGGCTGGATCATTGGCAATTTGCTCGGTGCGATTGCAGCGTACCGGAAGGGTGTTTTTGATAAAGTGCTGTTTCCGGTAGCATTGTTTATCAATTCCATTCCTTTTTTTACTCTGGCTATTATTATGCTGTATGTCTTTGCGTTATCACTGAAATGGTTCCCTTTATCAGGGGGATATGACTTCCAGATGGTGCCGCAGCTGAGCTTCGACTTCATCATGTCGGTGGTTCGCCACCATACTTTGCCGTTCCTCTCCATTGTGCTTGTGACCATTGGTGGTCAGGCCATTGGTATGCGGGAGATGTCCATCTATGAGCTCAATTCAGACTATGTGTTATACAGCAAACTGCTGGGTATTCGCGACGGTCGAATTGCACGTTATGTGTTCCGCAACGCCATGCTGCCGCAAATTACGGGACTTGCGCTCTCCATTGGTACGATGGTCGGCGGATCACTCATCTGTGAGATTGTCTTCAGTTATCCGGGTATCGGCACATGGCTGTTCACGGCTATACGGCAGCTGGATTACCCACTAATCTCGGGATGTACGCTGCTGATTGCCATTGCTGTATTGCTTGCGAATTTCACCATTGATGTCATCTACGGCTTCATTGACCCGCGCATCAAGGCCGCTCAAATGGAGGAACAGTGATATGAAGCATTCGATCTCTATTTTGCTGAAGTCACCCAAATTCATGATCGGTGCGGTGACTTTTGTCGGCATGCTGCTCTTGGTTACGATCTATCCGCTCATTAATCGCAGTGATCCCCTTGAGATGATTGCGATGGCGTTCCAGCCACCTGGCGATGGCCTGCTATTAGGATCGGACAATTTTGGACGGGACATTTTCCTTGAATTGATGTATGGCATCCAGACATCCATACGTGTAGGGCTGATTGCAGGTGTGTTTGCGACCGTTATCGGTCTGGTTATGGGGCTTGTGTCGGGATATATAGGGGGAATGCTGGATAACTTTCTGACGGCAATTACCAACATATTCATCGTCATTCCTTCGTTTATTATTCTGATCCTGATCTCCGTCAGCATTGATTCACGCAGTTCCCTGGTGACGGCGATCATTATCGGTATAACCAGCTGGCCTTGGACGGCCCGGGCTGTGCGAGCTCAGACGACATCTCTACGCAGCCGGGATCATGTGCATATTGCGAAAATTTCGGGACACAGTACGCCGCGTATCATTATCCATGAGATTTTGCCGTATATCGCGTCTTATGTGGTGATGGCTTTTGTGCTCCAGACGGCATCGGGCATTCTGTCCGAAGCTTCCATCTCCATGCTGGGACTGGGGCCGTATAATACGATCTCGCTTGGCATTCTGATGAACTGGGCACTTGTGTTTGAAGCGCCAGTAGCAGGGGCGTGGTGGGCTTTCATTCCTGCAGCGCTGGCGATTGCCGTCATTACCTTTTCGCTTTATCTGATGAATACGGGCATGGACGAAATTTTCAATCCGAAAATAAGGAGCTAAGACCATGAACCAACCTATACTTCAGGTCAGCGGTCTGAAAACCTATTACCGTACCCGGCTCAAGGAGAACGTCTTTGCCGTCGATGGGGTGGAGTTCGGGCTGAAAGAGGGGCAGACGCTGGGCATTGCAGGTGAATCGGGCTGTGGCAAATCGACGCTGGCGCTCAGCCTGATGGGCTTTTATTTCCCGCCGCTTCATTATGGCAGTGGTTCGATCCGCATTAATGGTACCGATATTATGCAGCTGAACAAAGAGCAGCTTCGTTCTCGCATTCTGGGCAAGGAAATTGCTTATATTCCGCAGGCTGCCATGAATGCACTAAACCCAACGCTGCGGATTATCAGGTTTATTGAAGATATCATGAAGGAGCATCGTCCGGAGATGAAACGGTCGGATGTACGGAAGATGGCTACGGAGCGCTTTCAATCACTGAATCTGTCGCCGGATGTGCTGGATATGTATCCAAATGAATTATCCGGCGGCATGAAGCAGCGAACGGTTATCGCCATCTCAACGATTCTGAATCCCAACGTGCTTATTGCGGATGAACCTACTTCCGCACTGGATGTGACTTCCCAGAAGGCAGTCATTCGTCTGTTGAAGGATTTGTTGAAGCGTAAAGTCATCAAATCACTGGTGTTCATCACGCATGAACTGCCGCTGTTGTACCATGTGACGGATGAAATTATGGTGATGTATGCCGGGGAGATTGTGGAACGAGGTACGGCAGAGCAGATGATTTTCAATCCGCTGCATCCGTACACCCGCAAGCTGATGGGTTCCATCATTGTGCCCGAAGAGGGCATGAAGGAGCATAAACTGGCTGCCATTCCTGGTGCACCACCAAATCTGAAGAATGTGCCGGAAGGCTGCCGTTTCGCAGAGCGCTGTACACTGGTGACCGACGAGTGCCGCCAGGGCAAAATCGAGAACATTCATGTCGATGGACGCATATATCGCTGTCTCCTGACACCAGAGATTTTGGAGCAGATCAGGGAGCAGGAGCAGGACGGTCATTTAGAGCAGAAGAGCATAAACGAACAGCCCCAGGAGATGGAACAAAATCAGGAGGAAAGCGTCTTAAATAAAATTGAAATCCAGGATATTGGAACTGACACAGACGATATAGCAGACTAATGAAATGATTCTTTCTGGGCGTAATGAGCTCGGATCAAGGCTCCCCGAAAGGAGTGAGGTAGTATGGCGATAGGCAAGGTGCTGATCAGCGGCCGCCATCTGACCAAGGTGTACGGTACAGGCAATCGTAAAAAGGCAGCCGTGGACGATGTGAGC
Source organism: Paenibacillus sp. BIC5C1 (assembly GCF_032399705.1). Classification (NCBI taxonomy): domain Bacteria; kingdom Bacillati; phylum Bacillota; class Bacilli; order Caryophanales; family Paenibacillaceae; genus Paenibacillus; species Paenibacillus sp. BIC5C1. The sequence continues at coordinate 1,218,954 of NZ_CP135922.1, forward strand.
TTTGATTTTCATGAAGGGGAGATTATATCCATTGTCGGAGAGAGCGGCAGTGGCAAAACCACGCTTGCAAAAATGATCATGGGCCTGCTCAAGGAAACGGATGGAGCGATTGAATACGATGGCAAGCCCAGACAACTGAAACGGTACCGTGAGCGCAAAGCTTATTGGAAGGATATCCAGGCCATTTTCCAGGATCCGTTTTCTTCGTTCAACGTATTTCACCGGGTGGAAAAGCTGCTGGTGGACTGTATCAAACTTCAGGGGCTGAAGCTGAACAAGGACGAAGAATATGCCAAAATGAAGGAGGCCTGTTCCTTCGTCAACCTGAAGTTCGAAGAGTTATACAACAAATATCCGTTTGAACTGTCCGGTGGACAGATGCAACGGCTTATGATTGCCCGCATTTTCATGCTGCATCCTAAGGTATTGATTGCCGATGAACCAACGTCCATGGTGGACGCATGCTCGCGTTCAACGATTCTGGATATGCTGCTCAAGCTGCGCGACGAGAACCGCATGACCATTGTATTTATTACGCACGATGTGGGTCTGGCTTATTATGTGAGCGACACGATCTGTATTATGGAGCATGGACGAATGGTGGAGGCAGGGAGAGCGGAGGAGGTCATTCATCATGCGGAGCATCCTTATACCAAACAATTAATCAATGACGTACCCAAAATTCATTCTCCCTGGGTGCTCGAGTGACACAAGTGACACAAATCAAGCCCTGGACCGTTTTGAGCGGAACAGGGCTTCTTATTGTCCAAGATGAAAGGTTCGTTTTAGCGAGTGGGTGGTTGTGGCGTCTGTGCAGACTCTGTTGATGGGGGTGTTGAATGGGTGTGATCTTCCGCGTTATTCTGGTTTGTCTGCTTGCCGGAATAAAAGTTAATGATATCATCAACCGTAGAAAACACGACATTTACATCAAAATGTTCGTTGTGTGTTTGAATAAAAACCTCTTTTCCAATCCTGTTGTTGCTGTTTAGTTCAAAGCTTCTTTCATGGTTAATCCTGCTGTGAATACGGGAACTTTACCTGCTGGAAGCTGAATTTCCTTACCGGTTCGACGGCTTTTACCCATACGTGCTTCACGATTACGCACTTCGAATTTGCCGAATCCAACCAGTTGAACCTCTTTGCCTTCTTTTAATGCTTCCAAAATCGAATCCAGTACAACCGTTACGGCCTTTTCAGCGTTCTTTTTGGAGAATCCGCCGTTTTTGGCTACTTCTGTGATCAATTGTTCTTTATCCATTTGTCATACCTCGCTTTTCGTTTTTGGATGAAATAAAACAAAAAGCTGCCTTGTACAAGGCAGCTTTAATATAATTAAACTTTAGTAACGTTCTCAGCCTGTGGACCACGGTTACCTTGAGTTACTTCGAATTGGACGCGTTGTCCTTCATCCAATGTTTTGAAGCCGTCGCCTTGAATTGCACTGAAATGAACGAATACGTCTGTTCCTTCTTCAGTTTCGATAAAGCCAAATCCTTTGTCCGCGTTAAACCATTTCACTGTACCTGTTTGCATGTAGTTCCTCCAAAAAATAAGTTTTTAAACGACCATTTTGAAAAGGCTAATTTAACAATCAACGCTAATCAGGTATATTCAAACCCACAGACTTGATGTCCGCTAATGTATCGATTAATATGATAATACCATGTCCGCTAATATAAGTCAAGATTTGGAGGTTTTTTCTAATGGATAAGATATCTGGTACTTCGATACAAGGGGAAATGGTTGTTCAGGAATTCATACATATGCTTACAATCCAGGGAGAATTGACTCCCAAAACCTTGAAGGAATATGCGAGTGATTTGAAGCATTTTACCGAATGGTATAAAGAGAATGATTCTCGGAGTGAAGAGATTTCATTTCATATTGAAGATGTGCATACATCGACTTTGGTCCGTTACCGGGAGGATTCACAGAAGGTGATGCAATTGAAGCCATCTACCATTAATCGCAGACTGATTACATTGAAGCGTTTTTTCAAGTGGGCCGTATCGGAATCCAGGATCAACAGTGATCCTTCCAAACCTTTGAAATTCATTCCGGAAGACAAGGTTAGCCCACGCCGAATGACCACCGAGGAAGAACAATCATTCATATCTGCGGTCGAGAACGGCAACTCGCTTCGGGATCAGACCATCCTTACGCTCATGTTTCATACCGGTATGCGAACGATGGAGATATGTAACCTCGCTCCCGATGATATTGAATTGGGCAAACGAAGCGGGCAAGTTACCGTGCGGGCCGATAAACGAAACGGTCAACGGAAAATTCCGCTGAACATGACATGTATTACTTTGTTGAAGATGTACATGGCTGGCCTCGCATCGGATAGTCCTTACCTGTTTCCTTCCGAGAAAACCAGTGATCGCTTAACGGAGAGGGCGCTGCGCCATTTGATCAAAAAGGTGATGACTACAGCCGGTCTCGAGGGGCTAAGTTCCCATGATCTGCGTCATCGGTTCGGATACGCTATGGCCGAGCATACACCACTACATCGCTTGGCAGAAATGATGGGACATATCAATCCGGATACGACTATGATTTATGTTAAGGGGTTAAATGCCAATCTATCTTCATCAGCAGAAGAGAATGGAGAAACGGAACCGCATTAAAGTATGTGAAGAACTCTTTATGAGGAATTAAGAATGGATATAGGAATATAGGATCAATGCCCTGACCCACTTCAAGTGGATGAGGGCTGTTTGGTTATCCAAGAATGACTGACATCCCATTCGGGTTTGTTGTTTGCATTGATTTGCGATTCTAATGTAATAATGGCATAGGTTCCATCATGCTTTTCCCAATAAAGTATTGCCTTTGTATGATCGGGATGTAAAAGCAAGGCAGGCATGATATCCCCGTTTTCCAGCATGGTTCTTCGTTCATTACTATAATAGGCAGTGATGAAGGAAGAGTGCTCTTGATGGGGAAGGGTGTTTAATGAATCCTCCAAGCTGTAAAACAGTTTCCATTCAGTTATATTTTCCTCCTCACTGTTCTCATTCAGCGTGCTACGTATCGCCTCCATTCCTCTGCTCCATGATTTTGTTAATTCCTCCTGAAGTTCTCGAGGTTGGTTCTCCCAGCGTGAAGACTCTGTGGATGCTTCTAACCGATCAGTTCGAATCGTCTCCGTGATTGCACCGCTGCTAATTAATATTGCGGCAATACCGGTCGTTATCATTCCGGATTTCAAATAATTCATCAGTTAATAGACTCCTATCCTTTTTCATAATCAACTACTTCCTATATTTTACCATATATTTGTGTATGAGCACTTATTAGATCAATCTTATCACCATAAAAGTAAGCGGTTACACAATTAAATTTATATTGTATATTATGATGGCAACCTTGAATCATATCGACATATACATTATTGCTTGGGCTTATGGCCCCTTAAATAAAGGAGGAATCTGACGTGTACCGGGTATTGTTGGTGGATGATGAAGAGGATGTACGCGAAGGGTTGGTTGTAGAGGTGGATTGGGAAGCACTCGATCTGCGCATAGTTGGTCTGGCGGAGAATGGACGTGAAGCACTGGAGATGGCAGAACGAGTGGAGCCGGATATTGTGGTAACGGATATCAGCATGCCATTTATGGATGGACTGGAACTTGCCAAAAGGTTGCGGGAACGAAATCCGCTTGTAAAAGTGGTGATTTTGACCGGATACGATGAATTCGACTACGCTCGACAAGCGGTCTCGCTGAGTGTGGATGAATATTTACTAAAGCCTTTCTCGGCAGGACATCTGACAGATCTGCTTACAAGGTTGCGTGCACAGATGGCAGATGAAGTGGCAGAGCGAGAGGATGTACAGCAGCTGCGCGACCATTATTATACAAGCCTGCCCCTGTTACAGGCGGACCTGATGGCCACTTTGTTGCATCGGCAAAAATCGCCTGAATATATTCACGGCAAAGCAAAGCAATGTGGACTGGATCTGCAAGGTGAACGCTATGGTGTATCCGTATTGACCCTGCATATGGACGGAGACCAATCCGAGGATGTGGAGTTGAAGCAGTTCGCTGCGCTAAACATTGCCGCAGAGGTATGGGCGGAACACGGGGCCGGACATGCTTTTATGCATCAGGAGACGATTGTGCTGCTCTATGTAGATCGATGGGGTGGAGGAGATGGGGAAAAACGACAGCAGCAGGCGCTGGAAAATGTAATGCGCAGCATCAATCACTATCTGCGTGTTCCTGCCACTGTTGGATCGGGCTCGATCGTGAACACACTGGCAGGTGTAAAGCATGCCTATGAGGATGCACTACTGGCACTGGATTATCGGCTTGTACCGGGGACTGATCCACTTATTTATATTGCAGATGTGGAGCGTCAGACGGCGGGAAAATTGCGTTTTGACGAGTTGAAGCAGCAAACGCTGACACGTTGTTTGAAAGCGGGTACGCAGGCGGAGCTGGAGGATGCGCTAGAGATCATTTTCCGGGAAATTACGGTGGAGCATGGGCGAAGTGACATCCAATTGTATCTGATTGAAGTTTTAACAAACGTTTGGAAAGCGGCCCAAGCATCGGGTGAGGCCATGGAAGACATTTTTGGAGCAGGGTTCCAGTTGTATGCCGATTTATTCCGTTTGCCTGGGTTGTCTGAGGCACAGGGTAAGGTGCGGGAGGTTTGTCTGCTCGTTCAACAACGTATTGCCAGCGGAAGGCAGCATGTGTACAAGGATATTGTGGAACAGGCATTGTCGTTTACCAAAGAACATTACGCCGATCCGGATCTGTCCATTCAGAAAGTATGCGGGCATCTGCATATCAGTTCGGGTTATTTTTGTGGCATTTTCAAAAAAGAAGTACAGCTTACCTTCCTGCAATATTTGATGCAAATCCGGATGGAGGCGGCGAAGGAATTGCTTCGATCCACAGAGATGAAGTCGTTTGAGATTGCTGGTCAGGTAGGCTTCGCGGAACCGAATTATTTCAGTTTTTGCTTCAAAAAACACATCGGCGTCTCGCCCAAAGAATATCGCAAACAGATTGCACTAACAGCTAGTGAAGGCACAAGCCGATGAGACCGTTTGCCGGATGGATAAGATCCCTATGGCTTAAGTTTCGTTCAAGGCTGCGTTCATCCAGAGTCAGCAGTATCCGCTTTATTATTACGTGGTCCTTCTCTGTCTTCATTGTACTGGTGCTGACCATCATGGCGTTGCTGCTGCATGACAAATTCACGCAGGCCGCAGAGCGAAGTGCGGAGCTGACGACGAGACAGATCGTGGACCAGGTCAGTTACAATCTGGAGGATTATGTCCGCAGCATGTCGCATCTGTACCGAGCCATCGAAGAGCATATGCTGCGGGACGGCACGTGGGAAGGGGATCAGGTAGATAAACAGCTCGACACGCTGCTCAGCAGCCGTGAAGATATCATCTCGATTACGTTGTTGGATTCAACAGGGCATTTGCTCAAGAACAGACCTTCAGCTGAATTAAAACCGAGTGCGCATGTGACACAGCAAGGGTGGTTTCAATCTGCACTCCGAGTGCCGGATCACCTTAGTTTCTCTCTACCTCATATCCAGAACATGTACACAGGCCCATACAAATGGGTCGTTTCCATGAGCAAAGGCATCACCGTACGCCAAAATGGTCAGGATCGGCAGGTCATTTTGCTGGTGGATATCAACTTCAAACAAATGGACGAACTGAGCCGCCGGGTCAGTCTGGGGCAGCGGGGATACGTCTACATTATCGACGAAAGTGCAGGAAATATCGTCTACCATCCGCAGCAGCAATTAATGTATATGGGGCTCAAAAGTGAAAATATCGAACAGGCACTGGTTGCAACCGGCAGTTATGAAGATGAGGCGGATGGGCAGAAAAGGTTGAATGCGGTCAAGTCTGTCGCCAATATCGGATGGAAAATTGTCGGTGTAGCTTACCTGGATGAGATCATGACAACCCGCCAGGAGGTCAATGGATATCTCATTCGGGTACTGCTGGTTGTGCTGGTTCTGGTCATCCTTGTCTCGCTGTTCCTCTCTTCCAGTCTGACACGTCCAATCCGGCGTATGGAACGAAAGATGAAGGCAGTGGAGCGAGGGGATTTTAACGTGGAGCTACCTATCGAAGGGCCGCTGGAAGTGGAACGTTTATCCCGTCGTTTTAACCTGATGGTCTATAAAATCCGAACTTTGATGAATGAAATCATTCATGAACAGGAACAAAAGCGTCGTCTCGAACTGGAAGCTTTGCAGGCTCAGATCAATCCACATTTCCTATATAACACGTTGAATTCAGTTGTGCGTATGGTGGGCATGAGCCGGAATGAGGAAGTTATTACGATGATCACTTCGTTATCCCGATTGTTTCGCATCAGTCTCAGTCAAGGCAAAACGATTATTACGGTTAGGGAAGAACTGGAGCACGCCCACCATTATCTGACGATTCAGCAGATGCGGTTCAAGCGCAAATTCAATTTTAGCATGAAGGCGGATGAAGATACGCTGGACTGCCTGACACTTAAGCTGGTGCTTCAGCCACTCATTGAAAATGCGATCGTGCATGGCATTGAATATCATATGGACGAGGGATGTATTGAGATACGTGTATACCGGGAGGACGACAAGCTGGTATTTCGCATTACGGATAATGGGGTCGGCATGACAGAAGAGCAGTTGTCGAAACTTTTGATGGGCAGTCCTGTCGTGAAAAGTGGTGCAGGATCAGGTGTAGCTGTGCGCAATGTGCATGATCGGATTCAGCTCTATTATGGCGAACTTTACGGTCTTGAATTCGAGAGTGAGCTGGAGGAAGGCACAACCGTCTGGATTCGGATTCCGATCCAATCGGAACGAGAGGAGGACGATGCACATGAAAGCGAATAAGATCAATGGAACGGAATGGATGGGGCATCTAGTTATGAAAATAAACCTCTGTCCTCGCGTGGGAATCATTCGGATGAGAGTTCTTCTCCTTCGTTATATGGCCATGATAGCAGCAACTTGCTGCCTGTTGTTATGTGTGGCGTGCGGCATGTCGAATGCTGAGCCAGCGGGATCGCCGCCGCGTATTGCGCTGATTACGCCAGCAGGAACCGGAGAACTTGCAGAAGCGATACGTCTTGGGGCCGAAGCCGCTGCCAAAGAAGCGGGAGCGGAGCTTATTACGGTGGAGGCTTTTCCCTCAGAGGGGTTAACCTATGCGCCATCTAACCCCGATTTTACAGCAGGACAGGGAAAGGTCAAGCAAGAGCATTTGCAAAATGGGACTTATCTACTGAGCGAGCGTGAACAAGCTCAGGTGGATGCGGTATCGTTGGCAATGGAGCAGGGAGCATCGGCCCTGTTGATCGATCCCTTGAGTGAGAAGGCACTCAGTGACATCATTCAGAAGGCACAGACTAAGGATGCCAACGGAGTGATTATCCCCGTCATTTTGTTGAATGACGAGTTTCCTGTAAAAGGCATAACAAGTGTTATCTCAATAGATAACGTTGAGGCAGGACGGCAGGCGGGTCAGGCCATGGCTGTGCTTATGGGAGGACGAGGACGTGTAGCATTGCTTGGTCCTGATCCTGTAAATCCTGTTCTGATTAACCGGGAACAAGGGGTAGAGGAATCACTGGCTCAATACCCTGACATTCATGTGGAGGCTCAATCGGTATGCAGTACCCGGGATGCTTGCTGGCAGGCGGCGAAGCAACTGCTTGATGAGCAGCAGGTGGACGGATTGATTGCCCTTCAGGAACCTGCTTCTCTGGGGGCAGCGGATGAACTGAATCGACGTACGTCCGAGAACAACGGGAACAAGGTGAAGATTGTGGGATTTGGCAGTGAACAGCAGCAGTTAGAGCAGTTACAGGAAGGCAGAATTCAACACTTGATCGTGCAAAACGGATTCAGCGCAGGTTATCTTGGTGTGAATCAGGCTGTTGCACGATTGAACAACCAACAGGTGCAAGCCAGGGTAACACTGGAAACGAAGCTGGTCAGTACGGACAATATGTTCTGGATGGATAATCAGAAGCTGCTGTTTCCTTTTGTACAGTGAAAATTCAATTGAGGAAGATTTCGATAAAACAGAGGAAGATATTGTATTCGAATTTATTGTAAACCCTTTCATAATAAAGACATCGGTAAAGCCGAATGAACTTGGGGGAGGTCATTAGGATATGAAGAAAACGTGGATGACATTGTTGCTTACAGCGTGTATGGTTGCGGCGGCGGGGTGCAGCAGTGGCGGAGACAGTGCAGGCGGAAGTACAGGAACAGATACAGGAGGTCAGACGGCCGCAGGAACGGAAACGCCGAAGATTGGCGTGGCGATCTACAAGTTTGATGACACGTTCATGACGGGTGTACGGAATGCGATGACCGCAGCAGCGGAAGGCAAAGCCACACTCGATATCGTGGATAGCCAGAACGCACAGCCGACCCAGAATGAGAAAGTCGATCTGTTTGTATCCAAGAAGTACAACGCAATGGCCGTGAACCCGGTTGACCGGACCGCAGCAGGTGTCATTATTGACAAAGCCAAAGCGGCCAGCATTCCGGTGGTCTTCCTGAACCGTGAGCCAGTTGCTGAGGACATGAACAAGTGGGATAAAGTTTATTACGTTGGAGCCAAGGCGGAAGAGTCCGGCACGATCTCCGGTCAACTCATTGTGGATTACTGGATGGCCCACCCGGAAGCAGATAAAAACGGGGATGGTAAACTGCAATACGTCATGCTGAAAGGCGAGCCTGGCCACCAGGATGCTGAGCTGCGGACTAAATATTCCGTACAGGCAATTCAGGATGCCGGTATTGAAGTGGAAGCATTGGCGGAAGACACGGCGATGTGGGATCGGGTCAAAGGCCAGGAGAAAATGCAGGCGTTCCTTGCCTCCCACGGAGACAAAATTGAAGCGGTATTGGCTAACAATGATGACATGGCACTTGGAGCCATTGAAGCGTTAAAAGCAGCGGGATACTTCAAGGACGGCAAAATGATGCCTGTTGTCGGCGTGGATGCAACTGCTCCGGCCATTCAGGCCCTTCAGGACGGAACGATGCTGGGCACGGTGTTGAATGATGCCAAGAACCAGGGCGCAGCAACGGTTGCACTCGCTTCCGTACTTGCGAAGGGTGAGACGCCAACAAAGGAAAACACGGGTTATGACATTACGGATGGCAAGTACGTCTGGATTGCCTACAAAAAAATTACGAAAGACAACATTGCCGACGCCCAATAACAGCAGCAAACAGGGACGTCCGTCATGAGATGGCGTCCTTTTTTTGCGGGTTTACGGAAGGGGAGGATGAAAGATGGAATCACCTTACCTGCTGGAGATGGACGGAATATCCAAAGCATTTCCAGGTGTGCAGGCACTAAGTCAGGTCACATTGAAGGTAAAGCCGGGTACAGTTCATGCGCTGATGGGAGAGAACGGAGCGGGCAAATCCACGCTGATGAAATGTCTATTCGGTATGTATCGCCCGGATGAGGGGACGATTCGGATTGAAGGCAATGAGGTGGACATTCCGAGTTCGAAAGCGGCGCTTCAGCATGGCATATCGATGATTCATCAGGAGCTGAACCCGGTGCCGCATCGGCCAGTGATGGAGAACATCTGGCTGGGACGGTTTCCCATGAGGGGGTTGTTGGTGGATGAGAAGCGAATGTATGCCGATACACTGGCCCTGTTCAATGACCTGAATCTGGACATTGATCCAAAGGCTCAGGCGGGGACTTTATCCGTTTCCAAAATACAGTCGATGGAAATCGCCAAAGCGGTCTCTTTTCAATCCAAAGTTATTGTGATGGATGAGCCAACGTCCTCGCTCACGGGCAAGGAAGTGGACCAGCTCTTCGCCATTATTAATCAGCTTCGCAGTCGCGGGGTTTCTATTATCTACATCTCGCACAAGATGGAGGAAATTCTGACAATCTCGGATGAGGTCACGATTATGCGGGATGGTTTTGTGGTCGGTACCTGGGATGCTGCTGATTTAACGACCGATCTGATCATTACCCGCATGGTTGGACGTGATCTGGATGAACGGTTCCCGGAACGGACGAACGTACCAGGAGAAGTGATTTTGAAGGCTGAAGGCTTAACCTCCAGCCAGCCGAATTCGTTCCGTGATGTGACGTTTGAATTGAGGAAAGGCGAAGTACTTGGGATCGGCGGCCTTGTTGGGGCACAGCGGACGGAATTAATCGAGTCATTGTTCGGCTTGCGCGGACTTGCATCAGGGACAATTTCAATTCATGGACGCAAGGTAAAGATCAAGTCACCTGCCGCAGCAAAGCGTCATAACATTGCCCTGCTGACCGAAGAACGAAGAGTCACGGGAATTTTTCCGGTGCTGTCTGTATATGAAAATACGATTATTGCGAGTCTCGGACGTTACCAAAATCGTATTGGTCTGTTAGATGAGAAGAAAGGCCGAGATGAGGCACGCGAGCAAACACAGAAGTTCAGAACTAAAACGCCTTCAGTTAACACGCTGATTCGCAACCTTTCCGGTGGTAATCAACAGAAGGTACTTCTGGCAAGATGGTTGTTAACTGACCCGGAAATTCTACTGCTCGATGAACCGACACGTGGGATTGATGTAGGTGCCAAATTTGAAATCTACACCATTATTACGGAACTGGCCCGCCAGGGCAAAAGCATTATTATGATCAGCTCGGAGATGCCCGAACTGCTGGGCATGTCGGATCGAATTATGGTCATGAGCGAAGGACGGCTCACCGGAATTGTGGACGGAGCCGAGGCAACAGAGCAGGATATCATGAGGCTGGCCGCACAGCAGCGGATGGCTTAGTCAGGAGGGAACATATGAATACACAGGTTATCAATCAGGTGAAGCAGTATGTGGCGCAGCGCGCGATCTTTATTGTGCTGATCCTGCTCGTCATCGGCATTGCCATTGCCGATCCGCATTTTCTTGCTTTCTCTACACTTCGGGATATATTACAACAGTCCTCCACACGGGCCATCATTGCGCTGGGGGCGGCGTTTATCCTCGTAACGGGCGGGGTCGATTTGTCGGCAGGGCGGGTTGTTGGGCTAACGGCTGTTGTATCGGCATCCATGCTGCAGATCGACGAATATGCCAATCGGTTCTTTCCTGATCTTCCACATTTATGGGTGGGATTGCCGATCGTCATCGGGATCATCGCAGGCTTGGCAGTGGGTCTCGTCAACGGCATCATTGTAGCCAAATTACATGTTCCACCCTTTATCGCGACACTGGGCACGATGGTTGCGGTATACGGTCTGAATTCGATTTATTTTGATACAGAGCCGAATCAGTCACAACCCATTGGAGGACTGAGACCCGATTTTACCGTTATTGGTTCCGGTTACATTGATCTTGGCGGTGGTTATTCCATTCCGTATATCGTATTAATTGCTGTAGCGGTTGCGCTGATCTGCTGGGTCGTCTTCAACAAGACCCGCCTCGGGAAGAACATGTATGCCATCGGTGGCAACATTCAGGCTGCGCATGTGTCCGGTATTCATGTAGCCCGCAACCTGATTGTGTTGTATGCCATTGCAGGTGCATTGTATGGACTGGGCGGTGTGCTGGAAGCCGCACGTACGGGCGGGGCAACGAACAATTACGGCAATATGTATGAGTTGGATGCGATTGCGGCCTGTGTCGTGGGGGGCGTCTCCACTGCGGGTGGTATTGGTACGGTGCCCGGAGTCATGGCAGGGGTGCTGATCTTTGGAGTCATCAACTATGGTCTGACCTTTATCGGTGTAAGTCCTTACTGGCAGCTGATTATTAAAGGGTTGATTATTGTGGCTGCGGTGGCATTTGATATCCGCAAGTATATGGCGAAAAAATAAAAATGTAGTAATGAAGCAAAAAGCCAGCTTCCTGAAATGACAGGGGAAGCTGGCTTTTTGCTTGTTTGCTCTTTTAATGAAATGTAACCCATATTATACCGTAAAGTGGAAAGATCATAACGCTAAAGATCAGCATGAAACCACCGACCTTGTAGGCTACTTTTGTACCAAAGTGAGAATGATATTTGCGTGCGATCAAAACGGAAGATAACCAAAAGATTATAGCTACCATAAAGGGAATGTGAAATCCTTGATGACCATTGCTATAGATAGGCAAGTTCAGTAGATTAAACAAATAGTGGCTGATTTGTACCTTTTCTGCTCCCCAACCATAATTAAAGGCAAACCCCATAGCGAGCACAAGCAGAGAAAGTGTCCCGATGCCCAAAGGTTTTCTTTGTTTTATCATGCTTATCCCTCCATAACCAAGGTGATATCCTAAATAAATCCATTAATGTATTTTAACACAGTGTTGATCAATGTGATAGGAGGATTATTTCGTAATATGCACTTTCCTATAAACCGTTTGTCCTATTTTAATTATAAATTTATACATTCATGTGAATTTGACAAGCCTCCAATAATCGACAACATCAGCTAATCATAACCGATATAATACATGTAAATAGGATCTGGATATGAGAATTATGTCAAAGGGGGCGAGGCTGTTTGCTGAGTTACACGATGAAAATGGTTATTTTCCCGCTAGGATGTCTGCTTGTTATACTGTCCTCTTATTTTCTAGGGCTTACTTCCCACCTTGTGTTAATGATATGTGCTGGTGCGTTATTTGTGGCAAGTGTGTATAAGGAAAAACAGTATCCGGTATTGCGTAACTTTCATTGGATCTTTCTTGGCATATTCCATTATTTCAGTGAACTTAACTGGTGCAATATGTTGTATTACCTGCTCATCATGTCGATGATTCAGGATAAACAGCGGATTACGCAGACGTTACCCATTTCAATGTTGATTGTTTTTGAATATACCGTGATTCGGCTATCGTATGTGACGATAGATACATATAGTTTGCTAGTGTCGATATTTGACATGTTAACTGCAATTGTCATTATCTTTTTGTATCATACCTTGCTTAACAGCGAAGCAGAGAAGCGCAGACTTCGGGAGGAAAATCATTTTCTAACCCTTCATGATCCGCTCACTGGATTGCTGAATTACGAGGGATATATGAACATACTGAAGAAGACAGTGGACGAGCAACCATCTTTTTTGCTGATTATCATGAACATTCAGAATTTCAATGGATTTGATAAAGAGGTTGAAGACAACTGGAGTCATGTAATCAAAGCGACAGGCGAGAGTGTTTTGAAACAGTTTGCAGATGCATATGGCATATCTCGGTATGCGGGGGATCGTTATGCTGTCGTTTTGCCTGAAATACAAAATATCGAAGAACGCATGGCGTTACTGCTGTCCGGGGAGTTAAGGGGCTTACAAATAAACTACAGCATATCCCTATATCCTGGAATGTCCGAGACGTTGCAACACTTTATCGCGGTGTCGGAGGAGAGGATGTTGCAGCAGCAGCGCAGCAAATGGTTAAAAAACGGAGAGGAGGTCTTCCGTTCCGAAAGACTTCGGGCTGTTGGTGAGTTAGCCGCGGGCATGGCTCATGAAATTCGCAACCCCCTGACTGCCATTCGTGGTTTCCTGCAGCTTTCTCGGGGACAGGCCTTCAATATCGCTCCATGGTATGAGGTCATTATGGGTGAGATCACACGGGTAACAGAGCTGACGGCTGAGTTTTTACAGTTCTCCAAGCCGCATGCCAATCACATGAAACCTGAACGAGTAGAGCTGTGTCTTGAACGGGTCATGTCGTTAACCGGATCGGATGCAGCATCACGGGGGCATCGAATTACACTGGAGATGACAGGTGAGTCGGTCGTGGTCAATATGGATCGGGACAAGATCGTACAGGTTCTGATTAATCTGATTCGTAATGCTTTTGAAGCGATGGAAGATCCGGGTGAAGTGCATATTGATTTGCATCATGATGGTGAGAAGGCGCTTATCTCGATTACCGATACGGGCAGCGGTATCCCTGAGAACTCTCTGGTGACGATCTTTAATCCATTTTATACGACAAAGGAAGAAGGTACAGGACTTGGACTGGCACTCTGTCAGAAAATCGCTCAGGATCATCATGGCAAAATTACCGTTCATAGTGAAATGGGGATTGGCTCTACATTTACCCTTCATTTACCAACAAATAAAAACGCTGAACTGCTCCCCGTCAAGTAGACCGTTTAATAAACAAAAAAATGGATCGTTTAGAAACCTTAGCTCGGATGACATGCTAAGGTTTCTTGTTATGCTGATCTTTGGCGAAGCTTTTTCAGCGTACTTGCGGATCATCTTATTCTCAGCGACATATCCATGTGAATTTGACGAGCCTCCAAATATCGACAACATCAGCTAATCGTGATCGATATAATACATGTAAATAGGATCCGAATATGAGAATTATGTCAAAGGGGGGCGATGCTATGTACCAAAAAACGATTCGTAATAGTTTTACATTAGACGGCATTGCTGTACATAGTGGGAATTTGTCAGCGATAACTCTGCATTCTGCACAACCAAACACAGGTATTGTTTTTAGAAGAGTGGATGTAGATCCATATGAAATTATTGAAGCTAGAATCGGTAATGTATCCAATACGGAACGTTGCACACAGCTTAAAAACATGCATGGATACACCGTATCTATGGTTGAACATACATTGTCTGCAATTCGAGGGATGGGCATTGATAACGTGATTATTGATGTTAATGGTGAAGAATTACCTATTTTTGATGGCAGCTCTACCAATATTGCAACCAAGATTTCAGAAGTTGGCCATCTGCAGCAAGAAGTCAAAATAAAGTACCTTCATTTACAACAAAAAAAATTGCGCCAGCTAGGACATTTTGTTTTGAAGAAGAAATAATGTACTTAAAAAGCAAAGGTTTAATTCAAGGAGCTTCTTTAGACCATGGAATAGTTATAGGTGAAAAGGAAATTTATCCCGATTTACGTTTTTCTGATGAATTGTCTCGTCACAAGCTGCTGGATCTTATTGGCGATTTAGCTCTGAATCCTCCTTTTCATGCAAAAATCATAGGATCGGGAACGTCTCATTATTTGAACACTCTTTTTGCTCAAGAATTATTAAATAATCTAATTTAAATACAAAAGGAGACCATATTATGCCATGTAATTTGAATGAAATCTCTGAACAGATAAATGGGATTCTAATAGGTGATGGCGATGTCGTTATAACAGGCGTAGGTTCAATTAATGCTGCTAAAGAGGGAGATATTGCTTTTGTTACGGATAAAAATCTAAATAAATTAGATCAATGTAAGGCTTCGGCTTTCATTGTGCCAGAAACGACAATAATAGAATTTAAAGTACCTGTTATTAAGGTGAAAAATCCCCGACTCGATTTTATTCGCCTAATTGAAATGTTTAGCGAGAAAACCAAAAGCAGTGGTGTATTATCATCAGAAGCAATTGATCCTTCAGTAACGTTAGGCTGTAATGTGCAGATCGACGAATTCGCGGTAATCAAAGAAGATGTATCTATTGGGGATCATACTATTATTTCCGCGCATTCATTTATTGGTAAGAATGTGACCATTGGAACGAATTGCTTGATCCACCCTAATGTCACTGTTCTACATGATACTTTCATCGGAGATAATGCCATCATTCACTCAGGCGCAGTGATTGGCGCTGACGGCTTTGGTTTTGAATGGGATGGTCAAAAACAAGTTAAGATCCCACATATCGGAAATGTCGTTATTTTTGATGATGTTGAGATTGGAGCAAATACCACTATTGATCGCGGAACGATTGATTCAACAACCATTGGTAAAGGAACTAAAATGGACAACCTTATTCAAATTGGCCATAATGTTCAAATTGGTGAGCACTGCATTATCGCAGGCACAAGTGCAATTGGGGGCTCATCAAAAATTGGTAATCGCGTCATAATGGCTGGTGGAAGTGCGGTAATTAATAATATCACCATTGGAGACGGCTGCGTTGTTTTAGCTAAAACCATGGTTACTAAAAACATGCCCGAGAACTCAATGGTGTCAGGGTATACAGCTCGCTCACATAAGAGACAACTACGAGAATCCGCTGCACTTTCCAGACTCCCCCAAACGATAAAAAAACTAAATAAAAAACTTGATGAACTTAGCAAAACAAAGGAAGGTGCTAAGTGATACATCAGTCAGCCATTATTCATCCTACAGCAGTAATTGGGGACAATGTCGAAGTCGGACCTTTCAGTATCATTGAAGAAAATTCAAAAATAGGTAGCGGTTGTAGGATTGGAAGTCACGTTATCATAGGGGCTAACACGGTATTGGGGGAGAATAACTATATCTCACATGGTGCCATTATCGGCTCAGACCCACAAGATAAAAGTTACCAAGGCGAAGAATCGTATCTCATTATTGGAGATAATAATACCGTGAGAGAGTATGTCACTATATGTAAAGGCACATCAAAAGGAGATTGTTTCACGAGAGTAGGAAATAACAACTTTATTATGAACTATGCTCATATCGCACATGATGTATTGATGGGAGACCATAACGTCATCGTCAATAATGTGCAAATTGGCGGACATGTTATTGTTGAAGACTATATCACATTTGGTTGTGGTTCTGGTGTACACCAATCATGTAACATTGGAAGGTTTGCAATGATTGGAGCGGGAAGTAAAGTTTCACAAGATATCGTTCCATATTCTTTAGCGGATGGTCCGCGTTCGTACATACATGGTATTAATATCATTGGTCTAAGAAGAAATGGATTCTCAAATGAAGAGATAAGCACGATAAAAAAGATTAATACCATTTTATTTCGCCAAAAGCGAACGCTCGATCAATCTATTGAAGAAATAAACAACTTGCCTCCTTCTGAATTTAAAGAACACACATTGAATTTTCTAAATAAATCTACACGCGGAATTGTACGAATGAAGCGATAAAATGGAAATGCCGCAAAGGTCCGGAATAAAACGGAACTTATGCGGCGTTTTCGTCTTGTCTTTAGGGGCAAGGGGCGTTAATTTTGTTGACCCTGATGCAACTGATAGTAGAAACCTTGGTGTTGCAACAACTCATCATGGCTGCCTCGTTCGGCGATCTTGCCGTCATCAATAACCAGGATCTGATCGGCTTCACGAATCGTACTCAGCCTGTGGGCAATGACGAAGCTGGTGCGATCCTTCATCAAGGTGCGCATCGCTTCCTGAATCTGCATTTCGGTGCGTGTATCAATGCTGCTGGTCGCTTCATCCAGAATAAGAATCGCAGGATCAGCGAGAATGGCACGAGCGATGGTTAACAGTTGTCGCTGTCCCTGACTTAGATTGCTGCCACCGGAAATGATCGGGGTATCATAACCCTGCGATAATTTGCGGATGAAGGAGTGGGCATTGGCCAACTTCGCTGCTTGCTGGATTTGTTCGTCCGTTGCATCCGGTTTGCCATAGGCAATATTGTCACGGATGGTGCCGGAGAACAGATAAGCGTCCTGTAACACAATGCCAAGTTCGCGCCTTAGCTGGTCTTTCTCCAGTTCGGAGATGTCACAGCCATCAATGGTAATCCGTCCGCCCGTAATCTCGTAAAAACGGGGCAGCAGGTTGATGATCGTTGTTTTACCCGCTCCAGTCGGGCCCACAAGTGCAATCATCTCGCCTGGCTTGGCGGTGAAGCTGACTTTTTTCAATATTTCCCTCTCGGAGTTATACCCAAAGGATACATCTTCAAATACAACTTTACCCTGGATCTGCTGCAGTTGTTTCTTCTGTTCTTCCACATATTCACTGGGTGTATCAATAATGTCGAATACGCGCTCGGCACCTGCGATAGCTGCCTGAATCAGGTTATATTGGTTCGCCAAATCATTGATGGGCCGCTCAATCTGGCGGGAGTAAGCAAGGAAGCTTACAATCAGCCCGATGGACGTCAGATCATGATAAGCCATCCATCCACCTACGGCTGCCAGTATGGCAAAGCCGATATTGTTCATAACGTTCATCGTTGGCCCAACCAGACCCGATACGCTTTGAGCTTGGGTACTGGACGTGCGAAGCTTCTCGTTCAGATTCTGAAAATGGTTTTGTGCCTGCTCCTGGCGGTTATAGGCTGCAACCACCTTTTGTCCGGCAATCGTTTCCTGAGCGTAGCCATTAAGCTCACCAAGCAACTTTTGCTGGGCGGTAAAATGTTTGCGTGTTCTTGAAGCGATCAGCCGAGTAGCGATCGTAATCAGGGGAACCGTGACCAGACTGAGCAGTGTCAGACGGACATCCAGGGCTAACATAATCGACAGGGAGCCAACGAGCAAGATGGCGCTGGACATCAATTGGGTTACACTTTGATTCAGTGTTGTGGACACGTTATCGATATCATTGGTAGCCCGGCTCATCAGATCACCGCTCTGATTTTTGTCAAAAAAACTGATTGGCAGCTGCTGCAGCCGTGAAAACAGAGCATGACGCAAATCCTTCACAGTCAGTTGGGACACACCGATCATGACATAGGATTGAGCCCACATCATGAACGAGCCGAGGACGTATACGGTCAGCAATAACATGCAGTCTTTCAGCAGACCGTCCGTAATTTTGGGAACGATATGTTCATTGACCGCACGGCCGAGCAGATAAGGTCCTGCCAGATTAAGTAACGTTCCAAGAGCCGTCAGTACCAGAGCGGTGATAACCCCTTTGCGATGACGTCCCATGTATGACCACACTCGGATGATGACGTGCCGGGCGTTCTTGGCTCTTACTTTGGGAACCGGACCTCGGCCGGGTGGCCCAGGTCTTCCGATCATCGGTGGGACAACGGTCTGATGGATGGAGGAAGAAGCGTTTTTAGCCAAATTGAACATCCTCCTTCCGCTGCTGCGAATAATAGATGGCTTGGTAATGTGACGAATGGGCCATGAGATGTTCATGTGTACCACTTGCCACGATTTCTCCCTCATCAAGCACGTAAATACAGTCTGCATCCTTTACAGAAGAGATCCGTTGTGCAATCAAGAAGGTGGTACTATTTTTCATTAGTGAATGCAGCGCCTTCTGAATGATTGCTTCGGTACGCAGATCGACGGCACTGGTGCTGTCGTCCAGAATCAGAACCTCCGGTTGCATGAGCAGGGCACGGGCGATAGAAATCCGTTGTTTCTGCCCACCTGAGAGATTGACCCCGCGCTGGCCCAGCTCCGTGTCATATCCATCTTTCAGATTCATAATAAAATCATCAGCCGCCGCCGCTTGAGCTGCGGCACGCAGTTCAGCTTCCGTTGCATCAGGTCTGCCAAAGCAGATGTTATCCCGGATACTGCCACTGAACAGGATGGATTCCTGTAATACGATGGACACACGGCTGCGAAGATCCTGTAGATCCCAGTTACGCACGTTCACTCCATTCACGAGCACTTCACCCTGTGAGGCATCATACAAGCGGGGGATCAGCTGTACAAGTGATGTTTTGCCTGATCCTGTAGATCCGAGCAGAGCCACTTTTTCTCCCGGCCGAGCCGTCAGTGTAATTCCGGAGAGTGTATGTTCTCCATCATAGCGGAAATAGACATCCCTGAATTCCACCTGACCTGCTCCTTTACGAGACATATCATCTCCCGATTGAATATCAGGCTGGGTGTGAAGCACCTCGTTGATGCGTGTTGCAGATACTTTCGCGCGGGAGAAGCTCATCATCATCATGCCGATTGAAGTGAGCGACGAGAGTACAACGGTTACGTAGTTGATAAAAGCAATCAAATCCCCGGCGGCAATATCGCCTCCCACCACCTGAAAGCCTCCAAACCACAGCACCGCTACAATGGTTGCATTCAGCATCAGGCTTAATACCGGTGCATTCAGCGATACGATGCGCCAGGCTTTCACTGCGGTATGGGTATAATCTTCATTGGCTTGCTGAAAACGCTTCTTCTCCTGACGTGCGCGTGCAAAAGCTTTGACGACACGAATGCCGGCCAGATTTTCCTGAAGCACCGCGTTCACCTTGTCGAGCTTGTTCTGAACGCTGGCGAACAGCGGATAGGAAGCGGATATGAGGATGTATAAGATGATAAACAGAATCGGTACGGACAAAATGAGAATGAGCGCCAGTTTGACACTGATCGTAAACGCCATAATAATACTGCCGATAATCAGCATCGGCGAACGGATAAACATACGCAGAAGCATCTGTACAAAGGTCTGCATCTGGGTGATATCACTCGTCAGACGAGTGATAAGCGAGCCCTCCTGGAAGCTATCCAGATTACGGAACGAGAACTTCTGGATATGATCAAATAATTCCTGGCGCAGATCAGTGCCGTATCCAACAGCCGCTTTGCTTGAAAACAGCGTACATCCTGCACCGCCAACCCATCCGATTAACGCAAAAAGAAGCATAAACAAACCTGTAGTCACAATGTGGGACAGGTTCCCTGCAAGAACACCATCATCCACAATGCTGGACATCAGCTTGGGTTGAAGCAGATCCATGGCAACCTCAAGGACCATGAGCAGCGGTGCAAGAATGGCCGCTGACTTATACGGGGTAAGAAATCGTTTTAACGTCCACAATGGGAAAAATCACCTCATTTGATATGAAATCATCATGTAGCAAATATGGATGCATACAGATGAATCTCACTTAATATTCTCGCAGATTCTGAACCATGCGCTGGGCGAGCGCTGACATCAGCTGCGATTCCTCGGGTGTAAAATCTTTCTGGGCTTGGCGATCAAGCTCTTGGAATACTTCCCTCAGGTCTTTAAGTGCGGCACGGCCCTGATCGGTCAGATAGACACGCAGACTGCGCAGGTCCTTCGGGTCGGCTTCACGCCGTATAAACCCCGAGCTTTCCATACGTTTCAGCATTACCGTCACCGTTGCAGGGGCGCGGCGAAGCTGTTCAGCCAGGTGTTTCTGGGTCTGACCATCTTCCCGTTCAAGCTGGAACAGCAGCGGCGGTTGTCCTGGATATAACTCAGGGTGGTTGACGAGCTTCTCATGAACCTTGTAACGATGTAGCTTGACGAGTTCTGATAATTGGCCCATCAACCGTTCATTTCGAGCTGATTTCATAAGTGCTTCCATCCTTTTAATTAGTCGACTAACTAAATGATAAGTTTCATTTGACATATCGTCAAGTGATTTTTGACATGCAAAGAAAGCATGTGTGAGCATGCCATAATGAACTTTTGCAAGGAGATGGGAAATATTGACGCAGGCCATGAGGGTATGTTAGATTGTTATTATCTAATTGTTAATAACAAATTGTTAATATCAGAATGGAGTCTTTCGAAATGACACATAAAGGTAATTCTGATCCAAATTCATTAGATCATCAGAATCACGTGAATATAAGTGAACAACAGTTTCTTGAAACCTATGACCCAGGCGATTTCGAACGTCCCTCCGTCACGGTGGATATGTTGGTATTTACCATACGAAGTGAAACGCAGGAGAACTATCGCAAACTTGCGGAACCTGAGCTCCAGTTGCTGCTGATCCGGCGTGGCGGCCATCCCTATATGGGGCAGTGGGCTCTTCCGGGCGGGTTTGTCTCCATGCAGGAATCGCTGGAAGATGCGGCTAGGCGGGAACTATTTACGGAAACGGGACTGGATGATATCTATTTGGAGCAGCTGTATACCTGGGGAGATGTGCATCGTGATCCGCGTACGCGTGTAATCAGCTGTTCCTACATGGCGCTGGTCGACAGCAGCGAACTGCAACTTCAGGCTGGCGATGATGCCAGCGAAGCAGACTGGTTCCGAATGGAGCAGCGGCTTCTGGAGGAGAAACGCCATATTCATGAGCGTGGACGCGTGACGGAGGACAGGGTGCAGCTGATTTTGACCAATGGAACAGAGGAATTGTCGGCGGTCATTGAGACGAAAGAAACGTTGGAAGGCAGAGTACGTAGCAGCCATATTACCGTGAACGAAGTTCAAGGAATTGCCTTCGATCATGCGAAGATCATTTACTACGCGCTGGAACGTCTGCGGGCAAAGGTGGAGTATACGGATATCGCTTTCAATCTGATGCCGGAGACGTTCACTCTGACCGCTCTTCAGAAAGTATACGAGACCATCAGTGGCAAAAAACTGCTGGCTGCCGCCTTCCGGCGCAAAATCGCCGATTGGGTCATCGAAACGGGGGAGTATACAGGGAATGCCGGACATCGCCCATCCCGTTTATATAGATTGAATCCGGAAAGATTGGCCCCATGAAGTTAGGAGGGAATATCAATGGAGAAGTTTACATTTTTCTGGCGCACAGCGTCTCCGTTCTCACAGTGGCACCCGGCGGATTTTACCGTGAATGGTGTTCAATACACCAGTGCGGAGCAGTATATGATGCACCAGAAAGCTTTGCTGTTCGGCGATCAGATTAGTGCAGATAAGATCCTGAAAGCAAGCTCCGCTTCCGTACAAAAAAAGCTGGGCAGACAGGTCGCAGGGTTCGACCAGACTGTATGGGAAGCGGAGTGCAAACGTATTGTCTATGAAGGTAACGAAGCCAAATTCACCCAAAACGAGCAACTGATGACCTCGCTGCTCGCTACCCGCGGAACGACCCTTGTGGAGGCAAGCCCGGATGATCGCATCTGGGGGGTTGGACTGGCGGAGGAAGACCCGCGCATTCGTAATAGAAGAACGTGGCGGGGAACGAACTGGCTGGGAGAGATTCTCACCCGTCTTAGAGAAAATATAGGAAGTGATGAAGATGAACAATCAACAACATAGGAACAATATTCAGAACAACAATCATAGTAAAACAACTGGCATCAATAGCACGAATCAACGTTCCAAACGATCCCAGATCGCCCATCAGACACTGGCTATTCTGGAAGAAGGAGAATACGTGAACGGTTATGATCGCAGGGTTCAGATCGGTATAGATTTACAGCGAGCGATCCAAGATTCGGTCTTATATCGTCCCACGGAACTTATCGCTCTTCGAGAAAAGCGAAGTAAAGAAATGGTCCAGCTGCAACCTTCCGTCGAAACTTCAGCCGTTCGCATCGAGGTTACGGGCGAGACCACACTCGCAGCCGCTTCACGTCTTTCTGTGGATGAAGGAAGGGAAGATGTCATTTGCCTGAACTTTGCATCAGCGAAAAATCCCGGCGGCGGATTCCTGGGTGGCAGTCAGGCACAGGAGGAGAGCTTGGCCCGGGCTACGGGACTGTACCCATGTATCGCCCAAATGAGCGAAATGTATGACTACAACCGCAAGCAGCGATCTTGTATGTACTCGGATTACATGATCTATTCGCCTGCTGTTCCGGTGATTCGTGATGACGAGGATCGGCTGCTCGACCAATATGATCTGTCGGCATTTATTACAGCGCCTGCTGTAAATGCGGGAGTGGTGAGAGAGCGGGAAAATGCCGATGATCAGCAGATTGAGTCCGTCATGAAAGGGCGCATTCGCTATATTTTGGACTTGGCT
Source organism: Paenibacillus sp. BIC5C1 (assembly GCF_032399705.1). Classification (NCBI taxonomy): domain Bacteria; kingdom Bacillati; phylum Bacillota; class Bacilli; order Caryophanales; family Paenibacillaceae; genus Paenibacillus; species Paenibacillus sp. BIC5C1. Next base: position 1,242,302 of record NZ_CP135922.1, read on the forward strand.
TTGCTGCATGGACATCGAGCCATTGTGCTGGGCGCATATGGCTGCGGAGTATTCAGGAATGATCCGGCGAACGTAGCGAAGTATTTCCATGATGTGTTGGTGGAAGAGAACTTTAGACATTCCTTTGAACGAATCGTATTCGCCGTATTCGACCGGACAGCAGGACGGAAAACGTTCAAAGCATTTGAGAATCGTTTGGCGGGAGAGTGAATTGGAGAAGTTTGAAAAGTAAAACGTTGTAAGGGAGAGAACGGATATGGAGTTTCGTGAGATACAGCAGGATCTATTTGCTATGGAAGATTATTACACGCTTGCACACTGCATTTCCGCGGATGCGCGGATGGGTGCAGGAATTGCTGTGCAGTTTCGCCAGCGATTTGGCTTGGAGGTTCTCCAGGAGCAGGCGCAGCAGGAGCCGCTTGAGATCGGACAATGTTATTCGGTAGGGCGTACCCTCAATTTGGTCACCAAGGCCAAATTTTCGAACAAACCGACTTATCAGTCGTTTACCCGAGCCGTGGAATCCATGCGTGACATATGCATTAGAGATGGGCTCAACAAACTGGCGATGCCGCAGATTGGTTGCGGGCTGGACAGGTTGAAATGGGATAAGGTGAGGGGCATTATTCAGGATGCTTTTGCCGAAACGGATGTTGAGATCGTCGTTTGTACCTTGTGATTAGGCCATGCCGACGGACTTTTACCTACAAGAATACCAATTTGGATTCAAAAAAACCTCTGCTTTGAGTGGATGAAGAGAGCATGTTAGCTGACTCTGTTCCGATCTACAAAGAGAGGTTTTTTGTGTTTTTAAATGTTGTGCGTAAGGATCATTTTATTTCTTGGAAAACATTTCTTTGGCTTCATCCATGGCCATTTTATTGCCGATTGAAGAGTAGTCCAGCCAAGGTTGAGCGCCGATCGGGTAGACATGACCTGCTTTGACAGCCTTCAGTCCTTGCCAGATTGGATTGTTTTGCAGTTCTTTGAACATGTTCTGAGCTTCATCATCCGAGTTCACAACAACGAAGATCGCATCTGCATCAAAGTCCGGCAATATTTCACGTGAAACAACTTGATACGGTTTGGACGAATCGAATTCCTCAATGCCTTTAGCCGGAGTTAACCCCAGATCTTCATACAAAATCGGGCCCATAGGACGGCGTGTACTGAATACACGCAGTTCTTTGGCGGTAACACGGATTGCCATTACGGTGCCGTCACCGATTGTATCGTGAATCAGCGATTTCACTTCTTCCGTTTCAGTTGCATAATCCTGAATGTATTGCTCTGCTTCTTTCTCGCGGTTGACCAGTTTACCAATGTCTTTCAGGTGGTCGCGCCAAGTGCCATCATCCAGATTGAAGACGTGTACAGGAGCAATTTTCTCGAATTTGGCAATATCATCACCGGAGAATTCTTCGTCCAGATAGATGACATCCGGTTTCAGGGCAAGCAAAGCTTCCATGTCCGGGTCCTTAACGGGACCGAGCGGCGTTGTATTTTGTAGACGATCAGCAACATGGGACAAGAAGGCTTTGGCTTCCCCGCCGATCACCGAACCAACCGGTGTAATGCCGAGAGAGAGCAGGTCATTGGTCAGATGGATCGACATGGATGCGATGCGTTGATCCCCGGAAGCGGAATTGGTGTCCTGCGTAGTGTTCGAAGTGTCCGTAGTAGAACCTTCCGACGCAGAAGATGATTTATTGGCATTCCCGCAGGCTGCGAGTACAAGCACCAGACAGATGCTCATGAAGAGCATAAGGTTTTTCTTTAACATGGGTAATCTCAATCTCCTTGAACATCTCATGGATGTCGTTTTTATGTTGGGTATAACGGTGAAATTATTCGGATTGTTCCGATAAAGTCATTACTTGGTTCGTACCAGCAGGTATAAAAAGTAAGGTGCGCCTATCGCCGCGACCACAACACCTGCCGGAATGGAATTGGGCTGAAAGATCGTTCGCCCGACCGTATCGGCGGCAACTAGGATCACCATGCCGATGAGTCCGGCGGCTGGGATCAGATGGCGATGCATCGGGCCAACCAGTCTGCGGGCCAGATGTGGTGCCGCCAGACCAATGAACCCGATTCCGCCAGCCATTGACACACTGACAGCAGATAATGCTACCGTGCACAATAGCAAAATAACACGCTGGGATCTGACGGGTGTACCAATACTGGTTGCGGCAGCATCTCCCAGATTGAAGGCATCCAGTGTTTTGGAGCGGCTCCATATGTACGAGATGCACAGCACAATCCATGGAAGCAGCGCCTGAACATGAACCCAGTCTCTGCCCCACACGCTGCCAGCCAGCCAGCGGGCGGCGAAGGAATAGGTTTCTTCATCCAAACGCAGGGACAGATAGAGCGTCAGGGCATGGAAACCGGCTGCTACGGCAATGCCCACCAGAATTAGTTTAATGGGGGATACTCCGTTATGTCGGTCATAGGATAGCAGCATGATAATTAGCGCCGCGGCGACACTACCTGCAAAAGCAAACAACGGAATCAGCAAGGCCACCGAACCATTCATGGAATGGGAGAAGCTTACAAATACCATCAATCCAAAAGCCGCTCCTGCATGCAAGCCGAGAATGCCCGGATCGGCCAGTGGATTGCGCGTAATACCTTGCAGTGCAGCACCAGCCACACCGAGTCCCGCTCCGGCGAGTACAGTAACCAGAATGCGTGGCAGTCGATAGTCGAACAATACAATCTGATCATCCGGAGTGCCATTGCCTAGCAGGGTGTGAAGCACGGCTATTGGTGACAGGCGAATTGTTCCCGAGTTGAGACTGATAACAATAACGGCACAGGCGATGCAGAGCAGCGTAACGCTGACCGCGATGGAACGTTTGCCTCGTGAGGGTGCATTGGTGTTCATCGCTATAGGGCCCTCCTTTCTTTACGGGCCAGATAGAGGAAGAAGGGCACACCGACAAAGGCGACCATAATGCCTACTGCCAGTTCCTGCGGCGGGTTCACAATGCGTGATCCCAGATCGGCGAGCACCAGCAAGACGGCTCCGAGCAGGGAGGACATCGGAATGATGAGTCGATAATCCACGCCAACCAATTTGCGAGAAATATGTGGAATGACCAGTCCAACAAAGCCGATCGAGCCTACAGCAGAAACGGATACGCCAGCCAGCACAACAACCGCCGTCAAGGCAAACAGCCTGGTCCAGCGTAGATTGATTCCGAGATTAATGGCAACTTCTTCTCCTAGCGACATGAGAGATATCCGACGAGCCATAGGCAAAGTGAGCACGAGAGTAACGAGCAGAATAGGCAGAATCAGCTTCAGATGCCGCCATTCAATTCCCCCGAAACCACCCGCATACCAGAAGGCCAAATCCTGGCTCAAGTCAAAATATATGGCGACACCGGTGCTGAGCGAACTCAGCATGGCTGCAATAACGGCACCCGCAACGGTAAGCCTGATGGACGTCAGTCCTCCAGGGGCCGCCATACCCAGCAGGAAAATGAGCAGAGTGCCAAGCACAGCCCCTGCAAATGACAGGAACATAATCCAGCCATAAGGCAGCCCTGGCCAAAAGGCAAAGCTGAGCGCCACAACAAAGGTAGCTCCTGCATTAATCCCAAGAATGCCGGTGTCTGCCAGCGGATTACGTGTTATTCCCTGCATGAGCGCTCCGGCCACAGCAAAGGCTGCGCCAATTACAGCAGCAGCAATGACACGTGGCAGCCGTAGCTCGTGAATAATCTGATGCGGCGTCAAAGCCGGATTGTACTGGAATATGGCAGTCCATACGGTCTCCAGTGTCAGCCCCTTGGCACCAAGAGAAATGGCGACAAACATACTAAGCAGCAGTGCGGAAATGGCCGCCAAAAACATTAGGCCAACCGTCACTGCGGATTTTCTTGATTTGGACGGACGTTGTGACAGTCCCGGATGTTGAATGCGGGTCACTCCTTTGGTACCAACAACGCTTTGCTGTTGTTATTGATTATCATTATCAATTAGTGAACATTATAAAATCTTAATTCAGGCCCGTACATGGCATAAATTAAGATTCTAGAGATGGACATTTTTTAGATTACAGAAATGCTGGTTTGTTCGTCAACATAGAGAGCGCTTCATCGAGCTGGATGTTGATGGAATACGGAGCGTATACCACCCATGAATTCCAGTCTATGACATGAATGCGCCCAGCTTTAACCGCGGGATAGTTTTTCCACAATGGATCAGCAGTAATCTGCTGCAACAGAGTGGTACGTTCGTGCATGGACGTAACCGCAATCAACAGCACATCTGCTTCGAGGCCATTCCATTCTCCAGGCGTGAAAGGCATCCAGTTGAATCCCACACCAGCAGGTTTGCCTGTCAGTTCCTTCTGAATTCGATCAGGAGCGGCCAGCTGCAGGCTGCGGTAAAATACATGACCGAAGTTGCGATTGCTGTACATGCGCGGTCCTTTTGCAGTTAAGGTGCAGATCGCGACGGTGACCTGCCCCGCTGTTTCCCTGATCTTTTTGCGAGCCCGCTCTGCCTTACGCTCATGCCGATCCAGCCACTCCCTAGCCGCTTGAGTACGATCCACAATAGAGGCGATTTTCTGAAGGTGACCGAACATGTCTGTCTGATTCCATGGGATGGTGATGATTGGAGCCACATCTCCGATATGCTCCATCGCTTTAGCCGCTGCGTTATCCTTGGTCAGAACCAAATCGGGATTCACATCCAGAAATGCCTGACGTCCCTGTTCCCATGGTTCATAGGCATGGAATGGCAGTGTCAACGATTTGGGAACATGGGGCAGATGGCCTTGGATTTGGGCTGCACATGGTGTGATGCCAAGTGTCATCAGGTGATCGGTGTATGGATAGGAGAGTGAGACGATATTTCGATGTACCTGCTTGGCATAGGAAGTTGGCGCATAACCGGCATGGTTCCTGAACCGGCGGCTGAAATAGAATTCGTCCCGATAGCCTACGTGGCGGGCCACATCACGAATTCGCAGATCTGAAGTCATGAGCAATTCCTTGGCCCGATTCATTCGTAAATGAGTGATATATTCGATTGGATTTTTCTGCATCCGGCTCTTGAACAGCTGTGAATAATATGAAGGGTGCATACCTGCCAGTTCGGCCAACTTCTCCAGCTTGATCTCGTTCATATAGTTTTCCCGCATGTACTGCAAAGTTGATCTGAGCCAATGCTCTGGCTCGTCCTGTCCTTCCGCATCCGACTGATCATCCTGCGGCCAGAGGGTATGAAGCAGATCGGTCAGAAGCAGCTGCACTTTCAGGCTGGTCTGTGAAGCTTCGGTTGTTAATTGTGCGGCAATTCGCTGTATCCCATAGTAAGGTCCCTGAATCCATCCTGTTACAGGTGAACCAAGCTCTCGCTCATATATTCGCCGTTCTTCCGTTTTCTCAGCTACCCGAAACAGATCAAATTGAATGATATACAATTCCATCTCATGGTCCGCATCAGAGTATAGCTCCAGGGATGTTCCCGGAGTGCACAGGAAGGCAGACTTGCGGGCGACAAGGGATTCGATGCCGTTCACTACCAGCTTGCCCGTGAATTTGTGCATGTAGACAAAGGTATGGTGAGGGAGCTCAGTCTGACTCCATTGCCAATGAGTATTCACGGTAACCAGCTCTGCCTGACGCAGTTCGAGCAGCGCATCATTCAGAAAAGCATGCATTTCCGTTCGGGAGATGGATGCATCAGCTGGTTTCGGCTGATCCGGTTGGGTCAACGTGTGAGAGATAGTGCGGTTATTATTGATGCTCGGACGGGTTAACATGGTGTGACCTCCTTTCCTGGCGGGGTTGATGTGTTATAGCGAGCGAAGCCGCATATCCGATGTGAACCACTGTCGGTACGTCATCATGCTGAGCAGGATGCTGGTAATAGCGGCTGAGCTGGTAAAAGCAAATACGATCAGAATCTGGTAACGAACGGCCTCAACCGGATCGGCACCCGCAATAATCATGCCTGTCATCATGCCAGGAAGCTGAACGAGTCCTACTGTTTTCATGCCATCGATCGTGGGGATCATGCTGGATTTTACGGAACGTTTCAAAACATCCTGAAAAGCACGTCTGGGCGTTGCACCCAGTGCAAGCAGCGATTCAATTTCTCCTTTGGAGGATTCGACCTCGCGTTTCATCTGATTCAGGAACAGCCCGGATACTACCATGGCATTACCGATGGTCATCCCGCTCAATGGAATAATGTATTGGGGAGTAGGGGCTACAATACCCAGTCCTAACAACAGCCCCATCATAAGCAGCTCCGTGACTGTAATTGCAGCCGCAATATAAAAGGCAATCCAGCGAAGTCCTTTTCCGCGTTTGCCAGCATTAATGGAGGCTACGGTAATCATGAATCCGACAATGGCAATGATGAGTGCCGGGTGGTCCGAGTTAAAAATAAATTGAAGTACATAGCCGACAAGCAGCAGCTGTACAGCGGAACGAACGGTACCTATAGCAATATCCTTTTCCAGATCAAGCTTCTGCCAGACAGAGATGAGCATGGTGACCATCACAAATATAATGGTAAAACTCAGAGCGATGAGTGACATGATTTCTCCTTATTCTGCCGCAGGGGCAGGGCGCATAATGAATTGTTTGGCCAGGTCAGTGGCCGGATTGTCAAAAAAATGAGCTGTAGACTGGCGCTCCAATAGTGTCTGATTGCCCATAAACCAGGTGGTTGTACTGAATGATCGTGCCTGTTCCTGATCATGGGTAACCCAGACGAGTGAAGTACCTTCCTGCTGACTCCAGCGTGTCAATTGTTCTTCTACCATTCGGGCGTTGGTCCGATCCAGGGAAGCAGTCACTTCATCCAGCAGCAGGACCTCAGGACGCAGCATCATGGAACGAATCAGGGCTATACGCTGTTTCTCCCCTCCAGAGAGGTCGATGGCCCGCTTATGAATATCAAGATTCTCCAATCCCATGCCTGCAAGCAGGCGGCGGGCGAGATCCTGATCGTATGGCTGCCTGTGAAGCAGGTGCACCGTTTTCAGGTTATCTTCCACACTGCCTGCCAGCATGACAGCCTGCTGTGCGACATATGTCATTCGCATGCGCCAGATACGAGGGTCCGAATCCCGATAAGAAATTCCTTTCCAGATCAGGTCTCCTTCATCAGGAATATCCAGAAGGGCGAGAATGCGGAGCAAGGTGCTCTTCCCTTGGCCGGATGCACCAAGTATGGCAATACGTTCTCCCTGATCCACTACTGCGTTCACATGTTCAAATAAAATACGCTGCTCGGTTAAACCGATACGTTTTACTAGCTTATCAATGGTTATAAGTGTGGACAAAGTCGGGCCGTCCTTTCATCCGTGATCTGCAATCATCTTAGCAAAAATACGGAAAAATTGAAATGAGAGTGAATCTCAATTAGAACATTGAAATGACAACATCGAATGTGAAAGATGAAACTGGTCTGACGCAAGCGGTTCTTTTTGGTAAAATAAAGAAGACTCCGTGTTGGCCTAATCGAGATCGTGATCTTTTTAAAATATGTTGATATCAGGGGAGGCTTTACGATGACGAAAGTTGTTGGACGGGACAAAGTGAATTGGGGCATTATGGGCACGGGATGGATTGCATCCCAATTCGCGCGAGATCTGGAGCATGCCGGGAATGCTGTAAAAGCGGCGGTGGGTTCACGAACAGCCGAAAGTGCAGAGAAGTTTGCAGCTGAATATGGTTTTGCACGCGCTTACGGTTCATATGATGAGCTGCTGCAGGACCCTGAAGTGGATATTATTTATGTGGCTACACCGCATCCGTTACATAAGGAAAATGTGCTTGCTTGTCTGGAGGCGGGCAAAGCAGTTCTCTGTGAGAAACCCTTTACGATGAATGCCCGTCAGCTGGAGCAATTGGTGGAGAAGGCGCGTGAGCGCAAACTGTTCCTTATGGAAGGCATGTGGACACGCTTTCTGCCACCGATTACCCAAGCGAGAGCATGGATTGCGGAAGGGCGAATCGGCGAGGTACGTCTGGTCAAAGCAGACTTTGGTTTCCGCGTAGGCTGGGAGCCGGAAGGCAGGTTACTTAACCCGGATCTGGGTGGAGGTGCTTTGCTTGATGCAGGGGTATATCCGATCTCCTTCGCGTCCATGATTTTTGGTGAGCAGCCTCAGCATGTGTGGAGTACGGCGAACATTGGACAGACGGGTGTGGATGAACAGTTCTCCGTACTGTTGTCTTATTCCGAAGGCCGTTCTGCCTCGCTGAATGGGGCCATTCGGCTTAACCTGAGTAACGAAGCGGTCATATATGGCACAGAAGGGTACATTCGTTTACCACTTTTCCTGGCAGGCAAAGAAGCCTATCTGCATGTGAACGGCCAGGACGAACCGGAGAAATTCACCGATGACCGGACGTGTATTGGATATGCATTTGAAGCCGAGGAAGCAGGGCGCTGCATTCTGGAAGGACGTACCGAGAGCAGAACGATCCAACTGGACGAATCCCTGGAAATCATGAAGTTGATGGACACCATTCGTGGACAGTGGGGCCTGCGTTACAAATCCGAGTAAATAGACAGGAGTGGAAAAGCGATGGTGAAAATTCTGATCTCTGGATTTGAACCTTTTGGCGGGGATGCGGTGAATCCAACGGGAGAGCTGATGGAGGCATTTGCGCAGGAAGTGATGGAGGGAGCGGAGCTGAAAACAGTGCTGCTGCCTGTGCACTTCGATGAATGTGCGGATCTGCTGATCGCAGAGATGGAATCCTGGCGACCTGATGTTGTCATCGCCTGTGGTCTGGCCAAAGGCAGGACAGCCATTACAGTTGAACGGATTGCTGTTAATGTCAAAGATACTCCTCCTAACTCCTATGCGGACAACCAGGGCCAGCAACCTGTGGACGAGCTCATCGTGGAGGGCAGCCCAGACGGTCTGTTCTCCACATTGCCAATTCGTGCGATGGTAAATAACCTGGGGGCAGCAGGCATCCCGGCTGCGGTGTCCAATACGGCAGGCACGTATATTTGTAACAATACGATGTATCGGGTGCTGGATCATATCCGATTGAAGCAGCTTCCGATTCGTGCCGGATTTGTACATTTCCCAGCTTCAACGGAGATGGCTGTGTTTCAACCTTCCGTGCCGTCACTGCCCATTCCCATGATGCTGGATGCTCTGCGGGTTATGATTCGCACGGTAATAGCGGAGTAACGGGTAGTGACATGATGGAAGGTAAATGAATGATGGTTGGCATCATGTGCATCTCCTAGTGTGCGGTGTAATGAGTGATACGCATCCTGATTACCAGTTTTGTATCCCGACCTGCGTATACATATTGGACTGCTGAGAGTTTGTTAATATGTGGAGTTTGAGGGATCAACAAGGTGTGAAGATTTCGATTTTTGTTGAAGTGAATTAAAAAAGGCTGTCCTGTAGTCAATAAACATGACTTTACAGGACGGCCTTTTAATTATTGGTATTGGTGGCAGTGAGAGATGTGGAGCCTCGTCACGTCTAACGAACTTGAGAAACGCTGATGGGCGAAGATTCACAACTACTGGAATCTAACGAATCACAGAAGCGTTATTTGGGCGATATACCCGATTTTTCTGTCTTTTCGCCGAGTTTTACGGAAATAACGTGACTGAGATTCGTTAGTATTGGCATTCCGCTGAGTTCAGCTTAATAAGGTGTTACCGGTTCGTTAGCGGTTTTGGGGCCCGCAGGTCAATATTACATCACTGAGACCGTACCCAACAGAAATAGGAAAACGAGATTGGGCACAGCCTCAGTGATGTATGTTTTGTATGAATACCTGACGAATTAGATCCGCAACAAATCCAGATCGAACTCGGGAACAAGACCTTCTTTCATCGCTCGTCCAAGCAATGCTGTAATTGCACCGTAACCGTCATCGCCCAGGTTGGCACTGAACTCGTTAACGTATAGGCCGATATGCTGCGCAGTTACATCAGGGTCCATCTCTTGAGCATGTTCCATGACGTATGCTTTGGACTCATCCGGATGCGCCCAAGCGTATTCCACCGAGACACGTGCCCAACCTGCAAGAGCGTGAGCATCCAGGTTACGACGGGCGATGATCGCACCCAGCGGGATTGGAAGACCAGTGTCGCTTTCCCACCAGTTACCGAGATCTGTCATAAGTTTGAGATCATAATTCTGGTACGTGAAGCGTGCTTCATGGATAACCAAGCCGGCATCGATTTTGCCATCCCGGACAGCAGGCATAATCTGGTCGAATGGCATAACGACAATCTCGCCTACACCGCCGGGAACATTTTGTGCTGCCCAGAGACGGAATAACAGGTAGGCTGTTGAACGTTCGCTCGGCACGGCAACTCGGCGTCCCGAGAGATAGGCCGGATCGGTTGTGCCGTTAGCGGTCAGAACCAGTGGACCACATCCTCTGCCAAGTGCGCCGCCCGCAGGCAAGAGCGCATAATCTTTCAGCACATAAGGCAGTGCTGCATAGGATATTTTCATGACTTCAGGTGTATCTGGTCCATCCGGATTAGCCGCAAGGCCGTTGGTAATATCGATGTCCGCATAACGGACATCAAGCTCAGGTGCACCAGGAATAAGTCCATGCACCCATGCGTGAAAGATAAATGTATCGTTAGGACAAGGGGAAAATGCAATTTTCATGATGTAAGTACCTCCCGTAAAATGGAACTTGCAGCCTGGAGCGCATCCAGGGCATCCTTGATGCACCAGGCGTCGCGGTCGCGTGGACCGACCGCGTTGGATATAGCCCGCAGTTCGAGTGCAGGCACGCCGAACTGCTGGGCAGCAGTTGCCACGCCGAAGCCTTCCATGCCTTCGGCGGCGGCATCCGGCACGCGGCGCAGCAGCTCCGCGGCCGTCTCGGCAGTTCCGGTCGCCGTGGATACGGTGACCGCCGTGCCTCCGCTGACAGCGAGCCCTGCCCGCTGCAGCTCATGGCGCAGGCGCGCGGCAAGCACCGCGTCCGCCGCCACACGGGACGAGCCGAAGCCGAGCTCGTCCACGCTGAGGAAGCCGTCTGGCGTCTGCGAGCCCAGATCGGCGGCAACCATGGCGTCGGCCACCACGAGGGAGCCGACGTCCGCCCGGCCGGGGAACCCGCCGCCGATGCCGGCACTGACCACCAGCGTGTACGCTGGGGTCAGTCCGGTCCCGGCAAGGGGCCCCGGCCTTGAAGATGCGGCAGATGCCTGTGCCGCATCAGTTTGGCTTGGCGCAGCGGAGCCCTGCGCCAGCGCATTTGCGCCAGCCGCTGCTGAGGCAAAGGCCAGCGCGGCAGCGGTTCCTGCAGCGGCCGAGGCAGGGCCTACACCAGCAGCAATCACATCAAAGTGCGCAGCTTGGTCACCCAGGCCGCGCAGTACAGCCTCTTTTTCCGCATCAACGGCGGTTACGATTAATACACGTTGTGTCGAAGCTGTGGATGTCGAGTTTGTTTCAAAGCTACTTGACAAGGTTGCAGTTTCTGGGCGATTACGATCTATAGAATCATTCTGTTTCTGTTCATTCATCCCGAATTCTCCCTCTTGAGGTTTTTATAAAGCCATCTATAAAATATGTACGCATAAGCCAGACGGAGTGACAACTGTACTGACAACGAGCGAAGCGAGCACGTGAACCAGCGAACGAGCACAACGTTCTTCTCCATCATAACGGAAGGGGAAAGATCAGAACAAGCTTTGAACGTATTTAGTCGAATAAGTGATTTAACGAACAGCAGCAATCCGCCCGAACCAGTCTGAACCCTGAAATTACGCGTTTCATATAACAGAATAATCTATTTTCACCCGGCTATATGTCACTTTAATCATATATATAAACCTAACGCGAATCATACGAGAAGTCAAAGTAAATGGTTGACAATCTGTATTAACTGTACTAATAATAATAATACAGTTAATACGCCTTAGGATTGGATATATACACTTCAAAATACAGTCATCGTTCATCAATAGGGTATTACAACTTTTATAGAGAGGAGGTGCGGGATGTTCGAATTGGATGTACGCAGCCGTAAGGCGATCTATGAGCAACTAGTGGACAAAATCAAAGAAATGATCGTGTACGGTGTTCTCCAACCCGATGAGCAGCTGCCTTCCGTTCGCACACTATCCGGGCAGCTCACGGTTAATCCGAATACGATTCAGAAGGCGTACCGGGAACTTGAACGTGAAGGTTATATCTATTCATTGCAGGGAAAAGGGAGCTTCGTATCATCGTCCGTGGAACATCCGAATGCAGCCATGAGAGATGAAATCAGAGCCGCTCTGGTGAAGCTGATTGCGGAAGCTTCATATTCGGGTTTGAGCAAAGCCGATATGACGCTTTTATTTGAGGAAGCGATGGCCCGTATAGAGAAGGGGGAGCCGCATGATTGAGCTGAATCAGGTCATTAAGGCATTTGAACAGGAAAAAGCCGTTGATGGCGTCACGATGCAAGTACATAAGGGATCGATCTACGGTTTGCTCGGTTCCAACGGGGCAGGCAAAACGTCGCTGCTCAAAATACTCGCAGGCATCTATCGTCAGGATAGCGGCACGGTTCGCATTGATGGGCAAGAGATATATGAAAATATGGACCTCAAGGGACGTACCATTTTTATGGCGGATGCACCATACTTTTTCCCTCAATCGTCCATTCATCAGATGGCTGCCTTCTATCGTTCGGTATACCCGCGCTGGAATGAGGAACGCTTCATACAGCTTGGCAGTGTATTTAAACTGGACGTGAAACGTAAGCTGCATCGCATGTCCAAAGGCATGCGCCGTCAGGCAGCCGTCTGGCTTGGGCTAAGCTGTATGCCTGAAGTGCTGCTCATGGATGAGCCAATTGATGGACTTGATCCGGTCATGCGGCAGCAGATCAAAAATCTGCTGTTCCAGGAAGCAGCGGAGCGTCAGGTGACGATTTTGATCTCGTCTCACAACTTGCGTGAGATTGAAGACCTGTGCGACCATGTTGCCATCATGCACAAAGGCCGGATTATCGTAGAGAAAGATCTGGACGATCTGAAGGCTGATACCCATAAAATTCAGGTCGCTTTCCGTCATCCTGATCATGCCGAGGCAATGGACGAACAGGTGAATATTTTACATGAAGAGAAGCGCGGCAGTGTATCCCTGTTTATTGTGAAAGGTAATCGCGAGGTTGTGACGGAACGATTCCGTGCATTTGATCCCTATCTGCTGGATGTGCTGCCGCTGACGCTGGAAGAAATATTTATCTATGAAATGGAGGATGCAGGATATGATATTCAACCGATTGTTCTGTAACCGGGGCATCCTGTTCCAAAATTTCAGGCAGCATGGATGGATTGGCATTTTGTATCTGCTCACGTTGTTGTTTTCGCTACCGCTCTATATCGGTACAGAGTACCGGGAAGTACCACAGCAGATTACGAGCTTGTTCCAGGCGAATGGGGAAGTACAAATTCTGTTTGCCATTACGTTCCCGGTAGCAGCGGGTATTTTTCTGTTCCGATATGTGCAATCCGGTGCACCTTCGGATATGTTCCACAGTTTGCCGCTGCGCCGCAAACATCTGTTAACCGTTAATTTGTTGACAGGATTTATTATGATCCTGCTTCCGATCTGGATAACGACTGCCATTACAGGCTGGGTGTGGGCTGTTTTGGATCAACCCGCATTTATATTCGGAGGTAGTTCAATCTGGATGTGGGGCCTCAGTATGAGCATCTACTCGCTGTTTATGTTCATGCTGACCGTGGTGGTAGGCATGTGCATTGGACAGTCCGTGTTGCAAGGGCTCACCGTTTATGCGCTCCTACTGTTGCCTGTTGTTGTATGGTTCATTTTTTCCTTACATCTTCAACATTACCTGCTTGGATATCCCTACGATGATATTGGGCGAAATGCACAAAATATATCTTTACTGCTTCGCATGGGTTCGATTAGTGGAGCTCCTGTGATCGGTTGGGAACTTATTATTTATACCATATTGACATTGATGTTCATTCTGTTGTCTTACGTATTCTATGCGAAGAGACAGGTGGAATCTGCTACCCAAGCGGTGACATTTACTGTTGTTAAACCCATATTCCGATTTGGTTTGATGTTTACGCTGGTTTTAATTAGCGGAGCCTACTTCACCATTATTGCTCCAAGAGGATCATCGGGGTGGGGAATTTTCGGATATATCCTCGGTGGAGTTGTCGGTTATATTGTAGCCGAGATGATTATTCGCAAGACGTGGTTGATTTGGAGCGGCAAGCTGCTGCCCAAGATGGCTTTATATGGTATCGTGGCCGGGTTGATTTTGTACGTCCCTGTTGCCAGTTGGAATGGATATGCTGCACGAGTGCCTGAGTTGAAGAAGGTTAACAGTATCAAGCTTGGTGGAGAGAGATACACTTATACTAACGGTGTCTCATCGAAAATGGATGACGATCCTTTCTATTCAAGTGATCCTGAATATATGAAAGCCGTTATTGCTCTTCATCAGAAGATCGTGGATTCTGATCTGTCTTTGCTGAATGATCCCATCAATCCTGGTATGCGTAATGACGAGTATGTGTTTATTAATTACAAGCTGGATAACGGCAAGGTGATGAAACGCAAATATTACATTCCGGAAGCCGATTTCCGTGAGGACTTAATAGCCTTGAAGCAGTCTCGAGATTATAAAAAATTTACTTACGATACCTATAAGCTGGAAGAGGATGCACTGAGTATCGGAATACGTTCCTCCATTAGTTCGTATCGTAAGGTTTACATTAGTAACCCGGAGCAAGTCCGTGAATTCAAGGAACTTCTGAGTCAGGACATCATGGATCAGACTTACGAGGAACAACGCTCTCCGTGGCAGTCCTTTGCGAACGCGGAAATCAACCAAGATTCCTCATTCGAGAATCCATCTCAGCCCAAGGAAATGTCGTACTTTGAGATAAAACCGAGTTACGACCGGGTTTTGGGCTGGTTGAAAGAAAATAAATATTATGAACAGCTGGACTTTCCTACGGAAGAAGTGGCTTCTGCACAGTTTGTGAAGCAGGAGATCAACAGTCCTGGAAATCCTCAGTTTGTATATCCTCAGTCAGAATATGTGGACGGGAATGTCAACGGCAACAAGCAAGTCGCTACTAAAAATAAAAAAATCATTAGCGACCTGCTCAAGCGTCAAAGGTCCGCTTATCAGACAGAGAAAGATACCCTGTATCAGATCAAATTGAATGTCACCCGCGGGGAGAACATCTACATGATCCTGAAAGAAGAAGACCTTACAGAAGAGATGAAAGCCATCCTGGCCGGACAGTAATATCATTTGCAAGCGGGAAGGGTTCTCCCGGTAAATATGCTGATTTCTCGATCTGACTTGACCAGAATACAAGTATGGAATATATTAGAAAAAGGTAATGATTCGATTCGAAATAATGATCATTTCGGCGAATCCCATATGGACGGCTTATGAGGGAAGCACCCGTAAGAGCAGGCAATACGCCTGACTTGCGGGTGCTTTTTTTTGTTTTAGTCAAGATTTATTCATTCAGGGATCGTAATCGAATCACCGCACAGATACTCCAGCAGGTTCTAACTATCAATTCATATTGAAGGGAGCAGAAGAGAATGCAAACTGGAATTTTGGAGGGGAAGGAAAATAATCAGGCGGGTCTTTGTTCATGTTCAGTGCAAGCCAGGCAAAGCCACTTAAATGAGGGAAATGAAGGCAAGCAACAAATTATGAACCCATACCATATGAGGAGCATGAAGAATCATAGTTTCATGAGCAAACTGAGTAATCGATACGGGGCGCGCCCTAACCTTCGCGCTAACGTATGGACCCGTATGAGCCTGGGACTCATCATCATATTCAGTATGAGTGTGATGTATTATTCCTCCACTGCTGAAGCAGCGGGCCCTGAGCTTGGCGTAACAGCCCAGAAGGCGTGGGAAACCGTGCTGAGCAAGGCCGATTCGCAGACCAAGTTGTCCCTGCAACGAGCGTACGAGAACGTTAGTAACTGGACGACGCAGGAACAAGCTTGGGAACAAAAGACAAAGACCATTCATGCCGCCAATACCAAGGATCTTGAACAACTACGTGTAAGTATAAGGCAAATCGATGATGCAAAGATCGGGGGTCTAAATGAAAAGGTAAAACAAACCGAGGCACGGTATGAGTCTTTGTTTGCCTTGTACAGTTCAGTGAATAAGCAGCTCGATGCCGCCAAAGCGATCAAAAACAAGGAATGGAGTGCGGCTATTCGCACCCAAGCGGATACGTTGAAACCAGTTGTTCAGCTTGCCCGACAAGACATTCGTCTCAAGAAAAAGGAGCTTGCCGAAGCCCGTAAACGAAAGAGCACAGAAGTGAAACGGTTGCGTACTTTACTGGCTGGAGCTGATCCGGTGAAGAAGCAGATTCAAACGGGCAAAAAGCAGGCGAGCCTGTCGAGAGAGCGATATTCAAACGCGTTGCAGCAGTTCAAACAGAGCACAAAACTAGGCCAGTCATCACGCGTATTAAGCTCGTTGAACTCCTTATCCGCAGCAGCAGAGAAATGGGCAGGTTCCAAACAACATATCTATACACTGGAACAGAAGGTAAGTGCTACCTACGCTAAAGTCAGACAGGAATTGACCAAGAGACCTAAATAAAAGTGGGCTACATTAACCCTTTTGCCACTACCGAGAAACAACAGTATAGTCGATGAGAAGACAGGACTGTGGTACACTCGAAGCAAACGAGGCGGCAGGAGGATATGAATGGCAGACAAAGAAGATTTGACCCGGTTTGGTGTGGCATTTCCCACGCCTCTGATCGAACAGTTTGACAGCTACATCGAAGAGCAGGGATACAAAAATCGTTCGGAAGCTTTCCGTGACTTGGTCCGTAAAACATTGCTGGAGCCCTCTGCATTGCATTCCGAGCAGGATGTAGCTGGAACCATTGTGATGGTATATGACCACCATATCAGTGATCTTCCCATTCGATTAATGGAGCTGCAGCACGAGGCACACCATGACATCATCTCCAATATGCATGTGCACCTGAACCATGATCAGTGTCTGGAGGTCATTGCGGTACGGGGCAACCTAGGACGATTGCGTCATCTGCATCAGCAGATCCAGGTTCAAAAAGGAGTACTGTATGCAGAGTTGTCCGTAACGTATGTGGACGAGCTCAACAAAATGGCAAGCCACCACCATCCTCACCATTCTCCTGATTCTTCAATGGATTAAATGTCAAAATGTTAATAACCGATTCATTGGCTTTAGCCGACTCTTTCCTTAGCACGTATTTAGAACAACAGATGATTGGTCCAATACCGATAATCTGTTGTTCTTTTGTTTTGTTATAATACCTAACTTCAAATGGTGGATCATCTATTTACAGCTCTATTAATCTCATTTAAATTCCCTGTAAATGAAAATAAATGGATTTTGAAGTTAAGTTTGTTGACACAACAAATCTGATTTGTGCTACAATTTTCAAAAAAAGTAACACGGAATTGGATTGAAACGAAAAACTAGAGGGGGAACAACGTAAATGCGCGGATTTTCATGGGGGAAACGATCGGTTAGAGCGGGATTAGGCATTTTACTTATGTGTACAGTTGGGTTGTCGGGATGTACACAGGGGACATCCTCAACAGAGAGCGTCCATCAGGCGGCGACTTCTCTTCCAAAAGACGAATTGGTGCTGGCCGTTGGCACGGAACCGGAAGGCGGATTTGATCCCACTACGGGCTGGGGACAGTACGGCTCGCCGCTCTTTCAGAGCACTTTGCTGAAAAGGGATGCCAAGCTCCAACTGGTCAATGATCTGGCGACAGAGCATTCCGTCAGTGAAGATGGGCTGACTTGGACCGTCACACTTCGGGATGATGTAAAGTTCTCCGATGGTGAGCCACTGACGGCTGAAGATGTCAGGTTTACGTTTGAAACGGCTGCCAAGAGCGGTTCGGTCATCGATCTGACCAATATGGCTGATGTGGAAGCACCGGATACAACTACTGTCGTCTTTACATTGAAGTCGCCGCAGTCCACGTTTATCAGTCTTCTGACGACACTCGGTATTGTGCCTGAGCACGCCTATGGTCCTGATTATGCCGAGCATCCGGTTGGGTCTGGTCCATACAAGCTGGTGCAGTGGGATAAGGGGCAGCAGGCGATCGTCGAGGCTAACGAACAATATTACGGGAAAAAATCCACATTCCATAAACTTACATTTCTCTATCTGGATGAGGATGCAGCATTTGCGGCGGCGCAGGCCGGTACTGTCGATATCGCAGCTATCCCGGCGGCATTCAGCAAGCAGCAGGTAAGTGGCATGAAGCTTGAATCAGTGAAAACAGTGGATAACCGGGGCATCATGTTCCCGATGCAACCCGCAGGTGCGAAGTCTGGTGACGGCCTGCCGGCAGGCAATGATGTTACATCCGACATCTCCATTCGTAAAGCGGTAAATGTCGCGATTAATCGCACTGCATTGGTGGAGGGGGTACTGGAGGGGCGTGGTCGTCCGGCCTACTCGGTCAGCGACGATCTGCCGTGGAGTAATCCGGATTCTGTATTTGCAGATGCGAATCCGGATGAAGCGAAGCAGATTCTGGCTGATGGCGGCTGGGTGGACACAGATGGTGATGGAATTGTGGAAAAGAACGGCACGAAGGCTGAGTTCAATCTGCTTTATTTTGCAGGGGATCTAACTAGACAATCTCTGGCACTGGCTGCTGCGGATATGGTGGCCCAGGCAGGGATCAAGGTCAATGTAGAGGGGAAGAGCCGGGAAGAGACGAAAAAGCTGGCCTATACTAATGCCGTATTATTCGGGTGGGGCAGTCATGATCCGCTTGAGACATACAACCTCTACAGTAGTACCCATAAAGGGGAAGGTTACTACAACACTGGATTGTACAGCAATCCAGCTGTGGACCACTGGATGCAACAAGCTCTCCAAGCGACAACGGAAGAAGAGGCACTGCCCTTCTGGCAGAAAGCGGAGTGGGACGGATCGACAGGATTCAGCTACCAGGGCGATGCGCCATGGGCATGGCTGGTGAACATTGATCATCTGTATCTGGTGAAGAATGGTCTAAATATCGGTGAACAGCAGATCCATCCACATGGTCATGGGTGGCCGGTGACATCCAATCTGGAAGAATGGTCATGGGATGCAGAATCGAAATAGAAACGCTGCGGTAGCTTTAGCCTGAATTGGGGAGAGATTGGATGGAGGACAGGATGGGATGGGTCAGATTTGTCGGATTTAAAATGCTGCGGCTGTTATCTTTGCTGGCAGGAGTCAGCGTGGTGTCGTTTATATTAATGCAGTTCTCTCCGGTGGACCCGGTGGAGGCCTACATTGGTGGAGATATGATCAGGGTGAGCGCAGAACAGCGCAGTCTTATTGAGGATCGCTGGGGACTCAATGATTCACCCGTAGAACGGCTGCTTACTTGGGGGCAGGCACTAGTCCAAGGCGATCTGGGAACATCGATGATCTATAGGCAGCCGGTTGCGGACATCATCCAGGAACGATTCATGAATTCTGTCGCTCTTATGGCGGTGGCTTGGGCGTTATCCGGTCTGATTGGATTCGGTCTGGGTGTTGTTGCTGGCATGAAACGGGACTCGCGACTGGATCGTCTGATCTGTTGGTACTGTTACACACTGGCTTCCACTCCGGTATTCTGGATCGCGCTGTTACTGCTTATGGTATTCGGTGTATGGCTTGGCTGGCTGCCAATCGGACTTGGTGTACCTGCGGGTATGGCAGCAGATCAAGTGACATGGGGAGATCGGGCCATGCACATGATTCTGCCTGCGTTGACGTTGAGTCTGACGGGCGTAGCCGCTATTGCCTTACATACCCGGCAGAAGCTCGTGGATGTGCTGGACTCGGATTATATTCTTTTTGCGAGGGCACGAGGTGAGCGAGGTGTTCAACTGTTTCGTCGCCATGGGTTCAGGCATGTGGTACTGCCAGCTTTGACGCTGCAATTTGCTTCATTTAGTGAATTGTTCGGTGGAGCTGTGCTCGCGGAGCAAGTGTTTTCCTATCCCGGATTGGGTCAAGCAACGGTCCAGGCGGGATTGCGCGGTGATGTGCCGCTGCTGCTGGGACTTGTGCTGTGCAGTGCGATATTTGTGTTTACAGGCAATATGTTGGCCGATATTCTATACCGTATCATTGATCCGCGCATGAAGGAGGAGGCTATAGGATGAAACAGACATTGGAACGTCCCTCCCGGCCTGCAGTTCAGACTGCACAGCATCCGAAAGTTAACTCTCCCAAAAGTGAAGCGGGGAACAAGAGAAATTGGAGGCGAGTACATCCACGTACTCATGGTGGGAAAGGTTATTCAGGTGGCAGTAATCCTCGTTTCCGTAATCCGCGCAAATGGGCGATGATCTGGGGTGGCCTGGCTGTGATGTGGATTGCCATCGTGTGGCTGACAGGCAGACTGCTTCCGGCAGAATCGACGCTGACCTCCTTAATGGATCGGAATCTGGCTCCAGCCTGGGCACATCCTTTTGGTACGGATTGGCTGGGAAGAGATATGTTCATGCGCACATTAAAAGGTTTAGCAACGAGCATTCAAGTGGGGTTAATGGCGGCTTGTGGCGGCGGACTTATCGCGCTATTGCTGGGGCTCGCTGCTGCTTCAGGGAAGGCTGCGGACCGGGTCATTTCATGGATTATTGACCTCTTCCTGAGTGTTCCTCACTTGGTGTCGCTGGTAATGTTGGCTTTTGTGTTCGGTGGAGGTTTGCCTGGGGTGGCATTAGCGATTGCTCTGACCCATTGGCCGAATCTGGCCCGCATTGTACGGGCAGAGATGATTCAGCTGAGATCAGCAGAGTATATTCACATCTCACGCAGATTGGGTCATTCACGAATGCGTATTGCGGTGCGACACATGCTCCCCCATCTGATCCCGCAGCTGTTCGTGGGAGTGCTGCTGATCTTCCCTCATGCCATTCTGCATGAGGCAGCGATTACGTTTCTGGGGCTGGGGCTGTCGCCGCAGCAGCCAGCGATCGGTATTATTTTATCAGAGTCGATGAGATATTTATCTGCAGGAATGTGGTGGTTGGCTTTTTTCCCAGGTTTCGCATTGTTGTTGGTCGTTCGTGCATTTGATGTGTTGGGCAGTAGTCTGAAGACATTAACGGGAACTGGCAGTTCAAGGGAGGTGGTGTAGACAATGGCTCTTCTTGAAGTAGAGGGAGTGTCGGTTTCGTTCCGGCGTGCTCGAGGATGGTTTGGGCACGAGGAGACCCATGTTATTCAGGATCTGAATCTGACTGTGAATGAAGGGGAGATTGTCGCCGTCGTAGGGGCAAGTGGATCAGGCAAAAGTGTGCTGGCGCAGGCGATCATGGGCATTCTTCCTGCCAATGCGACGATAGAAGGTCGAATTAGCTATGCAGGCGAACCCTTGACCATGGACCGGCAGCTTCATCTGCGCGGCAATGAACTGGTGTACATTCCGCAATCGGTCAATTATTTGGACCCGTTGTTGAAGGTGGGCAGGCAGGTTCAACCTGTAAGCCAAAAGACAGGGCGCAAGCACGGATCGACGCTCCGATCCACGATGCACAAGGCAGAGCAGGAACTGACGGGACGTTATGGATTGCCACATGGCACGACGGGTAAATATCCGTTTGAACTGTCAGGTGGTATGGCTCGGCGGGTGTTGATGGCAACGGCCACCTCGGGCGATCCGAAACTCATTATTGCAGATGAGCCCACACCTGGCATCCATCCCGAAGTGCTGGCTGAAACGATGAAGCAATTTAGACAACTGGCCAATGAAGGCGTCGGCATCCTTTGGATTACCCATGATATTACGACTGCTTTGACGGCAGCAGACCGCATATCCGTATTTTACGCAGGCTCCAATGTGGAGACGGCACAGGCATGTGATTTTACAGGTAAGGGCGAAAAATTAAGACATCCATACACGAAGGCACTTTGGAATGCGTTGCCGCAAAATGAATTTCAACCTCTGTCTGGTACCCAGCCTGAAACAGGTCGGCAGCAGGTAGGCGGATGCTCATTTGCACCACGCTGCATTGGAGCAACCATGGTTTGCACGAGTGAACGTCCTGAGCTGCGCAAGTTCCGCGACGGGGAAGTGAGGTGCATTCATGCCACTTGAAGCTAGAAAGACAGGGTATCGCTATGGTAAGGACGCTTGGGTATTTCAGGATATAAGTATGGAAGTACAGCAGGGGGAAGTTGTTGGCTTGTGGGGGCCCAGTGGATGTGGAAAAACAAGTCTTGGGCGTATCCTTGCAGGGTATGTGGAACCGTTGGCAGGTCAAGTGCTGCTGGATGGGAAGCCGCTTCCCAAAGCCGGAGTCTGTCCGGTTCAGCTTGTATTCCAGCATCCGGAGAAAGCGGTGAATCCGCGGTGGCGGATGCGCCGTGTCTTGAAGGAAGCGGCAATCGAGGACCAGGAGCTGCTCAATGACTTGGGTATCCGGATGAATTGGCTGGATCGCAGGCCCGGTGAGTTGTCAGGCGGAGAATTGCAACGATTCTGCGTTGCACGTGCACTCGGCACAGCAACTCGCTACGTGATCGCTGATGAGATGACCACCATGCTGGATGCGATCACACAAGCCCAGATCTGGCATACGGTGATGAATATCGCGCGTCAGCGCAGCCTGGGATTGCTGATCATCAGCCATGATCGGGAGTTGCTGCACAGGTTATGCGATCGGATTGTGCAGATGCCAACTTCATAGTTTACGGCGTATAAACCGTTTTACAATTTAAAAGGGGCGTCCGAGTAGTTGATCATGAACATTAATCATGGATTTGACTACGGGGACACCCCTTTGCAATTATAACGAACTCAGTGCTTTAACGAGAAGCGTGCGCTATTAGATGGAATTCTACAGTTTTGATGTTGGAATGAATTGTAGACACCTTATATGCCCGTATTGTCTGTATTTTCACAGAATTTTGCTATGCATACGATAATAAAGGGGTTGAAGTTCGTTAGCCTTCCCGATTCACGCTAAACTTCCGAATAAGGTGTAATCGATTCGTAAGCGTCTTTAGTTTACTTTACCTACCGTGATTCACCTTATTGGTTCGACAGCCTGCCCACCAGCACAGACAATCTGCGCATGGCTTCTTCCACTGTTGAACGTGGGCAAGCCACATTCATGCGCATGAATCCTGTGCCTTCTGCTCCGAAGATACTTCCATCATTGAAGGCGAGTCCCGCTTCCTTGAGCAGCATCGTACACAGCTGCGCATGTGGAATATTCAACTTTCGGAAATCCATCCACAGCAGGTAAGTCGCTTCTGGAAATCGGATTCCGATTTGCGGCATATGATCTGCGACATACTCCTGCACGTATTCCATATTTCCGCGGATATAGGCAAGGCAGTCATCCAGCCATTCTTCAGCACCGTTGTAGGCCGCTTCGGCTGCAACTGCTCCCAACGTGCTGATGTTGGCAAGTCCCATCGTTTTCACGCCCTGCATGAATGATTCCCGCAGCTTGGCATTTGGTATGATGATATTGGAGGTGCAAAGACCTGGTATGTTGAACGTTTTGCTTGGTGCTGTACAGATAATGCTGAGATCAGCGACAGCTTCAGAAATCAGGGCCAACGGAGTATGCGCACCGCGTTGGTGGACCAGATCGGCATGAATCTCATCCGAAACGATAATTACATTATATTGCACGCAGAGTGCAGCAAGGCTTTGAAGTTCTTCACGAGTCCATACCCGCCCAACTGGGTTGTGAGGGCTGCACAGAATTAACATTTTGACCCGACCCGTCTTCAGGCAGGATTCCAGATGCTCCAGATCCATAGAATAATGTCCATCGTTCTCCACTAATGGATTGGTCATCAGTTCTCTGCCCTGACCACGTACCACATCATAGAAGGGTGCATACACTGGAGTCTGAATTACTACTGCATCTCCCGGTTCGGTGAACCGTTGTACAGCAATGCTGAGTGCAGGCACAATACCTGGGGTGAATACAACCCATTCATCGTGAATGCTCCAGTTGTGACGGCGCTCCATCCATCCCGATAGCGCGGCGTGATACGCATCTGTTCGCACCGTATAGCCAAAAACACCATGTTCCATTCGAGTTTTCAGCGCTTGAATGACCGACGGCGGAGCAGCGAAATCCATATCAGCAACCCACATGGGGAGCGCATCTGCGACGCCAAAAATCTCTTCAAGCGCATCCCATTTCTCTGATCCTGTAGAGAGCCGATTAATCGGCTCATCAAATGTATGATTCTTGTTCTTGCTCATTGCTTAAATCCTCCTTGATATCCGTTCCTTCGACTACAATCGACAGATTATTATCTAATAAATTCGGTGAATTCGCAACTTGTAACAGCGGATGGATTCCATTTGGTATGGGGCTGCATCCAGAAATTTATTCACGTAATAACAATGATTTGAGTGTGCGTATGGACAGTGAGGCAGTATCTACCCTATTTCCAAACTTCCAAACAGTAAAAGCCACCAGAGAAGGTCAGGATATGACCGATTCTACTGGTGGTTTTTTTGCTGATCCTGAATTCTTCTCGCACAGGCAGACATAGGTAGCAGGAGGAGGGATATTTATCCTTTATTTCATAAATGTGATCTTATGATGGCGTTACAGGTGCTCATTGAACCATCCAGCAATATGCTCCAGACGACGTACCCTTAAGTGCGGGTGACCTCCGCGAGACAACTCATGATTGGCCCCCGGGAAACGAACGAACCGAGTGGTCTGTCTGCGCCGCTTCAAAGCAACATACAATTGTTCAGCCTGTTCAATCGGACATCGTAGATCCTGCTCACCATGCAAAATCAGCAGCGGCGTGTTGATTTTACCCACGTATGCAAGCGGGGAGTGTTTCCATAACTTCTCGGTGTCATCCCATGCATTACCGCCAATCTGGTCTTCCGTGAAAAAGAATCCAATATCACTGACTCCGTAGAACGAGAGCCAGTTAGAGATGGAACGTTGAGTGACGGCTGCCTTGAAACGGTCGGTATGTCCAACAATCCAGTTGGTCATGAAGCCACCATAGCTGCCGCCAGTGACGCCCAGACGGGACTCGTCGATAAACGGATAACGGGACAACGCATAATCCATGGCTTCCATCAGATCACGATAATCCCCGCCGCCATAATCACCACGGCAGGCATTCACGAATTGCTGTCCATATCCGAGCCCGCCTCTTGGATTAATATATACAACAGCGTATCCCTGTGCTGCGAGGATCTGGAACTCATGCATAAACGTAAAGCCATACATCATATGTGGCCCGCCATGAATCTCAAGGATGGTTGGGACTTTAACTCCTTCCACCATGCCAGCCGGTTTCAGCATCCAGCCTTGCAGTCGCAGGCCATCAGAGGAATCGAACCAGAAGGTCTCGGGTGTGCTAAGTTGGATTTCTTCATCCAGCTGAGGATTGCTATGGGTCAATTGTATAGGCTCGGCCCCAACTTCATCAGGTTGAGTATATAGAAAGAGATCACCAGGACGAAGTACGTCTGCTACGCCTGCCACAATCTGTCCATTTTCCAGCTCAGCAAACTGATAGAACTCTTTTTCGTCCGGCAAGATGTATTCGGCATGACTGCCATCTCGTGCAAATCGGGCAATCCGAACGCTGCCTTCAATAGTAGCAAGACAGAGAATGGACGAACCATCACGACTGAATACCGGGCCCGTATTAGTCAGGTGTGAACGCATATCACCAACGAGGCTGTGATTGATCTGTACATCCCAATCCTTGCTCAGACATACGGGTTGACCGCCTGAGATCGGAAGGGTATAGAGCTTGACCAACGTTGCATTTCCATAGGAGCGGTCGCTGGCAAGCAGTGCAAGGGATTGTCCATCAGGTGCGTACGTGAGCCTTCCGAAAGAGTATCCTTCAGGGGTCAACTGCTGCACGTCAGATCCATCAGCCTTGGCACGATACACATGGTTCGTCAGGGTGTAATCGTTATGCTCCTCGCCCTCTTCCGGAAACTGAGCGATCCAGGCAATGGACTTTCCATCCGGCGACCAGTCATAGTCCCCAATATCATAATGGCCTGTAGTTACAGGGACCGTCTCTCCGCCTTCGACTGGAACACGGAAGAGATGGGTTCGTCGACCGTTCCACAGTCCACCGCTGTCAGATTTCATTCGAATTCGATCCACGACAAGTTCTTGCAGCAGTTTTTTATCTATGTCTTCAGTTTCATCTTCGTCTTTTTCGCTCATGTCCACAGAGGACTTAACAAGTAAGGTGAGCCCATCTGGTGACCAGAGCAGGGAACTGACACCATGCTTCAAATGACTGATTTGCTGTGCTTCACCACCGTCTGAGGCGATCAGCCACACTTGTGTTTTGCCTTCATGCTCTCGTAAAAAAGCAAGCTGTGAACCATCCGGCGACCAAGCAGGAGCGTGATCCTTATCTCCGGATGTGAAAGCTCTGTCCTTCTGGTTCTCCAGGTTAAGGAGCCTCAGGTGAGAAGAATAACCGTCTCGTGCTTCATTTGTTTTCCGGCTTACATATACCAATTGTCCGCCTTGAGGAGACGGGGTTGGATCATTAACCCATGTAATCTGAAAAAGATCTTCCGATGTTATGCCGCGCAGACTCTTCATTGTTTGTCCTCCCACCACGATTCAGATTGTTTTAATTTCCTAACCTTTCCATTTATATTAACGGAAAGCATGAGGCAGGACAACACGATTCTAACGAACGTATTCCTATTTCTTAACAATATCGCTTATGCCCGAAAGGAATTATTGGAAGCATGACGAATCCTAATGTTGAATAGTCATGAAATAGACGAAAAGCTGTCTGAAAATGATGTTTAATGTCAGTTGGATCTGTTTAATGAACAATGCTCTTTAGGTATATTTGGTAATCCAGCTCATTCAATGAGCTGTACCCCGTTTATATATATCATTTTTGTCTCAGTCACCATGAAGGAGGATCATCACTTTGTCCACATCCTATGATCAACAGCACGTGGAATACCCGAGCCGGAAACGCATGGCATGGCTTACAGTGGGGGCTGCACTTTTTGTAGCAGCCGGATTTTTTTTGATGTTTGATGATTCTTCAGCCAAGGGATCTGCCATTTCTTCCGTTATAGGCTTGTTCTCCATTTTATTTTTTGGGCTTTGTCTCTGCTACAGCCTGGTGAAGATGATTAAGAAGGAACCTTCCTTTGTTGTCGATGAGCATGGATTTGTGGATTCATCTTCTTACACATCAGGAGGGCTAATTGCCTGGAAAGATGTTGAGAATATTTTTATGTATGAATTCATGGGACAGAAGATGATTGGAGTTAAATTGTGGGACGAGAAAGCCTTTCTGGATCGTCAAAATGGGATGAAGCGCAAATTAATGACGGTAAACAGCAGCATGGTCGATGCTACGGTAAGCATTGCCCAGAACAGCCTAACGTTACCACTGGATCAGTTGTATATCATGATGGTGGAGCGTTGGAAGCGATCGAATGAAGGGGCGAGTGAAGGCAGTAACTTTGATCTGTTTAATAATGAATAGATAGGCAGAAGAGTATTCTCAGATTGGAGGAGTACAAATGCAACAAGGAAATCAGACGCGTACGATCCAGCTGCCCGATGGGACAACACTGCCTGCAATCGGACAGGGAACATGGTACATGGGTGAGAAACAATCCAGTCGAAGAGAAGAAGTTCAGGCACTGCGTTATGGCATTGAACGTGGAATGACAGTGATAGATACTGCTGAGATGTATGCTGAAGGCGGGGCAGAAGAAGTCACTGGTGAAGCGATAAAGGGCTGTCGCGATGATGTATTTCTGGTATCCAAGGTTTATCCTCATCATGCGGATCGTAAGCAGATGATTACCGCTTGTGAGCGCAGCCTTTCGCGTCTGGGGACAGATCGCTTGGATCTGTACTTGCTGCACTGGCGTGGAGATGTGCCGTTGGAAGAGACGGTTGAAGCTCTGGAACAGTTGAAACAATCAGGCAAAATTCTGCGCTGGGGTGTCTCGAATCTGGATACAGAGGACATGCAGGAGTTATGGAACATTCCAAGTGCCCAGCATTGTGCAGTGAATCAGGTGCTGTATCATGCTGCCTCTCGTGGTATAGAATACGAGCTTCTTCCCTGGTTGAGGGAACGCCGTATTCCTGTGATGGCATATTGTCCACTGGCCCAGGGAGGCAGGCTTCGTAAAGAATTGCTGGAGCATTCAGTCATCCGTGAGATTGCCAAAGATCACGGAGTCAGTCCTTCGCAAATTGCGTTATCCTGGGTTATCAGGGATGGAGACATACTGGCGATCCCGAAAGCCGTACAGCTGAATCATGTTGCAGAAAATGCTGCGGCGATGGACGTTATTTTGACCGAAGATGAAATTGTTCGTATGAATGAGGCATTCCCTGCGCCTAAGGGTAAAGTGCCTTTGGATATCGTATAGAAAACTTCTTGTCAGACCGATTACATCATACAATGAACGTAGTTGGGAGAATCAAAAGTAATAAGAGCAGATCTGCGGATCTGTTCTTTTTTTTGCATTTGAAGCTATTTTATACAAATGGGCTTTACAACAACAAATCACTAGTGTACTATGTAACTAACACACAGATACAGAGAGGAGCGAGGACATTGTGAGCATCGAATTTGACAACAACTTGCCAATCTACCTGCAGATTATGCAGTACATCAAAAGACAGATTGTGACCGGAACACTTAAGGCAGGCGATAAAATTCCTTCGGTTCGTGAGCTCGCGGCCGAATTACAGATCAATCCCAATACAGTACAGCGAACATTTCAGGAGTTGGAGCGGGAAGAAGTGGTTGAAACCAAGCGAGGTCTGGGCCGATACGTGACAAGTGAGGAGTCGAAAATTATGACGATCAAAAAAGAGATGGCTGGTGAATTGCTGGAGCGTTTTCTTACAGGAATGCAGGAGCTGGGCATCGAAGAACAGGATATTGTAAATATCGTGGCGGATGCCGTTGCAGAAGGAAAGCAATCATCGCATCGCGATGGAAGAGGAGGAACAGTGAATGAGTAATATTCTTGAGCTGAACCATGTAAGTAAAAAGTATGGCGGTAAAAAAGCTCTTCATGACATCACGCTGGATGTCGCACCAGGCCGAATTGTAGGTCTGCTGGGCAGTAACGGCAGCGGTAAAAGCACACTAATGAAGCTGGTTGCAGGACTGCTGCACCCCAGCAGTGGAGATGTTCTTGTCACAGGAAAAGCGGTTGGCTTGGAAACGAAGTCGCTGGTATCCTTTATGCCGGACCGCCCGTTGACTGAGAATTGGATGAAGGTACGGGACGCGATTGCGTATTACCGCGATTTCTACGCTGATTTTGATCAAGAAAAAGCGAGAGAGATGCTTGATTTCATGAAGCTTGGAGAGGGAGATAAGGTAAGACATCTGTCGAAAGGCATGAATGAACGACTGCAATTAACACTGGCTCTTTCCCGTAAAGCTCGTCTTTATCTGCTCGATGAACCGATTGGCGGGGTAGACCCGGTTGCACGTGGCAAAATTCTGGATGCGATTGTGAAGTTCTATGACGAAGACAGCAGTCTGATCATTTCTACGCATCTTGTAACAGACATTGAACGGATCTTTGACGAAGTCATCTTCATCCGTGAAGGTGAGATGGTGATGCGGGAAGAGGTCGAGACTCTGCGTCTCAAGTACGGTAAAAGTGTGGATGAGATGTTCAAGGAGGTTTATGCGGAATGATGACATTGCTGAAATATGACTTTAGAAGAAATTGGAATACGTTGCTGGCTGGATTGGCCGTATTGATTATTGTGCAAATTGGGCTGGCATTGTTCATGTCCGATATATCAGGCAGTGTTATCGGTATTATGGCATATGTCGGAGTAGGCGTATCTATATATGTGAAAATGATTAAAACATACTGGTCCAATATCCGCTCGTACAATCGCCGACTTTTGCCAGTAACAGGACTGTCTCATGTCTTATCCCCGATCATATTCGGAACGCTCTGCGGGCTGGGTTTACTGGTTGTTGCCACCATTCACTATTTTATTTTCAGTGCAACGCATACAGGGATTAACTTTGCCGACTACATTAACGATTCGGGTATTCATGTTTCGGAGATTGTTTCCTTGCTGCTGTTTTCCTGGTGGGTGGCTTTGTTCATGACCATTATCATCTTCCTCTCCATCTCCATTGGAGGCAGCTTCCGCTTTAAAACAGGACCGTGGATTAGTATCGTCGCTTTTTTCGTGTTAACCAACCTTATTAGCTGGCTGGAGAATATCATTTTCTCGGGCCGCTTTAACCCGAATGAGTTGTTTCAAATCACAGAAGGAAATACAGGGATCTCCGTTACGTCCAATCGAATCATGTGGTCAGATGGAACGTGGGCAAGTATCATCTTTGAAATCATCGTTGCTGTGATTTTGGTTGGTGTTGCAGTGTATCTGAATAATAAAAAAGTTGAAGTCTAAGATCAGATTCTGTCAGCTGCAGTTTAGCTGGCAGATTTTTTTATTTGAAGCAATTCCCAGTTCTTATACGTAAATAGGGATATATGTCGTTTTACAATAAGGTAGAAGGTTTATTTCTTGTGAGGAGGGATTCCATGGAACTCTATTTCAGAGATAATTTCTTTAATGCAGGGTACACCGAGATTATGAACCATCAACAGGAACAGGCAGGTCATCTCGATTTAAAAAGTGCCTTTGGTTCATCGCTTGATGTATTCGATAACTCGGGGCTCATCTGCAGTGGTAAATTCCGCATGTTAAGTAACCGTTGGGATGTAACCTCGGCCGATGGAAGGGAATGGGGTGTCTTAAGGGCGAGGATCAGTTTCTTCAGTAAAAAGTATGAGTATGATGCAGGACCGCGTGGTGTGTATGATGTCTCCGTTCCGGCGTTTTCACAGGAATATGATATCACCGGGATGGGCGGCAAAATCGTGGCAAGCTTCAGGCGTACAAGTGGCTGGTTTGGTTCAGGTGCGTTTGTGTTAGACAACAAATCAGAACAGCTGGATACGTATGAATTGATTGCGGTTGTGATGGGCGTACATGCGATTAATAAAAGAAGGAATTCGGCTGCCGGCAGTGGCGCGTAGACAGAACATATGAACAAAGAGGCTGTCCCTTGGGTCGTTAGCATTAACGGGGACAGCTCTTGTTGTCTTATTTTATTCTAATGAAACGAACACACGCTATTTGTCCCCATTTGCATAAGTTGGACGTTTAACGAATCACAACTAACATGAGCTATGCAGAATCACTGCCATCTGCATTGGCGAAAGGCTTTTCAATGGGGTGGCTGCGCACTCCTCCAGAAGTCCGTTCAGGCAGTGTTTCAAGCTCGGTTTCCGCATAGCGTGCCAATACTT
The DNA here is from genome assembly GCF_032399705.1 of Paenibacillus sp. BIC5C1. Classification (NCBI taxonomy): domain Bacteria; kingdom Bacillati; phylum Bacillota; class Bacilli; order Caryophanales; family Paenibacillaceae; genus Paenibacillus; species Paenibacillus sp. BIC5C1. The sequence goes on from NZ_CP135922.1 coordinate 1,273,670, forward strand.
TGGCGGCTGTCTCGGACATTCGCTCTCGAAGCGCAGCATTGTCCGCAATCCGTACCCGTTTGCCCAGAAAACGCATTTTGGAAAGTACGTAATCCATCTCATTCCGCGGAATGGTCAGTTCAATGCGGTACGTCTGTTGGGCTTCCACAAATTCCACCTGCTTCTCGAAGCAAGAAAAGGCATACAGAATTCGCGACAACTCCTGATTGAACTCCGGCAGCACTTCGATCGTTACGGTCGTCTTCCGGTTTTCCGTTAAAATCGCGATTTTGGCAGCATATTGCGAAGCAGTTTCCGGTTGAAGTGGCTGGGCTTCCGTTGTAATGATGCTGTGCAGCTTGGTGGACATCAGTTTGTTGTGGAGTGGAGCATACCAGAGCACGTACCATTCTTTTTTGACCATGGAATATTCGAGCTTGTAGGGGTATCCAAACTGATCCTGGCTGATTCGTCCATTGCGGACACGCCCTGTCAAACGAAACCCTTGATGATGCAAAATCATCTGCCGTAATGGCTTGAGCAGCGGATGAAAGACACTGTTTTCTTCACTTTTGGCTTTTTCGGTCAGGTAATCCTGAAGGTCCAGATCCTGCTCTGCATCCAGCATGTCATGCATTTTGTGCAACGTATTAGGGTGCAGCGCTTCTGGTGCAGCAGGGTGATTCAGCATCATGCGCAGCCAGGCTCGTTCCTGGGAAGTCCAGGTGAACAGTCCGGTTTCATTCAATCTCGTCATCATCTGGTAGTTGAACATCTTCTCGAACAGATTCATAATATTGCGCAATCTCCTTCCATTCCTTAATCATCTCCTGACGCAGCCTCTGTGGAGCAATCACCTCACAGCTTGAGCCAAAACTTCGAAGCCATGGCTTAATCTCGGTGATACCGTTGACCTGGATTTCATACAGAAAGGTATGATCTGTTTCGGGCGTAATCGTTCCCCACTGGCCTTGCAAACGAACCCGATCCAGAATGAAGTTACGCTGGCCATCCTGAGGATGGAAGAATCGTGCTTGAACCGTTACAGTGTTCCCCGTATCCACGAGCCAGCTGTAGCGGCTGATCTCAGCCCACTGTTGCTTTAATTTGAGCATATATTCTTCTTCAATTGAATCCTGTTCCTCTAGCTGTGTAATGCCTTCCATTCGGAACTTCACAAATCCTCGGCGTCCCTGAAATCCAATGACATACCAGCGGCCATACTGATGGTCATAGACAACTTCAAGTGGTACGATCCGGTTGGATCGTCCGCCTGCTTCCCGTTCAAAGCGTGGGTTTGTATTCTGCGAACTGTAGCTGGACGGTTTTTTGGGTGAATAATACAAAAACTGCACATGTTTTCGCTGGCGAATCGCACTAAGCAGAGTGTACAGATGTGCTTCATCCAGAATGCGTGAATAATAGTGGTACTTGTATATAAATGGCTCAGTAGCTTCTTCCTGTGGATAGCTTGTAGCAATGGCTTTTTTGAGACTGTCACGCAATAAATATCCCTGCACGGACGGAACCTGGGTGTTGGCCATAATATCCACAAAATCATACAACTCCAGCTGTTCTTCCACGGATAGCCCCGTAAGTACGTCCTGCTGCAACAGGTAACGATAAGGCCTGCCGCCAGGTTCCTTGCGGATCACCCCGACTTCTTCCAGATACTTCAGATCTGAGCGAATGGTCTTTTCGTCTGGTAATGCCAGATCTTCCGGAAGATCAGCACAGCAGGCATCCAGTAATTCCATAGCGGTTAAAGCCTGATCTTGAAGGGTGTGCAAAAGAACGGAAAGTCGCTGCACTTCAGTCTCTTTCATCGACTTGGCGCGAAAGAGGAAGAGCAGCATGGGCTCAGCAGATTCCCCATACTGGAAACGAACTAGATCCGCCATTTCTTTGTTTTGTTCCGAGCCTGAGCGTTGGTCCGCGACGGTCTGCATGATTTCTTTTAATCTACGCTGGGTTTTATCAAATGTATGTACGGAGATGCCGAGCCGTTCGGCGTACTGTTTACGGTTATACGCACCACTTGTCAGGGACAACATGCGCAGAAATTGAATTTCTTTGTCAAAGCTCTCTTTAGCCATGAATATTCACTCCTTGGTGGCCTGGAGTCAGGCGGATATAGTGGATGACTATGTTGGCAGAACAATTCTTCGTTATATAGAAACATTGGTGATCTTCCCATTTACTATATCCCTACATTGTATCAGGATGAGTGGCTGGTTTCATTTTAAACTTACGGCGGTTGAATCAATTTCATAATACCTTTAGCTGCTTCAATCGTTACAAAATGATATTTTTATGAGTTATGAAATTGATTCGTCGCCATACTTTCGCCATGTTCGCGTGCAAATGGGTGAGGCATAATAAGGGTGTGAAGCGGGGCAGCAACAAACTCTGCGGATCAAGGTTCCGAGGCGCCAGGGAGGGTTACTTCGATTGTTAATCGACCAGGTCGTTGGTTCAAATCCAATCGCCGCCGTTCATGGCGGTGTAGCTCAGCGGTAGAGCGGGTATTATACCTTCCCACCTTTTTCCTCGGAACATTTTATTATGGAGTATCAGTAAATAGACTCACACCGGGAGGTCATGAGTGATGAGCAGAGCAAAACAATTATTTAATCAACCTCAGCCAACGATACGTAATCATGGGGGCTACGGAGCCTATGAACGGTTGATAGAGGAACAATATATACAGATGTTGATGACCAATACTTTGAACAATACATTTTATGCAGATACCCAGCAGCTGATGGACGATGCGATGGTCAGTCATCAGGAGATGGCTGAGGTCGATGCAGGGTTTATGGCGCGGGCGCTGGTCTATGCTCGTAATGAAGGCTTGATGCGGTTACAGCCTCTATACGGGCTGGCACTCTTGTCCAAGGTGGACCCGGATCAGTTTGCGAAGGTATTCTCCAAGGTGGTACAGACACCGGCTGACTTGGCCGATTTTCTGACGATTCTTAGAGGAACGGGGCGAGGACAGGGCGGACGAGCGGTGAAGCGACAGGTGAGTCAATTTTTGAATGGTATTACTGAATATTGGGCGATCAAATATAACGGGCGCGGACGTGGATACAGTCTGGGCGATATGATCGCTACAGCACACCCCAAGCCGTCAGATATGAAGAAACAAGCTTTGTTTCGTTATTTGCGAGGACATGAGGTGGATCTTACGGACCTGCCGCAGTTGCAGGCGCTGGAAAAGTTGAAGGCAACCCCAAACCCTGCAAGTCGGATGCATCTGATCGAAAAAGGCAAACTGCCGTATTCGGTGATCACATCGATCATGCAGCCGACACGTACGGTATGGGAGGCGTTGATGTCCCAGATGCCCACCTTTGCATTGTTACGTCATCTGAATGCGATGGATCGGGCGGGAGTGTTTGAAAAATCGAAAAATATCGATTACGTAACGGGCCGTCTAACGGATGCAGAATCCCTGCGTAAGTCGCGCATTTTACCTTTCCGCTTCGCCAGTGTGTATGAAATGATCGCCAGAGAAGAGCTGCGCTCTGCTTTGCGGGAAGCGGTGGAGCTATCGATTGGCAACCTGCCATCGCTGCCGGGAAGAACCGCCATATTCCTGGATCGCTCCGGTTCCATGCAAGGGGATTATTTACGGATTGGATCGGTGCTGGCACTGGCACTTTATAAACAAACACGAGGCAACTCGCTGTTCTGGTTATTCGACCACATAGTTGAGGATGCTCGTCCCAAGATGGATGAAAGCATCCTTTCCCAAGCTCATCGGATTCGCGCACAAGGTGGAACTGACACGGGACGGCCTGTCCGAGAGCTGCGGGATATTGGAGAGAAAGTGGATCAGATCATTATGATCACCGATGAACAGCAGAATGAAGGCAGTCCGTTATATGCTGAGCTTGAACGTTATCGCCGGATGATGAATCCGGACCTGAAAGCATTTATCGTGGATATTGCACCTTATCAGCAGGCAATGGTGCCGCCACGGGATGGCAAAACCTTTTATATCTATGGGTGGAGTGAAACGGTACTGACGTATATTGCTGAGACTGTAGCGGGATATGATACACTTGCGAGCCGGGTGAGAGAGATAGAGATTTAAATTGGAAAATGTGGAGGGCACAGAGATGACTCATGTTCATGAAGAAATGAGAGATACGATTAGACAGCAGCTGAAGCAGATTGAACAGGAGGAGCAGGTGCGGATCATCTATGCCTGTGAATCGGGCAGCCGGGCATGGGGATTTCCTTCACAGGACAGCGATTATGATGTTCGTTTTCTGTATGTGAGACCGCTGGAATGGTACTTGTCCATTGAGGATAAAAGGGATGTTATCGAACGCCCGATCAGTGATCAGCTTGATATAAATGGTTGGGATTTACGCAAAGCCTTGAAGCTGTTTCGCAAGTCGAATCCGCCGCTGCTGGAGTGGCTGCAATCCCCGATTCAGTATGACGAACCGTACAGCGTGGCAGAGCATATTCGTACACTATCGCCTTTGACCTTCTCGCCAAAGTCCTGTATGTACCATTATCTGAATATGGCGAAGGGAAACTTCAGGGATTATCTGCAGGGTGAACAGGTGAAGATCAAAAAGTATTTCTATGTGCTGCGCCCACTGCTCGCCTGTGGATGGATCGAACGTTATGATGCGATGCCACCGATGGCATTTGAAGAGCTGGTGCAAGAGCTTGTTCCTCAGAGCGCGCCGCTCTATACGGAAATCCATGAACTGCTGCGCCGGAAAAAGGCCGGCGAGGAACTCGACCTGGAACCGCAGCTACCCGCCATACAGGCTTTTTTGGCGGAGAAGATTGCGTATTTTGAACAATTGGCCGCCCAGCTGGAGAATGAACAGATTATTCAATATGAAGAACTGGACCGTATCTTCCGTTTTGCACTGCAAGAGGTGTGGGCGGCAACCTTCGATTAAAGTATAAGGTCCTGCGTATTTGCACATCAAAAGTCTGAACCGGTGGGCCCACGTTTGTAACAGGATCGGAGAAGTGTGCGACTTCTGATCCCTTTGGAGTCAAGGTAATAGTACAGGTTTGGTATATCCAAGCCTGTTTTTGTTTATTTTTCGTCAAAATATTTCATTCAAGATAATTAAAATTAGGAGTTTTAACGTTAATATAAATAACTAAAGCCCTATATGTTTCCAATCCATTCTGGGTAATAATTAATAGTAAGCAAGTGGTCATTGGAATCTCACAACGTAACGATAGGGGGTAACCTGTATGGCGTCAATGATTCTGCTGGTGAAACAGACGGAAGATGATGAAAAGGTTATTTATCGATTCGGACCGAATGAGCGGAAGATGGGACTCATTGAAATGAATAAGGTCAAGGAAAGTGTGAAGGAACTGGAGCCTGTTCAGGTGGAGGGTGTCAGTCCGAGTTTTTATTTTAATCGGGCCGCGCAGCGACTGGTTCGATGTTTGTTCAGAGAAGGTGGTAAGTTCCCTGAACGGACGACATGTGAATCTTAGTTTTCTTAGGGCTGGTCAATCATATAATGGACTCGATCAGATCGAATATGCAGGTAACAAAAGAAGTTCAAGCTCATCCGGAGACGGCTGTGTTTGGACTTTTTTAGTTGTGCAGGCTTTGTGCTGACTTCTCCTCAGACCAAATAAAGCCCACAGCTCCGTTGAGGAGAGTGGACTAGTTATTTTTGCCTATAGGTCAGAACGTCTTCGCAAACGAAATCAGTGCGGTAATTGTAATGATGTTAAGCAACGTCGAGATTAGTACCGTCTGGGCGGCAAAGTCTGGCTCGTTATCGTATTCCTCGGCTAGAATGGACGCATTGACTCCGGTAGGCATGCCGGATGCGATAATAAGGGCCTGAGCGGCAATACCTTGCAAACCGAGCAGCAGCACAATGGAAATCCCGATGGCCGGGCCAATCAGCAAACGCAGAAATGTGCTAATATACACATCAAGACGATACAGGCGAATTGGATATTTTACAATTTGGGCGCCGAGTGTCAGGAGTGCTACAGCGACCATACTTTGTTGCGCGTAAGTCAGCGGCATGGACAGGAAAGTGGGCAGTGGAATATTTCCCATATGAAACAAAATGCCGAGTAACAGCGCATAAGGAACGGGCATTTTTAGAAATCCAATGATCACCGCACGGTAATTGCCTTTGAGCTTCGCGCCCTGAATGGACAGCACACCATAGGTAAACGTCAGCAATGCCTGTAAAGACATGACCAGTGCCTGAATGGAAGAGGCCAGCGGATCACCACGAAATACCAGGGAGTTGATGGGCAGACCATAATTGCCTGCGTTGTCCAGCATGATGCTGTTGTTGAAGGCAGCCTTCATGCCTTTGTTCATGCGAAGCGAGCGTGCGAACACAGACCCCACAATATAGAGAATAAGTACATATAAGGCGTAAAAAAGCGTGACGGTACCAAGTAATTCCCCCGACATATCGGAGTGATACATGCTCATAAAGACGGCTGCGGGGGTAATACAATAGAAATTGATTTTGGCGAGGGTGTACAAGTCCAACTTGAACACCTTTTGCATCCAGGACCCGACGGCAATCAGGAGAAAGACGGGCAGGACGACTTCAAGCATGATGTCTGCAATCATCAGTTCAGCTTCCTTTTTCATGAAAATTTCAGTCCGATTTCGAAAATACTTCAACCATTATATCATTTTATACACAGATGAAAGATGTAAATGACTAAAAAAGATAAGGGGGCTTTTCATTATGATTCCAGATCATCTGGATTATGGTTTATCGATATTATTTATTGGATTCAATCCCAGCATCACGTCTGGAGAGACGGGTCATCATTATGCTTATAAAGGAAACCGTTTCTGGCGCATTCTTGAGCGTTCCGGATTGACTCCTCGTTTATATGATGCACAAGAGGATGGAGAGTTGCTGAAGCTGGGGTACGGATTTACGAATATTGTTGCCCGGCCAACAAGAGGTATGGATGATATTACAAAGGAAGAATATGCAGAGGGACGGCAGATTTTACGGCAAAAGCTGGAGGAATACCGACCAGACATCGCCTGTTTTGTGGGGAAAGGGGTATACACTCAGTATAGTCAGCGTACCAAAGCGGAATGGGGATTTCAGGACGACCCGGTCGTCAAGGAAATTCATGAATTTGTAGCCCCGTCATCCAGTGGGTTAGTGCGTATGTCGATGGACGAGATCGTAGCGATCTATTCCCAGCTTAGTGATTTTGTCTCAGAGAAAAGCAGAGAGGACTGAAAAACGAAGCAAAAATGAAACTCCACATGGCAGCAAGTGGAGCAGTAACAAAGAACCTTCATTGGTTGCAGAGTTCGGCTATCCGGTTTACACCGGGTGGCGCGAATTCTTTTTTTTGGATAAAGTGAGAGGTTTCAGGAAGTGATTCCGTCTATTATAGTACAGAACCATGCATGGAAGCTGTAGAGAAGGGGGATTACATGACTCAACAGATACCAGAGGAGGAGCTCATTCAGCGTATTATCGCAGGGGACAAACAGCTATTTGCTGTGCTCGTGGATCGATATAAAAATAAAGTCTTCGGCATTTTACGCGGGATGGGTGCGAGTCATCAGGATGCACAGGATCTCGCTCAGGATACGTTTCTTCGGATGTACCGCTATCTTCCGACACGAAAGGAAGGAAGCAGTTTCTCATCTTGGGTATACACCATCGCTGTGAATCGGATGCGGGATTTTATGCGGCAACAGAAACCGGTCATGACCGCTGTTCATACAGGCTTGGAACAAACCAATGGTGAAACGCCAGAAAAACATGTGCTGCATAAGGAGATGCAGCGTGAAATATATCGCCAGATGGACCAACTGCCAGAGTCGTATCGGCTTGTGCTGCTGCTTAAATATACGAATGAGCTGAGCTACGAAGAGATTGCAGATATCACGGACATGAGCCCCGCACAAGTGCGTAATGCACTTTATCGAGGGAAGAAAACGTTAAAGAAGCAAATGGAGCGCAAAGGAGGTTTATCGACGTATGAAGCCTATTCCAAATGATGAGGATCGATTGTGGGAGCAGCATTTATTCCGCGAGGAACCGGATGCGGACTTTACGCTTGAGGTGATGCGAAAACTGGAAGGCGTGTCCATGGAAAGCGCAGAGCACGGGGATCCATTTACGAAAAAGGCTTCCAAATCCCATTGGATGCGCCGTACTGGGATTGCAGCGGCGGCAGTTGTGATCCTTGCGGGAGGGGCATGGTTTGCTTTTGATCACACAGCAAAATCGACTCAATCCACGGTAAATGCCGTAAATCAACGGCTTCCCGACATACCTGTACCAGAAGAACTCAAGTACTCCTATTTTGCCGATGATTACAAACGTTTGAAGCCGCTCGGTCTAGTGGTTAATCCGAATATCAACATTGAGGATCAGGGCTACACGCTTAAGATTGAAAATGTGCTTGTGGATCGTTCTCAGATTGTAATGACCGTGCAACAAACAATGCCTGATGGGTCAGAATTATCACGGTTAGTGTCTGTAATGGGTAGAATTCATGTTACGGATAAAGAGGGACGAGAAGTTGCCACTCTTGCAAGAGATACCAGAACAAAGGGCTATGTTACCGAACGACTGGTATTCCAGTTGCATGATGAAATTCCGGATCAAGTGGTCGTGCGTGGTGAACTGAGCCACTTAAATATGGGTTATTATAATTTCGAGACAAAATCGTACGAAGATAAAGAGGTTACGGTAGATTGGAGCTTTCAATTCAACATCGATATGACCAAAGCTAAATCACTGGCTGTTGAGGCTCCCATGAACAACACCTACACCACTCCTGAGGGTTTGAAACTGGATCTGACACAGCTTGTACGCACGCCAAACGGGACTCGCCTTGACATGAACATCAGTCTGAATGATCAGCTTCAAGCCAAAGTTGATGAGAATTGGGCGAACTATATGAGCATCATCTACCATCTTGAGATCCCTGAAACCAATGAATATCGAATTTTCAATGGATTTAGACCAGATGCCCGTGAAGCCAAGTTTCGGCTTCATGATGAGAGTGGCATAAGGGATGGTGGTCCATTGAAGTTATCGGAGACATGGGATCCTGCATTTGTAACGGTAGATGCAAAGAGCATTCGCTTTGTTCTGGATGGTTACACGATTCCTGTGAAGGAAGAGAAATCAGTGGAAGTTGATCTGGACAAGAGGCGTAAGGATACCAAGTTCTATACATTTGTAGAATTTGAACAGCTTGGGGATAAGATACTATTTGATGATTTTGATTATAAGCCTGTTCCGGAATCATCTAATCTTCAGATGAGTAATGTGAATAAAGGATATTCACTTGTTCTGAATGGAACAGGGACGTACCGAAATGCTTTCGTGGGTGATCGCTGGGTGGCAGTAGATTCGGAAGGAACAGAATATCCTGTTGAAGTGGTTGGTTATCCAGACCAGCCCAATAGTAACGGTGAATACGTTGCCGATAAACTGAAAATGGTCATCCGTGGTTTTTACAAAGAAGATGGAACGAAATTCACCTTAAAAAGAACCGTGGTTAATCGAGAGTACCGTGACGTGAATTGGGAAGTAGATCTTCCGTCGTACACCAGTCTGCCTTGGCAGAAATAACAGTCATGAATGACGAGGAGGGAATTGAAAAGCTTGGATGATTAACTAGATAGGGATGAAAGGCCCCGCATAATAACATGCGAGGCCTTTTTGATATTCAATTAAGTTAAGTTGTGCTGAAGCTAAAGAAGTTGTGCGCATTGATTTACGCCGATTCCCTTGGAATAAGGGACGTGGATAACATCACCGTTTCCTTTGGTGTTCCCGGGCGTTCAATTCTGCGCTGCAAAGCTTCGATTGCACGCTGCCCGAGTTCCTCTTTGCACAGGTTGACCGTGGTCAGAGGCGGGGATGATGTAGCGGCGGCATGCACATTGTCGATACCGATGACAAGACAATCCTCAGGTGTGGAGAATCCCATTTCCTGCAACTTATTCATCCACTGCAAGGCGATATCGTCATTGACGCCAATCCACGCATCAGGCCGTTCGTTGGCGGGCATGTTTTTGATTGTGGCAGCCAATTGGTCGATCCATTCGCCGTTCTCATAAGGAATATTCCATTCTCTGAACGTGGTCAACCGACTGCTGTCTGCGTGAAAATGGTTCAAAGCCAGTTCGATGCCGATCTTCCGCTGCGCAAAGCTGGCAGCTCGGCCATCATCCGTAATCAGACCGATGCGGCGGCACTGCATCGACATTAAATATCTAGCCACAGTAATGCCTGCTTCCAGGTTATCATGGCTAATGGTATCACAGTTCAATAGTGGCTCCTGATGATCCACGAGCACAATGGGGCGGCCTGTCTGGGTCAGTCGTTGCAGGACTGCATGGGGGAAAGCGCCCATGGCGATGACTCCTGCACAACGTTCCCAATCCAAGTGAGGAGCGATTGCCCGTTCTGGCGGCGTGTGTTCATCAGCGACTCCCAGAGAGGGAGATACAATGGCATGATGCCATCCTCTCTCATTACAGGCAGAGATCATGCCTGAGAGGACGCGCTGCCAGTAGTGGGGCTCACCCCGGTTGAGCTGATTCATGCAGATGAGAGCAAATGGAGGCTCGGATTGTTCTGTATGGGTTGCAGTTGGAACAGTGCTGCTTCCTGGGGTGCTTTGGCGATATCCCAAGGCACGAGCTAATTCCAGCACACGGGCGCGTGTCGCTTCGCTGACACCTGTCTTGCCACTGAGTGCACGGGAGACGGCATATTTGGATAATCCAAGCTGGTCAGCCAGCGACTGGATGGATACTTTACGTGACATTTCATTACTCCTTCATATGTAAACAATTTGCATAAATCCAACAAGCCATTTCAATCTATATAAATTGAACAAAACATTTACACGATAACGGAGAGGACAGAGATAACCTGAAGAAGCGGAGCGTTCGCCTTTATCCCCGGATTTTCCCCTTCGAAAAAGGGAATCCAAAAAAATCTGGGGATAACAGCGATCGGAAGGTTGTTCTGTCATCGGAGTGGCAGGTGTAAATATTCTTTAGTTCAATTTATATATACAAGATATGATCCAATTTATTTTTTTAATGAACCATCCGTTATGAATTGACGATCATCTTCTGGCACAGTACACTTACAAATAATAATGTTATTATAATTTATCATAACAAAAATAACAATGTGACACAAATCATTGAATGAAACGATGCAAACAAATATGGAAACTTCAATTCAAAGGAGACGACATCCATGGAACAGTTCAGATTACCGAAAATCCCCATGCCGCATCTGGAATTACCGCAAGCTGTGCAGAACATTCTTACCGAGGCTGAGGAAAGACTGCAACATAGACCCAGATTGCTGGCACAGTTCCGTAACTGTTTTCCCAACACGTTGGAAACGACGACAAAGCTATTGGATGATGGGACAACCTTTGTAATTACAGGGGATATCCCGGCAATGTGGCTGCGTGATTCAGTGGAGCAGGTGATGCACTACGTTCCGCTGGCAAAGGAAGACGAACAGCTGCAGCGGATCATTGGCGGGCTGATCAAACGGCATACATTCTATGCGGACATCGATATCTATGCCAATGCGTTCAACGAAACGGCTAATGGATGGCATTGGGATGCGAATGATGAGACAGAGATGTCGCCTTGGGTGTGGGAACGCAAGTTTGAGCTGGATTCACTTTGTTTCTCTATGCGGCTCGCCTATGCGTATTGGCGTGAGACGGAATTGACGGATATATTTGACGAGCGTTTCAAGAGGGTGATGGAGAGCATATTAAGTCTGTGGAAAACGGAGCAGCGCCATGGTGAGCAGTCTTCATATCGATTCATGCGCCGGAATTGCCCAGCTCATGATACGCTCCGTAATGAAGGATTCGGGATGCCGGTAAACTATACCGGGATGATCTGGTCCGGTTTCCGCCCCAGTGATGATGCATGTGATTTTCATTATAATATCCCGGCAAATATGTTTGCGGCGGTAACTTTGCGTCAAATGGGAGAGATTGCAAGGTGGGTATTCAGGGATGAGAAGCTTGTCAGTGAGATGGCTCATCTGGAAGAAGAAATACGACATGGTATTTCCTTATACGGTACTTACCGTCACCCCGAGTATGGGCAGATCTATGCCTATGAGACGGATGGTTACGGCAACTTTTGCCTAATGGATGATGCAGGTACCCCGGGACTAATGTCTATTCCGTATTTGGAGTATGCTTCCACGGAGGACATCGTGTACCAGAATACACGGCGCTTTATTTTGAGCAAGGAAAATCCGTTTTATTATGAAGGACAAGCAGCCAAAGGCATCGGCAGCCCTCATACTCCGCCTGGATACATCTGGCATATGGCGCTGTCCATGCAGGGTCTGACCGCAGACAATGATAAGGAAATGCTGGAGATGATAGAGCTGCTGGAGAACACGGATGCAGGTACCGGGTACATGCATGAAGGTTTTCATTCGGATGATCCAAACACGTTCACAAGGCCTTGGTTTGCCTGGTCCAACAGCCTATTCTCGCAGCTTGTGTACAAGGCAATGAAAAAAGGGATTCTATAAAATGATGTAAGTTCAAAAAATGACTGTCTGCAAAGCAGCCGTTCCGGTTACGAATCGTTCTTTCGATCGCTGTTATCCCCGGATTTCCTGATCACCTTTTTCAAAGTCGAAATCCGGTGATAGCGTATGCTTCCGATGCAGCTTTCTTGCAGAAAGCTTTCAGGCGAACACTTCGTTTCTCCAGGATCGATTTCGTTCCCTGCACTACTTCGCGTTTTATCAGAAACTTTTTTTGTACCTTGTATAGGAAAAGGAAGTAGGTAAAAAACAATAAAGCCCAAACTGCTAAACTTTTGCAGATTGGGCTTTATTTAATTCAAGTACACAGGCGCTTCGCTATGTGGTTTTCAGCAGATCGGCGATGAACACCTTTTGACCAGTGCGGGCACTTTCGAGGGACGCAAGCACCATGGCCATACTGAACTGGTTGTCACTGCAATCGGTCTCAGGCAGATGCCCGGATTCCAGCGCTGCGAACATGTCTTCGAGGCAGCCGTGATGTCCTGTTTTCTCCATGACAGGCTGCTCTCCTTCAATCCGCTCACACGGTTGGAAAAAGGACGGTTTGCCTTCCGCATCCAGCTGCTGCGCCGAGACAACTTCAGCATAAATGTCATCATGTCCATCCCAGATCGCGGTTCCTTTTTCTCCGGTTACACGCCAGGATGCTTCCCATGAAGTAGGCACACCCTCTGTACACCAGGACCCGCGATAGTTAAACACGGAGCCATCGGACATTTCGAAGATACATAACGCCATCGCATTGCCTTGATACCATGACCCCGGAGGATTGAATTCGTGGCAGTACACAGAGACCGGGTTGGCACCAAGAATGTATCGTGCCTGGTCGAAGGTATGAATCGCCATATCCAGCAGCAGTGGACTGTCCATCAGGTCACGGAATCCACCAAAATGAGGTCCCAGGAAGAAATCTGCCCCAGCAAAACCGACCTGGCCGATCGTTCCGTCGGAAATCAACTGCCGATAGGCGCGAATACGTGGATCGAAACGACGATTTTGCATCACAGCCTGAATATTACCTGTACGGCGTGCAGTCTGAACAATATCTTCACAGTCAGAGAAGGATTCCGCCAGAGGTTTTTCACCAAATACATGACATCCTTGTTGTAACGCCGTCATGGCAATGGTGTGATGGCTTGCTGGAATGGTGACATCAAATACGATATTGGCATCTGTTGCCCGAATGGCCTCACTGATATCCGTAAACGTGGGGCAGGAGAGGCCGTGCCGTGCAGCGAGTGCAACGGCGGTCTGTTCATACAGATCGACAAGCCCTACAATTTCCGTGTCCGGCCTTTGCATGGCATAATCTACCCAGGTATTGGACATGGCCCCACAGCCTGCCACAACTACCCGATAAGGATGACTCATCCAATCATCTCCTTATGCTTTTCATTTTCTATGTTCGTATAATGGACATCATGCCACTTCATGTTAATCCCGTTTCTATACCGGATTGGGAACAAAGTTTCCACCGCGACATTGTTTCAAATAGTTTAGTGCGTGCACCTGTCCGGTCATTTCGAGTTCATCTTTGTAGACAGGATCATGCCAGCCTTCAATATCAATCGTTCCCTGATACCCGTTTTGGCGCAGAATTGTAATAATGTCGGACCAGTTGGTATCCCCGAAGCCGGGTGTACGGTGCCAGACGAATTCACGTGGGCCGTGCACGCCATATTCTTTGACGATGTCCCAGGCAATGGTGGCATCTTTGCCGTGCACATGGAACACTTTAGGCGCCCACTTGCGCAGTTGAGGAATCGGGTCGATCAGGCTGGACATTTGATGGCATGGCTCCCATTCCAATCCAATGTTTTCATCAGGAACCGCATCGAACATCATCTCCCAGGCCGTTGGATTATGCGCAATGTTCCAATCGCCAGTCTGCCATGTACCGCCCATATCACAGTTTTCAAAAGCAATGCGTACACCCCGGTCTGCGGCCCGGCGTGCCAGTTCTCCAAACACTTCCTTGAACCGCGGAATCGACTGGTCAATCGGTTGGTCGGTCAGTCGTCCGGTGAACCCGGAGACGATATCCGCTCCGAAGAGCTGGGCATGGTCAATCACCCGTTCCCAACTGGCGAGTGTATCGGCATTATCCCCGGCTCCGGTGAGCGGATTGCCGAACACACTTACTGCAGAGATGACAATTCCTTGTTCGTCCACAATTTCACGGACACCTTTGGCAGTTTCGGCGAGGTCCAGATCACCCGTCGTTTGCCAGAAGGTCAGATTAAATGATTCGAAGCCATGTTTCATGATCTGTGGAATGACGCGGACTGCGTCGTGTCCACCTACAAGGGTACCTATGCGTAACGGATTATTCATGGTTGTATTTCACTCCAATATTGGCTTATAGTACTTCGTGACACACTCATTATAGCCGGGCATCTACCGGATGGCTCTATACAATCTTGTGCAATATTAGTCTGATCTTGTGGGGAAAGGAGGAGACAGCGTGCTGGACCTGAAAGCGCTTCACGAAAATACCCGCATTGACCATAAATCTCATCCATTTCAGCTGTTCCAGAATCGTTGCTGGGGGATGAAAACGGAAGAATGCATTCTGTACCTGCACTGGCATGAACACTTTGAACTGATTTTTATGCGGCAGGGCAGTGCCTTGTTTCATATCGACAGCAGACCCTACGTAGCTCAAGCAGGTGAGGTCATTATCATTCCCGGAGGGGCGCTGCATGTCGGGTATGCTTTGGAGGAAGGGGATATCCACTATGATTCGGTTGTGCTCAACAGTGCATTATTTCATGATTTTACCCTTGATCCCGTTCACTTGAAATATGTTGCTCCCTATCTGGAGGGGAAGGTAAGGTTCCCGGTGAAACCGGCGGAGCACGACGCAGCTTGCCAAGGCTATTACTCCCTGTTGGATGAAGCCATCGAGGAGATGGCCTCACAACCGCTGGCCTACCAACTGGTTGTGAAGTCCAAGCTGCATGCCTTGTTCACTCTGCTTGCCCGTACATTTATGCCACATCAACTTCCTGATAAAACAACGGGATCGTATTTTCCAAATCGGGAACGATTCAAGCATCTGATTGAGCAGATTGAAGCGGAGCCAACAGGGAAAATGTCCGTTACCGAGGCAGCCGGGAAGATAGGGCTGAATACGTATCATTTTTGTAAAATGTTCAAAAAACTGACCGGACGCACCTTTGTGGAATATGTGAACGGGTGCCGAATGACCAAAGCCGAACAGCTGCTGCAGGAGAGCAGCCTGACCATTACAGAAATTGCCGCCCAGGTTGGCTGTGATAACGCCAACTATTTTACGAAGCTGTATAAACAATACAAAGGGATGACACCCTCGCAGGGGCGGTTAAAATAGGAAAACCTTGTGTCAACAGGTACAAACAAAAATCCGGATCACCGCCAGAGATGCGCGAGTAATCCGGATTATTTTATGAATATCAGATATCAGAACAAACATTTGATCTGTTTATAAACATGCTTATTTCATGAATTTAGAGAATAACCGATTAGCTTTCTTGGAGAGGTCGTCCAACTTGATATTGGCCTGATCCAGTTGATTGTATCCCCACTTGATCGTTTGCAGCATGCGAGGGGAGATGGGCGTACCTTTGATCCGTGGATAAATGTTGTGATAGGCCCAGACGAGATGCTCCCAGCGATTATCGTTACCGTCCTGAATATACTCCGATACGTCGATGACTTTCCCGCGTCCATTCTGGAGAATTACATTTTTCAGGTGAATGTCCCGTGGATTCAGGCCGCGGCTGCGTACTGCCTCACGCGCTTCGTCCACATCGAGCATGACCTGCTCAGGGACCGGGATACCTTTTTCCAGACATTCGAGTAAGGTATCTCCCGCTTCAAAACTGATCACAAGAATATTCCGGCCGCTGCCGTAATAGGTAGGGAAATAGGGCAGACCTTTGAGCTGCTCATATACCTGTTTTTCATTTTCAAGTTTGTCCAGGGCATGATCTGAGTACATCTTGAAGGCATACTGCGGCAATCCGTCATACGTAAATACCGCCGCATCCGTTCCTGTGCCAATACAATTCAGTCCTTCTACATGGCCAATGATGTTCACGAGCTCATTCCGGTCGCTTCCGATGACTTGGATTTGTTGTAATGCTTCTTCCGCCTGGAACCAATCCGGTCGATTCATGGGTGGTGCCTCCTTTTAGGATATGCCTGTACAATTATCTGTCTAACTGCAAAATCCTGTACTCTTTTAGTATAGTATGCGTTCTGCGCTGTAATTTCATATTCTGGTGATGTTACTATATAAACGTTACGCATTGAATCGGAAACGGTTGCGGATAGAAGAAAATTACGGAAGGGGTGCTTGCGACGTTTTTGCTCTTTCCTATATACTGTGAGCATTAAGGGATCTCATGCAGATCCGGCATACAGAAAGGCAGAATATCTTATGGCACAATACCCGCAGTGGTCTTATTCGCAGTCGCGGGCGAGTATGTTCGATGAGTGCCTGCGCAAATATTATTATCATTATTATGGAGCCCATAACGGCTGGAAGGCAGAGTCGGCTGATGAGATGCAGGTACGTCTGTATCGGTTGAAGCAGCTCAGCAATCTATACCTCGTATTCGGCGACCTCGCGCACCGGATGTGTGAATCGGCGGTTCGCAGCAGGGAAGAAGGCAAGGATAAACCGCGTGAACACTTTCTGGAACAAACTATGCGCAAGCTGCTCAATCAGGCGTATGTGGAATCGATGGATCAGGATCAGTGGCGGCTCGACCCCAAGAACCGGGTAATGTTGTCTGAGATGTATTACGGGGATGACACGTTGAGTGACCGGATTGCCACGATCAAAGAACGAGCCTCGGCCTGTGTCGGCAATCTGTACCAGACGCTCACGTGGGAGGACCTGTCCCGTGCAAGTACGGATATTTTGGAGATTGAGAAATGGGATACGATGATGCTGCACGATACGCGTGTGTATGTGAAGATGGACTTGTTATATCGTCGCAGCAACGGCAACATCGTCATTGTGGATTGGAAAACGGGCAAGGAGGATGACTTCTCGGATCAATTGATGCTGTACGCATCCTATGTGAGGGAGCATTACCGGGTTCCACTGGAGCAGATCGAGCTGCGGGTGGAGTACCTGTTAACCGGGACACACCGAGAGTTTACGGCAACGGAAGAGGATATCCTGAAGGTGGAGGAGAACGTGGGGCGGTATATTGCGGAGATGCGCTCCTGTGTGGATGATGAGTATTACAACCGTCCCAAGGACGTTTCGTATTTCACGCCAATGCCTTCACGCCGTGCTTGCCGGGACTGTAATTTCCGTGAGGTATGCAGCGAACGTGTAGTATAGAGCACTAGAAGCATCTTCAGATCTCATTCCTATTCATGTGAAAATAAAACAAGAAGCGCCAGCCTGGACAGGATCTGCCCGGACTGGCGCTTCTATTACGTTCCACAGGCCGGCGACAAGGCGCCAGGTGGAACGGTCATGTCAAGATTACTGGACCGTGGCGGTATTCTCCAGCGCCTGTCCTGCGGGAACATAGGCATGCCCGAGATCCCGGGCAACCGCCTCATACGTGATATGTCCATTCAGCACGTTTACCGCGCTGCGAATGGACGAACTGCCGCGAATCGCGGCAGCTGCACCGTGGTTCGCCAGCTGCAGCGCATAAGGCATGGTGGCGTTGGTCAGCGCCACCGTAGACGTGCGCGGCACCGCGCCAGGCATGTTCGCTACCGCGTAATGCACCACACCATGCTTCACATAGGTCGGTTCATCGTGGGTCGTGATATGATCAATGGTCTCCACAATTCCGCCCTGATCAATTGCGACATCCACAATGACCGAGCCGGGTGCCATGGTGGTGACCATTTGCTCGCTGACTAGGGTCGGCGCTTTGGCGCCTGGAATCAGCACCGCACAGATCAGCAGGTCGGCAGCCGCAACAGCCGACGCAATATTGGATGGACTCGATACCAGCGTATGAATCTGATTGCCAAAAATATCATCCAGCTGGCGCAGACGATTCAGATTCAAATCAAGGATGGTCACATCCGCACCCAGACCAATCGCGATTTTGGCGGCATTCGTACCTACTGTGCCACCTCCAATAATGACGACCTTGCCACGGCTTACGCCGGGTACGCCTGATAACAGAATGCCTTTGCCACCTTCCGTTTTCTCCAGCAGCTGCGCTCCAATCTGAGCAGACATCCGTCCGGCAACTTCACTCATCGGGGTGAGCAGAGGCAGTGTACCATTAACTTCCAATGTCTCGTACGCAATGGCAGTCACCCGGCTTTCAATCAGTGCCTTTGCCAGTGCAGGTTCCGCTGCGAGGTGCAGGTAGGTGAAAAGAATCAAGCCAGGACGAAAATAGGGGTATTCGCTGGCAAGGGGTTCTTTGACCTTGATGATCATATCTGCCTCTGCCCACACAGTTGAAGCTGTATCCCGAAGCTCCGCTCCGGCCGATTGATATTCGTTGTCTGTGAATCCACTGCCCAATCCTGCGCCACGTTCGATCATGACTTGATGTCCGGCTCTGATAAAATCAGCAGCTCCAGCAGGGGTCATTGCTACACGATTTTCATTGTTTTTGATTTCTTTCGGAATTCCGATTCTCATCGCCATGCACCTCGTCCATTTAATGGTTGTTAGCTTATACTACAAGTTTATGACCTGGATCATCGTTTTGCACCTTACCTCATGTCTATGTTTTGAAGAATTGATTCAACATAATGTCGAGAAAAGACTATTCAGGACATTTGTCCATCGCTTATAATGTAAGAAAAAATGACACTATGAGGGATCGATATTGAGAAATGACCGCGTGTTTACGATAAAGGATATTCTGGCTCGCCCTGTCTTTGCCAAAGCCCGGCTTGCTGCGGGGAAAGAAGGAACATCACGTCAAGTTGGATGGGTTCATGTGCTGGAGATTACCAATGTTTCTCCCTTTGTAAGCCCCCATGATCTTATTTTATCCACTGGACTATGGCTTCAATCGGAAGAAGGGCGCGAAGAATATCTGCTCCAGTTAATCCGGAGCGAAGCGGCGGGGCTCTGCGTGGAGTTTGGTACGAGCATTCATGGCATACCCGAAGAATTGATAGAACTCGCTGACAGGCATCAATTCCCGCTTATCGTGTTTGAGCAACCGGTCCGTTTTGTTGAGATCACGCAAGATATTCACGCTTTGCTTATTAATCATCAACACCAACTGCTGAAAAGTCTGGAAACCTATTCCCGTCAGCTTCAGCAGCGAACATTACAGAGTACAGACATGTCGGCTGTGCTCAATCTTCTGCATGAATATGCAGCCAAGCCGGTTGTGTATATCTCGTCCATGGAACCGGGCAGTTTTGTGCCGGAGCTGCCCTCCGAGACACAACAAGCGATCTACACATGGTACGAACAGGAGGTTGAGCATCTGGATCTCAATGATTCAGACACGGAGTTATGGTTCCATCTGGATGAGGAACAGGTGTTGCTATGTCACCCGGTCGTATGTTTTGGGCAGGTTTTTTCCGCAGTAGGCATGGTTGTACATCCTTCGGCACCCGTCGAATATCTCAAGCTGTTGCTCGATTATACAGCGAAGGCTGCGGCCGCATTGACGCTGCGCTCTCAGTTTCTGGAGGAGAAAATGGTACGCAACCAAAATGAGCTGATCCAGGATCTGATGAACGGTAACATTCTTCAAGAGGAGCAGGCACAGACCCGAATGGGGCTCCGTCTGTTGGTGAAGGGACAGTACTGGTTTGCCGGCGGCGTTATTGAGATGGAGCACCGTCTGAAAGGCATAGGCCGTGAGCGAATGGAAACCAATCATCAGGATATTCTGGTGCTGCTGCGTTCCTTGCTCAAAAAGAACAACCTGGCCAGCCTCATCATGCTGAAAAATAATCAGGTATATGTATGCTGCGCCAAGGAAGAGAGCAAGACATCCACACGAAATCAACTGGTAAAATCACTTGAAGGCATTATTAGTGATGTGAAGAGATTTGCGAGTCGCAACCTGAAGCAGGTTACGATCCATGCCGGATTTGGCAAGGTGCGTAACCGGTTAACAGGATTGCCGGACAGTCTGCGGGAAGCATATCAGGTCATCGAAGTTTCACGATCCGTGGATCGGCTGGAACATATTCATTTTTACGAACGTATGGGTATATATCAAATGCTCAAAGCATTGCCCCAATCGTTTCTGCAGCCTTTTGTCAATGACCATCTGGGCGTTCTGATTGACTATGATCGGGCACATCATCTAAGGCTGGTGGAGACATTGGATGCCTTTCTGCAAAATTTTGGTTCCAAACGGGATGCGGCTGCTCAATTGTTCATACATCGGCAAACCTTGTACAATAGATTGGAGAAGTTAGAAGAATTAATGGGACCAGATTTTATGGATCAGGAAAGAAGAATCTGCCTGGAGATGGCGCTGCTTGCTCATGCCATGATCGAGGAGGAACAGGATTTTCCATCTTGATGAATCAGGCTGGAAGACAGTCCAGACTGTGCATTATTGAAAGCATGCACAGTCTAGCAATTTTTACTGATGCGACGAGCGTTTCGTAATGCTCTTGGTAATACAGAGTTGCCAGAAGCCGGACGGCGGCCACGGAACAGTTTGGGTTGGCCGGAGGAAGGTGCAAGGGATAACGAGGTGGGAGCAGCCAAGCGATATGGCGAAGAGCTGCGCTCCGGAAGAGTTTCCGTCTCCATTCTTTTGGATGAAACACCGGTTTGACGCAACCATTCATCAAGTCGCTCGCGGTTGATTCCCAGTTGTCCGCTCAGATTACAGATATCGAGGTTTTTTCTCACACAAATCCGCCTTTCCTGGAATATCGGGCTGTATTGGTTCTGAAAGGGAAGCATGAAGTTCGAAATGGGTGGATGCCCACTTGATTGGTGTGCTCGATTAGCGGAATGGCGAATATGTTAAACATCCTCATGAAAGATGTATGTACCCTGTGTTAAACGTTTGCAAACAGCTGCTTTGTATATTTTAGAATAATTTGGCTTTTATCTAGATTTTATCACTCCACATGTAACTGTGCGTCTCAATATAGTCTCAACTTGTGAGAAAATAAGGTGTATGGAAAGTACCAGTATCTAGTACGGAGGACACAGATGGAAAACAGTAGTGAGGTTCAATACGACAGCCACTATGGTCATGGAAAACGTTTTGTGGGTCGAGCCAAGGAACTGATGATGTTGGACCGATGGCTTAGTAATCCGGAAGCACCTTTAACCATTTTTTCAGTTACGGGCATGGGGGGGATCGGTAAATCATCCTTACTGTCCGAGATGTTGTCTGTTGCTCGAAATCAGGGAGCAACCGCCATATGGATGGATGGCAGATCCTGCGGCTCTACACCGTCGGTCTTTTTGGAGTATCTCTCCTCTACATTGGGACTAGAGACGATGGGGAGTGATGGTAGCACGCGGCCATTGAGCCTGCTAAGTGAGACTTCAGTAAAGAGGCGGCTGGTCCTTGCTGTGGATAATTATGAAGAGTTGGCTCTTCTGGAGAGCTGGTTTATGGAAGTCTTCGTATCCAAGCTCCCGTTATATGGAGTACTTATTATTCTGGCCTCACGACCGGAGCCTGCTTCAGCGTGGCGGACACATCCAAGGTTGCGGCAGCGCCTCGTGCAGATGCCTCTTCAACATTTTACGGGTGAAGAAGTGTCCGAATATATTGCGGTGGCAGGATCATTGAACAGGAGCATGGCGGGGACAATTGCGCGTATGACAGATGGACATCCGCTGGGGCTGGCGCTTGCTGTGGAGGCTGCGGATCAGCGCAGGAATGTACCCATTTCCGATTGGAATGAATTGTCACAAATGATTAGTGCCAGACTGCTGCTTGAATTGACGCTGCCCCGCCTGCACCCGATGGTCGAGGTATTAACGCTGCTAGAAACAGCGAATCAGGAATTGCTATCATCCGTGCTGCAAACAGAGGTGACGCTTGAGGAATATAACGTCCTGAGACGTATGTCGTTTATCCGTTCCGGTCCTAATGGTCTGGCGCTGCATGATATGGCCAGATTACATCTGCTTCGCGATTTCCGCCAACGTGAGCCCCAGCGTGTGCTAGCCATGCGGGTGCGAATTGCAAGGCTGCTGAAGCCGCTCCATGAACAAGCTGGTCCACATGAGAGGCGCCAGATTACGAGGAAAATGCTACTGTTGTGCCAGGAATCCATGCTCCAGCACCGGAAGTATGCTGATGTATCGGCGGATTCACTATTTTCTCCCATGGAAGTGATGCGAGCAGAAGACTTGCCGGCGTTGCACAGATTGCTCCAACAGTGGTGTGAATATAGTGTAGAACCCTGGCAGGCGCCGTCTTATCCTGCTTTTTTAGACGAACTTGCACAGCGTTATCCTGAGGGGATTGTATTGATGCGTGACAAGGAAGGTGATCCAATCGCAATGTTCATTACGGTGCTCGTGCATCGGGAGAGCAGCGGGATGTTGTGCAGCTATTTTCCGGCCGAGATGCAAGAATGTTTCACACCGGACGAGCTGGATTGCGATCCGGACCAGACGGATACTCACTTTGCGGTACTCGCTGCAGCACGAGATGATGTGCCAGGTTACAAACGTGAAGAGCTTGTGGGTTATATGTCGCTGGATCGCCTGTCACTACTTGGAGAAGGGGCCAGGGTCATACTGATCGCAACCAATCCGCATCTGAAGCTGTTTTTGCAGAGTATTGGGTTTCGGAGTAAAAGAACACGCACTCGTTTGTGCGACTTGTATGAAGATCAAGCAGAAGTGCTGGATCTGGATCTACGCAGTGGACAATTTGGTGATTGGATGATGTCCCTCTTGGTTCCGGATACAAAGAGCAGTGGGTTACAACAGGGGACGTCTGGTGTGAGTCTGGTATCCTGGTCCGAACAGGATGTGCGCAAAATGCTGACTCATCTGCACTCTCCCGGAGAATTGCATGAGTATGCAGGGCGAGTGAATGGCATAACGGATGGCATTCATCTACAGTCGCATATTCTGGATTTGCTGGAGGGCCGGGTTCATGGTATCTCCCAACAGGATCAGCTGCTGTTATATACCGCCTATTGGACACATGCTGGCAATCCAACTGCCGCAGCACAGGCTTGTTCAATGAGCCGGGCGACATTCTATCGGCATCTGCGATCCGCTTTGATCCGATTGGCAAGAGTACTGTAGCGTGACAGAAAAAACACACAGTAACCGGCCTATCGAGCCAGTCCTGCGTGTTTTTTTAATGAAATAAATCTCAAGCAGATGACCATGAGATACAGGGTCAGTGAGGCTTTGGTTATTGAAATTGAAGCGTTAATGCGTTGTTCCTACTAACCAAGCGGCGAGTTCTTCCGTTTGGGTGAGAATGGCAATGGGGTCCCAATACCAGGAGCGATCGGCACCCCAGATATATACATGATCATTTTTGACGGCGTCCAATCGTCCCCAGATGGGGTCAGCCTTTAAATCTTCTATCGTCTGGTTATCTGTCGTTAGAACGATATAATCCCCAGCATATTTAGGCAAAACTTCCGTGGAGAGACTTGCCCAGCCTGGATCGGCTAACTCAGCGATTACCTCAGCTGGAGGTTTGAAACCAAGCACATTGTATATTACGGGTCCGCCCTTGCCATAGTTGGCGCCAACGGTTGAAATATCTTTCCCCATATATTCCAGAATGGAGAATGTGCTATCGGCAGGGATAACCTGGAGCACTCGTTCTTTCGCTGCGGCTGTGCGGCGGTCATAATCGGCAAGCCATGCCTTTGCTTCCTCTTGCTTACCTAGTAGCTCACCGAAATAACTGACTTCTTCATGCACGGTTTTGAATGAGGCATAGGGTACGATTACAGTCGGAGCAATTTTAGTTAACTGCTCATTCATTTCAGCGTACATATCATCCATAATAATCAGATCCGGCTCCATGGCAGCAATCTTCTCCAGGTTGCCGTTGCCATCTCCCAGATCCTCCACGTCTTTCAGCGCATCATGCAGGTAGGGGTTCGCAATGTGGTGACTTGATGTTCCGACAGGAGTTACACCCAGAGCGATCAGACTGCCCAAGTATTCACCCGCTACAATTCGTTTGGGTTGCAATGGGACTTCAATATCTCCTGTAACCGTGGACACGGTTTTGGTCTGTGGTTGCTCGGCAGTTGTAGTTCCAGCAGTTTGTCCTTGTTTGGTATTGGTCGGAGTTGTCGCATTCTCTGTTGCTCCCGAGGAGCTATTACCTGTAGCCTCCGTCCCGCAAGCGCTGACCAACAGCATAAAGCTAAGCAATAATACCGCCGTAATTGGTGGTCTTGATCCTCTATACATGTTCAATTCGTCCTCTCTATCCCTAGCTCGTTGATAATCATTATCATCTACAACAGTATAGCTGAGGGGTTTTGGAGGGCCAATGGATAATCTCATGGTTGTAGAAGGACTATCTTCTCGTTGGGTGGCTCTATGGTCCGCTCTGAAATGTGAGGGAGAGACACCTTTATACTTTTTGAATAACCTGCCCAGATAGTAGGGGTCCTGATAACCAACGCTGGATGCAATCTCTTTTAAGGTGGCATCCGTCTCCAGCAGCAATGCTGCCGTCTTTTCGATCCGTACTTTAATGAGATAATCAATCGGGCTGAGTCCGGTCCGGCTTTTAAAATAGGAGGAGAGATGCGGAACGCTATAATTCAGGTTCTCTGATAGTAATTCCAGCGTAATGGCTTCGGCGTATCGAGACTGAATAATCGTGATGATTTGCGCAGCCAGATCGCGTTTCTGAGAACGTACACCTTGAGTCTGCATCTGATTCATCAATTCAGTGATGAATTGAAAAAGCAGGCTCTTGGCACGCAAATGTCCAAGCGCTTCGGCTTTGCCCCATTCCTTATGCATGTCCGTCAAACAGCGATAGAGTATAACAGGTTCCGCAGGGATTAGGCTGTAGGTAACGTGGAAAGGACGCAGACGATCAGCTAGTGCTGCAAGTTCGCTATGGGCTGGCAGTGAAAGTTTTGCTTTATAATAAACGCAATAATATTCGAACTCTTCTTGTCCGGCTTCTACGTTCAGAATGCTTCCTTTACCCGCATGGAATATCTGAAAACGTCGTGTATTGTGTGATGTCTCATCGAGTATAATCTGAGCGCTTCCGCGGACAGACATGATAAAGACACTGGCAGGTAAGACATAGGGACGCGAAGTCTGACCTGCTCGGACTACCACACGGCGGATATCAAATATGTTGAAGGAAGCGTGATTCCACAACATCATGTGATTCTGTATCTCCATGTGCTATAACCAACCTTCTTCATCGAGGCTTAACCATTCTATGTATCATTCATTATAACGACATGAAGAGGCTGGTCATAGACCGAGCCTCTTCATGCGGTTATAGAGCGTTGCTCTTGAGATGCCGAGCTGCCGGGCGAGCGTTCTTTTGTTGCCTCCGGCGGCTTGCAGATATTGGAGCAGAAGTTTCGACTCATAGGCGTCCAAATGTTCCTGATACGATAGGGTCGACATATCCGTCGACTCCTCTCTTTTTCCTTCGTGTATTGGAACAGGTGGGTCCGTGCTACCTGGGAAAGGAGACGATCCCGATTCAAGACGAGGCTGAGTATGAAGCTGCACCGTCTCGTGCCAAATGGATGCTGCCTGATCCACGGATGAAATGAAGGTGTCAGGGAGATATTCAGGCTTAACCTCGCCATCCGTGGTGAGAATGGTGATTCGTTCAATCACATTTCTTAATTCCCGTACATTACCCGGCCAGTCATACTGGAATAACAGCTTGAACACCTCAGGAGGAACCAGTTCAATATGACGATTATAGAGCAAGGAAAACTCTTGCAGGAAGGTCTGTGTCAACTCGTAAATATCTTCCTTGCGCATACGCAGGGGAGGAATGACGAGATTAATGACATTCAGTCGATAGTAAAGATCTTCTCGGAACTGATTGCGGGCAATCATGCCCAGCAGATTCTGATTGGTTGCAGCGATAATCCGGCAGCTTGCCTGTTTCATGCGTGTTCCACCAACAGGGAAGTAACTTTTCTCCTGCAATACACGTAATAGCTTCACCTGAAGCTCCAACGGCATTTCTCCTATCTCATCCAAAAAGAGCGTGCCGCCTTCAGCGAGTTCAATTTTCCCTTTTTTTCCTTTGGGATCAGCCCCTGAAAATGCACCCTTTTCGTACCCGAATAATTCACTCTCAAATAATGAACCAGGAATAGCTCCGCAGTTAATGGCGATAAATGGCGCTGTTTGCGGTTCTCGCAGGTCATGAATGGCTTTGGCGAATAGCTCCTTGCCCGTTCCGCTTTCTCCAAGAATGAGTACAGTAGCTGAGGTGGTACTAATCTTGCGAATAGTCTCCAGACACTGGTTAATTACAGGACTGCTGCCCTTGATTCGGGCAAATGGATCGGAATCCGGGCGCAGACGGGCAACGGCTTTCTCCAGATGCTGGACTTTGGATGTCATATGTAATAACTCTTGATGTAGACGGATTTCGGTTGTTATATCCACTTCGGCGGCAACCGCGCCTACAATACGTCCATCGAGATGTACCGGACGTGCATTAATGAGTGCGAACAAATCGGGTCTTGGCTGGTGCTGCTTTCGATATACAGTTTCTCCTGTATACAACGTTTTGAGTGATTGAAGGCGATCCGGGGGGAAGAAATCCGCTGCCGGTTTTCCAATGATATCTTTTTTGTGAATGGAAAAAACATGCTCCGCACCCGATGTCCAGTAGGTCACCTTTGCTTCTTCATTAATCAATGTCAGAGCTGAGCCTGCCGTCTCCAGTGTGGTCTCAAAATAAGCTTCCATAAGCCGATGAGCATGCATCATTTCTTGTAAAACATCGGATACAGCGATATAGCCCAATAGAGGTCCATCATCCTGAATTAACAGATAAGGACTTGTGTTGAATAGCGGTAATGCTTCTGCCAACGTTGTAGAGGAAGAGATGACAGTCATGGAGAGGCCTGCATCCAGGGTTCTCATATCTGTACGTAATAAGGTCATCAAGTCTGGAAGTAAATGTTTCATCGGTATATCACCTCAGCTAGAGCATAACTTTCGGAAACTACACCTGTTCCAGGAAATGCTAACAAGTGGTCTGCATATGAAATGATTGGGAGAATGATGGTTACCCATATTATAGCCTTCCAAATGCAGTGTGTATATATTTTTTGACATGAAGCATACATGTTGTCGATGTAGAAGAGAAGATTATGGATTTATTATTATTGTTATGCGCTTTCATTTTTGCAGTTTAGGAATAATTGTTAATTTACATGAAGTGATTCGCTTTTAGAGTGAGTTTTGAGTGATTATAACTGACATTGAAGACGGTTTTTTTCTGGCAGGTTTCAAACAATATGACTCGGAATGAGCGAAGTTTACGCAAGAACACAAAAGGGTTGTGTCCAGAAAAGTAGACATTTTAAATTGGGGATGCTCATTTTTTAGACATTAAGAGATGGGTCGAAGAGAAGAAAAGTGGGATGCTCTGGGATGTTATACACGACAGAAAAAAACCATGTGCTGAAAGAAAGTGGCAGCATGGTTTTTGTGTTCTCATTATTGTGTTTTGGATCAATGGATTCAGCAATGGGATTATCTGAACATGTTTTTGACCACCATCCAGAGATTTGCTGGTTTCTCGGCCAGACGGCGGGTGTAGTACGGGTACCACATGGTTCCATAGGGTACGTAACAACGAATGCGATATCCTTCTCTGGCCAGGCGTTCCTGTTCGCCCATACGCAAGCCGTACAACATTTGAAATTCAAATGCATCCGGGGAGATTCCACGATCTTTCGCATATTGCTTGGTCCAGGCAATAATATGGTCATCATGTGAGGCAACCGCAGTATATACACCCTGATCGAGATGATTGCGAATCATCGTTTTGAATTGATCAATCACTTCTGAAGTGTTCTGATAAGCTACGGATGCAGGTTCCTTGTAAGCACCTTTGACCAGACGCAGCCGGATTCCTTCCCGAATCATATCACGTGTATCTTCCACGGTACGATGCAAGTAAGCCTGCAATACCGTACCTGTATTATCCAGTCCTTCCGAGTGTAGACGGCGCACAATATCCAAAGTCGCTTGGGTAAACGGGCTGTCCTCCATATCGATCCTTACAAACAGATGATGCAGCTTCGCTTGGGTGGCAACGGCACGTATATTTCGATAACCTTCCTCAGGGTCCAGCGCGAGTCCCATTTGGGTTGGTTTTAGCGAGACATTGGAGTCCGCACCCTGACGGGCAATGCCTTCCACCAGACGTATATACTCATCACGATACAGCCCAGCTTCTCTTAAATGGGTAATGCCCTCGCCCAGATGATCCAGTGTAGCCATAATGCCTTTGTTGTTGAGTACCCGAATCTCTTCGAGAGCTTCTTCCAGTGTGTTGCCTGCGATAAACTTGCCAGCCAGCTTTTTGCCGTATTTGATGGAGAGATTCTCCACAGCTTTATTGCCTGCGACGGTCAGCAGCGTTTTACGGTACATTTCCGTTCCGATACTCATCGGGGTTCCTCCTTATGGATCATGTTTCTTTATAACAAAGTTATCAAGCAATAATCATGCCAAGGTTATTCTGCATAAAAAATATTCCTCTTCAACCGGAGTTGGCATGGATCTTGCTACATATATTTGGTGATGAGTAAAATGCATGGCAGCTCAGGCAAACAGTCAGCGAACCCCCACATCTGAAGGAGGAAATCATTCATGAATATCCCTTTTGTTAACGAACCATTCACATCCTTTGCAGTCCCGGCCAACCGGGAAGCTTTTGAGAACGCACTTCGTAAGGTGGAGGCTGAACTTGGGCAAGAATACTCCATTATTATTGGTGGACAAAAAATAACAAGCGCCCGCACGTTATCCTCCGTGAATCCTGCGTACAAAAATCAGATTGTCGGAAAGATCTATCAGGCTGATCAAGAGCTTGCCGAGCAGGCCATCCAAACGGCTGCGGAAACATTCCGCACCTGGAAACATACGGACCCGAATGAACGTGCCCGTTATTTGTACAAAGCAGCGGCGCTCATGCGGCGTCGTAAGCATGAATTCTCCGCTTGGATGGTGTACGAAGCAGGCAAAACATGGCCAGAAGCGGATGCGGATACAGCGGAAGCTATTGATTTTATGGAGTTTTACGCCCGTGAGATGCAGCGTATGAGTGAACCGCAGCCGCTCACAAGAATTGCAGGCGAAGATAATGAATTGAGTTATATTCCGCTTGGTGTGGGGATTGTAATTCCGCCATGGAACTTCCCGCTCGCGATTATGGCGGGCATGACTTCTGCTGCTTTGGTATCGGGCAACACGGTTGTATTGAAGCCAGCCAGTACAACACCGGTAATTGCCGCCAAATTCATGGAGCTACTTGCCGAAGTGGGTGTGCCGGACGGCGTAGTGAACTATTTGCCAGGACCTGGAAGCGAAGTTGGCGATTATCTGGTGGACCATGCACTCACCCGCTTCATCAGCTTCACAGGCTCCCGGGATGTCGGTCTGCGGATCAATGAACGTGCAGCACGCACCGCGCCGGGACAAAAATGGATTAAACGGGTGATTGCTGAAATGGGCGGCAAGGACTCAATTGTTGTAGATAGCGACAGTGATCTGGAATTGGCCGCAGAATCCATCACAGCTTCCGCGTTTGGCTTCTCGGGACAGAAGTGCTCTGCGTGTTCCCGTGCCATTATTCATAAAGATGTATATGACGAGGTATTACAAAAAGTGATTGAACGAACCAAGCAGCTGAGCATGGGTAGTCCGCTTGAAGTCGGAAATCAGGTAGGTCCGGTTATCGATGACAAGGCGTATGCCAAGATCACAGAATATATTGAAATAGGCAAGGGTGAAGGACGCCTTGTACTCGGGGGTAGTACTGGGAACGAGGCAGGTTATTTCATTGAACCGACCATTATTGCTGATGTGGACCCGCAAGCACGGATTTCACAGGAGGAGATTTTCGGACCGGTGTTGGCCTTTATCAAGGCAGAATCTTTCGGGGATGCACTGGATATTGCCAATAATACCGATTATGGACTGACAGGTGCAGTGATCTCTCGCAATCGCGAACATCTGGAACAAGCCAGACGGGAATTTTTTGCGGGTAATCTATATTTCAACCGTAAATGCACAGGTGCACTGGTGGGGACACATCCATTTGGAGGGTTTAATATGTCAGGAACGGATTCCAAGGCAGGGGGAAGGGACTACTTGCTGCTGTTCACCCAAGCGAAGTTGGTATCGGAGAAATATTAAGTTGAGAAATTGGGTTTGGGCCCGCTGACAATCACTTGGTTTTTATGCTATCATTTCCTGAAAATAGTCTTTGTTCGTCAGTATACTGTAGTAGCTTGAGCAGCGCTTAAGGGGGGAGACGGATGTTAGGATTTCAGTTGGTGCAGGAGGGGCGTATTCGATTATCCATTACGCCGGAGATGAAGCAATCCATTCATCTGCTGACCTTATCGGGTCAGGAATTGGCTAGATATT
This sequence comes from Paenibacillus sp. BIC5C1, assembly GCF_032399705.1. NCBI lineage: Bacteria > Bacillati > Bacillota > Bacilli > Caryophanales > Paenibacillaceae > Paenibacillus > Paenibacillus sp. BIC5C1. Next base: position 1,304,789 of record NZ_CP135922.1, read on the forward strand.
TGCAGGAAGCTGCGGATGAAAATCCGGTGCTTGAGCTAGAAGAGCCCTCTACCCTGCGCACCCGTCTTCCCCGACGATTGAGTCAGGAGAGGTTCTCCTCTTATGATCCACTGTTACAGATGAAAGAGGCTGAACCTACACTTGAACAACTGTTGATATCTCAGCTTCGGTTGCAGAATGTTCCACGAGCAATGGAGACAACAGCTATGTATTTAGCTGGTTGTGTCAACGATGATGGCTATCTGACGATGGAATTGACGGATGTTGTATCGGCAAGAGGTGTATCGATGCCGGAAGCTGAAGCTGCTCTGCATATTCTACAATCGCTGGACCCCGCAGGTGTGGGCGCACGAAATTTGCGTGAATGCTTGTTGCTTCAGATTAGGCGTGATCCAGTAGCTAACCAGCATGCGGAGCACATGGTGGAGAAAGGGCTGGAAGAGTTGGTTCGTTTCCATCCAGGAAGAGCGGGAACAAGACTGGGGATTACGTCGCAGCAGGCTCAGGCAGCCTATGACTATATTGCTTGTCTTGACCCGAAACCTTGTCGATCCGTCGGGTGTACGGAACGTGCACATTATATTATTCCGGATGCCGTTGTGCAGATAAAGGGTGATGAGCTTTCTCTACGTTTAAATTCTGCGGGTGTGCCGCGGGTATCCCTGAATGAAGCTTGTTGCCGCTGGATAAGGAAGAATGATGCAGACGAGGTCTGGTTAGGTCGGGCAGCAGAGGCAAGAGCGATCATTCGCAGCGTGGGCATGCGTCGCCGAACCCTGATGCGTGTCCTGGCGGCGATCATGAGTGAACAGGAACCTTTTTTGCGTGAAGGACCTGCCGGATTGAAGCCGCTCAATCTGGCGATCATTGCCGAGGCCATCGGTATGCATGAGTCGACGGTGAGCCGTGCAGTCAATGGCAAATACGTTCAGACACCGCATGGTGTGTTTGAGCTCAAGGCTTTTTTTGCAACAGGACTTGAAACAACGAACGGAGAAATGACCTCTGCACCGGCGGTGAAGCTCAGACTAAAAGAACTGATTCGTTCTGAACGGGCGGAACGCCCCTACTCCGATAGCCAACTGGCATCATTACTCGCGAATGAAGGCATCGTTATCTCCCGCAGAACGGTTGCGAAATACAGGGAAGAGCTTCAGATATTGCCTTCACTTGAACGTAAGCGATGGGCATGAATGGTGTTTACTCTTATTATATATCCTAAACAAGTAACCCCCGCGAGCCGTGGTAACGGTCTGCGGGGGTTGTTCGTCTCGGTTTAACAGAGATCAAAAGGCCGCTCTGTCATCGGAGTGTCAGTGTAAATATTCATTAGTTGAACTTAAAAGCTTTTAAACAGCTTACTAGCGTTCCATATTATGCAGGAAGTGCTCACCTGCAATACCAGGAGTAGTCATTTGCTCCGGATGCAAAATTTCTTCCAGTTCTTCCGGCGTCAGCAGACCCCGTTCCAGAATAATCTCCTGCAAAGTGTTTCCAGTCTTCAATGCTTCCTTCACAATGGAGGCTGCCACATCATAACCCAGATGTGGATTGAGCGCTGTAATTACACTAAAGCTCTGTTTCATGATCAATGCACAACGCTCACGGTTCGCTTCCATTTCTTCAACGGCATAACGAGTGAAGACGTCGATGCCGTTATTCATGATTTTCAGTGATTGCAGCAAGTTGAACGCAATAACAGGGCCCATGACGTTCAATTCGAATTGACCGGCTTCACAGGCCATGCAGATCGTATGGTCGTTCCCCATTACCTGGAAGGATACCTGATTGATCACTTCCGCCATAACCGGATTCACTTTGCCTGGCATAATGGACGAACCTGGCTGACGCGGTGGCAGACGAAGCTCATTGAATCCTGCACGTGGACCCGAAGCCATCATGCGAATATCGTTACAGATTTTGGACAGACTGACAGCACATACTTTCAGTGCAGCCGACAATTCCAGATAGGCATCCGTATTCTGTGTGGCATCCACAAGATCTTCAGCCGTTTGCAAATTCAATCCTGTCACATCGGACAGATGCTCCGTTACCTTAATGATGTATTCCGGTTTGGCGTTGAGACCTGTACCTACAGCGGTCGCACCCAAGTTAATGGTGAGCAGGCGACGATTTGCGAATTCAAGGCGCTCGATATCACGTCCGATCACGCGCGCATAGGCACCGAACTCTTGTCCAAGACGAATAGGCACGGCATCCTGAAGATGTGTCCGACCTACCTTGACTACATCGTTAAATTCCTGTTCTTTTTTGCGGAACGCATCCTGCAGACTTTTCATCGTATCCAGCAGCGTTTCAGACAACCGATACGCAGCAATACGCAGTGCAGTTGGGATCACGTCATTGGTGGATTGGGACATGTTCACATGGTTATTCGGGTTACAGTGGAAATAGTCACCCTTGTTCTGCAATAGCAGTTCCAGTCCACGATTGGCCAGAATTTCATTCATATTCATATTCATGGAGGTGCCTGCACCGCCCTGAATGGAGTCAACAATAAAATGATCTAAATGATGGCCTTTCATCATTTCTTCAGCAGCCATGACGATAACATCGCCAATTTTGCGTGGCAGCATCTTCAGCTCCATATTCGTGATTGCCGCAGCTTTTTTCACCGCAGCCAGAGCTGTAACCAGCTCTCGGTGTACAGGAACGCCGGTAATCGGGAAGTTCTCTACAGCCCGAATCGTCTGTATTCCGTAATAAGCATAAGCAGGAATTTCTTTTTCTCCAATAAAATCTTTTTCCGTCCTTGTGGACAATGTAGACATTTCGTTCGCCTCCAGTGGCATCCAAAAATAGGTCTGCTCCGGCAATGCCGAAGCGCACTCAGTATATCATTTAAGCAAAATGGATGCCAAGCTAAATCATTTCACCCAACTTGCCGATAAATAATTTAAATTAAGGATATCACCTTGGCAGACTGCAAAGGTTCAGTCAGTCAAAACTCGTCTTATCAATTATGCTCCACTTAGAGGAGAAGTCATGCATGATGAATTAGATGGGGGAGAATTTGTCGTTTTCAGTGATCTAAATCACATGTTATTTGGTTATCTACTGGTAAAATAGGAAAAAAGGACTATGAGGTGTGAATATGAAATGGACTTTAGGCGCAAAAACCGTCGCAGGTTTGGTACTGATTTCACTGATTACGTACGGAACTAGCGGCTTTTTTATATTTTTCCTTCAGGACTGGCTCTCGTTCTCCATGCCAAGCTGGTTATATATATCTATCGTACTCATCATGGGTGTATGCTGGAATGCGATTCTGGGCTGGTTTGCCTCTCGTTGGTTGACTCGTCCAATTGTACATTTGTCCCGTGCGGCACAACAAGTCTCATCGGGGGATTTGACAGCTGAGATCCCAGAGCGGCGTACACAGGATGAAATTACTGTATTATATGATGCTTTTCGCGTAATGGTTTTTAATTTGAGAAGTATTGTAAACGATATTACAGATAGTACACGTACTACCTCACAGAATGCACAGTCACTTAGCGAAGCAATCGCCCAGGCAGCGGAGCAGATCGAAATGATGTCTGATGCGGTTGATCATATTGCTGTGGGTGTGGAAGAGCAGAAGACGACATCACATCAGTCATTGATTACAGCGGATGAGATGTTGAACGATTTTCAGCGTATGCACAGTCAGTCCATCGGGATGACAGAGATGTCAGGCCAAATGGAACGTTCGGTAGATCATACGAAACAGACCTTCTCTTCTTTGATGAAAGGAATGGACGAGCTGACGGAATCTCACAATCGTTCCCGAGACATCATGGTGCTGCTCGAGAAGGAAGCCTCGGACATTGAAGCCATTACTCAGTCCGTCAAAAACATTGCAGAGGAAACAGGGCTGCTCGCTCTGAATGCTTCCATTGAGGCTGCGCGTGCGGGAGAAGAAGGTGCAGGATTTGCTGTCGTGGCTCAACAGATTCGTAAGCTGGCAGATGAGAGCAAACAATCGGTGCATCGGATTAATGAGCTGATCAGCCGCGTACAACAGCGGATTAAAGATACAGCTCAACTGATTCATGAACAGCATGGCCTGGTTGTGAATGAATCTGAGCGCACGATCTCTGTTGATCAGACTTTGCAGGAGCTTACAGGTACGGTAGAGGTATTTATGAAGGGTGCTCATGAAATCGGCTCCAAAATTGGGGAACAGACCAGCCGCGTGGAACAAACGCACGGTCATGTGAAAAAGATTCAAGGGAAAGCTGGATCATTCTCGGATGAGGCGAGACGGATCATGGATGCGGCACATGAAGAGACGGCAATCATGCAGGAGATTTCATCCTCGGCTGAAGAGTTAAGACAGTTAACAGATCGATTAATGGACAAAACGAAAGCATTTCGGATGCAGCCTTGAGCTGTTTCCGGGGTGTTTTTTTGCTTATTATGGTTAAAGCCGAACGTTCTTTCGTAGAAACTGAAATATGTAAAGATTTTTTTATGAAACATTAACAAATTCGCAACGCTTGGGCGATAAATGAAGATATAATGGTAGTATTCCACTACAGATTAAGGAGCCCAGCATATTGAAAACTTGGACAGGTATCCTGCTGATGATTATTTTGGCGGTAGCGACGATTAGTACAACTTCGTCTGCCAGAACCATGAATGAATCGCAAAAACAGCTTAACATAGATGATCAATCCAGCCAGACCTCAGCGGTCGTGGCCTCCAATATAGAAACAATGAATGAAGCAGCATTTACAACGAAGGAATCGATTCCTGTTAAGGGAGAGTACGTTTCGGTTGCTCCGGAAAATGAGAATGTAAGACTGTACCCCATGAAAGTTGAAGGTTCAGGATATATATACAACGGAATGGTGTTAGAAGTGAACGGCAAGAAACGTGAATTCAGTAAATGGCAAGGAGAAGGCGGCTCCTACAAACCCGAAGTGCACGAACTGGATCTGAATGGAGATGGCAAGAAGGAGATTGTTGTGTTGTTTACAGCCGGTCACGGAACAGGCATCTATCTGGGAGAAGCGCATATTATCAATCCAGATACGCTGGAAGAGATGAAGATGCAATCACTGGATGAAATTGTAAAGCAGCATGTAAATTCGAACGTCAGTGTTGCACCAGGTCAGGTGACGATCAACGTTACCGTTGATGGTGTACATGCAGAACCTTCTCTGATGGAGGAAGACACGAGCGAGGGAGTTTATAACGAGGAACTCAAGTTCGGCGGTGTTGTTTACTACAGTGTGGAGAATGGCAAGTTGGTTGTGTCGGCATCCGGTGCATATGGTATGGGTTTATATGACGGTGATCTAAACTTTGCCTATTACTATAAAGATGGCGAGTGGCAGGCTGTGGACTTGGAATACAGCACGGAAGAGTATGAGGATGAGTACTATGAATCTTTTGATTGAACGGAAGTAAGCAGAAAAGAGCGGCATTGATGAGAACAATGATAAAAAAATATGTCCCCACGGTCTGAAATGACAGAGGGAAACGGGTGAGGCTGAAAAAAATGATGAACCTTTAGCCTCGCTTTGTGCTATCCAAAATCGAATTTTATTTCAGAAATTTTCCATGAAATGGTTGACACAAACACTTTAGTCGTTTAAATGTATAAAGGATGGAACTCATCTATTTCATACTTTCACTTTCAGGAGGGATCATTAATGAAGAAGAAGGTCGTATTGGGTTTAATGGTGGGTACACTAACACTCGGCATCGGCACTGGAGCACTTGCAGCAACGGGTCTGGAACCGATCAAAGCGTATTTGAACAGCAAGATATCTCTGAAATTAAATGGGACAACGGTAACAGCCAAAGATGCTAATGGCAAAACGGTATTGCCGATTACTTACAACGGAACGACCTATTTGCCAGTGCGTGCAGTCGGCACGCTGCTCGGTACGGAAATTACGTATGACAGCGCAACATCATCCGTTAACATTGGCAGCAGTAATGAATCTGCACCACCATCCGAAACTGGCAAGCTGACATTAAGCTCGCTTGGAACTGCAGCCTTGGGCACCTCCGACTGGCATACCAAGGATCCGGCCGAAACGGCGTACAAAGGCAAAGATTACAAAGATGTATACCTGCATACCGACACAGCCAAGCAAGGCAAGAGCTTCCAAGTCATGACCCAGAAAAAGTATGCCAAGCTGCATCTCGATCTGGCTGTTCTTGGCGGTTCACAGAAGCTTGAGATTATGGACGAGAACAATACAACGCTCAAGACAGTATCGCTTGCCCCTGAAGACGGTTTGATTGGGGTAGACGTGGATGTTGCAGACACAGATTTCATCTTTGTTGAAATCGTTGATGAGGCCCCGGGCTCCTCTCTGTTTGTTCCATTGACGACCTCATATTTAACCAAAAAATAAACGAGATAATAAAAACGATTATCGCTTATGCATTGCCGGACGGTTATTCCGGACTGGCATAGCGATAATCGTTTTTTCGTTCTTTTGGGACGTATGATCTGGTTAGCGAATTACGGTATCGAGCGGTTTGAGATTTGCTTCGATCTCTGCACGGCGACCTTCAAGGAATGGAGGCAATGCCAGGGACTCTCCAAGATAAGCCAGTTCTTCATCCGTGTCGAACCCGGGACCATCGGTTGCCAGCTCGAACAGAATGCCATTAGCTTCACGGAAGTACAGGGAGCGGAAGTAGAAACGGTCTACGAAACCGGAATTCGGGAATCGGAAATTATGAACCCGTTCCACCCATTGTTTCAGTTCTTCTTCATTATCGACCCGGAAGGCAACATGGTGCACACTGCCTCGACCAGGGCGTTCTTGGGTAAGGTCATTTCGTTCTTCGACATGCACCTCGGAGCCGCTACCACCTTCACCGGATTCGAAGACGAGTACATCGGGTTGGCCTGCGACAAAAGCAGGATAGGTTCCTTTTTGACGGAAGCCGAGCAGTTCGGTAAGAACTGGAGTGGTAAGAGAGGCATCTTTAACGGTAAGATGCACTGGGCCTAAGCCGACAATGCCATACTCGACAGGCACAGGGCTTTGATCCCAAGGTTTGCCCCCGGCAACACCTGTATTGTGTTCATCAGAAACAAGGATCAGACGTTGTCCCTCAAAGTCTGTAAACGAGAGAGTGGCCCGCCCCCCACGTTCGGTGATTTCTCCATGAGGAACATCGAATTCTTCAAAACGCTGTTGCCAGTACGCAAGGGCTGCATCGCTAGGAACACGAAGTGACGTTGCTGAGATGCTGTTCACGCCTTCACGTGTCTGTCCGGCCATTGGAATTTCAAAGAAGGTAAGTTCAGTACCGGGATTCCCTTTTTCATCTCCATAGAAGAGGTGGTAGACTGAAACATCATCCTGGTTGACTGTTTTTTTGATCAATCGCAATCCCATGACGTTGGTGTAGAACCGATAATTCTCAGTGGCGTGAGCAGTCAGTGCAGATACATGGTGAAGTCCTTTGATTTGCATTATAAATTCCTCCTGGTTATATATGTTCAACTAATGAGTGTTTACACAGGCACTCCGATGACAGAACAATCGGAAAGCTTCTTCAGTTTATTTCTGTCCTCTCCGTTATCGTGTAAATGTATAGAAGAACATAGATATATTTTATAATATTCCGTTAAGAAAGTTACTAACTTTTAGTTTGTTTTGTTGTTGAATTTATCTTAACATAAAGATATTTAAAATACAATCCTAATTTAGAATTCCATCTGGACAGTCTGCTCATTCAATGCCAAAATGAAAAAGTTAACATTAAAGAGATATATTGTGTTCCTGTAATGAGAAGGAGAGAAGAGGCACATGGCTTATCCTCAGTGGTTAGACCCTTATGATGCAGAACCGTTTATGCTGTTTTCCACTTCGCACCTATGGGCGATTAGCCTTATTGCTGCATTAATTATATTGATGTTCCTGTTTCGGAATCGGCTGCGCTCATTATCATCCAACATACGCCGTACTATTCGAATTACGATGGCCTGTGTCATGTTCGGCTGTGAGATTGTACTTCAGCTCTGGTATGTATATGGGGATGTATGGAGTCTACAGACTTCATTGCCGCTGGAACTATGCAGTCTGTCACTATTGTTATCTGCGCTGCTATTATTGACACGCAGCCGACTGCTGCATTCTGCATTGCTGTTCGCAGGAATAGCAGGAGCCTTGATGGCGATCGTAACCCCTAATCTCGGTTATGATTATGCACATTTTCGTTTCATTCAATTTTTTACTGCTCACGCCTGTATTATTCTGGCTTTGCTCTATATGACTTGGGTGGAACAGCTTCGTCCAAGTTGGAGATCAGTGCTGGGATCGATGATATTCGTGAACGTGGCTGCGTTGGTCGTATACGGTGTGGATGTCCTGCTTGAAGCCAATTATATGTTTCTAAGACACAAACCGAATACGCCTTCAGTACTCGACATGTTGGGGCCCTACCCCATGTACATTCTTGGGGAAGAGGTACTGGCGTTAGTCATGTTCTCCCTAATGTACGTCCTGCTCTTTGCGATTCCGGAGCGACTGAATAATCGGGTGAGGAGAGGAAAGAGTTCAGCGCTCTAGTTAAAAATCATTTGTCCTGATGGTAGGCAGCGGGGGCTGTTCTTCGTTCTTCTCTAAAGATATATTTCAAACTAAACATCCCGCAGTGATCTTGATATCCAGATCGTTTGCGGGATGTTTGGTTGTTAACTTCACAGAGATATGTTTCTAATTTTTATCCCCGAAGCAAAGATTCCGCTCCATCCACGTAGATCCGGGTGCCGGTCACATGGGAAGATTCATCAGAGGCGAGGAAGAGCACCAGATTGGCGACTTGCTTCGACGTTCCAGGTTCACCTTTGAGTGGATGTTCATGACCTTCCGGAAATTCAACAGGGATCTGTACTTCTTTTAGATCGTCCGAAGGATAGGTGTTATCATCGATGTTCGTATCTATGGCTCCCGGGCAGACGGCGTTGACACGGATCTTGTAACGGCCCAGTTCCAATGCAGCCATCTTCGTAAAAGCCGTCTGACCAGCTTTACTGGAAGCGTATGCAGAGAACCCAATGCCAGAGAATACGCGGTTACCGTTAATCGAACTTGTAATAATGATGCTGCCGCCGCGGTCTTTCAAATGGGGGATGGCGTACTTCACAGTTGCGAACGTGCCGCGCATATTGATGCCCATCGTCTGATCCCAGTCTTCAGGTTCCATCGTTTCGATGGGAGCCATCGTGCCATTAATTCCCGCATTGGCAAACACAATATCGAGCTGTCCGGCTTGCTCCGCTACCTGATTGATTGCTTTTTGTACGTTGTCCGGTTTGGATATATCACATTCAATGACGTGTGCTTCTCCGCCTGCGTTTTCGATCGTCTGTTTGGTTTTCTCTGCATTCTCCGGGGTCCGGTCCAGCATGAACACTTTGGCCCCATGCTCAGCGAAACGAATGGCTGTTGCCTGACCAATTCCCGAGCCACCTCCGGTTACAATCGCAACTTTTCCTTGCAAACGTTGTTCAGTCATCCTTATCCCTCCGTATCGTATGGATTGTCGGTATACTCTCTATCTCTACATACCCGACTCCCGCATGGTGAATCAGTTGAATCCATATAAAAAAGGACCGCATCGCGGCCCTCAGTTTGCATCCTTTATGATTATAATGATCTGATTGCTTGTAAAATTACTTATGTTTCTTCCAGTCCATCGAACTATTGTTCAACAGGTACTCAAAATCATTATCTTTCCGCTTCTGTTCCGCTTTACGAGCTTCTTCGGCCTGCAGGCGTTCCTGCTCTTTGCGGTCTGCCTCGGCAGCCTTGGCTTCATCAGCCTGAGCCTTCAGTTTCTCTAACACATCACTGCTCAGCAGATCCTTAAGTGTGGTCGGTTTATCCTGTGCTGCTTTGGGAGCAGGGGGGTGTTTTTTGGATTTTGCCATAGAAAAATCTCCTCTCAAAAACATGAATCAGCTTCCATTATCGTTCAGTAAACATATTATATCAGGTTCACCAAACCCATTCCATGAAACTGAGGGACAAAAGCAGGAAATAGGGAGTTGCGTGACGAATGAAAACGGGTATAAATTCATATATTATTACCGATACTGCGACTATTCCCGGGAGAAAGGAGTCGTTGTTCGTGGAAGTAAACCGTAGTTTACTGAAAGGGCTTGCATGGGGTGTTGCTTTCAGCTGTCCGCTATGGATTGCGATCATCGGGTGGTTGCGTTTGATGGGATGGATGTATTGAGACCAGCGGGTTGCAGAGCTGCTGCATATAGAGTTGTGCCAGAATAGGGCATTTTTTATAAAGTTATTTATGTAAACGCTAACATTGAATAAAGCTCTGCCTTGCGTGAATACGCAGGACAGAGCTTTTGTTTGTCTTACAGGTTATGAATCAAGATGGATAACTAAGATCTGTTCCAAAGGTTAAGGCATTTTTACCGGTTCTGGATATTCCAGACCGTGGGTGTCAACAGTGACTTTTTTCATCACCTGATCGGTAACCGGTTTGTCTTGTGCACCTATTTCCTGAGCAGCGATTCCATCAACGACTTCCATACCTTCTGTAACTTTACCGAATGTGGCATAGGCATTATCGAGATAATCAGCATCCGCTAACATGATGAAAAACTGGGAACCTGCGGAGTCCAAATCATTTGTCCGCGCCATGGAGATAACCCCACGCGTGTGATTCAAGTGGTTTTTGTGACCATTGGATGTAAATTCTCCTTTGATCGCATAACCAGGACCTCCTGAACCGTCGCCAGCTGGATCACCACCCTGAATCATAAAGCCTGGGATAACGCGGTGAAAGATCAGGCCATCATAGAAGCCTTTATTGGCGAGTGAGATAAAATTATTCACCGTGTTTGGAGCAATCTCCGGATAGAGCTCAATGACAATTTTCTGCCCATCTGACATTTCAATTGTGGCTACAGGATTAGGGCCAGTAGGTTCCACTGGAGCAGGTGCTTCCGTTGCGCCGCTTGAAGGGCGTCCACAACCACTAATGACGATAAGCAGCATCGCTAGAACCAGCGACACAGCTGTTGTTTTTTTCCACCGAAAAGACATGAGAACGTTCCCCCTTGCATCTCTGCATAATATATTTAGTCAGAATTATTTTCGGATAATCCCTCAACTATCATACCGTTTTTGCGGACAAGATGGCAATGCAAGGCAGGATATTATGGGCGATAAGGGATGGTGTAAATGCTTACAGAGGTGTAAAATAAGGAAAATGCTTCCGCAGTCAGGGACGTACGGGTCTGTTCCGTCCGCTCCAATACACGGCAGTCCCGACGTCATTAACGGAAAGGGCGTGCGGGTATATGGACTTCTCGTGGAAGCGTAATCTGGTGATTTTGTGGATTGGTGTGTTTTTTTGCAGCACCGCTTATTCAATCTCCATCCCATTTCTGCCTTTGTTTCTGAGTGGCGATCTGGGCGTTCGTGATCACCTGGAGTTCTGGTCAGGGCTTGCCTTTGGCATCACGTTTCTGGCAAGTGCGCTGGTGTCTCCCTTCTGGGGATCACTGGCTGACAAATACGGGCGCAAGCCAATGCTGATCCGGTCGGGATACAGCCTTGCGGTTTTGTATTTGATCAATTATTTTGTGCAGGACCCCTATTCGCTAATCGTGGTTCGTTTGTTTCAGGGATTGCTTGCGGGGTTTGTTCCGGCGGCGATTGCACTGGTCGGTACCAATACACCGGAAGAGAAGACAGGGTATGCGCTTGGTATCATGTCAACAGCCGGCGCAACAGGAGGTATAATCGGCCCGTTAATTGGCGGGGTCGTAAGCCACTATTATGGCAACCGGAATGCGTTTTTATTTTCCAGCATCGTAGTATTGGTCTCGGCGTTGATAGCAACCTTCTGGGTCAAAGAAGAGAACTTCAACCGGAACAAGGCACGTTCTCATGTGATGGATGACATCCGTGAAGCCAGGGCCAATCGATTGTTTATTACGGTGCTTGGCATGATGGGCATATGTACCTTCTCCGTGATGATTCTGGAGCCATTATTGACCGTATACGTGATGGAAATGGGCATTCAGCCCGATCGTGCTTCTCTCAGCTCGGGTATTATTTTCTCTGCAGTTGGTGTAGCTACGGTTATTATGGCGCCGCGTTGGGGCAAGATCGGTTCACGAATCGGATATGGCAAAGTACTGATCATTGGCCTCGTTGGTGGGGCGATCGGTAACCTGCTGCAGTTTTTCACTACAGGCTATATTGGATTCGGCATCTTGCGTTTTGTGTATGGATTATTCTTTGCTGCGGTGTTCCCGGCGATTAATGCAATGATTGTGCAAGTGACTGAACCTGGCTTCCGGGGAAGAGCATTCAGCCTGAATCAGTCGGCTTCTCAAATCGGTACGATGGCGGGGCCGATAATCGGTGGTGTTCTGGGTGGCTGGTTGCCGATTCGTTGGATTTTTATCATCAATGGAGTGGCGCTGCTAATTACCGCCATTGTGGCGAAATGGTCCCGACTGGAGGAGAAGTTGCCGGGATCGGGCAAACCCTTGGCGAAGTAATCAATAACGTAAAACGTTAAATGGTTTATCGGATATCAGAGCGAGGGATGGCACCGTACGGATACGGTAGCCATCTCTTTTTTTGGATACAGTCTTTGTTGCTAGCGAAATTAAAGCAAAAAGAAACCTCTAACCAAAGAGGTTTCTTATACCCTTAAAGAATCTGTAATGCGTTCTTATTTATCCGAGGATGAATCTTTTCGGGGAACTTCAACCCCTTCAACGTTCTCTTTCGGAATGGCATGTTCAACAGCATCAAGTTGATCCTCATCCGCCAGTGCTTCCGGAAAGGAGTCTTCCGTGAATAATCCAAAATTCGGATCAATATCCCGCTCGGTTACCAAATTTTCGGGCTCATGTACTTGTCGCTTGTGATTATCCTTCATCGTGACTGCACCTCCTAATTCATGCTGTGACAAGAGGATTAGCGCCGTGGTGGAATGTCGTTCTCTGGTTTCCCATCTGCCCCAGCGCCGTTTAGCAGGTCCGTCCCGTGAAGAGCATTGGGGTCGGGTGCGGCAGGATCAACCGGACTATTCGGTTGAATTAGATCAGCATCAGGTACGGATTCAAGTGCAGGCTCCGCTGTCCGTGACTCCAATACCGGCTCTTCTGTAGCCGTTACAAATGGGGGATTCACTGTATTTTCAGTATCGATACGTTTTCCCGTAACTTCATCAAAGGTATCTATGTCACCTTCAGGAACTTCAGTTTCCAGTGGAATATCACGTGACCTCTGATAACGGTCGTAGTAACGTTCGCTCTCTTCATTACTAATCGGTCTGTCTGACATAAGTAGCACTCCTTTTTAGTGGATTATATTTAATGGTTGTTTGTTTGATTGGGCAGTTATCTAGTAAAGGTTCTTATTCGGTAGTTACCCAAAGGGCTAACGTTGTAATCTTGCCTAGTATGATTCCCTTGTGTTCCCAAAATATGAATATAAGATGAAAGTGAATAATGTACGGATTACAGATTCAACGTATACGCTTTAAAATTTAGGGAATACATATTTGACCAGAAAATACAGAAATCCAAAGAAAATAATGATATAAGCCGCATACTTGATAAACGTTGAAGCGACCATACTTGAATCCGATTTGTGTTGGACATCCTTATGTTCTACCTCTACCGTTCTGTGTGGCTCATTCATTTGAATCACTCCTCAATAGTATGTGTTTGCTTTGAGGAACCATTACACCCGATAGGGATGATTGAATCGCACGGGTCAGTTTTACAGCTTTTCATCTTTGGCCTATGATATGATGAAACATGGATATAAGAGGGAGGGATTCCAATTGAATTGGTTTACGCTGGGCAATATGATTACTCAAATCCGAGTCGGGCAAAAAGCGTCTACCCCCGGGTTTTCACGTACCGTTATACGTCGTCCGGACGGGCTGTTCTGGGTAGGCGGGATATGGTCAGGACAGATTGTCCAGTTGCGGGATTATCTTTTCTCGGATATATGGATGATCTATGAAGATGAGGAAACGGAGCAGTGGTTGGAATATCGAACAAAGGTTGAGCAGAAAGAGCGCGAAATGATTGAGAACCAGTACGAAGACCTGCGCGGATAATGGAGAAAAAACACGGATTCTATCAATAAAATGGAAATAAAACTATAAATCTACTAAAATGTGAATTTTCATTTCCCTACAAGAAGGTGACACGTCAAACTGTGGCGAATGATAAATGAGAGAACTTGGGGATAGAGAAAATAAGAAACTTTGAGGTGCTGTGAATGAAAAATGTGCCCAAAGCTATCATCATCTTATGGATAAGTATGTTGAATATTCTTTGCTTGCCGCATGATTTCGTCTCAGCGACTGCAGGAGAAGTTGACAAACCTGTATCCATTACGGGATGGGAAGTAAAATGGGGGAACGTACACGATCAGGGATTCATCAGTGAGGTTCAAGGTTCGGAGGAGATCTGGGAGAAGCAAGGTGCAGAAAAGCTGGAATATAGCAGCGTAGAAGCCCCTTCAGGTTCCATGTGGACACGCGTGACCATTCCTAAAATAAACGAAGATAGCTCGGCAATCCGTTTTGAAAATATTAAAGGGAACCACATTGTAATCTATCTGGACGATCGTAGGGTTTATGAGAATTATCATTACAATTATGATAACAACGCTGTGTTGTTGCCCCTTTCGAGTGAGAATTCAGGTAGCAAACTGTATGTATGGTCCGAGAATGAAAAAGGCAGACTTGGCATTTATGGAACAGTTCAGGTTGGGCCTTATGCTACATTACAGGAAAAATACATTCACAATGGTCTGCTTGATGTAATATTGGGAGCGACCTTTGTGTTCACGGCTCTAACGATGCTGAGTTGCACTTTTTTCCTGGGGAAATTCCATAAAGGGTTGTGGATTTCGCTATGTATCGTGATGGGTTCTATTGGAACGATGATTATCACCTATTCACAGTTTTTATATACGTTCTATCAGGTTTACGGTAATCTGTATTCCGTATTGTTTGACCTGGCTATGCTGATGGGCATGCCTGCACTCTGTTATTTTTTTGAACAAATTATCGGACCAGGTCGTTATGGCATCTTTACCAAACTAAGAAAATTCCAATTCATCTATTCTGTAGTAGCTGTGGCTGCCCTGATGATTGATTTTATTTCAGGCGGTCAATGGGACATGCTCTATACTTTGTTGGTTCAGAATGTAATTGGATTTGTTCTCGTTATCCTGTTGAGCATCTTGATGATCGGCACCATCGCCAAAGCGCTTCAACGGAGCCGGGAAGCTCTTTTGCTGGCTACGGGATTCGGCACATTTGCATTAATCAGTGTTGCTGAACTACTGTGGTATTACCAGCGTAATGGAACATATCATCTGATATGGTGGAAATGGTCCATGGTTGCTTTTATTATCTCACTTATTGCCATACTGGGAAGCCGATTTGCTGAAAAACATACCAAAGTGCTTGAATACTCAAAAGAGTTGGAATTGTTTAATAATGAGTTGCAGCGTTCCGAGAAAATGGAGATTATAAGCGAATTGGCTGCCTCGGTTGCTCATGAGGTTCGTAATCCACTGCAGGTGACACGAGGATTCCTTCAGCTCATGACAGAGCAGGAAGACAACAAAAACAAAGGGTATGTGCGGATAGCTCTGGAGGAGCTCGATCGGGCATCCGGCATTATTACCGATTTCCTCACGTTTGCCAAACCGGAGTTCGATCATATTGTCTCTTTGAATATCGCGGACGAATTTAATCATATTGAGGGTATTCTTGTACCGATGGCTAATCTGGAAGGCGGCAAAATAACAACTGACATTCCGCCCAATCTATGGATTAGAGGGAACTCCTCCAAGTTCAAACAGGCTTTTATTAATATTATTAAGAATAGTATAGAAGCTCTGCAAGGACAGGGTCAGATCGATATTTGGGCTTATGCCCAGGATGGGATCGTTAAGGTACATGTTAGAGATAATGGAGAGGGCATGGATGAGGAAGCGCTGGTCCGGCTTGGGGAGCCATATTTCTCGAATAAAATTAAGGGGACAGGCCTTGGAATGATGGTGACTTTCCGAATCGTTGAAGCCATGCATGGGCAGATCAGCTTTACAAGCACAAAAGGGGTAGGAACAGAAGCCGTCGTATCTTTTGCTGCGTTCGTCGAATGACGAGCGGCAGAAGTGTACGATGGCTTTTTTTGTTCGCTACCCCTGATGTTGTTCAATTACATATTCAATTTAATCCGTTTAGCTTCTCCACGGTCCGCAATTGACGTCATAATCCACTTTGGATGGATTGGGAGGAATCACGAGAACGTAATCGTTCTGTTGTTCTTCAACAGTACGGACTTGAATATGTTCAGGAATATCAATGCCAAATGCTTCGCGAAGCGCTTGCTTCGGGTTGGAGTGCAGTTGTTGTCTGAAGTGCTCATCAGTCCAGGCCTTTTCAATAATATCCTCGTGCAACGTTTTCTCTGATACCATCATCGTCAACATTCCCTTCATATTTAAAATTCAACTGTACCAGCTCTTCTTTGGTGATTAGGACAAATGTTGTTTCTCGCTGATCCAGTAATGAAACCCGCCTTGAAAAAGCATTTTTTTGTGTTGTTCGATGTCGTGAACAGTTTGTCCCAGAATGCCGCATAAGTAGGAATTAAATGCTTCGAGATGCGAAATTCCCGAGTTAGAAGATGTCAGTCTGATGTTATATTGTTGAGCAATGTCTACATAGGAGTTCATCAATTGGGTATTGTATACATTCTCATGTACACGTTCGCTTACAGGATGAGCTGGGTAGTTATGTTCCAGTGCTGCGGATATGTGGGAGAGGAAGCTGTTGTAATTTCCGTGCACAGCATCTTGTTTCGTGTCTGTGAAGTCATCTGTCATCTGGAGAGTCATCAGTGCAATGTTGACGGCAGAACATACCGGAGTAATCCGATGCTCCTGTTCCAAAAGAAGGAGTGAGCCCGCAGCTCCAAGTTGAAGTGGGGCGGCTTTTTGGGCGATTAATAGCGGGTTTCTCTTGAAATAGTCTATGGAGTTCTCACCGGTGACGCTCATGGCCCAATCCTCCACATACTGTCTGAAATACGTCCAGAACGGGGAAGAAAGGCTGAATAGCTCTGAATAGACACAGATCGCATCCACGTAGTAAAGATTACCCAGTGATAATTTCAGTGTCACATCTTCTGGCTGCTCGTCCATAACTTCATCCTGATTCAGAAAATATAGCATATGCAGGAGACAAGCAGTACTTAGTTTGTGTGCCTTCTCTGGAGGTAGACCATCCGAGAGCTGCATCCACAAAGGAATAATGTAGCCGATGTAGCTGTGACCCGAATCTCGTAACAAAGGATTGACCAAATGAAGTTGTTCTAGTGCATGTTCTGACATTAATTCAGGATATTTCTGTACCAGCTGCTCTGCTGCAGCGAACACCACCTCCACATCGGATCTAAACGGATCAAACCATTCTCTCCGCATCGTTTGGTTACGCCCTTCCCATAATAAAGTAATTAAGGACTTTTCGACTAGATCATGAAGTTACTCTCAGTATACCGGAAATGAATTGAAAAAAATAGGATGTTTTGTGATGAATTGTGAAAAAAACTATGACATTTTGTATTTTTATGGCATAAAAAAGCGGAAGTTAGGCTCAAACTAAGAGGGCACAGGATTTTGACATATGAAAGGAAGAAGAGAAATGAAATACAAATGGAAAAAATGGATGGCAGCCGGATTGGCAGCCGTATTTATAACAGCATCAACCGGCTATACGGCATCCGCTGATCCGAATGGATCTGTTGAAGATCATGTGACAACACCATCCTCCTCTACAAACCAGACGAAGCCTTGCATGCAAGCAGGTCATGGCCTGTTTATGATTGGAGAAACCGCAGATCTGCTCGGTATTGGGCTCCGTGATTTAAAGGAACAAATGGAGCTTGGCAAGACGTTGACTCAGATTGCCAAGGAACGCAAGGGACTTAGTGAAAATCAATTGTTGGAGAAGCTGAAGCCTTCGCTCTCTATGCGATTGGATAAAGCAGCCGAAGAAGGCTGTCTCACAAAAGAGCAGGCAGCAGCAGCCAAAGCAGGTATGGATACGAAGCTGAAGAAGGTAATCAACACACCACTTCGGGAGTTAAGACGTGAGTTCGCTCACCACGGCAACAGACATCCAATGATGGACAAGGGCGCTATTGCACGTTTTCTCGGCATCACCCCAGAGCAGCTCCATCAGCAGCTTCAAAGCGGGAAATCACTGGCTGAGATTGCTCAGGCAAAAGGCATCAGTGAAACGCAGTTGGTAGACAAGTTGAAGGAGCAGTTGACGGGTGACCTGAAAAGGTTCGTTAATCAGAAGGGCCATGCACATCAAGCTCCTGGTCCTCACGAACCTGTACCTGGTCGATCCGCTTCCACAGAAGTGAAGTGAAAAAGAGCGTCTTCCACGAAGGGAGACGCTCTTTCTATATTCAATCAGGATTAGCTGGTTTCCGGACTGCGATTGGCGCTAGTTGACGGACTACGCTCGGGCGAACTTGTTCTGCCCGCCGAAACAGTATCACGTAAACGGGGACTTAGGTGTTTCTTTCGTTGTAAACCTATGGTGAAGCGAGAACCAGGAAGTTGGGAAAGTCCCCAGCTGATTGCAAGAGACGTTGCCACGGTGACCAGAAACGAAAGCAATGTAACCGGAAGATGCCAATCAGTTAATGTAAGAGGCCGGGTAATATACGCGATGCAGTAGATAACCAGTGCATGAACCAGATAGCCACCAAAGGAATATCGGCCAATCCACGTCAGGAGACGCTGAAATGGTGTATCTTTGCCTCGCAGCAGTACAAGGAACCCATAGAACATGAACATCTGGGCCATGATGATGATGAATGTTGTTGGCTTCAGATAGGTTGATATATTCAGGTTAACGACATCGCCGGACCCTCGCAGCACATCATACCCAAGCCAGATGTACATGCCGATAAACAGACAGACCATCCAGGGCAATACTTTTGCGGTCCAACTTCTCCAACTATCCACTGACCAGGCACAGACTGCGCCCAGCAAAAAGTAAAACCAGTACATAACCCATGAATAAGAGCGATATTGCAGCAAACCCGACCAGGGTTGAGGTAAGGAGGCTGTCCACCCGCCCATATCGTAGTAGGACCATTTCATAAGTAAAGTGTATAATGCCATCCCAATGAGAATCAGCGTGACGACGGATTGCATCGGGGTGAAGCGTGTAACTTTTTCAATACGTTTCCGAATGAACTTGGCTCCCGCAAGAAACAGGGGAAACAGAATATAGAACTGAAACACCATAATCACAAACCACAGATGGTATCCCGTCTGGGGGAGGAACAGTTCACGAACAAGACTGCGGAAGTCTGGCATACCCGAAAGCCAGAACTCGGGTGTGAATACCCGGACAAACAACCAATAGATAAACGTCCATACCACAAAAGGCACATAGATATCTCCAAACCGCTTACGGATAAACTTGGGGTAATCCGGCTTGGTATGACTATGATGATAGAACAGCATTACACCGGACAGAAAGACGAATGTCGGCGTACCAAAACGAGTCAGATGATAAATCATGGTCAGCATGATGGAATCAGGTTGTTCAATGTCAGCGCGATATATATATTCTGCGATGTTATGCTGCATCACAATGGCGAGAAATGCAAGGCCGCGCAGTTGAGTCCATTCCACGATTCGCGGTTTATTCACGTGTATTCCTCCTTCGTGTAACCGGAATTCATCATTTAAGGGTACCTGTTGAACATTAAGACTGCATTAAATGGAGGAAATAGGTACAAAAAAAGATGGCAGCAGCCATCTTTTTGTCGAAGTATCTTTGCGATACCTGCCTCATTTTGTTTCCATTCCTTTTAGTTTAAGTCTTGTACTTTTGTTGATTCATCCTCTGAAGATTTTGCATCTTCCTCAAATAAATTCTGAATGTATGCTTGGAGTTTCGGTTTATTTACACCGAGTACCTGGGCAGAACCTGCAAGCTCATTGGTAAGCAACTTGTTAGGAGGGATCTGCTGTTTATCGATTTCATTCACATTAATATCGAATCCGAGGGAAGCTAATTTTAACATCTGTGTTGGACTGAGGTCTGTCTCGATATATGGAGCGACAGCTTCCAATATTTCAGGAATCTTGAAGAGTGAAGTCGTGCTTTGCATCTTCTTGGCTAGCTCAGTCATGAAAATCCGCTGCCGTTCGGTACGCGTAAAGTCTGATGTGGCATCATGCCGGAACCGGACATATTGCAGGGCGGTCTTACCGTCCATATGCTGAAGTCCTTTTTTGAGATCGATATCGTACATATGTTTATCTGCTTTGCTGGTATAATACATGTCTTTCTCCACATCAATATCGATTCCGTCTACAGCATCAACCAGCGCCATGAATCCAATAAAATCGGTATACACGTAGTGCTGAATAGGGATGCCAAGCAAGTCACCAACCGTTTGTTTGGTTAATTCCGCTCCTCCGTAAGAGAAGGCTGCGTTGAGCCTGCTTTTGCCATGTCCCGGAATGTCTACATATGTATCACGCAGAACAGAGAATAGATGGGCTTTCTTGGATACCGGATCAATGGAAGCGACCATGACCGAATCTGAACGGCCGGCATCATCCCCTCTGGTGTCACCGCCAAGCAGCAAAATGTTAACTCGTTCCTTCCCTTCCCATTTAGGAACAGGAGTGGTTGGAGTGTCCGTATTTTGGTTTGTGTCAGAAGTGGAAGTCTCTGAAGCGGTTGAGATGCTATTGGCAAAATGAACGATCGAGTATCCGTAATATACAATGACACCGGCTATGGCAAGTGCCAGGGTTAGGGATGTTCCCCATAACCATTTCTTAAGCATAATCTTCACCTTTCTATGAATGAACTATTATGTAACCCAAACTAGTTTAACAAAAAGTAAGAGAAATGTCCTCTTTGATTTCGAAAGTTCGGTTACTAGGCGACATGTTTGACAAATAGTTAGTGTATATTTATTATGTAAAAAATAATCGTGTTTTGTGTAATGGAGGTATTAAACGACTGTTATGAATCAATCTGTATTTAATTGGATCAACCAGTTTGCTGATCGTATTCCGTTTCTGGACTGGTTTATGATTACATCAGCTGAATATGCCGTTTGGGTTATGATAGGGCTTCTTGTGATTGTGTGGTTTCTTGGCAATCCGTCGAAGCAACGAATTGTGTTTTATGCATGTGTAGCTTCGATCGTAGCACTTGTTCTGGCAAAATGGGGAATTTCACCTGTGGTAGGCCATCCAAGGCCGTTCATGGAAGGCACGGTGAATCAACTGGTTCCGCATGTGCCAGATCCATCTTTCCCAAGTAAACATGCCTCCTTCGTATTTGCGCTGGCTGCAGCTTCATTTTTTATCGGACGTCGCTTCGGAATGTGGATGCTGTTGCTTGCTGTGCTGACAGGAGTCTCGCGTGTCTATGTTGGTGTACATTACCCTGGGGATATTCTGGGCGGATTCATTCTGGGTAGTCTGGTTAGTGTAATCTTGATTGCTACGCGTAATTATACCAAGTCGATTCCCGATTTTTTCATTAACATTCATCGTCGAATTTTTCGTTAGAAACGGTTGAATATAGTAGGGATTGGAAGAGAAGTTTCGTATATGGAAGCCTTAAGTCATTGGTGAGCCAAAGACTTAAGGCTTTTTTTGTGTTTATTTCGAAGTTAACTGAAATTTACAAAAATCGAATTCTGATATCTACAATTCATGGCGATACGTGTCGATATATTATAAATATGTACTAGTTGAGGAGTGGGGAACATGAAAGACGCGCAGGGAAGCATGATGGGGAAATTAAGATTGACAATTCGAATGAAATTACTGACCGGATTTCTGATTGTGGTGGCACTTCTGGCTTTTGTCAGCATTTACGCGTTGACCCAAATTCATGGCATGTCCAGCAAAGCGGATGATGTTGACAAAACGTGGATGCCAAGTGTGTCTCTGTTGGGTCAAATGAATGGTGATGTTTCCGATGTAGAGCGCCTCGCTCTTGCCGTCATTGTTGAGCAGGATGAAAATGAAACTGCCAAAATGAATGAAGCGCTGGATCAGCTCCTTGCCAAAATTGAGGATGAACGAAAACAATTGCTCTCATTTATAGATAGCAATGAAGAAGCAATGAAGCTTTACAAAGAATTTAGCACGAACTATGACGCTTATTTGGCCAAAATGCCTGAATTCATTGAGCTGGGATTGAAAAATGATTATGACGAGGCCAGCAGACTGCACACGGCAGCTTATTCTTTGTGGTATACCGCCAACGATAAGATTGCCCAATTGATTGTGATGGGAAATCAGGGTTCTGATTCGGCAACGAATGCATCGGTTGAACTGGCCGAAAAAGCATTTAATATTATTTTGGGGGTAACCATTGTTGCTTTCCTGGTCTCCATGTTTATTGCCTTCTTCATTGCAAGTATCATCTCACGTCCAATTCAGAAGATGAATGCAGCAGCGGTGTTGATTGCAGATGGGGATCTGACCAGTGAGAAGATTGTTCTCAAGAACAAGGATGAGCTGGGAACGCTGGCAGATTCCTTCAATGTGATGACTGGCAACCTGCGGGAGATGATTCAATCCGTATCGATGACATCCGAACAGGTAGCCGCTTCCTCGGAAGAACTTCTTGCGAGTGCTGAGCAGAATACAAGGGCGTCGGAACAGATCTCCGAGACGGTTGAGGAATTGGCTGTAGGTACATCGGATCAAGTAGATATGGTGAAACGTTCTTCACAGGCGATGAGTGAGATGGCTCTTGGTTCGGAACAAATTGCTGAGCTTGCTCAAAGTGTATCCGTATCTGCTGTGGATGCAGCGAATCAGTCAGCCGAAGGAAATATGATTATTCAGCAGGCTGTTGAACAGATGGGATCTGTTCGCAACTCCATTGCATCACTGACAGAACTGGTTACAGGGTTGGGAGAACGTTCCGCAGAGATTGGTACCATTACCGAGGTTATCAACAATATTGCCCGTCAGACCAATCTGCTTGCATTGAATGCAGCAATTGAAGCGGCACGTGCAGGTGAGCACGGACGTGGTTTCGCAGTCGTAGCCGGAGAAGTACGGAAGCTCGCAGAGGAGTCTTCTACATCCGCGCAACGGATTACGGATCTAGTCCAATTGATTCAGAAGGATACAGATCATGCCGTGCAGGCTGTGAAAGTGAACAGCAATGAAACGGAAGCCGGCATTGAGATTGTAACAGCGGCTGGACAAGCCTTTGAGCAGATTTCGGATGCAGTGAACAAGGTCGCTGGTGAAATCCAGGAAGTATCTGCAGGTTCAGAGGAAATGTCAGCAAGTACAAATGAAGTTGTAGGGTATGTGGATCAGATCTCTAACATCGCTGGAGAAGCAGCAGGTGGGGTGCATAATGTATCTGCCGCAACCCAGCAGCAGCTGGCTTCAATGGAAGAGATTGCTTCATCCGCAGGTTCTTTGTCCAAAATGGCTGAAGAGTTGCAGGAGCAAATCAACAAATTCAGAGTGTAAACGATCCAAAAGACAGGTGTTCGGACTGGATAGTACCCTGGATCATAATGCAACCTGTAGTACGACTTATTCAAAATACCAGGACTGTTTCTCATATTGCGTTCATGCGCAATAAGGGGCAGTCTTTTTTGTCATATCACTACCCAAACATGTCACAACAATGTTATTTCAGAAGTCACCAGCGCTGATATTGCAACTGAAGTAAAAGGCTATAATGGTAATTAATGGTGGAAAATACATGGAGTCACACCATAGGAAGGAGCGGGTCATTACATCAGTGTAATTGAAAAATGTGAGACGATTATTGCAGAAGGAGATGAATGGTTGAAGATGAAGGGAAGCTGGTGGAGACGAATCGCTATTCTCGCGTTATCGGCAGGGCTACTGGCAGGAAGTACATCCATACAGGCATGGAATGGCAAGGCAGATGCGGCTGCCGGGAATCATAACTATGCGGAGGCATTACAGAAGGCAGTTTATTTCTATGAAACACAGCGTTCTGGGAAATTGCCGGAAGACAACCGGGTGGAATGGCGTGGTGATTCCGGATTAAATGACGGAGCGGATGTTGGGGTTGACTTGACCGGAGGGTGGTACGATGCTGGAGATCATGTGAAATTTGGTCTGCCTATGGCTTATTCGGCTACGATGTTAGCTTGGTCTGTTGTGGAATACCGTGAGGGATACGAGCAGGCAGGGCAACTGGAGCAGATTAAGGATAACTTGAGATGGGCCACAGACTATTTTGTGAAAGCGCATACGAAACCAAATGAATTATGGGGACAGGTTGGAGCAGGCAATACAGACCATGCCTGGTGGGGACCGGCTGAAGTGATGCAGATGAACCGTCCTGCTTATAAGATCGACGCATCCTGTCCGGGAAGCGAACTTGCGGGTGAAACCGCAGCGGCACTCGCTTCTTCATCCATTGTGTTCCGGGACGGTGACCCGACTTATGCCAACAAACTGCTCCAACATGCCAAGGAACTGTACAGCTTCGCGGATACGTATCGAGGCAAATATTCGGATTGCATTACAGATGCCCAATCGTTCTACAATTCATGGACAGGTTACTATGATGAGCTCGCCTGGGCAGCAACATGGTTATATATGGCGACAAATGATAGCGCTTACTTGTCCAAGGCGATTGCTACAGCGAATCTGTGGCAGGCGGATGGGCAGAACGGGAACTGGGCCTATACTTGGACCCAAGGCTGGGATGACAAACACTACGGAGCCCAGATTCTGCTGGCCCGCATTACGTCGAGTCTGAACATGCCAGAAGCGACGCGGTTCATTCAATCCACGGAGCGCAATCTGGATTATTGGTCTGTAGGCACGAATGGACAAAGGATCAAGTATACACCGGGCGGGCTTGCCTGGCTTGATACTTGGGGATCACTCCGGTATGCAGCGAATGCATCGTTTATTGCTTTTGTATATTCCGACTGGGTCAGTGATCCGGTGAAGAAAACAAGGTATCAGGACTTTGCCGTCTCTCAAATGAACTACATTCTGGGGGATAATCCTCGCCAAAGCAGTTATGTGGTCGGTTATGGTCAGAATCCGCCTAAGCACCCTCATCACCGGGCCTCCCACAGTTCATGGACGAACAATGAAAATGTACCTTCAGAGCACCGTCACACGTTGTACGGCGCGATGGTTGGTGGACCGGATGCATCGGATGCCTATACCGATTCCATTGGGGACTATGTCAGCAATGAGGTGGCAACCGATTACAATGCGGGCTTTACAGGCGCGTTAGCCAAAATGAATCTGTTATTCGGCCAGAACGATCAGCCCATCGCGAATTTTCCGTCTCCGGAAGTAAAGACGGATGAGTTCTTTGTCGAAGCTGCTGTTAAGGCATCCGGTTCCAATTACACGGAAATCAAGGCTCAACTGAACAATCGTTCCGGCTGGCCTGCGCGGATGGGGGATAAGTTGTCATTTCGCTATTTCGTGGATTTGAGTGAAGTTTACGCTGCAGGTTACACCGTTTCTGATGTCCATGTTACAACCGCATACGCCGAGGGGGCTATCGTATCCCAACCAGTTGTGGTTGATGCAGCGAAACGAATCTACGCTGTTACAGCGGACTTTACCGGAACCAAGATATATCCAGGCGGGGAAGGACATTATCGCAAAGAAGTCCAGTTCCGCATTACCGGCCCGCAAGGCGCCTGGAATGCGAATAATGATCATTCATTCCAGGGCTTGGGCACAGGCAATGTGGCGAAGAGCGTATATCTCCCAGTCTACGATGCGGGAATACGAATATACGGTCAGGAACCTGGTGTTACACCGGTCGTCACTCCTGTTACACCTTCGGGGGTGCAGGCTGTATCAGGAAATGCTCAGGTCATCCTGAACTGGGTAACATCTCCTGGGGCGGAATCGTACACCGTAAAGCGTGCCGAGGTGAATGGAGGGCCATATACATCAATAGCGACAGGTGTCCATGGGGTGACGTACACGAACACGGGGCTCACGAACGGGAAGACCTATTATTATGTAGTGACGGCTGTTAATTCAGCTGGGGAATCGCCCGGTTCTGCACAAGTCTCTGCCACGCCACAGGCTGAAACATCGCTGCCTGGTGCACTGACATTAAGCGGTACGGCAGGCAATGCCCAGTCGATTCTGACCTGGACGGCAGCATCGGGAGCTTTGACTTATAAGGTACAGCGCTCAATTGTAGGCGGTGCATATACCGATGTGGCAACTGGATTGGCAGCTTTGAATTATATTGATGCAACAGCGGCAAACGGAACGGTGTACAGTTATCGAATCGCCGCCGTGAATGTGAGCGGACAGACGTTGTCCAACATCGTGACGGTGACACCGAGTGCGCCTCCGGCCACGACGGGCACGCTTGAGGTGCAATATCGTAACGGAGGGTCAGGTGCTTCCGGCAATGCGGTGACTCCGCAGTTTAATCTGAAAAACACAGGCACTCAGGCAATTGATCTGAGTACCGTGAAGCTCCGATATTATTTTACCAAGGATGGTGCAGGGGATCTCACCTTCTGGTGTGATTATGCCCAGATTGGCACGGCCAATATTGAAGGCAAATTTGTCACGCTGGCTCCGGCAAAAGGTACAGCGGATACGTATCTGGAGATCAGCTTCAAATCCGGGGCTGGCAGCCTGGCTGCCGGAGTGGAGACGGGCGTGATCCAGGGGCGCTTTTCCAAGAACAATTGGAGCAATTTCGATCAGAGCAACGACTATTCCTATGATGCAACCAAGACAGCTTTTACCGCATGGAATCAGGTAACTGGGTTTCAGGGAGATACGAAAGTCTGGGGCATGGAGCCGTAACCTAAAAGGGAGTTCAACAACATGGGCAGACCCACAGTAACTCTAATTTGAATTTCACCATTCCAGGGAGGTATGTACATGTTGAAATCAGCTGCGAAAAAAAGTTTGTCTGCCATGCTAGCAGGCACCGTTATGTTAACCGGGTACACTGGCTTGTGGGCGGGTCCCCAAACGGTTTATGCCGAAGAGCAGACCATTGATGCTCAGGCGGACGGAATAAACGAAGCTCGATTTTTGCAATTGTATGATCAACTGAAGGACCCGGCGAACGGTTATTTTTCTCCAGAGGGCATTCCGTATCACTCCATTGAAACGCTGATGAGCGAGGCGCCGGATTATGGGCACATGACGACATCCGAGGCATACAGTTACTGGCTCTGGCTGGAAACGATGTACGGTCACTATACGGGTGATTGGTCCAAACTGGAAGCCGCTTGGGACAGCATGGAGAAATACATCATCCCTGTCAATGAAGGTGACGGCAAGGAAGAGCAGCCTACGATGAGTTATTACAATCCAAACAGCCCGGCCACCTATGCAGCAGAAAAACCTTTTCCGGATCAATATCCATCTGCCATTAACGGTCAATATGCTGCAGGAAAAGACCCGCTTGATGCTGAGCTGAAAGCTTCCTACGGCAACAATCAGACGTACCTGATGCATTGGCTGCTGGATGTGGATAATTGGTACGGCTATGGTAATCTGCTGAATCCGAATCATACAGCGGCTTACGTGAATACGTTCCAACGTGGAGAGCAGGAGTCTGTGTGGGAGGCCATCCCACATCCATCCCAGGACAATAAAACGTTTGGCAAAACGGGCGAAGGTTTCATGAGCCTGTTCACCAAGGAGACCCAGGCTCCGGCAGCCCAGTGGCGTTATACCAACGCAACGGATGCTGATGCGCGTGCGGTGCAGGTACTGTATTGGGCGAAGGAGATGGGCTACACCAATACAGCGTATCTGGACAAAGCGAAGAAGATGGGTGACTATCTGCGCTATGGGATGCATGACAAGTACTTCCAGAAGATCGGAAGTGCCAAGAACGGTACACCAACTGCTGGTACAGGCAAAGACTCTAATATGTATCTGATGGCATGGTATACCTCATGGGGCGGCGGCCTTGGCGAGGGTGGGAACTGGGCATGGCGGATTGGAGCCAGTCATACGCATCAGGCTTACCAGAATCCGGTGGCAGCGTATGCATTGTCTGATCCGGCAGGCGGCCTGATTCCAAAATCGACAACAGCCAAAGCAGATTGGAATGCATCGCTGAAGCGCCAATTGGAGTTCTACACCTGGTTGCAGTCTCACGAAGGGGCAATTGGCGGTGGGGCGACGAACAGTTTTGATGGCTCTTACAAAGCTTATCCTGCCGGAACAAGTACGTTCTACGACATGGCTTATCAGGAAGCTCCGGTATACCGGGACCCGGACTCCAACACGTGGTTTGGTTTCCAGGCTTGGTCGCTGGAGCGTGTAGCCGAGATGTATTACATTCTTGCCGAGAGCGGGGACCTCAGCTCCGAGAACTTCCAAATGGCCAAAAAAGTCATAACCAAGTGGGTCGACTGGGCCAAGGATTATGTATTCGTCGATGAGCGTCCAGTGACGGATGCTGAAGGATATTATCTGAATGCGGCAGGTCAGCGTATTCTTGGTGGTACCAATGCACAGGTTGCCACAACACCTGCACCTGGCGAATTCTGGATTCCAGGCAGCCAGGAATGGCAGGGGCAACCGGATAAATGGAACGGGTTCAGTTCCTTTACGAACAATCCTAATTTCCATGTGGTAACCAAAGATCCTGCTCAGGATACGGGTGTACTGGGGAGTTATATTAAAGCCCTGACGTTCTTTGCTGCAGGGACTCAAGCGGAAGGCGGCGTACTCAGTGCCAAAGGACAGGAAGCCAAAGACATGGCCGAGAAACTGCTGAATACAGCCTGGGATTACAATGATGGTGTGGGGATTGTCACCGAAGAAGTCCGTAAAGACTACTTCCGCTTCTTCGCCAAAGAGATCTACATTCCGGCGAACTGGACGGGAACCTTCGGACAGGGGAACACGTTACCGGGTACAGCCGGCGTACCTTCTGACCCGGCCAAAGGTGGTAATGGCGTATACATTGGTTACTCTGACCTGCGTCCAGCCATCAAGCAAGATCCGGCATGGGCGTATCTGGATAATCTGTACAAAACGTCTTATGATCCAACAACGAAAAAATGGGAAAATGGCGCACCAACCTTTACGTACCACCGTTTCTGGTCACAGGTGGATATGGCTACCGCGTATGGTGAATTTGATCGTCTCCTGGGTGATGCCGGAAGCCCAGGAGTTCAGGTGCCGGGAGCTCCAGCTGGTCTGACAGCTGCAGCAGGCAGTGAACAGGTTATTCTGAACTGGACTGCATCCACTGGTGCCGCTTCTTACACAGTAAAACGCGCGGAGGTAAACGGCGGCCCGTATACTTCAGTAGCAACGGGGGTTACCGGGTCGACCTTCACAGATACAGGACTGACCAATGGCAAAACGTACTATTATGTGGTGACCGCAGTGAATACGGCAGGTGAATCTGCACCTTCTGCTCAGGCCTCTGCAACACCGCAAGCTGGAATATCTATACCGGGAGTGTTAACCCTTACAGGAACGGCAGGCAATAATCAGGCTGTACTGACATGGACCGCATCGACCGGAGCTGCAAGTTACAAGGTACAACGCTCGGTTGCAGGTGGAACCTATACGGATCTGGCTACAGGTCTGACGGCACTGACATACACGGATGCCACGGCAGTGAATGGTACCGCATACAATTACCGAGTGGTGGCAGTGAATACAAGCGGCCAGACCTTGTCCAATGTAGTGGCGGTGACACCAACAGCGCCTCCTGTAACAACAGGTGCACTTGAAGTGCAATACCGCAATGGCGGTTCAGGAACGTCAGGCAATGCGGTGACCCCGCAGTTCAATATCAAGAACACAGGCACGACAGCAGTGGATCTGAGCCAGGTGAAGCTGCGGTATTACTTTACGAAGGATAGTGCATCCGATCTGAGTTTCTGGTGTGATTACGCTCAGATTGGCAGCGCCAACGTTGAAGCTCACTTTGTGACGGTAGATCCGGCTAAAGGGACAGCGGATACGTATCTGGAGATTGGTTTCAAATCCGGGGCAGGCAACCTGGCTGCCGGAGCAGAGACGGGAATTATCCAGGGTCGCTTCTCGAAGAACAACTGGACGAATTTTGATCAGACTAATGACTATTCTTTCGATGTTTCCAAAACAGCCTTTAGCGCCTGGGACAAAGTGACCGCTTATATTGGCGGAGTCAACGCTTGGGGTATTGAGCCATAATTAATTCATATGGAGACAGAGTACAGCCGGGGAGAGATCTCCGGCTTTTTGTGATGATTTTGGGATTACAGGTACTCATAACTGAGAAATGAACCATAGTAATGTTTACCAAATATAGAATTTAAATATTAAAATATAGGTCATTTGACTCACGTCCTAAGTGATGCCTGGCTTAAGGCACTTTTCTGCGTAAAACGAAGCGCAGTAAATAGTTACAATAATTTAACCTTTGGAAAAGAAGAGATTTACGGCAGTTTTAGCCAACTGATGTGAGAGGTTTCCCTGATTCTTAGTGCTCAAGCCTGCCTGATCGAATACAGGACTTTGGACTGATGATCGTTATGGACAGCCCGTTTTACAATGGGGCAAGCCCGGCGAATGAGGCCAGGTTAAAATTCTGTAACATCAGGGGGAACACGACATCATGAACTGGAAAAGCAAGATCATTACTGCAAGTGTAACAGCAACGATGCTGATGGGAAGTCTGACCACAGGAGCATTAACGACACCTGCATCAGCAGCGGCAGTTGAAAATTCAAAAGTTAAAGTCATCTGGGGAGTTAATTTGCGTACATCGCCATCTTCTTCCGCAAGCATTGTTCGTTTGGTGCCAAAAGGAGAGACCGTAACGGTACTGCAAAAATCCGGATCAGGCTGGTATAAAGTTACGGACTCCGGTAACCGGACAGGATACATATCTTCTTCTTCAAAATATACACAAGCTGTGAAAGGCAACACGACAACAGGAAGTTCAGTTACAGGCAGTGCTTCAGTGGAGAAAGTGATTGCTGCCGGTATGAAATATTGGGGGACGCCTTATGAGTTTGGAGCAAGTCGTAACAGTACGGCTACGTTCGATTGTTCAAGCTTTGTCCGCCAGGCCTTTATTGATGCGCTCGGAATCAAGCTTCCATCCGATTCACGTAAACAAGGTGCTTATGTGAAAGCCAACGGTACCGTTCAGACCAATTGGAAAAATCTGAAGCGTGGTGACCTGATGTACTTTATGTCCTACAAAGGCAGTTCGGCTTCATCATATTCTAGTGTGAACAAATCTACTGCTACGATTACCCACACGGGAATTTATCTGGGTGACGGCAAAATTCTGCACACCTATTCCAATGCCGGCGGCGGTGTAACGATTAGTGATATCTCCGGCAAACATTGGGAGTACCGTTTCCTGTTTGGCGGAAGTGCACTTTAAGTTCATGCATGCTTATTAAATAATGAACACATATAGAACCTTTCATCTCTGCCTATACGGGGGATGGAAGGTTCTTTTTGTTGTTTATTAGTCCTGATAGTACAGACGGAACAGAATATCCTGATCATAGTTGCCGAATCCTTGACCATACAATGTAAGCCCGCCCACATGCTGCGCATCTTCCTCCACGGAGAGGCGCAATGTCCACTGATTTCGTTCCACGGGAATATCGGCAAGCGTAACTTCGGACATAAGCTGTCCATCAATAAAAGTGCCCTCATGGGTAATCCGCAGCACTTTGAGCATGCCGTATTGATTCACACTGTCGCTCCACCATTCCGGGGTGAACATGCCTCGTCCATTTCCGGAATCTCCAGGACTTGTCCATTCACCTAGTCGAATGCCATTGAGCATGAAGGTAATATCCGAAGGCCAGTTTGGGTTGACCGAAGGGGCCTCTGAACCTATTTCAAGTGATAATTCAATGGCACTGATCTGTTGGCCTGACAAGATATAGTTTGGAATTTTGTATTCCACGAATCCGCGTCCAAACCAGAGAATATGGGCATGCATGCGTTCGGGATCCAGAAAATAGCGTGGGTCATCGTATTGTCCAATGACCTGACTGGATGTAGCCAGACCACAAGTTGGATACACATCAAAATGAGTGTAATGTCCGACAGGGATCGCCACTTCATGAAGCTTGCGGGAAGCTCCCGTTTCCTGTGGCATGGAGATACCAATCCAGTCGACGGCCAGGCTGTTCATTTTGTGCGTGCCGCCATCCTTGCGAATCATTTTGGACTGAATAACGCCCACATCCTGAAGCTTGCGAACATGCATGGTTACAATTGCGCTGCTCAGGCCGAGTGATGCGGCAATGTCCTTCACGTTCATTGGGGTCTCCGCGACAAGCCTGATAATCTGCAGACGGACTTCACTCGCAAGTGCCTCGTATAGAGGCAGCCATTCTGTATCGGTATTTGCTCTAATCACATCTGTTCCTCCATTTTTGATTTATAGAATTAAGTTAAACATAAATCCAGTCAAAAGAATAACATTTTGCAAAATTCAGGTTGAAATTGGTGCCATAATCGATTTTAATATAAATATGAACGTTGATCCATAGATTATCAATTAATTTTTATATTAATCTTAGGAGGCTGAACTTCACGATGGAAAAAGCAAAAATGACGGTAGACAAGGATTTCACAATTGGCGTAGTTGATAAACGTTTATACGGTTCATTTATTGAACATCTGGGACGTGCCGTATATGGTGGAATATATGAGCCGGGTCATCCTACGGCGAATGAAGCGGGATTCCGTGGAGATGTGCTGGAGATGGTTAAGGAGTTGCAGGTTCCGATTGTGCGGTACCCTGGCGGCAACTTTGTATCCGGTTACAATTGGGAGGATTCGGTTGGGCCTGTGTCAGAACGCAAACGCAGACTGGAACTCGCCTGGAGAACAATCGAGACCAATGAATTCGGGTTCAACGAATTCGTGGATTGGTCCAAACAGGCGAATTCGGAAGTCATGATGGCCGTCAACTTGGGAACACGGGGTGTAGATGCAGCCCGCAACATCGTGGAGTACAGCAATCATCCGGAAGGTTCCTACTATAGTGATTTGCGTATTAAACATGGATACAAGGAGCCTCATGCTATCAAAACCTGGTGTCTAGGCAACGAAATGGACGGCCCGTGGCAGATTGGTCACAAAACAGCAGAAGAGTATGGACGGATTGCACTTGAAGCGGCAAAAGTGATGAAGTGGACAGATCCAACGATTGAGCTGGTCGCCTGCGGAAGTTCATCCCTGGGTATGCCATCCTTCCCGGAATGGGAAGCCACGGTACTGGATCATACGTATGATCATGTTGAATATCTGTCCCTTCATCAGTATTACGGTAATGCTGAGCAGGATACGCCAACATTCCTTGCGCGTTCCCTTGAGATGGATCGTTTTATTGAGACGGTAAAAGCGACCTGTGATTATATCAAAGCGAAGAAGCGCAGCAAGAAGACGATGTTCCTGTCCTTTGATGAATGGAATGTCTGGTATCACTCCAATGATAGTGACAAGAAGCTGGACCCATGGCAGATTGCCCCGCCACAGCTGGAGGACGTATACAACCATGAAGATGCACTGCTTGTGGGATGTATGCTGATCAGCATGCTGAAACATGCGGACCGAGTTAAGATGGCCTGTCTGGCACAACTCGTCAACGTCATCGCTCCAATCATGACGGATAATGGCGGTGCTGCATGGAGACAGACAATCTTTTATCCGTTTATGCATGCTTCCGTGTTTGGACGTGGAACGGCACTTGTACCGTTGATCCAGTCCCCGAAATATGACACCAAACAAATTACGGATGTTCCTTATCTGGAGGGTATTGCGGTGCATAACGAAGAGCAGGGTGAAGTAACTGTTTTCGCTGTAAACCGTCATCTGGAAGAATCACTTCCGCTTGAAGTGGATCTGCGCAGCTTTGGGAAGTGCCGGTTGATTGAGCATATTGTGCTGGAAAGTGATGATCTAAAAGCAGCCAATACCGCAGCACAGCCGAATCGCGTCGCTCCGCATAATCGTGGTGATGCAGAAGTATCAGATACATTGATCACGGCAAGCTTGGCCAAAGCTTCGTGGAACGTAATTCGATTGAAAGTTCAATAGTAGGTGAAATGAGTCGAGGGAATCACTCAGGTTTACACTGAGCACTCCGATGGCGGAACTATCTTCGGCTTGCTGTGTTCCTCAACTATAAACGCAAATAAAAGCTGGATGTGCATGAATCGCATCCAGCTTTTTTCGTGTTCCTTGGAGAGGATCTTGAGAAGACTCCGTTTGTTAAAAGTCACTCATCGCATCAATGAATTTTATTTCAACTCAGTATCCGGTCCAAACACAAAGCTCTCGCCATCGCGTGGAATGAGCACCTGTCCGTCCAATTGTTCAGATGCCAGATAACTGGCGAGGTCCACACGGGACATCATGCAATGGTTAATGGCATCCATATGCACAGCGATGACATGCGCATCTGGTGCATGGCGTTTCACGGTAGCTACATCAGGTCCGTCCATCGTGATCGGATCTCCTTGCAGGAAGCGGGCACCGCCAGCATTCACCACAATCACCTCAGGTTGATATTGACGAATGGCTTCGGCTGGCTCTTCACACCAGATGGTGTCCCCGGCGATATAGGCGACAGGTTCTTCGTCCGCTTCCAATACAAAACCAGACACCTTGCCCATACGTTCGCCGATTTCCCCGGTTCCATGTTGTCCTGAAGTGCGGGCAAAACGAACAGAATGATATTCGTGTTTCTCATCCACGGCGGTAACGTTAGTAAATCCGGCTCCTGTAAACACGGCCTCATCTCCTGGCTGGCACAGCAGAGGTACATCCTTACGGAGCTGCTTCGCTGCTGCTTCATCCCAGTGATCGGGGTGTGTATGCGTAACGATCATCAGATCGGGATTCATATAATCCGTTTCCGTCTCGGGTAAGGAGACTCTTGGGTTACGTAATTCATTGGGCGTATTCGGGAAAGCAGGCATCACTTCTTTATCCATCAACATGGGATCAACCAGTATATTCAGACCCCCATATTCCAACCATAATGTAGCATTACGAATCAATTGAATTTTCATTGAACCTGCACTCCTTCGGGAATTAATGTTATTATCCTATATGTTATACAACCCGTTTATGGGCGTAAATAACACACTGAAAGAAAACAGACCACTTTAATTTCAAGTTGAAAGGATTGCAAAATAGATGAATGAGACGATTGATGATACAGATATACGCATACTGAAAAGCCTGATCCGGGACGCCAAACGCTCTCACAAAGAGATCGGCGAAGAGGTGCATCTGACCGGACAGGCTGTAGGTGCGAGAGTACGCAAGCTGCATGATCTGGGTGTGATTGAAGGGTATACGGTAAAATGGAACCCGGAACGCCTCGGCTTGGGCCTGCAGGCATTTGTAACGATTTTTCTGAATTCTGGCGACCGACATGCCGCCTTCCGTGAATTTATGGCTGCGCGTGAAGATATCGTGGAAGTTCACCGTGTCAGCGGAGAGGGCTGTTATCTGATGATCGTACGCACTGGAACAATGGAGCAGCTTGGAAGTTTGCTGGAAGCCATTTTGCCGTATGGAAATTATAGAATGAACCTGTCTGTTGGTATCGAAAAGTCGGAATGATGTGAGCTGAATTTCAGATGTCCTGGTGCTGTTTCTCTTGGAGCGTCTTCTGCAGAAGGACAACTGCTTGACTGAGCTCTTTTTTGGTTAGCAAATGATCGGTCTGGATATGACGCCGGGTGCCGTCTTTCAAATACAGGGCAATCATGGGGGAAGCAGACAATATCCATTTGCTGAAGGCGGGCGAGCCAAGCTCAATTTTACGAATCTCATTCCAGGGAATGGTCCGTTTAAGGGGATGAAGCCCTTCATCATTCCAGGATAACAACACAGAAGAACTCGCGATTGCGCGGGACAGAAACATAAAAAATAAAGGCCCGATAAACCACATGCCAAGAATGGCTGCGATGGAATAATACAACGTCTCCAGTTGTCCAGCATGATCGTCATAGATGATCCATAACAGGGTAACGCATAACAGCAAGAACAGAAGACAAAGTGCTCCTTTCCATATAGCCGTGAAACGGCGGTAGGCAATCTGCCGATGCTCAAGCTTCGACTCTGATGATTTATATAATTCAGGTTTCATAAATACGCCTCCTTAACATCATTTCCCAGAAAATATACCAAACATGCCGCCTGCATCGCAGAGCGGCACATTCAACTTTATTTAACCCATTTGGTTCGATAAGCTAGCCGGAAATAGCTGAATCATTACCGGCTTCACGCGCATGGGTGTAAAGATCAGCATATACCCCTTCAGCATCAATCAACTTCTGATGTGAGCCTTCCTCGACAATCTCGCCATTCTCCATTACGAGAATCCGATCTGCATGCATGACTGTAGATAAACGATGTGCAATGACAATCGTTGTTCTTCCCTGTGAGACGGATTCCAGCGCCTGTTGTACCAATTGTTCGGTATGCGAATCCAGATTCGCGGTTGCTTCATCCAGGATAAGAACTCGGGGTTGAAAGACCACGATTCGGGCAAACGATATCAGTTGACGCTCTCCGGCGGACAGACCGCTTCCGCGTTCGGAAAGACGTGTATCATACCCTTGCGGCAAACGTGAAATCATCGCATGTGCTCCGACGAATCGACAGGCCTGAATAGCCTGCTCTCTCGTAATATCCTCGCGGAACATTCGTACATTGTCAATGATGGAGCCCGAGAATAGGAATGGTTCCTGCTGGATCAGACCAACGATCCGATGAAGATTGGCTTGCGGGAAATGGCGAATGTCTACACCATCGATCTCAATGCTGCCCTGATTCACATCGTAAAAGCGATTGAGCAGGGAGATCAACGTACTTTTGCCAGCTCCTGTAGTGCCTACGATACCCACCATTTCACCTGGATACAGATGCAGATTCATATGCTGAATCAGGGGGCGATCTGCCCGATAGCCGAACGAAACATCATTAAAATCAATCTGTCCCATCACGTTCCGTGGTTCAAGTGTGGAGGCAGTCCCGGGTATGGGATCAGCGACTTCCGGACGGGTACTCAGAATGTTCCAGATTCGATCCATGGATACGGTGGTTGACTGGAATGTGTTCCACTGCATGGTGATCTGGTTAATCGGCTGGAAGAACTGACGGATGTAACTGATAAATGCATAGAGCACACCTACCTGCAATGATTCACCCAGCACGGCACGTCCTCCAAGCCAAACCATCATAACGAGCGCCGCATTGCCAAGGATATCAAACGTCCGGTTGAATATGACATTGGAACGGGCTTGTGTGATATTGGCCTTCAGGTGAAGTTGGTTCTGTTCCGTGAATCTTTTCTTCTGCTCTTCTTCCTGATGGAACGCCTGGATCAGAAACATGCCGGACAGGTTCTCTGCCGTAAATGCAATCAAACGGGAGAGACGAGTTCGGGCATTCTGATAAGCCCTGCGCAGTTGGCTCCGAAATAACACAGCAACGATGGCGATCACAGGCAATACGATGAGAGAGTACCCTGCGAGTACCGGATCGAGCTGGAACATAAAGACGATAATGAGCACCAGCATCATGCCATCCCGGATGAGACTAAGCAGTACCTGAGTGAAGAAACTGCTGATCGTTTCTGTATCACTGGATACATTCGTCACCAGACTGCCAATATGGAAGCGATCGAAGAAAGACATCGACATTTTGGAGATATGCTTGAACAGGTCTTTACGAATGCGAGAGACGATGTTCTGACCGACATGTTGCAGCAGATTGTTTTGTACATAGGTAAAAATAAAGCTGATTACAGCCAGCCCCAAAAAGATCGCTGCCAACTGGACAAGGAAACCTACACTGGTTTGGCCGATGGCCAGATGATCATCGATCGCAATCTTCACCAGGTAAGGCTGAAGCAGATCGGCGGAGATGCCGAGCAGCGAACAGAGAAAAATACCTGCAAAGGCCCATTTATGGGGTTTGGCGTAGGACATCATCGCTTTGAAGGAAGTACGCTTACTCTGGTCTGCGCCTGCATCGGAACCGGGCCCATTCCCTGACGATGCTTGTGCTCCCGCACCTGAACGAACTTCAGCGTTACGGTCAGTCATGATGTAATCCCTCCTCCTGCAAACGATAGGTTGCAGCATATAACCCTTTTGCGGCCATCAGCCCTGCATGTGTACCTTGTTCAGCAATTCGACCTTCATCCAGAACGATAATTTCGTCGGCATGACGGACCGCACTGATCCGGTGGGAGATGATTAACGTTGTTTTGCCTTTGCCAATCTCACGCAGGCTGCGCAGAATGCCACTTTCAGTGACGGCATCGACAGCACTCATGCTGTCATCCAGAATGAGTACCTGCGCTTTTTTGATCAACCCCCGTGCCAGACTGGTGCGCTGACGCTGACCGCCAGACAATGTGAGTCCGCGTTCACCCAGCAAGGTATCGAACCGATCAGGGAACCGGATAATGTTCTCGTATATCATCGCTTGTCGTGCACTGTGCTCTACGGTGTCCAGCGGAACCTCACGGTCGCTAAAAGCGATGTTGTCCCGAATGGTTGTACTGAACAGGAATCCATCCTGCGGTACATAGGCAATACGGGATCGCAGACTTTCCAGCGACAGCTTCCGGATGTCGGTTCCGTTAATACGGATGGTGCCTTCAGGCGGCTCATATGTACGCAGCAATAGCTTCACAAAGGTACTTTTACCAGAACCTGTTTTGCCCACAATGCCCACAGTTCGGCCTGCCTGGATATTCAGACTGATGTTTTTGAGCGCAGGGGATAAACTGCCGGGATAGGAAAAGGACAGATTCTCTATCGTAATGTCGTTCACGGCTTTGAGACTTGTCGCATTGGGAAGCTCACGCACGTCAGGCACTTCCGTCAACAGATCATTTACCCGCTCCAGTGATGCTCCAGAACGCTGCATGGTATTGATCACATTACCGATTTGTTGAAGCGGTCCCATGATGATCCGCAAATATAACGTCAATGCAACAAAACTTCCGAGTGTAATGGAGTTCTGCATCGTCAAAATTCCGCCAACAAGCAGGGAAACAACCAGTGAAATGGCACCTAGCAGCGGTAGCAAGGCCTGAAATAGAGAGGACAGACGAACAAGCCGCAGCTGTTTGCTTTTGATTGCATCTACTGTGAATCCAAAACGTTCACGGGCGCTGTCTTCAATGGCAAATGTTTTGGTTACACGAATACCACCCAGCTGTTCCTCTGCGGATTCCGTCATCGTTGCAAGAGCATCCTGTACATCACGAGAGCGCTTGCGAATTCGCGGACCGAAAAAAACGACCAGAAAGGGAATGGCCAGCAACGGCACAATACTGATCAGAATAAGTCTCATCGGGATTCCGCTGAGCAGCATCATCACGATGCAAGATAATAATAGAAATGTTGCATTGGTCATCATGGTGACGCCGTTGGAGATGGCTTCACGTACAGAGGTGACATCATTCATGACGTAACTGAGCAGTTTCCCATTTCCCTGTTTGGAGAAATAGTGCTCACTCAGCTCCGAAAACTTGCCGAAAATGCGCTCACGTGTCATGAATTCGAAGCGGCGTCCAAGCTTCATGATCATGAATTGCCCAGTACCGAATAACAGATTATAAGCGATGGCTATAGCCAAAAGCGAAAGGCTATACCGGATGACCGTATTCATCTGAAGTGTGTTCTGCATGAGTTGATCCGTGAAGCTGCCCAGAATTCGGGGCAAGGACGCCTGACCCACATTGGAGGCAATAATCAGTAGTACAGCGAACAGATATACGGGCCAGTTAGCAATGACATAGCCTCGTAGTAATCCTTTCTTGGACATAAGATTTGTTCTCCTTTGTTCAGGGTGAAAGTTGGTTTGGAATCGGAGTCAAGAAAAGGGCCGACACCTGATAATAGCGCGTCGTGCCCTCTTACTTTATGCGATCCGGTTTGCTGTTTATCCGTCATTCGATAGAAATCTCTATTCTTATTTTTGCGCTAATCGGTAAGGATGTCAACGAAGCAAGCAAGCATAATGGAAAGAAAGCAGATCAGCGCCCGCAGAGTAAGGGATATATGCAGTATTTCCGTCATTTATTCACCAGATGTCGATTTTACTGAAACATTTCAGGAGAGTCTCCCGTCTGTAGGATTGAAGAGGTCAAAAATTGGGTTTACTAAATATGGAGGTGCCAAGAAATGAAACATAAAAAAGGATTGGCTGCAACGCTTGCGCTCTGCGTGTCTTTGACGGCAGGAGGTGCATCGGTACTTGCATTTTCGGATGTAAAAGATGAAGGACAAAAAACGATTGTGGACTCGTTACATGCCAAGGGTGTTGTTAATGGAGTAACGGTGGATCTATTTCGTCCAGATCTCGCATTGTCCGAGCCACAGGGTGTTCAACTGATTGTGAACGCTTTTGGTCTGAAAAATGAATACGCTGCCGCCTCGGCACAAAATAAAATTAGTCCCACGACCTGGTACGCCGATGCCGTTCAGGCTGCAACACAGAATGGTCTGTCCATTCCGGTGGAGTTGAATCCACAAGCCAAAATGACGCGTGAACAGTTTGCCATTTTGCTCCTTGAAGGCATTAATACAACCGGAGAATATCCGGTGATCATGCTGTATAATGATATTAAGGACGAAAATAAAATCGGTAAGGACGCCAAATCTGCGGTCCAGAATCTGTTGAACATGGACATCATTGAACTGGATAAGGACGGTAACTTCCGTCCAGATCAGTCGCTTACCCGTATGGAGGCTGCAAGCATGATCTTCAATGCACTTGAATTTGTAGATAAGCACGGCAATGGCGGATCGACGGAACCGACTCCAACGAATCCAGGCGAAGGCCAACAGGGGATTGTGCCTACCGTGACATCAACCAAAGTGGATGACAAGACGGTAAAGGTTAAACTGACCGCGCAAATGCCTCATCCTGGTTATGGATTGAAGATTGAAGATGTGAAGCTGGAGAAGGATGGACGTGCCATTGTGCTGTATACCATTATCCAACCTGACCCGGACATGATGTATCCAATGGTTATTACCGATGTAACCGCAGAGACAGACATTCCAACAGGATACACTGCAGAAGCACAGCCTTCTGGAAAATAATCAAACCTTGCCAGCGCGCCTCGATCCTTGATCGGAGCGCGCTTTTTTTTCTGGAAACGACGATCGATATGAAAAAGCTTGCCTAGGGAGAGCGGCTGTTTTTCAGTCTGAATCTTGATTAGTCCGACTGAAAAGTATTGATTCCATTTTTGTATGTCACATTTGATGACTTGTAAGTGATTTTAAAAATGGAATTAAGTTAGAATGTGTAATATTTAATGACATTAAAATGTTGTTTTTAAGATGTAAATCAATATCTATATAGGCGATAAAGCTGCTTCGTGTTAACGGAGCGGCTTTTTTTCTGGCCTGATCCGGAAATTATCATGCACTCCAGCTCCTCATGTCATGTGCAAAATCAACATATATGACTGGATATAACTAGTGTTTATCTGTGCTTATGTGCTTTCAGCCAAGGATAAAAACGACATATTTACCGAGTGGGGAAGAAACTCATAGAATAAAGCCAAGCCATAAGCGAGCTTGATGCAGGTGATAAATATATGGTAGATAATATTACATTTGTGTGATTGAATTAAATCTATCCTTATTACTTTTTCTAAGCATCAAGAGAGAAGGAAGACAAATGCATAAGTAAGGGGGAGAAACACAGTAGCAATGAAGAGTAACTTCTATTATATTCAATATGGCGATGCGCAGAGCATGCTAAGACCTTGCGACCTGTATGACCGATGTGAATTCAGAATACGACCTGCACACATGGAATATCTCTTTCCTAAACATATGTGGGTTTTGACTTTAAGGTCTGTTTCTCAACTTTCATTCAGATCTGACATCTCTCAAGTTCATGCGAAGCTACTCGAAACGACAACTTCAAGAGAGAAATGGGTCAAATTCCACATGTTTTACTTCTCCAAAATGACAATGACAAGCTGTAAATAAAAGCGTAAACCCCTGTTGTAACAGTACTTTCCGTGTTTTTTAAGAGTGAAGATCGAAATAGCATATTTACGGATTCGGAAATGATTCATAAACTCAGTATGTAAGCGTTACCAAAACGCGAGAGAAATAAAGGCCTCGCATGATAGAAATGTGGTCCGGGACTCATTCCTTACATTTGAACAGGAGTGTTTCGCTCTTCTTACAAAACGGACGGATTTTCATTAAGAAAAGGAGGAAACAACTGATGCAGCCAGAAGGGAAGTCCGCCTTGTCGCAAAACCTATCGGTGCACACGATTCCGAACCGCAAGAAAAATAAATTAGGGAGAAGGATGATTCGAAACTGGGAGTTGTATCTGTTTATCGCGCCAGCATTTCTATACTTTCTGATTTTCCATTACGGGCCGATGTACGGCATACAGATCGCATTCAAAAACTTTATCCCGACGCTTGGCGTTACGGGAAGTCCATGGGTTGGTTTCGATCATTTTATCCGCTTTTTCAATTCGTATTATTTCTGGGATTTGTTATGGAATACTCTCAGCATCAGCCTGTATGAGCTGGCTATAGGTTTTCCGCTGCCCATCATTCTGGCGTTAGCTTTCAATGAAGTAAAGGATTCCTTCTTCAAACGTACCGTTCAGACGGTCACCTATGCACCGCATTTCATTTCGGTCGTTGTCATGTCGGGTATGATTATTACCTTCTTGTCGCCTTCGTCAGGCATGATTGTCAATTTGGTGGAGGCTCTTGGATTTCAGGCCCCTCAATTTCTGACGGACCCTGCGTGGTTTAAGACGGTGTACGTACTCTCGGGTGTCTGGCAGAGTGCAGGATGGGGTACCATTATATACCTCGCAGCCCTCTCGGGTGTGGACCCTCAACTGCATGAAGCTGCCGTGGTGGATGGTGCGAGCCGGTTTAAACGGATTCTGCATATTAACATTCCAGCGATTATCCCTACGATCACCATTTTGTTAATTCTGAATATGGGCAGTATTCTTGGCGTCGGATTCGAGAAAATCTTGCTGTTGCAAAATCCGTTGAACATGGGCTCATCCGATGTCATCTCGACATTTGTCTATCGGTCCGGTCTGGTCGATGCACAGTACAGTTTCTCCACAGCTGTAGGGTTGTTTAACTCGGTAGTTAATGCGATTCTGCTGATTACGGTGAATCAAATTGCACGTCGCACCAGTGAAAACAGTTTGTGGTAAAAGGAGGGGG
This sequence comes from Paenibacillus sp. BIC5C1, assembly GCF_032399705.1. Taxonomy (NCBI): domain Bacteria; kingdom Bacillati; phylum Bacillota; class Bacilli; order Caryophanales; family Paenibacillaceae; genus Paenibacillus; species Paenibacillus sp. BIC5C1. Next base: position 1,348,103 of record NZ_CP135922.1, read on the forward strand.
AAACACATGTCAACCGCGGTTAAGGAAAGCAGAAGCGATAAAGTGTTCTTATGGTGCAACTACATCTATCTGACGATAGCGCTCGTCATTGTGCTTTACCCGCTGTTATACATCATTAGCGCCTCAATCAGTGATCCCAAATTTGTAAGCTCCGGTGAGATGTGGCTACTTCCAAAAGGGATTACGTTTGAAGGGTACGCCCGCGTATTTGAAAACACCAACATCTGGATCGGGTACAAAAATACGATCATTTATACCGTCTTAGGTACACTCGTCAACCTGATGGTCACTCTTCCGGCAGCCTATGCGCTTAGCCGTTCTGATTTTGTTGGACGTGGATTCTTCATGGCAATGTTTATGGTAACGATGTTTTTCAGCGGAGGACTTGTCCCAAGCTACTTGCTGGTTAAGGATCTTGGGATGGTGAACAGCATTTGGGCGCTTATTCTGCCAGGAGCTGCATCCATCTGGAATATTATCGTATGCCGTACGTTTTTTCAATCAACCATTCCCAAGGAGCTGCAGGAAGCGGCCCATATTGACGGGTGTACCAACACCCGGTTGTTTATCCGAATTGTGCTTCCGCTCTCCATGCCGATCATTGCCGTGATGGCGCTCTTCTACGGCGTCGGACACTGGAACAGCTATTTCAGTGCCATGATTTATTTAAATGATTCCTCGAAGTATCCACTGCAGCTCTTTCTGCGCCAAATCCTGGTACTTCAGGAGATGGCAGCACAGGGCGGGGGAGCTATCGATACCTCTTCAGCAACGGCGATGAATTCCAAAGCGGAAATTGCTGCGCTGGTCAAATATGCCGTCATTATTGTTTCAACTTTACCTGTAATTGCGATTTATCCATTTCTTCAGCGTTATTTTGTGCAGGGTGTTATGATCGGTTCCGTTAAGGGATGATCTTAAACCATAATCCACACTAAAAAAGGGGAGTTGTCGTCATGAAAAAGCTTCGCAAGGCTTCATCCATTGTACTCTGCCTCACCCTATCCGCAGCATTACTTGCAGCTTGTGGTTCCAATGAAGATGGAGGTTCTGCGACTTCAAATGTCGAAGGGGTCAAAAAAGAAGGATTCCCGATTGTGGACAAACCACTTACGTTAAAGGTCATGTCCCAGGATGCGGGCGTAGCCGACTGGAACACGATGCCAGTCCTGCAAGAGATGGAGAAATTGTCAGGCATCAAGCTGGAGTACCAGCTTTCACCGATCGACAGCTTTGAAACAAAGAAGAACCTGGTATTCGCGAGCGGCGATTTACCGGATATGTTCTATGCTGCGGATCTCAAGCCAGCTGAGCAGGTTACTTATGGGACTCAAGGCATTCTGATCCCGCTGGAAAAATACATTGATGAGGGCTATGCCCCGAACATTAAGAAGATTCTCGACGAAAACCCGGATGTTCGCAAATCATTTACAACGCCTGACGGACATATGTATGCACTGCCATTCATCGATACGGCTGCCGTGTGGTACAGAGGCCCGATGTGGTATAACGGGGAATTCCTAAAAGCGCTTAATGTAGAGGAACCTAAGACTACGGAAGAATTATATACGTACCTGAAGCGTGTTAAGGAAGAAGACCCTAACGGCAACGGACAACAAGATGAAATTCCGCTTACTTCTGTAAAACTGGATGATCTTCGGATGTATTTCTTCGGATTCTGGGGAATGTACAACGAAGGAATCTACGCGGATAAGGACGGAAAAGTTCACTATCCTTATCAAGAAGAAGGCTACAAAGGTTATCTGACGTTCATGAACCGCTTGTGGAAAGAAGATTTGCTGGATCATGAGACCTTCTCTCAAACAGGCGATCAGAAAAAAGCAAAAGGCGAAAGCAACAAGCTTGCGCTGTTCAATGACTACCATCCATACTTCACACTCGGCGGCGAGCCTAGCACGAAGCATCCGCTAATGACACCGGTGAAGAGTGAGATCGCAGACTCACCTGTATACGGTAAACACCCAGGCATATCGGCACGTGGTACCTTTGCTATTACTAGCAGCAACCCGTCCCCTGAGGCAACTATGCGTTGGATTGACTATATGTACAGCTATGATGGAGCGACCCTGTTCAATCAAGGTCCTGAAGGTCTGCTGTGGAAATTCAAAGACAAGGAAAATCTCGTAAAAGAGTGGCTGCCTGTTCCTGGTGGCGGGGATCGTGAGGAATATCGCGGTAAAATCACACCGAACTATGGCATTTTGACACCCGGCATTAATGATCCGGATATCGCAAAAGGTCTTCGCACCGAATTTGATGAATGGCTTGACCAGCAGAATCAAGAGAAGTTGGTGCCTATCGGAAAATCACCGTTCCCTAACGTTTATTTAACAAATGAAGAGCAAAGCGAAGCGACCGCTTTATTATCTGATCTGGATACGTACGTCAAGCAGATGGAAGCGAAGTTCGTAACAGGCCAAGAGCCGCTTGAGAATTGGGATAAGTATATTGCACAGATCAAAAAAATGGGCAGCGACCGTATCGTTGAACTGTATCAAGGGGCGTACGATCGCTGGAACACAGGCCAATAAGAACAAGGACTCCAGAAAGAGGTGTGAACAAGGATGCAGAAATGGTTTGAAGAGGCCAAGCTGGGAATATTCATCCACTATGGCATCTATGCTGTGGACGGGGTTTCGGAATCGTGGTCCTTCTATAATGGAAGGATCTCCTACGAAGAGTACATGAAGCAGCTGGACGGCTTTACGGCATCGAAGTTTAATGCAGAGAAATGGGCGGACTTGATTGAGAAATCCGGAGCCCGATATGCTGTGCTGACAACGAAGCATCATGATGGCGTTGCTCTATGGGATACGCAGTATAGTGACCTGAATGTCGTTAAGCAGACACCAGCCAATCGGGATCTCGTGAGGGAATATGCGGAAGCAATTCGGGAGAAGGGCATACATCTGGGGATGTACTTTTCGCTGATTGATTGGTCGCACCCGGATTATCCTAGCGTGTTTGAAGGTGGGAAAGTACCCGAGGATCTCAGTAGTGTCAATCGGCATTCAAGCCCTGTGGATGGTGTTGAGGATCAGGAGAAGTGGAAGAAATTCCTTGAGTTCAATAACCACCAGCTTCGGGAGATCATGACGAATTATGGTAAGGTGGACCTGCTGTGGTTCGATGGGGACTGGGAGCGAAGTGCCGAGCAGTGGAATCTGCCGGAGTTCAAGCATTACCTGCAATCGTTTAACCCGGATGTCATCATCAACTCCCGCCTTCAAGGTTATGGGGATTATAAAACGCCAGAGCAAGGCATTCCGATTACCAGACCGGAGGGACCATGGGAGTTCTGCACCACGATCAACACATCATGGGGCTATGTGCCAACAGACCATAAATACAAATCGTTAAATCAGATCATTCGGATGTTCTGTGACTGTATTTCGATGGGGGGCAACATGCTGCTGGATATCGGTCCACGCGAAGATGGCACCATTGATAAGAGGCAGGAGGATATTCTGCTTGGGCTGGGAGCATGGATCCGAACCCATGAAGAGGCCGTTTTTGGAACGGGTGAAGGTATTATGCCTCGCTATTATCTGGGGGGGAGCACCGTATCCGAGGACAGAAAGGCATTGTATCTGTTTGTTTATGACGATCCAAAAGAGAATGTATGCATCAAGGGACTATGCAATAAGATCAAGAAGATTACTGTGCTGCATTCGGGCAAAGAACTTAACCATGAGATTCATGGGGGCGTGCCTTGGTTCAATATCCCGGGGACAACGTGGATCCAAATGACCCCTGAGGACACACATGAGCAGGTGACGGTTCTTAAGCTCGAATTCGACGAGGAACTGGAAATGTACGGCGGTTCAGGAGCCGTTGTTACTCATAACTAACATTACGGGAGGGCATGCACCTATAGATGCATGCCCTCCCTCATGAAGCGGAGAGAGAGCGATATGAACCAAAGTGGAGTACCTGAGCCGAAGATTGAGTATGCTCCCAAACATTATATATGCAAGCGTGCGCAGGAACCGCTGATGCTGGACGGCCGCGTAGATAAGGCATTCTGGGATGCAGCTGATTGGACGGATGATTTCGTTGATATCGAAGGGGATCTTCGTCCGAAACCCGGAAAACAGACTCGGGTAAAAATGCTGTGGGACGACGACTATTTCTACTTTGCTGCCGAACTGATTGAAGATCAGATATGGGCTACGTTGACCGAGCGGGATTCTGTTATTTTCTATGACAATGATTTTGAGATTTTTATCGACCCCGACGGGGATACCCACCAATATTATGAGTTCGAGATCAATGCGCTCAATACGGTATGGGACCTGTTATTGGTGAAGCCATATCGGGATGGTGGGCCTCCGGTCAACGGTTGGGATATCAGCGGTCTTAAGACAGCTGTACATATCGATGGGGAGCTGAACACACCTGACGCCGATAACCGAAAATGGAGCGTTGAGGTGGCAATTCCCTGGACCAGCCTGAAGGAATGTGCCGAAGGCAATCGTCCGCCTGTACCGGGCGAGTTCTGGCGTGTCAACTTCTCGCGGGTGGAATGGCAGACTGAAGTGAAGGATGGGGAGTACCGCAAAGTGCTGAATCCGGATACAGGCAAACCTTATCCGGAGGACAACTGGGTCTGGTCGCCCATGGGTATTATTAACATGCATTATCCGGAGCTATGGGGATATGTCGTATTTTCGGATGACGGAACGGATCGGTCCTTTGAGCTGCCGGAAGACGAACGAATCAAATGGGAGCTTCGCAGACTCTATTACCGTGAACGCAAATATTTTGAAGCCCATGGTGAATTTACACAGGATGTGAAGTTACTCATGGGTGAAGAAACATTAATTTGTCAGCCTGTAATTGAAACGACCCGTAGCCTATTCCAGATTAGTACGCCTTCCTTTGACGGCACTACCTTAATCTGCATTCGGGAAGACGGAAAGCTGTGGAAGGAGTGAGCCACCTATGACAAGCCAAACCTTGGTGTTTTCGATGGATGCACAGTCCTTGGAGCGGATCGAGCAGAAGTTCCAGGAGAAGTTAAACTTTGCGGATGCCCGTAAAGATGAACTGTTCCATGTGTTTCAGCAGCCTTTAACTGAAGAAGAGGCATGGGCCTTGAAATATGTTTATGCCTACATGCCGGTGAACGACCTGGCTGATTATGATGGGGAATTGTTCCTCAGTCATGTGCGTCGGGCACTGGACATTCGCAAGCGTGTGCCTTGGGGGGGACGTGTACCAGATCATCTGTTTCTGCATTTTGTACTCCCCTATCGAATCAATACAGAGAATATTGAAGATTTCCGTGGCATTATCTTTGACGAGTTGGCTGACCGGACAGCGAAGTTATCCATGGCGGATGCCATTCTGGAGACCAATTACTGGTGTCATGAGAAAGCGACTTATATTGGCAGCGATCTGCGCACGATATCGCCGCTGACGATGATTCGAAATGCCCGCGGCCGTTGTGGAGAAGAATCCACGCTGGCGGTAGCCGCTCTTCGTAGCATCGGCATACCTGCCCGTCAGGTCTACACACCACGCTGGGCTCACTGTGACAGCAATCATGCTTGGGTAGAAGCCTGGGCGGACGGCCAGTGGTATTACATTGGGGCATGTGAGCCGGAAGCCGGATTGAATCAAGGGTGGTTCAGTCCACCAGCCCGTAGGGCCATGCTGATCAATACGAGAATATTCGCCGACTATCCGGGACCGGAGGATATAACACTTTCCGAGAAGGGATATACGGAGATCAATTTACTGGAGAACTACGCGCCAGCGCATACCATCCGCGTGAAGGTAACAAATGAGCAGGGCGCGCCTGTGCCTGAAGCGAGTGTCCGATTTGAGCTATACAATAGTGCTGAATTTTATCCCATCGCCGAAATCAAGACTGATGCACAGGGAGATGCTTCCTTTAAGACGGGTCATGGCGACCTATTAATTCGTGCGGTTAGTGGTGGCAAGTGGGGTGAAATTCTATTCAAAGCTCAGGATAGCGATCATGTTGAGATCGTGTTGGATTCATCAGAGCAGCCATCAGGGATCGTGGATTTTGATATGGTTCCTCCTCCAGAAGGGGAGGGAGAAGTAGTGGCTTCGTTACCGGAAGAGAAGATCCAGGCTCACAACCGCCGCCTGGAGGAAGGTACGAAGATTCGGAGTGGATATGAGGATACATTCCTGAGTGAGGAAGATGCATTTGCATTGGCTCATACAACTGGACTGCCTCCGGAGCGCGTACGGGATATTCTACAGAAGGCACGGGGCAACAGCCGCGAAATCGCTGCTTTCCTAGAGGAACGTTCCGGTGAATTTGGTGAGTGGCCACTACAGTTGCTGGAGTCGATGAACGAAAAAGACTTGATCGATACTTTTCGGCTGACATTGGACGATCATCTTATTGGTGCACTTTCACAGCGTGGACAATGGGCAGAGGAGACATTTGTGAAGTACATTCTGTGCCCACGGGTCTCCTATGAAATGGTGGTGCCTTATCGATCTGTATTCCAGAATGCTTATTCCGAGGAAGAAGCAGCGGCGTTCAGGGAAGATCCTTCGATGCTTGCGTGCAATCTGGAACAGGACTATTCGTATTATGAGGATCTCCCTAACCTGAAAGGTAAGGGGAACCCTGTAGGTACTTATAGTCTGATGAAGGGAGACCCACCTTCGCTGGATATTCTGTTTGTCGCCGTGTGCCGCAGTTTGGGTATTCCGGCCCGATTGCATCCGAGCGAGCAGAAACCGCAGTATCTGAGTGAACAAGGTTGGGAGGATGCAGTGTTCGGTCGTACCTCTTCTCGAAATGAGGACAGCTCAAGCTGGGGAATGCTGCATCTCCTCAAGGACTCAGAAGCTCAGGGGGATGCACCGGCAGCATCCTATGCGGAGAATTTCACATTGGCACGTCTGGAAGATGGGGTGTACAAAACGCTGATTTATCAGGATGGTTATTCCGATGTCTATAGCGATCCATTTGAGGTTGAACCGGGGGCTTATCGTTTAACGACTGGCATCCGTTTGAAAGATGGAACGGTAAGAGTCCGCTTCATTTACTGCACTGTTCGCGCTGGAGACACCGCTGAAGTAGTCCTGACTTATCGCGAGACGGAGGTAGACATCCCGGTGCTGGGCAAACTAACAACCGGCAGTGTGCTGACTCATCTGGATGGTTCTGAAGTGCAACTGGAGGAACTTCTGGGATCAGAAGGAGCTATTGCTGCCTGGATTGAACCGGAGCGGGAACCGACCAAACATCTGATTCGTGAGCTGTGTGAACTCGCTGAGCCTCTTAATAAGCTGGGCGTGCCAATCGTGCTGCTGATCGGAGATACGGAATGGAACGCCTCCTTTGACCCTGTGAATTATCCGAAACTGCCGCTACGCACGATTTTTGTTCGTGATTCCAGCTATGCGTCCTTATCCAGTTTTATTTCGAAACCTGCCGCTCAGGAAGCGGGCTATCCGCATCTGTTCGTACTGGATAATCAGGATCAAATTCGATATTCGGCCTCCGGGTACAAGATTGGTACAGGCAAGGAAGCTCTGCAGATTGCTGCTGCGATATCTCAATCATGGAATGGATCGGAGTGAAGAGTATGACGAAATATATTGCTGCTGGTTATGTCGTTGATTCTGTACTTCCCGACATGACGGATGAGGATCTGTTGAAGTTAACACATCTGAATGTAGCCTTCGGTCATGTCAAGAATGATGAAATCTCAATTGAGCATTTAAAAAACGGAGAGGTTGTCCGGAATATTAAGGAGAAGCATCCAAATCTAACGGTGCTGCTGTCCGTGGGCGGGTGGAGCGCCGGTGGTTTCTCTGAGGCCGCCTCAACCGATGCGGGGAGGGACAGCATGGCTGCATCAGCGGTTAGGGTGCTGGAGGATTATCCTTTTGACGGAATTGATCTGGACTGGGAGTATCCTTCTTACGGTGAAGCTGGTATCGCATCCAGTCCTGATGACAAACGGAATTTCACCTTACTTCTCAAGACGATCCGGGAGAGGCTGGATGCCAAGGGCTCCGAGGATGGCCGTCATTATCTGCTCACCATTGCGGCAGGGGCTGATCAATACTACGTAGACGGTACAGAGATGGCTGAGGTGCAGCAGTACCTGGACTTTGTGCAGTTGATGACCTATGATATGCGCGGCGGTTTTCAGGTTTTGACCGGACATCATACGAATCTGTATACGCCAACCGGGGATCTGTTCCGAATTAGTACAGATGCTTCCGTGAACCTGTTCATCCGCGCCGGCGTTCCGAAAGAGAAGATCGTTATCGGCGCTGCGTTCTACTCCCGGATCTGGACTGAGGTCCCTGACCGAAACCATGGCCTTCACCAAATGGCCGGTAGTACAGGCGGCTACGGTCCGGCGTTTGCCGAGCTGGAAGCGAAGTACATCAATAAGAATGGTTATATCCGTTATTGGGATGAGGAAGCCTGCGCGCCGTTCCTGTTTAACGGTTCCAGCCTAATTTCTTATGATGATGAAGAATCAATTCAGTGCAAATGCAATTACGTGAAGGATCAGGGCCTGGCCGGCATTATGTTCTGGGAATACGGCTGTGATCCGACCCATCGTCTGCTGGGTGCAATTCATCAAGGGCTTCAAGATGTTCCGGTAGAGAAATAGAAGAAGCGAGCCGGGTTCGACAATTCGTATTGTGTATACGGGCCGAAAATAAATAGAAACCTCCTCTAACCAAAAGGTTCAGGGGAGGTTTCTATTTTATACGAATCCATTATCCAAGACATTCCTCGTCGTCATCATCCGGGGAATCGGAGGAGTCGTTGGGACGGTGCATTTTGCGGTACTGCCCTGGGGTATAACCCGTCTCTTTCTTGAATTTACGGATGAAGTTCGGTGTATCCAGATAACCGACGCGTGTGATGATATCTTTTAATGGATCGCTAGTATGCAACAGCAGCCGGATGACTTCATCCATCCGTTTCTGCCAGATATATTGGGTAAAGTTCATGCCGATCTTCTCTTTGAAGGAACGGCTGAAATACGAGGAAGAGATCGTGAATTTCGATGAAATCGTACCCAGGCTGAGATCATAATCTGAGTAATTGGTATCAATATAAGCAACGATTTCATCCATCAGGGAGCTTTCTTCCGTCTCGCTCTTCGCCTCGACATGAGCACAGATTTCGGCGGCAAGTCCTTTCAGTTTTTTCTCCAAATCCTCCAACGAATCGTAGGAAGTGATCCTTGGAAGTTGATTAACCACATGATGAATGCCAAGCTCCGAGGCCGTTTTGAGCATCGTATTCAGAATATCAAAGCAGATGCAGCGTAGCAGTGGTACAGACGGCATTTCGGATTTCAAGGTATTCAACGCAGTTGATACCATCTGAACCGCCACATCGTAACTGCCCTGTTTCAAGCTCTGATCCAGCTTAAGCAGCACATCCTTAGGTACCCAGAAAGAAGAATCCTGTTCACTAGAGCCGGAAAGGGCGTTGAAGAAGGTGCTGCTGCCCTGTCCGTGGAGCATGGATGCTTCCAGTGCGGTTGATGCCTCAATGTAGGATTGATTCAGCTGCAATGGAGAACTGTAGTTGTTGCCGATCCCGATTGCGGGAGCAACTCCAACGTGATCTGCCACCATTGATTGCAGTGATTCAACAATAGACTCCATACGGGCATTCAAGCTGGATTCATACCCTACCTCGGCATCAAATCCGACGATGAGGGCCACTTGGTCTGGTTGTGGAAGCTCCACGCCGTAAGCATAAGCAGACAACTCCGGCAGTTCCATATCGTTAATCAGCTGCATAACAGTACGCTGTTCGAGGTGATCTCCGCTGGGAAAATCGTACATTTCCAATCCTAATGTCATGACAAAATAATGGGATCGGTTAAAGCGTATGCCGAGATTGTCCGTAAACTCAGAAGGGAGTTCTCCGGTATGGCCATGCTTCAGTAGCATGAGCAGAATATGATTACGAGCGTAGGGCTCCTGAAGGTCCACGCGCTGGCTGTAATCATGCAGCGTTTTCTTGATCCATTCCAGCTCGTTGCTGGTTGTGGAAGGTTCAGGATTATTTTTTAAACGGATAAACTCCATCAAGTCTGAAATTGGATGGTATTGTCTTCGGGCCAACATAATGGCAAGGAAGGTGCCCATCACGACCACGAAGGAGAAAACAAGAACAACAAAGGTACGAATATGGACGATTCGACTAAAAAATTGATTGCTCGGCATAGCGGTTACATAAGTCCAGCCCGCGTCTGATTTGACGGATACAACCGAATGCGGTTCTTGATTTAAGGAGAGACTGTGGGTTCCCGGCTCAAGTTCAAACAGAGATTTGACTTCCTGTTCGGTAATGGTTTCCCCTTTATAATTGGCGGCCAGCACCTGCCCATAATTATCGAAAATATAAGTCATCCCATGGTAGTCGCTGAGAATGGAATCAATCAATCCGGTCAGATTGGACTCGTGAATCAAGTACATGACAGTGCCGTGGGCAGGCGTATTATTAGGTGCAATCGGTACAAGGTAGGCCAGCATGGAATTGGGTACTTTGGTTCCTTGAACGACTTGCTCGGCTGGTCGTATCGTGGGGAACTGAACGTTATTCAAATCCCGGATCATGTCCGTTTTGTTCCATGTATTAAATTTGTAGCGGCCCGTGAATACATCCAGGTTCTCAGAGCCCTGAGACGAGTAGATGTTATCATCTCCGCGGAAGAACAGAAATAGTTCATCGATAATGGAACTGGTCGCCTTGTATTTGACCAAGGCACTAATCGATTCCCGGCTATAGTAGGGATGGTGAGTCCAATAGCGGGTCAGCTGCTCATCGTAAGCGATACGAAATGCGATGTCCTGCAATTCCTTCATGCGGTCATCAATGACCGTTTTTGCTTGGGTCAACTGATTGACATTGGTCTGCTCGATCTCTGAACGGAGCGTGTCCACAGCATTGTGATAAATAATAATAGTTAATATAACAAGAGGTATAAGGAAAATGGAGATATAGGATAGTGTGTACTTAAGCAGAAGCTTGGACTTGAAGTGATTCCATTTCATACTCTGCAACCTCCCGTTTTTCTTTAGAGCTGCAGCGATAGCGCTCTCATAAAGACAGTGAAGTATTACCATGATGCCGAGCTGCTAGGTGTTCCTACTAAAAATATTAGGAGAACTTCTCTAATAAATCAATGAATCTTTTCTGAGATTTAAGGGGAGTCATGCAGAACGTTTCTTGAGAGAATCGATGTAGATAACCATAGCAAAATCCCCTTCGAGTTCACTCCTTTCCTTATGTTACCACACAAGGCTTTTTAAAGAGTATCAACTTGAAGGGGATGATTTTAATAGAGGTTATATTGTAGTTTGTACATTTATATTCGAAGGTCACACGATTATTTAATCCAGTGGTTCATAATCAAACCAATCGAACAGACTGGGTGCACCTTCTCCTGATGGATTGTGAGCATACATGGCAATGATGACTCCTGTGAAGCCGCCCGCCACTTCAGTAGAGAGCAGATGGGTTTCGCCCGAGCCGAGGACAGTGCCAGTTGTTGAACCTTGCTGCACGGAGAATGTGAATATATCACGCTGGGCCTGAATCTGTAATATCGCAGGTCCAGCTCCACAGTCCCGAATTACCTCTGTTCTTAAAGTACCAACCGTTCGTCGGAATATCATTTTTTTGTGACCGTTGACCCGAGTTATAGCCAGATCATAATGATATTTCTCATTCATATAGACGGTCAATCCCGCTTCGTCGCCATCATGCGTTGGATCAAAGTTCATTTTGGCAGCCAAGTTACATAAGAAATGGCTCAAGCGACGACCTACAAAGGCGGGATTTCCATTATCATTGAGAGATACGGGGTTTCCTCGCAGAACAAGATGGCCCGGGTGTTCTGTGAGTGACCAACTATCTGGAGCTGGATTCCGTAGGAAGATCCAGTCCAGACCAAGTGTGGACACATTGAAATCATCCCGGGTTCCCTTGTGGGGCCATTGGACTTCAGGCAGCTGCGGGCCAATCATGACAGGCTCAATATGTCCGTCATGACCGATGATAGGCCATCCTTCACTCGTCCAGTTCACGGGTGCGAGGAATGTCTCACGCCCCAAGTGATGCCGCAAGGGGTAGGCTGCTGGGCGTATTCCAAGGCATACCGCCCACCAGCTTCCGTCATGTGCTTGCACCAAATCGGCATGCCCAGTGGCGTGAATGCTGCTTTTCATGCTTCGGTTCGAAAGGATCGGATTGTGAGGGCAGGGATGGAAAGGCCCATATGGATCCGTGCTTCGTGCAATGGTTTCCATATGCCCGTATTCGGTTCCCCCTTCGGCGATCATCAGATAGTAGAGGCCATTTATTTTGTACAAGTGTGGGGCCTCAGGTGCGGCACCGCCAGTTCCCTTCCAGATGAACTGGCTCTCTGTCAGCTTGTTGCCCGTCAAGATGTCGATCTCGCATTGATAGATTCCCTCACCTTCATTCCCATTACAGGCGGATTGAAAGTAAATACGACCATCATCATCAAAGAATAGGGAGGGGTCTATGCCATCCTGGGCGACAAAAATAGGATCGGACCAAGGTCCTTCAGGTTTCCTGCTTCGTACATAGAAGTTGCCGCCTCCGCTTACATTGGTAGTTGTCATGTAGAACCAGCCATCATCGTGGCGTAGAGTTGGCGCATAAATACCTCCGGAACTGCCCGCTTTGGAGAGTGGAAGCTGTTCGGCAGAAGTGAGTACATGGCCAATCTGTCGCCAATTCACAAGATCTTTGCTATGAAAAAGGGGTACACCCGGGAAATATTCAAACGTGCTGGTTACGAGGTAATAATCTTCGTCTACCCGACAGATGCTGGGATCTGGATAGAAGCCCGGAATCACGGGATTGGTGTAGTTCGACATCATGTAGTGCTCCTATTCATTCCAGAGTTTAACGCGATCCTGGACGTATTTGGTGAATCCCTGCTCCATTTTTTCGACATCTGCATCAACAAGCTTCTGCTGATAGTCATTCCAGATGGCATCGAATTCTTCCGGTTTCGCCATGACGGCCAGCGGAATCTGTTTCCATGTAATATCCTTCACTTTATTAGCTATAATGTTGATTTCATCATCACTTGGCACAGAGATATTCCATACCGCTCCCCATGGTTTTACCGGGAAATCCTTTTCGTTCGGAAACAGATCCATCCAGGTCGTTGCATCGTAAGCTTGAAGGGTCTCTTTCTCTACATCCGTATAATTCTCAATAATCTGTTCCGGGAAGTTCTTGGTATAATAATTGTCAGTAGAGTCTTTCGCGCCATCCCCGTAATGACCACCTATATTGGTGTAAAGGCCTACGCCGGATTCTCTGGTGAAGGCGATATTGTCATTAATAATGCGCTGCTGCACATCCGCGGGTACAACTCGCTTACCGTCCTCCGTCGTATATTGCTTACCTTCTACGCCCCAATAGTTAAGGATTTGGCCTTCCTCGGAAGCGAGAAAATCCAGAAATTTAATGGCTCGGACCGGATCTTCTGCACTTTCAGTTATGCCTACACCCCAGCCAGCCATGAACCCAGTGGACTGGTATCGGTTATCCTTGTATTGATCGGATAGCATGACAGAATAATGTCCATAGGTTTGATCATTTTTTCCTGCAGCCTTCAGCGCCTTTTCCCCATCGGAGTAGCCCCAGTCTGCATCGATCAGACCGATGACACGACCAGAAGCGACTTTGGCCAGATATTGATCGTTTTTCTGAATAAAAGACTCCTGATCAAGCAACCCAGTGTTATACATATGGTTAAGCCATTGGAAGTACTCTTTCTCACCTTCCGTGCGGAAATGGTAGGTTGCTTCATGCGTTTCCGGATCAATGTAGTACTCTCCATCACCGGATTTACCAGTAGTCTCAGCCGCGGGATTTGTCACGGTAATTTGAATGTGCCAGTCATCCGCGTTTAATGTCATGCCGATATTTTTGTTACCATTCTCATCGGTAGGGTGCTTCTCCAAATAAGATCGAATGACATTTTCATAATCTTGCAGTGTCTTGATCTGAGGGTACCCGGCCTCCTGCACAGCACGATGCTGAAGCTCAAAACCTGCACCAGCCACGAAGTTGACCCCGTCTATGGCTGAGTAGGTAGGAATGACATAGATGGAAGGATCGTCGTTACTGTAGCGCAGACGTTTGATTTGGTCACCGAAGAGTTTTTGGATGTTTGGGGCATGTTGATCGATCAGATCAGTAAGGTCCAGCATTGCTCCTGCATCAACCAATTTGTCCAAATCCCCCTTGGGACTGATCAGATCGGGGTAATCACCACTTGCTGCGATCAGTGCCAGTCTCTGTGCGGGGTCCGATACTGCGAATTCGGCATCCAGTGTGATGCCTGTCTGCTTGGTAATTTCCTTGCCGACATCATCCTGCATCTTATTCCAGTTCGCGTTGGAATCTGCTCCAAAGAAAGTCAACGTCATCGGCGAAGTATCACTGGCATTTCCTTCTTTGTTTTCTGAGCTTTCATTGCCGCTACTGCACCCTGCCAGCAAGCTTAATGAGAGTGTAAGTGCAACGGAAACTTTTGCAATCTTTCTCATCGAATGAACCATAATGACCCCCTAATGTTATTCGTTAATTTCTTGAATTCGCTTACAATAATCACTTAATCTGTGCTGTATTTGCAGCGCTACATGAGGAATTATAGAGAACCAATGATCGGCAAACCTTGATTTTTCGGTCATGGAGTAGCATGATATAGACATTCATTCCAACATGAATCATGGAGGCGAACTGTTGAGCAACGCCTATTTGAATTGGTTTACAGCTGATTTGGAATTTCCGTTCTACATTCAATATGGAGGACATGACGAAGACACCGAACTTCATAAGCATGTGGACTTTTCGGAACTTGTTATTGTCCTGAATGGCAATGCGACGCATGTTGTTAATACGGAGGAGTTTTTTGTTAAGAAAGGCAATGTATTTGTGATTAATGGTTCCACTCCGCATGCCTACAGAGATCCTCATGATTTTCAGATATGCAACATTATGTTCAGACCCGAAATGCTTGCTTCCGCCGGACCGGATCTGAGAAAATCAAAGGGGTTTCAGGCTTTGTTTGTATTGGAGCCGTTTTATCGCAATATTCACTCCTATCCGAGTAAAATGTCCTTGCCTATTTCCAATCTGGAGTATGTGGAATCACTGATCTCTGTCATGATTGAGGAGTATAGAAGCAGACAGCAAGGATATCAGACGATGCTGATCTCCCGTTTTACGGAGATGGTTGTTTATCTGTCGAGGCATTATGAGACACAGGAGAAGGGGATTGAGGGCACTAATCTGATGCATCTGGCGAATGCCATTTCCTATATCGAGGATCATTATCTTGAACCCCTGACCTTGGAAGAGATTGCAGGGAAGTCGAATGTTTCTATACGGCATCTGAATCGCATCTTTCGATCCTATTATCAGATGACGCCCATCTCGTATTTACAGAAGCTGCGACTGGAGAAGGCATGTTATCTGTTAAAACAGGGGAACCTGTCCATTACTGAAATTTCTTATGAATGCGGGTTTAACGATAGCAATTATTTTACCCGGCAGTTCACAAAGATGTATGGCATTTCTCCCAAAACGTACAGGCAATCTCTATAACATGCCGCTGTGGTGTGATGAACGAATGAAGGAGGGGTGAGTGTGAGAGAAACCTGTGTTCCAACTGGAGTGGCACTAAAAGATACCGGCTTTGGATATACGCTGTCCCTGGTAAGCGGTAAATATAAAATGGTTATTCTATATTGGCTGTCCGAAAACAAAGTGATGAGGCATAATGAGCTGAAGAGAAGCATTGGTACCATTTCTTACAAAACATTGAGCGTCATGCTTAAGGAGTTAGAGGAACATGATCTGATTCTACGCAAAGAATATCCCCAAATTCCGCCCAAAGTTGAATATTCATTGTCGGAACGAGGAAAATCAATAATGCCACTGTTAGATATGATGTGTGATTGGGGAGAAGCCAATATGGCGTCTGCCCCAGGGTTAATACAATGCTAACGGTCAGGTTGTGAGAGATTAAAAAAGCAAAAAGCAGTATCTCCTGAAAATTGGAGATACTGCTTTTTTGATCTGCTCTGAGTGGGCTTTAGAAGTTCTCCATGAAACGTAAATAGTTATGTGCGCTTTGTTCCAATTCATCTGCTGTAGGTTCATGTTCTGCCCCGTAGAAGGCAAAGAATGGCCGATAATCGGCATCGCAGTAATAGAAAGTCGTCTCAAAAGGCGTTAGCAGTTGTCCAAGGGTATAACGATATTTGCCCTCTTCCGTGTAATCCGCCTCTTTGATTCCGGCAGATACGGCCAAAGCGACTTTGCGTTGCTGCAATTTGTCCCCCTTGGAGCCGTAAGCCCAGCCATACGTAAAAACTTCATCCAGCCATTGTTTAAGAAGAGGTGGGCTGCTGAACCAATAGAACGGAAATTGCAACACAAGATGGTCATGACTTTCAATGAGCTGCTGTTCTTGCTGCACATCAATATGTCCATCAGGGTAAACTTTATAAAGTTCATGTACCGTATATTTTTCTGGATATTGTTGGAGTTCTTCTATCCATCGTTTGTTGATGACCGACGTTTCCGGGTTGGGATGTGCTACGATGACAAGTGTTTTCAAAATGAATTCTTCCTCTCTAAGCTATAATGTTTCTTGAGTATAAAGGGAGAATTGCCAGGATGTAAGTATGCACTTTTAGTACAGGTACTTACCTTAAGGTAAGCACCACCGGTCGTTTTGTATGTTCCTTTGAGGCACTCCAAACGGTCATGGATATGAGGTGTGGCAGGGGGTTATGGGAACATGCAGAGCGTCTCGGGAAGGTTAAGTCATAGAAAGGAGTATAGCCGCCAGATTAATGCTTGGCGGCTGTTTATTAATTTTTAAGTTATAAACGTGGTGTGTTCGTAATGGAGTCATTATTCCTCTTGCACATTATAGAGCACACGGGCAAGCAGATTCTGACCATAATTGCCGAAATTTTTGCCAAAGATCGTCAATCCGCGTTTGTTCACTGGTCCGTCCGTTACAGCAATTCGAAAGTGGATATCGCTTTTGTAATCCAGGCCAATCTCGTCCAGAGTTACATCGGAGATGCGGCATCCATCAATATAGCTGCCCTCTTGGGTGATACGGATCAGTTTCAGCATCCCGTATTGATTCAGATGCGGCGGCCACCAGTCCGGATTGAACGTACCACGGGTATTACCAAAATCTCCTGGGCTCGTCCAACAACCAATCTCGATGCCGTTAACGTAGAAATAAATATCCGAAGGGTAGTTGTCGCAAAAACCTGGTGCCTCCGAACCCAATTCCATGGACAACTGGATTTCGCTGAACGTTTGGTTGGGCTTAAGGTAGTTGGGAATTCGATATTCGAGATAACCTTCGGCTAGCCAAATCATCTCCGCATCAATACGGAGTGGATCAGCAAAGTAACGTGGATCATCGAACTCACCGACAATGCTGTCCCGGGTAGCGAGACCACATGTAGGAGCTGCCTGATAATCGCTATAATGCCCTACCTGAATTTCAACCTCGTATCGGTTATAAATCTCCTGTGAACGCAGGTCCACCATTAATTTTTCCTCATTGAGATAACATATCTTCTGAATTCCATGTTTACCAACCGCAGTATTGATCTCAATCAGACCGCTTTCTTCCAATTTCTTAATATGCATTGTAATGGCGCCATTGCTGAGCCCCAGTTTGGTTGCGAGATCATTGAGGTTAAGACTCTGGTTCTTGGCAAGCAGTTCAATGATCTGGATCCGAATTTCCGAACTGAGTGCCTTGAAAATATTAACGCCAGACATCAGATCTTTAATATAAATCATAGGTGGTTTTCCTTTCCACGTTCTGAACAAAGCCCTGCTGACCCAGGCTTTTGCACATTTATATGGTTTGTTTTAGATAATTATAAATGATTACCCGATGGAAGGGAAGGGCGGAGTAAAGGAAGCCAAATCCCTTATATACATAGCATAAATGGGCGTAATATTCATAAATTGATGAATATTTACTTTAGAAAATAACTTAAATCATTTCATATATATTTGAAATATACCATTGAAATGTGATGTAACCGCTTTTATAATCCTAGTATACCTAAATTGATTTAATACTTCATGAACCAAATTAACTATTTGATCAGGAGAGGTGGATTCGATTTGGAAAAGTTCAAAGGAATGACAGGATTCAGGAAGAAACGTTGGGCATTACCTGCACTACTTGTACTTGTTTTGCTATTGGCGGGTCAGTCCCGGGCATTCGCGGCATTTTGGAATCTGAGCGGAGATATTGCCGTCCACGATCCATCCATCATCAAAGAAGGAAACTCATGGTATACCTTCTCAACAGGTCCTGGCATTCAGGTCCTGAAATCAGATAACGGCTCCTCCTGGTATCGTGTTCCGCAGATTTTTCTGAGCAAGCCCTCCTGGTGGGCCTCTGCCGTTCCGGGACAGAGCGGTCTGGATGTATGGGCGCCTGACGTGGAGCAGTACAACGGAAAAGTGTGGCTGTATTATTCCATCTCTACCTTTGGCTCCAACAGATCTGCGATCGGGCTTGCGTCTGCAACCAGCATTGGAGCAGGTCAGTGGAAGGATGAGGGGTTAGTACTTCAAACCACAACCGCCAACGATTATAACGCTATTGATCCGAATCTGGTCATCGATGCTTCAGGCAACCCGTGGCTGGCTTTCGGTTCTTTCTGGAGCGGTCTGAAGATTGTGAAACTCGACAAAAACACAATGAAACCGACCGGAAGCATATCCTCCATTGCGGCGCGTCCGAATAATGGCGGGGCCATCGAAGCACCAAGTATTGTGTACCGTAACGGTTATTATTACTTGTTTGCCTCCATTGATTCCTGCTGCCAGGGCGTAAATAGCACGTACAAAATGGTCTATGGACGTTCGACAAGTATCACAGGACCGTATGTGGACAAAAACGGTGTGAACATGTTGAATGGTGGCGGAACCCTATTGGATTCGGGGAATGTCAAATGGAAGGGACCGGGCGGTCAGGATGTGTATAACGGTAATGTGATTGCGCGCCACGCCTATGATGCTGATGATAATGGCAATCCGAAGCTGCTAATCAACGACCTGCTGTGGGATTCCAGCGGCTGGCCAACCTACTAGTTTGTTTTAAATAAATATAAAATGTTTTAACAAAGTATTGACTAAAGTGATCTGGATTTGATAAATTTAACAACAGAAATCTTATTTTACTGAATTGAATACGGTTACAAATCCAGATCAGGAGGGGTTCAGATGGTAAAGAAAAAAAGATTGGTCACACTTATGCTTTTAATGCTGGTAAGTGCACTCGTGTTTGCGGGCTGCGGAGGAAGCAGCGGATCAAGCGGGGACAAGGAATTGACATTCATGTTCCGTGGTGGCACAGATGAACAAAAGGCATATCAAGCCGTTGTTAAAAAGTTTGAAGAAGAGCATCCAGGTGTCAAAGTCAAAATTATCGTAACAGCTGCAGATCAATATGCGACAAAATTGAGAGCTGCCATTACAGGCAACAGCTTGCCGGACGTATTTTATTTTAACCCTGGTGATGTGAAAGCCTATGTGAACAGCAATGTGCTAATGAACCTGACACCTTACATTGAAAATAATGCGGACGTAGATCTGGATAACATCTGGAAATATGGTGTGGATCTGTACCGTTATGATGGCAAAATGGCAGGTCAGGGCGATCTCTACGGCATGCCGAAAGATCTGGGTCCGTTCGCACTCGGATATAACAAGACATTATTCGAAAAAGAGGGCATCCCTTTCCCTGATAAGGACAAGCCTTACACATGGGACGAATTCATCAAGGTCAACCAACAAGCAACCAAGGATACGAATGGAGACGGTAAACCGGACGTGTTTGGTACAGGCTTCAACGTACAATGGGCGCTGCAGTCCTTTGTATGGAGCAATGGTGCAGACTGGTTGGATGACAGCAAAACAAAGGTAACCATTGATGATCCGAAATTTGCGGAAGCACTGCAATTCTTTGCAGACATGCAAAACAAATACAAAATCACGCCTTCCATTGAGGAAGCGCAAACATTGGATACGTACCAACGTTGGATGAAAGGAGAAATGGCTTTCTTCCCGGTAGGTCCGTGGGATATGAGTACATTTGAGAAACTGCCTTTCGAATATGATTTGCTGCCTTTCCCTGCAGGCTCTACGGGTAAATCCGCAACGTGGATCGGTTCACTCGGTATCGGTGTATCGGCCAAAACGAAACATCCGGAAGAAGCTGCAGCATTGGTGAATTACCTCACCGCTTCCAAAGAAGGCATGCAGCAGTTGGTTGATGCCAAAGTGCAAATCCCGAATCTGCTTGATATGGCTGACGAGTGGGCCAAGGATACTTCAACGAAACCAGCCAACAAACAGGAATTCATTGATATCGTAGAGGATTACGGTCGCGCGCTTCCAGGGAACTACACGTACAATGCGGAATGGTATGACCTGTTCTTCACTGATATCCAGCCCGTACTGGATGGCAAGATTACAGCCGCAGAATATGTGAAGCAGCAACAGCCAAAAATGCAGAAACTGTTGGACAAAGCAGTAGAGCAAGAGAAAAAATCTCAGAAATAAGTATTTTGCAACATGCTGAAGTGTGACTGAAAAGATTGAAGGGTAGGTTCTAGAGAGAAGCAGCCCACCAAATGGATAGAGTAATAGATTCCGTGTTCAAAAAAAGGCGGTGCCAGCAGCCTGCTATCACGCTGCTGGCATCATTTTGGATTCCATACGGGTATGTTGCATGAATTGATCGAGCAAGCAGGCGTGTATCGATTCATGCAACATGCTGATATTAGAAACAGGGGTGAGCGCAGTGATTACAAAATCTAGTTTGTATCGCAAAGAGAGGCTGTACGGATATTTGTTTATTTTGCCTCCGGTTCTTGGTTTGCTGATCTTTGTTCTGTTCCCTTTCCTATATTCCTTGTACGGTTCGTTTACGGATTGGGATGGCTTGGGACAGATGAACTTTATCGGTTTAGCCAATTTTAAGGATTTGCTCACGGATGATCTGTTTTACAAAGCGATGTTCAACACCTTTTATCTGATGCTGGGTATCCCGATTGGTTTGTTGCTTGCATTGCTGCTGGCGATGGGTCTGAATCGTAAAATTCCCGGCACTACAACGTTCCGTGTGATCTATTATATTCCGGTCATTTCTTCCCTCGCAGCGGTGTCCATCATGTGGAACTGGGCGTACAACGGGGATTACGGATTAGTGAACCAATTCCTTGATCTGTTCGGTATTGAAGGCCCTAACTGGCTCGCAAACAAAGATACGGTTAAACCGGCCCTGATTATTATGACGGTGTGGAAAGGTCTGGGTTATACGATGTTATTGTATCTGGCTGCACTGCAAAGTGTATCACGTACATATTACGAAGCGGCTGAGCTTGATGGAGCGAACGGGTTCCAGATTTTTCGCAACATCACCTGGCCGATGGTGAAGCCGGTTACCTTTTTCCTCGTTGTTACGAATATTATTGGTGGTTCCCAAATCTTCACTGAAATGAACATTATGACGCCTACGGGTGGTCCTGAATATTCATCCGCATCGATTGTCTTCTACATCTGGCAGAAAGCATTCAGTAACCTGCAAATGGGTTATGCCTCTGCGATGGCCATGATTCTTGGTATTTTCATTTTTGTCATTACCTTGGTGCAGTTCAAAATGAACGAAAAATCAGCCTATGATGGGGATTAATGGTCTAGGAAAGGAGTGAACCGGAGATGTCTTACAGTCAAAAGAGGAAACTAACGAACTCTATCATTTTTATCGTTTTGGCACTTGGTGCTATTGCGATGATTGCACCACTGATCTGGATGTTGTCCACTTCTGTGAAGGAGAAGCAGGATGTGTTCGCACTTCCGCCCGTGTGGATACCTGAAGTGTTCCAATTCGGAAAGTATAAGGAAATCTGGGAAGCAGGTCCGTTACTCAGCGGGATCAAAAACAGCTTGATCGTGGCGATCAGTGTTACCGTTGTCGGGACGTTTACGTCGAGTATCGCTGCCTTTGCTTTTGCCAAATTGAGATTTCCGCATAAAAACAAACTGTTTCTTGCATTGCTCGCATCGATGATGATTCCGTATCCGACAGTCATGATTCCGCAATTCATCATGTTCTCCAAGTTGGGCTGGGTGGACACGCTCTTGCCGCTTATCGTTCCCGGATTATTTGGGAACGTCGTTATGATCTTCTTCCTTCGTCAATACCTGCTTAGTGTACCTGATGCCATTATTGAAGCAGCGAAAATTGATGGCAGCTCCTATTTCCGACTGTACTCCAGCATTACGTTCCCGCTCATTAAACCAGCGATTGCAGCTCAACTGATTCTCTGGTTCATGGGTATCTGGAATGATTATCTGGCACCGATTATTTATCTGAATTCACCTGAGAAACAGACCTTGCAGCTCGTTATTGCGAACTTCAATGCCACGTATGCGATCCAGACGGATTACCCGCTTATTATGGCGGCGTCCATTGTTGCGCTGCTGCCGGTGTTGATCATCTTCCTGATCTTCCAGAAACAGATTATTGAATCGGTAGCGATCTCTGGAGTGAAAGGATGAATCAGCGGAGAATATTCCGCGGGTGGACGAATTCAGGAAAAGGAGTTGTTGCTTCCATGTTGCTTATGCTGCTGGTTGGGGCTACAGGCTGTTCTGGAGATGGAGCAGGGGAATCAGTTTCCCCGCCGGTCTTTCCGGATGCTCCCCAAGATACTCAATTGTATGACACCTCCATTCTGGACGACGAATCCCGTTGGACGGTGAACAATGCGCATGATCCGGCTATTATCAAAACAGATCAGGGATATTACGTCTATTCCACAGACGTTCGTGTAGCAGGGGAAGCGAAACCGGGCGTCATGGTACGCAAATCGGATGATTTAATTAACTGGAAATGGGTAGGTCAAGCATTGCCAGGTATCCCAAAGGAAGCGCTTGATTGGACAGGTGCAGTTAACCTGTGGGCACCGGATGTGATTCAGGTTGGTGATACCTACCGAATGTATTATTCGGCTTCGACCTTTGGCAGCACGCGGTCGGCCATCGGTTTGCAGACATCCCCGTCCCCGGAAGGTCCTTGGACAGATGAAGGATTGGTTGTTAAAACATCCGAGAATGAAAAGGATAAGTTGAATGCCATTGATGCCAATCCAGTCTTGGATGCCGAAGGCAATTCATGGATGGTATACGGTTCTTTTTTCGACGGGATATATATTGCGCCTCTTGATCCGAAAACCGGAAAGTTCAAGGAAGAGGGGTATGGTACCCGCATTGCTGCCCGTGATCGTGCTACGGAAGAAGGTGCGGTGGAGGGGCCATATATTGTCTATAACCCGGAATTTAAAAAGTATTATCTATTCGTCTCATATGATTCTTTATTCGAAGATTATAACGTGCGTGTAGCCCGCGCTGATTCCATTACAGGCCCCTATACGGATGTAAATGGCATGAACATGCTGGATACGGAGCATCTGCCTCAATACGAAGTAGGAACCAAAATTCTGGGTGGCTATCGCTTCACCGAAGGTGAGGGCTGGGTTGCACCAGGACATAACTCGGTTCTTAAAGATGGTGACGATTATTATATCGTGCATCATGCGAGAGGCGAGACGGATAAAAACTGGCCGTATTTGCATGTACGTAAAATGCTGTGGACCAAGGACGGCTGGCCTGTTGTATCACCGGAACGTTATGCAGGGGAGTACACACAGGACATACCGAAGTCGATGATTGCCGGGGAGTGGGAAGGTCTGGCTGTTGATCCGTCGGTGGACGGACAGGTACAGGCAGTGCCTTACACCTTGCAAGCCAACGGCAAATTGAAAAGCGAAAACGGTTCAGGCAAATGGACGTTTGACGGCAAACAAACACTGACGCTGGAGTGGAAAGAAAGCCCGTGGGGCGGAGCCTCCACAGAAGAGCTGAAGTTGCTCCCGTCCTGGGACTGGGAGCGAAGCCAGCCTGCACTTGTGGTTACTGGCCTGAGCGACCGCGGCATTGCTGTCTGGGGCAAGCAGATTAGCGCCGCAGAGAAATAAGAGGCCCGGAGTTAGATTTGGTTCAGCGAGCGCGGAAAGTGCGAAGCTGTTGCTTTCAAGGTGCATAAGCAGCGCAGGGGGAGGACAAGAGAGCGACAAGGCCCTGCCACCCCCGGAGCGTCCGCGGTGCACCAGCAGCTGGCCGAGAAAATACGGCCAGTCATGCATTTTGTGGGGAGAGTCGACCGAGCAAAGCGGTCGACCCCATAGAAACAGAGCCACACCGATGGCTCGGAGTTTGGATTTGGTTCAGCGAGCGCGGAAAGAGCGAAGCTGTTGCTTTCAAGGTGCATAAGCAGCGCAGGGGGAGGAAGGAGCCGAAGGAGCGACTTTGGCATCCGATTTCAACCGCCAAGAGCGGTGGGAAAAGAAATCGGAGGACAAGAGAGCGACAAGGCCCTACCACCCCCGGAGCGTCCGCGGTGCACCACCAATAGGTTTTACATTTTTCGCTCGAAGGTTTCCAAATCTCCACTCCGAGCCATACACACACATTTGAAAGGGGAGCATTCCCATGACTGATTCCATTACATTTACCAATCCCATCCTGGAGCAACGTGCTGATCCGTGGGTGTACCGTCACACCGATGGGTACTATTATTTCTCCGCTTCGGTGCCAGCCTTTGACCGGATTGAGATTCGTCGTGCACAAACGCTGGAAGAGTTAAGAGATGCTGAGCCGGTAACGGCATGGCACAAACGTGATACAGGACCGATGAGTGCCAACATATGGGCACCTGAAATTCATTTTATCGATGGAAAATGGTACATATATTATGCAGCAGCTCATACCAGCGAGACGAATGAAGGCCTTTTCGACCACAGGATGTATGTGTTGGAGAATGATTCTCCGAATCCACTGGAAGGTGATTGGGTGGAGAAAGGACAGATTCATACGCGCTGGGAAACATTTGCATTGGATGCAACGACTTTTGAGCATAAGGGAATTCGTTATCTGGTCTGGGCACAGAAAGATCCGGACATTGTGGGTAACTCGAACCTGTACATCTCCGAAATGGAAAATCCGTGGACACTGCGTGGTGAACAGGTCATGATCGCAACACCAGAGTACGACTGGGAGATCATCGGCTTCAAGGTAAACGAAGGGGCGGCAGTGTTGCATCGAAATGGGCGGATCTTCATTGGTTACTCTGCGAGTGCGACCGACTATAATTATTGTATGGGTTTGCTTACTGCGGATAAAGATGCCGACTTGCTTGATCCAGCGAGTTGGGTGAAATCGCCAAAACCAGTATTCCAAACGTGTGAAGCGAATGGTCAGTATGGTCCGGGTCATAACAGCTTTACGGTATCACCGGACGGCAAAACGGATATTCTGATCTATCACGCGCGAAACTACAAGGACATCGAGGGAGATCCTCTCTATGATCCAAATCGTCACGCCCGCGCACAGGTCATTCACTGGAACGAAGATGGCACGCCTGACTTTGGAGTCCCTGTTCCAGATGGGAATGCTGCGGCAGAAGCGAAATAATAATACTTCTAAAGTTTTAATATAGTAAGCCCTTAGTCAGCGAGCCATGCTGAATAGGGGCTTTTACTTATGTACACATTGAAAAGGGAGACATGAAGACGGATACGAGAGACAGCATAGAAGCAACCATCCCCTAACCTCTGCGTATGAGGAGTATACAATTCACTATACACATAATATTAGGAGGCCATATATGGATTCGCGTGAGACATTGGACCGGGAGCTAGAACAGATTTTAAAATGGGAAAAAGGGCAGAAGGACTTGTTTATTTGGGACAAAATTGGACGTTTGCCATTTGCCATGCTGGATAAAGTTATGCCCAAAGCGCTGAAACAGAAAATAGGAGACTCGCTGAACGAAGTCGGTCAGTATGTGCAGAATGGCGGGAAATTTCTCGTTCAGAAAAAGAAGGTGGCGGAACTGCTGCAAGAGGAAGCAATCAAATCCGGTTATTCCATGAAGGCCGATATCTCTTACGAAGACCAGGATGGAGAGACAAAAGATACGACGAAAATTCACAGTGTGGAAGGCTTGCCGCTTGAAGTGCTGGATCGCACTGCTGATAACATTACGGACAGTCGAACGAGGTTTGCTGCTGCACAAGGGGCTGCAACAGGTATCGGTGGCATTGTAACGATTGCTGCAGATATTCCAATGGTCATGGGGCTTTCCCTGAAGGTGCTGCAGGAGATGGCGCTATGCTATGGATACGACCCTGACGAACCCCAAGAGCGCATATTTATCGTCAAATGTCTGCAATTCTCCTCCGCCGATATTGTGGGCAAGAAAGCAATTATTGATGAACTCGCCGATTACGATAATCCGGACAAGCAGGTTGAGGTTATCTCTCAAATGCAGGGTTGGCGGGAGGTTTTTAATTCCTACAGTGAATCGTTTGGGTGGAAAAAGCTGTTCCAACTCATTCCGATTGCCGGTATGGTATTCGGTTCGGTGAGCAACAAAAATACGATTCGTGATGTTGCCGAAGCCGGAAAAATGTTGTATAAAAAGCGCCTGATTCTTCAGCGCCTTTCACAATAAGATCCATTAACCAGAAGGGCTGTACGGACACAGCCGCTGGACTATGACTCTGACGCTAACGAATCTATGACATTCTATTGTGGATTATGGAAGGCTGCGCCGACTCTAAGGAATCCCATTATCGCTATTTGTATGATAATCAGGCAAAACGATGCCAAATCAGACTAAACATAAGGAATAGAGTGTCTGTGATTCGTTACATTGGCGGATTGCCAGAAAGGATGCCTATAACGTGCACTGGATTCGTTACACACATGTCATCCTACTGAATTCGGTTATTTTTGCAGGCTCGACTCAGCTGCCAAAGCTCTTGTTGGCTAATCACGCTTGTCATGAAGCAGGACGCCGCACGGTTCACGCTAACGCTGCCGCTGACAACACAAAAACGGGATAAAGCCTATTCATACAAGGCTTTATCCCGTTGGTGCAAGAAGAGGTAACCATTCGAGGTGGATTAACCACCTGAGTTTTACATTTCACAAAGCTGCTTTAACAACTCTATTTTGTTTCGCTGAGCATCGAACATATGAACTTGTTAAATCTGTCAGATTAAAAATTAATTAATCTTCGCTCCCGTTCTCTTCCGCCCAGCGGTTCAGCAATTTATCCGATGGAAGCAGGAAGGTGAAGATACCGATCAGTGGCAGGAAGCTGCACATCTGCATAACTGGAGATACGCCGAAAACGTCGATCCAGTTCCCCAGGACGAGTGCCCCCAGACCGCCCATACCAAATGCCAGACCGGTAATCAGGCCGGAGACGGTCCCAATTTTGCCGGGAATCAGCATTTGTGCATACACAACGGTCACCGAGAAGCTGGACAACATGATGAACCCAATAATACTCAGCAACACGGCTGTCCAGAACAGATTCGCATAAGGCAGCAGCAGCGCCAGTGGAGCGGCTCCGGCCATCGACAGGAAGATCATGTTGCGTTTACCGAAGCGATCCGCCAGTGGACCGCCAAAGAACGTACCAAGAGCCCCAGCCGCCAGGAACAGGAAGATATAGATCTGTGCGTCCTCTGTGGACAAGTTGAATGTATCCTTCAGGTTAAACGCATAGAAGCTGCCGATTGAAGCGACATACCACGAACGGACAAAGACGAGCAGAATCAAAATGGTTATGGCAGCAGCAATCTTTTTACGTAATGCTGGATTGGGAGCACGACGAGCTGCAGCCTGTCTGCGCAAATATCCTCCCGATTGCAGCATGCGTCCATACCAGCGAGCGATATAAATTTGAACCGCGATTCCCGCAGCAGCAATGCCCGTGAAGCCGATGGCACCGAACAACCCAAACGGGATGAAAATCCATCTGGTAAGCAATGGAGCCAGAGACTGACCTGCATTGCCACCTACCTGGAAGATTGACTGAGCGAGACCCCGACGAGGCCCGGCGGCCATATGGGATACCCGTGAACCCTCTGGATGGAACGCCGCCGAACCGAGACCAACAAAGATGACGGAGATCAGGACAGCCATATAACTGTCGGCGAAGGCAAGCAAAAGCATACCGGTGAACGTAAAGCCCATGCCGATGGGCAGAATGGAAGGTGTTGGTTTTTTATCAGCAAACCAGCCTACAACAGGCTGCATGATGGACGCAGTAAAGTTAATAGCAAACGAAATCCATCCGATCTGTGTATACGTGAGATGCATGGAGTCTTTCAGAATCGGAAAAATAGCCGGAATGACCGATTGGATTGAATCGTTGAACAAATGGACCAGACTGATGGCAATTAAGATCCGGTAAACGGTACCTTGTGCATCCAATCCGGGTGGAGCTTTCGAACGCGCAGCGGCGTCTTTGGATAATGAATTTTGCATGGACATGAACAGTTCTCCTTTGGTCGCGGTCACGAGGGATCAGCGCCTGATGATGTGATGTGCCTAAGCATATTGTTACATAATAGGACAGATTTGAAAGGTCGACAAGGGGAACAGGTGAAATTAACCTTTTCATTATAATGTAAACTATTGATATACTTTAAAGAATCTACTATTAAAGTATACTAAATCAGAAATGATAAAGGACTGATCAATATGAGATCGCTATCGCCATATATTCTTGCCAAACGTAATTTGGCGATGACCATTCTATTTATGGCAGTCATGACTTTTCTGACTATCTATGTTGCCTCTACGTCTCTGTACTTTGCTATCGGATTTTTTGTGGTTGTTCAGTCTATTGGTGTACTTATGCTGAGACATTACATCAAAAAAGTGAAAGAACTGAAGGAAGATCATAGTACTTGAATGTTAGTCCAATCATACGATTGATTGCTAACGCTCACGTTCCATAGCATACAAAAAAACAAAAGCCGAACTTCTTCGGATAGAAGAGTTCGGCTTTTGTTTGTTCTATAATTTTATTTTGCACAAAGCATAATTGATGTAACTGCCAAATTAACGATTATCAATCGTCTCCGGGTACATATCATGATTCATCATGCGGTGTTCAGCCATTTGCTCATATTTCGTACCTGGTTTGCCGTAGTTGGTGTACGGGTCGATGGAAATGCCGCCGCGCGGCGTGAATTTGCCCCATACTTCAATATAGCGTGGGTCCATCAGCTTAATCAGGTCGTTCATGATGATATTCACACAATCCTCGTGGAAATCACCATGGTTGCGGAAGCTGAACAGGTACAGCTTGAGCGATTTGCTCTCCACCATTTTCACATCCGGAATGTAGCTGATATAGATCGTCGCAAAATCCGGCTGACCCGTAATCGGGCACAGGCTGGTGAACTCCGGGCAGTTGAATTTGACAAAATAATCACGGTACGGATGCTTGTTATCAAAATTCTCCAGGATTCCCGGATCATATTCAAACGTATATTTTACACCCTGGTTACCCAGTAATGTTAGATCTTGCATTTCATCAGGTTGTCTCATCGGTTCTTAAACGCTCCTTGTTTCCGTCAAAGCCCGAAGCCTCGCGGTATATATGAATAGGCGATTTTGCCTGTCTAATTCTTTTCTTTCATTAACTGAGGACAATTCATTCTCATCCTTACATCATGCCGCCCATTCCACCCATATAGCCCATCAGACGCCGCGCTTGTTGCCCCACACAAGGGTATGCAGCTGTGGCAGCACACGAACGTCGTTCAGATCATCGGATGCACTAACTTGATCAATCAGCCATTCATAACGGGCAAGCAGCGAAGATGCCAGATCTGGCGTATCGGCAGAAGTGACATCCGGGTTCCCGGTCTGCAAAAATAAATCCGTGCCCGGATACCGTGCATGCACACGGCGGGCATAGTCCAGGTCTGTTTCATCGAAAATCACGATTTTCAGACTGTGGCTTCGTTCCATCGGGCGAGCAGCCAATCTTTGGATCAGATCATCCAGCACAGCCCAGTCAGTGTTCATGCCTGAACTGGGTGGCTTGGGCGAGACGGTGACTTCGTCAATGTCCGCCAGCCAAGGCTGCCAACGGGAGCCCTGCGTTTCTACCGCGGTGCGGATACTGTTCTCCCGTAGCAGCTTAACCAATCCGCCCAGTGAAGCGAGCAGGGCAGGATTGCCACCTGAGATGGTCACATGGGAGAAGCGTGATCCGCCAACGCGGCGCAGCTCGTTCCACACGTCCTCCGGCGTAATCATCCGAATCAGATCCTTGCCGCTGCCGTCCCAAGTAAAGGCCGAATCACACCAGGAGCATCGATAATCACAGCCCGCGGTGCGGACGAACATCGTTTTCTGCCCAATAACCATGCCTTCACCTTGAACCGTAGGACCGAAAATTTCCATTACAGGAATGCGAGCCTGTTTGCTCTGTTCCACACTACTCATCGATCATCCACTCCCGTCTAGCCTCGGCGTAACTGGTTGGCGTCTCGTATAAGCGGACAAACTCTGTTCGACCACCCTCAGTTAGTGCGGCATACGGTTCGGTCTGCAAGGCATGTTCCATCTGCTCGAACAACCAGACGACCATATTTTCAGCAGTTGTGTTCATGAGGGGAAGGGTTTCGTTCAAATACTGATGATCCAGATACCCTTCAATTTGTGTTTTCCATATCTCCTTGATATGTCCAAAATCAACCGTCAGTCCGGTCTCACCCGGGTAACCGCTAATGCCAAAAACAACTTTATACGTATGCCCGTGCAAATTCTTGCACTTGCCTTCATAACAATGCAGATGATGCGCAGCGTCAAACGTAAACTCCTTGCTGACAAGTACACGTTTACGATGATAGCGAAGCTGTGCAGGGAGGATGTCTTCACCAATCCGCTGCAATCGTTCCACAATACGAAATGTTCCGGGCTCTCTCATCGTACGTCTGCTCCCGCAGTTCCAACTATAGCAGAATCAGTGCGTTGCTCCAGATAGCGATCTAGTCCGGCTTTGCGCAGTTTGCAGGCAGGACATTCTCCGCAGCCATCGCCGATAATCCCGTTATAACAGGTCAGTGTGCGCTCCCGCACATAGTCGAAGGCACCAAGCTCATCCGCCATTTTCCATGTTTGGGCTTTGTCCAACCACATCAGTGGGGTGTGAATAACAAACGGGTAGTCCATGGACAGATTCAGCGTTACATTCATCGATTTCACAAAGGAATCCCGACAATCCGGGTAACCGCTGAAATCCGTTTCGCATACACCTGTGACTAGGTGACGAGCCCCTTTTTGCTTCGCCATAATGGCTGCAAAACTGAGGAACAGCAAATTCCGCCCATCGACGAACGTACTCGGTAGTTCACCTTCTTCATGCGTAATCTCCACATCCGTACGAGTGAGAGCATTGGGCGCGAGTTGGTTTAACAAACTCATATCCAGTACCGTTTGCTGTACACCCAGATCGCGGGCGATCTCTGCGGCGCATTCAATCTCCAGCTTGTGACGCTGGCCGTAATCGAAGGTAACTACCTCAACCTCAGCAAATTGCTGTTTGGCCCAGAACAAACAAGTTGTACTGTCCTGACCGCCGCTGAATACAACGACTGCTTTTTCTTCGTTCAACATAAAAAAACCTCTCCATCTTCTTAAGATCAATCCATGCACATAGGCACAGAGTGTCGGAAGAACAGAGAAGTTCATGAACTGGCATCCATCAAAAAACACACCTTCTCGTATGCTGCTCAAAAAAAAGCAGGCACGATCTAGTGTCCTTAGTTTTTTACGTACGCTGTTACCTATAATGTACGCAAGACTTACTAACCTTATTAAAGGTCGAGTCTTATAGAGGGAGTTCGCGAACCTCTCCCATGCCATAGGCATGGATTTTCTTCTTCAATTGTCCGGTACAGTATAACACATTTCCAATACGGCGAGCATGCTTTCCATGAGAACCCATTTATCGCCGAGCATAACGTCATCTGGACTCATTTGATTAATACATTTCCAAAAGGAATGACTTCCTTCAGAATGCGCTTAAATAAGCCTTCATCATTCATATCCTGTTCCAGTCTATGGTTTTCACGGCCTGCCTGAAAGAGTACAGAGCCATGTCCTGTCATCTTCCAATGATAGTTCATATGCTGGCTGGCAAGGTTGTTCCCATATACGGTGAGTTCAAGCTGCGCGTTCTCGGGATAGGCGATAATACTGCCTGCATCCACGTACAGTGGTGCGGTAGGGTGCAATTCCTGCTGGCAGACCTGACCTTGTGTCAGCAATCCAATCTTGCCTTTGCCCGAAAATTTCATTTTCACTGCATCCCGAGTGATCAGCATGTTTTTGATTTTCTGAATTTTGGTGTGCATCGTGACGCCGTCAGAGTAGAAGAAAAGGTGGCGGAAGTCGTACAGCAGATCACTGTTCTCGCTCAATTCAACTTCCTTCATGGTGAATCCGGGAGGCAGGGCGGCCACAAATTGACAAGGCCCGGTAATTTCGGATTTGATGAGCTTTTTTTTACGATAGATACCCGAAATATTCATAAATTTATCATTCCGACTGCTGCTTGGGCCGCGAAAAGCGACAATTTGCTGGGGATGGAGAATATGAAGGCGGTCGTCCTGGATCAACGAGAACGTGACCACTTGTCCGGCTCCGCCAGCTTCGGCATTATTCAGGTGTATGTGCATGCGGTTGCTCCTGTTCTTTTATACTCGGCCTGAACGGCGACGCATTCCCCAGCGCATCACCCGAATCAGAATAAAGTATCCCAATATGAGTGAAACGGCTGTGATAATCATCGTTTGAATGCGTTTGGCAGTTGCCGTTTTGGCATCCTGATCATTTTGCAGCTTGCTCACCATGTCAGTCAGTTTTTCGTTTTGCGCCAGCAGCAACTCGTTCTGTGCCTTGAATGCTTCGACATTTGCCTGGGCTTGTCCCAATTGGGCAGAAGTCTGATTCAATTGCTCCAGCGTCTGTTTATAGCTTTCCTGCAAGGCGTTCACTTCTCCAGGAAGTTCGGAGACTCGTTCCCATCCACTATAGATATCGGAGAATATATTGGCATTTGCTGCACTGACTGTTGAAGTCAAAGAAACAGTAAACAATACACATGTGGTGAATAACACCCGAATGAAATAACCCTGAATGGATTTTGGCATGAAAGGCACCTTCTTTCGGTTACATAATCGTTTGCCGATTTCGTCATCATTTGTTGAAATACGGCTCTTACATTATACGTCAAAACCAGGACAATGGGTTCAAGATGATGTAGTTTTAATTACCCTATATGAGAATAAATCAATACATGCGGACAGCTGTTTAATTTTACGGGAGCCGGGGTAATAGAAGGACAGGGCGGCATTCCGGACGGTCCTGACATCACTCTTTTACTTCAGATCCGGGTGCTTGCTATTCATATTAACGAAATTTGTAATTTAATGAGTGAAAACAATATATCCGATTTTTATGAAGATCGTGAATACGAAGGAGTAGAAACGTATGTACACAAATAAACAAGCTGCAACAACCAAAACGATTATGATCACTGTAAATGGTGAGCCAATCGGGCGTGAATTGATTATCGACAGTATTACTTATGCTCCAATCGCAGAACCTGATTCTATACAAAATTCACACAAACTGGGAATGAATACTTCTACGATTTAAGTTAGGACTTGTCATATAAAAGTGGTCTAAAAGCTTGGCATACTGCCAGGCTTTTTCGTCGTTTATTGTCGTAATTACACGGATTTAGGGACGAGAAACTAATATTATGGAAAAATTTCCTGCGAACATATGTTCCGTGACAATATAGTGTCCATTTACCCTGATAACTTAGAAGATAATACATATAAATCGGGGGAGAGACTACCAGTGAACTCAGTCTTTGAAGTATCTTATTCGTGGAATAGAGAGGCCATACCGACAGGGGGAGCGGACCCCGTATATATGATGGTAGAGTGGCGTAATGGTGCCCCTGCCAAAAGACTCAGGAAAATAGCACCCAAAATTGTGTCGCGAGACTTGGAACTTTTGCTCAAACCGGAATTCGGAATTAAGCTTAAAGGCATCTACGGTTGTCGTTCCAAAGAAACGGATATCGGTTGGGTTCTAAGACTTGGAGATGTATACAAGGGAGAGAGTAAACAAATTTTACTCGAATTCGCCATGGGACCTCGTGTATCGGGGAAAAGTGCCGTATGTTCAGCTTATTGGAGTACGCGAAAATTGAAACAAAGCCAGAGAGTACTGCTGCGCAGAGAACAGTTATACATTCAGTACACCAGTCATCTGGGGATGCTGCGCCAGCCGGAAGATCCTAAGGTAGAGAAGACAATCAAATTAAATGAAACAGTTCCTCTGATTAAACAAGCTTTGCGCGCTTATGAAAGAGGTCGTACACAAGAGGGCAGCGACATGCTGCGTCGTCACGCAGATGCTTTGTTAATTGAAGCGGCACGTAAACAGGATCTGGATTATTATGCGGAAGCCGAAATTGTGGAGAAACTTCGGCACCATTACGGGATTACTTTTGATTCCTTGGTTCATAATCGTGGAAAAACGATGTTAGGTGAATAGGGATAAAGAACT
This sequence comes from Paenibacillus sp. BIC5C1, assembly GCF_032399705.1. Lineage (NCBI taxonomy): Bacteria > Bacillati > Bacillota > Bacilli > Caryophanales > Paenibacillaceae > Paenibacillus > Paenibacillus sp. BIC5C1. The sequence goes on from NZ_CP135922.1 coordinate 1,382,751, forward strand.
AGGGATGTTGGTTCAGAAAGGAATGTTTCTACATAAATTTTTGAAGGTGAAGTCAAGGAATAAGTCGAATGTACTAAACAACATAATAATAAAAAAATGGATGGAGTTGTATCGAATTTATTGAAACAACATCGTGGAGGGTCCGGCAAAATGACAGACCGACTGATCCGATTAATGCGCATTATAACTCTTGTGCAGGCCAAGCCGGGTATTCTGGCCCGTGAGCTTGCCGAGCGGTGCGAGACAACGGAAAGGACGATATACCGCGACATGGAGGCCCTCAGTGCAATGCATATCCCCATCGCCAATATGGGACACGGGAGAGGATACATGTTTATCAGCCATTTTGCTATGTATCCGCTGAATTGGTCTGATGAAGAAGCTCAAGCCTTTATGCACCTGGCAGAAGTCATGGAGAATATTCGTCCGTTGCTGAAGCCTGCTTTTGAGAGCGCGTATGAGAAAGTGGTTGCTTCGAGTCAGAAAAACAAAACAGAGCGAGTGGAATGGTCTGAGCAAATTAGCGGGTTGTTCAAGGTGGGTACTTCTGCTTGGCAAAATGAAAGTACCGAACTTCTGAATCATTCCCTGGTGACCTTGCTTCAGGCTGGAATTTCCCAGAACACTATTGAAGGAGAGTATCTGTTTCAAGGTAAAAAAGGGATTGCACGAATGGACCCCTACTGTCTCATTCCTCGTGAATACCGATTTGATCTGTTGGCGTATTGTCACCTGTCAGAGAAACTGAGGATATTTCAAGTGAACCGTTTGTACAGGGTTCGGATTTTGCCACGCACGTTCCGCAAAGATGATTACCTTTTACAATCTCACTTCCGTACGCCACAGGAACTTAGCGGCAGTACGGAGTGGACTGCATTCAAAATCAGATTCTCACCGCACGCTGTGGAGCGTGTCATGCAGGAGCAGTTTTTTGCACGCCCCATCTTGACGATTGAACCGGAGGGCACGTTGTTGTTTGAAGCCATATTGAGTGATGAAGAAGGATTTCTAACGTGGTTGTCTCAATATGGACCCGATGCCGAAATTCTGGAACCCGAGAAATGCCGTCTCATGATGAAAGAACGTCTGGAACGTTGGAAGGAGATCTACAACTGAACTTCAATGCAGATCATGGCTGGTCTGACTTTGTTCAACATGCAGTCGTATTCCATTATTCTTTGGACTTGAACAGGTGTGCAAGGTTACCGAAAGGAGAATCTTTCTCGTCATCTTCTACACTACTGGAATAGACCACTTTGGATGTGATGCCCTCATCATCTGCGGCGCAATTGGTTTCCAACTTGAACTGATCAAATTGATGTATGAATACTTTGGCTGTATTAATGGCATCATCCAAAGCGCGGTGCTGGGTGCCATCGAATTCAATACCGCACAGTTCAAGAGCCTGAGCGAGTCCAAGCTGACGGAATTTTCCTTCCTTGCGTACTGTGCGTGACCATTGCTGCTGAATATCATTGTGGTTGGTGATCCAGGCTACATCGAGCTGATGAGTGCGACAATGAGAGAGCAGTTTGGTGCGGTCATCTGGTCCCCAGGAGCACATGTAATAGGATTCAGTCCCCATCCAGGCAATAAATTGATTCAGCGCTTCCGGAAAAAGAGGGGCTGCGTCGATGTCTTTCTGCGTAATCCCCGTAAACTGAATCGTATCGGCGGACAGCACCGATTTATTGGATGGACGAACATAAGTATGGAACGTGTCCGACACGAACAGGCCGTTCTCACCTTCCGTTACTTTGACGGCACCTATATCTATAATTTCAGAAGAGTAACGTGTATTGCGACTTACCGTGAATTCAAGATCATAAATAATATATGGCATAGGACAAACTCCTTTATCAATTAATACATGGTTTCTATTTCTCTATATTACAGGGAACGCACGGCCATGTCAGCCATCGCCCAGCAATTCATGGAGAGTGAGTAAAAACCGTTGGGGAGTGTTGAAGTCTCTTTTTATATGAAGTGTATAGGTTTACTATGCCTTTACATTGCAAAAAGGGGTCTTTATAATGGATAAAGTTAGGATGCAGTCCAAGTTTTTGTTGTCATTGTTATGCACAATCGTAGGATCTTAATCATGACATGAGGCCAATATAATCAACATTTCCTGACATGGTGAAAACCGTTGGGGAGTGTTTTTTTTATGGATATTTTTATGGTTAGAGAGGAGGGCGTAATAGCTTTTTGTTGGAAGAATATACGAGTTAGTGATACATTAATAGCTTTTATGAATTTACATTACATAGTGGAGGATTAATTATTTTGGTTAGCAAAAAAATGAAAGTAACAGTAATTACGGTCGCTGTATTTATTATTTTATTTAGTGTAGCTTATGCTGCCTTTTATATCTGGAACAAGAACTATAAATTCAATAATAATTATGTATGGCAGCCATTGGAGACTGTCCAATCGAGCACAACGCTGTCCGATTCTTATAACGTTATTGTTGCTGGAACTGATCCGGAGGGAATTACGGCTGCGTTATCTGCTGCCCGCAATGGGATGAGGGTATTGTTGGTTGAAGCAAGAGATCGCAACATGCTGGGAGGTTTGATGACCGAAGGGGGGCTTAATACGTTAGATTTGAATTACTCCCCTAATCAGCCACAATGGTTGAGCAGTCTTCGACAGCCTGATTTTCTGAATAAAGGGATTTTCCAGGAATGGTTTGACCAGATTGAGGGCAGTTCATTTGATACCCATACAGCGGCTAACGTTTTCTATCGAATGATTCATTCCGAACCTAATATTGATCTTCTGATGAATGTTAAACATTTGGAGCCCATTACTGAGTCTGTCTCGGGAGGGCAAACTACAATTATGGGAATGAACATAACCAAAGAAGATGGAACCATTATAAAAATTGCAACACGTTCAATCATTGACGCTACTCAGGATGCAGATATTGCGGCGGCTGCTGGGGTTCCATATTCCATAGGAAGACAGGACATTGGAGATGGCAAGTCCAAGATGGTCTCTACGCTCGTATTTAAGCTAAGTGGTGTTACAGATGAAGTATGGCAAAAGTTCAGGGAAAGAGAAGGTACGGGTGTTGATAAAATGAGTGCCTGGGGATACGGTGATGCGCGAAAATATGAATCGACTGATCCGCAACGCATCAAAATTCGCAGTCTGAACATTGGGAGACAAAACGATGATACCATCCTGATCAATACGATGCAGATCTTTGGAGTAGATCCGCTGGATCCGGCATCAGTGAAAGATGGGTTGGAAATAGGGCGGAAGGAAGCACCTTTGATCGTTGATTTTTTGAAGAAAAATTACGAGGAATTTGCAGGGCTTCAATATGCCGGAACGGCGGATGAGCTCTACGTGAGGGAATCACGTCACATCTATGGGGAGTATCGTCTGACACTTGCCGATGTTATGGAGAATCGTGATCATTGGGATGCTATTGGATATGGTTCATACGATATCGATATTCAGAGTACGAGTGTGGGCAATCCTGGCACAATTATGCTGAGTCCGGTTCAATATGGCGTGCCTTTCCGTTCGCTTGTTCCGTTGAAAGTTGATGGTCTGTTAGTAGTGGGACGAGCAGCAAGTTATGACACGATTCCACATGGGAGCGCAAGGGTCGTCCCTCTGGGGATGGCTACTGGAGAAGCTGCTGGAGCAGCGGTCAAACTGGCATATGTGCATAAGGAGTCCTTCAGGGAAATCTCAGCTTCTGAGGAGCGTGCAGCCGAATTGCGTAAGATGCTGGAGAAACAGGGCATGGATCTATCGATGCACAGTTTTGAGAAGCCCGAGTACATGGAGCATAAGGATTATAGGGGGTTACTTGCAGCCGCGAGTATGTACATGGCCTCAGGTAATTATAATAATGATGGTTGGGATCTGGATACGGCTATGAATCCGGAACGCTACTTGAGTAAATTGAAAAGACTGCAAGCCATGTTTCCAACCTTTTATACAGGCAGTGCAGATAAAGTTGTTGTGAGTATGAAGAATGCTTCCGCTTTACCTTTAACTCTGGATCAGGCTGCGTATATGCTATGTTTGGCAATGGGAGTTACTGAAGCTGAAACTACACCTGAATTGGCACTTACTCAATTGCAAAAGCAGAACTTCTTAAGTGAGAAAACGCTTGCTGGTATAGCAAACAAAAACGAGCTTACGAACGGAGAAGCGTACATGCTCATCCGTGATGTGGTGGAATATTATTCGGGGGTAGTATTCGAGTGAATGGTTGACAATTTCTTGTAGATACACTATGTTGATCAAAATGATAACAGCGATCAACGAGGACATAATTACGTCAGCCAGCTTCTACAGAGAGGAAACCGCTTAGTGCAAGGTTTCTGTTGCTGTTTCGTTATTCCTACCTCGCGAGCTGCGAAGGAGAAGGCCTGAACTGGCCTGTAACCTTCGCCGGATGGGCCCGTTATGCCTTAAAGGACTGCACATTCACGTTGCATAGGTTGCAAACGGAGAACCGGTTTATGGCCAATGCCTTGATGTTTTGATGGCAGGTCAGCCAGCAAAGTGCAGTTAAATAAGGGTGGTACCACGACACATTCGTCCCTTGACGGATGTGTTTTTTTGCTGTTTACAACCTGATTTACAATAAAATGATTAAAAGTATAAGGGGTGTGACAAGATGCGTCAAAGTGAAATGCTTGTTCCAACATTACGTGAAGCACCAGCAGAGGCAGATGCAACTGGGCATCGCTGGTTACTGCGCTCAGGAATGATTCGCCAACTTGCTGCAGGGATATATAGTTACCTGCCCTTAGGACGTCGTATCTTGCTGAATGTCGAACGAATCGTTCGGGAAGAAATGGACCGTGCAGGATGTCAGGAAGTATTGCTGCCAATCATGCAGCCTGCTGAGCTATGGGAAGAATCCGGAAGATATACACAGTATGGCCCTGAGTTGATGCGTCTGAAGGATCGCCATGCACGAGAATTCGCCCTGGGTCCAACTCATGAAGAGGTTGTGACTGCACTGGCTCGTGACGAGGTTAATTCCTATCGGAAGCTGCCGTTTACACTTTACCAGATTGGAACCAAATTCAGAGATGAACGTCGCCCAAGGTTTGGGTTACTGCGGGGACGGGAGTTCATCATGAAGGATGCGTACTCTTTTGCTTCCGATTGGGAAGAGTTGGACCGCACCTATCAGGCCATGAATACGGCGTATTCGCGTATTTTGGAGCGTTGTGGACTGGAATATATTCGAGTGGAAGCTGATGCGGGCACCATTGGTGGTCAGGGGGAAACCCACGAATTCATGGCACTTGCTGATGTGGGAGAAGATACGATCGTAACCTGCAAACATTGTGGATATGCCGCAAATCTGGAGAAGGCGGGATATCAGACTTCTGGATCTTCCGTGAATAATTCAGGACAAGCGGAAGCTTCTGCTGAGCTAGAAACGGTTGATCAAGCTGATGAGAATGCCGAAGGGGATACCTTGGTTCGTATCCAAACGCCAGGTGTACGAACAATCAATGAGTTAAGTGCATTTGTGGGCGTGGATGCTCAGCACATAATCAAAACATTGCTTTATCAGGCCGATGGTCAACTGGTCGCTGCGCTTGTTCGTGGGGATCATGAAGTGAATGATATTGCGCTGAAGCAGGTATTGGGTGCAGAGGAGCTGATTCTGGCTGATGAAACAGCCCTTGCAAGTCATCCGAATTTAACTGTAGGTTTCCTGGGTCCTATTGGACTGGATCTGCCGATTGTAGTAGATGCGGATGTAGCTGCAATGGAACGTGCCATTACAGGCGCGAATGAAGTTGATATGCACTATTCCAACGTAGTTCCAGGTAAAGATTTTGCTTTGGACAAAGTAGATCGAATTCGTTTCGCTGCTGAAGGTGACGGCTGCCCAACCTGTGGAGAATCGCTGGTATTCACAAAAGGAATAGAAGTCGGGCATATCTTCAAGTTGGGAACCAAGTACAGTGACGCTATGGGAGCATCCTTCCTGGATCGCAATGGACGGCAGTGCGCACCTGTAATGGGTTGTTACGGTATTGGTGTGTCTCGTCTGATGGCCGCTATTGCTGAACAATATGCCGGAGAGGATGGCATCCGTTGGCCGGCAGCCATTGCACCTTATCATATACATCTGATCCCAATGAGCTGGAAAGATGAACAGCAACGCGAACTCACGCTGGAACTGGAACAACAACTATTAGATGCCGGATACAGCGTATTGATTGATGATCGGGATGAACGGCCAGGGGTGAAGTTCAAGGACTCGGAATTGATCGGATTGCCTGTCCAGATTGTTATTGGCCGAGGTGCGGCCGAGGGACAGGTGGAATTTGGATCGCATGTTCTTGCAGCACGAGGTGAATCCAAACGAATCAGTATGTCGGCACAAGAGGCTGTAAGTCAGGTGAAGGAACAACTATAGTCCGGAATTAAAAACTTATTTCCTTATGAAACCGTGCTACGTGTCTCTATATAATAGACCGATGTATAATAGGTCCGGATATTATGCGATAAGAAATGTTTGTGATTATGTAACGGATTAAAGCATTAAAAAGAGGGCTATAGTCATGTAAGAATGCAACACTATTTGCGTATTGTCATACCAAATAACTAGAATTTGAAAAATTGTATTCTGTATACAGTCGGTTTGTTCATAAGAGCTTCAGATGTGGTGTGCCCGTTACGTATACGTGTGCAAATATGCAAAAGATGGACGAAAAGTATGTCGATTCAAATGTGAAAAATCCGCATGAGAGTGGCAATTATGTGGATTTCTTCTATAGTCCGAGGTTGGAGACAGGCAATAAAGTGGTTTCTCAAAGTGAACCCTGGGATTTATTTTTGCAGCAAAGCTATATTCAGGCAGGCGGGGAATGTTGCACATCTTTAGGTGACCGTTTGTTGATAGGAATGATTGGAAAATAGAAAAGGGTGTCCATCAGCTGTTATGGCTTGAGGGACACCCTTTCTTTGAATTTTAATGGTACAACTATCTGCTCGTCTCTGAACTTAAGAAGCTGCAGGCAGTTTCAATTGTTGACCTGGATAAATCCAGTGTGGATTTTTGATCTTGTTCAGCTTTTGCAGAGCTTGCCAAGTGGTGCCGTATTGTTTGGAGATGGAATACAGGGAGTCTCCGGATTTTACAACATGCACTTTGGCTGGAGCTGGTTTGCTTGGCGTCGGTTTCGACGGTGTTTCTGGTTTTGGTGTCTCTGGTTTCGGTGTAGTTGGAGCTGGTGTTTCCGTTACTGGAGCTTCCGGTTCAACCGCAGGAGCTTTTGCTTCCTTGATCCGACCGTCGGTTTTAATATCTACAGCGCCCAGTTTTTGCATGTATTCGATCAACGCTTCATCCATAGCACCGTACATGCCGGACGTTGTGTATTTCGCAAACATCGTGTACTCGTCACCGCCAACAGCAGTGAAATCATTCGTAGCTAATGTGTATGTTGCTTTTGGATCAAGGGCTTTATCTCCGATCATGACGGAGTGTACACGGCTACCTTTTTCAGCGGAAGAATCAATGCTGAAGGTCATGCCGGATACTTGTGGGAATCCGCCACTTGGTTCTGGATAAGATCCTACACCGTTTTCAAGGGCTGCGAGTACATCGGAGCCTTTTACTTCAAGCGTTACAACCTGATTGCCAAAAGGAAGGACAGTAATGATATCACCTTTAGTTACGATACCTTTTTCAATGGAAGAACGAATACCGCCACCGTTTGTGAGTGCGATATCGGCTTTGCTGACGTCACGGATGGCATCTGCCAGCAGATCACCCAGATTCGTTTCACCTGCGCGTACTTGTTCACGTTTGCCGTCCAGCAGAATCGCTGTATTGGCTACTTCTTCTTTCAAAATGGGTTCTTGTTCTTTTTGAATGGAGTTCACCAATGCGGCAACTTTCTCATTCGGCTTGATGTCTTTTGCTTCCGTTTCATCAATCAGTGTTGCTTGTTTTTTCGTTACTTTACCGCCATCAACCCACAGGTCGATCACGCCTACAAAGTTTGTATACTCACCGGCGCTTGCGATCAGTGTTCCGTTATCGGATACAAGTCCATCTTGCAGAACTGTATGGCTATGACCGTCGATGAAAACATCAATGCCAGGCACTTCTTTTACAACTTTGAAGCTAGTATCGGTGCTGGACGCGTCTTGTCCAAGGTGTCCCAATACAACAACAACATCTACTTTGCTGCGAATTTCGTTCACGAGAACTTTGGCTTCCGCAGTTGGGTCTGTAATATCAAGACCTTCCACATTTTTCGGATTTGTTTTGTACATCGTTTCCGGTGTAGTCAGCGCAATGATACCAATCTTCACACCGTCTACTTCTTTAATGAGGTAAGGATCGAAGAGACGAGTTCCGTCTTTCTTTTTCACATTGGCACTGAGCATAGGGAAGTTCATCATATCCGCAAGTTCGATGAGGCGCTCGGAACCGTAGTTGAATTCGTGGTTACCCGGTACCATCGCCTGATAACCGATTTCGTTCATGACTTTGACAATGCTCTCACCGTTAACGAGTGTAGCAAAGGTTGTACCATGCACTGCATCTCCGGCATCCAGCAGAAGGGTATTTGGGTTTTCGCTACGGTATTTGTCCGCAATTCCAGCAACTTTGGCGAAACCCATCGCAGGTGAGGACTCCACTGCGCGTGCGTGCGTGTCATTCGTATGTAGAATAGTAATGTGCTTACCAGTGCCCGGATTGGTATCCGTTGCAGCAGCGGCAATGCCTACACTGCCGAACAGCAAACAGAGTGTTAGCACAAGCGAAACATAAGTCTTCCAGATTTTCATATGAATCAGTAACCTCCCCGAAATAATAATCTACGTGAGCGTTTGCACAACTCATGTTGTATTTTACCAGACTATTATTAGGAAATCTCGTGATTCACGTAAAAATAGGTAACCTGAATGTGACATCTAATTTTCATAGTGGAAGATTAAGAGAGAACTTCACTTGTAAGGAACGCATGTTCTTAAAATGGCTAAAAAAAATGCCGCACTTCACGTGGCAGTCCAGTACGCAAACAAAATTTCTCCAGTGATTCATCCGGCTCTGGCATGACCCCTGAAGTTAGGAGCTGTATGGCAAAGCGATTGGCCTGTCTTTCCAGCTTGCCTGGGGCAAAATAGGAGTGTTCCTCCAGAAAGAAACGGTTGATACCTTTGTGCAATCGGTCATGTCCAAGTTCATGGGCACACACGAAACGCTGCCATTCCGGCGGTAAATCATTGTGAATGACGATAAATCTGCGACGGAGCTTTCGGAAATACAGTCCTTTGGTAGACTTGCCCAGATTGGTGAACCGGATCTGTATTCCAATGGCTCTGGCAATGCTGAAAGGGCAGTTTGTCCGGTGTTTTCGAATCAGCTTTGTTACAATGTCATCCATATCATCTCACCTGCTGCTTTAGTTTGTTCAGCTTGAAATGCTTCATGGGCGCTCGTCCGGATCGTTCGTTTTTTTGCGCTTGTTCATCTGTTTGGCTTCCCAGAACAGACCTGTCAGGACATCCTTGATTCGTTTCTTGTCCTCATCATCCAGCGGGATGCCGTCAAACATCAGATCATCCTCGTCCTCCAGCATCTTCTTAAAGTCTCGACGGTCCTTGTAAGTTGCCCATTCTGGAGCGTCATGGAGCTGACTTGCTGTATTTCCGTTTTCAAGATATCCGGCCTGTTTCATCATATCCGCGTAGGGAATCGAGAGTGCGTCCGAGATTTTGCGGATGGTAGCAGGCTTGGGAACTCCGCGAACCCCATTCTCAATGCGTGAAATTTGCGAGTTGCTGATTCCTGCTGCTTCGGCGAGCTGATTAATGCTGTATCCCTGTTGCTCGCGCAGTTGTTTCAGATAAGGACCAAAAGCGTGCTCCACAATTCATGCCACTCCTTTGATTCGTACAAGTGCTTGTATTATAAAGAAGATAGTTGGATGGGGGAGGTAGATGTGCGTTCTATGCCCGTTCCGGATTCGGATCGTTCTTTTGATCGCTGTTATTCCCGGATTTCCTTTTTCATTTTCTAAAGGGAGAAATCCGGGGATAAAGGCGAACGCTTCGCTTCTTCAGAATCGATTCCGTCTCCTTCACTACGTATGCACGTGAACATACATCTAGCCCATCGTCCAAAACGGAGTAGCTTCTTTATAAAAATCAAATGACTTATACGAGGATCTTTAATTATCTGTACTATATCGTATATATACCATTAGGTAAAGGGATATGAAACAATTATGCCAAAAGGTAAAGAAAATGAGAGCGCGGGTTTTATTTTATAGTTAAAACGACCCAAAATGGAGGTTTACGCCGATCCCCAGAAAGTGGTATCCTCAAATAGAAATACGAACAAAATACGAACAAAATGTAAAGCTGAGACAAGTTGGATGAGTGAGAAATGAATTATTTCTGCTTCATAGCTGACTTAAATTGATTCCAAAAGGCAACAGAAAAAACTTGAAAAATGCCGTTACTATTTCAGAGAACTGGATAACTCTAATAAAAGGAGTAGTTTGTATTAATCCAAAAAGCGGTTCAAATCAGCAATAGGTAGATCGAAAAGCTTCTATTCGTCTATTTATTGTACCCGCAAGCGACTGGAACCGAATAATACAAAATACTAAAGATGAGATGAATGCGAGTTTAACTGACCCTTTAAGGAGGAGAATGAATATGGAACTGATGCTGCCCGAATTGGACCGACGCAAAACGCAGACTGCTGTTGAAGCCGCGCTGGAAAAATACCGGATTTATAAAACGATTGCTTTTGAGGAACGAGAGGTAATGGTGACGGCGAGTTACGCTGAGCGATTCCATGGTGCAACGAATGTGACCGGGGATTCCACGGCCAGAACGGCAATCTATAATGTGGATGTACAGCGCGCACGTCAGGCGTACTGCGATACGATTGATTTTGTGGTATCTCGACTGAGTGAGAAGGAACGTGTACTTGTGAGAGAACGTTATCTGAAGGATGACGATGTATTTGACTATAAAGTGTATAACCATGTGTTTGACCCTCCTGTCAGCAAGGATACGTATACGAAGATTCGGACACGTGCTTTCTATAAAATGGCGCTGGCTCTGTCGGATCGGGGCCTGATTAATATGGAGCCTTTATCTGCATCACGCAAAGAGCGAAAGAAGTTGGGCTAAAGGGGAAGCAAGAAGTTCATCCTTTTATATCCTTCGCTGATTGTATACAATAATTGAAAACAACACTAAGGATCAGTCAAAGGAGAGGAATCCGCATGACGGAACAAGCCGGAATGCAGGAGATGTACACACTGAAGACGATCGCGGAAACGCTCAACACATCCAACGACCTGAATCTGATGCTGGATACGGTACTCGGAAAGTTGTTGGAACTGACGGGATTGACTACGGGCTGGGTGTTCCTGATCGATACTCAGGGAGATTACTCCTGTGTTGCTGATTACAGTCTGCCTCCTGCTCTGCTGCATCATGACAAGGAGCCGATGCGCTGTGGGTCTTGCTGGTGCGTGAATCGCTTCCGAGACGGGAGATTGGATAATGCCGTCAATATTATTAATTGCAAACGTCTGGAGGATGCCGTCGATCATCAATGGGGAGATACCCATGACATCACCCATCATGCAACGGTTCCGCTTCGCTCGGGGGAGAAGATGCTGGGTCTTCTGAATGTTGCTGCTCCAGGAAAAGAGCATTTCAGTGATAGTGAGCTGGCGCTTTTGCAGGCTGTAGCTTATCAGATAGGTAGTGCAATGGAGCGGATGCGATTATATAGCGCAGAGCAAAGGCGAGCGGATCTGTATGTCAGATTGGGGGAGTTCAGCCGATCGCTGGGCGTGACGGTCAATGATTGCAACAGTGGGGACGATATGGCCAAGACGGTTGTAAAGCTGCTCGGACTACATTACGACTGGCCTTTTGCTGCACTGCTATCCCAGAAGAACGGAAGCTTTATGGTACAGGCGGCTCATGCTCATGGCAAGTCCGAAATGATATCAACATCTGGACTCTCTCCAGAGGTGGAGAATCGCATGTATCGTGTAATCGATTCTCATCGGGCTATGGTATTGTCGACAACGGATATTCAAGATGTTTCTGCCATTTGCAATAATCAGTTCTCTATGTCCGTTTTGGCTTCGGGCTTGGCTGCCCCCATCCCATTAAGTTCTCCTGGCGAAACGGCAGTACTGGTGGTTGGATTGGGCTCGGCCAATGATTTCCTTCAGGCAGATCGTGAGGTTTTCGATGCACTCGCTGAACATATTACAGCCTCGTGGGAGAGTCTGAGACTGGTATACAAACGCCGGGAATTAACCCGACTGGAGGAACGAAACCGACTGGCTCGAGATTTGCATGATTCGGTGAACCAAATTTTGTTCTCCCTGTCCCTGACAGCCAAAGGGGCGGAGAGCATGTTAGCCGGATCACCACAGCTGCATCCCGCTGCGGAAGCGATGAAGGATATACGTTCCTTGTCACAGGAAGCATTGAAGGAAATGCGTGCCTTGATAATGCAGCTTCGTCCGGCCGATTTGGAGTCTGGTCTGCTCAGTGCATTGCAGGAATATGGTACAGGACAGGGATTGCAGGTTGTTGTACATCGGACGGGGATGCGCTCCTTGCCTCAAAGTATTGAGGAAGGCTTATGGCGTATTGGACAGGAAGCGCTCAATAATGTACGTAAACATGCGGGAGTCCCTTCCGCTGAGATATCCCTCCAGTTAAGCGATCAGGAAGCGGCATTAATCGTTACGGATCGCGGAAAAGGGGGAGCCAAAAGGCGTGAGACTTTGCCTTCCAATTCACTGGGTCTGTCCATCATGAGGGAACGGGCCCAATCGTTGGGCGGCAGACTTGAACTTGTGAGTTCATCCCGTAAGGGAACATCGGTAACGGTCGTCATTCCACTTCCGTCCGAATCTGTATAAAATCAGGGGGAAGAAGACATGCCGATTACGATTTTACTCGCTGATGACCATGCAATGGTGAGGCGCGGGTTGCACGTTTTTTTGTCCACACAACCAGATATGGACGTCGTCGGAGAAGCGTCGAACGGACAGGAAGCACTTGAACAAGCAGATCAATTGCATCCGGATGTGGTATTAATGGATCTGCATATGCCCGTGCTTGACGGGATTGAGACGGCGAGAAGGCTTCGTTCGATCTTGCCTGGAATCCGTATTATCGTACTTACGTCCTTTTCCGATCAGGATCATGTCGTACCAGCCGTACGCGCAGGAGTGAAAGGGTATCTGCTGAAAGATATTGAGCCAGAGGATCTTGCCGCTGCCATTCGTAATGTGCATGCAGGTCAGGTAGAACTTCATCCAGCGGCAGCAGGACAATTAATGCATGTGATGGCTTCGTCTGAACTGTCGATGAATGAAGCGCATGGGCGTGCCAATCCACATACGTCTACTCGGCTTCCAGAGCAAGAGCGGGTTGGGCTGGGAAAGGAAACTTCTCATGGACCGGACATGCTCACCCGTCGGGAACGAGAGGTTCTGGGGCTGATCGCACAAGGATTGAGTAATAAGGAGATCGCCATCAAACTAATCATTACCGAGAAAACGGTGAAAACCCATGTCAGTCATCTGTTGGACAAATTGGGACTGGCAGACCGCACGCAAGCTGCGCTTCATGCCGTTAGAAATGGTTGGGTCGTCTGATCCGTTCCGACATATTCTCAGACTAAAGTCGTAGAAACTCAACCCAAAGGTTGAGTTTTTTTGTACTGCAAGTTAAGTCTATCTGCCGACGATTCCGAGGTGTAAGCAAGGTAAGATGAAAGTAGAGAAAGTTGAATCGAAGAGATGGAATGTTTTTATAAAATCGAAGGAGAGTGACATAGATGAATATTATCATTTTGGCAGGCAGTAACCGGAAAAATGCAACCAGTACACGTTTGGGGGAATATGCCGCGGAGGTAATCAGCGGTCAGGGGCATGAAGCCAACTTGTTCGATTTATATCAGACACCTCTCCCATTCTATGCACCGGATGAAAAACAGAATGAAGATCAGAATCTGTCAGATCTGAACAGACGGATGCTCGCTGCAGATGCCATTATTCTGTCAACGCCAGAGTATCACGGCAGCATCAGCGGTGTACTCAAAAACGCACTGGATCACCTGAGCCAGGCTCATTTCAGTGGAAAACCGGTATTGTCCATCAGCTCAGCAGGAGGTGCGGTGGGCGTAAGTTCACTTTTGCAGCTGCAGGCAATTATTCGCAATCTGCACGGTATTAACGCACAGGAGTGGATTTCCATTGGCGGTGCACAGCGCAGAAGATTTGAAGCAACATTTGACGGGTACGAAGAATTTGAAGGCAGTCAGGACATTGAGGATCGGATCAAACGTGTAATTGGTTCATTTTTGCACCTTGCCGAGACGTTAACTGCAGTACGGAAGCCGTCCGAGAGTTAAGAGAAAGAGGTTTTCATCATGATTAAAGGCATATTTGAGACTCATCTGAACGTAACGGATCTGGAGAGATCCCATCATTTTTATGAACAGATCGTTGGATTGCAGCACGCTTATGGGCAGAAGGAACGTGGGAACTCCTTTTATTGGATTGGCGATGAAGGCAATGCGATGCTTGGACTTTGGCAAAAGGACCCTTCCGAGGTGCAGCGACAGCATTTTGCTTTTCAAGTATCGTTGGAGGATATGAAGCAAGCTGTCACTTATTTGGAGGATAAAGGGATCATGACGCATAACTTTTTGGATGATGATATTGGTGATTTGTATGTATTTGGGTGGATGCCGGCTGTGTCCGTGTATTTTACCGATCCGGATGGTCATTCCCTGGAATTTATTTCGATGCTACCGGATGAAGCGAAGCCGGAACTTGGCATGGTGCCATGGAGTGAGTGGGAGAAGATGCACGGTCGGGTGAAGGAGGACACAGCATGATTTTTGAAGAAGTCAAATTATATACAGCGCAATTGGAAGACATCAAGTACTTTTATATCAACACTCTGGGGTTGAACATGGCTGAAGAGTCCGAGCATTCCTTCACGCTACAGATTGGATTGACGAAGATGATATTCATGCGAAGTGAAGCAGACCAGAATCCGTTTTACCACTTCGCCTGGATGATTCCAGCGAATCGTTTTCAGGAGGCCAAAGCATGGGCAGCGGCACGTGTCCGTCTAAGTAGGCATGAAGGTGAGGATGAGACTTATTCAACCAGTTGGAACTCGAATTCGCTCTATTTCGAAGATCCTGTCGGTAACATTCTGGAGCTGATTGCTCATCATACCGTTCTTAACGAGAGTGACCGCGCCTTTTCCGAGAAAGATCTGCTGCAGGTGTGTGAGGTGGGACTTGTCACGGAAGATGTGCTTTCTGCGGTAGATGAACTTGAGCAGATGGGATTGAAACGATGGAGAGCGATTAGTGATACCTTTGCCCCTGTTGGGGATGTGAATGGTCTGTTTATTGTGGTGAAGAAGGAGCGAACCTGGTTCTTTTCGGAGCAAAAAGCAAACATATATCCGCTGGAAGTGTCCATTCGTGAAGTCGGGAGACTTCGAATCGGCTAAAATACGCGGAACAGCAGGCAAAACGGTCATATGTGCATCATTTGAATCATCTTATAGAAGTAAACGCTTTAAAAAGAGTGTTTTGCTAAAAAACTGTTGCTGGTCGAGTGTATATCAGGGTTCGCATCGATGAAGGGTGGTGGCATGTTGGATCGACGTTTGTTGGAAGATGGGCTGGCTGTTATTGTGTCCAGTCGGGAGCGTACAGGAGATTTGTGGCACGCCCACTATGGGGCGGGAGCTATTGCGGCTTATTTTTGGGTGCGTGAAAATCGTCTCACTGCCCTTGCGGCAGGCAGTGTTACGGCTGAAGCAAAAGCCATGCTTCGCCAGCACGGGTTGAATGATGGCTTGACCTCCGGGAATGGAGAGGTTTTGCCAAGGGAAGAGGCCGAAGCGCGTATTACAGAAGCGCTGGATCGAACCATCGGAGAGCTGCACTGGGTTGGCCATCAGGCCATCTATGGTGCCCTTAGTTTAAAAGCCATTCGGGAATTGGATGGTTGGGGCACGGAGCATGACATGAATCAGATGGTTGAACTTATTGATTCTTTTGAACGAACCATTCCAGGTAGATCCTGGGTAAACACAACGGTGAAAGAAATTCGCAGCTTGAAGTTAAGTGAGGCAGACGGATTCCCTGATATAGAACGACCGGAACAATTGTCCCGGCTGATTCTGGATGAGCTTGGCGCATTTCGTACCATCTATCAGGCGGAAGCACATCATGATCTGATCGGCCACATGTTAACCTACGGGCATGCGCTTAATATATTATTTGAACTCGATTATCCTGCTTTGTTCCATAAAGGCATTCCGCCTTTTCTCAGGATGGTCAAAGCGCTGCGACTGAGTCGGGATGTGGATGTTGAACAGGAGATGCCAACGCTGCAATCTCCAGTTGACCGTCTGCCATTGATCCGTGCAGAACGCTCTGTTGCACTTCCACATGAACTGGAATACTGGCTCACCGACAGACGTTCCCGCGATTGGCATGGAGGTCATGTGTTCAAATTTCCATTCAGCTTCTACCATCATGCCAGAAACGGAAATTCGGTTCCGGAAAGCTGGGAAAACTTCCGCTATATTATCGCGTGAGCAAATACTTTTAAGAGAGCACAGCCTGAGAAGGCTGTGTTTTTTTATCTTTTTAACGGGACCAGATTTCAAGGATAAACAGGATCAGAATGACTCTGGATACCAGCATTCGTGGTAATTAATCGACCCTTGCGTGGGTGTAGAGTTAATTTCACATTAAACAGACATTTAACCGCCATGATGGCGACAACAAATAGACGTAATCCATACGGATCACCGTCAGCACGACCGATTTAAACATGTAAGATTGTATTATCGGATCAGTAGCAAGTGACATATCCCGATAAGCACATACGCTAATGTACATGCCGGCCAAGGGCCGGTTTTTTTATGCGGTGATTGCACCCCTGCTCTGATCGGGTACTAAAGAAAGACCGAATATATCATTATAAGTTGAATTTAATTTTTACACCAAAACGGAGAGTGCAGAACCAATCTGAAGAAGCGAAGTGTTCGCCTTTAGCGCCGGATTTTACCCTTGAACTAAGGGATCAAGAAAATCTGGGGATAAGAGCGATCGGAAGATGGTACTGCAATCGCAGTGACAAGGTGTAACATCTCTAGTTCAACTTATCTAACAGGAGGTTTTAGGATATGAAAACAGTATTGTATGTTCCACTGGATGATCGTCCAGCGAATCTGGATGACGTCGTTGTACAAGGAAAAGCAGCCGGTATCCATATCATTACACCGCACCTGGGTGACATTCAAAATCGTCTGGATTCCGAGAAAACGGTAGAAGGCACCACATTGCTTGGAACGTCTACCCCTACGTATGGGAAACCGTCCAACATTCATGATTTCATATTGAAAAATGCCGCCAAAGTGGATGGATTCATCATCTCTTCGGATATGCTGGCTTATGGTGGTCTGATTGGCAGTCGTCAGCTTCGTGAAGATGGAGGTGGCACATATCCTAATTATGATCAGGACACCACCCGTTTGCTCGATGTGATCAAAGCGATTAAAGGGAAATATCCACGCAAACCGGTGTTTGTGATGGATACCATTATGCGACTCGCGACCACCTCATTTGCAGATGGTCTCGCATTGGATGCCTACAATGAGTCACGTGCACTGATGCAGCAACCACGCCAGTCTTTTACGGTATTCGAGGATATTGTGAACGGGTACAACCTTTCTCCAGAGTCTACGGAATATGGGGCAACGACGTATTTTAATAAAGAACAGTACTACAACACCAGACAACATAAATTCAAAACCAATCTGTACATTCTGGATAAGCTTGCTCGCAAAGGATATATTGATTTCCTCGCTGTAGGCGTCGACGATGCGAATACGCAAGGCGTTCAGATTAATGAGATTAATTATGTGGAAGCACGGATCAATGAATGGCTCGGTGGGACGGATGGACAAAATCCCGATCGGGCGATTATTCTTCCCGACGCGGATGGCCTGGGTCATGCTCTGGTGGCGCGTATGGCGAATCAACTGCTTCGTGGTGGGAAGAAGACGCGTTATGCGGTGAAATATTTTGGCCCTCATGGTTCCACGATTATCAATACCTACGAATATATGAATGTGCACGAGAATGTAGTGCGTCATGTGGATATTGTTGGTGGTGTGGTTGTAGCGGATTCCGCTTATCCAGGGCCTGATGTGGTAACGGATACGACTTCCGATGTGGAAAATGGAAATGAATTAACGAATGCTACATCTGTCGATGAAGCTTCTTCGTTTGATATGGCGTCTGAGTTGGATCGCATGACGAACCGTCATCCAGGCAAACCGGGTAAAAAACCGGTGCACATTGAGATTATTGCCATCACGGCGCTGGATCAGGTGCAGACGGCAGTGGCGCAATTGACGAGTAATAGTGAGAAGGGTCTGCCTTCGGTGTTGATTGATTTTGTAGGAAAAGGTCCGGCCAACGTCGATGTAGCCGAAGCACTCCTGAACAGTCCGTATACGGGTCGGGTTCTGGGTTACAGTGCATGGAATACGCCGGGGAACAAAATCGGTATGGCTGTGGGTATGGGACAATCCCGTTATGCTTTGATTACAACAGAAACACATGCCCATGCGTTGCGAGATGCCATGAATGCACAGGGGTCATTGTTGTTCAAACGTTTCCTGAAAGATTACGATTATAAAGCAGTAGCGATTGCAGATATCCGTACGTATTCCAGAGCGCATGCGCTGTATACCAATGTGGCCACCCTCGCGGATCAGAATATGGTGTTGTTTAACTCAGAAGAAGATTATGCTCATTTGCAGACTTTACTCAGGGATCTGATGCAGACCCACACCACGGCACTGGCGGGAAAACCAGCTTTTGCCCAAGGTAATGTGGCGATAAAGCAAATTTGTAATGGCGAAGCAGATTATGCGGAGTATTGCAGTGCACTGCTGGATTATACGAACCCCGATTTCATCTGGGGACGTGCGTTTGAGATTACGTTGAATCCGAAAGTTACGCTGAAATAATCTATTTTTTTATTTGTGTTTTAGGAAGTGAAATGTGGCGAGTCTCATAAATATACTCCGCATTGGTCAGTCCATCGTTTAGAAAGATAGGATGTTATCTTCTGTATGATATGATCAGATATTTAGGAATTAATTCATTTCTTTTGTTTAAATTAATAAAGAATAGCACTTTTCTACTGAATTTCAATCCGAAAAAATCAGTATAAAAGTGCTATTTTTCTGGATTACGTTGACATATTTACATGTTCAAGGTATGGTTTTTTTTTGTGGAAAAAAAATCCAACAAAGAGATGGTGGTTGTATGAAATATTTGAAGAAAGCGTTATTAATATGCGGCTTAGGAGGATTATTGTTTAGTAACATACAAGCTTATGCGACTCCAGTAACTGGTTATTCTTGGGGAAGCAGAAATATAACTTATCAAAACAATGGTTCTAATAATTTCTACATAAACATATGGACAAATGCTAGAGATGAATGGAATCTATCTACTGATGTTTTTCTGAAAGCTGGTACGAATTCTAAATTTACTGCGGGCAATAAATCTGACAGTGGCGTTACTTGGGACGGTCTTGCGGAATGGACATTTAGTATTATAACTGGGAACTATTCCACTATGAAAACATGGGTTAATACATACTACACAACGCAAAGTCATTACAATACAGACAATGTAGAGGGTATCGCAACTCATGAATTTGGACATGCCCTTGGGTTGGATCATGCTCCATATGGTAATCCTACAGTTATGACTCCAAATACATTTGAACGTAAATCTTCTGGAACTTTGGTAGATGGGCGTCCAAACAAGTCACCAACTTCATGGGACATAAATACCGTTAATGTTCTTTATGACAATAACTTTGCTAAAGCCCAGAATCCAGAACTTGTGCTAGATGTTCCCGAAAATATTCTTCAAAAGGCTCTGATAACACAAAAAGAGCTGAAAATAAATCATTATTCCTGGGCTATTGGCTATAGCACACTCGAAGCTCGTGCATATGATGCTGATCTTATTGTGAGTGGGATTGTTAAAAACAAACTTAGTCCTCTCATAAAAAATGATGGTGAAACCGAAGAAGCATTTCACCAATCAGAGGTAGCTATAGAAAATGTCATCAAAGGGGAAGGTTCAAAAGGAGATACAATTATTTTACGCCAAATTGGCGGAGAAACGGATACGTCTATTATTTACCATGAAAATTCAACCGAACTCCAAGAAGGTACAGAAGTATTGATGTATCTAAAAAAGATCGATGATAATGTATACATTCCAATTAATGAGGATGAAAGTATCTTTATTAAACAGGGTGTACAATCGCTTAAAACGGGTGACAGTTCGTTTAAAAACCTTTACGATAATCGTTTAGTTACTCTTGATGAAGCTTCGGCTTCTATTAATTAATAGCCAAGTCAAGGCCTCATCAATTGGGGGCCTTAATCTATTCCTGGAGGTAATATGAAAAGAAAATTTTTATATATACCGGTCGTTTCTTTGATTTTACTTTTGATTGGTTGTTCATCTTCCTCAGGAAGTTTTGCTTCAGATAAAATGATAAAACTAAAGGAAGAAGTCTATATTACAAGCAATGACATCATCTCAGAGGAGGAACTAGCTGAACAAGTAGGTGAGATAGAGGTATCCTCGACCAATGAGAGTGATCACGGTGATGGGAACGTTATTAGTTCCAACACCTACAATGTAGGTACAAAACTATTTAAAATCAAAAACGAAAACAGTAAAGATATGATTGCTGTGGAAGACTCTACAGAGAAATACCTCATTGCCTATAATACCAAATACAAAGAAATAAAATAATGTTAATAAGACGTCTTATACTTCAACCAAATGATCGTCTTTTTTCCACCCAGATGCACCCTTAATCGCACCGAAGTCGTACGAATGACCATCCGCGCTAGGAATGAAAGGGTGTAAGATTATATTATCGGATCAATAGCAAAGGACACACACCGAAAGCGCATACGCTAATGTACAGATCGGCCACAAGGGGCCGGTCTTTTTGTTGCGGTGAATGGTGTCCAGCTATGGCGCCGGTGGAGAACCGTTAGCACAGAGACGTACTGACGATGATTTCCTTTTTCCATTAGCAGATCGGTTAAAGGGGGGGAGTTCGTTGCTGCCACATTGTCGCTGCACAATGCGGGCAGATCGAAACTTGCAGCTGAAGGGGGCGAAATGAATGTGTCTATGCGTAGTGGGTTAAACAACACCGCCAGCACAGGGCAAATGAGTAACGTCATCAGGCGAACGCTGAAGCAGAAGCTGGAGGCTCTTGTCCCGGCATGGAATGGCCGAGTGCAGGATATTCCTGCACCGGGAGAGGTGTTAGCCGGACCCTGTGCCGTGGTTGCTTTTGCAGAAGAAGTACCGAAGTCTGCTTGGGCAGGTTATAGGAGGATCATCAAAATCTCTCCATATGCACGTGCAGAAGATGGAGGTGCTGAACAAGTAGAAAATTGGTCAGCAGCGCTGATGGAAGGACTACATCAGGTCAGGCTGGAGGATGAAGAGGGTGGGGCATTTACCTGTATTTATCTGGGTTCTTCGGATGGTGATCGTGTGGACGCCAGTTCTGGACTGGTTACGCGCAGTCTGCGATTTGGGGTGTATGTTCCGGAAACGGTGGAATACGCTCAGGCTGAAACCACAGATTCGTGGATGGATGCACTTCGTGGTTGGACACGAACTCAGCTCGGACAGGAATGGTCCGTATATGGGGATGTGTGGCCTGGAGGTTATAAGGCCAAGTCCGTACTGTGGCGATTGACGGGATGCAGTACAACCACCGCAGGGACTTCTGCGCTAGAGGTTCGTAAGCAATGGATCGGGCATGTGCTGACTGCGAATGTGGCAGATGTCCGTCAAACGGTCACACATCTGGTTGAACAACTGGCTATGCAGCCCCGTATTGCTCTGACGGATACGGACGGTACGCGATATGTGACGGTGGATGAAGTTTCTGCCGACTTGCAGGCAGACGCCTACTTGAACGGACAGATTCGTCTAACGCTGCAGCAGCGTATTCGCCGTCCGGGTACAGAAGTGCCATTGATCCGTGAGATTCACCATAGCAAGGGGATAGAGTAGCGCTAGTCGAGAGGAACTCTAGATGGAGTTCCAGATCAGAAAGTCGATATCATACTTTAGCTTCAAATTCATAGGTTCATAGGTTCGAAATCGAATAGCTTGTATAGGGTCATAGGGACAAAAATTCATAGGTCAAAATTATAGAACCAAGATCAGGTTCCACGAATTCAGTAGTCAAACAATGAGGTGAGATGGCCATGGCAAGCTCCGTGAAAAAAAACAAACAGGCTGCTCCGCAATATACGCGGGCCGAGCTGATGAATCATGCCGAAGCCCTCTTTGCCGTTAAGGCAGAGGTGCTGTATGGTGCGCTGTATGAAGCAGCGCAAGAGACGTTTTCCATTGAGGAAGCGAAGGAACGCATCAACCAATTTATGAAAGCGAAGGTGAAGGGATAATGGCAGGCGGAACTTGGGAGCAAACGAATCGTCCGGTACTTCCGGGCTTATATATGAATTTTCAGGCGGCAGCGTCTTCGGCCATTCAGGCTGGTAATCGGGGAACGGTGGTTGTGCCGATCAAGGCAAACTGGGGTCCGGTAGGTACTTTTGTTGAAGTTGGCAGTGAAGCTGCAATTGAGCGTATTTTCTCGGCGAATGCCCTGGATAACGGGACAGCCTATACATCCTTGAAACTCGCCCTGCTGGGAGGACCGAAGAAGCTGCTCGCTTATCGGGTAGCCGGAGAATCGGCGAAAGCAGCGACTCTTACGCTGAAAGACAGCAGTGATGCAGCCGTTCTGCAACTGGACGCCAAGTATCCGGGTGACCGAGGTAACGGGTTCTACGTCACCATTCAACCGGGTGTCATTGATAATACAAAGCATGAAGTGCGCTTGTTTGAAGGCAACCGGATGCTGTATGCACTGCTGACTGCGGATATTTCGGCAGCGTCGCTGGCGAAAAAGATCAACGCGGATGAAAGCAACATTTGGATTAACGCGCAGGCGATTGGCGATGGTACAGGTGTCGTTGCAACCGTTGCGGGAGCGGCGTTCAAAGGTGGTGCAAGTGGCAACGATGGACTGACCAATGCCGAGTACATTGCCGTGCAGGGCGCGCTGGAAGGTGAGCAATTTGACGTTTTGGCACTGGATCATGCGGCGGATGCGCCTTTGCTGGCGAGCTTTGCAGCATGGGTGAAACGTGTACGCAATGAGGGGAAACCCGTGATGGCTGTATTTGGCGGTTCTACGGCGGATGACACCTCTGTTACCGCAGCACAGAAGGCGGCGGCACGTTCACTCACATTGAATCATGAGGGTGTAATCAATGTTGGTACGGGTGTGCGCTTGGGAGATGCATTCTACAGCTCGGCGGAAACGTCTGCTTATGTCGCGGGTCTAATTGCCGGACAAAGTCTGAATGAATCCACCACATACGCACCTTCTCCGTTCGATGACGTGACGCGTCGCTGGACTCGTGCAGAACAGGAGCAGGCGGTTCAAAACGGCGTATTTATTTTCTTCCATGATGGACGTCAGGTGAAGGCGCTTCGCGGAGTAAATACACTCGTGACCCCTGCTGCAGGACAGAATAATGCCTGGAAAAAAATCCGATCCATTCGTGTGATGGATGCAATTAATACGGATTTGCAGCGCTCTGCTGAAGATACGTATATCGGTAAAGTGAACAATACGGAAGAGGGCCGTCAGGCGCTAATCGGTGCGATGAAAGCCTATTTGGCGCTGCTTGCACAGAGTAATGTCATTGAAGCTGAGGGATACGATGTCGTTCTCGATCCGGCGTATTATGGTGCTGCACCGATTCTCAAGCCGGAGGCGGATCAGGTATTCCTGCAATGGAACGTGAAGCTGACGGATGTAATGGAGCAGCTGTTTGGAACATTTTACGTGCAATAAGATTGTGTAGAAGAGAAGATCGGTTATTAGATTGACTAAAAATTATTTGAGCTGGTGTTTTACACGATAACGGAGAGGGCAGAAAAAATCTGGAGAAACAAAGTGCTCGCCTTTATCACCGGATTTTCCCTTTTGAAAAGAGGATCAATAAAATCTGGGGATAACAGCGATCGGAAGATTGTTCTGCCCGCGGAGTTATACCGTGTAACAATGATCAGCCAACCATTCCAAGGAGGAATTGTCATGTTGGATGCGTCAAGAGTCATTCTCGGTACTCATGGTCAGCTGCATATCGATGGTGTGTGGCAGACGAATATTAATAAGCTGGAGGCCAGCGTTGAAATTGAGAAGCGTGAGCTGAATCTGGTCGGCAACGACTGGAAAGTGCACAAGAATGGGGCGAAAAAAGGAACAGGTACGATGACAGGTTACAAAGTAACTTCGGACATGATCCAGCGGGGCTTCGCCAAGTTTCAGATTATCTCGAAGGTGGACGACCCTGAGTCCTATGGACATGAGAGTGTTCTGCTGAAAGGCTGCATGGTGGATAAAATCCAGCTTGCCAACTGGACAGCGGGTGAGGAAGTGCCGGAGGAAACAAGTTTTACATTTGAAGGATTTGAATTGTTGAACCCGATTGTAGCGAATTAAAATGGAATGACTTCAAATTTCGGAAAGGCCTCGTAAGCTACTTGTCTAATCAGGCGAACGGGCAACGTGACTTAACAGAAGCAGGATACACAGGCAGGCCGAGAAATTCTCGGTCTCTTTGTTGTCCCTGAATATGGAGATATTTTAACCAATTGTGAAATGAGAAGGAGATCGCACCCCATGAGTATGAACGAGAATATGTCTGAAGAACAAATTTTGGATCAGTTGTTTGAAGCAGCAGAACGTTTGCCGGAAGAGAATGTACGCATTCAACGTTTGGATCTGTTGCTGACCCTGCGTGGATTGACGTCCTCCAAAGTGGATCAGATTCGCGAACGCTGTACGATTCGAAAAACAGTCAAAGGCCGCACTGAGGAAAAGGTGGATACCGAAACATTTAACGCGCTGCTGATCTCTGAAGCCACGGTAAAAATGAATGTCCGCGGACTCGAACTGTCCGGTTGGGGAGACAACCGCATCACGGGTCGCATGAAGCTGTCCGGTGGCGAACAAGCCGTTCGCCGTATGTTGCTCGCGGGTGAACTGGATGCCGTAGGCGATAAGGTACTTGAGCTGTCCGGCTTCGGTGTGGAGATTGAAGACCTAAAAAACTGATTCACTCCGGCGGGATGACCACGTTCCTGTATCACATGTGGGTGCGTCATCATCTCCGGCCCGGAGAGTTCTGGTCTTTGCCACGCGGGGAGCGCTCGCTATTGATTGCTTTTTCAGAAGAGGAAATGGCAGCGATTACCTCGCAAATGAATCGATAACCAGATTGGACAGGGGGTGAAAGAAATGGCAGAAATGATTGTGGGCCTGACCAAATCCAATGCGGAGATGCGGACGACCATCCGGTATCTGGATCAGATCCAGCGTTCTACAGAACGGCTGGGCAGAGTTCGCTATCAGAGTCTAATCAAGGCGAACAATGAGCTGAGAACAACCGAGCGCAGGTTGGAAAGTATGTATAGCACGGCAGTGCGATTAAGTAGGTTGCGGATCACGCCGAAGATCGGGCTGGATGATCAATTGAGCCCGGCACTGGACCGTGCATTAGCGAAACTGAATAGTTTCCGTAACCAGATGGTGAAGGCTTCGGGAACGGTTTCGGTAGAGGTGAAGCAGAAGGTTGAAGTGGCGATGGGGAAATTGAGTCCGGCATCGAGCGGGCCTTCGCTGTCTCTGAACATTGGGAACAATAATAATACGGTAAAGAATGTGGCGAAGGAAGAAGATGCTAAGGGATTCTGGGGGAAAATGCAAGAAGTAGTACAGAACGTAAATGATTATCTAGATGCAGCAAATAATGCAACTGATTTGATTGGAAAGCTTAAAAATAAGTTCGGAGGATCCAAGGGAGATAAGGGCTCTGCCTCCCAATGTTGCTGCTGCTCCGGCGGAAGTTTGGTAGGAAGGCTTTCAAAAGGCGGAGCTAAAGGTGGTAAAACCAAAAGTGCAGGTGGCAGTGCTAAAACTGTAGCCGCAACAGAGGGAGGAAAAAAAGGTCCTTACAAGAGTGGTTCCAAGTCCTACCAAGAACGTGCGACTGCAACTGTGAAAACGCCTGCTTCCGATCCTACGAAAAAAATCATAACCAACATCTCTGATGCTGAACAGAAGAAGCTGAAAGTGGACTTTGATCAAAAACTAAATTCTAATCGATTCGGCTTCAGCGCAAATGCGCCCTCAGGGTCGCCGATGTCCAATATGTCTTCGGGTAATGGTTTGTTCAGCAAACTGAGCGGGGGACTCGCGAAGGGAGCGGGTAAACTTCTTGGACCAATTAGCATGCTAGCCGATGTAGCGAATGTTGCCACTGCTCCTCCAGAGGAACGGAGCAGAGCAGTCGGATCCATGATCGGTGGAACTGCTGGTACCGCGATTGGTAGCGCCATAGGCAGTTTTATTTTACCTGGGATCGGCACGTATATTGGCGGTGCATTAGGTGGATGGGCCGGCAGTTCCGCGGGAGGCTGGATCGGGGATAAGGCCAAAGATATTGGAAACTTCATGTCTAACGCCACAGAAGGTGCAGGCAAAGCATTGTCGACTGCAGCAGATTTTGTTTCTGAAAAAACGAAGAACATGGTGAGTGGCATATCCAATTTCTTCGGTTTTGGTTCCAAAAAAGAAGAAAAAACCGTCTCAGCAAACACGGTTGCTAACCCAACTCCAGTGCCTACTGGTCCATCGATGCCCCCGGCTCATATTCCATCTGCGCTCACCATAACTGGGCCTATGGCTTATGCGAACAGCATGGGCGGTCAATCCACGACTGCCGCTCTTATGGGAACAAGTGTGATGCAGTCCCAGGCGATGGCGCTCGGCAATGGAGCTCAGACGAATGGCAAATCGTCCACGATGACGGTACAAATATCCGAAGACCAGATGAGTAGTCTGTCCGGTTACCTAAAGGATTTTAAAACCGAGACGACCAACCAGATCTCCGTAAACGTACCACAAGGAGCTGTGCAGGTGACCGTCCGTGAAAATGCCATTGATTACGATGCCATCTCACATCAGGTTGGAATGAGATTTGCAGGTGAAGTGCGCCGTGCGATGGAGAATCGCAAAACCATTATGGCCTAAGCAGAAAGGAGGCCGTTGATGACTGTATTTAAAGATAACGTGGAAGGTGTCAAAATGGAATTTACCCTGATCGACGGGAAAACGAAGTTTCAATTTCCGGTGAAACCGGAAGAACTGACGATCTCCCGATCCAAGGGATACGAAACGATTAATATGCTGGAATATGGCGAGTTTGATTTTGCACAGGGGGAGAAGGTGAAGGAGATCACCTTCTCTTCTTTTTTTCCCAAAGAATATGATGCGTCCTATTGCATGTACGAGCCTTTGCCTGATCCGCGTGTAGCGATGAATATGCTGAATACGTTTCTGGTCTCAAAAAAGCCGCTGCGCTTCATCATTACCAACACGGGGGTGAACGTGCCCGTGTATCTGATCTCCCACAATACGACCTTTCGAGGCGGTGAGAGCGGGGATATTTACTTTGACATTACGCTGCGAACGTGGCGGGATTCCAAAGTGGAGAAGGTTGGCGGCGCAACATCTGCGAGCAAGTCGGGTTCCCGTACTGATCTGAAAACGAGCAGCAAGACCTACACCGTCAAATCTGGCGATTCCCTGTCCAAAATAGCAAAGCTTGAGCTGGGCAGCAGTTCCAAATGGAACGAGATTTATAAGCTCAATGTGAAGACCATCGGCAGTGATCCGAACCGGATCAAGCCCGGACAAAAGCTGGTGATGCCATGACCTACAAGGTCATTGTCGACGACAAATATGACATCACCAAGCTGGTGGAGACGATTACGCTGAAGGATTCGCTCGACCAGATTGCCTACCAGGCAAACATCCGGCTGGCGGTGTCTGCGTCTTCGGGTCTGCCTGCGATCTCACCGGGTATGGCGGTGCGGATCAGCGGGATTCCTTTTAGCGAAAAATCAATGGTTCATCTGCTGCACCCTGCGGTCATCTGGGAAGTGGAAAGCTCGAACAGCGGCACCAAGCGGCTGTCTCTGACCGTCTACGACCGGATGATTTATCTGGAAAAATCAGAGGATGAGTTCCTGCTGCCGAAAGACCAGACTGCCACACAGCGTCTCAAAACGTACGCCAAGGAATGGAAAATCCCATACGCCGCGCTGCCGGATACCAAAACGAAGCTGAGCAAAGCGGTATATCGGTCGCAGACGATTTTTTCGATGATGTTTGCCGATCTGAAGGAAACGGTGAAGTCCGGTGGTGATATGTATCATCCGCGGATGACGCCGGGTGGGTTGCAACTTTTTAAGGTGGGCAGTAATGCGAAGGTGCACGAGCTGGATCGGCTGATCGATCTGACTCAGATGCGTACGCTCGAAGGCGCGGTTACGAAAGTTAAAGTGATGGCGGCCTCCGAGTCCAGCAGTGGCAAAGAGGTTCCTTCCAAAGTGCTCGCGATTGAGCAGGATGGTGTAGCCGAACTGGGCACACTGCAAAAGCTGATCGAGGACGATCAGGTCAAAACAGCGACGGCCGCCAAGAAGCTGGCGAAAAGCAAGCTGACGGGTATTCAGGAGACCTTTACCGTATCTGCACCAGATGTGAATACGATTCGTGCCGGAGACGCGGTGCTGCTCAAAGGGCTGAAACTGATCGTCATGTCGGTTAGCCGTGATCTGTCCGCTGGACCTGGAACGATGACGTTGGAGCTGGGGACAGCCGAGCTGGTGAAAAGGAGGTTTTACCTTGAATAAAGATGATCCGTATGGGCATTTTGCCGAGGTCATGCGCGGCGCGATGAGTACCCATACCCGTCAGGCCGTGAGCGGCATGGGCGCGGTGTTGGGTACGATGACCTCGTCCGGTGTGAAGCTGGATGATTTCAAGCACGAAGTGCAGGACTATCTCGTGGCCGAGTTACCGGGCACGCTTGGGTTGCCGGAGCGCGAGGCTGCTGGCGCGATTTCCGGTATACCTGACGTGGCAAACGGAGGAACGACGGGCACGGGACGGTTTCTTTTGCAAAAAGGGGAAGTGGAAGAAGCGGTGTGGGCTCTTGGTAAAGGATTGAAAGCTGGGGACCGTGTGCTGGCGATGCGGGTGAATGGCGGTAACGACATTGTGGTGCTGTGTAAGGTGGTGAGTGCGCATGCCTAGTTTGTTCCCGGAAACGGGTGTGGTCTGGGGAGACGAGGAAGATCTGTCGGGGGCGGCTTCGGAAGAGGTGCGATTTGGACGGAGCTGGCGATTCGATTACGATGCGGGGGATTTTGTGCTGACTCCAAGTGGCAAAGTCGCTGCGGCAAGTGCGCATGAAGCCTGGGTACAGTGGTGCATCAAGGCGGTCAAGACGCCTAGGTACAGACATGTGATCTACTCCCGAAACTATGGCTCGGAGCTGGATGAGTTGGTTGGTCAGGGTGACAGCCGTGGAGTGATGGAAAGTGAGATCACCCGGATGGTTACGGAGACGTTACTAGCTGATCCACGCACGGATTCGGTAGACCAATTTACGTTTGATTGGAATCGGGAGCAGTGCATGTTCTCGTGTCGTGTGGCGAGTGTGCAGGAAGAAATGTTTATTCTGGAAAGTGAGGTGATCTGACGGGATGGCTGAGATTCCGCGTTATTTGGAAGACCAGACGGAGGAACAGATTATGCAGCGCATGCTGGATCGTCTGCCCGCGGATTTGGATAAGTCGGAGGGTTCGTTTCTGTGGGATGCGGAAGCTCCGGTTGCGTTTATGCTGTCTGAAGCGGCGTTGTGGGCGCAGGAATTACTGCGGCGCGGGTTTGCAAGTACGGCAGCGAGCAGTGATCCGAATTTCCGTTCGGAGGAGCTGGATTTGCGGGCGGGGGAGCATGGGCTTACGCGACGGGCTGCGGTGGCGGCACAAGGTTCGGTTCAATTCGTGGGTACGCCGGGCAAGGTGGTTCCTGCGGGTACAGTTGTGGCTACTTTGGCGGATGAAATCTCCGGTGAAGCTTCGCTCGAGTATGAAACGGTTGGTCGTGTGGAGTTGGGAGAAGATGGTCTGGGTAGTGTTGGCGTGCGAGCGCTCGTTGCCGGAAAAGAAAGCAATGTGCCTGCAGGCACCGTGACCGTGCTGTCTACACCCGTGAGTGGCGTTACCTCTGTAACTAACGTTGAGGTGATCAAAGGTGGTGCGGATATCGAGGCAGATATGGCGCTGCTGGAACGCTTTTATGCCAAAGTCCGCAATCAAGGGACAAGCGGCAACAAATCGCAATATGTGCAATGGGCCAGTGAGGTACCAGGTGTTGGTGCAACCCGGGTTATTCCGTTATGGCAAGGGCCGGGCACGGTGGGATTGTATTTGCTGGATACGGACAAACGTGCGGCGGGAACCGATCTGGTGGCGTCTGTACAGAAATACGTGGACCCAACGCAGGATGGACAGGGTGAAGGCGTTGCTCCTGCTGGTCCGGTGGTGACCGTGATGCCAGCAGAGGAAGTACCGATGAACATTCAGGTGAAGCTGACGCTGGCAAGTGATGCGACACTCGCTGATGTACGGGCATTAATCGAACGCGGGGTGACCGCGTATTTGAAGCAATTGGCTTTTGCCGATCCACTCGTTCGTTACACTCGCATTGCCGCGATTCTGTTGGATATTCCGCCGATTATCGACTATTCGGAGCTTACCGTGAACGGTGTGAGCGACCAGAATATCGAGATGAAAGCGAGTCAGGTGGCGGTGCTGGGGGCGGTGGATGTTCATGAGTAGTGTTGGGCAGAAGGTGAGAGCGAAGTGCGGATGTGGAGGCAGCGGTGGTGTGGGATATCGGGAATGTTGTGACCATGCGGCATCTGGTTCAGTTGGAAATGAAGAAAGTGGCGGGCAAGAAGAGTGCGTGGGTCGTGCGGTACGCCGTTCGGGAGCGCAGCTATTGAGTGAAGGTGTTTGCGTCGATGTGAACGGAAAGGAGGATGCTGGTCATGAGTGCACCTTCTGCTGTACATGTTGGACTGACGAGTGAGAAAGGGCGGGAGCTGTTTTCTTATTTGCCAAGCTATTATGAGACTTCCCGCGTGATGCAGGCGGATATGCAGTCCAAAGGAACCGAGATGGATCTGCTATATCAGGCGCTGGATGAGACGTTGGATCAGTTTTTTGTCCGCACGGCGACATGGGGCCTGGATTTCTGGGAGCAGGAGCTTGGCATTGAGACGGATCGTCTCAAACCTGTGGAGCAGCGGCGTGCCGTGGTGGAATCGAAACTGCGCGGTGCCGGAAAATTTTCGGGGAAATTGGTTGCGAATGTGGCTGAGGCGTACGCTGGAGGCAAGGTGGATGTAATGTTTCAGCCGGAAGCGTGGAGCTTTACGGTGAGCTTTGTGGACACGATGGGCATTCCGCCCAATATTGATGATCTCAAACGGGCGATTGATGAACTAAAACCGGCCCACATGGCCGTGGAGTATGAGTATCGCTATCTGATCTGGGACGATCTGGACAACAAACAGATGACCTGGGATGAACTGGATGCTGCGTCCCTGACGTGGAATGAACTGGAGGTGTGGGCGTAATGCCAAAAGAAACGGATCGATTAAAATTGCCTCTTCCATTGGGGAATGAGAATGTAACACGGGAGAGTATTAATGGAGTTTTTGAAAAGATTGATGCAGGTGTTGCGACACGTGATGAAGTGGAAGCATTACGCCAAATGATGGGCGAGATGGATATCCCGGATGCATCCCTTACGGTAAAAGGTAAAGTGAGGTTGTCTGATAAAACGGACGGTAAATCAGAGTCGTTGGTACCAACCGAAAAGGCGCTTGGAGAGGTTATGTCGGTTGCCCAATCAGTGAAATCTATAAGCAATAACCGAGATGGATACGGGACAACTACAAATAGCGGAAACGCTTATGAAGTCTCCCTTTCGCCTTCACCTGCATCGTATGTCGACGGGCTGAGAATCACAATCAAAATTAATTCTGCCAATACAGGGGTGGCGACAATTA
The DNA here is from genome assembly GCF_032399705.1 of Paenibacillus sp. BIC5C1. Classification (NCBI taxonomy): domain Bacteria; kingdom Bacillati; phylum Bacillota; class Bacilli; order Caryophanales; family Paenibacillaceae; genus Paenibacillus; species Paenibacillus sp. BIC5C1. Next base: position 1,414,962 of record NZ_CP135922.1, read on the forward strand.
ATGTAAACGGTCTGGGGGGGAAAAGTCTAATAAAGCCTAATGGTAACCAACTGATTCCCGGATCGTTAAAAGTAAATTCGGTTTATTCTTTCGTCTATAACGGAACGGCTTTTATCTTACAGGGTGAAGGAGGTGAGTACGGAACAGCAGATGCGGGTGATGTGAAGGCTGGTAAAACGATTGGTACGGAAAACGGCATTGTAAGCGGGACACTAAGAGCATATGGTCAAACCGTGAATCAATTTTTTAATGTAAATGTGGCCGCTAGTTCATATCATATGCAATCTCCTCCTTCGGGATTCGAATATGTTGCTGCTAGGACTATAGATGGCCCGAATGGAGTTAGTATAAGGTCTGTTCATAGCGTATTTAGTATAGGAAGCAGTGCAATTTATGCTGTGTTTAGAAGTCAGATTCAGGTATACAATGCTTATACATTCAGTTCTAGTTATGCAGTAGAAACAATAAGCCAAGCCGTATTATAAGGAGGAAACAAAATGACACTTGAACAATGGATACGTAATAGATACTACATTATAGAAATGCCGCTAGGCGCTGAAATGTTTGAGTTTATTGTATGGGGAAATAAGTTGGGACAAACTAATATTGGTATCTTCACTAAGCTGGATTTTTTCTTGTCTGCATACGACGAACACATCGACATGAACAAAACCGATGAAGAAATACTGAAGCAACTGATTGAATTGTATCCAGAAAATCAGTACGGTTACAACGAGTTAATCGTATGAGTAATTACTTGAAAAGTGAAGTATCCTGCACGCCAAACCTTGTAGCGTGTTTTTTTATGCCCTTTGGAGTGGTCAGGGGGCTTTTTACATGAAGGAGGCAGGGGCTAAGTTTAACCGAGGGGCTTATAACCACCAAATATCCGTATGCGTCATTGACCGGGCAGTGCTGACATATCAGGAACTGCTCTAGCTGCTGCAACGATGGAAATGACGGGTTCGGTGGTTATGGATGTGGCTGCCGTTACAAAGTCGGATTTCATTGGGGAGATTACAAAATGTTTTGTCTCATCCAAACGACAGTAGAATAGAATTAGCGTTGTAAGCTGCTAAGGTATCCACTATCAAAAACCAAAGGAGGTGAAACCATGGAACGATGGGACACCCTATGGAAATGGCTCCTCGCTCTAATAACCAGCTCGGAGGTTGGTCAGGCGTACTCGGCGTACTGCTCGTGTTTGTCATCTTCGATTATCTAACCGGCATCGCGGCGGCAGGGATGAATGGCAAGCTGGAGAGTAATGTCGGCATGTTCGGCATCGCGCGAAAGGTATTTATATTTGCAATGGTATCGGTGGCTCATCTGGTGGACGGTGTTCTGGGAGACGGACATTTGTTCAGGGATGCGGTCGCCTTTTTTTATATCGCGAATGAGTTGTTGTCTATCATTGAAAATGGGGGCAAATTGGGCGCACCGATCCCGCCTGCGATCCGGCAGGCTATTGAAGTGCTCAAGGGTAAAGGAGGAAGCGGGGGTATACCCGACAACTATACTCCTGATTCCAGAGAACCTTTTGTACAGTCAGATGGTAAGGACGTTGATCAACAGGCCAGAGATGAAACGAAGTAAGTGCTCAGTATTCATATAAATGTGCTTTTTAGCAAGATAGGGAGCAAATATTTGAATCGATAATCTGATCCATTGGCTACAAGTAGTGAAGGAGACGGAATCGATTCTGAAGAAGCGGTAGCGGTCGCCTTTGTCTCCGAATTTCAAACCTTTAAAAAATAAATTGAGAAATTTGGAGACAACAGCGATCGGAAGAACGATCCGTATCTGGAACGGTCACGTATGCAATCAGTATTTTTTCCTTAGTGAGTTATGAATACTTAGTAGTCTATCGACAGCACCGACATTGAGTACGAAGCCGTTTGACAGCAATTTGGGACATAACCCATAGCCGTCCGGACTTACCTTTTACCAACATCAGGACACGCACACAAGCAACTCCAGATCCCAAAGCATTAACTATATACAAACGGCAATTTGCCGCATAAAGGGTGTGAGAAACATGCAAACGAGAAGCTCGGGCAACACGCAGGGCATTGACGTCTCCCGGTACCAGGGCACGATCGATTGGGCCAAAGTGAAGGCAAGCGGCATGACATTCGTGTTCATCAAGGCGACGGAAGGGCAGACATATACCGATCCGAATTTCCAAACCAATGTGACTGGTGCATTGGCGGCAGGCATACTGGTGGGAACGTATCATTTTTTCCGCGCAACGACTACCGATGGTGCCAAGGCAGAAGCTGCACAATACGCCAGTACACTTAACAAAGTAGGAGGCGCCAAGGCGTTGCAATTACCTCCTGTCATGGACTACGAGAACAATCCGGGTAACCTGAGCAAAGCTCAGATCAACACGGTAGCCAAGGCTTTTTTAACGGAATTGCAACGTCTCACGGGTGTGAAACCGATTATATACACAGGCAATTCATTTGCCGGTAATTTCGACACATCACTCAGTTTATATGATCTATGGATTGCGCGTTACAGCAGCACCCGTGTACCGGACGACCAGCCGGCGTGGAAACGTTGGACGTTCTGGCAGTATACGGACTCGGGCAAGGTGAACGGGATCAGCGGCAACGTGGATATGAACGAGTTTCAAGGATCGGCAGCGGAATTGAAGGCAAGATATGCAACAGCAGCACCAAAGCCGCCAGAGCCATCTGAACCAACCAATCCTACAAATCCCACGAATCCAACCGAACCACCGAAAGGGGGCGAACCGATGACAGCCGAAGAGAAAGCAGCGTTTGATGCGCTGAAATCCCAGGTCGATAAACTGCAGGCGCGCCAGCAGATGGAAGTTCCAGTCTGGGCCAAAGCGGCCGTGGACGCAGCATTGGCATATGACACCAAAAATCCGCTGTTTAGCATCGATGGTGGGGCGAGTTATGATTTTTACCGTTTTATCACGGTCTTGTACCGCAGAGGTTTATTCAAAAAATAAGCCTGACCTAACTTAGAATATAAGTTGGACCCGGTTATAAAAGAAAGAACACAACAAGGGACACACGACGCATTTTGTCGAATAGTGTTCCTTTTTTGTGTTTTATGTAAATGATATTAACATATATAATAAAGTTAAAGACTTATGTCCGTAAATCTCTTGTCTAATTGATGAATGTGATGTAAAGTAAGTTACACGAAATCGATTTTTACCACTGTTTATTTACATAATCCTCCTCATCATGACAAGACTTTAACATCGAAAGTTATTGTAATGTCTCCCTGTTGTAAAATCCAACATCTCTAGATCAATTTCACAACGTATTGAAACAATCCAATCCAACCTGATTGAGAAACCATTAAATTTTACTGTTTACCAACTTTCTGTTCCAGCTAATTACCATCATTAGACTTTGCCAATAACACTTTAGCCATGACGTTTAACTCCAAGTCAAACCTTAAGCCAAACCCCATGCCAAACAACACTACCGTTCTCTCTAAATCAGCCTTTTAAGCCGCCACTAAGTCGGTACCATTCTACTGTTGCTTATTGACCTAAGTTCAATTATTACGCAACAACTACAGGCATTTATAACTCATAACCTCATCCAAAAAAACTAACAAAATGTGTGCGGTTACATCCCGTTTTACATTTCATATATAAATACGCTTTGACTTATCCAGATTTACATGACAGGTATCAAAGGCATCTAAAGCCTTTCATATGATACAAAGCACCAAACCGATCGATTGTAATCATTGGAGTTTTTTCACGCCAGTAGCACACACATTATGAGACAGGGAAGGGTGTTGTACGTATGCGAATGAGAAAAAAATGGTTATCCGGGGTCATGGCTATGGCCATGAGCACAGTGTTGATTCTGTCGGGCTGCTCCAGCACGAGTAACGAAGGTACAGGCAATTCCCCCGCTCCGGCGGAAGGTAGTGAGCCTCCGGCAGAAGTGGCCGCACAGGATACGATGATAATGGGACGTGGCGGAGATTCCGTAGCGCTGGACCCGGCAATCGTTACCGATGGGGAGTCGCTGAAGATTGGACATCAGGTTTTCGACTCATTGCTGGACTACAAAGAAGGTGGAACCGAGGTTGTTCCGGGACTGGCTGAGAGTTGGGAGATTTCGGCGGATGGACTTAAGTATGACTTCAAGCTGAAGTCCGGCGTGAAATTCCACGATGGTACTGATTTCAACGCAGAGGCTGTGGTGTTCAACTTCAATCGATGGAGTGACCCGGCCAGTGAATATAAATTTGAGGGAGATTCCTTCGACTATTATGACTCCATGTTTGGTCCGGAAGACGGACGCGTGATCAAGGAAGTGAAGGCGATTGACGAGACAACGGTCGAGTTCACCCTGAACCAGCCACAAGCACCTTTCCTGCAAAACATTGCGATGACGCCATTTGGCATTGCAAGTCCAACTGCGATTCAGGAGAAAAAAGAGAATTTCAAGAGCGAGCCAGTAGGCACAGGCCCATTTGTATTCAAAGAGTGGAAGCGGAACGACTCCATCACTCTGGAGAAGAATCCGAATTACTGGAAAGAGGGACTGCCGAAGCTGAACAAAGTGATCGTGCGCTCCATTCCGGATAACACGGCTCGCTTCAATGCGCTGCAAAACGGCGAGATTGATATCATGGAAGACCTGAACCCGGATGATCTTTCTATCCTTGAAGGAAATAGCGAGCTGCAAAAAATCGAGCGTCCACCATTTAACGTGTCATACATTGGTTTCAACTTTAAGAAAAAACCGTTTGATAACGTGAAAGTAAGACAAGCCCTCAACCATGCGGTAAACAAGCAGGGCATTATCGATGCTTTCTTTGCGGGACAAGCGCAGGCAGCGGTAAACCCGATGCCGCCAACGCTTTGGGGGTATAACGACAGTATTGAGGACTATGCTTACGATCTGGAAAAAGCAAAAGCATTACTTGCCGAAGCTGGCTATCCTGATGGATTGCCTGACCCGGTAACGTTCTACGCAATGCCGGTATCCCGACCGTATATGCCTGACGGCAAGAAGGTAGCCGAAGCGATCCAGGCCGATTTTGAGAAAATCGGAGTGACCGTAAACATCGAATCACCAGAATGGGCAACGTATCTGGATGATGCCAAAGCCGGGGTGAAAGATGACATTTACATGCTCGGCTGGACTGGCGATAACGGTGACCCGGATAACTTCCTGTACACGCTGCTCGATAAGGATGCGATCCCGGGTAACAACCGCAGCTTCTACGTCAACGAAGAATTGCATACGTTGCTGACGAGTGCGCAGAAAGAAACGGATCAGGACAAACGTGCGGAATTCTACAAGCAGGCGCAAGTGATTATTAAGGAAGATGCTCCATGGATTCCACTGGTGCACACCACTCCTATTTTGGCTGGTAAAGCGAACCTGAAAGATTTCGTACCGTCCCCATTGGGCACGGAATCCTATGCCAATGCTTATTTTGAATAACTTATATATGAGCTGAATTTAGTACTAAATAGGATCCATTAGTTCAAAGCGCTGGCGTACACGCAATGCTTGGCAGAACCCACATCAGGATGTAACGATCTAAAGCATGCATGTCTGCCAGCGCTTTTTATACGTTAAAGGCAGGTGAATGAGGAGTGAACAGTTACATCGTCAAACGTGTACTCGTGTTACTGCCCGTGCTGCTGGGCATGACCCTGATCGTCTTTTCCATTATCCACGCCATTCCGGGTGATCCGGCCGAGACCATACTCGGGCAAAAGGCAACCGAACAATCCAAGCAAGCTCTGCGTGACCAGCTCGGACTGGACAAACCATGGTTTCAACAATATTTCGCTTATCTGGGCGACCTGTTTAAGGGAGATCTGGGCACATCCATCCGCACCAAGGTTCCCATTGCCCAGGAAATTGTGCCATATCTGACAGCGACCCTCGAATTAACGATGGCGAGTATGCTGTTTGCGATCATTATTGGCGTGAATGCCGGGATTGTCAGTGCGTGGAAACATAACTCGTGGTTCGATTACTGCTGCATGGTCATTGCATTGGTGGGCGTGTCGATGCCGATTTTCTGGCTCGGGTTGATGGAACAGTGGCTGTTTGCGAACAAACTGCACTGGCTGCCGTCCATCGGCAGAATGAATGCGCGAGATCCGATCGAAGCCATTACGGGCTTGTATGTGTTGGATACGATGATTGCCGGACGATGGGATCAGCTGTGGACAGTAACAAAACATTTGCTGCTGCCAAGTATAGCACTCGGCACGATTCCGATGGCCGTTATTGCCCGGATGACGCGTTCCAGCATGCTCGAAGTAATGAGTTCGGATTATATCCGAACCGCGAAGGCGAAAGGACTCGGCCCGTTTTTCGTCGTATATGGACATGCGTTGAAAAATGCGTTTATTCCCGTGCTCACCGTCATCGGCATACAGACCGGATCTTTGCTGGGTGGAGCCGTGCTGACCGAAACGATCTTTGCTTGGCCTGGTGTTGGGCGCTATATATATGAAGCAATTAGTTCGAGGGATTATCCGGTGATCCAAAGCGGCATTCTGATCGTGGCATTCTTCTTCGTAGTGATCAACCTGATTGTGGACTTGCTGTACGCCGTATTCGATCCGCGTATTAGTTATAAATGAGTATGAACAGAAGGGAGACGCCGCATGGCCAAATTATCGACTAATACCGGAGCATCTATTGACGCCGCGTCAGCACGTGCATCAGGTCCATGGCGGGAAGCCTGGAGAACGTTTCGGAAAAATCGGCTTGCGCTGGCAGGCTTGATCATTATCGTTTTTTTCATCCTATTGGCCTTTGCTGCCCCGTACATTGCCCCGTATGATTACAAAGAGCAGGTACTCACGGATCGTCTGCAAGCCCCTTCGGCAGAGCATTGGTTCGGTACCGATGATCTCGGGCGTGACGTATTCTCCAGAGTGCTGCATGGAGCGCGCATTTCATTGTGGGTTGGTTTCTTCTCTGTTATTGGCTCTATTATTGCGGGGGCTTTGCTTGGTCTGATTGCCGGATATTATGGAAAATGGGCAGACATGCTCATCTCACGTTTGTTCGATATCTTGCTCGCTTTCCCGGCGATACTACTGGCAATTGCCATTGTGGCGATTCTTGGCCCGTCCTTGCAAAATGCATTACTCGCGATAGCGATCGTGAACATCCCGACCTACGGACGACTAGTGCGTTCAAGGGTACTTAGCTTGAGACAGGAGGAATTCATTACATCAGCACGTACGCTGGGGGCTGGCAATATGCGAATTCTGTTCCGGCACATCTTGCCCAATAGTCTCACCCCGCTCATCGTTCAAGGCACACTGGGGATTGGAACAGCGATTATTGAAGCGGCTGCGCTCGGATTTCTCGGCATGGGGGCCCAACCACCTGACCCGGAATGGGGCAAAATGCTGTCGGATTCCCGCCAGTTTCTGCAAAAAGCACCGTGGACGCTTATTTTCCCAGGACTCTCTATCATGTTCACCGTGCTTGGTTTCAACTTGTTGGGCGACGGCCTGCGCGATACCCTTGATCCAAAGATGGCCAAAAAATAGAGGCTTGAAGTTTGCTTCACTATTTTTATCTCTAACTACGTCTTCGTCGTTGTTCCAACTCTAACGAATCTCGTAGGCCTTATTTTTTTCCGCCAATATCGCAATTTAACGAACTTCACACGCGCTATTTGGTGATAAATAATCTTGCGATTGGGCCCAAAATGTTGGTCAATGGGGAACAATAACGTGTCTACGATTCGTTAAGGTATGTAAACCTTTTAAAAAGGCCGATTAACGTCTGTGCGGTTCGTTAGAGTATGTCCTGTCACTGTTGCCGAAGACGGTCAACCAGCGCGTCAGTCTCTGCACAGCAAGACGGAAGATACTTCAAGATTTGAGACACGTCTGATGTGAATGTTGTAATAATAGACACTGGACCTACATCTCACACATATTTCAATCTTTCCTAATGCCGGTTCGAACTTTGGTTCGAGTCGGCTTTTGTATTGCATGATGTATTGAGCTAAAATGGGTAGAGATGCGCAAAACTTAAAGTGTTACTCGATGATTTTGTTAAAATAACCGCCATCGTATTGACACCCAATTTTCCCATATGTTATATAAAAGGAAGGGTTTAGCACTCCGGTCATCAGAGTGCTAACAAATGATGTTTTTACTACACGACTACATATGGAATGATTGGTTTTTTGAATATGGATTAAGTTAACTTTGAATAGGACATGCAGAGCTAAGGAGACACAATAAACTTGAAGAAGCGGCTCTCCACGTTTAACAACAGATTCACTTCATTGATGATCTCAATCCTAAAAATCAGTTCCTGATCAGATGCAAAAGTAGTGGAGGGGACGAAATCGATTTGGAGGAAGCGAAGCGTTCGCCTTTATCACTGAATTTCTCCCTTTTTAAAAAGGGATCAAAGAAATTCGGGGATAACAGCGATCCGAAAAACGATTCGTAACCGGAACGGCTACATTGCAGAACGTCATGCACTTATTTCTACAATGAGTCATTAGAGTCAATCACAATATCTGTGGACCAGCGCGATTAAAGGTTTTGGAGTCTACTAATCGCCCAAGGATTATTTCAGTTACTTTCTATATTTAACCAAATCATTCTATACCCAATTTGAAAGGAGACACCCATTCATGGCTAAAAAAGAATTCCAGGCTGAATCCAAACGCTTGCTGGATATGATGATCAACTCCATTTACACCCAAAGAGAAATCTTCTTGAGAGAACTGATCTCCAACTCCAGTGACGCCATTGACAAAATATATTACAAAGCACTGACTGACGATACACTCGTTTTCAACAAAGAGGACTACTACATCAAGCTTACCATCGACAAAGAAAACCGTACGCTTACGCTCACTGATACAGGAATCGGGATGACCCAGGAAGAGCTGGAGAACAATCTGGGAGTTATCGCGAAGAGCGGCTCGCTGGCGTTCAAGAAAGAGAATGAAGCCAAAGACGGCCACAACATCATTGGACAATTCGGGGTTGGTTTCTACTCCGCATTTATGGTGGCAGACAAGCTGGCGGTAACGAGTAAAACGTTGGGCAGCGACGAAGCATGGAAATGGGAATCCGAAGGTGCGGATGGGTACACGATCTCGCCAGCCGAGAAAGATTCCGTGGGTACGGAAATCGTCCTGACGATCAAACAAAATACCGAAGAAGATTCGTATGACGAATTTTTGGAAGAGTACCGCTTGAGATCCATCATCAAGAAATACTCCGACTTCATTCGTTACCCAATCAAGATGGATGTGACAGGTCAGCGTGCAAAAGAGGGTACGGAGAACGAATTCGAAGAGTACAAAGAAGAGCAAACCGTGAACAGCATGGTGCCGATCTGGCGTAAAAATAAAAGCGAACTGACCGAAGAAGATTACAACAACTTCTATATGGAAAAACGCTACGGTTTTGACAAACCGCTCAAACACCTGCACATCAGCGCAGATGGCGCAGTGGTATATAATGCGATCCTGTTTATCCCGGAGAACACACCATTCGATTATTATACAAAAGAGTATGAAAAAGGGCTTGAACTGTACTCTAACGGTGTATTGATCATGGACAAATGCGGTGATTTGCTGCCAGATTACTTTGGATTTGTAAAAGGTATGGTGGACTCGGAAGATCTGTCCCTGAACATCTCCCGTGAAATGCTGCAACACGATCGTCAGCTCAGCCTGATCGCGAAGAACATCAAGAACAAAATCAAGAGCCAACTGCAAAGCTTGCTCAAGGACGAGCGTGAGAATTACGAGAAGTTCTATCAAGCGTTTGGCCGTCAGTTGAAGTATGGTGTATACAGCGACTATGGCGTGAACAAGGACACTCTGCAGGATCTGCTTTTGTTCTCTTCTTCCAAGGAGAAAAAGCTGGTTAGCCTGGACGAGTACGTTTCCAGAATGCCTGAAGATCAGAAGTACATCTACTACGCATCCGGTGAATCCATTGAACGAATTGAGAAGCTGCCACAGATCGAGGGTGTACTCGACAAAGGTTATGAAGTATTGTACTTCACCGATGACATCGATGAGTTTGCAATCAAGATGATCACAAACTACAAAGAGAAAGAATTCAAATCTATCTCCAGCGGTGATCTGGGCATCGAGGACAGTACAGACAAAGAAGAAACAGACGCACAGGACAACGACAACAAAGAGTTGTTCGAAGCGATGCAAGCACAGCTTGGCGGCAAAGTAAAAGCTGTTAAAGCTTCCAAACGCCTGAGAAGCCATCCGGTATGTTTGTCCACCGAAGGTGAGCTGACGATTGAGATGGAGAAAATCCTGAAAGCCATGCCGAACAGCGAAAATGTACAGGCAGACAAAGTGCTGGAGATCAACGTAAATCACGATGTCTTCAAATCCCTGAAAGACGCATTTGCACAGGATAAAGAGAAATTGAGCCTGTACACAAGCTTGCTGTATCATCAAGCACTGCTGATCGAAGGACTGCCGATTCAAGACCCGGTAGAGTTCACCAACGATATCTGCAAAGTTATGGTTTAACCTAACCCACTATCTCCACCCGACAGGGCATTTGCCCTGTCGGTTTTTTTATTTTTACCTCATTACCCATACAGGGAGGGGATGGGGAAGACAGACTATCATATCATCAAATTTCATATGGTATTTTTATAAGTTGAACTTGATATTTACTGTTTTTTCGCGAGAAAATGGTGAATACCATTATTGTATTTATGGACAGCCGAAAGTAGTGAAGGGGACGGAATCGATTCTGAAGAAGCGAAGCGGTCGCCTTTGTCTCTGGGTTTTCCCCTTTAAAAAGGGAATTCAGAAAACCTGGAGACAACAGCGATCGGAAGAACGATCCGTAACCGGAACGGCTACTACGCACAGCGAGTACTTATTTGGTTTTCTGTCTGCGGAGTGATGTAGTGTAAATAATAATTTCATTTTATATCATTATCATTAGGTGCACGGATGATAGTCTGGCGGGGTATAATAAGAGAAGTCGACTGTGCATCACAAGTTGATGTGAGAAGAGATGACAATCGCAGACAGGTTTTGCTTTTCGAAACTGTAGAATATGTGTATAATCACTCAAAATAGAGACAGTTGGCTAGGAGTGATCAACATGCAATGGAACGATCTGAGAGAACATAGACAATATCCTGAACTAACAAAACTGGATGGGGCTCGTGCAGCCTATGAGCGGGACTATTCCAGACTGATACATTCACCGACTTTTCGTCGGCTGCAAGGCAAATCGCAGGTGTTTGGTGCAGGAACGGGCGATTATTATCGCACACGATTGACCCACTCCCTGGAGGTGGCGCAGATTGCCCGAGAAGCGGCAAGAAGCTTGCTGCGTCGCTACCCGGAGGTGGAGTTGAATCAGGCGGACAACCCCGGACTGATTATTGATTCGGAAGTGGTGGAATGTGCCGCGATTGCGCATGACTTCGGTCACCCGCCTTTTGGGCATAAAGGGGAAGAAGTGCTGGATGGCATCCTCGATGATCTCATTAACACTGAGGTCAAGAAAATCATGAAGAAAAATCGTGGGGCCAAATCACCTCAACCGGAACCGGAGATTCGTGCAGAGCTAAAGCGGAAATATGAGCACTTTGAAGGTAACGCGCATAACTTCCGCCTCATTATGTATTTGGAAAAACGGGAAGATATCGATGGGCTGAACCTGTCGGATGCGGTGCTGCTTGGCATTAACAAGTATCCGTATCCTGGCACGGAGAGCAAGAAAGGCATGTATCATCATGAATGGCAGTATATCCGCGAGATTCGCAATCGTTGGCACATCCCTGCTGGCAAAAAGACGCTTGAAGCGCAGCTGATGGACCTCTGCGATGATATTGCGTATTCCGCACATGATCTGGAAGATGGCATCAAGGCAGGCAAAATCGAAGTACATGAGCATTTCCTGCAAGATCCGCATATCAATCGATTGATTGTGGATAAGATTACGACACTGGAGGATCTGTTCTGGAACGGATGGACAAGGGAAGCGATTGGCAAAAAAGTTGAAGAAGTCCTCGCTTCGTTCCTACGCATCTGGAATGAAAAGATGCCGTTCTGTGAGAATGATTACTCACGAACCCGCCGTGAGGTCAAGGCTTACTGGGTCAGCCTTTTTGTCGCTAGCCTGGGGGTTATTGATAACGGAGACTGGAAAAAGGTGACGTTTGTCCGTGAAGGCGCCGAGGACCTGGATATGCTCCGTACGGTGAGTGTGCTCAAGAGCTTTGCCTGGGTGACCATGATTCGCGACCTGCGTGTGCAGAGGCTGCAAAAGCGCAGCGAATGGATGATTAAACGTCTGTGGGATGCTTTCCTTGATCCGGAAACGTCCAAATCCATTATCCCGTCCGATTGGCTGCAACGCTATGAGAAGGATCAGGCGAAAGCAAATCCGATCTGGACTTGGGAGCACATGGTGATTGATTATATTGCCGGGATGACGGACGCGTTTGCCGAGAAAATATACAATGAACTGTACGGTCTCAAGGTTGGTTCCATCTACGATCTGGATTAGAGATAAGCTAGACGAAGGGAGATGAGACGCTTGGGCGCGAAGATCAGTGGAAAATACAATCTGGGCGTACTTGACCTTGTCCCAAGGTTGAACGGCGCCACAGCAGAGCAGGCGCTTCAACAATCCGTTACACTTGCGCAGCATGCTGAAGCATGGGGCTATTCAAGGTACTGGACGTCGGAGCACCATGATATGGACGAACTTGCATCAGCATCACCGGAAGTGCTGCTTGCTCATATTGGTGCGCGAACGAACACGATCCAGCTTGGCTCCGGTGCCGTACTGTTACCACATTATAGCCCGCTTAAGGTAGCGGAGTCGTTTCGACTATTGGCGGCGCTCTACCCGGGGCGAATTGAGTTAGGCTTGGGACGTGCTCCTGGGGGCGGTCCCCATGCAACGATGGCCTTGAGTGGCAATTATTTGCAGCATGTATCCAAGTTGCCAGAATCGCTCGCGGCACTGACCGAACTACTGGAAGATCGTTACACTTATGAAGAACATCCGGTGACAGCCCGCCCGATTCCGGAACTTCCATTATCCTTATGGATGTTGGGTACCAACGTGAAGAGTGCTGAGTTTGCTGCACGTTTCGGTATGGGGTATGTATTCGGACAATTCATGAGTGATGCGGATGGTACGGAGGCTGTGCGGCGTTATCGGGAGGGCTTTATCCCCAGCGCCAATAGGAAAGAGCCGGAGGTTATGGTTGCTGTAAGTGTGCTGTGTGCGGAGACGCAGGAAGAGGCGTTGTCCTGGAGCCGCGAAATGGCGGAGAGACGTAGAGCCGCTGGAAAAGAAAACTCAACGCAGTCTGACAATGTCAGCACAAGTACCGGCACCAACGACATGACCGATGCCAATGAGAATGAGGTACAACGGCATTATGCCGGTACACCTGAACAAGTCTCGAAACAGTTGCAGCAGGTGTGCCAAAGGCTGAATACGGATCGGCTGCTTGTCGTGACAACTGGACCAGATTACGAGAGAAGGTTGGCTTCATACAAGTTGCTGGTGAACGCATAAGAGGGCGGCTGCTAGCCGTTCTGATACAAAGAATGGCGGGTTCCATACCGCCTATCTGCATGGATTCAAATCGTAAGAGCTGCAGATCGGATATTTGCCGTATGCTGCAGCTCTTTTTTGCTTCATTTAACTCTGAATTTTACATCATTCGATTGCGTTCAACAGATGATGTGGAATAATCACAAGATTTTACAAAATAAAGCATGACTAAAACAAAAGAATGTTATAATACTTTACGTCTCTTTTCCTATAGATATAATATAGAAAAGAGTAATTTGCAAGATGCCAAAAGAAGGGTAAAACAGCGACAAAAGCACCTAAAATACGGAAGTGGCCGAAGATGGGCACAAGGGGGAAATCATATGTTCAGCAGATTCAGGATCAAGAGTATCGGTCTGCGTATCAGCATCGCGTTCTATCTATTAATCCTCTGTTTAATTCTTCTTAGTGTCACGATTGTTACACAAATGAACTCGATGGAAAGAAACACGAATATGATCACCAATAACTGGATGCCCTCCATCCAGCAGATTAACCGATTGAATTATACAACAGAACATATTTTGTCATTGAGCTATCGTCACTTTGATGCACAGGCAGGGGCCAAAGCGGACCTTGCTGAAGAGCGCACCAAATACATTCGCGAAACGGCTCAGGCTATTAAAATATATGATCAGCAGCAGAAGACGGATGAAGAAAAAGAACATTGGGAAGCTTTAAAGACCAAGTGGGAAGCTTACCTGAAGATTAACACGCAATCCATCAAGCTGAGTGATGAAGGTCAGGAACAACTGGCTAAGGAAGTATCCGAAAAAGGGGCCGCCTCCTTCGATGCCATGCAAGTCCATCTGGACTATCTGGTGGATTACAATCAGGAGCAATCCGATCTCTCAGCAGCTCAGACGATCAGATCCGTACAGGATGGCCGAATCATTATCGTCATTGGTGTTCTCGTGATGATTATCATTACGGCGATTGCGATCCCGATTATCCGTTCACAAGTTGTCAAACCGCTGCTTCGGGTGATCAGTGCTGTGAAGCTGATTGCGGAGGGTCAATTAAATGTTCAGGACATACATACCAAACATGAAGACGAAGTTGGTGTACTTGCCAAAGCCGTGAATGACATGAAAGGTAATCTGACCTCCATGGTACTGAATGTCAGACGAATCGCTGAAGCCGTTAACCGCCAAAGCAGCGAACTGGCCATTTCCTCTGAAGAGGTTAAGATCGGCAGTCGCCAAATTGCCATAACGATGGAAGAGTCGGCAAAGGCGGCAGAGAGTCAGGCGGAAACGGCTGTTGAATCTGCCCGTACGGTCGAGGGATTGAACGCACATATCCAGCAACATTCCGAGCAGGGAAATCAGCTTCGACTAATGTCGGACCTGATTCTGAAACAAGGACAGACCGGTCGCGAGTCCATGGAGCAATCCGTGAACCAAATGTTACAGATTGCCGGCGCAGTTTCGTCTTCCATGAACAAGATGGAACAGCTGGACCGCAAAAACGAAGATATATCACAGTTGGTTCAAGTCATTCATGACATTGCGCGCCAGACCAACCTGCTCGCATTGAATGCCTCCATTGAAGCTGCCCGTGCAGGGGAGAGTGGACGCGGATTTGCAGTTGTTGCAGCAGAAGTACGGAAGTTGTCTGAAGCCGTTCGGACCTCTGTAGAGGAGATTACAGTCATCACGGAGGATATCCAGAAGGATTCTCAGGGTGTTGTTGAGGAATTGCGAACAGGTGTACTGGAAACAGAGCGCGGGCAACAGCAAGTACGTAATTCCGGCAATCTGTTCCGTACCATTAGTGAGTCGGTCGAGGGGATGGTCCAAGTCATTGGTACAATGACGGATGGACTGGAAGGCATGCAGGAAGCGAGCGGACGCATGAATGATTTCAGTCAACAAATTTCGGCAGTATCCGAGGAATCCGCGGCAAGTGTAGAGGAAGTGTCAGCTTCGGCCGAGGAACAGGTGAGTTCGATGGAAACAATTAGCGGCAATATTCAAACCCTGAAAGATCTGTCCGAAGATCTGCTTTCTTCCATTGAAAAATTAAAAATATAAAACATCTTCTTATAATAGAAGAAACATGAAGGACGGCTACCATATTGAGCTCTACAAACAGCAAAGATTCATTTGTCGGAAGTTATGTATATACCTTCGCTTGCCATGAGAATGAACGTGCCCTATGTGAATTGGAATTGGGAACGATGCTCGTTCCTGGGACAGATTTTGGTTCAGGAGTTCACGCCTATGTTCACTCCGATGTTTGTATTCCACCAGGTAGAAGTCCATTTGTCCGGGGCAGATTGGATGTGATGGCTGAAGCGGATACAGTGGCAGGTCTGAAACCTGCTGCTTCGCAAATCGATCTGTCATCTGGTGAAACGTTCAAGGTTGTCTGTTTGAAAGAGGGCGATGACATGCCGGATTATGCGCATTCCCGTCTACTGGAAAAAGAGTTGGGCATGTGCATTCAAGGCAAAGCTATGATGAAACAGCCTGACGTAACTTTTGGACTAATGCATGTGAATGGAAAATGGCTCTTCGGTCAATGGAAAGAAGCCGATCGCTCGTGGCAAACCCATCATCAGAAGCCACAGAATTACTCCACAGGCCTTGGTGTTACGTTAGCCAGAGCGTTGGTCAATATTGCTATTCCACAAGTGGAGGGACATCAGTTGCTCGATCCATGCTGCGGAATGGGAACCGTTGTAATTGAGGCATTGTCGATGGGAATTGAAGCCAAAGGAAATGATTTGAACCCTTTGGCAGTACATGGGGCACGCATTAATCTTCCTCATTATGGGTATGATCCAGCCAGAATTACCCTCGGGGATATGAATGATTTGGAAGGTTTCTACGATGCAGCTATTCTGGACATGCCATATAATCTCTGTTCTGTTCTTCCGGATGAGGAACAACTTGCCATGTTGAAGAGTTTGAAGAGACTTGCAGGACGGGCAGTGATCGTTTCCACCGAATGGGTGGAGGGGCACATTCTGGATGCCGGATGGAACATCGATCAGTATCGAACGGTGAGCAAAGGCACGTTTATACGTCACATTTGGCTGTGCGCTTAGAACGACTGCGCTGAAATAACAGAAAAAACCTCCATACCGGAAAAAATCCATTTTCCGGTATGGAGGTTTTTGATTTTAGTAGGGAAAATACCTTACATGAATTTGTACAATTTCACATAGGAACATCTAGAATTTTTAGTATTTATGACTATAATTCACCAGATTGAGCGGGAGAGTTCTTCCGGCGATATATGCTTCCAAATTTTGAACGAAAATATCAAGTGCCCGCTCGGTGTATTGCTCTGTACTGCCTGCAATGTGCGGCGTAATCAGGACGTTCTCCTTACCCCACAGTGGATGATCGGCAGGGAGCGGTTCTTCCTCGAATACGTCAAGTGCAGCAAAGGCAACCTTTCCACTGTCCAGTGCACCCAGCAGAGCTTCTGTATTCACGCTTGGACCACGTCCAACATTGACGAAACAGGAACCGGATTTGAAATGCTCAAATGCAGTCTGATTATAGATATGATGGGTTTCATCTGTGAGTGGCAAAATATTGATAACGTAATCGCCTTGCCCCAGTGCTTCATATAGGCCGGACATATTGTACATTTGGTCTACATTTGGAACGTCTTTTCCGGAGCGCCGAACTCCAATGACGTTCATGCCTAGCGCTTTGAGAATGCGCGCGGTTTCTGATCCGATCTCGCCCACACCGACGATGACCGCTGTTTTGCCATGCAATTCCGGAAGAGGTTTGCCTGGGGATTTCCATTCCGCCTGCTGCTGGTGCAGCATCGCTTGTCTAAGCCAGCGGCTGTGGGACAACATCATACCCAGAATAATTTCGGTAATGGGAATGGCATGTACGCCATTAGCACTGGTTAACATTATGTTTTTTTGTTCCAAATCTGAGAAAGGAAGGTTGTCCACACCTGCGGACCAAACCTGAACCCATTTTAAAGGGCTGTTTTCTTTCAGTGCATGTTCGGTTACCAGAGGAGACCAGCCTAAGACAATTTCGGCTTCTTTTAACTCCGATGTGTCAATCTCTTTGGCTTTGCCAACCGTAAGTGTATAACCTGGTGCTGCATCCAGAATGCGTTGTTGCTGCTTTGTCGACAAGGATGGGAAACATACAATTTTACCCATAGTTAGTGGCCTCCTGAATTGAAATAAGTTGTGGTATTAGTTTAGCAGAAAAGAAGACGATGTGCGTAAAAGGCAGGAATACAGCCTCATGTGCAAATCCCAAAAATTGTGTCACTCTATACTTAACCAGCTTGAAACGATAGAGACGACTGTGAAATAATAAAACGAACTTTAGAAGAGGTGTATACCATGAATAACTATTCACATTCACATACCGATCTTCCATCCCGACGGGAACGATTATTTATTGCACTCCGTATGCCGGCACATATTCAGAATTTACTTCGGATGTCTGCGGAACAGGTGCAAGGAAAGCTTGATTTTCGCAAATGGACGGACTACCGGGATTATCATATTACACTGCAATTTCTGGGAGATACCCTTGTAAGTGACATTGGACATCTGCGTAAAGCGCTGCGTTCGGCAACGGCCGGGTTCCAGCCTTTTGAACTGCAATTATCCGGATGGGGAACGTTTGGTCTGGAAGAAGCGCCAAAGGTGTTGTGGAAGGGTGTTGAGGGAGAAACGGATCAACTTCATCTTCTGCAAAAACAGATCGTGGGCGCAACTTCTTCCCTTGGATTTGAGGCGGAATTAAGACCTTATTCTCCTCATATTACGATTGCGCGTAAATTTCTGGGCCAAAACCCAGGAAATGAAGATAAAGGGATATTTGGAGTGCTTCCAGGGCAGTTTTTAGGTGTTAATTCTTGGATGGTCCAAGATTTTGTGCTTTATGTGACACAGCCAGGTCAGGCGCCGATGTATGACGTCGTGGATACGTTTTCTTTTTCCTGAAACTCATTGATATGACATAAAATCACATTGACATAACGTTATTCCCTATGTAATATTAGCCATCGTTATTCAAATTCTTTTTTTGTGGTTACTTAGATTAGGGAATTGTTTCGACAGGAGGAATCTTCGAATGGATATTATAAGCAAGAATCGTTGGGTGGCACCGATGTTATCTGTGCTGCTTGTATGTATAGTGGGGGCTAACGTCGTTCAGGCGACTGGAAAATGGAATGAGGCAAGTGATAGCAAACAGATGACCGAACTTGCGGCATCAGCAGAAAATAGCGAAAATTCTTTTAGCGGAGACAGGCGCATGACGGAAGACGGGACAAGTCTATCTTCTGATGCGTCTACACAGACTGATAACTGGACCAATTCGCTTCCGGCCAAGAACTGGCTGACGGCTGCCCAGGAAGAGCAGGAACAGAAAGAAGCCAAGGCTAAACATGCGGCCCGAGCTGCAGCAGCGGCCAAAGCGAAGAAAGAAGCAGCTCTGAAATTGGCCAAGATAGAGCATGCCAAAGCGGTAGCTGCAATTACGACTCCCCCCCAAAAACTTTACTTTACACGGACCAAACTCCTGAACCAGGAAGACTCGAAACTTGCAACCTGGTCATACAGTGTGTCCGATAAAGAGCTGCTTCTGCTGCAAAAAATCGTCATGGCAGAGGCGGAAGGTGAACCGTACGAAGGCAAAGTGGCAGTTGCCAATGTTGTCTTAAACCGGCTGCGGTCAGCCAATTTTCCCGATACCATTTACAAAGTAATCTACCAGAAATCTCAATTCAGTCCTGTAGCGAACGGGCGCTTGAAACGTGTTACTCCTAATGAGGACAGTATCAAGGCGGTTAATGCAGCACTGAATGGGAAAAAGGAAGTCGCCGATGATACGTATTATTTCTTGTCATTGACGCTTGCGGACGATCTGACAGTGGCTCGTTCCCAGAAAAAAGTAAAAACGATCGGGCATCATACTTTTTACAAGTAATTGACCCGTAAATTCTGCAAACAGGCAGGGTAGTTAACTATGTATTCGCTACATAGACCTTGAAAAGCCCTGTAATGCAGTTTTATT
Organism: Paenibacillus sp. BIC5C1; assembly: GCF_032399705.1. NCBI lineage: Bacteria > Bacillati > Bacillota > Bacilli > Caryophanales > Paenibacillaceae > Paenibacillus > Paenibacillus sp. BIC5C1. The sequence continues at coordinate 1,434,585 of NZ_CP135922.1, forward strand.
TCGTCGTTTTTAATTTGATTGGTGATGAGAGTTTGTTATTTAAATTACCCTTTTTACCAGCTAATCATACAGAAATATGAATGAAATAAAAGAAGGTTCCCTTCCGGATTAATGGAGGGGAACCTTCTTTATGCATGTCTTTAAGAGATGAAACGCCTTCGTAGAACGATTAGAAGGGGTCATAGAGCTGCTAGAATGGGATTCGGGTACCTGACAGCGAAGTTGCTCCAATTCCGGCTGTGAAGCGCTCCTTGGGCGCTGATGTGACTTCCGCTGTGGCCGGGAACAATAAATCATGGACAGCCTGGGCACAACAGGTTGGATCGTAGGTGTTTTTGCTCCCTAATTTGTGGACTGATTTCAGCTGACTTTCAGCTTCACGTGGTGCATAGATCTGCTCACACAAATGCCTGAAGCGATTGGTTATAGCGTCAGCAGAGTGAATCACCTGGCCGTATCCGGCTTGTACAAAATATTCACAGTTCTCTTCTTCCTGTCCCGGCAATGGAGGTACGAATAACATCGGCAAGCCTTTAGCCAATGCTTCTGTACAAGTCATGCCACCTGGTTTCGTAATGAGCACATCGGATACGTCCATCAGTTTGCTGACCTCACGGGTATACCCAAGAATGCGTATATTCGGATGTTGGAAGCAGGACATTTCTTTCAGCTTGGCAATCATTTTCTCATTGCTTCCCAGACAGAACAGCAGCTGTACACGATCCGCCCATGACGTGAGGGCCTTCATATGCTCTTCATCAAAGGAAAGACCCCATCCGCCACCCATTAGCAGAGCAGTGGGCATGTTCTGAAGCCCCATTTCCTGTCGGAGGCTTACCTTGTCTCCTGCTTCCCAGAAGTCAGGATGCACAGGAATACCGGTGATTTGGATGCGAGAGGGCTCAACACCCCTGATCTCAAGCAGAGCCTTTACCTGTGGCGTGGATACCAAATATTTGTTGACCTCGGGATTAATCCACGTTGCATGTACGTCATAGTCTGTGACCAGCGTATATAGTGGAATATTAAGTCCCTGGCGTTTCAGTCGTGAGATGACCGCATTCGGAAATGGATGAGTACAGATCACAGCATCGGGTTTCAATTGGGATACGACTTGAGCCGTCTGTGTGTAGAAAATCCGGTGCAAGGCCAGTTTGGTAAATCCGTTTAGTGATTTGTTGTATTGTGTCCGATACAGCAGACTGACCAGCTTAGGCTGAACAGTTAGCGTCTTGCGGTATGCAGACAGAATAAGCGGAGCCATGGTTGGATTTAAAAATTTGCCGAGCTCAATAACCCGACTATGCACATGTGGACTGACTTTCTTAATGCCGCTTGCGAGCGCATGGGCGGCCTGGGTGTGACCGGTGCCGAAACCTTCGGATAACAAGAGCACTCTTGGTTTTCGCATGAGTTCACCTTTATTCATCAATTTAAATTTAACATTCATAGTCATACCGCACGTTGCATTACTACAAGAATATACAGCGAAGCGGGAAATCATGTTCATTCGTTACATATTTACACTATAGTTAATGTTCTGATACATCAAAACTTCGTCTTAATCCGTGTTGTTGGAGTCATCATACACTATAGACGACGATAGAAGCAGTTTCCACTGCATTTCGGTTAAAAAAAATTAACACAATTTTTTAATGTTAGGGTTGCAATCTGATGATGAGAGTGGTAATCTTGGTTTTGACCGAATGACCGAATTGTATTTTTGGTCATTTAAAGAGGACGATCAATGAAAATGAGGAGGGATATGATGGCTCCGATTGACAGGAGACAGCAGGTCATTCATGCAGCCGCGCAGTCTTTTGCCATGTTTGGATACAAGGCAACCACGATGGATCAGGTAGCGAAGATTGCGAATGTTGGCAAGGGAACGATCTACACGTTCTTTACGAATAAGGAACAATTGTTTGATCAGATTTTGGTGGAAGTAATCCAGGAAATGAAAAACATTGCTCATCGTGAAGTTCATCAGGAAAGTGCTTTTTTTGATAATTTGTTTCGTGTGCTTGATTCATTGCTGGAGTTTCGCCGTGATCACGATTTGCTGGTTAAATTGTCCCAGGAGCTTAAGGATTTTGGAACTCTTCAGGCCAAAGAAGGTTTGGAGAAAGTGGAGAAAGTCATCTCCGATTTTCTGGCACGGGAGCTTGAGAAGGCAAGAGACAACGGAGAGATTCGTGACTGTGATCCACAGGTAGTAGCCTTTATGATGATTCGTTTGTACATTGCCCTTACCTCAGATTGGAGCAAGCAACATGAGCCGCTGAGCAAAGAGGAAATCAAGAATTACTTTCGCCTTTTCTTAATGGAAGGAATTGCTGCTGCAACGTAACCCGAATTTATTCTACTATAATATGGGTTAGTCATACGATTGAAGGCAGTGAGGCTTGTCGAAAGACAGGTTTGTTTTTTTGCTCTAAAGTGACCGTTTGAGGAAAATAGTCATTTCGTATTTCGGTAAATTTTCCGGAAGGAATCAAATTAATTTCATTATGGTTATTCTGCTTAGGAAGCAGAGAGAACAAGGGGAGAAAATAACATGAAATCTTTATCCGTGTTTTTCAAGGATGTGGGATCGGCCGTGAGAAACCCGAAGGTGTTGATCCCCGTTATTGCAATTTTATTTATACCGATTCTATATAGTGGTATCTATTTGGCTGCCTACTGGGACCCATATGGTCATGTCGATGAAATGCCGGTTGCGGTTGTAAACCTTGATAAGGGCGCAGAGCTGGAAGGCAAATCATTGCATGTCGGTAGTGACCTCGTTGATGAACTGAAGAAAAATGCAGATTTTAAATGGGACTTTGTCAGTGCCAGCCAAGCCAAAGAAGGCATGGAAAACGACAAGTATTATATGCAAATTACGATTCCGGAAAACTTTTCATCCCAGGCAACCACGTTGCTTGATGATAAGCCACAGCCGGCTGATCTGATCTACGAACCGAATGGAAATTACAGCTTCGTGGGTGCGCAGATTGGGAAGACGGCCATCAAGGATCTGAAAGCTAAGGTTTCGGCCAAAGTGACAGAATCCTATGCGGAGACCCTGTTCGACAAGTTTTCCGAAGTGTCGGACGGATTGGCAGAAGCTGGAGACGGCGCTGGAGAATTGAATACCGGTGCAGGCAAGCTGGATGATGGAGCTGTGAAGCTCAAGGATAATCTGGAGAAGCTGGCTTCTGGTACATTGGAACTTCAAGATGGCTTGTCTCCATTAAGTGATGGTGTAAATGCACTGCATACGGGTGCAACTAAACTTGAAAGTGGAACATCGAATCTGGTATCCGGTTTGCAGCAGCTGCAAGCAGCGGCGACAAGCCAGCTTCAGAGCGGTGCAGACCAGTTGAAGGACGGCAGTGCCAAGCTGGAAACTGGACTGAAGTCTTCCATGGACGGAGCAGGCAAACTGCAAGCGGGTCTGCAGTCGTCTGAGCAGGGCAGTGCGAAGCTGTCCGAGGGTCTGCAAAGTGCAGTCCAAGGTAGCGGCACTTTGGCCACTGGCCTGCAATCGGCAGTAGACGGCAGCAGCAAGGTTGCTGATGGTGCTCAAGGCGTTGCTGACGGGTTGAAGCAGCTTGCTGCATCCAACCCTGAACTGGCAGCCAGTGAGGATGTACAGAAGCTGCTGGCAGCCAGTGCAGCAGTCGCTGAAGGCAGTAAGCAACTGCATGAGAGCGAACAGAAGCTCGCGCAGGGTGCAGATCAGTTGCACCAAGGCAATCAGCAACTGGCAGCAGGTGCGTCTGAGCTGCATGGAGGCCAAGAGCAGCTTCTGACAGGTGCGAACCAGTTGGTGGATGGTCAGCAGCAATTGCTGGCGGGCGCTGGACAGCTTAGCCAAGGCGGAGCGAAGCTCTCCGATGGTCTGAAACAGTTCAGCGGTAAGCTGGGCGAGGCTGCAAGTGGAGGCACATTGCTGGCAGATGGAGCCAAGCAACTGGGCTCCGGAACTACAGCCCTGCAATCAGGTGTGGGTAAATTGAGCGGTGGTGTGAGTTCGCTAACGGACGGCTCCAAACAACTCGGTGACGGAGCAGGCAAGCTGGCAGACGGTTTAACTGAGCTGAAAGACGGTTCAAGCGAACTGGCTACCAAGCTGAACGATGCGGCTCAGAAAACGTCAGAAGTCAAGAAAACGGACGATGTAGTGAATATGTTTGCTGAACCTGTGAATACGTCCGAGAATACAACAGAGAACGTGAGCAATTACGGTACAGGGTTGACGCCGTTCTTCCTGTCCATCGGTTTGTTTGTTGGATCGCTGATTTCAACGATTGTTTTGAAAATGCGGGAAACTTCCGTACCGGGGGCAACGGGTTGGAACCGTTTTGTAAGCCGTACGCTCGTATTCGGTTTTGTGAGCATTATCCAATCCGTAATCGTGGCAAGCTTCATGCTGTACGGTCTTGGACTGGAAACACACAGCGTACCGCTGTTCTATCTGTTCACGATCTTTACGGGACTGACCTTTATGTTTATTGTTCAGGCCCTCGTAACTTGGCTTGACTTGCCAGGACGTTATGTTGTTATCCTGTTATTGGTCTTCCAGCTTGCAGCAAGTGCGGGAACCTTCCCGGTGGAGCTGATTCCGTCGTGGCTTCAGGCGTTTAGCCCTTGGCTGCCAATGACGCACAGCATCATGGGCTTCAAAGCAGTTGTATCCAGTGGCAATTTCGATGTGATGTGGCATCAGGTCGGTATTCTGTCAATCTATGCAGGTATATCTGTGCTGCTGACCTTGGCTTTCTTCCTTTGGAGCGGCAGACGTCGCAAAAAAGAAGCCGAAGTGGTTGAATCCGGTCAAGTGGTGACGGCATAAGCCGAATTGAACCGGAATAGGACAGAATAGTGAAAATAAACTTTGAACTCAAGTATCAAAATTATGCAATATAGTAGTCAAATAGTGCAAAGAGTCTGCGACCTGAAAATGGGCTGCAGACTCTTTTTGTAAACAAATGCATAAGGATGAAGATAATCGCTGGAGCAAGACATGAGAAATTGGCCCAACTATGGTTAAACGCAGGCCACATATGGAATGATTTTCTTTTGTCAGCAATTAAAATTAGTTGTACTCTGACATAAAATGTGTATAATTATTCGAAAAAGAGATGAATTTTAGCATCAGTACACTAAAGCTGTACTGCAAAACATTTCTTATCAGAGGTATTAAAAAGTTTAAATTGCGCTGATGTTAGGTCGGTGTTAAAATAATAGAACTATATCAAAAAACGTCGCTCCATATCAGCGGCCGTGCCAGCGGTTGCGTGTTGTTATACCAAGCTGTTTACCGGGTGATCCGGACCAGCTCATCTCATGGATGGCCCCTGCCGCAATAGCAGCACTTATAAGATTGACAGCCCTTATTGCTGTCGCCCTCGTTCATCCAGCAGGCAATTTTCATGTTGAAAATGCCCGTTCCTCCCGTTTCATTGTTGCTTGTTGCCTATGTTCTTGATCTTTCCGAAATACTTCATTATAGAAAGGTTGCGTTCCATGAGACACATCGGATTACCTCCTAAACAGGGTCTGTATGACCCGCAGTTCGAAAAAGACGCATGCGGAATGGGTTTTGTCGCCAACATCAAAGGAGTACCTTCACACGACATCGTTAGTCAGGCACTGACCATGCTCAGTAACATGGAACACCGCGGAGGACAGGGCAGTGAGCCGAATTCCGGTGACGGAGCCGGTATCTTGATCCAGATTCCACATCGCTATTTTGCACAGGAAGCGGACCGTCTTGGTTTTGCATTACCTGAACAAGGCTTCTACGGCGTAGGGATGCTGTTCCTTTCACAGGACCCTGTCATTCGGAGCGCGCACGAAGAAAGCCTTAAGAAAATCATCGAAGAAGAAGGCCAGACGTTCCTGGGTTTCCGGGATGTGCCTACGTTTGATGAAATGCTGGGACGATCTGCGCTTGCAGCGAAGCCTTATGTACGTCAGGTGTTCATTGGAAGATCGGCAGATGTTAAGGATGAATTGGGATTTGAACGGAAATTGTACGTCATTCGTAGACGTGCGGAGCTGGCTATTCGTTATTCCGCGGATGAAGCAGAAGGTGGTTCATTCTACCTGCCAAGCTTGTCCTGTCGCAAAATTGTCTACAAAGGCATGCTGACAACGGAACAGGTGGGACAGTTCTATCTGGATCTTCAGGAAGATCTCGTGGAATCAGCAATTGCGCTTGTTCACTCCCGCTTCAGTACGAATACATTCCCTAGCTGGGAGCGTGCTCACCCGTATCGCTTCATGATCCACAACGGTGAGATCAATACGATGCGTGGTAACGTGAACTGGATGCATGCCCGGCAGTCGCTGTTTGAAAGCGAATTGTTCGGTAACGACATCTCGAAAGTAAAACCGGTTATCAATCCGGATGGTTCGGATACAGCGATGTTTGATAACACGCTGGAGTTCCTTTATTTGAGCGGACGTTCATTGCCACACGTGGCCATGATGATGGTTCCTGAGCCTTGGAGTACAGATGAGGGAATGGACCCTGCCAAAAAGGCATTCTATGAATATCACAGCACGATGATGGAGCCTTGGGATGGACCTGCAGCGATGGCTTTTACCGACGGTTTGCAGATTGGTGCAACTCTTGACCGTAATGGTTTGCGTCCTGCACGTTATTATGTAACGAAAGATGACCGTATTATTTTATCCTCCGAGGTGGGGGTACTTGATATCGCTCCTGAAGAAATTCTCTACAAAGATCGTCTGCGTCCTGGACGTATGTTGCTTGTTGATACAGAGCAAGGCCGTATCATTGCGGATGAGGAAGTGAAAGCTCTCATTGCGGCCGAGAATCCGTATAAGGATTGGCTCGATGAGCATCTGATGGATCTGAATGAGCTGCCGGATGCACCGGAACTGCCTGATCCAAAACATGATAACGTGACCCAGCTTCAGCTGGCCTATGGATATACATTTGAAGAATTGCGCAAAGTGTTGGAGCCAATGGCTTCAACAGGCATGGAAGCTACAGGGTCCATGGGTTATGATGCACCACTGGCGGTTTTGTCGATTCGTCCGCAGCGTCTGTATAACTATTTTAAACAAATGTTTGCACAAGTTACGAATCCACCGATCGACGCAATTCGTGAAGAGATTGTAACGTCTACAGCAACAACGATCGGACCTGAGCGTAACCTGCTGAATCCTGAACCGGAGAGTTGTCGTCAGATTCGTTTGGATACACCGGTACTCTCTAATGAGGATTTTGCGAAGATTCGTCACGTTCGTCGTCCGGGCTTCCGTTCGATGACGATTCCGATCTTCTTTACAGCAAAAGAGGGTGCAGAAGGACTTCGCAAAGCGATGGAACTGCTCTTCGAAGCTTCAGACCGTGTCATTGACAAAGGTCACAACATTTTGATCCTGTCTGACCGTGGTGTTGACGCGGAGAATGCTGCAATTCCAGCATTGCTGGCCGTAGCAGGTTTGCATCACCATCTGATTCGCAAAGGAACCAGAACCAAAGTTAGCATTTTGCTGGAATCGGCAGAGCCGCGTGACATTCATCACTATGCCTTGTTGCTTGGTTACGGAGTAAGTGCGGTGAACCCTTATCTGGCGTTTGAAACGCTGGATGACATGATTCAGCAAGGGCTACTGCGTGGCATCTCACATGAGAAAGCCGTGAAGAACTACATTAAAGCCGCTACCAAGGGCGTTATTAAAATATTGTCCAAAATGGGAATCTCGACGATTCAATCCTATCGCGGTGCTCAAATCTTTGAAGCCGTGGGCCTGAAATCGGACTTCGTTGATCGTTACTTTACGTGGACACCTTCGCGAATTGGCGGGATTGGTCTGGAAGAAGTGGCAGCCGAAGCATTGACTCATCACAACCGTGCCTTTACGGACAAAGATGGCAATGACAAAGTACTGGATTCCGGCGGGGAATACCAATGGCGTAACGACGGAGAAGAGCATCTGTTCAATCCGCAAACGATCCATACGTTACAGCATGCAGTACGTACGGGCGACTACAAACTTTATAAAAAGTATTCCAAACTCGTGCAAGGCGAAAATGATCAGTTGCTGACCATTCGCTCCATGCTGAGACTTAAACCGGTCGGTCCTGCTATTCCTTTGGAAGAAGTAGAATCCGTCGAAGACATTATGCGCCGTTTCAAAACAGGGGCAATGTCCTTCGGTTCAATCAGCAAAGAGGCACATGAAGATCTCGCTATTGCGATGAACCGTGTTGGTGGTAAGTCCAATACAGGTGAAGGCGGCGAAGATCCGGCTCGCTTCATTAAAGATAGTAACGGCGATTCTCGTCGCAGTGCGATCAAACAGGTGGCATCCGGACGTTTTGGTGTAACATCGAACTATCTGGTTAATGCCGACGAGATTCAGATCAAGATGGCACAGGGAGCAAAACCGGGTGAAGGTGGACAGCTGCCTGGACGTAAGGTATACCCTTGGGTTGCTGAGGTTCGTGGATCAACACCAGGTGTAGGTCTGATCTCTCCGCCACCGCATCATGATATCTACTCGATTGAGGATCTGGCTGAGTTGATCTATGACTTGAAAAATGCCAATCCACGTGCAGAGATCAATGTTAAATTGGTATCCGAAGTCGGCGTCGGAACGATTGCTGCTGGTGTTGCTAAAGGTCGCGCCGACATTATCCTCGTCAGCGGTTATGACGGCGGTACAGGGGCTTCTCCACAAGGTTCGATTCGCCACGCGGGTATGCCTTGGGAGCTGGGACTTGCAGAAACACATCAAACGTTGATGCTGAACAATCTGCGTGATCGTGTCGTACTGGAAACAGACGGAAAGATGCTGAATGGTCGTGACTTGGCGATCGCAGCTTTGCTCGGAGCTGAGGAGTATGGATTCTCTACAGCACCACTCGTTGCATTAGGCTGTATCATGATGCGTGTCTGCCAGATGGATACATGTCCGGTAGGTGTAGCGACACAAAACCCTGAATTGCGTAAAAATTACACGGGAGATCCTGCTCATGTCGTCAACTTCATGCGATTTGTTGCTGAAGATGTTCGTGAAATCATGGCTGATCTTGGATTCCGTACGATTCAGGAAATGGTAGGTCGTACCGATTGCCTCGAAACGGTAGAGGCTGTAGACCACTGGAAGAAAAAAGGTGTGGATCTGTCCGTATTGTTACATGTGCCTGAAATGCCAGAAGGTTCTGCACGTTACCGTACTCAGCATCAAAACCACCAATTGGAAGAGACGCTGGATATGCAGCAGTTGCTACCATTGGCACAACCTGCGATTGAATCCGGTCAGCCGGTTGAAGCAGTGCTTCCAATTACCAACGTAAACCGTGCAGTAGGTACCATTTTGGGCAGTGAAATCACGCGCAAATATGGCATAGCAGGATTGCCAGAAGATACGGTTCAATTCAAATTTGTCGGCTCCGCTGGACAAAGCTTTGGGGCCTTTGTACCTAAAGGGATGACATTGACCGTTGAAGGGGATTCCAATGACTATGTAGGTAAAGGGTTGTCCGGAGGTAAGCTGATCGTCATGCCTTCACCAAAAGCCACATTTGATGCCGAAGATAACATCATCATTGGTAACACAGCTCTATACGGGGCAACCAGTGGTGAAGCTTATATTCGTGGTATTGCGGGAGAACGGTTTGCTGTGCGGAACTCGGGTGCCAAAGTGGTTGTTGAAGGTGTAGGCGACCATGGCTGTGAGTACATGACGGGTGGACGTGTCGTCGTTCTGGGTGATACAGGTCGTAACTTTGCAGCCGGGATGTCCGGAGGTATCGCTTATGTGTATGATCCGAAAGGCACATTCCTGAAACGTTGTAATCTGGAAATGGTACTTTTGGAGCGCATCGAAGATGTCTCTGAGAGTGCAGATCTGCGAGGCATGATTCAACGTCATGTTGCGAACACAGGCAGTGAGGCGGGTCAGCGCATTCTGGATAACTGGCAGCAATCTGTAGATCAATTTGTTCGGGTTATTCCGAAGGACTTCAAACGAATGACCGAGCAAATCGAACGGATTCAGGCAACGGGCCTGACCGGGGAGGCAGCTTTGCTGGCTGCTTTTGAAGCCAATATGCGTGAACTTGCACGTACAGGAGGTTAAAATATTCCTGTCCGATTGCATGAACGGGTTGTATTAAGAATAATAGGAGCTTTATGGCGGCCAATGCGGCGCTGTAGAGCTCCTATTTGGTTTTCGACAAAATTAGAACCCGCACAAAAAACGCTATCGCCATGAGACGACAACATTGAAGAACTTTCTCAAGTATAATAAGGCTAGTTTTGGAGTGCAGGGAAAGTATAAAGATAAGAGAGGTTAGCGGAATGAATATGAAGCAACCAAACAGGGGCGATCGTAAGCCGAAAGGTAAACCAGTCGAAGCAACCCAGATGGACATCATGAAAGTTTTACTGCAATGCGGAATCGACCCGGAGCGTTGGAACCATTTCGTATCCTCCGACAACAACAAGCGCGCTTGACAACACATCGACAAGCATAGAATAGATGGAGGGAAATCAAGACATAAAAAAGCCCAGCAACCGGAGAGTGGTATTTCTCGGTACTGGGTCTTCTTTGCGGTTTAATCCATACTGCGTTCCATACGGACAAAAGCAATAAAACGACGTGCCTCTTCTTCTGTTAAGGGTTTGCCATCAATCATCAGTCCGAAGCGTTCCAGCACTTCCTTATCCGATAATTCAAGGGCGTCCACGAACTGCCTTACGTCCTCATCCATTACGACATCACTTTGTTTCGTCCGTCCAATGAGATAATCAATGGATACGCCAAAGATGTCAGCAAGTCTCGTTAACACTTCGAAATCCGGTTTTCGTCGGTTTTTCTCGTAGTGGGAGAGAGCAGCTCTCGTAATATGAATGGAGCTCGCAAGTTCTTCTTGAGTAAGTCCCCGCTGTTCCCTTAATTCAGCAATGCGATTTCCGTAGCTCATATGCTATTTCCCCCTGAACGCCATCAAATATATATTAGAACAATCCTGAGCCAAATGTTTGATCAGGGCAGCTTTCCTGCATCATCGTAACGCCTTAGTAGTCCTAGTTGTATATAGGTCTGTCTAAGGACATCTCATATTGTCGTAAATCAAAAGAACCATGTCCAAATACTGCTTGACATGATACAAATTGTATCGTAAATTGGACGTATGGAGTTACAAAATGTATCATTTGGGATATTTTAAGTATGACCACGTTGCCTAGCCAATATACCTGTGAGAAGGAGTATGGGCAACTCTTGCAAGCTAATCCATTCTAAAGGAATGAAGCCATGAATTCAATGATTCAGGAATGGGCGGATCTCAAATTAAATGTCCATATGTACATTCAGGAGTTTCATGGCAAACTGGTAGACCGCAAAAGACGCCCCGTTCTGTTGCTTGGAATGGACACGCGAGCGATCACCTTCCTGAGTGACCTGGACTTGCCGATATCATCAGAGATGCTGATTGGTTTGGATGTAGAAGATAGCCATGTATGTGTACGACTCCACGCAAGGTTGCAATGGAAACAACCCTTCGGTGAGCTCACATTGTATCATTCAAGTTTGCATATTCAGCAAGAGCAGACACTATATATAACGGGACAGTTAAATACAATGATTCGAGAAGTTCAGTTTCCGACGGTTTCCCGGTTTCAATATGAAAAGGCATCGGAGCAACCTGACTTACAGAAAACCTATCATTACATTGATTTTACCATATGAGTTGAACACATTCTAAACATATTCTGAACAAGCATGTACTTAACGCCATTTTACTATATTTCATAGCGTTATGCATTAGTTCTTTAACACCAAAAGCATTTGCGCAATGAATAAAGGGGCGAGGGGGATCATACATTGAGGAAGTTTGGATATGGTTGAAATGCACTGCCACATTTTATCCGGTCTGGATGATGGCCCTGTTCATATGGAACAGTCCATTGCGATGGCTGAGAAAGCGGCAGCCTCAGGAATTACCTCGATCATTGCTACTCCGCATCACCTGAACGGGCAGTACAACAATCAACCCAACGTGGTCAATCAGGCAGTGGACCTGCTACATGCAGAACTTCGCAAACGCAACATTTGCTTGGAGATCCGTCCCGGACAGGAGATCAGAGTGCATGACAACCTGCTTGCAGACTTATACGCAGGAAAGTGCTGTACACTCGCCGGGAGTCGTTACATGTTGCTGGAATTGCCCTTTGGTCATATCCCCTCGCAGTTCCCCGGGATACTCCAAGAACTTAAGTTGGCGGGTATCATTCCTATTATTGCTCATCCCGAACGAAATCGTCCAATCCAGAACAATCCCGATTTATTGGTTGAATATGTTGGGCAAGGTGCTCTATGTCAAATCACGGCTCAATCGGTCATGGGACTTTTCGGGCGAAAAGTTCAGAAATGGTGTTTCCATTTTTGCAAACAAAACGGATTTCATTTCATTTCATCAGACGCCCACAATATGGAAGAAAGAACATTTTCAATGAAGGCCGCATATCACCTGCTTGAACGCCGATTTGGAAGTCGTCTAGTTCAAACTTTGCAAAATAATGCGTGCTCGGTATGGAACAATCAAATCATAGAGCCGGAAGAACCTGTGATGATGAAGCGTAGATTGTTGTTCTGGTAATCGGCTAAATAGTATATAAGACACCGTTCTTCATCATAATTGCTGATCTAAATGGGAGGAATACAAGATGGAGTTAAAAGAGTATATGCAAATTTTACGTAAACGTTTTTGGATCATCATTGCTTTCGTTGCTGTTGCTTGTATTGGAGCAGGTGTTAAAAATTATTTTTTTACCGTACCTGTTTATGAGGCTAGTTCCAAGATAATTGTCAACCAGGCCTACAATGCCCAAGGCGTCCCTAATCTTGACTATGCTTCTATTCAAACCAATATAAAAGTAATCAATTCCTATATGGAAATAATCAAATCATCCGCAATCCTCGATAAAGTTGCCACTACATATCCTGACCTTGGCCTAACGGGCAAAGCACTGGGTGAAAGAATAAAAGTATCAACCGCTAATGAATCCCAGGTCATGAATCTAACCGCGATAGGTGTTTCTCCTGAAAAAGCAGCTAAGACAGTCAATGCTGTAACAAAAATATTCAAATCACAAATCCCCGTAATTATGAAAGTGGACAATATCACCATTCTTAGTGAAGCCAACCCTAATGATAATACAAAACCGGTTAATTATAACCCTTTGATGAATGTGTTAATTAGCTTCATTGTTGGTTTGCTGTTGGCTGTAGGATTAGTATTTCTTTTGGAATATCTGGATGACACTCTCAAAACTGAAGACGAGATTGAAAGAGAACTTGGAATACCTACGCTAGCAGTGATATCCAGAGTGAAAAAAGATGAAGTTCGTTCTTCAAAGCAAACAATATTATCCCAACAACAGGTAGGTGAAAATCAATATGCCACGGTTAACCAATGAAAAGATGAATTTAGTCACAATGGTGAATCCAAAATCAACGAATTCTGAAGCGTATCGTAAGTTAAGAACGAACATTCAATTTTCATCTATAGACAGTCAAATTCAAACCATAATGATTGCTTCAGCTGTTTCTGGAGAAGGAAAGACCACCACGATTGGTAACTTGGCTGTTACGTATGCTCAGGAGGGAAAAAAAGTTTTACTAATGGATACTGATCTGCGTAAGCCGACAGTCCACCGAATGTTTAATGTTCCAAACCATGTAGGGCTCACAAGTGTGATTTCTAATCAGTATTCTGTAAAAGAAGTACTTAGGGAGACTTTTATAGAAGGGCTGCATGTGTTGACTTCTGGGGCGATTCCACCTAATCCTTCTGAAATGATTGGCTCTCGTAAAATGACTTTGATATTAGAAGAATTAAAACAACAATATGACGTGATTCTGTTTGATACCCCACCTGTTTTGTCTGTGACAGATGCGCTAATCATAAGTTCTTTGTGTGATGGCGTGATACTTGTTGTGAATTCAGGAAAAGTGAAAAAGGATGTGGTTAAGAAAGCAAAGGCCCATCTAGAACATGTTAATGCAAGAATATTAGGAGCAGTTCTAAATAACTTTCAGTTATCCAAGAACAGAGCTGCACATTACGGAGAAAGTTAGTCGTATCTGGCAATTAGTTTGGAGGTCATGTCTACTATACCTTTATCAAGGTAGGCACTCGGTCACACTGTGGGTAGTGTACCTTAGACGTATATCGTCAAGGGTGTGATGTGAGGTTGGGTTTAATGCCCTTTTATGAAATTAAAAGTAAGAATTGCATCAATTTATTTCATGATTTCATTGATTTTAATAAATGATCCAACTCATGCTTTTAAACATAAAAAAATAATGGATAGGGTGGTATTTATGACTAGAGTGAGGAAAGCAATCATTCCCGCAGCCGGTTTGGGAACCCGATTTTTACCCGCTACAAAGGCAATGCCTAAAGAAATGCTCCCTATTGTGGATAAACCGACCATTCAATACATCGTTGAAGAAGCTGTAGCTTCCGGAATCGAGGACATTATTATTGTAACGGGCAAGGGAAAACGTGCGATTGAAGATCATTTTGACAGCGCGTTTGAACTAGAGCAAAATCTGCTCGAAAAAGGAAAGCTCAGCTTACTGGAAGAAGTCCGGAAGTCCTCCAACGTTGATATTCATTACATAAGGCAGAAGGAAGCATTAGGACTTGGGCATGCAGTGTGGTGTGCTCGAAACTTTATTGGCAATGAACCGTTTGCTGTATTGCTTGGTGATGATATTGTGGTTTCTGATGTGCCGTGTACAAAGCAACTCATTCAGCAATATGAGAAGGTCAACCAGTCTGTACTCGGAGTGAAAACAGTAAGTCCAAGTGAAACCTATCGCTATGGAATTATTGATCCCCTGCATACAGAGGGACGTTTATCCTCTGTAAACAGTATGATTGAGAAACCCCCGTTGGGTACAGCACCTTCTAACTTGGCTATTATGGGGCGTTACATTTTGACACCTAAAGTATTTGAGTATCTGGAAGAACAAAATGTGGGCGCGGGTGGTGAGATTCAACTCACGGATGCGCTGCAAATGTTAAATCGGGATGAAGGTATAAGTGCATATGATTTTGAAGGTTCACGATTTGATGTGGGTGAGAAGCTGGGCTATATTTTGACCACACTTGATTTTGCTCTTAAAAATAAAGAATTGCGTGCGCCTGTCCTGATGGCGATTGAAGAGATTTTGATGAAAGAACAATTGAACCAAATGCTTGTAGCTGGAGGGGATAGTCTGTGAAACTTTCAGGACCGGAATACTTTGGGAGTGGAGAAGCCATAGCCAAAGAGGGAACGGCGGCAGTGCTTGAGCAGCCTTACTCGCAACGTGTTGGTGGGTATACTGAATTGATGAAACCTTTCATCGATTTTATTATAGCGGCAGTGCTGGTATTAATTACTTCACCAGTCATGCTTGTAGCAGCGATTATGATTAAACTTGATTCTAAAGGACCTGTGATATTCAGGCAAGAACGTTACGGGAAAAATGGAGTCAAATTTAATATTTATAAATTTAGAACAATGCGTACGGATGCTCCGAAGTACAGTGCCTCTCCAACGACAAGTAATGACCCTAGAATTACACGGCTAGGTAGATTACTTCGTAAGACTAGCTTGGATGAGTTACCACAACTGATTAACATCATCAAAGGGGATATGAGCTTTGTGGGTCCAAGGCCTGAACAAAAAAGAATTGTAGAAGAAAGCTATACCGATCTGGAACGCAGAAGATTTTTGGTAAAGCCAGGGATCACTGGTTTGTGGCAAGTAAGTGATGTGAGAAAGGACCCTATACATCATAACTTACAGTACGATTTTCACTATATTTCAAATGTCTCTATTCTAATGGATATTAAAATTCTGTTCAAAACTGTTGTTGTAATGGTAAAGAGTAATACATTCTAGTTAGCCTCAATTACATTTGGAGAGTGATCTTAATTGAAACATATAGTGGTTACTGGAGCAGCTGGCTTTCTTGGCTCGCATCTCGTCAGATCGCTTGTTCAACAAGAAAATCAAGTAACGGGGATAGACAACTTATCTACAGGTGTTTTTCAAAATCTACAAGAGGTGATTAAGAGCCCTCTCTTTCACTTTCATCAAGCAGATGTAACTCAGGCCAGTTCACTTGACATATTCAACCAACAAAATGTTGATGAAGTGTATCATCTAGCCTCTCCAGCCTCCCCTAAATTCTATCAAGCAGATGCTTTTGGTACAATCTGGGTGAATACAAAAGGAACTAATAATTTATTAGAACTTGCTCATAAAAAAGGAGCTAGGCTGGTATATGCTAGTACGAGTGAGGCATACGGGGATCCTGAAGTTCACCCGCAGCCTGAGAGTTATCGGGGGAATGTAAACACCTGGGGCCCAAGGGCCTGTTATGATGAGGCCAAACGTCTTGGCGAGGTTATATGTTATGAATACTTCACTAAACAACAGGTTGAAGTTAAGGTTGCGCGCATTTTTAATACTTATTCTGCCGGATTACGGAATGATGACGGGCGTGTTATTTCCAACTTTGTAACACAAGCTTTAACAGGTACGGATATTACGATTTATGGTGATGGTTCACAGACGCGCTCCTTCTGTTATGTTGATGACAATATTAGAGGACTACAATTACTTATGGCTTCAGAAAGCGCTAATGGACAAATTGTGAATATTGGAAATCCGAATGAATATACCATTCTTGAATTGGCACATTTGGTTAAAGAGTTAACACACTCGAACAGTAATGTTACATTTCTGCCTTTACCGGAGGATGATCCCAAAGTAAGACGTCCTGTGATTGATAAGGCACGAGATTTGCTTGGGTGGGAACCGCTGGTTCCTTTGGATCAGGGACTAAAGCTTACGATTGATAATTATCGTGAATTACTGTTGGAAACTCAATTTGAATGAGAGGTACTCATATGGAGAAGGATAAAAAAATTTATATTGCTGGTCATAGAGGGCTAGTTGGATCTGCAATTGATCGGGCGTTACGTGAACAGGGATATACTTCGATTCTAACTCGTACAAGTTCAGAATTGGATCTACGTGACAATCAGGCTGTAGATGAGTTTTTTGCATCTGAACAGCCTGATTTTGTTTTTCTTGCTGCTGCTAAAGTTGGTGGAATTGTTGCGAATAACGATTACCCGGCAGACTTTATCAGAGATAATTTATTAATTCAAACAAATGTAATTGATGCTTCATATCGATACGGTGTTGAAAAGCTACTTTTTCTCGGATCAACGTGTATTTATCCAAAGATGGCCCCTCAGCCATTGAGGGAGGAATACCTACTTACTGGTGAGCTTGAACCAACCAATAAAGCTTATGCCATTGCTAAGATCGCTGGAATCACAATGTGCCAATCCTATAACAGGCAATATGGTACTCGTTTCATTTCCGTGATGCCAACCAATATGTATGGACCCAATGATAATTTTGATCTGACTACATCACATGTATTACCTGCATTGTTGCGGAAATTTCACGATGCCAGGACACAATCCTTGCCTTCTGTTGAGGTCTGGGGAAGTGGGTCTCCGTTGCGAGAATTTCTTCACGCGGATGATTTAGCCGAAGCCTGCATCTTTCTAATGGATCAATATGAGGAAGATGAAATTATTAATGTAGGCGTTGGCAGAGATATTACTATTAAGGATTTGGCATTGTTAATTCGTTCAATTGTAGGGTATGAGGGAGAAATTATATTTGATGCATCTAAACCAGATGGTACACCACGTAAACTGGTTGATGTTACTAAAATTAACGATTTGGGATGGTTCGCACGTATTGAACTGGAAGATGGTATACGTTCTATTTATGAATTATATATCAGCGATTCGCTAGTTAAGCGGTAACTCAAATATAAGGGTGGAGGAAATCTAATGAAAAAAGCTCTGATTACTGGAATTACAGGTCAAGATGGTTCCTATCTTGCCGAATTACTATTGAATAAAGGATACAAGGTATATGGTATGCGTAGAAGAACGAGTACACCAAATTATGAGAATGTTGAGCACATTAAGGAGCAGATTGAGTGGTTGTCCGGAGATCTTACCGACATGGCTTCTTTAATTGAAGCAGTACGGGTGAGTGATCCGGATGAAGTTTATAATCTGGCTGCACAATCTTTTGTGGCAGCGTCTTGGCCTCAACCACTGGCTACAGGACAGATTACAGCTTTATCCGTTACTAACATGCTTGAGGCGGTCCGTTTAATTAAGCCAAATGCCAGATTCTATCAGGCTTCCAGCAGTGAGATGTTTGGTCGTGTAGTTGAGACGCCCCAAAAAGAAACAACACCGTTTTACCCTCGCAGTCCTTATGGTGTAGCGAAAGTATATGGACATTGGATTACCGTTAACTATCGTGAAAGTTATAATATGTTCGCATGTTCAGGAATATTGTTTAATCATGAATCCCCTCGTCGTGGTATTGAATTTGTTACTCGTAAAGTTACAGACGGCGTAGCCCGTATTAAGTTAGGCATGACCGCGGAGTTGCGACTAGGGAATTTGGATGCAAAGCGCGATTGGGGATTTGCGGGAGATTATGTTAAAGCTATGTGGTTGATGTTGCAACAGGAACAGCCGGATGATTTTGTGATTTCAACTGGTGAAACCCACACCGTTGAAGAATTAGTAGAGGTTGCGTTCTCCTACGTAGGTTTGGATTGGAGAAACCACGTTGTTTTAGATGAGAAATTTGTTAGACCAGCAGAGGTTGACCTCTTACTGGGTAACTGTTCCAAGGCGAAGCAAGTACTTGGTTGGGAACTTGAGGTTAATTTTAAACAACTGGTGCACATGATGGTTGATGCAGATATGACTCGATTGTCACAATCTAAAGAGATGGTTAACATTTAGGCGCGGTATGGGCAAAGGTGTATTGCACTTATTCGGAAGTAATGTATCGATTAAAGTAGTTGCTATTTTATTCTCATTCTATATCGCCAAATATTATGGAGCACACTTTTTGGGGATTTACACTTTATTTTTCTCGATATACGGTATAGGACAATTCACCTGCAAGTTGGGATTGTTCTATGCACTGGAGAAAAGAATCAGTGAGATTCGCAAAGATGAAGGTCAGATTATCTCGGTTACGATCTTAATAAATACGGGGTTGTTGTTACTCTCATTACTGGCAACCTTTGTATTTAGATCATTTCTCAATGGTTATATTGGTGTGGATAATGCTGCATATTACTTGATGTTGTGTATCGTAATTGCTAATTTTGGAAATCTACTTTCGATTTTGATTAAAGCTCAGAAAAATATTGTTGCGTACTCAAGAATTATGTTCATTAAAGAAGTGGTACCTCGTGTGTTCTCAATGATTGTTTTGATATGGATAGGGGATATTCGTGTACTATTTTCAGCAATAATTGTTGGAGAAATCGTTGCTTCATTATATTCGCTTATAGCATTGAAAAAAGTAAAGCTTGAACGTCCTACCAAACATGCTTTCAGTCAATTGTATTCTCTTACAAAATATAATGCTGTAATGGAAGTTAGGACTTTGACATTTAGTTGGATCGATGTATGGATGATTGGTTTTTTCCTTACCAAAGAATTGGTGGGAATTTATCAATTAGCCTGGCAGATTGCTAGCGGGATATTAATTGTTAATAAAACATTGGCAACCGCTTATTTTCCTTACTTCAGCGAATGGGCAGCGAATAATAAACTGGATCAACTAAAAAATTACCTTAATAAAAAGGTTTATATGTATTTACTATTTCCTATTCCAGTATTTTTTGGGAGCTTAATCTATTCCGAGGATATTATGAGGTTATTCAACAATACGTTTGCCGAGGGGAAATGGGTTCTTGCTATATTGGCAGTTTGTGCAATATTTCGGTCAATACAGGAGCTGTACAGCAAGGTTCTTGTAGCCATGGATCATGCAAGACTTTCGTTTATCGCTTCTACCTACTCAGGCATTACAAACATTGTCCTTAACCTGGCTCTCGTACCTTGGATTGGCATTGAAGGTGCTGCAATATCAACATCGTTCTGTGCCATTATTGACTTTATAGTCTGTCGTCACTATTTAAAGAAGGTGTTCAGTTATACCATGCCAAGAATTCAGTACATTCCTAATATTGTAGCATCGTTTATCATGCTCGTTATGCTCTTATTATTTAAATACGGTTTGGAGATAAGAAATATCTTTGTGGGCCTCATGTTGGGTGTATTGTTGTGGTTCATATCTTTGTTGTTTAACCGGACTTACCGAGATGAACTTTTGAGTTTTGCAACCTTTAGGAAGCTTAGGCAGAAATTGAATGGCTAATCGGATAATGTTGAAGTGGAGTGATGGTATTGGACAACATGATTGCGGTTATTGTTACAGATGATAATTATGCTCAGCATCTGGGGGTAACGCTGACTTCATTATTTGAAAATAAAAAATCAAGTCAGCCTTTAAAAACGTATCTGATCAGCAACGGACTCAAACCCGAAAATCATGAAAAATTAAAACGTATTTTTGAGCGTTACCAGTCTGTTTGCGTATTTCTGGATATTGATACAAAAAAGTTTGCCCACTTGTCTGTCAAAAATCACATGAGTCATGCAGCGTATTACAAAATTTCTATTCCTGAACTTATACCGGAGGAGAAAGTCATCTTTCTGGATTGTGACTTGGTAATACAGGAGGATATCTCTGATTTTTGGAATGTGGATATTAAGGATTACCACCTTGCTGCCGTAGAAAATCCTGATTTTAATCGTTTTGACCAACTACGTATTCCAGTAGGCTCCCGTACATTCAATTCGGGTGTAATGCTTCTTAATCTTAAGGCGTGGAGAGAAAACAATATCTCGGAAAAAGTCATGGAATTTCTAGTGAGTAATTCTCATAAGACAGCACTACATGACCAAGATGGGTTCAATTCTGTACTTTATGATAAGTGGCTATCTGTTGCGCCCAAGTGGAATCAACAAACCAAATTTTTTAGTATGAAATTGAATGAATCATCATTTTCTCAAGAAGAATGGCATGAAGCATTAAAGAGACCTGCTATTATCCATTTCACAACTTCTTCAAAGCCTTGGCAATATACAAATATTCATCCGTTTAAAGCGGAGTATTACAGATATCTTAAAATGACAGAATGGAACGATTTTGTTCCTCAAGGTAAAAACCTCAAAAACCAATTGAAAAAGTGGATCATAATGACTCTTCCTGCGCCATTATTGGTCCGTATTCGCAAGAATCTGCAAATCAAAAAAAATAAAATGGTATACGAAGATGTAGCCAAATGATAAGTGATCCTTGGTTCAATGAAAGACACTGAACAAAAGGGGAATATTTGCATGTCCACATACTTGAAAAATATCAATCTGCAGTTATTTGTTGCCACCATGGCTCCATTGGGTTTCTTTTACAAAAAGGGAGAGGGTGGTGGGCTATTAGATATCACACTCTTAATTTATGCCGTCCTTTATGTCATGGTTGTTTATAATATGCTGATAAAAAAAGAAAAGCTGGCTCTTTTTAAATATGACGCAGTCGTTTATCTAGTTCTTATAGTAATGAGTTTCAGTCTGCTGTACACTCCGCAACCCATGGCTGGATTAGTGAAATTTTTGAAATTTACTGTCATGGGAGTAGGCATGATATATATACTGCGGTCCTTTGTTAAAAGAAAAGACGACATAACAAAATTTTATAAGTACTTTATATTTAATAGTTTTGTAATTCAAGTGCTCATTCTTATTGATTTTGCAGCGAATGAATTTCCTGTGGGTAGGTACAAATATCATGGGGTGCACCCAATTGCTACGGCTATGTTAGGGGCCACTTCTCTTTTAATTGTACTCATTTTGTTCTCGGCAAGAAAAGTGAAGTTTTCAACAACGCTGATTCTTTTGCTCACGAGCACTTCCATTTTAATTATTGGTGCCTCAAAAGGCCCAATACTTGCAATTGCGATCACCTTGTTCCTGATGATGAGAGGGCTTAAGAAGGTGAATATCAAGTTAATGCTTTTCCTTGGAGTCATTCTTGTTGTTTTGTTGAATTTAAGTGCAGTACAAAAATACACTGAATTTTTGACGGATCGAATCTCAAATACGGCTGGCTCGGAATCTTCAGCAGTTCGTTTGAACTTGTATGATCAGGCAGAAAGAATTTTTTATGAAAATCCTATATTAGGTGCAGGTATCGGTACACTAAAGGAGTATCCTCATAATTTATTTTTAGAGATACTTGCAGAGAACGGACTTCTATTAGGGTTTATGCTGATTATTGTTCTATTAATGGTTTGCAAATCCTACTTCGGTTTCTTGTTAGATAAATCGTTGGATATTAATTACTCACTTTCATTATCACTTGTCATTATTTCATTTGTAAGCTTGATGGTTAGTTGGACATACGTGGATCAGAAATATTTGTATATGGGACTGGGTACACTTATTATGGTGCACAGCTCTTTGGTCAATCAGCCGAAGTATGAAGTTGAAGCGCTGAAGAGAACAGAGAAATCATTGAGAACAACTACTCTTTAGGGGAGAAAATAAATGTTAAGGACATTATTGATCACCAATCAGATTGCTCCTTACCGAATTCCTGTGTACAACAAAATCAATCAGAGTGACTCAATTGATTTTACCGTTTGGTTTTTACAGGAAAAGGAATCTAACCGTGAATGGAATATTGATTATTCGGAGATGGAATTCGCACATGAGCAAATGCGCGGGTTCCATATTTTTGTGCAAAAATTAGATATGGGTATTCACCTAAACCCAGGATTATTCTGGAGGCTAATTCGCTTTAATCCGGATGTTGTTATGACAACAGGTTATGAGGCACCTGGGTACTGGACAGGAATGTTGTACGCTAAGATATTCCGTAAAAGATTTGTTGTTTGGTACGGCAGTACATTACACAGCAGTAGAGTTCAAAATAAGCTTTTTAATTCAATACGTAAATTCTTCTTTGGCAGAGCTGATGCTTTTGTGTCGTATGGTACTGAATCAGCTAAGTGTATGGAACATTATGGTGTAGATCCTGAGAAAATTGTAATCGGATATAACACAGTGGATGTGAAGTATTATCGGCAACACTATAAAGAAAGCAGGAAGGCATCGCGTCAAAATGAAGCGAGAATACAATTTCTTTACATTGGACAGTTGATCGAACGGAAGGGATTGCTCCAAGTCTTGCAGGCACTGAGTAAACTTGAATCTAAGAACTGGGAATTCAGAATTGTAGGAAGTGGGACGGACGAAGCGATTCTGCGCAAAAAAGTGGAAGAGTATGGATTATCTGATCATGTTTTATTTGAAGGCTACAAACAAAAAGAGCAGCTTGGAACGTACTTGGCCCAAGCAGACTGTCTAATTTTCCCTTCATTAATTGAGGTATGGGGACTTGTTGTTAATGAAGCTCTGGCAACAAATACCTTTGTGTTGGCATCCAAATATGCGGGGGCTACCAAGGATATTATAGCTGACAAACAAAATGGACTTGTAATAGATCCATTGGATCAACGGAACATGATTGAGGCATTCCAGTGGGTGATGGGCAACAAGGAATATATTCAATCTCAACGTTCACAGGGACTGAGTTTATGGCGCAAGCTGCATCCGAACTCTTATGCACGCTCGGTTGAAACTGCAATCAAAAAAGCTGCATTGTGAGGTTAATAGGAATGGAAAATAAAATCAGGCTTGATTTATATGAGCAAACGGAATATTCACGTGGTAGAAATGGAATCATTGTATTGCTATGGTGGTTGATACAGGGAACTGTGTTTCGCTTTTCCCTTCATCAGATGTACGGGTGGCGTAGATGGTTATTAACTCGATTCGGGGCTGAAATTGGCCATGGTGTTAAAATTAGATCTTCCGCCAAGTTCACTTATCCATGGAAAGTGACGATTGGAGATCATAGTTGGATTGGGGATAATACAGAATTTTACAGTTTGGATGAAATCGCTGTAGGAAGGCATTGTGTGATTTCGCAGAATACTTATCTTTGTACAGGAAGTCATCGTTTGAATGATCCTTCGTTTGGATTGATTACGAAGCCAATAGTAATTAAGGATGGAGCTTGGGTCGCAAGTGACGTTTTTGTATATCCTGGTGTCATTATTAATGAAATGGCTGTTGCGGGTGCACGAAGTACAGTGATCAAGAATATTCCTGCAAATGAGATTCACGTAGGCTATCCAGCTGTCTTTATAAAGCGTCGTTTTCCTCAACAGATTGGAAGTACGATACCATTTGATCGGTTAGAAAGTGAGATGATGAAATGAAGCCCAAAATAGTATTTGTCATTAATTACTTTTACCCGGATGTAGTATCGACTGGGCAAATTATGACAGAGTTATGTCTTTATCTTCAAAAAGATTTTGATATAACAGTAATTGCTGCACAGACTGAGGGGACGATTCATGAAAAACAAAGTCGCTTCATTTTAGATCAATTAGAGCAAATCCAGATTATAAAGATCAATCTTCCTGAAGTTAATAAAGAGAATAAATTAAGCAGGCTGAAGTATATCTCAGCTTATTTTGTTTGGGCAACTGTTGCATTACTCAAACAGAAAAAAGTGGATTTAATATACACCATCTCCCAACCACCCGTGTTAGGTGGAGTGATTGGTACAATAGGCAAATTATTAAAAAGAACAAAGCATATCTATAACATACAAGACTTTAATCCGGAACAAGCTGAAGCAGTCGGTTACAGTAAAAAGAAATGGATTGCTAATACGGCTAGATGGGTCGATACGCTAAGTTGCAAATTAGCGGATCATGTTGTGACCGTTGGTGAAGATATGAGAGAGACGCTGGAACGCAGATTCAATAATAGGAAAGTGACTGATAATTCGGTGATTCATAACTGGACGGACGAACAAGAGATTATACCACTTTCCAAAGACCATCCGAAGGTTACAGATTTTTTGAGAGAACATCATCTTGAAGGAAAATTTGTAATCATGTATTCCGGTAACCTTGGGTTATATTACGACTTGGAGAATTTGATTAATATGACGGGGAGATTCGCTGGCTATCGGGATCTAGCATTTGTGTTTATAGGCGAAGGTGCTGTGAAACGAAAAATGCAAGACTATGTTGAGCAACATGGTATCAAACAGGTGTACTTTCTTCCTTTTCAAGCGAAGGAAAATCTGAAATATTCTTTGAATGCAGCTGATGTGCATTTGGTAGTTAACCAGAAGGGGATTAAGGGCGTCTCTGTTCCTAGTAAGATATATGGTGTGATGGCTGCTGGAAAACCTGTTCTGGGAGTATTGGAACAGGGCAGTGAGGGTTATCGAATTATCAGTGAGAGCAAGTGTGGGCGTTTAATGGAACCACAGAGTTATGAAATGTTTGTCAAACATGTGAAAGACTTATATATGCTAAATCGGGATGAACTTAGAAACATGGGTCTAGAAGGAAGGGGTTATCTGGAAGAACATCTTAAACGAAATACCTCCATGGAGAAGTACAAAGTGTTGCTTAGCAGACTCGCATCCAGAACGACGGACCACCAGGTGGTTGGGAATAGGGAGTATGCGGCATCTGAATAATGTCTTGAGCTAACAATTAAAGGAGGAATCGCAATGAAACTTGTACTGCTGTCAGGCGGATCAGGGAAACGACTTTGGCCGTTATCCAATGATGCACGTTCAAAACAATTTTTGCGTGTACTCCAAGATGATGACATGCAAATGGTATCCATGGTTCAACGTGTATGGCGCCAGCTTGAATTAAGTGGGTTGGGTGCTGAAAGCTATATTGCTACTGGTAAATCACAAATAGAAATGATGCAAAGCCAAGTAGGTACAGAAGTACCTTTGATTGTAGAACCCGAACGAAGGGATACATTTCCTGCTATTGCACTTGCCGCAACCTATCTGTATTCAGTAAAAAGTATCGGGCTCAATGAAGTAGTAGCCATCTTACCTGTAGATCCATATGTGGAAAATCACTTCTTCAATGTTGTTCAGCAGTTGGAAGTGGCAATCAATCACAGTGGAGCTCATATTGGACTTATAGGTGTGAAACCAACTTATCCATCTTCTAAATATGGTTATATTATTCCAGGTACCTCTGGGCAATCTCATGGGGAATTGGAGATTCTTCAGGTTCAACGATTCCAGGAAAAACCTACAGAGGAACAGGCTGAGCTATTAATTAGTAATGGAGCTCTTTGGAATTGTGGTGTATTTGCTTTTAAATTGGATTATATCATTAATAAGTTGCAAGAAAAGGGCTTGCCAATACAGTATGAAGAGCTTCTTAAACAATATGCTAACCTACCTGAAATAAGTTTTGATTATGAGGTGCTGGAGAAAGAACGCGAAACCATCGTTATTCCTTATGAGGGATATTGGAAAGATTTGGGAACTTGGAATACGTTAACAGAGGAAATGGGATCCAAGCAAATTGGAAAAGGTATTGTCAGTTTAGATTGTACGAATACTCATTTGATTAATGAATTGGATATACCAGTTGTAGTCCTTGGAGTATCAGATATTGTAGTGGCAACGAGCCCAGATGGTATTTTGGTTACAGACAAGAGTGCAAGTCCCAGGATTAAAGAAACTATTAATTTTAATACAGGGCCTAAATATGAAGAACGTCAATGGGGCTGGTGCAAAACGCTGGACGTGCAACAGTATGAAGACGGGAATCAGGTGACTACCAAAAGGCTGCATGTGATTTCGGGGAAAAATTTAAGTTATTGCCTAAGTCGTAGCTGTCAGGAAGTATGGACAATTGTTAGGGGAAGCGCTGAGTTTATTCACAACGGTAACCGAATGAGCATCAAGGCAGGGAATGTACTCCATATTCCAGCTATGACTATGCATGGTCTAAAAGCAATAACGGACGTGGAATTTATTGTTGTTCAATCAGGACCTTTAATTATGGAGAATGATTTGGTTGAGTTATATACAGATTGGGAAGAAATTGAACAACATTGTGTGAAAATCTAATATGAAATCCAGCCTGAATTTGATTTTTTATGTTACTGATTATGGTTACGGACATGCGACAAGAAGCATAGCCCTGATTAGGGAGCTGCTTCGACCTAAGTATAATATAAGTCAAATAACAATTTGTTCTGGAAAAGTATTACCTTTTATTAGGGAATCTTTACAGTATGATAAACGAATCAACTTTAGAGAACAAGCCCTTGATTTAGGATACGTCCATGAATCGGGGAGTATAGATCTGTCATCATGTCTACTTCATGAGAGATATATGAATTATCATTATTCCTTTTCGAGTATGGTTTCCATGGAAAGGGCTTTTTTGGTTTTACAAAAGCCAGACATGGTTTTATCCGACATCTCTCCAATTCCTTTTTTAGCTGCATCGCAATTAAATGTTATTTCTGTCGGTATTTCCAATTTTACTTGGTATACAGCATATGAGGAAGCGCTAACTCCCGAACTAATACAGTTGTTGGAACAATCCTATCGCTGTATGGACTATTTTGTGAGGCTTCCTGGTGGAAAAACTGAGCCGGATTGGGGAGCCCGCGGTGGTATCGCTGCAGATTTTTACTGCCGGAGAGTAGACTCGACGGAAAAGAAGCGTATTCGCTCACAGCTTGACCCCTTCCATAATAAAACGATTATTTTTTTCGCAATAGGCATGGGTGTTGAGCTCTCAGATATTTCCAAAATGAAGCTGCTCAAGCATGAAAAATTTGTCTTTATTGTCTCATGCAATATGGAAATTTCCGGTCGGAACATCTTCAATATCGAAAAGAATTATACAGAAACACAAAATTTTGTTGCTGCATCAGATATTGTAGTTACAAAACCCGGCTGGAGCACAATCAGTGAAGCCGTTGTTTCCCATAAACCACTGGTTTTATTGGAGAGGGGGAATATTCCTGAAGATCGCAAAAACATTACTGCAGCCTGGCATGCTACGAAAACAGTCACTATTCAGTGGGGTGAGCTTCGGGATATGGAAGATCCTAATTTTTTTGAGGGAATGATTATATCTTCCGATTCCGAGAATGATGAAATAGAAAATCATAAATCTTTTTATTCTGAGGATAGACGATCTGGAGTAAATGTTATTGCTGAATTCATTGAGGATTTATTTAATTTTCGCATAACAACGTGATTAGTATATTTATATAAATAAAAAAGTTGATGGAGGATGGACAATATGAAATTGACAGTGATCGGTACAGGGTATGTAGGTCTGGTATCTGGTGTTTGTTTTTCGGAACTTGGTAATGAAGTAATCTGTGTGGATAAATTGGAAAATAAGATTGAAATGTTAAACGAGGGCTTAGTCCCAATTTATGAACCAGGGCTGGAAGAACTTATTGCAAAAAATAAATTGGCGGGCCGTTTAACCTTCACTACGGATTTAACCAACGCTGTACAGCAAGCAGATATTATTATCATTGCGGTTGGAACTCCTCCACTTCCCAGTGGTGAAGCTAATCTTGCATTTATCCACCAAGCTGCTGAGGATATCGCACTTTCAATGAATGGTTACAAAATTATCGTAACCAAGAGCACAGTACCTGTAGGGACAAATGAGCAGGTTGAGGGAATTGTAAGTAGATACAGTAAGTATCCTTTTGCGGTAGCTTCTGTACCTGAATTTTTAAGAGAAGGTTCTGCAGTGCAAGATACGCTTAATCCAGATCGAATTGTTATTGGTTCTGCCAGTAAAGATGCTTTTGAGAAATTATCTTCGCTGCATAGTGAACTGACATCTAACATTATTTTAACGGATGTTCGATCAGCCGAGATGATTAAGTATGCTTCGAATGCCTTCCTATCCACTAAAATCTCATTCATTAATGAAATTGCCAACATTTGTGAAAAGGTGGGAGCGGATGTCACACGAGTAGCTGAAGGCATGGGATATGATAAGCGAATTGGTGCCTCTTTCTTACAAGCTGGAATAGGTTATGGTGGGTCATGCTTTCCAAAAGATACACAGGCGCTCATTCATATCGCCAATAGTGTTAAATATGACTTTAAGTTGCTTCAATCCGTTGTGGAAGTAAATACGAAACAAAGGTTAAACATAATCGAGAAGCTACATGAAGCGCTTGGCTCTCTGCATGGGATACGTATTGGAATCTGGGGGCTGGCTTTCAAACCCAATACAGATGATGTAAGAGATGCTCCAGCTATTGAAATTATTCATAAGCTCCTTGAATTAGGCGCGATAGTCCAAGTTTACGATCCTATTGCAATGGACAATTTCAGAAGAGAAATTACGGATATACCATTGATTCAATGGTCTGAAAGTGCAATTCAAGCTGCAACAGGATGTGATGCACTTTGTCTGTTGACAGAGTGGGCTGAATTTTCGGAGATTCCTCTGAATGATTTGGCTAACGTAATGAATCAACCCATTTTGGTGGATGGTCGGAATTCATACAGTGCTGAACAAATATTAGATTCTTCTTTTGAGTATTATTCTGTGGGGCGTCCTAATTTGACCAAGATAGTATCAGATACAGTTTCATTAGCAAACTAACAAAATTTTTTTAATTTCGTATATCAAGAGCCGGAAATGGTTCGATTGCAAAAAAAAAAGCATTCGGGTGGTTTCCGGTTAGTGAATTCGTATCATATCATAATTGAACTAAATATGAGGGGATATGTAATGAAGCTATGGCTTAAAATCACTTTAAGTGCATTATCGTTATTTTTAATAGGCATTCTTGGTTACGGTATTTTTGTATATTACACTGTAAAATCGACTGCCAATGATATGTATGAACCCCTTGATCCAGTGAAGCCAGTTAACATTGTGACTGATGTTAGAGGGGGAAATGAAGTCAAGATTAATGAGAAGGATCCATTTACGGTTATGGTCATGGGTGTGGATGAGCGAAGTACAGATGTGGGACGTACAGATACCATCATTGTTCTAAGTGTTAATCCTGCGAAGAAATCAGTGCTTATGTTTAATATACCGCGTGATACAAGGACTGAAATCGTCGGTCATAACACTGTAGATAAAATTAATCATGCTTACGCCTTTGGAGGTGTAAACATGGCGTTAGATACAGTTGAAAAGTTTTTGGATTCACCTATTGATTATTATATCAAAGTTAATATGCAGGGATTCACCCAACTCATTGATTTATTAGGTGGAGTGGAAGTTAATAATCGTTTTGCTTTTGATTATCAAGGTTACCATTATAATGAAGGCACAATCAAGTTAAATGGCAGTGAAGCTCTTGGGTATACAAGAATGCGTTATGATGATCCGCGAGGTGATATTGGTAGGAATAGCAGACAAAGACAAATACTGGAACGCCTTATGCAGACAACACTCCAAGTATCGAATGTCATACATCTTCAAACGATTTTGAGTGAGATTGGCGATAATGTGAGAACAGATATTACATTTGAAGAGATGAAGGGCTTGTTATTAGATTATCGTTCTGATTTGGAAAATATAGAAACGATAGAACTACAAGGTGAGGGTACGAAGATTGACGGGGTTTATTATTATTTGATTGATCAGGAAGAAAGAGATAGGGCTCACGGTTTAATACAAAAGCACTTATCCCAATAATAAATTATGGAGATGGCATATGGATAAGAAGTTGGTTAATGAAATATTTTGGCTTCGGAGTATATCATGCCTGGCTATTGTATTAATCCATGCAATTGAAGCTTCAATTGACTTTCAAACCAAACAATTAGGCTCGACATTCTTTTCTCTCGAGACTCTCCATCTGTTATTACTGTTTGCAACACCTACCTACGCGTTCATTTCGGAGTTTTTATTGGCAAAAGCCTACAGAGATGGTGTGCCACCTGGGTTTCTTATAAAAAGAATGAGAAACCTTCTGATTCCCTATTGTTTTATGGGAATTATATACGCAGTATTTGATATGACAGAAGGATTTACATGGAGTGCAGTCATTGTTGAAACGGTAAAAAATATTGTTATGGGCGATTTTGTAGCCTGGTTTATACTTCTTATTTTTCAGTTTTATATTCTGCATATGATCTTAAGTAGGGTACTAAACCGTATTCCTCCTTTGAGAGCTCTTATTTTTTCGTTTGTTTTAAATGTTTTGTACTTGGCTTTCTTTAATCTGATTCAGCCGATAGCTATAATTCCATTTCATGATTACATTTGGGCCCGTGGCTATTGGATTCCGTGTTTAGGTTGGTTATTTTATTTTACAGTCGGTTATTATGCTGGACGTAATTACGAGTATGTTATTCAATGGTTACAACGTCATAAATTATGGATATTTGGTTCGACTTTATTGATGATGGCTCTTGTTTTTCTGTTCAATAATCTCATTTTTACTAAAACAACTTCGAAGAGACCTGATATGCTTCTATATACTTGCTGTGTTATTGGACTGATTTTTTATGTATCTAACAAGGTACGTCAGATTCCACGATGGGTCTACCAGATAAGCAGTTACTCTTTCAGTATCTATTTGCTTCATAAACTTTTTATGGGGTGGATCCCTTATATACCATTAGTGGGATTTATAGGATATACAATAATATTATTTATATCAAGTTTAACTGGCTCTATTATTATGACGTATCTATTTAATCGAATACCTTTTGGCAGATATCTAGTCGGAGGGATCCAACATGTGAAACCAAAGGAAACAAATCTTCCATTCCAATCCAAAACGGCTATAGAAACATAATAAGGTTTGTTTATATAAATGAATAATGACAAACAAGGGGGAGAACGGATGCGGCGGAGTTCTGTGAGTATTCACAAGAAAAACAAATTGCGGATACGCCGGTCTCTTTGGTTCCTAGGATCTATAATATTTATTTCATTATGGATTTTATTCATATGGTCAATGTCGGCACAGTCATATCAGCAGCAGACAATTCAACCTTTCCTACATAAATTATCTGAGCAGGTGAGGTTGGGTTTCAGTTTACCTGATATATCAATCAACTATGGTGAAAAGCATTATTCACTTCAGAAGAAGCCGTTTGATTTCTTGGAATTTATTATCCGAAAAAGTGGACATCTATTTATCTATGCTGTACTGGCTGCTTTAGTTTATGGGACTTTGCGTCAAAGAAAGTTAAGCAGTAAAACTGCTACCCTATTCGCATTATTTGTTGTTAGTTTGATTGCTTCAACGGATGAGTATATTCAACAATTCAGTCCTAATCGAACTGCTTCCATACGTGATGTTGGAGTAGATTTGGTTGGAGGATGTGTAGGTATTATCTTATTCACATTAAGTAGGAGAGTGTATAAAGGAAAATCGAAAACATAAAATGGACTATAGGATTTCCCAGGAAATGCTGCTAGCGAGTTCCCGCTTCTACTTGCTTGCCATCCATCATAAGTATGGGAGTAGGACAAGGGGGACGGGACATGCTGCGAAGAAGGAACCGGAAAGCGTTATTTAAAAAGATCGGATTCATAGCACTTGTGCTGCTGCTGTTGTGGCTCATAGGCAGAACCATCCCATATCTGTTTCGTGCGGATGCACCAGATGAAGCCGCTGCCATAGCCCAAGAGTTTTACAAATATGAGCAGACGGGTGATTTCGGCAGTTCATGGGAGTTGTTTCATCCATTGATGAAAGAACGCTTTCCCAAAAGCGCCTATTTGCAGTCCAGAGCACATATTTTCATGCAGCATTTTGGGGTGGAAACCTTTGATCTGGAGATGGAGAAACCGGAGCGGGAATTTGACGTTACGGTGATTGATGGTGTTAAACCATTTGCAGAGGCATATCGCATTGGTGTCACCCAGAAGTTTACGGGAACCTTTGGTCAATTTAAAATCGTGCAGAATTGTTATATTGTAAAGGATGGAGACGATTGGACGCTGCTTTGGTATTATCCAAAGAATGGAGATACCGAGACAGAGCACGACAAAACCGAATGATAGTATTAACCCATACTATGTACCGGATTGTATCATTTGTACTTGAAAAGGCTCTATGAATGCGAGACTTTAGTCGCGTTTATAGAGCTTTTTTTGCATTTCATTTCTTTTTATACCTACAAGGGGTTGACATTAGTCCCGGTGTCAAGTAAATTACGAGTTAGATACAAATTGTATCAAAATTCAGCGTCTAACGACAAATAACAGGGACTTCAATGCTCCTTGTGAGGGGAAGGAATATCATTGATCGAAACGGACCGCTTTTACTGTGTCAGTTGTGGGATGATTGTGTCGGTCGCTAGGGGCTCTGTCGAACTAAAGGAAGAGGACTGTGGAGGCAATCACGTATTTCGCACCGGATTTTATCGGAGTGAGATGCCGCTTGGATGCTGTGAAGCGTGTGTAGTTCATACGAAACGTCAAGGGAAATCCCAGTTTGCGGGACAATATACTAAAGATTATGATACACTATCTTCATATGAGAAGCGGGCATGAAGTGAGTGTCCGTTGATGAAGGAGGAAATGGAATGCAGCAGGAGCCGGTCGTCCGTCTTCAGGGCGTCAGTAAAATCATCTCCTCCCGATCATTGGTCAGTGACCTGACTCTGGATATTTCTCCGGGGCAGGTTTTTGGTTTTTTAGGACCCAATGGAGCGGGGAAAACAACAACGATTCGAATGATGGTAGGACTGATGTCCATCAGTCAAGGAGATATCATCATCTCGGGACACAGTGTAAAGAATGAATTTGAGCAAGCCATAGCTCAGGTTGGGGCTATTGTTGAAAATCCAGAAATGTACAAGTTTCTGACTGGATATCAGAATCTCGTTCACTTTGCCCGGATGTCACCTGGTATTACGAAAGAACGCATTGCCGAGACGATTGAACGTGTTGGGCTTACAGCCCGAATTCATGACAAGGTAAAGACCTATTCTCTGGGTATGCGGCAGCGTTTGGGCGTGGCCCAAGCCATATTACATAAACCAAAGTTACTGGTATTGGATGAACCCACCAACGGACTTGATCCGCAGGGGATCCGGGAACTCAGGGATTATTTGCGTCAGCTCTGTCAGGAGGAAGGAATCACCGTCTTTGTATCCAGCCACTTGCTGTCGGAGATGGAATTGATGTGTGATACCGTTGCGATTATCCAAAATGGCAAATTGATTGATGTAAGAAATCTCAGGGCTGAGGCGGGAGCGGACGTACTTACTGAAGTTGCTTTTGAAGTAAATGATGCCCCACGTGCAGCCGAAGTAATTAGCGAGGCTACAGTGCAGGGCAATGCCATTGTAATTCGTTTATCCCGTGAGCAGATTCCGGACTTGAATGCGAGGCTGGTCAGTGAAGGATTCCAGGTATACGGTATCCGTAACGTAACCCATACGCTGGAAGATCAATTTTTGCAGGTGACTGGGGGCGGAAGCATTGAGTAATTTCGGCAATCTCATTATGAATGAAAACATGAAAATTTTCCGTCGTCCGCGTACTTGGATTATGTTATCCATTCTGGCATTGATCTCGCTGTTGATGCCGGTTCTGCTCAATGAAGGCATGGGGTCCAGTGAGGTCCCATACTGGCAAGCAGCTATTACAACCGTTCAGATTGTCTTTTTCCTGAATACCATCTTCTGTGTCGTCATTGCAGCTGAAGCGGTAGCTGGTGAGTTCACATGGGGAACGATTAAACTACTGCTGATTCGTCCGTGGTCGCGCAGCAAAATACTGGCATCCAAATATTTGTCCGTGATTGGATTCAGTGTTCTGAGTACGTTACTTGTTGTTATTCTGGCAACCGTAATGTCGTATATGCTGTTCTCCCATTCCGTAACTCCGGATGGAAGCGGTGCTTCTGCATCACACGCATTTGCACTATGGGGATATCTGTACGTGGACTTGTTTATTACGCTCGCTATTGCCTTTATGGTCTCCTCCGTGTTTCGTTCGGGAGCTCTGGCAATCGGTTTGTCTCTATTTATCATGTTTACACAGAATTTGTTCTCATTAATCTTCAATCCTGTTCGTTACGAATGGGCCAAGTATGTTCTGTTTAATAACATGGATCTCAGTCGCTATATGGATTCAGCGGCGGATTATGGATTGCTTGGCGATGGAAATGCAGGTATGACACTTGGGTTTTCTATTGCTGTGCTAGCTGTATATTATGTCATTTTCATGTTGATCTCATGGGTTGTATTCAACAAAAGAGATGTGGCAGGCTAATCGCCTGCTTCTTTTTTTGCCCAATTTCTCCTTCAGGATGGAAAATAGAGTATATTCAGCATCCGCTGTGGCATGACTAGCATTTAAGGGTACATATAATAATACATGAGCATGCGGCATGGAATGGAACACGCTGCCCAAGCTATATTAAGTTGCAATACATACATATTATCGCCGCAGTCGTATTTGGCAGAGCAGCGTATGGAGGGATCACGTTTCTTGATAAACAACAAGTTTTACCGTATATGCACAGCGATTATTTTGCTGCTGCTCATCGTGTATTTGGGGGATAAAGTCAACTTTATTTTCAGCCCCCTGACCTCGCTGATTCACATCATCATCATTCCGCTGCTGATTGCTGGTTTCTTCTATTATCTGCTGCGACCGCTCGTCGATTATATGGAAAGGCACAAGATTAAACGTGCATTGTCAGTTCTGATTATTTATGTAGTGACTGCATTGATGATTGCAGGTTTCAGCGTACTGGTATGGCCTTCATTGAGAGAGCAACTGATGAATTTTGTGGAGAATGCTCCAGCGTTGGTTACTTCGCTCAGTGATCAGTTGAATGCACTTGAAAAGAGTAATTTTGTTTCCAGATACCTGCCTGATGATTCCAATCTATTCTCACGATTATCCGATGTTCTGAGCCAAGGGATCACACAGGTAACCGATTATGTCTCAGGGTTATTCTCCGTAGTATCGAATCTGGTTATTATTCTGGCGACGTTCCCAATCATGCTGTATTACATGCTTAAGGAAGGCAGCAAGTTTGGAACGAATCTGACCTTGTTGTTGCCAAGGCGTTATCGGAAGGATGGGGAAGAAACCGTCCATGAGATCGATGAAGCACTAAGCAGCTATATTGTTGGCCGGGTAATTGTTAATGTTGCTCTGGGGATTCTGATGTACATCGGTTTTCTCATTTTAGGTTTGCCTTATGCATTGCTGCTGACGGTGGTATCCATTATTCTGAACTTCATCCCTTATGTGGGTGCTTTGCTGGCAGCTATTCCGGTTGTCATTGTCGCGTTTATCGAATCTCCTTCGATGGCGATATGGTCACTGGTTATCATTGTGATTGCTCAGCAAATTCAGGATAACCTGATCTCACCTTACGTTTATGGCAAGCAGCTTGATATTCATCCACTGACTACCGTTATTTTGTTGCTTGTGGGTGCTGACCTGGGAAATATCCTGGGTATGATTATCGTTATTCCGCTGTATATGATTCTGAAAATTATAGTTCGCAAAATCCATTATCGGATTGTCGAAGATAAGACTGAACTTTGAATGAAATTTGAGATACGACTCTGTCATATGATACCACTCACGTTTTCTCGAATCACATGGATAAGCTCAATAGGATAAGCCGCATATCAATGGTGAAGGGTCAGTTAAGTCTGCCCTCGCGATGGATATGCGGCTTTATTTTTTATTTTCATTTTTATTGCTCACTCATGTTATAGCTGTTATACTTGATATATAACAGATAACAAAAAAAGAAGGTGGACCCTTGATTATTCAACTGGATATGCAATCCGAACTTCCCATCTATTCGCAACTTGTTTATCAAATTATTGAAGGCATTGCTAGTGGCGAGTTACAGCTAGGTGAGGCGTTACCATCGGTTCGGAATTTGGCCGCAGATATTGGCGTTAACCTTCATACGGTCAATAAGGCTTATACACTACTCAAGCAAGATGGATACATTTTAATTCATAGACAAAAGGGAGTCGTAGTAAACCCTGATGGAATGCCTGATTTAACGGATGATTTTTTGAAAAAGCAGCAAAGAGAATTAAGACCGGTTATTGCCGAAGCGATATGTCGCGGAATGACCAAAGAGGAACTATCTGTGGTATTAGACCAAATGTATGATGATATAAAGATGGGTGACAACAAACAATAAAGAATTGAGGGAGTGTGTTATGTATGCAACTATTTAGTATATTACCTATCATTTTAATCTTTGCTCCAATAGCCTTACTTCTATCCTTTGCACCTTATGTGACAAGGGAAACAATCAGCTTTGGGGTCACGGTAAGTCAATATAATTACTACACACCAGTCTTACGCAAGCTACGGAGAACGTTTGCTACAGTAAGTCTGATCGGAAACGGGATGGTTGTTCTTGTCAGTTTGTATTTACTCCGATCTGCTAATGAAGAGTCTACCGCAATAATCACCGGTGTTTGCACAATGATATTTGTTGTGTACTGGTCAGCACTACACATCTTATTTCATTTCAAGATGAAAAAGATAAAAGGAACACTTCCAACTGTAGAAGCACCTCATAGGGTTAAAATCGATACCACCTTCCGCCAAAATAAGCTCACCTATTCCAACTATTGGTTTCTCATTCACATTGCTATTATTGTGGTCATTGCCATCATTTCAATCCTGAATTATAAGGCACTACCTAACGTCATTCCAATGAAATATGATCTTCAGGGCAATGTCACTTCCAGTGTGCCTAAAACCTACCTTTCGGTACTGGCTATTAACCTTGTACAGCTAGGAATCATTGCACTTATGATGTTGGTGAACTGGAGTATTAAAGCAAGCAAACAACAGCTTACTACGTCTAATCCTGCCAAATTTGCTGCTGAAAATATTCAATTCCGCCGTAAATGGTCCCTATTTACGATCATAACAGGGTTGCTTCTTACCATTTTATTTGCCTTCATTCAGATCAATATGTTCGTCCCTAATCTGGTCTTGTTAACAGCTATTAGCTTCATCATCCCTGTGCTGATCGTGTTAGGTGCAGTATGGCTGTCTCTCACAGGCAGACAAGGCGGCGGGAAAATTCGTAATCATCAGGAAGAGCGCGAACGATCCAAGGAGCAGCCTGTGAATGACGATGATTATTGGAAGCTTGGTTTTATTTACTTCAATGCCAATGATCCTTCTTTTACCGTAGAGAAACGTTATGGAATAGGCTGGACGATTAACTTCGCTCACCCACTATCTTGGGTCCTGTTGTTATTCATCATTGCTATTGTTGTTATAAGTAGATTTCTGAGCCAATAAATGCTCATAAATCTATGCATATCATAAAAATAATTAGGAGGAATGATTATGATGAACCATTGGAAAAAGCTATTACTTTCTCTTACTTTCGTATGTCTAATCCTGCCGGCGACATCCATCTCAGCAGCAGCTGAAAAACCCGCGGGAAGTGAAAATCTAGTTCCTATTCGTGAGATTGCAGAAAAGAATGGGGCAGAGGTATCTTGGCAACAACAAACAGGACAAATCACCATACGTAAAAATGAGCTTATGATTGTAGTTAAGGTAGGAGAGAAGCAGGCGATTGTGAATGGGCAAGTCATAGCGTTAGACAATCCTGTTCAGTTAACGAAAGGAATTACCTTTATGGATGAGGGATTTCTTACCGAGACGCTGGAGGCAGCACCTGAGGATCTATTCATTTCACTTATAAGTGAGGGTGATGGCAAGGAGGCCGCCAAGTATGTTCATACCTCTGTGAGTGGAGTGTTGTCACCCACGTTGTTGAGTCAGTTATGGGGAGCTTTAGAAGGACAAAACGGCAAAATTACAAGTAAAGCCATAGCTAAACACGTAGAAAATAACACAGTGCATCGCAATGTCACCTATACTTTTAAGACAGCGCTTACTCGTTTAAATATTACAGTCAGAATGAACGATGATGGACTTGTGGATGATTTGTATATTGCTGCCGCCACTCCAGATGTTTATCAGAAACCAAGTTACGACGACGCATCTGCCTATACAGAACAAGACATTACGGTTGGTCAGGGGGATTTAGCTTTACCAGGGACATTAACTTTGCCCAAGGGAGAGGGACCCTTCCCAGTTGTAATTCTGGTACACGGATCCGGGGCCAGCAATCAGGATGCTGCCATTGGTGGTGCAAAGCCGTTTCGCGATCTTGCGGTAGGTTTAGCTTCACAGGGAGTTGCTGTATTAAGATATGATAAGGTCACGTATGAGCATACCTATAAGGTCGCTTCTCAACCTAAATTCACATTAAAACAAGAGAGCGTAGATCAGGTAACCGATGCTATAGATTTACTTGAAAAGAATACACATATTGATTCTACAGCGATTTTTGTAGCTGGACATAGTCAAGGCGGGTTTGCATTACCGCTAATCATTGCTGAGGATAAACAACATGATATTGCAGGAAGTATCCTACTTGCTGCACCAAGTAGTAGCTTTGTGGATGTGCTTACTGAGCAGCAGAACGAATTGGTCGATCGGATGAAGCGGCTTGGTTTAGATACGGAGATCATTAAAGAACAAGCTGATTTTTATAAAAATGTTGCTGCGATCGTTAAAGATCCTAAATATTCTGTAGATCATCTTCCTGAGGCGTTTCCACTTCAACCTGCTTATTGGTGGTTTGAGCAGAGAGATTATGTACCTGCAGAACTGGCTAAAACACAAAATACCCCTATGCTTATTATCCAAGGCGAAAATGATGTGCAAGTGTCTATGAATCAATTCCAAAACTGGAAATTGGCTCTTCAAGATCATTCCAATGTAACGTACAATAGCTATCCAAAGGTAAATCATCTTTTATCCAGCTATGACGGACTGTCGATTGGTCAAGAATACGCTGAGCCATCTAATGTCTCCAAAGCCATTATCGATGATATTGCGAAGTGGGTATTAAAATCAAATTAAAAACGGGACGGTTAGTTCCATTCTTCGTTGAGTGATAACATGGGGAAGTAACACATTCAGCCAGAAATAATAAGAAGGGCACTTACCAAAGTAGGTAAGTGCTCTTCTTATTATATATGAGGTTGTTGCTTTATTTAGCCCAATTGGATTCTTTCTCGTCTTCATCGGTGTAGTCGGACATGGTCAGTGGTTCCTTAGGAACAACGGCGACTTTGTAGAAGCGATTTTTGTCTTTTTCCAGCAAAACGAAGGTCAGATTTTCGAACTCATATTCTTCCTGTTCATTCATCTCTGGACGATGGCTATAGAGCCAGCCACCAATGGTATCCCATTCATCAGCATCCAGGTTTGACGTGAACATGTCGTTAACCTTGGATAGGGACACCTTACCATCCATAATGACATAGTTTTCATTGATGACCTGAATATCCTCGACTTCGTCCGCGTCAAACTCATCCCGAATTTCACCGACAATCTGTTCAAGCACATCCTCAATCGTTACTATCCCGGAAGTACCTCCGTACTCATCGACCAGTACGGCAATATGCACGCCATCCTTCTGCATTTTTTTAAGCAGATCTTTGACTGGCGTCGTTTCGTGAACAGCGGATACCGGCTGAATAAGGGAAGAAAGATCGACAGGTTCGTCGTTTCCGTACAACTCCAGGAAAAATTGTTTGGTATTAATGATACCGATAATATCGTCTTTACTCTCATTTACCACTGGAAAACGGGTGTATTGTTCCTGTCGGATAATATCCAGGTTTTCCTCGTTCGATCTATTGACATAAAGGCAGACCATATCAGTCCGGGGTACCATGATTTCTTTGGCAAGCATTTCATCAAAAGCAAAAATCCGGCTTACATAACCGAACTCGGCTTGGTTGATTTTGCCGCTCTCAAAGCTTTCATTAATGATAATCTGTAATTCCTCTTCGGAGTGCGCATCTTCATGCTCGGATGCAGGTTTAATTCCGAACAACTTGACCAGTTGATTCGCTGAGCTGTTTAACAGCCAGATAAAAGGATACATAATTCGGTTAAACCAGATGATAGGTGTAGACGTCAGCAGTGCAACAGTCTCGGCTTTCCGGATTGCAATCGTTTTTGGAGCAAGTTCGCCAACCACAACATGCAGATACGTGATGGAAGCAAACGCGATAACAAATGATAAGAATGAAGAAACTGCCTCAGGCATGCTCATGCTTTCAAACACAGGGTGGAGAATTTTCTCTACCGTCGGTTCACCCAGCCAGCCCAATCCCAGAGATGTGATCGTGATTCCAAGCTGGCAGGCGGACAAATAGCCATCCAGATTGGCAACTGCCTGTTTAACAGCCAGCGCACGCTTGTTTCCTTCTGCAATCATTTGGTCGATCCGGCTCGGACGAACTCGTACCAGAGCGAACTCCACTGCAACAAAAAAAGCCGAAAGTCCTATCAAAAACGCAACCAATACTAAATTTAACGCATACCTCTCACTTTCCATTCACTGCTCTTCTCCTTTAAGTAATAAGTTTTTAACGAATATTATATCTAATTTTACGTAAGAAGACCACCTTCCGATCAAGAAAAGAGGAAGAGTCTGGAAGGGAGTGTGTGCGAAATGGCGATGGAATGCTGATCCGCAGACTGGAATGAATCATATGTAGAGGGGAACACAGTCAGAATATACAACGCCTAAGTATGGAATGAACTGGCTGAGTGCCGCTATAGATCAGTTGTGTATGTAACATTTTATCTAAGCAAACGTTACGAACAGTGCATACATTGGGTATCTAATGATTAGCTATAGGCTTTATCGTCAAAGCTTGTACAGTGAGAGAGAACGGCAAGGTCACACCTTGCCATGAGGAGGAAGCCGAATGTTTTGGCTGGTCATTATATTGCTCGTATTTACTTTTCAGGCAGCCACCATTCTGTTGCTGGAATTCCGTAATCCGGCGAAAGCTGTGGCATGGCTTTTTATTTTATTCTGTGTACCCTTGATCGGCTTTGTGGTGTATTATTTTGTCGCCCAGGACTACAGCAAACGCAAGAAGGTCCGTAAAGGCGGTTCGCGAATCTTTCGTGAAATACGGGAGACGATCTGGGAGCAGGCTCATATTGTCGAGCATGCCGATCAGATGTCGGGCAGTCGATACAATCATCAGCATCGTTTGTTCAACCTGCTGTCACACCTGTCTGAGAGCCCGATTACAGGCTGTAATCGGAGTCAAGTACTGACGAATGGTGAAGAGACATTTGAAGCCATGTTGAGGGCAATGGAACATGCAGAGCACCATTTGCATGTTGAATTTTATATTTTTCGAGATGATGTCATCAGCACGAAGTTTCAGGATGTGATGATTCGCAAGGCGAAAGAAGGCGTCAAAGTGCGTCTGATCTGCGATGGACTCGGCAGTCACAAGATGAGCTGGAGTTTTATCCGGAAGTTTCAGGAGGCAGGCGTGGAGTTTCATTATTTTCTGCCACCGCTCATTGCAACGATTGACCGAAGAGTGAACTACCGGAATCACCGTAAAATTGTTGTGGTGGATGGAAGGATTGGCTTCGTGGGTGGGATTAATATAGGGGATGATTATCTCGGACAATATCCAGAAGTTGGGTTCTGGCGCGATACTCATGTACAGATTGAGGGAGATGCCGTATATTTCCTACAAAATACGTTCTTGAACGACTGGAAGCTCGCTTCCGGCGAGCAGATTACAGAGCCTCAACTGACAGAACTGTTCCCGCCACATATTTGCAGCGGGAAAGAGCGAATTCAGATTCTGGCCAGCGGGCCGGATCAGGACTGGGATGCCATTCAGGAAATGTGCTTTGGGGCGATTTCCGTAGCAAGCGAACGCATATATATCACGACACCCTATTTCATCCCGGATCCCGCATTGTACGAAGCAATTAAGACGGCTGCCGTCAGTGGAGTGGATGTGAAAATCATCATTCCGTATCAATCGGATTCCCGGCTGGTGCATTTGGCTTCTATGTCCTATGTCGAAGAATTGTTGCGTGCCGGAGTGAAGTTCTATCAATATCGCAAAGGCTTTGTACATGCCAAGGTCTTAATTGTGGATGATTTGCTTGCGACGGTAGGGACAGCCAACATGGATATGCGCAGCTTTTTCTGCAATTTTGAGTTAACCGCAGTATTGTTCGAGACATCATCCATGGAACGGCTGACTGAGGATTTTGAACGTGATCTGAATGATTGCAGCCAGATTGACGTGAAGGTGTTTCAGCAGCGCTCACGGTGGGAAAAAGGGGCAGAAATGCTTTCTCGCATGCTTTCTCCGCTGCTTTAGCCGTTATAAGGCGGATTTCTCAAGATAAGTTCACTTTTTGTGAATTTATCTTCTTTTTGCTAACTATTTTGCTCAAATTTGATCTTTTATGATATAATGTTTATATAAATTATGTCTTGGCGAAGGAGGGGAGTCTGCGGGAAAACAGGCTCCCTTTTGCTCTCTTTTGGAATTGTCAACCGGAATTAAGACATACTTGAATACATTTCATATAGCCTTTAGGTGCTTTTATTACGGGGTGCATATAGCGTTGGAACGGTGTTGTTCCTCTTTATGTAGGGTTCCTCTGGGGTACTTAAATGATTTATGAAATGGATTCACATATTGATCAAAACGGGGGGGATACCATGTCCAATGTATCGGTTAAAGAACTAACATCCAAGCCGGACCGCAATGTGAAGAGCTCGGTGTTTTCACTAAAGCTTCTGCAGCGCATTGTGATGATTCT
This sequence comes from Paenibacillus sp. BIC5C1, assembly GCF_032399705.1. NCBI lineage: Bacteria > Bacillati > Bacillota > Bacilli > Caryophanales > Paenibacillaceae > Paenibacillus > Paenibacillus sp. BIC5C1. Next base: position 1,478,133 of record NZ_CP135922.1, read on the forward strand.
GGTCGGTGCTGCACTGATGGCTGTGTCACTCGAAGTATTTCTCGTGCCGAATGGCGTTATTGATGGGGGAATAACAGGGATTTCGATTATGGTGTCAGAGCTTACACATCTGCCACTCGGAATTTTCCTAACCTTACTTAACTTGCCTTTCCTGATTCTGGGGTATAAACAAATAGGTAAAACGTTTGCGTTGTCCACACTGCTCGGGATCGTTGTAATGTCCATTGGAACGTCATTGTTACACCACGTTCCTGCACTGACGCCAGGTGAACCACTGCTTGGAGCTGTATTTGGTGGATTGATCTTGGGGGTTGGAGTTGGTCTTGTCATTCGTTCTGGCGGTTCACTGGATGGTACGGAGATTGTAGCCATACTGTTGAGTGAGAAATCACCATTGTCTGTAGGTCAGATCGTATTGTTCATTAACGTATTTATTTTTGCAGGTGCAGGTTTTGTGTTTGGTTGGCCAAATGCCCTGTATTCCATGATTGCTTATTATATTGCAATGAAGATGATTGATATTGTCAATGAAGGATTGGATCAATCCAAATCGGTATGGATTATCAGTGAGAAGTACCGTGATATTGGTTCAGCCTTAACCGACCGTCTGGGTCGTGGCGTCACTTTTCTGGATGGGGAGGGCGGCTTCAGCGGAGACGAGAAGAAAATTATATTTGTGGTTATTACCCGTTTGGAAGAAGCTAAGCTGAAGTCCATTGTTGAAGATTGGGACCCACATGCCTTTGTGGCAATAGGTAACATTCACGATGTGAAGGGCGGACGTTTCAAGAAAAAAGGTATACATTAGCGAATCTCATCGCGAGTAAACGAAAAAATAGCCGGTACCCTTGGTTTGAGGGTGACCGGCTATTTTTGTTTTAAATGCTGGATGATCAGTTCAACAGGCTGGGGGTCGACAGCTGCGATCAGATCCCCGGTCTTCGTCAGGCGTTCCACGATGTTCATCAAGTGGTAATCCTTAACCGAAACGTTGTTCCGAACTTCATCCCATGTGAGAGGAGTGGACACTGTACCGCCTGGTTTGGCGCGGGGAGTGTAGGGAGCTGCAAGCGTTTTGCCACCGTAATGCTGGAGGTAATCAAAATAAATACGATCCCCCCGGTCTTTTTTTAGTCGTTCCAGTGTAAATAGATCCGGATGTTTTTGAGTGACGTATTTGCCTACAAAATAACCAATGTCTCTTAATTCATCGAAGGTTACACCTTGGCGGATCGGAACAATAATCTGTACACCTGTGGCACCAGAAGTTTTCGGTACCGATCTAAGACCAAGCGAAGTCAGCGTTTCCCCCACGATCAGGGCAGCCTGCATGATGCGGGGTTCTTCTTCCTGTGAAGGATCGAGATCAATCATCCACTCACAAGGCAGATGGCTACCTACAGCATGTAAGGAAGGATGAAACTCAAGAGCGGCCAGATTGCCAAGCCATAACAGATCAGGAAGGTCATTCATCACTACATATCGTATCCCATCATGCATCTCCGTTCGTACAAACTCCGGAACGGGCTCTGGAACATTTTTCTGATAGAAAAACTCGCCGCCTGCACCATGTGGATAACGTATCGTAGTGAGCAGCCGATTTCGGGTGTACGTCAGTAGATAGGGAGCCAGCGCCGCTAACTTTTGCAAATAGACAGCCTTGGTTACACCTGCTTCGGGCCATAACAACTTGTCCGGATTGGTCACGGTAAGCTCCATTCCATTAATCGTTATGGTGCCCTTTATTGTATGGGCCATGAACAACACCTCCTGTGGTAAACAAGTATAGTTTTAAATGGGAAGTCATTTTAATGATTCAGGCGGATGGAAAAGAGGTTTATCGTTCATGCATAAGATGACTGATCTGGCTGATCTCACACTCATCTCGCTTTACCGAAGCAAAAGTCTGGATGCTTGGGTGACGTAGGGTAAGATGGTGGGTGAGTTCCATGAATTGCACTTTGACGCCGATCTGTGGTTCAATCCATGTCGTCTCTGCGCTTCTCTCGGGTATGTTATGAAAAGGTCTATCCTTACGAATAAGAGGTTGTACTTCTTCGGTTAGTTTACGCCAGGAGTCCGAGTTCAGCTTACCCGTGCCGACATGACCAATATAGACAAAGTTAGGCCCATCATATACACCGACTGCAATTGCATTGACGATGCCGCTGCGGAAGGTGACCCCTCCAATCAGGGCATATAGGTCGTGGAAAATCTTAACCTTCTGCCAACGCTGATCCTTGCCGTTGATTCCATAGGTACTGGAAAGGTCTTTACATACAATTCCCTCCATCTGGTGCTGTCTCATCACAGAGAGCAGGGCGTCGGGATCTGACGTGTTGGTTACTTCCTGAACATGGGGAGCAGAATTCAGAACTTGATGCAGCAGACGCTGACGATCTGCAAGTGGTTGATCTGTGACCCATGCCCCATCGCAGAAAAGAATATCAAATACCATATAAGTCACCGGAATCTGGTTTACAGCTTGGGCAATGCCATCCGGTCTGCTCATGCGATCTCGCCGCAGCACGTGATAGAAGGATGGTTTCCCCGTATCTGGATCAAGGGCAATAATCTCTCCATCCAAAATATAAGAAGGGACGGAGCACAGATTGCGTGGCTGAACCAGTTCAGGATATTGTGCAGTTCGGTTGTGCAATCTGCGATTAACTAACTGAATTCCCTGGCCGTCCTCGTAAGCAAGCATGCGAACCCCATCCCATTTGATTTGGGCAATCCAATTTTGCCCGGTAGGGATCACATCACGGGATATAGGTTCAAAAGGAACCAAGGGATTGAACATGTGCTTAAAACTCCTTTCCTCTTTCAAATCTGCCTGGAGGTTGATCCTCTATAAGTTGAGTAGGGCAAGTTTAGCTCTTCCGCAGCCGTGCTTTCAGTTTATGTACCGTAATAAGCAGTAAAGGAATCCCGATACCACAAGTCAAATCCCAATCAATCCAATATGGAATAACGACTTTGAGATAGAAATTTTCGTTGGGTGCTAGAACAATGGACATGGACAGAATCAACATAGCGCCAGGCAAAATGAGTGGACGATAGCTGGACAATTTGAAGAGATGACTGATTCCGAGTACAAAGCTATAGAAGAACAGAATGCTCTTGAAAAAGACGGCAATAATCCAGACAGAAGCCATAAATGCCTCAATCCGCTGTAAAAAGTTGCCTATATTGATCTTCAGCGACAGATTAAATGCTGCGAACCAGTGGTGTTGCGTCATAAATGGACCCATGACCAGCAGACAGATGGTTAGTGTGAGGGTAAGCATCAATCCCCCTATGATGGCTGCTAGAAGGATATCCTTTTCCCAATGCGCTTCCTTTTTAGCATAAGGAAAGAGCATAAGAAAGATGCACAATTCACAATAAGGATAGGTAAGCACAGCGACAAAGCCTTTAAAGGGATTCAGAAAGCCTTCTGCAAGAACGGGCTTGATGTTGTCCAGATGTGAATGCGGGAATAGACAGACGGTCAGAATGAGCAGAAACAGCACAATCAGGGGCAGAAGTACCTCGGCACTTCTGCCTATGGGTTCCAGACCGGAGAAAAGTCCCCAGGCAAGAGTACAAACAAAAAGCAAACTCACAATGAAGAGAGGGGATTCAGGCAGGAGCTGGGTCGTCATGAAATCCCCAATTTCTCTTATGAATGCAGAAGTACCCATTAGAAAATAGAATAGATAAAAACAGCTGATGAACGCCCCGATCCAGGGTCCTAGAGTATACAATGCATGTTGGATCAGATTCATACGGGGCTGCAATTTGTATACAACGAGCATGATGGACAGAACCCCTGCTCCCCCGGCAACGCCCATTAATGCAGATATCCATGCATCCTGATGCGCATATGAGGTGACCATTGAGGGGAAGACGATAATCTGTTCACCAATCGTGCATAAGAACATCAGTGAGCCCAGTTGTCTTACAGTTAAACGCCCCTTTTCAATCATGTGGGTTCTCCTTCGCATATCGATCTAGATATTGGTTAGGTTGCGCCAATAGCACCAGTTTTATTAGGAAATGGATAAAGGCATAGATAAATATAAAAAAAGGTAGGCAAAAAAGCCCAGACAACGAATTTCCCCATGTTAGAGCGAGGAAATTGGTGTCCGGGCTAATCAGAACGTAGTCAACTTAACGCACAACATTTAATTCACGGATTCCCCGTCTTAGTTCGTTGAGGTCAAGCGAATACGAATATTCTGTGGGTCTACAGTAAACCAGTCCATACCTTGCTGTTCAATAGATGCGTTGGATTGACGCAGTTGTTCTACAGCTTGTTCTAATTGTTCTTTTCCGTCATAAATGATGGTGAAGTAGTCAATGCCTGTCGCATTGGCCGGATTCACAGGTGCGCCTGTACCAGCCCAAATGTTCAGTCCGATGTGATGGTGATAACCGCCTGCCGATACAAACAGGGCGGACATGTTGGCGAAGTTACCAACGATATCGAATCCAAGTACTCCTGTGTAGAAACGGCGCGACTCTTCCAGACTGCGTACATGGAAGTGAACATGGCCGATGACCGTTCCAGCAGGCAGACCCTGCCAAGGTTCGTTTGTGGCCAGAGCGAACAGGCTGTCTACATCAACAGGATCACTTGACATAATGTAGTTATTATCTGCATCTCGCTTCCAGGTGTCGCGGGCACGGTCTGCATAGATTTCGATACCGTTCTGATCTGGATCGGAAATGTAGAATGCTTCACTGACCAGATGATCACCTTGACCAATTTCGATGCCGGATTCAGCCAGATTACGAAGAGCAAGGCCCAGCGATTTGCGGTCAGGCAGCAGGATGGCGAAGTGATACAGACCTGAAGTGGAGCGAACAGGCATCGTCACTGCATCGGTCAACTGTTCAAGGCGCAGAAGAGACTGCTTTCCATCGGCTGTCAAGGTAGCGACTTTGTCACTGCGTTCAAGCAGTTTCAGTCCGACCACCTCGGTATAAAATTGAATGGATCGATCCAAATTGCTGATTCGTAAACTTACTTCACCCAGATGGGTGGTAGCAGGGATTTGATAAGTAGAAGTCATAAGGAATTCCTCCTGTATAAAATTTAGTTGAATTAGTTGAATTGTTGCGGTTCATTCATTGGCAATGGAATAGGATTATTATAATGTCATGGCTCATGTAGTTATGAGGTTTGACTGTACATTTATAAATAAGTTACTTTTCATAAGTTAATATAAAATATAAATCAACTTTCGTCAATTATATTTTCGATTTTGGTGTATTGAATCTTGGTTGTGCCTTACTTCAATTATGGAATACAAAACAAAAATCCGGCTTCTTGGCCGGATCTTCAATGTTGATGTTAGTGACTTGCGAATCCTGTGCTGTTTGCTGTTTACGCTTTGGGTTTAGGCGCAGCCTTCTTTCTTTTGGCAGGAGCGGGGGACTCTGTTTCTCCTCCAGCCACTGCTTGGACCGAAGTTTTCTTCGGAGCACGTTTCTTGGGTTTGGCTGTGGTGGTTCCGGGATCGGTTGGAATGGGCTTCACAGCTTCAATACTTGCTTGCAGTGCTGCCATGAGATCCATGACATTCGCTTCCGGCTTGGCAGGGGCAATTTTGATTTCTTCACCCGCTACTTTGTGATTGATCAGATCCAGCAGTTTGGCGCGATAGTCGTCTGTATATTTACCAGGTTCAAACGGAGTAGATAACTGATCGATCAGCAATTTGGCCATCGTCAATTCCTTCTCGTTTACGTTCAGAACCTCGGGCAGGTTGGGAACCTGAGAGACGGGACGAATCTCGTCCGGATAGAAAATGGTTTCCATGGAGAGGCAATCGTCCAGCACACGAATGGCGGCCAAACTACTTTTGGAGCGAATGGATATCTTGGCGATGCCAATCTTTCCTGTATCCCGCATGGCTGTCATTAATAGCTGGTAGGCGTTTCCTCCCGCTTGATCGGGAGAGAGGTAATACGTTTTTTGAAAATAAATCGGATCGATCTCCGTTAAATCCACGAAATCCAGAATGGTAATGGTTTTGCTGCTGGAATCATTTAACGCTTCAAGCTCGTCCTTTTCGAACAAGACGAATTTGCCTTTCTCATATTCATATCCTTTGGTGATCTCTTCCCATTGAACCTCAACTTCACAGGAAGGGCATTTACGTACATAAGCAAGTGGACTGCCGCAGACTTTGTGAATGTAACGCATGGAGATGTCTTTGTCTTCGGTAGCCGAAAACATTTTGACAGGAACATGAACCAGACCAAAGCTAATGGCACCTTTCCAGACCGTATGCATAAACGGCTCCTTTCCGAGAACATTTTAGGTATAGTATGGGCATTTCACGGGCGGGATAACCCTATTTTCCCGGATCGGTATGCTTCAGAAAGAGTGGGGGATGATAACAGAAACATCCTTGAAGATTTTCGCTTATAGCGTTGTTTTGAAAGAGGATGATGTTAGTTATTAACTATCACGTCAGGAGGTACCCCAATGAAGAACAAACGAGACGAAGCTGAAGCTCACGCCCATGCGTTCTCTCCGTATCCTCGTGCCGAGTCGGAAGGGTCTGAAGGTTTTCATACACCTGCAACAGCGGTTAACTGGGAGGCTATTACCTCAGAAGAGCTGCCGCTTGACAGGGAATCGTTCATGCTGGACATTGACCGGATGGTGAATGAGGGTCTGGGCGGTGGACAAGTTACAGAAGATAACGGATATATTGGTGAGAGTACAACAGATAGCATGGTGCGGGAATCGCATGATGATCCGGAAGGGGAGTATGAATAACAATGATGGATGTGAAACGAGCAAAAGCCATTTATGATTCCAAAGATACGATTGCTGTTACATTGGAAGGAGATCCGGTCTGGATCGAAAATGTGGATGAAGCCAATGGCATGGCAACGGTGCAGGTTGGCAGCAGACCGGGGAATACCCAGACGGTACGTGTAGACCGTTTGGAAGAGTAAAAGAGAACATCTGGTATAGGATGTCTAGGGAAGGCCGGTGCCGTCAGGTGCCGGTTTATTTGTCATTCGTGTGAATGGTGGCCTATCTTCCGTTCTGCTTCTGATCCTTCGATGTTGCGGGGTGAGAATGGGACCGATATAATAAGGTTCAAAGTGAACTCAGGCGGCTTGACCGCCAAAGGTGGGGCGTATATTGAATCAGACGCATGAGCAGTGGGTGTATCACTCCCATGGCATTGCAGATACAGAAGTACTCGCGTCCGCACTCGCTGAACAGGCAATCGCCGGCATGGTGATTGCACTAGACGGTGATTTGGGCGCGGGCAAAACGGCATTTTCGCAAAAGTTTGCCTGGCATTTGGGTGTACGTGAAGTGGTTAATAGCCCCACGTTTACATTAATTAAGGAATACGAAGGGCGTCTGCCCTTGTATCACATGGATGTGTACCGCATATCGCTGGAAGAAGCGGACGAGCTTGGACTGGATGAGTATTTCTATGGTACCGGAATCAGTCTGGTGGAATGGTCCAGCATCATTCCGGAATTGCTGCCGCAGGAACACCTGCATGTGCAGATCGAGACGACGGGTCCAGAGGATCGAACGATTACGCTGGATGGGTATGGCGAGACTTATGCTGCCATGTGCCGACAGTTCAGACAGAATGGAGTCAAATGATGATGGAAGATTTACAAAAACAGCCGCGCCAGCGGTTTTTGGCGTTGGATACATCGACTGCGGTGATGGCAGCCTCAGTTATGGAAGGCCACGCTCTTCTGGAAGAACGTAATGAACGTGCAGAACGCAACCATTCGGTACATGTCGTGCCTGTAATGGAGCAGCTGCTGGAAGCTAGCAGCACGCAGCCGGGACAGCTGGACGGTGTTGCCGTCGGCATTGGCCCTGGCTCGTACACGGGCATCCGCATTGCGGTGACCGCGGCAAAAACGTTAGCCTGGGCGTGGGACATCCCGGTTGTCGGGGTGTCCAGCCTTCAGGCCCTGGCCTGGGGCGGCTGGCACAGCGGCCTCGCCGCCAAGGCTGAGGCTGCGGCAGAGGATGCCGCAGCGGGGGCTGGCGGAACGCCATCCGCGGACCAGGGCGGCACAGGTGCCGCCCCTGTCCACTGGATCGTTCCGCTTGTGGATGCACGGCGCGGTCAAGCCTATACCGCGCTGTTTGCCTCCGCCGGGAGCGCTGCGCCCCGGCGGCTGGCGCCAGATGCCATCCGTCTGGTGGACGGCTGGCTGGAAGCCCTCGCCGCCCGCATGGCGGAAGCGGCGCCGGAAGAGCGGCCCGCTGCCGTCTGGATTGTCGGCGAGACGGGCCCGCATGCGGCAGCTGCGGCTGAGCTTCGCTGCCCTGCAGGAACGGCGCTCCAGCTCGTATCCTATGAGCTGGAGGGCCGTTGGGTTGGGCGCTTAGGCGCCGAGGCGCTGCTTGCAGGTCAGCGAGATGACGTGCATGCGCTCGTGCCCAACTACACCCAGCTGGCTGAAGCGGAAGCCAACCTGCTGCGCAAAGGCTAAAAGAGGTTGTTCAAAAAGCCGCTTTTGTTACGAAGAATGCCCAGCGGCATCATCAGCATCGAATATGGAATTCAGCCGAAATAAGTGGATGCTTGCGAACAATGTTTCCTTCGGAAACATTGTAGTTGCTCACGTAGTTTTCCCTACGTTTCCACTACTCCATTTCTAGCTTCATCCCATCTTCTCGGTACTGAGAACCGGTCTTTTTGAACACGCACTAAAAGGGGAGGGGAAGCAGATGGACAACGTGGAGAATGACGAGCAGGAAGCAGCGCTTCAGTTCAGGTTCATGACGCTGGATGATATTCCCGATGTAATGATTATTGAACATGAAGCCTTTACCCTGCCCTGGACGGAAGAAGCGTTTCAAAATGAATTGACACACAATCATTTTGCTAAATATATGGTTATGGAATTGGAAGGTACAGCAATCGGCTATGCCGGTATGTGGACAATCATGGATGAAGCCCACATTACCAATATTGCAGTCCGGGAAGCTTATCGTGGACGCAAGCTCGGTGAGAAGCTGCTGGAAGAACTGATGAGAACTGCGGCCTATCTCGGGATGGAGCGAATGACGCTGGAAGTCAGGGTTTCGAATCGAATTGCCCAGAGCTTGTATCAGAAAAAAGGGTTTGAATCGGCTGGTCTTCGCAAAGGGTATTACTCCGACAATGGGGAAGATGCGATGATTATGTGGGCGAATTTGCCGCCTGCGAGCCGGAGCGGCGAAGAGGAAGGAAGCGTAACGGATTCATGAAGGATTTCAATGAAAAGGTAAGTTCAGCACCATCTTATATATTGGCCGTGGAGACAAGCTGTGATGAAACATCCGTAGCAGTAGTTAAGGATGGACGGGAAGTGCTGTCCAATCTGATCTCCAGTCAGATCGAAACGCATAAGGCATTTGGCGGGGTTGTGCCTGAAGTAGCATCGCGTAAACACGTGGAAGTCATTACATTGATGCTGGAGCAGGCTATTGAGCAATCAGGTATCCGTCCGCGTGATCTGAGTGCAATCGCCGTGACACAAGGGCCTGGACTGGTTGGTGCATTGTTGGTCGGCATCGTCGCGGCGAAAACCATGGCCATGGCACTTGGCAAACCGCTCATTGGCACACATCATATCGCGGGGCATATCTATGCCAACAGACTTACCCATGAGCTGCAATATCCAGCAATGGCACTGGTGGTTTCGGGTGGTCATACCGAGCTTGTGCATATGGAATCCGAAGGCAAGTTCAAACTGATCGGACGTACGCGTGACGATGCTGTAGGCGAGGCTTATGACAAAGTGGCGCGTGCACTTGGTTGTCCCTATCCGGGAGGACCGCATGTGGACCGGATGGCTGCTGAAGCAGTGCAGGCGGTACCTTTGCCACGCGTTTGGCTGGAAGCCGATTCCTATGATTTCAGCCTTAGCGGTCTGAAGTCTGCTGTACTGAATGTTTTAAATCAAGCCAAAATGCGCGGAGAAACGCTTGAACCATCTGCTGTGGCACGGGGTTTCCAAGAAGCTGTCGTTGAAGTGCTGGTAGAAAAAGCAGTAAGGGCTGTCCGCGAGTACGGCTCACGTCAATTGTTGTTATGCGGTGGCGTTGCGGCAAACAGGGGATTGCGTTCAGCTTTGCAGGAGCGTTGTGCGAAAGAAGGGCTCGAATTGCTGATTCCGCCGATGGAGTATTGCACCGACAATGCAGCGATGATTGGAGCTGCGGCGTATTTGAAGTGGCAGCGGGGAGAAATCTCGGAATTCGATGCCAAAGCTGATCCTGGACTTTCACTTGAGGCATGGTCTGTTCAATCGGTATAGAATGATTCATGGATTTGCAGGCTTGACAGCCTCAAGGGAAGACTGTATATTAATTACAAATTAAAACAGGAATACAATATGTTCAACTAAACATTTACACGATAGCGGAGAGGACAGAAGTAACCTGAAGAAGCGAAGCGTTCGCCTTTATCACCGGATTTTCCCTTTTAGAGAAGGGAACCAAAGAAATCTGGGGATAACAGCGATCGGAAGGTTGTTCTGTCATCGGAGTGGCAGTGTAAATATTCATTTGTTGAACTTATATAGATTCCTGAACTGAAAACGCAATGAACAGGAACAGTAGGGTATTTCCCGGTCTTAGAGAGCTGCGGGGTGGTGCAACGCAGTCGAAGGAAACCTGAAACTCACCTGGAAGCGGAACGATGGAACACGGTAACTCCCTGGGAGAAGCCGAAAGGCCGATGATGGCCCAAAGTACATGGTTACGGGTTGCCTCCGTGAATGGGCCGTTGTTGATGGAATCCGGATAACATATCGGTAGAAGATCAACAATAACTGAGGGGGCTTTTGTCACTTTGGGCAATGATAAGGTATGGACGCATACAGGATCAGCTCGAGGAAATGAAAGTCAACAAGAGTGGTACCGCGAAGGTGAACAGCCTGTCGTCTCTTGCATTATTGCAGGAGATGGCAGGCTTTTTTGATTCTCAAAATGGTGATGAAATTCATGGTCACATATCATAAATGTAATGAACGGGAGCAGTAAAACGATAAAGTGCACAGAGAGCTGCGGGGTGGTGCGACGCAGTGGCTGGAATCGTTCGAATCTCGCCCGGGAACGGAGCTGTGGAAACAGATGAGACTATGTCTCATCCCTTGTCCTATAACCAACAGGGCATTGTGGTACACAGCAACGGCTAACCTCCGTTATAGGGTGTTTCTCCGGCGGGATCGATTGTTATTGTTGCGTACGCAGCTGCAATGGATCTTGGCTGGAGACGACGAGGTGGATGGTGCCTGGCGCAAGCCTGGACCATCAAGCAAGAGTGGTACCGCGGAGGGATAATAACCCGCCGTCTCTTAGATGAGATGGCGGGTTATTTGTGTTTGCTGCCGGCAGCAGGGTGGGCGATGGGAATCGATAATCATGGTTAAGAAAAAGAAATAAGTCCAAAGTGCAAGTCGACGTGCACTTCGGCATGGAATGCAAAATGAATAAACATAGAAAACGGGAAGTGAACGCCGCGTTCCAATTCCCAAAATAACCAATATACATCCAAATTTGATGGAGGTTGATGAATATGACAACGAACAATAATAAACGCATGATTGAGATTTTTGATACAACACTGCGCGATGGAGAACAAGCACCGGGAGCGAGTCTGCAGCCTGAACAAAAAATTGAACTGGCACATCAGTTGGCTTCTCTGGGCATTGACGTCATCGAGCCTGGATTCCCGATCTCAAGTCCAGGTGAGTTCGCGGCGGTTCAGGCGATTTCCAGACAACTGCAAAACGTGGAGATTTGCGGATTCGCGCGTGCGGTCAAAGGGGATATTGATGCAGCCGTTCGAGCAACGGCTGACGCAGCACGCCGTCGTATTCATCTGTTTATCTCCTCTTCGGACATCCATATAGAGCATCAATTGCGCCGTCCGCGCAGTGAAGTCGTAGCTACCGCCCGGGAGATGGTCTCCTATGCTCGTCAGTTCACGGATATCGTGGAGTTCACCGCCATGGATGCGGCTCGTACGAAGATGGACGATCTGATCGAAATGGTTGAAGTAGCCATTGAAGCGGGAGCAAGTATTATCAATTTGCCAGATACGGTCGGATACGCACTGCCGCATGAATATGGAGAGATGTTCCGTCAGGTACGTGAGGGCGCAAGAGGTGGAGATAAGGTTCGATACAGCGCACACTGTCATAATGATTTGGGCCTTGCGGTTGCCAACAGTCTGGCTGCGATTGCCAACGGTGCTTCCCAGATCGAAGTAACCATCAATGGTGTGGGAGAACGGACGGGCAACTGTGCCCTGGAGGAGCTGATTATGGCTCTGGAGACGCGGGGAGATGTTATTGGCGCAACGACAAATATCAAACTGAACCAGATGTATGAGACATCCCGTCAGATTAGTCGTGCGATGCATTTCCCAATTGCCTACAACAAACCGGTAGTAGGGCGCAATGCCTTCCAGCATGAGTCTGGTATTCACCAGGACGGTCTGCTCAAGAATCGGAGTACGTATGAGATTATGGACCCGGAAGCGCTGGGCATTCCACGCAGTATGATTATTCTGGGCAAACATTCCGGGCGTCACGCTTTGAAAGATCGAGTTCGCAAATATGGCTTTGAACCCGATGAGCAGCAAATGGAACAGCTGTATGAGATATTTAAAGAAACTGCCGATCAACAGAAAGTGGTCAGTGATGACCAGTTATTGCAGATGGTAAGTCAGACCATGAATATTCCTGCGCAGGATTATGAGCTGGTTGAATTGCAGGTTACGGCGGGCAGCATGACGGATCGAATGGCAGCAGTTCGCATTCGCACGAGCGCAGGGGAGCAATCCTATTCTGCGGTTGGCGGTGGTCCGGTAGATGCAACGATTCGAGCGATTGGTCAAAGTATCTCGGACGACATTACGTTTGTCGATATGGAGATGCACGCACTGAGCGGCGGAGAGGCTGCGAGTGCAGAAGCTGCGGTTACCGTAGAACGTGCAGGACGTGAATTCAGAGGAACTGCCACACACAATGATATTGTCATGGCAGCCGGTCTGGCTTATGTAGCAGCATGCAATGCGGCCGGACTGAAGGCGGAGTCTTCTGAAAGTGATGAATCAGTGCACGCGTAATATTACTTCCGCATATCACACCACATAACGTTGTACTTTGTAATCAAAAACAAACCAGAGCAGACCTTGAAATACAGAGGTCTGCTTTTGTCCTTTTATAGGAGTTAAAATGTGAGAGTTAGGATAGGTTTGTCAAGATGTGATTATAGTTATCCACATATTCAGGATAATTTGTGGGTAACTCCAGCAAACCCAAACCAGTAATGTTTTCGAAAATAAAAGTCTTTAGGGGATAGAAGTTCCCTCTTATATCCACAAAGTTGTGGATAACGTGGATAACTTGGTGGATAAATATGGTTTTTGTGCAGAAAAAGCTATTCTACCGCCGTATAATTAAGTTGATTAAGTTGCTTGCTATATTGCTTTCTTGTGGATAAAGTAGAGGGCGAGAAACCGAAAAATAATTTTCATGATTCGATTGAATTTGACAATTATGAAAACACCCTTGTCAAAAACTCTGCGGATATTATCAACAAAAAAGCTGATTCCGTCAAGGAATCAGCTTTTAAAATTGTTAAATGTTCCACGCCGCAGGGCAGCAGAAAAAGCACTGGAATGGTCCGGTTTATTCCAAAGCTAATTCTTCCCACTCTTCATAAGCCTTGGCAAGTTGAAGCTTGTGATCCTCCGCTTTTTCCTGGAGTTCTTGCAGCTTCATGTAGTCCTGATAAATTTCAGGCAGGGCCATCTGAGCCTCAAGCTCCGTAATCTCCGTTTCCAGCTTCGCAATTTGTTGTTCCAGAGCTTCCTGCTTGCGCTGGCGATTACGCTCTTCGCGCTTGGCCTGTTTGTCCGCTTCGAATGAAGCGGCTCCGGATTTTTCGGTTGCGGATAGGGCTGGATCAGATTTGGCCGAGTTTTTGGAAGAGGCAAGGCGTGCTTCAGCCGCTTCGCGAGCGATATCTTCAAGCTCCTGTTTCTTCTCCACATAGTCATCATAATTGCCCAGGTAATGTTCTGTTCCACCCGGATGCAGTTCAACAATGCGCTCAGCCATTTTATTGAGGAAATACCGGTCATGCGAGATGAACAGCAATGTGCCTTCATAGTCCATCAGTGCCGCTTCAAGTACTTCTTTGGCGAACAGATCGAGATGGTTCGTAGGTTCGTCCAGAATGAGCATATTGGCTTCCTTGAGCATGAGCTTGGAGAGGGAGACACGTGCTTTTTCTCCACCGCTGAGCGATGAGATTTTTTTGAGTACATCATCTCCACTGAACAGGAAGTTGCCCAGCACCGTACGAATCCGTGCTTCCTCCATGCCTGGATAGGCGCTCCACAGCTCTTCCAAAACCGTATTGGAAGGATTAAGCCCGGTCTGTTCCTGATCGTAATAGCCAATCTGCACCTTGGTACCCCATTGGATCTCACCGCTTACAGGACGCAAACTTCCGGTGAGGCATTTCAGCAATGTGGATTTACCTATACCGTTTGGACCGATCAAAGCAACCGTTTCCCCGCGTCTTAGATCAAAAGATACATTGCGGAACAATGGCGAAGCCTCATCGTAGGCAACGGAAAGCTGATCCACACGGAGCACTTCTTTACCGGACATGACAGCCGTTTCAAATGAGAAATGAGCTTTCTTCAGATCTCCCATCGGTTTGTCGAGCCGTTCCATCTTATCAAGTGCCTTGCGGCGGCTCTGTGCCCGTTTGGTCGTTGAAGCACGCACGATATTCTTCTGAACAAAGTCCTCCATTTTGGAGATTTCATCCTGTTGTTTCTCGTATTGCTTCATCTGGCTTTCGTACTCGGCAGCTTTCAGTTCCATGTATCGGCTGTAATTGCCCGTATATTTTTTGGAGCGGTGTCGTTCGATCTCCACGATGGTTGTGACAAGCCGGTCAAGGAAATACCGGTCATGGGATACAACCAGCAAGGCGCCTGAATAACCTCTGAGGTAGTCTTCCAGCCACGTGAGGGTGGCGATGTCGAGATAGTTGGTAGGCTCGTCCAGCATGAGCAGGTCAGGGGCCTGAAGCAAAATGCGAGCAAGCGCAAGACGTGTCTTTTGTCCGCCGCTCAGTGTGGCAATCTGGGTATCTGGTGAAAATTCACCGAAGCCCATCCCGTGAAGTACACTGCGAATACGGGTTTCCATCTCATAACCGCCATGATCCTTGAACCAGTCCGAGCGTTTGGCATAACGTTCAAGCAGATCGGCGTATTTTTTTTCATCTTCCATCTGTGCGGGGTCGGCAATATCCTGTTCCATCTGGCGCAAATCCGCTTCAGCCTGAGTCAGATGGGCGAATACGTTCATCATTTCTTCCCATATGGAGCGATCGGATTGCAGTCCGCTGTTCTGGGCGAGATAACCAAGCGTTGTTTCCTTGGATTTGAAAATCTGCCCTCCATCGTAGGACATTTCCCCTGCTACGATTTTGAGCAAAGTGGATTTTCCTGCGCCGTTAACACCAACGAGGCCAATGCGCTCGCGTTCTAATATTTGTAAGTTCACGCCGTCCAGGATTGGATCGACACCAAAACGTTTGATAATTCCGGATACTTGCAGCAGCATAAAATTAAGTTCCTCCATAGGTCCAGTTCTTGATATGACAACTATATCCCAGTTTACATGAAATACAGAGCAAATGCACCGATTAGGAGTGACTGGGGCGTGTAGTCTTTTTGGTCAATCAATGATAAACTGAAAGAAGGCATGTTAATACATGAGGATTTTGCAGAAAATGAATCATTTTAACGATTCCAACACGATGACAACTGGTGCATAACATATAAATGGTTTTAATTGAGAGCTAGTTTACCTTCCCGATCAACAGGAGGTTATTCAAGGACATGCAGGATCATACGGAACAGAAAATCCGTCTTCGTTCCAAGCTGAGACAGAGCCGGGATCTGATGGATGAAAGCATGCGTCAGCAGGCGATGACTGAGATCAATGATGTGACGAAGCGGGAGCTGGAGCGCCTTAGACGGGACAAATGGAAGCTGGGGAACAAGCGGCTTATGATTTTCAGCTATTTGTCTTATGGAAGCGAAGCATCTACGGCTTTTTTATTTGAAGAAGGCTGGGAGCATGGAGATCGGATGCTCGCACCGAAAGTGCTGACAAATCCGACTCGCATGGAGTTGCGGCGTGTCATGGGTGAGCAGGATATTCAGCCGGGAATATGGGGGATACCTGAACCCAAGGAGTCCTGTGAAGTGCTGCAACCTGATCACTGGCCGGATATTGATCTTGTCATCGTACCGGGGCTGGGCTATGACCTTCAAGGAGGACGCATTGGTTATGGCGGCGGTTATTATGATCGCTTTGCCGAGACACTTGCAGCGCAATGTGCGATGACGGACAAAAGACCACGGATGGCTGCATTGGTATTGCCAGGCCAGCTTCAGGATGAAATTCCGATGGACCCGCTTGATCTGCGGATGGATCTGTTGATAACAACCGAAGGTATATTACATATCGAATAAAGGGTTGTGATGTGATTGAATTCAGAAACGAATAGCGACCAGGCTTCCGGCAGTAAACTGACTCATTTTAATGAACAGGGACGAGCCCGGATGGTTGACATCTCGGGTAAGGAAAGTACCGTTCGTACAGCTGTTGCGGTATCCAAAGTGACGATGAATCCGGCTACGCTTGAAGCGATTCGGGAGGGCCGCATCGGCAAAGGTGACGTTCTGGCTGTGGCCCAAATTGCGGGTATTCAGGGCGCCAAGAAAACATCGGACTGGATTCCGATGTGCCATCCATTGGCATTAACGGGTGTGGATATCCGTTTTCATGATAATGGTGTGGATGAATTGCAGATTGAAGTTACGGTCAAAACCGAAGGAAAGACAGGTGTCGAGATGGAGGCGCTCACGGCGGCGTCGGCAGCGGCACTGACGATCTATGACATGTGTAAAGCCATGCAAAAAGATATGATTATCGGTCCAACCATGCTTAATTCCAAAAGTGGTGGCAAAAACGGCGATTTCAGCCGATAAGGGACATTTATTTTCATAGAGGAGAAGGGTGATCTTTATGGTGTGGAGAACAGCAATCCTGACAGCCAGCGACAAAGGGGCCCGCGGGGAACGTGAGGATACGAGTGCCCAAGTGATCCGGGAACTTGTGGAAGAAGAACTGGGTGGGGAAATCGTGGAGTACCGCATCGTTCCGGATGAACCCGATGAGATTATTGCGGCTTTGATTGAAATGACAGATTATTTTCACGCTGATTTGGTATTGACCACCGGGGGTACGGAGCTTGCGATTCGTGATATTACTCCAGAAGCGACAAGGCGGGTTATTGAACGGGAAGTTCCAGGCATGGCTGAAGCCATGAGATACAGTGTCATGGGCAAGAATCGTTCTGCCATGCTGTTCC
Organism: Paenibacillus sp. BIC5C1; assembly: GCF_032399705.1. Classification (NCBI taxonomy): domain Bacteria; kingdom Bacillati; phylum Bacillota; class Bacilli; order Caryophanales; family Paenibacillaceae; genus Paenibacillus; species Paenibacillus sp. BIC5C1. The sequence goes on from NZ_CP135922.1 coordinate 1,495,594, forward strand.
GGGGCGTATGCGGCATTCGCGGGCGTACATTGATTGTCAACCTGCCAGGTACACCGAAGGGTGTGCATGAGCATTTGGCGGCCATTATGGATCAGCTTCCGGAAGCGCTGCTGATGGTTACGGGTCAGTTTAAGCAATAAGTGTAAAACTTATGGTAGCGAGTGGAAATCAAGCAGGGAAAAATGATTGGATGTCGAGGTTTTTTTTATGAATAATGTGGGTTATGTAAGTGGTTACATCTATGGTATGATTGACATAATTCAAAATGAAGCAAAGACATCCATGAGCCTATGGCCAAGCGTGTGCATCTTTGAAGCTTGAAACGAGGAGGAATAATATCAATGTTTAGTTCCATTGGACCAACAGGTTTTATTTTGCTGGCCGTTATCGCGTTGCTTTTGTTTGGACCTAACAAGCTTCCGGAATTGGGGCGGGCCGTCGGACGCACTTTCCGTGAATTCAAAGAAGGCGCACGTGAGATTATTTCGGATGATGATTCATCCAGTCGCAAGGAGCAGGAAAAGGCGAAGCCGCTGGCATCTGAGACTGCATCTGCAGACAAGCCTGAGGATAAACGCCTGCCGGAATAACTTTGACGGCAATGAAAGAGAAATCCCTTCCTGCCGGAAGGGTTTTGTATTTTAAGCTGGCAACAATGGGGGGCAGGCATGACGCAGCAGAAGGAAGAAATGACGCTTACAGAACATTTGAGTGAGCTGCGCAAGCGGTTAATTTATGTGTTGAGTATTTTTATTTTGGGGCTGGTGGCAGGCTTTCTGGTGGCGGACCCGGTGTATCAATATCTGACGAAGGCAGAGACTGCTCAGGGGTTTGTGCTGCATGCCTTCTCGTTCTGGGACGGAATTGGCATCTACATGAAGATTGCCGGACTGTTCTCGCTGGTCATTACGCTGCCGTTTACGGTGTTTCAGCTCTGGAAGTTCGTCAGTCCAGGTCTGCGCCCGCGTGAGCGAAAAGCCACGCTGAAGTATGTACCTTATGTATTTCTGTTATTTCTGATCGGGTTAGCTTTCTCGTACTACGTTGTTTTCCCGATGGCACTTTCTTTTACTTCATCGATTACGGAAAAAATGGGGCTGGTCGAGACCTACGGAATGAAGCAGTATTTCAGTTTTTTGTTTGGCATTGTACTGCCGGTATCCCTGTTGTTCGAACTTCCGTTAATCATTATGTTCCTGACAGGACTGCGGATATTAAATCCCATCCGGCTTCGCAAAATGCGCAGAGTCGCTTATTTTGTCCTGATTTTCATTGCGGTTGTGGTCACACCACCTGACTTTATTTCCGATTTTCTTGTGATGATTCCCTTGTTACTGTTATATGAGATTAGTGTGTTTCTGTCTGGCTTTGTGTATCGCAAACAGCTTGCAGCTGATGCAGAGGCTGAATCCCGTTACATCCGTGCCGAGGATAAGCAGAGCGCAGTATAACAAGAAAGGTATCATAGGATTTTTGTAACTGTGATAATTTGTATGGTGCCCGTCCCGGGAAAAGGCGACCAGTCCATACCCGGGATATGAAGGGCCACAACTTTTACAGCTTAAATTCTGACGAACGGGACAAGCAGGCATATTATGTTCAACAATGGATACAATGGAAAAGGGCTGCCTGAGAATGGTGCAGGAAGACTTACGGATTCTGTGGAATAAGTTAATAAGGTATTACGGCATTACGGCATTTACGCAGGCCAATCGGGAGTTTTTTGGCTGGGTTGGTGTAAATACAACGTAAAATCTCGCAGGAATTCATGAAAAGGACTTGAAATCATGCTTCAAGTTGAAGTATCATAAAGTTGGTTGTTAGCACTGAACACTGTCGAGTGCTAATACATATGGCTACAACCTACAATGTAACGTTATATAATTTCAAAAGGAGGCTATTTTTCATGATCAGACCTTTAGGTGAACGCGTATTGGTAGAACCACTGGAGCAAGAGCAAACAACTTCTTTCGGGATCGTACTGCCGGACTCCGCTAAAGAAAAACCGCAAGAGGGTAAAATTATTGCTGTTGGCGCTGGAGTATTGAAAGACGGAGTACGTGTAGCTCTGGAAGTGAAAGAAGGAGATCGCGTTATTTTCTCCAAATATGCCGGTACAGAAATCAAGTTCGAAGGTAAAGAATATTTGATTATGAAAGAAAGCGATATTCACGCGATTCTCGACTAATTCAAATTTAATCGGTTAACCGAACCATATAGCAACACCATTTTACACAATATACTAGGGAGGTTTTCTTACCATGGCTAAAGACATTAAATTCAGTGAAGACGCTCGTCGTTCCATGCTTCGTGGTGTGGACGCATTGGCTAATGCAGTTAAAGTAACACTCGGTCCTAAAGGCCGTAACGTGGTTCTGGAGAAAAAATTCGGAAGCCCGCTCATCACGAATGACGGTGTAACGATTGCTAAAGAAATCGAACTGGAAGATGCATTCGAGAACATGGGTGCACAACTGGTTAAAGAAGTAGCAACCAAAACAAATGATGTTGCCGGTGACGGTACAACAACTGCAACTGTATTGGCTCAAGCGCTGATCACAGAAGGTTTGAAAAACGTAACTGCAGGCGCTAGCCCAATCGGTATCCGTAAAGGGATCGACAAGGCGGTTAAAGCTGCTGTAGCTGAACTGCAATCCATCTCCAAACCAGTTGAAACCCAACAATCCATCGCACAAGTTGCAGCGATCTCTGCAGCTGACGAAGAAGTAGGCGAACTGATCGCTGAAGCTATGGAAAAAGTGGGTAAAGACGGCGTTATTACAGTTGAAGAATCCCGTGGATTCGCTACAGAGTTGGAAGTGGTTGAAGGTATGCAATTCGACCGTGGTTACATCTCTCCATACATGATCACGGATACGGACAAAATGGAAGCTGTTTTGGACAACCCGTACATCCTGATCACAGACAAAAAAATCTCCAACACGCAAGAAATCCTGCCATTGCTTGAAAAAATCGTTCAACAAGGTAAACCGCTTGTATTGATCGCTGAAGATATCGAAGGCGAAGCACTGGCGATGCTGGTTGTGAACAAATTGCGTGGAACATTCAACGCTGTAGCTGTTAAAGCTCCTGGCTTTGGTGACCGTCGTAAAGCAATGCTGCAAGATATCGCTGCCCTCACTGGTGGCCAATTGATCACGGAAGAACTGGGTCTGGACCTGAAATCCGCTGTTGTGGAACAACTGGGTACAGCTCGTCAAATCCGTGTAACAAAAGAAAACACAATCATCGTTGACGGTGCTGGTAACAAATCCGATATCGATGCACGTGTAAGCCAAATCCGTACACAACTGGAAGAAACAACTTCCGAGTTCGACAAAGAGAAACTGCAAGAGCGTCTGGCTAAATTGTCCGGCGGCGTAGCAGTAATCAAAGTTGGTGCGGCTACTGAAACAGAATTGAAAGAACGCAAACTGCGCATCGAAGATGCCCTGAACGCAACTCGCGCTGCGGTTGAAGAAGGTATCGTATCCGGTGGTGGTACAGCGCTCATGAACGTATATAATGCCGTTGCAGGCGTAGCACTGTCCGGTGACGAGCAAACAGGCGTAAACATCGTCCTGCGCGCTCTGGAAGCTCCAATTCGTACAATCGCAGCTAACGCTGGCGAAGAAGGTTCCGTAATCGTGGAACGTCTGAAAAAAGAACAAACTGGCGTAGGCTTCAACGCTGCGACTGGCGAGTGGGTTAACATGATCGAAGCGGGTATCGTTGACCCTGCGAAAGTAACACGTTATGCATTGCAAAACGCTGCTTCCGTAGCAGCAATGTTCCTGACTACTGAAGCGGTTATCGCTGACAAACCAGAACCTGCAGGCGCTGCTGGCGTTCCTGACATGGGCGGTATGGGTGGAATGGGCGGCATGATGTAATAAAAGGTCTAAAAACCTTTTAATGCCGATAGATGAAAGGCTCCCGAAAGGGAGCCTTTTTTTATTAATTAGATAGGGTGCTTTGGATTTATGTTTTAACTGAGGGAGGAAATCATTTGAGAAAGAGTACAAAGTGGACATTGTGGATTCTAGGCTTTATGCTCGCTGCAATTTTCATCAACTTCTATATGAATCTATATAGCTTCGCTTATGCGCTGATTACCGTGCTTTTACTCGTATTTATGGGGTGGGGATTCTTAGCCAAGCTAAAGAACGACGTTCGTCAGCATGAAGATCACCATAGAAGAGAGCATCAATCTGCTATCAATGACATCGATCAATACACCAGGTAATAAAGGAATAGCATCGAAGATGCGTTACAGGCAAACCGTTACAGGCAAATTAGAATGAACTGATTAAAGGCTCCCTTGAGGGAGTCTTTTTTAATGTTGATGTTTTTGAAAAAAAAGTAGTGATGTTCTCTTCTATTGCTAAATAGATAGTTGTTAAGTAAAATAAACATATGAACAAGTGCTCATATATTTATACATAAGCGATATTGGAGATGATACATATGTATGATGTATTGGTTATCGGAGCTGGGCAAGCAGGCTTGGCAGCAGGTTACTATCTTCAGAGGTCGGGGTTAACCTTCTTAATCGTTGACAATGTCTCATCTGTCGGGGAATCTTGGCGTAAACGGTACGATTCCTTGCGTCTTTTTACCCCACGAATGTATGACGGATTACCCGGAATGTCTCTTATTGGAAATGAAAACAGCCTGCCAAGCAAAGATGAAATTGCAGATTATCTTGAAAGTTACGCCAAACAAATGCATCTTCCTATAAGATTAAACTGTTTAATCACTCGTCTCTCGAAGCAAGATGAGGTGTACTATGCTGAAACTAATGATGGAATAATTGAAGCGCGCAATATTATCGTTGCCACAGGACCTTTCCAAACCAAGAATGTTCCTCATTTTGCGAAATCATTATCCGAGAATGTAATTCAGCTTCATTCATCAGAATATAAAAATATCTCTCAATTGCTTCCTGGAACAACAGTAGTCGTAGGCGGAGGGAATTCAGGTGCCCAAATCGCAGTAGAGTTGGCATCAGATGATAAACAAACCGTATACATATCCATAGCTAGAAATATAACCTTTAGGCCGTTGCATATCATGAAACGAAGTATATTCTGGTATTTCGAAAAGCTCGGAGTATTACGTTCAAGTGCAGATCGCATGGTCGGAAAATGGTTACGAAATCAGCCTGAGTACGTATATGGCTACGAGTTAAAAGAGTTGATCACTAAAGGGAAAGTTAACAAGCGTCCACGTGCTATAAATGCAAAAGATAACCGCATCCTATATGAGGATGGGAGTGAGGCGCCAATACACAATATTATCTGGGCGACTGGGTTTAAGCGAAATGATGGTTGGATTGATATCGCTACTGCTTTTGATTCCCGAGGCGAAATTTTACACGAGGCAGGAGTATCACCGGTTGTTGGACTATACTTTGTAGGTCTGCCTTGGCAAACATCACGAGGTTCAGCACTGTTGGGATGGGTTAAATACGATGCTCAGAAGATCGTTAATCATGTGATTCAAAGGTAAGACACATCATTGAGTATCTCTCGCATTATGGAGGTGTTCATTATTACTGAACGATCTAAACAGTACATATCACATGTTAGGCCGTTCCTTCATGGAGCGGCCTCTTTACACATTGGGGTCTTATTTCGCAACAGTTATTTCAAAAGTAGAGTGTTCATGGTCCTGTACGCTGAAGCGATATTCAAATCCATTTCGAACCGTCGCTCCATCAAATTCACTCTGGCTTACATTGCGATCCAATATACCGATATCCTGAATCACGTTTTGCGCATCATTATATGTGTACTCATTATTGGTTGTCAGAATAAGTGCAGCGATAGCCGTCAAAAAGATTCCACCCGTTGGTTCGCTGACGTCACCAGTCCCGTACAACCTGACTTCCTGCACTTTTTGATCCAAATTTAATGTACCAACCAATCGTAATTCATCATTGAATACATACTCAAAAGTGCCGGTTCCCTGCTCGGAAGAGTTTTTCATATTCAAGCGGGTAATACTCAACCCATTCAGTCGGTATTTGCCCACGGCGGCATTAAACTTGTTTTTGAATTCCTCTGTTGTAGCAGTGACAGATTCTTGTTTTTCCGTCTGATCTGTCCTGGGTGATTGCGGAGGATTTGAAGGTAAAGCCAGCATACCATACATGCCTATCGAAGCAATTGCAAAACATGCGGCTGTTAGCGCTAGGTACCTTATCGGTATCCGGTTTTGTTTCCTCATGGATAAGACCATCAAAACAATAAATACGAAGAAAGCCATAAAGCCTAGGATAAATAGGATTGTAAATAGATACTGCAAATTCTCACCTCGTAATGAATCGTTATTTCGTACTTTCATTATAATGTTCCTTCGTGAAACTTTAAACTTGCACTTGTCTCTTTAAAATATGAACATTCCAGCGAGCAGACTAAAAAGATGACCCCTTTGCAGCACGGGGTCATCTTTTTAGTCTAGTCTAATCCTCCATTTTAAAAGGCGTTTGGTTTGTTAGCCCTCAATCGGTATTTAGTCAGGCATAATCCAGACGATCTCGGCAATGCGCACGAAGAATTTTCTGTTTCTTTCCTCCAGCACAACATGGTCATGTTTAACAGTAACCACACATCCATCCAATCTACCGCGAGTTGTTTCCAGGATAACCACTTTTCCCACCAGGGACATCAGACTTTCGACTACACAATGATCCACTGGATGAACGACAATGTTATGAGGCATGTGGGGCACATAATGTGAGTTAGCCATTGGATGCATCATTGGATAATTATTCAAGAAAAAACCTCCCAAATCATTTATACGGCATCCTATGCGATCGCCCGCCCAAACGACTGGGCGTTTGCCTGGTATCATCCTTTTGGAATATCTGAACGTAAAAAGAACGCATGTCAATAAGGAAATATGTAACATTATTTCTTCCATTTATTTTACAAATGGTGCGATACTCTCTCACAATCGTTCTGTAAACTGAGAGGGTATTTAACATTATTTGGAGGTGTTTGGATGGTTAAGAAGTGTTGTATGCTTGTCCTTATTCTTGTTATGGCTTTATCTGGGAGTGTATATGTGCAGCCCTCTTCGACAGTCCAAGGTGCTGCGACCACGTATACGTTGACCTTCCCGATGGATCGTTACCCGGAAACAGGAGCGCATATCCGTGACGCCATTGCAGCAGGGCATTCGGCAGTGTGTACCATTGACCGGGATGGGGCGGATGCCAATCGCAGGGAGTCGCTGAAAGGCTATCCGACCAAAGCGGGTTATGATCGGGATGAATGGCCGATGGCGATGTGTGAAGAAGGTGGCGCCGGCGCGGATATTAGATACATAAGTCCAAGTGATAACAGGGGGGCTGGATCTTGGGTGGGAAATCAGTTGGAAAAATATTCAAATGGGACAAGGGTCAAGTTTACAGTGAAATGAATGAAGCACTGCCGGCGTTTTAGCCAGCAGTGCTTTTTTTCTGATATTCGCTTGGGCTTAATCCAGCAAGGAAAGTGTGATTCGAATCGAATTATCTATAAATGAACGACTGGGACGAGATTTCATGAAAACGGTCAGTCCAATTAGCGATACAATTAGTGCTTGGGCGACAGCCTTGGCGTCCAGGGAATGGTTGAGTTCGCCTGATCGCATTCCCCGCTCAATATTTTCCTGAAAGATGACCGACAGGTACATCTGATGTTCCCGGGTGAGAATTTCAAATTTCTCATCATGTGGTGCGAGCTCAACCATCGTATTGATGCAAAAGCATCCACGACTGAGTCGCTCTGCGTTGTATTCTTCGTCCACGATTTCTGCAAAAAAAGTACGAAAGGCCTCTTTTACCGATGAAATACCCGCCAGTCTGGTTCGCATCTCTGCGGCACGAGCCATCGTGTACTTCCGTAGCGACGTTTCGAATAATTCTCTTTTATCTCCAAAAGTGGAGTATATACTGGGCCTTTGAATGCCCATTCTCGAAGTCAAATCGCTTAATGAAGTGGCCTCATATCCTTTTTCCCAAAAAAGCTGCATCGCAGCATCCAGTACTTTCTCTTCGTCAAATTCGCGAGTTCTAGCCATGATAAATGCTCCTTGTTACTTATATTTTCTAAAGTATAGATATTTTGTATTGGATCATACAGATCGTGTTTTGCTAATTATATTTCTTACTCATCAGTATGATATATACTATATAACTCTCGATTATTTGTCAAACAAATCTCTTTTTGATGATGTATTTAAGAAATATGATATAGATTTGATGAAAATAAAATGATTGACAGTAAGAGAAACACTGAGATATATTAACTACCTAAATAACATACCGATCGGTAATTTATTTTGCTAGTAACAGTCCAATTTTGAAAAAAGGAGAAATGAGTTATGGAAATAGGAATTACTTCGTTTGTGGAGACCACACCCGATCTTCGGACAGGTGAAGTCATAAGTCACGCACAGCGATTGCGTGAAGTGGTGGAAGAAATCGTGCTTGCCGATCAGGTGGGGTTGGATGTATTTGGCGTAGGAGAACATCATCGTAAAGATTATGCGGCTTCATCCCCTGCGATGGTGCTGTCCGCAGCTGCATCCCTGACCAAGCGTATTCGGCTGACTAGTGCAGTAACGGTACTTTCGTCCGCTGACCCGGTACGTGTGTTTCAGGATTTTGCCACACTGGATGGCATTTCGAATGGACGTGCGGAGATTATGGCAGGGCGGGGTTCCTTTACCGAATCATTCCCTCTGTTTGGATATGAGCTAGGGGAGTATGATGAGCTGTTCGATGAACATCTGGAACTGCTGCTCAACCTGCAGAAGTCGGAAATAGTCAATTGGCGAGGTGGGCACAGACCTGCAATACATAATCTGGGCATATATCCACGGCCTGTGCAGAGCCCTTTGCCCATATGGATTGGCAGCGGGGGCAATCAGGAATCGGTGGTGCGAGCAGGATTGCTGGGGCTTCCATTGACGTTGGCTATTATTGGCGGGAGCCCGGAACGGAATTTTGGCCCCCTTGTACAGTTGTACAAGCAGGCAGCGGCACATGCCGGACATGACGCTTCGAAGCTTACCGTAGGGTCGCATTCGCTCGGATTTGTGGCTGAAGATACAGAGCTGGCGGCTGATCTGTTCTTTCCTTCCACCCAGGCGGGAATGAACAAAATCGGCAAGGAACGGGGATGGGGACATTACAGTCGTGCCAGCTTTGATGCTGCACGCAGTCATGACGGTGCTCTGTATGTAGGTGATCCGGAGACGGTTGCCCGAAAGATAGTTCACCTACGCAAGAATGTGGGCATTACACGTTTCATGATGTACGTTCCCATTGCAACGATGCCGCATGATCAGGTGATGAGAGCGATCGAATTACTCGGAACAGAGGTGGCACCTCGAGTACGGGCAGAGTTGGCTAAGTGGGAAGCTGAGCATGGACAAAAAGCATAGAAAACATACACTGAAGGAGGAATTGTATATGAGTTTTGTAGATCGGGTGGTACCTGAATTAAAAGATGCATTAACCCAGTTTCCGGGCTTTAATTTGAAGGGGGCATTGCAGGTTAGCCGGGCGATGCTCATGAATCCACCGATTGAGAAGTCGGAAGACGTACGCACCACAAAGAGAATTATTGCTGGGGCAGCAGGAGACATGCTGGTCAAAATATATGAGCCGGCTGAGCGTACTGGAGATAAGCTGCCAGCGATGTTGTGGATTCATGGAGGGGGTTATGTGCTGGGGCATCCAGATATGGATGATGCGTTATGTGAACGCTTTGTACAAGCGGCACATTGCGTAGTCGTATCGGTTGATTACCGCCTGGCCCCGGAGCATCCTTATCCTGCTGGTCTTTATGATTGCTATGCAGGTCTGGTATGGATGACGGACGAAACAGAGTCACTCGGCATTGATCTCACCAGAGTCGCAATTGCCGGAGCAAGTGGAGGGGGAGGACTGACTGCAGCACTTGCACAAATGGTCCGCGATAAAGGTGGGCCGAGTCTGATCTTCCAAATGCCTTTGTACCCGATGCTGGACGATCGCAATATTTCGGCTTCGAGCCGCGAAATTACGGACCAAAATGCTACATGGAATCGGACTAATAACCTGGAGGCATGGAGTATGTACCTGGGAGAAGAAAGGGAGGAATTTGGGGAAAACGAAGAACACCACATACCTGCCTACGCAGTCCCGGCAAGAACTGAAAATCTGGCAGGGTTACCTCCAATGTATACGTGTATTGGCCAACTCGATCTATTTCGAGATGAGACAATCGAATATGTGACACGTCTTGCGGCAGCTGGAGTGGATGTCGAAATGCACCTTTATCCTGGAGCTTATCATTGCTTCGAAGTATTTGTGCCTGATGCGGAAGTTAGCCAACGGGCTAGTCAGGATTATATTCGTGCCATGGCCAGAGCGCTTAATCCTTCATGGGAGCAATGAATGTCTCCGGCGTTGTCCATAAAATTGAGGTTCTTTTCATCTCCATTTCAGATTCCATTAAGGTAGGAGGGGTAAGATAAGTCTTGTAAACCCCTTCTCGTGTTAAATAGATGTGTGACTAGCCCCGTCGGATCGTCCGGCGGGGTACTTTTTTTCTTCGTTTTATCGGTTAGATGGTATGATAGATAAATACATAAATGCTAGTAACGGAGGGATGGTTCGTGGACCCCAACCTGCATCCGCTGTTCAGACCCATTCAGATGAATGGGACGGATACAAATTCCTATTATTATGAGCGAATGCCTTCTGTTTCCCTGATGGCTCATATAGCCTGTTATTGGGAATCGGGTTCCATTCCATACATGGGAGAGCAAGAACAGGAATCTATATCAGTGCCCGCTCGGGTATTGCCGGATGGCTGTACGGATATGCTGATTACATACGACGCGGTCCGTTCGGTTCATTCCTATGCCTACTGTGGCAATTATTCGCATCCGTTCGTTGTGCCCGAGACATCCGGTATAAGTGCTTCTGCCGATTACACATTTGGCGTTCGTTTTTTCCCAGGCGGGGCATACGTGTTTCACGGTTTGCCGTTGGAAGGATTTACGGACATGCGAATTCCGCTTGAGGATTGTTGGCCAGTCAGGTTGAATGAGCTGCAGGAGCGGATAGCTGGAACAAAAAGCTTTGAAGAACGGGTACGGGTTATGAATGACTATCTAAGTCCCCTGTCCGTGCAAACCAATACATACGAGAATGATCTGATGAAAAATGCGCTGTATCGCATCTTTATCGATGGGGGACGTATGAGCGTCAGTGAACTGGCCATGCGAGAAGTTGTCAGTGAACGCCAGCTGCATCGGAAGTTTGCAGAATGGATCGGAATTAGTCCGAAACGATTCAGTGAGGTGGTTCGTTTTCACCGTGTCCTGGGCAGCATTCATCAGGGGCATGCGGCGGATGGGGTAGCACTGGCCCTGAATCATGGTTTTTTTGACCAAGCTCATCTGATTCGTCAATTCCGAAAGTTTTATGGAGAAACTCCGATGACCGCTGCCAAAGAACATCAACAAAGGTTGTCCGATTTGTACAATAACTTGGTTGCCCCTTCCGATATACTTAGATCGTGAGAATAATAGTAAAGGAGATATCATATATGAATGGAACTTTGCAAATGCGGGATCATCTGCTCAATGAATTGGAGACGGGAGTACGTACGGGGGCGAGTCTGATCCGCCTGATCCGTCCAGAGGATTGGGCATACCGCCCGCAGGACAATATGCGTTCACTGGTGGAACTGGTCCATCATTTTATTCAAATCACGGCATCGGACCTTGCCATTATGCAGGAGAAGAGCGAAGCTGAGGTGGGTGTGGTAGAGAATAGCCTGTCAGGGATCGAGGATATTGAAAAACTGGAGGCAACACTTTGGGGCAATTTGGAAGCCTACAAAGCTTATATTGTATCACTGAGCGAAGAAGATCTGTTGAACCGCTCAACCAAAGCTTTCTATATGGAGCATGGTCATTTGCAGGCTCAATGGCAGATTGAAACGCTAACGCATGTATTCCATCACCGTTCACAGCTGTATAATTACCTCAAACAGCAGGGGCATGAGTTAAACTTTTTCATGCTGTATGCTTAATAATCTCACAATATGAGTTTCATGTAGTGGCTCCGCCGGATGATCTGGTGGGGCTTTTTGATTACTTTAGTCTAGCATCTCTATCAAAATGGACGTTATCACACGGTCATTTTACCGTTACATTAATAGATTCCATGCATAGAATACCGTATCAAAGCAAAAGGAGGTGATTTCCATGGCCATCCTTTTACCGCAACAATTTTATGCCTTAGCGGCTGGTGTGGGTAAATCGTATTATGAAAACCTTGCTGGAGGCACGAATGCCAGCATCACAGTGAACAATTTTGGTCCTTTCCCGATAGACCTGGTTGTGACTCGTGTTAACGCACCAGTAATCACGTATTTGATCCCTGCTGGCAACAGCCTTACGTTGTCTGTTGATTTACTGCTCGTAGCTGCTTTGTTGACTACTCCCGCAGGTGCTTCAACAGGTACAATTCAAATCGCAACAGCTGATTTCTAATGAATGTAGCGTGCTTTGTGAACCTCTGTCGGACATGTTGTCGGCAGAGGTTTTTCTTTTTTTATGGATGAATTTGGGGTTGGAATGATATTATACTAGGGGATTTATAAATTTAAGTAGTTGTTATAAGAATGATTGATATTCTTATATCATGGCTATGGGACGATGACCTGGGGAAAGAGCAAGACTTATAAGGGGAACTGGGTAGCGGGCAAACGTTCAGGATATGGTGTCTACAAAGCAGTGACAAGTGATAAGGACCGTGTTACAGACCTCAAGTATGATGGCTTTTGGAAGAATGACAAAAAGGATGGAAAGGGTGAACTGGAGATCAGAGAAATATCCTACGAAGCAACTATGCTTGAAAATCGTATTCAGAATGGGACTTTTGCTAAGGATCAGTGGATTTCAGGATATGATGTTCGACATGGAGAATACGACCCTCCTTATTACTTTGCGTACAAAGATTCAAATTTAAGTCTTAAAATACTGGGTGGTGCAGAAAATATTTTAGATGGATTGAAGGACGGTTATTTCTTCTCATTTACATATCAAAAAGGAAAAGTATACAAAGATGTCGGTGTTGGAGATGAATTCAGTCAGAAACAGTTTAGATCTTTTATCAAAAATGTAGAAAAAGAGATTAATCCTCATATCAATCAGTTTGAGAAACTGGCTCAAAAATTATAGGTATTAATCTTAGTAGTAATAGACGGGTACAGTCAAATTTTTGTTTATTAAGGCAGCTATTCGAGTAATTTATTGTAGAAGTAATAGGAGACTGACCTTGTTGAAACAGGAGGGGATTGGACGATGAACAGAACAACGTTTCTTGAAACCGAGCGGCTAGTATTTTCGACATGGAATGAAGAAGACCGTGCTCTGGCTTCCGCTCTATGGGGTGATCATGAGGTAACGAAGTGGATTAGCAGCAAGGGATTTCTGAGTGAGGATGAAGTGGAGGCTCGGTTAACCCAGGAAATAAAAAGGCAAGAAGAAGTAGAGGTGCAATACTGGCCACTCTTTGAGAAAGATTCGGAAGTCTTTGTTGGTTGTTGCGGCTTGCGCCCATATTCTCCGGAAGAAGAGATATATGAATTGGGATTCCATCTTACCCGGGATCATTGGGGCAAAGGCTATGCTATGGAGGCGGCACGGGCGGTGATTGACTATGCATTTGGCGAACTGAAGGTGAAAGCATTGTTTGCGGGACATCATCCGGAAAATGAAGTGTCGCGTCACATGTTAATCAAGCTGGGCTTCGAATATGTCCGGGACGAGCGTTATGAACCGACAGGACTGATGCACCCATCCTATTTGCTGAAAAAGGAATAAATATGTTCAACATTCAAGGCAGCACAACGTTTTTAAATATATAGCATAAATGGAGAGGTAGCAGCGGTGACCGTAATTTTTTGGTAAATGGGTTTTCATCGTTTTTTTATTTCATTTTCAGCTTCTATTAAGGTAGCAGAGGTAAGATAATTCTTGTAAACCCCTTCTCGTGTTAGATAGATGTGTGACTGACCTCGCCGGACGCCGGTGAGGTATTTTTTTTGCTTATTTTTATAAATGTACACAAAACAAACATAAACAAAAGTAAATAAAACAAATATTTCTGTATTTCATTGACTAATAAAAGAAAACAAAGGTATAATGAATGTGAAAAAAGGAACTTACTATGTTCGTGACGGGCATTCTATATTTTATCATGAGGAGAGAATGATGATGAACGTGACCCTTGCCAATGAAACAACGCAGGCAGCTGGCTTTCATATCCCATTTGTTCGTGAGATGGCGGAAATTACTCAACATATGTGGAAAAACGGCTGGGATGAACGCAATGGTGGCAATGTCAGCTATCTGCTGGAGGAAGAGGAAGTCGCCAAATATATCGATATCAACCATGTTATTCTCAAGATCAAACCTGCATTTTCGATGCATGAGCTGGCAGATAAATATTTTATTGTGACTGCTTCGGGCAAATATTTCAAAAATGTACTGGCTGATCCAGAGAGCAATCTGGGAGTGTTACGTGTATCGAGTGATGGACAGGAGCTGGAAGTGCTGTGGGGGCTAAAGTCGGGAGCGAACCCAACGAGTGAATTGCCAACACATTTTATGAGTCATATCGAACGTTTGAAAATAGATCCGAAACACCGGGTTGTGATGCACAACCATGCGACCAACGTTCTGGCGATGACATTTATCCATGATTTGGACGAAATGAAGTTTACAAAGACGCTGTGGCAGATGTGTACGGAATGCGTTGTCGTATTTCCTGACGGCGTTGGTATTATTCCGTGGATGGTGCCTGGATCGAATGAAATTGGACGGGAAACGGCAGAAAAAATGAAGGGTTACCACGCGGTCATCTGGCCTCAGCACGGGATTTTTGGAACGGGTACAACGATTGATGAAGCTTTTGGTCTTATTGAAACCATTGAGAAGGCAGCCCAGGTGTATATGCTGGTTGCAGGCCATGAAATCAGACAGCGAATTACGGATCAGCAGCTAGCTACATTAGCCCAAGCTTTCGGTGTCACTCCACGTCCTGGTATATTGAGCATGGAAGTTTGACAGATCGAAATCGTATAAAAGAAAGAGCTCCAACACAGCCTAATATGAATGGTCTTTGGTTTATTAAACCGAAGGCCATTTCCTTTTTTTCGGCAAACAAACGCCGTTTTGGTTCAAAAAAGTTCAAAAAGTGGATAAAGCGCGGCTTTGTTATCGATTATTGAATCGTAGTATGCATTATCACACGCTGGCGAAATTCGGGTGAAATGACGTATTGTCAATGGCTCGGCGATTTTGCATAATAACAATGCTTCACAGATGAAAGACGGAAGGAAGTTATGATCATGCTTGGCAAAATGAAGAGAATCTTAATAGGCAAGCCTATGAAATCGGCTGAATTGGATGCAGAAAAATTGGGGAAATGGAAGGCGCTCGCCATCCTGTCCTCCGATGCACTATCGTCCGTTGCCTACGGTACGGAGCAGATCTTACTGGTGCTCGTTGCGGCCGGATTCGCCGCCTTGTGGTTCTCTGTTCCAATCTCCATCGCCGTGTTGGGATTACTCGTCATTTTAATTTTTTCCTACCGCCAGACGATTTTTGCTTATCCAACAGGAGGCGGCGCGTACATCGTAGCCAAGGATAATCTCGGTACGGCTCCGAGCTTGATTGCCGGAGGATCTTTACTGGTCGATTATATTCTGACTGTTGCGGTAAGTTCGTCCGCAGGGACCGATGCGATTACATCTGCCTTTCCAATGCTTCATGATTACAGCATAGTCATTGCATTGATCATGATTGTATTTCTGACCATTATGAATTTGCGAGGGGTGACGGAATCCGCTTCCGTACTGGCGATCCCCATATATTTGTTTATCTTTTCGATTGCGATTCTGATTATATCCGGGGGGATCAAATTTCTCGCTGGAGGCATGGAAGCTGCCGCCCCTGAATTTGGAACGAGTATGTCACATGTGAGTCTGTTTCTGCTGCTCAAGGCATTCAGCTCGGGGTGTTCAGCTTTGACTGGGGTTGAGGCGGTGAGTAACGCCATCCCGAACTTCAAGCAGCCTGCCGAGAAAAATGCAGCGGGAACCTTGATGCTTATGGGATGTATTCTGGGAGCCATGTTTATCGGGATCACTTTACTTGCTTATGGTTACGGGGTGAAGCCTGATCCCAAAGCCACCGTGATATCCCAGATTGCCGAGGCGACATTTGGCAGGGGCACGATGTATTTTATTATCCAGGGCGTAACAGCACTGATTCTGTTTCTCGCAGCGAATACGGCGTATTCTGCTTTCCCACTGCTCTCCTTCATGATGGCGAAGGATAAATATATGCCTCATATGTTTATGGTTAGAGGAGACCGCCTTGGCTTCTCAAACGGTATTATTTTCCTCAGTGTGATGTCTGCCTTGCTGGTTGTCGGATTCAAAGGAAATACGGAAAGTCTGATTCCGCTCTACGCAGTGGGCGTGTTCATTCCATTTACCCTGTCACAGTTGGGCATGATGATTCGTTGGATCAAAGTCAAACCAGCCGGTTGGGGTGTGAAGCTGCTCGTCAATACAATTGGCATGCTGACCACGCTGTCGATTACATTGATTTTTATATTCACCAAGTTCACGCAAACATGGGTTATCTTTATTTTCCTGCCACTCGTCGTTTATGTGTTCATGCGAATTCGCCGTCATTACTGCAACATTGCGGATGAATTGCGGATTGATATCAAGCTGGAGAAACCGGTGAGAAAGGGCAATACGATCATTATTCCGGTGGCAGGCATTACGAGGGTGGTGATGAATACAATCTCTTACGCTCAGACGATGTCAGATCACGTGGTTGCCTTGTATATCGGGTTCGATGATGAAGCCATCCGGAAAATGGAGCAGAAGTGGGAAGAGTGGAACCCTGGGGTTCGCCTGGTTGTCATTAAATCGAGATACCGCAGTATTATGGGGCCGCTCAAAAAGTTTATTGATACCGTGGAATGGAAGACGGCCGAGACGGACCATATCACAATTCTAATTCCGCAGTTCATCACCAAGCATTGGTGGCAAAATGTGCTGCACAATCAGACCAGCTTCATGATCCGTGCTTATCTGATCAATTACAAAGACGTGATAGTCACGACTGTCCCTTACCATCTCAATCGTTAAAAGAATTCAACCGAACATTTTGCGTTAACATTAAATATCCAGTTTTCTGTTAAATTTATTGAATTGATATCTAATCATTGTTCATCTTCCCTTAACACACAAAACCGCACGAACATTCCCGAATCAAGGGAGTTCTTGCGGTTTTTTGCTGTTTGCTGTTTTTGTTTTGAAGTCTATTCAACGTCCTTTGTTTGGTAAAGTCGCTTGTCCACGATTAACGCTGTGTTGATTCAGAACAGATGCTGCTGTAACAGTTGGCTTTTACACTAGTTAATGTGGGTGATGAAGTTCACACTCCGAATGCGTAGATCAAGGGGGAAGAAAATCCGATGAGTGAGCTTGACAACCGGATCGGCTTGCCTGCTGCCAGACGGCGCGTATGGGGCACGAGTCAGCGCCGGACAGCTTCGCTGCGTGTGCAGCGAATACGGGAGAATATGCTGGCCTATGGTTTCCTGGCACCATCGCTGCTTTTATTTGCAGTGTTTCTGTTTTATCCGATGTTCAAGTCGGTGTACCTGAGTCTGCATTCCACTGACCCTACCGGACAGATTGCAGCTTATGTGGGATTGGACAATTTCAAAGCGGTATTCCAGTCCGGATTGTTCCTGCAAGGCATGAAAGTGACGTTACTATTTGTCCTGTTCACCGTGCCAACGGGCATGCTGGCAGCTCTGATTCTAGCGGCATTAACACACAACCGTTTCAAGGGAATGCGTATATTTCAGTTTGTATTCTCTCTGCCTGTGGTATTGTCTGTCGGTTCATCAGCGGTCATCTGGAAGTTCCTGTTCCATCCGACCTTGGGTATGCTGAATTATTTATTAGGAAAAGTTGGGATCGATCCGATTCCCTGGCTGACCAGCCCGGATTGGGCCTTAATATCGATCTCCATTATGACGATTTGGATGAACCTCGGATTCAATTACATTATTCTATCCAGCGGATTACAAGGCATCCCGGATGAAATTTATGAGAGCGCGAAGATTGATGGTGCAGGTCCTTTGCTTACTTTTCGCAAAATCTCGATGCCACTGTTGTCGCCAACCCTGTTTTTCGTCACCGTTGTATCGATCATTGGTGCGTTCCAATCATTTGGTCAGATCAACATTCTAACCCGTGGCGGCCCGATGGATAGTACCAATGTATTCGTATATTCCATCTATCAGGAAGCTTTTGTTAATTTCCGCTTCGGGACGGGCAGTGCGCAGGCGCTTATCCTGTTCGCGGTCATTATGCTGCTGACCCTGATTCAGTTCAAATGGGTGGAAAGGAAAGTGCATTACCAATGAGAACACCATGGACCAAAACATTGCTGTATGTGCTGCTTACAATCTGTGCGGCACTTGTACTGTATCCGGTGCTGTACACCTTTTTCATGGCGGTCATGACACCGGAGGATGCCAGTGCGTATCCGCCTCATATCATCCCTCAATCGATAGACTTGTCCAATTTCACGGAAGTATTCGATATCGTTCCGATTGGTTCGTTTATCGGTAATACGTTCCTGGTGGCAGGGCTGACGATGTTTGGTCAGCTTGTCACAGCGAGCATGGCAGCCTATGCATTCGCGAAAATGGAGTTTAAGGGCAAGAACGTCATCTTTAGCATGTTTGTGGCGACGATGATGATTCCTTGGGAAGTCACCATGATCCCGAACTATCTGACGGTGCGCAGTTGGGGCTGGCTCGATACGTACCAGGGGCTGACTATTCCGTTCCTGGCAACAGCGTTCGGTACATTCCTGCTGAGACAATTCTTCATGCAGCTGCCCAAAGAGCTGTTTGAAGCGGCGAAGATCGATGGCTGCGGGCACATCCGGTATTTTGTATCCCATGTCCTGCCATTGTCCCGCCCGGCACTTGGAACCTTGGCCATCTATTCGTTCCTGAGCATGTACAACTCCTATCTGTGGCCGCTGCTCGTTACGAATACGCCAGAGATGAGGACGGTACAGATCGGAATCTCGATGCTGGAGTTCCAGGAATCCACAGCATGGAATCTGGTGTTTGCCGGCACAGCGCTTGTTATTTTACCGTCGCTGCTGCTTCTGGTCTTCGGCTTGAAACAGCTTGTCCGCGGTATGGCCGCAGGCGCGCTAAAGGGTTAGTAGGAGTATGGTTTGTTGTAAAGATTTAAACGGTTGGCGGTTTGGATACCCAGGAGCGAATAAACAAGGCTCACTCTTGAAATAAGTCTTTCAAGGCTGCAAAAGCAGTGAAGGGGACGAAATCGATTCTGTAGAAGCGTTAGCGTTCGCCTTTGTCTCCGGAATTTAAACAATTAAAAACTAATTCAAAAAAATATGGAGACAACAGCGATCGAAAGAACGGTTCGTAACCGGAACGGCCACCTTGCAGAACGTAAGCACTTATTGTGAAGTGAGCCCCAAAAAAAGGAGAGCGATTATGATCGGGTTTCGTTTGAAAAAAAGAGGAACATTTGCATTGATGTTGGCTGCACTTATGCTGGTATTGGCCGCTTGTGGCGGAAAAACCGAAACAACAAGCACAACGGGCGGAGCGCAGGCAGATGCTGCAGCTGCTGAACCGGTACAACTGACATGGTGGCATTCGATGTCTGGTGCAGGGGAGAAAGCCATTAATCAACTCGCTTCCGATTTCAACGCAAGTCACCCGGACATTCAGGTGAAGGCAATCTACCAGGGGAAATATGATGAGAGCCTGAACAAACTTAAAGCTTCCATGGGATCGGACAGTGGTCCGGACATTATCCAGGTGTACGAGATCGGCAGCAAGTTCATGATCGATTCCGGTATGATTACACCAGTTCAGCAATTTATCGATAAAGACAAATTCGACTTGTCCCAACTGGAGCCGAATATCATTCGTTATTACACTATTGATGGCAAATTGAACGCCATGCCGTTCAACACATCGAACCCAATTCTGTATTACAACAAGGACATGTTCAAAGCAGCTGGTTTGGACCCGGAGAACCCGCCTAAGACATACGAAGAGTTTGAACAAGCAGCCAAAGCACTGGCGAAAGACGGTAAACCCGGTGCGTCCATGGCGATCTATGGCTGGTTTATGGAACAGTTCTTTGCAAACCAGAATGCAGATTATGTAAACAACGGTAACGGAAGAACCGGTGCAGCGACGGAATCCATGCTGAACTCCGAAGCTGGTGTGAAGACTTTGACGTGGTGGAAAAAGATGATGGACGAGAAAACCGTCTCCAATCTGGGACGTAGCACGGACGATACAACCGCTGCATTTACAGCACAACAAATCGGTATGACACTGGATTCCACCGCTGGATTGCGCAAAATTGTAGAGGGTGCTGGCGGTAAGTTTGAGCTGGGAACAGGCTTCCTGCCACGTCCAGCAGATGCCAAAGAAGGCGGCGTCGTTGTTGGTGGCGCAAGCTTGTATATCATGAACAACAAATCTGAAGCTCAACAGCAAGCCGCTTGGGAATTCATCAAGTACCTGGCTACACCTGAGGTGCAAGCCAACTGGAGTGTTGCGACAGGATACTTCCCTATTACGACAGCAGCCTACGATGAGCAAGTATTAAAGGATAATATGGCGAAGTACCCGCAATTCAAGACAGCAGTCGACCAATTGCACGCTTCTGCTGATTCGACAGCAACATCCGGGGCTGTAATGGGTGTATTCCCCGAAGCCCGTCAAATTGTCGAAGGAGCGATCGAGACAGTTCTGAATGGACAAGGTACACCACAAGACGTATTGGATGCAGCAGCGAAGCAAATTACAGACAAGATTGCACAGTATAACAGCACGGTGAAGAAGTAACATGCTGACTTGCAGCAGGACAAACCTTAGGCCGGGGCTAGGGAAGTTGAGATAAATGACTTAACTTAGGATGTCAAAATGAGTGAGACGTATGCGATGGTCAACCCTGACTGTCGCATCGTTTTGCTGTGAGAAGATCTTGAACATAATCAATTTAAGGTGAATTGGCTATGGGGATATCTATCAATAAATGTCGAATACAGAGATTTTATTTTTATTATGTTAGTTTAAGTGACTCTAAATAGGCTGTTATACACAATGATTCACTATTTAAGTAATGTATATGACATGTTAAAGCTGAAAAATAGCAATTTATTACTTGTTTTTATTTTTTTATTATCAATTTTGTGATGTTTGTGTTCTATTTTATATCATTTCAAAAGAATATTATTTACATGTAATAAAAGTTCAGTTATCTTATATTTGAACTAATGTACAAGTTTCATGAACAAATGATTACGAATTTAAAAAATGGAGGTAGGTAAAAGATGCATGTTCTGCAAATGAAGAGGTGGCTCAGGTTGTTCCTGGCTATGGTTCTGCTTATCACGGGTGCCATTCCGGCTGGATTGTTCAGCAGTAAGGCAGCTGCGGCGGATGAGCCGTTAACGGTTGCTCAGGCACAGGCAAAGAATTCTGACAAATCTACAGCGACTGTTGAAGGATATGTTGTTGGTTACTATAACAGTGGAACCTCTATCCAGCTAAATCCTCCGTTTACTTCTGACACAAATTTTGCACTGGCAGATCGTCCTGATGAAACAGATGTAAGCAAAATGATGCCAGTACAAGTACCCACAAATGCTCCCCGCAGCACTTTTGGTCTACAAAGCAATACATCCTTATATCATTCCAAAGTTCGAATTAACGGTGCTACATTGGAAACATATTTTACTGTTAACGGGATTAAAAGTACCACTTCGACCATTTTCCAATTGATTGATGAGACGCCAGAAACCAAGGTGGTAAACGTTACAGCTAATCCATCCTCTGGAGCTGTGCCGGCAGGCACAGAGGTTAAATTGGCAACAACTACAGTTGGTGCCGCCGTATACTATAAATTAAATGATGATAATGAATTTCTTCCATATACAGTGCCCATCACAGTGAATGATACGATTCACATTGAAGCTTATGCACACAAAAGTGGATTAATGGATAGCGATATTACGCTTCTTGACTACACCATAGTCGACAACAGTCCCATTTCAATCTCCGAAGCAAGAACTAAATCTGAGAATACACCGGTTACTGTACAAGGGATTGTAACTTATCGCGAAGAATCCGGAGGATTGGCGAATCTGTACATTCAGGATGATCATGCAGGAATCGTCATTCGTGGAACAGACGCCACCGTGGAGCCGGGCGATCGTATTGAAGCTTATGGTCCGCTGACGATTTATAACGGTTTGCTTCAGGTAGAGAAGGACAAGACCGGATTTCCAGGCGGTTATATTAAGGTCTTGGATAAAACGCAAGATATCCCTGAACCCGTTACACTGACATCCAAAGACTTTACACCTGCTGAAGGCGGAGGAAAGGGTACAGGTGGCATTTACGAAGGGATGCTTGTCGAAGTCAACGCTGTTACAGTGACAAGAAGCAGCAGTTCCACCTTTTATGCGACAGATACCGATGGTGGAGAGATCACGATCTATGCCAAAAATAGCCCTACTGCACTGGCAACAGGCAAAACATATGAAAAAGTGACAGGAGTTATGACCTACCATACAAGTTATGGTCTTGAACTGATTCCACGTACAACATCGGATGTTGTCGAAAATTTGCTCTCTGTTACAGCCAGTGCTTCATCAGGCGGTATTGTCAAAGGATCAACAGTGACATTGTCCTCGCCAACGGCAGGAGCAGAAATCTATTATACGGTTGATGGCACTGAACCAACCCCAACATCCACAAAGTACAGTGTTCCAATTACAGTAAACGAGGACACGATTGTAAAAGCGATTGCTGTATCGGGTGGAAGTACGAGTGGGGTATATACCTTTACTTATAAAGTTCTTCATGAACTGGACAATCTTAGAATCCATGATATTCAAGGAGCTTCCCATAACTCTTTGTACGATGGTTTAGCTGTTCAGAATGTCGAAGGAATTGTGACTTATGTTGTAAATGCAAGCTCCTTCTATATACAGGAGATTCCTGGAATGGAAGATGACGATGTGAAAACATCCGAAGGTATACTCATCTATAAGTCATCTCATGGAATGACAGTAGGCAACAAGGTTAAGGTGTCGGGTCAAGTCAAAGAATATGCGACAGCGACGACTGAGCTGTCTACGACAGAGATCGTTGCAACAACAATTACGGTTGAAGACAACAATCAAGAACTTCCTGAACCTGTGATTCTGGGAACTAACGGTCGAATCATCCCTACTGTAATTGATTCAGATCAGTTCGGGGAGTTTAACCCGGAAACGGATGCGATCGATTTTTATGAGAGTTTGGAAGGCATGAGAGTGCAACTTGATAATGCAACAATTATTGGTCCATATTCCAGTGAACCGGGTCTAGCAGTTGTCGTTGACAATGGTCTGAATAACCCAGTACGCACACCAGCAGGAGGCGTTATCCTAACTGCGGATAGTACAGAACCTTACGAGAGTGCCCTCAATCCGCAACGATTGTTCATTAACAAAAAGCCCTCTCAGGCGGTCAAAACTGGTGACAAGCTTACTGAGTCCGTCAAAGGTGTTATGACGTATTCCAACGGTAATTTCAAGGTTAATCCAGAGGGGAATCTTCCAGTCATCACTTCAGGGGGGCTTGAGCAAGCAACAACGACGATTCAACAGGCCGACGGTAAGTTGACAATTGCAACTTTTAATGTGGAAAATTTCAGTAAGAAGGATGCAGCGAGAGCTGTCAAAATCGGTGGGATTGTAGTCAATAATCTAAAGAATCCGGATATTATTGGCATAATGGAAGTACAAGATAATGATGGAGCTACAGACAGTGGAACAACTGCTGCTGATGCAAGTTTCCAAACCCTGATTGATGCTATTGCATCTAAAGGCGGTCCTACCTATAAATACACGGATATTGCTCCAGAAAACAATAAGGATGGTGGAGCTCCGGGGGGGAACATTCGTGTAGGATTCTTATACAATGAGTCACGTGTAACTCTGAAACAAGGAAATAAAGGGGACGCAGTAACGGGAATCCAAGTGGAAACAGACGGGAGTTTGTCCCTTAATCCTGGAAGGATTGATCCAACAAACGATGCTTTTACAAGCTCGCGTAAGCCGCTCGCTGCTGAATTTGAGTTCAATGGAGAACGTGTTGTTGTGATTGCAAATCATCTGAATTCCAAAGGCGGCGATCTGAAGCCTTACGGAAGCATACAGCCTGCGACAAGAAGTAGTGAAATTCAACGTGCACGACAGGCAACTGCTGTAAATAGTTTTGTTAAAGAACTGCTAAGTAAAGACCCTGAGGTGAATGTTGCTGTTCTTGGCGATTTCAATGACTTCCAGTTCTCCAAAACATTGAATATTGTTGAAGGTAATGAACTGGACAATCTGGTAAACAAACTGCCAGAGAATAAGCGTTATTCCTACATCTATGACGGAAACTCTCAGACACTGGATCACATTCTGGTGAGTAAAAATCTGTCCGAAACTGCTGCTATCGAAGCGGTTCATGTGAATGCTGATTTTGAAGATTCCCATGGTCGGGTCAGTGACCATGATCCGCTGCTCGCGCAGCTGAGCATTGGAAGCACAGCAGAAGAAGGTGACTTCAACCTGCGTGTATTGCACACCAATGATACACACGCGCATTTGGATAACATCCCGCGCCGTGTAACAGCGATTAAGGAAACGCGCAATGATAACACCCTGGTATTGGATGCAGGGGACGTATTCTCGGGTACATTGTACTTTAACCTCTTTAACGGTCTGGCGGATCTGGAGTTCATGAACATGATCGGATACGATGCCATGACCTTCGGAAATCACGAGTTTGATAAAGGCCCAAGCGTACTCAAGGAATTTATTGAACAAGCGGAATTCCCATTTGTGAGTGCCAATATTGACTATACCAAGGATGCGAGTTTGGGCAGCCTGTACAACAGTACCATCGGAAATCCAGGCGAGAATTCCCAAATCTACCCGGCCATTATTACGGAAGTAAACGGCGAGAAAGTCGGAATCTTTGGATTGACGACACCGGATACCGTATCTCTGTCCTCACCGGGAGATGATTTGACCTTTAAGGATTACAAAGCAAGTGCTCAGGCGACAGTGAACATGCTGCAAGATGAAGGAATCAACAAAATTATCGCGCTGACGCATCTGGGGTACTCGGAAGACCTGAAGCTGGCAGAAGCGGTAGAAGGCATTGACATCGTAGTGGGTGGTCATTCACATACCATTCTGAACAAACCGGTAGTTGTAGATACACACACTGATCCGACACTGGTTGTACAGACGGGAGAATATGACGTTTCCCTGGGTCAACTGGATGTAACGTTCAACGAAGCAGGCGTACTGAAAACATGGAACGGCAAATTGCTGAACCTGGATGCGAAGGATGCCACCGGTAAGTATGTTTACGCAGATGATCCGATTGCAAAAGCGAAGCTGGCAACCTATGCGAAACCTCTGGAAGAGTTCAGAAAAACAGTCATCGGTAAAACGAATGTATTCCTCGATGGAGAACGTGGCAGTGTACGTAAGCAGGAAACCAACCTTGGTAACCTGGTAGCAGACGGCATGTTAGAGAAAGTGAAATCTATTGTTAAGGAAAACAATGTTAAAGGATATGTCACAATCCAAAATGGTGGAGGCATCCGGAAATCGTTCAAGGAGGGAGATATCACCCTGGAACAATTGCTGGAAATGATGCCAAATGGAAACAACCTGTCTGCGCTAAAAATGACAGGTAAGGAAATTACCGCTGCACTGGAAAATGGCGTGAGCGGTGTGGAAACAGGAGAAGGACGCTTCCCGCAAGTTTCAGGCATGCGTTTCTACTACGACTCCACGAAGCCCGGCGAGAAAATTGATGCGGTAACGAATACAGTGACCCAAGTGGGTCAACGCGTGCTCAAAGTACAGATTAAGAATGCCAATGGCACGTACACGGACATCGACCCTAACGGATACTACATCGTAGCGACGAACTCTTTTATGGCTAACGGTGGAGACTTCTATCGCTCCATGAGAGCGGCGAAGGATGACAAACGCCAGTATGAACTGAATCTGGTCGATTATGAGGTTTTCCATGAACATCTGGACCGTGTAGGTACGGTAAACCAGAAAACGGAAGGACGCATTACTGATTTGAAGGGAGCTCCACTTCCGGGTGATGGGAATGGAAGCAACCCTGGTAATGGCGGTGGAAATAATGGAAGTAATCCGGGCAGTGGTAATAGTGATGGAGGTACAACCACACCTGTAACACCAACAGATCCAACAACTCCGACGACGCCTACAACACCTTCCAACCCGGGTAATGGTAATGGAGGAGGTACTACACCGACCAATCCGGGTGTGACTTTGAAAGATATCGGCAATCACTGGGCAGCAGCTGCCATTGAGCAGGCCATTTCCCGGGGAATTGTAAATGGATATCAGGACGGTAATTTCCGTCCAAATGCACCGGCAACACGTGCCGAGTTCATTGTCATGCTGGCAAGAGCATTTGAACTTCCGGCCAGCAGCAAGGCGTTGACGTTTAAGGATGCTTCCAAAATTCCAGCATGGGCACAATCCTTTATTGCTCAAGCTGTAGAACAAGGGATCATTAGTGGCTATACGGATGAGACGTTCCGTGCTTCCGGCAAAGTATCCCGTGTAGAGATGACGGTTATGCTCGTAAGAGCACTCGGACTTCCAGTTGCATCGAATGCCACATTAACCTTTGCAGATGCGAATAAAGTACCTGCATGGGCCGTACCTTATATTGCAGCTGCATATGATGCAGGACTGGTGAAAGGCACAGGCAAGAACCTGTTTAACCCACTTGTTGAAGCAACTCGTGCTGAAGTTGTGACTCTGTTGATGTCAGCGAGTGAGTTTCAGGCGAAGTAATAAAGACTATTCAATCTTTCTATGAAAAGGAAGCCAAAACCAATTTAACCTGAAACGCTAAACTCTTTTACTCTAAGAAAAACAGCTTGCAGACCTACATCTGCAAGCTGTTTTTTTACTAATTAATGGCTGTTCAATTTTACCAGAGGAAGGTATAGTAGACAGGATTATATGGAAGGAGTGTTGAAATGCAAGATCAACCAGTTTTAATCGCACTATTGGCTATTGCAGCAGGGATTTTCAGTTTGTTGGGTGGAATCAACAATTGGGATTGGTTTATGAAGAGTTTTAGAGCAGGTCTCTTTGTGAAAACCATTGGACGTCAGGGTGCAAGAGTGGTGTATGGTATTTTAGGTATTGTGCTGATTACCATTGGTGTATTATTGTTGCTGTTTGGGTAAGCGTAGAAAAAGAAAGAAAAGAAAAATTGTAGAGCCTGAGTACATAATTCAGTTTCACAGCCTTTAATGTAGAAAGTAACGATTAGTACGTTTAGCTTTATGCTTGAGATTTTCGAGGTTAGTTAGGGTGTGGAAGTTAGCTTTTTAAAAAGTCTTGAAGCCTAAGCCAGTTTACTCCTGGGAATGTGTGGACAAATTATCTAAGAAACCGGGGACGTCTTATTTTGCCTTCAGCTCTTCTTTTTACAAAGTAAGAAACTCCAGACACGTTATTTACTGAAATTCCTGACAAAAACACTATAAACGACTTTTTTTTCTGATACAGCGTGTCTCAGGTTCTTTAGATTTCTGGAGTCACTTCATATCCTTGAATAAGACGTCTTCGATTCGTTGCGCTTGCACATGCTCTGCTTCAATCGCGTGTGAGTCGCTGACTCCTGATCCCATCCGGAGCCAAGCTTTTCATTGAAAGGGAGAAAATCCACTTTAACGGAACTTCAGGTATACTTGTCTTCCAGCAGCTTGGAAGACACAACTTAAGAAAAGTTACATTCATTAAAAAGACCACCGAAAAAATTTCGGTGGTCTTTTTGCCAAATTCAGGTTTATTCATCTCAATCTGGTTTAATTATCTTTTAAATCTTCAATGGAATTGATGTCCATATAGGTTGGTACAACCAGACCTGTTTTGGCACCGTCCATATTTGGACCGAGATCATCGATCTGATCCTTGTATTTGTTGAAATAATCTGCAGAGGTGAGCGGCAACCATGCAGCTGGAGTTGCATCGACATCACCATTGGCAATACCGGTCCACATTGGACCAATTTCAACTTGAAGGGAAGTTACTTTGTAACCCAGTTTTTCTTTCAGGATGTACTCCAGCAAGTTGGTACTTGCAATCTCGGAGTCCCAGGCTACGTAACTCAGTTTAATGGAATCTCCATTCACCGGGGTCAGACCTTTGGTCCATTCAGCCACTTTGTCGCTATGCTTCTCGGCAAAAGCTGCTGCGGCTTTTTGGGGGTCTTCTCCGTTTTGAATGGCGACCATAATTTCACCCATATCCTCAGGTGTCCAGGAGAAGCGATCCAGGAATTCATAAGCGACAGGTTTGTCTTCCTTCAACCCTTTACGGGCAATGGTATGAATTTGTTCTGCTTCACCGTAGACGCCTTCCGGATCGTCCAGGTATTTCAGGTCATATGCGTTGAACATCCAATGCGGTGTCCAACCGGTAACGATAACCGGTTCCTTATTCTTAACCGCTTTATCCAGCGTTGCTGTCATTGCGGCTCCTGAACCTTCAACCAGTTTCCAGTCAGACAAACCGTATTTCTCAATGGCACTGGCTGTGGATTTCATAATTCCGGCACCTGGATCGATACCGATAATTTGGTGATTCACTTCATTTCCCACATTGGCATTCGCCGATGGAGTAGAGGAAGAAGCACCTGTTTCCAGATCTGCAATCGAATTAACGTCTGTCATGTAGGCAGGAACAACAAGGCCTGTGCGTACACCGGTCATGTTGGCTCCCAGATCATCCACCTGGTCTTTGTAACGTTCCCAGTAGTCAGCGTGAGTTAATGGCAGCCAAGCTGCTGGAGAGGCATCTACGTCGCCTGAGGCAACACCCGTCCACATAGGCCCAGCTTCAACTTGCAGGGCGTTAACTTTATAGCCGAGTTTGCTTTCCATGACATATTTCAACAGGTTAGTACTAGCGATCTCAGAATCCCAGGCTACGTAGCTAAGTTTAAATGCATCACCGTTAACTGGCGTCAGACCTTTGGTCCATTCGTCAATCTGGTCTGCATGTTTCTCAGCGTAGTCTTTTGCGGCTTCTTCTGGAGATGTACCATTCTGAATGGCACTCATCATTTCGCCCATTTCATCTGATGTCCATTGGAAACGGGACAGGAATTCATAAGCAACCGGGTGATCTTCTTTTAAACCTTTACGTGCGATGGTGTGAATTTCTTCTGCATCACCGAAAGATTTCTCGGGATCATCCAGATATTTTAGATCATATTTATTGAACATCCAGTGCGGAGTCCAGCCTGTAATAATGATCGGTTCTTCCGCTTTAATGGCTTTGTCCAGTGTGGCAGTCATCGCTGCACCAGATCCTTCAATCAGGGTCCAGTCCGTCAGATGATAATCTTCGATGGCTTTGGCAGTGGACTTCATAATGCCTGCACCCGGATCAATACCAATGATCTGATAATTGACTTCTTCACCTACAGCATTCGCTGGAGTGTTGTTACCGCCGGCAGAAGTACTGTTGCCGCCAACAAAGTATTGTGAGAAACCAGCTACGAGCACAACGAATGTTGCGGCAGCCGTAATCCAGGCTTTTTGTTTCGCTGAGAAGCGTGAGCTTTTCTTGCGGCCTGGCATAAACAGATTTTGAGTGAAACGGTCAAGTACAATCGCAAGAACTACGACAGCAAGACCTGCTTCAAAACCTTTACCAATCTGCAACTGTGTTACCGCACGGTACACTTCCGCACCAATACCCTGTGCACCGATCATGGATGCAATAACAACCATGGACAGCGACAGCATGATGGTTTGGTTAATCCCTGACATTACGGTAGGCAATGCGAGTGGAAGCTGTACTTTGAACAACTTTTGCATGGACGTGGAACCAAACGCATCCGCTGCTTCGACCAGTTCGCCAGATACCTGCTTAATTCCGAGGTGAGTCAGGCGAATCGTTGGTGGAATCGCGAATATGACGGACGCGATAACACCGGGAACCACACCAAGGCTGAAGAAGGTTACCGCTGGCAGCAAGTAGACAAATGCAGGCATGGTCTGCATAAAGTCAAGCAATGGTGTAATAATCCGGGCTGCAGTTTTGCTGTATGCGAGCCAGATACCAATGGGAACACCAAGCAGAATGGAGATTAATCCAGACGTAATAACGAGGCCCAAAGTATCCATCGATTGGGACCAGTATCCGAGGTTATCTACGAGCAAGAAACCGATAACCGTAAACAGGGTTAGTGGTATTCGGCCAACAAGGTATGCCAATACACCAAGTATTACAATAAACAGGAGCGGATGGGGGAGCATGAACAGCCCGGAGAAAAATCCGACAACCTCCTGAATAACAACAGAAATGACTTTAAATAATCCGGAGAGCGAGGAGCTCATCCAGTCAACAATCGCTTCAATCCACGATGCTAGTGGAATTTTGGGAATCATTCGCAAGTTCCTCCTTTACTGCAACTTCACCGCTTAGTGCTCCAAGCAGGGCACCGCGGACGATAACACCTTGCAGACGGCCAGTTTCGCCAACAACAGCGAGCGGCACATGGGCTGAACTTACAATTTCAAACAATTCATGAATCAGGGTTTCAGGCGCTACAGTCGGCCCATCCGTAATCAGAATGTCGTTCAATACTTTGTTTTCGCGCATTGCGCGGGTTGCATCTTCTGCTGTGATAACACCAAGCAGTTTTTTCGAACGGTCAATGACAAACAGGTTGGAAATACCACGTTCGCGCATTAATTCGAGGGCAACACGGGGACCACGGTCAAGCGTAATCGTTTCAGGACGTCGCATAACATGAGATGCGGTAAGGACCTTGGACAAGTCCACGTCTTCGACGAAGCGGGCCACATATGAGTTGGCCGGTTGAATCATGATTTCTTCCGGAGTACCGATCTGCACGACTGCGCCGTCTTTCATGAGGGCAATACGATCGCCGATGCGCAGCGCTTCGTCCAAGTCATGGGTAATGAAAATAATGGTCTTTTTCATTTTATCCTGAAGCTCAATCAGCTCATCCTGCATATCACGACGAATCAGTGGATCAAGTGCACTGAATGCTTCATCCATTAGCAGTACTTCCGGGTCATTCGCCAGCGCACGGGCCAAACCTACACGTTGCTGCATCCCGCCACTCAGCTCATCCGGCATTTTATCTTCCCAGCCTTTAAGGCCTACAAGCTCAAGCGAGGTTTTTGCTTTTTCCCGACGTTCATCTTTATCAACCTTTTGAACTTCGAGTCCATACTCCACATTATCAAGAACGGTACGGTGCGGGAATAACGCAAATTTTTGGAACACCATGCTGATCGTTTTCCGACGCACTTCGCGCAATTGTTCTTTATTCATCTTACGTAGATCTTTACCATGGACCAGAATCTCTCCCGATGTCGGTTCAATCAGACGATTGAACATTCGAACAAGTGTAGACTTACCACTTCCGGACAGTCCCATGATGACGAAAATTTCACCTTCCTGAATTTCCATGTTGACCCGGTTGACGCCAACCGTTATCTGTTTTTCTTTGGCCAACTTTTCTTTGCCCCAACCTTGCTCCAGTAATTGCAGACCTTGCTCGGTTTGGGGGCCAAACAGTTTACTTACATTCTTTACTTCAAGTATGGTCATGTTTTCACCCCTTCTGATGTGTTGTGCACTTCGAACGGCTTTCAGCATCCACAAGCCCATACACTTGTGCGCCCAGCCACGAAATCCGGTAATCGTTGCTTCGCTTCCCGTCTTTCTGGGTAACGCTTTGTATTCTAACAATACTTAACCCGTATAGCAACTGAATAAACAGTACATAATGTTTGTACAGTAAAAACTGTACAAAGTTTTCCGTCCATATGCTCCGTCATTCTCCTTATTCTGGCTAATAAGACACCTTTACATTTGATATCGCTTTTCCTACAATAGAAAATGTGCTGAATCTAAGCAGTTTCTTTTGGTTAAAAGATAGTCGTAGGCGTTTGCAACTTGGTAAAGCTCCCATGATATACATGGGGTAACCTTAAGCCCGTTGGCATATAGGATGTCCTGCCGGATACTTTCCCATGTAAGCCGGATCTTAAACAGTTGCAATTATTTTGCCGAGACTGGGAATGTTCAGAATGGAGGTTGCAAGCATGAGCTTGGACCATTTACAAGAGGAGCAGCAGGCAACCGTTCTTAGAATCCGTAAACGCGTCATTGAAGCCATTGGGCGTAATATGGATCTCTACGGCGTTACGCTGTCCACGGGACACTTATATGGATTGCTTTTTTTTGCAGACAAACCTATGACCCTTGACGATATGGGCCGGGAAATGGAAATGAGCAAAACGAGCATGAGTACCGGCGTACGTACACTGCTGGATCTAAAAATGGTGAATAAAGTATGGAGCAAAGGCTCCCGGAAAGACCTATATGAAGTGGAGTATGACTGGCATCAGACGTTTACGGATTATTTTGTGATTAAATGGAGAAAAGCCGTGGAGAGTAACCTTCAGGTACTGCGCAAATCCGTTGATGAACTGAATCGTTTGGTTGCCGACTTGGATGAACAAGCAGATGCTGAACTTCTTCGCATTCTTAAGGAAGACAAGCATAAGGTGCTTCAAGCAGAGGCTTACTACAAATGGCTGGATCGCTTGATTGATACCATGGAAGATGAGGAAATATACAAACTGGTTCCGAAGGAAGAGATCAAGGAACATTAATAACAGCAAAAGCAAAGGGCCCTTTCCGAATAGGAAAGGGCCCTTTTGTCTTGATGGGTTGTACACTTGTACATTTATAATGAAGAAAAAGATATGCTTTACAATTGTCCGATTAATCCGACATGTGATAAGGTCTCAAGCTGTAGAACGATCTGTTCCAGTTCGTCCATGATCTGATGGCGTCCGCTGGGGGACCAGCATAGTACAGACCAATCGGATATATCGTGTACGTTACCTTTCAGGACAGCAGGAGATCGATTCCAGGCAGTGGTTTGTTTCATGCGCCGAAGTAGTTTCTCACGGGCAGGAGCATTGGAAACACGGTTAATCAACAGATGATCCGTGTCCAGCATGGGGATGCTATCTGCCGCATACTCATCAGTAATTATATCTGTAGATATGATCTGTGCAGGGTTCAGTCCAAGTTCACCGTAGATAAGGCGATATAATGGATGCTCGGTATTATCCTGAAGCCGGATAGACTGATTCGTAACCTGCATAAGCATAATACGTTCTTGCCCGAAATGATGCTTCAAACGGAGCCCAATATCAAGGTTGCGAAGCTCCAGCTGTTTGAAATTCTGCAAGCCCTGTTGATCTCGTCCAACCAGTTCAGCTATACGTAAATGATTGTCTTTCCATTCATGGGTCTGATCCAGGATGACTGTAGGGGCAATACTTTTGAGCTTATCGTAAAAGGATTGATGATAAAAGTCACCGATAATCAGGTCCGGCTTGGCCTGACGTAATTTCTCCAATTGTAAGGCTAGCCGCTGCTGCTGCTCGAATTCATCAAGCTCCCGATCATGGAATCCGTCCATTGCAGCTACGGGATGTAATCCGAGCGAAGAGAGGTTCTCATGAAGTCCAATCCTGGACGCGGTAGCCACGCGAATTTGGTCTTTTTTCATATATAGGCTGGGTGCAATACCCAAGGTTTGTTTGAATTTGCGGCTAAAATAATATTCATTGCCATATCCAACAGAGACAGCGACGTCTTTGAGTGCACATGACTCTTGCTTGAGCTGTTTTTTGGCTTCGTCAATCCGTAAGCGATTTAGATAATCGGTAGGTGACATGCCTTTAGCTTTCTTGAAACTGCGAGAATAGGAGCTTGGCGTCAATCCGGCAATTTTAGCCAGTTGATCCATGCTGATTCCTTCACTCATGAACCTTCTCATATACATAATGCTGCGTTCAAGCGCCGGATCGACTTTCTCATAATTTTCTTCAAGCCGGTTCTCCGAGAGATACTGCAAAAGCTCGTGCAGCTGGCTATGTATACTGATAAAATGATCGGGGTGAACACCGCGATAGGCTTCATACAATTGTTCAAATCGTGCTGTGGCCAGTTGGTCATGCCGAACCATCAGTCTGCCTGTCTCCCAATCCAACGGGAAGCCAGAGGAGGAGGACATTTTCCATCGGCCGCGCACTTGCTGCAAACATACCGTATCCATGCTAAGTATTATAAACTCCGTAACAGCCGAGCGTGCAGCCGCTTCAATCGTTGTTCCTGGCTTCAAAACATACAGTTGATGGGCTTCGGCGTTATAGACTGTATCGTTCAGGACCAGGACACCGTCTCCTTGTAAAATAAGACAGAGCATGGGCCGGGACACCGTCTTGCCTTGCACACGGAAATGCTCCCCGCGCCGTACACGGCACATGGAAGAGAGGAGCGGTAGAGATGAGGTTTCAGAAATGAAGGGAAGCTGTTCAGTCATACGGACCATCCTTTTGTCTTATTTTCTTAATGATAACAATAATCATTCTCATATGGAAGATGTTTTTGAAAAATAGTTTTGGACATGAAAAAAAGAGGATGCCCAGATCCGTGATGGCTTCTGGGTTATCCTCTTTTTTTGGAGCAAGAATGTTGAGATAGTTTATGTCTCTATAAGTCTATGCCCACATGCGTGGGTTAGTTTGGCACGACCAACAGGATATCATCCAGGAAAACGTCGCTTAGCACTTTTTTGCCTGTGCCATTGGTTTGCACATGATACAGACGATAGAGATCATTTGCGTTGATGTAGAACATGCCCGGAACATCGTCATGAAGCTGGAACGTTGCCCATTCCTCTCCAGCAAGCTTGGTTACTTTGAGGGCTGTGCTCACGGAATAAAGACCATTTGTACCGGATAGATATGCAATAGCTGGTGTTCCGTTGGTCAGCTGAGCAGTTACGAAAGTAACGCTATTCAAATTCAGGTTGGCAGATTTGGATACCTTGTTCCCGGCGATGGTTTTGGCATACGCCTTTTTGTCTGCATCCACAACGACAACCTTATCTGTACCTAGTGGGCTGACCTCCCGGATACTCTTACTATGAATCTGAAGTGTTTTGCCAGAACTGGTCAATGCAAAGGCTTTGCCTGTTGAATAATCATAATCCTTGTTGCTGTCCAGCTTAATGCCTTTATTATACACGTACAGATTGTTGCCCCAGCCGCCAGCATAAACAGCGTTCACGTCCAGCTTTGCTTTTGGATTAACAGCTGTACCTTTGCCTGTATTGTAGTTTACCTTGTACATGATAATGGCGTTGGTCGAGTAGTACTGCTCATACGGGTCAGTGTTCACCATCAGTTGCAGTTCGTTTTTGGCCACGTTCATAAAATAACGACTTTCTACTGCACCAGCAGCAATTCGTTGCACTGCTCCGCTGCCATTGGATGCTTTGGAAACGATCCATGGGTTTCCATTAACGAGCCCGTTATAATATACACGGCCTTTCGTTACGGCGAGCAGCGGAAAATCTGTATCCGCTTTGTCTGCAATTTTGGTGGCAGCGGAAGCTTCGCTATTACCATTTGCACGATAGATCGTTCCTTTGGAGTCCATATAATAGATAAACCCATTATCCGTAAAGTAGCTCAACACATCTGTCGCATACGTTTCAGCAGAATCGCTGGAACCGTCATTGGGAACGCGAAGTAGCGTTGTGGAAGACTCGGAACGGGTGTAATAGAGATAGGATCCCGCCGCAGACAGACCATCTCCTTCAAAATCAAGCAATACCTCTGTGGTTCCGCTTCCGTCGCCGGATACTTTGTACAATACACCATCGGACTCATAATATACCGTAGTTTGGCTGAGGGAAGCTGCATGAGCATTGGCTCCTCCTCCAAGCACTGCTGCTGCGATCAGTGTGAACAGCAGCAAGGTGCAAACCGTGCGTTGCAAGCGTGTTGACCCTTTGTTCATAAATCAATCGTCACCCTTCTTCTTTATGTATGTAATTAACACAATAACACCTTATGTTATATCGGTAAACTATGGAAAATATGTTATACATCTGAGTCAGATAAAAACGGCAGAAGATCAGATCTTCTGCCGTCATATCTCAACCCTATTCCGCCTAAATCTGACTTTCAGCCAGCTGTTGACGACTGTTCCACAAAGTAACCAGACGAAGCAAAATGAAACTGATGAGCAGAAGTACTGCTCCGACCAGGATTAACATGAGAGGACTGATAAGCAGCATACCGCTCGCTTGACCAGCAATCAGGGCAAGCAATGGAATCACAACCAATCCCCCCAGTTGATAGGCCTCCTGAAATCCACGTACCTTCGCCGAGATTAGTACATTCAACAGAATGACCACAAGACTGCACGCCGGAACAACCCACAGTACGAGAATGATCCAGTTCAGATTCGGAAACATCCATTTCCCGAACATGGGATACATCAGGATATTGGCAATGATTCCGTAGATAATGAAGGTAATCCAGGACAATAACAGAGAAGGGATAAGTGCAGCCAGCACCTTGCCTTTAAATAACGTATCCATACTCATCGGAGTGAACAGAAGACCTTCCAGAGTCTTGCGCTCCTTCTCTCCTGCAAAACTGTTGGCCGTCAAAATACTGGATGCCATCACCGGAATGATGAGAAACAGGGGCGCGAACATGTACAAGGCCAGATAATAGACAATACGGTGATTGTCCGTAGGCATCGAAGCAAGCTGCGGAATCCGCCCGGCATGGGTTAGGTTATCCAGCGTATCAAGCAGGAAGCTCATATTGCCGAGGGAAGCAAGTTCCATTTTTGAGGCTGTCCAAATGAGTACGCCAGGCATAATGATACCGATAACCAGCGGAACGATTAACATGGGTAACCAGAGCTGTACGCTGGCTGTGATGGCTCGAATATCTTTGCGAACAAGTGCGCGTATGGCTTGTCTGTTATTCATGATGGTGTGCCTCCCTAATGGCAAAATAAATACTCTCCAGATCGCTGCCCGTAATCCGGGCCTGATAGATTTGTCCAAGCTCAGTCAATTTTCGCAGTAACAAAGGAATATCTTCACGGGTTTGAAGCTGAAAAACGGCTTTGTTCGCGGAAACCATCTCCGGTGTATACCCTGCTACCGTTTGCCAGCCATTTGGCATGGTCGCTTCAACTTCAATCCGGGGTGAGGTCAGGTAACGGTTGATGATCTCCTGCTCCGTACCTTCCTCAATCTTGCGCCCTTTTTCCATAAAAATATACCGGTCACACACAGCCGATAGCTGGGATAACACATGAGACGATACTAGAATCGTCATATGTTCTTCCTGATTAAGCCGACGGATGATTCGGAGGACCATCTGAATCCCATCCGGGTCAAGCCCATTGGTTGGTTCATCCAGAAAGAGAATGGAGGGACGGTGCAGAAGCACCCGTGCTAGACCTACGCGTTTTTTCATCCCTGTGCTGTAAGTGCCTACTTTTCGATGCTGATATTCCTGCAATTCGAACAGATCCACGAGCTCATCAATCCTTGCTTTGGCATGTTGTACACCGAAAGCTTCAGCGAAAAAGATCAGATTGTCACGCCCACTCATATTTTCATACAATCCGCTCTGCTCGGTTAGTGTGCCGCATATGGCTAATACGTTCTCCGTCTCACGGAAAGGATCAAGGCCGTTAATGCTCACTTGCCCACCCGAAGCGCCAAGAACGCCGTTCATGATGCGGATCAGGGTAGTTTTGCCCGAACCGTTGGGCCCGATTAGCCCGGTAACGTTGCCTTGTTCAACCGTGAAGCTTACATCGTTCAGTGCCTGATGTACTTTAAATTGTTTGGAAATGTTGCGAACTTCAATCATGTACATTCACCGTCCGATCTGAGTTTGGAGATTATACGTCTATATCAGCAATATCGTTCAAATGGAGGGCCGAAAAATAAAAACTCTACGTCTTTAGTCCCAAACGCGGGCATTAACTTCAACCTAAAGTCCGGCGAAATCGGGTCTCAGGTTTGTTTTCATAGTGGTCTATACCATGTATTCTGGTTAAAAGGATGCAATATCCCGTTTCATTGCCATCCATAACGTGGTAATTAGACTTAAGGCCTCTGTCATATCATGAATGCCTGAATATTCATCTAACGCCGGTCTTGGTTAGCCAAGGCCGGTTTGACGTCGTTACTTGGCGTATCCATCCACTGGAACGCCTCATTTCTTGTAATTACATAAATAATTCGTCTAACACATCATATGAACACTTCCATTAGAAAGCATCCGATGTGTTTGGCCCAGAGGAAGGTGAGCGAAATGACAGCATCCAATGAGTATCGCTTTCAGGTGAACCTGAGCGGTATGATCCAGATTCTATCGAACCATCTATACAGCAGCCCTAAAGTATTTTTACGTGAATTAATGCAAAATGCGACTGATGCCATTACAGCTCGAACAGAGGCAGAAGCGGGATTCCAGGGTGAAGTACGTGTGGAACTGACCGGAACTGGCGAGCAGTTAACCATGATGGTGGAGGACAACGGCATTGGCTTGACTGAAGCTGACATCCATGAGTTTCTGGCGATGATCGGACAATCCTCGAAGCGTGGGCAGCAGGCCTTGCTGGATGGAGAGACTTCGTTTATCGGACGATTCGGAATCGGATTATTGTCCTGTTTCATGGTGAGCCATGAAATCGTCATGCTGACGCAATCCGCGAAGGGTGGACCTTCGATGGAGTGGCGGGGTAAGCCCGACGGTACGTATACGATTAGACAGTTGGAGACACAGCTGTCTCCGGGAACAAAAGTATATCTGCGGTGTACGCCGGATGCAGCCCATTATTTTGAAACGGAATATGTTAAAGAAGCCTTGTTCTATTATGGAGCGCTGCTGCCTTATCCAGTCATCCTGCATAGCGACAGTGTTCAACATATCGTCAATAGCCAGTCCCCGGTCTGGTTGATGGAGCCCGAGCTTGCACGTGGACGCAGAGCGGAAGTGCTGGCTTTTGGTGAACGATTGCTTGGGGAGAAGTTTCAGGATTTCATTCCACTGACGACGGCTTCAGGCCGTACAGGAGGTATAGCTTTTGTACTCCCCCATGCTGTCAATCTGAATGCCAAGCGTTCTCACCGGGTGTACCTGAAGCGAATGCTGATCTCGGAGAAGGCGGAGAATATTTTGCCGGAATGGGCCTTCTTCGTGAAATGTCTGATCTGGACGGACGAGCTTCAACCAACGGCTTCACGGGAACATTTTTATGAAAATGAAAAACTGGAAGAAGTTCGCTCTGAACTTGGCGATGCCCTTCGTAAAGGATTGACCGACATGGCTGAGAACCAGACGGAACGGCTGCAAAAGCTGATTCGCCTGCATGCGCTGTCGATGAAAGCACTGGCTGTGCAGGATCAGGAGTTCTATGCCATGATTCACCGCTGGCTTCCATTTGAAAGTACACGTGGTCATCGGGAACTGGGCGAGTTGATGAGCGAGGGAGAGACGTTGTACTTCACGACCACGGTGGATGAGTATCGTCAGATTCATCATGTCGCGTCAGCCCAATCGATGCTGGTCATCAACGGTGGATACATCTATGACAGCGATTTGATGGCCATGCTGCCGCTAGTGGTGCAGCATGTACAGACGCAGCGGTTGCAGCCGGATGAGGTATCCATGAGTTTCACCGACGTGCCGCCGGCTGAACGGAATCAGTATTATGATGCCTTGCGCCTTGCTGACTCTGCTTTGCAACGTTTCCGCAGCCGTGCAGAGGTCAAGGGCTTCAAGCCAGCTGATTTGCCGGTGCTGTTCACGCTCTCGCAGGAGTCTTCCACGCTGCGTGCATTGGAAAAAGCAAGTGAGGAGAGTACAGAATTATTCTCCTCTGTCCTTGGATCATTGTCATCCGGCATTAGTTCCGCAGGTTATTCGACCCTGTACCTAAACATCAGCAATCCAATTATTCAGCGGGTCCTGACTTCACCGGATGCCCAAATGACTCCGATTGCCATTGAGATGTTGTATGTCAATGCACTAATGATGGGGCATTATGCGATGAATCGGCAGGAGCTTGAGGTGCTGAATCAGGGCATCGTTCGTTTTATTGATTGGGGTTTGCGTGCGAATACAGATCGCAAGGGGGATGCTTGATGAAGACCGAAATGGATTTTGAGGATTTGATGGATGAGGCATATGGCCTGCCTAATGGAACAGCAAAGCTTGGCATGCTGGAGGAAGCGGCAAGAGTTGCCGATGTGAATGGCATGGAGGAGGAAGCATACGAAGCGCGTTCAGAGATCGTGGAGACCGCGACATTCTGCGGTTATCCGATGAAAGCACTAATTGCTTTTTCCTGGCAGCTGGGCAAGTTTGATCAACAGCCAGAACGCTATGATGAAGAAACGTTAATGTGGTCGTATAAATGGATTTTGGGCGAGTTATCCAGCTTCCCGGAAGTGTCTCGCGATAAAATGATGGAGCTGCTGGAGGACTTTGGACGTCGCTTCAAATCATTTGGGTATAGCGAGCGTTCGTATTGGTATTATCGGTTCCGCATATCCATGGATCTTGGCGAGCTGGAGGAGGCCGGTACCAGCTACACGAAGTTCAGAAATATGGACCGTGACTTTATGAGTGATTGTGAAGCCTGTGAGCAGGACGAGATCATGCGCTACTGGATACTGGTAGGTGAGGATGAGAAGGTATTGGAAGCGGCGAAGCCCATTTTGAAAGGGAGAATGAGCTGTGCCGAAATTCCGCACCTGACCTTATCGGAGATTTTGATGCCGCTATACCGGCTTGGCAGGGTTGATGAAGCTGACAAACATCAGGCCAAAGGATATCGCATGATCAAAGGACATAATGATTTTGTGCAGAGCTTTGCTGAGCAGATGGATTATCTTGCACGGACTAACCCGGCGAAGGGCATCGATGTTCTGGAAGAAAAT
Source organism: Paenibacillus sp. BIC5C1 (assembly GCF_032399705.1). Taxonomy (NCBI): domain Bacteria; kingdom Bacillati; phylum Bacillota; class Bacilli; order Caryophanales; family Paenibacillaceae; genus Paenibacillus; species Paenibacillus sp. BIC5C1. Next base: position 1,536,716 of record NZ_CP135922.1, read on the forward strand.
ATAGTGCTTGCGATGGACCATGAAGATCCATTTGCCAAAATGATGTTCTATGCCAGAGCGGCACAACTGTTGCGTCGCTGGGCTGACGAATCTCCAGGATACCGATTGCGGCTTCCTGCTTCATTTCCCTATGAAGAAGACCAGGGGGATTTACGTAAAATGGCCGACTATTTTGCCGCATATGCCAAAGCAGCCGCAGACAAATATGACCAGCGGAATGGCAATCAACATGTCTCTTCTATGTTAAGCGAGGTATTTAATCCATAACTTGCGACTATCACTTGAATATCATCGTACCATTAAATGGTACGCCAGAAGGTTACCGTGCTAACCAAAACAGGCTTGTTCATAAGGAGGATTATCCTTCTTTGAACAAGCCTGTTTATCGTTTTTTTTATACCGTGAATATAAAATTGCTACTTCGGTTATTCAGGAGTTACGGTTGCAGGCGCGGTTGTATCTTCGGCAGTTTCCTCATCTGAGGAAGTTTCTGATTGCGGCTGCTTTGTCATCAGGTCAGCTACGATCTTGTCGGTTGGCTGTGTAAACAGCTGGTACATAATCGCTGCTTCTTCCTGGCGAATCAGTGGTTTGCGGGAGAGGAAATCGACTGATCCATCCTCCAGCGCCTTCACTTCAGGACCGTGGATACCTAGCTTAACCATCATCTGGATTGCAGGCACCGCCCAAGCATCTGTCTGCCCAGCCAGCTTCACATCCTCGAACAGTTCATTTGGGTATTGCAGCTGGAGGCTTCTCCAGATCATCACCATGGCTTCCTGACGTGTGATGACCTGATCCGGTTTGAACTGTTTCTCATCCGCACCTGCTATCATGCCGGATTCATAACCTAGCTGAATGTAACCGGCAGCAGGGTGAGTTGCCCAGTCGGTATCCGCAGGTGGCGTCGTTTTACTGGCCTTCAGCCCGCTCATTTTAAGGACATCCTCAATGAATTCAGCCCGTGTAACCGCATTTTTGGGTTGAAAAGCTTCACTTGCATCATTGCTATAGTATCCAAGGGATTGTAATCCATAGATAGCTTCAGCATAAGGACTATTTGCCTGGACATCCCGAAAACCTTGGGGTTTCTGTCCTTTTTTCTCATAACCCATGGGGTTGAGATAAGGTTCTTTCATATAGATGGTTCCATCATCATTTTCCTTGAACGCCGTGAACTGGCCTGTTAATTCATCCTTGAAGAGATTATCTTCAACCTGAATCAGGGTACGTGGGCCAAGGAAGACGTCCGAAATGCTCAATTGTCCAGGTTCTTTGCCGCCCTCTTTCAAGGAACTGACAATGGTGCTCAGTCGCAGATCCGCGTAAAGCCCGGCGAAGCGTTGCAGCTCATCAACAGTTTGAGGTGTATAGTCCTTGAACTTGACGGGCTCCGCATATTGCGGGAAGAACGTTTGGATAAAGGCAGGATAGAAGAGATTACGAAGTGCTCCCGTTTGGTTGTAAGTAAGGAAGACACCTGTGTTTTGCTCAGGAATAAGGAAGAGATAAGAGCTGAATCCGATTAGGTCGCCAGCCTTGGTGATAATTTTGGAACTGCTGCCTGCACCCGGAAGCTGAAAAGCAGCTTCAAATCCATAAGTGGTATTGGGTAGCAGCGGATGAATGGAAGAACGGTATTGTTCCATGCTTTTTACTGTAGATTCTTTCCAAATACGTTCGTTATCCTTCACACCATCATTCAGGAAAGCGATCATGAAATTACCGATATCCTCTGCCGTTGAGAGCATGCCGCCTTGAGGCATGGGTGCTGGGGAAAGGGTGTACGGGTCGAGTGGATTATGGCCCGCATCATAGGCTGTTGCAAGTTGGTTTTTGAACTTGCCGTTCAGCATAAAACTGCTGTTATCCATACCCAGAGGTTTGAAGATATGTTGCTGCATATACGATTCAAACGGCTCGCCGCTCACATTCTCCACAATCATGCCAAGTAGCAGGAAGGAGAAATTGTCGTACATGTAGGCGCTACCAGGTTCTCTAACGACAGGTGGCATATGTAACTTGGCATAATCCTCCATCGATACACTTTTGTTAAAATCATCATGGATGTCTTCCTGCTGCGGGTCGCGAATCTCGAATCCGGTGGTGTGAGTGAGCAGATTCTCTACCGTTACAGGTTTGTCAAAAGGATTATCGAATTCCAGTCCTTTCACATAGGTCTGAAAATCAGCCTTCAGATCCACCTTGCCTTGCTCTACGAGTTGCATGACAGCGGCTGATGTGAATGTTTTGGAGACCGAGGCGATACGAAAGGTGGTGTTTTTCGGATCAACGGGCTCTTTGCTCTCCAGATCGGAATATCCATACCCTTTCTCTGCCACGACTTTTCCATCTTTGACAACGACTACGGAAGCACCTACATATTGGGCCTTCGCTTCGGCGGAATCAAAAAATGAATCCAGAAAGGCTGTTGCGGACTCCGTTGTCAGCGCTGTCACTTTTCCTTTTTCATCGACCGCAGCAGGTGCGGTCTCCGCATGCACGGCGGGTGCCCATAAACTGAGGGACAGGACCAACGCCATGAACGCCCCCGTTAGGGAGGTGAGCCTGAAGCGGGTGCTTCGATTGGATAAATGCATGTAAACACTCCTTCAAAAGAAAATTTTGTAAAAGGAACTCTCCTGTTTATTACTGATTACTGCCCCGATAGGTTTCAAGAGAGTAGATTGTGATATCCATTCCTCTATAGAACTCACAACGATCAGGAGCCAAATACAGCATAGAGGAGCTTGGAATTTAAGAGGCATCTGCACAAGGTTGTGGTTCACTTTGACCCGTTGACCGGGGAAGCGACTGCCGGAAAAATATAAGAGCACCGATACCCATCAATACATACAGGCCAGCCATTGCATAAGAAGGCAGAAAGGCTCCCATCGTTAGGCCAAGACTCCCCAGCAGAGCGGCCGTGTTATAACTCATGCCGTCAGCGGCCATATAGGCAGCACGGTCGGAGTCGGGAATCATGCCAGCAAGCATGACCTGACGGACAGGCGCATACATGATTTCACCAATGGTTAACAGTACAGCGGATGTAATAAGCAGCCAGGCCCAATTGCTAAAAGCGAGCACGGCAAAACCAGTAGTGTACAGACACATGCCAACGGTCATGATAAATCTGGATTGGAAACGCCCCAGCCATTTGGAGAATGGAATGGCCATGATTACGACGAGTACAGTGTTAATCGCCATGATCAGACTGAACATCTGCAGACCTGAGATGTCCCAACGGAACAGTTGGGCGTTGAATTCATTTTTCAGACGAACGGCGATGTATTTATCCATTTGGAACTCCAGAGAGACAGCCAGTACCGTTGCGGTGAAAAACACCATAAAACGCTTGTCCCTAAGTACATCACTATACGTTTTCAGTATATTTCTATTAATTGGGGCATTAAGCTGCTTGAAGTGTTTATTATCCATTGTTTCATGAATATAGAACAAGAGAATAAATAATGTAACCAGGCTCTCTATGCATACCAGACTGAACAAAATGAAGCGGAAGGACTCGAATAATAACCCGCCCATCAGCGCACCAATCGTAACGGCAACGTTGGTGGTCCAATATTGCAGCCCATAGACATACTGACGTTCATGTTCATTGCTCACGTCTACAATCATGGCATTGGCAATGGGCCCGGTGATACCCGAGCTGATGCTGCTAAGCAGAAACATTGCACAAGTTAAAGGAACGGAGTCGAGCCATGGGGAGTTAGCGGCAGCCAGCCAGAACAGGGCGAATACCTGCAGCAGTTGGGCGATGACCGTCAGTTTCTTGCGCCCGACTCGGTCAGACCAGTATCCTGCGCCCAAGCCAACAATCATGGAGGCAGCAATATTAACGGTTAACAGCATGCCTGCCCAGCCTGCACCAATCTGGACACTCAGATAAATCGCCATAAAAGGAATAATGGATTTCTGAGTTAGATCCGTAAAAAAATCAGTAATGATACGAATCTTGATGTTGCGATGTAAATCAGTATATTTCATGTGCAGTTTTCTTCCTTCCCGTTGGTGTTGTCGATGTACCTGAGTATAATGGAGGAAAACCTGAAGAAAAACTGTAGAAGCGTACGAGTCAATTTCGTATTTTACTCAGGGGAAGGAAAGGCAGGGATAGTTGTGGAGGTCATGGATCATTATATTCAGCTTCGCATGGCCTTTTCGAATGTAGACGAAGAGGAAGAAATACATACAACGATTGGTGAACTGGCGAATCATTTATGTTGTACGATGCGCAATATGAATCTGATAATGAACAAATTTATGGATCATGGCTGGATCAGATGGAGCCCACAACGCGGCAGAGGGAAGACATCGGTGCTCGTTTTTTGCCATCCACTGTTACAGGCTGTTCAGGAACGATTTGATCAACTGTTGCAGGGAAACAAGCTGGAAGAGGCCTATGTGCTGGCTTCAACGATGCCGTTCTCGATGAGAGAAATATTGTTGCAAGGATTGCAAGGTCAGTTCGGTCTGCGTTCCGATCACGGCGCTCGAGGAAGAGTTGATACGCTTCGAATTCCACAGGAGACTGCCTTTGAGACATTGGACCCGACCCGAGCTTACATGTGGGGAGAAGTTGGAATTGTTGCGCAGGTATTTGATCGCTTGGTGCAGTACAACGCCGAACGCCAAGTCTGTGAACCGAGTCTTGCCGTTGCATGGGAGAGCAACCCTGATGGAACAGAGTGGACCTTTTATTTACACAAAGGCATACTCTTTCACCATGGCAGAATGCTTGATGCAGAGGACGTAAGATATACATTTGAACGGATTATTTCCGATCAGGAGAACCCCTGCAGGGCACTGTTTGGTTCCATTCATCACATAGAAACGTTCGACGAGCTAATGGTGCGCTTTGTGTTGCGGTTTCCCAACTTTATGTTCCCGGATTTGATGAGCAGCATGAATGCATCCATCTTGCCACATGATGTGGAACTTGACCCGATGCATCCGATTGGTACGGGGCCTTACCGATTGACACGTAATCATCCCAAGCTGCTTGTGCTGGAGGTATTCCCCTCCTATTTTAGGGGGCGGGCATTTATTGATAGGGTTGAAATATGGCAGCTTCCTCAGACGGGTCTAGTGGAGTCAGTGATCAAACAGGACTTGTTTCCAGATGGACAGGCTCGTGCGGTTCAACATGAGGTTCAGGGCGGCGTTTATATGACTTTTAATATGCGAAAAGCAGGCCCACAGCAGGATTTATACTTTCGTCAGGCTGTTCAGCAATTGATGGATCCACAGGAGATGATGGGGGCATTGGCACACTCAGGTGTACAGGCTGCATATAGCTTGGTTCGGGATAATTCCAAGGAAAAGCGGGTGCTTGAACGGATAGAATTGAAGCCAACAGCCCTCTCTGCGGACGCTTCCCTTGTAAGAGCTTCAGAGCTGTTACAACGAAGCAGTTATGCAGGCCAGATCGTGAGTGTATGGGTAGAGGAAGGCGAGAAAATGGAGACAGACATGGCCTGGTTCGCACATCGTTGTGCGCTTATTGGACTGAAAGTGAGTGTTACGCCAGGTAATCCGGTAGATGCCGTGTACCATGATGAATTCGCCTCTTATGATGTGATTTATACGGGTGAAGTGTTCGATGAGCATGTGACGCTGAGTCTACTAACGATGTATACGTTCCATAATACGCTGTTCCTCATGGCACTGGATGACGAGCGAAAAAGCGAGCTGGAACGTGAATGCAGACACGTCGTTATGATCCAGGATAGTGCTGAACGATTGCGTACGCTAATGACGTTGGAGGAACGGCTCATTCAAGAGGCCTTGCTCCTGCCTACATACAGCTTCAGGGAAGAACATGCACACCACGTTTCGCTTCAAGATTATCGTGTAGTAGCATTCGGTATGCCTGATCTGCGTCGATTGTGGGTGAAGAGAAGTCCGAATACTGAAGAAGATACTGCGAGTTATCCGGCGTATATCCCATTGTGGTAAAGAATGTAATTACTACAATGGGATAGGCTGGAGGGGATGTTTTTATACTGAAGGCGTCTTAATAAATTCAATCGGATTCGTGCCTGGTTCGAGCAACAATGGTATGGATATAGAGCTTATTGTATCTTGTTCATCTGCCTTAAACGTAAAAGTGATTTTCAAGCCAAACAGGACAAGCTCTACGGAAAACGTATCTTTTCCAGTGTATTCCATAGGCATTTCAATGGCATTCAAAGTGGCCTGTAAACCATCGTTCGACTGTTGAATAACGATTTCGCCGTAACCCGGATGGCTATAACTTCCCGCATACGCAGATAAAGGACGATCATGGGGATGAACCTGAGTTTCTACAGATTTTTCCTCAACAGAGGTTTCTGGAGTAGCTGGTGTTTCTATGGTGTTTGTTGCTGCTTCGGAATCAGTTGATTCTCCAGTCATTAATTTGGCTAATCTCCCGCTCCAATCTACAGGTTCCAATCCAAGCAAACGATCAATAACGTTAAAAGAAATCGTATAGGGAAGAATGCTTCCATTGGTATTGCAAAGGACTACAACACCGATCTGTTCCTCCGGTAAAAAGGCGACCTGTGAAGCGAATCCATCAATTGCCCCACCGTGATGAATCATGGCGTGTCCGCGATAAGAATCAATCATCCAGCCCAGACCATACGTGCTAACAGGTAGCTCTTTGCAGTGGAACGGTGAATCACTAGCCATTTGCGGGCTGCGTGTAATAGCCAACTGTTCTTTGGAAATCAGCTGTTTCCCACCCTGTTGCCCTTGATTCAATTGAAATTGCACCCAGGCGATCATATCAACCAGATTGCTGTTAATGGAGCCAGCAGGGCCTACGGCATCTAGTTTCCGAAAAGGTATCCGCGTATTCTCACCGTTTTGATCCATATAGGGGAATGCAAAGTCAGGTTGATTCTGCATCTCATCAACAGAGAAGACACTTGAATTCATACCAAGTGGATTAAACAGGGACTCCTGGACAACATTCTCCCATGAAGTTCCTTTGAGTTGACCCACCAGATAACCAGCTGCCATATACATCAGGTTCTGATATTGCCACTTGTTCCGAAAGTCCTCATTAGGCTCCAGATACTGAAGCGCGTTTACGAGTTCTTCTCTGCTCCGTGATGAGTTGTACCATGCCATATCGTGCCTTGGAAGTCCGGAGCGATGACAGAGCATATCGCGGATGGTCAGGCGTTCTGTGGCTACAGGATCGAACATTTTGAAGTCTTTCAAATACGTTCTGACAGGTGTGTCCCACTTCAGAATGTCCTGATCGACGAGCAGGGCGGCGGTTGATGCTGTGAAGGCTTTGGTACTTGAACCGATTGCGAATAAGGTATGGGGGGTGACTTCAAGCTTGGACTCCAGGTCGCGATAACCGTATCCTTTTTGCAAAATGACTTCATCCTTGTGGATAACCGCTACGGCGACACCTACTCCTTTCCAACGTTGAAGCTGCTCTTCCACAAAATCATCCAATCCATTCAGCAATGAGTGAAGGTAGGTTGTGTTCATTATTTTCCTCCAGTTTAAAATAGAGTTGTACATCAATTCAGCTACATAATAGTGGTATGTAATACATTGGTTGGGTTGTTATCTGTATTTACTATGAAGAATATGGTTGGATTTTACATCCTACCCGAGACTGATTTTGTTACCAGACAGGGTATTGCGGCACTAGATGATGCAATGCTTGTCAAACTAGTCCGCATATATCGAACAAGTCCCTCATAACATGTACTAATCAAGTAGGGGTTCTGCTGTACGCACAATCCTGAAGTGAAAACATGTGCTAAAGGGGATGATGTCATGCGCCGAATATCATGGATGCTTGCCATGGTATTGGTCTTATCGACCTTACTTGCCGCCTGCGGGAAGAAGGATGCGGCAGCCGTGGTCAAAGATCTGAACGAAGTCGTAGGAGAAATGGAAAGTTATCAGGGGGCAGGCGTTATGACGCTGCATACCGGAGATACGCCGCAGCAGTACAAGGTCGAGGTATGGCATCAAAAGCCTTCATATTATCGTATCGCGTTAACCAATGCCAAAAAAGATGTAACGCAAATTGTACTGCGCAATGATGAGGGCGTATTTGTCCTGACGCCGAGCCAGAACAAAAGCTTCCGTTTCCAGAGTAACTGGCCGGATAACCAAGGCCAGGTTTACCTCTACGAGACGCTGATCCGCAGCATAACAGGTGATTCGACCCGCCAGTTTGCCGATGAGAAGGAAAGCTATGTATTCGATGTAGCTGCCAACTACAATACACATGCATTGGTCAGACAGAAAATATGGTTAAACAAAAGTGATTACGCTCCAAAACAGGTTGAAGTATCCGATTCGAATGCCAATGTGGTGGTCGATGTGAAGTTCGATAGCTTCAAATTTGGTACCGCATTTGAGAAAGACGCTTTTGACATGCAGCGTAATATGACTGCTGCTACTGAAAATGGAGGCAAGCCAGGTGCTGACTCAGGCGCGGCTCCTGCTGGGGATGGTAAAGAAACTACCAATCCTCAATCTGCAACAGAGGAAGGTTCTGCATCGAATCCAAGCGGAACCGTTAGTGACGGACAGACGGGTGTGAGTGATAACGCCGAGCAGCAAGGTTCAGAAGATCCAGCCAGCGGGCAAGGAACCGAAGAACCTACATCGGCTGAGCCGGAAGGTACAGGCAGCTTCGGAGTTATTCAGCCGACATATGCCCCGGAAGGGGTCAAACTGAAAGACGATCAGATCGTGGAAGGATCAGGAGACTATTCGGTTATGCTTCGCTACGAAGGAACATATAACTACACGATTTTTGAAGCGCGGCCGCAGGACAGAGCCGTATCGCTTGCCCCATCGCGTGTTCTGGATCTTGGATTCACCCTCGGTATGATAAGCGGAGATGCGTTGCAGACACTCACATGGATGTCAGATGGAGTAGAGTACAGGATTACAAGCGCAGATTTGCCAGATAATGAGATGATACAGATTGCGACCTCCATGCAGGAAGAGTCAGGGAAATGATTTGGAAAGTATAGTCGTCCTAACATAAGGAATGCTAAGAAGCATCGGAGATATTCTCCGGTGCTTTGCTGCATATAGAGGTCATCTTTCCTGCCTTATAGCAGTGATTCACAGGATTTGATTTCCGTTGAAACTAAAGGTATCAACAGCCGATGATCCTGCGTAAGATAAGCAAGGGATTAGGTCCAGTGGACTCAATAATGCAAAACACGCTTCTACGCGGGAGGAACCGGGTAATTAATACGATATAAGCAGATAAGTTGCGTTATGCAGAGGTGATTATCTCATTCATGGTCTGGCTTATAGGTCTTATTCGGCGTTTGCTCCCGACTCCGGGATAGCGCTCCTGTATGTGTTTTGGACTGCAGATCTTCCGTTCATTTGACAGTCACATGCTTGAGCATTACGATGGAGTCTGACGTGAGCCGGATTAAGATGATTAGAGAAGGTGACTTAACGTGCAAGAACAATATCGGCCGACCCAAGCGGAAATCAATTTGGATCATTTGTGCACCAACGTAGACGCTTTCCGCGAAGCATTGCCGCAAGGCATGAAACTGCTCGCTTGTGTGAAGGCAAATGCCTATGGGCATGGAGCAGTGGAAACGGCCAGAGAGCTGGAACGAGTTGGTGTGGATTACTTAAGTGTAGCTTTTCTTGACGAAGCGCTTGAATTGCGACAACACGGAATTACCCTTCCGATTCTAGTATTGGGCTACACGCCGCCAGAAGGCATAGCTGAAGCCTGGAGACATGATGTAACCATTACGCTATTCAGTAGAGAAGTACTCGAAGCCATTCAACATTTGGAAACGGGCACATCCTCTCGTAAGCTGAAGGTTCACATTAAAATCGACAGCGGTATGGGCAGGCTTGGTCTGTTGCCTGGCGATGAGGCACTTGCTTTTATTCAGGAAGCAGCCAAGGTGAATCAGGTCATGCTGGAAGGCATGTTTACCCATTTTGCCAAGGCGGATGAAAAAGACAAGACCTATACACTGGAGCAGTATCGACGGTTCCGAGGCGTGGTTGATGCGCTGCGGGATCAGGGATGTGTCATCCCGATTATACATACGGCGAACAGCGCCGCCGCCATTGATACGCCGGAATTGTCCTACGATATGGTGCGTGTGGGAATCAGCCTTTACGGACTGTATCCTACGGCAGAGGTGAATCATCAGGTGGTGAAGCTGTCCCCGGTATTGACACTGAAGACGAAGGCGGTTCTGGTCAAAACGTTGCCGCCCCATTGGGGTGTCAGCTACGGAACCCGTTATGTAACACATGGGAACGAACGAATAGCGACCCTGCCTATCGGCTATGCAGACGGATTTTCAAGAATGCTGTCAGGTAAAGCACAAGTACTTGTGCGCGGCCGCCGTGTTCCCGTCGTCGGTACGATCTGCATGGATCAGTGTATGGTGTCGCTACAATCTTTTGCAGCAGAAGCAGAAGAAATTCAAGTCGGCGAAGAGGTTGTTATCATCGGTCACCAATCGGGTGCAGTCATAACTGCAGACGAGGTGGCATCTCAGCTCGGTACAATTCACTACGAAGTGATCTGCATGATGGCGCATCGAATCCCGCGGGTTTATACCCGTCATGGAGCAGTAGTCGCCAGAATCAATCCTCTTTTGACATCCTGATAGCTGGACTGGACGCTATTTCCAATAAACTTTTTTTCAGAACAGAAGGAAAACTGTCGGAGCATCTCGAATTATGAATGATGACTGGGATGAAAAATCCTGAAAAGAGATGTTTGGTCTGTACGAATAATGTTCCCCGTGTTTATAATGGAGTACAGCATACTTGATATACTCGGGGCATATATATTCCTTTGTATAAAAGTTCTGGAAAAACGTAATACTGGTTCACAATGGCGAAAGGTTTGTGGGGGTGGAAGAAAGGTGGCCAACTTGCAGAACACCAAGCGGATCATGATCAGTTTGCCTGATTATCTTTTGCAAGAAGTGGATGGCATCGTAGCGCTGGAGAATTCCAACCGCAGCGAATTGATTAGGCAGGCCATGAAGCTGTATTTGACGGAGCGTAAGAAACGTTACATCCGTGAATCGATGCAGCGAGGGTACATGGAGATGGCGAAGATTAACCTCACCATGGCATCCGAGGCCTTTCACGCGGAGGAAGATGCGGACAGCACTCTGGACCGCTTAGTTAGCGGGGTGTAGACATTGATCGTAAAACGCGGTGACGTTTTTTTTGCGGATCTTTCTCCCGTTGTCGGTTCCGAGCAAGGTGGAGTCAGGCCGGTTCTGGTCATCCAGAATGACATCGGCAACCGGTTTAGTCCTACTTGTATTGTGGCGGCGATTACCGCCCAGATCCAAAAGGCAAAGCTGCCGACGCATGTGGAGATTGATGCGGCGGCACACGGCTTTGACCGGGACTCGGTTATTTTGCTCGAACAAATACGGACGATTGATAAGCAGAGGCTGACCGACAAGATTACCCATCTGGACGAGGAGACCATGAAACTGGTCAACGAAGCCTTACAGATCAGCCTGGGTTTAATCGATTTTTAAGGCATCCGGCAGTTGTTTCTTTGTTCTGCCGCGCCGTCCGTAGACAATGGATGTTCCTTTCAGGAACACACAATTTCAGACAGCAATCAAGAGAGCGTACAACAGCCTAACGGCCGGGGTACGCTCTTTTGATTAAAGCTTCATGAAAGCGTAGAACATTGTGAAGCTTTTCGTTATAATGATACCTGAGAAACCGTTTACGTTAAACGACATATATAGAGGTGGAGGAGACATATGAGCATTTATATTGATCAGGAGAAACTTCAATTTCATCTACAGACTCAAAAGGCAAGTTATGTATTTCAGGTCCTGCCTTCGGGATATTTGGTACATTTATATTATGGCAAAAAACTGCGTGATACTGATCTGAGCTGGCTTCATGTGCGTACAGAGCGTGCTTCGTTCAGCCCGAATCCGGTGCCGGAAGATCGGACGATCTCTTTCGACACATTGGCGCAAGAATTGCCCGTATACGGGACGAGTGATTTCCGTAATCCGGTAATTCAACTACAGCTTGAGAATGGTTCAACCGTTTCAGAGTTTACGTATACAGGCCACCGATTGATCAAAGGAAAGGCAGCGCTTACGGGACTGCCAGCAACTTATGTCGAGTCTGACGATGAAGCCGAGACACTCATCGTTGAACTGGAAGACCGTGTTGCAGGGATCAAGATTGAACTTAGCTACACGGCCTTTACAGCATTTAATGCGATTACGCGTTCCATGCGCATCATTAATGAGAGCGCTACCTCGGTCAATATTGCTCGTGCGCTCAGTTCTTCCGTTGATTTCCCGCATGCCGATTACGAATTGCTGCAACTGTCAGGAGCATGGACTCGTGAACGGGACATCGTTCGCAGACCGCTTGCTTCCGGCCTGCAAGGCATCGAGAGTCGTCGCGGCTCAAGCAGTCACCAGCAGAACCCGTTCATTGCACTGATGACACCGGGTACAGACGAGGATCAGGGTGAAGTCTACGGGTTCAGTCTTGTATATAGCGGCAGCTTTACTGCACAGGCAGAAGTGGACCAGTTCCACACCACTCGTGTATCGCTGGGAATCAATCCGTTTGAGTTCAGCTGGAAGCTGGATTCGCAGGAGTCATTCCAGACACCTGAGACGGTCATGGTTTATTCGGATGCAGGTCTGGATGGCATGTCCCAGTCGTATCATGAATTGTACCGGGAGAGACTGGCACGCGGACAATTCCGCAATGCAGAGCGTCCGGTTCTGGTCAACAACTGGGAAGCGACCTATTTCGGCTTCAATGCAGATAAAATTGAGCAGATCGCCCAGGCGGGGAAGAAGCTTGGCATTGAACTGTTCGTACTGGATGATGGATGGTTTGGACATCGAGACAGTGATAACTCCTCACTCGGTGACTGGATTGTGGACAAGAACAAACTGCCACAAGGCCTGGATGATTTGGCCAACCGGGTAACCAGTCTGGACATGCAGTTCGGATTATGGTTCGAGCCGGAGATGATTTCGCCAGACAGCGAATTGTACCGTGCTCATCCGGACTGGTGTCTGCATGTGCCGGATCGCCGCCGGACGGAAGGGCGCCAACAATTGGTACTCGATTACTCCCGTCAGGATGTGCGTGATGAGATTGTACGCATGCTAAGCGATGTGCTTGGATCTGCGCCGATCACTTATGTGAAATGGGACATGAACCGGAATATGACGGAGATAGGTTCTGCATTGCTGCCAGCAGACAGACAGCGCGAGACTGCGCATCGCTACATGCTCGGGCTGTATGATGTTATGGAACGAATCACTTCAGCGTTCCCGAACATCCTGTTCGAGAGCTGTTCAGGTGGTGGTGGCCGCTTCGATCCAGGCATGCTGTATTACATGCCACAGACGTGGACCAGCGATAATACGGACGCGATATCCCGTTTGCGTATTCAGTATGGTACAAGCCTGGTATATCCGGTAAGTTCAATGGGGTCACATATTTCAGCTGTACCTAATCACCAGGTCAATCGAATTACTTCTCTAGAAATTCGTGGACATGTCGCGATGTCGGGTAACTTTGGATACGAGTTGGATTTGACTCGTTTCACAGAGGAAGAGAATGCCATTGTAAAGGCGCAGGTTGAGCTGTACAAAGAAATTCGGGGAACCATCCAATACGGAACGTTCCGGCGCTTGCTAAGTCCGTTTGAGGGAAATGAAACGGCCTGGATGTTTATTGCACCAGATGGCAGAGAAGCTGTTGTATTCTACTTCCGTGTGCTGTCTGAACCGAATGCACCGCTCCAACGTCTGAAGCTGAAGGGCCTGGACCCTGATGCGGATTACCGCCTGAAAGGTGGCTCCGAGACGTTTACCGGGGATGCGCTGATGTATGGTGGGATCTCTGTAGGCCGTGCATCGGGAGACTATCTGAGTGAAATGTTCCGCTTCGAACGGGTATAATAAACTGGCGTGATTGCAGTGTTTATCAGGGGAGACCGGAAGACGTCGGGGAGACGTTTTTCGGTTTTTTTCTAATGGCTGAGAGTAAGATTTGATACGTAATCTCAATTGTAAGAACTTGTAACCTGGACGAATGCTGGAAATCTGAACGGGATTTTGTGATAATATAGGGGAGAGGAATCTGCATGATGCAGGTTCGATACTGTGATTACAGCAGCAAAGCTGCCCTGAACAAGCTTCAACTGAACGATTCAGGAAGGAAAGAGGGATTTATTTGTCTGAACAGGAAACGGTTCTGGAACCCAATGAAGAAACAATAAAGGCAGAACGCCATGAACGAATCATCAAACAGGTAGCCAAGGAACTGTCACTGTCCTTGAAGCAGGTCCGCACTACGTCGGAGCTTCTGGACGAAGGCAATACGATTCCATTTATCGCCCGCTACCGTAAAGAAATGACTGGAGAGCTGGATGAGAACCAGCTGCGGCTCATTGAAGAGCGCATCGTTTACTTGCGCAATCTGGAAGACCGCAAAGTGGAAGTCATCCGTATTATAGAGGAACAAGGCAAGCTGACCGGAGAACTGAAACAGTCTATCACGCAGGCAGTTAAGCTGCAGGAAGTAGAGGACTTGTACCGTCCGTTTCGTCAGAAGCGGAAAACCCGTGCCAGTGTAGCGAAGGAAAAAGGTCTTGAACCACTCGCTGTCTGGATCTGGGGTCAACCGAAGCAAGGCAATGTCATGGAGGAAGCTGCGCGTTATATCAATGCTGAACTTGGGGTAGAAGATGCAGAGGTCGCACTTCAGGGAGCCAAAGACATTTTGGCTGAGAATATTGCAGATGATGCTGCTATTCGTGCGTGGATTCGTCGTTATACGCTCGATCATGGCATGCTGACTTCGGAAGCGAAGGATGCTGAGCAGGAATCTGTATATGAGAACTACTATGATTATCGTGAATTAGCCAAAAAAATGCCTCCTCACCGTATTCTTGCCATTAACCGCGGTGAACGTGAAAACATTTTGAAAGTGGGCCTGGACGTGCAGCCTGAACCGGCTCACCGCCATATGGAAGGACAAATCATTAAGGGTGAATCTGCGGTACAGGACGTTTTGCGTGATGTCATTGAAGATGCTTACAAACGATTGATTGCCCCTTCGATTGAGCGTGAGGTTCGTGCAGAGCTGACGGAAAAAGGCGAAAACCAAGCGATTTCCGTATTCTCCGCTAATCTTCGTAATCTGCTGCTTCAGCCGCCGATTCATGGAAAACGTGTGCTTGGTGTCGATCCTGCCTATCGTACCGGTTGTAAACTGGCTGTGGTCGATGATACGGGCAAGCTGCTGGAAGTGGCTGTTACGTACCCAACGCCACCGCACAACAAGAAGCGTGAAGCTGCCGAGGTTTTCCATCGGATGATCAAGCAATATGACATCGGGTTGATTGTCATCGGCAATGGTACCGGATCCCGTGAAACAGAACAGTTTGTTGCCGAGATTATTCAGGAGAACGGGGACGAAAGTCTCGTGTATCTGATCGTCAATGAAGCTGGAGCGAGTGTATATTCTGCATCCAAGCTGGCCCAGGAAGAATTCCCGGATCTGGACGTTGCTGAACGGAGTGCTGCTTCGATTGCCCGCCGGGTGCAAGACCCGCTGGCTGAGCTGGTTAAGATTGACCCTAAAGCCATTGGTGTAGGCCAATACCAGCACGACGTATCCCAAAAAATATTGGAAGAAAGCTTGAAGGCTGTTGTGGAATCCGCAGTTAACCATGTGGGCGTGGATGTGAACACGGCTTCGCCTTCACTGCTGTCCTATGTGGCGGGTGTAAATGCCACCATTGCCAAAAATATTGTGAAATACCGCGAAGAGAACGGCCGGTTCACGAATCGTCGCCAGTTGCAGAAGGTGCCGCGTCTGGGTGCCAAAACCTATGAGCAATGCGTAGGCTTTATGCGGATTGGCGAAGGCGAGAACCCGCTGGATCGCACACCGATTCACCCTGAATCGTATAAGGTCGTAGACCAGCTCTTTAAGGAGCTTCAGGTTGCGCTGGACAAGCTGGG
Organism: Paenibacillus sp. BIC5C1; assembly: GCF_032399705.1. Classification (NCBI taxonomy): domain Bacteria; kingdom Bacillati; phylum Bacillota; class Bacilli; order Caryophanales; family Paenibacillaceae; genus Paenibacillus; species Paenibacillus sp. BIC5C1. The sequence goes on from NZ_CP135922.1 coordinate 1,552,765, forward strand.
CAGCAAGGAACTGTCTGTTCTCCTGTCGGAGCAACAACCGGAACAGCTGGCTGTGAAGCTGGATGTGGGTGTGCCTACACTGCGTGACATTCTGGACAGCTTGCAGCGTCCGGGTCGTGACCCGCGTGAGGAAATGCCGCTACCGATCTTCCGCACAGATGTGCTCAAAATTGAGGATCTGGTGGAAGGCATGGAGCTGCAAGGTACGGTTCGTAACGTGATCGACTTTGGTGCCTTTGTTGATATCGGCATCAAGAGTGACGGGCTTGTCCACATCTCACAGCTCAGTAACGGTTACGTCAAACATCCGATGGATGTTGTATCTGTCGGAGATAATGTAACGGTTTGGGTGATGAACGTGGATACCAAAAAAGGCCGTGTCGGCCTCACGATGAAGAAACCTGCCTCTTCTAAGCAGTCTTCCTAATCCAGACACAATGATCGGAGAACAGCCTTCCCTGTTATGGGAAGGCTGTTTGTTGTCAGCTATAATAGTACTGTTGCCCGTACTGTATTCTTCGAAGGGATTTTATGAAAGAAGTGAGAGCTTGAAGTGGACGGAGAGAGTGGCGTCAGGTTCTTAGAGTTCGCTGTCCGCGCTGCGCGGGGTGCCACTTGTCGGTTTGTTTCGGTAAAAGAACCAGCATTCGTTCAGCAGCTTGATCTGTCTGCTATCCTTTTTGTGAAATGCACGCATCAGTTGATTGCAAAGCCATTGAGGCAAGGGTATCTCCTCCTCTTGCATAATTCATCTGTACGTTAGCATATGTGGCAATAGCCTGGACTGTGCGAATTAACCCGTGATGAACACGGAAAAATCAATATCTAGACAGATATATGAGGACGGGGCTCATGAATGTAGGGTTGAAAAAAATGAAAAAAAGCGCAACCCTCCGCTTTTAGGAGATGCGCTTTTGGTTCCATCTGCATTAATAATAAGTCCAAAAGTAGATTAGAATGATTCCATCTCTTCTTCATACCATTGCTCTAGTTGTGCCTGAAGCGCCCGGATTTCAGTGAGCAGAGAAATCAAAGGATATTCACTCTCTTTTAGTGCTGAGAAGCTTTGTTCAAGCGCATTGATATAATCAAGGCCTCCGATGATGGAGAGTTGCTCGTCCAGGAGATCAAGATTGTCACATTCGGCGATTGCCCAAGGAAGAACAGGTACATCTGCTGCGGTAAGTTTGTCAATTTCTTTGTGTAGGCGCAGGTTGAGCGCACTGAGTTGATAAGCGTAATCGGCAGGCATTTCCACAAACTGCAATTGTTGTTCCTGCTGCAGGATGACGTAGCGCATTGTAGGCATAACGAGTAATAATCTCCCCTCATACATTCTACTTGACAGTGTAGCTCACGAAACGGTTAAAATTCAAGTATTATGGCGGAAAAACAAACAAATGGCCCAAGGGGTGTGAAAGGAGGACAAACTGATGGAAAATGAGGAATTGCAGCAATGGATTGAGCAGGTATCACTGGATCATTTCGGGGTTCCGTTCACTCACGAGGCGCTGTTTAACCGTCGTCTGACCACAACGGGTGGGCGTTACATGCTCAAGAGTCATCGAATAGAGATTAACCCTCATCAGCTCGAAGCTTATGGGCGGGAAGAGGTTGAGAAAATTATTAAGCATGAGCTGTGTCACTACCATCTGCATATTCGTGGACGCGGCTATCAACACCGGGACCCTGAATTCAAGGCCTTGTTGCAGAAGGTAGGCGGTTCGAGGTTCTGCCAGTCCCTTCCGGATGGAAAGGGAAGAAAGCCCTTACCGTATCGCTATAAGTTGGTGTGCAAGAGCTGCGGCACGGAATATTTACGTAAACGCAAAGTTGATCCGAAGAGGTATCGCTGTGGTCGATGTGCGGGCAAGTTGGGGATTCATACCATCTGAGGTGAACGAATTTGGCAGCACCACTCGTTACCACAGAGCCATGTGTACTGTGCTCTAGGTGACTATTAATAAGAGTATCAAAAGCTTATTAAGAAAGTCACCGAAGGCATGTTGACTTGGAATATTAATCATGATAAATTTAGGTTATTCAAGATTATTATTCCCTGATAGCTCAGTTGGTAGAGCACTCGACTGTTAATCGAGTTGTCACAGGTTCGAGCCCTGTTCGGGGAGCCATTCTTGGAGAGATACCCAAGTGGCTATAAGGGGACCCTCTGCTAAGGGGTTAGACTGCGTAAGCGGTGCGAGGGTTCGAATCCCTCTCTCTCCGTTCTGAATAAAACAAAACATAATCCCCCTCCTCAGTAACCTTTAACGGATACTGAGGAGGGGGATTTTTGTGTATCATTATTTTTCCAAGTACACAAGTACAGGAAAGAATGTTCTTTTTCCACCTATAATGAAATGTCCAGTACCTCATGAAGACCTTTCCTGCCAGCTTCCGTGACTTCCACCGAACGGCTACCTGTCTTCTGGCGAGTCCAGCCCAGTTCAGACAAGCGGCGTCCCAGTTCGTCTCCCAGTACTCCGGAGATATGGTGACGACGTTCACTCCAATCCAAACATTTGCGAGCCACAGCACGGCGTGATCCGGCTTTCCCTTCAAGCATAATGCCAAAAGAAGTGAACCATTGAATCCCTTTCTCTGTAATGTGGTAATCCTTGGCCTGCTCATCCTCAGGTTCTTCGAGATAACCTTTCCCCAATAAAGCTTCGCACAATGTTATCCCCAATTTTCCAGCCAGATGCCCATAACAGGTTCGAGCAAAGCTAAGATGCTGAAGCTGGTTGGACTGTTTGAGGGATCTCACTTGTACAGGTGCAGCGATACTACCCATCGTCTCAATCAGAAAAGCTACCTCTTTGCCTGCGAGACGATAGTATCGATGTCGTCCTTGCTGTTCAACGACGAGTAGCCCGCCTTCGACCAGCTTGGCGAGATGACTGCTTGCTGTTTGAGGAGTAACACCTGCCATGTATGCAAGTTCGCCGGCAGGAAGGGCACGACCATCCAACAAAGCTTCCAAAAAAACAGCACGACTGGGATCAGCAATTAATGATGCAATCACAGAAATATTCGGATATGTATTCATACTTCGATGATACCTTAACTATTGGTGTATTACAATTCAATCATGCATGAATTACAGTCCAAGAGATGGAAGGGATGGATTGCAGAATGGAGGAAGAAGTAATGTATACCAATGATAAAACGCAAGAAGAGTATAAACTGGAGAACCATAGGAACTTGAACAGAGAGCTGATGCAGCACGAGGTGATAACTCCAAGTATTTTGTACTATGGCACACCGGTATTGCTGCTGAGCACCTTAAATGAAGATGGAACGACAAACCTGTCTCCTCTTTCTTCATCATGGGCACTGGGTGACTGCCTGGTACTTGGAGTCGGTATTCAGGGCAAAGCCTTTGAGAACTTGAGTCGTCATCCCGAATGTGTGATTAATCTGCCGGATGCATCCATGTGGGAGCAGGTTGAGGGACTGGGGCGTTATACCGGAATATATCCCGTTCCGGGGGAGAAAAGGATGATGGGGTTTGAGTTTTGTGATGATAAATTTGCCATCTCTGGGCTGACACCCCAAAGTTCAATTCGAGTTGAGCCGGATAAAATAGCGGAGTGTCCGCTCCAGATTGAAGCCGCGGTACAACACATTCGTATTCCCGAACATACACCATTCATGGCGATTGTGGAAGTAAAGGCGTTGAAGGTACATGTACATACCCGCCTGATATCAGGTTTGAACAAGATTAACCCGGAGAAGTGGAATCCTTTAATTTATAATTTCCGACATTATTATGGACTTGGAGAAAGGCATGGGGAGAGTTTTCGGGCAGAGAAGTGATGTATATGGTCTGTATAGCATAGACAACCAATAAGTGATCCAGAATATATGAAGTGGTGCCGGTTGGGGTGCCGCTTCTTTCTATCTATATTGAGGCTACATTGAGATTTTAATGTGGGTAATCAAAACATTCGGTTATTTTATTAGGCAGGGATTGGGTAAATAGTAAAGAAAGATACATGTAAGCATATACATAAGAGAGGTGATGAACATGGAAATGGAATACTTAATGCGTGTACTCATAGCTGGCATATGCGGCGTGTTGATCGGATATGAGCGCAAGAACCGAATGAAGGAAGCGGGCATACGTACACACTTTGTTGTTGCAGTGGGTGCAGCATTGATGATGATTGTATCCAAGTATGGCTTTCAGGATCAGGCAGGGTGGGCGAATCTCTCGCTTGACCCCTCCAGGATTGCCGCACAGGTGGTCAGTGGGGTTGGCTTCATTGGAGCCGGGATGATCTTCACACAGCGCCACACGGTTCGGGGATTGACGACAGCGGCGGGAATTTGGGCGACCGCAGGGATGGGACTGGCTGTGGGTTCAGGATTGTATTGGACAGGGGCGGGGGTAACGCTGCTTATTGTTGTGGCCCAGATGCTGCTGCATCGGCCGACACGCTGGCTGGTGTCCGCGAGAACAGAGACGCTGACCATTCGTCTGCTAAAGGAAGGAGACACCCTCAAGAACGTTTTGGCTCTGCTGGGACAGGAGAAAATTTCGGTGGTCGGATTCAAAACCGAACAGCAAATAAGCACAGACTCCGGGGAGGAGACTGTACTTGAATTCACTCTGCAACTGCCTGGATCATATCGGGCCGAGCAATTAATTATTTTATTGCAGGATGTGCCTCACGTTCGATCGGTTGATATGAGGTGAATCTTGGAATTGCTAGGTAGTTATGCCGAACCATCAAGAAAATAGATTACTGACCGCTTTCAATGACAGTCTCCGGCCGGGAAACGGGCTTTCCTTCAAGAACACACTGAATGGCATGTGCGACACCATGCTCCACGTTGGTCAAAGAGATAGCCTGGGCAAGTGCCTTAATCTCTGGTTCAGCATTGCCCATGGCAATACCGAGTCCTGCCATTTTCAGCATGGATACATCGTTGAAGTTATCACCAATAGCTGCCGTATCTTCCATGGAGATGTTCAGATGAGCTGCCAGTTTGCTTAAGGCGTTACCTTTGGATACATCAGGGTGCTGCATTTCGAAGTTGTGTTCAGCGGATACCACCATGGCTACATCGGAGCGAGAAACAAAGTATTCGCGTCCCTGCTGCAATTGAGCCGGATCCAATGAAAAGGCCATAATATTGTAAATGTAAGCTTCGGAAGGGATGTCCTGATGGGAGTGTACGCGGTGATAGTCTTTCTTGTCATAGTGCTTTTTAACAGCTCGAATAAGGCGTTCAATATCTTCCCCAGGACTGGAACCCAGAATGCGATCCATCTCAGCGAGCATCGCCTCATGGCTGCTTATAGGGGCGTAAATACCCTGTTGTGTGGAGGCCTCGTAGTAGCAATGATGATCCTCCAGCCACTGCATGACGGACGCGGCCGTCTCTCGCTCGAGTGGAAGATGGAATAGGCGTTCACCGTTGGCATCATGGATGGTAGCTCCGTTGGAGCCGATAACTGGCGTGTTAATTCCGCCTTCGCTGCTTATAGTTAATACGTCGGAATAGACCCGTCCTGTAGCGATCGTAATCTTTAATCCCTCTTGTTGCGCCTTATGGATTGCAGCTGCGTTTTCCGGACTGATCTGACTGTCTCTGTTCAACAGGGTTCCATCTAAATCGGTAGCAAATAATTTCATATGTTACAACTCCTTTTCAATTGTAGGTTCAGGAATGAGAATCTCGACTTGTTGTTCGGCTAGAAAAGTTCGCCAATCTTGGGAAGGCCATTGGTCTGTAATTAACATGTCAACGAATGACCAGTCCGCAAAACGATAACCATATCGCTTATCAAACTTGGAATGGTCAGCGAGTACAATGACCTGTTTTGCAGCCTGCATCATTTTGTGTTTGATCTTTCCTTCTTCTTCAGAGGCACTGAACCCATCCATCGTAATTCCGCCAATGCCGATAAAGGCTTTGTCTACATAATAATGGGAAAGAGTTTCAATCACTGAAGTTCCATAGACATAACGTTGCTCCTTATCGACTGTTCCGCCCAGCAAACGAATCTCGACAGCGGTATGATTGGAGAGAAGATCAGCTGAATAAATGGAATTGGTGATGACGGTACAGGACTTGCCATTTAGATTTTCGGCACAAGTCTGCACAGTAGTGGAAGAATCCAGAATAATGTGTTCGCCTTGGCGGACGATCGCGGCCGCTAGTTTGCCAATAGCTCTTTTTTCGTCGGAAATGTGGAGCAAACGATCTTTATAAGATCGGCGCTCATCTGGTGGAACGGGGAGAATTGCACCGCCGCGCGTTCGGATAATGGCATCCTGTTCTTCGAGCTTAATCAGATCCCTTCGTGCTGTGTCCCGGGAAACGTCAAAGAGGGATACAATATCATCAGCCGAAATGCGATTGTGTTTACGCAAATGTTCAATAATCAGCTGCATTCGTTCTTCCTGAAACAAACATGCCGCCTCCTTATACGTAGCTGACCGTGTATATAACTGATAGGTTAATTATAAGTACTAATAATGATATTTGCAATATTATAAGTGAATGTAAGTGTACTTAAGTTTTTTGATACTAATTTTACAAATTGCGATGATTACGGTGATAAATTTGTGAAAGACATTTTAGGCGTGTGCATGCTCTTGACCTCATGGAGAAAGAGGGGAGAGGAGTGCATACAAAAGTTTTTAAAAAAAGTGTTGCACATTTAAGTTGGCCTATGATATACTCATTCTTGTCGCCAAGAAAGACAACTTGTTTACAAGGCCCGTTGGTCAAGGGGTTAAGACACCTCCCTTTCACGGAGGTAACAGGGGTTCGAATCCCCTACGGGTCATTATCTTCACCACCTCAGGGATGTACAATCCTGATGAGGAATCCTCAAAAAGTCATAGCTCCTAAGCAAAAGAGTTACGCATGGCACATCCGGTGAAGTTACAGCAAGAGCCATTAGCTCAGTTGGTAGAGCACCTGACTTTTAATCAGGGTGTCGAAGGTTCGAGCCCTTCATGGCTCACCATTTTTATAATTGAATATGCGGTCGTGGTGGAATGGCAGACACGCTATCTTGAGGGGGTAGTGGGTGTATACCCGTGGAGGTTCGAGTCCTCTCGACCGCATCACAGCAACAAACGTATAAGATAGACTCTCATGATTATTCATGGGAGTCTATCTTTGTGTTATGAGAAAATACCAGAACGTATTCCTGGGATTAAAAGGCTGAGGATTCAGGAAGGTTGTGGTATAATTTAGGTACATGTATTGATTATTACGGTTGGAAGGCGGTTCTGTATGCAGTCGATCTATGAGCGAATTGAACACCTGATTGCCGAACGAGGAATGACCAAGAAGGCTTTCTGCCAACAGCTGAAGATCAGCACGGGCAATCTGGGTGACTGGAAACGCGGTAAATCTATTCCGAGTACGAATAAACTAATTGAGATTGCTTCGTTTTTTGATGTGAGCCTTGACTGGCTCATGATTGGACGTCCATCCAAGGAGGCGATGGTACGGGAAAAACGGGAGGATTATTTTTTTGACGTGTTGCGGCAATTGAATTGCCAAGAAGGCGAATTATCGACTGTGGAACAGTCTTTTATCAGTGAATATATTGAATTTACCCGTTATCGCAAATCCAAGGAAAGCAGAGATTTAGGTGATTTTCGTTACAAGGGAGAAGATAAGCCCAAAGGAGACGAGCTGTTGTAGTGCAAGTTAGTGAAAGCTGCAACTTGACCGAATTACCTGGGTATATAAAAAACCTCTGAACACATCCGAAACCCGTCGGAGAGTTGTTCAGAGGTTTTTTTGAACTTGTTGCATTAGTCTGTTAGACGTATAGCTTTCACTTACGGAATATGAGGTTAGGTTTACCCAAAAGATCGGATCGAAGGGCGTTCCAGATCTCAAGGCATTGCTCCTGAAGTTCCCAGGCAGCCATTCCGAGCAAACGAACACCGATCCCGCCTGAAGTGAGCAAGCTGGCCCCGGCAAGCATACGACCATCTGGGGGAAGAATTGACCGTACGGACTCCAATTGTGCTGCGCCCAATCGAGGGGCAATCATCCATAAAGCCGCAGTATGGGTGTAGTCTAACATTGCTGCGGATGATTTTGGATCGTCCGCTTCTGGTTCGAACCCGAAGCGATCCCATACGGCCAACTGCTTCCCTTGCCAGATTTCTGTCAGACTGCGATATCGCTTGAACTGAAAGGCCTCTCCCCGATGAATCCGTCCAGCGGACCAGATATCAGCATACGCAAGTATTGCTTGTTCACCCAACTCGAAGGTCGTGGTGAGTGAGGATGAGCTACCTTTAAACGGAATAACGCATTCAGGGAAGTACTCCAGCACCGCTCCTTGCTCCAGCCGAAAATGGTGGTTCACAGATGACGGAACAGTGGGTGTGGGATGAAGCCTCGTGGCTGATGTGCTGCTTAACATTAAGTGAGTGTTCTGCCCCAATTGCCATTCGGATCGATATTGATCACCGTTCAGCACGCCTGGAGAGACGTCTGAAGTGTATACACATAATTCATCTCCGCCACCCGGGGGTCGAAAGGATCGGCTGAACCGGAGAGGGGCGCTGTAATATCGATCGGTCATGACGGTGCGCCCGCCTTGGAGGGCGAACGTGGCCCGAAGCTCGCTGCGGCGTATCACGGCATCTCCAGTACTGCGGTTCAGTCCATATTCAACTCCGTGTACAGAGGGAGGTGAACTAGTGGCTGTGAGTCGTTCCGTGCTCATGGGTGTGTGTATGCAGATGCGCAGCGGAAGCATCGTCATCCATATATTGATGTTCAAGCCAATGGACGATTTCGGATACCCCTTCACCGCTCATCAGGTTCGACATCACATAAGGTCGTCCCTCACGTACCCGTTCGGTATCATCCTTCATTACTTGCAGACTTGCGCCAACATAAGGGGCGAGGTCGGTCTTATTAATCAGCAGTAGGTCAGAACGTGTAATACCCGGACCGCCTTTGCGAGGTAGCTTTTCCCCTTGAGCCACATCAATAATGTAAATGAATACGTCCGCCAGTTCCGGACTGAAAGCGGCAGAGAGGTTGTCGCCGCCGCTTTCGATAAAGATCAGCTGCAGGTCCGGGAAGCGTTCAATCAACTCATCAACGGCTTCGAAATTCATTGAGGCATCCTCACGAATAGCGGTATGCGGGCATCCCCCTGTTTCTACACCAATAATACGTTCTGGTGCGAGTGCATTCTGACGCAGTAAAATCTCGGCATCTTCCTTTGTGTATATATCATTAGTAATAACGGCCAGGCTGTAGCGTGTACGAAGTGCCTTGGACAGCTTCTCCACTAGGGCTGTTTTTCCTGAACCTACTGGCCCACCGATTCCGATTCGCATCGGGCGACTCCGATCAAATACTTTACGTTCCCATTCCGTATGATGCGTATGATTAGCTCCTCCACACATAACAAATTCCTCCTTGGTTTTGAATTAATGTAATAGTTAGGACATGAACAGACGAGCTGGCAGGCTCTCGTGCCGCATAGCGTAGATTTCCTGGGCAATACCGAAGCTGTGCATATCTTCCGGGTCTTCGTCCCGAATTTGAGACCATTCAGAATCGATATCATTCAAAAGTTTTTGAATAAGCATCTGTGCTTCGGTTTGCCCGATGGGCAGAAGACGCAGAGCGCTATTAACATAAGCATTAACTGAGGTATACAAATGTCCAGTGATGGCTTCATCCAGACCAATTTCCAGCTGATAATTGATGTAGCCGTGAATCGTTGTAATGCCGCAAAAGGCTCCGTGTTCCTGTACGGCTTCGTCGATTAGGGAAAAGTCCATCCACGGGTAAAGTGATCTCGCAAGCTTAAGTAATCGCTTCCCCATCTTGTGCCCGCTTTCCCGCAGTTCCCTGGGGGTTCGCTGCGCGTGTACACGTTTGTCGTAAAGGGCTAGAAGGGAGGCATCCTGTTGTTTAATGGCCTGGTAGACGCCTTTGATGGCAAGACCATCGAGCCGTACGAGGCTGGAATGGAGCTGGCCGCGAATGAACTGTTCCAGCTGGGCAGTAGTCCGTATTCTACCGTCATGAGTGTATGCCTCCAGACCGAACGAGTGGGAGAACCCGCCGATGGGCAGGGCCGAATCCAGCAGTTGAACATAACGGAGCAACTTCGTGCCGCTGTGCATCATTATGCGTGGCCCCCTTTGTCAAAACATGAAATAGCGTTGTGCCATCGGTAATTCGTCCGCGGGCTCACAGGTGAGAAGTTCACCATCGGCCCGTACCTCGTAGGTTTCGGGATCGACTTCAATGATGGGTGTAACGTCGTTATGAATCATGTCCTTTTTGCTCACCGAACGGCAGCCTTTGACAGGTTCCACGCGCTTGTTCAAACCTAGTGCATCCTTGATTCCTGCATCTGCTGCGGCTTGGGAGACAAAGGTGATCGACCCTTTGGTGAGTGCGCCGCCGTAAGCGCCGAACATCGGTCTGCCGAATACGGGCTGCGGCGTAGGGATCGATGCGTTGGGGTCACCCATCTGAGCGAAGGTGATCATACCGCCCTTGATGACCATCTCAGGCTTTACCCCGAAATAGGCCGGATTCCAGACGATCAGGTCTGCGAGCTTGCCAACCTCCACGGAACCAACGAGATGGCCTATGCCGTGAGCGATAGCTGGATTGATCGTATATTTGGCGACATACCTTTTGATCCGATCGTTATCGGAGGGTGAGCCTGAGGTCAGTTCAAGCTTGCCTCGCTGCTTTTTCATCTTGTCAGCGGTCTGCCAGGTGCGAATAATGACTTCGCCAACCCGGCCCATCGCCTGTGAATCGGAACTGATGATGCTGAATACACCAAGATCATGCAAAATGTCTTCGGCCGCGATCGTTTCGGGGCGAATCCGCGAATCAGCAAAGGCAACGTCTTCGGGGATCGAAGGGTCCAGATGGTGACAAACCATCAGCATATCGAGATGTTCTTCTACGGTATTGCGTGTGTAAGGACGTGTTGGGTTGGTTGAAGAGGGGATGACGTAAGACTCTCCGGCAGCACGGATAATATCTGGCGCGTGTCCGCCGCCAGCACCTTCCGTATGATAGGTGTGGATTGTGCGTCCGTTAATGGCCGCCAGTGTATTTTCGAGAAATCCGGTCTCGTTCAGCGTATCGGTATGAATGGCTACCTGGACATCATGTTCTCCGGCTGCGGTCAGACAGGCATCGATAGCACTTGGTGTTGTGCCCCAATCTTCGTGCAGTTTCAGTCCAATGACCCCGGCTTCAATCTGTTCAATTAATGGAGCGGTGCTGGAACTATTGCCTTTGCCGAGATAACCGATATTCATGGGGAATGCCTCTGCGGACTCTAACATACGGTGGATATGCCAGGCTCCGGGTGTACAGGTGGTGGCTTTGGTGCCGGTTGCAGGTCCTGTACCACCACCGATCATGGTTGTTACACCTGAAGATAATGCCGTTTGAATCTGTTGTGGACAAATAAAATGAATATGGGTATCAATGCCTCCTGCGGTCACAATCATGCCTTCCCCGGCAATGATTTCGGTCGATGCGCCAATAACCAGCGCGGGATCGACTCCGTCCATCGTATCCGGGTTACCGGATTTTCCGATTGCGCAGATGTGGCCGTCGCGAATACCGATATCTGCTTTTACAATCCCCCAATGATCAATGATGACGGCGTTGGTAATGACGGTATCGGGTGTCCCATCACTGCGAAGGGCTGATGTGGACTGACCCATCCCGTCACGAATAACCTTGCCGCCGCCGAATTTGCTTTCATCTCCGTAAACTGCATAATCATGCTCAATCTCTGCCCATAGTTCCGTATCCGCCAGTCTGACAGCATCCCCGGTTGTAGGTCCGAACATGGACGCGTATTGTTCGCGGCTCATTCGTTTCATAGAGGTTCCCCTCCGTTCTGCACAGGGGGTGCGAATGTCTTCAGAAATGTTTCCAGTTTCTGTGGATCAGGTGGCTGATCGGCTGATCCTTCGGTTAGTCCGTTAAATCCATAAATCTGACGTTTGCCGCCAAATGTGGTGAGTTCGACCGGTTTTTCCTCACCGGGTTCAAAACGAACAGCGGTGCCTGCCGGAATATGCAGGCGATGTCCGAAAGCGGAAGCGCGATCAAAGTCCAGCGCAGCATTGACTTCATAGAAATGAACGTGAGAACCAACCTGAACCGGACGGTCGCCGCGGTTCAGTACAATCAGACGCACGGTTAAGCGATCGGGATGACAGATGATCTCATCATCCTGTTTTAAGCGATATTCACCTGGGATCATGGAGTTCTCCTGCCTTTCTCAGCGTATAGGTTCATGGACAGTGACCAGTTTTGTTCCGTCAGGAAAAGTGGCTTCCACCTGTACCTCAGGAATCATATCGGGTACACCTTCCATGCAGTCTTCGCGTGTCAGGATCGTGCCGCCGTATCTCATCAACTCTGCAACACTCATGCCATCGCGTGCACGTTCCATGAGCTCGGAGGTCAACAATGCGATAGCTTCGGGAACATTCAGTTTCAGTCCGCGTCCTCTGCGTTCGCGGGCGAGGTTAGCAGCCACGGTAATCAGGAGTTTTTCTTTTTCCTGCTCAGTCCAGTGCAAGGTAATCCGACCTTTCCCTTAGATAGTCTATGTCGTCATGGATCATGTTATATGTTAAATATACTCACACAGGGTGGACCCTTTGTCAATATGGTTCCAATTATATTAGCAGCATGCATGAAACGAGTATGCATAAAATAAAATTGTGTAAGCATTATTGACACGGTGAGTGTAAGACTCCATAATTTGGATCAACGAACATTTCGGACATATATGACCTTAATGTTCGTCAATAGACTAAAAAAAGGGAGTGTAGGCTATTGAAGAAGAGGTCGGTCAAGTTATGGAGTGTTTTGCTCGGTGCAGTCATTGCGTTGACAGGATGTGTGGAGGGTGGAACGTCACCTGAGGCATCGGGTTCCGGTGGGGCGGGAGAGCCAGCTTCATCCGGAGATACGATTAAAGTAGGTGTTCTTCACTCCCTGAGTGGAACGATGGCAATCAGTGAAGTGTCGGTTAAGGATGCGGAGATGCTTGCCATTGAAGAGATCAATGCAGCGGGCGGAGTTCTGGGTAAACAGATCGAGCCTGTGGTCGAGGATGGCGCTTCCGATTGGCCTACATTTGCAGAGAAAGCTGGGAAGCTGCTGCAGCAGGATAAAGTAGCCGCTGTGTTTGGCGGATGGACCTCTGCGAGCAGGAAGGCGATGCTTCCGGTGTTTGAGCAGAACAAAGGTCTGTTGTTCTACCCGGTGCAATATGAGGGATTGGAATCATCACCCAACATTTTTTATACAGGAGCGACAACGAATCAGCAGATCGTTCCATCCGTAACCTGGTTGCTCGAGAACAGGGGCAAGAAGTTTTACCTGCTGGGTTCGGATTATGTTTTCCCGAAAACCGCCAATCAGGTTATTAAAGCTCAGCTTGCAGCTGAGGGCGGTGAAGTGGTGGGGGAGGAATATACACCGCTGGGACATACGGATTACAGTACAATTATCAGCAAAATCAAGGCTGCCAAGCCGGATATTGTATACAACACGCTGAACGGAGACAGCAATGTCGCCTTTTTCAAACAATTAAAGGATGCCGGGATCTCTTCGGAACAGTTGACAACTCTGTCAGTGAGTGTGGCGGAGGAAGAAATTCGGGGGATTGGTGCTGATGTATTGAAAGGGCATTTGGCCTCCTGGAACTATTATCAGACAACAGAAACACCTGAAAATAAAACATTTGTAGAGAAATATAAAGAAAAATACGGAGCTGACCGGGTGACGGCCGATCCGATTGAAGCGGGATATGTGGCCGTTTATCTGTGGAAAGCAGCCGTGGAAAAAGCCGGATCAACCGATGTTGAAAAGGTGAAGGAGGCCGCCAAAGGTCTGGAATTCGATGCACCGGAAGGAAAAGTGACGGTGGACGGAGAGAACCAGCATATCTACAAAACGGTGCGGATTGGCGAAGTGCAGGAAGATGGACAGTTCAAGGAATTGTGGAACTCCGGCGCACCCGTCAAACCTGATCCATATCTGAAAACGTACGAGTGGGGCGCTTCCCTCAGTGCCAAATAGCGCAGGCTTTTCACGCCAAAATTGCTGAATAACAGATGAGGGTGAGACAACACACCCTCATACAACATTACGGTAAAGCGTTGATGTGAAACGTTAATGATGTCTTCTATAAAATTAGATGTTCACAGCATGGGAGGGAAAAGTGATGGATATGTTTGTCCTGCAAATGTTCAATGGGTTAAGCATCAGTTCCATCCTGTTGCTGATTGCATTGGGACTCGCGGTTACATTTGGGTTGATGAATGTCATTAACATGGCGCATGGTGAATTGATCATGATCGGCGCTTACGCTACGTATGTGACGCAAAATCTGTTCATTTCGTATGCTCCGCAAGCGTGGTTCGATGTCTACTTTATTGTGGCTCTGCCTATCGCCTTTGGTGTGGCGGCTCTTATAGGCTGGTTGCTGGAAGTGGTGCTGATCAGGCATCTGTATGGGAGGCCGCTCGACAGTCTGCTTGCTACATGGGGTGTGGGCATGATGCTGCAACAATTGGCCCGAACGATATTTGGGGCGCCAAATGTAGGGGTATCCAGTCCTGCTTGGCTCAACGGAGGTTTGACCGTCGCGGACGGTATTGTGTTTCCGTATAAACGTCTTTTCATTATCGCGCTGGTTGTGATTGTGTTGCTCTGCATGTATCTATACATCTATCGGACTTCTTCCGGGAGACGGATGAGGGCCGTGATGCAGAATCGAAGCATGGCGGGCTGTCTTGGGATTTCCACCAGGCGAGTGGATGGCATGACCTTTGCGATTGGTTCAGGCATTGCCGGCATCGCTGGATGTGCGTTGACACTTATCGGCCCGATTGGTCCTTCGCTGGGCACGTATTATATCGTGGATGCATTCATGGTGGTTGTACTGGGCGGTGTGGGGAAACTGGTGGGAACTGTGTGTGGTGCACTCGGCATTGGCATGTTCAACACGTTATTTGAAACGTATACCTCAGCCTCCATCGGTAAGGTGCTGGTGTTTGTCTGTATTGTAGCTTTCCTGCAATGGAAGCCACGTGGGCTCGTTGCCATACGGACCCGGAGTCTCGATTAATGCGAAGAAGGGGGTTATATGATGTCGGCACTTCTCAAGACGGGTAGTCTGAAAATGAAGATCATCTGGGCGGTTGTCCTGATTATGATGTGTCTGGCTCCACTCATTTCCACGGAGTTCCGGCTTAGTTTGTTGGCGAAATTCCTGGCCCTGGCCATTCTGGCGATCGGTCTGGATCTGATCTGGGGATATGGAGGAGTGCTTAGTCTGGGGCATGGCGTATTCTTCGGACTTGGTGGGTACGCCATGGCGATGTATCTGAAGCTGCAGGCGAGCGGTACAACACTTCCAGACTTTATGGGATGGAGTGGTCTTAGCGGTCTGCCGTGGTTCTGGGAACCATTCAGGTCATTCCCGATGGCACTATTGCTGGGCATTGCTCTTCCGGCATTGCTGGCCTTTGCTCTGGGGTGGTTCACGTTCCGTAACCGGATCACCGGTGTGTATTTTACAATTCTGACCCAAGCATTAGTCCTTATTACAGTAACGTTATTTGTGGGCAAACAGGAATGGACGGGAGGGACTAACGGTATAACGGGATATAACGCAATCTTTGGTTTTACCCTTCATTCGGCAGGGACAACGATTGCTCTTTACTATATAACGCTTGCTGTTCTGGTGATTGCCTATCTGCTGTGTCGCCGGGTTGTGAACAGCAGGTTCGGTCAGGTGCTTGAAGCTGCGCGGGATGGGGAGAATCGGGTTCGCTTTCTAGGCTATGACCCGGCAGGGTTCAAAACGCTGGCCTTTGCCCTTTCCGGAGCGCTGGCGGGAATCGCTGGTATGTTATTTGTGCTCCAGGTAGGGATCATCTCGCCTTCCATGATGGGAATCGTGCCTTCAATTGAAATGGTGTTATGGGTTGCCTTGGGCGGTCGTGGAACGCTGATTGGTGCGGTAATCGGAGCGGTGGTGCTGAACGCAGCCAAAACGGGCATCAGTGAAGCTTATCCCGAAGGTTGGTTGTTTGTCATTGGTGGGCTCTTTGTAACCGTGGTCTTGTTCATGCCGAATGGGCTTGTTGGTGTATACCGTCATGTGGTGCGCTTGCTGAAACGGAGAGGAGAGGTTGTGCATGTTCCAGTCAGTCAGGAAAAACCAAAAGTCTACTGACGTTCCGGTAGTCCTGGTCGCCGACGACATTACGGTGGCATTTGGCGGTTTTGTTGCGGTCAAAGGCATGAATCTGAAGCTGCATGAACATGATCTGCATTTTCTGATCGGCCCCAATGGTGCGGGGAAAACAACGATGCTGGATGTGATTTGCGGCAAAACCAAGCCCTTGTCCGGTACAGTGAAGATGGCTGATGGCACGGATTTGACACGTCTGAAGGAGTACCAGATTGTTCGAAAAGGGATAGGGCGCAAGTTCCAGGCGCCATCCATCTTTGCTGGTCTGACCGTGCAGGAGAACCTGACGCTGGCTGCGGAGACCCGTCGTTCTCCTTTACAGGCTCTAGGTATTCAACGGTATTCAAAAATAAGTCCGGCCATGGAGCGGATTACGCTCCAGATTGGTCTGCAGGATCGTGTGGATGCGCGTGCGGGGGCACTATCACATGGGGAAAAGCAGTGGCTTGAGATTGGCATGCTGCTCCTGCAGGAACCCCGTGTATTGCTGCTGGATGAGCCGGCAGCGGGGATGACGGACGAAGAAACACATAAGACGGGCAGACTACTGCAGGAGATTGCGCGAGAAAGGTCTGTTGTGGTAGTGGAGCATGATATGGAATTCGTTCGCGAGTATGCAGCCAAAGTGACGGTGATGCATGAAGGCAAGCTTCTAAAGGAAGGTACGATGGCGCAAGTGCAGGAAGATCCAAGAGTGGCTGAAGTGTACCTGGGCAAAAGGAGGGATGACCATGTTGTCGCTGCAACGAATTGAGTCCGGTTATGGGGAAAGCAATGTGCTGCGCGGTGTGAATCTGGATGTCGAGCCTGGTCAGGTGGTATGCCTGATGGGGCGTAATGGTGTGGGGAAAACCACCTTAATGAAGACGTTGATGGGCCTTCTTAAAACGCGCAAAGGAAGTATTCAGTGGAAAGGTCAGGAATTATCCACCCACGATCCGGCCAAGCGGGCCAGGTCGGGGATTGGATATGTGCCACAGGGTCGAGAAATCTTCCCCCAGCTAACAGTGAAGGAAAATCTGCTACTGGGTCTGGAGACAAGTGCAGTGGGGGAAAAGACGTTCCCCGAGGATGTGCTGGCGATGTTTCCGGTGCTTGCCACGATGTATGGGCGGCAGGGTGGTGATCTGAGTGGCGGGCAGCAACAGCAGTTGGCATTTGCCCGCGCGCTGGCTTCACGGCCTGGACTATTGCTTCTGGATGAGCCGACAGAAGGCATTCAGCCTTCTATCGTAGAGGATATCCGGCAGGTCATTTTGAAAATTAAGGAAAAGGGTGAAATCTCCGTATTGCTGGTGGAACAAAGTATTGATTTTGTTCGCGGTGCTGCAGATTATATCTATGTAATGGACAAAGGGGCGATTGCACTGCAAGGAACACCGCGAGAGCTGGATATGTCGCAGTTTGAGCACCATCTGTCTGTGTAGTTAAGGATCTTGGTGTAGGGTCAGTTCAGGGACGCTTGTCCAGAATGTTGGAGTACTTTGGATAGAGTCTTCGGATGCAATCTGGGCAGATATCATGGGTAAATTCGGCATGAGTGTGCTTCTCCAAATAACTCTCAACAGAGTTCCAACTGTCCTGTTCATCCTTGATTTGTTTGCAGACAGCGCAGATGGGAAGTAGTCCACGCAAAGTACGCACTTCAGACAGGGCCTTCTTCAATTGGCGTTCTGTCTGTTTCTGTTCGGTAACATCCGTGTGTGCAATCAATGCGAGATCAGACAGCAGGGATGGGGCGGCCTGAATCAATGGGGTGAGTTCCAGTCGGAACCACCGCTGTTCGTTGTGGACAGTTTGGACGGAGATGTCGTATGTATAACTGTCTTTAAAAGGTGCGGTCATGCTTTTTAACTCCTGAACGATCTTTGTATTCTTTGCTTTCTCCTCGCATGATGCCCACTCCTCTACAAGATGGAGGTAATGGGGTGGTTTAGATGCTGTTCTGGAGGGGCCTGTTATGCTTGGTTTGGGAAGCAGCTGCCCGAGTCCGTGTTGCCAAGCGGTGTTGCAGCTTCGGATGATCCAGTTGTGGTCAACGATGATAAGCTGGTGCTGTATGGACTGGAACGATAATCTCTCCAGATCGGATATTAAGTATCTCATGAAATGAGCTCCTCCTTGGCAGAAATCTTATCTTAAATCATCAGGTATTTCCAAAATGTCAGCGACCTGGTTCCTGAACCGGGTTGCTTTGCGTGTGCCGTGAATGAGATTGGACAGGCGGTATGGCGGAATGTCATACTGTTCACAAAATGTCTTTTGGTCGACCTGGAGTTCGGTTAGACGTCGTTTAATGGCCCATCCGAAAGGAGTCACAGGTTTCTTTTTGTTCAAAAGGGTTCACCCCTCGTTGGAATGTAGTGTTCAGCTGGTTATTCTCGGTGTAAAATATATAGATATGCGAGCTGTATGTTTCATTATATACGTATTTGCGTCATCTAACAATTAAAAAAGACGGAAATAAGTGTATTTTAATATGTTAAATGGCGTAAATGCGTTAAATAGACAAAATAATTGACATAAAAAACACGCCAACAATGGGGTTGCGGCGTGTTTTTTATATTTTTACAGTGTGAGGAGGCGGGTTAGGGATGGAAAAGGGCTAGATTAGGCTCTATAGGCGTGAAGCCCTGCTCCAAGCATGTGAAAGCTTGGGAACGACGTTTTCATGGACATTGAGGTTGGTTGTACCAGTCCATCGGCAGCGGTGGCGCTGACGGTATGCCATTCATGCTCCAGATCTGCGGCCAGGCGAACCAGCAGGTCCTGGATTGTATCGATATGAAGAGGAATCACTTTGGAGGCTTCGGTTATGCAGGCACTCATGGCTGAATGCAGATAACCAAGGACCGCCTCCTCGACAGGGATTTCGAGGTGGTGGTTAATCCAGGCGTGAACGGTGGAGAGGCAGCCGACGGATTCATACTTAGCCAGGGTTTGTTCGAGGTGGCTAAAATCAATCCAGGGGTGGAGTGCACGAGCCAGTTTAATCAGTCGTTTGCCCATTGTGGAGGCGTGTTCTCTAAGATTAACTGGTGTCCGCTGGACGTGGACGAGCTTGTCGATGAGTGCTGTACGCCATGCGTCATTATGATCTGCGGCGGTGTATATGCCTTTAATCGCCATGCCTTCCAGACGCGCGATGCTGGGGTGCAATTGGCAGCGCATGAATGATTCGAGATCTTCGGCGTTACGAATGGTACCTTCAGCGATATGGGCATCCATTCCGAAGGAATGAGTGAAGCCTCCAACCTGGATAGAGGAATCAAGCAGTTTGACGTAATCGAGCAGCTTATTCCCACGGTTCACAATCTTTCGCCTCCTACGTTCGTTAAATGTTATGTTAAATAACATTTATACTCCTTTTTAGTTCGCTTTATGTTTGTAAATCCGAATTATATGATATATATATTCACATAAATATCCGCTTTTTGTCAACATATTCTTGTTTTTTAAATATTAAATCTATTTAATGTTATTTTATATAACTTAATTAGTTATGTTATGCTGAGGAGATGTAAAGGATGGCAATACAAATTAAGTAGAGTGATCAGCCTAATTGGATATACAAAGGAGATCAAATTTAATCATATGCACTTCGTAGGAGAAAATGACGAGATTATACGATTTATGGAAGGAAAAATGCAGTTAAAATGATTTTAATAAAAATACTTTACTTTTAAACATGAACCGGGTATAATCAATTCTGTTGCCGATTATTTACGACATGCGGTCGTGGTGGAATGGCAGACACGCTATCTTGAGGGGGTAGTGGGTGTATACCCGTGGAGGTTCGAGTCCTCTCGACCGCATCATAAGAATGATTAGGAAGAAGCTTCCCGTATGGGGAGCTTCTTTTTTTGTGTTTTTTTACAATCAAGATGAGTCCAGACAAAAAAAAGGTCACCCGTTTCCCCTGAATGCATGCTCATTCTGTCTGCCGGGGTCGGATGGCCTTCACTTGTTATTTAAGCAATTCTTTGATGTCCGCTTCAATTTTATCAGGTGTTGTTTTGGGAGCATACCGTTTCAGAACACGTCCGTTCTGGTCCACAAGAAATTTGGTAAAGTTCCATTTGATGGCTTTGGAGCCGAGTACGCCCGGTGCTTCTTTGGTAAGGTGTTGGAATAGAGGGTGAGCGCTTGAACCATTCACATCGATTTTCTCGAACATCGGGAAGCTGACACCATAGTTCATCTGACAGAACTCGGCAATATCATCAGAGGAGCCTTTTTCCTGTGCAAACTGGTTGCTTGGAAAACCAAGAACTTCAAATGGGGAGTCTTTGAACTTGTCCTGAAGCTCTTGCAGACCTTTAAATTGAGGTGTGAGGCCGCATTGGCTTGCTGTATTCACGATAAGCAGTACTTTGTCACGATAGTTGGACATTTCAACTTCCTGACCGCGAAGGGTGTTTACTTTGTAGTCGTAGACTGACATGAAAATCGCCTCCATTTCATATTCTTCTTTCTTCTATTATATTGATTGCAATTAAATATTGCAAAATTAATATTGCTTTTTTAACTCAATTTGAACCTGTCGTGTATGATCTGTGACTGATTTAATGCCTAATTTTCGCTAAAGAGAGAATTAGAGAGCTTTGATGAGATGGGTAGAGAATAGAGTCGTTGTAAGCGCTATTATTGATGGGAAATGGCAAAAATCCGTCGATTCGGTGATCTGCGCAGACTTTACACCAATATGGCACGGGTGTATGATTCATATCGTAATTCCAATTTAAATTAAATTTTACATGAAAAACGAAACAAACGATAATATCGCTCTGATTAATGATTATAAAAGAACGATGTTTTAATCGCTGAGTTTCCATTCATTCATGGGTGGGAAACGGGGGAACCAACAGGATGAACTGTCCAGGACAGTAGGCATCCATGGGGTGAATTTTCCGGTGACAGCCGGAAATAGGGCGACTCTCGCGCCCGAATCCGTCAGCTAACCTCGTAAGCGTTAAAGGGAGAGGCAACAAGCCGTACGCTGGTTCATAGTGTCTTTTTGCTATGGATTATTGAAGAAGCGTCCGGGAGGCCTTGGTCCCCCACGCTTCTTTTTTGTTGTCTTTTCACGCCAAGGGAGGAACGAATGATGGATAAAGAGATGATCTTAGTGACTGCTCCAAATGAAGCAGGACGTAAATTTATCAAATTGCTGATGTACAAAAAAATGCCGTTTGCCGTTCTGACCAACAGTGCAGGGGAAGAGCGCAGGCTCCGGAGAATCGGTGTGGAGCATGTTATTCGCATGAACACGGCTGCAGCTCAGAAATGGTTTTTGCCGCAAGGCAGTGTCGGCAATGTTTTTATTTTTGAAAATAGCCTAAACCTGACCTGTCGATATTTGCAGATTTGCCGCTCCTGGACGTCCAAGTCCTTGTGTGTCATTACGGAACAAAGCCATCCCAAAGGGATCTATCGGGGAATGGGCGCAGACCGTATTGTATATTCCTTGAATGGGGAAGTTGGGTTTCTGCTTAATGGCTAGTGGTTAGTACTATTCCTGTGATTGATCCAGTGTCAGCTGCCTGTTATAATTGAAATCATAAATAAATGGAATCTTGAGGAGACTCATGCATGATGGTGGGTCTTCTTTTTTATGGTTTGGGAAATAGGGAAATTTCCTGTGGCTAACGAGGAGGAATAGGCGTGCCGGATGTACGTGGAATACAATGGTTATTCTTTGATGTGGGGGATACGCTCGTGGACGAATGGGAGCCGGTAGATGATATTATCGGTCAATTCGTTCGTGAAGCTTGTGCGCTTGGTTATCAGGTGGAGATGCAGACGGTGCGAGATATATTTGCCGCCTCCTACCGAAATTACGAGCAATGGCCGATGAAATTGGCTATTCGTACCCTTATCAGCGACGAGGGGCACCGGGAACAGATACAGGAGAAGCTGAAGTTCCGCAAAGAGCTTGAGCGCCCCTTCGCGTCAGCCGACGCTGTTCTCCAGACGTTGTCGCAGCACTATAAGATTGGTATCATTGCCAATCAGAGCCCAGGGACGGAAAATCGGCTGGATAGCTACGGCTTGCGCAAGTATGTGGATGTGCTGGCCTGTTCGGCTGAAGAAGGAGTGTCCAAGCCTGATCCTGAATTGTATGCTGTAGCATTGAAACAGGCTGGATGTAAACCCGAGGAAGCGGTCATGATCGGCGACAGGATTGATAATGATATTATTCCGGCTAAGAAGCTGGGTATGCACACGATCCGGATTTTGCAGGGTTATGGCAGGTTCCAGCCGGAGCTTGCAGATGCAGAGCGTCCAGACTGGACTGTTGAATCGCTGGAGGAACTCCTTCCATTGTTAATGGTAACTCAAAGTTCAGATAACTAAATAAGAGCAGTATGTAAGATCTAATAGGTATGGATCAGGTGGCTGCTCAAACATATAAAAGGCTGATCATCTCAAGGTAGACGTTACTTGAGTTGATCAGCCTTTTTGAGTTAGACAAAATTCCGTGTAGTTCCGTTTAAACTAGAATAACAGAATGGTCTGGATAATCAGATACACATTCAGGACAACGATAACTCCAGCAATGATCCAGGAGATGATTTTGAGCCACAGCTTGTTGGCAAAAGCCCCCATGCTTTTTTTGTCACTCGTAAACATCACCAGTGGAATGACGGCAAAGGGTAGCTGTAAAGACAGCACAACCTGGCTCAGAATCAGCAGTTCCTCTGTTCCGTGCTCTCCGGCAATGGCTGTTACGATAACTGCCGGAATGATTGCAATCAGACGTGTAACCAGTCGACGAAGCCATGCTGGGATACGAATGTTCAGGAAGCCTTCCATTACAATCTGTCCGGACAACGTGCCGGTGAGTGTAGAGTTCTGGCCGGAAGCCAGCAGGGCTACACCGAAGAGGATGCTGGCGATGGTAGTACCCAGCAGAGGTGTCAACAGGTGGTAAGCATCCGTAATTTCCGCGACCTGAGTCATACCTGCACTATGGAACACGGCAGCAGACACAATCAGAATAGCAGCATTGATGAAAAGGGCCAGCGTTAAAGCAATGGTTGAATCCATGGTGGAATACCGGATCGCTTCTTTTTTGCCCTGAGGTGTCTGTTCAATCTGACGTGTCTGCACGATGGAAGAGTGCAGATACAGATTATGGGGCATCACGGTAGCACCGATAATCCCGATAGCGATGTAGAGCATGGCTGGATTTTGCAAAATCTCGGCACTGGGTACAAAACCATGCATGACGCCGCCCATATCCGGTTTAGCGAGAAACAGGTCAATCCCGAAGCAGAGGGCGATGGTAGCCATCAGCACAATAACGAGCGATTCCAATGCTCGGAAGCCTTTATTTTGCAGCAAAAGAATGACGAGTACATCGACAGCAGTAATTATGACGCCGTATAACATGGGAATGTTGAACAGCAGCTTGAGCGCGATGGCCGAACCAATAACCTCGGCAAGGTCGGTGGCTGCAATCGCAAGCTCACACAAGATCCATAACACCATAACCACAGGCATACTGAACCGTTCGCGGCAGGCTTGGGCCAAATCCCGTCCTGTGACAATCCCGAGCTTGCCAGCGAGAGACTGTAATACTACAGCCATTAGATTTGAAATCAGAATAACGGACAATAACGTGTAACCGAATTGTGAACCACCGGCAATATCCGTTGCCCAGTTCCCAGGATCCATATATCCAACGGCAACGAGGTAACCCGGTCCAACAAAAGCAAGGAACTTTTTCCACCAAGCAGCGTTCTGAGGCACCTTCATGGAGCTGTGGGCTTCCCCGAGAGATGGGGCCATACCCGCAGCCAATGGTTCATTTGAAGGAGCGTTGAACGGATTTTTTTTACTCATAATATAATCACCCGACTTTGAAGTATTGATATTCTATATGAAGAGGAACGGTGTCATTCCTTTGATTACATTTGAAGAGTTAAATCAAAATCAAAAGCGTAATTAAACTACTTTTCATATGTCTAAACGTTTATGTTTATACTTACATTGTACTCCTTCAATTATTTTTGTCTAGTGCAACTTTTGTGTATGAGGACAAAATTTACCGGAGGATGAATTGTGCCTTAGTATATTACCCAACCTTAAATAAATTACCTGTATTCCTTTCCCAATGCATGAAAAAGATAAAGATGTAAAACCTGAATAAGGATCAACAACGTTTCAAAATGAGCCAGAAGTTTAAATTGAATTGTAGGCAGTAAAAAACTTAAAGGTGAAGGAGAGATTCTTAATGGAAGCTTTATATACAGCAACAGCGACAGTTAAAGGTGGACGTACAGGTTCGGTAGCTTCTTCGGATGGAG
Source organism: Paenibacillus sp. BIC5C1 (assembly GCF_032399705.1). Lineage (NCBI taxonomy): Bacteria > Bacillati > Bacillota > Bacilli > Caryophanales > Paenibacillaceae > Paenibacillus > Paenibacillus sp. BIC5C1. The sequence continues at coordinate 1,577,359 of NZ_CP135922.1, forward strand.
TGCTCAAGCATGATCTGAAAATGCCCAAAGAACTTGGAGGCTCTGGTGGTGAAGGAACCAATCCTGAGCAGCTCTTTGCAGCGGGGTATGGTGCATGTTATGAAAGTGCTCTTGCCAATGTGGCACGCAAAGCGGGCGTGAAATTGGAGAATGTGGTGGTCACCAGTAATGTATCCATCGGCAAAGATCCGGCAGATGATGGTTTCCAACTGTCTGTACGTTTGGATGTGAGTATGCCTGGCGTCGATCACAGTCAAGCAGAAGACCTTGCTCGTAAGGCACATGATTTCTGTCCTTATTCCAAAGCAACACGCGGCAATATTGATGTGGTACTTAATGTAGTTTAAGACCTGACTCGTAGGAGTAAAGGGAACATATAGAGCAGGGTATCTCAGGATACCTGATGTTCGAGTACAAGACCCTGCTGGCCTTCGGCAGGGTTTTGTTTTTATAATACAGTTGAGATGCAGGAGATTGCATGTTGAACAGCGTACTATTTTACATAATCTACTCTTGCTTGAAGTCATACATTCGAATAAGGGGGAACGACAATGAGTATTGAAGAGATGATAGAACGGCGATTTGTATGTACCAAGTGCAGGGGTACGGATTGTAACATTAAGGAAGTGTCCATGTCAGGAGCGGGACTTAGCAAAATGTTTGATATTCAGCATAATCATTATCTCTTCGTTGCCTGTTCTTCCTGTGGATATGTTGAAGTATTCGATCCGGATGTGTTGAAAGGGAAAAAACAGGGTCAGGTGGGTACCATTCTTGATATTCTATTTGGTGGGTAAATGTGCGTGAGTTGACATCGAACTAAAATTTCTTTAATATGACTTAGTACTGAGAAGTGTCATTGCTTGAACCAAATTTGAATTGACAGGTGATATCCATGTCTTATAGACCGCGTATTGCAAAATTGGAAGTAGCTAGTAAAAATGAAAAAGACGGATTGTATGAATTTACAATGAAATTGGTAGATGGTACACAGTGCCGTGTATTCTACTCCCATTCCCCAGAATGGAAGATGACCAATATCAGCCGTCTACAGAAAACGCCTTGTCCAGTATGCCGCAAAGATTTCATTTGCAAATGCATGGACCAGTGGGCTGGTGACCTGCACCAACAAATGATCGATGACCAATGGATGGAAAAGGCAATTGCCGAGTAATTGCCAAAACAGATACGAGCGTGGGCGTAGAGCCTGCGCTCTTTTTCTATTTTCCGTTACACTTAAATAAAATGTAAAAAAAGCGACCACGATGAATCAAAACGGGTAAGTTACTCTAATAGCACACATGAGGAGGCCGCGATTATGATAGCAAACCAAATGGATCAGCATCAGGGACACCCGATTGTGCTTGTGGACGGAGTCTGTCATTTCTGCCAAGGATTAACGAAGTGGATAATCAAGCGTGACCCTGAGGGGAAATTTCATTTTGCATCACTTCAATCGGATGTAGCGAAAAAATTGCTGGAGAAGGGCAATTTGTCCACGGACAGCATGGACACTTTTGTACTCATTGAGGATGGAAAATATTATACTCGTTCAACCGCAGCGCTGCGTCTGGCCAAAGGTTTGAAATTCCCCTATCCATTATTGTACGTGTTGATTATTGTACCGAGATTTATTCGAAATGCCATATATAACATGGTAGCTCGCAATCGATATCGATGGTTCGGTAAAGATGAAGTGTGTATGCTGCCCACACCTGACATTAAGGATCGATTCCTTTAAAAGGCTAAAGTGTGACAAATTGTATCGGCAACGATTGATTAATAACGGAAATAATTGGGTAATGAGTACGGATCAATTCTTTTTTGGGAGGCAAATAACTTGAAGAAGTGGACTACATTAATTATTGGGGCATTATTAGCAGTAAGCATGACAGCTTGCAGTAGCGATGCAGATAACAGTACAGCAACGCCGCCAGCTGGCAACGAAACGTCTAACGAGGGTAATACAACTGCGGAGCAGGAGACAAAGACCCCTACATTGGACGAGTTAATTGAGAAAACAAATGCAGCAACTAAGGACATGAAAAGTTTCACTACGGAAGCCAATATCGATCAAAAATTGAAACTGGTAGCTGGCGAGCAGTCCCAGGATCAACAGGTGAAAACATCGCTGAAGATGGATATCATTAAAGATCCAATGATGATCTATCAGGAGATGAAAATGGAAATGTCCGGACAGGAAGCGCAAAATGTGAAGCAGTACATCACTTCGGATAAGATTTATTCGCAGGTGGGAGATCAATGGGTCAAAATTCCTGATGAACAAACGAAACCACTGATTGAGCAAATGCAGGCAAGCATGAAACCGGAAGGTGAGCTGGATCAATTTAAAAAGATTGCCGAAGACACCAAAATTACGGAAGAAGGCGATAACTATGTCATTAACGCTGACGTATCCGGAGATAACGTGAAGGAACTGGCCAAAGCAGTCATGGAGCAAAACGGATCGGATGCCCAAACTCAGGCGATGCTTGATCAAATGAATATTACCAGCATGAAAATGAAATATATGATCAACAAAGAAACCTATCTGCCTGCAAGTACGGATGTCAATATGGTTATGGATATGGAGCAGGAGGGACAGAAAATCTCGATGGACATGAAAATGACCAGCACGTTCTCTAACCATAACGGTGTGAAAGAGATTAAGATCCCGCAAGAGGCATTGGATAGTGCGAAATAAGAAGGCAAGGATAGCGGGAGAGACTATTGAATGAGAAGTTAATCTGATAAAAGTTGCTTAAGATGTGTATCTTCTGAAGAAGGCACTTCTGATATGAATTTATGTGAACCAACAGGTTCGGCGGATTCAATCAGGGGTGTTTTTCTTTTTTTTGTATGCGTTTTGTGGTCAGAGTATTAACAAACGGGTGAGCAGTAGTGGCTTCCGCATGGGGAGTGATAAGCCTATAGCGTACCGGGCTACAAAGGACCTTGTCTCGAAGGTGCACAGGACTGGGAATGAGTGAGTGAGGTCTCTTACGGAGTGAGTGTTCATGCGTCATAGGCTCTAGCAGATTGCCTCAAGAGATCGCATCACTTCCGTTAACCGAATCCATTCGTGTCCTCAAATATGACTGACAGAAGCTCTCTCCCTTGGTCATATAGGGTCCGGTTGTGGACCACAAGGGTGATATCCTGACTGAATCCTCATCCTTGACTTAGGAATCAAATCAAACGTCTTAACACACAGAAATGGTCAGAGATAGTCTCCATTGCCATGCTTGCGTCGTGCCATCCAATTCCTACACTGGAAACGGAGCAATCTTCATTACAGCTACCTCAGCTACTTGGTTGGAAGTAGGCTCATAGCTACACTGTTGTTTGCTTCTGCTGAACTTTTTCCCTTGGCGAAAGCTCTTGGATTTTCTACAATAGTCATGTAAGCGAATCGATTTAGGGTTGGTAGGAAGCTGGAGAAAGTCTATTTCAGGGAAGAAGGTTGGAGAAATGATTGAATATGCACATATACACCACGTGAGTCTGGCTGTACGTGATTTGGAGGTTGCGAAGAAATTCTATTCGGGTTTGCTCCGTATGCAGGAGATTGAACGTCCGCCGTTCAACTCCACAGGCACCTGGTATGCCCTTGGTAGTCAGCAGCTTCATCTATTACAGCATCCGCAGGGACATACGCTTCGTGAGGCTGGCATCGATACTACAGATGGACATTTTGCGATCTGGGTGAAGAGTTACAAGGAGACATTGGATTGGCTGGAACAGCAGGGAATTGAATATGAGGCAAGACCAGATAGTATTGCCGGGTTCGCACAAATTTTTGTGCTTGATCCTGACCGCAATATTATTGAGTTTGATGCACCTTATCATTCTTAATTTGATTGGATTTTTGAAATAGGAGTAAAGAGATACTAGAAGAAAGAGTTTATTTTATAATTCTTAAATACCATTAATACTCTAAATTGAGGGTTATTTACAAAATGGTACTTATGAAAATAGCCTTCCATATACTGCATGTTCATGCGGGTATTGGATGGCTTTTTTTCGAGGAAGGGAATCAGAATAAAAAGTCTAATAAATATACTTTGCTAAAATACATTAGGATATATTAGATAAATTATCATAGGAAAGAGGGGATGCGTTACATCCCCTCTGATTACGTATGGGTTTATCGTACAGTGACTGTATAGAGTACAGTATCACCGTTAGGTAAATAACCGACTACTGTACAAACCCCAGGTGACAAACCAATTATTAATCCTTGTTGATTTAAATAAATGCCGCCATAGTCTCCACTAATCCAAAAGTTGGAGCCAGCAACTGTAATGCTCTCGCCAACTCTCAAACTAATAGGAACGGAAATCTGATCTGCAAGAGTTATTACATTGGACGTTTCTGCAGAAGTAGTACTAGGACTTGGTGTAGTAGTACTAGCTGCGAAAGATGTAGAACCAACAGTGAAGCACGCAACGACAGTTAATAGACCAGTAATAAGTTTCTTTTTCATCGTTATCATCCTCTCATATTTGGAATACAACTCTATTATATAGAAAATATATCCAATAGTAAACTATATTCGGAAAATAAAGTATTTTTTTGGATGAATATTATGTGAACCAAGGATTAATTTTGAGATACTCAATTTTGTGAAACTGCTAATAATAATTTATTTTTTTCTCTGCAAATTGATAAAAATATTAAATATAGTGGTGTATCGTTACGAAAGGGATAAGCGATAGAATGTACAGTGACAAACATTGCGTAAACATGGAACTGATGCAACAAATGAGGTATATTACCTGAATAACAACTATAAGGAGTAAGAGGATTAGTGGAGCAGAATAAATCCCTTGCTCCTCCAGAAATTGTATGCTATATTATCCATACATTCATAGCACGTGACGGAAGCACCGTCCATACACTGCATATTCTTGCGGTTATTGGACGGTGCTTTTTTGTGCTTTTTTTGCAGGGAGGGGAGAAGAATTGATTGTTCTTAAGGCAGTGCTGGCTTCCAAAGACAGAGAGTATATCAGCGCCTGGCTTGATTTTGTACAAGGCAGCTCGTCCGGCTCCGGTATACGATTTACCGCCTTTTCGCAATGGGAACCGTTCAGGGACTACATGAATGAACAGGGAGGCAGGGAACAGCCGGATCTGGTGATTGCGGAGCCGGAGTTTCTAAACCATTGGCTGGGTAACGGTGGCGAAACCTCGGGTATTCCATGGCTGATGCTTAGTGAAGGAATGGATGAAGTCGATGAGGATAAACGACTGATGAAATATCAACCATTGCCTACACTGATGGACGCTGTTCTCAATGCTTGTCGGCAGCCGCGTCGGAAGAAGACTCATCGTCCAGGTCAGGAGACGCTTTCTATTGGAGTTGTATCAGCTTCCGGCGGGAGTGGCAAAACTGCCGTGGCGATGCATATGGCGAAGCAATTGGGGATTGCAGGATACGCTGTTCTGTATCTCAATCTGGAGACGCTGGATAGCTCGATGCCGTTTCTGGAAAAAGGTTTGTCTAGAAGTGGGCAGCGTATACCTGATGCAGAAACAGGACTGTCACGTCTGCTTTACGATTTGAAGGTGGGCAGGAAGGAATCGGTTAAACAGGGACAAGCACAGTCTTCCTCCAAAGGGGTGGACGGATATGTACTGCGTCACGAAGCGCTGAAGTCGGATGTGTTTTGGCCGTTATCGAATCGGAAGGAATTGCTGCAAATGTCCCGTGAGGATACGAAGAGCCTTATTCGGTATTTGGCGGACTGCGGGCAATATGATGTGCTCATTCTGGATGGGGACTCCGGTTGGGATGGACGCAGTGAGGGGATCTTCGATGCTTCCGATGCATTCGTGTGGCTGGTCGAGGATGACATCTCTTCCATGCACCGCTGGGGTCAATGGATGCAGCATATGGAGCGCACGAGGCCAGATCTGCATGAAAGTGTGTTGGACCGTGCCCACTTCATTGTCAACAAGTATCGGAACAACGTCATTAATGCCTTGCCAAGACCTGATCTGCATTTGGATGCTGTGCTGCCGTATATCCCTTCCTGGAAGCAACTTAGTCAGGAGGAAGTGATGCTCAGCTCACCGATCTTTCAACGCGAAGTGAAGAGGTTATGCGCCATGATCGTACAGGATGGGGAAGAAGAACTAAAGCAGACAGGACGAATCCAGAAGGGTGATGTGTGGTCACTATGATGGATTCATCTAAGATGATACTGGACCGAGAAGAGCAGTTTCAGATCATGCGTCGCGAGGTCAGGGAAGGCCTGGATTTGACGTCCTCTGCGGGAGACGAAGAACTGTGGCAGGGAATTGAGCGTAAAGTGCTTTCTGACCCGAAACTGAATGATCTGACCTCCGGGGAGCGTCATACGCTGGTGCAGCGATTATTTGACTCCTTTCGAGGGCTGGATATTCTGCAACCATTGGTGGATCATCCTGAAATTACGGAAATTATGATCAACAGCCACCGGGAAATTTTCGTTGAGCAGGAAGGTGAAGTCAGACAGATCACGCTGGAGTTCGAGTCCAGGGAACGATTGGAAGACATTATCCAGATGATTGTATCCGGGGTGAACCGGATTGTGAATGAGTCTTCTCCAATCGTGGATGCGAGATTGAAAGACGGCTCGCGGGTCAATATCGTGCTGCCTCCGATTGCGTTGAAGGGTCCGACCATGACGATTCGGAAATTCCCGAGTGAACCGATGAAGATGTCCGATCTGATTGGTAAAGGTGCCCTGCATGAAGAAGCGGCAGAGTTGCTGCAACAGTTGGTACGCAGTAAATACAATATTTTTATCGGTGGCGGAACCGGGTCGGGGAAAACCACTTTCCTAAATGCATTATCTCAGTTTATCCCTGCGGATGAACGTATCATCACGATTGAGGACTCTGCTGAATTACAGATTGTCACGGTACCCAATCTGGTATCGCTGGAGACACGTAATGCGAATACCGAGGGCAAGGGGCAAATATCCATTCGGGACTTGATCAAGTCATCCTTGCGGATGCGTCCAAATCGAATTGTCATTGGTGAGGTGCGGGGGGCAGAAGCGCTGGATATGTTGCAGGCTATGAACACTGGACATGATGGCTCGTTGTCTACGGGACACGCAAATACGATCTCTGATATGATCAGCAGATTGGAAACCATGGTGCTCAGCGGTGCGGATCTTCCCATCGCGGTTGTGCGCCAGCAGATCAGCTCGGCCATTGATATCTTTGTACATTTATCCCGGCTGCGCGACCGTTCACGTCGGGTGACCGAGATTAGCGAAGTGATTGGCATGCAGGACGGAGAAGTACTGCTCAATCCACTGTTTCGTTTCCAGGAAATTGAAGAAAAAGAAGGCAAGATTATTGGCGGACTCGTGCAAGTTGGAACGCTGAGACAAGTGGATAAAATTCAGATGGCAGGGCTAGGGGAATGGTTGAACGAGTACATAGAACGAAATAGTGATGAGGTAAAGGATTTGGGATCGGATAACAACGTAAATTAGATGATTCTATTGGTAGGTGATGAAGTTGGGTGAGGCCAGACAGGTGTTAACGGACTACACCGTATTTACGCTATCCCGGAGGCAGCGAATTGTCTGCATGCTGATTAGTGGTTTGTTGTTCTTTGGTGTCGGTATTCTGTTCTATCATCACTGGTTGGCCGGACTGATATTGGCAGCGGGATGTATATGGGTACCAAAACACTGGACAAAAGTACTGTTGGAACGTAGAAGAATGACTCTAAGTTTACATTTCAAGCAGGCATTATATGCGTTGTCCTCCGCGCTGGCTGCGGGAAAATCGGTAGAGAATGGATTTAAGGAATCAGTGGAGGATCTGCGCATGCTGAATCCTGAGGCGGATACAGATCTCATTCGTGAATTCACTATTTTGAGGACACGAATGGAATATGGTCAGCCCATTGAAGAGGCGCTGCAAGACTTCTCGGACCGGGCAAAAATTGAGGATATCACAAACTTTGCCGATGTGTTCATCACTTGTAAGCGAACGGGTGGAGATCTGGTCGAAGTGGTGAGGCGAACCTCTGCGGTCATTGGTGAAAAGCTGGATATTCAGCAGGACATCATGGTAGCGGTGGCACAGAAGAAGTTTGAATCCAAAGTGATGTTTGCCGCTCCATTTATTTTTCTGATTTTTCTGAACTTTACGGCCAAGGATTTTATGGAGCCGTTATACAGTGGGATGGGATATATGATTTCCAGCGGGGCATTGGCGTTACTCGCCTGCTGTTACTTGTGGATTACACGCATTATGGATATCAAAGTATAAGGAGCTGACACGATGCTGCTTCCCGTTATTTTCGGAGGGGTGCTCGGAGCAGGGTGGCTGGTGCTTGATCGAACGCGAGGGCAGACCTACCGACATTTGCGCAAACTGGATATGGAAGGATTACGTCTGAAGAAGCTGCATGGTCCCTTTTTGTATTTACTGGACAAGTTCGAGGTGGGCCGTAGGTTGCCTGTGCTCATATTCCGCATGCAGCATGCCATTCAGAAAATGTATGGCATACAGCACAGTGGAGAGAAAACGATGCTCTACTGTGCTGAAATGCTGACCTACTCATGGCTGATGTTACTCGTAGGCTGCCTTTTGTCGCTCGTTGGGGATATGGGGCTTGGCGGTATGGTGGGTGGATTGGCACTGGGCGTTGCACTTCCCTTTGCGCTCTACCAAGATCTTAACACCAAAGTGCAGCGAAGAGATCAGGACATACTCATGGAGCTACCGGAGTTATTGAACCGAATTGTTCTGCTGGTTGGTGCGGGAGAAACGGTGCAGCGTGCCATTGTTCACTGTGTAGCCAGTCAGGGGGAACGAAATCATCCCCTCTATAATGAGCTACGAAAGATGGTTGGGGATTGGAACAACGGTTATTCGTTTCAACAATCCTTTGAACAGTTCAGTCGTCGCTGTGGTGTACAGGAAGTGACGATTTTTACAACAACAGTGCTGCTGAATTTCCGGCGAGGGGGAGGTGACTTTGTACTGGCGCTGCGGGATCTGTCCCAAGTGTTGTGGGAGAAACGCAAGGCCGTTAGTCGGGCTAAGGGAGAACAGGCTTCTTCCAAATTGGTGTTTCCGATGGTATTGATCTTTTTTTCGATTGTGGTGATGATCGGGGCACCTGCTTTTATGATGATGAATATGTAGGAGGAATTGGGATGCTGGAATTGATGAAAAGCAAAGTAACTGGATTTTGGAAGGAAGAGGACGGACTCGGCACGTTGGAGCTCATTCTAATCATCGGCGTTATTATCATTATTGCATTAATATTCAAAGATCAAATTAAAACATTGGTAGAAAGACTGTTAACCAAAGTGAGCAATAAAAGTAATGAGTTTTTTGAGTAAAAAATTCAAAAAGGAAGAAGGGAGCTTCACTATTGAAGCCTCCCTGGTCTTTCCTATTGTGTTGTTTATTCTCGTGTTACTTTTATTTTTCTCCATGTACATGTATCAGAAGACATTTCTGAACCAACATGCGTATGCAGCTTCTGAACGTGCTGCCTACAGCTGGGACAATAGCCACAAACAGCCACTTACAGGAGAAGTTGTTGCTGGGGAACATGACAACTTGTACTGGAGATTGACCGATGATCGATTGCTCGGAGCACTGTTTGGTTGGGCGGGAGCAGACAATGAGGTTATTGTTTCTGTACTCGCAGGGGAAGGCGGAAGTCTATCGGAAAAGAAACTTTCCCAAGCCACACAAGGTATGCCCTCTGGCATGAACGGAACGATTGAATACCAGAACTCGCTGATCCATCGAAAAGTTACAACCAAGCTGGATCAGGTGATTTCTTTACCACTGCCTTCTTTTTTATTTGACTCAGGTAACAGTGTACTTACACAAGGGACATCTGCAGTTGTAGAGCCTACTGAATTCATCCGAACGGTGGATCTGGTCCGTTATTATGCAGCCAAGTTTAAAGGCAAGGGCGGAGCCGCATCCAGTACTGCCGCTGAAGCAGGACAGATTGTACAGCATTTTAGCAAAACCAAAAAATGAGGAGAGGAGGAGGAAACACTGTTCAGAAAAAAAGACGGTGAATCTGGAGCCGTAACCGTGTTCTTGATCTTGATTTTGGCTGGAATCTTTATGTTTGTTTCCATTTTCATTGATTATGCACGTATTGCTGCTTTCAAAGTACAGGCAGAACGAATGACGCATGCGGCGATGAGATCAGTGATGTCGGCCTATGATACTTCCTTGCGGGAGTATGGTCTATTTGGATACGGTGACAGCAGTGGTGAGGCCATCATGGCGAAGGTGCTAAATGATAGTGTGAAGCCCTCGGCTGTGAAAGATGGTTTTCCAATTTTGGATATCCAATGGGATACGACTTCACTAAGCATGGAGCGTGAACTGGGCAGATACGATATCTTTAATCGCCAAATTCAGGAGGATATGAAATATCGTGCGCCGGTTGATTTTACCCTGGAAGTGGTCAATCGTTTTAAGCCGATGTCAGAAGAGATGAAAGAAGCTGTTCATACTGTGGATTTGCTCAAAAAATTGCAAAAACTGTATGACAAACGTGAGGAATTGCTGGACGAAGCAATAGCCAATCAGACGGAATCGGCCGATAAGCTGAAGAGTCTGTCCGCACTGATCATGAATCCACCTTCCTCTGCCATTTACGACGAGATGCTAAGAGAGACGCCAGAGACAGCTGCTGAAGTAGCAGCACGTTATGCAGATTATCTAAACAAAAAACAAATGGATGAGGGACTGCCATTCAACCAGCAACAGTACATGCTAGAGCTGGCTCGTTATCGAACAGGCGTAGGGAATGTGGCGACAGGCATAAGCATGATCATACAACCAGCATTGCAGGCTCACCAGACAAAATTGGAGGAAGCTCAAGCCAAGATTGAAGAAGCTCGCAAGATCAATGAGGAAATGAAGCGGGTCATCGCTGAGGGGGAGAACCGTTCACAGAATGCCAGTTATGAAAAAGTAGGCAACTCAACACTGCCTGGGACGAGCCCTCCGTCTACCGGATCGGGAAGTGAAGCCAAAAGTACACGCTCCCTTGCATCTGAACTTGTAAGGGCCGACACATTATTCGATCAGTTAAATGCACGTGTACGCTCACAAAATTCGGATTTTACCAATGTCAGAAATGACAGCATGGAGCTTAATACGCAGCTTCGTTCGGTTACGGTAATGAGTGGTGTCTCCATTAAACCAGCGGTTAGACAGGCTAGTCAGGTCACGGAACGATACATGGACACTTACGTGAGAAGTGGGCCCTCCAATGTCATTCTTCAAAGCAAACAGCTGTTGGAGAGCGGTCGTGGGTCCGATGCCCAGCGTAAAGCGAATGACAAGGAATCCAAAGGGAAGCTGAAGGATGTTAAACGTATTTTGTCGCAGATTGAAAAGGGAAGCTCTGGCTCAACAGAAGCGTTCAAACAACTGGAGGAGTACTACAACGCCAACATCGCTTTTAACCAAGCAAGCCGTGAGGAAGCCAAGAAGGCAGAGATTGCTGGTGATCCGTATGATTCTGGTGGTGACGCGATGAACGGGATGGACAGTTTATTCAGTGGGATGTCGAATTTGCTGGATAGTCTTGGCGATGAGTTGTTTCAGAATGAGTATGCACTCGCGTATTTCAACTCTATGGATTTTGGACAGCTGCTGGACTGGACTGAAGGTAGTGGAGATGCTGGTGAAATGTTCAAACTGGAAAATCAGGAACTGGAGTATATCGTATATGGTTTTCATAATCCTTCGGGAAATATTGCTGCTGCATATGGGGAGATCTTTGGCATGCGTTTGGCGATTCGAACTGCAGAAGGATTAGTTGAGAACAGCAAGCTGGGTAATCCACTACTTGTATTATCTGCTGCGATTTTATACGGAATTACAAACGCTATAGCAGATATGGTGAAATTGGCTAAAGACGGCAGTGTGGAATTGTCCAAATATATCAAAGTCAAGCTTACATACAGGGACCATCTTCGTTTGTTCCTATTGATGCATAGCAACAACGAACGCAAAATGTCCAGAATGTTGGCTTTGATCCGATTGAATACCGGCGTGAATCCGGATGAGAAGCAGACATACGCTTCAGGAAACATGCGCAGCAGTATCAAATTATGGTTTTTACCGGGAGTCACAAGAAGTATAGGTGCTGTCATGGGTAGTACAGACCAAGTAGAAGATGGGCGATTTTTCATAGATCGGAAGGCCGATTATTCCTATTGATTAATCCGGGTCGTTTCGGTGGAGGGATTATGGATAAGCAGCATCAGCAGGAAAAAGTTGTGGCGTCTTTGCACAATCGATTAACAAGAATACACAGACTGGAAAGATTGAAATCGCTGACTAAGCAGATACATTCTATCCAAAAGATGCATTCTCGGAAAAGGGAACAGGGCAGTATCGTTTTGGAAGCTTCACTGGTTTTGCCTGTATTTCTTTTCTTTGTCATGTTCCTCATTTACATCGTACAGATGACGTTGGTATCAACAGCATTGCAAAGCACGGCAGGAGAGGCAGTAAAGCAGTTATCAACGAAAATATATCCGGTCTCCCTTGTATTCAGCCCCTCTGATTCCGCAGGTGGTGGAGGCTCGGAGGGTGGATGGAAAATACCGGAGCTGTCACTGACGGAATGGGCCGAAGAGTACGCCTCTTCGCTGCCAGAGCCGCTAAGTGATTGGGTACGTGCTGCCGCTGCCAGAGGTGAACAACCATTACAGGAGATCAAGACATCCGTTCTTGAGACAGTACTTGATCCGACCGTTAAACCGTTGCTTCAGCCTTTTATCAACACTTCTCTACTGGATGTAGAGCGTGTGCATGTTAATGGGATTTCCATACCTGATCTTAAAAATAAAACGAATCCTTATTTTCGGCTTGAATTGAGCTATGAATTGCCTGTTAAGGTCCCCTTTCTAGGGAAGTCTTTACGTATTCAAGCCGCTGCAGCAGAACGGGTATGGATTGGAGATACCGAAGAAGGCTCCAATAGTAGTGGGGGAGACGCAGATTCAGCTGGAGCAGCAACCGTACTATCCAAGCCGGAGCCAGCATACATAGGCAACAACGCGACAATTAAGGTCCAAGTGGAGCCCGGAGCTACAGCGAACTTGACGATATTTTACAAGTCCGGTGAAAGTTCAGCCAAGCATATCGGATGGGCGACTGCGGATGAAAACGGTGTGATTGAGTGGAATTGGTTTGTTGGTACACGTACAACGGAAGGCACATGGACATTTGTTGTAGAAACTGCGGATGGTGTCAAGACGGTGACCGAGTTTAATGTGGCTTCAAGAAAATAAGGAAGGAGATGATGGAGGTGGAGTGGTTTTACCTGGCCTGTGGTCTATATGTGATTGTAGCCTTTGTTACAGATGTTCGTTCGATGAAAATTCCAAATCGTTTAACTGTACCAGTAACTGCCGCGGGAGTGCTGGCCCATATCATCTGGGGAGGGGGGAGGGGTTTCTAATCTCAGCAGCTGGATTCGCGATTGGGTTCGGTGTCTTATTTCTAATGTATCTGATCGGCGCAGTGGGTGCGGGAGATGTTAAGTTGTTTGGAGGAATTGGAGCTTGGACAGGACTGGCCTTTGCTGTTCACGTTATTATTTACTCCGTTTTGTACGCAGGGGCAATTGGATTAGTCATTCTCTTGTTCCGCAGGGATTCAGCGAAGCGGATTCGTGGCATGGCAGGAAATCTTGCCGGTTTCTTCATGCTCGGTTCGCTTAAGCTGGTCAACCAGGAAAAGACACTGAAGTTTCCTTTTATGCTGGCCGTATTGCCCGGATTCATCAGCTCCTATATCTACATGAGTTAATAAAAATTTATAAGATGTGGTGGAGTTTGGATTATAGCTTATTAACGGAAAGAGAGGATTGGCATGTATGGATTAACGAGAGATTTCATTCGAAACGGCGGATCGTTTATGGTTCTGGAGAAAGTGGATGGGCTGCGAATGGACGAACTGAGCCGTGTGCAGATGGGCATGTTATCTTCCAATCATATTCCCCGACTTCTTCCCGTTTATATTCGAGAGGTAGACCGAAATGTAACGTTACAATATGATATTTCAGGATATAAGATGTTACCTCAAATGTTGAAGTCTGGAAAAATCAAGCTGCGTGTATTATATGGTCTATTGTTTCAGCTGGCGGATACGTTTACGGAATGTGGACAATATATGTTGGATTCACGTAAATTACAGATCCAGGAAGAGTACATATTTATCAATGGCTCACTTGAAATAGGAGAGCTTGGCTTAGTATATATTCCAATTATTGATGCAGTTGAGGTAGATCCGACGCCTCAGCAATTCCGCGAACTGGTTATTAGGCTAATGGCCCATGTTCAGGAACTTCAGGGCGAAGGAATTCAGCGTGTCCTCCAACTATGCGACAGTGAACAATGGGATATCAGACAACTGCGTGAACTTTTGCTTGAATTATATGCAGATGAGCAGAGTGGTTCAAACCAGGCATCGTTTATGTCTTCACGTGGGTCATCCGGCGGCACAACTGACAGTCAATTTGGAATGCCATCTGCAGTTCCAGAGCAGGGAAAGGATCTGTTTTCCAATAGAAGTGGCCAAAATCAGTATCGTCAGTTGGATCGAAATGGCGAAGCTTGGCAGCAGTTGGAATCAAATCATCAACCAAGGATATCTACAACGAAGGATGACAAGCCGCTTAACAAACCCTTTTCAGGGTTATCCGGCAGACGTTCACCAATGGAGTCCTCATTGCAATCAAAAGGTGTTACGAATCCGTCACAGCGCCAATCGTTTGATTCATTATCGGACGATGATATGGAAAAGGACGGGAAGGACGAGAAGCAGGATTCTTCCAAAACGACCTATATCCTTCTGGGCTGCATGATTGCCATGGCGCTGGTATGGAGATTCATCTATATGGAACAACCAGGGCAGACACAAATGATTCTATCTGCAGCATTAAGTGCTGGGTTGCTTGGGATCGCGGGTTGGGCATGGATGACCAAAGGAAAATTCGGAATTTCAACATCCAATTTGCTACGCAAAAAGATGCCGAATGAAGAATATGCTGATGGCGAATTACAAGAGGGCTCTTCCAATATGAGATCTGCTTTTTTTGGATTGGGAAGAGGCAAAGATAAGCAGAAAGAAAGCCAAGAAGAGATGTTTCAGGAGAGCTGGCGTTGGAATGCATCTGAAATGTCACCAGAAGGTAACAACACATATGCGCAAGGTTACACGAGTCAACAGAGCTCTGGTGATATGCAAAGTTCTGAATCAGAACGGAGGCACTCTTTTGAATCCAGGTCATCTGTAGCAGGAAATTCTCGCTTTCAAAATCTACATATACCATCCGAAGTATCTGATGAACCTTTTGTTCAGCCAGCTGTCGAATCCGTGGCTGCAACATCGGAACTTGTTCGTCATCATGCGGCGGCTGATGCAACAGTAAACTTGCAAAGTGTTGCCGGCGGAAGCCTTACAGGAGCAGGTTCGGTAGCACCTTCCTTTTACCTTGAACGCAGATCAGCAACAGGGGACAAAAATGAACGGATGGATATCCGTGGAGCCTCGTTTGTTATTGGCCGATCGGCGGACATGGTCCAGTGGGTAGATTCAGCAACCGGTGTGTCCCGTGCTCATGTGGAATTGAGCCGGAACAAATCGGGCTATGTCATTAAGGACTTGGGTTCTGTGAATGGAACCATTCTCAAAGGCGATGTTCTTGCTCCGTACAAAGAATATCCATTGGAAGATGGAGATACCTTTACGTTGGCTGAGTCTGTTTACACGTATCGATCAGTCGGATAAACCACGTTGTTTTAGATCTTCCAGTGCATCGGTTAATGTAGGAAAAGTGAACTGAAATCCGTGATTTAGAGCTTTTTGAGGGATAACCCGTTGTCCCTGAAGCAGCACAACAGAGAGTTCTCCGACCAGTGTTTTGATCAGAATTCCAGGTACGGGGAACCAGTGCGGACGATGATACACTTTGCCTACCGTGCGTCCGAATTCATCGTTGGTAACCGGGTTGGGCGAAGAGGCGTTCACCGGACCGGAGATTTCTTTATTCTGGATCGTGAAATCAATCAACCGCACAATATCCATAATATGAATCCAACTGGTCCACTGTTTGCCACTTCCCACCCTGCCCCCAACACCAAGCATATAAGGCAGTTTCATTAATGGAAAAGCCCCTTTTTTATGACCCAGCACGAGACTAACGCGGATTTTCACGAGTCTCACATGTTTGATGGCATCAGCAGCAACTTCCCATTGTTGAGAAACACGAGATGGGAAATTCACCGATTTTTGTGGGCTGTTTTCATCAAATGTTTCTGTGGGAGAGGTGCCATAGATTGCCATGGCAGATGCTTGTACGACTACCTCCGGTTTGTGTTCCAGTGAATCTACCAATTTGGCTACGCGCGCTACAGTAGTCACTCTGGATTCAACAATCTCCAGTTTCGCCTTGGTTGTCCAACGTTGATTCAACGTTTCTCCGGCGAGATTCACCAAGGCATCCATTCCTTCCAGCAAATCAGGCTGTTCCTCTACCTGTTCCCATGAGATATAAGTAAGGTTTTGGCTTGGATTATGTAAATTCGGCAGTTTGCGTGTAATAACTTTCACATGATGGCCTGCCTGAAGCCAGGAATCAACGAGTGCTCCTCCGACAAAACCGGTACCTCCGCAAATCGCAATCTTCATCTTGGCGACCTCCTTGTTATTTTGACTATGCTGACATGTAATATTGGATCGACAAACAGCCCCGGGCGGTAAGCACTGCCTTGCTGGGAATGACTTACCTGACGGAGCATGTTTGCAAATATGTAAGCCTAATACATGTTCGGCTGAATTGCATGATCTATTTATTCATCAAATGTTTATAAGGCGAATAGTCAATTTGGTTTTTCTCCAGAAATTTCACCAAAAACTTATTATCCCGCTTCGGTGTGGCTATAATGTATCCTTTAATGCAATGATCTCTGGATACTTCAGTTGCATTATTTTCGTATGCAATTTTGCCGATTTCTGCTGCTATGGAATGTTTGGCGATATCTCGAAATGGGCCGGGAACAGGTTCTACAAGTTGGTCGAGAAAAGCTTTTGCTTCATCTGTCCATAGATGACGGCTGGTTTCAACCCAGTGATTCTGCCAATCAAGTTTCGATTTACCGTCTGCCTTCGGAAGCACTTTCAAAAACTTGCGCATCATAAAAAATCCGCCAACACACATACTTCCAAGCAAAAGAACGGTCCAAAATGCGATCGTGTTCATAAACCAATTGCTGGGGGAACTACTGGTCAACGTCAAAGCGTAGGAGCCGAAAATCATTGCGGAGTCACCTCGGTTTATTGATTTTCACGGAAAGACGGATTCCGCCCACCATGTTCCAAATTACAGCTGTAAAAAATAGCCTATATCCCGAATTATAGCGCATTTCTAGATTTATTTCGATAATCGCGTTAGAATAAGGGATAATTCAGAAAAAGGGGGATTAATGATGCTTAAAATCGGCTCCCATGTGTCCTTTTCGGACAAGGGATTATTGAGTGCAACGAAGGAAGCGTCCTCGTACGGTTCCAGTTCGTTTATGATATATACGGGTGCACCGCAAAATACCCGCCGCAAGCCTATTGAGTCCATGTTTATTGAGGAAGGCAAGCTTGCGATGCAAGAGGGCGGAATGGAAGATATCGTTGTCCATGCGCCATACATTATTAACCTCGGATCATACAAAGAAAACACGTATGAACTGGCCGTAAGTTTCCTTCAGGAAGAGATTCGTCGTACACATGCGATTGGTGTCAAAAATATCGTGCTGCATCCCGGCGCATTTACGGACAAGGACGCTCACTACGGCATCGGACGTATTGCTGAAGGCTTAAATGAAGTGCTGGACGGTGTGAAAGAGACGGATGTGAACATCGCTCTGGAAACAATGGCTGGCAAAGGTACTGAAATGGGCCGCAGCTTCGAAGAAATTGCTCAGATTATCGAGAAGGTTACACACAATGAACGCCTTACTGTATGTATGGATACATGTCACATTCACGATGCGGGTTATGATATCGTGAATGACCTGGACGGTGTTCTTGAACAATTTGATCGTACGGTAGGGCTTGACCGCATTGCCGTAATGCATATTAATGATAGTAAGAACCCTGTGGGTGCGCACAAGGACCGTCATACACCGATTGGCTCCGGCTGGATTGGTTTTGAAGCAATTAACCGTATCGTGCATCACGAGGCTCTTCAGGGACGCCCATTTATTTTGGAAACGCCTTGGATTGGCAAAGAGGCCAAAACTCAGCGTCCTATGTATGAAGCAGAGATTGCATTGCTTCGCGGGGATGTTGCTGGTCGATTTGGTCCCGAATTCCTGACAGAAGTGGAACAACTGCATCATTTCTTCAAAGGAAAAGAGATTGAGTCCCGTTCATATGTTCTGGATATCTGGACGTTGCTCAAAAATGATGCCAAAGCGAAGAAAGCCGATCCACGTGAGCCGTTGGAGCGTCTGTATGACCTCGTGGCTGAAGCCGCATTGTTCCCGCACTTGAATGAAGAACAACTGAATCATCGTTTGATCGCCTGGCTTGCAGGCAAAGAAGTTTTTGTCACGGCCTAGTTGAAGGAGGAAGAATAACCCGATGGAGATTCACGCTAAACAAGTACGACCTGATGTTAAAAACCGCGCCGATCGGGCGCGGATGCTTATTTCCTGTCCGGATGGACCGGGAATTGTTGCCGCAGTATCCCATTTCTTGCACCAGCATGGTGCAAACATTGTACAGTCGGACCAATACACAATGGACCCGGCTGGCGGCATGTTTTTTATGCGGATCGAGTTCGATCTTCCACAATTATCGTTAAACCTGCCTAAGCTGGAGGCTGATTTTGAAGAAGTGGCAAACCGATTCAAAATGGATTGGAGTCTCTCTGCGGTTAGCCGTAAGAAGAAACTTGCTATCTTTGTATCCAAGGAGGATCACTGTCTGGTTGAGCTGTTGTGGCAATGGCAGGCTGGCGATCTGGATGCAGACATCGCACTTGTTGTGAGCAATCATCTGGATATGAAGGACTATGTAGAATCATTTGGCATTCCTTATCATCATATTCCGGTTACAGCAGATACGAAGAAAGAAGCGGAACAACGTCAGTTGGACGTTATTGGTAATGATATCGACGTAATTATTCTTGCGCGTTACATGCAGATCATTTCCCCGATGTTCATTGAGCATTACCGCAATCGTATTATTAACATTCATCACTCGTTTCTGCCTGCCTTTGTCGGCGGTAAACCGTATGCCCAAGCGTACAACAGAGGTGTCAAAATTATCGGTGCTACAGCTCACTATGTTACGGAAGAGCTGGATGGCGGACCAATCATTGAGCAGGACGTTCAGCGTGTAAGCCACGGGGATGATGTAACTGAGTTGAAACGTATTGGACGTACCATTGAGCGGGTAGTTCTTGCTCGTGCCGTTAAATGGCATGTTGAAGACCGTGTACTGGTTCATGAAAATAAAACCGTTGTGTTTTAAGCTAATGCTTTAATACTGCGCAAGGTTGATTCGGAAAGATACAGTTCAGTTCTATTCCGAAAAAAGAAAAGGCGATTCCCTATTCATGTCTAAACGGGGGATCGCCTTTTTGACTGTGTTTCCATACATGACCGCATACACCAACGGCCACGCCAAATAACACATGCCCTGCCAGCCAGTAAAATATGGCTTTTATATCATATAGATCAGGCACACGGCTTGATAGCTGGGAGAGCGGGATATACAGCAGGGAAGAGAGAACGCCGATCAGGACGCCATTGGCTATCGGATGACCTGAACGCTGAATCCACCATATGTAGAAGATACCAATGATAATGGAAACGATAAGATGCAGCATAAATTCAATGTATTCAGGTAATGTCGGCGGAAGCCATGGAACAAAATCAATGTTCAGCAGCAAGGTATAGACTTTTTCACCAGTGTAAGTCTGCATAGCCTTTAAAAAGAACCCAAGCACCAGTCCGGATGTAAGACCTGTTAAAACCCCGGCTTTCCAGGGTAATATGTGCTTTAGCGAATTTGGTGACTTAGCCAAATGTTCCGGCATATGCGAATCCTCCTTTCCATATGAAGTACAACCTAATGTACACAAAAGTCCAATTTTTCCAATCATGATCAAAGACCATTATATGCAAAATCAACTTCGATATCTAAAAAGAGTATGGTTTTCCGCTTAAAGGTTATACTTCATCCGATGGATTTGCGATGCTGGCTGAGCTAGAAGATATGTAGAAATGCTCAGTATGACACTCTTTTTGCGCAACTGGAAACAAATCCCTCGTCATAAACAGCCGAATTTTCCCGATCTTCTAAAAGAAGGTTATGGAAAAGCTTCACGCCAAGTGATACAATACAAAAGTGAATAAGTCAAAATGAAACACTCAAGCGGATTCACTTATTGTGAAATTCGGTTTGCTTGTATGATGAGAGGGATTCGCTTGCGCAACCCGACTTATCTAAAGACATGAGGAGGACAAACCATGACTGACAAGAACGAAGCGATTCAAAAGGAAGAGAACAACACCATCGACAACCTGTCGATCACTACCGTACGTACACTGGCGATTGATGCAATCGAGAAGGCAAATTCCGGACACCCGGGAATGCCGATGGGCTCCGCTCCAATGGGGTACCAACTTTTTGCAAAAACGATGACACATAACCCGGACCACCCAACTTGGGTTAACCGGGACCGTTTTGTCCTGTCCGCAGGACATGGCTCCATGTTGCTTTACAGCTTGCTTCACCTGAGTGGGTATGACCTGCCTATGGAAGAATTGAAACAGTTCCGTCAATGGGGAAGCAAAACGCCGGGTCACCCGGAATTCGGACATACTGCAGGCGTTGACGCAACAACTGGACCACTGGGCCAAGGTATTGCTATGGCTGTAGGTATGGCTATGGCTGAAGCTCAACTGGGCGCAACATACAATAAAGACAAATTCAACGTAATCGACCACTACACATACGCAATCTGTGGTGACGGTGACTTGATGGAAGGCGTATCCCATGAATCAGCTTCCCTGGCTGGACGTTTGCACTTGGGCAAATTGATCATGTTGTTCGACTCCAATGACATCACTTTGGACGGTAAATTGAACCTGTCTTCTTCTGAGAGCATCGCGAAGCGTTTTGAAGCTTACGGCTGGCAAGTGCTGCGCGTTGAAGATGGTAACGATCTACCTGCAATCCAAAAAGCAATTGAGGAAGGTCAAGCAGATACGCTTCGCCCTACATTGATTGAAGTTAAAACTGTAATTGGTTACGGTAGCCCGAACAAACAAGGTAAAGGCGGCCACGGCGGTACTCACGGATCTCCACTGGGTGCAGACGAAGCCAAATTGACTAAAGAGTTTTACAAATGGGTTTACGAGGAAGATTTCCACGTTCCAACTGAAGTTCGCGAACACTTTGCACAAGTGAAAGATCGTGGTATCTCTGCAAACAAAGCATGGGACGAGAAATTTGCCGAGTACAAAAAAGCATTCCCTGAGCTGGCAGCTCAATTCGAAACGGCAATCAATGGCGACCTTCCAGAAGGTTGGGATCGCGATCTGCCTAAATATGCAGCAACAGACAAAGCTGTATCCACTCGTGTAGCTTCAGGTAATGCACTGAACGGTTTGGCTCATAACGTGCCACAACTGACAGGTGGATCTGCTGACTTGGAAAGCTCCACAATGACTCACTTGAACAACCTGGAGAACTTCTCACCTGAAGATTATTCCGGTCGCAACATCTACTTCGGTATCCGTGAATTCGGTATGGCTGGAGCAATGAACGGTATGGCACTGCACAGTGGTGTGAAAGTATTCGGAGGTACATTCTTCGTATTTACAGACTATCTGCGTCCAGCTGTTCGTCTGGCTGCCCTGATGGGTCTGCCTGTAACGTACGTCCTGACTCACGACAGTATCGCTGTTGGTGAAGACGGTCCTACTCACGAACCAATCGAGCAATTGGCATCCCTGCGTATCATTCCTAACCTGACGGTTATACGTCCAGCTGACGGTAATGAAACTTCTGCAGCATGGGCTTATGCGCTTGAGAACAAGAGCAACCCGGTTGCACTCGTACTCACTCGTCAAAACCTGCCGATTCTGGAAGGTACTGTTGAAGGTTCCCGTGAAAACGTGAAACGTGGCGCGTATGTTGTCTCTGATGCAAAAGAAGGCAAAGCTGTTGCCCAAATCATCGCTACAGGTTCCGAAGTGCAACTGGCTGTCAAAGCCCAAGCAGCACTTGCTGAACAAGGCATCCAAGTTCGCGTAATCAGCATGCCGAGCTGGGATCTGTTCGAGAAACAGGACAAAGCATACAAAGAATCCGTCCTGCTTCCGGATGTTAAAGCTCGTCTGGCGATTGAAATGGCTCACCCAATGGGTTGGGAAAAATATGTCGGCGATCAAGGAGACATTCTCGGAATCAGCACATTTGGTGCATCGGCGCCTGGCGACCGTGTTATCCAAGAGTATGGTTTCACTGTGGAAAACGTGGTTAGCCGCGTAAAAGCATTGCTGTAATAGCTTGAAAAATGCTGCAGGAGGGACAGTTAACTTCTGTCCTGCCGAGCAGTAAGTGAATTCCGGCAGAGAATGGGTGGGCGACCACCCTGATCTGTTTTGCCTTTTGTTTTCATTAACTTCAGGGGGAGCGGGTACGCATGTCACAGTTTGATCAAGTCAGTGTAGTGAAAGAGGCCAACATTTATTATGAGGGCCAGGTAACTAGCAGAACAGTTATTTTGGGGGATGGCAGCAAGGTGACCCTGGGCATTATGCTTCCAGGCAGTTATGAGTTCGGTACAGATTCCCGTGAGATTATGGAGATTCTGTCCGGCGATCTGAGAGTATTACTTCCCGGAGAAGAAGATTGGCAAGAGATTCAAGGTCAAGCTACGTTCCACGTGCCTGCCGAATCCAAATTTAAACTGGAGATACGCAGCGTTACCGACTACTGCTGCTCGTACCCGGCGGAATAATACAAGAAGGGTAACCAGAACCGCGACTCGCGGATTCGGTTAACCCTTTTTGCTTCTTAAACTCTACGACAAAGTTCGGGCTGCAAGCTTGTCAGCCCTGTGGATTTGAAGTATCCTTAGGCTAAGTTGTTTTGAATGGAAAACGGAAAAAATACGCTACCGATATCAGGAGGTTTTATAGATCATGGCAAAAAAAGTGAAGTTTGACTACAGCACTGCCCTGCAATTCGTCAATCAGCATGAAGTGGACTATTTCGCTGAACCGATTCGTTTGGCTCACGAGCAGCTCCACAACGGAACGGGAACCGGATCGGACTATCTGGGCTGGATTGACCTGCCTACCGCTTATGACAAAGAAGAGTTCTCCCGTATTCAAAAAGCGGCTGCTAAAATCCAAAGCGATTCTGAAGTACTGATCGTCATCGGTATTGGTGGATCATACCTTGGCGCACGTGCAGCGATTGAGATGCTTACGCACTCTTTCTACAACAATCTGCCAAAAGACAAACGCAAAACGCCTGAAATCTACTTTGCTGGAAACAACATCAGCTCCACGTATGTAACTCATTTGCTGGATCTGGTTGAAGGCAAAGACTTCTCCGTTAACGTGATCTCCAAATCCGGTACAACAACAGAGCCGGCGATTGCTTTCCGTATCTTCCGTGCAGCACTGGAGAAAAAATACGGTAAAGAAGAAGCTCGCAAACGTATCTATGCTACAACAGATAAAGAGCGCGGAGCACTGAAAAAACTGGCGAATGAAGAAGGCTATGAATCCTTCATTATCCCGGATGATGTAGGTGGACGTTACTCCGTTCTGACGGCTGTAGGTTTGCTGCCAATCGCAGCAGCTGGCATCAGCATCGAAGAAATGATGCAAGGTGCGGCTGACGCTTCCAAAGAATACAGCAACCCGAACGTAGCCGAGAACGAAGCGTATCAATATGCAGCTGTTCGTAACGCACTGTATCGCAAAGGTAAAGGAACAGAAATCCTCGTGAACTACGAGCCATCCCTGCACTTTGTATCCGAATGGTGGAAACAGCTTTACGGAGAGAGTGAAGGTAAAGACTACAAAGGGATTTATCCTGCATCCGTTGATTTCTCAACTGACTTGCACTCGATGGGTCAATTCATTCAAGAGGGCAGCCGGAACATCTTCGAAACTGTGATTCAGGTTGCTGAAGTATCGGAGCATATTTCGATCGAAGCGGATCCAGATGATCTGGATGGTCTGAATTTCCTTGAAGGTAAAACGATGGACTTTGTTAACAAAAAAGCGTTCCAAGGAACACTGCTTGCACACACAGATGGTCAAGTACCAAACTTGATTGTGAACATTCCAGATATGTCTCCATATTCTTTCGGATATCTGGTATACTTCTTTGAAAAAGCATGCGGCATTAGTGGTTACCTGCTGGGAGTCAATCCATTTGACCAACCAGGCGTGGAAGCTTACAAGAAAAATATGTTCGCTTTGCTGGGCAAACCAGGCTTTGAAGAAGAGAAAGCAGCGCTTGAAGCGAGACTTTCCGAATAATTCATCGGTCTGCTCATATAGTTAAATAAGGTAATGTAATTACATTCGGGGAGTCATTGTGAAGCAATGGTTTCCCGGATGTTAAACCAAGGCAGTTCGTCCGCGTGCGTGCGGGGAACTGCTTTCTTGTAAAATGGATCAAATTGGTGGAAAGTTGGATAGGGATGATTGAACGTTATCGCACGGTTCGAGGACCGGGCAATCTGGAAATTGTAATCAAAAAGTCGCGATTTATCGGTCATATTATGCCGGTCACGACGGAAGAAGAAGCAAACGCTTTTATCGATGAAATCAAGAAAAAACATTGGAATGCTACTCATAACTGCTCGGCGTACATGATTGGTGAGCGGGATGAGATCCAGAAGCAATCCGATGATGGCGAACCAAGCGGAACCGCTGGCAAACCGATTCTTGAAGTCATCAAAAATCAGCAATTGAAAAATGTGGCTATCGTTGTTACACGTTACTTTGGGGGAATTATGCTTGGAGCAGGTGGGTTAATTCGCGCTTATACGGATGGAGCAGTTGCAGCCATTGAAGCCGGGGAAGCGATTACCAAAGTGCTCCATCGTGAAGTGTTTGTTGAACTGGATTATACATGGCTGGGCAAAGTGGAAAATGAATTAAGGAGTCGGGAAGTCCGTACAGGTGAAACTGGGTTCACCGATAAGGTTACGTTGACTTGTCTTCCGCCGGATAGTGAAACCGAGGCATTTGTGGCCTGGATCACAGATTTGACGCAAGGGCAATCCCGGATCACGGAGGGACAGCGGCTTTATTTTATTGAAGGGGAATAAAATATATGGCTAGAAGAGCAGTCGAACAGGAGTTGTCGAGGGAGCGGATACTGGAGGCGGCGAGGCATCTTTTTATTACCAAAGGATACCGTGCCATTTCGATGCGAAGCATCGGCCAGCATCTGGGCTATAGTCATGGGTCGCTGTATTATCATTTTAAGGAAAAGGCAGAGCTGTTTTATGCCATCGTGGTTGAAGATTTCAATCATCTGGGGCATTTGCTGCTGCAAGCCATGGTCAGGCCAGTCATGGGCGGCGTGAGCAAGGTTGAACATATCATGATGGAGTTTATTCGTTTTGGTTTGGAGAATCCGTATCAGTATGAGATCATGTTCATGATTCGGGATGAGGAATTGCTATCGTATTGTCGTACGGAGCAAGGAAGATGTTTTGAATTGTTCGCCTCCATTATTCGGCAATACATGAATGAAGAGGGCTGTACGGAAGAGGATATTCAATGTGTACCACGTACGCTGTTTTTGTCCATGCACGGATTCATATCGTATTACATTCAGGACCGTTTAACCTTTGCAGAGATTGAATCGGCTGCGTCATCTCATGTCAAAGTACTCTGTCGTAATCTCCAACACCAGCCTGGCGTCCAATAAGGCGCTTTTGTCGCACTCCACACTTCAGGGCGGTGAATTGTCATAACATTAATTCTTTATAACGTTGTCTCGCGAAAGTATTTGCGCGAAGAAGACCATGACAGGCGGATTACATCCCTAAAATAGGGTGGACCGCCTGTTTGTTTTTTTATTTCGACTGATGGGAAATCAATAGAAATGGGGTTGAAATGAATCTAACCTTCCATGATTTTAAGGAAATATTCCCGCTGACGAGGACCATCAAATTCGCAAAAATAGATGCCCTGCCATCTGCCAAGCAGTAATCTGCCCTCATGTATAATCACCGTTTGTGATGGGCCGGTTGTGATCGATTTCAAGTGAGAAGCCGTATTTCCCTCAGCATGCCGATATTCGGGATGTTCCCAAGGATACACTTCGTTCAGACGAAGCAGTACGTCATGTTTGACATCCGGGTCTGCATTTTCATTAATTGCAATGCCTGCTGTCGTATGTGGACAATAAATCAATACAGTTCCATTCTGCACACCGCTATTGCGGACAACCTGCTCCACCTCCCGCGTAATATCCTGCATCTCATCCCTTCGGGATGTCGATAAATTCTTCGTATATAACATACTACTCAACTCCTTTGCTCCGCATTTTGTCCTCTAGATTGTACCTTAACCATTAGATACCAAACAAACCACTAAAATAAAGATGACCAAAGAAATCTGGGGATAACAGCGATGGAAGGTAGTTCTGACTGTGTAGAAGGCAGTGAGATCTTTATAAAATCCATCTCATATGTACGCCGATTATATTCAATAAAAGCATTGACGATTAGCACTGCAAACTGGTAAAGTATCAGATAAGCAAAAACCAAGTAGACTAATGGGAATAATATTAAAGTAATAAAATCCAACTTAGGAAAATCGTTGTACCAAAGCAGGAAGACTGCCGACCGGACATAGAACCGGAGGCTGGGAGGGAATGCAGCAATGAATACCGTTCTTCGTCACAAGGGATGGACTTGGGGATTCCGCAGTACCGTATTGCTATATTTTATCGTACTCATTGTACTTCCAATCATCGGTGTGTACGTCAATTCCTTCTCTGAAGGATGGAGCAACTTTATCCAAAGCATCATGGACCCAATTGCATGGAAAGCTGTGCTGTTAACGATCCGTCTGGCTGTTATAGCCACGGTGATTAACGTCATTTTGGGAACCATGATTGCCTGGGTGCTGACACGTTATCGCTTTTTTGGGAGGTCGTTCCTTAACAGTCTGGTAGATCTTCCTTTTGCTCTTCCAACAGCCGTTGGTGGCCTGATGATTATGCTGCTCCTGGGTCCGATCAGTGCCATTGGTAAACTGGCGGAATCCATGGGGTTTGAAATTGTGTTTCACCAGCCTGCGATTGTGATCGCAATGACCTTTGTTACGTTTCCATTCGTCATCCGTGCGGTGCAGCCTTTACTCGAGGAGATCGATCCTTCAGAGGAAGAGGCATCCTACACGATGGGAGCATCAAAGGCGCGCACATTCAGGCAGGTCATTCTTCCGTCCATGGCTCCGGGTATGATTAGTGGGGGAATGCTCGCATTCTCCAGAGCACTGGCCGAATTTGGAGCTGTTGTGCTGGTGGCAGGCAATATTCCGGGAAGAACATTGACGGCTTCCGTATTTATTTACGGCGAGATCGAAAGTGACAATCCAACCGGTGCCGCGGCCGTATCCGTACTGCTTTTAACACTCTCCTTCCTAATCCTCTGGCTCATTAATCTGGTACAGATGCGGGGGAGAAGACGATGAGGCGGCTATTAATAGGACTGACGTTTGCGGTGTTCATTGTACTGCTGATCATCCCGCTTGGACGTATTTTTATTGGTGCATTTGAAGATGGGGCAGGAGGATTCCTGGATGGGCTGTTGCGCCCCGAAGCGCTGCATGCCTTGATGATGACAGGGCTTGTTGTGCTTGTTGTCACACTGTTAAATACATTGTTTGGTGTAATGATGGCCATCTATCTGGTTCGCGCCGGATGGCTGAGTGACCGGGTGAAAGGGCTGCTGAACAGCATTGTGGATCTGCCCTATGCCGTATCGCCAGTCATTGGCGGATTGATGATTGTACTACTGCTGGGTCCCAATAGCATTATGGGTGCTTTTTTTGAAGGCATTGGATTTAATGTGGTGTATGCCTTCCCTGGCATGGTCATTGCAACGTTGTTTGTCACCTTTCCACTGATGGTTCGAGAGGTGATGCCTGTCTTGCAGGAGCTTGGATCTCAGCAGGAAGAGGCTGCGTCAACGCTTGGTGCATATGGCTGGAGAACGTTTTGGAGTGTTACCTGGCCTTCCATACGCTGGGCAGTTGTGTACGGTCTTGTGTTGACGGTTGCACGCTCGCTTGGGGAATTCGGTGCAGTGCTGGTTGTATCGGGTAACATTATGAACAAAACGCAGACGGCTACAACGCTTGTATATCAGGATGTAGAGAATTTTAACGTTGCTGCCGCAAATGGTGTGGCATTGGTACTGGTTACCTTTTCTGTCGGACTGCTGCTTATGATGGAATGGGCCAAGAAGCGAAAGGAAGTGCATTGAGATGCATGTGGAAGTCCGTGATCTGAATAAACATTTCGGTGATTTTCATGCGGTAAAAGATGTCTCGTTCGATATTGCCAAAGGCCATCTGATCGGTTTGCTGGGGCCCAGCGGAGGTGGGAAAACGTCCATTCTGCGTATGCTGGCAGGGCTGGAGAATCCGGGTTCCGGAGAGATTCGTTTTCACGGAAAGGTCGTAAACCATCTGCCTCCGCAGGAGCGGGGAATCGGATTTGTATTTCAGAACTATGCCTTGTTCAAACATATGACGGTATTTGATAATATCGCCTTTGGACTCAAGGTAAAAAAGGCCCCCAAAGCCCAGATCCGTGATCGGGTCATGGAGTTGGTGGAATTGACAGGGTTGAAAGGTTTCGAACAGCGTTATCCACATCAGTTGTCTGGTGGACAGCGGCAGCGTGTCGCTTTTGCCAGAGCATTGGCCCCAGAGCCCCAGCTGCTGCTGCTGGATGAACCGTTCGCCGCGATTGATGCCAAGATCCGTCAGGAATTGCGTTCGTGGTTGAGAGAACTGATTGAACGGGTGGGCATCACTTCGATTTTTGTAACCCATGACCAGGATGAAGCAATTGAAGTTGCCGACGAAATTATGATTATCAGCCAAGGACGGTTGGAGCAAAAGGGCACACCTTGGGATATTTACAAAAATCCAGAGACCCCTTTTGTTGCTACATTTATAGGGGAATCTACCGTCGTGGAGGATGCTTCACAGCTCAAGGGCTTCGAACATGCGGTGGAAGGGGAGCGCACCCGTGCGCTGATCCGGCCTGAGTATATCGAAATCGGTTTGAAGAACGAGTTTAGCATGCTATCCGCTACTGAAAAGGGTATCGTCAAACACCTTCATTTCCGCGGAAGTGAATGGATGGTGGAAGTGGAAGTTGAGGGCCATAAACTCATTACGTACCGTTCACTGGAGAAAACAACGCTGCAAGTCGGCCAACAGATCCGGGTACTCGTGCATCGGGCATATCTGTTCAATGATACCCATAGCTGGGTTGTGGAGAACCGATTGAAGGAAGATCCAATGCCGGTCATCATCTAACTGAAGATCACTTGCTTCAGAAATGTTCTAGAATTTTGGAGAGAGGTGCTGCCCATGCAGACGATGAAGAAGAAAATCAACCCTTTATACGTTGTCCTCATGCTTCTGCTCGTCTGCATGACCGTTGGATGTAGCAAGCAGGAGGATGCAAGCGGACAGAACGGAACCTCGACAGACGACCAATCCAATACATTGGTTATCGGTGCTTACAGTGTAGCCAAAGACGCCGTCGGAGAGTTATTGCCCAAGTTCCAGGCGGAATGGAAAGCCAAGACTGGACAGACGGTTCACTTTCAAGAATCTTATGAAGCCTCAGGGACACAAGCAAGAGCCATTGTTGGTGGATTCGAAGCTGATGTTGCGCTTTTGGCGATGGAAAGTGATATCGACAAGCTGGTCAAAGCTGATCTGGTCAGCTCCAACTGGAAACAGGCACCAAATGATGGCATGATCACTCGCTCGATCGTTGTTCTCGGTACAAGAGCAGGCAATCCGCTGGGTATTCGCGATTTTGAAGATTTGACCAAGCCGGGGGTTAAGGTGCTGTATCCTAATCCCAAGACGTCAGGCGGAGCGCAGTGGGACATTAATGCCATCTATGGTGCAGGGTTGAAGTTGTCTGAGGCGCAAGGGAAGAAAGATCCTGCCGTGGCTAAAGCTTTTCTGGAAAAAGTACATGAGAATGTCGAGTCACTGGATAAGAGTGGCCGTTCCTCCATGGCGGCTTTCGAATATGGCGTGGGTGATGTTATCGTCACATATGAAAATGAATTGCTTGCCCGGATTGCGAAGGGTGTAAATTACGACATTGTGGTTCCCAAAAACACAATCCTGATTGAGAATCCGGCGGTTGTCGTGGACAAATATGCGGATAAGCATGGCAATCGTGAATTGGCGGAGGCTTTTGTAGCCTATCTAAGTACGCCGGAAGCACAGCGCATTTTTGCCAAGCACGGTTTCCGTTCGGTAGACCCTGAAGTGTTTGCAGAGACGAAGTCCTCGTTCCCAACGCCTGAAGGTCTGTTCGATATTAACTACCTCGGTGGATGGGACAAAGTACGCAGTACACTGTATTCCAAACGAGGCGTATGGTACCAGGTGTTGGCCGGGTTGTAGGATCGTACGAGCTTCATCTTGGTATTGAATATCAGGAGATTAATTGTCATTCAAACCTTCATTTCACGATACAACGTGATCTGGAGGTTTTTTGCATTGATAGGTAATAATGTTATTTCATTTAAACCCGATAGGTTAAGTTGGAAAAAATCGTTGCAATTTGTCGAATCCTTGCCTATACTATCTAACAGAACGTTAAATTACAGCGAGGGGAAATATCATAATGAAATCGAAAAAAATGTGGCTGTCATTGATGCTGGTTCTGGTTGTAGCAATCATGAGTGCATGCGGAAGCAGCGGTGACGGAACAAGTTCTTCGTCTAATAACGCAGAAAATACAGCGACAACGGATGATGGGCAACCGAAAGACGGAGGAAGCATCATTATTGCTGTTCAGGATGATCCTAAAGTGATGAATCCGATCTATGCGGGTGACCGTGTAACGTTGACGATTGATCAATCCTTATATGCTCCACTGTTCAATGTGAATGATGGTAAAAAAACGTATGTTCTCGCAGAAAGCGACAGCTTCTCTGATGATCACCTGACGTATACATTGAAGCTGAAAGACGGCCTGAAATGGCATGACGGACAGCCTCTGACAGCGGATGATATTGTGTTCACAATGGATAGCATCCTTGATGAGAAACAGCACAGTTCTTCCCGTAGTCAGTATGTTTTTGATGGCAAACCGGTAAAAGTAACCAAGGTCGATGACCTGACGGTGGAATTCAAATTGCCGGAAGTATCTGCTGCTTTTGAAGGAGCATTGGTTTCTTTCTCGCCAATCCCTAAACACATTTTCGAAGGCGAAGCCGATATTGAGAAAAGCGACAAAAACAACAACCCGATCGGTTCCGGTCCGTTCAAGTTCAAGGAATATCGTCCGGGCGAATACGTAACACTGGAACGTTTTGATGACTACTTTGCTGGCAAAGCTCATCTGGATAGCGTGACGTATCGTGTAGCGAAAGACCCAAATGCAGCGAACCTGGCTTTGCAAAACGGCGAGATTCAAATGCGTATGGTCGACACACAGGATTACAACAAATTGAATGACACAGGCAAATTCAACATGCTGACTTACCCGGAAGGCCGCTTGCAATACATGGTGTTCAACCTGAACGTGCCTTCAATGCAAAAGAAAGAAGTTCGTCAAGCGATTGCTTATGCTTTGGATAAAAATGAACTGATCACTGCTTCGTATTCCTCAGCTGATTTTGCTGAACCGGCTCCGTCGATTCTGACACCGGACACGCTGTACCAAACGAATGATGTTGAGAAATACGACTACAACGTGGAAAAAGCAAAACAATTGCTGGCTGATGCAGGCGTAAGCAATCTGAAATTGCGTCTTGCTTACACAAACACCAACAAACCACAAACAAGCCAAGCGCTGTACATTCAGCAAAAGCTGAAAGACGTGGGCATTGAAGTGGAATTGCTGCCGATGGATGGAACGGCTTATGGTAACCGTACATTGGACATGAACAATACAGACTTTGAATTGTCCTTTGGTGGATACATCATGGGTTATGAGCCGGATGCTTACAAATCTCTCTTCTTGAGTGATGCGGCATACAACTACTCTCATTACAAAAATGCAGATTTCGACAAGCTGTGGAATGAAGCAGCCGTTCAAATTGACGAAACGAAACGTGGCGATTTGTACAAACAAATCCAACAAACTGTAGCAAACGAAATGACGGTATACCCAATTGCCTACACGAAAGCTGTGGTGGCTGTAGATAACACGTATGGCGGCGTTGAAGATGCAAATCCGAAACCAGTCGTTATGCTTGAAGATCTGTCCAAAATCTATAAAAAATAAGTTACAAGCCAATAACGCCGGCCGCGAGGCCGGCGTTGATTCGGAGGTGCCCTTGTGAACAACTATATTGTCCGGAGGATCGCACAAGCGATCCCTCTTCTTTTTGTAATCTCCATCGTATCGTTCACCTTGATCAAGCTGGCGCCGGGCGATCCGGTGCTTTCCTTTGTTACCCCGAATATGGGGGCAGAAGATGTGGAGCGTATTCGGCAAAACCTCGGACTTGATCAACCGATGTACGTGCAATATTTCGTATGGCTCAAAAATGTACTGTCTGGCGACCTTGGTTATTCATTGGTAAACCATCGCCCGGTTGCCGAAATGATTATTGAACGATTGCCCGCTACGTTTGGATTGATGGGGGCATCGCTATTGTTGTCTTTGCTGATCTCCATTCCGCTGAGCATGATTGCGGGTTCGCGTCAGAACAGTCTGTTTGACCGTGGACTCAGCTTAATCTCGTATATCGGGATATCGATTCCTAGCTTCTGGTTCGGTATGATGCTGATCTATTTCTTTGCAGTAGAGCTGCACTGGTTACCAAGCATGGGTATGCGAACGGTAGGTATGGACTCCGCTTGGGATATAATCAAACACGGCATTTTGCCATGTACCGTATTGACCTTCATGAACGTATCCGTGTACATGCGGTATATTCGTTCGAATACGATCAGTCAACTGGAAGAGGACTATGTTCAAATTCAGTATGCCTATGGCGCAACCAAAGGAACGGTACTGCTTCGTCACGTGCTCAAAAATGTACTGCTGCCTGTAATCACCATTCTCGGCATGTCTTTGCCAGAGCTGATTGCGGGAGCGTTTATTACGGAGTCCGTTTTCTCATGGCCGGGAATGGGATCTCTCGGGATCTCGGCGGTTCATGGTCTGGATTATCCGATTATTATGGGCATTACGATGATGTCCTCTGTGCTGCTGGTCGTCGGAAACCTGGTAGCTGATATCTTATATGGCGTGGTAGATCCACGAATCAAGACAACGGGGTGAGACAAACATGAATTCAATGCGCTGGCGTAATTTACGGACGCAGTTCCGACAGCAGAAACTGGGCCTTGCGGCTGTCATCATATTGGGCATCTTTGTGCTCGCATCCCTGTTTGCGTTTCTGTCCCCACATGATCCTAATGAAATTGTAGTGATGGAGCGGCTTCAACAGCCAAGTGCAGATCACTGGTTTGGTACGGACGATTACGGACGGGATTATTTGGCTCGGGCGTTGTACGGAGGACGAGTGTCTCTCGCCGTAGGTTTTTTGTCGATGGCAATCGCCGTTATTGTGGGAACACTTGTAGGTACGGTTAGTGGTTATTTTGGCGGCTGGGTAGATAATACGTTGATGCGTATTGTTGATGTGCTCATGTCGATTCCATCCTTCTTTCTGATGCTGATCCTGAACGCATATCTTAAGCCTGGGATCGGTACGATTATTGTCATTATCGGGGTGCTGAGCTGGATGAATATAGCCCGGATTGTCAGGGCTGAGGCGATGTCGGTCAAGCAGCGGGAATACGTACTTTATGCACGAGTATCGGGTCAAAAGCCTGGTCGGATCATCATGAAGCACATTATTCCCAACATTATTCCAACCATTATTGTCGCTGCAACCATCAACATCGCAAGTGCGATTCTGATGGAATCATCGCTAAGCTTCCTCGGACTGGGTGTTAAACAGCCAAACTCTTCTTGGGGCAGTATGTTGAATGACGCACAGGGCTTTATTAGTGAAGCGCCATATATGGCGATCTTCCCGGGATTGTTTATTTTGCTGACGGTGCTGTCGTTTAACTTCCTGGGAGATGTGTTCCGCGTAGCCTTCGAGCCTAAAGCGAACAAGCGATAGATAATTGAAGTTGAGTTGATCACGTAGTGTTCCAGTATGTAATTAATCCTTTTAACTTATATATTAAAAAACCCATATTATGTAAACAGCGGGGTGAATACAACAATGACAGATTTATTATCGGTCAAACAACTGAAAACGTCCTTTGCAACCCGGGAAGGTGAGGTACAGTCCGTCCGGGGTGTGAGTTTTACGTTAAAAGAAGGCGAAGTGGTTGGACTGGTCGGCGAGTCCGGCAGTGGAAAAAGTGTAACTGCCCGTTCGCTGATTCGGCTGATCCAGTCGCCAGGCCGGATTACGGATGGTCAGATTCTGTTCCGCGGAGAGGATCTGCTGACCAAGTCGGACAATGAACTGCGCAAAATCCGGGGCAACCGCATCTCGATGATTTTCCAGGACCCGATGACATCACTTAATCCAGTCGTTCGTGTAGGCAAACAGATGACAGAGGTCATTCGTCGTCACCGGAAAATGGACAAGTTGGCTGCACGCAAGGAAGCAATTGAGTTGCTGCGACAAGTGGGCATTCCTTCCCCGGAAGAACGAATTGATCAATACCCACATGAGTTTAGCGGGGGCATGAGACAGCGGGTAATGATCGCCATGGCCTTGTCCTGCAAGCCGGAGTTATTGATAGCGGATGAACCGACGACAGCGCTGGATGTGACCATTCAGGCACAGATTTTGCAGCTGATGCAAGGACTGAAAGAGTCTACGCAGACGTCCATTCTGATGATTACGCATGACCTTGGTGTTGTTGCTCAGGTCTGTACCCGAGTGATCGTGATGTACGGTGGACTTATTATGGAAGAGGGACCAGTGGAGCGAATTTTCGCTCATCCGCAGCATCCGTATACTCAGGGATTGCTGCGCTCCATTCCGAAGCACGGCGAGGAAGGTGGACGCCAGCGGCTGGCAACCATTGAAGGTACACTGCCCAATCTGCTTCATCCACCAACTGGATGTCCGTTTATGGAACGTTGCCCACACGCCATGGAAGTATGCAAACAGATGCCTGCGTATAC
Source organism: Paenibacillus sp. BIC5C1 (assembly GCF_032399705.1). NCBI lineage: Bacteria > Bacillati > Bacillota > Bacilli > Caryophanales > Paenibacillaceae > Paenibacillus > Paenibacillus sp. BIC5C1. The sequence continues at coordinate 1,612,825 of NZ_CP135922.1, forward strand.
CGAGACTGCACCTGGTCATCGAGCGCTATGCTGGTTGCTGGACGATGAGGGTCGGGAACAACAACAAGTACAAACAGGAGCATCGTCAGAGGAGGTGGGGCAATGAGTACAGGGACCGATCAGCGTGAAGTGCTGCTGGACGTGCGTGGCCTGAAAAAACATTTTCCGGTACGTGGTGCTGGCAAAGGCAAAGACGTCGTGAAAGCCGTGGATAACGTCAGTTTTCATATTCACAAAGGAGAAACGTTTGGACTGGTCGGTGAATCCGGCTGTGGCAAATCAACGACTGGACGAAGCATCGTAAGACTTTATGATGTGACGGACGGAAGCATTATGTTTGGCGGACAGGACGTTGCGAAGATGAATGAACGCCAGTTGAAGCCATTTCGCAAACGGATGCAGACGATTTTTCAGGACCCCTATTCTTCACTAAATCCGGGTATGAATGTCCTGCAGATTATTAGTGAACCGATGGAAATTCATAATTATGCTTCCAAGGCAGAGATGAAGGGGCGAGCGCTTGACCTGATGAACCGTGTGGGTCTGAAGCCAGAGCATGCGGAGCGTTATCCACATGAATTCAGTGGGGGGCAGCGTCAGCGGATTAGTATTGCCCGTGCATTATCGGTGAACCCGGAGTTCATTTTGTGTGATGAGCCGTTATCCGCTCTGGATGTGTCCGTACAGGCACAGGTGGTCAATATGCTTGAAGATTTGCAGGCAGAGCTGGGACTGACCTATTTGTTCATTGCCCATGATCTGTCCATGGTACGTCACATCTCGAACCGAATCGGTGTGATGTATCGCGGTAAGCTGGTGGAAGTAGCACCAACAGAAGAACTGTACCGTAATCCGGTACATCCGTATACCCAGGCACTGCTGGCGGCAATTCCTGTACCTGATCCAACGGTGCGGAACGTGATGCCGCCGATCTACAGTGGAGATACCAACCCATCCGCTCGAGGACGGGATGAAGAACCGGAGTGGATGGAAGTTTCACCAGGACACTTTGTATCCGGCTATCGAGACAGGATATAATGGATTAGAAATATCAATGGAATAATGATATATAGTGACAGGAAGGTGTGAGTTGGATGAGCACTGAGGTTAAGTTGTCCCAAAATACAGCCATTCGGTTGGAACAGGCTCGTGGCAAAGGCATGTCGGATGCAGCTTTGTTGGAAGCGATACAAGCCAAAGATGTGACTGCTTTTGATGCCGTGTCTGAGGAGCACTACAGCTATGATGATCTTTTCTCCTATGCGGACGAGCATGGCGAAAATCTGGAAGGTGCGGTCAAAGACGGCTACCGGATTACCTTTAACACTCGTGGTGGTCTGGGCATCTACTTGGAGAAGTCCTTCGGATTACAGCCAGAGAAAGACTTCACTGTTGGTGAAGGCATCGTAACCGGGTTGAAATTAAAACAGGAGCAGGCCGATGTGCTGGCAAAACGCCTTGCATCAAACTGGGTGATTACCGAATCCAAAGATGTACCTGAGGGCCAAGAGCTGACGTTGAAGCTGCGGGCTTTGGTTTAATGAAACAACAGACTGTCCCGTTTGCAGTGAATAACTGCGGCGGGATGGTCTTTTTTTTTGCAAAAACAGAGGTGGGAGATTACAATCTACATATCATTTATTGGATGGAACATGAAATTGGGATGCATTGCTTCCGGGATAGAGAGGGGACTTTCATAATGAATCAGCTAACATTTCTGGGAACCGGGGATGCGATGGGTGTTCCGCGGGTGTATTGTGATTGTGACGTTTGCACAGAAGCCCGGCTTACGGGGATCAATCGCCGCAAACGTGCTGCTGTTTTGATTCAAAGTGATGGAGAGCACGAACCTTTCATGATTGACTGCGGACCGGACTGGAGATCACAGATGGAAGACCAGGGGATGCGGATGGTGCAGACGTTGCTGATCACACATGCGCATTTTGATCACATTGGAGGCTTGCCCGAATGGGCAGATGCGTGCCGCTGGTTGGGTGTAAAAGGACAGTTGTATGCACCACGGGAGGTGATCGCAACCATCCAGAGTCAATTTCCATGGCTCGGTCGTCATATGAATTTCCTGGAAACGGATGCGAATATCGAGCTCGGTGGATGGAAGGTGCACTCCTGGAAAGTTTGTCACGGTCATAATGGCTACTCGTATGCTTATCGATTGGAGCGTGAAGGATACACCTGGGCGTATTGCTCGGATGCCATTGATTTGAAGGCTTCGGAGAAGCAGCCCTTGTACGGATTGGATCTGTTGATACTCGGAACGAGCTTTGTTCATGAACTTGCGGAATTCTCCACACGCTCGGTGTACGATATGGTTGAGGCGCAGGAGCTGTTGCAGGAATTGAAGCCGGGCCAGACCTATTTTACACATATGTCTCACGACGTCGATGTACGCCAGAATTATGATCTGGCTCAGGGGATTACGTTGGCACTTACTGGTCTGAAGGTGAAGCTGGGAGAATAGGACAACCATGTTAAAAATAAATTCAGAAGAGCGTATCCTTTGCCGGGGGTTCTTCGTTTACATAGTGTAAGACAATTACAGCAAGTGAATTGAAGCAAGATCAATCAGGAACCAACAAAGGGGGGCCCCAAACATGGCCTTTGTGAAGTCCGTGGATTGCAGAATCAACAGACCACATGATGATAAACAGGTTGAACCATATAGCCATTCCGATGTTCAAGTCGGATATACGTTAGAGCAAACGATTGAAGCTGCACTTCCGAGCCTGCTGGGCTCGTTGTACGCCTATTGCATGTCATTGACTGGTTCAGTCTGGGAGACGGAGGATCTGGTCCAGGATACATGTGTTAAAGCACTATCCTTTTCAGCTACCCGAAGAACGGGAATGACAGAGGACATGAACTGGGAAGCCTATCTCATCCGTGTTGCACGCAACACCTGGATTGACGCCATACGGAAGCGTGAGAACTTGGCAAGCAAATTGGAAAGCATGAAGCCATTTATGCAAGAATTTGAGGAAGAAGAGCGATTCGAGGAAGTCGAGTCCGCTGTTCAAATCCTTGTGGATGAACTGCCACCGTGGCAGCGAGCGATATATATGTTACGTGATTTGATGGGATACACGACGGTAGAGACTGCTGAACTGTTGGACACGACGGAAGGGGCGGTCAAAGCTGCCCTGAGTCGTGCCCGCTCTTCTCTGGCGAAAGTGAGGCACAGCCTGAACGAAACGGATGCTGATCAGACCAATCCATTGGAAGAGCATCAGCAAAATCGGGAGGAACTGCGCAGTTATTTACTGGCGTTCCGTAGCGGTAATACAGCTCGCTTAATTGATTTATGCCTGAATCAGACCGATGATCCGATGGCTGTGGCGGGAACGATTTTGCAGCAGACTCTGCCGTCTCAATCGATGCAACCAGTGATGTACAGTTATTCAAGCTCCGGTACGAATTCAATGTCGTATGGGGGAGGATATATGGTCACCATGGTTGCGTAAACCTGGGAGGCAAAGTGCATGAACGTGGTACCTTATGTTGTTGAACAGACAGCCCGTGGAGAGCGGAGCTATGATATTTATTCCCGTTTGCTGAAAGATCGGATCATTATGGTATCCGGCGAAATTGAGGATCAGATGGCCAATGCGATCGTTGCCCAGTTGTTGTTTCTGACCGCAGAGGACCCAGAGAAGGATATTCAGATGTATATTAACAGTCCTGGTGGTTCCGTGACTGCCGGATTCTCCATCTATGACACGATGCAATTCGTGAAACCTGACATTTCTACGATTTGCACAGGCATGGCAGCCAGCTTCGGTACGATTCTGCTGGTTGGTGGAACAAAAGGAAAACGGTTGGCGTTGCCAAACAGCGAAATCATGATTCACCAGCCGCTTGGCGGAACACGGGGGCAGGCCTCGGATATGCTGATTCATGCCAACCGAATTATCCAGCACCGTCAGCGCCTTAATAAGCTGCTTGCCGATCATACGGGACAGCCGATGGAGCGGATTGAAAAGGATACAGACCGAGATTACTTCCTGACCGCTGCGGAAGCCGTCGAGTATGGTCTGGTGGATAAGGTCATAATCAGTTCGTAAGTAAAAAAGTAAAATGCGTGCCAAGAAACACAACTGAAGAAAGCAAGAAAAATGAACAGCAAAGTAGCCTGGAAGGTCATTCGACTTTTCGGGTTACTTTGCTGTTTTGTCTATTTTGGAAAGAAATTGAATGAGTATTGACTCAATCCATGTATAGTGTATATATTATATATATACACTATACATGGATTGGATTGAAACCAGTGAGGTGACAGAACATTAATATACTAATATCAAACGCATCGAACGATCCGATCTACATGCAGATTCTGACCCAGATTAGACAGAGCATTTTAAGCGGGGAACTGGTTGCAGGGGAGAGCCTCCCCTCCATCCGTCAACTTGCAAAGGATCTGCAGGTCAGTGTAATTACTACCAAACGTGTCTATGAAGAACTGGAGAAAGAGAAACTGATTGATTCTGTTGTTGGTAAGGGGTGCTTCGTCTCAGGAGTCAATCAGGACTTTATTCGGGAGCGACGGATGAAACAAATGGAAGAGAAGATGCAAGAAATCATTCGTGAGAGTAAGGAACTAGGTATGAGTTCACAAGATTTAATCGATCATCTTACTTTGCTGTTTGAGGAGGAACAAACACCATGAATGCAATTGAGTTACGCAATGTAACAAAAACGTATCCATTATTTAAAGTTGATAATATATCTTTAGATGTAAAAAAGGGATATATTACTGGACTCATTGGTCCGAATGGGGCTGGGAAGAGCACACTTATCAAAATGATCATTGGCCTGATTTATCCTGACACTGGGAGTATAAAAACGCTGGGTAGTGAGATGCACAATCAGGAAGTTAACATTAAGCAGCGCATAGGTATAGTGTCAGATGACTGTTTTTACTATGAGCATCTTACAATACATGAAATGAGAAGAATGATTGCCCCATTCTATAAGAAGTGGGACGACAAAACATTTAATACCTATCTTGAGCATTTCGAGTTGTCCCCCAGAAAAAAAATCCGAGAGTTGTCCAAAGGCATGAAAATCAAATTTTCCCTTGCTGTAGCCTTATCCCATGACGCTGAGCTTCTCATTATGGATGAACCCACATCCGGACTAGATCCTGTATTTAGAAGGGAACTCCTTGATCTGCTTGCAGATATGATACAGAACGAAACCAAATCCATTATTTTCTCCACTCATATCACGACCGATTTGGAGCGTATTGCAGACTATATTATGTTCATGAATCAAGGGAAACTTATATTCAATGAAGTAAAAGATGATGTACTCGAAAGATATACTATCGTAAAAGGGGATATGGATCTGCTTGATTCGGATACTCGAAGTCAATTCGTCGGAATCCGTGAGACCGCGGTTGGTTTTGAAGGCTTGGCAGATAACAGGGCGGAGGCAGAACGATTATTTGGTAATTATGCTCTTTTACATAGACCCTCGCTCGAAGACCTTATCTATTTTACGGCCAAGGGGGAACGGCATCATGCTTAACTTGCTTCGCAAAGATTTTATAGCTTTAAAAAGCTCCCTATGGATGATTCCTTTTTACCTTGTTGTATTCAGCTTCGCATTTATACCCCAAATTGAAATGTCGATGTATTTCGTAGGAATCTATACTGCTTTCGGTTCGATGATCCTTGCAACCACGATTGATATTAAAAATTACAATCATAATTTTCTCGTTACGCTTCCGCTTAGCCGCAAGAACATTGTGAAAGCCAAGTACCTGTCTGCCATTTTGTATGCTCTTTTCGGAGTGTTGGCTTCATATGGGATTCACTCGCTCGTTAATATAAATTATCCCGAGCTGAACAAGCCTGATTATTCGGTAATGGACATTTTGATTTCTTTAGGAATGGTGCTTGTCTTAGTTTCGATCTATTTACCTCTTTTTTACGCCTTTAGCAAAAAGGGAGCCGGAATTATTAATATGGTATTCATGATCGTTCTCATTATTATGGCGCAACCTGCGGCCTTCCTCATAAGTAAGGCGGGCGAGAATGGAATGGATCGTGCTTCTGTTTATGTTTTTGTTTCAGTTTGCATTCTTCTGTTGTTCATTGCCTCCTATTTTGTAACGGTCCGTCTGTTTGCACGGAAGGACCTATAGGATGAATGAAGAAGGATTTCAATAAAAAAACTTTCTAACTTACTTTACCAGTCGAGAACAGTGAGAACAGAAGCAGCCCCAAAAGTCGCCAAACGGCGACTTTTTGTGTTACAGAAGATTTAAAATTTGCGACCTGACAGACCAGCTATCGTTAATCTGCAAATGTAGATTTTGCAAAAGTATCATCACGTATTTTCAGCCAATGCAATTAGTCTGCCCATGCCTTCCCGGATTTGTTGCTCGTGAGCATAGGAGAAGGAGAGACGCAGCTTGCGACTGGCGTTCGCATCGGAAGGATCGAATACCGTTCCCGGCACAAAGGCGACAGAATGCTCCATGCATCGGTGAAGCAAGCGCCCTGTATCTACACCTTCCGGAAGCTCCGCCCAGATGTTAAGTCCACCCTCAGGGCGAGTCCATGTCCAATCGGTTTGTTGTAGGCACTGTTCCATCACTTCCATCCGTAGCTGAATAGCGGTGCGCAGCTTGGACAGATGCTGGTGCATACGTGAAGACTGGAAATAACGGAGGAAAAGCTTCTGATTCAGCAGAGGTGAACCGTTATCTGTCAGAGCTTTGACGGCCTGCAATCCTGGCATAAACCGGGGACGGCACATGATTGCGGCAATCCGCAGACCCGGCACGACATATTTGCTATAGCTGCGAATATAGAGTGTATGTCCTGTCGTATCGTATGTGAAGATCGGCGCAGGAGGTTTTTCCTTGAAATAGATATCATAGGTGCTGTCGTCTTCCACCAGAAAACATCCGTACTGTTCTGCCAGTTCAGGCAGTTGTTTGCGCTGCTCGGTCGGAATATTAATGCCCGTAGGGTTTTGGAAGGTTGGCGTCATATAAAATACTCTCGGCTTTTCCTGCTTCATCAGGCGTTCAATCTGTTCCAGATCGTAGCCATCAGGATGGATATCCGTAAAAATTAACTTGGCACCCTGTTTGCGGAAAATTTCCATCGCAGGGCCGTATGTTGGCCTCTCCATGAGCACACGGTCACCGGGTCTGACGAGACTTCGGGAGATCACATCAATAGCCTGCTGTGCCCCGGAAGTGATCAGTACTTCATCGGCCGATATATAGAAACGTTCCCTTGTCGTCAGATGGCTTGCCAAGGCGCTGCGCAGCTCGAGATCTCCCTGAATCGTGGAATATGTGCCAAGCAGACGAGGATATAGATCCAGCAAATCCCGCATCAGTTCTCCCCAATATCGGTTGGGTAGTAGGGCCGGGTCGATCAATGATTTGGAAAATTGGTACTCCGCCTCAAGGGATTGCACGCGGGCAAGTGAATCCCAATGCAGCCAAGCAGACACTGCAGGGTCATCGGCCTGATCTGTCACGGGAGAAGGTTCAGCAGGACTGACAAAATAGCCGGACTTGTCCTTGACGTAAACGTTCCCCCGTTCCTTTAATTCCTGATAGGCCTTAAAAACGGTGAGGCGATGTACACCGAGCAGCTCGGACAGGCTCCGCACGGACGGCAGCTTCTCATGCTCTTTCCACTCTCCGGCTTCGATCCGTACAACCAGATAATGTACCACTTGCTCATATAGTTTCAGGCTGTTATCTGTCATCAACATGGCTTTGCCCACCCGGCTCACGCTCCTTTTGAACTCCATTGTAACAGCAAACGGGAACTAACTGTTCTGTTTTATTCATTCTGTTCTGTAGACAGTGCTATATGATGGAGAGCAGATGAAGGAGGGGCTAGCATGGTTGCAGTAGCATTTACCGTAATGTGTCTTATTTTTGGAACAACGTTTCTAGCGATTAAAATTGGTGTGGAGGCAGGCATGCCGCCTTTTCTGTCGGCCGGACTGCGCTTTATCATTGCAGGTGCTCTAATGTTTGCATGGATGTGGATGAAAGGGAAAGTGAACCTGTCTTTACTATGGCGGAAAGAGATGCTCTTGACGGGGGCCGGATTGACTTTCGGGACCTTTGCGACCTTATATTGGGCTGAACAATATGTGAGCTCGGGTGTTGGCGCGATTCTGTCAGCAACAGGTCCACTGATGATTATGGTGATGCAGACAGCGTTGTTGCGTCAAAAAACGTCTGCACGCATGATTGCGGGATGCCTGATTGGTTTTGCCGGAGTTATCCTCGTTGTATTGCCTGGTGTATCCATTGGTGGTAATTCACTGTGGTTATGGGGCTGTATTGCTGTATTGGTGGGTGAAGTCTGTTACTCGGCAGGTGCGTTGTACTCCAAAAAGGTCATTAACAAGTTTAAGGAAGCTAGTCCTGTAGCCATCAATGCGGTGCAAATGATGTACGGAGGTCTACTTTTATCCGGGCTCTCGGCAGTGACAGAATCATGGAGTACAGCAGGACTGGATTGGTTGCCAGCGGTATCTTCCCTGATCTATTTGACAGTAGTTGGTTCAATGGTGGGTCACAGCTTGTTCTACTGGATCATGTCTCGTACCAACCCGTTATTCCCAGCGACCTGGTTATACATTTCCCCTCCGATTGCGGTTGGGCTTGGGGCGGTTCTCTACAATGAGCATGTAAGCTGGATTACCTGGTTGGGCGTTGTTCTGATCGTTTCAGGTTTGCTGGCGATGAATGAGAAAGTGATGGGATGGCTCAAGAGAGGCAAACACACAACTTCTTTGGGTCAGACCAATATGCTTTAGGTCAAAAACTCTTCGGCTACGCATTTATAATGTCGTAATCGAGGAGTTATTTTCTTGTAAATCAATAAAGTATATATCGGGATCTCCAGGATATGATATAGTGTAAAATGCATTTAACTTAGGAGAGGAGAGTATTATTGAGAATTGTTAGTAGTTATAGAAGCAGATTAGAAATAATATAGGTTTTCTAAGATTCATTTAGAAAGAGTAGGAGAGATTTAATTAAATTGGAGGCATTATGGAAGAAGAAATACATATGATTTCATATTTGGTTGGTATTGCACCTTTTTTAATTTTTCTGGTTTTCACAATGTATCATCGTTTTTTAGCTTTTTTTGTACTGTTTTTTCTTTGGGGAGGATTGTTCTATCTGGGTATCAGGCTAGATTTGGACACCGATTTGGCGATTCAATTTGTTCCAAGTATACTCGGGAGTATCTTTGGTCATATTTGGGGTTTCATGGCTGGGGAAATGGAGGATAGTGGGCAGAGGCGAGCTGAAAAGCGAGAGCAGCGAGAACGAGCGGTTCGTGCTTTGGAACGAATGGCGAACAAAAAGTAATTTATCTGCATTTTAATAACTCATGTTCTGAAGCGCTGAATAGAAAAACAGCCCGGAATCCACAATTTATTGTGGTTCCGGGCTGTTCTGTTTCTGAGGCAATTACTCCGCGTTCAGCACAAACTTCTCAATCACTTGCTTCACGCCGTCTTCGTTATTGCTCGCGGTAATGTAATCTGCCAGCTCTTTCAGAGCAGGGATCGCATTTCCCATCGCTACACCAAGACCAGCAACTTCCAGCATCTCATGGTCATTCCAGGAATCCCCGATGGCAATGCACTCGCTCAATTGGTGACCGAAGTGTTCTGCCAGGAAGGTTAAAGCATGACCTTTCGTTCCTTCGCTGTGCATGATCTCAAGGAAGTATGGCTTGGACTTGGTGATGTGTACTTCTGATCCGAGCAGTTCGCGCAGGTCAACGGCAACCTTATCCAAGTAATCTGGCTCATCGATGATGAGCAGTTTCGGTGTTTTTTGCTCGATCACTTTGATGAAATCCGGTTCGATGTGGTACTGAGTGCCATTCAGTTTGGCGTAGTCACGCAGCTTGTCGTTTTCTTCACGGGCGAAAAGTTTGTCGTCAATATACGTTTGCAGGTGCAGATTATGCTCCAGGCAGTAGTCGTACAATTTGCGGGAAGCGTCCTGTGGAACGTAGCGCTCGTAGAGTACTTTTTCGTCCAGCAAGTTTTTCACCAAAGCGCCTTGATACGTAATGATGGGCACGTTCAGCTTCGTTTGGCGTGCGAGCGCTTGTGCGGAAGCATAGGCACGTCCCGTTGCCAGTGTTACAACGACACCATGAGCTACTGCTTGTTCCAGGGCAGTTTGTGTTGCAGGCGTTACTTCCTTGTTATCGTTAATCAGGGTATCATCAATGTCAATTGCGATTAATTTGTAGGTCATCTAGTTTCTCTCCTTTTTTATCTGTATCTATACCCGACTTAATCTATATCAGTTCAACTAAACGTTTTACACGAGAACGGAGAGGACAGAAAAAACCTGAAGAAGCGGAGCGTTCGCCTTTATCACCGGATTTTCCCTTTAAAAGAAGGGGATCAAAAAAAATCTGGGGATAACAGCGATCGGAAGGTTATTCTGTCATCGGAGTGGCAGGTGTAAACTTTCTTGGGTTGAACTTATATACCTACTCCTCCAGGAAAATGAGGCCGATAAAGTCCTCCAGCTCCAGGTTGCCGAAGTAATGTTTTACATCCAGACCCTCAAGTGCAGTACGCACCTCGGATTCCTCGTAACGCTTGCCGCGCAGCATATCTTCGATATCCGCTACATCGCCTACGCCGAAGAAATCACCAAAGATTTTGATATCTTCAATGCGTCCATCTTTGATATTCATGCGCAGATCAATGATGCCGACAGGGAATTTACGTGTATGCTTCACATTGCTTTCCGGGGAAAGCCCGTAGTTCCAGTCCCAATTGTTATAACGCTCAGCAGAGATTTCGTTGATCTTGTCCCAGTCTTTCTCTGTGAGTTCATATTGAGGAACATCTTGTGGTTCCATACGGAAAATATGACGCAGCAGCTCGTCCCGGAATTGTTCAATGGTCAGATTGCTGTCAATCAGATCACGAATATTGGCAACACGGCTACGTACGGATTTGGTGCTCTTGGACTTGAACTTCTCTGGATTAACGTTGAGTGAAGCCTGGACGTGATCGAGGTTCAGGTTAAACATTAATGTACCGTGACTGAACATGCGGCCACGTGTAGAGAATTGGGCATTGCCGGAAATTTTCTTCTCTCCAACTTGCAGATCGTTACGTCCCGTCAGTTCGGCATTAACCCCAAGTTCTTGCAGGGCTTCCACCACAGGCTGCGTGAATTTGCGGAAGTTGTGGAAGGATTGTCCGTCATCCTTGGTAATAAAGCTGAAATTAAGGTTGCCCAGATCGTGATAAACGGCTCCGCCTCCCGAAAGACGACGTACGACTTGAACACCGTTATCCTGAACATACTCAATGTTGATCTCTTCAATGGTATTCTGGTGTTTTCCGATAATAATGGACGGGCGGTTGATGTAAAACAACAAGTAACTGTCATCCATCGGCAGATGCTTCAGAATGTATTCCTCAATGGCGAGGTTTACAGAAGGATCTGTAATGCCCTGGTTATCAACAAACAGCATGGTCATTCCTCCATTAATGTATGTGAGGGATGCATATCCCTTATGTAGTGATACTTTACGGAATCGAAATTCCTTCTCTATTGTAAACGAATTGTCGAAAGGACACAAAGGAATTGAAGCCGCAAAGGGCTTGAATAGTCAAAACAGGATTGACCCCTGCCTGTCAAGACATCCATAATAAAAAGGACATGCAGAAAGGATGACGGACAGGATGACCGGTTTAATTGAAGTTTTCGGACATGGCGGTGATGTGGAGACGGCCGCGGCACGTTTTGGAGGGAATCCTGCGGGTTTCCTCGATTTTAGCGCAAACATTAATCCTTTGGGTCCACCTCGGGAAGTGCTGGAGGCTTTGGAACAAGGATTGCATACGGTACTTCGTTACCCTGATCCGGGCCATCGGGCGTTCAAAATGTTGCTTAGTGACCGACTGGGTTTAACCCCAGATCACATATCTGTGGGTAACGGGGCGGCAGAAAGTATGGCTCTAATCTTACTTGGACTTGCGCCTCGTAGAGTAGGCACGGTAGAGCCCGGCTTCTCAGAGTACAGTGCATTATCCAGACAATTTGGAGCAGAAGTCCACCATGTTCAAGGACGGGAAGAGCTGGAATGGCGAGCAGAACCGGAAGATATGGAGAAGCTGCTGGAGCGGGTGGACTTGCTTTTCCTTGGACAACCCAACAACCCCAATGGGGTACAGTATCCGGTGGACGTTCTGCAACGGCTTGCTCGTAAAGCAGAGACCACAGGCACAATATTGGTTGTCGATGAGGCATTTATCGATTTTATTCCTGAATCACAGCGTCAATCGCTTGCATTCACCTTGAAAGAGTATCCGCAAGTGATCATCATTCGTTCGATGACCAAGTTTTATGCGATTCCAGGCCTGCGTCTGGGTTATGCGATAAGTCGCCCCGAACTGATTCGTGCCATGACAGACAAACAGGTCACCTGGAGTGTGAATGGGCTGGCACTGATTGCAGGAGAAGCCTGTTTGCGCAGCGGGGATAAATTTGAACAGGAGACAATGGCACTGGTGTCACACGAGCGAAAGAGATTAACGGAAGGTCTGGAGGCTTTGGGATGTAAGGTGACGCGAGGGGAAGCGAACTTTATATTGGCAGCTCTGCCAGAGCCGTGGACAGCGTCGTCCATGCAGGCTGCTCTTGGCGAACGCGGTATACTGATCCGAAGCTGCGCGATGTATCCCGGACTTGGAGAACGACATGTACGTTTTGCGGTCAAGGACGCAGAGGCTAACGGACGTATGCTGGAAACCATGGGAAATGTAATTACGCCTAATCTGACAACCGGGTTAGGGGCAAGGAGGCAAAGCGATGGCACTGCCATTCTATAATCACTACTCTCATGTACAAAAGGACCAGAACGAGTACAGATCTTCTGTGTGGCCGGGATTACACGTCTCCGCACATGAGCGGCATATTAAAGCGTCCAGTCATTCTGCTGTAACAGCCCTTTCCAGTGCTGTGTATGGAGGCGGCATGATTGAACTGAATCGTATATTCAACATCTATGTGGACAGACATTATCGCTGTGATGATCCACCACGTGATATTGCTGATCTGTTGAGTGAATGGCAGGAGCCACAGGATCAATGTGCCGGTCTTCTGACTGCGGTTCGATTGGAGCACACAGCGATCCAGGAATATGAAAGCGATGAGTTCGGATTACTTTGCTGCACTACAGCAGGGGTATCCAATGCTGCACGGGCAGGTTCTGCAAGAACCGTATTCGATGCTGCGGGGAATAAGATGAACAATGGGACGGTGTCCCAGAAAATTGAGAAGGTTTCGGCTTCAACCTATACTCCCGGTACGATCAATATTATGTTGTGGATGAATGGGCGTATGACTGCAGGGGCTATGGTGAACGCCGTTCAGACTGCGGTAGAGGCGAAGGCTGCTGCGTTAGCTGATTTCGGTGTGATGGATTCAGAGAATGGTCTGACTGCAACCGGAACAACAACGGATGCCCTCGTACTCGCGGTCAGCCAGGCTGCAGTAGATAGACCGCTCATCAGTTACGCCGGGACGGCTACGGTCATGGGTGCTGCTATCGGCAGGCTGGTGTATGACACGATAACGGAAAGCCTGCAAGCCGCGCAGGAATGGAAAGAGAGGAATAACAAGCAATGACATCTCTGCTGCATCAATGGGCTTCCTGGCCGATCTGGGCGGGAATGGCTGGAGCCTGGATTATTGTAGGAGCATACATATTGGATCGCTGCATCGGTGATCCACGCTGGATTCCTCATCCGGTGATTGGCATGGGAAAGGCCATCTCAGCTCTGGAGCGGACGATAAGGAGGCGGGTGGATTCAAACCAGGCTCTCAAAAGAGCTGGTGTATTATTTCCCATTTTGATTGCAGGCGGTTCTTTTGCACTGACTTGGGGATTAATCTATGTGCTGGGTCTTATTCATCCGGCTGTTGCGGTTGTGGCAGAAGTGGTTCTAATCGCGACCACCATTGCCTCGAAAGGTTTGAAGGATGCAGGTATGGACGTTTACCGCCATCTGAGTGAGCAGGATTGGACTGCGGCGAGACGTTCACTGGGCATGATTGTCGGGCGTGATACGGAACATCTGGATGAACCGGAGATTGTGAGGGGAACGGTAGAGACTGTGGCGGAGAATATCGTGGATGCCATCGTCTCTCCACTGTTCTATGCCCTGATTGGTGGTGCACCACTTGCCATGGCCTATCGGGCGGTAAATACCCTGGATTCCATGGTGGGTTATAAAAATGAGAAATATCTTCATCTCGGCTGGGCGTCCGCCCGTCTGGATGATTGGGCCAATTGGATTCCCGCGCGACTTACCGCTTTGCTGTTGATTATGGGAGCTTGGTTCATGAAGCTGGATGCCAGAGGGGCAGCACGCATGGTGTCCCGGGATGCACGACTTCACCCAAGCCCAAATAGCGGTTTTCCCGAGTCGGCGGTGGCCGGAGCGCTGGGTATAAGACTTGGTGGACATAACGTATATCATGGCGTGGCTTCATTTCGCGCATATATGGGCGAGCCTACAAGACGGATGGAAGCAGAAGATATTGTACGAACAACACGGCTTATGTTCTGGTCGGCAGGTTCTTTTGTTTTAGTATGTTGGTTGGTCACCTTAGGGGTATGGTCTGCTGGAGGTGGACTGTTATGGAGATAGAAGCTGGACATGGTGACATGCAAAGCCGTGAGATTATTTTGATACGTCATGGTACAACGGCGTGGAACTTGGAAAAAAGGTATCTTGGACATACCGACATCGGATTGCTGCCTGAAGCAGAGCAGGAGCTATCTTCGCTGCGTGAGCAGTTCAGCAATATCACATGCGATGCCCTGTATTGCAGTGATCTGCTGCGATGTCAGCAGACACTCACACACATTGCGCCGTCCCAAGCGGGACAGGCCAAGCTTGATCCCCGACTAAGGGAGATCGACTTTGGTCAGTGGGAGGGGTTGACCTATGATCAGCTCAAGGACAATCCACAGTACCGCGACTGGATCGATGCTCCGCAGGAGGTAACGCCCCCGGATGGAGAGCCCTGGACAGCATTTGCTGCACGGATTGATTCTTTTATGGAAGAGAGTCTGATGTCCTTTTCACCAATACTTCACTCTCCCAGCATGAACGTGCCAAAGGTAGCCGTGATTACGCATGGCGGTGTTATTCGTTATATGGTGTCACGTCTCATTCGGAATCAAGGATTCTGGGATACACAGGTGATACCAGGACAAGCGATAAAGATTCGGCTGGATGGCGATGGGGACAGCTGGGTTGGAACCAGATTGACTTTTCCGTAAATCGGGTTGTAAGGATGTGCAATATAACCTATAATCACAACAGAAGTGTGACTTAGCAAGCGCATCATTGAATAGAGGCTTTAATAAGCTCTGCCGAGGATGCAGGATGCTCACTTGAATGGTTAAACAATATTAGCGACCAAGGGTCCCGCGTGCATGCAGCAATTTCATGGGTTCATATGAGGCCATGAACGGCAAACGGGTGAAATAGGGAAGCCGGTGTAAATCCGGCACGGTCCCGCCACTGTAAATCAGGATAAATTCCTGTAAGTCAGGTTACCTGCCCTGGACGTACAAACCGGTGTTCCTTCGAGGAAAGGACAGCGTTTCGGGCAGTTCTCTGTGCATATACAGCGCCAAGCTGACCATGCGCAGATCGCCACATGCGAGACGTCATCCCTGATCCTGACCAAAGGATTGGGGATTTTATTTTTTCGGAACACAAATTCAAGCGGAATTGGGACAGGAGCACTACTCACTAGAATGGATAGAGAAGGGGAGAATGAACACAATGAATTTCAAGACATGGAAAGGCGTAGCGTCACTGCTGAGCGCAGCGATGCTGGCACTGACGTTGGCCGGATGTGGTACAACAACAACGAACGAGGGTACAGGATCCTCGCAACCTGCACAGGAGCAATCCCAGGAGCAGGCGCAGACAGATCTCAAAACCCAATACCCACTCACGGTTACAGATGCTACGGGTGAATCGTTTACCTTTGACAAAGCACCAGCCAAAATCGTATCCGTATCTCCGGCTGAAACGGAATCCCTTTTCGCACTCGGATTGGACGAGCAGATCGTAGGGGTATCCGACTATGACGATTATCCGGAAGCAGCAACGAAGAAACCAAAAATGGGCGGCATAACAAAGCCTAATGAAGAGTCGATCATTGCAGCTGAAGCAGATATCGTATTTACAGGTATCTCGATGAGCGAAGAGTCGGTTAAGAAACTGCGCGATCTGGGTATTACCATTTTCAAAACAGATCCTAAATCAGTGGATGATGTGATGAACAACATTGAAACATTTGGTAAAATCACGGATCATCAGGAAAAAGCACAAGAGATCATCACCCAAATGAAACAGGATGTGGCTGATGTAACTGAAGCTGTGAAGGCAGTTAAAGCGGAAGAGAAGAAAAAAGTATACGTTGAGTTCTCCCCAGGCTGGACTGTGGGTAAAGGCGAATTCATGGATGAATTGATTACACTGGCCGGAGGAAACAACGTAGCTTCCGACTTGACTGGCTGGAACCAGATTAATGAAGAGAACATTATTGCCTCCAATCCGGACGTCATTTTGTATGCGAACGATGTTATTGACGAAAATTCCAAAACATTGGATCAAATCATCAAAGCACGTAGTGGATGGGATCAAATCACGGCTGTGAAAAACGATGCAGTCATCGGTCTGGATGCCAACCTGTTGAGCCGTCCGGGACCACGGGTAACCCAAGGTCTGAAAGAAGTAGCCAAAGCGATCTACCCTGATCTGTTCAAATGAGTAAAAAGCTGGCAGTGTACGGAACGGCCGGAATTGTGCTGCTTGTGTTAACCGTGCTCATATGCACGGGCATCGGTTCGGTTGCCCTGCCTGTTCGGGACATTGCGGGCATATTGCTTCATCGCATTCCCTGGGTGGGCGACTGGATTATTCCTGACTGGAATACAGCAGCAGAACAGATTATATGGAAGGTCAGATTCCCACGTGTACTGCTTGCCGTGCTTGTAGGTGCATCGCTGGCGATTGCCGGAACTGGATTCCAGGGGGTTCTTCGTAACCCTCTGGCTGATCCGTTTACCCTGGGCGTATCGTCCGGTGCATCGGTAGGTGCGGCTTTTCTGATTTTTTTCGGATTACAGTATGCACTGATTGGGATCTGGACTCTGCCACTGGTCGCGTTTCTGACGGGAGTTGTTACTCTATGGTTTGTGCTGGCTCTCGCTCGTGAGGGTCGCAAAATACCGACACACAGCCTGATTTTGGCTGGCGTGGTCATGCAAAGTTTCCTGGGAGCAGTAGTCTCTTTCCTGTCGACCATGTCGAAACAGACAATCAATGAAATTATATACTGGACGATGGGAAGTCTGGCACTGCGTGGGTGGTCGTATACGGCCATCCTTTTCCCGTATTTTGTACTTGGGCTGATTTTCCTCTGGAGCCGTGCACGTTCATTGAATGTGCTTGCCTTGGGGGAACGACAGGCTGCGCATATCGGGGTTAAGGTGGATGGATTGAAGCTGTCGGTGTTAGCTGTGGGTACGCTGCTTACGGCAGGCGCTGTCTCCGTATCCGGTGTGATCGGCTTCGTCGGCTTGGTCATTCCGCATATTCTACGGCTCATCGTCGGACCTGATTATCGCTTGCTGGTGCCATTGTCCGCCATTGGGGGAGCCATCTTCATGGTCTGGGCAGATACGATTGCACGCTCATTGCTGGCCCCAACCGAAATTCCGCTGGGTGTGGTTACGGCTTTTGTTGGAGCGCCATTTTTTGCGTATCTGCTGCACCGGAACAAAAAGCTGCGGAAGGGGATGATGCCATGAGTACATTCATGAAAACAGACCTTACCAAAAGTCGGCCGATGATAGAAGTCAAAGAAGCTGGTAAAATGTATGGTAACCATCGGGCTCTGCATGCAGTGGACTGGCAAGTCACAGAGGGCGAATGGTGGGGTGTTGTTGGTCCAAACGGCAGTGGAAAATCGACCCTTCTTCAGCTACTTGCCGGAACCGAACAGCCGAACGTAGGCAGCATACAGATTGATGGACGTGACATTTCCTCGTACACCCGTAAAGATCTGTCGCGCATGATTGCGGTTTTGCAGCAGGATGGACTGCCGGCCATCTCTTATCCCGTAAGGGATGTTGTCGAGATGGGACGTTACCCTTACCAGAATTGGCTTGGCAAAGAACCGTCGAATGGAGCAGCGGTAGTTGATAAGGTGTTAGAAGAGTTGGGTCTGAGTGACATGGCCGAACGACCTTTGGATGCACTGAGTGGCGGACAACGGCAGCGGGTTGCGCTTGCCAAAGTCATGGCTCAGGAACCGAGGCTATTATTGCTTGACGAGCCAACGACCTTTCTCGATATCAAATATCAATTGCAATTCATGGAGTTATTATCAGCGTGGCGTCAAAAAAATCATATTACCATTGTGGCGGTGCTGCATGATCTGAACCTGGCCGCGCAATTTTGCGATCATATTCTGGCGCTGCGTGACGGGACTTGTGTAAGCAGTGGCACCCCCCATTCGTTAATGACGGAAGAGAACATTCGGGAGATCTTCCGGGTGAGCCCGGCCATGGTGAATCATCCCGACAATGGATTGCCACAGCTTTTGCTAAGAAGAGAGAAGAAATGAATGAAGCGGGGGAGACCCCATATTTTGATAAAGGAAGTGCTGGCTGTATGAATAATGAACAGGTGTTGGAACAGTTGATTGGTCGGATCGTGGGTCCACATGAGGCAGTTGCGGCTGAAGCTTCCGCGCATGTTGATGCATTGACGAAGCCTCCCGGCAGTCTGGGCAAGCTTGAACAGCTAGTTATTCGTCTGGCGGGAATCACTGGTGAGGCTCGGCCTTGCTTTGATCGAAGAGCTGTCATCGTTATGGCTGCGGATCATGGGGTGGTTGAAGAAGGGATTAGCGCTTTTCCTGCTGAGGTAACGCCGCAGATGGTTCTGAATTTCTTGGCAGGGGGAGCCGCTGTCAATGTGCTTGCGCGCCACGCTGGAGCTCATGTGATCTGTGTGGATATCGGCGTGAATGCGGATCTGGATCATCCAGACCTGGTCTCCCGCAAAGTCCGTAAAGGAACAGCTAACATGGCGAAGGGTGCTGCAATGACCCGGGGCGAAGCGATTCAGGCCATTCTTGCAGGTGCTGAAGTGGTCTCCACTGAGGTTGCGAAGGGAACGCAGTTATTTGTGACCGGAGAGATGGGGATCGGGAATACAACTGCTAGCGCTGCGGTAATGTGTGCATTAACCGGAACAGCACCTGCTTCAGCGGTTGGCCGGGGAACAGGCTTAGATGATGTCGGTTTGCAGCGCAAAGCCGCAGTAGTCAGCCAAGCCCTCAGCGTGAATGCTCCAGATGCAGACGATCCACTCGATGTACTGTGCAAAGTGGGCGGACTGGAGATTGCCGGACTGACAGGTGTGATTCTCGCTGCTGCTGCAAACGGATGCCCCGTTGTCGTGGATGGATTTATCTCCACCGCTGCCGCGTTGATTGCAAGTCATTTTGCTCCGCTCAGCACAGAATACATGATTGCTTCCCATACATCGCATGAAAGTGGACATGCAGCGTTGCTGCGTGAGCTGGGTCTGAAGCCCATGCTGGATCTGGACATGCGACTGGGTGAAGGTACCGGAGGCGTGCTCAGTCTTCATCTGATTGATGCGTCATGTCGCATTCTGAATGAGATGGCGACATTTGCAAGTGCGGGTGTATCTGATGGCACAACGGAGTCTCAACCTACAGAGTCTATATCAGCTTCTGCTGATTCATCTGTTCAAGGAGAGGTATCCTCATGAGTGTTCTCGTGACGGGCGGGGCGCGAAGTGGCAAAAGTTCGTTTGCCGAGCGTCTCTGTATGCAGCGATCCTCTGAGGCTTGGTATGTCGCTACGGCTCAAGCTTATGATGACGAGATGCGTGAGCGTATACGTCTGCATCAGAGCCAGCGGGATGAAGCAGGATATCTATGGCATACGGTGGAGGAACCGCTGGCTTTGCCTGAGTTAATTACACGAATGGGAGAGTCCCATACAGGTACGTCTGCACCGACCATTCTGGTAGATTGTCTGACACTGTGGCTCAGCAATGTACTGTTAGCGCATGAACATGAACCTGTTCAGGTGCTGTACGATCATATGGACGCGCTGGTAGCGGCCATCCAGTCGTACCCGGGTCTGCTCGTGCTTGTCACCAATGAAGTAGGGGACGGCATTGTGCCGGAGTATGCGCTGGGCAGAAGATATCGGGATCTGGCAGGCATTCTCAATCAGCGGATTGCCGCGATTTGCCGCGAAGTGTTTCTGGTGACAGTGGGTATTGCCATTGAGCTGAAAAGCAGGGAGTATCGTTTATGAGTAAAGGTGACCTTGAACAAAAACATGCGGCTGCGGCCGCTTTTCAATTTCTATCCCGGTTTCCGGTAAAAATACAGCTTGATTTCGTCCCGCCATTGTTGAGGGAAAGTGTGGTGTATTACCCGCTGGTTGGTGCTGTCATCGGATTATGCGTTTGGCTGGGCGGAGCCCTGACGGGTGCACTGCTTCCATCGTTTCCGGCTGCGGTGTTAACCTTGACGTTATGGGTATGGCTAACCGGAGGCCTGCATTTGGATGGTTGGATGGATACGGCAGATGGGCTGCTTAGTTATCGCACCCGTGAGCGAATGCTGGAGATTATGAAAGACAGCCGCGTTGGGGCAATGGGCGTGATCGCCTGTGTCCTGCTGTTGATGATGAAAGCGTCATTGATTGCTGACTTTATTGCACGTGGTAACTGGGCCTATGGCGCTTTGCTCATCCTGCCGATGATCTGGAGCCGCTGGTTCATGGTATACGCCATGGCATCCTGGCCGAATGCCCGCAAGGACGATGGACTCGCTGTCCTGTTCAAGGGATTGGGTGAACGGAGGGAAGTCCAGCGTGCACGCAGCTCCGCGGTTGGGCTAACCATTCTGGCAGGTGTGATCACATGGGCAGTGGTATGGATCTTCCAGCCGGATACAGCCATGTTCCAAGTACTGGCGACTGAGAATGGATTGGGGACGTTACCATGGTGGCTATATCCCGTTGCAGCGATCATTGTGGTGCCACTGGCTGGTTATGTGATTGGCAAATTCATTGCCGGGCGTATCAGCGAAAGGCTGGGTGGACTTACAGGGGACACATATGGAGCCATGAATGAGCTGCTTGAGGCCGCACTGCTAACGGTACTTAGTCTGTTACAGGGATTCTTTTTGATATAACGCTGAGCGTGGAGGTGAGGGAACGTGGAAGATACTTCTACACAAACATCCGAACAAACGGCAGCAGTATTAATGCTGCAAGGGACGGCATCGGATGTGGGGAAGAGTGTAATTACGACGGCCTTATGCCGAATATTCAAACAGGATGGCTTCAGGCCGGCTCCGTTCAAATCACAGAACATGGCACTGAATTCCTACGTCACGGAAGACGGGAAGGAAATCGGAAGAGCTCAAGGGGCGCAAGCCGAGGCATGCGGCATTGAAGCGACGACGGATATGAATCCGATCCTGATCAAGCCGGTTCGGGATATGCATTCCCAGATTGTCGTGCACGGTGTACCTCTTACACAGATGAGTGCATGGGACTACCGGCAGCATTTCCTGCCCGAAGCCAAACAAACGGTTATGGATGCACTGAATCGGTTACGCGCGACGTATGATATTGTGCTGATGGAAGGTGCGGGAAGTCCTGCAGAGATTAATCTGAAGGATCAAGATATCGTTAATATGAATCTGGCGGGATGGGCGGATGCTCCGGTTATTCTGATCTCGGATATTGATCGTGGCGGCGTCTTCGCCTCCATTGTAGGTACACTGGAGCTGCTTGAGCCGCATGAGGTTCAGCGTGTAAAAGGATTCATCATCAACAAGTTTCGCGGAGATCTGTCCTTGCTGCAGCCTGGGTTGGACTGGCTTGAAGAACGGACAGGCATACCTGTATTGGGCGTATTGCCTTACATAAGTGATATTCAGATTGAAGCGGAAGACTCTGTGGTGCTGGACTCCATGCGACATGGAAAATCCGGTCAGCAGGAGCTGGACCTTGTGGTAATTCGTTATCCGCGCATTTCCAATTTTACAGACTTTGATGCTCTTTGCCGGGAACCAGATGTGAATGTGCGATACGTGACTTCTCCCGATGATCTGGGACATCCCGACGCCATTCTGCTTCCAGGTACGAAGGATACCATCGGTGATCTGGCATTTCTACGTGCGTCAGGACTGGAGCAAGCAATTGCCAGCCAGACGGAGCGTGAACATGTTCAACTTGTCGGGATATGTGGTGGATATCAGATGCTCGGTCAGCGTCTCAAAGATCCATTTGCGGTAGAAGCGAATCAGATCCAGGAAGCCCATGGATTGGGATGGCTGCCCCTATCGACAACCTTTCTGCAGAACAAACAAACGGTAAGAGCCTCCGGGTATGTTCATAGTCATCATCCAATTCGTTTGGCTAAGGAAAGCGATCCTGCAAACTTGTTGAAGATTAATGGATATGAGATTCATATGGGTGTTACCGAGTGTCTTGAGCCTGAACGTTTAACGGCCTTGTTCGAGATCGCCCATCCGGGAGGGCAATCCTTTTATGAAGGCTGGGGCACGAGCGATGGTAAAGTATGGGGAACGTACCTGCATGGTTTGTTTGAAAGTGATCAGTTCCGGCGTTCATGGCTGAATGGTTTGCGTGAAGGAAAAGGACTTGCTCCGTTGCTGGAGACATACAGCGCACGTGAACGCAAGGAAATGGAGTTTGACCGTGTAGCTGAATCATTACGTTCTTCCTTGGATATGCAGCGTGTATACGAGATTATGGGCGTTCAGCCACCTGAATAATAGTTCAATTTATATAATATGCAGTCCAAAAGAATACCCCCATGCGTGGCAACGTTCCGTGAAACCTGGAACAATGCTGTGCATGGGGGTATTTGTGTACCTGATGTTAAAGTTTGATTCGAATATGGAAATAATGGGTTAAAGGTATTCCGGTTAGTTTATTTTGAAGTTCTTCATGGCGGCTTGCAGTTCTACCGCTTGCTCATTCAGATGACGTACGGTGCTGGAATGGGAATCCATCTCATTCAGTTGGAGATCCGCTGTAGAAGCAATCTCTTGCATGCTTTGACGGGACTTGGACGTGATCTGAGCCGTTTCTTCCACGGAAGCGCTGACTTGTTCAGCTCCAGCAGATACTTGCTGGGTAGAGGCTGATACCGTCTGAATCGTCAGATTAACGTTCTGAATCAATTCATTAAGCTGCTGGAATGCCGAGCCTGCCTGCTGAACCACATGAGTACCTGATCCAATCTCTTGGGTTACCCGGTTCATGGCATCAACGGAACGTTCTGCATCTTCACGAATGGTACCCAAGTAATCGGAGATTTCCTCAGTAGCTGTTTTGGATTGCTCTGCCAGTTTGCGTACTTCTCCGGCAACGACCGCGAACCCGCGTCCATGCTCTCCCGCACGCGCTGCTTCAATGGAAGCGTTGAGGGACAGCATGTTAATCTGTCTCGTGATTTCAAAAATGGATTGAACGATGGTCCCTATGGCGATCGAACGCTCGTTCATCGTTTCAACATAACGCAGAGATTCGCTCGCGGTTTGGCCAACACGTTCCATTTGCTGAATGGCATCCTGAGCCAGTCGATTACCGTTAACAGCTTCGTTTGCCGCATCTCCGATCTGCTCGGATACTTCGGCAGAAGAGGAGGCAATATGCATAATGCCTTGCGTGATTTCTTCCATGGCTCTGGCATTTTCGGCTGCGCTGGAAGCGATACTTACGCTGCCTTTCTCGGCACTTTCTGCATAACGACTGGAGTTTTTCACCATACCGGACATGGATTCTACCCGTTTGAGCAAATCATTGGAGCCTTCTACAACTTCATTGGAAGTGGAGAGGGCGCGGCTAATCATTTCTTTCAAATTATGAGTCATCGTTTGGAAGCTTGAAGCGAGCTGTGCAATTTCATCCTTGCCTTTAATCTGAAGCTCGGCAGTCAGATCTCCTTGTGATATCTGTTTGCTATGTTGAACGAGCTTGATGATTGGCTTGGTTACACGTTTGATCATGCTAGTCGAGATGAGCCATCCGAGCACAAAGACCAATGCCGTGATACCGAGGCACAACCAGAAGATCTGTGCAATTTTGTCCTGAATGAATTGGGCATCCATGCTAACAGCCATGATCATGTTACTTCCTGCGATCGGTATAAAGGCTGCTTTATGTACACCGAAGGAATCGGCATAAACCTGGCTAATTTCCATTTCTTTTTTCTCAGTGGCCTCATTCATTGCTGCTTCTACTTTAATCTCATCTCCGGCTTTCATGCCCGAGGAGGTATTTGCGATGACCACGGTAGCTTTACCATCCTGAATGGACACAACGTATGCTCCGTCCAGATTATGCTCTTTGGCTTTGCCAGCCAAATAGGATTCCACGGTCAGTGCAGCGCCCTCAGAGCCAGCTCCGCCACTCTGTACTTGCAAAATTTTAGAAGCGGATGTGTTCTTGTATATATCCTGAATGGACGTGCTCAGGACCTTGTCGAACTGTGGAAGCACGTAGCTCTGCATAATATTCATGGAGACAGCATAGAAACTGATACTAAACAACAGGGAAGCAACCAGCAGTACGAGGAACAAAGTGCCTCTGATTTTACCGGCAACGGTGCGATTTCGAAACATAGAATCATCCTTTCACGTCATGTTCATTAACATTATCGCTTTTCCGTTATCGTAAGACTAAATACCAACGAAGAAAGGCCTAATTTTCACGTTGAGAAAACTTGGGAATAAGCGGATATACCTATATTACAAAATTAACCGGAGGTTGAATACAATAATTTTCACGATTCAGTGTATTTTTTTCAGAAATAGATGAATTTGTTACACGCATATTACATAATATCAATTAATACCTACCAGAATAGTTTGTTATGTGATATATTGTTGAATATCGCTTTTGAGCGAGTAGAAAACCGGAAGATCCGGTTACTCACACTGAGGAGGATTTATACAGATGAATACCTTTTTAATCATTTTGAACGTCGTGGTTATGCTCGCTCTTCTGGGTGTCCTGTTCTGGATGCAGAAGAAACATATTTCGTTTACCAAGCGTGTATTTGCGGGTCTGGGCATTGGGGTCGTATACGGCGTCATTCTGCAATTGATCTACACCTCTGATTCTGACATCATTACCAAGTCGGTCGATTGGTTTAATCTGGCCGGTTCAGGATATGTTCGTTTGTTACAAATGGTTGTAATTCCATTGATTATGGTTTCCATCATTTCGGCCATCATGAATCTGAAAGGCAAGCAGAATCTCGGTAAAATGAGCCTTTCGATTATCGCAATCCTGCTCATCACCACAGCGATTGCCGCAAGTGTAAGTATTGTGACCAGCTTGAGCTTCAACCTGACTTCCATTGAGATCGAAGGTGGAGACAGAGAGCTCGCACAAGGGCAGAAGATGGAGGAACGTCTCGTTGACGTGAAGGACCAGACGATTCCACAGCAAGTGCTGGAATTCATTCCGTCGAATCCATTCGCGGACATGACCGGAGAGCGTCGTACATCCACGCTGGCTGTTGTTATTTTCTCGGCCTTTATCGGAGTAGCGGTGCTTGGACTGGATCGCAAAAAACCACAGCAGGCGGAAACGTTCCGCGGCATGGTTAATGCGGTATATGCGGTGGTTATGCGGATTGTAACGCTGGTGCTCAGGCTGACGCCTTACGGGATTTTGGCGCTGATTACGAAGGTAACCGCCACAACGAACCCGGATGAGATTCTGAAGCTGATCAAATTCGTCATTGCTTCCTACGTGGCGTTAATCGTTATGTTCATCATCCACCTGATTATTATTTCACTGTTTGGCTTCAATCCAATTACGTATGTGAAAAAGGTTCTGCCAACGCTGATCTTTGCTTTCACATCCCGTTCAAGTGCGGCAGCGATTCCGCTTAACGTGGAGACACAAACGAAGAGATTGGGTGTTTCGGACGGGATTGCGAACTTGTCGGCAAGCTTCGGGGCGACCATTGGTCAAAACGGCTGCGCCGGGATCTATCCGGCCATGCTGGCGGTCATGATTGCTCCTACGGTCGGGATCGACCCGATGAGCTGGGACTTCATCATTACCCTGATCCTGGTAGTCGTGATCAGTTCATTCGGCGTAGCCGGTGTAGGCGGCGGGGCAACCTTCGCTTCCTTGATCGTGTTGTCCACGATGAACCTGCCGGTTGCTTTGGCAGGATTGCTGATCTCGGTTGAACCGCTCATCGACATGGGCCGTACGGCGCTGAACGTGAACGATTCGATGACCGCAGGTCTCGTATCCAGCAAAATTTTGAAAGAAAACGATCAGGATACATTCAATGATCAAAGTCGTGATCTGGATTCCGCCGTTCAGGTGTAATTCAGATTCATAATAGGCGATGGCAGTTACTGCCACAAGCTATGCAAGAACAGCCGTCCTTCGGGTTAATCCGGAGGGCGGCTTTTTGCTTTTAGCATCCGCTCGGCATACCGTAAATACCACTTGAAGCCAGTTGGAGTTATTTAGTGCTGTTCAACCTTGGGGAAATGTGATAGAGTATTCATGTTTTGGCCCAGAGCCAAACCGCGGTTCGTAACCATCCCGCGTAATCAAAACTAGGAAGGCAGTGTATTTATAGTGTTTAATTTAGGGTGGGGAGCGCTTTTTGTTCTCGTAACGTATGGCTTTTTTCTTTTGTGTTACCGTTTGTTCGGTAAAAAGGGTCTATATGCCTGGATTGGTGTGGCAACGGTTATTGCCAACATTCAGGTGACCAAAACAATAGATATTATGGGGATCGTTTTAACGCTGGGCAATACGATGTATGTCAGCATGTACTTGACCAGTGATCTGCTCAATGAGAAGTATGGACCAGGTGAGGCACGTAAAGCCGTATGGTTCGGGTTCTTCACTTTGATTATGACCACCGTGTTGATGCAGATGGTATTGTTCTTTGAACCGGCATCAACGGACTTTGCACAGGATTCGATGAAAACCCTCTTTGGTCTGCTGCCACGCCTGGCACTCGGAAGTCTGACAGCTTATTTCATCAGTCAGTTCCTGGACGTGCGACTGTACACTTGGCTGCGTAAGTTGGCGCCAGGGCGTAATCAGTTGTGGATACGTACCAACGGTAGCTCGATCATCAGTTCTTTTGCGGATACGCTGGTATTTTGCACGATTGCGTTTGCCTTCATCTATCCATGGGACGTCTGGCTTGAAATTTTCTTGACGACGTACGTGATCAAATTTGTATTGACCGCGGTAGGAACCCCGTTTCTATATGCTGCACGAAGCTTTAAATTCAAGGATGAAACCTAGATTCGTAGTTCATTCGTCCGTAAAATGCTCAATCCAACACAAAAGTCCCGCAAAGCCATGCATTCATGGTTTCGCGGGACTTTTGGTTATGACACCATATTTTCTTCAGTAAAATGGAAACGAAAGTGATATGATCCCAAAAGAGGATTAGTCCGTCAGAATTTGCAGCTCTTTCGGATAGGATGTCAGCACCTCAACGCCGGTTTCCGTCACAAGTACATCATCCTCGATACGTACACCGCCTGCTCCGGTTACATAAATACCTGGCTCAATTGTAAATACCGTACCTTCCTCCAGTATGTCCGTGTTCTGACCATGCAATGAAGGATATTCATGCACGTCAATGCCCATTCCATGTCCAACTCTGTGCAGGAAACGTTCACCGTATCCGGCTTCTTCCGTAACCTGGCGTGCTGCACGGTCAATTTCCGCACAGGTGACACCTGGCTTAACTGCACGAATGGCAGCTTCGTTTGCTGCGAGCACAGTGTTATAGATGGTTTTAAGTTCAGGTGAAATGTCACCAAAGGCAAACGTGCGCGTAATATCTGATGCATACCCACCAGCGTAGACACCCATATCGAACATCAACAGATCGCCATGCTGCAATTTGCGTTCACCTGGTGTGCCGTGTGGTAAGCCTGTTTTGGGTCCTGTGAGCACCATGGTATCAAAGGAAGGGCCGTCCGCACCCAGTTTCTTCATCTGATATTCCATTTCGGCAACCAGTTCGATTTCGGTTACCCCTGTACGAACATGAGACAGTCCTTGACGAAGCGTCTCTTCGATCAGATGAATGGCATGGCGAATGCGAGCAACTTCTTCCGGTGTTTTTTTCACCCGTAAGGTGCGAAGCAGAGGACCGACATCTTCAAAGTTGGCAGCACCAAGTGCGGCGGTCAACTGTTCATAACGTGCGACAGTCACGTATTCTTTTTCGAGACCTACGCGGCCCAGACGTCCTTGATAACGCTCAAATAAGGCGTAAGGATTGTCCGTATCTGAATGTGTGGCAATGTTGGAGACCGAAGAAGCGGCTGCGGCGGCTTCCTCGTCGAGTGCAGGCACGATCAACAACGGATCTTCGCCTCGTGCAAGAACAAGCCCGAGGAAACGCTCATGCGGATTACTTGCAAAACCTGTTAAATAGTAAATATGTTTCGGATCAGTAATCAGCATGGCGTCCAACCCTTGTGTAGACAGTCCAGCTTCCAGCCGGGATAAAGGAGTTTGATTCATTAGTTATATGTCCACCTTTCAGTTCGTTCTATCTTTATATTATAGAAGAATGTCGGAGAAATCCAAATGGAGGCAGGCATGATGACCGAAAATAAGCTTTAGTTGCCCGTTTAAGTGGCAGATGGGGAGGGTAATACAGGGCGAAACCGTAGGGTTACTTATTTATTTATTTATTTATTGACTGACCTACTTTGGAAATGGACAATCCCTGAAATTGGGATTACACGATAAAACAACATTAGAAGGGAGATGTATTCATGAATAATCGACTAAGCGTTCCGTTATATGCTTCGTTACTCAGTATGGCTTTGCTAACAGCCTGTGCTTCGGGTGACCCGACGACAGAATCGCAGCAGACATCACAAGGACAGGGTACAGGTCAGGGACAGACAGCGGAAGGTAGTAATAACGGTGCGAATGGTGGAGAAGAGGAAACAGATGAGAATGCTGTAATTCCTTACGAGGCTTCTGTGCTAGCGGCCGGACTCAATGTACCCTGGGAGTTGGTAAGCGTGTCTGATGGACGGATGTTTGTAACAGAGCGACCGGGTACCATTCGGGTCATCGAGAACGGAGAATTGGCATCTGAACCTCTGATTGATTTTTCTGCACCATTTAATGAAGAAGGGGAAGGTGGCCTGCTTGGACTTGCTGCCGATCCGGACTTTGACAATAATGGCTATCTGTATGCATACCATTCTTATCTGGAAGGTGATGGTGACATTGCCAATCGGGTATTGCGCTTGAAGGTAAGTGACGGGAAGGCGACCGTGGACAAGGAGCTGCTCAGTGACATTCCTGGCGGCGTGAATCACAATGGAGGACGGATCAAGATTGGCCCGGACAATCTGCTCTATATTACAACAGGTGAACGGTACGAACCGGAGCTGGCCCAGAACAAAGATAGCCTGGGTGGCAAAATATTGCGGATTGGTCTCGACGGATCGATCCCAGAAGATAACCCTTGGCCTAATTCACCTGTGTACAGCATGGGGCATCGGAACGCACAGGGCCTGGCTTGGAACCCGGACAATGGCTATCTGTATGCCACAGAGCATGGTCAGCGTAATTTTGATGAAATTAACCGCATTGAAGCTGGTGAGAATTATGGCTGGCCAGAGGTAGAGGGAGACGATGATGACAAGGGCACATATCAGGCTCCGCTTGCGCATAGTGGAGATGAAACATGGGCTCCATCAGGTGTAGTCTTTATAGAGGAAGGGCCATGGGCCGGATCGCTGCTTGCTGCCAATCTGCGGGGTGAACAACTGCTTAAAATTAATCTGTCCGAAGATGGTACACAAGTAACGCAGGTGGAGCCGATTTTTAAAGACGAGTGGGGACGTATTCGCAATGTGACTGCCGGAGAAGACGGGAAGTTATATGTGCTCACGAACAACCGGGATGGCAGGGGATCTCCACGCGATGGGGATGACCAACTGATCGTTCTGACGCCGAAACCGTAACATTTACAAGAGAAAGGGGTTGTCCCGCCATGTACATGACGTATGGGACAGCCCCTTCGCTTCAATATTTAAGTAATTATAGCTTAGGTTGAAGGTACGAATTAGTCCGCACTCTCCGCGAGTTCGGCAATGCGCTGACTCGGGTCATTGGTAAACTCGCCACCATGGTAACAAAGCACCTTCTCCAGCTTTAGGCCAAGTAATCTTTTCAAGCTGCGCAGTGCTTCAGGCATGTCCGGTGTTGCGGGTGGAGAAGGACCCACCAATTCATCATCGACCACACGCAATTCATCGGCAGCGAGCAGGAATTGTTGCTCCCGGAAGTACAGACAGATATGTCCTGGGGTGTGTCCTGGTGTATGAATGACCTGGATGCCGCCTTGTAAAGGCAGCATGTCACCGTCCTCTAACACTTTGGAGATTTTGAACTCAGTCCGTTGTGAGATCAATTGTTCCGCCAGCTCCGCTATAGGTTCTGGCAGCAACGCTTTGCGTTCTGGTGTGAACTTGATCATGGGCTCTTTGCCTGTGATATACGGAATTTCATCGCTATGCGCCCAGATTTCCACTTCCGCAATCGCATTCACCAGAGCACCAAGATTACCAATGTGGTCTATATCGGAATGGGTTACAATAATGCGCTTGATATCAGATAACTGAACGCCTTCGTGCTCAAGTGCGGATTGAAGTTCGGCGAATTGCCCAATCATGCCTGTATCCACAAGCGTAATACCATCTTCATCGCGCAACATAACAGGGTAGATCGGGTTTTTACCCGCAGGTGTGACAATATGAAGATTTAGAACCGTAATTTCCATGTATTGATTGTTCATAGTTGTTTCCGGAGCGAATCCGGAGCACCTCCTTTGTTGTGAATGACCATGTATCATGCATTCGTCAGTTCTCTGGCTGATTATATTTCAAGTGTTTTCTATACTTCTTCACCGTATCCAGGATGGATTCAAACTCTTGCTTTGCATCGTGATTTTCTCTAATGATGGAAGCAAAAGAAAAGTTGGAGTGAATAAGTTTATTTCTCAGTTGAAACACTTTGGCTATTTCTTCTTCAAATTTCTCTTCTCCCGATTTCAGGGAAAGATGCTGATTTTTCAATTCAGCCTGAAGGATCTCGATATTGGATAATGAACGGTATGCAGGAGTTTTCATCAGCTGGATCGAATTAAATTTTTTTTGATACGTTTGCTGGTATAGTTGATTCAGCAGGTCTTCAATAATCGTGCATAATTCAATCGTCCATGAACTATATTTTCGCTCTTTCCGTTTCTGGATAAGCTCACCAATCTCTTCATCGTTCCACAGTTTATCTTTTTCATACAGGGATGAGTCTATCTTTTGCTGGAGATTTTGATCTTCCTGTTCGATTAGTGCAATCTCGAGTTTCGCTTCTTTTTTCAGTTTCTTGAAGTCTTCTTTGGTTAGCATACGTATCCTCCCTATAAGACCAATATGTGTTCTTTCAATTATCTCATATTGACGTCAGCAGTGCTTTAAAAAACAAGAGGATGACTGTTCTAAAATATGAAGAACCTCTGGTTCAGAAGGGAAATAACTGATGTCGACAAAGACAGCCATTGTTACGGGAGCCAACTCAGGTATGGGTTTGGCAACCACCATCGAACTTGCAAGGCAAGGGTATCACGTGATTATGGCATGCCGCAGCGAGAAGCGCGGACAGCAGGCACTGCAGGAGGCGCTGCGTCAGTCCGGCTCTACTGCGATTGAACTGATGCTGTGTGACCTGGGGTCACTGGAAAGCATCCGTCATTTTGCCCAATCCTTCCGTGAGCGTTACGATACACTTGACGTTCTCGTTAATAATGCGGGTGTCGTCATGTTGAAGCGCAAGGAAACCTCCGACGGTTTCGAGCAAGCCATCGGTATTAACCATCTTGGACATTTTCTGCTTACCTTACTCCTGATCGAACCTTTGAAGTCTGCGAAGCAGGGGCGTATTGTGAATGTTTCGTCTGGTGCCTACAAAGCCGGGAAAATCCATTTCGAGGATCCCCATCTGCACAAAGGTTACAATCCAATCAAAAGTTACGCTCAATCCAAGCTGGCAAACGTGTTGTTCACCCGTGTTCTGGCCCGCAAATTGGCGGAAACCCGAATCACGGTTAACTGCCTCCATCCCGGTGCGGTGGGGACAAGTATTGGCGTGGACCGCAATACCGGTTTTGGCACACGAATTATGGCTTTGGTGGGCAAACTACCGTTTTTCCTTTCACCGGAAGAAGGAGCACAAACGGCCATCTATCTTGCTACAAGTCCTGAAGTCGCCGGGGTAACCGGGCGTTACTTCTATCAACAAAAGGACCAGGAATTGAAAGCCCATGCGCTGGATGCGGCAGATGCTGAGCGTTTCTGGACATGGAGTGAAGAGCAAGTTGGACTTAGACCCGAAGAGAAATTGTAATTACTGATTGTTCGAAGTGGAAGAGGCGGCTTACTTGTTTCCACATAATTAGAGGCAGCCGTTTTCCATACTAACGGGCCGCCTCTAAAGTTAAGTTTCAGCCGATTCCTGATTGAGTGCTTAAGCTTTGGCCTTCACAGCTTGCTGAATCAGCTCAATGAATGCTTCAATGCGCTGAATGCCTTGATCGCCCTGACCGTATGCACGGACAGAGGCGGATGAGGCATTTTTCTCATTTTCCCCAAGTACGAGCGAGTAAGGGACTTTTTCCATCTGAGCTTCACGGATTTTGTAGCCGAGCTTCTCACTGCGCAAGTCTGTTTCTACCCGAATACCAGCAGCCCGCAGCTGGCTCTGAACTTGAAGCGCATAATCTGCGTAATGATCTGACACTGGCAGCAGCTTCACTTGCACAGGTGCGAGCCAGAGAGGAAATGCACCTGCATAATGTTCAGTCAAGATGCCGATGAAACGATCGATTGAACCATAGATGGCACGGTGGATCACGACAGGCCGGTGTTTCAGGCTATCTTCGCCAATATAAGTGAGATCGAATTTCTCGGGCATTTGGAAATCGAGCTGAATTGTTCCACACTGCCAGCTGCGCTTCAGTGCATCGAGAATGTGGAAGTCAATTTTCGGACCGTAAAAGGCACCATCACCCTCGTTAATGCGGTATTTCACACCGCGCCGATCAAGTACATTTTGCAATGCTCTTTCTGCTTGATCCCATAGCTCTTCCGATCCCATGGAATCGTCCGGGCGAGTGGACAACTCAATGTTGTACTCGAAACCAAAGATGTCGTACATGCGACCGATCAATGAAATCGCCTGATTGATCTCTTCCTCGATCTGTTCTGGCATCACATAGAGATGGGCATCATCCTGACAGAAAGTCCGCACCCGCATCATGCCGTTCAGAGCGCCTGAGAATTCATGGCGGTGGACCTGACCGAATTCCATCATACGAATCGGCAGCTCACGATAGGAATGGAGTGTATTTTTGAAAATCAGCATGTGTCCGGGACAGTTCATTGGTTTCAGGGCAAAAGTCGCATCGTCCACTTCCGAGAAATACATATTGTCTTTGTAATGCTCCCAGTGACCCGACTGCTCCCACAGACGGTTGTTCATCATGAGGGGAGTGCGAACTTCCTGATAGCCTTCCTGTAGTTGCAATTCACGGGAGAATTGCTCCAGTTCTGTGCGGACAGTCATGCCTTTGGGCAGATAGAACGGCATACCGGGTGCTTCTTCCGAGAACATGAAAAGTTCAAGCTCCTTACCCAGTTTGCGGTGATCCCTTTTCTTCGCTTCTTCCAGCATGTGCAGATGTTCTTCCAATTGGGCTTTGCTCGGGAAAGCAGTGCCGTAAATGCGTTGCAGCATTTTATTATCCGAGTTGCCGCGCCAGTATGCACCAGCCACATTCAGCAGTTTGAATGCCTTGATCCGACCAGTGGACGGAAGATGAGGGCCGCGACAGAGATCGAAAAACTCCCCTTGGTCATAGATCGAAAGCTCAGCGTCCTCCGGTAAATCCTGAATGAGTTCAAGCTTATACGGGTCTTGAATCTCTCCGAAGATACGAAGTGCTTCTTTCCGGCTAACTACCCGGCGGCTAATCTTTTCATTTTCTTTTATGATTTTGTTCATTTCTTGCTCAATGGCAGCCAAATCACTGATCGATAGAGCATGCTCCAGATCGACATCGTAATAGAATCCATCTTCAATGACAGGTCCGATGCCCAGCTTCACTTGTTCCGCACCATAGATGCGTTTGAGAGCCTGCGCAAGTACATGAGCAGTGCTGTGTCGGTAACGATACAGACCTTCTGGGCTGTCCAAAGTAACGATGACGAGTTCGCAATCCTTCTCAAGAACCCAGTCAAGATCGACATTCTTACCATTTACAATTCCGCCGATGGCTTGTTTGCCCAGACTTGTGCTGATGGATGATGCGACCCCTCCTACAGTGATGCCTGCCTCGTAAGAACGTACAGCTCCGCCTTGTAAGCGAATTTCAATCGGATGTTGGGGCTGTTGTTGGTTATTCAATGGGTTGCTGGATTGGCTGTTATTATTCGGATTACTCATGTGAACCACTCTCCAATACTCAAATTTGAAGCGCAAAAAACACCCGTCCCGGAAAAGGGACGAGTGCGCTCAGCTCGTGGTTCCACCCTAATTTGGTTATGAATGCTCCTGAACACGACCAGCCGCCGCAAGCAAGAACATCATAACCCTCATTGGAATCCGTTATCGGGGATCAGGCGGTGAACTCTACTGACAGCTTGGTCCGAAACAGGAATAAAGCTGGGTTCGAGCTCACGGCTGCAGAGGGGTAATTCCGGTCCGTTCGCTGAAGAAGGTTTCACCAATCCCCTCTCTCTCTGGGCAGCACGCAAACGGAATCTTGTCTCTGGTCATCGCCAAATATGCAAAATCGATATCAAATGAATTGATCTGAATATCGTTGAAGTCCATATCAATATATTGGAACAGGTGTTATTGAGTGTCGATTATATAGATTGAAAATGAAAAGGTCAAGCGGAATGTTGTTTACCCATGTTCTGATTGGCCATCCCATATTAATCGAATGACAGTACCCTCACCAGAAGCTGATTGGACTTCAATACGGCCTTTCATCGCTTCAATTAAGCCTTTTGTTACCGCCATACCAAGGCCTGATCCGACATCGGACGTGCCTGTATCCGTTCCGCGGTAATATCGTTCAAACAGCCTCCAGACCAGTTCCGGATCCATGCCTTGACCGTCATCGGCAAATTGAACACTGAACTCACCTGCCTGCTTACCCGGATGCACACTAACGGTCAGAATCGACTCCGCTGGATTATGAAGAAGGGCGTTAGCGGTCAGATTATCCACAATACGTTCAAACGAAGGAATATGCACATTGCCGTATACCGGAATTTTTGCAGGTCGGAACACAATACGCCCCTCGCCATATAACGGGTTGCGTTCTGCACGCTGGACGAGATCATGCAGCAGCGTATTTACGTCAGTTTCTTCAACAGGTGGCTGGTATCCACCGCTTCGCAATCGGTACGTCATGGCAAGGTCGTTTACAAGTCGGTCCATATACATGGATTTGTCCAGCATAATGCCTGCGAATTCTCTCACTTCTTCCGCGGACCAGCTATATTTATGTGCTTCAAGCATATGGGCGTATCCCTGGATGGAGGATAGCGGAGTCTTGAGATCATGTGTTATTCCGGCAATCCATTCCTCACGCAGAGATTCGGTCTGTTTACGGAGCTCTTCGTCTTGTTTCAGTGTTGCAGATAATGCCTGCATGGAGCGAAGCACTTCGGCATATACGCGGTATTTCCGCTTCCATTTGCCATTTCGTCGCTGGCTGCGAGGAACGCCGCCGATGCCTTTGGGTTCTTCATAATGTCCCTGTTCCAGTCGTTGGAGCCATTGGAGCATATGCAGCATGGGAGAACCGAAACGATTGGCGTACCATAGCGCCAACAGAATAAGTAAAATGACAACGGAAAGGAGCAGTACGATGACCACTGGAGTCAAAATGAAGTTATAGGGATTTTCATCCCCTGTAGCAGTTGGATCGACAGGTATGCTAAGCATCCAGGTTGTGCCATTCTGTTCATCGTAAAAGGTTGCGATCGATATTCCATATCGATTGGGATAACGAATACGCAAAGCCAGTTCCTGTATATTATAACTGCTAGGGACACCCATGGCAGGTTTATTATAGGAAGCCAGCTCTTGGCCATATTCGTTCAGAATTTGCAGGTAGGCACCTTTGGAGCGTATGACATCTTCTTGTTTGGGCTGCAGCATCAGCTCTCCATTGGTATAATGACTATCCACACGGGCTTGATCGAGTAAGGAATTGGCCTGATTGCGTTCCCCGTACAGCAAGGTGAACATCTCGCCGTTTTTCTCCCGGATCAGCATGACGATCTGGTATGGAAACGGCTTTTTAGCTTCCCAGTATGCGATCAACTCTCCAGGCTTGTATTGCTTCGGAACGTCATCCGGTGTATCAAAATCATCAATGACGTAGCCTTTTTCGTCCACAACCTGAAGCCATCCCTGATTTTTCTCGACCTGCTTCAGCAGCCTGGGATCATAGCGGACCCTCCCATCGGGCATGATTTCTGCGGTATTAATCAGTTGGTCAAGACCACTGGTAGCGAAGTCATCCACCAGGCTTACTTCATTCACCTTTTGAACGACCCAATAGGTCGCTGCAGAACCCAACAGGATGATAAGAACGACTGCTCCAGCAAGCATACCGATAAAACGGGTCATTAACCTGCGACGAATACTCATGCGCGTAACACTTGGTTAGGCTGTATGAGTTTGTATCCCAGTCCCCGGACGTTGACGAGAAACACAGGGTTAGAGGAATCAGCTTCAATCCGCTCACGAATACGATGAATATGAACCATAACGGTGTTGTCATCGCTGATGGCTTCCGAACCCCATACACGCTCATACAATTCCGATTTGGTGAAAATGCGATTGGGATGCTTGCAGAAAAAGAGCAGCAGCTGGTAGACAAGAGCGGGACAGGTTACAGGCTGTCCTTCAACCTGAAGTTCACCGGCTTGTTCAAATACTTGAAAACGACCAAAATCATAAACCCCTTCCTGCACGGCAGGAGATGACGAAGTTGCGTCAGAGGAGAGTGTAGTCTCCATTGTACCTGTCACTATTTTGGTAGGTAAATAACGTTTCAGCAGCGATTTGATCCGAGCGACTACTTCCAGTGGGTTAAAGGGTTTAACGACATAATCATCGCCGCCAACGGCGAATCCGGTTAACTTGTCATAATCCGTTGTTTTGGCAGTTAGAAAAAGAATTGGTGCATCGGTCACTTGCCGCAGAAAGGGACAGATTTCCAGTCCGCTTTTGCCAGGCAGCATGATGTCCAGCACGATGCAATGATAGGTTTTATTTTCGCAGGCGGTAATCGCCTCTTCTCCGGTGGTAACGGTGTCGATGTCTACGAATTGTTCTTTGAGCAAGACGGTTTTGAGCATATGTAAAATGGCTTGTTCATCATCAACTAGCAGTATGGAGACGTGATCCATGATGTGAAATGACCTCCTAGAGCTTCCTGTTTGTTTATTGCTAATCATACCATCCGAGAGGGCTATGTAGTGTGCGAGCTATCTTAACGGAATCTTAATTATGAAGCCATAGAAGACTCCACAGTTTAACTACATGTAAGGATGGGTTAGACGAAGGATAAGATTCATTCTGTACACTTAACTGGAAAGTATAACGAACACCAGAAGGGATGTTGAGAATGAGGTGGAAAATGAACAGGCTGCATGAGAGTAGTAAAATAAAGGAGCGGCACTCGAATTACGAAGGGGATCAGCTGGAATCCGATTACGCGACACATGAGAAATTACAGAGCAAAAAGAGCTGGAAGTTGCTTACCATTGCCCTTGGAGCCTGCGTGATGTTGTCAGCCTGCGGTAACAGTAACTCGATTACATCCGAACAGGCGGAGCGGCAGTCCAAGGAACAGACGACAAATGCCAATGAAGCGAGTGAAAGTACCCATCAGGAAGAGAATTCAGGTACAGAGGTGAGTGCTATCATTACACCCGACAATTTCATCGATACGTTAATGAACGGTTCCAAGGAGGCAATTTACAGTCAGATGAGTCCCGAGTTGAAGGAAGCGCTAACGCTTGAACAGTTTAAAACGTCTGCGGATCAATTCCTTGAGGGAGTAACTTCCTTTGATCTGGTTGTAGATGCCAAAGTGAACCATTTAACTGAGTTCGCCTGGAAGGATCAAACAGGGACCAAAGGGATTCAAGCCTATTTTACCGGAGCCAATCAGATTGAAGGTCTGTTGATCCAACCACTGGAACCCCATGAAGATACGGATCAAAAGTTCACCAATACCGAATTTCAATTCCCTATGAAGGGTGAATGGTATGTGTTCTGGGGAGGCAATGATGTGATGTCGAACTATCATTATGAACATGAAACACAGCGCTATGCGCTAGATATCATTCGGACCAAAGAAGCTTTCAGTTACAACGGAGATCCGAAGGTGAACGAAAACTACTACGCTTTTGGTGAGCCGCTCTATGCAGCTGCGGACGGAACCGTAGTCGATATCAAGAATGATATTCGAGACAACACACCAGGGGTTATGAATCCGGAAGAACCTGCGGGTAACAATGTGGTCATTGACCATGGAAACGGAGAATACAGCATCACCGCGCACATCAAGGAAGGCAGTGTAGCGGTCAAAAAAGGAGATAAAGTCAAGCAGGGAGACCTTATTGGAGAGCTGGGTAACTCAGGGAATTCCAGTGAAGCCCATCTGCATTTTCAGGTATCGGATGGCCCGGATCTATTCACTTCCCGTTCTGTTAACATTCGTTGGGCAGATCAGAGCCAGCAGATGACTCGGGGTAATACAATTCAAGGATTGCCTGAGTAAGTGTGGAGTTGACCCGAATGTTGGGGGATGACGTCGACTTCCTTCCTCCGTTATAATACCGTCATACGATAGAATTGATCTGGATGATGGAGGAGTAGACATGAAGTTGGATAGTGTACAGATTGATTATGCGCGTCGTGAGGACTTGCCAAGAATTGTGGAGATCTATAATTCAACGATTGAAAGTCGAATGGTGACGGCAGATTTGGAGCCGGTGACTGTCGAGCAGCGTATTCCGTGGTTTGAGGAGCATTCATCCGATCATCGCCCGCTCTGGGTGATGAGATATGAGGGACAGGTTGTAGCCTGGGCCAGCCTGAGTTCGTTTTATGGACGGCCTGCGTACAATGGGACGGTGGAAGTCAGTGTGTATGTGGATCAGCAGTGCCGGGGAATTGGAGCTGGCGGACGTTTGCTGAATACCATTTTTGAAGCTTGTCCTAAGCTTGGAATCAAGACGATTCTGGGCTTTGTTTTTGGACATAATGAACCGAGTCTGGGATTATTGCGCAAGCATGGTTTTGAACAGTGGGGCTATTATCCTGAAGTGGCTGTGCTGGATGGTGTCAACCGGGATTTGGCGATTTTGGGCAAAAAAATATAGTGTGTTTCAAAATGAATGAAAACCTCCAGATCCACAATGCGTGGATTGGAGGTTATTTTTGCTTACATAGAGTAAATATGGATGACTTAGGCGTGCGACACGCCAAGCCTTTGTTTAATATCCTTAATCTGTGCCAGATGACGTTCTTCATGATAGCTTGCAAAGTCGACCCATTGGGCTAAATCCATCTCACCGAAAACCGGGTGAAGAAAGGACTTGCTTCGCAGCAGTTCAGCCTCATGATCTTGTGCAACGAGCATCAACGCCTGATGTGAGTCTTCCAGGTCGTGGGTAACATTAGCGAGCGTTTCTGGTTCCGCAGGAGGTTGGAGATGAGGCGGGGCGCTAACAGAGTGGCTGCGATCCAGTGTAAGCTCATATGGTTTTTTGTCCACAGCAACGGTCTGTTCCTTCTCTAGCGCGGCGCGGGCTTGCTTCGCAATGATGCTTTCCATCAAATTCAGGTGACGGAGAACTTGCATAATACTCCAGTGGTCAGGTGTGGGTTTGAGGTTCAATTGTTCTTCATTGAGTCCAGAGACGGCATTCCAGATTTGGCTACGAATGTCGTCATTACGAGTGAACATCGTGCGATCCTCTCCTTTATACGAGTTCTATGATGTCAGCTTGTGTAAGTGCAGTGCCTGAAATGTGGATGCTTGATATACATCATAGAGGATCTGAAAGGTGAATGCGAAGG
Organism: Paenibacillus sp. BIC5C1; assembly: GCF_032399705.1. NCBI lineage: Bacteria > Bacillati > Bacillota > Bacilli > Caryophanales > Paenibacillaceae > Paenibacillus > Paenibacillus sp. BIC5C1. Next base: position 1,653,222 of record NZ_CP135922.1, read on the forward strand.
AGTGTTCGAATCGCTTTGTTATTTGAAGTTATATATATGAGGATGAGGCTTTTTTTCTGAAAGGGTCATATCAAATCATGCCATCGCCAAAAAAAGAATTGACGCTAAGTGGTGCTGGACTCTATAATCGATAACAAGTAACTTGACATGTAAGGAGTCCTGACATGATATGTTAGTAATTGACGAGGTGTATCACCATACAGCATTGCAAATATCATCGTCCGATTTATTGTACCTTATCCAACAGCTCAAGGTCAAAAAAGAAAATGAGATCGAAACGCTTAAACATAAAATCGAACAATTCGAACAAAAAAAACGTGCGGAAGAAGTGGCTTATCAATCCTTGTCGACTGTACGCAAATGGTTCGCAGGTCGTCCTGCATCCCATCACCAGGCGGTGGAATATATGGTCCAGGTGAAGGAACGTTTTCGCAAAATGGAACAAATCCGGCGGCGGATACGAGAACTGGACCGCATCACTGAACGAATCAAGCATCCGGACAGCATCGAACGGGACGAAATCGAGCTTACGCCCGAAACGATCCGGGAGATTAGACAGCTTAGGGAAACGGAGGATGTATAAGCATGACTTTGGAGACGTTAAGCTCCGGGATTGATACGGTCTGGGTCGTACTGAGTGCAGCCATGATTTTATTGATGGAAGGCGGATTCGCCCTGCTGGAGGCTGGCTTCGTACGTTATAAAAATAGTGTGAATATTATTATGAAGGTTTTCGCTGACATTACCATTGGAACGTTGCTTTTCTATGCCATCGGATTTGGCTTGATGTATGGATCTGATGCTGGAGGTTTTGTAGGCATAACCGGATTTTTCCTCAATGGAGACTTGTCTCACCTGGACGTACCTGTATCATTGGAAACATTCTGGCTGTTCCAGGCCGCGTTCACGATTGCTGTCATTTCCATCGTATCGGGTGCTGTGGCTGAGCGGATTAACTTTCGTGCATATCTGCTGTACATCATATTGATGACGGCCATTATTTATCCGATTGGTGGACACTGGGCATGGGGCGGCGGTTGGCTCAGCAAACTGGGGATGCAGGATTTCGCCGGCTCCGCAGTCATTCATGCGTTGGGCGGGTTCTCTGCACTGGCCGCAGCGATTATTATTGGGCCGCGTAAAGGCAAATACACGCCGCTTGGTGTGAGTGCCATTGCGCTACCAAGTAATCTGCCACTGGCATCTGTAGGTGCCTTTCTGCTGTGGTTCGGCTGGTTTGGCTTCAATGCAGGAAGTACGCTCAGTGCGACTGATGTAAGGATCGGTCACATTGCCATCGTAACGATGTTATCTGCTGCTTCGGGTGGTGCGGTTACACTGCTCTACACCTTGTTCCGGTTCAATCGTTCAGACGCACCCTCGGTCATTAATGGCTCGCTTGCCGGTCTGGTCGGTATTACGGCGGGGTGTGCCTTTGTCGGTGATGTGGCTGCGATATTCATCGGGGCGGTATCCGGATTGCTCATGATGGCTGCAACGAATTGGCTGGACCGCAGGCAGATTGATGACCCGGTAGGAGCGTTCCCTGTTCATGCTGTATCCGGGATGTGGGGAACGATTGCCGTGGGTTTGTTTGCAACCGATGGTGGCTTGTTCATGGGAGGTGGCTGGAGGCTGCTGGGTGTTCAAGCGCTCGGCCTCACGGCTTTGGTCGTCTGGGGATTTGTCATGACCTGGATTGGTCTGAAACTGATTGGCAAGATCGTTCCTGTCCGTTCCACGGAAGAAGAGGAAGAGTTGGGTCTGGATATCAGTTATCATGGTGTGATGGCTGCACACCAGTCGCATGAATTTCTGGATGGCGAGGAGCATATTCGTGCTTTTCAGGATGATTCACCGAATCGGGATCGTTAAGAATGAACCGAATGGATAATAAGGAAGGAGACTGACAACGGATGTCAGTCTCTTTTTTCGCTAGAAGCAGGGAAAGAAGCGTCAGCAGAAGAATATACAGGTGTGAACCTGAATATGTCTCACCATAGATGTATTGTCCAAAGGGGAGGATCTGTATGATTAAACCTGAACAATGTGAACGTCTGACCAGAAAAGCCCGGAAAACTCTTGAGGAATATGGATTGGGTAATGCTGCCGATCTGCTGTTATCTTCAAGCCGTTGGGGAATTCGCCTTGATGTATCGACAATCGATGAGTATCGCAGAACAGGAAATTCACGTGTAGGAGGAAATCCCGATCTGCCGGGTAACATGAAATGGCCTTTGACACAGGACGGGGTGCCGATGACGTTCCTGGCCCAGTTGAATCTCGTGGATTTGACGCCATATACGCCAAATGATGGGCGCGGGAGTTTGCCTGAACGAGGCATGTTATACTTTTTTATTGGTGTGGATGAACCTGCCTATCATATTGAGCATCGTGTGATTTACGAGCCGGACGCTCATAACCTGACAAGGCGAGAGCCTAATGGCGAAACCGCGCTGGGTGAGGACGATTTTGTAGCACATTCGGTAACCGTGCTGCCTAATCTTGAGTTTCCTACATATGCCTACATTGATTCTCTGGCTCTGAATGCAATCGCCGCCCCGCTGTCCGGTGGAACGATAGCCGTCGAAGGGGAGGAAGGTCTGTATGACCGATACCTGGAATTTGAGTCCAGCTGGAATCATCCAAGCACCCAGAACTGGGGTGGCATGTTTGGATATCCTGACGGTCAGCATCCCGATGCAGAGCATCAGGCGCTGTTACAGATCGTGCTTGATGAAGAGTATGCTTATGACGAGCAGGCGTGTGAGCAGAAACTGACTGCTCATTATGGCGGAGATGAGAAACGCACACAACAAGAGCTTGCAGATACCTTGCTTCTATTAAAAATTGATACGCATGACGCCATCGGTTTTCAATGGTGGGATTGTGGGGAGCTGCAATTTTTCATTCGCAAGGCTGACTTGCTCGCGGGACGATTCGATCAAACGTATTGTTCGTTATATTCAAGTTAAGTTCGTGTTTGTTATCATCGGAGCAACAAAATGTCCCAAATTCCGTCTATATGAGGGAGGAGGGGCTTTTTTTGTTCGTCATTGTTGGTTTTTGAGCACAGCTGGTTTATATATTAAGGGGAATTCATGATTGATTAGCGATCATATGTTCTGTATAATGGGATAAAAAGGGAGTGTTTCAGTTGATTCAGTCTGCATTTAAACATATTGATGTGGCAGTGACATCATTAATCAATTTATGTGACCAACTGTCGGAGCAGGACTTGGCTTTGACTCCGATTGAAGGCAAACGGCCGGTTGGAGAATTGCTTTCTCATCTATCCGTCATTTGTCGTGCAGATGTACATATTTCGGAGGGCGCTTCCGAAGAAGAAATGGCTTTGTTTTACGAGGAGAATCAGCCGAATACACTGAGCGAGATCAGGGAAGCACTGATTGAGAATCAGATGTACCTCTATCAACGATACAGACAGTACAATACGGAGGAATTATTACAGGTGACTGACTCCTATTGGGGCGCTTCGTACAGTCGTCTGGAGTGGCTGCTTGAGATCATGGGACATGTGTATCACCATAGGGGTCAACTGCATACGATGCTGACACTGACTGGTATAGAGCCCAAAGTAGCGTTGTTTGAATAGATAGAGCCAGGTTCATAATGCGCGGTTCTGCCTGAATATAGAGCAGATTTAATAGAATACATAGAGCATGTTATCCGCAACAAAGCAACGGTTCAGCAAGGAGTAGATCGACAATACTATACGTTAAAATAGGGATTACCGGATCAGGTACAATTAAAGAAAAACAACGCCTCAAAATGCCACATAGTCAATAGAAACTAAAACAGTAAGTTCGGATAATCTTCTATATAGGGACGTGTAAAATGAGTTTAAAAGAAAAGTTGATATTAATAAAAGAGAGAGACTACCAAGCGCCTCCCGATACATTCAAGTTGATACAAGAAATGATGGTTAACATTGGTTCTTTGGATGCCGAACTACGTGATGACCTAATTTATACAACCTTATCAAATTGGATTCCTGCTAATACTTTAACAGTAAACGAACTAGAACAACTTCTACCTGTTGTTTTGGATAATAAGCATTTGCTTTTTAGGCTTGGTGAAACCAATACAGATTCTGTCTTTACTCGATCGTTCTCTATGCTGGTTATCCCGCTCCTCCTCATGAGGCATAGGGAATCACCATTTCTCTCAAGAGAGCATATTCATCAGATAAAAGAGAACGTGTTTTACAATGTACATAAAGAGCGAGATTACCGCGGGTATGACGAAGAAAAAGGCTGGGCACATGCCATAGCTCATGCAGCAGATGCTTTAGACGAACTGGCCCAATGTTCCGAGCTGGATAAAACTGATCTCTTAACCATTCTCGATTTGGTTTACGAAAAGATGACCATACCCGATCGAGTTTACTCCGATGGGGAAGATGAAAGAATGGTAAAATCCATAATTAGTGTTTTAAATAGAAAAATACTTAGTCAGACTTATGTAGAGCAATGGATTCAACGTTTTGGTGATGTGGAGAAAAATCCAGAATTTCTTCCTGCCTTTAGGCAAAAAAATAATATAAAAAACTTTTTGAAAAGTTTATACTTTCGAATTAGCTTTCACAAAGTGGATGCTGATCTCTGCCCAACAATCGAGCATACTTTATATAAAATAGAAAAAGTATATTATTCCTGAAAATCAACGTTTTTGTTTCTTTCAGAGAGCGATGATTTTCGCGAATTCATTTCCTAGTGATATACTTTGATCAAGCAATGATTTATGGAATGGAAAGGAATAATGCCGTGGCACAGCCAGCAACCATTCTGCTTGTGGATGATGAGCAGGATATTATTAAACTAATGGAAATTTATTTTGGTAATGAAGGATACCGGGTTCTGACAGCCAGTGATGGAGTCGAGGCGCTTGAGCAATTGAAGAAAGAGGCAATTGATCTGATTATTCTGGATGTCATGATGCCGAATATGGACGGAATTGAAGCATGTATGAAAATTCGGGAAGAGCAGAAAATGCCGATCATTATGCTGTCAGCCAAAAGCATGGATATGGATAAAATTACAGGGCTGAGCATCGGCGCTGATGATTATGTGACCAAGCCTTTTAACCCGCTTGAACTTGTGGCACGGGCAAAGTCACAGCTTCGCAGGTACCATACCTTCAATGAGGGTCGGGAAAACAAGGAGCATGAGTGGGTGATTGACGATCTGGTCATCAACACCGATACGCATGAAGTTTGGGTGGATGAGCAGCTAGTTCGTTTGACTCCCCGTGAATTTGCTGTTCTGGAGCTGCTGGCGCGCCATCAAGGTTCTGTACTTAGTATGGAGCAGATTTACAGACAGGTCTGGAAAGAAGAGTTTATGGAGTCCAACAACACAGTCATGGTGCATATCCGCAAGATTCGTGAGAAAATCGAACTCGACAGCAAACATCCCAAATTCATACAGACGGTATGGGGTGTTGGTTATAAGATGATCAAACCACAATAAGCACGTACATCTATTATGTTAATTGGATACAGAGCGTGAGCAAGGAGTTCCGAGATGAATTCAAAATTAATTAACACAGTCCGGTGGAAATTTATCTACGCATTTCTGCTGAGTGGCATTTTGACGGCGGCTATTTTGTATGGTGGCAGCAAAGTTGTACACTCCATTCTAGCGGCTCAGACTTATCCTAATTATTCGATCCCTGCAAGGGGCATCAGGTGGCTGGTGAACAATATTGGGTCGGTGCCATTAATGATTATGGTTGGCATACTTGGTTTTGTGCTCTTCTTTTTCCTATTCACGCGTAGGGTGATGCTGGTTTTGGACGAGATTACAGCAGGAATTCAGGAAGTTGCCAAAGGAGAGCTGTCTCATCGGATCGAGGTGAAGACATCGGATGAATTTGGCGTTGTGGCTGCCAGTATTAATCAGATGGCCGAACAATTACAGCTGTCATTGCAGGAGGAGCGTAGTGCGGTTGCTGCGAAAAATGACTTAATTACAGGTATTTCTCATGATTTGAGGACTCCACTGACCTCTATTCTCGGATTTTTGGAATACATAGAGAAGGATCGCTATCAGGATGAAATTGAGATGCGCTATTACGTGAGTATTGCGTACGAGAAATCCTTAACATTAAGGAAGCTGATTGACGATTTGTTCGAATATACCCGTGTAAGTGGTGGTAGCTTACCCTTGTCATTGACTTCTTTGAACTTGAATCCGTTTCTGATGCAGCTTGCTGAAGAGTTCTCTCCGATGCTGGAAGAAGCGGGCATGACATACAAGATCATTGGTGGACAAGAACCTTTATGGATTCAGGCTGCTCCTGGAGAGCTTGTCCGTGCGTATGAGAACCTGTTCACTAACGCGATCCGTTATGGAGCACAGGGTAAAGTGATGGAGATCGCGTTGTCTCTTGAAGGTAAAGAAGCCGTGGTGCGGATCAGCAATTATGGTGAACCGATTCCGGCGCAGGATTTGCCGCATTTATTCGATCGATTCTACCGGGTAGACAAGTCCCGCTCTCGTGATACGGGCGGCACCGGGCTGGGGCTGGCTATTGCCAAATCCATGATTGAATTACATCACGGGAGTATCGCTGCATATAGTGAACAGGGCCGAACCGATTTTGTTACGCGTTTTCCTGTGACTGCTGCTCCGATAAACAGAGATGCAGAGGAACGGTAACCGGGCAGAATTCTCTTCTAATTGTTAGAGAGCTTGCTTGATTCAACATAGCTATTTAAATTGAACTAAACATTTACACGATAACGGAGAGAGGACAGAAATAACCTGAAGAAGCATAGCTAAAAGCTTTCTGAAAGAAAGCTGCATCGAAAGCATATGCTTCGCCTTTATCCCCGGAGTTTCCCCTTTAAATAAGGAAATTAAAAAAATCTGGGGATAACAGCGATCGGAAGGTTGTTCTGTCATCAGAGTGGAAAGTGTAAATATTCTTTAGTTCAATTTATATAATTGCTTAATTAAGAAAATGATAAGAAGTTTCCCACTTCTTCATTAAGAAATATTCGGTATTCTTAACCTCAATCGGACGCATGAACTGCAAAATTGAGGAGGATGCCGAATATGAGATTATTATTACGTACAGTCAGACTAAGATACATATATATCAGCGGAGCCAGCGCCTTACTTAGCGCAGCGCTCCTATTTGTCGTTTATCATATGTTACGTTATGCTCACCATCATATCCTGTCTGAGACAACTGATTTAACTCGAGTTATGTACTGGGTGATAAACCACATCGGTACAACGCCATTGTTTATATTTATGGGATGTAGTCTGTTTGCGCTATTTTTTTGGATTCGATCCCAGAAGATTGCAGATGACCTCAAGGTAATTGTTCGTGGAACTCATGAACTGGCAAATGGCCGAATTCCAGCACAGATTGAAGTGCTGAACGGTGGAGAGCTGCGGCAGATTGCCGCCGATTTGAATGACGTTGCGTTACATATACAAGCGGAGCGCTTAACTAGTTCTGATCAGGAATGGACAGATCGAGAGCTGAGGGACGAAGAATGGTTCAGTTCTGGTATGTATGGCGATGAAAGTAGCCGGCAACAAATAACACAACAAATGGTGTTAGATAGTGAGAGAAGCCATCAGCAACCTATTCAAGAAAAGTTGGTTGGATCACAATCTGGTCGTATAAGTACCGATCTATCGATTAAACTCACTCTTTACGGTGTTCGTTCTTCACTGGATACGATCATGGAAGGACGCTGTCGGGATGAAGCGGAGATTCAGCACTGGGTCAGGCTGGCGCATGAACAGATGTTAAGGCTGGAACTTGCCCTGGATTCTATGGAAATGAAGCCACAGGAACATTCAGGTTCCAATCCACATGTATTTAGGGAGCCTGAATGTTGAGGTCCAGCATAAGGCGCGGAATTTATCATATATTTGATGCCTCGGTAGTAATCGTTATTTTGCTAGCTGTCGGCTATATCTATCTAGTTACTTACGGCGAAGGTGTACTTCGCAATCATCCTGAGGCCATTTTGGTGGCCTCTTCCACCGTCATTACCAATGCGGATGGAACAGAAATTTCAAGATTAAAAGTACAAACCAAGGGATATGCGGAGCATTTTGATTTGAAGGATATGCCCGATCTGTTAAAGCAGGCATTTCTGGCTACAGAAGATCGACGTTTCTATAACCACGATGGACTGGATTTTATCGGGATTGGCAGGGCTGTTGTGCAGGATGTTTTACATATGAACCTGAGTCAGGGAGGCAGCTCGATTACACAGCAAGTGGCCAGAAATCTGTATTTGAACGGAGATAAAACGCTGGTTCGCAAGGTGAATGAAATGTCGATTGCCATGGCGATGGAAAAGAGATTTAGCAAGGATGAGCTATTGGAGCTGTATTTGAATCACATTTATATGGGGAGCCAGCAATATGGGGTTAAAGCAGCGGCATGGCGCTACTTCGGGATTAAGGATCTACAACAGCTGGAGCTATGGCAAATGGCTACGCTCGCCGGAATCCCGAAGGGACCTTCTATATACAATCCGGTGGATAGGGAAGACCTGTCCAAAGAGAGGCGTTCTGTAGTTCTTGGACTCATGCATGAGCAAGGAATCATTACCAAGAAACAGATGGATGAGGCGCGAAGTGTCGACTATACACCGCCAAATTCAGCCTCTGCATCGACTCCAGGCTCAACAGCCCCTGCATACGTGTCTGCCTTGGATGCGGTAATCGAGGAGGCTTCCCGTCTCACCGGCAAGAGTGGAGCAGAGATTCAATCCGCAGGCTGGACCATTCGAACGGGATTGGATGATCAGGCGCAGCTGGCGGTGGAGCAAACATTCAGTGAATCTTCCCGGTTCACTGATGATCGTGAGGATGAGCAAGTGCAAGCGAGTATGGTCATACTGGACCAGCATAACGGTGAAGTCAAAGCGATGATGGGCGGGAGAGACCCTGTAAAAGGAGGCATTAACCGGGCAACCACGGATGCAAGGCAACCCGGTTCTGCATTTAAGCCCATTATTGCATATGGACCTGCATTGGAATCTGGTCGGTTTAAGCCAAAGAGTGTACTGCCTGATCAACGCATGAAATATGGGAGCTATCAACCAAGTAACCTGGGCGGGCGTTACAGAGGTACAGTTACCATGTCGCAAGCCATTGAAAATTCCATCAATGCTCCGGCCGTATGGCTGCTGCACGAGACGGGGCTGGGACGCGCACATCAATTTGCAGATCGATTGGGCATTGAAATGGGCAAGGAGGATCTTCATCTTTCGATTGCCTTAGGTGGTTTGCATAAAGGGGTATCCCCACTAAAAATGGCCCAGGCATATTCCGTGTTTGCCAATAACGGCAAGTTTAATACGGCACATCTAATTCGTGAAATTACGGATTCACGCGGCCGGAAAATCTATGCTTTTAAGCCAGAGAACAAGCAGGTCATCTCCACCAGCACGGCAACGGTCATGACCGGCATGCTTCAAAATGTAGTCAGTCAAGGAACAGGTAGCAGGGCACAGCTGAGTCAGCATAAGGTAGCGGGAAAGACGGGAACAACGCAGGCTGCATTACCTGGTGTAAGCAAGGAGGCGAACAGGGATCTGTGGTTTGTAGGGTATACCAGCAAGTGGACGGCTGCAGTCTGGATGGGATTTGATCGTACGGATGCAGAGCATTATATGAGATCCGGAAGTGGTGTGGCGGCGGATTTATTTGCGTCGGTTATGAAGCGTGCTTTGCCATAAAAGAGAATGGTTTAACGTACACCAATGGGCAAGGATGTTCCAACAGACATGGGGAGCTCTGTTTTATGGATTGCCTACAGTTATCAAACAAATGGATACTACGATGAAAACAAAACGCTGCATATTAGATGATAATGGATCAACATTGGCTGGAAATATGAAAGACCCGTGAAGGACAGCGTTTACCCTGTCTCCAACGCCGGGTCTTTATCGTTTTAGTTTAGTGAAAATATATTCATCTTCTGTATTAGGATTTTGCTCGCAATGATTCGGGTATACGACGAATCATCTGATTCAACACCTCGGACAATACAAGTCCGATCGCGATGGCACCGGATAACATAAGCGCTTTGGCAGCCATCTCCATGGCAGCACCGTAGTCATTTTGCACAAAATTACGCATCGCATTATAGGCCAGTCCACCGGGAACGAGCGGAATGATACCTGCTACGCTGAAGATAATGACGGGCGCGCGAAACATGCGGGAGAACAGCTGGCTGATGACACCTACCGCAATGGTCGCTGCCAGAGTAGCAGGAACTGCATCTGCAGCATATTCGAGCACAATATAGATGATCCAGCCGATCATGCCGACAAATCCACCGTGAAGCAGCATGCGCCGAGGAGCGTTGAAAATAATGCCGAATGCGGCCGAGGCGACAAAGCTGGTCAGGGCTTGTTCAATAAAATGAAGCATAACCTGCAACTCCTCCGTCTTACGTAAAAAGTGAAAAAACAACAGCAATGCCGGTGCCAATCGCAAAAGCCGTCAGAAACGCCTCGGCTCCCTTGGATAACCCGGACACGAGATGCCCGGCCATCAGGTCACGCACAGCATTGGTAATCAGCAGTCCCGGTACCAGGGGCATGACTGAGCCAATAATGATTTTGTCCCGTTCATGACCCGCGCCCATATAGACAAGCAAAAAGGCGAGCAGACCGATGACAAATGAAGCGGTCAGTTCGGCAAAAAACTTCACCAGTACTAATCGATGGAAGGCAATGACTGCTGCATAGCCAATACCACCGCAGAGAACCGCAGGGAGAAAGCCGACCCAGCCTCCACCAAACATAATGGTAAAGCACCCACTGGATAACGCCGCCGCCGTAAGCCTCACAACCGCAGAATAGGAGGAGGGCTGTCCCTCAATTTGTTGTAGCAATGCATAGGCGTCTTCCACGGACAATTCACCTTGTCCAATACGCCGGGAAACGGCATTCACTTCAGATATCTTGTGCAAATCCGTGGTTCGTTCAGAGATCCGTATCAGCTTGGCAGGCTCGGTTGCATCAACCGAAAAGAAGATACCTGTGGGCACAACATAACTGTGCGAATGGGGAAGGCCCAGCGCGGCAGCCATGCGTTTCATCGTATCTTCCACACGATAGGTCTCACCGCCGCTTTGAAGCATGATTTTGCCTGCCAATAGACAGATTGCAATCACGCGGGATTGTTCAGTATGATTTGTCCCAACCAGCTCCGTCTCAGACTGAGGCACGGGTGGAGGATCATGAGGGATATATTCCAACCGGATCAAGCTCCGTTCATATGAGATAAGGCTTGGTGCCGACACCATTGTATCATATTTCACACGTTAACAAGGAAACATACCGCACGAACCACGGAAGTCATCCAGGTTGCCGAGATTAATGCCTACATTCACACCAAGTTGACCCGATAACGCCTAGAACCCAAAAAAGCTTCGCTCCCAGGACTTGATGGCCGCAGGGAGAGAAGCTTCTTGGATTAGGCTCGATCGAGACAAAAAACAAACTACATCAACAGCGTAATAACCAACAGCTCATACAGTACGAGTGGTAGAATGGTTGGTCCAAACAAGGCGCGTGGCTCAGGGTATCCATGCATCGGCGTAACCTGGAGATATAATATTCCCCGATCTGCGCTGATAATGACACCTTCCCATACCTGACCATCGATATTTTGGACTTGCACCTTCTTGCCTACATGCTGCCGGGCTGTATGATGAAGCATATTCCGCACACTTTGCACGGATTGGAGCATTGGTTGATTGGCTTGGTATACGACCCGTGCGGATGGTGTGGACGTGGATTCAGACATGATGCACAACCCTTCCTCAAAATCATTTCTTACTTCAAGGTATGCATCTGCCTACAAAAGGTGATCACACAAATGCCATCTCAAGTCTTCCATGCCCATTCTCATAAGCTACGTCGCCCAGTGCGCCATTTACAAAGGTTAACTGTGGCGGGATGTGGCCAAGATCCACGTCATATAATACAGGAACATCCATATCTCCGAGAGCCGAAGACAGCGCATCGATGAAGTTGAAATCTCCTGTATCCGAATAACCAGCAGGTCGGCCGAACATGAAGCCTTTAACACCAGCAAACCAGCCAGCCTGTCTCATCTGCCATAGATGACGGTAGATATCACCCGCATTCATCTCACAGCTTTCCAGATACCAGATCGTTCCTTCTTCTGCACAATACTGATCAAGATACGCTTCAACTGGTGCGTAAGACGTGCCAATCAAACAGGTGATTGTATCCATACAGCCGCCGATCAACCGACCTGAGAATGTAACCTGCGAGTCTGCTCCTTCGGGTTGCCCCAGCTGTTTCCAACGAGAAGGAGTATCCAGATTGAACGTGGACAAATCCGGTTTCCATTCCGATTGATAGTGAGTGGAGGAAGATTGAGTAACCTGTCCTCCCTGGCCAGTCTGTAATACATCAATCCAGCGTGCTGTCACCGGATCGAGTTCATTGGATCTTAGATCCACGTAGTTCGTACCATGTGCCGAAGCCGTTCCGGTGATCAGGGTGTATGCGAATAAAAAGGTGCTGATATCCGAATATCCCATAACCCATTTGGGCGGCAAGGTTTTCAAAGCTTCCCAATCGAGCAGGGGCAGGATATCCATAAGGAACTCTCCACCCCACGGAGGGATAATAGCCTGAATCTCAGGGTCGCGGAAAAATGCATTGATCTCGGCAGCGCGATCTTCCTTGGAGGAACTTACACATTTGGCGTTATGCCGTAGAAATGGGCTCTCCTGAACACCAAAACCAAGGCGCTCCATGTTGTGCCTGCTCTCTTCAAGGTAATGATGCAAGGATTCACTTACACCGCTGGATGGTGCAGCCACGCCAATGGTATTTCCTGGAGCAAGTGGTTGCGGGTAACGAATTGAACGCTTATTCATTGTGGACACACCCTTTCCTGTGAACATACTCTATTTAATTGTAGATGGTTGATATTTTCATTATAGTGCATGACTACTTCTTGTGGCTTGCGATTATAGCTGCTCACATTTTCTTTAGGGAGTTACAGGAATTTCAATGGAGAACGGTGCACGAATTTGATCAGGGTAAGAGTCTATTTCCATTGTTAAATTTCCTTTGGCTGCGGCTCCATTTTTAATGACAACCCTTGCTTCAAAGACGGAAGGACTCCAACCTACTTCATTAATGTCGAAAGGGTTTCCTTTGCTGTCCTCGATATTGGTAAATGATAGCCCTGAAGTAGCATTTTGAGCGTCTGCGATTGAAAACTCGAGGATCAGATTTTTGCTCTGGACCGTGCTTTGCAGGAATTTCAAACTCGATGGGCCACCTTGTATTTCACCTGAGGATGGATCGATGCTGATAACCAGTTTGTCCTTATCCACCGCTGAAAGACCAGACCCCTGCAGCGTCAGTTTTTTCGGAGTGGAGAAGTACATGCTTTCGAAAAAAACAGAACTTCCAGAGCCTGAGATGGAGGATGAATCTGTTCGCCATGCTCGGCCTTGCTCATCTACCAACTGCAAATCACGAATTCCGAAGATTTTTTTGGTGTTGTTCCGATCATATTCGATATCAAGTACAAGACGAGTGGGATACAGAACGGCCTGTTTTACATGAATACGCTGCCCGTCCACGGTCATTGTTTGGTTTACGGGAATGATTTTTTTCATGCCTTTCGTTAAGCTGCGATCCACTGGGAAGGTGACTTTCCACTTATTATTCGATTCCTTACCTCGCTCCTTAAATACAACGGTCAGTTCTTGTGGCGGTAAAGATTCTGTGAATGAGACATCAATTTTATCCTCATAAATGCCAAGTTCTGAAGCTGGCTGAGGAGAAGAATAGCTAAACGCAACAGGCAACTTTTTTCCATCTCTATCAAGCAAATCGATGTCATACATACCCTTCTCTGGATCTTTCATGCCTTTCATCGTGTAAAAAATAACCATGCGTGACTCATCTGTAATGATGCTGTCCACGGTCATTGAAGCTCCATCATGCTCATCGGTCACACCAACCTTCTGTAAAAGAGACTGATCTATCGCCATCATTAACCCCTTATCCTGGCGAATCATGCTGACGATGCCCTCCATGCCCGGCAGTTGCTCCACAAAGGACGCAAAGGCGGGGGAAACGCGAATACATCCCGTAAACACGAGGATGATCGCGGCTGCCGATATGGAGCTCATATACCAGCGCAGCCGGGACTTGCGCTTGCGCGCAGCCTGACGGATTCCAGCCTGTACAGCCTGATATGCTGCGGCATCCGGTACTGGCATGGCATCGTATTCCGTTTTACGAGCACTCAGACGCTCTTCAAGTGCTTCAAATGACTTCATTTCATCGCTCATGAGTTACATCTCCTTTCGTTTCAAGTTGGTCCCTGAGCTGCCCAAGGGCTCGATGCAGTCGGGACTTTACGGTTCCGGTTGGGATTTCGAGAATATCAGCGACTTCTGTTAAGGAGAAACCTTCGAAATAACTTAGAATAATAATCTGTTTGCAATCCCGATCCAGCGCAGAGACGGCTGCGTCCAGATCAGGGTCTGCGGGGTGGTCCCAGCTGCTAGGTTCATGAATTTCGGTAACGTGGCTGAATCGACTCTTGCGTTTACGTTCGTCCGCACAGTAGTTCAGCAGGATGCGGATCAGCCAAGTGGCGAAATAAGAGGGTTCTTTTAATTTCTTGAGCTTTCGATAAGCTCTGTAGGTGGATTCCTGTATCGCTTCCAGTGCATCGCCCTCGTTGTGCAGATAAGCATAGGCGATCCGGTACAGTCGGCTCTGATGCATCTCCATTAAGGCTGCAAAAGCCTCGGCATCCCCTTTTTGTGCGGCGATGGTCAGTTGAGCAGGGGTCACATGGCTCCTCCTTTCATAGATGTTGTTGCGTATTAGACCGTGGTAAGGGTCAAACGGTTCTTGATTTTGGAAAAAAGTTATGTATACACTTACCGAAGACTACCAAAAAGAAGGAAATTGCGCAGAAAACTGAAAACAACCGCCAAGCCCCCTTTATGTAAAGAGAGGAGTTCGGCGGTTGTTTTGTTTTATATGACTTGTCTGACCGTAATGAGGTTAGTTTCCCCCCGCTTTCAATCTTCAGAATAAAGATGGGATTTTTTCGCGGCTTCCAGACCAGGCACCGCGAAACTGGCAAGCGGCGATGGCAGATCATCCAGCGGGAACCAACCAATCTCACCAATCGCTCCGCCTTCTTCGAGGTTACGAGCAACGCCGCTAATAACTCGAGTTGAGTAGAGGACGGAAATCCAATGTTCTTGTTTTTCAGGTCGGATCGTCTCTGCGGTGCAGAGCAGCTTGTCGATGACAATATCCAGATCGACTTCTTCCTTGATCTCCCGAATGACGGTCGTTTCAATGGATTCGTACGGGTCCACTTTGCCCCCAGGGATACTCCAGGTGTACTGTTCAGGCTGACGATTCCGCCAAACCAAAAGGACTTCATTACGATCGTTGAGGATGACCGCTCCCACGCCAATGCGAGGTTGGACAAGAGAGTTCTCTGTACCTTTGGCGTTAAGTGAGGACAGCGCAGATCCTTCGGCAGCGACCAATCGTGAGTTTAAGTGATCTTCCCTCTGTTTAGCTCCCTGGACATGAGTAGACTGAAACGCGAGCGGAAGTTTGGTCTGTGTGGACCATTCTTCTGCAAGAATACTCATGGAGATCAGGTCATAATGCGTACCATCGCGTAGAACGGCAGAGCGCTGGCGGCCTTCCTCCCGAAATCCAGCTTTTAGATAGGCATGTCTCGCAGTCTCATTGTATTCAATCACTTCCAGCGCAATCCGGTTCAGATTCAATTCATGGAATCCATAACGAATAATCAGGGCGAGAGCATCACTGCCGTATCCTTTGCCCCGATCTTTATCATCACCAATACCAATGGCCAGGCGTGCAGAGCGGTTATTCCATTCAATTCGGTAGAGGGCCGTGAATCCGATGAACCGATTGTCCTCCAGTGTACGCAGTGCAAATTCAAAGCCGTTGTCTCTGCGCACTGCGGATGACCCCGTCTCATCCGGCGTTAGCGGAACAGCAATATCGGTATCCAGATTACGCAAGTAATCATAACTGTCAGTGAAGCGGGAGAGCCGCATGCAGTCTTCTGGGCAAGGAGCGGCCAGCCGGACTTTGGAGCCTTGAAAAGCATTTAAATGACGTGGAGCCATGTTGCACCTCTTTTATTGGATATGAAATCATACATTTTATCTCATTATACTACGAATCAGAGAGGATACCGAAAAAGGGCACAAGCAGGGGAGCACATCCTCCTGATTAAAGAAAATAAAAGCGACGCTAAATGCGTTTAATATAGATCAATATAATTCAATATAGATCCTCTGCATACTTCCGATCGCTGACAAAACAAAAAGCAGCCAAAAGGCTGCTCTATCATTCATTATTTCATATCCTGCAACAGGTTTTTCATTTTCTTGTAGTGCCCGCTGACCCGATCAACCATGTAGTTATACATAAGCTGATTCTCCGAAAGATTCGCCATTTCCTTGTCAATATCAACGTTATTGTTGTTATTATTCATGGATGTTTCGTTGTTCTCGACAATCCGGTAGTTTACGATGGAATCATTGGGATTACTGACCGGAAAGTGCTTTTCATGAGTCCGCTTCATATCGAGCTGATCTGTTTTGCCATTCTCAATAATACGTCTAAGCTCTTCCTCAAACTCCACCGATTTCTTTTTGTAATTGGGTGTGTCTGCGTTGGCAATATTTTCAGTGGTAACCTTGTGCTGCGCGTTCAGCGCCTGTAACAGAGATTCATTGCGTCTGGAAGTGTTCGTTTCAATCAACGGCTCAGTCTCCTTCAATGAAAATGCAATTGCTTTCATCATAAAAAAATGAGCTACTGCCTGTCAAGTTAGGCAAAAGAAAAGGACAAGCGCATGACGGAGGACTCCATTATGAAATCCTGCTTCATGACATCTTATCCTTGTCCCACCCGTATGAATCAGTCCTCACGAATTAGTTATTAAGAAGGACGATTGATGTTTTTGCCATAATAAATCTCATCCATCTCCAACTTCAACCACTCCGTAATTTCCTGTTGCTCAGCCTTGCTCAGTTTATCTTTGGTATAACCAAACAGATAGTTATCCAGATCGAATTCTTTCAGTTTGCACTTGGTGTGAAAAATGTTCTCCTGATAGACGTTTACGTCAATCATGTCGAAGCTGCTCTTGATCTCATCCGGAATATAATTCTGGATCGAACCGATCTCATGATCAATGAACAGCTTGCGTCCACTCGTATCCCGTGTAAAACCACGTACCCGGTAATCCATCGTCATGATATCCGTATCGAACGAGTGGATCAGATAGTTCAGTGCCTTTAGCGGCGAGATTTCACCACAGGTAGAGACGTCAATATCTGCCCGGAATGTACTGATGCCTTCACTCGGGTGGAATTCGGGGTACGTATGAACGGTAATATGGCTTTTGTCGAGCTGCATGACAACATTATCGGGCAGGGGGCCTGGAGATTCATCGAAGGATTCTTCGGGGATCTCCACAATGGGGCCTTCCGACACAAGCATCGTCACACTTGCACCCTGAGGAACATAGTCCTGTTGGGCGATATTCAGCACATGGGCACCGATAATGTCAGACACATTATTCAGGATTTTGCTCAGCCGAGCCGCATTATATTGTTCATCAATATATTCAATGTAAGCTTCGCGTTCATCTTTGGTTTTCGTATAACAGATATCGTACATATTGAAACTCAGCGACTTGGTCAGGTTGTTGAATCCATGCAGTTGAATGCGCTGCTCTGGCGTTAATGTCATGGTTGCAGTTCCCCTTTGTCCCATACGACATGGTAATCGCAGTTTTACTACTACTTATACCCAACCTGCTGCCAAAAAAAACATATGTACGTCATTCTTTGTTACTCCAGTCAGGCACAGATCAGAATGAAGGATCGTCGTAATTCCCTACATCGTTCATCCGTTCATCTTCGGCAACCGATTGAATATCCTCCGAGGTGATGCTGATGATGGTGTAATCTTCATTCTGCTGTTTTTTGACTGCTTTTTCCTTAATAAAACGGGGACTGCCATCCCCGGCATCTTCATCATACACGAGCAGGAGACCGTCGCTTTTGCGCAGCAGTAAGTCATCCCGCGCAGTAAACTGCCACGGGCCGATATACGGCTGACGACTAATCGCGCCATAATAGTCTACACCTTGCAGAATGGAGCGATAATAATCCTGTTTGTCTTCCTTCCATTGTTCCTCAGGATTTTGAAAAGCAGTAATGATCGACAGCTTCAGATCCGGGAACGTCTTCTTTAGCTCAAGTACCACTTCGCAGGCCCACAGGTCTACACCGTATTGGCCTGGCGTCAGCACCCACTCCAGCCCGTCTTCGACCAGAGGTGTAAGACGGGAAGAGATCGCCTTTTTGATGAAAGGAATTCCCTCATGCTTCTGTCCAAAAATCTGTAGTTCATGTGCACGATAACCGGTAATCAACACGTTTTTCAGCATCGGTTCCTCCTTTCAGGCGTGGTCAGGCCAGCGGCCAGTTCCGGCACCGTAGCTTGTCCAGAATCGGCTGAAATCGCAGAGTCAGCGCTGCCTGTTCTTTGAATCATCCCGTTAGTTCGCTGGTGGAGCATCCGTACGGAATGGATAGAGGAACTGTTTTGGAATATCCGTCTCAAATCTCATTAGCTGACCCGACGTTGGGTGGATGAACGAGAGTACCCGTGCATGCAGTCCGAGGCGGCCGAGTGTTCTGGTATGAGCACCGTATTTTTTGTCGCCTGCGATGGGATGGCCCAGATCTTCCATATGCACACGAATCTGGTTTTTACGTCCCGTCTCCAGACGGACTTCCAGCAAGGAGAACTCGCGGTTCGATTGTAGACGTTTGTAGTGTGTAATGGCATGTTGTCCATCATTCGGGCGAGAACTGGAATACATTTTGAGCGTCTTGGTTTCTTTCAACCATGAGGAAATGGTGCCTTCTTCTTTTGCAACGGCGCCTTCCACAAGGGCAACATACACACGTTCCTGTACATTTTCTTTCCAGTTGTCCTGCAGCTTCTGCTGCACTTCTTCACTCTTGGCGAACATCATGACACCCGAAGTGTCGCGGTCCAGACGATGGACTATAAATATCCGGTTCAGCGCGTCGGTACGGCGAACATGCTCGGTCAGCTGGCGATAAGCGGTAAGATCATCACTCTTGTCAGCGGCGATGGACAACAGTCCAGCTTCCTTGCGAATGACAATAATATCATCGTCTTCATGCAAAATGTTAATGCCCGTCAGGGAAGGAGCGGCAACAGCGCCTTCTTTGCTAATTGTTACGATCTGCCCCGGCGTTAGCTCCAGATTAAACTTGGTCACCACTTTCTGATCAACGGATACCTGTCCGCGACCCAGAATGGATTTGACGGCATTACGGCCGGACTTCAAATGTTTCAGCAAGAAGTTGAGCAGCTCATCCGGTTCAGTAACCTTGTACGGGCGTGGTGGTTCTTGCTTGCGATAATAGGAATTACCCGAACGTTTGGCTGCTTTGGGTTTGGATGCTCCGGCTTTCTTGGGAGCCGCGGAGGATTTGGATGCTACAGGCTTATTCGCCGCTCCTGTATTGCGTGATGCAGATGGTCCTGATGATTTGGCGGAAGTAAAAGTGGACCGACCGGATCGTGCTGTGGACGAACCTGCGGATGTTTTCCCCTTGGCCGATGTATTGCCTGTTGGGCGTTTACGTTTATTCATAAATAGTAATCTCCTTCTGAACAGCCTGTACCGCTTGTGTGCATACGATCCGTTCATTTCGTTATGCAGTCCAATATACCATTAACCGGGGGCAAATAAAAATAGGTGGAGACAATCTGTTACCCATCCAATCCAAAGAGAGTCGAGATTCATAGAATAACGTATCCCATAGCATTGGAGGTGTTACTCATGGGTGTGTTTCTCGATATGAGAACTTCGATGAACTCGGGAACCGTAGGACAGCCGGGTTTGTCTCTAGGCCCATCGCCAGAAGCGTTTGGCTCCATTGGTCTGCAGACCCTTGGTGTCCCCAACCCCATTATCACCTTGAATGGCACGGTTGGCGTTACCGGAGAAGTGGGGGATACGTTTGTTGTTGAGCTTGTACGGGGCAGTGTTTACGATCCGTTCTATGTGATATATCGCGCCGAAGGCACGGTAGGTCAGAACGGTGGTGCTGAATTTCATTCGTTCACTGCACAGGATCTGTCCGCACCGCCTGCACTGGAAAGTGTGTATACTTCGTTTATTTCCGGCGTGTCCACATCGGTACGGACTGGCCCTGAGGTGTTCCATGGCATTGCAGCTAGCAACTAGAGTTTCTTTGAACAGAAGGTTCAACAGGAAGAGAGTTTACGTATGGCATCTTATGAATAGCAGAACAAAATCCCGGCTCCAAGGAGTCCGGGGTTTTTGTTGTAGTATCTACTTTTGCAGACTAGTTGGCGCGGCCTTTCAAAATAATGTTGTTGGCTTTGCCGAAGTCGATGGCGACTTTGCCTGCAAGTGCCGCTGTCCGTTCCGCAAGAACAACCGCGTTCACGCCACAGGAGAATAGAGCTACATCGAAGGTATCCTGATTCGTTTGAATCCATTGCAGCGTTTCCTGCATCTGATCCCAGCTGTCGAACGGCAGCGCAGCTGTGATATCCAGATGGTAGGGCTCCTGAACGAGCATGGCTCGCAGCTGCTCAATCTCCCGGGTAACGAGCAGTACCCGCTTGCCGGCAAGCATATTCCAGAAGCGGGGCACCTGAGCGAGTTCCCGATTGACACAGGCATGGCAAGTTAGTGTCGGAGCGATGCCAAAATGCGCGAACACCGTATCGGTCAGCTGTCTTTTGAGATGCTCCGGGGCTTTGATGGTACTGTCCCCGTGAGGAAGAACACCTACGATATCTGCCCGTTGCAAGGAAGCGGCAACCTCGTCCCGAAGCTGCAGATTAGGTAGACGCAGTCCTTTTTGCCCCAGATTAGCTTTGATAGCCCATCGTTCCTGCAGAACCTGTTCCGTACTCCAGACTGTTTCCTGGGACATGACGATATTCTCCCCATCGCCCACACGGACCAGAGAGAAGGGACGCTTATCCCTCACGGCCGCTTCAAGTTGATCCAGCACACCATCCATTTCAAGATAGATTGGACTCATTGTGGTATAAGGCCTCCTTTGAAAATTCAATTGCTCTATTCTATGTTGCGGCTTCGGCAACGTTTTGTGCGTTCGACCCGCAGGGCGCATCTTCGGTTATATATCAATCTGCTTTCGAGACCGGAAAGTGTTGATGGGCTTATGTAAAAGCTGATTTATGCAAGAACCCGTGCAAGTGTCCGGACCAGTTCTATTATTTTTTCATACGTTATAGAGTCGGCTGGATTGGAGAGAGAGCTTCTGTATAGCAGTTTCGGGCTGACGGAGGCATTTTTGGCGTGGAAAGGGCTGTAAAAACTATGAAAATAGTCTGATTGAATTGAAAGAAGTTCACAGAAGGATGAGGAGGAAGGGTATGTCCAGAAAAGTGGTTATTGAGATCAATTTCAACAATTACGGAATGGACCCGCAGCGCTTGACAAGAGAGTGGCTGGAGCGGCGAATGAGCATTTTCCGTACTTTCACCCTTCATTGTCTTAAGGCGCAGACGAATCAGGATTTTCTGACGGTGGTGAAGCTGTCCAAGGAATCGGGGGACTTGATGCAAGAGATTTTAGCTGAGCAGGAGCCGCTGCCATCCAATATTCGTTTTGGAACAACCATCGAAAGTGTGCGGGCTATCCTGGCTTATGCAGAGGGGGCAGAGGATATCTATATAGCACGACTGGATTCGGACGATCTGTATCACAGGACCTTTGTTCAGCAGCTTTATGACGTGAAGCCGCAGCCCGGAACGATGGCACTCATCAACCAGAATGGATACTTGTGGGACAGCGTGAATCATGAGATGGCTCCAGCGTTTCACCGTTCCCCACAGTTCTATGTTTACCTGTATAAAACGGCTGAGTACGCTGTGGGATACCGGGTGAAGCTGCCGGGCCGGGGAACACATGGCAATGTCATTGAGCTGCCGCATGAACTGCTGGCTCCGCGCAATTACGTGAATATTGTGCATTCCAACAATACATCCATCAAAAAAGTACCACCGAAAGACCGATTGAGCCGGGAAGAGATGGCTGCGGTATTACGCGAATTCATGATTTGAACAAGGAGGGATTCACCATGATTAAAGGACAAACGATTCTGATCACCGGAGGCACGGGCTCCTGGGGGCAAAAGCTGACCGAGGTACTGCTGGAACAGAATCCAGCCGAGATTCGGATTCTCTCGCGTAATGAGTACGCCCAGATAACGATGCAGCGGGATTTCGGTCATGATGAACGTTTGCGTTTTGTCATTGGGGACATTCGCGACTATCGGGCTGTGGAGGAAGCTTGTCGCGGGGTTGATGTTCTTTTCCATCTGGCTGCACTGAAACACGTCCCGGTATGCGAGGATCAGCCGGATGAAGCGTTCAAGACCAACGTCATCGGCACGCAAAATATTATTCGTGCTGCGATTCACATGCAGGTTGCCAAAGTCATTGATGTCTCCACCGACAAGGCGGTAGATCCGATTAACGTGTACGGCATGACCAAGGCTTTGGGGGAAAAGATGATGATTCGTGCCAATGGGCTGAGCGAGTCCACCCGTTTTGTGTGTATTCGCGGGGGCAATGTGCTCGGGACCAGCGGCAGTGTCGTTCCGTTGTTCCGTCGTCAGATTGATGAAGGCAAGAGCCTGACCATTACGGACAAAGGCATGACCCGCTTTTTCCTGACGCGGACGGAAGCTATTCATTTGTTGCTGAAGGCGGCTGAGGCAGCCGTGGGCGGCGAGACTTTTGTAATGAAAATGAAGGCCTGCAAAATGACGGATCTGGCTTCGGTCATGCTGGAACAGGCAGGTCGTCCGGCTCACGACTATAAAGTAACCGGGATTCGACCAGGCGAAAAATTGCATGAAGTACTCATTTCTCCCTTTGAGGCACCACGTACCTACAAATATGACGAACAATATTATGTAATTTTGCCACAGGAACCGGACAAGCGCCTGACAGATCCATACAATGGGCTGCCTCGCGTGACCTTTTCCGAGTATCGTTCAGACAGCGCAATGATGAACCGTTCCGCTATTGCCCAATTTTTACGTGCAGGCGGCTTTATTCATTAATAGAAGGGAGGCGGACCGTTTGGAGGTGGAAGGAATGGTAGAGGGCAGCAAGAACGAAGGGAATAAGGAAACAGAGGAACGTACCACGCTTCAAAACATAAACAACCGCTCCCTGAAAGCCGCCGTCATTGGTCTTGGGTATGTCGGGTTACCGATGGCGGTGGAGATGGCACAGGCTGGGTATCAGGTGCAAGGAATTGACATCGATGGGGCGAAAGTGGCTAAGCTGCGTGCCGGGAAATCGTACGTGATCGGCATTGAAGATAAGGTTGTGCAATCCCTTGCTCAGGCTGGATTATTGATGGCGGGGACCGATTTCGCAGCGGTAGGGCAGGCGGATGTGATTGTTATCTGTGTGCCTACGCCTTTGACTGCGGAGCACCAGCCGGACATTTCATTTATCGCTGCAGCAGTGGATGGGATAACGCCTTATCTTCAGGAGGACTGCCTTGTCATTTTGGAGAGTACTACGTATCCCGGCACCACCGAGGAGCGTGTGAAGCAGCCAATCGAAGCTGCAAAAGGGTGGAAAGTAGGGCAGCAGTTCCATGTCTGTTATTCTCCAGAACGGGTAGATCCCGGAAGTGTGCATTACGGGGTGAAAAATACACCGAAGATCATTGGCGGCTCCACGCCAGCCTGTCTATCCTATGGAAAAGCATTCTACGGTTCGTTCCTGAACGAGATCGTTCCCGTCAGTTCAACGACAGTGGCGGAGACGGCAAAGTTGTTCGAAAATACGTTTCGCAGCGTGAACATCGCGCTCGTGAACGAACTGACACCCGCCTGTGAGCAAATGGGTGTGAACATCTGGGAGGTGCTGGACGCTGCAGCAACCAAGCCGTTCGGTTATATGCCGTTCTATCCGGGTCCGGGTATTGGTGGACACTGCATTCCAATTGACCCGATCTATCTGTCCTGGGCCGCAGGCCGTCAGGGATCGGAGCTGCAATTCATTTCGCTAGCGGATGCGACCAATCGGCAAATGCCGGAAAGAGTAGTAAAGCGTGCCGCAGAGCTGCTCCAACAGAACGGTTCGTCGATGCAGAGAGCTCGAATTGTGTTGGCGGGTATGGCGTACAAAAAAGATATCGACGATCTGCGTGAATCGCCAGCGCTGGATGTCTATAGACTGCTTTGTGAAGCAGGGGCAGACGTCGTCTTCACCGACCCGATGGTGCCTGTATTTCGTAAGGAGGATGGCACGGTTGCTCATGCTCAACCCGCATCACCTGAACTATGGGCCAGGGCGGATCTGGTAATGATTACGACAGATCATACGGACTTCAATTATCAGGAGATGGCGGATCATGCCAGGATGATCTTTGATACACGCAATGCCACAGCCGGATGTGTTGGTGGAAATATCGTGGTGCTTGGACAACCGGTTCGACCGGAAGTAAACGTCGTGCAGGACACCAAGGAAGAACATGAAATACAAATTCACGAAAACATGCGAGTGTCTCGGACGAAGGATGGGGAAAAGCAGGGACACACCGAATCTATCCAGTCAGACAATGAGGCAAATGTTAAAGCACACATTGAAACGACCATCGAAACAACCAACGAACACTCGCACGAAAATTCTGGAGGCAGCCATGGCAAATCATGACCGAGTGAGCGAACGTTATTATGGCGAGATCAATTCGGAGGAATCGCACGAAGCCACACGTACCCGTGTTCACTGGATGTGCCGCGAAGCAACAGGCAAACGAATTCTGGATGTCGGATGCAGTCAGGGCATCACTTCCATTTTGCTGGCGCGTGAAGGGTTTCGTGTTACAGGTATTGATCTGGAGGAAGAAAGTATCCGGTATGCACAGGGAGAGCTCGCCAAAGAGTCCAGACCTGTTCGAAGCAATGTCAATTTCCGGATGCTGGACATTACGCAATGGAAAGTAAAGACCACCTTTGACACCGTGCTGCTTGGAGAAGTTCTGGAGCATTTTGCCCATCCAGAGACGTTATTGATCCAAATTCATCGGCTGCTGCAAGAGGAAGGAACCCTGATTGTAACTGTTCCGTACGGTTACCATCCGTTCTATGATCACAAGCAAACGTTCTATGCAGGAAACCTGGCGATGTGTCTGATGCCGTATTTTGAAGTCTTGAAGCTGGAAGTTCATCATAAATATCTATGTTGCGTGGCACGCAAAAGACGGAAAACGCAGCTTCATATGTCACCCACTCTTAATCAGCTGACAGAATGGATGGAGCTGGATCATGTGCATTTTGCCGAGGTGGAGCAACAGCATCTGCGCGTCATGAAGCAGCGCAAAAAGGCGTTGGACAGTGCGGTGGAGCAGGTTAAACGGCTGCGTTTTCAGGATAATGGGGCGGGAAATGTAGAAGCGTAATGGATGGAAGTTGGATGAAGTTGAAGCATGAGAATGAAGGCCAGGGATGAGAAGGCAAGAAAGGAAGAAAAGTGATAAGTAGAAAAAAAGCATGGATATAACACAACTAAGTGCGTGTATGACAGGAAGGGGCTTAAACCGTGATCACCATCAGTCTGTGTATGATTGTGAAGAACGAACAATGCACACTTGCGCGCTGTTTCGACTCGGTCGCCGGCATCGCGGACGAGATCGTGATTGTAGATACCGGTTCATCCGACCGTACCATGGAGATTGCTGCGCAATATACCGACCGGGTCTACACGTATGAATGGAAGGATGATTTCGCCGCAGCGCGGAATTATTCATTCGATCTGGCCACACAGGAATATATCCTGTGGCTGGATGCGGATGATGTGATGCTGCCCGCGGAACGGGCGAAGCTTGAAAGGCTGAAGCAGCAGCTTCCGTCCGGCGGTGAGACGGCGGCTGTGATCCTGGGCTATACGCTGGCCGAGGGGCCGGAGGGAAGTCCGCTCGTGACGGACCGACGGTTGCGCCTCGTCAAGCGGGAAGCGGGATGCCGCTGGCATGGCCGGCTGCACGAGCAGTTAGGCTTCCCGCGGAGCGGTGTCATTACGGCAGATATTGCCGTCACGCACCGCCGCGAAGCGGGTCATCATTCGGCGCGAAACGTGCGCATCCTGCGCAAATGGATCGCCGAAGAGGGCGCAGCCCAGGGACGCCTGCTGTTCTATTATGCAGGCGAATGTTACGACCGCCAGCGTTATGCGGCGGCGGTTCGGACGTACGAGAAGCTGCTGCTGGAGCCGAGCGGTTATCGCGAGGATCGGCTCATCGCCTGCGCACGACTGGCGGAATGTTATGAGCGGCTTGGCGAGCCGGGCCGGAAGCTGGGTGCACTGCTGCAGTCCTTTCAATTCGACCTGCCGCATGCCGACTTCTGCTGCGCCATCGCTGCCTGTTTCCAGGAGCGGCAGGAGCTGGTCTCCGCCATCTACTGGTATATGCAAGCGCTCGATGTCAGCAGCCGCGATCCGGGTCTTCGTCCCATGCCTGCGGCATGCCGCACATGGCTGCCCCACGCACGGCTCTCCCTTTGCTACGCTCACATGGGAAACTGGGAGCACGCGCTTCTGCATAACAGCAAAGCAAGGGAGTATCTGCCAAATGACCCCGGCCTGCTCGCCAATTCGCAGAAGCTTGAAGCGGTGGTGAGTAAGGGGAACAGCGGCTTGGAAGAGAAAGAGAAAGAGTAGTGTTGATCTGATCTAGAGGTGGAAGAAGAGCAGCCCCGCTTGCCATGAGAGTCGGCGAGCGGGGCTGCTTATTTGTGTTTTTATTTTTCGGGTGCCAGGCATCGAACGTACTGGTCCTTCATGCGCAGGCTTTGGCATGCCCAGCCCCGGCCGTCATAGATTTCTTCATCGATGTTTAGCGTAATGGTTTCATCTACATACTCATTCCAGTTTTCGATTCGGAGGGTATTTTCACTTTTCCATTCCAAATGGTTATGTCCATGGTACTCGGCGCGATATATGTTTTTTACGATGGAATCATTAAGAGCGTTCGTTTTCTTCACATCGACCCAGATTGTGACTCCGCCAGCTGCACCACCATAAGGCACACCGTAAATCTCGGCGGTATATTCTCCGTTCCGTGAAGGCATGGAGTAGCTCAAATCTCCTTGTTTGGAACGATCAAACGTGGAGAAGTAAGGGCGAAGCCAGAAATACAGGAATACAGCGGCAAACAGGACAAAAATCAATATCGAAAATGTGGTGAATATCGGGTGTCGGCGTATCCACGATTTTGGTGGTGAGATGTTTGAAGAGTCAATAGCATGTGCATGTTGTTTCATAATAAGTTCAACCTCCTTTATGAGGTGCGAATTTGATATGTATTTAGGATCTTTTCTATAGTAAATCATTCATTGATGATATCATATTGATGATTGAAATTAATAACAAATAAGTGGAATAATTCTAGTTGTAATGGGGAATTTGATCTTATTTAAAGTAGAATAATTTGTAAAGCTTTGATTAACTGGCTTTTGTTCCTGAAGGGTGCTGACAAATCTAACTGGGAGGTGCTGCAAATGAATGAACCTACATTGAAGAAAGCGATGGATACGCTGGAGTTTCTGAGTCAAGATCGTGAGGCGCGTCGCTTGTATGAAGAACGGCAGAAGTATTTGCACGATGAAGCCTCGATGATTGAATGGGCTACGGAAAAGGGATTAGCGGAAGGTGAAAAAAGAAAGGCGATTGAAATAGCTAAAAATATGCTTTCATTCGGCATTGAAGTTTCAATCATTGCCAAAACGAGTGGTCTAACGGAATCTGAGGTTGAGCGCTAAAAGATTAGCAAATGAACTTTAAATCCAAACAATCGTCTTGTCCCCAAAAGGGCAGGCGGTTGTTTTTTTAATTTACTGGAATGCTCAATCACACCTGATTCTACTTGCTTTCTTTCCGATCACTTAGGTGATGCCGTTGTTACACATTTGCCAAAGATCGTTTTACAGTAAAACGCGGTTGCTCATTCGGGGCTGGGCCGTTAAACTAAAGGGAGCGGCGTTTGCTTGACGGACAAGTCATGAGAACGCCATTTTGTTGTCAAGGATGCGGTATAAGCCGCTTTCGGATGTCAGAATCGGATCGGACCAAGCTGGTGGAAGAACACCGGTGATAAGTAAGGAGTCTTTACATGAGTGTGCAAACACCTACATTAGAAGAAGCGCAGGGTCTCCTGCAAAAATATTATGGCTACCCCGACTTCCGTGAGGGACAGAAAAAGATCGTAGCCAGCCTGCTCGAACGTGAAGATACACTGGGCATTATGCCAACCGGGGGCGGGAAATCGATCTGTTATCAGATCCCCGCTTTGTTATATTCGGGATTGACGCTTGTCGTCTCCCCGTTGATATCGCTTATGAAGGACCAGGTCGATGCCTTGACCACGGCTGGTATTGCAGCCGCCTATATTAATAGTACGCTCAGCGGCAAAGAAGTGAATGATCGCATCCGCGCGGCGCAGCGCGGTGAGCTGAAGCTGCTCTATGTCGCGCCTGAGCGACTGGAGCTGGATTGGTTCCGCGAGGAGATGGGCTATTTGCCAATCTCGTGCGTTGCTGTGGATGAGGCCCACTGTGTGTCGCAGTGGGGGCATGATTTTCGGACAAGCTACCTGGCGGTAGCGCCGTTTGTGGACAGTTTGCCGGAGCGGCCGGTGGTTGCGGCCTTTACGGCTACAGCGACGCCCGAGGTTATGGGCGATATTCTGCGGCTGCTGCGTTTGCAGGACCCGCAGACGTATGTGACCGGACTTGGGCGGGATAATCTGGCGTTCAGCGTGCTGCGCGGCGAGAGCAAAAAAGACTTTGTCCTGAATTACGCGCGCGAGCACGCCAGCGAGCCGGGTATTGTGTACGCCGCGACCCGTAAGGACGTGGACGATCTGCATCAGCGTTTGCTGCAGGCGGGATTGCCAGCAGGACGCTATCATGCCGGGATGACGGACGATGAACGGGCCCAGAGCCAGGAAGCTTTTTTGTACGATGATATCCGGGTGATGGTGGCGACCAATGCGTTCGGGATGGGAATTGATAAATCGAACGTACGTTACGTTATTCATAACAGCATGCCGAAAAACATGGAAGCCTATGTGCAGGAAGCCGGTCGTGCGGGACGGGATGGAGAGCCGAGCCAGTGCATTTTGTTATTCGGGGCACAGGACATTATCACCCAGAAGTTTCTGATCGAGCAGAACCCGATGGAGGGTGACCGCAAGCAGAACGATTACCGGAAGCTGCAACAGATGGTGGATTACTGTTACACGACGCGCTGTCTGCGCAGTGCACAGCTGGATTATTTCGGTGAGGTGCATGAGGACAAGCCGTGCGGCATTTGCAGTTCATGTACGGACGACCGTGAGCTGGTGGATATGACGATTGATGCGCAGAAAATATTCAGCTGCATTCACCGCATGCGTGAACGGTATGGTGTATCACTGGTCGCTTCGGTGCTCAAAGGCTCCCGTGCCAAAAAAGTACTTGATTACGGCTTCAACTCCCTGCCAACCTACGGCGTGATGGGTAATCGCACGGAACGTGAGATCGCCGAGATCATTAACGTGATGGTATCGGAAGGCTACCTGATGCTTTCCGAGGGGCAGTATCCGGTCGTTCGTTTGCAGCCACTGGCGGTGGAAGTGCTCAAAGGCCAGCGTGAAGTGATGCAGCGGGTGGTGCGCAAGACGGCGGCGACGGCTTCGGGTACGAACTATGGCGGACGTCGCGGACGCGACGCGATGCCATCTGCGGTTAACGAGACGGTATTTGAGCAGCTGCGTCTGATCCGTCGTGATCTGGCGGCGAAAGAACATGTGCCGTCGTACATTATTTTCAATGATGCGACCTTGCGCGAGATGAGTGTGGTATGTCCACAGACGGAACGTGACATGCTGGATATTAAAGGGGTCGGTGAGGTCAAGTACCGCAAGTATGGGCTGCCTTTCCTTGAGTTTTTCCAGAAGCAAACGGGCGAAGACGTGGATACGGATGATGATGCGTTTTACGAGTATGAGTGAGTGTGGAATCTGAATAGTGAATTGTTGAATTCGCGCTTTCCAATAATTGAAGTTCAAGTGCGTAAAGCTTAAATATTCGAAAAGATGCTATGTATGCATTAGTGAGAGACCGATGGTTTGTCCATGATACGGGGGAAGCGTTCTGTACAGGTTCGAGGCTAGAGCCTCAAGCCAGTAAGATGTGGATAACAAATTGTGGATGAAACGCGAATGAGGTCTTTTACAAATTGAAATTGAATGTAATGTCTCTGTGTTGTGGACAAAAGAAAGCGGATTGTCTTTCAAAGGGTGGACATTGGCGTTGGTAATGGCTGACCATATCGAATACAACATGTGGAAATAATGTATTTAGTGTGTACTGTATGTTGCGTTTTTGTTGTGATGGGGCGCATATGTCTTTTTCAAAAGAGTGTCCACTCTTTGAAAGACAAAAGTTGGATATGTCCATGTGACATGGAATGGCTATCAAAAGAGGTTTGCATGAACAGCGTCCGGGGCCGGATGGATGGCTGCGCAGCTTTCCTTTTACCAAAAATATGGTCTGGGTGTCCAGGCAAAGGTTGTGAACCATGAAGGTTATTCTTTCTACATTAAATGCAAAGTACATCCATACCTCGCTGGCTTTGCGGTGTTTGAAGGCGTACAGTGAGAAGGATTTTGATATTGAGCTGGCCGAGTATACGATCAAGGACCCGGTGATGAATATTGTGTCTGATCTGTACCAGCGCGGTGCGGACGTAATTGGGTTCTCGTGTTACATCTGGAACATTGAAGAGACGATCAAGGTCATTGATATTTTGAAAAAGGTTATGCCTGAGGTCAAAATTTTGCTGGGCGGTCCGGAAGTGTCCTACGACACGGAATATTGGATGAACCGGATTCCCAATGTCGATTTCATCGTGATGGGTGAAGGGGAAGAGACGCTGCATCAACTCTTGACGGAGCTGGAAGGAAGCAAGAAATTCCACTTTGTCTATGGACTGGCGTATCGCAAAGGGGAAGAAGTCATTCTCATGCCAGGACGGCCAAAAGCGGATCTGAACAATCTGCCGTCACCGCACCGTTTTGCAGAGGATATCCCGGAGCTTGGGAAACGTGTTGTTTATTTTGAGACCAGCCGTGGCTGTCCGTTCAGTTGTCAGTTCTGTCTGTCCAGTATTGAGGTCGGCGTGCGGTATTACGATATTGAGCGGACAAAGTCGGACATTCTGTACCTGATTGAGAAGGGTGCGAAGCTGATCAAGTTTGTGGACCGGACCTTTAACATCAAGCGGGATTATGCGCTCGAAATGTTCAAATTCCTGATCGAGAATCATCAGGGGACGGTGTTCCAGTTTGAAATTACAGCGGACATCATGCGTCCCGAGGTACTGGACTATCTGGCAGAGAATGCGCCGCCGGGCACATTCCGGTTCGAAATTGGGGTTCAGTCTACCAATGATCCGACCAATGAACTGGTGAAACGCCGCCAGAACTTCTCGAAGCTGAGTCGTACCGTGAACAAGGTGAAAGCCAGCGGCAAAATCGATCAGCATCTGGATCTCATCGCCGGACTGCCAGAGGAAGATTACAATACGTTCCGCAAGACGTTTAACGATGTATTTGCCCTGGGACCGGAAGAGCTTCAACTCGGATTCCTTAAAATGCTGCGTGGTACCGGTCTGCGTCTGGATGCGGAGAAGTATAACTACACGTATATGGATCACGCGCCGTATGAGATTTTGGGCAGTGACGTGCTGCCGTTCAGCGACATCGTGCGCCTGAAGCGACTGGAGGATGTGCTGGAGAAATACTGGAACGCACACCGAATGGACCATACGCTGAAGTATCTGATGGAGCAGGAGTTCGATTCGCCATTTGATTTCTTCCAGGCGTTCGGG
Source organism: Paenibacillus sp. BIC5C1 (assembly GCF_032399705.1). Lineage (NCBI taxonomy): Bacteria > Bacillati > Bacillota > Bacilli > Caryophanales > Paenibacillaceae > Paenibacillus > Paenibacillus sp. BIC5C1. Next base: position 1,685,320 of record NZ_CP135922.1, read on the forward strand.
GATTACTGGGAGGGTCAGGGCTGGCAGAAAATCGGTCACCAGCTGGAGGATCTGTTCACCCGTCTGCACAGCTTCCTGGAGTCGCGCAACACACCGCACATGGATGTTGTGCTTGGCCTGATGAAGCTCGATTATTTCCTCGGTCACAAATACAAACCACGCAAAATCTGGTGGGAAGATCCGCTCCAGAAAGACCAGTGGGCGGGTTATATGAAAACGTTGGCTGAACGTCCGGAAGACGTTCGCCTTCCACGCGTTGCCGGTGCCGCAGGCACGGCATGGTTGGAAAGCAGCGGCACGAGTACGAGTGCCGCCGGAGCAAGTTCGGCTGCTGCCGGGGAAAACTCTGCCGCAGATGCGGCGGGTGTAATCGGCAGCGATGGCGCAGCGTCGCTCCCTTCGGGCGACGCAACAGGGTCCGCCGCGGATGGAGCGGCGGACGGGGTGGACGGCAACGCTTCGCGTGCGTTGCCGATGACCTCGGCCATGACCGCACAGACGGTCATGGAAGCCCGTGCTTTCGCCGACCTCGGTCTCGGCGAAAAGGAACTGCAGAAGCACACCGTATTGGATGTGCTTCCGTTCCGGCTTGAGCGTGTGCTAGCTGGCGCCAGCCCGCTTGCCGCGAAAGGCCGGACGCTGCTGGTCGTAGTATACCAGCAGCATGAAGGGCAGCAGGCGCAGTATTACACGCTGCCGCTGGGAGAAGAAGCCGCTGCCATGTAGGTTGCAGCGGCATTGGGGAGCTGCATGGCCGATGGCTGCATGCAGTGATGGAAGCACCATGGCTTTGCCGTTCTGGTGCTACAACGTTGAGCACCGCGGTTATGGACGCGGTGCAATCCCGTGAGGTGCTGCCCATTGGGCGCAGCACCTCACCCTGACGCGGCTTTCCACTGCACAAGCCGCGCTCCGCTTCACCTTTTATCAGAGCATATATGATCCGAAAGCATCGGAAGGTCGTCTGATTCCCTAGTGGATGAAGAAGGGCCTTCCTTTTTGTTTTTCAGGTATAACAACTTCAAGCAAAGGAGAGCTTCAGATGACTAATAAGGCTACAACCAAGGAAACGATAACTATAACAGTAGGTTCCACTGATTCACTGCACATTCGCATCCCATACAACCTCGGATATATTCAGTGTATTCGCCAGATTACGGGCAGACGTTGGGAGCCCCAACTGAAAGTGTGGATCATCCCTTACACTATTGATGCAGTACAGGAGTTCATAAGCCAGTTCGATCCAAATGATGTTCATATTACCCCAGAGTTATGGATTGAGAGCGAAGATCTACAGTGCTGGAAAGCGAGTAGAGGAAACAATAACTCATGGAGCAAAGAATCATTGCAAAAGGCACTAAAGTTACGAGGATACAGCCGCAAAACGATTAAAGCGTATTGTAATCAGGTCGAACGTTTTCTGAGTAGCCGTGCCTTTAAAGATACCGATGTGACTACTTCCAATGTTCAGACGTATTGTTTAGGTTTGCTTGAGCGAGGGATCTCCCATTCAAGCGTGAATCAGACGATTAGCGCGCTCCGCTTTTATTGCAAACATGTACTCCATCACCCTACCGAAATCCAGTATATTCGCCCCAAGAAGCAGACCAAGCTGCCGCAAGTTTTGTCTGAAAGAGAAGTTGCCCAATTACTCACATCCGTAACTAATCTCAAGCATAAAACGATTCTGTTTCTCACGTATTCGTCTGGTCTTCGTGTAGGTGAAGTCGTTCGTCTTCGATGCAGCGATTTGGATATTGAGCGTCAGACCCTTATTGTAAGGCAGGGAAAAGGACAGAAGGATAGAAGAACGCTACTCTCCAATATTGCTTGGGAAATTGTACAGGAATACATAAAGGAGTATAGACCCCAACGTTGGTTGTTTCCGGGACAATCTTCGGATCGGCATCTGACAGAGCGTAGCGTGCAAAAGGTTTTTGAAGAAGCCAGACAACGCGCAGGTATTGACAAAAAGGTTAGTATTCATGTCTTACGACACTCTTTCGCTACACATTTGCTGGAAAACGGAACAGACCTGCGCTATATCCAGGAGCTGCTTGGTCACACGAGTGCACAAACAACCCAGCGATATACGCATGTGAGTACGAAGAATATTCAGCTTTTTCAGAGCCCATTGGATCGTTTGGATTTGGGAGATTAAGTGCTTCAATATATCTACCTTTTTCATCAAATTCTTCTTCGCAAATACTACACCATAGGTTATCATATACGTAGTTCTCATATCATGCAGGATGTGTGGTATTTACGAAGTACATAAATTAGATGTTAGGCGAAATTACCGTATTATTTAAAAGACGAAAATACAATACAAAGGGGAATAAACAGCATGTCAAATGAATTAGAAAAGTTTGATGAACTTATTGATGGAATACCTGATGAACTCAAAACAAAAGCTGTTGGTTTTTTGGGAGAATTAGTTGGACAACCATTAAGGGAAGTAGGCAATATTGTATTTGATAATATCCGTTATTTAAGAGTGAAAAATCAAGTGAATTTATTAATAAAAGCAAGAGAATATTTTACTTCCAATGGAATACAACCTAAAAAGATACCCATGCAGATTTTAGTACCGTTATTAGAACAAGGATCTCTTGAAGAAGATGAAACACTTTCAAAGAAGTGGACAGCCTTGTTAATTAATGCTAGTAAGGATGAGGGATATACAGTAAGACCAAGCTATCTAGATATACTTAAACAATTAACCCCACTTGAGGCAAAAATATTAGATTATTTATATGATGCTTATATAGATTTTGATTTTCCTTTGAGACACGTTAAGAAGCGAACCTATAGAGAATTTAATATTACTGAGAAAGATTTATTAATTTGTGTAGATAATTTTCTGAGATTAAAACTTTGGAATTCAGAATTGCCAGACAAATTATATGAGATCATTTCAAAGATGGGAGAGGAACAGGAGAAACTAGGATTGATTTTATACGAGAAAACAACATACTCTTTCACTGTATTAGGGAAAGATTTTATTAAATCATGTAGAACAAAGTGATTAGTATTAAAGCTGGTTCATTGATGACAGTAAGATCGCCTAACACCACATTCACGCTTCGGGCATGCGCCCTCGGTCCAGACCGAGGTGGAAGAGATGTGGGTGAATCCAGCCGGACACATCCATTCCCCTAAGATAAGAGCTATCTAAGGGGAATGGACGTCGTGAATACAAGAACGTTATACGACAGAATCTCATAGAAAAAGCATTTTACAAAAGGGAGATCAAAAATGAATTCTGGAAATTTTTCATGGACAGAAGTCTACTCGTCTTGGAAATATTTTGTTGAGAATTATAGCTATAAATCTATTAAAGATCCGCTCTTCAAACAAGTTCAAATACAATCACAATCGAATCCTAATCTTAACATTGGAACTGGAATAATAGATTGGTGGCCGACTAATGAAATTGAATATAGAACAAAAAAGTTAAATGACAGAGGTATCCTAGGTGCTGATTGGGATACGGTAGTAAGTTTTAACCGAACAGCTGAAATGTTATGGGAAAACAAAGAAAATAATGAAAAACAAGCTCTGATTTGGATTGCTGCTGGATTGAATGAAATATTAACTCATCTCCCAGAAGAATGGAGAGGAAACTCGTATAGATTTATCTACGAAACTAAATTGAATATTATGAAAGAATTTAAAGATAGAAATATGTGGTCATGGCACGCCTCGACCAAGAATTTCTTGCCTGTCAAAGTTAATAAATTCATGCAATTATATTCTGCCCCGTTGGAGATATATAACTTAATAAATATCATAGCTATCGATAGTGCTCTTTCGAGAAATGCTTGGACATTAGTGCATGTTTCTCGAGAAGATGACTCCGTATAACATAATATTCTCGCTGAGGGCGTACTCCCTTGGTTGAACATTTAGTAGGACACTCAGCATGGGCTGAGTCGTAAATACAGGAACGTTATATGACAGCGCGATGATAGAAATTAAGGAGGGAACTTGTTATGAATAAAGAATACAAAGAGCTAGTAGAAGCTAAGTATGGTAAGTCCCTAAAAGAAATAATGTATGAATTGTGTGTGGATAGAAGATTAGATAAATGGGATGGAGCAAAAATATTAGACGTGCCTGAAAAAACATTTGTTGCTTGGAGAACCCAATTTCGTTTTGGTCCTGATCAATTAAGATATGATCATGCTGTAAAGAAGAGGATTGAAAGCATTAGTGAATATAAAGAGCAATTGGAAAACATAAATCTACGAAGAAAATTTACACATAATAAAGATAAATCCTTAAAAGGATTTCGAGAACTAGTTGAAAGGAAAATGGAACTGGAGAAGCTAAGAAGAACTTTATTAGAAGAAGAGGATTCGTTTAGTGATATGTCTGTTCTAATAAGAATTGGAATGCTTGAAGGTGTGCTAAACTATCTAGATGAGTATGAAAAGCACGAGAAGAATATAGAAGCTCATTTTCTTAAAGAAGTAGAGATGATGGAGTTATTCTTAAACAGAGAAGTCTAAAACAATTAACTCAAGGAACCGACATACAACAGTACATTCACACTTCGGATAAGTCGCGTTCCGGCAGATGGATTTCTAGGAAGTTGGTGTAGCTGTACACCCCCGCATTGCGAATACAGGAACGTTATACGACAGAATCAAAAAGAATAGAAAAGAGGATCATATGATCCTCTAAATGCTAGAGTTTTTCAATTCACCAAAAAGTTGTAGAGCGTCTTTGAAACCTTGTATGTAGATACTTCTTTCTAAGATGGATTGAAGAGAAATTTGAGCGTCTTCGTAAAGGAAAACTGTATTTTGAAGTTGATCAGGCAAAGCATCGCGAAGTGTTTTAAAGTATTGATCTGTCTCAGTAGAAAGTTGATTATATTCCGTATGGCATTTCACAAGTTCAGTATAGAGTAATTCTAGACGTATTCTTATCAGCGGTTCTGTTAGCAATTCTAATGTATTAATCATATAATATTCCTCCCTTAATTAACTCTATAGAGTTATTATATAACCTTATAAAGTTAATTACAAGGTGAATATTTGACTTTGTAGAGTTAAAATTTCGCTTTTCGTTGATGATTACTAATGAGGGAGATAAGATAGAACTATGGAGGGGAAAAGATGAACGTAATCAAGTGCAATATACGAGAACTCATGGCAGAACATCGAATAGATGATATAACAGAATTGATGGCAAAATCGGGCTTAAGTCGGAATTCGATCAATAAGCTCTATAGGGAAACTAATATAGAAACAACAAAGCTGGAAACCTTATTCAAGCTATGCGATACATTTAATTGTAAATTATCTGAATTGATTGAATACGTACCTGAAGAAGAAAAATAGTGAAGTTATATTCGAGAAGTGATTCCGTCGTATAACATAATATTAACGCTGCGGCTCCTTTGGAGCCTTGGTCTGCTGGATGAATTTTGTGGAAGCGTTTCAGCAGACACATCCGACTACGTCGAACATCGTGAATACAGAAACGTTATGTGCAATTGCATAAAAATATATTTTAAGGAGCAGAAAAATGAACAATAATTCAGTATATCCAACTCAAAGACAAATTCATAGGCCTTTGCTACTTGAGCTTCATGCGAGAGGAGGAATGGAAAAACCTAAAAATTTATACGATACCTTAGCTACTTATTTTAATTTGACAGAAGAAATGAAAAGGTTAAAGCAAAATGATGGTAGAAACAAATGGAAAAATGATGTTCAATATGCCAGGCTCCAATTAGTTCAAAAAGGACTAATTAAAAAACCATCAAAAGAAGAAAAAGGGACATGGCAGCTAACCGAGTTAGCTTATACTAAAATACTTGACCTCAATAATGAGAGCGTTATAGAAAATGAATTGACCGTAGATAAAATGACACAGAAAGCATTAGAGGAGATACTCAAAATACAAAAGGCTATTGGTGATTTTGGAGAAGAAATTGTTAAAAATTATGAAATAGAAAAATTGAATACATTAGGAATGAGTGATTTGTGTGAAAAAGTGAAGATTATTTCCGGATCAGATTGTAGAGCTGGTTTTGACATAATGTCTTTTGATGAACAAGGGAATGAAAAATATATTGAAGTAAAAAGTAGTACTACAGATGAGTCGGATTTTTATATATCTTTAAACGAGATTAATAAATCAAAAGAATTAAAAAATGGTTATTGTTTATATCTTGTAAGAGGAATTGATTTATCTAAAAAAACATACAAAAAAATAATTGAACTAAATGATGTTAGTAATCTTTTGGATTCAAATCTTATTGAATTATTGCCTATTAAATGGAGAGGTTCTCTAAGTCACTTACATAAAAGTAAGTAGAAGCAACAGCACATAACATAATATTCACGCTGCGGGCATGCGGCCTTGTTCTGGCATACGCCAGACACCCGACATGCGTCGGGTCGTGAATACAGGAACGTTAAGTGAAATTCCAGTGAGAGCTATAGGCTTGTGAAGTGGTATAATATAACCATTAAAATAGAGGAGGGACAATGATGAAATGGCAAGAAGTTCAACAGATTTTTCCAAATCAATTCGTGAAATTTGAAGTTCTTCATTCTGAAGAAACAGACAATCAAGAGATCATTGATGATGTGGCCGTGATTGGCCCGATCAGTGATGAAGAAGCGACTCGCGAACTATTGAACAGTAGGGACAAGACTCTGGTTTACCATACTTCCAAAGATCGAATCGTTGTGAAGGTACGGAAAAATATAGGATTAAGGAGAAATCTTTAAATGAATATTGAATATAGAGATGGGCTGTTATTCACGGAAATAACAGTCCATTTCAATGAGCAGAAGAAAGTAATATCAAACATCGTGATCGATACAGGAGCCAGTCATAGCTTGATTTCACAAGATGAAGTGGATGAGATTGGGATACTAGTGAGTATGGAAGATGAAATTATAACTAGCTACGGAATCGGAGGTAAAGAGCATGCCTTCAGTAAGCGAATCGACGGTATACAGGTAGGGGATTTCATTTTAAAGGATGTATACATAGACTTTACTTCATTTAAATATCACAACATTAACGGACTTTTGGGACTGGATGTACTGATGGAAGGGAAATTTAATATTGATCTAAAGAAATTTAAATTACTTCGTTCATAAGAGATAAAAGACGCAAGAGGATTGAGTGGTGATTCGAGGAAGACTGAAACATCACTTAACATAATATTAAAGCTGCGGCTCCTTTGGAGCCTTGGTCTGCACGATGGATTTCGAGGAGGGATTTCAACAGACAACCCCTTTGGGGTTCATGAATACAGGAACGTTATCTGAAATAATGCCCCAAAACAATTGAAGGAGCCACATTCGTAACGTCCTGTTGCTTATTGATATATATTAATGGCGATGATTATTTAACAAAGGTCAGGTGAGCAGATTCTCTATTTACCAGGGAGGAGCCGATTGAGGAATATGGGAAGTTCGAATCAATGGGATGCAGAATGGGAAGTATCAGAAGAATTAGCGCATAAATTAATAAGCACTCAGTTCCCACAATTAGCTTCAAAAAGCGTACGAAAACTAGGACATGGTTGGGATAACACGGTTTATCTTGTCGGGATCGAATATGTATTTCGATTTCCAAGAAGAGAAGTTGCGATTAATTCTTTAAGGATGGAAGGAAAGATGTTGCCTAAGCTTAAAGAATATTGTTCCATTGCCTATTCGATCCCGTTATTTTTTGGGGTAGGGGATTATGGTTATCCAGCACCCTTCTTAGGCTACTCCTATTTATCCGGAGAATTTCCAATCGGATTAACTGACAAGCAACGTGCACTTTCAGCAAATACGCTTGCGGTATTTCTAAAAAGCTTACATGCATTCCCAGTGCAAATTGCCCAAGAAAATGGAGTTAAACTTGATCATAGAAATCTGACTGATCTTGCGATGCGCAAAGAAAAGATGCATAAATTCCTTTCGGATATTGCACTACATTTAAGTGATGAAGAGTATCGTGCTTTATCGAATTATATCGAACAGCTTAGAACTAAAAAAGTGAAGCAAAAGTATACATTCCTTCATGGCGACCTTCATTTCAAAAATATGTTGGTAAATGAGAGTGGAATAATTTCAGGAATTATCGACTGGGGAGATATCAACATAGGTCATCCTGCTTGTGACCTGAATGTTGTGTATAGCTTTTTACCACCGGATGCGCGTTCAAACTTTTTCAAAGTATATGGGGAAGTTGATGAAGAAACGAAGATCTTAGCTCGATTGATTGCCATATATATCCCCATTTTAATCATGCTACAGGCAATTGATCATAATGACATGAGTTTAATTGATGAAGCAAAGGCGAACATAAAACGTGCTCTCGCTGATTAAGATTTGTCATTCCGTAAAAAGAAAACGATTGTTGATTCGATTAATAAATATCTCTGAAAATATAACGAGGGTCGACGTCTTGTCTGTAATTCGAAGAAGTGGGGCATTCCATTAGATAACTTCGCATTCACGCATCGGGCCTAACGGCCCTTGGTCCCGGAAGTAGGGACGGGCGAGGAAGCGATTGCCGGGTCACATCTGAGAGCCTAAGTGCAACTGCACTTAGGCTCTCGACATTGTGAATGCAAGAACATTATAAGAAATCGGGATAATTGCTTAAATTCAGGTGCTATAATAAAACAAAATAATAGATATGAGATAGGTGACGAAGCATTAAATTACTATTTATTTGTAGTCGAAACAAATGGCGCAGCTTAACAGCAGAGAAGATTATTAATGGATACAATGGATATCAAGTGCGATCTGCTGGAACAGAAGAGGGAGCTAGAATTAGAGTCACTGAAGGACACATTGGATGGGCAGAAATGATTTTTGTAATGGAGAAAAAACATGTAAGAAGACTTAAAGATAAATTCTCAAATAAACTAATAAACAAACGTTTGGTATGCTTAAATATACCGGATGATTATGAATATATGGATGAAGAATTAATAGAGATATTGAAATCTAGAGTATCGGAATACGTTGAAGTACCAGAATAATAGTTAAGAACAAAAGCAACTGAGTACGAAAAAAGAGCATTTTGTAAGTAGCTGAAGGGGGACCCCGACATCTTATAAACTAATATTCAGGCAGCGGCTCCGATGGAGCTTTGGTCTTCGAGAAGGGATTCGGAGAGGCATCTCAGCAGACAACCCGTTTGGGGTTCATGAATACAGGAACGTTATCCGAAAGACTCGCAAATACTATTAATTAAGATAGAGGTGTATGTATGTTTTTTTTACAGATGTCAGGATTCCCTGGTTCAGGAAAGTCGACATTAGCAAGACAGATTAGCCAAACAACTGGGGCTGTCATTGTTGATCATGACATTTCTAAAACAGCAATCTTAAAATCGCTATCATCACAAGGATACACGATGGAAGGTAAAGCAATAGGACAACTGTCCTATGATAGATTGGTCGTTGGTGGATTATTATTTATCGAATGGACATAGCGTGATCATGGATAGTCCTTGTTTGTACAGCAATTTATTAGAAACTGGGCTTGAATTAGCGAGAAAACACAAAAAGAAATATAAGTATGTGGAATGTTATGTCGAAGACATTGAATTAATTCGAAATCGATTAAAAATCAAGAAAGACTTTTGAGTCAAATCGAAGCATCATCATCAGAAGAAGGCTTTTATAGAGCTTTAATAAACAGTAAAAAACCAGAAGAAGAGAATTATATAGTGGTAGATTCATCGAAACCAATCGCAGAATACTTGTCAAAAGTCCAAGAATACATAAACGAATGAAAACAAAAGTAAAGACGATGAAAGCAGAATCAAGAAGGCAAGTCCATTGGATAACATAGTATCTACGTCGCCCTCGGAAATGTCTGGGCTGGAAAACTGCCCACGGAATCTTTCACAGAGAAACAATTGGTGGCGTATGCAGGATCTGTAAGTATCAAAAACCCGACATAAATTGCGGGTTTTTGATACTTTATTGTTGGGAGATGAAAGGCGCTACCCAGTAAATTCCTGGACCCATGTGTTGTTATAATAAGCAATACCGATATGAGTATAACTATTATTCAGTATATTGGCTTTGTGGCCAGGGCTATTCATCCACTCCTTCATAACCTGGGTAGGGGTGGTTTGCCCTTTTGCGATGTTTTCTCCAGCGGTATTATATGTGATCCCGAATTCCTTCATCATATCGAAGGGGGATCCATGTGTTGGCGAATTATGATCAAAGTAACTGTTGTTGTACATGTCCTGTGCCTTGACCATAGCCACATTTGACAATTCTTCATTCCTACTCAAGGAACTTAATCCTGTTTTGGCCCTTTCTTGATTGACTAGATCCAGAACCTGCTGCTCAAAATCGGTTTTATCCGTAGTATTTTTTTTACCTTCCTGTACTTGTCCTGTTGGCTCCTTATTTTCAGGATTTCCTGCAGGTGCCTGGTTTACTGGACTTCCATCCGGTGTTCGAACCAGATCCAACAAATCCAATGGAATTCCATTTTGGGCTTCTTTTGTTGTAATAGATCTCTCTTGCCAAGATGTAGCTGTTGATGATGCCTGTGTGAGGACAGAGTTTGGTGCAGCAGCATGATCATGAATTGAAATTTGTTTTTGCTCAGGAGTCACTTGTTTTTGCATCATATTGTTATGGGACGAACAGCCTGCCACCAATAATAATATTATCAAAACGAAAAACTTTGCCATTTGCCGACCTCCTAGATCCGTTAGTTAATGAAGTTCCCGGATTTATGTTTTCCTGTATGCCATTTACTTATTCCTAATATGGTTCTCTCCTTATCCAGTACTTTTTTATGATCGATACCATTTAGATAGCCTTGTCTTTTTTTTGTGTCTCGAGGAAAGCATGTTGCGAATGGTTATGGATAAAGAAGGCCATATCGGGTCATAAATGCATCACGGGATGAATGTTATCCTTTTCAATGGGATTCCTGATGATTGGAGTATTTCGATGGATAATTGGGAGAATCTATTCAAACTAATAGACAATTTTATGGAATATAAACCATATGCTGCATCATATAAAACAAACTGAAAGCAAATATTTGATAATTCGATGAAGTCAGAAACTGCGTTTAACACAGTATTCAAGCTGTAGGGCTATCGTCCCTCGATTGAAAGATGTATAATCATGGAAGAAATCTCAGTCAACAAACGCCCCAGCCTAAGATAAGAGCTATCTAAGGCCGGGGCGTTTCGTGAATACAAGAAAGTTATGAGAAATCATCGTAAATAAATTACAAGATAGGAACTGTATAATGCTACGCATTATATACAGTTATGGCTAAGTGCTTGAAATATTCGTTTTAACTAATCTTATGAGGTGGTTATTATGCAAATAAGAAAAGCAACGATTAATGATGCAGAAGGCATTGCAAAAGTTCATGTGGATAGTTGGAGAACAACTTACAAAGGTATTATTCCAGATGAATTCTTATATAATCTATCATATAAAAAAAGAACTGAATTATGGATCGAAAATATTGAAAGAGAAGATAATTTTGTAGTTATAGCAGAAAACCCAGAAGGAGAAATTATTGGATTTGCAGATTCTTGGAAGAGAGAAACAAATATAGTAGCCAATTCTAGTGATTTAACATCTATATACATACTTAAGGAATATCACGGAAGAGGTTTAGGGAAAGAATTACTTAAACAACTATTTCTACATTTTAAATTCTTAGGCTATCAAAAGATATTTGTTGAAGTTCTAGAAGATAATAAGACACGATATTTCTATGAACATTATGGAGCTAAATTATGTAAATCAATTCAAATAATAATCGGAGGAAAAGTTCTAAATGAATTAATTTATGAATGGGATAACATTGATGAGGTTTGAGCCTCTCAGATTCGTGAATACAGCAACGTTATCTAAAATCAGGACAAATATGTAATATCAAAATCTAGGAGTGGGATTCGACTTGGAGAACTCAAATTTAAAAGATCTTATTGAAAAATACCTGAGCGCATATAACACGTTTAACATTGATGGAATGGTAGGAGTTTTGAATGAAAATATTCATTTTCGAAACATTTCTAAAGGTGAAGTGAATTTGGAAACAAAGGGGATTCAGGAATTTCGCACATTAGCAGAGCAGTCAATTCAGGTATTTTCTCAAAGGCGTCAAGTAATAAAGAACATTATTTTCGCAGGAGATAAAGCAGAGGTTGACATTGATTATGAGGGAATATTGTCCAGTGATCTCCCTAATGGAATGAAGGCAGGAGAAACATTAAAACTTCAAGGGAAATCAATATTTCAAATGAAAGATAAGAAGTTAATACTGATTGAAGATCATAGTTGAAACAGTATTGAAAGTTATTCATAGATTACCCTGAAATCAGATAACAATATATTCACGCATCGAGCATACGCCATCGGTTCGGCAGAAGCATTACAGGGAAGCAGAGGCTTGCCGGACACACTTGGCATTTGCCAAGCGTCATGAATACAACAACGTTAGTCGAAAGAAGTTTTTAGTTTAGGAGGAGTCTATATGATATTAGAAAAAGTTATAAATAGAATTGCAATACAAAGTGAATATAAGGATTTTGTTGATAAGTATGTGAATCATATCCTTAACGAATTTAAAGATAAGATTCATAGCATTTATATGTGTGGCTCAGTTCCAAAAGGAACGGCTACACCTTTTAAGTCAGATGCAGACTTTACTATTGTATGTGCAAATCCCAAAGATATTGATTACGAAAGATTGTCAAATATTAAAGACAGGCTTTTGGAAGAATATCAAGTCCTAACTAAGATCGATACGATTATTTGCTCGATTGACGATGTATTAAGTAAACCACATGAGTGGGGTTTTTGGGTTAAGATCATTTGTGTTTGCATACATGGGGATGACATTGGTGAAAAAGTACCCCCGATCATGATTTCTCCAGAATTCATTTTAGACTTAAATACAGAGACCAAGGAGGAAGTGGATCGTGTACATCGTTCACTTTCTAATGCTAGTGATAACACAATGAAAACTAGATATATTAAAGGTTACTCTAAGAGATTAATTCGTGCATTATACTCTTTGGTTCTAGAAGATACAGGGGTATGGCAAGATGACATTATTAAGATGAAGAATGCCATATTAAACTATTGTGAGATTGACTCCGCTTTAGTTGATTATCTGTATGCTTGTTACTTGGATAGTGATGTACTTGTTGAAGAGTTTCTGGGAATTGCAGATGAAGTATATAGCTATTTTGAGAACGCCTTAAATGCAATGGCTGCTTCCAAAACTTCCTTCGACTAACATTGCTCGGGGTCACTCTGAGAAGCGAGTGAGCCCATCCAGCCCGCTAAACCCGTCGGGACGTTACTGCATTAGGTGTTCGGCAAGCCTCACAACTATAAGCAGCGACTCTAAGGGGCCAGGACGTCGTCAATACAAAACGTTTATCTGACATAAACCTATTACATTTTAGGAGCAAATAATGAATATCACTTTCTCGAAATGGGTGCAATATTATCGGAGAAATAATCAAAACCTCAAATATATTCATTGGGATGACAACTATAAATTAACAACTAATGAAAGAGAAATAATCATTAAGTCAATTCAACAGTTTCAATTAGGAGAAAACTCTGAAGGTAAATATCTAATTAAACGTGCGCAAGAATATGTACATCAGACACAAGATCAGGATTACTATGAAGCACTTATAGAATTCATTAAAGAAGAACAGAGGCACGCTAGAGATCTGGGCAGATTTATGAAGGTACAGGGAATCCCGCTCCTTCGTAGACATTGGGTGGACAATGTATTTAGAAGATTACGTCGATATGCGAGTCTAGAACAATCAGTCATTGTTCTATTAACTGCTGAGATCATTGCTAAGTTGTACTATAAAGCCTTGCAAAAATCTACAAAATCAAAAATATTAATCGATTTATGTAATCAGATTTTAAATGATGAGGAGAAACATGTTCAGTTTCAATCCGAAACACTTTATAAATTTGCTCAAAATAGAAACGTTCTCTTTAACAGAATAGTTTATATCCTTCGTAGAATCCTTTTTGAAGGAACGCTAATTATAGTGTGGTATCAACATAAGCCTGTATTTAAAGCTGGGGGATATAAATTCAAAAGTTATTACTATGAGTGTCGTCATGAGTTTAACTTAACAAAGAAGATTATAGCTAATGCACAGTAGAGGTTTACGTCAGATAACATTATATCCAAGATTTCAAAAAGAGAGGTAAATGTAAAAATGAAAAGAGAACTTTTGGATAAGGCCATACAACTTCGCGAAGAGGGACGAGCTAAGCAGGATCAAGCGATACTTGCTGAAGTGCGTGCAATGCTTTTAGATTTGCTTATCACTTACCCGGACGATGCGGAGATCCATTTTCAGGCGGCTGTTGCTCATGACAATTCAGGACTAGGGAAAGAAGCCATTCCATTTTATGTTCGAGCTATTGAACAAGGACTATCCGGGCCGGATCTTGAAAGAGCATTGCTTGGTCTGGGAAGCACATATCGATATTTAGGATTTTATCAGGAAGCAGAGGAAACATTGCGTCGAGGTGTAAAAGAGTTCCCTGATCATAGAGGCCTTCAAGTGTTTCTGGCGATCTCTCTTTATAATACGGGAAAATACAAAGAATCGACTGAACTTCTTTTAGCTAATTTGCTAGAAACAACTTCAGATGAAAAACTTCAGTATTTTAGCAGACCGATCCAATACTATGCACAACATCTTGATGAAACCTGGGGATGAGTGTTAAGAAGGGAGTTGTAGTCATGGCAAAGATTACTGGGAATTTTAAACGCGGCAATGAGAAAGATAACAAATCTGAGTAGTAAAATGCAGCTGATGCGTGAAGGTCTGACATCAATTAATACCATAGCGCGTTGAGGGCGCCCTTTGGGGGATTAAGGTTGTTGGATTTGGGATATATCTAATCTAATGATATTTAAAATTTGATGATAGACAGGAGCTGGAAACGATGATAAAAGGCTTCGGAGGGATTTTTTGGAGAACTAAGAATCTTGAAGTGATAAAAAAATGGTACAGTGATGTGCTGAAGATTGAAATAGAAGATTGGAATGGAACTGTGATCAAACCCGAACCAGGTAATGAAACTATCTTTTCTTTCTTTCCGGAGAATGATAGTTATTTTCCGACAGAACAACAAGTGATGTTAAATTTCCAAGTGCATGATCTAGACGAGACTATTCAACATCTTGAACATATTGGGGTACCTCTTGTTAAGAAACAAGAGATTAGTGAATTTGGGAAGTTTGTCTGGATTGAAGATCCTGAGGGTCGACTGATCGAGCTTTGGGAAAAATAACGCGTTGTAATTCAGTTGTGTTATCGACTCAATATTCGAGAAAATGAGTGAGAAGCTTGCACAGGTCACAGGAGTGATCGTGCAGGCTTTTTTTGTTTAAATGAGGGTTATCTACAAAAAAAAGTTGAAAGCGTTTTATAAGTGTGATACTATTTTATCAAGATAATAATTTATTATTTGTAAAATAAAAATACATTGCTGAATGAGAGAAGGGTGTTCAAATTGATGGGGAGTGAGAATTGGCAGTATCTTGAGAGATTTTTTCCGATCGCTTCATTTATTGCGGCAATTATAGGACCTAAATGTGAAGTCGTCGTACATGATATCAGTGATCCGGAGCACTCTATTGTTTTTATTGAGAACGGTTATATTAGCGGACGTGAAGTAGGCGATGCATCCACTGACCTTGTCTTAAAAATTCTCAAATCGGAAGCGTATCATGAGGAACAGTATATAGCCAACTACAAAGCGTCAGGCAAATTCGGTCAGAGTTTCCGATCGTCTACCTACTATATAAAGAATGATAAGAATAAGCTGGTTGGTCTGCTTTGCCTGAATATAGACGTTACTCATATGGAAGTAGCGGCTGAATGGGTTCAACATATTTTACAAGGAGGACCTAACCCGTATGTAATGCCTGCTGCTGCTGCTGAAAAGACCAAGGAAGAAAAGCAAACAACGGAGTACCTGCAGGGAAATGCAGATGATCTGCTGCAGCATATGATAACTTCGGTTATTGGCAAATTAAAAATTCCGCCGGAACGTTTGTCATCGCAGGAGAAGATTGAAGTTGTCCGCGAATTAAACGAGCTTGGAGTTTTCTTACTGAAAGGCGGGGTTTCACAGGTAGCAGCTTCTTTATCAATATCTGAACCTACGGTATATCGCTATTTACAAAAGCTGAAATAAACAGAAATCCAGATGGAAAACAAGAAGGTGAGATACATGAGCTATAACTTTGATCAAGTGATTAGCAGAGTAGGCACCAATAGCGCGAAGTGGGACGGGGTAGTGAACAGCTTGGGGGACGATATGATCGTTCTCTCTGTTGCGGATATGGATATCCAAGCGCCTCCTCAAGTCGTGAATAAGGTGAGCGAGATGGCACGGCATGGAATCTACGGATATACCGATGCGTTCCCTCCGTATTATGAGGTCGTCCAGAAGTGGCTTAATAAAGCCTACAGATGGGATGTACCGCAAGAATGGATCGTGTTCTGTCCGCGGATTGTACAGGCCGTATCGATTATAATCGAGAGACTCACAGAACCTGGTGACCGAATTTTGATGCATACTCCGGCATATCAACCTATCGCTAATGCTGTTGAAATCAACGATAGAAAACTCGTAGAGAGTCGGCTGGTACTTAGTAATGGACGATATGAAATCGATTTTGATGATATGGAGCGCCAAATGAGTGCAGGGGTCAAGATTGTTCTCTTAATCTCTCCACATAATCCGACCGGGCGTGTATGGACAAAAGCGGAATTGGAACGCATAGCCGAGCTCTGCATCCGTTATGATGCACTGCTCGTATCGGATGACATTCATGCCGATTTTATTCACGAAGGACATGAACATACGATTATCGCGAAATTATCAGAGCAGATTGCGGAGCGTTCCATTATTTGCACTTCGCCAGGTAAAACCTTTAACTTAGCAAGTCTTGAAATCGCTAATATTGTGATCCCAAATATGCAGTTAAGAGAGCGATTCCAACTGGGGTTACGACAAGCTGGTATTCATAATCCTACTTTTTTTGCCATCCCTGCTTTGGAAGTGGCTTATACGGAGTGTGATGATTGGCTTAACGAGCTTCGATCTTATATTACGGACAATATTTCATTTACGGAAGATTTTTTTGCTGAACATATGCCTGAACTTAAAATCGTGAGGGCAGAAGGAACCTACCTTCTGTGGGTAGATTGTACGGCCCTTAGCAGGAATGAAAGCGATTTAATGGCATGGATTCAACAAAAGAGCCGGGTTAGCGTCAGTTTTGGTTCGTCCTTTGGCGTGGATGGCGAAGGATTTATTCGCCTGAATCTCGGTGCTCCCAGGGCACTATTGCAAGAGGCTTTTGAGCGAATGGCCAGCAATTACCCTTTAAAGTAACAGATAACTTCTTACATCATCGATAGGGGGAACCTTACAATGGCTACGCCAAATAAGGAAAAGACGGTTAAACAACCTACTCTGTTTTTAGCTTTATTACCGATTGTTACTATGGTTTTACTGTTATGTTTAGGATATGTTCTATTCGAATTGCCGCCTGAGCCGTTAATCATTATATCTACAGTAGTTGCGGGAATCATCGCTATTAAGCTGGGTCACAACTATGACGACATTATGAATTCCATCGCACAAAAGATCGCAAAGACCATGCCGGCTATCTTGATCCTGATTACTGTCGGTTTTATGATTGGCGCCTGGATGATCGGCGGTACGATACCGATGATGATCTATTACGGACTTGATATTATTAATCCGCAATTTTTGCTGATTACGGCATTCATTGTCACTTCCATTGTCTCCTTATGTACAGGAACCTCCTGGGGATCAGCAGGTACGATCGGCGTAGCATTTATGGGGGTAGGAGCGGGCCTTGATGCGAATCTGGCTGCTGTTGCAGGTGCAGTCGTAGCTGGTGCCTATTTTGGAGACAAACTGTCCCCTTTATCAGATACAACAAACTTGGCAGCGCTATCAACAGGAGTTAACTTGTATGAACATATAGGTCATTTGCTGTATACGACGGTCCCATCATTTATCGTGGCTGGAGCGGTCTTCTTGATCACTGGTTTTAATAGCGGTGGCTCGGATATGGCTATTCCTGAGAAGGTTGTTACGATTATGGATACTTTAAGTACAGTGTTCAACTGGAATTTACTATTACTGCTTCCGGTACTGATCGTATTGTATGGGTCGATTCGCAAGAAGCCTACAATCCCGGTTATGTTAATCTCCTCTGTTGTAGCGATGGCGAACGGTATGATCTTTCAAGGGTTTACACTGCATGATGTAATTACTTCCGTCATTAACGGCTTCGATGTAGCTATGGTTCACATTCAAGGCTTCGATGCAGCTGCTGTGATTCCGGATATTCCTCGCCTTCTGAATCGCGGTGGGATGAACTCCATGATGGGTACATTGTTGATCTGTTTCTGTGCTATTACGTTCGCCGGTACCATTTCGTTGACCAAATCTCTGGAACTGATTGTAGGTAAGATCCTTAAATTTGTGCATTCGACAGGATCGCTGATTTTGGCAACAATTGCTACCGGTCTGACTATGATTGGTGTAACAAGTAATGGGCAGGTATCGATCCTGATGCCTGGTGAAATGCTGCGAGAGGCTTACATTCGCCGCGGACTGCATCCGAAGAACCTGGGTCGAACCATTGAGGACTCTGCTACCATTATTGAACCGATCTTGCCGTGGACAGCAGCAGGGGCTTATATGGCTGGTACTCTTGGCGTCGCAACTCTGGCATATTTGCCTTGGGCAGTCCTTTGCTGGACAGGTATTATCTTTGCGATCATATGGGGTTTCACAGGCTTTGGAATCACCAAGCTGACTCCGGAGCAGCAGCAGGAAATGCTCAAAGAATATGATGATGCAAAAGCAGCTAAATCATTATAAGAGGGGGGATCACACCCCTCGCTTGTGAAAACAGAAAAAAAGCATATTAATGCGTGGATAAAGGGAGAGAATTTCTATGACAAAACAAGAGAGAAAAACAATTGCAACTTCAAACGCTCCAGGTGCTATCGGTCCTTACTCACAGGCTGTACAATTTGGGAATATGATGATTACTTCCGGGCAGCTTGGAATGAATGCAGCAGGAGAGTTTCCGGATTCTATATCGGAGCAAGCCAAGCAATCGCTAACTAATGTGAAGGCAATTTTGGAAGCGGCAGATTATGCCATGGAGCATGTAGTGAAAACGACGGTATTTCTAAAAGACATGAACGATTTCCAAACGGTTAATGAAGTCTATGCTACTTTCTTTGCGGAGCCTTATCCGGCACGTAGTGCCGTTGAGGTTGCGAAGCTGCCGAAGGGCGGACTTGTGGAGATTGAAGTGATCGCGGTAAAATAACTAGGATTCGATGAGCCTCCGGGAAACCGGGGGCTTTTTTATCGGACAGATTGTCAAACCAAGGGCGACAGTTCCTCTGAGCGGTTCTCCAGCCCGAACATCGTGGTCTATGACCATTTAACAGGAGAGACTGAAGCCTTCCGACGCTCCTCATAAGCGCTCTGGGCTTGTTTAATTGACGCCAAAATATTACAATATTATGATATGATCATTGCTAAACATAAATTTTGGCTCCAAATGAAGAGAGCAAGGGGAGGTGCTGTAATGCCAAAATTAAAAGATATCGCAGAACGTGTAGGCGTATCCATATCAACGGTTTCGCGTGCGATCAGCAATGATACCAATCGACCGGTCAATGAAGGGACAAAGCGAAAAATTAGAGAAGCTGCTCTTGAGTTGGGATACAATTTGGATGAATCCACCAAATCCATTGGCAAAGAGATTACCTCAGCCAAACGGATAGCTTGTATCGTGCCACAGATTTTGATGGATGATCATCCGTACTTTGCACAGGTACTGACTGGTTTTCACGTTAAAATGACGGAACTGGGGCTGCCTCCAGCAATTGTCCGCACTTGCGAAGAACTTGGTGACACCGAACGGATAAAGATGATGCTTCAGGAAACGGGTACTCAAGGTATAGTCGCAATCAGCTGGTACGATGAAAAATTGTTTGAGATGCTTGAGCAAGAGAATATCACTGTACTGGGTGTAAGTCTCAATGACGAAAGGCTTAATGTACCGGTCGTTGACTGTGACCGAATATTTTCTGCCCGCACAGCAGTCCGTCATTTGATCGAGCAGGGCCATACCCGGATTGGGTTTATCGGTGGCCCCGCATATTCGGAACAAATAGAGAGCGAAGAAAGGTATGTCGGTTATAAATTTGCCATGCTGGAAGCAAACCTGAATCTGAATGAACATTGGATTATCAACACCAACTGGAATGTGAATCTCAGCTACAGCAGACTGACGGATCTCCTGACCAAGACGCCCAAGTCTGATTGGCCGACGGCAATTTTTTGTGCAAGTGATATGCTCGCTATTCCTGCCATGCGGGCAGTGGTTGAACAAAATGGCCGTATTCCTCAAGATATCGCATTCGTGGGCATGGATAATATTTCTATGGCGCAGTATACGACACCACCTCTGACATCCGTGCAAGTTCCCAAATATGAGATCGGCAAAGTGGCGGCACAATTAATTAACGATTATCTGGAAGGACGTTATTCATCTCTGCATAAAGTGTTGTTGCCTAGCACCCTTATTGTACGGGAATCATCTGTTTATGATCGTACAAATGACTAGTTAGTTGTGTGATATTATATTACATATAAAACCCGATAACTTTAATATAAATCCTGCGAGGATGCATCCGCGTGGGTTTTTCTTGTTTTTAGCCAAATGAAATCCAAATTAAGCCAAAAAAATGTTTGACAACCGTCTGTGGGCTATATTATGATGTATGAAATTAAGCGTTTGGATTTATTTTCTATATTTTGGATTTAGCCAGCAGCTAAGATCATATCTTAAACCAAATTAATGATTGCGCTTTCATCCCCTTTAAATCAATGTTTATATAAAATAAACAAGAATCCTCTAAAACTCTTATAACCTATTATCCAAACTAATACCTACCAATTTACATATAATATATTCCAAACTGTTACCAAAATTAAACCAAATAAATATCCAAATATATATCCAAAAAACCTCCTTGCATTAGATAGTGAAGTCATCTGTTAACGGTCTTCACTCACTTTGTGTAACAACTTCTAACATATAAGTACTTTAAATCAAATCTTAGAAATCATGAAAGAAAGGTGGGAACTGCTTCTAGCAGCGTTAGGACGCTGGTGATTTAACACAAAGACACTTTGCCAGGCAGAATTGTAGTGACAACTCCAGGGGGGATGTTCATGGCCAATACAACTGTACAACCTGCAATGAATGCAGTACATGAAAAGAAGAGAAGAAGACGTCAAAAGTGGAACCCCATTTTACGAAATTGGCAGCTTTATTTGTTAATCTCGCCAGTTGTTGCTTATTACATTGTCTTTCAGTACTTGCCGATGTATGGCATTCAAATCGCATTTAAGGATTTCATTGCAACGAAGGGAATCTGGGGAAGTCCCTGGATCGGTGTTGAACATTTTGAACGTTTTTTTCACAGTTATTACTTCTGGAGATTAATTAAAAATACGCTTGGTCTTGGGTTGTACAGCTTGGCGGTAGGTTTTCCAGTACCTATCATTTTGGCGCTTCTGATGAATGAGGTAAGGGCGGAAAAGTTTAAAAAATTTGTTCAGACCATAACCTATGCGCCGCACTTTCTATCAACTGTCGTGGTCGTAGGCATGATGATGATGTTTTTATCGCCGCGATACGGAATCATTAATCACTTCATTGGTATGTTTGGTGGCAATCCCATTAATTTCTTGTCTGAACCATCCTGGTTCAAGACCTTGTTTGTGATGTCGGATGTATGGCAGACCATGGGCTGGAGCTCAATTATTTATTTGGCGGCATTAGCCGGCGTGGACTCTCAACTTCATGAAGCAGCGCGTGTGGATGGGGCAACCCGCTTGCAGCGGATATGGCATATTAATATACCGAGTATTATGCCGACAATTATCATTTTGTTCATTTTAAATATCGGAAGCATCATGGGTATTGGTTTCGAGAAGGTCCTGCTGATGCAGAACACACTGAATTTGGAAACCTCGGACATTATCTCTACCTACGTCTACCGGAGCGGGATACAAGATGCTGAATACAGCTTCTCGGCGGCAATTGGTCTGTTTAACTCCATCATCAATTTCATCTTATTAGTTACTGTTAACCAGATCTCAAAACGTATGAGTGAAACGAGCCTATGGTAAGGGAGTTGCTGATGCATGCTTGTTGAATCTAGAGGAGATCGTATTTTTAATATAGTTAACCATTTTTTGTTAATTATAATTACGCTTATCGTAATCTACCCGCTTGTTTTTGTGTTAAGTGCTTCGTTCAGTGATCCGCAGGCCGTCCTGCGTGGTGAAATGTTCCTATGGCCCAAGGGAATCAATCTCCATTCTTACGAGAAGATTTTTCAGAACAAAGATATCCTCAGAGGTTATACCAATACACTGATCTATACATCAGTGGGGACGCTGATTAATCTCGTTATGACGATTCTGGCGGCATATCCGCTATCTCGAAAGGATTTTATAGGCCGCAATGCCATCATGGCCCTGTTTGTTTTCACGATGTTCTTCAGTGGCGGACTAATTCCAACCTATATGCTAATCAAAAACCTTGGCATGTTAAACACATTTTGGGTCATGATCATTCCGAATGCCGTTTCGATCTGGAACATCATCATTATGCGGACATTCTTCCAGCAATCGATTCCAAATGAGTTGCATGAGGCGGCCACGATTGATGGCTGCTCCAATATCCAAACGT
This sequence comes from Paenibacillus sp. BIC5C1, assembly GCF_032399705.1. NCBI lineage: Bacteria > Bacillati > Bacillota > Bacilli > Caryophanales > Paenibacillaceae > Paenibacillus > Paenibacillus sp. BIC5C1. Next base: position 1,708,191 of record NZ_CP135922.1, read on the forward strand.
TAACCCGGATTATCCTGCCATTATCCATGCCCATTATCGCGGTGACGATTCTGTTCTATGCTGTTGGGCACTGGAACGCCTTCTTTAACGCAATGTTGTATCTGTCAGACAAGGACAAGTTTCCACTTCAACTCATTTTGCGGGAAATTCTGATTCAAGGGCAGACGAACGATATGGTCAAAATGTCAACCGAGTCTGCGATTAAACAGCAAAGGGAAGTGGAAGGGATCAAATATGCTGTACTCGTCGTTGCCAACATACCGGTGCTCCTGCTTTATCCTTTCCTGCAAAGATATTTTGTTAAAGGCGTAATGATTGGTGCCATTAAGGGATGATTCCTTGTATGGATAACGATGGGACAAAGGGAGGAATAAGAATGACGCTCAAAAAGTGGGGAAGTATCGCTCTGGTTTGTATGATGTCTGTTTCGATGCTGGCCGGGTGCAATTCCAAGGATGCTGATTCGGGAAGTAGCAAGGATAAAGGCGCTGCCAATGGCAAAGTCAATGCGAGCGGATTTCCGATCGTCAATGACACCATTACAGTGAGCGGATTTGCCGGAAAGTTTTTTGCCAATGCGGACTGGAATAATCTTAGACTCTGGAAAGAGTATGAGAAGATGTCCAATGTTCATATCCAGTGGGATACGGTGCAGAAGGATAATTTGAAGGAAAAACGCAATCTCCTGCTGGCAGGTGGCGCTTACCCGGAGATGTTCTACGCATCGGCGTTTTCCAGATCGGATCTGCTTAAATACGGCAAGCAGGGCGCATTCATTCCTCTAAATGATCTGATCGACCAATATGCGCCTAACTTTAAGGCTCTAATGAAGAAGTATCCGGTTATTGGCAAAGGGATTACGATGCCAGATGGCAATATATATGGGCTGCCAACCTTGTATGATCCGGAATTTAAGTCGGTTCTGTACGGAACACCTTGGGTGAAGAAAGAGTGGCTTGATAAATTAGGTTTGCAGGAACCGCAGACATTAGATGACTTCTATACTATGTTGAAAGCTTTTAAAGAAAAGGGCCCGAACGGCAACGGGCAAAAGGACGAGATTGCTTGGGGCGGGGTGGGAACGAATGGTGTGGTGAACTACCTGCGAGGTTCATTTGGGTTGAATAATCATGGCACCTCCAACATTAACATTGATACAGACCCTCAGACGGATAAAGTACGCTTTATTCCAACCGATCCCCAATACAGGGAGCTGCTGCAGTTCGTGAATAAGCTCTACAAGGACGGATTGCTCGAGCAGGATATTGTATCTGTTAAGAGTACCGAAGTGGATGCTAAGGGTATGGAAGGCCTGATCGGAGTCGTGGATAATGTCGATCCGGTTGCGATATACAATCAGCAAGGTTATGTTGGCATGCCCGTACTGAAGGGTCCTCATGGCGATCAGACATACAACGCCTATGGTTCTCCACTCGGTAATATCGGGATGTTTGTACTGACAGATAAAGCCCAAAATCCAGAGGCCATGATTCGCTGGATGGATTATTTCTACAGCGATGAGGGCATCAAGACATTCTTCATGGGCTGGAAAGATGAGACGTATAAAGAAGACGCAGACGGTAACGTAGACTATGTCGACAATATCAAAAACAACCCGGATGGCCTTAATCTGGACCAGGCAGTAGGTCAATACCTGATCTGGCCGGGTGGATACTACCCTGGTTTTGTGAAGCAGAAATACTTCAAGGGTGCTGAAGGTCTGCCAACTTCGGTTGAAAATGCCAAAAAAGCAGAGTCTCACATCTTACCACAAGATCAAATTTGGCCTCCATTTAATTTCACGCAGGAAGAGCAGCGGGATCTGACCACTTTCCAGACGGATATTGAAACGTATGTAGATGAAATGCGTGACAAATTCATTACTGGAAATGAATCCTTTGACAATTGGGATCAGTATGTGGCAGCTCTCCAAAAGATGGGTGTAGAACGATATGTAGCCATCTATCAATCAGCAGCAGACCGTTATACCCAAGCCGATTAGAAGGTCATCTGTAGATTTCAGATCATAAAGGAGTGAACAAATATGAGTCAAATGAAAGCAGTCCTGATTGGAGCAGGTGCGAGGGGAGCGGGTGGTTATGCACCCTATGCACTTGATTATCCGCATGAGCTTACCTTCATTGCGGTTGCCGAAGCTGATCCAGTGAGAAGAGCAAGATTTGCTGAGAAGCACGGGATTCCGCCGGAACACTGTTATGCGTCGTGGGAGCCCCTGTTGGCTGAACCTAAGCTGGCTGATATTGCGGTTATTTGTACGCAGGACAGAATGCATTATGGCCCAACCATGCAGGCTTTAGATAAGAAGTATCATGTCATGCTGGAGAAGCCGATGTCACCTGATCCAAAGGAATGTCTTGAGATGGAACAAGCGGCCAGAGATAATGACCGGCTGCTGACGATCTGCCATGTGCTGCGGTACACACCGTTCTGGAATACAATCAAGAAGGTGATACAAGAAGGGCGTATCGGAGAAATTGTCTCCATTCAGCTGAATGAGAACGTGGGTTACTGGCATATTGCCCACAGCTTTGTGCGGGGAAATTGGAACAATTCCAACACATCCAGCCCGATGATCCTGTCCAAGTCTTGCCATGATATGGACGTATTATCCTGGCTCATGGATCAGCCTTGTCTCAAGGTCAGTTCGTTCGGATCTCTTAAACATTTTCATGAAGGCAATGCACCGGAAGGTTCCGCTGATCGATGCTTGGATTGTGCTGTAGAACCAACCTGCGCGTACTCTGCACCAAGATTTTATTTGAGTGAACAGTTCAGGGGTTGGGCAGGACATTTTACACAGGAGCTGACGAAGCCGAATATCATACAGGGCTTGCGTGATACCGATTACGGTCGGTGTGTATACCGGAGTGACAATAATGTGGTAGATCATCAGGTCGTGAATATGGAATTTGAAGGTGGAGCTACGGCCATGTTCAGTATGTGCGGGTTTACATTTGAGCAGGAACGTAGAATCCAGATCATGGGGACGAAAGGAGAACTTCGTGGTGAGGAAGATCAAATTACCGTGTACGACTTTTTGACGAACCAAAAAACAGAAATCACAATCCCTTCTCAAACCAGCGGCCATGGTGGGGGAGACAGCGGCATTGTGAGGAATTTTATGAATGAGGTGCGTCACTATAACGGCCAGGAAAGCCTGACATCGGCTGCAGCTTCCGTCCGGAGTCACCTGATCGCATTCGCAGCTGAAAAGTCGCGGCTGAACGGGGGCGAGTCTATCGATTTGAATGAATATGCCCGTCAGCTTATGGTGAAGGAAGAGCTATCTAAATAATCAGCAGTGTATCGATAAGCTGCCCCTCAAGGTATGAATATATTTTGAGGGACGGCTTTTTCGTATTATCAGGTTAGCCAGTAATTACTGGTTGGCCTTTTTTTGTGGTCGTTTTACGATGGGGGGAGCCGGGAGAACGTGGCGGCTTTAGGGGCTAGGACCTCGTAACAAAAACAGTTCTCCCACGACCTCCAAAAGACCATGTTTGGGCTGGTAGGGGCAGTTGACCCCGTATAACAAGCGAAGCTATGGGTTTGGAACCATCGTGGAAAAGGACCGGCGAAACAAAAGATAAGGAGTGAGGACATGGAACCTGTTGTCGGTGTGGATGTTGCCAAAGGTTCGAGTGTAGTTCAAGCGTTTAGGAAGAGAAATGAACCGTATGGCAAAGCAGTAGAGATTATACATGAAAAGAATGGATTCGAACGTTTCTCGGTCATGCTAGACACGCTTCAGGCCGAAACGGGCTTGGCGCCCGTGGTGGTTCTGGAAGCGACAGGGCATTACCATCGCGCATTGGTTTCGTACTTGGAACGAAGTGGCTACACCTACTATATGGTGAATCCGTTGCAGTCCAAACGAGCCAAGGGAGCCCAGCTACGCAAAGTCAAAACGGATGCACTGGATGCTTGGCATCTGGCAGAGATGTACTACCGTGGCGACGTGAAGCCGCACCGGACCTGGGATGAGACGTATACGGAGTTGCAACATTTGACACGGCAGCATGAATTCGTTACAGGAATCTTTGTGCAGGCAAAACTGAACAGTAGAGCCCTATTGGAGCAAGTGTTTCCGAGGTACGAAGGGTTATTTTCGAATGTGTTTTCGGTAACGTCATTGACGATACTAGCCCGTTGTTTAGAGGAAGGTACAGCGGATTGGATTGAAATTATTCAAGGAGGCACACGAAAATCTCGTTCCCAGCAGTGGGCGATTGAAAAAGTCGGAAAACTGGAGGAAATGCTGTGTGACTGGAAAAAAACTCGGCGTAGTCCGTCTCAAAGCCAGGCTCTTCTCGGGATGGTCACGTTATTGCTGACAATAATCGGGCAACTGGAGGGGCTCGAAAAGCAAATGGAGGAAATAGCGGCAAGCCTACCCGAAGTTGAACTTGTGAAAAGCATCCCGGGAATTGGAATGAAATTGGCGGCAGCTATTGTAGCTGAACTAGGTGATGTAAAACAGTTTAGTGATGCGAAGCAACTTGTGGCGTTTGCAGGCCTTGACCCAGGGATTTTCAGTTCAGGAAAGTTCACAGCGACCAGTACACGAATCACGAAACGAGGCTCTAAAAGGCTCAGACGATCGCTGTATTTAGCGGTGCAATGCGGAATGCGGAAGAATGCAAATGCAAGAATCCATTCGTACTACGAGAAAAAAAGAAACGAGGGCAAGCCCTACAAGGTGGTTGTGATCGCTTGCGCGAACAAGCTGTTGCATCACATTTTCGCCATCTTGCAGAAGGGGCAGCCCTACCAAGCGTAATCCATATTTAACCAAAACCTCCATGGCCGTGGAGGTTATTCGTGTTGGTCGAAAAAAGTATAACACGAAAAGAGAACTCATCCAACCTGAAATGCTTGACAAACATTAGCTGGTTTTTGTTCGTTTGGGGTTCGAGAGTTTTCTTCACGGACCTTCAATACCATCGCATCCACTAAGATAAACGGGAATCGGCTGTCGACTTAGGGCCAGTTATTCCATGACCCTGCCAGGGGGTCTAACTGTAAGGAGAGGTCTGACACAATAGACTTGGAAAACGCCATGCCACAGAAGTTCGCCGGTAATCTGAGTAACTTTGCGAATTACTTCTTGTGTAATATACTTAGTATACTAATATTATGATGTCAGGGTGGTTTTGTGGAATTGCATTTATACGAGCAGATATATGTCTCTATTGTACAAGAGATTAAAGAAGGTCGATTAAAAGAAGGAGACCGAGTCTCTTCTGAAAAAGAGTTGGCTGAAAAATTTGGCGTCAGTCGTATTACATCTAAAAAGGCTTTGGAGAAATTGGCGGATTCCGGGGTTATTAAACGAATACAAGGAAAAGGTTCATATGTGTCCGATGGTATAATTGGAGGACAAGAACCGAAGCACTATTCAGAGGTAAAAACGACCTTGGTGCCTGAGGATGATAAACGGTTGATCGGTTTTATTATACCGAATTTTTCTGACGAGTTTGGCCTACAACTTCTTAGATCGATGGAAAAGCGGAGTGCTGAGCATAATTATCAACTTATTATCAAGCGAACTTGCGGGGATCGGGATGAGGAAAAACGCGCGATCGACTTATTTATTGGTTTGGGCATCAAAGGATTAATCGTGACCCCCATTCATGGTCAACACTATAATTCGGAGCTGCTTCGACTTGTATTAGATCGGTTTCCAATTGTTTTGGTCGATAGATATCTAAAAGGAATTCCGGTTTGTTCGGTGTACACAGACAATAAGAAAGCAGCCATGGATCTTACGCGTCATCTGATTAGCAAAGGTCACAAAAAAATTGCCTTTTTATCTCCGCCGGAAGAGAACACTTCAACATTGGAGGAAAGGCTGCTCGGATATACGTTTGCCTTCACCCAAGAAGGAATGAACTTGAACAAAGATTATGTATTGACGAACTTGAAGGGCACCCTTCCCATGAACATAAACGGAACAGCGATTGAAAGTGATAAAGAAACAGTAATGCATTTTTTGAAACAAAACCCTGATGTAAAGGCGTTTGTCGCGTCGGAATTTCTAATAGCTACCATGCTGGCTCAAGTCATCCACTCGATGGGGAAATCTCTGGAGGAATTCGAGATTGTTTGTTTCGACTCCCTGAATGATCACTTGGGTCAACCCATCTTCACACATATTAAGCAGGATGAGAAGCAGATGGGTGAATTAGCAGTGGATATGCTAATCTCTCAGCTGCATGGAACAGCAGTTCCCGAGCTGAACATTATTGAACATCGTATGGTCATGAAAAATAACAGGTAGGATTAATATAAGCGATAAGCATAGCTCAACAAAATCAAGGATATTGTTCAAGGTGTCGAGAAGTCCCCAGGGGCTTATCGGCACTTTTTTTGATATCAGAAATATAAACTTCGAAGCATGGACCTTCATGACCTGATATCGCAAGAAAAACTCCATCTAGATGCGGTCTGTATTTGTAAAGTGTGTCGTAATATTGCAATTGACATGGTTTATGATGTCATATTAATATACTTAGTATAATTAGTATAGCCAGCAGAATTCTTATAAAAAATTCACTTCGTTCATCATTTTCTGATTTTAATAGTTCATATCACCAATCTTGTTAACGCTTACATAAAATGTGGATTGATCAGAACATGGAGTGGATTTTATAGGAATTCAAGTTAAACTAATTAATTTAACTTAAGGGGGACTTTGAATGAGGAGATCCAAAAAATTCGCATTTCCAATTCTTGTTTACTTTCTGGCTATGTCACTACTTGTAACCGCTTGCTCAACGAAGGGGGACTCAAGCGATCAGGCCGGAGAGGGGAATACAACGGTTACGATGTGGCATGGTCTTACCTCCATTGATTTAGATAATTTGAATAAAGTCGTGAAGGCATTTGAAGAGAAAAATCCTACCATCAAAATGAAATTGGTTTATACAGAATCCAGCGAGGGATCCGATCAGAAGCTGCTGACTGCAGTCGCAGGCGGCAATCCTCCTGACGTTGCACTTTTTGACCGGTTTAAGGTCGGTACTTGGGCTGCGCAAGGTTCTTTGACTGACTTATCCTCGATGGCAGCAGAATCTGGAATTCTTAAGGAAATGTATTATCCATTTGCTTGGGAGGAGTCCAGTTATCAAGGAAAGCTTTATGCAATGCCGATGGATACGGACTCTCGCCTGCTATTTTACAATAAGGATCATTTCACAGAAGTAGGGCTGGATCCCAACAAGCCACCACAAACGATCGCCGAGCTTGAAACGGCCGCCGAAAAGTTAACCATCAAGGAAGGTAAACGTTTCAAACGGATCGGGTTCATCCCATGGTATTCGCAAGGCTGGTTGTATACTTGGGGATGGACATTTGGAGGAGAATTCCAGGATGCTGCCACCGGCAAAATTACCGCCAATGATCCTAAAGTCGTTGAAGCGCTGCAATGGATGACCGACTTCGGCAAAAAATACAACGTCGAGGATATTGCCGGATTCACAAGCGCAGCTGGCACGGAGGAAATGGATCCGTTCATTTCCGGTCAAGTCAGCATGAAGATAAGTGGAAACTTCACGGTGAAGGGTATCGAAAAATTTAAGCCGGATTTAAATTACGGTGTTGCACCAATACCGACCCCAACAGGTACTAATTTTACGACATGGTCGGGAGGCGGGTCCGCTATTATCCCTAAAGGCGCCAAGAACGTTGCTGCTGCTTGGAAATTCCTCGAATTCTTAGGGAAAGAAGAGGGGCAAACATTATTAAACGCTGACTCTCAAATTTCCGTTATCGATTCGGTTAACGACAAATACGGTTACAAGGACGATCCGATTATGAAGGAATTTATTAATATTTTGCCCAATTCACACAACCGGCCAGTTATTCCTGAAGGACAGCTGTTGTGGAATGAGTTAGCTTCCGCTACGGAAAAGGCTACCCGCGGAAACGGTACTCCGAAAGAGAACCTGGATAGAGTAACAGAGACTATTAATAAGGCTTTAGAAAAATACGACAAATAGGGTGCACGGTAGGCAGGGAGCGAAGCGAACCTTTCTCTCCTTGCCTATTAATGAATGACTATTGGAAGGAGAATGCACATGGCGAAACTGGTCGATTCAGTTCAAGTAAACGCAATTCCATCGGCAAGGAAACGAGCACTCCACAGAACTAACGTGATTGGGTGGCTGTTTGCTTCACCTTGGGTTATAGGGCTGCTATGCTTTTATGCAATTCCGATGCTAATGTCCATCTACTTCAGCTTCACTACTTACAGCATTCTGCAGCCTGGTGAATTTGTCGGAATGAGTAATTATATAGATCTATTTCATGATCCTCTGTTTTGGAAATCCATATACAACACGCTTTATTTCACCGTATTTTTTGTTCCATTAAGTATATTTTTTGGTGTGGCACTCGCTATGATGTTGAATATGAAGGTCAAGGGGATGGCTATATTCAGAACGATCTTTTTCTTGCCTACACTTGTTCCACAAGTGGCTTTGGCTGTTCTGTGGATGTGGCTGTTACATCCAAACTTCGGATTGGTGAACGGGATGTTAGCGAATATCGGTATCGATGGGCCTTCTTGGCTTGGTGGTGAGTCATGGTCCAAGCCTTCGCTCATTTTGATGTCGCTTTGGGGTATTGGGCAAGCCGTCGTCATCTACCTTGCTGGATTAGGAGACATCCCTGATGAGTACTATGAAGCAGCGCAGATCGATGGAGCTAACTGGTTTCAGAAAACGAGAAAGGTAACCCTGCCTTTGCTCACTCCCGTTATTTTCTATAACCTTGTTATGGGAATGATCGGTGCATTTCAACAGTTTACTCTTCCCTATACGTTGACCAAAGGGCAAGGAACTCCTGCAAATTCCATGACTTTTTACGTCATGTATTTATATGAGAACGGATTCAGGTATTTCAAAATGGGTTATGCCTCCGCAATGGCCTGGATCTTATTTATTATCGTTATGGCATTAACCGGAATTATTTTTATTACGTCTAAACGCTGGGTTCATTATCAAGGGAAATAAGGAGGAGGAAGTAAGGGATGAATCCTACCGCTATCAGAAGAATCAATCGTGCGTTAGCCTATTTATGTCTAATTGTTGCTTCTGCATTTTTCATTATTCCGTTCATTTGGCTGCTTTCGACTTCTCTTAAACCACTCACACAAATCTTTACATTTCCCCCAGAGTGGATTCCGCATCCAATTCTGTGGAGTAATTATTCCCGTGCCGTTGAGTATATCCCGTTCTGGACATATCTGAAAAATACGGCGATTATAACAATCGTTAGTACCCTTGGTGTGATCATATCCTGTCCCTTGGTTGCATATAGCTTTGCCAAGTTAGAGTATCGTGGGAGAGGTATACTTTTCTTTGTTACCCTCGCTGTTATGATGATCCCCGGACAGGTGACGATGATTCCTCTATTCCTGTTGTTTACTAAATTGGGTTGGGTAGGAACATCTCTTCCGCTGATTGTACCCCAGTTTTTTGGAGTGCCCATTTACATTTTTCTATTGCGACAGTTTTTCATGGGACTGCCTGATGCCCTGCGCGAAGCGGCCCGCTTAGACGGCGCTAGTGAATTCCGCATATATTTACAGATCATGTTTCCACTAGCCAAATCCGCCGTTTTGGCCGTGGCATTGTTTCAATTTATGGGGAGCTGGACTGATTTCATGGGCCCCTTGCTCTATTTAACCAATGAACCATCTTACACGGTTTCGCTCGGATTGCAGCAATTTCAGAGTCAAAAGGGATCCGAATGGGGTCTATTAATGGCCGTATCGACCTTGATGACATTACCTATTATTGTTTTGTTCTTTTTCCTTCAAAAGACGTTTATTAGCGGCATTACATTTAGCGGTATAAAAGGTTGAACATCCTTTGTATGAATAAAGCTCCAGCGATGCGGAATTCCAGGGATGTTAGGACGAACCAAGGCAAAGATGGGATGCTGGATTTGATTAAGCGGCGCAGGCACATATAGCATTTTCGGAAAAACGATTACGTTCAAATTTGCGGACGGCAAGACTGAGCGGTTCGTATTCTTCGTCCATCGGGGAAAAGATGGACGAAGAATACGAACTCGTAGGGTATCCAAATCGACGACCGCAATTTTTATGTAAATAACGATTGATAGGTCCGTTGGAAAAAGTTAATAAGCAAAAAGGCGGCGATGTGTAATGCAGAAGCTGCCTTTTTGCTTACCAAAATAAGGGCTCTGGACTGACTCATAAGAAGCAACCTGTCGGAGATGGAGGATTAGCCCTCTCTTCATCTAATAATATATATAGAACATTAAGCGAATTCGTAGAAAAGACGTTATCAGAAACTCTTGAAATCCTGAAAAAACAATAAAGGAAGTGAGAAAGATTGATTAATAGCCAGGAAGTCATCAAACGTTTTTTAGAAGATGAGGTTTCATCACAAGAACTTTATGAGGCCATATATGATTTTATCGATTCCGTTCATATTCGTAACGGTGAGTTCGAGGGGAACTATTTTATCATTAAGAAGATGGATGTAACCAATTTTATTATCTATGCAGAGAATATCTATCCAGAGAATATCTATCCAGATGAAAACCATAGAGAAATTCCATATAGTACTTCAATTTATAAAGAGAACTTGCTTAGAGAAATAAATGAGCGGGCAAGAGACAAAAAATACATATTAAAACCTAGAAACTAGAATAGGTAGAATAAATTCAGGAGAAGTTGATGCAGTCGGACATCCCAGCATTCGTTGGGGCGTGAATATAGGAACGTATAGGAAATATCCGAGAACTATTTAGAAAGGAGCTTGAGTATGATTGCCCAATTCTCAGGAAGCCAAAAACTTCAAGATATATTAAAAATAATAGAAATAGAGCCTGAAAATTATTCTGATGTAGAAATCGTACAATGTGTAGCTAAATTTCTACCAAGCTATAATGGTGAGGGAGCTGCAAAAGGATATTTCTCTATTATTTCGCATCTTTGTTATTATAGGCCTGATCTTGAATTTCCATTAATGAAGGTTGCATTGAGACCTTTGTATTATCTTGGAATGGAAGATCCAGATTTTGTTATCGAATGGGTTCAATTTTATGTAAGTGACATAAACACCAATTATTATTACACATCTAAACAAGGTAATGCATGGATTAAAGAAAGTTTGAAAAGTAAGCGCGACATCATAGCCGCAATTTTTAAAGAAATAGATTTTGAAGATAATACTGAATGGGACAGATAAATTAATAGGTGAAAGCTAGAGAAGTCAGAGGGAGCCGGAAGCATTGTTCCCGTCGGAAAAAAATGTGAGAAGCAGCTTAGAAAATTGAGCGGACCTAACTATTCGGACTTTGCAAAGAATGAAGAATTAATGAGACACTGGTATTATCTTCTAAAATATTTTAATAACAAGTCTATGTTGAAGCACAGGATTCAAATTGTCGGTGATTCGGAACTCAGCATCAAAGCTGGAGCGTAACAACCTGAATTTTGAGATCATTCGAGATGCCGGTCATGCCATTAACCACGAACAAGCGTATCTCATAACAAGAAAATCATTGAATTTTGGAGTGAATGATATACAACAAGTAGAAACCAGCTCCGACTTAGTGACACAATTGTTTGCTCTGAAAGGTACTGCCAATTTTATAGATAAGGGTGATTGATATGGAACGAGGACTCATTATATTTTTGAACGGAACGTCAAGTTCGGGAAAGACAAGCATCGCGATGGAAATGAAAAATCAGGGAGAGATTCCATTTCATCATCTGTCTGTAGATCAATTTGCCCAAAATTATGATCAGTTTATCGACAATACATACCCAGATATGAAACCAACAAGAGAATTGGAACCCTATGTGATGACAGATATCCTGTTCGACCCCATCAATTCGTTGTACTGTGCAACCATTAAACTGTTTTCGGAAATGGGTTTGAATGTCATCGTGGATACGGTCATCAGCAATGATAAGTTGTTTAACGGTTTTTATGATTTGCTTTCGGATTATCCGATATTGTTTGTAGGTGTACACTGTTCGAAAGAAGAACTCACCAGAAGAGAGCAGAGCAGAGGAGATCGCGCAATTGGACTTGCCCAATCCCAGTTCGACTACATATACGCCTATGATGAGTATGATCTGGAAGTGAACACGGAAGAGCTTAGCTCAGCTGCATGTGCGGAAAAGATATTAAGTTATATAAATTCTAGTCAGGAATACTCGGCATTTAAGAAATTAAGTAGAAGAGAGGTTGAAAATGTCTGAAAATAAGCGGTTTAATCCTAATTCAAAGGCAGTTCATGACTATTGGAGATCTAATTTTAATAGATTTAATGACATAACAGTTACTTGGATATCAAAAGCTCATGAGCTTAAGTTAGCATCTGATGCAATCTACAGAGAATTTAAAGAGGCTCTAGATAATAATATGAGTAGTGCTGGGGAGCTGGATCAACGAGAGGGTTTTAGTTCAATCTGGATGATGCTATGTGGATATAGCCTAGAATGCCTTTTGAAAGGTTTATATTTCTCTATAAATCCTAATCAGAATATTAAGGACGGTAAGATTATTGTTGACTGGAAAGGGTCAGGTCATAATTTAATAACTTTAGTATCTCTGTGTGATGAGTATTTACAAGAGTCTTATAGAATAGGTCTCAGTGAAGATGAGAAGAATTACTTACTTCGGGCCAGCGAATTCACTACATGGGCTGGGAAATATCCGTTACCAAAAACGTTTACTAAAACTATGCCCGTTGAACAGTTTGGAGGAATTGCTCCACTTACATTGATAAATGTCGTTGGGGACAAGTTGACTTTCGAATCTTTGTATTCTAAATTTTCAAATTACATGACCAATTGTTAAGCACAGTACGACAGTCTTACTGATACGAATTCATAACTCATTTTCATGAGCATTTATGTACATCTCTGATTGACTTAATCGGATGAGCGAGTGGTTTCGTTGGAAGTATGCTTAGGTGAGGTTCTACATGGGAGCCACGGTTTCTTTTGAAATTACTATGCCTTTCCCTACTGTTAAAGATTATAGATGTTTCGAAAGTATTGGAAGGTCGTCTGATTCCCTATGGGGAGAAGAAAGACCTTCCTTTTTTTTCATCATTTCAGTCGAGTTCGCTCCAATTCTATTAAAAATATGTGCTTAATTTTATTCAAAAACGTATCTGCAAAGATCATATCCAACACGTGTTACAGGCAATCATTGAACGTACACAATCCATCATCAACGATAGTCGTAAACAATCCTTCGGCTCTTTGGAATATTTCTTGGAGCATATTATAGAGTACCGGGATGAACAGCAATACTTGTCAAACGAGTGGCATATCCGTACACCGCGCTGGCTAGGGGAGTATGGAAATACGCCGGAGGAAGAAGAGCTTCTTTCAGACATTTACCGACTGCAAGCGTATATCGCGAAGAAATTAAAGGGCGGATAAGCGGCTGGTGATGTCGCATTAGTCCGGCTGAAATGTCGCAAAAGTACATGGTAACGCGATATGCAGTTCGTATATACTCTCTTTATGTTTCGATAATGAAAATCATTATCAACAATATACATAAGGGGGATTTACAAATGAATCAAGGAACAAACGGGCAAGCGGCTGGAAGCAAAGCCTATGCTGCCCACAAATCACGATTATTCATGGGCTTGATGTTGGCCCTTATTCTTGTCCTGACGGCTTGCGGTGCAGGAACAGGTACAGATAGCGGCAAGCAGTCTGCGGCAACGCCAGAAGAGACATCTGCGAATGCGGAAAAGCAGACGGACGGAGCTTTTCCTGTAACAATCAAGGGTATGAAGGGTGACATCACTCTAAACGAAAAACCACAGAAAATTGCGGTGCTGGATGTTAAGTTTTTGGATCAAATGTTAGCCATTGGAGAGAAGCCGGCAGGCAGTGTTATTGCTGGAGGCAACACCGATTTTCCAGAATACTTAGGTGATCAGCCGAGTGACGTACAGGTTCTGGGTACACGCGATGAGCCTAATCTGGAAGCAATTGTAGCGTTGGACCCGGATCTGATTATCATGACCGACTTCCAGGAGAAACAGTATGAGAGTGTAAGCAAAATTGCACCTACCCTAGTACTCGATTTCTACGAAGACTGGCATGATACATTAGCTTCAGTGGCTAAGATTACAGACAAGCAGGACGAGGCAGAGAAAGTGCGCACAGCGTATGAAGACAAAATTGCCGGGCTGAAGACAAAATTGTCAGAGAAGCTGGGCGATGAAACGGTTGCGATCATTCGTCCACGAAAAGAAGGAATTCGTGTTCACGGTATTGAGCACCGCATTGGCGGTATTATGTACAATGACTTGGGGCTGAAGATGCCCGCTATGGTACAGGAGATTAATGAAGATGGTTCCGTAGAAATCTCGATGGAAAAAGTTCCTGACATTGGGGCAGATCGTTATTTTGTACTGTCGGATGAGCTATTTGCGGCAGAAGCAGAGGCTATGTTGACTAATCCAGTGTGGAAATCCCTCGATGCTGTGAAAAATAACCTTACGTATGACGTAAACTCAACACTTTGGATCGCTTATTATGGACCGCTTGCGATTAATCTGATTGTAGATCAAGCAGCGGAAGCCCTGCTCGAATCGAACTAATATGAATCCATATCTCTTGACAGACTTATGGAAAGAGACGGTAGAGGATCATTCGATTTTGCTTGGTGAGCCCCCTGAACATAGTGTCCGTACCATTGCTTTGAGTGAGTTGCATGACGAAGAGGCGTGTCGAGAGTATATCCGCTGGTTTCAGGACTATATCGATGCACCAGACATGAAGGTTGCTGCTTCCATGTTAGCCAAGCGGCTTGGCTATCTATGGACGACTCCGCTCGTGACCGCGATGACGTTTCATCATCAGCATGTAACCTTTCAGCTGGAGAACAGCTTTCTCTATCATCCGAAGCTCGAAGAGCATGAAGAGGGTACGCGTTTTCCTTTTCTAGCGGTGAACGGACTTCAAGCAGAAGCTTTAACAGGAGACCGAGCATTGTGGCGGGAAAAAGTGGCCCAGGAGATGTTTGCGGTGCAGCTTACACCACTGTTAAAGACGCTTACTGCGGTTGCACCTCTTTCCATGAGTATTCTCTGGGAGAATATCATGGTACGCATTGGCCCACTTTATATACCTGATGAAGACGAGATAGAGCGGGGAAGAAAGCACGTTCAGGCGGATTTTTCATATCTGACGCAAGTGGCATCCGGGCAGGTATTTGGTGTGAGAAAGAATCCGTTGACCCGCTTCACCGAATGCAAAGACAATGGCTACGTTGCCAAAAGCGAGCGGATCACCTGCTGTTTTTACTACCAGATGTCAGGGGAATATTGCAGGAAATGTCCGAAAATTGACAATGAGAATGAATCTCAATTAAAATGACAGCAGCAACAATGTACCTATGCTATTGTCAGGAGATGAGAGAAATGCCGCTGCAAGAACAGACAAGTGGTTGGAGTGATACGGCGATCAAGATGCTTGCCGGGTATAGCGGTACTTTGCAGACAGGCGGCGTTCTAAGCGAAACGGATTTAAGTTCAAATGTCTTGCTGCTGGCATGCGGAGGGGAAGGGGAGCTTGCAATGAATGGCGAGGGTTGCCACATTGGGGCTTCTTTTGCCTGTCATGTGGTGGAGGGGGCATCCTTCACGCTGACGGCCAGATCAGAGGACATTCATTATATTGTGATCATGTACAAGGCTTCTTCCATGGAGGGAGCCTCTCTTGTTGTGCCTTCGTATCGTAAACACCCGCTGCGCAGGTCATTTGTGCAAAACTCCGTAGTCCATGCCGAATGGATCGAAAACGCGGAAAAAATTGTGGCCAAATGGCGCCGCGGCGAAGGGCTGGAACGTTTCTATGCCAATTCGCTGCTCCAGGGGATGATCTACGAGCTGATCATGGAGTACGAACATGGTCAAGGGGGACCGGAGTCCGACATGGTGGATGTGGTCGCTTCCTATATAACTTCGCATTATCGCCAGAATCTGGAGCTAAAAGAGCTGGCGGCCCTTGCGGGATGCAGCGTAAGGCAGTTACAGCGCCGATTCAAACAAGAGAAGCAGCTCGGCCCGATGGAGTACGTCATTCAGCTGCGGATGGAAAGTGCCTCGCGCATGCTGCGTCATACGGATGCTTCCATCGGTGAAATTGCGGACAAAATGGGCTATCAGGACATGTATTATTTCAGCAGAGCGTTTAAAAAATATTATGGCGTCCCCCCGTTGCATTACCGACTTGCCTCCGCTTCAAGAACAGATGCAGACTATGCCAATGCTTTGCTGCAAAACCGCACAGCTTCATCATATGAATCTGCCCAAGGCTCAGTCATCTGCCATATGCGAGGGGAGTATACCGTCACCGAATCACCACAACGTATTGCTGTCCTCGATGTGCAATACGCCGATCACCTGCTTGCACTCGGGTTGTCTCCAGCAGGAAGTGTCGGAGTGGGAAGTACCGTGTTAACGTTTCCTCCATCACTTCGGGCAGGACTCCAGGATACCGAATTACTTGGAACGTATGAATACCCCGATCTGCCTAGAGTGGAGCGAATAGCTCCGGATCTGATTATCTGCACCGAGGTGCATGATCAGCATTATGAACGGTTAAGCGGAATCGCTCCAGTGCTCATGTTCAAGCGCAACGAAAGCTGGCAGACGATCCTGAGCCTGTTCGGTGAACTGACAGGTAAGCGAGCAGAGGCCAAGCAAATTATTGCGAATTATCACCGACGAACAGCTTTGCTGTCCGAAGAACTGGCTTCGGTACTGGCAGGCAAAAGTGTGGCCCTGATCCGTCCATTGGAATCTCTCGTGCGCGTGCACTCTGCTGCTCATCGTACAGGTGCTGTGCTGTACCGTGATCTGGGTCTGCCCGTTCCATTATTTGTAGCAGACACCTTCGACACGGCCTATCACATCTCGGTGGAGAGACTACCAGCTGTACAAGCCAGCCACTACTTTTTGCTCAGTAATGAACTGATGCAAAATGGCATCTCTGCTACAGAGCAGCGTGTTTGGGGGATGCTGGATTCGGGTGAGCGTCAGCACATACACTCGGTAGATGCTGCGACATGGATCGGTTGTTATGGGCCGATGGGGATTAACGGGATTGTGGATCAGATTGAACAGGCGTTGTTGGCTTGAGGGGCAGTTTTTCATGAGGAAAAAACAAAAGAAACTTTTTCGTAGTAAATGGAAGTGAGAGCAACCATATACCAAAGGAGACGGTTTCTTTGTACATTTTACATACTCAAGTGAGGATACATTGGACTAGATCGGGTGTTATGAATACAGGAATGATATATGAAGTAAGGGGTATATGTTAAAATGCTAGAAAGTTGAACTAATTCGAATAACAGGAGGTATAACACATGAAATGGTAGGAAGTTAGAAAACTGTTCCCTGACCAATTTGTTCTGGTTAATATCATTCATTATCATGAGGAAGATAACAAAAAAATCGTAGATGAAGTTGCACCAGGATTCATCCAAACATATTTCAGAAATTATAGTAGAAGATATAAGAAAATTCTGGATTAAATGAAGATTTCAATTAATATATATTTTCTGATTAATTATTTCTAAAGTGTTTCAGGTAGAATGAGAGATCACATAACAAAAGTTTAACGCCACGAGATCGCCCTTGATTGTATGAAGCAGATACAAGTAGAAGCATAACCACAGGACATAAACTCCAGTGAAAATAACTGTAATTTAAATTTGTGAATTTTTTTTTTTGAAAAGAGTATTCCAAAACACTAGAATAGTAAGATTTATGCTTCTTCATTAAAACGAATTAATAATTTATAGCAGGGATGCGGGAATTCTGAGAATATTTTTGAAGTCAATCTACTTATTATCTGCTGTAGGAGTCGGCGTTGGATGTTTTTATTCATTCATATTTTTTATTTTTAATATTGGCGGTGGTTTTATGAGTAATGATAACAAGCCTGCCGCTTTCGGGGTTGCTGCTTTGGCGATAGTAGGAACAATCGTTTTTTTACTGCTTGGCAGACTCATTTACAATTCCAACTCCTATATTGGCCCAAGTATTGTAATCATAGTTGTTACTGCTATTCTGACTTTGCCAGTTGTAAATGTGGCTGATAATGTGATTGATACTTATCAAACATACCGCGCGAAGCCTTACGTGGAAAGTTATATGAATGACTTGAAAAAAGGTTTTGTTGAAACAATAGCACCATTAGAATTTGATTATAAAGAAAGCAAGACTGAAACTCTACGTTACTGGAGTAATAATGGACATGATATTTGGATTAAATTAAGAAAGAAAAATGAAACACTGACATCAGAGGATTTAAATAACGTAATTAATGCCTTACCTTCAGCTAAGTATAAAGTAAGAGTATTCATATATTATAAGAGCTTTAAAGAGTATCCAAACGATCAGTATTTTATTGATTTTACGATTCGAAATAGCCCAACTGTTCCACCATATTGTAATTCAGATGACTTTGAACATAATCTATGTGATTTTGTAATAGGAAAATAAATTCAAAGGAGTTTCCAAATTGAAGAATCAAAGCGTTCAATGATTTTAATATTCCTTTTAATGATACTAGCCCTAAGTGGATGTATTTCATACAATATAAAGACGGATAAAATGGTTGAGGATGGGTTCATAATAAACTCAATTTCATTTGGACTGGGTGAGAGCGAAGAAGATGCAGGTGTTACAGTCGTAACATACAATTTCGCTCTTCGAAATAGAACCAATAAATCAATCATGTTAAAAACAGTTGAACCGATCTTGAGTAAGGATATTCAGGAGCGATTAATTGATAGGGACATTAAATTGGACATAAATGAGAAAGTTGATGGTAATAGCTCGGAAGAACTGACAGGTACTTTTAAATTAGATACTAAAGCGCTGGATAAAGAGGGAATAATCAATTTAAACATTAATGTTAACGAATTTAATGTAGCAATTGAACAAGTCATAGGAATGAATGAAGTAAATAACTAATTTGAGATATCTCCAAGAAAACATACTTAACAAAGAGGTGTATCTTTATGGAAAGAAAAAAAGATGAAAACAATGAGATGGCTGTAATTCCAGAGCACCATAGCCCTATTCGACATATCCTTAATGAAGCAAATGGACAACCGAACAATCAATTTATAGACAGTTTTAAGAAAGCTTTGGATACTCCAGATGCATATGTAATTATGGAAGGTGATGATGGAGGACAAATCTACTTGTCTTGCCCTATGAAACTAATCAATTGCAGTGAGGAGACATTACATACTCTATTAAAAGATTTAGATACCATTGCATGGGACTGTAATGAGGGAGAAGGCCAAGGACTATTTTACGAAAAACTCTTTCCTGGTGATGGGATTTGTGGAGGTATGGGGGGAGGAGATGTTGAGGAAGGACTATGGATTCATGAAGAATTTATAGATTTACAATTATATGATGAAATTCATGAAGTCATATTAGGCAATAAAACAAGAATAACAAAACAATAAAATGAATGATCATAAGGCCCATCAACATCGGATAACAAAGTGTTCATGTGGATGGGCAAACTGTTGAAGTACTGCATACAGAGAAAAAGGAAGATGTGAGGTAAGTTATGGGCGTAAGAAAAAAATATAAACGTAAAATCGTTCGATCCAATCGATTATTTTATTGGTATGTTGAACCGGATTTTGACGATGAAGGGATAATCAAATTACATATTGTTTCTGAGGATAAGAAGTTAATCGTCACTTATGAAGTGGGACAACATAGTATTAAGAACAAGATCCCATTTATAGTCATCATCGGAGAAGAATTCGAAGGCATCTAGATGAGTATGAAAAGCATGAGAAGAATATAGAAGCTCGTTTTCTTAAAGAAGTAGAGATAATGGAGTTATTTCTAAACAGAGTCTAATACAATTAACTCAAGGCACCGACATATAACAGTGTACATTCCCCCTTGGGCATAGCCTCGGTTCAGTAGATGATTTTCAACGAAGTAGAGGCAGCTGGACACACCCAGTATTCGCTGGGCATCGTGATGTAGAAACGTTAGGCGAAATTACATAAAAGGGATGGTTATTTAGAATGAAATTTTACTATTCATCTTTGTATATACATGAAACACTGAGCTCATTTGAAGACATTAAAAATAAAATAGATCTCCAATTAATTGAATTGTGTTTGGATACAAATATTTGTATATATCTAACCAGATTTTATAAGGAACCAAGTAATCTTTTAGGTCAAAAAGATAACACTCTTGAAGAATTATTGAGTTTGCTTAAGAATATTGAGATGAATAATTTATTAGTTGACTTTTCTCTTGGACTGGAAGAATCATGTCGAGAACTAAGCAACTTTGAAATTAATATGTCCAAGTTCCGTGACATGAGTAATGCAATTAGATCTTTATTTGAGATGGATTACTTTCAAATGTTACAGCACAGCAAAATTATAAAGTTTGAGCCATTCATTAAACACGAAACACTAAAAACGGACAGTAAAACAAATAGTCTAGAGAGCGTAAGTAGTTTCCAGCGCCTTCTATTTGTTTCGTATGCTTGTTTGTTAAAAATGTACATATTGGATAAGCAAAAAGAGTCGAAAAGTAATACTCAATTAATAACTGAGTATTTTGAGTTCGTGGAAAAGGAAGTAAATATTTTTAGTGCTTCAACAACAATATTTGCTCATTATTATTTTAGTGGTAACAATAAAATTAGAAAGCTTATCCATAAAACAAAGAATAATGATGAAGATAGGCTGCATGCAATATGGAATGCATCGTTAGACTTAACATTTCCAACATTGGTGAGTCAAAAGCTTTTAAAAGATAAGATTGTACCAGTTTTTGTAACAGCAGATGAAAATTTATCGTTAATTTTTGACTCTATGAAAATGAAATTTATGGTCGCGAATGAGAATGAAGCAGCATTGCCTCCATTTTTAGAAATAGATTATACAAGAACCAACTGGACCCAAGTTGAGTTACAAGAAATTAATAATTATTACGATAGAATTATGGAACGAAGAAGATATAACTTCGTGTTTAATAATTTTGATCAAGAAGAAGTAATCAATCGTTTGCGGATATTATGCTTCAATTTAGAAAAAGAACTGAAGAATTCTTTCTAGAATCATCGAAGATGCGAATTGTGCTACTCCAGCAGTGGAGAATAGGTACAAAATAAAAACATTTAAAAGGTGTGTTTTCAAAAAAAAGTGAGAGCATCATCTGACATAATATTCACGCTTGAACATTCGTTCTGGTCCGGCATAAGCTGGGCCATGAATACAGAAAGGTTATACGACAGACCGAAGTGATATTATGAAATCTGTCAGAATCTATTTGCAATTTAACTTAATAATCATCATCTTAATAAAGGAGAAAACATAATAAAAAATTAATACATAGAAGAAAACCCCACCATAACAAAAAATATTAACCTCTGTAATTCAGTTGGTTAGACAGACTATATGATTCAATTTTCGGAGGATGAAATCGGTAAACAACCCTTGATTTAATTGGGCAGACAAGCAATCCAATTTTTGAGGGCCTAAATCAGAGCGAAAGCTTTTTAAGCAATTTCGTTAATGAGATCAAGCAGCTGTTGCAAAGGCACCCATCTAGCATCCCCACTTCGTTGCAGAGGAAATAAAACAAGCCGGTAAGGAACAGTGTCAGTACACTGCAAAGCCAGGCACAATATATCGAAAGAACACAATTGTGGTATGATTCAGCAAATAATAGGAACGGCCTTGAAACTCTTTTTGAGAACGAAGCATCGACTGCTTGTATTAAAAAACTTCAATATCCCAACGGATTGCGTAAATACGATTCACATTTTACGTTGGATTTGAAGAGAAATGTCGATTATTAGAACAGTGAGCCATACATTTTTTCAGAACGATGACTTACGAACATGATGTGGACCGGAATACCGGGTGCCAATCCGGTTCCAATGCTGCGAGGGAGGCTTCGCTTTATGCTTACAAGAGTGACGCCGTTGTGCATAGATCTTGGAGGGAGAAATACCTGCTATTTTTTAATCTTTAAAATGTACCTTAACCGAATTGGAGCATGCTATTTAGGAATGAAAAAAATTATATAATTGTTGTAGGGCTGATTTAATAAAAATTTAAGTAGTAATGCTTGATAAACGATTAGTGTGGACAGGATGAAATTAATGCTCCCCTTGCGATTAAAGCAAGTTTTAATAATAAAAATTTTAAAGTAGAAGGTGAAAGAAATGAGTCAGGTCTGTCATTATGAGATTGAATTAGATGTTATTAATAATTTACCGTATCTGATAGTTCGTTGCAGTAATTTACTCACATATAATGATTTGAAGAATAAGCTCCTCCTCCAAAATTCATTGTTAAGAAAAGAATCGAATCTTGATCATTACTTTATAGATGTAGAAGAAGATATCGAGTTTCGAATAAATTTAAAAATGAGGACAATTAGGGTTAAATCAAAAAAAAATAAATTTATACTATTGCAATCAGAGATAATAGAAGATGATGAGACCATCGCAGATTATTCGAAAGAGTTAGCAAAAACTCAGAATTTATATATTCACGTTTATTATATTGAAGAAACAATATATGAAGAATTTGTTGTCATGGTTAAGGACATCACTATCAATCAAAAGAAAGTAAATAACGTGGATATTCAAGAAGGAAAAATGTTGTTCAATCGATTACCAAATAGTAGAGAGTTCTTTAGTGAAGGCATAATATATCCATCGGGAGTAGGACTTGGAACTTATGAAAAAGAAAAGGGTAATGAAATTTCAATAATTGTTTTAGAATATCCTAATAATGAAATACATCGGATTTTTAAAGAGAATCTAGATGAAAACTTAATTGTAAATAATGGTTATGCTGAAAATCTAAGTGTCCTTGTTGATGAAGTTCAAAATAATCTAGTAATTATAAAATTGCAACTTACTGAGACTAAAGTTGCGATTGAATCCACAACTTCAATAAAAGTTACTGAAAATTATGAAAGATTCAAATCAAATTATCTATTAACAGGTTATGCAGATATTCATTTTATGATTGGAAAAGAAGGCGTAAGCTCAGAATCATATGTAAAAACAGATAATGTTATAATTTTAAACGATCAAAGAAAAAAAGAGTTATTAGCTTGGATCGATCCAATTGAACTTGACTTGGGTGGAATGGACAGTAATAAAAAAGTTCTAATAAACCCTGCTACATTGGAAATGGGTATTTATAAGTACTTTATGAATTATGAGTTAGATAAAAACAACATTCGAAAGTTTGTGAATGAACTGTTATCTTACAACATAGGTAAAGAACTTGATTTACCAGTAGTTGAAACTATATTTCATATGGATAAAGATACAACAGGCATAATCTCGAAAGTTATTACTCCTCCTGTTTATAAATTTGATGAGATACCATTTGAAAAAATAGAAGATAAAAAAAAACTTATTAGTATGGTAGCTTTTGATATATTCATATGTAATACGGATAGACATTCAGGAAACATTTGTTTACAAAAAGATGGAGATTATTATCTCCCGAGATTAATTGATCATAGTCGATCTTTTGGAGGATATTATGAAGACTCATTTACAAGATTGTCAAATAATACTTTTTCGTACCCATTAAACCTACTAGGGTTGAATGATATCAATAACTTAATAACTGATTTGAGTGTATTTACTAGTTTTATTTTGAAACTAGAAGAGTTAGATGTTCAAAGAATAGTAACATCAACTTTTGTTGGTGAATTAAATACATTGATATATTCACAGAAGACATATCAAGATAAAAACTATATACAGTCAATAATTAATTTGCTCAGCTGGCGTAAAGAGAATATACTAACTATCTTGAAGAAAAGTTTAGGATTTGAATGATTTTTTCTTGCATTACGATTCTAGTAAAATTTTTCTTCACGAAAAATCTCTCTTGAGGTACCGCATATGTAGGTAAGTGCTGCTTAAATGCATATAAGTACTTAAATTATATGTTTTCTGAAATTATTTCAATAGTTGAAGGAGATTCAAACATGAAAACACTTTTAGAAATTAAAGATTCTTTTATTGATAAGCTTATTATTATTAGAACTTTTTATATGTCTTCTCTTATAGAAAATGAATTAGCAAATAATTTAATAGAGAAAAATAAACATGATGGTACTGCTTTGAAGTCAAAGTATAGAAGTGTAGATGATAAATTTATTTTTGGTCAGGGAATTACCTGGAACCTTAACACTGAAGTAGAAGTAAATGAATGTATTTATATGATAACTAGAAATAACGAAAAAACAAAAATGCTAATAAATTTATTAACAATAAATCTTTGTTCAGCGTTTGAATCTTTTTTATTTGATTTGCTTGAATATCATTTAAGGAACTTTCCCGAGTATATTAATAACTCTCAGAAAAGTGTAAAGCTTCAAGAAGTGTTCAAATTTAATAGTATTGATGATGTTAAAGAAGATTTAATTGTTCGAGAAATCATAG
Organism: Paenibacillus sp. BIC5C1; assembly: GCF_032399705.1. Lineage (NCBI taxonomy): Bacteria > Bacillati > Bacillota > Bacilli > Caryophanales > Paenibacillaceae > Paenibacillus > Paenibacillus sp. BIC5C1. The sequence continues at coordinate 1,732,723 of NZ_CP135922.1, forward strand.
ACTATGGATATTACTCTCTAGATAAGCAAATCACAATGTTAGAAAAAAATTATAAGGTAGAATTTAGTTTTCGTTCCGAAATTAGAATTGCTAGAAGAATCTTCACTAAAAGGAATTGTATTGTACATAATCAAGGCATTGTTAGTAAGGAGCTATTTGAGATGTTCATTGACGAGCAAAAATCTAGAAATATAATAGGGGATCCGATAAATACTTCAGAATTTGAATTTAGTGAAGAGATTCATTTGTTGAATTTAATGGGTACAAGAATTATAAGAACTATATCAGACAAAAACTTCTAGATTAATTCAATCAAGACACACATCCAAAAATGTCAAGACACACATCCAAAAATGTAATAATTACGCATCGGATATTTACTCACGTTTCGGCATATAGATTTATGGGAATTAGAAGTATCTGGCCCCACTGGCTTCGCTAAGCATCGTGACAAAGAGAACCCTTACATACCCTAAGAGTCCAGAGCGAAAAATTATAACACACTCAAAATAAATGTTGGATATCTGGAAATTATTTAGAAATAACTTATCTTAGACATAAATTAAGGAGTGTCTTGAATTCGAGGAGAAGAAAGAAATATAAACTCGAAGTTTGAAATGAACTTAGCAAAGAAGGTGAATGAAGTCGATTTTTCATTAGAAATTTCGCATATTAAGGGTCGAGATGTAATGATTGATGTAGTTTCCCAATATAATGATCGCACACAAGTAGCGTATAAAATAATATTTATTTTACTGTTATAGTAGGTGATTCCGTGAAGGATATGAATTAACAGTAAAGAATTTTGGACCTGGAATAGCATTAAATATTAAACTTTTTCTAGATCCTAAATATACAAAAGAAACTGATCATAATAGATATTCTGCTAGTATGTTGTTCGAAATATTCAAAGATAGATACCCTCTGATTGAGAGAGAAGTTTTTGAAATCGAAGTAAATCAGAGTATTAGTTTTATTTTTGAAGAAGGAATAATAAGACTAAACAAAATTTTATTATACTGGGAAACTATAACTTGAGAGCGAATGATAATTTGAATTAAATAAGAGTCTCAAATAATGGACGGATAAATATAACTCACTATAAGAGACTTAAATTTAAAAGTATCAAGAATATGAGTTTAAAACCTTACATATAATAGGAGGATCGATAGGACCTACTGTTGAAAAATTTTTGGGAAAAGAAAGAAAAGGAGTCTAAAAAGTGGATACTTTAAAATTTTAAATGATAAGGAACTCAGATGTTATTATTTCGTGTCGAGTAAATAGATTAAAAGTGCATAAATGTTGGTTGAAACCCAAGCTAATAATGTATTTGATGTGAGTTTTAAATAGAAATTTTCAAAACAATATTACTCCTCTTATGCAAAGCTCTAAGTAAAATCAAATACATGAGAAGACTTGATTATGCCCTTTAAAATGTTATCTATAAACGTTAAGACAATATTATGGAGGCTATACTAATATGACAAATAATAATAGTATTCTGAATTACATTTTCAAATATAAGGAAATTTATTTTCTTGTGCCTGCTATAATTTATGTTATTGGTTTTCTTTGTCTTCAAGGGAGTTTTAGCGCATTAAACGGAAACACATTAATGTCGGATATTGCATTCCCCTTGTATCCTTTTAATTTTGAAGTATATCTTTATAAAGGTTTATTTATCTCAATGGGATTATTACTGCCTTTTATTTGTTTTGTATTTCTACTGGTTCGCTTGTTTATCACCCAATTTAACTACCTATTAAAAACAGGGTTATCAATTATACCAGCGTCAATGGTGTTCCATTCGATTACACTAAATTTCTATCAAATGACTAAAAACTCTTAAGCAATCATCTAAACCAAATACATATATTAATTTATTTTTTTATCTATTTTTTGATATTTATCTATATTTTTCTTTGTGCTCATTCAAGCACAAGTAGCTACCGAAGGTTTACTCTTTTAACATCTTCTCTTTTTCTAGTAATTTCATTATGTACACATATTTATTGGGTTGGACAAATAACACAAGCTAACAAAGTATCAGACTTTTTAAAGGGGAGAGAAGTAAGAATAATGCATATAGAAACTGATAAAGAGACCTATGATTTATTAGTCTATGATATAAATAAAGAGCTAGCTACAGGTATTGATAAAAACAAAAATATTATTACTATACCAATAGACAAGATTAACTCAATAGCAATAAAGAACTGATAACGCAGAGCTAATTGATTGTAAAATGTACATTTTACAATCCAAAACTACCCGAACAAATATCCGATAGGAACCTCCACAGCTTTCGCAATTGCAACTACTCTATAGAGTTTAGAACTAAGCGATATTGACCCTCCAGACCAGAAAGACTGGTCTGACTAATATCCAATCCTAAGTTGCAATCTAGCGAGGAATTCTCTAATTTTTGTTGGAAATTACAATAGGAAACCAATGATTTTTTTTGACACCGAAAGTTTATAGCGGTGTGTTTCTTATTTTAATTCAATCTCCGCATTAAGGGAATTATAATTTATATTACAATTTGGATTAGACAAAGATATTGAATACAGCTTTTGGATACAGATAATCGCATTTAAAAATGACTACTCATTAGTTTCGACCCAGAGAGGTGGATGTATGAGCCGGTTGTTTGACTTGTTGGAAGAGGAACGGCGCAAGCTTAATCAGCTTGGAGAGGCATCCTTGAAGCAAGCGATTCCGTTATCTGAGAATCCTGAAGTGCAGGAACAGAGCCGCAAGGTTGATAAACTGTTGGCTCGAGTTAGTGAAATGAAGGCGAGACATAGTCGAGTTTTACGATGATGATTGAAGTACATAATGCGTAGGGGAGGAGAAGAAATGGATTTTCCACCGTGGTTGCAACAAGCGATTCAGGCAAGGCTAGATGAGGTGTCTGCCCAGATCGAGCATGATCCTGAACTGAGTCGTGTACGTGGGGAAACAGATGAAGTGTTCGAAGCTTTGTTTGCTAGCAAAGATGTCGAGCAGACACCTGGATATGCTGTGTGGGAGAGCCGATACATTGTCACCAAAGGGATAGAGAATGAGCAGTTGTACATGCAAGGACTGAGGGACGGAATTCAGCTCACAGTTTCCTTGCTGGGGCAGTCAATGTTAACTGACAGGGATAATGATAGGCAGGATGCCTAATTGCTTGAAAATATGTCTCATAAGAAGTAAGAAGAGTTGAGAACAGCAAAACGTAACCTGTGAGTTGTTAAAAGGTTTTAACCTACTAACGCAAACCCATAAGTCAGGGGAAGCGACCCCGATCTTTAACTTAAAAACCCGAGCCGAAGCGTGAATAACTCGCTTCGGCTCGGGTTTTAATGCTTTACTTTTCCAAAATCCAATTCTTACTTCGCGCTTACCGACTTAAACCAATCATTCACTTCTTGCGTGATCTGATCTCCGCCGTTGGACTTCCAGTTGGCGACGAATTGGTCAAAGGCATCAACCGGCAGTTGGCCGTAGATGATTTTGTTGAAGGTTTCCATCTCGGACTGGCGGAGCAGGTTCCATTTGGATACCATGGTTGGTGTGGCTGCGCCAGTGAAATAGTTTTGTTTACGGATGTCGATCTGGGACATCACGACTTTACCTGCATACCAGTTTTCTGGTTTACGGAATTCGGCCATTTGTTTCTCGTACGGTGTTTCAGGCTTCTCGCCGTTGGCCAGCTTCACGAGTGTTTTCATGTACAGATCTGGGATACGTGCTGGACCGGTCAGGAACGGGAACTCGTTGGAAAAGTCTTTGATCTTCTCTTTGTCACTGGTCGGTTGTCCGTCTACGATATCCCAGTCGTAACCTTTGGCGAAGCCGTATTCATACTCACTGCCCGCAGTCGGGTTAGCCAGGTTATCGAGCAGGTAGTTGTAGTACAGGAAGATGGCTTCTGGATGCTTCGCATCCTTGTTAATCATGATACTTGCGTTGACACCAGAGTTCTGCCACTTCGTACCGATCTTGCCGTCTGGGCCAGCCGGAACAGGGTAAGCTTTATATTTTGAGCCAGGTACGTTCTTCAGCAGGTCAGGTGCCGGCCAGTCGGGTACCCAGTTTGCGCCAGGCAGAATGCCCGCTTTGCCAGCGGTCCAGCTCTCAGCGGATTTACCTTCATCCCACAGGGCGGAGTCGGTATGGATATAACCTTTGTTCATCCATTCAGCCAGCTTGGCAAGGGCTTGTTTCGCACCCGGGTTAACGGAGCCGTACTCCAGATTGCCGTTTGCGTCTTTGTTCCATTGCTCCTCGATTGTGCCGTATGCACCGAACAACCAGTCGAGCCCGCCCATCCAGGTGTTGGTGTTATTTTTCAGCGAGATGGCCAGCGGGAATACTTTGTCTGGAGACAGACCGTCCGGGTTCTCGTTTTTGAATTTGTCCATGATATTCTCAAGGTCTGCGATGGTTTTCGGAGCTTCCAGGTTCAGCTTCTCCATCCAGTCCTCGCGGAGCCAGAGCAGCGTATCGTCGTTATCGGTGTACTCCATGATCGGCATGTTGTATTTCTTGCCGTCCTTGGTGAACGGATACCACAGTTCAGGATGTGCTGCTGCGTGATCTTTCAGGGTCTGACTCGCGTACTTGTCGAACAACTCATCAATGGCGATGAATTGACCGGAGTCGATCAGTTGATTGGTCAATACCGCATTGGTCGGTACGGACACGAAATCAGGCAGCTTCTCGCCAGAGGCGATAGCCAGTTGCAGCTTTTGTCTGTATTGATCGTCATTGGCCGGATACCAGGTATCTTTATGCTTCATACCCAGCGTTTCCAGCATCCAGCGATCGTGAACGTTATTTTCTTTGGTATCCCCTTGCACGTATTTCTTCGGCATCAATACCGAACTGAATTCGATGGGTGGGTCGTATTTTCCTTTGGCAAAAGCAGCTTCTGCTTCAGCTGAACCGACGGTCGCCGGTGTATCATCTTTGGTACCATTGTCACTGGCTGTATCGCCACTGCCGCACGCAGTGATCGTGATGAGCGCGATAACCATGAGCAGTGACCACCATGTTTTGAATTTGATCATTGTTCAATCCCCCTACGATGTATGATCTTTACAAGTGTAACTGTACCAATTTGGATGGGAGGGCATCTATATGAGTTTGTTAGTTTCGATAGGACTCTATTATGCAAGTTCAAAAAATTCGGTTTTCAGTCATGTTATTTAATGTTGGTCTCTGTACTCCTGCGGTGTGACACCGAATTGACGCTTGAACACTTTGATAAAATAAGCCGGGTCCATATAACCAATCTCCATGCTGATTTCATATACTTTTTTGGTGGTCGTGACGAGCTTGTGACAGGCCCGATCCATGCGCAGGCGCGAGATATAATCACTAATGCCTTCACCCGTTTCGATCTTATAGATTTTGGACAGGTGGGTCGGGTGCAGATTGACATGGTCCGCCAGTACACGCAAAGAAACATCCAGATGCAGGTTTTTATCCGTAAAATCCTGAATCTTCTTCACATACTCGGAACGGATGTCCTTGATTTCGTTGGACGTGCCTTCCTTGAGTTTTCCAAGCACACTAAGCGCCCATTTGCGCAGTTTACTGATGGTGGTAAAGGCTTCTCCACTCTGCAACCACTCGATATCGTCACCCATTAGATTGGCCAATGTAAGCTTGTTACGGTGTGCGAGATTAGTGAACGAAGCCGTAATTAAAAAACCAGCCTCCATACAATGCTCCCACGATTCCGACCACTTCTCATCCAGTTCTGCACAGACGGCTAGTATTTTTTCCTCTGCCGCATCCCATTGACCACTCTCTAACAGGTGAATGAACGTGGGTGGGGTATACAGGACATCCAGCGGGCCTTGTGCCGAGGGAGTTTCCACATCGCTGACCCGCATGACGAATTCACGCTCGTCGCCGACAATTTGCCGGAAATAAGCGGAGGCTTGCCGAAAACGATCATATAACTGATCGGGAAACGCGAACCACTCGGTGATGACGATGGAGAGGGACCCCTTCAGAAACTGCTTAACTTTGGACTGAAGCTGTACGGAAAGCTTCTCCAGTATGGTTTCTTTGCCAATATCGGTATCGTTCACTTTCAGTTGAAGCAAAAACACCAGATACCCATGCTCCTCCTTCACGCCCCACACTTCCATAAACTCACCCATAATCTCTTCCGCCATATTGATAACCGCATATTCGAGCAAGGTTTGATCGTTGTTGTCATATTGTCCGAATTCTTCTTCCATACGTACAAGCATTAATGCACAATCCCCGGCGTGGAAGGGCAGATCGTAATTGGCAAGTTTCCGTGCCCATTCGCTGGAGGCAATTCGATGTCCCTGTAAAGCCTCAAGCAGCAGTCGACCCCGCAAATGCGGTAGGTTCTCCCGCAGGGTAAACTGAGTTCGTTTTAGTGAGCTGACGAGTTCCCATTCGGTATTTAATTGATCGATAGCTTTCTGAACGGCACCCATTAATTCATCATCCGTCGGTGGCTTCAGCAAGTAATCGACGGCTTCGAACTGGATGGCTTTTTTGGCGTAATCGAATTCAGAATGTCCGGATAAAAGAATACACTTTATTTTTTTGTCACGGACTCTGATCCGTTCGATCAGCTCAATGCCTGTCATTTCAGGCATCTGAATGTCCGAGATCACAATATCAATAGGGTGGGTATCGATCAGTTGAAGTGCTTCGTGTGCCGAATATGCTTTATGCACCTGTTCGATCCCCAGCGTATGCCACGGCTTGGTCATGGACAGGTTATCTACCCAATGTGCTTCATCGTCTACGATGATCATTTGCATGTTGTATTGTCTCCCTTGGTGGTTGGTATATAAGGCCAATCATTAAAATCAACGGATGTTCGAGTGAACGAGGTCGCTACGGATTCGAAGGGTTCTTTCGATCGCTGTTCAAGCCCCATTTTCTGAATTAGATGATTATAAGGTGAAAATGGTGCTTGAAAGGCGAACACTTCGTTTCTACAGAATCCCTTCAATCCTTCGCTTTGGTTCACATGTACTCTAACCATTTATTTTAAACAAGGCCTAATATAAAGGTGGAATTGTAATAATGGCGAAGCCTATGCCCCTATTCAGCCTTCTTTCAAGAAAGGCTTTCATGCGGGCACTTCCGAACGCTTGGCTTCTTCAAGTTCTTTCTGTCCTCTGCGTTCACGTGTAAATGGTTCGTTCAAAATCAATTCGTCAAATTATCGTTAGTATCGATATCAGTTATTATCGGTATTTCCTTTATTAAAATCAGTATCCTCTTTGGGGATCTCCCAGACCATTTCGGTTCGGAATCCGCCGAGAGGGGAGGGGCCGAATAGAAGGTAGGACTGATTGCCGAATAGGTGCATGATCCTCTGATTCGTGTTCCATAGGCCACAGCCCATTTCCTCCTGCAGCGGCTGCTGCATTTTCAGATTCAACGCTTCCAACTGATCTGGGCTCAAGCCGGGGCCATCGTCATCGATGTAAATTTTACAGAACCCGTCTGAGATCTCACCTGTAATCCGAATTTCCCCGGATGAATATGACTTCGATACACCGTGAATGACGGAATTCTCCACAATCGGTTGCAGCATTAATCGTGGTACGGACTGTGCAAGCATATCCTCAGGGATGTCGATGTGGTATTCAATTCTGCCATTACGCAGCTTCTGGATATCCAAATAGTTGACGAGCAGATTGATTTCTTCTTTTAGAGAAGATGTCTCTCGCTCCACTCGTGTCGTATAACGATAGTAGGCACTTAGGTTATGCGCCATGGACACGACGGCTTGCTCGTCCTTCATCTGGGCCATGTTGATGATATAGCCAAGACAGTTATATAGAAAATGAGGATTGATCTGCGCCTGTAGCTGCTTCAGCGTAGCTTCCTTGGCCCTGATCTTTTCCTGGAACACGTTCTCGATCAGGTCTTGAATCTGATGTGACATATCATTGAATCGATGGAACAAAAACGAGAATTCATTCTGATCCTTGCTATGCAGACGTACGGAATAATCTCCGCGCTGCACGCGCCGTAAGCCCTGGATCAGCTTTTTGATCGGATATTGGATGTTTCGATATAACAGAATGGAGGCGGAAATGCCTACCACAAACAGCAGAATCATAAAGAGATAGAACAAGTTCCGACTGAGCGAGATCGGCTGCAGAATCTGATAGAGTGGAACCACATCGACCAAATGCCAATCCAGATAGGAGGATTTCACCGAGCTAACGAGATACTTTTTCCCGTTCAGCTTGACGACATCCTGTGTGGTATCCTCTGGCGAGTGTTCATCCAGATAACGAATGAGTTCCTCGGATAGCTGTTTGTCTGCACTGCGATTCAGAATGGGCGAATTTCCTTTGTGATAAAAGAAAGGATCACCTTGTCCACCTGCCTTATACGTATCCAGCATGTTCTGAATATTCTCATAACTGAAGCTGGCTTCAATCACCAGATTGCTTCCCGTCAACATGCCCGGCTGGGCCAAGGAATCCGTAAAGAACCAGTAAAAGGATCTCATATCTTCTTTGGACTCGGCACCATCACCGTAAGTCCATTGTCCGCTCATATTTCTTTTTAGGTAATCCTCATCATACCCGTTTGTTCTATTATAGTTGGCAATGACATCTTGATTCTGTTGTGAATGCACAGCGTATCGAGTAGGCCATATATCGGTAACACCGGATTGAAGCATCAGCTTTTCCTGAATAACATATCGGGTCTGCATCTTGTCATAACGATCATTCCATATGTTCAAGCCATTAAATGCTCTGACATTGGGATCTCTTGAGAGAATAAGACTGAAGTCCATCATCTGGTTAATACGGGAATCGATCTGACTGGACAGAAACGTGAGCTGCTTCGTATTGGAGACCTGTAGCTCTTTGCTTACAACATCATAAGTGACGTTGTTCGAGTAGGTATACATGATAATAATGGGGATGAAGAGGACCACAATTAAACAGTTTATTTTGGCAAACAGACTAAACCGGGATCTGGACATTCTTCCAAATGATATAAAGCGCTTCCATGTATTCATAAAAAGTCTCCTTCAAATTCGTGTGTAAACAACCTCTTCAGATGATGTTCCTAACAAAACACTATCAAGCCTAACAATGTTATATAGTCAGACCTGAGAAATGCCTGATACTATTTATAGCAGAGATCCCCATTACACACAAAAACTTTTTTTGGGAACAGGAGCGCGCTATGGAGGCTAATATGGAAGCTAACCGGGTACCTCAGGCGGACATTGGGAGCAAGCCGAACAGAAAAACAAAAAAACGCTACAAACAACCATGGATTCTGCACTTGATGGTGTTGCCGGCGGCCATTATGGTCTTTATTTTTTCATACATTCCGATGTCCGGGATTTTGATGGCATTTCAAGACTATAAACCAGCACTGGGTTTTTTCGATTCCGAATGGGTCGGACTGAAGCATTTCAGATACATGTGGGAAAATGATTATTTCCTGCAAATTACGTGGAATACGCTGTTTTTTGCTTGTTCCAAGATCATTATGAACCTCATTATTCCGTTTGTCTTCGCCTTATTGCTTAACGAGGTACGGAAGATGGCGCTGAAAAGAACGATTCAAACGCTCGTATATTTGCCGCACTTTTTGTCGTGGGTTACACTGTCAGGCATTCTGATCGACATTCTGGCCCAGACGGGTATTGTCAATCAGTTCCTGGTCTCCGTATTCGGCATTAAGCCAATCTTCTTCCTGGGGGATGGCAGCTGGTTCCGGTTCACGATTATTGCGAGTGATGTCTGGAAAGAGTTTGGCTTCAACACGATCATCTTCCTCGCGGCACTGTCCGGCATTAACCCTGCACTCTATGAAGCGGCTGAAGTGGATGGGGCAGGACGCTGGAAGCAAACAATGTATATTACCATCCCGGCACTTATTCCTATTGGGATCGTAATCGCAACCCTGGCACTGGGTAATGTGCTTAACGCCAACTTTGACCAGATCTTTAACTTATATAGTCCATTGATTTATCAGCAAGGGGATATTATTGATACGTTTGTGTATAGAGAAGGTCTGCTAAGTGGGCAGTTCAGTTTCGCTACCGCCGTGAATCTGTTCAAATCGGTCATTAGTCTGATCCTGATTGTGATCTCCTATCGACTGGCTTACCGATTCGCCGGATACCGAATTTTCTAGAAAGGATGACGAACTCATGTATCATAAAACGATGCCTTACCGCATATTCAGCATAATCAACAATGTGTTACTGACCATCCTTTCGCTGCTCTGCTTGCTGCCTTTGTATCACTTACTCATGGTATCACTGAGCGCATCTGCTCCTGCCAATGCTGGACTGGTGACGTTCTGGCCGATTGGTTTTACACTGGAGGCGTATGCTAAGACGTTCGCCAATAGCAATTTCCTCTCCTCCCTGTGGGTGTCTGTGGAGCGGACGGTACTGGGAACAGGGCTTGCGTTAATCGTCAATACGATTGCAGCCTACGCGCTCTCCAAAGAGACGCGGGTGTTCCGTGCACGCAACATCTATCTGTGGTATTTTGTCATCACGATGCTGTTCAGCGGTGGTCTCATTCCGGGGTACATCCTGATTCTGAAGCTGGGACTGATGAATACATTGCTGGCGTTGATTCTGCCGGGATTGGTTGCGGTGTTCAACATTATCCTATTGCTGAATTTCTTCCGTACCGTTCCGAAGGATCTGGAGGAAGCTGCATTTATCGATGGGGCAGGACATTTTCAAACGTTTATCAAAATCTATCTGCCTGTCTCCGTACCCGTTATTGCAACGGTTTCGCTCTTTATGATGGTGGGACATTGGAACGCATATTTTGACGGGATCATCTACATCCGTGATGCGGAAAAGCTGCCACTGGCGACATTCATGCAGACGATCATCGTGCAGGCCGACATGTCGAAACTTGATCCGGAAGCGGTAGCGAACCTGTCCCAGCGGACCATTCGGGCTTCACAGATCTTTATCAGTGCGCTGCCGATCCTGCTCGTGTACCCGTTCCTGCAACGTTATTTCGTGACTGGGATTGTGGTTGGGGCGGTGAAGGAGTAGTTAAATGTAGGGGTTAGAATAGGGGTTGAAAAAGGAGTCACTGAACTGGGGAAGGCCAGGGAGGCGGCTTCTTTTTTTGTGGAAATTAACTAAAGAATACAATGTATGCAGATGTTAAAAGAATGGAGAGAAGAGATTATCTCTTTTTCTCTTTCCTGCAATGATAGGATTCCCGATGTCACCATGCTGGAAAAGCATCTTCTCTCGCGGCAAAAAAATGCATTAAGCAAGGTCGCTCTTAGGAGCGACCTTTTTGTTGTGATCATCTTACTAATGATAACGTGTTAGTAGGGTTGATTCATTTTCGCAAAAAAAGTGCCCATCAATAGAACTTAAATCATATCGTTCTTACTTCATGTTGAGTTGTGCTGTCCTTGCCGTAATTTAGTCCCAACTGATACGCCTGTTTCAGAAGTGCGTCATAATGCTCAGGCTTCGCATCCAGCGTTTCATATAAAAATTCAACGCTCGACCGGGGCACCCCGCAGTAATTGGCGATACCCACATTGAGCAGATTCTTGATCGATTCATCATAGTTTCGCTTTTGCATTTGTTCTTCCGTCACGCCCGCAAGAGTAATCCATAACATCTGCTGATGATGAAGCTTGTTCGATCCGTAGGCAAACCCGTTGTTCATGACACGATCCACATACCCTTTCAGCATGGCTGGCAGATGCCACCACCAGAGGGGAAACACAAAAGCGACAGCATCGTGCTTCTTCAATCGCTCTATCTCCGCTTCTATCTCAGGGGAGAATACCTGATGTTCCTTGGTAAAGTCAGGTTCATCTATGCCTTGGAGGACAGGGTCGAAGCCACTGCCATGCAAATCCAATATCTCAAAATCGTGACCAGCCTCGGCAAGGCCCTGCACGAAATGATCGGTAACCTGGAAGGTCAGGGAATCTTTTCTCGAATGGGACACAACGACTAATACATTCATCTTATCTTTCACTACCTTTCTGCATTGCTGTCTTGTAGCCATGAATCGCTGGCTGATGCTATTATAAACAGGTATGAAAACATCTGGAAGTACGCACTTTGATGTTCTATAGGAAGAATGAAGTGCCATAGGAACATCAAAGTACCCTGAATCACTACCTCGAAATGGAGTTCAAATAACTAAACGAAGAGAAATAAGAGGGTTATGATTATACCTCGGTAACAGCTTGATGAAGGAGGGATAAAAGTTGACGGAACATGGAAAAACGAGCACTCCAAAGAAATATAAAGTCGGCGTGGAGGCGGCCTTGGAAGTAATGGGCGGGAAGTGGAAGCCTTTGATTATTTATCATTTGATGACAGGACGGAAACGTACATCGGAGCTGCGTCGGTTGATACCGGACATCACGCAGAAAGTACTGACAACGCAGCTCAGAGGTTTGGAAAAGGACGAGATTGTGCAGCGAAAGGTGTATTCGGAGGTTCCTCCAAAAGTGGAATATGAGTTAACGAGCTACGGTTGGGGACTCAAACCCGCTTTGGACTTCTTGTGCTATTGGGGAGAGGAGCACCTCGAAAAGGTTCACGGGGATAAGTTTAAGGTGTTGGAGGAGTTAGACTATCCAGAGTGTTGAAGAGGCGAACCTGGTCCAGTTCGGTGATGGATGATAACGCTAATCCATATGTTGGTGATCTGTCAACCAAATTAGTCGAATAGAGAGGGACCAGTAGGTAAACTAAACGTAGACGACTTTAATCAGGGATTTCCCATAGATATGTAAATGAGATCCAGTCTTTCCGATTAAATCTTGAACATAATATAGCAAGTACCAATGGAGAGAAAGAATAGGAGGAATATCTTATCACATATTCGACGACTTACCCCAGAGCTGTTCTGAATTTAATATGCATGCTGGCCATTGAAGTTATTATTCTCAGTAATGTTATATTCGACGAAAATGGCATTCTGAAGTATTTCGGTATCGTTATATTGACTTTTATTCTGGGTTATATCATTTTTTTGATCCGGCGTTTGTTATTTACCAAACCGAGCATTACGCTGGAAAGCGATCATGTGATCTCTACAAAACATCGGAAATACGATGCATCCCAGATTGAGTGTATTTATGTGAATTACAGACGGATTGGTATTAAACTCTATGGAAAACGGTTAGTTCCGATGGATTTATGCTTTTATTTCCAAAGAAATCAGGAGTCCGAAGGATTAGAGGAGTTACATGCATGGGCGGCACGGAATCATAAAGATATGAAACACAAGTTCTTTCAAACCTTGGCGTAGAATCGTAGTTTATTGTATTGAGACCGTATGTCATGAGGATGATGAGAGCGTAATATTGTTCCTTTTGCCGAATAAAATTTGAAAGTTCTGGAGGTGTACACGTTGAAAACAATAGAACAATTACTAACAAGTGATTGGTATAAAAACGTCATTGCCGAGCTCGTTCAGCTAAAACCCCACGTCAAGTTTGTCGAGCATGCCAACTATGAAGCAGAGCTATTAATGGATTCTTTTAGAGAGCGGAAATATGTTCTGGAGGGCTTTGGGGTCTCGTCTCCAATAGAGGAAGAATGTGTTCAGTGGATCATGGAGCAGATCGCCGAAGACAAGGACAAGATTATGTCTTATGTGGCGGCTCGATTAACGTTCAGTGAGCAATTAGACGATGATCCGGACGGAGAATTCCCAGAAGGCGAAGAGCCTGATTCAGGAGATAGATCTGAAGTGGTCGAGGTGTTAGGATTTACGAGATCAGTTATCGCTAACACGATCATTGAATATGATATGGTCAAAAATCATCCAAAACAGTTAACTGCATATTACAAACGTACACGTATTCCAGGTGCAGCTAAATTCTCAACACAAATTAAAAAGCTCTACGCCTCAATAGCAAAGTAGATTCTAAAGATCAACAGGAGAGATGCCCATGAAATATCTAACGAAAGAATGGTATGAGATGTGTCAGCGTACTGGACTTCATTTTGGGATGAGGGTACATAGGGGAACTAACGAATTGGACGAAGCTCTTTTTCTGAGGCTGTACAAAAGAAAAGAAAAAGCGCATGTAAATGTGGAACGTGAGATATATAACATCGATCCTCGTTCTATGCTGAAGCATGATGGTACGGTTCTTGTGCGTGCTGACCAGTTTTTTAGTGAGGAAGCGGTAGCTGAAGAGGATCAGATGATTTATCATATGCCACCAGAACAAAGAGCGCATATCGAGAAACTCATTGCAGAACATGATGTCCGCCCACCTTTTGACGAGAAAAAATGCAAAGAAGAGTATAAAGAAACGATGGAATGGAGTGTCCAAAGCCAGAAAGAGCGTTTACCCCAAAACATCGTTGAGCAAATTGCAGATATCCGTGTGTTTACGCTCGGTTATTGCACAAGAGAAATATTGCTTCAGTTAAAGAAACAGAGTGCGGAAAATACGAGAGAGATGGACCGCGTATCGAAAGAATACAGGGAGGCCATTTTAGCGCAGGATATTTCGGATGAAATTCGTAGCCGGGTTCAGTTTCATGATTGTACAGTGACGGAACTACTGACGGGAGAGGAAGCTGTCATTCGTTTTGATACCAGTGGAGGCTTCACTAATATGAATAAACTTACGCTGATTACACCCGAAATCATCAGGCAAGAGGGAGAGATTGTAGGCAGTTACTGGCTGTATCAGGAGCTATATCGGATCGACAACGGATATGAACTGCACGTTCTTTTTGGAGGAGAGCCTATGCCTGAGTTGATTGTTCGCTGTGAAGATATTCTTGCAGAGGAAGAGTAAGACAGAGCCCTAGAGGCTGAGTATGGAGGGAATGTAGTGAACATCAATACAATAGAAACCAAATGTTCTTCAAGATACGATGAGTTCGATCCCGAACAAGACGGAAATAAAAACACGAAATTTGCAGACATCATTATTGATGGTAGATCGCTCTATCAGATACTGAAAAAACATGATTTGGTACCTTGTCTAGGATGGGGAAGCGACGAGTATCAACGACTTCTTATTGACTATTTTCTACTTAATAAGCCACATGAATCCATGTATTATAGATATCCGATTTTAGTTTGCCCTTGGTGTGGAGATGAAGAATGTGGATTTATCTCAGTAAAGATTGATAGAGAAGATGATGTTGTAATCTGGAGTGATTTCTTATTGAACGACAATAAAATAGATGTGGGCCCATTTTATTTTCATTGGGAAAATTATAAACAAGCCATTGAAGCTACCTACGGAACAGCGGGAATTCAGTAGCTGAAAGAAGGAGGTATACTCTACATGGGCATGTCTGATTATTATAAGAACCTTAGGGAAAAGATCGGAAACGAGCTGATTTTTATGCCGGGTGTGGCTGGGGTTATCCGAAATGACCATGGAGAGATATTGTTCGGTCGTAAACATAATGAAACCAACTGGGCTTAATTGCTGGGGCAATCGAGCTCGGTGAGACACCTGCTCAAGCGATGATAAGAGAAGCATGGGAAGAGACAGGACTTATCATAGAACCGGAGAAAGTGATAGGGATCTATGGTGGTGAAGAGCAGCGGTTTACATACAGTAGTGGTCACCAGGTTGAATATTTAACAATCGTATTTGAATGCAGTATCAAGTCTGGACAACTGGCATCCGATAATGAAGAGATGAAGGATCTGCAATTTTTCCCCGAGCATGAGCTTCCACCTATTGCAAATAAGTATCCGGACTATATTTTTAGTTCTAACCAAGAGGAACGAGCGCATTTTATTATATAGTCTCAATCATTAAAAGGAGGAGGGCTCATGAGAAGCTCCAGGTTTACACCATATTTAAGTTTTATTGGTTTTGGGTTAATTATCATGACTGGTCATAAATCTTATTTTTAAATATGGAAGGAGATTGGATGAAGGTTCCCTTATGCTATTATCGGTTGCCAATGCCGTCTCATTAGTTTTCACTTTAGTATGGGGATTATTTGGGACTATTGAGTTGTATTTAATATTGAATTCGAATAAGAAACTTAAATCCGGATTGGACACTGGGGGGATAGGTAAAGAAGAGTATATGAAATTAGCCAAAAATCATAAATTCAGTTTCGTTGTAAATATAAGTTATCTAGTTATGCTTTTAATTCAACTTGGATATGTCATTATGAATGGGACGAGGTTGATGTTTAGGAGGAATTATAATTGAAAGCATTGTCGATCATTGGTATTGTGTTATTTACACTAACGTTTTTTATGATATTCGGATTAGGGCCAGAAGATCCTGATGGCGCAGCAATTTTTGGACTTTTCAGTATGCTGTACGCCATACCTTTTTCAATTGTAGTTTTGGTTAGAGCTAATAAATTAAGAAAGCCACGTGCAAATGTTCACGAACAGCTTCTGCAATTAGGTGAGTTGAGAGAAAAAAATATCATTACTGAGTTTGAGTTTGAACAGAAGAAAGAGAAGCTGTTCTCTAAAATCAAGTAGTTCAGAGACAACTACATACCATAATGGAGGCCCGCCTAAGATAATAGTTATCCGGGTGGGTCTTATTATTAATAAATATCTTCGTTAATTAAATGATCTAAATCGACCTTACTCGTTCGTAATATTTAACGTTTCATCGGTAATGGTCTTACCATCACTCCCCAATGCCTGAACAATCACATGGTGATGCACAGACTTACCCGCAATATCCCACGTTATCTTCCAACCATCGTCCTCGTTAGTATCATACCCAATAAGTTCTCGTTCTCCCCAAGTCTCAGTTCCTGTTGGGACGGCCCAGAACAGAAGTGTTTCCGCGTTGGTCGCCTTTACTGTGACATTTAACTCTGTGCTATCTGTAGGAACTATAATCCAACCTTCTTTTTTGGGAAAGTTAGTCTCAACATTCGTAATTATGGGCAGAGCTTCATTTCTTAGGACAACTTCAGTGTCATGATTTTCAGTAGGAGCATCTGAAGCACAGGCTGTGAGAAGAAGGAAGAGGAGCAGAAGCAACGGTAAATATGCTCTATTTGTCATGATTATTACCTCTTTCTATATATCGGTATTCACTAATCCTCCAGCGTAATTCCCTCGCACTTGGTTTGACAATACGTTATATGCATGTAAACATAACAGTTAATCAATTACAGTTTAATATAAGTAAGGAGTTGTGAATCAGGATGGAACTCTTTGGAGCTTTTATAGCGTTGATCCTATGTTTTATTGTGTTTCTTATCGTTGCTGCAGTTATACGCTATGCGATAGATTCATCAAAAACATCGAAAAGACTTGAGGATCTAATAAAAGAAGTACACTATTTGAGAACTGAAATTAAAAAACAAAATAACAATAAACAAGGCGATAATAAATATATTATTGACGAGAAAGTATAGGATGCTTACTCAAGAAGCCATACCTTGCATCATGCAATTCGTTTTATGGAAGATGCAAAGTGATTTCATTGAGCTCGTGGAAGAGAGCGATGAGAGGTACAAATGTTATGTATTGAAAAATACAGTCCAAATATTTAAGCAATCCATTAAGGATGAGGATTTAAATGATGTCCGCATCTTTATATCGACGACTATTCTGTTAGATGCAATTGCTGATGTAATAGATTCATATTTGCATTGGTTTACGGAGTGTGAGGCCGCATTTCGAAATTATTATGAGAGTGAACTTCGTGAACAAGTACATAAGGATTGGTTTAATGAAATTGAAGTTTATCAAGTAGATATCACATTTAATAGTCAAGAGGACTACGGAGCAACGATAGCCTGCGGAGACAATGTGTTACAAGATCACATTATGATTATTGATTTTGATCGAGAACATATCCAGGCTATCCACTTAAATGGATAAGCTAATTATATATACCATTGATGATGATATTTTGTAGTCTGTTGTTTTCTCTTAGCTCCAGGTAGTTAAGAAATAGAAGAAGTGTTATCAGTACAAGGATCACTGACATGAACTTTTGGAAGTTTCCCATGGTAGATTTAACCTCCTCGTTATATTAAGTAAATCACAGTGTACAACAAATTAATTTGATAATGCCATTTGTATTACATAACACCTGAATGGAATTAAAGTTACGTGCAAAATGAAAAACAGGACTATTCCACTACCGGGAATAAGTCCTGTTTCCATTTGCAACCACTCATACTCAATGATGATGATGCGCATGAGCATCCGGTGCGTCTCCTTTGACGGTGCATAATACCGAGGTGTCGTGAAGATGCTTCTCAGACTCGACTTGCAGTGTCACATGTTTGATTTCTTTATGCTCCAACAGATGCTCAATCTTCTGAACAAGCACTTCTGATGCGTATACATCAATCGTTCCGTCTACCACAATATGAGCGGTCAATGCATTCAGGTTGCTGGTGATGGACCAGACATGTACGTCGTGCACGCCTTTGATGCCATCTACTTTCTGAATGGTTTGTACAAGGTCATTTACATCGACATTCGCAGGCGTTCCCTCCATCAAGATATGCAAGGATGATTTGGTGACAAAGAATCCACTGCGCAGTACCAGTACAGCAACTATGACACTCGCGAGTGGATCGGCCCATCCCCATCCGAAGAACATCATGAGCAAAGCCGCAGCAATGGCGCCAACCGATCCCAGCATATCACTGATGACATGAAGATAAGCTCCGCGCATATTCAAGTTTTTCTCCGTATCGCTACCGCGCATCATGATCCATGCCACCAGGATATTAATGAGCAAGCCGATGATACTGATGATCAGCATGCCTACTGTTGCGACTTCTGGTGGGTTGATGAAGCGACCAATCGCTTCGTAGAAGATGTAAAGAGAGATGGCGATTAAGGTGACCCCATTTAACGTGGCTGCCAAAATCTCAAAGCGTCTGTACCCGTACGTTTTGCCTGTATTCACCGCTTTTTCGCCGAAGGTGAACGCCAGCAAGGCGATCCCCAAAGCTATGGAATCAGACAACATATGACCTGCATCGGAGATGAGGGCCAAGCTGTTCGTCATGAATCCGCCAACGGCTTCAACAATCATATAAACGGTAATAATAATGAAGGAAAATAACAGTACTTTCTTGTTATTGGTACTACCATGATTGTGTCCATGGTCGTGGTTGTGATGATGTCCGGACATATGAGATCCTCTCCTTTGGAGCCGTGCTCCGTTATGTAATTGATTTCTTTTGTGACTACAAGTGATCTTCGAAAATGATAAAGTGCTAATACATGAATATATGAGTGGTTATTCATATGTTATGGTTTTATTATAGGTGCGCCTAATAATAGTGTCAACCAGATTGGAGAAAATATAAACATGGACGCGGGACCTCATTGCATGTACGCTGGCGATTTACGGTGCTTTTGTGCTAACATCTGTGCAGGATCAATATCGCGGAGCTATATTATTTCAGCTTACAGAAAAGGGGCGGACAACGATATGAAGAATCTGCTTCTGGCGGACGACGATGCCAATATTAGAGCACTCCTCCGGCATGTCATGACCAAGGAAGGGTATCGGGTGCATGAAGCACAGGATGGAGTGGAAGCGGTCAAGGTTATGCAAGCAACGCCGATCGATCTGGCGATTCTGGATGTGATGATGCCAGGTATGGACGGGCTGGAGTTATGTGATTTCATTCGGCAACAGTACGACATTCCAATCATGCTGCTGACAGCACGGGATCAGCTATCCGACAAGCGGGATGGGTACTTGAGAGGTACAGATGAATATGTGACGAAGCCATTTGAACCCGAGGAACTGGTCTACCGGGTTAAGGCATTATTTCGTCGGTACCATCGCACGTCCAGTGATATCATTCGCATGAATCGCATCGTGATTGACCGGAACAATGTCGAGGTCTCCGATGGGCAATCGATTCTCTTTTTACCAATGAAGGAGTTCGAGCTACTCTCTCAACTTGCTCAGTTTCCGGGGCGCTTATTCTCGCGTGATGAACTGATTCGGTTAGTCTGGGGAGCGGACTATGAAGGAGATGATCGCACCGTGGATGTACATATTAAGCGGCTGCGTGATCGTTTTGCCGATTATGCGGATGACTTTGTCATTCAGACGGTACGGGGGATTGGTTATAAGATTGAGGTGAAAGCGCATTGAGATCACTGTACTTTCGGGTGTTCATGATTACGATCGCGGTGATTCTGGTCAGCGCCATGCTGGGTTTTCTTTTATCCAATATTTATTATCATGCGAAGCTGAAGTCTTTCAATGACGAGAAGTTGGTGGGCATCGCGACGCAAATGAAGCAGTTTGTGGAACAGGAGCCCGCGACGGTAGAGCATTACCTGAACAATGCCGCAGCGCTCGGTTACGAAATTTATGTGACGGATGGAAAAGGGAATGACCAATTCTATGGCCGTGAATTTCGCCAGAAGGATCTGGACAAGCAGGCTGTAGATCGGGTATTAGGTGGTGAGATATACCACGGCGTTGCCGAGTTTCCCAGCAAACCTTTCATTACCGGTTTCTTCGATAATCAATTAAGCAATACCGTTGGTGTTCATCTACAGATGGGCAATGCAAGTTATGCGTTGTTTATGCGCCCGGATGTTATTTTGCAATTCGGTGAGTTGCGTATCTTTTTTGCGTTGATTGGAGCGTTTACGGTGGGCATTAGTATTCTGCTCTTTATAATCAGTACCCGCTATCTGGTGAATCCGATTGAACGTCTGTCCGAGGCGACCAAACGCATTGCCCAAGGAAACTATAATTTGAAATTGTCCACGACTAGGCGTGATGAGATTGGACAGCTGGCCCAGCATTTCATGACCATGAGTCGTGAATTGGAGCGGGTGGATCAGGCGCGTCAACAGTTTGTATCGAACGTATCTCATGAGATTCAATCGCCGCTGACCTCGATTCAGGGTTTTGCCCAACTGGTAGCGGATCGGGATCTGCCTGAACAGGAACGGGAGCACTATGCCTCCATTATAGAGGAAGAGAGTCGCCATCTCTCGTTGCTCAGTAAACAATTACTGCTGTTGTCCTCCCTTGAGCAAGGCCATGAGGATTTGACCAAAGTGAGATTCTCTCTGCGAGATCAATTCCGCCAAGCGGTTCAGGTGCTTCAATGGCAGTTGGAAGAAAAAGAACTGTTACTAAGGATCTCGGTACCCAAATCCATCCAACTTTATGGCAATGAAGTGCTGCTCATGCAAGTCTGGATGAATCTGCTGGGGAATGCCGTGAATCATCTTCCACAGGGGAGAAGCATTGAGATTCGTGCAGAAGAGACCAATGCCCAGTGTGTAATCCATATTCGGGATACAGGAGACGGGATTGCAGCGGAGCATTTACCTTTCCTGTTTGATCGATTCTACCGGGTTGACCGTGCGAGAGAGCGCTCTTCCGGCCGAACTGGACTTGGACTTGCCATTGTGCAGAAAATTATCCGCATTCATGACGGTACGATTGAGGTCTCCAGTTCGTCAGAAGGAACGGTCTTTACCGTGACGCTTCCGCAGTTGTAATCTGTTATTCATTTGCCGTTCATTTTCGCCTCCTATACTTGGGTTATCAAGAGGAGGTCAGAGAATATGTACTTGGCTATTAGAGAGATGAGATTTGCCAAAGGGCGGTATGCATTAATTGCTACAATTATGGTGCTTGTATCATTTCTGGTTTTGTTTGTTACAGGCCTGGCACAGGGGCTTGCGTATGATAACGCGGCATCCATCAAAAATATGGCAGCAACCCATTTTGTTCTGGAGCAGGATTCGAATCATCGGTTTACCCGCTCCCAGGTGAATCAGGACGAGCTGGAGCAGACACGCTCCGTTGTGGGGCAAGAGAATGCTGAACCGCTGGGTGTAAAAATGACAACAGTCAGTCCAGCTGGCGATACAAAGAAGATTGATGTAACGCTATTCATGGTGAACCCGGAAGGTTGGCTGGCTCCAACCGTAACGGATGGCTCTCCAATCACGGATCTGAAAGACGGGCAGGTTGTAGTGGATCAAAAGCTATCTGAATCTGGCGTGACGATTGGAACGGTTCTGGTCGATCAAGCCTCGGGAACGGAGTGGACCGTGGGTGGATTTGTGGAAAATGAGTCCTTCAGTCACTCACCAGTTGTGTTCTTGAACGAGCAGGAATGGCTCGCTATTCAGGAAGGTTCCCGTACTTCGCTAGGAAAAGCAAACTCTAATGCTCCGGTATACAATGCGATTGCCGTTAAGGATGCAGGCGAGAAGGTAGATAGCCTTAGTGCCGCTTTGCCGAATACGGAAGTAATTACGAAGTCCGATGCGGTATCGGCTATTCCTGGTTACAAGGAAGAGCAGGGCTCGCTGCTCATGATGATTGCCTTTTTATTTGTCATCTCGGCGTTTGTGCTTGCGGTATTCTTCTACGTCATCACGATTCAGAAAACGAGTCAATTTGGTATTTTGAAAGCCATTGGGACGCGAAATTCATATTTGGCGGGCAGTGTTTCGTTGCAAGTATTGCTTCTGTCCATTGGCAGTCTGGTGATCAGTGTGCTGTTGGTTCAGTTGTTTGAATCGATCTTGCCAGCTTCGATGCCGTTTCAATTAGGCTTGTCCACCCTGGCACTAACCTGCGTGTTATTCGTGGTGATGTCTATGGCGGGTTCGTTATTCTCGGTGTGGAAGGTTACCAAAATTGATGCGCTTGATGCGATTGGGAGGACAGCAGCATGAGAAACCGATTGGTACTGCAGGGAATTACACAGTCTTTTGAAGATGGCGGGGTCAAACGGACGATATTGGATAAGTTGGATCTTAAGGTGGCCGAAGGAGAACTCGTCGCGGTCATGGGACCTTCCGGCTCAGGCAAAAGTACATTTCTGTCCATCGCAGGTGCACTGCTTGAACCAACAGAGGGACAGGTTCTGCTGGATGGCGCATCGATTATGGGCAAAAACAAACAGGACATATCCGATGTTCGGCTCCAGCAGCTCGGGTTTATTTTTCAAAGTGCCAACCTCATTCCGTACCTGAAAGTGGAAGAACAGCTCATGGTGGTCGCTAAGCTTGCTGGAACGGACAAAAACAAGGCTGAGAAGCGAGTCGATGAGCTGCTGGATACGGTAGGTTTATCGCATCGGCGTAAGGCATATGCTGAGAAGCTTTCCGGCGGAGAACGCCAGCGGGTTGCCATTGCCAGAGCTTTGATGAATGATCCAGCCGTCCTGCTTGCGGACGAACCGACAGCCAGTCTGGATGCGGAACGCGGACTGGATATTGTGGGCATGATTGCACGGCTCGTGAAGGAGCAAGGCAAGAGTACGGTGATGGTTACGCATGATGAGCGGATTTTGCCGCTATGTGATCGGGTTCTCTTTTTGGAAAACGGGAAATTGGTACACCATTAGCGCTCAGAGTGGATCGTGTAAACATTCTTTAGTTCAACTGAAATAACATTAGAAGGTCCATGGATTCCCGATGGGAAAAGTGGCCTTCTTTTTTCTTTTTTGATCTATAATGAGAGATAGAACTTATAATGGAAGATTTATTTTACATAGAGAGGATCGGATAGAAAAATGAAGACTTTGGATCGGGAACAGTTCCCGGCGCTTAGCACATCGATTCATTGGGGAATTGTCAAAGCGGAGTTTAGACTGAATGCCATCGTGGATGAAACGTTGGTAAGCAATGTGAGTATCATCCCGTTTGTCGGGAAACGAGTGGTTGTTTTTCAGATCGATAACGGAAAATGGGAGCTGCCCGGAGGAACGTTGGAGGTAGGAGAGAAGTATATGGATGGACTGCAACGTGAAGTGATGGAGGAGCTCGGAGCCAAGTTGGTCACGTATCAGATGTTTGGGCAATTTCATTGCATGTCGAGTGCGCCTGAGCCGTATAGACCACATATTCCTCATCCTCATTTTGTAAGACTTATTGGCTACGGAGAGGTTGAACTCGTGGGCCAACCGCTGAATCCGGTGGATGGGGAACAGGTAATTGCTGTAGAGGTTGTGGAGATTGGTGAAGCGATCAGGAGATTTGAAGAACAGAATAGATATGACATTGCAGAAATGTACCGATTGGCCTATTTGCTTCGAGAAGAAGCAAACGGTAAGTAGCTGGAATACTAGTTTATTCTAAATCCTTAAATCCTTAAATCCTATAAATGTCGGAGGTTATGATGATTAGAGATGAAATTAATGAGTTGTTGGATGCTCTACCGGACCATGAACTGAACGTGATTTACTCGCGAATCGAGCTAGTGCACCGCAAATATATGTATAACAAAAATTTGGAGGACAAGGGGGTCCTTGTGACTGAATTGTGCGAGGAATCCGAAGAAATTATACAGAAATGGGATAACACATTTGCCAAGAGCATCAGTGAAGAAGTAAAAGAGGCCATCTATTATAGCCAGTACAAGTGGCATATGTTCAGTTATGAGAAACAGGATTGCCTAACAGACAATGCTGCACGAGATGCTTTTAATGCCGAAAATAAAAACGAATTGTATGTCATGTATCAACATACACCATTCATAAAGGTATTTCAGAATGCGAATAAGGTGATCGCAGAAGATTTTGATTCGGAACAGGATATTTATATTTTTGACCAAGCGTTCACGTGGACGTATGTACATACCCATGAATCCATGTGCGGACCGTATTTTTATAAAGTGAAGTAACAAGGAGCAGTAAGGAGTAACAAGTGAGTTTGGAGTCCACTTAATAAACACACGAATATCTGCCGGAGGAGCCATCTGATGCGTAAGAGGTCGATTAAAATTTTCAGACGCGCCATGCTTAGTATTCTTTTACTCGTAATAATCGCTCTGATCTTTCCCACATGGACCCCTGGGATCAAGGGAGAGAACAGTATCAGCACGTTAGGACAGGTCGAGATCAATGGTGCAGGTCATGAGGTTATGATTCGCGGAACGGATCGGAACAATCCTATCCTTCTTTTTGTGCATGGTGGTCCTGGTTGCTCCGAGATTCCTTATGTAAGGAAGTATCAGCAGGAGCTTGAGCAACATTTCACCATTGTGCATTATGATCAACGTGGAAGTGGGAAGTCATATCATTTGTTGGAGGATTATTCGGATGTGACTTCAGATGTGCTTGTAGATGATTTGCTGGCATTAACGGATTACGTCACTTCCGAACTGGGGCAAAGAAAGGTTACGCTGGTAGGTCATTCATTTGGTACATACATAGGGACAAAAGCGGCGGCCAAAGCACCTGAAAAATTCGTTGCTTATATAGGTATTGGACAAGTAGCTGATACTGTGCAGAGTGAGTTGGATAGTTTGGAATATACGATCGCACAAGCGAAACAAGCCGACAGTACAGCGGATGCGGAGATTCTGGAACGTCTTCGGGGTCCGATTGAGCGAGGCGAGAAATACACACCAAGAAATTTGGTTCGCAAATACGGCGGTGCGGCTAGGCTTATTGATGACAACAGGGATTATATGCTCGGCTTTCTTTTGGGAACCGAATATAATGCGCTGGATGTGATTCGGTATTCCATGGGAGTGCAGGCTACACAGGAAATTCTCCTGAAGGAAGAGTCCACCAACCATTTGCCAGACATTGTAGATCAGCTGGAGATACCGACTTATTTTGTTATGGGAAAGTATGATTATATGACGTCTGTGAATGCGGCAAGGGATTATTTCGATGAGCTTGAAGCACCCGAAAAAGATTTTGTTGTATTTGAAGAGTCGGCCCATTACCCACAGTTCGAGGAGAAAGAACGATTTGCAGCGTGGTTGATGGGGGTATTAAACTTTTGAATAAGCGAGGGATCTTGATGGAGCAAATTAATACTAAACTCATAACTAGACTTGCATTACCGGAGGAAGCTTCCATTGTGTTGAACCTATGGCAGGAGTCTGCCCGATGGCTGAACTCCAAAGAGATATTTCAATGGCGTCCTGAGTATTTCAATTTGGAACAAGTAAATGAATTCATGACGGATGGATCTGACGTATATCTTGCTGAAATAAATCATGAAATCGTAGGGACGTATACCTTAACGTGGTCAGACCTCCTGATTTGGGAAGAGCTCGACAACACCAATTCCGGGTACATACACCGATTCGCAGTGAATCGAGATTTTAAAGGTCAAAATATAGGCCTGCTCCTTCTAAAATCAGCAGAAGAGAACATTAGGCAAAAAGGTAAAACCTTAATCAGGCTGGATTGCATGGCAGAAAACCTAAGACTTAATCAATATTATAAAGATTATGGATTCCAATACATCCGCAGAATGAAACAGGGGAACTGGAGCGCCAGTCTGTATGAAAAACAATGATGGTTGATCTATCGACTTCGTTAAGCTCGTAAGTGTATAAAAGGGGGACTATTTATGCTTTTATCCTATCATCCAATGAAATTAACGGATGCGGAAAAAATTGTTACCTGGAAGTATGAAAATGAATACGCGATGTACAGTTTCTCTGAATCCAATGAAGATATTCAAGAATTGATGAATGGGGAGTACTTTTCAGTCCTGGATGAACTTGAGAGGGTAGTGGGATTTATTTGTTGTGGGGGATCAGCACGTGTACCGGGAGGAATCTCAATCGGACTGTATCAAGAAGAAGGATATCTGGATATAGGCCTTGGATTAGAACCAGATCTGACAGGGCAAAAGATAGGATCGGTATTCCTTAAACAAAGTTTAGCATTCTTGCAAAACCAATTTAATAGTTCTCATTTTCGACTGGTGGTTGCCACATTCAACGAACGAGCAATTAGAGTGTATGAGCGGACAGGTTTCAAAAGAGATAAGGAGTTTCATAGCAAAGTAAATGATGATGACATGTTATTTATCAGTATGAAACTGGAAATGGGAACGCCCTTCTACTCTTTCGAAGAAATAACGGAGCAGGATTTGACTGAAGTCAGAGAAATATATAACTACTATGTCTCCAACACGACCATCTCGTTTCATACCGAAGAATTGACTCTGGAAGAAATCAAGGCTTCTGTCATGAACCAAAATCCGCGTTTTAAATCGTTTGTCATTAAAGAAGAGAATGAAATTCAAGGGTATGTGCTAATTACCCAATACAAGAGCAAACAAGCCTACGACTTCTCGGGAGAAGTAACCATTTATTTGAAACCGGATATTGTAGGGAAGGGCATTGGTGGAACGGCACTGCGATTTATAGAGAAGGTTGCGCGCGAGCAAGGGTTCTACACCTTGATTGCTACGATATGCATGGAAAATACACGCAGCAAGTCTCTGTTCGAAAAGTATGGATATGAGCAATGTGCGATGTTTAAAGGCGTGGGATATAAGTTTGATCGCAGATTGGATATTGGTAGTTTCCAAAAGGTGTTGTAACGTATGAATAATAATCAATATAATCTAAAATTCGAAAAACTCGTCGCTGGATTAGAACTTGGTGAGTTGATTCATACGCCCAAGGCAATCTCTGGTGGGCTTTTACATCGCATGTATGCCATTGAAACTACACATGCCACATATGCTGTGAAAGCACTGAATCCTCAAATTATGAGTAGACCTACAGCTATGCAGAATTATATCCAATCCGAAAAAATAGCAAACGTGGCAGCAAATTTTATCCATGCTCAGCCTGCCAAAGTGATAAACGGTTCTTCAATTCAGATCTTAGATCATCAATGTTATCTTATATTTGACTGGATCGATGGTAAAAGTATGGAGCTTCATGAAGTAACTGACGCACATGGTGAGCATATGGGAATGATTCTTGCAGATATCCATAAGACCGATTTTTCACAGCTTCATATTCCTGACCTTCAGTTAAATCATTCCAAAGAAATCGATTGGAATAATTATTTAACCAAAGGGCAGAAAGAAAATTCGGATTGGACGGTCTTATTAGGTAATAACATTCAAAAGCTCTATGAGTGGAGTGCTCAGGCAAAAACTGCATCAGTAATGCTGGCTTCAGATGCAGTTATTAGCCATAGAGATCTTGAACCTAAGAACGTGATGTGGAAGCAGGACAACCCCATCATTATTGATTGGGAATCAGCAGGTTATACCAATCCGATGCATGATCTGGTGGAAACAGCTATGTATTGGTCAGTAAATCATACCGGAAATGTGGACAAAGAAAGGTTCTTGGCCTTTATATATGGATATCGGTCTCTAGTGGGGCATTTAAACGCCAATTGGAGAATGGTTCTCGAAAATGGTTTTGCTGGAAAGTTGGACTGGCTCGAATACAGTCTGAAACGCTCTTTGTGGATTGAATGCACAGACGATGAAGAACAACAAATGGGAACATCACAAGTTACATGGACTATAGAGGCTTTAAAACAATATGAGGATATGATTTCAGATGTTGAGCACTGGTTGAGTAGCTAAATCCGAGATAATTGTTATCCGATACAGGAAGGGGTGACTAACATGGCAAACACTAAAGGAACACTAAGAACATGCGAACAAGGGCATTCCTATTACAAAAGTAGCGATTGTCCAACTTGTCCGGTTTGTGAGAAGGAACGGAAACCGAAAGAAGGATTTCTTTCATTGCTGTCAGCACCCGCCAGACGTGCGCTGGAGAATCAGGGAATTACGTCGTTGCAGCTACTCTCGCAATACACCGGAAAAGAGATTTTGAAGCTGCACGGGATCGGGCCTTCTGCAATGCCAAAACTTCGACAAGCACTTGAAGAAGAGGGGTTATCTTTTAAAGAGTAACCCTCTTTTTTTTGGTCAATGGATTTAATTGGAGAAATTGGTATCGCATCGCTTCCTAGCATTGTATAATATTACAGTTGTGTAAAAGTGCAATTATTTCAATACCTTGTACCTTCATTGACGACAGAGACTTGGGAGCTCATAACTTCCAAACAATCTGATTATTATCACCCATGGTGGGGTCCGGTTCTCATTTTTGAAACGGTATATAATGTGCTATTTTTAGTATTTAGCGTATATACGCTGATTACGTTCTATAGAAAGAAATCGATATTCCCTCGTCTTATGATTATGTTTTACAGTGTTAGTCTAGCCGTGGGCATCATTGATTATCTGTTGTTACATCAGATTCCTATGGCGGTAGAGCTTGAGGATGGAAGTTCGTTAAAAGGGATAGGTAGGACGATACTCACCTGTGCCATATGGATTCCTTATTTTATAAAATCAGTTCGAGTTCACAATACGTTTGTCAGATGAAAACATAAGCCCCGACCTAAGATGTAAGATCTAAGGCCGGGGTTTGTTAAAAGAGGATTCAAATAGAGGAGGGATATCTTGAAGATTTTCTTAGTAAGACACGGGATGGATGAGGAAGGCTACAGAGGTGGCTGGAGTCAACGAGGGCTCATTGAAGAAGGTGTTACTCAATCGGAGAGACTCGGAGATTACCTGTACCATCATTCAGAAAACTATAAGATAAACACAGTGATTAGCAGTGATCTACCGCGTGCAGTCCAGACTGCCAAAGAGCTTGAAAAAAGACTGTACATAAAGGGGCTTTATCTGAAAGACTGGAGAGAAATGAACAACGGAAATTTGGCTGGAATGCCAAATAAGGAAGCAGAAGTGAAATATGCAGGAGTTTATTTTAACACTCTTGGCATGGATACCCCGTTTCCAGGAGGAGAGAGTCCTCGGAATTTTTATAACAGAATATGTACATCCTTTCGGGATTTATGCAGAGGTATAGAGGAGCAGAAGATAGAATCGAATGTTCTACTGGTCACGCACGGCGGAGTAATCAACATCCTTTATTATCTCTTAGGAAACCAGGATTGGACCAATACATCTGTGTTTCATTCTATTGGGAATACCAGTGTTCATACGCTTGAAAAAGGAGTAAATGGTTGGGAGTTTAGCAGCATGAATATGATGAGTCATCTAGGTTAGAAAAGGGAGTATATAAAAGCAGCAATTTTCACAACAATTAATTCTTTTTTAGTCATGATAAAGACTGCCGACAGGTGCCGTCAGTCTTTATATATATTATTTAGTTTATCTGAAGCAGACGTACTGTTTCACCATCCATTACTTCTTCACTAGTTTTTATAAACCCTAAAGATTCATACAACTTTCCTGCAATTAGATTGTCTGGTCGGTGTCCAATCATTATTCTTCTGCAATTTGAAATACGCATAAGCTGAATCAAAGTTTTCATTGCTGCCTTGCCATAACCTTTTCCTTGATGCTTCTCGTCAATCATTATGGCAGGAATCCAGTAGTTATCATCCTTGTCTGGGTTCGCACAGAATACGAGAAAACCGACTAAAACCTCTTCCGAGTAAATAGCACGTAATTCAAAATCATTAACATATTTAGATTCAGCAATCCAATAAACGACAGGTGCAGGAAAGATATTAAGCTGTTCTGGCTTAACTTTAAGCTGGGTACATTCATACCAATTTTCATTAGACACTGGCTTTAATACAACTACCATACAAAATTCCTCCTAAATTTTACTTCGCAGAGGAATTTACCCTCTGCACTTACTTCGTACCCTTCCTAAAAACCATTGCAACATGGATATTCTTCATACCATATCACTCCTTTCGAAATGAAAAAACTCTAATGTAGGTTATTTGCTATTTTGTTTAATATATCCTTCTTTTATCAGTGAAAATAGATTGAACATATCAATCATTTCAAAACAAATAGTTGAGAAAATGGCCTACTACGCTACAATGGAATGAAATGGAAGTATAGGGAGGTTGCAGATATGATTAATAAACCAAGTGAATTGTTGCGTGGGTTGAAGTCCTTGTCTGGACCCTTTCCGACTTGGGATACCGAACAGTTACCGGTTCGACCAGGAAATCTTTTTCTGGAATGGCTGAGACTAGCCATTGATTATGGGGTGAAAGAACCTCATGCGATGACAATTTCGACAGTGGATTCGAATGGTTTTCCAGATGCACGAGTATTGATTTTGAAAGACGTAGTTGACGAAGCTTTTTATTTTGCATCTGGCTCGGAGAGTCGAAAAGGACAGCAACTGGGGAACAATCCGCATGTGGCACTTACCTTTTACTGGCCTGCATTGGGCAGACAGATCCGCATAAGGGGAGAAGCCGTGGATATGGGCGAGGAAGCAGGTATAGCGGATTTTAGGAAAAGATCGGCAGGGGCACGCGCAGTTGCGATGACAGGACGACAGAGTCAGGAGCTGGAGAGCGAGGACGAATTGGAACACGCCATTGCCGCTCAGAAGGAACGAATCAGCCGAGAGCCTGATGTTGTGACACCGAATTGGAGACTGTACGCCGTGAACGCAAAGGAAGTTGAGTTCTGGCAGGGAGACTCGGAACGAAAGCATGTGAGAATTCAATATATTTTGCATCAAGGGCAATGGAAGAACCTGAGGTTATGGCCGTGAATTTATAAAGGGGGAATATGTGTGAGTCGTAGAACTACAGGGACACTGCTGCTGGTCATAGCGGCCCTTCTGTACAGTGTTCGATATTTGAGTGCTGCCATTTTTGGTTCTGGAGTAACTTCGTGGGACTCGGACTTGTTTCAGGGGATGCTAAATTATATTGGAACAGCTCCTCGAAATTGGAGTGTAGGTGCTTTAATCCTGGGTTTGTTCTATTTAGTATGGGCGGAATATGAAGCAACCAGCTCCAAAACCAGAGAAAGTCTCAAGCGTTTTGTGAGTTACGAAACTGTAGATCAAGAAGCGGAAAGCCAGAACAAAACAGAATAACTGGATAGTGTGATTTCTTATCAATAACTGTTGTTATCCTAATTTGAATAAGCCGGGGAGGCATACATATGAAGTCCATTGAAAGTTATTTTGACCCATTTCCGGTATTGGAAACTGAACGAACGCTGCTTAGGCCCATTACCTATGGTGATCTGGATGAGATGTACCGTTATTGCGCGGTTCCTGCTGTATCGGAGTACACGACCTGGGATGCTCATCAGAGCAAGGACGATACGAAAGGCTTTATTGATTTTGTCATGAGTCGATATGAGCTGGATAAGCTGGGGCCATGGGGAATCGAGGATAAACAAACGAAGAAGTTGATTGGCAGCTGCAATTATTTGGGGTGTGACAGTAACAGTATGAGGGTGGAATTGGGTTATGTGTTATCCAACGAGTATTGGGGCCAAGGAATCATGACGGAAGTGGTTAGCCGAATCATTCAATTTGGATTTGAAGACATCGGATTGGAACGCATTCAGGCTAAATGTCTGGTGGGTAACATCGGTTCCGCAAAGGTCATGGAAAAGACAGGCATGAAATTCGAAGGGCTTTTACGGAGTTATATGAAAATTAAAAACGAAATGCAGGATTTGAAAATGTACGCCATTATTCGATCCGATTATGATTTTAAATGATGATATGATTTCCAACGTACATAATGTCATATCGTGCATCTACCGAGATCCGCTATAATCTCCAAGTTGAAAAAACATGGATAAGGAATCGGGAGGTGCATTGAATTGACAGCTAAAAACAAATATAAATCACTTGAACTTGAAACACCCGGCGTATATGAACTGGAAGGACTGGAGGTCGGCGTGACCTCCAATTGCAATTACAAATGTGACTATTGCTGCGCCTACAATCGAGACGATGGGCAATGCATTAGCGGTCAGGAAGTGATTCGGATCATTAGTGAGCTTCCGCGGCTCAAGCGAGTGCGTTTGTCCGGGGGAGAGGTGACCCTGAAATATCAGGATTGTCTGGAGATTGTGACGTATTGCGGGAAACACGGTATCGACACGCAATTAAATACCAATGCCAGCCTGCTAACGGAAGAACGAATTCATGCTTTGCGGGATGCCGGCTTGTCCAACATTCATATTTCGTTCAACTATACAGATCGGGATGCATATGCTGCGTATTACCGTGTACACCCCCGCATGTATGAGCGATTGGAGCACAACATTCGTCTTTGTACTGAAGCGGGGCTGGAAACTGTGTTGGAGACGCTACTATTTGAAGGCACCCAAGCGAACATGCAGGCTATTAGCGATAAAGTCTATGAACTGGGTGTGCGCATCCATGAGATCCAGAACAGTATTGTGATGCCACATAGACAGTGGAGCCAGATTGCTTCCAAAGAATCACTCATCCACTCCGTAAACGAGCTCATTAAGCATAAGAAGGAAGATACGACGTTATATTTTACCTGTATGGATCGTTTTGCTGGAGAACTGGGTTTGCGTGAACAGCCCGGTGTCTACTTTTCTAATTGTGTGGATGGGACGAAGCAGCTGCATTTACACGGTAATGGGGATATTCTCATCTGTGAGTTATGCCACCCAGTCGTGATCGGTAATATTTACGAGGGCACGTCTTTGAAGGATATTTATACCAAGCAGCCTCAAGCGTTAACGGATTATCTAGAAAAGCAGCCCTGCCCTGCATACGATGCTCTTTTTACAAGTGAACAGTCACATGTATAAAAAAGTTGTTTAGCATCGTACTTGTCCCTATTTGGGGTACATATATGGATTGAGATCCATCATTATCACTTATAAGGAAGGTTGTCTTATCTCCTCATGGGGGAAAGGATGACCTTCTTTCTTTGCGTTCAGCCTGTTTCAGATTCATTTAAGCTAGCCCGCCTATGATGAGCCTTAAGAACTTAGATGAAGAGGTGAACTTCGCATGATGAAGATCTATCCAAAAACCAACGAGAACGACCCATATAAAAATGCAAAACCAAGGCGCAAATGGCTGATGATTACCCTTGTTATTGTTCTGGGCCTTGGTACCGTGATATACAGCTTGGCAGATCGCTACTTAATCCGGCATGTACAGGTTGTAGTAGCGGATGACAATACATCAGCAACCAGCACCTCCAAGGATACTTCAACCCCGACGACTGAAGTGAATGGAACGTCAGATGACTGGAACTATTCCAGCGATGATATGCAGGTCAAGATCGACAAGGTTCAGACGGGCTCAGGTTCAGATCAGATTACGTATTACGTCGCGGATGTACAGCTGACAGATGCGAGCAGCCTGCGCTCGGCTCTGGCAGATAACAGCTTTGGCACGAATATTACCGAAAACACTTCAGAGATTGCAGCGGCCAACAATGCCATCTTTGCGATCAATGGTGACTACTACGGCTTCCGCGATGATGGCGTAATTATCCGCAATGGTACGGTATATCGGGATGATCCGGTGCGTGATGCGATGGCATTGTTCAGTGATGGCACGATGAAGACTTATAACGAGACGGAAGAATCCTCATCGGAACTGCTGGCGGAAGGCGCGACAAATACGTTATCTTTTGGACCAATCCTGATTCAGGACGGTGAGATTGTAAGTGACTTCAGCAGTGTGAAAATCGATAACAACTTTGGTAACCGGTCGATCCAGGATGCCAATCCGAGAACAGCAATCGGCATGATCGCCCCGAATCACTATGTATTCGTTGTAGTGGACGGCCGGCAGGATGACAGCCGTGGCATGACGCTCGCAGAACTCGCTGATGTCATGAAAGGTCTTGGAGCAACGGAAGCCTACAATCTGGACGGCGGCGGTTCATCCACAATGTATTTCATGGGTCGGGTTGTTAATAATCCGCTGGGGAGAAACCAGGAACGCGGCGTAAGTGACATCCTTTATCTGAAAGAGGGACAATGATCATGACCATATTAATTCCATCATACGAACCGGATGTTCGTTTATTAAATCTCGTGTTACAGTTGCAGACGTTTCAGTTAGGACCCATTGTCATTGTAGATGATGGCAGCGGTTCAGGTTACAGGGGGATTTTCGAGACGGCAGAAGCATATGGGTGTACAGTCCTGACACATACGGTCAATCTGGGCAAGGGACGTGCGCTCAAGACAGGATTCCAACATATCAAGGAACATGGCCCACAGGGCGGTATTGTATGCGCAGACAGTGACGGACAGCATCTGCCGCATGATATCAAACGCATCTTTGATGTACTATTGGAGCAAATGACCCCGGGGATTGTACTGGGAAGCCGTCGGTTCAGTGGAACCATTCCAGCGCGCAGTCGTTTTGGCAACACGGTCACACGAGGCGTCTTTTCTCTCACGACAGGTACGAAAGTATATGATACCCAGACAGGCCTGCGAGGTTTTCCATTCTCGATGCTGGACTGGCTGTGCCAGATCCCTGGAGAACGATTTGAATACGAGATGAACATGCTGCTAACAGCGCATAAAGAAGGGTATGAGATCACAGAGGAGTTTATAGATACGGTCTATCTGGATCATAACAAATCCTCTCATTTTCGCCCATTGATAGATTCATTCCGTATTTATATGCCAATTCTGATGTTCAGTACGTCTTCGGTGTTATCGGCCTTGATCGATTTTGGCTTACTGTTCGTGATCCAGTACTTCACGCATAATCTGTTCCTATCGGTCGTTGCAGCGAGACTTTGCAGCTCCATCTTCAACTATACGATCAATCGGAAGTATGTATTTTCAGCCGGGAAAACGACCAGGGTCCGTCAATCTTTACCAAAATACTTCTCATTGGTCATTCTGGTGCTGCTATTAAATTACGGATTGTTGTACTTCTACAATGAAAAACTGATTATCCCACTGATTGCAGCCAAGCTGTTAACAGAGGTGTCGATCTTTGTGTTCAGCTATTGGGCGCAGCGCAGATTTGTATATTAACTTTGTATATTAAAACTCATAGACCAAAAGAAGACACGGCCACTCAAAAGAATATCATGCGCTTCTTGGTAATAAAAAAGGTCGAGAACAGGGTAAAGCATACCTCTGTTCTCGACCTTTTAAACTCAAAGGAGGACGAGCGTTACATCAGTTTCTTAATCTCATCCTTCAGAATTTCGGACTGGGTGCCGAAGATGACCTGCACAGCTCCGCCACCAAGCCTCATGATGCCAGAAGCGCCAAGCTGTTTGAGCGCCTGGTCGTTGACGGCTTTGTCGTCTTTAACAACAAGACGGAGGCGAGTGATGCAGGCATCGATGCTCTCGATATTATCTGTTCCACCGATCTGGGCGAGCACTTTTCCAGCCTTGGTGTCGGCAGACGCCGCTGCCACGGCGGAAGCATTAGTGGCCACATCGGTATCATAAGCGTCATCCTCGCGCCCCGGCGTTTTCAGGTTGAACTTGAGAATCATGAACCGGAACAGGAAATAATAGACGACCGCAAATGCGAGTCCGACTGGAATCATGAGCAGCGGATTGGTCGATAGCTTCATGTTCACGAGGTAATCAATCAGACCTGCCGAGAAGGCGAAACCAAGCTTAACATTCAGCAGATACATGATCAGGGCCGCTGCACCGGTAAGAATAGCGTGCATCACATACAGCAGAGGCGCTGCGAACATGAAGGAGAACTCGAGCGGTTCGGTAATACCCGTTAAGAACGAAGCCACCGCTGCGCCGATAAAGATGGAAGCGACCATTTTGCGCTTTTCAGGTCTGGCTGTATGAATCAAGGCAAGCGCCGCCGCCGGAAGAGCGAACATCATAATCGGGAAGAATCCAGACATGAACATGCCTGCCGTAGGGTCTCCGTTGAAGAAGCGGGTTAGGTCCCCGTGCACGACTTCCCCGGCTGCATTGGTATAATCCCCGATCTGGAACCAGGCGATGGAGTTGAGGACATGATGCAGACCGAGCGGGATGAGCAGGCGGTTGGCGATCATGAACACCATGGAGCCAAAGCCGCCAAAGCCTACAATCCAGGCGCCGAAAGCGCCGATGGCATCCTGAATCGGGCTCCAGATCATGCCGATCAGGATGGCCAACACCAGCATGGAGCCGGCGGTGACCATCGGCACAAAGCGTTTGCCGGAGAAGAAGCCGAGCCAGTCAGGAAGCTTGATATTGTGGTATTTATTATACATATAGGCTGCAAGCAGTCCGGCAAATATCCCGCCCAAAACGCCCGTATCCAGCTTGACATCGTCAGGAATATAACCGAATACACCTGGGACGGCTCCCAGAATTCGGATCAGCACCATATAAGCGATCAGGGCGGAAAGAGCGGCGACCGCATCCCCCGCCAGTCCGATAGCCACCCCGATGGCGAAGATGAGCGCAAGGTTGCCGAAGATCGCCCCCGCTCCCTCATTCATGAATGGAACTACATACTGATTGAGAAATCCCCCTATCACGGGTCCAAGAGGAATGTCCTTTTCATAATTAAGAAGACCCAAGCCTTGAAGAATACCTGCTGCAGGCAGGGTTGCTACAGGAAGCATCAGGGATTTCCCTAGCTTTTGCAATGCTTTCAGCATATTGTTCTTCCTTTCTTTTTTAGATTCATGTTAATTGGGCAAGCTGACTTTCATGATAGTTCCCAAGCCTGCTTCTACGTTGCCATACGTCGGGTGAGACTCCCACGGCTGTTCTGACGCATTCGCAACGATGACAGGGGTGATGACCGGATAACCAGCCGAAGCGATAGCATTCAGGTCAAATTCGATCAGGGTCTGACCGACAGCGACCTGATCCCCGATCTGCACTTGGGGGGTGAAGCCCTGTCCTTTCAGACTGACAGTATTCATACCGATATGCAGCAGCAGTTGCAGCCCGGAAGCATGCTCAATCATGACGGCATGATGCGATTTAATCAGGTGCACTACAGTGCCGTCGATAGGGGCGACCAGCCTGCCCTCCTGGGGAATCACTGCAACTCCTGGACCCATTAGTCCTTGCGCGAACGCTTCGTCAGGCACTTCTTCCAAACTGACGCAGGTTCCGGTGAGCGGGGAGACGATGGATATTGTCTCAGATGTTTTAGCAGATTTGTTGTTTTTCCATTTCCAGATCATTGTGTGTTGTCCTCTCTGTTGTTGGTTTTGGCATGAGTTTGAAAAAGCCGGTATAAATGCATGGCGAGAAAAGCCGTTTCTTCCTCGGGCACCTCTGTACCCAAATCCTCGGCCATGACAGCACTTAGCTTTCTGGCCAGCTGGTATTCGGATGGATACCCATTTTGCACATATTGTGCGAAGGTGGGGGACGTTATCGGCTCCTGATACAGGCGTTCCATGGAAAAGCGCAGGTGTATCAGGAGTCTTGCCTGGCCAAGGCTGCCCTGCCCAAAGCGAATGCCACCCTGCTCTTCAATAATGGACTGAAGCTTCCTGATTACATTGGATACCTTAACCAGCTGTCCGACAGGGACGTGATTTACGGAGGAGTACACATGGTATGTCAGGAACCCCGCCTCATCCTCCGGAACCTCTACAGCAAAGGCCTCCCCGATCATGGCCGCCGCTTCCGAAGCGATTTTGAATTCTTTCGGAAAACTGAGCTTTGTCTCCGTAAGGAAAGGATTCAGAATCTCCATGCCGTTGCGGAGCCGATATAAGGTGAACTGAATATGACTTGGAAGAGCAAGATAGATCTTGTCATTCAGCTTGCCAGGAAACTGATCAGCGATGAGACGGATAATCTGGTCAGAGATTTCGATGACATTGGGGTCCAAGTCCTTCATCAGCTCCTGCGCCTGCCCCCACTCCTCCCGGTCCTCCAGCCGGAACCTTTTCTCAATCCGCGGATCATCGGCCTGAATGGTGCTTTCCCCTTTGAACGCAAATCCCAAGCCTTTGCCGATTAGCACGTACTCCTTGGTACTCTGGTGCGACCGGGCCAGGACAATATTGCTGCCGACGACCCGCTCCACCTGCAGCAGCATTCCTTTACTCACGGTTCACCGCCTCCTCGTCTCTAAAGTTAGCGCTTCCAGGTCCCGGAAACGGCAAAAAGAGCCAAGAAGCGAGTATAGTCTCATGTTCGCTTCTTGGCTCATGCCCTCTGGAATGGTAACACGCCAATTCATTTTATGTTTTTATGCAGTACGTTCTTCCTACATAATATAGAAGCTGATCTGCCGCCGTCAACCATAATTTTGTCATCCGTCTGTTCGTCGTTTAATATAGGGGATGTTAAATGAAAAGGTACCTTCGCCATGAAAGACTGATGCGGGGAAGCAATTGCGTCTAATCGGCTTCGATGCTCATGGATTATCTGACGGACTGCGCGCTTCTCGGGCACACCCGCTTTCTGCAAATGAACGCTTTGCAATCCGATCCAGGCTATCAGATGGTCAAAGAAATCGAGCGATTCCTGGACGAAAGCACGTGACGAACGTCCTTAATCCCCGCTATCAAGGTCGTCCTTCGTACAAGGTTTGGCAGGAACGGGAGAACTCATCCACATTCCGAATTCATGTTAAAAAGATATGGGAGGAATAATTTATGGTTCCACAACGAGTGAGTCTGGTCACCATTGGTGCAATGCATCTGCCTGAGCTGCGTTCGTTCTATCAGAAGCTTGGGTGGAGTGAGACCGCAATCAGTTCAGATCAATACAGTGTTTTTGAAACAACAGGTGTATTGCTATCGTTATATCCCATTCAGGAGCTGGAGAAAGATACGGGAATGATATTCAGTGCATCTGATGGGTTGAAAGGAACGCTGCTGGCCATCAATGTGGATCAAGCCGAAGACGTTGACGATACCATTGTGAATATCCGCGCTGCCGGAGGCAATGTAATCAGAGAGCCATATGACGCTGCCTGGGGCGGGAGAATCGCTAATTTCCTGGACCCGGAGAATAACTGCTGGGAAGTCACTTGGAATCCAACCGCC
The DNA here is from genome assembly GCF_032399705.1 of Paenibacillus sp. BIC5C1. Lineage (NCBI taxonomy): Bacteria > Bacillati > Bacillota > Bacilli > Caryophanales > Paenibacillaceae > Paenibacillus > Paenibacillus sp. BIC5C1. Next base: position 1,772,230 of record NZ_CP135922.1, read on the forward strand.
GTATTTGATGAAAAAGGAGCCATGATCACATTTTAGGGTGAAATGAGTGTGACCGGATGTTGAATCGTGTTCGCAAAGATTTGCGTTATTATCTTCAGGAACATCAGGATCGGAACAACCTCATCTTGCATTATTTCGCATTTTTATCGGCGTTTGCGGCTTGGATTTTCTTGTTTATTAATTTTAAAGTCATGCTGGTTCTGGCACTTATCCATTACGCCCTTTCCTGGATTGGGCACTTCTATTTCGAAGGCAACAAACCGGCAGCATTCCGATATCCGCATATCGGTTTTTATGCCGGCTTCACCTGGTTTTTTATCAGGACCATTGAGATCATCACCCGCAAAGAAATCATCCATCCGTGGATCAATAAACAGGACTGAAACCAGCAGGAGTCGAACTTTATAAAATAGGAGTGTGTCTATGTATCTTCGAAGTGTGGAGTTACTGTCTGCTAAAGTCGAGAATCCGGATCAGTATCCGTTTCACATACCGTCCATACAGTCTCTGGAGCGATTGGAATTCAACAATAACATTACGTTCTTTGTTGGTGAGAATGGATCGGGTAAGTCCACGCTGCTGGAGGGCATCGCTCATCAATGTGGATTTAACACAGCAGGGGGCGGGAAAAATAATGCATTTGAGATTGATGCTGCTGAATCATCATTAGGTGACTATTTGCGTCTATCCTGGTTGCCCAAAATCACGAATGGTTTCTTCATGCGCTCGGAGTCCTTTTATCAATTTGCATCGCATGTAGATGAATTGGGGCCGGAGTCGCTCAAGTATTATGGTGGGCGTTCGTTGCATGAACAATCCCACGGGGAGTCTTTTCTCAATCTGTTCGTGAACCGATTCAATTCCAAAGGCATTTATCTGCTCGATGAGCCCGAAGCCGCCTTATCGCCAGCCCGTCAACTCTCCTTATTGCGCATTCTTCATGATCTATCAGACACTTCCCAATTCATTATCGCGACGCATTCGCCGATTCTATTGGGTTATCCGGGTGCACGCATTTTGAGTTTTGACGATGGTGGTATTCAGGACGTAGAGTATGAAGATACAGAACATTATCAGATCACCCGCAGTTTCCTGGAAAATCGCAACCGGATGCTGAATGAGTTGTTCAAGGACTAATTTTTTTTATTTTGAAAGGAGACAGGAGCCGAACATGAGTATCAAATTGGTGCTGTTGGACCAACTCGCTGCCTGTCATCATGACAAGAGCTGGTTTGTGCCGCTGGATGAGATGTTACGTGATGTAACCGCTACGCAGGCCTTATGGCTGAATGATGAGGGGCAATCGATCTGGAAGTTGGTGAATCATCTGACTTTCTGGAATGAAACTTGGTTGGAGCGGTTTATCAAGGGTGAAGTGGTTCCGGACAATAGCATAAATAATGACGAGACATTCATTGTTAACCCATCCCATGTAAGTGAAGAAGATTGGCAGAAAAGCATTGCACAGATTGGTGCAACATTTAGTCGCTGGATACAGGCTGTAGAGGAAAGTGATGATGCAAAATTAGGGATGACCATTCCATCGTACTTCAATGCCCCATGGTGGAATGTCATATCCAATCTGTGTATTCATAATGCGTATCATATTGGACAGATCATGATGCTGAGAAAGAAAGTAAGAGGAGAGATGATATGAAAATAGGTTTTCTGATCGTGGATATGCAAGAGAGTATTGTACGAGATAAGTTAGATCAAAAAGCTATAGACCGCGCTTGTGAATATATCAATCATGTTGCAGACGTGCTTCGTTCGAGCGGACATGTGGTCGTTCATGTACAAGACGTGGAAGGCATGGAGGATTCAGATTCTGAGGCGTATCGTATTATTTCTGAGGTTGATGTGAATGAGAAGGATCTGAAGGTGACGAAGGAGAGCTCCAATGCATTTTGGCAGACAGACCTGGAACAGCTTCTGAAGAGTAACAATGTTGAGCTGTTGATCATTTCGGGATTTGCTGCCGAGGAATGTGTTCTGTTTACCTATAATGGCGCGATGGAGCGAGGATTTAGACCTGTCATGTTGCAAAATGGGATTCTAAGTACACATTACGAAGCGGTGATTTCAACCTATAGAGACCGAAATGTGATTTCTTATCCTGTAGTTAATTATCTAATCCAATAAGTGTCAGTCGGTTAATTATAGATATCGTTGATTACTATAAAAATGGAGGTGATGGTTATAAATATGCTTAGCATTGCATCGGTCATGTGGATTGCAGTAGGGTTAGTACTTTTCGTTCAGGGGTTGAAGAAAGGATCTCCACTTATGCTGTTTTTCGGTGTGATATCGATCCTGGCTCCCATACTTACGTTTATAGGTTGGCTGACTTTTTTACCTTTTGTTAATCCCGTTGCACTTGCTATTGCATACCTAGGGAAGAAAAGGCAAACGACAAATATGCTTAAACAGACTCTGTAAAGGGTCTATTTTTTTATACATAAGTATTTCTTCAAGACTGGAGACTTCACGATTTAAATCAAACTTTGCCTATATCCGCTGTGGTTGAAACGATATATTGAGAGCAGGACACAACAAGCACACTGTGTATATCGATAAGGATGAGCGTAAATCACATGATAAGGGAGATATGCAATGATGATGAATGTACAAATCACGAGTATTTTGGCAGAAAAGAAGGAATTATTTCTTAACCTGTACAACTTGTATTTATATGATCTTTCCGAATTCTCGGGTGAGGATTTGCTAGAAGAGGGGAAATTCGATCCAACGAATACCTATCTCTATCTGGAACGGGTGGAATTACATCCGTTTTTTATCCAATATGATGGAAAGGTAATCGGATTTGTGCTGGTTTGCTCTCCTCCTTATGTAGATGATGATGTCGATTATACGGTACAAGAGCTGTTTCTGGTCAAAAAGTATCGTGGACAAGGATTAGCGGCTCAGGCGGTTGATCTGGTGTTTGCACAATTTCAGGGCAGATTCAAAGTGGAGCAACTGGCTAATAACCGATCAGCTGTTTCATTCTGGAAAAAATACTATGAACATCATCACATTGAATATGTAGAGTCGGAGTATAGCATTGAAATTGAAAACATCGCTGGCAGCCATCGGATTCTGTCTCAAACCTTTGTACGTGCAAGAACGGACTAGATATTCGCATTTACCAATACATGGGTTATGATGAATGAAAAGGTTTACTAGAGGGGAAGCGAGCCATTAGAGAGGAGAATGATGAATGACAAGCCGCATTGTGGTTACGGGCGGAGCTATTATTCGTGATCATATGGGTAGAATACTGCTGCAAAAACGATCAGATTATGGCGATTGGGGATTACCTGGTGGTGGTATGGAGCCCGGTGAGAGTATTGAAGAAACTATGATTAGAGAAGTAAAAGAAGAAACGGGGCTTGACGTGAGTTCATATGAACTGGCATCCATCTACACAGGTGAGAAAATGAAATATACATATCCGGATGGCAACGAGGTTGTATTTGTTATGTTCCTGTTCAACGTCACCGCGGAGTTGGGTGGGAAACTTGATGATAATCAAACAACCCTTTTATTTAAAGATGAACAGAATGAATCGCTAGAACTTGTTTTTAAAAGTTTAGGTGAAATTGATATTTCCACAATCAACAAGGTACAGAAGCCTGTATTAGTAGATTTGATGCAAGGGGAACTCACAATTCTGCGTTAAGCCCTAAGGGATTTAACAGAAAGAAGATCCAGAGAGGGAATAGGGAAAATATAGTTTGTGAGTAAATTTAAATCCCTGATTTTAATAGAGAGAGGAGCATTATTATGCCTTGGCCCATGGTTCATTTTGCAATCGCCTCTGAATTACTATCTGATCCAACCCCTGAATTTATAGTGGGCAGTCTTGCTCCTGACTCCATTCATGTGAGAACGAATGAAAGAGCCGCAAAGGCAAAAACTCATCTCATGCCAGAAGCAGGACGATTTGCAACAGACGAAGAGCTCGGGGCATTTTTTAATTCAAACAAGAAACGTGCGCAGAGTGATCCTAAATTCATGCAATATTTGTGCGGGTACATTGCTCATATATATACGGATCGGATCTGGACTTTCGAGATTTATCCCCCATATGAGGAAAACCCTAATGGACGAAGTATTTATACGGAGGATGTTACAAAGTTGGAATTTATGATTTTGAGAAAAGGGTCTAATGGCCATGACCATGATTTATTGAATAAGCTGGAAGCAGGTAAAGCTTTTGACTTGGGTGGATTGCTGGAGCAAGAGGTGTATCAATATAGAAAAGAAAAAGTAGACTTTTTAAATAACCTTGAAAATGAGCCCTCAGGTGATTTGAGCATTTTATCTATGGAAGCTATAGAAGAGTTTATTCACACAACAGCCGAGAGACTCAGACAATTGTTTGCAAAGTGGGAGGTATTCTAAATGGAAAAACGGATTAGCCTCGCCCCATATAATGAGAAGTACGCTCAAGACTTGGCTAATTTTTCGTTAAGTGATGAACAGGTTCAGTTTACTGCAATGCCTGCGGAAGTGATGGAGGAGGCATTCCAAAATCCGAACAAATATCCGGTAGTGATTTTAAATGATGAGACTCCAGTTGGTTTCTTCATATTACATAAAAATTCTGAATACGTAGAGGAAAGTGATACTTCCCGTACGATACTGGTACGTGCGTTATCCATTACGTTAGAACATCAGGGGAACGGGTATGCACTCACTGCCATGAGGGAACTGCCTACACTGGTTAAACAGCTTGATCCGAAAGTCGATGAAATTATTTTAGCTGTGAATGAGGGGAATATTGCAGCACAAAAGCTGTATCTAAGAGCAGGTTTTTTGGATATGGGCGAGCGGAAAATGGGCATCAATGGTCTTCAACTAATTTTGCAATACAGAATGGTGTAGGGGATGAATTACGGCAAATAAGACGGCATAGTTGATAAAAAGGAGGACTAATGTGGCGAACATACACAAGGGAAGATATTCGGCTGAGATCGAAGGCGAGTTTGTTGTTTTTATTATTGGAATGAGAGTTAATCGCTTGTGGGCCATACATAAGTGGTTACCTGTTTTTAAATCCATGGGCCCGATGATCAAAGAACTGTACATGAACCCAGATACCGGGTTTCTGGGGACGGAATTTTTTATGAGCTGGCGTGGAGTGACTCTGCTGCAATATTGGAGATCTTATGATGAATTGGAGAAATACGCACGCGGTGGCCTACACTTGGATGCTTGGAAACGATTTAACCAATCCATTGGATCGGATGGAAGCGTGGGGATTTATCATGAAACGTACAAAGCTCAATCCGGTTCATATGAAACCATATATGCGAATATGCCCAAATTCGGATTGGCTAAAGTGTCTAACCATGTTCCAGCGACAGGCAGGAAAGAAACGTCCAGACGGAGAATGGGTGGAGAGAATGAACCGGCAGTAGAAACACCAGAGAATCCTTAACATATGACTAGTGAAGTTCGAATGTACATTCAGCAGCGTAAGTAGAGAGGAGCATGTTATTGAAGGTTAATGTCAAACCAGAAGATTTGGGTTCTGAGCAGCTTAGCTGGCTGTGCGTCGAACCGATGTTGATCTCCGTTCGTGGTAAAGATGTTGCAGCAAAAGTAGAGGTATATCGGCAATTACATGAAGGACAACAAGCGATATTTTTGTTCTATTCCTATCATAACCATACCAAGAGCTTGGCGGAGTTTTATTGGTTTTCGGCGTATAACATTATCGACATGAAGAGCTGGAATGGAATTAAGAACGGGATGCGCTATTTTAACCAAAATGAAATGGTAACTCTGCTGGACGACATCGAGCGTTTGATTACAGATCAAAATAAAGATGGAGACACGTGGCGTGAGGTCCTGCCCACGGACTTGGAGAAAGACCCGATCCTGCTTCAAAGAACGGAAGAACTATACGTTAAATATCGAGCTGCGGCTCAGGAAGCTATTTTACACATGAATGAAATCATTCGGCAAAATCAGGAGATGTATCTGGAGAACAGTTCGGTAACCTGATTCCAATGACAGTCTGAAAGAGAGACACGGAGGGCTACTCTTGAATGAGTAGTCTTTTTTATCGTGTCTATACGCTGAAAAATCAGTACCGATGTAACAAACCTGCAATTTCATGCAACAAAACGCAATACTGTGGGTTTGTCGTGGCTTTGCTTGTAATATAAGTTGTGAGAGGAGGAACAGTAAATGAAAGTCATTTTTGAAGAGGAACTGTTAATGGAAAAAAGCATGGCCAAGGTCATAACCCATCCTGATGAGAGGTCCCATTGGGACAGTATCCAAGAAGCGATCTGCCAATCGGAAACAAAACTTGTTGTCATCAATGCCAAGAACAATCGCAATGTGCAGATCGAGTTGAGTTCGGTGGTTGCGATTGAATCAGAGGATCGGTTGTGCTGTGTACGTGTCATCACAGGCGAAAGGTATTTGCTCAACAAACGTCTGAAGTTTGTGGAACAGGATTTGGGATCATCCCATTTTGTGAAAATTAACAATCAAACGATTATCAACACACGTTGTATTAGCGAATTTTCATCAACAGACCATGCCAGGATCCAGGTTGATCTGAAGGATGGTTCCAGTTACTTTGTCAGCCGATTTTACATTAAAAACTTTAGGGGGAAATTATCATGATTAGTCAGTTGAAGCATTCATTTTTTCAGGTTTTTACAGTAACTTCGTTGTGGGTCACCTTGTTATTGACACTATTCTCTAAAAGTCAGTTCTTTGAAATGGGTTACCTGTGGAATATTGCCGGGATTTCAGCTATTGCCGCTATACTGTTTGGCGTAATGTACAATGCACTTTGGAACTACTTTACGATGAAACCGGTGTGGAATATCGTCATTTCTTCCACATTTAATATTGCAGGAGGAATGGCGATCGTATGGTTATTTTCTACAGACATGTTCCTATTGATTGCTCCCTGGTTCCCTGGAATGTGGGTCTTATCCATCGTACTGCACATTATTGGTTTCTATTTCTATGCTAGAATAGATAGCAGGAAAAAAGCGGAAGAATTAAATAATATTCTGAAGTAAGCAAGGGGTACTGAAATGAACGAAGAAAAGGTTTTGGAGTTGTATGGTTTAGATCCAGATACCAAACATAGGCAGCAAATCAGAGAGTTGTTGCAGCAAGAGATTGAGAATCAAGAAGCAGTGGATCATGAGTATCTCAAAACCTTATGTATTATGTTATTCTGCATCGGAAATGTAGAGGACACTGTGCTGATCTGGCAGGCCAAACGCAAGAATCAGGATACGGGCAGTTATATTGATGTTCAGCTTCTGTGTGGTGCCGGTTATGAGAAGACAGTAACCTATCTGGAACAGAAGGATGGGGATCAAGCGAGAAAACAGTTGAAATATCTTAGACAGTGTGAGCCATATGACTTTGTTGATTTTTCCAAAGAGGAATGGGTCTCTAATTATAAACAGTACTATGAACTATCTTAGTCTTATCCAACATGTGAGAAATGGGATGATCAATGATGATAGATGCTGCTTCCATCCAGGAACAGATTCAGATGTGCCAGAAATATAGCGCCGACTATGTACCCAGCGAACTGCACCATAAGATCGGAATCGCCTGGAACGTCAAAGAGAAGTTGGAACCGATCCACGGCATGCGTATTCAGCCCGAGGGAGATACAACCGGATGGTATATTTGGGCGGAAGAATACTCGGAGGCAGATGATTTTTTCGTACCTTTACATGTCACACACATCGATGACTGGGACCAAAAAATCAAGAAGTACCTCGGACTTGCGCCGGGATGGCGGTTTGTGATTGCAGAAGATTATGAGGATGTATGGTTTGACGAGCAGTTGCTTAACAGATCATAGTCAGAGCAAGCAAAGCAACCAATGAGTTAAATGGAACTTTGAAAGGAGTCATACTATGGCAAGTACGCACGATAATAAAGCAGCTAATTATAGAACAAATGGTATAAGTAAATTAACCATAGTTATTAGTGTTGTAGTTATCATAATTTTGATTCTGGCTTTTACCAATCCATCCAGAACAGATTTCTACACATGGCTGGAAAGCGAGTATGGTATACATGTCTCCTACGATGTTAATGAAGGAACGACGTATACACAGATCACGAACGGCCAGGAAAAAAGTCTTAATTTCAGAAGCGGGCATATACAGCATGTGGGAATCTTTACTACGTATAATGAGACTTTTATGGATGTTGAGGGTAATGAGATCAACATTAAAGCCACTGGTGTAATGAACATGTTTTTTAAAAGATAGTTGGTTGCTGTTCAGATGTTGGAAAGGGGTTATTACATACCACGCTTTTGTATGATGCAAACATGCAGAGCAGCGTGGTTTTTGTGTTGAGCAGAATACGTAAGGGGGGAGGATTACGTTATTTGGTTCATTCGCAAATTCCACATTATGGGTTATGATGTACCTACAGAGAAAATTTAACATACATAGGAAGTTTTTTGGATTAGCGCATTCCAGTTGGAGGGATAGAATGAAAGCCATTTTTCTTGATTTTTATGGGACAGTTGTTCATGAAGATGATGATATTCTTCCAGTGATTTATAAAAAGGTCCAAGCATCTGCGCAGGTTGATTGTAAGACGGATGAGATTGGCGCATATTGGTGGAAGGCTTTTTCAACGTTGTTTTATGCAAGCCACAGCAGTCAGTTTACAACGCAAAGAATGCTGAATGTGCAATCTCTGGCAGAAACGCTACTCCATTTCAAATCGGATCTACAAGCTGAGTCGCTTAATCAGGAACAGTTGGCACATTGGCGTAACCCCGGCATATTTGTTGATTCAATTCCCTTTCTTCATTCTCTTGAAGTCCCGGTATATATTCTGTCCAATATCGATACGGATGACGTGAAAGCCGCAATGAAGGCACATAACATTGAAGTGGCCGGAGTGATTACCAGCGAGGATGTTCGATCTTATAAGCCAAGGTCAGAGATGTTTGATGAAGCGATCAAGAGGTATGGTTTGCAGCGAGATGAGGTGATCCATATAGGGGATTCTCTGGTCAGTGATGTACAAGGCGCGCAAAATGCGGGAATTAAGGCTATCTGGTTGAATAGAAAAGGAAAACCCAAACCGCAACAGATTACACCGGATTTTGAATGCAAAGATCTTGGCGAAGTTGTGCATATGTTGGAGACTTGGGTATGAAAAAGTTAATCGTGATGTCGTTATTATTTCTGTTCTTAATTGCCTTCCAAGATAAAACAACCCATGAAGCTGTGCAGAAACCAACGATTTCAGTGACGGAAAGCGTTACTGATGAAGCGATTGAGCAGAAGGACGATGAAGAAGCAACCAAAAAAGACAAAGGCACCCCTCCTGTTTACCTTGATGAAACGAAGTATACAGGCGATGAACTGGAAATCGTCAAACTGATGAACGTTCGCATGCGTTATATATGGGAAGAGGATGAGAAGGGCTATATGAGCCTTTTTGATCCACAATCGCCAGTCTCAGGCATGCCAATCTCAAAAGTTCGCAAGGTGATCTCAATGAGCAAGATCAAGATTCGAGAGCAAAAGAAGCTTTATGAAGCACTTGTGATGGTTACTGAATTAAGAGAGAACGGGGAAGAGTTCGGCCCTAGCATGGTGTTTTGGAAAAAGAAAGCGGATGGCGATGCTGCGAAATGGATTTTTGCAGACATCGATTAACTACAACTGAAGGAAATGAAGTTAAGGGTGATGAAATCATGACAAGACAATTGATACTTATTGAGGGATTACCGGGTTCAGGAAAGTCGACGATTGCCAAGATGGTATCCGAGATTCTGATTGAGCATGGCAAAAAGGTGCGACTAGTCCAGGAAGGGAACCTGGATCATCCTGCTGATTATGATGGTGTGGCCTTTTATTCTGCGGAAGAGTTCAGTTCTTTGGTGGATGCTCACGAGGCATGTAAACATATATTGGAGAGAGGAGCTACAACCTACCAGGATGGTTTCCTGATTCCGTATCGCAAAATGAAAGAGGAATGTGGAGTGGATTTCCCTGATCATGTGGTGCAGGAGATATGTAGCAAAGATATTTACGAACTACCTTTTGAACAAAATGTGAAGCTGATCACCGAAAAATGGCGGAATTTTACTGAAAGCGTGATAAGCGCGGATGGTGATTCCATCACCATATTCGAATGTTGTTTCATCCAAAATCCATTGACCATGGGTTTGGTGAAATACAATCAATCCAAAGAAGAAAACGTGCAATATGTTTTGGAATTGGAGCGCATCGTTCAACCATTGAATCCGTTACTAATCTATATTCATCAGCAGGATGTTGCACACACCTTTGACAAAGCAATCCAGGAAAGACCAAAGGAATGGTCAGATGGATTCATACAATATTACACAAATCAGGGATGGGGGCTCGCGGAAGGATACCATGGTGTTGAAGGCACGGTGAAGGTTCTTCAGGCAAGAAAGGAGCTGGAGACTGAGATTTATCAGTTATTGAAGATAGACAAACACTGGCTGGACAATTCGGAATATAACCGGGCTGCTTGCCAGGGGGAATTGGAGAAGATTTTGAAAGAGTAAAGGGTGGATCTTTTGATAAATTCAGATAACAATAACATAACGTATGAACAAGATAACAATAAATTCAATTTCCGTGTGGCTGGTATCGTTATACATCAGGGGAAAGTTCTCCTGCACACAACTGAACAAGATGATTTCTGGAATTTGCCTGGAGGGCGGGTGGAATTCAATGAAACGACAGAAGCAGCCATTGTACGGGAGATGTATGAGGAGTTGGGTGTTCGTGTACAACCGCAGAGAGTTGCGTTTGTAAGTGAAGATTTCTTTGAATATGATGGCATGAAGTATCACGAAATTGGATTTTATTATGTCATCACATTACCGAAAGATCATAGGCTCTATAATGAAATGGAATTCAAGGGGCTGGAGGACAACGGGAGATTGACATTCCACTGGTTTTCTTTTGAAGAGCTGCGAAACATGGAGATTTATCCGGTATTTCTGAAAAAGGATCTATGCAATCTGCATGATACAGAGCGAATTAAGCATTACGTACAGAAATAGGAGGAGCTTGTGGATCTCACATTTATTCGTCATGGTCACGCTGAACATTTGCTTCATTATCCTCATCAGCTAAACCAGTTGCATCCGGGACTTACCGAACAAGGACAGAGGCAGGCGATTAAATTACGAAAGCAGATTAAAATCCTACCGGAAGACATCGTTTTAGTGAGCCCTACGAAACGAACGATAGAAACGGCATTCCTCTTAACATCAAGCGATAAACTGACAGTCTGTCCACTCATTGGCCCGAGAATGTTCCCTCAAAATCCGGAGTTCCCCGTTCTGCGCTGTGATCAAATCTATTCGAAAGACGTATTAAATGCTCAGTATACGGGGCTACGAATTCTTGATTTTGAACTTCATTGCTGGGTGGATGGAATTAATAGAATGGAAGAACAGCGATTTGAGGTTTATGCTGGACAGCTAATTCAATGGTGCAGGGAGCAGGGCGGGAGTACTTTTATCATTTCACATGATGGTACGATAACGAGTTTTAGAGCTTTTCTTGGAGAGCAGGGGTTAACCCGAAGTGACTTTCTAGGCGAAGCGGGTCATTACACGATTAGAGATCTGTAATATAGAAGGTCAATATCTACACTAAGGGGGACTTTTCGTGAGATTATCGGACTATGAATATTTAGTTTTGGCTCTGAAAGAGGCGGATCAGGCGCTAATAGAAGGAACATATCCGATTGGAGCGATAATTGTGGATGCGGATGGGGATGTCGTGAGTAAAGGAAGAAACCGTGTCTTCTCCGAATGTGATCCCACTGCACATGCTGAAGTCGATGCTATTCGTCAGGCAGGGCAACATTTGCTGGATGTAAGTAAGAAGCGATACACGAAGAATGACCTGACCCTCTACACTACATGTGAACCTTGTCCCATGTGTTCATGCACCATATTAATGTCGGGGATCAAAAAGATCGTATGGGCTGCGGATGATGAAGGGTATGGCGGGCTTAGACGTTTTAAGGAAGGCCCTCATTTTATCCATTTGTTCGACACACTATCCTATGTTGCAGCGCCATATCTTGATTTGGAAAATAGACAACGGGCATTGCTTGCCCAATGGAATATTGGTAGAGGTATGCTTAATACAGAGTGGGAGACTGCCAAACAATGAAATCCATGCCGATCTCCATTTTACTAGCCAGTGTCATAGAAGATATATGAATGGGCAGATGCAATAGTCCTATGGGAACGAGGGCTTAGACAAACAAAGGAGAGAATTTGAAATGGAGTTCGCGGGACAGAAGATCAGAATAACACCTGTCACAGAACAGGACCTCGACTTTATAAGCAAACTTGAGTGTGATGCGAGTATATGGAGTTTTGAGGAAACTGTTGAAATGGATACTAAGACAGTTCGCGATAAATATCGTAGTCATTTTTTCACTGTGGAGGAAAAGCCGTATGCCTATGATTTCATTATTCGTCGTTTGGAAGATCTAGAAGGTGAACCAATTGGTCTTATCCAAATGTGGAGCTATGTGGATCATAGAAAAAGCTGGGAACTCGGATTCGCGCTGCTTCCGAATTATGTAGGGGAGGGCTACGGAAGTGAGGCTACGAATCTTTTATTAGAATTTGCATTCAACGGGTTACACGCCCATAAAGTGATAGGAATGTGCAATGCTCAGAATGTCCGATCGGCTGCGCTGATGCAGAATGTAGGTATGACAAGGGAAGCTGTGTTCAAGGAAGAACTTTGGTGGAACAATCAATGGACGGATCAATATTTCTTCTCCATTTTAGAAAAAGAATTTAGTGAACAAAGAGGGAGAAATTCAGATGACCAAGTTGGTCTTGTTAAGTGATTTATATTTCGAATCTAACCACGAACTAAATCAGAAAATTTTGAGCTTGTTCAACTCTGACCAGCCTTCCATCGGTTATGTGCCTTCGTGTTCCGACCCGGGACGGAAATATTTCGAGCATACAAGACGTTACTATAATCAACTGGGAATCCAAACAATCGATTATTATGATCTCGATCTAGAATACGAGGAAAACAGATTTAATACCATATTTGAAACTGAAGCGATTCATTTATCTGGAGGTAATACATTTTATTTTCTAAGTTTATTGCAGAAGAGAAATACAATGGGATTGTTGCGTTCCTATGTGCTTAAAGGTGGCATTCTGATTGGGGTTAGCGCAGGCAGTATTCTAACTACACCAACGATTGAAGTGGCCGGATATGGTAAAGATGCAGACGAGAATAATGTTGGATTATTGGACAAGCAGGCTCTGGCACTCGTTGATTTTGAATTTTCACCACATTGGGATGGATCGGAAGAAGCTCTGGAATCATTAAGAGATTACGCGCGTGCCAACTCTACAACAATCTATGCTTGCAAAGATGGTAGCGGGATTGTTATTGATGGTGAAGTGGTAGAGTCATATGGCGATGCACGGCGTATAAATTGAAAAAAAGGTGGGGCTCTAATGAGTGTAATCACTGTATATCATTATGATGCTTTTTCGACAGTTCCTGGTAAAGGAAATCCGGCCGGGGTCGTCTTTCATGCCGATTCGCTTAGTGAGGAAGCGATGCAGCAGATTGCGCATAAAGTTGGCTTTAATGAAACGGTCTTCGTGATGAGTTCCGAGGTAGCAGATGTTAGATTACGATATTTCACACCAGGTCATGAGATTAATCTATGTGGGCATGCCACGATGGCATCCATGTATGGGTTAAAGACTAGAGGGCTACTGGAGGATAAACAGTCGATCACTATTGAAACTAATGTAGGCATATTGCCGATTCAGTTCCAGCAGGATGGCGATACGATCAACATTGAGATGAAGCAGGATCAACCCCGTTTCATGCCATTCCAAGGTGACATAGAGAAGCTGGCAAATTCCATAAATCTAACCATGAATGATATTGATCTATCCACACCCATCGTCTATGGAAGTACAGGCGCCTGGACTTTGTTGATACCGATTCGTAAACTGACTTCTTTCCAACAAATGAAACCGGATTCTTCTCTATTCCCTGAGATATTAGTTGAAAATCCGAAAGCTTCTTTGCATCCCTTTACTCAGGAAACCCGCGATTCAGATGCGCTAATGCATGCCAGACATTTTTCCTCGCCCTTTTCGGGAACTACGGAGGATCCGGTTACGGGAACAGCATCCGGTGTGATGGGTGCCTATTATTTGGAGTATATGAATTCTGGGATGGATCAGACTCATTTTGTTGTGGAGCAAGGACACGAGGTTGGAAGAGATGGGAAAGTTTATGTTAGCGTGGTGAGGGATGGAAAGGACATGGATGTGAGGATACGAGGAACGGCTATTTTTGTGGAAGAAATGAAAGTGGAGTTGGATACGTAACAACGTAAATGAAGGAGTGGAGTTAGATGGATGAACAGGCGGTATTACATAGAGTTACTCATTTGCTTGAAGAAGAATGCTCGGATTCCTTGGTAGGAATTTATTTGCACGGGTCCATGGCTATGGGGTGCTTCCTACCTAATCAAAGCGATATCGATATTCTGGTGGTATGCCGGGAGCAGCTGTCTGCTGATACCTATCGAAGGATTGCGAACAGATTGATGCTCATTGAAGATGAAATGCACATTATCACAGGATTTGAACTAAGTATTGTTTTGGAGTCTACGGTTGCTAAACTGACGTTTCCAACTCCATTTGAATTTCATTATTCCGCGTATCACCGGGAAAAGTATAGAACTGATGATCAATATCTTTGTGGTGGATACGAAGATCCTGATCTGGTAGCACACCTGGCCGTTATTGTTGACCGTGGAATTGTGCTTGTTGGCAAACCGATTAAGGAGTTATTCCAGCCCGTAAAACGTGAATATATGTTGGCCTCTATTACATCTGACATTGGTTCAGCTCTGGAAGAAATAACGGAGAATCCTGTCTACTATGTTTTGAACCTATCACGGGTTCTATTGTATGCGAAAGAGTCGGTCATATACTCCAAGCGAGAAGCAGGCGAGTGGGCACTCATTCATATTTTACCGAAGTACAAAGCAGTCATCTCACAATGTCTCGCAAAATATAACGGAGAGCTGAAAAGCGTTAATCTAAGTGATGATTTACTTCTGGATTATGCAAAGTACATGTTGGATGAAATAAAAAGGAGACATCATGATGACCATAACGACAGAGGATTTGGAACTGATTGAAGCAGCAAAGAAAGTAATTTCGCGTTTGTATCAGGAGGGCAAGCATCACGTTGGGGCAGCAGTACGAACTCGCTCTGGAAAAGTGTTTACGGCGGTACATCTGGAAGCTTATATCGGTCGTGTCTCGGTATGCGCGGAAGCGATTGCCATAGGTAAAGCCATTTCGGAAGGGGAACTTGAATTTGAAACGATTGTAGCCGTAAGACATCCAGAAGTTGATCCCAATGATGCAACGAACGGAGCGGAAATCCAGTTAGATGTGGTATCTCCTTGTGGTATTTGCAGAGAGCTGATTAGTGATTATGGGAAGGACACACAGGTCATTTTGCAGGGAGAAGAGGGTTATTCTAAAACAACGATTGGGAAGCTACTGCCACAAAAGTATACAAGAAGATAATAAGGAAGGTAGAGTGTGATGTTTGAAATTGTTGATATTCGGCAAAAACCGGACATGCTGCAGGCAATTGTGCAATATTTTTGGAAGCAGTGGGGCTCGGAATCAAGTTATCATTTTTACCGGGATTGCATTGAGCGTTCCGTGGAAACCGAGAGTGATGTACCCCGATTTTATGTACTGTTGGATGGAGACAGGATTGTTGGAGGATATGCTCTGTTACGAAGTGATTTGAATAGCCGGCAGGATTTGTTCCCTTGGTTTGCGTGCCTTCATGTTGATCCAGAATATCGAGGCCAGAACCTGGGTGGGCAACTACAGAATCATGCGATTAATGAGGTGAAGACGAAGGGCTACGACAAGCTTTATTTATGTACGGATTTGACGGACTATTATGAAAAAAATAACTGGGCGTATATCGGTAAAGGATATTTGCTCGATGATGAAGAGACTCGGATCTATGAAATTTGTATAAAATGAGCCCTTTAATAACACGAGCGGAGTGATGGTCATCGAACAAACCATTCGTTTAGCCCAAGAGACTGCGGAGAGAGTCATTCGAAGAGCCGGAAAAGTTGCCAAAGAGCATTTTGATCAGATCATCTGTGCAGAGGAGAAGGGCATCTTTGGGGACGTCGTTACTGAAGTAGATCATGAAGCGGAGCGGATAATATGTGATGAAATTAGCATTCGGTTTCCCGATCATGAAATCCATAGTGAGGAGCGGGGGCATAACGAACAGAAGAGTGATTGGCTGTGGATGATTGATCCGTTAGACGGAACAAATAACTTTGCCATTGGTCTACCGATATTTTCCGTCTCGATTACATTAATGTATCGTTCAACACCCGTTCTCGGGGTTATTTACGAACCTCTGGTGGATCGTTTGTTTGTGGCATCACGTGGGAATGGAGCAAGTTGTAATCTGAACCCCATGAAAGTCCAAAAGAAAGAGCATATTCATAAAGGGACCATTGGATGGATCCAGGGGCATCAGGTGCAAAATGAGGAGAAGGCTGTACGGCTACGTCAACATCTGGATGTTCGTTTCAAACGAATGATGCGATTATGGGCTCCAACCATACAGTGGTGCATGTTAGCTAAGGGGGATATTGACGGTATTGTGCTCTACAATTCGGAAGGAGACGATTTGTATTCAGGCATATTAATGGCGAAAGAAGCAGGTGCCATTGTTATGGATTTTGAAGGTACTCCCTTTGATGGTATGAATTCAGAGCCATATCTGATTGCCTGTCATCCGGATCATCGTGAGTATTTCCTGAGTGTTGTTCGGGAGGGGATTAACTGATGATTAGCGAGCTTAATAAGCATGAATTCTATAAGTTGAGGCACTTCACGGACTTATACAGAAATATTGAGGTGAAGGCCGTGGTATCTGGGTTGAATCCTGGCCGAATCTACGTTGATGATGCAGCGAATATAACAGCAGCGTTAATTTGGGTGACGGGACAAAACGGTTTTCAGTTGATCGGAGACGCTCGAAGTGAACCCTTCCTGAACGAATTGGAAGAGTTCATGAAAGAACATATAGAACCTGAGTTATTAAGATTAAATATCCACACAGTTGAGGTAGGTGTGGCGGATGAAAGCTGGGAAGATGTGCTTCATCATATGGCCGCGAATAAAGAGCTCCATAGCGATATTCAGCATGTATTCACATTGGACTCAGACCAAGGTATGACTGAACATCTAAGTCATCCGTGTATTCATGAAGGGTATTCTTCTCAGAATGAGGTTGTCAGGCTTCTCAAATTAGACGAGGCATTACTGAAAGCTGGGAAGTTCAACAATCTATCTTTTCTGAAGGACAAAGTCTCACGCTTTTGGGATAACATAGATGAGTTCTTGGAACATGGCTTTGGATACATTGCAGTACAAGGCGAGGATATCATGAGTGTTTGCTTTTCGGCGTTTATATCAGATCAGTGGCATGCAATTGATATTGAAACTATCGAAGCATACAAGAGAAGGAATTACGGTGCACGAGTAGCGCGAGCATTTTTAGAAGAATGCAGGATTAAAGGTATTCATCCGTATTGGGACTGTTCCCCAGATAATGCAGGTTCAATCTGTTTGGCAGAGGGCGTGGGTATGTCTCTGAACTTTGATTACAGAGTTTACTGGTACAATCTCTCTTGATAGGGTTTGGAAAAAAATGCTGAAAGGAGACTTAAATGAACGAATCATTACAGAGTCAGATTCAATTTCTAATTGAGATTGATAAACTGAAAACGATTGAACGAAAAACGAGAATCATCCATGGTGACAGACTCGAAAATGATGCGGAGCATTCCTGGCATCTGGCGATGATGGCCTTGATTTTGCAGAGCCATTCCAACAAAGAGGTGGATATTCTCAAAGTCATTAAGATGCTTCTCGTTCATGACCTCGTTGAGATTGATGCCGGAGATACATTTGCCTACGATACGGTAGGGCATGCGGATAAATATGACCGAGAGATCAAGGCTGCGCACCGACTATTTGGGATTTTACCTGAGGAACAAGCCCAAGAACTGTTGAACCTGTGGCTGGAGTTTGAGGCAAAGGAGACTCATGAAGCGCAGTTTGCCTCGTCCATGGATCGGTTGCAGCCGTTAATCCACAATCATCAGAATGAGGGAGATACGTGGCAGAAATACAATATTACGAGTGAACAGGTGTTAAACAGAAATCGTGAGATTGAGAACGGTTCCGAAACACTGTGGACGTACGCACAGCAGATTATCCAAAATTCCGTAGACAAGGGAATCTTGACTAAATCCAAGTCGTAGAGCACATTGCTGAACTTATCTGATTACAGACGGGGGAAAATCTTTATGGGATATATCATGGAGTTGAGAAAGCTGGTGGGTTCGCGTCCTCTAATCATGGCTGGTTCATGTGTGTTGGTCTTTAATGAGCAGGGCCATCTGCTGTTGCAAAGACGTACAGATAGTCTGGATTGGGGAACCCTTGGCGGATCATTGGAACCGGGAGAATCTTTGGAGGAAGCTGCTGCCCGTGAATTGTATGAGGAAGCTGGACTGAGAGCGGGTGCATATAAACTCATTACCGTTTTCTCAGGTCAGGACATGTATTACAAGTATCCTCATGGAGATGAAGTGTATAATGTCATGGCTGTCTATGAAGCTACTGATATTCAGGGCAAGCCAACCGTCATGGATGATGAAGGACTGGAACTGCGCTATTTTGATCTGAGTATGCCCATCCCAGAGATTAATCCGTTCACGGAATATGTGCTGAAAAAAGCGGGATATATTAACTAAGTAATGAAAGGGGATCGTACATGACACAGGATTTTTATTGTGATGAAGTGCTTAGTGGTAATAACAAAGTAAATATCGTCATGGAAACAGACAAGGTGCTGGGTTATCATCATACCCGCCCATACTACAAACATCATATTGTTGTTATTCCAAAGATCCATATCCAATCATTCATTTCACAGGAAGAAGCTAATAATGATGAACTATTACTGGAGATCATGCGCGTTATCAAAAAGGTTGCTGCGGATATGGTAGTCCAGACGGGTTCTTCCAAAATCGTAACTAACCTGGGTACTTACCAGGATTCGAAGCATCAACACTGGCATGTGGTAAGTGGTGAACGCATCCAATAAAATAAGTCTTACGTAAAATCTTCCTGCCGGATGTCCGGGGGAAGATTTTTTGATCTTAATGATTAGATTTCGGCCTAATCAAGAATGAGGGATTTGATTGGAGAAAGTAAATAGAGGTAAAATATGCTAAAATAGGTTGGTGAATTAATAAATTGAACTATTTATAAATCATGATGATCATATGAATTATGAATTCAGTACGGTGATAAAAAAGGAGGAAGTGTGATGAGTTTCTCATTCTTTTCAACATTTGCAGTTTTATTTAATTTGGTTTTACTGGGATTGGGAGTGTATATCCTTATTTTATTTATCAAGCTCGCAAAACGCGGGATTGAGGCGTTGGACATCTATATAAATGAGAAACGAGGAGAACGGTTCTAAGCTGTAGAATATCACCCATCAATAGAATTATCATTTTTCTCTCAGTGTTTTATTGTTGCTCTATTGATATGATTAACTCATCATTCAACTAAAGAGAGGGTAAATGACATGGATACTTTTTTAGAGCAAATCAACGAATTGCAGGAGCTTCAAAAAGATTTGGTCAGTATACATCCTTTATTCGCAGACTATTATCCCGTGGTTGTGGCATTTGAAACTTTATTATATATCTATGATTATTCGTCCAAGACACAGCAATATGAATGGGTGAAAACCGTTCCGGATGACCTGAATATTCCCGAAGGATGCCTTGCAGCATTTCCGGTGCATCACATGGGTGGGCGGATGTGCGCAGTGGTGACGGATGCGGCGTTCCAAAATTTTGAGCAGAAAGTCTATCTCTTTCATGAATTTGTTCATTGTTACGTAAATGAGCATTACACCGACATGGGTGACCGTCTTGAAATCAAACGTAAGATGGAACAAATCAAACGTGTAACATGGGAACTGGATTATGAGTTTCCTTATGACAATGAGATGGTTGTCCAGCGGATCACTTCGTTGCTGTCAGCCTTGAAGAGTAAGGATCTCTTGCAAGTGAAAGAGGCGAGAGTTGCCCTATTTAGCTCTTTGAGTGAAGAACAAGGAGAGTACTTCAACTGGCTGGAATGGAACGAAGGTTACGCGCGCTATCTGGAGAATCGAATACGGGAGAAATTGGGACTGGAAATCAATCATATGGGGGATTCAGCTCCGTTTAATCGTCTTGTTTTCTATGAATGCGGGTCGGAATACATAAGCCTGCTCGTTAACGAACAGCCGGATCTTCATGCAGATTTGGAGCAGTTATTTGTGAGGGTACAAACAGAGCGAGTGCAGGCTTGAACACCGGGTATAGTTCCCAAATCATTACGGACGTAAAGATAAGTCCCTTTGTGGCTGATACCGCCCAGGGTTTAAAAGTGTTGCTCCAAGGATGGGACACTGAGCTGCAGCATGCGAGCATAAGCATCTAGAGCTAAATACAGAGCGATTACGTAGAGAGTTACGCGCTCATATTCTAAGTAAGAATCGGGAGGTTCATATGCTAATGAAAAAAGCAGGGATTCTCTTAGGTCTCTTCATGGTGCTCCTTGCAGGCTGCAATCCTCCAAATGGAACTAATTCTATTCCGAAAGAAGCTCTGCCTTCGCTCATTACATTAACCTGCAACCCCAACTTCACGATTGAAGCGTGTGAGGATGTGAAAATCGGGAATCCTGTTGAGATCGGAATCGTAATCGAGGCTATAAACAAAGCGGAGCGTATATCAGGAAGTCTTGATTATAGCGTGGAGTATAAAATGAACTTAACAGATGCGGATGGCGCCTTAACCAAGTATGATTTTTCCATAGGCAAAGATCCCAAGCAGTCAGCCCTTCTGGTCAACCATAAGGATACCCACGTGGGATACAGCATACCCATAGAGGATGCAAACCGAGTGAGGAAACTGATTCAAAGTTATACGGACTGACACAGAAGATTACAGATTACCATCGGTAAGTCAGTTTACTATATAGGTTCAACAAAAAATTACACGATAACGGAGAGGACAGAAAAAACCTAAAGAAGCGAAGCGTTCGCCTTTATCCCCGGATTTTCCCCTTTGAAAATAGGAATCAAAAAAATCTGGGGATAACAGCGATCGGAAGGTTGTTCTGTCATCGGAGTGGCAAGTGTAAATATTCTTTGGTTTAATTTATATATCTATTGAAACGGAGAGACGGTCATATGAGTCACCTGATTACCATTCAACCTTTAACATCTTCGGATATGGAGGGTGCCTACCGGGTATTCGAGACATCCATTGCGAATGCATTTACACAGGAAGGGCTGGGTTCCCTGCACGAAGACATACGCGATGAAATTGAACACAAAAAAGCGATGCTTCACTTAGCTTTAAATCCTTACAACAACAAGAAATCGAGTGTTTTCTTTCTGCTGGCCAAAAGGGAAGATACTATCGTGGGCACCATTTCGTATGGACCTTGCGGCGAGGAAATTCAAGAATGCACGGACCACCAACTGAACCACGTAGGGGAACTGGGTAGTCTCTACGTTTTGCCAGAGGTTCAGGGTCAGGGAATTGGCTCTGCTCTCATTCAGGCTTTGGCTACTGAACTTCAGAGGCGTGAGATTACGCAATTTTGCCTGGATAGTGGATACCGGACAGCGCAGAAGAAATGGCAGCGGAAGTTTGGAGAACCCTATGCCGTGGCAAAGAATTATTGGGGTGAAGGCACGGACCATATGGTGTGGTTATGTGATGTGAGGGATTTTGCTGAAAATATAAAATGACTAAGAGATGACGACCTGTATTGAACAGGGGTCATCTCTTTTACTAAGTCAATCTTTCTGCATCGATAGAGGACTATTCTTCGTACAGTAAGAAAAAGGAGTGAAGATATGCAGTACATACAGAGTACACCCGAGCAACGTTTATCGCCGGATGCCATAACCATATGGAGAATCAGTGCGGTTATATCGAACGGAATAGTATTGATTGTGCTTGCAGCACTGCTGGTTCTGGATTCCATCTATGGATGGAAGGCGTGGATTGGTTGGTTGCTGTGGGGAGTGTTTGCCATCTCAGTGCTGTATGCGGTGTGGGAGATTTTTATCCGGCCTTCATTGTTATACAAGCATTGGTATTACGATGCGAATGAAGAGTTCTTGCAATTGAAGCACGGGGCTTTGAAAAAGGTACATCAGATCATTCCCATGGCCAAAGTACAATCCGTTACGACGAATCAAGGTCCCCTTTTGAGAAAATATGCCCTATTTTCTGTATCGGTTGGCACGATGGGTTCATCTCATACGATTCCGGCGTTGCCAGAGGAAGTGGCGCTTGAACTGCGTAATCAGATTGCATCCTATGCAAGGATTAACGAGGTGGATGAATGAGCGAGATGAAAAGACAACACCCGTTAGCCATGCTCTGGAGTTTGTGGAAACTGGTGAAAAATTCTTTTGCATTTATCGTTTTTTTATTTATTCTCCGTCATGGCTCGGTGTCCACATGGATTATGTATGGCAGAATCGTCTTTTATGTAGCTATCGCGCTTAGTGTGATAAGCATTATCTGGAGTTGGTTTACACTACGTTATACCGCAGATGATAAGGCTTTTCAGATCTACAGTGGGGTGTTCAATCGGACAAGAAGAACAATACCCTATACCAAAATTCAGAACGTAAACCGGCATACGTCGCTGTTTCATCGTTTGTTCCGAGTCACATCCATTCGTTTTGAGACGGGCATCAAGGGAGACGATGCTACTTTTCAGCTGCAAGTCGTTTCACTTTCGGAATCGGATCGGCTTGAAAAGGTTGTAGCAGGGTATATGTCTGAAACGAATGTCGCCAGTGAAGCTGTAGAACCAAATGAAGAACCAGTGACGCGACCTGAACACGTAACACTGGAAGAAGATATCCCTTCGACTGTAAAAGAAGAGCTTGAACGGAATGTCCATTATAGGTCCACCCGAAAAGATATATTCAAAGCTTCATTTACCTCGCTCAGCTTTCTGGTACTTATTCCGATTCTGGGATCGCTCTATTCGTCGGTGAAGGATTTCTTTCCCGATGAAAAAGTGACGGAAAGCATCCTTTTAACATGGCTGGATACCTGGTGGATTACCGCATTGATCATCACAGGACTTATTGCTGTTTCCATTATGCTAGGTATTGTCAGAACCTTTGTGAAGTATGGCGATTTCCAAATCTCTTCTGATCGCAAACGGATCTACATTACGAAGGGCATGTTGGAACAGACCGCATTTTCAATCCTGAAAGAACGAGTACAGGCGGTGAAAATCACACAGTCTCCAATGAAAAGACTGCTAGGATTGGCAGAAGTGGAACTGACGACAGCGGGTGGTGTGGGAGAATCCGAACAGGAAGTTAACTCGCTCTATCCTTTTCTGCCTGTGAAGCAAGCTTACGATATGATCTCGGAGATTTTGCCATCCTATCAGGTTACGCAGGAGATGCAGAAGCTTCCACGCAAATCATTATGGCTGCGCATGCTGACACCAAGCTGGGTGTGGATCATTGCAACAGGGTTACTGATTTATTTCAAACCAGTGATTCTGGGACAGAGTCAGGCATGGTGGATGATTTCCGCTATTCTGTTACTGTGGATTGGCATATGCAGAATAACTGATTTTTTCCATACACGATACGTCCTGAATCAGAACTTTATCCAATTGCGAACGGGTGCATTAACCTCAACACTATACATCTCCAAGCGGGAGAAAGTCATTGAGGTACAGATCACCCGGAATCTGCTGCAACGCTGGTTTGGAATTGCTTCAATTCAAACCGTGAATCGTGCCAAACCTGTTCTGCATCATACGCTAAATGATATTCCGCTTGAAGCCGTGGAGGCATTTCAGTTGTGGTATATGGAGCGGAGCCAGAACGTCCAGACCCGATAATGTAAAGGCAAGTGCAGGAAGACTACTAAGTTTACTGTGCACTTGCCTTTAATATTGAAGGTGGATTTCTAATAGCTTGGAGGTATCTGATGAAAAAGAAGAAAAAATACGTGCTGCCAGCGGTTCTGATCATTACGGTTATGTTAGTATTGACCCCAATAATATATGTGCAAGTAAATAAGCTGATCTATGCACATAGAGTTACCGAGTACTTAATAGAGGAAAAGAAATATACTCAAGAGGAAATTGAATCAGTGGAAGGCATATGGAATGTTAAGCTCCCGCCTTTCTCTGCTGAGGTTACATTTAAAGATGAACCAGATGTAGAATATATATATTTTGCACATAACGAAGTTCTTCAATTTGCTCATCGTATATCCGAAGAAGCACAAAGGAGAGGCAAAACCAAATCGGATCTGAAACATGTTGAACCAACGAATGACCGTGAGTAGGAGGTGTTCCATTGATTAAAATCGTATTTATGGACGTGGACGGTACGTTACTCAGTGAGAAGGATCGAAGTCTCTCCCCAAGTACAGAGGATTCCATTCGAAAATTGGTTCGTAGGGGCATACAGGTCGTCCTGGTCACTGGCAGACCGTACAATTTATGCGGAGATTTCAGGAAACTCGGGATTGATACCCTGATTTCGGCTAACGGGGCATTGATCAAGAGCGGTGAAGAAGTGATACATAAATCGGTGCTTTCAGCACGAATGGTTAGAGAATTCAGTGAATATGCCGAGATGAACGGCAGCAGTATTTCTTATTTTACAGAGTCATTCGAGATGAATGGGTTATGTACAACGGATGTGCGTGTCACCGATGCATTGAGAGATACGCTCGGTCTGATGGAGTACCCCCTGAGAATCAGTTCTTTGGAACAGGAAGTGTATTGCATTTGTTTATATGCCGATCAAGCCGAAGCGGAGAAATTCCAATCCAGATTCCCTGCATTAAAATTCGTCAGGTTTCATCCTTACGTGTCTAACGTACTGGAAGAGAGCGAAGTATCCAAATCGATAGCGGCAGGAAAAGTGCTCGCCCACCTGAATATATCGAAAGAGGAAGCAATGGCTTTTGGCGATGGTGAAAATGATATTGATTTGCTAGAGTACGTGGGTCTTGGCATAGCGATGGGAAACGGAGGAGCGCGCGTCAAACAAAGTGCCGACTATGTCACGCTGCGAGCAAGTGAGGATGGCATTACACATGCGTTGAGGAAGTTTAAAATCATAGAATAAGCGAATTTTGGAGTAATAAGGATATCCTAATTATGGGTTTTCATGTAGAATGATGGAGGATGAATTAAGCCCTAAAGCATAGGGTGTGATCGAAGGGTGACTTATGAAAAAGGTTGTCATTGTAATCTTGTCTCTTGTCGTACTTATTGGAGTATCTTCTTCAGCTTATGCCCATCCAGGCAGACTGGACAAAAATGGCGGACATAATTGTTCCGCGAAATCCAAACAAAAGGGCCTATGCACAGGCTACCATTATCACAAAAAGAAGAAATGAAAATGAGTTTTACAAGGTAAACCCAGCCCTGGTCTAATCTATGGTTGGGTTTGCATGTTTATAATTCATGGTAGTCGCAGCTAACAAGAGCAGGCCGAAACCAATCGGAAGCTGGAGTAACTATTGAGGAAATAACGTTATACAGACAGATGGGAGGAGCATGACAATGGATCATATTAAAGCGATTATTTTTGATCTGGACAATACGATTCTCAACAGAACAAGTACCTTTGAAAGCTTCAGCCAGAGCTTGATCAACACTTATTTTGCCCATCTTCAGACTACGGATGATATTCTTAAACGAATTATTGAGCTGGATGAGGACGGTTACAAGGACAAAGGCGTGTTATTCAATGAGCTGCTCCATGAATTACCTTGGGCTGAGAATCCGCCTCACGCCGAGCTTATGGAGTTCTATGGCAGAGAGTATGTGAAAAGCGCTGTTCTGATGGAGCAGGCGAGAGAAGTGGTTCAGCATCTAAGGGGAAAATATAAAACAGGTTTAATCACCAATGGTAAAACCGAGATTCAGTACGGCAAAATCGATCAACTTGGCATTCGGGATGATTTTGACCATATTATCGTTTCGGAAGAGGCTGGGGTCAAAAAGCCCGATCCTCGTATTTTTCAATTGGCATTGGAGCATTTCAACCTCTCTCCCGAGCAGTGTATCTACATTGGAGATCATCCCGTCAATGATGTTGAAGGAGCGGCAAAAGTAGGCATGAGCACGATCTGGATGAAGGTCAATCAGCCTTGGCAGGACAGCATTACAACCAAACCATTGCATGCTATTGAGCATCTTGGTGAATTAAAAGGCCTATTCTAGATAAATATCGTCAGATTAGATTAAAACAACACAATATTACATAACAGAACAGTGAGGTAGGTGCACATGGAGATCAGACAAATGGCTACGGCATTTTTGAGTAATGGAAACGACATGTTGATGATGAAGAAGGCAGGCAGCAGGATGTTTGATTTTGAGTTCTGGGGTGGTATTGGCGGGCATCTGGAGCATGGCGAACTTAACTCACCAATGACTGCCAGCTATCGGGAGATTGAAGAAGAGACGGGGTTCAAGCCAGAAGACGTGAATCATTTTCGGCTTCGATATATATTGCTAGAGCTTAATGGTGGTGAAGTGCGGCAGCAGTTTGTATATTTTGGTGAGACGACACATCGAGCCTTTATTCCATCAGATGAAGGGGAGTTGTTCTGGATACCCAAGGATGAGCTGCTGGATTTACATACATCCATTCTGATCGAAGCTGCAATGCGGCACTTTTTGCAGAATCAGGAGACCGACGAGATATGGATTGGTAATGTCCTAAATGGGGAAGGGGCAGCGGCTAGACCGAGGGTAGAATGGAGTATTATGCAAGACACGATATCTTTTGAACCCGTTGTGTAATGTTGGACGTCTTGACCGGGATTGGGCATATCTCTGATCGGAAAAGCCATACGTTTAACCGTCTGTAGACGGCGTTATAAAGAGCGAGGATATTAGCCATCCCCGCTCTTTTCATGATGTAATGATGGGAAGGAGAAAGATAATGAAATCCAACTTGCAACATAACAGATGGTTCAAAGGATGTCTTCTGCTGGTGCCAACAGTTCTATTGTTATATTTGCTGGTTCAGTTATTTCCTTATACAAGTTTAATGAGATTAATCATGTTTCCCCTGATTATGGCGATCAATGCAGGCATTATCTTCTTTGCAGCACAAAAAACAGAAAAGAAAGTATCCAGCCCACAAAAGGGGACATCACGAAATGCATTAATCATTGTCCTAACCCTGCTGGTTACCATCGTACTCTACCCTCAGGCATCCGATCGACACATTGTCGTTCAAATCAAAGATGGAATTCATGCTGTTAGGCATTATGAAGACATCACAACACAGGATCTCAAGCTTTATAAAGATCAAAGTGGCAAAATTATTGGGGACTCCAACGAGCGATATGTTGTGGCGCTGTATAAATTTCGACAAGATATTCCGATGGACGGTTCATTCCACATTTACGAGCGAGCAGGAAACCGGACCTTCGATCCGGTGATTAACAACGTGGAACAGATCCCTGAGAAATTGATGGGTTTTCACAAGCTGATCTGGTGGGTCTTGGGACTAAATTGATCTGTATTAGAACGGCGCTTTATTTTTCGGCAACAACCCTTAATTCTGATCGCAAAGGCTCTTCAAGCTGTGATGATTCGATCTTTCGTGCGTCTTCTCCGATTCTCAATCGCTTCCTCATAATCTCCAATTAACCTATCAAAAATGTGATCCCACGAACGCTGCTCAGCAAGTTTTCGGCCTTCAAGGCCCATATTCCTTAGTTGATCCATATGATCTCCCCAGAGGCATATCTCTCGAATCAATGCCCCCGCATTACCCGGATCGAACAGAACACCGCTTCGATGATGTGTGACCAAATCTTTTACACCGCCACCATTCGCAGCGAGCACCGGCAATCCTGATGCCATTGCTTCCAGCACTACATTGCCAAATGTTTCTGTTGAGGAAGGAAACACAAAGAGATCTGCCGAAGCATACATAGCAGCAAGCTCTTCACCATGCAGATACCCCGTAAAGGTGACATTGGGTGGGGATTGCATACTCATTTTGGGGAGCAATGGCCCATCGCCTACAATGATCCAGTGTACACGGGATTGCATATGTTCTGGCAATTTCTGCATGGCAAGGGTGAGGGTAGCGATATCTTTTTCCGGGGAAATTCGTCCAACGTAGAGTAAAATAAGAGGAGCAGCTATATTGTAGCGAGTACGGATATCGGAGCTTCGTTTATTCGGAGAATACAGGCTGCAATCGATTCCGCGGGACCATAACTTCAGACGTTGAATACCTTTTGATTGCAATGCGTTTAAGGTTTCCTGAGACGGTGTCAATGTTGCATCACATGCCCGGTGGAACCATTGGATATACTTCCAGTAAAGAGGAATGACACTTTTCAACTTGTAGTATTCGAGGTACCGATCGAAGTGAGTGTGGTAGGAGATGACATGTGGAAGCTGATGTTTGAGCGCATATCTGAGACCGAAAAGACCCATATTGAACGGAGTGACGATATGCAGCAGATCTGGCTGAAAAGTCTTTAGCTCCCGATGGATGGATGCTCGATTAGGTAAGGCAATACGACATTCCGGGTAGAGGAAAAAGGGGATGTTGGTAACCGAACGGACTGGAGCGGCATCGTTGCCTTCAATAACAGACTGCGGTGTGAATAGCAGATGCTCAATTCCTTTGCGGTTCAAGTGATTACTCAAGCGGTGCAGCGTACCGGCAACACCATTGGTTTCCGGAACATAGGTGTCGGTGAACAAGGCCAGGCGCATCATAACCCCTCCCAAGACTCTTGATGACAAGATCATAACAGCGGATCATTTTCCAAAGATCAAGTGCAGGTTAACTTTATCCATATTCCGTGTAAAGTGTGCGGGGAAGTGAATTGATGCAAACTTACATCGGATAAACTTATCTAACATATTCTGCTATGATGTATAGGCGTCAAAAAAATCTGGGGATAACAGCGATCGGAAGGTTGTTCTGTCATCGGAGTCATAGTGCAAATTTTCATTAGTTGAACTTATATAGAGAGAGATACAGGAGGCAGAGAGATGAACAAATTACAGGAAGAATTGCAGCAATTATTACCCTTGGATCAGCTTGAAAGCATGTCGGGTGAGGAAGTGGTGGGGAGTGTTGCCATGGATCTGTATCGTGTGGAATTTGCGACCATTCGGGAGTGCGGACCTGAACTTCCGCAGGTATTGCGAGATACCATCCTGATCGTAGACCTTGATACAGAGCTGTCCATGAGTGGCATTACTGGTTTTCTTGAAAATGCGACTGGGCAGTTTCTGGGTGAAACAAAGGAAGCAATGCAGCGAATAGGCAATGATGCAGATGCAGAAATTCTGAAGAATATCCAGCAAATGTTATCCGAAAGTGGTGTAACGCCTGAGCAGTTAAGAGAGAATGTGAATGCCCTCTCCGAACAGGATGTAACGACGACCCTGAATACGCATGGACAAGAGATCCATGAGGTTTTGCAACAGGTGGAGCTGGAAGCGGGTAATTTAAGCATGCAATCGGATAATGAAGAGGTATTTGAACTCCTTTATCAATATGTGGATACGAACAAAGATCGACTGAAACAGGAGTTGGAACACCTCTTATCTAATTGAATCTGACACGCAGGAGGACGTCACTATGATTGTGATGATTAATGGGGCATTTGGCTCGGGTAAAACCTCTGCTGCAACCAAGCTGCAGCCGTTAATTCCGAACAGCATGATCTACGATCCTGAAGAGATTGGATACATGTTAAGAAACGTGATCGCGGATGACGTCCGAATGGAAGTGGAGAAAACGGACGATTTTCAGGATATGGAGCTGTGGAAAGTCCTTACCGTGAAAGTCGCCCGTGAAATCAGGCAGAAGTATGATAAACATCTGATTGTTCCAATGACCATCTACAAGTCAGAGCAGTTCAGTTACATCCATCGAGGTCTGAAGGAGCTCGACCCCAACCTTTTTCATTTTACCCTGATGACATCTATGGAAACATTACATGATAGATTGTTGAAGCGCGGGAGATGAGCTTGATGGATGGACTTTTCAACAAGCGGTTAAGTGTGTTGAAGCATTCCATGGAGCGCGCTTTGAAGAGTACATTCAAACGGACGGCCAAACAAGAGATGATGTGGTGAATGTTATATTCTCCAAAGTGTTGTCAAATCGTAAATGAGGAGGCAAAATAATGCGTATCAACAAACGATTAGGTGTGGAATCCCTGTTGGTAACTTTGCTATTCATACTGGGTTTTATGGCTTGGAATGTTGTTCAAGGAATGTTAATGACGCTGAATCATACACCTGAAATGATGAACAACGCTTCATCCGTCACATTGTTGCAGTCGAAGGTTGCTTTTGGCACTATTGCCCGTTGGGATACTACTTCGATTCTGATCGCTGCTGTTGGATTTCTCTTGCTTGCTTCTGCATACTATGGACTTCGATCGGGGATACAGCGCTGGACACAGCGTTCCTGATTGTTTATTAATAAAAGAAAAGCATAGCCAAAAAACAGTTCTATACCAATGAAGTTGGTAGGAGAACTGTTTTTTTGTTTTTGGGTCTATTTTTAATAGATTATAGATGCTTGGAGATGACTTCTTCCAGACCTTGAGCAACCGACTGCGCACCACGTACAAGATGTCTTTCGTAGAGATGCAGTCGGACAAAGCTCTCATCTGTACCCATCGCCTCCGAGAAAATGCCACCGAGTCCACGTGCACGGCGGTCGATCTGAAGCAACAGTTCCAGAGAATCTCCCATCGGGTAGAACAGTACTTCCAGCTCATCCAAATAGCCGCGGAA
This sequence comes from Paenibacillus sp. BIC5C1, assembly GCF_032399705.1. Classification (NCBI taxonomy): domain Bacteria; kingdom Bacillati; phylum Bacillota; class Bacilli; order Caryophanales; family Paenibacillaceae; genus Paenibacillus; species Paenibacillus sp. BIC5C1. The sequence goes on from NZ_CP135922.1 coordinate 1,803,281, forward strand.
TTTACTCGTTGGCACGAATTCAAATTCCTGCACAAATGGAAGATTACCACCAAGCTTTGGAGCATAGTCGTTGGTCACTTCACGCAGCTTGAAACCAAGGAGATCAATCGCATCAAGCACAGTGTTCATATCTTTTGTAGGAACTACATGGAGTCTGTCCCGGTCTGAGGGATCCATTGCGCTTGAGATATCGAGGCCAGTTTCAACCCACACCTCTGCACGATGCAGTGTAATTGGAAGGTTTTCTGGCAGATCAAATGAGAAGGATTTTTCCAGTTTGGCTCCAGTTTGTAGTATAAAATTTTCGGTAAGCAAGTATTTTGCTACAACGGCAGTTTCATTTACTTTTCGATCATTGTGCTCCCGTATGTAATGGGTTTTGATCGTAAGGTAGATTCGGTCTACATTCTGTTCCACGTCTCCACCCTCGATGTACACGATCCCAGAGATGACCCCTCCAGGCGTAACATGAGGTGTATGTAATTCTGTGTTTACTTTGGCTGCTCCAACACCTACACTGGCTAACATTTTCTTGAAAAAAGACATTTACTCAACCTCCACATCCTATTGGTTTATCCAAGTGGAAAAATACGACTTCGAGCTTAATACGGTGCCTACGAGAGAAGCGTTTCAAATTTTAACAAGCACAAGATGAGGATAGATGAAGCTCTTTAAGTGAGAAAAAAGTTAACCTATGGACAGGAAAATCGACTTGTCTGTGTCGAATGTTGTTTAATATGGGATTTTCTTCTGGGGGGATGGGAGACTTGCTGTGCGAGAGCACAAATATATCTGGAAGGCCGTAAGGCGTTAAAGGAAGATTATAAAGTTTGAATGCTACCTTCGTATTTCAGATCAGGAGGTGTAATGGTTTGGGTAGAGAAACTTTAGAATGGAATTTAGGACCAGATCATGTGAATACCAGCTTCGAGCAGATGTCTAACGGGGAACGGAAATACAAAATGGTTTCAGAGGATGGCAGTTATTATTGTAGAACGGTAGCTTCATCTCAGGGAGCGTGGCAAAATAGCCATTTTCATAACCATATAACCGAGTTCTATGTAGTGCAGTCTGGTTGGATCGCTTATGCAAATTTTACGAATGATCATACGCTTGAAATCAGAGTTATGGGCGAAGGAAGTCACATCATTGTGCAACGAGGAGTACACCATAATTTATATATGTCAGCCAATAGCGTTATCCATACGATTAAATATGGTTTGAATACACATAGTGATTGGTCTGCTTCTCCGGAACTGGACAGCGTAACACAGACACTAATGGAGAGTGAATTACTTCAGACTTACGGTTAATCAGCTTGGGGGTTAAATACATGCGAAAAAGTACGATATTTTGGCTTACAGGCATTGGGATTATTATTGTAGCAGCTTTCATTGTATATAATAATTTGGCTCCAAGCGTTACAGCGCAGGATGTTAACATGAGGGGCACGATTCGGCAGTCAGCTACGGATGAATACGAGGTGCAGTTAAACATTACACGCAAAAAAGAAGATAAGGGTCAGCACATCGTATATCCTGTTGTACCTGGCTGGGGTTCAATATCTTTTGATGACAAACAGGATAACCGATTTATTCGACCTACTTCCGTCGGCAGCACAGGTGCAATGGAAGAGATTCTTCGTCAAGCCTTACAGAGGCAGTCATCAACAGCGATTATTGAATTTGCTGGGTTCTCCATACCTGATGCTACTGGCACGTACAAGATGCGTTTTACCATTCATCCTTTGAGTGAAGAAGCAGAACTGATTCGGCAACCGATGATCTATTATGTTCATCAGGAAAAATTATTGGGCAAAAACCTGAGCTGGGTTTCAGGAGAGCCTCTGGAAATCATTAAGGAGTATGCAGAGTGATGCTAATCTATCAATGGAATGAGATTACGGTACGTTTACTGGATGAAAAGGATGAACAGCGCCTTGTTCAATGGTTGTCTAACCCAGCAGTACTTCAATATTACGAAGGCCGTGATCGGCCGCATGATCTGAATTTGGTCAGAGAGCACTTTTATAGACAAGAGGATACGGCACATCGTTGTATGGTTGAACACGAAGGTAAACCGATCGGCTATATCCAGTTCTATGAACTGGAGGAGGAAGAACGGAATGAGTATGGTTATGGAGACACCGATGAAATCATCTATGGAACAGATCAGTTTATTGGAGAAGCTGATTACTGGAACCGCGGTATTGGCACACAATTAGTACAATCCATGATGACCTATCTGGTCAATGATAAGCAAGCTCGGAAAGTGGTCATGGACCCGCAATCGTGGAACGAACGAGCCATATCCTGTTACGAGAAGTGTGGTTTCAGGAAGGTCAGACTGTTACCAGAACACGAGCTGCACGAAGGACAGATGAGAGACTGCTGGCTGATGGAGTATACCCCATAGGTAGTGCGCTGTGCTCTATAAACCATTTAACCAAGGAGGAATGATCGATGGATTTGAGGTACCCGATTGGAACATTTGAACATACAGGCGAGGTCACATCAGAGCAGCGGAAGCAGTGGATTCAGGATATTGCGGAGTTGCCGGAGCGCGCCCGCGAAGCGGTCAAAGGATTGAGTGAAGACCAATTGAGGTTACCCTACCGGGAAGGTGGATGGATGCTCAAACAGGTCATACACCATATGGCAGATAGCCATATGAATAGCATGGTTCGTTTCAAGCTGGCACTGACGGAGGATAACCCCACGATAAGACCATATTACGAGGAGCGATGGGCTGAACTGAGTGATTCGCGGGAGCTGGATGTCGAGTTTTCCCTGCAAATCCTGGATGCGCTGCACCGTCGTTGGGTAGCGCTATTAAACACATTAACGGATGCAGACTATGCCAAAACCTTTTATCATCCCGCTTCCAAAGAAACGACCAGACTGGACTATAATTTGGGCGTATATGCATGGCATGGCAGACACCACATTGCCCATATTACCTCGCTTAGAAGCAGATTGGGAATCTAGTGGTGAAATATGTGAGGTGTAATTTCTGATGATAGAGAAACAGTGGCTGGATCTCAGTAAATATGATGAATTGGAACAAGAGATTCAGTATGTCATCATGTTTACTCAGTTTCAGGAGAAATACGTCATTATCCATAACCTTAAACGCCAAGGCTGGGAATTCCCAGGAGGTAATCGTGAGCCTGACGAGTCAGTCCTTAGGGCTGCAGAAAGAGAACTGTACGAAGAGACAGGAGCATTGAGGTTCATGCTAGAACCTTTCGGAATTTACCAAATGAATGGAACGTTTGGTATGGTTTATTATGCGAATATTACGAGATTCCGTGCTCTTTCGCTGGAACCTAACTCCGAAATAGGTGCAATGAAAATGGTAGATACACTACCAGAGGGCATGAATTTTGGTGATATGTTTTATTCTTTTTTGCATCAGTGGAAGGTATATTCTGCCAAAGGGACACACGAACACTTTGTGGATCTGACTTTTTGTGAAAATAACATTTAAATCAATTTCATAACTCACTAAAATGGAGTTTTGTAACTAGATATAGACAAATTGAAACGTTTTGATCTATATCTAGCCTTGATTAAAGCAGCCAAAGGTATTATGAAATTGATTCTTTAAATATCTAATAATATTAAGGAGATTACATCGATGAATATACATATCAGACTTTTGGATGAGGGCGATCCGGTCGTAATTTCGCAGGCGTTTCAGGAACAGGGTTGGGCGAAATCGGCGGAGCAGTACATTCAATATCTTGCAGAGCAGCAGAATGGTGAGCGGGTGACTTTGGTAGCGGAATTGGATGGAGCTTTCGCCGGTTACGTGAATGTATTGTGGAATTCGTATTACCCTTCGTTCAGGGAACAGGGTATTCCGGAAATTAATGATTTCAATGTGCTGATCAAGTATCAGCGTCAGGGAATTGGATCACGTTTGATGGACCGGGCAGAAGAAGTCATTCATGAGCGAACCGAAACTGCCGGGATTGGTGTCGGGGTGTTCTCCGATTATGGCAAAGCTCAAATTCTGTATGCCCGTCGTGGATATATACCAGATGGACAGGGCATTCACAAGCATGATCGTTATCTAAAATGGGGCGATGAAACGATCATCGACGACGATGTAGTGCTCTATTTAACGAAGAAGTTAAGCTGATCGAATTCTGAATAAAAAGGATTATAACGCTGTTGAGAGGACAGGGAATTACTTTCTTCTAAACAGCGTTTTTTTACATATAATCAGACTGTTTTCGGCTCGAATCTTACAAGAAAAATAGAGTTGGATTGGGTGAAAATGTTATAATAGAGGGTAGTTGATTTAGGGTATAAACCGTGATGAAGCGGGCAAATGGTGAGCACAGAGATCGAAACATAAGAGGGAATATGAAGGATAATTTATATGGATTTGAGGAGGAATGTGGTTATGGAGAAGACGATTAAAAATGTCCAGGATCTATATGACATGCTTGACTCAGAATTCAGATCAGCGAAGCAATTTTGGGAACCTTTTTACGAGGATCGAGACCGGCCGATTCCCTTTTTTCCAAACAAACCGGATGAAAATCTGGTAGCACATGTGAACTCAGGAATATTACCTGGGGGCAAAGCATTGGAGCTCGGTTGTGGCCCGGGAAGAAATGCAATATATCTAACACGTCAGGGTTATAAAGTAGATGCTTATGATCTTTCAGAGACAGCCATTGCCTGGGCCAAGGAAAGAGCTGTGGATGAACAGCTTGAAGTGAATTTCGAATGCAAATCAGCATTTGAACTCACGCCACATGAAGAGTACGATCTCGTCTATGATTCGGGCTGTCTTCACCATCTGCTGCCACATCAGCGAATTCGCTACATACAGAAGATTCAGAACGGACTTAAACCTGGAGGGTATTTTGGAATGACCTGCTTTGCTCCAGGATTTGGCGGTCAGGGTGGACCGGAGAGCGTTATGGACGATTGGGAGGTATACCGTGAGAAGTCGATGAAAGGTGGTCTGGCTTTTACGGAAGAAAAGCTTCGCTATTTGCTGGAAGATCCTTTTGAATGCGTGGAGCTGCGACCGATGAAGGCGATGGATCAGGATGAAGATTGTTTTGGCTTGCCCATCCTATGGGTGACATTGTGGAGAAAACCAAACGTGTAGTCATAGAGGAAGGGTCATAGATTTGACGTGTTTAACCAATATTGCACAGAGCGAGAGAAAGGCGGGGAGAATATGGGACAAAGGTATTTTATCATTACAGGTACATCCAAAGGAATCGGCAAACAGCTTGCGGAATTGTTATTGGAAAAGGGAGATCACGTCTACGGTATTGCACGCGGAACGTCTGACTTGGAGGAAGCTTACGAGCGTTACCAGCATGTTCAGTTTGATCTGGCAGATATTCATAGCATCGACGATCTTGTCTCAGGCCTATTGGAACAGATTCCACCGCAAGAAGTTGAATTCATCGGGCTCATTAACAATGCAGCGATGCTGGAACCGTTGAAATCGATAGATCGGTGCAGTGCAGAGGAGATCAGTCTTCATCTGAACATCAGTTTGGCAGCGCCTATGATTCTGACTTCATCTTTTATACAACATACCAACCACCTGACCACTCGCAGAAAAATAGCCAATGTATCATCAGGGTCAGGAAGTTATCCGGCACCTTCAATGGCATCTTACTGTGCCTCCAAATCTGGAATAAACATGTTCACCCAGTGCGTAGCGATGGAACAATCCGGGCAACCCAATCCCGTTGAAGTGATTGCATTCGATCCAGGGATGGTAGATACTGAGCTACAGGCTGTGGCAAGAGGCAAAAATGCAGAGGAATTTGCACTGTCTGAGGTATTCGGTCAGGTCTATGAAGCAGGCCAATTAAGATCGCCACACGATGTCGCAAAGCAATTAATCGAACGGATGGAAGAAATCAGTGATCCAAGCAAGGTCCTCCATACTATGGAGGGATAAACATCATGCAATTATATACACTCGGTTTCATTAAACAAGGTTCCAGAGTACTTATGCTGAATAGGGAAAAAGCCCCTTGGATGGGCTGCTGGAATGGAGTTGGTGGCAAAGTTGAACAAGATGAGAAACCCTGGGAAGCGATGCTTCGAGAAATAAAAGAAGAAACGGATATAGATTCAAAGCATGTCAGTGTAGACTATAAAGGGTTACTGACGTGGTCTAATGAGCAGAGTAATCAAATTTCGGGTGCACTGTATTTGTATCTTCTTGAATTATCGGAAGATTACAGATACGATCATACACCTGTCAGAACAGATGAAGGTATTTTGGACTGGAAAGCTATAAGCTGGATTATGCATTCCAAAAACATAGGCGTTGCTTCTAACATTTCACGATGTCTAGATAAGGTGCTATATGATCAGAGATGTTACCATCATCACAGTACATTCTCGGAGGATCTCCTGGTTGATCACATGTCCAAGCTTATGCACAATCAAACATTAGAAGAACTGGACGTAATTAAGGTTATACATCAAGGGAAATAGTGGAGGGGACGAAATCGATTCTGAAGAAACGGAGTGGTCGCCTTTATCCCCGGATTTTCACCTTTGAAAGGTGGAATAAAAAAATCTGGGGATAACAGCGATCGGAAGAACGATTCGTACCCGGAACGGTCATTTTGCTGTATGTTTATTGTTTGGTTGGCCCAAGAAGAACAGAAACGTGGTGAAGGTATATGTTTAAAATTATGCTCATTGAAGACGATGAATCGTTATTCAGTGAAATCAAAGAACGGTTATCCCAGTGGTCATATGACGTGTATGGCGTACAGGATTTTGGCAAAGTCATGCAGGAATACAGTGCCATTCAGCCACAGCTGGTCATTATTGATATTCAGCTTCCCCAGTATGACGGATTTCATTGGTGTCGCATGATCCGAGCTCATTCCAATGTGCCGATTATCTTTTTGTCCTCACGGGATCATCCTACGGATATGGTGATGTCAATGCATCTGGGCGCAGATGATTTTATCCAGAAGCCCTTCAATTTCGATGTTCTGATTGCCAAGATCCAGGCGACCCTGCGTAGGGTGTATAACTACAATACAGAGCGGATTGAGCTGCGTACATGGCGTGGGGCTGCCATTGAATATGTGAAAAATACCCTTACCCATGACAATGAATCTGTTCTTTTGACCAAAAATGAAATGTTCATTCTCAAAGTGCTGGTAGAGCACAAAAATCAGATTGTGACCCGGGAAGACCTTATTCGCAGTCTGTGGGATCATGAACATTTTGTGAGTGACAACACACTCACGGTCAACGTGAATCGCCTTCGCAAGAAGTTGGAGTCGCTAAATCTGGATGGCTATATCGAAACCAAGGTGGGGCAGGGCTACATGGCAACAGAAGAGGTAGAAACATGATTGGCAAATACATACGGGAAAAGCTGAGTTGGTTAGTGTTGCTTATAAGCATGCAGCTCATCATTTTATTTGTAGCCTATATCGACACGTCCATTCCATTCCGATCTGTAGCGTACATCGTCATGCTGAATGTAGTCGTATGCATCGTGTTTATCTGGGCGAGATATCCAAGAGAGACCCGCTTCTACAAAAAATTAACCACCTGGGATCACACCTATGATCCAGGGGATTTGGATATCGCTGAAAGCCCATATGAACGGATTGTGCACGATGCCGTGACTTCCCAGACCGAACGTTATCGGAAGGAGTCCTCAGCTCATTTTATTTTGCTGGAGCAGGAGAAGGATGAGATGTTGGCCTGGATTCACGAGGTGAAGACGCCCTTAACCGCGCTGCAATTGATGATCGAGCGAATGCCGGATGACAAGCTGCAGGGCCAGATGACGTATGAATGGCTGCGAATTCACCAACTGCTCGATCAGCAGCTTCACCAGAAGCGTATTCCATTTATGCATAATGATTTGTTTGTGGAAGAAACAGAGCTTGAACCGATTTTGAATGGCGAGATTAGAGCTTTGAAAACGTGGTGTATATCCAAACGGATTGGCTTCGACGTGTCATTAGATGTGACAACGGTGCTGACCGACAGCAAATGGTTAGGTTTTATCATACGGCAGTTGCTCAGTAATGCCGTAAAATATAGTCATTCCTCTGACATTGTCATTGAAAGCAAGGAACAGGATGGGCACATCATACTGATCATTCAGGATTATGGACGAGGGATCGAAGCGCAGGATTTACCGCGTATCTTTGATAAAGGCTTCACTTCAACTCAGGGGAGATTGGAAGGAACGGCAACGGGAATGGGCTTGTATTTGACCCGACAGGTGGCACAAGCACTTCGTATAGACATTCAGGTACAGTCTGCTCCCGGAGAGGGCACTAGTGTCAAGCTAACTTTCCCGCGAAAAAATGACATGATCCACCTTGCAGGCGTGTGACAACATTGTCACATGCTTTTTGGTTTTGTTCGGTGAATCGCACGATAAATTGGAGCATCCCGCCTATGATAGAGATATACCAAAGAGGAGTGAGTGGGATATGTGGATACTGGAAGCCAAAAAAATTCATAAAGTCTATGGCAACAAACTAAATAAACAGGAAGTCCTTAAGGGGATTGATCTCGGGGTAAGTAAAGGCGAATTTGTAGGTATTATGGGGCCCTCGGGTTCGGGGAAAACGACACTGCTGAACGTTCTTTCTTCGATTGATCGGGTCAGCCAGGGCACGATCGACATTGAGGGGCAGGAGTTCACCGGCATGAAGGAGAAACAGCTTGCTGAATTCCGCAAACATCATCTCGGCTTTATTTTTCAGGATTATAATCTGCTGGATACCCTCACGGTGAAGGAAAATGTATTGCTGCCGCTCTCGATTACGAGTATTCCGAAGCATGAGGCACACCTGAAGTTCGAACAAATCGCCCGTGAACTGGGCATATATGAGTTGAAAGATAAATATCCGTCCGAGATTTCGGGTGGACAGAAGCAGCGGACGTCGGCTGCGCGTGCGTTTGTGCATGATCCGAGCATTATTTTCGCTGATGAGCCGACAGGTGCGCTCGATTCCAAATCGGCTTCGGACCTGCTTGGCAAATTAAGTGATATGAACAGCAAACATCAAGCTACGATTATTATGGTTACGCATGATCCGTTTGCCGCGAGTTATTGCAGCAGGGTGATTTTCATTCGGGACGGTCAGATTTACACTCAATTAAATAAAGGAGACGAGTCCCGGCAATCCTTCTTCAACGATATTATCAAAACTCAGGGCGTACTGGGTGGTGTGCAGCCATGAGTCTGAATTACATCATTTTTCGCAATCTGAGGAAAAACCTGAAGAATTATTATCTTTACGTCTTTGCCCTGATCTTTAGTGTGGCGCTTTATTTTTCCTTTGTGACATTGCAGTATGATCCCTCCATGAATGAGGTTGCTGATTCAACGAAAGGGGCTGCTGCGATCGGCGCATCATCGGTGTTACTGATTGTCATTGTGGGCATTTTTCTGCTCTACGCCAATACAATCTTTATCAAGCGGCGCAGTAAGGAGATTGGTTTGTTTCAGCTAATCGGACTGACGAAGGGGAGAATATTTGGCATCTTGAGTGCGGAAAATTGCATTCTCTACTTTGGTTCCATGGCAATAGGTATTGTTATCGGGTTTCTGGGTTCCAAGCTGATATTGATGATTTTGTTCAAAATTATTGGCGTTGAGGCCATCGCAGAGCTGTATTTTTCACCAATGGCCTTGCTGCAGAGCGTGATTGTTTTTGCCGTCATGTACTTGCTCATCATGCTGATGAATTACACGTTTATCCGAGCTCAGAGCATCCTGTCGCTCTTTCGAGTGTCTTCTACAACGGAGCAGCAGGTACATAAGTTATCTGTGGGGCAGATTCTGATGGGTATCCTGGGTATTGCTCTGATCGGTTTTGGGTACGCTTTGTCTGCACGATTGTTCAGTGGTGAGGAAATGGATATGCAGAAGTTGATGTACACGATGATTCTGATTCTGTTCTCGGTCATTCTGGGAACGTATCTGTTCTATAAAGGTTCCGTCAGTTTTCTCTTTAATCTGATTCGCAAAAGTAAAAAAGGCTATCTCTCCATTAACGAGGTATTATCGTTATCCTCTATCATGTTTCGCATGAAGTCGAATGCTTTGCTGCTGACCATTATTACTACCGTATCGGCACTCGCCATAGGCATGTTATCGCTCAGTTACATTTCCTATTATTCGGCAGAGGCGCAAGCCAAGGAAAGTCTGCCAGAAGATTTTTCATTTGCCCAGGCTAATGTGAAAAATCGTTTTGTAGCCGAGCTGGATCACAAACAGATTCCATATGAAGAAAAGCACAGACAACCTTTGTATATTGAAATTGATGCAACCAAGGTGATGAATGATTCCCTGTCGGAGGATCGATTGTTCAGCAGTGTGTTAAGTGACAGCATGGTAGATAACATCGACCTGAAACCAGGTGAAGTGATTTTCATGGGGTATGGAAATGTGATCCAACAGTTAATTTCAATTCAGGAGAAAGGCCCCATTGTTCTGCACGGGTTGAAGCAAGCCATTGACCAGCAATTGATCGGAACCACGAAAAAGGGCGTGCTTCCTGTATACTATACCCAGGGTACTCCTGTGGCGGTTGTGGATGAATCGGTTTATGCGGAGCTTGCGCAGGATCTTGATCCGAAACTTCAAAAAGGGGGAGCGACCGATTATTACGGTGTGCACATTACAGATTCCGGGCAAAAAGAGAATGCGTATGCCATTTTTGCAGATCTGAAATTGGAAGCCCCAAGCTTCTCCCAAATTGAATTCAGGAATAATCAACGTACCAGTATGGGCCTAATCATGTTCATTGTTGGTTTCCTGGGACTGACTTTCCTGATTACATCCGGATGTATCCTCTATTTCAAACAAATGAATGAGAGCGAAGAAGAGAAATCAAACTATACAATTCTGCGCAAACTTGGCTTCACGCAAGGTAATCTGTTACGCGGAATTCAGTTCAAGCAGTTGTTTAATTTCGGCATTCCCCTTGTCGTGGGACTAAGCCATAGTTATTTTGCCGTAAAATCAGGCTGGTTCTTCTTTGGAACGGAACTTGCCACACCAACTATAATTGTCATGATTGTGTATACGCTGTTGTATTCAATCTTCGGCCTGTTGTCCATATGGTATTACAAGCGAGTGATCAAGGAGTCATTGTAGATCAGAGGATGAGCAACAGAGGAATACAGTAAAGAATTCCGAAGAAGGGGTAACTGTATGATATACAGTCTGCCCTTTCTTTTTTTGTGAAAAAAGGAGGATGGCGTAAGGGTGGAGAAATCACAACATATTGGAGTGAAGTAGAGGGAGGTTTTCCATGAACCTGGCTAACAAAATTACCCTGGCAAGAATGGCATTGATTCCTTTATTTATGTTGTGCTTCATCCCGTTGCCTTCATGGATACAGGAGTCGAGTGAACTTATTCGTTTTCTGGATCATCATGGTCTGGTGATTGGCGTTATTATTTTTGCACTGGCTGCAGGTACGGATAAGCTGGATGGGTATGTGGCGCGAAAATATAATCAGATCACCAATCTGGGGAAATTGCTTGATCCACTGGCAGATAAACTCTTGATTTCGGTTGCGCTGATTATGATGGTTCAGGAGAATCTGATTGCTTCATGGGTAGCTACGATCATCATAGGACGTGAAATTGTCATTACGGCGCTGCGCATGATTGCCAGTGAACAGGGAATAGCACTTGCGGCCGACCGATATGGCAAACTCAAAATGGTGCTACAGGTGACAGCCATCATTGCTGTGTTATTGAATAATGTTCCGTTCAGTTTGTTGACTGATGTGCGGGTTGATGTGATTTTATTGTGGTTGGCGGCAGGAGTTACGCTATTATCGGGATTGAACTATATTGTTGTGAACTATAGACTACTTAAATAAAGAACCCCTGCCCTGACTGGGAAGATCCTATCCAGATATTTAATACGAAGTAATGACGAGAAGGGGAGAAGATGATGACCCAAATCAATATCAATCCAAGTAGTCCAGAGGATTCAGAATATGTTCGCCAGCAACTCATTGTATTTAATGCTGCGCATGTGAGCGAGGAGTTAAGGCATCGTTATGAAGAATTGAATTATAATATCAAAAATGAGGCAGGCGAGATTGTTGCAGGTGTGCTTAGTACACTTTGCTGGAACTGGCTGGAGGTTGATATTCTCTGGGTGGATTCAGAACAACGGCATCGGGGATATGGTTCTCAGTTGTTGCTTGAAGTTGAGCGAATTGCGCGAGAGAAATCTTGTGATTTTGTCATGTTGAATACATTCTCATATCAAGCACCGGAATTTTACAAGAAGCATGGCTACCAATTGATCACAACGATCGACAATGCACCGACCGGACACAGTCATTATTATTTTAAGAAGGACCTAACTTAAGACTGTATGCGAAAATAGGACAAATCAGGAGGACTAATATGGTTACCATTAAAGCAATCGAACTTGAGGATTTACCGGCGTTAAGTCAGTTATACAACGAATTGATGGGTACACCGACTAATGAACAACAGATGCAGAAGATGTTTCATTATATCCAGCAAAATGGGCACTACCATGTACTCGGTGCATTTTACAACGGAGAACTGGCCGGATCGGTTATGGGTATTGAATGTATGGATCTGGCAGGTCAGTGCAATCCCTTCATGGTTGTGGAGAATGTGATTGTATCCGATCAGGTACGCAGACAGGGAATTGGTCAGAAGCTTATGCTTCAGATTGAGCACATTGCGAGAGATCTTGGATGTGAATACATGATTCTGGTGTCTGGCGATCAGCGCAAAGAAGCTCATACTTTTTATGAAAAGCTGGGCTTTAAAGATGAGAAAGTTCAGGGTTATCGGAAGCATTTTAATTAATCAATATAGTACGGGAAATGTCTAATCGGTAGGAGGACTACTTGAGGAGCAGGGCGAATAAGGCATAGTCTCGAAATAAATGAACTGATATGAGGGAGGCACTCTCGTGTTCAAAAAATGGGCTAATGTCTTGATGATTCTGAGTTTGGTATTCACTGTATGTTCCCCAACATCCTATGCCGCTGCCAAGACGGTTAAAGTGACCGTGACGCTTGTCAGTGCAGAACTGGTGGAAAACAATTCAGTTGGTAATGAATGGGCCATTGGGGCAAGTGTGAACGGCAAGAGCCTGGAGGAAGGTTCGTCGGTTACGTTGAACCTGAAACCTACAGATACGCTGAAATTGCAAGCAAATGCCGAAGAGCAGGACAAAATCCCTGATCTGGGAAGCAAAAGTATGAACGTTAAGGTTTCTTCCATTTCCAAATCAATCAACAAGACGCTATCGGTTGTCGTGACGGAGAACAGAGGCCGTTATTCGGGTAACACAGCGACGTGGGAGTTCAAGTTTAAGATCAGTAAGAAATAAAATAGGAACTGATCATGAAAAAGAGAGCCTGGCTCTCTTTTTTTTACTTTATACGGATAACTTTGAACTGAAGGAATGTATAGTTTCGGGAAGGGTCTCTCTTTGGTAAAATAAAGAAAGTTATGGGCAGGGACGTATATATTTCAACGTATATATTTTATTAGAAGTTTTAATGAAGACAAAAGGAGGTTAATCAAATCATGCGTATCATAGATAACATTAAAGTCTGGGGGGAGCCGCTGGAGAATGCGGTAAGTCAGGCGGTGACTTGCTCGCAGTATGGAGATGTACTGGGCGTGGCTCTAATGGCGGACCATCACAAAGGATATTCACAGCCTATCGGGGGCGTAGTTGCCTACCGGAACATGATCAGTCCGTCAGGAGTTGGATATGATATTGCCTGTGGAAACAAGGCTGTGCGCACCAACCTGATGTGGGATGATATCCGGGATCAGATTGCTGTCATTATGGATGAGATTAATTCAACCATATCCTTCGGCGTAGGGCGTATCAATCCAACACCTGTTGAACATGAGTTGTTCGACGATGCCAGCTGGAGGCTGTTTGATTCGATTGAGCCTGGATTACAGCACAAGTTGAAGACACTCGCGCGCAACCAGCTCGGGACAGTAGGTAGTGGCAATCACTTTGTCGACATTTTTGTGGAACAGGCCACGGGTAAAGTATGGATTGCGAACCACTTTGGCAGCCGCGGATTTGGGCATAAGGTCGCCAGTGGTTTTCTGAATCTGGCTGCCGGACGTACATTTAGTGGCAAAGCGCCGGGAGAATCGATGGACCAACCACCAACACTGTTTGACCTCAAGAGTGAAATGGGTGATATGTATTGGGACGGGATGACTTTGGCAGGCCGTTATGCGTATGCAGGGCGCGATTATGTGATTGAGCAGGTGCTCGGCATTCTAGGGGCGAGCGCAGAGTATTCGGTTCATAACCATCATAACTTTGCCTGGAAAGAACAGCATATGGGCGAAGAAGTGGTGGTGGTCCGTAAAGGAGCAACGCCGCTGGCACCGGGACAGCTCGGTTTTGTGGGCGGAAGCATGGGAGATATATCGGTGATCGTGGAAGGAATCCACAGCGAAGAGAATACCGAGACTTTCCGCAGTACCGTACATGGTGCAGGTCGGATTATGAGCCGAACCCAAGCGGCAGGCAAAATGAATTATAAGCGGCGTATACGCATGGGTGGCGAGATCAGTGAGGAACAGATGCAAGCGGCGATTCGTGCCTATGGTGTGGAGCTTCGGGGTGCAGGAACGGATGAAAGTCCTTTTGTTTACAAGAAACTGCAGGATGTGCTGAATGCGCATGCGCATACCTTGAAAATAAACCATATTCTGCGTCCCGTAGGTGTCGCGATGGCCGGAGGTAATGAATTCGACCCGTATAAGGACTAGTTAGATATGTTCAACTCAACATTTACACAACAACGGAGAGGACAGAAATAACCTGAAGAAGCGAAGTGTTCGCCTTTATCCCCGGATTTTTCCCTTTGGAGAAGGGAATCAACAAAATCTGGGGATAACAGCGATCGGAAGGTTGTTCTGTCATCGGAGTGCCAGTGTAAATATTTATTAGTTGAACTTATATAGAAAGAAGAAGGTGAACCTCATGAGAAATTGTGCGCTATACAGCTCCCAGTTTGACCTGGACCAGCTGTTTGAAATGATTCAATCCATATACCCTCAGGATACAATTGAGCGTAAGGAAGACAAAACCCATATTCAAGTTACACGAAAGAAGTTATTTAGTAAGAAGACAAAGGGCTTCAATATCATGACGAGCCAGACCCACCCTGAAGAATTTACGGCAATGATTCAGGGGATGCTGGGGTTTCTGAGTCAGATTGAGGGAAAGAATGCTTCGCTACAGGAAAAGGTACTGATTAAATGCTCTACACTAAATATGGTTGTTGGGATCGAAACAGATGAGGACATTTCCGAAGAATTCTTTAATGAATTATTGCATTTGGCCGATGCCCTGGATGCAGTCATCTTCTGGGGAAGTGGCTCCTTGCTGAATGCGCAAGGTCAGCTGCTGCTGGATGTCAATGGAGAATCCGAAGTAGAAGATTACCAAGTGACAGCACATACCAGTTTTCTGGATGATGTCAGACCTCCGTCGGAATCTGCAATGCTGCGCAAAGAGCGTTCGGAGCAAATTCTAAAAGAGCAAGGAATCCCATTCAACGTCCATTTGCCCGCAAGAGCGGGAGATGAGCATACTACGATCCGCAGTGTGGAACAAGTCGCAGAGCGCGCGGTATCCCTCTGTATTGCAGCACTCAAGGGCGAGTGTCTGGGAGCGGGGGAGAGCGCAGAAGATACAGCAGCGCTGGTCCAGGAAGTGATCGACAAGTATGATGCAACTTCATTTTTCTCACCTGTAGAGAGAAGATTTGTGGAACAGCATGGGGCAGAGCATCAAGAGGTTATCTCCTTTTCATGGGGATACGAGGCTTATCATGTGATGTTATGGGCGTTAGGCTATGTCGAGGAATTTGGAGCTCCGGTAAATCTTTGTAACGTAGGACAAGATGTAGGATATTTGCAGCAATGTGACGATGTTGAAGCCTTTGTAGCCGGAGCACAGCTTCGCTCCAAAAGCGAGATTTTGGATGCAGCGGATCTAATCTACCGATACAACTGGGTGTGTGTAGACAGTCGTGTGAAGGAACAAACACCTCCCGGAGGTCTGAATGGCGGAGTGGCCTACGAACGTCACCGTGCGCTGAACTGGCTGATCTGTTATCTGGATCAAGATTGGGATGATGTCCGGACAGATACGTAGAATGGACTTTTGACATCAACATTTTTTATATGGCATTCAAATTCAAATACCCCCAAGCCAGTCGAATACTGGTTATGGGGGTGTTTTGCTGTCTATGGGTACCTTATCTTTTATCCGCTATGTCTTCCGTACTGTTCCCGAATCATCACATCAGCGAGAATCAGCTTTTTCTCTACGTTACTCTCCGGGTTCACAATTCGCCATAACATCTGGTCGACCGCACGCGCACCAAGCAGTTCCTTGTTCACATTAACTGTGGCGAGTACAGGGATATTATCATACACATTGTCGAAACCGGTGACTACACATTGATCGGGTACACTAATCCCTATGCTCTCCAGAGCCTCGATAGTGTATAACGCATAGAAGTCATTGGCACAGACAAAAACCTCAGGCAAATTCCCCTCATGAATGACCGAAGTGAACGTCTTGTGAAAATCATCCATATCCGGGCTGCTTAGTTCGGGAATCTGATTCATCTCCAATCCATGACCCATCAACACCGAAGTATAGGCGATCCATCGTTCATAGAAGCTGTGAGCATCACTGGTATTTCCAACAAACTGAAACCGTTTATATCCCTTGCGTAGAAGGTAGAGCATTATGTCACGCATGGAAGCAAAGTTGTCTGTGAAAATACTGTCACTGTGAAAGACGGGGTCCAGATGATCCACCATGACGACGGGAATGCCCAGACGCTTAATTTCAAGCAGGATAGGTGTCGAGATGGAACCAACCGTAATAATGCCCCGAATGGCATCCGGATTCAGCAATGTGAATAGTTGATCCGCAGAAGGCTCTGTCAGAGTAAGAATATTGATGCCTTTCTGATTCAGTCTGGATGATATCCCGTTAAAGACAGGCCCCCAATATACGGATTCCTGATTTTGATAACGAACATTAGGAAACAAAATCAAAATGGTGCCGCTCCACCGCGTGTTTTGTGGGTCCTGAAGTTCATTGCTGCTATACATATCAGCAGACAACATGCTGTTATCTTTGAAATATCCAAGTTTGCCAGCGGCCTTAAGAATAACGTCCCGTGTCTGCTCACTAACACCTGATTTTCCGGACAGTGCTCGTGAGACCGCAAATTTCGACAGACCTGTAAAATGTGCAATTTCCTGAATTGTTACCTTCGTCTTCATCATACCATCCTTACACTCGTAGTTCTGCCGTATTCCTTAATTTCGCAATAAATCTGCTTCTAGTATATCATGATGTATTTCTCTTAATCTAATAACGGTTGCAGAAGTGAAAATGTTAGGTCACATACATACATCGACGAAAATAGACCACAGTGATGAACATGTTGCAGAAGAAAAAGGTGAATTTTGAATTTGTTATTATCTTTTTGTTATTTATAAAAATAACAAATAATCAAAAATAATTCCGTTTTAGATATCACAGCACTCAGAATGGTATTCGAATAATATGCTTTGAAATAAGGATTTTGAAGCGATATACCAGCATTTTATCAGAATAATTAGAAAATGTTAACAATAAAAATGTTGACGCTTACATTATGCTATGTTAAATTTTGTTTGTCAAAACCAAACGATGAAATAACAAATGGTGGTGGTCATCGAATTTCATTAGGAATATGGAAGTCAGGGAGTTATGCCGGGCCATGATTTGTATACACATTCGGGGAGGTTGTTAAAATCGTGACTAGAAAATGGAACGTTGTGCCGCTCATGTTATTGGTCGTAATGCTTTTTGTATCCGCTTGCAGTGGTGGGGGGACGGCTCATCAGCCGACTGATGATCCACCAGCGAACTCGGGCAATAGCACGGGAACCGTCGAGACAGATAAAGAAGGCGGAACAGAAGAAGTGGCAGTTGATGTACCTGATTTGGGTGGACGTGTCATCAAGGTTGCGGCCTGGTGGGATCTGAAGCCAGCGGGGGAGACCGCATCGGATAAGGCTAGACTGGATAAAATCGCTGAAGTCGAGAAGAAATACAACGTGAAAATTGAGTTTGTAAACGTGCCATTCGAAGAATACATGAACAAATTTACCACGACAGCGCTGGCTGGCGAACCGTTCGCAGACATCGTTCAGATGGAGTACAAATCCGCATTACCCGCTATCCTCAAAGGGCAACTGCTTCCGATCTCCGAATTCACCACAGCTGAGAATAACATCAACCAAGAGGCAAACCTGATTGCAAAATACCCTGCCATCGCAGGCAACTACTACGCATTTGAATCTCCAACCAGCATCGGTCTGGGACTTCACTATAACCGTGACTTGTTCAAGAAGCTGTCGTTACCTGATCCTCAGGAGCTTTATAACAAAGGCGAATGGGATTGGGATAAATTCATGGAACTCGCGAAACAGGCGACCAAAGATACGGATAACGACGGGAAAATTGACGTATACGGGTTCTCCGGCTGGGCTATTGACGTGCTTCGTCACTTTACTGCAGCCAATGGCGGCACGATCGTAGACGACGAACACTCAAAAGAAGGATTATCCGATCCGAAAACGATTGAAGCTGCCGAATTCGTCAAACGCCTGTATAACGTGGAGAATGTTGTGAAAGTCAAAACAGGTGACAAAACAAACTGGGAGGAAAGCAACACATTCAAGGATGGAGATGTGGCCTTGTTCACTGCTGCGGAATGGCAGTTGGGTGATATCACCTTTGCTGCTGGAGTTGTACCAATTCCGAACGGCCCTCAGGGCAACAAGGATGTAACATATGCCAACAACGCTGCCTCAGCAAAATTCATTCCAAAAGGTGTGGAAGATCCTAAAATCGTATACCAAATCTACGAAGAAACCTTCGACATTCCGCAGATTGAAGAGTACCCAGGTCAGGATTACCTGGAAAGCCGTTATACCGATGAGAAGGACATCGCCATGATACGCGAGCATATCGCGGGAACGGGTCGCATCCTGCTGGATGATGCCTACGCGGGTTATCCAATCGGTGACTATGTAAACGACATTATCAAAAACAACGCTTCCGTTACAGCAACAGCCGAGAAGTATAAAGCGCAGGCACAAGCGGCAGTTGATAAGCTTGGCAAACCATAATACCAGCATGATTCAGACAGGGGTGCCTCGTGTCCGGGCTCACGCACGGGTACCTCTTTTCCTGTATTTCCAATTAGGCATTACTGGCATCAGCCTTGATGAGGAGGGCTCGTAGGATGGCTGGAATTCTACAACGAAAGAAATGGATCCTGCCCATAGTCATTGCAGCAGCGGCAGCCTGCGTCATACTTTTGCTTACTTCCGGTGCAGGGGTAAAGAGTGCAGTTGTGCCTTCTGGCAGTTTGCCTGCCATTGAGGTGGATGCCATCTTGCAGCAGACGAGGCAGAAGAATGGATATGAACAATATCTGTCCCAAGCAGGTGAGGCCTCAAGACCGAATGTGGATATGACCATCGAAGCAGGAGACTACATACGGGCAGAGGGTGAAGAGGTACGCAAGCTGAATGATTATGAGGGCAAGCCGGGTGTATCGCTGCATACCGGGGAGACAGGCGGGATCGACTGGGTAGTTGACGTGCCGGAAACCGGGATGTACAACCTCTCTGCTGTCTATTTTCCCGTAGAAGGCAAGAGTTCGGCCATTGAGCGTGCATTGTACATTGACGGTGAACTTCCGTTTGCGGAAGCCGCCTATTTGCAGTTTGACCGCATATGGGGCAATGAGAAACAAGCTGTTGAACAGGATAATCAGGGCAATGATCTTCGTCCGAAACAAGTGGAGAAGCCCCGCTGGATGGAGGAAACATTTCAGGACTCGGACGGGTATGAACAGGCTCCATTTAAGTTCTATCTGGAAAAGGGGAAGCACACGTTAACGCTAAAATCCTCTCGCGAACCCATGGTCATTCGATCCATACGGCTATTCAATGAGAAGCCAGCCGTTCCTTATGCGGAAACCGCAGGTTCCAGGCAGACGGATTCTTCCGGTCAGCCTAAGGATGTGCTTATCCGAATTGAAGGGGAAGCGGCTGTTGCCAAATCTTCACCTACGTTATATCCAACCAGTGAAAGATCAAGTTCAGCTGTAGCTCCGTACAGCGCTTCCCAGGTGCGTATTAATACGATTGGTGGATTTAACTGGCGTCTGCCAGGACAGTGGATCGAATGGGAAGTGGATGTGCCGGAGAGTGGACTTTATCATATCGGTTTTACCGCTCAGCAAAATTTTGTAAAAGGCATCTATTCCACGCGCAAGCTGACCATCGATGGCGAGATTCCGTTTGCGGAGATGACGAAGGCGCCATTCCGTTACAAAAGCGACTATCGCATTGATGTGCTGGGCGGTGAGGAAGCTTACAAGTTTCAGTTGGATAAAGGCAAACATGTCATTCGGCTGGAGAACAGTCTAGGAGATTTCGCGCCACTTATTCGCAATGTGGAGGACAGCTTGTACAACCTGAACTCCATGTACCGGAGAATTCTGATGATTACAGGCACCAAACCGGATGAATTTCGGGATTATCGGGTGGAGAAGCAGATTCCGAATCTGCTGGAGGTATTTAGCGGAGAAAGCAAGCGTCTGAAGGAAGTGGCAGGGCAACTTCGTCTTCTGTCAGGCCAGTCCAGCGATCAGGAAGCATTGATCAAAACGATGGCCCAACAGCTGGATGAGATGATCGACAAGCCGGATACCATTCCAAGAAGACTTGCCGCATACAAAACGAACACAGGCGGGCTGGGAACTTGGGTACAGCAGGCTCGTGAGCAACCTCTTGAGATTGATGCACTCTATGTAGCTTCATTAGACAGCAGCATTCCCGGAACGGGTATGGGTCCGTTGGCGAAGCTTGGTCATGAAGCGAATACATTCTATCATTCGTTCTTCATTGATTATAACCAGATCGGGAACGTAGCCACATCAGAGGATCAGCGCACGGTGACGGTCTGGATCGGCAGTGGTCGTGATCAGGCGAACACGATGAAAGCGATGATTGATGAGACATTCACACCGGAGAGCGGCATTAACGTCAATCTGAAGCTGGTTAACATGGGTACGCTGTTGCCAGCCACTTTATCGGGTGAAGGACCGGATGTAGCGATGCAGATCGGCAATGATCTGCCTGTGAATTTTGCGATGCGGAACTCGGCGGTGGATCTCACCCAGTTCAGTGACTATACCACGGTAGAACAGGAGTTTAGAGACAGTGCCATCGTACCGTACGCCTATGATTCAGGCGTGTACGCTTTGCCGGAGACACAGACCTTTAATATGTTGTTTTACCGAAAAGATGTACTTGCAGAGTTGGGGCTTGAAGTTCCTCAAACGTGGGATGATGTTGAGAGCCTGCTGGCGATTCTGAGCAAAAACCATATGGAATTTGGCATGCCGGTGGTGGCCCAGGCCAACATGCAGGGTGTGAACATTCCGCCTAACTCGCAGTATGCCACGATGCTGCTCCAGAATGGAGGCTCCTTCTATCGCAATGAAGGTAAGGAATCGGATCTGGATTCGCGCATCGGGATTGAGACATTTAAGAAGTGGACAGAGTTTTATACCGATTACAAGCTGGAGCGGGAGTATGACTTTGCCAACCGTTTCCGGACAGGACAGATGCCGATTGGTCTGACGGATTACACGATGTATAACCAGTTGTCCGTATTTGCACCGGAGATCCGTGGATTATGGGGTTTTGTACCGGTTCCGGGGACGGTGCAGCCGGATGGAACATTGAATCGGGACGTTCCGGGTGGCGGCAGTGCGGTCATGATGCTGGAGAGTGCCAAGGATCAGGACGCCGCGTGGGAGTTTATGAAATGGTGGACCAGTACACCGGTTCAGGCTGAGTTTGGCCGCGAAATGGAAGGGTTAATGGGCGCAGCTGCGCGTTATCCGACGGCCAACATCAAGGCGCTGGATTCACTTCCGTGGCCTGCTGAGGATTATGCGAATCTGAAAGCACAATTCGAGACGGTAAAGGGAATTCCCGAAGTACCTGGTGGTTATTTTACCGGACGCCATCTGTTCAATGCATTTTACAAGACGGTTGTTGGCCAAGTAGAAGCCAGGGAATCCATCATGGATTACACCCAGTATATTCAGGACGAGATTCGAGTCAAGCGTAATGAATTTGGTCTTCCGTAAGCAGAGGGAGGGTTAACAGTGTCACAAATATCACTCCGAGACGGACAAAACAGTCCTCCTGAGAAAACACCAGGCATGGGCATGAAATCATGGTGGTCCTGGAAGCTCAAGGAAATGAAGGCCAGCAAACATTCCTATGTACTGCTAGCTCCTTATATGATCCTATTCATCATGTTCACTGTGATTCCTGTGGTCATCTCCATCATACTCAGCTTCACCTATTTCAACATGCTGGAGTTTCCGCGTTTTATTGGCTGGCAGAACTATACCCGACTGTTTCTGGAGGATGACGTATTTCTGATTGCCATCAAAAATACGTTGCTGTTTGCCATTATTACCGGACCTATTAGCTATATTGCCTGTTTCGTATTTGCGTGGATCATTAATGAATTAACACCCAAATGGAGAGCGTTCATGACGCTGATTTTCTATGCGCCATCCATATCGGGGAACGTCTATTTTATCTGGCTGATGATTTTCTCAGGGGATCGATACGGTATAGCAAATGGACTGCTGATCAAATGGGGATTTCTGCTGGAGCCAATCCAGTGGTTGAAAACGGAAGCCTATATTATGCCAATCCTCATTCTGGTGCAATTGTGGCTCAGTCTTGGCACAGGCTTTCTGGCGTTTATCGCCGGTTTGCAGACCGTAGACCGGACATTATATGAAGCTGGCGCGGTAGATGGGATCAAAAATCGCTGGCAGGAACTCTGGTATATTACGCTGCCTTCGATGCGCCCGCAATTGATGTTCGGAGCGGTCATTCAACTTACGACCTCATTCGCGGTGGCGGATGTGTCGATTGCGCTGGCGGGGTTCCCAAGTGTGAACTATGCGGCGGAGACGGTGGTGACCCATTTGATCGACTTTGGTACAACACGATTTGAGATGGGATACGCCTCGGCGATTGCAACCGTGCTGTTCATGATTATGGTGGGCACCAACCTGCTGGTACAGAAACTGCTTCGAAGGGTGGGAGAATAGCTATGGCTGCAATTGCGTCAGGCAAAAAGCGGGTGAACCGCTCCTTATCGGGAAGCATCTCCCTGTTTACCCTTCTGCTCGTATTTGGTGCTTTCATGGTGCTGCCGCTGATCTATGCGATCAACAATGCGTTCAAACCGCTGGATGAGATTTTTACTTTCCCACCAACGCTATTTGTCAAAAATCCAACGTTCAGCAATTTCACGGATTTGCTGAATCTGCTGAGTGACTCGTGGGTTCCGTTCTCACGTTATATATTCAACACGGTATTTATTACAGGCATTGGCATCGTGGGCCATGTGCTGCTCGCATCAGCAGCGGCGTACCCACTCGCCAAGCACAAATTTCCGGGCAAAGTGTTCATGTTCCAGGTTGTTGTGCTTTCCCTGATGTTCACGCCTGCCGTGACGGCCATTCCCAATTATATGATCATGTCATGGCTGGGTTGGATTGATACGTATTGGGCCGTCATTATTCCGGCATTTGCCTATTCATTGGGTCTGTATCTGATGAAGCAGTTCATGGAGCAGATCCCGGATGCGTTGCTGGAAGCAGCCAAAATTGACGGTGCCAGTGAATACCGAATTTTCTGGTCCATTGTCATGCCCAATGTAAAGCCAGCCTGGCTCACATTGATCATTCTGCTGTTCCAGATGCTGTGGGGCAGTGATGGCAATGGATACATTTACAGTGAACAGCTCAAGACCTTGCACTATGCGGCGGGTCAGATCATTCAGGGCGGGATATCCCGGGCTGGGGCAGGTGCTGCAGTGGCACTTATTTTGATGAGTGTGCCCATCACGCTATTCATTTTCTCCCAGAGCCGCATCATTGAGACGATGGCGAGTTCGGGCATGAAGGAATAAGGGGGAACGTTATGGCACGCACAGTGAAAAGATGGCTTGTTCTCCTGGCGGCAGTATCGCTGCTGCTGGTGAATTCCGTGCCTGCGGCGGCCTCCCCGGCGCCGTATGAGAGTTATAACTACAACTACTGGAAAGAGGCCGTTCCGTCACCGGATGCCTATCTGCCCAAGCAAACCATTTCGGGCAGCGACCTGGGCATTGGCGAATTCAAAGACCCCGGTGATGTAAACGTCTCTCCCTCCGGGCAGATTTATATTTTGGACAGTGGCAACAGCCGAATTGTTGTCCTTGACGCGCAGTATAAGCTGTTGCGGGTAATCGAAGGATTTATGATGGACGGCAGCAAGGAGAGTTTTAATACGCCAGGTGGATTATTCGTGGATGAAGAGGATCGAGTATACATCGCAGATACGGGGAACAGCCGCGTAGTTGTCCTGGATGCGGAAGGTCAGCTGGTCCATACCATTACGAAGCCAGAGTCTGATATCCTCGCGACCAATTTTCAATTCCAACCGTTGAAATTGACTGTGGATCGGGTAGGCCGGGTGTATGTGGTGGCTCAGGGTGTCTACGAAGGAATTATGCAGTTTGACGAGCACGGTCAGTTCATTGGATACGTTGGGACGAACAAGGTGGAACGCGACTACGGCGAATACATTTGGCGGATGCTCTCAACCAAAGCCCAGCGGGCGCAGATGGTTTTGTTTGTACCGACCGAGTTTTCCAATGTGGATATCGATGCCAAAGGGTTCGTATATGCGACCAATATCGACCCGGGTTCCAGCGAACCGATTAAACGTCTCAATCCATCCGGCGAGGATGTGCTGAAAAGATTTGGTTATTTTGAAGTCAAAGGAGATATCAGATTTCGCAATAACCCGGGTCCGTCCAAACTGATTGATGTGAAGGTACTGGGCAACGGTATGTACAGTGTGCTGGATGCGACGCAGAACCGGGTGTTTACTTACGATGATGAAGGTCATCTGCTCTACGTATATGGAGGCAAAGGAAATCAGGTGGGAACGCTCAAAACACCAGTCGCCATGGAACAATCCGGGGATCATCAATTGGTACTGGATCGGGGGAAAAGCAATCTGGTTATCTATGAGCCAACACGGTTTGGAGCCAGCGTGAACCAGGCGGTTGCCCTTCATTATCAGGGTGAGGATACGGAGGCTGTTCATATCTGGAAAGAAGTGCTGAAGCTTAACGCCAACTATGATATCGCCTATATCGGTATTGGCAAGTCCTTGCTGATGGAGAAGAAAAACGAGGAAGCTCTGGGTTACTTCGAACTGGGAATGGATCGCAAAAGTTATTCTGTCGCGTTCAAAAGATATCGGCGAGAGATGATGAAGGAACATTTCGGTACCTTTCTGACGCTTGCCATCGCACTGATTTTCATTCTGATCCTGGTCCGAGTGGCGGTTAAATGGAGACGGAGGAGGCAGATTGACCGTGAAGCAGGATTACATTAAGTTTCCGCTGCATCTCATTTTTCACCCCATTGATGCATTCTGGGATCTCAAGTCGGATCAGCGGGGCAGGTTGACCGTTGCTTTTGGAGCACTGGCGCTTACCATTATCATGATGATTTTGCAAAAACAATACGCGGGGTTTCTCGTGAATTACATCGATCCTCGTACAATCAACAGCATAGGGGAGATCGCAACGGTTGCAGTGCCATTCTTTCTTTGGTGCATAGCCAATTGGGCTGTAACCACCCTGATGGAAGGTGAAGGGAAGTTCAAGGAGATTTTTCTGGCAACAGGCTACTCGCTTATTCCGATTATTTTGATCTATGTCCCGATGATTATCATCAGCCGGTTTATGGTACAGGAAGAGACGGCTTTTTATTATTTGTTTAATAGCATCGCGTTCTTCTGGTTCGTGCTGCTGCTCTTCATTGGCACGATGACGGTACACCAGTACACCGTGATCAAAACGATTCTGACGATGCTGCTGACGGTAATTGTCATGGGCATAATCGTGTTCCTCGGAGCATTGGTGTTCAGCATGTTGCAGCAGTTATATGAATTCGGTTACAACATCTACCGCGAGTTGATTTTTCGGACCTAAAGGAGGCGGCATCCGTGAACAAAAGGCAACGAATATATACGGTGCTGGCCAGTGGTGCTGCTGTGATCCTGCTTACAGCCGGACTGCTGTATATCAATAACAGGGGAGTACCTGCTGTGGAAGCAACGGCTTATCTTGAAGCAACAACAGAGGCTATGCCAACCGAGACCGAATCATTGCAATTCCTTACCGATTCTTCAGAGGGTGTGCCGGGTATGCAACTGGTCGTCGAAGACCAGGGGTTGGCGCTGTATTACAACGAGGAAACGACGGAAATTGCCGTTCGTGATGGAGCGAGTGGTCAGATCTGGTACAGCAATCCGAACGAACGTAATCAGGATGGCCTGGCTTCTGCTTATGAAAAGGAGGTGCTGTCCTCACAGCTGAACGTGTCATTTCGGGATGCGATCGGTACACTGGAGAACTTTCCGAACTTTAGTTCCAGTATCATCAACAAACAGTTTGCAGCCGCCAATGTAGATCAGGGGATTCGCGTTACATACACGCTTGGGGATACCTCGCTCGGTATTGATGCTCTGCCCAAACTGATCAGCAAACAGCGTCTGGAGGAGAAGGTCCTTTCGAAACTGGATGCCACAGTCGCAAGATATGCATCGGCTCGATATTATCCAACCAAAAACAATCCGGATGTGCTGGAACGGTTGGATGGACAGATATCCAAGCAGCTTGTGTTGAACAAGATGCTGGACGCCTTTGAAGCGGCGGGTTACACCACTGAAGATCTTGCTTTTGACAATGAGGAGAATGGAGTCGAAGGCGGGGGCACATCGGATAAACCAAGCTTCGTCATTCCGGTGGAATATCGGTTGGATCAAGGATCGCTAGTTGTAACCGTGCCGCTAAGTCAGGTGAAAGAGAGCGGTCAATACCGTATTCGTAATATCGATCTGCTCGCTTATTTTGGTGCCGCGGATACGAAAGGTGAAGGTTATATGTTTGTACCTGACGGTTCAGGCAGTCTGATCCATCTGAATAACGGAAAGGTCAAAGAGGAGCAGTACGTACAGCGTGTGTACGGTGCAGATCCAAATGACAATTCACTTAGTCGCCCGCAGGTTAGTGAATCTGTCCATATGCCTGTCTTTGGTTTGAAGAACGGTGAACATGCCTGGTTTGCCGTGATTGAAAAAGGGGATGGCATGGCCAGTATCTCTGCGGATATTGGAGGCAGGCAAAATAACTATAACCACGTCTACGGCACGTTCTCCCTGCGGGGTGAGGATGAGTTGGAGATGTATACCTCGCAAAAGATGCAGGAGATTCAGTTACTAAGCGAGGAACCATTCCGCGGGGATATTCAGGTGCGATACCATTTCCTGAACGGCAAGGATGCCAATTATTCCGGCATGGCCCGCTTGTATCAGCAGCAGTTAGTCAAGGAGCAAGTACTGAAACCGCTGGAAGACGAGTCGGTCTTACCTTTTTACATGGATGTGTTAGGTGCAGTGGACAAAAAAGCTTCATTCCTGGGTGTACCTTATCGGACCACATTGGCTATGACGACATATGAACAAGCGGCTGAAATGGCTGCGAAGCTGCAGCAGGAGGGTGTGAACCGTGTGCAAATGCGGTATCAGGGATGGTTTGGCGGAGGTTTCAGTCACCATACACCCACTCAGGTTAAACTGGACAGTGAAGTGGGCAGTCGTTCCGAGTTGCATGATCTGTCTGAACAACTGAAGCAGTCCGGTGGAGCGTTGTTCCCTGATGTGGCGTTTCAGCGCATATACCACGACGATTGGAACTTTGCGCCATCCTCTGATGCTGCGCGTTTTGTCACCAAGGAAACCGCTGAACTGTATCCATACAGTCCTGCCCTCAACCGGATGGATCTGAGCAAAGACAGTTATTATCTGTTGTCGGCCGCCAAGCTGCCGTATGTGGTGAGCGAGTTTGCCGGGAAAATCAACAAATTGGAACTCAGCGCATTATCACTGCGTGATCTCGGGCAGGTATTGAGCTCGGATTATCGGGATAGTCGTGTCATCCACCGAGAAACTGCGAAGAACATCGTGAAGGAGCAACTGGGCAAGCTGCAGCGGGAATATCCAAACCTAATGTTATCATCCGCTAATGCGTATGCGTGGGAATATACGCAGCATATTGTTAATGCTCCCTCAGGCTCCAGCCGGTTCAACATTACCGATGAGGAAGTTCCTTTTTATGAGATGGTCATTCATGGATATATGGACTACGCTGCTTCCGCAATGAATACGTCAGGGGATCAAGATCTGCGCAAACAGCTGCTCCGCAGTCTGGAGCTGGGCTCAGCTCCGCAATTTCAATGGACGTATGAACCATCATCCAAGCTGAAGCTGACCAATTATGATTCGGCTTATGCCACTGACTTTGCATATTGGGTAGATGACGCAGTTGCATTATACAAGGAAGCGAATGAAGTATTAGGTCATTTGCGGAACTATCCAATAACCGAGCATGAACGAGTTCAGGATGGCGTAGTGCGTGTCACTTATAGTGGCGGTGCAACGATTTTGGTGAATTACACGGCTGATCCGGTAACGATTAATGGAATTACCGTTGGCGGGGCGGACTATGCAGTGAAAGGAGTGAACCAATGAGAAGCCTTCGTTTATCCTTGAAATCACGGAGAGCGCTGCTTGGACTTGCGTTTATTTCGCCATGGCTGATTGGTTTCATCTTCCTGTTCGCTACGCCGCTGCTGCAATCGATCCGGTTCAGTTTGAGCAATCTATCGGTTGCCCCGGGAGGATATGTACTGGATTTTGTCGGGCTGAAAAATTTCAAGGATGCCATCCTGGTCGATGCATCATTCAACCGGATCCTGGTGGATTCGGTTGGAGCGATGCTGCTAAATGTGCCGATGATTCTGTTCTTCAGTTTATTTACGGCGACATTGCTTAACCAGAAATTCAAAGGGAGATCGATGGCGCGTGCGATTTTCTTCCTGCCAGTCATACTGGCCTCCAGTGCGGTGGCAGCAGCCGAGTCCGCAGGCCTGATCAACCTGATGGGAGACATCAGTGCGATTGAATCATCTACCGAAGGGGGAGCTTCGTTCAACGTCGTTTCAATCGTACGAATGCTGAATGATGTGGGGTTGCCCATGGCATATGTCGATTACATCGTGGAAGCCATTATGCGCATTTACGATATTGTCAGCAGCTCCGGCGTACAAATTCTGATCTTCCTCGCTGCGCTGCAATCGGTACCCGGCTCCATGTACGAAGTGGCCAAAATTGAAGGTGCAACGGCCTATGAATCCTTCTGGAAAATTACGTTTCCGATGGTGAGTCCATTGATCCTGACAAATGTCATCTATACGATTATTGATTCCTTTGCAGGTAGCCCGGTGACGGAGGCCATCTACCAGACGGCGTTTAAAACCCAGAACTTCGGTCTGAGCTCAGCCATGTCCTGGCTGTATACGCTGGTCATCGGCCTGGTATTAGTTGTTGTCGGATGGGTACTGTCACGACGGGTTCATTACAACTGAAAGCTAACGAACGTAGAAGGAGGCATGAGACTATGGCTGTGTCGGGAACGGATCGTATGGTGGTGGTTCCGAAAGAGAACTACCGCATGCAGAGGGTACGAAACAAGACATCGGACCTCCTGTATTCCATATTCAGATATGCATTGATTATTGGTATTTCATTTATTATTTTGTATCCATTGTTTCTTAAAATCTCGGTTGCGTTCAAGGATAAACAGGATATCTATAATCCCACCATCTATATGATTCCCCAGCATTTTACGCTGGATAATATCAAGCTTGCGGCGCAGGTGATGGATTATTTGCCTTTGCTGGCGAATACGCTGTTGTTCGTCACGATTACAACGCTGCTCACAGCGATATCCTGTGCGTTAGCCGGGTACGGCTTCGCCCGCTTTTCTTTTCCTGGTAGCAATGTGCTGTTTGTATTGGTCATCCTCACTATTCTGGTGCCAACAAGCACCCTGATGGTGCCGATGTATCTGCATTTCCGCAACTTTGACATCCTCGGAATGGTTCATCTGTTCACGGGACGAGAGGGGATCAACCTGCTGAATACATACTGGCCGTCGATGATTACTGCGGCTACGGCTGGTGGGCTGAAGGCGGGGCTGTTCATTTATATTTTCCGCCAGTTCTTCAAGGGCATGCCCAAGGAAATTGAAGAAGCTGCACTGATTGATGGAGCAGGCGGATTTCGGACATTTGCTCGAATCATGCTGCCGAACGCCATTTCACCGCTGATCACAGTCATTCTGTTCTCTTTTGTCTGGCAGTACAACGATACGTTCTATTCCGCGTTATTCATGAGTGAAAGCCCGCTTATTTCGCTGAAGGTGGCTTCATTGCCTGCCCAGGCAAACCAGTTAATTCCCCAATTGATGGGTTTTGGCTCGAACTCGGGCATGAAGGCAGACCCGAATTATGTTGCCATGATCGTGGATACAGGAATTCTGCTGGCGATTGCACCGCTCATTATTTTGTATTTGTTTGTACAGCGCTATTTCGTGGAGAGTATTGAACGTTCAGGTGTAGTTGGTTAACCGGGCTTGGCGTAGTCGTATAGGATGTGTAATTCGGGTGTTTTTGATATTTGGATCTCTATGTATCCTACCTTGGGATGGGGGATTATCAATGACGGAACAAAAGATAAGCGGTAATTTAGTGAATAAAGATGCGACTTCCGAGGCTAGAGAACTGATGGAATACTTGGCGGAGCATTATGGAAAAGGGGTACTGTCGGGTCAGCAGGATTACGGTAATCTGAACTGGATTAATGAGAATACAGGCCGCAAGCCGGCGGTGATTGGATTCGATCTCATGGATTATTCTCCATCAAGGACAGAACGCGGCGCGATCTCTCAGGAGATTCGTGATGCGATCGCATGGCATCAGCAAGGCGGAATTGTGACATTGTGTTGGCACTGGAATGCACCTACTCATCTGATAGATGAACCAGGCAAAGAATGGTGGCGCGGGTTCTATACGGATGCCACCACCTACGATCTCGCTTCAGCATTGGCTCATCCTGAATCGCAAGAGTATACCTTATTGATCCGGGATATCGATGTAATTGCAGTGCATCTGCAAGAACTCAAGGATGCGGGGGTGCCTGTGTTATTCCGGCCGCTTCATGAAGCGGAAGGAGGCTGGTTCTGGTGGGGAGCCAAAGGAGCTGAACCTGCCAAACAGTTATACCGCCTGTTGTATGATCAATTGGTCCACAAGTATGAGCTGGATAATCTGATCTGGGTGTGGAACTCGGAAAAACCGGAGTGGTATCCGGGTGACGATGTCGTGGATATTGTGAGTGTGGATGTTTATCCAGAAGCAGGCGATCACAGCCCGCTAGCCAAACGTTATGAGAATCTGCGCGAACTGGTGAATGACAGTAAAATCATTGCCTTAGCCGAGAACGGCTCCATTCCTGATCCAAAGCAAATGAAAGAGCAAGGTGTGCATTGGAGCTGGTTCTGTACCTGGACGGGAGAATTCCTAAAGGGTGGTAATCATAATACCGTGGCGTATTTGAAGGAAGTATATAATAGTGAAGATGTAATTACGTTGGATCAATTACCGAAATGGAGTTGGAGATAGGGCTATCATTTGGACTGCTACTAACGTTAAAAAGGGGGTGTCCCATAAGTCATGAACATGACGGTGGACACCCTTTTTTCGCGTTAATTTGGCCTAACGAACCTGACACATGTTATTCGCTCGTGTTTACACTGTTCTGAACTGTAACGAATCCCAGAGACGTTATTTTATCAATGAGGTCGCTTTTTAGGCTCTGACGCTGTGTTTGCACCGAAATAACGTCACTGAAGTTCGTTAAAGTTGGCATGCCTTGAAAATCGGACGTTTAAGGTGCGCTAGATTCGTTAGCACGTTGCTAGTTTGACGCATTCCGCTCACCTGAATTATTGGATAGCATGGCACTGATTTTTGGAAATAACGTCTCACTGGAAGTAAACAGGATGTAGGATTGATATACACACAACCTCCCTTTAAGCCTGTTGAAGATAAATGCTCTGTGTTATTAGTTTATCACTTATGGACGGAGAGCACTAAGTCTTTCTGGGGAAACGAAGTGTCGCTTTATCACAGGATTTTCTCCGTAAAAGAGGAAGGGGATAACAGCGAGGGGAAGGTGGTGCTGCAATTGAAGTGCCAAAGTGTAACTTTATCCATGTGGAATGTTTGCTACAGTAATTTCCATAAATATTGGCATGATGTACACTATTTCTAACGAAAACGGGAGACGAAGAGATGTAGATGGAGGAGGTGCCATATGACAGACCTGAACGCATATCATTATTTTGAAAAAAGTCTGGGCCCTTTTCGCAATCTATCCAGTCTGTCTGACAAAGAAGCGGAAACAGTTACCCAACGAATCCGTCATCAAGGCCGGAATTTTGCCAGTCAGCGATCTTCAGATTACATGATGATTCGAAGAGAAATTGAGCGAAAAGCGTACGAGCAGTTTATCTCCAAAGGTGGAAAACCGACCAATCGTTATCCTCACTATATGACCCTGGGTGCATGCGCGTGGTTGGAATCATGGTATACCGTACCGGATTGGGTCATGATCTCATGGGAGAGTCTCCCTGCTGATTCCGTAAGTTTTACCTACGGCGATTTGTTTCCAACGATGCGTTATATGGATGATAAGCCTTACCGTAAGCAGGTCTACACGAAAGATGAAATTCTGGACGTTATTCAATCCTATGGTTGGCCTCAGGAATGGAATCGACAGGGTGAGCTCGCCCCGGAACGTTATATCGAAGTACAGGTGTGGAACGAGGGCATTATCAGACCATATCGTCATCTTGATTGATATGCGAAATCGATGAAGAAATTCAGATGAATGAACTGTTCAAAAAAGGTAGGAGCAGAAATGACAACACCACCGTATCCGAATATTCGCCCTGCCGTGTACAATAGGGAGAACGAGTCTTAAACCTACCAATGAAGGGGATGCTTGATATGCATGATCAGCTGCCAAAGAAATCTTCTTCTTGCTGCTGCGCTGCAAGCCGAGACGGTAAGTTGGAGGAAAAGAGTCTGCCAGAGGAAACGGCTGCATCGGTAGAAGCTGTTGAGGACAAGCCATCTAGTCATACCGGTCATACAGCTGATTTCAAGATAGCTCTAACCAATAGAGCAGAGAAGAAAGAAAGCATTCGTATTGAAGGTGGACGTTTCCTGATGGGTACAAATGACCCCGAAGCTTTTGCCGCAGATGGGGAAAGCCCCGTCAGAGAAGTTCAGGTGAACACCTTTTATCTGGATGCCTGTACGGTAACCAATACTGAATTTGCACATTTTGTTCGTGAGACGGGGTATCGGACTGAGGCGGAGCGGTTTGGCTGGTCTTTTGTTTTCCATCTGTTCGTTTCTCCGCAAACGGCGACTCAAGTTCGAAACGTGGTACAACAGACACCCTGGTGGTGGGTTGTTGAAGGTGCGGATTGGGCTCATCCTGAAGGACCCGATTCTCATGTGAATGATCGCTCTGATCATCCGGTTCTTCATATCTCATGGAATGATGCCAATGCCTATTGCCGCTGGGCAGGTAAACGTCTGCCCACAGAAGCCGAATGGGAGTACGCAGCCCGGGGTGGCCTGATACAGAAAAAATATCCCTGGGGCGATACGTTAAGGCCAGACGGACAGCACTATTGCAACATCTGGCAGGGGGTATTTCCAACGAAAAATAATGCAGCCGACGGTTATGCAGGCACCGCTCCATCCCAATCGTTCCCTACCAATGCATACGGACTTTATAATATGTCGGGCAATGTATGGGAATGGTGCGCAGACAACTACGTTACGGATCATGAGAAGGCTGCTGCTGCTGACACGGAATTATCTCCTCATGAAGATCGCAAGGTGCTAAAAGGCGGTTCCTACCTATGCCACCGTTCCTACTGCAATCGTTATAGAGTAGCGGCGAGAATCCCCAATACGCCTGATACATCTACCGGGCATATTGGTTTCAGATGCGCATCGGATGTATAGTCTGTGGTCTGCTTGTTTGTAGAATAAGGCTCGGGCTATTTCACCCGAATAAGTAATCCAAACAGACCCAGTACAGCAAAGGCCAGAAATGCTGTAGTGTTGGAGAACATCTCAATGGTGTAACCCGCTATCGATGAACCTATGAACTGCCCCGCACCTAGTGCGAGAAAAGCAAGGCTGATCCCGATGGACGTATTTGGACGAAATAGCCTGGTCGCCCACACAATAAATACACTGGTCAGGAAGATATAGGTACTGCCAAACGTAACGGCTGAGACCAGGCTGGCTGTCATCGATGGAAGAAGAATAACGCCAAGTGAAACAGACAAGAGCAGAAGGCCTGTTCGATAGGACCATCCAATTCCGATACGTTCAATAATACGGCCAGCACACCCGCCGAGAATCCCCATAACTCCCATCACAATCCAGAACAGTACGGCTTCCGAATCGGAGGCCCCTTTTTCGTCCGTAAGGAAGTTTCGGGCAAAGGTCCAATAGATCGCAGAACTGATTCCTGTCAGAAGGGAAGCCATGAGCAGAGCCGCACCCGGTCTCGTCGGCTTCATGCATGCCCAGAGGGACTTGGTACAAGGCTCTGTTTTGCGCGTGGAGAGAACGCGTCTATTCCACAGCACCACCACAACGCCGATAACAGCGAAGAAGACGTAGGTCAAACGCCAATATTCAGTGAACAGCCAGTAGATCGGACCGGATACGATAATGCCAAAGCTGGTACCTGTGTTAATCCAGCTATTCCCTCTGGCTTGCTGATCAGGCGCAAGCTCAGCATAGACGGTGTTACCCAATGCAGGAGAGGCCAAGCCTGTACTTAATCCGGCAAGAAATACGCCGAGTGTGAGAACAAACACGTTTGGAGATAAGCCAATGCCCAATAAACCGAGGACAGCGCTAACACCAGCTATTTGAATGACATGATAGTGCCCAATGCGATTAATTAACAGTGGGGCACTAAGTAGAGACAGGCAATAAGCAATGTAGGTTGCGGAATTGATTGCTCCTGATTGAGCATCGTCCAGTTAGAGTGCTTCCGAGATTTCGGGCATAAACAGACCATAGCTGAATCTCCCGAATGCATAACATACAGCGATAAGGGCGATCCCTGGGAAAATAATTTTTTTCATCAAATCCACCGCCTTTTAGATAGAACGATCATTATATTTTATTTGAAATAAAAAAGTGAGTTGAACTACTAACTCACCCGGTGTGGGACTACTTGAAACTATTTTGCGTCATGTCAATGAGTTCGCGACACACGCTATTTACATTTTCTGTCTCAGCAAGTGCGGTAGAACCCTCAAGCAGCAGGTTAAATTGCAACGCTGCACGATCACTTGCGGCAGGATCAAGGTTTTTGATCAATGTCATCACATGTTTCTTATGTGCGTTGACAGTTTGTACAATGACGTTGTCTGGATCTCCGCCAAACTCCTCCTTGGCACGTAAAAACAAACATCCTCTCGATTCATGCTCCATCAACCAATGTGCATGGCCTTCCGCCAGATTGACGAATACGGGCTGCGCTTTGTTGTCGGCGTACTGCCGCAGCTGCTCCAGATAGCGCTGTTCGCGCCGCCGAAGTACTTCAACAATGAGATCATCCTTGGAGTTGAAGTGATTATATAACGTCATGATGGCGATCCCGGCATCTGTGATGATTCGCTTCAAGCCGATGGAATGAAAGCCGTGCAGATAGAACAATTCCTCAGCCACGTTCAACAGCATTTCCTTTTTGCTGCTCATAAGGATTAATACGCTCCTTTCAAAATAAGATAGAACGATCATTATACTTCTAAAATATAGAAAATGGCTCACATTGTCAAATGCCGTGAACCATTTCGATTTCCATTTGGTGAAGAGCCTCTATCCATTCTGTGGGACATCCAGAATCTGTGATCACCATCGATATTTGATTTATAGGTGCAATCTGGGCGAAGGTGGAACGTCCAAACTTGGTATGATCAGCTACCAAAATGGCTTCCTCCGCGCGCTCCATCATTTTGCGGGAGATGAGCGCCTCTTCCAGCACATAATCTGTGATCCCATCCGTTAACGACACGCCGCCTGCTGAGATGAACGCCTTGTTGACTTTGAATTGACTGAGCAATTCATGAGCAATGGGTCCAGTAGAGGCTTGTACGACCGGGGTGACTTCTCCTCCAGCGAAAATGATTTTGCCTGCAA
Source organism: Paenibacillus sp. BIC5C1 (assembly GCF_032399705.1). Lineage (NCBI taxonomy): Bacteria > Bacillati > Bacillota > Bacilli > Caryophanales > Paenibacillaceae > Paenibacillus > Paenibacillus sp. BIC5C1. Next base: position 1,839,729 of record NZ_CP135922.1, read on the forward strand.
ACTCCTCCAGTGCACAGGTAAGAATGGGGACGGAGTTGGTAATGACGGTCACCTGAGACCGATGTCGCAGCTGCCGCATGATCTCCAGCGTTGTTGTGCCGTTGTCCAACATGACGGTCTCTCCATCCTCAATCAGAGAGGCGGCTGCCATGCCAATGGCCTGCTTTTCACTCAGTTGAAGCTGCGCACGCTTTTGAAAGGGGGCTTCGATCATGCCTGAGCGTACACGTACAGCGCCTCCGTATACTTTGCGCAATTCGCCTTCCTTTTCAAGTCGGTCCAGATCCCGCCGAATCGTCTCCGTGGATACCTGGAACAGATCTGCCAGAACCTGTACCTGAACCTTGCCCTGGGTAGCGAGCTGGATCAGAATGGTGTGTCTGCGTTCTTCATACGTTAAAGACATGGTTGTGCCTCCTGAAGTTTCGATCTAGGTTCTATATTTTTTGAGTTGTGAGATAGTGTGGATTGTTGTTGTTTTAATAGTTTAAGTTGGAGAGAAGACCTTGTCAATTTTGAAATGGTAATGAGGCGTATATTCTGTTCTTAATATGTATTGACAGTAATATGATGTGACGATAAGATCATATAAAACAACGTAAAACCACAACAAACAACATTAAAAAAATAGTCCATAGTACATGGATCATCAGGGAGGAAAAAGGGTGAAACGTCAGCTTGTTTTTCAAAAAAATGGAACATTCAAAATCGTGCAATTTACAGATCTACACTGGAAGGATGGGCGGCCTGAAGATCTTCGGACCGGGCAATTAATGAAAACGGTCATCGAAGCGGAACAACCCGATCTGGTTGTATTTACAGGCGATGTCATTTACACGGGACCGGTTGATCCTGGCAATAAGGAATGTGAACACCCGGAGCAGGCATTCCGTGATGCCGTGTCGGTAGTGGAAGAACGTGGTATTCCGTGGGCTTTTGTGTATGGCAACCATGATACAGAGAATCGAATTACCCCTGATGGATTAATGGAGGTGATTCAGGAGCATGCGCATACCGTGACGGAACCTGGTCCGCGTGAGATTGCGGGACTAGGCAATTACACATTGGAGATTGCCGGAGCGGATGGCCTTCCGGCAGCAGTGTTGTATTTACTCGATTCGGGGAACTATTCCCAGTTCGAGTCGGTTCCCGGTTATGGCTGGATTCAGCCCAATCAAATCCAGTGGCTGATGTCTGAATCCACCCGCGTCAATCCCGGCCGCAGCCGCGGGGAGAAGCTGCCAGCCTTGGCGTTTTTCCATATCCCGATTCCTGAATATCAGTCCATGTGGGACACACAGACCTGTTACGGCAGCAAATACGAACCTGTCTGCTCTGCCCAAGTGAACTCGGGTCTGTTCTCTGCACTGCTGGAGATGGGCGATGTGATGGGGACCTTTTGCGGACATGATCATGTGAATGATTTTCAGGGAACATACCACGGAATTCGTCTCTGCTACGGGCGTTCGAGCGGTCACAGTACATATGGAAGGGAAGGCATGCTGCGTGGAGGACGGGTCATTCAATTGCAGGCGGGACAACGTAGCTTTGATACCTGGATTCGTCTGGAAGACGGATCGGTCGTGAAGGAACAGCCAGCACATCAACCAGAGAGCACTTCCGCACATTAGGGAACAAAGAAGAGCAAGGAATTAGAGAGGAACGTTTTGATTATGATTTTACCTATAGTTCTGGTGCTCGCTTCCGGGATGGCTCATGCTGTCTGGAGTATGTTCACCAAACGCAGTTTAAACAAAAGTGTGTTTTTATGGTCCATCATGATGATTCCGACCGTCATACTGCTGCCTGTGCTTATCATGGAGTTGATACGGGAACCTTTATCCATCCCAGCCTATGCACTACTCGTGTTATCAATGGCCCTGCAAGCCGTGTATTCCTGGCTGCTATCGCAGACGTATGAATTGGGCGACTTGTCGCAGATTTATCCGATTATGCGGGGAACGAGCACCTTGCTGGTGCCATTGATCGGTGTTTCTTTTCTGGGGGAAACGTTGTCCATGTTCGGATGGTTTGGTATTGCCTGCATGATTGTAGGATTTACGGTGCTGAGTGGTGTGGGAAGCAAAGACGGCAAATCTGGATCAAGAGTAACAGGATCAAAGCCGGTGCTGATGGCCTTATGTGTCGGGTTATGTACAACCAGTTATGTGTTCGTGGACAAATTGAATCTAGAGCATATTTCACCCCTGTCGTTACTTGAAGTGACGAACATTGGTTTTGTTGCAGGATTAACTCCGGCGCTGCTCGCTTCCCGCCAACTGCGTCAGGAATGGAAGAAGAACCGATCAACGATTATGCTGGGAGCGCTGCTGAATCCGGGCTCGTACTTGTTGTTTCTGTTTGCATTGCAGCAGGCGCCAATGGCGAGACTTGGTCCGCTTCGGGAAGTGGGAACGGTATTCGCGGCCTTCCTCGGTATTTTGTTACTGAAAGAACAGCAGGGGAAAAAGCGTATTCTCTGTTCCATCGTTATTTTTGGCGGCATATTGCTGATTGGCATGTGGGGTTAGTGGAATTCCAGTATTTGGGTATATGGTGTATACTTATGGTTATTGAACCGCTTTCATGAGGAGGATAAACCATTGAACGTGCACCGTTTGGAAGATATTCATTTTCGTGATCCTTACATACTGGCTATACCATCGCGCAAGAAATATTATTTATATGGCTCTATCGGGCAAAATGTGTGGAACGGCCCAGCTATCGGTTTTGATGTCTATGAGAGCGAAGACCTGATCCATTGGAGCGGTCCTTCCCCATGCTTCCGTGCACCTACGGACTTCTGGTCCGATCACCACTATTGGGCCCCGGAAGTCTATGAATGGGAAGGACGCTTCTATATGTTTGCCAGCTTCAAGGCGGAAGGCATTCCGAGAGTAACAGGTGTATTGGTTGCTGATCAGCCGGAAGGACCTTTTGAATTGTGGTGTCGCTCCTTGACGCCTCCCGATTGGGAATGCCTGGACGGTACATTGTATGTGGATGATCAGGGTGATCCATGGATGATCTTTTGCAAGGAATGGGTGCAGGTGGAGGATGGTGAGATGTACGCCGTACGTCTGAAACCGGATCTGAAAGGAACGATAGGCAAGCCTGATCTGTTATTCAAAGCTTCCGAAGCCTCATGGTCTGTCGGAGGTGGAGCACAGCGAAACCGTTATGTCACGGATGGTCCGTTTCTGTATCGGATGCAAAATGATGAACTCGTCATGATGTGGTCCACATCCGGTCAAGACGGTTATACACTGGGACTAGCCCGCTCGGTGTCCGGCAAACCGCAAGGTCCATGGAAGCAAGATCACAAGCCGTTGTTCGCCAATAATGGAGGACATGGGATGCTGTTTCGAACGTTTGAAGGACAATTGTGTCTCACCATTCATGCTCCGAACAATCATCCGAATGAACGACCTGTTATTTTCCGCATGCAGGAGAATCATGGACAACTGACGCTTATGGTTAACCCAACGTAACGTAAAATGCAGAAAATGCAGATCACGTATTCGGAAAAGGCACTGGCCTAATCGCTTATTTAATCTTCTTTAATTGATCCCCTCAGGGTAAATGATCTTAAGGAACATCTGTTCAGATGAGCCTAGGATGACTGCCTGAGGGGATTTGTTTATTTTATCGCAGGTACTCAAACATGATATATTGGAAGGAGCAGCGTGTCGGTAATGTAAAAGCGAGCAATGATAGCTCTATAATGAAATGGACAGAGTGACGGGGAGAGACGTTATATGCTGCATGAGGAAAAGTTGATTCAGGCGATTACCGAGCATGAACAATTAATGCACGATCTGCGGCGGGTTCGTAGTCTTGGTCTGCCTCAATGTTACATAGGTGCGGGGTATATTCGCAATTATATCTGGGATGTGCTTCATGGTTATCCTCTACGCGAACTGCACAGCGATATTGATGTTGTTTTCTACGATAGGGAAGATATGCGTGATGAACGGGATCTGCTGCTGGAACAACAGCTTCGCGAGCAGACAGGCAATTCCAAGTGGTCGGTGAAAAATCAGGCGAGGATGCATCTACGCAATGGATACGAGCCATATCAATCTACAGAAGATGCTCTTCGATATTGGCCAGAAATCGTCACGGCCATAGGTGTGCGTTTAGATGAACAGGGTCAGGTGCGTATTTGTGCCCCTCATGGGCTGGAGGATCTGTATGGGTTAATCGTACGCCAAAGTCCGTTTTTCTCGGATGCAGACTACTATAATCATCGCGTAGAGAAGAAATGCTGGCAGCAACAGTGGCCCAAGCTTACGATCGTAAGATCCTGAATCAAGGGCATATGACAGAAGTGAGGGCCCAAGAAGGAGTGTTACTGGATCTATGAAAAAGTTTATACGAGAAAAAGGTTTGATCCTTGATCTTATATTCATTGCATGTTTTGTGTTCTTCCTTGTTTTCTGGGGCTGGAACTTCGCAGTGAAGTTTTTTGGCATGATCACTGTAGCCTTTATCGTGTTGAGGCGAATTGATTATCAAAAACATATCCTGCTGAAACGCATTCTGCTTACCGGGTTTGGTATTGCTGCTGTTTCATTTGTTATTATCGAAGCCCTTGTATTTACTCAACTTAACGCGAATGATCCGGAAGAAGCGGACTATGTCATTATTCTCGGCTCGGGCATCAAAGGAACAGAATTGTCATTGACCTTGAAACAAAGGCTGGATGCCAGTCTGAACTATATCCGCAGTCATCCTCAGACGCCTGTGATTGTATCCGGCGGTCAGGGGCCGGGGGAATCGATTCCTGAAGCACTCGCCATGAAAAACTACCTTGTTGATCAGGGGATCAGCCCCACACAAGTCATTATGGAAGATCGATCGACGAGCACCCAGGAGAATATGGCATTTTCCAAAAAAATCATTGATGCATCCGGGCTGGAGCATCCCAAGATCATGATTGTCACAAGTGACTACCATATGTTCAGATCCAAGTATCTGGCCGCCAAGAACGGTTACGCTGCCGAATACGGCATCGCCGCTCCTTCACCGGGTTATTTGAAACCGATCAATATGATCCGGGAGTATTTTGCATCGGTTAAAGCATTTATCTAGATGCTGTTTGCTTCTCCAATAAGAATAGAAAGGCAACCTATGCTCTCTTGAAAGAGTAAGGTTGCCTTTTTTGTCAACGTTAAAGTGATTCAAGGATAACCCGCCAAATCATGATATAATATACGTCAATAATAGAAGAACGATGTAGGAGTGAATGATTATTACAGCATATCTGTTACCTGCTCTCTATGAGCAAAAGAAAGTTTCAGCGGATGACATGGAAGAGATGGTGCGTCTGTTGGCACACGCACCATTACTATACGATGACGGGCTGACAATTCAAGTTCAGGACTTCATGGAAGGGTTGGAAATCGAGCTTGAGCATGAGGTGCGGCGCGCAGTGATCGAGTTGTATGAGCTGGCTGTGCAAGCTTGTCGTCCCTTCTCCGAGCCATCTACTTATGAGCAGCTTCAGGATGCACTTGGACTACAGGCTGAACTATGGCAGGCAGAAGTGCTGACGCTTGCCGAATGGATGGAATGGTTGAAGCAGATCGGTAAAGGACAAAGAAAACTGCCTGAATACAATTTTACAGCCATGCTGGGGAATTTGCCTGAAGGGTTCATGATTCATGATTTCCATGATGAGCTCATGTATCAGTTGGAGCAAAATTCAACGAACGCATGGGCGATCGAAGAACGCAATCGCTTATACGCAGCATTGGGCGTAAATTAAAATTAAACAAAACGGTCACAGACGGTGTTAGTTCATATATAGCGTACTTGCTTTACCCAGTATGGGGAAATGAGGGGATACCGTGAAAAAGGTTGTGTTGGCGGGTGGAACAGGGTTTGTTGGTCAGGATTTTGCCCACAGATTCAAGGAACTTGGTTATGAGGTGATCATTATCTCACGCCAGCCCGGTCATATTGCCTGGGATAACCAGGCTGGAATTATACAGGCACTTGAAGGTGCAGAATTGCTGATTAACCTGGCCGGAAAATCCGTAAACTGCCGTTACACGGACGAGAACCGCAAAGTCATTCTGGAATCCAGAACACGCACAACCCGCATTTTGGGCGAGTCTGTTCTGGCTTGTAGCATTCCTCCCGAATTATGGATTAATTCGAGCACGGCCACGATATATAGACATGCAGAAGATCGCCCCATGACGGAGAAAGAGGGCGAGATTGGCTCCGGGTTCTCGGTGGATGTCGCCAAGGCGTGGGAAAAGGCTTTTTTTGAATTCAGTCTGCCGTCTACACGTCAGATTGCATTACGGATTGCTATTGTGCTGGGAGAAGGTGGCGTCATGGAGCCACTGACCAATCTGGTCCGCTTTGGGCTGGGTGGATCACAAGGACCTGGAAGCCAGCAGTTTAGCTGGATTCATATAGAAGATTTGTTCCGCATGGTGATCTATGTTCAGCGGCACCCGCATCTGGAAGGGGTATTTAATGCTTCCTCTCCGCATCCTGTCACGAACCGCCAGCTTATGGAGAGTCTACGGCGGCAGATGGGAGTTCGGATTGGACTTCCTTCACCTCGCTGGATGCTGGAACTGGGAGCACGATTCATCCGGACCGAAACAGAACTGGTTCTCAAAAGTCGCTGGGTTATTCCCGAAAGGCTGGAGAGAGAAGGATTTACATTCAGATATGATACGCTCGATCTTGCACTGGCCGAGATTTTGAAGTAAGGAAATGAATCAACATGACTGAATAAAAAAGATAACACAACGGGAGGGGCAGAGATATCTGCCCTTCTGCTGTATTTTCTTCACTTCGTCATGGCGTTTAGCCAGGCGGGGTGAAGTGTAATTTCAATTAGATATATCGACTAAACATCTACACGATAGCAGTGAGCGAAAGGTAGTTCTGTCATCCCCGTGTTAGTGTAAATATTCATTAGTTGAACTTATATCGATCAGTCAGAAGAAGAGAAAGAGGTAGGTTATATGCAGCTTAGAAGAGTGAAAATTGTTGGTACAGGCAAGTATTTGCCTGAACAGGAAGTGACCGACGAGGAGTTGGATCGCCGTTTGCAGGTGCCTGCGGGTTGGGTCAGCAAAGCAACAGGTGTAGGTGTGCGTCATTACGCTTCGGGCGCAGAGACCTCTTCCTTCATGGGGGCGAGGGCTGCCGAAGCTGCACTTGCGGATGCGGGATTGACGTTCGCAGATATAGACTGTCTGGTGTGTACGAGCGGTACGAAGGAACAACCTTTACCCAGTACGGCGGTATTCATTCAACAGGCGATGGGGCAGCAGGATTCAGGTGTACCAGCCTTTGACATGGATGCGACCTGCTTGAGTTTTCTGAACGGGTTGGATGTTATTTCCTATATGGTGGATTCCGGGCGTTATAAAAGGGTGCTGCTTGTAGCTACGGAGATCGCTTCGAAGGGATTGAATTGGTCAAACAAGGAAAGTGCTGCCCTGTTCGGTGATGGAGCTGCTGCTGTCATTATTGAACGCTCCGCTGAAGGAGAATCTTCGCAGATTGTACATGCCTCGCTGAAAACGTACAGCCGAGGCGCGCGGTTTTCGGAAATTGCCGGTGGGGGCACTCGTCTGCATGCCTCGAATTATGTGGCAGAGCAGCCTGAACCCTATCTTTTTCATATGGATGGACAGGCCATCTTCCGTATGGCTTCCAGGTTGCTGCCAGCATTTATTGACGATATGTTGCAGGCCACCGGTGATCAGATGAAGGATTTCCAATTGGTGATTCCACATCAGGGAAGTGCCATGGCGATGAGGCTGATCCGCAAAAAGCTGGGAATCGAAGAGGAACGTTTTATGGACATTACACGAAATCACGGCAATACCATTGCCGCTTCCATTCCGATGGGGCTGCATGAAGCGATCAAGCAGCAGCGTATTCAGCGGGGAGATCGGGTGCTGATGATCGGAACAGCCGCCGGATTGTCACTGGGAGGACTTATTTTTGACTACTAGATTCACGAAGAATGGACATCAAACATCAGAATCCTTAAATGTGTTACTCACAGGCGGTCGGGCCCCGGTAACCCTCGAGCTGGCGCGTATGTTTCATCATGCGGGTCACCGGGTTTACGTCGCGGAGAGCGTGGTGCGTCATTTGTGCAGATTGTCCAGTGCGGTGGAGCAGTGCTTCATGGTTCCCTCTCCACGTCATGAAACAGAGAATTACTTGTTAGAGATGGAGAGTCTGGTTCAAACCTGGAAGATCGACTTGTTGATTCCAATGTGTGAAGAAGTTTTTTATATCGCTCAAGGAGCAGAGCGGCTGCGTAATCACTGCCGTGTACTTGTTTCGCCTATAGAGCAGCTGCATGAATTGCATCATAAATATCATTTTATCCAGCTTGCAAATTCGCTTGGTCTTTCGGTTCCGGATACCCGTCTGATCAACAGTCGGCAGGAATGGATGAAAGCGCAAGCTGTTCTAGAAATAGAGGGGGAATGGGTATGGAAGCCCGTGTACTCCCGCTTTGCTGCCAGAGTTCGTATGCCGGTATCCTCTACAGCAAATTTGGATGAAGGCGCACCTGAACCTGATCAGAAGATATACGCAGGTAAAATGAAGCAGCACCGTTTACAGAATGATCCTCCTGGTGACACGGAAATATCCTCAGCTTCCCCTTGGGTTGCACAGGCTTATGTTGCCGGGCAAATGTTATGTACATACAGCGTAGCTTATGAAGGGACAATCGTTGCACATACGACCTACGACAGTCGCTATCGAACGGGCAGCGTAGGAGCGAGTGTTTTTTTTGAACATGTGGAGCATGAAGAGATTTACGAGTGGGTAAGGCAATTTGTACACGCGACAGGGTTTAGCGGGCAGATTGGGTTTGATTTTATCGAAACAGAGGACGGACAAGTGTATGCCATTGAGTGTAATCCGAGGGCGACCAGTGGCATCCATTTGTTTCACCCTGGTGATGGCTTGGTACGTGCTTTAATTGCACCTGATGAACTGGTGGAAGCGGCAAAAGTGATCATCCCCAAGCAAGGAAGTAAAGCGATGTTGATGCTTCCGATGCTGGGAAGTGGATTGCAGCAGCTCTTGGGGAAGGGCAGCCTGCGGACATGGATGACAGCCTGGCGAGGAACGAGGGATGTGGTGTATATGAGACACGATGTAAAACCTTTGTTTGAGCAATTTGCGATTGTACTCTCCGCCTGGCGGCTGGCAAGGAAACATAAGTTTTCGCTGACTGAAGCTTTGACTCACGACATAGAATGGAACGGTGAACAACGATGAATAGAGCTTTGGTTACAGGAGCAACCGGATGTCTGGGCAGACATCTGGCGATACGGCTTGCGGAGCAAGGCTGGGAAGTTACGGGTATGGGACGCCAGCCAAAGCACGGGGCACAGCTTGAGGCAGAAGGCATTCGATTTTATAACGGAGATATACGGGATCAGGCTGCGGTGAATGAGGTCTGTTCGGGTCAGGATGTTGTGTTTCACTGTGCAGCGTTATCGTCGCCATGGGGCAAATATCGGGATTTTTACAGCAGCAATGTGGAGGGGACACAGCATTTGGTGGACCGTAGTATGAAAGGTGGCGTACAGCGCTTCATTCACGTATCAACCCCGAGCATATATTTTAACTACAGTCCGCGATATGACATACATGAGAACGACCCCTTGCCATCCAAACCAGCTAATCATTATGCAGCCACCAAGCGGCTCGCAGAGCAGGTGGTTTTACAGGCTCATGCCAAGGGACTTCCATCGATCATGATTCGTCCGAGAGCCATTTTTGGTCCGTATGACCAGACCCTTTTTCCCAGAATCGTAGCAGCAAATGCCAAATCGGGTGTACCTATGATCGGAGGCGGACAGGCACTCATTGACCTGACTTGTGTGGATAACGTGGTGGATGCGCTGTTGTTATGCAGGGATGCCAAGACAGAAGTGCTGGGTCGTGCCTACAATATTTCCAATGGAGATCCGAGACCGTTTCAGGATTTGGTGAGCATGTTGTTTGGAAAGCTGGAGATGCCTTTACGCCGTCGAAATATTCCCTACGGAGCAGCATACGGAGCAGCCGCAGTGCTGGAACGTGTACATCGCTTGATTCCTGCGTTAGGTGAACCTCAATTGACGCGGTATACGGTTGGTTCGTTATCTATCCCGCAGACGCTGGATATTACGGATGCCCGTGAGAAGCTGGGGTATGTGCCTCGATTGTCCATTGATGAGGGGTTACAACAATTTGCAGACTGGTGGAGGGCTGAATCATGCTGACAACAACTTCTGTAAAACTTCATCTGGGCGCAGCGGGTTACTGCACACATCCGGAGTTTCTGACGCTGCGTGGTGGAAGTGTGCGTTCGGTGGCCTTTCCAGCCGGCTTTGCGTGTATCATTCATCCTATACATGGTCCGATTCTGCTGGACACGGGATATAGCTCCCGTTTTTTCAAGGAAACCGCTCACTTGCCAAACGCGCTGTATCGTCATATTACACCTGTGGTATATCGTGAAGAAGACAGTGCGGTACATTTTCTGGCTAGTATAGGGCTGAAAGCTTCGGATATTCGGTACATCATCCTCTCACACTTTCATGGGGATCATATTGCAGGTGTGCGGGATTTTCCACAGGCGCAATTGATCTATCTGCCAAGAGCCTATGACGCTGTGCGTTCGCTTGGACCCATTGCGGCTGTAAAGGCAGGATTTCTGTCCGGGCTGCTGCCAGAGGACTTTGATGCGCGATCAATGCCTGTTACGAAGCAGCCGGAGCGATGGGTGAGAGCGGGTGAAGATTTTCCTTTTCCCGAGGTATACGATATTTTCGGTGATGGCAGTCTGCTGGGTGTTGACGTATCGGGTCATGCGGAAGGCATGATGGGAATTTTGCTCAGTACGGAGTTGCATGACTATTTTCTGTGTGCAGACGCAGTGTGGTCGAGTCGTGCTTTTCAGGAACAACGCAGACCTCATGTACTCGCTGGAATCATTATGTCGGATCGTCAGGCGTATCGAAGAAACTTTGACAGACTGGTTCAGTTGCATCAGCAGTTTCCGGCGATACGGATTGTGCCCAGTCATTGCCGTGAAGCGCTGAATGCTTGGGGTACAGAGGGTGAGGACATATGAGCAACACACTGCGTATTGTCTATCATTATGCACTTGCACGGGGATTGAGAAAATGGAAAACACGAGCGCAGCTTGAACGCTGGCAGGAACGCCAGATCATTCGGCAAGTGGAGCGGGTTCGTAAAAAGTCGCCTTTTTACCAGGAGTGGTGGGGTGATGTTGATGCATCCAACTGGAGAAGCTTTCCGCTAATTGACAAAACGATCATGATGCAGCATTTCGATCGGCTCAACACGGTGGGCATTTCCAAGGTCGAAGCGATGGCTCTCGCCGGGGAAAGCGAGGAAACGCGTGATTTCAAGCCATCCGTTCAGGGCGTGACGGTAGGCTTGTCCTCAGGCACATCAGGTAACCGGGGGCTGTTTCTGGTGAGTGATCAGGAGCAGGATGCGTGGACAGGGACGGTGCTGGCGAAGCTCCTGCCTGGCGGACTGTGGAAACCTGCCAAGATCGCCTTTTTCCTGCGGGCCAACAGTAATCTGTATGAATCGGTGCAGCGGGGTAAGTTGCAATTTCAATATTTTGATCTGCTGGAGCATGTCGATACCTTGGTTAAGCGTATGGAAACATACCGGCCCACTGTATGGGTAGCGCCGCCCTCCATGCTGAGAATGCTGGCTGACGCTTATACCTCAGGCATATTGACCACTGTACCGGACAAAATTATTTCGGTTGCTGAAGTGCTGGACCCGCTGGATCGCAAGGTGCTGGAGAGTGTTTTTGAACAAACGATTCATCAGGTGTACCAGTGTACGGAAGGATTCCTTGGCGCAACCTGTCGCTTCGGTACGTTGCATTTAAATGAAGATGTCGTTCATATTGAAAAAGAGTTCATTGATCCCGCGACCCGGAGGTTCGTGCCTGTGATCACGGACTTCTCCAGAACCTCACAGCCGATTATCCGGTATCGGCTGAACGACATTTTGACCGAGGCAGCGGTTCCTTGTGCCTGTGGGTCTCTGTTCACTGCCATAGAGCGGATCGAAGGCCGCTGCGATGACATGCTTTATTTTCCACATCGACAAACGGGCGAAGCCATAACTGTGTTCCCTGATTTTGTTACACGTGCGGTGATTGCAGCCTCTCCGTCTATTGAGCATTATCGGGTCGTACAGCGAGGTAACGGGGTGTTGGAAGTATCACTTCGGTTTGGAGGAGGGGAAGGGATGCAGCTGGTGGAAGTTGGTGTGCAACGTGAGCTGATGAAGCTGGGAGAACGGCTGAAATGCACCGTACCCGAGATTCGATTTGTTCCTTATACGTTTGAACCGGGAATAACGAAGCTGCGCCGAGTGGAGAGACAACACACTTGAGTGAAGCGTTGAGATGTTAGTGATAACGAAGATAACCCACTAAATCTATTAAATCCACCGAGGGAAGAGGTGAAGCAGATGACAGAACAGAAGATACAGACAGTGGACGATCCTATACAGGGCGAAACAGGTTCAACCGTGGGGAAATCGAAAGAGTTCGACTCAAACGTCCCTATTGCGTTAATTACGGGTACCTCGAGTGGATTCGGCATGCTTACGGCGATTACGCTGGCTAAACAAGGATATCATGTTGTAGCAACGATGCGAGATTTGAGTCGGAATGCAGAATTGGCAAGGTTGGCGGAGCAGGCGGGCATTTCGGATCGGTTACAGTATATTCGCCTGGATGTAACGGATGCTGATTTAGTGCAGGAAGCTGTTCAGACGGTACTTCAAAACAATGGACGAATCGATATGCTGGTGAACAATGCAGGATTTGCGCTTGGCGGATTTATTGAGGAAGTATCCATGGATGATTGGCGTAGGCAAATGGAAACGAATCTGTTTGGTTTGATTGCCGTTACGCGTGCTGTCCTGCCTGTCATGCGTGAGCAAAAGCAGGGATTGATCATCAACTTGTCCAGCGTCAGCGGATTGTCTGGTTTTCCGGGTTATGCGCCATATGCTGCATCCAAATTCGCCGTGGAAGGTTTCACGGAAAGTTTGCGTCATGAAATGTCTTCATTCGGCGTCCGGATTGTGCTGGTGGAGCCGGGTGCTTATCGCACACCCATCTGGAGTAAAGGTTTGGGTGAAATTCACAGGAGCGAACATTCTCCCTATAAAGATAAGCTGGATGCGGTTCTTCGTTATTCCCAGCATGCTGGAGAGACTGCACCAAACCCGCAGGAAGTGGCAGATCTGATTGCTCGCATTGCACGGATGCGTGCACCAAGGCTCCGTTATGCGCTGGGTAAAGGCTCGCGTCTGCTTATCATCGGCAAGCTGCTGCTTCCATGGAAATGGCTGGAGTGGATTATTTCACATGCATTGAAATAGGGCAACAGTAAACTACCGGAACGTGATTGGGTGAAGGAAGCCATGGAGCGGGATGCGTCGAAATAAAAAAATAATGGAGGGCTTTTATATGAAAATCGCTTTTGTTTTGTTTGATGGTTTGACTTTCCTTGATTTTGCAGGATTTTATGATGTGATCAATCGGTTGAATTTCTTTGAACAAACCAAAGGCACGACGTGGGAAACATGTGCGATGACAGATCAGGTTACGGACGAATCAGGCCTAACGTTGAAAGTGGACCGGGTGAAGCCTAATTTGGCGGAATATGATCTCGTTTTTGTGCCTGGTGGTATGGGAACACGTAAGCTTCGATTCGATGAGGCTTTTGTGGGTTGGCTGAGACAGGCCGAGAATGTTCCACTAAAGGTATCCGTGTGCACAGGCTCTCTGCTGATGGGGGCAGCGGGGTTTTTAACAGGTAAAAAAGCAACGACGCATCCCAATGTCTATGAACTGCTTGAGCCATATGTTGCCGAGGTGATTCAAACCCGGATTGTGAAAGACGGAAATGTGATTACAGCTGGTGGGGTAGCGACGTCCATTGATCTTGGGGTCTATGTCGTAGGTTTGCTTGCAGGCCAGGAAGCTGCAGATAATGTGAAGCTCCAGATCGATTATCCTTATGACTTGCAGGGAGTGGTGGAAGCATGAATGAAGGTCGGAAGGAGAACGTGTTCATCCTTCGCAATATACGCAGAGATGAGGCAGAGCAGTATTGGCCTTTGCGGCTGGAAGCGCTGAAAAATCATCCGGAAGCCTTCGGGGCTTCATTTGAAATGTCGATTCAGCTTCCCATGAGTGAAGTGCAGGAACGCATACATACCGAACCCGATGATTACATTCTGGGTGCATATACAGAAGAAGGCATTCTCACAGGAACGATGGGGTTCAAAAGAGAACATGGACTAAAGCTGAGGCACAAAGGTTACATCTGGGGAGTCTATGTTTCACCGTCTTATCGTGGATGTGGACTTGCTTCCCGATTGCTCCGCGAAGTGTTGGATCGGGGCAGGGAATTGGAAGGCATAGAGCAAATCAATCTCAGTGTGGTTACCACAAACGAGTCAGCAAGGCGATTGTATGAGCAGTATGGATTTGAAACCTATGGCATTGAGCGTAATGCGCTGGTCGTTCAGGGAAAAGGCTACGATGAAGCGCATATGACTTACTTTTATACTGATTTTTTGAATGAGAGCGTTGTGGATGTTGATAAAGGTGGTGACTTATGACGGACACGGTTCAGCTTGAACTTGACGGCATTTCTTTTGAGTTAAAAGAACCTCATTCATTCGAGTGGATCGCGCGCCTGGGTACTGTATTCCGTGTGTTTGATCAGCAGGATTCCGGCAATTTGTCCTTTGGTGTTCTGGGTCAGGACGGAAAGCGGAAATTCGTGAAATATGCTGGAGCACGCACGATACATGCGAACAGTTTAAGTGCACCTGACGAAGCGATTCATTATTTGAAATCATCCGTTTCCATATACGAAGATTTGGCACATGACACATTGATTCATTTAAAAGACCATTTTGCAACGGAACATGGCTACGCTTGTGTATTCGATTGGGTGGAGGGAGAATGTCTGCATGCCCATTGGGATTTTCCACCACCAGCCAAGTATGAGGACCCTCGTTCCCCTTATTATCGATTCAGACAGCTTCCGGTAAAGATGCGCATTCAGGCGATGGAGCGTATTTTGGATTTTCACATCGAAGTGCAGCGGAGAGGGTATGTGGCTATTGATTTTTACGATGGCAGTCTGATCTATGATTTTGACAAACAAACGATGAAAATATGCGATATTGATTTGTATCGAAAGGGCTCTTTCACGAATACGATGGGACGGATGTGGGGATCATCCCGGTTTATGTCTCCTGAGGAATTTGAGTTGGGTGCGCCAATTGATGGAGTCACGAATGTGTTCAACATGGGAGCGATGGCTTTCTCGCTGCTGGGTGGAGAGTTGGATCGTTCATATGCCAGATGGGATGCGGGAGAAGCGTTGTACCAGGTGGTTATTCGAGCAGTAGACCCTGAGCGGGAGAGTCGCTATGCTTCAGTTGCTGATTTGGGAGATGCATGGAAAAAAGCCGTGCTGCAGGATAAATAAGCGATATTGTATCATTGTCTGGATCTTAAAATCCTCTCGTATATTTACACATACGCAATTGTGCACATTGGATTCGTATCTGCACGAAATATACCGTATAATGGAAATTAATGAGGGGGTATAGCCAATGTGGAAGTATACGATGTCAGGATCAATAACTGTTTTTCCAAAGCAGCATGACACTCGAAAAAGAAGTGTAGGCGAACCATTATTACAGAGGTTCATACCGTAGTTATGGATCCCAATTCAAACCTTTCACCCATGGATATGATGAAAATTCAGGCAAATACATTGTATACGATGGACAATCAGAAGCGTCTGTTAAGTATTAACGAACCGGATGGTGGTCAGGCTCCAGCCTTATTTATTGGAATAACTTCTGTTGGGCAATGTTCCTACTATCATGAGCTGTTGCCGTTCACTCTGATTGAGGAACTAGGCTGTGATGCTGATCTTTCGCTCGATATTGCGAAGTTGATTCGGAGAGTGGAGACGTTTAAGCCAGTGAAGAGTGTATGGATGGGCCCGGCTTATGCATTTCCCGAGAAGTGCGGCGAATGGCATCCAAATGTTCAGCTTATAGAGAGTCATCGTTCTTTTTTGCTGGAAGAGCATTTTCCTGATTTAATAGAGCGTGTGCATGAAAAAATGCCCGTTGCCGCTTATGTTATTGAGGAATCGGCTATCGCTGTATGTTGTTCAGCCCGTATATCCAAACAGGGTGCTGAGGCGAGTCTGTATACATCGCCTAATTTCAGAGGACAGGGTTATGCAGCAGAGGCTGTAAAGTGCTGGCAGTATCATGTTAAAGAGAGCGGGCGCATTCCAATCTATAGTACATCATGGGATAATATAGCTTCGCAGACTGTTGCCCGAAAGCTGGGACTGATCCAGTTTGGTGTGGATCTCAGTATCACGACCACATCATAAAAGGATGATTTTAACCATATTAAATCAAGGGTGTCAATTCGCTGCGTTGAAATCCGGAATGTAAAGTTGGGTTGCAGCAGTGATTAGGACTTTTGTACAAAAGGACTTGTAATATGTCATTGTAGCGCATATCCATATCTATCGGGATGAGTATAATTATGATCATAGATTTGTCGTAGTGATTCAGACCGAGGCTGGCTGCATTGGTCTAACTCAACTGGATGAGCATACAGCAGGAAGAAAAATGGGAGATGATTCTGGAACAGGACAGGAGTGATTCCATGATTCGCAAACGGATTGCAAGCGGCACGGTGATGCTGTCTGCGGTGTGGATGTTGGTAGCATGCTCGAATCAGGCGGAAATTCATGACGTGAGCTGGAAGATTGATAGCAATCTTCAGCAAATCGTGAATGAAACTGAGATTCTGACCAGAAGTAATCCAGGTGACTATATTGCTGCTAATACAGAGGCGTATGCTCAGATTCTGGATACGGGTGAAGAGGGACTGAACGTCCTGATTCAGCATCTGGATTCCAGTGCAGATAATGGCCTTAAGGAATGGCTTATGGCTCAGGCAAGTACGGAGCTGCTCGGAGAGCGTAATCCGGTGGAACACTGGCAAAGTGGAAAAGACTGGCTCAGGCAGTATAAAATAAAGGTAGAATAATGGCTCATCATCATTAGTGCATGACTTACAGCGAAGGTTGTGGAGGGAACTGAATCGATTCTGAAGAAGCGGTAGCATTCGCCTTTGTCTCCGAATTTGCACATTTATAAAATATATCAAGACAATTTGGAGACAACAGCGATCGAAAGAACGATCCGTAACCGAAACGATCACCGCAGGTCGTCAAACGTTAACGTCTGTGATGACCCAGAATAACATAACTCACCTCCCAGTCATCATGAGCAGGAATGAGAGGTTCCAGGAACCTGAAAGAATACGTTATAGAGGTGAAACCCTTGAAGAAGAAAATTGCATTTTTTGACTCGGGAATCGGTGGTTTAACCGTCTTGCATAAGGCCTTGCGTCACTTCCCTGAAGAAGCGTTTCTGTATTATGCTGATACACTGCATGTTCCTTATGGGACCAAGTCAGCCGATGAGGTTAGAGGACATATCTTCAATTGTGTGGAGGCTATTTTTCAGGAAAATGTGCAAGCGATTGTGATTGCCTGCAACACAGCGACCAGTCTGACCGTGAAGGATTTGCGTGCCAAGTATGATATTCCCGTTATCGGAATGGAGCCTGCTGTGAAACCCGCTGTGGAAATGAATCGAAGAAGCGGCAAAAGAGTGCTTGTATTTGCTACAGCCCTGACCTTGAGCCAAACGAAATATCATGAATTGGTATCCCGAGTGGATGACCATCACAGTGTCGATTCTATTCCATTGCCTGAACTTGTGGAGTGGTGTGAGCAGTTGGACTTTGATCCACATAAGATTGCGGCGTATTTCCGCCTCAAACTGGCTGATCTTGATCTGGATTTATACGGTACAGTTGTACTTGGCTGCACGCATTATCCGTTCTACACATCCATTCTTCGTACGGTTCTGCCTGATCATATTCAGATTATTGATGGCAGTGCGGGAACGGTTAAACGCTTGAAGCAGCTTCTTGGGTTAGCAGACCAAAAGGGCGTGTGGACAGAGGATAAAGTTACTTTTCTTAGTTCATCTGGTCGTTCGGAAGACCAGGAGAATATGCGAATTGCACTTAAATATCTGGAGAAGCATTGAATGAAAGTTGAATCAACAGGAGGTGAGGGGCGATGCAGTCTATTTATCTCATTCGTCATGCCAGAGCAACAGGGCAAGAACCGGATGCCCAGCTTACGGATGAAGGACTACGTCAGGCGGAAGAACTCGCTGAGATGTTGGCGGAGCACCCTATACAATATATTGTGTCGAGTCCGTGGAAAAGGGCACTTCAAACCGCAGCGCCACTGGGCAAAACCGTCCTGCAACATATACATACGGATGAACGTCTTCAAGAAAGGGTGCTAAGTTCCCTTCATCTGGATAACTGGATGGATGTGCTTGAACGTACATACACGGACGAAGACTGGACGGAAGAAGGTGGTGAATCTTCTCGTTTCGCGACAGCCAGGGGCCTTGAGGTGTTGGACGAGCTGTGGAGCCGGCCTGAACATAGCGGAGCAGTGATTACACATGGTAATCTGTTATCACTGCTCATTCGTAGCCATGATGCATCCTTTGGATTCGAGGAGTGGAAAAATCTATCTAATCCTGATGTATATATCCTGGAAAAACAGCAGGGGGTTGAAGTCACACACAGCATTCGCCGTATATGGCGAAGTTAAACATAAAGAGAGTGCTCCAGCGATTTTTAAGATCAGCTAGAACACTCTTTTCAGTTTACGATATTGGTTTTACAAAGCGGCAACTAATAACATTACCCAACCGACCAAAAATGCTACTCCGCCTAGGGGTGTGATTGCCCCCAGTTTCCGAACGCCAGTTACGCTTAGGGCATATAGACTACCCGAGAACAAGAGGATGCCGGCGAATAGCAGCCATCCAGCGAGCAACACAAGAGAAGGCTGCTCCAGTCGATCAGCGAGAAGTCCGAGCAGGATGATTCCGATTCCGTGAACAAGGTGATACTGAACGCCAGTCTCGTATATTTTGATCATGTCAGCAGACAATCTGCGTTTGAGCGCATGTGCACCGAATGCTCCAAGGGCAACGGCAAGAAACATCATGATACTTCCAAGTATAATCAAGGTCTGCATGTAATCTTGTCTCCTTTTCTAATGAGTATAAAGCAGAATGTTTCTGCTCATTATGACGCTTATAGCTTACGCAATTGAATGCGCTGAATCGAATGGTCCGCTTCTTTTTTCAGAATAAGTCTGGCTCGTCCTTTGGTTGGAAGGATGTTTTCGTGCAGATTTTTGGCATTGATATCTTTCCAGATCTGACTTGCTGTATGAACAGCTTCATCTTCTTCCAGATTGGCAAAACGACTGTGGAAAAAGGAATTCTCATTCTGAAACGCTGTATTGCGTAGCAGCTTGAAACGCTCAATGTACCAGTGACGGATATGCTCCTCTTCCGCATCGATATAGATGGAGAAGTCAAAAAAATCACTGACCAACAGAGGGGTTTCCTTTTTAACCTGAAGCACGTTAATTCCTTCAATAATGAGGATATCCGGCTGACATATGGCATTCTCTTCACCTGCAATGACGTCGTAGGCAAGATGGGAGTATACGGGAGCCATCACTTCGGGTTTGCCTGATTTGACATCACCCATGAACTGAATCAGTGACTTGATATCGTAGCTTTCCGGGAATCCCTTCCGGTTCATGATGCCTTTCTCTTGCAGCACGGCATTGGGATACAGGAAACCATCCGTCGTGACCAGATCCACCTTGGGATTTCCTTTCCCTCTTGCAAGCATAGCCTGAAGAAGGCGGGCAGTTGTACTTTTGCCCACGGCAACACTGCCCCCAATACCGATAATGTAGGGAGCGTGATGTGCTTCTTTTTTTAGAAAAGATGCCGTTAAGCGATTCAGCTCTCGTGAAGCTCCTGCATATAAGTCAATAAAGTGGGTAAGAGGTAAATAAATATCCTCAACTTCTTGAATGGATACCTCTTCATTTAATCCCTTTAGCTGTTCCAATTCTGCTTTCGTTAGTGGAAGAGTGGTCTGATATTTCTTTAAGTCAGCCCATTCCTTGCGGTTAAACTCGGTGTAAGGAGAGTATAAATTCATGAGATCCCGCTTTCTGTATGTAATGTTATGTTGGCACAATCAATAGTGTACCAAATTTCAGGGAACTGACAACACCTTTACATTGTTGACTCCTTAGTATATTCCCTGAAAGTTGAATGAAAAGCAACTTATAGGAAATTGTAAACCAAATTATGTTAAAGTCAACGTATACCATGCGGAAGGGTGACAGCAAATGATCGTATATGAGAGAGAGCATGATTTTGTTTTGACCGCACAGCATGAGCATGGACTAGTAGCCGGAGAAATGGCTTCCCATTGGAAAACGGAATTGTTAACTGATGAAGCGCATCGAGAAGATCTGATTTTTGCCGCAAAAGAGCATGATCGGGGATGGATTGAGTTGGATTCTGCTCCATTCTGGAATGATTATAGTCAGATACCGTATTCGTTTCGTGATTTTCCATTGCGTCCACGATTTGTATTTTACCGTAAAGGTATTGAAGAAGTTCGGGAGAAAAACCTGTACGCCGGGTTGTTGTGCAGCATGATGTATACAGATTTGTTTCAAAACAACCTGGGTGCTAACGCAAATGATGATGAAGATATTAGGGAATATCTGAACGATGAACGGGAGCATCAGTTACGCTGGGAACAGCAGCTTGGTGGTGGTGAAGCGTTGAAGCTTAGGCTGAAACATGATTTGGAAATTATGCTTTTTTGTGATCAGCTCAGCCTTTTTCTTTGTATGGAGGAACCCGGAACACCTACTGCACGTTATGATTTTTTTGCGGATGGACTGGGCTCTACCTTCGATGCCTGTTCAAGGCAGCCCATTATGGCCGAGTGGCTTTCCAATGAGAAAGTAGGATTGTCTTTTGTGCCGTTTGATGAGGACTTTACAGTTGTTATGCCTTACAAATCGGTGCCGAAAGCAAGTATTCGCAAATTTGGTCTGCTGCAGGCTTATCGCCGTGCCGAGTGGAAAGAGCGCCGGGTGTTAATTACAGGCATGAGCTGAGTGTCGCATCTCAGGTTAATCTCATAAAGTAAAAAGTTATATCAATAATGACAAGATCCCATGAATATACATGGATAGCAAGAAACCGATATTTCTTAAGTTCTGAGAAGGGCGGAGCTGCTATGGATAAAGATAAAACCAAATATCTCAATCTTTATAATGGTTTAACTGAAGATGAAATTCGTAGTGGAGAATTAGCAGCAAACTTTACTCAGATTGATGAAGAAATCGCTGACCGTGGAATTCACATTACGTGGAATGGTGCTGATCGTACTGGAGTTCAAGGAAGTTCTTCTGCCTTAACTTCTATTCTGACTGAGGATAAAGATGTAATCATCATTCCACAAGGGGTCTTTCTAATAGATAAAAATGTAATTATTCCGTCGGATAAACAACTTGTATTTCAACGTAATGGAAGGTTTAGAATAAAAAAGGGTGTTACTTTAACTATTCTAGGACCTATTGATGCTAGACCGTACGAGTGGATTTTTGATGTTTCCTTAGGTGGGACTGTAAATGGAGAGTTTCAAACCGAGTCAGTTTATCCACAATGGTTTGGAGCTAAGGCTGATGGTATTAATAATGATGCTCCTGCAATACAGGCTGCTGAGAATTTCGTCTTTCAGAGGGGGGGCGGAATCATTGTATTTCCATTTGGAACATATGGGATTAAAAATAAAATTATTAAACGATCTAGTGTGCACTGGAGAGGGGCACAGGCTAAGATAAAGAGAATTGACAACCTTGATCCGATTGGAGCTGCGTTTTCGTTAGTTTATGCTGAAGAAGATACCTTTGATTGGTCTATTCAAGCTTTAGAATTCGAAAATATTCCCCACAATGTATTGTTGGATAAGTCTATCTATCATAATTTTGGACCGGGAAGAAACAATAGCTGTATTGACGCGTATCGCTGTTCAGAATGGATAGTTCGTGACTGTGTTTTTCGTAAATTTTCTCAGGGCATTTTATATCGGGGATGTGAGACTTTTACAATATCAAACAATCGATTTTATGGTGAGAGTGGCAAGAGTATTGACTCTATATTAGAGGGCACTTTAATCTCTTTTTCAAGCTATGTGTATACTGGTGCGATAATATTTGCTTTTACATCTTCTGCGGCTGAAATTCGAAACGCAGGCAATTTTTTGATTTCTGATAATTATATTGAAGTTCCTGGGCTGGATATAGGTATTGATGCCCTTGCCCAAACTTGGAATGAAAATCCTTCAATTGTTAGTGAAAATATAATACTAGGTCCTAATTGTGGTATTCAGATTTACAAAGGGAGTTTTCATGATCCTTTAAATGCGCCAACTTACCGAGGGAATATCCAAGTCCACAATAACCGATTATATGCAACTTGGGAGCAGGGAATTTATATTCGGTATACTAATGGCGTTACAGTCTCACATAACTATTTAGAAAGAGTTGCTCAAAAACCTGGTGGGGACATAGGTAGCTCTGGTGGAGGGATTGTAACTCGGGTTAACCCATTTAACCTAAATCCCCATTCACCGGGACCCTCCGATCATGTGGGTGTGGATATTCTATATAATCGTATTGTCAATCCAGGCCAAGACAATCAACGATTAGATGGAGCTATTCATATACGCTTACCTAATTGTCGAGTAATTGGTAATGACATTATACGAGAAACTAATTTATATCCCCGTTCGCTCGGTAAAGGAATTTTAATTGATAATGGAGAAGGGATTTTACAGGCAGAGATTCGTGGAAATCGAATTAGAGGATTTGAATATGGTATGTTCTGGGCAGGAACGGCTAAAAAGCATGAGGATGGCGAGCCATGTACCATTGACGGAAATACTATTAGAGACTGCTCAACAGCGATTTTTCTTGATCCTCTGAGGGTAGTTGGTATTCAGATTAGGGCGAATTTTATAATTAGTGCAAATACGGGATTGATACTAAAAAGAGCACCATATTCATTTATTGAAGATAATCATTTTCATTCGTGTGTGGCTGGGGTAGTACTGAGATCCGGAAATCTGGCAAGTGATTATGTTACTCTAAAATCAGGAGGCGAATACACCGGGGTAGACACTGGGATGATAGCAGGAGGAACTGTTACTGTTAGAAATAATGATTTTCTTAAGGTTACCATACCACATAATGTTGCAGAAACATCTCAAGGAGATGCTTCCTTTCATGGCCGATGTGTATGTTGGGAAGGGGATCGTGTGAATGGTCGTATTTTGCGTGTAAATGATTTTAACGACGCGAAACAACCTGTTTCCTACACAGCAAAGGTATGGCATAAACATGATCGAGTATATAACACGATTTATATAAAGGGAAAAGTATATGAGAAACTCTGTATGAACGCAGGCATGTATGGCCGATCTCCAGTCATTCCTATTAAAGGTACGATCTCTGAAAACTCTGATGTTATTACGAAAATTTCGAGTGTTCGAAATATTGGATTAGGTCAATATCTAAATGTAGAGGGAATTACTGTGTACGTAAAAGAAGTTAATTATACCGAAAATTCTGTTTATACAGATGTTGTTTTTCTTATGAATAAATCTGATGTAGACATCGTTATGAAAGAACCAACTTTCATGGATTTAATTATTTGGACTTGATCCTTCAGGCTTTTAAATACCCTTTTAAGCGGTTATCGTGAAGATTTCCACTTGAAAAGGGTATTTCATATTTGATAATTATTGACCAGATCCTCTTAAGAATCCTATGATAAAATCTTCTAAGATACTTTATATATTACCAACCCGGAATACAGTTATAGGGAAATCTATCTTAGAAGTAGAAATGTTAGTATATAACATAAAAGCTTGATTCAACAATTACACAAGAACGAAGAGGACAGAAAAACACCTGGGAATCAAGGATTGGAAGGTTCTTCTGTTGAGTAAGTGAATATGTGTGAATTGAAAGGAATTAGGTTTTGTATAAGGCAACTAGGAGGAAAAACATGGACACTAAAACTGAGATTTTAACGATGTGTATGGTATGGGACAAACAAAATGACCAGGTACTATTAATGAATCGACCCAACCAAAAAGGATTTCCCGGATATATTGCTCCTGGAGGGAAAGTTGATTTTCCGGAAAGTATTGTGGATGGTGCCGTGCGAGAAGTTAAAGAGGAAACAGGACTTGTGGTGAAAGAAATTACATATAAAGGTCTTGATGAATTTTGTGATCCGGAACAAGGATTGCGTTATATGGTTTTCAACTACGTGGCTACTTCTTATGAGGGGGAGCTACTGAGCGAGCCGCCTGAAGGTGAACTGTTGTGGGTGTCTTTAGGTCAAGCGCTTGAACTGCCTATGCAGGACTGGTTTGCGGAACGTTTTCCGAGATTTTTTCAAGCAGGTACATTTGAGCGTAGTGTGATCTGGGAGAAGTCAACTGGACGTACACTGAAAGAGACGTTTATGTTGTATAGCGATTCGGTTCTTGAACAGAGTGAAGTTAAATAATTTAAGACGCTCATGAGGAGGAAGAAATGATGGGATACCAGCATGCGCTTGAAGGATACATTGCAGCGACCAATACACATAATTTTGATGAGGTAAGCAAATGGTTATCACCGGATGCCGTATATTGGTTTACCGGAACGTCTTGTACTACCCTTAACGCAATTCGGGCTTATTTCGAAAACGCTTGGGATACAGTCAAGGATGAGGTATATCGTGCAGAGGATGTCATGTGGATTACGACTGGCGAAGAGCAGGCGGTCTGTATTTACACCTATCACTGGAAAGGAATGTATCAAGGGGAACCGGCTTCCGGAAAAGGTCGGGCTACCAATGTATTTGTTGCAGGCATCAACGGAGAATGGAAATTAATCCATGAACATTTAAGTGCGGGTGAATAACGTGAGGAATAGTACATTGCGTTTTTAAAACGGTTTAATTGAATAAAGCTAATAATTAAGGGTTCTATCTGAAGCGTGTCTCATATTTTATCAGCCAATTCTATATATTTATATCCAGATATTATGATATAATGAAGTTTACTTTTTTAAAGGAGAGGACTTGCTATTATGGATATTACATTTCGTGAATCGCTTGAGGGAATAGGTATCGACCAACTTAGCGGGAATTTTTTTGAAGGTTGGCCAAACCCTCCATCTACGGCTACTTTCCTGAAGTTGCTGGAAAACTCCTATGCTGTCGAACTGGCAATTGATGAAGAAACCGGAAATGTGGTGGGCTTTATTCAAGCGATTTCAGATGGAGTTCTTAGTGCATATATTCCCTTATTGGAAGTGCTTCCAGAGTATCAGGGTAACGGGATCGGAACAGATCTCATCAAGCGTATGTTTAATCGTCTGGGTGATCTCTATATGATTGATCTTTTGTGCGATAACGAACTCCAGGAGTTCTATGAAAAACAGGGCATGAACAAAGCATCTGGCATGGTGATTCGTCATTATCAAAATCAGGCTGGAGCGGTAAATAGCTAATAGATTTGGTGAACTAGATGGTTGAAATAAAATATAAAAATCGTTCCGGCGTAACCCGAAGATATAAAAAGAGAAAAATATGAATTCAGACTAAAACATTTATATACGGAAGGTTGTTATATATTTGGTGACTAGCCATACATAGGCTTCTGCAAACGGGACGTAAATGAATATGTACGAGGAAAAGGTGGAGATTGGTGTGAAATTGTCGTTCCGGATTTTGGACTGGGAAGAAGAAAAACCTTATGAACTTTTATTAATGGCTGATCCGTCCAAAGCTATAGTTGACGAATATTTAAGTCGCGGTGTTTGCTTTATCGCTGAATATGAAGGAGAAATGGTAGGAGAGTTTGTTTTGCTGAAGACGCGTCCAGAAACGGTTGAGATTGTTAATATTGCCGTTCAGGAAGAATTACAGGGACAGGGTGTTGGCAAACACATGATCAAAGAAGCAATAGAGGCAGCACGCAGGCTCGGTGGTCGAACGGTAGAAATTGGGACAGGCAACTCAAGTTTTCATCAATTGAAGCTATATCAACGCTGTGGTTTTCGCATTATCGGGGTCGATCGGGATTTCTTTGTGAAACATTATGAAGAAGAGATTATAGAAGATGGTATTCGCTGCGTCGATATGATCCGTCTGGCTCTGGATCTGGATACCGTGGCAGAGGAGAACAAGAAGTGAAAATATATCGGCTCAAACCAGAGGACCGTCGCGGCATCACCGCTTATGGCAGTGAGGGAGCAGAGATTACACCGATACTCCGCAGCACAACAGATTGCCACGTAGCACAACTGAAACTGTCTGCAGGAGGAAGTGTAGGTTTGCATCCAGCAGTGGGTGAGCAGGTGTTTCTGGTGCTTGAAGGGGAAGGTTGGGTGGAAGGGTAGCTGTGCGAGCGGGAGAAGCCGCATATTGGACCAACGGAGAGAATCACCAATCTGGCTCGAACAAAGGACTAACCGCATTGTTGATTGAGGGTGAAGAACTGATTGTTCGGTTATCGCTAGAGTCGGGAGATTCTTAGATAGGGGCTGATGATTTGAGTGTCTGGGTCATTATTATTATAGTTGGAGTGATATTTACTCCATCGTTCTATCAGATGAATAAGCGTATTCGTAGATTGGAAGAGCAAGTTAGGCATCTTTCAGACGAGAGGAAGAACCTTTAAGTGGATCGGTACACACACATGGGAGTATACGGTTTAGTCACTTGGGAGCAAAAATTCCTGTTAGTTCATAAAGCAAGAGGAGCCTATATGGGGAGATGGGATTTGCCTGGAGGAAGGTTGGAATTTGGTGAGCAACCGGAGACCGCCCTTCATCGTGAGATTGAAGAGGAGACGGGACTTTCCGATCTACAATTGGTGATTCGTTCTGCGGAATCGAATGTTTTGGAGTGGGTGTACAAAGGCGAGCCGGAAGAGCTACACCATATTGGAATTCTATACGATGTATATTTGACAAGCGAAAGTCGGCCTTATGAGATCAAAAGGGAACCGGATGGCGAAGATTCACTGGGCGCAAAATGGTGTACTATGGAAGAGGTCAGAGCGTTATCGTTGACGCCATTTGCAGAGCATATGATTAGCAATTTTAATAGAAACCTACTTGGATTTGAATTTTAGGACTGGTCAAATGGAACAGAATCGTTTATTCTGTGATAGATAGATTACAATTTTTTCAACTGAATAGGACTGACACCTTAAAGCATAAGGCTATGAATCTGCGGATTCGTGGCCTTTTTTTGTGTTTTTAGGGGTGAATTGGGTCTTTGGAAGGGGAGGTTGCATGCCTTGTGGTGATGGGGATCGCTGAAAAATAATACCAATAGCCTAAAAATGCATGGTAGAATATTGATGATTATGACAAATTTAGGTTTTGGATTGAAGAGTAGTACGAGTGCTGAAGAAGCAGGAAGTTTGCCCCATACTAAGGTACATAGGAGAGTGAGTAGATTGGAGAAACAGATGAGATTAGCGGGGAGTAAGTCAAAAAGGAATGTGTTGATAGTCGGATTGTTGACGTCGGCTTTGCTGGCGGGAACGCTGCTGACTAATGGAACTGTGGGTCTGGTGTCTACTGCGGATGCTGCTACAAGCACGAATGGAGCGGGCACAACGGCTTCTGCGCTTACGAAGTTCAAAGATATCAAAGGGCACTGGGCACAAGCTACCATTGTCAAAGCCTATGATAAAAATCTAATTTCCGGCTACCAGGATGGTACGTTCCGCCCCAATGCCAAAATCACCCGTGGTGAGTATGCCACACTTCTCAGCCGTGCAACCAGCTTGGAAAAGGTACAAGGAGAGAATCCTTTTGCTGATCTCAAGGGACATTGGTCTGAATCAGCTGTGACACAGTTGGTGGGTCAAGGCTTCATTAACGCTAATGATTATCCCAAAGGATTTAATCCCAATGCCGAGCTGACACGCTATGAGATGATGAAATGGATAGCGAACGGACTAATCAAGTCCGGAACCAGTTTCCAGGATGCTTTTGACGATACCAAAAATACACTTCTACCTACCCCTGAAGTGAATCGGGGGACGATTCGTGCAGAGCAAATTCCTTATCTTGCACTTGTTCGCGGGACAGGCATTGTCGGTGGATTTGAGGATGGTTCCTTGAAGCCTGCTGATCCAACAACGCGAGCCGAAGTGTCTGCCATTTTGCTGCGTTATATGGATGTGGAGGGGACGGATGCAGGAAAGTACAGTGATCTGAATGAAATGCGCGAGGTAGGTACAACGGGAACGAATTTAACGACGATTAGTAATTATTTTTATACTAAAAATTCTGTTACTGTAAGTGATCTATCTAAGGGAGATATAACTCTCTCTAATAATTCTGGCATACTTCGACTGCATCGAATTATTGTAGTAGATGTTACGAAAGGCACGCCGAAAGGGGTTTACTCATCACTGTTTATTGGTCCCGATTCCATTCAGTTTCCAGGAAGCTACATGACATTTGCAGATATATCGTTTACATCCAATATAGAAAAATCGAATCTCTTAGCTTTTAGCGGTGGTCTAGACAGTGCATTGTTAAGATTTAATCGTATGGATGTTAAACATGCCGAAAAAAATGGATTCATAACTATTCCAGAGATGTCTAGTAATCTTATAAAGAAAGATGTTAAAAAACGTTTTTGGACTTCCTCTGTGCTCGTGGCAAAAGGTGGCTCTTATTATTTAAAAGCTAACAACAATGATTTAGTTCAAATTCAGAACATGTAGTTTCTTCAAGGCGGTGAGTGAGTACTGAAACTCCATTATAAATTAATGTTAGTATTTAACGTTATGTTTTTAATTGTAGGTGCTATGGGCACATTTTATCTTCCAATTCAAGCAGCTACCAATGATCCGTACGGTCCAAAATCAATGAAGAGTCCATCTGTCCTGACCGTAAAATCTGCACCAAGAGTTGCTAATCCAGGTGTTTATTGGTATCAGCTTGATGATGGAAGTTTTAAAGCTGATCATACTACTGGGCCTACTTTCTCTAGAAACTTGAATCCCTTGTCTTGTTCGTCTCCTTATCCTGATGAAAAAAATATACCCGATGAAGTTGACTTTTCCAATTGGCCTGCTACTCAATGGAATGAATATAATGGATATCCTATAACTTCATCAGTTCTTAAGTCTATAAGAATAAAAAGTGTTACTTATCAAACCAGATTACAGCAAACTTCTTATACAGGAATTGGTGAAACGGTAATACGAAGAGATAGTACCATTGTAAAAATCAACACAAAAACAGGAGGGAATCATTCAGTAAGTGATCGAACAGAGTTCGAAAATGGTGGTAAAACTAATCAAAATTGTGTGAAGCAAGTAGTAGCCTACCATACCCCAATGGATATCATCTGGGAAGGGGATCTTGAAGAAGAAAAAGAAATTGACGTAACTCCAGATTCCACCCTAACGGTTGGAGAAACCAAACAGATGGTAGCCAAAGTTAAAACGAAAAACTACGGAGCTACCCAATTTAGTGAAGGCATCGACGTAAGTCGGCGCGAGGCTGAGACCACCTGGTGGTCATCCGATCCGAGTATTGTGAGTATTGAACCCAAAACCGGAATGGTGAAGGCTGAAAAGCCGGGAACTGCTTTTGTACGTGCAATCTGGAACAACGGTACATACCTCATCTCGGATACGGCTGATATTACGGTAACGTCCCAACCAGGACTTATTGTGAACCTGCCAAACGCTTGTAAAGCAGACACAGCTACACCGCTGCAAGCTAAAGCTATCCTGACCAAGTCAGATCTCTCTGTTCATGAGCTTACCGCTCATCCCAAATTGACCTGGCAAAGCTCCAATCCAGCAGTAGCGACCATAGGTGCAGATGGAAAGATGACGATCAAAGGTATCGTCGGCAGCACCACCATCACTGCGCGATTCTTGGATACAGCCCAGCAGTTGGATGAGGAAGGAACTCAGGTTTTAGATGTAAAGGATTGCACAGGTAACGGAGGAGAGGGGGGAACTGATCCAGGTAACGGCGGTGTTGTGGGTTGCCCCGTGACCATCAGTCCACCTAATAAAGGAGCGTTAATCGAATCGGCTGTCATGGACCCATCCGTCCGGGGCGTGTTGAAAGCTGATGATCGGGGATCTGAGAAGTTTGATGTCACCCGTGGCATCCCGACTTCTGAAGATCTCTATGCAAATGTCATGGCTAGAGGATACTTGTTCCAGCACCGTTGGGTGAACATGACGGGAACAGTGACTTATACGGTTAACGTAAAAAAGAAGTATCACAAAACTTGGACGATTCCGGGCAGAGCCTCGACAGGACCGAATGATCCAGGCACACCTCCACAACCTAAGGAACTAGATGTTCCTGTGGAAAAATCAATGCAGGTCATCCGGCAATATAGTTATTGGCAGATTGATAATTTGGAAGTCTATCAGCTAAATCAAGCTACGGTATCCAATTATGCGCTTGGTGGCTACGGTGGTACAGTAACGTTGACTCCAAACGGATATACACCGCCGACCTTGCAATCGGCTAATGATGACGCCGTTACCGCACATGTGAAACCTGCACCTTGCAAGGAAATCGACCTTGGCACTGAAACAAAGTCAGGCGGTGACAGCGAGCCGCCTACACCTGATGAGACGTCATTATTTCAATCCAAAGCAGAGGCCGAGGTCAAAGAGAACTCTGTAAATAATGACAAGGTGGTGTTTAATGGTGCCACTGTGATGGATCCTGCTCCGATGGATAAGACTGCTCCGCGACCTGGAACAATCCCTCGGCCTAGTATGATCGATGACAACGTGCTGTACCAAAATCGTTTAACTATTCAGAATACACTGGTCAACAAGGCGGACCAACCGACAACGGGCGAGATCGCATATGGCTTGATTCCCGGCAACATTAAAGGGGGGCAGGATCAGAAGTTTCCTATTCAAGGGATCAATTCTGTCACAGTGCACACGCCTGTCGTTAACTATGCATGGGTATCTGATGATCAGCCGCATAACCAGAAAACAGTGCCTGATCCGACCAGTTCGGCACTTATTCTGGAACGACCGTTTATTGTACGCATCCCGACCTCGGGGCAGCATCTGGACGTAACCAGTTACCCGGGTTATGGCAACAGGGACTATGCCAAATATTTTCGCATCAAGCAGGTTCGTTTCCCCTTTGATGTCTATAACGCCGATAGAAGTCAGTTCATTCCGGCCAAGACCTGGGTGGACATCCCGGTCAACCAACTGGATACCGTTTTCTATCTTCCAGTGTGGGTGGATGAGGGACATTACCGAATTGAATTTCGCAATATTGCCGAAAATGCTCCTTCGACATTCTCCGAACAGCAGGATGCCAACACGAATCTAACCCATCATGTTGCGGCAGATACGGTTCCGGTGGAGGTTATTGGGCGATTGTATGATTTTCACGTTACGGATATCGCCGATTATAATTGGGAGAACGTGTTCCGCAAGCAGCTCGGGAGTTCAGAGCCCACAGGGATGAGCTACTGGACAGGACTTAACAGTATTGATGGTGATCCGCGAGGGAATCTGGCACCATTCGTGTTACCTGTTCGCCCAGGAAGTCACCCTGTGCAGGGTTTCGGTAATGTTGCGGTGAAAACGGGTTATCATATCAAATTCGACCTGAAAACGAAAGGCAATATGTTTGGCAAACAGGATGGTGTTCGAATTACTCCAACATTCTACTTTGTCAGCAAAGACGGCTCTTCCAGACAAGAAGTCGATCTATACTACCACCGCGGTCAAGAGCGACTTATTCGGATAGGTTCGGCGCAGGATTTGGAGAAACGGTTTGTTGTTCTGAACTCGAGGTTGCGTAACGTACCCGGTACGGACTTGGGGGATACGGCGCGTTATCAGTATACGTATGAACTGACTGCCGATGAACGCAATCAGAGTTCACTCGCTGATTATATGGTCAAGCTTGTAGATCAAATCTCTCACCAGAAAACGTGGGTAGGCCGCTATGATTGGATGATCTTGCCCGCTTCCATTCGTACACTGATTGGACCAAAGACAGACATTCCTTCGGGTGTTAGTGTAGACCGAGCGAATGCGGCGGTCCAGCGTTGGTACGGTGAATACAGCCTGCCTGCGGATGTATACGCCGTATCAAAGGGAACCAATCTCGAAACGCTCGCTAGACAAAATCAACTGGATGAAAAGGCTTCTGTATTTCTGAAGGATGGGTATATCGTAGTCAACTTCAATATCGAGACACTTCGAGATGGTGATACAGAAGCTCCACACCTGCAATACATTTATGCTCCACTGATGAATCAGTGGCAGATGGAAGGTTTCAATAATCGCCCAGCAGACAGTCAAGGTAGAACTTGGCCCCTGAAGGATGGCGATGTGGTCTTTTACCATGCAGATCAGTCCAGCCGGGGCGATTTTCAGTCTCAGGTGCCACATTAGAAAATAAAAAGTCCCTCAACCTAAATAAATCAAGTCAAAAGAAGCCGCCAGGATGCTTTTATGCATTACAGGCGGCTTTTGGTTTATAACATTGTATTACAAGAAACACCCATTTTTTTGTTGAATACCAAGCCAAATGGTTAATATTTATCTTGACGGTTTGTTTTTGAACATTATGGACCACAATTCTAAATAAGGAGGCTACGAATCGGGCGAAATCTGAAAATGCGTAGAAACCATCGCAGGATAAGCGATTAACAACAAAACGCCATACAATCAGAGCACATTTGTGGGTCGGAAATGTTCCAATTATTCGATTCATCTAATTTATGCATCAATTGAACTAAAAATAGGAAATGCTCCTGAGCGTAAAAGTTTATAGAATAGATATTAGAACACGGACTTCACTTGCAAAAGTTGAGGAAGGTGTAACCCTCGAACGGATCAGGACAGTATTCGACATCTGTGCGACGGTATATACAATCATCAGTTTACTATGATTTTGAAAACGCAGACAAACCTTGACGGGAGCGTCGGAACAACGTTACTACCACCAACAGCACGATTATTGGACTTCATGAAAAATTTAGCTTAAAATGTTGAACGAACGCAAATTACGGCTTAGTCAATGATTTCCGTCAAAAACTTATGACTAAATCAAGACGGAGGGAACGTCGATGACGATCGAGGAAGGCAACAAGAAACCCTGGGAAAGTTACTATGGCCCGAATATGGGATACGTACAGGAACAATATGAATTATACTCCCAAGACCCGGGTGCAGTTACACCGGCTTATCGGGAATTATTTGAACAATGGGGTGCACCGCCGATGTCTGGCAGGGATGCACATACAGCCTCGTATTCTGGCAACGCCCAAAAGGCTTCCGGAAGCGTGGATATTCAACTATTACAGAAAGCGGTTACAGCAGGGAAACTGGTAATGAATATTCGTACCTATGGTCACCTTGCGGCCGATATTGATCCTCTTGGAATCAGTGAAGATTCAGATACTTCTTTGCTTGAACCGAAGCATTTTGAATTGAATGAAGAAGATTTGAAAGCTCTGCCAGCTTCCCTGATCTGGGAAGGTGCAGATGGACAGACGGTAACAGGACTGGATGCCATCCAGCGCCTGCGGCAAATATATACAGGTCCTATCGCTTATGAATTCAGCCATGTGCATGAAGTTCATGAGCGGGAGTGGCTGAACCGCCGTGCAGAATCTCGTACTTCGCCGGCACCGCTTAATCCAGAGGAGCGTAAAGCTTTGCTGGAACGTTTGGTTGAAGTGGAGCAATTTGAAGATTTCCTCCACAAAACATTTGTTGGGCAAAAACGTTTTTCTATTGAAGGAAACGATGTGTTAGTCCCTATGCTGGATGAAGCAGTCCGAATTATGGCACACGCAGGTTCAAGCCATATTCTGATGGGGATGGCTCACCGTGGTCGATTGAACGTACTTGCTCATGTACTGGGCAAGCCGTATAGCAAAATTTTCTCTGAATTCCATCATTCTCCAAACAAAGATTTGGTTCCTTCCGAAGGGTCAACAGGAATCAATTACGGTTGGACGGGGGATGTCAAATACCATCTGGGCGCAAACCGTTATGTAAAAGACGGCGAGACAGTACAAGCGCGTCTTACGCTTGCCAATAACCCGAGTCACTTGGAATATGTAAATCCGGTTGTACAGGGTTTTGCACGTGCAGCACAGGATGACCGCCGTGATCCGGGATATCCGAAGCAGGATGTAACCAAAGCGGCAACTATTCTGATGCATGGCGATGCGGCTTTCCCTGGGGAAGGTATTGTAGCAGAAACGCTCAATTTCAAAGCATTGCCTGGTTACCAAAATGGCGGAACAATTCATATTATCGTGAACAACCGTCTTGGCTTCACAACAGACAGCGGTGATTCACGATCAACGTACTATGCGAGTGACCTTGCCAAAGGATATGAAATTCCGATTGTGCATGTCAATGCAGACAATCCGGATGCATGTATCGCAGCTATTCGAATGGCAGCAGAATACCGTAACCTGTTCAAAAAGGACTTCCTGATTGACCTGATTGGTTATCGTCGTTATGGTCATAACGAAACGGATGATCCGGAAACAACACAGCCGACAGTGTATGACAAAGTAAAAGCTCATCCAACGGTTAGTCACTTGTACCAGGATCATCTGAAAGAGGAATCGGTAATCGACGATGCTTCAATCAACAGTATTCGTGAAGCTGTAACGAATCGCTTAAAAGAAGCTTACGAGCAGATGAAGAACAATGAAGTACATGAATATTACCAACGTCAAATTAGCGAGCCAGAAGCCGTTTCGATTATTCCAACTGCCGTACCATTGGAAAATCTGCGCGCAATCAATGCAGATTTGCTGAAATGGCCAGAGAACTTTAATGTATATCCGAAGTTGCAGCGCATTTTGCAGCGCAGAAGCACATCTCTGAACGAAGGTGAGAAAGTAGACTGGAGCCTTGCAGAGACGCTTGCTTTTGCTACCATTCTTGCGGATGGCAAACCGATCCGGATCAGTGGACAGGATGCAGAACGTGCAACGTTTGCCCATCGGAACTTGGTGTTGCATGACTCCGAGAACGGTGCGAAATTCTGCCCACTGCATCATCTGCCACAGGCGAGAGCATCCTTTGCTATCTACAACAGTCCGTTGTCTGAAGAGTCCGTTGTTGGTTTCGAATACGGATATAACGTCTATTCACCAGATACGCTTGTAATCTGGGAAGCGCAATTCGGAGATTTTGCCAACTGTGCACAGGTTATTTTTGACCAATTCGTATCTGCCGGTCGTGCCAAATGGTCACAAAAATCCAGTCTGGTCATGCTGCTTCCGCATGCGAACGAAGGTCAGGGACCTGAGCATACAAGTGCTCGTTTGGAACGTTTCTTGCAGCTTTGTGCTGAAGACAATATGACCGTTGCGAATTTGACAAGTGCATCGCAATATTTCCATCTGTTGCGTCGTCAGGCTTCGTTGACTGAAACGGAAGATGCTCGTCCGCTGGTTATGATGTCTCCGAAAAGTCTCATTCGTAATCCGCGTGTCGCTTCACCTGCAACAGAGTTCAGCGAGGGCAAGTTTGAGCCTGTGCTGGAGCAAGCAGGGTTGGGCACCAAACCGGATCGCGTAGAGCGCATCATTCTGTGCAGTGGTAAAATCGCCATCGATCTGGAAGATGCTTTTGAAAAGGATAAAGCAGATTGGTCTTGGCTTCACATTATTCGTGTCGAACAGCTGTATCCGTTCCCGGCGGAAGAAATCAAGCGTGTGCTTGCACGTTTCAGCAAGTTGAAAGAGCTGGTGTGGGTACAGGAAGAAAACAAAAACATGGGTGCCTGGACATACATGGAGCCTCGTCTTCGTGAAATCGCACCAGAAGGAACAACCGTTAAATACGAAGGCCGTCCGGAACATGCCAGTCCTTCCAGCGGTTATCAACTTGTGCATGGCATGGAACAGCAACAGATCATTACATCCGCATTGAAGCAAACGACGAAGAATAATATTCCACTGGGGAGGTAACAGCTGTGAGTGAAATTAAAGTACCTGCAATGGGTGAGTCGATAACGGAAGGAACTGTATCCAGATGGCTGGTCAAAGAAGGCGAAACCGTTAATCAGGGTGATGTTCTTCTGGAACTGGAAACGGATAAAGTAAATATTGAGATCAGTGCTGAAGAGAGCGGTGTTCTTGAGAAAATTGTTCGCCAGGAAGGCGAGACTGTAGAAATTGGTGAAACGATTGGAACACTTTCAGCTGGAACTGGAGGAGGAAGCGGCGCATCCGCTTCCCAACCAGTAGCGACGGAACAGAAACAATCAGCTCCTGCACCGGAAGCTCCAACTCCGCCACCAGCACCTGTTGCTGCAGTACCGGAATCTTCAGAGAGCAGCTCGAAGACAGCTTCACCATCTGCTCGTAAACTTGCACGTGAACGTGGTATTGAGCTGGATCAGGTACAGAGCAAAGATCCGATTGGCCGTGTGTATCAGGAAGATGTGAAAACTCACAACACGCAGGCTGCCGCTCCTACAGCGCCTCCTGCTAAAGCTCCCACTGCAGCACCTAGTGCGCCGGCAGCAGGTGGTTCCACATATACCAAACCAGTAGAGCGTCAACGTATGTCCCGCCGTCGTGCTACCATTGCGAAACGTCTGGTAGAAGCACAGCAGACTGCAGCGATGTTGACTACGTTTAACGAAGTGGATATGACGGCAATCATGGATGTTCGTAAACGTCGTAAGGACAAGTTCAAAGAGAAACATGAAATCAATCTCGGCTTCATGTCCTTCTTTACCAAAGCGGTTGTAGGCGCTCTGAAAAAGTTCCCAACCATTAATGCGGAAATTGATGGTGAAGATGTAGTACTCAAAAAGTACTATGATATCGGTATTGCGGTATCTGCCAAAGAAGGTCTAGTTGTACCAGTTGTACGTGATGCAGATCGTCTTGGCTTCGCTGAGATCGAGAAAAGCATTGCTGAC
Source organism: Paenibacillus sp. BIC5C1 (assembly GCF_032399705.1). NCBI lineage: Bacteria > Bacillati > Bacillota > Bacilli > Caryophanales > Paenibacillaceae > Paenibacillus > Paenibacillus sp. BIC5C1. Next base: position 1,876,856 of record NZ_CP135922.1, read on the forward strand.
CTTGCATCCAAAGCGCGTTCCAACACGCTGGCGTTGTCTGATCTGCAAGGAGGAACCTTCACCATTACCAATGGCGGAACGTTTGGCTCCCTGTTGTCCACACCAATTTTGAATACACCTCAAGTAGGTATTCTGGGTATGCACAAAATCCAGCTTCGTCCAGTAGCGATTGATGCAGAGCGGATGGAGAACCGTCCGATGATGTATATCGCACTGTCGTACGATCACCGTATTATTGATGGTAGCGAAGCTGTACGTTTCCTCGTGACGGTAAAAGAATTGCTTGAAGATCCAGAGTCTTTGCTGATCGAAGGGTAATCCGTAACAATTAACATTAAATTGCCATTTTACAAATAAAAAAAGAAAGCCCCTGAACGCGGAGAGCATAGTGTATGCTGGCTCCCGTTCAGGGGCTTTCGTCATTGTATAAGTGATTTATGCCGCATTATATGGAATCGGCTGTTTCTGCATGTGCTGTGGAATGATGGGCACTGTTGTCGGGGGTATGCCTCTCCAGCCACTCCATGACATGCCGAGCAACCTCAGTCCGATTTATCTCATGCAACATTTCGTGACGTCCCCCCGGATAGAGACGGTATTCAATATCCTCAAGCTGAAGCTCCCGATATTGGGAGACCAGGTTCAGCACTCCTTTGCCATGAAGTCCCACCGGATCTTGTTCACCCGAGAAGAGATATACCGATTTATCCTTGGGAATACGTTTCATGTTGCGTGGCAAGTGAATGTCCAACAAAAGTTTGAAAAAGTCACGGAAAAAACCTGCGGAGCAGACGGCTCCACACAAAGGGTCATCGATAAATCGCTTGACCTCTTCGGGGTCCCGAGACAACCAATCAAACGGCGTTGACGCCGGACGGAAAGAACGGTTGAATCCGCCAAATACGAGCGCATTGAGCAGCATACTTGGATGACCCGTCCCCTGAATGCCACACTGCAAGAAAGCCAGTTTCTCTCCAATCCGAAGAAGACCACGTTTGCCATTGGTGCCGGACAAAATAAATGCATGGTAACGCTCGTGGCCAGCATACATCAGATGCTGCACCAAAAACGACCCCATGCTATGCCCCATCAGAAAGAGGGGCACATTAGGGTTTTCTTTGGCGGCAACTTCGCCCAGATTCATCATGTCACTCGCCATCCAGCGGAAAGCATCGACGCCGGCATTGCCCAACAAATTCGAGTTTTCTACTGTTTTGCCATGACCACGATGGTCATTCGCGTAGACCGCATAGCCATGCGTGGTGAGAAGTTGAGCAAATTCAGCATATCGGGCAGCGGTCTCGCTCATGCCATGTGCAATCTGGACCACACCTTTGATGTTGCACTCCGGATCGGGAAGCCAGCGGTACACATGAATACGGGTACCTTCATTGCCAACCAGGCTAAAGGTAGATTCCTGCATCTCGTGTAAATCCTCCTTCACAGGTCACATTAGAGCCAAATAAGCTAAGGTAAATTACTTGCATAGATCATTATTTATTGGATTAAGGCAAATAAGAGCGAAGAACAGTAGTGTTACCATCCAGCGTATAGGAGCCCAGGTTGGCAGGAAGTAAGTAACATTGCCCAGCTTTCAATTCAATGTTATCCGATTCCGCATTATCCCACTCCAGCGTTCCGCTACCTTCACAGACCACAAGAATAGTGAAGCTTTCAGCACTTGTAGAGAGCTCCCAACGTCCTGTAACAATCCCTTTTTCCACTACAAAATAAGGGCATTCTGCAAGCTTCAGCCACTCACCTGGAGTTGCGTTGTTGGTTTTCATCGTCGTGGCGCCAGCGCCCTCATAAGCCGTTACATTCAATGAATCCTCAACATGCAGCTCACGTGGTTTACCATCCAGGCCCGGACGATTATAATCGTAAATCCGGTATGTTGTATCCGAGTTTTGCTGGATCTCGGCAACAACGACACCTGCACATAAAGCGTGTACCGTTCCTGCAGGAATAAAGAACGTATCTCCAGCCTCTACAGGTACTTGACGAAGGGTATCCATGACTGTACCATTTTCCAGCGCTTCCTTCAGTACTTCACGATCAACGCCTTCATTCAAGCCGTAGATGATATGCGCTCCTGGTTTGGCATCCAGCACATACCACATTTCCGTTTTGCCAAGCTCGCCGGGAGGGAGCGCTTCGTAATCATCTGTTGGATGAACTTGTACCGACAGATCATCGTTACAGTCAAGCAGTTTGATCAGAAGGGGGAATCGTCCGCCCTTTTCCGAAACTCCTTTGGTTCCAAGCCATGCTGTGCCCAGCTGTTCGCGAACTTCGTCCAGGCCTTTTCCAGCAAGTGCTCCATTTAATACCTTAGTTGTACCATTGGGATGATCTGCGATCATCCAGCCTTCTCCTATATGTCCTTCAGGTGGCGTCAGGCCGAATTGTTCCAGCGCGCGACCTCCCCATACACGTTCTTTGAACTCTGGTTGAAATTGCAGTGGGTATGGCGTAGGCATTTCTAATCTCTCCTCTAGTATATGAAATGGTGGATCGCTTTAATCAATCATGACCGCGTAGTATTGGCATGAATGATACAGTGAATACGGTTGCACGTCTTTATGTAGTACACAAATCGCATAAATTGAACCCAAAGAGTGCTTTGTTGCGATTGTGTCTAGTTTATTGCATTTGTGGGACAAAGGAAATTATTTTTTCTCGATGCCAATCAGAAAAGGGGAGGTCTCGCGCTGCAATTGGCGATAGATCACCACTTGTGCCTGCTCTACAGGCAGAGCAGAGGACCACTTCAATACCGCATCCGCTTCCTGTGATCCTCCATCATGACCTGGATACAGCACAACGGTAATAATGCCCCGCGGTTTGAGTAATGTCAGTGCAGCTTGAAGTGCAGCAATGGTACTGTCCATTTCTGTGATAATGCTGGAGTCTGCATCTTCCGAAGGCAGGTATCCCAAGTTGAACATTACAGCACCGACATGACCCTGCCATGTTTCAGGAACGGCCTCAGCCATTCGATCATGGCTTAATTGAAGCATGGAGATGGAGCCCAATTTGGCGGTGTCCTCTTGTTTGCGAATACGGGCTTGTGCCAAGGTAAGTGCCTCGCTTTGAATATCGAAACCAATGACTTGCCCGCGTTTACCAACTTTTTGTGCCAGAAACAGAGTATCCGCCCCCGTGCCTACCGTTGCATCAATAGCTAGATCTCCAGGCTGTAGACGGGAAGAAATCCACTGATGGGCACAGCTTAAAACCGAAAGAAAACCCATCTTAAGCACCCCTCCAGTATTTACCTTGCCAGGAATCCCGCTCACGCAGCTCACGATCAATGGAATTCAACACTTCCCATTTGTTCATGGACCACATCGGCCCAATCAGCAAATCACGCGGTGCATCACCTGTAAGACGGTGTACGATCATTTCGGGTGGAAGCATCTCCAGCGTATCGACGATCAGTTTAATGTACTCGTCTTGTTCCAGGAAACGAAGAAGTCCGGCCTCATACTGCTTCACCATTGGCGTTTTGCGCATCAGATGAAGTAGGTGAATTTTGATTCCCTGCACATCCATGTTGGCAACAGCCCGTCCGGTATCCAGCATCATTTCATGGGTTTCCTGCGGCAGTCCGTAAATAATATGTGTACACACGCGAATATTCCGTTTGCGCAGCTTCGCAACGGCTTCCTCATAACACTGCGTATCATGCGCACGGTTAATTAGGGTTGACGTGGATTCGTGAATGGTTTGCAGACCCATTTCAACCCATAGGTAAGTGCGTTCATTCAATTCAGCCAAGTAATCAACGACGTCATCCGGTAAACAGTCAGGCCGAGTGGCGATGGACAGACCCACGACACCGGGCTGCTTCAAGATTTCTTCAAAGTATTCACGCAGTTCTTCAACGGGTGCGTATGTGTTGGTATAGGCTTGGAAATAGCCAATGTAGTGAGCTGTAGGCCATTTCAGATGCTGTTTATCCCGAATGGTATTAAATTGGGTGACCAAATCATCGCGTCTGCTACCGGCAAAATCACCCGATCCACGAGCGCTGCAAAATGTACAGCCCCCTTTGGCAATAGAGCCATCTCGGTTCGGGCAGGTGAAACCTGCATCCAGCATCACTTTGAAAACCTTATTGTTAAATTCGTCTCTCATTTCGTAATTCCAGGTATGGAATCGTTTATCTCCCCACAGAAGAGGAGATTGTATTGAAGGTGCATTCATCTTCAGGGTACTCCTTTGGCTTACCTAATGGCTTACTAATTATATTACCGAATTCGACTCTTTTTGAACTTTTACCATTGTATCAAAAAACTCAAAAAAAGGGGAATCTAGTCGCAAAAATAGGCCGTAGAAACGAGGTTTTATCCTTGCTATAGTTTACACATTATGTTATATTTAAACCAGCGTCAGACACCATCTAATGGGTACTATTCATCATAGCATTTGAATCAATGTTGACGTCATGGACCATACTATACCGTGAGGTGATATGAATGAATTCCCAAGTTAAAAATAATGATCTTCATCATGTTTCTGTAGAACTGACGGCAGAAGAAGCTCTGGCTTTGACAGGTGTTCGTTTCAATGGCAATCCGAAAGTGAAAGCGGCTGCAAGACAAAAAGTTCGTGATGCTTTCGAAAAGACATTTGATTTTTCACACCAAGATAAGGTAGACTATGAACTATTAAAGTAGTTGGACCCCAATTCCAAATAAATCGAAGAGGGAATCTTTGAGATTTGCCCCAAAGTGGCAGATCCGAAGATTCCTTTTTCATTGCTCTTTACAATTAGCCAGTTCTTCGGCAAAATGATTCTGAGACAAGTATGGATAAACGGAGGAATAAGATGCGTTTACGTGGCAGAAAAGGGATTCGTGAAAATCTGGAGCAACAAGTTGACCTCGTTGTTCTTGATCCCAAACAGTACAAAGGAAAATGGTCTGAACTGTTTGGCAATGACCATCCGATCTTTGTGGAATTTGGCATGGGTAAAGGTCAATTTATCAGCCAAATGAGTTATAAATATCCGGAATTTAATTTTATCGGTATTGATATGTATGATGAATTGGTACGTCGTGCCAGCGAGAAGGCCCGGAAAGCATGGAGTCAGGCAGAAGTGGAGACACCACCCAACTTGAAGCTGGCGCTAGCTAATATCGAACAGATTGAAGATGTATTTGAACCGGAAGAACTGGAACGGATTTATCTGAACTTCAGTGATCCTTGGCCGAAAGCCAAGCATGCACGTCGTCGTTTGACACATCCACGTTTCCTGAAGAAATATACGGAATTGCTTAACACTAAAGGACAGATTCATTTCAAAACAGATTCGGAAACATTGTTTGATTTCTCTCTCAATGCGATTGCCGACTTTGGTCTGCAAATGACTAATTTGTCCCTGAACCTGCACCGTGATGGATTGAATGAAGAGCATGTCATGACAGAGTATGAGCAGAAATTCATGGGCAAAGGCATGAACATTCACCGGGTTGAAGTCATCGTTGGTGAAGAGGCCTTGCGCGAGTATCAACAGATCCGCTTGGACAAGTATAAAGTTCGGGAAGCTGCGGACGAGTCTGGCGAAGATCAAGAGTAATACTATAAAAAAGCGTGATATGCATCTGGCTACCAGACGCTCATATCACGCTTTTTTTGCTATTTTGGATGAACTAAACCTCATGCAGTTACTTGTGGATGACCGTTTTATTTCTGCTAAAGTTCCGAATGAAGCTCCTTACGTCGATAATCGTTGGGAGTAACCCCGTTAAATTTCTTAAACATTCGATAGAAATAAGAACTGTTGGTGAATCCGGTTTGCTCAGCAATATCAGCTACAGAGTTTTCCGTCTCAATGAGCAGAAATTGCGCTTTGGCTATGCGAGTCTCGTTAATAACATCAGTTAGACCTTTTAACGTTAGTTGTTTATAGAGTCTGCTGACATAGATGGGTGACATGGCTAGTTCATCTGCAATTGAGGTCAGACAAAGATTGGTGTTTGCATAATCTCGTTCAATAATGCAGTTAATTTTGCGAATGAGTTCTTCATGTTTAAGCGTTCTTTTTTCCTCAACTTTGGATCCAAGCTCGTCGAACATGCGATAGAAGTGAGCGTGAACTTCACTGAGATCCTCGGCATCATGGATCGGGAGCATTGAACGATCGGAGATGGATTCAAGTGTAAGCTGGTTGTTCTTTTTGAGTGTGTTTCTTACATGATTCAGAGTCATGGTCAGATGGGACAGAGCCAGTTGAAATACGGTAAATGGATAGGTTGCCGTTTCACTCACGATGTCTGCATAGACCTGTTTGGCTTCGCCTGTCTTGCCTGTCATCAGGCAATCAATCAACTGTCTCTCTTTTCCAACAGGGAAAGCATATTCTTTTGCATGGTACGCCATGATATCCGAGGTATAAATTAGGCATCCAGAGCCCATGAACAAACGATGAAGAGAAGCTTCTGCTGATCGGGTATAAGAAGCAATGCTGTTTTCCAGTGAATCTTCCGCTGGTCCGATAGTAAATGAAATGGAACATTTTAGATGTGTCATCACGGCAGCCTGCATCATGCGCAGCAGGTCCTCAATGGGGCTATGCTCATAATCAGCTTCATCCTGAACTTTATCATTAAAGATAAGTGTGATCAGATCGCCGCCCATATCGACAGCTTCGGTGTGGTAGAAGAGATCAGCCGTCTCCGTACAAATGTTCATCATCGCATATTTTATAAGTTGGACTTCATCCCGGTAGGTATCACTGAAATCGGTAAAATGATCAATACGAAGCAGTACGAGCCTGGTTAGACAATGAACATTAACAGAAGAGCCATAAAACTTCATTCGGTCCTCCAGCATACCTCCTGTTACCGTTTCCCGTCCTTGCAAAGCCCCACGCAGAAAATCCTGTCGCAAAAGGTGCAGACTGCCACGACGCTCTGCTTCCATCACACGCATACGGACAAGCACTTTATCAATGGGATGATATAGCTTCCGGGAAACGAGGTAGGATAAGAGCACTCCCGCAATTAACAGCCCAAGACAAAACAGAACGGTGTGTGTCCGCATATTACGAATATCTGAGGTGATTAGGTCATAAGGCGTGATTCGTACATAGCGCCACCCGAGGTTATCAGGAGCGGTGTAGGTAATCAGTGACTTTTTTTCATCAACCTCTGCGGTAAAGTAGGCGGAATGCTCCTTGTTTTCCAGAATTGGCTGCATAAACGTTTCATTGGACAAATCTTTCATCAACGCTCGATTGCTGAAATCGGACAATAACTGTCCCTGTTCATTGATAATAAACGTTTTCCCTGGCTGATCGGCTGAGTTCATATTGGGACTGAGCCAGTCGTCCTTAATATTTACGACAACAGCATAATTCAGTGTAGCATTGTCATTGATCGTGTCGTAACAGAGGTACGTATAACTGCTGACCTGGGTTTCTTCGGTGGAGCCAACCTGGTATGTACGCGGAATGGGGACAAAAGGTTTGTATTCATGGAATCGGTCGAGGATGCTTGTAATCCCCTGATCGTCAATTTCCGAGATGGACTGTTGTCCATTGCGAACTTCATTTGAACTGATAAAGAACTCATCATTTTTGGAGTTATATACATAGATGGATTCGATAAAAGGGAGGGACATGCGATAGTTGTCGAGTTGTTCCATCGCGGACGTAATTTCATAGATACTCGGATTCGAATAGAGCAGCAAGGCAGAGATGGTGTAATCCTGATAAATCTGATAAGACAGTGATTTGGCGGTCTCGGTCATCTTGGAGACTTCCCGACTGGTCTGGGTAAGACCATTCATATCTGTTCGGTAGACCTGGCGAAGGGCAATACGATTATAGTTGACGTACAAAATGGTAGAAGCCACAAGCAAAGTGGCAACGGTGCTAACAATAATGCCGATGAGAATCCGTGCAAACACCTTCTGGCTGTCCTCTGAACGTTTGCGCATGACCTTTCCTCCCGTGGACCTCCTGTTTTGGATGAACAAAGTTACACTTCATAGCGAAGAATAAGACTTCATATATGGGCGTAGTGAATCACGGATGTATCTTGAATTATATATTATGTATGCGTTTACATCAACGGAGAACGGCATGCTATGCCCGATTTCCTTAGCTAAAGTTCAACTTTCGCTTTATTGTTCACTCCGTTCAACCTATGCACGATATCAACTTTTGTGAACGCTCAGGCATCATTTCAGTGTTCGTTCATATTGTTCATATTCCGTTTCGCAGAATCGTTCATGATCTGGCCGAATGATTCAGTATCCGGTAGCGCTTAGGGCATCTACAATAAAAACAGAGCTCCACTGCGCGCCGCGCCGTAAGAAATTCGGGAGGGATCGAGCCATGCTCAAAGAATTGAACAAAAACAAAATCATGTTTCTGATGCTGCTGCCTACACTGATCTTTTTTCTGATTAACTCGTATTTTCCGATGGTCGGCATTTATTATGCGTTTACCCGTTATGATTTTGAAGGTGGTTTGTTCGGCAGCCCATTTGTTGGACTGGAGAACTTCAAGTTCCTGTGGCAATCCGGAATGCTGCTGAAGCTGACAACCAACACGGTGGGGTACAATCTGGCCTTCATTATATTAGGAAACGGGCTAGCAATCTTCTGTGCGATTTTGCTCAGTGAAATTCGGGGGAAAATGTTTAAGAAAATTACGCAGTCGGTTATGTTTTTACCGTATTTCATCTCGTTTGTTCTATTAAGTGTAATCGCTTACAACATGTTCAACTATGAATCCGGTTTTGTGAACACCGTACTCAAACGTTTTGAGGCAGGTCCAATCGATATTTACAACACACCCTGGATATGGGTGTTCCTGATCATTATTTTTTATCTGTGGAAAAATCTCGGGTATAGCATGGTAATCTACCTTGCAGCCATTACAGGGATCAGTGATGAGTACTACGAGGCCGCCCGGATTGACGGGGCGAATATCTTTCAGCGTATTTGGTACATCACCGTCCCGATGCTAAAACCGACTTTTGTCATCCTGTTGTTATTCTCGCTCGGGAGCATTATGAAGGGACAGTTTGATCTCTTTTACCAACTCATTGGAAACAACGGTGTCTTATATAACGCTACCGATATCATCGATACGTATGTGTATCGTTCCCTGAAAGTGACGTTTGATATCGGAATGGCTACTGCGGCTGGTCTGTATCAATCGCTGTTCGGTTTTATCCTGATCATGACCGTCAATTATATCATCCGTAAAGTGAATGAGGATTACGCATTGTTCTAAAACGCCTATTGGCAGAAGGGAGACCTACTATGCATACTCGTGCCCGAGATACGGAATTCACCTTGTTGTTTCAAATCATCGCTTACAGCATGATCCTGATTCTTTCCTTAATTTGTATCATTCCTTTTCTTTTGATTTTATCAGGCTCATTTAGCAGTAACGAATCTATTGTAAGAGATGGGTATCACCTCTTTCCCACCGATTTTTCTCTGGAAGGTTATAAGATGGTGTTCAAATTTCCGACCCAGGTGCTCAAAGCTTACGGCGTGACGGTATTTACAACCGTTGTAGGTACGGCCCTTGGACTATTTCTTATTACGATGGCGGGATTTGTACTGCAACGCAAAGATTTCAAGTATCGGAACGCTTTCTCATTTTTCATCTACTTTACAACCCTCTTTGGCGGGGGATTGGTTCCTTGGTACATCATGTTGGCAAATTATTTCAATCTTACGGACACGTATACGGTATTGATTTTTCCGGGACTGATGACGCCATTTCTCATTATCCTGATGAAAAACTTCATTCGTTCAGCCGTTCCGGATGAGCTGATTGAGTCCGCCAAAATCGATGGAGCAAATGACTTCCGTATTTATTTTAGCGTAGTACTGAAACTGGCGATGCCCGGCATTGCCACTGTAGGGTTATTTCTGGCACTGGGGTACTGGAATGACTGGTTCACCTCATCCTTGTTCATTAACAACCCTGATATGTACCAACTGCAGTTCTATCTATATAACACCATGAACACGATTACCTTCATTGACCAGATGGCGATTGGTACCGGCATAACACTTAGCCAGGATGTACCTACCGAATCAACCAAAATGGCGATGGCTATTGTAGTTACTGGCCCGATCTTGTTCCTGTATCCATTTGTACAGCGTTACTTTGTCAAGGGTCTTACCATTGGTGCGGTGAAAGGTTAGAACGTGGCACGCGCTGTGGGTGCAGATGCGGGATAGCTGTCTGTCCGTCTGCGTCTGAACCATGGCGAGTCTGCGCTAACATATAAGGTTGACCACAAAAAGGGAGGATGCGTATGCGTAACAAAACAATTCGGCACCTGTCTATGGTACTTGCCCTGATGTTGTTTGCCGGGGTGCTTGCCGCATGTAATAACGGTTCGGGGGGATCTGCGCAAGGAAGTGAGCAGGGAGGTTCTTCTGAAAACAAAGGGGAGAAGGTTACACTGCAATTCTACATGCTTGGAGATGCACCGAAGGATCTGCCAGTGATTGAGTCGGAAATCAACAAACTGGCTGAGGCCGACCTGAACGTCAATGTAAAATTTAACTATACCTCGTGGACAGACTGGGATCAAAAATACAAATTGCTGCTATCCTCCGGTCAACCGATTGATTTGATATTTACCGCGGATTGGACGTTCTATCAGTCCTATGCGAAAAAAGGAGCATTCCTGCCTCTAGATGAACTATTGCCTAAGGCAGCACCTGCACTCAAAGCTTATGTACCTGATGACATGTGGAACGCGGTAAAAGTCAACGACAAGATTTACACTGTACCATCGACATGGACTGAATATGTTACTGAGGGTATTGCGTACCGTGAGGATTTGCGTGAGAAGTACAATCTGCCCAAACCGGAATCTCTGGAGACACTCGAAGCCTATCTGGAGGGAATCAAAGAGAATGAACCCAATATGATTCCAATTGCAGATAGCAATGCGAACCATACCCATGGCATTCGACAATTGACATCCAAGCTGGTGAATACGGCAGGTCAGCTGCCTTATGGTTTGGATATCATGTATGACACACCATCCAATATCACTTCCTATTGGGGGTCTGCACAGCATCTGGAAGACCTGAAAACGTACAAACGCTGGATGGACAAAGGCTTTTTCCCGAAAAACGTGCTGAATGTAAAAGATACGTCCAACTCATTGCTGCAAAATGGGAAATCGGCTGTTGTACTGTCGGGTGAGAACCCGAACAAATTTAATGCGGATGTGATCAAGGTTCAGTCTACTCACCCGGATTGGAAACTCGGTTATTTCCCTTACCCGAATGCCAAAGGGTTTGCGCAACCAGTTCACCCGATCCACAATGGTTTTGCAATTCCGCGCAGCAGCAAAAACCCGGAGAAAGCACTCGCATTCTACGAGAAACTAGTTACCGACAAACGTTATAACTGGCTTACCGAATATGGTGTGGAAGGCAAGAACTTTGAAGTTCAAGACGGTTATTATAAAATGGTGGGCGATGCCCAGACCAATGGATTCCCGCGCGAAGGCATGAATGGTTGGGCTTGGCGTAACCCGGAATTCATGCTCTATGATAAGAGCTTTGATGATGTGCTGGCTATTTTCAAAGAGCTGGACAAAATGAAAAAGCCGGATATCTTTACTGGTTTTGCTGAGGATTGGACGCCATACCAAGCTGAGAAAGCTGCACTGGAGCAGGTTGAAAAGCAGTATCTCTATCCGTTGAATGTGGGATTGGTGGATGATGTAGAAGCGGGTCTGAATACATTTATGGAAAAAGCCAAACAGGCAGGCCTTGAGAAGATCCAGACTGAGTACACCAAGCAGTGGCAGGATTACTTGAAGTCAGCTGGTATTCAATAGTTTGTACTTTTCTTCATATTAAAAAAAGGTGCCTTCGATTCGAAGGCACCTTTACTGTGTATATGCAGGCTTGTTTGAAGTCGTTACAGTCCGGCTTGGTCTGCCGAGTAGGGACGCAGGTCCAGTAGGTCGATAATACTTTGTGCGCTCTGCATGGGGTGATACTTGGCAATCTGCGCCATGTGGCGTTTGCGTTTGCGAACAATGTCAGGGTAGTTATGAAGCAGTTTATTCATCCATTTTACAACAACGTCAAGGGAAGTAATGGCCTCCCCCAAACCTCGTGCGGTGAAATACTGAACATTTTCTTCTTCCTGACCCGGTATCGGATTATGGAACAGCATGGGGATTCCTTTTGCCAATCCCTCACTGCATGTCATTCCGCCAGGCTTGGTGATCAGGAGATCAGATACTTCCATTAATTTGTCCACTTCATTGGTGTAACCGATGATATGAATATTATCTTTTTGATACAACGGATTCTGTTCCATGCTGATACGGCTTTTGTCATTGCGGCCAAGACAGAAAATAATCTGAACATCCTCATGCCAGCGTGTCAATAATTGGTTAACCACTTCATCACTAAGCATTCCCCAACCACCGCCCATGACAAGCACAGTAGGCATGTTCTTCAAATTAAATTTGCCTCGGATCTCATCCCGCCCTGGATGTTCCCAAAAGTTGGGGTGGATCGGAATGCCGGTAACCCGAATTTTGTCTAAAGATACACCCCGCAGCATTAATTTGGACTTTACCTCATCTGTAGAAACAAGATACAAATCCACTTCTGGGCTAATCCATGTCCCGTGCGCGTCATAATCGGTGATGACTGTACAAAGTGGAACCTGCACACCCAGACGTTTCAATCTGGATATGACGGCACTGGGAATAGGGTGGGTGCATACAATGACATTCGGACGAAGCTGACGGACAATACTGCGTGTATGGGTATAAAACAGTTTGTGCAACGCGAGTGTAGTCAGCCGGTTCAAGGATTTTTTATATTGGTGCTTGTATACATACCCGATGAGCTTGGGCTGGTTAATGACCGTTTTTTTGTACGCTGTAATGATGAGTGGTGCTACTCTGGGGTTCAGAAAACTCCCCAACTCAAGCACTTTGGTTTGCACATTCGGCGAAAGTTTTCGCAAACTGCTGGACAGCGCATATGCCGCTTGAGTATGACCAGCGCCAAAGCCTTCAGATAATAGTAATACTCTTTTTTTCTCCACGCTTGCTTCACCTGTTCCTGCTAGGTTTTCCTTAGTCTAACATATTCACATTATGTCCATAAAGCAACTGTTGCAAGTGCGACTAAAGTACCGATCGTAGCACCTGCGAGCACATCTGAGGGATAGTGTAATCCCAGGTAAATTCGTGAAAATCCGACAATTAATGCAACAGGGAGTAACAAGAGCAACAGGAACGGCTCCATCGTCATAAAAGGAACCGTAACTGAGAATACCGCAGTAGTATGCCCTGAAGGGAACGAATGGTCCGTCAGGGGATTGCGAAACGTAATCGTATCCGGTAGGGCCAAATAAGGCCGAATGCGCGGATACAGTTTTTTGGCGATTGCTACGGGAATGTGGCTAACCGCTAGAGCGATGCATGCCTGAAGTCCTGTTGTACTCCAAGGAGCGGGAGCCAGCAGCCAAATTAGTAAGGATACTGCAATAGAAGAAGTTGCTCCTCCCAGATGGGTGAAATAATACAGCCAAAAGTTCATAAATCGATTATGAAGTCGACCATTAATCCACATAAATACATTTCGATCATACTCTTGGAACTTTACGAATAAACGGCTCATATTGGCCTCCTGCCAGTCAGGCCCCATGTTGGCGGCAGTATTTCCGGTAAATTTCTGTGTCCGGTTTCGTCCTGATTAGTATATAACCGTTTTTTCGTGAACTTGAGGTTATTTCAGGTATATGTTTATCATATTTTTAAATGTTGTCCTTTTCAAGAAGAACACATGTGAAGAAGGTAAAATTCATGTTAAAGAGTGGATATGCACCCAACTTAACTTTTTGACTCGGACGATCTAAAAAAGATACAATGATTCAACATGGCTGAAATGTGGTTAAAAAAATGTGAGTTTAAGACTGAACTTTTTGAGGTCTGTTTACGTTATTTGATATAGAGCCTCTGTCGATATGTATCAGCCTGATGAAAAAAGCAGGGACTTTAGAAATAAAAATCAAGTAAACGGCTGAAAATAAGATATAACAGGCATGAATGCGAGGTTGGAGTATCACGAGGTGCCTATTCAGCGTTTAAAGTTCACATTTCTGCTTCAGGAAGTGGAATTGCGGTTTTGACAAATGGCTGAAAAGAATACAAAATCGATAAAGCAGCCAACTGGCATCAACCATGCTTGAAACATTGTCTGAAATATTTGCGTAGTAAACAAAAGAACAGGGTCATATTCTGCGCATCACAAAAAAATAAAAAGTGCAGAATCCAGGAAGAGAAACGACTTAAAGTAATCTGGTTTTGAAAAAAAGGGGGTAACAGAGAACGATGTTGGACGCTATATTCGTCACGATGCAGGTCATTCTGGCACTGCTAGCCGTGTACCAATTCACGTTTTCGCTGTTCGGTCTGATTAAGAAAAAGAAAAAGAAACACTATCCGGCGACAAAGTCTTTCGCTGTACTCGTCGCAGCGCACAATGAGGAACAAGTTATTGGTGCTTTGATGGAGAACTTGAAACAGCTGGATTACCCGGAAGATCTGTATGATGTGTTTGTCATTTGTGACAACTGTACGGATGGAACGGCTCAAATTGTAAGACAGCATGGATTGAATGCTTGTGTACGTACAAATGCTGATCTCAGAGGTAAAGGGTATGCCATCGAATGGATGCTTAAATACCTGTGGAAATTGCCACGCCAGTATGACGCAGTTGTCATGTTTGACGCGGATAACTTGGTTGACCGTAACTTCTTGCTCGAGATGAATGATGATTTGTGCAATGGTTCGCGTGTAATTCAAGGATACATCGATACGAAAAATCCTGAGGATTCCTGGATCACTGCAGCTTATGGCGTATCTTACTGGTACATCAACCGTCTGTGGCAGTTGTCTCGTCATAATTTGAATATGGCGAATTTCCTGGGAGGTACTGGAATGTGCTTCGAGACCAACCTGCTGAAGGAAATTGGTTGGGGCGCTACAAGTCTTGTTGAGGATTTGGAGTTTACGATGCGCAGTGTTCAGCGTAATGTATATCCTGTCTTTAACTATGATGCCAAAGTGTTTGATGAAAAGCCGTTAACCTTTAAAGCTTCAGCAAGACAACGTCTTCGCTGGATGCAAGGTCACTTTACAGTTGCACGTAGATATTTCTTCCCGCTGCTGTGGCAGAGTATCAAGGAAAGAAGCTTGGTGAAATTTGACCTTGCTGTGTATGGAGCAAACGTGTACGTTGTTTTGCTTACGTTCCTGATGACTGCTGTCCTGTGGGTGGATACTGCGATATTCAGTGGTCCACATATCGCAAACATATACGGGTACTTCCCGCTTTGGGTAGGATTCGTAGCGATTGGTCTGAATGTCCTGACATTCTTGTTGTCGATGGCGCTAGAAAAGGTTACTTTTGCCAAAGTGTATCTGTACCTAATCTTGTTCCCGATTTACCTTCTTTCATGGTATCCAATTACGTTCTACGCGTTCTTTACGCAGAACAACAAACAATGGAGCCATACCCAGCATACACGTGTTGTACGTTTGGATGAGGTGCAGAGTAAGCAGGGATAATGAATGATTGACTTGGATAAAAGCATTTTTGAAAAAAACATTGTAGAAACGTTGACAATGATTTTGCAGGATGTTATAGTATTCAAGTGCGTTAAATGAATAGCTATGGAATCACAAGTAGAAGTCCGACTTCTCACCTGATCAACAAACATGTTGGCTGGTCAACGATCCCAATAATTTATGAAGTGTTTACTCATGAAGAATTGTGTTGATTACAGGGATGTCGGTAGCTTAACCGGCATCCCTTTTATTTTTGTGTAACAGGATATTCAAAATGACCTGGAGGTGGACGGTTATTAGTAAAGATCACATGATTAATGATGAGATTCGGGCGAAGGAAGTACGCCTTGTCGGAGCTGAAGGAGAACAAATTGGGATCACGCCGATTCGGGAAGCACTGCAAATGGCGATTGACCTGAACTTGGACCTGGTCAATGTGGCACCACAGGCTAAACCGCCGGTATGCCGCATCATGGACTATGGCAAATTCCGCTATGAGCAACAAAAGAAAGACAAAGAAGCCCGTAAGAACCAGAAAATTGTTGACATTAAAGAAGTATGGTTCCGTTCCAATATTGAGGAGCATGATTATCAAACGAAGCTTCGTAATGTAGTTAAGTTCTTGAAAGAAGGCGACAAGGTAAAATGTTCCGTTCGTTACCGCGGACGTGAAATTGCGCATGCCGCCATTGGTCAACGGATTTTGGAACGCGTTAAGGTGGAAGTTGCAGAACTCTGCACCATCGAACGTCAGCCAAAATTGGAAGGCCGCAGTATGATCATGATTCTGGCTCCTAAAGCCTGATAACATTGGAGGAGGAAACACAAAATGCCTAAAATGAAAACACACAGCAGTTTGAAAGGACGCTTCAAAATTACCGGTTCCGGTAAAGTCCTGCGTTACAAAGCTCACAAAAACCACTTGCTTTCCCACAAATCCAAACGTGCTAAGCGCGTTCTGAACGGTAACCCAGTTATGGCTGCCGGGGATGTTAGACGTTTGAAACAAGGTTTGGCTAACTTGAAAGGCTAATTCTAATTAGTACATTCCGTATGGGGGATCGGCTACGGCCGTACACATACCACGGATACATTTATATTTATTTGGGAGGTTCTTTAATATGGCAAGAGTAAAAGGCGGTTTTGTAGTACGTCGTCGTCATAAAAAGGTTTTGAAACTGGCAAGAGGTTATTTCGGTTCCAAACACCGTATTTTTAAAACAGCTAACGAGCAAGTAATGAAATCCCTGGTTTACGCATACCGTGACCGTCGCAACACAAAACGTAACTTCCGCAGACTGTGGATCGTTCGTATCAATGCTGCAGCACGTATGAATGGTTTGTCTTACAACAAACTGATCCATGGATTGAAACTTGCTGGAGTAGACATGAACCGCAAAATGTTGGCTGATCTGGCCGTTAACGACATCAATGCGTTCAACTCTTTGGCTACTGTAGCTAAAGGTAAAATCAACGCTTAAAATTGTTTATGCAAGCCGCCGTACCTATGGCGGCTTTTTTTACGGCTTAAAGAGTGTTCTACTCCAAAGAGTCAGGTTGTGCGAGGCGAATATGCTGCAGCCTATAGGGACACAATGAAAGCATGTAACGGGTGAATAACAGGCTGTGATAATACATAAAATACGAACGTTGAAATAATGCAAATGAAAACAGATGAATTCCACATCTTTCTAGGAAGTGTGATATGTTTTTGTTATATAACATCACATCGTTGTAACGTTAGCGTGTTAAATCGTTAAATTATTAAGCGCTTTCAATAAAAAAAGAGCAAAAATAAGTGAGATTTGGTGATGAAACATCTGGATTTTACCACGGGTTGAATGTATAATCACCTCTAGTAGGCTAGTCCTAAAATTTCTCTTCAAGTCATAATGTTCGGTTTTTCGACAGGTGACACAATCATTAAGGGTAAGAATGCGCTTATAATGTCGAATAAACCATACATTCTGCATAAAAGCCATATTATCGATCTGTTGATCCGATCCATTTTGGCCTGGACAGGAATTAGGTATATATCATTAAGGGGGAACAAGAGAAATGAAGAAGATGCTCAGCTTGTCTTTGGTCATGTTGCTGGCAGTATCGGTTATGCTCGCAGGTTGCGGTAGCAAACCGAAAGAGGAAACAAATGCCGGAGGAACTACAGGTGGCGAAAACACTGAAGCTAAATCCGATTTGAAAATCGGTATGGTTACTGACGTAGGTGGAGTTAACGACAAATCGTTTAACCAATCCGCTTGGGAAGCTCTGCAAGCAACTGAAACTGAAACAGGTGTAGCTGTTAAATACCTGCAAAGTAAATCCGATGAAGAGTACATTCCAAACCTGAACGAGTTCGTTAAAGGTGGATATGATCTGACTTGGGGTATCGGCTTCCAATTGGCTGATGCGATCAAGACTGTAGCTGAACAAAATCCTGATTCCAAACTCGCGATCATCGACAGTGTTGTTGATGCTCCTAACGTTAAATCGGTAACATTTGCTGAAGAAGAAGGTTCTTACTTGGTAGGTGTTGTAGCTGGTCTGACAACTAAATCAAACAAAATTGGTTTTGTTGGCGGTATGGAAAGCCCACTGATCAAAAAGTTTGAAGTAGGTTTCAGAGAAGGCGTTAAAGCTGTTAATCCTAATGCTGAGTTCATCTCCAACTACACAGGTGCATTTGATAAGCCTGACCTTGGTAAAGCAGCAGCAGCTACACTTTACAACAAAGGCGTAGATATCATTTTCCACGCTTCCGGTGCTACTGGTAATGGTGTGTTCAACGAAGCAATCGCTCGTAAGAAACAAGGTCAAGACGTTTGGGTTATCGGTGTAGATAAAGACCAATCCCTGGAGTTTGGTGATGATGTAACACTGACTTCCATGATCAAAAAAGTAGACGAAGCTGTTAAGCGCGTAAACCAAGAAATCATCGATGGTACATTCAAAGGCGGAGCTGAGAACCTGACTTTGAAAGAAAACGGTGTAGGTGTCGCTGATACTTCTACGAAAAATGTTTCTGCTGATATCCTTGCAAAAGTGGACGAATACAAAGAAAAAATCATCAACGGCGAAATCAAAGTTCCTACAGAGTAATCTGATTCTGCTGTAAAATGAATAATCATCGAGGCCGGTCTTGACCGGCCTTATGATTGTCAGAGCAGGAAAATTTGCTCAGGTCATCATAACAATTGTACAAGCTTTGCATTATGTGCTTGGGCATTAGCCCATGGTAAAAGCGAGAAGACTTCGTATCAACGCTCCGGTAGGAGCTTTTCTTAAGATTATGGAATGCAGAAGTTTCGGTGAAACTGAAGGATTCGATGATCCTAAGAAAAAGTACCGCTAAAATGCGGTCATCTTCCTTGAATAAACGTCGATAGACGTTTTTCTTACGTTTGCGGAACCACACTATATCAGGTATAAGGGTGATTACATGGGTGCAGCAACCCCCGTCGTTGAGTTGAAACAAATCACGAAGCGTTTCCCAGGCATTGTTGCCAACGACGCCATCAGCCTTCAGCTTCGTAAAGGCGAGATCCATGCTCTACTGGGCGAAAACGGCGCTGGTAAATCAACGTTGATGAATATTGTCTTTGGTCTCTATCAGCCGGATGAAGGTTCCATTGAAGTGAATGGCAAGCCTGTCATCATCGACAGCCCTAACAAAGCAATCGATCTTGGCATCGGCATGGTGCATCAGCACTTTAAGCTAGTACAGCCGTTCACGGTAACAGAGAACATTATTTTGGGATCTGAACCAAGGAAAGGTCTCAACATTAATTATAAAAAAGCTGCTGCTGAAGTGCAGCGTCTGTCTGAACAGTATGGACTCAAAGTAAATCCGCATGCCAAAATTCATGACATTTCCGTCGGAATGCAGCAACGTGTTGAAATTGTAAAAACGTTGTATCGTGGTGCAGACATTCTTATTTTTGACGAGCCTACTGCTGTATTAACACCTCAGGAAATCAAAGAACTGATGGTAATCATGAAAAAATTGGTGGCCGAAGGCAAGTCCATTATTCTGATTACACACAAACTGAAAGAAATCATGGAAATCTCCGATACGGTGACGATTATTCGTCGTGGTAAAGTGATTGATTCAGTTATAACATCAGAAACGAATCCGAATGAGTTGGCAGAAAAAATGGTTGGTCGCAATGTCACGTTTAAAGTGGACAAAAAGCCAGCTACTCCAGGAAACAATGTGCTTGAAGTTAGCAAATTGACCGCCAAAAATAAAGAAGGTATCTCGGTTCTGAACGAACTCAACCTGAATGTACGTGCAGGAGAGATTGTAGGAATCGCAGGTGTTGATGGTAATGGACAGAGCGAACTGATTGAGGCTCTTACCGGACTGCGTAAAGTGGATAGCGGTTCGATTCGCCTCGAGGGTAAAGAACTGTCTAATCATTCTCCGCGCCATATTTCGGAGTCAGGTGTAGCGCATATTCCGGAAGACAGGCACAAACATGGACTTGTCCTAGATTTTTCTGTGAGTGAAAATATCGTCCTGGAATCATATTATAAAGCTCCTTATACACGTAAAGGGTTCCTTAACTTCGATGCGATCAAGAAGCAAGCGAAGCGTCTTGTCGAGGCATTTGATGTGCGTACACCAAGCATTGAAAC
This sequence comes from Paenibacillus sp. BIC5C1, assembly GCF_032399705.1. NCBI lineage: Bacteria > Bacillati > Bacillota > Bacilli > Caryophanales > Paenibacillaceae > Paenibacillus > Paenibacillus sp. BIC5C1. The sequence continues at coordinate 1,897,102 of NZ_CP135922.1, forward strand.
GAAGGCCCGCTCCTTATCGGGAGGGAACCAACAAAAGGCCATTATCGCACGTGAAGTTGATAAGAACCCTGAGTTGCTTATTGCTGCGCAGCCAACTCGTGGTCTGGATGTAGGTGCTATTGAGTTTGTTCAAAAACAATTGATTGCACAACGTGATCAGGGCAAAGCGGTATTGCTGATCTCATTCGAGCTGGATGAAATTATCAACGTATCCGACCGAATTGCTGTCATCTATGAAGGACAGATCGTGGGCGAGGTGCTGCCGGAAGAAACCAATGACAGGGAGCTCGGCTTGATGATGGCGGGCAGCACCCAAAAGAGAGGTACTGTGCATGAATAACGTATTAAAATGGTTTACCCGTGATTCATTTATATTACCTATTGTAGCCATCATTATGGGTCTGATCCTCGGTGGTATTGTCATGCTGATCGGCGGATACAACCCGATCGAAGCGTACAGTGCATTGTTTACGAAGGTTTTCGGAGACATGTACAACTTTGGTGAAGCAGTCCGGGAAATGACACCACTGATTATGACAGGACTTGCATTTGCATTTGCAGCACGCGCAGGACTGTTTAATATCGGGGGAGAAGGACAATTTCTCGTCGGTATGACTGCGGCGACTTTTGTAGGCGTAAAGTTTACAGGTCTGCCAATCTATATTCATGCTCCGCTGGCTTTGATTGCCGGTGCGGTATTTGGTGGTCTGTGGGCAGCGATTGCCGGTTACCTGAAAGCAGCACGTGGGGTTAACGAAGTTATCAGTAGTATCATGCTGAACTGGATTGGTCTGTATCTGGCCAACCTGATCGTGCGCCAATTCCTGCTGTTAAAAGGTGAAAATCGTTCGGTGGATATCAGTGATACCGCTTCGATTAGTCTGACATGGCTTTCGGAGCTGATGGGTAACTCTCGTGTTCACATGGGAACATTGATTGCTCTTGTCATGGCTGTGCTCTTTTATATTTACATGTGGAAAACCAAACAAGGGTACGAGATTCGTGCTGTAGGATATAACCCGAATGCGGCAGAGTATGCGGGTATGCATGTCAATCGCAATATCGTTAAAGCAATGTTTATCAGCGGTATGCTTGCAGGTCTTGGTGGTGCATTCCAGGTACTCGGGGTGTTCCAATATCAGACCGTTATGTCGGGCTCGCCGGGAACAGGTTTTGACGGCATCGCGGTTGCACTGATTGGTTTGAATCATCCGTTTGGTGTGTTGCTGGGTGCTTTGTTATTCGGTACGCTCACTTATGGATCTGCGGGAATGAGCTTTGCTGCGGATGTACCGCCCGAGATTATTCGGATTGTTATCGGTTCGATTATCTTCTTCATTGCGGCACAAGGCATCGTGCGCTGGGTACTTAAACCGTTCTATTCCAAGCGCAAGAAAGAGAAGGTGTTGTAGATGGACTTGTTGACAATTGGGCAAATTATCAATACGACGCTTGTCTTTGCCACGGCATTGATTTTTGCATCCCTGGGCGGGATTTTCTCGGAAAAATCCGGTGTGACCAACCTTGGACTTGAAGGTTTCATGGTATTTGGTGCGTTTGCAGCGGGAATTGCTGCGCATTATGCACAAGAAGCTGGCATGGGCGGGACGACGTCTGCCTGGATGGGGATTTTGTTCGCGGTTGTGCTGGGTGTAGTGGTTTCACTGATCCACGCGGTTGCCTCCATTACGTTTAAGGCTGACCAAATTATTAGTGGTATCGTCATTAACTTTCTGGCAGCAGGAAGCACACTCTATCTGGTAAAGTTACTGTTTGAAGGATCAGGCGATTCACCATTGGTACAAGGATTCAGCAAGTTTGATGTGCCACTGTTAAAGGATATTCCTTTGCTTGGGGAAGCTTTCTTCAAGAATGTGTACCCGACAACATATCTGGCTATTCTATTCGTCTTTCTGACGTATTACATTATGTACAAAACCCCGTTCGGTCTTCGTCTTCGCTCGGTTGGTGAACATCCAAGTGCTGCGGATACCGTAGGTGTTAAAGTGCGTCGTTACCGTTATGTTGGGGTGATGATTAGTGGTGCGCTGGCTGCTATTGGTGGAGCTGCAATCACGCTGACTACGACAGGCACATTCTCCCATAATACCGTTTCCGGTCAAGGTTACATTGCGATTGCTGCGATGATCTTTGGTAAGTGGAATCCGATTGGTGCCTTTGGTGCGGCTGTGTTCTTTGGTTTCTCACAAGCTATCCGAAACTATGTGCAGCTGTTCGAATGGTCTCAAAGTATTCCCCAGGAAATTATTTATATGCTGCCTTACCTGCTCACCATCATCGTGCTCGTTGCGGCTGTTGGACGTTCTTCTGCTCCGTCCGCACTCGGGGAACCGTATGATCCGGGGAAAAGATAACGACAGAATTATGTTTTCCCACATAATGTTTTACCTAAAAAGGTTCGCCTCGTGCGAATCTTTTTTTTTGTTTCACAAGAAAAATATCAGATTATTAGCTTTCTTAACTGTCATAGAGAAGACACCCATATTTTCATTTAGGGACAAAGAAACAGGCGAAGCCAGCTCTGGACGAATACACTGTTTTGAACGATCCGAGGAGGAGGGGAAAGTATGAAACAACATGTTACGCGTGATGAAGCGATGAAACTAATAGGCAAAAATATTGTCGCGATCAAAAAAGACGGTACTCGGGTAACCGGAAGATTGTTGAAAGTATCGGGTAATAAATTGGTGCTGAAACGTGCAGTTGGCAAAAAAGTACACACCAAAGCCATTTTGCCATTGGTATTATTTGATTTACTTGCCATCGCTACGCTTCCTTATGCTTACGGCCCTGGCCCTGGATTCGGTTTTGGTCCAGGTGTTGGCCCGGGATATGGCCCGGGACCAAAACCAGGCCCAGGGTATGGCCCGGGATTTGGTCCCGGATATGGACCAGGCCCTGGATTTGGCCCCTATGGACCAAGACCACCGGGTATTTTCTAGACCGATTTATAGCGTTTTTTCCAATTCGTAACAGCGGCTTAACATAATGTATCGAATGGTGCTGTATCCATTTTTCTGGTAAAATCGAAGACCTTTGGTATTGCCTTCGTCCACCATCACTTTGGATCTTTTGCAACCACGAGATGCCGCAAAATTTTCCGCTTTGAGCAGCAAGGTCTGACCGTATTTCTTTCGCTGTTCTTTTGTGGCAACAGCCATCATATCCACATACAGCAGTTCACCGTGCATGAGAAAATGGATGAATGCGACGGCTTCGTTGTCAGGATTCGATGAGACAACAAAGGTCATGCCCCTGTTCATTCGCAGGGGTATTTCTTTGCGTATTTTATTGATTTCACTTTCACTCATATGAGATAGAGGAACAAGTTGAGAGTCAATCAGCCTCATTATGGCGGCATCATCCAGCTTGGATTTGCGTTGCCGAATCACCATCGGAAGCCTCCTTTCAGGACCAGTCGTGCTGCTCGTATATCCTATGCCTGAGGGAAGTTGAAAGGTGACTGAATGAAGCATTGGGATTGGGGTAACGTTAAAGATGGAGAATGAAGGATTAGGGGCGTTCTGAATTTTTATACAAAAGGGGTATTGACTTATCGGTTGGAGGAATCATATAATGTTCCTAACATTTAACGAGAATATTTCATCGGCTATGAAGAGGACGAAGTTTTAAGGGCTCTTTTGCTCAGAGAGTGGCTGGAATTGCTGAAACCACCACCATTACCCCTTATATACGAGCTCACCTCGGAGCTGTTTTCCTGAAAAGCATTGGATGTCACTCCACTCGCGTATTAGGGAAAATCGTATGTCTGCGTTACAGACAACAGGTATGGAGAACGGGTATGTCCGTTTGATCTATCGTTTTTTGTACCTGGTAAGGTCCGTTATTGCGAAATTTCGGACAAAGTTGGGTGGTACCACGGAAGCAACAACCTTTCGTCCCTCGCAAGCATAAACTTGTTTGCAGGGATGGAAGGTTTTTTTTGTAACTTTAAATGTCAGAATGATGTAAATTCCGAGAGGAGGATGACTGATGGGAGCTCAAATTCCAGAAGTACGATCGACAGATGAATTACGTGAAAAATGGATGAAGCCGGAGGTCATTAGCGGTTCCGAAATTCTGCTGAGAAGCTTGTTGCTGGAAGGTGTAGAGTGTGTTTTTGGTTACCCGGGCGGCGCAGTGTTGTACATTTACGATGCGATGTATGGTTTCGAGGATTTCAAGCACGTGTTAACCCGTCACGAACAAGGCGCCATTCATGCAGCTGACGGATATGCACGGGCGAGCGGAAAAGTGGGTGTCTGTATCGCTACCTCCGGACCTGGAGCAACGAATCTGGTTACGGGTATTGCAACAGCGTATATGGATTCCGTACCACTCGTAGTCATTACAGGGAATGTAATTTCCAGCCTGATCGGCTCAGATGCTTTCCAGGAAGCGGACATTACCGGAATCACAATGCCAATCACCAAACATAGTTACCTGGTAAAAGACGTAGAAGATCTGCCACGTGTCATTCATGAGGCATTCCATATTGCGAATACAGGTCGTAAAGGTCCCGTATTGATCGACATTCCGAAGGATGTATCAGCAAACAAAACGTTGTTTGAACCGATGACTGAACCTGTTATATTGAGAGGGTACAATCCACGGACAGTGCCGAACAAACTTCAGGTTGATCGTCTGGCTCAGGCGATTCAGGAAGCTGAACGTCCGATGATTCTGGCAGGTGGCGGTGTAGTTTACTCCGGTGGACACGAAGCGCTGTTCGAATTTGTGGAGAAGACAGGCATTCCAATTACCACAACACTTCTCGGACTTGGAGCATTCCCAAGTGGCCACGAATTGTGGACCGGGATGCCGGGGATGCACGGAACATACACCTCCAATCAGGCGATTCAACAATCGGATTTGCTGATTAATATCGGCGCTCGCTTCGATGACAGGGTAACAGGCAAGCTGGACGGATTTGCTCCACATGCCAAAATTGTGCACATTGATATTGATCCGGCTGAAATTGGCAAAAACATCGCAACCGACATTCCAATCGTTGGTGATGTGAAGACGGTTCTCGAAATAGCGAACAAAGAGGTTCAACGTGCTGAACGTGCGGATGCATGGAGAGATCAGATCAAACAATGGAAACAAGAGAAACCTTACAGTTACACAGATTCAGACGAAGTATTAAAACCACAGTGGGTTGTGGAAATGCTGAATGATACAACCAAAGGTGAGGCAATCGTCACTACGGACGTTGGACAGCATCAAATGTGGGCAGCCCAGTATTACAAATTCAACCAACCGCGTTCATGGGTAACCTCGGGTGGACTGGGAACGATGGGTTTTGGATTCCCTTCTGCAATTGGAGCTCAAATGGCCAACCCGGACAGACTCGTTATTTCCATCAACGGTGACGGTGGCATGCAGATGTGTTCTCAAGAACTCGCGATTTGTGCCATTAACAACATCCCGGTGAAAATTGTTATTATCAACAATCAGGTACTTGGAATGGTACGTCAGTGGCAAGAGATCATCTATGAGAACCGATATAGTCATATCGATCTGGCAGGAAGCCCTGATTTTGTAAAACTTGCTGAAGCTTATGGTGTAAAAGGATTGCGTGCAACCAACAAGGAAGAAGCCGAGCGTGCTTGGCAAGAAGCCCTGGATACACCAGGACCAGTCGTTGTTGAATTCGTAGTACGCAAGGAAGAAAACGTATATCCAATGGTTCCGCAAGGAGCAACAATCGATCAAATGCTGATGGGGGATGCTGAGGAATGATAAGACATACAATTTCGATATTGGTCAACGATCAGCCTGGCGTCCTGCAGCGGGTATCAGGGTTATTCGGTCGACGGGGATTCAACATTGAGAGCATCACGGTAGGTCAATCCGAGGAGCCGGGTTTGTCCCGGATGGTCATTGTGACGATCGGTGATGACAAGACGTTGGAACAGATTGAAAAGCAACTCTACAAAATCATCGATGTCATCAAAGTGGTTGATTTCAGTCTGAAACCTATGGTTGCCCGTGAACTTGCTTTGATTAAGGTGAAGGCAGAGCCATCCGAACGTCCAGAAATTCTGGGTGTGGTGGAGACATTCCGCGCATCTGTTGTAGATGTTGGTCCAGGCAGCTTGATTGTACAGGTGGTCGGAGATACGGATAAAATTGATGCGATGATTGAATTGCTTAAGCCATACGGCATTCGCGAACTGTCACGCACAGGTGTAACTGCATTGGTACGAGGGAACGTTTAAACAATTTTATTGAAAAAAAAGCATGGTCTGATGCTATCAACGAAACGACAAAGGTGTGTTAGCAGCATTAAGCTGAGAAATACCGTTAATCTTAGATGAGTGCCGGTCCCATACAAGTTGCAATTTAACATTTTAGTGATGTAACGCTTGACAATATAGCCACACACCCGCATTAACGGGCGGGTGTCTGAACGGATCGGATCAGACCAGAGACGCTAAAGCAGGAAAAGCGTGCCGGTCCCTTGAGACACCCGCTCATTAATGAAGGGTTCTTTACAATACAAAGGAGGACTTATAAACATGCCAGTAACTACTTATTATGAACAGGATGCAGAGCTTAGCGTATTGAAAGGAAAAACGATTGCGGTCATCGGTTACGGTAGCCAGGGCCATGCCCAAGCTCAAAACCTGCGTGACAGTGGATTGAACGTAGTCATCGGACTTCGTGAAGGTACATCTTTTGACACTGCAAAAAATGACGGATTTGAAGTTCTGTCCCCGGCTGAAGCAACTAGCCGTGCAGACGTAGTTCAAATTTTGCTGCCTGACGAAACACAAGCTTCTGTATACAAAAACGAAATCGAACCAAACCTGAAAAAAGGCGCTGCATTGCTCTTCTCCCACGGTTTCAACGTTCATTTCGGTCAAATCGTTGCTCCAAAAGACAGCGATGTATTGCTGGTAGCTCCTAAGTCCCCTGGTCACATGGTACGTCGTACCTACGTGGAAGGATTCGGTGTACCGGGCCTAATCGCAATTGAGCAAGATGCAACAGGTAAAGCAAAAGATATCGGTTTGGCTTATGCCAAAGGTATCGGTTGCACTCGTGCAGGGGTTATCGAAACTTCCTTCCGTGAAGAAACAGAAACAGACCTGTTCGGTGAGCAAGCTGTTCTGTGTGGCGGTGTAAGTGCCCTGGTAAAAGCAGGATTCGAAACATTGACAGAAGCGGGTTACGCTCCTGAAATGGCATACTTTGAGTGTCTGCACGAATTGAAATTGATCGTTGACCTGATGTATGAAGGTGGACTTGCTAGCATGCGTGATTCCATCAGTAACACTGCGGAGTACGGTGACTATGTAACTGGACCACGCGTAGTAACTGAAGATACGAAGAAAGCAATGAAAGCAGTCCTGACAGATATCCAACAAGGTAAATTTGCACGTGACTTCATCCTGGAAAACCAATCCGGCCGTGCGTTCCTGACAGCAACTCGTCGCAACGAAGCTGAACACCCAATCGAAGTGGTTGGCGGACAATTGCGTGAGATGATGCATTGGATCAAGAAGTAAGCATGCACTTTTAAGGTAATCTAGTAAACTTACAGCTTAACCGGGAATAGCGGCCGTGCATATGCGTGTGCCGCTATTCCTGGTTTAGAGGAACATAAAATACAAGTCTAGGAGGTGCGAGGCGTGCGTAAAATCTATGTATTTGACACAACGCTGCGTGATGGAGAACAATCCCCGGGGGTCAATCTGAATACTCGTGAAAAGGTGGAAATTGCGCACCAGCTCGAGCGGCTTGGTATTGACCGGATGGAAGCCGGTTTCCCCGCAGCCTCTCCAGGCGATTTGGCGGCAGTTAATGCAGTAGCCAAAGCGGTCAAAAATGTTACCGTCATTGGCTTGTCCCGATCCAGAGAGCAGGATATCGATGCGGTGAAAGAAGCGTTGAAGGGCGCTCAAGACCCGTGTATTCATATCTTTTTGGCAACTTCCCCCATTCATCGTCAGCACAAATTGCGCATGGATCGAGCCCAGGTTCTTGATACAGCTCGTTCCGCAATTCGTTATGCGAAAAAAACTTTTTCGAAGCTCGAATTCTCGTTGGAGGATGCAGGTCGTACTGAGTATGATTTCCTCGTTGAGATGGTGAATATGGCTGTGGAAGAAGGAGCAGCTGTTGTAAACATCCCGGATACGGTGGGATATCTGAGCCCATATGAGTACGGTAATATTTTCAAACATCTCAAGGAGAATGTACACAACATTGATAAAGTGCAGCTGAGTGCACACTGTCATAACGATCTGGGGATGGCAACTGCCAACACGCTTGCAGCCATTCTGAATGGAGCCGATCAAATTGAGGGCACCATTAACGGAATTGGTGAACGTGCAGGTAATACTGCGATTGAAGAGATCGCCATGGCACTCGAGACACGTCAGGAATTTTTCCAGGCGAAAACTTCGCTGCAACTTTCTGAAATTGCTCGGACCAGTCGTCTAGTGAGTCGTTTGACGGGTATGGTTGTGCCTGGAAATAAAGCGATTGTTGGTGCGAATGCATTTGCACACGAATCCGGAATTCACCAGGATGGCATGCTGAAGGAGAAAACAACCTACGAAATTATGACGCCAGAGACTATTGGTCTGAAGGAAAGCAAGCTCGTATTGGGTAAACACTCGGGGCGTCATGCATTCCGTGAGCGCCTGATTGAGTTGGGTTATGAACTGGAAGATGAAGCATTGAACCGTGCTTTTGCCCAATTCAAAGATCTGGCTGATAAGAAAAAAGAAGTAACTGATGAGGATTTGCTGGCGGTCATTGAAGAGAAATTGCAGGATGCACCTGAGGTGTTTAAACTGGAATCGATCTTTGTGACGTATGGTGATGAATCCACTCCAACGGCTAAAGTTCGTATTGCTACACTTGATGGTGATACGGTGGAACAACAAGCAGAAGGAAATGGATCGGTAGATGCCATATATAATGCGATTGATCAAGTGAGCGGAGAAGAAGTAACGTTATCCGACTACTCAATCAAATCTGTTACGCATGGTAAAGACGCATTGGGAGAAGTACACGTCGTACTTACTCAAAACCAAATATCTGTACAAGGACGCGGTGTAAGTACTGATATTCTGGGTGCCAGTGCACGTGCTTATGTCGATGGATTGAACAAATTGATTGAGAAACGCAAGACCTATACGGATCGCGTTAACGTGAACCTATAACACATCATTTGCAGCAAGCAAAGCTCTTCATTGGACTGGAATTCGCCTGGCTGGAGAAGCTGGGATGTAGTTCCCAGCCCTATGTATTGTAGTTCAGTGAGGTACATAAAAAGTCTGACCCTCAAGATTTGAGGGTCAGACTTTTTTGTTGTTACGTATAGGATAATTGCATTTTATTAGAGTATTTCCATTGAAAAGACGTACTCAGTTAAGCCGATAAACTTTTACCAAGCGTATGCGTTCGGAGCTTGCCCTCCCGGACCTGGGAAGATTTCATCCAAACGTTTGAGGACCGTTTCATCCAAAGGTACATCCAAACATTTGAGCGCAGTTTCAAACTGCTCCAGTGTACGCGGCCCAATAATGGGTGCGGTAACTGCCGGATTGGCGGCAACCCAAGCCAAAGCGATGGTATCCTGCGGTTCGCCGAGTTCACGGCAGAGTGCTGCGAATTGTTCCAACTGAGTTTGATGGGACTCAATTCGTTCAGCAATGCTACCACTGCGTGTACCTTCCAGCTTCTGGAGCGCATTGCGTCCAAGTAACCCACCGTCAAGAGGACTCCATGGAATAACGCCAAGGCCCAGTTCTTTCGCTGCAGGCAGCACTTCGAGCTCAGGCAAACGGCAGTTAAGACTGTATTTATGCTGCTCGGATACAAGACCGAGGAAATGGCGATTTTTGGCTTCGCTTTGGGCAATGGCAATCTGCCAACCAGCAAAGTTACTTGAACCTACATAACCAATTTTGCCTTGATGAACAGCGTTTTCAAACGCGCCCCAAAGCTCGTCCCACGAGATGGCGGGATCAACATGGTGCATCTGGTACAGTTCAACATGATCGGTTTGCAAGCGACGGAGGGACCCCTCCAGATGCCGTCTGATTTTGTAGGCGGAGAGACCTGCATCGTTGTTTGGACCGTCTGTATCATCATGCATAGAGCCATAAACTTTGGTTGCAAGAACGACTTTTTCACGTCTGCCGCCCCCCTGTTTAAACCAGCGTCCAATGATCTCCTCGGTGAGACCCGAATTTTCGCCCCAGCCGTAAATGTTAGCGGTATCAAAAAAGTTCACACCCGCATCGAGTGCCGCATCCATGATACGGAATGCCTCTTTTTCGTCTGTAGCAGGACCAAAGTTCATCGTGCCGAGGCAGATCCGGCTGACTTTAAGACCTGATTTTCCCAAGTACGTGTATTGCATGATTGCAATCCCTCCTGAGTTACCTGATTTTGTCTTCAGGATTTATTTTAACTCAGTCAGAGGTACAGAACAACCAATCTTAAACTGCTTATAGGTAAAAACTATTAAAGTCATAGATTGTATATCTTGGTCAAATGACCTCTGAATATGATACAAAGGAGAGAGTTAAAAATGACACGTTAATCGTTGAAGTGAATAACCGAATGAATGGATATAAGGAGTGGACAACCCATGGCAGACGTGAAAAAAATTGCAGTTATCGCAGGTGACGGAATTGGTCCTGAAGTTGTAGCGGAGGCAGAGAAAGTTCTCAAACGTACGGAGGAAGTGTTCGGATACCGTTTTGAGACAGAGCATGCGCTGTTTGGTGGAATCGCGATTGATGAAAAGGGTACACCTCTTCCTGAAGAAACACTGACAGTATGTAAGAGTGCAGATGCAGTCCTGCTTGGAGCGGTTGGCGGTCCAAAATGGGATAACAACAGCAAGGAGCTTCGCCCGGAAACAGGCCTGCTGGGTATTCGCAAAGCACTCGGATTGTTCTCCAACCTGCGTCCGGCTGTCGTATTTGATTGTCTGAAGGATGCTTCTACTCTGAAGCCGGAAGTACTTGAAGGTACAGATCTGATGGTGGTACGTGAGTTGACAGGTGGTATCTACTTCGGTGAGAAGTTCAGACGTGAAAGTGCACAGGGCGAAGAGGCTGTGGATACATGTGCATATAATGTAACGGAAGTGGAGCGGATCGTTCGTCAGGCATTCGAAATTGCGCAAGGACGTCGCAAAAAGCTGGCTTCTGTAGACAAAGCCAACGTATTGGAAACTTCCCGTCTCTGGCGTGAAGTCGTGAATCGGGTAGCACCCGATTATCCGGATGTTGAACTGGAGCATGTGCTTGTAGACAACTGCGCGATGCAATTGCTGCGTCGTCCAGCCAGCTTCGATGTTATTGTAACGGAAAACATGTTCGGAGATATCTTGAGTGATGAAGCAGCGATGCTGACTGGGTCCATCGGTATGCTTGCATCTGCATCACTGGGAGAAGGCAGCTTCGGACTCTATGAGCCAGTACACGGTTCAGCACCGGATATCGCAGGTCAAGGACTGGCGAACCCGATCGCAACGATCCTTTCTCTGGCATTGATGTTCCGTACAACCTTTGGTTATGCAGAAGGTGCTGACGCAATTGAAGCAGCCGTGTCTGATGTGCTGAATGCGGGGCATCGTACAAGCGACATCGCTGTAGACAAGAGCAAAGCGATCAGTACGACAGAAATGGGCGATCTGATCGTCGCGGCAATTCAGAAACAGGCTTAATAATAGTAAGAACAGTACAGCCCTTTGCTCCGTTCCGGAATTGCAGAGGGCTGTTCCTTTATGATTTTTGCCACGAAAAATCCTTATTTATAATTATTATAATAAAACAACGATTATAATCTTGACTTTGAGAAGTCCGGATGATAACATTTTACTTGTACTTGTTATCAAGTAACAAACCCATTTTAATTACAGGAAAAGCGTTCTCGTTTTTCTTGATGATGAGCATTCAACTTGAGTGCTTACATAATCCCAAAGGAGGAATTGTTAGTTATGGCAGAACGTTTGGTTGGTAGACCCGCACCGGATTTTGCAATGGAAACAGTATCGGGAGATGGACAAGACTTTGGTTCCGTAAAACTGTCCGATTATCGTGGCAAATGGCTCGTATTTTTCTTTTATCCTTTGGATTTCACTTTTGTGTGCCCAACTGAAATTACAGCTTTGAGTGATGCTGCTGAGCAATTCAAAGCTTTGGATACTGAAGTTCTTGGCGTGAGCGTTGACTCCGTACACAGCCACAAAGCTTGGATCAACACACCTAAAGACAGCAATGGTCTTGGTCAATTGAACTTCCCACTTGCTTCCGATATCACGAAACAAGTTGCTAAAGATTATGGCATTCTGATCGAAGAAGAAGGCGTTGCACTGCGCGGCTTGTTCATCATCGATCCAGAAGGCGAATTGAAATACCAAGTCGTTAACCACAATGATGTAGGCCGTAGTGTTGAAGAAACACTTCGTGTACTGCAAGCTCTGCAATCCGGTGGATTGTGTGCAATGAACTGGAAGCCAGGCGACAGCAATCTGTAAGCCTGACTGAACTTGAACGTTTATTGTTCAAGCCCTCATCCCTTATGGGATTGAGGGCTTTTTGCACCCTTTTGCGAGAATCTAGGTCCTAAAAGAAGAAAAGTGTTTAAACAAAGACGTAAACGTGGTAATGATGTAATAGAAGAAAGCCTTCATTTTATCTCTGGAAAGAGGAATCGAAGGGCCTCAAGGCGAATAGGGTATGGAAACCCGGTAAATATTCCGGTGCTCTGCATTTATAATTTGTACATGAATGTGATACACTGATGGAACTATTCCTTTTTCGGAAGTGCTTGAAGTGTACGGGACTGCTATCCAACAAAAAGTCTCGGCACGTTATAAGGAGGGTGAACAAAAATGAGTTACTGTTGTGGGGCAAGTATGGTGGGAACAAAGGGCACGCTGAAGCATTACCGCACCCAGGTTCATAATGTTCCCCTGCTGTTTTGTCCGGTGTGTCACCGGGTAGAAGTGCATTATAAAGTGGAAAATGAATATGAAATTTTGGCTGAATATGCGCATGGAGATGGTGCGTCGGAGATTGATTTTCAAGATTACGTGACTGAAGATGAAGATGCGATTTTTGAAAATTGCGTGAATCGTGAAAGCGAGGATGCTATGGTCATTGTGCAGCGTCAGATCGACATGTCTCTGGATCTGCTTCGTCTTGCCAAGGAAATGAAGGATGAGAAATGGGAGAGTGAACTCAAGCGTCGCTTAGCCGTCATGAGTCAGCGCAGACTCAAAATTCAGCATAATAAGAGTGGACTATAGATTGAATTTAATTATTTAAAATTTAAACTATACAAACGGAGCTTATTCGCTAATCGAGCGAAAAAGCTCCGTTTTTGTTGTATATAGAAACTAATTCACGGTTTTTCTTAAAATAATTTCCATTCGACACTTTCTCCGATTGACTCCCTTCTATAAACTTGTCTATGATAAAAACAGACTTGCAAAAGAGGCGGAGCAAAAAATGTTCGTGTTTGGGAATAGGAGAAGGTTAGAATGGAACAGACGTATATTGTTTTCCGGATCGACTCTTGGTTACCCGGAATAGACCAGCTTGGGTTCCGGACATGCCATCCATATTTTCGGCTCAGCCCCCTAATGAAAGGGCACCGGTAATGAAAAATAAAATCGGCCCTTCCTGTTTCTGTGATGATATGATGTCCGAATGGCAAGTTTATCATTTACGTGAAAAGGAGGAACCTGACATGATTAGTGAATTTCAGGATACAGTGCCTCGACCAACGGATGGATTCCCGCCTGTACATCTGGATAACAACAAATATGAGAATGTCCTGGAGCATCTGGATAGCGGAATAATGTTGTTTGACAGTAATGGTGTATTGACGTTTATTAACGTTCAGATGGCAAAATTGTTGGAGCTTCCTAGGAGTCTATTGAGCGGCTGCACCCTGATGCAAATGCTGCATCATCCACAGATGAGCCGATTCAAGAAAAAGAAAATTTTACGCATCTATCGGGAAACTATCTTTCATCGTAAGCGCTATCATGAACTGATTGACGAGTATGGCAGGCATTGGCTGGTTACAGTAACGTATGGGGATCAGATGGATGGGGACTTCCTCTTCAGTGTGAAGGATGTTTCCGATTATAAACAGATTGAGCAGACCGCTTATCAAAATGACAAACTTGCAATGTTGGGGCGGATTTCGGCATCGATTGCCCATGAAATTCGCAATCCTTTGACGGCTATCCGCGGATTTATCCAGTTGCTTCGTCCTCATTTGCTACAATTGGGGAAAGACGAGTACGCTCGAATCATTCTAACGGAGATTGACAGAGCGAACGACATTATCTACGAATTTCTAAATTCCTCGAAACCGTCAGCTCCTCAGAAGACCATTATGTCTGTTAACTCTTTGCTCAAAGAGGTGGTCTTGCTGACAGAAAGCGAAGGATTAATGAAGGGGTGCGAGATTACCCTGGATGAAGCAGAAGTCCCGTTAAATGTGTCCATTGATGTCAAACAGATTAAGCAGGTCATTTTGAATATGGTTAAAAACGCAATGGATGCCATCGAGGATGTGGGAGAAGAGCATACTGGCTTGATTCAGATCTCTACGGGAACCGAGAACAAGTATGTGCAGATCTCCATTGCTGATAATGGACAGGGGATGGACCACAACACTCTTGTGCGCCTGTTTGACCCGTTTTTCACCACCAAAGAGAGCGGAACAGGATTGGGGCTATCCGTGAGTTATCGCATTATCAAAAATCACGGAGGCAACATCTCTGTGGATAGCAAAAAAGGGGAAGGCACCCGGTTCATCATTATGCTTCCTTTGGTGTAAAGACAAGAGTTATGCGAACAGGAATTGGCCAACCCGCCGATTCCTGTTGTTTTTTGTTGGGACGATTAGGGTTATAGTTAGAATGAATGCGAATACATAGCTCAATATACGGGAGGAAGAACCAATTATGAATATCCAGGGAATGGAACAAATGAACAAACTGCTAATGGACCATGTAGGGAAGATCATTGTGGGCAAAGACCATACGATTGAGCTTGTGATGACAGCAATCATTGCCTCGGGGCATGTCCTTCTGGAGGACGTACCTGGTACGGGGAAAACCATGTTGGCCAAATCAGTAGCCTCTTCACTGGATTGTACCTTCCAGCGTATTCAGTTCACACCGGATCTGTTGCCATCTGATTTGACGGGTATTCATTTTTTCAACCAAAAAGAAGGTGACTTTGAATTCAGACCTGGCCCCCTGTTTGCCAACCTGGTGCTGGCGGATGAGATTAATCGGGCTACACCGCGTACCCAGTCCAGTTTGCTGGAGTGTATGGAGGAACGGCAGATCAGTATTGATGGTTCAACCAGACAGCTGGAACGACCATTTATCGTCATTGCCACACAAAACCCGGTAGATAACCAGGGAACTTTTCCGTTACCCGAGGCACAGATGGATCGTTTCATGATGAAGATCCGAATGGGCTATCCGAGCAGTGAAGAAAGTGTAGAAATTCTGAGACGTACGGTAGCGAGCCGATCTGTTGCCGATCTGTTCTCTATCATTAGTCGCGAGCAGCTGCTTGAGGCACAGAGCACTTATACATCAGTCCAAATCGACGAAGATCTATTGCGATATATTATCCGTCTGACAGAAGCGACTAGGCAGCATCCTGAGCTTTCACTAGGCGTAAGTCCACGAGGAGCTCAGGCGTTGCTCAAGGCAAGTCAGGCCTGGGCTGCTCTACATGGCAGAGACTTCGTTCTCCCTGATGATATAAAAGTATTGGCGGAGCCCGTGTTAGCCCATCGGCTTGTATTCCGCAACCGGGTGAGACAACAAGAGGGCTTGGCGGAGCGTATTATTCAGGAACTTCTGAGCCAGACTGAAGTGCCGACGGAGAATCTTGCTACAGGCAGCGGGCGATAACGTATGGCATTACTATGGCTTGTCGTTGTTGGAGGCATTGTTATTGGAGTACACGGCATATGGTTCGGCCGTCCGGCTTTACGCAAGCTGAAGTACACCAGACAGTTCAGCAAAATGCGTTGTTACGCCGGGGATGAGCTGGAGATGGTTGAGACGATTGCGAACGAAAAACGGATATCGGTTCCATGGCTCAGACTTGAAGCTATGATGCCAGTTTCATTTATATTCCGTTCTGGCTCGGGCATGGATATCAGTCAGGGGGATATTTATCAGAATCATAAAAGTATCTTTACTTTGAAACCGTTTACTCGTATTACGCGCAAGCATCCTTTTGTATGCAGCAGACGCGGGATCTACACGTTAAACACTGTAACCATGACCGGAGGGGACCTGTTCGGCCTTTGGCGTACCTCGAAACCTATCCCCGTCCATCTGTCCATGGTCGTATATCCTTCACTTGTTCATGCGGAGGATCTACCTGCGATCTATCAGGTATGGCAGGGTGAGGTTGAGGTATCCCGTTGGATTGTTGAAGATCCCTTTCTGATTCTCGGGGTACGACCGTATGGTGCGGGTGATCCGATGAACCGTATTCATTGGAAAGCGAGTGCACGCACTGGAGAATTGCAGGTTTATAAGCAGGGATGGACTGCGGACCCTCAATCCTGGATTGTGGTTAACATTCAGGAGTCGGCGGACATGTGGAGTGTCGTTACCCGCCCGGAGATGATCGAACGGGCACTACGTTATGCGGCAACGGCAGCGGTAGATGCGATTGGAAGAGGGTTGCCCGCGGGATTTGCTCATAATGGGTACCGTGTGAGCGGAGGACGTGATCCATTGCGTATTGAGCCGGATTACGGCAGTCCTCATCTGGAAATGTTACTGGAAGCTATGGCAGAGACGGAGCTGAAATGCATGGTTCCCATGGAGCAGTTCCTGAGTGACGAAGTAGAACGGAATGAAGAGGCTCAGCAGGTTCGCAGTTATCTCTTAATTACGTCCTATGTATCTCCAGCTATGGAACATGAAATTGCGCGTTTGCATGAGCAAGGTCACCGTGTGACCATACTCCCCGTAGAGGGTGGAAAAAGCAATTCCAAGGCGGTGAGTGCATGAATGAATCCAACAGCAACAATACCAAGGAAAAAGTACTTCTATCCATGTCGGCCGTTCTGTTGATTGGGGTATATTTTTATCCGCTATTAACGCTTACTTCCCTCTATGCATCGGGACATTTTCCATACACATTAATGGCTATCTTTGTTGTTGCTGGCTGGTTAGGTCAATGGGTACAGCATAGGTTACCAACCATCAGCGAAAAGAACACGGTTATTCGATGGGGTGCAGCGTTGCTTATGGGGCTGTTGGTCTCATTGGTTATCGCACTTATATGGGCATTTCCTTTACCTGAGTTGCTGACGGCAGTGGTATGGGGAGTTATATCAGCCTATATTGGGTTGAATTTTCAACCTGTCTTCCGTTCCATTTTGATTTGGCGCTTGCAGATTTGGGGTGTAGTTAGTGCAATTGTGCTTAGTGGGGCTGCCAATGGAATTGAATTTATGCAACCTCTTCGGGCTTACACCGGAACCATATATGCAGCGGGAGTAATCAGTTTTGTTGGCTGGTTGGTAGGCCAGTACAGTGTGCAGCTGGATCGTGCGATATTAAATGATGGCTCAAGAAGGATCGTATTACGTGAGTTTGCCCGGGCGAATCACCAGCGTCTGTTATGGATGCTGATTGTGATCGCTGGAATTGGTGCTTTTCCCAGTCTTGTTGCTTGGCTAGGACCACTGCGTGACCGTCTGCTTGCTTGGATCAGAGGTTTAATAGGCTCGAGTTCCAATCAGGAGCCACCTATTACGCCTACAGCTCCAAATGAACCACCTATGATACCTGAAGGGATGGAATCAACTGGGGAGCCCTCTGTTTTCTGGGATATCCTGGGTTGGGTCGTCATGGGGGCTGTCGCAGTTGTGATCTTGTGGCTAATCTTACGTTTGGGGCAGAAGGCGATAAACAAACTTATGGAGCGTTTCAAAGGGCTGCTGCAGCCCGGTCAGAAGAAGGTAGAACCCCGGACGGAGTATGTGGACATTAGCGAAACACTAGAGGCGCCTGCAAAAACGCGCAAATCCTGGTTCCGCAAGAAGGAGTCGCTCCCCTCACAGGAAGCTGAACGTGTTCGGTTTTATTATCGGAAGTGGATCGACAGAGCTGCACACCGGGGCGTACATATACAGGGTGCACACACGCCACTGGAGGCTGCGGAGACAATTGTTCAGCATGGAGCCAGAGAAGATGATCAGAAGCTCTCTGCAATGCTACCAGATACCTATAACGCTGTGCGCTATGGGAAGAAATCTCCAGACGATTCCGAGATGAGTGAGATTGATCGGATATGGAAATCTTATCGAAGTAAATAAGTCGGGAATCCCTTTACTTTTCTTGTTACGTTCAAGTATCATGAGAGGAATACACAAGTTGGTCAGAAAAGGAGCAGACATTAATGAAGACAAATCATTGCAAAATAGTAGATTGTACAATCCGTGATGGTGGATTGGTAAATAACTGGGACTTTAGCGTGGACTTTGTTCAACAGCTCTATGCTGGATTGAATGAAGCTGGCGTTGATTATATGGAAATTGGATACAAAAACTCATCTAAGCTCTTAAAAGGTGCAGAAGAAGCAGGACCATGGCGTTTTCTGAATGATGATTTCCTGCGCAAAGTAATTCCGCAAAAAGGAAATACCAAATTGTCTGCACTTGTTGACGTTGGACGTGTGGACGAGAATGACATTCTGCCACGCAGCGAAAGCATGCTGGATCTGATCCGTGTAGCTTGTTACAGCAAAGATGTAGACAAGGCACTTGCTCTGGTCCAAACATTCCACGATCGCGGATATGAAACAACGCTGAACATTATGGCATTGTCTAATGTTATGGAAAATGAACTGCTGGAAGCATTTGAACTGATCAAGGAAAGTTCTGTGGATGTTGTATACATAGTAGACTCCTATGGAAGCCTGGATCATAACGATGTGAAATATCTGGTGGAGAAGTTCAAGACTCATTTGCCGAACAAACGTCTTGGCGTTCACACACACAATAACATGCAACTGGCGTTCTCGAACTCATTGGTAGCAGCTGAGCTTGGTGTTGAACTGCTGGATGCTTCCGTATACGGTATGGGACGTGCGGCAGGAAACTGTCCCACTGAACTGCTCGTTGCTCATTTGAAAGGAACAAAATACAACCTGCGTCCAGTACTTGGTGTATTGGAGCAATTGATGGTCCCTCTCCGTGAAAAAGAAGAGTGGGGTTACATTTTGCCTTATATGATTACAGGTACATTGGACGAGCATCCTCGTTCGGCGATGGCACTGCGTTCGTCGGAAGACAAAGATAAGGTTGTTGATTTCTATGATAAATTGACAACACCAGAAGTGAATTTTGATAAATAAGCTTATTGCATAATTCTTGAAAATTGACTTCAAGTCAACAAGAGAAGGGATCTAATACGTCTATAACTTTAGCGCATTAGCGTTTTAAGTCGAATAGTGCACATGTGGCGAAAATTAGTCTAAAATGCAGTTGTAAATTAAAAAAACATGGACTCCAAGGGGGAGTTCATGTTTTTTTAGTTCTTATTGCCTTGTTTTTCTACATATCTATGAATAAATATTCCTAGAAATGCTCATTTTTTTTGTTCACGTCTGCGGAAATAAATGTTATTATGTACCAGATAGCATGTTTTCACATGTGAATTGAACGTTGATAGATATAAAAATGTCGAATATTGTAACAAATTAGATTTATATCGTTAAGGTTATTTCAGGATAGGCGATCCCGGGAAGGAAAAAACACGGCATGAAGGCTAATCAGCAAGATCAGAGAAAAATAGGTTGGGTCGCGATAGGCGGCTTATTGTGTTTCCTCGCAAGTCAATGGTTTCGTTCCTCCGCAAGCTCTGATCTGATCATATCGGGTTACCCGGTTTTGACGCTCTTGGGTGGCTTCGCTGCGGCAGCGGCCTGTATCGGCATTTATAATCAAAGCTGGTTATTTCAGACTCAAAGACTGACCCTCCGTAGGGTCCTTATGACTACGCTATTTTTATTGATTGGTTTGTTTGAGTTGGTTCACATCGTTTCCTTTGCCGAAGAAATGCCAAATGGCGCGATGGTGGAGTCGGAATTCTCGCTGAAGATGATTTCGCTTGGATCTCTTGTTTGTGCGGCAGGTTTGCTGTTCATATATGCAGTCAACGAGAGGGAAATTGCGTTACCACGCAAATTGCTAATTTTCAGTGGAACACTCGGTATTTTTGTTGTTTTGTATACAGTGGCAATTCAGGAATGGGCTATACTGCCGAACTTGCTGGAGGGGAATGTGCTTGGCGGCATGTTTACCCGAATTCATTTTCTGATCGGAATCCTGTATGGCGTGACTGCGGTCGTGTTATTCGTTCAATGGAAAAAAGGCAAAGATGGCGATCTGCCTACCATTCTTTGTGCAATCCTCTGTTTTTTCTTTGGGGAATGTTACTTTGTCTCTGCTACGAAAATTAATGATCTCAATCTGCTGCTAGGTCTGTTAAGCGATTGTTTGGGCTATTTCTTTATCCAGAAGGGTCTGTATTCGTCTGTGGTAGATACACCTTTCCTGAAACAACAGGTGGCGGAAGCAAAAATGAACTTCATTGCTCACCACGATGATGTGACAGGACTGCCGAATCGCCGTCGTCTTTCTCAGCGACTAAAAGTGATGATGAATGCAGCTATGGTAGAGGAGCAGCTTGTCGGTGTCTTGGTATTAAATATCAACCGATTCAAAACGATTAATGATTCGTTAGGCCAACAAGCGGCTAACCGTGTACTTCGTCAGGTAGGACAGCGTCTGAAACATTCTTCGCTCCCGGGAGAGGAAGTGTTCGGACTGGGAAGAGATGAGTTCGTATTGACAATGACAGACTTCTGCACAACAGATACGGCGTTGCGGCGGACAAGATCGATCCTGCAACTGTTTGAAAAACCTGTAACGGTGGATGGGAACGAGTATCATCTCACGTTGGGCATTGGTATGGCGATATTCCCGCATGACGGTGACTCACCGGAAGAGATCATCCAGAATGCGGATACGGCGCTGCATAATGCCAAAGAGCAGGGAATAGAGCTAAACCGATATGCCCATGCGATGCAGATGAAAGCCCAGGAACGTTTGCAGCTTGAGAATGATTTGCGCAAAGCGTTGGATCGTGGGCAGTTCTATCTTGTGTATCAGCCGCAGGTTAATCTGGCAAGTGGGTTGATTGTCGGTATGGAGGCTTTGGTGCGTTGGCAGCATCCGCTGAGAGGCTCAGTATCCCCTGGGGAATTCATTCCTCTTGCTGAGGAGAGCGGGCTGATCGTACCGCTAGGAGAATGGGTATTGCGTGAGGCGTGTGCACAGAACAAGCGCTGGCAAGAAGCGGGTTACCGCAAGCTATGTGTCTCGGTTAACCTTTCCATGAGACAATTCAGGCATTCTCATCTGCTGGACAACATCAGCGGCATTCTCAAGGAGACAGGCTTGGAACCTGTGTGGCTTGAACTCGAAATTACGGAGAGCATGACTTTTGACAAGGATCGTGCGTTTGAGCAGTTGCGCAAAATTAAGGAAATTGGTGTGCACATCAGTATTGATGATTTTGGTACAGGGTACAGTTCACTGCATTATTTGAAAGATCTGCCGATTGACCGCCTCAAGATTGACCGTTCCTTTGTCAATGAAGTGATGGAGGACAGCAATAATGCGGCAATTGTGTCGACTATTACGTCAATGGCTCATCACCTGCAGTTGAAAGTGACGGCGGAGGGCGTTGAAAATGAGGACCAGCTTTCGTTTCTTCGTGATCAGCATTGTCATGAGGCTCAAGGGTTCTTTTTCAGCAAACCCATTCTGGCAGCTGATTTTGAAAAAAAGTTTTTGAGAGATGTGGATAAACCCACGGGGTAAGGAAAGACAGGGGCGTGGACACGCTTCTGTCTTGTTTTGTTTCGAAAGGTCAGAGGGGAAATGGTAAAAAGAAGTTGCAAGCGTTGGATGATCATGGTATATTAATTTTGTGAAATTCATGTTAATGTTCCTCGGAACTTGACGGGACGTAGCTCAGCTTGGTAGAGCACCTGGTTTGGGACCAGGGGGTCGCATGTTCAAATCGTGTCGTCCCGATCGTCATTCGTGCGGGTGTAGTTCAATGGTAGAACTTTAGCCTTCCAAGCTAATAGCGTGGGTTCGATTCCCATCACCCGCTTAACTAATGCAAAACCTGAAACCCTTGTGAAAACAAGGGTTTTTTCTTATTTTTCGAAGTTAATATATTTTAAGTCATGTTTAAATGGAGAATGTCATTGAGCTTAATTCAAAACCTTTGCTTTTTCCCCATCATCTGGTACAATAACGAAGAAATCGATACTACACATGAATGAGAGGTAACCATACATCCCATGAAGTAAAACACATGAATTCAACCCCAGTAACTGCAGAGAGTTTATGACGCAGTCAGCCAAAAAGCGGCTGAGCAATGAGGGGATTCGTGTGTCCAAATTCAGCTATGGGATCAGGTATGGAAACAGGCAGGCTGTACTGGCTTAGCTTGTGTATACCCTTTTAAGGGTTCTTTGTTCATACCGTGGGGTATCTTATGCTTGTTTTTTGACGCTTTATCCAATCCTGAATTGCCAGACCGCCGGCTGATGCTAGCGGTTTTTTTATTTTGAATTGCAGGAAGGATGAGGCCTCATGATGACAATGGTACGCCTACATGAAGTATCGAAAGAGTGGAACGGAAATGAGTTGTTTGCAGGATTAAATCTCGAAATAAATGAAGGTGAGCGGCTCGCCATTCTAGGTCGCAACGGCTGTGGCAAGACCACCTTATTAAGCATCATTCTTGGAGAAGAAGAGGGCGGTGGACGCATCGAACGTCACATTCCGCAGCAGGAGTGGGGTTTCATGCGCCAGCGCTCATTGATCAAGCCTGAGATGAATGTGCTTGATGCTGTCCGACAGGAAAGTGGGCGGATCTACGAGGTGAAGCGTGACCTGGAATTACTGGAACAACGGATGAGCAACAGTGGAGCGGCAGATGAGCAGCGGCTGCTCGAAGCTTATACGATAGCGATGGAGCAATATGAGCAATTGAACGGGTATATGTGGGAGACTGAGGTAGAGAAGGTACTGACTCGTCTGGGGTTATCGTCGGAACATTGGAATCGGCCGTATCATTCTTTGAGTGGTGGGCAAAAAACGAAGGCCCGTCTCGCAGGATTGCTGGTCAGTAAACCCAAATTTCTGATTCTAGATGAACCGACGAATCATCTGGATGAAGAGAGCATGCGCTGGCTTGAAGAATGGCTTTCGGCCTATGCTGGAACATTGTTGTTTGTTTCTCACGACCGGACCTTTATTGATCAGGTCGCAACGGGTGTCATTGAGTTTAGCCCGGATGCACTGACCAAATATAAAGGAGGCTACACGGATTATAAAGGCCATAAGGAACGCGAATTACGTGAGCAGGAAGCAACGTATCGCAAGCAGGAGCTGGAACGGAAAGCGCTAGAAGAGACAATCCGCAATTATCAGCAGTGGTTTCATCAGGCTCATAATTCAGCAGGCGATGTGGAAGTGAAAATAACTCAGAGCTTCTACAAAGCGAAAGCCAACAAGAACATTTCCCGCTACCATGCCAAGCAAAAACAACTGGAGCGCCTGGAGAAAGAACGGGTGGATAAACCCCGCGAAGCTGCAAAATTGAACATGGAGCTGCAAGTGAACACGCTGGCTGCCCGCCAGCTCCTTTCGTTGGAAGACGTTAGTTTTGCTTATCCGGGAAGCCCGACATTGCTTCACCATATCCGGATTGCGGTCGAACGTGGAGATCGTCTTGCTGTACGTGGACCGAATGGCACAGGCAAGACGACACTGCTCAAACTGATGATTGGAGAGCTGGAACCTTCCCAGGGCAAAGTGACACGTCATCCACAACTGAAAATCGGTTATTTTTCGCAAGAGCTTGAGGGGTTACCTGAAAGTGAGACACTTCTGGATAGTTTGCTCAGTCTTCCATCCATGACACAAAGTGCTGCACGTACCATTCTGGGATGCTTTTTATTCTCAAGAGATGATGTGTTCAAGCGTATTGGGGATTTGAGTATGGGGGAGAAGTGCAGAGTTGCATTCCTGCGGTTGTATTTCGGCGGAGCCAACGTGTTGGTGCTGGATGAACCGACCAATTATCTGGATATTGACACACAGGAAGTGATGGAGAATATATTGAAGCAGGCATCCGGAGCACTTGTGCTCGTATCCCATGACCGTATGCTGACCAAAGTACTCGCCAGCCGCTTGCTTGATCTGAAGCCCGATGGAAAGGCTACACTGTTCGAAGGTGGCGTGGAGGACTGGGAGCAATCCATCAAATTGCGAGAGTCCGCGCTTGAGATACGCGAGTCAGATGATGAACGGCTGCGGCTTGAAATGCGGTTGTCCGAGTTGTTATCTCCCATGAACAGTGCGGGCAATGATGTGTTGACTAGGCCTGATGATGTAATTGAACGGGCGGCAGAAGTTGCCGAGGTTCGCGAAATTCAGCGTCGTTTGAAACAGTTGCACGAGCTGCGAAAACAGAAGTAATGGATTGACGAAGCTTATGCCGATTTATTTTTTGTCTTAACGTTTGAACATATGGCGTTACGGCTTGCTATTTCGAGCGATTTTGCATATAATAATGGACGATCATCAGTAAATTTGAAGGTTTATCTGACATGCAAACGTGATGATGGAGACAAGTAAGCAGTGCCTCTGGACAGGGAGGAAGCGCCGTAGATTGAGAGCGTTTCTGTAGAACAAGGCTGCTGAAATTCACTCCGGAGCGGTTCCCTGAACCATATCTTGCGAATCATCGCAGGATTCAGTAGGGGGTAACGGTTAACGGTCGTTATTCCGTATAGAGTGAGGCAAACATGTTGCAGGCCGGAAGGGCCGGGCAGCACTGAATGTCTAACAAGGGTGGTACCACGGTCTTTTCGTCCCTTCAGGGGAGAGAAGGCCTTTTTTTGTTGCATTAAACCACATAAAGGGGGCATTTACACATGAAAGAACGTTTGGAGGCATTAAAGATCGAAGCGCTGGAGCAACTGTCTGGCGTGAACGATCCACAGACGCTGAGTGATCTGCGTGTAAAGTATTTGGGTAAAAAGGGTGCATTGACCGAGATTTTGCGAGGTATGGGTGCGCTTAGTGCAGAGGAACGTCCGGTGATTGGTCAGGTTGCCAATGATGTTCGCGGCGCGATTGAAGAAGTCATTGACAGCAAGCAGGAGCAGTTCCAGAAGGAAGAGACGGCGAAACGTCTGCAATCCGAGAAAATTGATGTGACCCTGCCAGGGCGTCGCGGACGTCAGGGCGGACTGCATCCACTGACCAAAGTGGTACAGGAAATCGAAGATATTTTCATCGGTATGGGATATCGCGTAGCAGAAGGTCCTGAGGTTGAAATGGATTATTACAACTTCGAAGCACTGAACTTGCCGAAGAACCACCCGGCGCGTGATATGCAGGATTCTTTCTATGTAACGGAAGATCTGTTGATGCGTACGCATACGTCCCCGGTTCAGGTTCGCACGATGCAAAGCATGAAAGGTGAAGTGCCTGTTAAAGTTATCTGTCCGGGTAAAGTATACCGTCGTGACGATGACGATGCGACGCATTCTTTCCAGTTCAATCAGGTTGAAGGTTTGGTTATTAGCGAGAACATTCGCATGAGTGACCTGAAAGGTACCTTGCTGCAATTCGTGCGCGAAATGTTCGGTTCACACACCGAAATTCGTCTCCGTCCAAGTTTCTTCCCGTTCACAGAGCCAAGTGCTGAAGTGGATGTCACTTGTGTGCAATGTGGTGGCAGTGGCTGCCGTGTATGTAAACAGACAGGTTGGCTTGAAATTTTGGGTGGCGGTATGGTTCACCCGAAAGTGCTCGAGATGGGCGGTTATGATCCGGAGAAATATAGTGGGTTTGCATTCGGAATGGGTGTAGAGCGTATCGCCATGCTGAAATACGGCATTGATGATATTCGTCATTTCTACAACAGTGATATGGCGTTCCTGAAACAATTCGGACGACTGTAATTACTGAAATAGCATACAGGGCGAACGCCCTTCATTTGCAACACCAATTCATAGATTAGGAAGTGAACGTCCATGAGAGTATCGACAGATTGGCTGTCTGATTATATCGCGCTGGAAGGCGTGGCACCGCAGGAGTTGGCAGAGAAATTCACCCGTGCGGGCGTTGAGATTGATGTAGTGGAGAACCGGAACCAGGGCGTGAACAACGTGGTTGTCGGTTACGTGAAGAGCAAGGAGAAGCACCCTGACGCTGATAAGCTGAATGTATGTGTGATTGATGCCGGACAGGAAGAAGATCTGCAGATCGTATGTGGTGCGAAAAATGTGGATGCCGGTCAAAAGGTAGTCGTTGCCCTGGTAGGAGCGAAGCTCCCTGGCGGACTCGATATCAAAAAAGCCAAGCTGCGCGGCGTAGTATCCCTTGGCATGATCTGCTCTGCGAAAGAACTGGGCATGAACGACAAGTTGCTGCCGAAAGACCAACAGGAGGGCATTCTCGTATTGCCTTCACAAACGGAGATTGGTACACCAATCAGCCAAGTGCTTGGTCTCGACGATCATGTTCTTGAACTGGACCTGACACCGAACCGCTCTGACTGTCTGAGCATGCTGGGTGCAGCCTATGAAGTTGGTGCAATTCTCGGTCGTGAAGTGAAACTGCCTGATCCAACTCAAAATTTGGTGGAAATCGGTGATGCGGCTGCGAATCATATCTCGGTTGAGATTACGGCTGGTGAACAATGCAGTCATTATGCAGCACGCTATATAACGGGGATCAAGCTGGGAGCTTCCCCGCAGTGGATGCAAAACCGTTTGATGGCCGCTGGCATCCGTCCGATCAATAATATCGTTGACATCACGAATTATGTCATGCTGGAATACGGACAGCCGCTGCATGCTTTTGATGCAGATAAGCTGGAAAAGGGCCACATTGAAGTGCGGATGGCCAAAGAAGGCGAAACGATCGTGACGTTGGATAGTCAAGAGCGCAAGCTTGAGCCGCATATGCTACTCATTACGGATGGCGTGAAACCGGTAGCCATCGCGGGTGTTATGGGTGGAGAGAATTCCGAGGTAACGGAAACCACAGTGAATCTGTTGCTGGAATCCGCCAAGTTCGACGGCGGAACCGTTCGAAAAACGTCACGCCAACTGGGGCTGCGTTCCGAAGCAAGCATGCGTTTTGAGAAAGAAGTCGATCCGGCTGCTGTCATTACGGCATTGAACCGTGCGGCTGAATTGATCCAGCGTTATGCGGAAGGCGAAGTTCATCAGGGGATCGTGGAAGCGGGAACAGCCGCAGCGGATAAACATGTTGTGCAGCTGTCGCTGGATAAACTGAATCGTTATCTGGGAACTGAATTGTCCCTGCTTGAAGTGAAAACCATTTTCGCTCGTTTGCACTTTGCATGTGGTGATGCGCAGCAGGGTCTGCTTGATGTTGAAGTGCCTAGCCGCAGAGGGGATATTACACTTGATGTGGATCTGTTTGAAGAGATTGCCCGTCTGTACGGATACGACAATATTCCAACCACATTGATTGAAGGACCAACAACACCAGGTGCTTATACGCGTTCGCAAGCAATGCGCCGCACTATTCGTGGCCTGTTTGCAGGTAGTGGCTGGCAGGAAATGATCAGCTATTCATTCGTACATCCAGATAAAGTATCATTGTTCCCTGCTCTAACAGAAGGTAGTAAAGCCGTGAAGTTGGCTATGCCAATGAGTGAGGACCGCAGCGTGCTTCGTAAGAGCATCTTGCCACAAATGCTGGATGCAACGGTGTATAACATGAACCGCAAGCATGATTCACTGGCTGTATTTGAAGTAGGTAGTGTGTTCTTCACTGAAGAAGAAAAACTGACGAAGCAACCGCATGAAATTCCGGTCCTGAGCTTGTTGCTCACCGGAAATCGTGCATCCCAGCAGTGGAATGTGGGAGCAGAGAAAGTGGACTTCTTCGACTTGAAAGGTGCACTTGAGAACCTGTTCGCCTATGTGGGTCTGGAGCAGCGCATTCGCCTGGTAGCAAACAGTCCAGAAGGCTTCCACCCTGGTCGTTCCGCATCGGTATACCTTGAAGCAAAAGATGGCGGAGAGGACAAACTGATTGGTACGATGGGTCAATTGCATCCTGAACTGCAGCAGCAATATGATTTGAACGATGTATATCTTGCCGAGATCGGGCTTGAAGCGATCTATAGTGAAGCGGATGCGGATATCCGTTATCGTGAGCTTCCACGATTCCCAGCAGTTGAACGGGATATCGCGGTTGTTGTGAGTAAAGATATCGAAGCTGGGGATATGCTGCGTTCGATTCGTGAATCTGCTGGCGAACTGTTGCAAACCGTACAGGTATTCGACGTATTCACAGGCAGCAAGTTGGGTGAAGACAAGAAGAGCGTAGCGATGGCTCTCGTTTATCGCAACCGTGAACGCACATTGACGGATGAGGAAATTACCGAGGTTCATGCTCGTGTTGTTGCTCGTCTGGAGGAGCAATTTGGAGCCGAATTGCGTAAATAGAACATAAGTCAATTTTTTGAACAATGATTAGCAGGAATTGCTTGAAGTCACATCGAATCCTTAGCATTAGAGGATCGATGTGACTTTTTTTGTTTTACAGCTTAGAATCAACATACAGACTTTAAGGAGGGCACAACTGTGACTATACCTGATCGTACACGCGTCACCGTAGAGATCTACGGGACTTCCTATAAACTGGTTGGCAGCAGTGCCGACTATATGAAACAAGTAGCTAACCTGGTGGATGAGCGAATGAGCGCCATCTCCAAACATAATTCCCGACTGGATACCCCGCGTATTGCAGTTCTGGCAGCTGTACATATGGCTGAGCAGTCTCTTCAGACTCAGGAAATTCGGAATGAGCTGAAAATGCTGACCGGTGAACGTACCGAAATGAGAAATGAACTCAATCGGCTGAATGCCATACAAAATGAACATCAGCAGGAACTGGAACGCAGGGACCAAGAACTCGCTGAAGCAATGAAACTTAAGGCTGAGGCGGAACAGGCCATCGTAAAACTCCAGAAGGATCAGCAGGCAGAAGTAGCCAAGCTGAATACATTACTGGAACAGGAACGCGCTCAGGCAGCAGGTCGCGAGCAAAAGCTTCAGGCTCAAACTGCGGCGCAACTGAAAGCAGCTGAGGAGAAGGCACAGGCTCGTCTTAAAGAAGCGGAAGAAAAAGCAGCGAATCAACTCAGGAATGCACAGACTCAGGCGGCAGCTCAGCTGAAGGAAGCACAGACACGTTCAGCAAATGAGTTGCAGCAAGCCCAGGCCAAAGCGGCTGCACAATACAAGGAGCTGCAGGATAAGACGGCAGCTCAACTGAAAGAAGCGGAAGCTCGGGTCGTGGCAGAACGTCAAAAAATCGAGGTTCAGGCTGCACAGCAAGTACAATCGGCGAAGGAACAAGCTGAAGCAGCAATTTTGTCTGAATTGGAACAAGCCGAGTCTCAGTTGCAAAAGGTTCAGGCAGAAGCCCAGCGTGAATACCGTGAACTCCAGTCTGAGATGGAGCAGCGTATACAGGAGGCAGAGCAAGCTGCCATCAATCAAGCTCAAGAACTGACTGAAAAGGCAAAAGAGGAACAAGCCGCACTGCAGCAACGAGCAGAGCAGAAGCGACTGGCTGAGATTGAACAGCTGAATGCAACGTTCAAGGAGTCGTCTGAACTGGCGGAATTGGAATGGATGGAAAAAGAAGCGGCTTATGAAGAACAGCTTAAGCAAATCCATGAAGCAGCCCAGACTCAGGCGAACGAAGCTGCGGCAACTGCTGAAGCTTTGCTGCAAGAAGAACAAGGCAAGCTGAATCAGCAGTTGGAAGAAGAACGTAAACAGGCTAAATCGCGCTTCGCCGATGTTGAAGGCCAATTGGCCGAGGTGCGTAAGCAGCTCAAGAATGCTCAAGAAGTTGTCGTGGATCAGGAGCAACAGCTCCAACACGAGCGTAATCAAACTGAAACGCTGCGCGATGAACAAGCCGTGTACAAACAGGAGCAGGATGTTCAGCTTCGTCGAATTACGGAATTGGAGCAGCAGCTGGAACAATTAAAAGTTGATAGTGCTCAGATGACTGAACAACTCCGCAGCACAGAAGCTGAGGCAGAACATTTCCGGGAAGCGGAACAGCAATGGAAACAGCAGTATAACGAGACCGTTGAACGTGAATCTTCTCTGACAGCACAGCTGCGAAAAGTACAGGATCAGCACGGTCAACTTGAACAGGAAATTAAGAAACTCCGTGAAGCCGAAGTGAAATCAGAGGATGAGCAGCGCAGGCTGCAAAAAGTGCTCGAACAGGCCCATGCGGCAGTACGCACATTGCAACATGAACTAGGTGCACTGACGCAGAGCGAGCAGTCCTGGAAAGAGCAGGCTGAACAACGTCTGATCGAGATCGGCGAATTGGAGACACAGGTACTTGAAGCTGCAGAACAGAATGAAACGTTGGAGTCAGGTGTACAGTCCCTTCATGATGAATTATCCGTTGTTAAAGAAGAAGCTCGTCACGCCAGCGAAGAAGCAGAACGTTACATTGCACAAGCTGGTCGTCTGGAGCTACAACATAAAGAGCTTGATGGTGAATTGAATGAAGCACGTGAAGAATTGAACAAGCTGCAGGAAAATTATAAACAAATCCGCAAGGATTATGGTGATGCATTGCAGCGCGAAGAAGACTATACTCGCAAGCTGAATGAGATGAGCGAAGAGAAGAAAGAAATCGTGCGTGCGCTTGAAGAATCCAGGCAGCATGCCAATCAGCTATCTGCGCGGATCGATGAACAAGGCAGCTTACTGACTCAGACAGAAGAAGAAGCGCTTGAGTGGCAGATTAAGCATGAAGAATTGTCTGCCAAACAGGAAGAGCTCTCCTCTCGCCTGAAAGAACTGACTGATCGGGAAGTTGAGCTAAGCTCACGAGTAGAACAAGCAGAGCAACAAGCGGAACAACAAGATCAGGTTTGGCAACGTCGTGCAGATGAATGGGCGGCTCAGGAACAGTCCTGGCAAGATCGATGGACTACGCTGGAGAATGAATTGAATCTCTGGCA
This sequence comes from Paenibacillus sp. BIC5C1, assembly GCF_032399705.1. NCBI lineage: Bacteria > Bacillati > Bacillota > Bacilli > Caryophanales > Paenibacillaceae > Paenibacillus > Paenibacillus sp. BIC5C1. The sequence goes on from NZ_CP135922.1 coordinate 1,928,318, forward strand.
GAAAGAAAGTGCTGCCAGTGTGGAGAAGGTAGAAGAGCTGGAACACGAGCGGCAGCAGCTTGCCCAGCAGCGTGCAGAAGCAATCGAAGAAAAGCAAACGATGGAAAATGAACTGCTGGATATCGGTGAGCGGTATGAACTTGCGGCCAATCAGTTGCGTTTACTGCAGGTTGAACGTGAGATGGAGCAGGAAAAGGCGGAGCAGCTGAATACAGATTACCGCCAATTGCGGGATGAATATACGAAATTGCAGACGGAATATAACGAATGGATTGAATTGATTGAACAGGATCAGACCTAGCAGATGATTACGTCATAACTGGAATCCTGGACAGCGCACTCTTGTACAATTTGTTATAATGAAGAAAGAGCTCCCGTCGCTACGGGGGCTCCTTGTCTTGAACACTATTCTTCAACAATAATTTTGGAGATCATACTGCTGTGACCGCTTCCGCAAAACACAGAACAGGACATTTCGAATTCCCCTGCTTTGTCGGGAGTAATCACTTTGGAATTGTTCTGGGTATCCAGCCGAAGGTTCAGCTCGGGCACGAGAACACCATGGTTTCCGTTTGTATTTTCATAAACAATCTTAACAGGTACACCTTTTTTCAAATGGTATTCAGGTTGGTCAAATTCATAGTTGCTTGCTTTGATTACCAGTTCTTCGCTTGCAGTTGCACTCGAATCGGACTCGCCGTTTGATTCTGCGGATTGTCCGGTTCCACCACAGGCAGCAAGGACCAGAATCAACATACAGGCTACAAGCCATGCCATGCCTTTCTTCATCATATGCCTCCTTAATCAGCGTGATATGGATAAAATTTGAATGATTTCTCAAGTCATCATACCGCATATCAGCGATGCCTGTACATGCTGCCTATGTCGTTTTTTTGAACATCAGCATGCTTAAAACATAAAAAAATAAACCTCATCAGGCGTTAAGCCATCAGAGGTTTAGGGGAGACCTATGGGGAGTAGGTACGTTACGTTGGAGCCTATGCGTGATCTTTGGATCTTCTTCCGGCATCAAAAGGGGTGGAAACCGGGATGAACAGATCGATGATCCCAATGACCAATGCAGCCAGAACGGCACCAAGCAGACTTACATGCACATGATCTACGACATATTGACCAATCCAGATCACCAGTGCGCTGACGATGAAGCCGACTATACCGCGGCCAAAAGGATTAACCCTTTTACCGAAGATGCCTTCAACAACCCAGCCAAGCAGAGCGATAACTAGAGCAAGCATCAGTGCGCTCCAGAAACCACCTACGGCGAATCCGGGTACGATCCAGCTGACGACCATCAATACAATTGCGGCGATAATAAATCGCACGACATGTCCCAGAAAATTCATGGTGTTATACCTCCTTTATTCAGAGCAGATTGAGTATTGTACATCCTGTTCAATGGTGAGGTTGCACAATCCTGACACCTGTAGTTTGCGGCGCTATGTCCCAAGTTATGTGTGGAAGGATTCGTTAAATAGCGCTAGAAAGTTTCTTTCGTTATAATACAGTTATAGTTTGGAAGGAGTTGTACACTTGGACACGAAAATTTTACAAACATTGGAATATCGCAAAATTTTAAATACATTGCAAAGTTTTGCCCAGACTACGATGGGAAAAAAGAAAGCGGAACAATTGGAACCGATCAGTGAACTGGAAGAAGTGAAGAGACTGCTTCAGCAAACCGATGAAGCTTTTACGTTTGATCGTCTGAAAGGCTCTCCATCTTTTGGGGGTATTGTGGATATTACCGCTTCGATTAAACGTGCCGAAATAGGGGGCACGTTGAACCCGCATGAGTTACTGGGAATTTCGAACACCACTTTGGCAGCCCGTCGATTGAAACGTCAGATCGCTGCACTCCACGATGATGAAAAAGTGGAATCCATTTTCTATATCAGTGATCAGTTATCTGAGCAAAAAACGCTTGAAGATGCGATTCGTATCTGTATTGACGACAATGCTGAAGTTTCAGACAGCGCGAGTGTAACACTGGCGCAGATTCGTCGTGAGCTGCGCGGCGGTGAAGCACGCATCCGTGAAAAACTGGATTCAATGATCCGTTCTTCTACAGTATCCAAAATGCTGCAGGACCAGCTGATTACAATTCGGGGGGACCGTTTCGTGATTCCCGTGAAATCGGAATATCGCGCGTACTTTGGTGGGATTGTACATGATCAATCCGGTTCGGGGGCAACGCTGTTTATTGAGCCAGAGTCCATCGTTGCGATGAATAACAAATTGCGCGAGACCCGAATCCGGGAAGAACGTGAAATTGAAGTGATTTTGCAGAAATTAACGGCACTTGTCAGTGAACAGGCAGAGTGGTTATTGTATGATGTTGACCTGCTGGGATCGCTCGATTTCATATTTGCGAAAGCACGTCTTGCCCGTGAATTGAAAGCCACATTGCCACGTATGAACGATCGCGGATTCATCAAGCTCAAAAAGGGACGCCATCCGCTGATCTCGATTGAAAATGTGGTGCCAACTGACATTGAACTCGGCAACGATTATACGTCCATTATCGTAACGGGTCCAAACACAGGTGGTAAGACAGTAACGCTCAAAACGATTGGGTTACTCAGCCTTATGGCGATGTCAGGTTTGTTCGTTCCGGCCGAAGACGGCAGCCAGCTATGCGTATTTGATGCGATTTATGCGGATATCGGTGACGAACAAAGTATTGAACAAAACTTGAGTACGTTCTCCAGTCATATGACGAACATCATTCGGATATTGAAGAACATGACGACCAAAAGTCTGGTGCTGCTCGACGAACTTGGGGCAGGTACCGACCCTGCAGAAGGTTCTGCGCTGGCGATCTCCATTCTGGAGCATATGCATCAGACCGGATGCCGCATGGTAGCAACAACGCATTACAGTGAGCTGAAAGCTTACGCTTATGAGCGCAAAGGTGTTATTAATGCCAGCATGGAATTCGACGTTAACACACTGAGCCCTACCTACCGACTGCTCGTTGGTGTGCCGGGACGGAGTAACGCGTTCGCAATTGCGGAGCGGCTGGGCCTGCCAGGATACATTCTGGATTACGCGCGTGGCGAAGTGAAAGAGGAAGATCAGCGCGTAGAGCATATGATTGCTTCCCTGGAAGAAAACCGGCTTACTGCGGAGCAAGAACGTGAGAGTGCAGAGCGTTTGCGCCAAGATATGGAGAAATTGCGCAGCCGTCATCAAGCCGAACTGGAGAAGTTGGAACAGCAGCGTGACCGACGCATTGAAAAAGCGGAAGAAGATGCCCGCAACATTGTAGACAAGGCAAGAGCGGAAGCTGAGAAGATTATAGCCGATCTTCGCCAGCTCGCCATGGAAGAAGGCGCATCCGTGAAGGAGCACAAACTTATTGCTGCTCGCAAACAACTGGATGAAGCTGAACCTGAGAAACGCAAGAAGACAGTTAAACGTACTCCAACGGCAACGAAGTCTCGGGCCATCGGACCGGGCGATGAAGTTCTTGTCTACAGTTTGAATCAAAAAGGTCATGTGGTGGAGATGTCGGGCACCAAGGATGCCATGGTTCAATTGGGAATCATGAAAATGAAAGTATCCCTGAATGACCTTGAATTACAGCAGTCTGCCCCAGCAGAATCCAAACCGAAGCAGAAACCGGTAACTGGTGTGAAACGAACTCGCGATGACAATGTGAAAAGTGAACTGGATCTGCGGGGGACGAATCTGGAAGAAGCCCTGATGGAGACAGATCGTTTTATCGATGAAGCTTTCCTTGCTAATCTGGGTCAGGTTTATATTATCCACGGAAAAGGAACAGGAATTTTGCGTTCCGGTATTCAGGATTACCTGCGTAAGCATAGACATATAAAAAGTTACCGGCTGGGCAATTACGGAGAAGGCGGAAACGGTGTGACCGTCGCAGAATTGGAATAGCCCGACCAGGAATCAAAGAAGTTCTGCCGCCTGACTGAGTTCGGGCAGCAGAATGGGGAAGGGGAACGGTGAGTGAAAGGGACGATTGACGAATTGCTGTCTCATCCCTTGGGGATGGTGCTCGGATTTTTCTCCGTAGCGATTATGGAGCTGCTTGTATTTCTGGCTTGCTTTGAACTGGTGACCAAGTACAAATGCTGGCATGAAATCAAGAAGGGCAATGTGGCGGTTGCGATGGCTACAGGAGGAAAAATCTTTGGAATCTGCAACGTGCTTCATTTTTGCATTCAGGCCAAATCATCGGTGTATGAAGCTATGACATGGTCATTTGTAGGGTTTGTCCTTCTGCTCATTGCCTATTTTCTATTCGAGTTTCTGACACCGGTTTTCTCCATTGACAAGGAGATTGAAGCGGATAACCGGGCCGTTGGATTGATATCCATGATTATTTCCGTCTCGTTGTCATTTGTTATTGGCGCGAGCATCATGTAGGGGGACCTTTCATGAAAATATTGATACGGATTCTGTTTGCTGCATCGATTGTATTTTTTGCCATCGGCGTCATTTATGTGTTAAATACATGATTATTTGAAAGAGAAAGGTTGATTCAATATGGAACCAACAGTATGTCCATGGTGCCACACCGAGATTGTATGGGATGAGGAGCTAGGTCCTGAAGAAGAATGCCCTTACTGTCACAATGAGTTAAAGGGATATCGTACACTAAACATCAATATCGGTGATGAAGAGAACAATGAAGCCGAGGAAGACATCTATGATATGGATGATGTTGAGGACGATGAACAAACTACGGATCTGGCCAATCTATGGGGAGATGAAGTAGAGCTGAAATTGCCGGAGCTTCGTACATTGACGAAGTATGCGGATGAGGGCAATGATCTGATTCAATACGAAGAAGGCGTGGAGAAGCAGCTTGATTTGCAGGAAGAGGTTCCGGAATGCCCACACTGCCGTGAATTCATGATCCTCACGGGTACACAGAAGGCAAGCAAGGATACGTTCAATCCAGTTGCTAATGCCGTTACTGGTACGGATTCGTTGCTTGATGCACCGTTCTCTGTACAAATGTATGTATGCTCAGGCTGCTTCCAGGTTCAATATAACCTGTCCGAGGATGATCGTCTGCGTCTGATCCAGAATTTGAGTGCGCGGAAATAAGGGAGCATATCGCTCTGAAAATATAATATTCCGGAAATTCATCATGTTTTCCTTCTGCTTGGGGTACGTTAACCCTGAGACTTTGCCTGTGAAGTGCTGACTTCAGGTGGAATAAGGAGGGAGCAGATGAAGATTTCTCTGGGCCGACAATCCATTCTGCTACTAGGCGTGAATGGATTGTTTGTGTTAGCCGGAGCTTTGTCGGGGACGTTTCTGAATGTGTATCTATGGAAAAGCCGTCCGGACTACGCCATGCTTGGATGGTTCACGATAAGCCAGCAAATTGCACTGGGACTCACATTTTGGCTAGCGGGAAAGTGGGTCAAGGAACATAACAAAATGAGTGCGTTGCGATTGGGAACGGCCTTGTCAGGTATTTTTTATATGCTTGTGTTATGGGCTGGGTCAAAAGCGGTTGACTGGATATGGCCTCTGGGGATTTTGTTTGGATGTGCACTGGGATTGTTCTGGATTGCGTTCAACGTGGTTTATTTTGAGGTGACTGACCGGGAGAATCGGGACCTGTTCAATGGTTGGGTGGGTTTACTGGGTTCGATGACAGGTATTATCGGCCCTTGGTTTTCAGGTCTGATTATTTCGCGAATGGTTGATAATTCGGGTTATCGCCTTATTTTCACAGTGTCATTGGTCATATATGTGATTGCCGTTGTGTTCAGTTTTTTTCTGAAAAAAAGGGAGGTCAGCGGCACATACCGCTGGTCTGAACCTTGGCGACAGCTATCTGCCAAAGATAGCGCATGGAGGCCGCTTGGTATGGGACTGTTTGCACAAGGCGTGCGGGAAGGGGTATTTGCCTTTCTCATTGCATTGCTCGTCTATGTGGCAACTAAGCAGGAATATAAGCTAGGGCAGTTCTCACTAATTACTTCTGCCGTAGCACTGGTGAGTTACTGGGCCGCAGGAAAATGGTTTAAGCCGCAATACAGGTCCAAGGGAATGTTAGCCGGAGCGATATTGTTATTCATCGTATTGATTCCGCTATTATGGAAGGTCAGCTATGGTACGCTTTTAATTATGGGGATTGGGTCTGCCTTGTCGATGCCGCTGTATATTTTGCCGATGATTTCGGCAGGATTCGACCTGATGGGTACGAGCGGCGAAAATGTAGAGAAAAGAGTTGAACTTGTCGTATTAAGGGAGCTTTGTTTAATGGTCGGTCGTTTATTTGGCCTGGCCGTATTTATTCTCACGGTCATGAACGGTCCTTCGTTACAAATGTTAACCTGGCTTATTGTGACGCTTGGAGCTTTCCCGCTCATCGGATGGATATTTATGCGCAAATTGCTAGTGCATCCGGATCAGCAAGAATCCTCTGTATAGGGAAAAAAGGGTACAGTCCAGGATCTGAATCCTGAGCTGTACCCTTATTTATTTGAAATGTTGCTTACACAGGAGACGGTTTACTCGTTCTCGTTAATGAAAAAAGTTCCATATCGCCATTCTCAACTCCTGTAACAGCATCGGCCAGAATAGAAGCAGCGAACATGCTGTACACTGTCCCGTTACCGCCATAACCCTCGAGAAAATAAGAATGCGGGTATTCAGGATGTGGTCCGATAAACGGAAGACCGTCATTTGTATTTCCAAACACGGCACCCCAGGCATAATCAACTTCAAGATTCTCCAGTGGGAAATAAGATCGTACTTCTTCAAGGAGTGTATCTCCGCGGTGTTTTACCCGAATCTCACGCTGATCTTCCCTTGGTGTCTCTTCATCCAGACCCCCAGCAATGATCCTTCCGTCTGGTGTGGTTCTCATATACAGGTAAGGGCGTGCTGTCTCCCAGATTAGGCTGTGCTCATACCATTCCTTTAGGTCCGGCAACGGCTTAGTAGCAATAGCATACGTGGTTTGCAGGTAGGCTCCTTTATCCTTTTTGATGGTCTGCGTCTCATAACCGGCAGCAAAAATAACCTTGCTGGCCCGGATTTTTCCACCTGAAGTATGACAGAGTACACCATCATCATCGAATTCACAATGTATCATCTCAGTTTGTCCATAGATTCGTGCTCCTCGTTTACTTGCTGATTCAAATAAGGCATGAACAAAGCGATACGGGTTCACTTCAGCATCCCCCAACGTGTATAGTGCGCCAGGTTTGCTGAAGGGGAAATGGCTGCCGATTTGATTGGAATTCCACAGTTCAGCTTCAAAGCCATAATGCTTCAACGTTTGATATTCTTCCTCCAGCATGGCTACATCATCAATGCTACTGGCAAAACAGAGACTGGTCCGAGGAATAAACCAGGGATCGGTATCCAGCCTGTCCGCAATTTGTGTGAGCTTCTGCATGGCTTCACGACATAGTTCATAGAAACGCACGCCTGTCTTTTCGCCAAAGGTATGGATACAGGAGGTCAAAGTTTTGTCATTTGTGTACTGTAAAAGACCTGTGTTGGCTGAACTGCTACCGTGCGCGATCTTTCTCTTATCTATAACAACCGTATTAACTCCACGCTCCGTAAGCAATTCGGAAGTCAGTGCGCCCCCCATACCTCCGCCTATGATCAAGCAGTCACAGAAAATGTCGGTTTGTAGCGAGGGATAGGTGGATTTTGGATTAAAAGTGGAAGGCCAGAAAGGTGTACCATAGACCAGATCCATTAGAAACATCTCCTTCGTGATTACGTTTGTATACTTTTGAGTGACCGGGTTAACAATAATTGCGCATAAACTTTATGCCAAGGAGGTCAACGAAACATGCAGAATCAATCCATGCAAGCGCTGAGTCCCAAGGAATTGAATTATATTGCGGATTCAATAACCAATGAAGAACTGCTGATCAAACAGTGTGCTGCCACAGCTTCCATCTCACATAATCCGCAAATTCAGCAGGCATTAAATCACTATGTTCGTTCCCATGAACAGCATCTGAACACGCTTGTCAATGCTTTGCAACAACATCAATCTATTGCTCCAACACAAGCACAGTAATTGAACCCGAATCTAACCGTATAGGAGGAAACTTTGTGTATTCTCAATCTTTATCATCTAATGGATCATTTATGCAGGAGCAGGATTTGTTGAAGTCGATTCTTGCGGATTTAAGACGAACCGCGCGCGAATATACGACAGCAACTACCGAAGCTTCCTGTCCTATTACACGTCGGATGTTTACAGACTTGACCAATGATACACTCCGTTTACAAGGTGAGCTGTTCAATGTGATGCAGCAGAACAACATGTATTCGGTAGGTTCGAAGGCTCTACGCCAGGATGTGGACAAGCAGATTCAATCGGCCCACCAGACCCAACAGAAATGTCAACAGTTCATTCAGGAAAAGAATACACAGACGAGTGCTTATAGCCAAGCGCCTAATGTACCCCAGCATCAACCGAATTACGGTAACCCTTATTACATGTAACCTTTGTCATTATGGTTTGAAGCAGGTACTGTTGCAGACCATACCACCGCTTGCCCGAATTCAGGGCGGGCGGTTTTTGTCTTTGCATGATCGTTGAATTCATGTAATATAAGTATTAATTCATTTTCAGGAACCTGGATGACGCTGGAGGGAAAGACATGAAGGATCTGAACGATCTGCAATTAAAAGTTCTGGATTTGTTGAAGGAAGACGCGAGAAGGACTCCCGCACTGCTGTCGACGCTGCTGGGGGAGTCGGAAGATAAGATCAAGAACGCCGTGGCCCAGCTTGAACAGGACCACGTGATTGTGAAATACGCAACCGTTGTGAACTGGAGCAAGATTGATGATGAGAAAGTAACAGCCTTGATTGAAGTACAGATTACGCCTGAGCGTGGTCGTGGCTTCGAAGGAATCGCTGAACGCATTTATCTGTATCCGCAAGTGAAATCGGTATATCTCATGTCAGGTGCATATGATCTGCTCGTGGAAGTAGAAGGTGGCAACCTGCGTGAAGTCGCTAATTTTGTATCGGAGAAATTGTCTCCGATTGACTCTGTACTTTCAACCAAAACGAATTTTATTCTAAAAAAATATAAACAGGACGGGATTATTTTTGAAGACCATCAGGAAGACAACCGTCTCATGATCTCGCCGTAAAGGAAGATGCGTCATGATAGTGAATGAACAGACAACAGGAAACAACAAGAAAATGACTTCGTACCTGGCTCCATTGGTTCAACAGATACCGCCATCAGGCATACGCAAATTTTTTGATCTGGTTGGCGATAACAAAGATATCATCACACTGGGTGTAGGAGAACCGGACTTTGTAACACCATGGCATATGCGTGAAGCTTGTGTGTACTCACTCGAAAGAGGAATGACCAGTTACACTTCCAATGCAGGTATGCCGAAACTGAGGGAAGCCATTAGTGAGTATCTGGATACTCAGTTTGATACCAAGTATGATCCAAAGGACGAAATTATCGTTACCGTTGGTGGGAGTGAAGCCATTGATCTGGCGTTGCGTGCATTGATCGTACCCGGTGACGAAATTCTGATTCCAGAACCTTCGTATGTGGCATATTCACCGATCGCTTCGATTGGTGGAGGCATACCGGTTGGTGTAGAAACGTATGCGAAGGATCAGTTTAAACTGACAGCCGAGGCGCTGGAAGCGGGAATTACTCCGAAGTCCAAGGTTCTTATTCTATGTTATCCTAGCAATCCTACAGGTGCCATCATGACTTATGAAGAATGGCTGCCTATTGCTGAAGTGATCAAAAAGCATGATCTGATCGTCATTGCGGATGAGATTTATGCTGAGCTGACATATACGCAAAAACATGTTAGTTTCGCTTCGATTCCGGATATGAAGGAACGAACGATTTTGGTTAGTGGGTTTTCCAAGGCTTTTGCAATGACAGGCTGGCGGATCGGGTATATGTGCGGACATCCTGAACTAATTGCAGCCATGCTCAAAATTCATCAATATACGGTGATGTGTGCACCTGCCATGGGACAGGTGGCCGCGCTTGAGGCATTGACAAATGGTTTGGGTGAGAAGGATAGAATGGTTGAATCCTATAATCAGCGCAGACGCCTTATTGTGCAGGGTTTTAGAGATATCGGGCTGGACTGTCATGAACCCCAGGGAGCATTTTATGCATTTCCAAGTATCCAGAAGACGGGGCTGAGTTCGGATCTTTTTGCTGAGCGTTTGCTAACGGAAAATAAAGTGGCAGCTGTTCCGGGTAATGTATTTGGTCCACAAGGTGAAGGATTTCTTCGTTGTTCCTATGCAACATCGGTGACCCAATTGAATGAAGCGTTGGAACGAATCGGAAACTTTGTTTACAAACTGCAAAAAGAGGTTTAATAGGGATTAGAAGCCTTTGAAAGATATGAACATTTTTCAAACTAGAAAAAAATAACTTTCTTTTACAAAATATTGTGATATAATTTCAATTTGAAATATGTTTTTCTTGTATTTGGAAACTAATTTTTCCAAGGAGGGGTTGGCTTTGTTTTGTGTTGAATATGATTTACCGACTAATCGTGGGCATTATTTGGCAGAAGGCGATCATGGCGACCGATGGTCGGTGAAACCGGATCACGCATCTTTGCATAACGTTTCCTTGGAAGATGAGATCCATATGCTACGCCGCAAGATGGAACAGATATTCCTTGAAGAGAAATCATTCACATCCGATATTGTAATTGAAATTAGCAGTTTGCTAGATTTGAAGATTAATGAATACATGAAGGCTAATCCGATTAAGGGAAAGTAATTTTTCGTTGTATCGAAACGTTACGCATATGCAGTTCAACGAAGACCCCGGGGGGGTCTTTTTTTTGATATATGATCAGATTGCTTCGGATTGGTAGGGGTATTTTTTTGCGTGGAACAATTGTGATATATTGTACATAGGAGACTAAAGGGGGAACTGGAATGAAGAGATTTTGGGGGCTTACCGCAATTATTTCTATGATTTTTCTGCTTGCTGGCTGTGGCGGTAAGGACGGTTTTACGATTTTTATCATTGATAACCAAGGAAATCCATCCGTGATCTCGGAGCAGTTGCAAGCTAATTTGCAGCAAAAGCTGGGTGAGGAGCCCAAAGTGGAAGTTATCACAAGTGCGATGTATGATGTTCAGAAAATTATGGTAGAGTATGCGGCGGGTGGTCATGATATTTTCATTTTGCCTGAAGCTGATATGAAGCAGTACGGAAGTAACGGCTCCAATATCCCGCTGGATGATACATTTGATGCGGAGAAGTATAAGCGCGGTGTATTTGAAGGCGGTGTCTTGGTTGAGAGGGGCGAAGGAGATGACGGTTCAGATATCAAGACAGAATCACATCTCTATGGCATTCCGCTGGAAGATATGCAAATGTTCAAAGATGTAGATTATGCTGCGCAAAATCTGTTTGCTACCATTCCGGTGTCGGCTTCTAATGTCGAAGAATCCAAGAAAGTGCTGAAGGCGCTGACAGAGTAAATGCAATCTAGTATGGCTACTGAAGGAGGGGAGCGGATTGCTAATTACGGTCACAGGCGGCATAGGCAGTGGTAAAACCCGATTTGCGCTTGGATACGCAGCCCGGATTAGCCGGGAGGGCATCTATTTATCCACTGGTGATCATGATCCCGTGATTCCCGAATTGCCATCCGCTCATTATCGTGCCATCCAGGCTGGGAACGGCCAGCACCTGACGGAGGTGCTTCACCAGATTAATCGGGAATCCAATCTCTTCCTGGCAGATCAGCGGATTGTCATTGTGGATAGTCTGACCGCATGGATGGCAGCCGGTTTCAGGGCAAGTGATGATCTGGATCAGCAGCGTTCAGAGACACAGCTGCTGTTGGACGCCCTTCTGTCTTACCAGGGAAAGCTGCTCGTGATTACCAATGAAATGCACGGCTCTTTGTATCCTTCAGAGGAAGAACGAATTTTTGCAGCAAGAATGGCGTCAGTTAACCGGGCGTTGCAGGCGCATTCGGAACAGATGTATCTCTTAATATCTGGATTGCCCGTTGATCTCAAAGATCGAGGGTTGCGATATGAAGATTAGCATTTCATTTTGTTAAACGATGGACGAGCGTAAAGAAGCCTCCGTCACCACAAATGGTGGTGCGGAGGCTTTATTTTTTGACAAGTGATGCGTGTATATTTCTTTATTTCCGAGTTTTATTTCGTCTGATCCACCAGATTATACAGCCCACAACAATAATCGCCAGAAGTACATATACGACCAGGGAGTACACGTCCATAAAGTGCAGGATACTGTCCCATGACGCACCGAGGGCCGCACCAACCGAGACGAGAATAATATTCCAGGCCAGTGTTCCAATGGTTGTGAAGAGCAGGAATAAACCAAATTTCATGTTGGACATGCCGGCAGGAATCGAGATCAGGCTGCGAACAAGGGGAACCATGCGACAGAATAGTACGGTCCACATTCCATATTTGTCAAACCATGCATCGACACGGTGTATATCTTCTTTTTTGATCCGCAGAATATGACCCCAACGTTCTACAATCTTCTCCAGCCGATTGACATCAATCAGCAGTCCGATCCCATAAAGAATGACAGCCCCAAGCACAGAACCAATGGTAGCCGCAATAATGACACCGGGAAGGGTCAGGCTGGTGTAGGTGGTCATGAAACCGCCAAAAGGTAATATGATTTCCGAGGGGATGGGGGGAAATACGTTTTCGAGCGCAATAATGAGTGCAATGCCTATGTAGCCGTATTGTTCCATGAAATCGGTTATCCAGTTTTGCATAATCGTCTCCTCTACTTTTGGTTTGCAAGGATTTGGCGTATACTCGGCAGAGTACACCAACTCATATATACGTGTGAAGGATCTCACTGGTTTCTGAAAATAATAGCATTCCCGTATTCATAGTAGGTCAAGTATACTAATTAAGTTACACTCTAAAAGGGCATGCATTTATATTTAACCCCAGCGTTCTACCATGCGAATGATATTAACAATAGGAGGGATTACAATGGGCATATATACACGAACAGGTGACGAGGGACAGACCTCAGTCATTGGTGGACGGGTCATCAAGGACGATGACCGAGTTGAAGCTTACGGGACAATTGATGAGCTGAATTGTTTTGTTGGGCAGGCCATCAGTTTTATTGATCAAGCAAACGGAAAATTTGAGGATTTGCGTGAACACTTGCTCGAAATTCAGCAAGAATTGTTTGATTGCGGATCCGATCTCGCCTTTGTAAAAATTAGCGAAACCAAATATAAAGTGCGGGATGAGATGGTCACCCGGCTTGAGCAATGGATTGATCAGTATGATGCGGAGAATCCGAAGGTGGAGCGGTTTATTTTGCCTGGGGGCAGTCTACTCTCTTCCACATTACATGTCTGTCGCACAGTATGTCGCCGCGCCGAACGTCGCGCCGTAACGCTCGGACAGCATACCGATATCAACCCTTCTGTACGACGTTATTTGAACCGTCTGTCTGATTATTTCTTCGTTGTAGCTCGGACTGCCAATGCGAGACAACAGGTAGCTGACATTGAGTATGTGCGGAGCAAAAAAGTATTCCGCCGCAAAGACAAAGAATGAGCGATTATTATTCACCACTTACTTACACGGTTTCCGAAAATGAAGATGGCTGGCTGCTGAAGACTGTGCTTCAGCGGCGTCTACAGGTTTCGCGCAAGCTCCTGTCGAGAATCAAACTTACAGAGCGGGGAATTATGTTGAATGGCGAGCGGGTATACATCAGCGTCAAAGTTAGCACAGGTGACGTCCTGGAAGTTCGGATGGAACAGGAAGAGTCGGATGATATTTTACCTGAGCCGATTCCCTTTACGATACTGTATGAAGATGAGCACTTGCTTATTGTGAACAAGGATTCCGGTGTCATCGTACATCCAACACATGGGCATTACACAGGTACATTGGCAAACGGGGTTGTCCATTATTGGAAGACTAAAGGCGATCGTTTCCGTTTCAGACCGATTCATCGATTGGATCAGGAAACATCTGGTGTGCTGGCAATCGCGAAAAATCCATATGTGCACCAGCATGTGTCTGAGCAGATGATCGCAGGAACGGTAGATAAAAAATATATTGCCTTTGTGCACGGTAGTCCTGCCCAAGAAGAGGGGGCCATCGATGGCCCGATTGATCGTGATCCCGAAGAGCCGCATCGTCGAATCGTTACACCTGACGGGTATGCGGCAAGAACGTTATACACGACCGTTGCAAGGTGGGCGGGCGGAAGCGCTAGTGCGGTGAGCCTGAAGCTGGAGAGCGGCAGAACCCATCAAATTAGGGTACACATGACATCGATTGGCTGCCCTTTAATTGGGGATCGGATGTACAAGACCCTTCCTATGCATGAGTTCGATGAGCAGACCCTGGCTGTTCGGGAGGAACGAGACACTTGGATTGCCCGTCAGGCATTGCACGCATGTGAGCTGGCGTTTGAACATCCCATTTTGCAAAAAAGGATGACGTTCCAAGCACCTTTACCCGCAGATATGGCAGCCCTGGAGGCTCGCCTGGATGCTGAGGCATCCCCGAGAGAATTGTTGTAAGCCTGTTAAACGGCCTTTGATTCGCGCTGGTGCAGAATCTCAATGCACGGTGCCCTGCTGTCAATCAATGTTAGTTAGCTTAACCCGTGTGAGGGATGCAAATGCACCCGAACAAAATGCCGCAGGCTAAGGTTGTAAGGTTGTAAGGTTGTAAGGTTTTATGTTTTAGGCTTTTGATCCTAAAGCCGAATGGACATTTTCTCATTCGAGAAGAGGTTTAAAAATACAGTGCGATGGTATCGGTTTGGAGCGACTTTTGGATTTGCGAAGCAAACCAAGGGAAGCGAGAAATCGAAACCGGAGCACACATAGGAGGACAAGTAACGATGAGTAATCTAAAAGTATATCAATACGCTAAATGTGGCACGTGCCGTAAAGCGGTAAAATGGCTGGAAGCTCAGGGGCATGAACTGGAATTATTTCCTATTTTCGACACCCCCCCAACCGAAGAAGAATTAACGGAGTTGATTCAGAAGAGCGGACTTGAAGTGAAAAAGTTTTTCAATACGAGTGGGGAAGTGTACAAGGAGCAGCAATTGAAGGACAAGCTGCCGGGGCTGTCCACAGAAGAGCAGATTCGTTTGCTGGCTTCCAATGGGCGCCTGATTAAACGCCCAATCGTTACGGATGGTCACAAAGTGACCGTAGGATTCAAGGAAGATACGTATGAAGAGGAATGGAACAACGCGTAATTTATTGATTAATGATTTCATTGATTGTTAAATGAACCAAGGTAAAAAAGGCTCTGAATGTTCAAATTTCAGGGCTTTTTTGGCTGGTCGATCCTTGGCGGAACTATGCTATAATGATAGAATTAGTTCGATATTTTATTTGCTATAGAAACTTAGCTAAAGATTTACACGAGAATGGAGAGGACAGAAATAACCTGAAGAAGCGGAGCTAAAAGCTTTCTAAAAGAAAGCTCCATCGGAAGCATACACTTCGCCTTTACCACCGGATTTTCCCTTTTGAATAAGGGAATCAAAAAAATCTGGGGATAACAGCGATCAGAAGGTTGTTCTGTCATCGGAGTGGCAAGTGTAATTATTTTTAGTTCAATTTTCTATGGAATCAGGACAGGAGAGAACAAATTCAAGTGAATCAACGTAATGAACCTACTTTGTTGCTGGTAGATGGTATGGCGGTGTTGTTCCGTGCGTTCTATGCAACATCTGCAAGCGGATATATCAGACGTACAAAGGCAGGCGTGCCAAC
Organism: Paenibacillus sp. BIC5C1; assembly: GCF_032399705.1. Taxonomy (NCBI): domain Bacteria; kingdom Bacillati; phylum Bacillota; class Bacilli; order Caryophanales; family Paenibacillaceae; genus Paenibacillus; species Paenibacillus sp. BIC5C1. Next base: position 1,944,103 of record NZ_CP135922.1, read on the forward strand.
CAACGCAGTATACGGATTTATCCGTTATTTCTGGGATGCGGTTCAGACCTTTGGGCCAAGTCATGTCGTATGCTGTTGGGATATGGGAGGCAAGACGTTTCGCGGTGAAGAGTATGCAGCGTATAAGGGGAACCGTCCGGAAGCTCCGGATGATCTGATTCCTCAGTTTGCTCTGATTCGTGAAGTGATGGATAGTTTAAACATTCCGAATATTGGCGCTCAAGGATATGAGGCTGATGATTGCATCGGTACACTTGCCAAGTATTACACCGAGCAGACGGATATGAACGTGATGGTACTTACGGGTGACCATGATATGCTGCAACTGATTGATGATCGTACAAGCATTATTATTATGAAAAAAGGTCATGGCAATTATATGGTGTATACGCCTGAATCCCTAATGACGGAGAAACAACTGACACCTCGTCAAGTGATTGACATGAAAGGTCTGATGGGCGATGCCAGTGACAATTATCCTGGAGTACGGGGCATTGGGGAGAAGACGGCTTTGAAACTTGTGCAGGAGTTTGGCTCCATTGAAGGTATTTTGGACAATATGGATAAACTTACCCCTTCGGTACGCAACAAGATTGAGAATGATCTCGACATGCTTCATCTGTCCCGCAAACTGGCAGAGATTCACTGTGCAGTTCCGGTAGCTTGTGCACTGGATGTATGTGAATTGCGTCTTGATCCGGATATGGTGATGGACAAGTTCGAACAACTTGAGATGAAGAGCCTGGGCTCTTGGATGGGAGTGGCAATAGGGTGAGTAGCATGCAGACAAAACGGACGGGCAAAAAGTGGTGGACAGGGGCTATGGCCCTCGTCCTTGCTTTGCCTGTAATCCTTTCAGGAGCGGTGAGTGCTCCACAGACAGTAGATGCCAAAGCGGCAATTAGCACCAAAGTACAGAAAGTAAAAGCAGCAGGACGCAGTTTTACCGTGCAGACGGTTAGTATTCCCAAGGGTACACCAGTTACCGTAGGATTAGCGAAGAAGCAGGTCGGTCAGACGGCAACATTACCTTCAATTGTTAAGGCATATGGCGCGCAAGCGGCCATTAACGGAGCATTTTTTGAAGCATATAACGGAGCTCCAGATCCATACGGCATGTTAATAGCAAACGGCAAAGTCATACATATTGGAAGATACGGAACAACGATTGGGTTTAAGGAAGATGGCTCAGCCATCATGGATTCGCTTCAAGTGAGTCTGACGGGTAAAGTAACAGATACAGAAGGAAAGTCACGCAGTTGGTATGCGACCTTTATTAACCGAACACCTTCCGCGAATGCGAGTATTACGATGTTATACACGCCAGAGCGGGGATCTACAGTCGGGTTCAAAGGAGGTACGGCGGTTGTGATGGAGAAAGGGATTGTCACCAAGAAAGTACCGAATACCAATGTAGCCATTCCGAAGAATGGATCGGTACTGGTCTTCACGGGTAATCAGAAATCTTCGTCGGACCGCTTTACCGTTGGATCAACTGTAGAGATGAATTATAAATACACCAATGCAGCAGGCAAAGAGATCCCTTGGCAAGATGTAGTCACCGCTGTGGGCGCAGGTCCACGTCTGGTGAAAGACGGCAAAATTGCCGTAAATCCAGCGAGTGAGGGCTTCAAGGATACCAAAATTCTCAATGCCTCCGGCGCAAGAAGTGGTATTGCCATTATGGCCGACGGATCGGTGATGTTGGCTACCGTGTCAGGAGCGACGATTAAGGAATGGGCTGCTGTCATGCAGAAGCTTGGTGCCAAGCAGGCAATGAACCTGGATGGAGGTGCATCTTCTGGCATGTATGCTGGCGGCAAAATGCTTACTTCCCCGGGCCGCTTGTTAAGTAATACACTTGTTTTTGGTGGCTCTGTTCGTTAAAAGAAAGCTAATATGGGAGGTAGGATCAGATGACACTCACTCATAACCGGAAGCCAGATGAAAACAAAACGGCGGTATTAGCTGTAAACGTAGGGCAACTTCAGGCCTTGCCTGGCCAGAAGCGCGAAGTGATGAGCGGCATTGTGAAACATCCCATATCCAGCCCGGTCTTCCTGTCATTCACCGGAATGACAGGGGATGCCCAGGCTGATCTGGAGCATCATGGTGGACCTGACAAGGCGGTTTGTGTATACGATTACAGTCGTTATCCGGCGCTTGAACAACTGATGGATCGCAAGCTGGACTGGGGGGCTTGTGGAGAAAATCTGACAGTTGAAGGCTGTATGGAGGAAGAAGTCCGCATTGGTGATGTGTATCAATTGGGGGAAGCCACGGTACAGGTCAGCCAGCCAAGACAGCCTTGCTTCAAGCTTGGTGCACGGTATGATTACAAAGAGCTGCCTGTTTATTTTCAGGATAGCGGGCATACCGGATTTTATTTTCGGGTCTTGCAAGAGGGAGAGGTAACTCCTTCTGCAATATTAAGACGTATAAGCACAGATCCTGCATCAATGACCATTCTGGAAGCCAATCGAATTATGCATCAGGGGAAGCAGGATGCCGTTGCTATGCGTGCTCTACTGGCCATTCCAACGTTATCCGACAGCTGGAAACAGACCTTATTGAAGCGATTGGCCAAGCTCGAAACTGCTGAACAGGACTAATCATGCTGTTGTTCCGTCTTTTAGAGAACAGATTTGAAGATCCATTTAATTTTAAACTACTAGGGAGTGTGACTAACATGACGATTTTAGGCGCAATTGAAGCTGGAGGAACCAAATTTGTATGTGGTATCGGTACGGAAGAAGGAGAAGTTCTTGAACGCGTAAGTTTTCCAACGACGACACCGGAAGAGACGATGGCACAAGTAATCGCTTTTTTTGAAGGTAAAGGTATTGAAGCTTTGGGTGTAGGTTCATTTGGTCCAATTGATCCGATTGAAGGAAGCCCGACTTATGGTTACATCACAACAACACCGAAACCGCATTGGGGGCAGTACAACCTTATTGGTAAGCTCAAAGAGCACTTTGATGTACCGATGACGTTCGACACGGATGTAAACGGTGCTGCGCTTGGGGAAGCAACCTGGGGGGCTGCACAAGGCCTGGATAGCTGTCTGTATATTACTGTCGGAACGGGAATTGGTGCAGGCGCAGTTGTAGGTGGCAAAATGGTCCATGGATTGTCGCATCCAGAGATGGGACACATCATTGTCCGCAGACATCCCGAAGATACATATGAAGGGTTCTGTCCGTATCATGGGGACTGTCTGGAAGGCCTTGCCGCAGGTCCTGCCATCAATAAACGTTGGAATCAACCGGCTTACGAACTGCCAGCCGATCACAAGGCCTGGGAGATTGAAGCACATTACCTGGCGCATGCCCTGATGAATTATGTATTGATCCTCACACCTCAGAAAATTGTAATGGGTGGCGGTGTGATGAAGCAGGAGCATCTGTTCCCAATGGTTCGCAGCAAATTGCAGGAATTGCTCGCTGGATACGTTCAGCACCCTGCACTTCAATCCGAAATTGACCAGTATGTCGTTTCACCGGGACTTGGCGATAATGCGGGACTGTGTGGTTCGCTTGCACTGGCGAAATTGGCTTTGAACAAGTAATAGCTTTACAAACAAGTAGTTGACGAATTTTTCCATTGTGGTAATATATGAGCAACAGCATAGCACGGTTAAATGAGGAAGCACCTCTCTTGCATGGATTTTGCAGGAGAGGTGTTTTTTTGTGCTGCTTAATTTAGCACATACAGGCTGTGTCGAGCTGAACTATTGAAGGAGGGACAAGATATGGAAGTCATTTTCATGAACAGATTATCCAGAATGTTAGATCAGAATGAAGAGCATGCACAGCTGTGGATCGGTGAAGAAGAAGGAGCGTGGCATCTGGGGTGGAGCCGATATGAGGAAGGAGATCGAACGGATGACAACTGGTATGCTGGCAGTTCGTGGGACGAGCTGTTACATGTGTATCGTCATCAGTTAGCCATACAGATGAGCGAAGGATATCGTCCGTTGCTGCAGGGTTTGTTTCACGAAAATGATGATTTGAAGTCGCGCAGTTATGGCGGTCAGCGTCTTCATTGTTACAGTGAATTATACGGCAATGAGGGGCTGTATATGGATCTGTGCATATGGCGCAGGAAGAGAGCAGCGTCTGACCGGAAGGCCCCTTATTTTATTGCAACGAACCGGTTGTTGCGTTTGATCAGTGCATTTGTTCCACAAACCATCGATGAATTGATGCAATTACCTGGCGTAGGGGAGAGCAAGGCTTCCGAGTATGGAGAGGAATGGCTGGAGATTACGAATGGACTGGAACGTTCCACATCTTTCCCGCTAGATTGGGTGTACTCGGATCTGAAGGAACAAGAATATGAGAGCTGGCTGTACAAACAGAGAGAGCAGAAGTACAAGCAGGAACTTGACAGATTCACCACACGTAAGCAGGTACTTGAAGGTATGAAGGAAGGATATACGTTGGAGGAAATCGTAAATCGTTCCGGATTGTCCCGTAGGGAGCTGATTGAGTTATTGGAGACACTGGATTTGGAGGGATATGACACAGATTGTCTGCTTGATGCGGAGCTTGCTGTCATGCCCGAAGAGGAGCAAGAGGCGGTATGGAGTGCCTACGAGGAGCTGGGAGATACGTTTCTGAAGCCTGTATTACATAAGGTGTATGGAGAAGAAAAGCCTGGCGGTAGCAACCTGGAGCAGGTCTACGAAAGACTGCGCATGATTCGCATCCGGTTTCGTCGTGACACAGAGACGGAGCAGAATGCAGGCTAGATTGGAAATAGGACGTTAGTTGTCATACTTATAAGCGGATAATAAAAAAAGACGAAGCGTCTCAAAATGTGGAGCACTTCGTCTTTTTGCTATTTCAAACCCAATCTTTTTTGCGGAAAATAAAGAACATGCTCAGGCCCAGTGTAACCATCAGGCCAATAACCACAAAATAACCATACTTCCAGTCCAGCTCAGGCATGTTCGTAAAGTTCATCCCATAGATGCCCGTGATAACGGTCAGCGGCATGAACACCGTGGTAATGGCGGTGAACACACGCATGATTTCATTCGCCCGGTTGGCGATACTGGATTGGTAAGCTTCTCGCAAGTTCCCCATCAAGTCCCGATAAGTCTCAAAGGTTTCAGATATTTTCACAGCATTCTCATAAATGTCGCTGAAATACTTTTGCAGTTGATCATCAATAAGACGCAAATCTTTTTTATTGAGTGTGTTAATGACCTCTTTCTGAGGTCCCAGCACTTTCTTCAGCCATAAAATCTCACTGCGAAGCCCGATAATCTCATTTAGATGAGATTTCTTGGTATGCATCAGGATGTCTTCTTCAAGCTTCTCAATGCGCGCTTCGATTCGGTCACCAACGGTGAAATAATTATCAACAATCAAGTCAACCAGCAGATACAGCAGCTTATCCGGCGTACTGATTTCCTGTTCCCACAGGATCGGTTTCAATGTCCGCAATTCGCTGACTTTCTGTTTGGTTACACTGATAATAAAGTGTCTGCCAAGGAACAAGTTGACGGCACGTAAAAAAATCTCTTCATCATCAAAACGAATGCTATTAATAACAATAAAATAATGGCTCTCATAAATTTCAATCTTCGGACGTTGTTCTTCGTCACTCAAACAGTCTTCCACGGCCAGATCATGCATCATGAACAGCGGTTGAAGTACCGCCAAATCGTCTACGTCTGCATCAATCCAGTAAAACCCCTCCGCTGGTGGAGTCAGCGCCTGCTGAATGTCGTCCACCGGAATAAATACACCGTTATTTACCAACCGGATTTTCATTATTCATCTACTCCTTCTGCACCCGCCAAATGGGCGGATTTCATCAATATGGGCGCAAAAAGAACAGATCAGCCGGTCGGCAGCGGAGCCTGGAAGTCAGGACTGCGTTCGCTCTATAGTCAAACGGAAGTAACGTCCCGCTGCCGGCATGCTGATATCAATTCTCTATGCAGTTTGTCGGAATTCGGCTGCCAGTCAGGCCTCGGGTCGCCATCCATTGAATATGTCACCTCTCACATAAGGGTTTATAACACTTGTCTAGTATACCGCTGGTACAGGGTCCTTTCAAGCGCAAAAATGTGTCGATTTCGCGCCCTGGAGCAGTGTATGACAACGGATGATGAACGGTTCCGATCCTGAGGAACAGACATTGAACTACACCTTGACGTGAGGGGATTAATGTCTTAAAGTAAAAGGTGAACCACACTAGTTATTACAATTGAATAAAGCGAAATCTTATCAAGAGTAGGTGGAGGGACTGGCCCGATGAAACCCGGCAACCGGCGGTATACCGCACGGTGCTAATTCTTGCAGCGACCAAGTGTCCAAGTGACACTGTTGTAACTGAGAGATGAGAGAGGCGCATATCTATTTACATATGACCTTTCTCGGAATCCGAGGAAGGTCTTTGTTATATGCACCGACTTCTCAGCAGTGATTTTCGCTAAGGAACTTGAGCTTGCCGCCAGCAATGTGGTTGCAATTCAGCGCCTGCAGGCAAGCTCATGGCAGCCTATAACTGTACGGATGCGAATCGTATCGAGTCCGCAGTGGCTGCATCTATTTATGCACAAGGAGGAGTTAGAACCACCATGCCAATCAAAATTCCAGACACACTGCCTGCCAAAGAAGTACTTGCAGGAGAGAACATCTTTGTCATGGACGAGACATCTGCTTACCAGCAGGACATTCGTCCACTGCGTATCGCTATATTAAACCTGATGCCCACAAAGGAAACGACAGAAACTCAATTGCTTCGTTTGGTGGGTAACACACCCATTCAGGTAGATATCGTTCTGGTTCATCCAAAGTCTCATACGTCCAAGAACACTTCCCAGGAATATTTGGACTTATTCTACAAAACCTTTGATGAGATCGAACACCGCCGTTTTGACGGCATGATCATTACAGGCGCTCCTGTAGAGCAAATGGACTTTGAAGACGTGAACTATTGGAAAGAAATCCAGGAGATCTTCGAATGGACCAAAACGAATGTAACTTCGACCATGCATATATGTTGGGCTTCCCAAGCAGGTTTATACCACCATTTCGGAGTTCCAAAAGTTCCGCTGGATGAAAAATGTTTTGGCGTATTCTCACATACGATCAACAGATCCAATGTGCAGCTGCTGCGCGGATTCGATGAAGTATTCAACGTCCCGCATTCTCGTCATACGGAAGTGCGACGTGAAGATATTGAAAAAAATGATAACCTTGAAATATTGGCTGAATCCGAGGAAGCGGGTATTTTCCTCGTTGCTACCAAAGACGGCAAACAGATTTTTGCAACCGGACATGCCGAGTATGACCCGCTTTCATTGAAATGGGAATATGACCGTGATGCAGCTAAAGGCATGGACATTGCGCTGCCTAGACATTATTTCCCGAATGACGATCCTTCCCGTGTTCCCCCAGCCACTTGGCGGGCACATGCAAACTTATTATTCTCTAATTGGCTCAATTACTATGTGTATCAAGAGACACCTTACGATATTGGTCCACAAATTTAATCGACATTACAGGAGGATGCTGCAATGGAAGACAACAAGTTGAAAATCGAAAGTCGATTGGCCCAAATTGGGTCTATCAATGAACCGGTAACAGGCGCCATTAATTTTCCGATCTATCAATCCACTGCGTTTCGCCACCCAAAGCTTGGACAAAGCACGGGATTTGATTATATTCGTACGACCAATCCAACCCGTAAAGTGTTGGAAGAAGCAGCGGCAGCGTTGGAATCCGGTGATGCAGGTTTTGCCTGTAGCTCCGGCATGGCCGCTTTGCAAACGATTTTCGCTTTATTCGGACAAGGGGATCATCTGATTGTATCGCTAGATCTGTACGGCGGAACGTATCGTTTGCTTGAACGCATCCTGTCTCGATTTGGTGTGACAGCAAGTTACGTCGATACCAATGACTTGGCAGCTCTGGAAAGTATTCGTCAACCGAATACTAAAGCGGTATTTATTGAGACACCAACCAATCCACTAATGATGATTACGGATGTGGAAGCGGTATGCTCCTGGGCCAAGAGCCACAACTTGCTGACCATTGTGGATAATACACTACTGACTCCGTTCTTCCAGCGTCCAATTGAACTCGGTGCTGATATCATCATCCATAGTGCCACGAAGTATCTGGGTGGTCATAATGATGTACTTGCGGGATTAATTATTACCAAAGGGGAAGAACTGTCAGCCGAAATGGCATTTCTGCACAATTCCATAGGAGCTGTATTGTCTCCAAGCGACTCCTATCAGCTGATGAAAGGCATGAAGACACTCGCTCTTCGCATGGAGCGGCATGAGTATAATGCTTTGACGATTGCCAAGTACCTTTTGGAGCACCCAGCCGTTAATGAAGTGTATCATCCTGGTTTGTCGGCTCATCCCGGATTTGAAATACAGAATAAACAATCCAGTGGGAATACGGGCATCTTCTCTTTCAAAGTAAAGGATGCTCGTTATGTTGAACCATTGCTGCGTCATATCAAACTGATTGCTTTTGCGGAAAGCCTCGGGGGTGTAGAGTCGTTGATGACTTACCCTGCGGTACAGACCCATGCGGATATTCCGATTGAAATTCGTGACGCTGTAGGTGTAGATGACCGTCTGTTGCGCTTCTCTGTAGGGATCGAGCACGCCGAAGATCTGATTGCCGATCTGGGCAATGCACTAACAGCTGCACAGCAGGAGATAGAAGGGGGAACGCATCATGAGTGAGCAAAACCATAATGCCAACAATCATGAACGGAATGTTCATTCCGACCTGAAGTTCGACACCAAGCTGCTGCATTTCGGTGACGAAATTGATAAAACCACCGGGGCTTCCAGTGTGCCAATTTACCAGGCATCCACATTCCATCATTTTGATATTTTTAATCCACCTCAACATGATTATAGTCGTTCCGGTAACCCGACACGTCAGGCATTGGAGGATTACATTACATTGTTGGAAGGCGGAGCACGCGGATTTGCCTACTCCTCAGGGATGGCTGCCATCTCCAGTGTGTTCATGATGTTCTCGGCAGGCGATCACATGATTGTGACGGAAGATGTATATGGAGGAACGTATCGACTGCTTACTTCCATTCTGAGCCGGATGCAGATTGAGACTACCTTTGTGGATATGACCAATATTGAGGAAGTAAAGGCAGCGCTCAAACCGAATACGAAGGCAGTTTATATGGAAACACCTTCCAACCCGACACTTCGAATCACGGATATTGCTGCAGTCACCTCCTGGGCACAGGAACATGAGTTAATCTCCATTCTTGATAACACCTTCATGACGCCTTATTACCAGCGTCCGATTGAGCTCGGGGTGGATATTGTCGTACATAGTGCGACCAAGTTTCTTGGCGGACACAGTGATGTGCTGGCAGGTTTAGCCGTTGCTCGTACGGATTCATTGGGCAGACAGCTAAAACAATTGCAGAATGGACTTGGAACCGTCCTTGGTGCCCAGGAATCCTGGCTGCTGATGCGTGGTATGAAAACCTTGGGTGCGCGCATGGCACATAGTGAACAAAGCACAGCGAAGCTGGCTGCTTGGCTTAGTGGACGCAGTGATATTACGGCTGTATTTTATCCGGGGCTGCTGGATCATCCTGGGCGTGAAGCTCATGAACGTCAGTCAAGCGGATACGGCGCTGTCGTGTCGTTTGACGTAGGTTCGGGAGATCGGGCCAAGGCTGTACTCAACCGTGTGAAATTGCCAATTGTTGCTGTGAGTTTGGGTGCGGTTGAAAGTATCCTGTCTTATCCTGCGATGATGTCTCATGCGGCTATGCCGGCTGAGGTTCGCCGTGATCGAGGTATAACTGACGGATTATTGCGCTTCTCGGTTGGTCTGGAAGACATCGATGACCTGATTGCAGATCTGGATCAGGCACTTCAGGACTCGTAGAGTCAATAGTATTGAAACATGGGTGTTAGAGCCTGCTGAAAAAGAATTGAAATAGATGGCATATGTAAACATTTTTATTAATTTTTAAAGCACCTTCTCATAAGGTGCTTTTTTTCACATGTAACCTGTGTTACGATATGTGGAGTACAGAAATGCGATGTTGCCACCAAAACTTTCATCTATATGAGCAAGTTGGGACGGATCGTGATTATATTTTCTCTTCATGAGGGAGGCTTTTTTACGATGAGTACGGTAGACCGTATCTTAGATAAAGCCCTTCGGGGCGAACGTTTGGACTTGGAAGACACGATTCAGCTGTTTGAATCAAATGAAGTAGACAAAATCGGGGCAGCCGCCAATGTGATTGTAAAACGCATGCACCCCGAACCATACAGAACATTTGTAATTGGGCGTAACGTCAACTACACGAACGTGTGTGATGTGTACTGCCGTTTTTGTGCTTTCTACCGCAGACCTGGCTCTGACGAAGGATATGTACTTCCCGATGAAGTCATCTTCCAGAAGATCCAAGAAACCGAAGACGTGAATGGTACCGAGATTCTGATGCAAGGCGGAACGAATCCAAATCTGCCGTTTAGTTATTATACCGATCTGCTCAAAGCGATCAAGGAGCGTTTCCCTAATATTACGATGCACTCCTTCTCACCAGCCGAAATTATGAAAATGGTTGAGGTGTCCGACGGTCTTACTTTGGAAGAGGTTGTACGTGCAATTCACGAAGCGGGACTCGATTCCCTGCCTGGTGGTGGTGCCGAAATTCTGGATGACCGTACACGCCGTAAAATCAGCCGTTTGAAAGGTTCATGGCGCGATTGGATGGACGTTATGCAGACAGCTCACCGTATCGGTATGAACACAACGGCAACGATGGTTATTGGCCTTGGTGAAACGATGGAAGAGCGCGCACTGCATCTGCTTCGGGTACGTGAAGCTCAGGATGAGTGCATTGCGAACAAGTATGATTCCGAAGGATTCTTGGCGTTCATTCCTTGGACATTCCAACCGGATAATACAAACCTGAAGCTGGAGCGTCAGACGCCAGAAGAGTACCTGAAGACGGTAGCGATCAGTCGACTGGTATTGGACAACATCAAAAACATTCAATCCTCGTGGGTAACGATGGGACCTGAAGTCGGCAAAAAATCACTTGAATTTGGCTGCAACGACTTCGGTAGCACCATGATTGAAGAGAACGTGGTATCTGCTGCAGGCGCAACATACAAAGTTAACATTGGTTCCATTACGCAACTGATTCGGGAGTCCGGTTATATTCCAGCACAGCGTAACACAAGATATGACATCCTGCGGACGTTTGATGAGAATAATGCCATTCAACAAGATTTTGTAATGCAGAACTAATATATATTTTAAAGTACATTATGCTGATGAATTGAATGGTTAAGTCCATTCAGTCAGTTTGGATAAGAAGTCCGTTGATTACTCTTTATAAGGGGAATCGGCGGACTTTTTAATTTCACTTCACACCAAGCGATTATTCACAGATCATCAAACAGTACATATTACGCATTTGACGATATTTTATATTGGAATTCAACTGTTACAATGAAAGGACACGTGAGTAAGCAGACATGCTTGGGAAGGGGCAGGCCGATGAAAACAAGAAGACTTGGGAAGACGGAATTGGAAGTACCTGTACTGAGCTTTGGAGCATCCTCTCTAGGTTCCGTATTTCGTGATATTGACCGAGGTGAGGGTGTTCGTACGGTTCACGCCGCTGTAGATGCAGGGATGAACTATATAGATGTTTCGCCCTATTATGGATTAACAAAAGCTGAAATGGTGCTTGGAGAAGCCATCCGTAGTTTGCCACGCAGCTCGTTTACGTTGTCGACCAAGGCTGGACGTTATGGGGAGAATGCATTTGATTTTTCACGTAAGCGGATACATGAGAGTGTACAAGAGAGTCTAGATCGACTGCATACCGATTATATCGACATCCTGTTCTTGCATGACATTGAATTTGTCTCTGCAGATATTATTATTGAAGAAGCTTTTCCAACCTTACTCCGCCTAAAAGAGCAGGGAGTCATTCGCCATGCAGGGATTTGTGGCTTACCGCTGCGGTTATTCGAAAAGGTGCTGCCACAGATTGATGCCGACGCTATCATTTCCTACTGCCATTATGCATTGAATGATACTTCACTGCTGTCCTTGCTGCCCCTTTTGGAAAAGAAAGAAGTTGGCCTTGTGAATGCTTCGCCTCTTTCCATGGGTTTATTAAGCACAAGAGGCACTCCTGCCTGGCACCCGGCAGATGATCAAGTGAAGCAGGTTTGCCTGCAAGCGGCGCGGTTCTGTGCGGAACAGGGCACTAATATTGCGAAGCTTGCCGTACAGTTTGCAACAGCCAATGAACGGATTCCAACAACACTGGTCAGCAGTGCAAGTGAACATAATATCCGTCACAATGCAGCTTGGATTGATGAACCCCTGGATCAGGACCTGTTAACAGAGGTACTGCGTATTCTGGCTCCAATTCATAACGAGAGCTGGGCCAGCGGACGCCCTGAATATAACATTGAACATAACATGAAGTCACAAGCATCATCGAAGGGGGAACAGGAGTGAGAGCTGTTATATGTGAAGAAATAAATCGTTTAGCGTTACGAGACATAGCTGAACCTGAAAGAACCGAGAATCAGGCGCTGGTAACCATCCGCCGAATTGGAATTTGTGGCACAGATTTGCACGCCTACAAAGGTAATCAGCCATTTTTCACCTATCCCCGAGTACTTGGGCATGAGCTTTCAGGGATTATTGAAGAGATTGGCCCCAATGAAGCGGGCTTGAAAGCAGGAGATCAGGTAAGTATTATTCCATATTTACATTGTGGTCATTGTATCGCTTGTCGATCAGGGAAAACGAATTGTTGTGTGTCCATGCAGGTGATGGGTGTACATGTGGACGGCGGCATGCGAGAGAGGATTGCTGTTCCTGTCTCCCATCTGATCCAAGCCGAAGGACTTACGCTGGATGAAACTGCGATGGTAGAGCCGCTGAGTATTGGTGCTCATGCGGTCAGAAGAGCAGCCATAAAGCCTGGTGACCAGGTTGTGGTCATTGGAGCTGGACCCATTGGCCTGGGGGTGATGGCTTTTGCTAAACATGCGGGTGCTAGGGTCATTGCCATTGACCGGAATGTGGACAGGTTGGAACTTAGCCGCATGTGGGCTGGAGTGGATGCTATGGTTCAGGCCAATGAACAAGCGGCACAACAAGTTGCTGAAATCACGAATGGGGACTATGCGACGGCTGTCTTTGATGCAACAGGAAACATGCAATCGATGAATAATGCCATCCAATATGTGGCTCATGGTGGACAATTAATCTTTGTTGGACTGGTCAAAGCCGATATTTCCTTTCATGATCCAGACTTTCATAAGCGGGAGATGAGCATTCTGGGCAGCCGAAACGCCACACGGGAAGATTTTGAACAGGTCATGTCGATCTTGCGGGAGAAGAAATTGAACATGGATGGCTACATTACACACCGGTCGAGTTTGGATCAATTGCCTGAATCAATCGACACCTGGTTACAACCGGATTCGCATGTAGTGAAGGCAATAGTGGAATTATAAAAATAATCAATGAAAAAACTCTCTCTGACCTTAATGAATGGTTAACATTCATAGGAAACAGAGAGAGTTTTTATTTGCCCAACCTATAGGAATCTAGATTATTTTTCCGGGTTCGTCACAATACCTGCATGTGGATCAATATGACGCACAATGGATTTGAGCCAGATCATTTCAAGGAAATGAATCTCATAGTAGAGTGCTCCCGGAACGTGTTGGATCCAACCTTCAGCGACAGCAGGGTGCCCTGAATCCGATGAAGCATCCAATGTTCCAGGTTCACGGCGCAGCCGTTTACGGATGGCTTTTTCAACTTGAGCGCTTTGTGTGGTTAAAATACATATTTTGCGCTTAGCTGTGAATCCGCGGAATGCAATATACACCATTTCATATGCAATGAGATAAGCAATTACCGAGTACATCGCTTGATCCCAACCGAAGACAACACCAGCGGCGGTTAGAATCAACAAGTTGAGCAGCATGATTATTTTTTCGATAAGCATCCGTTTCCCGCTAAATACACGTTCAGGTGGACGGGAGGACGGATCACCGATTTCCAGCGTATCCAGTGTCCCACCATACCGCACGACTAGACCGATTCCTAGACCGAGACATAATCCGCCAAACATGGCAGCAGCCAGCGGGTGCTCGACAAGCGGCGGCATGGGATGAAGCACAATGGCACCAATCGAAAAGACAACCAAACCCAGAACAGTGACCAGTACGAATTTCTTTTGCACGAGTCTATAGGACAGAAAAATGAACGGAACGTTGAACAAAAACAGGAACAAACCAATCCTCATTTCGGTCCAGTGGGCGAACAACGAAGAGATGCCCGTAATGCCTCCAATAATGATCTTATTGGGATGTAGAAACAATTCAAGTCCCACGGAGGCCAGAATTCCACCCGCTATTACAAACAATAAATTCAACAGGCGACGGGCAGATGATAATCTGGTCTTGGCGGTTTGTGGCACCGGATTAGCCGATATCAGAGGTGCTTTCATAGGTCATCCTCCTTTGTGCGGCTTTCGTGCAATTCTCCCTGGGTTAATCACAGAAAGATCGGCGGTAGAGCCGCGATTACGATACGTTGTCTGTCTGAACAGACAAGGGGGTTACCCTTCTTTCTGCAGAACCTTCGGTTCTTCTTTCTTCTTCCGAGGATCTTTGAACTTAAATATTTTATCCAATAATCTGAACACATGTTTGGACTCTTTTGTTAATAACGGTCCAAGGATTGCCAGAATGAGTACATATAATGCGGCGAACGGTTGCAGCAGCGGGAGAAGTCCCCCGGCTTTACCCATGTTGGCCATAATGATTGAAAATTCACCACGTGACACAATGGTCAAACCGATATTGGCTGATGCTTTCGGTGATAGTCCTGCACTGCGCCCAGCCAGCATGCCTGCAAGGAAGTTTCCGAATAGTGTGAGCACAACTGCGATCAACGCAAGCCACACAGCTTCCCCTCCAAGAGACAACGGATCGATGGACAATCCAAAGCTGAAGAAGAAAACAGCTCCGAAGAAATCACGGAATGGCAGAATCAAGTGCTCAATCCGTTTTGCATGTTCCGTTTCAGCCAGTACCAAACCAACAAGCAAGGCGCCAATGGCTTCAGCGACATGAATGGTTTCGGAGAATCCGGCAACGAGGAACAATGCACCGAAAATCACAAGGGAGAACAACTCATTGGAGCGAATCTTAAGCACCTTGTTGAGCAGAGGTGTTGCTTTACGTCCAAGAATAATGACAATGAGCATGAATCCAAGTGCGATGAGTGCCGATACAATGACTCCTCCGATGGAGGATGAATCACTGAGCACAAGTCCAGACAAGATGGAGATATATACAGCGAGAAATACATCTTCAAACATGATAATTCCGAGAATCATTTCCGTCTCCGGATTCGCTGTTCGTTTCAGATCAACGAGTACTTTGGCGACGATGGCACTGGATGAAATGGTGGTAATCCCTGCAATGACAAGAGCTTCGGCGGCTGGGAAACCGGAAGCAAAACCAAAAATCAATCCCAGCGTGAAGTTAATCCCAATATAGATGGATCCGCCGACTGCAATGGATTTACCTGATTTGATCAAACGACCAACCGAGAATTCCAGCCCAAGATAGAAGAGCAGGAAGAGGATACCAATGCGGCCCATAAACTCAATAAACGGCTGACTTTCAATGAAACGGAAGTCCAGATGCCAGATCTTCATGGCATGAGGTCCGACGGCCATCCCGATCAGAATGTAAAATGGAACGACCGAAAATCTCAGTTTTGCGGATAAGAGTCCGGCTGCTGCAATGAGCACAAGTGCCAGACCCACTTCGAATATCAGATGATCCATCGACTCACCCCCTTCCGGTCAGGAGGAGGGATTTGAATAGCTTTTGCTGATTGCGTTCGCCAACGGCTACTACCGTGGACTCTGCACTAATCACGACCTCCGGACCGGGGCTGATATGTTTTTTGTGATTCTTCTCTACAACGGCAATAACCGTTGCCCCTGAGTTTTGACGAACGTCCAGTTCACCAATAGATTTACCGATACATCCGTAGGATGGCTCGATTTTGTACCATTCAATGATCAGATCGTCAAACGTTACTTCAATATTTTCAAGCTGCTTTGGTTTATAGGTCAATCCACCAACGATGGCAGCAATCTGTCTTGCTTCATAGTCATCCAGCGTAATCATGGAGATACTTTGGTCTGGGTCATCGTACTCAAAATGGTACATTTCCCGTCGACCGTCATCGTGAATAATGACAATGATTTTATCTCCACTGCTCGTTTCAATCTGAAATTTCTTGCCGATTCCCGGCAAATCTGTTTCGCGTACATCCATGGATAGTATGCCTCCTTAAATTGAGGGCTGGCCACAGAAGACAGGCTTATTTCCCGAAAATAGAATGAACTGTTGCGCTTAGGAACATTAAATGATGCGGGTAAACAGAGCCAGGGACTCCTGACACACAGCCTTGTGTTGTAAATTTTTAATGTAAACGGGGATAACAAAATAGACGTTAACAAATAGGTGTTGCCAAATAAAACTGATCGATATCTAACATTTGCTAAAAGGGTTAATAGTTATGCACAAGCACACCGTCTTTCAGACAG
Source organism: Paenibacillus sp. BIC5C1 (assembly GCF_032399705.1). Classification (NCBI taxonomy): domain Bacteria; kingdom Bacillati; phylum Bacillota; class Bacilli; order Caryophanales; family Paenibacillaceae; genus Paenibacillus; species Paenibacillus sp. BIC5C1. The sequence continues at coordinate 1,960,759 of NZ_CP135922.1, forward strand.
AGGTGTCTCCATGCAAAGCAACCTAAATTACGATGTAACGGCTAGCTAAGAGCGTTCACGTAAATTGGTGCTATAGGGGTGGGAGATACATACATACTGGTGAATTTGATAGGTAGCAGAAATAATCTGCGTTTAAACAGACAAATCAACGGTTTAAAGGGTAGACGCGGTGTTGGAATTCGCAGCATTAGCAACAAAGCGAGCACAAGAAAGACAGGTTTGTTATGCGTGACCGCAATCAACTTCGACATGACTTGTGGGTATTTGCGAATGGCAGGTTTCTGCTGAGACTCCAATGTGTGGACAAGCACTTCCTTGTTGGAAGTCGTCTCAACGGTTACCTCAACAGCGGATTCCGACTGCATCGGAATAGGGAAGGACAACGCTTGGAATACGCACAAAATGATAATAAAAGCGTAACGGAGTATTCTTGGTTGTTGTCTCATTTTGGCTTCCCCCCTTTTCCGTGAAACATACTGTTATAAAAATAATAACACATTTTTGTCTTAACTCCAAACGGTTTGATAATATACTGAGAAATCATGACACGCTTTCCATCAATCCGCTTCGTATATCCCTATCGGCCTTGCCATATACTTTGAACAGGAAGGAAAGGAGTGATTCTTATGGAACTGTTCGCCGTATGGACCGATGTATCAGGGCAGGAAGAAGCGGATCAATTTTATCGTTGTGTGAAGGAAAAAACCAAAGGTTTACATATAAGCAAAAGAGGATTTCGGCTCACCTTCAAACATAATGATGGCAGAGCGGCCTGGGTATGCAGAGGCAATGAGAATCACGCTGACTTCCAGCAGTGGCTGCCTCAGATCAGTGATTTGCTTGCGTCGGGGCTTGCAGATTACATCATGGATACGCGTGAACGTAGTATGGTAGAAGAGATGATTTCGAAAGCCTGCTCAGTTATGGATGAACATGAGGTGGAGAAGGTAAACCGGATATGCATGCCATTGTTATTTAATGGTGACTTGGATCAGCCAGGCCTACGGGAGCGTCGCCGTACCACTTTGGCCAATGGATTGAAGCAGGATTTGGAGGAGGTTCATTTTTTTCATCTTGAAGGCATTCTTAATTTTCGGATTCGGCAGTATAAACAGGAGCTTCATGAGCTGGTAGAATATGCACTGGATGAGTTCTGGATGGATCGTCAATATGAAGAGTTTATGGGATTACTCAAATATTTTGTATTCTTTCAGGAGGCGAAAGTACCTCTTGTGCATTTGATACACAAAGGATTACATGAATTTCAAGTACTGGATGCTGCGCTTAATGTCCTACCCGTACAAAAGGATGAACAGGTCGTCGTGGAGATGCCAGGGCTTGAATTGGAAATGGATATCGAAGATATGATCGTGAGTACGCTGATTTCCATCTCACCTGAAAAGGTCATGCTGCATACACGCACTCCAGATCTGCCTATCATCTCTACGATCCGTCAGATCTTTGAAGACAAGGTGCAGTTATGCCATCATTGTCCTGAGTGTGAAGTACTGCGCTCCGGATTGTTGACAGGTCTTGACGCAAGTGATATCGGCAATTATAATAACTGTTGATCCATGATTTATTTGAGTTGTTATGGAACAATAAACAAAAGCGTTGACAAAGACAAGAGCCATGCGCACGGTCGGTGCAGAGAGAGGGAACCAGGCTGAAATTTCCTCCGGATGCCACGTTTGGTTTACCCCTTTGGAGCTGCAGTTTTGAAAATGGATATAAATATTGCCTCATAATACAGGTAGTCATCCATGAGTAAGGATATGCCGGGTCATGCCCGTTACCGTCATGCCAATGAGGGCTGTACTTCCAATATGGATGAAGCAGCTGAATTAGGGTGGAACCACGAGAGTATACAACACTCGTCCCTTTGCCGGGACGGGTGTTTTTTGCGTTCCTTTGCAAAATTGCAGGAACAGCAATAGATTATCCATCCAAGAAATATATGGACAGAGGTTGAATTTACAGGAGGAATGAGACAAATGGCAGTTAACATTAAACTACCCGATGGTTCGGTTCGTGAGTATGCCGACGGAAGCAGCATTGAAGATGTGGCCGCTTCGATCAGTAGCGGACTTCGCAAAAATGCCGTAGCCGGCAAACTGGATGGAATCGTAGTGGACTTGTCCACAACACTTCACGAGGGAGCATTGGTGGAGATCGTAACACTGGATTCACCAGAAGGTCTGGAAGTGATGCGTCACAGTACAGCTCACTTGCTTGCTCAAGCTGTGAAGCGTTTATATGGAAACAAAGAGGTGCATCTCGGCGTTGGTCCTGTCATTGAAGATGGTTTCTACTATGATATGGATCTGGAACAACCGCTCAATCCCGAAGATCTGCAAAAGATCGAGAAGGAAATGGAACGTATTGTTAATGAGAATCTGCCAATTGTACGTAAGGAAGTTAGCCGCGAGGAAGCGATCAAAATCTTCGAAGAAGTGGGCGATCCTTACAAGCTCGAATTGATTCGTGACTTGCCAGAAGACAGTGTTATCACTATTTATGAGCAAGGTGAATTCTTCGACTTGTGTCGTGGGCCACACGTGCCATCCACCAGCAAAATCAAAGTATTCAAACTGATGAATGTTGCCGGTGCTTACTGGCGTGGAGATAGTAAAAACAAAATGCTGCAACGTATTTACGGTACTGCTTTTGTGAAAAAAGCACAGCTTGATGAGCATTTGCACTTCCTGGAAGAAGCACGTAAACGGGATCACCGTAAATTGGGTAAGGAACTCGAAATCTTCACATTCTCCCAACTGGTTGGACAAGGCCTGCCAATCTGGTTGCCTAATGGTGCGAAGCTGCGCCGGACGTTGGAGCGTTATATCGTAGATTTGGAAGAGAGCCTCGGATATCAGCATGTATACACACCGGTGCTTGGTAATGTTGAGTTGTACAAAACATCCGGACACTGGGAGCACTATCAGGAAGACATGTTCCCTAAAATGGTTATGGACAATGAGGAACTCGTTCTTCGTCCAATGAACTGTCCTCACCACATGATGGTGTACAAGTCCAGCATGCACAGCTACCGTGATCTGCCGATCCGGATTGCCGAGCTTGGCATGATGCATCGTTACGAAATGTCGGGCGCGTTGACAGGTCTGCACCGTGTACGTGCGATGACGCTGAACGACTCTCACATTTTCGCACGCCCGGATCAGATCAAAGAAGAGTTTGCTCGTGTTATTGAACTGATTCAAACGGTTTATAAAGATTTCGGCATTCACGAATATCGTTTCCGTTTGTCCTATCGCGATCCTCAGGATACCGAAAAATACTTCCAGAATGACGAGATGTGGGAGATGTCCCAACGCATGCTGCGTGAGGTTGTGGAAGAACTTAACCTTCCATTCTATGAAGCAGAAGGCGAAGCGGCATTCTATGGTCCAAAACTGGACGTTCAGATCAAGACAGCACTCGGCAAAGAAGAGACATTGTCTACTGTACAATTGGATTTCCTCCTGCCAGAGCGGTTTGAGCTTGAATATGTGGGAGATGATGGGCAGAAACATCGTCCAGTCGTTATCCACCGTGGTGTAATCAGTACGATGGAGCGTTTCACTGCATTCTTGCTGGAGAACTTTGCAGGGGCTCTGCCACTGTGGTTGTCTCCTGTACAGGCGAAGGTTATTCCGGTATCCGGAAACTTCGACGACTATGCACGTGAAGTGGAAGCGAAGCTGAAACGTGCAGGCATCTCTGCTGAAGCGGATCTGCGTAACGAGAAGCTTGGTTATAAAATCCGTGAAGCACAGCTTGAGAAAATGCCTTACATGTTCGTCGTTGGTGAAAATGAACGTAATGCAGAGGGTGTATCTGTGCGGAAACGTGGAGAAGGCGATCTCGGCATGAAACCAGTGGACGAAATTGTAGCCCAGCTCAAAGAAGAGATTGCAACAAGACTGGTGTAATCCTGAATTGTGGGCTCTATAATAAAAAACCGTGTGAACCATATTGGAGTAAATCCAATGGTTCACACGGTTTTTTTTGTAGTTTTTAAGGTTTTCTGGACATCGGGTTTAAAAGCCTTAATAGGTGAAAAGTATAGAATTTTTTCATTATGGAAAACCTTTGCAGTAAGGGGGAGGTTCTATATGAAAAAGCAATTCTTATTTCAAAAGAAAAACATAAGGTTCATCATCTCATGCAGTGTAGTGCTCATTGGAGTAGTCTTGGGGTGGAATCAGGCAGAGGCATATACCTTTGAAGAGGAAAATGAAGTCATGTATGTGGAGAATCGACACAGCGAAACTTCAGGAGAGCTTGAAGGCGTACATTCAGAAACGGCAGTTTATGAATACAGTGATCAGGCTCAACTCACAACCTTGGTCTATATGGGATTTTTATGGTCTCCGCAGCCTATTGTCATTCCGCGAACGGAAATTCCGGAGAAGCACATTGCAGTTGACCCGTCGATGCCGGTGCTCGCTCCGCGTACAGAACAGATATTGGACACACATAAGGTGACGGCTACCGGTTACACTGCGGGTGTGGAATCAACCGGAAAAGGTCCAAAACATCCTCAATACGGAATTACGTATTCGGGTGTAAAGGTACGCCGCGATAAAGAAACGGTCTCTACGATTGCAGCTGATCCAAAGCTGTTCCCGCTGGGTTCCATTTTATATATTCCCGGTTACGGTTACGGAATCGTTGCAGACACAGGCTCCGCAATTAAGGGCAATAAAATTGATCTTTATTTCCCTACAACAAAGCAAGTGTATAAAGAATGGGGCAAAAAGGACGTCGAAGTACAGTTGATCAAACAAGGTGCTGGAAAATGCACTGAAAAAATGCTGGAAGAGTTATCGGAAGCCATTGATGTGTACAAATCCGTTCCGGATTCTTGGCTGGACAAGGCCGTATAATGATGAATTTTAATACATGAATAACGGACGTGCACTCTTCACATAATACTCTCTGGGGACGAACCCCGCGTTGCAGACATGCAATGTAAATATGAAGAGAGAGGTGATCGTCGTGGCTAAGAAATCTCAAGGTTCACAAACGCCAAACGAGAAGTACAATGCAGAGTTTGGAGAAGAGAGTGCAGCAAGCAAGGTGAAACAATCGCACCAAAACAAAGTGAAGGATAACTTCCAAACACCTGATGAAAAATACAATGCTGAGTTCGGTACCGAGAACACAGGCAAAACACAAAAGTAAATCAATGCACAGACACCTTGGAGAATTTCTCCAGGGTGTTTTTAATATTTTACATAAATACCCTTCCAGCTCGGTCTCGAGACTGAGATGAATTCCATCTGCCGCCGCTGTTAACCAATCCTTGTCTGAGGTAAACTGGATACAGAATACAGACAAAGGAGAAATGAGCGATGAAACGATCTACGCGGGACCGCTGGTGGGTTGGCATTCCTCTTATTGCGATTGGCGCAATAATATTGTTCAGGCAATTGGGCTATGACATAGATATCGGATACATGTTCAGAACATATTGGCCGTTATTTTTGATTTGGTGGGGTGTAAAAGGTATAACCGAAATTCGGCGTAATGGAAGTCATGCATTGATTGGGCCGGCCATTGTACTGGCGATTGGTGGATATTTCTTGGCCCGTAATCTGGGATGGATTGATTACTCCATGGGAGAGTTTATACGCTACCTAATTCCAGTAATGCTCATTGGTGGGGGATTGTTCGTTCTGATCGGTCCTCGTCGTCGTGACAGGAAACATCATGACCAAGTACAACCGCCTCCGCCGCCGGAGCCACCATATAAACCATTGTCCCCTGAGGACCTGGAAATGCCGTCTTCGTTTGACGAGCAGTTCGAGAAAACATTTGGCAAACCAAAACAGGAACAAAAGAATGATGCACATGGCTCATTTTATACAGATAAGGAAGACGAACCTAATTCACACGGACATCAACACCATCATAAACATCAGCATCATCATCACAAGCATAAAGGTTACGGTTCAAATAAAAAAGCATACGGAACATTTGATGACGATGACCACTATGATGATGATCCGAATTATTATGGTGGCCATGGGAATACGATTAACAAATCGGCATTTATCGGTGATATGTATATGGGACAGGAAGTGTTCTCCCTGAAACCGATGAATATTTCAGCATTTATTGGCGATACGGTGATCGATTTGACGAAGGCGCAAATACCTTATGGTGAGACGAAGATTAACATTTCCTCTTTTATCGGGGATGTGAAGGTATTTGTTCCGGAAGATATGGATCTCGGTGTGACTGTGACGACGAACTCGTTTATTGGGGACATGTCCCTGTTAAATCAAAAACGGGGCGGATTCTTAAGCAGTGCTCAGGCTGAAACAGCGCATTATCGCGAAGCAGGAAAAAAAGTACGGATTGTCGTTAGTGTGTTTATTGGAGATGTCAAAGTGAACAAGGTGGGTTAACGCATGATTCGAACGATTCTCAAAGCAAATAAGTGGGAACTGATGATGTATTTTGCGCTGACCGGACTCATTACTTTGGGCGGTTTTTACTTGCTGTACGGGGAAGTGCTCATGGGAACAGGGCGTCAGCGTGCATGGACCTATGTTGCTGTTGTGCTCCTGGCTACCGTAATCACGGGCTACATTGCCGCCTTACGGCTTCAACGCAAGATTGATCTGCTGGATCTTAACATGCTGAAAGTGTCCAAGGGCAATCTCGCTGTGCGTATGCCTGAGGCAGATGATGCCTCCTTCGGACGGGTATATCAGGAATTCAATGTCATGATGGATTCGATTGAGAAAAAAATGAGATTGCTTCAGCGGCTTGGTGAGCAGGAAGTCATTGAAAAGGAACAGGCATCTGAACGCGCTGTAATTGAAGAACGCAAACGGATGGCAAGGGATTTGCATGATACGGTCAGCCAACAGCTTTTCGCCATGCATATGTCGGCTTCCTCCTTACCACGTCTGCTGGAGATGAATCCCGAGCATGGCAGCAAAGTGCTGGATCAACTTATTCAGATGTCACATATCGCACAGCGGCAGATGCGAGGTCTTATTGCTCAGCTTCGCCCAGTGGAGTTGGAGGGAAGGAATCTTGGAGAAGCGCTGGATAGCTGGTTCCCGGATTATTGCAGGCAGAATGGTTTAAAAGGAGTGAAAGAGCTGGAACTGGATGGCGGAATTTCCGATGCCATCGAGCACCAGCTGTTTCTTGTTATTCAGGAAGCGGTCGCTAATGTGGTCAAACATGCAGAAGCGGGACTGGTCAGTCTATCCATACGAGAGAGTGAACATCAGATCAGCATGAGCATTAGCGATGATGGTCAAGGTTTTTTGCAGCAAGCGGAACGGCCTGGTTCATACGGATTATCAACGATGCGTGAACGGGCAGAGAAACTTGGAGGTCAGGTTCAGATTATATCGAAGCCGGGAGCGGGGACGACGGTGCGGGTATTCATCCCGAAATTCCCGAAAGAACCAGAGGGGGAAACGGAATGAGCGGAAAAGTGAATGTAATGATTGTAGATGATCATGATATGGTGCGAATGGGGTTAAAAACGTATCTTATGTTGGAACCCACTTTTCATGTGATGGGGGAAGCCGGCAACGGACAGGATGCATTGAATCAGCTGCGCAAGCTGGGAGATAACGATCTGCCTGACCTCATCCTGATGGACCTGATGATGCCTGTGATGAATGGTGCGGAAGCGACACAAGCGATCATGACCGAATTTCCGGGCATGAAAATTGTAATGCTGACCAGTTTTCTGGAGGATGACCTTGTGGTACAAGCGATTGAAGCCGGAGCGGTCAGTTATGTACTGAAGACGGTATCTGCTGAAGAGTTAATCTATGCTCTGCAAGGAGCATACCGGGGTATGCCAGTAATGACAGGCGACGTATCGCAGGCATTGACCCGTGGCATCAGGCAGCGAACTGCAAGAGAGAACGAATCCGGCCTGACGGAACGGGAAAAAGAAGTGCTTTTGCTGATTGCAGAGGGCAAGACCAATAAGGACATCGGGGAAGAACTACATATTAGTATCAAAACCGTCAAAACTCATGTGAGCAATCTGCTGATGAAATGTGAAATGGACGATCGGACACAGCTGGCAATCTACGCTCATCGTCAGGGCTGGGTGAAGAATAAGGGTTAGAATGCAGATTTGGCGGGAAAAATGTTCTATAACAGCGTGCTTTTATCTCCTTTTTAATTGTTTTTAAGGTACGGTTAAGGTTTAAAGTACAAAATAAGGACAGTTAAAGAATATCTCTTGCGAAGAAGAGATTGGGAGGTAGAGAGGCATGGACGAACGTAATTACAGAGCGAACCGTCAAGACGAGGAAAATGAAACTAAACAAGCGGAGAATCGCAATTCATCCGGGACGGACGATTCCTCCTATTATTATTCTTATGGACCTTTTCAGTCCGTGAATCAGGAAGATACAGCAAGTCATAATGGGGAACATAATCAACGTGAAGAAGGAAATGTAGAGATTACAAGACCTGACCCCGTGAAGCCCGTACCTACTTACTACAGTAATTACAGTAACGAATCATCTGATCAAGCCAATACGTCCTCCAGAGGCGGCAATGGTTCAGGTGGCAACGGAGGAGATCAGGGGAACGGCGGCAAGAACAATGGCAATTGGAATTATAATAACCGTCGGCCACGTTCTTCTGTAAGATCGCTTCTGTTCTCTTTTATCGCCGGGATGCTGGTCATCACAGTGCTGATGTACACAGCGGACAGAACAAACATGTTTACACCACAGGAAGCGCTGACAAGTGCAGAAAATGAAAGCTCCAGTCAGTCATCCACTCCTACCAACTCAGGCAGCAGCAATAACGTGACAGCGTCATTACTGCCAACGGGTAAAGAGGATGTATCCTCTGTAGTAACGAGTACAAGTCCGGCTGTCGTAAAAATTGAAACACTAGCGAAGCAGTCTTCACGCAGCAGCAGCCAAGGTGGTTCTACGATGAGTGATCCATTGTACCAATACTTCTTTGGTAATGGAGGCAATGGCGGAACAGATAGCTACCAAGGCCAAAATAATCAGCAGCAACAGCAACAAAGCAGCAATCAGTTGGTTCCACTCGGTATTGGCTCCGGATTTATTTTTGACAAAGAAGGCTACATCCTGACGAACCAACACGTGGTTCAGGGTGCAGATGTGATTCAGGTAACGCTGGAGAATAACAGCAAACCGTATGAAGCGAAATTGCTGGGAAGCAGCTTCGACCTTGACCTTGCCGTATTGAAAATCGAGAAAAACAGCGGCGATGATGCTTTCCCTGTCGCTCCACTGGGCGATTCCAACAGCACACAAGTGGGTGAATGGCTTGTAGCTATTGGTAACCCGGAAGGATTTGAACACACAGTTACTGCAGGTGTATTGAGTGCGAAAGAACGTACGATCAGCATTCCGGACGAAGAAACAGGCAAAACCCGTGAGTACAGCCACTTGTTACAAACGGATGCTTCCATCAATCCTGGTAACTCCGGTGGCCCATTACTTAACCTGAATGGTGAAGTCATTGGCATGAACGTTGCGGTTAGCGCGGATGCACAGGGTATTGGATTTGCTATTCCTTCGAGTGTAATCTCGGATGCGGTTAAATATCTGAAAGAAAACAAAGAAGTTCCCAAAGAGCCTGTACCATTCATTGGTGCATCTCTGATGGCCCTCACGCCTGAAGTGGCTAAACAGATGGGCACGGATATCACTGAAGGTTCAGTTGTAGCCAGCACGATCTATCAATCCCCTGCTTACCAAGCAGACCTGCGTGCTTATGACATCATCACAGGTGCCAATGGTACAGCGTACAACACAAGTCAGGATTTGATTGATTTCATCAAGAAACAGGAAATCGGTAGTGAAGTGACACTAAATGTTGTTCGGGACGGCAAAAAAATGGATGTGAAAATCAAAATCGGCAACAAAAATGATTACGATACTACACAAACGACGGATCAACAACAGCAACAACAACCATAATGCCAAATCATAGGTTATAGAATAAGGTTTAGAAGAGCGGAAGGGTTCGAGGGCCCTTTCGCTTTTTTTGCACTATATACGGTTGTAATCCATCAAGGTGGACTTGAAAAGCAACAAGGTACATGGAGAGATGCAGATTGCTCTTCTGGCTGTTACAATGAGATTAAAACGCTAAGGGATAAAGGAGAAAGACCATGCGCTCAACTATTCTGATTGTTGATGATGATGAAAAAATTGTGTCCATGCTTCGGCGGGGACTTGCTTTTGAAGGATATGATGTACAGACAGCTTCGAATGGGGCTGAGGGCCTCAGTAAGCTGATGGATAAAGAGCCCGATATCGTGGTTCTTGATGTCATGATGCCGCAAATTGACGGGTTTGAAGTATGCCGCAGACTCAGAGAGGCGGGGAGCAAGGTTCCCGTGCTGATGCTCACTGCCAAAGATGAAGTACAGAGTCGGGTAATCGGGTTGGATACAGGTGCAGATGATTATCTCGTGAAGCCGTTTGCACTAGAAGAACTGTTGGCTCGTGTTCGTGCCTTATTGCGTCGTAAAGCAGATATAGCTGACACGCCTGATAACCGTCTTATGTATGAGGATATTATTCTGGATAATGATTCTCGTGAGGTGTTGCGTGACGGTCAGCGTCTGGAACTAACTGCCAAGGAGTTCGAATTGCTGAATCTGTTCATGCAAAATCCGAAACGTGTGCTGTCCCGTGATCTGATTATGGATAAAATCTGGGGTTATGATTACAGTGGTGAGTCCAATGTGCTCGAAGTGTATATTGCCATGCTCAGACAAAAAACCGAAGAATACGGCGGCAAACGTTTGATCCAGACCATCCGGGGAGCCGGCTATATTTTGAGAGGTGACTCCTGACATGTCCATTCGGTTAAGATTAACCGCGTGGTATTCAGGCATCTTGGCAGCCGTGCTCATTTTTTGGGGAGTTGTAATCTACGCTTTTGTTTATTTTAATACCTATCAAGAAGTGGAACAGCAGCTGAAAGATAAAAGTGAACGAATTACGAATCAGATAGGTGTCAATCCGCTTTCACAGTCACTGGATCTGGACCCTTTTACGGAAAGTCAGCTGCAGGAAGCTCAGATCTACATCCAGTTGTGGGACTACCAGAGCAGATCTGGTAAAATCTCAGGCAATATGGAGAAACTTCAGATTCAATTTCCCGTTGTGAAATCCAATGAGATTCAGAAAAAACGTGGAATATCTAAGATCTATGTGAATGGGACCCCTTTCTTGGTGAATCAGCAGCCCCTGTCTCTTCAGGGAACCAATGAAATAAGGGGGCTCCTTCAAGTCGGTGCCAATGTAAGTTCCCAAGAACGATTGCTGGAAGCTCTGCGAAATATTCTGGTCTTTGGCTGGCTTGTCGCTATGGCACTTGCAATTACTTCGGGTCTGATTCTGGCTCGCAAATCCATGCGTCCGCTCGTCAATGTGATTGATGCGGCCAATCAGATTCAGTCTGGGGATGACCTTAGTGTGCGTATTCAATACACGGGTCCCATGGATGAGATTGGACGTCTGATTGAAACCGTCAATAATATGCTTGAACGAACAGAGCTGTCATTCAGAGGGCTCGAGGAGACGAATAAAGCTCAGCGCAGATTTGTATCTGATGCCTCGCATGAGCTGCGTACACCGCTGACCACCATCCGTGGCAATGTGGACTTCCTTAAGAAGCTGTGGGATCAAGAGAGCACGGACCGACCGAATCTGGACGAAGAAACGGTTAAACAAATGTCGCTCGAAGCGATAGAGGACATGGCGGATGAAGGCAAACGTATGAGTAGACTGATCAGTGATATGCTGTCTTTGGCCAGAGCCGATACAGGACAGAAAATCGAACTGAATCCGATCCCGTTGCAGATTCTGGTACAGGAAGTGGCTCGCAGATCGCAATTCCTTGATCATCAGGCAGACTGGCGTCCAGGAGATCTATCGATTCTGAATGGCATATATGTGAACGGCAGCAAGGACTATTTGCAGCAGATGTTGTTTATTTTTATCGAGAATGCTTTCAAGTACACGCCAGATGGCTCGGTTACGCTTGATGCAATACTTTATAAAGGTCAGGTAGGACTACGCATCAGTGATACGGGAATTGGAATGGATCGGGATGAAGTTCCGTTTATCTTTGACCGGTTCTATCGGGCGGATGAGTCGCGCGGTGCCACACCAGGTATAGGTCTGGGACTGTCGATTGCCAAGTGGATCATTGAGGAACACCAGGGATCTGTCGAGGTTGTAACCAGACGTGGAGAAGGAACGACCTTTATCATTTGGTTGCCGGTTGTCTTTGCTCCGCCTATCGAATAAGGTTATAATAGACAGGACTGCAATTACATCGGCTATCTTTGCCGAGAAAGAAAGCGGGTGGCAACCAAGTGGAAGTACTGCGAATTTCGCCGCGGGGATATTGTTATGGAGTTGTGGATGCGATGGTGCTCGCGCGCCAGGCGGCACGCAATCTGGACCTACCACGGCCTATTTATATATTGGGTATGATTGTGCATAACCAACATGTGACGGACTCTTTTGAAGATGAGGGAATTATTACACTGGACGGACCGAACCGGATTGATATTTTGAGCCAAGTAGAGAGTGGAACAGTGATCTTTACGGCTCATGGTGTATCTCCGGAAGTGCGCAAGATGGCACGTGATAAAGGTTTGACTACAGTGGATGCAACTTGTCCGGATGTAACCAAAACCCATGACCTTATTCGGGAGAAGACGGCAGAAGGATACGACATTATCTATATCGGGAAAAAGAATCATCCAGAGCCGGAAGGTGCGGTTGGTGTTGCACCCGATCATGTTCATCTGATCGAGAAGGAAGAGGAGATTGACGGTCTGAACGTACCTCCTGGCAAAATCCTTATTACAAACCAGACGACGATGAGTCAATGGGACATTAAACACATTATGAGCCGTCTTCTGGAGAAGTATCCAGGCGCAGAGATTCATAATGAGATATGCTTGGCTACTCAAGTTCGTCAGGAAGCTGTTGCGGAACAGGCAGGGCAAGCAGATCTGGTCATTGTTGTAGGTGATCCTCGCAGCAATAACTCCAACCGACTTGCACAAGTATCAGAGGAAATTGCGGGTGTAACGGCATATCGTGTATCAGATGTGGCTGAGATTCAGCAGGAATGGCTGAAAGGTGTGAATAAGGTGGCGGTGACTTCAGGTGCTTCTACGCCAACACCGATCACGAAGGAAGTCATCTTGTATCTGGAGCAATATGAACATGACAAGCCGGAAACATGGGAGATCAAGCGTACGGTTAATATGAGCAAGCTGTTACCTCCTGTAAGGGAAAAGACTCGTACGACGTAAACAAAACATGAATATAAGAATCTTGCAGTAAAGAGCCGGAATCCGGTGACTGACTGCAGGATTCTTTTTTTTGAAGGAAATAAAGAGCCGGCTTGACTGAAAAGGGTGAATATGTTATATTTACTTTAGTGGATAAAAGCTTAAAAGCGAACAAGCGTTTAAGTGGAGAAGAGTTTTGAAGGTTAAATAGACGCGCTTAAGGCGCTCTCATACAAGGAAGGATGGGAAATATAATGATCGTTATCGCAGGTAAAGCTACTCCAGAGGAACATATTCAGGATATCGTCGCTACAATTGAAAAGGAAGGGCTTCAGGTTCACATCTCGCGTGGAGAAGACCGCACCATTATTGGTTTGATTGGTAAAGTGGAACCGAAAATGGCTGAACATCTCCGTCAAATGAAAGGTGTAGAGAATGTCGTCAAGATTTCGAAGTCCTACAAATTGGCAAGCCGTGACTTCCATCCTCAAGATACCGTGATCTCCATCAAAGGTGTAGATATTGGCGGGAAAGAACTCGTCGTTATGGGTGGACCGTGTGCGGTTGAATCAGCTGCACAGATTGATGAGATTGCCGGACTGGTTAAGGCTGCCGGTGGACAGGTGCTTCGCGGTGGTGCATTTAAGCCACGTACAGGTCCGTACAGCTTCCAGGGAACGGGTGTTGAAGGTCTGATCATGATGGCTGAAGCAGGCAAGAAACATGACCTGTTGACCATTACAGAAGTTATGACGCCTGAATATGTGGACATCTGTGCCGAGTACGCTGACATTCTGCAAGTAGGTACACGGAACATGCAGAACTTCGATTTGCTGCGCAAATTGGGTGAGTGTGGCAAACCGGTATTGCTGAAACGCGGCTTCAGTGCAACTTATGATGAACTGTTGAATGCGGCTGAATACATTCTTGCGGGTGGAAACCCGAATGTAATGCTGTGTGAACGTGGTATTCGTACATTCGAATCCTACACACGTAATACGCTCGACCTCTCGGCCATCCCTGTTCTACAGTCTCTCAGTCATCTGCCAGTCATTTCGGACCCAAGCCATGGTACGGGTCGCCGTGAACTGGTTGAACCAATGACAAAGGCTTCTGTTGCTGCTGGTGCTAACGGCCTAATTATCGAAATGCATACAGACCCTGATAACTCCATGACGGGTGACGGCGTGCAATCTCTGTTCCCTGACCAATTTGCCAACCTGCTTCAGGATCTGGAGAAATTGGCACCAATCGTCGGTAAAACATTCAATACAGCCAAACAACCGGCGGAGTTCTTTCCGGCACGAGTTGGCGTATAACTGATCTTCATAGTATAGGTAATATATATCATCCGGGCATCTGCCCTGGCTCCGTTCAATGAGAATGGGGCTAGGACAAAATGTCCGGTTTTTGTGTTATTTGGAGCTTTGAACGCATTTATTAATCATAGGTGATAAGAAACATTTATGATGTAATGTTTTTTCCATAATTTAGGCTAAATATAGCCCTGCTTTACCGCATTAAACTGGTTAAATGTAGTGTATATTCGTTGTTAAATGAAATTGGTAGGTTTATAAAATGTGAGCATAGCTTACATAGTCGCAAAAAATACCTTACATAAGTATTGACGATGTCACATTTGAGATTTTATAATGACGACAGAAAAAAATTCGAATATGGACATTTTCTTAGCGGGGTTGTTTAATGTTCGGAATATTTGGGAGGACGAATACATGTCGGTTGAAAACGTATTGAAATCAATTCAAGAGAACAACATCGAGTGGGTAGATTTTCGTTTTGTAGATTTATCCGGTCGTGCGCACCACATCTCGTTACCAGCTTCGGCAGTTGACGCAGACACTTTTGTAAATGGAGTAGCCTTTGATGGTTCTTCTATTCAAGGTTTCCGCGGAATTGAAGAGTCCGATATGGTTATGATTCCAGATCCTGAAGCGACTTTTGTCGATCCGTTCACAGCACACCCTACATTGAATGTTATGTGTGACATCTTCACTCCAGATGGCGAGCGTTATGAGCGTGACCCACGCGGTATTGCAGTCAAAGCGGAAGAATTCCTGAAAGAAAGCGGAGTAGGTACAGCAGCATTTTTTGCACCTGAATCCGAATTTTTTATCTTCGACGATGTACGTTATGAGAGCGGCACAAACAGCTCTTCCTATTTCGTAGATTCCGAAGAAGCTTCTTGGAACACTAACCGTAAGGAAGATGGCGGTAACCTGGGCTTCAAAGTTCGCACTAAAGGCGGATATGTTCCTGTAGCTCCAGTGGATACGCAACAAGACATTCGTAGTGAAATGTGTCGCATTTTGGAAGAAGCGGGCCTGTCGATCGAACGTCACCACCACGAAGTGGCGACAGCTGGGCAAGCCGAAATCAACTTCCGTTTTGATACGTTGAAGAAAACAGCAGATAACCTGCTTGTATACAAATACATCGTGCATAACACTGCACGTCAATATGGTAAAGTAGCAACATTCATGCCAAAACCACTGTTTGGTGATAATGGTAGCGGAATGCACGTTCACCAATCCATCTTCGATGGTGATTCCCCTTTGTTCTATGACAAGGCGGGATATGCTAACCTGAGCGAAATGGCTCTGCACTACATCGGAGGAATTTTGTACCACGCTCCAGCCTTGATTGCTTTGACTAACCCGAGTACGAACTCATTCAAACGTCTCGTGCCTGGTTATGAAGCACCGGTTAACCTGGTTTACTCCAAAGGTAACCGTTCGGCAGCAGTACGTATTCCGGTTGCAGCTGTGACACCAAAAGGTTGTCGTATTGAGTTCCGTACACCGGACTCCACAGCTAACCCTTACCTGGCATTCGCTGCAATGCTGATGGCGGGTCTGGATGGTATCAAACGCAAAATCAACCCAACTGAGCTTGGATATGGTCCACTCGACAAAAACATCTATGATTTGTCTGATGCAGACAAAGAAAATATCCGCAGTGTGCCAGCTTCTTTGGAAGAAGCGCTTGACGCTCTGGCAGCGGACAACGAATTCTTGACTGAAGGCGGCGTATTCACAAAAGAATTCATCGAAAACTATATCAACCTCAAACGTGACGAAGCGAAAGCAGTAGCCATTCGCATTCATCCGCATGAGTACAGCCTCTACTTCGACTGCTAATTCAGTCGGAACAGAAACTGTTCCCAATGTAAAGCCTCCGGGACTCGCTCTCGGAGGCTTTTCCTTGAATTGAACGATGTAGTGCATTAACTTTGCAGGGTGATAAAGGAATTTGATAACCCTGATTCGCAGCTTCGGTGCTTATTGCCCTTGAAGCAGATAGGGAATACTGATATCATAGCGATAATATTCACTTCATATGTCAGCTACGGATGGAAAGGGCGGGGGATTTTGTGACAAAGAGAGCGTATAATTTTAATGCAGGACCTGCGGCGTTGCCACTTGAGGTTCTGGAGCGTGCTCAGGCAGAATTTGTTGATTTTCGGAATACAGGAATGTCGATTATGGAGATGTCTCACCGTGGAGCGGTGTACGAATCTGTACATAATGAGGCTCAGGAGCGTTTGTTGTCTCTGCTAGGCAATCCCAAGGGGTACAAGGTCCTCTTCCTGCAGGGAGGAGCCAGCACTCAGTTCGCCATGCTGCCGATGAACCTGCTCGGGGAAGGGCAGACAGCCAGTTATGTCATGACAGGCAGCTGGGCCAAGAAGGCACTGTCTGAGGCGAAACTGATTGGGGAGACGCAGGTCGCTGCATCTTCCGAAGCGGATAAATATATGAAGTTGCCGGATGTGTCGAATCTTAGCTTCCCGGATCGCACAGCTTATGTTCATTTGACGTCTAATGAAACAATTGAGGGAACTCAATTCAAGTCATTCCTAGATACCGGTTCAGTTCCACTTATTGCCGACATGTCGAGTGACATCTTTTGCAAACCGTTTGATCTTAATCAATTCGGCATGATCTATGCAGGTGCACAGAAGAACCTGGGCCCATCAGGGATTACGGTTGTTATTGCTCGCGAAGAACTGGTTAGTGAATCTCCTAAAACGATTCCGACGATGCTTCGGTATAGTACACATGTAGAGAACAATTCTCTCTATAATACACCACCGTCCTTCTCCGTATACATGGTGAATGAGGTTCTGAAATGGATCGAGGAACAAGGTGGATTGGCTGGAATTGAACAGAAGAACGTGAAGAAAGCAGATTTGCTCTATAATGCGATCGATTCCTCCGGAGACTTCTACCGTGGTTGTGTAGATCCGGCAGATCGTTCCCTGATGAATGTGACCTTCCGCTTGGCTAACGAGGAGTTGGAGAAACAGTTTATCAAGGCTTCAGAGCAAGAAGGTTTTGTTGGTCTGAAGGGGCATCGGAGTGTTGGTGGCCTGCGTGCTTCCATTTACAATGCTGCTCCATATGAAAGTGTTAAAGCACTTACGGACTTCATGAGCCACTTCCAGAAGACAAATGGATAAACAAACTGGCAGCGAGTTGTGAATTCAAGCATTCACACTTGTGCTTTACCAGAGCCTTCCACATTGACGTGTGGAGGGCTTTTCTTTAAGATTAGAGAATTGTCATTTACATGAAATGAAAAGGAGATTGAACACATATGGCTTTACATATCGTTCTGGTTGAACCGGAGATTCCGGCAAATACGGGCAATATTTCTCGTACATGCGCGGCTACCGGCACACATTTGCATCTCGTGCGTCCACTCGGATTCCGTACGGATGATGCCACACTGAAACGTGCGGGTCTGGATTACTGGCATGCCGTTCATATTGAATATCATGATTCTTTTGCCGAGGTTCAGGAACAGTATCCTGAAGGGCGTTTCTTCTACGCAACCACGAAGGCGAAGAACCGTTATAGCGATTTTAATTTTCAGGATGGAGATTTTCTGGTATTCGGTAAGGAGACAAAAGGCCTTCCTCCAGAATTAATTGCTGCTAATCCTGCTACTTGTATGAAGATGCCAATGACAGGTGATGTCAGATCATTGAACTTGTCAAACTCAGCAGCCATCATTGTGTATGAGGCATTGCGTCAACTTAATTTCCCGGGTCTGGATTAATTCAGTTCTCGTATAAGTGACGGTTAGAATTCGCTAAAAAAACATTTTTCAAAAAAAAGGACAAAAAATGTTTATTTCCAGCAGGATTCGACAAAATGTTGGCGAATTAATAAACATAGTACAAATGTACCTAGAAATTTAGAGTAAGATAGGAGAGGTGTGCCGTAGCTATGAAGCCAGCTGGAGTCGTTCGCAAAGTTGACCAATTGGGTAGGATCGTATTGCCTAAATCTTTGCGTAAAAGGTATCAAATGAATGAGGGAGATCCTGTAGAGATCTTAGTACAAGGGGACCATATCATTCTGGAGAGATACCGTCCAAAATGTATTTTTTGTGGATCGATGGAAGAAGTCAATGAGTTCAAAGAGCGTTACATATGCGCACAATGTTTAGATGAAATGACCCAGCTTCCACAGCACGGGTAAAATAAAAAGTATCATGGCCTCTAGAGGTCATGATACTTTTTTTGTGTGGTAAAACATGTCCGTTTCAAATGAATGGAGTCAGTTATTAGTGTCGTACTCCATCACCCAATATTTCTCCCCGGGTGTACCTTCTTCAATAATTTTTTTCCAGCCATGTCGTTCGTAAAAGCCAATTGCTTTATGATTATCAGATACACATTTCAATCGAACAGGCTGCTGCATGAGTGAAATTGACGCATCAAGTAAGCGTGAGCCTGTACCTCCACCGATAAAATCGGGATGCATAAACAGAAGGTGGATAAAGTTCTCGGGAAGGTACAGCGAAGCGAAGCCGAGAAGCTGTCCATCCTCATTTTCAGCCACGATGATATGCTCATCCACAGTATCCGCATCAAAATCTTGCAGGTACAGTTCTTCCGGCTTGGCCCAGTGGAATCGGGCACGTCGCGACTCGAGATAAATGTTTCTCAACTCCGTATAATCTGCTTGGGTGGCTGCTCGTATATTCAAATGTTCCCCTCCAGAATAGGTCGTATATCCGACCATACATGGTCAAGAATGGCTTGCATATTTTGTTCATCGCTATTGATGGCAACGACAGACTCCAGCTCCGGGAGGACAACGCATAGTTGGCCATTGGCGCCATCAGCACGGTAAGCGTTATGGGAACATCTCCAGAATTGATATCCATAACCTTGTCCCCAGTCGCCGTCTCCTGGTGTAGGTATCTGTTGTGTTGTCGCTAACCGGATCCATTCCGCAGGAATGAGCTGTCTGCCGTTCCAGTGGCCCTCCTGAAGCAACAGTTGGCCGAATCTGGCTAATTCCTCGTTGGTGAGCTGCAGGCCCGCACAGCCCAATGTAATGCCCAAGGGAGAAGTTTCCCACTCAACATTCGAAATGCCCAGTGGCTCGAATAGCCGCGGAATCAAGTAGTCCTTCACGGTCTGCCCAGAAGCAGCCTGGAACATGGCGGAGATCATAAACGTATCTGCACTACTATATGTAAACGTTTCACCAGGAACCCTGTCCAAAGGAAGAGACATGTAATATTTCGCCCAATCTTTCTCAGGCAGGGTGGCTCGCTCTTCTGCCCACAACACAGGTACGTCATGCCCCGAGGACATTCGCAGCAAATCGTACAGGGTGAGGTCCGCAGGAGGGAAAGCTGTTAAATGTGAAGCAGGTGTTGGTGATGTGAAATAATCCCCGAGTTTGGCTTCAAGTGTAAGTGTGCCCTCATCCAAAGCCAATCCAATCGCCATGCAAGTAAACGATTTGCTTACTGAATGTTGCAAGCGGCGTACATCACTGTTGCGATCCCACGCTCCGATTGTAACCCCTTTCTGCAATACCCGAACAGAATGAACGTTTAACTGCTGCTCATCTATATGATGAACAAAAGAATTAATAATACTCGACATCTTAACATCCTTTCTAAAAAAAAGAAGAATTTTAACTTTTGGTGAAACGTTTCCGCAATCTGGATCAAAAATTAGAACTTATGTTATTACAAACGAGGTTCAATGTCAATGAATAGGTGCAAACGGTTACTTAAAGGAAAATTTTTTATATTAAAAGTGCCTTTTGACGCAAATTTTATTACGAAAAATCAGTTTTTTAAGAAAAAAGCGCGAAATTTGTAAAAAGGTTATTGACAGGGTTTGTACTTCGGGATTATGATTTATTCGAAACGATTCGAAGAAATCGCTTCCACGTAAAATGTGTTGTAATCAAGTCCAAGTAAATCAACGTTGGCTATGTTTTGAAACGATTCGAGAAAATCGTTTCGATAACCAAGCGAAATACGGGGGAATCACTGGAAGTTGCAACAAAAGGGCAGAGAAACAGAAGTATACAGACAGCAGCCGACGATGAAAGGGGTTACATATGGCGCATATAACGATCGAAACCGGATCGCCTACATTATGCATGAATACAAGCATACATGTAGTGTCCAGTGACTCCGGAGACACTTCAGGCGGTACGCTATATTTGCTGCATGGGGCAGGCGATAATGCAAGTACATGGCAACGATTGACTACAATTGAAATGTACGCGCAACAATATGGCTGTACCATCATTATGCCGGAAGCGAACCGAAGCTATTACACCGATATGGAATACGGCCTGAATTACTTCCATTACATCACTCAGGAGCTGCCTGAATTCTGCAGGCGTCAGCTCAATCTCAATACAGACCCGGCAAAGACTTTCGTCGCTGGTCTATCCATGGGTGGGTACGGTGCATTGAAATGTGCACTAACATATCCCGACAGGTACCGCAAGGTGGTGTCCTTATCAGGTGTAACTGATATTCAAACCCGGCTTCAAGATCCGGAGATGCCATCAGGCATGATCAAGGAAATGAAAGCGGTTTTTGGAGAACGGTTACAGGTAAAACCTGATCAGGACCTGTACGCACTGTCTGCCAAGCTGTTGAAGCAGGGTGCAGATTTACCCGATATTCTGAGTTGTTGTGGTGATATTGATCCGTTTGTGGATATGAATCGCAAATTCGCGGAATACATGCAGGAAACGGATTTTAAGTTTCAGTATGTGGAAACACCGGGTACCCATGAATGGAGATTCTGGGAGCAACACCTGAGAACAATGTTTGATTTTCTGTATAACGACAAGACCAAAGTAGAGTGAGGAGATGCAATTTGAAACCTGCAGCCGAAGGACCTAGCAAAAAGCTGAAGGGAAACTTGAAAGGCAATTCGCTCTGGAGTGAAATCTGGAAGCACAGAATGACGTACACCCTGCTTATTCCAGGACTCGTCTGGCTGATTCTGTTTGCCTACATGCCAATGGGTGGCCTGTCTCTTGCGTTTAAAGACTACAAGGCAAACCTGGGGATCTGGGGAAGCCCATGGAGCGGATTTGAAAATTTCAAATACGTTTTCCGGGATCCAACCTTTATTGACGCGGTATGGCGGACGCTGTACATCAATATTCTAAAACTGATTATTCAGTTCCCGTTCCCAATCATTCTGGCCCTGTTGCTGAATGAGTTGCGGATGCGCAGAGGGAAAAAGTGGTTCCAGACGGTTCTTACGTTCCCTCACTTCCTTTCATGGATCATCGTATCCGGGGTAGTCATTAACGTTCTGGCTTATGACGGACTGGTAAACAGCGCACTTGGTTTGCTTGGGTTGCCAACCATTAACTTCCTGGGTTCCGAGTCCAACTTTGTACCGATGCTGCTGTTGACGGATATTTGGAAATCAAGCGGATGGGGTGCAATTATCTTCCTGGCTGCCATTTCCGGTATCGATCAGGATCAGTATGAATCAGCACAGATTGACGGAGCATCCCGTATGCAGCAGATGTTCCGCATCACATTGCCAAACATTCTTCCTACAATCACCGTCATGTTCATCCTGTCGGTTGGTGGATTGATGTCTTCCGGTTTCGACCAGATCTTCAACTTGGCAAATGCCGCAACTAAAAATGTATCGGAAGTATTGGATGTATACATCTATCGGATTACGTTCCAGTCCTCAACGGACTTCTCATTCTCGACAGCGGTCAGCTTGTTCCGTTCCCTCGTGAATATGGTCTTGCTGCTTCTCGCAGACAGATTTGCCAAGTGGCTTGGCGGAGACGGTTTGTTCCGATAAGAGAGGAGGAAAAATGAAATGAGTAAGAAAGCTAACAAAAAGCCGAGAATTGGAACAGAAAAAATGACATTTCTCGATTACATTATTTTCGCCATTTTACTTGTGCTTGCTCTGATGATTCTGATTCCGTTCTGGAATGTCATCATGATCTCGTTTGCAACACAAAAAGAATATGCTGACAATCCATTTTTGATGTTCCCTAAAGAATGGACATTGGATTCCTATAAGGCGTTGTTCGCTGACGGAACGATTCTGTCGGGGTACAAAAATACAATTATTTTGCTAGTCATCGGCTTGCCACTCAGCTTGTTCCTGACAACAAGCATGGCATATGGCCTTAGTCGCAACAAATTTCCGTTCAAGAAATTTCTCTTTTTCCTAGTACTGTTCACCATGATCTTTAATGGTGGTATCGTACCGCTGTACCTGATCATGAAATCACTTCACCTTACAGGTACGCTGTGGTCCGTTATCCTGGCGGGAAGCTTCAGTGCGTTCAACATGATTCTGATGATGAACTACTTCTATACCTTGCCTGAATCGCTGATGGAATCGGCGAGATTGGATGGAGCAGGAGAGTGGAGAATTCTGTTCTCGGTAGTTCTGCCATTGGCTACACCAATTATGGCTACAATCACGTTGTTCTACGGTGTGGCGTACTGGAACAGTTGGTATGATGCGATGATATTCCTTCGAAAAGCGGATCAGTTGCCGCTCCAGAATGTACTCAGAAACATTATCGTTACATCCCAGACGAACGCATCCAATGCATCCAGTGTGGATGCTGCCCAAGCAAGCAATTTCTCAATGGGTATGAAGATGGCGGCAGTATTTGTCACCATGGTACCAATTATGTGTTTCTTCCCAATGCTGCAAAAACACTTTGCCAAAGGGGTATTAACAGGGGCTATCAAGACCTGATTATACGTATAGGATTTTGCATTAAAATTCTACTAAAAAACATGGGGGTAAAACATGAAAACGAACAAAAAGTTGTCAGTAAGAGCTCTCTTTGCCATCACGCTTAGTGTAGTTATGCTGATGGTGACCGCTTGTTCCAGCCAAGGAGCTTCAGGTGGTAACGAAAAAGATGCAGAGGGAAATTACAAAGATAACCTGACCATCTCTGTAGCTAACCTGACAGAAATTAAAAACGGGAACTTGGATAATGACTTCCACAAGTTCTGGACAGACAAGTTCAATGTAACATGGGATTACAACTATATCGATTGGGATTCATGGGGCGAGAAGCTTCGTCTGTGGATCAACTCTGGTGATTTGCCGGATGTAGCAGTATGGAACTATGTGCATGGCGATGCCATGAACAGTATTGATCAAGGTCTGTTCTACAAATTCCCGGATGACTGGAAAGAACGCTGGCCTAACGTGGCAGCAGCCTACAAGTTGACCGGTCTTGGGGACAAGCTGGAAGAACTGACGGGTGGAACATACGTCCTGCCAAGACCAATCTATTTTGAGAACAAACCTGCTGACCCATTGACGAACCAAATTGGTGTCATTGCGCTTCGTAAAGACTGGGCTGAAGCGGTTGGTTTCGAACTGAAAGATGCATATACAACAACTGAATTGAATGAATACGCTGAGCTTGTGAAAGAAAAAGATCCAGGCAAAGTGGGCAACAAACTTGTACCTCTGTCCTATAATGCGGCAGATGCTATGACGAATATCATTATGCCGAACAGTGTGCATGCCATGACCGACACGCCGTTCTACAAAGGTGAAGATGGTCAGTTCCACTGGGGACCAGCCGATCCTGAAACTCTGACAGGACTTAAATTGATGCAAAAAGCCTACAAAGATGGTTTGCTCAATCCTGAGTTCTACACATGGAAAAACAATGAAGGTCAAAACAACTTCAAAGTAACAGGTACAGCTGCAGTAACAAGTCTGGGCGGACTGGCTTCGTACAGACAAGGTCTGGATTCCGATATGAGAAAGAATCTGGGTGTAGATAGTGATGAACTGGTACACACAGCAATCGTAGTGGGCGACGACGGAAAATACCGTAACATGGAGCAAGCCAACTTCTGGTCTGCATTGATCTTCAATCCAGACATCAGTGACGAGAAATTCGAACGGATCATGGATCTGATCGACTACTCGACTACCAAAGAAGGACAATTGCTGATCAACATGGGCTTCGAAGGAACAGATTGGAAATATGATGAAAACAAAGAACTGGTTAGCTTGCTGCCAGAAGGAACTGTTCTGGAAGACAAATACCCAGCACGTTTCGAAGGTCTGTATCTTCTGGGTGACGACTTCAGTGTTGTAAACCCTGCAATTAAAAAGGATTATCGTGATAGAGCTGTGAAACTGTTCGAGGAAAAAGCAAAACTCGGTACAGAAGGTCAATCACTCGCAACATACGACTGGGATGTTAACCTGTACGATTCCAAAGCTAAAAGTCAGGCTTCATTCGACTACCAGAATGAATATGCCAACTTGATCCTCAAAAGTGGAGATCTTGAAGCGAACTGGAAAGAATGGGTAAACAGCAAAATGTCCCTGGTTCAACCTTATCTGGATGAACTGAACAAAGAATTCAAGTAATCATTCAGTAATTAGCAAGATGGGATGTGACAGGTGTGTTCTGTCGGTCCCATCCAATCGAACCCGGTGCGCGGTCTCTCCCCGAACGCAGCCGGGTTCTTTATTTCAACAACATGTAGTGGAGGATAACGTCTATGAATAACGAGCAGTTGCTAGACCTTGTAAAACAAATGACCTTGGAAGAAAAAACGGCCCAGCTGCTTCAGCTGACCGCTAACTTTTATGAAGGAACCAGTGTTGAAGGTCAGATCACAGGTCCAATGGAAGAGATGGGAATCACGGAGCAGTCCGTGGATGCCAGTGGCTCCATTCTGGGATTGTCCGGTGCACAGGCCATTATTGATGTACAGCAAGCTTACCTGAAAAAAAGCCGTCTCGGCATTCCGCTCCTGTTCATGGCGGACGTTGTGCATGGTTTTAAAACCATTTTCCCCATCCCGCTTGCCATTGGCTGTTCATGGGACACTGAATTGGCAGAGAAAAGTGCTGAGATTGCAGCACGTGAATCCGCCGTATCTGGCCTCCATGTTACTTTTGCACCGATGGTCGATCTCGTTCGTGATCCGCGCTGGGGTCGTGTAATGGAGACAACAGGAGAAGATCCTTATTTGAACAGTCTGTTCTCTGCGGCGTTTGTACGTGGCTATCAGGGCGACAGTTTGAAGGATGAGCCGGATCGTCTGGCGGCTTGTGTAAAGCACTTTGCAGCATATGGAGCAGCAGAAGGTGGTCGTGATTACAACACGGTCGACATGTCTGAACACAACTTGCGTGAGTACTATTTACCGGCTTACAAGGCAGCACTGGATGCAGGCGTAGAAATGGTTATGGCTTCATTCAATACCGTAGAGGGTATTCCAGCGAGCGGAAATGAGAAGCTCATGCGTGACATTTTGCGTGACGAGTGGGGATTTGATGGTGTTTTGATCTCGGATTGGGCTTCCATTCGCGAGATGATTGCTCATGGCGCAGCTGAAGATGATCGTGAAGCTGCATACCGCGCCATTCGTGCAGGAGTGGACATCGAGATGATGACACCTTGTTATGTCCATCATCTGCCAGAGTTGATCAAGAACGGGGAAGTGGAAGAAACGCTCATTGATGAAGCGGTGCTGCGTATTTTGCAACTGAAAGAAAAGCTGGGATTGTTCGACAATCCTCTGCGTGCAGCTGATCCGGAGCGTGAGCGTGAGATTGTGTTCTCGAAAGAGCATCGTCAGGTATCGTATGAGCTTGCAACCAAATCGGCTGTATTGTTGAAAAACGATAATGACGTTCTTCCGCTGAAGCCAGATGCCAATGTAGCGTTAATTGGACCTTTTGCTCAAAGTGAAGACATTCTCGGATGGTGGTCCTGTGAAGGTGTTAAAGAAGATGCCGTTAAACTCGGAACTGCTTTGCAGGAACGTCTTACTGCCGGGAAAGTTCATGTGGCTCAAGGTAGCAACGTTCACACAATCACCGCTGAACAGATTGCTGAAGCGCTTGAAGTAGCAAGCAAAGCTGATCTGATCGTGCTTGCACTTGGTGAAGATTCCGAAATGAGTGGTGAAGGTGGATCGCGTACAGATATTCGTTTGCCGGCAGCTCAACTGGAATTGGTCAAACAGCTCAAAACAGCGGGTAAACCAATCGCCAGCGTTATTTTCAACGGTCGCCCTCTGGACTTACATGGTGTATTTGAAGAATCCGATGCTGTGCTTGAAGCGTGGTTCCCGGGCAGTGAGGGTGGAGCGGCTATTGCTGATGTATTGACAGGTGTGGTGAATCCATCTGCGCGTCTAACGATGTCCTTCCCTCAATCTGTAGGTCAGATACCGGTATATTACAATCATTTTAATACAGGACGTCCACTCAATCCGCAAAAGACGGAAGAGCGTTATGTTTCCAAATATATTGATAGTCCGAATGATCCGCTGCTTCCGTTTGGCTACGGCTTGTCATACACTTCGTTTGAGTATGGTGACCTGGAAGTATCAAGCAATGAAATGACAGCTGATCAACCTCTGACGGTCCAAGTGCGTGTAACCAATGATGGCGAGCGTGCTGGCGTGGAGACGGTTCAGTTGTATGTACGTGATGTCACTGGTGAAGTTGTGCGTCCAATGCGTGAGCTGAAAGGTTATGTTAAGCTGTCACTCGCACCGGGTGAAAGTGGTACGGCTACATTTACATTAAGCGAAGAACAGCTTCGTTATCATCATTCCGATTTGAGTCATCGCAGTGATAAAGGAACGTTCCACATCTTCGTAGGGCCGAATAGCCGCGATACATTGGAAAGCACGTTCAAGCTGGTGTAAAGGGATACACCTCATATCGATGAATGGATTGAACTCATCATATAAAAGCAGCAAATCTGCACTGCCTTGTTCTCTTCTGTTCAGCAGCGGGGAACAAGGCAGGATAGGAGGATATGAATAGATATATGAAGACCATGAATAAATCTCAAATCAACGTGCAATCCGGCGATCTGTGCTTTACGTTCTGGGAAAGCGGTGATTTGTTCAAGGCTGTAAGTGGAACAACGATGATTAATCAGTGGATGGCTAGTCCAGTGGACGGCTCAATGAACAATCTGTACTTGCGTTTTCATAGTGATTCCGGTATTCGTTTTGTGCCAATGCTTGGCATTCACTCCGACAGCCAGGTAAGCACCGACGGCAGTCGTATGGTATGGACAGGTACCGCTGAGGGCGTAGGCTATCAGGTTGTATTTGCTCCAACAGCACCAGGTGTATGGTTCTGGGATGTAACCGTAAACGGTAATGGAGAAGAGGTCGACGTGGTCTATGGTCAGGATGTCGGCAATGCGGATCAAGGTGCGGTACGTAGCAATGAGGCTTACTTGTCGCAATACATCGACCATGCTGTATTTGAGGATGCGAAGCTGGGATATATCGTAGCTTCACGGCAGAATCAACCGCAGGGCGGGGCTTTTCCTTATCTTCAACAGGGTTCATTAACCCGTGCAGCAGGCTATTCCACAGATGGATTTCAGTTCTTTGGTTTGAGTTACAAGGAAACGAATGTCCCTGAAAGTCTGAGCAAGCCAACACTTGCGAATGAAGTGTACCAGTATGAATTTGCATACACAGCTCTGCAGTCCGAAAAAGTGGTGTTGAGTGGTGAAGCTCGTTTTGTGTTCTATGGACTCTTTCAGGCTAACCACCCTGAAGCGGTGAAGGAACTCGAATACCAGAATGTTGTCAAACAGGCTTGGGACGAGTACGAAGCGAAGCGTCAAGAGGATGCACACACGGTACAGGCAGTATCCAACGTATTTCCAAAAGTATCTCTCCATCGGGTAATCGGTGAACCCTTGCCTACTTTATCGATGACCGAAGAAGAAGTGAACTCCCGCTTCCCGGCTTCGAAGAGACATCAGGAAGAGCGCGCGGATGGCGAATTGCTGGCGTTCTTTACAGATACCTATGAGCATATTGTGCTGAAGGAAAAGGAAATGCGCGTGGAACGTCCGCATGGACACATTCTGATGAGTGGCAACAATGTGAAGCTGGGTCAGAACGTAATCACTACGTCTTCCTATATGTATGGTATTTTCAATTCCCATGTGGTTGTTGGAAATACGAACTTCAATAAAATGATGAGCAACGCACGTAGTGCACTCAACATACCCAAATCATCCGGTCAGCGGATCTACGTCGAGGTTGAGGGAATCTTCCACCTACTCACGATGCCTTCCCTGTTTGAAATGGGCTTCAACTATGTTCGCTGGTATTACAAAACAGCTGAGGATACGCTGATCATCACAAATTATACAACTCTGGATACGCCTGAAGTACATCTTCATGTGAAGTCGGAAAAAGGAAAAGCTTATAGATACCTAATTACCAATCAGATTACGATGAATGTGAATGAATATGAACTGCCTGTTCATGTTTCCGAGCAGAATGGTGAACTGAGCTTCAAGGCAGATCACAGTTCCCTTAGTGCCAAAGTGTATCCGAATCTGGAGTACCGCATGCGGGTAAGCGGAGCAGGAGTGAAGGTTGGTGATGAGACTGAACTGGCTAGTGGAGTAAACGCAGGCGACGACTCACTCACGATTTTACGGCTGGACAGCAGCGCTGAATGGACATTGACCATTCAAGGTCTGTTGGAAGGTGGACAGGCTGCATCATCGACACGCAGCTTTGAAGAGGAAGTGGCCGCTTATCGCGCCTTCTATGCAGAAGTGATGAATGGTTTCCATTTGTCCCAACCTCAGAAGCAAGGAGCAGACGAGTTGTTCAAAGTGAATGCTCTAGCATGGTGGTACACTCACAATATGCTGGTGCATTACTCTGTTCCTCACGGATTGGAACAATATGGCGGTGCAGCTTGGGGAACACGCGATGTCTGCCAGGGTCCGGTCGAATACTTTATGGCTACACAAAAGTATGAGCAGGTTCGCGATATTCTGAAGACAGTTTACTCGCATCAGTATGAGGATGACGGCAACTGGCCGCAATGGTTTATGTTCGATCGTTATTTCAAAGTTCAACAGGAAGAAAGCCATGGTGACATTATTGTTTGGCCTCTTAAAGTGTTAAGTGATTATCTGATTGCTACCAAGGATTATTCGATTCTGAATGAGGAAGTACCTTATACCGTAAAACATGGTTTTGATTTTACGGATCAGACAGCCAGCGTGCTGGAGCATGCCCAGAAAGAGCTGGAGTATATCCGCAGCCATTTCCTGCATGATACATTCCTCTCTTCATATGGTGACGGGGACTGGGACGATACATTACAGCCTGCCAATGCTCAATTGAAGCAATATATGGTCAGCAGCTGGACTGTGGCGCTCACTTATCAAACGTTGAAGCAGCTATCCAGAGCGCTTGCGCCAGTGAAACCGGAGCTCTCATCCGAGTTAAATGACATGGCAGCGGGTGTGAAAAGGGACTTCAGCAAGTATATGCTGGATACCGATGTGATTCCCGGCTTTGTATATATGGAAGATCCGGCACAAGCGAAGCGCATGCTGCATCCGGATGACAGTGAGACAGGTATTCAATACCGTTTGCTGCCGATGACACGCAGCATGATTGCCGAGTTGCTGGAGCCTGAGCAAGCGCAATCTCATTATGAATTGATTAAGGACAAGCTGTACTGTCCGGATGGTGTCAGATTGATGAATCGTCCAGCACAGTATGATGGCGGCGTCAGCACTCATTTCAAACGTGCAGAGCAGGCGTCCAACTTCGGACGTGAAGTGGGCTTGCAATATGTTCATGCTCACATCCGCTATATTGAAGCCATGGCGAAGCTAGGCAACCCGGATGAGGTCTGGAATGGCCTGGGTATTATCAATCCAGTGGGTATTCAGGAAGCTGTTCCTAACGCAGATTTGCGTCAAAGTAATGCCTACTTCAGCAGCTCTGACGGGAAATTCAATAACCGTTACGCAGCGCAGGAACAGTTTGATAAACTTCGCACCGGAGATGTGCAGGTGAAGGGCGGCTGGAGAATCTACTCCAGTGGACCGGGAATCTACATGAATCAGCTCATTTCGAACGCTCTGGGTATTCGTCAGGAGGAAGAAGATCTGATTCTGGACCCTGTGTTACCTGTCAGCTTGGATGGTTTGCATTTTGATTTCCAATTTGCCGGCAAAAAAGTTACCTTCGTCTATCATCTCAGCGGAGAGGCCGTACAACGTATTGTGCTGAATGGCAAGGAACTGGATACAACTAGGCTGCAACAACCTTATCGTCTTGGTGGACTGCGTATTTCGCGTAAGGAGCTTGAACAGAGCCTGAGCGAAAATAACGTGATTGAGATTTACAGTTAATCGTGTAAACGTTAGTCCATTTTATCAGGTATAAATATTTTAGATGTCAGGTCCTTCGATTTCGAAGGGCCTGATGAACATAACAGGGGAGCGAAGAATGTGGTCAGTATCAAGGATATCGCCAAACAGGCGGGAGTTTCGATCTCTACCGTGTCATATGCTCTGAATGGTAGCAACAAAGTGACAGATGAGACCCGTTCCAAAATTTTGGCTATCGCCAAAGAGCTGAACTATGTTCCCAATGCTGCTGCCAGAACATTGAAGAAGAGAGAATCCAAAATTCTGGGTGTATTTCTGACGGATTTTAGCGGGGATGTATATGGAGACTTGCTTAGTGGTATGAAATCTGTATGTAACGCGCAAGGGTACGACCTGATTGTGTGCAGCGGAAAGCAATCTCATCGAATGCTTCCGGAGCGAATGATTGATGGTGCTGTCATTCTGGATCATACATTTGCGAGCAAGGAACTAATGCAATATGCAGATAGAGGGCACAAGATTGTCGTTCTTGACCGGGAACTGGATCACCCCAATATTAATCAGGTTCTGCTGGATAACAAGGCAGGAGCAACCCTTGCGATGGAGCATTTGATTGAACAGGGACACACGAAGATCTATGTCGTGACAGGTCCGGAAGGTTCATTTGACTCGGCTCAGCGGTTGAAGGCTGTGAGGCAAGTATCGGAGCGGGAAGCGAATGTGGAATGGATTGAGATCACAGGAGATTTTGAGAAGAGTGGCGGAGAACGGGCAGCCGAACGTATTATTCAGGAATATACTCAACCAGTTGGGGTATTTTGTCTCAATGACGAGATGGCGATTGGGATGTGTGACCGGCTCGCTGATAGCGAGTTAAACATTGGTCAGGAAATTGATATTATTGGATTCGATAATATTGAACTCAGCAAATATGTGCAGCCAAGACTGGTCACTATTGATTATTCCAAACGAAAATGGGGCGCACTGGCAGCCGAACAATTAATCAAAATTATTGCCGGAGAGCCTGTGGATCATGAACGCATCTACGTGACACTGGTGGAGGGCGGGTCGGTAAACAGCAAGGTTCAGTCAGCATATCTTGCGCAAGCCCAAAGTGAAAAGGCGGTTAGCTATTGACGATGTTGCCCCCTCTTCATTCCATGCATGTTGTGTCAAACGATGATGGTACAGCAAGAGACAAGGCTTAGAAGAATTGAATCATTCTTTTAAGCCTTGTCTCTTGTTTAGCTTCTTTATTTGACCCATTATAAAATGAAAAAACCTCTCACCAGGAGAGGCTTGGCCCTTAAAGGCCCTTGGTTTTGTCATTGTTGTAGGATGAAGTGAGAATGCCTGTAAGGAAGAGAGCCAATACAATTGCAATAATCCAAAATGTCAGTGAAAATGACATACCATAGCACCTCCTGCAAAATCTTTACTTCTATTATAACCATTATAGGAAGAAAAGAAATGCTTCACTCCATCATTTGTAAAATAAAAAATGAGTAGGTACTGGTCGGAGGCTCCCATCCGAAGGGTTATTCACAACCCGATTGTTCACGATGAGTGAGGACGATCCTCCGCCATCCAGATTATAGGCGTCCACGACGCCAAGCTTGTACAAACGTCCTTGCAGCTCTTCCAGGGTGGCTCCTGAGCTGCCCCCTTCGTTATACCCGTCAACAACGATAATCAACAATTGATCGTCCTTATAGTTGCCGATTACGGTGCGTGGAGCCCGCTTGGGTGAAACTTTCCATTTTGCGGGAATGACCGTTTTTTGTCCATTCTGCAAAAGCACGGGTACAAATGTGGCACCGAATTGTGGTTGTAGGCGATCCAGGGAACTTTTGTCGAAAAATTTACCACCTACCAGCTTACCGGCATCATCAAGACCTACAAAAAACAGATCCTTAAAACTGGCCTGAAAACCATTCACATATTTGCCATCCATAACCGTTGTACTCAGCGGATATCGTTTACCGCCACTGTCGGCAAATCCGCCGGCATTAATTCCGGCAATGGCACCGCTGCGCTTAACCGCCTGCATGGTTGTCTCAGATCGGCCTGGCTCGCTATCCAGAGCCATCTTCATGGCCGTGGGATCTTTTAGCTTGATTTTCATCGCATATCCCTTATAGGGGCCTGGATTGACCCTGTAGAGTTCAATCGTAAGTCGATCACTGTCAATCCGTTCAAACGGAACGCCCAGCTTGGATGAGATCCGTTGATTATAGATCGTTTCCGGGCGAGCAGCTTGAACTGTAGCCTTCTGTACAAGCGTCGACATTGTACTCGTTGTCTGATTGTACAACTGTGTTGTTCTTTTAATAGAAGAAGAAGTCTGAACAGCAGCTTCTTTTGCCCCTGCAAGCTCCTGTCTCATTGCCTGGGTCAGGGGTGTAACATTCTCTTCAGCCAGACCGGAATGAATGAAATCTCCGGGGTCAAGCGGAGGTCGAATCAGCAGCATGCATAATATCAACCCAACAAAAGGAGCAAGTGCAAGCATAAATAAACGATTAACCTTTTTTATGGGTGTAATCATTTGAGCAGGTCCATCTTTTTCTGGAGTGTCTCCAGTTGTTTTTTGACTTCGCTCAGCTGGGTATACAATTTGTTGCTGTTGTCGGTTTTATCGTTTGCATTATCCTTGGTGAAAGTAAGCAATTCATTAAAGGACTGCACCTGGCCCTGCAGGTCTGCTACTTCCTTGGATATCGTTGTTAGCTGCTTTTCGTAGTCGGCTTTGAGCGCTGCAATCTGCTGTTGATTATGGGTCTGAAGCTGATTAATCATCTGTTGCTGGAGGTGGTTACTATAATAGTAGGTTCCGAGTACTCCAAGTGCAATGAGAACAATCCACATGACCAGAAACAGCTTGACTGAAGATCCGGCCTTACCTTTGGCGCTCCGGGTGTGATGGATGTCAGAGGGTTGGACAGAAGGTTTCATATCATCACTCCTGGTTATTTATAGGTACAAAAAATTTTCCAGTCCTCATTCTATCACGCCACTATTGATTACGCAAAAATGAAATTCTTTGAGTAATAGGATAAAAAGAGATTGCATCGGAAGGAAGTCCTAGGATACAATTTCTTATAGATGCAATAAGTAGGAACTTTGGGCAAGTTTTTCGACTTTTTTAGATAGAAATGCAGGAAATTTATACTATATTTTGATCTTTCTTCACTCGGGAAGACAAAAGTCCTGATGTGACGACAGCAAAATACAGTAGAAATAGAGCTGTTCTTACAGCTGTATCAAGTGTTTTTCTATTTTTCGACATTATCCGACTTTTACTTCTTCTATACACGGACTGTCGCAAGGATAGAGGCATCATCTTGGCTGATGGTGGAAAAGGAATTTGTCCAATACATAACAGGGGGAACAACAATGAAAAAAGTATGGCAGGTGGTCATCGTAGATATCCACCCCACCAGCATGCTGGGTACGAAATTGATTTTGGAAGAACAGCAGGATCTGTTGGTAAGGGGGATGACTTCGACTGGGTCCGAAGGCCTTGACCTAGTGAACATTCACCAGCCCGATCTGATTTTGATGGATTATCGGCTTCCTGAGGGTCAGGCGGATCAGTATATATCCCAAATGAAAAATCTGTCGGCTCATAGTCACATCATTATTCTAACGGACGAGGACAATGTAAAATTATTTCGTCATCTGATCAGTCTTGGTGCAAGTGGCATGCTGTCCAAACAGGCTTCCCCTAGCCAGCTGATTCATCTGATTTCCGGTTTGCGTGAGGGATGTGTATCCATCCCATTATCCTGGTTAGCCAGTTCGGAATGGGCCCAGCCCGTCGAATCTCCGGCAGAAGAACTTATTGTTGAATTAACAGAAACCGAAACTTTTATTATGGAAAGAATTGTTCAGGGCGTAACCTATGATAAAATAGCCAGTGAGATTAACGTTAGCAGACGTTCAATTGATAATTACCTGCGTAAAATTTACGTCAAGCTGGATGTAAGCAGCAGGGCACAGGCGATTGAACGTTATGCTTTATATGCGAGGCAGACCAAGACCGTATCCTGACGAGCATGGCTTCATGAATCCCTTTGTACGATGGCTCGTCAAGTGTCCGGTCTGGTCATATTCAGTGTCCAACAAGAATAGGTTGTAGGGGCTACGGACTGCGAGCACAGTTCGGATTAGGGATGAAAGGGGAACGGACCAATGAAATATTTCTTCGCCTCCCGTACAAACAGGCTTTTGACATCACCGCTGAGGGACATACGTGAGATGTCTGGTCGGGATTATTTCATTTCTCTGGCAGAAGAACTGCCTGCGGAGGAGCTGTTTCCATTCAAATTGCTGGAAGAAGCAGCGGTGTCTGTATTTAGTTCCGGACCCTCCGCATTACAGTATGGCGAGCCAGCAGGGTACAGACCGTTGAGAGAATGGCTGGACAACGATTGGAATGCTCGCAAGGGCATACGGACAGTCCCAGAGCAGATTCTATTGACCACAGGGACCCAGCAGGCCATCGATCTTGTGATGCGTCTGCTGCTTGAGCCTGGAGATTCCGTATTGGTTGAGCATCCTACTTCTCCAGGCTGTCTCGAGGTTTTGGAGATGCAAGGTGCCAAAATTGTGCCCGTCACAGGCGATGGGGATGGCATTTTGCCTGACCTTTTGGAGCATCACATGCAGCAGGTGAGACCGAAGCTGCTTTTTGCTGCACCCAGTTTTTCCAATCCAACCGGCGTGCTGTGGAGTATGGAACGGCGTGAGGCTGTGCTAGATCTGTGCTCACGTTACGGTGTGCTGCTCGTGGAGGATGATTCCTATGGCGAACTTCATTTCGATGGATTGGAGCCTGGAGACTTCTACCGGAAGTATCCTTCCCTCTTTGCGCTGGATACAGCAGATCAGGGTGGACATGTTCTATACATTGGTTCGTTTAGCAAAACTGTAGCACCTGCCCTGCGTACAGGCTGGGCTGCTGGACATCCGGCCTTGATCCAGGCTATGGCTTCTGTGAAACGGATAGCAGACGGACAGTCCAGTCCCATGAATCAACGGTTGTTGTATCAACTGCTTGCCCATTCTCCTTTTAAGTGGAGTGATCATCTCTCCATGCTGAATCGGGAGTATAAGACCAGACTCAAGCTTATGCTCGAATTATTGAAGCGTCCGGGATGGAAAGGCAGCCAGTACAGCATTCCAGAAGGGGGGATGTATCTGTGGGTACAGCTTCCGGATGGATTGGACAGTGGAGCCCTGCTCAAGGCAGCGCTGTTAAAAGGAGTATCCTTTCTACCAGGCTCCCTCTGCTCCACGGGTGAACAGGATCATCGGTACATCCGATTAAACTTCAGCCATCCCGGCCGGGATGAGTTGCTCCTTGGCATGAATCTGATCAGTGAGTCCATAACAGAGTTTACAGCCCGGAGTTAAACCGGATATAGAAAAGAAAGAATGTTTGGTCAAATTCTTGCCTGGAACCTGTGACAGCAGAAATTCCAGGCATTGGATTTGGAAGCAAATAAGTTACCCCCAAAGTAATTACGTTATTGCATCCACTAACATTTTTATATATAATATGTATTAATGAGTTGTTGTTTTCTTTATATAAGCTGCATTCATTGCAAGTTCAGGAGAAGCACTCATATATTTTAACTAACGGGGGAACAAACATGTCTAACATTTTATTTGTCAAAGCAAACGACCGTCCTGCAGATCAAGCAGTCAGCGTACAATTGTACGATGCATTTTTGAGCGCATACAAAGAATCCCACCCAGGTGACACAGTTACCGAACTGGATCTCTACAATACAGATATTCCTTACTACGGCAACACTGTAATTACAGGTGGATACAAAGCGGCTAATGGTATCGAAGCAACTGCAGAAGAGCAAAAAGCAGCTGCACTGGCAGCACAATTGCAAGATCAATTCTTGGCAGCAGACAAAGTAGTATTTGCATTCCCACTGTGGAACTTCACTGTTCCAGCACCACTGGTGAACTACATTTCCTACCTGAGCCAAGCTGGCAAAATGTTCAAATACACTGCTGAAGGCCCTGTAGGTCTGGTAGGCGACAAAAAAGTGGCATTGTTGAACGCACGTGGCGGAGTTTACTCCGTAGAGCCAATGGCATCTGCTGAAATGTCCGTGAAATATGTAACAAATGTACTGAACTTCTGGGGTATCCAAAACCCTGAACTGGTTATCGTTGAAGGTCACAATGCTTCACCTGACCGTTCCCAAGAGATCGTAGCAGCAGGTCTGAAATTGGCTTCCGAAGTAGCAGCAAGCTTCTAATAGCCTATATATAGAAACACAGAAAAGCCCATTATCTCCGTTGGAGATAATGGGCTTTTCTGCATCTGCATTTTGCATGGAAGCTACACTGCCACTTGCCTTAGTCATCCCTTCCATGGATCAGGTAGGGCTCAGCTGCTTCCGCAATATGCTCCAGCTCACTGTCGTCATGTTGATTTAAGGAAAAAGCCATTTCTAGTTCATTTATACTCCGTTCAATCATATCATTATCCTCAAGCATGTGAGCATGCTCGGTCAGTGCCTGCACACCTTTAACCGTCAGCACATATCGTCCACGGGATAGCCGCTCAAACCAACCATAATAGTTTTTTTGCAAAATGGCCGCAGCGGAACCCACACTTGTCTGTTTACTGATCAAGGCGGGGGAGGCTTCTCCATGAACGCGAAGGGCGGAAGCTACACGTAATGCCTTTTCTCTGTAAGCGGTGACCAGCTGCCTGCGTGTGCTTCCTCCCGTGTTGTAGTCACCACTGCGCTCGTCAAATTCCTTCAGCAGTCGTTGCCGCCGGATCCCGCCTTTACGGACACCGTTGCCGTTACCAGACAAATGACCCTGGACAGCAGGTTCGCACAGCACATCAATCAGAGGTGATTTGGTTTTGTAGAACGTGACGGTGATAAGCCCCAATCCAAGTTGTCTGCACAGGGCGGTCAATTCGCCCCAGCGCTGGTTCACAGCACCACGCTTGCTGCGATTCCGCTCAACAGCCAGATACACGAAGGGGCTGAGCTTCAGGCGCTGCATTCCCTGCAGCAGCAGAGACAGATTAAATGTTTTTTTCATCTCCACAATGAGTGGTTCATTCTGATCCGATCTGACCCCAACCAGGTCACAATGTTTGACTTCAGCCTTCACGTCGTAGCCGCGTTGTTCGAAAAAAGCCTTTACAGGCGAATATAACTCGGTTTCGTACTTTACTGCCATCGTTTCTGCTCCTTCCCTGAAGTGGCTCGTCTCTGGCCATCTATTGTTCCGTTATCTGAATTTAGAACCTTCATTATATCATATCCGTTCTTTTTTTTCTGAGTGCACAAAGATGTCTGATAGAACAGGGAAAGCCTCAAATTAAGACCCGCGGATTGAAAAAAAGAGGTCAACTTATCCGATTTGCCGCATAGGTATGTAATACACTTTTCACAACAATACATGATGTTTGGACAGAGGGTGGCGGGACTAATCCGGACCGCAAGATTGGTATTCAAGCACAAGCCGTAATTCTATTGATTTCTTCATACCATTCGGAATGGTTGACAATCACACTAAAGGAGCCATGGGAGGTACCAAGCATGAATATTTTTGAACGCGTTGCGGAACATCGGGCAGAGAGTGACCGTTTATCATGGAACGGGACATTTGAAGATTATATTGCACTGCTGAGAGAGGATCCGACTCCGGCAATGACGGCTCACGCACGAGTGTACCAGATGATTGAATCGTTTGGCGTGGAGGAAGTTGGGGGGCACAAACGGTACAAGTTTTTTGAACAGGAGATCTTTGGGTTGGATCGGTCCATTGAAAAGCTGGTGGAAGAATATTTCCACTCCGCAGCACGCCGTCTGGATGTTCGTAAACGGATTCTGCTGCTTATGGGTCCGGTAAGTGGAGGTAAGTCCACACTGGTAACGCTGCTGAAACGTGGCCTTGAACAATTCTCCCGTACAGAGAAGGGGGCTGTATACGCTATTGAAGGATGCCCAATGCATGAGGAGCCCCTGCATCTGATTCCGCTGGAGCTTCGTCCGGAAGTGGAAAAGGAGATCGGTGTCCGCATTGAGGGCAATCTCTGCCCATCCTGCCAGATGCGTCTTCGGACGGAATATGGCGGTGATATCAGTAAGGTACGAGTAGAACGGGTCATTATTTCCGAGGATAACCGGGTCGGAATTGGAACATTTAGCCCATCCGATCCTAAATCCCAAGATATTGCCGATCTGACGGGAAGTATCGACTTCTCAACCATTACCGAATTCGGCTCCGAGTCCGATCCGCGGGCCTATCGTTTTGACGGTGAATTAAACAAGGCCAACCGTGGATTGATGGAATTTCAGGAGATGCTGAAATGTGATGAGAAGTTTTTGTGGAACCTGTTGTCGCTGACGCAGGAAGGAAATTTTAAAGCAGGCCGATTTGCCTTGATCAGTGCGGATGAAATGATTGTGGCGCATACGAATGAATCTGAGTACAAATCATTTATCTCCAACAAAAAGAATGAAGCCTTGCAATCCCGGATGATCGTCATGCCGATTCCCTATAACCTGAAGGTCTCCGAGGAAGAGAAGATTTACGGCAAGCTCATTCAGCAAAGTGATATGAAGCATGTCCATATTGCACCGCATGCACTGCGGACTGCAGCCATTTTCTCCATACTTACCCGCTTGAAAGAAACGAAGAAACAAGGCATGGATCTGGTCAAAAAAATGCGGATGTATGATGGTGAAGAAGTTGAAGGGTACAAAGAAGCCGATCTGCGTGAGATGCAAAATGAATATCTGGATGAAGGCATGTCGGGCATTGATCCACGTTATGTCATCAACCGGATATCCAGTGCTTTGATTAAGCAAAACCTTCAGTGCATTAACGCATTGGATATTCTCCGGGCGATCAAGGATGGTCTGGATCAACATGCTTCGATCTCCAAAGAGGAACGCGAACGTTATCTGAACTTTATTGCTCTGGCTCGGAAAGAATATGATGAGCTCGCGAAGAAGGAAGTGCAGAAAGCGTTTGTTTACTCGTTCGAAGAGTCGGCCAGAACACTGTTTGAAAACTACCTCGATAATATCGAGGCATTCTGCAACTGGTCCAAAATACGTGATCCACTGACGGATGAGGAGATGGACCCGGATGAGCGCTTGATGCGTTCAATTGAGGAGCAGATCGGTATTTCCGAGAATGCCAAAAAGGCTTTCAGGGAAGAGATATTGATCCGCATCTCGGCTTATTCCCGCAAGGAACGGAAATTCGAATACAGCAGTCATGATCGTTTGCGTGAAGCGATTGAAAAGAAATTGTTCGCTGACTTGAAGGATATTGTGAAGATTACAACTTCAACCAAGACACC
Organism: Paenibacillus sp. BIC5C1; assembly: GCF_032399705.1. Lineage (NCBI taxonomy): Bacteria > Bacillati > Bacillota > Bacilli > Caryophanales > Paenibacillaceae > Paenibacillus > Paenibacillus sp. BIC5C1. The sequence continues at coordinate 2,000,918 of NZ_CP135922.1, forward strand.
GGATGCGACGCAACTGAAACGAATGAATGAAGTAATTAAACGGTTGATTGAAGAACATGGATATACCGCAGCCAGCGCAAACGAATTGCTCCGTTATGTGGGCAGTCTGTTAAATCGCTGATTTGCAACGAACCATTCCGAATCAGGCTCCTGACGCCTGCTGTGAGGCTCCTTCACAGCAGGGTCAGGGGTCTTTTTATATTGGCAGATGTACAATTTGGACTACTAAACTGACAAAGAAGGTCAATTTGATGACAAATTAGTTCTAATGGTATATGTAAAATTAGGTCATTTAGTCTATAATCGGTAAACAGATATTTACAATTTAATATTTTTTGTGGTTATTAAGGAGCTGACAGAACTAGTTATGAGTATTGCTGTAGCAAGACAACAACAACTTGATTATATTGGATTGACCGCCGAAGATTTGCAATTGCTTGCTGATCATCGACCTGCTTTTGAGAAAGTCGTGGACGAAGTGGTAGATCACTTCTACAATCATGTGGGCAATTATCCGAATTTGGTCGATCTGATTGCCCGCTTCTCTTCCATTGACCGTTTGAAGGAAACACAAAAGCTGTACTGGTTATCCATGGCCGATGGTGTAGTTGATGATGCATACATTGAACAACGCATTGCGATCGGACTGGTTCATTCTCGCATTGGTTTGTCGGAAGATTATTATCTGGGCACTTATATGGTGTACCTCGATATTGCGACAAGCATATTCCAGCAAGTCATTCCTGAACGCTGGCATCTGGTCATCCAGGCCCTCAGTAAAATGTTCAACCTCGATTCACAGCTTGTACTGGAGGCTTACGAGAAGAAGGAAAAGGAGAAATTAAATCAACTTGCTGAAGATCAGCAGCACACGTTGCTGGCGATCACACAGATTACCCAGCAGCTGACAGGCATGATTAGTGAATTAAATGAAAATGCTCAGGCTATTTCGGATGTAGCTAGGGAAACGGCTGCCTCTCAGGATCAGGCCAATGGACTGTTGGAAGAGCTGACCAAGGAGATTCATCAGATTGGCAAAATGGGTGAGATCATTCGTGAAATCTCGGATCAGAGCCATCTCGTGGGCTTGAATGCCGCCATTGAAGCTGCGCATGCAGGAGAATTCGGCCGGGGATTCGAGGTGGTTGCCAGTGAGGTTCGCAAGCTTGCAGCTAGTTCGCGTGAGGCCCAAGGGAAAATCCAGTCGAACCTGGCCCAAATTATGAAGAAGCTGGGCAGTGTGCAACAGGAGTCGGAGCATACCGCTTCGGGAGCAAGGCGTCAGGCATCCCGTTCAGAAGAGCTTGCGGTTTTTGCTACCACTATGGAGAAACTGGCACTTGATCTAAGGAAATTGGATCATCAAGATTAGTCGGTAATACCGGCCGGAAGCTGTGATACCGTTTCTGGCTGTTTTAAGCTATAATGGGTAGACAAACCTGCCGATGTTATAGTGAATGCAGCCGGAGACAGGGGATTTGAAAGAGGTTGAGGTGATCAGGTGGCTTCTATCCATGATGTGGCCAAAGAGGCGGGCGTATCTGTTGCAACCGTTTCCAAAGTGCTGAACGATTATCCCGATGTAAGTGACAAAACTCGCAAAAAAGTCAATATAGCCATCGAACTATTGAAATATCAACCAAATGTGGTTGCACGTGGACTTGTTAAACGCCGTTCTTGGACGGTAGGTGTATTGTTGACGGTTCCTTTTACCAATCCGTTTGTATCGGAGCTGCTTGAAGGAATCAAAACAGCGCTGGAAAACAGCGGATACGATCTTGTTCGCTTATCTACACGTTTTGATGATCCGACATACTCGTTTATTAAGCATTGCCGCAGCCGAAATGTGGATGGTGTTGTTGTATTCGGAGAAGGAAGAGACAACAAGAGCCTTCAGGAATTGGTTACTGCGGAGATTCCGACGATGTTCATTGATACCGACTTGTTTGGCAAGCGGGCAGGATACATAACGACGGATAATGCAAATGCCATTGCCATGAGTGTGAAGCATTTGCATGAACTGGGTCACCAGAAAATTGCTTATATTTCAGGTACACTTGGGCCTGCTGTAGCGAATCTTCGACTGGATGGATATCGGGAAGGCTTGCGTGTCTGCGGCATTCCGTATTCAACAGTTTACCTGGAGGTCTGTGACTATTCTTTCGATGGTGGCAGTAAGGCAGCTCGCCGATTGCTTGCATTGAAGGAACAGCCTACAGGGATTGTCTGTGCTTCAGATATGTCTGCTTTCGGTGCGATCCACGAAATTGAGAAGCATGGTTTACGGGTGCCGGAGGATGTATCTGTAGTTGGATTTGATAACACATATTATGCAGAAGTGTTCAAACCGGGGTTGACCACGATTAATCAAAATATTCATTCCATTGGGATCAAGTCCATTGAATATCTTATCGCCATGATTGAAAATCCTGCTTATACTCCACCAGTCATAACAGAGCCATCCAATCTGGTGATTCGTCAAACGACTGCACCTGCGCAAGCGTAAAGGTCTTCAAACCAGCACAGCCTAGGGGCTGTGCTTTTTTGGTATGCCATTTCTATTTAAGAAATAACGGATATCAGAAGTTGTTGTGCATATCTGGCAGGAATAGCTGTTGACTTTTTGCACCACTAACCTTAACAATAAAAGGCATAATAATACAAATTTTAATGTAATCGCTTTCTTTTTGCTGATGAATATAAGAATACTGGCAATTATCATTCAGAGGGACGGGTGATGGGCATGCATCGGGTACTGTTGGTTGATGATGAAGTGTACGCACGCAAAGGACTTCGAAAACTGATTCGCTGGGAAGCATGCGGGTTCGAAGTGGCTGGAGAGGCGAATGATGGGGATGAGGCTTGGGCACAGATCGAACAGCTGCATCCTGACGTCGTCATTACGGACATACGCATGCCGGAGACGGATGGACTGGAATTGATTCGGCGCACGGTTGAGCGTGATGGGCAGGTTCTAACCAAGGTCAAGCAGCCCTATTTTGTCATCGTGAGCGGATATAATGATTTTGCTTACGCCCAGCAGGCCGTGAGGTACGGGGTACAGGATTATATTTTGAAGCCAATTGATGAGATTGAACTGGAAGGCACTTTACACAAGCTGGCGGAGGAGTTGAATCGGCGCAAACATGCTGAACAAACCAGACGTGAGCAGGAATACGGCAGATTACTTAATCAGTTTATTTATGGCGAATCGGATTCGAAAACGGTTGAACAGTGGACTGAATTGACGGATACACGGACTGGCGACGCGCTGGCATATCTGCTGTTTGAGGACAACACGTCACATTTCTGGGTTTCGGATACGATTCAAGAGGAGGGGCCAAGAGCCGGAAAAGAGGAGAATTTTGTCCGAATTGTGCAGTCTGTTCTTGGGAAGATGTATGAAAATCGCCTGTATTTGCATGTAAAAGAGCACGGTGAACGTGTTGGAGTTCTGTTAACTGCGGAACATCTACGCCCCTATTCCATGAATCTTCAAGCGGTGGCCGGGCAAATGCAATCTTGCTTCGCCGAAATGAGCTATAGCTCTGTAAGTATATATATCGGGAAGGTTTGTTATGAACCTTTTCTCATTGGACATGCCTATCAGACTGCACTAAAGGCGGTTTCCTATAAATTCATTTCAGAGAAGAGCGGGATCGTCCTGTACGATGACATGCAGCATGAGACTGTACAGTGGGTGCATACCGATCATGAAAAGGAGCAGGAACTTCTGACACTTATGGAGGAGCAACGTGTTCAGACGTTGGAGCATGCAGTGAATGAATGGTTCACCGGTATGAGAACGGCCAATTACGCTCCTGTTGCAGTGACGTCAGCGATCCACCAACTGATCTCAGCTGTACTATCAATTCTGAAATCGGCTGAAGCGAATGTAAAAGAGATACCTTCGTTCAAACCAATTCTGGCATGGCAAGCGGAGCGGGGAACATTGGCTGAGGCCAGGCAGCTGTTGACGATGTTCATGGTGGATTCAGCACGGAAGTTGGCGGAACAGCGTCAGTACAATCACAGGGGTGCCATGACAAAAATCAAACATTATATTGAAGCCAACTACAGTAGCAATATCAGTTTGAGAAGTATTGCCTCCGAATTTTACATGAATCCGGTCTATTTGGGGCAGCGCTTCCGCAAGGTGTATGGAATGTATTTCAACGACTTCCTGCTTCAGCTTCGGACGGAGGAAGCCAAGAAGCTGCTGCGTCAGACGGATATGCGAGTATATGAAATTGCCGAGAGGGTTGGGTTCGGAAGCAGTGACTATTTCGCGACTCAATTTGAGAAAACGGAATCATGTTCTCCTACGGAATATCGAAATCGTATCCTGGATGAAGGGTAGGAGATGATGTTTTGAAGCTCAACTTTTTTAATAATATCCGCTTACGCGATAAAATGCTCATCTTATATCTCTTCTTTGTACTCGTACCGGTTATCCTGACTAATGTTATTTTTTATCAGGTGACTATAGCGAACGTAAAATCCCAGCGAATGGCTGATCTTTCCAAAGGAATGGAACAGATTCGAAGTCAATTTATGGGGGAAATTCGCAATGCGGCCGATTTTTCCTCAAGTTTTTATACGGATAGCATATTAAATAACATGCTGGATGCGATTTACACAAATCCGGTTCAATATATCGAAGCCTACGATTCCTATCTTCGCAAAATCCTGAATACCTATTACTCGGGCTACCGCTCACTCCAAGGATTGACGATATATGTGGATAACGAAAGTGTACTTCCTTCGGGGGGAGTTGAGTTTCTGACCGAAGAGGTTCGACAGTCCGAGCCATACAGGATGCTGACAAATAGTGAACACTCCGCACCCATTCTGATGAGATCCGGCCCTGAAGGGAATCGGCAGACGTTCAGCATTTTACGCAAACTCAATTATTATGAAGCTCTGCCCGGATGGAAGGAAAAGTTCGTACGACTGGATCTGAAGCCGTCGACGATTCGCCAGATTTTCACCAACCTTAACGTACAGGGTAACCTCTATCTGATTAATCCGGCTGGACAAATAGATTACTCGACGGATTCTGGTATTCCATGGACGAGTCAACTCGTGAATTATAGCGATGTCATGAATCAACTAACTAAGAAAGAGTTTGAAATGGCCTATCCATTGTCCGGTGAAATGGAGGGATGGAAAATCAATGGGGTGTTCGATGAATCTGAGATTTACAAGGAATTGGGCAAATCCAGTCACCTCGTCGTTGTACTGGCTTGTATTAATCTGATTCTGCCTACCTGGATCATTATCTGGATGACACGCACAATCCACGTGAGGCTGGCACGAATATTGAAACACATGGAAAAAGTGAAGCATCAGCGATTTGAACCGATCAGACAGCCGGAATCGACGGACGAGATTGGGCAGCTGACAGCCGAATTCAATCGCATGACGATGACGATCCATCGTTTGATTAACGACGTCTACGTGGCAGACATTCAACATAAAAATTTGGAGTTGCAGCGGCGGCATGCCCAATTAAATGCATTGCAGAGCCAAATTAATCCACACTTTTTGTTCAACGCGCTGGAGACCATCCGCATGCGCAGTCTTATGAAAGATGAGGATGAGACGGCACGAATTATTTATCATATGGCTAAAATTTTTCGAAATGCCTTAACCTGGAATCAGGATAAAGTCAGCATACGGGAAGAATTGGAGTACGTAACCTGCTTTCTTGAAATCCAGAAATACCGTTTTGGTCACAAACTGAATTATACGATTGATCTGGACCCAGAGGCTGCGAATTGTTCCATTCCCAAGATGACATTGTTGCCTTTTGTTGAAAATGCCAGCATTCATGGCATCGAACCACTGAAGGAAGGTGGAGAGATTCGACTTCGTATTCGGCGAATAGGTACAGAACTGATCTGTGAGGTGGAGGATTCCGGGGCAGGTATGACAGATGACAAAAGAAAGCAGCTGCTCTCATACGTGGAAACGGAAGACTCAATGGGTGATCGTGTAGGTGTGCAGAATGTCATCTATCGTCTGAAACTGATCTACGATAGCCGATTCCATATTCAAATCGAGAGCGCTCCTAGGGAAGGTACACGTGTGGAAATTGGTTTACCGCTTGAAGAATAATAAAAATCGGCAAAGCATCAAACATTCTAATGCAAAAAACTATAGTTTATCCGGTAAACAAAGTTTGTCTTCAGCCTTATAATGAAAGTGCTTACATTAGTGTGGGGAGAAAGAGGGTGCGTACCTATTGGTTAACCACATACTGAAGCGCTGGCTGCCGGCAGTATTAGCTTTGACCATGGTAACGGCGTGTTCTTTTGGAGGAAGTGAGATTAAACCGGAAGCGGGAGCAGGGGGAGACGGCAAAGAAAGCACAGATAAAGTGACATTCACGTATTTTAAAGCAGGTTCTGGCAAGGACATCAACACAAACGAAACTACAATAGGCAAAAAACTGGAAGAACAAACCGGGGTTAATTTCAAAATTGAATACCTCGTTGGTGATATTAATACCAAAATCGGAACGATGATTGCGAGCAACAAGTACCCGGATGTGATGGTACCGGATGGGGCTATTGATAAAATCGTGGATGCGGGTGCATTTATTCCGCTCAACGATCTGATTGATCAGTATGGCCCAAACATTAAACGGGTGTACGAGCCGTACTATAATCTGATGAAAGAAGAAGACGGCAACATTTATTTTTTGCCCATGAGCGCAGTGGTTGGAGAATATCTGCCTAATCCGAATGTGGATCAAGGTGCCTTCTGGGTACAGCGTCGTATATTGAAGGAGGCTGGATATCCAAAGATCACCACACTGGATGAATACATGGATCTGATTAAACAATACGCTGACAAGCACAAAAATGAAGGATTAACTGGGTTTCTGTCACTGACGTATGATGATAAATTTTTTACAATTACCAACCCGGCCATGCATCTTGCAGGCTATCCGAATGATGGAGCCATCATGGTGGATATGCAGACACAGAAAGCGAGGGACTATGGAGCAACCGCTGAGACCAAACGATGGATGCAGAAGCTGAATGAAATGAATTCATTCGGGCTGTTCGATAAGTCCTCCTTTGTTGATAATTATGACCAGTATCTTGCGAAAGTGACCAGTGGGAAAGTGCTTGGGTTCTTTGATTATGCTTGGCAGGTAGGGCAGGAAATGAACAATCTGAAGGAAGCAGGCAACGACGATTTGCGATATATGGCACTGCCTATTGTATACGACGCAAATACTAAGGATCAGTATACTGATCCACCAAGCTTTGTGAATAACCGTGGGATTGGCATTACCGTAAGCGCGGAAGATCCAGTTCGTATTATTCAATATTTCGATAACCTGTTAACGGATGAGAATCAGATTCTGTCCAACTGGGGCATCGAAGGAGAGACCTACGAAGTGGATGACAAGGGGCGGTTTACTCGCTCACCAGAAATGATTCGGAAAACAGATTCAGATGAGTTCCGTCAATCATTCGGATTCAAATATTTTGAGTACAGCTGGCCGCGTTACGGTAATGGTTCGACTCTTCCTGACGGTAACTCTGTCGGTGTAGAACGACAACCCGAAGTTGCCCAGTTCTCCTATTCGGATGGAGATAAGCTCATTCTGGAGAAGTATGACGTGGAGACGTTCTCCCAGCTGTTTGCTGCGCCGGATGAACGTCCATGGTACCCGGCTTGGAGCATTGCTTTTGATCAAGGCTCACCAGCCCATATCTATGGGCAGAAACGCACGGAGTTGCAAAAGAAATATGTACCCAAACTGGTTCTCTCCAGTCCAGCTGATTTTAACAAGGTCTGGGATGAATATGTGAGGGAATTCAACAAGCTTGATGTAAAGGGCTACGAGCAGACGATGACCGAAGAAGTTCGCAAGAAGGCAAAACTGGTTCAAGGAGAATAAGGTGGCGAGGAAAGGATGCAGGCAGGGATAAACGCCTGTAAGGCGCATGGTGGATGGGAATTTGACGATATTAAACATTCGTTTTATCTGGAAAAAAGTGTTGATTTTCACACCTGGGACGTTTAGACTATATACATCAATATTAACGGGTTAGAGATGTATGACTTTGGCTTAATAACAAGTCGGTGGTCTCCAGACAAATGATGTGGAGGGAGTGCCTGTCATCCAGACAGCGTACTCGCTTCTTTTTTACATTTTGCATACATACAAGGCATTCCCCGGTTGAAAGGACAAATTGAGTGGAGCACCTACATGGAACGTACAACTTAGAACTGGTTATTTTATCTTACATTATTGCAGCGTTGGCTTCTTATGCGGCGCTTGACCTTGCGGGCCGGGTAAGTCTGGCTAAAGGCATGTCCCGAAATGTCTGGCTTACCTGCGGGGCCGTTTCAATGGGTTTGGGAATCTGGTCCATGCATTTTGTGGGCATGCTGGCTTTTGTTCTTCCTATGCATGTGTCGTATTCCACAGGTGAGGTCTTTCTATCCGTTCTGCTTGCAATTATTGCATCTGGTGTTGCGTTAAATATTGCAGGTCAGCAGTCAGGTAAAATAAGCAAGCTCCTGATCGCAGGAGTGCTCATGACCGCAGGTATTAGCGGCATGCATTATATCGGTATGGCTGCCATGTCGGTTACCATCACATATGAACCAGGCATAGTGTTGTTATCCATCCTGATCGCAGCTTTAGCTTCATTTGCTGCCTTGTGGCTCATGTTTTTCTTCCGACAGTATCAATCACGTTATACATGGGTGTACAAGATGGGCAGCGGACTTATTATGGGGCTCGGTATCACAGGAATGCATTATACGGGAATGTCAGCTGCACAATTTCATCATGCACATGATGCAATGGCTGGTTCAGGGCTCCAGATTGAACCTTCACTTCTCGCATATCTGATCGCTGCGGGTACTTTTATTGCATTGGGGTTGACCTTGTTCGGCATCTTTATTAATCAGCGTCTATCTCAGAAGGATCGCCGGATTCATGAAAATGAACAGTGGTATCAGGCCCTGTACGAAAACCATTCAGATGCCATTATTTCGGTGGATAAGCAAGGGGCTATCAAGGGGATTAATGCTGCAGTCACAAGAATTACAGGGTATCAGGAAAGAGAGATTATTCATCGTTCTATTGATGAGATTTCACAGTATGTTGATATTCATTGGACAAGTGAAATGCAGCATGTCGTGTGGGATGATGATACTCGTGAGCAGCAGCATTTCACGGGTACAATGAAAAACGTTCAGGGAAATCATCTTGATCTAAGTATTGCTGTAGTACCAGTACTGATTGATGGAAAACATCAGGGAAGCCACATTCTGATCAAAGATATCACTGAGGAGAAACAGGCTCAGGAGAGCATCCGCCATCAGGCCCTGCATGATCCACTAACCGGGCTTCCAAATCGCCGTAAGCTGGATGATGTGCTGGAGAGCACGATCGCGACTTCTGGGGCAATAGGCAGTTCATTTGCGGTTATGGTGATGGATATCGACCGTTTCAAAATGATTAATGACTCCCTCGGACATTCCATTGGAGATGTGTTTCTTCGAGAAGTGAGCAGCAGAATTATGAGTGCAATCCATGATTCAGACCCGAAGGCGACGGATAATGTCATGCTTGCTCGAATGGGGGGCGATGAATTCACACTGGTGGTTACGAATGAGCAGGGGAATGAGGAACGGGTGGCCGAACTGGCAGAACGGATTGTCCGTGCCATTCAGCTGCCTTATCGATTAAAGGAGAACGACTTTTACGTTACAGCCAGCATCGGGATCGCGATGTATCCGTATCATGGAACAGGAGCAGATGCGTTGTTGAAGCATGCAGACTCTGCGATGTATGAAGTGAAGAAAAATGGCAAAAACGGTTTTCAGTTTTACACCGCTCAATTGGATTCGGAGCTGTATGAACGAATTGAACTGGAAGGGTATTTGCGCAAAGCACTGGAACGGGATGAACTGGTCTTGTATTATCAGCCCCAGATACGTACAGAGGACAGCCGTATGATCGGCGTGGAGGCTTTGATTCGCTGGAATCATCCAGACAAGGGTGTTCTGTCTCCGAATGTGTTCATTCCACTAGCTGAAGAGACAGGCTTGATCTATGAGATCGGGAACTGGACACTGCGCGAAGCGTGCAGACAGATGAAACTTTGGCATGCTAGTGGCGGACCGCTTATTCCGGTATCCGTTAACTTGTCTAGTCAGCAGTTTCATCAATCCAACTTGGTGGAGCAGGTCAAAAATGCACTCATGGAGACGGGGCTCGATGCCCGCTATCTTGAATTGGAAATTACAGAGAGCATGATGATGGATGCATCCGTATCCACAGGTATTCTCAATGAACTTACAGCGCTTGGAGTCAAAATCAGCCTGGATGATTTCGGAACAGGATATAGCTCGCTGAGTTACTTGAAGCATTTCCCAATTCATAAGTTAAAGATTGACCGTTCTTTCGTGACAGATATTACGGAGAGCCGAAGCGACCAGGCCATTGTGGCCACGATCATATCAATGGCTCAGAATCTGAAGATGGAAGTGATTGCCGAAGGGATCGAGACGAAAGGACAGCTGGATATTCTGATGCAGAATGATTGCCGTGAAATTCAGGGATATTATTTCAGTCGTCCATTGCCGGCAAGCGAAGTGGAACATGACTTTTTTGTGCCACTAAGGCTGCATGGAGCTCCAACGATACTATAAGTTCACTGAAATGCCAAGCGGCAAGTCCCCGCCATATGCCAGGGACTTGCCGCTTTTTTTTATTCTTATGATAAAAACTTGCGGTGATGCTTCTTGCCGTCATAGGTGAACCAGATCGGTTTATCTTCTACCCGTGTTTCCACATGGACGGTACGACCCCAGAGACGGTACAGATAAGGAAGGGTTCGTTCCATATATTTCAGATCCAGTTCGATGCCCTCATATTGATGCTTGAGCACGAGTTCTCCTGTGCGCAGGTAATCGGCATCCTGAACGACGAGATACGGTGAACCACCGTTGATGCGTGAAAATACAAGCTGATCCCGTATGTTTTGCCAGGACTTGTCGGTAATTTTCCAGTCCGGGCCCTTTTTCTCGAATACATAGAGATCGAGGTCTTCGGTTAATTGTTTGGTCATGTAATTGCGTATAAATGAGGTGTCGGAATCGAATTCGCGCACCTCAAACATTTTGGCACGACCTTGCCCAGGTTGACGACCAAAACGTTCTCGTTCTTCTTTGGACGGGTTATCCCAGCGACGTTCAATATCCTCGAATATTTTCAGCCCTAAATAGTAGGGATTCAAACTTTGCTTGGATGGCTGCACGACGGAAGAGTTCAGTTTGGCAAATTCAATCGTATCCTCACTGTTCAGGTCGAGCTCCCGTATAATACGTTGATGCCAGTAGGAGGCCCAGCCTTCATTCATAATTTTCGTTTCCATCTGCGGCCAGAAATAGAGCATTTCCTCACGCATCATACTCATAATATCCCGCTGCCAATCCGTCAACACTTCAGAAAATTCCTGAATAAACCACATTACATCCTTTTCCGGTTCTGGTGGAAAGTGATGCACTTGTATTCCTTCCGCAGGTGTTTCCTCGATCTGGGTATCATCAAGGGACCACAAGTCATCATAGCGACCTTCCGGCCTTGGCGTTTTCTCCCCACGCTGCTCCCGCATTTTCATCTCCATATAACGTTGTTTGTCCAAGTGGCGGGGTTTGATCAACTGTGGATCGACATGTTCCTGAATCGCTATAACGGCATCAATGAACGCTTCAACGGCCTCTGTACCATATTCCATCTCATAGTTGCTGATCCGATCAGCCGTCGCTGCCATGCTCTCCACCATATTACGATTCGACTTGGAGAAGCGGGCGTTGTTTTTGAAGAAATCGCAGTGAGCCAGCACGTGTGCGACGATTAGCTTGTTCTGGATGAGCGAGTTGCCATCCAGCAGGAAGGCGTAACAAGGGTTGGAATTGATGACGAGCTCATAAATTTTACTGAGTCCAAAATCATATTGCATCTTCATTTTATGAAAAGTCTTCCCGAAGCTCCAGTGACTGAACCGGGTCGGCATACCATACGCTCCAAAGGTATAGATGATATCGGCAGGGCATATTTCATAACGCATCGGATAATAATCCAGGCCGAATCCATCGGCAATCTCCATAATCTCGGCAATGGCGTATTCAAGGTCGCGGATTTCATCTGTCATCTTACGCTGCCTCCTTCCCGTTTCTGGAAAAAGCTGCGCAAAGCTTTGTACACTTCGCCTTTTTCTTTGATCACATAATACATGAACTGGTCGATCTTGATATGACGATAGGCGGACATGAGTGTGCTGCTGCGGTTGTACTGGTTCACCTCGCCATATCCAAACATATTGCTGCGCTTCATCAGCTCACCAATGAGTTTGACACACCGCTCATTATCCGAGGTCAGGTTATCTCCGTCCGAGAAATGGAAAGGGTAGATATTGTAGCTGGAAGGAGGATAACGGCTATCAATAATTTCCAGTGCCTTCATATATACAGAGGAGCAGATTGTGCCTCCACTTTCGCCTCGTGTGAAGAATTCTTCCTCGGTCACTTCCTTGGCTTCGGTATGATGGGCGAGGAAAACAATCTCGACCTTCTCATACTGACGGCGGAGGAAGCGGGTCATCCAGAAGAAAAAGCTCCGAGCGCAATATTTCTCAAAGGAGCCCATGGACCCGGAAGTGTCCATCATGGCGATAATGACCGCATTGGACTGCGGAATGATTTTGTCTTCCCACGTCTTGTAACGCAGATCATCCGGACTGATATGGTGAATACCCGGATTGCCGGTAGTGGCGTTGCGACGCAAGTTCTCCAATATGGTACGTTTCTTGTCAATGTTGGATTGCATGCCTTTTTTGCGAATATCGTTGAATACCACTGTATGTGTCTCAATCTGATCCTTGTCTTTTTGCTTCAGATCCGGAAGCTCCAGTTCCGCAAAAAGCATATCTTCCAATTCCTCGATGCTCACCTCAGCTTCAACAATGTCATGCCCGGGCTGATCGCCAGCCTTTTCGCCTTTGCCTGGCTTCTTCGAAGCAGGATCACGACCGATGACATCCCCGACCTGACTGTCACCGTCTCCCTGCCCCACATGTTTTTGCTTTTGGTAGTTATACACAAAACGGTACTCATCCAGACTGCGGATTGGTACCTTAATGATTTGTTGTCCGTCGGACATAATGATGTTTTCTTCAGTAATCAAATCAGGCAGATTCTGCTTGATGACATCTTTAACCTTTTGCTGATGGCGTTGCTGGTCCTGGTACCCTTTGCGGTGAAGCGACCAATCTTCCCGGGATACGACGAACGAGTAAGGCTGGTGTGAATTTGACATGTAGGCACCCCCCATATATTACGCGGCACAGTTTGGCCTGTCGGTAATTAAGTATATTCACGGGCAGTCACGATATGTGATGCGTGAGTAGATAAAATGATACAATTACGCGAGTTTGCCTTCCGGGATCATCTAAAATTGTACAGATTGACCGGAACTTTTTTACAGAAACGATGAACAAGTGTGACGAACTTCCTTTACAATAAGGACAGGTGTTTACTTGGCATCCCTCAGAGGGATGTGTGCAAAGGAAGGATACCATTTGGATAAACGGGCAGTTAAGGCATGGATTATGTATGATTGGGCCAACTCGGCCTATGCGACGACGGTACTTGCAGCCGTTCTCCCCGTCTTTTACGCTTCCGTGGCAGCAGCCACACTGGATACAGAAACCGCAGCATCTTATCTGGCGTATACCCATTCCATCGGTATGTTATGTGTAGCGCTGTTAACCCCGTTGCTGGGGACATTAGCGGATTTATCTGGGCGCAAAGGTGATTTTCTGCGAGTATTCTCCATCATTGGCATCGTCGCAACACTCGGATTCAGCATCATTGGGGAGGGAGACTGGCTGCTCGCTTCTGCACTGCTGGTCATTTCGACGATCGGGTTTGCAGGTGGAAATACATTCTATGATGCAATGCTGCCTGATCTGGTGTCAGCCGATCGAAGAGATATGATCTCCTCCAAAGGCTATGCTTATGGTTATATTGGCGGAGGATTGCTGCTTGCGATCAATATGCTCATGATTCAGCAGCCGGGGTGGTTTGGGATGGCGAGTACACTTTCGGGAACAAGACTTGCTTTTATTTCCGTAGCGTTGTGGTGGTTGGTATTTTCCATTCCTTTATTCCGCCATGCCCCGCGTCGACCTGCTGCACCAGATATGCCCAAGTCGTGGAAAGGGTATGCAGGTGTGGGTGTACGCAGACTTGGCCAAACTTTTCGCCAGATACGGCGTTTTCCGCAGCTGATGCGAATGCTGGTTGCTTTCTGGTTTTTCAATGATGGCATTAACACGATTATCTTGATGGCAACGATCTATGGAACAAGCATTGGGATCGGAACAGCAGATCTGATGCTGGCTTTGTTACTGACCCAGTTTATTGGTTTTCCTTGCACATTGTTGCTTGGGGCATGGGCACAGCGTTGGGGTGCGAAGCAGGTGTTGATGGTAAGCTTGTCTATTTACATATGCATCGTTATCTTAGGGTATTTCATGACGTCAGCCATTCATTTTTACCTGCTCGCAGGGCTGGTTGGCCTAGTGCAGGGCGTAAGTCAATCGACAGCGCGTTCCTTGTTCAGTAATTTGATGCCTGCTGGCAGAACTGGAGAATATTTTGGATTTGTGAATATTACAGGCAAGTTTTCTTCCATTTTTGGGCCGTTTGTATTTGGTTGGGTGGGCCAATTAACAGGGTCAACGCGTTGGGGTATTCTGTCTCTAATTTTCTTTTTCGCTGCGGGGATTGCAGTGCTGGTGACTGTTAAAGTGCAGCAGGGGATGTCGGATGCGATTCAGGCCGATCAGGAAGAAGGGCAGGGGTGGATGCATCATCCCATTTCGGGAAAAAACTCAGAGGCAAGATCGACTGGATGAGTGGTTATTAACGTTCTATAGCTAATGTTCGTCATTAATAATAGTAGCTCCGTGGGCCTGTTTATTCGTAAACTGCTCTGGAGCTTTTTCATGTTTATGCAACAGTAGTAGATGGTGAGGGTGATAAAAGAAGTATAAGTGCTTAAACGACAGAGAACAGAATAGAGTGGATAGAAAGATATTATGAAAAGGTGAAAATAAAAGATTGACATGATACATTTTGTATCATAGAGTAAAAGTATGAATACATATCGTATCTAAAGATTGTCGAAAGTACATCATCCATATTACCTATTCCTGTATGGGAATATTAGTGGATATTGATATAAAGAGCTATACCAACTGCATGCTTATTTTAATTTTACAGAGGAGAGGCTGCCATTGGTAGATGTTCATGGTAACGGACTTGTCTTACTACTATGTGTACCTCGCAGTGGAAGTTCGCTATCCACCGTGATGCTGCAAAATCACAGCCGTGTATTTGCCACACAGGAGATGTGGTTTCTGATGAATCTTGTAGATTTGCAGAAGGCTGATTCCCGCCCCTATGGTGGAAGTGCAATCATCCGTCAGTTTTACAGCGCTATGGTATCAGACGAAGGTTTTGAGAAGGCGTGCAGAAGCTTTGCTCTTGAAATCTATAACGGATTTCTGGAGGGGAGCGGGGCAGACTTCATCGTAGATAAATCTCCTCGTTACTATTATATGCTGGAATGGCTTGATCTCCTGTTTCCACAGTCCAAGCGCATTCATCTCCAGCGTAACCCCCTTGCCATAGCTGCTTCCTACAAAAAGGTAAATCGCCATACAGGAGAAGGATTCGAACTGATTCGCAGCTTGCAGAGTCCGAACCTTAATATGAAAGCAGTTGATCTCACACTGGGCATGCTCCGTTTGAACGATTATTTTGCGGACAAACACACGAATGCCTATGAAGTTCAGTACGAACAACTTGTCTCCAACCCTCGGGACGAAATGGAAAAGTTATGCGGTTTTCTTGGCATCGGATATGAAGAGGGAATAGAGCAATATGGACGCTTTGTGGACAGTACAAAGTCCAATATGTTCTATAGTATGGGTGTCGGTGATCCGTTTCTATCTTCACATCAGGAATCTCATAAGGATTCTGTTAACAACTGGAAAAAAACACTAGATCCACAGGAAGTTGAATTCTATTGCCGGGTGATAGGCGCAGATATGTTTCATCGGATGGGATACAGTGAACAGCTCGAAGAAGCCGAGCAATGGACGGGTGTACGTTACGAAGCTGGCCCGGATGAGGAAGTCATATCCAAGCTAACGCGTCAATTCTCCGAAGCAACGGGCAGCAGCTGGAAGCAAGGTTACCGGATGCAGCCTGTAGACCTAGTGAGCAATACTCCAGATGAAAACAGGGATAATCAGGCAGCGAATGAACCCGATGCAATTGACCCGACACTGGCCGCACTGGCAACGATCAGGCAGTTGGAAGCCGCATTACGTGCAGCCGATAATCGGCTGGAGCGAGGGTACAATGAGCGGGAACGATTGAAGGTACAGCTTGCGTCTGCTCACAGCAAGATTCAGCGTATCAAATCCTTGATTCCGTTTGGTAACCAGATAAGCGCCTGGGCTTCACAGCGCAAGATACTCCGGGGAGGAAAGTCATGAGCGCTATAGCAGGAATTGTTCACACCGATGGTCAGCAAGCGTTATGGGAGGACAGTTGGCGTTTATATGCCAGTCTGGGCCACGTTCCGGCGGATACAACGGGGGTGTGGAAAGGTAATGAAGCTTTCCTGAGTTGCCATGCCCAGTGGATTACGCCCGAGTCAGTCAGTGAGCAATTGCCCTTATATGATGAAATGAGTGGTCTGACCATCACGGCGGATGCCATTTTGGATAATCGGGAGCAGCTGGCAGATCAACTGTCCATTTCGAGGGCGGAGTTAGCCGGATTGTCGGACAGTGAACTGATCCTGCGAGCCTACCAGCGATGGGATGAACATATGGCAGAGAAACTGCTTGGCGATTTCGCCTTCGCAATCTGGGATGAGCGCAAGCGCAGACTATTTGCTGCCAGAGATATTACAGGCATGAGATCGTTTTATTTTCGGCATGATGGTGAGCGGTTTGCCTTCTGTACCTTAATGAATCCGTTACTGCAATTGGAGGGTGTACATAAAGAACTGAATGAGATCTGGCTGTCCGAATTTCTTGCCATTCCCGATATGCATGACTCGGCAGATATCCATTCTACCGTCTATCGCGGAGTGAGTCAGCTGCCTCCTGCTCATACGCTTAGTTTCAGGGATGGCAGGTTGGAACAGAAACAATATCATCGCTGGGATGAAGTGGAGCCTCTAAAACTCAAGTCCGACGGGGAATATGTAGAAGCATTTCGTGAGGTGTTCGGTCAAGCTGTTGGATCACGATTGCGAACGCATCGACAGGTGGCTGCTGCTTTAAGCGGAGGGCTGGATTCCGGGGCTGTGGTTGGATATGCCTCAGGAACACTGCGCAGTCAAGGGAAAACGTTAAATGCGTACAGCTATGTCCCGGTGTCTGACTTTACGGATTACACATCGAAAACACTGTTAGCAGATGAGCGACCGTTTATCCAGTCTACGGTTAATCATGTCGGCAATATCACGGAGAATTATCTTGATTTTGAGGGTAGAAGCCCACTTAGTGAAGTGGACACTTGGCTTGATATTATGGAAATGCCTTATAAATACTTTGAGAACTCATTCTGGATTCGTGGTTTTTATGAAAAGGCGAGCCAGCAGGATGCAGGCATTCTATTGACTGGAGCTCGGGGCAACTTCACGGTCTCCTGGGGCCCAGCACTTGATTATTACGCCAGTTTGCTAAAAAGCGGACGCTGGTTCAGGTGGCTCCGGGAAATGCAGCAGTACAGTGAACGAACCGGGATGAAATTCTCACGAATTGCCAAAATTACAGGCCGTAAAGCGTACCCGGAATTGTTCAAATCGATGTCCAAGGGCGCTGCACAAGCCGCATCTGTGCAATTAATCCATCCGGAGTTTGCTAGCCGAACAGGTGTATTGGAACGGCTCAAATCCGTTATCGTTCTGCAAGGCGGTGCTCAGGCAGACGCTCTCAAAGTAAGGGCAGAGAAATTCAACAACCTGGCCATTGCGAACAAAAATGGTGCTGTTGCAACCAAATGCTCTCTTCGTTATCGGGCGTGGGAGCGTGACCCTACGAGTGATGCCAGAGTGATTCGTTTCTGTCTGTCCGTACCGATTGAACAATATGTTAATCAAGGTACGGATCGTGCCTTGATAAGGCGGGCTACCTCACCTGAGTTGCCTGACAAAGTGAGATTAAACCAGCGAGTACGCGGTGTTCAGCCCGCGGATTGGTTGCATCGCATGATTCCCAATTGGGGCGATTTTACTGCCGAATTGCGTGCGTTATGTTCTGACAGCCGGGTCGCGGGCATATTGAACACAGAGCGAATCAAGTCCGCACTTGCGAATTTTCCGAATCCTCGGCCTGAGCTCGCTTCACACCCGGACTTGCGGTTGATGATGCATAGTCTGATCGTGTATCGATTTATCCGAAAGTTCTGATGCAGCTAATGGGTGTAGCGATATGAGCCGGGAAAGATCCATTAATCAGTTTACTCATGAGAGGAGGTGAACACGATGCAAATGGAAAAAAAGGAATGGCAAGCACCAGCACTGGAAGTATTGGAAGTGAACCAAACGATGGCAGGAGTAGGTTACAAACAGATCGACTGGGTTACTGTCCACGATGCTGATCTTTATGATCCAACTTCCTAAGTTGTTTAGTTTTAACATGTGCCATCATACTTAGAAGGGCGGAAAGGGCAATAATCCAACTTTTCGCCTCCGCCCTTATATTGAGCAGTGCGAATATAAGGGCTTTTTTTACTTACATGCAGAATTGCGAAGGAGGAGTCTTTCATTGTTGCCTGTGCAGTATGAAGCGTATGGCTTGCGTTGGTTGAGCCAATTCCCAATGCCTGAACTCCAAATCGTACAGAGCGGTACAGATTCTCTAACTGCCTATACGGACGTACACATTGAAATAGCTGATTTGGCGGCACAGTGGAAAGAGTGGGATGTGGGGAGCGATAACTTTGTATCCCGAAATGGCAGTCTTTTTTTTCGTATCGAAGATGTGGGCCTGTTTCTCATGGAACAAGGACGCCGTATCGTAGTATCCCCTCAAACGGGAGCAGATGCCAAAAAGGTCAGATTGTTTGTGCTGGGTACATGTATGGCCGTCATTATGATGCAGCGCGGCATTCTTCCACTCCACGGAAGTGCGGTAGTCATTGATGGTTGGGCTTATGCATTTGTTGGACACTCGGGTGCAGGCAAATCCACTTTATCAGCTGCACTTGCTTCACGCGGCTTTCCACTCTTAACGGATGATGTCGTGGCACTGACATGGGATGCAGGAGGAAGAGCAATCGTATCACCGGGTTATCCGCAGCAAAAGTTATGGCAGCCTAGTCTGGACGGATTCGGCATGAAGGAACAGGATTACGCAACGGTTCATGCGGAAATTACGAAATACGCGATACCGGTTCAGCATTATTTTCATGATCAACCTGTTCCGCTTGCCGCTATTTTTGAACTTGATCCGAAGCCGGAAGAGATGCTGAAACCTGTACAACTGAAGGACGTTGCGGGATTGGAACGCCTTCACATGCTGTGCTCTCATACATTTCGCAGTGGACTTGTTTCCAGGCAGGGTCTGGCACAGTGGCTGTTCGAGACGGTCTCGCGGCTGTCCGCCGGTATTGAAGTTTATAGAATCACGAGGTCAGGCTCTGATTTTACCGCATTTGAGATGGCTGACCGGATTACAGAACATGCACGCAAAGGAGTGTATACAGGACAATGACAGCAACGAAGCCAATGAATGGGGAAGACCGTGTGTTGCGGAAGGAAGGCAATCTTGTCAGTGACATGGGTGGGGAAAAAGTCATGATGAGCATCCACAACGGTAAGTATTATAATCTGGGCAGCACGGGTGGACGAATCTGGGATCTGATCAGTCAAGAACGAACATTGACCGAATTGGTTGAAGTGTTAGCTTCAGAATATGAGATAGGCCCAGACATATGCCGTGAGCAGGTTGTGCAATTTCTAGAGCATTTGACGCATGAAGGATTAATTGACGTTACCCGCGGAGAGTAGACCATGTTGCGAAAAATAAAAGCATATCGTTCATTGCCGCGTGAAATTCGTGGATTGGTATGGGAAGCTTATGTCCACCTTGGATGGGCACGAATACTTAAGGCGATGCCTTTTGCCAGGATTGCCCCTAGTCTCGGTACACCCATGTACGAAACGCCGGTGACGGGACTCAATCGTAGTGATGTGACGACAATACGAAATATTTCTAAAGCTATTCTTATTGCCAGCAGGTATACATTATGGGAAAGTCGTTGCCTTGTCATGGCAATCGCAGCGATGAAGATGCTGGAACGCCGTAAAGTGGAGAGTACTCTATATATGGGTACTGCACGGGATAAACAAGGTCAAATGATGGCTCATGCATGGCTGCGAAGTGGGAAATTGATTGTGACTGGAGCAGATACAATGGACCAATATACGGTTGTCGGCGTGTTTGGCAAGCGTTGTCCTGAGAAGGGAGCTGGGGAGATTGTCTACGATACATGAGTGGGAACAATATACAGCGGATTTTCCGCAGGAGCTTAAGCTGATTTTGAGCATGATTAAAGGCGATCTAACAGTAATAACCCCTGAGGACGCCCAAATACGAATTAAGGGGATGGACTGGCAGCTCTTTTTGCAGCTTGCCCATCATCATCGACTGTACTCTGTTCTCTATCTAAAAATAAAAGAGTTGAATTCAGCGATTATTCCCGCTTTTGTGGTGGAGAACCTGAAGCAGCAATACACAACTAATACGTTCCGCATGTTACATCTAACAGCCGAGATGGAGCAGGTATGTGGCGCTTTTCGTGAACGAGGCATTCGGAATATTACGCTCAAAGGGCCCACGCTGGCACATGATTTATACGGAGATATTTCCTTGCGAACCTCTAAAGATCTGGACATTCTTATTCCCTTTGATGATGTGGAGTTCGCGGAGGAGATTCTTGAATCGCTTGGTTATGAATCGAAGGAAGGTAAGAGAACACCAACTGTTGCTAGCTGGAAATGGCGGGAACATCATATCTGTTACAAACACCCGGTCAAAAGAACCCAAGTCGAGATCCATTGGCGGCTTAATCCGGATTCCGGAAGAGAAACCGATTTTGAATTACTGTGGAAACGCAGTCGATTCAGCACCTATACCCAGACGCCTGTCCGTATGCTGGAAAGGGAGGATCTGTGGGCATATTTGGTGACGCACGGCGCAAGACACGGGTGGTTCAGACTGCGTTGGTTACTGGATATCGACCAGATGATTCGCAGTATGCCACTGGATGTCAAAAAAGTGGAGCGACGCCTGAAAGCAGAAGGCAGATTATCTATCGGTTCACAAGCTCTTCATCTGGCTTCGGTATTACTGGACACCCCTTTGGATGCCAATTATCTTGCTTTGTTGTCTTCTCATGAACGTGTGGGAGAGAAATTAGCCAGACGCGGCGTCGTGTTCATGAATGAGATGATTGAGAGCCCGGCAGATGTAAAGAGTTATCGTTCCTATCTGTTCGCACTGCGAAGCACAAGGCAGAAGCTGTTTTTCTTTATTGAACGTTTGTATCCGAGTACCTGGGATGTAGACCAACTACCGCTTCCGCGTTCACTGCATTTTTTGTATTTTCCGTTACGTCCGTTTCTCTGGTTCTGGCGGCGAATCAAAAGGAACACGATGACGGAGAGGGGATAACGTATGATTTCGGAACTGCAATTTTTTATGCGAAAGCTGCATCGTGTAACGGGCCCAGTCTTATATTGGAATCTGTTGGGCATGATCTGCATTAGTCTGATGGAAGGGATCGGCATATATATGCTCGTTCCGATGTTAAGTCTTATTGGTATTTTTGAAATGGGTTCTACAGGTCTGCACTTACCCTGGATATCAGAATTTTTAAATCGTTTTCCGGAAAATGGCCGGCTGCTGCTGGTGCTGCTGACCTTTGTCCTCATTGTCTCTGGACAGGCGTGGCTACAACGTCTTCAGACGATTCGTAACACTCGAATTCAGCAGCAATTTGTTCGAACGCTGCGCATGGAAACCTATCGTGCCATCATTATGGCGCAGTGGTCTTTTTTTCTCCAAAAACGAAAATCCGACTTTAATCATATATTAACGACCGAACTTGCCCGTGTCAGTCAGGGCACGAATATTATGCTGCAAATGGCGGCTTCCTTGATCTTCACCGGCATTCAAATCGGCCTGGCCTTCTGGTTGTCTGCCAAGTTAACTGCCCTTGTCCTGGTCTGCGGATTGGTATTGTTTATTGTCTTGAGAAAATTCGTGAAAAGGGCAAAACAAATTGGGGATCAGACGTCGGAATATTCTCAGAGCTATTATAACGGTATTACAGAGCACTTTAATGGAATCAAGGATATTAAGAGCAATATGCTCGAAAAATCACATATTAGCTGGTTTGAACGTATGTGTGGGCGAATTGAACGTAACGTGATTCAGTTCAGCCAGTTGAACAGCGGCACACAATTGATTCATCGAATATCCGCGGCAGTCATTATTGCTGCTTTTATCTATTTATCTCTACATGTACTCGCTGTCCCTCCGGCAAGTTTATTGCTCATTATTCTGATCTTTTCACGGTTGTGGCCACGATTCACTTCTATTCAATCCAATCTGGAGTATATGAGTTCGATGCTGCCCGCGTTTCAGATTGTGAGAGAGTTACAGACAGAAACCGAGAAAAGCCGTGAGATTAGCGAAAAAACGGTTAATACTGGTGAACCATATGATGAGGAGTTAACGGTTCCCGGTCCTCGTTCGGTCAGAATGAAGGCCCAGGCCATGCTGAATGAGCAGCAGACAGCTAGCGATATGCTGCCCATTGAACCCCTGGTGCTAAAGGAGTCTATCGAGTGTCAGCAAGTGAATTATCGCTATGAAGGCAGCGATACCTACTCGTTATACGAAGCGTATGCATCCATCCCTGCAAAAGGCATGACGGCCATTGTAGGCAAGTCAGGAGCAGGGAAGAGCACGATGATCGATCTGATTATGGGACTCATACGTCCGGAGAGTGGTCAGATTTTGGTGGATGGGGTGCCGTTAACCGAGAATCGATTGTTAGCCTGGAGAAGTTCAATCGGATATGTCTCTCAGGACCCTTTTCTGTTCCATACAAGTATTCGTGAAAATTTGCGCCTGGTTGATCCAAATGCCAGTGAGGAACAGATGTGGCAGGCATTACAGTTCTCATCGTCTGCAGCGTTTGTCCGCAAACTTCCGCAAGGACTGGATACCATTATCGGTGATCGGGGCATCCGCCTGTCCGGTGGTGAACGTCAGCGTTTGGTGCTTGCCCGCGCTATGCTTCGGAACCCTTCTGTATTGGTATTGGATGAGGCGACAAGTGCGCTGGATAGTGAGAACGAACAACATATTCATGAGGCTCTTGAACACCTGAAAGGGCATGTGACTGTTATTGTTATCGCCCACCGATTATCCACCATTCGAACAGCGGATCGAGTGATTGTATTGGATGAAGGCCGGGTGATCCAACAAGGGGGTTATCAACAGTTGTCTACTGATCCGGTTGGCACATTCAGCAAACTGTTGAACATGCAGGCGGGTGTCGTGGGTCAATGACACTTCTCCGTGAATTCGTGAAAAAACAAAGCAAAAAGGCGCGCCATTAGAGGCAGCGCCTTTGATCTGTATGTACGGCAAAAGAAAAGGAAGGGAAGAGGAATAGTAATTCAACATGGTTATCTTTTTCGTCTAGTGAACAATGGCATTGCTAACAGGCTGCGGCAGTTGAAAAGCACCAACACGTTCCAGATGTTGCACAATTTCATGCACGGCTTCTTCAATGGACAGCTCTTCCGTATCAATGATCAGTGTAGGATCTTCTGGAATATCATAAGGGGCAGAGATTCCTGTGAAATGTGGAATGGCACCGCTGCGGGCCTTTTTGTAAAGCCCCTTCGGATCACGGCGTTCGCATTCTTCGATCGAACAACGGACATAAATTTCAATGAAATCATCAGCCTCAAAGAGCTGTTTAACCATATTCCGGTCTTGTGCATCTGGCGAGATAAAGGCGGAAAGAACAAATAACCCGGCATCTACCATCAACTTGGATACTTCACCAATCCGGCGCAGATTTTCTTGCCGATCCTCGACCGTGAACCCAAGATCCCGATTCAGTCCATGACGTACGTTATCCCCATCAAGTACGTAACAATGAACCCCTTTTTCGTACAGATACTGCTCCAGGGCAAATGCAAGCGAGGACTTTCCTGCGCCGGATAGGCCGGTGAACCATAAGGCACGACTGTGATGACCGTTATGTTTCTCCCTGTCCTGCCTGTTTAAGCTGGATTGCTGCCAGGTAATGTTACGTTCTTCCTTTGACATGGATATCCGCCTCTTCCTACTTATGATATGTATAATATTTTAACATATTTACAAGATTATAGCACCTTCTGAATTTGACGGAATTTAGCGTGAATCGATGACAATTCGGGTATAGATTTAGTACATACATAGCAGGAGGAAGACCAACATGAACAATAACATACACAACATACAGGTATATTTCCAGTGCGCGGATTGCGATCAGGATATTCGGGCAATCTTTGCTCAAGAGCAAGTCAGTGCGGTTCGCTGTTCAGAGTGTGGTAGAGCATACACATTGATGAAGCCTACCATTGGTGACGAGATTTTACTTGATTGGGAACAGGAGGCGCTATATCATAAATTGCGCGCTGATCGCTCTGAACATGATAATCATAATATGTCTGCCCTGATTATTAAAGTAATTGAGCTGTTAACCTGGCGGGATAGTGGTGATGGTCAGACACGTGCCATAGAGATGGTTAGAGAATGGTTGGCTTCCAGTGGAAAACCTCAGACCTTACTTGAATTGTTTCATCATCCTGAGCGAGATAACAAACGGTTTTGAACGGAGAAATGAGAACTGGGGCTCCATGGTGTGTAAGTATGTGATGCGATCTGTAATCGGAATTTACATACATTAGCTGTTCCTGTGGCATATTACCTGAAGGTGTTCGTGATAGGAAACGACAAACCGAATTTTTCAGGAACAGGAGCGGATAGCAATGAAGCGAATGGTTCTTTACATGCTGCTGGCTGTATTGACGTTCGGTATATTACCGGCACATACTGAAGCATCGCCAATAAATGGAGCATATCATTTTGGCTTCAAAAAGAGCCAAAATGGCCAGTTGCCTTCCATTGATCAGGAAGGATTTAAGGAGATATTACAGCATAACGATGCCATTTTCCTGGGGGATACAAAACAGAAAGAGCTGTATCTTACGTTTGATAACGGTTATGAAAATGGGTTTACGCCAGCTATATTGGATGTTCTGCGCGACAAAAAAGTGCCGGCTGCTTTTTTTGTCACCGGACATTATCTGAAAGACCAGCCTGAATTGGTGAAGCGAATGTCGGCAGAAGGCCATATTGTGGGTAACCACTCCTGGAGCCATCCCGATATGACCCGAGTTTCCAATGAAAAAATAAGAACAGAGCTTGATCAGGTACGATCTGAGGTCAATCGGTTGACTGGACAGCAAGCGACCTTCTTGCGGCCACCACGTGGCATTTTTAACAACCGGACGCTTGCAGAGAGCCACGCTCAAGGTTACGTTAATGTGTTTTGGTCCGTTGCCTATAAAGATTGGGATACCAAAGTGCAACGTGGGACAGAGTATGCACGTCAGCAAGTCCTGAAACAGCTTCATCCGGGAGCAGTCATTCTGCTTCACTCTGTGTCGAAGGATAACACGGAGGCGCTTGCTTCCATCATTGATGAGGCACGTAAGCAAGGATATGCGTTCAAAAGTTTGAATGATCTGAAAACAAAAAGTTATTAATTTTACATGTTTACAATAGAAAAGGGCATCCTGAGCTATGGTAGCTTAGGGTGCCCTTTCTGGTTTGGTCTTTGATGGGTTCAGCAGACATAATTTTAATCATTAAGGAAACACGTTGTGTGATGAGAGGTCTTTTATAGAACCGTGTTATAAATGATACCGATCGTTTTGGGACCACAATGACTACATATAACGCAGCCAGCCGTAGTTAATTCCACTCGTGCTCCAGTCTGCTCCTGCAGAGACTTTTGCAAATCCAGCGCATCTTCTTCGGCCATGGTATGCACGACGATAACGAGATCACGGTCGATCTGTTCCTTATGGTTAAGTGTGTTTTGCAGCATTTGTTCAAGAGCCTTTTCGCGTTTGCCACGCACCTTGTATGCAGGTGACATCTTGCCATCGGCTACCCGAATGACGGGGCGAATTTTGAGCAGACTACCAATCAGGTTTTGCATGCCAGAGCAGCGTCCACCTTTGTACAGATACTCCAACGTATCGATGACAAACTCAGTTCGCACATTTGGTTTGATGGCTTCAACGAGAAGTGTAATCTCCGTCAGGCTTTGCCCTTTTTCTGCTGCATGAACTGCCTTCATGACCATGAGGCCAATCCCGGAAGAAAGATTCAGAGAATCCACGACAGAGATGCGACCTTCCGGAAATTCGGAACTGGCCAATCTTGCATTTTGGTAAGTTGACGAAAGTTCAGAGGACAAGCTGATATATAAGATATCAAACCCTTGTTCTATGTAAGGTTGAAATGCCGTCATGAAATCAGCAGGTGAAGGTGCAGCCGTTTTGGGCAGACGCCCATCCCTGCTTACACGTTCATATAGCTGCTCCGGCTTAATTTCAGCACCGTCCTTCAGTGATTCCTCACCGAACACGACATATAGAGGGATAATACCGATATCGTGCTGCTGGATCCATGCTGGGGCCAGATCACTTGTGCTGTCCGTGAAAATTTTGATTCGTGACATGTCAATCTCCTTTGGATACGAGAATTTGGCAATAGAATGATCAAATGAATCATGTTCAGATGGATCAGTGTTATTCCATTAACATTTTTAAAGAATAAATGTGAAGCGGATTTACGCTTCTACATCATATAGATACCTGCAATTATAAGCCCTGCAAACGCCAGAATCATGACTCCACTGAGAATGGTTCCGATGATAGCAAAGACTTTTTTACGATTTTTGAGAATGAGCCCGATCACACCGAGAATGAGTCCAGCCAGATTAAGAATCAGACAAACCAGAACAGCCAGAGAAGCCAGAACAACTGCTGGATGTAATGCAATCTCTTCCACTTGGATCGGTGTAGTTACGACGCCAATTGTACTGTTGATAGCCATTGTGGCAATAACTAAAGTCAGCATGTAACCAATGATCGAGACCAATCCAATCACAAAACTTGCAATACCAGGCCCGGAATGTTTCAATCGACCCATGGATGGATCTTCAAGGTCGGAGGGGTAAGGTGTAAATAGATTATCATGATTGGGTTCTGAGTAATACGTAGTGGAATCGGATTGATACGGATGATGGTTATTTTGGTTATTTTGATTATCCATAAATGGTGTATCCCTCCCTTAATCGTGTTCATGAGTGTAATTAACCTAATCAGGGTATTATGATTCTCATCAAGAGAATGAAGGCATTCCTTTTTACTTTTCCATAAAAATCGATAAAAATCAAGGTTTAACGCCAGTTTTCGTCGATTTTGAGGCAAAAGCGAAGTAAAGTATATATAACCAGACATATAAATGCCTTCGCATCGTAACTGGCTGGTAAACACTGCAAGGATTCGCTAAAATAAATAGTTAAGAGATGAATTAAGGGAGAGAAGGCAAATGCAACGGAAATGGATGATGCTTGGTGCTGTGCTGACAATGCTTTCTGTAGCTATTGGTGCATTTGGTGCACATATGCTCAAGGAAAAAATTGGTGCAGACGCCATAGCCGTGTATGAAACCGGAGTGCAGTACCACATGATACATGCAATCGGACTGCTGATTGTTGGTCTTACAGCGGGTCAACTTGGACCGTCCACCAAGCTCAAGTGGGCAGCACGCTTGCTGTTTATCGGAATTATTATATTCTCGGGCAGTCTGTATGTACTGAGTATTTCAGGTATTAAAATATTGGGAGCCATCACGCCAATCGGCGGGGTAGCCTTTATTGTCGGATGGTTGTTATTAGCACTAGACGTATGGCAGCGGGGAAAAGATCGCTCATGATGATTTGCAATATTTGGGCGTAGTTATGGATCAATTACGATGTACCAGTTCATTGTTACACGAATGAACACCTAAAAAAGCAACTTGCCTGGGAAATGTTATCGAATTCCCCCGTAAGTTGCTTTTTGTTTGAATGCTAATTGAGTTAGAGAAACTCATCAATTTCATTGGTTCGGAACGTATACACTTGTTTTTCATCCACATGGTAGACGCTTACAATGCTGGTATCCCGATCAAAATTCAAGATTCGGCATGGAATGCTCTGATGCCGTCCGTTCTTGTTGTTCACAACGATCCGAGTAAGACGGTTTTCTTTGATAAGGGTATCAATCCATACATCGAATGAATTTCCGTTGGTAGTGTTGGATGCTTCGGTTGAAGGAGCTTTCTGGGAATCAGGTGTTTCGATTTCATTTTGTGGTTTGACTGGAACGGTTGAAGCCGTCGCTTGATTTAATGAAGAGTTCTTCTGTCTTGCATTGGATTGTGATTTTTTTCTTTCTTTATGAAGAAAGGCGAATGAGTCCTTTTTGGACTGCAGTGTCACTTCAATAATTTTGCCAAGCTCTATGCCGGATTGAATCCGGAAGTCTGCAATTTGTTCCTCTTTGTTTATGAACTCCAACAGGGACTGCAGTGCCAATGCATTCGAGCGGCTCTTAATAAGAATATCGACATTGAATAAAAAGCCGATTTCTTCTTCGTTGGATATGGTTTCTTTCATTCATCCCAGCCCCGTTAAAAGATATGTCAGCAAAAACATGCTTCAATACACTATATCATTAAAATGGCAATAATCATAGTGCTGGAGACATAGAAAATGAGCGAGCCACTTAGGCTAATTCAAGTACAACCATATGCATTTCCAATCCTTTTCCGCAGGTGTCCACACGGCTATCCGGAATGAGGCATACAATTATCGTGACCTGTTCAAGAGGAGGTGTATCTGGAAATTATGGTGACGATGGAGCCGATTGTGGTTGGAGAGCATGTGTTGGTCGGGGTAGAGGTTAAGCTGCCGAAAACGACATTACTGACGATTAATACATCCAAAGGATATATCATGTGCGGAGCACTCGATGTGGGATTACTTAATGAGAAGCTTGGGGATCGCAAGATTATTGCAGCTCGGGCGGTTGGCGTGCGCACATTGGAACAGCTGCTTCATGCGCCTATGGAGTCGGTGACAACGGAAGCCGAAGCCATGGGCATTACGGTTGGCATGACGGGTGTAGAAGCATTGCTCAAGATGATCTGAGTACAAGGATGATTACGGATGATTAATCCCTATTCAAAGTCGATTACGATGACATCTGTACTCATTTAAACGTCGAATACATTATCATCTACAAAAATAAAAAAGGGCTCCCCAATCGGGAAGCCCTTTTTTATAACCCATTCTAAAAAACGATAAAACATGCTTCCACTAATTAAGCTTCATCCTTGGCGAACAAGGCAGCCAGATTCTCTTTGAAAGGAGCGCGAACGACGCCTTTTTCCGTAATAATGGCCGTTACATATTCGTTAGGAGTGACGTCAAACGCCGGGTTGAATACTTTTACACCTTGCGGTGCTGTACGTTTGCCAAAACCTTCGGTTACTTCCTCCGCAGCACGTTCCTCAATCGGAATGAGATCGCCTGATGGCGTAGACAGGTCAATAGTGGACAGCGGGCTGGCTACATAGAATGGAATATTGTGCGCTTTGGCAAGGACCGCTACGCTGTAAGTTCCGATTTTATTAGCTACATCCCCATTGGCAGCAACGCGGTCTGTACCCACGATAACTGCCTGAATCCAGCCTTTGGACATCACCATACCAGCCATGTTGTCGCAGATCAGAGTAACGTCAATACCGGCTTGCTGGAGCTCGAAGGCCGTGAGGCGTGCGCCTTGAAGGACAGGGCGGGTTTCGTCTGCGAATACTTTCAGGTTAATGCCGCGCTCGTGAGCGAGGTACATCGGTGCAGTCGCCGTTCCGTATTTTGCAGTCGCAAGTCCGCCTGCATTACAGTGTGTAAGTACACCCATACCGTCTGCGAACAAAGGAAGAGCGTTTTCACCGATAAGGCGGCACACTTCTTCGTCTTCTTTCTGAATTAAGAGAGCTTCTGCTTCAAGAGCAGCATTGTTTTCTTCGATGTTTGCACCGGCTTCAGCGAGATCACTGGCTTTTTGCATCATACGATCCAACGCCCAGAACAGGTTTACAGCCGTTGGGCGGGAAGTGGCAAGATGAGCACAGATGGATTTTACATGATCCAGCCAACTTTGTACGGCAAGTCCGTCATATGCTTTGGCACCGAGCACGACGCCGAATGCAGCAGCGATTCCAATTGCGGGAGCACCGCGTACCTTCATTGAGTGAATGGATTCCCATACCTCCTCGGGCGTGTACAGTTTCAACATCAGAATTGTTTCAGGCAGCAGACGTTGGTCAAGCATTTCAAGCTTGTCCTGTTTCCATATAAGGGAGGACAGAGGCTGATGTTCAGGGGTTGTCATGGATGTTCCTCCGTTCCTTGAGTTAAACTTTAATAGAAGTAACCGCAGTAGCTACTGTATCTAGAAGTTCACCAATGGTATTCAGATTGCGATTACGCTTGATGAGTGCTTTACCGATTGCCAGCGCTTTGCGCTGAGCACGTTCACGTTGTGTTGCATCTTCAATCGTATCGATATCTGCGACATGCGCAAGTCCAACAATACGACGGACCATTTTCGCGCCGGCAAAGCCAACAGAATCTCTGAATAATTGTTGTACGTAATGAGCTTCGTATCCAGGTGCCTTAGCCATAGGATCAACCAGATCTGAAGCCCACAGGCTGCGGAAGCGGGATTCGAATTCAGTCCATACGTCACGAACCATATCCAGCAATATCGTTTCACGCTCATGAAGAGCCATCTTATCATGGATTCGACCTGGCAGCGAGGCGTAGTGGAGAAGCAGATTAGCAAGCACCGCTCCTACATCAAATCCCATTGGGCCGAAATAGGCAAATTCGGGATCAATAACTTTTGTGGATTCAGCTGTGACAAAAATACTGCCTGTGTGCAAATCACCATGAAGTAACGCTTGACCATGGGTGAGAAATTTCTCGCGCAGCAAAGCCACTTCAAGATGGAGTTCTGCATCAGTACGAAGTGCTTCTGCTTCGTCTTCAATGGCAGCCTCATAATTATTTTTCTCCGCAATGCGATAAGGTTCATCAAAGATCAGATCCTCGGTTATTTTACATTGATCCGGATTGACGAATCTGCCCTGTTTCTCTTTCTTCAGTTGCTGGTTCATGCCAAGATCTGACGTGAAAAACAATGTTCTTGCCATGAATTCCCCAATATGTTGTGCAAAAAGAGGATACGTTCCGCCATCGATGAGGCCTTTACGCATAATTACATGATCACTTAAATCTTCCATCACGGTTAAGGCGAGATCATCATCATAATGGTACACTTCGGGCACCATTCCCGGACATAGACGATACTCTTCCTGTAGAATTTCCCGTTCAATTCTGGCACGTACCAGAGACAATGGCCATGATTCTCCGACCACTTTCGCATAAGGAAGAGCTTGTTTGATAATGATACTTTTATCGGAGTTCTGATCCGTGATATGGAAGACCAAATTCAGATTGCCGTCACCGATCTCACGACATTCCAGTTTCGCATCTGCCGCAAACGGACCCGGTAATGTTTTGGCCAGTTCGATTGCATCCTGGGGTGTAAAAGGGCGATATTGGGACAAGAATGCCACCTCCATATATATGAAGAAACAGGAAAACCCACTTCTTTGCTTGGTATATGTCAGTATATCGGAAATAACGGTGATTTTGTACCCTTTTTTTGAGACAGCCTATACCGGACTTGTTTCGAACTTCGGGTGTACGGGTAAAAACAAATAGGCCGGACGGTTGATAGAAATACCGCGACAAGGCTCTCCGCATTAAGGCGGTGCCGAAATGTTAAATCTCTGTCATTCACATTCAGGTCAACCTGAATCAAGTGAATGTCAGACTAATTTTATAATAAAAGGATGGGATTAAGATGGCTACAAAAAACAAAACAAATCAAGCAAAATCGGTGGAACAAGTACTTAATCGTCAGGTGGCAAACCTGAACGTCCTGTATGTTAAAATCCATAACTATCACTGGTATGTAAAAGGACCTAACTTTTTCACACTGCATGTGAAATTCGAAGAATTCTACAATGAAGTAACTGTACAAATGGATGAAATCGCTGAACGTATTCTTACGCTCAAAGGCAGCCCTGCGGCTACAATGAAAGACTATCTTGAGCTGTCCTCTATCCAAGAGGCTGCTGGTGGCGAAGATGCCAACACAATGGTACAGAATCTGATCGAGGATTTTGCTACATTGTCGAACGAGTACCAAGAAGGTATTGAAGTAGCGGAAGCTGCGGAAGACCAACCGACATCTGATATGCTGACAGGCTTCAAGGCTGATCTGGAGAAACATATGTGGATGCTGCGCTCTTTCTTGGGCTAATTCCACTCTCACTTACCGAGTTTGCTGCCTTATAAAACATACATTTACTTCAACCTAACTTTCACGTTGTCAGGATAGCGCCAAGCGTCTATACTGCTGACAAGACTGACTTGGGGAGGAGAACGTTATGATAGGCACAACGATACCGGCATTAAAAGAATGGGCCTCCGCAATCAAAGCACTGGAAACGGGTCGCCAGGTTATGGTGATGCGCAAAGGTGGGATTGTGGAGGAAACCCGACGTTTTGAGTTGAAAAGTCCAGCGTTCTATCTGTATCCGACTTATGAACATCAGCGTAAAGAACTGATAAAGTCCTCTGATCATTTCTATGTTGAGGAATCACTGGCCGAATGGGTGCCTGAAGCTTCGACGATCCGTCTCACAGCATATGCTGAAGTGACACAGGATTTGGAGATCAGAGATCAGGAGATGCTGGATCGACTTCTTGACTTTCATATGTGGACTGCGGATTTTGCCGAAGACCGCCTAAAGTGGAAACGCAAAGATCCCCTCCATGTATTGATACTCCGAGTGTACCGTTTGAAGGAACCGATGGAGATTCCAGTATTACCTGAATATAACGGATGCCGTTCTTGGATTTCCATTCCGAATGGTCCGGTGCCGCGCGAAATGACGCCGGTGGTGGACGTTGCGGATTTTGACGAACAGGTACAGAAGATTAACGAGACGCTCAAAATGTAATGTTATTTATCGGAAGGACTTGTCCATGATATGGATAGGTCCTTTTTCGGTTGATAGGATCAGATTTGATAAAAGGTTGAATTCCTGTGATTTTTCTCACTGTCTATTTATGACGAAGAAGTTTTGTCATTTGATTCAATCTGGCTTTTATTATAGAATCAGATAGAATAATGTTTCCTGTAAGGGACAAGAGTTCTTAGGAAATGACTTGATAATCATTGAGAATCAGTTTAGAATTATTCTAAAGTGATTCTTGCTTTGGAGATTGGAGTACAGGAGAAATTCAGGGGAAGCCCTGTTCAGATATTAATAGGTGCTTTTTCGTTTTCGACAGTAAACATCAATTTAATCAATGGAGGGAAACAATACACATGGCTACGAATTTCGTCATTGAAGGTCTGAAAGCGACGATCGAAGGTAAGGAAATCCTGAAAGGCATCAACCTGGAAATGAAAGGTGGAGAAATCCACGCAATCATGGGTCCGAACGGAACTGGTAAATCAACACTGGCTTCTGCACTTATGGGGCACCCTAAATATGAAGTAACAGACGGTACGATTACACTTGATGGTGAGGATGTACTGGATATGGCTGTAGACGAGCGCGCTCGTGCTGGTCTGTTCCTGGCTATGCAATACCCGAGTGAAATTGCTGGTGTAACGAATTCCGACTTCCTGCGTAGCGCAATCAACGCACGTCGTGGTGAAGGCAACGAGATCTCTCTGATCAAGTTCATTCGCCAAATGGAAGGTAAAATGAAAGAACTCGACATGAATCCTGAATTTGCTCACCGTTACCTGAATGAAGGTTTCTCCGGTGGTGAGAAAAAACGGAACGAGATTCTGCAAATGATGCTGCTTGATCCAAAAATCGTAGTACTCGATGAAATTGACTCCGGTCTGGATATCGATGCTCTGAAAATCGTGGCAAACGGTGTAAACGCAATGAAGAGCGAAGATCGCGGCTTCCTGATCATCACTCACTACCAACGCCTGTTGAACTACATTACTCCTGACTATGTACACGTAATGATGCAAGGTCGTATCGTGAAGTCTGGTGGACCTGAACTGGCACACCGTCTTGAGGCTGAAGGATATGACTGGGTTAAGGAAGAGCTGGGAATCACAGACGAAACTGTAGGTCAAGAAGCGTAAAGACAAAACGGAGGAGGATAATCAATGACTACACAAACAATTCTTCCGGTTGAATCTGAAGCGCTTCGCGCCTTGTCGGAAAGCAACAATGAACCCGGCTGGTTGACCGAGCAGCGTCTCGAAGCCCTTAAGCTAGCAAGTGGGCTTGCGCTTCCTAAACTGGAAAAACAAAAAATCGAACGCTGGAATGTCAGCGAGTACGGCACGTATAAAGCTAGTGAAGCGATTGCTTCCCTTGAGGAAGTACCAGTTTCTATAAAAGATCTGGTTAAGGACCAAGCGGAAGGCAGTCTGGTTATCCAGCGTAATTCCGGTACGGTATATTCCAAGTTGTCTGCTGATCTTGCAGCAAAAGGAGTTATCTTCACAGATCTGGCTACAGCAGTTCGCGATCATAGCGATTTGGTAAAACCATATCTGAATACGGCTGTAAAAGCAGATGAGCATTCTCTTGCCGCTCTGCATGCAGCACTTTGGAATGGCGGGGTATTCCTCTATGTTCCGAAAAACGTAGAGATTGAAGTTCCGCTGCAAGCGGTACTGCTCACAGATGATGCTACTGCAACATTTGCACCGCACGTGCTTGTCGTTGCTGAGTCCAACAGCTCCGTTACTTATGTGGATAACTATGTATCTGGCGAACTGTCTTCACCTGTGTTCCATAACGGTGTTGTGGAAGTATTCGTGAAAGCTGGTGCCAAAGTCCGTTTCGCATCAGTTCACCAATTGAGCACGAATGTTACTGATGTTTCTTTCCGCCGTGCAGTGGTGGAGAACGATGGTTCGATCGAGTGGATTGTTGGTGAGATGAACAACGGTGATACTGCAAGCAACACGATGACGGTTCTTAAAGGGAATGGCTCAAGCTCCGATTCCAAAGTGATCGCAGTAGGTTCCGGTTCCCAAAAACTGAACTACACAACAGAAGCTCGTCACTTTGGTAAAAACACGCCAAGTCAGATGATTACACGTGCAGTTATGCGTGAAGAGGCTTCTGCAATCATTAACGGAATCACGAAGATTGAGAAAGGTGCTACCAAAGCGGACGGACAGCAAACAGAGAAAGTACTGATGCTGAGCCCGAAAGCACGTGGAGACGCCAACCCAATCCTTCTCATTGATGAGGATGATGTAACAGCAGGTCACGCGGCTTCTGTAGGTCAAGTCAATGTGGAGCAAATTCATTACTTGATGTCGCGCGGGATTAACCGTACGGATGCGGAACGCCTGATCATTTACGGCTTCCTGGCTCCGGTGGTGGCGGATATTCCTCTGGAAGCACTGCGTACCCAATTGCAGTCTCTCATTGAACGGAAACTGGGACAATGAACCCGGCTATCCGCGAGCAGTTCCCGATCCTCCACCAGGAAATCAACGGACACCCGCTCGTATACCTAGATAACGCAGCGACTTCCCAGAAGCCGCTGGCTGTAATCGAAGCGATTAAACATTATTATGAATATGAGAACTCCAATGTGCATCGTGGTGTTCATACGCTTGGAAGCCGTGCAACGGATGCTTATGAAGGCGCACGTGAGAAGGTTGCCAAGTTTATCAACGCGCGGCGCACGCAGGAAATTATTTTCACCCGTGGGACAACGACCGCTCTGAATTTGGTGGCTTCGTCCTACGGACGCTCAGTTTGCAAAGAAGGCGACGAAATTGTTATTACGCAGATGGAACACCATAGCAATCTGATTCCATGGCAGCAGGTAGCTAAGGAAACGGGTGCGACATTAAAATACATTCCGCTCCAGCCGGATGGCAACATTGATTTGGCTGATGTGGAGAAGACGATTACGAACAATACCAAAATTGTAGCAATCGCGTATGTATCCAATGTTATGGGTGTTGTTCATCCAGTAAAACAAATCGCTGAAATTGCACACCGCAAAGGTGCTGTCATCGTTGTGGATGGCGCACAGAGCACACCGCACATGAAGGTGGATGTGCAGGATCTGGATTGTGATTTCTACGCATTATCCGGCCATAAAATGTGCGGACCAACCGGAATCGGTGCACTTTACGGCAAAAAGGCGCTGCTGGAGTCCATGGAGCCGGTTGAGTTCGGCGGTGAAATGATTGATGATGTGGGTCTCTATGAATCCAATTGGAAAGAGCTTCCTTGGAAATTTGAAGGCGGAACACCGATTATCGCAGGTGCGGTTGGATTGGGCGCTGCTATCGATTTCCTGGAGCAGATTGGCATGGATGAGATTGCTCATCATGAAAGTGTGCTGGCAGCTTATGCAACGGAACGTATGGCCGAGATTGACGGACTGACCATTTATGGCCCAGCCAAGCGTCATGTCGGAGTGGTTACATTTAACCTCGGTGATGTACACCCGCATGATGTGGCAACTGTGCTGGATGCGAGTGGCGTAGCCATTCGTGCCGGACACCACTGCTGCCAACCTCTGATGCGCTGGCTGGAAGTCAGTTCAACAGCTCGTGCCAGTTTCTATCTATACAATAATGAACAAGATGTGGACCGGCTTGTCAGCGCCTTAATCCAGACAAAGGAGTATTTTGGCGATGCAACTTGATGATCTGTACCGGCGTGTCATAATGGACCACTACAAAAACCCGCGTAACCGCGGAACGTTTGATAATGAAGCTGTCACGGTGAATTTGAACAATCCAACGTGTGGCGACCGGATTTCACTGCAACTTTTGCTGAAAGACGGAATCGTTCAGGAAGCCAAGTATACGGGGGAAGGTTGTTCCATCAGCATGTCCTCGGCATCAATGATGACCGAGGCAGTCAAAGGCAAAACGATGGATCAGGCACTCGACATGGCTAACCGCTTCTCCTCACTGATG
Source organism: Paenibacillus sp. BIC5C1 (assembly GCF_032399705.1). Classification (NCBI taxonomy): domain Bacteria; kingdom Bacillati; phylum Bacillota; class Bacilli; order Caryophanales; family Paenibacillaceae; genus Paenibacillus; species Paenibacillus sp. BIC5C1. Next base: position 2,038,320 of record NZ_CP135922.1, read on the forward strand.
AAAGGGGAAGAAGTCGATTTCGACGATTATGAAGATCTCGAAGCCCTATCCGGTGTGAACAAGTTCCCTGCACGCATCAAATGTGCCACATTGGCCTGGAATGCACTACGCAAAGGAATTGACGAAGAGGACAATGTACAATAACGATAGGGAGGTAGAGCAAGATGGCTAAAAAAGCACCAGAAATGGAAGAGTATAAATACGGTTTTCGCGACGAACACAAATCCATCTTTCAAACCGGTAAAGGTCTGACTGCAGAAGTCGTAACGGAGATTTCCAAAATCAAGAATGAACCGGAATGGATGTTGGAATTCCGTTTGAAATCCCTGAAACAATTCGAAAAAATGCCGATGCCTAAATGGGGCGGAGATCTCGACGGATTGGATTTCAACGATATTCAGTACTATGTTCGTCCTTCTGAAAAACAAGGGAAAACATGGGAAGAGGTACCTTCCGAAATCAAGGAAACTTTTGATAAACTGGGTATCCCTGAAGCGGAGCAAAAATTCCTCGCAGGTGTATCGGCTCAATATGAGTCCGAGGTTGTATACCACAACATGCAAAAAGAATTGGAAGATCAGGGCGTAATCTTCATGGATACGGATACTGCACTTCGAGAGCATCCAGAAATCCTGCGTGAATATTTCGCAACTGTTATTCCACCAGCAGATAACAAATTTGCTGCATTGAATAGTGCCGTTTGGTCCGGAGGAAGCTTCATCTACGTACCTAAAGGCGTAAAATGTGAAGTACCTCTGCAAGCCTATTTCCGGATTAACTCCGAAAATATGGGACAATTCGAGCGTACACTCATCATTGCAGACGAAGACAGCTTCGTTCACTATGTAGAGGGCTGTACAGCTCCAATCTACAGCACAAACTCACTGCACAGTGCGGTTGTTGAGATCATCTGTAAGAAAAATGCCCGTGTTCGTTACACAACGATTCAAAACTGGGCACCAAACATCTACAACCTGGTTACCAAACGTGCTGTTGCTGAAGAAAACGCAACGATGGAATGGGTTGATGGCAACATCGGTTCCAAACTGACGATGAAATATCCAGCAGTTGTACTGAAAGGCCGCGGAGCTAAAGGTTCGGTTCTGTCCATCGCTGTAGCTGGTAAAAATCAGCATCAGGATGCAGGCGCGAAAATGATTCACTTGGCTCCAGATACAACATCAACGATTGTATCCAAGTCGATCAGTAAACATGGTGGTAAAGTAACTTACCGTGGTCTGGCTTCCTTTGGTCGCCAAGCGGAAGGTGCAAAATCCAATATCAAATGTGATACACTCATTCTGGATAATGAGTCCACATCCGATACCATTCCTTACAATGAAATCATGAATGATAACATCATGCTGGAGCATGAAGCTACGGTATCCAAAGTGTCCGAAGATCAACTCTTCTACCTGATGAGCCGTGGTTTGACTGATGCAGAAGCAACACAGATGATCATCATGGGCTTTATTGAACCGTTCACGAAGGAACTGCCGATGGAATATGCGGTAGAGATGAACAGATTGATTAAATTCGAAATGGAAGGGTCTATTGGTTAATCCAACTGCCCTTGCACGTCTCAAAACGTCGATTCTGATTGTGGCGAAGTTATGCTGTATTAGTTTCACGCGACCTATATAGAGAATCAAGAAAGATCGAGGGAGTTTATCCCTCGATCTTTTTTTATTGCAGTAGAAACACACTTGAATGCTCTATCCCGGGTTTATTTGTAATAATATATGATCAATAGCACAAGCCATTTACTAGATTTAAGCATCTAATGATAGAAAAGGATGTGAATACATGAGCATAAATCCGTTTAAGGGATATCGGGTTACAAGTTCATTTGGCTACCGAATCCATCCTATTTCTGGCGGTCAGACATTTCATCGCGGAATCGATCTCGTCACAGAGCCATGGAATGGGCCCATACATGCATTTATGGACGGGACTGTACGCTTTGCTTCAGAAGGTGCTACAGGCTCAGGATTCGGTGGCTACGGGCTTACGGTTGCGGTGCAGGATCATAGGGGCTACTTGCATTGTTATGCTCACCTTTCCCGAATTGCAGTAAAAGTTGGGCAGCAAGTGAAACAAGGACAACTTCTTGGTAATCAGGGAAGTACAGGCGAAAGCACGGGTCCGCATGTGCATTATGAGGTACGCAAAACTAGCTCCCCTTCGTATGGATACACGGCTAGTGAAAGTGGTGTTGTTGATCCAGGAATCTACTTGCAATCTGAATATAGTTCAACGGTTGAAGGACAGGAGGGAACCCCAATGACGACGGAGGAGAGAGAGCGGTTAACAGCGATTGAGAAGATGCTGGAATCCCAGTCGGCCTGGATTCAGCAGCAGAAAAACATTTCAAGTATGGCTTGTCCGTCCTGGGCTGAGGAAGCTTATCATTATTACCAATCGTATATAAATAACGAGACAGGCAGTTATGACTTTTGGAGATTGCTTGTCATCATGTATCGTAAGGAGAAGGGCATTAAGGTCTCTTCCACCTCCTCAAGTTAACTGGCAAAGCAGGCAGACAACCATTTATTGAATGTTGCCAGTTCGCCCGGTTCATCCAAACGCAAACGTCATATGTTAGGGTATACCTGATGAAGAGGAGGCAATCACATGAGCGAAGTTGGATATGGCTGTGGTGGCAATGTAGGCGGCGTAGGCGGATACAATATGTTCACCAACACAGGTGCGATCTTGGTACTGTTCATTCTGTTGGTTATCATCACTAAAGCATTCTGCGTTTAATTGGATAAAAACGAATAAGAATAAAAAAAGGGATGCCTTAGTGGCTCCCTTTTTTTACTTGTAAAGCATGTACACGTATGACATGTTCTCTTGAACTTGGATTGCTCTAACTGCTGCAGCACATACCTGAATGCTAATGCTTACTGGATATAAATTTCAACGATAGCTACATCTCTTTCCTTCGCTAAATCAATGAAGGTTGTAGAGGTTTGAACGAGTGGGCGGAAGTAATCCGCGGGGTTGTTCAAGACAATTAGACCGGTTTCGCCTGTCGTGAGCAAAACCCTTTTGCCAATAAAATTGGGTAGCATATGTTTGATGAGTTCCTGCGTAACTTCAGCATTCAACTGACCGAAGCTGAGGCTGTATAATTCGCATAGCACGGAGATTAGTTCCTGCTTGGTCTGATACACCCGAGTGGTCGTCATCGCGCTGTAAACATCGGCTACAGCCGTTATACGGGCAAATGGATGAATCTCGTCCCCTTTCAGTCCGTAAGGGTAGCCGCTTCCATCCTCACGCTCATGATGCTGGAGGGCAACGGTTGCAAGGATCTCGTCCTGTGTGGACTCTTTAACAATCTCATAACCATATAACGTATGTTTCTTCATTTCTTCGAATTCTTCGGGCGTTAACTTGCCCGGCTTATGTAAAATTTCAGAAGGAATCTTGGACTTGCCAATATCGTGAAGATATCCTGCTTTGGCTACAGTTAGACACTCCTCAGGGTTGTAACCCATCCAGCCGGCGATATAAAAAGCGAGCATTCCGACTTGTAAGGAATGGTTGTAGGTGTAGTCGTTATCTCCGTCAAGCATCAGCAGCAAGGAGACAACGTCCTTTTGTTTTTCAAGCTGTCCCGTTAAAGTTATCAAAATTTCATCGACCTGAGTCTCATCAATAAAACCCTTCTCCATCGCTTGTTCAAATAGAGATTCTGTACCTTTGATCGTATCGTTAAACAGATTAGTTAACAGACGGGTTTGATCGGAAGGTAAGGTTTGTGCATCAGAGTGTAGGTCAGATGTTGTATGTTCTACATCTGCGTAATCGATTCCGTGCTGCAGCAGCTTGGCAATATCATCGTCGCTGAGTGTGGAACCTTTCATCAGCATGTGGAGACCCGAACTGTTGTACACATCATTTTTTAACAGGTCGCCAGTTTTAAGATCAGTAACATGCACTCTCACGTATAAACCACCTTTTCCTCGACTAATATCGACACATATGATTATAATAACAAGAAAAAAATGGGTTGACAACGACTTATTTACTAATTTAATCACCCGTTGAACAGGTCGAATGACTAGTTAATTAATTGTCTGTGGGGTTCCAGGGTCCTAGTTGATGACCTTTCCACTCGGAACCATCTTCCCATATTTCTTTTTTCCAGATGGGTACATTCTGTTTGAGTCTTTCAATCGCGTAACGGCTTGCGTCGTAACAATCACTGCGATGAGGGGAGGAAACGGCAATAACGACGCTGATCTCTGCTACGTCTACCTTCCCAATCCGATGGCTAATCGCACATTTTACGCCTGGCCAGCGTTCATTGATTTCATTACCGATAGCTGCCATCTGAGAAAGTGCCATGGGTACATAAGCCTCATATTCAAGATGAACCGTTCGTTGCTGCCCAGTCATTTCACGGGTGGTGCCAACAAAGGTAAGGGCTGCTCCATGGTTTGCAGTGATGACGAGCTCCGTTGTAGCTTCCACGGACAGTGGAGACTGGGTGATCAGGAATAATCCATCATCCGTGCGATGCTCAGGGTGGGATGAACGATGTCCCTCTCCATTCAAGTGGGTACCATCACCTCCCGATACAGGAGGAATTAAGGCGAGTTCATCCTGGGCCTTTATAATAATATCGGCAGAAGCATACTGCTGGTTTACTGCCAGAAAAGAAACACGTATTTGATCAGCCGCTCCAGGATAAGCAAGGCCCAGTTTTTCTTTTAATTGTACAGGAGTTGGATTCGTTCCGGGGTATTCATATTCAAGCAGGGATGTGCCTAGACGTTCAGCGATTCCTGCAAATAGTTGAATTGTTAATTTCATGGAAATTACTCACCTCTTTTTAATCTCTAAACCCTATAAATATATCATAACGACGCGGAAAATGTTATGCTTATCCATTAGAGGAATGTACGTTATCGACGATAAGAGGGAGGCGGTGTGATGAGCACCAAGAAGACGCAAACATTAACGATTCTACACACCAATGACATCCATAGTCATTTTGGCTCCATGAGCTCCATCGCCGCCATGATCGGACACGAGAAGGAACAGGCTGGAGAATTTCTGGTCGTGGATATCGGAGATCATATGGACCGGATGGCAGTTGAGACGGAGGGTACCCTGGGGGCGGCCAACGTGGATATCATTAATCTGACCGGTTATGATGCCATAACGATCGGGAACAACGAAGGACTAACATTTACACCCGAGCAACTGGCGCAGTCTTACTCTGGACTTCTTTGTCCTGTTGTATGTGGAAATGTTGTGGATCAGGCTACAGGCCAGCCACCAGTCTGGATGAAATCCTCTCTCATACTGGAGAAGGGGCCATTTCGCATCGGTCTGCTTGGTGCTACAGCACCCTTTACCGCCTTTTATGAATTGTTGGGTTGGGATGTATTGGACCCAGTAGAGACGCTGCGTGAGCAAGTTGAAGCTTTGCGGCATCAGGTGGATGTAGTCGTTATCTTGTCTCATTTGGGGCTTTCCACAGATCGCAGATTGGCCGAACAGATCCAGGGCATCAATGTCATTCTGGGCGGACATACACATCACGTACTGGAAGAACCTTTAGTCATTGGTCAGACGGTGCTTGGAGCGGCAGGCAAGTTTGGTCAGTGGCTCGGTAAGGTGGTACTGGAACGGCAATTTGAAGCGAATGAACTTACACTGGTGAGCAGCGGCTGTGTTCCGGTCCAGAACATGTTGCTCGAAGAAAGCGTCTCGCTGGCTATAGATACACACCGGACGGAAGCTGAGCGTACTCTGGGCCAAACAGCCGTTATTACGGACAGAACGCTGACCATTGATTACGATCACGAGTCTCCGTTTGCGTCTTTGCTCGCCCAAGCAGTTCGTCAGTTCACTGGAGCGCAGCTATCACTTGTTAACGCGGGGCAGCTCCTTGGAGATCTTCCGCATGGCAATATCACAAAGGGGATGTTACATTCCCTATGTCCATCTCCCATTAATGCCTGTACAATATGCTTGAATGGAATTCAGATTCGCGAAGCTCTGGAGCAATCCCTGTTGTCAGAGTTTTCACGTAAACCGATTATCGGATTTGGATTTCGCGGGGAGATTTTAGGAACATTGTGCATGGATGGAATAGATGTGGAGTATGATCCCCTGTCGCCTCCATACGAGAAAATCCGTGCCATATATATGGGGGGCGAGCCGATGCGTGATGAACAAGAATATGTGGTAGGAACACTCGACATGTTTACGTTTAACGTAGGGTATACGTCACTTGCTCTTGGAAAGGATACAGCGTATCGACTTCCTGAATTCATACGTGATCTGCTCGAGTCGGAACTAAAAAGGCCAGGGGCGCTGGATGACAGCCTGCGGTCCCGTTGGCATGAAATCTAACAAGTACTTGCCTTCTGCTGAAGCGGCGGCTAGTGGAAATTACATCTACGGAGCGGGAGAGGATAGGCTGTGCGTTTAGTACATATAAACCTATTGCAGCCTGGCATGAAGCTGGGGAAACGAATTTATAGTGAAGAGGGTTTGGTTCTGCTCAGTGAGGGAGTAGAGCTGACCAGTCGGTTGATTGGACGTCTGAAGGACCTGGGGATTGGATATGTGTATATATCGGATGCAGCAACAGAGGATATCATTATTCCGGATATGCTGCAGGAAGAGACTAGGCGCAGAGCGCTAGTCGAGATCAAACAGCAGTTTCAGAGTATGTCGGGTCTCAAAACCAAAAGCCGAATCCCACACTTCGGAAAAGCACTTAGCGGGTTAATGAATACGATTCTGGAGGACATTGGCAGTCAAAAAGAAGCGATGATTATGCTGATGGATATGAACGCCAGTGATTTTGATCTGTATAATCATTCTCTTAATGTATGTGTGTATACGCTGGTTCTTGGTGTGGCATCAGGCTATACTCGGCAGCAGTTAATGGAGATTGGACTAGGAGCACTGTTGCATGATATCGGTAAAACGCAGATCGCTCCAGAAATTCTGCACAAGCCCGCCAAATTGAGCGATGAGGAATTTAAAATCATACAGCAGCATACTACATATGGACATCGTATTCTCAAAGATGAACCGGGTATACCGCTCCTTGCTGCACATTGCGCATTACAACACCATGAACGGATTGATGGCAGCGGCTATCCTTTTGGTTTGAAAGACAAAGAGATTCATGAGTACGCCAAATGGCTGGCCCTTGCCGATTCATATGATGCGATGACAACCAATCGGGTATATAAACAAGCTTTGCTGCCACATCAAGCTGTGGAAGTATTATACACCGGTTCAGGGACACTTTATGAACAGCGAATGCTGGAAAAATTCCGTGATTGTGTAGCCATTTATCCCTTAGGTATTTCCGTCACGCTAAGTACGGGGGAGGTCGGGGTTGTTGCTGCCATCCATTCGCGTGTTCCGCAACGACCACGTATTCGTGTTCTTAAGGATGCTTACGGCCAGACATTAAGTGCACCCTACGAGATCGATCTGTCCACAGCGTTGTCTGTTATGATTACAGGTGTTGAAGGTGTGGAAGACGCTACGCCAGCTTCAGCACGTGGCGAATTGTTTTGATATCCTGACGTCAATGGATAATGGGTAACGCTCATATTGTAATATCAGGACCGCGCTGGCCTGATATTACACGGGCGTTTTTTGTCATGTAATGGACAGAGCATGCTCATGCCAGAGCACAGGAAATTGTGCTATGATTAAAGATAACTCCAAAAGTTGAAGACGGGGTATGTTGTAAATAAAACTTTTTAGGTTAATAAAAGGAATAAGGTGAAGAACAATGACCATGCTAAACTCAGGATCGGTAGAACCGATGCCTTTATCGCCGACTAATGATCCTTGGGATCCAATCGGCTCTTTGCGTACATATGGACGCCATGTGCTGACCAGTGTAGAAATGACCGTGACTCATCTGTGCAATATGCGTTGCGAGCATTGTGCGGTAGGAGATATGTTAACGATGCGCGAAGCACCTGCGCTTCCGCTCCCTTTAATGCTTAAAAGGTTGGATGAAGTTGAGCACCTCCAGACGATTAGTCTGACAGGTGGTGAACCGAGCTTCAGCCAGAAGACCGTGGATGAGATGATCATTCCGCTCCTCAAATATGCCAAGGAACGGGGCATTCGTTCTCAGATCAACTCCAATCTGACACTGGATTACCGTCGGTACGAGCAACTTCTGCCATATTTGGACGTTATGCATATCTCATTCAATTACCTGAATGCCGATGACTTTCACCAAGTCGGGTTTGCCAACAGTGGTAGACCTGTAAAGCGGGAAGTTGCGGTGAAGATGTATGAGAAAATGATTGAAAACTCCCGTAAACTCAGTGAAGCGGGCATGTTTATTTCTGCGGAGTCCATGATTAATTTCCGTACTCATGACAAGCTGGAGGGTATTCATCAATTGATCCGTGAGATGGGCTGTGTCCGTCATGAAGTGCATCCGATGTATAATTCGAATTTTGCTTCTTCGCTGCCGGTGCTTTCCCTTGATCATATGAGAGCGGCTATTCATCGTTTGTTGGATGTGCGTGACAAGGATATGTGGATGCTGTTTGGTACACTTCCGTTCTTCGCATGCAGTGCAGCAGAGCAGGATCGTGAACTGATTAACCGCCTGTATAGCGAACCTAAAGTGACGGTTCGTAATGATCCCGACGGTCGTAACCGCGTTAACGTCAACATGTTCACCGGGAACGTGTATGTTACTGATTTTGCCGACATCCCGGCGTTTGGCAACATTCGTGACCGGAAACTGGATGATGTATTCCATGAGTGGTCAGCGGAACACCCCTTGAATCAGACAGTGAATTGTCATTGTGATGCTGCTTCTTGCTGTGGTCCGAATCTGTTGGTGGCAGATATGTATTATAAAGGTGTGGATTTCAAATCGAGAAAAGCAATTACACGTTGATATTCCAGGTGTATTCCTGAAATAGATAGAAAAGGGGAGTTTCGACTTGGGTATTCATACCGAATTTCATCTGGGGCAGTTGGTATTTAATCTGGTCTGTGTGTTTCTGCTCGTATTTTTGAATGGCGTATTTGTCGCAGCGGAATTTTCCCTGGTCAAAGTTAGACAAACACGCCTCACTCAATTACAGAGTGAAGGGAATAAGTTGGCTGGTTATGCACTGAAGGTGAATGGTAAATTGGATGCCTATCTATCGGCAACCCAGTTCGGAATCACGTTGACATCGCTGGGGCTTGGTTGGCTCGGTGAACCGGCTATTTCCGAATTACTGGTCGAACCTCTGATGTTCAAGCTTGGTGTAGCAGATACAGGACTTATATCCACAGTATCGGTCATTATAGGTTTCTGTATCATTACGTTTTTGCACATTGTGCTGGGTGAGCTTGCGCCCAAATCTCTGGCGATTCAAAAAACAGACGGAGTGGCTTTGCTGCTATCGGCACCGTTGCTGTTATTTTATAAAATTTTCTTCCCATTCATCTGGGTACTGAACGCGTCAGCCAATGCACTGCTGCGATTGGCAGGCATTGAACCCGCCAGCGAAGGGGAGGCCCATTCGGAAGATGAGCTTCGAATCTTGATGAAGCAAAGTGCGAAGAGTGGCGTCATCGACAAGGATGAAATCAAACTGATGGATAACATCTTTGATTTCTCGGATATGCTGGCACGTGAAATTATGCTGCCACGTACGGATATGGACTGTCTTTATACGCATATGTCGCTGGAAGAAAACCTGAAAATTATTAATGCAACAAAGCATTCCCGTTATCCTGTAGCTGTTGAGGATAAGGATGAGATTATCGGATTTATCCACATTACCGATCTGCTTCTTGCTGAACCTGACCATCAGCATGATTTGGCTGCGCTTGTCCGTCCGATTCTGAATGTTCCTGAATCGATGGAGATCAGCCATGTACTTCGTCTGATGCAGAAAAAGCACTCCCAGATGACATTGGTGGTCGACGAATACGGGGGCACGGCAGGCTTGCTGACGGCTGAAGAGATTTTGGAAGAGATCGTTGGTGATCTGTATGATGAGTTCGAAGACGAACGTCCGCATATGGAGCGCAGTGGAGAAACTTTTTCCATCGATGGTCGTTCCCTGATTGAAGAGGTCCATGAATGGACCGGAGCTGTCATTGAGGATGAGGAAGTCGATACGATTGGCGGCTGGCTGTTCAAGGAATTGGAAGGCAGTGCGGTCAAAGGTAAAACACGGGAGCAAAACGGTTATGTCTTTGAAGTGGAAGAGTCCACCCGTCTCCGAATTACCAGAGTGAAGGTATATAAGCGACCGGATCCCGAAGAAGATAAGGCGGAAATGGAAGGACAGGATCCAGATTCGATGCAGGATGCTGATCGTGAACGTAACAGGGACTGAGTGTTGATGAAATAAGCATTGATGCATAGCCTCTAGATCAAATGAAGAGACCTTTGGACACTGCCCAGCGGGGTAAGTCGTTTGAAGGTCTTTTTTTGCGTTCAGCTAAATATGGGATTAACTTGGGGGACAGCGACATATGGTTATAGAGACGGGAAATGAAAGCTTGGAATGATGCGATGTCGAATGTATCAAATCAGTAGTGATGAAGGAGGCGTTGTTCTGTGTCAGATCCACAGCTTCGTGCTTACGCCCCTTTTGTGGGGCCGTTTGATCCATGTCCACCAAAGACGATTCGGACGTACTTAGTTCCTCCGCAACTGTTTATCCCATTTCAGCCGATGGGCTGGCCGCAGTTCAGTCCTGCAGAAGCCTTAAGAATTGGAACATTGTGGCCTGCTTTATACAGTCCTTATACACCTGCCAGCTCAAAGGGAAGGAAGGTGGAAGCAGATGGAACCTGAAGCACCTAAAGCCTGTGATGCAAAATACTATGAGCTGCTGGAGGAACTTCAGGCACTGGATTTTGTATTAGTTGAGCTGAATCTGTATCTGGACACCCACCCGGGTGATTATCAGAGCATTGAGCAATACAACAAATTCAGCCAGGAGCGGATGAGGGTGGCACATGAGTTTCAGCAATTGTACGGACCGTTGATGAACTTTGGGCATGCGTTCTCCAAATATCCATGGGAATGGTCCCAGACGCCATGGCCTTGGCAAGTGTGATATAACATCCTCGGGTTTCCTTGCAGTCATTCCAAGCCGGGAGCTCGAGGGATCGTAACAGTTTGGATTTGATTTAAAAAGGAGGCGTCTGCATGTGGGTGTATGAAAAAAAATTGCAATATCCCGTTCGGGTCAGCAAATGTGATCCTCATATGGCGAAATTGCTGGCGGAACAGTATGGGGGCGCAGACGGAGAACTGGCGGCTGCCCTGCGGTATTTGAACCAGCGGTATACGATTCCGGACAAGATTATCGGGCTGTTGAACGACATAGGCACGGAGGAATTCGCTCACTTGGAAATGATTGCGACAATGATATATAAATTGACAAAAGACGCATCGGTGCAGCAGCTGGAGGAAGCGGGGCTTGGGCCGAATTATGCTCAGCGTGATTCTGCTTTGTTCTATACGAATTCTTCGGGTGTGCCATTTACAGCAGCCTATATTGCCTCGAAGGGAGATCCGATTGCGGATTTGTACGAGGATATTGCAGCGGAAGAGAAGGCACGGGCTACATATCAATGGTTGATCGATCTTACGGATGACGTGGATCTGCAGGACAGTCTCAAGTTTCTGAGAGAACGGGAAATTGTGCATTCCTTGCGTTTTCGTGAGGCCGTAGAGATTCTGAAGGATGATCGGGAGACGAAGAAGATTTTCTGACAAGGAAAACATATCGTTCTCATTGCCGTTCTCTGTCAAGGGAGCGGTTTTTGCGTTGGTAGGAACGTTCAAAGCATGTCTTCATTGGTTTTGAGATAATGGTAATGGGATGTATCCAGTAAAAGTTATCATTTCAAATATAAAATAATAAAAAACAGGACCGTCTTTTTTATAAAAAAAGGCTGTCCTGCTTTTTGAGGTTTAGTGTCAAGCTCTCAGTATTCAACGACCATGGCAACATTTTGCCATCCAGCGCCAACGGTCCAGAACAGCACTTTATCACCACGCTGAATTTGGCCGGATGTTATGGCTCGATGCAATGCAATGAACGGGCTGCTGGTTGAGGTGTAACCGAACTCATCTCCGATGTAGACGGCAATATCTTCGCTAATGCCAATGTTCTCGGATACAGCACGTATATTGCCAATGGATAATTGGGAGAAACAAGCGGCTTTGATCGCATCTGCTCCGATTTCATTACGACTTAGCAAAGTTCGAATCGAATCAGAGGCAGCGCCTACACAGATGGAATCATCAAACGGTATGAATTTTACATGGAAGGCACCTGCGTCAACACCGGTTTGGCCCAGTTTTGCAAGACCTTGTGCCGGGAAGAGAGAATTGCCGTACACACAGGTATCAGTCTGATAGATCGAGTCAATAAAACCGACTGCCTGCTCGTCCCGTTCAACAATGACAGCTGCTGCTGCGTCCCCAAAGTTCGCGAAGTACACAGGATCGTCTGGACTGGCGTGAGGAGCGATGTAATCCGAGCCAATAATCAAAGCACGACGAATTCTGGGATTACCCAGCATCTGACGACTAACTTGTTCAAAGGCGGCGGTCATGCCCGCACAGTTTGCATTGCTGTCAATGCAGATCGTATGGGATGCCCCGTTAATTAGGCGATGAATCATTAAGGAATTCGTAGGAAAGATGTATTCCGGCGTTTGACTTGCATAAGCAATCAGATCGATATCGGCACCTGTGAGTCCGGTCTTTTCGAGCAAATTACTGGCGGCCTCAAAGGCCATGCTTAGTGAGTTTTCATCATCGTTGTCAATTTTGTAACGTGTATCACGCCCAAGTGCCTTTAACAATCCCCGAATATCTACACCTCTTGCATCAAAATGTTCAATATAAAAGTCATTGCCCACCTTGTTCGTTGGGTGATAGATATCGATATCTACAATACGAATTCCAGCCATCTTCATTCTCCTCTTGAGCGGATGGGTGAACCCTCAGGTTGTCCGCCTGGTTTATTATGTCGTAACCGTGGAGATGATCTCAAGATTGTCCAATCCGACAGACCGTCCAAGACGGGACAGCTGCATTTTCAGAATGGCATTATTCTCAAGTGTCAACACCACTTTTTTATATTCATCTTTTTTGAACATCTGCAGGCAGCCTTCGAGAAGAGGCACAATTTCCGGAGCGGTAACATTCAACTTTTTGCAATCAATATTCAGCGCATACTCCTTGGTGTTAATCGGAGCGATCGTATCCTGATATGCCGAGATGGAACGCAAACCGTCTTCTTGAGAGAAAGAGCCCTCCAGTTCAATGTTCAACACCTTGTTCGGAACGTCAGTTTTCAGTATAAAACTTCCCATGATTGTTCTCTCTCCTTTAAATGAGTTAAGGCTATCCTGCTAACCAAGACATAGGCCTTGAGGCCCTCGCTGACTGATTCTGAGATGTAGCGGATTCGAAGGATAATTTAACCATATTATAAAGGTAGAGATGTAATAAGATCAATAAAAAAGTCGAATCGTGTATAAAAATGTAGAAGAGTGAATTATTGGATTTCATCCAATGTAGCGAGCAATATATTAAAAGCACTGATGATTCGTGGGGCACCAACACAAGGTGCCAGATGCAGCAAAATTCCTTTGAGCTGATCCACGGTTACACCGACACTTAGCGCCATCGCATAATGAACCCCCAACTGCTCATACTGGCCCTGTGAGATCAGTGAGGAGATAATCGCAACTTCCTTCCATTGATCGGTGATGGTTGTACGCTGAAAAATATCCCCGTAAGCTGTTCCCATAATAAACTCGGCGAGCTCAGGGAACTGATCCTTAATCGGTGCCAGTGCTTTTGCACCATATTCACCGGAAAGCTTTGCAAAACGCTCCAATCCTTGAGTCACTTGTTCACTCATGTTATTGCTCCTCCTAATTCAAAGTCACGGTACGGTGAGCCGTGGGTGGGATCTCGTCGCGATCGGTCAGAAGCTCAATGACAGTAACTTGGTTCAGCTGCTGCGCGCTCTGGAGAGCTGATGTGAATTCAGCCCGTGTTTCTGCCCGAAAAGCAACAGCACCGAGCGACTCGGCAAATTTTGCCGCATCCAGGGGAACCTCAAATAAAGTGCCATCAATTCGACCTGTTGTTTTTTCCATGCCTTTCAGTGCCATATCCAGCTGTTTATTGTTTACAACGATGAAGATGACCGGCAGATTGTTGCATACAGCGGTGTTAATCTCGGTTCCTAGCATCATAAAGCAACCATCACCTGTAATGCATACAATGGTTTCTTCCGGTGCGGCAGTCTTGGCCCCAATAGCCATGCCTATGGCATTGCCCATGCAGGCAAAGTAGGCGTCAAACACGAAGCTGCCGGGTTTCTTAACTTTATATCGTTGAACCGCATGAAAACCATGACTGCCATCATCCACAAACAGTTTATGATCATATGGAAGCAGTTTACTCATTTCTTCCAAGATGGAAGCCAAGGACAGACGCGGCAGATGCGGGAGAGGTACGGTGTAATCCACAGTGGTCGTCTCTCTTGGAACAACAGGTTGTTCTGTCAGTGTACCGAGCAAGAACTGCAGGTTGTCCTTCAAGTCGCCGGTGATATGTAAGGTTTGCGCGTGAAGTATTTTACCAACGAATGTAGGATCAGCGTCGAATTGAATGAGATGTGCAGGGTGGTTTTCAGGCTTCAAATTACAGATGGTCATATCACTCAGACGTGAACCGAGTACGATGTAGAGATCACTTTGATTGAGCAGTTCATCTGCATGAGGGAATCCACCGACACCGCAGGGTCCATGATATAGAGGATGATCCCAAGCAATGGCACCTTTTCCTCCGGGAGAAGTAATGACAGGAATATTGAAATGTTCGGCAAAATGAAGCAATTCATCATGGGCTCTGGCGCGACTGACGCCTTTGCCTGCAATAATTAAAGGATGACTCGACTGTTGAAGTAAGGGGAGGATACGATTCAGGTTGGATACGCTAATCAGGGGTTCTGGCTCCGGGAGGACAACCCGGAAATCAGCGAGCTGTTCGGTTTGTACGTCAAAAGGAAGACAGAGATGCACCGGACCTTTGTTGGGACCGAGTGCAATGGAAAGGGCGTGATTCAGTATGGTGCTGAAATGATCACCGCGCTCCACCAGCTTGCTGAAGAGGGTGGCAGGACGGAACATCTCCGCCAAATCAGCCAAGTAGGAAGAGGAGTCCTGACATTGCGGAAGCCCCAATTCCTGAATGGATTGATGACCCGT
Organism: Paenibacillus sp. BIC5C1; assembly: GCF_032399705.1. Taxonomy (NCBI): domain Bacteria; kingdom Bacillati; phylum Bacillota; class Bacilli; order Caryophanales; family Paenibacillaceae; genus Paenibacillus; species Paenibacillus sp. BIC5C1. The sequence goes on from NZ_CP135922.1 coordinate 2,053,599, forward strand.
AATAAACAGGACGGGCAGATTGTTAGCCTTGGCATGGGCCGCGGCGGTGAGCAAGTTGGTTCCACCTGGACCAGAAGTGGCGAAGGCCACACCCAGTTTGCCTGTTTGGAGGGCATAGCCCGATGCGGCAAAGCCTGAGCTGGATTCATGGCGGCCTGGAATGAATTCCAAACCGTAATCGACCATTTTTAGGACAGCAGGACATATGGATTTTCCGATAATACCAAAGACATGAGTAACGCCTAAATTACGCAGAGCTTCTGCCAAATAGTCCGCAACTGTTCTCATGCGGGACACCTCGCTTCACAAAATAGGTTTTTGGACCCACAGGTCAAGTTCCATTTTTGGGATGTATGTCGTTGTCTAAGGTTGTAAAAGGAAATAAATCCTTGTTAATAGGAAGAGTAGCTTTTTTTGTGGTTTTTTGTCAACCGATTTTATAAGTATAAGTTCCTGATTCTAAGGTTGGAAACGCTTAATGTCTTGCCCTATAAGAGAAAATAAATTGGTTATATATTCCTGCAACGAATTACCTATAAACAAGATTTGTAGAATAAAATGTAAAATGATATAGAATATTGTAGATTTATTTTGTGAAGATCCAATGAGGATCGTATGCTTTCTATTTCACATCCGTGCAAGGATTGGCAATGTTATGCTTTCTGTTATACTGAAATTCGATGGGAGTGAATTGAATGACAACGATAAAAATGGCCGTAATTGGACTGGGTAAAATGGGATTACATATGATACATCAGGCGACAGAGGCAGAACTATCCAAAAAAGTAGAGATTGTAGCGGTATGCGATGCCAGCGAGGAAAATTTGGCCTCGTTTGCATCCTCTCATCCTGAGACGAAAACGTATACAGATTTCAAGCGATTACTAGACACACATACGGTTGATCTGCTGTACATTGCCGTTCCGCCTAAATATCACTATGCCGTCGTTATGGAGGCACTAAAGCGCGAGATTCATGTATTCTGTGAGAAACCACTGGCAAACAGCGTGGGGGAAGCCAAAGCAATGCTGGAGGCAGCCGAGAAGGCCGATGTAGTACATGCAATCCATTTTTCCATGCCACATGAATCATCAGTAGTGAAACTGCAAGAGCTGATCCGTCAGGAAACGATTGGCGAGATTCGCAAAATTGATCTGATCCTGCAATTTCCTCAGTGGCCACGAGCGTGGCAGCAAAATGCATGGATTACCAGCCGTGAGCAGGGTGGATTTATTCTTGAAGTGGGAATCCACTGGATTCATATGATCCATAAAGTGTTTGGTGCTATTAGGGTGATTAACAGTCAGGTTCAATTTCCTGAAAATAAAGATGAATGTGAACATGAAGTTCATGCTGCGATGGAGCTGGAGGATGGAACCCGAATCCAATTGAATGGGATTGCTCATTTTGCGGGTGAAGAGCGTGTATCCATGGTGGTCTACGGTACTGAAGGAACGATTGCCTTGGAAAACTGGGATCAACTATGGAGAGGACGCGTCGGAGAACCTCTTGTTCCCGTCGAAGTTGATGAATCCTTAAGCCAGTTGCCTGTACTTAAACACGTCATAGCCCGTATCCAAGGCCAACCTGCCAAAATATACGATTTCAACGATGGCTATCATGCACAGCTTGTCCTTGAAGCATTGCGTAATCCGGATCAATTCTGATCTAAAAAAGGTACTGAGCTAGATGAGGATTCGTTAAATGTTCTTTCCATTTGAAAAAAAGAAGCAGATCTCTATAGAGTAGGGATCTGCTTCTTTGTGTTATCTGGATCTAATCCATAGGATCAAGACAATTTGAATCGGTTAACCAGTTGATCAAGTGCATCGGACATTTCGTTTAACTGCTTGGAGGTGTCTGTCATTTCCTGTAGTGAAGCAAGTTGTTCTTCGGTCATAGCTGATACTTCTTCTGTGGCTGATGCGGTATCCTCAACTACGGCGGATACTTCGTTAATGGACTTCATCACCGTTTCACTGCCGGATGTCAGTTGTTCCACTACAGCGGATACGTCCTGAACTTCACCGCTGAGATCATGAATGTGCTGGGTAATATTTGTGAATGCATGCCCTGCATCTTCAATCGTCCGTAATCCTTCGTTGACATGGAGTGTACTTTCGTCCACAACCTGCGCCGTGTTTTGGACTCCGGTTACAACAGTTTCCAATATGCTTGTAATTTCTTTCGCTGACGTGGCACTTTGATCTGCCAGATTGCGGATTTCAGAGGCAACGACAGCAAATCCACGTCCATGTTCCCCTGCGCGAGCAGCTTCAATTCCAGCATTGAGTGCGAGTAAGTTCGTTTGTCTTGCAATTCCTGACATGGAATCGGCAATGTTAATAACTTGATCAGACATTTCTGAGATTTCGTTAATGGCTTCCTGTACAGACAAGAAGGATTGTTCAATGAACGTTATTTTCCCAACAGCATTATCGATACGCTGCTGTCCATCAACGGCGATGGATTCGGTACGTACGGCACGTTCAGCCACGTCGGCAGTTGTAGCCGCTACCCGATTAAGTCCGATGAGCGATTGTTCCATCGCAGCGACCATGGTCTGAGTGAGGGCAACTTGTTCATCGGCACCTTCTGCGACTCGCTCCATGGCCGTGGCCACCTCTTTTCCAGCGATATGATTATCAGAAACGCCTTTATCCAGTCGATCGGAGGCTGTACTCAGAATGGTGGCATTACTTTGAATGTCGAGCATCATTTGCTGCAGTCCCAGGAGCATGGTATTGGCAGCTTCAGCCAATTCCCGTGTCTCGTCTTTCATCGGAGTGGCAATTCGCAAGGTCAGATCACCATTGGAGGAGCCGATATCATTCAGTGCATGTGTCACTGCACGGATGTTCCTTACAATAGACCGGGACAGGACTAATGCAGCGATGACTGAGATTAAGGCAACAAGGAACAATGCTCCGTACAACTCCCAGTTGAGCACCTTGTTTTTTTGTTTCAGTTCTTCTGTACGGGTTTCAGTCAGAGCCAGTTCATTGGTTCGGAATGTACTCAGGGATTGCCGAATTTGGTCCATATCCTGTTTACCAGGATCTGTCGTGAAAAATTGTCGGATCGAAGGTAGATCATCGGCCTGGCGTAGCGCAACAATCGGTTCTCCTGCGATTTGAATCCAGTGTTCCATGGTCTTATGTATATCTTCCAACAGCTTCAGCTGTGAGGGGTTGTCCGAGATCAAGGTAGCGAGTTGATCCTTAAGTACAATCATCTGTTCTTTTCCATGGGTATACGGATCAAGGTAATTTTCCTGCGCTGTAATTACGTAACCCCGTTGGCCTGTTTCCATATCCACCATGTTCTTTTCAATCTCATAAGTCAGGGCGTGTACATTCATATCGTGATCTACGAGAAAATCCAATTCGCTTTGAAGTTTGCTGGTACTGTTCTGGATCAAAAGAATGCAACCCGCCAAAACAGCGAGTACGAGCAAATAGCCCAAACCAATCTTATAAAAAATTTTGAAGGTTCTGTGCTTTTTCATGTTTGTTATGCCTCTCCTTGGGGTATATGTATTTGTCGAAAAAACTTGGATGAGAGCTGTTTTAGTTCTTTAGTTGTGGTGTCTAAAGAACTATTTTTCAGTATTATACTTAATGAAAGTTAAATTGTATATAGTTTGTTTAATTTAAGTATAATGTTTGTAGATGTTGTATAACGTTAATGACACAGATGTTTTACATTGCACGGTTTACACTGCCAAACGTTTATGTTTATCATGGAAGGGGAACGATTCCGAATACATATCCCAATCCGAAAGGAACATTGGACATGACAAAAGAGACGGTATTGCGTAAACCGGAAGCGATGATTTTTGATATGGATGGTACTTTGTTTCAGACGGAAACTCTGTTGTTGCCAGCCTATCATCAGCTGTTTGATACATTGCGGGCCGAAGGGCATTTTGAAGGAGAGACTCCTCCTGAAGAACGAATGCTGGGAAGCCTGGGGATGTTGCTAGAAGATATATGGAAAGTGGTTATGCCTGAAGCTTCAGTTGCGGCCCATCGACGTGCAGACGAACTGCTGCTTCAGTTGGAGATTGAAGGGCTCGATGGGGGTAGCTCGCAGCTGTACCCGCAAGTCAAAGAGACGTTGCAAGCGTTGAAAGAACAGGGCGTAAGGTTGTTTGTGGCCAGTAACGGGCTGGAGGACTATGTTAAAGGTGTGGCCTTTGCCCATGAGATCATGCCGCTCTTTGAAGGTGTGTATAGTGCAGGACAGTACAAGACCCCTTCCAAAGTGAATTTGGTTCAGATTCTGCTTGAGAAGCATCGGATTCAGGATGCGTGGATGGTTGGGGATCGTTCTTCGGATGTGGAAGCAGGCAAAATGAACAACCAGACCGTCATCGGCTGTGCTTATGCAGGATTTGGACGGGACGAAGAACTTGCAGGATCAGATGTACTGATCTCTGATTTTACGGAACTGCTTCGTTTGTATAGGGAAGCCGAATAGAAAAAAATGACCACCCTACATCCATTCGGATGTTGGATGGTCATTTTTTTTGGTTCAAGGAGAATTTGGTTCACTATCAATGCAGTCTAAAGTTCATAACCTGGATCTTCTGGTCCTTTTGAGGGTGGCAGACTTACCTTTTACCCGTTTGACTGGTTTAGTTACCTTCACGCCATGAGGAGGACGATTCGCACTTGGGTGGTTGTTGTACACCCATAAGGCGTACTCCAGTGGTTGAGTAATTGCCTTGGAATAAGTATCTTTCTCTCCAATGCGGGCAAATACTTCACGTGCAGGCTTCGGATTCACTTCGAGCAGATAGATACGCCCACTTTTGTCAATCGCCAAATCCAGAGCCAATTCACACAAGGCTCCGTAGGTGTTTTCCAGAAATGAGGCAACGTCAATCCCAAATTTCTCGGCAGTGGTGTTGATCTCAGCCCGTTCCTTCTCATCGGTAATCCACTGTTTCATCAATTTGTGCATCGCAATGGCCTGGCCACCGCCATGCAAATTAGAGGTAACACTTTTCTCAGCACCCATACGTCCTGCGCATCCAGTTAATTCCCACTGTCCTTCACCATTCTTCTGGACCAGCATTCGATAATCATGAACCCGGCCATTCGGAAGCTGAAGCTGAATTCCCTGCTGAACAAGGTATTTATCTTTCATATTCCAATGCTGAAGCAGTGAACCCAAGCGTGACAGATGGACTTTGCGTGGGGTGATGATCCGTCGCTTCTGGTCCCGTCCCTGTACAAGAACCGTATTGGCCTCACTGCCACTGCGTTCGATGCGAAGGATTCCGCGCCCTCCGGTTCCATTAATGGGTTTCAGATAGATGAGCGAGGAGGCTTTCAGCATACGATTCACATCGGACATATCCTGAAACAGAACGGTATCTGGCAGATGTTCACGAAAGGCTGATTTCGCCGACAGCGTTTGATGAATAGTCCATTTATTGCGCAGCGGACGGTTTAGAAAGAGCAGATGGCCATACTTTTCCCGAAAGGCAAGCAGTTGCTGGAATCTGCGATTGCGCTGTATCCGGCAGCGATCGAAGATCATGTCCGGGAATGAACGCCATTCCCGGGACCAGCCTTTTTCCGAATGAAAGACCATAGCCTCAATCTGTTTGCCTCCTGAGTGTACATCGGCAGGTGTGAACACATAGATATCGAGTCCCCGCTTGCGCCCTTCAAGGATCATTCTGCGGTATATGCTCCGTTCTTCAAGAGCGCGATGTTCATTTAAGTACAACGTCATAATGCCCAGAACAGGTGAGGACACAAACAATCACCTTCTTTTGCTGTTATTCCTGTTCATCATCGTTTCGATTGACGGGCAAGGTAGGCGCTGTACTGAAAAATGCGTTCCAGCGACCTCCGTCGAATCTGCGGTTCATCAAACTTCATTGGTTTCGCGTTTGCTTCAAAGAACCAGATCTCTCCAAGATCGTCAACACCCAGGTCCATGGACATCTCGCCAAGGATATGACCCGAACCTCGTTCCACTTGTCTTGCGATCAACAATGAAGTGGACTTTACCCGCTTCATCAGTGAAGTCGACATTTCTTCCCCGAACAGATCGGTTAGCAACTTCTCAGGGTCCTCCACCGTACCTCCACGCGGAACGTGGGTCGTAATGCTTCGAGACCCGGCGAGACGGGCGCCAACACCGGTTACGCTCCACTGTCCTTTTCCGTTTTTCTGCACAAGTACCCGCAGATCGAATGGACGCTTATGGGACGATGCTAGCTCAATACCCTGTTGCATGATATAGGGCGTGTGTCCAGTTTCCTTGCGAATTCTTGCCCACAACTTGGAAAGGGTAGATGCTTTGTACGTGGTGCTTTTGCGGGTGCTCTGTATTTTAAGCCGGTAAGGAAGCCGTTCTTTTTCCTGGAACTTGAGCATCATGATTCCTTTGCCAGCCTTGCCGCTCTCTGGTTTCAGATACAGGTAAGGATACGATCGCAGCACCGTCCCCAGAGCGGTTGCTGTTCGCATTCGGCGTGTATAGGGAATCAGCTGCTGGGTAGACTTGGATTTCTTGAGCCATTCGAACAAATTCCATTTATTGAAGAAAAACGGGTTATACAGTTCGATTCCGGAATGCATACATTCCTCAATTTTGCGCTGTACTGAAGGCTTGCGTTCATCTTCCCGGTTGGGGATCCGATTGTAGAGCACATGGGGGAGGGGGAAGGACTGTGAAGTCCATCTCCCAATCCCTTTATTGTACGTGTATCCTTTCACAGTGGGGCCGCTCACGTTTAAATCTCTTACAGTCACGACGTACACCACATATCCCATATTTTCGCCCGTCTGCACAATATCCAGGAAGTTTTGTTGGTTTCCTCTGAACATCCGTTGATCATCATGCATGGTCAAGATGGCAATAACGGGTCTAAAATCATCCTGCAAGCTCATCAAATGCCGTCTCTCTTCCGGAATTTGCTCAAATACAGGCAATGTTCCAGGATGTGCTCCACCGACGATTTTCCCTCCAGTCGGAGAGAAGGGTGACGGAAAATGGAGCGGCCGGGTTTGGCGTTCGCTTCGAACATCCATACATGTTCCTCCTGATCAATGCCCAGATCAAAGCCAATCTCACCAATCAGATGCTGGTGCTGGGTTTCAATCGCCTGGGCCAGTGTAATAGCGACGGATTTGGCATGCTGGAGCACTTCTCCCGCTCGGTCGCCAAAGTTGCGGCTGAGCGCCTGCTCAGGGGTCATCAAGGAACCGCCATTTTTGATATGTGTCGTTACGCTACCTCGACCAGCCTTCTTGGCGCCAATGCCGACGACTACCCATTGGTTGTTTCCATTTTTATGCATGTGAAAGCGGAAATCAATCGGGCATTCGTCGATCTCAATAAGCCGTATACCCTGTTGAACGACATAACCGCGAAGCTGTTTGCCATGTCTGCCTTGAAGCATGCGCATCAGACTGTTGAATGAACCAAAACGAAGCAGGGCGTTTCCGCCTTTTTTGCGATAACGGGCGAAATATCCACGTTTGGGCGAATAGGTTAATCGATATATCCCGTTACCCAGACTTCCTGCTGTAGGTTTGTAATAGACAAACTGATGGCGTTCCAGCATTTCTTTCATCTGTTCTACCGTCGGATTGGTGATGGATTCAGGAATATAACGTCCTGCTGCCGGGTCATTCTCCAGCAGTTTATAAATATCTGACTTGTTGAAGAAACTCCAATTGAAGAAAGGGATCTTGCGCCGGATGAATCGCTCCCGCAGTTGGTTGATCGCTGGTGAGAAGTCAGAGCGGCGGCTGGGTAATCGGTTATACACAACGTCTGGCAGAGGTACGGTTTTGCGACTGAAGCTTCCATTGTCGTTAAGGAAAAAACCGGACACTGTTTCGTTCTGCCAGTTGATATCTCTTGGAGTGAACGCATAAATATAGGATTTACGGCTGCCTTCTCGGAGCAGTTGTTTGATAAAACCGGTACGGGAACCAAACGGGTTGGAGCCAGACGCAGGTCCGTCAGACAGCACGCCGATCAGTGGACCCAACTGGACTTCATCGTTCTGCAAGTTGCGGAGGTAGATGCTGCCCCGTTTCGGAACGTTCATCAGATTGCGTATGCCCGAAGCGAGATAGAGATGTTTGCCAGCCTTTTTGATTGGTTTGATGGTTGCGGGCACCCGGTCACGGCCAAACCGCAGATGAATCGTTTTTTTGCCGGATAGATTTAGGCTTTTCATTAATGCGTTGGATACATAAACCACTTTATCCGGTTGCTGTGTGAAATGCAGATTGCAAAAGGTCAAACTCATGATTTATCCTCCTATCCTGAAAAGATCCTTCGGCTCCATGGCAAGCGGGGCGCTGCGTGCCTCAACCGCCGTGAATCGGGATGGGTTTCAGGCCAGCTGTGCTGGATGTATTCGGCATTTTCGTTGGACGGTTCACGTCCGTGAGAACATGTTGTTGCAGCAAATAACGGGCATAGGCAAGCGGCCGGGTGTAGGTCAGACTGTGCATACGGGGGTCATCCGCCTCTGCGAATGAGGAACGTCCCGGCCTGGAGTTCACTTCAAGCAGCCAAAGGCGGCCTTGCACATCTGCTCCGAAATCAAGGCCCAGTTCGGCAAGTCTGCCAAATCGGCTTTCCAATAGCGTAGGGATGCGGGCAGCAGCCTGCCTGATCTTCACCAGTAGAGCGTTAGATTGATTTTCCCCATATCGTTCCAGCAGATAAGAATGCACAGGGTACGCCTTACCCCCTCCATGCAAATTGGAAGTGAGAGAGCCAGCCGGTCCTTCCCGAACCATACATCCGGTTAGAGACCAGCGTCCTTGCCCATTTTTTTGCACCAAGGCCCTAATGTCGAACGGTCGTCCATGATGACTAAGTTCCAGATACGGCTGTAAGATCATCTTTTTACCGGCCTTGTGTAAATCCAGCCAGGCAGAGACATCCTGGCGACGCTCAAATGAACGATGAATCAATTCATTGCGAGTATTTCTGCCCTCCATAATCCAGGAGGTATGGTAATCTTCGCGATAAAGGCGAAACGTATCTTTACCATGGGTGCCCGATACAGGTTTGAAGAAAATGCCTTTAGGCCAGCGCTCCAGCCATTGCTCCCATAAGGTATCTGACTGAAGCAGCGTCGTAGGCGCAAGAAGAGCACGCAGTCTTGTATCAGCGGACAAGGCGCGATATACCTTCCATTTACCAGGCAAGGAAGCAGACCAGTAACGGGCATGGTGTCCGTTTCCTGACGATGCTAGCTGCTGCAGCTGCTGTTTGAATGTTCTGGGAATTGGGAGTAGACAGCGGTCCATGATCAGGTCTACAGCAGGAAGAGGCACGATGTTCCATTCTCCTCTGTCAAATACATAGCCCTGTGTGAGGCGTGACACGCTGGGGTTATTCGATACGGCCAGCACAATGATATTTAGGCCGTAACGGTAGCTTTCCAAACTGAGACGACGACAGAAGAGTTCATCCACGAAAGGAGGCGAGCCTTCTGTTGCCCGAACCAGGATGGCTACTGTGTTTGTCTGATGTTGCAGGAACATTCCGCTGCACCTCCTCTAATGGATGACTCTTCAGAATCCGGCCAGATAGGTGGAGTATTCCAGCATCGCTTTGACAGAAGGCCGGATTTTGCTCTCGCTAAGTGGCGTATTATCGTTCTTGGATGGTTTGGAATTCACTTCAAGCAGCCAGACCCTTCCGCTGGTGTCCAAGGCAAGGTCAATGCCGAGTTCACCGAAGTGGGCGGGGATGGCACCTTCAATGCCTTTGGCAATATCCAGAGCGGCCGTATGCAATCCTGCGTATGCAGAGGCTTTGGCTGATGAGGATAATTGAGTTTTGGCTACAGCTTCCTTGACGGTGCTGAGACTTCCACCTCGTGCCAGGTTGGATACATAGTGACTGCCGCCTGCAATACGTGCGACGATGGAAGTGACGCTCCATTTGCCCGTACGGTTTTTTTGCACAAGCGCACGGAAATCTACGGGTCTGCCGCTGTTATCAATCAGAGAAAGACCCTGTTGGATCTGGTAGCGCGTTGTTTTCATTTTCCCGGACAGACTGGCATACAGTTTATCCAGAGAAGTATACGTTTGTTTTCGGGTCCCCCCAACGCTTGTAGCGAGGGTGAGGAAGCTGCCGTCGCTTTGACGGGAGACCCGGATGATACCTTTGCCAAGCGACCCACGAACCGGCTTCAAAAAGACAACCGGATACCGATTGCACATCGTTTTAAGTGTGGCGGAAGCTTTGAGCAAATGGGATTCGGGCAGTACTCTCTTCAGTGATGAAATGGACTTCAAGGCATCAAATACTTCATTTTTGTCCAGAAACTTTTCATTGAAGGTCTGTGTACCGTAGAGCGATTTTACTTCTTTAATAAAATGCTGTACGCTAGGTTTGTTCTCAAGCTTACGGGACGTCAGCCGGTTATTGACGACGTCTGCTATAGGCAGAACGGTCTTTTTCCAGCCGTCATCATACACCCAGCCTTTCATATAACCCGTTACCGCTCCAATATCCTCCGGTGTGAAAAAGGATACATAGGCGCCCTGCTTCCGGCAGGCGTTCACCAATTCTTGACAGAACATCGTGATGGAGCCAAAGGGCCGATCGGGTTGATCGGGATAATCCCGGCTGACCAATACACTGATGTAGGGTCCAAGGCGCAGCGTACGGCTGGCTGAACGATAAGATATCCTCAGGACCGAACGGGGAACAAGGCCGGTCTTGCTGGCTACCGTCTGATTGATGCGCAGACCGTCATACCTAGGAACAGGGATGACAGTGACCTCACGGCGGAAAGAGCCGAATTGCAGCTGAAGAGGTCGGCCAGAAGGGATTTTAAGCGCTTTGAGCACCCCTTCGCCCAGCATGATGACGTCGTCCTGCAGGATGCCCGAGCCGGTAACCTGAATCGTTACTTTTTTAGTGGACATCACGGATCTCCTTCCGGGCGGCAACTTGATGTCTGATCTCGAAGTTGAACGGCATCTGAACATGGCATGTGCTTCATCATATGAGGACATATAACCCTTGGTGATTGACCCATTTGGATTAAATGCATTTGATGCTCGGCAGGTAATGAATGGCATGTTTCCACAAGCTTTGTTTGACGGAAGTGAAATACGTGTATTAACACGGGTGAGCGTTGCGATGAGAATGCGAATGAATACGAATGGATAACAGAAGAACAACCCAATTTGAGGAGGAATAATAGTGAACATTTATGACAAAGCCAATGATTTGGCCAAAGCACTAAGAGAAAGCAGCGAGGTTGAAGAAATTACTTCTGCGATGAAGCTGATTGAAGCAGACCCTGAAGCGAAGGCTATGCTGGATAATTTCCGTGATCAACAGATGGAATTGCAACAACGTATGATGAGTGGGGATATGCCTGCACCGGACGAAATGGAGAAAATGGAGAAACTTTTCGAGGTCCTGAGCTTGAACCTGAACATCCGTCGTCTGTTTGACGCTGAACGTCGCCTGAGTGTCATTATCGAAGACGTGAACAAAATTATTGCAGACAGCCTCGGTCATCTGTACGGTGGTGCTGAAGCCTAAACCTAAAGCCTTGTCCCGTTTTTTTGCCTGAACCTCTCATATTAGCTCCTTGTCGTTCATAGACTAGACATATAGAGTCGATCAAGAACGAAGGAGCTGTGAATGGTGAAAAGGTTGAAGAAAGCAAAACATGTGATCTATCTGCTTATCGCGTTGTCGATGCTGGTCATTGCGCTGCCGCGTATTTCCTTTGCTGGTGGAATGGACTGGGTTAATATTTTTGGCATCGTATGGGTGCTGTTCTCGTTATTAATCATTGGTGCACATCTGCATTTTATTCTTGGTGTGGATGAAGAGAAGAAGCGTGCGCTGGAAGCTGTTCGGCGGGCAAAGCTGCGGCAGTGGGAGATGAAACTGGTGGACAAGCAGGAACAGAGCAAATCTGTATAAGGTTAGAACACAAATGACATGGTGATTGAGATGGTTTTATCTGTAAGGCCGGATCCCTTTTGGTATGAAGGGACCGGCCTTTTTTGCACCCTTAATTTGCTGTTCCGATTATTCAGATCGATGTTGCGCAGTTCTTTAGGAGAATGGTGCGTAGAATGGGGTTATTTTCCTAAGGTCGTGTTATAATAGATACAGAATAGTACAGATGCATCTTCGGGGGTGGTACAGATGGACGGACAGGAAGAAAACGTGACGAAGCATGAACAATTGCTTCAACATATTGAACAGCTGAAGGTAGGCAGTAAAATATCGGTGCGTGGACTGGCGCGAGAGCTGGGCGTAAGCGAAGGAACAGCGTATCGTGCAGTAAAAGAGGCAGAGAACTTCGGCCTGGTCGTGACCAAGGAACGAATTGGAACAGTGCGGATCGAGAAAAGACCTCGCGGTATGACCGAGCAGCTGACTTTTGCCGATGTGGTGACCATAGTTGAAGGTCATGTGCTGGGTGGAAGTGACGGTCTGGCCAAACCGCTTCACAAGTACGTAATTGGTGCGATGAAAGAACAGGCCATGGCCCGTTACATTGACGCGGGAAGCCTGTTGATTGTCGGTAACCGGGACAATGCACATTCCCTTGCGCTCGAACAGGGGGCAGGCGTGTTAATTACAGGTGGATTTGGTACAAGCCGTGAAGTGAGGGTGATGGCTGATGAGTTAGGTCTGCCCATCATTTCCTCCCGACATGATACGTTCACAGTGGCTTCAATGATTAACCGTGCGATCTTCGATCGACTGATTAAGAAAAAGATTATGTTGGTAGAGGATATTATTGGTCAGAAACCCCGCCTTCAGGTGCTAAAGGTGACCAGTTCAGCCGCGGATTTTCATCTGCTGGTTTCCGAAACGGGAGAGCATCGCTTTCCGGTAGTAGATGAATGGAACCGGGTTATCGGTATAGTAAGTCTCAAAGATGTGAGCGAGTTAAAAGAGGATCAAAGTATTGAGAAGTGTGTCGTACGTCGCCCAATCACAGCTTCGCTGCAAACCTCACTGGCTTCGGCTGCACAGATCATGACGTGGGAGGGCATTGACTTCCTACCCATTGTGGATCGGAACCGTAAATTGATTGCATCCGTCACCCGTAAGGAAGTGCTGCAAGCGATGCGTGATGCGCAGAAGCAGCCACAGCTTGGAGAGACGTTTGATCATCTGATCTGGAACGGGTTTGCGGAAGAGCGCGGAGAGCAGAACGAACTGTTTTTCCACGGATTCATCATTCCTCAGATGGCAACAGATCTCGGTACAATCTCGGAAGGCGTTCTGCTGAATGTGATGACACAGGCTGGAAGGCGTGCCGCTTGGGACGTTACAGGAAACGACCATATGGTGGATAATATAACAACGTATTTTGTTCGTCCGGTACAGATTGAAGATCAGATTCTGGTGCGTCCAATGATTCTGGAGACAAGTCGTCGGACCTGCAAAATGGATATTGTCATTACCCGTGACGGGAATGTTGTATGCAAAGCGGTGATGACCCTGCAATCGATTGACCATGCGTAGAAAGCTAGAGATCTTTGATCCGAAAAATATCATAATTCCAGCAAAAAAGAGAGATACTCTTATCGAAATAACGCACTGTACCCCGAAATCAATGTGGTTCAGGCTTGTTCGGATAGATGAGGATCTCTCTTTTTGGCAAAACACATTGACATCGTGCTAATGCATCAGGCAGATTGTCCGGATGTCTTGCCAGTTCCAGCGTCTGCATGCTGCTGAAGGCGGGCATAGTAACTGCGGTTACGTAAACCGGCGAACAGATTGTACGCTCCCATAATTAGAAATAGCGCTTCCACAACGACGGATAGCGTAGAACCGGTAAACACAAACATCAGGATGAGGGAAAGAATAATCAGCATGCTACCCATCCAGACGTTGGTCCATGAGCGATAGAGACCTGTGGCGATGGGATCAGTGGCTCTGCGCGAACGAATGCTGTTCAGAGCTGAACAGACCATGGCCAGGGCAAAGATGGCGATCAGTACATATTTGAGTACATCGATGAACACAAAGACGCAGCTCCTTTTCTGGAAAGCATTTACTGCCCTTATTGTACCATGCAGGCAGAGGGCAAGGGCAGTTTTTTTCCGAGGCTATCATCCATTTCTAAGCCGGAACGTGCATCCGAATCTGTACCCAAACTTGCAGCACACCTTCCATCACCAGCATCGTTTTCACCTGGACGGTATATTCCTTTTCTCTGACCGTGTACACTTTTTGGTTCAGCATGATTCGTGTCATTTTGCTGTACTCATCGATGTTGAACACATCACGGCCCCGGAGAACCTCAAGTTCATCTCCCAGCTTTTGCAGCATCACTTTTAGGGAGGCCTCGTCCGGACCTTTGTCAGAGTCTTCTGCACGGACCTTAATTTCCTTGATGACGGTTTGGCGTTTACTGTATTTTTTCAGCGTTTTAATATCCTCCTCGTTCTGATGCAGCTGAAGCTGCAACTCCTGATTGTTGAGCCACAACTCGTTGTAACTCAGGTGAAATACACCGTTGTATACGACACAACCGGCGATCATTCCGAGAACAAAGACAGCAGTCATGCGCATAAGCGGGCGGTAACGTGAAAATGGCGGGATTCTCATGGGCGCTGTCCTGGAGTCATGCTAACCCCGTCCTCCACCGCATACCCATTTCACCAGTTCGGTACCCATGTGGGCGCCCATAAATGCGGATATCAAATACAAAATTTGTTTGACTGCCGGAGACAGATTGCCGTCCAGCACGTTGCTTTCGATCACCCGCATCGGATCGATTGTACCGCCAACGGCCGCTGCGAGCGCCCAAATTTTTATTTTCCCAGCAACATCAAGCATCGTCTGTGTAGGAGGCTGGAGAGAGACTACTGCTCCTATACCTCCAATCATCGCGCCGCCCAGCACGATCCCAAACGCAATGAAGAAATCAAGAATGGCTTTGGACAAAAATGTGCTCATCCGGCAACACCCCTTTCAGACCCAGCAGCACACCTCCTGTCTTTGGTCCGTAACAGGGGGAGCGGCTTGTACTTCTATTGTATGGGCGTGCCCCCGAACGTTATGATAAAATAGAATAATAAAACACTCTTTATTAGGATGGATCCTTATTTTCATTCATTTCATTAATAGAGCATTTTACATGGATACAGAAAACAACTTTCGGTCTGAACCGAAGGATGAAAAATATGGATAGAAGAAGATAGTGTAGTAACCTGATTCAAGCAGGTTGCTGCGACTGTCCATGGCGAAAGGAAGAAAAAACATGAGTTCTTTTGTGCATTTGCACGTTCATAGTGAATATAGTTTGCTGGACGGCGCTGCGCGTATACCGGATCTCGTGAATAAGGCCGCGGATCTCGGAATGACTACGCTGGCATTGACCGACCACGGTGTAATGTATGGTGCTATCCCTTTCTACAAAGCATGCGTCGAGCGGGGAATTAAGCCGATCATTGGATGTGAGGCTTATATGACTGCAGGGTCTCGCAAAGAGCGGGGAAGCCGGAAGGATCAGCCGATCCATCATCTGATTTTACTGGCCAAAAATATGACGGGTTATCGCAATCTGATGAAACTATGCTCCATCGGACATTTGGAAGGCTTCCATTACAAACCACGTATTGATATGGAGAGTCTGGCTGCTCATCACGAGGGTATTATCTGTTTAAGTGCTTGTCTGGGGGGCGAGGTTCCCCAGCATTTGCTGCATGGACGTGAGGAAGAGGCGAAGCGTGCGGCGCTGCGTTACAAAAACATTTTTGGTGCCGATTTCTATCTGGAGCTGCAGGACCACGGGCTATCTGAGCAAAAAAGAGTGAATCCCCAACTGATTCGTCTGGCAGCAGAGCTGGATATTCCATTGGTGGCGACCAACGATGCGCACTATCTGTCCGAAGAGGACGCGGAGCTTCAGGATGTGTTGATCTGCATCGGAACAGGGAAAACGGTAGATGACGAGAACCGGCTGCGTATCGGAACCAATCAGCTTTATCTCAAGAATGAACAAGAAATGGCGCGTTTGTTCCCCCATGTGCCCGAAGCATTGGCGAATACGGTTCGCATCGCGGAATCGTGTGAGTTGCAGCTGGAATTCGGCAAATCCATTTTGCCGGAGTACAGACCGCTTCCTGAAGGGAAAACTCCGTCTGCCTATCTGCGTCAGTTGTGCGAAGAGGGAATGGAAGAGCGCTATAATGAATCATCGCGTTGGACGGACACGGAGCTCAGAGCCGAGCTTGAACAGCGGCTGGAATATGAACTCCGGGTTATAGACAGTATGGGATTCTCGGATTATTTCCTGATCGTATGGGATTTTATCGCCTATTCTCACCAGCAGGGAATTGTCACCGGACCGGGTCGTGGCTCCTCGGCAGGTAGTCTTGTTGCCTATACCTTGCGTATTACAGACGTTGATCCCATGAAGTATAACCTGCTCTTCGAGCGGTTTTTGAATCCGGAACGGATCTCCATGCCGGATATTGATATCGACTTCAGCGATGAACGGCGAGACGAAGTCATTGAATATGTTGCGAAAAAATACGGCAAAGCCCATGTAGCCCAAATCATTACCTTTGGTACGATGGCTGCCCGTGCAGCCGTTCGGGACGTCGGACGTGCATTGAATGTGCCTTACGGCGAGGTGGACAAGGCAGCGAAGCTGATTCCTGCACAGCTTGGCATTAACATTCAGCGGGCAATGGAAGCCACCCCTGAACTGAAGGCTCTGTATGAGACCAAGCCCAAAACACGTGAGCTGCTCGATATGGCGATGAAAGTGGAAGGCATGCCTCGTCATGCTTCCACGCATGCGGCGGGGGTTGTCATCTCCCGTGATCCGCTTACGGATGCCGTTCCGCTTCAAGAGGGGAGTGAGGGGACGGCCTTAACGCAATATTCCATGGAAAACCTGGAGTCTATCGGACTGCTCAAAATGGACTTCCTCGGTCTGCGTACCCTTTCGATTATTGAACGCTGTCTGCGCTGGATTGGGGAAAATAGCGAAATTCCGGATTTTCGTCATATTCCGGACGACGATGCACTCACGTATGAGATGCTTGGCCGAGGCGACACGATGGGGATATTCCAGCTTGAATCCGCAGGGGTGCGTCGTGTCCTGAAGGAGCTGAAGCCGAGTGTATTTGAAGATATTATTTCCGTGTTGGCCCTGTATCGTCCGGGCCCAATGGAGTTCATATCCAAATACATTCAGGGCAAACATGGCCAGATCGAAGTGGATTACCCCCATGCGGATCTCGAGACCATCCTTAAGGATACGTACGGCATCATTGTCTATCAGGAACAAATTATGCAGATTGCTTCCCGGATGGCAGGCTTCTCTCTCGGCGAAGCGGATTTGCTCCGCAGAGCGGTATCCAAGAAAAAACGGGAAGTACTGGATCTCGAACGTGGGCATTTCGTTCAGGGCAGTCTGAAGCAAGGGTACAGCGAAGCGGAGGCAGACCTGGTCTATGATATGATCGTCAAGTTCGCCAACTACGGTTTCCCGCGTGCCCATGCCGCTGCGTATGGCGTGCTTGCTTTCCAGACGGCTTATCTGAAAGCACATTATCCCATTCATTTTATGGCATCCATGTTAACTGCCGTGATGGGCAGTCACCGCAAGGTGGCGGAGTATGTCGTGGAATGCCGACGTATGGACATTGAAGTACTTCCACCGGATGTGAATGAGAGCGGTATTCTGTTTACACCTGTACTTACATCATCTAGCAAAACTAGTGCTGACCAAGCAGCGGAAACCCAACGTTTAGAGGGAGAGCAGGGTGAGAATGGGACAGCAAGTCCAACGATGGCACATGCTGTACATGATGATTATTATTCCGGACAAGCAGAGTACGGCGAAGCACCTCTGCCAGATGACCCGGGCCCCGCACCAGACGAAGATGGTAGTTCATACGAGTGGCAGGCAGCGACGACTGTGCCGGAGCATACCGAGGATCGGATTAATTCGGGCGTAGTGACTGTTTCTACAGCAGAACGCCTTCATGGAACTGGGAAAGAGGGGGCCTCGCATTCCGAACAGCATGAAATGTCTGCTGTACAGGAAAAGGATGGATTGTCGGTTCAGAACTCTGATGCAGATACAGCAACCGGGGCGATACGATTTGGTCTGGCTGCGGTAAAAAATGTAGGTACCCAGGCAATGGAGAGCATCATGATTGTACGTCAGGAAAGACCGTTCGACAGCCTGCTCGATTTTTGTCGTCGCGTCGATTTGCGGGTATGCAACAAACGTGTGATTGAATCGCTTATTCAGGCGGGAGCCTTTGACACATTGCCTGGGCACCGCGCCCAATTACTGGCGATGCTGGATGAAACGGTGGAAGCCGCTCTGAAATGGCGCAAGGAACGCGAGGATCTACAAATTCAATTGTTTGATTTTGTCGAGACCCCGAACTGGGAGATTGAATATCCCGAAATTCCGCCTTATTCCGGGAGTCAGCAGTTGGAGCTGGAACGTGAACTGTTAGGTTTGTATCTGTCTGGTCATCCACTGGATGACTACGAAGATGTGCTTGAATCCAGCGGCGCAGATCGCATTATGGAGCTGACTGAAGCGGCTGACGATACGATGGCCGTCGCAGCTGGGATGGTTGTGTCTGTGAAGTCGATTACGACGAAACAGGGCAAGGCTATGGCGTTCATGGAGCTGGAAGACCAGATCGAACGCTGTGAAGTGGTTCTCTTTCCCGAAGTATGGCGGCGAAGCCAGCAACATGTTGGGAAAGGTGAACTGCTCGTCGTGCGTGCCAAGGTGCAGCAGCAGGACGAAGGGTTCAAGCTGCTGGCTGAGGAAGTGGCGCCGTTGTCACCGGCGGCACTGGAACAGCAGCTGCGCAGCCGCGAACGGCGCGGTAAGCCCGGCAGCGGCAGTGCTTCGCGCCCGACGGCTTCGCCACGGCAGGCGGCTGGCGCGGGAGCCGGAGCACAGCGCAGCAG
This sequence comes from Paenibacillus sp. BIC5C1, assembly GCF_032399705.1. Taxonomy (NCBI): domain Bacteria; kingdom Bacillati; phylum Bacillota; class Bacilli; order Caryophanales; family Paenibacillaceae; genus Paenibacillus; species Paenibacillus sp. BIC5C1. The sequence goes on from NZ_CP135922.1 coordinate 2,072,559, forward strand.
CTCAGGCGTGAGTGCTGGAGCTGCACGCAGCAGCGGAAGCCAGGGCCCGGCAGCGACGCACAGCGCTGCGGGTGGACCAGGTGCGGCCAATGCCAGTGAGGCCGCTTCCGTGGCTCGACGTGCCGCTGAGGCCGCTGGCGGCACGGAGCAGAGCCGTGGGCCGCGAGCAGTGGAGCAGCGAGTGTTCGTGAAGATCACCCCGCAGGCGGAGAATCCAGAGCTTCTGGCCCGACTAAAACAATTGCTTCAGCAGCATTCGGGTCCGGTGGCGACGGTGCTCTTCTATGAACAGCATCAGAAGCTACTTGCATTGAGTGATGCCTACCGGATTAAACCTTCGCCCTCTTTATTCTCCGAGATGGAGAAGATGCTGGGTGATGGCACAGTCAAAATAAAATAATAGGCTTTCATGTAATAATTGTTTTCTTAATTCATAGCAGCTAACGAACCACCGCGTTTTAAAAGGCGGATGATCGTGAAATGCAAAGTTTGACGAACTTTAGTGACGTTGGTCCGGTACAAAGCTGTGGCCCGACCTATAACATGACGAAATAACATCTCTGTGATTCGTTAAAACGCAGTTCTGTGGAAATGAGAGCTAATAGCGTGTGCTGGATTCGTTAGGCCCGAATCGAATAAAATTAAAAAAAGTGTCTCAGGCCATGCTCATGGCTTTGGGACACCCCTCATATTCCCAATGATGAAACCAGCTTGGCCAACTGCCGAGCTGGTTTTTTTGTATTTATTTTACCAATTCCATCAGGGATGCAGGTGGAGGAGATATTGGACGAACAAGAGTGTAATATGTGAATATTTTTGCATAATTTATAGGGTAAGCAGATTGCCATAACGAATGCACATTCCGCATTTTTTATGAACATTTTGCGAGTTTGCCGCATACACTTGAGAACACCGAAGGACCTGAGGTCCTTGGGGGAGCGATGCGGGAGGTCGAGATATGTCATATGAAATCGTAGAAGCCATGCTGGCCCGGCGGGGTGTACAGATTGATGCAATCGCGGAAATTGTATATCGTCTGCAAAAAGGGTACCACCCGGAACTGACTATGGATGACTGTGTCACGAGTGTAAAATCAGTACTGCAGAAACGTGAGGTGCAATATACGCTATACACAGGTATAGCCCTCGACGAGCTTGCTGAGAAACGCCTTTTGCCGCAACCTTTGCAGGCAATTATGGAGGCGGATGAATCCCTGTATGGAGTGGACGAGACTCTTGCTCTTGGCATTACCCATGTATATGGTATGATCGGTTTAACCAGTTTTGGTTATCTGGATAAAGAAAAGATTGGTGTCATTCATGATCTGAACGAAGCAGGACCAGCTATACATGTTTTTCTGGACGACCTGGTTGCCGGGCTCGCCGCTGCTGCTTCTGCCCGAATTGCTCACAAAAATATTAAAGCCAAGAAATACCCATCGGATATCTGATTTTCTTCATTTGTGTTTTCATTCATTTGGTATCTTTTGTTTGTTCAATGGAAGGTCATCCAGGGTAGCTATTGCTGCCCTGAGCGGCCTGCAATCCCTTTTTTAAAAAGGAAAGTCCTAGGATCATTGCATCACCATATCGGTTATCCTCGCGGGACAAATGTCCCTCTAGATCTCGTTTTCTCCCCAAAGGTCCCGAACCCTTCCTTGCAGAAAAAAAGTGAGGTATGTTATCATTAGTCCAATATACGGGCTCTGAACATTAGCTTAGGGGGCGGACATGGCATGTGGACGGTGATTTACATTGCACCGACAGCAAAGGTTGCGGACAAGATCAAGACCAAGCTTTCGGAAGAAGGTTTTCTGGTACAGACCCGTCCCATCAGTTTATCCAAGCAGCAATTTGAGATTCGCGTCCCTTCAGGGGAATTGGAAGAGGTTCAGGAAGTGCTGAATTCGATTCTGCATTCCTGATTCATTCGATATCAGACGTGCCTTGGCAGATGAAGAAGTACCAATGGTACATAAGGGACTGACCGCGTAAGCGGAGTGAGGAATCGACTTGCATGTATTGTATGCTGCTGTCCTTCCTTCTTTTTTTGTTAGGACAAGGACCGACCAGATTGCTCCCAGAGACCCTGCCAAGACAGATTCAAACATCGGCGCAACAATCTTTCGGTTATTGCAGGTAACATCAATCGTGCTGACAGAAGCCGCTGATCCTTGCCTTATACCGGCGGATTTTTTTGTTGTGAATGCTGGACAAGGCCCATGGCAGCGTATGGGTCGTAAGCGGTTTACCGCAGCGCGCGGATGAAGTTGCTACATGCAACGAACTGCAGGTTGCGGCCATCAAATCAACGGCTGGAGAGGTGTAGTTGTGTTCAAAGATATATTCCAGAAAAAACGGAAGTACGCCACCATACCTTCCGAGCGTGCGCTTCGTGGCGAAGGTCAGGAAGCTGGAGAACGTCCAAAACGTGAAATACCTGAAGGGCTTATGAACAAGTGCAGCAAATGCGGCACGATTCAATATAGCAAGGAATTGGAAAAAAACTTAAAAGTATGTCCGGCTTGCGGTTACCATATGCGTTTGAACGCAATGGAACGCATTGCCATGGTTCTAGATGAGCAAGGGTTTGTGGAGCATGACGCTGATATGATCTCGGTTGATCCGCTTGACTTCCCTGGATATAGTAACAAACTGGAACAACAGCGCTTGAAGTCAGGACTGAAGGAAGCTGTCATTACGGGTGAGGGAACCATAGAAGGTTTGCCTGTGGTTGTTGCTGTCATGAGCTTCGACTTCTTTACAGGCAGTATGGGTTCGGTAGTAGGAGAGAAAATTACCCGTGCGATTGAGCATGCAATAGAGAAACATTTGCCTTTGATCATTTTCTCAACATCTGGGGGTGCCCGGATGCAAGAGAGTATTCTTAGCCTTATGCAAATGGCAAAAACAAGTGCGGCTTTGTCCCGTTTGGATGAACAGGGCGGTTTGTATATTTCGGTTATCACGGATCCGACGACAGGTGGAGTATCGGCTAGTTTTGCGAGCCTTGGTGATATCATTATTGCGGAGCCGGGAGCTGTATTTGGTTTCGCTGGAAGAATCGTGATTGAGCAGACGATCCGTCAGAAACTGCCTGATGATTTCCAAACGGCAGAATTTAATTTACAGCACGGCCAGCTGGACATGGTGGTCCATCGTAAAGAACTTCGAGCCACCCTTGGTAAGCTTCTAGACATGCATAGTGAAAAAGGAGGGGTCTAAATGGCGGGTGAGTTGCCATATGAAGCGCCTCTGGTTGAGATGCGCAAAAAGATCGAAGAGCTCGTACAGTTTGGACAGGAAAAGGGTATTGACTTCACCGACGAAATTGCCCGCCTTGAAGAACGTTATCATAGACTCGAAGAAGAGATTTATTCCGGTATAACAGCTGCTCAGAAAATGCATCTGGCGCGGCATCAGCAGCGTCCGACGGCATTAGATCTGATCCAATTGATATTTACCGATTTCATTGAGTTGCACGGCGATCGCATGTTCGGAGATGATCTGGCGGTTGTTGGCGGACTGGCGAAGCTGAACGGAAAAACAGTAACGGTCATTGGCCAACAGCGGGGGAAAGATACGAAGGATAACATCGCCCGTTTTTTTGGGAGCGCACATCCGGAAGGATTCCGAAAAGGACTGCGCTTGATGAAGCAAGCGAACAAATTTGGTCGTCCAATTATTACCTTTGTTGATACTAAAGGGGCGTATCCGGGTAATACTGCTGAAGAGAGAGGTCAATCGGAAGCTATTGCACGTAACCTGCTGGAAATGGCGAAGCTCTCGGTGCCTGTTATTGTAGTGGTCATCGGCGAAGGTGGTAGCGGCGGGGCACTAGCTATGGCTGTGGGTAATCGTGTGTTGATGCTGGAGCATGCAATTTACTCTGCGATCTCTCCGAACGGTGCTGCTTCCATTCTTTGGAAAGATGCATCCAAGGCAGATCAGGCGGCCGAAGCGATGAAAATTACGGCCAAAGACCTTCTGGAGATGGAAGTCATTGAAGAAATAATCCCTGAGCCACGCGGCGGTGCTCATCGGGATTATGAAGAATCTGCGGCTGCAATAAGTGAGGCTTTGGTTCGTCATCTGGACGAGATGAAAGGATGGAGTGGTGACCAATTGAAACAGGATCGGTATGAGAAATTCCGTAAAATTGGATCAGTCACGTTTGAACCAGAAGTGCAGATTGAAGTCCCTCAAGTGCCTGTTGAAGTCGATACAGCAGGTAATTTGTCGGGAAATGCTGAATGATGTGATGAATTTCCTATACAAATGAGCAAAAGTATAGTAAATTTAATAGTTGGAAAAAGAAAAAGAGATAAAAAGATAGACCTTTAAAATCGGAGGAAACCCAAAATGCGCAAAACAAAGATTGTATGTACGATTGGTCCATCCAGTGAATCATTGGAAAATACCAAAAAATTGATTATGGCCGGTATGAACGTGGCCCGTTTGAACTTCTCCCACGGTGATTTCGATGAGCACGGCGGACGGATCACAGCAATTCGCCAAGCATGCGAAGAGCTGAACAAGACAGTAGCGATCTTGCTGGACACCAAAGGACCGGAAATTCGGACAGGTAAACTCGAAGTGGAGCCGATCGAATTGGTTCAAGACGAGTACATCACTTTGACAACAGAAGAAATTCTGGGCACCAAAGAACGTCTTTCCATTACGTATGCAGATCTTCCGAGTGATGTTGAACCGGGATCTACAATTCTGATCGACGACGGTCTGATCGGACTGACTGTGGTGGAAGTGCAAGGCACTGAGATCAAATGCCGTATCGTTAACGGTGGTACGATCAAAAGCAAAAAAGGTGTTAACGTTCCGGGAGTTGCCATTTCTCTTCCGGGTATCACTGAAAAAGATGCCAACGATATCGTATTCGGTATCGAACAAGGTGTCGATTTCATCGCGGCTTCTTTTGTTCGTAAAGCAAGCGACGTCCTTGAGATTCGTGAATTGCTTGAAAAACACAATGCCGGACATATCCAAATCATCTCCAAAATTGAGAACCAACAAGGTGTGGACAACTTGGATGAAATCCTTGAAGTGTCCGATGGTCTGATGGTTGCTCGTGGAGACCTGGGTGTAGAGATTCCTGCGGAAGAAGTACCATTGGTACAAAAACGCATGATCGAAAAATGTAACGTTGCAGGCAAACCAGTTATCACAGCTACACAAATGCTGGATTCCATGCAACGCAACCCGCGTCCAACCCGTGCAGAAGCAAGTGACGTGGCTAATGCGATCTTTGACGGTACTGATGCAATCATGTTGTCTGGTGAAACAGCTGCGGGTAAATACCCAGTTGAATCCGTTCTGACCATGTCCCGTATTGCCGAAAAAGCAGAATCTGCTCTGCCTTACCAAGAGCTGTATCTGAAACAACGTGTTGCACAACAAACAACAGTTACTGAAGCAATCAGCCAATCTGTTGCCCTGTCAGCTCAAGATCTGAACGCTAAAGCGATCATTACTTCGACTGAATCCGGTCATACAGCACGCATGATTTCTAAATATCGTCCAGAATCTCCAATCATTGCGGTGACAACGGAAGACAGAACTTCCCGTCGTCTTGCACTGGCTTGGGGTGTAACACCAGTCAAAGGAAGACTTGTTGATTCCACTGACGCTTTGTTTGAAAATGCAATTGAAGGCGGCGTGAAATCCGGACTTGTAAAAGAAGGAGACCTTGTTGTTATTACAGCGGGTGTACCTTTGGGTCGTTCCGGTTCCACTAACCTGATCAAAGTAAGCCAAATTCCAAACAACGCATAATTGTGTTTGGACGAGAAGCAACAGGAATGAAGCAATGGGGCGTTTGCGTCCTGTTGCTTTTTTTCCATCTTTATGACACTTTAGCGCCGCTAGATACGTAAGAATTGGTATATCGAAGGAGGCCGGTAACATGCAACAACAGAGCAATGGCAGTTGGTACACGGCACGCCTTCGCGTGCGTTATCAAGAAAGTGATCAGATGGGTGTGGTCTATCACGCCAACTATTTGAATTGGTTTGAAATCGGTCGAACCGAGATGATTCGCCAAATGGGGTATACATATCGTAAAATGGAGGAACAGGGGTTACTGCTTCCGGTAACCGGACTGGATGTAAAATATCATAAACCTGCCCGGTATGATGATGACATCGTCATTTTCACCCGAATTGCTGCATTTAGTGGTCTGCGACTGAACTATAAGTATGACATAAGGCGCATGACTCCAGACCTTAATGAGCAGATAGGCGTTGGGCAACGAGTGTGGTTATCTGAGGAGTCCCTTCCTGGTGAAAGGTTGGTTACAGGCTCTACCCAGCATGTATGGGTCAATGGGGACTGGAAGCCAGTCAGGCTGGATAAGGCAGCTTCTGAGCTCTACAGCGCGCTTGAGAAAGTGTGGCTTTCAGGAAAGGGGTAATACGTAATGCGAAAATGGATGTGGGCCCTGCTATTAATCATTCCGGTGATTGAACTGTATGGTTTCATTCTTATGAGTGACTGGATTGGAGCCGGAAAGACATTGCTTCTCATGATTCTCACGTCCTTGATCGGTATAGCAATGTTGCAGTTTGAAGGACGAAAAGTACTTATTGATGCCAAATCCGAGATGGAGCGCGGTAAGGTGCCTGGAAGGAAAATGGTAGATGGACTATTTATTTTTGTCGGTGGTTTCCTGCTGCTGATTCCGGGATTTATCACAGATCTGATCGGTTTTACACTGTTGTTTCCAGTAACACGTTCAGTGTACCGCCTATTCTTCCTGGGCTGGTTGGAGAAGAAAATGAGAAACGGAAGTATTAAGTTTTATCGTGGTCCGAAGCAATAGGAAATATCAGCATCAGTTAAAGAAAGGCACCGCTCATCAGATTCAGTCTGAGGAGCGGTGCCTTTCTTAATCTTGATGATATGCGGATGACAGAACAGAAATCATGATTTCATCGGACACGTCCATTAATAATGTATGTTCGGAGATCACGGAATACGTTCGCTCGATTAAATGCATCAAGGATAACGAGGCTGACAGGGCCGATAATCAAACCGAGTACACCGAACAGCTTCAATCCGACAAACATGCCAACCAATGTGGCGAGAGGGTCCAATCCGACACTGCTGGCAAGCACTTTGGGTTCAATGATTTGGCGGGCAATCAGTACAATGAGATATACAACACTGATACCGATCCCCAGGTACAGGTCTCCATTCATAAGCAGGTATGCCGCCCAAGGAACCATCACGAGGCCAACACCGAGATAAGGAAGCAAATCCACCAGACCGATGAGCAAAGCGATCGTAAAGGCAGACTTAACCTGGAGCACAAGCAATCCGATCATGACAAATAATGCGGTGATGGAGATCATGATCAACTGGGCTCGTGCATAACCGAACAGCGCTTTTTTTAGATCATTCCATATGTCGGTAATCGGTTTGCGAATGGAAGAGGGCACCCAGCCCGATACGGTAATGCTGTGTCTGGTCCAACTTTTGCTAATAAAGAAAGTTGACAGCAGAACCACGATTAATACGGCTCCCATATTGGGTAGGGAAGTGAGCAGGTTCAGGATCATGTTGAAAAATCCGGTGACTAGATCGGTTACTGCTGTACCTACCGTTTCGGTTGTTTTGCTAATATTGCTGTTAATGGTCTCCTGATAGTTGGGGTTTTCCTTATAAAATTCATTAATCTGTCCGATTAAACTCTGAATCGTGTCATTCTGAGTCCAGCGGACGAACGTTGCCTTAATCTCATCGACATGAAGGTCGAAGCTTGTTGTTAGTGAGATGACTTCCTTGACCATACGGGTTACCGCAGCAGACAATACGACGACAATGGCCCCGAAATAAATGATTAGTGATAAGGTTACAGCCAGCCAGCGAGGAAATCGAGCCTTGTATTGAAGCAACTTCACCAGAGGGTTCATCGCATAGGCGATAATCCAGGCGATGGCAAAAGGATATAACAACGGGAACAGCAGGTATATGGCAACAGCAATGAGTATGGTCGCGATAATCACCCATAAGCCGCGCAACAGGCGTTTCATTATAATTCTATCCAAGCATCAACTCTCCTTATTCCATTTCAAGCCACCATGAAGGAAGCACAGGAAGCTATCTAGTTAATATAGAGCAAATACACTGATTTGAAACGCTAGGATGTCGTCGAATTATATCTTTTCTTTTGCCTAGAGTATGCCTCATATTCACAAAATATAGCAATAAAAACTTGGTTTATAGCATGGATTTATATAAAAAGAATAAAATGTCAACCTTGCTTTTGTAAAGGTTTTCAAAAATGCTTTATCGGTCCGATAAAGAAGTTTGATGTGCGGATGACCCCGCATCATGTTCACATAAACGACAAAATCCAGTATGATGAGATAAGGAAATACCGATTGACAGATATGAAAAACAGATATTGAGGTATTTATTAATTTTAAAATGTAAATGGTTACAAAAGAAGGACGAGTGCGTTTGAGCACGTAGATGACACTCTGGATGGGTTCTTGATTTCGTTTATTAAAGGAGAGATGTAATATGACAGCTACCAAAGGTCTGGAAGGCATCGTTGCAACAACCTCTTCGATCAGCTCCATTGTAGACGGTGTGCTTACATACCGTGGTTACGATATTGACGATCTGGCAGAACATGCAAGCTTTGAAGAAGTTGCCTATTTACTGTGGTTTGGTAAATTGCCAACTACGGATGAACTGAAATCCCTTCGCAAAAGCTTGAGCGATTACGCGCCGATTCCGAGCGAGTTGATTGCACAAATCCAATTGTATCCGAAAAACATGAGTACCATGGCAGCACTGCGTTCCGCGGTATCCGCACTGGCTCTGTACGATGAGCAGGCTGACGAGATGACAGCGGAAGCGAATGAGAACAAAGCGGTTAAGCTGCAAGCGCAGTTGCCAACCATTGTGGCAGCCATAGCCCGTATCCGTCAGGGCAAAGAACCTGTGGCTCCAAAAGAAGGCGCTTCCATCGCAGAAAACTTTTTATATATGATGACTGGAGAAGAACCAGCCGAGACCGCTGTTAAAGCCCTTGATCAGGCGCTTGTCCTGCATGCGGATCACGAGTTGAACGCTTCTACATTTGCAGCACGTGTAACCGTTGCTACGCTTTCCGATATCTATTCGGGAGTAACTTCTGCGATTGGCGCATTGAAGGGGCCATTGCATGGCGGTGCGAACGAAGCCGTTATGAAAATGCTGAATGAGATTGGCACACCTGATCGTCTGGAGGCGGCTATTCAAGAAAAATTGAACAACCGTGAGAAGATCATGGGCTTTGGACACCGTGTATACAAAAATGGTGATCCACGTGCGAAGCATCTGCAAAAGATGTCCAAGGAACTGGGCGAAATGAACAACGATACACGTTTGTATGAAATGTCAGTGAAGATCGAAGAACTGGTGACAGGACAAAAAGGTCTGAAACCAAATGTAGATTTCTATTCCGCTTCCGTATATACCCAATTGGGTATTGAAGAAGTACTGTTTACACCGATCTTTGCGATTAGCCGTGTATCAGGTTGGACTGCTCACATTCTGGAACAGCTTGCGGATAACCGCATTATTCGTCCGCGTGCCGAGTACACAGGCCCAACAGATCAGAAGTACGTTTCAATCGAACTTCGCTAATGGCATCAAAACCAGTATAATAAACAGGACGGGGTGAAGGGATGTAACCTGTTGGCTAAAACTAGCAGCAAGTTCATAACCCTTCCTCCAATAAGACAAGCGGTGTGTTATCATACTGCATCGAAACCCAAGGAGGAATTATACTAATGAAATTAGAAAAATTTGCTCACCCAACTGAAGGCGAAAAAATTCAAATTGATAACGGTACACTGCAAGTACCTAATAACCCAATCATTCCATTTATCGAAGGTGACGGTACAGGCCGTGACATCTGGAAAGCTTCCAAACGTGTATTGGATGCAGCTGTTGAAAAAGCATATGACGGCAACAAAAAAATCGCATGGTATGAAGTGTTTGCTGGCGAGAAAGCATTCAATACATACGGGGAGTGGCTGCCAAACGATACGCTTGAAGCCATTCGCGAGTATATCGTAGCGATTAAAGGACCACTGACTACACCAATCGGCGGCGGAATTCGTTCCCTGAACGTAGCACTTCGTCAAGAACTGGATCTGTACACTTGCTTGCGTCCTGTTCGTTATTTCGATGGTGTACCTTCTCCTGTTAAACGTCCTGAGCTGGTAGACATGGTCATTTTCCGTGAGAATACGGAAGATATCTATGCAGGTATTGAATACGCAGAAGGTTCCGAAGAAGTGAAAAAAGTAATCCAATTCCTGCAACAGGAGATGGGTGCAAACAAAATCCGTTTCCCTGAAACTTCCGGTATTGGTATTAAGCCAGTTTCCTCTGAAGGTTCCAAACGTTTGGTACGTGCAGCAGTACAATATGCTATCGATCACAACCGTAAGAGCGTTACATTGGTACACAAAGGTAATATCATGAAATTTACTGAAGGTGCCTTCAAAAACTGGGGTTATGAAGTTGCTGAAGAAGAGTTCGCTGACAAAGTGTTCACTTGGGCACAATACGATATCATTAAAGAGAAAGACGGTACGGATGCAGCTAATGCAGCTCAAAAAGCAGCTGAAGATGCTGGCAAAATCATCGTGAAAGATGCTATTGCCGATATCGCTCTTCAACAAGTATTGACTCGTCCAGGTGAGTTCGATGTAATCGCAACGTTGAACCTGAACGGTGACTATCTGTCCGATGCACTGGCTGCACAAGTTGGCGGCATTGGTATCGCTCCAGGAGCGAACATCAACTATGTAACAGGACATGCTATCTTCGAAGCTACTCACGGTACTGCACCTAAATATGCAGACAAAGATGTCGTGAACCCTGGTTCCGTTATTTTGTCCGGCGTTATGTTGCTTGAGCACCTGGGATGGCAAGAAGCGGCTAACCTGATCTACAAAGGTATGGAAACATCCATCAACAACAAAACAGTAACTTATGACTTTGCACGTCTGATGGACGGCGCTACTGAAGTGAAATGTTCTGAATTTGCTGATCAAATCATTAAAAACCTGTAAGGGGAGATGTGAATCGTGACTATTCAGCGCAAAAAAATCACAGTAGTCGGCGCCGGATTTACCGGAGCTACAACGGCTTTGATGCTTGCCCAAAAAGAACTCGGGGACGTAATTCTGGTTGATATTCCACAATTGGAAAACCCGACTAAAGGTAAAGCGCTCGATATGTGGGAAGCTAGTCCTGTTCAGGGCTTCGATAGCAATATCGTTGGTACTTCCAACTACGAGGATACTGCAGGTTCGGAGATTGTTATTATTACGGCAGGTATTGCCCGTAAACCGGGTATGAGCCGTGATGATCTGGTCAACACGAATGCAGGAATCGTGAAGTCTGTTTGTGAAAATGTGAAAAAATATTGCCCTGATTCCATCGTCATTATTCTAAGCAACCCGGTAGATGCAATGACATATGCAGCTTATCAGACGCTTGGTTTTCCTAAAAACCGCGTAATCGGTCAGTCCGGTGTACTGGATACTGCACGTTATTGTACATTCATTGCACAAGAGCTGAATGTATCGGTTGAAGACGTCCGTGGATTCGTTCTTGGCGGCCACGGAGACGATATGGTACCACTCGTTCGTTACTCCAGCGTTGGCGGTATTCCAATCGATACCCTCATCCCGGCAGAGCGCATTGAATCCATCGTACAACGCACACGTGTTGGCGGCGGTGAGATCGTAAACCTGCTTGGAAACGGCAGCGCATATTATGCACCAGCAGCTTCATTGGTGCAAATGACCGAAGCCATTTTGAAAGACAAAAAACGAATCATTCCGGTTATTGCTTACCTTGAAGGGGAATATGGCTACAACGACTTGTTCCTTGGCGTGCCAACCATTCTTGGTGGTAATGGAATTGAAAAAATATTTGAACTGGAACTGACGGCTGAAGAAAAAGCAGGACTCGACAAATCTGCGGATTCGGTTCGTAACGTCATTTCAGTAGTAAATCTGTAAGTTTTGAAAACTTTTTGACAGGAACACAGAGAAAACCTTCGGATCATCCGGAGGTTTTCTTTTCTTTGGATAAGTTCCCCAGTATAATGAGATGTGATGTATAGCACACTGAATGAAATTTATGAGGAGGTTGGACATTTTGACAATGATTATGTATTTGCTCCATATTATTGGAGCACTGGCGATGGGTTTCTATCTGATCTTGCCATTCGTGGTTGGCAAAATCCGGACATTGAGTGTTGCCGCTCAAGAGGGAGCATTTGCATCGCTCCGTTCATTGAACCGTATCGCACAGTACGGACTTGTGATTCAGCTTCTTACGGGTGGTTATTTGATGACCAAGGGTGAGTATTCCTATCTGTGGATGGGCGTGGTAGTGGTACTGTTGCTGGCTATTGCAGCAATTGGTGGCATTATGGGTAAACCACTACGGCTGGCAGCAGAGGCTGTGAAAAGCAATCGTGACGTCAGTGCAGAACAGAGCAAGATTCGTACGTTCAGCACATTGCTTGCCGTGTTCCTGCTCATTATGGTGTATCTAATGGTGAACAACCAAGTGATCTAAAACGACTGCGCACGAGTTCTATTGTGAGCTGAACTTAAAGCGTTTGCACTTCAGGGACTGGGACAAGCTCGATAATAAAGTAAGGCATTGAACCGTATTGAAATAGACAGCCTAGAGGCTGTCTATTTTTGTTCGCTCCGTTTGGGGTGATTTCTGAGAACATGTAAGGTGCAACGTATTGATTTAACTAACGGCATATTATGGGCTCGACTAGAATTATACGCTTTATTTAATTAACTTAGGCTCACAGTGTGAGCAAATACGGTGTTACGACCGTTACGCTTGGACTCATATAGTGCTGTATCGGCATCACGCAGCAAGGATTCCAGAGAATCGGACCCCCCATTATATTGTGCCACTCCGAAGCTTGAAGTTAGTGGAATACGAGTGCCCTGTACCTCCAGCGGGTCATTTAACAAAGCCATGCGTAACTTCTCTGCGAGCTGTTCACCATCTTGGAGAGATGCATTGGGAACCGCGATAACAAACTCCTCTCCTCCATAACGTGCAAACAACATCTCTGGGATCAGATAACGATTACATACAGAGACCACATGAATGATCGCCTGATCCCCAACGTCATGTCCGTAGGTGTCGTTAATTCGTTTGAAATGATCAATGTCAAATAATATCAAGGCCGCAGGCCGCAGATTAAGCTGAGCTTCACTCAGTATCTCTCGACCTCTGAGTATGAACTGCGTACGGTTATAAATTTTGGTGAGACCATCGAAGTAAGCCAGCTGTTTTAATTGTTCCTGAAGGAAACGTTGCTCTGTAATATCAATCAGCATAATCAGAGTACCAACGGCCTGTCCATCTTTGTTATAAACATAAGAGGTTCTTACTTGATAGCAGACGGTTTCTCCGTTCAATTGCCAGTACAGATCGGTTTGCAGACCTTCTCGGCCATATTCTACTGGAAAAGTCTCACCGGCAAGCGACAGCCATATATCGTTCAGATGTTGACCCACCATGCTGAAATCAAGCTCTGGAAGCATATCACGCAGAGATTTGTTGTGATCGACAAGACGATTGGAACTATCCAGCACAATAACGCCTTCACGCATGCTCTCAAAGATACTATCCTTGGCAATAGGTACGATGGTTAGCAGTCGGGATGAAAGAATGGCCCAGATGTACATTGCGGATGTAATGCACATGAGAACAGGAACAGGGTCCATACCACCTGGGGTCAGACCAAGCAAATACACAAAAGCGGCTACCATGGGAATAAGTTGTGAAGTAATCAGTGTGAGTAACTGACGACGATACATCTTTTTGGTATGTCTCCATTGTCCGATGAGAATAAGGCAAGCACATAACAGACAGGCAAAGGTGAATGCCCCATGAACAACGTACCACTGCCCTATTGCAATATCCATTAAAGGGACGGGGCTGTCTTCTCTTAGCCATACTCTTTTATAGAAAAGATGATGAAAATCATTTGTTGCGACCATGAACAAGGTAATGGAAGGGATTACAAACAGCGCCGCAGAAGCTTTTTTGGATAACTTTTTACCTGTGTATTGCATCATGAGCATCAGTCCAAGAGAGGCGGAGAAAGGCATGCCAATGTATTCGACGACCGTCCAGAATTTCATCTGCTCCAGTGTATTGCTGGCGAGTTCAATCGCGTATCCAAAGGTGTACACAGACAGCGCTGCTGTATAGAGAATGAATATTTTCGAACTGGGGATTTCTGCTCTTCTAACATAAGTATATAAACACAGAAAAACATTCAGCACAGCTGAAGTTGTTACAAGTGTTATATAAGAATTAATGTGCGATTCCATGGGTTAGGTCTCCATATTAGATCAGAATAATTGCTTAGTTGAAAGCACGATAGTCACATTCAAACTGTATTCATGTTGTTTAAAACTTATCTGTATACTGTACATTGTACATCAGCCCATACGGCATAGGAATACAATTTGGGTGGTGAATCCGTTCAATTTTGAAAAAATTCGAATGTTTGGCAAAACAGGTCGAATTCAATGCGGCTTTGCCTCAGTAAAAGCATGTCTACGAGAGAAGATAAAGAACAACCATTTTAGTATTGAGAATTTTTCTGTTTGACCACCAAAAGGAAGCGGTAAGTAAGTAGCGAGACAACAGATCAGGGACTTTGGAGCATGACTGTTGAAAAAGGGAATAATCTGTGTTGTTCATGCCATCCTACAGAATGAATCTGAATCAGACATTCCATTTTGAGAGGAGAAATGCCAGATGTCAACCGACACACAAAACAAAAAGACAATGCCAGCCCAACATCAAGATCAACGCCCGGGTATTGAATCGGAAATGCACCCCAAACCAGAGTTTGAGAAACCCGAATATAAAGCAGCCGGCAAGTTGTTGGATAAAGTTGCTTTGATTACGGGTGGAGATAGTGGAATTGGACGTGCTGTTGCCGTTACATATGCGAAGGAAGGCGCGGATGTAGCGATTGTATACCTGAGCGAGCATGAGGATGCAAAAGAGACCAAACGTCAGGTCGAACAGGAAGGACGCAAATGCATATTGATTGCCGGTGACATTGGTGACAATACCTTTGCCAAAAAATCCGTGCAACAGACAGTAGATCAGCTAGGCAAGTTGGATATTGTCGTGAATAATGCAGCGGAGCAGCATCCCCAGCAGCAGTTGGAGGATATTACTCCAGAACAGTTGGAGCGTACATTCCGGACAAATATTTTTGGCATGTTTTATATTACACAGGCTGCTCTGCCACATCTTAAGAAAGGCAGTACAATCATTAATACAACCTCCATTACCGCATATCGCGGAAATCCGACGTTAATTGATTATTCATCTACGAAAGGAGCTATCACTTCTTTTACACGCTCTTTGTCGATGAACGTTGTGGAGAAGGGCATTCGTGTGAATGCTGTCGCTCCAGGGCCGATTTGGACCCCGCTCATTCCATCCACATTTGATGAGAAAAAGGTGAGTGAATTTGGTGCTACTCAACCGATGAAACGTCCAGGGCAACCGGATGAACTGGCTCCAGCTTACGTGTATCTCGCTTCAGATGATTCTTCCTACGTGAGCGGTCAGGTGATGCACGTTAATGGCGGTGAAGTGGTGAACGGATAATTCATTGCCGACGTGTTTCAAATGAAGGCGTATCGTTACCAGCATGGCTGGTCGGTATGTCTTTTTTTATTGAGCATATAGCGGAATGGATATGATGCTTTTGATCCGGTTTACAAAAGTCGGGATCAGCGTTGATACAATCATGATATTTTATCATTAGGCTTGCCTGTGGATAGTTCTAGAAGAACAGCTGAATAGCTGCCGCTCTGCTGCTTATCAAAAATGGCAGGGTCTTCATGCTATCTGTGATATGATATAGACCGAACAAGTAAGCTTCGGAGGCGGTCATATGAAGATTAGCAAACAAAATGCGGCACACTATATATGGGGTGGACAATGCGATGGCTGGCATCTCGTTCAAAATGAAACACTTAGCATTATTCATGAGTGTATGCCTGCAGGAACATCTGAAACCCGGCATTATCATTCGATAAGTCGTCAGTTTTTTTTCATCCTCAGTGGTGAGGCCTGTATGGAACTTAACGGAGAAGAGTTTGTGCTCGGACCCCATGAAGGGATAGAAATTGCACCGGAGATGCCACATCAGATGCAGAATTGCGGAGAAGCAGACGTAGAGTTTCTTGTTATTTCACAGCCCACCACTCGTGGTGATCGAATAGAAATGGATATGTAATCATTAATTTTATAACAAAGGAAGAGATAGATGAGACCGTTTCGAATTCGCCTTGCCATCATCATGATGGTGCTGATCGGTATTTCCGTCATTATAGCGGGTTATACGATGGGCAGAGTTTTTAAGACCACTCACATTACCGCACTGGAGCAAACGATGGTGCGTGAGATCAACTTGCTGAAAGCAACGTTCCCATTCCATGATGCGACTGATCCCAAAAATACAGAGACACAGAAATATTACTCAGAACGTGCTGTCGAGCTGGATCGACTGACGGATTCACGGGTAACCTTTATCAATAAAGATGGAACGGTCATTGGCGACTCGGAGAGCGATCCCAATTCAATGGACAACCACTTGAACCGTCAGGAGATTAAAGAAGCGGTTGGGCAAAGTTATGGCCAGTCAATTCGTTATAGTGCGACATTAGGGCAGGACATGTTGTATGTGGCGCTTCCTGTGAATTCGGATCAAAGCGACATGATCGAGTTACCCAATGGGAAATTTGACGGTTACATTCGACTATCCATGAGTCTTGAAGCTGTAGATCAGGGTCTTCAGCAGGGCTGGATTCTGATGTTTTTCACCCTGGGCCTACTGTTTCTGATTGTGGCGCTGGTAAGTTACCGGGTTGCGCGGGGACTGACATCACCCATTGAGCATATCACGAAGGTGGCTCACCGAATCACCAAGCTGGATTATGATGCTAGAGTAGATGTAACTCGTAATGATGAGATCGGCCAACTGGGACTTGCGATTAACGGAATGGCAGACAGCCTTCAGATGCAGCTAAAAACGATTAGAGATAATGAAGCGCTGCTGCAAAGCGTGCTTGCCAACATGACAGGCGGCATTATCATGATTGATGCAGGTCAATCCATTGCGCTGGTCAACCGGGAAGCGGAGCGTATGCTTGGCATTCAGGCTGAGCGGGTTACTGGCAAACCATATATTGAATTGAAGCGCCATTATGAGCTGACGCGTACGATTGAAGAAAGTGTTGCATTAAGAGAACCGATGCATGAAGAAGTGAGTGTGTTCAATCCTGTAGAAAAATTGATTCGCATCGATGGAGTACCGATGTCCGAAGATGATGGTGCTTATCGGGGGATGCTCTTCCTTTTGCAGGATGTAACAGCAATCCGCAGGTTGGAATCGATGCGCAGTGAGTTTGTAGCGAATGTGTCCCATGAATTGAAGACACCGGTAGCTGCGGTCAAAGGTTTTGCCGAAACGCTTCTCAGCGGCGGGGTACAGGACAAAGAGACGGAGCGTTCTTTCCTGCAAATCATCTATGATGAAGGTGACAGACTGAACCGATTGATCGGAGATATTCTGGAATTGTCCAAAATTGAATCCAAACGGGCTCCATTGCAGTGTTCACCTGTGCATGTGCACTCGTTCTTCGAGATGGTTATGGGTACCCTGTCCAAGGTGGCGGAGAAGAAAGAGATTCGACTGGAGATGAATGTTCCCGAAGAATTGTATATTGAAGCGGATGAGGATAAAATGAAGCAGATCTTTATTAATCTGTTATCCAACGGCATCAATTACACTCCTGAGGGCGGACGGGTAAAATTACAAGTGTCGGTTGAACATAATGAGGACGAAGAAGAAGTTGTATTTGCGGTATCCGACACAGGAATTGGTATTCCGAAGAAGGATTTGCCTCGAATTTTTGAACGCTTCTATCGGGTTGATAAGGGCAGATCCCGTAATTCTGGAGGGACTGGACTTGGACTTTCAATTGTGAAACATCTGGTAGAATTACACCACGGCAAACTGTCTGTAGAGAGCGAACTTGGCATGGGAACGACGTTTCGTGTTATCCTTCCATTAATTCAGGATGAAGAAATCTAGTGCGGTGGAAGTGAAATGTAAAAGGAATGTGCTGTTTTACACAGAGTTAACAATTAGGTGCTATGATAAACAAAGTGTTGTGGCAACAGACAACCTATAGGAGAGAAGGGGTATCATGGCGCAGCGTTTGCTCGTTATTGAAGATGAACCAACATTATCAAGATTGCTTACGTACAACCTGACACAAGAGGGCTATGATGTAATTGCTGAGGATCACGGATCTTCCGGTTATGATCGGGCATTGTCCCAGGAGTTTGATCTGATTCTGCTGGATCTGATGCTTCCTGGAATGAATGGTCTGGATATTCTGAATAAGTTACGAATTCAGGGTGTTAGCACTCCGGTCATTATTCTCACAGCCAAAAACGGTGAAGCCGAAGTTGTTCAAGGCTTAAAATCAGGTGCCGATGATTATATTACGAAGCCATTTGGTGTATCCGAATTGCTTGCACGCGTAGATGCGGTATTAAGACGTTATTCAAACGGTGAAGATTTGCCGCAGCCAGAGGATAAAGACGGGTCACGTATTATTTTGGGAGAGCTTGAGATTTATCCTTTGAAGTATGAAGTGACACTGGGTGGACAATCCATCAGTCTTCGTCCCAAGGAGTTCGAGGTACTGCTTTATCTGGCCAAAAAGCCGGGTGTTGTGCTTACCCGGGATGATCTGATGAATGCGGTCTGGGGTTTCGATTATATCGGAGGACAGCGCACGGTGGACGTTCATGTCAGTTCCTTGCGGAAAAAGCTGGAGCTGGACCCGGAATCGGTTCACATTGATTCAATTCGCGGTGTAGGTTATAAATTGGTCGTAAAAAGAAAAACTCCCCATCATTCAAGTTAACAATGATCGGGGAGTTTTATTTTACATTCCGTTAACACAAACAATTATGTTCCTTTACGTATAGGGAGTAGGATGAAGCTGTCTGAGTGATACTTTGTACCTACATATTCCACCTCAGGACGGAGCTCATACGTAAAGGAGATTGCGCATTTATGCCCATGTTGCTCGAAGTGAAGCCCGACCAGCCCAAAGAAATGATAGATACGCAACAGGAACAAGCTATAGCTCCCATGGGAGAAAAAAAAGATGATAAAGTTGGGGGCACCAAAGAGAATGTAATTTCATTACGGGATTATTGCCGTCCAATACCTGTAGTTGATGTTCACACTACCTGCGGGGAAGCGGCAAGTCTGCTCAATCAGGATCAGGAGTACCCTTGTATTGTATTATGCGATGATTACATGCAGCCATTAGGTTTGTTGATGCGAGAGACATTATACCGGATGTTGAATGGACGCTTTGCGGCAGATCTCTTTTATCGGAAGCCGGTTGTACACGCAGCGGATTCTTCTCCTGTTATTGTCGATGTACATGCAGAAGCGACCGCGATTATTGACATTGCTCTGGCTCGCAGTGAGCAATATTTCTACGATTGTTTGATCGTTACGGAAGAAGACCGATTGCTGGGTGTGCTGACGATGAGGGATGTTATGTCCCTATCCCGTAAGCTGCAGCATGTGGCTTCGGAAGAACGTGTACATATTATTACACAGAGCAGGCAGGAAATAACGAGAATCAATGACTCTGTCTCCAAACTGGTTCAAGCAGCTCGAAAGGCGGGGCACGAAGCGTCTCAGATCATGCAATTATCCGAACGGGGAGCAAGCAGTCTCAATCAGGTAGATGCTTCCTATAACCGTGTATATCAGCATATGGAGGGTCAACAGAAGCACGCTGATGACATGCTTCGCTCCATCGATATGGGTTCCGGGATGGCGCGTTCCATTCGTTCATTGGCTGACCAAAGCGGGCTGCTCGCCATGAATGCTTCCATTGAAGCGGCACATGCGGGGGAGTACGGACGGGGTTTCCAGGTTGTCGCTGGTGAGATTCGCGCACTAGCCAAGCAGACCCGTGAGGTTGCGGGAAATATGTCCTCTTTGCTGGATGATATCGGAGGTCTGACCAGACAGACTGTAGAACTGGTGAGAGCAAGCTCGGCAGAGATTGACAACAGCTCCGTGCATGTAAACGAAGGTGGGGCTGCGTTCAAACAGTTGAACACGGCTGTAGCAGGCATGTCCCATATTGCAGAGGATATCGCGATGGAAGGCAATACGGCGGGAGAATTGGCAGAGCACATTCGGGAGAGACTGGAAGATATGGTCCAGGCGGATGACTAAACGACGTTAGGATGGACATCATTTATACACATTGATCGGATAGGAGGGTCGTGGGTATGAAAGATGTCTCTTTTTACATTCCGTTAACATGAAAGTGATACTGTTTTTACAATGAGAGGGTAGGATATTATAGATGACCGAGAGCCAGGTTCAATCATTGGCATCGGTCTACGTAAGGGAATCTGGTTGTCCCTGCCGCGAAGGAGAAGTGAACATCCATGAAGGACCTCATTCACATTGAAGGACTTAATTTATACTATGATACGCATCACGCGCTTAAAAATATATCGATGGACCTGCCGGAGAAGACGGTTACTGCATTTATTGGTCCGTCAGGTTGTGGTAAATCGACCTTGCTTCGTACATTGAATCGGATGAATGACATGATTCCAGGCGTACGTGTGGAAGGACAAGTTATGTTGGACGGTTCCGACATTTATAGCAATGAGATTGAAGTAGAGACGCTGCGTAAGCGGGTCGGAATGGTATTTCAGCAGCCTAACCCTTTTCCAAAATCCATCTATGATAACGTGGCCTATGGACCACGACTTCACGGGGTGACGCAAAAAGCCGAACTGGATCGTTTGGTTGAGCAGAGTCTTGTTCATGCAGCACTGTGGGATGAAGTAAAGGATGTACTCAAAAAATCGGCACTGAGTCTCTCGGGTGGACAGCAACAGCGTCTCTGTATTGCGCGTGCTCTGGCTGTGCAGCCTGACGTACTGCTGATGGATGAAGCAACGTCTGCACTTGATCCGATCTCAACGCTCAAAATTGAGGAACTGGTCAAGGAATTGCACCACAAATACACGATTGTAATGGTAACCCATAACATGCACCAAGCTGCACGGGTATCAGGTCGTACGGTATTTTTCCTGAACGGAGAAGTGGTGGAGGCAGCAGATACAGAAACGTTGTTCTCTACACCGCAGGATTCCAGAACCGAGGATTATATATCCGGACGGTTCGGATAAACAAGCTGAGTTCGAACGATCCCGGCGTGTCCGGAGATGATGGATAAGGAGGACATGAATCTATGATTCGCAGAAAAGAATTTGATCAGGAGCTTGAGGAACTGCGCACGCTGCTTCGGCAGATGGGTGAGCATGTAGGCAAAGCGTTGGATGGTGCTATTGAAAGTTTACAAACGATGGATGCCGAGAAAGCTCAGGTCATCATCAAGAATGATGCGAATCTGAATGCCCTGGAAGACAAGATTATGGAACTGGGTTCGAAGCTCATCATTACACAACAGCCGGTAGCGAAGGATTTGCGACGCATTATCGTTGCCTTCAAAATCTCAAGTGACCTAGAGCGTATGGGTGACCTCGCGCTGGATGTGGCCAAAGTGACCCTTCGTATGGATGGGCAGGAGCTCATTAAACCGCTTGTGGATATTCCAAGAATGGCGGAAATCGTGAAAGCCATGATTGAAGAATCCATTGAATCCTTCCTGAAAGAAAATACGGATCTGGCCTACAAAATGGCTCAGACCGATGATCAGGTTGATCAATTGTACAGTCATATGATCAGTGACCTCTACTCGTTTATGACAGACCATCCAAATAAGGCTTCCCAAGCGATGCTCTTGATGCTGGTGGGTCGTTATATCGAACGGATTGGTGACCACGCAACAAACATTGGTGAGAGCACGGTGTATCTCGTAACAGGGAAACGCCCTGATTTGAATCAATAGGTAACCGCTTTTAGTGGAATTGGGGTATTATTCGTAGCGAAATGAAGGGACTTTCTCTCGGGCGGCCTGTGAACAGGTCATCCGCTGAGGGAGTTCCTTTTTTTGCAGGCCAAATCATGACGTATAAAGATGACTAATTTTTTTGTTGTAACTGGTGTGTATGGTATCATGAGAGTAGATGTAATTGAAGGAATGACCATACGATACGCGAGGTGCTGGAATGGACAAGTTTATTCTTATAGATGGAAATAGCATTATTTACAGGGCGTTTTTTGCAATGCCGCCGCTAACGAACTCGAAAGGCTTGCACACCAATGCGGTGTACGGCTTCACCACGATGCTGCTGCGCTTGCTGGAAGAGCATAAACCGACACATGTGATGGTGGCATTTGATGCAGGCAAAGTTACGTTCAGGCACGAAGGTTACCAGGAATATAAGGGTGGTCGAGAGAAAACACCACCGGAGTTGTCAGAGCAATTTCCCCTGTTGAAAGAGCTGCTTCAGGGTTTCGGGATTGCCCAGTTTGAGCTTGCGGGGTTTGAAGCGGATGACATTATCGGAACATTAACGAAGCGTGCGGATGAGGCTGGTAGACAGGTTCTCGTTGTGTCTGGTGACAAAGATATGCTGCAGCTTGCATCTGAACATGTTCATATCGGTCTTACGCGCAAAGGGGTAACCGAGATTGAACTGTACGATCCTGCTCAGATCAAGGAGCGTTATGGTCTGACCCCGTTGCAAATCATTGATCTCAAAGGTCTGATGGGCGATACATCCGACAATATTCCGGGCATTCCTGGTGTTGGAGAGAAAACGGCTCTGAAACTGCTGCACCAGTTCGGTTCGGTTGAAGAAGTCCTGAACGGTACAGGTGAGCTAAAAGGAAAAATGAAAGAAAAGATTGAGGCTCACGCCGAAGATGCACGTATGAGCAAGCAGCTTGCTACGATCCACCGTGAAGTTCCATTGGAACAAACTTGGGAAGATATGCAGTTTGCTGGCTTAAAAGAGGAACTGGCAGGCCCGGCTTTGGCCAAGCTCGAATTCAAGTCTTTGCTTGAGCGTCTGTCATTCCGCGCAAGTGTTGTTTCTGAACAGGAAGCCGTTCCGGCTGCCGCGGTGGAATCCTCCATTGCAACAGAAGAAACGGTTAGTGAACTGTTCGGTTCACTCGAATCCATTGATGTGTTGCATGTGGAGACACATGGCGATAATCCCCATCAGGCGAAACTAATTGGGCTTGCTGTTGGTTCAGCCGGAACCTATACATTCCTGTCTCCCGAGTTGCTTCAGTCTGAGGCAGCGGCCCCAGTAAGAGAATGGCTTGGCAATGCAGATCAACCCAAGCGTGGTTATGATCTGCACCGTGTCGATCTCGCACTTCATGCGCATGGCATTGAGTTTGCTGGAGCGTCATTTGATGTGCAGCTGGCTGCCTATCTGCTTGATCCAACCGAATCGAATCAGACAATTAGCGGCCTGACTACGAAGTATGGTCTGCCTTCCCTTGTGGAGGATGATACGGTTATGGGCAAAGGTGCAAAATACCGGGTGCCTGAGGCGGATATACTGGGCGATTTTCTATGTCGCAAAGCGGCGGCAGTAGCAGCCATTATTCCACTCCAGGAGCAGGCACTGGAGAGCAATGAGATGAACGCGCTTTTCCATGAACTGGAGATGCCGCTGTCACGTATTTTGGCAGATATGGAGAAACAGGGGATTAAAGCTAATACGGCAGATTTGCAGGCTTTGGGTAGCGAGTTTGAAGAAAATATCAGCAGGTTGATGGCGGAAATCTACAAGCTTTCCGGCACGGAATTCAATCTGAATTCACCGAAACAGCTGGGTGAGATTTTATTCGATAAGCTAGGTCTGCCTGTGGTGAAGAAAACAAAAACAGGATACTCTACGGATGCCGAAGTATTAGAGAAGCTGGCTCCATATAATGATGTGGTCAAACATATTCTGCAGTATCGTCAACTTGCCAAGTTGCAGTCCACATATGTAGAAGGACTTCTTAAAGAGATTTCAGATAAGGATGGCAAGGTGCATACGTTTTACCGTCAGACGATCGCGGCTACTGGACGTCTGAGCAGCCAGTTCCCGAACTTGCAGAACATTCCGATTCGGATGGAGGAAGGTCGTAAAATCAGGAAGGTATTTGTTCCTTCCGAGCCGGGCTGGTCCATTTTGGCAGCTGACTATTCGCAGATTGAACTGCGCGTCCTTGCACATATTTCAGATGATGAGCGGCTGAAGGAAGCTTTTGTTCAGGATATGGATATCCATACGAAGACGGCCTCAGATGTGTTTGGTGTGAAGCCAGAAGAGGTGGATGGGGACATGCGTCGTTCTGCCAAGGCGGTTAACTTCGGGATTGTATATGGCATCAGTGATTACGGCCTTTCGCAGAACCTGCACATCACACGGAAAGAGGCAGCACAGTTTATCGACCAGTATTTTGAAGTATTCCAGGGTGTGCGTCGATATATGGATGATATTGTGAAGGAAGCCCGTCAGGCTGGTTATGTTAAAACGTTGCTGGAACGCCGTCGTTATCTGCCAGAAATTAATGCAAGCAACTTTAATCTGCGTTCCTTCGCGGAACGGACAGCGATGAATACACCGATTCAGGGAACTGCGGCAGATATCATCAAGCTTGCCATGGTTCAGATGGATGAAGCACTGCGTGAACGCAAGCTGAAGAGCCGTATGCTGCTACAGGTGCACGATGAACTTGTATTCGAAGTGCCTGCGGATGAGCTGGAACTGATGAAAGAGCTGGTTCCTTCGGTGATGGAAAAAGCATTGGAGCTGTCAGTGCCGCTAAAAGCAGAAGTTAGCTACGGAGAAAACTGGTACGAGGCTAAATAATAGATCCCGGGGTTTCCGTTATTTTACAAAATGATTTTCAACTGCTTTCGACATAAGAAGGGGTCCCGCTGAGCGCCATCTTCCGTTATAATATAGGGGAGGTGAGAACATCATGCCGGAATTACCGGAAGTCGAAACAGTCAGAAGAACATTGAATCAACTTATTGTTGGCAAGACCATTGACTCAGTTACCGTTAGCTTGCCGCGGATTATTCAGCGGCCGGACGACATAGATGCATTTGCAATGGAACTTAAGGGACATACCGTGATGGGTGTGGAGCGCAGAGGCAAGTTTTTGCGTATTTTGCTGGACGGGCTGGTGCTTGTTTCCCATCTGCGGATGGAAGGAAGGTACGGGGTGTACCAACAGCATGAGGAAGTGGAGAAGCATACCCATGTTATCTTTCACTTTACCGACGGTACAGAATTACGTTATAAGGATGTCCGTCAATTCGGTACAATGCACCTCTTTAATGCAGGGGAGGAACTTGTATCCAAACCCTTGTTAAAACTGGGGCTTGAGCCGCTTGATCCTGCGTTTACTGTAGCTGCATTTCGTGATGCTGTTGGCAAACGCACGACCAAAATCAAAGCCGTCTTGTTAAATCAGGCATATGTGGTCGGCATCGGGAATATTTATGTGGACGAGGCATTGTTCCGTGCAGGCATTCATCCCGAGACCATTGCCAAGACATTGACCGAAGCCCAGTTAACCGTACTTCATGAAGCGATCGTGATTACGCTGCAGGATGCGGTGGATGCAGGTGGTTCCTCCATTAAGTCCTATGTCAATGGACAGGGTGAGATGGGAATGTTCCAGCATCAGTTGAAAATATATGGACGCAAGTCTGAACCCTGTGCATCGTGTGGCACATTAATCGAGAAGAGTGTAGTCGGTGGCAGAGGAACACATTACTGTCCGAAGTGTCAACCATTGCTCTAAATCGTTACGGGTTTGGCAGCATGAACGAAATCGTCAAATTGTAGCACCCTTGGATTCCCCTCTCCATATACTGATATGGCAGAAATAAGCGGGCGTATACCCATACTGGCTGCCGCCAGTTGGACGCATTCCGCACAGGGGAGGAATCCGGGGTGCTGCATCATTTTATTTCATTACTGGCGCTTGCTTTGGCGCTTAGTTTAGATGGTTTTGGAGTCGGGATTACATATGGGCTGCGGAGGACTAAAATTCCGCTGGTATCCATTGTCGTCATTTCCATCTGTTCGGGTCTGGTTATTGCATTATCCATGCAAGTAGGTGTGCTTCTGTCTCATGTCGTATCTCCGGACGTGGCTTCAATTGTTGGAGCGGTTATTCTGATCGGTATTGGCGCATGGTCGTTGCTGCAACTCATTCGTAAACGAGACAAAGAACAGCTGGAAACGGACAATGGAGTGGGTGAGGGAACAGGGGCAAGAGGAATCCAGAGCAGTACGCAAGTCTCCCCAGAAGCTCAGTCGAAGGGTAGAAATCAAGTGCTTGCGCTTGAGCTTGAACCATCTGCTTCTGGAGGATCTCTGGAACGAATGGTGTTTACACTTGAGCTGAGGAAGCTGGGTGTGGTTATTCAAATTTTGCGTAGCCCATCAAAGGCGGATATGGATAACTCGGGCAGTATATCTGTCCAAGAAGCGATGTGGCTTGGTATAGCTCTTTCTCTGGATGCTTTCGGTGCAGGATTGGGTGCTGCATTATTGGGATTCCCGACTCTGTGGACAGCATTAGTTATCGCGTTGTTTAGCGGGGCATTTTTGTCACTGGGCATGAGGGTTGGATTACGCTTTGCTGCTTTGCGTTGGATGCGAAGATTATCTGTGCTGCCTGCGCTTTTATTAATGATTATGGGAATAATGAAGTTGTTGTGAGGTGAAATAATGAATATTGGCTTAACCGGCGGGATCGCGACAGGCAAAAGCAGTGTGTCCGCCTTTCTCGCCAGTCAGGGAGCGTTGCTCATTGATGCAGATGTTATTGCCCGGGAAGTAATGCTGCCCGGGCATCCCGTTTTGGCTGCGGCTGTTCAGCGGTTCGGACAAGCCATATTGAATGTGGACGGAACACTGGATCGTAAAAAGCTGGGCAGTATTGTGTTTCAGAATCCAGAGGAACGCAAGGCACTGGAGGCTATTACACATCCTGCGATCCGCAAGGAGATGCGCGAACGCGCTGCTCTGTATCAGCTTGAACATCCGGACAAGCTGGTCGTATCGGATATTCCGTTGTTGTACGAGTCAGGGCTGGAGGATGGCTTCGAGGAAGTGATGGTTGTTTACGTTCCGAGGTCTGTGCAGCGGGAACGACTGATGAGCCGGGATGGAATGACGGCGGAACAGGCAGATGCCCGTATAGACGTACAGATGGATATTGAAGATAAGAAGCAGCGTGCTGACGTGGTTATCGATAACAGCGGCCTGTGGTCAGAGACGGAGCAGCAAATCATTTCATTTTTGCATCGTAAGGGCTTAATATGAG
This sequence comes from Paenibacillus sp. BIC5C1, assembly GCF_032399705.1. Lineage (NCBI taxonomy): Bacteria > Bacillati > Bacillota > Bacilli > Caryophanales > Paenibacillaceae > Paenibacillus > Paenibacillus sp. BIC5C1. The sequence continues at coordinate 2,099,997 of NZ_CP135922.1, forward strand.
ATTGCTGCGTAAGAAACGGGTATTGTTGTTGATGTTTGTGTCTTTTGTATTGGTGCTGTTCCTGAATACCAATTGGATGTCATGGTTCTATCCAATTCATTATAAGGAAGAGATTCGTGCCCAGTCTCAGAGTTATGAGGTTGATCCGTTTCTCATCGCTTCCATCATCAAGGTGGAGACCAATTTTAAAACAAGTAAGGAATCCAAGAGAGGTGCCATCGGGTTAATGCAGCTGATGCCTGACACTGCTAACTGGATTATGGAGCAAGCCAAAATTCCGGGCACCTCACTGGAAGAATTGAAGCACGAGCCTGAAAGGAATATCCAGCTGGGTACCTGGTATTTACGCAATCTGTCAGATCAATTTGACGGGAATGAAGCGGCTATGATTGCAGCTTACAATGCAGGTCCAGGTAAAGTGAACTCATGGCTAAGAGATGGTGTATGGGATGGTTCGTTCGAGACGGTCAAAGATATTCCGTTTGGAGAAACCCGGCACTATGTACAACGCGTCATTTATTATTATAATCAGTATGTAAAGATCTATAATACGTTCTAAGATGAGACACTCTGGATTCATAGTTTAAAATAAGTAGAAGCACCGAGCAGGCCGGTTATTCACCGGCCGCTCCATGCTCCTCTGTGTACCGTATTACGATGCAGATATTATTGGTATTGACCTGCCAATTGCTGTTCTGCAATTGTTACCAGACGCTTCGTGATGTATCCACCGATCGAACCGTTCTCGTAAGAAGTCATGTTACCTTGGTATCCGTCTTGTGGGATGCTGATTCCGAGTTCTTGAGCAACTTCATATTTCAGTTGTTCGAGAGCTGCGGAAGCTTTAGTTACCACCAGGTTGTTGGAGTTACCATTGCTTTGTGCCATTGCTGTTCACCTCCTCGCGGTTGGTAAAAGTATTATGTGTCGGCAATACGATTTTCATAACTAAATGCATGTAGGCAATTTCTGGTAAAAAGTAAAACATGGGAAGTGATCTGATTTGAAATGTCCTTATTGCGCCTATCTGGGCACAAAGGTGCTTGATTCAAGGCCGGCCAATGAATCAAAATCGATTCGTCGTCGTCGTGAGTGTGAGCAATGTAGCCGTCGATTTACAACTTTTGAAATGGTGGAAGAAACGCCGCTGATCGTCATCAAGAAAGATGGTAGTCGTGAGGAATTTAGTCGGGACAAGATTCTTCGTGGCCTGATTCGGGCTTGTGAGAAACGGCCGGTTTCTGTGGAGACACTGGAAATGATGGTATCTGAGGTAGAGAAGTCTCTGCGAAATACAGCCGATGCAGAAGTAGAGAGCCGTCAGATTGGCGAACTGCTGATGGAACAGCTGTTTCCAGTGGATGAAGTTGCCTATGTGCGCTTCGCTTCAGTGTACCGTCAATTCAAAGACATCAATATGTTCATGAAAGAACTGAAATCTTTATTGTCCAAAGACGACAACGAGGATTAGTGAAACGGGTAAAAGGGGAAGAGCATTCTGGGGTTACCATCTGTGTGTTCCAGTAAAAAGGTTGTTCTTCTCCAATCACTTTAGCTTCAAGAAAAAGTTGTTGACAGCAAAAGCTGTATTTTATATGATATAGGAGTCGCCTGCGGAGCATTGCAGAGTTGGACAGCTTGTTATATTCATAATTTTGGGGCCTTAGCTCAGCTGGGAGAGCGCATCGCTGGCAGCGATGAGGTCAGGGGTTCGATCCCCCTAGGCTCCATATAGCAGTAAAAATGACACGCCATTTATGGCGTGTTTTTGCATTGGATTGATCTATGCTAATCCTCCTTGTGATCTCTCACATAGTTATGACGACAATCGTATAAGCTATTTATAATCGGAATGCTAGTATTCTGGAGGAAGCCATAATGTTAAAATAACATGCAGAGCCGTTTATCAGGCATCATCCCATCATCAGTAAGTGGACTGAATGACCCCAGAACGGAACGATTATTTTAGTTTCCCGCTAACAGGCATAACAGTCATGGAGGATAAGAAAATGAACAACTCGGAATGGGCAGAGTCCTATTTTCCAATATATACAGCAAATAGCATTCAATCATTGTATAGCACGTCAACCATGCCGATACATAGAATTCATGAGGACCTGACCATTCTGTTGGCTGTTTCAAGTGGTAAGGGTACACTTCATCTCGACGATCATATTTACGAACTCATCGATGGCATGGTAATCCTTATTCCGGCGAAGAGTGATGTTGTTATACTGGGGAATCTGATGCATCCACTTCATATATACACCCTCTCCATTAGCACGCAAGAACAGAAGAGATCACTGCCAGTGGAAGCCATGGGACGGTCCAGTGTGCTTGCGGCAGGAACCCTTATTGAGTTCTATGAACCAACCATTGCAGCTCAGCTTGAGGAGCTCTATATGTATCGTTTACCTGGCAATGAAGTCAGGCATATGCGTAACCAGATTCTGTTTCATCAAGTTCTGATGGGTGTGTTGGAACGAATGGAAGCAAGATATATTGCGAGTGAGCAGCCGTCTATGGAACGCAGCATCGCATTTATGGAGAACCATTTTAGTGAGAAAATAACAACCGAAGGGCTTTCCGAAATTGCGGGGGTAAGTCGCTCTCACTACTCGATCCTTTTTAAGCAGCTTACTGGATTCGCACCCAATGAGTATCTCTCACGCTTGCGTGTTCACCGGGCCAAAGAGTTATTAATTAGCGGCTCTGCTTCACTTCGTGAAATTGCGCTGAAGGTTGGGTATAAGGATGAATTCTATCTTAGTCGTCGCTTCAAGCAGCAGACAGGAGAGAGTCCTTCAGGTTACACACGTCGCAGACCTTTTCAACGAGTGGCTGTGTGGTGTGCACCTTATGCGAGCCATCTGATGTTACTTGGATTGGAACCAGCGGTCGTCATCTCGGAAAGCAGCGAATATGTAAGCACAGAAGGAGTTAGCCCACCTCAAACGATATGTTTTATCCATTCCGACAGTTCACCTGAACAAATAAAGTCTGCATTGCTAGATGCTAATATTGAGCTTATCATAGCAGCTAATCAGCACCTAGACATGAACGACTTAAACTCCGAACGTCTACGATCTATCGCTCCTATTATCGAAATTGCCTGGATGGAGCTTGGGTGGAAAGAGCATCTGCGGTTTATCGCACAGGCGATTCAAAGGGTGGAAAAGGCAGAACAATGGCTGGCAGACTTTGAAAGGGAAGAACAGTGGGCGCGGAAAGCCATTCAAACGAGCCCAATTGTGAATGAGACGCTGACCATTCTAGTCATCAAACCGGATACCTTACAAATATATGGAATCAGAAATGTTGGATATGTGATGTATCAATCGCTCGGATTACGGCCTCCGACCAAGATTGCCCAGGAAATACAGAGGTTTGGCGACCAATTTCATTCGGTATCTATCCAACTGTCGGAACTTCAGGATTACGAGGGCACTCGTATGCTCGTCATTGTTTTTCCAGATGAAAAAGGGTCAAAGGCTCATTCAGAAGGTATATTTAACTCGGAATACTGGAAAGAGCTCGAGGCAGTGAAGCAAAATCGGATCTATGAGTTGGAGCAGGAAGAGTGGATACCCTACAATCCGGTTTCCCTTCGTTTGCAGCTTGGACGGGCTGTATCCTTATGGACTGGCATCCAATAATCCAAAGGTTTTCTCAAACAAAAAGGCATGGTTAGGTTCATCCTGCATGCCTATAATTAGCTATTGTAATGAGAATGATTTTCATATTCAAAGAGAAAAGGGAGAGAGTCATCTAATGAGAAAGCTTTTTGTTCCATTTATATTAGTTCTGGTTTTATTGCTTAGCGCTTGTGGAAGCAACTCAGCCAAAGATACAACGGAGAATGCAACTACATCCAACGAATCCAATTCTTCGAACACGGATTCAGCAGGTTCTTCATCCGAGTCAGATTCGGGCACGTTCACTTATCAATCGGAGACAGGTCCTGTGGAAGTTCCTTCCCACCCTCAACGCGTGGTTGTGCTGACACGATTCCTGACAGGAAACGTGATGGCCCTGGATGTGCCGCTGGTCGGTGTGGATGAAATGTCCAAGGAGAACCCAAATTTCAAAGAAAAACTGGCGAATACAGAGGCGGTTACCGACGAAAGTCTGGAGAAAATTATTGAATTGAACCCAGATCTGATTATCGGCCTGTCTGATATCAAGAACGTAGATAAGCTGAAGCAAATTGCTCCGACAGTCACCTATACATATGGTAAGGTGGACTTCCTCAAGCAACAACTGGAGATCGGAAAGCTTGTGAACAAAGAAAAAGAAGCACAGGCTTGGGTTGACGATTTTGACGCTCGAAGCAAAAAAGTTGGGGAAGAGATCAAAGCCAAAATTGGCGCCAATGCGACTGTATCCGTTATTGAAACGTTTAATAAGCAACTTTATGTGTATGGCGAAAAATTCGGACGTGGAACGGAAATACTGTATGATCAATTCGGCTTAGGTATGCCAGATAAGGTCAAGGATGCTACCAAGAAAGATGGATTCTTTGCAGTATCCAACGAAGTACTGAAAGACTACATGGGTGACTATGTAATATTCAGTAAAAATGCCGACGAAGACAATTCGTTCCAAAATACCGAAACATACAAAAATATTGATGCGGTGAAAAATAATCGAGTATTCGAAGCGGATGCCAAGGCGTTTTACTTCAATGATCCACTGAGTATGGAATACCAGCTGGAATTCTTTATCGAACATTTTCTTGGCAAGTAAACCTTAAACGCGATGAAAAATAAACGACTTCCTTTTCGGTTTGCAACCAAGCTGCTGGGTAGTGTACTCGTACTTATCGTGTGTTTCATCATCGCCATGATGTTTGGCGCAGAAGAAACGACATTTCGCAATCTCTGGCTGACCCTGACCTCTGCGACGAAGAACGATAATATTCTTATTTTGCGAGAGATCAGACTTCCAAGGGAACTCGCTGCCATGCTGATCGGAGCGGCTCTCGCCGTCTCCGGAGGCATCATGCAGGGGATTACTCGCAATCCCCTGGCTGATCCTGGACTGCTCGGTCTGACTTCAGGTGCCAATATGGCGCTTGCACTGGCTTTTGTTTTTATGCCATCACTCGGATATTTCGGGATTATGGTTGCTTGTTTTGTTGGTGCTGCACTTGGAGCCGCATTGGTTATTGTGCTTGGCTCGATGCGGAGGGGGAGCTTGTCTCCTATCCGGGTAGTGCTGGCCGGGGCAGCGGTATCCGCTTTTATGTATGCCATCTCGGATGGCATCAGTATCTATTTCAAAATTTCCAAGGATGTATCCATGTGGACTTCGGGAGGACTCATCGGAACGACATGGGGCCAGATTCAAGCCATTGCGCCTGTCATACTGGTTGGTTTAGCTGTAGTTCCATTTCTTTCCAACCAGATCAACATTCTTAGCTTGAGCGATGAGGTGGCGACTGGACTGGGGCAGAAGCTTGTACTCGTCAAAACTGTTCTGTTCCTGCTGGTCATCGTGCTTACCGGAGCGTCGGTTGCATTGATTGGAAACATGGCCTTTGTCGGCTTAATGATCCCGCATATTGTCCGTAAATTGGTAGGCACGGACTATCGGTATATTATACCCGTATCCATTTTTGCCGGAGCATCGTTTATGCTGCTTGCCGAAACACTGGGTCGAACGATAAATGCACCTTACGAAACACCGGTGGTCGCCATTGCTTCCATGCTTGGTTTACCTTTCTTCCTGTTCGTTGTGCGTAGAGGGGGCAAAGCGTTCTCATGACAATGTCTGCGCGAATTCGCAAGCAACGACTGATTCTGTTCGTGTGTTTGCTGCTGATCCTCATCACGGCTGTGGTAGGTATGAGCTGGGGTTATTCCTCGTTGTCTTTCAAAAGGGTAATTCCGGTGTTATTTGGTCAAGGTACATTTAAAGAAGACTTTGTTCTGTTTTCGGTCCGATTACCTCGAATTTTTATTACATTACTAGCTGGTATGGCCCTTGCGCTGTCAGGTTCTATTTTGCAAAGTATTACGCGTAATGATTTGGCCGATCCAGGCATCATCGGAATCAATTCTGGTGCAGGTGTTGCCGTTGCCATCTTCTTTCTGTATTTCCCGATTGAAGCGGGCACGTTCGTTTACATGTTGCCGTTAGCTGCTTTTATCGGTGCATTACTGACCGCGGCGCTCATCTATCTGTTCTCCTATAGTCGGACCAAGGGACTTGATCCCATAAAAATGGTGCTGGTCGGGGTTGGATTCTCGATGGCGCTGTCAGGCATCATGATTGTCATCATCTCTTCCGCGGAGCGATCCAAGGTCGACTTTATTGCCAAATGGATATCCGGAAACATATGGGGGGCAGACTGGCCATTCATATGGGCTTTGCTGCCTTGGCTGATTGTGTTAATCCCGCTTACTTTGTTCAGAACCAGACGGCTTGATCTGATGGGGCTGAACGAAGAAACAGCGATCGGAGTGGGTTTGAAGCTTGAGCGGGAACGCTTGGTACTCATGGTGATTGCTGTTGCAGCCGCCGCATCTGCTGTATCGGTTACGGGAGGGATCGCGTTTATCGGTTTGATGGCTCCACACATCGCCAAAGCGCTGGTCGGTCCACGTAATTCGTTATTTATTCCTGTTGCCGTTCTGCTTGGAGGCTGGCTTCTATTAATTGCCGATACGATTGGGCGCAACCTGGTTGACCCTGATGGAATTGCCGCAGGAATTATGGTCTCCCTAATCGGTGTTCCATATTTTGTATATTTATTATTGAAGAAATAATCTAAAAAGCTTTAGACTAATTGAACTCTTAGCTAATAAGGCTATCTTTTGTCGTCAAGACAAGGGATGGCCTTTGTTTGTAGTTTTGACGGTGGAGGGTGAAACTCAGGCTACCCAGTATGATTTGATTTGTGTGATAAGATAAAATAGGCACAGTTTAAACCGATTCTAAAAGATAGGTGGAATTTCCATGACAGATGTGGATCAATTAGCTTCAATATTTGCAGATAATTCGTTTAAAATAGATGGAATTAATCGATTGGTTTTGCAACCCAAAAGTATATTGCGTGAATTCAGAACATTAAATCATGGATTTCTTTTTGTGGTACGTGGAGAAGCCAGTATGTCAGTAGATGGAACGGTATACGAGTTACAGCCCGGGTCTGTTTTTCATGCAGCACCAGGCATGCAGCTGGACTCACAAGTGAATTGCCATTCGGAGTATGAATATTATTTACTGTTTTATAGTTTTGACCAATTGGAAAAGGGGGACAGCATCCAGGAATGCGACTCTCATTTCAAATTGGACTCAGGTGCCAATCCGAGGGTTGTTGAATTACTGGTTATGCTGCAAGAACAATTGCACGTGCAAGGAGGAATTGGCAAACTGCGAGTAAAAGAATTATTTTTGAGCATCATGGTTCAGGTTCTTACAGGCTGTAGTCAACGGGAAGGTGGAACTTCACCGAGTGAGAAGGTGATTGAGCAAGCCATCTCTTATATTCATGGACATTACATGAATCTGCTGACACTGGATGAGCTAGCAGAGTTACATGGCATGAGTTCAAAGCGTTTCTCTTACTTTTTTCACAAATACACGGGATTCCGCCCAATTGACTATGTCATTCATTATCGCATGGAGAGGGCAGGGGAGCTCCTGAAATCAGGGAGTTATTTGATTCGCGATGTTGCGATCAGTGTTGGTTATACCAATCCGCTCTATTTCAGTCGAATTTTTAAAAGTAAATTTGGTGTTTCTCCTTCGGAATACACATATCTTGATTAAGCTTCCATTGGACAATAATGCATCTCAAATTGGTGATTTGTGCATTCGCATTTTCAATGATCCTTGCTATAGTATTAAATGATAATGAGAATCATTATTATAAAGGTTTGGAAGGCAGATAGAGATGAATACAATAAAAGCTCTTTATTCACTCGATGCATCCTCGGCCTGTTCCAACCATGCAGGAATAAATGGAAGAAGAATGTTGGACAAACCAATTTGGAAAAGAGGGTATCAAGATGAACGTTCATGAAGTGTTTGATGTAACGATTATTGGTGGTGGGCCTGCCGGATTATTTTCTACTTTTTATAGCGGTTTGCGTGAAATGAAAACCAAAATCATTGAATTCCAGCCCTATCTGGGCGGTAAGGTGCATGTGTATCCTGAGAAAATGATCTGGGATATAGGGGGATTACAACCCGTTCCGGGCGCACAACTGATCGAGCAAATGGTCAATCAGGGACTGACTTTCCAGCCAGAGGTTGTTCTTGGAGAAAAGGTCACGTCCATATCCAAGGATGAGCAAGGATACTTCGTACTGCACACTGCCTCTGAGAAAAAACATTACTCCAAAACTGTGATTTTAGCCATTGGCGGAGGAATTCTGAAGCCGATTAAGCTGGAGATTCAAGGTGCAGAACGTTTCGAGGTTACGAACTTACATTATACAGTCAAATCGCTCTCCCGCTTCAAGGACAAAACGGTTCTGATCTCGGGTGGTGGTAATGCGGCGATTGATTGGGCGAACGAGCTCGCCCTTATTGCCAAACAAGTCTATTTAACATATCGGAAAGATACGCTGAAAGGTCATGAAGCTGAAATATCACGTCTTGAGAACAGTTCAGTCGAATGCTTGCTCAATACTACGATTGAGAAGTTGGTCGCTACAGACGATCATCAACAGATTGAAACGGTTGTGCTGAAACGTAATGAGGACGGGGCTTCATTGGAACTGCCAGTGGATGAGGTCATCATTAACTACGGTTATGAGCGGGACAAGGAATTGCTGGTGAATAGTCATATTAAGATTGATATGAAGGATCATTGGATCGCAGGCACACCAGTCAGCGAAACATCCGTACCGGGCATTTTTGCTGCGGGAGATATTTTGCATCATGAAGGGAAGCTTCATCTGATCGCAGGAGCGTTCCAGGACGCAGCCAATGCCGTAAACAAAGCCAAACTGTTCGTGGCACCCGAAGCCAATACACACGGGATGGTTTCATCACACAATGACTTGTTCGCGCAGAAAAACCGTGAGCTGATGAAGCATCTATACACCAAATAAAATAAACTAACTAAAATGGTCATCATAAAGATTTTCTTTCAATATCAAAAAAGCCGCTCACCCGTCAGCATGACGAGGAGCGGTTTCTTTTTCACAAGCCGACGATTTCGTCGGTCTGCTTAACGGATTAATGTAAGGCTCGTATTTTAGCGTTTAACCGCTTCTCCAGCGAATACTTCAACGTTCATTGGAGCGGCCATGAATGCTGCTGCTTGTTGAACGAAAGCTTGGAAATGGGCGCTGGTGTTGTGGGAAGCTGTAGCGGCTTCGTCTTTCCACAGTTCAATCATTGTGTAATGATGTTCGCGTTCAGTGCTTTTGGCGAGATCATAGCTGATGTTGCCTTCTTCATTGCGTGTAGCAGGGATCAGCACTTTTGTTGCTTCCAAAAAAGCTTGTTCCTGGTCTGGTTTAACTTGCAAGTGAGCGTGAATGATAATCATAATATTCAACCTCCATTAATGTATTTAGAATGTTGTTATTGTTGTTTGAAATGTAAATGGTGCTGGAGCACGTAAAACTTTGAATGATATTATGCCCAAGTCGTAATTGTCTCAACAGGCAGACGGTATGAAGGGTGACCTTCTTTGGCCGATTTACCGATCGAGATCAGCATAACGGGTTGGTAACGATCTTTATCCATACCGAATGTTTCAGCAATTTGGTCTTTCTCATAACCGCCGATTGGGTTGGTATCATAACCATGAGCACGTGCAGCGAGCATCAATTGCATGGAAGCGAGACCCGCGTCAATCAGATTGACATCGCGAAGAGCGGAAGCGGGCATATTTTCGTAATAAGGCATTACAGTTTTGAGTTGCATTTCCTTAACTTCCTGTGGCATATAACCGAGCTCGACAGCTTTACCAAAAATTTCTTCCATGTACTCGACATTGTTCATATCAATAAATACGCCAATTACTGCTGCGGAAGTCAAAACCTGATTTTGGTTGAATCTCGCGAGAGGAGCAAGCTTTTCTTTGCCTTCAGCCGTATCTACAACGAGAAAACGCCAAGGCTGCAAATTGATGGAAGATGGAGCGCGAGAAGCTTCTGACAAAATTTCTGTCATTTCTTCACGGCTGATTTTCACTTCAGGATCGTATAGTTTTACAGACCGGCGGCCGTAAGTAATTTCGTTAAAATCATTTGTCTTTTGAAAAGTGCTTTGGAATGTACTCATGTATGATTCTCTCCTCTATATATGGGTTTAGAAATTGTCTTGCATTCGTTCCAGAAAATCAGCGAGAGCGTAAACTTCATCTTCGTTGAACCCCTGTAAAATCTGGTTAATATAATTGGTTTTCTCTGCCTTATAGCCTTCAATCTGCTTCCGACCATGGTCCGTTAGACGAACAAACGTTACCCGGTTATCTTCGGGATTTTTACGTCTCGTGACCATCAGGTCCGCCTCAAGCTGTTTCAAGTGGCGTGTGATTGCAGCACTATCGATGTTGATGATTTTCTGGAGCATGGACTGGTTAATCTCATCCACCTGATCCAACTCATGCAAAATCTCAAAGCGAGAGGAACTGATACCCGTACAGCGTTCGAATTTGGGACTAATTTTATTCCCTAGTACGTTCAGCAGATTGATAATCTGCTCTTCTTTGGAAACAATACGTGTCATGACTAGACCTCCCGGGTGAATCTTGACCATGAACAACGGCTTATGTGAAAAAGTAATTAAAATTGCCAGTGTACAATGCCATTGCCTAATAATTACTTTGGCTGCTCATCATGATTGATAGCTCAATCATTGACGCCTCAATCATTGATGGCTCAACTAATATAGCATGCCTCTTTTGATTTTGCAACAGCGTAGTCAAGAGAAGATAAATCCATCTATTCCAAAGCGATATTTTTCTTGATTCCGTACGTGTAGGTTATCCATCAAAGTAACTTTATATCGATTTATATTGTGATTGAGAATAATTATCAACTATAATGAAAGGTAATGTACATATGGAAATTGTGATCACAGAGATGCTTGAACAAAAGAGCTTTTAAACTGTGATTAGATTGGAGGATGAGTGCAAATATCATGAATTTGAATGATCACATCTTGCTATGGAATCATGTTTTTATCAAAATACTGGATGTTCGAAAAAACTCTTTAGCTCCTGGTGAAAGGATTAGGAACTATCTGCTTCCAGCTAGTGCTTATCTATATATGATTGATGGAACTGCTGTAGTAAGTATGGATCAACAAAGGTATATCGTTGACGGGTTCCATATTGTTCATGGGGGAAAATTGGCTAATGTAAACATCAAGACGGATACGGGTCTGGTTTATTATATGATTTTGTACAAAGCCATTCAGGCGCTTCCCTGTCGGATGGACATTCAGCATCTGATGGAAAATGAACGTCCGTTCCAAGATCAATATTCGCTTATTCCAACCAACCCATTGGTTATGTATCAGTATATCAGGACACTGGAGGGAGAGTGGGAGAAGTCCTCGAAACTGGCCAAATTACACGCAAAAACTTTATTCCATCAGTGGGTGTATGCTTTATTATCCGATCTGTACGGTCAATCCATTCAGCCATCCAAGCCAGATTTGGTGACAAGGACCGTCGATTACATGAATACTCATCTGCATGAACCCATTGCTCTTGATGTAATGGCAGAGGATCTGGAATGCAGTGTAGGACATCTGTCCAGATTGTTCAAACAAAAATTAAAAATCAGCCCCATTCAATATCTTGCACAGAGGCGAGTCGAGAGGGCTGCACATCTCCTGATATACACGGGTGCTACGTTGCAACAAATTGCGGAGCAGGTAGGCTATCCAGATGCCCATTCACTCAGTCGCAGCTTCAAAAAAATAAAGGGATGTTCACCTATTCGGTACAAAAAAATCCAAAATCGAGGCATGAAAGAACAGGAATATGCCTCCGCTGTAAATCCCAATCAAGATTTGCCCGGTTTTATGCGTGAAAATGCCCTTCAACCACTTTATTCTCAACTATATAATGATATTGATTATCAATATCATAAGGTTGATGGAGGGGGATTATTTATGCAAGGAAAATTCAAAATGACAGCACTGACCATGATGCTGTGTCTATCACTAATATTGGGGGCTTGTTCAAGTCCATCACAATCCACAAGTGGTTCACAGGCAGAGACGAAACCCGCCACAGTGCAGACAAGTAACAGTACAACTGAAGAAGGAAAATCCTCTGTACAAGCAGAGACTCGTACAGTATCCACAATAAGAGGGGACGTTATTATTCCAGCCAACCCGCAACGGGTTGCTTCAGATCAGTATATGGGCTATCTGTTGAAGCTGGGGATTATTCCTGTAGGGGTGAGAACCTTCATGCTGAACGAGGCCTGGATTGAGAAGTCAGGGATATCCGCTGATGTCATATCCGGAATCGAAGACCTGGGTGGAGAATTTCCGATGAATCTTGAGAAATTGGTCGCGCTTGAGCCGGATCTGATTATTGGTTCTATTGATAAAAATATTGAGGATTACGAGAAAATTGCGACAACGGTATTTTTACCGTATTAGGAAGGGGAATCTACCTCAGGGCCTTTGGCAAAACTGCGTCGGATCAGTGAGATTTTTGGAAAAGAGAAAGAAGCTGAGGAATGGATTTCCACTTATGAACAGAAAGTAGAAGAAGCCAAGAAACAGATTGCTGGCGTGGTAAAAGAAGGAGAGACCGTGTCTATTGTTCAAGTTGCAAACAAATCTCTGTATGTACTGGCTGCTGAAGGGGGGAACTATGGGAGTTCAACCATCTATGAGATGCTGAAGCTGCCGCCGACTGAGCAAGCGCTCAATATGGAAGAAGGATTTGTAAATATTTCGCTTGAAGTGTTGCCTGAGTACATGGGCGATCATATCTTTGTGTACGGGTCATGGGATGAGGGAGCCAATGAAGTGTTGAACAGTGAGGTTTGGAAACTCTTGCCCGCAGTGCAAAAAGGACAGGTTTACCCATACGGTTCCTTTGGAGACAAAGGGGATGAGTTCGTAATGGAAGACCCGTTCTCATTAGAATTGCAGTTGGACACGATTGTGAACATCATGGTTGAAGCCAAAAAATAGGATGCCGGAGGCCTGAATCAGTCCACGTCCGAAATCCTTTTTATACAAAAATGGAGCTTCGGGATACAGGGCAATAATGTGCAACTGATTCCACCCCGGATAATCCGGGTGGTGGAGCCAGGCCTCTTCGGTCTCCAGGACGTAAAAACTGTGGCACCATTTTCGTTTACTCAAACAAAGTTCATAGCCGGTCCATTTCGGTGCATCATGATATTAAGGAACTCGTCCAACCGACCCTCATGAACATCGACATGTTCAACAACCTGCAGCGGCTTGAGCCACCGTTTGCGGGTTTGTTGTGACTGAGGGGGAAGTTACTGTTGGGAGTACTAACGAGTAACTCCTGCCGAACGACAATAGCATGCGGGAATAGAACTGCCGCCTGTCGTCCGTCGTATTATTGGAGAAATGATAAGATGCAACTACACTAATGAGATTCGTGCGTATTACCTGGAAGCGACGCTGACAGAACTTGTTGCCGTTCTCACGGGTGAGTTGACCGATTGACCACAGCCTGGTGCAGATGAAGTGAGGTTGAGTGCTTCGGATCGTATGGGTCTAGAAGAAGTGAAACGAATCCTGGACTCCAATTATGCTGATTCTCCGACGATCCAGGAATTAGTTTGTCCGGCTATGATGAATGAGTATAAGCTGAAGCGAGCATTCAAGCAGCTATATGGGTACTCCATTCATGCGTATATCATTCACAAACGAATGGAGAAAGCACGTGAGATACTGGAAAGTGGTCAATTCAGTGTAACGGAAGCTGTGTATCAGGCGGGGGATGCTAACTGCAGTTATTTCATCAGCCGATTCAGGCAAACATACGGTTTCAACCCAATCAAGCTCAAGAAATGAGAGGTTTTCGATGTTTTTGCAATGATTGGGGCTTTCCTATATACTTCAGCTATTGATCAATTAATTACTATTGAATGGAGGCTTGATTATCATGGCTAAAGATGCAGCGGTGTCGGTTAATCGACGTAGTGACATCATATCCGCAGCGATTGAGGTGTTTGCTGAAATCGGCTATTTCCGGGCGACCACAGCTCAGGTAGCAGAAAGGGCAAATATTTCGCAACCGTATATCTTCCGTTTTTTTAAAAGCAAAGAAGCCTTGCTCTTAACAGCATTGGAGGTATCCTGGACAAGAGTAATTGATTCATTCCGAACGGTGGTGCAGACAGCTACTCCAGATCAGTTGGAGAACGAGTTAACTGAAGCCTATGAAGAGATTCTTAAATCTCACAAGAATGAAATTTTGTTGCAAATGCAGGCACAGACGGTTCAGGAGGAAGTCATCCGTCAAGCAATGCAAAAAGGGTTCACTGAGGTGCGAGATATGGTATTGGAAGCTTTCACAGCCGCAGGCAGTGCCAATCCAAAGCAAAGAACGTTAATATTCTTGGCAATTGGCATGTTATGTAATATATCAACCTCACTGGATATGCCAGAGCTTATGGATAGATAGAAAGGGAAGAATCCCTTTTTACATTTTAGTTATTGATCAATCACTAAATATGCGTTATATTGTGTTTGAGTAAGTAATTGATCAATAACTAAATGAGCGAAAGAGGTTGAGATGAGATGAAAAGAGCAATTGTGGTTGGGGCAACAGGTGGAACGGGCGCAGCAATTACAGAGGAATTGATTAAACGTGGTATTTCTACAATCATTTTTGGTCGCTCACGTCAAAAACTGGAGCAACTTGCGGTAAAGCTTGGGTCCCCTGATTACCTTCAAATCGCTGTGGGAGATGCGTTCCGACCTGACGATATTATAGCTGCTTCACTAGAAGCCGATGTAATGTTTCACTGTGCGAATGTACCTTATAACGAAATGGAGAGCAAGCTGATCCCTCTGGGTGAATCCGTTATGGAAGCTGCAGAACAACTGTGCCTGAAGGTGGTCGTCATTGACGGGATTTATCCTTATGGCAGAAGACAATTGAAAGAAGTGACTGAAGAACATCCAAAGCAGCCGCATACTCGAAAAGGTAAAACTCGGCTTGCCTTTGAGCAGATGTTATTTAGCAGCAAATGGCGCAAAGCGCAAGTGATGATTGTTCGTTTGCCTGATTATTATGGCCCTACTGCCAATCAGGCTTCTTACCTGGGATCCACGCTTGAAGCAATAGCGGAAGGGAAAATGGCCTTTTTTATCGGAAACATGAAAATACCCCGAGAATATATCTACTTGCCAGATGCAGCTGTCATGGTTGTGGAGTTGGCACTCAGAGAAGATACCTATCGGCAGAACTGGAATATCCCTGGTGCTGGCTTAATATCGGGTAAGGAAATCGTACGTATTGCACAACAGGCTGCGGGCAAAGCGAAACCGGTGATAGCCCTCGGGAAAACAGGACTTTCGCTGCTTGGGTTGGCTGTACCGGTAATGAAAGAAGTTGTTGAGATGCTATATTTGACAGAAGAACCGCTGGTGTTGAGTAAAAAGAAATACGAGGCCAACATCGGGCCGGTGAAGATGACTTCTTTTGAAGAAGGGATTACACGGACGATAGGTGAGCTGTAAAAGATATGAATGAGTCATATTGAATTGTGATTGATCAATCAATAATTAAAAAATGAATTATGACCAGTTAAATGCTGACGACCTTAACCAATAGATGAATGGTGATATGACTTCATTAATGGGCGGTGCACAAAACCTGTCCTAGACATAGAGTGTAGTATTGCAAAATCGGAGAATAGATGCGGTGTACAAGGAGGGAGGATTTTCTTGTGAGCTATATATCCAAAAAGGAGCGCAAAATGTCCTCCATCAGTACAACCAAACGAAAATTAAAAAAAGCAGGCACTTGCGTTTCTAAAAAAGGAAGAGTCAAATGTAAATCCAAAAAGAAGCTTAAGCTAAAAAAGAAAAGAGCTGTCAGATCCAGATGTTGTGTGCTTCGTGGACCGAGGGGATATAGAGGGTTTCAAGGAATGACAGGTGCAACTGGAGCTACGGGAACCACAGGAGTTATGGGATCAGCTGGTAAGATGGGGAATACGGGAGCTACTGGCTCGATAGGTATAACGGGAGTAACCGGAGTCCAAGGACTGATTGGAGTAACAGGTAAAACTGGTGATCCGGGCGTTACAGGAAGTACGGGGGCAACTGGGGCAACCGGGGCAACCGGAACATCAGGAATAACAGGTGTAACAGGAATTACTGGTGATCCAGGAGTCACAGGTGCAACAGGTTCGACAGGGGTAACAGGAGCGACGGGCGATCCTGGAGAAACAGGTGTTACAGGTACCACAGGTGTGACCGGGATTACTGGGACCACTGGAGCAATTGGAAGCGCAGGAGCTACGGGAGCTACTGGAGCTACAGGTACAATGGGTCTTACTGGAGTAACAGGTGCGACAGGTGCAACCGGAACAGGAACAACTGGAGCTACTGGTGCAATGGGTCTTACTGGGATAACAGGTGCAACAGGAGTGGGAACGACTGGGGCCACCGGCGCGACGGGCTTAACTGGGGTAACCGGTACGACAGGTGCCACAGGAACAACCGGAGCAACGGGAACAACTGGTATAACGGGTGCGACAGGCGCCACCGGAACAGGAACAACTGGGGCTACCGGCGCGACGGGTTCAACGGGTGAGACAGGAGCCACCGGGACGGGAACAACAGGTGTCACTGGAGCCACCGGTGCGACAGGATTTACAGGTGTAACTGGCGTGACAGGAGCAATGGGGGCCACTGGTGCGACGGGTCTTACCGGTGAAACAGGTGTTACAGGCGCAACCGGAGTAGGAGTCGCCGGGGCTACCGGAGCCACGGGGACAGGAACAACCGGCGCTACGGGAGTCACAGGATTTACTGGTGAAACCGGCGCAACCGGAGTAGGAGTCGCCGGGGCTACCGGAGCCACGGGTCTTACTGGGGTAACAGGTACGACAGGCGCAACCGGAATGGGAACAACCGGAGTCACGGGAGCAACGGGTTCAACGGGTGTAACTGGAGTGACAGGTGCAACGGGAACTACTGGTGCAACGGGTCTTACTGGGGTAACGGGTGAGACAGGAGCCACCGGAACCGGGGCTACAGGAGCAACTGGTGTAACAGGATTTACTGGTGAAACCGGCGCAACCGGAATAGGAGTTACCGGAGCTACAGGCGCCGCAGGAGCAACGGGTCTTACTGGAGTAACGGGTGCGACAGGTGCCACCGGAACGGGAACAACAGGTGTCACTGGAGCCACCGGTGCGACAGGATTTACAGGTGTAACTGGCGCGACAGGAGCAATGGGAGCCACTGGTGCGACGGGTCTTACCGGTGAAACAGGTGTTACAGGCGCAACCGGAGTAGGAGTCGCCGGGGCTACCGGAGCCACGGGGTTTACTGGAGTAACGGGAGAGACAGGAGCCACCGGGACGGGAATAACCGGAGCTACTGGCTCCACGGGTCTTACTGGTGCAACAGGGTTTACTGGAGTAACGGGTGTGACAGGTGTAACCGGAACAGGAACGACAGGAGCTACCGGAGCAACGGGTCTTACTGGAGTAACGGGTGCGACAGGTGTAACCGGAACAGGAACCACAGGAGCTACCGGAGCCACGGGTCTTACTGGTGAAACAGGTGCGACAGGTGTAACCGGAACGGGAACAACCGGAGCTACGGGAGCCACGGGTCTTACTGGTGCAATAGGTGCGACAGGTACCACCGGAACGGGAACAACCGGAGCTACGGGAGCCACGGGTCTTACTGGAGTAACGGGAGCCACGGGTCTTACTGGGGTCACAGGTACGACAGGCGCAACCGGAATAGGAGTTACCGGGGCTACAGGCGCCGCAGGAGCGACGGGTTTAACTGGGGTAACAGGAGTGACAGGAGCCACCGGGACGGGAACAACAGGCGCCACTGGAGCCACCGGCGCGACAGGATCTATGGGTGTAACTGGCGTGACAGGAGCAACGGGAGCAACGGGAGCCACTGGTGCGACGGGTCTTACTGGTGAAACAGGTACGACAGGCGCAACCGGAACGGGAACGACTGGAGTTACCGGAGCAACGGGTTCACCGGGTGTAACTGGAGTGACAGGTGCAACGGGTCTTACCGGTGAAACAGGTGTTACAGGTGCAACCGGTATAGGAGTCACCGGAACCACGGGAACCACAGGTACAACAGGGTTTACTGGAGTAACCGGTGCGACAGGAGCCACCGGAACAGGAATAACTGGAGCTACTGGCTCCACGGGTCTTACTGGTGCAACAGGTGCAACCGGTATAGGAGTCACCGGAACCACGGGAGCCACAGGTACAACAGGGTTTACTGGAGTAACGGGAGAGACAGGAGCCACCGGAACAGGAATAACTGGAGCTACCGGAGCAACGGGTGTAACTGGAGTGGCAGGTGCAACGGGAACTACTGGTGCAACGGGAACTACTGGTGCAACGGGTCTTACTGGAGTAACGGGAGAGACAGGAGCCACCGGGACGGGAACAACCGGAGCTACTGGAGCAACGGGTCTTACTGGAGTAACCGGTGTGACAGGAGCAACCGGAACGGGAACAACCGGAGCTACCGGAACAACAGGTCTTACTGGAGTAACGGGTGCGCCAGGTGTAACCGGAACAGGAACGACAGGAGCTACCGGAGCCACGGGTCTTACTGGTGAAACAGGTGCGACAGGTGTAACCGGAACAGGAACGACAGGAGCTACCGGAGCCACGGGTCTTACTGGTGAAACAGGTGCGACAGGTGTAACCGGAATGGGAACAACCGGAGCTACTGGAGCCATGGGTCTTACTGGTGCAACAGGTGCGACAGGTACCACCGGAACGGGAACAACCGGAGCTACGGGAGCAACGGGTCTAATTGGAGTAACGGGTGAGACAGGAGCCACCGGGACGGGAACAACCGGAGCTACGGGAGCAACGGGTCTTACTGGGGTAACGGGTGCGACAGGCGCAACCGGAACCGGGGCTACAGGAGCAACTGGTGTAACAGGATTTACTGGTGAAACCGGCGCAACCGGAATAGGAGTGACCGGGGCTACAGGCGCCGCAGGAGCGACGGGTTTAACTGGGGTAACAGGAGTGACAGGAGCCACCGGGACGGGAACAACAGGCGCCACTGGAGCCACCGGCGCGACAGGATCTATGGGTGTAACTGGCGTGACAGGAGCAACGGGAGCCACTGGTGCGACGGGTCTTACTGGTGAAACAGGTACGACAGGCGCAACCGGAACGGGAACGACTGGAGTTACCGGAGCAACGGGTTCAACGGGTGTAACTGGAGTGACAGGTGCAACGGGAACTACTGGTGCAACGGGTGAGACAGGAGCCACCGGAGCAACGGGTCTTACCGGTGAAACAGGTGTTACAGGCGCAACCGGAGTAGGAGTCACCGGAACCACGGGAACCACAGGTACAACAGGGTTTACTGGAGTAACGGGTGCGACAGGAGCCACCGGAACAGGAATAACTGGAGCTACTGGCTCCACGGGTCTTACTGGTGCAACAGGTGCAACCGGTATAGGAGTCACCGGAACCACGGGAGCCACAGGAGCAACCTGGATTAACCGGTGTGACAGGACGGGACCGGGACGGGAACAACGGTGGACAGGTGCCACCGGGACGGGGAACGGGCTACCACGGGTCTTACTGGTGAAACAGGTGCGACAACACCGGGCCGGGAATAACCGGAGCTACCGGGCCACGGGTCACTGGTGCAACAGGGCAACCGAGTAACGGAGTGACAGGCCGGAACCGGGGCACAGGTACAACAGGGTTTACTGGAGTAACGGGAGCCACAGGAGCCACTGGGGTAACTGGAGGCAACGACTGGGACAGGAACAACCGGAACCGGGGCTACAGGAGCAACTGGTGTAACAGGATTTACTGGTGAAACCGGCGCAACCGGAATAGGAGTTACCGGGGCTACAGGCGCCGCAGGATCTACGGGTGTGACTGGCGTGACAGGAGCACCGGGAGCCCCTGGTGCGACGGGTCTTACTGGTGAAACAGGTGTTACAGGCGCAACCGGAGCCACGGGGTTTACTGGAGCAACGGGTCTTACTGGAGTAACGGGTGCGACAGGTGTAACCGGAACAGGAACGACAGGAGCAACCGGAGCAACGGGTCTTACTGGAGTAACGGGTGCGACAGGTGTAACCGGAACAGGAACGACAGGAGCAACCGGAGCAACGGGTCTTACTGGAGTAACGGGTGCGACAGGTGTAACCGGAACAGGAACGACAGGAGCTACCGGAGCAACGGGTCTTACTGGAGTAACGGGTGCGACAGGTGTAACCGGAACAGGAACGACAGGAGCTACCGGAGCAACGGGTCTTACTGGAGTAACGGGTGCGACAGGTGTAACCGGAACAGGAACGACAGGAGCTACCGGAGCAACGGGTCTTACTGGAGTAACGGGTGCGACAGGTGTAACCGGAACAGGAACGACAGGAGCTACCGGAGCAACGGGTCTTACTGGAGTAACGGGTGCGACAGGTGTAACCGGAACAGGAACGACAGGAGCTACGGGAGCCACGGGTCTTACTGGTGCAACAGGTGCGACAGGTACCACCGGAACGGGAACAACCGGAGCTACGGGAGCCACGGGTCTTACTGGTGCAACAGGTGCGACAGGTACCACCGGAACGGGAACAACCGGAGCTACGGGAGCCACGGGTCTTACTGGTGCAATAGGTGCGACAGGTACCACCGGAACGGGAACAACCGGAGCTACGGGAGCAACGGGTCTTACTGGGGTAACGGGTGCGACAGGTACCACCGGAACGGGAACAACCGGAGCTACGGGAGCAACGGGTCTTACTGGGGTAACGGGTGCGACAGGTACCACCGGAACGGGAACAACCGGAGCTACGGGAGCCACGGGTCTTACTGGTGCAACAGGTGCGACAGGTACCACCGGAACGGGAACAACCGGAGCTACGGGAGCAACGGGTCTTACTGGGGTAACGGGTGCGACAGGCGCAACCGGAACCGGGGCTACAGGAGCAACTGGTGTAACAGGATTTACTGGTGAAACCGGCGCAACCGGAATAGGAGTTACCGGGGCTACAGGCGCCGCAGGAGCAACGGGTTTAACTGGGGTAACAGGAGCGACAGGAGCCACCGGGACGGGGACAACAGGCGCCACTGGAGCCACCGGCGCGACAGGATCTATGGGTGTAACTGGCGTGACCGGAGCAACGGGTCTTACCGGTGAAACAGGTGTTACAGGCGCAACCGGAGTAGGAGTCACCGGAACCATGGGAACCACAGGTACAACAGGGTTTACTGGAGTAACGGGTGCGACAGGAGCCACCGGAACAGGAATAACTGGAGCTACTGGCTCCACGGGTCTTACTGGTGCAACAGGTGCAACCGGTATAGGAGTCACCGGAACCACGGGAGCCACAGGTACAACAGGGTTTACTGGAGTAACGGGTGTGACAGGCGCCACCGGCACGGGAACAACTGGAGTTACGGGAGCCACGGGTCTTACTGGGGTCACAGGTACGACAGGCGCAACCGGAATAGGAGTTACCGGGGCTACAGGCGCCGCAGGAGCGACGGGTTTAACTGGGGTAACAGGAGCGACAGGAGCCACCGGGACGGGGACAACAGGCGCCACTGGAGCCACCGGCGCGACAGGATCTATGGGTGTAACTGGCGTGACAGGAGCAACGGGTCTTACCGGTGAAACAGGTGTTACAGGCGCAACCGGAGTAGGAGTCACCGGAACCACGGGAACCACAGGTACAACAGGGTTTACTGGAGTAACGGGTGCGACAGGAGCCACCGGAACAGGAATAACTGGAGCTACTGGCTCCACGGGTCTTACTGGTGCAACAGGTGCAACCGGTATAGGAGTCACCGGAACCACGGGAGCCACAGGTACAACAGGGTTTACTGGAGTAGCGGGTGCGACAGGAGCCACCGGAACAGGAGTAACGGGAGCCACTGGTGCAACCGGTCTTACAGGGGTAACGGGTGCGACAGGAGCCACCGGAACGGGAACAACAGGAGCTACTGGAGCAACGGGTCTTACTGGGGTAACGGGTGCGACAGGCGCAACCGGGACGGGGGTTACTGGAGTCACCGGCGCGACGGGTTCAACGGGTGTAACTGGTGTGACAGGAGCCACAGGTGCGACGGGTTCAACGGGTGTAACGGGTGCGACAGGAGCCACCGGAACGGGAGAAACGGGAACAACAGGTGCAACTGGGGCTACCGGGACTACTGGAGTTACTGGATCCACGGGAGCCACAGGGGCTACTGGTGCATCAGGACCCAATCTAGCTGCACAAGGATTTTCTGCATTTTTGGCTAACCTATCGACAGCAACCAGCACTCAGTTAACCAACTGGAGCACAGCAAGTCCTTACTATGGCAATGCAAATTTTAATGCAACTACAGGCAATTACACGGCGCCCAATACTGGAACCTACTCGATTGTGGCAACAATCAATTTTTCTACAACTGCCGCGATAGCTATCTCATTGGGAGCTGGGGTCAATCCAGCCTTTCTGGTGCAAAGAACATCCCCCACTACCACTACTTTGGTCAATGGACTATTGCCGATCCTGAATATCAGTGTGACGCTACTCACTTTGCGGGCAGTACTGGGTAGTGGAGCCGTAACCCTAGCGGCGCAGGTTACGCTGAACGCAGGCGATGTGATCGGGTTGTTTTACGCCGCGAATGGATTAACGATTACTCTGAACTTGGGGATTGGAACAACGAACGGTATTGTATGGTCAGTACACGAATTGACATGAGGTGTTGATTTTCAGCACCCTACCTATTTAAAAATAAGACAACACGAAAACAGATCCGGGTTGGATCGACCGTTAACATCCAACCTGATCTGTCTTTTTTACATACAGGACGAAGTCATTAAAATTTGGTTTCGTTATAGTTAACAAGCATGTTAGATATTTTTAGGTATGATGACAAGAAATCTATCGTGATATTCAAAAAAATAACCCAAACTCATATAATAACGCTAATCCTAACGAAAATGATGTAAGGGATTGAGACGAAATCCTCGTCTTTATTCATATGATAAAAGAATTAGGCTGCTTTGAACTTACGGAATATCCATCAAATGAAACGAATTATTACACGAACATAACATTAAACGAGCGGTTCGTAGCAGTATACGAGTGGACGTTGAAAGGGTTGATGAATGATGAGCCTTGAAACATTAAACCAACGAGTACAAGATGATTTGGCTTATCTCGCATATGGAGGTGCGGATTGGATTCATCCGCGGGAACATGACAAAGACCATATCTATGATGTCGTTATTGTAGGTGGTGGGCAGAGCGGCTTGGGGGCTGCTTTTGGATTCCTGCGTGAGCGGATATCCAACATTCTGGTCATTGATGAAAATGCCGCAGGGTTGGAGGGACCTTGGGAGACATACGCGCGTATGGTTACGTTACGTACACCAAAACATCTGACTTCCATTGATCTCGGTATTCCTTCGCTGACGTTTCGAGCATGGTGGGAGGCGCAAGTGGGTCCTTCGGGATGGGATGAGGTTGATAAAATTCCGCGCAGCGAATGGATGAACTATCTGCGTTGGTACAGGGAGGTGCTTAATCTACCTGTCGTGAATGAAGTGAAACTGAGACTGATTGAACCTGCAGATGGAGGTTTACACCGGTTGCACATTACAGGTGTAGGGGCTCCAAGTAATATGTTGCTGGCACGAAAGGTTGTCTTGGCTACGGGTATCCAGGGTGGTGGGGAGTGGCATGTACCACCTCTGATCTCTGAGAAAATACCTAGACATCTGTACGCTCACACGTCGGAGCTAATTGATTTTGAACGGTTACAAGGAAAAAGGATTGCCATACTTGGCGGAGGGGCGTCTGCTTTTGATAATGCCAACTTTGCACTAGCCACAGGCGTGGCTGAGGCTCACGTATTTGTGCGGCGGGAACAATTGCCGAGTGTTAACCCGATTCGTCAGATGGAGCAATCCGGTATGATCGAACGGTTTCACGTATTATCGGACGAGGATAAGTATGCGACCATTTCCCACTTTTTCAAATACAACCAGCCCCCAACCAATGATACCTTCAACCGGGCTGCTGCATGGCCAGGCTTCCAATTACATCTTCATGCGCCTTGGCTGAATGTAGAGATGAAGGATGGGAGAGCGGTAGTGACTACGCAACTGGGTCAGAAATCCTTTGATTTTCTGGTCATAAGTACGGGGATGGTGAGTGATCCGGCACTGCGTCCCGAGCTCCGAATGGTGGAGGCACACATCGCACGCTGGGCAGACCGCTTTCAAGCTCCGACGGAACAAAGGAATGCACTGCTTGACGCACATCCTTACCTTAGTCCTGGGTTTGCAATGACCAGCAGGGATGAGGAGGGGGAAGATAAGCTGCGAGGCTTGTTTGTTTTTAACTACTCTGCACTTGCAAGCTGCGGCCTTTCTGCCTCAGCAATATCGGGCACAAAGAATGCTGTGCCAAAGCTGGTTTCAGCTGTAGCTGACCAGCTTTTCCTGGATGATCGGGAACAGATCCTAGAGCAATTTTTTAAGTATAACGAACAGGAATTTACCGCAAGTTGGGTGAAAAGTGAAGTTGGAATCTGAGTATTCAGAATGACCGTACAGCGGGGTACAAGGCTGTACGGTTTTCCTTTTTCTAAAGTTACATTTACGGGGGCTTATATAATACTGTAAAATATCGAATTATACAGCGTTAAGGCAGGCGATAGATTATTGTGAGAATTATGGATTATGAGGGGTTCAGAACCCATTTGAAGAAAGCGTCACGCATACGAAATGAACCCTTGATCAAAATTGTGGCTTTTCAGGAAAAGTATATGAAGATTAATGAGATCCAATATTATGATGTAGAGCAGAACTATATGAGTGTTCAGGCGTGTAATACGCTGTGGATGAACTTGAAAGATAAATCGTTCCGCAATCTGGTGTCCCATGATCTGAAGTTTTTCCAAACCATGGACAACCTCGGGCGTCATTCGTTGGAGAATCTAATTAAGGAACTGTATGACATGGCTGTTCCGATTCTGCTGGATTACGATCCAAGTGATTATTATAGTTTGCAGCAGTTGTCCGAAATTCTGGTGCTGGATGAGATGAAGCTAATAGAGAAATTGGAGATGGGGCGTTTCAAGGGAGCATTTATTAATGAAGAAGGAAATTGGATGAAACCCAAGCCAGACAGGGCTGAGCTATTCCTTTAAAAGAAATAAAGAGACTCGTGTCAATCCCATAATGACCGAATATCCATTCTGCAATGGTACGCCGAATACGGCACATTGCAGTTTTTTTCATTAAATCTGTCAACGAAGAAGTCTCAGCCGTTTCGTTTCACGACGAAAGAGTCTCCGCGTGATCCCGGTACTCCTGGAATGGAAACAACCTGTTTTTGTTGAATCATGATGCCTTTCTCTTTGGCGATGAAGCAGGGGGGCCTACCGTTCAGACGACAACACTTGAAGCTGACAGGAGTGATCTTTGCCATTCGGGAGATGGAGTTTCCTACGGATGGAGCTTCTACAATCCATTCCGCAGATGTTTGCTTCCCTGTATATTGCTGAACGGTGCGAAAAGTCCAATTTTGGGTCAGATTATGGAGTGTGATACACCAGCGAGTTCGATTGATTTTGTAAATGGCCGCTCTGATTCGATCTCCTGGTGATACAGGAAAAGGGATAACCGTTTCAACGTCCGGCAGAATTTCCCACCAGGCATAATAACTAGCTTGGCCGTTAACCCAATCATGGCCTGTTCCAGTCTGAATGAGATTGGAATTCTCGTATCCATCAATTCCGATCCAGGCTGATGAATATGAGGACTTGGACGATGGTAAAACAAAGGGCACATTCCATTCAGCCGAGATACGTCTGAATTCAGCTTTGTCACCTGCTATTGCATAGCCGCTCCAGTTGGAGGAAATCCACCCAAAGCATAATGCAGAATTTGTTTTGCCTGTATGAGGAATACAGGGTTTTCGACGTTTGTTTCGATGATTAGCCATAAGGCCACCTCCCATGTGAAAATAGAGACGAAATCATTCGTTCGATATTATCAAATGCATGGAAGAAGAAAGAGGACATGGACAATCTGAAAAAGAAATAAGGTTTGAATGATTTTGAACGATATTTATGGTTGAATGCGATGTTTGATGTGTACGGAATGTCGAATATTGATGGTTTATGAATGTTTTTAAATTAATTTGAATGAAAATGATTGTTTTTTACGGATTTTATGATACTATAAAAGCAGTTGGAGGAATGAAGATGCTAACTGAAGAACGATATGCTGCAATAATAGAGCGCTTACAAGAAAGAGGAATTGTGAAACTGCAAGAGCTCGTAGATGTGCTGGGTGCTTCTGAGTCAACGATAAGACGCGATTTGATTGATCTGGAGAGCCGTCAGATGCTGAAACGCATACATGGTGGTGCTGCTCTAGTGAATGAAAAAACGCCAGAACCAGGTATGGAAGAAAAAACGTTCAAAAACATTCAACAAAAAACGGCGATTGCTCGTTTAGCTGCGCAGGAGATCAACAATGGTGAATGTATCTATCTGGATGCGGGGACGACAACATTAGCCATGATTCCCTATATTGAAGCTAAGGACGTTACGGTAGTGACGAACGGACTTTCTCATGTAGAAGCGCTGGTAAGTAAACGAATACGCAGCTATCTGCTAGGCGGGATGATGAAAATTCACACCAAAGCCGTGATTGGCAGTATCGCATTACAGAATATGGACAACTTCCGTTTTGATAAATGTTTTATTGGAACCAACGGAGTGGACGCCGAAATGGGGTATACAACTCCTGATCCGGAGGAAGCCTTGATTAAAAGGCGTGCACATCAATTGTCCGGTAAATCTTACGTGCTGGCTGATTCCAGCAAAATTGGGGAAATTACTTTTGCCAAACTGTTTGACCTTGAGGAGGCAGACTTGATCACAGAACATATGCCGGAACACTGGCGCTCTGTAATCGCCCAGAAAACTAAAATAATTGAGGGATAGCCATGATATATACCGTAACACTTAATCCTTCCATTGATTACATCGTGGAAGTGGATGATCTGAAGCTTGGTCATTTGAATCGTATGAATCGGGACCTGAAACTTCCTGGAGGCAAAGGCATTAACGTATCGCGAGTCCTTAATCAACTGGGAGCCGAAAACACCGCTCTTGGATTTCTGGGAGGGTTCACAGGCCGTTTCATTAATGACAAATTGCAGGAAGACAAGATCCTGACGGATTTCGTTACCATCGCAGATGATACTCGGATTAACATCAAGCTGAAGCATGGAGACGAGACAGAGATTAACGGATTGGGACCAGCCATTCGACCAGAGGAAGCAGCGGAGTTGCTTAACAAGCTATCCGCACTGCAAAAAGGAGATATCGTCATTCTTTCGGGAAGTGTACCACCTTCGCTGGGAGCCGATTTCTACGATCGTCTGATCAACGTATGCAAACAAACGAGTGCCGATTTTGTAATCGATACGACAGGCCCCGCTTTAATGGATGCTTTGGTACATGAACCGCTGCTGGTGAAGCCGAACCATCACGAACTGGCTGAACTTTTCGAAGTAACGATTGACACTCAAGAGGAACTGGTGACGTATGGTCGCAAGCTTTTGGAGGCAGGTGCCAAACATGTGTTGATCTCCATGGCAGGAGAAGGAGCGCTGTTGATTACCAAAACAGATGTCTACCATGCGAGTGTGCCAAAGGGCGTCGTGAAGAACTCGGTTGGTGCTGGAGATTCCATGATCGGTGGATTCGTAGGGACATTTGGATTGAACGAAGACCTGCTTGAAGCGTTCCGAACTGGGGTCGCTTCGGGTAGTGCAACGGCTTTTTCGGATGACTTGGCAACACGGGAACTCATTGAAGAGCTACGTACTCAAGTTACGATAACCAAAATATAGTCCGTACAAAATGGATGAAATGCATGCCCCTTTTTAGAAGAGGGGATTCAATGAATCGCAGATAACAGCGTAAGAAGTACAATTATGAGTCGGTCTGCATCACACAGGCCGACTGAATTTAAGGGAGTGTACCAAAATGAGAATAACAGACCTGATGATCCAGGAAACGATGATCATGGACCTGCAAGCCGCAACGAAAGAAGAGGCTATTGATGAACTCATTGCAAGTTTAAACCGTAGCGGACGTATTAATGATCCGGTTCTGTTTAAGGAAATGATATATAAACGTGAAGCGGAATCCAGCACTGGGATCGGTGGCGGTATTGCCATGCCTCATGCCAAGACAACAGCAGTTAATGAACCAACGGTTGTATTCGCCAAGAGTCGAAAAGGAATTGATTTTGAAGCGCTTGATGATGAACCGGCCCATATATTCTTCATGATTGCAGCTCCAGAAGGGGCAGCAAATACACATCTTCGTACGCTTGCGGCTCTTTCCAGGTTGTTGATTGATAGCGATTTCATCTCGCAGCTAATGAGCACAGACACTCCTGAAGAAGTGACTGCATTATTCGATGCCAAACAGGCAGAGGAAGCAGAGAAAAAAGCTGCCAAAGAAAAAGTCGAAGCGGAAAAAGCAGCAAATGCCGTAAATGGAACAAATGCTGTATCTAGCTCAGGCAGTGCCAACGGGCAGAAGCAGAATACATCAGGCCTTATTGTTGGCGATGCGGCATCTGAAGATTTTGTCGTTGCAGTAACCGCTTGCCCAACAGGCATTGCTCACACGTTCATGGCTGAAGACGCTCTCAAAAAGAAAGCACAGGAAATGGGCGTCAATATTCGTGTCGAAACCAACGGTTCAGAAGGAGCGCAGAACGTACTGACAGCTGATGAAATCGCTCGTGCCAAAGGGGTCATCATTGCGGCGGATAAAAATGTGGAAATGGCCCGCTTTGATGGCAAACCGGTATTGCAAAGACCCGTAAGCGATGGCATTCGCAAATCTGAAGAACTGATTCGCAAAGCAGTTAACGGAGACGCTCCGATCTACCGAAGCCAAGGCGGTAACGGTGGCAAAAGTGAAGGTGAAAGCCAAGGCAAAGTGAGCGTGGGCAGCAAGATTTATAAAGATTTGATGAACGGTATCTCGCATATGCTCCCATTTGTCGTGGGTGGTGGCATTTTGCTCGCCATATCCTTCTTGTTTGAACAAATTGCGAGTCCTGAAAATCCGATTGTGCAACTGCTGCAAACCATTGGTGGCGGGACTGGTGCGTTCCACTTCCTGATTCCTGTTCTAGCCGGATTTATTGCGATGAGTATTGGTGATCGTCCGGCCCTGATGCCTGGTATGGTCGGTGGATTGATGGCTGTGAATTCAAACGCCGGTTTCCTTGGTGGTCTGGCTGCCGGTTTCCTGGCAGGTTACGTCGTAATTGGTCTGCGCAAACTGTTTAAAGGACTGCCTAAAGCGATTGATGGTTTGAAACCGATCCTGTTGTATCCTGTATTCGGACTGCTTATCGTTGGTGCAATAAGTTTCTATGTCTTCGATCCAATCTTTGGTTCCCTTAACACATGGCTTGTAGATGCACTTGGTAATCTGGGTACCGGTAATGCAGTATTGCTGGGCTTGCTGCTTGGTGGCATGATGTCCATCGATATGGGTGGACCGTTTAACAAGGCGGCTTATACGTTTGCTATCGGTGTATTTACATCCAGCGGCAATACGGATGGTGCTTGGATGGCAGCTGTTATGGCAGGTGGTATGGTACCGCCGCTGGCGATTGCACTCGCTACAACGTTCTTCAAATCCAAATTCACGGAGCAAGAACGCAAATCAGGTTTGACGAATTACGTGCTCGGATTCTCCTTCATCACAGAAGGCGCCATTCCATTTGCTGCGGCTGACCCGCTGCGTGTCCTGACATCTTGTATTCTCGGTTCAGCTGTTGCAGGTGGACTGACTCAACTGTGGAGCATTAACGTACCTGCTCCGCATGGCGGAATCTTCGTTGCGGCACTGGCGAATCACGCATTGCTCTTCCTGCTTGCTGTAGCAATCGGTGCAGTAATCTCCGGTCTGATCCTCGGACTGTGGAAGAAATCGCCGACCGTTGTGAAATAAGTCAAAGGGTAAGGCTTCCCAAAAAGTTGTAAACAATCTCTATCTCATAGCTTTGTTTAAAATAAAAAAGCATCTTCTCAGTGAAATTCACTGGGGAGATGCTTTTTATTTCACTTTAGCTCATTCTGTG
Source organism: Paenibacillus sp. BIC5C1 (assembly GCF_032399705.1). Lineage (NCBI taxonomy): Bacteria > Bacillati > Bacillota > Bacilli > Caryophanales > Paenibacillaceae > Paenibacillus > Paenibacillus sp. BIC5C1. The sequence goes on from NZ_CP135922.1 coordinate 2,130,309, forward strand.
ATAAGATAAACAATATCAAATTAATGAAACTTAGTTTCATCTAATGAAACTATAAGGAGGATACGGCATGTCTAATGATCAGATTAAAGGACAGGTGCGCAAACAATTTGCTAAAAATGCAGAGAAATATGTGACTAGTGTCGGTCATGCCAAAGGTGATGATCTGGCACTGCTTGTGGCTTCATCTCAAGCGAGCTCGGATATGAAGGTGCTGGATATTGCCACTGGAGGAGGACATGTTGCCAATGCATTAGCTCCGCTTGTGGAGCGGGTTATCGCATTGGATCTAACGGATGAGATGTTACAAGTGGCTGAACGCTTTATCCGGGGAAACGGGCACGAGAATGTGGATTTTGTTGCAGGAGATGCTGAACACGTCCCTTTTGAGGATGATTTCTTTGACCTTGTAACCTGTCGCATTGCTGCACACCATTTTCCGGACGTGCAATCCTTTGTATCAGAGGCGCTTCGGGTAATGAAACCTGGTGGCAGATTGTTATTAATTGATAATGTGGCACCTGAACGTGATGAGAACGACCAATTTTACAATGAAATCGAGAAGTGGCGTGATGGAAGTCATGTTCGGGCATGGCGTAAGACGGAATGGATTCGGATGTTGGAGCTTGCCGGATTTCGAATGGAAACGATGGTTTCCTTTGAGAAACACTTTACATTTGAAGACTGGTGCATCAGGGCTGGACTTCCGGAGACGCAGAGTAAAGAGCTTGAAGCAAGCATGCTGAGCGCGCCATCTGTAATTAAGAAGTATTTCAATTTTGAAGTGACGCAGTCTGGCAGACTCGACAGCTTCAAAGGAGAAAGTGTATACATTCAGGCGTTAAAAGCGAGATAAGATTTTTCGCGTTATCAGATGGATCCCTTGTAGGAGTAATAGTTAAAGTGCGCAAAATCAAAATCAAACAGGCAGAGGCCCCGTGTTAGGGACAACTGCCTTTTGGACGTCACACAATCAAGGTTCTAGTATAACTTTGGTACATTCGTCTTCGTGTTCGTAGAAAATCCGGTAAGCTTCAGCTAACCCCCCCAGAAAAATTCCGTAATGTTCCGTGAAGCCAAAATAACCACCGGTATCAATCTGCGGATTACGGAGGGCAGGCAGTGCTCCCTTATATATATGTAGATCTGATCCACATATGGCTGTAGAAGTAATACGTACGATGATGTCAGCTTTTGCTGCAATCTCGGGTCTTCAACCTCTTTTACTTGAATATCCTTGGTCCTTGAAAATAACGGCTTTCATCTTTATATTTTTCCTAGATCAATTCCTCTTAAACAACAGGCCACTTTTCTTTACGCAATGCATGAAGTAGTTCAGGGGAAGCGTTCAAGTTGTCACGAACAAGCTCTTCCGGGGTTAATGCCATCCATTGATTTAGGGAGATATCCTCAAAGCGATCACTTCTAAACATCTCCAAAAACCATAACGTGTCGGTGCCCGTATTTTGAATATAATGCCCCATAGCTACAGGTACGTATCCAACATCTCCAGCCCGATAGTCGAATGTACGTGCGATGCCATTCCCTCCAAAAACCGTCATCCTTCCTTGCCCTGTCAAATAGTATTGCCATTCATCCGCATTGGGATGCCAGTGAAGCTCGCGCATACCTCCAGGCTTAATTTCCACGAGTGCTGCGGCAACGGTTGTGGAGATCGGAAAGTTGGTGGAGTCCACAATACGTACACTGCCTCCCGGTGTGATGATCGGTTTCTGGGCTAACAGCCGATGCTTGAAGGAGAGGGGCACTGTACCATACGGAGATTGCACTTCCTGGCTAGCGAGGGAACCCGGGACCTGATCCTGAAAAATGTAAACCTGTTCTGTTGGCATGGATTGGAATGCAGATTCGGGTATGCCAAAATTGACGGATAACACCTCTGGTGGCGTATGAGCAAACCAATCCGAGATGGATAATGTATTCAGATCGGAGAAGGACCCATCATCAAATACAAGCAAAAACTCACACCCATCAGCTAAGCCCTGGATGGAATGGGGCAGACCTTTTGGGAAAAACCACAGATCTCCCGGTCCCACATCTGCAATAAAATTACGACCTTGCTGATCCACGGACGTAATTCGTGCCGTACCCCAGATCATGTACGCCCACTCCGATTGCTGATGCCAGTGCAACTCCCGTACACCTCCAGGGGTAAGGCTCATATTCACCCCAGCCAGTGTCGTGGCGATGGGCAGATCCCGTACCGTAATTTCCCGGGACCAACCGCCATGGTTCAACTGCATGTGTGTATCGGAAAAAGACATTCTCAGGTTGGGTAATAAGCCGTTGTCGGTTACCGGTGGCACCAGCATATCCGGATTTTGTAAATCTCTCATCACATCCCGAGGTCCCAGATCGGGTCCTCCGGCGCCGTCTTTTCGTATTGGCTGCGGTATAATTAATGGCTTGCCATTGTTGTTTTCATTTTTCATATGCAGATTCCTCCAGTTCATCACTTCATCCCATGATAGGTGTCGGTATAGTGAAGATTATGAACCAGAGCCTGGCAATTATGAGGGATAGGGAATATATATCCAAGTAAAGAAGAACGCTCAGACACTTTTTTTGCTTACGGGGTCGGTCTTGGAATCAGGCTGCAAAAATTCATTTTCATAAATTTCATGCACTCTGTTCAGAATGGCTGGGCCTTGCTCCGTAAAACGAAGAGTGGTGGGTTTGTTTTTCATCAGGAACGTACCAGATTTGGTTTGCGCAATGGCAGCGTTATAAAGCAGAGAAGCTCCGTGACTTGGATGCGGGAAGAACAGCTTCATGATAGGTTTGATATAAAAGGGCAGCCCGGATGTTTTATTACCTCTGAGTGTATTGTTGCCCCCGGGGTCCACACTAAGCAACCGAATTCCTTTAGATGCAGGGGTAGAAGCAGCTTCGCGTGTCCATAAAGACAGTGCGAGCTTTGAAGTCGCATAAGGACCGAACAGCTTTTTGAACTCGGCTGGATGTTCCAGGACGTCCAGGTTAAACTGTTTGACCATCTTAAATGCACTGGTGGATGTATTAATAACGGTTTTCAAGGTGCTTTTGTGAAGAAGATCCTGTAGTTCCATATAAATGATGTACGGTACCACAGTTTGTAATTCAAAGTGCATTTCATGCCCATGATCAGACAAACGAAGATCGTAACCACTACCCCCGGCATTATTAAACAACACGTCAATGGTATCCACTTCGGATTTAATCTGATTTAAAGCTTTTCTCAGGCTATCGTACTGAGTGAGGTTAGCTTGAACCCAACGGAGCTGGCCGGAGTGCAATCCGTCCTGAATATCACTGTCTTCTTTTGGAAAAGCGGAACGGTTAAGGCCGATAACTTGCCATCCTTCGGCTAACAAGGTACGGGTCAGTTCAAGACCAATTCCCGAAGTTGATCCTGTAATTAAGGCTGTACGAAGTTTATGATTTGAATTCATATAAATACCTCCTGAGTGAATGGGATGACAGAGCCAATCTGTCTAATGCGCTCATTCTATAATTTGGAGTCGACTCCAAGTCAAGCGTACGGTTGGTTATATTTTGAATTTTAAGGATGCGGCTTCTGTGGACTCAAAACAACCTTGACTTGGAGCTGACTCCAAGTTGTAAGATAGAGATCAATGAAAGTGGAGGAGGTCGACGACGATGATGAATGATACTGTAGGGTTCTCCATTAAAGAGACGTCAGAACAGGCCGGATTATCGGAAGATACCATTCGTTATTATGAGAAGATTGGACTTCTTCCCCGGGCTGAACGCAAGGCCAATCGCCATCGGGTATACCGTTCGGAGGATATACAGACGATGAAGCTTATTACTTGTTTGAAAAAAACAGGCATGTCTCTGGAGGAGATGAAGCCTTATCTACAGATGTCGATGGATTCGGACCTGGAAGATTTCCCGGATGAGCGTGAAATGCTGTTAAACCATCGGAAGAAGATCGAAGCGCAGATTGTATCTTTGCAGCAGATCGTCGATTTTATTGATGAGAAGATGGAGAAGCGAAGCATGTTTCCTGATGAGTGCCCGATTACCGGAGAGAACCAGATGTCTGTATTTGAAAAAAAGAACATCTTCTCCTGAGTGCTGCAAGTTCACCCGAACTCAAAAAACCACGTCAATATGACGTGGTTTTTTGCTTATATTTAGCATTCGATATGGAGTGTATGACGAAGGCGTTTGATATCACTTTTAGGAGGAAGCCCATACATGCGGGTGTACTCCCGACTGAATTGTGAAGGACTCTCGTACCCTACCTGAAATGCAGCATCGGCTGCATCGGTTGAACCTGCAAGCAGTATTCGCCGAGCCTCCTGCAAGCGAATCTGTTTTTGATATTGCAGTGGGCTCATGGCAGTAGTGGCTTTGAAATGATAATGCAATGAGGATGTACTCATGTTGATCATGGAAGCCAATTGCTCGATTCGGAGCGGATGGGCGTATTCTGATTGAATTAATTCAATGACCTGAGCGATGTGCTGTGCGTGACTGTTCTGAATCGCAAACTGCCTGATGGAGTGTCCATGTTCATCCTGAATCAGGCGATATAGAATCTCACGAATCATAAGCGGTGCAAGTGCTGGAATGTCCTCAGGTGTATCCAGCAATCTGACCAATCGGATTACGGCTTCCAGAAGCGGAGGTTTGGTTGAACTTACAAACAACCCACGACGTGTTGATTTGTCGGGCATGGCTTGTGTAGAGGGAGAATCCTGAATAAGATCAAAAATCTGCCCTGAATTAAAATCAAGTCGCAGGCAGAGATAGGGATGTTCTGTCGTAGCCTGTACAACTTGCCCTGAAATAGGCAAGTTTATGGAAGCAACCAAATACTGTGAAGAATCATAGGTGTAGCTCTCCTGTCCGAGAATAACCAGTTTGGACCCTTGGGCCACAATACACAGGGCGGGTTCGTGCACGGCATGAATAGGCTCTGAAACCCGGGAAGCACGGATCAAAGCAAGCGAAGGAATTGCTGTTAGATGAATCCCGTCTTCGTGGGTGAAACGGCCGATCAATTGGGCCAATTCCTGCTGCTGCTGAATAAGAGCGTTATCCTGTTCTATTTTTGAAAGCATGGATTGCAGACCCTCCCTTCCTCGTACTTGTTTAACCATTTTAGAATGTGCTGGATGAATAGGCAAGAATACTGTGGGATTCTTCTATCGTGTAGAGACTGATTCCTTACATAATGAGGGTAAGCAATTGAATCTGTTGGCAACAGAAAGGAGTGTCATGGGAATATGACAGGTATTAGATCAGGAGACAGACAGGAAGTGAAACACCCGTATATTGGGATGTGGGTGACGAAGGACGGGTACATCAGGCACGAACTTCTCCCTGACGGTCGCTATGATGAAGCGCGGGGAAAAAGGCAAAGTGCATATCAAGGTCGGTATGTAGTCGATGGAGACCATATTGAATATGTGGATGATACTGGCTTTACCGCAGATGGAGACTTTAAGGACGGCGTGCTTTATCATGCGGGCATGGTGTTGTACAGAGAAAATGCACTATAAAATACCTAATAGGGAGAGAAGTCAAAATGTCTAATGTAAAAGGGAAAGTTGTTGTGATCACTGGTGCAAGCAGCGGAATTGGGGAAGCAACGGCACGTCTATTAGCAGAGCAGGGGGCACATGTTGTCATTGGTGCAAGACGAGTGGATCGTCTGGAGACGCTGGCTTCCTCCATTCGCTCGGAAGGTGGTACAGTAGAATATCATACCCTTGATGTTACACAGCTGGAAGAAATGCAAACGATCGTAGAGCTTGCGCTCAGTCGTTATGGAGGTTTGGATGTGATTGTTAATAATGCCGGAGTCATGCCACTATCACCCCTTGAAGCACTAAAAGTAGACGAGTGGAATCGAATGATTGATGTTAACATTCGTGGTGTTTTACACGGCATTGCAGTCGGACTTCCCGTTATGAAGGAACAGGGTTTCGGCCAGTTTATTAATATTGCCTCCATAGGAGCTTATGCTGTGACACCAACAGCCGCGGTATATTGTGCAACCAAGTACGCTGTCCGTGCGATCTCGGAGGGTTTGCGCCAGGAGGTAGGCTCAGATATCCGCGTGACTCTCATATCTCCAGGTGTAACTGAATCCGAACTTGCCGAATCAATCTCTGATGATGAAGCACGTGAGCTTATGAAAGATTATAGACGCATATCCATTCCGGCCACAGCTATTGCTCAGAGCATTTTGTACGCAATCAACCAGCCGGCTGAGGTGGATGTGAATGAAATCGTGGTGAGACCCACAGCAAGCATGGCTTAAACCTTGCTGTAATACTCCAAAGACGTCCACAACCATATGACGGGTTGGGGCGTCTTTTTGTAACCTGAAGAAAGCTCGTCTGGGTTGCGATATGGTATAGTAATGATCAAGTAACGCACCAGAGAGAGGGGAATAATGCATTGACGCTGCAACAGCTAAAATATGTGATTGAAGTCGCCACGCGTGGCTCGATGAATGAAGCCGCCAAACGGCTGTTTATTTCCCAGCCCAGCCTGTCGAATGCCATCCGGGATCTGGAGCAGGAGCTGCGGATTACCATTTTTGAACGCACGAATAAAGGGATAACTCTATCCAAAGAAGGCGTGGAATTTCTAAGTTATGCGCGCCAGGTGGTGGAGCAGGCGGAATTGCTGGAGAATCGTTATTTGAACGCAAAGCCGTCTCCGCAACATTTTTCCGTCTCCACACAGCACTACGCGTTTGCAGTAAATGCCTTCGTCAAGCTGGTGCAGCAGTATGGACAGGATGAATATGAACTGGCTCTGCGAGAGACGAAAACGTATGAAATTATTCAGGATGTAAAAAGCCTGCGCAGCGAGATTGGCATTCTATATCTGAATGAATTCAATTCCAAGGTTATTAACAAGCTGCTCAAGGATGCGGGACTGGTGTTTAACAGTTTGTTTGTTGCCAAGCCGCATATTTTTATCAGTGTGCAAAATCCCCTGGCGAAGCAGGAATCGGTTGCGATTGAACAGCTTCAGGATTATCCCTACTTGTCCTTTGACCAGGGGGAGTATAACTCCTTCCATTTTTCAGAGGAAATCCTAAGCACCCTTTCTCACCCCAAAAGCATACAGGTTAACGACCGGGCCACGCTGTTTAATCTGTTGATCGGTTTGAACGGGTATACCATCTCGACAGGTGTGCTTAGTGCCGACCTGAATGGAAACGAGATCATCCCCGTTCCACTGGAGTGTGAGGAGACCATTAATGTCGGGTGGATCAGCCATAAAAATGCTTCGCTTTCCAATCTGGGCGTGGAGTATGTCCAGGCTTTGCATGAAGCGATTCAATCCTAATTGGTCAATGAAAAACCGTTTCCGTTCCAGCGGAGTCGGTTTTTTTGTTGTTTTATATCATTCTAGTCTAGGGTACAATACTATCTTCCCGTATAATATAGGAACACATGAATAATCAATTGCGTAAAAGTACGAAGGGAGAACGGTCAGTGCGAGTTTTATACCGAAATAAGAGTGAACAACATGAGTTAACGATATATGATACATCCAAACTTTATGGGGAAAAGGGCCGATTTCGTGTGCTGGAATTCTCCAATGCAGCAGTTCAGGGGGCAATGGATCTGGATGAGCCATCCCGGATGGTGCTGGAGTATCCAAGAGCAATGGTTCACCTGATGGAACGTAATAACCCCGATTATGAATCAATTTTTGTAATTGGACACGGCATCGGAACCTTATCAAGCTACTTGTCTAACCGTCAAGTAAAAGTGGCCGAACTCGATGCGGAAGTTGTTGAGCTCAGCAGAACTTTCTTTGGATATAGTGGAGATCAAGTGCTGGTTGGTGATGGTCGTGAACTATTAGAACAGGAGGCATCAGGCGCATATAATTATATTGTTGTAGATGCTTTTACGGCTGCAGGAACACCAGCACAGTTTACTTCAAGTTCATTTTTCACGATGTTAAAAGACAAATTGCATTCTGGTGGTATCGTATTACTGAATGTATTTGGTCGTGCAGGTAATGACAGACTGGTGAACGCAGTTTATACCACGTTACAGGAACACTTCGCTTATACGCGTTCGTTTGCATTACCGGCTGAAACAACTGATGAAATCCAAAATCGTATTTTGGTGGGGTGTGACGTACCCATTTCGTTTCAATCACGACATATGGCTGGGTTTGTAGAACAACAGCCTGGCGAGGGATATGTAATTGTGGATTCATATAAATCTTAATCTTGAATTTCAGCTTCAAATGATTTCGCAGAAAGTATCCTTTCATGTAATCAATTGTCATTAAATCGTCAATCTTCCTATGTAATTATTCGAACTTCATAAACTATTTATTTCTTCTTAACAACTTTCGTATAAGATAGAAGGAATATGCCTTTTCATGAAAAACCGGGGGAAGCAATAATGATCGCAGAGAATAAAACATCCAGATTAAGAAGAAAAGTAAGGGAGATCAAAAAAATCAGCCTTACCGCTCTATTGAGTGGATTGGTCACCATTGCCGTTTTGATGACATTGACCATTATGTTTGTTTCATCTTATACATCCCAGAAGCAATCGCTGATTGATAATACACTCTCACTTAATTATTCAAGTGCCGTGCAGATGAGCCAAACACTGGACTCGTTGTTTCAATCCATGCAGGCCAGTTTGAAGTATTCAGCTAATTATTTTCCGGAAATAGACTATGCAGACGCCAAAACACTGGATTCCACACTGGATTTGATTCGAAACAGCAGTAATTACTTCAATTCGGTTTCTCTTATAGATGCATCGGGAATTATTCGAGGTTCATCACCTTATTCGGAAAAAAGCCTCGGAAAGCCTATAACATCTAATGCAGCGAAAAATGCGTTTAAATCGAGGGCTTCCTTTATATCCGAAGCGTACCGTGCGCCTTATTCGGAACGCAGAGTCGTTTTTGTGAGTGAGCCGATCTTCAGTCCTTCAGGTGAATTCAAAGGTTTGATTAGTGGAAGCATTTATCTACAGGAAAACAACATTTTGAACCTGTCATTTGGCAGTCAGCTGAAGACCAGTAATGGCTCTTATTTTTTTATTGTTGATGCCAAAGGGACATTGTTATTTCACCCCGATACGGAAAGAATCGGTGAAAATCTAAGCAAAAATCAAGTTGTTCAGAAATTGCTTAACGACCAGACGGGCAAAGAACAATACAAGAATCTGGCGGGTGTGGATTCACTCGCAGGGTATTATAAGGTTCCAACAACAGATTGGGGCGTTGTCGTCGTATCTCCAACCCAGATGGTATACGATCAGCTTAATCATCATATTCGCATGTTGCTGCTGTACACTTCAATCCCGTTTATCATTCTGACACTTATCGTTATTCGTGTAGCGCGCAAGCTAGCGAGTCCGTTTGTTTATCTTGCGGATTTGGTTAACCAGGTGGATCAGGGTAAAGTAGATCTGCCTGTAATGAAGCCGCATTGGAACAGGGAAGCGGACTTGTTAACACGTACCGTGCTAAGTGCATTGGCGAACTTTCGAAAGCAAAGAGATCAGCTTACCTATGATGCCAGAACGGATGTATTAACCGGAATGACTAATCGCAGAACATTTGAAGAAGTCATTCAGCACTGGATTGATGAAGAAGTTCCCTTCTCCATTGTGGTTCTGGATATTGATCGATTCAAATCCATAAACGATACGTATGGGCATCATGCGGGGGATCAGGTTCTGAAGCATATCGCGAATATCATTAAGCTGTCGGTTCGGACGCAGGATGTTTGTTCCCGGTTTGGCGGGGAGGAGTTTGTTGTATTATTGCGACATACGGATTCCAAAACAGCGTATCAGATTGCCGAGCATATCCGTGTATCGGTGGAACAAAGTATTTTGCCCATTGATCGTTCTGTGACGATTTCGGCAGGCATTGCCGAGTACCCGCTGCATTCTACAACGGCGACAGAGTTGTTCCATTTGGCGGATAATGCGTTATATCAAGCCAAGGAAGAAGGACGTAATCGTACCATTACCATTCAAACGGTCATAAAATAAGGTATACGTTCCCTATATCAAAAAAAAGAAGCTAGTCCCATTGAAGAAAGGGATAGCTTCTTTTTGTCTTTTGTTTAGACCTCTTGTGATCTGGCCAAGACTTCATTGGTATACTGTTCTCCCCAGTCTCGCATGCTGTAAATAATCGGCTGGAGCGTTTCTCCAAACGGTGTAAGCGAATATTCCACTTTGGGCGGTACCTGAGGATATATTTCTCTGTGAACAATTCCGCTGCTTTCCAGTTCTCTTAATTGGAGAGTTAACATCCGTTGGGTGATATCAGGAAATAATTTTCTGATCTCGTTGAATCTTAACGAACCGGAGAATAGGTGATATAGGATCGCACCTTTCCATTTGCCTCCGATGACGCTCAGCGTGACTTCAACGGAACAGCCATAAGGCGAGGGGCACGCATCATTCGAGTTCTTTCTCATTATAGTTGCACCTCCAGTGTGTGGTGGTTATTTATAGTATCCATTTCAGTACTACGGTACATAAATGTACATATTACTCATCTATGAGCATATCACTTCTCCCTTGGATTATAAACCCCATCTCATACATCTACATGAAGATAAAACAACAAAGAACCCCTGTTTCGTATCACGAAACATCGAGGTTCTCAGGATTGGAAAGCTAGATTAGATTAAAGCGTCCAAAGAATACGCCACTGCACCCGCAAGTGCAACACCGATTAACGATCCAAGCATAACCAGGTTGTACTCAAATCCTCCGTTCAGATTCCAAAGTCCCTTACTAGCATGAACTTTCGCTATGGCAACGACCATCGGGATGATGAGCAAAATGGCAGCAAAACCAATCCAAAGGCCTGCCCCAAACAGAAATCCGCCGAACAACTCCATAAGGCCTCCACAAACAGCCATAACTTTTGCAGGCCTCAGACCAATCGCTCCGAAAAATTCAGCTGTTCCTGATATGCCTTCTCCACCAAACCAGCCAAACAGTTTCTTGCATGCATGACCCAACATAATGAAACCAATAACAAGTCGAATGATAAGTAATCCGGCGTCTAACATATGTTTATTCCCTCTTCTCAGATTGTATAACATGTTTGTCTTTATAACGTGTAAACATCAAATCAGGGACGCCAGGATGGTATCGCATAGCGCCATGGTTTCAATATTATCCTTACCACTGGAGCGTGGATCAGATTTGTTCTGGCAGCATTCCATAAAATGAGCCATTTCCCCTACAAATCCTCGTAAGTAGAGGTCGCGATAAGCGCCTGACATGGGAGAGCCGGAGGGAGTGAAAACAGTATCTTGCTCTTCAAGGGATTTCCAGGGAAGGTTGTCCCCTGTGCGAGATTGATGAACCGTAAGTGTGTTGATTTCGTCTGCTAAGGCAAACCCGTCGTCAAAGGTGACTAGTACACTTTCACTCTCACGGGACCAGCCACTCATGCCAGCAAAGTAGGCACTACCCACCACATCGTGATCAAATTTCAGCGAAATGCTCTGGTTAATATGTTTTCCGTCTTTAACCGTTGTACCTGTGACCTGTACCGCTTCCCCGAACAGAAAACGCATTAGATCGACCATATGAATGGCAGCGAGCTTCATGAATTGTTCCTCATCCTTGCAGAATGGTGTGCTGTCTACAGCGAATTTCATTTGGAAAGAACGTGCTCTGCCCAATGATCCACCATCAATCAGTTCCTTGAGTTTCATGTAGACCGGAGCATATCGTTTCATGAATCCAACCATGACAACCACACCCGCCTTTTGAGCAGCTTCAGCCACAGCGGCAGCTTCGGCAGCATTCCATCCGAGGGGTTTATCCACGTATACATTTTTGCCAGCGCGTATGCATTCAAGGGCAAGTGATGTCTGATCCTCTGGTTGCGCCACAACAATCACGCCATCACAGTCTTCATTTTGTAACATCAGCTGAGTATTGTCATACGCTTTCCCGCTGCTACCAAAGCGAAGGAGAGCCGCCTCAGATCGTTCAATACTGCGGGTGGCGATGGCCTGAATTTCTGCTCCTGCTTCAACAGCAGATGGATATATATTCGTGGATGCATGGAATCCTGCACCGATAAAACAAAGTTTCGCTTTTTTCATGTGAATCTCTCCTTTAAATGCAGATCACCAATCACACGGATTAGATTTTGTAGCTCAAATGCTTCAGCATCTGTCCGGCAATGGTGTTGTTAACGCTATGAGGAACCGGCTGTGGTCCAAGGGTGAGATGTTGGCGTTGCTGTACAAGATATAGGAGAGAGGCGGCTTGCAGGGACAAGCCCAGATCCATCGTTTCGGCAGGGTTGCCACTGCCACCGGCCAGGTTCAGCATCTCGCCTTGAGTAAGTAGCATGAGTCGACGTCCATTTGCTAATGTAAATTGTTCGATATCTGTTGTCAGTTGATCCGTATGCTCCGCCTCTTGACGGAGACTTTCCAGATCCATCTCCCAAGAAAAATGTCCGGCATTGGCGAGGATCGTTCCGTCATTCATTTGATTAAAATGTTCCTTCAGAATGGCGTTAGGACGGCCAGTGACAGTAATATACACTTGGGCAAATGCAAACGTATCCTCCAATCGTGCCACTCTGAATCCATCCAGCGCCGCTTCCAGGCCAGCAATCGGATCGGTTTCAACGACGACGACCTGGCTGCCCAGATTCCGCAAATACCTGGCAATGCCTCGTCCACAGGTTCCATAACCTACGATGACGAAACGACGTGTGGGCAGAATGAGGTTTGTAGTACGCATAAAACCTTCAATAATGGTCTGTCCGACACCATGTTCATTTTCCATAATCCGTTTGAGTGGACTGTCATTAATGACAATGATCGGGAAAGGAATGTTCTCACCCGTCTCTTCACGCAGCAGATTGGCCCCAGTCGTGGTCTCCTCCGTACCACCAATTAGAGAATTAGTATCATACTGTTGAATGAAGGTACGTGCCAGATCAGCCCCGTTGTCCATAAGGAGATGGGGTTGGTGACGAAGTACACTGTGGATATTTTGCAGGTGTTCATTGCGTCTGTCCGCACGTTGACCATATACCGTGATGCCTTCTTCCTGCAGAGCTGCTGCGACGGGGTCTTTGGTTGTACCCGGGCTGCCAGTCAATACAACGTTGGCTCCACCTGCTTGAAGTGTGCGGCATAACACAGCTGTTTTGGGCTCCACATGAATACAAATACCGATGGTTAAGCCAGCAAAAGGAAGCTCTTTGGCAAACTGGGACTTCAATTCGCCGAGTAGGGGCATATGCATTTCCGTCCAGTGAATGCTGCGTTTTCCTTCTTCAATACGTTCATGCGTTGTGTTCTTGATCGTCATGCAAAACTCCCCTTTTCTATGCAAGGTATAGCGTGTCCAAACAGGACACATGATCTGCTTATTGTCTACGATAGGGAGTTTGATGGAGTTAAAAAAGGACATATGTCCTTTTCATTGGAGCTTAGAAAAAAGGTGTTGCAAACTTATTTGAGAGCATGTATACTCTTAATTACGGTAAAACAAGCAATTGCTTGACCGGAATGCTTTTCATCCATGATGAGAAGATACATATTATGCGGTCGTGGCGGAATTGGCAGACGCGCACGGTTCAGGTCCGTGTGGGCTAACCCCCGTGGAGGTTCGAGTCCTCTCGACCGCATCGAAGAAAAAAGCTCGCGAAATTGCTCTAAAGGCAATTCGCGAGCTTTTTTTGTTTTTTTTATTTATTGAATATGAATTGTTGCACACAAAGGCCTGTAATCGCTCCAGCAATACCAAAGAGTGCAACACTGGCCATGACCTCATACGCCTGAAAGCGAAACAAAAAAGCGATGCCGCTGCCAAATGTCGTTCCTGCGAGAAATCCGAGAGAAATCCCTATTTCTTTGGTTAATTTCATAGGTTCACCTGCTTGGGAATGTAAGTTTGGGGTTTGCAAATTTTTATTACAGGAAGTAAAGTGTGATCAGGAAAATACTCACATTTTATTTCCTTTTTTCATTTTGTGGTTTTAACCATGTAATTATGCATGATATTTCTTAAGGGAGGTTGAGAGCGGAATGAATATGAACGAGCGAATTGCCACATGGAACGAAGAAGCGAAGAATTGTACTTGTGGGCATGGTCATCGGTTGGTGCAAATGCAGGTCTATCTGGAGCATGGAGCTATTCAGCGGTTACCTGGGTATTTGTCCGGGCAAGGGTACAGACATGTAACCGTGGTATATGATCGATTTACGGGTCCGGCAGCAGGACACGAGGTGGTAAAGATCATTCGAGAAGCAGGCGTTCATGTGGATGAGATAGGCATGCCAGAGAACAAAGCAGGTGACGTGATCGCCGATGAGGGCGGGATTGTGCAGGTACTGCTGGGTGTGAAACAGGAAAGCCAGGCGATCATTGCTGCTGGTTCAGGAACCATTCATGACCTGGTGCGATTCGTTTGCTCCAAAATGAACAAGCCCTTTCTGTCAGTACCTACGGCAGCTTCAGTTGACGGATTTACCTCGGCAGGTGCACCTCTTATTGTAAGCGGCGTTAAACAGACGTTCCAGGCGGTACCGCCTGAAGCTATTTTCGCGGACGTCGATATTTTGGAGCAAGCCCCTCAAGAGATGAATGCTGCTGGATTTGGAGATATGCTTGGTAAATATACATCACTGGCGGACTGGGTGGTTTCCAGGGATCTGGGCGGAGAACCGTTCTGCCCCGTAGCTTACCGTATGACGGAAGAAGCACTAACGACCTGTGTGGAGAATATCAAAGGTATCGCTGAAGGACGGGCCGATGGTGTGACTGTATTGATGGATGCGCTGATTGTTTCCGGCATTTCCATGCTGATCATTGATCATTCCCGTCCGGCATCCGGTGGAGAACATCATCTGTCTCATCGGTGGGAGATGGACCTGATGGAAGCTGGGCACAAGCCTGTTTTGCATGGAGCCAAGGTGGGAGTAGCCTGTGCATTGCTTACCGTAAAATACAAAGATCTTGCACAAAAATCTGGCGAACCGGTTTTCGATGTGTATAATAATCTGCCAGATGCATCGCAGCTTACAGCTTGGCTTGAGCAAGTCGGGGGCCCTACAACAACTGAACAACTGGGTGTATCCATGGAGATGGTAGAACATGCTTTCACCACAGCTCATTTGCTTCGGGATCGCTATACAGGACTGAAATATATCAACGAGAATCTTAACGTGGGTTCGAAATAAGGATGAAAGAAATAATATGAACAAGTGTTTTCTTACGCATTCAGTTGTACGTACAAATTTTAGAGGGAATAATGTAATGTATGAGACAAGATAGTGTCGTTGTTTACGGTAGAGGAGCTGGCGGTTGATTGGAAAGTAATATATCTAGATAATTTTTGAAGAGCACGGTCATGCAAGGGTTTAGAATGGATCGGGTCAAACGTTATTCATATTGAATTAAAGTGTTAATTAAAGCCTACTTCCTTAGGGGACAGGCTTTTTTTTATATTTTATAAGAAGTGTTGAATTAAATTGTTAGTACAAATATATCATAAAAATGAAGCTAACGATGAAGTTCTATTTTTTTAATGATCAATGACTTAATGGAATGGTTGGGTAGCATTTGATGAGGTATATATGAGTTTAGTCGCCGCGCCTTTCGACAAGGAGATTTTCGCCTCGACAGAGAGCAAGCTGTACAGGCGCAGGTTAAGCCTTTACTGAGATGAAGGGAATGATGCATACAAAGCTGGTTGGAGGGCAAGAGGACCGCATACCATCCTTGAGAGACGATAGAGAGTTCACACGACTGAAGAAATCGTAACCTAATATAATTTAATCTGAAGATATAAGTGTTATTTAAAAAAGGCTCTGCCTCTCCCGTTGGGGAGAGGGCAGAGCCTTTTGGTTGTTCGCTAATTTAGTTATTGTGGCGATCTTTCAAGATGACATCTGCGAACAAAATAGTTTTCGGGATGCGGAAAAATTGTTCCGCTTGTTCCTGAAACGCAGCAGAAGGCAGCGTTCCCTGATGCAGCCATTTGCGGAAAGTGCCGGGGTGAACCCCGATCCAGTGGCTGACATCTGTCACCGACAAATCATGGACCATACACAAGCCTGTCAGAATACGGTTGCTAACCGGAGAACGGGTCACCGTACGCTTCATGAAGCGGGAAGGCTCGGGCTGACAAATGACAGGGCTTTTGCGTACCACTTCTTCGTTAAAAAGAATGTGGCGCGGGT
This sequence comes from Paenibacillus sp. BIC5C1, assembly GCF_032399705.1. Lineage (NCBI taxonomy): Bacteria > Bacillati > Bacillota > Bacilli > Caryophanales > Paenibacillaceae > Paenibacillus > Paenibacillus sp. BIC5C1. The sequence goes on from NZ_CP135922.1 coordinate 2,146,534, forward strand.
AGCCGAGCAATTGGCATGCCTTGTCCAAATTGGTACTGCCGGGTATCCGTCCTTCATACACCCACGCGCTGACGCTGCGTGAAGAGATGGATAGATCTTCGGCGAGCTGAGACAACTTGATATCATTGGCCATCAGCACGGCAAGAAGAACACGGTTGCGGATTTGACAGCGTGTCGGTTTTCGGAATCGTTTAACACGGACGCCTTTTCCCAAATATTTACGGTTGATCAGAGACCACGCCTGGATGGAATGTTGTTCTGGTTGATTAGGCATATTTCCTCCGATTTTTTTAACCAAATACTACAATAAGTATGGGGGTACTTTCAAGTGCCGGGTGCACCTGTTTCAAATGAGTGGATGCGTGAATCCGCTACAAAGGAGGAATTATGAACTAGACCAGACGCAATTCACATCCTAGTATATTCCTAGATTACAATGTTTCACTAAATTTAAGGGATCAAATAGATAATGAACAAAAATAAAATGAGTCTAATTACCTATTAATGAGACTTTAGTGCTTTTATCTATTTTTTGTTGATATGATGCGGTTTATTTCCCTGATTTACCCATAAAAACTCGATTTCCGTTAAAGGAATTCATTTCCAATGTGCACAAATCTGAAATTAGAAATCCGCGTGTTAAGCAGGCATGTGGACTGTCAAAATCTCTTATTCTTACATATCTTGTATGGAGATTGAGTGAGAGGGAGAGGTGAGAAACGTGAGTCCATCCGTAAGTACCTTTGCTGCCATTTCAGGGGCTTTCATGACGTTTGCTTTTGGTGGATGGGATCAACTGCTTAGCTTACTGGCGGTTGCAATGGCTGTGGATTATATTACGGGTCTCGCTGCGGCAGTAAGAACAGGAAAAGGATTGAATAGTAATGTTGGATTCTGGGGGCTTGCGCGCAAAGGTCTCATGCTTACGGTTATTCTGCTTGCCCACCGAATTGACATGCTCATGGGGACTGACATCATTAAAGGGGGAGCCATCTACTTTTATCTGGTGAATGAGCTGATATCTATTACCGAAAATTATGCCCGCATTGGGCTTCCATTGCCTGATAAGCTCAGACAGGCTATAGCGGTTCTGAAAAAACAGGAGGGGTTGTCTGACAGGGAATGGCCTCAACCACAGCCGAATGTGGAGAATAAGGAGACAAAAGAACAAGCAGCAGAAGTGGACCCAGAAAAAACAGACAAACCAAAGTGAACAGACGGATAATCTGTCTCAAAAGAAATCCAGGGCGAATGAAAGCAGCCCCGAATAGATTGTCTTTTAAGAGAACGTTTCCAAGTATCCTTTCGTAATAGAGGACGTTATGATATATTTTGGATACAAGAAAATTCATTCATACCAATTATTTTACTCAAATGAGGTGCTTGTCTGATGATTAAACATATTGTTCTGTTTAAAATGAAAGATCGTTCTCCTGAAAGTATTGAAGCTGCTGCGAATGTTCTTCGCAATCTGCAAGGGAAAATTGACGTTCTGGTCTCGCTCGAAGTAGGTATCGACGTGCTTCGTTCGGACAGATCTTTTGACATCTCACTTACGGCAGAATTTGCATCACTGGAAGATCTTCAGGCATATCAGGTGCATCCGCTGCATCAGGAAGTCATCAAGTATATGAACGAGGTCAGAGAGCAGTCGATTGCAGTGGACTACGAAATCTAATCTGTTATTCATTCTACTTTGGATAAAGGGGACTCTGCATGAGCGATTTAAGAGACGTTATGGAATTTTTATATATTTTTGTCGTGTTTCTGATCGCTTGTCCTGTGATGTTATTTTGGCTGAAGCGAAGAGGAAAAAGGAACCGATAATTCACTGAACGGGAAGTGAACACATTGTATTACGTAAATAGAGAACAGATTGCCCGCCGGCTTGCTGCCGTACCGGAGGTGGCTGAAGGTCTTCGCCGCGCGTCACAAGCTTGGGATGGCAGTCTAATGCTGGGTTTGGTACAGGAACGCTGCCTTCATCTCGCAATTGAAATCGTTACGGATGTGGGGAGTTATCTGATTGACGGCTTCATCATGCGTGATGCGAGCAGCTATGACGATATTATTCAAATTAACCATGAAGAGAAGGTTTTTGATCATGCAACCTATGAGGTGCTGAGTCGCCTCGTATCGTTGCGCAAGCCGCTTGTTCAGGACTATTACAGCTGGGAGCGGTCTGAACTGCATCCGCTGAGCAGTGACTTACCTGGCGTGCTTGAACATTTTTCCCATCAGGTCAATACCTATGTGGAAAAAGAACTCGGGCCTTTCCAGACTGCACAGGCTGAGGGACAGAGCAAGGAATGAGGGGAAGCAGCATGACGAACGAATGGAAAGAAGATCGTGAGAGAAATAATGAAATGAACGACATACCATCCGGATTTCATCCGGTATATATGATTGAGCTGTTATTTCAGGAACGTCCCATTATAGATCAGGGGCGTTTGCAGGATGCACTGAGCCGTCATACCGGACAAGTCCGGCTTGACGTGAAGCAGGGCAATGAGGAACATAATCCCGAGATGCTGGTTTTCTACCATCTGGACCATAAGGTTTCTTTTCAGGAAGGTAATATTCCAGCACAGACTTGCATGCTCCCTATTACTGAGATTGTAGATCGCGCCCGCTTTGGAGGGGCTTTACAGCAAGCCTGGCATTGGCCAGAAGCAGGACAAGCTATGGAAACGATCCAATATTCGATCCGGCTTCATGATATGTTCACTGCTGCCATGCCGCGCAAACAGCGACTCGAATTGTTCCAAAAGACGATTCAGGCTGTTATGGAAGTGATGCCTTGTGAGGCGTTATACTGGTACGGAAGTGACAAGTTGGTTGAACCGGAAGCCTATGTGCTGTCACAGGAGCGTGAGGAACATCTCTACGCTGCGATGAATGTGCGCATGTATCAGGCTGGGGGTACGGAGGAGCAGCGTCAGCTGGTTATGGACACGGTAGGGTTGTCAGCACTTGGCGTGCCTGATGTACAGTGTCATTTCATTGGGCTTGATCCGGATACGGTAGCCCAGACATTACTGGGTGCCGCCTATTACATATTTGATCAGGGAGATGTTCTTCAGGATGGACAGACGCTGGGATCTTCCGGGGGGCGACGCTGGCGTTGTGAGCATCAAGCGGCATTGATTGCACCAGGACGATATGTGATTGATCTGGACCCAGGTGATGAACATGCTGCTGCTCCGCTTGAGCCGGCGCGGCAGACTTGAGACATATCTCGATAACGTCAGAAGGTGCGGAAAACGGTATCCGGAATTTTTTTTGGTATCCGAGTGTCAGGTCAAGCCCTTGCTGCTTATACTGCATCAACAGAGTAGGCATTCGCCCGGATTGACGAGCAACAGGCTGTTGCTTCGTTATTCGGTACTTCATTTAAGGTAAAGGGAGAGATGCGACGTGAAGGATTCTAACAAAAGTTTGTTGTGGGGAGCATTAATCGGCTCGGTTGTAGGTTCAGTGACAGCTTTGCTGCTGGCGCCAAAATCCGGACGGGAACTTCGTCAAGATATTTCGGAAGGTGCACGTCAGGTGAGTGAGAAAGGTCAGGAACTGGCTAGCAAGGTAGGAGAACAAAGCGCACAGATCGTATCCAAAGTAAAAGAGACGGCAGATGTCGTTATCCAGGATATTCAATCCTGGCGCAATTGCGCTGAAGGTAAAGAAGTGCGCGTATCCGCCGTCATTACTGATTCCGATTCTTCCATCGATGCAGATGCAGCGAATGAGTCAGGCATTGAAGTCATCGCGAAGCTTCCTGCCGACGACTCCAAAGACAGCATCTAAAGCTAAGCTTAAATGCGAGCAGGCTTTCCTCCATCTGGAGGGGAGCCTGCTTTGTTGTGCATGGGCGTACAGGAGTTGTACGATATGGCATTTTGTTTGAACCCTGCGATGAAATCGGGTAAGATGTAGGTACCTTTTTGCCTGAACATTCATACGGTAGGGAGAAAGCTCTGGGAACCAATTTGTTAACAGAATCAATTCAATGAAGAAGGAAGCGGTGTGTTCGTGCAGCAAGCAATCGCTATATTAGACTCCGGTGTAGGGGGGTTGACGGTCGCCAAGGAAGTGATGCGTCAGCTCCCACGGGAAAAGATCATCTATTTTGGAGATACTGCCCGGACACCGTACGGACCCCGTTCGTCCGAACAAGTTAAACAATTCACGGAACAAATCGTTGATTTCTTGATCCAGTTCGATCCGAAGGTTATCGTTATCGCCTGTAATACGGCTACGGCAGCAGCGCTCGACTATATTCGAGCTAAGGTGAATGTGCCTGTCATTGGTGTCATTCATCCGGGAGCACGAGCAGCCATCACAGCGACACGCACAGGACGCATCGGTGTCATTGGCACCGTGGGAACTATTGGTAGTGGTGCGTATACATCTGCACTCAAACAGTTGTCCCCCTATATTGATGTGGTCAGTCAGGCTTGTCCGGCACTTGTGCCACTGGTGGAGCAAGGCGAATTCCGTTCCGAGCAAACGACAAGTACGGTGGAGCAATCTTTAGGCGAAATTAAGCAGCAGCCAATTGATTGTCTTATTCTGGGTTGTACGCACTATCCTTTTCTCATGGATACCATTCAGGAGGTTATGGGGCAGGAAGTGAAGCTGATTAGTTCGGCAGATGAAACGGCGAGGGAAATTAGTACGATTTTGTATGATAAACGAAAGCTGGCTAGTGGGGATGAGACGCCGGTCCATCAGTTTTTTTGCACAGGTGATCCACGCATGTTCCAGAATATTACTCGCCAATGGTTGGGAGAGCAGATCTCCAAAACGCCAGTTGTGTGGCAGGTTACGCAATTATCATAGCGTTTTTTTTGATTTCTAGGCTTACAAGAATCCCGGAACATTTAGTGTTCCGGGATTTTTTTGATCATATGAGAAAGTGTAAGAGTTTCGGAATGTTATCATGTTTTTCTTATGTTGGAGGGATTTACGCGATTCATGTCACATGACGGACAACCAGATCGGCATACATATTACATACAGTAAGGACACAAGCGAGAAAAGGAGAGGAGATTACACAATTTCCTGAGGGAAAGGAGATCGACATGGAGCTGCAATGGATTATTGTTCATCAGGGAGATACCTTGTCGCGTATTGCGGCAGCGAACCATATGACCAGGGAGTTACTGGCCGCTCTCAACCCGGAAACAGCGTCCCAGCCCTATTTGCTGACAGGACAGATGCTGCGCATTACGCCAGGAACTGGGCGCAGGTACGCAGTACAACCGGGAGAAAAAGTGGCCAATATTGCATTTCGTTTTGGACTGATTGAAGAAGAATTACGCGAGGCCAATCCAGAAATAGCGAGCATTCCGGAATGGTGCGGACGATGTATTCATATTCCGGATTCAAATGGAAAAACTATCGTCAAGCTGCAAGGAGAGTATGGTTACCGTGAAATGAATCGTGATATCGGTTTGCTGGAAAAGAAATATCCATTTATCGAGATTGGCTCGATAGGCAGTAGTGTCATGGGCAAGGATTTGCCTTATCTGCGTTTGGGTCAAGGACCCAGACATATTCATGTTAACGCATCTGTTCATGCGAATGAGTGGCTGACAACGGCGGTTCTGATGCGGTTCATTGAAGAATACGCCAATGCCTACAGCACACATACGCCGTGGCATCAATTCCAGACGGAACGCTGGATGCAGGAAACCACACTGTGGGCTGTGCCCATGGTCAACCCGGATGGAGTTGAATTGGTGCAAGAGGGCGTGGTCAATGATCATCCCCATGCAGAAGAGCTGCTGGCATGGAATGCCGGACGCTCCCATTTTACGCATTGGAAGTCCAATATTAGGGGAGTAGACCTTAACGACCAATTTCCGGCTTATTGGGAGGAAGAGGCAGCCAGAAGAGGGATAACGACTCCAGGGCCCAGAGATTATGCAGGAACGGCGCCTTTATCGGAACCAGAGGCGTGGGCACTTGCACAGTGGACCGAGCAGCATTCATTTGATGCCGTCGTTTCACTGCACAGCCAGGGACAGGAAATTTATTGGAACTACCGAGATTTGGAGCCAAAGGAGAGTGCCCCGCTGTCACGCAGATTGGCAAGGGCTTCAGGGTACAAGGCAGTTAAGCTGGGTGGAAGTGATGCGGGGTACAAAGATTGGTTCATTCAGAAGTTTCGGAAGCCTGGCTTCACGGTAGAAGTGGGACTCGGAGTCAACCCGCTGCCTATGGATCAGTTCGATGACATCTGCGTAGAGGTTGGCATGCTGTTGGCTGAATTATTATCACATCGAGAGTATTAACAGGGGAAACTGAGAACCCATGAAACCTGACTTCACATAATTTGGATGGGGTAACATGAAACTTACGGGTTGTCCACTCGTATAACAGGAACGGGCGCTGTTACCGGCGTTCGTTTTTTTAATCTGCATAGTTCATCGGTCGTTCCGGATCTCTCCGGAACGGGTAATGATGGGTGTGACTATAACGTGTGCTGTTTTATTTCAGTGCATTAATCATACGGAGGGGTTCATATGAAGTGGAGAAGACTGCTGTCATTCAAACGATGGACACAAGTATTCAAACGGCTGCCGCGTCTGTTGCGGGCTCCGCAGATCCCTTTGAGTGAGAAGCTGCTGTTCATCATTCCAGCGCTGCTCTACTGGGTGCTTCCTGACGTGATGCCGTTTATGCCTATAGATGATATCGGGGTTACGTTGTTGCTGATGAACTGGTTTGTAAGTCGTGCGGAGCGCAAATATCCGGTACTTGCAGCGGGTGCGTCGTCTTAATCCGACACAAAATGGGTGGTTTTAACATCGATTTTGCATCAATGTTATTGCGAAGCGCAGTAATTTTCTTTACAATAGATGCTGGAGTTTAGAAATACTGAAAAATTGTTGGAACCAGCAATTAAGATATAGGAGATGAATGAAATGAACTGCAAAATTACACGTAATGCCGCGAAAGTATTGAAACTTGAACTGGACAAGCCTGAGAACGAAGGTAAATTGCTGCGCGTTGTGATCACACATGCACACGGAGATCATGCCCACTACGGACTCGATATCGATACGCCAAAAGAAAATGATACGGTTGTATCTACCGATAAAGAGATTGACGTTATTATTGAGAATGATCAGCCTTTGCTGGATGGCGTTAAAATTGATTACCTTTACTTCCCTGAAGAAGGCTTCGTTATTACGAACCCATCCAAAGGCAACCACGGCGACCACTAAGGGAGCGAAGAAGGGGAACTCATGGCTAACGATATCCGCGTATGCGAAAAATGTAATCATATCAGACTAAAATCGATTGTGGCCAAGTTGGAGAAAATGGCTCCGGATACGGAGATCAAAATTGGTTGCAAATCGTATTGTGGTCCTTGCGCGAAGCGTGCTTTTGTCTTCATCAACGGTCGGTACATCAGTGCTCCGTCAGAAGAAGAAGTGCTTGCAAAAGTAGCGAAATTCGTGAAGTAATTATATGGATATGCAGTGGGCAAACTTGTCCACGACAGGAAAGAGAGGCCGCGGCCTCTCTTTTTTATTTTTTTTCGGAAATGGTACAGATTAAAAGGTGAAGCCCTGCATCATTTCAAAAATATCAAAGGTATCCTCTTGAATCTCAATGGCGATGACCGTATCGCTTTTTTTAAAAAAATGAATATTCCCCATACGCTCTTCTTCCACCTCAACCCATCCGGCTTCGGATAACTTTTCAAAATAATCGGATGGTACATATAATCCTTGTTCACCCCCGATATGTTTCAATTCATATGTAATGCCTGTTTGAATGTTTGGGTTGTCTGAATGTGTTGTTATGCTTAGCTGCTTTGCATTCACGGGAACCGGAATCTCGCTATTAATGGGGGAGCCTGTATATCCCGTTATTTCATACGTCGAAGGTGTACAGCCGCTGGTAAGTAGCAATAAAGATAGCAGAATGAAAACAAACCCAAAATTCTTCAAACACACACCTCCTTGTGAAAAGGTACTTATCAAATAAACGCATTAGACTGGAAAAGGTTATACAAAATATTGATTTTCATCTCTATCTTGGAGAAAGCAGAGCGATTCGTCATTGTTTCAGCAAAAGAAGAATAAGGAGGGCCGATGTCAACCATGCTATAGGGGTAACAGGAACATGATCCCAAGGAGGAATACTCATGCCGAAGCTTTATGATTCCAGTTTGCAAGCCGATACGACCGTATCCCAGGCGCAGAATGCAGTGAACAAACTTCATTTTGCCGTTTCACAGGCAATGTCACATCCAACAGAACAGACCATTGAACAGGCAGAGCGTCGTTTGGCACATACCGAGCAGGCCATGCGTCAAGCTGAACGTTCGCTTGGAGGTCAGGGTGTTGAGTTGGCAGAAGAGATGTTCATTGAGGAGAAGAGAAGATTGAACTCGATCCAGAGTCAGAATGGGCAAGGGGATCTATAGGCGTTCCTGTCACACCAGAACCCGCAGAGCAGCAGTGCTTTGCGGGTTATTCATGTCTTTTTTGAATGACCCCAAGAAGTTGATCTCAGCCAAACTGTGTGTGAAGTGCCGCTTAAAATTTGGTGAGAAGGTTAATAGACCAAGAGCAGGCAAATTTCACACAGGAGGTACAGAATGACAAAACATATTACAGATTGTACGATTCTGAACAACGGCGTGACGATGCCATGGCTGGGATTTGGGACCTATCGAGCAAAAGGTAAAGAAGTACAACAAGCAGTGGAGACTGCATTGGAAGTTGGATATCGTAGCATTGATACGGCGTCCGTCTATGGAAATGAAGAGGAAGTGGGACAGGCTATAGCGAGCAGTGGTATTGCCCGTAATGAGCTGTTTGTAACAACAAAGCTGTGGAATGAGGACCAAGGGTTTGATTCGACTTTGAGAGCATTTGAGGCCAGTCAGAAGGCGCTTGGATTAAATGTCATTGATCTATACTTAATTCATTGGCCTGGCAGAGACCAGTATAAAGAGACGTGGAGAGCATTCGAACGTCTATATAGTGAAGGAAGCGTACGTGCCATTGGTGTAAGTAATTTTGAAGTACACCATCTGCGCGATATCATAGATGAAGGTGGGACGGTACCTGCGGTGAATCAGGTGGAACTGCATCCAGGTCTGATTCAACAGGAGCTGCAGGATTTCTGTGGGGAGCAGGGTATTCAATTGGAGGCGTGGAGCCCCATTATGAGAGGTAAACTGAACAAGGAATCGGCCTTGAAAAGTCTGGCACAGAAATACGGAAAAACACCGGCACAGGTTATTCTGCGCTGGGATATCCAGAACCAAATCGTGACGATTCCGAAATCGGTTACCCCTGAGCGGATTCGTGAGAATGCGGACATCTTTGATTTTGAATTGACTCCTGATGAGCTGAAACTAATTGATGCGCTGGATTCGGATAAACGGACGGGACCACATCCGGATCAGCTATTTTGGGATTGAGCATGTAGCTCAATTCCAAAATGAGTGTTTAATGATCTGCTTGTGGATGTTCCGGTGACGGATCGTTCTTCGTGATATAAAATGAAAGCATAATCCTTTACACTATGCAACTACGTGTGCAGAACAATCTTTCGATCGCTGTTATCCCCGGATTTTTGGAATTCCCTATCTTCAAAGGGTAACATCCAGTGATAAATGCGAAGTGTATGCTTCCGTTGCAGCTTTCTTTCAGAAAGCTTTTAGCGCCGCTTCTCCAGATTCGTTCTGCCCTCTCCGTTATAGTGTAAATTATGAGTTCATCTTATGTGGATGGATTTAAATAAAGCAGCAGGATCAAGGGAAACCCCTTGATCCTGCTGCTTTATTGTTATTTGGATTGATCCGGTTGCGGAACCTCGCAGCCGTCTTCTGTGCACACTCCACTGCCATCTGTGTCAGTGGTGTTGGACTCTACCATGGTGAAAGGGGAACGCTCGTCCCAAGCTTTCTGAATAGCGTCAAGGAACACTTCATCCGGTTGAGCGCCAGATACAGCGAACTTGCGATCAAATACGAAAAACGGCACACCCCGGATGCCTAACTGTTCGCCTTCGGCCTGGTCAGCACGCACTTGGTCTGCGAATTGATTGCTTGACAAGACTTCTGCTGCGGCATTGCGGTCCAGACCGACTTCTTCAGCTAACTGGATCAGTACATCGGTATTGCCGACATGTTTGCCTTCAATGAAAATCGCTTGAAATAATCGTTCGCTCAGTTCAAGCATTTTTCCTTGTGTTTCTGCCCAATGGGTCAGCCGGTGAGCAGAGAAAGAGTTGGTAGGAATCATCTCATCAATGTTGTATTCCAGTCCAGCTGTACGAGCATTGGCGTTCATCTGTGCATTCATGCCACGTGCCTGCTCCACACTCATATTGTATTTGGCAGCGAGATATTCCGCGTTGGTTTTGCCACTGTTCAATTCAGCATTTGGATCGAGTTCGAAACTTTTGAACTGTAATTTCACATCATCGCGGTGTGGGAATTGTGCCAGTACATTCTCCAAACGACGTTTGCCAATATAACAGAAAGGACACATAAAGTCGGACCATATTTCAATATTCATGCATTAAAACCTCCATTATCTATAAATGAAACCAATACAGTTACAATTATATAGCGACTTTCCATCATTCGCAAGGTTGTGGTTATTCCCAGCCTCAAAAAAAGAAGTGCTGAAGCATGCAACGGATTGCACTCTCAACACTTGTAGTTTAACTTCTTATTTATCCCGGTATGCTTTGGTCCAATGGTAAGGCTGAATTTCGTCCAATCTCTTGTAAATTAAAGTGCCATCCGGGTCGTATACGGCAGCTTTCACGTCTTCTCCCCAGAAAAACAGTCGTTCTTGGCACACACCACAAGGGGTGAGGACCTTGAATGCCGAGTACTCATCGTCACGTGCCACGCAGATCGAGTGGGTGACACGCTCGTTTAATTTGTGTGCTTCCAGATAGGCTCCTGTTTCCATACATAAGTGTGTGGCGTCATTAATCACTTCTGGAGCTACGCTGATTAACAGCGAGCCAGATTCAGTATAAACGGCAGCCGCCCCACCCCACCCTTGAGGGTAGCGATGTTTGACAAAGTTTGCTGCTTCTTCGAACAGCTTTTGTTCAATATTGAATTGATCTGGATGTGACGTCATGGTCATGCATTAGCTCCATTTCAGTGTAGTGTCGGCTTAGCTTTGAAAAATGAATAATACATTTCTGTCGGTGCAATGTTCCGCTTAGTGTTTGTTAGGATTCGGAATCAGACGCTTGCTGCTCGCGAAAACGCGAGATCAGGTCAAACGTATTAACCGTATCTGACACATGCAGTCGTTTCGTTGCTTCCTCATGAGCAGGTCGGCAAGCATTAATATCCGTTTTGGTGCCTGTAGACAGATCGTAACAGGATCCGCTGTCATAGATGTAATCATCCGAAGGAATATAGAACAGGGAGCCATCTGTAAATGCACCGCTGCGCAATACCACCATGCGGGAGGAACCGTTGTACACATCGTTGCCCATGTGGTAGTAGGATTGATCTGATATCCCCAGCAGATGCAGTACGGAAGGTGTAACATCCAGTTGTCCGGCAGGCTCGTCAATCGTTCCCGCCGCGGCTCCGTCAGGCAGATGCACGAGCAAAGGCACTTCGTTCATAATCTGCTCCATATCCAGATCAGTCAGCGAACGTCCGAGAAATTTCTCATATTGAGGCTGCTCCTTGATGGAATTATCGTGATCCCCATAGAACATGAAGATCGTTTTGTCCCACAATCCCCGATTTTTCAGGTCTTCCACCATGTTACCGAGCGCAGAATCCACGTAATGAACGGATTGCAGATAGTTGCCAAACATCGTTCCTTTGAATTCCCCGACATCCAGCTGCTGTTTATCCTGGGGCAACGCGTATGGATGATGACTGCTGAGCGTAATAAGGAATGAATAGAACGGTTCTGCAACCTCACTGCTCATTTTCTCAACCGATTGGCGGAAAAAGGAATCATCGGAGAGCGACCAGCCAAGCGGGTCATCCTGTTCAAAATCATTTTTACTGTAAAACTTGTCATAATTCATATTCTGATACATCGTATAACGATTCCAAAATCCGCTCTCATAGGCATGAAATACATTCGTACTATAACCATGATCCTTCAAGATAGAAGGCAGGGAATCGTAACTGTGGTCTGCGTAACGGACAAATGCGGATCCAACCGACAGCGGATGCAATGAAATATTGGCTCCAAAGTCGGCATCCGATGTCCGTCCCTGACCTGTCTGATGATAAAAGTGACTGTAGTACTGGCTTTCCTTCATCAGCTCGTTAAAATGAGGCGTAATTTCCTGTCCGCCAATGCTCTGGCCAATCATGAAATTCATGAAGGCTTCACCTTGGACAATGATTACATTGCTGTCTTTGTACTTGCCAAACATCACATCCTTCGGTGGATCTGCCTGTTGTCTGTTGGCGAAATAAGCTTCCGCCTGTTCGAGATCGGCAGGATCGACCTCCGGTCCAGAGCCAAGCTGGTCTTTGGCATAGTTGTACAGATCATAGCCATGAAAAGCAAGGAGTCCGGTAACATTGTACATGGATACGTTCCACCAGTTGTTATCGAACAACCCTTTTGCCCAGGTTTTACTATAAAAATAAATCGGACCAACCGCGAGCCCCAGACCCAACACCAGGGCGATGCTACCTGCGGTGAGTCGACGACGCATGGTTGTTTTGCGGGAGTTTGATGAGTAAGAGTTTAACCCGTTCGAATATGCGCTGTAATCTCCCCGACGGTTACGTTTGCTGAAAAGAAGGATTGCTGCATATGGGATAACCACCAGCCAATCGACGAAAAACCACAGATCACTGGCGTAGATTAGCGTAGCGATGCTGTCTCCCAAAGCGTCGACCTGTCTGGCTTGCATCAGCACAGGAATCGTTAAAAAATCCTGAAAGTAGCGATAATAAACCATATCCGCATAAATCAGTGCAGTGAGCAGCAGATTGAGCATAACGAGTGATATAATCATGCCCCGGCGAGGCAACCACCAGGTCCAGAAGGACAGAAGCAGCAGCGAACCGATGGCAATCACTTTGTCCAGAAGCCCCATCGTAATGTTGTAGGCGTGCAGATTGTGGTGAAGCCACATTAATTTGAGCAGCATGAGTACAAGAAAAATAAGATATAACGTAAGTGGATGACTCAGAAGCCCGCGCGGCGTAAGGCCGCGTGTTGGCTTAGTGACAAACATATATGTCTCCTCCCTGATGAATGGTTTTGTTAACGGAATGTAAAATAGGACTTTATCCATTATAGCGTGGTGTCATGGCTTTTCAACTATGCCCAGGGGATAAAAACTTCATGCGGAAGCAATGTTATCAAGATCATCCATAAGTCTCCTGAAATACATACAAAAAAACGCCCCAGCCGTGGAAGGCAGGGGCGCTTGATCATTCTAATATTATTATTGTTGTGGTGTTTTGTTACGTGGAGGCAGTGGGCCCAAATACTGATAATATTGGGTTTCGATGCGTCCATTGAACAACTTGCGGCGCTTGTCTGCCTTGTGGCCGAAGTCTTCCTCGAACGATTTGGTCGACGTGATGGCGAAAAAGGACCATGTCGGCAAATCGAGGTAACTGCGCCCTAAAGAACGAAGCAGCTTCTGTACTTCTTTCTCTTCACTCAAACGTTCACCATATGGAGGGTTGGTAATAATGACACCATATTCACCCTGTGGTCTTGCACGATGAGCTGGCAGGACGCTGACTTCAATATCCTTGGCGAAGCCGGCACTCTTGATTGCTGCCTGCGCAACTTCAATGGCTTCCGGATCGATGTCACTGCCCGAAATTTGCAATGGAATATCGTCGCGAACCGCGTCAAATGCTTCTTCGCGCGCCTGTTCCCACAATTCTTCAGGAATGACAGCCCAGTTCTCGGAGTTAAAGGTCCGACGCAGTCCTGGTGCAATGTTCCAGCCGATCATGGCGGCTTCAATCAGCATTGTACCTGATCCGCAACATGGATCATAGAAGGGGCGGGATACATTCCAGCGACTGAGCTGAATAAGCGCCGCAGCAAGCGTTTCTTTGAGCGGAGCTTCAGTTACCAGTTTGCGATAACCACGTTTGTGCAGACCAGGTCCAGTTGTATCCAGCGTAAGCAGAGCCCGATCGTTCAACAGAATGACCTCAATCACATAACGAGACCCATCCTCTGGGAACCACTCCGTGTCATAAGTCAGCTTCAGTTTCTCTACGATTGCTTTCTTCACGATCCCTTGTGATGCAGGCACGCTGCTCAGCTGAGACTTGTGGGAGCGACCTTCTACCGGAAATTCGCCATCGGCTGGAATCCATTCCTCCCAAGGTAATGCTTTGGTACCTTCAAATAATTCATCGAACGTTGTCGCCGGGAATTCACCCATTTTGATCAACACCCGATCGGAACTTCTCAGCCACAGATTACACCGGCAGATATCAATATAATCTCCAGTGAAGAAAACCCGGCCATTGTCGATCGTAACATCCTCATACCCCAGTTGCTTCAGTTCCCGGGCGACAACAGCCTCGAGTCCCATCGCCGAGGTCGCAATCAATTGCAATTGAGCCATGTGATTCATTTCAACTCCATTTCAAGCCGGAGAAGGAATTTCCTTCTCTAAGCTGTATAGTGACGGTGCGGCCTTGCCGCTTTCCGTGAAAAAACTTACAATGAGAAATGCGGTGCGCTCATGCATTCATCTTTCGAGCCGATGCAGCAGTTCAACCGCCTGTGTTTGACAACAAACATTTATTATAGAACATTGGCATCCATATGGAAAGCAGTCCAAGTGTCCAAGGAGGATTTTAGCGGTGAATCTGACCCCTGACGAATATGTAAATCAATTATTTCAAGAGGATGATCTCTTGTTAAAGGTAAAAGAAGCCATCCGATCGAACGGCATGCCGGAAGTTTCGGTTGCAGCGGCCTATGGCCGGTTGCTCACTTTTCTCGCGAAGACATCAAAAGCGGAGGCTGTACTCGAAATCGGTGTGCTGGGTGGATATAGCGGTATCTGTCTTGCTCGCGGTCTAAGTGACGGTGGAACACTGACTTCGCTGGAACTGAAAGAGGAATACGCAGCGATGGCTCGTGGTCATCTGGAGGAAGGGGGGTTTGGAGATAAGGTCGAATATCGAATCGGCCCCGCAGCCGACAGTCTGGAGAAGCTGGCGCAGGAAGGGCGTACCTTCGACTTCTTCTTCATTGATGCAGACAAAGAGAATTATCCCGTTTATCTCGATTACGCCATTAAGCTCGCGCGGCCCGGGGCGGTCATTGTGGGAGATAACTGTTTCCTGCGCGGCCGTACGCTGAATCCGGACAAGCAGGGTCCGGCTGTCCTCGCGGTTCGACGCTTCAACGAGCAGATGGCGAGTGACCCGCGCCTCGTAACAACGATGCTGCCGGATTATGATGGTCTGGCTCTGGCCTGGGTAAAATAAGAAAAAGATACAGATACAGATCCGTTAAAACGGGTGGCATGCGCAGACAATTCGAAAAGAAAGAGACGATAACACTCCTGAATCTCAGGGGATTATCGTCTCTTTCTGCTTAATTGGAGAGAAGTTATAAGAGTGGCTATTATACTTCCGGTGTTCCGTAAGTCTCAAACCATTTTTTGATCGTGTCAAAATCATCGCTGAAGGATAGGCCAAGCATCAACAAAATGCGTGCTTGCTGAGGACTGAGGTTGTCACCCGCGATAACGCCTTTCCCTCCGCCATATACACTGCCTGAACCTGTCCGAGTGGTCGTTACGAAGATTACACCATCCTCCACCGCCTTGGTACGTGCTTGTCCCATCGCTCTGGAAATACCGCCTGCTCCTGTACCAGACGTTACGATTCCCTTGGCGCCGCCTTTCACAAATCCTTCAATAGCCTCGCCGCCAGCTTCCTGATAGGAAATCGCAATTTCAACCTTGGCGAGATCTGCCTTCGTGATTTTGCTTAGGTCGAATGCCGGTTTTAATGTACCTTCAGGCTTCAAGGCACGTGCAGGAGCACGGTAAATTCGAATGTTTTCTTCATCAATATAACCTACTGCACCAAGCATTGGGGTTTCGAACGTGTCTGTTCGATAATCATTCGTTTTGGTCACGCCACGTGCCAATTGAATGGTATCGTTCAACATCAGCACGGTCCCAAATGAAGTCGTGCGCCCGCTGCCTGCGAGCTTGATGGCGTTGTACAGATTCGCTTGTGCATCTGAGCCGATAACCGTCCAAGGGCGCATGGACCCCGTAATGACAACGGGTTTATCACTTTGTACGGTCATGTCGAGGAAGTAGGCGATTTCCTCCATGGTATCTGTACCGGTGGTAACCACAACGCTGTCATACTGAGCCAGAGCTTTATCTACCGTCTGAGATAAATCATAGAGATCAGCCATGGTATAAGAGCCTGAACCTGAATTTCCGAATTGGAGTGTGCTAACATCTGCAATCTTCTGTTTGTCCGGTAAGGCGTCGACCATTTCTCCAATCGGGAGTGTACCGGCTTTATAGTTCTGGAAGCTGGTTGCATCCTCGGATTGACCTGCAATCGTACCACCCGTTCCAATGACCAGAACATTAGGCAGTGCGGATTGTTTGAACGAATCTGATAGAGCAGGGATGGTTGTATTGCGAGCCGGAGTGGATGATGCGGCCTGAACCGCACTGGTGGTACCGCTCACTTCTACCGTAGCTGCCTGAGCTGCATAGGTCCCGATGGGGGACAGGGAAATGGTCAGAGCCGTCAAAGCGGCTGTGCTCCATACAGCCCAAGGACGAAGATTTGAAGTTTTTTTCATGAATAGCACTCTCCTTCAGGTTAGTTTCGTGTGATGTTTGTTGAGGATGATATGTATATGAATTCAAATTGATTGTATTTCATGTTAAATAATATGACAATTGTAGATAAAGGTAGAGTAATCGGTTACATTAATAGAAATGTAGAGTATATATCGTATTTATTAGGTTTTATGAATGAATATGAGAAGATAAAAAAAGAGGATGGGGAATATGGAATCATAAAAAATGATTTTTAATGTAATATTTTATTACATATGAGTCTTTCGGCCTGATAGATTTAGAAGGAGATTTTGGGGGGAAGTGTTGCAGGATCGTCCATAGCAGAAGTGATCTTATCCATAACGAATAATGAGGGTGTAAGTTAGCGAGTCTTGATGATTTTTGTAATACGATCTAGGAAAAGAGGCTCAATTATTGCCAAATATTTGTATGCCGGCAGTGTTGAGTCTATAATATATGGTGATTTCAATATGTAAATAAATATATATTAATGATTGGAGGAGAAACGATGAACCGAGCCCCCAGAAAGTATGCCAATTACATTCCGATCCGGGAGCTGGAGGCGGTGGAGCAACAATTACTTCCCTTCCAGGTGTACGCTGAACTTCGTGAAAATACTCCAGTCCGCTATGACAACCATCGAGAATGCTGGGATATTTTCCGTTATGAAGATGTGCAATATGTGTTGAAAAACCCTAAACTGTTCTCTTCTGAACGTGATCGTGCCAACGCCAGCATGCTTACTACAGATCCGCCTAAGCACAAACAACTGCGGGACCTGGTTAATCAGGCGTTCACACCTAGAGCGATCGAAGCATTAGCTCCGCGTATTCAGGAAATCGCTGATGAATTATTAACTCCGCACTTTTCAGAAGGTCGTATGCGTCTTATCGATGATCTTGCTACTCCACTTCCGGTTATCGTGATTGCCGAATTGATTGGCGTCCCTGCCTCAGATCGCCAGAAGTTTAAAGACTGGTCTGATGCACTTGTGAAGGGTGCGCGGGATGACAGTGATGAAGCTTTCCAGGAATTGATGGAAGAAAAGAAACGGAACCAGCAGGAACTGGCGAGCTACTTCACGGCCATTATGGAAGAAATACGTCAGCGACCAGAGGATGATCTGATCTCTTTGCTGCTTGCTGCGGAGATTGAAGGGGAGAAGCTAACGGCAGAGGAAGTGGTCGGATTTTGCATCTTGTTACTTGCTGCCGGTAATGAAACCACAACCAATCTAATTACCAATGCTGTTCGTATTCTGTCAGAGCAGCCTGAGCTTCAACAGCAGCTGCGAGAACACCCTGAACTTATCCCCACTGCGGTAGAGGAAACGTTGCGTTATTATCCTCCAATTGTGGCTATTGGGCGTATTGCCAAAGAAAACGTAGAATTGAACGGACAAACGATTCAGGCCGGGGAACAGGTGATATCCTGGGTAGGATCGGCCAACCGGGACGGTGGTCAATTCGATCAGGCAGAGAAATTCTTGCCTGACCGCAAGCCGAATAGACATATGGGTTTTGGGTTTGGTATTCATTTCTGTCTCGGTGCACCACTCGCACGACTTGAGGCGAGGGTTGTACTTCAGACGATGCTTCGCCAAATGGAAGATATCCAGCTTGTGCCCGATACGGTTTTGCAGCCAATTCAAAGTGCTTTTGTATTTGGCGTTAAAGAATATCCGATTCAATTCAAGAGTTTAATTCACAAGCCCTCTGACGCAATGAATCAATGTTAAGGTTTGAACAAATGAATGTGAAAAGCCGCTTTCATGCCTGATAGGCACTGAAAGCGGCTTTTTCTTAAGAATAAATATCATTTGAATCGAAGCGTCATGATTCTCTGAGCAGAGGAGGCTTTTTGTACAGCTTGAATCTCACCCACACCATGTTGAGCAGCAGCAGACCACCAGAGACGATGAACAATCCTTCGATG
This sequence comes from Paenibacillus sp. BIC5C1, assembly GCF_032399705.1. Taxonomy (NCBI): domain Bacteria; kingdom Bacillati; phylum Bacillota; class Bacilli; order Caryophanales; family Paenibacillaceae; genus Paenibacillus; species Paenibacillus sp. BIC5C1. The sequence goes on from NZ_CP135922.1 coordinate 2,165,284, forward strand.
CCGATGAACCCGGCCATAAATCCGCCGATTACGGCTCCAAGCATGTTACCCAATGCGAGTGTGCTCGTATTAAAGCTGAACGCCCGGCTAATCATGCTATCTGGCGTATAGGAGCGAATGAGCGCATTGACACTTGGAAGCAGGCCACCCATGAACACACCCATCATGAAACGGACGATGATGAGCTGCCATACCGTCTGCACGAAAGCTTGAGGTATAAGCATGAGCCCTGTTCCTATAAGAGAAAATGTTAATACCTTGTGTGAACCAATCCTGTCACTGAGCTTTCCGAGAATCGGGGACATGGCCATGTTGGACAATCCCGTGACTGCACCGACAAGTCCTGCCCAGAAGGCGACGTTGACATCCGAACCGTGTAACTTCTGTACATACAGCGGCAAGAGTGACATCGGACTGATCATGGCAAATTGCAGCAGGAATGTTACAGCGAACAATGCAGGTAACTGGGGCGACTTGTTCAGTTCCTTCAAACCGGACAATACGGATTGTTCCGGCAGTTTGGCTGCTTCCTTACGGTCAAACTTCTCTCTGACCAGGAACATGGCGAGCATCGAAGCTGCGAAGATCAGTCCGCCAGTAATATAAAAGATAGGGCGGAAACCTACTGCATCAGCGAGCAAACCGCCGATTAGCGGACCCAGAATCGTACCGGCAACCTGGCCGGACTGGCTGATACCCATGGCGAAACCCATACGATCCTTCGGCGTTGTACCCGAGATCAGCGCAACTGCTGCCGGGTTGAAGCCAGAGATCGTACCGTTGAGCAGACGTAATAAAAGGAGCTGCCACGGGTTCTGTGCAAAACCCATCAAGGCGATAACAATCGCCATCCCGAATCCGGAACGCAGCAACATAATTTTTCGGCCGTACTTGTCAGACAATTTGCCCCACAAAGGCTGGAACAAAAATGAGGTGAGGAAGTTGGCAGCAAATATAAATCCCGCCCATATGCCAATCTCATGCTCACCAACCACGCCAAGATCCTTGGCGAGATAAAGGGACAAAAATGGGGTGATCATGGTCATGCCCGAGTTGACCAGAAATTGTCCAAACCAAAGCACAATGAGGTTTACTTTCCATGTTTTCAAAGTGCTTTCACTTCCTTTCCGATCGTTTCTGCAACGTTTCAAAAAAACACGATTCTTTCATTATAACATAATTTGCATATGGGTGAGGGGATGTAAGGAATGTCATAGTATTGTCATCGGAACAGATCGACACGTGGTTGTTACCGCTCTTTAAAAAGGGCATAATGTTATTTATGAGTCCAAAAACTATTGGAGGCTTCTTACATGAGCTATAATGATCGTCTGATTCAGGCCAGCTTCAAACAGCAGGTAGACCGTGTTCCCGTGTGGTACATGCGTCAGGCTGGGCGTTATGATCCCGAATATCGCAAGATTAAGGAAAAGTATTCTTTGCTCGAAATTTGCCGTCAACCTGAGCTAGCAGCTGAAGTTACACTCATGCCGGTACGTAAACTTGGTGTGGATGCGGCTATTTTGTATTCCGATATTATGAATCCGGTTGCTTCACTCGGTATAGATTTTGATATTGTTAAAAATATTGGACCTGTTATAGACAATCCAATCCGCACGGCGGCAGATGTGGATCGTTTGCGTCCCATTGATGTTGAAGGAGACCTGTCTCATATTCTGGAGACGATTCGAATTCTGGACAAGGAACTCGATGTACCCTTGATTACGTTTGCCGGTGCACCGTTTACCATCGCCAGCTATTTGATTGAAGGCCGACCTTCCAAAGGGTACATACGGACCAAAACGATGATGTACAGTGAACCTGAAGTGTGGCATAAATTAATGCAAAAACTGGGCGATATGGTGATTACATATGTCCGTGCACACATTGCGAACGGCGGCAAAGCATTCCAACTGTTCGACAGTTGGGTTGGCGCGCTTTCGCCAAACGACTTCAGAACGTATGTGTTGCCGACGATTACTCGTATCTTTACCGAATTATCGGATTTGAATGTACCGAAAATTTATTTCCCGGGTGTGGCTTCTGGAGAATTGCTGCCAACCCTGCATGATCTGCAGGCTGATGTGATTGGGCTGGATTGGAGAGTATCCATCTCCGAGGGACGTAAACGACTGGGCGGAAAATTTGCTGTACAAGGTAACCTTGACCCTTATGTGCTGACTGCACCGATGGATCTGATTAAGCAGCATGCCAAACTGATTATTGACGAAGGTATCAAGGAGCCAGGGTATATTTTCAATCTGGGGCACGGACTATTTCCTGAAGCATCTTTGGATAAATTAAGAGAACTCACGGCGTATATTCATGAATATTCTGCTGAAGCATTGAAGACTGGGGTGACGGTTACTAATGACTAATACAGTAGGTGTACTGGTGATGTCGTATGGCACGCCTGAGAATATGGAAAGTATTGAAGCATATTACACACATATCCGGAGAGGACGTCCACCTGAACCGGAACAACTGAAGGAATTGACCGACCGTTATGAAGCGATTGTTGGGGGTGTGTTCCCTCTTCGGGAAAACACGGATAATCAGGTTAAAGCCCTCCAGGAGACGTTAAACAAGGATGGTCGTTCCAATGAGGTTGAATTCCGTTGTTATCAAGGGTTGAAGCATGCGTATCCGTTCATTGAGGATGGCGTGGAACAGATGGCGAAGGATGGAGTTCAAACTGCAATAGGCATCGTACTGGCACCACATTTCTCCACGATGAGTGTAGGGAGCTATATCAAGCGTGCTCGGGAGAAAGCGGAAGAACTGGGTATCCAGATGTCCTTCATTGAGAGTTATCATCTGCACCCGAAATTGATTCAGGCTCTCTCCACACGTGTTAGCGCCAAATTGGATGCTTTCGAGGAAGCTGGAGCCAAACGCGGGGATGTACGCGTGCTGTTCAGTGCACACAGTCTGCCTGCACGAATTGTAGATATCGGTGATCCATATCCGCAGCAACTGCTGGAGACTTCGGAAGTCATTGCTTCCCGTTTAGGAATTACGAACTGGCAGTTCACGTGGCAAAGTGCAGGGCGGACGGCGGAGCCGTGGCTGGGCCCTGATATTCTGGACACGCTTCAGGATCTTGCTCGTGAACAGGTGGAAGATGTGCTTGTAGCACCGATTGGATTCGTATCGGATCATCTGGAAGTGCTCTATGATCTTGATATTGAAGCCAAAGCGATTGCCAAAGAGATGGACATGCGCCTTATGCGTATCGATTCTCTCAATAGTGACCCACTTTACATGGAAACGTTAAGTGACGTCATTATTAGCCAGTGGCAGCAAGGAACGGATGAGTAATGGATGACCATAAACGTCGTGTCGTTGTTGTCGGCGGAGGTCTGACCGGCCTAAGCGCGGCATTTTATATCCGGAAGCATTACCGGGAAGCAGGGGTTGAACCTGTCATTACCTTGGTTGAGAAGAGTTCTTCCATGGGTGGCATGATCGAGACGCTACACCGGGATGGATTCGTCATCGAGAAGGGGCCGGATTCTTTCCTTGCCCGCAAAACGGCGATGATTGATTTGGCTAAAGAGCTGGAAATAGACCATGAGCTGGTCAGCCAAAATCCGGAATCCAAAAAAACGTACATCATGCAGCGTGGCAAGCTGCATCCTATGCCGGCAGGACTTGTTCTTGGCATTCCGACGGAGTTGAGACCGTTTCTGAGAAGTGGCCTTGTATCTCCGGCAGGCAAGCTGAGGGCTTTAATGGATTTTGTCATCCCTCCCCGTCGTACAACAGAGGATGAATCGCTCGGTTATATGATTGAACGCCGACTTGGAGCGGAAGTGCTGGAAAACCTAACTGAGCCGCTGCTTGCGGGCATCTATGCAGGTGACATGCGGAGATTGAGTCTTCAGGCAACCTTCCCGCAATTTGGCGAAGTGGAGCGGGATTACGGTAGTTTGATCCGGGGAATGATGACTGGCCGCAAACCGGCAGAGACTCATACGGGAACGAAGAGGAGTGCTTTTCTGAACTTCCGTCAGGGCTTGCAGAGTCTGGTTCATGCGCTTGTCCATGAATTGCAGGACGTGGATCAACGGCTGAACACTTCCGTGCAATCCCTGGAGGTTCAGACTGGAGATGCAGCCAGATATAGCATTCAGCTGGATAACGGAGAGCGTCTTGAAGCAGATGATGTAGTCATTACCGTGCCTACGTATGTTGCATCCGAACTGCTGCAACCGCATGTGGATACAGCGGCTCTGGATGCCATCAATTACGTATCGGTAGCGAATGTTGTGCTGGCTTTTGAGAAAAAGGATATCGAACATGTATTTGATGGATCGGGTTTCCTCGTTCCGCGTAAGGAAGGCCGCAATATTACAGCATGTACATGGACATCAACCAAGTGGCTGCACACCAGCCCGGATGACAAAGTACTGCTTCGTTGTTATGTTGGCCGTTCGGGAGACGAACAGAATGTGGAACTCCCGGATGATGCACTGACGGATCTGGTCCTCAAGGACTTACGTGAAACGATGGGCGTAGAGGCCGTTCCGATCTTCTCGGAAATTACTCGGCTCCGCAAATCCATGCCGCAGTATCCGGTAGGTCATTTGCAGCAGATTGCAGCACTCCGGGATGAACTTGGCAGCAAATTGCCGGGGGTTTACATTGCGGGCGCTGGTTATGAAGGGGTAGGCTTGCCTGACTGTATCAAACAGGCGAAGGAAATGTCAGTTCAAGCTACACAATTGATTGATGCAAAATAATTAACGTTATGGCTGTCTCGAACGTAGAGTTTTTCTACAGGGGAGACGGCCTTTTTTGTACCATAAAGCGAAAAGGTGAGAGAAGTAAACTCTTTCAATGTTTGCACTTCCAAGGAATGATGGAAATCCAGAATATGCCTGATATAATATGATAAGGATTGCTGTGAAGAAGAGGAGCTGCCTATGTATCCCCCAAGATCAAAACGAAGTGTACAAAAGAAAAAAGTGAAACGTGCTCGCAAACGCCGGATTTGGATCATTAATCTGGTATTGATTGCGGCAATTGGACTTGTCGGCATCTATTACGCAGTAGGTATGCAGGAGCAACGAATAGACCCAGCGTTGACAGAAACGGCTGTGAATCAGGAACCTGTGAATGAAGAGGGGCCTCAGGGTGGAGATCAGGTGAGTTCACCTGACACGGATTCGGAGGAGGGTACTACTTCGGATGAAGGATCGGAGGATTCTGACAAACAGGTAACTGAAAATTCCGGCGGTAAGTCTGGTGAGAAAAAGCCTGATGCTGCAGATTCCAAGGCAAATGGAAAGACAGATACGGGAACGAAAAAAACGTCGGATACTTCTGCTTCTTCCGGTTCCAAGGGGAGTGAAGGTACAGGGAATGAGACGAAACAGCCATCTAATTCGGCAAAAGATATAACCATTAACTTTGTTGGGGATATCCAGTTTTCGGGCAAAGTGGCTGAATTGTTGGATAAGAATGGTTATGACTATCCCTTTGCAAAGCTCGGCAACTTGTTCAAGGAAGATGATCTGACCATTGGTAACCTTGAAACTCCAGTAACCCTTGGTGGAACTGGTGCAGCAGACAAAACCTATGTATACAAGTCTTCGCCAAAAGCGCTCGAAGCGATGGTTTCAGCAGGATTTGATGCGGTGAATCTGGCCAACAATCATATCCTGGATCAAGGTGTAGAAGGCTTGGTCGATACGTTAACTTATCTTGACCAATATGGTATTGCGCACACAGGGGCGGGTATGAATAGGGATGAGGCGTATGCACCAGCATATCTGGAGCGCAAAGGCATGAAGATTGCACTGCTTGGATTCAGTCGGGTTGTGCCTGAAACGAGCTGGAAAGCGGAAGGGAATCGGGCAGGTGTTGCCGAGACTTATGATTCTACTGGAGCGGTAAAAGCAATTCAGGAAGCCCGTCAAAAGGCTGATTTGGTTATCGTTGTTGCACACTGGGGAGAAGAACGGGTCAGCACACCGAACAATGATCAGACCCGACTGGCGCATGAATTTGTAGATGCCGGAGCTGATCTGGTCATTGGTGGGCATCCTCATGTCTTGCAAGGGGTAGAGTACTACAAAGGCAAATGGATTGCATATAGTACAGGCAACTTTATTTTCTCGAAATCAACGACAGAGGAAACGTGGAAAACAGCGATTTTCCAGGCGAGCTGTAGTAAGGATGCCAAATGTAACATGAAGGTTATCCCATATGAAGCAGGGTTGGGTCAGGCGATTCCCATGGTAGATCAAGCCAACAAACTTCTGCTGGAGCAGATGACCCAGCTTTCGCCAGGTATTCGTTTTGATGCGAATGGATTCGCAACGGTAAAATAAGATTCAATTTATTTATTTAGGAGGGGATGAAATGAACAACCTTTGTGTAGCGCACCGTGGTTTTTCGTCCATTGCACCAGAAAATACGATGGCTGCATTTCTGCTTGCCATGGAACAGCCTGAAGTTCAGTGGATGGAGTTGGATGTACAGCTGTCACGTGATGGTGTGCCGGTGGTTATTCATGATTTTACTTTTGATCGGACTACGAATGGAAAAGGATTAGTTCGGGAAAAGGACTGGGCAGATATTCAGCAGCTGGATGCGGGATCTTGGAAAGGAAAAGCTTATAAAGGGGAACGTGTTCCTTCGCTTAGTGAAGTACTGGAACGTTCCTGTGGAAAAGTTCGATTGAATATCGAATTGAAAACGCAAGGGAACATGTATCCCGGTCTGCCAGCAGCGGTTATTCATGAGGTGAGGAAAAGGCATATGCAGCATGATGTGGTCATCACTTCGTTTGAACCTGCGGCTCTGGTTGAAGTGAAGAAACTGGCTCCGGAGTTCAAAACAGGTTTGATTATCGATGCACGGCCAGGGGATCTGGCAGCAGTGCTGCGGCAGATGAATTGCAATTTTCTTTCTATCGGATACACCAATGTGGACAAATCGCTTATGCGCGAGATGCGTATCGAAGGCATTCAGGTAATGGCCTGGACAGTGGATGATAAAACCATCATGAAGCGTCTTGCGGCGATTGATCCGGAGCTGATGTTATGCACAAACCGGCCTGATGTGTGGGAGCAGGCTTTTCATGAAACGAGCAGTCGATTTTTCAGACCATAAACTCCATTTTTTTGAATAGCGAAAATATGATATGTACTTATATAATAAAAAGATGAACATGCTCCATATACGCTAATGAATCCGATAAAGGTGGTCGTTAAATCCATGCTGACAAACATTCGCAATGTATATTGTGTAGGACGAAATTATAAACTTCATGCAGAAGAATTGGGTAACGCGGTTCCGGATGAACCGATGATCTTTATGAAGCCTTCCCATGCGGTTGTGGCCTTGAATAGTGAAACGCTGCAATTGCCTGCGACAAAGGGCGAAGTTCATTATGAGGCTGAACTGGTCATTCAAATCGGGCGGGATTATGAGCCGGGTATGGCTGTAGATGAGTTGGTTGACGCGTATGCATTTGGGATTGATTTTACATTACGTGACGTACAGACAGTCATTAAGAAAAAGGGACATCCGTGGACTGCAGCCAAAGGGTTCAAGAACTCGGCTCCGATTACTGCATTCCAGCCATTTCCGGGGGCCCAGGCTCTTCTTGAGAAAGACTTTACACTCACCAAGAACGGTGCCGAGGTCCAACGGGGCAATATTCGTAACATGATCTTCAGTCTACAGGACATTGTGGATTATGTAGGTCATCATTACGGACTGGGATCAGGAGATGTCATCTTTACAGGTACACCAGAAGGGGTTGGACCAACGGCAGCAGGAGATGTGCTTGAACTGGCCTGGGGCGGCGACTCCTTGGGCAAATGTACGATTACAGCAGCAGTTCAGTAAGTACCATGCATCATCAATCTGCTTACTTAGAGTAAATATGAAACCAACAGATAAAGGGGCGTTTCGACGCTCCTTTTTGGCGTGCCCTCATTCTCTGCCATAGCACATGGGAGACTTTTCATTTAAGCGAAGCTGTAGGCTGTATTGGCACTCTCCGTGACTAACTCTTCCAGTTCACTACTGTGCGCTGCGTGCTGCTCAGCGCTAATACTTCCACTTGCGAGTCGTTGATCTAACTGCTCCTTGAGCTGCCTTATTTGCAATGCGACAACCTCGTTAAAGTCACCAGCGTTCTCATCTGCAATCATCCTCAGCGATTTACCCGCGTACAGATCCTGAACCAAGTCATCTTCCGACTTTTGATTCAGAGCACTCAGCAACTCATCTCCACTATTGTCTTTGGTATCTATGTTAACGATGGACCATTTCGTCAAAGGTATAGGGGTTATCGCTGATCTGCCCCAGGCTGTTCCGGCGAAAGACATGGTGACAATCATTGTTCCGACAATGATTACGCGCTTCATATTCATATGTGTCATCCTCATTTCTATGGTTAAGTACGAATTGAATCGTAGCTGGTTTGATGTAACGCTCTGAGGATAGTGTAACCGGGAAAGCTGAAGTGAAACTTAAAACCGGATAAGTAATTTAAATATGAGGGACATCTAGCTACGAAAAAATAAAATTAAATTCATACTTGACAGGTTGGGTTAGTGGGTTATATGATGAACTCAATTATTTTAACACTCATTAAATGAACAGTGAAATAAATTGAACAGTAGCGAGCTGATTGGACCACCAAAGGCTCCCGGGACTACTCCACTATGGAATGTCCACGGGAGCCTTTTTTCGTATTTGCTGCCGTTTCAGTTAGACAGGGAGGATGAAATGAGCAATAACGACTGGGAAGCGTTGGAGAAGACGGATTGGTTGTTCCGCAAAATGGTCAGACGATTCGTGAAAGAACGAGATCGCATATCGGTAGAGGGGGTCAGTCTACCAGGCATGCTCATCCTGCACAAAATCATTCGTGAAGGGGAACAGCGGCTGGGGGATTTGGCTGAACAACTGGACTTCACTTCAGGTGCCATTACAGCTTTAACAGACAAATTGGAGAAAAAGGGACTTACGATCCGCAGGCGCAAGGAAGATGACCGCCGGACAGTTCTGCTGGACATTACTGCCAGTGGACGGGAGATGTTTGCGCGTAACAGCAATATCGGTGCCCGATGTATCACGCTTCTGTTTGAGGGCTTTACCACGGAGGAACTGGAGCAGCAAAGCCAATTTTATGAGCGGGTGATTGCGAATCTGGAGGGGTTCTCGGATACGCTGTTGGAATTGGCAGAGAACAACGGGAGGCAGGAACACGATCCATCCACCGAAAGTGACCCTGAACGGAAGCAGAGGGAGAGTACCGGAAAGAGCAACTATCTCAGTTATTAGCGTTTGATCCGATGTGAAAACAAACAATCCAAGGGAGAGATGATCAATGGGGCATTCAACAATTTATCCAACCGGGGCAACCGTATATAACCCTATTAAGGCTTGGGGTGGTTATACCGTGTATCAGGCAGGGGAGGAAGGTGTAGTACTGATTGATATGAATGGTAAGGAGGTTCACCTGTGGAAAGGGCTACTGGGTTTTCCGGCCAAAGTATTCCCCGGTGGCTTCGTATTGGGCAGCACGGGGCGAAGGGATCCGAAGTTCGGTATCCAGGACAACGTCGATTTGGTCCAGGTAGATTGGGATGGCAACATTGTGTGGAAATACAATAGCTACGAACACATCGAAGATCCGGGATATGAACCGCTGTGGTACGCTCGTCAGCACCATGATTTCCAACGTGAAGGCAATCCAGTCGGCTATTACGCTCCTGGGCTCGCACCAAAGACACAGAGCGGGAAGACACTGATTCTTGCTCATAAAAATGTGAATAACCCATCCATTTCGGATAAACCTTTGCTTGATGATGCGATTATAGAAGTCGATTGGGAGGGAAATGTATTATGGGAATGGCTGCCGAACGAGCACTTTGAGGAACTTGGATTCGATGAGGCCGCCCGTAATGTTCTGTTCCGTGACCCGAACACACGCTCATTTGGACATCTCGGTGGTGGGGTGGGCGATTGGCTACATATTAATTCAGCTTCTTATGTGGGTCCAAACCATTTCTATGAAAATGGAGACGAGCGGTTCCATCCCGACAATATTATCTGGGATGCCAGAGAAGCAAATATTATCGCAATTACCGACAGACAGAGTGGAAAGATCGTATGGAGATTAGGTCCCGATTACTCTTTGCCTGAAGTGAAGCATATCGGCACCATTATTGGACAGCATCATGCACATATCATTCCCCAAGGTTTGCCCGGAGAAGGGAATCTGCTGGTATTCGACAATGGCGGCTGGGCCGGTTATGGTCTGCCTAACCCAGCTTCTCCATATGGCTTGAAACATGCCGTTCGCGATCATTCACGTGTGCTGGAGATCAATCCGGTGACCCTGGAGATTGTTTGGCAATATACATCCGCAGAAGCTGGATTTTCCGTTCCGACAGATTCCTATAAATTTTATAGCCCGTATATTAGCTCCGCTCAGCGATTACCTAATGGAAACACGCTAATTACTGAGGGCTCCAATGGAAGACTGTTCGAGGTTACATCCGAGTATGAGCTGGTTTGGGAATATATATCCCCTTATAAGGATGGACGGAACACCAATATGGTCTATCGTTCGTATCGTGTGCCTTATCACTGGGTACCACAGTTGGAGAAGCCGCAGGAGGTTGCTATTGAAGCGATTGATGTGTCTGCCTACAGAGTGCCGGGCGCAGCGCCCAAAGGCTCTTCATCCGTTGTAAGTGTTGAGGTAACACTGCCGTTTGTTGAAGGTGCAGCCTGTGTGGCAACGTCAGATGAAGGCAAGTGAGGTGGCGAAGAGCGACGAACAATGATTAGAACGAATGGGGTGCATACTGTGAGAAAACCGTCCACCTTAACTGGTGCATTATTGATGCTCTTATCACTGTTATTGATATTATCGGGATGTTCAGCAAACGAAACGGTATCCGAAGCAAAAGGCGCATCCGGCACAGAGGCCAAAAAAGTGAAAATCCGGATCGCAGATACAAGTACAAACCCAACGTTCAGGGTAGCCATTGCCAAAGGTTTCTTTGCAAGCCGAGGCATTGATGCAGAGAGCATTACGTTTGGTTCACCAGCGGAAGGTGTAAATGCACTGTTTATCAAGCAGGTGGATATTGCGTACGGGGCTGACTTTCCTGTATTGAACGCTTTGGCAAAAGGGGATTACTCTGTTATTGCTTCCGCAGGTCAGGCTACGAATGAAGCGGCTGCTGCATGGAAATTGTATGCCAAGAACGATATACAGAGTGGTGCAGATCTGAAGGGTAAAAAAGTAAGTTTCATCCGCGGTACATTTATTCCTTACCTGTGGGATGAATATTTGAAGGACCAGGGATTGGATCTAAATGATGTAACCCAGGTGGGTCAGGGAGCATTTGACGAATCCTACATTGCACTAAAGCAGGGTGATCTAGATGCAACCTGGGTCATCGGTTCCGCCTTAACGGATAAGTTCGATGCGCTTGAAGGGGTACATCAACTTACGGATATGTCCCAAACACCTGTACGCCTTGGAATGGGGCTCGTGGCAAGCAATGAGTTCATCCAGGCAAACCCGGAAACGGTGAGTGGTTTTCTCGCGGCGCTGAATGAAGCCTCCGTGTATGCCCAGGCACATCCTGAAGAGGTTGCGGACCTGATGTATAAGGAAACCAAGCAGCCTAAGGAGGCCACCTTGAAGGACCTTCCAATCAATCCTTGGGAAGTTGGATTTACCCAGGCAGCATATGATAGTCTGGCAGGGCAGAAGCAGTATATGGTGGATAACGGGATCATCGAACATGATTTTGATCTCGATAGCAAACTGAACCTGGAACCCCTGAAGCAGACACTGCCAGATAAAGTGACTTATAGTAAATAACTCGCAAATTGCATTGGAGGTGTTCTCATGTCTTTACCTGCAGATCAGCATACAATTCGTATCGAGCAGCTTCGCAAAACATACAATGCCCCCACCCATGGGGATGTTCACTATATTATCAAGGATGTTGATCTGGTCATCAAGGGAGGGGAATTTTTTGTCCTGCTTGGTCCCAGCGGATGTGGCAAGTCCACACTTCTAAATATGATTGCAGGCTTTATCTCCAAGTCGGGGGGGCAGCTCAAGGTGGATAATAAGGAGATCGATCGACCGGGCAAGGATCGAGCCATGGTATTCCAGCAGGCGGATTCTTCACTCTTCCCGTGGCTTACCGTCAGGGAGAATGTGGAGTTTGGACTTCGGATGGCCAAGGTGCCAAAGTCTCAGCGGCGTACAATATCAGACCGATACATTGAGCTGGTTGGACTGGGGAGTCATGAAGCCAAATTTCCAAAGGAATTGTCAGGTGGCATGAAGCAGCGGGTGCAATTGGCCCGGGTGTTAGCCAACGATTCGGCCATCCTGTTGATGGATGAACCATTTGGAGCCTTGGATGCAATGACTCGGCGTACGATGCAGAAAGAGCTAGTAAATATTTGGCAGGAAACTCATAAGACTGTTATTTTTGTCACTCATGATATTCAGGAGGCGCTGTTGCTGGGTCAACGGATTGGAATTATGTCAGTGGGGCCTTCTTCCAAGATAACGGATATTTACGATAATGCTCTGTCTTATCCTAGGAATATTGCTTCATCGGAGTTCAACACCCTATATGACCAGATTCAAAGCCATTTTGAAGAATAATTGAGGTGATAGCAAGATGAGATGGTTGGAGAAAAAGTGGGTGTCTATCCCTCTATTGTGGGTAACGGTAATTCTGATTTGGCAGCTAGGGGCCATGCTTTATGGTCCTGAAGTGATTCCCGGTCCGTGGGATACCATTCTCGGTGCCCGTGAACTGCTTGCTGACGGTACACTAATGCAGTATATCGGAATTAGTTTTACACGTGTGCTTGCGGGTTGGGTGCTTGGCAGTGTGATAGCGATCCCGGTAGGGCTTATCATCGGCAAGGTTCATATGATCCGGCTGTTTGCCGAACCTTTCCTTAATTTTATCCGCTTTATTCCGCCGATCGCATTCATTACCCTGTTCCTGGTCTGGTTCGGGATTGGGGAGCAATCGAAGATTGCGCTCATCATGTATGCAACGTTTTTCATCGTTGTGTTAAACACGCTGACAGGTGTACTCTCCATTGAAGAAGACAAGATCCGGTCAGCCCGCAGTATGGGAGCAAACGAATGGCAGATTTTGCTGCATGTCGTTGTTCCGGCGACGACTCCGTATATCTTCACAGGGGTGCGACTGGCAATGGGCACTTCCTATATGGCTATTATCGGTGCAGAGATGATTGCTGCGAATGAAGGCGTGGGTTATCTGATCTGGAATTCCCGATTATTCTTTCGCACAGATTGGATCTTTGTCGGCCTGATTTCTCTGGGCTTTATGGGCTTTCTCACCGATCGGTTATTCAATTGGTTTGGTCGCAGCGTGCTCTACCGTTATGGTGTAATTGGTGGAACGAAGCGGGTCTGAACGGGCACTTGAGGTACTGTAATCCTCGAAGCCTTAGTTAAACGGAAGCAGGATCATTCATCTCAGTTTTCTCGCAATTTTATCGCAATATCATGGACCTGATTTGGCAGCTTTCAAAGTTGCTGAATCAGGTTTTTTGTATGCGGGGCTAGGGAGTTTCGGCATTGGGTTCAAACCGTGGTATAATTGAATTTCAAAAATATAAAACGTCATGTGGGCCATAGATGCTGCCACATGCAGGAGAACTTATGGACTGGATTATTGGCGCCGTATGCGCTTTTATTGTGGCGGGTGCTGCCTACGCGAAGAAGTCGCTAACCCTATCCGGCTGCCTGGCGGCTGTGACCATGGGTACGATATATTACGGAGCGGGCAACCTGTTCTGGTTTGGAACACTGCTGTTGTTTTTCATTACCTCAACGCTGTTCTCCAAGTTTCGCAAGGATCGCAAGCAGGAGCTTGAGAAATCGTATGCCAAGACGGGCAATCGTGATGCGGGACAGGTCATGGCTAACGGTGGAATTGGGATGTTTCTTGTTCTGGGAAACTGGATTCTGCCACACCCGGCCTGGATGTATGCTTTTATCGGTGTCATGGCTACCGTTACTTCAGATACATGGGCAACCGAATGGGGAAGTCTCAGCCGTAAGCCACCGCGCTCTGTCGTGACGTGGAAGGTGCTGACTCCAGGTACATCTGGAGGTGTTTCATTACTTGGGACGCTGGCTGCTGCCATAGGTGGAGCTTTAATCGGCGTGGGTGCGTTTTTCTTTTCCTGGGTTGCCGGGATCGGAGGTTTGAGTCTGTTCAGATGGATGTGTGTCGGCCTTGTAGGCGGATTGGCAGGAGCTTTTGCGGATTCTTATCTGGGGGCAACGGTTCAGTATATGTATCGTTGTACAGTATGCGGCCGGGAGGTCGAGGTCAGTGAACATTGTGGACACAAAACCGTTCGGGCTCGTGGCTGGTCTTGGATGAGTAATGATCTGGTAAACGTGCTCAGTTCGGTGATCGGCGGATGTTTGGCGATCGGTTTGGGTATCATTTTGGCGTCGTAGGGAGGGAGTGCGTTTGAGCACTGTGCAAGGAGACAAATCGGAGGCAATTTTGGATGCAGCCTATGGTATTTTCGGTTCAAAAGGATTCTATGAGACGAAAATGTCCGATATTGCGGACGAAGCGGGTATCGCGAAAGGCACCATATATTTATATTTTAAAAATAAGGAACAGTTATTTGTTGCCGTATCCAAGCGGGACTGCGACAGTTTTATCAGCCGCCTGGATTATGCATTGAAATCACATCAGAGTACGGGGGATAAACTGGGCGCGATCGCCAAGACTCACCTTACGTATTATTATGAGCGCCGCAATCATACCAAGCTGTTTTTTATGGCACCCAATAATGATCCGGATCTGATGAGATTCATGAAGGCGTTTATGAATGAATATATGAGCATGGTGCGTGAGGTGTTAGAGCATGCTGGCGTGCCTGAGCCTGTGCTGCTCGCAGAAGCTTATATTGGTATTCTCGATCGGCTAAAGATGGATATCATGCTGAATCCGGATTTTAACGAGGAGCACCTGAACAAACGAATTGCTTTTGCAGCAGCTTTGTTTCTGGACGGATGTCGTTCCTTTTTGCAAATATAGCGTGAGTGGGCGTAATTGCATCTTATGCGCAGCCTCATATTGAATACATTTTACAGAGAAGTAGGTTACGAGCAATGAACATAATGACGGTAGAGCAAGTTGCGAAAAGCTATGGTGAGAAAATATTGTTTAAAGACGCCTCGTTCGGCATGGGCGATCAGGACAAAATTGGTGTCGTTGGTGTCAATGGAACCGGAAAGTCTACGTTTTTGCGTGTCATTGCAGGTATGGAGCCAGCGGATGAAGGACAGATCTCGATTGGGAATGACGTGCGTATTCAGTTCCTGGCACAGAATCCGCAGTTTAACCCGGATAATACGGTCTTGCAACAAGTATTTGAGGGTGACAGCCCGGAGATGAAAACAGTACGTGAGTATACAGAAACAATGGAGCTGCTGGAACTTAATCCTTCCGATCCGGCGCTGCAAGAGCGTTTGTTGCGCTTGAACCAGCAAATGGAGCAGCTTCAAGTTTGGCAGATGGAAAGTGAAGCGAAGAGCATTCTGTCCAAACTGGGCATTCGTCAATTCGATGCGTTGATGGGCACATTGTCTGGTGGACAGCGCAAACGGGTGGCGCTTGCTTCCGCGCTGATTCATCCCTGCGAATTGCTCATTCTGGATGAGCCTACGAACCATATTGATAATGATTCCGTAGTTTGGCTGGAACAGTATTTGCAAAAACGGCGCGGCGCCTTGCTCATGATTACGCATGATCGTTATTTCTTGGATCGTGTAGCAAATGTGATGTTGGAGCTCGATCATGGACGTTTATTCCGGTATGAGGCCAACTATACCCGCTTCCTGGAACTGAAGGCTGAGCGTGAAGAGCGTGAATCCGCATCCGAACAAAAGCGGCAAAATCTGCTGCGTACGGAACTCGCCTGGATTCGTCGCGGTGCAAAAGCACGGACCACGAAACAAAAAGCGAGAATTGATCGCTTTGAACAGTTAAAGGATCAACAGGGGCCTAATCGTTCAGGCTCACTAGAGGTATCCGTGGGTTCTACTCGTTTGGGTAAAAAAATACTGGAGATTGAGCATCTGTCCAAATCGGCAGATGGCCGTAAATTGATTGACGATCTCAGTTACATTGCGGTACCTGGTGATCGGGTGGGTATTGTGGGCCCGAATGGTAGCGGTAAATCTACCTTGTTGCAAATGATTTCTGGTAAGCTGGAACCCGATGCAGGGGAAGTTGTTGTGGGACCAACGGTTAATTTGGGCTACTTCACTCAGGAGCATCAGGAGATGAATAAATCTCTGCGGGTAATTGAGTACATCAAGGAAGTGGCCGAGAATATAAAAACGGCTGATGGATCTCTCATTACCGCTGCTCAGATGCTGGAGCGTTTCCTCTTCACCCCTGCGTCACAGTGGACACCAATCTCCCGTCTGTCTGGCGGAGAGAAGCGTCGTCTATATCTGCTGCGTGTGCTGATGGCTGCACCGAATGTCCTGCTGTTGGATGAACCTACGAACGACTTGGATATTCAGACACTCGCTGTACTCGAAGATTACCTGGATGATTTCCCGGGTGTTGTATTTGTCGTATCCCATGATCGGTACTTCCTGGATCGGACGGTGGATAAAGTACTGTCTTTTGAAGGTGGCGGTGCTGTGCGTGTGCATGTTGGGGACTACAGTGAATATGCAGAATGGATGCTGAAAAATGCACCCGGATCTTCTCAGGAAAGTGCGACGGGAACAGCAGCTAAAGTGAAACCGGCAACGGAGGAAAGTAAACCTGCTGCCTCGGCGGCTAAACCTAAGTTGAAGTTCAGCTTCAAGGAACAGCGTGAATATGACCAGATCGATGAGAATATCGAAAAAGCTGAAGCTAATCTCGCTCGCATTAATAAAGAGATGGAAGAATCGTTCAGCGACTCAGCCCGTCTACAGGAGTTAATGGCAGAGCAGGCGGAGGCAGAGCGTCATCTGGAGGAACTAATGGAACGGTGGACCGTTCTGAATGAGCTTGCGGAACAGATTGAAAACAGCAAGTCTTAAAGTTTATTTCAATGAATCGTCTTCTCCTCAAAAGCGGCTTGTAGTCGCCTTTTGGGGGAGGGCGATTTTTTTTGCATTGATGAAAATGAATTTATATGAAACGTTAACCATATTCAATCCGTTTATTAAATAAAGAATTCCATAGAAGGGGGAGAACTCCACATCCATGTACAGAGAACTGAATGAACAATTGGCAGTGATCAAGGAAAAAGGAAGAATATATGAGAAATGGAATGATCGGTTGGAGAAGCTGAATCAGGAGGAAGCGGAATGGAAGAGGAAAGTACAGCAGCGTCTGGAGCATCTACTGAAGGAACAAAACGATGTCGATCGCCTCAACAGCATGACGTTATCCGCATTCTTTTATCATTTAATCGGCAAAAAAGAGGATCGACTGGAAAGAGAAGAAATGGAGTTGATGGAAAGTAAGGCAGCGTACGATACAGCATGCCAGATGTTAACGGATATCCAGAAGCAGCGCTCGCAAGTTGAGCAGCAACTGGAAGGACAGCGGCAATATCAATTCTGGCAGAGTGATTACAAGGTGTTATGGTGCAAAAAGGAAAACGATTTGCTCGATAAAGATGCAGAATTGCAGCAAATGGCTGAGGACCGGGAACATCTCTCAGGAGAGCTTCAAGAGCTCAATGAAGCAGAACGAGAGGGGCAGTATCTGCTTGATGCACTGGAACGTGCTGAAAAGGCTTTGTCCTCTGCTGGAAATTGGGGAGTATACGACATGATGGGTGGGGGGATGATCTCGACTCATATTAAGCGCAGCAGAATGGATGATGCTCAGGTTGCCATTATGGATGCCGGAAGACGCCTTCGCCGATTTCAAAAGGAGCTGGAGGATGTGAAGATGGCTGTAAACACGGAATTACACCTTGGAGGCCTGCTTTCATTCGCAGACTATTTCTTCGATAATCTCTTTGTGGATTGGATGGTACAAGACAAAATTCGCAAAGCTGAAACTCAGGTGAAGGATGGACTGAGTGCAGTTCGAAGCACGATGCGTGTGCTGAAGGATGAGATCCGGGATCATAAGGTGAAGCTGGAGCATCTGGAACGTAGGTATCTCGAACATATTGAACGAGCGGACTAAATCATCTCAAAGAAAAAGGACACTTCCAGCGTGCCCCTAAACGGCGGCGTAGCAGGAGTGCCCTTTTTTACATGATACAGGTAAATCATAGGTGTTCAAAGTCGAATTGCATACCCCGACAAGATCGAAATCACAACTCTGATCATGTGTTCAAATGCTGTAATACCATACGACTTGTCCATGACCATGTCACAATTACTTGGTTGTAATATATGCGGCGAGCAGTCTCGCTGTATTCAGGACAGCGTCTTTATGCGTGCGTTCCATGGAGTGGGAAGCATGAACACCCGGACCAATCAATGCAGCCCGAATGTTATTTCCTCCACGTAAAGCTGCGCTGCCATCGGAGCCGTATTGTGGATAGATATCAACGACATAATCAAGGCTTGCTTGTTTGGCCAGTTCGATAAGTCGAGTGGTCATATCGTAGTCATAGGGTCCGGACGAATCCTTGGCACAGATGGATACATCCGTCTCCTTGCAGCTCAGGTCGTCACCCATTGCGCCCATGTCTACAGCAATTAATTCGCTAATTTCCGCAGGGATGTAAGATGCGCCGTGTCCAACTTCTTCGTAGTTTGAGATGAGCAGCGAAACGTTATGTAGTGGTTTCCAGTTTTCGCGATGTGCAGATTCCAGGATACCGAACAAGGCAGCTACGCTGGCTTTATCATCAAGGTGACGCGATTTGATATATCCGCTGGGTGTAATGACCGCACGGGCATCGAAGGAAATAAAGTCCCCTACAGAGATACCCAATGCCAAAACATCTTCCTTGGAAGAGACCACTTCATCGATACGCACTTCCATATGGCTCTCGCTTCGCTCAAACGTACGTGCATCCGGATAGACGTGCACAGAAGGGTGCAGGGATAGGATGGTTCCTGTATAGGTCTTTCCATCACGTGTATGGATGGAGCAATACTCATTCTCAATACTGTTCATCGTAAATCCACCGACAGAGGTGAGCTTCAGTGTGCCGTAGGAAGTGATGGAACGCACCATGGCTCCCAATGTATCCACATGTGCGCTCAGTCCGATCGTTCTGGAAGAATCCTGTCCAGGCAATGTGAGTACAGCTCCGCCTTTGTTGTTCAATTCAAAAGCAACATGAAGTGATTCAGCTTCCTTGCGGATCATCTCAATAATATCTTTGGTATAGCCACTAGGGCTGGGAGTATCAAGTAACTTTTTCAGAAAAGACAGGACATAGGATTCGTCAATGGTAAAACTCATATGGGAATTTCCTCCTCGTTAATGAATGTACAGAAAGTTGTTCTTAAAACAGAATACAGCCTGTCTGGCAGAATGTACAATCCCATTCTTGATAGCCAGCAGGCTGCCTCTGATGTGTTACAGCGTACCCGAAGGATTTCCTTTTCGTTGACTCTGAATGGAATCGGACTCAGCAGAAGCGTTGTCCGAATCGATCGTTCCGAATGTATCCATCGATTTAAACGAATCCAGAGAAGAGGTAGAGCTGCTTGCTGCGGAGCTTTCCAACTCGGATACACGCAGCTTCAATTGTTTGTTCTCGCGTTGCAGTCGATATTGGCGGAAGATGCCATAAGACCCTACAATGATTCCACCGATTAGGGTGCAGCCAAGAATGAGCAGAATCAGCGGGATTTGAACCGTGTTAAATAGCAGGTTGACTTGTACGGAATCCACATTAATGACCGCAAAAATTCCGGTAAGTAATGCAAAAACGAGACCTGCGATGAGTGCCCATTGCATTTTCATGGTGGTGCCTCCTTGTTGAACAATTCAGGACTATGTAAGCAATTACCCTAATTCATGAAGCTTGCATCTTGCTTGATTATAAAATCCCTTGCCCGAATGGGCAAGGGATACAGGTCACATGGACGAGAAAGCAACCTTATTTCGTTAGTTGTTCCATTTGCTCAATCAGTTCCTTGAACACACTCATAGCTTCGCGAATCGGCTCTGGCGTAGACATATCCACTCCTGCTTTTTTCAGGATGTTGATGGAATAGTCACTGCCACCGCTCTTAAGGAATCCAAGATACCGGTCCACGGCAGGTTGCCCTTCTTCCAGAATTTGCTTGGAAAAACTGGTCGCTGCTGAGAAGCCGGTCGCATATTTGTACACGTAGAAGCTGTTATAGAAGTGGGGAATACGCGCCCATTCCATTTCAATATCTTTGTCCACAACCATACTGTCTCCATGGTATTTGACATTAAGGTCATAATAAATCTCGGAAAGTAGCTGAGGTGTGAGAGCTTCACCCTGTTCAGCACGCTCGTGAATGATTTTTTCGAATTCTGCAAACATCGTTTGACGGAAGACCGTGGTACGGAACTGATCTGCATAATACGTCAGCAAGTATAGCTTTTCCTTCGGATCTGTCGATTTATTGAGCAGATAATCCATCAACAAGGCTTCATTCGTTGTAGATGCAACCTCAGCCAGGAAAATGCTGTACTGTGCATCACGATACGGAAGTGTAGTGTCTGAATAGTGGGAATGCAGTGCGTGGCCCATTTCATGTGCCAGTGTAAACATGCTATTCAGGTTATCTTTGTGATTCAACAAGACGTAAGGGTGTGTGCCGTATGCTCCCCAGCTGTATGCGCCTGAACGTTTATTCTCATTTTCGTATACATCAATCCAGCGATCATCGTAACCGGCCTGCAATGCGTCTGCATAATCCTTGCCAAGCGGCTTCAAGCCATCTTTAACCGTTTGTTTTGCTTCCTCGTAGGTAATGTCCATTTTGTATTCATCCACCAGTGGAGCGAAAAGGTCATACATATGCAACTTATCTACGCCGAGCAATTTTTTGCGCAGGTCCATATAACGGTGTAAGAGCGGAAGGCTCTCATGAATCGTATCCACAAGATTGGTATAGACATCCTTCGGAATGTTGTCGCCATAAAGGGACATCTCCATGACGGAAGGGTATTTCCGAACATCGGCATAAAACATGTTTTTAGTTACGTTAGCGTTCAGAGCTGCAGCAATGGTGTTCTTTTGCTTGCCATAGGTTTCATACACCGCTTTGAAGGCACGTTCGCGAACTTCCCGATTCGGATTTTCCAAGAACTGAATATAGCTGCCATGAGTCAGTTCCACTTCGTTTCCATGCTCATCCTTAATTTTCGGGAACTTGAGATCGGCGTTGTTCAACATGCTAAAGATGGTCTGTGGTGCCTGGGACAGGTTGCCCACCTGTGCGAGCAATGCTTCCTCGGCTTGGCTCAGTACATGAGCCTTTTCGCGTTTCATCTCTTCCAATGTGAACTTATAGGCAGAGAGTTTCTCGTTGGAGATGAGGGCATCCAACTGATCATCCGGAAGGGACAAGATTTCGGGTGTAACATAAGATAGTGCTTCACCAACCTGCACGCTTAACTTTTGTGCTTTTTGGGACAGGTTTTGATATGTAGGATTAGCTGTGTCTTCATCTTGATGCATCCGTGCATACACAAAGAGGCGTTCGGTTTTGAGACTGATCTCATCTTCGAGTTCAAAACAGCTTTTGAGTGTCTCAGGTTTGTTCAGTTTGCCTTGGAATTCGGAGGCTTTCTTAGTCAAAGACGATACTTCTTCATATTCCTGATCCCAAGCTTTCTGATCGGCGAATAGATCTTCCAGTTTCCAGGTTTGTTCAGTAGGTACCTCGGAACGTTTCAATAGTTGACTCATGGGAATCCTCCTTTGATGAAGTGATGAATATATAGACGAAGCTGCCTTCGTCCCACTCGCTTGTGCGGAGAGAGACGAAGGAATCAGACTAAGTACCAGCAGAATGAACAGCGATTTGCGGTATTTCAACGGCCTTCCTCCTCACTATACGAATAATCCCGTATAGTATGACCTGAGGGGCATTGAAATATTTGAAGAAGCTAGGCTCCCATATTGACCAAAAAGTAAACGATCAGGAAAAATGCGAAACAAATCAGCAGGGTGGCAATCAGAGCCATGCCCCGTCTTAGACGATCCGGGATGGAGTTGCGTCCCAGAATCAGCACGATTCCTAAGGAAAAAGCAAGAATAATAAAGATGACGACATTGCTTGAGTCAAGCTGCATAGGCTAGACTCCTTTGAAGGCAGCCATCAGTTGACGCCATTCGTCCTCTCGGTTCTCGAAATCTTCTTTCGGGAAGCGGCGTTCAGCCCAATGCATCAACGCAGGACGACTGAGGAAGGTATGGCATTCTTCGCCCCATTCTTCCGAGATTTCACGAAGCACCAGATATTTGCCTTGAACTTCTACGGTCATCATATTCCACTTGTCTGTTTTGTATATTTCATGTTTTTTTATCATAGGTAGTCTCCAAACTAACGGTTTTGGTAAAATGATACCGTACCCTTGGATTCAAAGCAAATTTTTTCGACTTTTATGGAAAAGATAAATTGCAATGTAGAAGGTCATACAGTATAATGAGGGTATTCGCCATAGATGGCGATATTTTTAGGAGGTTGTTCATTTGAAAGGTACAGTTAAATGGTTTAACGCAGAAAAAGGCTATGGCTTTATTTCAGTTGAAGGCGGCGAGGACGTATTCGTACATTTCTCCGCAATCCAAGGCGACGGCTTTAAAACATTGGAAGAAGGTCAAGCGGTAGAATTCGAAATCACTGATGGAAACCGTGGTCCTCAAGCAGCTAACGTAAACAAATTGTAAGAATATTTCCGGTCATACGGATTTCTTATAAATGATTGGCTTCTAGCTGAATATACGAACCCAAGCACAGTCCCCCCCATGGGAGACTGTGCTTTTTTTGATACGTTTTGATATGTTGAGTTCCATAAGGGAAATCACTTTTTGGATGCTTATGCGCGGCTAGTCATGCTTGACCAAAGTTTCATGCAAAATCCAACAAGTGCGGCCAGGGAAAACGCCATCGCAGTGAGATAGAAGGTGTTTCTGTTGGTGTGCTCCAGCAGCAATCCTCCCAGCGTTCCGCTGAGCAGACCGGAAGCGCTGGACCACACAATAGTGAACAGGGCCATACCAGTGGCACGATAACCATCCGGGACAAGGCGGGTAATATAACGGACTGCAGTCACGTAGAAGATGCCAAAGGTCACGCTGTGCATCGTCTGAATGGCAACGACCGCTGCGGGTGTATCCGAGATGGACATCAGAAATAAGCGAATCGTATACATCAGCGCAGCGATCGTCAGCAAAGGAAGTTCTTTGTAGCGATTGCCGTATCTGCTTAGCAGCAAAAACACTGGAATCTCACTGACCGAAGAGATTAACAGGGACCACCCGATCAGTCCTTCACTGGCACCTAGGTCTTTCAGCGTAATGGTGAGAAAAGCTTCATTCATCCGGTGACCCAGAGCGAGCAGGAAAACGCAGCCGAAAAAGGTGAGAACATCCCTTCTTTTCAAGATGGACCATAGTCCCGAAAGATCCATTTTAGTGCTGTTGCCCGAAGGCTGATCTTTTAATCGAAAACCGATCAGGAGAGTAGTCGCCGCCAGTGCGATACATACCCACATCGTCCATCCCGGTCCGAAAGATCCGAGAAAATATCCAATGCTTAACGCAAAGAACGCATATCCAATCGAGCCAAATACACGAATGGAAGTGAAATTTCGTCCATACTTGCTTGCGGTTGTAATCGCCATCGTATCCGAAAGTGGATAAACCGGGTAGTAGAAAAAGTAAAACAGGGTCACCAGTACAAACACCTGACCAAAGGTTGTGGCATTGGCAAGCATGACACCAGTGATCAGTTGCCCGGCAAGCAGGATGATCATCACTTTGCGCACGGTTTTGTATCGGTCACTCGCCATACTCCAGAACATATTGGAGAATACGGAGACGAGAGGACCAATTCCGTAGAGGTAACCGATTTCAGCCCGACTGAATCCCAGATGACTGAAATAAAGCTGGAAATACGATACCACCAGAACGGTGGAACCGAAGATGGTGAACATGAGTGCCCGCAGCCAGTTTTGATCTGGCCGGGCGGTATGACTTGATTTCATGATGAAAGGCTCCATTCTTGATTACAGTTCAAATTTATTATCCCTTGAGGGAAGATGATTTCCCCGATGAGTGTACAGACATGCTAGGTTCCTTCTGCGTACGCCGGATGACAAGCCAGACAATGACAAGCTCGGCAAGCAGGCCGAGGGATTGAGCCACTGCACCGATCATGCCGTTCCACGCAGGGAATATGCTGACCAGTATGAGCAGAACAATCACCGTACATATGGCATTGGCCGTCTGGGAGCGAAACATCGTTTTGGTCTGTCCGCGAAGAAGAATCAAACCATTGCTGAAGTCGAGAAAAGGTGAAATCAGCGGAAAGAGTACAAACGCACGCAGTGTCCACAAACTTTGCTGTAGCAGATTGCCCTGAACGCTCATTACATTTTCCAATACCCACGGTCCAAGTGGGGTGTAGGCAATCGATACGGTCATGGCAAAAGGAACAAATCCGGTGACCAGTGCGAACTTCTTCACCAGTTTGGCATCAACAAGATAGAAATTCAGCACGATTTGGTGGATGTATGTAAAAAAGCTTAGCATCAGCTGCATCAGACTACTTGCAACGGCAAAGGAAGAGATGGCCAGAGCAATCCCGGTCGTTTTGCCAAGTACGATATTAATGACGGGTCCGATAAACAGGGCCACAAAACTGGATAATAACAGCGGTTTGTAAAAGCGAAAGACGTCTGCCTTGTTTTCAACAGGATGATCTTCCAGCTTGGCTGGCATCTTGCGTTTGATGCTGTTACCTTCAAGAAAACTGACCAAAGCCTCAATCATCATACCTGCGGCAAAAATGATAGCGCCTACACGTCCGCTGTCAATGCTGTCAGTATATATGAAATACAAGGATAGGCCATACATGCCAGCAAGGCGAAATAACATGCCGATTGTCAGCCATTTCGTACGGTTATTCGTAATAATGATGCCCTGATAGATATTGCGGATGACCGAAAAGATGCTGACATACATGAGAATCTCGTAGACGTCGATTACTTTGGATAACAGATCCGGGCTTACGCCAAACAGATATTTGAATACACCTGTACCAATGGGAGAATATACGATGAGAAATCCGATCAGAAGTACACAAGCGAGAAAGATTTTGGTCACAAACGTGAGGGCCTGAAAGGAAAGGCGGTCCCGAACCAGCGCCGAACAGGTTTGACGCAGTAGGGTTGAAGGGCGCTCGGTGAGGGTTAGCAGGCTACCAGCGATCGCGTAGCTGGCAATGACCGTCTCGGGATGAGCGGAACGTGCGAGTGTACTGTTAATGATTACATGAGAAATGGTAACAAGAGAAGCGGAAATGCCGAGCGGCACAAAAAAAGCAAATAACCGTCTCCACGAGAGCGGTTCACTAGACGTCATGTCAACGACTCCTTTGATGGATGAATTAAGGTAAGTATAAGATGATGCTTACATAAAAGAGATGCCCGCCAGCAATTGAATGCCAGCGGGTCAAAAAGGTTCCGATACTTTTGAAAGATTATAGACATTATATTCTTGTAGGGAGTTGATGTAAATAGATGGGATTAGCTTTTCAGACGATAGTGGATCATCATATAGCTGCCATTTAACACAAAAAACAGCAAAATGTTTGGAAGAATCGCGTAGTCTCCCCAGTTTACAGGAAAGGCGGGTCTTGTTGCTAACGCTGAAATTATCAACACAACTAAGACATGAATAGCCAAAGTACCAATCCGGATGTCTTTTAGCGTATCTTTTAATCCAATCAAATTTCCAGACATGATAATAAGTTCCATTAGTATGACACCCGCCACTGCACCTTTAAGGTGAAATTCGTCGAGAGGAATCAGGAAGTAGTGGGAGAGGGAAGCCGCAGTAATGCCGATTGCCGTTCCGATCAGACTGACTCTTTTGTTATCCTGTGCCCATAATATACTAGTGGAAATTTCCCGAAGTCCGACAAGCAGAGGGATGATGCTTAACCAGCGAATCAGCTCTGCGACTTGTGTAGAATGGAACATGAGCTGTGCTAGGTCGCGGTTGAAAATCCATAAAAAGGAGCTGGAGGTCAGTCCCCAAATCCACACTATTTCCATGGTTAGTCGGCTTTTCTTGGCAAAATAATTATAACGAAGCTCCTTCCAGGAGAGAGCCAGCTTCATGGTCAGGGTATGTGATATGGCCGCGGTTACGATGGTAGGCATATACACTACCAGCATGGCCATACCCATAAGAAGACCGTACATTGCAGTGGCTTGTGTGGAGGTATAGCCAGCGGTTTGCAATCGAGAAGGGATAATGACCGCATCAAGCATATCGGAGAACGGAATCAGTAGCCGTGTGAGGGAAATGACTATGGAGCTCTTAATAAACCAAGAGCCGTCCGATCTCTCTATGGGAACACAATCTATTTCATTCTTTTGACCGGTATGGCGCAAGAAAAGAAGCAGCATAACAAAAGCGACAATCCCGCCCATTGCTGTTCCAATCAAACTTCTCCCCACTGCATACATTACACCTTCAGAAAGCCACAGCCATGTGATACCTAGCATCAGACCGATCCGAACCGCTTGCTCCATTACCTCGGAGACAGCAATGGCGCCGTAATATTCAAGACCTTGCATATACCCCCGCAGCAGGCTTAGAAGAGGTACGACGAGTATAGCAAGGGACAATGAGCGCAAAAACGGCTCCAGAACTGGATTACCTAACCATGTGGAAATGGTTGAGGAATAGGCGAGGGTAAGTAAACTGAGGATTGCACCAATAAGCGAGAGCATGATTGACAATCGCTTGAACCAGAACCAGCCATTTGCTGGCTGTCTGGCGGTGTACATACCCAGGGAGGTAGGAATCCCTCCTGTTATTAGCATAAGTATGAAGCCAAAATAGGAATAGGCGATCTGAAATAATCCTATACCTTCAGGCCCCGCCATGCGGGTAAGGATGATACGTCCGGTCAGACCTATCACTTTGACCAGAGAGACAGCACCGATACGAATACCCGTCTGCTTGAGACCGGGAGGGATGTTCATCCAGTTCACTCCATCCAACACAAACACATCTTGTCCAACATTTATATGAGCAAAGGAGGGCAAGTATGTGTGTTGTGCTGCGATCAGTCCCGAATATGAATGAGGATATACTTTGTTTTATTGTCCCAGCCCAAGTCAAACGGCGCCTGAAATCGGTCGGCAGTGTGGGAATTGACGAGAGGATAGCCGCGTTGATCGAATCCGGTAACTATGGAGAAATGGTCTACATCGTTATGCATGACATGGGCGATCAGATCGCCAGCCGCGAGTTCGCCTATTGACCCGTGGGGGTGAGTCTCTGTTTTTTCCACCAGCTTCGAAAAAGATTCTGTCGCGATTCGTTTCCCATACCCGGAATACAGAATGAAATTTTTGAATGCATCCGTTTGTACCCATGTTCTGGTGCCACCCTTGGGAAAATGGTATCTCCACGCGCCTTTCATCGGTAACCCGCCGCCTTCCGCCTGGTCTCCAAGAGCCTGGGAAGCAAAATTGGTACAGTCGCCCCCGAGATTATTGTAATTTTTATATTTGGCATTATATCTGACATTATCGTTCACTCTCCAAGCGATCCCTGCATATTTGTTTGCGTAGGCCACCGCTTGTTTTCGTTTGTAATTCTTGCCGTCCTTCAGTACAGGACGATGGGGCGGTGGAGAAGGCATTCCCTTTGCAATCATACTAGGGTTTTCTTCCAGAGGATCGAGGTACCATTCCTTCCAAACGATCCATTGATCATTCATTTTTTTCAGTGTGACCGCATGCCACGTTCCGAGTCCAAACGAATGGGTTGATGATAACTGGTCATTATAGGCGTATGAGATCTGCTGCGAATGCCCCAAAGAAACGGTTGCCGTGTTATCTCTAAGACGAATTTTGGAGATATGGATTTTGGACAGTACATCGGTAATTTTCATGTTACGATGATCAGCCCATGCATGAAGATAGGTTTTGCGATTGACTTCCATGGTGTGAGCGTGACGGCTCAAGGGAGATTTAATATCATAATAGCGGTCCATATTATTATTTTGTGCGGCTAAGTATTTCGATCTTTCTGAAAAAAGGGATTCAAGATGTTGAGTGATTTCACGTTCTGTTGGGATGGAAGAAGCCTCGACAGGCCTTATTTGTTGCATATTCATAAACAAACAGCTAACCAGGAGTATGATTATCCATTTATACATGGTTATCTCCTCTTAAATGTTATTCAACCCATCGGGTATACACGACGAGACGCTTTTCGTGCTCTTTTTTTCTGCGATCGTACTTTCCAGTACATGTGATCAGATTCAACTGTTTTTCAGGGCTGTCACCAAATATTTTGTCCAAAGGAGCTTCTTGCGTATAATAAGATTGAACCTCCAGGACCTCGTATTTCATATATTGGTTGTTCTGGTCAAACAAAAAAACAAAAGCACCTGGTTTCAGATGTTTGAGTGGGTAGAATATGGCTGGACCTGTGTAGTTGTCCACATGACCGGCAACAATTGCATTTCCGTTTTCTCCCGGCAAAACTCCATCTGCATATAAGCCTGCCACCTCACTGGACTTGGGTGCTTTCAGTTGTCCATCCTCTGAAAGATGAATAGGAATAATTGAAGTACTCAAATGAACCGATGGAATGCATAAACGGACCGGCTTCTTCATGACCATGGTTTGGCGAATCTTTGTTTTTATCTCGGTACCAGCACCAATGTGATCGTTAAGAGCTGTTATTCGGAAAGCGGTCTGTTCCTTCAAGCCATGTGCTGGAGATAAGATCAGGGACATGATAATTACATAAATGACAATAGCGGCTAATGAAGTGTAGTTTTTCATGCGCTTCTCATCCTTATTAATAAATTAAAGAACAAGAGAAAAGAAAATAGCTTTTTTCTTTTCTCTTGTTACTTTTTTTACTCGCTTACACCGCCATATCCTGTTTTGGGAAGGGCTTTTGGTGTAACGCTTTTCGCATGGATTTTATGCTCTTTGCTGACCGATTCCTGATGTAACTTGTGTTCCTTGCCTTTATGCGATTTCATGTGCATCTTGTGTTCTGCCTTATGCTCTGCTTTGTGTATGGATTTCTCCATTTTGTGCATTGGTTCAGTTGCAGCGGATGCAGATGCACCAGATGCACCAGATACAGCCAGCATTAGGCAAGCAGATAGAGAAACAATGGTTGCTTTATTCATACTTGAATTCCTCCTTGTGGGTAATTTGCAATGCAGAATTTAATATCCCCGAGTCGCGCATGATTATGGATTGTATTTTTTGACAGCTATTGTGGAAGTAGTCCATGTCAATCGTGAATGTTGTAAAGTTGAATTACGAGTGACGCAAATGGGTGATGAGTGATTTTGCAAAAAGTTGTTCACGAATGTGATTTTTTGCTGTGATTATGCGGGAGATCATTTGTACAATTAAGGGGATCATATTATAATAGGATTGGTTAAAAATCGCTCTAATACGTATTCAACCAAGTGGAGGCACATTTATTTTGAGCCAATCAAATCGAAATCGTCATCAATATCCGCGTGGACCGTTGGCATTGATGAGAGGGGTGTACAAATACACCATTCCGGAAACGCGGAAGGAATTGGATGGATGGCGTGCCCAAGCTGAAAAAATTCCGAATGAGGAATTGCGCAATCAGGCACTGGCCAGTCTCAGGGACAAGCAGTTCCACTGCGAAGGCGGGACCGTTTATGCTTTACCTGATTTGCCGAACAGGCACATTCTGATTCCACTGATCGTTTCATATCAGACTATTAGTGATTATTTGGACAATCTGTGTGATCGCAGTACATCGATGGACCCGAATGACTTTCGGCTTCTCCATCAATCTATGCTTGATGCGGTAGATCCCGAAGCAACCCCTGTCAATTATTACGCGCTCCGTGAGGAGCAGGATGATGGTGGATACCTAAGGAATCTGGTTACCTCATGTCAGGAGCTGACTCGTCAGCTGCCAGGTTATGCATCCGCCAAGCCTCAAATTCAGGATCTGGCAGGCCTATACACGGACCTGCAGGTATATAAGCACATCAAGCCGGAACTGAGAGAAACAGCATTGCTGGAATGGTGGTCGGAACATCGCCACCGCACACCTCAGTTCCGTTGGAACGAATTTGCCGCCGCAACCGGCTCTACGCTGGGCGTATTCATGCTGTTTCTGGCTGCGAGTGATGAACAGCTGACAGAAGAGCAGGCGGCTTCGATCCACACTGCCTATTTTCCTCATGTATGCGCACTGCACATCATGCTCGATTATTTAATCGATCAGGATGAAGATCGTATCGGAGGAGATCTCAACTTCTGCAATTATTATGAGAATGTGGAGACAATGCTGGACCGAATTGCTTTTATTGTGGAGATGGCCCGCAGTGATGTGCAGAAGATTCCGGGAAGTTCGTTCCACCGGATGATTATCGAAGGACTGCTTGCCATTTACCTGTCTGATCCCAAAGTCAGCGAACAGCAGGAAGTTCGCGTCGTTTCCAAGCGTTTGATGAAGAATAGTCCGATGACAAGAGTATTTTTCTTTATCTTTAGCCGCTGGATTCGTAAGCATATGTAAGTCAGGCGTGATTTGGTGGGAGCCTGAAGTGAAACTAGAGGAGGAAGAAACATCATGACAGCAGTAAAGAAAATCGCAGTTTTAACGAGCGGTGGTGATTCACAAGGGATGAACGCGGCTGTTCGTGCGGTTGTTCGCAGCGGACTGTTTCACGGTCTCGAAGTGTACGGGGTTCAACGTGGATACCAGGGGCTTTTGAATAACGATATTTTCCCAATGGACTTGCGGAGTGTAGGGGATATCATCCAGCGTGGGGGAACGGTTCTGCAATCGGCACGCTGTAAGGAATTCTATACCGCTGAAGGTCAGCAAAAAGGTGCAGACATTCTGCGTGCACGCGGCATTGACGGCCTGGTTGTTATTGGTGGGGACGGTTCATATAACGGCGCCAACAAACTGAGCAAGTTGGGCATCAACACGATGGGTCTTCCGGGAACGATTGATAATGACGTTTCTTTCACCGATTACACGATCGGATTCGATACAGCAGTAAGCGTAGTAGTAGATGCAGTTAACAAATTGCGCGATACCATGTCTTCACACGAACGTTCTTCCATCGTTGAAGTCATGGGTCGTCACTGTGGCGATATCGCTTTACATGCAGGACTCGCTTCGGGTGCAGAAACAATTCTTGTACCGGAAGTTCCGTTTGACATGGACGAAGTGGCAGATCGCATGAAAGCCAACTTTGCACATGGCAAACGCCACAGTATCATCATCGTTGCTGAAGGTGTGGGTAAAGGTGAGGATGTAGCGAAAGAACTGATGGAACGCTGCCCAACATATGAGCCACGTGTAACTGTCTTGGGTCACATTCAGCGTGGAGGTACGCCAACTCCGTTTGACCGTAACCTTGCCAGTCGTTTGGGAGATTTCGCCGTACGCAGTCTGATCGCAGGAGAGACAGACAAAGGTTGCGGTATTATCAAGGGTGAGCTGACCCTGACCGACATTGATAAAGTTGTTAATACCAAAAAAGACTTCGATATGGAGACTTACCAGCTTGCACAGCGTTTGTCCCAATAATCAAGTCATCACCAAAAGTTAAAATCAAAGGAGCACAGCCCGTTTTATCACGGGCTGTGCTCTTTTTGTTATATTTCCATTATTTGTTTTCAGCCAAACGTACCGATGCTTGTTTCTGCACAAGGAACAATCTCCAGAGAAGCGCTGTTGCTCCAACGGCGAGGCCAGTAATGAGTCCAACCCAGTATCCAAATGCACCGAGTGAGGTATACGTAGCCGTGATGTAGCCGACAGGTAGACCGATGATCCAGTACGCAACAAACGTTATAATCAATGCAGGATTCACGTCTTTGTAGCCCCGAAGTGCTCCCTGTGTTGGGGTGGCAATGGCATCAGAGATTTGAAAGAAGATGGCGTAAATCAGGAAATGCTGTGTCAAAGCAATAACTTCACGATCATTCGAGTACACGCCCGCAATTTGTTCCCCGAATACCAGTAATACCACAGCGGTTAACAGAGAAAGCCCAATGGCACCTCCGATACCAAGGAGACTGTATTGCTTTGCATCTCTCACACGCCCTGCACCCGCCTCATAGCCGACAAGAATCGTAAGGGCCATACATATGCTCACAGGCAGCATATACAGCGTAGAAGCGAAATTCAGGGCCGCCTGGTGTGCAGCAATCGTAATGGTGTCGAACCGGCTCATTAATAATGTAACTGCTGCAAAGATAGAGGTTTCAAAAAAAGTAGCGAAACCGATGGGAACGCCGATCTTGAGCAGCTCTTTCCATTTGTTCAATGAAATTTTGGGCATTTTTCGAAAAATCCCATATTGGGCAAAGGGCTCAATCCGGTGTACGAAAAAGAGGCTGAGGAGAAAAATGAGCCAATATGTACTGGCAGTAGCCACCCCTGCTCCGACACCTCCCAGTTGGGGAAAGCCCCAGCGTCCAAAGATAAGCAAATAGTTCAGAAAGATGTTTACAGGCAGCGAAACCAGCGTAATCATCATGGTGATCCGTGTCTGGCCCAGTGCATCCATAAAACTGCGCAGCACAGTGTAGCCGAAAAGGGGGATAACCCCAAAAGCCAAAGCACACAGAAAATAGAAGGCGACTTGGGCAACCCGCGGCTCCAAAGGCATTCCGTTTAGAATCGGACTAAGCAGCAATGTGCCTGCTGCAAGAACGACGATTCCGACCGCCACACCGAGATATAAGGCTTGAATGACGCTATGACCGATCTTGTCGTTATGCTTTGAGCCGAGCAGGTGGGAGACGACAGGTGTAATGCCAATCAGTATACCACTTAGTCCTGTTTGCACCGGCAACCACAGACTTGTGCCAATGGCAACACCCGCGAGATCAGCCGGGGAGAACTTGCCTGACATATTCGTATCGAAAAACGACATCGCAGATAGGGCAATTTGTGTTGTAAAGATGGGTAAAAATATAATCAGAAATTGCTTTACTTTTTGAGAAAAACTGGTGGTGGTCATGTTCACTGGCAGTGCCTCACTATTCTTAAGAGTTATCACTAAACTGTCATGTACGGACAGCTATT
Source organism: Paenibacillus sp. BIC5C1 (assembly GCF_032399705.1). Classification (NCBI taxonomy): domain Bacteria; kingdom Bacillati; phylum Bacillota; class Bacilli; order Caryophanales; family Paenibacillaceae; genus Paenibacillus; species Paenibacillus sp. BIC5C1. The sequence goes on from NZ_CP135922.1 coordinate 2,198,593, forward strand.
TATTGTAGTGGATTTTGAGCGATTTGAATAGGGAGGGGGGGATGTGGTTGTGCGGAAGGTAAGGTTAAGAGAGTAGTAAAAAACCTCGCTCCAGATGAGGACGGAACGAGGTTATTGGAGTAAACTGAACAAAAATAAGAGTGCATTATTTATAGTTTACGTCTGGCGTATACCGATTGGACGCATTCCAGAGCAGGTACTCATTCACATTCATGTCCTTCATCGCACGAATTTGGTCCTCTACCTGTTTTTTACCGTATTTGATGTAATGTCCACTGCCTAGCCAGCTTGCGGTAAAGTCCTGAATCCATGGGCGGATAACGGGTTTTAGCTCTTTGGTTGGATCAAGTTTCTTATGTGTATCTTTCATGGAGCCTTTGATGGTTGTATAGGGATCTTTGTCTGGGTCCTTTACACCGTACCAGCCGGTGGAGTAGTGACTTGGGTAAACCATCGGCGAGATGACATCCACGTTTTCAGATATCTTCACAAAATCCTGTCCAATACCTTCGGCTGCGGGTACTGAGGCCGCGTAACCGAATATATCAACCGAGACTCGGACACCCAGCGGTGCCAGCTCCTTGCGTGCATACTGCACGAATTCGGCTACAATGTCGACCCGGGACTTGTCGGACTTAGTGTATTTTAATGCGTCTGCACGTGTTTCAAAACCTTCCGGAAAACGAACATAGTCGAACTGAATTTCTTTAAATCCCAATTTAGCAGCTTCCTTGGCGATCTCTATGTTGTAATCCCATACTTCCTTGCTGTAGGGATTCACGAAGCTGTCGCCTTTGCCATTGGCCCATACAGAACCGTCCTTGTTGCGGAAAGAGATCTCCGGATTTTTTTTGGCGAGAATTGTATCCTTGAATACAACGACTCGTGCGATCGGGTATACATCATGTTTTTGCAGACGTTTCATCAAGGCATCCATATCACGGATAAAAGGCTGAGATTTGCCCATTTTCTGTAACGTCTTGTTCTCCGTAGGGTAAGTTATGTATCCAAGATCGTCTTTGATATCGATGACCATGGAATTGAGCTCTGTGTTATCCATTAGATCGAGTAATGATGTCATGCGTGCGCCACCGGCGCTGTAAGCCGTCACATAAATGCCTTTGACAACGGGTGCATCAGGCTGTGGGTCAATTTTGGCAGGCGGGTTATCCGCATCAATAACGATCTGATCTTTTTGAGATTGAATGATGGCCGTGTTGAAACTGTTCGTTAATGATTGAAAAGGTTGATTCCCTTGATCCGCAGTAGCTGGTGTACCACTGAAGGTTCCCCACGCCATAGCCAGTAAAGCCCAAAACAGGTTCATTCATTTCCACTCCCCTATGTGCATTCCATGTTTGAATTATACAATAAAGCCTCTGGGCTTTTAACCATATTATTCAAGGGATGAAACACATGGGAAAAATGAAAACCGCTTCCTGTTGAGGGTAACCCCCACAAGAAGCGGCGTGATCAATCTAAAAAAATTATTGAATGTAAATCTCATTTTGATGCTCACAAATACTGTACTGAATGATTTCCATTGCGTCTCCCTGTTCCAGGATGCCCAGCCCATCCCGGAGAACAATCAGTGAGTCGAGCTCATTCGGTTTTAAGAAAGGGAGCATTTCCGGGCACCATCTGTTGACGATTTCAAACAGTTTTACCGTTTCCATATCCACAATAATCACCCTTCCCTACTCGAATTCCAAAATGGTAAGTCATTCGGCGCGATTCGGAAAAGCACATGGTTCTGTGAAATTGAAGGGTACATCCTGCTATACAACATATTTAGGAGCCGTACACCGTTATTATACCACAATGTTTAGAATTGTTAACCGTACATCTGTCTCAACTTCGGCGGAAAGAGCCCATAACTCCAACCGTTTCCACAATATTAACAAAAGCGTTCGGATCCGTTTCCTTGATAATTCGTTTGATTTCAACGAGTTCGTAGCGAGTAGTCACTGTCATTAACATGTCCTTTTCGATGTCTGTATATGCTCCCTGGGTTTTGATTTTGGTGACCCCACGAGGGCGAACAAGCAATTTTTTCAACATCGCTTCGGTTTCATTGGTAATGATGTACAAGGTGACTTTGACATGGCTGATGTGAATCAGATCCAGCACTTTGCCTGTGATATAGATCGATACCATGGAGGCAAGCGCGATGTTCCAGTCATCATTCAGATACCCTGCTAGCATAATAATGGCTCCGTTCATGCCAGCCATTACCGTACCAATCGGGAAATCACGATTACGGGTGAAAATGGAACCAACAATGTCGAGCCCGCCCGTCGAGCCGCCGACTCGGAAGGAAACTCCTGTACCTAATCCCACTAAAACACCGCCAAAAACACAGCTCAGAAGGGGATCTGTTGCCACAGCAAAAACAGGCAGAAGCCCGATGAACCATGAAGTGGCTGCTACCGAAACAATACTTAATGTAATGAAACGTCGTCCAAGAATAAACCAACCTGCAATGAGCAGAGGAATGTTTAGAACAAAATACATTATACTAAGATTCAAATTCGTAAAATAGCCGAGAAGCATGGAAATACCGGATACCCCGCCGCTGAGAAGCTGATGGGGAACCAAAAACCAGTTGAAGCCGCAGGCAATAGCTGCAGCACCCAATACGATCACTAAACAGTGCCAAACCATTTTGGGCAATTTAATCACCTCATTTATATTTAAAACCAGATTGCTGGTAATCTTGAATTGTTTTGTGATATAATGATTTGTGGATATTCTTGAGTAGGAAACTTTTTCCAAATGGAACGATAAAATTTGAAATGTTTCAAACGCATGTATGTAGTTTTAGTCTTATGTTGGGGACCCATTCACGAATTATGTTCGTTTGTGAAAATAATTCGACTTGATGGGATAACCTATAAATATTAACGCTACTTAAGAATACAGACAACAAAGTGGATTGTCCACCATGTCCACCATATAGAAGGAGTATGAATAATTTTGACAAATTTAAATTTCACAGATTTCAATCTTGAACCACTGGTGCTGCAAGCGATCACCGAACTTGGTTTTGAAGAGGCAACTCCGATTCAATCCAAATCAATCCCTCTTGCTCTTGAAGGAAGAGACTTGATCGGTCAAGCTCAAACGGGTACTGGTAAAACCGCTGCATTTGGTATTCCATTGATCAGCAAAATCTCCAAAAGTGATGAAAAAATCCGCGCCCTCATTATGGCACCTACACGTGAACTCGCGATCCAAGTTGCCGAAGAAATCGAAAAACTCACCCGCTTCAAAGGTTTGCGCTCCCTGCCAATTTACGGAGGACAAGATATCGTTCGTCAAATCCGTGCACTGAAAAGAAAACCACAGATCATCATTGGTACACCAGGACGTCTCTTGGACCATATCAACCGCAAAACAATCAAACTCGATGATGTACAAACTGTTGTATTGGATGAAGCAGATGAAATGCTCGACATGGGTTTCATGGAGGATATTCAATCCATCCTGAAACAAGTTCCAGACGAGCGTCAAACGATGCTGTTCTCAGCAACAATGCCTCCTAACATTCAAAAATTGGCTCAACAATTCTTGAACAACCCTGAGCACGTTTCCGTGATCCCTAAACAAGTAAGCGCGCCTTTGATTGACCAAGCTTACATCGAAGTGCCTGAGCGTCAAAAATTCGAAGCACTCAGCCGTTTGTTGGATATGGAATCTCCTGAATTGGCGATCGTATTCGGACGTACTAAACGTCGTGTTGACGAATTGGCTGAAGCTTTGCAAAAACGTGGATACTCTGCTGACGGTCTTCATGGTGACTTGTCGCAAAACCAACGTGATACAGTAATGCGTAAGTTCCGTGACGGCAGCATTGATGTACTCGTTGCAACTGACGTAGCTGCACGTGGACTCGACGTATCCGGCGTAACTCACGTTGTGAACTTTGACCTTCCGCAAGATCCGGAGAGCTATGTTCACCGTATCGGCCGTACAGGTCGTGCGGGTAAAGAGGGTGCTGCATGGTCCTTCGTTACTCCGCGTGAGATCGACCACCTGCACTTCATCGAGCGTGTAACACGTCACCGTATTCCTCGCAAACCACTGCCAACAATGGCTGAGGCTGTAGAAGGAAAACAACGTTTGACAGCTGAGCGTTTGCTCGAAATCGTACAATCTGGCGAACTGAACGAATACAAAGGTATCGCGATTCAAATGCTTGAGCAATATGATTCTGTTCAACTGTTGTCGGCTGCTCTGAAGCTCCTGACAGGTGACAAAAAAGATGCTCAAGTTGATCTGACTCCTGAAGATCCGATTCGTGCGAAACGTCGTAAACCAGATGTTCGCTCTGGCGGACGCAAACCATCTGGTTACAGCGGCAACCGCAGCAGTGGTGGTGGCGGTGGTTACAACCGTGATCGCAACAGCAGTGGCGGCGGACGTGGTGGATACAACCGCGATCGTAACAGCAGTGGTAGTGGAAGTGGAAGCAGAGAAGGTGGTTACAACCGTGACCGCAAACCACGTCCAAGCAACAATGAAGGACGTCGTCCTGCCAAAGATTCTTCTTTCGAATAATATACAAGTGTGAACTGGAAAATGGAGCAGGGCGACTGCTCCATTTTTTTATGTGCAGATTATGCCAAACCAGTATGCTGGTGATCTCTTTTCGGGAAGGGCTGGCTTTTCCTATCTATAATAAGGTATATTAATATTATTAGAATTAAGGCTAGACGCAAGGCTGCGGAGGAGGAGAATTGTTTGGAATTTAAAGGAGCTATGGGTGGGATCTACCGACTTACAGAGTGGATTACGAGACTGGCCGCAACCAATCTGTTGTGGGCTATTTGTTCGTCTCCGTTCTTGTTTTTCTTGTTTATGAAACTGCTCGTGATGCAGCAGAATCTGGCTAACGAATCACTACAAATGAACTGGGCTATAGCCATTGTGGCACCGCTTACACTATTCCCGGCGACGTCAGCGCTGTTTACGGTTGTTCGTAAATGGAATATGGGTGATACGGACGTGCCGATCTTCCGTACTTTCTTTGTAGGTTACAAAGAGAACTACAAACAGAGTTTAGTTGGAGGCATCTTCTATACGTTGCTGTTTGCCATCATGTATCTGGATTACACAGTATACATGACACAATTCAAGAATATGCAGCTGGTCGGAATTATTATGCTCGTACTGTTGCTGCTGCTGTTTGTTTCTCTCTTTAACTTCTTCTCGATGGTTGTGCACTATCACATGTCGATCGGAATGATTATCAAAAATGCGGTTCTATTGACGCTGATTAGACCATTCCGTGTATTTTCCACGTTGCTGGGAAGCGGATTGTTGTTCTATATCGGTTTTCGTTATCCGGTCTTGTTCATCTTCTTCATTATTAGCATTGTTGCCTGGTTTGCTTTCTTCAACTTCTACGCTACGTTTAATAAGATGCAGGAGCAGATGGAAAAGATGCAGCTGAAGAAAGAAGAAGAGGAAGCTGCAAAAGCCGCTGAACAGGCAGGGGAGTCTGTTGAGACAATAGAGACGGCTGAACCATCTGAAATTAAGCCATCTGACGAAAAGCAAGATAATATCCAAAAATAAAACATGAGCTGTCACCATTTACTTTTTACACAGTTAGGGATATAATAATTGTACATCCTGCGATGTACGTTTCGGTTATTCGTTGTTTTGAACCAATGATGATGTCTTCGGGAGATCAAATACAGAATGTTGCTGAAACGCCCTGTCTATATGACATGGGGACTTCAAAAAACATTTTTGCGGCCACCCACCTGCTAAGCAGGTTCATAAGACAATGTAGCCGGACGGCATAGGCGGGTTCCTATTTTATCATGTACAGCACCCTGACTCTTCCTCTAATCCAGGAATTTCAGGGTGCTTTTTATTTGAGCTTATTTTGTTGATTTGGCTGTATTTTGTTAAAAGTGTCGCTTGCCCTTTTGTTACTACATGAACAATGTTACACTAGTATACATAAATGGAACGGTTACATTCAAAGGAGGAAGGGTCTTGACCTTAAAGAGAACGCTCGTCGGTATCATCCGCAGCATGGAGGGAACCAGCGATCGAGCCAAGGATCCCAAATTAAAAACACGGTATTATAACTTATCCAAAGACAGAGCCTGGGAAGAGGTTTCTTCGACACTCAAAAAGATTCCGGGTTATAAAGTATTGCATGAAGTGCCTTCTGTGGGAGAGGTCATACTGGAGAAGCGGACTACCTTTGGACGGACGATGGATATTACGGTTTCCATTATATCGGTAAGTCCTGTACGCAGTGCGGTCGATATGTATTCGGCTTCACGTGGTTCACTGGGAGATCTGGGTTCTAATTATCGCACGATCATGAACTTGTTCTCCGTATTGGATAAGAAGCTGAGTAAGTATAAGTCAAATGATTGAAATAGATGGGTGAATAACAAAAAGCGAGAGAAGGTTAACCTTCCTCGCTTTTGTTCTGAACGTGAACTACTTTTACAGCAAGGCTTTTACAGCGGAAATCGCTTGCTCGAAGTTAGGGGAGTCTGTCATTTCAGGCAGATATTCCACATATGTAATTCGGTCTTCAGCATCCACCACGAAGATGGAGCGCATGTCCAATTGGAATTCTTTGATCAGAACACCGTAGTCTTCACCGAATGAACGAGCTTTGTAATCGGACAGTGTTACGACGCGGTCAACTCCGGCTGCTCCGCACCAGCGTGCTTGTGCAAATGGAAGGTCAACGCTTACTGTCAATACGACAACATTGTCTCCAAGATCTCCTGCTTCAACATTGAAACGACGGGTTTGAGCATCGCATACGCCAGTATCCAGTGAAGGAACAACGCTGATTAATTTGATTTTACCTGCGAAGTCTTTCAGGGATGCATCTTCAACCAGGTTTTTACTTAGTGTAAAATCGGGTGCTTGATCGCCCACTTTCAACTCGGGTCCGATCAATGTAATAGGGTTGCCTTTAAAGGTGGCTGCGCCTGTACGTTCTTGTGCCATAATAATGTTCCTCCTTATAAGTTGGTGATCCGTGCCAAAATCCATTATAATCTTTTATGAAAGGCATTGTCCAATTCGGACGAAGGATCATTAGAATGGGTCAGACTTAAAGGCCGATCTGAACAGGGTGGAGTGAAAGCAGAAACGTATGATATTTATAAGGTATGAGAACTGGAAAAGTTATTTAAAATTTTTCCCTTTGACGTCGATTCTTTTAATTGCCAATGTTGTTATGTTTATTGTGTTGAGTTTGAACGGCGGTTCCACTAACAGTATGACGCTGCTTAAGTTTGGAGCTCTTGTTAACCATGAATTATTTGCAGCAGAATGGTGGCGTTACATTACCTCGATGTTCCTGCATGCTGGTTTCAGCCATTTGTTGTTTAACAGCTTTGCTCTCATTGTATTTGCACCACCAATGGAACGGTTACTTGGTTCGGTAAGATATGGTGTGTTGTACTTGGGGGGAGGCATCTTGGGCAACATTCTGGCTGTTGCGTGGTATAACTCGGTTGGAGCAACGACAATTTCAGTGGGTGCTTCAGGAGCAATCTATGCAATCTATGGTGCGTTTCTGTATGTGGCTTTGTTCCAGCGGACAATGATGGACGAAACGTCACGTAAAACGTTGTATACACTGCTTGTATTCGGAATTATTTTTTCCTTTGCGATGACAGGCATTAACTGGATGGCGCATTTGGGTGGGTTGTTAGGTGGATTTTTCATTTATGGACTTCTCATCCGCTTGTGGAAACCTCGTAGCTTTAAGCAGTAGTCGGTTTGATCTGAAGACGGAATGCAATCAAGGATAAGTAGGGTATAGCAGATTGGAGAGATCAGGGGCAGTGGAATTAAGACAGTTGCATTACTTTTTGAAAGTGGCACAGAAGGAGCATGTTACGCAGGCGGCGGAGGAATTGCACGTAGCGCAGTCTGCAGTGAGTCGTCAGATTCATCAGCTGGAGGAAGAACTGGGAGTGGACCTCTTTATGCAAAAAGGGCGAAATCTGCAGTTGACCGCAGTTGGGCAGCTCTTTTGCAAACGGGTTGAAGGCATATTAAAAGATCTGGACAAAGCGGTCGGGGAGGTTCATGAGTTTCTCGACCCGGAGCATGGTGAAATTCGTATCGGTTTTCCTCATAGTCTCGGTATTCACTTGATTCCTTCGGTTGTAGCAGCGTTCCGTCAGCGTTATCCTAACGTTAAATTCAGATTCAAGCAGGGCATGTTCCCGACGCTCATTCGTGATGTGTTATCGGCTGAAGTGGACTTGGCGTTCATATCTCCATTTCCGGAGAAGCACGACCAGGTGGATGGAGACATTGTGCTTACGGAAGAACTGCATGCAATCCTTCCGCCTAATCATCCATTGGCCGGTGAAGAGAGTATTGCGTTAGAACAGCTTAAAGATGATAAGTTTGTATTATTCAGTAAAGGCTATTCTTTGCGTCCGATTGTTTGGCACGCGTGCCTTGAAGCCGGGTTTACGCCCAAGATTGCTTTTGAGGGTGAAGAGACTGATACCATTCGTGGACTGGTTGCCGCTGGCATGGGTGTGAGTTTGTTGCCGGAAATGGCACTTTTCCAGACGAATCCGCTGCAACCGGCGCATGTAGCCATTTCTCATCCAAAAGTGACGCGTACAATCGGGTTGATCCATCGTGCAGATGACAAGCTTCCGCTTGTTGCGCAGTCATTTCGTTCATTTTTGCTTAATTATTTTGGTTTACAGCAAAACAATACCCCATCCGATTAACGGTGGGGTATTGTTTTTTGTTTGTGTATTCAATTAGTCCCGGCTATTAAAAATTCCGATGTAACGAATCAGTTCCAGCAAGGAGATAAGTGCTGCTGCTACATAGGTCAATGCTGCGGCGTTGAGTACTTTGGCAACGCCTCTTTCTTCTTCATTACGGATATAACCTTCCGATACCATAATCTCTCTTGCGCGGTTGCTTGCATTAAACTCAACCGGCAACGTAATGAGCTGGAATGCAACAGTTACGGAGAAGAAAATAATACCAATGCCGACTAAGTTCATTGCATTAAAGATGATTCCGGCAATGAGCAAGAAGGGTGCAAGTCCGGATGCGAAATTGACGATTGGGAAAATCCGGTGACGTAGTGCCAACATCGGATAACTTTCCTTATGCTGGATTGCATGGCCAACTTCGTGACATGCAACAGAGACAGCCGAGATTGAATTTTCATAATATACAGGCTCAGACAACCTCACGACACGATTGATTGGATCGTAGTGATCGGAGAGTGCTCCACGCACGGGCTCAATAGGAACGTCGTGTAGGCCATTAGAGTCCAGCATGTGACGGGCAGCATCATACCCGGTCATTCCATTTAGGTTTTTAACATCTGACCAACGGTTGAAGGTACTCTTAACGCGAAATTGCGCCCACAAGGAGAGCACAAAGGCGATAATGATCAAAACGAACATACCGTTATTAAAACTCATATTCATTCCTCCGCTTTCAAAATAATAAGCTACATCATGGTGTTCTCAAGCAAGATCTTCAAGGCTTCCATCGTACCAGCACTTTTGGCGAGCAGTCCGGCCATCATCTTACGTGCTTGTACAGGTTTCATCTCGCCTAGCAGCGGTTTAAGCTCATTTACCTCTCGCTCAAGCTGTTGCACATGGAGCTCCAATGTTGTCAGTTTGCTGGCAACCTGTTCTTCCGTGCTCACCATACTCCACTTCTCAAGAGATTGCTTAATCTCGTCGAGACTATACTTCTCTTGTTTCATGTGTACAATACGTTCGAGCCTGGTTAAAGTTTCATTACTATAAAGACGATAGTTTTTTTCTGTGCGCTCTTCAGGAGCGATGAGACCGAGCTTTGTGTAATAATCAATCGTCCGTTCGCTCACACCTGCAGTTTTGGCAAGTTCGCCAATCCGAAACAATTTCATATCCCCAATGATATTCACCTCGCTTGCAAGTTCAAATGTAGGGAATTGTAGATTCCAGTTGCGGCTTTGCATAACCCGCCCAATTTTTTTCTTACTATTAGTTATGATACATGATCTTTAACCATACAGTCAAACGTTACGCTTTGACGGCTGTCAGGTTGCGTTTCTATATCTATGTGCTCATAGGACATGAATATGTACTTAAGTGCAAGAAAAAGACGTAAGACTTTATTCCCAGAAATATTTTTCATTTTTGCTGAAAATACTCTTGTCAACTTTCCTGTCTTCTGCTTATAATGGCATTAAGAGTTTCACGATATGTGAAGAAACTTAACATAAGAGGGAGTGGGGTATATGAGAAAGAAATGGTTGGTTTCGGTGTTAATAATGCTTACTTTATTGGCTTTTCCGGTCAGCGCATTTGCAGCTGCGGAGGGGCCGACTAACATCGAACTTCAAAGCGGTCTGAACTCAGCCTTTACGTTTCTGGCTGTTGTGCTGGTTTTCCTGATGCAAGGGGGATTTGCTTTACTTGAAGCAGGTTCGACTCGAATGAAAAACGCAGGACATATTGCGGGTAAAACAATCCTGACATTGGGAATATCGGTTATTGCCTTCTGGGCTCTTGGCTTCGGTCTTGGTTTCGGTAATGGTAACAGTTTCTTCGGAACAACTGGATTTTTCCTGAGTGGGGACGGAATGGCGGCTTCGTTCGAATCATTGGCCTTCTCTGATGTTCCGCTAACAATTAAGTTTGTATTCCACCTTGCCTTTGCAGCAGTATCCCTGGCCATTGCCTGTGGCGGTATGGCTGAACGTGCAAAGATGAGTGTATATATCGTTTTCGGTACGCTGTATACCATTATCATGTATCCGGTTGTTGCTCACTGGGTATGGGGCGGCGGCTGGTTGGCTGAGCTTGGTATGCAAGACTTTGCAGGTTCAACGGTTGTCCACTTGACGGGTGCAACTGCTGCACTGGTAGCTACCATCTTGTTGAAGCCGCGTATCGGAAAATATAACAAAGATGGTAAACCTAACATCATTCCAGGTCATAACCAAGTTTACTCCGTACTCGGTGTAATTATCCTTTGGATTGGATGGTTCGGTTTCAACCCAGGTAGTACATTATCTGCCATGGGTGATGGATTCTTCGGTTATGTTGCATTGACTACAAACGTAGCTGCGGCTGCTGGTGGTGTTGCGGCACTGTTGATCTCATGGGCTGTATTGGGTAAATCCGATATTCCTAGTATGCTGAACGGCGTGCTTGCGGCACTCGTTGCCATCACAGGTGCTTGTGCTTTCGTAGAACCATGGGCAGCGCTGGTTATTGGTGCTCTGGCAGGTATTATCACATTCTTTACTGCTCAATTCTTTGAACGTAAAGGAATTGATGATCCAATCTATGCTTTCTCTGTACACGGTATTGCCGGTATGTGGGGAGCGATCTCCACAGGTTTGTTCGCAACACCGGAACTTGCTGAGAATGCAGGCGTAGGTCAAGCGGGTCTGTTCTACGGTGGTGGTTTCCACCAACTGGGCGTTCAGCTTTTGGGTCTGGCAGGCGCATTTGCCTTCGTACTGATTATGTCCTTCATTATTCTTGGTGGTATGAAAGCTGTCATGGGAATCCGGGTAACGGAAGAAGAAGAAACGATGGGTCTGGATTTAAGTGAGCATGGTACTTACGGGTACCCTGAACAAATGAAGAATGTAGAAACTAAATCCAATGGCGGTACGTTCAGCTCCTAAGAGGAATGATTGCTGAATCATGCTTCAAGGAGGCTGGACATGATGGAACCCATCCCGTATATAAATCAATCCTGGTCCTATCAGGGAATAGATGGTGCGGCATCTTCTCAAGAACTGCGCCAGGCACGTGTGATATTGCAGAATGAGCTCCAGGAACTGTTGTCCGCTTCCTTGTCGCCGATTGAATGGTACCAGACGGTAAATGAACTGCATGACCGGATTGCTCGGCGGGCAGTGGAGTTATGCATCCAGGGGATGGTAGAGGAAGGCTTAGGCCGACCTCCCGTCCCCTATGCCTTTATCGTTTTTGGCAGTTCCGGCAGGCAAGAAGCGACGTTATGGAGTGATCAGGATAATGGCATGATTATCAGTGATATCCCACATGAGGGAAAAGAGGCATATTTTGCCGAACTCGGACTTCGAATGACTGACATGTTGGAGGCACTTGGTTACGCCAAATGTGAAGGTAAAGTGATGTGTTCAGAGCCTTTATGGAGAAAAACACTGGAATCATGGAAGGAACAACTGAAAGCATGGGGATCGGACCTGTCCTGGGAGCCGGTTCGCAATCTAATTATTGCTTCTGACATGCGTTTTGTTGCGGGTGAGCCTGAGCTTGCGGAGGAATGGATTTATGCATTTTACGAAGGGTTCAGATCGGTTCCTGAGCTTTCCGATGCCGTGCTGCGCAATACCGTTAAACACAAGGCGACACTGAACATCCTCGGAAGGGTAGTGACCGAACGATTTGGTGAACATGCGGGTGGATTTGATGTGAAATATGGCTTATATATTCCGCTAGTGAACAGTGCGCGTTTTCTGGCTTTGCAGCATGGTATCAAAGAAACGTCCACACTCAAGCGGATTCAGAGGTTGGTCTCACTCGAAGCAGTTCCACTTACTCTGCTGGACGCAGCTCAGCGTGCATTTATGACGGCTTTGAAGCTGCGACGCAGTACACCCATTGTGGTCAAACAAGGGTTGCAGCATAGCGGTGGTTACCTGAATGAGAAACAGTTGAAGGAAAAACAAATGCTTTATGAACTCCGGGATACGTTAGGGTTGGTGCGGCGAGTACATCGTGCGCTGCAAAGACAACTTCGTTTTGCAGAAAGGAGACGTCCATGAGAGAGCCGGCAAGGGGCAATACTGGATTCTGGAATTCGCTGCGCCAGGGAGGGGTTCCTTCCGCCATCGCTTCCATAATGGGAGCCCCTACGGCGCAACATATGGCGTTTATCCGTTCGATGATGAGAGAACAGCGCAGACCCGAGGTGTTGCACACGCCCTTGAATGAATTGAATGCTGTCGTATTCGATCTGGAAACGACAGGCTTCTCTCCCCAGCATGGGGATGAGATCCTTTCCTTTGGGGCGGTGCGTATTAATGGGGGTGTGATGCTGGAGAATGAGCAGTTCTACACGTTGGTTCAGTCCAAAGTGTCCGTTCCGGAACACATTACCGAACTGACGGGAATTACACAGGAAATGACCATAGAGGCTCCGTCACTCCTGGAAGGCTTGCATGACTTCATGTCTTTTGTTGGCGGAAGTGTACTGGTTGCCCATGCAAGCGCGCATGATCGGGCTTTTCTGAATGCGGCATTGTGGCGGACATCCAAAGTAAGGTTAACGCACCGGCTCATTGATACGATGATGCTGGCACGTTGGCTTGAGCCGAGTAGACCTGGTTATGGACTGGATGAATTGCTGGAATCCAAAGGCATTCCCATCTATGGGCGCCACCACGCTTTGGAGGACGCTAAAATGACTGCGCAGCTATGGTCCTGTTATCTGGAGGATATGTCTCGCAAAAATGTAGAAACATTGGGTGATCTATACACTCAGTTAAGTCACGCATAGCCGGGCGAGCTGTAAGCTGTATGGTTGGACATGGCTCATTCTAACGCTTGAAGCAACATTTGAATGAATTTGAAAACCATTTAGAAGCATCTTTGATTGTGTGTCAGCTGTAAAATCTGGTGAGCCTATAAAATAGACCTGGAGTAGTCCAGCGAAAATCGGTAGGTTTCGCAGATCCTCATTGGAAGGTACGGGAGTGGATCTAGGGTGGGAGTGAAAGAGCCCGATAAGTTGCGGCTCATTGAACACACATCGGATCCATTCTGCATCTTCCAATGCGAAATGGTGCAGCGGGTCAGGCGCTACGTTACGAATGGGCTGAAACCGACTGATTCGTATGCCGCCCGCTGCGGCTTCACCCAGCACAACCCCGCAGGCTTCCAATGGCAGCGAAGCGAACATGTACTTAGACATCTCCTGCTCTACGGAGGAAGGGATGTAGAAGGTGTTTTGCTGCCCGTGAGGTGCTGCCATTTGTATTCACCCCTCTCTCTTTGGCTCTTGCTTCGGCAGGAGTCCTTTTTTATTTTATTTTGTGTGACCCGGATTGTAAAATTTTAAAGGAAAAGGGTACAATATGAGAGAGAGCTTGAAATATCTCACATGTTAGAAGGACGTAAATCTCAATATGTTTGATTATACAAAAGGGTGGCTGGTCATGAAACGAAATATATACATACTGCTGGGTGTTGTATTGCTGGTGAGCATTGCTTTGGCTCAAAATGCAGACAACGGAATCGCAGCCGTGTTTAAGCAAGAGGAGCCGATGCCCACGGAGACGGGCCCGAAAGCGGGTTTACTGGCACCAGCGTTCTCTTTGCGAGCTATGGATGGAAAAACCTACTCTGTAGGCGGAGCCAAGGAAAAGGCCATCTTCGTCAGTTTCTGGGCATCCTGGTGTGAACCGTGCAAGCAGGAAGCTCCTGCGCTCAATACATTGGCAGCAAAATACAAGGATAAAATGGACCTCTATGGTGTGAATGTAACCACGTACGATAAAATCAAGGATGCCAAAGCTTTTGTAGATGAATACAAACTGATGTTCCCTATTCTGCTTGATGAAGACGGAACAGCATATGCCAAATATAACGGTTTAGCTTTTCCGACGAATGTACTGATTGATTCCCGAGGAGTCGTTCAGGAAATTATCTTGGGGATTTTGCCAGAGAAAGAGCTGGAGCGAAAAATCAAGGAGTTAATTGTGGATTAACCAAGCAAGAAGCTAGCCAAGTCAGAAGCAAAAGCGCCTGTCTTCCAATGTTTTTTGGAGAAAGGCGCTTTTTTATTTTCCGGGAAATATGCATTAATGGTTGCTTAGACCGTGAGCTGGAATATTGACTACATCAGGCTCGTCCTGCAATTTTTCCTGAAGAAGGGCATAACGGAAACTGTGTACGAGAGCTTCCCAGCTCGCTTCAATCACGTTCTCGGATACACCGACCGTATTCCATGTGTTTTCTGTGTTTTTGGATTCAATTAATACACGAACTTTCGCGGCAGTAGCATCTTTTTCATCCAGAACACGTACTTTATAGTCGGACAGATGCATGTTGGCAAGGGAAGGGAAGTATTGCACAAGTGCTTTCCGAAGTGCGTTATCCAGTGCGTTGACCGGACCATTGCCTTCAGCTGCGGTATACGCACTTGTTCCGCCTACGTTAAGTTTAACAAAGGCTTCCGAAACAACAGACTTTCCAGCCGCTTTTTCAACAAGCATCTTGAACGATTCAAAGGTAAACAATTCTTTCATGTCACCGTTGGCTTCTCGGATCAACAATTCAAGAGAGGCATCGGCGCCTTCGAACTGATAACCCTGATGTTCCAGATCTTTGATTTTCTCAATGATCTGACGTGAGTTGGCACTGCTTGGATCAAATTCAAGACCCAGTTCCTGTGCTTTGGACACAATGTTACTTTGTCCGGCCAGTTCGGAGACGAGCACACGTTGTTTATTACCAACCAACTCAGGAACGATGTGTTCGTAGGTCCGGGAATCACGAAGGATGGCAGAGACGTGAATACCGCCCTTGTGAGCGAAAGCAGCATTTCCGACATAAGGCTGGTTGATTGGCATATTTACGTTGGCAATCTCACTAACATAACGGGCAACATTCGTGAGCTGTCTCATCGAATCCTCAGAAACGCATTCATATCCAAGCTTCAGTTGCAGGTTAGGGATAATCGAAGCCAGATTGGCGTTGCCACATCGCTCTCCATACCCGTTCATTGTACCTTGAACCTGTCTGGCACCAGCTTGTACTGCGCTTAAGGTATTGGCTACAGCAAGTTCACAGTCATTATGTGTATGAATGCCCAGATGGGCTTGCGGAAGCCGTCCAGCGAGTTTAGATACGATCTCGTACACTTCATGCGGCATCGTTCCACCGTTGGTGTCACACATCACAAGCCAGTCTGCTCCAGCTTCATGGGCTTTGGTCAATACAGCCTGTGCATATTCTGGATTGTGCTTAAATCCATCGAAGAAATGCTCTGCATCAAAAATGACTTCCATACTGTTTTGTTTCAGATAAGCAATGGAGTCGTAGATCATGGACAGGTTTTCTTCCAAAGTGGTCTGCAAAGCAGTGTGCACGTGGAAATCCCACGACTTGCCTACCAGAGTCGCTGCCTGAGCACCGGATTCGATCATGCGCTTCAAGTTGGCATCTTCACTGGCGATGCTGCCTTTACGACGTGTACTGCCAAAAGCGACAACCTTCGCGTTCAGATTCAGTTCCTTAACTCTTTTGAAAAACTCAATGTCCTTGGTGTTGCTGCCTGGAATTCCGCCTTCAATATAATGAGCACCCAGGTCATCGAGCTTCTTGGCAATTTTGAGCTTGTCATCTGCCGATAAGCTGACTCCCTCCCCTTGTGTGCCGTCACGTAAAGTCGTATCGAAGATGGAGATGGCCTTTGACATGAAGATCCTCCTTTAAGATGAAGCGCTTTTTTGGAAAGTTTAATGGTGTGTTTAAAAAACATATTAGAATGTTGGTGACGAATCCTTCGATTCTGTACCGCTACACTGTATTAAATTCAAAGTGTAGATTTGTCCTAAAATCGTGAATTTGTATAATTAATTATTATAGCACCATTATCGCCAAATGCTACATCGAATTCACCATTTGGTGTAACAAATGATGGATTGTAGAGTAAAGTGAGCTGTAAACGTAGTCTTGTAATATGTTATGCTTCATCTAAATACAAGTATTCCAGGATCGAACATGGCTTCAAATTTTGTCTTTATAAATGGAGGGGAAAGAATGAGCTTTGTTTGGGAGAATATAATTATTTCACTCATTATAATCGCTATTATCGTTGTTGCCGTGTGGGGTATCATTCGATCGATCGTAAAGGCTCTCCGAAAATAAGGCGACATAAATGATTTTTACATAAGGGATTTTGATATAATAGAGTAGAGATAACATTTAACGGAATTGTGTATACGAAAGGGCGGTGGTGGATCATGTCTTCAGACCAGACGCATAACAACATAAATGTAGATCGATATTATCCTACCGCCGGTCGAGTGATTTTGCATGTCGATATGAATGCTTTTTATTGCTCTGTACATGAAGCCGAGGAACCGGAATTATATAGAGGAAAAGCGACGGCCGTTGCTGGCAGTAGTGAAGTGCGCAAAGGTGTCATAGTAACTTGTTCATACACAGCTCGAAGAAGAGGTATTTCTACAGGCATGGTTGTTCATCAAGCATTGAAGAAATGTCCTGACTTAATTGTGATTCGTCCGGATTTTCATTTATATCGTCGGTATTCGAAAGAATTCATGAAAATAGCTTACAGTTATACACCGCTGCTTGAAGCGACCTCAATCGATGAGTGTTATCTCGATATTACGGGGTCCAGACAGTTCGGTACACCGCTGGAAATTGCGGAAAGTATTCAGAATAGAATCCGGGATGAGCTGGGAATGCCTTGTTCAATCGGAATTGCCCCAAACAAACTGCTTGCCAAAATGGCTTCTGATTTGAAAAAACCTAATGGCATTTCGATTTTGAGGATGAGGGATGTACCTCAAATATTGTGGCATAGACCTTGTAACGAGATGTTTGGGATCGGCAAAAAGACAGCGGAAAAGCTGAAGAAACTGGGTATTGAAACCATAGGACAGCTGGCCAAATCAGACGAACGGATGTTAACCGATGTGTTTGGAATTAATGGCTCCTGGTTAAAAAATTCAGCAAACGGCATTAATGATTCAGCAGTTCAGGCTGAACGTGAAGCGAACAAATCGATTGGACACACGACAACATTACCTGCGGATATATCTGAAATGGATGATGTACATCGGGTGTTACTGAATATAAGTGACCAGGTTGCAAGACGATTGCGCAAACACGAAATGCTCAGTCAAGGCATTCAGATTACGATTCGTACACCGGATATGAAGACAATTACGAGATCGCGGATGATGGAGGTGCCTACTGAAGATTCCTCGATCATATACCGGGAGGCCTGTGCTTTATTTGCAAAACATTGGGGCGGCGGGAAGCCTGTTCGTATGTTGGGTGTGACCCTTCAAACCCTAATTCCACGTGAGGAGTCGGCGATACAGCTTGATCTGTTTGAATATGAGCAGAAGCCGAAGAAGGAAAATCTGATTCGCATCATGGATCAGTTACGTGACAAATTTGGCGAAAATGCTGTCGTTACTGCTGGCATGCTGGGGGATGATCCTTCCGTATTACTGCGCAATCATAAAGTCCGAGGAACATCGCTGCAAAAAGATAATTTGCAAAGTCTCGATTAAATAGGGCATAATGGAGTCTTGAGGCTGTTAAAATTATTTGTAATAACTCTTACTTTGTATTAATATGTTTCTAGATAAAAATACTGTACGTTTTTGAATAATAGGAGGAGAGATTGGTAATGAGTAAATTTACTTGGGTAGAAAAAGATACATGTATTGCGTGCGGAGCATGTGGAGCAACGGCGCCAGACATTTATGATTATGATGATGAAGGTTTGGCAGAAGTAATCTTCGATGGAGATGCCAACCAAGGGATCAAAGCAATTCCGGATGACTTGTTCGACGACATGCAGGATGCTTGTGACGGCTGCCCTACGGACTCCATTAAAGTTGCGGATGAACCTTTCAACAAAGAAGGTTAATTCCTTTCATATGAACATACAAAAGCACATTCTTCTGTCTTTGGGACAGTGGGGTGTGCTTTTTTTGTCGAATATTGAGGTTTAGATCCGGGTACTCAAGTCCTATGGATTTCTTGTCATCATTTGCCGATATATATATAAACGGAAAAAGGCGAAATGATGGAGGATCGGATGCAAAATACTCACCTACGAACATATGTAAAGAAACATCCCGATAATAAAATGGCCTGGTATTTACTCGGTAAGGAATATTTGGCTGAAGGGCAGGAAGCCAAAGCGAACTATTGTTTTCAACAGGCGGGTGAAGTCTACGAGGCTTTCGAGCGAAGCAAGGCACCGGCAGATATATGGGTGGATTATCAGGAGAAGCTGGTTGAGATGGCTGAGCAAAAGGAGAAAAAACATCGTGTTCGCAAGATGTGGCTCACCCTGCTGATGCTGCTTGTACTGGCAGGATTACCACCTGCGGATGCTCCTGGTTTCAATCGTGATGCAGCCGAGGCTTTGGCTTCAGCTTTGGAATCGACGGACGATTCCATGGATAACGAGTCAGGGAATAACCCGAAGGGAGACTTGGCTCTTGTTGCAAACTCCAATGTGTTTACAGCTGGAGCATTCGGTGGAGGCAACCAGGGGGAGGCTGCACTTGCAGCTGCATGGTCGGGTTCTGGTGCGAAAGTGCAGACATCGGCTGTGCTTGGAATGGAGGTCGCAGATAACTGGACATTATGGAAGCGAAACATGGAGGTGAAATATATCGTTCAGACGAACAGCAGTGGCAAATTAACGGCACAGAGTTATGATGCCAAACAGTGTAACTGTGAACCACCGGAAGTATCACCGGAGATCAAACGCCTGGCACAAGCCTGGACAGTCAAACAGGAATCCGCGGCAGCTCTGTCGAGTGCAATGATTACATATAAGAAACGAAACGGAAACTGGCCGAAAAGTGTTGCGCAACTTGCCCAGCCATTTCCAAATAATATTCTGGGTGAAACTGCACCTGGCATGACCGGGATGTTTCCGGCACTACTAGCCATGCATCAACAAGGGCAAATGGGAATAGGAAAAAACACAGCTAAGGGAACACATGAAGGTTCAGATTTGCCGGAAGGCAAAAACGCTGCATTTGTGGATACGTTAGGCGGAAAGCCTTTTTTGCAGGATCGGCTTGAGATCATCGTGGACAAGAGCAGACACAAGCTTGCACTGATTAGTGGCGACACCATTATTCGAAATTACGAGGTGGGGCTTGGGGGAGATCGCACTCCAGAGGGTTCGTTTGTCATTTCAGACAAAGTTGTAAATCCCAATGGTCGTTCCAATGGCGAATTTGGAAGTAGGGGCATGCAGCTATCGGACACGAATTATGCCATCCATGGGACCAACGAGCCAAACAGTATCGGGCTGGATGAATCCCTTGGATGTGTGAGAATGAATACTGAAGATGTGGAAGAGCTATTTGCTCTTGCTCCTCAGGGAACTCCGGTACGCATCGGGAAAGATCTGCTGCCAGAGCCAGCTATGGTTCCAGAAGCGAAGGATCGCTACCGGTACACACTTGTTCCCAAGCAAAATAATCCGAATAAGACGTATCATTGGTTGAATTAAACGATAAACCAAATGATTCAGACCGAAGAGAACGTAAAATCCGTGCTGGATTGGTATGTAGATGCAGAAACAGTCGATTGAATCATTTACAGGTTGGCGATAATAATAAGCGCACCAATGATAATGATCAGTCCACCGACGCTGGCTGCGGTCCAGATAATGGCTTTCCGGTTGACTTCATCTTTCTTTTGCTGCAAAGTAGGTGGTTTGCGTTTGGGAGCCATGGGCTGTTCCTCCTTCATGGAATAAGGCTATATAGATGTAGCCATGCTCCCATTGTAAAGAATTCAACTCGCCATTTCCAGTAGGCGGGTGGATTTCTTGTGAGCATTTTGCATAATAGGATTCCTTCTGTCTATGCTCAAACTACTTTCCTTTTGAAGAAGAAACGGATAGACTTGTGTATAGAGTGTTTTTTTACATATGAAAAAGACGGAAAGCATTTTTTCAGCGTACCGGACCAGAACGGAGTGAGTGATTTGTTATACAGAAGTCTTGCTAAACCTTTGTTGTTCAAAATGGACCCTGAGCAGGCCCATCATCTAATTATCGGTGGCCTCAGTGGAATGGGGAGTATTCGCCCGGTTCCTTCCGGTTTGCGTGTCATGTATGGCGTGCGTGAAACATCGGATCTGGCTGTGGATATGTTTGGATGTCATTTCCCTACACCTGTAGGACTTGCGGCTGGTTTGGATAAAAACGGACAGGCTGTAACGGGCTTTTCTTCCATCGGGTTTGGCTTCATGGAAGTGGGCACAGTCACACCGCTTGCACAGCCAGGTAACGACCAGCCAAGGTTATTCCGCCTGCCTCCCGATGAGGCATTGGTGAACCGGATGGGCTTCAATAACCTTGGAGCCGAAGCGATGGCGGGTGAATTGGCACGCCTCACAGAGCGCCGTATTCCAGTGGCCGTAAATATAGGTAAAAATAAGGCGACACCGAATGAAGAAGCGCATTTGGATTATGCGAAATGCATTCGGGCGCTATACGATTATGCGGACCTGTTTGTGGTGAATATCAGTTCACCAAATACACCGGATTTGCGTAATCTGCAACATGGGAATGAATTGAAGGAATTGCTTGCTGCAGTGATGGATGAGATGGAGACACAGCGCAAAAGAGCGGGTGGTTCCGTTAAGTCGGTCTTGGTCAAAATCGCACCTGATGTGAATGACCAGGAGCTTGAATATATGGTGAGCACCATTGCAGATAGTGGAGTTGCCGGAATCATCGCAACAAATACCACGATTAGCCGGGAAGGTCTGTCCCATCAGCATGCCAAAGAGACAGGCGGACTAAGTGGCAAGCCGCTGCGTGACCGTTCAACGGAAATCATTCGCCAAATTTATCGCCAGACCGAAGGCAAACTGCCAATCATCGGATCGGGGGGCATTTTCACAAGTGAAGATGCTTACGAAAAGATTAAAGCAGGTGCCAGCCTGGTGGAAATATATACGGCATTGATCTATGAAGGACCTGAAGTGAACCGGCGCATTCATGCCGGACTGCGTGAATTGCTGCGCAAAGACGGTTATAGTCATATTTCGGAAGCTGTCGGTGCGGAGCATCGTTAAGCAATGTTTCGGAGTTCCCCGGATTGAAAATTAGAAGCGTGGAAGAGGGCAATGTCGCACGGGACTCTTCCCCCCGCTTAACATCATGTATAATGGATAAGAACAGGGGAAGCTATAGAGACAGGAGGCATAAGCATGGACGGTAGAGACTGGGGTACATTTTTACTTCCTTATGAACAAGCGGTAGAGGAATTGAAAGTTAAGTTTAAAACGATGCGGGCGGAGCTTAAGAAAAGGGAAGAATACGCCCCGATCGAATTTGTTACCGGTCGTGTCAAAAAAATATCCAGCATTCTGGAGAAATCCAGACGCCTGAATGTGCCGCTTGATCAGGTGGAAACAGGCATTGAGGATATTGCAGGTATCCGCATTATGTGCCAGTTTGTGGATGATATTCGGCGGGTAGCCGAGTATATTCGTGGTCGTAAGGATTTGACGGTATTAATTGAAAAAGATTATATCACCAATTTCAAAGAGAGCGGCTACCGCAGTTTCCATATGATTATTGAGTATCCTGTTCAGACGGCTCTTGGGCAGAAGAATGTGCTGGCCGAGATTCAGATTCGGACGCTGGCGATGAACTTCTGGGCCACGATCGAGCACTCCCTAAGCTACAAGTTCCGGGAGAGTCTGCCGGATGATATGCGTGCACGATTGAAAAAGACGGCGGAAGCCGCTTTTGTACTCGATAATGAGATGTCGGCGATCCGTCTGCAAATTCTGGAGGCGCAAAAGGCCTTTGAAGATGACTCCAATATTGTATCAAGAACGTTGAACATCATACATCAATTGTACTTCTACCACCTTGTGAACGAAGCGATAGATGCACAAAAGCGTTTCAATGACTGCTGGGAGCGTCATGATATGGAAGGGTTAAAAGACCTTCTGGATGATGTGAAAGCACTTCTGAATGCGGCTAGAAAGGGCGAAAACCCGGATGAGCAGCTATGAGCCGCTGTATGTTGACTATCTAATCTACTTCAACCGCGATCAGGACTACTTTGAATGCCATGAGGTATTGGAAGAACTGTGGCTTGAACGGGATCGGGATTCTCTGTACAAAGGATTGCTGCAGATTGCAGTGGGATTGTATCATTTCAGGAATCATAA
The DNA here is from genome assembly GCF_032399705.1 of Paenibacillus sp. BIC5C1. NCBI lineage: Bacteria > Bacillati > Bacillota > Bacilli > Caryophanales > Paenibacillaceae > Paenibacillus > Paenibacillus sp. BIC5C1. The sequence continues at coordinate 2,221,566 of NZ_CP135922.1, forward strand.
CCTTCGCGGAGGACGCATGATGTTACAGAGTTCAGTAGATCTGTTAAAGTCATATCCGGAAACTTCGCGAGGCATTGCCCTTGGGCCGTTGGTGCATGAAGTACAGGAGCTGGTTCATGGGCTTTCGGGTCCTGAGCCGCAGAATTTTCCTTACAGAGACTTGTATATTCAGATTCAGGATGAGGTGCTTGTACAGGAGGTTCGAGAACGTGCTCTTGAACTGAAGCCTAATGTTCCCCAACGCCGAAGCCCTACACGTGGACGAATCTATGAAGAGAAGATGAAGGCAATGCAGCAGGAGCAGGGTTTGCAGAGCGAGTAAACTTGTAAAGGAAAGTCATCATCCGCTTCATTTATTAACATACTGTCAGACATATGATTTATAAAAAAACACCCCGACTGTTCCTCTAGAGGAATGGGCCGGGGTGTTCGGTATTAAAGGACATCATTAAAAGTTAGGAATAACTCAGGAGCTTGTCCATGCAATGGACAATATAATCCATGCGGGTCCATCAAATCCGCAAAGGGAAGATACGATTAGCTTGCTGATGGAGTAGCACTGCCTTTATATTTCTCGAAAAATTGCTTGTAGTCATCCAGGGTATAACCGTTGTCACTGCCATTTTCCTGAAGCCCGCCAACCATGCGGTCTTTCTCAACACCATCTTGATAATATACCAGAGTTGGTGTGTACTCAATGTTATAATCAGTCCAACCGGAATCGAATTCACGCAGATTGAACTGTGGTAGTTGAATGCCTTCCTCATCGACCAGTGGCATCAACTGAGGTGTAGTCGCACGGCAGTGTGAGCAGTCGGAGGCAAAGAAATAGACAAAGAAGCTGTCTTTGTTATCAATTCTGGCTTTCAGATCGTCAGGCAAAATAATTTGTTGGTAGTTCGGATCGTTCAGCAGTTCGCGTGTTGCAGGATTAAGCTTGGAGGCGGCGATGCCATAAGCATTCCCCACGGCGTCCATTTGTTTCTTGGATTGCTGGTTCACCAGGACAAGTGCTGCAATCAAAACGACGAAAATACCCAGGAAAATAAGGATCGCAGCGCTTTTCTTTTTCTTCTTGGATTTCATTAAGACATCCCCCATCGATCATATCGGAATATAGTTTTGGCAAAAATACGGGATGGGATAATATGCATAAACACCCGAATTTTTGCACATCAATCAATCTACTTGCCATTATACTACATTACACGCTGTAGTGGAATAGATACGATATGATAGGAAAGCAAAGCTTGGATATGATAAAATAAAACGATATTGCAATCTTACCAAGACAGGATGAGTGGGAATATGGGTGTAAAGTTACCTTTGATATTTGCTGAGCGAATGGAAAGTTTGCTGGGTGATGAGTTCGAACAATTTATGAAATCGTATGAACAGTCTCCCCATGCGGGATTGAGAGTGAATACGCTGAAAATATCGATGGAACAATTCGATGGGATTGCTCCGTTTGATCTAAGACCTATTCCTTGGTGTGAGACAGGGTTCTATGTACCTCATGGTGTTAAACCGGGGCTGCACTCTTATTATCATGCAGGCCTGTATTATATACAGGAACCAAGTGCAATGGCTCCAGTTGAATTATTACAGGTGGAGCCTGGAGATCGTGTGCTTGATCTGTGTGCTGCTCCGGGAGGGAAAACGACACAGATTGCTGCAAAGTTGCAAGGTAAGGGGGTGCTTGTCACCAACGATATCCATGCTGAACGCACAAAAGCGCTGGCCAAGAACGTGGAATTGTACGGGGTGAGGAACGCTGTTGTTTTGAATGAGTCACCCGAGCGGATCGCGAACGCATTTCCTCATTATTTTGACAAAGTATTAATTGATGCGCCTTGTTCAGGTGAAGGTATGTTCCGCAAAGATGAGGACATGGTGAAATCGTGGGAACATCATTCGGTGGAAAAATGTGTACTCATGCAGCGCGATATCCTTGAGACTGCGGCACGATTGCTGGCTCCGGGAGGTACAATTGTATATTCAACCTGTACCTTTGCGCCGGAGGAAAATGAAGCGATGATTGCGGAGTTTCTGAATGTAAACCGTGATTTCGTTGTCAGGGACATTTCTGAAGAGACAGGATTTGCTCCAGGGCGTCCGGAATGGGTGCGTCAGATGATGCCTGAGAAGGCCGATGAGACTAAAGATGTGCTGGATCAAACACGTGGTACCGCAAGATTGTGGCCACACCTTCTAGAAGGAGAGGGGCATTATGTCGCTGTATTACAGCATCGTGCAGGGCAAGGATTGGAAACAGATCAACTAGGAGTAGTTAAAGAAGGAGCAATGGAGTATGGACAGGTCGGGGATGTGTCCAGGATTGAAGTAGAGGGGAACAAGGATCACTCTATTGCTGCTTCTTCAATTGCTATGACCAAGGCTGATCGTAAAAAGGAACGTCTGTTGCGAATCGAATCCAGAGAGTCCCATGACAGACAGGCTGGTGGCAGCAAGAATCCGGGTAGACCGAGCAAAAAAGGTAAAGATCACGGTGGACGTAAATCGGAACGGGGTCAGGGACGCGGAGCTGATCCGGCAAGTATGGATCCGGTTGGGATCTACACTTTGTTTATGAAAGAACAATTAGAGATGGAGTTAACCGGAGAAACGGTATGTTACGGAGATCGTGTGTATCAATCATCGGTTGGCGCAGCACGGCTGGAGGGACTGAAAGTCATTCGTCCAGGCTGGTTTATGGGTACCGTGAAGAATGGGCGATTTGTGCCCTCTCATCCGCTTGCATGTGCTTTGAATGCAGCTGAAGCCCAGAGATCCGTTAACCTTTCTTCAGCAGAGGGTGAAGCAGTAAGGTATCTCAAAGGAGAAACGTTGAACATCGAAGAAGCACGAGTTGAACGTCAAGCAGATACGGCGGCCAAAGGTTATGTGTTGGTGTGTGTGGACGGTTTTGCGGCTGGCTGGGGGAAATGGCTGGATGGTGTACTGAAAAATGAATATCCGGCAGGCTGGAGGTGGACATCGGTATGAGTGGAAAAGGCAAACAAACGCTGCGTCTGGATAAAATATTGAGCCATATGGGCGTGGGGTCACGAAGTGAACTCAAAAAGATGGTGAAGCAGGGCAGAATCCGTGTGGACGGGAAACCGGTGAAAGACAGCGGCGTGCAGGTTAATCCGGACATAAACGTAATTGAAGCTGACGGAGAGCGGATTGTGTATCGGGAAATGATCTATCTGATGCTGCACAAACCACCTGGCGTGGTGTCGGCAACTGAAGATAATCGAGATAAAACGGTGATTGATCTGCTGCGTAAAGAGGAGCGTGTCTTTGATCCATTCCCAGTAGGACGACTCGACAAAGATACTGAGGGCCTGCTCATTCTTACCAATGATGGCCCACTTGCCCATGATCTATTATCCCCGCGTAAACATGTGCCCAAGACGTATGAAGCCCGTGTACTGGGGAACGTTGATGAAGAAGACATCGAAAAATTCAAAGCCGGCATTCAGCTGGATGATGGATATGAGACTTTGCCTGCGGAACTGACTGTGCTGGATCGTGAGGAAACGGAAGAGGGCGTGTTTTCCTCCATCTCATTGATCATTCATGAGGGCAAGTTCCATCAGGTGAAAAGAATGTTCCAGGCCGTAGGCAAACGCGTGGTTTATTTGAAACGTGTTGCCATGGGTGACCTGGAGCTGGATGCCAATCTGGAAATTGGCAGTTATCGCGAATTAACCGCTAACGAGTTAGATCGTCTGCGGAAGTAACAGTTCCCGTCCTTCGCGAAGCGAAGCAGGAAGTCTGGGCAGAAGGTGAAGCCCTGCCCGTAATGGTTCCGCTTGAGCTTGGGCGGGACCGGCGCTGTCAAGCGGCAGACCCGGCAACCAAGCGCTCCCACATCGACCGTCACATAGCAAGATCCTAACCTGCCGCCGGTAAACGAGACGGGAGTCCAGAGGGCAGAGCCCTCTGGGGCCCTCCCTCGGAAGGGAGGGGTTGGGTGGGTGCGACTCTTTTACAGATAAGGAATGAAGACAATGACAATTAAATTAATCGCACTGGATGTTGATGGAACGCTGCTTAATGATCATCATGAACTTACTGAAATGACGCAAGAGACCTTAATTCGTGCTTCCCGTCAGGGAGCTGAGATTGTCCTGTGTTCAGGCAGAGGTCCTGCGAACACGATTCCGTTTATGGAGCAGATGGGACTTGACGGATATGTCATTACACATAATGGGGCGGTAACTGCTCATGTTCAGACTCGTGAGGTGGTGCACCATTTTGCTATGGATGGACAAGGACTGGAACCTTTCATAACCTACTGCCGAACGCAGGGTGTGCATTTTGATATCAACACGGCGTTTGGACTCTATGTGGATCAGCCGGAAGGGTTGGAGTTGCAGGTACGCGAAATGTATCAAAACTTCATGGCAGAGCCATTAAAGCTGCCTCAATGGGCTGATATGACAGAGCCACTTGCGAAATTCACTGCGTTTGGACCCATCGAGCAGATGAATGCGGTGCAACAGGAGTGGTCGACTTGGAATCTTCCATATTATATGACGCGCAGCGGTGATTTTTTCATTGATCTGATGCATCCTGAAGCCTCCAAAGGTGCAGCTCTAAAAAGACTGGCTGAAGCAAAAGGAATCCTGCCTTCAGAGATCATGGCGGTAGGTAACTACTATAATGACATCACAATGTTAACCTTTGCAGGCAAAGGTGTGGCGATGGACAATTCCCCGGAGGAAGTTAAAGCTGCTGCGGATGAGGTTACACTTTCGAACAACGATCAAGGTGTGGCCCACGCTATCCAAAAATATGTGTTGTCTGTCTAATCGTACACTCTTAAATCTGAATAGACGCTGTATCTTATAAAATGCCGCTCTCAGGGGTAACCTAACAGAATAACGTTAGGAACTGAGGGGGACAGGTACATGGAACTGAAAGTAGAGCTGATTCCTGATCTTCGTACTTCAGGTGGTGAAGTACAGGATATTATGGTGGACGGTCAATATGTGGGTTCGCTGCTGCTTGTGTTCAGGGAAGGGGATCGGGTATCCGGTAGCCTTCAGATCGAGCAGAATTCGTTACCTGACGAGACAGAGCAATATATTGTGGAGCAGGTGCACGAATATATTCGTTCTCTTGCGGATGCGGTAAGCGCTGCTGAATATGAAGTGCTTGTAAGCTGGGGTACACTGTACTCTGTGTTACAGAAGTCAGAGTCTCAAACGGATGTGGTAATTCAGCCGTCACAGTTTGAAGATATGTATGATCACAATGGACAGAATGGTCGAGCTGATGTAAATGAAGTACACTTCATTCCTGGCTCACAAGCCGAATCATTTACATATGAAGACCCCGAACATTTGCTCGAGATGGAGCTTGTAAGCGCCGGACGCAGCATTTCCACCTATGTATTTAATGACGCCAATGGACAGGAACTGGCTGAAGCCTCTCTGAAACAATATGGTGCTGATGTGCAGGGTGAGATCCATTGGTATGATGAACCAGCTGAGAATTATCAAGATGCTGCTGCCGAGCTGTTGGTACGAGAGCTGGATGAAGAAATCATCGATACGATTACGATCCGCATGTGGCATCAAGGTCAGGAGCTGGAATCGGCGGAATGGGTACACCGGGATTTTGCGGATGAGGATGAGATAGAGTCTGAAGAAGATCTCGAAGAGATTGAAGCTGCTGAAGAAGCCTGTTACGTAATGATGGTGCGGAAAGATCGGGAGTTTCGGGTATACGAACTGTTTCTACAAGAACGCGGAGGGTTACCTGTAGGAACAGCAACGATTGATACCTCACAAGCGGATTTGTCAGGTTATATAGATTATCAGGTTCCCGGTACAAGCGTTCAGCGAAAGAGTCTGGTTGAAGTTCTGATGCGAGAGCTGGACAAAGAGCTTGAATTTGATACATTACATCTCACGATGTTATACCGAAATCAAATTATCGATGAAGCGAAGATTGAAGGGTAAGAGGCACAGCCTCTTGCCTTTTTTGTTTTCTTTTTGACGAAAAAGCCATTTCCCGGTATAGTACCATTAGTTTAAGAGAGACTTGGAAGTGGAGGAGAATCATGAAGCGCTCATTTAGTATCACAACAGACTACATTAATGATGAATTTAAGGCATTGCGGGCTCAGCCAGAAGACACGGAGGATGTGATGTCTCTGCTTATGGAAACAGCCGAATGGCTGCGGAGCCAGGGGTCTTCTCAATGGAATGCGTTGTTAAAAGGTGAGGATTCTCATAATACGGCGGAGGCCATTCAGCGTGGCGACGTATTTGTATTTAAAAAGGGATCTGACGTAGCTGGCATGGTCATTTTGATGAGCCAGCCAAGTGCATGGGATGTGCATTTATGGGGAAGCAAAGCGCATGCCGGGGATGGCGCGCTTTATCTGCACCGATTAGCCATTCGCAGAAAGTATGCCCAGAGTGGACTAGGACGGGCGATTTTGCAATGGTCCAGCAGCGGGATACAGTTTGAGGACAAACATATTGTCCGATTGGATTGTGGAGCCAAGAACGCAACATTGAACGCATTCTACGTGCGTAATGGCTACACTTTTGTAGGAGAGACAGACGGCTTCAGTACGTATGAGAAGGCGGTCACACATCAATCTGTATAAATCGTATGCAACATATCTGCTGCATTCAAAAAGCCGGGAGCTTCCACTGCTCACCGGCTTTTATTTGCATGTGGGCAAAGAGGTTTAACTTTCAAACCATACATCCGCTTCTTAGCCAAGCATGTTCTGAATATGTTGTATATACGACTCCGTAGTAAGGGCGTACGCAATTATTTTCCCCAGTACCTAACAGTATACGTAATGTCGTCATCGTCAGATGCAACATGGTACAATTGTTATTGAAATGAATTCTATTATTCGGCAGTAAATGAGCGAGTGATAAGGAATCTCATTTTGTACCTTTACTGAACATATGTTCTGATATATCATGATTGAAGATGTAATGAAAAGATCTATGCTAGAAAGGGGGAAACTAACGGTGAGATTGCTGCAGGCGCTTTTCTTTCCTCCGGAGCAGCCCGGAGGTGTATCCTCTATGATTCCGTATATGCAAGAGAGGTTTACAACCCCGAGGTGGGAGATGGATCTGTTCTCTTTGCCTAAGCGAATTCGCAACAAAGGCAGGGAAGATATCCAGTTTGAGACGTTCGATTGGACTACGTATCAGGATAGTCCTGTCGTGCAAAAATATATGCAAACCTACCGGGATTATTTGTGGTGGACCAAGCTGCGTATTCAGAAGCCTTACGATCTGATTCATGCCCATCACCCTATTGCGGGGCTTGCAATGAAGAAGGTTTTCCCGGATGTTCCTCTCATTCAAACGATTCACTCCAGTTATGAGCGAGAGCTGATACTGAATGGACGCATTGAGCCGAACGGACCGGAGCATCAATTCCTGCTGGCCATCTATGGTGAGCTAGAGCACCAGGCAGAGCGATTATTAACGGTATCGGATTCTTTCCGTCGTTATCTGGCGCCTCATGTACAGCATCCCGATGTTATCGGTGTGATTCCGAATGGTTTTGATGAGAAAAGGTTTAAGCCAATCCCCCATGAGAATGCGATACCACAGCTGGTCACCGTATGCCGTCTGGTTCCGGCGAAAGGGCTGGATATTCTGTTCAAAGCCTGTGCCGAGTTAAAAGCGCGGGGACATGATTATGTGCTTCATATTATCGGGGACGGACCCATCCGTCCAGATTTGGAAGAATTAGCTCAGCGGCTGGGCATTTATAATGAGACTATTTTTTATGGTTACACGCTGCACCCCGAGGAATTCATGCCATTTTTTGATATTTTTGTACTTCCTTCACGGGCGGAGGCGTTCGGGTCTGTTTTCGCGGAAGCAGCGCTTAGCTGTCTTGCTCTTGTAGGTACAGATGTTGGCGGCATACCAGAGCAGATCGAGAACGGCAGTAACGGCTTGCTGGTGCCTTCAGAAGACCCTTCTGCACTGGCAGAAGCACTGGAGAAGGTGATGGTTGACCCGGCGTACCGTTATGAGCTCGCTCGTTCAGCATGTGAGAAGGCCAAAACCCATTACTCTTTGGGAAGATCGGTCAATGAACTGAAAAAAATGTATTTGCAATTCCCGAGCCAGTTCTAACTTCTGGAAGGAAAAGAAAGAAGCCGCTGTATGAACAGCGGCTTTTTTATGTTTAGGGAAATGATGTTTCGCATTAAAAATACGTTGTTATAGGTGTTTGTTACGACCTCGAAAGCTTCCCCATCGATCCATTACCAATTTTGCCCCCCAGATTAGTGCCAAACTGCCGAAAATGGGGTAAAGGATAGAGAGCAGGGAACTAAATCCAAACTGGCTGAGCGAATAACATAACAGCATGATGGCCAGTATGATTAGTTTGGGATGTACGTGGACGTGCTGTCTGAGTTGGAGGGTCATTCCATAAATATCGGCTACAAATGTACTGAAGATTTCCATAAAAATCAGGGATACATAGATAGACTGGACTACCCATCCAAGTTGAAAGGCAATGCTGCCCATCGGAATTTCAAATTGTGTGATGCCAGGCATCTGGGCTGACATGGCGAAGTGAGCTGCCATAAGCATGAATCCTACACCAATCCCGCCCAGAACGCCGCCCCATTTCAGTACCTTTCGGCTTCGAATCTGGTTCCCCACCGGAACGAGTACAGCTTGGGCAAGTGCCAGGTTGAATGAAGTATACAAAAGAGGAGATAACCAGACCTGGATTGGATTGCTGTCTGTGGTTAATGTAACAAATCGGTTTGCGCCGGGATGATGTATGGTGCTGGTGATCATAAGCAGAGAGAGCAGGAGCATCATGGGCACTACGATACTGTTCATTTGCAGAATAGCCTGAATGCCCCGTCCAAGCAGTAGATAAGTACCGATAAGGGTAACAATCAGTCCGGTCTGGTAATGAAGCCCCAGATGCTCTACAAAGACCGAGCCTGCTCCAGCCAGCATGACACTGTTTACTCCGATGAGAATAAGAAGGGTAACCCAGGTAATCCAGTTTCCTGCTTTATGACCGAATAGATGCTTGTTGAGATCTTCGTATGAGCGTGAGCCGGTATCATGGGCAATCAGCATCATTTTTGTACCTAACCAGACAAAGAGCATGGTCGATAAGCCAATGGTAATGGTGGCCCATTTGCCATACTGGGTAAAAAACTGCAATATCTCCTGTCCTGTTGCAAAGCCGGCTCCTACTACCGTTCCAATGTATGTAAATGCGATCTGCAGCACCCGAAATGCCTGTTTCATGCGTTTCCCCTCTCAGGCCCCTGAATAGTTTGGACATGCGGGTGCCATGGTACAAGGTATGCTTGACCCATCAAAGTCATGACAATTGAAGTGTGACCTGGGGTCATTTACATGCTCTGGACAAGAGTTAAGGCAATTTCGCTTGAACTGATAGCCGGATCTATGATACTTTTACGTCATAGGATAGGCTTGGGAGGTCAAATTATGGAAGTATTGAAACAACGAATTTTACAAGAAGGCGTAGTCATGTCGGATCAGGTGCTGAAGCTGGATGGTCTGCTGAATCATCAGATTGATCCTGCATTGACGATGGAAATGGGACGTGAATTTGCCGCCCGTTTTCGTGAAAGTGGTGTAACTCGGGTCATTACAGTGGAGTCTTCCGGGATTCCGGTCGCTTTTGCTGCCGCACATGAACTGGGTGTTCCGCTGGTATTTGCCCGTCGCAAAAAAACACTTTTGGCTGACCCCGATGCCTACTGTGAAAGAGTGCCTTCTTTTACCAAAGGGATCGTAACGGATATTATGGTGTCCCGTGAATATATTCATGAGAATGACCGTATTTTGTTTATTGATGATATCATTGCGAATGGAGATGCCGCTCGCGGTGTCATCAAAATTATCGAACGTTCGGGTGCAGAACTGGTCGGATTCGGTGTCGTGGTCGAAAAATGTTTTCAGGCCGGAGCGCGCACCATTCGTGAGCAGGGTATCCCGGTTGAAGCGTTGGTGCGCATTCGTTCACTGAACGATGGCACCGTGCAATTTGACGATAACGAATTGTGACTTTTTAAAGGAAAAAGTGCCTATTTTTATAACAATGCCTTTGCATGACCGCTGATTTCATTTATAATGGGGTTATGTTAGGGAGAGGAGGCAACACCATGGGTAACCAACCGGCAACAGAACAATTTTTTATTGATAAGCTGGCTGAATCGAAAGTACATTTTGAGCGTGCCCTGGATTGTAAACATACGGAATTCGATGACCTTTATCCCTATATGATTGAACATCCTCAATTTTTCTGGTACAAACGCTACGTAGCCTGGTCAGAATTGCTGACGATTGTAGGCTTGTGCGAAGAGTTGTCCTTCTCTTGGAAAGAACAATTTACACCGCATCAAGTGGAGTACCTTGAAGAACGTGTGATGTCCGCCAAAGTGCTTGATTTTTGGTTTGAGAAGAACGACAGCAAAGAGCACGCGCAGCGGTAACTTTCAGTCGGGACATATTTTCGAATGACATGACAGTCCAATACAGTCACGTGAGACCTAAATGACTTTTCATTTAGGTCTCTTTTTGTAAATAATTTTTTTGGGAAAGTAGGCGCCATGAATATGATCAGTGATGCAGAATTGGATGCACTGCGTTTATCGGGTGAAAAAGTAAGGGTAGTACGGGACGAGATTCAGTCCAATGATGTGACAGGCATTGTAGTGGCCTGGGACGGGGAGCAGGTGCTCATTCGCCGTCAGAATCGTCGTGTGGTTAAGCTTGATCGGAATTATCAGTATCAGCTGTTCAGCGAACCACGCAAGAGCCCGCTCGAAGAATAGGACAGGCGTTTTTAGGTTCATTTACCATGGATGTATTGGCATAATTGCACCTCTCGGGAGAAAAGATAGGTACAGTGAGAGCTTGTAACATATCAGCCGAGAGGATGTGCGGTACCATGACATTGATGAATGATAAGGTTCATGCCTATAAAGATCAGATTGGTGAATTAAGCGACGTGCTTCCAGCTGTGGTGAAGTCTTATCATGAATTCACTGGAGAATGTTTTCAGGCAGGTGAGATTGATGCCAAGACCAAACAGCTGATTGCGCTGGGCATTGGTTTGTTTGCAAACAATGAGGTATGTACGTTTTACCACGTGGAAGAAGCACGTGCCAAAGGAGCGACCGATCAGGAGATTATGGAGACGGTTGCTGTGGCTGGAGCAGTTGGCGGAGGCCATGCGTTGTCTCAGGGTGCATTGAGAGTACAGAAGGCTTTACATTAAAATCAATTTCAATATCACTGTAGACAAAGATAGACGAAGAAAAGGCTCCGGTTATAACCGAAGCCTTTTCGTGTTTAACTTATATTTTGCCCAGCATCTTGTTATACATAAACTGTCCCGTTACCCGGCGTGCTGTTACGTAACGATCATTGAAGTAAGGATTGGATAATTGAGTGATGCTGACACCCTTGCTGCTTGAAGCATGAGCGAATTGTCCGCCCCCGATATATACACCTGTATGTGAAATGCCATTGCCCATCGTATTAAAGAATACCAGGTCACCCGTACGCAGATTAGCTTTGGATACCGGAGTGCCGGCCTTAGCTTGTTGCTGGGAAGTGCGTGGTAATTCAATGCTATATTTGTTGAAAATATATCTCATAAATCCAGAGCAATCAAATCCGGCCAATGTTGTGCCGCCCCATTTGTAAGGTATGCCTGTCATGTTGTTAACGACGGTGTTAATACTGCTTGCCTCTGTGCTTGCTGCACCGGATGTAAATAGAACTGCTGCTCCAAAAATGGAGATGATAAGCTTTTTCAAAATTTTTGTTCTCCCTTCGATGCCTACGGAGTTAGCTAAGGGTTCGGTAGAAGGTTCCCTATATTTCCTATGTATAAGAATAATTCACCCAAAATGGTTCCCCCGTTTTCAAACATGAAACTCGGCAAATGAATAATTAAGTTTTTGTAACCTTTTGAAACTATATTGCATAAATGCGAAAATGTCAAACCGTTCTTGAACACTTCTTATCATCTCAATGTTAACGGAATTATCGCTTTTTATGTAGAAATAACTCGAATGAAGTGTTTTAATAGATGACAAAAAAGTAACTACTGTTTCAGAGGGAAAGAAATTGGACAATTTATTGGCTTTCTCACATACGATTAGACTAGAATTAGTAGGTTAAGCCAATGAATTTGTTACATATTGTTGCAAATATTGACAAAATACAACTTTTTGCATAGACTTCTAATTATGAGTTCCATTTATTGGATTTAAAGAAATAGTTTGAGTTTTAAAACAAATATAAGGAGGAAGTAGGCGCAAGGAAAACAGTTTGCAGAAAATGAATTGGGGAGTGTTCTAAACGATGGTGAAGGAACAAGCAAGGTTTGCATCTTTGGTTATGGCATGTACAATGGTTTTCTCTGTTATCGGAATGGTATTTCAGCCTGCTGTTAAGGTATCTGCTGCAGACGCCTCTGGAACAACAGCAAGTATCTCAGATATTTTGAAGAATCAACGTCCTGACGGGGGATGGAAGAAGGATTACAAAGAAACAAGTGGTGAGTGGGCCAAATCTACGATTGATAACAAAGCTACATACTCAGAAATTAGAAGACTAGCCAAAGAATTTAAAAAGACGAATGATCCGCGATATTCGGCTGCTGCCATCAGAGGAATCAACTTTTTGTTAGATATGCAGTACTCCAATGGAGGATGGCCGCAAGTATACCAGAGCTCAGGCTATCACAAACACATTACCTTCAACGACGATGCCATGATTAATGTCATGTACATGCTGGATGAAGTAGGTGCACGTAAAGGTGATTTCTCATTCATCGACAGCTCTCTTGCGGATCGCAGTAAAAAATCAGTTGCCAAAGGTGTGGATGCTATTCTCAATACTCAGGTTGTAGCAAATGGTAAACTGACTGCATGGGGACAGCAGCATGATTCCAGCTCCCTAAAACCTGCAGGAGCAAGGATTTATGAAGTGCCTTCTCTAAGTGCTGGAGAGAGCAGTACGATTGTAAAGTTTTTGAAAACAAGACCGTCGAACTCGAAAATTAAGGCTTCAATTCAAGCAGCAGAATCCTGGTTCAACAACGTTAAAATTACAGGATACAAGTATGTCAGAGAAAACGGAGATAGCAAACTCGTAGCTGATTCAGGTGCAGCGCCAATTTGGGCACGTTTTTACGAAATTGGAACGGATAAACCGATCTTTGTAGGACGTGATGGGGTTGTGAAATACAAACTCAGCGATATTGATAAGGAAAGAAGGGGCGGGTATGCCTGGTACGGCAACTGGCCTTCTAAGATCTAATTTATAAAAAGCTTTACACGTTAGAAGAGGATTTATTTATTTGTTGACACTAATTACCTGCACATGATATATTATCTCTTGTCGCCGCGATGTAATTTCTCGGAGATAAGAGATACGCGGTCGTGGCGGAATTGGCAGACGCGCACGGTTCAGGTCCGTGTGGGCTAACCCCCGTGGAGGTTCGAGTCCTCTCGACCGCATCATGTGTAACACCAAGAAAGGTTCCTAGAATGGCATTGTTGCCACTTTAGGAACCTTTTTTTATTTGTTTGCAGATTTTGATATTTGCTCATCCTGATTTTTTTCTACCCATTCCCTCGACTTGAGCAAAGATGAAGTTTTCATTTGTTTATTTATCCATTAATGGAAATATGTTTGTTCTGCGACGGTTTGCCCCTATAATTCAGGTTAATTGTACGTAAAATACCGAATTGTACCTATCTTGGGAATGCATCATCCACTATTCTCTTCTCGTATGGAAGCGCTATCAACAGGAATTTGAATGACCAAATTCAGAGGGGGTAGGGATAATTTGAAACGAATCGGAAAAAGGATTGCAATGTGTTTCATGGTATTCATGATTGCGGCGGTGCAGTTCGGGATAACCGGAACAACAGGTAATGTGGCACAAGCAGCAGATAAGAGTCTGGCCCAAAAGCCGTATATGGGTTGGAGCAGTTACAGCATGCAGGTATATGACGGGGCGGGTAACTGGACATCGGCCGAGAGTATTAAGAAGCAATCGGACGCCATGCGCGAGAAGCTGCAAGCCCATGGATATGAATACATTAATATTGATGCTGGCTGGAACGGTGACGAAGATGAATACGGCCGTCCAATTCCGAGTACTGTTCTTTATCCAAATGGATTTCAGGAGGTCATCGATTATGTCCATAATAACGGACAGAAGATCGGGATCTATCTCATTCCGGGATTATCCATCACAGCCTATGATAAAAATCTTGAGGTGTATGGGACGGGCGGGGCATGTCGTATGCAAGATATTGCAGTAAAACCGCTTGTTGTTATGGATGCTTGGGATTCGTACACGTACAAAATTGATTTTTCAAACCCTTGCTCACAGAAGTACATTGACTCCATCGCGGATCTTCTGGGCGAGTGGGGTATCAACTTTGTCAAATTCGACAGTGTGACGCCAGGATCGGGAATTAATAACCTGAGCCGGGATGCACGCGGTGATGTGGAGGCTTGGTCCAAAGCCCTGGATAGAAATAACATCTGGTTTGAGCTTTCCTGGGCGCTTGACCACAATTACGTGGACTTCTGGAAAAAGTATGCGAACGGCTGGAGGATCGACTGGGATGTTGAAGCCTATGACAGCAGTAAGGGATTGACCGAATGGTCAAGTATTTCCCGCTTATTTCCCATAGCGGCCCTCTGGTGGCGTGATGCAGGTCCAGGAGGCTGGAACGATTTTGATTCCCTGAATGTCGGGAATGGCTCGATGGATGGTCTGACCAGGGACGAGCGGAAGACCGCTACCACGTTCTGGGCAATCTCTTCAGCACCGCTTTATACAGGTAATGATCTGACCAGACTGGACAGCTATGGACTGGAGCTGCTGACGAATGATGAAGTCATTGCGGTCAATCAGGCCGGACGTCCAGCGCATCCCGTTTCCATGGACACCAAACAGCAGGTTTGGTATGCCAATAACGGAGATGGTACGTACAACGTAGCTCTGTTCAATCTGGGCAATCGGAGTGCCGAGGTCAAAGTGAAATGGAGTGATATTGGCCTCGAGGGTCCGGCTTCGGTCCGTGATCTCTGGAGCCATTCCGAACTGGGGAATTTTAATCATGAATTCAGTGGCGGCGTACTGGAACCCCATGCTTCCCGGATGCTTAAGGTAACCGCACTGAGCGGCACATCAGCTGTTAATGATGATGATACGGGCATGCGCTATAGTGGGGATTGGAAGCGGAACGGGGGCAAGGAGCAAATCGATGGCAGACAGGATCTGAGCATCGCCATTACGGATTCCTCGACTACTGGTCCAGCGAAGATGAATACGCAGCAAGGAGCTGACTTGGAAGCTGGAGTTGACCCAACCGCGAATACAGAAAATGTAGCAAATGCTGCTTCCATGGATGCGGCTGCTGTTACCGAAGTGGTTTACATTAATGATGATGATAGCCATATTCAGTACAACGGTTCATGGAGTCAAAATAGCGGCAGAGGTTTCGGAGATTACAAAGATGATGTACATTTTACTGAGGATGACGGCGATTATTTTGAATATACCTTCACGGGCACAGGTATTGATTTGCTGACGGAGAAGGACAAGGGTCTGGGAGACATGATAGTCACACTCGACGATGGAACGCCTGAGACGGTTAGCGCTGATACCGATGGTGAACGAGAAGTCCAACAGTTGCTGTATAGTGCTGCTGGATTGACTAACGGTTCGCATACCCTGAAAGTCGTCAAACAATCGGGCCAGTATATGCTGCTGGATGCGCTTAGAGTAACAAGGGAAATTCCCACCGGAGGGCAGAACAGCACCATTAGTCCCCCTTCTGCTGACTTTGACAAGGCAACAGAACAACAGAAGGACATTACTGTCACGCTCACATTGAACGGTAATACATTAACTGGCATTGAAAATGACGAAGTAATGCTCAGTGAAGACGACTACACGGTGGTCGATGACCAACTGAACATCAAGAAAGAATATCTCACCCAACTGCATGTAGGAACAACGGACTTCATTGTCAATTTCAGTGCTGGTGATCCGCAAACTCTTACTGTTCGAGTTAGCGATACAACGGGCATTCGTTATGTCCTGATCAATAACGACGATCCGGCAATTAAATATAATGGCTCATGGTCCCGCAGCACGGGGCGAGGTATGGGCGACTATAAGGATGATGTACAGTATACCGAGACGAATGGTGATTCCTTTGAATATACCTTCAGAGGAACTGGGATCCAGCTGTTCACGGAGGTGGACCAGTCACAGGGAGATATGGATATCTATGTGGATGGCCAATTCAAGGAAACGGTCAGTGCGTATCGCAACGGAAGATTGGCACAGCAGAATCTATACAGCATATCGGGCCTGCCTGATGGGCAGCACACGCTGAAGGCCGTCAAGAAATCAGGTAGATTTATGCTGCTTGATATGCTCAAGGTTGAGCTCCCGAATATGATTAATCCGGTGAATGCGAGCTTTGACAAATTAGCTTCTGCTCAGGCTGACATTGATGTCACGCTGCTGATCCAGGCGGGAAGCTTTAAGGGCATTACCAACGGTTCCAATGAACTGACACGAGGTACTGATTATACGATTAATGGCGACCGCGTTACACTGAGCAAAACGTATCTTGCTGCCCAGCCTTTGGGAACGTTAAATCTCAGTTTTTCCTTCGGTGGTGATTATCTCAATGACGTACATTCAACGACGTCGGATGGAGATTTCTTCGAATACACCTTCAATGGTACCGGAATAAGCTTGATTACACCTATGGGACCGGAGCAAGGGGAAGTGGATATCTATGTCGATGGACAGCTGAAACAAACCGTGAATGCATACAGTCCGAGTCGCCAAATGATGCAGGAGATATACAGCATCTCAGGACTGGTGAAAGGTCAACATACACTCAAAGTTGTGAAAAAATCTGGTGATCTTATGCTGGCCGATCAACTGAAATTTACTGTCCCTACTGGAAACGGAAACGGTGAACCGACGAATCCGTCCAATCCGTCGAATCCAGGTGGTCCATCCAATCCAGGCGGACCATCGACTTCAGTCGCGCAGCCTTCAGACACTTCTGTGCCAGCGCCAACTCCTGAATCCGGAACAACTGACGGGACAACAGGAACGGATGATGCTCAGGATATTCCGTATAAGAAGTATATCCAAGGCTATCCGGGCGGGTTGTTCAAGCCAGATAACGAACTCACCCGTGCAGAGATGGCAACCATACTCGCAATGGTATCTGAGAAAGAAGCCACGGGATCTGCTGTTGCATTCAGTGACGTTAAAACTGAATATTGGGGAGCCGACGCCATTGCTAAGGTAAGCAAGATGGGGCTTATGAATGGCTACAAGGATGGCACGTTTAAGCCAAATCAGCCATTGACTCGTGCGGAGATGGCCACTCTTGTGTCCCTTCTCGGTCCGGCTTCCGAGAATTCAGGCGATGGATTCTCGGATATCGGTGGCCACTGGGCCAAGGAAGCCATTTTGAAAGCGCAAAGCGCAGGCGTTTTGAAAGGTTATAGTGATGGAACTTTTCGACCGAATGCCTTACTGACAAGAGCGGAAGCCGTTGTAGCAATCAACAGAGTTTTGGGCAGAGCACCGCTCACGAACGTTTCGCAACCGCAGTGGAAGGATGTTCCTTCCACGCATTGGGCCTTTGGTGATGTTGAAGCAGCATCCGCTGATCAGATTGTAAAACCCCGGACAGAAGGGGAAGAACCGAAGAAGAAATGATGTGAACTAGGATTGGGGGGCCATCTCGGCCCCTTTTTTCTGAATGTTAAGGAGTTATGGAAAAGGAGGCTTACTATAAAAAATACACTATTGGAGTCGCAGATCATCTCAAACCAAAGAGCTTCGGAAATGTTAAAAAAAGCAATGATAATCGTCTTTTTATCGTTGCCTTTTATTCATTCCCGAATGAAATACGATGGAAGAATGAGATAAAACAATTGACTAACCCGGAAAATATTATTATCTTTGATAACGCTACCAATACCTCAAGGAGGGGGAGGAGGGTTACCCATTAAATATTCCAATGTTTTTCGTAAATTTTTAATTTCCTACGTGATCATTTTGGTGATACCCAGCATTGGCGGTTATATGTCTTATCTGACGTCCATCTCCGTAACACAGTCCATTTCCATTGAGAATAGTGTTATCCAACTTCAGAAAAGCCAGGAAATATTGGAGGGCCGCATGGCGGAAGTGGAGGGTTTCACCCGACAGCTTGCGGTCAATCAGGAATTGAACGTTCTTATGAATGAAAGGGACAACGAAACCAACGTATATGGGATATGGAGAACGATGGAGAATGTGTTGACCTTTGGACAGACCAATGATTTTCTGCAAAACTATTATATTTATCTTGCGAATTACAATCTAATTTTGACCCCGGGCTCTTCTTACAGACCGAATCACTATTACACTGATTTTCGTTATAACGATCTTTCGTTGGAGGAATGGATGAAGGATGTGTTGGGGAAGACTCACCGGAGTGAGATTAAACCGCTCAGTTCCTATGTCAGTAGGGGGAAGCAGACTTCGGTAATCACATATATGCAGTCATTACCTCTGGACAGCTTCAAAGATTCTTCACCAGCTGTCGCCGTTGTGATCATTGACGAGAAAATGATCCTTAGTCTGTTGTCCAGCCTGAATGACCGATACGGTGGCTGGGTTCATATCAGCGATGCGGAGGGAAATACCATTGCGCTGCAAGGGAGCTCCGAGCCCGAGATGGTGAAAATGGCCTCAGACTCTCATTTTGATCCAAGCAGAGTCAGCCAGTTCTATGGAGATGATCTTGTGATCACTACAAGATCTGATAAGAACGGATGGGTATACCAAGCGGGCATTCCCCGTCATGTCCTGATGGAGAATGCAAACAGGATCAAGGGGATGACGATGCTGATCACAGGCAGCACACTGCTCATCGGACTGATTGTTGGACTTGTGCTGGCTTATCGCAACAGCGTTCCAATCAATCGACTGTTAAGTGTAATGAAAGAGCAGTTTGGGAAGGATGAGCCGGCTCCCAAAAATGAATTTGACTTTTTGAGTGGAAATATCGCTGATATGCTGACCAAGAACAAGCTGCTTGAATCCGAATTAAATCGCCAGCTCCCACTGGTCAGGGATGCCTTCCTGAAGCGGCTGATCTCCGGCGAATTCAAATCGCGGGATGAGATTCTTTCCGCGGCCGAACAGGCAGATATTAATTTGTATCAAGGCACGGGATATGCGGGAATTGTCCAGATTAAGGGTTATGCCAGTATGGACAGCGTTGAGATCCTGAATGAACTGAATGCCTCCCGACTTCTGTTGAAGCAGGCCTTGGCTGAACTGGGCGTAGATGTCCTGATGACGGACATGGGCTCGGATAAAGTGGTCATCCTGTTCTTTTCCAAGGAAACTGACTCCGAAAGGGATCGTGAAAAGGAAGATATCACGCATATCATGGAGAATGTGGCACAGTATGTCTTCAATGAATACAGGATCACCATCCAGTCAGGATTCGGAAATCTCTTTACATCGTTGACAGAGGTCAGTCTTTCCTTTGATCAGGCCAATCAGGCACTGGAGTATGCAGTCTATATGAACAAAAAAGGCATGATGTGGAACAACGAAGCCCAAACTGAAAATACAACGTATTATTACCCGCTGGATTCGGAGCAGCGACTGATTGGCACGATTCGTGCAGGAGAACTTGAAGAGGCCAAACGGATTGTCGATGCGATCATTGTGCAGAACATGGAGCAGCGGGAGTTGTCCATGGAAATGAAGCATCAACTTGTTGGAGAAATGAAGGGTACTTTTCTCAAGTTGCTGGATCAAAAGGCGTTTACGGAATATGCCTCCATCGAGAATGTGAAACGGCGGGTCATTGATATTGGTTCCTCGGAGCCGCTTGAAACGATAAAAGCTGAGTTTTATGAAATCATGGAAGAGCTGTGCTCCGTTATTGCAAACAAGAAGAAGGATGCTCATATTCAAATCATCAAACAGATTAAGGAATATACAGCGAAAATGTATTCAGATACAGAGCTGACTCTGTATAGGGTGGCAGAGCATGTTGAGCGGCCCGAGAAATATATTTCTCAATTATTCAAAGAGTTTACGGGTGTTAATTTCTCCGATCACCTGATCAAAGTCCGAATGGACCAGGCTGTGATTTTGTTAAAAGAGAGCAATTATACGGTGGACGAGATTGCGTCACGGGTAGGTTATAATAGTTCTCACTCCTTCAGGAGGGCCTTCAAACGATTGAATGGAGTTTCACCTAGTGTGTATAGACAATCGGTTGACGATTAATGTAAGGAAGACCTTTAGGCTGTGTTGTCCGTGTTCCGGACAATGCGGTCTTTTTTTGTGAATCCGCCCCCATAATGGAAAAATGTCTGTCGTACTGCGGATTTGTGCCCCCAAAAACAGGATAACTGTACGTTTAAAGGCGCAGGTGTACCTGTTTATGGGACATTAAAATCGAATATGATCAGATATAAGAAAGCGCTATCATAATTTACGCATAACAGACAGCTGGTAAGGGGGGATTGTTCTGGAGAAGGAAATCGTATTAAATCACAAGACATCAACACAGCCGAAGGCACCTGGTTTTCTGACCAATGCCCGCAAAAGAATGATGAAGCACTGGCAGTTACATCTACTGGTGATTCCGCCCTTGCTATTTTTTCTCATCTTCAAGTATTATCCGATGATCAATGCGGTTCTTGCCTTTAAGGACTATAACGTCATCAAGGGAATATGGGGAAGTGATTGGGTTGGTTTTCAAAACTTTCGTCTGTTCTTTGAGAACCCATTATTCTGGACCCTGGTGAAGAACACCATTTTACTTAGCGGTTATTTAGTGTTGGCCGGATTTCCAATTCCGATTGTGCTCGCACTCATGATTAACGAGGTGCGCGGAGCCAAATTCAAGAAATTCGTCCAACTCGTATCCTTTGCACCCTATTTCATCTCAACAGTCGTGATGGTGTCCATGATTATGCTGTTCCTGGCACCACGGCTTGGATTTGTGAACATCGCCATGAACTTCTTTGGGTTGGATTCCGTGAATTTTCTGGGTGAGCCAGGCATGTTCCGCTCAATCTACGTCTGGTCCGACATTTGGCAGACTGCGGGCTACAGTGCGGTTATTTATTTGGCAGCACTTGCCGGAATCGATCCCACATTGTACGAAGCGGCTAAAGTCGATGGGGCCTCACGTTTTCAAAAAATCCGTCACGTGGATCTGCCAGGGCTGGTGCCAACCATTGTCATTATTTTGATCCTGAATGTCGGAAATGTCATGGCAATAGGTTTTGAGAAAGTCTACCTGCTACAAAATCCGCTTAATCTGGCTAATTCTGAAATCATTGCAACTTATGTCTACCGAGTCGGCCTGTTGAATGCCAACTATAGCTTTGCAACTGCCGTAGGGCTGTTCAACTCACTAATCAATCTGGTTTTACTGGTTACGGTGAATGGTTTGGCGAAGAGAGTTACTAAGAATAGCATTTGGTAGGAAAGGAGTTCACCTATGGCTGCAAATGTTCAAACCAAGATTAAAGAGTCCGCCGTGGACAAAACGTTTCTGATTACAATCTACATTTTGCTCAGTCTCGTGGCGCTGGTGGTCATTTACCCACTGATATTTATCGTCAGCAGCTCAATTAGCAGCCCGGCAGCAGTAACTTCCGGCCGGGTATGGCTATGGCCCGTAGATATTTCCTTCAACGGTTACAAGGCATTGTTTAATACACCTGAGATTCTCATCGGCTACGGTAACTCCATTTTCTATACTGCCGCCGGGACGCTGATTAGTGTAGCATTAACCATCATGATCGCCTATCCGTTGTCACGCAAAACCTTTTTCGGCAGAAACACCCTGATGATGATCATCACCTTCACCATGATTTTCAGCGGAGGGCTGATTCCGACTTATATAGTGGTGAAGCAGCTTCATCTGATTGATACCCGCTGGGCGTTACTGATCCCGAATGCAATCTGGGTATGGCAGGTTATCATTGCTCGCTCGTTCTTTCAATCTTCTATTCCCGGGGAGCTTCTGGAAGCAAGTGAAATTGACGGCTGTAGTGATATGCGGTTCATCTGGAGTGTTGTACTCCCATTATCGAAGCCGATTATCGCCGTCCTGGTTCTCATGTATGCTGTGGGACAGTGGAATGCGTACTTTGATGCCCTGATCTATCTCAAATCGGCAGACCTGTTCCCGCTGCAACTCATCTTGCGAAGCATCATCATTCAAAACAACGGTTCTGGTGCCATGGATGTGGCGAAAATGGTGGAAAGACAGCAGCTTACCGAACTGTTAAAATATTCGTTAATTGTGGTCGCCACTTTGCCTGTACTTGTCATCTATCCATTTGTACAGCGTCATTTTGTACAGGGGATGCTGGTCGGTTCTGTTAAAGGTTGATCCTTAGATTCGGTGTATGGAGAAAGAAGATATAGACAGTTCATACGCAAGGTACCATCGTCTCAACTGGTAAACTACAAAAAGGGAGTGATCAGATTTGAAGAAAAGTATGGTAACGTTATTGATGCTGGTAGTGGCATTTACAGTTGTCATGAGCGGGTGTTCCAATGGCAGCTCATCTACTGCACAACCAGGGAGCTCGGAAGAGGGCGGCAAGGTGAATATCAGCGTGTTCGCGGTTCAGGATTCTAGCATTGATATTCCGACCAATAAATTCACTGCATTTGTGGAAGACAAATTCAATATCAAATTCAATTGGGAGATCAATCCATCAGATGGGGCCAAGGAAAAGCGCCAAATCTCTCTTGCAAGCGGCGACTATCCCGATGCCTATCTGCTGACCCACTATATAGACCAATTCTCTCAGGCAGATCTGCTGAAGTATGGCAAGCAGGGTGTGCTCGTTCCTTTGAACGATCTCATTGATCAATACGCTCCCAACATCAAAGCGGCCATGGAGAAGAACCCTAATTTGAAAACGCTTAATACAGCGCCTGATGGTAATATCTATGGACTTGTTGCGTATACGGAATGTTTCCACTGTTCCTATCCGAGCAAGATGTGGATTAATACAGAGTGGCTGAAAAAGCTGAATCTGGAAATGCCAAAGACTACCGAAGAATTCAAAAACGTGCTGCAAGCATTTAAAACGCAGGACCCGAACGGAAACGGCAAAGCAGACGAGGTACCGCTGAGTGGTTCCATAGAGGAGTTCGGCGTACGAATTATTCCGTTCCTGATGAATGCATTTGTCTATGACGATGACCGGAACTACCTGCAAATGGAAAATGGGAAAGTTCAATCTGCGGCAATTACACCTGAATGGAAAGAAGGATTGACTTACATCAAGTCCCTCTTTGATGCAGGTCTGATTGACCCTGGCGCATTCACACAAAACGCAGAAGCGTTCAAGAAAATCGGTGAAAATGCTGATGCTGAAATTTTGGGTGCTGGTGCAGCCATGCATCCCGCAATCTTCGTAAACATTGACGAAGGCAATACTCGTTCGGCGCACTATAACCCGCTGCCGCCGATTTCCGGACCACAGGGTGTGTCCTATGCAACGCATGATGCGGGCGGTGTATCTCCAGGAGCGAAGTTTGTAATCACAAACAAGGCAAGTGAAGAAGCACAGATTGCCCTGATCAAAATGGTTGACTACATGTTCACACCAGAAGGCCAAACGAACGGTGCGAGCGGTATGAAAGGGATTGACTGGACTGACCCGGTGGAAGGTGATGTGGCACTGGGTAAAGACGTTAAACCTGTAGTGAAACAAATTCCTATGGCTGAAGGTGAGGCACCACGTAATGCGGGCTGGAGCGGCATGGCTCACTTCTATATGCCAAAAGAATATCGTGATACCTTCGTACAGGGCACAGATATTTATGCATCCAATGGTTATGAGCGCAGATTATATGATGCATCGCTGTTGTACGAAGGGCATGAACCTAAAGAGCTGTTCCCAATCTGGTCCGTCTGGATTGATCCAAACGAAATTGATGAAGCCAGCTTGCTGCAAACCAACATCAGAAACTACATTGAGCAAAATGAATTGCAATTCATCACAGGCAACAAGGACTTGAATAAGGACTGGGATGCTTATGTGAAAGGTTTACAGAACCTGAAGCTTGATCGTTATCTGGAAATTTTGCAAAAAGCATATGACACAAGCAAGTAATTAACAGGGATATCGGAATCAGGTGCCTATGATGTACCGGCACCTGATTTTCCTTGTATATAGGCAGAAGAGAAGTATGATGATGGAGTATATGTGATGATAGAAGATAAGCAATGGATGTGTTACATACCAAGAAGGGTGGGATCAACATTCCTGTGACTGAACAAGAACATATCACGAATTCCACGACGATAAGACTGACGGATTATGGCGCTGTGCCTGACTCTGAGTTGGACACCCAGCCAGCCATGGTTCGTGCCATTCAGGCGGCGGCCGAAATTCCTGGTCCGGTCGTGCTGGACTGTGCGAGAGGCCGGTATCATTTCTACCCGGAGGAGGCGATTCGGGCTCCCTATTATATCTCCAATACGACGAGTGAAGAAGAAAACCCAGACGTAACCAAGACCATTGCCATTCTGTTTAAAGGAATGACAGATGTAACACTGGAGGGCAACGGCTCCCTGTTTATTTTCCACGGCAAACAGACCCTGTTTTTGCTGGACAATTGCATAAATGTAGAGATTCGCAACCTGCGTACAGACTATCACCAGCCTACGGTGACCGAGATGACGATTATCTCAAGCGGAAAGCATTATTTCGATGCCCGGGTTCACCCCGATTCCCGTTATCAGATTCGGGACAACAAGCTAACCTGGCTCGGTGAAGGCTGGAGTTTTGCGGAAGGTCCCATGCAAACCTATGATCCATTACGGAATACAACCTGGCGAATCGACAATTGGCTGGAATTGGCCCAATCTGTGGAAGAGCTTGAGCCTATGACCATCCGTTTGCATTTTGATTTTCAACCTGCTGTGGTCCCGGGTCATGTACTACAAAATCGCGACGGCATTCGTGATCAAGTTGGAGTTTTTATGACCGAATGTTCAGATATAACGTGGAGAGACGTGAGTATGCATTTCCTGCACGGACTAGGTGTCGTCGGCCAGTTCAGCACAAATCTGACCTTCTCACGAATGAACCTGGCTCCCCGCACTGAAACGGAACGCACGGTTGCCGGTTTTGCGGATTTCTTGCACATTTCCAGCTGCAGAGGCAAGGTTGCCGTAAGGGACAGCTATTTTTCCGGCTCGCATGATGATCCTGTCAATGTCCACGGTACCTATTTACGAATTGTAGATCAGCCGGCGGTGGATCGTGTGAAGGTTCGATTCATGCATCCCCAGACGTATGGGCTTCCGGCATTTTATCCTGGTGATGAGATCGAATTTGTCCGTTCCGGTTCGTTGACGACCTACGCCTCCAACAATGTGGTTGCGGTAGAACGTTTAAGTACTCGTGAGCTCTTGCTGACTCTTGCTCATCCGGTACCGGACGGTATTGGCAGCCATGATGTCATTGAGAATGTAACCTGGACACCAGAAGTGGAAATTACAAATAATCATTTTGCCCGAGTGCCAACACGAGGAATACTCGTAACGACTCGTCGGAAAGTGCTGATTACCGAGAATACGTTTGAACGCATGTCCATGAATGCTATTTTAATTGCGGTGGATGCTGAGTCCTGGTACGAGTCCGGAAGGGTAGAGGATGTGATGATCTTCGATAACCACTTTATTGAATGTGGCGGCAGTGAGCATCCCGTGATATTCATATCCCCAGAGAATGTGGTGGTTGATGAGAGCGCTCCTGTACACCGACAAATCGTCATCCTGAATAACCGTTTCGAAACTTGTGGTGATGTCCCGATTTTAAGTGCCAAGTCCACTCGTGGGTTGGTTTTCAAGTCGAATAAAATATGTTCCCCCAGCGAGACAGGAAAGTTACCCTGCGTTGAAGAAGCAGTCTATGTGACTGCCTGCAGCGAGGTTGACATTGTAGATAATACCTTCACTAATGTTCCAGAAGGAACTGACTAGTAATTAAGTAATCATAAGGGAGAGTGCACATGAAACTTCAATATGACAAACCTGCACATGTATGGACCGAAGGGCTTCCCATAGGTAATGGCCGTCTTGGCGGCATGATCTTTGGTGGGGTGGAGCAGGAGAAAATCAGCTTGAATGAGGACACATTGTGGTCCGGTTATCCGAAGGATGGCAGTAATCCTGGCGCAAAGGACGCTCTACCAAAGGTTCGCAAGCTGTTACAGGAGGAACGTTATACGGAAGCAGACACGCTGACCAAAGAGATGTTGGGTCCGTACACCCAGTCCTATCTTCCTTTCGGGGATTTACTCCTGCGTTTTGAGCACGGGGACATCCACCATTCCTACAAGCGGACGCTGGATATAGAAAATGCAGTGCACAGCCTTGAATATCAGATTGGCCATGTGATCTATACCCGTGAAATGTTTGCTTCGCATCCTGATCAGGTACTTGTACTGCGGCTGGCTGCAAGTGTGGAAGGTGCGCTGAATGTACATGCGTCACTGGATAGCCCGCTTCGGCATGCGACTAGTGTTAGGGAAGGCCGCTTTGTTCTGGAAGGAACAGCCCCGGAGCATGTCGATCCCAGCTACTTTGCAAGCGACGATCCGATCCGATACGGGGACCCCGGAAATAACAAGGGCATGGTGTTTGAAGGCCAGTTAGCGGTGAGGACAGTGGACGGACAGGTAACGGTGGATGGCAGTGGAATTCATGTATTGGGTGCGACAACGGCAACCTTTTATTTCAGTGCGGCTACAAGTTTTAATGGTATGGATGCCATTCCAGGAGTTGAGGGAAAAGATGCTTCCTTCACTGCAAGTTCATTTCTGAATGAGGCAGTAGCCAAGCCATATGACAGCCTGCTTGACTCACATATTGCGGATTATCGTTTGCTATTTGATCGGGTGAAGCTTCAGCTTGGGAATTCACCTGCTCCAGAGCAGATGTCCACGGAACAGCGGATTACCACCTATGGGGCGGAGGATCCGGGGCTTGTGGAACTTCTCTTCCATTATGGGCGCTACTTGCTGATCGCAAGCTCCCGTCCGGGAACGCAGGCTGCAAATCTTCAAGGCATATGGAATGCAGTAACTCGTCCTCCCTGGAGCAGTAATTACACGTTGAATATTAATACTGAAATGAACTATTGGCCGGCTGAAATATGCAATTTGGCTGAATGCCATGAGCCCTTGATGGACTTGATCAGCCATTTGGCGAAGAAGGGCGTTGAGACCGCACAGGTCAACTATGGTACCCGCGGCTGGACCACGCATCATAACACGGATATCTGGGGGCAGACGGCACCGGTGGGCAATTATGGTGACGGTGATCCAAGCTGGGCTTTCTGGCCGATGGGAGGTATTTGGCTGACCCAGCATTTATGGGAGCATTATGCCTTCAGCGGAGACGAGACATATTTGCGTGATTCCGCTTATCCAGTAATGAAGGAAGCTGCGCTGTTCGCACTGGACTGGCTCATTGACGATGGTAGCGGTCACCTTGTGACTTCGCCTTCGACTTCGCCGGAGCATAAATTCCGGACAGCGGAAGGCGTAGCAGCGGTCAGTCCGGGTTCAACCATGGATATCTCATTAATCTGGGAGTTGCTCACAAACTGTATTGAAGCCTCGGAAATACTTGGAACGGATCTGCATTTCAGAAATGAGCTGGTGAGCATCCGCGAACGTCTTCTGCCGCTGCAAATCGGGAAATATGGTCAATTGCAGGAGTGGTCGAAGGACTATGAGGATGAGGACATTTACCACCGGCATACCTCGCATCTGGTAGGCGTGTATCCGGGTCGACAGCTTTCGGACGAAGAGACACCAGAGTTGTTTGTCGCTGCCAGAACCTCCCTTGAGCGACGGGGAGACGAAAGCACGGGCTGGAGCCTGGGATGGCGTGTTGCCCTTTGGAGTCGTTTCAGGGAGGGAAATCGCTCCCTGCATCTGCTCTCCAATATGCTGCGCCTCGTCAGAGATGGAGCGTCGGAGCACTACAACCATGGCGGTGTATATCCGAATCTTCTGGGCGCACATCCTCCGTTTCAGATCGACGGCAACTTCGCGGCCTCTGCCGGGATAGCTGAGATGCTGCTGCAATCTCACCGTCCTTATATGGAACTGCTGCCTGCATTGCCGGATGCTTGGCAGCAGGGCAGCGTTTCCGGTCTGCGTGCCCGAGGTGGATTTGAGGTCAGCATCCGGTGGGACAACGGACAACTTGAAGAAGCGTATATCACTTCACATCTGGGCCGGGACTGTGTGCTTAGAGGTGAAGGCCCAATTGTGGTAATGCTTGAAGGCAGCGTGGTTGAAACGGAGGACACCGATTCAAATATCATAATTTTCCCTACATCTGCGGGACGTACTTACAAGATTAAGTTGAGTTAAATCGCGTTATGGATCGGAAGATCGTTGCATGGAAAATGCTCTATTCGGTCTTTATAATGAGGGCAGACTTGGGCTGGAGAGACATAACCAGCTCCGCTCAGGGCATAGCATGCAACAATAAGGAGGCATATGATGCTAACTAGCGATACAGCCGTACAAGTGCAGCAACAGAATGTTAATCTTGTAAGCGTTACAAATGGGCACGTGAGCCTGGAGATCAATCTTGAAAATGGTGAAGTGTCCTGTATCGGCAGGCATTCTTCCCATGTGAAGGGCGTTCGTAGTGCTTTTCGCTGGCAGGGCCGGGAATACAGCACGGATCATTATCAGAACCATGAGTTGACGGCACAGGAAGATATTGTTCGAGAAGGATTTGGAAAAGGCATCCGCTTGGTTGTTCTGCATACAGCCTCGTTGCTGCCGCAACTGGAGCAGCATTTCTATATGTATGAATCCTCACCGTTTGTACTGGTGCAGACCGCTGTAGTCGGCGATGAAGAGATTAAGGCAAATCGCATGGCTGTCATCCAATCCAAAACCATATCACTCGGCGGAGAATCGGGCCAGGAAGAACCAAGCATTCTGCGTGTTCCGTTTGATAACGATAAATGGGTCAGATATACGGTGGTTAAGCCGCCGCTTGATGTGGAGAGTTACGAGGCGGCAGCCTTGTTCGCGCCCGACAGCCGCCGGGGAATTGTGATGGGTTCCCTTACGCATAAGGTATGGAAAACAGGGATTCGTATACAAAGCGAAAAAAGCGGACTTATCGAGGGACTTGATCTGTACGGCGGTGCCGTGAGTGAACTGACTCGCGATTCCCAGCCTCATGGTTATGTGAAGGGAAAAAGAGTGGAATCTCCATTGGTATTCGTCGGATTCTATGAAGACTACCGTGAAGGCCTTGAAGCTTACGGTCAGGCGAATACCTGGATTGAGGCTCAATTATCTTGGGAGGGCGGTGTTCCGATCGGATGGAACAGCTGGTCTGCAGCCATGAGTGATCTGGACTATGATCTGTATACAGCGACCAGCGATTTTCTGAAAAATGAAGTACAGCCGCTTGGATTCGAGAATGAGGATACGTTATACATCAACTTTGATGCTTTCTGGGATAATTTTACGCCGGAAGAGATGAAGAGTGCGCTGGAACGAGTGCGGCAAAATGGACATAGAGCCGGAACATACTGGACCCCATTTGCCTTTTGGGGAGGGCCTGATCAGTTCGGTCAGGCGGTTGAAGGAACGAACGGCAAATACACCTATGCAGATATTCTGCTGCGTGACAGTGAGGGCGAAATTCTGCCAGATGTAGACGGTGGCCTGGCGATAGACCCGACACATCCTGGCAACCTGAAAAGAATCGACTGGTTCACGGATAAATTCATCTCCGAAGGTTTCGAATATATCAAACTGGATTTCTTGGCACATGGCTCGTTGGAAGGACAGCACCACAATTCGGATATTACAACAGGGATAGCAGCTTATCACTATGGCATGTCTTATTTGCAGCATAAGCTCTCGCCAGAAGTAATCGGACGGCCATTTTTCATAAACTTGTCCATCGCTCCATTATTTCCATATGCGTTTGCCCACAGCCGCCGTATTTCCTGTGATGTCTTCGGTACACTTGCGGATACGGAATATATGCTGAACTCGCTGACACACGGTTGGTGGATGAGCAATACGCTCTATCGCTACAATGATCCTGATCATTCGGTGTTATACAAGAGCTTCAACCAGGAAGCTACCGGCTGGCATGAAGGACGTAGCCGCCTGACTGCTTCAGTCATTGCTGGTACGGTGCTTCTACTCGGGGATGACTTCCGTAAAGAGGAAGCTGCCGAACGAGCAAAAGAGTGGCTAGGTAACAAGGAGATTTTGAACGTTGCTCGTATGGGCAAAACCTACCGTCCAGTAGAAGGTGATTTTGGGAAGCTGTCTTCTGATGTGTTTGTCCTTG
This sequence comes from Paenibacillus sp. BIC5C1, assembly GCF_032399705.1. NCBI lineage: Bacteria > Bacillati > Bacillota > Bacilli > Caryophanales > Paenibacillaceae > Paenibacillus > Paenibacillus sp. BIC5C1. Next base: position 2,252,065 of record NZ_CP135922.1, read on the forward strand.
AATCGCCGGAAGAGAAAAGTTTCTATCTCGCTGTTTTCAACTTTGATGCTGAACAAGCTGCGGTGAAATCCATCTCGCTGGAGCGGGCCGGGCTAAACGCCAATGCCGTATACAGCTTGCAGGACCTGTGGGAAGGCTCACAAGGGGAAACGTCTGGAGAGCTTACGGTCTCACTGGAACCGGCGGAATCCAAAATCTTCAGATTGACCGTGAAGGGAAACTGACCTGGGCGAAATGAAAGTCCAGAGCTTTGATCGGTTTTAGGATATAAAAACAAAGTCAAACGCGCGCTTTTGTATCTCACAGATCGCGCGTTTGTCTATTTTGGGAATGAGTCTATTTCTAAAGATAAACAATATTGGACTGGAGGATATGATATGAACGATTTTACTTTGTGGTATTCAACCCCTGCAGCGGATTGGTCTCAAGGCCTGCCTTTGGGCAATGGAAGAATAGGGGCAGTTGTCATGGCGTCTTCGCATCAAGAAGTATGGAGTATGAGCGAGGTCACCTACTGGTCGGGTCGAATTGATCCGGAGCACCCTTCCGAAGGAGGCAAGGCTGCACTGCAAGAGATGCGAGATCATTTCTTCTCCGGCGATTATGATGAAGGAGATCGTCTTGCCAAGCAGCAACTACAGCCAAAGAAACGTAATTTCGGCACCCATCTTGGATTATGTGATGTTGTAATTGATTTTGGGAAAAAGAATTCGAGTTCTGATGAAGTTGGAAGCTTCCAACGTGAGTTGGATCTGACTCATGCGCTGGCCGGAGCGTTCTGGAAGGATGACGAAATCACAATTCTTCGTGAAGTTTTTGCTTCTCACGCCGATGATATAGTGGCCTCCAGAGTTTGGAGCGATGCTACTGGTGGCGTATCCTTTACACTTGGTTTGCAGGCAGGCACGGAATCTTTCAAGGTTATAGCCTTAGATGACAACACACTTGAATTCCAAGGGCAGGCAACGGAAAATGTACATAGTGATGGGACTTGCGGTGTATGGGCCAAGGGTTTGGTCAAGTTGGTTATATCCGGGGGGACCGTCGCAAGTAGTGGTGATCGATTGACTGTGACCGGAGCGGATGAGGCCTGGATTTATTTTAGTGTGAGCACAGATTATCGCCGTACAGATCGGGGTTGGGAAACAGAGAACGAGTCTACGCTGATGAAGGCTTTAAACAAGGGCTATGCCTTGCTGAGGGAGGATCATATCCGTGATTACGGTGAGCAATATGACAAGGTAGATATTCAGTTGGGGCTCAAGGGGAAATCCGGTCTGGCTACTGACCAACGCATTCGTTTGTTGGAACAGGGTGAGGGGAATGAAGATCCGCAGCTGTTTGCATTATTTTTTCAATATGGACGGTATCTGACCATTGCGGGCTCTCGTGAGAACTCACCGCTGCCACTCCATCTCCAGGGAATCTGGAATGACGGTGAAGCGTGCCGAATGGGCTGGAGCTGTGATTATCACCTTGATATGAATACCCAGATGAATTATTACCCCACAGAGATTACGAATCTTGGTGAGAGCCATCTTCCGTTAATTCGGTATGTTGAGGATTTGGCACAGGCGGGCAGGGAAACGGCTCGTAATCTATATGGATGCGATGGGTGGGTCGCTCATGTCTTCTCCAATGTATGGGGCTATACGTTGCCTGGATGGGAGACCTCATGGGGGCTGAACGTTACAGGCGGATTATGGCTGGCTACACACCTGATTGAGCATTATGAGTATAGTCAGGATCGTGTTTTTCTTGAGAATGTGGCCTATCCTGTACTTAAAGAATCGGCGGCCTTCTATCTGGACTACATGTGTGAGCATCCTCAGAACGGTTGGCTGGTGACGGGTCCTTCCAATTCGCCGGAGAATCATTTCTATCCTGGTAATTCGAGTGAGGCGGCACAGCAGCTGTCCATGGGAACGACAATGGACCAGATGCTGGTGCGCAGGCTCTTCGAATTTTGTCTTAATTCAGTTGAACTTTTGAACAAAGACGAGGAACTCGGACGCAAGCTGGAAGAAGCAATCAGCAAACTTCCACCTCTACAGATTGGCAAGAAAGGCCAGTTACAGGAGTGGCTGGAGGATTATGAGGAGGTGCAGCCGGAGCATCGGCATTTGTCTCATATGTATGCGCTGTATCCGGACAATCAGATTACACCTGATCATACACCGGAACTTAGTGCGGCAGCACGAGTAACGCTTGAGAACCGTATGGTCCAGGAAGAGCTGGAGGATGTTGAATTTACAGCTGCTTTGTTTGGACTGGGTTTTGCGAGATTGCACGATGGAGAAACGGCATATAAACACCTCTCACATTTGATCGGCGGTCTGTGCTTCGATAATCTGTTCACCTATTCCAAATCCGGAATTGCTGGAGCAGAGAGTAATATTTTCGTCGTTGATGGAAATTTCGGCGGTACAGCTGTCTTAGCGGAGATGCTGCTGCAAAGTTATGCGGGCGAAATTCACCTTCTCCCAGCGCTGCCACAGGCATGGAGCACGGGCTCGATAACCGGGTTGAGAGCAAAAGGAAATGCCGAGGTTGATATCGCCTGGGAGAATGGAAAGCTGACTTCAACTAACATTCACACGTTCTCGCCAGGAACGTTCACCATTTGTTGGGGCAAGCATAGAGCGATCCTTCATGCCGAAGCAGGCGAAAGTTACTATTTCAATAGCGAGCTGGAGTTGGTAAAATAACGATCTATACTTGAAAATAACTTTCATTTATATGGACCATGGTCCCACGGGGGGAAAAACATATAATAGAGACAGAAAGAGACAAAGGGAGGGGACGTTGATGTATAGTATTTTTTTGGTAGACGATGAAGAGCTGGGACTTGAGATGATGAGGGATTATATCCGTTGGGAAGAGATGGGGATCTACATCATGGGAACGGCGAGTAACGGCAGGGAGGCCTTGGAGAAGATCGAGGCCACCCAGCCTGATATCGTTCTTACTGATGTTCAGATGCCGATAATGAACGGTATTGATCTGGCGAGAAAGATACATGAGAGCTACGATTCGATCCAAGTGATGTTTCTGACCGGGCACGATGAATTTCAATATGTAAAATCGGCTATCAACGTAGGGGCCGTAGGATATATGTTAAAACCTTTGGATTTAAACGAAATTGAAAGCGTTATCAGTAAAGTTAAACAGCGTTGTGAAGAAGTTGCAATGAAGAACCGTTCCATGGAGGCGGCCAAAGCCAATATCCTGAAGGAGTTATCTTACGAAAAAAATGAGGATCGTGCTCTTGATCTCGCTTTTAGTTTCAGCCGTCTAACCCGACAACCGGAGACCACCCGATATGCAATGGCTTTGTTCAGTATCGATCCCAAGGAGGCTGAAGAGGAACAGCAAAGTCTGGAGGAATGTACAGCTCGGCTGGTGTCTTTTCTCGATCATTTCTTCAAAGCGAAGAACCTTAAAGCGATCTTTGTGGATTACAAGGAAGGAGAGACAGGTGTATTTATGGAAGCGGCCCAGCAGCCGGGACATTATGCGTGGGAAGACTTGGCTGAGGCTATTCGTAGTGCCCTGGATTTTACGGTAACGGCAGCTGTGGGCGGACAAGAGACCGAGTTAGCCCATATTCACTGTCTGTACGAACAGACGCGAACCATCTTGAACGAACGTTTCTATGAAGGTACAGGCACAATTATTCATGCGGAGACGATTTCGAACCAATTTTATACGGAGCATATGCCCCCTTTTGAACAAAAGGAATGGTTTGAGGCTATTAACCGACTGGATTTTGAATGGGCCGCACAGAAGCTGCACGGGTATATTGAGGGATTGGCAACACTGCGAGTTAAGAAAAAAATCATCTGCGACTGGTCAATAGATCTCGTTAATGAGCTGTTGGAGCAGCTTCATAAACCTGTTCCGAAACGGGCTGAGCTGTATCATTCCATCTATAATGCACTGACTCTGCATGAGATCGAGGATCTGATTCTCGGTACTGCGGAAGATGCCGTGAGTATGCTGGGTGAGCGGTTTATGGACAAAAATGCAAAGTTGATTCACAGGGTCCGTACCCTCATCGATCAGAATTATAATCAGCCGATTACCATCAACAGCCTGTCTGATCAGGTCTATTTGTCACCGAACTATTTGAGATCCATTTTTAAGGACAAAACAGGGATGACAATTCACGATTATCTGACACGCATCAGACTGGATAAAGCCAGGGAACTGCTGGCTGATGGTTCTCTCAAGATTCACGATATCGCGCAGAACGTGGGCTATGAAAGTACATCCTATTTTATTTCTCTGTTCTTGAAGACACAGGGCGTAACACCCAACGAATACAGGAAAAGTATTTAACGATACAGGCTGTTTGGTAATGATGATGTTGATCCTCCTGTTTTCCTTAAACATGATTTGGATAGGTTCCCTCTTACTAACCCATGATATGGCAAATGAAAGAGGCTTTCCTGTATGAATAGTAACATTGTGGTATGGAACATCCCCCTCCTCCTTTTTACAATTAGGCATATAGGAAAGGAAGGAGGAGAGATGGGATTTAACAGCTCTTTATGAAAGCGATTACAGATAATGGCTGTGAACCACTGCAGGATAGGCATATGGAGACCTAACTCAATCATAAGAAAATGGAGGCATGTTATGTTGGGACGGATGATGAAAAAAGGATTTGTGTTCTTTATCATTTTTTGCTTGGTAGTTGGCGGGGGCCAGTTCGTCCGAACAGCTCACGCTGATGATATGAATACCTATGAAGCCGAGGCCGAGGGGAATATTTTGCTTGGCAACGCGAAAATCTCTGATAGCCCGACGGCTTCAGGAGGCAAAAAGGTCGGAGGCATGTACCAAGGCAGTTCCTTGCAATTTAACAATGTTACTGTAAGTGAGACAGGAAATTATAAGATTTCCGTTTACTACATTTCAGGTGATTCGCGGCCGTTCAATATTAGTGCGAATGGAGGGGACAAGCAATTTGAAGAACCACCCAAGACAGTCGACTGGGATACGGTGGGAACATATGATGTGACTCTTCCGTTGAACGCTGGTACCAACACAATCCTGATTGATGACAACAACTGGTATTCTCCCGACATCGACAAGATTGTGATCCGCGGTTTGGACAGTGGCCACCCAGGCGAAGGGGGCGGAGATGACTGGAAGAAAAATCTGCATGGTGCAATCATTGAGGCAGAAGCAGCCGACAATATTTTGAAAGGCAATGCCAAGGTGGTGGACAGCAGTATCAGTTCAGGCGGAAAAAAAGTAACGGATCTGAACAAAAACAGTTCACTGCAATTTACGAATGTTACTGTACCGGCAGATGGTACATATTTGATTCGAATATCTTATATCTCCGGTGACCAGCGTCCTGTTTATATGCAGGTGAACAATGGCACGGATGAGATGATTGATCTGCCCAAAACGGCAAGCTGGAATACGGTAGGCACGTATGATGCGGAAGCCTCCCTCCATAAGGGAGTTAATACCATTACGTTCTCGGATCATGATTGGTACTCCCCCGATTTTGACCGAATTGAAGTAATCCCGTATACGCTTAGCTATGAAGCCGAAGATTCGGGCAATACGCTGACTGGTGAAGCGCGAGTAACAGAGAGTCCGAATGCTTCCGGCGGCAAAAAGGTCGGCTATCTGAATGGCGGAAGCTCCTTGACATTCAATAAAATTATAGCCCCCATGACAGGTGATTACCGCGTTAAGGTAGATTATTTTTCAGGTGATCCACGGAGTTTCTATGTCCATGCGAATGGTGGGGAAGAACAGTTCCATGACCTGCCTAAAACCCCGGATTGGGATACGGTAGGTACGTATGATCTTACACTCCCATTAACTGAAGGCGAGAATACAATCACCTTTTCAGACAACAATGGCTATTCTCCCGATCTGGACCGGATTATCGTAGAGCCTGCGATAGAGACAGAACCCGAAAATCCAGGTGAAGGAGATGACGATCTGGGAACACCGGGTGACTCGCAACAATACGGGGATATCACGGTGACTGATTACACGCATGGCCTTCTGGTATCGAACGGAAAATACGAAGTGTCTTATAATACCCAAACTGGATTCGTCGGCTATAGCTGGGCAGAAGGGCAGAAGATGCGGGGCATTTTCAGCAGCATTAAACTTGGTGAGAGCCTTGTGGAAACCAAAGGTTATGAGAGTCATGCGAGCGGTGGAGCACCGCTGGAGATTCAGGATGAATTTGGCAAAGGCATTGAGTTGAATTTCGTTCATACGTCAACTGGCAAACCAACCCTGAAGCAGGTCTATCGGTTTTATGAAGATAAGTCGTATTTCCTCAACCGTTTGGATGCCATCAGTGATACAGAGATCCAGAGTAATTACATGTCACCAATTACTGTGAAAAATACGGGTGGTGTGGATATCGGCGTCAGCTCGGATAACCGTGTGCTTACAGTACCTTTTGACAATGACGCCTGGATACGCTATAAATCTCAAACGATGAACCGCGCGGATACCAGTTACGAAATGACAACGGTATTCAATAATTCAACACGTAACGGTCTCGTGATTGGTTCAGTAACCCATGACACCTGGAAGACCGGTATTGACTGGAAAGGCTCAGCTAATCGTCTGAATGAATTTGTTGTGTATGGTGGTGCAGCGAGTGACGTTACTCGCGATACTCAGCCACATGGCAGCCTGACTGGTACTGAACTGTCCTCACCACTGATTATGGTAGGTGGTTTCAGTGACTACCGCACAGGACTTGAAGAATACGGAAAAGCCAATGCGATTATTACACCTCCGCTGGCGTTGAATCCGGAGCTGCCACAAGGCGTTCCAGTAGGTTGGAATAGCTGGGGAGCTTATGATAGCGGGCTTTCGTATCAGAACGTAGTGGATGTGTCCAATTATTTCAAGAACAATCTTAAGAAGTTCAACAATAACGGCAATGTATTCATTAACATGGATTCATACTGGGATAATCTAAGTGATGCTGAGCTTGCTCAAGCCGTATCTGTAATTAAGGACAATGGTCAGCATGCAGGCATCTATTGGGGGCCATTTGTGTATTGGGGCAACGATATGAGCCAAAAAGTAGATGGTACCAAGGGGCAATATACGTATGGTGATATTGTGCTTAAGGATGCTGAGGGGGAGCCTCTGCCTACACTGGATGGAGCATATGCACTGGATGTGACACATCCGGGAAGTCAAATGCGTATGAATTATTTTTTGGATAAGTTTAAATCACTTGGATTCACATTCATCAAACTGGATTTCCTAACCCACGGCTCACTGGAAGGCCAGCATTATGATACAACCGTGACGACAGGGATACAGGCTTACAATGAAGGGATGCGTTATGTTGAAGAGCGATTGGATGGGAAAATGTTTATTAGTGCGTCCATTGCACCGATCTTTCCAAGTCAATATGCGCATAGCAGACGGATCTCTTGTGACACTTATGGCAAAATCAATGAAACGGAGTATATGCTCAATTCATTGACATATGGTTTCTGGCAAAATGGAACGATCTATTCATATACAGATCCAGATCATTTGGCATTAAGCAGTGCTTCAAGCTTGGAGGAAGCCCGCAGCCGGGTAAATTCCGGTGTAATTGCCGGTACGGTGATGATGGATTCCGATGATGTGAACGATCCCAAGGCACAGGAATACATGACAGCATTGTACAATAACACGGATGTTCTTCAGGTGGCGCTGAAAGGCAAAGTATTCAAGCCGCTTGAAGGAAATACGAATGCAAATGCGGCAGATACGTTTGTCCTAAAAGATGGCAATGATTATTACCTTGCCGTATTTAATTACAGCGGCAATAGTTCAGCAAACAAAACGATTAATTTGGGTCGTGCCGGATTGAATGAATCCAAATCCTACATGTTACAAGATTTGTGGACAGGAGAATCTTCGACAGCCACGGGTTCATGGTCCATCTCGCTTGGACCGGCTGAATCGAAGTTGGTTAAATTGACCGAAAAACCACTCAATCCTGAAAACCCAGGAAACCCAAGCAATCCTGGCAACAATGGCAATAACAATAATACTACTAGTGGGAACACCGGCAACAGCACGGCTCAGGAGAACGATACAGTAACACTGGTCATCACAGCCGATATGCTGAAAGTGGACAGTGGGACAGGGAAAGCCGTTGTGGACATCAAGGCTGGTACTCAGGAGCTACAATTGTCATCTGCTGTTTTACGCCAGCTCGGCAACCATCCACTGGAAGTGAAATCAGGCAAGCTAACCCTGCAAGTACCTGCGAGTTTGTTCCATCAGCTGTTGAGCAAGCTACCAGCTGGGCAACGGGAAGATAGTATGATTTCCTTGAAAATGGTTCCGCTTGGCAGCAAGGCCAAGGAGGTCGTTGCTGCAGTGGAATCATCTTCTCGGGCAACGGTTTCCCTTAAGGGAGAAATCTATGAATTCAGCCTTTCGGCAACAACCAAATCAGGTACAACCGAAACACTTTCTGCGTTCGATCATCCGGTTACGCTGAGTCTGGCAGCGGCTGAAGGCTTCGACCCTTCACTGGGAGGAATATATTATATTAACGAAAATGGGAAATTGGAATTTCTCAAATCGGATTACGTTAATGGCGTATTAACGACTAAAGTGAGCCACTTCAGCAAGTATGCCGTTCTCGAACTGAATCGGACGTTTGCCGATGTTCCGGCCAGTCATTGGGCCAATTCTGTAATTAAGGAGTTGGCAGCAAAGGGGTATGTCGAAGGTACAAACGAAGATCAATTTGAGCCAGGCCGGGCTGTCACTCGCGCTGAATTCACTTCTATGCTTGTTCATTCCCTGAGACTGACCGTAGCGGGGAAAGTACAATTTACAGATGTAGCGACAGATGCGTGGTACGCGGAACCCATCTCGATTGCGACCCAAGCCGGTATTGTCAACGGCCGAAGCGCAGCCAGTTTCCAGCCGGACGCACAGATTACCCGTGAAGAAATTACGGTGATGCTGATGAAAGCATACGAACTGAATGATGGGAAAGTGCCTGTGGGTGCTACAGACATCTTGTTTACAGATATGGCTCAGGTTTCTTCATGGGCAGCTGTTTCGGTGAAGGATGCAGCCCGACTAGGACTGGTTCAAGGCCAAAGACAGGGGCAGTTTGTGCCTAAAGGGATAGCTTCCCGTGCAGAGGCGGCTCAGGTCATCTATAACCTGATTTTGAAGTAAGTTATAAGGCTGCGAATTGCATCGCAGCCTTATTTTCATAACTTAGAATGACAGATGATTTCCCCTATGGATTGTAAGAATGCGATATGGCTAATTTAACTCCTGCTTCCTACAATAATATGTATGTTCACAACACACAGCACGAGGGTAACAGGAACTCGAAAGGATGATAAACTTGACGATTCAATATAATGAACAACTACGTATATTTGCAATACAGACACAAAATTCGTCCTACATTTTCGGAATTAATGAGAGGGAACACCTCCAGCATCTGTATTGGGGTAACCCCGTGGACATCGAGGATAGCGCTCCGTTGCTCCATCTACAATCCCATAGCTCTTTTGACGCGGAAGTGGAAGGAGAGGTGGAGGAGTACAGCTTCTGGGGAGGCGCATCTTATACAGAGCCATCTCTGAAGCTGCGTATGTCTGATGGTGTCCGCGATCTTCAGGTAAAGTATGACCGTCACGAGATCATTGAACAGGATGGCAGACAGGCATTGATTATCACGTTGAAGGATCAGGTGTATGCACTTGAAACACAGCTGGTATATCGGGTCATCCCGGAATTCGACCTGGTGGAGCGTTATGCCAATATCGTAAATAAGGGACAGGCGGATATCGTGCTGGAAAGCATGCAATCCGCAGCCTGGACATTGCCATATCTCCAGGATTACCGTCTGACGCATGTTACGGGGAAATGGTCAGGTGAGTTCCAACTGCGTAATACCATTTTGACAGAGGGAAAAAAGGTACTTGAATCGCGGAGAGGTTTCACGGACGGTCATGCTAACCCATGGTTTGCGATTGATGATGGTCTTTCGACGGAAAGCGGCGGTGGGGTATGGTTTGGTGCTCTGGCCTGGAGCGGCAACTGGAAGATTGTCGCTGAGAAGACACCATTCACGCATGTGCGGGTAACAGGTGGCATCAATGATTTTGACAATGAATGGTTGCTGGGTGCGGGCGAAACGTTTGAGACACCTGTCTTTGTCGGCGGATTCAGCCCAGAAGGCTTTGGAGGAATGAGCCACCGCTTGCATCAGTATCAATACAATTACATACTGCCTCGCAGTGAAATCGGGAAAGTGCTGTATAACTCCTGGGAAGCGACCTACTTCGATGTTAATGCACAGGACCAAATGGCGCTTGCCGAGCGGGCAGCCAAGATGGGCGTGGAGCTGTTCGTCGTGGATGACGGCTGGTTTGGACAGCGGCATTCCGATCGAGCGGGGTTGGGCGACTGGAACGTGAATAAGGAGAAGTTCCCGAACGGACTAGTTGAGCTGATTGACCGGGTTCACGGACTTGGGATGGAATTCGGCATATGGGTAGAGCCGGAGTCGGTCAATCCGGATAGTGATCTCTATAGAGAACATCCAGACTGGGTATATCATTTTGAGACCCGAGGACGTACGGAGCTTCGCAATCAGCTGCTGCTGAATATTTCCAAGCCGGAGGTTAAGCAATACATTATTAATTTCATGACCGAACTGCTTGGCAACCATGAGATTAAGTTCATTAAATGGGACATGAACCGGACCATCACGGAGCCAGGCATGAAGGGGCACCCCATTAACCGTCAGAAAGAAGTATGGGTAAGGCATGTCCAGAGTCTCTATGATATATGGGCACAGCTGAGAGCCAAGTTCCCGGATGTGGAGTTTGAGACTTGCGCAGGAGGTGGATCGCGGATTGATCTGGGCATCTTCCGTTATGCCGACCAGTCCTGGCCGAGTGACAATACGGATGCGTTCGACCGTCTGAGCATTCAGGAAGGCTTCTCGTATACGTACGCACCACGTATGATGACTTGTTGGGTAACCGAGTCACCTACAGGAATGAACGGTCGAAACGTCTCTCTGAAGTATCGTTTCCACAGTGCAATGATGGGCACGCTTGGTATTGGTTCCAATCTGAACGAGTGGAGTGATGAATGGATTGAGCAGTCCGGGGAATTCATAGGACAGTACAAAGCCATTCGCCACCTCGTGCAATTCGGCAGACAATTCCGCCTGACTGCGCTTCGCGATAAGGGGGTTACGGCTGTCCAGTACAGTAATACTGCCGCAAGTGAACATGTGCTGTTCGCCTTTCTTCACTCGCAGAAGCTGGGTGAACCGTTGCCAAGACTCCGTTTGGCGGGTCTTCAGGCTGACAAGACCTATCTCATTGAAGAGCTGGGATTATCGGTCAGTGGCCGTGCGCTGATGAACATCGGGGTGGAATTGCCTCTACGCGGCGATTTCGACAGTCTAGTGTATCGTATCCGTGAGCAGGTATAAAAGGATGCTGTAGAAAATGCTTTAAAAGGAGTGCTTTGCAAGCCAATAATGGCTGCATCGCACTCCTTTTTTATGTGATCTCTTTTTGTGGCAGACGAATTTGGACCGTGGTTCCCATGCCTAGTTTGCTATACACTTTAACACCGTAATATTCACCGAACTTCAGCTTAATTCTCCGATCCACATTTGAAATGCCATAGCCTCGTCCTTCTTTCTCTTCAAACAGAGACTGAAGCGTCTTACGCCGCATGCCCATTCCATCGTCTATAACAGATAAGATGATACTATTGTTCTCGATGACGCCCTTGATATGGATATTTAGGGGCCGATCCTGGTTCCAAAGTGCATGAATCACTGCATTCTCCACAAAAGGCTGTAACGCAAGCTTTACGGTCGAGTAGGGCAGAATCGATTGATCTATCGTGTAGATGATATTCAGCTTACCCTTAAATCGAATAAGTTGTATGGCGTTATAGCTCTGCGTCAGTTTCAATTCCTCATTGATCGTCAGGATGCTCTTACCTTTATTCAGGGATATCCGATAAAACTTGGCCAGATGAAGGACCATATCCTGAATCTGGGGATCCTGATGCTTTACGGCCAAAGAGGAGATCGAGCCGAGTGTATTATACAGAAAGTGAGGATTGATCTGAGCTTGAAGCAGATCAAGTTCGGCTTCCTTGCTCTGTAGCTCCTTCTGGTAGACTTCCGTAACCAGACTTTTCAACCGGGTTGTCATCTGCTCAAAAGCAAAGTGAAGCTGTCCTATCTCATCATTGCCCATTTGTTCCTCATGGGTAGGATTGAAATCCCCCCGTTCAATGCGCCGAATCATCCGTATTAACGTCCTGATGCGTTTGCTGAACAGCGATGCGGTAATATAAATGAGCAACAGCGCCACGCCGATGAAGCCCAGTGAAATTTTGATAATAAGCTGAGAGAGAGATTTGGCATCTTTGATAATACTGTCGTAAGGGAAGATGGATACCGTCTTCCAGCCGTTTTTGAGCGTATTATAAACCGCCAGAGCCTTCACGCCTTGATACGTTGTATCAAATCTGCCTGAAGACGTCTCGTCAAAATTCTGATGAAGCAATTCGGGCAAGCTTGTGTTGATTAACTGCTTGTCCGCTGAAGAAAGAATAATACCTTTGTCATTGATAATAAAGATATCTTTGCCACCTGCTTCTTTTTCCATGAGAGAGTAGATGACAGACTCGGAAATTTGAAAGACCAGCATCCCATAGGGGTACTGATTACTATTGTTGTTCAGCAACCGGGCAAGTGTAAACATGGCGGGACCATTCTCAGTCTGCGGCGATGAGAGATGAATAATGTTCCCATAGGATTGTTGCAATTTGTGGAACAACTCCGTGTTCTGAACTTCGGGTGTAATCGGCCGGATATAATAATTGTCTTTGGGCAGTGATGGATTGTCCGAATAAATGAATGCGCTATCAAAATCAGGGTAGGCAGCCATCACGGTGTCGATTCGATTGCCAATGTAGTTATAGACGTCCAAATAGGATGGATCATCCTGATACTCGTTCGTAAGGTAATTGGCAAGACGATTATCCAAATAAATGGAGGCGGAGATATGTTCGTAGCTATCCAGTTTATTCTCCAGATTTTTAGTGATCTGAGCTGTTGAGTTCGTCATGTTGATGTAGATCTGCTCGGTAAGTTTCGTTTTGGTAAGTTCATAGGAAAAATAAACCAGTAGCATCATCGGAATGATGGTAACTAGTACAAATACCATAAATAGTTTGGAACGAAAGCTCAGGTTAACAAAAGGCATGTATATGTATTTTCGATAAAATTGGCGCATTAGATAGCCCTCTCTTGACTGATTATTCGTTGCACAGTTCATCATAGCAGAGTGAATATGTAAATCCAATCCTCTCTTTTTACAAAAACATCTTTAAAAAGCGGTATCTTTCGGAGAATTCGACTATGGCAAGCAATCTGCGTCAAATTTATGATAAATAGGAGAGAAGTTGATCAAGATATGGCTGGCCATGCTGCTGTATAGAAAAAGGGAGGGTATTTAATGCATAAGGTAAGCGCTATCAAAACAGTCAGGAGCAATAATCTGATAAGCAGACTAAAAGAGCAAAAATGGTTATTCGTGCTTATGCTTCCTGCCTTCATTGCGACATTGCTATTTTCCTATGGTCCGATGTTTGGACTATATATGGCGTTTACGAATTATCAGCCGGGTGGGGGATCGTTTTTCTACCAGTTCTTCCATGCCGAGTTTGTAGGTTTCCAGTGGTTTGAGTATTTCTTTACTACAGGGGATTTCTATCGGGTTATGCGTAATACGCTTGCGACAAGCTTGCTGACGTTGTTCTTCGGATTTCCTGCTCCAATCATTCTCGCGCTTGTGTTGAATGAAGCGAGACAGGGATTTTTCAAACGGTTTGTACAGACGGTTTCTTATCTGCCGCATTTTATCTCATGGGTTATTGCAGCGAACATTGTAATTACGCTTCTGGCTTCGGATGGAATGCTTAACAATATTCTGGTTCTGCTCGGCATCGTTAAAGAACCAGTCGCATTTTTGCAGAACGGGCCACTATTCTGGTGGATTATCGCACTGTCGAACATGTGGAAAGAGATGGGTTTCAGCGCCATAATGTATCTCGCCGCAATCGCTTCCATTAATCCGGAGCTCTACGAAGCGGCCAGGGTGGACGGAGCCAGCCGATTTAAGCAAATGTGGCATATTACGCTGCCATCCATGCGCCCTACAATTGTCATATTGGCTATTCTTGCGGTCGGAGGCATCTTGAATGCAGGATTCGAACAGCAATACCTGCTGCAAAATAATACCGTACTTGAATACTCGGAAGTAATTGATATTTATGCCTACAAATACGGACTACAGAACAGCATGTTCTCATATGGGGCTGCTGTGGGGATGTTCAAATCCGTTGTTGCCTTTATTCTTGTTCTCATCGTGAACCGGATTTCCAGAAAAGTGAACGACCAGGCGTTGTTCTAACTATAAAAGACAGAGGGGAGCGCTTGTGATGATTCTGAACAGATTCGGGGATCGTATTTTCAAAATTATTGTGTATTTCATTCTTATTCTCGTATTACTGGTTACATTTCTTCCGTTTTGGAATATACTCGTTCTTTCATTGAACAGCGCGGAGGATACGGTACGGGGCGGCGTTTACTTGTGGCCGAGGGACTTGACCTTGGACAGCTATCAGCAGATTTTGAAAGATAGTGAGATTTTAAACGGGCTGTGGGTAACCGTCAAACGAACGCTGATTGGCGCACCGCTATCGGTTCTCGTCATTACGATGCTTGCGTATCCGCTAAGTCGGCGGAATCTGGTTGGTCGCAAAGGCTGGAACCTGTATTTTATCTTTACCATGTATTTCAGTGGCGGGCTCATTCCGTTCTACATGGTGCTTAAGGCGCTGAACATGATCGATACATTTTCGGTGTTCATTTTGCCAAGTTTGATGAATGTCTTCTATATGATTATTGTCCGTACCTTTATGGAGCAGCTTCCCCATGAGATTGAAGAATCGGCGAGGGTTGATGGCGCTAACGATCTGACAATTTTCTTCCGGATTGTGATGCCGCTGACAACACCTGTACTTGCAACCGTGGGCCTTTTTCAAGCGATTGGGCATTGGAATGCCTGGTTTGATTCCTATGCGTTCACCTACAGCTCGGACCTGAAGACCTTACAAGCCGTACTTGTCAAAATATTGAATCAATTTCAGACTGGCGGCATGATTTCACAAACGCAAATGCTGGCCAACTCGGCCAAACGAAATGCCGTTTCCAGCGATACCATTCGAATGGCTGCAACGATGGTAGCCACCTTACCAATCGTTATGGTGTATCCGTTCCTGCAAAAATACTTTGTTAAAGGCATGACTTTGGGAGCGGTGAAGAGTTAATCTATTCCATAATCCGGTTGCAGGAAGGGCTTGTCCGGTGGCCTCTCCTGAGAGGGGGTGGGCAAAGATCGTTTTGGAAATGCTCAATCAATCACTACAGGAATTTATTCATAGGGAGGAATTAGGGTGTCAATGACAAAGACAAAAAAATGGATGACCATGGGGATTACGGCTGCATTAGTCGTTGGTTTGCTTGCGGGCTGCTCTTCCAATGATGGGGAGAACAATACAGCGGGTAAAGATGCGGAACAAGGGCCGATTACGCTGACCTGGTTTGATGGTAATACCAAAGGAGAACCTTTTACCGATGCGGTTGCCCAGGAAATTACCAAAAAGACAGGCATAGAGATTTCCATACAACAGCCAACGGGTAATCCAACGGAAAAACTGAGCCTGATGCTTGCCAGTGGTGACTATCCGGATGTGGTGGTCATGAGCCGGGGAGATGCTTCCCTCGATAAATATATTTCAAGCGGCGCATTCATTCCACTGGATGAGTTAATTGAAAAGTATGGTTCTGATCTGAAAGAAATGTATGGCGAAACGTTGACCAAAACCCGTTATACAGACGGCAAAAACTACTATCTGGCAAACTGGTATGGACTCGACAGTGATCCGGTCTTCGGTATGCTGATGAGACAAAACCTGTTGGAAGAATTTCTTCCTGACAAAGCAGATGGTTCACAGCCACTCACAACGGACGAGTTTGAAGCACTCCTGAAAAATTTCAAAGAAAAATATAATACGATTGATGGCAAAGAGTCCATTCCCATGACGATGAACGGTGAAAACATGGGCGCGAATCTGGGAACATTCAAAGGCATGTGGGGTTTAAAAACGTATTATGACAACAACGGACGTCTGCAATATGATGTAAAGGACCCCAAATATCGTGAAATGCTCTTATATATGAATCGTTTATATAGAGAAGGTCTGATTGAGAAGGAATTTGCCATTAGCAAAACGCAGACATGGATTCAAAAGCTGACAACTGGCGCGGTATTCGCTACCCCAGGAGCATATTGGGACCCAGGTAACGGCAATGCGGCCCTGAAGAAGGATGGCGGGGAAAAGAATCAGTTGTTCGCATATAAGGTTGTTGCTCCAGGTGTAGATCCGGCCCAAACTACATTTGGCCCAAGAAGCTCGCTTGGATGGGATGCGATTGCTATTACCAAAAATAACAAGCACCCAGAAGAGACCGTTAAGCTGTTTAATTATCTGGCGAGTGATGAAGGACAGCATTTGCTGTTGTGGGGCAAGGAAGGCGAGCAATACACCATGGTGGATGGCAAGCGACAACCAGACCCTGCATTCCTGCAGAGTTTCAAGGATAACTGGGATGATACGGTGAAGAAAAGTGGCGTTCGTAAATGGTTATGGTTTGTCAAAAATGGTCTGGATCCAAATGGACAGCCATATGACATGGCTGTTAAATTCCAACGTAGTGAAGTGGATGAATTGGCCCTCAAGAGTCTTGGAGATTCCGTATGGGATACAGCACAGTATGATAACTTGAATCCGGATGGGGGAACACCTCAAGCACTGACGGCCCAGAAGGTGAAGGATATTATGGATCAGAGCATTACGAGAGCCATTATTGCTCCAAGTGAAGCTGAAGCCAACTCCGTATTTGACAAGATGCTGGAGGATATGAAGAAGGCTGGCGATGAGAAAGTGGAAGATATCATTAACGAGAAATATGCTCAGCGTATGGAACTGTGGTCTTCCAAGTAATTGAAGTGTAAATTTGATAATAAGAAGCGTCCTGGGATAATCCGGGGCGCTTCTTATTTGTGGAGACATTCTAAAAGATGAGCTAAACCGTTGCTTTAACAATGGAGATGAAATCCCCTGCTACTGTAGAGATCTTGCCAACATGACCAGGCAGCATATATTGCTCGCCAGAAGAAACGGTACATAATGCCCCTTCTGCCCAAGGGATATAGAAGGTTAGGGAAGTACCAGCTTGGCTCTCAATCTCGATCCAATCTGTCTCCCCATCCGCGAAAGCCGCACTGACAAGGAAGCCACCCACTGCACGTAGGGTGTGGAACTCTGCTTTTTGTCCTTTCGGCCAGTTGGGAAAGAAACGCAGGTTTCCATTATAACTTTGAAGAAGGCATTCATTGATAACGGCAGGCAGGGAGAAATTTTCAAACCAGATACCCATCCGGGACATGAAATCGAAGTTCTCCGTGTCAGCATAGCGACCACCGCTCATCAGGACCCGATCTGTGCAAGTACCGTTTGGTAGCAGACAATACTGGATTTGACGCTTGAAGCGTTCCAAATCCAACACGCCAAGCCGGGCTCCGGCAAGATGATAGAATACCAGTTCATTCCCGCCTTCGTTGCGGTGATTAAGGTAGGAGTTCACTGCGGTCTGGTAGTCCTCCTCTGACGAATGAAGCCCGTGATCTTCACCTGGAAATACGGTCGTAATAGGAATGGGGACGTTATATACCACATCAGGATCTTCACCCTCCACCGACACAAAGACTGAACCGTAGCGAGATTCGGCTGTGGGATAAGAAGGGAAATGGCTCAAAATCTCTTTTACTTTCTCTAGCAGATCCTGCTCGGATTCCGTCCTTTCAAGGACATCGCAAGCCTGGGTGAACGCATTGAACAGAAATCGCGTTAG
The DNA here is from genome assembly GCF_032399705.1 of Paenibacillus sp. BIC5C1. Lineage (NCBI taxonomy): Bacteria > Bacillati > Bacillota > Bacilli > Caryophanales > Paenibacillaceae > Paenibacillus > Paenibacillus sp. BIC5C1. Next base: position 2,270,129 of record NZ_CP135922.1, read on the forward strand.
TGTGAGGTCAATCAGACAGTCTTTGTTTTTGGCAAAGCCGGGTGAAATCTCATATAGCTCCGGCACCACCGTCGGAAAAATGTGATAATTACCATCTCCCCAGCGTTCACCCTGTGATTCGGGACGATTCATGTAATGGACCATGAACAGCACGGCTTCCTTGATGGGTTGAAATGCACGATTACGAAGGAACGTCTCGTCCATGGAATACAGATAGTGCCACCATAGACTTTGTACGGTCCATGGCGTTTCACAGATTTCCCATCCCCAATGCGGGACAGGATATGGCATCATGGACATTTCAACAGGATAGGCTGAGTGGGGGAAGTAAGCACCGCTCAATCCGTAATAATCACGTGCCCACGCTCGGCTGACAGGAAGTACATGATCAACCATATCCACGTAGGGAAGATGTTTGTCGAGATGGTTGCTGGAGAATGCGAGCCAAAATGGCTGCTGCGTGTTGTAATTCATGTGGTAGTCCCCATGCCAGTCAGCACCGATGGTACGATAGCTCCAGTTGGCGAATAGACCTGGACAGGTAACGCCCTCTTTCACGGCACAATTAAAAAAGTACAGATTGTGGTACCAGATACGCTCCAGAAATTCATCTTGCAGAGCGACGGAGGAGCGGCTCCAATAATCACGCCACATTGCATTGGATTCTTCTTTAGCTTGACTAAAGAAAGATAGTTCTGGCGGGTTAGCCTCATTATTCAGTTCACTATAAAGGCCTTCCCACAGCTCTGCACAGGCTAAAAAGCCAAGTTCAGGTTCTCCCAGAGGAGAGCTGTTGACTGCGGGCTTCTGATGATGCAAAGCATGTTCTTTCATTGCAGTTAATCCAGACGAGCGAACAGCGAGCCGGAAAGCTCTATCTTTTTTATGTGTAATATAGGGCACAGCGGGATGCTCAACATGCGGCAAAATTTGCGTAAATGACTGTCTACCCGTAATTTCGCTGGTTACGACTGCTGCTTGGGGAAATTCAGGCGGTGTTTCGGGATCGGGAATCAGCTTGATCTCCTCGAATAAATGAATCAGAGTACCCGTCGCCGGATCACTTACCTTCATCCAGACCCGGTCGTGCTCGCCTTCTACAAAGAGTTCGAATACAGCAGGTTCGCCATTGATCAGGAAATCAATCGTGCAAAGGCCATTGGCAATATCCATGGTATGGCCGATGACTTCGGCCTTTCGCCGATCATACCGCAGCAGCAGTGACCCGCAGGGCATGGGCTTGGGATAAGCTTTACTGTAATTTTGCCCGGCTATCTCACAATACTGTTTGTACCACGGATGATCCGTCAATTGCGTCAAATCTGCTGGCAGAGCAGCTAATCTTTCATATACTTCTTGGAAAGTCATCAGCTCTTCACGGTGTTCTTCGGCGAGACGGATATCCCATACATTGTTGTGCCCAAAATGGAGCATCACAGCGTCAGGGCGGGTTGTTACGACAATACCTAGTCCCCCATTGCCCAGTAGTGCGCCTTCAAAAAAATCCGGTGCAGGACCAATGAAGGAAATGGGATGCTGCTTGGCAAGTTCATAGCCTCTGTTCTTGTTTATCTCGTGTCTTCTTTTCGGTTGCTTATCATTCTTCTGCATGAGTCGTCCTCCTTATGAAGTCTTGCGATGTACAGTTATTACTGTATCTGAACAGCAGTTTGCTGTATTTAGCAAGACGTCCATGATTTGCACGATCGTCAGATCAATTGGTGCTCTGCTGATATGTACCTTTAATCCCCAAATGTACCTTTCGGTTAGGGAGATGAAAGGTTAACATCGAGACAAACTTGACTTGAAAGGAAACTTCCAATGAATTTTGCTTCCTTGCATCCCTATGTATATTTGGCGACCCGATACCCTTTTGCGAAGGGACAGTCGAGTTCTCCGCGAATTTGTTATACCAGCTCTATTTACTTGATCAGCGAAGGGTATGGGATATTAAGTACAAAGGGAAAAAGCAGCAGGCTTGGTCCCGGTTCGCTGATCTATATTCCAGCAGGGCAACTGCATGAATGGGTGGCTGATTCGGATAACCCTATGGTTCACCTGTGTTGTTATTTTGATTGGCATTATGTGGAGCGAAAAGATGTATTTGATACGGCCTGTCCGGTCTGTTATCCGCCAAAGGTGTTACAGCAAGCTTTTGTGGGTCCGACCTTTCCCTATGCGCTTAAAGAAATATCAAAGGTGGAATCTCTGCAGATTTGGCAGGATCTTTTCGAGGATTTTTATAAAAGCGGGTCATACACCAATGAGCAGACTTTTATGTGGAGCTTGATGATTCAGCGTAATTTCCAGACGTTTCTCGATTATTTTCTGAACTGCTGTATGGGAAGTGACTATGTAATCCCTGACCGCCGGATATCTCATATGCTTAAAATTATGGAGCAGGACTTACTTCATGGAGCGCCCAAGCCATTGGATAGCTATTACAAAAACCTCAATATGAGCCGAGGGCATTTTTTTGAGCTGTTCAGGAAGTCTACCGGATACTCTCCCAATAAGTATATGAATTACTTTCGTATTGGGCGGGCGAAGTACGATTTGCTTCACACCACATTAAGTATCACTCAAATTGCAGAGAAATATCACTTTAGCTCGGTTCATTACTTCTCCCGCCTCTTTCAGCAACGGACAGGTCAGGCTCCGCGCCAGTATCGCTTAAGTCAGTCCAACACTAGGGCCTCAAGCGATCCATTGGAATGAACAGGCTTTTTTTGTCTACATATTCCCCCTTCATTGTTCAAATAATGATGGGACAGAACAAAGGAGGGAACGATGGATGAATAAGGCCGGACGAAAAGGGTGGTCCTTCACCTGGAAATTTAAAATGACAGTGGTACTCACAAGTACGATATTCATGGTTCACGGTGTAGGCCTCTCTGCCAGCAGTGCAGAACCACAGATACCTTCAGGGCAGACGCCAAAGCAAATTTTAATGGAGCAGACATCAGTACAAGTACCTGGTTCAACTTCAGGTCAGTTATCACAAACTCCGACAGACAAATCGCATCCTAAACGAATGGCGATCATCATTGATGATGCGGGGAATGACATGAAGGGAACTTCTGAAATTTTGGCGACCCCGGTTAAACTCACACTGGCCGTGATGCCATTCTTGCAAACGACGAAGAAAGATGCGATTGCCGCACATGAAAAAGGAATGGATGTGATTGTTCACATGCCAATGGAGCCCAAAAAGGGCAGACCGGAATGGCTCGGCCCAGGTGCAATCACATCCAACCTGACGGATGAAGAAGTGCGTGATCGAGTCGAGAAAGCCATTGATGAAGTTCCTTATGCTGTCGGCATGAACAACCACATGGGTTCCAAGATTACGTCTGATAAACGCATCATGTCCATTGTATTGGATGTATGTCGAGAACGTGGGTTGTTTTTTGTGGATAGTCGAACCAATTTTCGCTCTGTGGTAGGGGAATTGGCCATCACCAAAAACATGCCACCAGTGGGCAACGATATTTTTCTGGATGACCACAATTCCAAACAACAAATACGCAAGCAAATGGATTTGGCAGCCCAACGTGCTCTTGACAAAGATGTGTGTGTAGTGATCGGTCACGTTGGTCATACCGGATTAAATACCTCTGCTGTCGTTCATGAATCCGTATCTCGACTCAAAGGTCAGATTGAGTTCGTCGGTATTAGCGATCTGGTTCGAGATGTGTGGCATTGGCAAGCTGAGCCTAAACTGCCGACAGATAATAAATAATGCCATTAGCAATGGACTGTGCAAGCCGTTTCTGTTCGCCGGGGTCGCTGATCATTGCGCGATCGTGTGCATTGCTCAGAAATCCGGTTTCAACAATTACAGCGGGTTGCTTCACGTGATTTAACAGGTAAAAGGGCTTGCCCCATACAACATCACGATCCGTCTTGTACAATTGATTAAGCTGATTCTGAATGGAACTTGCGAGCATGTAGCTTCGTCCTTCGTTCTGATGTAAAACGACCGGTCCTCGCGCGGATGATCTTGGACTCCAATTGGCATGGATACTGACCACGATGTCAGTGCTGACCTCTTCACTAAGGCTTTTGCGCTGAGCCAAATCTCTACGATGGCGTGAGCGACTGTTTAACCAGCGATTCTCGTCACTCAGCGCATAATCGCCGAGTCGGTTGATGATGACTGCATAACCCTTGCTGCGAAGCAGGAGATACACCTTTTGGCTAATGGCTAGATTGATGTCTTTTTCCAGTACCCCATGGTCTGTTGTTCCACCGTCAATGCCGCCATGACCAACGTCCAGAAGGATGACAGGCGCTGCAAACGCATGATGAGTGGAGTGATAGGCATCTCCATCGGTTACCGGCAGCATGGATGGGCTTATGGGTGATTGCTGTGAATGCAATGAAGACAGATCGGTCAGGGCGAATGTCGCCGCGCTGGCATGGGAGGTCAGGGGAATGGAACTGATGCTGATTAGCAGTGCCATCGATGCGGCCAGCAGCTTATACATGAGAATACACGCTCCTTCTTGAAATAGGCATCTTATGCCATAAAGTGAGTGAATGGATACCTTTGGCATTAGACTGTGCATTCTTCTGTTTTTCATACTCATTGCAGCAAAAAAAATGTTTATTGATGATCCCTTCTGCACACAATAGAGATAACATAAGCCCCGGCTTTGCCGGAGCTAAGGGAGGCAGAGTTTATGGCCAAAAGTGATGAATTGGTGAAATACATTACAGAGCGAGTCGTTCATTATATCGATACTCCGAAGGATGAGCGTAAAGGACGCACCAAAGCCAAAGAGCCGTGGACAATGAAGTGGTTTGGAATGATTCCTTTTGCCGTATCTCTATGGGTTGGAAAAAAGGAAAAAGCGATGAATTCGCAGAGGGAAATGCAGAAAAGAAGCTCTTCAGGTAAAGGGTAAATCAAGCACCAACGTAGTAGTTAGTTTCTTCCAAAGAAAAAGACGCATTCCTGTCAAAAACCAGAGGAAGGCGTCTTATTTGTTGTGAGGATCGTTCACGGTTTCACGGCATAGAAGTGCCCATCGCGCAGCAAGGTCTGAAGAGGTACAAATCGCCTTACCGAAGTATTCCCGCCTATAGCTACATATTGTTTTTGAACTGTTCCACGGTCGTCACGCCAGATTTGATAACCACTGACAGGCAAAGGACCGCCATATAAGACATTTTGCTGATCTGCAGAGAAAATGATCTTTTTATGCTCTTTCCAATGCTGATTCAATGTCTTTACACCGCTGATCGAAAGTGCTTTTGACGTGATCCATAACAGATTGTCCGCGGGATCGAACAGAGGTTGCAGATCCATGGAGTCAACGGACAACGAGGAGACTTGTGGTGAATCTTCGGGCGTTATCACGACAGCTTGTACAGATATTGACCTTATGGACTTCATTCGATTCGTAGCCTGCTGTGAGTCCCTATCCAGTGCACTCAGAACACCCGTTGGTAGAGCATCCCCGTTGGTTGCGTCTATATAGATTGTATCATGGTTAGGCCTTTCCACTTTCCAATAAGTGAGCAGGGGAGGCGCATAACGCAATTGAAGTCCTCCTCCGTTAGTAATTACCTCTTTCAAGTCCAGTTGCTGTCGATTGAGAGCTTGATCCAACAAGGAAAAGTTGTATGGTCGTTGTTCTCCCTGACCATACTCGCTCAGCTGAAATTGTCCTTGATCATTAGCTGAAATGATCATATAACCAACGGGTGACTCTCCAACATTAGCGTATACCAACCAGCTGCGTGTGCCTGGACCGAGGGGATAAAAGTCCAATTGAGCATGATCCCAATGGTTCCCTTCATGTTCCGTACTTAGAATGATGGCTTGCTCGCGAGCAAATTTTTGTACTGCATTAGGAGCCAATGTGTCGGAATGAAGTTCCGCCGAACTTGTGGCCATTGTAGTGGGGAGTACGGACCTAAATGCATTTTGAATTCCAGCACCTTCAGCTTGCAATAAGGGGAGCAGGGTGATTAAACATAGAAGGCAAATTACAATTCCGGTTATACGGCGGCTAATCACGTTCCATCCCTTGAGGAAGGGTCGTTTCATGCTAACACCTACTTTTCTGGGGTACATATCCTGACAAAACGGATTCCATTTTCGCTGCGTCATCGTTTCTAGTTCCATTCTAGAGGACAGGTTATGCAAAGGTTGCTGCAACCTGTCGGACTGCCAGTCATGAATAAACACTACTTTTGCCGTCATTTGCGGGAAAAGTAGTGTCTTCGTCGTCTATCTTAAATGAAACATGCCGCTACTTATCGCGGTAACCTTCACTTTGGGCTCATATTGCCAGATCATCTCGGTACGGCGTGTCTCGTATTGCAGCTTCATGGCTTCCCGGTCCATGACCGCTTGGCGGGCTTTATCCTGTTCCGTGTCCGTTTCTGGTTCTGGTTCTGCCTGAACAGGAGCTTCAGCCGCGAGTTCGACATCTGATCCGGTTGTCACACTATTTGGTTCAAAGGGATGCAGACGTGTATTCAGGATACGGGAAGGGCCGGAGTGGGAAGTCTGAATTTGAGCAGATGGTCCAGTCCCTGCATGATGCTGATCCTTTGAACTACTGCTTGTGCTGGAGGCAGAGATTGTATCTACGTCTACCTCAGGGGTGTCCTCTCTAAGAACTGCTTCATAGTACGTATCCACAACAGCAAGCTCCAGGTCAAGCCGTTCTTTGGCTTTCTCAGCCCAGCTATAGTCGAGTTCCAGCAAGCGGTTGGTCAAATGGGATTCCAGAGCTGCCCCGGCATCCGATAACGATACTTTGGCGGTCTGTACATGCATATTCTCAGCCAGCCTTGGACTAAGGTCACGTCTGTTCAGTTTCGAGCCGAACTTCTCCACAATTTCCCCTGTTCTGAGGGAGATGCCGATAAAATGAAGTTCCTCTTTTTTTAGATCACAGGCGAATTCCACTTTAAAACACACACCAAGCCATGGCTCGTATACTGCTGGTGCGGTAGCGCGCAATTGCCTTTTTGCAGCCTGTTCGAACAGGTTCACGAATGCGCCGCCTTCACGCGCTGCATTGAAGATTTGCTGCAACCTGCGGCTGCCATATACAACATCTTCTTTCAAAATTCGTCCGGGTCCCAGCTGAGGCAGAGAAGGGACAATGCCGAAGTACCGACCTAGAATAGTCTCTTTGGGAGCTTCGGGCGTACCAGAACCAGCACCTGGTGAGGCTGGGGGAGCTAACTGTGCAGCTTTTGCTTCTTCAGCCTCCAACGCTTGCTGATAGGCATCCGGATCGAAGACGAATGTAAAGGACATCGTCTCCGCAGGTGCTCCTGTTCGCTCCACAAATCCCCAATAATATGGACGGTTGGTTAACGCCTTGTCGGCTTCAGGTGAAAGCTTTACCGTAACATGGGCAGGGGAACGCTCCATAATCTGACAATCGAGTGTTTCCAGGTAAGTGAGCACATACGCCTGCACTTCATGGGGGGACATGGTCATGATCAGAGGCCTCCTTTGCGAATGTCAAGCCCGGATACGGCGGGTACCTCATCTGCGACTTCGCGCTGAATGGAGTTCAGCGATTGTCCAAGCGAGTCCATTTTACGGCGGATATCCTCTTCGTTTTGTGATTCAAGCATGATTTTGTACAAACTTTTTTCAATCGATTCCTTCTTCTCCAACCGCTCCAGAATGACATCCAATCCACCAATGACCATCTCGAACATATTGATCTTCTCATGAAGCAGATTCAGAATATGCTCCTCGATTGTGCCTGTCGTCGAAAGGTTGTAGATATTCACATCATTCTGTTGTCCCAATCGGTGTACGCGACCGATCCGCTGCTCGACACGCATGGGATTCCAGGGCAGGTCAAAGTTGATCATGTGATGGCAAAATTGCAGGTTGATACCCTCGCCGCCCGCCTCGGTTGCAATCATTGCCTGCACACGGCCGCGGAAGAGGTCCATCATCCAGTCTTTTTTACCCCGGTTCATGCCGCCCCGGTAGGGAACTGCGGTCAGGCCGTTGTTGCGAAAATAATTGAGCAAATACTCTTGCGTGGCGCGGTATTCGGTGAAAATAATAACCTTCTCATTCATGTTACGAACGAGTTCCATCGTTTTTTCAGCCTTTGTATTTTCCTTGATCGCTTTAATATGGGCAACGAGCTCCCAAATCTTATCTCGCAGTGGGGAGTCCAAAGGAAGTTTCTTCGACAGATTGACCAACGTCACAAACACAGCATCCCGGCTGCTGCATACTTCGCGCTGCAACGTTACAAGAGAAAGCATGCTGCTCAGATTGCCGCCCGCTTCCTGATACTGATCCTTCACAAAGGAAGTCACCCCATCGTAAAGGGCCTGTTCTTCGGGCGAAAGCTGCAAATTCACATTGGACACGTTCCGTTTGGTAAATTGAACAGGTCCTTCACCACGACGGTTACGGATCATGACTTTGGACAACTCATCCTTGAGCTGCTCCTGATTTTTTGGAATACGTTTGTCGACGACAAAGTTGGCTGCAAAATCACCCTGACGGCCAAGCTGTCCTGGCTTGAGCAGGTTAATGAGGTTGAACAGTTCGCTCATGTCATTCTGCACCGGGGTAGCCGTAAGCAGCAGGCAATATTTTTTTCGCAATTTCAGCATGAATTGATAGTTGGTCGTTTTTTTATTTTTGAGCTTATGAGCCTCATCGATAATAATCATGTCGTAATCCGTATTCAGCAGCAGGTCCTTATGCGGATCACGCTTAGCTGTATCCATGGAGGCAACCACAATTTCATTTTGCCAGGAATACGCCTTTTTCTGTGCAACCGCAGGGATCCCAAATTTGGAATTCAGCTCTCGGACCCATTGCAATACAAGGGACGCTGGCACGAGAATGAGCACTTTGGATACGAGTCCACGAACTATATATTCTTTCAAAATCAGGCCAGCTTCAATCGTTTTGCCAAGTCCAACTTCGTCGGCGAGAATGGCACGGCCTGACATTTCGAACAGTACTCTGCGTGCAGTATCCATCTGGTGTGGAAGAGGGGTGAGTCCCTGTAAATGCTTCAGACATTGGATTTCATCAAAGTTGGGAATCAGATTGGTCTCTTCGGCTTGAATGCCAAGTTGAAAGAGTCTGTAATCGCCCCAAGGGCCGCCTTTGTCGAGTCTGGACTCCAGTTGGTTGATCCAGCTGCGATCGAATTCAAGCGGAACGGGCAGTTCTGATGCAGGTTGATTAATTTGATGCGGGTTTCTCCGGTTCATGGTGCTTCCTCCCCTGCCATTCGTGATGACGGTTTATTCGTAGGTAATAGTATGGACGAATGAGAGGCAGTTCATAACCGACCTTGGAATAAGAGGTGGTTCCAGTCGAGAAATCTGGAAGGGTTGTCAAATGACAGGTATTCACGTATGTTGAGGGATAGTGCTTTACCTATGTAAAGTGACCATAGTATCTCACTATATATTTTGGAAATAAAGGAGGGCGAATCTGTTTATGATTTCATTGATTTTTGATATGGATGGCACGTTATTTCAAACAGATCGAATATTGGAAACTTCTCTGCATAATACGTTTAATCATCTAAGATCAAAGGGATTGTGGGAGCAGGATACGCCAATAGAAAAGTACCGTGAAATTATGGGAGTTCCTCTGCCCGTCGTCTGGAAGAATTTATTGCCCGGATACTCGGACCAGATCAGACAACAAGCAAATGAATGGTTTCATGAGAAGTTGATTGCGAATATCGAGGCAGGCCATGGTGCCCTGTACCCGTACGTAGAAGAGTTCTTTCAATACTGCAAAGATAAGAGTATACCGATATACATAGCGAGTAATGGACAAGTCGAATATTTAAATGCCATCGTAACCTATTATCATTTGGATGATTGGGTAACGGAAACATTCAGCATACAGCAGATTGCATCACAAAATAAGTCTGATCTCGTACGCTACATCGTGGAGAAATATAAGATCACTCATGGAATGGTCATTGGGGATCGATTGTCTGACATTAAGGCGGCGAAGGATAATGATTTAATGTCCATTGGGTGTAATTTTGACTTTGCTCAAGCCGATGAATTAGCTCAGGCGGATCGGGTTATTGACAGCATCGAGGAGTTGAAGACCTTAATCGGTGTACTGTAAAATGGATGCAACAAAAAAGCGGCCCATGTGGCCGCTTTACGATTTAAAGAGATTAACTCCAATATTTCTTAATAATTTCATCGCGTCCGGAATAAATCCGGGATTCTTTATAATATTTTGGATCTTTGCGGTGGAAATTTTGATGATATTCTTCTGCCGGATAAAATACGGAGGCTTCCTCAATGGCAGTAACAACAGGTTTATCGAATCGGCCTGTTTTGCCGAGTTCCTCTCGTGATTTCAGGGCCAATTGGCGTTGTTCTTCATTGTGATACAGAATGGCAGCCCGATATTGGCTCTTACGATCATTACCCTGACCTGTTGCATCTGTCGGATCGATCTGTGGCCAGTAAAGCTCAAGCAATTTCTCATACGGGAAAATGGCTGGATCAAACGAGATTTGCACAACTTCCAAATGTCCTGTTTCCCCGGTCAATACTTGCTCATATGTAGGGTTTTCTACGGTTCCACCCATGTATCCGGATATAATTCCGTGAATGCCGGGTTGCTCTTCAAAAGGACTTACCATACACCAGAAACATCCCCCGGCAAACGTTGCTTTTTCGATCACTGCTATTCCCCATTTCTCAGTTGTGTTTAATCAAGATTACTATGAAAGCTAGTCATAACGCAATCCATTTGATAGTTCATCCACCCGCCCCCAATCGAGCACCACAAAACCTTTTCTTTTTTTGCACAGGATTTCCAGATCGGACAGTTTCTGAATGAGGCGATTTAAGTGTCGGGGTGTTGTACCGATTACGGATGCTATTTCCGGAATGTGAGGCGTGCTTATTTCCTTGCCAAACTCTTTGGGCAGACGAGTGGACATCAAATAGATAGCGAACCGTTCTTCAACGGAGGATAGTGAGTTGATTCGGGATGCCGCTGTACATGTCTGCAGTTTATAGGACAGATGTTTGAGCATTTCATTCAAAAAACGATAATCCTGCATTAATTTTCGTTCAACGAATTCTATGTCTAAAAACAGGAATTTGGAGGGCTGCACAGCCTGCACCTGTGACTGTACAACCACTTTCTGAATCAATTCAATATCACCAAAGATAGACAAGGGGTGGCAGAAACGCAGCAAAAGAGACTTACCAGTCTCGACACTTGAGGAGACTCTGGTCAGACCTTCCACTTGAAAGTAAAGACCATCCAACTCATTGCCTTCGGAAAGAACATATTCATCTGAATCATATTCCCGAAGCTGAATGGGAAGCAAAGCAGCGTCGGCAAAGATTTGTTCCAAATTAAAAAGGGACATGTAAGATTGTATTTTTTCATATTCCCTGTACATTTTCATTTTTTTTCACCTCAAATGGACATCGGTCCTTTTCATTATATATGAACTTGATATGATTAGAAAAACGAGGGGGAATGATGATGAAATTTGTGTTTGATCTGGATGGAACGATCTGTTTTCAGGGGAAACCGTTAACCAGTGAAATGGTACAGACATTGGACTTTCTCATGGAGAAAGGTCATGAACTTATTTTTGCATCTGCACGACCAATCCGTGATTTATTGCCTATTCTGCCCGTCCATATGCAGCATTTCCCGATGGTAGGGGGTAATGGAGGGTTTGTGTATCGCAGTGGGCTTGAGGTTTCCACAGTTTATTTGGAAGCATCCATTGCGGACCATATACTGACGTTATTGAAGCAGCATGAAGCAGAGTATCTCATTGATTGTCAATGGGATTACTGTTATTCAGGCAACCCGGAGCATCCTATTCGAACCAATCTGGACCCCGAGTGCAGAGCGAAGAACATATTGCTGGAGGAATTAACCCAGATTGTGAAGGTGGTCGTCCTAAGCAGCCGTAATCACCAGGAGATGCTTGAGGCGTTACGGAACCTTCATGTGGTGACCTACATGCATGGAACAGAGAATATCATCGATATTAGTCCTGAGGGCGTGAATAAATGGACAGGACTGCAAGCACTTGGGGTCTTTTCCCATGATTTCATTGCTTTTGGAAATGATGCGAATGATATTCCCATGTTTGAGTATGCGAGTCGTTCCATTTGTGTGGGACAACATGAGAAGCTAGCTCAGATTGCGAGTGAAAGGGTAGAGAGCCAAGAGAAGAATGTCATGGACAAAATTATTGAAATTGCAGAAAGATTGGAAGAAGAAAGCAGTATATTTGACGAGTCAAAGGTAGAGGTCGAAGATAGTGCAACAGGATGATCACTAACGGGATTTAGCATTAGAGATAATCTAAAAATCAAGAAGGAGTCCGCCATTAGTGGACTCCTTCTTTCTCATAACAAGCCTCTCTCTTCTAAACGTAACTGATGATCCCCATGATGAACTCATAGAGGAAGTATAGGGAAAATCCAAATAGCAGTATTCCGGCTATGACGGAAACCCAGCGAATCATGGAGCGACTCATTACTCTTCTAGTAACCGACACCACCGACAAAAGCCCCAAATCGTGAATTAGAATACCACTCATTACGCCGCATGCTGCGATAGCAAAGCTGGCTGAATGTGCTGAGCTATAGGAATCAGATAACACTGCACCGAATACGGAAACCCAAAAAATCAGATTCCCTGGAGATACGGCGACAAGTAACCCATTGCGATATGTACTAAAGAATGATTTCTGTGTCTTTTCGTCTGCAGGAGTAATATCTTTATCCGCATTCTTAATGGAATCGTAGCCCAGATAGGCCAGAAATCCTGCACCTACCAGCCAAAGCGGGATCTGCACATACGGCAAGGCCAGTACAGAAGCGAAGCCAAAGTACATGGCGAGTATAAGCGTAACATCAATCGTCATCCCACCGAGCCCAACTGCCCATCCGTGGATAAACCCATTTTTCAAACCTTGCTTTGTCATTTCTACAGTAATTGCTCCGACTGGCATGGCAATGGCAAGACCAATCAAGAAATATTTTAGATAAACTTCCATTTCACATCCCTTTCATCTCAGTTGATTCATCTTACTGTTGTAAAGTAAAAATGTATTTTTTAATTTAATACACCTATCTTCGAATATCAAGTGAAAAATAATTGGGGAAATTCAGCAGTGGCCCCGTTTTCGCTAATATTTTCGTATGTTCAAAAAGTGATTAGTGCTGAAGGAAGTAATTCTTTTTCATCCTTTACTTATATTGTATAATTATGGATGAGAAAACGGCCTATTACAGCTTAAGGGCCTATTGAAAACGAAGAGGTGATCAGATGCGGAAACCGGTAGATGAACCCATGTTTTATTCGTATCCGGGTATGGTGGCGATAGTTACATCCCGTCATAAGGACATTCAGAATGTGATGGCTTCAGGCTGGCATACCTATATTGGATCGTCTCCCGGAATTTACGGGGTATCGCTGAGGAAGGAAACGTACTCTTATGAATTGATTGAGCAGAGTGGAGTATTCGGGGTACACTTTCTTCCGGGTCATCATTCGGAGTGGATTCAGGCTGCGGGAACCTTCAGTGGAAGAGACACAGACAAATTCTCGAAATTCGGGATTACATACGAAGAAGGAATCAAAGTGAATGTCCCAATTTTGACCGAAGCTTATTTTGCTTACGAGTGCAAGGTTATCGATATCACAACGTATGGGGATCATGAATGGATTGCAGGTGAAGTGTTACAGCGGTATCTAGACACGGAATACTTCCTGGACAATGGAATGGTTAATCTGGACAAATTGCAGATTCCAATGTACATAGGACGATCCTCTTATCGGATTCTTAATGGGAGTGCGGAAGAGAAGGTTCATCCGTTTTACCTCTAGGGTCCTAGGCACCAAGATGCAATTATGAGCAAAACTTTCAATCCGGCAAGAGATAGGTTTATAATGGTTATTGGCTGCTGAGCAAGTCGGCAGCCTTTTCCTATTGGCGCGAACACTCCACAGACCCTCAGAGGGATCTGCTCATATATGAAATAAAAGGCAAGGTAATATTAGCCATTCCATGAAAAATGCTGTATTTAACAATAAAATTAGAGTATGATTTTACAGCTATATATGCTTGGCAGGAAAGGTTACATCGTTTCATTGGATTGTAACTATTGCTGTAATTTGTGAATAATCTTTCGGGCGTATAATGCTAAACGGGAGATAACAACAAAGATATAAAGAAATCGTAATCATAAAACATCATGGTTAAGTAACTCGTCTTCTTTATGTTGTAAATGAATGATGGAAGGTGCAATACGTATGTTAATGACAACCAGAACCACAAGGAGTTCTCGAACGCCCCAGACATGCATGATGTCGACTCACATTGTCAAGGAGGGGCTCGCATGCCACAATCGTTGAAAAGCAAGCGACATATGAACGGACTGGATGGTTTGCGAGCCATCGCTGTGCTTGCAGTTATAGGGTATCATCTGAATTTAGGTTTTATTCCGGGCGGTTTGCTCGGTGTAGGCATTTTCTTTGTTCTATCAGGGTATTTGATTACAGACATTCTTTTGACACAATGGCAGGAGCATGGCCGGATATCGCTCGGTGATTTCTGGGTGCGAAGAGTAAGGCGCTTGTTACCTGGCATGATCACGATGACAGCGGTGGTGATGATTTGGTTGCTCTGCACAGATCCAGCTCGACTCGCTGCGTTGCGTGGTGACATTGTCTCGGGAGTATTATACATAAGCAATTGGTGGTATATCTTTCATAACGTTTCCTATTTCGAAAGTTTCGGCCCTCCATCACCCTTTGGACATTTCTGGTCGCTGGCTGTGGAAGAACAGTTTTACATTGTATGGCCCCTTCTACTGGTCGCAGCAATCGTCTTGTTCAAAAGAAAGGGATGGCTGGTCGTCTTTATTGTCGTGGCAGCTGAATTGTCTGCTGGTGCAATGGCCATCATGTATAATCCGGATCTAGACCCGAGCCGTGTTTATTATGGAACAGACACAAGAGCATTTGCTCTACTGGCTGGTGCTGCACTGGCCGTGGTATGGCCGAGTCGCAAACTATCGTCATCCCTTGCCCGCATCAATCGCCTTGTCCTGGACGTGTTAGGCTTAGCTGCGCTTGCTTGGTTGATCTACATGATGCTGAATAGCAGTGAGTACGACCCTTCATTGTATCGAGGAGGAATGGTACTTCAGGCCATAGCGACGACACTGCTCGTAGCTGTATTGGCTCATCCATCATCCTTCCTGGCAAGGCTCATTGGCGCTAAGCCATTGCGCTGGATTGGTGAAAGGTCCTATGGTTTATATTTGTGGCACTATCCTGTCATTATTCTAACGAGTCCAACGGTAGACACGGGTGGAGCACATCCTGTGCGAATGGTTTTGCAGATTGCAGCAACGGTTGCACTGGCCTCCTTGTCACTTAAATATATTGAAAATCCAATACGTCACAACGGATTTCGCGATTCCTGGTCCCGGTTATGGGGAAGAGGGCGCAATACAACAGGTATTCGCAACGTATGGTGGAAGCGCGCTGGATTGCTGATGAGCATTCTGTTAATGTGCTTTACAGTGTCACAGATGATGATTACTTCAGCAGCGAATTCTGATTCCCATTCGGTATCGATGTCGGCTACGCTGAATGGAGATCATTCCGTAACGGAGGAAAAAGGGCAGGATGTTCTTCCAGCAACAGTGAGCACTTCTGGGGCGGACAACCAACCTGCGCCACAGAAAAACGACAAACCAGCAGCGAACGAAAATCCACCAGGTAATGGAGAACAGCAAACGACGAAGCCAGATAAGGCTCCCCAATCTGAGGAGCCAAACTCAGGTGAGCAGAAAGGATCAACC
The DNA here is from genome assembly GCF_032399705.1 of Paenibacillus sp. BIC5C1. Taxonomy (NCBI): domain Bacteria; kingdom Bacillati; phylum Bacillota; class Bacilli; order Caryophanales; family Paenibacillaceae; genus Paenibacillus; species Paenibacillus sp. BIC5C1. Next base: position 2,285,990 of record NZ_CP135922.1, read on the forward strand.
CCCGGCGACTCGAACCACGCTGTTGGTAAACCCAAAGGCAGCAACGAAAATCCGGGAAATCCAGAAGACGACGGTAACGGACAACCGGAGGATCCGGATAATACGTCAGATTCCTCCAAAGAGGAAGTGGAAACAGCCCCTCCAGCCAAAGACGGAAAAATTCATTATACGATCATTGGAGATTCGGTTATTTTGGACGCCAAGCCTTATCTTGAACAAACCATATCGGGCGTGCACGTGGACGGTCATATCGGCCGTCAGATGTGGGAGGCTGCCGATGTATTGGATGGCCTGAAGAGAAATAATCAAATGGGCAGTCAGGTCGTACTGGAGCTTGGAACAAACGGTTCCTTCAATTCCAAAAGTCTGAATTCTGTACTGGATTATTTGAAAGATGAAGAACATGTTTATCTGGTTACCGTGCGAGTCCCTCGCCCATGGGAACGAACCGTGAATAAAGCACTGAACGAAGCGGCTTCCGATTATAGCAATGTATCTCTCATTGACTGGCACACTGCGAGTGAGGGGCATGACGAATATTTCGAAAAAGATGGCGTACATCTGACGAAGGAAGGTTCGGCAGCATTTGCAGCACTTGTGAAAGACAACATGAAATAAATCAGAACTTATCTATTCATTTATTTATAGTTCATGAATGTTTACGGCCCCAAATTAGAGACATTAAGGTTAACTCCATAAAAGAAGAACAAAACAGCCGATGCTTCCCTAACAAGGAGTCATCGGCTGTTTTGTTGATTAACGCTGTATGTGAATAGCACACATCATTATTGATAGGATTCGTATCGCTGCTGGAACGAAGACTCCATCTCCAGTTGCTTAGCCAACTGCTGCTTCACTTTTTCTCCACGTCTGGCTTGCAGCTCTTGCAGCTGTTCTGTAGAGCTGAATTGATCGGCGGCCATATCAATGAGCAGCTCTGCGAGCACGTCCGCATCTTCCAATGCTGCATTCAATCCAAAAGCGCCCGTTGGAGTCATCGTGTGAGCGGCATCCCCAAGCAAGACTATGTTGTCCTTCGCCCACGAATCGGCAAAACTGCTCTCTACGGATAACAAAACAAAATCACTCCAGGTTTGGATATGTTCAGCTACCGAATCAGCGAGACAGGGAAAGGCCGCCACGAGTTTCTGTACAAAGGGAGCAAAAGGCTGTTCACGCAGCTTAGAGAAGGACCCTTGAGGAATGTTCCATCCGATCTGTACGTATCCTCCGAATTGTGAGAATAACGCCAACTGCTGCCCATCCATACTGGCCATCCGAACAGCAGGTTCCCAGCCTGCTGGAGCAGGAATGCGAGCCCATAACAGGTCGTATCCATGTTTGCGGATATCCGGGGTCAGACCAGCGTGTCTGCGTACAGCTGAATATCTGCCATCTGCACCAACAATTACCGCTGCTTCGATGGAAGCAGGTCGTCCTTCTTGCCGAATGTTGATGCCAACCGTGTGGTCAGCCTTATTTCGTAACAACCCAGTCATAACCGTATTATAAAGAACTTGGTCGTTTCCCTGGTGCTGTGATTGTGACACGATGACTTCCAGCAGATGATCCTGCGGCACGTGAATGCCTACATGGTATTCTTGCTCTCCAGGGAAAATGGTGTGGATGATCTGACCATTCTCCCAATATTGAATTTGCTCCAGGGGCAGCACGCCACGCTGGGTGACAGCAGCGTATAACCCATGCTTGTTCAATACATGTTCACCATCTGCATTGAGCACTTCGCCACGAAACGACTTAAGCAGGTGCGGCTGGCGCTCGATCAGAATGGTGGATATTCCCTGCCGTCTCAGCAGGAATGAGAGTAGAGCCCCTCCAGGGCCAGCTCCCACAATACAAACGTCAGTTTTTAAATGCGTATTTTGATTCATGTGTAAAATTCCCTTGCAATATAATGGATGAAAATCGTATTACTTTATAATAACAGATTTATAAAAATCATTAAGTAACTAAAAGTAACTTTAAAGATATAGGTTATTATAAACAAATTCATTCCAATATTGCAATAGAATCATTCTATTTCTATGCAGTAAGGGGGATTCAAGCCTGCGGTATTGCTTTTCAGCTTATGAGCGCAGGCCTGATAAGGACAGCAAATTCTTTTATAGGAAATACTCTGATTACTATGTGATCAATCGGTTGGTTATGCGAGCCACACGTTCTCCCAGAGCTTTACCCAGTGCTATGCCTTGTTCGCTGAGCAGATCATCACTGTCCACCGGGCAAGTCACCCCAACACCGTAATAGGAGCCATATAATGCATTATCTGCAAAGTTCCCAGGTAGCCCGGTAATAATCATGCCCTGATGAAGCATCGGTGTCAGCAAATGAATCAACGTTGATTCCAGTCCACCATGTTCGGTGGCGATGGTACAGAACACTGCGCCGACTTTGTCTACAAGTTTGCCCTCTGCCCAGAGGTAGCCCAACTTGTCGATCCATTTTTTCAAACCCGAACTGATGGAGCCAAAATGCCCGGGGCATCCCCAGATAATGGCGTCCATTTCCACCAGCTTGTAGATGTCGGCTTCTTCAGTGGAATGCAAATGAACGGTTGCACCATGTACACTGGCTGCGCCAGCAGCAATCGATTCGGCAAGCGCTCGTGTATGCCCGCCTTCACTATCGAAAACAATATAAATGTTCATTGCTTGATTCCTCCTTGTGTGGTTATCTGTTCATGCTATAAGGTAGCTTGTCACATGAAACCGCAAAATAAGCATGAACTTTACAGACAAGTAAAGGGTTTTGGGAAACAAGCGCATTTTTCACAAACAAAATAGTACAAATATGTTACAATATAAGGTAGGTTATGATCAAAGGTAGGAGGAACGTTTATGAGCCCGGATACGGAGCGAAACTCTCAATTGGCAAATGTGGATCAATTGTTGGAGGCCTTCTTCAGATATAAGAATAAAGTATTGGATCAGCAGCAAAAGAATGAAACAAACTGCAAATTGAATCCGACGAAAAGTCATATATTGGGCATGATTTTACGTGAAGAACGCTGTATGGCTGTGGATGTGGCCAGACAACTTAGTTTATCTTCGGGAGCAACTACGATTGTGCTGAACCAACTGGAGAGCGAAGGTCTAATCCAGCGGGTGCGCAGTGAAGAGGACAGAAGAATTGTATGGTTGTCCTTAACGGAAGAAGGGCAGCAGCTTGCAAAAACGTTGATTAATAATCGCGGTCGGATGACGTGGGAACTTTTGCAGGCGCTTACGGAAGAGGAACAACTGCAGATGTTTGGCATGCTGAAGAAGATTGAGTTAAAACTGTTAGAGAAAATGAAAACGTTGGAACAAACGCATCGCTAAATATTTGGTGTGTAAAACGCCAGTCTTTAAGAATTTGAGCCCGCTTTGGGACTTGAATCTTGAAGGCTGGCGTTTTAATTTTTCCAATCAGAGATGGAAGCGTTGAATGTGATCGGTCAGACCTTCCTGGATCAGAATTTCCTTCTGTTTTTTACCGAGTAGGTCAAAATGGGGAAAAGGCTGACGCCGATGGATGTAACGTGGGTCGAGTCCATGTTCTCTACACCAGTCCTCAAGCCGTTTCAGATCTGCACAGCCCACTTTGGTCACACTGGTAATGCCCGGAAAACGGTTGTCGATCCAGAAATGAGTAAGATAGGCAAGGTCGCCACGAGATACACGTTCTTTCCACTCGGCCAGTTCCTGTCGTTTAATTCCAAATGCCATAGACACCAAGTTCCTTTCCAAACGGGTATTGTCCTGAGCATATTGTAACATCTTATAAACAGAACCAATCAGAAATCTGCAATCGGACTGTTGTCCATTCGCTTTAGACGGGTACTGAATATGACAACATTTTTATAATGAACTTTGGTTTATGTTAAAATAAGGCTATACAAAATGGTTTTCACCACTTCATTTTTCGGAAAGGGATTGTCATCATGGAACTATTTATCGCCGTGCTTGTTTTGCTGGTACTGATCGGTTTATCGAATATTTTGAACCGGTTTGTACCCTTTATCCCCGTTCCGTTGATTCAGATTGTTCTCGGTGTAGCCATTGCATTATTACCTGCGGGTGTACATCTGCCACTGAATCCGGAATTATTTTTCGTGCTCTTTATCGCTCCGTTGTTGTACAACGACGGTAAGCGAACACCGAGGCACGAGCTGTGGAATTTAAGAGCGCCCATCCTTTTGTTAGCTCTGGGCCTTGTATTTGTCACGGTTGTTGTGGCTGGATACGCTATTCATTGGCTCATTCCAACTATCCCGCTTCCTGCGGCTTTTGCACTTGCGGCAATTTTGTCCCCCACAGATGCTGTGGCTGTAGGTGCCATGGCAGGACGGGTGCATTTACCCAAGAGCATACATAGGCTTCTTGAGGGAGAAGCATTGATGAATGATGCATCCGGTCTGGTTGCATTCAAGTTTGCGATTGCCGCAACGGTTACAGGGGTATTTTCCCTTGCCCAGGCGTCGTTTAGTTTTATACTTATCGCCATTGGCGGGTTGTTGATCGGTGCCTTGTTATCGTTCCTGTTGATCCGATTGGGTGTCTGGATTCGCCGTTTGGGTATGGAAGATGTCACCATTCATATGTTATTGCAAATTTTAACTCCCTTCGTCATTTATCTAGTAAGTGAAGAGGTAGGTGTTTCCGGCATTCTTGCGGTCGTCGCCGGCGGCATCATTCATGCTATTGAGCGTGACCGGACCGAGTCTGTGCAACTGAAGATGCAGGTGGTATCTGCCAGTACCTGGTCTGTCATTTTATTTATTTTGAACGGATTAGTCTTTGTCATTCTGGGGGTACAGATCCCGGATGTGCTGAGTACTATCTTCGAGAATGTCTCGTTTGATAACCTTCAAGTGCTTGGCTATGTGGGCCTCATTTCAGTGCTATTGTTGGTGCTTCGTTTTGTCTGGATCTATCTGTTCTGGAAAGGGAATGAAAATTCAGGTGAGGAATTGTCGAGCGGTAAGCCCCGGCTGAAAGAAATTACGATTATTACTCTTTCGGGTGTGAGAGGGGCTGTAACACTGGCAGGGGCATTCTCCATTCCTTATGTTCTTCAGGACGGGTCTCCTTTTCCTGAAAGGGATCTGATTATATTCTTGGCGGCAGGTGTGATTCTGTTCACTCTGATTGCTGCAAGTGTGTTCCTTCCTATTCTTGCGAAGAACGAAGAAAAAGCGGAGGAGGGCACACCGCAAACGACGGAACGAAAAGCACAGGGCATTATGCTGAATGCTGCCATTCGTGCAGTGAAGTCGGAAATGAATGATGAGAACAAAGCTGCTGCACTTGCGGTTGTTTCCGATCTGTCGAAATACATCAGGCAGGCGGCCGGCGAGCTTACTGCCGGTAAGCGCAAGGATATTTTGAAACAGGAAACAGCAATTAATCTCATCGGTACACGAGCTGAACGCAAGGAAATTGAGAATATGATGGATGAAAATGTAATTGCTTCGGAAGCCGCCTTTAAATGTAACAGCTGGCTGGATCGTAAGGAAATGATGCTTGCGAATCGTACAAATACCCAGATGATGTTCTCGCTCAGTGAAATCGGACGAGTGTTTGGACATGTGTTTACAAATCGTTCTAAGAAGCCGGATCAGCCATTTATGCTTGAAAATGCGGATCTGTTCCGTCAAGTGAAGATGCGTACCTCTGAAGCAGCGATTAAGGCGATTCGTGCTCATATGAACGATAGTAACCGGATTGTCGCTTTGTCGGTTATCTCCAGATATGAACGGGTTATTGCCAAATTGCGGACCTGGAATCAGGGCAAAACCGAAGACCCATTTGATCAGGAAAAGCTGGAGTTGCAAATGGTGGCGATTCAGGAACAGCGAAATACCATACAGCAGTTATACGAAAATGGTGAAATCAACCGTGATGTGGCTGCTAAACTTCGTCGATTCATCAATGATGTGGAAGCTACTGCGTTGAAAAACACTTAATCCGATAAACCCGATATTTTAAATATGCTTAAGCCTCTGATATAATATAATTTGAGTTACCAACGTGCAGAAAAGGAGATGGATGAGAATGGCAGAACAACGTACTCGTTTGGGTAAAACTGATCTGATTGTTAACCCGATTGGATTGGGGGCAAATGCAGTAGGAGGGCATAACATCTATCCGAATATGCTAAATGATGAGACAGGCAAAGAGGTCGTTCGTACGGCTTTGAAACAGGGCATTAACTTTTTGGATACTGCTTTCATCTATGGACCTGAGCATTCAGAACGGTTAATTGGTGAAGTGCTGAAAGAGACGGGTCAGCGCCAAGATACGATCATAGCTACGAAAGCAGCACATAAATTTGTGGATGGCAAGGTAGTTTTTGATAACTCGCCTGCTTTTCTCATAACCTCTGTAGATGAGGCTTTGCAACGCCTTCAGACCGATTATATCGACTTGTTCTATATTCATTTCCCGGACGAACATACACCTAAGGATGAAGCTGTAGGTGCGCTGAAACGTTTGAAGGACGAAGGTAAAATTCGTGCCATCGGAGTTTCCAACTTCTCCATTGATCAGCTGCGTGAGGCGAATCGGGATGGAGATGTGGATGTACTGCAGTCTGAGTATAATTTGTTCAAAAGAGAAGCGGAGAAGGAATTACTGCCATATACGGCAGAGCATAATATTTCTTTTGTACCTTACTTCCCTCTGGCAGCAGGTTTGTTGGGAGGCAAATATAATCGTGATACAACCTTCCAGGATGGCCGGGCCAAGAACCCGTTATTCACCGGGGAAGCCTTTATTCAGAATCTGGACAAGGTGGAACAACTACGCAGCATTGCACAGTCCAAGGATGCTGAGGTCGCACATCTCGTTCTGGCTTGGTACCTGACTCAGCCGTCCATTGATGCGCTCATTCCTGGTGCCAAGAAACCGGAGCAGGTCATCAACAATCTGAAAACACTGGATGTTGAACTTACAGCTGAGGAAATTGCAGTCATTGATCAAATATTTCGTTAATTAGTTCTAATGAATCGGGAAATGCTAACAGGGAGTTTACGTTTGAAGATAAAGAGAGGACATAAACATGAACCTGAAGGCAGCCCGATACATCGGATTGTGTACGCTGGTTTTTTTGCTTGGTAGCAGTTCTGCCTACGCCAAACCTGTACAGAAGAATCGACAGTATTATGAGGAACGGGGAGAGATTGTGTGGGAGGTTCCCACACATGATAAACTCATCGCACTGACCTTTGATGATGGACCTGATCCGGTCCAGACACCGCAGATTTTGGCTTTGCTCGAGCAATATCAGGCCAAAGGCACTTTTTTTGTGCTTGGCAAATGGGCGGAAAAGTTTCCTGATCTGATTAAACGGGAGCAGCGGGAAGGACATGAAATCGCCAATCATACGTATGCACATACGTACGCGGTCAGGTCAACAAGGGCGGATAAGTACAGCCATGAAATGAACATAGCGGAGAAATCCATTGTTGGAGCAGGGGCGCATCGTCCCACGTTGTTTAGACCCCCGGGAGGCTATTACAATGACATGGTCATTCAGGTCGCCAAGCAGCAAGGCTATACGATTGTGCTATGGTCCTGGCATCAGGACACACGTGATTGGGCTTCACCAGGCGTATCAGCCATTGTGAACAAAGTGCTGAAGAACGCACGTAACGGGGATATTGTTCTGTTTCATGACAAGGTGGAGGGCAAGTCCCAAACGGTTGCCGCGTTAAAAACGATTCTGCCTAAATTGCAGGAGCAAGGTTATCGCTTTGTAACCGTATCGGAATTGCTTGCCGTTAAGGCGAGAGAGGCTGCCAAGGATGACAATTCATCCTTACCTCAGCATCCATAGTGCAAGCCAAAAACCGCAGGTCTCTGGATTGAAGAGACTTGCGGTTTTTTTATTGTTTCATTTTATCTGAGCAAAGCTTGCATATCTGTTCTGTGATATAGGGTTATATAGGGGGATAGGGTTGCCAAGGACATTTTAGCGTTCAGGCTTGACTTTGCGAGGACGGGAACGAGCCCGCCGCAGGAACAACGACAGAAACAGGCCAATGATCGAAATCCAGGTCGCTACAATGAAAGCATCATTAATGCCTTCAATGGTTGAAGTCTGAACAGCGATACCATATAGCTGCTGTAACGCAAGGCTTGAACCTTGTTCAGGCGGCATTCCAGCCGCAGTTGCCATTTGCGTGCCGAGTATACCCACTTGTTCCGTCAGGGCCACATTGGTTGTGGTCACGGTGTTGCTGTAATCCGCCAAATGAATGCCTGCACGTGTCGCCATTACGGTGATGAGCAGGGCTGTCCCAATTGAACCTGCGACCTGTCTGACCGTATTGGACATGGCCGTACCATGACTGGTGAGATGAGGCGGCAATTGGTTTAACCCCTCTGTCTGTACAGACATCATCAGCATGGACATGCCGAAGCTGCGGAATGTATATAGCATCATGATGTGACCATAGGGCGTCTCTCCCGTCAACTTGCTAAACTCGAAGGTGGAGATGGCGGTAATGATCAAACCGACAATGGCGAGGGGGCGAGAGCCGATTCTGTCAAACAGCGCTCCTGAAATGGGAGACATGACGCCCATTAGCAATGCACCAGGCAGCAGCAGCAAGCCGGATTGCAGGGGAGAGAATCCCCTTATATTTTGCAGATAGATCGGTAACAGCAGCATTCCACCAAAGAGTGCCATGTTAATCGTTGCACTGACCAGCGTCGAGATAGTGAAAATGTCGTATTTGAATACACGAAATTCCAGCAGAGGGTTCTTCATGGCCGTTTCTCTGAGGACAAAGAAAACGATGAAGAGTACTCCGATAATCAGTGTCAACAGCACAGTTGCACTGGTCCAGCCTTTATCTCCGGCAGAGCTGAATCCATATAACAGAAAGCCGAAACCGATGGTGGAGAATAATGCTCCAAAACCATCAAATTTCGGTGATGTAAGTTTGGACACATTCTTGAGCCAAATGAAGGCAAACAAAATATCCAGTAAGGCAAGCGGGATGACCATATAGAACAGAATGCGCCATGTATAATGTTCCACAATCCATCCAGATAAGGTCGGGCCAATGGCCGGAGCAAACATCATGGCAATGCCCATCGTGCCCATGGCAGTTCCCCGTTTCTCAGGAGGGAAAACAGTCAGAAACACGTTCATAACCAAAGGCATAATAATACCAGCCCCACTGGCTTGTACGATACGACCGATAAGCATGACCGTGAATCCAGGACTGATGGCACAGATCAACGAACCTAACGTAAACAACAGCATCGCAGTCACGAATAATTTGCGGGTTCCGAACGATTCGATCAAGTAGGCGGTAATCGGAATGAGTACCCCATTCACCAGCAAATAGGCTGTGGACAGCCACTGCACGGTCGTTGCTGATACGTTAAAGTCATTCATCAGATGGGGGATGGCTACATTGAGCAAAGTTTGGTTCAGAATGGCGATAAAGGCGCCGAGCAGCAGGACAGCGATGGTTTTTCCAAGAGGTACTTGATTATCCATCGGCAGCCTTAGATATGAACGCGCACGGTAGCGCTCATGCCGGGAACCACACCCAGTCCTTTATATCCTTCGATTGTAATGATAATCGGGATGACTTGTGTTACTTTGGTGTAATTCGCATTCGTATTGGACGACGGCAGCAGTGAAAAAGAGGAAGCGGTGGCAAGTCCGATCTGGTCTACCTTGCCTGTCAACGTGGTGTCTGGAAAAGCATCGATATATACATCGACGATCTGACCCGCTTTAATCTTATCAATCGCGGTCTCGTCCACATTGGCTGTCACGTAAAGGTTATTGAAATCATAGGCCCGTGCGAGAGGCGAACCGGCAGATACTAGTGAATTTTCGACGGCTGTCTGTTGTACAATGGTGCCATCAACAGGCATCGTCACAGAGGTTGATTTTCCCGCAGCGGTTACGGTGGCTACAGTATCCCCCGCATTAAATGTTGTACCTACCTTGCCTTTCCAGGATCGAAGTTCACCGCCTACTGCGGAAGCTACGGAGATAGGCTGCCCGGTAACAAGTGCATTGTCAGTTTTAACGTAGCTGGTGGATTGGTTGTAATAGTAGATTCCGGCCGCTCCGGCTCCCAAAATCACCAGTATAACAATGATATTGATCAAAATGGCACGTGAATTCATGCTGATCATTCCTCCTTAATTCGGTTTTCTGTAAACCTTCTCTTCAATTGGTGCTGAAAGTCTTCTGCTGACAATCCTGTTTGGAGCATTCCCGCTACTTTGTCGCTCTATACGAAACAAGGTGAAATATTATTCGCAGAATAGGGCACCAATATATTGATTAAAGCTGCCTACAGGCGGATGATAAGGAGGATGCTCATATGTTGATTATTTTGGCGGTAATCGTTGTTATTGGGGTTGTGTTTCTGATGATTTATAACTCCAGATCGTCTCGCAAGGCTGCAGAAGCACGAGCTTCCAAGATAGCAGAGGTGGATGAAGGGCCTGTCCTGTTGCATGAAGAAGATCAAACTCTGAACGAAGACCGGATATACGAACAGGCGGATCATACAGAGGTATTAGAACATGAAAACCACAGCCGAACGGAAATCCACGAGATGGATTCCACATCGGAAGTGGCTCCTTCACCTCAGAAAAGAGAGACGCAGACTACAGACGGTGATCAAGCTTATCGTCAAGCATTGCTTCATTTCCGTAAACCTGCCGAAGTGGAAGAGGAAGAGGTGCTGACGGAGACAAAAGAACCTGAAAAGAGTGCCGATGAAGTCTATCGATCAGCTCTGAAAGTGATGAAAAGCAAATCCTCTGAGCCCTCTTCGAAGCGGAAATGACTGGTCAATTATGTTTTTGAACATTGAACATGGCTTTCGTTTTCAATCCAAAACGTCTACAATAGATGAAGCTTTGTGAATTATGGCTACATGACATGGAAAACGTTGAAGAGGAGAGGGAAACCCATGAACGGACAACAACGAGTAAATATCAAACCGGGTCTTGAAGTGGATATCGTGCTCAAGCAGGATCAGCCTACAGGCAAACTGACACGCGGCATCGTGAAGGATTTGTTGACCAAATCGCCTACACACCCGCATGGGATTAAAGTGCGTTTGACCAGTGGACAGGTAGGTCGTGTCAAACAAGTCGTTACAGGAGCCTCGGAATGAACCAGTGCCAGAGGTTGTGAGATGATTACAACAACGGATGTAATGACACATCTAGCCTCGGGTAACGAGCGTCAGCAGGATGCATATAGGGTGCTGCAATCCAGTGGATTGATGAGCATATTGGCTGCCTACCAGCCTTATCCGGCTGGAACAGTGCCGATTGATATTGATATTCCCGGAAGTGATCTTGATCTATTATGTGAGGCAGCGGACCTCGAGGCGTTCGAAACCTTCGTGCACCGACAATTGGGCGGTATGCAGGGTTTTCGATGCGACCGGGGAGATGGCCGTGCTGGCCAGCGTCCTTATGTGACCTGTTGTGTGAATATCGGAAACTGGCCTATAGAGATCTTCGCTCAGTCCCTATCAGTACGCAGGCAAAATGCTTATATTCACATGCTGGTAGAGTGGGAATTATTGCAACTCTGGGGTGCAGCAGGACATCGGGAGATTCGCAAACTGAAGCTGGAAGGCTGGAAGACGGAGCCTGCATTCGCTGCGGTCCTGGGACTTCAGGGAGACCCTTATGAGGAAATGCTTCATCTGGCCGCGATGAGCAAGGATGAGCTTTGGCGATGGGCCCGCTTGCGTACGTCTTTTCAGTTCGAATAGCATGTTTACGCAATCAGATTAGAAAGATAGCCACAATGGTAGTAACAGTTAACCCCAGCAGTACCGGTTTTAGATTACGGCGTGCCAGTTCAAATGGGCTGACTCCGCAAATGGCAGCGGCTGGAATTAAGGCCCATGGAATTAAGGTCCCACCGCCTACCCATATGGCGGCGACCTGACCCAGTGCCGTCAATACGGGTGCGGAATCTGCCGAGCCTGCAAACATGGACGCAATGGAGCCGACGAGAGATATTCCTGAGAAACCCGAACCATCCATTCCCGTGACCGCTCCGGTCACAGTCATCGTTATAGCACCCACCGTATTATTCAGTGGCACTAGCCCTGCAAGAGCAACCCCTAAATCATTCACAATACCGTGTGATCCAGCAGGCAGCGGGTTGTTGAACAACTCTGTAATCGCAGCATCCCCAAGATAAAAGAAAGCGGCAATTGGTATGACAGGACCAAACACCTTGAACCCGAACTGAAATCCTTCGATTAAATAGTTTGTTGTTTCTTCCGGACCTGTATGGCGATGCGCGGCAAGAGATACGGCAATCAGAATGAGCACGGCTGTTCCACCAATTAACGCCGTGGCATCACCGCCTTGCAGTTGAAGTAAAAACATCAGAATGACATCGACTAAGAATAATAACGGGATGATTAGAGCGAAGGCCTTTTGCAGACGCGGCGGTATTGGTTGACGTTGAACGGTTGGTTCCTCGGAGAGCGGTGCAGAGTCTGACGAAGGAGGATTGACGGTTACTGCTTCACCAGAGATCGGATCACTAAGTTTAACGGGGGAACCTGACTTCATCTCTTTGCGGAGCATCCAGAATGCCGTTATAGTAGACACCGTTCCCATCACTATGACAAGCGGGATACTTGCAGTCATAACTGAGGTAACGGGAAGTCCTGCTGCATCAGCTGTCAGTTTGGGTGCCCCTTGGATAATGTAATCCCCTGATAAGGCAATTCCATGACCGAACAGATTCATGGCAATGGCAGCGCCGATGGGAGGAAGTCCGACTCGTACAGCTACCGGAAGAAGTACAGCCCCAACCAGGGCAACGGCAGGAGAGGGCCAGAAAAACAGTGATACGATCATCATAATGAATCCAATTCCCCAATAGGCGACCTGTGGAGAACGGATGAACCGGGTGAGCGGTGTAACCATGACTTCATTGATCCCTGTCCGAATTAACACCCGGCTCATTGCAACAATGATCGAGATGATAAAAATGGTGCTGAGCAGCTCTTTGGCTGCGTAGATAAAGCTGTTGAAGATTCCGGAAACCGATCCGCTTAATGTTTCAGTCGCCAGGAGTCCAATGGTCATGATACCTGCGACACAAATGATGGTTGTGTCTCTACGCCGTACCATGACGGCGATAATCAAGACGATAAATGCCAGATATACATAATGCAATGGGACGAGTTGAATATTCATCGGACATGCCTCCTTACATCCCTGGTGTCAATCCAAGGAGTGATATATCGTATGCATGTCATCACCGGGCGTTCGTGGAGTATGGAGAAGGATTTTTTTTACAGATGGAGAACTAATTAGAGCATGGGCCCTCGAACACGTACTAAAGCCAAGAATCGCAAGTCACCAGAATTGACATTGACAGGTCACGGAACCACATAGACAGATGCAGAAAGTATGACTACAATAAACATGCCATTATAAGGAAGAAGATGGAAGAAACGCAGAGGTATAGCATCAGAACACGGAAGAAATCGTTTGATATTGATAGCGGTTACAATAAAGTGTAACAGAACTGAAATCCAGATTAGACAAAAGGGCGGGAATTCATGAACTTCATCCGTTCACTGCGCTTTAAGTTTATTGTGGGTCTGACATTGATCATGCTGCCACTATTCATGCTGTTATATTACAACAACGTATACGCCATGAAAGTGGTACGTGACCAAGTGTCTCTCACTAATATGAATCATCTTGCAAAAAGTGTGGAGCAGAACGAGCGTGTGCTGCAGGAGACCAATCGTTATTTATACAGTCTGGGCGAGCGAGACCCGGACATTATCTCTCTGTTTTTTCTCAAATACGGCAGCGGCGATTATATTATTGCGAAACAGCGTATTATGAACAAATTCATGACCGATATCGGATTTTATAATCTGATCGATTCATTTTTTCTGTACGATGCTGTAAATGACGATCTGTTACTCGCTACCTCAGGCAATTATGATGTCAAAATGTCGATTGTGCAGGAGAGCATGCCGGTCCAAATGCAGCAGCTGGAGGGGGAGATCCAGAAGCCGGAGTGGAGCATCGTTCGGGGAGGCACATGGAATGCCTTGGTCAAAACGGTGCGGATCAACGCCCAGTTCTATGCGGGGGCACTGGTGGATATGAATGCACTGAATCACCCCGAGCAATTCACGGAATCCGGTGACCGGGGAGGTGCAGTCATCGTGGGGGCAGATGGTGAGGCGCTGTCCGATTCAGCCCTGAACTCGGCACAAATTAAACTGGCCGCAGCCCATATCACGGGATTAAATAAGCCATACCAGGTGATCTCTGAAGTGACCTCCACAGGAAGTGCACGACAGTATCTGATGCTTGGCATTCCTTCAGCCATGTCTGAGATGAATTATATTGTCCTGCTGCCCGAAGAGGACATGATGCGAAACCTGCCATTTTTTCAGCAGATCATTCGCCTGCTTCCAATCGGGGCTGCGGTCATCCTGATCACAGCTATGATTTTTCTCAGACAGCTCCTGTTCCGTCCAATGAATGTGCTCATACGTGGAATGAGGAGGGTTAGCCGAGGAGAACTTGATGTTAGGCTTGAGACGCCGGCTTCATCTGAACTGGAGTTTGTGACGCACAGCTTCAATCAGATGACAAGTGAGATCCAGCATCTGAAGATAGATGTGTATGAGGAGCAATTACGAACGAGAGAAGCAGAGTTTAAACAATTGCAGATGCAGATCAATCCTCATTTTTACCTGAATTCATTGAATATCATTCATAGCCTGGCTTCGTTGCAAAAGCATGAGTTGGTTCAGCAGATGGCGGGTCATCTGGCAGATTATTTCAGGTTCAGCCTGCGTGCAGGCAAACGTGTCATTCGATTGGATGAAGAATTGGAACATATCAGTCATTATCTGGAAGTCCAGAAGCTGCGGTTTCCCAACAAGCTGGATTTCGTTCTGGATGTTGAACCGAATCTTGGGCATTATGTGCTGCCTCCCTTAACGATTCAGCCTTTTGTGGAGAATGCCATTATTCATGGATTTCAGCGGCGCACAGGACCTTTTGTTATTTGCATAACAGCACGGAAGTCGAAAACGTTATCTGATCCTGAACCAACTTCGGTTCTTCAACTTTCGATTACAGATAACGGTGTTGGATTTGAGCAAGAAATACTGGAGCGCCTTCAACAGGGACAATACGCCGAAGATCCGGGTGGACAGCACATTGGCATCTGGAACGTTATCCATCGGCTGCTTGTAAAGTACGGCGAACATGCCGGATTGCAATTCAGCAATCAGACTGAAGGAGGGGCAGCAGTCCATATTCATATGCCCGCCCAGACGGAAGAGGAAGAAGGGAGAGCCTATGCGGAACCTGTTAATCGTGGATGATGAAGTATACGCACTGCAAGCGATGGTGGAAGGGGTAGACTGGAGCCAGGCTGGAGTTGACCAGGTATTCAGTGCTGGTGATGCAGAAGAGGCAAGAACGGTGATGAAAGCCCATCCCATCGATATTATGATCTGTGATATTGAGATGCCGGGTGAAACGGGACTGGATCTGCAGAGCTGGGTGTTAAAGCATGATCCCGGCATGCTGACGATTTTTCTTACAGGTCATGCCCTGTTCGATTATGCCCAAACGGCAATCAAGCTGAACAGCTTCGATTATGTACTGAAGCCTGCTCCCGCAGACCAGCTGCTCAAGGTTGTGAGCCAGGCAATGGACAAAATCAAAGATGGCGAGCAGCGTTCCCGCACGAATGAAGTATATGAGACCGTGTATAAACGCTGGCAAACACATAAACCGCTGTTAACCGAGCGTTTCTGGAAAGACGCCATCTCACAGCGTGTAACCTTAACCCAGCAAAAGCTTCAGGAGCTGGCCGAGGTATATGGAGCCGAGATTGATCCACAAGTGCGCGTGTTGCCCATTGTCATATCCGTCGAAGAATGGGTGCGAGATTTCGATCTGCGTGATGAGGAGGTGCTGGAATATGCGCTCCGCAATGCTGCCAAGGAAATGCTGCTGGGTGACAAACCTGGGGAAGTGTTTCAGGACCATAGTGGGCTAAATATTGTGCTTGCATACGAACAGGACGGTATCATACCTACGGCGAGTGAGATGGAACAAGGATGTCAGAGTTATATCCAGGAGTGCAGCACCTACTTTTATTGCCGGTTGTCCTGTTACGTCGGAGTTCCGGTTGCTGTTACAGATTTACAGGGGATGCTGAATGAGCTGATGGACATGGAGCGTCGCAACATCAACGAGCTTGAGGGGGTCTTCATCTATGACGAGGTGGGCCGAGATACGGAGGATCGCTTTCTGCCAATACCGTGGTTTTCCGAGCTGTCCATCCTGTTCGAAACGGGAAAGTTTGACGACCTGCGCGAGCGTGTGGATGAAATCTTTGAATTACTGGCTGCACAGGAGCGTTTGTCACCCGAAATTTTGCGTTTGTATTATCATGCGATGCTGCATGTAATCTATCCGTTGCTTCATCAGAAAAATGTATCTGTACGCAGCCTGTATCCCGGAGAACGGGAGCCGGAAGAAAACGTTGTAACACGTTCGTTGCCCCAGCTGAAGCAGTGGACATTAGACCTGATCAGCCGTGCCATCCCGGTATTGTACCCGGACGATCACAGTCCAATGACGATTGTGGACCAGTTATGCATTTACATTGAAAATCATATTGGTGAAGAGCTGATGCGAGAAGAACTTGCATCCTTTGCCGGATTTAATCCGGCCTATCTATCCCGCTTGTTTCGTAAAGAAAAGGGCATGTCGCTTTCCGAATTCATTCTCCAGCGCAGAGTAGCCAAAGCGAAGACCTTATTGTCCCAGTCTACCGTGAAGGTGACGGATATCGCAGGCAAGGTCGGATATTACAATTACTCTCATTTTACGAAAATGTTCAAAAAGTGCACGGGCATTACCCCACAGGAGTTTCGCAAACAGTCGCGAACGGTACAGATTTGACGCAGCGTGCTGCGTCTTTTGTTTTTTTTGTGTTTTTGTGCTCTAAAGTCATAATTTGATAAGTGAACTGGTCACCACAGCAGATAGTGGACCTGAACGCCCCGCCGTATACTTGAACCACAGGAGACACAGCGGTGTTTCATCCTGAGGATGAAATTCAAGAGGAGTGAGGGAGATCAAGTTATGAAGACACAACCCCAGGTGGGTAAGGGAGCACATCTAGCGGATGGAAGGGACATACCGGATATATCAGCTCGAAAACGAAAGTCTGTCCTGTACAATCTAGGGAAATTCAAGGTTTTGTATCTCATGTTTCTGCCAGGCATTTTGTTTCTGCTGGTAAACAACTACATGCCGATGTTCGGCGTTCTGATTGCATTCAAAAATGTAAACTATGCCGACGGTATTTGGGGCAGTCCCTGGAGCGGCTGGGATAATTTCAAGTATTTATTCTCCACCAGCGATGCTTGGGAGATCACACGTAATACGCTCGCATATAACACCGTATTTATTGCGCTGAATTTATTTGTAGGTGTAGGACTTGCGATATTGTTGAATGAAGTGAAAAACAAGGCAATGTCCAAATTGTATCAGTCACTCATGCTGCTTCCGTATTTTCTGTCGATGATCGTAGTCAGCTATCTGGTGCTCGCGTTTCTCGGCAAGGATTCGGGTTTCATGAACTCGACGATTCTTCAG
Organism: Paenibacillus sp. BIC5C1; assembly: GCF_032399705.1. Lineage (NCBI taxonomy): Bacteria > Bacillati > Bacillota > Bacilli > Caryophanales > Paenibacillaceae > Paenibacillus > Paenibacillus sp. BIC5C1. The sequence goes on from NZ_CP135922.1 coordinate 2,303,677, forward strand.
CTCTTTGGCGGACAACCAATTGATTGGTATTCAGAGCCCAAGTATTGGCCGTACATTTTGCCGCTGGTGAATACATGGAAAAATATCGGTTATTATGCCGTCATTTATCTGGCAGCGGTGGTAGGTATCGATGAGGAGTACTATGAAGCAGCTGTGCTGGATGGCGCGAGCAAGTGGCATCAGATTCGCTTCATTACCGTTCCGTTTCTCGTACCGCTAATCGTGATTATGACTTTGCTGCAGATCGGTCGTATTTTCTACGCGGATTTCAGTCTGTTCTACCAGGTTCCGCTGGAATCGGGCGCATTGTTCCCGGTCACGAACGTTCTGGATACGTATGTGTACCGAACCTTCCTTATTGGGGGCGATATCGGGATGTCCTCGGCAGCCGGGCTGTATCAGGCTGTGGTCGGATTTGTACTTGTACTCGTATCCAATACCATCGTAAGGAGAATGGACAAAGATAATGCATTATTTTGAGAGGAGGCAAGCCAGCTGTGAAATCACGTGATCCATTAGCCGTGTCGCGGCGTTCCGCGTCTATCATACACGCTATGTTTATATTCTATGCCATTGCCTGCATCGTGCCGATCCTGCTTGTCTTCGCGATCTCCTTCTCGGACGAAACGACGGTTATTGCGAATGGGTATAAGCTGATTCCGGAGAAGTTTAGCCTGACTGCCTATGAGTTTCTGTTCAAGGACATGGATCAGATCATCCATTCCTATGGCATTTCAATTATCGTAACCGTGATAGGTACAATAACGAGTGTAGCACTGACGGCATTGTACGCGTACCCGCTTTCCCGAAGAGATTTGCCGTATCGAGGTTGGTTCGCCTTTTTCATCTTTTTCACCATGCTGTTCAATGGCGGTCTGGTCCCTTGGTACCTCGTCTATGTCAACGTACTGGATTTGAAAAACTCGATTCTGGCACTAATCATGCCGCTGCTGTTGTCACCGTTCTTCGTGCTGGTCATGCGTACATTCTTCGCTAACTCCATTCCGGTATCGATTCTTGAATCGGCACGGATTGATGGAGCGGGTGAATTGAGAACGTTTACACGTATCGTGCTTCCGCTCTCCCTTCCGGTGATGGCGACCGTTGCGCTGTTCAGCACATTGAATTACTGGAACGATTGGTATCTCAGCATGATTTTTATATCTGATAACCGGACGATCAGTCTTCAGTACCTTATGTACCGGACGCTGCTCGATATTCAATATTTAACATCCAACTCCAATGTCTCTTCACAGATTTCGTCACAGGGCGGATTGTTGAATCTGCCGAATAAAACACTGCAAATGGCGATGGCTGTTGTCGGTATTGGTCCAATCGTACTGGCATATCCATTCTTCCAGCGGTATTTCATCAAAGGCCTAACAGTAGGTGCAGTGAAGGGGTAACTCCGGCCGGTTAGCGGAGAGGGTAACGGATAATCGAAGATGGACCTGAGAGGGCATATACAAAAAGCAGCGAGTACAGGCACGCCGGAGGGCCGGCAAGCGAACGGACTTTTGCAGATTGGGGAACATTGCGAATTGGGGCAATCGGTTGCAGGGTCTAACATATGACGGGAGGGGTTCATTTGATTAGAACGTTTAAGGTATGGCCGCGTTTCGCGGCAGCAGTTATGGCGCTGAGCCTGGTGCTGGCAGGTTGCTCGTCAGACAAAGGCGGTACAACAACACCGGAAGCACAGGGTGGCGGTGCAACGGAGAGTGGCGGCAAGCCCTATGAAGTGACGTTGTATTATCCAGGGACACCACAGAAAGATGTAGCTCTGGTCGAAGCCGAGATCAACAAAAAGATGGAGCCAAAGATCGGGGCAACACTCAAAATCAATGCGATCGACTGGGGTCAGTGGGATAACAAGCTGAATCTTATGATCTCTTCCGGCGAAAAATCAGACATTATTTTCACGGCGGCTTGGCAGAATTATACGGTCAATGTAGCGAAAGGTGCTTTCTTGCCACTCAATGATCTGCTTGACAAGTACGGGCAGGATATCAAGAAAAATCTCGATCCGGCCTTTCTGGAAGGTTCTCAGGTGGATGGGGTGAACTATGGCGTTCCTACCAACAAGGAATTGGCGGCGACGCGTGGTGTGCTGGTACGTAAAGATTTGGCTGACAAATACAAGCTTGATCTGACCGCAGTAAAAACGTGGGCTGACCTGGAGCCGCTGCTCAAAACGATCAAGGAAAACGAGCCGGGTGTCACCCCGTTCTATATGTCCAACACCAATGGTAACGGCCTGCTGGAAAATCTGGACTGGGATTATCTTGGTGATGCATCCGTTCCAGGCGTCATCTCCAAAACAGCGGGTACAACGACGGTATTGAACGAAGTGGAGACCCCTGAATTCAAGGAAGCTGCTGAGCTTGCACGCAAGTGGTATCAGGCTGGATACATTAACAGTGATGCAGCGACTTCCAATGTGTTCCCAAAAGATCAGGCGAAGGCAGGCAAGGCTTTCCTATGGACCGATGGCATGAAGCCGGGCAAGGATAAGGAAGAAGAAGGGTATGTCGGTTATCCACTGACCCAGATTGAGATGACACAGCCTACGATTACAACCGGGGATGCTTCCGGTGCGATGCTGGCGATCTCCCGTTCCTCTGAGCAGCCGGAGAAGGCGATGCAAGTCATTAACCTTCTGCATTCCGACAAAGAAATCAACAACCTGCTCAACTTCGGTATTGAAGGCACGCATTATGTAAAAAAAGACGGACAGGACAACATTATTACCCTCCCGGAAGGGGTGGATGCGAACAGTCGCACATACAATCCAGGCGCACAATGGCAGCTGGGCAACCAGTTCCTGAACTATCTCTGGGATAATGAAGATCCGCAGAAATGGGAAAAGTTCAAGGAGTTTAATGCCAAAGGCGTTAAGTCACCTGCACTGGGCTTTACGTTCAATAGCCAATCCGTCAAAAACGAAATTGCTGCGGTCAACAACGTGAACAAACAGTTCAAACCGGGCATGACCTCGGGTGCAGTAGATCCGAATGAGATGATCCCGAAATATCTGGAGAAACTGAAAGCCGCAGGTATTGACAAAATCATTGCAGCCAAACAAGAACAGCTCGACGCATTCCTGTCCAAAAAGTAGACTTGAGTTGCAAAACCAAAGACGTTTTCGGTTAAAAACCGGAGCGTCTTTTTTTTATTTGGATCACAAACCATAATAAGGAAAAATATGATATAATCAGGTGGTTGATTAGGGGGTGTTCGTGTGTCGAGAACCAGACTTGTGTTCTCTGCGATGTTATTGCTGTTTGGCATCATTTTTACGTTTAAGCATCACCTCGGTTTCTCTGTGGGGGACACGATGTTGTCTGCTATAGGCATGTCGCCTTATACCACATCCTACGTAAGTGGTGTTCATATCACGATATTCTTTGGAATGGGAATATTAGCGTGCAGCTACTATCTTACACGCAAAGAAATCATGCTATTATATCCGGTTTTGGCCAAACGTCTCTGGCTGATTGTTCTCGCTATCGTTCTCAGTTATTCCTACATGACGGATAAATTAATGTACGTAGCCAAATGGGGAGCTTCCGGTATCAATGGTGTTTCCTATGTCCAAAATGATAGTTCCTGTACCTATGATGTACTGGACAATGGTATTACACGAGTAAACTGTGACCTGACACTCAAAAATTACACCCGAGAGTCTGTAGCAGCTGTACTCTTGCCTGATTTGGCCGGCAGTTACAAACATCATGATGATCCGCTCTATGAATCCCTGCAGTCTGTCGAGCTCAAGCCTGTACATATAGAAATTGAGCCGTATGGAACATTTAAGGGTCAACTGGCGTTTTCCGGATTAGCTGACTCCCCGTTGCAAGTGAATGGAAAGCTAACCGATATTGTTTTGGATGTCGCCGTGGATGGAGAGAATACGGTGTTTGATTACGATATTCCATAATAGATACTGTGTTAGCAAGATAGAATGAATACATAAGAAGTGTATTTTGAATTAAAAGAAAATATCCAATATATTGTGTTTAGAAAAGAGCTGACGGTTGTCGGCTCTTTTTTGCGTGGAAGTTGCAATTAGTGCAGAAAAGTTGGTTTTGTCACCTTTATGCATCTATATGATAACGCTTACGATATATATAGAATCTCTTTAATGAGATTAAGTCAGGAGTAACAGTTGAGCTGTAAAACGGATTCGCCCAGAAAAAAAAGTTTATGTTTAACGCTTTCATCGTTAAAATTAGATTCACTGACTAATGAAGGCAAGGTGAGGTAAGAAGATGTCATACCGGACGAATCTATTTTCCAAAATGGTCATTTTAATTCTAATTATGCTTGTTCCAGTCGTCCTGCTGTACTGGTATTCCAACCATAAAACGACAGCAGTTCTACGGGATGAGCTCAATCGCTCAAACAGCAACCAACTGGAGTTTTTTCAAAATCAAGTGAATACACACATCGAGTTGTTATCCTCATGGCCGAATCTGCTCATTCATGATCCCGATATTGCGAGCTTCCGTCGGATCTACGCCGACAGTAAATATTTCGATCTGGACACGATCAATCTGGTTAAACGTATTCAGAACAAGCTGAGTATTCAGGAAAGTTCATCCAACTGGACCACGAAACTGTACCTTTATTCGCCGACGCTGGGCAGGGTCATCTCTGAACGAGATGCCGGTTATTACGATCAGCAAACGCTGCGAGGCAACATTTCATCCGGATGGAATGTTCGAAAGACTCAGGAGGGGGAAGATGATAAATTCATCTTCAGCTGGATCACCGTATCTCCCTACGGCATTAGCGATCCCGCAGCCAATGCGCAGACTGTGATCAAGCTTGAATTCGACAGTGACAACATTCGAGATATGCTGGACAAATTTAAGGACGATGGTCGCCACGACCCCTTCTATTACCGGGAAGAGACAGGGGTAATCTATAACCGAACCTCAGATCGTGCCCTGACAGGTGAGCTGATGGATAATCTGGCTATTGATAAGCTTAAAGATGTCGATAACAGGACGGTAGTCATTGACGGTGAACCTTACATGGTTAATACGGTAAAGTCCAGCACGACTGGCTGGTATCTAGTTGATTACATGCCATTATCAGCTATTCTGAAGCCGATTCATCAGTCCAACATATTATTTTATTCGGCCATGATTTGTCTGCTATTAATGAGCTTTGCTGTTGCCTATCTGTTATATGTACAGGTCCAGGTCCCTGTCAAACAGTTGATTCGTGGATTCCAACGATTGAAGCAGGAGGATTATTCAGTCCGAATTACACCCAAAGGACGCAATGAATTCAGCTTTTTGTCCGAACGATTCAACTCCATGGTGGCGCAGATTCAGCAGTTGTTCGAACACGTGTATCTGGAACAGATTCATGTGCGTGAAGCCCGGCTGAAACAGCTGCAATCGCAGATTAATCCACACTTTTTCTATAATTGTTTCTCATTCATTACGAGCATGGCCAAACTGAAGCGTGTCGATGCTGTCGTTGCTATGTCGCATAATTTGTCCCGATATTATCGCTATACAACGAGGCAGGAACGTGACGTGGTGCCGCTCACAGAGGAAATTGAGTTCGTCACCTGTTATCTGGAGATTCAGCAGATGCGCATGGACCGAATACGTTTCAAAATTGAATTATCGGAAGACATCCTGAGGCAAGAGGTACCACCTCTCATCGTACAACCACTTGTAGAGAATGCGGTTATTCACGGAATTGAAACCGATGCCGAAGCTGGGGAAATACGGGTGTCGGGAGAACAGAGAAATGGCATGATGATTCTTACCGTCGATGATGACGGGCAAGGTATGGGTGAGCTGGACAGGCATATGCTGCTTCACAAACTCACAGGAGGTATGGATCAAGAGATGGGGTGTGGGTTGTGGAACGTCAATCAGCGTCTTCAGCTCAGGTATGGGGAACAGGCGGGAATTAGCATTACGGAATCACCGCTTGGTGGGTTGCGTGTTACCTTGTCTTGGCCTGCTGCCGAGAAATCTCTTCTTGAATAGTAGGATAGAACTAGAGTGTTTAAATGACTACAGCATAAGAACGATAGATTTCATTGCATAACGAAGCGGATAGGAGTGACTGTCTTGATTGATATCTTATTGGTGGATGATGAAACGTATGTAACGGAAAGTCTGGAATTGACCATTCCCTGGGGCGAGCTCGGGGTGACGACAGTTTTGCGTGCGGCATCTGGCAAGGAAGCGTTGCGGATCTTAGAAGAGAATGCAGTGGATCTCGTGGTGACCGATATTCGAATGCCGGGCATGTCCGGGCTGGAGCTGGTTGAGGAGGTAAGCAGTCGATGGGCGCATATACGCTGTATCCTGCTGACCGGACACAGTGATTTTCAATATGCCAAAAAAGCTATCCAACTGCAGGCTGCAGATTATATTCTCAAGCCGGTGAACGATGAGGAATTCATGGCTTCGGTCTCTGCTGCCATCACGTCCCTTCGGGATGATTGGGATGAATTTGATAAATACCATCGCTTGTTATACAGCCGGAAGTCAGATTATAAAATTTTGCGGGAGAATCTGATGCATGATTTGTTATTGGGCCGCGAGATTACAGCACGAGCACTGGGTGAACAGCTTGAGAAGTATGAGATTGTGCTTCAGCCGGATCAACCGGCAGTTATGATGCTAATTCGCCTTACAGGCCGGTTCTCGGCAATGGATCAGCAATCACTGGATTTGATGGAGTTTGCGGTTGGTAATATTGCCGAAGAGGTGTTTGGTCCGCATTTCAACGTATGGTTTGGGCGAGGTCCCCATGAGAGTCTAGTCATGATTATACAGAATCAGGGCTGGACGGAGCCAGCTCAGACAAATGTGGATGAATTGAAGCAACCAGTTGGGACTTTCCGCGAGCATGTTATTCGATATCTGCAAGGCGATCTGTCCATGGTGGTGACAGCACCGTTTCAATTTGCCGATCTGACGACCGCTTATCGTAAAGGTTTAGGATCACTCGTTCTATCGGGTCCAGAGGAAAATACGATTATTTACATGGATACAGAACTGTCGAAACGACCGGAGAATGATGCGGCTCAAGCGCTTGAAGAGCTCTATAAGCCACCCGTACTGCCTCAATTGCTTGAAACCAAACAGTGGGAGGCAGCGGCACGTAAACTGAATGCCGTATTTGATGCAGCAGAACGTGTATGTCTCTCAAGAGAGCATGTATATGAGATGTATTTATCTGTAACGAATGCCTTTATGTATATCGCGCACAAGCAAGGACATCTCGTACATGAAATTGATCATGCGGGATTCGACCTGCTGCTCGCTCATCAGTTGATTCAATCACCTGACAAACTTCGCCGCTGGGCAACTGAGATGCTTGCCAAGCTGCAGGAGGAGTTATCGGATCACGAAGGAGTACAGAGCCGCAGACACGTCATCAAGCAGGTTCAGGAGATGGTAACGAGAGACGCAGGACAGGATCTGTCCGTGAAGATGATCGCAGACAAGGTGTATTTGCATCCCGTTTACTTGTCCAAGATCTACAAAGCCGAGACAGGTGAGGGGCTGGGCGATTATATGATTCGCATGCGGATGGAGCGTGCATTGTATTTGCTCAAAAACACCAACAAAAAGATATACGAGATTACGAGTGAGCTAGGGTACCAAAATCCGCAATATTTCAGCAAAATGTTCAAAAAGCATTACGGGATGACACCGAATGAATATCGGGATCAGGCATAATTTCAACATCATTCCAATATATAGGTTGCCAAAGGTGCAGAAATCTTGTTTTCGTGACATAGGCTGAAAGACCCGGCAGGCCTATAATGAAAGGGTAACCAAAATGATTGAAGGGGGAACAACATTGAGAGCGAAATCCACGAAAAAGAGATTACTGTCGCTTCTCGCAACGGCGGTGTGTCTGACCGGCGTCCTTGCAGGCTGTACAGGAGGAAATAGCGGAGGAGATAGCGAGGCATCAAGTGCGCCAGCTGTTGAAAACGAATACAAAGAAAAATATGATCCTGCAGTAACCATTACAACGGCATGGGGAATTGATCCTGAACTAAAATTCAAAAATGGCGAATCAATGGAAAATAACGTGGCAACCAAATGGGCCAAAGACAAATTTGGAATTGAAATCAAATCCTTATGGTCTGTTACGGATACGAACAACGCATTCGCGACAAAACTTCGTCTTGCGATGTCTTCCGGTCAGGAGATGCCTGATGTGGTAACGGTAGGGGACAACCTGCTTGCACAGGATCTGATTGATTCCGGCATGTATCAGGAAGCGGGTCCACTTTTCGACAAATATGCTTCCGACACTTGGAAAAAAGCGATGGAGCAGGATCCCAATGTATGGAACCAGTATAGCCGTGACGGCAAAAGAATGGGTATTCCCGTACTTGACTATGCGTACAACAATGATTATCTGCTGTGGATTCGCCAGGACTGGCTGGACAAGCTGAATCTGGAGGCGCCAAAAACAATCGATGAACTGGAAAAAGTCATGGATGCGTTCAAAAATCAAAATCCTGATGGATTAGCTCCAGACAAGGTTACTCCACTGAGCATCGGTTTCAAAACATCCATGAACACATGGATGGGTGATCCATCCTGGATCTTTGGTGCATACGGAACACTGCCATTCCAATGGAATGTAGCTGAAGATGGCAAGCTGGAGTATGGTTCCATTAACCCTGGCATGAAGCAAGGTCTGACCAAATTAAGCGAATGGCTCAAAAAAGGATATATCCCGCAGGAAGCGGCATTGTGGGATGAGAACAAAACAGCAGAGCCAGCAGTCGCAGGTACAGCCGGTATTATCCCAGGTCCATACTGGATGAGCGGATGGCCGCTTCTGGATACGGTGAAAAATGTGCCAAGTGCCGTTTGGAAACCGATTGAAATCCCGACTGGCCCAGAAGGCAAAGCGATGCGCCACGGTACACAGTTTGTTAACGGTGTCATTCTGATCAAGAAAGACATGGAGCACCCTGAAGCATTCTTCACGTATGAGAACTACCTTTTTGACAATTATGCAGATCCGGCACCGGGTAGCCCGTATGATAATGGCCTGTTTGCTAAGTATGACTATCAATTGGATGCCAATGGCAAACAAATGCCGATTGACCAAATCGAAGGCGGCTATGTGAACGTTGTACGTTATTTGCTCGTTCGTGACGGCGCTCGTATTCCGGATGCTCAGATGAAAGCCTTAATGAATCTGGCGGATGGCAAAGAGCCTGAGACGAAGCTTGAGAAGGATGTAGCCGTAAACTATGGGCCAGAAACCCCTGCTGCTGCAAAAGTATTGCTCAGTCAGGAAGAAATCTCGTTCAAAAACATGTTTACCGGTCCAACGACTGCAACGATGAAATCTAAGCTCGACTACCTGAACAAAATTGAGAATCAAGCATTCAACGAAATTATTTATGGCAAAAATCCGGTTGATGCGTTCGATACATTTGTACAAACGTGGAAATCGGGTGGCGGCGACCAAATTACACAAGAGGTCAACGAATGGTATGACAGTGTGAAAAAATAAGGATACAAGGGCGTGCAGACGAACCAAGTCTGCGCGCTTTTTTTGTCGTTATTAGAGCTTGATTTTACATTGGGGAGTTGCGGGTCAGCACTGGATGAATGACTGGAATAACAGCGAGTCCAAACTGGTTGCTTTTGTGCCATTTATATTGCTTTTATGTGCTGTTTGACCTATGCAAACGGTTGATATAATCGCTGTATAAGCCACTCAGGGAGTACTTGAGTAGGAAGAATTACAGGGGGAGCAATCATGAGAACTTTAAAACGAACTTGGCCATTTCACGTAATGCTGCTGCCAGCCATCATCTTTTTGATCATATTCAGTTATGTGCCTATGGGCGGAATTGTTATGGCATTTCAGAACTACAAACCATGGCTCGGCATCAGCGGCTCGGAGTGGGTCGGGCTAGATAATTTTAGATATTTGTTTGAACGCGAGGACAGCCTGCAAGTCATTTGGAATACACTGATTATTGCTGTGCTCAAACTCATCTTTAACTTGTTTGTCCCGTTTGTGTTCGCGATTCTGCTCAATGAGGTTCGCAAGATGGCGATCCAGCGAACGATCCAAACCTTGGTATATCTGCCTCACTTCTTGTCTTGGGTTATCCTGGGCGGGATTCTGATTGATCTGTTATCCACCGGGGGACTGGTGAACCGGGTACTGGGGACATTCGGACTTGGGCCATATTTCTTCCTTGGAGATAACAGCTGGTTTCGACCGACGATCATTCTGACGGATGTGTGGAAGGAATTCGGCTATAACATGATTGTTTTCTTGGCTGCTCTTGCCGGCATTAACCCGGCGCTGTATGAAGCAGCAGAGATTGACGGAGCGGGTCGTTGGAAGCAGACGCTGCATATTACCATCCCGTCTCTTGTACCGATGCTGATGGTGGTTGGGACACTGGCACTGGGTAACGTACTTAACGCCGGGTTCGATCAGATTTTCAATCTGTACAACCCGCTTGTATATCAAACGGGCGACATTATTGATACATTCGTTTATCGCTCGGCGCTGGAAAATGGAGAGATGGGCTTCGCGACTGCCATTGGATTATTTAAATCGGTTATCAGCATGGTCTTGATCCTTGTGTCATACAGCTTAGCCAAGAAATACGCCGGATATCGCATATTCTAATCGAATGAACAGAGAAAGAAGGGACCACGATGTATCATAAATCAACGCCTTATCGCGTGTTCAATGTCATCAATATTTGTTTTCTCATTTTGGTTGCCATTATGTGTATTGTACCGATGATTCACGTTCTGGCTGTATCCTTCAGTAACAAGGCTGCCGCAGATGCCAACCTCGTCAGCCTCTGGCCGGTAGGGTTCTCACTTGAAGCATACAAAAAAACGATGAATAATCCGATTTTCCTAAATTCTCTCTGGATTTCCTTGCTGCGGACAGTCATTGGTACGGGAATTACGTTGCTGATTACCTTTTTGGCGGCGTACCCGTTGTCGAAAGAAAATAATGAATTTAAAGGAAGAACCGTCTATTCATGGATTTTTGTTTTTAGTATGATCTTCAATGGGGGTCTCGTTCCCTTCTATATGGTCATCCAGAAGATCGGTCTGATGGATTCTTTCTGGGTGCTGGTGCTTCCTGGAGCTGTTAATACCTTCCTCGTTATTCTGATGCTAAACTTTTTCCGAGGCATTCCGAAAGAGCTTGAGGAAGCGGCGCTGATGGATGGTGCCAATCACTTCAGAACGTTGTTCAGTATCTTCCTGCCGATTTCCATGCCATCGATCGCCACGATTGCGTTGTTCAGCATGGTATTTCATTGGAACTCATGGTTTGACGGATTGCTCTACATGAACAATGCCAAGGATTATCCGCTGGCCACTTTCATGCAGACCGTAATTATCAAACGTGATATGAGTACGATGGCCATGAACCCGAAAGAGATGGAAACCATTTCTCAAACCACAGTAAGAGCGGCACAAATTTTTATCGGAAGTGCGCCAATCCTCATTGTGTATCCATTCCTGCAGCGCTTCTTTGTCAAAGGTATGACCTTGGGCTCGGTTAAAGGCTGAGCCTGCATCTAAATTAAACGGAGGTTGATGAAGTGAGTCATTTAAAGGAAGAGGCATTCATTCTCGGAATGGATGTGTCATTTATGGATGAAATTGAGCAGCATGGTGGGAGCTATCGTGATGAGCATGGACAGCAGGCGGACTTGCTGACCCTTCTCAAGCTGGGTGATGCCAATGCAATTCGGTTGCGGATCTGGAATGATCCTGTAGGCGGATTCTGTAATCTGGAGCGGACGGTAGCAGTTGCCAAACGGATCAAGGAACAAGGCTTGCAATTTTTGCTGGATTTTCATTATTCCGATCGTTGGGCTGATCCAGCCAATCAATGGAAGCCAAAGGCGTGGGAGAAGCTGTCCTATGAGGAACTGCAGCGTGAGGTATGTACTTATACGGCAGATGTGCTGAGAACACTCAAGGAGCATGATGCATTGCCGGACATGGTCCAAGTGGGGAATGAAATTACACCGGGCATGTTATGGGATGAAGGACGTGTTGGTGGGGAAGAGCATGATACCGACGAACAGTGGGAGCGTTTTGCTGGACTTGTGAAGTATGGCATCGCTGCTGTTAAATCGATTGATTCAGAAATTAAAATTATGATTCATATAGACCGCGGTGGTGATAACGCGGAGAGTCGCAAGTTTTATGATCGATTTGAAGCGCTTGGTGTAGAGTTCGATATCATTGGGCTCTCCTATTACCCTTGGTGGCACGGAACACTGGATGCACTGCGTGATAATCTGCATGATCTGGCTAAACGCTATGGCAAACCTATCAATGTGGTTGAAACCGCTTATCCTTGGACATTGCAGCAGCCTGAAGGCCATGAGTGGATTCTGAATCAGGAAGAACTGCTGCTGCCCGGGTATCCGGCAAGTGTGGAAGGACAGACGCGTTATCTGAAGGATCTGCTGCAAATTATTCGTGAGGTTCCCGGCGGTCTCGGAGCAGGGTTCTATTACTGGGAGCCTGCCTGGATTCCTAGCAAGGAAGAGTGGTCTGTTGGACATCCGAATAACTGGGGCAACCTGACGATGTTTGACTTCAAGGGTCAGAAGTTGCAATCGTTTTCAGCACTGAAGGCTGGAGAGGAAACTGACACTGCATTGGATGAGCAGCAGAGTGCTGCATTAATCAAATAGATAATTAAAATGAAATGAACAAGGAGTTGTCAGCATGACATACAAATATCCACCCGTAAGTTCCAAAGCACCTCAGATGTTGCATGGTGCAGATTATAACCCGGAGCAATGGCTCCGCTATCCTGAAGTCCTTGAAGAAGATATCCGCCTGATGAAGCTTGCCAAATGTAATGTAATGTCCATTGGCATCTTCTCATGGGTATCCCTTGAACCAGAAGAAGGTGTATACACGTTTAACTGGCTTGATCATGTATTGGATACGTTTGCTGCAAATGGAATTTACGCATTTTTGGCTACCCCAAGCGGTGCAAGACCTGCCTGGATGTCGGCCAAGTATCCCGAAGTGTTGCGTGTTGGAGCCAATCGCGTTCGCAACCTGCATGGCTTCCGTCACAACCATTGTTATACATCTCCGATATACCGGGAGAAGGTTACTGCAATCAATACCAAACTTGCAGAACGTTATTCGGATCATCCCGCAGTAATAGGCTGGCACATTTCCAATGAATTCGGCGGGGATTGCCACTGTGATCATTGTCAGGAAGCTTTTCGCGGCTGGGTGAAAAACAAATACGGCACTCTGGATGAGTTGAATCATTCATGGTGGACAACTTTCTGGAGCCATACCGTGACAGACTGGAGTCAAGTGGAGTCTCCTGCCCCGCACGGAGAGACACAGGTCCATGCGATGAATTTGGACTGGCGCAGGTTTGTCACCGACCAGACCGCTGATTTTATTGTACATGAAACGAAACCGCTGAAGGCCAAAAACCCCGATTTGCCAGTAACGACCAACCTGATGGAATTTTATGAAGGATTGAACTACTGGAAGTTCGCTGACATTCTGGATTTCCTGTCATGGGACAGTTATCCGACATGGCATGATGCGGACGAAGAGGATACACTCGCATCCAGAGTAGCAATGATGCACGATATCGTTCGTTCCATTAAGGGTGGGCAGCCATTTCTATTGATGGAGAGCACACCAAGCTCAACTAACTGGCAAGAGACCAGCAAATTGAAACGTCCGGGCATGCATTTGCTGGCGTCTTTACAAGCGGTAGCGCATGGCTCGGACAGTGTACAATACTTCCAGTGGAGAAAGAGCCGGGGTTCGAGTGAAAAGCTTCATGGAGCGGTTGTGGACCATGTTGGGCATGAACATACCCGTGTGTTCCAAGATGTTACTGATGTGGGAACGGCACTTGAAGGAATGCAGGCGGTGGTTGGAACGTCCGTTCCGGCCGAAGTTGCCATCATCTTCGACTGGGAAAACCGGTGGGCAGTAAAGGATTCCCAAGGACCGCGTAACATCGGAGTGAAGTACGAGCAGACGGTAGAATGGCATTATGATGCCTTTTGGAAAAAAGGTGTTCCTGTGGACGTTATCGACATGGATGCTGATCTCTCCAAGTACAAACTGCTCATCGCACCTATGCTCTATCTGGTACGTGAAGGCGTCGGCGAACGCATTGAGCGATTCGTGGAAAATGGCGGTACATTTGTAGCCACGTATTGGTCAGGTATCGTAAATGAGAATGATCTGTGCTTCCTGGGAGGATTCCCTGGACCGCTTCGCAAGACACTGGGGATCTGGTCAGAAGAGATTGACGGCTTGCATGACCGTGATCTGAATGGGGTTGTGCCTGTGCAAGGCAACGAGCTTCAACTGAATGCCGAGTATGATGCTTTCGAATTATGCGACCTGATTCATCTGGAAGGTGCAGAAGCGCTGGCGACATATCGCTCCGACTTCTATGCTGGACGGCCTGCTTTGACCGTTAACCGTCTTGGTTCAGGTAAAGCTTATTATATGGCGACACGTTTCAAGGCTCCATTTTACGATGATTTCTATGGCAGTCTACTCGCTGATCTGGGTATTGAGCGTGCTCTTGAAACCCAGCTTCCTGCTGGAGTTACAGCACACATTCGTACTGATGGCACAGCAGATTATGTATTTTTGCAGAACTATACACCGGAGCCGAAGCAAGTACAACTGGACAACCAGTCCTATAGTGATCTGCTGAGTGGTGATGCTGTGGAGGCCTGCCTGGATTTGCAGCCATATGATATCAGAGTACTGCGCAGAGCGGCTGAGCGTAAATAATCTTTAGTTCAACTTATGTAGCATGCAGGAAGGGTCACCCTTAACGTCTCGTTCAGACGGAGAGGGTGGTCCTTTTTGTCGTATTTAGATCACGCTGAGTACTTTTTCTGGGCAAGATAAAGGATAAACGTGTCCGCGCAGCGAAGACAAACAGGTAACATTGCAACTCATGACTTTCAGTCTGGGAGGAATTGGAATGAATCAAAGGAATTTAGACGGTAATAGCTTTATTATTCGGCTGGAAATGACAACAAAAGACATCAAGTTTGGCGAAGTGGCCTCGGCCATCTCGGAAGCTGGTGGAGACATTATCGCCATTGACGTAATTTCGACCAATCAGGATGTAAGTGTGCGCGACTTAACTGTCGCTGTAACGGATGCACAAGATAACAGCAAAATTATAGAAGGGGTGCGCCAGCTTAAAGGGGCATCCATCATAAACGTATCGGACCGGACGTTCCTGCTGCACTTGGGCGGCAAGATTGAGGTTACTCCGAAGGTCCCGATTCATAACCGGGAAGATCTGTCACGCGTATATACACCGGATGTGGCCCGGGTATGTTCGGCTATATCAGAAGAGCCTGGAAAAGCATTTTCGCTGACAATCAAGCGGAATACGGTTGCCGTAGTATCGGATGGTAGTGCCGTGCTTGGACTCGGCAACATTGGACCACGAGCCGCGATGCCAGTCATGGAAGGTAAAGCAATGTTGTTCAAACAGTTTGCAGGAGTGGACGCTTTCCCGATCTGCCTGGATACACAGGATACTGAGGAAATCATTCGAACTGTGAAAGCGATCTCACCAGCATTTGGCGGGATTAATCTGGAGGATATTTCTTCACCACGTTGCTTTGAAATTGAGCGTCGTCTGAATGAGGAACTGGACATTCCGGTATTTCATGATGATCAGCATGGTACAGCAGTTGTGTTGTACGCAGGTCTGATCAATGCGCTCAAGCTGGTTGGCAAGTCCATCACAGATGTAAAAATTGTCGTCTGTGGTATTGGTGCAGCAGGTGTGGCGTGCAGTAATATTCTGCTGTCCGCGGGTGCGAGTCGGGTTGTCGGAGTTGATCGTGAAGGTGCGCTGGTACGGACGAATACCTATGAAAATGAAGTATGGAGCGATTATGCGGCTCGTACCAATCCAGAACTGGAGACAGGCTCACTTCGTGATGTGATTCGCGGGGCAGATGTCTTCATCGGTCTGTCACGAGGTAATCTGTTAACCCGGGAAGATGTGCAAACCATGGCCGCCGACCCAATTGTCTTCGCCATGGCGAATCCGGTACCGGAGATTATGCCGTCTGTGGTGGAAGATATCGTTGCTGTCATGGCTACAGGGCGATCAGATTATCCGAATCAGATCAATAACGTATTGTGTTTCCCAGGTATGTTCAGAGCCGTGCTGGATTGCCGTGCCAGTGAGATTAATGAGGAGATGAAGCTCGCAGCAGCTCAGGCGATTGCTTCAGCCATTTCGGATGAAGAGCGCACCCGTTATTATATTATTCCGAGTGTGTTCAATGATAAAATCGTCAAATCGATGCGCAATCGCGTGATTGAAGCAGCGGTCAAGACCGGTGTTGCAAGACGTATACCGCGTGAACAAACTCGCGAAGGCGGGGACGTGTAAGATGCAAGAGAATTCCCCTCAACATCTGAACCAAAGCACGCAACAATCAGGGCATGGGGATCAGGTTGATGGTACGTTAACAGGAGAGGCTATTCTTCGGGCGGCTCGCGCTTTTGTTAAAGGAGATGCGGCCGCACATACAGATGGTCATGACTGGCCCCATATCGAGCGGGTGACCGCACTTGCGGTCGAGCTTGCACACCGTATGGGTGCTGATCCCTTTATCTGTGAACTCGCTGCATTGCTTCATGATGTGCCGGATGAGAAGCTTAACGAAAGTCTCGAATCCGGAATGGCGAAGCTGAATGCATGGCTGGACACCCAGCCGCTTGAAGCGGGCACACGGGAAGCTGTGGTACACATCATTAGTTCCATTTCCTATGCAGGAGGACAACGCCCTGCCGTCTCATCCCTGGAAGCTCAGGTGGTGCAGGATGCAGATCGCCTGGATGCGCTGGGCGCTATTGGTATTGCGCGTACGTTTGCTTTTGCTGGCGCGAGAGGTCGTGAGATGTATGATCCTGCTCTATCGCCACGAGAGCAGATGTCGCGGGAGGAATATCGGAATGGACGCAGTACAACGATCAATCACTTTTACGAAAAGCTGTTTAAGCTTAAAGATCTGATGAACACGTCCTATGGCAAGGAACTGGCAGAGCAGCGTCATGACTTTATGGTGCAGTTCGTGGAGCAATTTAAGCGTGAATGGGAAGGAAGGTTCTCATAACTTTCTCCGTTTAGACTTAAACCTACAATACCCCTTACTTCCGAGAGTGGAGTGTGGGGTATTGTTGTGTATACATAGAAGTAATAGGGAATTTAACTCAGCATCAGGATAAAGGGCATGGTAACCCAAAGGCTTCCATGATACAATAAATCGTTCTCCTGAAATGATTCGGGCAAAAAAAGAAATATGGGGTAATAATGATAATGATCATCCAACGAATGAAATCAGTTTTGAAAAAGAGGAGGGGTCACCATGTCATTTGGTGCACGTGTACTTAAGACAGGGATTGCGGTCACGCTGGCCCTGTACCTTAGCAGCATGTTCCTGAACCCGCAATCTCCCGTCCCCGCAGCGATTGCGGCCATCTTTGCGATGCAGCCATCCATATATCGTTCCTGGAAGTATTTCCTGGATCAGCTGCAGACCACCACACTAGGGGCAATTGTGGCCTTGCTGGGAGGCATGGTGCTATCCAATGAGCCCATCGCCGTCGGGTTAATTATTGTGCTGGTTATTATGATTTGTCTTAAATTAAATATGGGCGAAACGGTCGGCCTGACGCTGGTAACCGTTGTTTCAATTATGGAAGCGTCGGGTGACTGGCATTTTGCATTGAATCGTTTCCTGCTGACACTTGTCGGCATAGTATCTGCTTTTCTTATTAATATAACGGTATTTCCACCCAAGCCAAAGGTTCAGTTCGTGAAGCAGATTCAGAGTGTGTTCAGTGGCATGTCACTACTGCTGCGGACGTCGATCTCAGATGAGATCAAGGAAGTGGTGTTCCGGGATGAGAAAAACAATCTGGGCGGTTCCATTAAATCTTTGTCAGATAAGTATAATTTGTTTGAAGAAGAACAGAAGAAGATGAAACGTTCCAAATTCAGCGAGACCCGGCAGATGGTCGTATACAAACAGATGCTGCTGAGTCTGCAAAAAGGATTCGATGTGCTGGATTCGGTAGAACGCCATTATTTCCAGGCACAGCGCACACCTGAAATGGATCAGTTCTTTGATACACATCTGGAGCTTGTGATCAAATTCCATGAACATGCGCTGCTCAAATTCGAGGATAAGCTGAAACCAAACGGGGAAGAAGCGGCACAGTTCATTTTGGATAATGATCGTTTCATGGAGCAGGCCATTTCCCAGTTTGATATTGATCAGGAAGGGATGCTGAGATTGTCCATCGTAGCCGCTGCAATCTATGATTATGGCTATCAGCTGGAACGTTTAAACCGGCTTGCGGAACATGTGCATAGTGCCAGTGAAGACAAGGAGTCACAGGATAAAATTCTGAATTGGCTTAAATGGCCGTAAACATGGTAATACGGTTTGCGGTGATGTGGTTTCATCATTTACAATGGAATCACAACCAGCCCGGACAGTGTGTCCGGGTTGTTTTGCATACATAGCACAAACCTTGTGCAACCAACTCAACCGAACCGAGGTAGATACGTATGAATTTAACACAGCTTAGTACTGAATGGATGGAGTGGTTCAATGGACAGGATCTGGAGCAGAAGCAGCACGAAGCGATGCAATTGCTGACTGTGTCCGAAGATGGCTGGCCGCATCAGGCGATGATTAGTATGGGGGAAGTTATTGCTATCGCGCCCAACTTGCTGAGACTGGCTTTATGGCCGGGAACACAGACAAGTATGAATATGAGCCGAACAGGCAAGGCTACCTTGATTGCTGTTCATCAGCAAAGTTTGTCAGCTATTCGTCTGAATGTGACTTCACTGCCGCAACTCATGGAAGCTGTGCATCCGAGAGATCGTTTTGAAGCTCAGGTGTTAAACGTTCGTGTAGATCATGCACCCTATGCGGAGATTACTTCTGGGGTAACATTTCAATTAAAAGACGAAGCTGGGGCCATCTCACGCTGGAGAGAGACCATAGAAGAATTACGACAATAGTATGGGAGCGTTCTATATTCATCCTATCCGAGGGTAATAATAGAATGAAAACAACAAAAAACGCCTCCGCTTGCATCGGGACGTTGTCACTGGTACAATAAAAAATGGTTTTCAGAAAATTAGAACTAATTAACATAAAATAAAAATGTTTACTTTCTAATTAATTATACCATAGCCTTTTCGGGCTTGTCAAATGGGCTTTTGAGGACACAATCCGGGGAAAGAGGGGCGTATTAACATATGAGTACAGACCAGCAATGGAGCGAGGAGCAACAGCGGGTCAATGTTGTAACGGAACAGATTGATCGGAAAATCGACATCCTGGAAAAAGAGGTAGGTTCCTTCAGGGACGAAGTTGTGGGAATGAGAAAAGACTTCTGGGACGAAGTCACCATGAACTTCAGCGAAGCAGATGACGTGGGTGAGACCTCCACCAGTATGAGGCAGCAATCACAGGTTCTATCGGATCGGGAGCGCAGTCATCTGAATACGGCAGCAGCGCTGGACAAAATGAAACGGCTGCATCATTCACCGTATTTTGGCCGCATTGATTTTAAGGAAAATGGCTACCCCAATGCAGAGCGAATCTATCTGGGTATCGCATCATTACTGGATGAGAAGGAGGAATCCTTCCTTGTCTATGACTGGCGAGCACCCATATCGAACCTGTATTACGATGGTGCGCCAGGTCCGGTCACGTATCATACCCCGAGCGGTGGGATAAGTGGCGATATTGAGATGAAGCGGCAGTTTGTCATTCGGGATGGACGTATCCGGTTTATGTTCGACACCGGGGTTACGATTGGGGATGAACTGTTACAGGCTGTTCTCAGTCGAACCTCGGATGCACAGATGAAAAGCATTGTAGCGACGATCCAGAAGGAACAGAACCGGATTATCCGTAATGACCGGACTCGCATGCTGATCGTGCAGGGAGCTGCTGGCAGTGGTAAAACATCGGCTGCACTCCAACGAGTGGCGTATCTTCTCTATAAATACCGTGAGCATCTGCAAGCAGATCAGATGGTCCTTTTTTCGCCAAATCCGATGTTCAACAGTTATGTTTCCACCGTACTGCCTGAGCTTGGGGAAGAAAATATGCTGCAAACGACCTTCCAGGAGTATCTGGAACGCCGTTTGGGCCGTGAGTATCAGCTGGAAGACCCATTCATTCAGCTTGAATACGTATTGACCGGAACAGAAGATCCTGAGTATGAAGCGCGTATGTCCGGTATTCGATTCAAGTCATCCGAATCTTTCCTGAAGGTGATAACTCGCTATAAGGACAGCATGATGTCTGAAGGTATGAAGTTTAAGCCGGTTCGTTTCCAGGGGCGGGCTGTAGTTACAGCTGAGGCCATGGCCGAGAAATTCTATAGCTTCGAGCCATCCGTCAAATTGGTGAATCGATTGGAAATCCTGCGGGACTGGATGCTGAAAGAGTTATCGGCCTTTGGCAAAGGTGAATTGGAAGCACCTTGGGTAGATCAACAAATGGATCTGATGGAGCCGGAAGATCTGCAGCGGGCCTATCAGCGCCTAAAGAGAAAGCAAAAAGGGAAGGCGGACACGTTCGATGATTTCCAGCAGGAACGGGAGATCCTTGCCCGGATGGTGGTCAGTGATCGGCTCAAGCCTCTGCGCAAATGGATCAAATCGTTACGTTTTGTCGATGTCCGTCAACTGTATGCGCACTTGTTCAACGATCGGGCGCAGATGGTTCGCCTCTTGGGAGAGGAAGCACTGCCTTCACACTGGGAAGAGATTGGTGAGATGACACTTCGCAGACTGAGAGTACAGGAGCTGGCCTATGAGGATATCACACCATATTTGTATCTGCGTGAGTTACTGCTCGGATTCCATATTAACTCCAATATCCGCCATGTGATTATTGACGAGGCACAGGATTACTCGGCCTTCCAACTGGCCTTTATGAAAAGATTGTTCCCGAGATCAAAAATCACCGCACTTGGAGATTTTAATCAAGCGATCTATGCACACTCTTCGGTATTGAGTGGTACGGGGCCGCTGACCAATCTGTATGGACCGGAAAATACGGAAGTGATCGAGCTGACGAGAAGTTATCGTTCAACACAGGAGATCGTGGAGTTTACACGCGGCATGGTTCCGGGTGGAGAAGAGATTGTTCCATTTAAC
This sequence comes from Paenibacillus sp. BIC5C1, assembly GCF_032399705.1. Taxonomy (NCBI): domain Bacteria; kingdom Bacillati; phylum Bacillota; class Bacilli; order Caryophanales; family Paenibacillaceae; genus Paenibacillus; species Paenibacillus sp. BIC5C1. The sequence continues at coordinate 2,324,950 of NZ_CP135922.1, forward strand.
CGGGGTGGGGAGAAGCCGAAAGTGATCGTTTCCTCCAATGAACAGGAGCATCTGGATGTCATTACAGCTGATCTCAAACATCTGATACAGGAAGGGTATGAATCAGTCGCGGTCATCTGTAAGACTGCGGAAGAGAGCAAGGACATCCATGAAGCATTAAGCAAAGTACTGCCTGCCACACCGAAGCTGATTAAGAAAACAACGCTGGCCTTTGAACGGGGTGTGCATGTTATCCCGGCGTATCTTGCCAAAGGTGTGGAGTTTGATGCGGTTCTGATCTATGACGGATCTGCATCGCAATATGCGCAGGAGCACGAACGTAAGCTGTTCTATACGGCATGTACTCGTGCGATGCATTTACTGCATATCTATTGCATGGGGAAACCGAGTCCATTCATTACGTCCCAGTCCGAGGAATTGTATGATATGGGCAAGGTGTCTGCGGCTCAGGCCGACTGAATTTGTTTTCAGGTTCTTGAAGGTGGCTTCCGTTCGAAAGGACGGAAGTTTTTCTGTGTATTGGGGAATACGATGTGGGGAATAAGAAGCTCCATGAGGTTTGGCCTTTGCTGTGAGAGGCAGGGAGAGGATCATTGGTAATAGATATCTCTTCATAGATATCTCCTCTGACATCAGATTGGATGGATTAGGTTTTATGGATAAAAAATGATTCATCCTTTGTGTTCATGCACAATAGGTGTGAATTTTCTTTACACATGACGGCGAGACTCATATAATCGTAACAATCTATTTTTTTGGATCGTTTATTTATGAAGGAGGCAGCAATATGAACACACCATCTTTTGAACGCCCATTAATGGCGGATTGCGTACCGGATCTGGTGGCAACAGCACGGGGAGATTTGCCTGCTACCTTGGTCATTCGGGGCGGAACGCTGGTTAATGTGGTGTCGGGTGAAATTTTGCCAGGCATGTCTGTAGCGGTACAGGGAGCCCGGATTGCATATGTTGGCAAAGATGTAAGTCATACGATCGGAGAAAATACACGTATTATTGAGGCAGAAGGCAAGTACATTGCTCCCGGATTGCTGGATGGGCACTGTCACATTGAAAGTACACAAATGAAAGTAACCGAGTTTGCAAGAGCTGTTCTGCCTTCCGGAACAACGGGAGGGTTCTTTGACCCGCATGAAATCTCCAACGTGCTTGGACTTAAAGGTTTGCGATTGATGCTGGATGAAGCTCGGACGACGCCAATGGCTGCATATATGCAGGTGGCTTCCTGTGTTCCTTCCACACATCCTGGACTGGAGACAACAGGCGCTTATATTGGACCGGAAGAAGTGGCGGAAGCTCTTTCCTGGGGGCCCGATATGATTGGTCTCGGTGAAGTGATGAACTTCCCTGGGGTTGTGTACGGGGACGAGACGATGATCGGTGAGATCCAGGCGACGCTTCGGGCAGGGAAGGTGGCAGATGGTCACTTCACTTGGGCGGCGGATGACTGGCGTCTGCCAGCATACGCAGCAAGCGGCGTTACAGGGGATCATGAATGTGTTACGAAGGAAGATGTGGTGGAGCGCCTGCGGCTTGGCATGTACGCCAAAATGCGTCAGGGCTCTGCATGGCATGACGTTGCGGAAACGATCAAAGCCTGTACTGAGCTTGGCCTGGATACACGCCGCATGATGCTGGTGACGGATGACCGGAGTTCAGAATCACTGCTCAAAGAAGGCCATATGGACTTTGTTGTACGTTTGGCCATTTCTCAAGGGGTGAAGCCGGTTACCGCTTTCCAGATGGCGACGATTAATACGGCTGAACGTTTCGGTGTAGCGCGCGACATTGGTGCGGTTATTCCGGGGAATATCGCCGACATTATTTTGCTGGATGGACGCTTGGCAGATGTCCGTGTAGGCATGACGATTGCCGCAGGGCATGTCGTGGCAGAGAGCGGCAAAATGACTGCAGTCTGGGACAGCTTCACGTATCCGGAAGAGGCGCTGAACACCGTGAAACTGGAAGCGAACATTCAGCCGAAGGATATGGAGCTATCTGCGCCAATTACTGAAGGAACAATTGGAGCAAAAGTGATTCATGTGACGGAGAATCATGTGGATACCAAAGAGCAGCATGTTAATGTCACGGTAGAACATGGCAATGTCGTCGTTTCAACTTCAGATGAGATCTGCAAAATTGCGGTGATCGAGCGTCACAAACAAACGGGCAATCGTGCCGTTGCCCTTGTTGGGGGCATTGGCTTCACAGGCCCTGCGGCCATTGCAATGACCGTAGCCCATGACAGTCACAATCTGCTTATTATCGGTAATGATGACGCATTGATGGCTGAGGCGGGCAACCGGGTCATTGGCATGCAGGGCGGCGTAGCCGTCGTGACAGCCTCTGGTGTGACCGAATTCCCGCTGCGTATTGCAGGGCTGATGTCCACGGAATCTTTTGAAGTGGTAGCAGCTCAATCTGCTGCTATAAGTGAAGCGTTACAGTCTGCTGGCTGTACGTTAAATAACGCGTTTATGACGCTGTCTCTGCTGGCACTTGTTGTTATTCCGGAATTGCGCTTGTCTGATAAAGGCTTGGTGCGCATTTCGGCAGAAGGCATTGAGCTGGTATCCCTGTTCGATGAAATGGTGGAGAATACACCGGCTGCTCCAGCTGGTAATTAACGAATAATAGCGTGTTCAGTCTTCCTTGAAACGGGGAGAGAAGTATAGGTCGCCTTTGGGCGGCCTTTTTTTATTTTTACAGGAAAACGCTTACTAGGTCTTGAGTCGTCTGTTGTACATATGCAAAAAATGACCCATGTTGGGGTAAAATTAGGCTAAAATTAAAAAGTTTTTCATAAATAAGACTTTAGAACTATAAATACAGAAGTGTGAATACCCGAAATAATGTTATATGATTCTTTCGTCGTAAGTCTAAGAGATGATGTTGCATATAAAAGCAATGTAAATAGTCGTACATCGAAACTGTATCCAATGAATGAATATAAAACGACAGAATTTCATCGAGATTTGCACGATAGAGCTGCATAACATCAAAGGGAGTGTATAAATATGAAAAGCAAAAAGAGATACCAATTCATTTTGTTAATTAGTTGTTTCATGCTGTTTACGGGGAATGCTTATGTTTGCAAGGCCACTGCACTTGGCTCAGTTGACAGTTATGAAACCATCCATGGAACGGTTCAGGGATCGGTAAGAGCAACCTGGGTATGGGATACCACACAGATTCAAAATAACCCTCAGCTAGTGCTGAAGTTTGCCTCAACGAACAAAATCAATACAATCTACCTACAAATGAATCGGGATGTAAAGCTTCCGTACTATACATCTTTCATTCGTCAAGCCAGAGAGAAAAATATTGCCGTGGACGTGATGGATGGAAGACCTGCCTGGGGACTGACAGAGAGCCGGGGGCAAATTGCAGACTTTCTGGACTGGGTTGAAGCGTATCAAAATCAAGTTGAGCCCAATGAGAAATTTGCAGGCATTCATCTGGATATTGAACCTCATGTGCATCCAGAGTGGAAAACCAATCAGGCCAGTGTGATTACGCAGTGGCAGGGAAATGTTCAATATATCGTTGATCGCGCTGCACGGATGAAGATGCCTGTAGCCGCTGACCTGCCTTTCTGGCTGGATGGTTATAAAATTCCGGGTTCCACGATGAATGTAAGCAGCTGGATGATCCGCAAGTTTGACTCTATCACCATTATGGCTTACCGGGATACGGCTGCGGCCATCTATAATGTAGCGAAAGATGAGCTTGAGGAAGCGTCCCTTTTGGGTAAAACAGTATCGATCGCCGTGGAGACCAAGCAAAGCAAGGAAGGTGATTTTATTACCTTTTATGAAGAGGGTACAGCATATATGGAAGCACAGCTCAAGTTGGTAGAGAAAATGGCAAGTTTGCATTCGTCTTTTAACGGATTCTCGGTGCATGAGTACAGCTCATGGGAGACATTGAAAAAGTAAAATGAAATTCCATACATCAATATGATAAAGAAGGTGCTTACGGCCGAACGGGCTGAAGCACCTTCTTTGCATCTGTTAACTCAATAAAAGTGGAGAACAGTGAAGTGTCGTTAGTTCAGAGTGCCGAGTGCGAATGCTGGTCCTGAAAGATGTTTAAGCTTAGACCAATGCAGGTTCCATCGCCACTTTCTCATAAAACATTTTGCGATATTGGGACGGGGTAATGTTCTTGTGTTTCTTGAATGTTGTAATGAAATAGCTCAAATGCTCGAACCCAACGTCCATGGCAATATCCACAATTTTGTGATCGGTATTCTCAAGCTGAACACAGGCCTGCTGGATGCGATAATAGTTGATATAGTCGACCGGACTTTTCTGCACCATCTGTTTGAAAAAGCGACAAAAGTGTCCTTCGCTCATATTGGCTTCATCTGCCAGTTCTTTTAACTTGAGTGGTTCGGGGTAACGCTTGTGAATATAGCTTAACACTGATTTCAGACGCTCCACTTTATCATGACTGCTTGACGGAATGGTCCTTTTGAGTGAAGCAGGTCTCATATGTTCAAACATTTGTGCAAATATTAGATAGAGGTAAGCTTTGGTTGTCATCTCGCAGGTTGGTGTCCCGGCGGCATGATCGGCGAAAATACGTTTCAAATGGAAAATAATTTCTTGTCCCCACGCTTCATCGGTTTGGATATGGTAAGGGGGGAGAACCGTTTTGTGCACTAGTGGGCCAACGAATTTCTCTTGTACAGCATCGAACGTACGACTGCCTAACAGCTCCGGGTTAAATACGATGGATGAAAAAACACAAGGGACATCGCCTTTCAGATAGCCTGCGTGAATTTCCCCCCGATTGATAAAGATGGCTTCTCCCGCCTGAACCTCTACCGTATTCATATCGATTTGAAAAACTGCACTGCCCTGAGTGACCATGGTGAATTCCATTTCATCATGCCAGTGGCAATCGAGAATACTGTCGCCATTCAATTGTTGAATATCCGGATACACACTGACTGGGTACATGGCATTGCCGTGAATCCGGTCTTCGCGTAATCGTTCACGTTCCATATGTGATTCTCCTTTTGCATTATTATTAATGTAAACGTTCCCATAGATTGGTGGTGTTTATAAAGAATCGGATAAGAAATATCAGAATCGTGATATATTTGGTCAAAATATGAGAAGAAATTAGTTATTAATATCAATATTATTATAGTATAACCGAAGGGGGAAAGAAAACATGAAATTTACTGATGGATTCTGGATGACTCGTGAAGGGTACCACATTCAAAACCCGACTGACATTCGTGATATTGTGCAAAAAGAGAATTCTGTGACCGTATATGCGGCAACTAAATATATTCGCACCAAAGGCGACACGTTGAATGGTACATTGCTTAAAGCAACTTACAGCTCACCTATGCCTAACGTTATTCGTGTAACTTTGAATCATCATAAAGGCGGAGTGAAAAAAGGGCCTGTATTTGAGCTTAACAATCAAGATGTGAACGTTGACATCTCGAAAAATGAACAAGGTGCTGTTTTGAAAAGCGGCAATCTGGAAGTTCAAATCGACAAAACGAACGGTTGGGACGTCAGCTTCCTGTATGGAGGTAAACGCATTACGGGTAGCGGTCAAAGAGCGGCTGGTTATATTACTGGTCCAAGTAAGGAAGCGTATTTCCGCGAGCAGCTTGATCTAGGCATTGGTGAATACGTTTACGGACTTGGTGAGCGCTTCACACCATTTGTTAAGAATGGCCAGGTGGTTGACACGTGGAATGAGGACGGCGGTACAAGCAGTGAGCAGTCCTATAAGAACATTCCTTTCTACTTGTCCAACAAAGGATATGGTGTATTTGTAAACCATCCTGAACGCGTATCGTATGAGATTGCATCTGAGAATGTATCCAAAGTGCAGTTCAGCGTAGAAGGCGAGACGTTGGAATATTTCATTATCGGCGGTGACAATCCCAAGGATGTACTTGATAATTATACGAAATTAACAGGTAAACCAGCGCTTCCACCAGCATGGACGTTTGGTCTGTGGCTGACAACATCATTCACAACGGATTATGATGAAGCAACGGTTAACCATTTCGTAGATGGCATGGCTGAACGTGATCTTCCGCTGTCTGTATTCCATTTTGACTGCTTCTGGATGAAGGAATACCAATGGTCTGATTTTGTATGGGATGAAGCGATGTTCCCAGATCCGGAAGGCATGCTTGCACGTCTGAAAGAGAAAGGCCTCAAAATCTGTGCGTGGATCAATCCATATATTGCAGAAAAATCCTACTTGTTCGATGAAGGTATGGAGAACGGTTATCTGGTAAAAACCGCGGATGGCAGCGTATGGCAATGGGATATGTGGCAAGCAGGTATGGCTCTGGTTGATTTCACAAATCCGGATGCTGTTAATTGGTATAAGAGTAAGTTGGAAGTTCTGCTTGATCAAGGTGTAGATTCATTCAAAACTGACTTTGGTGAAAGAATTCCGACAGATGTCGTGTACTTCGATGGCTCTGATCCGGTTAAAATGCACAACTATTATACACAGCTCTATAACAAAGCTGTATTTGAATTGCTCGAAGAAAAAATTGGCAAAAACGAAGCTGCTCTGTTTGCACGCTCTGCAACAGCAGGTGGTCAACAGTTCCCGGTTCACTGGGGTGGAGACTGCTCTTCTACTTATGAATCCATGGCTGAATCACTTCGCGGTGGTCTCTCGCTTGGACTTTCCGGTTTCGGATTCTGGAGCCATGATATCAGTGGCTTTGAGAGTACAGCAACCCCTGACGTATACAAACGCTGGGTACAATTCGGACTTTTATCTTCTCACAGCCGCCTACACGGAAGCACTTCGTATCGTGTGCCTTGGCTGTTCGACGAGGAATCCGTGGACGTTGTTCGTGACTTTACCAAACTCAAAATCAGCCTGATGCCGTATCTCTACAATTCTGCGGTGGAGTCGACTGTAAAAGGTATTCCGATGATGCGCGCTATGCTGCTGGATTTCCCTGACGATCCAACAACGTACAGCCTGGATACACAATACATGTTTGGTGATTCGATCCTGGTGGCTCCAATCTTCAACAAGGAGGGTGATGTTCGTTATTACCTGCCTGAAGGTACATGGACCAACTATCTGACAGGTGCTAAAGTTGAAGGTGGACGTTGGATCAGTGAGAATCATGACTTCAAAACATTGCCAATGATGGTTAAGCCAAACAGCCTGATTGCTGTTGGTGCTGTGGATAGCAAACCGGATTATGACTTTGCCGATCATGTATCCCTTCATTTGTTCGAACTGGCTGACGGCAACTCCGCTCAAGCGGTTGTTGTAAACCAAAATGCTGAGCAGGAGCTGGTTGTTAACGTATCCCGTAACGGCTCTGTTCTGGAAGTTCGTGCTGAAGGTGCAGGCAAACCATGGAATATCGTGCTGCGTGGCATCGAAAGTGTATCCGGCGTAGAGGGCGGTTCCCAAGCGTCTGGTGCACATGGTGTTGTCGTTACGGCAGCGGAAGGTGCTAGCTCGCTTACAATTCAACTGTAATGTTTTTTGGATAAACAGAAGGACGGTACCGCAAGGTGCCGTCTGTTTGTCTACTGTCGTGCCATTGGAAGATATGGTTATAGAAAAGAAATGGTAGTATCATTTATACATCGAACTAAACTTTTACATGAGAACGTAGGTTGTTCTGTCATCGAAGTGGCAAATGTAATTATTCTTTAGTTCAATTTATAAAGCGACAGATAAAGTTAGGGGATTTTATCAAATGGGTACAACGAATTCAGGCTTACACCAAACCATTACAGCAGAGATGCTGCATAAGGTGGTAGAAAACACTTTTGGAACCGCTACCATTGTGAATAGTTTTGAACTGTTGCAGGGTGGACTTTTTAATACAACGTATCGAATTCAGCTTGAACATGCGTCGTACGCGGATGTGATATTACGTTTGGCTCCAGAACGGGTAGAGATGGCGCTCGGCTCTGCTGGCGATCCGTTATTTTCATTTGAACGTACGATGATGTCTGCGGAACCTGTTGTTTATGAATATTACCGTAAAGCAGGCATTCCCGCTCCAAATATTATTGTCTGTGATGACAGCGGATTGATCATTCCGAGAACGTATATGTTTATGGAGTTTATCGCCAGTAAGCAGCTGGATCATTCATCGATTTCGGAAGTAGATAAAGAACGATTATATCATCAGCTCGGCGCCTATACGGCTGTCATGCATCAGATTGAGGGTGAATCGTTTGGCTGGCCGCAAGGCGATGGGACGATTGAAGGCTCGGATCATTGGTCCGAGGTGCTGCAAGCTTTTGCAGAAGAGACGGCACTCAAAGCTTCACAAGCCGGGTATATGCCAGGTGTGGGGGAAGAAATCGCAGATTTGTTCATAACAAATAAGGATTTATTTGATCAGGTGACTATTCCGGTTCTTGTTCATAACGATCTTTGGGAAGCCAACGTGCTTGTCCATGAGGAGAACGGGCAGCTAAACATTGCCGCCATCATTGATGGGGATCGCTCCATGTTTGCGGACAGGCAGTTTGAGGCTATTTTATCGACAGAATCATCAGCTGGTTTTCATGAAGGCTATGGCCGTCCTCAAGATATGACCGATGGGGGACAGGCACGTCTTTTGGCCTATCGCATACTTTCCTCTTATTTTAACGCATATGTGCATGAACATCAGGTTGATCAGCCGGAGGCAGGACAGAAGTATCGCGAGCGTACGCTGGATCTATTGGAAGAATGGAAGGGACTCAAACTTAACGAATAAGTAGGAGGGTTTAGTATGAAAGAGTATATTCAATATCCGATGTGGGACGCAACATTGCCATTGGAAGAACGATTAGATGACTTGATTGCGCGTCTGACAACGGAGGAGAAGATCCGCTTAATTCCTACACGCGAAGCAGCAGTACCCCGATTGGGAATACCCGGCTATAATGTGGGAGGCGAAGCGGCTCACGGGGTTGCATGGATAGGTGAGGCTACCGTTTTCCCGCAGCCGCTTGGTCTGTCGAGCACCTGGAATATCAAGCTCATGCGTGAAATCGGTTCCGTCATTGGAGATGAGGCCAGAGCATACCACCATCGTGCTCCCGAGCGTCACGGCTTGACCTTATGGGCGCCAACTGTCGATCTGGAACGGGATCCGCGTTGGGGCAGAACGGAAGAGGGCTATGGTGAGGACCCTGTACTGACAGGTGAAATGTCAGCAGCTCTTGTGAAGGGGATGCAGGGAAACCACTCTTTCTATCTTAAAATGGTAGCGACGCTGAAGCACTTTTTTGCCAATAATAATGAGAAGGATCGGTTGAATTGTTCCTCCAGCATTGATCCGCGTAACTTGCGTGAATATTATTTAAAAGCATTCGAGACGCCTTTCGTAGAAGGTGGGGCCTTGTCCATGATGACAGCCTACAATTCGATCAACGGTACACCCGCCATTGAAAGCCCTTATGTGAATGATGTGGTCAAGGGTGAGTGGGCCATGCCTGGATTTATTGTGTGTGACGGGGGAGATTTGTCCCAGACGGTCAATTATCACGGTTACCATGCCACGCATGCGGAATCGGCAGCAGGAGCATTAAAAGCAGGTGTGGACTGCCTGACAGACGAGGTTGACTTAGTCGTGTCTGCCTTGGAAGAGGCGCTTGAGCGAAAATTGCTGGAGGTCGAGGATCTTGACCGGGCCATTCGAAATATATTTGGCGTGCGGATGCGGCTTGGACAACTGGATCAGACGGGACTTAACCCGTATGCTTCGATATCGGAATCTGTATTGTGTGCGCCTGAACATGCCAAATTAAGTTACAGAGCAGCAGCGGAGTCTATCGTATTACTCAAAAATGACGGACTGCTTCCTCTCCAATCGGAAAGATTGCAGAAGGTTAGCGTAATCGGTCCCCTTGCGGATGTAGTCTATACCGATTGGTACAGTGGCACACTGCCTTATCGTGTTACTGTTTTGGAAGGACTGCGTAAGCAGCTTGACGGTGCGGAAGTATCTTTTGCAGATGGGAATGATCGCATCAGTCTAAAGACAGTCGATGGCAAGGTAATCACGCTTGGTGCGGAGGGAAAGCTTGTTGCCGTGCCGGAAGGCAGTGCAGAGGCTACTGAGTTCATCCATCAGGACTGGGGCTGGGGAAGTCACACGCTTCGCAGTGTGAAAAACAATCGCTATGTTTCGTTAACTGAACAGCGCATCTATCAGGCAATTGCGCCGGAGATTGGTGGCTGGTTCGTCAAGGAAGTGGTACAGATTGATTCACAAGCGGATGGAAGCAGCGCGTTGCGTACATGGAACGGTTTGCCCCTCAGCCTGAATGAACATCAGGGGCAACTGGTGCTGTCCCCATCGACGGAACAAACACAAGAAGAGTTGAACTCATCTGGTAATCCGGATGTCGTAGAAGGGAAACAGCAACCTGCTGTGTTCAAGCTGGACATTGTTGCTGACGGAATAGAACAGGCAAAAAAAGCTGCACAGAATAGTGACGTTTCTGTCGTTGTTGTCGGTAACAGTCCCTATATTAACGGTAAAGAGGAAATTGATCGCCCAAGCCTGCAGCTTCCGCCTGAGCAGGCCCGATTGGTAAGAGAAGTCTGCCAAGTGAATCCCAATACGGTCGTTGTCATTGTGGGAAGTTATCCATTTGCACTGCAAGAGTTAAAAGACGTGGCTCCGGCAATCGTATACCTCACACATGCAGGCCAGGAATTGGGGAATGCAGTTGCAGATGTTCTGCTCGGAAATTATGCTCCTGCTGGTAGACTGAACATGACATGGTATGAGGATGAATCGCAGCTTCCTGACATTATGGATTATGACGTTATTCATAACGGTACTACCTATATGTATCATGAAGGTCCAGTCCTGTATCCCTTTGGTCATGGATTGACCTATTCCGAATTTGAGTATAAGTCGATTCGAGTAGAGCGGGCACTGGGATCTTCTGGTGATGATGTGCTGAAGATTAACGTACAGGTCGAGAACAAAGGGAAACGTGCCAGTGATGAAGTGGTGCAGCTGTATGGGCACGCTCAAACTTCACGGGTGAAACGCCCACAACGTCAGTTGATCGGCTTCCGGCGGATTCATCTTGCATCAGGCGCCGTGGAAAATCTTTCTTTCGAAATTCCTGTTCAGAATCTTACCTTCTGGGATGTCACTCGAGACAAATATTGTCTTGAAACCGCCACCTGGTCGATCATGGCTGGACGTTCCTCAGCAGATATTCGCCAGAACGAAGAAATTCACATCGAGGGTGAAACCATTCCTGCACGCGCGCTGAACTTGCCTACGTTTGCGGAAAATTACGATGCGTATGCAGGCGTTCTGTTGGATGAGTGTCGGGAAGGCCGTTCAGCTGTCCGTGCCATTGTTCCAGGTGAACCGCTGTATCGTGAAGGTCGTTCTTCCTGGATTTCATTCCACGACAATGCTTTCCGGCAAGTTAGTGGGTTTGAGGGTCGGGTGTCAGCCTTCGGAGTAAGTGGCGAATTGGAGATTCGAGCTGAAGGTCCAGAAGGTCCGCTGCTCGGCACTTGTGTCATTCCCGGTTCCGCTGGAACAGTCAACGGAAAAAATCTTCAGTGGAGCACAGTTCGCTGTTCCCTGAAGGCAGAGCGTGAGATCGAACAGCTCTGTATCGTTTTCAAGGGCGGTGCAGCTCTTCAGCAATTTGTACTGAAATAAATGTTGATTAGTTGATCTTCATAATTATAGTGAAAAGGCTGTCCCGACACTGAATTTAGTGCGACAGTCTTTTTGCGCTGTCATCCCAAGTGACCTTTTTTACATAAGCCGTATATTCAACTGCAGAACAACCCACAATAACGTTGTTGTTTTCTGATTCTGTAAAGGTGGTTGAGGCATGAACGATAAAAAGTGGGACCTCGTCGCACTTGCTTCCATTCCGGTAATAATGACGCTGGGCAACTCCATGCTGATTCCCATCCTACCGCAAATTGAGCGTGAATTGAAAGTGTCCTCATTTAAAGTCAGCATGTTAATTACGGTTTATGCGGTCGTCGCAATCCTGCTCATTCCACTTGCAGGATATCTGTCGGATCGTTTCGGCAGAAAAGCCGTCATTATTCCCAGTCTCATCATTGCAGCTGTAGGAGGCGCGGTAGCAGGTGGAGCAGCCTGGATGCTGAATGGAAATGCGGCATACTGGGCCATTCTTGGTGGCAGACTTTTGCAAGGGATAGGAGCAGCTGGGGCTTTCCCAATTGTCATACCATTGGTTGGTGACATGTTTGATGATGAGAACGAGGTGAGTAAAAGCCTTGGCATTATTGAAACCTCGAACACCTTTGGCAAGGTACTAAGTCCGATATTGGGTGCAGCTCTGGCTGTGTGGATTTGGTATTTACCTTTTATGGCTATTCCGGTACTCTGTGTGCTTTCATTGGTTCTGGTTATATTCTTGGTGAAAACACCAAAGAGGAAGGAAGAACCAAAGAGCTTTCCCGAATTTGTGGCTTCCATCCGCAGTGTGCTAAAAGAAAAGGGCCGCTGGTTATATGCGATTTTTGCGATCGGTGGTATTTGTATGTTTGTTCTCTTTGGCGTGCTCTTTTATCTGTCGGAGACATTGGAATCAGAGTTCAAATTAAAAGGGGTACTTAAAGGACTTGTGCTTGCCATACCACTGGCTGCTTTATGTCTGGCGTCTTTTTTTGCTGGAAAATGGATAGGAAAGAACAAGACACGCATGAAATGGCTGGGGTTTATCGGACTTGCTGTTCTTACGGTATCTCTCGGTATAATCGGACTTTTTGACAACATCTATGTAGTCGTCGGTTTGTTCACCCTTGGCGGGGCAGGAATAGGGGCTACACTGCCATGTCTGGATGCTATGGTTACTGAAGGGGTGGACAAGGAACAACGGGGCACCATCACGGCGTTATTCAGCAGCATGCGTTTTATCGGCGTGTCTCTTGGCCCTCCTGTCGTGTCATTGTTAATCTCTTCCCACCATTTCCTTTTATTTGGCATTCTCGCCGCTTCCGGAGCGGTGGGAGGATTGCTCACGTTATTGGCAGTCAAGCCAGACAAGGGGGACCAGCCCACTTCAGGTAGTGGTCAAAATCATCGTGAACGTGAGTATGATGAAGTAAAACAGCCCAGTGGTTATCTGCCAGGGAGACGGAAGAAAAGTCCATTCTGATTTATTTTAAGATTATAAAAAAACGCGTTTACTCTGAGGGATGTATTTTCCCTGACAGAGTAAACGCGTTTTTATTGAATTGAAGTACAGCAGCGTAGTTGCATCAACGATCTTTTTGCTGAGCAGTTGTGTTCTCTTCGGTCGCAGTCTCAGAATGATCATGTCGATCGGAATCCTGCGCAGCGATATGTGTATGAGTCAATAACGGATGCACAGGTACCGCAAAACCACCATTTCGTTTCCCTTGAATCAGGTATATCAGGAGAAATAGAATCATGAACACAATGGAATAACGGTACATATCGGTATAACTGGTTATGGAAGCAATAGCGCCCAGCAAAAGTGCTCCCAGAGCGATCCCCAGATCCAGCGTATTCAGAAACATGCCGTTAGCCATACCGCGCTGTGAAGGGGAGACAATCTGAATCATCCAGGTCTGCATGGAAGACTGTATCGAACCATATCCGATTCCATATAAAAATGCAGCCACAAACAAGATGGACATCGACGAGGCGTATGAGAGCGTGATCAGTCCAGCAGCGATGAATATCGCTCCGGGAATCAGTAATGCTTTGGGACCTTTACTGTCATAAATCCGTCCTGCAAACGGTCTGACCAGCAGTACAGCGAGAGCATTAAACAAGAAGAACAGTGCAGGATTAGCCAGGTTGGCTTCTTTTCCGTACAAAACGATGAATCCCACCAGTCCGCCATACGTGATGGATAGCAAACAATTCAGTATACTTGGCAGAATCAGTTTTCGATTGAAAGGCGTCTTTACTTTGGTGCCTGCTGTTCCAACTGATGGAGTGGGTACCACCTCATCATTGACCCTGCGAGCTTTCTTGCGTGTTAGTGAATAGCTGAGCGGATAGATGACTGCAATAACACCTGCCGTACACAACATGAGTGTCACGAAACCGGCACCCTGAAGCACGGTGACCCCAATAATGGGACCCATGGACATGGCGAGACTTGTGGAAAGGCCGAAATAGCCCATGCCTTCACCCATTCGTTTCACGGGCACAATATCCGATGCCATTGTTGGGAAAGCCGTGCTACTCATACCGAATCCGATACCGAACACCATGCGCAGCAATAAAAGAACAGCAATCCCAGCAGCAAAGTAATATCCGAGTGTTGCGAGTAAGGCAACCGTCAGGCCAATATAGATCATGGCATTACGAAGACCCTTCTCCAATGCTTTGGCTGAATAGAGCCGAGCAGCGATGGCGCTAAGGGCAAAAAGACAGGTAAAGAGGCTGACTTCAAAGGCATTGGCGTGAAAACGGTCCTGCACATAAGAAGGAAGTGGGGATACAATCATGTGGAGTTGCAGAAAGAGTAGAAAGTTACATAACATGAGCAGGATAAAATCGGTAGTCCATAGTTTGACTTGTGCTGATTGTGATTTCATTTTTTGTTCATTCCCCCTGGTGTAAAGTTCGTTACAAGTTGCTGTTCATGAGGGAAAGAGTATGTCTAAATGCTTCCATCTGGTCTTCGGGGATACCTTCAATCAGATTTTTATTCATTTCTCTTTCGAGCGGAACAAGCTGATCAAGCAATTTTTTTCCTTCTTCGGTCAAGTAGAGCAAGTAGGCTCTGCGATCCTGTTCGCTGGTCCGTCGATCGACCCAGCCTTTCTTTTCCAACAGATCAATAATGCGGGCAGTTGTGGGCTGATCCTTGTAGACCCGAGTGGCGACTTCTTTCTGATTCACGCCTTCGCCTCTACCGATGTTGAACAGAACTGAGAATTGCTCTGTTGTAATATCATAGGGTTTGAAACGTATGGCTAGTAAAGCTGACGCTTTGCGATGTGTCATGCCCAGCATGAATCCAATGGATTGATCGAGCGAATAGTCGTTCCCCATATAATCCTCTCTTTCTTTAAGTAAAATAGCCTCAATTCATTTACTTGTTATAACAACTATATGCTAAACAATTAATTTTGTCAAAGCGTATTTATGAATATCATCGCCATGATAAGATCTTTTCATATATGAATTTACAATGGACTAATCATTATGCGAACATTGAAATATGCAAACGTTGGAAATTACTGATAAAATAGAAGTGCCGCTCTATCGCGGTAATTGGGCTACATGATGGTGAGGTTACGAAGACGAATCTGCTCCAGCAATTCTGGAGCTGACTGAGGAGAGCTGAGTATGCTGAAGAACATTCCCGCAATAATACCTCCGGAACTGCTGAAGATCATGTCTGAAATGGGCCATGGAGACGAGCTGGTACTGGCTGATGGCAACTTCCCAGCAGCTAGTCATGCCCAGCGGCTGATTCGCTGTGATGCGCTGGGTACAGTGGAGTTACTGGATGCCATTTTAAGTTTGTATCCACTAGATACCTACGCTGAGCGGCCGGCAGCCGTTATGCAGGTCGTCAAGGGGGATCAGGTGGTGCCCATCATCTGGGAAGACTATCGCAGGTTGATTCATGATCATGAGGGCATCACGGATGCCTTTGATCATGAAGAGCGTTTCGCGTTTTATGAGAGAGCTTCTCGCGCCTATGTCATTGTTGCAACCGGTGAACGTGCGCAGTATGCCAATTTGATTTTGAAAAAAGGGGTCATTTTCCCAGATCCAGATCCTTACCCACAAGAGAAAAAAGTTGAACTGAACTGAAACTAAAGTCAAGGCGACGGGGCGGGAGAAGCCTCGCTCGTCTTTTTGCTTTTCCCGAAACGCAACCAGTAAACAACAACATATAAAATAGGCATACACTCGATAAGTACGGCATAGATAGCAATGGCGTAAGAACGAATGGCTAATTCATATGAAGCTGCGTCTTTTGCATATTGAAGCACATAGGAGGCAGCAGTCCCTGCCAGCAAGTAAACCACCGTTTTTTCCTGTCGGACTCCAGTAAGTTTGGTAAGACAAACCGCGGCTACATATAACAGAAAGGAGCTGCGAGTAAACATGGTCGTAGACCAGATGGCAATCAGGAATGGGTCCAGGTTATCCAAAAAATCCCCGTAACGGGCAAAACGTATCATCTCCAGCAAAGGATAGCGAAGACTGCTAGCTTCGTAAGGTCCAAAGTTCATTAAGGTAAACATCCAGAACACGATAATGAATAGTGCAAGTGTAGAGCCTGCAAATAACATACTTCGAAGAAGAGGCCGCCTGAAAGCAATGGCAGGTGCGAGGAACAGGAACATCATCCATTCGGAAAACCATGGCATAGTTGAAAGCGAGCCTGTCAATATTTCTGTCAGATCATGATGAGTTACCATGGCAAGAAGTACATCAGGATTCCCCCCACCCATGACAGCAGGCATGAGAAAAGTAGAGGTGAAGATTTGCACCAGGAATATCCCTTCTGATAAATAAACAATGGTAATCAAACCTGAGCGAGCTGAAAGACTGATACTTAAAATAGTAACGGTTGCTGTCAGCCATATGGGCGTCTCGGGTAAGTACATCGATTGCAGAAAAACGATAAAATTCTCTACGTCAACGGAGATCAAATACAGGCACAGCAATACAATGAGACCGAGGAATAGCTTATGAACAACCTTGCCCACAATTTCCTCACCAAAATCAATCCAGGGTCGATCTGGATGAATCGCGCCCAATCGGTATGTGGAAAAGAGAAGGATCAGGCTGATGGCAAACCCGCCAAGAATGGATATCCACCCTTGATAACCGCTCATTTTGAATAAACGTTGCAAAAGGAAAGCAATGGGTTCGGAATACAGGTATACAAACATAAAACGGTACGCTTGTCCGGAAGATAATTTGATCATGCTTACTCCTTTCTTAGCCAAACAAGCGGTCTGCCCAGCCAAAGAGCAGCCTGATGACATCATTGGGATTAGGCCAGCCCGGTACAGAGACAGCCAACGTATTCCACAGAAGAAATAGGCCCAGCAGAATGAAATATGTCCTTTTCATTCCCTTTTTGCTGGATTTGATCATGGGCCACTCAAGTATGTAAAGTACGCCAAACAAAACAACAGCGATCATTGGTTTACCTCCTAAAGTGGCCTGATGCTTTTCTTTGTCTCTGTCAGTAGCTGGATTCCGAACCTACGAACTGGATATTGATTTTGGCATGTACATTAAACTGCAAATCATTTTTGACATAATCATTCCAAACGGGACGTAACTGTTCCCAGATCCGAGGATATGCCCATTCCAGGCGATAACCAAGCATCAAAATATCGGCTTTTTTACGTTGGCCGGTCCTTATTGCGTTGGTAAGATAGGCACTCACTTTTTCATTGGCCTTTTGCTCGATCTGTTTCACGCCTACAATATCTTTTACCTTGAGAATGGGAATTACGGAATTCAGTTCTGCTTGCCCCCGTAAAGTGATATCAAAGAGAGGTTGACCGTTTACAAGCTTTACCTTAATTTTGGAACTCGTATTGTAGACCGTCATGCTCGCTTTTTCATCTTTGGTTTCCACGGAGACGGCCAAGGTATCCAATTTGCGATTGGCCCAGGCGATGCTCCTTGTTTCATCGGGAGAGATGGAATCGACCATCTTCATCTGTTTGAAAAGAGCACCGCCTACCTGACTGGTCCATTGCTTCCGTTTATTATTCTCACTTGCCATCGGGGTTGATTTTGATTCCAACAAGGGGGTGGCAAAGCCCTGATTCATTTTGTCAGCCATAAGTACACTGAGCATTTGCGTTTTTAACATGTTTTCTTCGGTTGCAAATTCTCTTAATACATCACTGGGTGTTTCTTCGAAAACGGGAGTCAGATCAGCCACGTCTCTGGCTCTGCCCTTTGCAACCATGACGTAACTGCTAAGGTGGAATAAAGGTTCACGTGAGATCCATTCCATCGCATCTTGAATTCCTTCTCTGGCGTAAGCTTCACCGAAAACCACAACCCGTGTGTGCCCCCAGGAAATTTTTCGTGTAAGGTCTGTTTGGATTTTCTCCATCGCATCAGCGATGGTGGAGGCAGTAGCCGAAACGAGAGCATATGGGTTTTTTCCGGGTCCTCCCGTTCCTTCAGGGGAGAGACGGTTGGGCAATGGCATACTTAGTGAAATATCAATTTCACCCGGCTTTTCTCCTTTATCCACATACATGGTCGTAATAAACGTACGTTCATTTATCTCCACTTTTGACCAGCAGCCACTGCACAGTAAAACGCACATCAAAGCGACAATTAGTTTGGGTGTAATCATTAATCTCTTCATGTCTTTTGCCTTTTCTTATTAGCGTCTTCGTAAGCTGCAGGTCTCTTCTTCATTAGGAACCAGGGCACACGAACGATAGTATCTTTGATATCACGCAGCACGAGGGGGGCAAATGGCTGCATGTATGGCACGCCAAATGAACGGAGACTAACCATATACCAATAGATCAGATAGATTGAAATCACGATGCCGAACAGCCCCAGCGTTCCACCCATAAACAGCACTGGAAAACGAAGCAGCCGGAAAGCCAGTCCGAGCTCGAAGTGCGGGATGATAAAGGCGGCAATACCTGTGATGGATACGACAATAACCAATGGTGCGGAGACAATCCCAGCCTGAACGGCCGCCTGACCAATAACAATCCCGCCAATAATGGACACCGTTTGCCCCAACGGCTTCGGAATACGAATCCCTGCTTCGCGCAAACCTTCAAACGTCACTTCCATAATGAGCGCTTCAATCAGGGCAGGGAAGGGAATATTCTCTCTAGCAGAAGCGATCGTAATCAGTAAATTGGTCGGAATGATTTCCGGGTGAAATGTAGTAACAGCCACATAAAAGGATGGCAGCAGGAAGGCTATAAAAGCAAACAACAGACGAATAATCCTGATAAAGGAGGCGGAATAAAAGCGTTGATAATAGTCTTCCGAAGACTGCATTAAAGAGAAAAAGGTTACGGGAATGAGTAGGGAAAACGGTGTTCCGTCCTGCATGACCCCGATTCGCCCTTCAACCAGTGCAGCAGCCACCGTATCGGGACGTTCTGTATATTGATACTGTGGAAAAGGAGAAAGGGGATGGTCCTCCAGAAATTCAGATAGATAACTTACCCCCAGACTGCTGTCCATATCTATCTCGCCCAGGCTTGTTAATACATTTTCCAAAATGTCTGGCTTGCATAACCCTTGAATATAGACCACGAACACCTCGGTTTTGGTATATTTTCCAACGGTGAATTTGATCATTTTAAAATCAGGATGCTTAATCTTGTGCCGAAGCAGTGACATATTTACATGAACATCTTCAATGAAGGCCTCTTGTGGCCCGACAATGACAACTTCATTAGTGGATTCCGCTACGGAACGCCTTTGATAATTTTGGAGAGCGAAATGGATCATGCCCGAAATACCCTCGATATATAAGGCCGCATTACCTGACACGATATCATCCACTATGGCTTCTGCTGAATTCGAGTGGTGGCTGTTAAGGGTGAAAAATGATCCGGTCACGACACGGGTAATGAATTGATGATCTATTTCATGACGTGAGGCTTCCTCAAGCAGTGGTTTGACGATGGCTTCCCGCATGGTAGGTGTGTCCACGATGGACTGAATATAGATAAGTTCACAATGGAAAGGTCCGATTTGAAAAGGCTGATAGATTATATCGGCAACGCCCAACAAATTAGCTCTAACCTGTTCATAGATATTGTCTTTTTCCATTTCAGTTTCGCCTCCCTATGCTGTAACGCCGAGTCTGTAATCTGACTATAGTGTGCGACGCTTCCAATGAAATATACTTTTAAGTTTGGATTATCGAAATATATTACAAACTTTGATGCAGAAGATGAATGGGGAGATCATGAAATCTGCTTTAAAATAAGAGGGTGGAATAAAGCGGGTAGACGTTTATATATAAGGAGTTGAGTAAAGATGACGTATCGGATTAGACGTGCCGAGCTTGGCGATGTTAACAGAGTGGCGAATTTATTCAATGAGTATAGGATGTTTTATGATCAGCTTACTGATCTGAACGGAGCGAATGAATATATTAGAGAACGTATGGAGCGCAATGAATCCGTTATTTTGATTGCAGAATCGGAAGTGGAGACGGGGAAGGAAGAGGAGTGCAGCTTGACGGATGAACTTTTAACGGGGGATTTTGGTGGATTTGTACAGTTGTATCCCCGCTTTAGTTCAGTGTCCATGAGGTCAATCTGGGTACTTAATGATCTGTACGTACATGCGGATCATCGACAGCGTGGGATTGCGCGTAAGTTGCTGCAAGCTGCAAGACGATGGGGAAATGAGAGTGGAGCTGTGCGAATAGTGCTCTCTACGGCGATCAGCAACAAGAAAGCTCAGGCATTATATGAGTCGGAAGGCTATACGCTGGACACCAAGTTCATGTATTATGAACTTCAGATATAAGAAAGACTTGGAGAACCCTGAAGTTCAGGATAAGCAGGAGGGATTAGTATAAAATGATGCAATGGATAGCCATGATCACGATGTTGATCGATCATATCGGAGCCGTCTTTTTTCCACATGTAGGGGAGCTGCGAATGATTGGTCGCATTGCTTTTCCAATCTATGCTTTTGCCGTGTATATCGGTTATAAACATACTCGCAACGTACAAAAATACATATGGCGATTATTCTGGATAGCAGTGATCTCTCAATTCCCTTTTATGGCGGCTTTTAATCATTTTTCACTAAATGTGGTATGGACATTATGGTCTGCCCTGCTTGTATTGCTTGTGCTCGATAAACTTCCGGTCCGTTTGTTGGGAATTCCGATTGTGGTCGTGGCTGGTTTGGTCATGGAGATGACCCATATGGATTATGGTATGTATGGCTTACTGCTTGTATTGCTATTCCGATACTTCCAGGGCCCAGTACTGGTAATGGCTCATCTGCTCTTAAATGTGCTGTATATTTATCTTCACAGTAGCTCTATTCAGATGTATAGCGTTATAGCTACCCTAGGAATTGCCATTGCCCAGTATTATAACGCAGGGTTCCGTCTGAAAGGTCCGCGTTGGATTTGGCGTTATTTCTATCCTGCACATTTGGCTGTCATTGCGTTGATCCGCTTGATTTGAGAACTCTGTACAAAATAAAGAAGCCACCTTATCCGTCATCACTGACGTTGAGGTGGCTTCTTTATTTTCATTAATGGATGCAATATATGCATTTACTTTATTGAATTTATTCCATCGTTGGAGAAGTACCAAACTGCGGTCGGACGGCCTTAGGGAAATAACCAATCTCGATGGCATGTTCCATCATTTTTGAGATGAAACGATCATCTGTTTTGGGACATATAATTCCGGCTGATTCCACATAAGCAGTTGTTACAGGAGAGGCATATACGTATGCAGAATCCTTGGCACCGTCTCCTTCAAGCTGGGCGATAGCCAGTTGAAGCGCCTCAGGGTCCTTGCTGACACTGCCATCGAACAACCAGTTGGTATACTCTGCAAAAGGCAGAGTCTCCACTTCATAACCGGCCCGATTCACAATACGAATCAGATCATCGTAGCTGATAGGCTCCGGATTACAGATGTGGAATACACGTCCTGCTGTGTCCTGGCGTAATGCCAGATGTACAATTGCCTGACTTGCATAATCAATAGGTGTAAAATCAACCATCCAGTCGGCTGCTGGTGCTTTGCCAAGCAATAACATTGCTTTGATCATACGATAAAAGGCATTGCTATCGATATTAGACTGGAAACGTCCCGTCTCGGAATGACATGTCAGGTTACCTGCACGATAGATGCTCACAGGTACACCTTCTTCAGCAGCAAACATAAGCACTTTCTCAGCTTCAAGTTTGCTGTCCGAGTACAAGTTGTCCACGTGTAGGTCTGCAGGGAAGCGATCATATTGCAAGGATGACTCCCATTGTCCACTTAGTGCAAGATCTTCCGGTATACCCATCGTGGATACATGGTGGAAGGAGGCACCTGGTTTACTGCGAATGAGTTTAAGCAATGCGGTGGTTCCATCGACATTGGTTTTGGCGAATTGGGCTGCATCCCCGAAATGTCGTACATCTGCAGCACAGTGTATTACACGGTCGATTCTTTCTTGCACGTAAGTTGTCTGCTCAACTGAAAGACCAAGATTCGGTTGCTCCAGATCGCCTTCGATAATCTCGACGCGGGATGCGAGGAGAGGTAGAAGTTCCGGTCCAAAGTAACCTTTCATGACGCTGCTAAGTCGTTCCATCGCAGAGCTTCCGTCTGCGGGACGGCGAACAAGAGTATAGATACGTGTATTCGAAGTTAGAATCAATTGTTGCAGCACATGAGATCCAAGATATCCGGTAGCCCCGGTCAGCAGCACGTGCTCGGGATTCAGAATTTCAGGATATCCAATCTGGGATCTAAGCTCTACAGGATGTTCTGACAATTGAGTAATTACGCCGTTATTCCCTGAGGAATGGGCAGTTTCTTCTGTAGCTTGAGCCAGGATCTCCACGCGTTTCGCCAAAGCACGAATCGTCTTCTCGGCAAAAAAGTCGGCAATTTTCAGCTGCGGATAATGCGGCTTAAGAATGACCAGAACATGGATGACCCGAAGTGAGTCACCGCCAATGGCGAAGAAGCTATCCTCCACACCAAAGTCATCGTGCTGAAGAATTTCTTTCCATGCTTCCAGAATAATTGCTTCGGTTTCCGTCTCTGCCAGTACCCGATCAGGTCGATCTTCATGACGTTCTACGTGAGGAAGAGCTACCATCGCTTTGCGATTGATTTTGCCTGTCGGTGCAATCGGCATTTCATCAAGCTGACAGATCCATTTGGGTACAAAATAGGAAGGAAGCTTAACCGTTAGCTCCGCTTTAATGTCCGCAACGGAAAGTGTACTACCATCTTTGGAAGTAAAGTATCCTACGAGCATGTTTTGACCATCAGATTCCTTCTTGGGAATCACGGCCACATCCTGAACCTGATCCAGACGGGCAAAATGATCCTCAATCTCTCCAATCTCAATCCGGTGACCCCGGATTTTCAACTGAGAGTCGCTGCGTCCCACATATTCCAGCAGTCCGCTATCGAGCATTTTGGCAATATCGCCAGACTTATAGATTTTCTCATCGATTGCAAATGGATTATCAACGAATGCCTGTTCTGTACGCTCGGGCTGGTTCAGATAACCTTTGGCCAGAGCTGGTGTTGCTATATATACCTCGCCAGGAACGCCTACCGGGCATAACTGCTGTTCCTCATTGACGATATACACTTTATAGTTATGAATGGGTCTGCCGATTGGAATGTTAACAACACTTTCCGGAACTTGCTCGCTAATTCGGTGAGTCGCTGTTGCTACTGTACACTCCGTAGGTCCGTATACATTGACGATATCAATTTGGTTGCCGAATTTGCGCTGGAAAGCGCGAACCTGCTCACCATACAAAGCTTCTCCAGCCACAGTAATGATTTTGACTTTGGCCAGCTTGTGGAAGCCTTCATCAGACAGGAAGGAAGCAAGCTGGTTGAAAAAGATGGTTGGCAGTATCGTAATGATCGTTGTGCCTGTGCGCTCAATGGCACTTGCAAATTCTTCAACGGATACACGTTCTTCCGCCGACAACAGGTACAGTTCTGCTCCGTAGAACAAAGCGCCAATCGTATCCCATACTGATGCATCGAAGCTGTATGTAGCAAACTGGGTTAATACGTCACCTGGCTGAATATCGCAATCCCGTTGCACCACACTACCAAGATTGGCAACACCCCGATGGGCGATAAGCGCACCTTTGGGCTTGCCGGTAGATCCCGAGGTATAGATGATATACGCCAGGTCGTCTGGTTGAATGTCCAGATTGGGGTTGCTTGCTGCAAATCCGGCAAGGCGTCCATCCACGGCCAGAATTTGGCGAACGGTAGTAATTCCTGAGAATAAACGTGAAGCTTCAGGTAAAGAGGACTCTTTGGTTAGGACAAAGGATGAGGCTGTATCTTCGACAATATAACTGTTGCGTTCTTGTGGATGCTCAGGATCGACCGGAACGTATACTCCACCTGCTTTGAGAATACCAAGCAAAGAAATAATCGTTTCCAGACTCCGCTCCATAAAGATGCTGACGAATTCTCCTTTTTGCAATCCGTTGGATAACAGCACACGGGCAACCTGATTGGCGCGTTCGTTCAATTCTCTATACGTGTACCGGCCAGTTGGTGAAGTAATTGCTGGAGATTCAGGATATTCTGCTGCTGTTGCTTCAAACCAGCCATGAATTGTCTGATGTTCTGGTTCGAGAACGGCAGTATCATTCATTTCTCGGTATAGCAATCGGTCTGAAGCGGATAAAATGTCCACTGTGCCGATGGCCTTGTCTAGGTCACGCAACATAGCCAGAAGAAGAGTCTGATAATACTCTGCATATCTCGTGACCGTAGATTCATTAAGAAGTGATCTGTCATAGAACAGATCTAGTGTGAGCATATCTTGATCATCACGAATATTCCAATTTAATAATTGAGGAGCTTTAGGTAGCTGTACACTGTTATACATGAACAGCGTTTCGGGATTACCTCCCGTTTGGAGCGAGTAATGAAGCTGGAGTTGATCTGAAATTTGATGAATCAGTTCCTTAAAGGTTAACTTGCCTTGAATCTGCAATAACACATGGGAAGCTGGCTGATCGGGAGCCAGCGTGCCGATGGCAAGTTCCTGTTCAGCTGATAAACGGAACAACAGGGCTGCATAGGCAGACAATAATGCTGGATATACACCCTCTGACCCGAATTTTTGTTTCAGTTCCCGACCCAGGGACGATTCCAGTGAAAGATGAGCAGACTCAAAAGTGAATGATTGTTGACGGCGCCCAAAATCCAGTGGAATCTGAAGAACCGGCAGGCTAGATTCCACTGTTTGGGGAGATGATGATTGATTTTCGACCACTTCAGTTGTTCCTCCTTGGTTCAAACCGTTCAAGTTGTGGGTTGAATTATTGTTTGCTTACATTAAAATGCGAGATCAGTTCTTGCAGTTCCTCAGACATGCTGTTCAAACGGGTAGAGGAATCAACAAGTGTAATCAGTGACGCTTTTTGTTCATCAACGGATGAAGAGATCCGCTCACTATTGTCAGCTGTCTTACTCACACTCGCAGACAAATCATCCGCAGTAGCGGTCATTTCTTCTGTACCTGCAGAAATTTCTTCTGTAGCACTGGATACTTCCTGAATCTGATTCGATACTTTCTTGGCTGCTTCCAAAATCTCTTCGAACAATTGACCGGTTTGATCAGCTACGCTCAGCCCGGTATCCACTTCAGACGTTCCTTGTTCCATCGCACGAACGGCTTGTCTAATTTCAGCCTGAATCTCCTGAATCAGTACGGCAACCTGGCTCGTGGATTGTTCAGACTGCTCAGCAAGCTTACGTACTTCACCTGCTACAACCGCGAATCCTCGACCTTCTTCACCAACACGTGCTGCTTCAATGGATGCGTTCAGCGCAAGCAAGTTCGTTTGGCTGGAAATGCCAGAGATAATATTCAGAATATCGCCAATTTCCTGAGAGCGGCTCTCCAGAACCTGAATGGCCGATGCGGTGTTTTTAACAGATTCCGTAATCAAATTCATCTGTTCGGATACTTGACGAACCACACTGTTTCCTTGTTGCGATCTACGTTCCATCTCATAGGCCTCGTCAGCTACGCTCGCTGAGCTGCTGGCAATAGTCTGAATGACGATAGCCATCTCGGACATTGCACGAGCACTATCGCGGGTTGCCTGTTCCTGCGCACGAATGTTGGATGTAATCTGAGTAACATTACTATTAATAGAATCAGCATTCTCGCTGTTTCTCTCGGAGACTTCATACAGCTCCTTGGCAGACTCGTTAACTTCTTGCGAAGTGATTTGCACTTTGACGATGGTATCATTGATTTTGCGAACCATGGTATTGAACTTTTCGTTCACAATGCCCAGATCGTCTTTGCCTGTCGGAATTTTGACATTCAAATTACCCCGGCTTACGTCATCAATCCCTTTGATCAGGTGACGAATAGGGGAGAGCGTGTTTTTGACAACAAGATATTGGATAATCAGGAACAACAGCAGGAACGCTACCAGGATGATTATTCCGTTCTTAAGCAATTTATTCAGTCCGGCAGGTACTGCTGATGCGTCTGCATCGACTGCAAAGTAAGAGTAAATCTTGCCGTTACTATCCTTGATCGGATAAGCAATGGTTGTCCAGGTTCCGAAATCGTCGGAATAAAATGTGGTGAACGTTGGGCGATCCGTATTCACCATTTCTTTCAGTGCATTTGCTACAACGACAGGTTGTTCATACATGTCGCCGATATTCACATTTTCACTCTGGAAGGCTTCCTTTAGATTGGTTGGCATGGCAACAAGGGAAGTTAACCGCTTGTTATCCCCACCCAGTTCTACGCCAAAGATATAAGCTTGTGCAATGTTGGGATAATATTGCTGCATTTCATCGAAATAGGCACGCAATTTGGTTTGGGCTTTTCCATCATAATTGGCTTCTGCAATAGCAGCCTGCACTTCGGTGGAATCAATGCCCTCTGCCCATTTTTTGGTGATTTGTTCCACTTGACCATGTAGCTGGTCTACGAGGATCGTCTTTTGAAAGTAATAACTGCTGGCAATAAGTGCCACGCCGATAATAATGATGTTAGTAAATGAAAGCAACAGATTTTTGGAGAAAAAAGACATGCTTTTCCAACTTAATGATTTCACTAAAGTCCACTCCTGATCTTCTTTGAATTGATAATATGTTTGTGTCTTCATGATGCAAATTAAGTCATTTCCGTATCCCCTCCAAAGGCGTGATATGCGACCATGGTCTTGGGTTTCTGGTCGCTATGTAGAGATATTTTTACCTAGATACCCATGGGTGTCTAATTATTAAAACACATCTATACTTAATATGTCGTATAAAATGTCGTCAAATTGAATAGTTTTGTTAAAACTTTTTTAATATTTTACGTATTTATGGACATATGAAAGTAGAATTTAGGTATTTAGAACTGTTTATTTAAAATAATTCCCATTTTTTAGTTTCATTCTGTATTCTATAACATGGTGGGTTAAAAAACATCCTAAAACATTGAAAAAATAGTGAAAACGACAGAAAACGGACTTTCTTCTGCCACACAAATCAAATATCAGGGAGGAGAAGCTAACCAAGAATGTACATAAGCAGCATCAATGACACATGTGAAGCAGAGAAACAGGCCAAGGTTTCCAGTTGAACACGTCATGCACAGATATACATCGGAAGCGGTTTTATCTATAATAACTACAGTATGCATTTCTCAAATCATGAGCAGGCGGGGGTTTATAGATGAATCTTAAACAGATAGCAGCTGAGCGCGCGGCAGAATATGTTCAAGATGGAATGAAGGTTGGATTGGGTACAGGGTCAACGGCGTATTACGCTATTTGTCGAATTGGTGAGCGAGTACGTGAAGGGTTGAATATTCAGGCTGTAGCAACTTCGGAAGCATCGGACAAGCTTGCCAAAGAGTGGGGAATTCCGATCATTCCATTTGATCAAATTGGACGTCTGGATCTTACTATTGATGGTGCAGATGAGGTTGATCCTGAGTTTAACCTGATCAAAGGTGGCGGCGGTGCACTCTTGCGTGAGAAAATTGTAGCCGCGAACAGCGACAAACTGATTATTGTGGCCGATGGCAGCAAAGACGTACAAAAGCTGGGGAAATTCCCGTTGCCAGTTGAAGTGGTACCGTTTGCTTCAGAATGGACCTTCCAGGCGCTGGAGAAACTCGGGTGTCACCCAGAATGGCGCATGGATGGGGATCAACGTTATCTTACGGATAATGGAAACCTCATTGCAGATTGCCGCATGGAAGCCATAGAACATGCTGCAGAGCTTAACGTTCAGTTAAATATGCTCCCAGGTGTTGTCGATAATGGACTGTTTATTAAAATGGCGGACACCGTCATTCTTGCGAAGGATGATGGCAGCATCGATGAGCGTCATCGTTCATGAACGGAAAGTGAGGTCATTGCATAGATGGGGAAAAATCCGTTAGTGGATGGTGAAATTGTTCTCCGATGTGTGGAGAAAGAGGATCTGACTGAACTCTATGAATTGATCTACAGTGAAGACGTACCGGAATGGAAGCAATGGGATGCGCCATATTATGCCCTTGAACATGAGAGCTTCGAAGACTTCGAACGGAGCATGTTAAGAAGACTTGAAGCAACTCAGAGCATTGCTGATCCGGACTCCATTCGAATTATTGAGCTGAATGGCCGAATCGTCGGTACAATCAGCTACTATTGGGAACATCGTCCATCCATGTGGCTGGAAATGGGAATAGTGCTATATCGTTCAGCCCAGTGGGGGCAAGGGATTGGCACGCGAGTACTTCAGATGTGGTCCAGCTACTTATTCGAACAATTGCTCCTGGCCCGGGTTGGGTTGACAACCTGGTCAGGCAATGAACGGATGATGCGTTCAGCTTCGAAGGCGGGGCTGCAGTTGGAAGGACGTATGCGCAAATGCCGCATCGTGGATGGCAAGCATTATGATTCGATTCGTATGGGAATGCTGCGCGAAGAGTGGGAGCAGATACGATCTTCAGGCGCAGGTCGAAATGTAAACAACTGATGGAGGATTAAGAAATGCCGAACAACGAGGACAATCGGGAACTGTCTCTACAATTATTTGTGGTTCTCGCTCGCGCATATAATTCCGTTACATCCAGGTCCAACCGGGATATCCAGAGTCATGGACTGAATACAACAGAATTTGGCGTGCTTGATTTGTTATACCATAAAGGGCCGCAGGCATTGCAAAAGATCGGTGAAAAAGTGTTAATGTCCAGCGGCAATATCACGTATGTTGTGGACAAGCTTCAGAACAAAAACTTGCTGATTCGTCGAGCATCCAAGGAAGATCGGCGTGTCATATACGCTGAATTGACGGAGGAAGGAAGACATCTGTTCACCCAAATCTTTCCTCAGCACCACCAGGTGATCATTGATGCGGTGGATGGACTGGAACCTTCGGAAAAGGCAGATGCTATTCGTTTGTTAAAAAAACTTGGACTCGCTGCAGAGGGGAAAACTGACTTGCGTTAATAACGCAGGTCAGTTTTTTTGTCAAAAAAAGGAATTATCCTTGCTAAATCACTTGCAGGACTATTCATAATATAGGAAAATTGTTGTGAGTAATAAATGAACTGAATGTTAATTCGATTCAGGATTCAGGAATACGAAAGAGATAATGTTTACCTAAATAATATCCCAAAAACAGTTAGCCGACATCAATCATCCTTCTTGGGCACAAGGGATGTACAAATTGAGAAAAGGGTGATGGAAGGAGGGATGATATAATATGACTCATCAAGAAGCTGGAGAGCATCTATTGAAAAGGGCAGATGCCTTGGCAGACAAAATAACAGAGAAGCAGTATGTTTTACAGCCGGACTTGATACAGCGTTTTGGCGAAAATGGACGAATGCGTACCAAACAGGATTCTTTATATAGTTTGAACTACCTGGCCGAGAGCGTGCTTGTGAAGAGTCCAAGCCTGTTTACCCACTATATTTCCTGGCTCAAGGTTCTTTTGGCGGGTTATAACGTGTCGACCGAAGATCTGGCAATCAATCTGAATTTGATCAAACAAACTTTGGAAGAAGAATTTTACAATCCATCCAAAGCACTTGTGATTGAATATTTGAACAAGGGAATCTTCAGAATGGAACAAGCTGAGACATTGTCGGGCTATATTAATGACTCGATGCCTTATGGAATAGCTGCTAAATCTTATCTTTGCGCGTTGCTGGACAGTGACCGGAAAGAGGCTGCACGTATTATTGAAGCACAACTGGAAGGCGGAGCCACCATTCGTGATATGTATCGATTTATTTTTCAGCCTGTTCAGTACGAGATTGGACGATTGTGGCAGCGTAATTATATCAGTGTTGGACAGGAGCATTTCTGCACTGCAGCTACTCAGGCGATCATATCCCGGTTGTATTCCCGCTGGATGATTCATAACGTTCAAGAGAAAAAGTTGGTGGCAGCATGTGTAGGCAGCGAGCAGCACGAAATTGGGCTACGCCTGCTCACGGATGTGTTCGAGATGGAAGGATGGGATACTTACTATCTGGGAGCCAATGTTCCTAATGGAAGCATCATTGAAGCGATTGAGCGGCATCAGGGGGATGTGATTGCGCTCTCGGTTACAATGACGTATCATCTTCATCTCGCAAAAGAGCTTATTCAATTAGTTCGTCTGCATCCCACAACAGCACACGTGAAAATTATGGTAGGGGGTTACCCTTTCAATATTGATCGAGAATTATGGAGAACGATTGGGGCAGACGGTTATGCGCCAGGAGCGGAGGAAGCCGTTGAAGTTGCAGAGCATCTGTTGATACAGCCATCATCCGTACCCAATATGGGCATGATTCGCGATTAAAGGAGGGGTGAATTGATGTCTAAAGAATACGGAGAGATAGAATCGTTGCGCAGAACGATTGAGCAATTATCCGATCAGATCATTCGTAGCAAGGAGCAGGAAGAGCGGATTTTGAATGAATTTTCAGAGATGAATAATGAACTGGTTACCTTGCAGCGACAGCTTGCCAAAAATAATGCCAGCCTCGAAGCGGCAAGAAACGAAGCCGTAGCTGCAGGTGAATCCAAAAGTTCGTTCATCGCCGTGATCAGTCACGATTTTCGTACACCATTAAACGGTATTTTGGGTATGGCGGAGCTACTGCAACTTTCTGCTCTGACGGATGAGCAGCAAAACTCAGTAGCTGTCATTCAGGAGGCTGCCAAACTGCTTCTTAACCTGATTGAAGATCTTTTGGATCTATCCAAATTGGAGGCAGGACAGATGCGACTTGAGATCGCCGAATTGGAGCTGAAATCAATATTCGAGACCATTTTTCGTTTGCTTGAGCCAAAGGTACAGCACAACGGAAATCAACTGTCATTAGATTATGATTCGCGGATATCTACTGTACTTAAAGGGGATGTCACACGAATTACTCAGGTTTTGATTAATCTGATCCAGAATGCCAATAAGTTTACTGCCCAAGGATCTGTTCAGATTCGGGTTACTCTGGCCAAAGACTGTGAGGCTTCACAATATATAAGATTTGAGGTTGAGGATACGGGGATCGGGATTGCCGATGAGGATCAGAAGACACTATTTCAACCTTATACACAAACGGAGCGAGGACGATCTAGTGAGTACGAAGGCACGGGTCTCGGCTTGTCGATTTGCCATTCTCTGGTTACCTTGATGAATGGTCAAATTGGCGTACAGAGTCAGGAAGGACAAGGCTCCACATTCTGGTTCGAGCTTCCACTTGGAAAGGCAAATCATGAAAGATCTTCTTCTGAGGCTGACCAGATCTCCTCTCAGAAAAATCAAGATCAGAATGACACCACGGATACTGTATCGATTCTGCTGGCTGATGACAATGTTATTAATCGACAAGTTGTGATGATGCAGCTCAAAAAACTCGGTATTACCCAGGTGGACACTGTCCCAAATGGGGAAGAGGCTGTCTCCGCTTTTCTCAGTAAAGCATATAGCCTGATCCTCATGGATAACATGATGCCTATAATGGACGGGCTTGAGGCGACACGTAAAATCAGAACCATGGAAGAGGACGAAATGCGTCATCCTACTCCGGTAATCGCCATGACAGGAAATGTAATGGAAGGAGAAAAGGATAAATGTATTGAAGCTGGAATGAATGACTTTATTGGTAAACCCTTCACACTGGAAGAACTGAACAACGTCGTTCAGAAGTGGCAGCAATCATCCCTTTCCAGAGAAATACTGAATATGAGCATTGTGAGTGAAATCGTAGATTTAAGCAGTGAGGGGGACCAAAACCTGCTTGGCATGTTACTGAATATGTACCGGGAAGAAACACCAGGGAAAATTGAAGTGTTGCGGAGACATATCGTATCTGGGAATCATGTCGCTGCTGTGGAGATTGCTCATGATCTGAAATCTGGCAGTCTCAGCCTCGGTATTAACTATTTATCCACGCTGTTCGCCAAAATCGAACAGTTTGCCAAGGCGGGCCAATCCAGGAAGGCGGAACCTTTACTGAATACCTTGTTACCCGCGTACAAGGAAGCTTGCTCCGCGTTGGAGAGGGTGAGTAACAGCTAATGAAACGGGTGATTACTGAAAAGAACCAGATGGACTGGGGATCTTGTAACAAATAGGAATACAGCATATCAGGGTATGCAATCTGACATTTCAATTAAGATTGCTGCCCTGCTTTGTATTCATACATGGGGATGACATACATATATTTTACGTGGAAGATTTACTGAAAGTGAGGAACTTGTTTATGTTCATTTACGGATTTGCGTTGTTGATGCTTATCGTACTTATTTTGTTATGGATAGGAGGACTTTACTTCTTCAAAACCGCTATTCGGCGTGCTCCAAAATCATTTTTGGTCGATAATCCGAACCTTATGCCTGAACCGGATAACGAAATAATCAGCAGTTCGTCTGACTTGACGTGGCTTGATACGCAGCCAACCGAAGACATATATGTTGAATCACATGATGGATTAAAGCTGCATGGAACATGGCTTCCTTCCCAAAGTGGGTCGCAGCAACCGACGGTTATTTTGGCACACGGTTATTCGGGAAAAGGCAGGGAGATGGCAGGTTTTGCGCGTTTTTATGCTGAAAAACGAGGCTATAACGTGCTGATGCCGGATGATCGGGGACATGGCCAAAGTGAAGGCAATATCATAGGATTTGGCTGGCTGGACCGTAAAGATTATGTTCAATGGGCACACTGGGTTCTGGGCAAGGTCGGTTCGGGGACGGAGATCATTTTGCATGGAGTTTCGATGGGAGGCGCTACAGTATTGATGACAGGCGGTGAAGCACTGCCTGATCAGGTGAAGGCCATCGTATCGGATTGTGCTTATACTTCCGTGAAGGAGGAGCTGACCTTCCAGCTCAAGCAATTATACAAGTTGCCCGCATTTCCGTTTATTCCCGTTACAAGTTTCATTTCCAAATGGAAGGCAGGCTACTTCTTTGGGGAGGCATCGGCACTAAATCAACTCGCCAAAGTTCAAGTTCCGGTACTTTTTATTCACGGTGAGGCAGATACGTTTGTACCGACGGAAATGGTTTACAGACTATATGAAGCGTGTCCAACAGACAAAGAACTGTTGACTATTCCCCGTGCGGGTCATGGAACTGCGTTTCAAGTGGATCGTACCCGATACGAGGAGATGCTTGAATCCTTTTTGAAAAAGAACCTATCGCATTCTTCTGTAGGATCAGCATTCATCTGATTCCAATTAAGCATCAAGGGTATTAAGTAGAAGATGTACTTAAGGGGAGGTGCGAGATGCCATATACACCTAGAGTTTGTTCATATTGTCATAAAAACATGGCAGAGGATGAGTTCAAATGCAAATCCTGCGGCAATCTGGTTAATACCAAAACGGTTCAGCCTGAACAACCCTATATGATTGAAAATGATGAATTAATATTGGATCGCTATTCAATTGTGTTGCTTGTTCTGTTGACATTGTTTCTTCCTCCGGTAGCCATGACCATTGGTGGCGTGATGTTATTTAATGATAATACGTATAAGCAGGACACAGGTAAATTGCTCGTAACCGGGGCATTTGTAGTGATGGTCATTTTCACCATTATTTTGTTTGCAGGTTCGGGGACATTGACGTTTAATTTCTAAGCTATGGAGGTGCTTTTATGGCAAATGAACAATTTGAGGCTGCACGGAAAGCAGAGGCAGGGTACCATTCCAACTTTTATCAGAATAATGAATTATTCGAGTCCGGTACCTGGATGGCGAGGCCAATGCCTATGGTTATGGATATGCTTGAGCGCTTGCTTACCCATAAGACAAAGCTGCGAGTTCTCGATTTGGGATGCGGTGTAGGCAGACATACAATACCCATTGCACAGCGTCTCGGGCAAACAAACAGTGAAGTTATCGGCGTGGATTTGCTGGATGAGGCTGTAGATGGACTTCGTAAATATGCGAAAGAATATCAGGTAGATCATATCGTGCAAGCAGAGAAAGCAGATGTTGAACATTACGCTATCGAGCCGGATCATTTTGATTATATTGCGGCTTGCTCCTGTCTGGAACATGTTTCAAATAAACAAGCCTTAGTGGAAGCTATTGAACGTTTGCAAGCGGGAACACGTACAGGCGGCATTCATTGTATCACGATGAGTACAAGTGTAGAGGAAAAGGAAATCAACACAGGACGGGAGATTGAGCCGTTGATTGAATTGAACCTGTCCACAGCGGAGGCTATCGCATTACTGGAGGAGGCTTATATGGATTGGAATATTCTGCTTCAGGAACATGTTACACAGACGATCGAAGAGGAAAAATATGATGAACCGACACAGTTCCGTTGTGAACTGCTTCGTTTCGCTGCACAGAAGCAGTAGTAGCCTGCCGGGATTGAGTAGTAAGGTCCCGGCAGTTCGTATTACTAGGTAACTTAATAGGAACATCACGAGAAGCATCATGGGATAGGGGACATCATCACACCAGAACATGGGGGATCAGAATGAGTACATATGTGATTGGGATGGATGGCGGGGGAAGCCATACACGTGTGGCAGTGGCCGATGAGAACGGAAAGGTTTTGTCTTATGTACAAAAAGGTGGTTGCAACCGCTATCATGATGCGAACGCAGAGCAGCATGTATTGGAGGGTATTGCTGAAGCCATTCGCGGAGCTGGGTTAGAAGTGGATCAAATTGCTTCCATTCAGGCGGGGATGGCAGGCCTGGATCGGCCTGAAGATACGGTCTGGGCTGAAGCGCTACTCGCCCAAACCGGTATATTAGGCAGAATCAGTGCAGTAAATGACACGCATATTGCACATACGGCAGCCTTTGGCGGTGAACCGGGCATTGTAGCTATTGGAGGTACAGGTTCTCTTATTCTGGGCAAAACGGAACAAGGGACCTGGATTCGCAATGACCAGTTCGGCCACTATGCGCCAACAGCAGCTCGCTTTTTGGCTTACGACGCGGTGCATTCCATCCTTGCGGGACGATATGGTCCGCAGGACCAACCCTGGATTGAGCGGATATTAGCCTATTGGAAAGTAAATTCGATTCCCGAGCTTGCTGCACTGGGCGCATCTGGTTTTGCTGATAGCAGACAGGCTATTAATCGGATATTTGGTCAAATGGCTCCTTTGGTTACCGAAGCAGCAGTCGAAAATATTCCCCTTGCGGTCAGAGTATGTGATTCAGCAGCGGATACGGCCGTTGTGGGTATTCTTATGCTTGCATCGTGTTTTAAAGATCAGCAGGTGCCCATGACACTTACAGGAAGTTGTCTGAGTACACCTTATATGGTGGAGGCCGTTCGAAAAGGGCTGGATGCAGCCTATAAACCGGGAGGACAACAGATTCATTACATTACCAGCCATGTGCCGGCAGTCGGAGGTGCGCTGCTGGATGCATATCATTTGGCAGGAATTCAGGTGTCTGAAAGAATCACGTCTGAACTCCAATCGGAGCTGAAACGGCATACGACTTGAATTTTTAAAGGCTAACGACTACAATACGATAACGGAATCAAGCAAGTTATAGGAGGAATCAGGGTGTTAATTCAATTGAAATCACGCATACAGGAGCCGGAAGTACAGGAGCTGTTGTCCTACTCGGTCTTTCCCGACCCGGATCACCTGAATCGTGCGTTACAACAGTATGTTAATAAGGAAGAGCTGCATTTGGACGGTTATGAAGACGAAGGCCAGCTTATCGGTCTGATTGGATATGAATCTACAGGAACGAGTGAGATCACCATTCATCATATTGCAGTCCTGCCTGAGAATCGTTTTAAAAATTATGGTCGTGGCATGATTTCACAAGTGCTGGCCCAATATAACCCGGATAGACTGATCGCAGAGACCGATGTGGAAGCCGTGGAATTTTATCGAAATACGGGATTCGTAGTGTACAGCCTGGGTGAGCTGTATCCGGGTGTGGAGCGCTTCCGCTGTGTATTGGAGAAGGACGAGGAGCAAGACGAAGACTAGTAGCTGTCTACTACTGAGTAACGTATAGAGAGCATAATCATAACAGGATGTTGGATTTGGCGAGTCAGCTGAGTCGGACGTCCTGTTTTTTTGTCGTTTGTATAAAAAAAATAGGAGAAACGTATTGCTTTACAATATAGTTTCATTATAGAATAGTTTCATTGAAGAATAGTTCTATAAGTGAACTATATTTCTGGAGAAAGGAGAATGAAAAAATGAAGACACCGGATGCTAGAAGTTTGGTTAACCGCTATTTGGATGCTTCTTTCCTGGTAACCAAACGTTTTGATACCCAGATACGCGAACGCCTGGGCCAAACGATTACCACTGATCAGTTCTGTGCACTTCGTTTGATTGAGGAGAAACCGTTATGTACGCCCTCTGATCTGGCAGAGCTTTTGTGTGTGGGCAAGAGCAGTATCACTGCGCTGGTCAACAAGCTGGTGGATCGGGATCTGGTCCATCGAGCCGGGGATGAGCGCGACCGCAGAGTTGTTTATTTGACCCTGACGGACAATGGACGGGAAGTATACAAGGAAACGGAACAGGAAATACAGCAGCTTCTGGAGCCGTATTTGGTCCATTTCAAACCGGAAGAGGTTCAGAATTTCATTGAATCTTTTGAGAAGCTAGCAGCTCTGCTAACGCATGAAGGAGGACAGGAGAACGAATGAGAACGATTTTGAAAGCACGATGGTGGTTGATGGGTCTATGGGTTGTTGTGGCTGCCGTATTAATGTTCACCGCTCCTAACATGAGCGAATTGATTCGGGAAAAAGGACAATTTTCGGTTCCTGAAGGGCACTCTTCCACCCAGGCAGCGGCGATTCTGGATGAAGCCGCAGCACAAAAGGGTGAGCAGCAGGGCAGCCAGTTGGCTCTTGTATTTTATAACCCGGATGGTTTGGGTGCCGAGGGTAAAGCAGAGGCAGAACAGGCTGTTAAGAAACTGGAGGCCGAAAAAGAGAAACTGGGCATTCTGTCCATACTGGAACCATTCTCTCAGCCTGAATTATCTGACAAAATGATCTCTGCGGATGGCAAGACGATCTTAACGTCGCTTTCCATTGATCAGGGAGACCGTACAGTCAAGGAAATGCGCGAAGACCTTAATGAAGCTTTGTCATCGGTCAATGTGGAGCATTACATAACCGGTAAAGGTTTGATTGATGAGGATACGGTGGAAAGTTCCCAAGAAGGACTCAAAAAATCGGAGTACATTACGGTAGTATTTATTTTGCTCATCCTGTTTCTTGTATTCCGCTCTTTTGTTGCTCCATTTGTTCCACTGCTTACGGTGGGGATCAGCTACATTGTTTCACAACAGATTGTCGCGTTCCTTGTGGACGGTCTAGACTTTCCTATTTCGACATTTACGCAGATCTTTATGGTGGCAGTCATGTTCGGGATCGGTACGGATTATTGCATCCTGTTGATTAGCCGGTTCAAGGAAGAATTGGCTCATCATGAAAATACGTGGGATGCCATCATTGCTACGTACCGCACCGCAGGTAAAACGGTATTCTTCTCAGCACTCGCCGTGCTGGTTGGATTCATTGCCATTGGTTTTGCACAGTTTATGTTGTATCGTTCCGCGGTAGCGGTTGCTGTCGGTATTGCTGTGATGATGCTGGCATTAGTCACGATTGTTCCATTCTTCATGGCAGTGCTGGGTAAAAGGCTATTCTGGCCTTCCAAGGGTTCACTGGAGCATGCCGAGAGCAAGATTTACGGAGCAGCCGGTCGTTTCTCCCTAAAACGTCCATGGGCAGCGCTGCTCATCGTTGCAGCGGTATGTGTGCCATTACTGGCAACTTACGACGGCAAACTGTCGTTTAACAGTCTCGATGAGATTGGTGAGAAATATGATTCGGTCAAAGCATTCAATATCATTTCGGACAGCTTCGGTCCGGGTGAATCCCTGCCAGGTCAGGTCGTTATCCAGAATGATGAAGCCATGGATAATGCCAAGTATATGGCGCTCGCCGAAAAGATCAGCCGGGAAGTGGAGAAGGTGCCAGGGATCGCTGGTGTCCGCAGTATGACACGTCCAACCGGTGATGAGATCAAAGATTTTGAAGTGACACAACAAGTAGGGACATTGTCTGATGGTTTGGGCGAAGGTAAAACGGGTCTGGATAAGATCCGTGATGGTCTGAGCGAAGCCAGCAGTCAGTTAAGCAAAAATGAACCACAACTTAAAGAAGCTGCGGATGGGGCAGGAGAATTGACCAAAGGTACTTCCCAACTGCAGTCTGGTATTACACAGTTGTCGGAAGGACTTCAGCAGATTGAAAAAGGAATTCGTGACGGCTCCTCGGGCGCCGGTGATCTAAAAGCAGGTCTGCAGAAAGCCAAAACGAGTGCAGATCAACTTGCACAAGCCAACAATCAGCTGCTTCAAGCCTATCGTCAGGCAGGAGCAGGTGTCGCTGCGCTGGGTGATGGTGTAGGTGAACTGCAACAACAGCTCAAAGGTGTATCTACAGCATTGACCAGCTTGAATGAATCGTTCACAGCGCTTGAGGAGCGCTATCCTGATTTGCTGCAAGACGCGGATTATCAGCGGGTCAAAGGCACACTTGGTGAAACAGGTACCGGCACGGCACAGCTTGCTCAAGGTTTGGGTCAAATTCAAACCAAGCTGGGCGAAGCCGCTGCTGGAATCAATCAGGCGAACGAAGGCTTTGCCTCCGCAGCATCCGGACAGAAGGCACTTGCCGATGGTCTGGGTCAGATTGTAACGGGAATTAGTCAGTTGCAATCCGGTCTCAAACAGGCCGCTGACGGTCAAGGTAAAGTGATTAGTGAAATTCCTTCCATTCAGAACGGACTTGGTCAGCTTCAGGGTGGTCAGGAGAAAATTCAGCAAGGCTTCTCGGATCTGAGTGGTCAACTGACGCAATTGACAGATGGTCTTAATCAGAGTGTAGATGGAATCGAACAGGTTTCAGGTGGACTTGATTCAGCACAGGACTACCTGACACAATTGCAAAACTCTCCTGATTCCGATCTGGCCGGCTGGTATGTTCCTGAAGAAGCACTGAATAGTAAAGACTTCACACAGGTATTCGATACGTATCTGTCCAAAGATCGGAAAACCATGACGATTGACGTTATTTTTGCCGAGAATCCATATGGAACAGAAGCGATTGATCGTGTTCCGGATATCGAAGCTGCAGTACATCGTGCTGTACAGGGAAGTGCGCTTGAAAAAGCGGATATCGCAATTGGCGGGGTAACCAGTACGTTCGCAGATCTGCAGGAAGTTTCCAACAACGACTACACACGCACAGTTATGCTGATGCTTGCAGGTACGTTTATCATTCTGGTCCTGCTGCTCCGTTCGGTTATTATGCCGCTGTATCTGATTGTCTCGTTGCTGCTGGCTTATTTCACATCCATGGCCCTGACTGAAGCGATCTTTGTGAATATACTTGGGTTCTCGGGTATCAGTTGGGTTACACCGTTCTTCGGCTTTGTCATGCTGATTGCACTGGGAGTGGATTACAGCATCTTCCTGATGGATCGTTTCAATGAGAACAAAGGTATGAGAGTCCAGGATGCCATACTGTATGCCATGAAAAACATGGGTACGGTCATCCTGTCTGCAGCCGTCATTCTGAGTGGTACCTTTGCAGCAATGTATCCATCGGGAGTTCTTTCGATGATGCAGATTGCGACGGTTGTACTCAGCGGATTGATCTTGTATTCTCTGTTGTTCCTGCCTTTCTTCGTTCCTGTAATGGTGAAAATGTTTGGTCGTGCCAATTGGTGGCCATTCCCGAACAAAGAACAGTCAGATTCCGTTGATTCGGATCGTAATATAGGCATGTAATGTAATGATATTGGAAAGCCCCGCTGGATTCCCAGCGGGGCTTTCTGTATGGTTTAGTGCAATCATTTGTAAAACGGACAAATAAATGTGTATGCCTACGGACACCATCCCGCGCCTTGTCTCCGTTCCTCTCATACGATATATAGGAATTGTGTATGGAGTAGTTTATAACACAGCAGAGAGGGGCGGCGGGATGGTATATCGATATGTGGCTATAGGAGATTCATTAACGGTAGGTACAGGAGCGCTGCTGGGCACCGGCTTTGTTCCTTTATATCGGAGAATGGCAGAAATGAATGTGCGTACGTTTGTATCCATGGATAATTTGGGCGTGAATGGACTTACGTCAGGGGAAATGCTGCAGATGATATCTAACAATCCTAGAGTACGCCAATCACTGCGTGAGGCGGATATTATTACGTTGTCGATTGGTGGGAACGATCTGATTCGTACATTCAAAGCAAGTGGCGGCATCCCGAACGCAAGTAAGATGACACAGGTGCTTGGGGATACCCGCAGTAACGTGTCCCAGATTATGAGGCATATCCGACAGTTGAAAGGAAACAGTGTATATATGGTCCGTACGATTGGTTTGTACAACCCATATCCGCAAGCGGCGGAAGCTGCGTATTGGGTGCGGCAATATAATTCCTTTCTGAATGGTGCAGGATCGGGGAACTATGCCTGTGCTCAGGTTTATGACCGGTTTGAAGGGCGAGAACGTGAACTGTTATTTTGGGACAGGGTTCATCCAAATGCCAAAGGCTACCGCGTGATTGCAGAACAGCTGAATCGTACAGGATACTATCCATTTGCCTGATCAGCAGACAGTGAAGCTTAGAATGACTATTATCTCGGAGCTGACTAGACCGAAAGAAATACTTCCGTTAAGATGAGGACATATAGAGGTTGTATTATGTGAGATAAAGGAGTTATTTTTGGTGCACATCATCGACTCAGGTTCCCTAAATGATTCAGAACAGCAGCTCATATCCACTGTTTTATCCTTATATGGTGTCACGTCCAACTGGAAAGCCCAGCGTGGAAAGGGAGGAATGAACAACTCTACCTTCATGGTAGAGACGGGCCAAGAATGTTACGTGCTGAGGCAGTATGAAACGCATAATGATCAAATGAAAATTGCTTTTGAACACGAGGTGCTGTCTGCCTTGTCACGTTCAGAGTTTGAGCTTGATGTGCCTGAGCCTGTTAGCCTTCCTGATGATAAGGATGCAACATTTCTAGCTGTGCAGGATCGTTACTCGGGCCGGAGTAAAATTGTGACGTTATTCCATTATCGTGAGGGCCATAATCCCGTGTGGAATACACCAGAGCAGCTGAGTGGACTAGGCAGGGCGGCGGGCATGTTATCTTCCGTTATGGCGCGCCTTCCCCTATCCCTGGATCCAGTTTACCCGCCCTATTATCAGATTCAGGAGGCTTACCCGCTCTGTTCGCCGGAGAAACTGTTACAACTATGCACCTCACCCCCGGACACGCTGATGGCATGTGCGGATGACCTACAGAAGCTGAAGGTTGCATTGCCTGACTTATTCAATACGCTGCGAGGTATGGAGGATTTGCCACATCAACTGGTCCATGGGGATTTGAATGCATCCAATGTATTGGCAGATTCTCAGGATATCATATGTGCCATTTTGGATTTTGAATTTGCCACATGGGATCTGCGGGTAATGGAGCTTGCTGTGCCCATGTCTGACCTTCTAACGATGGACAAGGAGCAGGCATGGATGTGGGAGGCTTTGGCGGGATTGATTCAGGGATTCAGACAACATGTCAACCTGGAACCAGAGGAGCTGAGCGTAATTCCAGCGCTTATTTTGCTTCGAAGTCTGGATGTGGTGATGCATTTTATCAGTCGGTTGTTCGAGGGTACAGATGAGCCTGAAGTGGCTGTGCAGCAAATCAGGAAGCTGAGAGAACGGGTAGACTGGATGAATGGTAATGAGGAACGACTGCGTGAGCTGCTAATCTAGCTCTGCAACATGGGATATATAACAAAAGTGCACTGATTTCTGCCTTGAGGCAAGAAGCAGTGCAC
This sequence comes from Paenibacillus sp. BIC5C1, assembly GCF_032399705.1. Lineage (NCBI taxonomy): Bacteria > Bacillati > Bacillota > Bacilli > Caryophanales > Paenibacillaceae > Paenibacillus > Paenibacillus sp. BIC5C1. The sequence goes on from NZ_CP135922.1 coordinate 2,367,006, forward strand.
TTTTTATTTGTGAAATCGTTTATCACGAATGAATGGATGGAGTTGCGTACATTTCAAATTCACGACAGCGAATCCAATTCTGAATTTAACGTACCAAATCAGCCTCTATAATCCACGCTTGCGGAACCAGCTGCGTACAGCCCAGCGACGCTCCTGGCGCTTCTTATATTTTGGCAGGGAGCGATATACGTTCAGTGATTGCTCGTAGGCTTGTTTTGCATCAGCAGTACGTCCAAGGGAGCGGTACACTGAGCCGAGCAGATAATACGCTTCACTGGATGAGGAATGAATCTCTTGGAATTGCTGAACGTATGCCAGCGCTTTGTCCCGGTGGGTATCCTTGAATGCACCTGCGAGTGTCAGATAAGGGCGGCCATATTTCACTCTTGGATTAATATCCAGTGCCTGCAAAATATGACGCTCCCCTTCTTCCGTTTGGCCCAGATGAAGTTCAGTTGTGCCCAGCGCCTCCCAATATTCAGCCGATTGCTCGTAAGGACGTTCCAGTTCCAGCAGCAAGGCATGAGCTTCGCTATAACGTTTGCGTTCAATTAACAGACGAGCCAGATCCAGCTTGGAAGAGACTTCATTCGGACTCATGGCAAGCTGCTGCCGGAGCCTTGAGATGTTACGCATACGCTTAAGTGGCTTCATGAAGCTTGGCATCACCCCAACATACCGACGATCTAGGAAATACAGAATGATGAGGAGAATAAGAACCGCCAAAAATGGATTGCCTACAATCCGCCACAGCAGGCCAAAGATTAGAAATTTAATCAGCACGACAAAGTCAACTCCAATTATGATGTAATCGCATTTCGAACACTTAAAATATATTTGGATTGGTCCAGCGGGTTAACTCCTCTGCGCTTCCGCGTATGGATCTGATCCGTAGGACAATCCTGGTACCCGGCAAAAGAAGTCGTGAGCACCCCACGTCCGCTCGTCTCTGAACGCAACTTCACCGGATAATCCATGGAGCTTGCCAGAGGCATACGTCCTTCAACGATGCATCGTCCGCCTCCGATGATCGGCGCTTCAAAGGTTGCCCGCATATGTACCAGATCACTAAGCGCTTTGCCACCGTACTCCTCCGGAACCGTTAACCGGAAATTCAGAATGGGTTCCAACAGGGTTGTACCTGTGTTTGCCAACCCATCCATAATCCCCATCGGTGTGGCTACTACAAAATCCAGTGGATGGGTATGCCAGACATGGTGCTCCCCTTCGATTAGCGTAATGCGCAGGTCGGTAACTTCCCACCCCAACAACCCCTGAGATAGCGCCTCGGGAATGCGGCGCTCCACTTCATTCTGATAACGAAGCAAGAGATGATCCGTCCGGACGGTGGATGAGTAGATCAGACCGCTGCCACGTGGCAAAGGCTCTATGCTCAATCGAAGAATGGCCCAGCAGGGCTTGGGCATCGTATACGCGATGAATCCTTCCCCGGAAGAACGAGGAGTTTCCTTATAGATGACTGATGGCGGGTCAAACACGACATCCAGTCCGAAACGACTCATCAGCAGGCTGGACAGAATCTCAAGCTGAATGGTTCCCATGACTTTAAGATGCAGTTCCCGTTCTTCAGGTAACCATTGCAAATCGAGCAGGGGATCTTCATCCGTCAATTCTTGCAATGCCGCTACAAGGTCAGGATAACGAGCCGTGTCTTTACCATGGACCTGCACGGTCAACAATGGAACAGCCAGCTGGGGTACAGGAGGCACACCTTCAGGGTTGCCAATAATATCACCAACATGGGTTTCGCTTAGTCCGTACAGTGCGGCGATCTGTCCGGCATGAACAGCACCGGTATCCGCCCATTTCCGACCATCCATTCGGCGAATCTGTGTCACTTTCTCTTCCAGCTTCCGAGTGGAGTTATAGATCGTATCCCGATTATGCACGCTGCCACCATACATGCGAACATAGGCTGTACGGCCCATCGTTTTATCCCGTTCAATTTTGAATACAACCCCAGATACTGAAGGTTCTTGAGGCTGAGCAGGTGCAGGAAGAAATTCGATGATGGCATCCAGTAGTTCCGTTACACCGATCCCTTTGCCAGAAGCACCATAACAAATGGGGAATACTTCGCCCTGATGCACCTGTTTGCGAAATGCTTCATCTAGCTGGTCAGCAGGCAGCGTTTCACCATTAATGTAGGCTTCCATCAGATCTTCATCCAGTTCGGCCAATAGTTCAAAAAGGCCAGGGATAGATGCAGAAGAACCCTTCGCTTGCGTTTGGCTTTCATTCCATAGGGAGTCGATGCCCTCAAACACCTCTTCATTCATACAAAAGGATTGGATCTCGCATACGAAGGGGGAGAGGCTGGAGCGGATCTGATCAATAACTGTCTCTGCAGAGGCGCCAACCCGATCCATTTTGTTAATATAAATCAGGGTAGGAATTCCAAGCGAGCGGAGAGCATGCCAGATGGTCTCGCTTTGGGATTGGACCCCTTCCACGGCGGATACAATCATTACGGCTCCGTCCATAACACGTAGGGCTCGCTCTACCTCAGAGCTGAAATCGATATGTCCCGGCGTATCAATCAGATCAATAATCGTATCTTTCCAGATCAAAGAGGTCATAGCCGCCTGTACAGAGATGCCTCGTTCTTTTTCAATATCCAGAGAATCTGTGGCTGTTGTTCCATCATCCACGCGACCTGGACTACGCACGACACCGCTTTGAAATAACATATGTTCTGTCGTTGTTGTTTTCCCTGCATCGACGTGTGCGAAGATGCCGATATTTCTGCGATTCAATTCGTTTAACATGGGATGTAAGGCTCCTCTGGCAGCAGAAACGCATCGTTTCCGACATTGTAATTCAGTATTATAACATACCATACGAATAGTATGGAAGAATATGTTACACACAGACAAATCTCTACATTTCAGGATGTCGTGACAATCAGGTTTGATCCTGATTCTTCATGGTTTTACGGTAGACAGCGGGTGTGGTACCCGTGAGTTTCTTGAATTGTCGATAAAAATGGGGCAGGCTCTCAAAGCCGCAGGCATCGGCAACAACAGCCATCGTCTCATCACTTCGAAGCAGATGCTCTTTCGCCATAATGACCCGGCGGGCCAGTGCATAGTCAGTTAGCGTCATGCCGGTATACCTTTTGAACGCACGGCTGAAGTGCGCCGGTGACACGGCTGCCTGCCGTGCCAGTTCCGGCAAGGAAAGGCCACTGCGCAGCTCTTCATCCATATGAGTCAGGGTATAGGAGAGCCAGCCTGGTCCAGGAACACTTCTGGCAGGACTTGCAGGACCAACTGCCTCCAATCGCTCCAGATAAATAAGTAAGAGTTGCAACCGCAGCAGAGCGGCGTGGGCACTCAGGTGATGTTCTAACTGGAATTCTGCATGGATGTCATCAATTAACGAAGCAACCTGGGCCTGCTCCTTGGACTCCAGATGCCTCTTGTACACCCTGCGTTTGCGGCAGCGTTCAAATAGCGAGAGCATGGCTGACGCACTGCTTCCCGCTGTGGAGGCCAGTAATCCTGGACTGAAGAACACGGCCGACGAAGTCACCAGATTCCCGGCATCCGGTAATGCGCGGTGTACCGTGCTGCCAGGAATGATAAACAAATCACCCTCCTGCATATCTTCAAGACCAGTATCAATGAAAATGGTGCCCTGACCCCGATATACATAAATAATTTCATGCCAGTCATGAAGATGATCCGGCAACTCGTTCTGGGGGGACTTGGTATCTGCATACACCAGACGAAAGGGAATCCCCGATTCCGCCTGAATGGTTGTACGAACGGGTGAACGTTCCATTCGATCTCCTTTCGAAACAGTGGCTACAAAAAAAAGAGAATATGCCTGATCATGAAAGAGTACATTTACCGCAATATAAGCAATTAAATTTCCTTTTATTGATGATACAATGAATTTAAAGCGTTTTCAATGGAAGTGTAAGCGGCTGTGTACCGTGTAGCGGGACATCTGATATTGACAAATAAAACGATGAGGTGAGTGTTCATGTCGGCGAGCACGAAAAGACCAAGGCTAAAGCTGAATCTGCTCGGAAGTGATAACCAGCGCAAGTGCAAAGAAGTGATGGAACGTCCAGTAAAGGTATTACAGATTGGAGAAGGCAACTTTTTGCGTGGGTTTGCAGACTGGATGCTTCATGAAAGTGCCAGACAAGGCAAATTCCATGGCAGTGTTGTGGTGACCCAACCTCGGCCTGGGGGAAAGGCGAAGCTCGAACAAATTCGTGATCAGGACGGATTGTATACGATGATTACCCGGGGGCTGTCACAGGGAAAAGCAGTGGAACGTACGGAAATGATCTCGATTTTTTCACAGTGCATTAATCCGTACGAAGAATGGCAGGATTTTTTGGGGCTTGCGGAATTGCCCTCCCTGGAGTTTGTCATCTCCAATACAACTGAGTCGGGATTGAAATATACGTATTCAGAATACACGCAGGGGGAACCGGTACAATCATTTCCGGGTAAACTGACGGTCTTTTTGCATCAACGTTATCTGCGCTTTGATGGGGACCCATCCCGAGGATTGATTCACCTGCCGTGTGAGTTGCTTGAGGGCAACGGGGATGTACTGCGCAGTTGTGTGCTGCGGCATAGTGAAGATTTTGGTTATTCTGAAGGCTTTCGTTCATGGATTGAGAACCATAACTTGTTCCTGAACAATCTGGTTGACAGGATTGTCACGGGTGCACCGACTACGGAAGAAGCCGATTCCCTGACCCATCGCTGGGGATACGAGGATCAACTGGTCAATACGGCTGAGCCATATCATTTCTGGGCCATTCAGGCAGATGAAGCACTGGACAAGAAACTCCCCCTAAAACAGGCGGGACTCAACGTACATTGGGTGAAGGATTTGAAACCTTTTCAGCTGCGCAAGGTTCGTATACTGAATGGTGCGCATACTCTCATGTCTTCGCTCGGCATTTTGCAAGGTAAGGAACATGTCAGAGAGACGATGGAAGACCCGGAGTTTGGCTCATGGGTCAGAGAAGCAGTACATCAGGAGATCGTGCCTGCACTGGATATGCCGGATCATAATCTGGATCAGTACGCAGGGGAAGTGTTTGAACGTTTCCTCAATCCGTATATTAATCACAAGCTGCAGGATATTGCATTAAATACAGTAGGAAAGTTCAAAGTACGTGTGCTCCCTTCACTTTTGGCCTATGAGCAGAATCAGGGAACCTGGCCGGCTGGGCTCGTGAAAGGATTTGCGGGATTATTGTGCCTGTATCGTCCAATGGCTACGCCAGACGGTTATATGGCACAGCGTCTGAACGGTGAGCCTGTCCTGCTTCGGGATGATGCGGATGTACTGGCTTCACTCGCCAAGCATTGGGATCGTTATGATCCTCTGAAGAGGGATAAGCAGCAATTGGAGCAGAGAGTAGCTGCTGTATTGTCTGATGTATCGATCTGGGGAAAGAATCTGGATGACCGAGAGGGGCTTCGCGAAGCACTCGTTCACGAAATTGGTTTGCTGGAAGGTGAGAGTTGATGAACACAACACATACAGTCAATGACTGGATTGCGATTCAACCGCAGGATGATGTCATTATAGCCCTTCGGGATTATGTAAAAGGGGAAAGTATTACACTGCCAGACAGCACTGCTTTTACACTAAGGGATGATGTGCCCAAAGGCCATAAAATTGCTGTGCATACCCTCGCACCGGGCGAGGATGTGAAGAAATATGGTTTTTCCATTGGGATTGCCAAAGAACAGATTGAACAGGGGAGCTGGATTCACAGTCACAATCTGAAAACAGGACTTCACGGTTTACTTGAATACCAGTATCAGCCGGGACCATCTGTTCAGACGGACATGCCTCCTGAACATCTGCGTTCATTTGATGGATATCTGCGCCCTAACGGTGAAGCAGGCATTCGTAATGAAATCTGGATTGTTAATACGGTCGGCTGCATTAATAAAGTATGTGAGGCTTTGGCTCGGATGGGCCAGTCACAGTTCGGCAGCAGGGTGGATGGTGTATATCATTTCCCACACCCGTTCGGTTGCTCGCAGCTGGGAGATGACCTGAAATATACGCAGCAGGTACTGGCTTCCCTGGTGGAACACCCGAATGCCGGCGGCGTGCTGGTCATTGGTCTGGGTTGCGAAAATAATCAGGTAGACCAGTTCCGCGAATGTATCGCACCGGAATATCAGGGGAAAGTCCGTTTTCTCAAAGCGCAGGAAACAGATGACGAGCTTGAGGAAGGACTGCGTCTGATGGAAGAGCTTGTGGAGCTCGTCGAACATGAACAGCGTCAGCCGCTGCCTCTGAGCAAGCTCAAAATTGGATTGAAGTGCGGTGGTTCGGACGGTCTGTCCGGTATTACGGCGAACCCGCTCGTTGGCTCCGTTGCTGATATGCTGGTTGCTGCCGGAGGTACGGCCATATTGACTGAAGTTCCCGAGATGTTTGGTGCAGAGACCATTCTGATGAATCGGGCGGCCAATGAGCAAGTATTTGATGATTTGGTAGACTTGGTGAACGGTTTTAAGCAATACTTTGTGAACCACGGTCAAAATATTTATGAAAATCCTTCACCAGGAAACAAAGCAGGCGGGATTACCACACTGGAAGAAAAGTCTTTGGGATGTACGCAAAAGGGAGGCCGTTCTTCCGTAGTTGATGTACTTCGTTATGGCAAACGTGTCACTCAAACCGGCCTGAACATTGTGGAAGCTCCGGGGAATGATCTTGTGTCTGTTACAGCACTGTCAGCTGCGGGTGCGCACATTGTTCTTTTCACGACAGGTCGCGGAACGCCGTTTGGAGGCCCGGTACCTACCGTCAAGATTGCAACCCAATCTGACCTGGCCAATCGGAAAAAGCACTGGATCGATTTTAACGCAGGTCAACTGCTGGAAGGTAAGACGATGGAAGACGTGAAAGTGCAGCTGTTCAGCCAACTGATCGATATTGCTTCAGGACGGGCGCATACGCTCAGCGAGCAGCATGGATTTCGGGAAATTGCGATATTCAAGGACGGAGTCATCCTGTAATTGTATTTGTTCGTTGCTTTATATCTGTTGCATGTATGGTAAAGGTATATACAGCAAATCCCGGTGGCCCTCTTCGGCCTCCGGGATTTGTGGTTACAGGTATTACAATCATTTTATCGCAAAGGCTTTTTTGATTTTGGTCAGTGCGGCAGCAGTAGTGTATTTCTCCAATTGCTGTAACAGGAGTTCGCCCGCATCTTCAACGCTGCCCTCAAACGGTTCAATACCTTGACGTTTCATCCAGTAGCCTGAGGTCTCATAAGCAGAGCTATTCCAAGCAACTTTGCCTTCAGCGAGGCCTTCTTTTTCTTTGGTGCCGCAGATGACAATGGCACACATGCTTTGAAGGTCAAGCAGCCCCTGGTCAAATGCCTTTTTGTCCTCTTTGGCCCCAAAACCTGCCAGTGAACGTAATTTCCGTCCATCAATCCCCTCATGCTTCTCGATTATCTCATACAGTTTCAATGCTTCTCGAGAGAGGAGACCCACGTCATATTGTTCTTCCATGACTCTGGAGTCCGCTAGCAGTCGGTGCACCCATGGGAAATATTCGCGTGAGACAAGAAGGGCTTTCTTTTTGACAAATTTGCCGTAGGCAGCGATCCCTTCCTCAGCCAGACGTGAACGCCACAACCAGGGATCAAGCGCGTTATCCTTGTGCCAGTTTTCTTGAGGCGTTATGGAGGACAGTGAAGGGTATTCAGGAAATAAAGGGGCGAGTGGGAGTAGTCCCACAGCCTCTATACGCTGCACAGCTTCTTCGTAAGTTACGATCGATTCATGCTCATTCATCATGATTTTGGCAAGCTCCTTTTTAGCGTGTGCTACATCGATTATTGTTGGAAGTAAGATATATCTGGCATACTTCCTCGGCATGTTTGCGAATCTCGCAGCGAAGGTTCTCAGGTTCAAGTACTTCTGCTTCACGTCCAAGTCGATAAAAGAATCGTACGGCCCAGGCCCACTCACTGGGAGGGCAGAGAAAGGACAGTTCCCAGACATCCGGAGCAATCTCAGTCATCCGTTCTCCAATATGCTTGTCCTGTTCTGCCTCGATCATTCCGCTGTAACTCAGACGTGCGGTAACACGTGTCGGAGTAGGTTCGGGAGATTTCGGTTTGCTGCGCTGTCGCTCTGCCTGTTCTGCCAGCTGTTGTGATTCAAGTAGCTCAACCGGCGAAACGTCCAGAATGCGGTCTGCCCTGAACAGGCGCTGTTCCCCGTGCTCTTCCGAATACGCTTCACAATACCAGAAACCGGCTGAGGCATAGATTCGAATGGGGCAGATTGTTAGCCAGCGTTGACGGGAAGCAGAGCGGTACAACATACGCAGCCACCCTTGTTCCGGGATACAAGCCAGAAGCGGTTCCAGATGATGAAGGATGTAGTTACGCTCGGGGACATCATGCTGTAGTTGTTTGAGCATGGGATCCATCCTTGCTTTGACATCATCTGGAATAATGCTTTTGATTTTGTCCATTAATGTCCAGCGTTTCTCTTGAAAAGGGGTATCTGCATAATGGCTTAGGCCTTCGAGAGCAAAGATGAGAGTAGCTGCTTCAACCGGGTCTAATTGCAGTGGGGGCAGTACATACCCCTCCATAAGTCTGAAGCCGCCTCCAGGACCGGAGATAGCAATGATCGGGACATTCATCTCTGAGAGAGATTGGATATCCCGCAGGATGGTACGGCGGGAAACTTCAAACTTTTCTGCAAGTGAATGTGCCGTTTCGTGACCGTGCTGCAATGCCATAACGATGGCGGCAAGCCGATTTGTTCTATTCATGTCAGCCACTCCGTTTCGAGGGTTGCGCCGCCGGAAAGGATGCTGGAGTGTATCTCCCATTGTAGCAGTGTATAAGTGACATCATGATTGTCACCAATATTTCGCAGCATTATATTATTTATTCTCTACAGTGCAGCGCCTACTTACGGAGGGTCGCTTCCTTTTCCCGGCGGGGCGTCGTTAAATTGTGTGTCTCGTCCAATTCGCTTCGCTTCTCGGTATTTCCTTCTAACCGATAGCCTCACAAATAATGACAAAAACCCGTATCCAGTCTAAACGGATACGGGAAGTAGCAGATTGAAACAAGATCAATCATATAATACTTTAAATTTTAACAATTGACACTCTTTTAAGCTGCAAATATAGATCAATGCGATTTCCATGTAACATGTTGTATCATCAATTTTCGAATTATTTTTTCATTTCAAGCAGTTGCACACCGCGTCCTTCAATCTCGATCGTACCTGAAAGGGACCGATCTGTGAGCAAATCACGAGCCTCAGTTTGGCCCAAATCATAGGATTGAGTGGTAGCATTGTGATTCATGACAAACAGGTACTGTTGTCCATCCTTGGTACGAGCAGTCACTTCAACACCTTCCGGAGTATCCAGAAGAGAAGCAATATTTTTGGTGGTAGCCAGTTGTCCCAACAAGCCATCCAGGAATCGATCTTCCGGATCGGAAGCCACATACCAGGCTTCACCTTGACCAAACGTGTTACGGGTTACCACAGGCATGCCTTTGTAGAAATCGTCTCCATATTCGGCAATGATTTCTGCACCTTCACTATGCAGCAAGTCACACAACATGCCGCAACCATAGTCTCCCTGAAGATCGCCATAAGCCTCTTTCATGACAATACGATTTTTTTGTTCGGGCAGCAGTGCATCAATTTCTTCAACCCAGATACCGAGCAGTTTGCGAAGTTCGCCAGGATAGCCTCCGGTTGTTACGATGTCACTCTCATTGACGATACCACTGAAGAAGGTTGTCAGGAATGTACCGCCTGCTTCAACGTACTTCTCCAGTTTGGCCGCAAAGCCTGGTTTAACCATATAGAGTACCGGAGCGAGCACGATGTCATATTTGCTGATATCGGTATCCACACTAACGATGTCCACCTGAATGTTGCGGCGGAAGAAGGCAGCGTAGTATTTGTGAATTTGATCTACATAGTTCAGTGCAACCGTAGGCCCGCTTGATTTTTCGATCGCCCACCAGTTATCCCAGTCAAACACAATCGCCACTTTGGCATTCACGGTAGCATCCAACGTTTTGTCGCCAAGCAGCTGTAACTCTTTGCCTAGCTCCGAGACTTCGCGGAAGACACGGGTATGTTCATGACCGACATGTTCAATGACAGCACCGTGGTATTTCTCACAGGCCCCGACAGAACGGCGGAGCTGGAAGAACATGATCGTATCTGCGCCATGAGCAACGGACTGGTAGCTCCACAGACGCATAACGCCGGGGCGTTTCAATGAGTTATAAGGCTGCCAGTTCTGCTGGCTTGGTGTCTGCTCCATGAGCATGAACGGCTGTCCGTCCTTCAATCCACGCATCAGATCATGAGCCATAGCTGTGAAACTTACCGGGGTCGCAAGACCCGGATAGCTGTCCCAGGAGACGATATCCATATATTTGGCCCATTTGAAATAGTCCAGCTGTTTGAAGAATCCCATCAGGTTGGTCGTAACGACTGAATCCGGGATATGTTTTTTGATCGCATCATATTCCAGACGGTAACAATCGAGCATACTGTCGGAGTTGAAGCGGGAATAATCAAGCGAGATGCCCTGGAACGTGGAATTGTTGTTTCCCCAGTGCTCGCTCAGGTTGCTCGGCAGAACAATCTCATCCCAATCATAGAAAGTATGCCCCCAGAAATTGGTGTTCCAAGCTTTGTTGAGCTGCTCTAGGGTCTGATAACGTTCTTTGAGATACACGCGGAACGCTTTCTCGCAGTTATCACAATAACAATCGCCGCCATATTCGTTGGAGATATGCCATACAAGCACAGCCGGGTGATCCTTGTAACGTTCTGCCAGCTTGTCTGCAATTTTCTCGGAGTATTTGCGATAGGTTGGGCTATTCGGACAGGAGTTATGCCGTCCACCAAATTTGCGTTTGCGTCCATCAGCATCCACACGCAGTACATCCGGGTATTTCTTCGCCATCCACGCTGGATGGGCAGCAGTGCTTGTCGCGAGGCAAATGTAAACGCCGCTTTCATAGAGACTGTTAATTAACTGGTCCAGTCCTTCAAAATTATAAGTGATTTCATCAGGCTGAATCAGTGCCCATGAAAATACGTTGATGGTCGCAATATCAATACCTGCCAATTGGAACATGCGCAGATCTTCAAGATGAGTCTCATGATCCCATTGTTCAGGGTTATAATCGCCGCCGTAGAACATTTTGGGTAACTTGCTGCTAATCAAATGTGTTCACCTCTTGTATAAGAATAAATCTATACTATATGATGGATATGACTTTTAAAATATAAGAAAATTAATGAAACATATAAGAATATGGAACTGTAATCTTGTTTTTGTTCAAAGGAGAGATTCCCTATGCTCATCACACCCGATCATCGGCGCTACTTTATGACCCCTAGGGATCAGCCGCTTCCGCTCTACATCGAGAGTATAGGATATAACGGGAATCAGGAGAATGTGTACAGACCTGCCGGATATCCTTGTTATCACTGGCTTCAGACTGTGAAGGGAGCTGGAGAGTTCAGATTTGCAGGTTCAACTGTACAGCTGGGGGAGACATCCGGCATTTTGTTGCCGCCGAATGAGCCACACGAGTATGTACGCTCGCAAGGAGAATGGGAGACCCTTTACATTACCTTTGGAGGCTCCCAGTGCCCGGCTATTACAGAATCGCTTGGTTTGGGGGAGGCAGCTCTACACCAGTGGGACTCAGAGAGCCCGCTTGAATATTACGGCAGGGAAGTGCTGGGTTCCATCAGCAGTGATCAGGATTTATCCGGTTTGGAAGCGTCAGCGGACATGTATCGATTTCTGATTTTGCTCAAAAAACATGGCATGACGGGCAGTCGATCTTCAATCTCCCACGCCGTGGAACGGCTGGCTCCGTTAATTTCATTTATGAATGAACACTATGCCGACCCCGAAATCGGCCTTGAACAGATGGCTGCTATACCAGGTATTACGCCTAGGCATCTGAATACTCTTTTCAAACAATCCTTTGGCATGACCGCCTATAGTTATTTCATTCTCCTCCGTATTCGCAAATCAAAAGAATGGATGACAGGGGACAGAAAACTGACCGTCAAGGAAACGGCAGCGAAGGTTGGTTTTCGGGATGCGAGTCATTTTGTGGCTACATTTCGGCGGATTGAGGGTGTAACTCCGGAGCAGTATCGAACGTTATATTAATCATTCTGAGGTATAAATGTGCTATAAAACACTGTTCAAGCATGAGGATTCCGTGTAACCTGTTACAAATTGAATAAAAAGTGATGCCAGGAAGGTATTGATGCGCAAGGGTGCTACCCGTTATGATGATATCGATTCTTTAGATTGGAAAATGACTATACGGATCAACGTATCCGTTCAAATTAGAGAGGATGATAGAAGTGACATCAACTATAGCATTGTGGGACCATGCAGCGCCTTATGCGGCCAAGGGCCATGAGGATGAAATGCCCCATCTGATTCCATTTATTCAGCCTGGTTCCGAGAGCGCTGTCATTATCTGTCCGGGTGGAGGCTATGGATTTTTGGCCGATCACGAAGGAGCTCCAATCGCTGAATTGCTGAACCGTGCGGGAATTAGCGCATTTGTGCTGAAGTACCGTGTGGCGCCTCACCAGCATCCAGCACCTATGACTGATGGTCAGCGTGCGATCCGATATGTACGTGCTCATGCCGAGCAATATGGCTTTAACCCTTCCAAAATTGCCGTGCTTGGTTTCTCGGCAGGCGGTCATCTTACAGCCACGTTGGGAACCTTGTATGACGAGGGTCAACCAGATCATGAAGACCCTATTGAACGGGAGAGTTCGCGTCCGGATCGTGTTATTCTTTGTTATCCAGTAATTACGATGGAGTCCTATGGACATGCTGGATCTCGTGAAAATCTGCTTGGGTCAGATGTGTCTGCTGAACAGATCAAGGCTTTCAGTGCAGAGCAGCAGGTGAAAGCTGACGCTCCTGAAGCATTCATCTGGCATACCAGTGATGATCAGGCGGTCCCTGTAGAGAACAGTTTGCGTTACGCGCTTGCCCTGGGTGAACACGGCATTCCTTATGACTTGCATGTATTTGAAAAAGGTTCACATGGTCTGGGATTGGCAGAGGATGACCATGCGGTTCGGGCTTGGTCTGATCTGTGCCTGACCTGGCTTAAGAATCAAGGGTGGTAACCCGACACCTGGCTGATCTATGTCTTTCCTGAATATGAAATATGAATACGAGTGATCTCACATATTTTAACGCTTATGAGAGCGAAGGAGAAAACAATAATGAAATTGCAAAAGAATGATAAGCTGCTTTTTATCGGAGATTCAATCACAGATTGTGGACGTGAGCATCCTGTTGGTGAAGGGAGTTCTGGACTGGGGCATGGTTATGTGGCGCAAGTGTATGCCTTGCTGCGTTCCATCTATCCGGAATTGATGCTGCGGATTCAAAATGTGGGTAATAGTGGGAATACGATCCGTGATTTGAAGCAGCGCTGGGACCGAGATGTGCTTGATCTCAAACCGGACTGGTTATCTATCATGATCGGGATTAACGATGTATGGCGCCAATTTGACAATCCGTTATCTACGGACTCGCAAGTGTTCCTGGAGGAGTATGAAACCACACTGCGTGATCTGGTTGCTTCTGTTCGTCCTGGGTTGAAAGGACTTGTTCTGATGTCTCCTTATTATTTGGAAGCCAATCCGGAAGATCCGATGCGGGCTACGATGGATATATACGGTGATGCTGTTCGCAGAGTAGCCGCTGAACATGACGCCATTTTCGTGGACACACAGGCTGCATTTACTCCATTCTGGGATCATTTCTATACGTCTGTACTGACTTATGATCGGGTTCATCCCGATGCAACAGGCCATATGGTGCTTTCCAAAGCATTCCTGGATGCCATTGGTTTCGAATGGTCAGGCGGCGTCAAATCTTAAAAAGGACGTGATGGCATGAGCGATTTGAACATTGCAGTACATACCCCCGCGCTGCTGGGCGAAGGTCCAAGCTGGGATGCTGAACACAATCGACTATTATGGGTGGATATTGAAAGCTACAAGGTCCATGTGTATATTCCGGCTACAGGAGAGGATCGGACTTATGATGTTGGCGAGCATGTAGGGGCAGTTGTGCCATACCACGGTGATGAGGTTGTCGTTGCTTTGCGCAGTGGTTTTCACACCTACAACTTGCTCACAGGAGATTTGCAGCCAATTGAAGATCCAGAGAAAGGCAAAGACAACAACCGTTTCAATGACGGGAAGTGTGACGCCCTTGGACGCTTCTGGGCAGGGACGATGAGCATGAACAATGAAAGCAAGGCAGGGGCATTTTATTGCCTGGAGGAGGGACAGCCTGTTCGAACGTTATTCAGGGATGTATCCACATCCAATGGCTTGGGCTGGAGTCCAGATCAACGAAAGATGTATTACATTGATACGCCGACACGCTCCATTGACCGTTTTGATTTTGATCTGGCTGCTGGAGAGATAACGAACCGGACGAGTGTAATTGCTATACCGGAGGAATTTGGCTATCCGGATGGAATGACTGTAGACAGTGAGGGCATGCTGTGGGTTGCCCACTGGGGCGGAGGAAGAGTCACTCGCTGGAATCCGCATACAGGAGAACTGCTGCAACAAGTTGAGATACCTGCAGATCAGGTGACATCCTGCTGTTTCGGGGGACCTGATTTGGAAGACTTATATATTACAACTGCCCGAATTGGTATTCGAGAAGAGCGGCTGACGGAGACGCCGAATGCCGGATCTCTATTTGTAATTAGACCGGGTGTGAAAGGGCAGAAAACCTACGCTTTTGGCGGGGGAGCAGAGTCGGATAAAAAATAAATGAAAGACCGTGTTACTGGAACGGTGTGCTTCGTTTATAAAATATTTTTCAATGAAGAAGGGTGCTGTTCTAAACAGCATCCTTTTTTATGTTTTCAAAAGCGATGTGAAGAAAAAAATACACAAAATAAAATTTGGGCAGAAGGTGTTTTTTAATTGCCATCGAATGTTATTTATTGAAAGTATAATCCAATGAATGGTAATCTCGACTGATTTATGAAAGCGTTTTATAAAAATGGAGAGGAGGTGGGGCTGGTTGCCTGATCCAATGCATTAAATGTCTGACACTGCACTCATCAACATGATGACACAGCGGGGTTTACCGGATGCGATGAACATATTGAAGAGGAGGCTAAGTAATTATGAAAACGTTTTTGGGAAAGCTGCGGTTGATGAGTTTGACGGTTGCTGTTGCAGCAGTTTCATTGGGCGTGCTCGCTGGAACAATAGATGCGGCACCGAGTGATTCATACCAGTGGAAAAATGTCGTGACCGGGGCAGGAGGCGGTTTTGTACCGGGGATTATTTTCAATGAGTCAGAGAAGGATTTGATCTATGCCCGGACAGATATCGGGGGAGCCTATCGCTGGAATCCTGCGAATGAAAGTTGGATTCCCCTCACCGATTTTGTCGGCTGGGATGACTGGAACAAAAACGGTGTCGACGCGCTGGCAACAGACCCGGTGGATCCGAATCGAGTGTATATGGCTGTCGGCACGTACACCAATTCATGGGACAAAAACAATGGCTCCATCCTGCGTTCTACGGACCGCGGTGATACTTGGCAGACCACCACTCTTCCGTTCAAAGTCGGCGGTAACATGCCGGGACGCTCCATGGGGGAACGCCTGACTGTTGATCCTAATAAAAATAGCATTTTGTATTTTGGTGCACGTAGTGGCAACGGACTCTGGAAAAGTACGGACTACGGCGTGACCTGGAACAAAGTAACGAGCTTTCCGAATCCGGGCACGTATGTGGAGGACCCGACTTATGAGTATACCAGTGACATCGTGGGTCTTTCTTGGATCACGTTTGACAAATCAACAGGCTCTGCTGGACAGGCAACACAGACCATCTATGTCGGGGTAGCCGACAAAAATCAAAGCGTGTACCGCAGTACGAATGGAGGCACAACGTGGAGCGCTGTTGCTGGACAGCCTACAGGTTATTTACCTCATCACGGGGAACTGGATGCCAATGGAAATCTCTATATTTCATACAGCGATGGTGCAGGCCCTTATGACGGGGAAAAGGGAGACCTCTGGAAATTAAATACGACTACAGGGGTATGGACGAACATTAGTCCAGTGCCGAGCAGCAGCTCAGACAATTATTTTGGATACGGCGGACTGGCTGTAGATACTCAGCATCCTGGTACACTGATGGTGGCAACCCTTAACTCCTGGTGGCCTGACGCAAATCTGTTCCGCAGTACGGACAGTGGAGCTACCTGGACCCGCATCTGGGAATTTGAAGGATATCCAAACCGCAAAATGCGCTATACACAGGATATTTCGGCCGCTCCCTGGTTGACCTTTGGGACGAATCCTGCACCGCCTGAAGTTTCTCCAAAGCTGGGCTGGATGATTGGCGATCTGGAGATTGATCCGTTTGACTCTGACCGCATGATGTATGGGACAGGGGCGACCATCTACGGCACGAAAAATTTGACAGACTGGGATGACGGTAACAAAATCAATATTTCAGTGATGGCCAAAGGAGTCGAGGAGATCGCGGTTCTGGATTTGATCAGCCCGCCAAGTGGGGCACATTTGTTAAGTGGAGTAGGGGATGTCTCGGGATTCCGTCATAACAATTTGGATCAGGCACCAGCTACGATGTTTACCAGCCCCAACTACTCTTCTACGGAAAGTCTGGACTTTGCAGAATTAAGTCCGAATACCATGGTTCGCGTAGGAAAAGCAGACTACACTGCTGATCCGAACGCAAAATCCATTGGTTTATCCAGCGACGGCGGGACCACGTGGTATAAGGCGAACGCAGAGCCTGCCGGTACAACCGGAGGAGGAACCGTAGCTATCTCTGCAAATGGTAACCGACTTGTATGGAGCACGTCAGACAAGGGTGTGCATTATTCCACTGGCGGCAACTCATGGACCGCGAGTTCAGGTATACCCGCACAGGCAAAGGTGATCTCTGACCGGGTAAATCCGAACAAATTCTATGGATTTGCTGCCGGTAAAGTCTATTTGAGCACCAATGGTGGTGCCTCCTTTACTGCATCTGCGGCTACCGGGCTTCCGGTAGAAGGAAATGCCGATCTGGACGCTGTTCCAGGTACGGAAGGCGAACTTTGGTTTGCAGGCGGGAGTGAGGAGGAAGGGCCGTATGGTCTGTGGCATTCCACTGATTCGGGAGCGAGCTTTACCAAGCTTGCGAATGTGGAGGAAGCAGACAGCATCGGTTTTGGTAAAGCGGCACCTGGACAGAACGTGGTCGCGCTGTACACGATTGCTAAGATAGATGGAACACGTGGATTTTTCCGTTCCGATGACGGCGGGGCGAATTGGGTACGGATTAACGATAATCAGCATCAATATGCACGTGTGACCACGATTACAGGTGATCCACGTTTGTATGGAAGAGTGTATCTGGGTACGAATGGACGGGGCATTTTATATGCTGACCGTATTGGTGGGAACAATGGCGGTGAAGAAGGTGGAGGCGAGACTCCGGTAACCAGTTCGGTCATCACACCAGTGAATGCGGAATTTGACAAGAACACAGGCAATCTGGCAGATATTCCTGTCACATTGACACTGAACGGAAACACCCTTAGTGCAATTCGTAATGGGAGTACAACGCTGGTTTCAGGTACGGATTATACATTATCGGGCAATCAGGTTGTGTTGAGTAAAAAATATCTGGCTTCGTTGTCCAAGGGAAGCGCAGCGTTAACGTTCCATTTCAGTGCAGGTAATGATGCGATCCTGAATCTGACTATCAAGGACACGACGGCTGTACCCGCGGGAGCCATTCGAATTGAGATGTTTAATGGAACAACTTCAGCAACAGGTAACTCCATTAATCCCAAGATCAAATTAACGAATACTGGCACTTCGGCCATTAATCTTTCCGATGTCAAAATTCGCTACTATTATACGATCAATGGCGCTCAGACCCAGAACTTTTTCTGTGACTGGGCAACAGCCGGAAATAACAATGTTACAGGGACGTTTAGTGAGCTGCCGACCCCAGTGACCGGAGCGGATTCCGTACTGGAGATTGGGTTCAAATCTTCTGCGGGTTCATTGGCAGCGGGGCAAAGTACTGAAATTCAGGCACGTTTCTCCAAAACAGACTGGACCAACTACACTCAGACGGATGATTATTCGTTTGCTCCAAGTCACACAGCCTACGCCGACTGGACCAAGGTAACTGGATATATCGCCGGAAGTCTTCAATGGGGGATCGAACCTTAGACCTGAACTTGAAATGAAAGTTGGAATTAATCTAAACCTACATCGATAAGAAGTCCCGGCTCGCCGAAAAGGATTCATGGCGGGCCGAGACTTCTTATTTTGTCGAAATTTAGTGTACACTAAAGAGAGTTTCTATACGCATTTTGCATCAGTCGATTGAACTTGCTCCCGGGTACAGGATCTAGACGAATAGAAGCATTTCGATCTATATCTTGCTGATTGAAAGACGCTCTTTGGATTTATGCAAAATGCTTACCATTGCTTAAACGTTCGTTTTGAGATATAAAAAGAAGTACAAAACTTTAAAAATAATGTAACCGCTAACACGGAGAGGCCATTTTATCTGATATATGATGGTGTTCTTGCGCAGACATAGAAGAAAGATTAGACAAGGGGGTCAAGGGTCATGAACCGGTTGTGTAAGGTGCTGATTGTTGACGATGAGTTTCTTGTAAGGCAAGGCATTAAGCACCATATGAACTGGGAAGCTGAAGGTTTTCAGATTGTAGGTGAAGCTTCCAACGGGGAAGAAGGGCTTGAACAGGTACAGTCATTACAGCCGGATATTGTCATCACGGACATCGTGATGCCTGTGATGGATGGGGAAACATTTGTCCGGACGTTAAAAGCCAGCTATCCCCAGATTGAGGTTATCGTACTTAGCAGCTTCAGTGAATTCGAATACGTACGTTCAACGCTCCAGAATGGAGCAGCAGACTATATATTGAAACCGAAACTGGATACCAATGAATTATTACAAGTACTACAGCGTACGGCTGGCAAAATTTCCGAATTGCAGTTTGAGCCTTCACATGATGGGTGGAGACTCGGACAACTGATGGAGAAGATGCTGTCCGGTTTTACGTTGGATGAGGAAAACGAGATGCATATGATAAGGGAGACGTTTCCTCACCGATGTTTCCGTTTACTCGTATATAAGCCGCAGGATACACAAGTACATGTGCACAAGCTGGATAACGAGCAGTTGGAGTCACGGTTACGGGATCAGCTCCCTGATGTGGAGTGCGCAATCGTGCCGGCCGAAGGCACGTCGCCAGTAGTGCTTCTTAATGTTGAACCTTCGAAGGATGAATGGATGGTGCAGCGAATTAAGGAGTTGGCGAGCGAGAATAAGGATGGGCAGGACGGACCTTGCTGGGTGCTGAGCGACAGCTTCTCTTCATTTGAAGAAATGGGGGACGTATATCGAACACGTCTCATCAAGCTAATGGAGTATCGCTTTTATTATGAGGACCGATCGATTCTGGTGTATGGCGAACTTCCGCCTCTTCACCCTGCCGGGTATCAGTTTAATGTGAACATGTTTTTGCAGCATGTGAAGCGAAATCGAACTGAAGCGGCAAGAGAATATTTGCAAGAGCACGCCCTTACGTTGGGACGGGATTATATTGCAGATGTGTTTGAAATTAAGTCCTTTCTGGGCAATCTGATCTTTAACGTAACCATTACGTTGGCAGATATGGATGTGCAGTCGGCAGCGTTGGAAGAGAGCAAGTATGCCTATTTCAAACATGTCGATGGTGCTTCCAGTCTGACAGAAGCAATGAACGTGCTGGATCAGTTCATGGCTGAGGTACAGAAGTGCACGACAGGAGAAGGTGGACGACGAAGTGATCCAAATATGAAAATGCTTCTGGAATATATGCATCAGCACTTTGATCAGCCACTCGGCCTTGCCGAGGTAGCCAAGCATTTTCATTTTAATCCATCGTACTTGTCCAGTTATTTCTCTTCACACAAAAAAGAAGGCTTTAACGAATATTTGAACAAAATTCGGATTGAAAAGGCAGAGGAACTTCTCCGCTCAGACGATGTCACCATTTCCGAAATCAGCAGTATGGTAGGGTATTCCGATCACAGTTACTTTTGCAAGGTGTTCAAAAAATTTACCGGACTGTCACCGAGCCGATACCGGCGAAAATTCTGGGCATAACGTCAGAAGGAAGAAATAAATGAAGAAATGGATGAATGCATTTTCAAGGCTTGGACTTTTCCCAAAGCTGTTCCTCGTTATGTTCGTTAGTATCATTCTTGTCTCCGTGCTCATTCTATGGACATCAATTCATATGTCGACCAAGCTGTTTACCGAGACGTTCAGTATTACGAACTCCAAGGTACTTAGCCAGATCAAAACGAACTTTGAATCTTTTAACGATGCGATTGCTGCTGTGTCCAACAATGTTAGCCAAAGCGGGGCAATCCGGGGTTATCTGTCTGAGGGGGAGGGGGACTCCCTCACGATGGCAAAATCCTACTACAACATGAGGGAAACGATGGACCGGATTCAATCGATTACAGAGTCCTATGAAGTCGGTATTACGATTAGCGGTATAAATGGGCGTACGTATTCCACAGATCGGTCGCATCTTCGTTTATCAGCGGATGAATTGAAAGAGCAGCCGATTACGCTGGAAGCAGCGGCCAGTCCAAATCGAATCATATTTGACGACTATCAGACGAATGATGACACTGCCCAGCAGATGATCTCAGCGACCAAGGCATTGACCGATCGTGCCCAAAACCGACTCTACGGTACGTTGTATGTCACTATGAGAGAAAACGCGTTTCGTCAGTTCTACAGCAGCTTCACAAGCAGAGGCAACGATGTGGTTATTCTGAATGATGCTGGTGAGATTGTATCGTCCAATCGTGAAGAATGGATTGGTACCACTCAACTCGAATTGCTGACCTATGCCAGAGAAATGAATAACGAAAGTGTAAAAGGTGTAAATGCACGGGTCATGGATCAGGATAGCGTGGTGCTGTCCGAGTATTTGCCATTTTATCGATTTTATATCGTAAACGTCGTCGATAAGGATCTCGCGATGGGACAGCTGGTTGACATGAAGACGATTGCTCTGATCTGTGCAGCCATTGTAGCAGCAGCGCTCATACTCGTGTTTCTTATTACGAATCAGATCACCAAGTCGCTGCGCAGACTTGTGAAGCAAATGTCCAATATAACCAAAAGTGATCTGGACAACTATATACCAGTCAGTGGAAGTTATGAGAGTCGACAGTTAGGTCATGCCTATAACTACATGTTGGACGAACTTCATGACTATGTGGACCAGTTGGTGCTTACACAGCGGGAACAACGAAATGCCGAGCTAGCGGCGCTGCAGAGCCAGATTAATCCTCATTTCCTTTACAATACACTGGCTTCTGTCAAAGTCCTGGTTCAGCAAGGCAACAAGGATAGGGCTGCCGAAACCATTAATGCGTTGATCTCCTTATTGCAGAATACAATTAGTAATGTGAGTGAGACGATCACGGTGGAGCAGGAAGTCGAAAACCTGAAAAACTATGTATTCATTAATCATGTCCGTTACGGAGGACGCATCAAAGCAGCCTTCTACGTAGCTCCCGATTGTACGCATTATCATGTGCCCAAACTGGTAATTCAGCCTTTTATCGAGAATGCCTTTTTCCATGGGTTTATTTCCAAAGAAACAGGCACCATTCATGTAATGGTCTCCAGAGCCGGAGAGTCATTGATATGCGAGATTATGGATAACGGGGACGGAATCGAAGGATTCTCCATGGGGGAATCGCTTCCCAATCCGAAGAATAATCGGCAATTGTTTAGTGGTATAGGTATCCGGAATGTACATGATCGCATAGAGCTATTGTACGGGGCACCTTATGGTGTAACCATAATGAGCAAACCGGGAGAGGGTACAAGGGTTACTGTTACACTCCCCTTGATTACGAGCTAAGCAATAGGATTGGATTGAATGCAATGGGGTTATTTTAAGTGGTAGTGGATTTTAATAGAAGGTCTTTCTGTTTTGTCAAAGACAACACGGGAGGGCCTTTTTGGTGCTTAGCGTCTAAGAATGTAGACTGACTTGTAAAATATTCAGATCAAAAAAGCGCAAAATCAAAAGAAATTACAAAAAAACAAATTTAATGCAAGCGGTTTCTGTAAAGGTTTTCATTGTGGCAATAAGATGACAAATCCACACAAAATTATTACTAACGAATGAAGATTTGGGAATGATAAGATGACTATATCGAAAGCAACCGCTTTCAGAAAACGCAAACAAATTACACACAAAGAGGTCGAAGGGGAGTTGAATCGTTTGAAAAAAATGTGGGTGTTGATGCTCGTTACTGTCCTGCTGTTGTCTGCATGTTCTTCCGGTGGTGGAGGGAACACGGCAAGTGAGGGTGAAAAAACCTCTAATGAAATTACGATCTGGGCTTGGGATAAAGCTTTTAACGTCGCTGCATTAGAAACAGCAAAAGAAGCTTATCAAAAACAAAATCCTGATCTGAAAATCAACATCATTGAATATGCACAAGCGGATATTATCCAAAAGCTGAATACAGGTTTGAACTCGGGAACAAGCAGCGGCCTACCGAACATCGTTCTGATTGAAGATTACCGTGCGCAAAGTTTCCTGAACGCTTACCCTGATGCGTTTAAAGATATGTCTTCTACAATTAAAGCTTCCGATTTCGCAGAGTACAAACTGGGACCAACCGCTTTTGACGGCAAACAGTTTGGTGTTCCGTTTGACTCTGGTGTAACAGGTCTCTACTACAGAACAGATTTGCTGGAGCAAGCAGGCTACAAAGCAGCTGACCTTCAGGACATCACATGGGATGATTACATCAAAATCGGTAAAGATGTAAAAGCCAAAACGGGCAAAGATTTGATTACACTTGATCCTAATGACTTGGGTCTGATCCGTATGATGATTCAATCCGCAGGTTCATGGTATTCCAAAGAAGATGGCAAAACACCTGATCTGGCTGGCAATGCAGCACTGAAAGAAGCATTTGTAACCTACAAAGCAATGATGGACGCAAATGTCGTTAAGCTGAACTCCGACTGGAGCCAATTCGTGGCAGCATTCAACAATGGTGATGTAGCTACCATTCCTACAGGAAACTGGATTACACCATCTGTTCGTCAAGAAGCTTCCCAATCCGGCAAATGGGCGGTAGCACCGCTTCCTAAAATGGCTGGACAATCAAATTCCGTACATGCATCCAACTTGGGTGGTAGCTCTTGGTACGTCATGAACAATGTTGCTGGTGCAGACCAAGCTGCTGATTTCATGGGTAAAACATTCGGCTCAGACAAACAATTGTATCAAGATTTGCTGAACAACATTGGTGCGATTGGCACGTACAAACCGGCAGCAGAAGGCGAAGCGTTTGACAAAGCCGATGAGTTCTTCGGTGGACAAAAAGTGTTTGCTGATTTTGCAAAATGGACACAAGAAATTCCTAGCGTTAACTACGGTATCAACACATATGCCATCGAGGACATTCTGGTTGTTGAAATGCAAAACTTCCTGAACGGCAAAGCGATTGATGACGTTCTGGCTGATGCACAGAAACAAGCTGAAGCACAATTAAACTAAGATGATCCACGGTAACTTATAGAACCCAAGGAAGCATCGGAGCCGTTCCACTGTCTGGCATAAGCAACAGCCGACCCGGACATGGTGGAAGGCTCCCTGGGTTCTATCCATGTTACACGGAGAGAGAGAGGAGCCATACTGTGAAAGCCAAAGCCATGAATACAGGAGACAGTCTCCAAAAGAAAAATAATTTGACTGGATGGGCTTTTATATCGCTCGCTGTTATCGGGATCGTTGCATTTTACTTCTATCCGATGCTGCAAGCGCTGCTCTTGTCGTTCAAGTCTGGTGTAGGAGCCAATCTTGAATTTACGGGCCTAGCTAACTATAAAAGATTATTTATTGATACAACGTTCCGTACTGCTGTATCCAATACATTTCTATACTTGATTATTCAAGTGCCTGTCATGATTATTCTCGGTTTGTTTATTTCCGTTTTATTGAATGACAGTACGTTGCGCTTCCGCAGCTTCTTCCGTACTGCCATCTTCCTGCCTTGTGTAACCTCATTGGTTGCGTACTCTGTCGTATTCAAATATCTGTTCTCTTCTGACGGAATGGTTAACCAATTCCTGATGAATCTACACGTGATTGCTGAACCGATTCAATGGATCACTGACCCGTTCTGGGCTAAAATTACGATTATAATCGCCGTTACTTGGCGTTGGACCGGATATAACATGATTTTCTATCTGTCATCTCTTCAGAACATTGATCAGTCAATCTATGAAGCTGCACGGATTGATGGCGCGAATGCATTCACGCAATTTTTCAAAATTACCGTTCCATTGCTTAAACCGATTATCCTGTTCACCTCCATTACATCGACGATCGGTACTTTGCAAATTTTCGATGAGATTATGAACATCACCAAAGGTGGTCCGGGTAATGCGACGATGTCCATCTCCCAGTACATCTATAACCTTTCGTTCAAATATTCACCGGACTTCGGATATGCGGCAACCGTTTCGTATTCCATCGTGCTGATGATTATCGTATTGTCCATTATCCAGTTCAAAGTGGCAGGTGAGAGAAATGGCTAAAGCAAAAGCAAAACGTATATTCACATATGTCTTTCTGTCCATCGTTGCATTTGTGTCCATCTTCCCGTTCTTCTGGATGCTTGTCAGTTCAACCAATGCTTCTGTAGATGTCACCAAAGGCAGACTGCTTCCTGGATCGGCTTTCCTTGATAACTTCAGCAAATTGCTGGATTCGACCAATCTGGTACAGGCTCTTGGAAATTCTGCGATTGTTTCCGTTATTTCCACGATTCTTGCTCTGCTGATTGGTTCCCTGGCAGGTTATGGATTCGAAGTATACCGGACGAAATCACGTGATATCGTATTTAACATTCTGTTGCTGTCCATGATGATTCCGTTCGCAGCGCTCATGGTTCCTTTATACCGAATGTTTGCTACGATCTCTGGCTTTGCACCGTTTATTGGAATCAACACCATGGCTGCCGTTATTTTGCCAACGATTACGACAGCATTCCTGATCTTCTTCTTCCGTCAGAACACCAAAATGTTCCCGAAAGAGATGCTTGAAGCTGGCCGAATTGATGGTCTGAGCGAAATTGGCATCTTCCTGAAGATCTACATGCCAACGATGAAAACAACATATGCAGCAGCTGCGATCATCACATTCATGAGCAGCTGGAATAACTACCTGTGGCCGCTCGTGGTGCTGCAAACGCCAGACCAACAGACGATTCCGCTGTTAATCTCGAACCTCGGTTCCAGTTATTCACCGGATTATGGTGTCATCATGACCGCCATCGTCATCGCGACATTACCGACAGCCCTTGTATTCTTCATTATGCAAAAACACTTTGTCGCAGGTATGGTTGGTTCCGTCAAATAATGCATCATCAACAAATCGTCTGAATGGACGTTAATGTAGAAGAGAAAGAAGAGGGCGCCTGACATGGTGTTCCTCTGTCTTTCTGTTTGTTTATGTTTGTTTCCTAAAAGGAAAATAAGAATCTGTACTGAATAAGTAATAAATATATTTGTTTCAAGAGGGAGAGAGAGCCGAATGAAAGCAACACATGCAGATATTAACTGGCTGGGCGATGTAAGCATTTTTGAAGTAAACCGCCTTAACGCTTACTCAGATCATCGCTATTACCGTACTATGGAAGAAGCGAAAGCATCCGGTGCGATGGCTATGCGCTACAATCTTAACGGAACATGGAAATTTAATTATGCCATCCGTCCGGATAGCCGTCCTGAAACTTTTTACAAGCAGGACTTTTCCAGTGATGGCTGGGATGATATTGAAGTGCCGGGCCATATCCAGCTCCAAGGGTACGGTCAGATCCAATACGTAAATACGCAATATCCTTGGGATGGCTTAAACGATCTGCGTCCACCTGCATTGCCTCAGGACCAAAACCCGGTAGGTAGTTATATGCGCACATTCCATTTACCAACAGGCTGGCAGAACAGTCCGGTATATATTTCGTTTCAGGGTGTAGAATCTGCATTCTATGTGTGGCTTAACGGACAGTTTGTTGGATATGGGGAAGACAGCTTTACACCATCCGACTTTGATCTGACACCATTCCTACAGGACGGAGAGAATAAACTGGCTGTGGAAGTGTATCAACGCAGCACAGGCAGTTGGTTGGAAGATCAGGATTTCTGGCGGTTCTCCGGCATTTTCAGAGATGTGTATTTGTATACTGTGCCGGCAGCACATATTCGCGATGTGCGGGTTGTGACGGATCTGGACAAGTCTTATAGCAATGGTACGTTGAACGTGGATCTAAAACTTGAAGGAAAAGCCGCTGTCGGAGCCAAAGTGGAAGCTGAACTGCGGGATGCAGAAGGCAACACGGTGAAAACATTTGGTGGTATCGAAGTTACTAATGGTCTGGCGAGTCTTCGTGAGGAGGTTGGCCAAGTAAACCTGTGGAGTGCGGAGATTCCTTACCTATATCGTCTGTTCATTCAAGTATATGATGCAGCAGGTGAACTGTTGGAAGTTGTACCTCAGGCCGTTGGCTTCCGTACATTTGAAATGATCGATAAAGTAATGCACATCAACGGTAAACGTATTGTTTTCAAAGGGGTAAACCGTCACGAATTCAATCCGCGCCGCGGACGTGCTGTAACCAAGGAAGACATGCTGTGGGATGTTCAGACGATCAAACAAAACAATATGAACGCTGTTCGTACATCTCACTATCCAAACCAAAGCCTATGGTATGAACTGTGTGATGAATATGGATTGTATGTGATTGATGAAATGAACCTGGAGACGCACGGATCATGGCAAAAACTGGGTGCAGTTGAGCCCTCATGGGTTATTCCTGGCGACCGTCCAGAGTGGCATGATATCGTTATGGATCGTGCGGTGTCGATGGTGGAGCGAGATAAAAACCATCCATCCATTCTGATCTGGTCTTGTGGTAACGAGTCTCATGGTGGTGAAGTGATCTATAAAGTGTCTCAGTATTTTAAAACAACAGATCCGACTCGTCTCGTCCACTATGAAGGGGTTTTCCACGATCGTCGCTTCAACGATACGAGTGATATGGAATCACGGATGTATGCCAAACCGGCGGACATTGAGGAATTTTTGAACGCGAATCCGGAAAAGCCATACATTAGCTGTGAGTACATGCATGCCATGGGTAACTCCATTGGCGGTATGCATAAGTATACGGAACTGGAAGATAAATATCCGATGTATCAAGGCGGATTCATTTGGGATTACATTGATCAAGCCATTTTCAAAAAAGATCGTTACGGTAAAGAGTTCCTTGCTTATGGTGGAGATTTCGGTGATCGTCCTTCGGACTATTCGTTCTGTGGAGACGGCATTGTGCATGCAGACCGCAAAGTGTCTGCCAAGATGCAGGAAGTCAAATTCCTGTATCAAAACATCAAGCTGTTCCCGAATCGGGAAGGTGTGAAAATCGTTAACGATAATTTATTTGCTGACACATCTGAATTGGAACTGGTATACAGTCTGGATCGTGAAGGTCACGAAGTGCTGCGTGGAACGCTGGAGGTAAACGTGGGCCCACAAAGCGAGACCGTTGTGAAACTTCCACTTGATGTGGAATCTCTTGCTGGTGGGGAATATGCAGTAAATACCGCGTTTGTATTAAAAGCAGCAACATTGTGGGCAGAAAAAGGCGAAGAAGTTGCCTTTGGACAGTTTGTATTTGTTCAGGACAAGTCGGAAACTGTTGCGTCGGATCTAAACCTGATAAATGAAATTCAGGTCGTTGAAGGGGACGTTAATATCGGGGTAAGGGCAGGCCAGACCCATGTCCTGTTCTCCAAGGCTTTCGGAACTTTGGTATCTCTTAAACTGTCAGGTCAAGAGACGGTTGCACAGCCTCCAATGCCGTTGTTCTGGCGTGCGACCACCGATAATGACAAGGGTACTGCCATGGGCTTCGAGCTTGGGGCTTGGTATGCTGCAAGTCTGCTGCCTAGATGTGTGAACTGGAAAGCAGAACAAAACCCGGATCAATATCGGATCGAATTCACGTACAAACTTAATATTTCGGCAGATGTACAAGTGAAAGTCGCTTATACTGTGCGTGCAGATGGTAGTGTGCATGTGCATAATACGTATAAAGGAACGGCTGGTCTGCCAGATCTCCCGATTCATGCGCTTTCCTTCAAGACATCACCGGAGTTTGAAAATGTGGAATGGCTGGCGATGGGGCCGGAAGAAAACTATGTGGACCGCGCATTTGGCGCTCGTCTGGGTATCCATGACAGTAAGGTGGCGGATACCGTTGCTCCATATCTTGTACCGCAGGAGTCGGGTAACCGTACGGGTGTACGTTGGGCCAAATTGACCGACAACGCAGGACGTGGCTTCAAAATTGAATCAGCTGCAGCTCCAGTCGAGCTGAATGTATCCCCATATACGGCATTTGAGCTGGAGAATGCACAACATGCGTATGAGCTGCCTCCGGTGCATTATACGGTTGTAACGATAGCCGGCAAACAAATGGGCGTAGGTGGCGACGATAGCTGGGGCGCACCGGTTCATCCGGAGTACCGCATCGCCTCGGACGGCGAACTGCAATTTGAATTTGTCATTCGTGCGCTGCAATAACGCAGTATGAGCTGTATAAGAAGTAGCTAGAGGCAGGGGTCTCCGCAAGTTGGGGGCCTCTGTTTGCTGTTTTCAGATGGTGAGCTATGAAACCGCTACCGTATCTGTCTCGTACTGTACTGGACATGGATAAAGGAGGGGCTTATTTTGAGCAGAAAAGCAAAAACAGGTGTATGGGTAACGATTCTCGTCATACTAGGCATCATCGTGGGATGCTTAATCTGGTATTTCAACACGGCTTCAGGTGAACGTGCGCTGAAAACGATGCGATCCAACAACTCCGGGGGTCTGGAGCGTGTGGTTAAAGTCTACAGTGACTCGGGAGAGTTGATTCAGACATATGAAGGTAAGATTGATTTGCAAGATACGGAATACGGGAACAAAGTACTTTTTGATCTAGATGGTAAACGGATTGTGATCTATAACGCGACAGTGATTAGTGAAGAGAAGTAAATGAGGGGTGATGTGGAGAGTGTAGACGGGTTCATTACGATGACACTCTTTTTCTCATATGGTAAAATTAAGGGAATTGAGTGGAGTGGAGTGGAGGAGGGGAAATCTTGGGCAATGCTGCTTTAATCATATTCTTTGCCATTCTTGGAATGGCTGTTTTCTATAGTACAGTTGCCTATTTCCTGATTCGGATGATTTCCAAAAAGGCATTCAAACGAAATTTGGACAGATACCAGATTACACAGATTATCATGCTGATGGCGATTGGTTTGATGATCATTCAATCCGTGAGATATCAGTCCTGGAATATGGCTTTGCCTGCCCTTGGATTATTGATGCCGCTGTTGAGTTTGAATGTATCCATGCGCAGGAGAAGAGAATCCAATAAGGTGGATTGAGGGAAGAAACATGCCTCTACTGCCTGACGTTGTTTGCATCGGATGAATTAGCTAGAAGAGAGGGCGTGTGCCATGATACTGGATAAATCAACCGACACCTCTGGATTAACGCAGGTAGCCGCTCTTTCGGATGAATTGCAGCCTGTGTTTCATAAAGCTGAAAGTAAGTATCAAGCGTGTGACATTGAGCTGTTTTTTGTTTTCAGATGTCTGCCTGAAGAATATGAGAGAAAATCGACGGTCAGATATGCGAAGAAGGACAATACGATTTATTTTGATATGACGGTCAGTGAGGATCAGTATAAAACGTTCAGTAAAAGCAGACAGCGATATGAGCTGAGTCATTATTTCTATGCTTTTCTGAGAGACAAACTGAAGAAATATAAGATCGAACACTTGATTCATACGGAATTTATGAATGGCATGGAAGAATGGCTTAAAGATATTGGATGGTTACCATCTGAATTTGAGGCCAGTATGGATGAGTATTGTATTGGGGATAGGCTTTTCTGAGGGTAACGGTTTTTTAATTGGTTAATGCGGTACTGGTACATAATAATGCTAACGAAAAAGAAGCCCTCTTTCGGGGGCTTCTTTTTCGTTAGTCTATTATTTTCGGTGTCGCTCTCATTTTGGTGTTTGTTTCTTGTTAGAGTTATTATAAAAGGTCATATACTAACTATAAAACATAGTTGAAAGAAATTATTACTAATGTTAGTTAATTAGTGAAAAATCAACACTAAGGCCTGAAAACATAATTTTCTGAATATTTCAGTGATTCAAGGAACGGAGAGAAATGAATACATTTTTTATTCTACTACTCCCTTAGTTCAGTGGCAGATTACCAAAGGAAAGTTTGGAATCGGCGGTTCGATTCCGTCAGGGAGCATACTTTCAAATAAGTCATCAAAACTAATTTAGGGAGTGATTGTGATGGAAACGGAGTTAAGAGGTATGGATGGTAATCTGTTGGGAAATCAACAGATAGATCAGAAAGTTGGCAACGAAAACGCAACTACTGAATTAGAAAACACGGTTACTAGTTTTGGGATTGTGAACGTCAAATCTTTTGGAGCAATAGGTGATGGACTCAGTCATCCATTGTCAACCTTTTACTTAACACTGGATTCAGCTAAATCGGTATACCCGCATGCGCAAAGTTTGACAGATGAAATTGATTGGTGCGCAATTCAAGCGGCGATGACCAAAGCAAAGGATCAAACTTACGGGCCAACCCGTGGTGGGACGGTATATATTCCTTCTGGCCGTTATATAATCAACCGAGCTTTGGTTGCTGAGAATATTTCGCTTTATGGAGACAAACAATCAGCCACCCTTTCGTTCACTGAATTAGGCGTTGGGGCATCTGCTATAACAATGCAACGGACAACAGGTAAACGATTTGTGTGGAGCGATATCACTTTGGTTGGACCTGGTTGGGCTGGCGGTGATTATGTGATCGGCACAAAGTCAGCTTTATGTGATGGGCTGAGAATCACGGGTACATGTATGCCATTGCTGGAGAACATCACAATACAAAGATTCAATAACGGCATTAACGTAGCAAATGAAGCTGGCCATATTAAGCTTTTTCACTGCCACATTGAATATAATTATTATGGTATGTATTGGTCTAGAAACACAGGTGATTATTCTGTATCTTACTCAAGCATCAATCAAAACGCATTTGCAAATTTTGCGACAAGCGCAACAGTGGGAATTGAGGGATTGTCCATCCGGGATAGCCATGTAGGATACTCGCCGTTTAGTTTTTATTGCGAACCTGAACAAAACCAGGGTGGGAAAAATCAATTTATGTTAGATGTTAATCTCGACCATGCACGTTTTGAACAGGTCGGGAATGCGGCGATATACGCCGATCCTTCCTTTGACTCGCATCCAAGAATCACGTCGATGAAGATAAAGAACCCTGGCTTCTCTTGGGATGTAGACAAGGCGAATCGTTTCACGCTGCCCAGTTATCCGAGAAATTACGCAATAGATATCGGCCGAGTTGAGGATGGGGATATTGTGATAGAGAGTGACAGTTACCCATTCACCCCAGGCCAAATCAACATGATGCGGGTTCGTAGTCAAGTAGCTCCTGCTCAAATTACTCTTTTGGGCAAAGGTATGGACCCGAGCAAGATTGAAGTAGTAGGGGGTGTGGCCAGGGTGCAGGCTGGTTCTTCCGTAAAGCTAACCAAAAATGGAATTGATGAGAGAACTCCCCGGAGATTTTCGAGAGATGATCACCCAAATGATGTATGGGAAGAAGACATCACACTTGATGGTGCTTCTGGTACTCAATACAGAATGTCCAGAATAACGGACGGTACAAGAAGGGAAATCTTTGTTGTGAGTACTAATAATGATATGCGTATTAAACGTCCAATTTTATTGGATGGACTTTTTAACCCTGCACGTTCGTCAACCGTCCTCCCTAATCCTCGTGAAGGATCTATATACATTGATACAAGTAATACGGGTTATGAATGCATTAGGACTTACCTGGGAGCTTCGTGGATACGTAAAGGAAGAGGAATTCTGCCTACAAGTGGAACATGGAACAGAGGTGACTATATCGAAAACTCAAACATTGTTGTTAACGGAGATTTAGGCTCAAAATATGTTGTTCGTGGCTGGCTTAGATTGACATCTTCCTCGAACAATGCTCTGGGTACAGATTGGCTAGAAGACAAAATAATGACTGGAATGTAGACTGTTGAAACAAAGGTTAAGAAGGACATGCGTACATGACTTCGTAAGTAATTATTAAAGTAATTAATCTGTTCATTCCCTTTAAACAAAAATAGGCCCTCTTTCGAGGGCCTATTTTTCATGGGAGAGGAGTTAAATTGGCTCATGAGTTCATATATTAAATCGTGAAACACTTGGTAGATTAAGCTTTTCATAAAATATGGAGTAGAGTAGAAATGCTGTTTTTGGGTACTTTTTGCGAATTTGGCACCCAATTTGCACCCAATATCAGTATGGGAGCAGAAGAGCATTATTGCGACTTCCTGGTGGGCTTGAACATGTCCTCAAATACCTCAGCAGCAGCCTTGTCCACTGATTTGAAGATATGTCCGTATATCTCCAGCATCTTGGTGTTGGTGTGCCCTACACGCTTGGCTATAGCCTCTGAGTGAACCTTCTTGAAGATCATCCAAGATACCGATGTATGTCGCAGGTCGTGTAATCTGATCGGTTTCAGACTGTGTTTGCGGTAGAAGTCTATCCAACGTTTAGTCAGGCGCTGAGGATCGGACGGGTGACCACTTAATTGGCAGAACAGAAACTCCACACCTTTTGGGGCCGTCCACTTGTCACCAAGCTTCAATTTCATTTTCTTCCATTCCGTCCTGTATAGCTTCAATTCTTCAATAGTGGCTGCTGAAAGAGCGATTTTACGATTGGATTGCTTGTTTTTTGGCCCTTTGATAACCGGCACGCCTTTCTTGAGCATGGGTATAGTTTGCTTAATATCAATATATCCTTCATCTAAGTTTATGTTTTTCCACTCAAGCCCGGCAAGCTCCCCACGCCTCATACCTGTCGTCACTGCCAACATTATTAATATCCTAACCTCTAACGCTTCTTCTTCCAGTGCGATAAACAAATCTTCTATCTCTTTTTCTTCGTAGTACTCCATTTCCTTGACGTCATC
The DNA here is from genome assembly GCF_032399705.1 of Paenibacillus sp. BIC5C1. Lineage (NCBI taxonomy): Bacteria > Bacillati > Bacillota > Bacilli > Caryophanales > Paenibacillaceae > Paenibacillus > Paenibacillus sp. BIC5C1. The sequence goes on from NZ_CP135922.1 coordinate 2,400,360, forward strand.
TTCCTTAGGCTTTTTAACACTGCTCATGGGGTTTTCTTTCAAGACCCTCCATTCTACTGCCTTGGCATAGATACTGCGTAGAACTCGATAATTATACACGATGGTAGCCGATCCAAGCGGTTTTCCATTCTTCTTCAAGCTGGCCTCAGGTGTACGAAGATAATCCAGATAATCAGTGATATGAAGTGTCTTAATTTTATCCATGTGCTTTTGACCGAAATAGGGGATAATACGGCGTTCAACATGGAATTTATAATTGCCCTGGGTCTTTTCTTCAAGCTCGACCTCAACGAATTTCTTAATCCATATTTCAACAAAAGCCTTAAACGTCAGTTTTTCGGGCCGGATGTATAGCCCGGCTTCGACTTCCATTTTGAATTTCACAAGTTCTTCATCAAGATGGTTTTGTAATCTTCTAGGAGCACGTAGCAAGTCCGGATCTTCAACCCGAATTGTCTTTCTTTCAAAATCACGCTCTCCTTGACCGTCAGTACCGAGCTCAACCGTGAGTCGCCAAGAGTTCTTACCGCGTTTTTCAATGCTTCCTTTTGCCATGGATATAAACCTCCTTATAGCCCGTTTAAGGCATTTATTTATGTGAGGGGTATAATCTATCTCACCAACATAGATAGAATGATTTTTGATTGCTTAAAGATACGAATTACCGCTAAAACTTTATTTGAGACTACGTGATCCTTATGGAAGGTAAATCTGCAATAGTGATTGAATTAGTTAAGGTAAAGGGAGGCTGAGGTATGAAAAATCATGAGCTTGGTGAGTTTGTTAAAATTGGTGATAAAGAATACGAATATGACAAAGAGAAAAGAACCATCAGAAGATTCAATGAAAAGACGAAGATGTGGGTGAATGTCATATTTGCAAGCGAAGATTGTAAGGAAAGCGAAAAGGCCTTAGAACGGTTTATAGAAATGTTAACTGATGAACACATCCGTCAGTGTATGGAAAAAATAAAAGGTCTTCGGACATAATGTGTGTGATTTGGGATACTACCAATCACGGCTAAAACCAGCGTGCAGCTGCCTTTTTCTTATTTTGATTAAATGCCTTTTTCACGATCTCATGTAACTCATCTTTAACTGGCTTCGATTCAATAACCGCTGTGATATCGTTTGTTATATATTTGCGTTCCCCAATTCTATGGCCTTCCGCATTAATCTGATCGGCAACAATCTTCACACTGCCCTCAATGGAATACAGGTGTAATATCTTTTCTTCCAAAGTGTTGGGAGAGTATGTTCCAATAACTTTTATGGCATGCTCCTGCAGCTTAATTTCATTCTGCAATTCAGCGATATGTTCTTTTCTACGTTCAAGACTCACTTTATTCATAAGGAATGACCTCCAAATTATTTAGAATTATGGTTGGGATATAATATCTTTTGTGCCCTAAGTTCAATGTTAGAAAGACATTACTTATGCACAATATTCATCGTTATGCATTAAAAATGAATGCTAGTGGTGGACAATCATACACCGCTACATAATCAACTGAAAAACTCATTTGTGGTGGACAACTGTACCCCTCTAGCGGTGGACGATTATACCCCCAAGAAAGAAAAAAGAAATAAAAGAATAAAAGATATAAAGATATATATAAGAGAATCATCAACTGCATATCCAATCCATGCATAAACACTCGTATAAAAAGCGGGTGTATTTGTTATTCACAGATAGAGTTGAAATAGAGGCAACATCACTGAGCAGATAAACAGGATCAGATGTCGCTTATGTATGAGCAGAGTGTACAGGTGATATTAAACATACCCCTCACGATTCTTGTGATTGATATACTTTTCAAGAACCTCATCCAGGTTATGAGCTACAGCACCGTGCTTGTCTAATACCTTTTGTATTATACATTTAGCAAACTGTCTGAGGATACGATCTGACTGTTCTGGCGTACCTTCACAGATGTACTCAATTGAGAATGAATTTTTCCTTATATTTGACATCGTTAGTTCCTCCAATAATCACATTTTGATTGATGCTTTCGTAATTTCGAATTATTCATGTTTCTGAGAATAGGGCATCCAAATAGTTTTCAATTAAAGTCCTTTCTTTCTCAGTAATGGCATGTCCTTTATAAGTAATTCTTCCGTTTCTGTTGAGCAGTGCATACAAATCCTCTAGGATACTGTAATTTTTAATTCCATATGGTTGATGCTCGTATTTTGGATTAAACCAAAGATGGTATTTATGGGCTAGGTCCTGTAAATCTTGTAGTAACTCCCACTTGATAGATGTATTTTCTATATCGAGTACCATGTCAATATATTGTTCAACAATATCAGAATGCTTAGTTCCAGGCTTAATATGGATTGTTTTATTGGGCTTTAGATTATGTTTGATAAATAGCCTTTCGAGGCATTCTTCGAATTCGCCTTGTCTTTCTATGGCGAATGGGAGTTCATTATCACCTATTAATAGTTTTACGAAATTCCTTAGATGTACATCAAAAGGGCTGCGATCCTTCCCCGCTTTGGACAATAAATCCATATAATCCACGCCAAGCCCATCTGCGAGTTTCATCAAAATATCATCAGTAGGGATCCCTCTGTTTCCCGTTTCAATTTGAGAAATATATGATTGTGAAATTCCTGATCCCTCGGCAAGCTTGCTTGTTGTTAAGCCCTTACCTTTCCTCAATTCTCTAAGATAAGATCCAAATTCTTTTTCATGCATTGTTTATCCCTCCTGCAAACATTATAAATCAAAGATAATTACTTTGTAATACTATTTTTATTGTTTTTATTGCATTGTAATAAAAATGAGTGTATTATCACATTGTAATAATTAAATATTACATTGCAAAGGAGGTGCGAAATGAGGATAAAAGTAAAAGAAATACAGTCTCTTAATGAAAAAATCATCATGAAGGGATTTAGTAAAAGTGCCTTCAGTAAAGAAATTGAGCTTTCTCAACCAATGACAGTACAAATAACGAACGGTGAACGTAGTCCATCCCCCCGAACTGCAAAGCGCATCTGTGAAGTGCTTGAATGCGAATGGTCTGATTTATTCGAAATTGTTAAAACACCTCAGGGCGTAAACAAATAAGTTAGTGCTCGAAAGCTTATCATCAGCATTCCCCCATTCAAATGAATTAAGCATCACTTCATAGCTCATCTAGCTGCACGGTGCTTAGATCATAAGTGTCTTAAATAGGATTGTAGCGTATTTATATTATGCCTTAGTATTTGGTCATTAATTGCAAGTCTACTTGAAATTCATTTCTTCAAAGACACGAAACTCGACTGAAATGAGGAACTAGAATGTACTTGAATGAGGAGAAGGAAACGGTTTGCGTATTCGACTACGTTAGCGACAGTTGGGAAGTGTATAGCTGCGTTCCTCGGCATATAACCAAGCTGAACAAATTAGCAGCACCGTTTTGGGAGGAGTTAACCAGTGGAAAGGTGACGGCTGCAAAGTGGAGGCTTAACAGTTCTCAGGTCAGATTCGCAATGGAGCGTACATCTAAACCGACCAAAGAGCAGCGGGAGGCCGCTAGTATCAGAATGAAACAACTGCACCAGAAACGTGTCTTGGAAGACACGTTATAACTCTTAAAAGCGAAGGGGAGAACCTATATCATGCGTAATCCAAGAGTAAGACGAAACACGCCAACTGTAATTGTCCAGCAAGCAGCTCCGACATATCAAACTCCGGAAGTAATAGAGAGGAAATTGGATATCGATCCACAGCAATTCTTGCAGCAGTTGGGGCAAATGATTATTCAGCAGCAGGTTGTTCAGGAACAGCCTCAAACTATGACGGTTAAAGAGGCAGCCAGGTACCTCAGAATCTCTGAATGGCTGTTGTATGACATGGTCCGGAAAGATCAGATCCCGTCATTCAAGGTCCGCTCTAAGATTTTCTTTCGTCAACATGATCTGGAAGGGTGGATCAGTCAGAATACTAGCTCATGCGGATTGAGAAGTTAGGTGGTGCAAATGAATACGGCACAGAGAATAGTATCTCATCGGTTATTGGAATTACTGAGCAACTTGGATACTAAACGTAAAGAACTGGAGCAGGTGGGAATCCAGTTGGAACTAATGACTGATTTATATGAGCAGGTAGGAAATTCATTGTTTGAGGTAAACGGGATCGATCCTGCCAAAGCCAATGTGCTTTGGATGAGCTTGGAAGACTTTATCTCAGGGCAAATTCAGAGTTACGAACTATTTAGCCTCTTAAAAGGGAATGGGGCGGTGGTGACACTATGTGACAACATATCGAGTCAATAAACAGGGGGAAACTGCACCAGCATTTACCCGAGTACTCAATGAGTCATTACAAGACACCCGGTTAAGCTTCAAGGCCAGAGGGCTATTAGCTTATATGCTTTCTAAGCCGGATAACTTTAAGTTTCATATTGATGAACTGATCAAGCATGCAACAGACGGCAAAGACAGTATCCGGGCTGGGATGAAGGAGCTTGAGAAGTGGGGTTATCTAAAACGATATTCCATAAAGGAAAAAGGTAAAATTGTCTCCTGGGTGCTGGATGTATACGAAAAACCAAAATCGGGTTTTCCACAACTGGAAAATCCAACGCTAATAACTAATGTTAAAGAAATAACGAATGATAAAGATTTAAAGGATTACCTCTTCTTATCAGCAGAGGACCGCTATTCACAAATATATAATACCATTTATCACAAAAAATTCGGCAAAGATCATCCGAAGGTCACAATGAAACAAATGGAACAGATTCGAGAGGGAATTGCAGATCTGCATGAGATAGGAGTTACAGAAGAGGATTACACAGAAGCAGTTGAAAAACACCTTGAGAATTTACCTCGGAAAAATGACGGGAAGATATTCCCCTTTCTTAAGGCTCACATGAGGCATTTTGTTCTTTGAAAAGTTCTAATTTTTTTGAAGAGAGAAAATATAGCTTTATGAAAGGATCTACTTTCAAAGTATACCCTTCATGGGAGGTGCCTATTTTAATGTCACTTAGTGATCTTGCAAAGCTTTGGCGTGATAGAAATCCTCTTCAATGTGCAATCATCCTTCGTAATCTGCAGAACAGGAAACAAGCTAAGACAGACCGATAGTAAGTAACGGTAGCTATACCTGAGAGGAGGTGATTAGTTTTGAGGCATAAAAAAGATATTTCCAACGATCCAAGGCTTTCAAAGAATGCCCAGAAGAAAATCGAAAGCATTCTCTCCGAAGTACATCTTCTCATTCTCGTGGAGCAGCCGAATGAGACTTGTCAGAAAGTGGTCTCGATCGTTGATTGTTTGTCCGATATTGAAAAGCGCATTATACAGGAGAAGTACTTGAACAAAGAGGCTGAGTATAGAACACATCAATTTGTTTATGAATCAATGGATATTAGCGAAAAATCCTACAGAAAATCTCGACAGGCTGCGTTTGTGAAAATTGCATTAGGCCTTGAACTTGTTGACATATTTAAGATTGAACAGGATTAGAAGGGAGCAAACATATTGAAACGTTCAGAGTTGTTACAGTTAGTCGATTTCAAAATTAAAGAAATGTCAGATGATCTAAAGGCTTATGGTGATCTGGTCAAGGCGAATTACAAGAAAATTCTTGTCTTTGAACAAAATATCCTCAGATTTTACGCGAAAGTCATTCTTAATCGGAATCCTGACCAGATAGAGAGTAACGAGGAGTTAGGATGGAGGTTTAATATCAGTATTGAAACTAACGGCACAACCTGCACTCCATATGATTTTTTAGTTGCACTTCGTTTCTTCATGAGAAAGATAAAAAGTGTATGTAAGGTTGGAGAAGAATGTCAGAAGAATATACAGAAAAAGATAAATCTTCTTGAGACTATGGCTACTGAGTTGAAGAAAATCCCCCGAGGCAGGAAAAGGGATAAGATGCTAAACAGATTAGATATCTGCATTCTTAGTAGTAAAGCTGCCCTTGCAATCAATATTCTTAATAATCTGGACTTACCCACTACTATACAACAACTTTTCAATAATGCATGGCAGTTAGAGAGGGAGGCTCTTATTCAACTTGTAACGTTAAAGGATGGCCTTAAAAACGATGATGTGCTGCTGAATTCTATTCCTAATCGTATTAACTTTTCTGAGTTATACAAGTTGATTGTGATTGACAGAATTGAATCTATTAATGACTGCTACTTGTTCGATGCTTTAAATATCATAGAGTCCAAACCGAGTTGAATTAACTTCAAGAGAAATAGAGAGATGAACATACAACTAACTGTGAAGCTCATAACGAAAGGATGGTCGTCATGGAAACAATTACTCAAAGTACAGGTTTAGGTGCAGAGGATAGATTAGGAAAACAATTAAGGGATGCACTCAATAAAAGGTATGGGGAAGCGACGATATCAACATTAAACAAAGCGTTTGATGCTTGTGTGAAAATTGGAGGAAGTGGGGAGCATTTCGTTCCCCTAGAGGACGTTGAATCACTTTTGGAATTAGAACACGGATTCTTTATGATGGGGATAAAAAAAATCGCCCCCGCTACTGGTAATAGCGAGGACGATCAAGAATCAAAATATGTATAAATACTCAACTGATGATCATTATATCAATTCATCTTATAGATTTCAACTATAAAATATAAAGTGGTGATAGGTATGATAAATAAGTCTGTGTGTTCAGATAATCAGGCGAGGCCTCCGCCTGGAGTGTGCTCTTAATGTTGGTGTGCGTATATGGATCGTTTATAACTAAATTAATTTAAAGAAAAGAGGAACTTAATATGTTTAATACTAAAGATTTGAGTACAGTAGTAAATGAATTTTTGAATACGGTGAAAGGCCGCGAACAAAAGATTACCGATAAAATCGCTGCTTTGGAGGATGAAGCTTCCGAATTGGAACTTAGGATTAAAAAACAATCGGAAGAACTTGTTGAATTGGAGATCAATGATAATCATTCCGGTGCGAATAAATTGAGAAAGTCGAACCAGGAATTGAGAATTCAATTGGCAGAAATCACCGACACCATTCAGGGATATAATGCCCAATTGGATAAACCAATCGATGCTAATTCTTTTGAGAAAATCCGATTAGCTGGTGCAAAAGCTATGCAGGATCGTTTAGATCGTCGTGCTGCACTTCATAAAGAATCTGATGAGTTAGAAAAACGGATAAAAGAACTTGAAGCTAAGAAAAGTAATGCACTTAGGGAATGGCAGCATGCTGGCTATAATACTGAAATTGGAACATTAAGATCAGTTATAAGTTTTGTTCATCCGGACGCCCGGAAGTTAACGTTCACTCAACAAGAAGAATTATTGACAAGTTGGATTCGTGGACACTCAATAGAACAGTATTTTAAATAAATAATGGGAGGGCTTGTAGAACTAATAGAGAGAGGAGGAGAAAATACAATGGCTATGACAAAGGAATCGAAGCAAATGGATCGACGAACCTTTCTTACATGGAAGGCAAAGAACAGAAAATATCTAGAGAATCCAAACCAATCTTCGAGGGTTGGTTCATTGCTGACTATGAAGGAATTTTGTTCTGTTCACTGTAAGAGGTAAAAGAAGTTATATAACTTGGAACATTGAGACAGTTATCAAGGGCTCGCGGGTCCCTCTGGCGGTAGGATTTAGAGGGCGGGTGCTTGCGAGCCCGAAATCCGGCTAGATTTTAATTTTTGAAATCACTTTACTTTGAATTTAATAAATATAGTGAGTGAATGTCGCACTTCATTATACGAGCTCCATAAAATTAGTGCAAAAAAAGGAAAGCAGAATGAAGTGTAATTAGGAAAGCTGACATTAGGGGGAATTGTGTTATCTAAACTTGAAGCGAGGGAGCACAGAGAGGCTGCTCATTCAAAACGTAAGAGTTTCTCGGCAGGGGGAAGAAGTAATGATCATTCTATTGTTGTTAAACCGAACGGGAGGGGCGTTCTATGTCAAAAGATTATGAAATAGCGTTCAAGCTCCAAGCGCAGATGAATCCTCAATTCCGCAAAAGTTTCCGTGATGCCAATAGGCAACTAGAAGGTATGGAAAATGTCTTGAAAATCTTACAACGGGCTAAGGGTCCAGAAAAGGCAGTTGATGAAGTCCAGAAATCAGTTCATGGCTTCGCAAAAGCCAGAGAAGCGGCTATGAGCTTCAGAGGTGCTTTGGATACCGTTGCTAAGTTTACAGGCGCACGAATGATTGTAGACGGTATCATCAATGGTTTCGTAGAGGCGATTGGCCTTGTAGGAGACTTTGACAAGTCGTTTCGCCAGCTCCAAGCATCCACCAATATTACCAATAAGCAAATGTCAGAAATAAAACAACAGGCATCCAGCTTATACAGGGACAACATCGGTGAGAACTGGGACGACTTGACCCGATCCATGGCGACTGTAAAGCAAGTGACAGGGCTGACTGGTGATGCGCTCAAAGTAGCCACCAGAGATGCGGTTGTGTACAAGGATGTGTTCGGTGAGGACGTCACCCAAAGTATCCGGGCAGCGGATCAAATGACCAAGCAGTTTGGTGTATCTCAACACGAAGCATTTAACCTCATGGCCCAAGGTTACAAGGGCGGATTGAATATGTCCGACGAGTTGTTAGACTCAGTTTCTGAATACTCAGTGTACTTCAAAAAGCTTGGGTACGATGCAAACGACATGTTTAATATGTTTGGGGCAGCTGGATCTTCTGGAGTTTTTCAATTAGACAAGGTCGGTAAAAAAGCGTTGCCGACTCTAAATCGCGGAATTAAGCGGGGAAGCTGCAATGCTAATCCGAACCGAAGGGCGGCCTAAAGGTCGTTCAGGGGCAACGCATAGACGGTGAAATAATCCGTCCACGAGGCCGCGACATTGCCGATAGGTGATGAAAAGCTATGCTGATCTAACGGGAAAAGAAACCGTTAGAACCACCGGATAAAAAGCCAGTGGGATAACACCTTAATGGACGCGATTAAGGAACTGACTATTCGTACAAAGGACCAGTCCAAGACAACCTATGAAGGATATGAAGCACTGAATCTGAATGCTGAACAGTTTGAACAAGCTGTAGCAGGCGGAGGCGAAGCAGCCCAGAAGGCTACTCAGAAGATATTCCAAGCACTCGCTAAAGTTGAAGATCCGGTAAAGCGTAACGCCGCAGGTGTTGCACTATTTGGTACGCAGTTTGAGGATATTGAGTATGAAGCGATTAAAGCGATGGGCGAAGCGCGTAAGCAGTTTGATATGACCCGTGAAACCATGAAAAACGTCCAGAACATTAAGTATGGCAGTGTTACGGATGCTTTCCGGGCAATGGGTAGATCGATAGAGATGGATGTCTGGAATCCGATGATGACTAAGCTGCTTCCAATAGTGTCGAAATTCGCTGGGTGGTTCACTTCTGGCAAACTCACCAAGGCTGTGAGCAGCACGTTCAAAAATGTTGGTGGTCTAATCAGCGGGATGTTCTCCGGGGCTGGTGCTGGTGGAGGGTTTGACAGTCTGATTATTTCCGTCGAGAAATACAAGGATATGCTCATGGACACCTTTCGCGAGATATCGCCTCATGTTAAAAGTGTTTTTGGGTCTATTAAAAAGATCGTAATGGCCGATATAACGATATTTAAACTCGTTGCTACAACCGTTGCGAATATGGCGGCAAGGGTGATACGAGCGGTGACACCCATTGTTTCTTACCTGGCATCCAAACTTTGGCCCGTCATATCTAAAGTGTTCGGCTGGTTAGCTAACGATGTTGTTCCACAAATCGTTTCATCTATCCAAACCATGGCACCGGCTTTCACCTCAGTGTTCAACAAAGTTATCTCAGCTGGTTCGGCTATGTTCGAGTCTCTCAAGCCAATCATTGACGGGATCGTTGCAGCTTTTAACTTTGCGTTCCCTTACATCAAGGAGATTGTGAGCGAAGTCATACGGATACTAACAGGTTTGTTCAATGGCCTGATGACGTCTTTGGGCGGAATCATAGACTTTGTGGCTGGAGTGTTCACGGGTGATTGGTCCACAGCGTGGAATGGCGTTGTCCAGACGTTTGCCGGAATATGGGGAGGACTCAAGGCTTTAGTTGCGGGTCCTATCAATGCGGTTATACGTTTGGTTAACCAGGCTATTGGTAAAATAAACGGTATATCCGTTGATTTGCCGTTTGACATGGGTCATATCGGGTTCGCTATCCCGACAATTCCGGAGATACCAGCGTATGCAAAGGGTGGATTTGCTGATGGACCTTCCTTGGCTGGTGAAAAAGGTATGGAAGCAATTATTCCTATAGATGGTTCCAAACGCTCGAAGCGTCTTTATGAGCAGACAGGAAGCATGATCGGTGCTAACTCTGGAGGAGGCGGGGATACAATAAATATTAACGTATCTGTTTCCGGTGTTGCCACTACACAAGCTGCTACATCAATTGGTACTGATATTGGCGCGGCTGTTAGGCGCGAACTTGCTAAATTAAAAAGAGATAAACTGAGGGTGAGTTTGCGTGGATGATATAAAGAGTGCCTTTGTTATTTAGTGTGAAGTGACAACTTGGAAATTAAGTGATTATTGCGAGAGGGACAGTAGTCCTTCTTTTTTTCTGTAAATAACATCTCAAGGAAGTATCTTGTAAATAGATGACTTAGTACTTTGCATAGGTATATATTTCAATTAGAATAATCAACAAGTTGATTTTTTGAAAGGAATGATTACATGGAAAAGATAGATACAAAGATATACTGCAGGAACTGTAAAAGAGACAATAATCATGGGGTAGTTAAAAAACATGTAATTCAAACTAGCGACGATGAAGATTATTTTTAGAGACAAACATTTTATATCGCTATGTGTTTAGGTTGTGAAGGTATAACTTTTGCTGAGGAAACTGAGGCAGAAGATATGATTACGTATAATGAAAATGGAGATCCAGTTTGGTACTCAGCAGTGAAAGTTTATCCAGAAAAACCAGCTGATCATGGAGAGTCTATTATCACCAAGAAAGATTTTAATAATGTTCCTGATGAATTATTGGGTTTATACAACCAAGTCGTTGATGCGAGCAATTTACATATGACTCTCCTTTCAGCAGCAGGCCTTCGGATGCTTCTAGAGGCTATCTGTAAAGACCAGGCTATAGAAGATGGACCTTTATTCAATCCAGATGGTACACCGCAAGTAAGTAAAGGTGTAGAACAAAGATCTAAAAGGCTTATTGGAAAGATTAACGGTCTAGTTGAAAAGAAACTTATTGTAGAAAGGCAGGCATCGGTTCTGCACGAAATAAGAGAATTAGGGAATGTAACAGTTCATGAAGTCATTCAACCTTCCCGTTCTAAAATGAAAAAGGCAATAGCTATTATTGAACATATATTTATGACTATCTATGACCTGGAAACGTATGCTATTTCACGAAAAACCACAATAAAATTAAATCCGGAGTATTTAAAGGAGAGCAACAATGACACTGGAGTCTAGTGATTGGATATCTATAATTAATATTGTTGCCACTTCAATCTTATCAATATCAGTTGTAGTCTTAACCGCTAGATCTACAAAGGCTTCGGTCAAAACTACTGAACTAACAGAGAAATCAGTAGAATTAAGCGAGCGGGCAATACGTTTAAATGAAGAGATGAACAAAGCAACTGAATTAGATCAAAGGAAATATAAGAATATAATTCGATTTCACTATGTTAACGAATTGAAACAAAAAGCTGTAAATATCTCTGAGATAATCTCAACAAGAAACTACGAAATCGTGTGGAATAAATTACGTGATCCATCACTAATTCAAACAATCCCTGTAACAGAATTAGCTCTTTATTTCTCCAAAGATGAAATTGAAACTATAAATGGTGCTTGGGAGAACCTTGAATCAATTGTTAAAAGTTTTGGAGGTGTTTTTGCCTTTTTTGAACAAGAGCAGACTATAAGAATGAGAAATATCGTACAACAGATAGGCATTCCTATTTCCACACTGGTGTTGTTATTAGAAGACATAATGAGGCAAAATATAGAGGCTCCTTGACCATAACTTACCGCCTCAATCCTTTATGGCAACACGCTATAATTGGATTGAGGTGTTTTTATGTTTATTAGCCCTATGTTACTTGAAACAGCACCAGGACCATTTAGTCATTCGGAATACATCTTTGAACCGAAGGTAGACGGTCACAGGTTGATATATTCGCAACAATCCGGCAACGTCCGGTTATATACACGTCACAACAATGATTGCACTCGGCAGTACCCTGAACTGCAGTTACCTTTTGATGGTGACATCATCTTGGACGGCCAGGTCACTTGCACCGATCCGGCGACAGGATTGAACGACTTTGAGGCAGTCATGAGCCGGTTCAGCACGCGGCAACACTCCAAGGTTCAACAACTAATCAAGACACTGCCTGCCACGTTTATCTGGAACCACGTATACAAGGCAGGGTCAAAATGCGGAGCTGGACCAAATAGGGCTTACTGCGTATACCCGTGTTTGATCAATTTATTGTCTGAGATAATGCAAAAAAAGGCTCCACAACTCAATGCGGAGCCTTTTGTATTGACTGCTTAGTATTCGCTTACTTCAAATGTCAGCACTCGATCAAACAGGATGTAATCCTTACGACTCTTGAACGGGCCTTTGTTGTTGTCATGTTTGTCAATTGCATAAGAAGCTTTTCCGCTTCCAGCTTGTTTTGCTTCATACCAATCGATAAAGTCATTAACTTCTTTCATACTTAGATCGTATTCTTTTTCTAAACCGGTTGTCATAGTCACAACAAATATTGCTCGATTAACCGAAGGTTGTTCTGGTTCTGGGTCTGGAATAGGGCTATACACATTAAATTCAGATACTTTTAAAGGTAGACTATTATTCGTGTTTACAAGGCTTACTTTACTAACCCCTGTAATTGCTTCAGGTAAAACTATAAGCGACCCATCTGTCACGTTAACAGAAATTTTGCCGAGATAATTTTCATTTACATCCAATAATTCTAGAATAACATTTGTCGCTCTATCTGCCTTAAGTCGATATGATAAAATTGATTGAGGAGTTGTGAAATCATAGTAAATATGATCCAACGTTCCCGTCGATCCAGGTGTTCCCTTTTCTATTGTGAAAATTGTTGATTCATTGTTATCAGTAACTTCAGTGCCTATTAAGTTTCCTTCTGTGAATCCACCACTGTTATAAAGTTGCTTTCCATCTAGTAACCCTCCGCTGTAATCCACTGCAGCTTTTACAGATTGGTTCGAAGTTAAGCTAAAAGCCAACACAAATGCTCCAATTAATAGACTAAACTTTTTAAAAAATGTTAAGTTCACTTTAATTCCTCCTATAATATCTTCAAACTCACTTTATAGTTAGGACATGGACTTGTCTAAACATAAACTTGCTGATCTATAAATTTCATCTAATTTATTGCATTTTTATTTTATATTGGATGAGCATCTCCACAAATTACCCGTTTCTATTCTTAAAAATTTGAGTAAAATTACATAATATAGAGTCTCAAAGGAGGCATTATCATGTGCGGAAGATTTACGATCACTGACCCCTTAGATGCAATAATGGACAGGTACTATGCATCTATTGCTGATGGATTTGAGTACAAACCTAATTACAACGCAGCACCCATGCAGTTCATTCCTACAATTATAGGCAGCAAGGATGGAAATCGATTGGGTTCACTCCGATGGGGCCTGGTACCCGCTTGGGCCAAGGATGACAAGATAGGAAGTAAGATGATTAACGCTCGAGCTGAGACATTAGCCGAAAAGCCAGCCTTTAAACGGCTGATCAGCTCCAAGCGTTGTATTATCCCGACAAACGGATTCTATGAGTGGCGTAAGGAAGGAATGGCAAAGCAGCCAATGCGCATCTTGATGAAGGATGAAAGCATATTTTCGTTGGCAGGATTGTACGATACTTGGACAGATCCGGAAGGTAACAAATTGAGTACGTGCACCATCATTACTACTGAACCAAATAGCCTCATGGAAGACATTCACAACCGGATGCCGGTCATCTTGCGCCCTGAGGATGAGTCTGAATGGCTCGGAAGAGATAATGACGATGTTCAGTCGCTGCTCGGAATGCTCAAGCCATATCAAGCTTCTGAGATGAGAGTGTATGAGGTGCCGAAGGAAGTCGGCAATGTGCGGAATAACAATGAGAAATTATTGAGGGAAGTAAATTAGAAGCTCAACTGGAGTGATAACCTTTACGGTTTCACTCTTTTTTTGTTGCTGAGAATGAGAAATATATGGAAATGGGCACATAGGTCTGATAGACTAATTGAGGGTCATAAGATTTAGAGTTAATACATAGTTTTTGGAGGAGTAAATGGATAACATAAGTGATATTTTCGGAAATGCGATGGGTTTTATTATGCTCTTTGTGGTGTTCGGCCTATCTTTTATGTGTTTTAGACTAATGATTATTAATATCAAAGAAAAATTTAAACCAACTAGTAAATTAATGAGATGTGAATCATGTAGACGAGAAATATCTACAACCGCTTATGTATGCCCGCATTGTGGTCAACATTATGGTAGTTCAAGTGCTTTTAATTCTATACTAGTTTGCTTGGTCAGTGGCAGTTTTCTTTTACTTCTTGGACTTTATTGCCTGAGTCTTTTTTTAGAAGAATATGATTTAATTCAAAAATTTTTTAACTGAGGGGCCTATATAGGGCTCCTATTTTTGTATCCTGAATTCGAAAGTTTCTTCTAAATACCTCTTGCCCATGATCCTGACAGCTAGTGGACTATACCCCTCTACAGTTCCTCCATAATTAATTAAATGCTCTATATCCTCTAACACATGCCAAACTATTACCCGATCTTGTCTCATGGCAGCTACAAAGAAATCCATGTCCTCCTTCAGCACTCTATATTGGGTCATGCTTCTCACCTCATGCTGTAATTCTTCATAATCTGTCAAATTCGCTCTCTTTACGAACTCTTGTTTATGTAGAATATTGTCCTATAATATTAAGTTAAAATTGCGGCAATATTCTGCGTGACAAGGTTTTCAGGGGTGTATAGTTATAGCATAGAACAAAAAGAGAACAGCACCCGTCACAAACCATTACCTGTTTGACGGCGGTAGGCTAGAAGACGAGCGGAGACAGTCAGTCCCTTGCAATAAGACCTACACTGGAGCCGCAAGGGTAGAACAAGCGGGCATGCTGTTCTTTTTGTTTCCGCAGCTTGTCATAACCGCTTGAGGGTTACGCTCAGTCGCGTGGCTTGAGGTTATGAGGGGAAAACAACACTATGCCGGTAGGTCGAAAGAGGGCGCGGATGGCAACGGCGACACAAGAAGGGTTGACTGCCGCCCATCAAAAGGGCAGCTATAGCATCCGTAGTGTTAGAATTGATGTGGTGGCGGAAGAGAGACGCTAAGTGCTGTGAGACTGTTACTACGGCAGACTAATAACCTGCTAATGTCAGAGGGAATACAGTCATGCAGAGGTGAGAGGCCCTGCCCACATCCATTTCATTCCTCGACGTAATTATCCAAAGAAGGTAAAATTCTTCTGTACGATACTAACGTTCAAGGAGACATGCATAATGAGATTGAAACGCGATTTTTTGACTCCAGAAGAAGTGCTTGCAGTTGGGAATGATACACTGGATAAGCTGCTTGATGTTTTGTTTCTCGATCTAAGCCCATGGGAAATGTTCTTTCTCAAAGATTCTCCTGATAAAATTCATGTTGTAAAGGGCTTGAATACGGATGGATACTTGTATAGTGGAGGCGTGGCAGAATACGGAAATATTTATCCTATCTTCTCTGCAGGCATGTTAATCCAACTGCTATCAGATGCACATCAATGCAACCTTGTAGCGGTAGGACTAGGATGGGTTCTGATATGGAACAATGACGTCGTCACTCAGAGTGAAGAGGGAGAGTTGTTGGTTTCATTCCTATGGAGGTCACTTGTTCAGATTGTTAATGATGGTAAGTACACTTGGTAACTCCATCTCAATTGCAGATAATATAGGTCATCAAGTCGCCCAATGCAGGCGGCTTTTTTAATGCGCTCCCTTAACTCAACGGTAGAGTCCGGAGAGATCCGGAAAGCGGCGGTTCGATTCCGTCAGGGAGCCTTACAACGTGTTAAGTCTTCGTGCGCTTTACCATTAAAAATAAGGAGTGGTCGAAACCAACTCCGGTGGGAAACATGATGGACGGGTTATACACTTTATTCACGTTTTATTCAAATTCATGAATATTTGTGGTGGACAATCGTACACCACTACATAACGCACCAAAAATGACTTAGTGGTGGAGAATTGTACCCCTCTAGTGGTGGACGATTATACCCCCAAGAAAGAAAAAAGAAATAAAAGAATAAAAGATATAAAGATATATATAAGAGAAATTCATTTGCATATCCAAACCATGTATAAACACTCGTATAAAAGAACGGGTGTTTTTTACTGATTAAAACAAGGACTGTGAAATCGAAAGGACGTGAGAAAATGATGAACGGGAAACTAAGTGAGTTCAAGGTATATATGGGTGATGAAGAACTACAGGTAGCGGACATCCAGATTGATTATAAGGATAACCCGCCCCCTTCAGACATCCCCAGTGTTGGAATAATCGGTAGCCAAAGTGTCAATATCGAGGGTGGTACGTTCCACATAGACGGTGTATATGACGCTATCACTCATGAGGCGCTGAAACATATCACACCTCAAGAGGCACAAGAGACATTGGTGTATGCAGCACTACACAAGATACCCCTGAAGTACTGGGCACTCAAGGAGCTGTTCAATATAGCAGGCTGGGACATCACCCCATACAGATGGGTGCCCGTGGTACTGAAGCCTGGTGAGACAGAGGAACATGCCTTCAGACGTGTGCAGTTAGGTAACCGTGTACTGACAGCCAATGAGGATGTGGTGTTGCTACCACCAGATACACAGTTCACACCACCAGATAAATTGTTCTAGGAAGGTGGACCATGATAACCCAGTGGATCAAGCGCATGTTATGGGGCGAGGGTCATCGATCTGAGCAAGCGGAAGTGACGACACAAAAGATGGACGATAACTTGCAACGTGGACCAGGGACAATCCTTTATATTGATGATTGACAGCAGAAAAACAGGGGCGAAAACCTCGGCTGAAAAAATCACGGGTCCCTCTGGGGGTCAAATTTAGAGTGCGGGTGCTTGCGATCCCGAAATCGCTCCAGTTTTAAAATTTATTTTCCCCTTCCTCTTCTTATCGCCTCAGACCAAATCTGGGGCTGTTTGAGCGTGTTTCTTCAAATAATGCACCTGGACTTAAGTTTTAGTGAAAATGGTGTGATAACGGAAGTTAAGGACAGACAATAATGAGAAGGAAATCGGAAGAGGGAACGATTGTTTAATTGATTTTTAATATCTTTTCGTGTTAGGAAGGGGATTCTCGTTAATAGAGCGAAGGTAATGTTTTAGAAGGAGGAGGTTACCTTGCTAAGCATAGTAGATTACATAGCTAAGAGAAAGAAAGAGGACGGCCTAAATGAATTTGACCAGGCGAAGGCAGAAAACACGAGTATCTGTGTAAATTATGTGTTTGAGTATTTCAACAATTATCTTACTGACAGTGCATCAGATGAAAAAACATATCTCCAGTCTGAGAAGCTTGAGAAGTATCGGGGACAGCTAGCACATTTTGATTCTGAAACGGCTAATTGGCTTGTTCAAATGTTTGATGATCATGGTAAAATGCTGAATCTTGCCATAAATAACTTTCTAAAAAAACAAGAATTGTTTCTTATCTATAATTCTGATGCTGAATTCAGGAGTGTATCCTACGAATGTTACACTTTTTTGAGCAAAAAGCATCCTTTTTTAAGGGATCACACTGAGATGTTATTCAGGTACATCAAGGAATACCATGAAATAAAGAGTCGGATTCGTAATGGAGTGAACTATCCTTTAATAACTGAATCGATGTCGATATGGATTGAGGAGACTTGGGAAAAGCATCACGTAAACTTGTGGGAGTTTACTCAAGATTGGGTACACAAATTTTTTGATAATGAACAATTATGGCCAGCTACTCACAAGAGAAAAAGCAATGAGGCGTGGAGAACCTATGAGTATGACTACAAGCAAAAGAGCAATCTTTTCAATCTTAACGATCTGTATAGAAGATTGCCTAAAAAAACTTTCATTAGAGGAAGGAAACAGGAATTAGAAATAATGATGATGTATGATTGGCTTCATGGAGTTGAAGGCGATGAAGAATACTGGGAGGAATACAAGTCCAAAGTGATTGAGCATTCATAGTGTCATTTATAGAGGAGGAAAACCATGAAGGTGAGTCCAGAATTATTGAAGCAATTAAACGAGATGCTAGATGCTTACACACAAGATGTTAAGAACTCGGGTTTAAAGCCATCTACTGAAAAAACATATCTTCTTCACGCCAATCATTTCGTGCGCTGGTGTAACGGGGATTTTGTTCCTGGGGCCAGATTAAAAGAAAGTGGTAAATGAAATAGAGCAAAACTAAAGCGCCCGGGTTGGGCGCTATTTTTTTGGTATGTATTATTTTATCATCTTTGCCGCTAAGGAAACCACGTAATTGTGGTGGTCCCTAGGAGGTGTGTTAACACCTACCAAAGTAGTCGGCAATAGTTATTTACTTTGTTTTCTTACGACGCTTAATTGTGATAAACGGGATGTTAAAAAATTTGATTTCTATAACATCTGTTTGTTCCAAGATTGCCCACCTCCTCTCCTAATTGATGAGGTCGCAATTACTATTATATTTGAGATTCCAGTAATAGGAAAGTGGAATCTAAGTAAAAAAGGAGGGAGTGGGGTAATGTCAATTAAAAAAACACCGAAACTCATTAAGTGTTTTGAGCATGGAGAGCTAATCAGGACTGTTTATGATAAAGAAGAGACCTGGATCTTTAATTCAATTGGATATGAATCTGTAAACATCAACTGTACTTTAATTCAGGCTCTGGATGATCTGTCCATGGAAGGTTGGGAGTTGATTTGCAAAGGTGAGCAGCAAGGTTATATATTGAGGAAACCCGCTGAAAAGGAAGAGCCACAGCCGCTTGATTAATGAATGTGAAGGGTGTCGGATAAACCTACATCCCTCTCGATTATAGTGAGTTAAACAAAAAGGGTCTTCACTTAATGAAGGGCCTTTTTTCTATCCGAAAAACGGATAGTATTCTTTTCATCAGGAACGTACTGTCTGTTATATAGAGGAAAGTTAATCGCGATTAAGCAACAGGAGAACAAAGTACTCACATTATGAGTACGTAAGTTTTTCACACCTGTCAGATTGACAGGTAGAGAATTTGATTGGCAGTAAACAGTTCATTAAAAACTAGCAGGAAGTAAGCGCAAGATATGTGATTTGAAATCACATGGTGGAGAATGGAAGAACCGACGAAAAGTATTCTAGCCACTTAACGGATAGTATCGAATAGGTGATGACCGTCAGATTGACAGGTATGAACCCACTCCTCCAAAGAAAATAACAATTGGAAGAATAAGAAAAATGCTGATATAGCAGACTGCCTTGCTTTGGATAAGCAGACTACCGGAGGAGGTACTTTCAAAGCACCCTCCTCATATCGAAAGGGAGTCACAGTAAGAAGGTCATCACATGGATCAGAAAAATTCGATTCGTAGAGAAGAGTCCTGATAATTGGTGGGCTGTTGGCGCAGATGTCACTAAAGCTCTTGGTATCAAGAATGGACGTGACGCAATACGTCGATTACCCGAAGAGCAAAAGGGTGTAGCTTTAACCGACACCCTTGGAGGAATGCAAGAAGTAGCTGTGATAGCTGAAAAAGGTATTTACCGACTGATTATGAGATCCCGCCTAAAAGAAGCGGAGACTTTCCAAGATTGGGTGTTCGATATCATCAAGACGCTACGCCAATCAGCAATGGTTGAGATTACGAATCTTTCAGAGGTTAGAGAGGGAAAAAACATTGTAAGGAGTGCAATTAAAATGACCCAGCTTCAAGTCATTGATCATAAAGGAAAACGAGTTCTAACCACTGCGCAATTGGCTGAGTCTTTCGGGACTGAAACAAAGATTATCAGCAAAAATTTCGAACGGAATGAATCGCGTTATACAAAAGGAAAGCACTATTTTGTGCTTAGAGGCGACGAACTAAAAAGGTTTAAAGCAAGTCGTCAAAATGACGACAACCTCAAGTTTGCCCCTGTGATCTACCTTGGGACAGAAAAAGGGGCGTGGATGCATGCCAAGTCATTGAACACCGATCAGGCTTGGGACGCTTACGAAATGCTTGCAAATGATTACTACTCAATTACGCTACGCTAATCAATAAGACTCGAAGTCTTCCGAGTCTTCCGAATGCTCAATAAGAATAAAACGCACCCAATTCGCACCCAATAACGGATTAGGTAATGACATACAATCGTTAGTAATGAATAAAAACCTTGATAAATAAGGCTTTAAACAACAAAAAGAAGCTCTCTTTCGAGAGCTTCTTTTTCATGGGAGAGGAGAAACCGGACGAAGAGCTTATGGGGAAACGTAAGTCTTCTCCGCGGTTGTCTACGACACTTGTGATGTCGATAATTACAGGATGGCCGGAAAGTTTCCTTTTTATACATTTGCGTCAACAATTCGTCAACAATATTTCGGCGACAAAGCAGACGGACTATTTTTCAAACTGAACCCGATTGTGGTACGATAGCTTTATCAATAAACTTACATAGAGAGAAAAGGTGACTCATCAGTGAGAGTGGTATCTGGGAGTGCGAAAGGCAGACCGCTGAAGGCTGTTCCTGGCACAGGGACGCGGCCGACCACCGACAAGGTGAAGGAAGCGTTGTTTAGTATGATTGGCCCGTATTTTGAGGGCGGTACAGCATTGGATCTGTTTGCAGGCAGTGGAGGTCTCGGTATTGAGGCGCTGAGCCGCGGCATGGACAAGGCTGTTTTTGTTGACTTGGAATCGAAGAGTATTGAAGTGATCCGTGCAAATCTGAAGGCCACCAAGCTGGAAGATCAGGCGGCCATATACCGGAATGATGCCAGTCGTGCATTGAAGGCGCTCGCCAAGCGAAGCACACAATTTGATCTCGTATTTCTTGATCCGCCCTACCGTATGAAAAATGGGGACGAGTTAATGCTTATGATGCACGAACTGGATCTGCTTGAACCGGAAGCGACCATCGTGCTTGAATATGAATCCAAATATCATTACCCTGAGCAATTCGGCCCGTTTGAACAAACGCGCAAGGCATTGTATGGGGAGACAGCTGTATCCATCTATCATTACGCACCTGCTGCAAAAACAGAAGATGGAGAACCCAGCACAGCAGAAGAGGAGGCTCCTCATGAGTGAAATGATACATCGTCAGGAACGAATTGCCGTATATCCAGGCAGTTTTGATCCGGTAACCATGGGCCATCTGGACATTATTGCTCGGGCGTCGAAGCAGTTCGATCGCGTCATCGTGGCTGTATTGAACAATATGAGCAAAAATCCATTATTTACGGTGGAAGAACGCAAGAGTCTTATTACGGAAGTCACGAGTCATCTGCCTAATGTGGAGGTGGATAGCTTCCGTGATCTGACGGCAAATTATGTACGGCAAAAAGATGCTCAGGTCATTGTCCGTGGTATCCGCTCGGTGACGGATTTTGAATATGAGCTCCAGCTGGCTTCGACGAACAGCAAGTTAAATCCGGATGCGGAAACCATTTTTATGATGACCAATCCGAAATATTCTTATCTGAGCTCCAGCATCGTCAAGGAAATTGCCCACTACCACGGAGATGTCACCGATCTGGTCTCACCTGAAGTGGAAGCCGCACTGCGTCAGAAAATTAGCGAGAAAACCGGCGGTTAAACCAGAAGGTCAGCCCGGATAGGCAGATCATGACGGTGAGCAGCATTGCCAGACCGATACAGGCAGCAGGGAAGCCAATCCAGACGGCATCGATGATATCAGAGGTGTTCATGCCTACCAGGGACTGCTTGGTTAGGAATGGTGCCAAACCATTGCCCGAATTGTTCTGAAACGTGGCCCAGACTTCGGAGCTGTAACGGCTGAAAGGCAGCCACAGCAGCAAGCTGATGAAAAATGCAACCAATGCATGAAGCAGGCGGATTCCGGCAAAATACAACATGGATGTTGCGGCAAGTCCAGCAGCTTTCAGCACGGCGGAGACTTGCAGATGAGAGCATAGACCTCCCCAGCTGAGAACAGCTGCAAGCAAAGACATTAGCAGAACGGGTGTCAGTGGGCTCTGACTCAGATGATAAGTTCCGAGATGGAGTTCCAGAAGTGAGGGCCAAAAAGCAACTGAAGTACCGGGGGTGATATAGAGGGTGAGAAGCCGAACAAACACGGCAAACACAATCATATATCCTCCGGTCATCATTAAGGTTTGCACAGCTTGGGAGACCGTGTCACCAAGCAATTTGCCGAACCCGCGTCCGTCACGTTCCTGGGCTTCACGCGCTGCAAGCATCATTTGTGACCATAGGCTCCGTCGTTTATACGAAGAAGGGGTTGAAGTTGAGGTTTTTCCCCTTTTTGATTCCTTGGGTAGGAGTCGTACTCCGATCATAGTGGCAATCCAGCCACTAACCCAGTGAACGATCAGAAGGAAATATCCGGCAGCAGGCTGGTGGAGAAAAGCTGCACCGATGACAAGTATAATCATCAATGGATTGGCGAAATGAGATGCTGCTGCGACAATGCCCGCCTGTTTGGCGGTAATTTGTTGATCCTGCACTAGGCGCGAGGCGGTATCTGCTCCTGCCGGAAAGCCGCCGCACATGCCGACAACAACAGCCAGTCCGGCTTTGCCTGGCAGACGGAACCACCGCTGCATTAATGGCCCTAATAAGACGCCAAGTGCGTGGGTAAAGCCGAATGCAGTCAGCATTTGGGATAACATCAGGAATGGAAGCATGGCTGGAAAGATGATTTTCCACCAGATATCCAAACCTTGAATAGAGGCATCGAATGCATCTTTCGGAGATACAACTACTGCAATTACCAGCAATAAAGCGCCTGTACTCATAAGTACCGTTCGCAACGGTCCAGAGCCCGTAACTTCGCTCTGCATTTTCATTGTTTCACCTCATATGGATCGTGCCGCATACACTCGGCCAGGATTAGTTGTGGACGGCCGAATGACGTCCGTGGACGCTTCGGCCTTGACCGGATAAGCTGCTGTAAACAGCGGCCTATCCGGCCTGTACCATTGTATGCAAAAGCATGAGAGTGTTAGACTTATAATTATTGAAAGATACGCAAAGAACGGAGGCTCATGCAATGAATCGGATTCGGAAATCTGGCGGATTCAGAGCTTCGATCTTTGTGATCGTGGTGGCTCTGGTCGTCTATGTTGCGGTGTATATGCCAACGCCATATATCATTTATATGCCTGGTAGTGCCGACGAAGTAAAACCCATGGTTACCGTGAAAGAGGGGGATAAGGAAGAACGCGGAGTTTTTATGATGACGACAGTGTCGGCATCATACGCCAATGTGTTTTTGCTAGGAACCTCCTTGTTTAATCGAAATGCACAAGTGGATAAAAAAGAAGATCGGCTGCGCGGCAAAAGCGAAGCGGAATATTCTGCCGAACAGGTCTGGTTCATGAGTGATTCACAATCCTCGGCCATGGAGGCGGCTTATGAGCAGTCGGGAGTGAAATACTCCATTGTTCCTGAGCATATTTTTGTATTTGGGCTGTCCGAAGATCCAAAACCTAAGGGAGATATTGAGCCCGGAGATATTATTTTGGGTGTAGACGGAACGGCAACTCCGGACAATACAGTGTTGTCTGAGCAGTTAAAGAACAAAAAGGTCGGAGATACGGTTGAGATGCAATTGGAGCGAGGCGGAGAGACGATCAGCCGCGACGTTCAACTGATTGAAGTGAAAGATAGCAAAACCGGTGAAGTTCGCCCGGCACTGGGTGTCATGATCGGAGCGGTCCAGAAAGTGAAAGCAGAAGATCCGGATAAACAGATATCCTTCACGGATACTCAGGTAGGTGGTCCATCTGCTGGACTGATGTTCACCCTGGAGATTTACAATCAGTTGACCCCTGGAGATCTGACGAAAGGTCACCGGATTGCTGGCACAGGCACCATTAACAAAGAAGGAGTGGTTGGCGCAATTGGTGGCGTTGTGCACAAAATTGTTGCGGCAGACCGGAAAGATGCAGAGTTTTTCTTTGTGCCGAAGGACAATTATAAAGAAGCTGAAGCCAAAGCTGAACAGATCGGCACCAAAATGAAACTCATTCCTGTCAGCACGCTGGATGATGCGCTGGCTTATCTGAAAACCTTGTCTGTCAAATCCTAAAAGGATCATTATCAGTGAACAGCAAGACTAAAAGAATATCAGGATGATGCGAAATCCCCCTATTGCAACGATGCTGAATCGGTGTGCAGTAGGGGATTTTGCGTGAGTGATCGATATAAAATAACGCATGATCAACGAGAGTCTGATCAATCGATTTTATAAGACGGATTGTCAAGCCAAGTGCGACAGTTCCTCTGAAAAGGATTCGTGAGCGGTTCTCCAACTCAGGCATTTACGTGGTCTATTATTGATGAAGTCAAGAGCGTTTTCCAGAGCTTCATCTGTGATTTGGGCGAAATCCGTCCCTTTGGGGAAAAATTCTCTCAGGAGACCATTCGCATTTTCATTCGAGCCGCGTTGCCAAGAAGAATAGGGATCTGCAAAATACACCCGCACGCCATGAACGGCTTCCAGGCTGGTGTAACAGGCGAATTCCTTGCCACGGTCCGCGGTAGCGGTTTGAAATGCACGGATAGGGTACTGCGAAGCCGCTACTCCAAAGGCAATCTCCATGGATAACGCGGTACGATCAGGCATGCGAATCGCTGTGTACAAGCGAGTCTTTCGTTCAATGAACGTCGCTACGCAGCCCTTGCTTTTCCCACGGCCCGAGACCACCGTATCCAATTCCCAATGGCCGAAGGTTTTCCGGTGACGAACCTCTTTCGGGCGCTGAGAGATGGACTTACCCACTGCAAACTTGCCGCGTGTTTCTGCTGGCTTCTGCCTCTTCCCTTTGTGCCTGAGAACGGCAAGCACACCGTTCACCAGACGGCCTGTATACAGCCAACGATAGATCGTTTTAAAACATACCATCGCTTGACCTTCCTGACGCAAACGCTCTACGATCTGTTCGGGAGACCAGGTCGCCTGAAGCTTTTCTTCGATGCGACTCGCGAGTTCGGGATTCCACTTCCCTGCGGAAACGGAGGCCTTACGGCGATGGACATAGCCCTCTTGAGCGTTCGCCGCGCCGTAGGGGTGTTCTGCTGTATTTCGGCGGAGTTCCCGGCCAATGGTGGCATGATGTCTGCCAAGTTCCTTGGCAATGGCTCGGGTACTTTTCCCCTGCTGGTAGAGGATTTCTAGCTTGCTGCGCTCGATTATGCTAAGATGTGTGTAGCTCATGGTGGATTCTCCTTGTGTGAATGTGGTGTAGGAACCTTCATTCTACACGAATCCGGCCATGGGCCCTTTTTTATTTATTTCCAGTAGGTGTCGCACTTCATATTACAATCCGTCATAATAATAAATCAGAATTGCATCAAATGATGGTTAAGCGCTGGCTCCGGCAAAAGCTTGTGAGTCGTTGGTGCTTCGAAATCGTTAATGTTGAACCAGCTATGTATAGGTCTGAACGTAGAGTTAGATCCTCACAGGCGGGTCATAGTAGTCGCTGTACATCAAACGTGTATCGGTGTGTTCGCAGGCAAGTGCATATGCTGCCTGAGCTTGTATATCCAGTTCCAACTGATTATGAACAAAGGTTGATGGTTTCAGTAGTACAGGCAGAGTAGCCGTCTTTTTCATCTGTTTCAAGAGGCTCTGTCCTTGTGCATTAAAGCCCAGCACCCGAAGATAGGCTGGCCCTTCAGCCAGCTTCTCGGGCGAACATTCGGCCTTGGTATGATTCAGCAGCAAATGGGTCAGCATACGCTGTAGCTTTGTGCGTGTGTAGCGTTTCGTCTTGAGTGCGTTCAGCAACGCCTCGACTGAAGGCTCCGAAAGTTGAGCAAGTGTACGGCTCAGCCTGTGTTCGAGTCCTTCCGTGACCTCGGCGATCTGTTCCAGCTCGGAGGCACGGCGTGTAGCCGCGATGTGCAGCAGCGGCTGTGCAAAGCGCTCCCAGTGCACGGGAGCGCGCCTTTCCTGCCATTCGCGCTGCAGAATGGCAAGGGTTGCCGCCGGCACGTATGGCGCGGCGGCTTCGGGCCCGTCCGCCATCAACAGGCGGCGGACGGCGGTTGCACTGGCGATCGCCCCCGGTCCGGGCGTCGCCTGATGATACGCGGCACCGGTACGCGCCGCCGTAAAGGGCTTAATCGCGCTGCCTAGCCGTTGCAGCGCGATCAGGTAGTGCAGCCCAAGCGAATTGTTGGGCTGCCCCAGCAGTGCAGCGGCGTCGTCCGCATCGACGCCGCCAGGCGCCAGCGCTGCCGCCGCACCTGCGTAAGCGGCGGGGTAGCTGGCGCCTTCCCGCAGGCGGCGCGCGATATGCTCGCGCAGCCCTGCGGGCTCCACAGCCAGCACGCGCGCAATGCGCTGCAGGCTGTCCAGGTCGCCGGACTCGCTGCCGAAGCAGAGCGAGTCCACCACGCCCGTGCGGTGCAGCAGGGACACCGCGCCAAAGGCGAACCACTCGGCCGGTTGTACAGCATAGGCAACCGGCAGTTCAAGCACCAGATCGGCGCCAGCATGCAGCGCCATCTCAGTGCGTGCCCTTTTGCCCACGATGGCGGGTTCGCCGCGCTGGAGAAAAGGGCCGCTCATCACAGCCACAACAGCGTCTGCTCCACTGAGCCGTCTGGCTTCACTAAGATGATAGACATGTCCGTTATGTAAAGGGTTATATTCAACAATGACGCCAACGGCTTTCATATGAGATCGCGCTCCTTTCGGTCAATATTCATTTGCAGTTCAATCCTTCACTCCTAGCCTGATTATATACCAGCTCATCTTGTTCCATAATAGGACATGGATATACCTTTGTTCAAATCATATCGCAGTGCATACACCGGGAAAGAGAAGAATCCTGGTGGTAGATATAGCCCGAACCCACCTTCAAAATGCATGACTTGTAGTTTAACTTACAGTAAGCCTATAATGTATCAGAGATTGAATGCGGATTAGGCTCGTCATTTTCAAATAAGGGTGTAAAGTTAAAAGTGTTGACAAACGTCTTGAAAAATCGGTATAATGATTTTTGTTTGTTAAGTCAATTTCATAATACTTTTAACGATGATTCGTCAGAATACATACAGTCAGGAATATGATGTGTTGCAAGAGTCAGGCTTGACCTGTATAACTGTCGTAAGGCGTTTAACTTATATTATGAGATTGGTTTCGTTTGGAGTGATGGGAAATGTTAATGCCATTTCGCAAAGTGGCTACCAGTGACCGCCCCCTGCAGTTCAATGAACAGTGGGATATTAAGGAACTGGTTTCTAACCGACAGGATATCACAGCCGTTACCCCGCTGACTGCGGATTTATCTGCAGAACAGAGAGAGGGCGACGTTGTGGATGTTCATGGCAAACTGACAGTAGGAGTGGACATGTTATGCTCCCGGTGTCTTAAGCCGATTAATGAACATTTTCATATTGATTTTCATGAGCAATTCAAGCAGGGGAAACAGCCAGAGGAATTGCCCGAAGACGATGATACTTTCTACGTGGATGGAGAGAGCGTTGATCTGAAAGGTTATGCCGAGGAAGCTTTTCTGCTGGATCTTCCGTTTATACCGCTATGCAGCGATACATGCAAAGGGTTATGCCCCAAGTGTGGCCATGAGCTGAACGAAGGTGACTGCGGTTGTGATAACCAAGTTATCGATCCGCGGCTTGCAGGGCTCAAGGATTTTTTTAAATGAGCATGAGTGAAAATCGAACATTGTAACAACTACCTGCAAAGGTTGATTTTGATAAGGAGGTGGGAATAATGGCAGTACCTCAACGGAGAACGTCCAAGACGCGTCGCGACAAACGTCGCACTCACTTTAAATTGGCTGTACCGGGCATGGTGAAATGTGAACAATGTGGCGAACTTAAACTTAGTCACCACGTGTGCAAAGTGTGCGGAACGTACAAAGCAAGAGAGATCATCTCTCAATAATAGCTAGACATTAAGTAGCACTTCATTTCGATGAGGTGCTACTTTTTTTAGACTATAACATCGTAAGAATGACCACTTCTACCTGTATTCTATCTTCTTGAACTAAGTTCAATATACGTTTTGATATTTTAGTAAGGCTCGCTATTGATTGTGTTCAGGGCTATGAAGCCAGGCTCCG
This sequence comes from Paenibacillus sp. BIC5C1, assembly GCF_032399705.1. Taxonomy (NCBI): domain Bacteria; kingdom Bacillati; phylum Bacillota; class Bacilli; order Caryophanales; family Paenibacillaceae; genus Paenibacillus; species Paenibacillus sp. BIC5C1. Next base: position 2,428,671 of record NZ_CP135922.1, read on the forward strand.
CAAGGCAGGATTGTTTTTGTACAGCCAGCCTTTCTTTTTGAAGCGGGATGAGATATACTATAGTTTAGTACCAGGTTCTAAGATTTGACGTTACATAAACATGTACCATGATTCGTGTGAACGACCCTGCTGAACAGGGATGTAACTATAGAAGCAACGTGAAAAAAATATATTGAACTGACCGGATTAGGCGGTTCCTTAAACGATACAGCGGGGGGTGTCAGGCATCGAACGTGTACCGAAGAGACAGAGGCAGCAGCAGTTAACCAAAATGATCGAAGACAACCCGTTTGTGACGGATCAGGAACTTACACGCCAATTGAAGGTGAGTATTCAGACGATTCGTCTCGACAGACTGGAGCTTGGGATTCCCGAGCTTCGGGAACGGATGAAACTGATGGCGGAGCGTTCCTATGACCAGGTGCGCTCCTTGCCCCTGCATGAGATTATCGGTGATATTGTGGACTTGCAGCTGGACAAGAGCGGGATATCCTTGTTTGAGATTAAGGAAGAACATGTATTTTCAAGAACGGGCATTGCTCGGGGGCACTATGTTTTTGCACAGGCCAACTCGTTGGCAGTAGCCGTTATTAATGACGAAATTGCTTTGACAGCTTCCGCAGACATTCGTTTTGTCCGTTCGGTCCATTTGTCTGAGAAATGTATTGCGAAGGCCTATGTGCGATCGATCTCGGGTCAAAAGGGCAAAGCTAAAGTGGAAGTGTTTACTTATGTGGGTGAAGAAATGGTGTTTCAAGGCAACTTTGTAATCTACCGTTCAGGTGGAGAAGACAGCGTAGAAGGAGGTCATTTGGGATGAAAATCGTCATTGATGCCATGGGAGGCGATAACGCACCTGCTGCAACAGTAGAAGGTGCGATCGCCGCGGCTACGGAATGGGCGGATACACAGATCGTCCTGGTCGGCGATGAAGCCAAGCTGGAACCTCTTCTGAGTCAGTCAGGTGCCAAACCTGCTAATCTGACCATTCGGCATGCTTCCGAAGTGATTGGTTCGGATGATGAACCGGTGAAGGCAGTCCGTCGCAAGAAGGATGCCTCCATGGTGGTTGCAGGTCGTATGCTTAAGGAAGGCGAAGCAGACGCCATGATCTCTGCGGGAAATACCGGAGCGCTGATGACAGCCGGTTTGCTTGTGGTTGGTCGTATGGAAGGTATTGAACGCCCGGCGCTTGCGCCCATGATTCCAACGATCGATGATGTGGGTGTACTTGCACTTGATCTCGGTGCGAATATGGATGCCAAACCGGAACACCTCGCACAGTATGGTCTGATGGGAAGCTTGTATCGACAAAAAGTGCAGGGAATCGCGTCACCAAGAGTGGGCCTGCTCAATGTGGGAACGGAGCCGGGTAAGGGGAATGAGTTGACTAAACATGCCTATCCGTTGCTCGAGCAACTTCCAATTCGTTTTGTTGGTAACGTAGAGGCCCGCGATGTGCTTACAGGCGCATGTGATGTGCTTGTATGTGATGGATTTGCCGGGAATATATTGCTCAAATCTCTTGAAGGCACAGCGGGTGCCATTTTCGCTTTGCTTAAGGAACAATTCTCATCGTCGCTCAAAAGCAAACTGGCTGCTGCTGTGCTTATGCCTGAGCTGCGCGGTTTGAAACGGAAACTGGATTATACCGAGCATGGCGGTGCACCACTCCTCGGTTTGAGCAGACTTGTGGTGAAAAGTCATGGATCGGCTGATGGCAATGCCATCAAAAATGCTGTGCGCCAAGCACGGATTGCAGTACAGAACCAGCTGGTGGAGAGCATATCTAAGGAAATTAGCGGGAAGTGAGTGACGACATGAATAATTTGCGCCCGGTAGGGGTTATCGGTACAGGTAAATATGTACCTGAGAAAATTTTGACAAACAGCGATTTGGAGAAAATGGTCGATACGAATGATGAGTGGATTGTCAGTCGTACAGGAATCAAGGAACGTCACATTGCTGCACCGGATCAGGCGACTTCGGATCTGGCATACGAGGCAGCTATTAAAGCACTTGAATCTGCTGGCATGACTGGCAGTGATCTTGATCTGATTATTGTGGCAACTATTACACCGGATTCTTCTTTCCCTTCTACTGCTTGTATTTTGCAAGATAAGCTTGGTGCCAAGGGCGCTGCGGCATTTGACTTGTCTGCTGCCTGTTCCGGATTTGTATACGGTCTGGCAACAGCAACGAGCTTTATCCAAAGCGGCATGTACAATAATGCACTTGTTATTGGTGCAGATTGTTTGTCTCGTATTACTGACTATACCGACCGTAATACCTGTGTGCTGTTTGGCGACGGAGCGGGCGCGGTAATCGTTGGTGAAGTGCCAGAAGGCCGTGGATTCAAATCATTCGATCTCGGAGCTGAAGGTGCGGGCGGAAGCCTGCTTCAAATGGAGGGCGGAGGTTCACGTCTGCCGGCATCCGTAGAAACAGTTGAGAACAAAAAACATTACATTTACATGAATGGCCGTGAAGTGTTTAAATTTGCAGTACGGGTGATGGGTACAGCGACAATCGAAGTACTGCGCAAGGCTGGCCTGGAGCGTACGGACGTGGATCTGTTTGTTCCTCACCAAGCCAATATCCGGATTATCCAATCCGCAATGCAGCGACTTGAGCTTCCTGAAGAGAAAGTTGTAGTCAATGTGGATAAATACGCCAACACATCTGCAGCCTCCATACCGCTTGCTTTGGTAGAAGCTGCTGAAGAAGGCCGCATGAAAGCTGGAGATACCGTGCTTATGGTTGGTTTTGGTGGCGGATTGACGTGGGGCGCATCGGTACTCGTTTGGTAAACTAGACAGCTGGGAGAGATGAATTGGATGGGTAAAATAGCATTTGTATTTCCCGGACAGGGATCGCAGACTGTGGGCATGGCCAAGGACGCACATGAGTCAGTGCCTGCGGCAACAGAAATTTTTCGTACAGCAGATGAAACGCTGGGTTTCTCGCTGAGCAATCTTGTTTTTGAGGGACCAGAGACCGAGTTGAAACAGACATCAAATACGCAACCGGCTCTGCTGACAGCAAGTATTGCATTGCTTGAGGCTTTCAAAGAAAAAGGAATTCAGCCTGATTATATGGCCGGACACAGCCTGGGTGAATACAGTGCACTGGTCGCGGCGGGCGTTCTTTCGTTCGCGGACGCGGTAAGCATTGTGCGGGCACGCGGTCAATATATGGAACAGGCTGTTCCTGGTGGACAGGGTGCGATGGCTGCGGTATTGGGTGCGGATCGGGAAGCGCTGGGGGTGCTTTGCCGGGACGTATCCGAAAGTGGTCATGCAGTTGAACTTGCCAACATCAACTGTCCGGGACAAATCGTGATTTCCGGTGTGAAGGAAGGGGTAGCTGCTGTCGCTGAACGGGTTAAAGAAGCAGGCGGCAAACGTGCCATCACACTTGAAGTAAGCGGTCCGTTCCATTCTTCCTTAATGAAGGATGCAGCAGAGAAGCTGGCTGAGAAACTGAAAACTGTTTCGTTCTCACCCGGGGCGGTTCCTGTAGTCGCGAATGTGACTGCAAGACCTGTAGAGGACGGTAAGGTTCATGATTTATTGACAGCTCAGGTCTATTCTCCGGTTTTATGGGAAGACAGTGTGACATGGCTTATTGAGCAAGGTGTAGATACCTTTATCGAGATTGGCTCTGGCAGTGTATTAACAGGTTTGATTAAAAAAACAGATAAAACCGTTAAACTGTACAATGTAAACAGTCTTGAGACGCTCGAAGCAACGGCAGCTGCACTAATTTGATTAACCATGATTAGATTTGGGGAAAGGAGGAATGATTATGTCTAAACCATTACAAGGCAAAAATGCGCTCGTTACCGGTGCATCCCGAGGTATCGGGCGCAGTATTGCACTCGCTTTGGCCGAGGCAGGCGCCAACGTGGCCGTGAATTATGCGGGTAGTCAAGCGGCAGCTGAGGAAGTAGCGGAAGCGATTCGCGCCAAAGGTGTCCAGGCAATTACGATTCAAGCGAATGTTGGCCAGATGGATGAAGCCGAACAAATGGTCAAAGCAACGATTGAAGCGTGGGGCAATGTTGATATTCTCGTCAACAATGCTGGAATTACCCGTGATAATCTGATCATGCGAATGAAAGAAGAGGAATTTGATCAGGTAATCGAAACCAATCTCAAAGGGGTGTTTAACTGTCTTAAGGCGGTTACGCGTCCAATGATGAAACAACGGTCTGGTAGAATTATCAATATCTCCTCTGTTGTGGGTGTGCTCGGAAATGCTGGACAAGCAAACTATGTTGCTGCCAAGGCAGGGGTCATCGGTTTGACGAAGGCATCTGCACGTGAGCTTGCCTCCCGCGGCATCACAGTTAACTGCGTTGCACCAGGATTTATTGAGACCGATATGACGAAGGAATTGTCCCAGGAGATCGTGGACAACATGTTGAACGGTATTCCGTTGTCCCGTCTGGGCCAGCCGGATGAAATCGCCGGTGTTGTCACGTTCCTGGCTTCAGAAGCTTCATCTTATATGACAGGGCAGACACTGCATGTTGATGGTGGCATGTACATGTAATTCTTCCGGACTTGAACAATAGTCGGGGAACAGGCGCTGGACGATCCGAAATGCCGGAAAAAGGCCGGGTTCCCCGGCCGGGAGCCGCATATGTCTTCTATGGCATTTTGCCTGCGATTCTCGTATAATACCAAGGAGGAGGTGAACCGGATGTCCGATGTATTGGAGCGTGTAAAACGCATCGTCGTCGACCGCTTGGGCGCAGACGAAGCTGAAGTTACACTTGAAGCATCTTTCAAAGAAGATTTGGGTGCTGATTCTTTGGATGTAGTGGAATTGGTCATGGAATTGGAAGATGAATTCGATTTGGAAATCTCTGATGAAGATGCAGAAAAAATCACGACCGTAGGTGAAGTTGTAAACTACATACAATCTCATACCTAAAGTCAATTCAGTCCCGCACCTGTTTTCGAACAGGCGGGACTTCTCATCATTCATTGGTTTTTCTCATTCCGCAAGCGGCGAAGGTCAAACGGATCTTCGGGTCCTGTTTGGCTAGACGTCTACTTGCGGATATTCCCACAAAATACTTGCGTAATGCAGTCGATATAGAGGTGAGTCGGTTTGAAACAAAGAGTTGTAATTACCGGAATGGGCGTAATGACATCGCTCGGAAAAGATTTGGAAACGTTCTGGGGCAGTTTAATGGCAGGCAAGTCCGGAATCTCTCAGATTGAGGCGTTTGATGTAAGTGAATACACCACTCAAATTGCAGCCGAGATCAAGGATTTCAACCCGGAAGAGTACATGGATCGCAAAGATGCACGTAAGATGGACCGTTTTGTTCAGTTCGCTGTAGCAGCTGGCTTCAAAGCCGTTGAAGACAGTGGCCTGAAAATTGACGAGAATATTGATGCAGAGCGTTTCGGTGTGTCGATCGGATCGGGTATCGGTGGATTGGGTACTTGGGAGGACCAACATAATGCATTGCTGCAAAAAGGTCCTAAACGTGTAAGCCCATTTTTCATTCCGATGATGATCTCCAACATGGCTTCTGGCCAGATGTCGATTTCTCTCGGGGCGAAAGGTCCAAACATCAACGTGGTAACGGCCTGTGCTACAGGAACACACTCCATTGGAGATTCCTTCAAGCTGATTGCAAACGGTGATGCGGATGCAATGATTTGTGGCGGTGCGGAAGCAACCATTAGACCAACCGGTCTGGCTGGGTTCTGTGCAATGCGTGCCATGTCTACACGTAACGATGATCCGGCGAAGTCGAGCCGTCCTTTTGATACGGAACGTGACGGGTTTGTTATGGGCGAGGGCGCGGGAGTTCTGATCCTTGAATCCCTTGAACATGCTCAAAAACGTGGTGCACGAATCTATGGCGAAGTGATTGGTTACGGTCTCACTGGCGATGCACATCACATGACGGAGCCTGATCCAGACGGAGCAGCTCGTTGCATGAAGATGGCTCTGCGTAATGCGGGTATCGAACCAGAAGAAGTGGACTATATCAATGCACATGGTACATCAACACCTGTAGGTGACAGATCCGAAACGCTTGCGATCAAAAAAGCGTTTGGCGATCATGCGTACAAGCTTGCGGTGAGTTCTACCAAATCGATGACAGGTCATATGCTTGGTGCTGCTGGTGGCGTGGAAGCCGTAATCTGCGGATTGTCGCTGACACATCAGACGCTTGCTCCAACGATTAACCTCGAAAATCAGGACCCGGAATGTGATCTGGATTATGTTCCAAACGTTCCACGTCAAACTAAAGTCAATATTGCCATGTCCAATTCATTTGGGTTCGGCGGTCACAATGCCACCATTATTCTCAAAAAATTTGAAGCATAAGGGGCTAGTTCGTTTGAGTGAAGATCTGAAGCAGTTACAACACAAACTTCAAATCAAATTTGACAACAGGCAGCTTTTAAAACAAGCGTTTACCCATGCTTCTTATGTAAACGAACACCGGTTCAGTCAGCATCAGGATAACGAACGTCTGGAGTTTCTAGGCGATGCGGTACTGGAACTGACTGTGTCGGAATACTTGTATCATTTGTTTCCTAACCGGCCGGAAGGTGAATTAACTAAGCTGCGGGCATCCATTGTCTGTGAGCCTTCCCTCGTCAAATTTGCTGAAGCGTTGGGTTTTGGGCAGTATGTACTTCTTGGTAAAGGTGAGGAACTGACTGGAGGACGAACTAGACCGGCTTTATTAGCGGATGTGTTCGAATCTTTCATCGGTGCATTATATCTGGATCAGGGATTGGCGCCTGTCCGGACATTTCTGGATCAGCATGTATTTCCGTTAATCGTTTTGGGAAGCAAATTGCAAATGAGCGATTACAAAACGGAATTGCAGGAACTCACTCAGCATCACAATATGGGAGCTCTTGAATACCGTATTGTTGAGGAACGGGGCCCTGCCCATGAACGGGAGTTTGTCTCCGAGGTCCATATGGGTCAAGAACGGCTTGGCAGAGGTACAGGACGTTCCAAAAAGGAAGCCGAACAACAGGCTGCATCTGCAGCTCTGGATCGACTGAAGCTTCCGGAAGCCTGAGCTTTACCGTAAGCGCATAGACAAACGAAGAGCAAAGAGCAGCCCGCGGGTCCGCCTGGCGGAATTTATCGGCCGGACTGCTTTTTGCTCTTTTTTTTGTAAGGAGGATCAGGATATTCATTTCCTGTTCGATAACTAGGCGCTGAATGCAACATTTGAAATTTGCAAGAGGAGGTGACGGGAAACCCTATGTTTTTGAAACGGATTGAACTGGGTGGATTCAAGTCATTCGCCGACAAAACGGAAATGGAATTCGTTCGTGGCATAACCGCGGTTGTGGGCCCGAACGGAAGTGGCAAAAGTAACATTTCAGACGGCATACGCTGGGTTCTTGGGGAACAAAGCGCCAAATCACTGCGTGGCGGCAAAATGGAAGATATCATTTTTGCCGGCAGTGATGCACGGAAGGCTGTTAATTATGGTGAAGTTTCGTTGACGCTGGATAACGAAGATCATGCGCTTGCTTTGGATTTTGGTGAGGTAACGGTAACACGTCGTGTACATCGCAGCGGAGACAGTGAATATTTTATCAACAAGCAGTCGTGTCGGTTAAAGGATATTACCGAATTGTTTATGGATACCGGGATCGGCAAGGAAGCTTACTCGATTATTGGACAGGGACGAATTGAAGAGATTCTGAGTACCCGTTCAGAGGATCGCAGGGGGATCTTTGAAGAGGCATCAGGTATTGTTAAATACAAATCACGCAAACGGGATGCTACTCGCAAACTGGATGAGACGGAACAGAATTTATTGCGCATTCATGACCTGGTCACTGAGCTGGAAGACCAGATTGGTCCGTTAAAGGAGCAATCGGAGAAAGCAATCCACTACAAGGAATTGCGTGGACAGCTGAAGTCACAGGAAATCTCCATGTATGTGTATCAAATCGAACAAATTCACGCTTCCTGGAGCAAAGCAAATCAGCGACTTGAATCGTTGAAACAGGAAGAAGTCGGATTGGCTGCTATCGTCTCCACTCATGATGCCAAGCTGGAAAGTGACCGAATTGCGCTGCGCACGCTGGAAACGGAGACGGAACAGCTGCAATCGGCCTTATTGCAATTCAGTGAAGCTACGGAGAAAAGCGAAGGGCTCGGGGAACTGCTCAAGGAGCGTTCTCGTCATCTGCAGACGAACCAGGAACAGCTTAAAGTGACGCTTGCAGCGAGTGAGGAGAGGCATCGGGAGCGTGAAGCCGAGTTACTTGCATTACGTGAGAAGTTTGCCAAGCTTGAACTGGAATTGAGCGACGTGAGAAACCGCCTGTCCGAGGAAGAGGCCAAACTCATCGGTGTCACTGGCGGCATTAGCCAACAGCAGGAGGAGAGCCTTAAGGGCAACTTGCTGGAACTGATGAATCAGATGGCCCAGACACGAAATGAAATTCGTTATGCGGACCAACAGAAAGAAACGCTTGAACGGCGAATGAATCGCGCGACTGAGGAATCCGGCAAGTGGGAAGGCCAGAAGGAAATGCTGGAAGTCCGCAAAACGGAGATTGAGAAAAAAGTTGTTCGTCTAGGCAAGGAAATCAGTGATCTGCGCGGTGGTTATATTACGGAAAGTGAACGTCTCCAATCGCTGCAGAAGCTGCTCGAAGAAAGCCGGGGCACTGTCCGTAAATGGGAGCAGAAGCGTGAAGCTCAGGTTTCCCGTCGCGATACCATGAAAGAGATGCAGGATGATTTTGACGGTTTCATGTTGGGTGTCAAAGAAGTTCTTAAGGCATCACGTAAAGGTACACTAAACGGGGTTCATGGAGCCGTTGCAGAGCTCGTTAAAGTGCCTGAGAAGATCGAACTTGCGGTAGAGACAGCGATGGGCGCTTCCCTGCAGCATGTCGTCATGGAGAATGAATCGGTTTCCAGACAGGCGATCGCTTTTTTGAAACAACGTCAATTGGGCAGAGCTACGTTCCTCCCGCTGGATGTTATTCGTGCACGTACCATCGGTGCGGGTGAACGTTCGATGATCGAAGGCATGGATGGTTTTGTGGGAATTGGTGCGGATCTCGTACAATACGAATCCCGTTATGCTGCGATCATTGGAAGCCTGCTCGGAAATGTCATTATTGCGGAGAAACTGGAGGATGCCAATAAGATCGCGGCTCGCTGCCAATATCGTTTCCGGGTTGTAACCTTGGAAGGCGATGTGGTTAACGCGGGTGGTTCGATGACTGGTGGTAGCCAACACAAGAAAAATGGTAGTCTACTCAGCCGCAAACGGCAGCTGGACCAGCTAGACCAGGACATTTTGGATACCGAAAATCAGATCGTAAAACTGCATCGCAGTGTGGATGATGTAAAAACTCAACTGGAGCAGTGCCAAGACAAGCTGGACGAGCTGCGTCAGTCTGGAGACGACACCCGTAATGCAGAACAGCAGGCTTCAATGGAAATGAAGCAGGTTGAGCATGAGCTGCGTCACGTGCTGGAACAGGTTGCCGTAGCCGGGCAGGAGAAGAGTGGCTTTACCGAAGAAATCAAAGAAATGGATACAGCTCGCGATGTCGCCGTGAAGAAGCTGGAGCAGCTTGAGGAAGAAGAGAAGGCGACCCATCGTGCCATTCATGCCGCAGAATTTGCGCGTAAAGCGAATGAATCGGCGAAGGAGGAATTGCAGACCCAACTCACCGATTTGAAAGTCCGAGAGGGGAAACTGGATCAGGAACGATTCTCCAACGAGGAGCAATTACGGCGTCTGGAGCGTGAAGTGGATTCACTGGTGAAGGATCTTCGTCAAAATCGTACGTTGTTGGCCTCCATGGAAGCTGATCTGAAGAAAACAGAAACGGAAAGTGTTAAACAGATTGAAGATCTTAACCAGTACAAGCTGAAAAAAGCGGAATCTGCGCAGGAGCTGGACTTCAAGCGTGCTGCCCGAAGCGAGCTGTCGAAGAAGCTTGAGCTGGCCGAGAGTGAAACGAAGGAACAGCGCACACAGCTGAAAGCTGTGGAGGAACAGATGCGACAAACGGAAATTTCCGTGAACAGACTTGACGTTGAATTGGAAAACATTCTGCGCAAACTGATGGATGAGTATGAGCTCGGCTATGAACTTGCCAAAGAACGTTATCCAGTACCGGAAGATGTGGAGAGTACACAAGCTGAGGTTCAGAAACTGAAGCGCAGCATTGCAGCTCTCGGCGACGTCAATCTGGGAGCCATCGAGGAATTCCAGCGGGTTAACGAGCGGTATGAGTTCCTTAGCACGCAGAAGAATGACCTGGTCGAAGCTAAAACAACGTTGTATCAGGTTATTCGAGAAATGGAAGACGAGATGGCCAAACGATTCAAGGCAACGTTTGATGCAATTCGCCGGGAGTTTGGCACGGTCTTCACCAAGCTGTTTGGTGGAGGACGCGCGGATCTTGTATTGATGGACCCTGAGCGTTTGCTCGACACTGGCATTGATATCGTCGCCCAGCCACCAGGCAAAAAGTTGCAAAACCTGCAGCTATTATCCGGTGGGGAACGAGCGTTGACCGCAATGGCGCTTTTATTCGCTATACTGCATGTTAAGCCTGTACCGTTTTGCGTACTCGATGAAGTGGAAGCGGCGCTGGATGAAGCCAACGTGGTGCGTTTTGCCCAGTATTTGCGTGAATTCTCGGAACAAACCCAATTCATCGTTGTTACACATCGCAAAGGCACAATGGAAGAAGCGGATGTGCTGTATGGCGTTACGATGGAAGAGGGCGGAGTATCCAAGCTCGTTTCGGTTAAACTGGAAGATGAGGAAGCTGTCATTGCCTAATCTTTGAGTTGGTTGTCACGCATGAACTCATCTAATATCATTTAAACTAAGAAATGTACACGATGGAGGGGCTTTATGAGTTTTTTTAAAAAGCTGAGAGACAGCATTGCAAGCAAAACGGAGTCGGTTACCAAACAGTTCAAGGACGGGTTGGAAAAGACACGTAAAGGCCTTGTAGAGAAAGTATCGGATCTCGTTATCCGTCGCAAAAAAATCGACGAGGAATTCTATGAAGAATTGGAAGAGATTCTGATTGGAGCCGACGTAGGTGTCAATACGGTCATGAAACTGATTGAAGATCTGCGTGATGAGGTCAAAAAACGTAAAATTGAGGATGCGGCTGAACTACAGCCTGTACTGTCTGAAAAACTGACGGGTTTGCTTCGTGGCGAGCAGAATAATGAACTGAAAATGAATCCGGATGGCATCACGGTTATTTTGTTTGTTGGTGTTAATGGTGTGGGTAAAACAACAACGATTGGTAAGCTGGCCCATCGCTTCAAACAGCAGGGCAAAAAGGTTATCATGGCAGCAGGAGATACGTTCCGTGCCGGAGCGATTGAACAACTCGAAGTATGGGGACAACGTGCCGGTGTGGAAGTCATCAAGCAACAGTCAGGTTCTGACCCTGCCGCTGTTATGTATGATGCGGTGCAAGCTGCGAAGCAACGGGGTGCTGATGTATTGCTCTGTGATACAGCTGGCCGTCTACAGAATAAATCCAATCTGATGGACGAACTCAACAAAATCTATCGTGTCATTCAACGTGAAATTCCGGAAGCTCCTCATGAAGTATTAATGGTGCTGGATGCAACTACAGGTCAGAATGCACTGAATCAGGCCAAACTCTTCGGTGAGAAGAGCGGGGTAACTGGACTTGTGTTGACGAAGCTGGATGGTACCGCCAAAGGTGGTATTGTTGTTGCGATTCGTCAGGAGTTGGATCTGCCTGTGAAGCTGGTTGGACTTGGTGAGAAAATTGATGATCTGCAGCCTTTCGACTCGGAGCAATTCGTGCATGCGTTGTTTGCCGGACTGATCCAAGAACAGCCAGCTGAAAGTGCTGAAGAAGAGGAAGCTAATTCCTAGAACCCTTAATAAATAGGATGAATGAATAGCGCTAACTGTATTGCCAGTGATATACGTGATAAGTGTCACGTGTAATGTCACTGGCAATACGTGTATAATGGGAATAAAGAAGGCAAGGCTAAAGGGCTAGAAAGGACGGTTGATATGGCCAATACCTATACCTATTCCCGCCGTGAGGAAGTCGCCAATGCGGTAACTCATGGAATCGGCGCTGCACTCAGTGTAGCTGCACTGGTGCTATTGATTGTATTTTCGAGTATGAAAGGCACGGCCTGGCATGTGGTCAGTTTCACGATCTACGGGATCACCATGCTACTGCTCTATACGAGCTCTACACTCGTGCATGCATGGAAAGATGGGAAAATGAAAGATTTATTTGAGATTTTCGACCATTCTTCCATTTATTTGTTTATTGCGGGAACTTACACTCCGCTTTTGTTTATTGCTGTTCGCGGTACACTTGGTTGGACCCTGTTCGGTGTAATCTGGGGAATCGCATTATTCGGCGTGATCTTCAAGGCATTTTTTACGAAAAGGTTTCTATTCATGTCCACGATTTTCTATATTGCGATGGGCTGGCTCATCGTTATTGCCTGGCAACCGCTTATGGCTGCCATTCCTACAGGTGGAATCGTGCTGCTGGTTGCTGGAGGCCTGATGTATACACTGGGTACGCTTTTTTATGTGTGGCGTGGATTTCCGTATCACCATGCGATTTGGCATCTCTTTGTGTTGGCAGGCAGTATTCTTCATTTCTTTATGGTACTGCTGTACCTGACACCACTTCGCTAGAACCGGTAGATAGCGTAAAACGAATCGGCTCCATCTGTGGAGACCCATTCGTTTTTTGTTCTATATAAAGGACAAAGCAGGCAAGTATTCTACTGTAGAGGAATGGCTAGGATCAACCATGCAGGCACGAAAAATGAGTGCAAAATGGACGTTTTTATTGTGACAAGTATTTTTGCTTGACAACCTGATTTGTTTTAGGTATTATTAGGAACGTTGCAAGAGTGTAAAGTGTTTTTCCTTGACGAAGGGAGTGCCCCGTTATGAGTCAAGAAAACCGGCTTGAGAAGACAAACCGGATTAACTTGCTGTTTGCTTTCTATGAACGGTTGCTTACCGAGAAACAGCAGACTTTTCTAAAGTATTACTTTCATGATGATTTCTCGCTGGGCGAGATTGCAGCCGAGTTCGAGATCAGCCGCCAGGCGGTATACGAGCACATCAAGCGTGCCGAACAAGTGCTGGAAAATTACGAAAGCAAGCTTGGCTTGCTGGAGAAGCACGAGCGGCGCAACCGTAATCTTGAAGATTTACAAAATGCATTGGAACGCACAGGCGTTTCCATTGATAACAACCAACAAATAAACGATATTATTCAACAGCTCAGAGAGTAGTTCGTAAGAGTTGAACGAAACGTATCGGTCCTGAAAACAGTATTACAGCTTAAGGAGGTGGGATCATGGCATTTGAAGGATTAACGACCCGATTGCAGAATGTGTTCAGCAAGCTGCGCGGCAAAGGCAAGGTGTCTGATGAAGATGTTGCCGAGGCTATGCGCGAGGTACGTCTGGCATTGCTCGAAGCGGATGTAAACTTCAAAGTGGTCAAGGAATTCATCGCCAAGGTGAAAGAGAAGGCTGTTGGCAAAGAAGTGATGGAGAGCTTCACGCCGGGAATGGTCATTATCGACATCGTAAACAAGGAACTGACGGATTTGATGGGTGGAAGCCAGTCGAAACTGGCCAAGGCCAACAAACCGCCTACGGTACTGATGATGGTTGGTTTGCAAGGTGCGGGTAAAACAACCACATCCGGTAAACTGGCTAAGATGCTGCAAAAGCAAAATAGCAGACCGTTACTTGTTGCAGGAGATATTTATCGTCCAGCAGCGATTAAGCAGTTGCAAGTGCTTGGTGAGCAGATCAAAGCGCCAGTATTTACACTGGGAGATCAGACAAGCCCTGTTGAGATCGCACGTCAGGGTCTGCAGCATGCCAAGGATAACGGTAATGACTACGTCATTATCGATACGGCTGGACGTCTGCATGTCGATGAAGAACTGATGGAAGAACTTCGTCAGATTCACAGCGTAGTGAACCCGGATGAAGTATTGCTTGTCGTAGACAGCATGACTGGTCAGGATGCAGTTAATGTGGCAGAACACTTTAATCAGCAGCTTGATCTGACCGGGGTGGTTCTGACTAAGCTTGACGGAGATACTCGTGGTGGTGCCGCGCTTTCTGTTAAAGCAGTCACTGGCTGTCCAATCAAGTTTGCTTCACTTGGGGAGAAACTGGACGCACTTGAGCCTTTCCATCCAGAACGTATGGCTTCACGTATTCTTGGTATGGGTGATATGCTCTCTCTGATTGAGAAGGCACAGTCCAACATTGATACCGAAAAAGCCAAGGAAATGGAACGGAAGATGCGTAATGCAGAATTCACGTTTGAAGATTTCCTTGAGCAAATGGATCAAGTGAAAAAGCTGGGGCCAATCGATCAGATCATGGATATGATTCCTGGTATGGGCAAGATGAAACAAGCCAAGGACCTGAAAGTTGATGATAAACAAATGGGCCGGATCGAAGCGATCGTGTACTCCATGACGACCGAAGAGAAACGTAACCCGGATATGATCAACCATAGCCGCCGGAAGCGGATTGCTACAGGTAGTGGAACATCCCTGGCCGAAGTGAACCGTCTGATCAAGCAGTTTGATGAGATGCGCCGCATGATGAAACAGTTCTCGGATATGATGGGACCTAAAGGCGGCAAGAACAAAGCGATGAAGCAGCTCAAAGGTTTGGGCAAAGGAATGAAGTTTCCTTTCCGTTGATTCTCGGAGCAGCTGAACGATATACAGATTTCATTGAAGGAGGTGAATTTTCAAATGGCAGTTCGTATTCGTCTGAAACGTATGGGTGCTCACAAAGCTCCTTTCTACCGCGTAGTGGTATCGGATTCCCGTTCCCCACGTGACGGTCGTTTTATCGAGGAGATCGGTTACTACAACCCGGTTGAACAACCGGCTGTTGTTAAGATCGATGAAGATAAAGCATTGCAATGGCTTCAAAACGGTGCGCAAGCATCCGACACTGTCCGCAACTTGCTGAGCAAAGCGGGCGTGATGAAGAAGTTCCACGAGTCTAAATTGACTAAATAAGGTGCTGATTCGGAGGGTCATCTATGGAAGAATTAGTAAGCATAATTGCTAAGGCTTTGGTCGATCATCCGGAAGATGTGGCGGTTCGGACGGTTGAGAAAGACCGGCTTGTCGTTTATGAGTTAACCGTTCATCCTGACGATGTTGGGAAAGTGATTGGTAAACAGGGGCGAATCGCAAAGTCTCTTCGTACGGTCGTCACATCAGCAGCAGTTAAGATGGATAAACGGGTAACCGTCGATATCATATCTTAAAGATATACGAAAGGGGGTTAGGATGCATGTCCTAGCCCCTTTTCGTGCATGCTGAAACTTAAATCATAGGATTGAAATAGCTCGTCAAGTATGATTATCTGCGAATCGATTCTGAAGAAGCGTTAGAATAAAAGCGATCCGAAGAACGATCCATAATCGGAACGGTCGCAGGGAGATCATCACATAGGAGTACTAATATGAATGGATTGTAGGAGGAAAGTATGGCAGAGTTTATGAATGTAGGTAAAATCGTCAATACGCATGGAATACGCGGCGAGGTGAGAATCATGCCTTTAACTGATTTTCCGGAAGTGCGTTTTGCGAAAAATGCAGAGTTGTTTTTCTTTACACCAGATAATCATCCAGTCATGGTTAACGTGGAATCTGCACGTTTGCATAAGAATATGTATATTCTTCGTCTAAAAGAGTATGACAACATTAATGAAGTAGAGAAGTTTAAAGGCGGTATGGCCAAAGTGTTAAAAGAGAATCTGGCAGAGTTGGAGGAAGGTGAATACTACTTCCATCAAATTGTTGGGTGTTCTGTCATCACCGAAGAGGGTGAAACACTTGGAACCATCTCTGAGATATTGACTCCTGGAGCGAATGATGTATGGGTTGTCAAAACGCCTGCAGGTAAAGAAATTTTGCTTCCGGTTATTGATGATGTTGTTCTTGATGTGGACGTTACAGAAAAGCAAGTCAAGGTTCACCTGATGGAAGGGCTGCTGTAACATGAAAGTAGATGTATTAACTCTCTTCCCGGAAATGTTTGAAGGTGTGTTCGGAACCAGCATTCTGGGCAAAGCCCAAACCAAAGGGCTTGTATCTCTGGGAGCAACAAACTTTCGGAATTTTGCAACCAATAAACATAATACAGTTGACGATGCACCTTACGGCGGAGGTGGAGGCATGGTATTAAAGCCAGATCCCATCTTTGCTGCTGTCGAGGATGTATTAGAGCAGCGAGGCGAAGCTGCGGCAACGATGAAA
Organism: Paenibacillus sp. BIC5C1; assembly: GCF_032399705.1. Lineage (NCBI taxonomy): Bacteria > Bacillati > Bacillota > Bacilli > Caryophanales > Paenibacillaceae > Paenibacillus > Paenibacillus sp. BIC5C1. The sequence continues at coordinate 2,445,010 of NZ_CP135922.1, forward strand.
CCCCCACGTATCATTCTGATGTGCCCGCAAGGTGAGACGTTCACACAGAAAAAAGCAGAGGAACTTGTACAAGAAGATCATCTGATTTTTATTTGCGGACATTATGAAGGTTATGATGAGCGTATCCGAGAGTTTCTCGTGACAGACGAATTGTCAATTGGTGATTACGTGCTGACGGGTGGCGAACTACCTGCGATGGTGGCGATTGACAGTATTGTGCGCCTTATTCCGGGTGTACTTGGTAATGAGACAAGTGCTGTAACGGATTCATTCAGTACCGGATTGCTCGAATACCCGCATTATACGCGCCCTCCGGAATTTAGAGGTATGAAGGTGCCCGATATGCTGTTATCGGGACATCATCTGAATATTGAGGCATGGCGCAGGGAGCAGTCCTTGCTTCGCACGCTGGAACGTAGACCGGATATGTTGGAGACGGCGGACTTGACGGACAAAGAACGGATTTGGCTAAATAAGCTTCGTTCTGAACGTGAAAAGAATGCAGAGTAGTTGGATAGTATCTCGTTTGAGCACGTAAAATAACTCATTTCAAAGCTTGTAAGACCAACCTTGTGATATAAAGGTTGGTCTTTTTCTGTATTGAAGAATGTGAAAAACTGGATTTCCATTGGCAATTACTATAAAATATAAGCGTATTATGAAACTTAGTTTCATCAAATGAAACTAAGGGTGGCGTATATATGTCTTATCACTTTTATGGTCTTGACCATGTACAACTTGCTGCACCAGAAGAGTGTGAAACGGATGCACGTAATTTTTTTAATAAAGTGTTAGGTTGGAACGAGATTCCCAAACCTGAGATTTTAAGAAAACGTGGTGGTGTTTGGTTTCAATGTGGCATGCATCAAGTACATATTGGAGTGCAAAGAGATTTTGTTCCCGCTATAAAAGCACATCCAGCATTTCACGTACAGAATTTAGATGCGTTGCGTGACAATCTGAATCGTAACCATATTCAAGTCATTGATGATGAAGCGCGGACTGATGAAGGTGTAAAAAGGTTCTATATCAATGATCCCTTTGGAAATCGACTTGAATTTCTAGAATGGATTAAGCCATAGGCCAACAAGCTTAATCCTAATATTGAAACAATTTTGCCCCTTTGAACATTTTTGCATGTTCCGAATTAGGGTTGTATAAACTGAAAAATTTCTTTATGGTGATTTCAGCTAGCAAGGTATGAAGACGACAAGCTGAGGAGGAATAGTATGAATCATCAGCCTTATGAAGTTGGCAGAGTGAATATTAGCGAAGCTGGAGAGCGCTGTAAGATGCTTCTGGGGGATCTGAATGGAGATGGCAGGCTTGAGATGCTGTTGGTGCAGGCTGATGGGGGCATAGATGATCGTTACGTTCCGCATCAGGTATGTTGTTTGTCGGCATATGATCTGGATGGAACATTAATGTGGCAGGTCGGAACACCGGACCCGGATGCAGGCGGTCCAGGATCAGACTATCCTGCTCAGATTGTAGATTGGGACGGAGACGGAAATAATGAAGTGCTGTGTGTAATGAACAAACAATTGCTTATTCTGGATGGAAGAACAGGAGTGATAAAGAAACGTCATGAATTGCCTGAAGAGCAAGCGCATGATTGTATTATTCTTGCAAACCTAAGTGGTGACCAACACACGATGGATATTCTGCTGAAGGATCGGTATAAGACGTTATGGGCATTAGATAACGATTTTAATTTGTTGTGGAAGCATGAAGGCAATATAGGTCATTTTCCGTGGGTATACGATATCGATGGAGATGGCAAAGATGAAGTGATGGCCGGGTATGACATGCTGGATCATGATGGAACATTATTATGGTCCTGTCAGAATCTTGATGATCACGCAGACTGTATATGGCTTGGCGACGTGGACGAGGACGGGGAAGTTGAAATTGTTATTGGTGGCAGTGTCACGGTGATGATGGATCGGTACGGTCATGAAAAATGGCGTTATGAGGATTCGATTGAATCACAGCATATCGCATTGGGGAAATTTTATGGAGAAAGACAAGGATTACAGATTGCAGGCCTGGATCGGATTATTCGTGGAGATGAGAATGGCAAGGATGGAATGTTTATGCTGGATAGGGATGGAAAAGAACTGTGGAAAGAAGATCGTAAAACTCGTGGCTGGTTAACCATTATTGAGCCTGTACGCAACTGGGATGACAGCGGGCTTGACTATATCCTGGCTTATCGCCGAGGTGGAGGTGTCCTGCCAGCTTTGGTCAATGGTAATATGCAAATGGTTGCAGCATTTGGAAAAGAGGGCTATGCCGTACATGCAGACTTGTGTCAGAGTGGAAGGGAACAGGTCATCATCTATGATGCACATGAGGCGGTGATCTATTCCAGCTCAGTGATGGATGTAACCACTCCAACCTCTTTGGATATAAAAAGAGCCCAGCTTCAGCCAAAAAGGCTATATAGCTCGACTCTTTATCCCGGCGGGGAAGTTTCAATCTTAGATTAATGACTGATCTCTACGGCAGGAAGGATTTCCTGTTGGTCTGATTCAGGGTGGAGCAATGCAGCTAAATCAGTTCCTGTCGTAACCGTTAATCGTGGGAGCTTCATAGGATTATCCCCAGGTCGAACAAATCCTGAACGGACGGAAAAGGCCATACGATACCCATTTTGCTGCAGCTGATAGATCATCTGCGTGCTGGTATAACCGAAAGGGTAGGCCAGATACGGCGTATCTATACCGGTTTCTTTCATTAACTTGATGTCATCACTCAGCAGGCTTGTGTCGAGTCCTACGGGCACGTTATCGCCGCAACGCATGTATCCCTTGTGGTGCAAATTATAGGTATGGCTGTTGAACTCAAAGACGTCTTTAGCGTCCTGCATCTCCTGTTTGGAGATAAACGTATTTTTGGTTGGATCAAAAGCTGAAGTCTGGTCCTGAATTTTGCTGCCGATTACAAATAGGGAAGCATGGAAATTATATTTTTTGAGCACAGGGTAGGCTAGGGTATAATTGTTCTGATATCCATCATCAAAGGTAATGACAATGGATTTTTTGGGTAAAGAGATCTGTCCATTCACGTATTGCTCAAGTTGCTCCAGTGTAATTGTGTTATAGCCTTCTTGATGCAAATATTTCATGTTCTCTTCAAAGTCTTCCAGATTAATGATCGATTTGTTGTTTGGTTCGTGATTGTTGATTTTGGGCAGTATGTAATGATACATCAGTACAGGTACTTCAGTAGCCGAATCTTGTGCGATGTGAAAAGTAGCCAGATCAAGTGCAGGTTTGGTGGAATAATCGGAGTGAGACATTAGAAATGCCTTACGTTTGACCATATCCCAGGACGTGCAAGCTTTGTGAGACATTGCATTGGTAGGATGAGTTACCGCATACGCATACATTGTAATAGTACAAGTGAGTAATGCGAGTGCAGCAAGAGCGATTTTTTTGAAGTGTTTCATAAGTCGATTGGTTCTCCTTTTGCCATTTCATTTCTTCGTGGAATTACATTGTAGATGCATCAGCACGTAATCCAACAAGCTATATCATAGACGATCTATCTTAACAGAAAGTTACAGTATTTTTTCCTTCTAATGCTTGACTTATTCAAGAATACTTTTTAGGACACTTCATAGGAGTGGAGCTTCGATGTATATAAAGAATTGAGCTGAAAAGCGGGTTCAACAGGTGTATTTTAATGCAATTTAAAATATGACTATAATAGAATTCAGGGACGTGCTCAAGATGATCATTTTAGCTGATAACGATTAATTGGAGTAAAGAAAATTCAGGGGATTGAAGAACTAAGCAGTTCCATCAGCAATTTGTTTATTTTTCCTTGTGTTTTATTATGCTGCGTGATACAATAAGTCTGTTATGTGGAATACGGCGGTCCTCTATGGATAATGAAGGAGACAAGGTGTTCTCTGGAAGAAGTATGAACGCCTGTACGGAAGGAGGGAGTCATAGATGAATATCGTTCAAGCGATTACACAAGAACAACTTCGTAAAGATATTCCGAGTTTTCGTCCTGGTGACACTTTGAAAGTGCACGTTAAGGTAATCGAGGGAACTCGTGAGCGTATCCAATTGTTCGAAGGTGTTGTGATTAAACGCCGTGGTGGTGGAATCAGTGAGACTTTTACAGTTCGTAAAATTTCTTACGGTGTAGGTGTGGAAAGAGCTTTCCCGCTTCATTCCCCTAAAATCGATAGAATCGAAGTGGCTCGCCGTGGTAAAGTGCGTCGTGCGAAGCTTTATTATCTTCGTGAACTACGCGGTAAAGCAGCGAGAATTAAAGAAATTCGTTAATATAACGGATACCGGGGAGGGCTTGGAGACAAGCCCTTTTCGTTTTTGTCCGGGAAAAGTTGAACCGGAGGTGCACTTCCGAGTAAAATGGTATGGCGGCACATGCGCGAATAGTCCGGGAGGCTTGTGGAATCAGTTATTGAAGGACATTTGAATTGTGGATTAAATGTACTGGTAATGCTTGCGTGTAAGATTACATAACTGATGATGTGTAAAAACTGCTATAACATGTACTGTGAAGAGAGGAAGATCATTAATGGAACAGGAAGTTCAACAGGACCAGGGCAATACTGCTGAAGAGAAAAGCAGTCGATCCAAAAAAGCCAAAAATGAAATTTTCGAATGGCTCAAAGCCATCGTGATCGCACTAGTACTTGTCATTTTAATTCGGTGGTTGCTGTTTAAACCGTTTGTTGTGGACGGGCCTTCCATGCAGCCGAATTTTCATACAGGTGAACGTGTAATCGTCAATGAAATTTTATATGATATTAGGGAACCACAGCGCGGAGAAGTAATTGTATTCCACGTTCCAACCGAAGGCCGTGATTTCATTAAACGTGTCATTGCTGTCGCTGGTGATACCGTTGAGGTTCAGGACGATACGGTTCTCGTCAATGGTAAAAAAGTCGATGAGACTTACATTCAGGGAGCAATCGATGCTGCTGAAGCGAACGGTGGAACCTATAACGTGAAGGACTTCCCTAATGAACAATTCCCGGATGGGAAAGTACCGGAAGGTCATGTTTTTGTAATGGGGGATAACCGTCCGAATAGTACGGATAGCCGAATGATCGGCTATGTATCACTGAAGGATATTGTAGGTCGTGCAGATGTGATTTTCTGGCCGATCGGCGATATCAAGTGGATTAACCATTAATATGAATGCAGGATATATAAGCAAAATATAATGTGTACACCAAAACGTAGAAGGCAGAACTAATTTGGGGATAATAGAGATCTGAAGATTGTTTTGCCAACGAAATGATGCGGTGTGCATGTTATAGATAAAGCCTATATATTAACAAATAATGAGGTGAAGACAAGGTGACGATTCAATGGTTTCCAGGTCATATGACCCGAGCCAGACGCCAGATTCAGGATAAGTTAAAGCTGATTGACGTGGTCATCGAACTGCTGGATGCCCGTCTGCCTGTCTCCAGCCGCAACCCGATGATTGACGAGATTTTACAGGGCAAACCCCGGATGATTTTGTTGAATAAGTCCGACTTGGCTGATGCGAAAGTGACGCAAGAATGGATTGAATATTTCAAAAAAGAGGGAATCACTGCTTTCCCTGTAGATGCTTCAACAGGTACCAATGTGAAAGACATCCCAACACAAGCGAAGCTTCTCCTAAAAGAAAAGATTGACCGTCAAATAGCCAAAGGGATTAACCCTCGAGCGGTTCGTGGACTGATTGTTGGTATCCCAAACGTGGGTAAATCCACGCTAATTAACCGACTGGCTGGACGGAACATTGCGGCAACGGGAGATCGTCCTGGTGTGACGAAGGGACAACAGTGGATCAAAGTGGGTAAAGAAATGGAACTGCTGGATACCCCGGGTATTCTTTGGCCGAAATTCGAAGATCAAAACGTGGGTTATCGTCTTGCAGTAACAGGTGCAATTAAGGAAGAGATTCTGAATGCAGAAGACATCGCCTTTTTTGGCATCAGTTATCTAATGCGTTATTACTGGGATTCACTTGAAGAACGATACGGACTTCAGGAGTTCTCCAAAGATGCAGATGATTCTGACAGCGTTGTTGCGATCATGGAGCAGGTTGGTCGTATACGTGGTTGTGTGGTAAGCGGTGGGCGTATCGATTTGGAAAAGGCATCGCGAGCATTTCTGCGTGAACTGCGTGCGGGCAAAATGGGACGTTTCTCTATGGAAGCTCCTTATTAAATAAGAGACAACTGCCGAAAGAAGCGGCCGTTACCGGATTACCGGGAGCGGTCGCTTTTTGTGTTACTGGAATTAATACAGAGGAACCTTGATTGATCTGGAAGGTGATTCTAGAAAATTGCACTTTATGGGATTGTATTGTACGTATATCTGGGTCTCTTAAATCATGCTATGATGAGTGATGAAGATTTAGCCTGCTCAATGCTGAATATCTTCAATTTAAGCGATCAGATACCGATAAAATAATAACTCACCATCGTATGATCATATATGCTTCACAGAAGTTTATTTCTTGTTGAATTGGATCTGGTAGAACAAAAATCGGAAATCTACGTCTATATAATAAAATGATATAAAAGTGATGCGTTGAAGCAAGAGTGGTCAGAGGAGATGACACCGTAATGAATGAAATGAATGAGTTAACTGAATTGACGCAACTGGATGCCCTGGTTGAACCGAAAAAGAAGAAAAAAGAAATGGTGGAGCCCAAAGATCTGCTGATCTATGAGCGTGAATATTGGGAAAGTGGATTTGAACGTATTGCCGGTATTGATGAAGTGGGACGTGGTTGTTTATTTGGAGATGTAGTAGCGGCAGCCGTTATTTTACCTCGTGATTTGATTCTGGAAGGGGTTAATGATTCCAAGAAATTAACGGAGAAAAAGCGCGACGCATTATACGACATCATTATGGAAAAGGCGTTGTCAGTGGGGATCGGTTATGCGGATGCGGAAACGATTGATCAACTGAATATTAAACAGGCTGCAAGGCTTGCCATGAAACGTGCGGTAGAAGCCCTTGAGGGCGTGCCGGACTACCTGTTGGTGGATGCAGAAAAAATAGATGTGAATATACCACAGTTGTCCATTATTAAAGGCGATGCCAACAGTCAATCCATTGCGGCAGCATCCATTATTGCGAAGGTTACCCGGGATAGGCTATGCAAGGAAGATTGGGATACGTTATATCCGGAATATGGGTTATCGATACATAAGGGATATGCAACGAAATTTCATCGTGAACAAATTATGGCTCTTGGTGCTACACCCATGCATCGTCGCAGTTTTCTCGGCAATCTACTTGGAGAACAGCACACTTTATTTTAATCAGATCATACGCGGAGGGAGGGTGAAGGGCATGAATATAAGTTCCGTGATTCGTGGGTTGCTGGGAGATAGTAAACCGGGAAATGCCAAACCACTGGAGTTAAAGGAAGGTCAGGTTGTTCGGGGTTCTGTGGTTAGTGTATCCGATGATGGAGCAGATGCGGTTCTTCAGATTCAGGGTGTACAGGTGCGTGCAAAACTGGAAACCCCGCTTCGCCCAGGTGAAACAACACTGCTTCAGGTACAGCCTCCAGGTGAAAATGGCGTAACGGTAATGAAACCACTGACGGGTACATTGGCAGAACTGCCACAGGCATCTCTGAACAATTTGCTTCAGGAGGTAGGTTTGCCGGATACCAAGGGGAATCGGGAACTGCTGTTAGCTATGCAGCGAAGCGGATTACCTTTGACCAAGGATAATGTAGCCATGGTTCAAAATATGATGACAGTCAAACCTGCACAGGTGCCTGTTGAAGAGTGGGTACAGGCGACAGGTATTGCTTTTCAGCGTGGTCTTCCGGTTACGGCGGAAACAGTAAAGGGTCTGCATCAGGCTGTATTTGGTCCTCCCCTACATCAGTTGTTGAAGGGGTTGGCTGACCAGTTGGAGTCCATGTTGACCCAAACGGCAGGTAAAACGCTGCCGACTGGTGAACAGACAGCTACGGTGAAGAATAACATTATGGCTGGAGCGCCTGTACCGTTAAACGGAGAGCAGGAGGGAGAAACGGTTGCTGCGTCAGGCGGTAACCGTCAGGTAGGAGGAACCACCGGATTGTCCGGGCAACCTGCGCCTGTAGCAGCCGCTGGTGATGCTACAATGGCTGATGGACCGGAGGATGCTGCTGGTAGTGGTGCGGTGAAAGGCAATGGGCAGACTGGAGCAGGGACTGCCGAGACTGCTGCGGTTAAGACTGGGGCCAGCCATGTTGAAACTGCTGGCAAGGAGGGTACAGGTATTCCGGCAGGAACCGGAATACCTGGTGAGAGCCCGCGTGCAGCTGATGCGGGCGTTGCTGGGAGCCGCCCAGGCACGACGGGGGCGGCTGTGGATGTTACGGCTGGTCGAGTGATTGCTGGCCAGCCTGAGGGGGGCGCGCCCGGACGAACCGACGGGCGCGGTGAAACGCCTGCTGCTGCGGGGCCTACCGCTTCCGCAGCAGGGCAGGCGGCGCCAGCAGCTCCATCGGCAGCGCAGCTGGCGCCCAAGCTGCTGGCGCTGCTGGACGCGCTGCGCAGCGCGTCCACAGCCGCACCGGCACAGCCAGGTGCGGCGACACAGGCCGCCCCTGCATCGCAGGGCGGCCAAGCGGCTGCGGCTGCCGGAGGCGTGCCGCAGCCTTTGCCAGCCGGCGCGGATGCGCTGCCGGCTGGCGGTAGTGCCGCAGCACCTGCGGGAGCTGCGGCGGCGCCCGTCACCCACGAGGGGGACCCGTGGGTGGGGCGCGTGTTGAAGCTGCTCGGTGCGGAGCACGAGCAGCAGGCAGTGCACGGCGCGGCTGCGCAGGCGCGCGTGGGGGATGTGGCGAGTCTGGGAACCGCGGACACGCTGAAGGGCTTACTGCTGCAGCTTGCCAGCAGCGATGGTGCACCGGCGGCGCTCAAAGATGCCGCCGGACAGGCTGTGCAATTTCTTACAGGTCAGCAGTTATTGCTAACAACAGATCGCAGTGCTACCTTTGCCCAGATGCACTGGTTTATCCCCATTACCGGACCTGACGGAGAAGAGACGGCTTCCGTTCAGATTCAATCACGACGCGGACAACGTGGTGAGTTGGATGCATCCAACTGTCGCCTGTGGTTCGATCTGGATATGAAAAGTCTCGGTCCAACACTGGTCGATGTGCATGTTGTCAATAATATCGTCAGTCTGCGTGTATTGAATGACGGCGAAGGAATGGGACCGCTTCTAGAAAGTGGGCGTGAAGAAATCCATAAGGCGCTGGACAAGCTGGGCTATCAGTTGCTGACTTTCAAGGCGGAACCCTGGCCTGTTGGCCAGGAACCGGGTGCCGAACGGAAAATGACTGCCTCGGACTACAGTCCTGAACGATACAAAGGGGTGGACATGCGGGTATGAAAGAGGATTCGCAGCCGGACCTGATGTCCAAAAAGGCCGTTGCTTTAAAATATGTACCTGGTGAGAGCGAGGCACCAGTGGTTGTAGCCAAAGGCCGTGGCAAAGTGGCAGAAGCCATTCTGGATAAAGCCAAGGAAAATGGTGTACCTGTTCAGGAGGATGCTGCACTTGTTGAAGTGCTTTCCAAACTGGACTTGGATGAACAGATCCCGTCGGAACTGTATCAACTGGTGGCCGAAGTGTTGACCTACATTTATCGAGCTGACCGTATGGCTTCTGGACGAGAGGAAGAAGAATCGTGGTAGAGCGCAGATCAGAACAGGAGCCAGCTTCCAAACTTACACGTCAGCAAAAAGGACGATTGGGTGAAGAATCTGCTTGCGATTGGCTTCAGGAGCATGATTATCGCATTTTGAAGCGCAATTGGCGTTGTCGTAGCGGAGAGATTGATATCGTTGCTTCCCATGAAGGTATGATTGTTTTTATCGAAGTCCGCAGTAGAAGCGGAACTGGACTGTATGGAACACCCCAGGAGTCGGTAGATATCCGTAAAATGCAGCAGGTACGTGCAACCGCATCTGTATATTTGCAAATGACGGGAGAGACAAATGATCAAATTCGTTTTGATGTGATCGCAGTCATGCTGGATAAAGCAGGCGGAACCGTTTCGATTGATCATATTATTAATGCATTTTGAGTCCCTACTATATACACGATTCTTCAGCTGTGTTAACCCATGAGAAAGACACTTGAAAAAGTGACTCTCTTGTGGGTTATTTTTATTTTGAGCAGGAAACGGTAAAAAGGAATTAAGAACATTACTACTGTACAAGTCGCAAATTAGATACAAATCGTATCTATTCATAAGCAATCGGACCTATCTCCGTTGTTATTATTCTATTTTCCGGTCGTTAATGGACTACATCTAATTAATAATTTGCTAAATAAGATTTCAAAAGATGTGTTTTTAATTCAGTCTACTCTACTGAGTTATCTGTTATAAAGCACTCTCTATCCCATCAACAAGTATATGTATCGTTAATTCCATAAACACTGTGGTTCGCTGTGTTTTCTAACTTGTTGCTAAACGACTAAAAAGATTGGAGTACTTAAAATAAACAGATACAAAATGTATCATTTATAATAAAATGAGAAAAGCAAATATGAAAAAGAGGTGTGAACTATGAAAGAAATTCAATCTGCTGCGGCAAAGAAAATGAAACAGGAGTGGGTGACACCGCAATTGGAAGTGTTGGATATTAGCGAAACCATGAACGGTGGCGAAGGGATATGGCAATATGTTTGGGGCGGGGAATTTTGGAAGCTCGAAATGTTGGTCAGTTAGATAGATAAAACGAGTTCATATGGTCACCGGACTTACTACTATATATGGATGAGGTGAACGATTGTCATGAGTATTCAATGGAAATGGATGATTCGTTTAAGTGTGTTTTTACTATTTTTCGGGGTGTGTGGACTGCTGCATTCTGGAACGACATATGCTGCATCCAAAAATGCTTCTGCGGAGGGGCAAGTTAATAATATTGTTCAAACTTCAAAAATTTATGGGAAAATTACTGATATGGATGGTTTTCCGGTGAAAGATGTAGATGTAACTATCAAGATGTACACATTAGAAAACAGAGAAATAGGAAACAAAACAGTTAAAACCAATTCCAAGGGAGAGTACAATTTTGAAATCACGTCAAGTGAAGGCATAACCATCAGGATTAGTCTGGTTGCCAAGGGGTACTTGGACACCCACAACAATTATATTAGCAATTATTTGTCTCCGGGAGAAACAAGGCAATTTAATTTTTCCCTCTATGAGCCAGCCACCGTCGTAGGCAAAGTTACTGATCAATCAGGAAAACCAGTTGTAGGTGCTGTCATTAAAGCAACAACAGTCAGCCAGTCTGTAAAGACGGACAAGGATGGCAACTACGCAATTACAGGTATTAATCCTTATTCCGCCCCTGATATTGTGGTTTCGGTTGATGCAGATGGATATGTTCCTTACACAAAATATCTTTTTCTATACACCGGTGTTACAGAGAAGTTGAACATAACACTTCAAGAGGCCGCCAAGGTGAGTGGCTTGGTGCAAGATGAACAGGGGAAGCCAGTGGCTGGGGCCACGGTATCTATTAATAATTTTAAGATGATAACAGACAAACAAGGCAAGTATTCCATGGATCGACTGTCTCCGGGAATAAGCATAATCTCTGTCGAAGCGGATGGTTATATCAACCAAACGATTAGGGTAACTTTGGTCAAAGGACCTAACAATACTTTTGATTTTATTCTCAAGCGTAATGTAGACAAAACCCCGCCTGTTACCAAATATGCTTTAGTTCCTTTGACAGAGGTATCCAACGGAAAACAATATATTAATGGTTTTAATTTTAAGTTAAAGGCAACGGACGAAGTTAACGGATCAGGTTTGAAAATGACCCAGTACAGAATCAATGGGGGTGAATGGATCACGTTTACCGTACCAATAAAAATCTATGCTCCTGATGTCAAAACAGTGGAGTATTTCAGCACGGATATCGCCGGCAACCAAGAAAAAATAAACAAAATGGATTTTGTGAATGGGAAGTTTGAAGGAGCAGGATCATACCCTTATTGATTAAATAGCTATTTATAATGAAGAAAGGCGACGTTGACTCTAAGAATCTCTCTGCGGGGAAGAGTCGAAGTCGCCTTTTTGCATCCGAAATAACCAGAACGAAATAATGTTATCCGCATTCCTTTGAATCCAATGAACAGATCAGTGTATAATCAAGAGGGTAATGCAGTTTTACTGCACCGTTTGTTTTTCATAAATGAGTCGATTCATATCGCAGGCTTGAACTGCGGTCACGGATAATTTTTTATAATCTGGGAGGCATGGTCATGAGTAAATCTACCCAAACGGGTAACGCCGTAAGAGAAGCCATTCAAAATCGCCGTACAGTCAAAAAGTTTAAAAAAGAAGCTGTTCCCACACAGCAGATTATTGATTTGTTGGACACAGCCGTATGGGCACCCAATCACAAATTGCGTGAGCCGTGGCGGTTTTTATTGTTTAGCGGAAATGGACTGAACAAGCTGGCAGACGCTATTGATGCAGAGATGGGAGAGGATAACAAGTTCTCTGCCAATATCAAGCAGATCCCTGCCGTCATGCTTGTCGTTATGGAAGAAGATCCGCGCCAGAATATCTGGGATGAAGATTTTGCAGCAGTAAGCGCATTGGTACAGAACTTCCTACTCGCGGCATGGAGTGAAGACATTGGTACGTTCTGGGTAACCAAGCCTTTCCTGTATGGACCCAAATTCCGTAAGTCCCTTGGCATTCAGGCTGGGGAAAAAATTATAGGCATGGTTTACATGGGGTATCCAGAGGTTATTCCTTCTGCCAAAGAACGTACACCAGCCAAAGACAAGCTGACTATATTTGAATAATTGATATCTTGTTTGCTATTCATTCGAACGTAATGCTCTATGCAAAGCCCCTGCACGTATGTCTCTTCTCTTATAAAGAGGATATATGTGCAGGGGTGTTTGATTTGTAAAACTATTTAGCCACGAATTTGAAATCTACAGATATCTCGCTTGAACCTTTCATGAAGCTGAATGGCGAAGGCACGTATTTCACCTTATAGCCTCTATTGCCTTAATGATCCTCGCTCAAAATAAATTCAAATCCAGTTGACGATACTGAATCGCCTCAGCCACGTGGGCTGTCAAAATGACGCCATCATGATCCAAGTCTGCGATCGTCTGGGCCATCTTTATAATTCGATCATGTGCACGCATGCTCAGGTTCAGTGCTTGTAGTGTCTGCTGGAGTAGTAGGTCTGCTTCTTCAGGCAGGCGGATTGTTCGACGAAGAAGGGTTCCTGATAACTGGCTATTCCAGCGAACTGAACTATTAGCATATCGTGAGGCCTGAATATGATGAGCATGAATGACTTTGGCCTGCATTTCCGCAGACGAAGGAGAAGCGCCAGCCTTGCGCCACTCGCTCGGGGGAGGAACTTCGACCTGAAGGTCGATGCGATCTAGCAGCGGTCCTGAAATTTTGGCACGGTAGGCGGCAACACGGGCAGGACTGCATATACATCTTTGATCCTCCGATTGGGCAGAGAGATACCCACAAGGACAGGGATTCATAGAACAGGCGAGCATAAATTGTGCTGGAAATGTGAACGCGGCTCTCGCACGGCTAATGGTGACTTTGCGATCCTCCAGTGGTTGTCTTAACACTTCTAGGACTTGCCGCTGAAACTCAGGCAGCTCATCCAGAAACAATATACCCCGGTGGGCAAGACTTACTTCACCCGGTTTGGGGATGCCGCCGCCTCCAATGAGACCTGATGTGGATATCGTATGGTGTGGAGAGCGAAAGGGTCTGTCTGCGATGAGACCATTTGAGGTATCTTTAAGCTTGCCTGCGGCACTTAGCACTTTGGTTACTTCCAGCGCTTCGTCTTCGGACAATGGTGGGAGAATCGTAGGCAGCCGTTTAATTAACATGGTTTTCCCTGTGCCCGGAGGTCCGACCAGCAAAATATTGTGCATCCCGGCTGCGGCAATCATGAGTGCCCGCTTCACATGATGCTGCCCCAGAACATCACTATAATCATCGTCCAACGATGGAGATCGCATTGGGCCCTCATGGCGCTCCATATCACCGAAATTGGGATTCAGAGCAGAGAGATGGGCGTAATCTTTTAAAACAACAGGCCCCGTATTCTGCATTATTCCTTTCTTGTTCTTTGAATTCGTTGCTTGTTCAGGTGCGATATCTTGCAAATGACGAATACCATATACCTGAATACCCCGAATTAACGAAGCCTCTTCCAGATTATCGGCGGGCAGAAGAATGGAGGTAAAGCCTTGCCGTTTGGCCAAATCTACCATGGACAAAATGCCAGGCACCGATCTCACTGAACCGTCCAATGCCAGCTCACCCACTACCAATGTCCTTTCCTCTACTGGAAGTACCAGCTGACCACTTGTTGTAAGTAAACCAATAGCGATGGCAAGATCGAAAGAAGATCCTTCCTTGCGCAGATCAGCGGGGGCCAGATTAATCGTAATCCGTTGCAACGGATACTGGTAACCACAGTTTTTTATAGCTGCACGAACACGTTCAACCGCTTCACGAATAGCCGAATCCGGCAATCCGATAATAGACGTCTGGGGTAGCCCGTTCGACAAGTCTGTTTCCACTTCAATTAAAACCCCGTCAATTCCATATAAACAGGCACTATGCAGTTTTCCGTACATAATAAAAGAAACACCTCACTTCGTCTTTGGCGCGCATAATACAGGCCAGTCTACGAATTAAGGTGCTTCCTCAGCTTCTAACAAGCATTTTATATAAAAGAAATCAGGGCGTCAACCCATCATCGTCATAGCTGTTGTGTATCTCCCTGCCTCCTGAATTGTTTACAGTTTCCACATAAAGTTTCTCTCAGAATTAAAGGATATTCAGTTCCGATCAATGTCGTGTTGTCATGGAAGAGTATGTAAACGCGCGGCGAAGCTGTTTCAACATATCAAGAGTTTTTTTGTTACGTTGTCATAGATTTCATTTATCTATGCTTCAAATTATGTTTTATGCAATTTAATTTATCGCTATTAAATAGAAAAGTAAAATCATTTGTGCTCAATTATTCTGTTTTTTTACTAATTTATGATAAGATAGATGAAGGGCTCCTAATAATTCGCAAATTCTAGCGGTTATATCAGGGGGTAACCTCTATGAAAAAGGAATATAGAATGCACAATAGGTAGGTGGGACAGATCTATGCAGAATGAAAGTTTGAAGCTGGATAACCAATTATGCTTTGCCATATACGCTTGTTCACGTGAAATTACGAAGATGTACCAACCCTATCTTGAGGTGCTTGGGGTAACCTACTCTCAATACCTGGTCTTGATGGTATTGTGGGAACGTGAAGAATGTACGGTTAAGGAAATCGGAGAGGCACTTTACCTGGATTCAGGGACATTGACGCCTCTTCTTAAACGTTTGCAGTCAGCAGGACTTATTCATCGCGAACGTTCAGCTCAGGACGAACGGAAAGTATTGATTACACTTACAGACGCTGGGCGGGAACTTCGCCATAAAGCCTTGTCTATACCTGAAGCGATCCAGGAAGATGCATGTCTGAACAGTACTGAGTTCGAATCTTTACTGGGACAGTTCAAGGGACTGCTGGAGAAAGTACATCAAACCAACACCAAAGAAGCAAAAAAATAAAATGCAACATCGTATTACTATTAAGAAACCTTGGCTTATTAGCTGAGGTTTTTTCCATTAATATCCAAGCATTCACAATATGGGATCATACCCATATCAAAATACTGTCTATTAACCATTACTTTTTTAAGGAAAGCGTTTTAAAAACATGTTACAATGAATTGGGTTTAAGTGAAAATAGTCAACATTTGTCTTTTGTTAGTCTACCAACCCGCCTTGTTGCAGTCATGTTGATAGGAGGATTCGAGAATGAATATCCATGAATATCAAGGAAAAGAAGTACTGAAACAGTATGGAGTCACCGTTCCAAACGGAAAGGTTGCTTATACAGTCGATGAAGCGGTTGCGGCCGCAGAGGCACTGGGCAGTCCGGTGACTGTAGTCAAAGCGCAAATTCATGCAGGTGGCCGGGGGAAAGCCGGCGGCGTGAAAGTAGCGAAAAGTATCGACGAAGTTCGTGCTTACGCATCCGAAATTTTGGGAAAAGTATTGGTAACACACCAGACTGGACCTGAAGGTAAAGAAGTGAAGCGTCTTCTGATTGAAGAAGGATGCGATATCCGCAAAGAGTATTATGTGGGTGTTGTTGTGGACCGTGCCACAGGCCGCGTCGTAATGATGGCTTCCGAAGAAGGCGGTACAGAGATCGAAGAAGTAGCTGAAGCTACACCTGAGAAAATTTTCAAAGAAATCATTGACCCTGCAATTGGATTGCAAGTGTTCCAGGCACGTAAACTGGCGTACAGCATTCGTATTCCGAATGAGTTGGTGAACAAAGCGGTTAAGTTTATGCTTGCGTTGTACACAGCGTTTGTTGAAAAAGATTGCTCCATTGCCGAGATCAATCCACTCGTTGTTACCGGAGATGGAAACGTTATCGCGCTGGATGCAAAATTGAATTTTGATTCCAACGCCTTGTTCCGTCACAAAGACATTTTGGAACTGCGTGATCTGGATGAAGAAGACGAAAAAGAAATCGAAGCTTCCAAATACGACCTGAGCTACATAGCACTCGATGGCAACATCGGCTGTATGGTTAATGGTGCAGGACTTGCGATGGCGACGATGGATATCATCAAATACTATGGCGGCGACCCGGCCAACTTCCTCGATGTTGGGGGCGGTGCGACAACAGAGAAAGTGACCGAAGCTTTCAAAATCATTTTGTCTGACGCCAAAGTGGCGGGTATCTTCGTTAACATTTTTGGCGGCATTATGCGTTGTGATGTCATTGCCAATGGTGTTGTTGAAGCCGCGAAGCAGCTTGGCCTGACTAAACCGCTGGTTGTTCGTCTTGAAGGAACTAACGTGGAACTTGGTAAACGTATTTTGGGTGAATCCGGCCTGAATATCGTTCCTGCTGATTCCATGGCCGATGGTGCACAGAAAATTGTTGCCCTCGTAAAATAAGTTCATTCCTGGGCAAATTGCTGCCTTAGTTCCGGAGCTGTCCGGCACTTGAAAAATAACCGTAAGGATGTGAAGCAACGTGAGTATTTTGATTGATAAAAATACAAAAGTCATTACGCAAGGCATTACGGGTTCAACGGGAATGTTCCACACGAAGGGCGCATTGGACTACGGAACCCAGATGGTAGGCGGCGTTACACCGGGTAAAGGCGGAACCAATGTTGATATTACGCTGGAAGATGGCACAGTAGTCAGTCTGCCGGTGTTTAATACAGTACAGGAAGCGAAGGAAGCTACTGGCGCAACAGCGAGCGTCATCTACGTTCCTCCGGCATTTGCAGCGGATTCCATCATGGAAGCTGTTGACGCAGAGCTGGATCTCGTGATCTGTATTACCGAAGGTATCCCGGTACTTGATATGGTCAAGGTTGACCGCTTCATGGAAGGCAAAGATACCGTTCTGATCGGACCAAACTGTCCAGGCGTTATTACACCTGGTGAATGCAAAATCGGCATCATGCCGGGTTATATTCATATGCCTGGTCACGTTGGCGTGGTTTCCCGTAGTGGAACACTTACGTATGAAGCTGTTCATCAATTGTCTGCACGTGGAATTGGACAATCTTCTGCTGTGGGAATTGGTGGCGACCCGGTTAAAGGCTCCGAGTTCATTGATATCCTGAAACGGTTTAATGAAGATCCGCAGACACATGCGGTCATCATGATCGGTGAAATCGGTGGTACGGCTGAAGAAGATGCTGCAGAGTGGGTACGCGATAACATGACCAAACCGGTGGTTGGATTTATTGGTGGGGTTACGGCGCCTCCAGGCAAACGTATGGGTCATGCGGGTGCCATTATCTCTGGTGGTAAAGGTACAGCCAAAGAAAAAATTGCGAAACTGGAATCTTGCGGAATCAAAGTTGCTCCAACGCCGGCTGAAATGGGCTCGACTCTTGTGAGTGTACTTGAAGAACGCGGAATTCTGAATTTGTGCACGACACATTAATTCTTTTCCATTATAATAGAAGAAACGGTGCAGGAAAATTATTTTACTGCTGAACCGACTATTGATAATGCGGAAAAGGTAAGCAACCTTTTGTCCTGAACAGGGCGAAGGGTTGCTTTTTTGCGTTTTTTTTTCGGGGTTTCAAAGGGAGCTGTTGTCTGCCTTTATGAGTAAACGCTTGCATTCCGTTGTCACTTATCACACAATATGAGGGAAGATTTTCTTCCCATTAAGGGAGGTTTCTGATTATGGAAGAGAGATGGATTTTGTTTGGACTGCATGAAACGGATGGTATTGGTAAGAAAACAATCTCGAAACTGCTGACAGGACAACATCAATTGACGGATCTTCTGGATTATAAAGAAGGAGATTGGGTTGCCGCGGGTTTACGCAGAGATCAGGCTGCGCGTTTAACTAAGCAATTCAATGCCGACTGGATCGAACAGAGACAAGAAAGTGTTTATAAAGCGGGAATTGAGGTCGTTACCTATCTGGATCAAGATTACCCTATATTAATGAAGGAAACCGTTCAGCCACCCTGGGTAATGTACGGTCGCGGAGATCTGAATCTGCTGCACACTCAATCCATTGCAATGGTAGGAACACGCATGCCCACTGTATATGGACGTAAAATAGGCGAGAAGTTGGCGGAGCAATTATGCAAGGCTGGGCTGACCATTGTTAGCGGACTTGCGAGAGGAATAGATAGTGTATGTCATGATGCGGCTCTGCGTGCAAACGGCAAAACCATTGCGGTATTCGGGACAGGAATTGACAACATTTATCCTCCCGAAAATACAGGTCTTGCTGAACGAATTGCCGAAACAGGGCTGCTCTTGTCAGAGTATCCTCCAGGTACACGTGCGCATCAGGGATTGTTCCCGGAACGAAATCGGATCATTGCAGGGTTGACCCTCGGTACACTAGTCGTTGAAGCTGATATCCGAAGTGGATCACTCATTACAGCAGATGCCGCACTCGAAGCGGGAAGAGACGTGTTTGCTGTCCCGGGTCCAATTACCTCTCCCAAAAGCCGAGGCTCACACAATCTGATTCGTCAGGGGGCAAAGTTGGTGACCTCCGCCACTGATTTATTGGAAGAGTTTCGATTGGACTTGCCAAATGCGGATCAACTTCCTTACAATAGAGGACGTTCGGCTGAAAGCAGTGAGACTTCCAATAAAGGAATATTCCCTGTTGTAAAACTATCTTCAGATGAACAACGTGTTATTTATCTGTTAGAGCAGGAAGAGCAATCACTAGATCAACTTGTGGAACAGCTCAACTGGGATTTTGGACATTTGCATTCAGTTCTGTTATCTTTAATCATAAAAAAGCAGATTAGCCAATTACCTGGAACAAAATACGCGAGGGTATGACGATGCTGCGATCAAGGCAGCATGTGAAAATAGATTATTAGCGGAAGTTAGTCCTGCTGCTGATGAATTATGAAACATATAAACAAGCAGCAGTTTCATGACTGAGAGGAGGATGAACCTATGGCGGATGCACTCGTAATCGTGGAGTCGCCCTCAAAGGCGAAGACGATCGGCAAATATTTAGGCAGCAAGTTCATCGTAAAAGCTTCGATGGGACATGTACGCGATTTGCCAAAGAGTCAGATCGGCGTTGAGGTAGAAAACGATTTTAATCCGAAATATATAACGATCCGCGGCAAAGGTTCAATTTTGAAAGAACTGAAGGATGCACGAAAGAAAGTGAAAAAAGTGTATCTCGCAGCTGACCCGGATCGCGAAGGTGAGGCTATTGCTTGGCATTTGGCCCATGCACTTGAGCTGGATGAAACTGCGGATTGCCGAGTAGTATTTAATGAAATTACGAAACAGGCTGTCAAAGATGCGTTCAAAACGCCGCGTAAGATCAATATGGATCTGGTTAACGCGCAGCAGGCCAGACGTATTTTGGATAGGCTTGTAGGATATAAAATTAGTCCGTTATTATGGAAGAAAGTCAAAAAAGGATTGTCCGCTGGCCGCGTTCAGTCCGTGGCTGTCAAAATCATTTTGGATCGTGAAAATGAAATAAATGATTTTGAACCGGAAGAGTACTGGAGCATTACTGCCAAACTAACAGCAGACGGCAATCCGTTTGAAGCCAAGTTCCATCAGTTAAACGGTACCAAAACCGAACTTGGCAGTGAGGCAGAAGTACAGGCTATTTTAAAACAAATCGAGGGTGCCTCTTTTACAGTCAAGGAAGTTAAAGAGAAGGAACGCAGCCGTAACCCTTCTGCTCCGTTTACAACGAGTTCCTTACAGCAGGAAGCCGCACGAAAATTGAATTTCAGAGCTTCCAAGACGATGTCTGTCGCCCAACAGCTATATGAAGGGGTAGACCTCGGAAAAGAAGGCACAGTCGGTCTCATTACGTATATGCGTACAGACTCTACCCGAATTGCAGCATCGGCTCAGGAAGAAGCCAAGGAATATATTATTGGTAAGTACGGTGAGCCATTTGCTCCAGAGACGCCTAGAAACTATTCCAAAAAAGCAGCCAATGCTCAAGACGCGCATGAAGCGATCCGTCCAACGTCGATTTTGCGTGATCCGGATTCCATTAAATCGTTTATGAGTCGTGATCAATTCCGGTTGTACAAACTGGTTTGGGAACGTTTTATAGCGAGCCAGATGTCATCTGCCGTTCTGGATACACTCTCCGTGGACATTGCTGCAGGAGATACGATTTTCCGGGCAGCGGGTTCGAAGGTTCGTTTCCAAGGATTCATGAAGGTATATGTAGAAGGTAATGATGACGGTACAACGGAAGAAGATCGTCTGCTGCCTCCGCTGAAAAATGGAGATGTGCTGGAGAACCGGGAAATCGAGCCGAAACAGCACTTTACACAACCACCGCCACGTTATACAGAAGCAAGGTTGGTTAAAACGCTTGAGGAACTGGGCATAGGGCGTCCCAGTACATATGCGCCAACGCTGGAGACCATTCAGAAGCGCGGATATGTTGCCATTGAAGAGAAAAAATTCATGCCTACAGAACTGGGCGAACTGGTCATCGAACAGATGGAGGAGTTTTTCCCGGAGATCCTGAATGTGGAGTTCACCGCGAACATGGAAGGTGATCTTGACCATGTGGAGGAAGGGTCGGAAGATTGGGTCAAAGTACTCGCAGAATTCTACGAGTCTTTTGAGAAACGGCTTGAGTTTGCAGAAGAAGAAATGAAAGAAATCGAGATTGAAGATGAAGTTTCGGATGAAATATGTGAGAAGTGCGGCAAACCGCTCGTTTATAAGCTGGGTCGTTTCGGCAAGTTTCTTGCATGTTCCGGATTTCCGGATTGCCGGAATACCAAACCGATCATCAAGGATATCGGCGTGACTTGTCCGAAATGTAAGGAAGGGCATGTTGTTGAACGCCGCAGTAAAAAGGGACGTATTTTCTATGGTTGCGACAAGTATCCTGAATGTGATTTTGTATCATGGGATAAACCGTCAGCGAAACCATGTCCAAGTTGCGGATCACTAATGATTGAGAAACGGAACAAACAGGGCACACGATTACAGTGTACTTCGTGTGATCATCAAGAACCGGTAGAGGAACCGGAAGAAGAATGAGCGGATTAGCATAATGGGGGTAAATGATTTTGAATAATGAACAACAAGTAACCGTTATTGGCGCCGGGCTCGCAGGAACAGAAGCAGCTTGGCAGATCGCAAGTCGCGGTGTGCGCGTAAAACTATACGAGATGAGACCGGTTGTGAAAACACCGGCTCACCATACTGATAAATTTGCAGAACTGGTGTGCAGCAACTCGCTTCGTGCTAATGGCTTGACCAACGCAGTCGGTGTATTGAAGGAAGAAATGAGAATGCTTAATTCTCTGGTTTTGGGTGCAGCAGACCGCCATGCCGTTCCGGCAGGTGGGGCACTTGCAGTGGACCGGGACGGATTCTCAGGCGAAATCACGTCTACACTTCATCAGCATCCACTCATCGAAGTTGTCAATGAAGAACTGACTTCTTTGCCGGAAGACGGAATCGTTGTCGTTGCAACGGGGCCTTTGACTTCACCAGCATTGTCCGAGCAAATCAAAGCCCTTATGGGTGAAGAATACTTTTACTTCTATGATGCGGCTGCGCCAATTATCGAAAAAGATTCTATTGATATGAATAAAGTTTATTTGGCTTCACGTTATGATAAAGGCGAAGCAGCTTACTTGAACTGCCCAATGACAGAAGAGGAATTCGATGTATTCTATGAAGCGTTAATCACAGCGGAAGTTGCTCAACTGAAAGAATTTGAGAAAGAAATTTACTTCGAAGGCTGTATGCCGATTGAAGTCATGATGAAACGTGGCAAACAAACGGCGTTGTTTGGTCCGATGAAACCTGTAGGACTCGTTAATCCGCATACTGGAGAACTGCCTCATGCTGTTGTTCAGCTTAGACAGGACAATGCAGCAGGAACGCTGTACAATCTGGTCGGATTCCAGACGCATCTGAAATGGGGCGAACAAAAGCGGGTCTTTTCTTTGATCCCTGGACTTGAAAATGCGGAATTCGTTCGTTATGGCGTAATGCACCGTAATACATTTATCAATTCTCCCAAACTGCTTCGTCCAACGTATCAGTTCAAAGAGCGTCCAAACCTGTTCTTTGCAGGTCAAATGACGGGAGTAGAAGGTTATGTAGAATCTGCGGCATCCGGTTTAATCGCGGGTATGAATGCAGCCAAAGCAGCGCTTGGACAGGAACTGGTGGTTTTGCCGGTGGAGACCACATTGGGCAGTATGGCACAATATATTACAACAGCTGATTTCAAACACTTCCAGCCAATGAACGCAAACTTCGGGTTGCTGCCGAAGCTGGAAACTAAAATACGCAATAAAAAGGAAAAAAATGAAGCACTTGCGCAGCGTGCACTGGATGGCATTGCCCGTTTTGCAGCAGCAGAAGGTCTAACCGTTCCAGAACGCGTGTAAATTAATCGTGGGAGGAGGCTGATATCATGGATATGTCATTTCATGCTACAACGATCTGTGCAGTTCGTCATAATGGTAAAGCAGCCATTGCCGGTGATGGTCAGGTGACCATGGGACAAAGCGTTGTGATGAAAAATACAGCCAAAAAGGTAAGACGTTTATATCGTGGGCAGGTTGTGGCTGGTTTTGCCGGTTCCGTGGCGGATGCCATTACCTTGTTTGAGAAATTCGAAGGCAAACTGGAGGAGCACCATGGTAATCTGCAGCGCGCAGCGGTAGAGCTTGCCAAGGATTGGCGCCAGGATCGAATTTTGCGCAAGCTGGAGGCGCTCCTTATTGTTATGGATAAAACCGGGATGTTACTCATTTCCGGTGGTGGCGAAATAATTGAACCAGATGATGACGTGATTGCCATTGGTTCGGGAGGCAACTTCGCTTTATCTGCTGCGCGTGCGTTAAAACGTCATGCGGTGGATCTGGAAGCAAAAGACATTGCTCGTGAATCACTCCAGATTGCTTCAGAGTTATGTGTATATACCAACAATAATATTATTGTTGAAGAGTTGTAAGGAAAGCAATCTCCCGTGATGGGGCATGATGATTAAATCGGCTCCAGTTACTTCGTGGAGATTCTTTGTCCTTGTAAGTAAGATCTATAATGTTTTTATCTATCTGATAAACAAGGTTCGCATATTGGTAGGAGGGAAGCTATATGGATACTCAAGCGTTAACGCCAAGACAAATCGTTGCAGAGCTTGATAAGTACATTGTAGGTCAAAAACAGGCTAAAAAATCGGTAGCGGTCGCCCTTCGCAATCGCTATCGCCGTAGCCTTTTGCCCGAACATACCCAAGATGATATTGTACCTAAAAATATTCTGATGATTGGACCTACTGGTGTTGGTAAAACAGAGATTGCACGTCGACTGGCTAAGTTGGTAGGAGCCCCATTTGTAAAGGTGGAGGCTACGAAGTTCACGGAAGTGGGTTATGTTGGCCGTGACGTGGAATCTATGATTCGTGATCTGATTGAAACATCACTGCGGATGGTCAAACTGGAACGTACAGAAAAGGTCAAGGACAAAGCGGAAGAGGCTGCTAATGAGCGGATTGTACATATTTTGGCCCCTTCACAATCCAAATCCAAAAATCAGCGGAATCCGTTTGAAATGATTTTTGGTAATAATGGCAACAACGCGCCAGAAACCGATGAGCAAGAACCAGATACGGGAGTAGCTGAACGGCGACGTAAAATCAAATTTGATTTGTTATCTGGTAAACTGGAAAATGACGTTATCGAGATTGATGTGGAAGATACCACACCTAACATGATGGACATGTTTGCTGGTCAAGGAAATGATCAGATGGGTATGAATATGCAGGAGATGTTTGGCAGTTTATTACCTCGTCGTACCAAAAAACGTAAACTGGCAATTAAGGAAGCTCGCAAAGTGCTAATTCAGGAAGAAGCGGGCAAGTTGATTGATATGGATGATGTTACTCAGGAGTCCATTCGCCGGGCGGAACAAACAGGTATCATATTCATTGACGAAATTGATAAAGTGGCCAGTCAAGGACGCGGTAGCGGTCCAGACGTATCCCGTGAAGGGGTACAGCGTGATATTCTCCCAATCGTGGAAGGATCTACGGTAATGACCAAGTATGGCCCTGTCAAAACGGATTACATCCTGTTTATGGCAGCTGGCGCATTTCACGTAGCAAAACCCTCAGATCTCATTCCAGAGCTCCAGGGGCGTTTCCCAATCCGTGTAGAACTGAACAGCCTGACGCTTGATGAATTTGTATCGATCCTCACTGAACCTAAAAATGCGTTAACCAAGCAATATGTGGATTTGCTGCGTACGGAGAATATTGAGATAGAGTTCTCGGATGATGCCATCCGTGAAATTGCGAAGCTGGCTGAGTCCGTGAATCAGAATACCGAAAATATCGGTGCACGGCGCCTGCATACCATTCTGGAAAAACTTCTGGAGGATCTGTCTTTTGAAGCGCCAGAGCTTACGCTAGAGCGTATGGTTATCACTCCGGAATATGTACGTGAGAAATTGAATGATATTGCATTAGATCGTGATTTAAGTCAATATATCTTGTAACATAGGTGCAATGCTCTGTCAGAGCGTGTTTGAAGAATGGATGACGGCATACAATGGATGAATAAAGATCAGACGACTACACGGAAATGGGATATGCGGTCCTGGTTCTAACTGTAGTAGACTTTATTCAATCCATCTGTATGCCGTTTATTTTTGTTTAACCTAATATAATGTCGTATTGTAACCGATAAAAGAGATGGAGTTGTATAAGACGAAAGATTATCTAGGACTTGTGCCGCAGATATAATGTATTTAGACCCTAAAGATGTGTTTACAACTCATATTTGATACTTCTATAAATTCCAATAATAGGATTTTGTTTTTCCAAGTCTGGTTATCGGTTTAATCAGAAGCTCGAGAAAGATTTGCATAAATGCGCAAAAAAGTGAATGAGATGGTATTGCGGATGTGACAAATTATTCTTGTGTAATATAAATGAGCTTGCTCTGTTTAAATGTTAAAAAAGTGTTTTAGATATTAAGCTGAAACAAGTAATCCGAAATGGATATCTTGTCAATTAGCAATTTTATAGAATAGAGAAGATTCTATTAAAAATTATAAGAAAGCTTATTATATCGGTAAATATTTCTAGTGGAAAATCGTTTGAAGCTTTTCGATAGCTTCCTTGTTTGTATTATTATGATGTGCTCAAACGAGTTAACGCATAGTATAAATTTTAAGAATGTTTAAGAGCTCAACCCGAGCACTTAAGCTTATTTTTGTTTTGGGCCCCAACATTTACGAAAAAATTCATAATTTGCAGAAAATACACAAAAAGCTCTGTCTTTCAGAAAAGATAGGGCTTTTTTCTTATTGTAATATATCCCAATCTCGAAGAAACTTATGTTATACGACAACATCAGAGTTAATTCTACTTAAGTCCTAGAAAACCGTGTGAAAGTGAATGTTTTTTGTCGAAAAAGCATAAGCATCCCACGGAAAAAGATTGAATCTATTTCCATAATTTCTAAAGAGAGGAGGGCGATTATGAATCTTTTGAATGATATTAGTTTTCAAAGGCTGCAAGGTGCACTCGATGCCTCCAACATTAGACAACGAACAATTGCTGACAACATTGCGAATGCGGACACCCCGTATTTCAAGCGTTCGGACGTTGCTTTTGAAGAAATGCTCCAGGAACAAATGAGTGGAGATATGCCTGTTCTTAAAGGGAAAGTAACGGATTCAAGGCATTTTGTCATAGGTCCTTCCTCTTCCATACCTACACCTGTAGTTAATATGGACCAGTCAACATCCATGAATAACAACCAGAATAACGTCGATGTAGACAAAGAAATGAGTCTTCTGGCGGAGAACCAGCTGCGTTACAACGCTTATATTCAGCAAGTGAATGAACAAATCAAAATGATGCGTGTTGGAGTCGAAGGGAGATAACTTAGGTGAACATCAGTAACAGTTTCAGTATCAGTGCATCGGCTCTAACAGCTCAGCGTTTGCGGATGGATGTTATATCATCCAACATTGCCAACGCGGAGACGACGCGCGCGAGTGTAACCAACGGCGAGGCGGTTCCTTACAAGCGCAAGATGGTTGTGCTTGAACCAAACAAAACTTCCTTCAACAGCTTGCTTCAAAATCAAATGAAAAGCAGTGGGTCTGGAGAGGGAGTTAGAGTATCGGAGATTCGTGAAGATCAGTCGCCTCTGAAGCCAGTCTACGACCCTACACATCCAGATGCCAACGCTGAGGGGTATGTGTACATGCCTAATGTGGATATCGCGAAAGAAATGGTGGACATGATCTCGGCTTCACGCTCATATGAAGCAAACGTCACAGCTTTGAACTCAACCAAAGCAATGATATCCAAGGCATTGGAGATTGGAAGAGCCTAGGTAATGGCTTAAAGGTGGAAATATCCAAAAAACCAAAGAACTGAAATGAATGGGAGGGACATTAATGATTCAGAACAACATGTTTAGCACACAGGGGATTCAACCGCTTCAGATGCAAAGTACGGCACAAGCTAAACCATCTACACCAGCCGAAACCATTCAGAGCTTCGGTACATACCTACAGGATGCGCTAGGGTCTGTAGCTGCACAGGAGACCCAAGCGCATGAAATGTCAAACCAATTCCTGGTTGGGAAAGTGAACGTTGATCAGGTGATGATCGCTTCAGAACAGGCCCTGTTGAGTCTGCAACTTACGACTCAAGTCCGAAACAAAGTAGTCGAAGCATATCAGGAGATTATGCGTACGCAATTATAAAATGGCTTAAATGCGCTTCGACAACAGCGCTGATTATTACAACAAGCAGCTGCGATGCTGCTCCTGACCGTTAAACTTTAGAACCTATAGAGATTGCGGAAGGACAGACCAAGCAAAGTTTCGGATGGGGTGACAGAGTGAATGAGAGAATTGCCCAATACAGAGATAAGGCATCCCAGTATTGGAATAGTTTTAGCAAAAAGCAAAAAGTATTATTTATTTCCACCTTCCTGTTTTTAATTTTGGCTGCAGTTGTACTAACCATGCAATTGTCAAAGACGGAATATGAAGTTGCTTTCACGGATTTGAATGCAAGTGACTCTGCAGGCGTCATTAATTATCTGGATTCATCGAGTATTCCATACAAATTAAGTTCAGATGGCAAGACCATATCTGTACCGAGCACGGATGTAGCTATTGCTAAAGTAAATATCGGATCACAAGGAATTATTCAGAATGGTTCATTAGGGTATAAGTCATTTGAGGAGTCATCATCTCCAATCGGGATGACGGATAAAGAGTTCGATGTGAAGTATAACAACGCATTGAACGGAGAAGTGGAGCAGTTGCTTCAACGAATGCAAGGCATACAGGATGCTAAAGTATTGGTCAATATGCCAAAAGATAATATCTTTGCTGGCCTAGAAGAGCAGGATAAAGCATCAGCATCAGTGGCCCTGCAGTTTAAACCGGGTTATCACCCCAATCAAGCTGCGGTAGATGGATATTTTAATTTGGTCAAAACAGCCATTCCCAATCTACCTATTGAAAACATAACGATTACGAACACAGATGAAGCGGAACTGATTCCGACCGCCCGAGGTGGTAGCGGGGGATTATCTTCTGAAGTCCAAGAAAATATGGCGTTACAGAAGAAATTCGAAAATGATGTTCGCAATAATGTGAAACAATTTCTTTCCCAGATTGTGGGTGACGAGAATGTCAACGTTCTGGTTGCTTCCAAGCTTAATTTTGACAAGGAAACTCGTAAAGAAAACCTAGTCACACCGGTCGATGTAGATAATATGAAAGGCATCGAGATCAGTGTTCAAGAGATTCAAAAGAGCTATACGGGGGCAAGCAATCCGACAGGTGGTGTTGCTGGCACAGGTCAAGAGGAAGTTCCGGGTTATCCATCATCGGATGCATCGGGAAACTCAAGCTCGGAGGAAACATCCAGCACCAAAAACTACGATGTCAACCGAATTGTTAAAGATATCGTTTCCAGTCCATATACTGTAAAAGATTTAACCATTAACGTCGCGGTTGAACCACCGGCAGGACAAACAGAATTACAAGCACCGGTTCAGGATGCGATTGAAAATATTTTGGTTAACATTGTTCGTGCATCACTGGCGGACTCAGGCACTGTAATAAGTGACGCAGATTTGGCCAAAAAAGTTTCGGTAATGTCTCAAGGTTTCCAGACTGCTGCGGCAACAAATACAGGGTTCCAGCTTTCCACCGGAATGATGTGGGGCATCGGAGCATTGGTGGCAGCATTGATTGCAACGGTTGTTATTTTGTTAGTGCGCCGTCGTCGCAAACAGAACGAAATAGAAGAAGAGGATATTCCTCTTCCGGTAGCAACAGAGTTTCCGTCCATTACGTTGGACAGTGTAACGAACGAAAGTCAAGTGCGCAAACAATTGGAGAGTTTGGCCAAGAAAAAGCCAGACGAATTCGTCAATCTGCTGCGTACGTGGCTGGCTGACGAATAGAGGTGAACGCATTGGCGAAGGCAAGCAGTCAAGGTCTGACTGGAAGACAAAAAGCAGCAATTTTGTTGATTACATTAGGTCCGGAAGTGTCCGCGCAAATCTTCAAACATTTGCGGGATGAAGAGATCGAACAACTGACGTTGGAAATTGCCAATGTTCGCAAAGTAGATGCTTCCGAAAAAGATATGATTATGTCTGAGTTTCATCAGATTTGTCTTGCACAGGAATACATTTCTCAAGGTGGTATTACGTACGCGAGAGAAATTCTGGAGAAAGCACTTGGGTCGCAAAAAGCACTTGAAGTTATTAACCGTTTGACGGCTACGCTACAAGTTAGACCATTTGACTTTGCGCGTAAGGCAGATCCAAATCAAATATTGAACTTTATTCAGAACGAAAGCCCGCAAACGATTGCTCTGGTATTATCATATCTGCAATTTGAGCAGGCAGCGGCGATCTTGTCCTCGTTACCACAAGAGAAACAGGCCGATGTAGCACGCCGAGTTGCTGTGATGGACAGTACTTCTCCAGAAGTCATTTCTCAAGTGGAGCGGGTGCTCGAACAGAAACTGTCTTCTACTGTTACACAAGATTATACAAATGCGGGTGGTATCGAATCCATCGTTCAGATCTTGAATGGCGTCGACCGTGGTACGGAACGTACTATCCTCGACTCACTGGAAATTCAAGATCCGGAACTTGCAGAAGAAATCAAAAAACGCATGTTTGTATTCGAAGATATCGTCAATGTGGATGATCGTTCGATCCAGCGTATTATCCGGGATATCGACAATGCAGATTTGCAGTTGGCACTCAAAGTGGCAAGCGAAGAAGTACGGGATGCTATATTCCGGAACATGTCGAAACGGATGGCCGAGACATTCAAGGAAGAAATGGAATTCATGGGACCCGTTCGGTTGCGTGATGTTGAGGAAGCTCAGACTCGTATCGTAGGAACGATCCGCAGATTGGAAGAAGCTGGTGAGATCATTATCGCTCGCGGTGGAGGAGATGATATCATTGTCTAATTTGATTAAATCTTTCCAGTATGTACCGGTCGATGACCGCAAACGACTCGAAAATCATCATCATTATGGTGGACCGGAGTCTGATGTGGAGTTAGATGGTGAACGTGCTGAAGGCTCTGAAGCTGAGATGCTTCAGGCACGCGTAGACGAAGAAACACAACGTCTTACCGCGGAGATGCTGGAGGATGCCAAGGAGTTTGCAGAAAAGCAGGTACGTGATGCTTCAGAGGAAGCGGAGCGATTGCTTCAAGAAGCCCGTGAACAGATTGATAGCTGGTGGCAGGAACAGCGTCAGCAGGATGAACATCTTACTGAAGCGCTTCGTTCACAAGGTTTCCAGCAGGGTTTTGAAGAAGGCAAAGTACAGGCTGAACTGGATCTCCAGGTGAAGATCGAAGAGATGATGAAGGAAGCACGCGGGGTTCTTGAAGAAGCTTACGTTGCCAAAGATCAGATTATTCAGGAAGCAGAGCCTTTTCTTGTGGATCTCGCCTGTGGTATCGCTGAGAAGGTAATTGACAAGCAACTCTCTGTTGAACCAGAACACACACTCGAACTGATTCGTCAGAGTTTGTCTCGCAAACGTGAACAGGGGATGATCACCTTATGTGTGGCACCTGATCAATTTGCTTTTGTGCAGGCCGCACGTGAAGAGTTGGCTATGTCAATTGACTCTCAGGCAGAATTGCAGATTTTGCCTGATGCTACGGTGAAAGACAAGGGATGTGTTATACGGTCGTCGTTTGGAAGTGTAGATGCCAGAATTGATACCCAACTCGCTGAAATTAAAAAAGAACTGATCCGCATAGCACTTGAGGATGAGGGGCGAAAAAATCAACATGAAGATTCTTAGCTCACAGCGATACATGGAACATCTTAAGCAATTTGACCCCGTTCGAATTAACGGTAAGGTCACACAGGTCATTGGTCTTATGGTTGAGTCTGAAGGCCCGGATGCTAGCATTGGTGATGTATGTTACATCTACCCCGGGAAATCTGCCAAGCCACTTCAGGCAGAGGTTGTCGGGTTTCGGGATAACAAAGTATTGCTCATGCCACTCGGTGAACTTCAATCCATTGGCCCTGGATGCGATGTGGTCGGAACGGGTAAACCACTTGGGGTTCAGGTTGGATCTGAATTGCTTGGTAAGGTGTTAGATGGATTGGGGCAACCTTTGGACGGTTCCTTGTTACCCTCCAGAATGCCAATGTACTCCACATCTAATACGCCAGTGAATCCGATGGACCGTCCACGGGTACTCGAAACGATGAGTGTAGGTGTAAGAGCCATTGACGGTCTGTTGACGGTTGGTAAAGGACAGAGGGTCGGTATATTTGCCGGATCGGGTGTTGGTAAAAGTACACTGATGGGCATGATCGCCCGCAATACAGCAGCAGACGTTAATGTAATTGCTTTGGTAGGGGAGCGGGGCCGTGAGGTTCGTGACTTTATTGAAAGGGATCTGGGTCCGGAAGGATTGGAACGATCCGTCGTTATTGTTGCTACCTCTGATCAACCTGCTCTGATTCGAATCAAAGGCGCGGTTATCGCAACTACGATCGCGGAGTATTTCAGAGACAGAGGCATGAATGTCATGTTGATGATGGACTCTGTTACACGTTATGCCATGGCACAGAGGGAAGTGGGACTTGCGGTAGGAGAACCACCTGCAATGAGAGGATACACTCCTTCTGTTTTTGCGAGTTTACCCAAGTTGCTTGAGCGAGCGGGGACTGGACCCACAGGTTCAATTACTGCTTTTTACACCGTCCTTGTCGACGGGGATGATATGAACGAGCCGATTGCGGATGCGGTGAGAGGTATACTGGATGGTCATATTGTACTGAATCGTTCCATAGCAAACAAAGGTCACTTCCCTGCGATTGATGTGCTTGCGAGCATTAGTCGGGTTATGAAGGATATTGCTCCTGAAGAGCAGTTGGAAGCCGTTAATAATATGAAGAGACTGATGGCTGTGTACAAGGAATCAGAGGATTTAATCAACATTGGGGCTTATCAAAGAGGTTCAAATGCTGCCATTGATGAATCGATAGACCAGATTGATAGTATCTGGGACTTTACCAGGCAGAAAGTCGATGAAAAAGTAACGCTAAGTGAAGTGCAGGAACGTTTGATTCTTGAATTTGCAAGGAGATGAATGGGTAGACGATGAAATTTCGATATCATTTCCAGAAGGTTGTTGACCTGAAAAGCAATGAAAAAACGCAAGCGGAGTGGATGTTATCCACAGCCATCGGGAAACTTCAGACTGAGGAAGAGCATCTTTTACAACTATTGAATGATAAAAAGGAACTGATAGATGTCATTCAATCCGCTACGGAAAGCACGGCTTCCGTATCCAGCTTGCAAGAGATGCAGCGGTATGTACATCACCTTGACGAGTGCATTTCACGCAAAAGTAGTGATGTCAGACATGCTGAAGTCAATGTGCAACGGAATCAGACGTTTCTGAACGGCAAAATGATGGACGAAAAAGTATGGCTTGGGGCGAGAGACAAGGCCAAAATCAAATTTCAGCAGGAGATGCTCCTCCGGGAACAGAACGATCTGGACGAGATGGCTACTGTACGCTTCGCTGCCAAAGCCGGACGCGCGAATTGATGTGGCCGGACGCGAAGTTGTCTCGTGAAGGAGGAAAGAACAATGGCTGTTAAAGACACAGATATGGAAAAAGAGTCGAGCGGTGGTTGGGAAAAGTTTCTGATGATTTCAATACCAATTGTGTTCACTGTGGTTTTGTTGGGTGTTTTGCTGACTCTATTTAATGTAGATATTCGCAACAACCTGCTTGAAGTAGCTAATAAAATTCCTATCGTAAAGGAATGGGTACCTGATCCAGTGCTAGATCCAGAGAAAAAGAAACTGGAGAAGAGTGAGCAGCAGGTCGAGAGTGCAGAAGCGACAATAGATAAGCTGAAGGCACAAGTAAATGAGAAAGAAACAGAGCTCAAAGCAGCGAAGGATGCCACGACCGCAGAGGCAAAGAAATCAAGCGATTTGCAAAAGAAATTAGATGATGCGGAAAAAGCGGCTGAAACCGCTGCGCAGAATCCAGAGACCGAGTCTGATTATCAGAAACAAATTAAAGATTTGGCGAAGATGTATGCGGACATGAGTCCCAGTAAGGCCGCACCGATTTTGCAAAATATGACGAATGAAGAGATGGTGCAGCTTCTTAGTGTGATGCAATCTGCTGCACGAACCAAGGTATTGGAGAAGATGGACCCGAAAACAGCGGCTGATGTCACGATGATGATGAAGGATGCGAAACCATCCGGTGATCTGGCCCTGGATGCACTGCAATCCCGCTTAAAGAAAGAGACTGCAACGACATCTACGGCGACTACAACTAACTCCAAAAACTTGGATAAAAATCAGCTTAGTCAAACGTTTGCTTCCATGTCGGCCTCTAGTGGGGCTAAACTATTGCTCGAAACATATAAGCTGAGCCCGGATAAAACCTTGACCATTTTAAATTCTGTCGACGATGCTACACGGTCTCAATTGCTTGAAAATATGTCAACTGAAAATTCAGTTGAAACTGCAAAAATATTAAATAAATTAATGGGTAACAAGTAAGATTAGTAGCATCTGTTTAGTACGGAGAGGAGGTGAAAACAAATGTCGATTGTATATCAAATGACATCCACATCATCCGCTAAGACAACAGCAGCGCAGACAGCTGGAACAGGATCCAAAGGTGCAATTGCTGGAAGTGGTGATTTTTTGCAAACTCTTGCCCAATCATTAAATGGTGGTGCAACGACGGACAATAGCTCGGCTGCAGCAGGGAGCTTAGCAGCGAATCCACTAGTGTTTACCTTTGCATCTAGTGAAGATGGGGAACAAACATCAATCACCGATATCTTAAGTTCGTTATTCGCAGATTTGGATTCGCTAGATGAAGCTTTGGAAAATGATCCGTCACTGCTAGGGGATTTACAAAGTCTGATTCAGCAGATGTACGCTCAATTAGATGCTAATTCGGGTATTCAAGCTGAAGGTTCTGATGAGCCCGCAATTGGCTCAGAGACTTCTAATGCAGCATCAGCAATTGATCTGGCTGAACACCCAGCAGCAATGCGCTTTGTAATTCAGGATGTGCTCACACAGTTAATTGCGGGTATGAATGAGCCGGATAGTACAGTTGTCAAGAATGCTCCAGAATTCAAGCACCTGCTTCAATCTCTCCAAAGTCAGCTGCAGGATGCTGGCGTTGACACCAGTCTTAACAAAGGGTGGAATGAACTTAAATCCATTCTGGAAACATTAGCAGTGGCTAAGGTTCAGGCTGTGCAAATGGCTCCAACAAATCAGACGTCCAAGCAAGACTCAGTGGCATCACAAGTTCTTGTTTCGGCCGCTTCAAATACTGGACCTAAAGTTTCAGTTGAAACGGATTCAGCACCTACAACGAATGAAGTAGGAGAAGTGGACCATTCAAGTATCATTACGGCAGGAGAGTTGTCCTTACGTTCAACAGGTACATCAGCAGGTAAACCGGCTGAACCTGTCATGCAAGCTTCCCAGTTTGCAAAAGAGATGACACAGTTTGTTGTGAATAAGTTGGACATTGTGCAACAAAAGGGGTTTTCGGAAGCGACTATCTCACTACGTCCAGAACATCTGGGTAAGCTGGATGTGCAGATTACTTTGCAAAACGGGCAATTGGTTGCTCGTTTTATGACCGAGCATACGATGGCGAAAGACATGTTGGAACAGCAAATGATGCAATTGCGTAGCTCGCTTCAAGCTCAAGGCATTCAAGTTGAACGACTTGAAGTTACTCAGAACAGCTCACTTGGTTCACAAATGTACCAGGATGGGGGACGCCAGCCAGGAAGCAATTCTCAGCAGCAACGTCGCTCACGTGAACGTGAAGAACAATCTGATGATGCTGTAAGCACAGCAACACTCCAGGAAGAATTGCGCAACTGGCGCAGTGAACATGAGGAAGGTAACGACCTGCGCAGAGACACGTTTACAGCAGAAGCTTAAACAGAAATGAGGTGAAAATATGGCTAATGAAGCGATTTCTACCAATAATACCTGGCCTAACTATTCGGCAGCGAATAAAGCCACAACAAGCGCTGCAACAAAAGAGCTGGGCAAGGATCAGTTTCTTAAAATATTGATCACTCAGTTGCAAAATCAGGATCCGATGCAGCCAATGGAAGATAAGGAATTTATCGCTCAGATGGCTCAGTTCAGTTCGGTAGAACAACTGGTGAATATCTCTTCTCAGCTAAAGACTTTAAATCAGTCTCTTGGGACAGTTTCGGGCATGATTGGCCGCGAGATCAGTTGGCTTTCTTCTAATAAAGAGGATAACGGAACCCTCCGTCAGGGTATTGTGGATTCCATCATCGTACGAGATGGTGTTCAATACGCAAAAGTAGGCAATGACGAAATCAAGCTGGATGAAATTATTCAAGTAACTAATCCAACACAGGCTGAGGAAAATGAAACTCCAGTTAAGGACGCTGCAGATTCAGCTGTAACGAATGAAAACCAGCAACCAGAAGCATCAGCACAGCCTGAAGACAACGGAAACACGTTATGAGTGACCGCATAACAGTAGGCCAACTGTACACAGGTCCAATTACCCCCAATTTGCATAATCGCTCCAAAGCGGGAGAAGCATCCACTGTACCTGAGCGCCCTTTTGCACAGGTATTGGAAGATAACCTGCTGAAATTGAGTAATCATGCTGCAAAAAGGTTGGAACAGCGCGGTATTGAACTCAAGACGGAGCAGATGCAGCAGATTGGAACTGCTCTGGATAAGGCTGCTGCCAAAGGAGCCAAGGAATCCTTGATTTTGATGAAAGATATGGCTTTTATCGTTAATGTCAAAAATCGTACTGTCGTTACAGCCATGGATAGTGAAAGCATGAAGGATAATGTATTCACCCAGATTGATAGTGCTGTAATCATTTCTTGACCGGCTGGCCCTTCTCGGGAGCCGGAATGCCGCTGACCGACTGACGCGGTAACCAAACTAAGGCTGGGAGGATTTTTAAAAAATGTTGAAATCAATGTACTCAGGCGTTTCCGGGATGCGGGGTTTTCAAACGAAACTTGATGTAATCGGTAATAATATTGCGAACGTGAATACGGTTGGTTTTAAAGGTAGCCGTGTCATGTTCAAAGATATTATGAGCCAAACAACGGCGGGGGTAACAGCACCTGGAGATGAAAATGGTGGTGTAAATGCAAAGCAGATTGGTTTGGGTGTATCGGTAGGATCAATTGATACCCTGCATCTTGCAGGTAGCCCAATGACAACTAATAATCCAACCGACCTGCGTCTCAATGGTGATGGCTTCTTCCTGGTGACCCTTGGTGGTGAACAAGAAGTTCCTTTTTTAACCCGGGCAGGAGATTTCCATGTGGATGCTAACCGTAACCTTGTAACTTCCGATGGTCTGTTCGTTGTTGATAGTGGCGGAGAACCTATCACATTGGACGAAGCAGTCGTTTCTTTCACTATTGGTCAAGATGGAATTATCAACCAGACGATGGATGATGGAACAACTGAAGCCGGAGCACAACTCGGCATAGGGAAAGTGACAAATCCGGAAGGTTTGGAAAAAATCGGCGGAAACTTGTATCGCATTACTGCAAATGCCAATGCTGATGGGGAATTTGAAATTGTCACTGCCAATAGTACTGAATTTGGTACAGGATCCGTTATTGCAGGACAACTTGAAATGTCCAACGTGGATCTTACAGGTGAATTCACAGAGATGATCGTTGCTCAGCGTGGATTCCAGGCGAACTCACGTATTATTACAACGTCCGATGAAGTGCTTCAGGAAGTTGTTAACCTGAAACGTTAATAACTGATTAGTGATTTTAAATGCGGGGGGAGCTTGCTCCTCCACTCTGATCAAGGGGGCTTAGCATGATTTCGGTTACGCGGTTAAATGGTTCTCCCATGTGGTTAAATGCGCTGATGGTTGAAATTGTGGAAGAGACACCAGACACGTATATTACTCTGGTAACCGGAAAGAGACTTATTGTGCTTGAGAAAGCCGATGAGGTTATTTCCAAAATTAAAGATTACAACCGTGAAATCGGGGTTCAGGCAGCCACTATTAAAGTGCAGCAAACGGAGGAGTCCTGATGAAAAAGATGTTGCCTTGGCTTGCAACAAGCTTGCTAGCTATAACACTCATTGTGGTGGTTGTGTTTGTATTTATGCAAGGACAGAACGGGAATAAGATTGATACACATACGGCAGCCGCTGCAGAAAAGAAGATGACAGCGGATGAGATTGTTGCAGTTTCCTCAGAGCTTGGAGAAATTAAAACTAATTTGGCTGATATAGACCATATTGTAGTTGTAAGTTTTTCTTTCAAATTATCCGACAAAAAGGCTAAAGAAGATTTTGAGAAAATCAAGGAAATCACGGTGAAACCTATTATCATCCAGACTTTTGCGGATACCAAGTCTAATGAACTGGCTACAGCGAAAGGTCGCATTCAATTTAACAAAAAATTGACTGAGCTTATTAATGAAGCTTTACCAGAAGGTAAGCTGGCCACCACTAGTTTTTCTTCTTTTGTGATGGCGCCAATGTAATGAACAGGACACGCTGTAAATCTGTAAGGGGGTGAGAACATGGTGGATGTATTATCACAAAATGAGATTGACGCCCTATTAGCTGCCCTTTCCTCTGGTGAAATGGATGCCGAGGAATTGAAAAAGGAAGAAACTCAAAAGAAAATTAGATCGTACGATTTTAAGCGGGCGGTTCGTTTTTCCAAAGATCATATTCGAAGCTTGACCCGTATTCACGAAAATTTTGCACGCTTTCTCACCACTTATTTTTCAGCCCAACTGCGGACGTTCGTTCAGATCAATGTCGTTCAAGTTGAACAGTTGCCTTATGACGAGTTTATCCGTTCTATTCCGAAGATGACGATATTGAACATATTTGAGGCGGAGCCATTACAGGGACGGATGGTAATGGAGGTTCATCCCAACGTGGGTTATGCAATGCTGGATCGTCTGCTTGGCGGAACAGGAAATGCACCGACAAAGATCGCATCGATGACGGAAATTGAGACAACGATTATGGAGCGGATTTTCAGCCGTGCGTTTGAAAGTTTGCAGGAAGCATGGAAGACTGTGTTGGATATTTCTCCAAGGATGGAAGCGCTGGAGACCAATCCGCAATTTATGCAGATTGTTTCCCCCAATGAGACTATCGCTTTGATCTCACTGAGTACCAAAATCGGTGACACCACAGGCATGATCAATTTGTGTATTCCGCATGTCGTTCTTGAACCTATTATGTCCCGGTTGTCGACCCATCAGTGGTTTGTTTCGGAGAAAAAAACCAGAGCTCCGGAAGAATATGATGCTCTCAAAGAGCGTGTGAACAAAGCCAAATTGCCCGTCGTTGCGGAGTTGGGAGAATCCAGGATTTCGATTGCTGAATTTTTGGGTCTGTCTGTTGGCGATGTCATTACGTTGAACAAACCTGTTGATGAGGGACTGTCCATTAAAGTTGGAGATAGGCTGAAGTATATGGGTAGCCCGGGAACGATCAAGGATCGTGTGGCTGTGCAAATAGACAAGATTGTCACCGAAGGAGTTGAAGAATTTGACGAGTAAGGATTATTTATCCCAAGAAGAAATCGATGCTTTGCTCAGACAATCGGAATCGATGAACAGTTCGGAACCGGCTGAGAAAACAGTTGATGATTTTTTGACCGAGCTGGAACAGGATGCCTTGGGGGAGATTGGTAACATTACATTTGGTAGTGCGGCGACAGCTTTGTCTACGCTATTGGGCCTAAAAGTAGATATTACAACACCTAAGGTGTCCATCATCAGTCGGACACAGTTTGATGAAGCCTTTCCTAAGCCTCACGTTGCAGTTCATGTGAATTATGTGGATGGATTTGAAGGGATCAACTCGCTAGTTATCAAAAAACGGGATGCTCAAGTCATTGCCGATTTGATGCTTGGTGGCGAAGGGAATCCGATTGATGAAGAACTGAATGAAATCCATATCAGTGCAGTACAGGAAGCGATGAATCAGATGATGGGTTCCTCTGCTACTTCCATGTCCACAATCTTTAACCGTTTCGTGAATATTTCTCCTCCGGGAATTGATATTCTCAATATGGAAAGTGGTGAGGGAGTCAGCAATCTTCCAGAAGATGAGACATTGATTCAAGTATCGTTCCGTCTGTTGATTGGCGATCTGATTGATTCCAATCTCATGCAGCTGCTTCCAGTACATTTTGCCAAAGAAATGGTAGAGATGTTGATTGGAGGAGCTCAAGAGTCTACTGCTAGTGCACCAGTTGCGTCTACACCAGAGCCAGTACAGGCAGCAGTACCGGTTGTCCCTGAGCAACCTCCGGTTCAGCAACAGATACCGCCACAGGCGCAGCAACCGCCTGTTCAAGATTATAATGGGTATGGACAGGCTCCGATGGGGATACCGCAAGGAATGCCGCCACAGCAGCCATATGGCATGCCTCCGCAGCAACCTTATGGTGTACCGCAGCATTACGGCGGTGTGCCGAATAGGAATGTAAACGTACAACCGGTTCAATTCGCCAATTTGCAAAATGGGGCTTTCGGCCAGGTAGACGAAAACAATTTGAATTTATTGATGGACATTCCCCTTAAAGTCACCGTAGAATTAGGAAGGACCCAGAAGCAAATTAAGGATATTTTAGAACTGTCACAAGGTTCAATTGTCGAGCTGGACAAACTGGCCGGTGAACCTGTCGACATTTTGGTAAATAACAAGTTGATTGCCAAAGGTGAGGTTGTCGTAATCGACGAAAACTTTGGTGTTCGTGTTATAGATATCGTAAGCCAATGGGACCGAATTCAGAAATTACAATAAGCACAATTTAGGGAGGACTTGAATCAAGATGGCAAACCGAATTTTAGTCGTGGACGACGCTGCATTTATGAGAATGATGATCCGGGACATTTTGTCCAAAAACGGATACGAGGTCGTTGGCGAAGCACAGGATGGATCACAAGCAATTGAGAAGTTTAAGGAGCTTCGTCCTGATCTGATCACAATGGATATTACCATGCCTGAGATGGATGGTATTGCAGCTTTGAAAGAAATTAAAAAAATTGATGCGAACGCAAAAGTGATTATGTGCTCTGCTATGGGTCAACAAGCGATGGTTATTGATGCAATCCAAGCTGGAGCTAAAGATTTCATTGTGAAGCCGTTCCAATCTGACCGGGTTATCGAAGCAATCAGCAAAACGCTGGGCGTTTAAGAGACATGATGATGGCTCAGGATAAGATTCCAGATGATGTTGGCACGGGAGTCAATTATTATTTTCAGCTTGTATGGGTGATTGTTGTCCTGGCCGTCATTCTGGTTCTTATAGTC
Organism: Paenibacillus sp. BIC5C1; assembly: GCF_032399705.1. Taxonomy (NCBI): domain Bacteria; kingdom Bacillati; phylum Bacillota; class Bacilli; order Caryophanales; family Paenibacillaceae; genus Paenibacillus; species Paenibacillus sp. BIC5C1. The sequence goes on from NZ_CP135922.1 coordinate 2,485,542, forward strand.
TATCTGATTCGTTTTCTAAACAAACGGAATCAGCGATGGTTCCGGAACGGCACAATTCGTATTTTGGGTGGAGTCGGGCTGGGACCAAACAAGTCGCTGCAAATTATAGAAATTGGCGGTAGCGTTTATCTACTCGGTGTGGGTGATGACATACAGCTGGTGGATAAGGTTTCGGATCTTGAAGAGGCACAGCGAATCATTGATTCATTTGAACGGGATGCTTCAGCACAACAGGGAAGCCTTTCGCCTCTCATTGCAAAGCTGGCAGCCCGATTACGCAAAGATGAACCGCCGCAGGAAATGGAACTCGAGGATACAACCTCTTTTCACGAACTGTTTGAATCTAAACTTCGGCAGATGCCTAACCGTAAAGAGAAGATGGAGAAGGTTCTGGAAGAAGACAATACTACAGATCGGTCGAGGGATTCATGAAGAAAAAGATTTGGTTAGCGTGTTTTTTCATAGGACTCATCAGTCTGGCATCCGTCACTGTTGCCTTTGCCGAACCGATTCCGAATATTGATATTCAAATTGGAAACGGGGATGGGGGCACTCCAAGCACGAGTTCACTGTCCATTATCCTGCTGATCACGGTACTTAGTATAGCACCAGCTTTGCTAGTACTAATGACTAGCTTTACCCGGATTGTTATCGTTCTCGGTTTTGTGCGGACATCCTTGGGTACGCAGCAAATGCCACCCAATCAGGTGCTGGTCGGTTTGGCACTTTTTCTAACACTGTTTATCATGTCACCGACATTGTCATCCATCAATCAGGTAGCGCTTCAGCCCTATCTCAAGGGTGACATAACACAAACCGAAGCGTTGGAAAAAGCTGCGGATCCCATGAAGAAGTTTATGTTCTCCCACACTAGGGAGAAAGACCTGCTGCTGTTTATGAAGTACAATCAAACCGAAAAGCCAAGCACATACCAGGATATACCGATTACTGTGATGGTACCGGCATATGCAATCAGTGAGTTGAAGACAGCATTCCAGATGGGATTCATGATATTTATTCCATTCTTGGTTATAGACATTGTAGTTGCGAGTACACTCATGGCTATGGGGATGATGATGCTTCCACCTGTCATGATCTCATTACCTTTCAAAATATTGCTATTTGTACTTGTCGATGGCTGGTATCTGGTCGTGAAGTCACTGTTGCTGAGTTTTAACACTTGAGCCGGCATATTAAAGGAGGACGGTCATGACTTCGGAGTTTATTATCGGTCTGGCCGGGAAAGCAGTTTATACTTCACTGCTGGCTAGCGCACCTATGCTTATTCTAGCTCTGGTTGTAGGACTCATTATCAGTGTGTTTCAGGCAACCACTCAAATTCAGGAGCAAACCCTTGCCTTTGTGCCTAAAATCATTGCTGTACTTCTGGCAGTACTTTTGTTTGGTCCTTGGATATTGAATATACTGGTCGATTTCACGTATAACATTCTCGACAATTTATACAGATACATAGGGTAGGCTGTTGCAGATGGAGACATTGTTGCAAAGTTTTCCTGTCGCTCTGCTTATGTTTTGTCGAATAGCATCATTTTTTGTAACTGCGCCGGTCTTCTCGGCTCGGAATGTGCCGAATTCTCTTAAAATTGGTTTGTCGGCATTTGTAACCTTTACTGTGTATATGGTATACGGCATAGATCAGGTTGTTCCTACAGATCTGAGTTATATCCTGTTGGTTATCCGAGAGATACTGATTGGCTTGCTCTTAGGCTTTGTTGCATACCTGTTAATGACGGCTGTACAGACAGCAGGAACCTTTATCGATCTTCAGATCGGTTTTGGTATGGCCAACGTATACGATCCAATGACAGGGGCATCTGCTCCGCTTACAGGTAACTTCAAATATGCTTTTGCGGTATTGCTCTTTCTGACAATGAACGGACATCATTATCTGCTTGATGCCATTGTTTACAGTTATCGCTGGATTCCGTTATCGAATGTATTCTTTCTACGATTGGCAGATGGAAGTATTGCTGAATTTTTGGTGCGTGCATTAGGTCAATCATTTATGTTGGCTTTTCAGATGTCTGCGCCGATTGTAGTTGCTCTGTTTTTGACAGATGTAGGATTGGGATTCTTGGCGAAGACGGCTCCTCAATTCAACGTATTTGCTGTCGGAATGCCACTTAAGGTACTCGTAGGACTTGCTATTTTGCTTTTGCTGGTTCCCAGTTTTGCCTTTGTGTTTAGTCAATTGTTCGAAGTAATGTTCAGATCCATGGAAAACTTGCTTGGGACCATTGGACAGAGGCCGGGCTGAGTGAAACGGAGGACAAGATTCGAATGAAATATCAACTCGACCTCCAGATGTTTGCGGGGGAAAAAACAGAGAAGGCTACCCCGAAAAAAAGACAGGATACGCGAAAAAAAGGACAGGTTGTCAAAAGTATGGAGCTGTCCGGCGCATCCATTCTCTTATTCACGTTTTTGATTATGATGATGTTCAGTAACTTTTATAAAGAACGAATAGTTCGCCTGTTTACGGACATCTTCATAAATCGACTGAATATGGAGATCACTGGGGAGAATGTTGTCGCTCTGATGATGAGATATGGTATCGAGGTAATGCTGTTGCTTGCTCCTGCTTTGCTAGGTGCGGTGCTTGTTGCGTTAATCGTTAATTACATGCAGGTTGGTTTTCTTCTTGTAGGGGAAGGTTTGAAGCCAAAACTTGAGAAGTTGGATCCGATAAAAGGGTTCAAAAATATTTTTTCTCTACGTTCTTTGGTGGAATTCGCTAAATCGATTCTGAAAATGTCAATTATCGGTTTTCTTGTTTACAGTACAATCACAAGTTACCAATCAGACATTGCTTCACTGTCACATTTTTCACTGGATGCGATTCTTCATTTTGCTGCTTCGATTACCTTAAGCTTAGGAATTAAAATTGCCGTAGCGCTTCTGGTACTTGCAGTATTCGATTACATGTATCAGAAGTACGATTATGAGAAGAACATACGTATGTCCAAGCAAGATATCAAGGACGAATACAAAAAAATGGAAGGTGACCCACTGATCAAGGGGAAAATCAGGGAGCGTCAGCGTCGTATGGCTGTTCAGCGCATGATGCAGGAAGTTCCCAAAGCGGATGTAATTATCACCAACCCGACTCACTTTGCCGTTGCGCTTAAGTATGAAGGCTCGGAGATGGAAGCGCCGCAGATAATAGCCAAAGGTCAGGATTACGTCGCCTTGCGTATTAAGGAAATTGCCAAGGAGCACGGTGTCATTACTATGGAAAACAAGCCGCTGGCACGGGCATTGTTCCAGAGAGCCGAGATTGGTGACGCCATACCGGCTGATTTGTTTCAAGCGGTAGCCGAAGTGCTGGCTTATGTATATAAATTAAAGGGCAGAACGAAATAACAAGGGATCGGAGGCCGTACATTCATTGAAAACAAAAGATATAGCTGTCCTTGCGGGTATCATCGGCATCGTGTTGATGATGATTCTCCCGATCCCAACCTGGTTGTTGGACATGTTGCTTGTCATCAATATCTCAATTGCACTGATGATACTGCTTGTTGCAATGAACAGCAAAGAGGCACTGCAATTTTCTATCTTTCCTGCATTGTTGCTAATCACGACGTTGTTTCGATTAGCACTCAATATATCGACAACGAAACTGATTCTGGGAGAAGGAGACGCAGGTTCGGTAGTTGCTACCTTTGGTAGCTGGATAGCTGGTGGACAGATTGCAATTGGATTCATTGTGTTTCTGATTCTCGTCGTTGTTCAATTTATCGTTATTACGAAGGGATCGGAGCGTGTAGCTGAAGTCGCAGCACGATTTACCCTCGATGCGATGCCTGGTAAACAGATGAGTATCGACGCAGATTTGAATGCTGGTCTGATCAACGAGCAGCAAGCACGTGAACGTCGTTCCAAAATTGAACGCGAAGCTGACTTCTATGGGGCCATGGATGGAGCGAGTAAATTTGTAAAAGGAGACGCTATAGCGAGTATCATTATTCTCCTGATTAATCTCATTGGTGGATTTATCATCGGAATGACGGTTCATGGTCTCGATTTTGCAGAATCGCTGTCTACCTATTCTGTGTTAACAATCGGGGATGGACTGGTAAGCCAGATTCCTGCACTCCTGATATCTACAGCAGCAGGTCTTATCGTAACAAGAGCATCATCGGAAGGGAATTTGGCCGATGACATTACGGGACAATTGTTTACATACCCGACGCTCCTTTATATTGTAGCTTTTGTAATAGCAATGCTCGGTTTTTTCACACCAATTCATGTTATTACAACGTTGCCGCTTGCAGGTTTGCTGGCTTTTGCCGGATGGAGGATGCAGAATAATCTGAATCAGAAGCAAGAGGCAGAGGAGCAAATGGAAGAGGAGCAGCAGATTGAAGAAGTTAGAAGTCCGGAGAGTGTAATCAACCTTCTTCAGGTTGACCCAATTGAGTTTGAATTTGGTTACGGTTTGATTCCTCTGGCTGACAATCAGCAGGGTGGAGACTTATTGGATCGGATTATTATGATTCGTAGGCAATGTGCTCTTGAACTGGGGTTAGTTGTTCCGGTTATTAGGATTCGGGATAATATCCAATTAAGACCGAATGAATATGTCATCAAAATTAAGGGTAATGTTGTTGGCGGCGGAGAACTGTTGTTGAATCATTATCTGGCCATGAGTCCGGGTTATGAAGAAGAATCTGTTACAGGAATCGAAACGACAGAACCAGCTTTTGGTCTTCCAGCGTTATGGATTGATGAAGTAACCAAAGACAGAGCTGAACTTGCAGGATATACGGTTGTAGATCCTCCTTCAGTTGTAGCTACACATCTGACTGAATTGATTAAGAAACATGCGCATGAGTTACTTGGCAGACAAGAAACGAAAGCACTCGTGGATAATCTCAGAGAGAATTATGCTGCGCTGGTGGATGAACTTATCCCATCCGTACTGTCCATCGGAGATGTACAGAAAGTGCTCGCCAAGTTGTTGCGTGAGAAAGTTTCCATTCGTGATATGGTTACAATTTTCGAGACACTGGCGGACTACGGAACGTACACCAAAGACCCGGATGTACTTACAGAATATGTTAGACAATCTCTTTCTCGTCAGATTACCCAGCAATTCTCCCAAAAAGGAGAGACGCTTAGAGTTATCACGGTTGGACCTGGTCTGGAGAAGAAGATTGCCGAGAGTGTGCAGCAATCCGATCAAGGCAGTTATCTTGCATTGGATCCGGCTTCAACACAAAGTGTATATCAAAAGTTGACTGAACAAGTCAATCGATTGATCCAGTCAGGCCAGCAGCCAGTTGTATTAACTTCTCCAACCATTCGTATGTATCTGCGCCAGGTGATTGAACGTACGATGCAGGATATACCAGTGCTTTCCTATAGTGAGTTGGAGCCGAATGTTGAAATCCAAAGTGTCGGGGTGGTGAACTTATGAGAGTAAAACAATACGTCGTTGAAACCATGCCCGAAGCTATGCTTCAAATTCGCAAAGACCTGGGAAGTGATGCCGTCATTCTGTCCACCAAGGAAATAAAGGTGGGAGGGGTGCTGGGGATGTTCCGTAAGAAAAGGATCGAAGTTGTAGCAGCTGTAGATAAGGAAGAAAAAAAACAGGCTACAAATCAAGTGCAAAATCAATTTCCACCCGTACCTCGCGCATTTGTACCTGAAGCATATCGACAAACGGCTCGTTCGTTTGTCGTTGCTTCTGACGAATCAGCCGCGAGTATTGCTGAAAAAAATGTGCAAGAGAAAACGACGGATGCCACAGCTGTGTCTGAATCGAGCAAACTCGGTTCAGACATGAGCAACGGCAGATCTTCTTTGAGTATCGAGCATAAACCGCGACCGCAAGGGGCGGATTTTTCGGGTTTAACATCCGCCAGTGGGCAGCAGGAGCAGGCGAACAATCCGCAGCAGGGCCAACTAATGTCTGAATTACAGGAGCTCAAACTGATGATGACCAAGTTGTCAAAGCAAGGAGCTTCGGCAGATCCGTTACCAGAGGAGTTTCATGCTCTTCGAGAAAGGTTGATGGAGCAAGACATTTGGCCAGAAGTATGGGAATCTTGGTTTGAGACTGTTCAGACGAAGCTCTCCGAAAAAACTTTAAATGAAGTAGAAGCAGTACAAGCGGTTCAATTGGAAATATCACATTTTTTGGAGAAGCGTATCGACGTGGGCATTTTGCCAACCACACGCATTGTATATGTAGCTGGGCCAACTGGTGTTGGTAAAACAACGACCATTGCCAAGCTGGCGGCTGAACAGATGTTCAACAAACAGCGAAAAGTAGGGTTCATTACTTCCGATACCTATCGTATCTCAGCGGTAGAACAACTTAGAACATACGCATCTATTTTAAATGTCCCGCTTGAGGTCGTACAATCCCCGGGTGATACACAACGCGCGATCTCCCGTCTTGAGGGATGTGATCTGATCTTCATGGATACAGCCGGAAGAAACTACAGAAATGAGCTGCTTGTTTCAGAACTGCAAAGCTTACTGGCGCCTGTGGAAAATAGTGAAACTTTTTTGGTGTTGAGCATGACTTCCAAAAGTGCTGATATGGTTCAAATAACGGAGCATTTCAGCAAATATGGGCTGGATAAGGTCATTTTTACGAAGATGGATGAGACCGGTAGCTGCGGACCGATGTTTAACCTGCTGCATCGTTTTCCACTTAAACTCGCTTATGTGGCGAACGGACAAAATGTGCCTGATGATCTACTCAAACCTGATGCGGATTCTCTGACCAAACAATTGTTAGGAGAGCTTGTACGATGAAGGACCAGGCAGCCTCACTCAGAAGTATGGTCTCCATGCCTAACGGAGTGGAGGGAAGAGATCGTGATTCACGCTCCTCCAAAATCATAACCGTTGCCAGTGGAAAAGGAGGGGTTGGTAAATCCAACTTCACACTTAATTTTGCACTGAGCTTACAGGCAATGGGGCAAAAGGTATTGGTGTTTGATGCAGATATAGGGATGGCTAATATCGATGTCCTAATGGGGACTTCATCTCCCTATAATTTGTACCATCTATTATACCGACAGAAATCCATACAGGAAATCATACAGCTTGGTGCAAGCGGGTTGCCTTATATCGCCGGAGGTTCGGGGATGAAAGAATTGTTCTCATTGTCAGATCGAGATCTGGAGTTTTTTGCTGGACAAGTTGAAGAGATTGCACAGGAGATGGACTATGTCATTTTTGATACCGGGGCAGGACTTTCCAGAGAAAACATGAAATTTATCGGTGCAGCCGATGAATGCCTGATCATCACCACACCTGAACCGACTTCAATAACCGATGCTTACGCATTAGTTAAAGTGATGCATGGCCAGGAAAATGCCACACCCTTTCGGATGATCGTTAACCGGGTTGAAGACCAGCAAGAGGCGGAACGGGTGGCGGATAAAATAGCTGGAGTGGCAAAGAGATTTTTACAGATCGATATCCCGTTGCTTGGATATATTTCTGAAGATGCCCAGGTTGTAAAGGCTGTTAAAAGGCAAGTGCCGTACAGTTTAGCATATCCAAATGCAAAAGCTTCCAGGGATATATTGAAACTCGCACATCACTATTTGGCTGCACCTGCTGGTCCGGGATCCGAAACCTTGACAGGAATCAGAGGATTTATGAAAAAGTGGCTAAAGAGAACAACATGATTTCTGAATAAAGGAAACAGGGGTGGAAACAACATGGCGGTGTATCAAGTATTGGTTGTCGATGATTCCGCTTTTATGCGTAAAATTGTTTCAGACTTAATTGAAGCAGATTCGGAGTTTAAGGTTACGGCAACAGCATCAAATGGTAAGGAAGCTATTCAAAAAGCAAAAGATTTGAAGCCCGATGTTATCACAATGGACGTTGAGATGCCTGAAATGAATGGGTTGGATGCATTAAAATCGATCATGAAGCAATCTTTCGTCCCGGTGATTATGCTTTCGGGTATCAATGAACAAGGCATGAAAGAGACCATCATGGCGCTCGAAGCCGGTGCGTTTGACTTCATTCGTAAGCCATCCATTGTGCATGATCAGGATATTGCCCAAGTAGGTAAAGCACTGGTTGAGCGGATGCGAGCAGCTATGGATGAAATCAAGCGAAAAGCCGATCGTGAAGCATCCATGAAGAAACAGGATGAAGCACAGAGCAAACTGCTGCAACAGTCACAGCGAGTTCAAGTTGATCCTTCTTTACCAGATCGTAAAGGTCTTTTGAAGAAAACGATAGAACCTGCCCAGCCAGGAACACGACTTGGCAGTGGACAAACTGAATCCTTACGAGCAAAACCGAAGCATCCCACTATTCCACTGACGAAGCAGAATACAGGACGCCTGGACAAAAAGCTGGAGCCTTTGCGAGATTCAAATCGAGCTTCGAATGCCAGCAATGACAAATTAGCAAAGCCAAATAAGCCAACGCAATCTCCCAAGGAAAACCGTTTGTCCAATGTATCTCGATTGGCAGAACAGGAAACTGCTGCAGCTTCAGCTGAACCATCCAAAGATAGTGCGAAGGTAATTCCTTCTCATAAGGGAGCAGGACCGGAAGGATCATTTAACAAACTTGTGGCTATTGGTTGTTCAACTGGTGGACCGAGAGCCCTCAAGACTTTGCTGGAGCAACTGCCAGGTGATTTACCTGCTCCAGTTATTATTGTACAGCATATGCCCCCTAACTTTACTCGATCCCTTGCCCAGCGATTGAATACGTTCAGTGAACTGCATGTGGTTGAAGCTAAGGAAGGCATGGTTCTACGAAAAGGGACGGCCTATATTGCTCCTGGCGGCTTTCATGTCAAAGTCAACAAAACTGCTGATGGAAGGTTCACCGTAAAGCTGACAGAGGAAGAACCAGTCAATGGACACCGTCCTTCAGTAGATACGATGTTTGAGTCGCTGCTGCCGTACACGTCATTGCAACGACATTTGGTTTTGCTGACAGGGATGGGCAGTGATGGTGCTCGTATGATGAAAAAATTGTATGAGGCGGGTGTCACATCAACCTTTGCAGAGAATGAAGAAACTTGTGTTGTTTATGGTATGCCGCGTTCTGCTGTAGAGCTGAAATGCGTGCGTCATCTTCTACCATTGCAGGAGATTGCGCCTAAACTTGTTCAAGCTGTGAAATAAACGGAGTTAACTCATGGAGGAGGTGCCTCACAATGGACATGAATCAATATTTATCTATGTTTATTGATGAGTCTAATGATCATCTGCAGTCCCTTAACGAAAATATGCTTCAACTCGAAGGCAGTCCGGAGGATCTGGGAATTGTTCAAGTCATATTCCGCTCTGCTCATACGTTGAAGGGTATGGCTGCTACAATGGGTTTTGAGGATTTGGCATCATTGACGCACAAAATGGAAAATGTGCTGGATCTGGTGCGTAACGAAAAGTTGAAAATGCAGGATTTCATTTTTGATACCCTGTTCAAGAGTTTGGATGCTTTGGAGAATATGGTTCAGGATATTACCGGTGGTGGAGAGGGGAAAGCAGATGTCTCCTCAATCGTAGCTTCTCTCCAAGCAATTGAGAGTGGTGAATGGACAGGAGGTACTGCTCCAGTAACCGAAGTAAATCAATCATCAAGTACAGTAACACCAAGTGCGGTTGAACTGGACGAATTCCAGTACTCTGTATTGGATCAGTCCATAGCTGAAGGTCACCGTGTGCTCTATATTGAAGTTCTTGTCAGCGAGCAGAGCCAGCTGAAGGGCGTACGTGCATATATGGTCTTCGATATGTTAGAACGCTCGGGTGAAATTGTTAAATCGTTCCCAACCGTTCAGGATATTGAGCAAGAGAAGTTTGAGCGCAGTTTTTCGTTGTATTACATAACGACCAAAGAGGCGCAGGAACTTGAAAAAGGCATTATGAGCATCTCTGAAATTGAGAGTGCCAAGGTCATTCAGCTGGATCAAGAGACTCTTCAGCAAATGACCAATCAGGCAGCGGCAACAGCTGAAGTGGAAGCTGCACCTGTTCCTGCTCCAGTAGATGCACCCCCGGAACCGAGTTCTTCATCGAAAGAAGAACCAAAGAAGCCGGTAGTTACCAAAACAGCTGCACCTAAACAAGCTGCTGCACCTTCACGTACCATCCGTGTGGATATAGAACGTCTGGATGTACTGATGAACTTGTTCAGTGAGTTATTGATTGACCGTTCACGCCTGGAGCAGTTGGCCAGTGAGACGGGTAATAATGACTTATCGGATACGGTAGCTCATCTGAGCAGAGTCAGTACAGATTTGCAAAATATTGTACTGAAATTGCGGATGGTTCCTGTAGACACGGTATTCAACCGTTTCCCGCGTATGATTCGTGACCTTGCCAAAACACTCGACAAAAAAATCGATCTGGTCATTACGGGTGCCGAAACGGAACTTGATCGGACGGTAATCGATGAGATCGGCGATCCGCTGGTGCATTTGCTGCGTAACGCAGTTGACCATGGTGTTGAATCGATCGCAGAGCGTGTAGCAGCAGGTAAACCCGAATTGGGAACAGTTAACCTTCGGGCCTTCCACAGCGGGAATCATGTATTTATTGAGATTGAAGATGATGGTAAAGGCATTTACCGGGATAATCTTTTGAGAACAGCAGTCAAGCGTGGAGTTGTTACCGAAGAACAAGGTGCCAAGATGAGCGATGATGAAGTGAACCAGCTGTTGTTTGCACCAGGCTTCAGTACCGCTGATAAAATTTCGGATATTTCCGGCCGTGGAGTAGGTTTGGATGTTGTAAAATCCAAAATCACTTCTCTTGGTGGTAATGTAACCATTCATTCGACACCGGGTAAAGGGACCAACTTCTCTGTTCAGTTACCATTGACCCTGTCCATTATCGCTGCGATGCTTGTTCGACTGGGATCCGAGAAATATGCCGTTCCTTTGTCTTCCATTGTGGAGACAGCCATTGTACAGCGTGAACAGGTTCGCAACATTCATGGTAATAAAATGATCACATTCCGTGAGTCTCTAATTCCGTACCTGTCGTTGAGCGAAGTTTTTGGAGTGCCTGATTTCAATGATGCGGACGAACAAGAAACTGAAATCGTGGTCATTCGCAAAGGAGAGCGTCTTGCAGCCGTAGCCGTTGAAGAATTTATTGGACAGAGTGAGATTGTTCTTAAATCGATGGGTACTTATCTTCCTGCCATTGAAGGGATCTCTGGTGCAACGATTCTGGGAGATGGACAAGTAGCTCTGATTCTTGACCCTAATGCATTTATTAAATAAGCACACAAGATAAGTCTTACATTTAATAGGGAGGTTTTTTCCATGGAAGAAGAGTTGAAAGTCATTGTCTTTAAATTAGGATCCGAAGAGTATGGTATTGAGGTAGACAAGGTTCAGACGATAGAGCGCATGATGCCTATTACCCGTGTTCCGAAAACTTTCTCTTTTGTAAAAGGAGTTATTAACTTACGCGGTGTCGTTATTCCCGTCATTGATCTACGTGGTCGCTTTTCTTTGCGAGAAACAGAATATACTGATCAAACACGTATTGTCATTGTAGGTGTAGACGACATGCAAGTTGGCTTTATCGTTGACTCTGCCAATGATGTTATTGACATCAAGCGTGATGCTATTGATAGTCCGCCTGAAGTGGTTGGTGGAGTTAAAGCAAGATACCTGCGTGGTGTAGCCAAGTTGGAGGATGCTCGATTGTTGATTATGCTTAATCTTAACGAAGTATTAAATAAAAGCGAGGTTGTACAGCTGGAAAGTATTGAGGGCTAACACCGTGGAACTGTTCAACCGATTTGAGGGTTTCCAAATGGATGTGCTCAAAGAGGTCGGTAACATTGGAGCAGGCAACGCCGCAACGGCGTTGTCTCAGCTTCTTAATAGACCGATTGACATGGGTGTACCTACAGTACAGATGCTTCCTTTTGAAGAAGTTGCTGAAAAAGTGGGCGGAGATGAACGTATTGTTGTTACCGTATTTCTTCGTGTTGAAGGTGAAGCACCAGGGAATCTGTTCTTTATGATGGCACCTGAGGCTGCTAAAATGCTGCTGAACCGGCTTGCTGGTTTTGATCTGAAGGAAGGTCTTGCATTCACAGAAATGGAACAATCGGCTCTATCCGAAATCGGGAATATTTTGGCGGGGTCATACCTTTCTTCTTTGGCAGATTTCACGAAATTATCTATGTATCCGACCGTTCCTGGACTTGCTATTGATATGGCAGGAGCCATTTTGAGTTATGGTTTGTTGCAATTTGGTGAAATGGGCGACGATGCATTATTGATTGACACTTCTTTCTTTGAAGGCGAAGATCAGGTAGAGGGTCAATTTTTCCTGATTCCAGATCCGCCATCATTTGCTAAGATATTTGAATCTCTAGGGGTGCCACTGAATCATGATTGAGGACAAAAGCGTCGTTAAAGTCGGTATGGCGGATTTGAACATTGCTCATCTTCCCGGCGTAATCCGTACGACTGGCTTGGGCTCTTGTGTTGGATTAACAATGTATGATCCGCATTTGAAGCTTGCCGGAATGGCGCATGTCATGCTCCCCACTTCAGAGATTGCTCGTGAAGGAACTTTGAACAAAGCCAAATATGCGGATACGGCATTGCCGGAATTGTTACAAAGAATGATACAACTCGGTGCATCTCGTTCACGTATTGTGTCCAAAATGGCTGGTGGGTCTCAGATGTTTGCCTTTGCGGGGGCAGGGGATACGATGCGTATCGGACCGAGGAATGCGGATTCTTGTCGGGAATGGTTAGAAAAGCTTGGGATTCCACTTCTTGCCGAAGATACCGGTGGGAATTACGGACGAACGATTGAAATGGACTGTGAAACTGGACTTTTGACTATTCGAAGTGTCCAAATGGGTGTAAAGGAACTATAAGACATGATAGGAAACTACCGTATTAATCTTGGAGCAGGCATAGTCGGATTTATTCTGACTTTTTTTGTAGCATACAGCAGCAATGTGTTGATGACCAGCTTAATACGCGGGTTGATCGGCTTTGTAGCCTGGTTTGTCCTTGCTTATGGTTTACGCTGGGGACTGGGATTGCTGCTGAACCCTTCAGTAGAGGGGAATGGGTATGGTTATGATTCACCGGGCGCTCAAGAACTAAGAGGTTCACAGGTGGACATTAAACTCGAAGACGATGGACAAGAGCTGAACGACTTGCTCAAACATGGACAGAACGCCTCCTCTGGGGAAAACCTTCCACCATCTGAGACGCAAGCTCCAACGGGATTTGCCCCTTTGGATCCGCCTAAACTTGTCCGGACCAAAGATCCGGAGGAGTTGGCGCAGGCCGTTCGTCACCTGACAGACAAATAAGGAGGGTGAAAGCAATTGAACGAGCGTAAAGCTTCACATTTGAACCACGCTGACTTGTGGGAAAAGTGGAAAGAACAAGGCGATCTTGAAGCCAAGAAAAGTTTGATCGAAAAGTATCTTCATATTGTAAACTATGTATCCGGGCGTTTGGCTGTTGGTCTGCCCAAAAATGTCCCGAAAGATGATCTGGAGAGCAATGGAGTTATGGGATTGATTGATGCGTTGGAGAAATTTGACTATGAACGTGGTCTTCAATTTGAGACGTACGCATCCTGGCGAGTGCGCGGTGCAATTCTTGATGGTTTGCGTCAAGGAGATTGGGTTCCTCGTTCCGTGCGGGAGAAAGCAAAGCGGATTGAAGATGCTTACCAGCAGCTAGAGCAGACATACTTGCGTTCTGTTAGTGACGAAGAAATGAGCCAGTATCTCGACGTGTCTACGAAAGACTTTCAACATATGCTTCAAGAAGTTGCAGTTATGTCGCTTTGCTCTCTGGAAGACCCAATACGGGAAGAAGAGTCCGAGACTCGACTTTCATTAATGGTCGATGAAAAAGCAAAAAACCCGGATTACAAAGTAAATGAATTCTACTTAAAAGAAGCTTTAGTGCAAGGGCTTGAAAAATTGACGGTCAAAGAGAGAACGGTTGTTTCACTTTTATACTATGAAGATCTCTCTCTTAGTGAGATTGCTGAAGTAATGTCTCTTTCTCCGTCACGTATCTCACAACTGCACTCAAAGGCCATTTTACGGTTACGTGGAACACTGGATAAACAGAAAGACTTGCTTATGCGTAAAGATTAATATAGTAATATATGAATAGAGAGCATTAACATTGGATATTGGGGAGTGGAAAGCCTAAAAGGGGGAAGAAATGCATTGACACAGCAGACTGTTTTGGAACAGTGTTTGAGCATTGTTTTATCAGATGATAAAAGTACGGCCTACCTTGAATTTTCCAAACAGGAAGAAGGTTTTGCCTGTACACCGGATGAGCTCGAAAAATTTATAGCGAGTCAGGGTATTAAGTATGGTGTGCTGAGCGAAGCGTTGCTTGTTTTTGCGAGTCATCCTGAGATGTACGTGAAGGATCGATACAAGATTGCCGAAGGTATTAAACCAGTACCTGGAACGAATGGCTTTATTAAAGTGCTGGTGGGCATGGACGATTCCAATGAACGGCGACCTTTGGAAGCAGAGAATGGAACAGTCGATTACAAAGAAGTGACTCGCTTAAACAATGTTCGAACAGGTCAAATCATTGCCGAACGAATTCCTCCTGTGGATGGGATGATGGGAAGGGCTGTAACAGGTGAAGAAATACCGTTTCGTCCAGGGAAAGAAGCACGCTTCAAAGTGGGGAAAAATGTTGTGGTTAACCCTGATGGATCCGCAATGTATGCCGCTCTGGATGGATTGGTTACCAAAACAGAGGGCAATAAATTAAATGTGTTTCCGGTGTACGAGATCAATGGCGATGTGGATTATAACATCGGTAACATCGATTTTGTGGGTACAGTTGTCATCCGCGGCAATGTGCTTACCGGATTTAAAGTAAGAGCGGCGGGGGATATACGTGTCGTCGGAGGTGTCGAAGGAGCGGAGTTGGAAGCAGGTGGCTCTGTCGAAATTACTGGCGGTATTATTGGCTATAACAAAGGGCTTATACAAGCAGGACATAACGTGAAATGTACCTTTATTCAAGAAGGCAATGTCGATGCGGCTGAAAATGTCATGGTATCCCAAAGCATTATGCATTCCACGATTCGTGCAGGTCATGCGGTAATCTGTGAAGGTACCAAAGGACTTATCGTTGGCGGGTCGATCCAGGCTGGAGAAAAGGTGTCAGCACGCGTCGTCGGCAACAGTATGTCTACTGTGACTTCCATTGAAGTAGGGGTATTGCCTAAGCTCCGTAATGAGTTGAGTGACTTGCGTAAGGAAGTCAAAGAGCAGATGGATGCTTTGGATAAAACGAAAAAAGCTTTGACTTTATTGGATCAGTTAGCTGCTGCAGGCCAACTGACCCCGGATAGAATGTCCATGCGAATCAAACTAAGTGCTACTCAAAAATCTGCCCTTCGTCTTAGCGAGGAGACGAAAACACGTATCTTTGAAATTGAGAAGGTTCTTGAAGATACAAGTCGGGCTCGCGTCGATATTCATAAGATGATTTATGGAGGCTCTAGAATAGTTATCGGCAGATACACCAAATTTATTAAAGATCCGGTAAGTCGAATATCTTTTTATTATCATGATGGGGATATAACGATGGTTCCATTCGTTTAAGTACAGCATTCAAGCACATGAAGAAATCCATTCGATACCGTGAGGTGAGCGTATGAGTTTCAAAGCGGTTGAATTGCAGATTGCCGTACCTAGAACAAGTGAGGCGGGGCGTTATCAGAATGAAGCCCAGCAGAGACCGATCATTGACCAGAACCTGCTAGCGGAACAAACGGCCAAAGAAGCAAATGAAGCAAGGCAACGAAGCGAGGCGCTGGATGAAACAGCGCACACAGATGTACGCGATGGTCAATCTAGAAACAAAGAGCAGCAGAGCGGCTCCAACGAATCTGAAGTTACTTCAGCGCTGGAAACTGTCAAACCTGCTGAGCATCCCTACAAAGGAAAACATATTGACCTGTCGTTGTAATGGATGACATGTGACTCACATGTAGTCTTAAACACCGATGGCTGCATTAAAAGGAGAGAACCCAATTTGTCACCATGGATCATTATTGTCATATTAGGAGCCTGCGCAATTGCATATGCGCTTGTCATGCCCAAGAAAAACAAAGTGCAGGAGCCTGGGCATCACCTGGTGCAAGAGATGGAATCTACGCTTGAACATTATATGACTGAGATAGAGAACGATAATGATGCTCTCATTCAGCGTGTTGCTGAAATGAAGGGTGAGGCGACGGCGGCAGATCAGCGTATGCAATCACAGCTTCAGGAATTACAGCGGAGGCTGGATCAACTGGAAGAAAGTAAAATGACAGAAACAGACATATCCTCCAATATAATTCCGGTACATAGCACAAGCGGATTGCAAGCACAGGCGCTTGTAGACAGTGTGCGAGCAGATTCGGCCCAACAGGTGTCAGAAGCAGAACAGCAGGCCGCTGTACAAGAACCTAAGCCTGTACGTGAATCCATTAAGGACCGATATGCAGAGCTGTTTAATCTATATGCTGAAGGAAAGTCAGTGGATGCCATTGCCAAGCAGACAGGCATACAACGTGGAGAAGTACAGTTGATTTTACAGCTGGCAGAACGGGAGGAGAGCTAACAGATGGACAAGCGCTCCTTATGGATTGGACTTGGAAGTGGCATGATTGTTGGTGCAGTATTGCTGCAGCTTGCAACGGTTGGACAAAATGCACTGTCTGAGAGTAATCTCGACCCTGAGTTGGCTACAGCCAATCTGACAATGGAACAGCTTGAAGCAGCTGCAAAGAGCATGGACATGAAGCTTGTAGCTTCTGATGATGAGCTGTTTACAGAAGCTGAGTGGGTAGCGAAGAAGAAACAAGAAAGCAGTGAACTACAGGGGAAAACTGCAACGGCACCTGAAGTTGCAGAATCAGCTGTGAAACCGGAGCAACCTGATGATCCAAAGCAACCTGCCACTAATGAAAGCGACAAACAGGACGAAGTCGATCAGCCAAAGAAGACCGAACCGCCAACTCCTAACAGTCCCGAAGCTGCGGCTACCGTAACGTTCAAAGTGCGTTCAGGCAACAGTCTAGCCATCGTGGCCGGGAATCTGGAGAAAGCCGGGATTGTCGATAGTGCAGAAGCTTTCATAAAGGCGGGCAGAGCAGAGCGAATTAATACCAAAATACAAGTCGGTACCTATGACTTGGAAAAAGGCGAAAGCTTCAAATCCATTATTGCCAAGATTACAAAAGAACCGTCAAACTGAGTGCGCTCAGGCAGGACGGTTTTTATGTATAAATAATGACAAGTTCTGTATCGCTATGAAGGTTCGGAAATTTGCTTTGAAAGACTGTTGCATCAGGCAATCAGTTATGCTATATTAAATAACGGTGTTAAAACACACGCATGTGCTAATTTTGTTGAGGGTGCTTTCCTGATGGAGAGTCTTGGCGAAAAATGATGCCGGCGGAGGACACAATAAAACCATATTAGGAGGTGTGTGAAGATGGCAGTAATCTCCATGAAGCAGCTTCTCGAAGCTGGGGTACACTTCGGTCACCAAACTCGTCGTTGGAACCCAAAAATGGATCGTTATATCTTCACTGAAAGAAACGGAATTTATATCATTGACTTGCAAAAGACAGTGAAAAAAGTCGAAGAGGCTTACAACTTCGTTAAAGGAATCGCAGGAGAGAATGGTACAATTCTTTTTGTGGGTACTAAGAAACAAGCTCAAGATTCCGTTAAAGAAGAAGCTGAACGCGCTGGTCAATTCTACATTAACCAACGTTGGCTCGGCGGTACCCTGACTAACTTCTCAACTATTCAAAAACGTATTGATCGTTTGAAACAGTTGGAAGCTTGGGAAGAAGACGGTACTTTCGCTGTATTGCCTAAAAAAGAAGTAATCTTGCTTCGCAAAGAGAAAGATCGCCTGGAGAAATTCCTCGGCGGTATTAAAAATATGAAAGGCCTGCCAAGCGCCCTGTTCATCATCGATCCACGCAAAGAGCGTATCGCTGTTGCGGAAGCTCGCAAATTGGGTATCCCAATTGTAGGTATCGTTGATACTAACTGCGATCCGGATGAGATCGATTATGTTATCCCGGGTAACGACGACGCAATCCGCGCCGTTAAGCTGTTGACAGGTAAAATGGCTGATGCCGTTATCGAAGCTAACCAAGGCGAAGAAACTTCCGCTTAATAGATTCGAACATATCTAATGAATTAAATGAAAAGGGTGGTTGGTAGGTGGATAACCTCTCACTGCCCTTTTTTTAGAGTGTACGTACAATTACTTATTTTTGGAGGGAATTAATAATGGCAGTTAATGCGAGTGCAGTAAAAGAACTCCGTGAAAAAACGGGCGCAGGTATGCTCGATTGCAAAAAAGCACTGGAAGAAGCAAACGGTGACATCACGAAAGCAGCTGAATTGCTTCGTGAAAAAGGTCTGTCAGCAGCAGCAAGCAAAGCTGGCCGTGCAGCAACTGAAGGCGTTGTAGAATCTTATATCCACGCTGGTGGTCGTATTGGTGTACTGGTAGAAGTGAACTGCGAAACTGACTTCGTAGGTAAAACAGATCAATTCAAAGATTTCGTTAAGGACATCGCTATGCAAATCGCAGCAGCGAGCCCGAAATTTGTTACTCGTGAAGAAGTTCCTACAGAAGAGCTGGAAAAAGAGAAAGAAATCTTGAAAGCTCAAGCTCTGAACGAAGGCAAACCAGAAAAAATCGTTGAAAAAATGGTTGAAGGCCGCATCGGTAAATATTACGAAGAATTCTGCCTGTTGGAGCAAACCTTTGTTAAAGATCCTGACAAAACAATCTCCCAACTGTTGAATGAAAAAATCAGCCAAATCGGTGAAAACATCTCCATCCGTCGTTTCGTTCGTTACGAATTGGGTGAAGGTCTTGAGAAAAAAGTAGACAACTTCGTAGAAGAAGTTATGTCCCAAGTAAACAAATAAGACGGTTTTCTAACCGGCAAGCAGGAATGATTTTCGAAGATATAAGAATGATGAAACTTCGAAGCGCTACTCCCTTATATCCCAGGAAAACAATGCCTTACCGGTTGAACGTTTTTCCTAAAAGAGCGGAACACAACTGTGTTCCTTTCTTTTTAAGCAGGAGGCCATGCGCGAGAAGTTTTGTTGGTTGAACACCGAGGGTGTTCAATTCAAAGTGGAGGGTGAATAATTGGAACAGCCAGTATTTAAACGTGTTGTCTTAAAGGTCAGCGGAGAGTCTCTTTCCGGTCAAAATGGCTACGGTATTGATGCAGAGACGATCTCGTCGATTGCCCAGCAAGTAAAAGAAGTAGTTGAACTAGGTGTACAGGTTGCTATCGTGTGCGGCGGCGGAAACATCTGGCGCGGAATTGCCGGTAGCGAGAACGGCATCGACAGAGCAACTGCCGATTATATGGGGATGCTGGCGACGGTTATGAACTCGCTCGCCCTGCAAGATGCACTGGAACAGATTGAAGTGCCTACTCGCGTACAGACATCGATTGCCATGCAACAAATTGCGGAGCCTTATATTCGTCGTAGAGCTATTCGTCATCTGGAGAAAGGCCGGGTCGTTATTTTTGCAGCAGGTACAGGTAACCCGTTCTTCTCCACCGATACAACAGCAGCACTGCGTGCAGCAGAGATCGAAGCAGAAGTCATCTTGATGGCCAAAAATAAAGTTGATGGTGTATACTCAGCAGATCCGTTTAAAGACAGCACAGCTGTCAAGTTTGATCAGTTGACTTACATGGATATACTTAACAAAGATCTTGGTGTAATGGATTCAACGGCGTCCTCGCTGTGTAAGGACAACAACATTCCGTTGATCGTATTTGCCATTACGGAACAAGGTAACATCAAACGTGTTGTTCTTGGTGAACGCATCGGGACAATCGTTAAAGGGAGTGTAGATTAATGCCACAAGCGGTTAAAAAACATGCCGAAGAACGTATGGATAAAGCGATTCAAGCGTTACGACGTGATCTTGCCACTTTGCGTGCAGGTCGTGCAACTCCGGCTCTTCTAGACCGGATTCAAGTAGAGTATTACGGTGCAATGACTCCGCTCAACCAATTGGCTAATATCAGTACACCGGATTCCCGCACACTGATGATCCAGCCGTGGGATAAATCCTCCATGGGGGATATTGAGCGTGCAATTATGAAATCCGATCTTGGCCTTACGCCAGCGAACGACGGAACGATGATTCGTCTGTCCATTCCGGCTCTTACGGAAGAACGCAGACAAGAACTTGTGAAGTTGACGAAAAAGTTCGGTGAAGAAGGCAAAGTAGCCATTCGTAATATTCGCCGTGATGCGAATGATGATATTAAAAAAATGGAGAAGTCAGACATTTCCGAGGATGAGTCCCGGAGACATCAAGACGACATCCAAAAATCGACCGACAAGTTTATTGCTGAAGTCGATAAGGTACTCGCTGCCAAAGAAAAAGAAATCATGGAAGTGTAAGACAAGCGCAGCCCCTCCAATACGGTGGGGTTTTGTCTCTTTTTCCAAGCTTCAGGTGAAGAAACTTCAGGGATTTTGGAGGAACAGGAATGATCAAACGGGTTCGGTCGTGGTGGAATGGGGCTGACAAGCAGGAAACGCTGACTATATCCGAGGATAATATCCCGCAGCACGTCGCCATCATTATGGACGGCAATGGACGATGGGCGAAACGTTTGGGTCTCCCACGAATAGCTGGCCACCAGAATGGGATGAAGGCGGTCAAACGTGCGACCATCGCGGCGGATGAACTGGGCATCAAATATCTGACGATGTACGCTTTTTCGACAGAAAACTGGACGCGTCCAAAAGAAGAAGTGGATTTTCTGATGCGGCTTCCGCAAGAATTTTTGGCGATAGAGCTGGATGAGCTTATAGAAAAAAATGTACGCATCCGTATGATGGGCCAGGAGGAGCACTTACCTTCCCATACCATTAATGCTTTGCGTGAAGCTATTCGTCTTACGGAACATAACACAGGGCTTGTTTTGAATTTTGCAATGAACTACGGAAGTCGTCGCGAAATGACGGACTGTGTCAAACAGATCGCTCTGCAGGTAAAGTCGGGGGAACTATCGGCAGACGATATTACGCCTGAACTCATTGACAGACATATGCTCACTGGGGATATGCCTGATCCGGATTTGCTAATCCGGACGAGCGGAGAGTTGAGATTAAGCAATTTCATGCTTTGGCAGCTCGCATATAGCGAATTATGGTTTACGGATATATACTGGCCCGAATTTGGCAAAAAGCATTTGCTTGAAGCAGTAGCCGAATATCAGCGCAGAACAAGGCGTTACGGCGGTTTGAAATAGATGGAGGATGAAGCCGTTGAAACAGCGACTAACGACAGGAATCATAGCAGGTGTGTTATTTTTGGGTTTTTGCATGCTGGGCGGACCCTGGTACCATGGCTTGGTACTGCTTATGGCTCTCATCGGTTACTATGAATTTGTGAAAATGACCGGGGTACAGCCTTTTTCAGGTGTAGCCCTAATCGGTTATGCAGGTATCTTTGCGATTGTGTTTCCTTGGGAAATGGTTTGGGAAGCCAGACCACTAACGTTATTCCAGATCGGATGGCTTGTGATGCTTGTATTAATGACGGCCTCTGTGGTAACTAAAAACAAAATTCCTGTAAACACTGTTGCCATGCTCTTTTTGGGAGTAATGTATATTGGAATCGGTTTTTATTACATCGCGGAATCCAGACATTTGCATCATGGGTTGTTCTGGACGTTTCTGCTTCTGGGCTCCATATGGGCAAGTGATGCAGGTGCCTACTTTGTAGGGAAACTTATCGGGAAGAACAAACTTTGGCCGTCGATCAGTCCTAATAAAACGGTGGAAGGTGCACTGGGTGGTATTGTGATCGCGGTAGTCACTTCTGTTGTTTTTGCATTGGTGTCAGACGGCTTGTTGTCTTGGCAAAGAGCGGTATGGATTGGGATTGCATGCGCGGTTGTAGGACAAATGGGAGATCTGATTCAATCTGCTTACAAACGTGTGTATAACATCAAAGATTCCGGCACTTTGCTCCCGGGGCATGGCGGTATTCTGGATCGGTGCGACAGCTGGATTGTCGTTTTTCCATTCGTACATATACTAATGCTTCTGCCCTATTAAAAATGAGCACAAGCCATATGACGAACTATTCGTCATAGGCATTGGATAAATAAAGATGAGGTGCAGCATGAAAAAAATTGCGATTCTCGGGTCAACCGGTTCCATTGGAACTCAGACACTGGATGTAGTCGATATGCATCCCGAACGCTTTCAAGTAGAGGGACTGGCTGCTGGGAGCAATATAGAGCTGCTGATTGAGCAAGCGAAGCGTTATCGACCCAAAAAGGTATCAGTTGGCTCAAAAGAGCTGGCAGAGGCCGTGGCACCGCACCTACCTGTCGAAACACAGCTTTTTTATGGCAAAGAAGGATTGGTAGAAGTTGCTGCCGGAACGGATGCAGATACGGTTGTTACTGCTGTAATGGGGAGTGTAGGGCTTGAGTCAACCCTGGCTGCTATTGATGCAGGCAAAAAGATCGGGCTGGCTAACAAAGAGACGCTAATTACAGCGGGTCACATTGTTACTGCAAGAGCGACTGCGAAAGGGGTACCGATTCTGCCTGTGGATAGTGAGCACTCGGCTATCTTCCAATGCTTGAATGGAGAACCTCGTGAACGCGTGATGGGAATTACACTTACGGCCTCTGGAGGATCGTTCCGTGATTTGACTCGTGAACAGCTCAAGGAAGTTACCGTAGAAGATGCACTGAAACATCCTAACTGGTCGATGGGGTCGAAGATTACGATAGACTCGGCGACGATGGTGAATAAAGGTCTGGAAGTTATTGAAGCGCATTGGCTGTTTGGACTAAGTTATGATCAGATTGATGTATTGCTTCACCCAGAGAGCATCATTCATTCCTACGTGGAGTTTAATGATACAAGCATTATTGCCCAGCTTGGCAATCCGGACATGCGTGTTCCCATTCAGTATGCACTGACCTATCCTGACCGCTTACCATCACCTTCACAACGTCTATCCCTAACGCAAGTGGGCAAACTGCATTTCCGTGAGATGGATATGGAACGGTTCCCTTGTTTAAGAATGGCATACGAATGTGGTAAAATGGGAGGAACCGCAGCAACGGCGTTTAATGCAGCCAACGAGGTTGCTGTAGCACGTTTCTTGCGTAAAGAGATTTCGTTCCTTAAAATAGAGGATATTATTGCTTCTGTGCTGGAAGCACACCGCAATGTGGACGAGCCTGATCTGGAGGAAATCGCAAGATGTGATCAGGAGAGCCGTCAACTTGCGTTCAGTCTGTAATCTCTTTTTTCAAGATAAAATGGAAGAAGTGATTCTCTTGTGCAGCATCAGAGAATAATGATAATCTAAAGGGACAGACTGCGGTTCGTGCCGTGAAGGAGGATGGATAGGGATTGGAAACCATACAAGTGGTATTTCTAACGGTGCTCATGTTCTTTGTCATCGTGACGGTTCATGAATGGGGACATTATTATTTTGCCAAACGCGCCGGTATTCTTGTACGGGAATTTGCGATCGGTTTTGGTCCCAAATTGTTCTCATATAAAAGAAACGAGACCCAGTTCACATTGCGTCTACTGCCTTTTGGCGGGTATGCACGTATGGCTGGGGAAGACCCGGAACTGGTAGAAATTCAAGAAGGTCAGACAATTGCAGTAAGGTCGGCTGATGACCAAGTCAAAATGATCTACCTCGATCAATTGGATAATCGAAAAAATGTAATTCGTGGTGAAGTGATCTCCATTGATATGGAGAATGCATTGAAATTGCAACTCGATGTGGATGGCGAAATTCAGCAGTACCGGATACATCCGCAAGCGATGCTCGTGAGTCGTGGAAAACAAACGCAGATTGCACCGAAAGATCGCCAATTCGGCAGTAAAACGGTGGGTCAGCGGGCAATGGCGATTTTTGCCGGACCCCTCATGAATTTCATCCTGGCATTTGTTTTATTTGCAGTCTACGCACAGATGGCTGGGGTTCCAGTTGAGAATCCGAAAAATCTGGAAATTGGTGAAGTGCTTGAAGGTGGAGCTGCCTACCAAGCGAACCTGCAAAAGGGGGATATCATTGAGACAATCAATGGTACGGCCATCGGCACGGATTCGCAAAAAATGGTCAGCATGATTGCTGATTCCAAAGACAAGCCGATGGAGTGGACGCTGCGCCGGGGGAATGAAACGTTTAATATCACGATTACTCCTCGAGCGGTAGAAGGCCAGGAAGGCGGTAAAGTTGGTATTGTACCTACGCTACCAACCCGTTCTGTTGGATTTGTAGAAACATTTAAAGTGTCCGGCGTAGCCATGGTGGATACAACCAGAGTGATTTTTGAAGGATTCAGACATCTCATTAATCAATTTAACATGGACGATATCGGTGGTCCGGTGCGTACATTTGAGGTTACGGGCCAAATTGCAAAACAGGGTATTGAGCAATTAACCAGATGGGCTGCCATTTTGAGCCTTTATCTTGGTATCTTCAACTTGTTGCCTATTCCTGCGCTTGACGGAAGCCGTTTGGTTTTCCTGGGGATTGAGGCGCTTCGTGGCAGACCCGTTGACCCGAACCGGGAAGGTATGGTTCATTTTGTCGGCTTCGCCATGTTGTTTGTACTGATGCTGGCAGTAACATACAATGATATATTACGATTAATTAACGGATAATTATGGTTTGACTACGCTCTGACTTTTCAGAGAGAGTCGTTATGGGAGGACGCTGGAGTCTTATGTCAAAGGAAAATGATAAACAGTTCGTGACTGAAATTACACCTCAGGGCGAGGATTTCTCACGCTGGTACATTGATGTTATTAAAAAAGCTGATCTCATGGACTATTCGCCCGTACGCGGTTGTATTGTTTTCAAACCAGACGGGTTCGAAATCTGGGAGCACATTAAGGATGAGATGGACCGCCGTTTCCGTGAAACCGGCCATCGTAATGCTTACTTCCCGATGTTCATTCCGGAGAGCTTTTTCCAAAAAGAAAAAGAACATGTTGAAGGCTTCAATCCCGAATTGCCATGGGTAACGGAAGCAGGCGGAGAAAAGCTGGAAGAACGTCTGGCGATTCGCCCAACCTCGGAAACCATTATTGGCCACATGTACTCCAAGTGGATTCAGTCGTATCGTGACTTGCCAGTACTGATCAACCAATGGGCTAACGTGGTTCGCTGGGAGAAGAGAACACTGCCTTTCCTTCGCACAAGTGAATTCTTATGGCAAGAGGGCCATACGGCTCATGAGACGGAAGAAGAAGCACGTGAAGAGACGATGAAAATGCTTGAAATTTACCGTGAAGTTGTGGAAGAATATCTGGCGATCCCCGTTATTACGGGTCAGAAAACAAAATCCGAGAAATTTGCAGGTGCTGTAGACACCTTCTCCATCGAAGCGATGATGAAGGATGGGCGTGCGGTACAAGCCGGAACTTCTCATTATATGGGTACGAATTTTGCAAAAGCATTTGAGATTCAGTATCTTAGCCGTAACAACGTGCTGGAACTGGCTCACACCACTTCATGGGGAACAAGTACACGTTTGATCGGTGCGTTAATCATGGTTCATGGAGATGACCGTGGTCTGGTTCTTCCTCCTAAAGTTGCACCAACACAAGTCGTCATGATTCCAATTGGACCGCCAAAAACACGTGATGCTGTTGTAGGCCGTGCGGACGAGTTGTTTGCTGAGCTGAAACAGGCGGGGATTCGTGTGAAAATGGATGATCGCAGTGATGTTCGTCCAGGCTGGAAATTCAATGAATACGAGATGCGTGGTGTTCCTATTCGTCTCGAAATTGGTCCGCGTGATATGGAGAACGGTGTATGTGTTCTCGTTTCTCGGATTACTGGAGAGAAGAAAGTTGTTGAACAAGCCAATCTGGTAGAAGAAATCCAGACGATGCTGACTCAGGTGCAAGCCGATATGCTGCAACGTGCCCGCACGTTTATGTCGGACAACTTCTACTCTGTAGATACGCTTGATGAGATGAAGGAATTGATGGAAAACAAACGCGGGTTCACACTGGCTGGATGGTGCGGTTCAGAAGCTTGCGAAGATAAAGTAAGAGAAGTAACAGGTGCAACAAGCCGGAATATTCCGTTCCAGCCTGCGGAAGAAAAGCATACGTGCCTGGCTTGTGGTGAACAAGCGAAACACACGGTAGTGTTTGCAAGAGCGTACTAAGTCAGGAAGACTTGACTAACAGCACTTATTCACCGTAAGAGTAAGGAATGGAGAGCTTCTGTCGGATAAAATGAGTCGGTGCGGGTTCGGATCGGGGACATTTTTGAATGCAGAGGCTTTTCCTGTTTTAAGGGGGTACAAGGAGGAACACGATGAGTGGATTCGAGGAGAAGAGAAAACGGTTTGAGTTGTTGATGAAACAGACGGAGCTTCCAGCAGGCCTGATAGAGCCCTACTTTTTGGATGGATGGATTGAACGGGTGGAGACAAGCCGTAGCAATCGCGACTGGACTATTGTGATTGCAAAGGATACCTTGGTTCCTGCTCCAATCTATCGTACATTTTGCCTGCATATCCAAGAGAAAATGAATCATATTTCCAAGATTACGTTTGGCTTCAAATATAGTGAGCAGGTCGCGATTGGTGATATTGTCAGTGAGTATTGGAATCTGTTTCTTGAATGGGTTACACGAGAGATCCCATCGGTTAATGGTTGGATGAATCGTACCAAGTTTGAATGTGAAGCGGATCTGCTGCAATTGACCATGAGTGATGCCATGTCGATGGAGCTTGCGAAGAAGAAGCAGATCGATCAGGCTATAACCACTTTTTATGATAAGTATTTTCAATTGCCTTTGCGGGTCAAATTGCTGGTTGGTGAGGTTGAAAGCAATAAAGAGGCGATGGAACAATTCCAGCTCAAGAAGCGGGAAGAAGAGCTTCAAGTCATTGAGCAGATGATGAGTGAAGTGGACTCGGAAATGCCTGAAGAGGAAGAACAAGGCGATGTTCGCTTACAAATGGGATATGAAATCAAGGAACCAGCTGTACCTATGCAGGAAATTCAAGATGAAGAGAAAAAGGTTACGTTGCAGGGGACGGTCTTCGGTCTGGATCGCAAGGAATTGCGGAACGGGAATACCCTGTTTACTTTTTATCTGACGGATTTCACGGATTCCATGCAAATGAAGATGTTTGCCAAAACAAAAGAGGATGTCAAAATCCTCAGCTTGCTGGCTAATGGAAAATGGGTAAAAGTCCGTGGGCGCGTTGAATACGACCGGTTTATGCAAATTCCGGAACTGGCCATGATTCCTTCAGATTTGATGGAAGTAAAGGCACCGCCATCCCGTAAGGATAATGCAGCTGAGAAACGGGTTGAGTTCCACCTGCACTCCACAATGAGTACAATGGATGCCGTAACTTCAATCGACAAATACGTAAAGACTGCAGCGGAATGGGGACACAAAGCAATCGCGGTCAGTGATCATGGCGGTGTGCAGGTGTATCCGGAGGCGTCCAAAGCGGCCAAGAAAAACGGAATCAAAATGATCTACGGCCTCGAGGCCAATGTGGTGAACGATTCGGTTGCTGTTGTTATGGCACCGCAGCCTTTGGAACTCAAATCAGCAACATATATCGTTTTTGATATTGAGACCACAGGTCTGTCTGTAACCCAGAACAAGATCATCGAGATTGCGGCAGTGAAGGTAGAGGATGGTAAAGAAATTGACCGCTTTGCTACGTTTGTAAATCCGCATGAGCGCATCCCATATAACATTCAGCAGTTGACTAACATTAACGATGAAATGGTAAAGGATGCACCTGAGCTAGAACCGGTTATCCATGATTTTGTGAAGTTTGCCGGAGATGGCGTATTGGTTGCGCATAATGCGCGATTCGATATGGGCTTTATTCAGGCTTCGCTGAAACAGCTTGGCATGCCTGAGCTTCAGAACCCTGTACTCGATACGTTGGAACTGGCACGGTTGTTATATCCAAAAATGAAGAACCACCGTCTGAATACGCTGGCGGATAAATATAAAGTAGCACTGGAAAGTCATCACCGGGCGATTGATGATACGATTGCGCTTGCAGGTATACTGAATGGATTGGTTAATGATGCCGCCCAGATGAAAGGTCTGACCATGCTTGATCGTCTTAATGATTATGTCGGAGTTGACCTTTCAAATACGCGTCCATTCCATTGCGGAATCTATGCTTTGAACGATGTCGGTAAAAAGAATCTTTATAAACTGGTATCACTTTCCCATACGGAGCATTTCAAACGGGTGCCTTGTATTCCAAAATCGAAGCTGATCAATTTGCGTGAAGGTCTCATTATTTTATCTGGTTGTGAAAAAGGCGAATTTTTCGAGGCTGTGCTGAACAAATCTCTTGAAGAAGCGGAAGAGATAGCGCATTTCTATGACATTCTGGAGATCCAGCCTTTGACGATGTACATGCATTTGGTGGATAAAGGGCTGGTAGCTACACCTGAGGAACTAAAGCTCGCGGTTCGTAAAGTTGTTGACATCGGTCAAAAATTGGGGAAACCGGTCATAGCCACAGGTAACGTTCATTACCTGGAGCCGCGCGACAAACTATATCGGGATATCACCATTCATGGAATTACAGGCTTCAGCCCGCTTAAAGATCAACGCAAACCGGACGCTCACTTAAGAACGACAGATGAAATGCTGGAAGAGTTCCAGTACCTGGGCCAAGATAAAGCCTACGAAGTCGTTGTTACGAATACGGTTGAATTGGCGGATCGGTTCGAGGAAATCAAGCTGTTCCCGGATAAGCTGTTCACTCCGATTCTGGAAGGTGCAGACGATGAAATCCGTAATACCTGCTATAATACCGCCAAGTCGATTTATGGTGAGGAACTACCGGAAGTCATTGTGGCACGACTGGAGAAAGAACTGAATCCCATCATCAAATATGGTTTTTCTGCCAACTATCTGATCTCGGAACGTTTGGTTAAAAAATCGAATCAGGACGGTTATCTTGTTGGCTCGAGGGGATCAGTTGGTTCGTCTGTAGTTGCTACTTTCTTGGGGATTTCCGAGGTTAATCCGTTGCCAGCACACTATATTTGTGTGAATCCGGAGTGTAAGCACAGTGAGTGGTTCCTCGACGGAAGCGTGCCGAGTGGATTTGACCTTCCTGAGAAAGAATGCCCTGATTGTGGAGGCCGATTAAAAGGCGAAGGGCAGGATATTCCGTTTGAGACTTTCCTAGGTTTTAAAGGGGACAAAGTTCCCGATATTGACTTGAACTTCTCGGGTGATTATCAGCCGCATGCCCATAACTATACGAAGGTGCTTTTCAGCGAAAAGAGTGTGTTCCGTGCGGGCACAATTGGTACAGTAGCTGAGAAAACAGCATTTGGTTTTGCCAAGAAATATGAGGAAGAACATCATAAGAAATGGCGCGGAGCAGAATTGAACCGTTTGGCCTCAGGTTGTACCGGGGTTAAACGTAGTACAGGGCAGCATCCCGGTGGTATTGTTGTTGTACCGGATTATATTGAAGTGGAAGATGTAACGCCTGTACAATTCCCGGCGGATGACGTTAATGCGGAGTGGAAAACAACACACTTTGACTATCACGCCTTCGAAGAGAACTTGCTAAAACTCGATATTCTGGGGCACGATGATCCAACTATGATGCGGATGCTGCAGGATTTGACGGGTATTGATCCAACGACCATTCCGATGAATGATCCTAAGGTCATGAGCATGTTCAACTCTACAGAGGCACTCGGCGTTACGCCAGAGCAGATTCGTTCACCAGTTGCCACTTTTGGTGTACCAGAGATGGGGACGAAGTTTGTACGTCAGATGCTTATCGAATCTCAGCCTTCGTCTTTTGCCGATCTACTCCAGATTTCCGGATTGTCTCATGGTACGGGGGTATGGCTTGGTAATGCACAAGATTTAATTAAAAATGGAACTTGTAATATCAAAACGGTGATTGGTTGCCGGGATGATATCATGTTGTTCCTGATCTATAAAGCGGGCATGGACGCCAGTCTTGCCTTTAAAATCACGGAGAGTGTGCGTAAGGGACGTGGTTTGCCGCAAGAATGGATTGATGAGATGAAAAATTGCAAGGTGCCGCAATGGTACATTGATTCCTGTCTTAAAATCCAGTACATGTTTCCAAAGGCCCACGCGGCCGCCTATGTTATCTCGGCAGTGCGCACAGCCTTCTTTAAGCTGTATCACCCAATTGAATACTACGCGACATACTTCACAGTTCGTGCGGATGAGTTTGACATTGAACTGGTATGTCAGGGCTATGAGCCCATCTATCGGAAGATCGTAGAGATTGAACAATTAGGTTTCCAGGCACCGCCAAAAGAAAAAAATATGCTGCCTGTCCTTGAGATGGCATTGGAAATGGCAGCACGCGGATTCTCGCTCAAGCCGATTGATCTGTATCGTTCGGAAGCGACGAAGTTTATCGTTGACGGAAATTCACTTATTCCTCCGTTTTCGGCACTGGGAGGAATCGGGGATAATGCTGCACGCAATATCGCTGCGGCAAGAGAACATGGAGAATTCCTATCGATTGAAGATTTCCAGCAGAAGTCCAAAGCAAGTAAAACAATTGTTGAATTGCTGACGGGCATGGGATGCTTCCGTGGTTTGCCGGAAAGCAATCAATTATCCTTGTTCTAAAATGACATTTTGAGTATCTATTTATGGTCTGTAATGTGATTACGTAAATTTTTCTTCATTAGTAGTTAAAATGGCTGAGTGATCGCTTACTTGTCACTATTACCAGACTATGTTATAATTTTTGAAGTGAACGAGATAGTACGAATTTCTAAAGAGTGGGGAAACCCACTCTTTAGTCTTTGGTATACAAGAATCTTGGGTAATGAAGAAATTGCCAGCCAATATTTGCTGGTGTAACCTAAGTTGGAGGTTATCGGTTTTGAGCACAACGAACATTAAATCTACCGTGGAAGAAATGATCCAACCCTACTTGAACGAACAAGGCTTCGAGCTGGTTGACATCGAATACGTCAAAGAAGGCAGCAACTGGTTTTTACGGGTGTATGTCGACAAAGAGGGTGGCATCGACATCGATGATTGTGTCTTGATCAGTGAAAAGCTAAGCGCCAAGCTGGATGAGAACGATCCGATTCCGACCATCTATTTCCTTGAAGTGTCTTCTCCCGGTGCGGAGCGTCCACTGAAAAAACCGGAGGACGTTGCCAAATCCGTAGGTAAAAACGTATTTGTTACAACCTACGAGCCGGTAAATGGTATAAAGGAATTTGAAGGCAAGCTGCTTTCCTTTGATGACGGGGAACTTGTGATCGAAGCAGGCAAGAAACAGCATGCCATTCTTTATGACAAGGTTGCGAGTGCGCGCCTGGCCATTCTGTTTTAAGTGCCTTGTTCACTTATTAATGAAAAAAGACACATCTCACGATAACGGCAAGGTGCTCATGAGTTTAGAGCCTTTCGCCGTTTTACGTATGAGATGCCATGTTTGAAAGGGGGATCAACATTCATGAGTATGGATTTTATTGAAGCAATGAATGAATTGGAGCGGGAAAAAGGGATCAGCAAGGATGTGCTGTTTGAAGCGATCGAGGCAGCACTCATCTCCAGCTACAAGCGTAATTTCAACACCGCCCAGAATGTGCGTGTTGACATGAACCGCAATACGGGTGTTATCCGGGTGTATGCCCGCAAATTGATCGTGGAAGAAGTCCTGGATTCACGTACCGAAATTTCATTGCCTGCTGCACGAGAGATCAACCCACACTTCCAGCTGGAAGATATTGCGGAGATTGAAGTTACGCCGCGTGATTTCGGACGTATCGCCGCACAAACTGCCAAACAGGTAGTGACCCAGCGGATTCGTGAAGCCGAACGCGGCCTGATCTACAACGCTTTCGTTGATAAGGAAGAAGATATCGTTACGGGAGTGGTGCAGCGTCAGGATTTGCGCAATATCTACATCGATCTGGGCAAAATCGAAGCGGCATTGCCGCTGACCGAATTGATGCCGAACGAGAAGTTTGTTCATGGTGACCGTATTAAAGCGTACATCACCAAGGTCGAGAATACGACCAAAGGGCCGCAAATCATTTTGTCCCGTACACATCCGGGCTTGTTGAAACGTCTCTTTGAACTGGAAGTACCTGAAATTTTTGACGGTGTAGTCGAGATCCGCTCCGTCGCACGTGAAGCGGGCTTCCGCTCCAAGATTGCTGTTCATTCCCGCAATGAGGAAGTTGATCCAGTTGGATCATGCGTAGGTCCTAAGGGAATGCGCGTGCAGACCATTGTGGGTGAGCTGCGCGGTGAAAAAATTGACATCGTTCGTTTCTCCGACCAGGTAGACGAATATGTGGCTAATGCACTTAGTCCTTCCAAAGTATTGGAAGTTCAAGTATTCGAGGAAGAAAAGATGGCTCGGGTTATTGTTCCTGACTATCAGCTGTCCCTCGCCATTGGGATCAAAGGTCAAAATGCCCGATTGGCAGCCAAACTGACCGGCTGGAAAATCGACATTAAGAGCGAGAGCCAGGCGGAACAGGAATTCGGCAGAGAGAAAGATTCTTCTTCGGAAATGCACCAAGATTCCGTCTCCGTCGACTAAAGTAAAGCACGGGGGGCGCTAACGTATGAAAACTAAAAAAGTACCGTTACGCAAATGTGTGGCGTGTCAGGAAATGATGCCCAAAAAGCAGCTGATCCGTATCGTTAAAACGCCAGAGGATGAAGTGCTGATCGATTTGACTGGCAAAAAGTCCGGACGTGGTGCTTATTTATGCGGCAAAGAGTCCTGTTTTAAGCTTGCACTCAAAAACCGGTCTTTGGATCGGGCGCTAAAGGGCAAAGTCTCACCGGAAATTTATGAGCAATTGGCAGCTGATTTCGTTGCGGTAGAGGACGAATTCATAGCAGCACAGGAGCGTGAACATGATGAATAATAAAACATTGTCTTATCTGGGACTCTCCATGCGTGCAGGCAAACTTGTAACAGGTGAAGAAATTGTACTTAAAGCGATCCGTTCTTCCGAAGCTAAAATGGTTATTGTTGCGGGTGACGCCTCGGCCAATACACAAAAGAAATTTCGCGACAAATGCGGGACATATAAAGTTCCACTGGTGATCGGATTTGACCGGGATAGTCTGGGTTCAAGTATCGGTAAAGAAACGCGGGTTGTTCTTGCAGTAACGGATCGAGGGTTTGCAAAAATGATCTCCAAGCAAGTCGGTATAATGTCGGAGGTGGAGTATATTGAGTAAACAAGAAAACAAGGATAAATTGCGAGTTTATGAATATGCGAAGTCCCTTAATATGAGTAGTAAAGAAATTATAACCATTCTTAAAAAGCTGGATATTCCCGTAAACAATCATATGAGTGTCATGGAGAATGGTTCAGTCGGTAAGGTGGAACAATTTTTTAAAGATATAAAATCCACTGCCGCTTCCAAACAGAGCAATGAAGCAAAATCCGTTGCTACTTCGTCAGTGCGCAGTGACAAAACAGTGGACAGCAACAAGCCGGCCGGCGGAGTGAACACGCCGAATAGCAGCAACCCATCCGGTAGTCCCGTACAAACAAAAATACAACAGGAAAAGCAGGTAGGTATGAACAATAGACCAAATTCCAACAATAACAATGGCTCCCAAAGACCTAGCGGCCAAGACAGCCGCAACAGAACGAACTCTTCCCAAGGCTCAAGCCAAGGAGGACAATCAAGTAATCGTCCAAGACCAGCTCAAGGTGGACAAAGCAGTACAGCATCCCGTCCGCAAAGTACGGGTCAACGTCCATCGAATAGCGGTGGAGGTCAAACAAGAAGCGCAGGACCGAACAGCGGTGGCAACACTGGCACTGGCGGCAACCGTACTGGTGGCCAAGGACAGAGCTCAGGCCAAGGCCAACGCAGAGGCGGCCAAGGTAATTCCGGCAATAACAACAATAGCGGCAACCGTTCAAACAGCGGTGGCGGTGGACGTCGTTATGACGACAACCGTGGAGGCAACTACCGCGGTAATCGTGGCGGCAAGAACAATCGCAACAGAAATCAACAACAGTACCAACAACGTGAGAAAATTGATAACACACCTAAGAAAATCATCGTACGTGGTGACATGACTGTTGGTGAAACAGCGAAATT
Source organism: Paenibacillus sp. BIC5C1 (assembly GCF_032399705.1). Taxonomy (NCBI): domain Bacteria; kingdom Bacillati; phylum Bacillota; class Bacilli; order Caryophanales; family Paenibacillaceae; genus Paenibacillus; species Paenibacillus sp. BIC5C1. The sequence goes on from NZ_CP135922.1 coordinate 2,519,743, forward strand.
GCTCCATAAAGATGCTTCTGAAGTTATCAAAAAACTCATCGCAATGGGTGTAATGGCAACGATTAACCAAGAGCTTGATATCGAAACAATCCTGCTGCTTGCTGGAGAGTTCGGTGTTGAGGTAGAAGTGAAAATTGTCCTTGAAGATGATCGCTTCGAAACACTGGAAGAGAATGATGATCCTGCTGACTTGCAGTCTCGTCCACCAGTAGTTACGATCATGGGTCACGTTGACCATGGTAAAACAACATTGCTTGATGCAATTCGTTCAACGAATGTAACGGGTGGAGAAGCAGGCGGTATCACGCAGCATATCGGTGCTTATCAAGTTGAAATTAACAACAAAAAAATCACGTTCCTAGATACACCAGGTCACGAAGCATTTACTGCTATGCGTGCACGTGGAGCACAGGTTACGGATATTACAATTATTGTTGTAGCAGCAGATGACGGTGTTATGCCACAAACGGTTGAGGCGATTAATCATGCTAAAGCTGCTGGGCTGCCAATTATCGTAGCTGTCAACAAAATTGACAAGCCGGGTGCAGATGCAGATAAAGTAAAACAAGAATTGACCAACTATGAACTCGTTCCGGAAGAGTGGGGCGGCGACACCATCTTTGTTAACGTTTCAGCGAAACAAAGAATTGGCTTAGAAGGTCTGCTTGAAATGATTCTGCTCGTTGCAGAAGTGAACGAGTACAAAGCAAACCCTGACAAACGGGCCCGTGGTACAGTGATCGAAGCCGAGCTGGATAAAGGACGTGGCCCAGTTGCCCGTATTCTCGTACAGCACGGTACATTGAAAGTCGGAGATGCTTTTGTTGCAGGTAACTGCTTCGGTCGTGTACGTGCGATGGTGAATGACAAAGGTCGCCGCTTAAAAGAAGCTGGACCTTCAACACCTGTAGAAATTACTGGTCTGACTGAAGTTCCAGGTGCGGGAGATCCGTTCATGGTGTTTGAAGATGAGCGTAAAGCACGTTCTATCGCCGACAAACGTGCCATTACACAACGTGAATCCGATCTGGGTACAAACACACGTGTGACATTGGATGATCTGTTCCAACACATCAAAGACGGTGAAATCAAAGACCTGAACGTAATCATCAAAGGTGACGTACAAGGTTCGGTTGAAGCATTGAAAGGTTCCCTTGCGAAGATCGAAGTTGAAGGTGTACGCGTGAAAATTATTCATAGCGGCGCTGGTGCAATCACAGAGTCTGACATCATTTTGGCTGCAGCATCCAATGCCATCGTGATTGGTTTCAACGTTCGTCCTGATAATCAGGCGAAAGCGACTGCAGATCAAGAGCAAGTAGACATTCGTCTGCATCGCGTAATCTACAGCGTTATCGAGGAAATTGAACAAGCAATGAAAGGTATGCTTGATCCGATTTACAAAGAAAAAGTAATCGGTCATGCTGAAGTTCGGAGCACGTTCTCCATCAGTAAAGTCGGCACCATTGCTGGATGTATGGTTACCTCGGGTAAAATTACGCGTTCCGCGGAAGCACGCTTGATTCGTGATGGCATCGTCCTTTACGAAGGCAAGCTGGATTCCCTCAAACGTTACAAAGATGATGCCAAAGAAGTAGCCCAAGGTTACGAGTGCGGTATCACGCTGGATAAATACAATGATCTCAAAGAAGGCGACGTTATCGAAGCCTTCATTATGGAGACAGTACAACGATAAGCAAGGAAGCATGAGGTGAACAACAATGGCTAAGATTCGTACAGGTAGAGTGGGCGAGCAGATCAAGAAAGAATTAAGTCTGCTCATCCAGTCTGAACTGAAAGATCCTCGTATCGGCTTTATTACCGTAACGGGAGTCGAAGTTACAGGCGACTTGTCGCAAGCCAAAGTTTATCTGAGTGTCTTCGGTGAACAGGAACAAAAGGATAACTCGCTTAAAGCGCTGGCAAAAGCAAATGGATTTTTGCGTTCAGAACTGGGCAAGCGTATCCGTTTTCGACATGTTCCCGAGTTGATATTCAAGATTGACGAATCTATTGCATATGGCAGCCGAATTGAGAAGCTGCTTGGTGATATCGGTACCGACAAGAACGAATCCGAGTAACAGAATAAAGGAGACGGCAATGCACACTTATGAACAGGCGCTTCAGGACGGAAAGCAATTTCTGCTGGAGCATGATGATTACCTGGTCGTGTCGCATGTACAGCCGGACGGTGACGCAGTCAGCTCTACGGTAACGGTGGGCTGGCTGCTGTCATGTCTGGGCAAGACATTCACGATGATTAATGAAGGTGAAATTCCACAACGCATGAATTTTTTGTGGGAAGCTGGCAAGATCGTGAACATGACCGAACAACCACCGGTGCGGAAATATAAAGCGATTATCTGTGTGGATTGTGCAGACTTTTCCAGAGTAGGCTTGACTCGTCATTATTTCGAAGAAGATGCTGTCATTTTAAATATTGATCATCATCCGACCAATGATGGGTATGGAACAGTAAATATCATTAAGCCAGACGCAGCAGCCACGGCTGAAATTCTGTTTGATTTCCTCAATCTTTTCCCAGTGAAGTGGGATAAAGATGTGGCTACAGCAGTCTATACAGGATTGCTAACAGATACAGGTGGATTCCGCTATGCGAATACGAGTCCTAATGTGATGACCACTGCATCCAAATTGCTTGAACATGGTGTGGATGGACCTTATCTTGCACAAATTCTGCTTGAGCAGGTTACGCTCCCACAAGTCCGTATATTGAATCAGGCACTCTCAAGCCTGCAAATGACTGACGATGGCAAGATTGCCTGGGTGGTCATTACACCCGAAGACATGATTGCTTGTGGTGCGGCTAATGAAGATCTTGAAGGGGTAGTCAATTACCCCCGTAACATTCAAGGTGTGGAAGTGGGCATCTTTTTTAAAGTAATCAATGAAAATGCGGTGAAAGTGTCTCTCCGGTCAGCTGGCAAAGTTGATGTTGCCGCTCTTGCACAGAACTTTGGTGGAGGCGGACATGTACTCGCAGCTGGATGTCGCGTAGAAGGAAAGTTGGAAGATATCGTCGCGCTAGTGCTAAAGCAGGTGAATACTCAATGGTAAAACCATTCGAAGGTATACTTCCGGTGTACAAACCAGCGGGTTTTACTTCTCATGATGTTGTGGCCAAAATGCGTCGCATTCTCAAAATGAAACGTATTGGTCATACAGGTACATTGGACCCGCAAGTTACTGGTGTACTTCCGCTCTGTCTTGGACGGGCAACCCGTGTGGTGGAGTACATGCAGGAGCTTCCCAAGGAATACCTGGCAACGCTTCGACTGGGTCTGTCTACTGACACGGAGGATATGACAGGTGAAGTCATTGAGCGGTCGGAGACGGCTGTTGAGGTGACACAGGAGCAGGTTCAGCAGGTGCTGGAGCAATTCGTAGGCACCATCTCACAGGTTCCTCCTATGTATTCTGCGGTCAAAGTGGACGGGAAACGTCTCTACGAACTTGCTCGTGAAGGCAAAACGGTAGAGCGTAAGAGTCGTGAAGTTACGATCTATGAGCTGGAATTGACAGGAATTGAGAATCAAGGCGAGACAACGGATATATCGTTCCGCGCTTTATGTTCCAAAGGGACATATATTCGAACGTTATGCGTGGATATCGGTAAAAAATTGGGATATCCGTCCACCATGCTACACCTGGAGCGCACGATATCGGCTGGGATTTCCGCTGATCATTGCCTTCATTTTGAAGAAGTGGAACAACGTATGATCGATGGAACGTTAGCCGAGGTGTTGATTCCGGTTGATGAAGCCATCTCTTCCATTCCGGCACATACGGTGGGTGCGGATCAGGCCAAGGGGGCCCTTCAGGGCCAGAAATTATCGGCGCGTTTGCTCGAACCGCCTGCAGAGCAACCTGGTCTACTGCGGTTATATGATCAGGATGGGACGTTTCTGGGGATATTTGAGCGGGATGAGTTGAAAGCAACGGTGAGAGCTGTTAAAGTCTTTTTACCGGAATAAAGAGGTTCCTGGTTTGAGTGGTGGTACTCAAGCCTGGCCTATCTAGTGAAATGCAGGTGAATGATTGTGAAAACCGTAATGCTAACCTATCCGCAGACGTTACAATCGGCTGTTCAGGGCACACATCCCCAAGTGCTTGCGATCGGTCAATTTGACGGGCTGCATCTCGGACATGCAAGTGTCATTTTGTCAGCTGTCCGCATTGCACGCGAAACGGGCATGCAGGCAGCGGTGATGACCTTTCATCCTCATCCGAAGGAAGTTATGCGCAAAGGGGATTACGAGGGTTATCTAACTCCCTTGAGAGATAAAGAAGACATCCTGGCAGGGATGGGTGTAGATGTACTCTATGTGGTCGAATTCAATGAGGAGTTCTCCAGATTGACGCCGCAGCAATTTGCACATGATCTGCTGATTCCGCTTCAGACTCGAACAGCGGTAGTTGGTTTTGACTTCCGCTTCGGTCACAAGGGAGCAGGGGATGAGCAGCTTCTTCGCACATTGGGAGAAGGCGAAATGACGGTGGAAACTGTACCTCCATTCCTGTTAAATGGTGAGAAGGTAAGCAGTTCTCTCATTCGTGTCCTGTTGAAACGTGGAGAAATGGACGAAGCCAGCCAATGGCTCGGACGACCATATAGCATCAGGGGAATTGTAATTCATGGAGAGAAACGTGGGCGGACAATTGGTTTTCCTACCGCTAACCTTGAACTTACGGATCATTATGTTACGCCGGCGAAAGGCGTATACGCTGTTCGTGTGCAGTATGGGGAGCAGGAACTGCGCGGCGTCATGAACCTTGGTGTGAAACCTACCTTTCACGAAAACGGGATGAAACCTACGTTTGAGGTGCACTTGCTTGATTTTGATGGGCAGATATATGACCAGGAATTAAAGGTTGATCTCGTTCACTACATTCGTGCAGAGCGGAAATTTGACTCGATTGATGCCTTGATCAGTCAGATTCGTGAAGATGCATTAACCGCCGCCCGCCTGTTATCCTAAGGTTCAGGACAAAATACATGTTTACATTTACTTTGTCTGGGCAACTATGATATAATGTACTACGTTGTCATTTGAGACAACACATAACCTTGGCTTGGTTACTTGCTCTCACCGGCGGTGACGAGGCTAATGGCGATTATAATGAAGGAGGTGAATAGGATGGCATTGACTCAAGAACGTAAACAACAACTGATCGACGAGCACAAAACTCATGAGTCCGATACTGGATCACCTGAGGTGCAAGTTGCTATCCTTACGGAAAACATCAGAAGTTTGACAGACCACTTGCGTACGCACAAGAAAGACCACCACTCACGTCGTGGACTTTTGAAAATGGTAGGTCAACGTCGTAAGCTTTTGGCTTACGTGAAAAACAAAGATGTTAAACGTTACAGCGCACTGATCGAAAAACTCGGATTGCGTCGTTAATTATCGTACATGTTTTCAAAATCAACCTGGCTGTTATCCGTCATTCCTTTGTCTAAAAGGACAAGCGGAGCTTACAGCCGGGTTGTTTTGTAGATGAACATGTTGCCATATATTTGTAGCTGAATGGCTCCGCAAGGAGCTTTTGTTTTGCAAGTGAGCATGTTGCTGTGGAGTTAATGAATGCAGGACAAGCAGGAAATACTGTGAAAATGCAGAATCCATTGTGTTAGGAACGAATAAAAGGAGGGATTTCATGGAACAGCGTGTTGAAATGCAGCTTGGTGGAAGAACGCTTACGCTTGAAACAGGGCGTTTGGCCAAGCAGGCTAATGCTGCCGTTAAGGTAACGTACGGGGATACCGTTGTATTGTGTACCGTGACAGCATCAAGTGAGCCTAAAGATCTGGATTTTTTCCCATTGACGGTAAACTATGAAGAAAGATTGTATGCCGTAGGTAAAATCCCAGGTGGATTTATTAAACGTGAAGGCAGACCAAGTGAGAAAGCAATTCTTTCGAGCCGTTTGACAGACCGTCCGATTCGTCCTTTGTTCCCGGAAGGTTTCCGGAATGATGTACAAGTTCTGAATATCGTTATGAGTGTGGACCAGGACTGCGAACCGCAAATTGCTGCCATGATCGGTACTTCGGCTGCACTGAGCATTTCGGATGTTCCATTTAGCGGACCAATTGGTGGCGTAAAAGTTGGACGTATTAATGGTGAATTCATCATCAACCCAACGATTGCACAGCTAGAGGTAAGTGAGATTGAACTCGTTGTTGCAGGAACCAAAGATGCCATCATGATGGTTGAAGCGGAAGCGAACGAAGTTCCGGAAGAAGTAATGTTGGAAGCAATCATGTTCGGACATGACGAGATCAAGAACATTGTTGCAGTCATCGAACAACTCGTACAAGTAGCTGGTAAAGAAAAAATGGCTGTGAAATTGCATGCCGTTAATGCTGAAGTTAACAGCAGTGTACGTGAGTTTGCCAGTGCGCGTCTGGTTGAGGCTGTTAAAATTGCTGAGAAACATGCGCGTCAGGATGCAATCGATGTCGTGAATGACGAAACTGTTGCTCACTTCGAAGAGAAGTATATTGAGTCTCCTGAACTGCTTAAAGATGTGAAAGAAGTGCTGCACGATATCGTCAAAGAAGAAGTGCGCCGCCTGATTACACATGATAAAGTTCGTCCGGATGGACGTGGACTTGCTGAGATTCGTCCAATTGAATGTGATACTTCCCTGCTGCCACGTACTCACGGTTCAGGTCTGTTCACTCGTGGTCAAACGCAAGCGCTCAGCATTTGTACACTTGGTGCACTGGGTGATGTTCAGATTTTGGACGGAATCAGTCTTGAAGAAACGAAACGTTTCATGCATCACTACAACTTCCCGCCGTTCAGCGTAGGTGAAGCTCGTCCATTGCGTGCTCCGGGCCGTCGCGAAATCGGACATGGTGCTCTGGGTGAGCGTGCTCTTTCCAAAGTAATTCCTTCCGAAACGGACTTCCCATACACGATTCGTCTCGTATCCGAAGTATTGGAATCCAACGGTTCAACTTCCCAGGCAAGTATCTGTGCCAGCACATTGGCTATGATGGATGCAGGTGTACCAATCAAAGCTCCAGTTGCGGGTGTAGCTATGGGTCTGATTAAAGACGGAGATCACGTATCCATCCTTAGTGATATTCAAGGTATGGAAGATCACCTCGGTGACATGGACTTCAAAGTAGCAGGAACACCTGATGGTGTAACAGCAATTCAGATGGATATCAAAATTGATGGTATTGATCGTCAAATTTTGTCCGAAGCATTGGCTCAAGCCAAAGAAGGTCGTATGCACATCTTGAGCAAAATGACCGAAGTGATGAAAACGCCACGTGAGCAGTTGTCACAATATGCCCCTAAAATTACAACCATGCATATCAATCCGGACAAAATCCGTGATGTTATCGGTGCAGGTGGTAAAATTATCAATAAAATCATCGAGGAAACCGGTGTTAAAATTGATATTGAACAGGATGGACGTGTCTTTATTGCCTCTTCTAACCAAGAGATGAATGATAAAGCCAAATCGATCATCGAAGGCATTGTACGTGAAGTACTGGTCGGCGAAATTTATGTAGGTAAAGTAAAACGTGTTGAAAAGTTTGGTGCATTCGTTGAAGTGCTGCCGAACAAAGAAGGTCTGGTCCACATCTCACAATTGTCCACAGAGCGTGTTGCTAAAGTGGAAGATGTTGTTGCCATTGGTGATTCCATTACAGTAAAAGTAACGGAAATTGACCCACAAGGCCGTATCAACTTGTCCCGCAAAGCCGTATTGACTGCTGAAGCTCCAGCTCAATCATAGGCTACGTGCCATCGTTTTTTGAAAAGATAGATTGAATGAAGAGACAGAATGTGAATTTCTGGCTCTTTTTTTAACGTTTAAATACCTATATGAAATACATTGTTTACCCATAAGGCCTCTGAATCCAGCTTTGAAGATACTTTACATGAACAGCTTGTTTTATTCATATTCTTGCACTTGTCCTCATATGATGGGGACAAAGACGGCGGGAGGATGGAGCTGTGGGAAACCAATCCAAAAAGCTGGCGGCTGTTCTGGTAGGTATGGCAGCTGTCATACTGGTCGGACAAGTGGGCAGTGTACGTACATACATTACGGAAATCCGTGATGGGCCAGGCACGCAAAATGCATTTGATATGTTCAAAGAGGCAACCGGAGAAGAGCAGCTGTTATCGGCGATCCGGGATAAAGCGGCCGAAACGAAAATCGCTCCGGTAAATGCCAGAGTGGATCGGGTCTGGAAAGCAATACCCGGGTATAACGGACTAGAGATTGATGTGGAAGCCACGTATCGCAAAGCACTCGGTGGCACGCTGAACACCAAGATAGCGTATGTCTATCGGCAGACTGTACCTGAAATCCAGCTTAAAGATTTGGGTGCACACCCGATTTACCGTGGGAATGCCGAAAAACCAATGGTGTCTTTCATGATTAATGTTGCGTGGGGCAATGAATTCATTATTCCGATGCTAGATACGCTTGATGCCGAAAAAGTCAAAGCTACTTTTTTTCTGGATGGAAGCTGGTTGAGCAAAAATGAGGAACTGGCTAAAGAAATTCAAAAGCGTGGACATGAGTTATCAAACCATGCATACTCACATCCGAATATGAGTCGGTTGAGTACGGAGCGGGCGAAGCTGGAAATCAGTAAAACACAGGACCTGCTCAAAGAAAAATTGGGTGTGGAGAACCATTGGTTTGCTCCACCTTCCGGTGATTTTAATCAACAGACGGTCGACATTGCTTCCGGCATGGGACTTCAAACGGTACTTTGGACACTGGATACGGTGGATTGGCGTAAACCAACTTCTGAATCTGTTGTAGCCAAGATCTCCAGTAAAGTAGAAGCCGGCACATTAATTCTGATGCACCCTACAGCTGCTTCTTCAGGAGCTTTAAAAGGAATGATTGATTCCATACGGGCCAAGGGTTTGACGCTTGGAACCGTTAGCGAAACGTTGTCATCCGAGCGCGTGAAGGGATCAGCGGTTGAGTGAATGATGTTTTTTTGTTACTATCAAACAGTTGGAACCAAATGTCGATTTCAATTTTGCGTTGAAATCCAGGCAATTATAGAGATGTAGGAGGGCCAACCGTGAAAAAAATTCAGCTGGGCAATGGCCTCAGAGTTGTCATGGAACAAATTCCGACCTGTCGTTCCGTGTCATTTGGAATATGGGTCAAGACAGGTTCTCGCAATGAGCAGCCTGCAAGCAACGGAGTGTCCCATTTTATTGAGCACATGCTGTTCAAAGGAACGGATCGTTATGATGCCAAAGCGATTGCAGAGCAATTTGATGCCATTGGTGGTAACGTGAATGCGTTCACTTCAAAAGAATACACTTGTTATTACGCCAAAGTATTGGATGAACATCTGCCAATAGCTGTTGATGTGTTGTCCGATATGTTCTTCCGCTCTAAAATGGATGATGGTGAACTGCTCAAGGAGAAAAACGTTATTCTGGAAGAAATATCGATGTATGAGGATACGCCGGATGACATGGTCCATGATCTTATGGCTTTGGCAGCCTATGGTGAGCATCCCCTCGCTTATCCGATTTTGGGTACAGAAGAGCGCCTCAAGGCGATGGACTCCAGCCATTTGCGTGCATATATGAAGGAGCACTACACGATTGAGAATACCGTTATTAGTATTGCAGGTAACATTGATGACAGTGTGATTGATTTGATGGAAAAGCATTTTGGTGCTTTTGATGTCAACGGTGTAGCTGAACAAGTCACGCTGCCTGCATTCCAGAGCGGACAACTCTTTCACAAAAAGAAAACGGAACAGAATCATATCTGTATCTCGTTCCCGGGATGCAAGATCGGAGATCCGCTTCAGTTCGCCATGGTCGTGTTGAATAATGCGATTGGTGGAGGCATGAGCTCTAGACTGTTCCAGGAAATTCGGGAGAAACGCGGCCTTGCTTATTCCGTTTATTCTTATCATAGTTCCCATGCGGATAGTGGACTCTTCACCATCTATGCAGGTACAGCGCCGAAGCAGACGAAAGAAGTTCTGGATCTGACCAAAGAGGTCCTGCACGATCTGGCTGTAAATGGATTGTCCGAAGATGAGCTGCGCAAAGGAAAAGAACAGCTGAAAGGAAGTCTGATCCTCAGTTTGGAAAGCACGGGCAGCCGGATGAACCGACTGGGCAAAAACGAGCTGATGCTGGGTAGACACCACACGCTGGACGAAATGATTACCAAAATAGAAGAAGTAACGATGGACGATGTTGATGCTGTGCTGGACCTGATGTTTGCGGAGCCATTTGCGCTCGCTATGGTCGGTACTTCGGATCGTACGATCGCTGGATTAAGAAGGGATGATTTTGTTGCATTACGTTCAAATTCAAAAGTTACCGGGCAATGAAGATATTAAGTTGCCTCAAAAAATGTCAGAGTTGGCCTCCGGCTTTGATGTAGTTGCAGCATTACAGGAAGAGGTTGTATTGCAGCCGGGACAACGTACGTTGATTCCTACGGGACTCGCGATGGCTATGCCAGCTGGATTGGAGGCACAAGTTCGTCCTCGCAGCGGTCTGGCTTTCAAACACGGAATTACTTGTCTGAACACACCGGGAACCATTGATGCCGATTATCGCGGTGAGGTTAAGGTTCTTTTGATTAATCTGGGTCAGGAGCCATTTACCATTGTACGTGGGGAGCGGATTGCCCAAATTGTCTTTCAAACCGTTCCAGCAGTTGAATTAACCGAGGTAGCTGAACTGTCGGAAACTGTACGTGGAGAAGGCGGATTCGGTCATACCGGAAAATAAATGCTCCTCAACCAAGCTGTAAAAGGAGTCTCTTCTGTAATTAGAGCTTCACGGTTTGATTTACTTACTGAGCATGTTCTCCAAGAGTCGTCCCCGAGGGGGCGGCTCTTTTTTCTTTTTTTTGAACGATAGGGACAATCTTTTCTTTGCATGCTTCGATTTTAATGTTTCACCCCCCTGTGGGCCACTGCATACGATAAGGCATACATGTGGTGAAAGGAGTGACGTCCCGATGCTGACCGGTGTCCGGATTATAGTCTTGGGCGGAGATGCGCGGCAGCTTGAAGTCATTCAAAAATGCGCAGAGCTGGATGCTACGGTAAGTGTGGTGGGTTTCGACAAGCTGGAGTGCTCCATTCCTGGTATCGAACACCAGGAATTGGAAGACGATGTACTCGCTTCGGCAGATGTGCTGGTGCTTCCTGTGGTCGGGTGTGATGATCAGGGGAAAGTGAGCACTTCGTTCAGTGATACACCGATTTTTCTGAAAAAGGAACATGTTGCGGCATTGCCGGAGCATTGTATTGTGTTCACGGGTATGGCGAAGCCTTTTTTACGTGATTTGTGCCGGGAAAATGGTCTACGGCTTGTTGAAGTACTCGATCGTGATGACATCGCGCTCTACAACTCCATTCCGACAGCTGAAGGTGCCATTGCCATGGCGATTCGGGAGACGGACTTCACGATCCACGGCTCGGAATGCATTGTACTTGGCTTGGGTCGAACAGGTTTCACAATGGCCAAAACGCTCCAGGGACTTGGGGCAAATGTACGGGTGGGAATCAGGCGCGAAGAGGATGCTGCTCGAGCATCCATAATGGGATGGAAGCCTTTCATGACAACGGATTTGGCCGCTCAGACCGGGGAAGTTGACTTGCTTTTTAATACGATACCGACTATGATAATCACAGCACAAATCCTGTCCAAAATGCCGCAAAAAGCAGTCATTATCGACCTCGCATCCGCTCCTGGCGGCTGTGATTTCAGGTATGCCGAAAAACGTGGTATCAAAGCGCTACTTGCGCCTGGCCTCCCCGGCATTGTTGCTCCCAAAACGGCTGGCGGCATTATTGCCAACGTGTTAATCCGTTTGCTTTTGGAAGAACAAAACGCACGGGAGGTTGAACAATGAACTGGCAGGGAAAAACGGTAGGTTACGCAATTACAGGTTCTCATTGTACGTTTGAAGAGGTTATGCCGGTGATTAGCCGCTTTGTGGCCGAAGGTGCCAATGTTGTCCCGATTATTTCCAATTCGGTTCTGACTACGGATACACGCTTTGGGACCGCGCAAAATTGGCAAAAACAGTTGAAAGATATAACGGGGAATGATATCATTTCTACAATTGTTGAGGCAGAGCCGTTAGGCCCTTCCAAGCTGCTCGATGTGCTCGTAATTGCTCCATGCACAGGCAACACGACGAGCAAGCTGGCTAACGCGATGACGGACAGTCCGGTTTTAATGGCAGCCAAAGCGCAGATGAGAAATCAGCGTCCGCTGGTACTCGCCATTTCAACCAATGATGGACTTGGGTTGAATGCTGCGAACATCGCCAAACTGCTCGTGGCCAAATATTTGTATTTTGTGCCATTTGGGCAGGATGATCCGGTAAAAAAACCGAACTCGCTAGTGGCCAAAATGGAGCTGATACCGGAGGCATGCTGGAGTGCGCTTGAAGGCAAACAGTTGCAGCCAATGATTGTGCAGCGCGCTGCACAGGCTTGATAGTTCTTGGGTCCGCCGTAACATCAGTTTGTTAATAGGCAGGGTTCTGAACAGACTTAGTTTCGGGGATAACGGTTATTCGCTTGAAGAAGTGATGATGGTTCGAAAGACAAAGAAAATCATGAGGGACGTTATGCTGGGATAAACAGCTACCTGTGTCCACGTTCCTTTCATAAAAAGGGAATTCCTGCTTGCAATGATTAGTCAGGCAAGCGGGATCAGTGCACGGGGAACGTGTGCGTCATGATCTCGATAACAACCGCGGCCTTCATCCTGGATTGGTAAAATAATCTTTGATGAGGAGCGGCATGAATTGCCGTATAAAATGCTGAAATTATCGCATCGGAACGCTCCCTAGGGTGATCCATTTGTTGATTTGACCCGTGTCCAGTCTTCTTGCGTACACAAATGGAGGAATAAAGATGCGCATCATGGTACAGAAATTCGGAGGTACGTCTCTCTCTACCGTTCAGGCGAGAGAGCATGTGCTCCGTCATGTTAAACGTGAACTTGAAGCAGGATTGAGTCTGGTCATTGTTGTATCAGCAATGGGTCGTCGTGGTGAGCCTTACGCTACGGATACGTTACTGGACTGGGCTGCACAGAACGGAAATGCACTCTCCGCACGCGAAAAGGATTTACTGCTGTGCTGTGGTGAAATTATATCTGCGACGACTTTGAGTAGTCTGCTCGAACATGAAGGCATTCCAACTACAGTGCTGACCGGTGCACAAGCAGGTTTTGTGACGGACGACAATTTCGGGAATGCCCGAATTTTGGATGTCCGTCCTGTTCGTGTGCTGGAGCAGCTACAGATTGGGCGTGTTGTCATTGTTACAGGGTTCCAGGGGCAGACCGAGAATGGTGACTTTACTACCCTGGGTCGTGGAGGAAGTGATACGTCAGCCACAGCACTTGGTGCAGCATTACATGCAGAGATGGTGGATATATATACGGATGTAAATGGGATACTGACAGCAGATCCACGTATCGTGGAGGACGCTCGTCCGTTGACTGTTGTAAGTTATGCCGAGATATGTAATATGGCCCATCAAGGAGCTAAGGTAATTCATCCACGTGCAGTCGAGATTGCGATGCAATCCCAGATTCCAGTGCGTGTACGGTCTACCTTTGCAGATAGTGAAGGGACGCTGGTAACACATCCAGAAGGATTCCAGGATGTGCAGACAGGCATTGTTGACCGATATGTAACAGGGATTGCCTATGTAAGTAATGTTACGCAAATAACCGTGGAAGTACCGGGCGGTGCAGATCGTTTGCAGCTGAAAGTGTTCAAAACGATGGCTGAAAATTCGATCAGCGTAGATTTTATTAATGTTACCCCTCTGGGGGTTGTCTATACCGTTTTCGATAGTGATTCCGAGAAAGCCATACAGGTACTGCAGGAAATTGGTCTTAAACCGCAAAGTCTCTCCGGATGTGCCAAAGTTTCCGTCATCGGCGGAGGTATCAACGGAGTGCCAGGCATTATGGCGCGGATCGTGGAATCCTTGACACTTGCGGACATCCAGATCCTGCAATCTGCAGATTCCAATACAACGATTTGGGTACTTGTGAAAAAAGAAGATATGGTTCAAGCTCTGAGGGCACTTCACGCCTCATTCGAACTTCACTTGTAGTACTTTGAAGTCAGCGGAGCCGGACCTGTTTTGAAGGAGGAATCGAATTGGACTTTGGAAGATTGATTACAGCAATGGTCACTCCGTTCAATGAACAAGGGGAGATCCATTGGGAGGAAACTGCACGTCTGATTGACTATTTGATTGATGATCAAAAGTCAGAGACGCTCGTTATTTCAGGAACAACTGGAGAATCTCCCACGCTTAGCGACAAAGAAAAAGTAGAACTATTCGAATTCGCGGTAAAACATGCGGCTGGACGGTGCAAAATCATTGCTGGAACGGGTAGCAATAACACCGCTCATTCAATCCATCTGACTCAGGACGCTGAACGTGTTGGGGTAGATGGTGTTTTGCTGGTTGTTCCTTATTACAACAAACCAAGTCAAGAGGGAATGTTCAGACACTTTGAAGCGATCGCGAACGCGACGAAACTGCCGATTATGTTGTATAACGTTCCTGGACGTACAGCAGCCAGCCTTTCGGCTGCGACAACGCTTCGTTTGGCACAGATTCCTAACATAGTAGCTACGAAGGAATGTGTATCGTTGGAGCAAGTCACGCAGATTGCTGCGGGTGCACCCGAGCATTTCAGGGTGTATTCCGGTGACGATGCTTCTGGCTTGCCGGCCATTGCTGTAGGTGCTTACGGGATCGTAAGTGTTGCCAGCCATGTGGTAGGCGCTGAGATGAAACAAATGGTTGATTCCTACTTCGGTGGCGCCCCTGTACAGGCAGCTCAGATACATCAGAAGCTGTTTCCGGTATTCAAAGGTCTATTCGAGTGCCCGCAGCCTTTACCGAACCCTGTAGCGGTGAAATACGCTCTGACATTGCGAGGTCTGAACGTAGGATCTGTACGCCTTCCGCTTATAGCCGCAACAGAGGATGAGCAAGGCTTTATTCGTGGCTTGTTTAATTAGCAATAATACGTTATTAAACGGATTTTTTAACTTTTATAACCTATAAAAATTGCAGAAGAACCGTTCCTCAATTATGAGGAGGCGGTTCTTTTTTTGACGATGATTGTTAGGTTTCTTTTCACAACTGAAGACAAACCTAGAGGTTAACGAGAGAGTGACTTGTTTTTTTTGTTTTTAATCATGTATAATGATGTCAAGTGACTGGGTGCGGTATTTTTTTGAAATTGAAAGCGACATCGTTTCTTGGTGTAGCTTTGTGGTGAAAAAGGAAGGAACGGCTAAGAAGGATCATTTCAAAATCCATCTTGTTGGTGAAGGGGAATAACTTCGAAGAACTTCTTCCAAATATCGTGAATAAAGGTGCTCTTTTGCATTCATCCCTATTTACGGGAATGGGTGTGATGGACTGCTTTTCTTAACTTACAATAAAATAATAAGGTACGACGTCCAACTACCATAGGAGGTTTAGATTCATTTGTCTAAGAAAAATAACAACGATAAACTGATGATTTTTGCTTTGGGCGGCGTAGGCGAGATTGGTAAAAATATGTACGTCATCCAATACGCTAACGACATTGTAGTCGTAGATGCTGGTCTTAAATTCCCGGAAGAAGATATGCTTGGAATCGACATTGTCATTCCTGACATCTCATATCTAACTGAAAACCGTGACAAAGTAAGAGGGATTATTTTGACTCACGGACATGAAGATCATATTGGTGGTCTGCCATATGTTCTGAAACACTTGAATGTTCCTGTATACGGAACAAAGCTTACTCTCGGACTTGTTGAGAACAAGCTGAAAGAAGCCAATTTGCTGGGTGAAACAAAACGCATTCTGATTGATGCGGATTCCGAGATTCAACTCGGCTCTGTATTGAAAGCAACGTTCTTCGCTACTAACCATAGTATTCCGGATTCCGTCGGCGTATGTGTCGAAACACCGGAAGGCGCTGTTGTTCATACAGGTGACTTCAAATTTGATCACACTCCAGTCAATGGTCAATATGCAGATCTCCAGCGTATGGCACAGATCGGAACCAATGGTGTACTTGCCCTCTTGTCCGATAGTACCAACGCAGAGAAACCTGGATTTACACCTTCGGAGAAAAATGTGGGTATCGTTCTGGAAGATATCTTCCGCAAAGCAAGCCAACGTGTCGTTGTAGCAACATTTGCTTCCAACGTACACCGGATTCAACAGGTTATCAATGCAGCTGAAGTAACTGGACGTAAAGTCGCAGTTATTGGACGCAGTATGGTAAATGTGGTGGGTATTGCTTCTGAACTGGGTTACCTTGAGATTCCAGATGGCATGATCATTGAGCCGGAAGAAGTAGGCAAAATGGCTGCTGACCGTGTAGTAATTCTCTGCACAGGTAGCCAAGGCGAGCCGATGTCAGCATTGACACGTATGGCTCGTTCTACTCATCGTAAAGTAGATATTTTGCCTGGTGATACAGTAATTATTGCTGCAACTCCAGTTCCAGGTAATGAGAAATATGTAGGCCGTACGATTGACGAACTGTTCCGTCTGGGTGCCAACGTGCATTACAGCGGTGCAAACAGTGGCGTCCACGTATCCGGTCACGGTAGCCAGGAAGAGCTGAAACTGATGCTTAACCTGATGAAACCGAAATATTTCTTGCCGATTCACGGTGAATTCCGCATGCAGCGCCGCCACGCAGTACTGGCTGAATCTGTAGGTATTGATCCAGACAACATCTTCATTACGGATATCGGTGAAGTGGTTGAAATTCAAGGCGGAGCAGCACGCAAGGCAGGTAAAGTTACTGCAGGTAACGTGTTGATCGACGGCTTGGGTGTAGGCGATGTAGGTAACATCGTATTGCGTGACCGTAAATTGCTGTCACAGGATGGCATTCTGGTTGTCGTGGTAACACTGAGCAAACAGGATGGCAAAATTGTTTCCGGTCCGGACATCATCTCCCGTGGATTTGTCTATGTACGCGAATCGGAAGGACTGCTTGATGAAGCCAATCGCATCGTCAGCAGCACACTGCAAAAGTTGATGAGTGAGAACGTTAACGAATGGGCTTCACTCAAAACGAATGTTAAAGATGCACTCGGACGCTTCTTGTATGAGCAAACTCGTCGTAGACCGATGATTTTGCCAATCATTATGGAAGTTTAAAATAAATCAAACAAAAACATAAATTCAGGCACACAGTCGCCCCATCTCTACGAGAAATATTGGACGGTTCCTCGTAGAGAAGGGGCTTTTTTTGTTGTTTTCTGGCCCTGCACCAGATTATGGAGAAATTGATGAGTGATCGGGTATAAGTCAGCTGGAACATTCCCCATACTAAGGAAATACATTACATGTTTCTGGAGAAGGGGAGTAATCGAATGAGCGAATACATGAAAAACAAGCAAACACCGAAATCGGAACAACCGGGTACCGAGATACCGGAAGTGCCTGCACAAGAGGAGAAGGCGATGTCACCTGTAACGGAGTCTATTCAGCAGTTTGGGCAGACGCAGTCACCTGCAGCTGAATCGAACATTTTCTGTATGACCATTATCGGTCAGGTGGAAGGGCATTTAATTTTACCTCCGCAAAACAAAACAACAAAGTATGAACATCTCATTCCTCAGCTGGTTGCTGCAGAGCAGAATCAGCGAATCGAAGGTATCTTGATCATTTTAAATACGGTAGGAGGCGATGTGGAGGCGGGCCTCGCTATTGCCGAAATGATTGCTTCACTTAGCAAACCTACGGTTACTGTCGTCATTGGAGGAGGGCACAGCATCGGGGTTCCGATCGCGGTTGCCTCAACCTATTCCCTTATCGCGGGTAGTGCAACAATGACCATTCATCCGATCCGTATGAACGGACTTGTGATAGGAGTGCCTCAGACGTTTGAGTACATGGAGAAGATGCAGGAACGTGTCGTAAGATTTGTTACGTCACACTCCAATATCTCTGAAGAAATGTTCAAAGAACTGATGTTTAAGACAGGTGAACTCAACCGCGATATCGGAACAGCTGTGGGTAGCGCTGATGCGGTTAAATATGGATTGATGGATGCCGTAGGCGGGATCGGCCAAGCCATCGCTCAGTTGAATCAGCTCATAGGAGACAAAAGACAGACGCTGCAGGCTGGAGGCTATACCCAATGACACTTTACACAGTGATGCCACCTGAATTGCTGTGGTCGGGGATGTGGAATGAAGGAGAAGATACCCGTGAGATCAAGATGAACGGATTATTGATGCAGGTCAGACCTGTTAATGAAAATGAGGCTGTCATTGTACGTTTACTTGAATGCCCCTTGGAAGCTTATCTGAATCCCGCTAATATGCCCGGATCTATCGTTCCGCTTTCGGGTAACCCGGGACCAACATAACGCGACCAAATAAGACAAATTGAGCAGAAAAAGAACATATGTACGGATTATATTTGTATGGTATAATATTCTTCTGGGGGTGACCTGATTTTGGCCAGAAGAAAAAAGAGGAAAAAAAAGGCCGCAGCTTTTAGCGGCGTTTTAAAATATGAAATTTACGGCATTGTGCTTATAACCCTTGCTGTCATTGCTTTGTCGGGTGAAGCAACCGTGGGGCGCTCGCTTTCCAAGATGTTTGGATTGATGCTTGGCAAGTTCTATTTTGGGATTCCGCTTATAGGGATCTATTATGGCTTAATGGTGATGATTCATCGGAAATGGCCGAGCGGCTGGACAACGCGCAAGACAGGGCTTGTATTGCTGGTGTTTGCTTTAACCCTGATGAGTACCGTCTCTGCCATGCACCAGAAGCTTATACCAGTTGGAGCCCTTGAGCCAGGTGCTGTACTTACACAGATACATAATGATATGCAAACCGAGTTGCTCACACCTGCTGCGCCAGGCGAACGGGATTCGATGCTCAATAAGGACATTAGCGGCGGTTATATAGGAGCGGCTCAGTTTGCCTTGTTCTTGTGGTTGTTTGGCAGCTTGGGAGCCCGATTGATTATGATCGTGATGTTCGTTATCAGTTTCATGCTGGTTACCAATCTTTCTTATGTCGATCTGATTCGCATTTTCAGAACGAAGATATGGGATGCAGGTAGTGCGATGTACAAAAAGCTGGAGGCTAGACCAGCAGCACGTGCTACTTCAAGCTCTGCGGGCAAGAAAAACGGGAATGTTCGCAAAGTGGTACCTGTTCCAGTAGACGACGAAGATGATGATGACGATTACGATGATCTGCAGAATCAGCAGCTACCGAAACGAAAAGCACCGATTTTTTTCCAACTCTTTGGAAAATGGGGTTCTGATCGGGAACGGACGAAGACTGAGCGTGGAGTGGACGAGGATGATTCTTTAGATTCGGAACAGGTCGTCTACCGAGCCGAGCAGGAAACGCCTGCAGATTCATGGCATGATGAGCCAATCATCGCATCCGACATAATGGCTCCCGCAGCAGTTCCTGCGCAATCAAGACCTAATTCGGCTCCAATCATTCGTGACTTCTTTGAACATGTCAGATCAGAGGATGCGAGTAAAGAGGATGATCTGGATGATGCGTATCCTTTCCCGGATGATCTAACGGATAACATGCAGGGAGAAGAGCTTCCAATCAAGATCTCAGATGAACTTGTGGATAACAATGAGTGGCCTGAAGCGGCGGATGCCGGAACAGCTACGTTGGATTCTGTTGAGGGTAGTTCCGACGTTGGGTCAACGTTGAGCAATGCGGTTCAAGGTTCGGTTGTTTCAGATACGGAGGGGCAGGAAGTGCAGCCTGTTAAGCCGCCTCCACTACCTCCGAAACCTTATAAACTTCCGTCTTTCAGACTTCTTTCCAAGCCGAACAATGGAGGCAAGGGTGGCGACCAGAAGGATTATATGCAGACTGCACGCAAGCTGGAAGCAACGCTGGAAAGCTTCGGTGTTCGTGCCAAAGTACTTGAAGTAGTCAGAGGACCTGCTGTTACACGGTATGAGATCCAACCGGATATTGGTGTGAAGGTCAGCAGAATTGTAAGTCTGACAGACGATATTGCATTAGCCTTGGCGGCAAAGGATATCCGAATGGAAGCACCAATTCCCGGCAAATCCGCTATCGGTATTGAGGTACCTAATGGAGAGGTTTCCGTTGTAACGATGAGGGAGGTCATGGAGACAGCTACATTCCAGGAAGCCGAATCCAAAGTGACCATTGCATTTGGACGAGATATCTCTGGACAGACGATCATCGGTAATTTGGCTCGTATGCCCCATCTGCTGGTGGCTGGTGCGACGGGTTCAGGTAAATCAGTATGTATCAATGGTATTATTACGAGCATCCTGTACAAAGCGAAGCCGGATGAAGTGAAGTTTTTGATGGTCGATCCCAAAATGGTCGAGCTGAACGTATATAATGGTATTCCGCATCTGATGGCACCGGTCGTAACGGATCCTAAAAGGGCTTCACTTGCTCTCAAAAAGATCGTTGTTGAGATGGAGAAAAGGTATGAGTTATTCTCCAAATCCGGTACACGTAACGTTGAAGGTTATAACAATCTGATGAAAGACAACCCAGCGGCGGTTTTGCCTTACATCGTTGTTATCGTGGACGAGCTGGCTGACCTCATGATGGTTGCCGCAGGTGACGTGGAAGACGCGATTGCTCGATTGGCTCAGATGGCGCGTGCAGCGGGTATCCATCTGATCATTGCCACACAGCGTCCATCTGTGGATGTTATCACTGGTGTAATTAAAGCCAACATTCCGTCCCGGATTGCCTTTGGTGTGTCCTCTCAAGTGGATTCTCGAACCATTCTGGATATGGGTGGGGCCGAGAAGTTGCTGGGCCGAGGAGATATGCTGTTCATGCCTATGGGAGCTTCGAAGCCGGTTCGTGTACAAGGTGCTTTCATGAGTGATGAGGAAGTTGAAAATATCGTGAATTACGTGCGTGGTCAAGGTGAAGCGCAGTATGACGAATCCATTGTTCCTGAGGTGGATGATTCCGTTCAGGCAGCAGATGAAGTGCAGGATGAGTTATATGAACAAGCAGTGCAGATTATTTTGGAGGCGAAGCAAGCTTCCGTTTCTCTATTGCAACGCCGAATGCGAGTGGGTTATACCCGCGCAGCACGTTTGATTGACTCCATGGAGGCCCGAGGTGTGATTGGTCCTTACGAGGGCAGTAAACCAAGGGAAGTATTGATCTCACTGGAACAGTATCAACAGAATAAAATAAGCTCGTAATACACAGCATGTGTATACGATCCAAGCCCTTAACCTTACTGGTTGAGGGCTTTTTGCATGCCATTTGACTGAAGATTTGCCATGATGTCCAATGATCGGAGGATTTGGTGCATAGGAACGAAGTATGCTTGTCATAATAACCTTAGCGATTCTGTTAATCCCACAAGAGAAAGGTAGAGCACAGTCGATGCGAAAAATGAACATATGGCTTTTCACTGCTATTTTGCTGATGTCCGCATTGGGAATTCGTTATTTGCTTCCTGGGAATACAGCAACCGATAGTCCAAACCCAAGTATCCCGCAGGTCGAAGAGAAGTCCCTACCCACCTTTAGCACCAATGCTGTGAAATATGGAAGTTACGGTCAGGATGTATACGAGCTTCAAGGCCGACTGAAGTATTTGGGATTTTACAATGGTAAAATTGACAGTAATTTCGGCAGCACCACATTGAAATCGGTAAAATGGTTTCAATCGGAATTCGGCATGAAGGCGGATGGTGTGGTTGGAGCCAAAACCAAGCTGAAACTTTACAATGCTTCAAAACAATGGTCGCCAACAGAAACACCATTGCACAAGGATCAAACTTCAGGAGGTAGTGGCAACAATAACAATACTGCTGATAAAGAGCAGGACAATATGGGCTCTGCCAATTCCATGGGATTGTCAGAGAACGAAATCAAAATTATGGCTAACGCGGTGTATGGTGAATCTCGCGGAGAGCCATTTGAGGGTCAAGTGGCAGTGGCGGCAGTTATCCTGAATCGCGTGAAATCGCCGAGTTTCCCGAACACACCGTCAGGAGTGATTTTCCAGCCGGGTGCATTTACTGCCGTTGCAGACGGCCAGATTTATCTGGAACCGAATGCACAAGCTAAAAAAGCAGTTGAACAGGCGATGAATGGTTGGGACCCATCCGGTGGATGCCTCTATTATTTTAATCCGAAGACAGCTACATCCAAATGGATCTGGACACGTCCTCAGGTAAAAACAATCGGGCAGCATATATTCTGTATGTGATGATTTTGGAAGCAACCAGAAGGCGTGACTTCGGTTGCTTCTTGCCTTTTGAATGGGTTAAAATGGTTGTTACGTTTAAGCTTCACTTATTGCACGATAAATGACGCCGTAAAGGGGTTTTGACATTTGAATACATCAGGATTTGAACGAGGAAACCGGAAAGAATTCCGTATACATGTTCTTCCTACGAAACGTTTTAAGACATTTGCGATCTCGCTATACGCAGGGGTTCCCCTGCAGGAAGATACGGTTACCAAAGTAGCCTTAACACCTTTCGTACTTCGGCGCGGTACCGAATCCTATCCGGAAACAACGCAATTTCGTGAACAATTGGAACATTTGTATGGAGCGGGTTTTGGCTTTGATGTCTATAAACGTGGCGATTACCAGATCGTACAGTTCCGTATGGACACTATTAATGATTCTTTTGTTGGCGGAGACGAGCAGCTGTTGGATCGTTCATTTGCTTTTCTGGGTGAAGTGCTCACACGCCCTGCACAGGAGGATGGACATTTCCGAACCTCTTATGTACAAGCTGAGCGGGAGACTGTTCGCAAAATGCTTGAGTCCATCGTGAATGACAAAATGCGTTATGCTGCGGAACGTAGTATTGAGGAAATGTGTAAAAATGAACCTTATCGTCTGCACCCGCTTGGTGAGCGCAAGGATTTGCCAGGCATTGATCCAGATACATTGACAGCTTCGTATCAGGAATGGTTACAGCAGGCAAGCATGGACTTGTATGTGGTGGGCGACACCACGCTGGAAGAGGTAGAGAATCTGGTTCAGCGTTATTTCAATGTAGAACGAGCGACTTCTTCCGACTATCATACACAGGAAGCTATTCGTGGAGATAAAGAAGTGGAAACCGTTGTAGAACGGCTTAATGTTAATCAGGGTAAGCTCAATATGGGGCTTCGCACGTCTATCACTTATAGTGACCCTCAGTATGCAGCTGCTTTGATGTATAACGGCATTCTCGGAGGATATCCTCATTCCAAGCTGTTTGTTAATGTTCGCGAAAAAGAAAGTCTGGCGTACTATGCCTCTTCGCGTTATGACGGACATAAGGGGATTGCAACGATTCAATCCGGGATTGAAATCCCCAATTACGAAAAAGCCGTCATGATTATCAAGCAGCAGCTGGATGAAATGAAGAACGGGAATATCACTGACCTGGAGATGTCTCAGACCAAGGCGATGATCCGTAATTTGCTCAAGGAAATGCAGGATTCTGCATTTGAGCTGATTGCTTATGATTTCAATCGACAGTTATCCGGCAAAGAGCGGACCGCCGAGGAACTGCTGGCCCAGGTAGAACAAATCAGCAAAGAAAATGTTCGTGAGGCGGCAGAGAAATTCCGTCTGGATACGATTTATTTCTTGCGTGATGAGAAGGGGGAATAGTCGGTGGAAAGCATAACATACGATCGTTTGCAGGAAACGCTGTATTACGAAGTGATGGATAACGGGCTGCATGTTTATATTTTGCCTAAACCGGGTTTCCAGAAAACATATGCCACATTTGCAACCAAATACGGTTCGGTGGACAATCATTTTAAGGTCGAAGGAGAAGAGGAAGTGAAGGTCCCGGACGGAATTGCTCACTTTCTGGAACACAAAATGTTTGAAGAACCAACAGGGGATATTTTTGCTACATTTGCTTCTCATGGAGCTTCTGCCAATGCTTTTACCAGTTTCGATCAGACGGTTTATTTGTTTTCGGCAACGGAATATGTCAATGAAAATATACAAACATTAGTTGATTTTGTGCAAAATCCTTACTTCACCGATCAGAATGTGGAAAAGGAAAAAGGGATCATCGCACAGGAAATTAATATGTATGCCGATAATCCGGATTGGCGCGTTTATTTTGGCCTGATCGAGGCAATGTATCAGAAACATCCTGTGCATATTGATATCGCCGGAACCGTTGAATCCATTGGTACCATAACCAAAGAAACGTTGTACACATGTTACAACTCTTTTTATCATCCAAGCAATATGCTTCTGTTTGTCGTGGGTGGAGTAGACCCGCAGGAAGTGATCGATATGGTTCGTTCGAACCAGGCGAAGAAAAATTACAAACCTCAAGGTAAAATCGAGCGGATTTTTGAACCGGAACCTAAGCAAGTGGGTGAAGCCAGACGTGAATCCAAATTGGCCGTTTCCCTGCCTAAATGTTTGTTTGGTTTTAAGGAAACCGAAGTGGGACTTACTGGAGAAGAGCTGCTCCGCCGGGATATGACAACTAAACTAATGATGGATCTGTTATTTGGTTCCAGTACCCCGCTATTTCAAAAGTTATATGATGAAGACCTGATTTCGGACAGCTTTGGGCATGAATATAACAGTTCGCCGCAATATGCTTTTTCTGCTATTGGCGGGGATACCAAAGACCCGGATCAACTGCTTGCGCGTATCCGTGAAGAAGTCGATGCTATTGTGGAAAAGGGATTTGATGCAACCGACTTTGAGCGCGCACGCAAAAAGAAAATAGGTGGATATTTGCGTATGCTCAATTCACCAGAAAACATTGCAAATGAATTCACGCGTCAGCAATTCCGTGGTGGTGATTTTTTCAACATGCTCCCGTTGTATGAATCGCTTACACTGGAAGAGGTAAACCGCAGATTGAAAGAGCATATTCGTTGGGATCAACTGGCGATATCGCTTGTCGTGAGTCCTTAATATGGAGAGGGGAACAGGACAATTGAAGCCAATTGGAGAAATGACGGTACTTGTAACAGGCGCGAGCGGAGGCATTGGAGCAGCTATCGCAGAGCGTTTTGCC
Source organism: Paenibacillus sp. BIC5C1 (assembly GCF_032399705.1). NCBI lineage: Bacteria > Bacillati > Bacillota > Bacilli > Caryophanales > Paenibacillaceae > Paenibacillus > Paenibacillus sp. BIC5C1. Next base: position 2,544,836 of record NZ_CP135922.1, read on the forward strand.
AAGGTGGGTATGAATGTAGTGATTCACTATATGAAATCGCATGAAGCAGCTAATGAAGCGGCGAGAAGGTGCATGGAACAAGGCAGTGGTAAAGTCATGACGGTGTCTGCTGATCTACGCAGTCGGGAGCAAATTGAACGTATGCGTGAGAAGCTGGAATCCCATGGGCTGATGCCGGATATTCTGGTGAATAATGCAGGGATATCTCATTATGGAATGCTGTCCGATGTTACGGAAGAAATCTGGGATGAAGTGATGGCGATCAATCTGAAAGGCACGTTCTTATGTACACAGGAAATGATGCCTCACATGATCTCCCAAAGATATGGTCGAATTATTAACGTGTCGTCTATTTGGGGACTGTCGGGTGCCTCTTGTGAGGTGTTGTATTCTACAACCAAAGGCGGTGTAAATGCATTCACCAAAGCTCTTGCCAAAGAGTTGGCTCCATCTGGCGTAACGGTGAATGCTGTAGCTCCCGGTGCAGTTCAAACATCCATGTTGAACCATCTGGACCAGGATGAACTAAAAATGCTGGAAGAGGAAATTCCGGCAGGAAGACTTGCCCAGCCAGATGAAATCTCATCACTGGTCTACTTCCTTGCGCTTCCCGAGTCTGGATACATTAATGGGCAGATTATAAGTCCAAATGGTGGCTGGCTCACGTAATATATGGGGCGTGTATTCAATTTTGTTTTAAATTCGGGGTAGTTTCTTGATGGGAATTAATGGTTCATTGATGATCTTCGATTAATTCAAAAATGCTCGTATATAAAATGTCCGGGAAGCACATATTACAACTGTTGATTTTAAATCTCATGCGTCAGCTAAGGAGGATTTATCATGTCAACAGAAAAAACAGTGCTCTCAAGTTTTGACACATGGAAGAAGTTTTTGGGTGACCGCGTGCTGCAAGCAGAGAAGATGGGGATGAGTGAAGATACCATCAACAAACTTGCATACGAAATCGGTGACTTCCTGGATGAGAAAGTCGATCCGGCGAACCATTCCAACCGGGCATTGAAAGAATTATGGGATGTCGGCGATGCAGATGAGCGTCGTACGATCGCGTGCCTGATGGTCAAATTGGCCAAACAAAACGCATAAGATTACAGATGGAAAGCTCCCGCAAGGGGGCTTTTCTCTAATGATTACACATTGATTACAGACCTGTTCTTGTAATTCATTTTCATTTTATATATCATTAACGTGACCCATTTTTAGAAGATATCTCAGATTGTCGTCCAATGGACGCGTTCTGTTACTGTCGAATAATGTGGAATAATGCTTTACGGGGTGTTTAAATGGAATCTAAACAATGGTATATGGAGTATAAAATACATAAGAACAGACCCGGTCTGTTAGGGGATATTGCCTCTATGCTGGGGATGCTTGAAGTAAATATATTGACCATCAACGGTGTTGAAGGCAAAACCCGGGGGATGCTGCTGGAATCGGACGATGATGAGAAGATTCGTCTGCTGGGTGAAATGCTTGGCAAAGTAAACAGCATAACGGTGTCTGCTTTGCGTCAACCGAAACTGGTCGATATTCTGGCTGTGCGTCATGGTCGTTATATTGATCGTGATTCGGACGATCGCAAAACATTTCGTTTTACGCGGGACGAACTTGGGTTACTTGTGGACTTTTTGGGTGAAGTATTTAAGAGGGAAGGCAATCAAGTCATTGGTTTGCGTGGAATGCCGCGTGTAGGTAAAACGGAATCCATTATTGCAGGTAGCGTATGTGCGATGAAGCGCTGGACGTTTGTTTCCTCCACACTTCTTCGTCAGACCATAAGAAGCCAGATGTCCGAGGACGAATTGAATCCAAACAATGTGTTTATCATTGACGGAATTGTCAGTACGATTCGTTCAAGCGAACGGCATTATAATTTGTTACAGGACATCATGACGATGCCAAGCACCAAGGTTATTGAACATCCGGATATTTTTGTGCAGGAGTCTGAATATGATTTTAATGATTTTGACATTATTATTGAACTGCGCAACAATCCGAATGAAGAAATTATTTATGATACGTTTACGGCCAGCTACACCGACGAACTGTAACGCTCCGTACGGGATCATGAAATAGATAAGCAACAACCATAGAGATAAACATAAGGAGGAGATGGCATGTCTGAACTGGGTCAGCAGTTAAGAGAGGCCCGGCTGCAAAAAGGGATGAGTCTCGACGATGTACAGGAAATGACTAAAATTCGCAAGAGGTATTTGGAGGCGATAGAGGCAGGAGACTACAAAGTGCTGCCTGGTAGCTTCTATGTGCGTGCATTTATCAAAACCTATGCGGAAACGGTGGGACTAAATCCTGATGAGCTGCTGGAGGGACATAAGAAAGATGTACCTGCAGAAGAAACGGAAGCAACCATGGAGCCAGTGATTCAAAAACGTTCAAGCCGCCCGGTTGAGCGCAGTAACCGCTGGATGTCTGTTGCGCTGATGTGGACTTTTCCGGTATTAATTCTTGTGCTGTTGTATGTGTATGTAGTGATGAACAAGGATGATTCGGATACACAAGGGCTGGATCAAACGAAGATCACAGATAGCCAGCAGCAACCTCAAGATAAACCGGATGAGCCTACAGAAAATGGCCAAGCTTCTAATCCTCCAGCTAATGAATCAGGTAGCGGAGAAACGAATGAAGGCGAAGCAGGCGGTAACGGTGGCGGAACAGCAGAAGGGCAGACTGACGGACAAACTGACGGACAGACGGATGGGCAAACGACGGGTGAAAATGAAGAGAACCCAACGGATAATCCGCCAGCTTCTGTAACTGTTGCTGAAGACGGAAAATCAGGCAATATTACGAACTTCAAAGTGAACGGCAGTGCAGGGCAGCCTGTGACGGTTACAATTAAAGCAACGGGGCATAGTTGGCTGGAAGTATACAAGGGCGAGAACTCCAGTGGCGAGAAGTTGGAATACGGCAACACCGCTGAGGGAGACAGTTATACTTTTGAATTGGACAGTGCAGGAATGTACATTAAGTCGGGTTACGCTGCAGCGACCACAATTGAAGTTGCAGGGCAGGTTGTGACAGACGGGAAAGCGACAAACCGCATTCGGTTAAGACTTGGTGAGGATACGTCCTCCACTGGTACTGAAGGCACGACGACAAATGAAACAGGAAGCACCGGCACTAGCGCCGAATAACCAAAGTTTCTGCGGGAGACACTAACCTTGTCTTTAACTTGCAGTCAACTTTTGGTGAAGTGAGGTGGATGGCTGTGACAGTCAGCTGGATCGTAACAGGTTTGGGGATCATTGTCAGCCTCCTGGGTTATTACTTGACCCCAACTGCCTGGGGTTACGGAATTTTGGGTTTTGGACTTGCACATGTGCTTCTGGGTGTGCTTGACATGTTCAGACAGCCTAATCGCAGCCGTTATTAGAAGGGCAACCGCACGAAAAGCATTTTTGGCAACCATCTTAAGTGGTAGCCAAAGATGCTTTTTTATTTTGAAAAACCTCATAAAATTAGACTTTTGCTTGGCGTATCCTCTATAATGTTACAGAACATATGATTAACTGAAAGGGTGACTGGTTTGAGTTCAGAAAATTCATTTGATATCGTGTCCAAAATGGACTTGCAGGAATTGACAAATGCCGTTACACAAACAGAAAAGGAAATTGGCACGCGTTATGACTTCAAGGGCAGCAAGAGCAGTCTGAAACTGGATAAGGATGCGTTAACGATCGTATCTGATGATGAGACCAAACTCAAGGCTGTTATCGATGTACTGCAATCCAAGATGGCTAAGCGGGGTTTACCTTTAAAAAACATTGATTATGCAAAAGTAGAACCAGCTTCTTCAGGTACAGTCCGCCAGCGTTTGAATTTCAAACAGGGGATTGATCAGGATATCGCTAAAAAAATTAATATTCTGATTCGTGACTCCAAGATGAAGGTGAAGAGTCAGATTCAGGGAGATCAGCTCCGGGTAACAGGTAAAAGTAAGAATGATTTGCAGGCAGTTATGCAGTTGTTGAACGGTGCCAATCTACCTTTGGATCTGCAATATACAAACTTTAAGTAATATCTCCTCATTGCAGCTAGGTATGTTTTTTGACACTGCAATTGGCGTATATTATACTAAGTGTGCATTGCTGGCAGATAAGCATCAAAGCCCAGTCATCATCGTTTGCTGACTTTGTGAAAAGCAGTACATCTTCTGAAAGTCACCGGAACGTTTAAAACGGTTTTGCGTTTGAACGGTTGACTTTATTTTTTGCGTTTTTACATAGTGAGAGCACTTTAGTGCTGATTGACAGTGAAACTGTACATTTCATGTTCCGGATGATGAATACGGGATTAAGATGAATGTTTGGAGTAATGGAGGATAAGAGGGAGGGCGTCTTGTGAATTTACCCAACCGGATTACGCTTGCACGAATTTGCTTAATCCCTTTTTTAATGGTGTTCCTGCTCGTAGATTTTCCGTTTTATCCAGAGCCGTTGCAATTGGGAAGCTTATCACTTCCGTATAATCAGTTGATTGCTGCTGTCATTTTTATCATTGCAGCAAGCACGGATGGAATTGATGGCTATCTGGCGCGGAAAAATAATATGGTCACCAACCTAGGGAAATTGCTTGATCCGCTGGCTGACAAGTTGTTGGTTACTGCGGTGCTGATTTCACTTGTGGAAATGGGTAAGTTGGATTCCTGGATTGCTGTGGTCATTATTAGTCGTGAGTTTGCGGTTACCGGCTTGCGTCAGATTGCATTATTGGATGGTTCGGTTGTTGCGGCAAGTGCCTGGGGCAAACTGAAAACCGTCGTGCAAATTGTGGCGATTGTGCTGCTGTTGTTGAATAATTTCCCGTTCTCATTTACGGGTATTCACATGGACGTTATTGCCGTTTGGGCTGCAGCGATCATTACGATTTGGTCAGGTATTGATTACTTTATCAAAAACAAAAATTTGCTTCATTTATCGAAAGCGTAACGTTTAGGTTAAATGGGTAAGCATGAAGAAATCATTTGTACGGAGGGCAATAGGAAATTATCCTATTGCCCTTTGATCACTCACCACATGTACAGGAGGATGCTGAATGAAGGCAGAAATCATTGCAGTTGGCACAGAATTGTTGCTTGGACAAATTGTGAATACCAATGCCCGATATCTATCCCGTGAATTGGCTGCGATCGGGATTGATGTATATTTCCAAACGGTGGTTGGTGATAATCTTAATCGACTTAGTGACGCTATTCGCATCGCTCAGGGTCGTGCAGACGTCATTTTATTTTCCGGGGGCATCGGTCCTACACAGGATGATCTCACCAAGGATGCGATCGCGGCGGTCTTGAACCGCAAGCTGCATATAGATCGAATGGCTATGGACAAAATCGAGAGCTTCTTCCGAGATCGTAATGTGGACATGACTGAAAATAATCGCCGTCAGGCGATCGTTATAGAAGGCGGGACACCGCTGGCGAACGAAACAGGCCTTGCCGCAGGAAATGCGATTTCCGACAATGGCAAACATTATGTAGTGATGCCTGGACCACCGAAAGAGCTGATTCCTATGTTTGAACAGGAAGTTAAGCCTTGGTTATTCCAGCATGTACTGACAGAAGAAATGCCGATCTACTCGAAAATGCTGAAGTTTGCAGGAATTGGAGAATCGGCATTGGAAGACCGACTCCTGGATTTGATTGATACGCAGACAGATCCAACGATTGCTCCTTATGCCAGTGAGGGAGAAGTTACGGTACGTGTATCTACAAAGGCTCCAAGTGAGAGTGAGGCGAAGCTGAAGCTTGATGCAATGGAAGTTCAGATCCGGGAACGATTGCCAGAGCATCTCTACGCGAACGAGGATGTGCCTATAGAGTATACAATCGTAACAATGATGTCTGATATGGGTCTGACCCTTAGCGCGGCTGAGAGCTGCACAGGAGGGCTCGTCATGCAAAGTCTGACGTCAGTCCCTGGCAGTGCTTCGATGCTTAAGGGCGGAATAGTATGTTACTCCAATGAAATTAAGGAGAAGCTGCTCCATGTGCCACATGCCTACCTGGAAGGTGAAGATGCACCGGGCGCAGTGAGTCCGGAAGTCGCCAAAGTGCTGGCAGAACAGATTCGCATGATTGGGGATGCCGACTTCGGTCTGTCGGTTACAGGTGTAGCGGGGCCTGGTTATTCTGAACGCAAACCCCCAGGACTTGTTTTCATCGCTTTGGCAGAGCGTGGCAAAGAGACAGAAATTCATGAACTGCGCATTAATGGCAATCGGGAGACGGTTCGGATCCGTTCCGCGAAGGCGATTCTTTATCGTTTGTGGCGCAAGCTTGTGGAGATGGACTAGTTCACGGCTCAGATTGCATTTGCCTAAGCAAGCAAGTATAATAAAGGAAGACGGAAGAACCGTAGAATTAGGCTTTAAAGCCTTGTTTACGGTTCTTTTTTCTGTTTAATGGAAAGTTTGCTTGAGGAAGAGGCGCCTCGGCCTTCACAAAAAAAACGAATGTATGTTCGAAAAAAAGCTTGGCAAACGTGTTAAAACAAGGTATCATTATCTTATAAACAGTAAAGGGTGTGAGCTTATTGTCAGACCGTCGTGCCGCGCTTGATATGGCGCTCCGTCAAATAGAGAAGCAATTTGGTAAAGGATCCATCATGAAACTGGGTGAGTCGACTCACATGCAAGTGGAAATCATACCCAGCGGTTCCTTGGCTCTGGATATTGCATTAGGAACAGGCGGCTTGCCTAAAGGCCGTATTGTTGAAATATATGGACCAGAATCTTCCGGTAAAACAACTGTAGCATTGCATGCGATTGCTGAAGTACAACGGGTGGGTGGACAAGCTGCATTTATCGATGCAGAGCATGCTCTTGACCCGCAATACGCAAGCAAACTGGGTGTTAACATTGATGAGTTGCTTCTGTCTCAGCCAGATACGGGTGAGCAAGGGCTTGAAATTGCAGAAGCACTTGTACGTAGTGGCGCTGTGGATATTGTCGTTATTGACTCCGTTGCTGCATTGGTACCAAAAGCGGAAATCGAAGGCGAAATGGGTGATTCCCATGTCGGTTTGCAAGCGCGTCTGATGTCTCAGGCGTTGCGTAAACTGTCTGGTGCAATCAGCAAATCCAAAACCATCGCAATCTTCATCAACCAGCTTCGTGAAAAAGTCGGTGTTATGTTTGGTAACCCGGAGACAACACCTGGTGGTCGTGCCCTGAAATTTTACTCTACAGTGCGTCTGGATGTACGTCGTATTGAGAGTATTAAATCAGGCAATGACATCATCGGTAACCGTACTCGTATCAAAGTTGTAAAAAACAAAGTGGCACCACCGTTTAAACAAGCGGAAGTGGACATTATGTACGGAGAAGGTATTTCGAGAGAAGGCAGTATCATTGATATTGGTACAGAGCTGGACATCGTTAACAAAAGTGGTGCGTGGTACTCTTACGAAGGCGAGCGTTTAGGTCAAGGACGTGAGAACGCGAAGCAGTTCATGAAAGAGCATGCACAGATTGCTCAAGTGATTGAACAAAAAATTCGCGAAGCCAGCAATCTGACTACTGCAGTTCCTGCCCCTACAACTGAAGATCAACAAAAAGAAGCGGCAGAAGAACAAGAATTGTTTGAAATTAACGAGTAATGCTCTGAATCCCCGTAACTTGTCTGATTGAGCTTGGCTCGATCTAGATCTAGTAATGGAGTAAGGTGTGCGCTCGTGCTGTCCAACAGCCTCTGTCCGAATGGGCAGGGGCTGTTGGTACGTTTTCTGTTAGGGAGAGGCCGGACATTGTTTCCGGCCTTTTGTATTAGCATCTGGTGTCTTTGTGAAGTTACGCTCTAAACGTATGCAGTTTAGCTGCGTTATCTCCGTCGGAGATCAGCTAATCGAGAAAGTCTTTTGTTTTGTTGAGTGCTTTCAGTTAGACAGCATGTGACACAGGTACCAAATGAGTGGAAGGGGAGACCGAAATGGATCAACATGAAGATGATTTATATGAAGAAACCGAGCTGGAGGGAATCTCCCAATTCCCGGATAATGAAGAACTTATCATTACACGAGTTGAACGAACGAAGAGCAGGGAAGCTCGTTACCGAATTACCTTTGGTTTATATTCAATTACGGTTCTTGAAGATGTAATGATTAAATATCGGATGACCCGGGGAAATACGTTTCTGAAAAAAGACTTGGAAGATATCATCGTAGCTGACGAGCGACAGCGAACGTATGTGCAATCTTTGCGATATCTGGAGCATAAACCCCGCACACGCCACGAATTAAGTCAGAAGCTTCGTCAGAAAGAGTTTGCAGCACCGTTGATTGAAGAGGCCCTGGATCGGCTTGAGCGGGAGAATTTGGTCGATGACGAACTGTTTGCGAAGGAATGGACTCGTCAGCGTATGGAGGGCCAGCGGAAGGGAAAACTGTGGATAAGGCAAGAGCTTCGTCAGAAGGGCATTGCCAATGAGCTAATTGCTGAAGCGCTGGAAGGTGTAAGTACAGATGCGGAATATGAGACGGCTCTAATTGCCGGACGCAAAAAATGGAATCAGGTTAAAGGAGACATCCAGGAGAAGAAACGTAAAACGCTTCCCTTCTTGATGCGACGAGGTTTTTCCATGGATATGGTGCGTCGGGTCGTGAATTGTTTAATTGAAGAAGACGGGGCTAAAGACTCCGAAGAAGACGAAGCGTTGTTATGGGATTAGCAGACTGGACTCACTATACTGCATTCTCTTGACAATTTCTTTCGTCAAATACTAAAATGGACATGAGTCTGTAAGAAATGGACAACCCTTTTTCCTTCCAAAAAAGCGGTTTCTGTTTTTTTAGATTTATACCATTCATGATTATGGGTTCGCCAGAAACGGTGAATAGTACGTGGCAACATGTACACTTGAAATGAAAATCGGCGGGGGATCGCCGTGAGTATTCGTTATTCCCAAAAATATGTTAGGTTTGAAAACTGCAAATTGACCCAAGGAATGCCTTGGAGGAACCAACGAGGAGGTGAACAGTATGAATCCTGCAATCACGATCGCTCTCGTTGCAGCCGCGCTATTCATTGGGTTCGGAGTAGGATATTTTATTCGCAAATCTCTTGCAGAAGCTAAGATCTCCAGTGCGGAAGAAGCTGCCGTACAAATCGTGGAGAACGCGAAGAAAGAGGCAGAAGCACTGAAGAAAGAAACGGTGCTGGAAGCGAAAGATGAAATTCATCGCATTCGCGCCGAAGCTGAAAAAGACACTCGTGAACGTCGGAACGAAATTCAACGACAAGAAAGACGATTGTTGCAAAAAGAAGAGTCGCTGGATAAAAAATTGGAATCACTCGAACGTAAAGAAGAGCAAGTGGCTAACAAAGAGAAACGAATTGATGAGACACAGCAGCAGATCGAGATGATCTACAAAAACCAGGTGACGGAGCTGGAGCGCATATCCAACCTCACCATGGAAGACGCACGCAGTATCATACTGTCCAACGTAGAACAGGAAGTTCGTCATGAGACGGCTCAAATGATCAAGGACATTGAACAGCAAGCGAAGGAAGAAGCGGACAAAAAGTCCCGCGAGATTATTACACTCGCCATCCAACGCTGTGCGGCTGATCACGTGGCGGAAACAACGGTATCCGTTGTTACTTTGCCAAATGAAGAAATGAAAGGCCGGATTATCGGTCGTGAAGGACGTAACATCCGTGCGCTTGAAACCCTTACAGGGATTGACCTCATTATCGATGATACGCCAGAAGCTGTTATTCTGTCGGGCTTTGACCCGATTCGCCGTGAAATCGCCCGTACTGCCCTCGAAAAACTGGTGGCTGATGGACGTATTCACCCGGCACGGATTGAAGAGATGGTGGAGAAATCCCGCAAAGAAGTGGATGAGCGTATCCGTGAATACGGTGAGCAAGCTACCTTTGAAGTGGGCGTGCATGGTCTGCATCCGGACTTGATTAAAATTCTGGGCCGGTTGAAGTTCCGTACAAGCTACGGTCAAAACGTCTTGAAACATTCGATGGAAGTCGCTTATCTGGCTGGGTTGATGGCTGGCGAACTCGGAGAAGACGTAACCCTAGCAAGACGTGCAGGTCTATTGCATGACATTGGTAAAGCGCTGGATCACGAAGTGGAAGGATCACACGTCGAAATCGGCGTGGAACTAGCGAAGAAATACAAAGAACATCCGGTTGTAATCAACAGTATCGCGTCCCATCACGGGGATTGCGAAGCGACTTCGGTTATTGCCATGTTGGTTGGTGCAGCAGATGCGCTCTCCGCAGCAAGACCAGGCGCACGCCGCGAAACGCTGGAAACGTATATCAAACGACTGGAGAAGCTGGAAGAGATTTCGGAATCGTTCGAAGGTGTCGAGAAATCGTATGCCATCCAGGCCGGACGCGAAGTTCGCGTTATGGTACAGCCTGAGAAAATCGACGATGCTGAAGCCTTCCGCCTCGCGCGTGACATCACGAAGATGATCGAGAACGAACTCGATTATCCGGGTCACATCAAGGTCACCGTTATCCGGGAAACCCGTGCGGTTGAATACGCAAAATAGAGCATTACGGAAAAGTGGCCGCAGTAGTGGGCCACTTTTCCTGTTGATAGCCTGTTAAAAGGCATTTTTTTAATAAAAATAATGAGCAAGAGATAGAGGTCCTGCGAAGTTTCGGATGCTTTGAAGAAGGCTGCGCTTGGTAGGGATTAAGGAGGCAGTAAAATGAAAGTTTTGTTTATTGGTGATATTGTGGGCAATGTGGGGCGTAAGGCACTGAAGGAAAACCTCCCCTACCTCAAAACGAAGTATAAGCCACATGTGGTCATTGTAAATGGGGAAAATGCAGCGGCAGGCCGGGGAATCACCGGGGCAATTGCGAATGAATTTTTTAACTGGGGTGTGCATGGCATCACCCTTGGTAACCATACCTGGGACAATAAGGATATATTTGATTTTATAGATGATGAACCACGTATGATTCGTCCTGCGAACTTTCCTCCAGGAACACCAGGGCGCGGGTACACGGTAGTCAAAGGAGAAGGTAAGGAGCTGGCGATTGTCAACCTGCAAGGGCGGACGTTCCTGCCTGCTCTGGATTGCCCATTCCGGGTTGCCGATGAGATTGTGGATGAACTGCGTCAAGACCATAAATGCATTCTGGTCGATATGCATGCTGAAGCAACGTCTGAGAAGATTGCCATGGGCTGGCATTTGGATGGACGTGCGTCGCTGGTCGTAGGTACACATACACATGTGCAGAGCAACGATGATCGAATTTTGCCTGGAGGAACAGCTTATTTAACCGATGCGGGTATGGTAGGGCCGCGTGACGGCATTTTGGGCATGGAGCGTGAAGCGGTGCTTCGCAAATTCTACACTCAGCTTCCGGTACGGTTTGTTGTTGATGATGGCAAATGGCATTTCCACGGTGTATTTGTGGAGATTGATGAAGCCACAGGCGCTGCAACACGTATTGAGAAAATTCGTCTGATGGAGGACGAGTGGCGCATGGAATAGGGGTATTGTCCCATTTTGCAGGGAAACCCGTCTAAAAAGAAGGAATTTTTTTGCCTCCCGCGAATAACATCTAGTAAGTGGAAACAAACATTCAACATTCCCAGGGAGGTACTTACCATGGAAGTATTAAAAGTTTCAGCAAAGTCCAATCCCAATTCCGTAGCCGGCGCTCTTGCAGGTGTTCTTCGTGAACGTGGAAATGCTGAACTGCAGGCAATTGGAGCGGGAGCACTGAACCAAGCCATTAAAGCGGTAGCGATAGCCCGGGGATTTGTAGCACCAAGCGGAGTTGACTTGATTTGTATTCCAGCTTTTACAGACATTGTGATTGACGGCGAGGACCGAACGGCCATTAAGCTGATTGTGGAGCCCAGATAATACATGCGTTTATGCATTGAACCTGTTTACGAAGTAGACAGGTTTTTTTGCGTTTTATTCCATACCATAACCGTGTAGAAGGAGAGATTGTCATGCACAACTGGCGAGTAGCCGATTTTCATTGTGATGCATTAAGTAAAATGCTGATGAACCCTACCCATTCATTTGAAAATGCTTCACAGCTGGATGTGAATCTGGAACGTATGAGAGAAGGCAACATTGGTTTACAAGCCTTTGCAATCTATTTGCCCGAAGTGCTTGGCAGAGGCAAGTTTGAACATGTGATGGGCCAATTGGACATTTACCGCAAGCGAGTGGAGATAACCAAAGAACGATCTGAAGGCACACATACATTATTATGGCGAGAACAACTTACGCAGATCGGGCAGACGGACAAACCATGGGGACTGCTTACACTTGAGGGTGTCGATGGAATGGAGGGCAATCTCTTTTATCTGGAGTTATGTTATCAAATGGGTGTGCGGATCGTTGGGCTTACCTGGAACTATGCCAATTGGGCAGCTGATGGTGTATTGGAGAAACGTGGGGCTGGACTAACGGAGAAGGGCAGGGAGCTGGTTCAACTGTGTAACCAAATCGGCATGTTGCTGGATGTTTCGCATCTCACTGAGAAAGGCTTCTGGGAACTTGCTGACCTTAGTGAACGTCCTTTTATAGCTTCGCATTCCAACAGTTATGCCATCTGCCCGCATGTGCGTAATTTGAAGGATGATCAGATTCGGGCCATTATTGCTCGAGAAGGACGTATCGGACTGACGTTTGTGCCGTGGTTTGTGAAGCAGGAAGGCGAAGTATGTATTGAAGATCTTTTGCCTCATATTGAGCGGATATGTTCTCTGGGTGGGGAGCATCACCTGATGATGGGGTCTGATTTTGACGGAATTGCTACGTATATTCATGACCTTGAACATACCGGGCATTATCCGAAGCTGATAAATACGTTGCTCAAGCACTACGATGAATCACTTGTACGCGGTTGGATGTGGGGCAATGCGATGAGTTATTTAGAAGTTAACATGCCGTCGAAAAAATTGAAGATGGAACATGAGAAATTATGATACTGTTGGCCACCTGAATAAAACGAACTGAAAGCAAAAGTCGTACATGTTCAGACGAATTTACCAAATGTAGGGGATTAATGATTGCAAAATAAGTGTATTTCATGAATTTTCAGCAGTTCGTTTTCATTTCACTTCAAAAAGGGGTATAATACCATAGGATTGTTAAGAGCCTGGTTACAGGCCATAGATAAACAAGGAGTGAAATTCACAATGAGCAAAACAGTACCTGTGGGCGTATCTGCCCGTCACATTCATGTATCTCAAGAGCACGTTGAAATTTTGTTTGGTAAAGGTTACGAATTGACTGAGTTTAAACCTCTGTCCCAACCAGGACAATATGCTGCTAACGAAACAGTAGCGGTTATTGGTTCAAAAGGACAGTTTGATAAAGTGCGTATCCTTGGACCTGTTCGTCCGGAAACGCAACTGGAAATCTCGATGACAGACTCTTTTGCTATTGGTGTTAAGGCACCTGTACGCGAATCCGGAAGCATTGAAGGTACTCCTGGTATCACGATTAAAGGACCTGCTGGCGAAGTTACAATCGATAAAGGTGTTATTGTTGCTGCTCGTCACATCCACTTCCATACTTCTGATGCCGCTAAATGGGGTATTGAGGACAAACAATTGCTGAAAGTTCGTTTGGGTGGAGATCGTGGTCTGGTGCTGGAAAATGTACTGGCTCGTGTATCGGATTCCTTTGCACTGGACATGCATATTGATACGGATGAAGCTAATGCAGCGGGCGCTCGTAACGGCGATACTGCTGAAATCATCGACTAATCACATGAAACAAATCTTCAGCCGTGTTCTAGCGGTTTGAATGAACGTATAAACCTGAGCATAACCGCAGCGTCGCTACATTCGACCTGAGGATAGCTCAGGTTTTTGTGTGTTTTCGGGCTCTTCAGCAGACCTGCACAGATTTTGGGATAGGCGAAAGGGCAGCGGCTTTGGATGTGGAACTACAGCCCAATTCATGTTATAATTTGCTGTAATGCTCTTTTGATGTATAAAACGTGCAAATCACGTGAAACAAGATGAAATAACGATTTTTTATTAATAGAGGCTGTAAGGAGTGACCGAAGGAAATGGCTAAAGACTCAAAAAAGGATTACTCCCAATATTTTGATTTCTCCGATGCCAAAGTAATTTCGCAAGATGAATTCAGCAAAAAGATAAGAATCCGGGGCCGGGAGATTAACATCAAGTCGGAACCTAATCATCGTCAGGAGAAACAACGGGGCAAGGAAGACGTCCAGGTGCTTTACGAAACGGCCGTACCCGATGAACTGAAAAACGTGGGGAAAGGCAAACACTATATCGTATATACGTATGGATGCCAGATGAACGAGCATGATTCGGAGACCATCAAAGGGTTGCTTGAATCAATGGGGTATCAGGCTACCGAGGATCGTAAAGAGGCAGATATCATTCTGTTAAATACATGTGCGATTCGGGAAAATGCGGAAGATAAAGTGTTTGGTGAGCTGGGCCATCTGAAAACCCTGAAAACCGAACGTCCTGGCTTATTGCTGGGTGTGTGTGGTTGTATGTCGCAGGAAGAAGGCGTCGTGAACCGAATCATGCAAAAGCATGGCTTTGTGGATATGATTTTTGGTACACACAATGTGCATCGGCTGCCACATCTGATTCAAGAAGCGCTGTTCAGTAAAGAAATGGTTGTTGAGGTATGGTCCAAGGAAGGCGACATTATTGAGAACCTACCGAAAAAACGTGAGGGCATGCGCGGCTGGGTTAACATTATGTATGGTTGCGACAAGTTCTGTACATATTGCATCGTCCCGTTTACGCGGGGAAAAGAGCGCAGCCGACGTCCGGAAGATGTCATTGCCGAAGTTCGCGAACTGGCAAGACAAGGTTTTAAGGAAATCACGCTGCTCGGCCAGAACGTCAATGCTTATGGCAAGGACTTTACGGATCTGAAGTACAGCTTCGGTGACCTGATGGATGATATCCGCAAAATCGATATTCCACGGGTTCGGTTTACAACCAGTCATCCACGTGACTTCGATGATCATCTGATTGAGGTGCTTGCGAAGGGCGGAAACCTGGTGGAACATATCCATCTGCCTGTGCAGTCTGGCAGCACGGAAGTCCTGAAACGTATGAGCCGCAAGTACAGTCGGGAACACTACCTGAAGCTTGCTGACAAAATTAAAACTGCAATTCCAGATGTCGTGTTAACCACTGATATTATCGTTGGTTTCCCGGGGGAGACGGAAGAGCAGTTTGAAGATACGCTGTCACTAGTCAAGGAAGTTGGCTACGACTTTGCTTACACATTCATCTACTCTCCGCGCGAAGGTACACCTGCTGCGGTGATGGAGGATAACGTGCCGATGGACGTGAAGAAGGAACGTTTGAAACGCTTGAACGAGACGATCAACGCATACAGCCATAGCAGCAATGAGAAGCAGCGCGGCAAGGTTGTTGAGGTGTTGGTCGAAGGTGAGAGCAAACGGAATTCCAATGTTCTGGCAGGACGCACACGCAGCAACAAGTTGGTGCATTTTGAAGGACCTAAAGAATTGATCGGTACTTTTGTACATGTGGAAATCACCGATCCAATGACTTTCTATATTCGGGGCAATCTACTCTCAGAGCCAGTAGCCGCCAATCAGTAATACACAACCCTAATAAGATGGAATCGGATTTTTAGATATTAGAATTTTGGAATTACAGCGAAAGTGGCGAAGGAAACGGAATCGATTCTGTAGAAGCGTAGCGTTCGCCTTTGTCCCCAAATTTTAACCTTTAATCATTTTATTAGGAAAAAATTTGGGGACAACAGCGATCGAAAGAACGATCCGTAGCCGTAGCGGCCGTGCAGCAGTCATTCTTCCATCTCTAATATTAATTTTCCGTTTCATCTTATATCATCTCATAGAATGGAGCGATTTCGAGTGGCGCAGGAAGAAGTGCAGTACAACCATTATGGAATGCCTACCTACGATACGCGCAATCTGGTCATACGCGACGACATTATGGGAAAAGCCAAAGAATTGGCTGATATGCTTGGAACGAGCGAAGAAGTTAAACAGTTCCAACAGGCTGAGTCCAAAATTCGTGATCATGAACGCATCCAGCAATTGATTGCAACGATTAAGAAGAAACAAAAGGAAATCGTTGCTTTTGAAAGCTTCAAAAATGCAGACATGGTCAGCAAAATTGAACAGGAAATTGAGGATCTGCAGGCAGAGTTGGACGGCATTCCACTCGTTACGGAATTCCAGCAAAGTCAAAGCGATATCAATTATTTGCTTCAGCTTGTTATTTCAGTAATCCGGGATACTGTCTCCGAGAAAGTGAACGTGGAGGCAGGTACGGATTCACCTCCGACCAGCTGCGGTTAAGTGAAACGGAAGGGTGCGGACGCAGTCCGCGCCTTTTTTGATCATCTCAGACTCCACGTGGTGGGGTTATTTTGTGTGGTGGCTTGATCAAGACAACTTCACTGGATAAGACCTGTTCCGTAAGAGCAGGCTTAATATAATAACGAAGCACTTTAGATCAACTACGAAAAGAACCAATGCTGGTAAAATCATCAACAACAACATACATCATGGGCTTTATACTTAAAGTGCACTAAAGGGGAAATCAATATGGGTATTTTGGACAAAATGGTTGCAGAAGGAAACGGAAGGTTTTGGGGTTTTCTCGGTTGTCGGTTTATTAAAGGTGACGGAGAAAAAGTACAGATCGCGCTGACAGCGGGCGAACACCACACTAACTCCATGGGGATTATTCATGGTGGTGTGCTGACGTCCCTGATGGATCAGGCGATGGGCATGGTAGCTACAGCCGCAATGGCAGTAGACAGTTGTGTGACAACCAATCTGAATGTTCATTTCTTGGCACCCATGAAACAAGGGGAATTAATCGTGACATCAACGATCCTGCATCAAGCGGGGCGTAGTGTGACGGCACAATCTGAGGTCCGGGATGCATCTGGCACGTTGGGGTGTATGGCAACAGCTACATTTCGTATAGCGCGAGTAAAATCGCAAGACACGGAATCGTAAGGTTGACAAAAGATATTATTATGTCATAATGAAAATATCAAAATGAGAATAGTCGGTGGTGCCCATGAGCGAAAACTACGAACAATTCAATACTGAAAGCGATGAACAGGCAGCACGTGCCTATAGTTCCAAGAAATATCGTACACCTGATGGCGTTCCCGCGGATATCGTCATGTTCACCTTGACCAAGCGGGAGCGTAAGACGGTAACCAAGACACTCCCCATCCGGGAGTTGAAGGTCATGCTGATCAAACGCAAAGGATGGCCTTTTGCGGGAAGATGGGCGTTGCCAGGTGGATTTTGTCAGGAAAATGAATCCATCTATGGTGCTGCAAAGCGCGAGTTGATGGAAGAGACAGGTGTGGACGGCGGACATCTGGAGTATTTGAATGTATATAGTCAGCCTGGGCGTGACCCCAGAGGATGGATTATCTCACATGCGTTTTTTGCACTGGTAGAGGAATGGATGCTGGAACACCGTCAGGCGGCAGATGATGCTCAGGATGTTGGATTATTTACGATTCAGGAAGCATTGCAAGAGCTTGAGCTTGCCTTTGATCATCGGACGATTATAGAAGATGCATACCGGCGTATTCAACAGCAAATGCTGGAAACGACGATTGCACGACAGTTCCTGCCTCGTGATTTTACACTAAGCGAGTTATACCAAGTGATTCAGAGTGTTGTACCTGACTTTGAAGAACCGAATTTCATTCGGAAGATCACTTCAACTCGCAGCCGCAAAGGCATTGTGGAAGAGGTTCGGGATGAAGAGGGCAACCTGCTAAGCTCCAATCAATATTCACAGCGTCCAGCGCAGCTATACCGTTTTACCGAGCTTGTACCTCGTCTTTCCATCTATACTTAATTCGCAAGCGAATCATGATGGATTGAATCAGGATCAACCTATTCTCAAAAAGGGAGTGTGGACGATGAAAGCACTGATTGTAATCGATTATACATGTGATTTTGTGACGGGTTCATTGCCTGTAGGCAAGCCTGCTCTAGAGATTGAGGAGACGATTGCAGCGATAACGGAGGCTTATTGCAATAACAAGCATGAGGTTGTTATGGCTGTCGATTTGCATGAAGAGAATGATCCTTACCATCCGGAAACGGCTCTTTTTCCGCCCCATAACATCAGGGGTACGGAGGGAAGACAACTTTACGGAAGTCTGGCTCAGGTAATGGAAGAACGGGAATCCCAGATTCGCTGGATGGATAAAACAAGATACAGCGCATTCTGCGGTACAGATCTGGAGCTGCGGCTGCGTGAACGTGGAATAACAGACATTGCACTGATCGGTGTATGTACAGATATTTGCGTACTGCACACCGCAGTGGATGCTTATAATAAAGGTTTTCACATAACGATATTTGAAGATGCCGTAGCGAGCTTCAATCAAGCAGGACATGATTGGGCGCTTGGACATTTTCGTGCAAGCCTTGGGGCACAGGTGGTCAAAGCGAGCGATACCGTTCTTGCAGGCTTGAACCTATAAACGAACCTGTGATTATATCCATTATACCCTGTTGAACAAGTGTTACGATGCAGGGGAATATGGTGAATAGGAATAAATCGGAGACTTATGCAATGGTACGTAACCATAATCATGAATCATGCGCAATAAGTCTCCACATGTTGACCCGTGTAAGCAGGCAGAGCCTGCCGGCACAAGCGGAAGTCAGAGAGGATGAGACAAATGCAGACGACTAGCCTGGCTTTACATACGGATAAATATCAAATCAATATGATGTACGCCCACTGGGTGAATGGAACTCACAAACGGAAAGCGGTGTTTGAAGCCTATTTCCGCAAGCTTCCTTTTGGCAACGGATATGCTGTTTTTGCCGGCTTGGAACGCATTGTGAATTATATCAGCCAGCTTCGGTTTACGATGGAGGACATCAAATATTTATCCAAACAAGAGGAAAATTACGATCCGGTCTTTCTGGAAGAATTGCTCCAGTTTTCATTTCAGGGGACAATTCATTCCATGAAGGAAGGCGCGCTCGTTTTCCCTGATGAACCGCTCATTCGGGTAGAAGGCTCCATTATGGAGACACAACTGGTGGAGACGGCGATACTTAACTTCATGAATTATCAGACGTTAATTGCAACCAAGGCTTCCCGGATCAAACAGGTGGCAAGTCAGGACACTCTGCTCGAATTCGGAACACGGCGTGCACAGGAAGCCGATGCGGCCATTTGGGGGGCGCGTGCCTCGTATGTGGCAGGATTCCATGCAACTTCCAATATGCTGGCTGGCGAGCGCTTCGGAATTCCGACAGCAGGGACACATGCCCATTCATGGGTGCAGAGTTTTATGAGTGAGCAGGAGGCGTTTGACGTCTATGCCAAAGTGTTGCCAGATCAAGTGACACTTCTGGTGGATACGTTTGATACATTGAACAGTGGTGTTCCTCATGCAATCAAGACCGCCAAGAAGCTAGAGAGCCAAGGCAAAAAGATGAACGCCATTCGTTTGGACAGCGGGGACCTTGCGTATCTATCCATTCAAGCTCGGCAGATGCTGGACGACGCCGGACTGGATTACGTGAAGATTGTAGCTTCCAACGACCTGGATGAAAATACGATTTTCAACCTTAAGGCGCAAGGAGCTCGCATCGATACATGGGGAGTAGGTACACAGCTGATTACCGCTTCAGACCAACCTTCTTTGGGTGGCGTGTACAAATTGGTGGAGCGCGAAGTGGATGGTGCCATGCTGCCTACGATCAAAATTTCAGCCAATCCCGAAAAAGTCTCCACGCCAGGTAAAAAAGAAGTTTTCCGGATCATTGATCCCAAACATGGCAAGGCGATTGCAGATTATATCTGCTATCCAGGAGAAGAGCAACCGCTACAGGGCGGGCCGCTCAAGCTGTTCAACCCGCTACACCCCTATTTGAAAAAGACGGTAACCCGCTACGAAGCAGTGAACATGCTGGAACCGATCTTTGTGAATGGGCGCAAAGTGTATGAACTGCCTACCCTGGATGAGATTCGCAGTTATCACCGCGAGCAGATGGATCTCTTCTGGCCAGAATATCTGCGTAAACTCAACCCTGAGATTTACCGCGTAAATATCAGCCCTGCGGCCTGGAATATGAAGCAGAAGCTCATTGCTGAACACGTGCAATCCACTGAAGAATAAATCAAATAAAGGGGCATAACCGGAAGCAAGTAGGCCGGGTTATGCCTTTTTGGTTTCCATTTTGCTGCTAATTATCCCGCATGACGAAAGACTGTGTGTGAAACATCATGGACGGACAGTCCATGAACTGCGGTATACTGTACCTTCAAAGGAAGCAGGTTCACAAGGAAAATGAAGCAATTATTTCTCGGGAAAGCGCAGGAGACGTCAAATGCTGCATCTTTCCGAGCTTCCCTTTCGACATGATCCATTTCTGTGGCTGTTTCAACTGAGCATTAGCCGGGGATGAATGAAAGAGGAGGTGCAACCATGAGATGGATTTTGTCACTGACCTGGCTGGCCTTCATTGCGTATGCCTGTGTTTGGGCACCTGGGCAGCCTCTTGAGAGTGACCCTGTGTTTAAAGAACTGGTTACACTGCAAAGCAAGGAACCCTGGCTACTAACCGTATTTTCGTGGCTTGGGATTTACCCGGCCATCTTTGCTTGCCTACTGTTAAGGAAATCAGTGGAAAAGAGAGGAATTCGTGTACCAGCTTGGCCTTTTGTGTTGCTGTCTTTTGGATTGGGAGCCTTTGCGCTGTTGCCTTATTTTGCGTGGTCCTCACAAACACACAGAGGTTCGGGGTACGAACAACTCTCTTTTGGCAATCAGCGTGAATCGGGTATAGGACGTGTAGCAGCGCATAAGCTGACCCATGTAATTCTTTTGCTGCTTACATTGGGCACAGGCTTCTATGCAGTGACTCAAGGCAATTCTGATGTATACATGGAAGCGTTCAGGGCTTCTTCCTTTGTACATATTATGACAATTGATTTTGTCATCCTGACGTTGCTTTCCGTGATCGCATTGTTCAGAGATGCTTCTGACAATCGTCGTTCTCACATATGGGCCATTGCAGGGGCAATCCCATTGATAGGTCCGCTCGTTTATTTAATGACAAGCCGGAGAGATTGAGTTCGCCGGATGCTACCCTTATACTTGTTTAATCCAAAAGCGAATAATTTATGATGTGAATAGAAAAATATGTAAATTTATTATCGAGGAGAGGATAACGAATGAAAAATACTTTTCCTGCTTATGTCGTACGTAAAGAAGAACAGGGCGGCGTGAAGGCTGCTATGGAGCAGCTGACGAAAGAGGACTTGCCTAATGGTGATGTAACCTTACAGGTTCAATACTCAAGCGTCAATTTTAAAGATGGACTCGCCACAACAGAAAAGGGTGGTGTGGTTCGCGAATATCCGATCGTACCTGGTATAGATCTTGCAGGCATTGTAGAGGAATCCGTGAGCGGCCGGTTTGCACCGGGGGATCGGGTGATCAGCACAGGTTTCGAGCCAGGCGTGTCTCATTTTGGAGGATATAGTCAATATGCGCGTTTGCGCAGCGAATGGCTTGTTCCCCTGCCGCATGGACTCAGTGAGAAGGAAGCGATGGCGATTGGAACGGCAGGGTTCACTGCTGCACTTTCGGTGGATGCTTTGTTGCGAACTGGAGTGACCCCGGAAATGGGTAATATTCTGGTGACAGGAGCTACCGGAGGAGTAGGCAGTATGGCGGTGGCTATTCTGGCGAAGCTGGGATTTGAAGTGACAGCAAGTACAGGCAAAAAAGATGAACAGGAACAGCTGCTTCGGAATCTGGGTGCCGCACATGTCATTTCACGCGAAGAAGCGGATGCGCCAGCCAAAGGGGCAATGGGCAAACAGCTCTGGGCAGGTGTTATTGATCCGGCAGCAGGTCCGGCACTAGCCGAGCGTCTGAAACAAATTCAATACGGAGGCGCTGTCGCCGTATCAGGCTTAACCGGAGGAGCTGCGTTCGAGTCTACCGTATTTCCGTTTATTTTGAGGGGGATTCAATTGATTGGGATTGATTCAGTCTATTGCCCGATGGAACGGCGGGAACGGATATGGAAGCTGCTTGGCGGAGAATGGAAGCCGGATCGGGCACTGGAGCTGGGGATTCAGGAAATCTCATGGGCACAACTGCCTCAGACACTGGAAACGATTCTCAAGGGCGGTGCTGTAGGTCGTACTGTAGTTAATACGATGTCGGATACACCTGCCGAATAAGATTCTTTTCTCCTAGACATGCTAACTCTACCTGAGAGCGTCACCGTGCATGTGGCGGGAAAGGAAGGATGAGTATGCGTGTTAACGGAAAAGGATTGCAACATAGATCTGGACGTGTGAGGTCTGTCTTGGTCAGTATTGTCGTGGTGCTGTGTACAATATCAGTAGTAGCGTGTTCAGCATCGAATGTTGAGCAGGAACGGAAAATATATACCCGACAAGCGACGGATGAAGGAAATGTTAGAGCAAAGAGTCAAGGTCACGGGTTAAATGGTCCATTAATTCAGGAGCTGGATGAAGCTTTTGTTGCAAAAGGCATAAAGTTGATGAATAATATGTCTGCGGATGATGGTGAGGACGGAATCTCTTATATGTACCTGCTGAATGGAAGTGGCAGACATATTATAAAGGTCCACATTTTCAGCGATGCTCTTACAAGAGTAGCCCGGATGAACGAAATGTACGGTAATGGCGGCGATGAGGCTGTGATGGAAAATGCGCTTGGCAAAACAACAATTCGCAGCAAAGACTACGTTTCACTGGTCTATACGGCTTCAGGTGGAGAGAAGGACGATTATGAAGAAGACGTCATGCAGATATTCCAGCATGTGCTTGAGCAACTGAAGTAATCGACTCCACTAAAATAAATCGGAAAACCCGTCTGATTATTCAGACGGGTTTATATATTTCACGCATGACATGCCTCAGTTCAGGCAAAATGAGTTTTTCCATTGCCAGCTTGACAGCTCCCTTTGAGCCTGGCATGGAGAACACGGCTGTACGCCCAATCGTTCCGGCTACTGCCCGGCTAAGAATGGCGGCAGAACCAATATCCTCGGTATAACTGAGGAAGCGGAAGATTTCTCCAAACCCTGGCAGCTCCTTATCGAGTAGCGAAGACACTGCCTCGTATGTTGTATCTCGGGGGGCAATTCCGGTCCCACCGCTGAGCAGCACGACTTCGATATCGTCACGAACGGCGGCATCCTGCAGGATGCTTCGAATGGTTTCAGTTTCATCCGGTGTAATGATATATTCAATGATCTGGTAGCCCGAATCAGTCAGCAGTTTATGCATAAGTTGTCCGCTTGCATCGGTGTCCTTGGTGCGGGTATCTGATACGGTTACAATCATACAGGATACTGTGTCAGGGGCTTCCTGACGATGTTCTTCCACTGAATTGGTCATAATACATCCTCCTCCAATCAACATGTTCTCATAGCATAGACCATTCAGTAGAATGAGGCAATGGACATGCCAATAGAAGGCCAGGATTGCGCAAAGATTGCAGGATAGTGTACACTCGCTAGGATAGAGATAGATTAGTTCAATTGGACAAATAGAGAGGTGAACAACGATGAGTGAATTAAAAACAAATGAATCATCCATACCTGTATATATATTGTCAGGCTTCTTGGGCAGTGGCAAAACGACGCTTCTTGTTCAACTGATTGAACATTGGCAGCAGCAAGGTCTCCGGCCCGCCGTTGTGATGAATGAATTGGGTGAAGTGAATCTGGATGGTCAAATTGTTGATGCTTCCGTGCCCATGACGGAAATGTTGGGAGGATGCATCTGCTGTACTGTACGCGGTGACTTAGGGCTGCAACTTGCGGATCTTGTGCAGGAGGAGTCACCTGATGTCATTATCATTGAAGCAACGGGAGCAGCAAACCCGATGGAGATTCTGGATGCAGTAACGGAAACATCCCTCTATATGCGACTGGAACTGAAAAGCCTGATTACTGTAGTAGATGCCGCGCATCTGTCAGGGCTGTACCAGGAGCAGAAGGGACAAACCTTCAAGCTGATGCAGGAGCAGATTCGCTGTGCGTCTGTACTTCTCCTGAACAAAACGGACCGGGTAAACGAGCAGCAGTTGGCAGATCTGCGGGACCTGTTGGCACGCTGGAACGGTTTCGCTCCGGTACTGCCTACGGTGAAGTGTGAAGTCGATATGGATGTGTTGCTTCGTAGCGGAGAGAATGTGCATGCCTATCAATCTATTGAGGAAACGAGTAAAAACGTGGAGAAGGAACATCACGTGCATTCCGAGGCTTGCGCAGTGCATGGATGCAGCCACAATCATGAACAAGTGGATCATGATCACGAAGTACATCAAAATTCTCAGGGGAATGGGCATGAACATCCTCATGACCACAACCATAGTCATAATCATGCCAACCCCCATGCTTCGCATGAACATGTCATGGTATATACGCACTATTTCACCCAGCCGGTGAACAGTGAGGCTTTTGAGCGTTTGATAGCTGAGTTACCACGCGATGTGTACCGGGCAAAAGGGATTTTATCCTTTAGCGATACGTCCAGCCGGTTCTGGTTCCAATATGCTTATCGGGAATCTGATTATATGAAGATTACGCCTCAGGGAGATGTGCCTAACGTCGCTGTGTTTATAGGTGAGCATTTCGATCAGTCGATTATTCGCAACCAATTGCTGGAATTAGAGGCGGCAAATCAGGTTTAATGATTCAAGGTTCCTCCAGACGGGGTATTAAGTAGCATAGCAAACTTAGTCTGGGAGGTAACTTTAATGACACAACAACAATATCAACAATGTATCGATGCTTGCCTGGAGTGTATGAATGCTTGCAACGTATGTTACATATCGAGTCTGAAAGAATATGATCTGGCGATGCTGCGTGATTGCATTCGTTTGGATCGTGAATGTGCAGAAATCTGCAGTTTTGCTGCTCAAGCCATGACACGCGGAAGTGATTTCATCGCCGAAATTTGCGAACTGTGTGTGAAAGCATGTGAAGCTTGTGCTGCTGAGTGTGGCAAACATCAACATGATCACTGCCAGGCTTGCGCAGAAGCTTGCCGTAAATGTGCAGAGGCTTGCCGCCTGATGGCCGCAGTAGCGTAAATATAACTCCATTGAACTGAATTGAAAATAAAAAGCCCTGGCAATATTCACGATGCCAGGCTAATCCCCTCACAGAAGACAATGATAAGACATCCGATAAGATGGATTACAACGTTGTCTACTGGAGGGGATTTTTTATGGATTCAACATAGTAACGTTCCTGTTCCTCACCATCCGAAGGTGAAAATTTCTATCCACAGCTGGTACTACATTGGGAAATGCATGTAACAGGTTGCCAAAGCAGAGCTTGATCTGTATAATGATGGCAATGAATTGAAACGATGAATATCCGTGATCGGGAGAGTAGCCAGAATCCATGCATGACAGCGAGCCGGGGCAGGTGGAAGCCGGTATGACATGACCAGAGTGAAGCGCACCCGTGAGATGGTTGTCCGAAGTAATGTTTACATCCGTGAGAGGGTGTAAAGCATGGGCTAGAGGGCAATCCGGCAGGCGGCCGTTAATCGCACCGAGCGGAGCAGGCTGTGAATGTACTATGATGTGCATTTACAACCTGCTCACCAAGAGTGGTACCGCGGGAACTGTGAAGATCAGCTCTCGTCTCTGATATAGAGACGAGGGCTTTTTTGTTTTCTATTGCATGGCTAAATACGATAATGACTAGGAGTGTTCAACATGTTGATGAATCAGGCAGCAGCACATATTGCTCCCTTAACGGGAATGAAGCAAGACGAGGTGTTGAGATTACTGGAGGTTCCACCACAGCCGGAGATGGGAGATGCCGCGTTTCCTTGCTTTATTCTGGCCAAGTCGTTGAAAAAAGCACCCGCTGTTATTGCTACGGATATCGCAGCTCAATTACAGACAGTTGGGCTGGATGCTTCTCCAGCAGGACCCTATGTAAACATACGTTTCAATCGGGAAGATCTGGCGCCGAAGCTGCTGCAAGAACTGGGACATAAAACATTTGGCAAGCTGCAACAGGGGGCAGGTGCACGCGTTGTGATCGACATGTCGTCGCCTAACATTGCCAAGCCATTTGGAATCGGTCATCTGCGCTCCACCGTGATTGGGGCAGCGTTGTATCGGTTATATAACGAGGCAGGCTATACTTCGGTCAGTGTGAATCACCTGGGGGATTGGGGAACGCAGTTCGGCAAACAGATTGCAGCCTACAAACGTTGGGGCAATGATGAAGCCTTACAAGCTGAGCCGATTCGTACATCATTGGAGCTGTATGTGAGGTTTCACGATGAGGCGGAGAATGATCCCTCACTGGAGATCGAGGCACGAGATTGGTTCCGCAAGCTGGAGCAAGGGGATGAAGAAGCACAGCGGTTATGGACCTTTTTCGTAGAAGTGAGCATGAAAGAATTCAACCGGATGTATGAGCGTCTGAATGTACAGTTTGACCATACGCTGGGTGAGAGCTTTTACAATGACAAGATGGGTGCGGTTGTTGAAGAACTGAAATCCAAAGGATTGCTTGAAGAGAGCGAAGGCGCATTGGTGGTACGTTTGGAGGATGAGAATATGCCACCTTGCCTGATTATCAAAACCGATGGAACAACCATCTATCCAACGCGGGATTTGGCAACAGCCGTTTATCGTCATGATGTGATGAAGGCGGATAAAATGCTGTATGTAGTCGGGGGTGAGCAGAAGCTTCATTTCCGTCAGGTATTTGCGGTATTATCACGGATGGGGTATGCATGGTCTGAGATTTGCGAACATATTCCGTTTGGTTTGATGCGTTTCGAAGGACGGAAGATGTCTACCCGCCGGGGAAAAGTTGTCTTTTTACAGGAGGTACTCGACGAGGCAGTTGCTCGGGCATTACAGATTATTCAGGAGAAAAATCCAAATCTGCCGAATCCGCAGGAGGTTGCGGAAGCGGTTGGTGTAGGTGCGATTGTATTCGGTGATCTGCGCAATAATCGGTTGAACGATGTCGATTTCTCGCTCGAAGATGCGGTGAGCTTTGAAGGGGAGACAGGACCTTATGTGCAATACACACATGCCCGGATTAACAGTGTGCTTGCGAAGGCAACAGAGGCGGGGCGTGTGGAAAATAAAAATCAATTAGAGGATGTTCGTAGCAGTAGTAGCAACAATGCTGCGGCAAACTCAGAGAACAAGTCGGTCATGGTCGGTGACACTTCATGGGCATTGCTGAAACTGCTGGCGGATTATCCGCAGTATCTGGAAAAAGCAATTCATCGCAACGAGCCCTCGGTCATTGCCAAGTATGCGATAGATGTTGCCCAAGCGTTCAACCGCTTCTACCATGCGGAACGGATTGCGGATGCGCCGGCTGATATCAAACCATTCCGGGTGGCGTTAACAGAGCGTACGGCGGAGCGTCTTGCCTACAGCCTATATTTACTTGGCGTCCAAGCTCCTGAACGGATGTGATTCTATGGGATGGAGGACAAGTAGATTATTCGATAAAGCAGTAAAAGCAGCAGCAGGCTCAAACGGACGAATCATATCGCTACAACAGGTGAGCAAACGACTTGGGGATGTTCAGGTATTGAATGATATCAATCTGGAAGTAGGCCAGGGGGAGTGCATCGTCCTGGTGGGCAGGAATGGCTCAGGCAAAAGCACGTTGCTGCGTGTGCTGGCGAGCATGTTACTGCCTGACTCAGGCTCCCTGCACAAGCCAAGCCATGGGCGGATTATGTATGCACTGGATGGATTGGCACGCCTGCCCTTCACCTCAAGAGAGTACTTGTGGGAAATGGGACGTATTCGTGGCATGCGCCCTGAAATATTGCGTCAACGGATAGGCGAATTAAGTGAACTTTTATTCGTGGGCACGGCGCTGGATCAGAATCTGCCACAGTTGTCCAAAGGTACTTTGCAGAAAGTGAACTTGATTCAGGCTATGCTACCTGGCCCTGATGGGTTATTGCTGCTTGATGAACCATTGTCCGGTCTGGACGTTCCGGCGCAGGAAGCAATTGTAACTCTGCTCAGACAGTGGAAACAGGAAGGAAGCCAGATCGTAACAGCTTGCCATGAGCTATTGCTGATTGATCGTCTCGCAGATCAGGTCATCGTGTTACAGAAGGGAACGGTGCTGCGTCGCTGGAGCCGGGAAGATTTGCAGCAAGCTGGTGAGCCCGCTGTGAGTATTCAAAGTGTGATGGAAGGGCAGAAACAATCCGTTATCGATGCGCTGCTGGTTGAACAACCGGAAATCATTACATGTCATCGCAGCATGGCTCGTCAGGATTATGGTCGAGAAGTATGGGATTGGAAAGTGTCACGCAGTTCGGCAGATCGGATTATAGGAATGATACTGGCTACTGGTGGTTCCATCGTGTCTGTGCAGCCGGAAGAGAGCCGATTAAATATGGAAGGATTGATGGAGGGGCGGCACCCAAATGAGGTTATGGGCAGGGAAGCAGCGGAAAACCTTTCCTCCATATCTAGGGCAGGAGGCGACCTCCAATGATCTACTTGACTCGTTATTTGTTAAAACATTACATACGTTCACAGAAATATGTTGCGCCGGTGATCTTTTATATCATTACGATGCTGCTTATCTATTCCTACAAACCTAATCCGGTTGCGGACAGTTACAGTGTTACGGCCATGCTGCTCTTTTTTGGTGCCGCTTGGCTGGGCTTGACGGTAATGAATACGGAACCTGCGGGGCAGTATCAATTACTTGTGCTGCATGCAGGAAGCAAACGCAAGGTTGTCCTTGCACAAATAATCTGTGCGTTGATCATGCAGTTTGGCCTGACTGCTATTACCGTGTTATATCCGGTTGTTACGGGCATGTTTGGAAGGCTACCAAGTGCTGGGGAGTGGATCATGGCTTGGTCCGGACATTTGGCGTTGTCGCTCCTGGGTCTGGGGCTCAGTGTTTTCTTCCAAAAATCGTACATTCCCATGTTAAGCCGCAGCATGCCGCCTTTCATAGTGGTGATATTGTTATCGTTTGTCCAAGGTTCGTTAAGCGGACGTTTGCCTGAATCCATACAGGGGGTTGTCAAGATCCTGCCTCCGGCATTTTATCTGGTTCGTGAGATGATGTTATTTGAAGATTTGAAATTGGGGGCTGTTGTGCTGATGACAGTGTGGGCTATACTTTATGCCATAGTTCTACTCATCATCCATATATGGTTATCGGGAAGAAGGGATTTACGGAGTTAGATGCTATTATTCCGCTTAACTTGAATGTTGGTCTATGTTTCGTTACCATAGAGGGACGTTGGATGGAAAGTATTGTACGGAGATAAAGGAGGCTCGCTTATGCAAAAGACAGACATGCAGCATGGTGACATGCTGGACAGCGAACACTCCAGAGAATTGTTTGCATATTACGGATTGGCTGTATATTATGGACAGGCGCTTGAACAGCAACTGGTCAATCTGATTTTATTAATGAAAATGTCTCAGGGAAAAGTTGTTTCCGAAGAAGATCTGGAAGATCTGTACGAGCGGAAGATGAGCAGTTCACTCGGACAACTCATTCATGAGGTACGTCATCATTTTACTTTTTCAGAGGAAGAGACTCGTCAGTTGAATGAACTATGGAAGCAGCGTAATAGCATTGTACATCACTATTTTAAGGAACGTATTCATGAGACATTCAGTCCTGAAGGACGATCACGCATGATCAAGGAGCTGGAAGATTTCAAAGACCGTGCACAGGAACTGGAGATTAGTCTTCAGCAGTACACAGGTGCCTGGATTGCAGAGCTGGGGTTGGATGCTGAATCCGCGGCGGCGTTGCAGACACTCGAACGTATGCATGCAGAGAGCATGCACGCCCGGGCACTGGAAGAGGATGAATCATTGTGATGGAAGGCAAGTCCCGGATACGTAAAATAAAAAGCAGACGCTGGCTTGTAATATCCATTACATTGCTCGTGTTGCTTGGGGGTATATGGACGTTAACTACCGCCTCGCTCATCTGGACCTACACCGATGAGGAATCATCCAGACAAAGTGATGTGGCTATAATCCTCGGTGCAGCCGTAGAAGGGGATAACCCTTCACCCGTATTTCGCGAACGTATTGAGCATGCCATTTTATTATATCGCCAGGGGACGATCAGCCATCTGCTCTTTACTGGTGGTTCTGGCAGTGCAGGAGAACGAGCCGAAGCCGAAGTAGGACGAGATTATGCTGTTGCACATGGTGTAGATACTGCAGATATTCAAATGGAAACAGAGTCAAGAATTACGGAGGAGAATCTGGTGAACTCGCTTAGCGTTGGGAAACAGGCGGGGTTTCACACCTACACCATTGTAAGTGACCCGCTGCACATGAAACGGGCGATGAAGCTCGCTAGTGGACTCGGCATGGATGCTGTTCCGTCCCCAACACGAACGACGGCTTACCAGACCTGGCGAAGCCAATTTCCTTTTCTGGCAAGAGAAACGATATTATATATGGGATATACGGTCAAAGAATGGATAGATGGATAGATGGATAGACAATCCGCAGCAGCACGGAAAGTGACTGGTCTGCGCGATTGTCTTTTTTGCACATGGTGATGAGGCGTTTCTAAGTTCCGGGATAATTAATCGCTGCACTAACCAGTGCGGCTACCCCAAAACCGATGAACCACCAAGGCCAGCGCCGATGATTGCTTTTGCGTATACCGATGAACAAACTGATGATCCCCGCAAGTAATACCACGGTAGCCAAGCTGCTGCCAACGATCCAGCCAATGCTCATATGTTTACCTCCTCTATATGGAATGTTAAGAAAAGCTCCCTATGGAGAGCTTCCCACCTCTGACCTCTGCTTGAAATGGATAAGTACCGTTACGATACGTATGTTGATTATGATTGGATTGAAGCGGGAAATCACTGTTGAATCGGCCTCCGGCCTGTTTGAAGTCTAACTTAAATCCATCGTTATCTGCTGGGATTCGCACTTCAACGTTACAACCTGTGGAGCGACTATCCAGAGATTGAAGCATCGTTGAGGAGTGAATGGTGAGTGGGCTGCCTGTCACTTTGGATTGAATATGGGTGAACTGACCGGATAACTGAACAGGTGAAGAAGTGGCTTGCAGTTGCATATGTTCTGCATGGAGGTCTGTTGCTGTAACCCGACTGCCCACTGATCGTAGACGGATATGCTGGGCATGGCCAGTTAAGGTGAGCTTGCCGGATGTACAGTCACAATCCCATTGTTCCGAAGAAACGTTATCTACAAGAAAGTGGGAACCAACTCCGTTGATCGACAGCCTTTTCAAGACCGCAGGCGGCAGTATAATGTGGAGCGATGTGCGATGGAAGTTAATGCCCAGCGGAAAAGCTTGTTTTCGTCCATCGATCAGACGTAATAAACCTTGGCTGACGTTAGCTTCAAAACATCTAGTTGTTGGAAAACGAGCGGAGCCCCATTGAATAACACGGATAACCGCTTCTGTGCCCTGGCTAATATGCACTTCGCCTTGCATCCATTCCAGAGAAAGGGCGAGAAGGGGTTCTTCGGACAACCATTCTTTGCAAATCATATGTCCATTAGGCTTCAAAATGGTTATCCCTCATTTCTGTCATCGTCTTCATCCAGAATAGGATAAGCATCCATCGCAGCATGTTGGTCTAGAATACGTTCAATTAGTGATTCACTCACAATATTGGCACCAAGCATGTTCATCAACCGCTGTAAAAAATAAAGACGTTGCTTTGTTTGGCTCGAATTGCGGCCGAATAGTGTTGGATTAATCCATATATTGACCAGCATCATGAATACTTCTGCACAAGCTTCGGGATCTTCGGTATGAATAGATCCATCTGTAATGCCTTCACGCAAAATCGCTGCAATCACCGGGGCATCAATCCGCACAGCCTGTTGAATCCCTCGTACAATGAACACTGGATTTTTGATCTGGGTTCGAAGTACGTGATCCAGGGAATGGGCCTGTTGATCAGAAACGACATACTCCAAAATCTGAACTAATTTCTCTCGTGCTGGTGTGGTCCTTGTATTTGTAACTAATTGATCCAGCATCTGAGTGGAATAGTTGAACTGTTGTTCCATGACTGCGTCCAGTATTTCCTCTTTGGATCTAAAGTGATGATACACAGCTCCCTTGGACATGCCGAGGGCAACAATGATGTCCTGGATACTTGTTTTTTCAAATCCTTTTTCTGTGAACAACTGCGCAGCGACGTTCAGAATCTGCTGTAACGTCTGTTCAGGATGCTTATTTCTAGGCATAATAACCTCCTTATATTTAAATACCGACCGTCGGTATGTATAATACAGGAAGATGTTTCCATTGTCAATAAGAGAGGATCAAAAGGAGTGAATACACGAAAGAAGTCTAAAAATAAAAAACCGATATGTGGTCTTACCCCTGTCAAGTAGACAGATAAAAAAAGCTATGCTGCCAGTGCGCATCGATATTCAATCGGTGCGCGCTGTTTGAGTTTGGCTTGAAAGCGTCGGTAGTTGTAATTGTACATATAATCTTCCACGGCTTGTCGAATCTCTACTTCTGAATTACACTGGTTAAGGTACAGCTTCTCTGTCTTGAGATGCGAAAAGAAGGATTCGATGCATGCGTTATCTAGGCAGGTTGCTTTGCGAGAGTGGCTGCCCTTCACGCCGAATGCTTCTAATCGTGTGTTGTACGCCTGAGACGTGTATTGGAAGCCCTGATCCGAATGGAGCACGGCTTCTGAAACGTCTCTTTTTTGTGTCCATTGTTCCACCGTATCCAATACGAGCTGAACATCGTTCCGTTTAGACAACTGCCAAGCTACAATCTCATTGTTGAACAGGTCTTGAATCACGGACAGGTAAACAAATGTACTTCCATTCGGAATATAGGTAATATCCGTCACCATTTTTTGCTGGGGTGCTGTCGCATGAAACTGGCGCTTCAGGCGATTCGGATAAATCACAGATGGCGTATAGCTGGACTTCTTCCGCTTCTTACGAATTACCGATTGGATCGATAGTTCCCGCATGATTCGCCATACTTTCTTGTGATTAACGTTCAGACCAGCCTCCCACAACGCCGTTGTCATGCGAGGATAACCAAACTCTCGGTTTGCAAAATGAATAGCCATCATGTGTTCTTTGATCTCACGCTCACGGTCTTGTCTTGCGTCTCGCTGCGGCTGTGTTGCTCGCCATTTGTAGTAACTGGAACGGGGTATTCCTGTAATCGATAATAGGCGTGTAATGCCATGCGAGCAGCGCAATTCGTCTATGATATCGTAGTTCTCCCGTTGGCTCAGCGCTTCTCCTTTACTAGATTTGGATACCGCTTTTTTAAATAATCCACCTGTGCTTGAAGGTAATCCCGTTCTTCTTCTACACTGCTAAAGGCAGTACGAGGACGTCCTTTCATTGGATTCGGAACATTGTTTTTTCGCTCATCAAACACTTCCCCGTTTTTCCATTTTTTTACCCACACCTTCAGTTGTGAACAGTTTCGAATTCCTTCGCGATCAGCGACCACTTTGTAACTTGAAGAACCTTCGACATAGGATCTAACTGCATTCAATTTAAACTCTTCGGTATACGTCTGAAATGTTTGTCCTTTTTTGGCCATAAAAATATCCCCTCCAAGTGTCACTTGAACCCTCATGATAACATGAAGGTTTTTTTAAGTGTCTACTTAAAGGGGATAATACCATATGCCTACAGACTAAGAGGTCAGCGGGCATATCGGTTGGTTGTTGAAGTATATTTGCATTTATTCCCGGTTTACTTACACGCCGCCTCCAGCAAAGGAGGAAGTGGTTCGAATCGCCTCGCCCAGTGGGTTGTTTCCATTCGTATCCGGTGCTGTTTGAGCACCTTGCTGTAGCTGATACATCTGATAATAGCGACCTTTAAGTTCCATCAATTCATCATGTGCACCTTGTTCAACGATCCGTCCGCGATGCAGGACCAGAATCTGGTCGGCTGAACGAATGGTGGACAGACGGTGGGCGATGATGAAAGTGGTCCGTCCTTTTTTGAGGACTTCGAGCGCATTTTGAATTAATGCTTCCGTTTCGGTATCAATATTCGCCGTAGCTTCATCGAGAATCAGAATGGCTGGATCGAATGCCAGTGCACGAGCAAAGGAGATCAATTGCCGTTGTCCGGCAGATAATGTGCTTCCTTTTTCGATAACCGGCTCGTCGAATCCTTGCGGTAGATGCGCGAGAATTCGCTCAGCACCTACATCGCGCAGCGCCTGTTCAATCTGTGCACGAGTAATCTGCTCATCCCCGAGACTCACATTGGAAGCAACGGTACCCGTGAATAGGTACGGATCTTGCAGTACAATGCCCATATGTTCGCGAATCCACTGTTTAGGCAGATCCTTCACGTTCTGACCGTCAATCGTGATCTTGCCTTTCTGTGGATCATAGAACCGGAACAGCAGGTTGATGATCGAGCTTTTACCGGAACCGGTATGGCCCACCAAGGCAACCGTTTGACCTTGCGAGGCTTTGAACGAGATGTTGTTTAGCACATAATCTTTTTTATAGGCAAAAGATACATCGTCAAACACAACATTTCCTTTGTACCTCGGCATCGAGCCATCGGTTACCGATTCACCTTTCTCATCCATCAGTTCAAAGACACGTCCCGCAGATACCATAGAGGAGTCCAGGTTCGCGAGTTGGTTCACCATACCTGTAATTGGCTGGAACAAACGTCCGAGAACGTCAACGAATGCATACAGTACACCCAGCGAGATGATACTCGTGCCGTCCAGCACACTAGAGCCGAAGTACCACAGTACGACCGCAAAAGCCATATTCCGCAGGACGTTAACCAGATTGTGTGAGGTGAAAGCGTTCAGATTGAGCATTTTGTTCTGGTGTTTCATATAATCATCATTCAGATCTTCGAATTCCTGCTTGGTCTGCTTCTGATGACGGAATACCCGGATAATGGACATCCCCTGAATGGACTCGTTAATTATCGCATTAATCTCGCTCAGGCGTGAACGTATAATTGTATTGTAACGAGTAGCGATTTTACGATAAAGCACAATCCACAGAACCAGCATCGGCACAACGAACAGCGAGATCAATCCGAGGCGGAAATCCAGCAGGAAGAGCGCAACGTACACTCCCGTGATCGTAATGATGCCTGAGAAAAAGTTCGACAGAACCGCAACGAACAGATCCTTGACGGCTTCGGTATCGTTGGTGACCCGAGAGACCACTTTCCCGGCGGGCAGGTTGTCGAAAAAGTGTACGGGCAATCGCTGGATGTGTGCATACACATCGTTACGAAGTTTTTGGATGACTTTGTTGGCAGATGATTGCAGCCAGTATGTTTTGCCAAACTCCATAATGACTGAGATGACAAGGAAGATCATGTAATACACAATCAGTTGATAGATGCTTGGCATTTCCGGTTTGTAGAAGGCAAAGAGTTCACCAGCGGATAAAGGCACCGCCGCATATTGACCCGTTACTTCACCAGCGCGTGTAACCGTCAGTGTTCCGTCCGCATAGGTTCGATCCCCATCGGGGGCACTAACAGGTTCATTCACAAAATAAAAACTTTTCCCGGCTTGCAGTATGCGTACCTCGGTACCTTTCGTTTCATCCGGTTCAAACCGGCCGTCACGTTTGTAGTTCTTTCCATTATAGACCGCCGCTTCGCTAGAAGCAGTAGTCTCATAGAAAGGCTGCTCAATGGCGAGCAAATGATTGTCAATCATGGACTTAGCGATGAAAGGGCCGGCAAGCTCGGCCGCAACTCCAATCGTAAGCATAATTAAAGCGGCAATAAACGTACCTTTGGCTTTTAGGGCGTATTGAAGCAGCCGTTTGCCTGTATTAGACTTCAAAGCGTTGACCTCCTACGTGGACAAATTAGACTCCACCTGCTGCCGTTCATACTGTTCACGGTACCAGCCGTTCATAGCAAGCAGTTCCTGATGGGTTCCTTCTTCCGTTATTTTCCCGTGCTCCAGTACGATGATTCGGTCAGCGTGTTCAATAGCGGACAGACGGTGAGTCGAGATCAGCGTTGTTTTCCCTGAGCGCTTGTTGCGTATATTTTCGATAATTTTGGCTTCGGTTCTTGCATCGACGGCGGATAAAGCATCATCCAAAATCAAAATGTCCGGATCGGCGATAAAGGCACGCGCCAGCGATACACGCTGTTTCTGTCCACCGGACAGCGCAATTCCTTTTTCACCAACGAGTGTGTCCAGACCATCGGATAAAGTGCCCAGATCTCCGTCAAAGGCTGCGGTGCGAATCGCTTCCATAATTACATTATCATCAGCCCCCGGCTTACCGAATTGAATGTTCTGACGGACTGATTTGGAGAACAGCACCTGTTCCTGTGGAACATATCCAATCCAGCTGTGCAGGTCATCTTTGGCGATATCCTGAATCGGATGACCCGAGATGCTTAACTTACCCGATCCGGCCGGGTATTCATGAAGCAATTGTTTGAGCAGGGTGGACTTGCCGCTACCTGTGCGTCCCACGATACCCAGTGTCTGCCCGCGTCGAAGTGAAAAGCTGACATGACTGAGATTGTCTATAGTAGAACTAGGATAACGGAAGGTAACATCCTGCATGGCGATTTCTTCCGGATTAGAAATATGAGCAGGCTGTTCAACATCTTTTACGGCAGGTTCTACAGATAGCGTCTCGTTAACACGATCGAGTGAGGCACTACCACGCTGCATCAGGTTAATTAATTCACCAATCGCGAACATTGGCCAGATCATCATCCCCAGGTACATATTGAACGATACGAGATCACCTAGGGTAATTTCATTATGAAAAACAAGATAAATGCCGTAGGCAAGTGCAATCACATAACTGAGTCCGACACATAACCGGATGGTAGGTTCGAACAGTGCATCCATCTTGGCAACGGCCAGATTTTTGCGGTACACATCTTCGGTGACATCCGCGAACCTTTTCTCGTCCAGACGTTCCTGAACATAGGCACGCACGACTCGAATGCCGGCAATAGACTCAAGCACCTGATCGTTCATATCCCCGAATGCATCCTGTGCCAATGTGTATCGTTGATGGACAGCTTTACCATAGATCATCATGGCGATGGCGATAAAAGGCAGTGGCAGAATTGCGGCCAGGGTCAGTTTCCAGCTAACCAGAAAACCCATGGCGAATAATACGGTTGCCAGAAAAGCAGTGGAGTCGGTTAACGTCAGCATGCCGAAGCCTGCTGTGGTGGCAATGGAACGAAGATCATTCGTGGCTCGTGCCATCAGATCGCCGGTTCTGTTTTTCTCAAAAAAGGGCGGGGTCATCCGCAGCAAATGGTCCATAAAGCGTGACCGCAGCAAGCGTTCAACCAGATTGGCACCGCCAAACAGTTTGTGCATCCATATGTACGTTGTCAGGTAGATAATGATGACCGATCCTAGAATAAGTAAAATGTAACGTGTAAGTGAGGCGCCGGTGATGGAACCGCGTACAATCTCGTCAATGGCATTGCCCAGAAGACGAGGTGGCAGCAGTTCAATGATGCCCACCATAATAAGCAAGGTGACACCAATGAGGTATCGTTTGCGTTCCAGCCGGAAAAACCAGGCCAGATTTTTAAGTACAGAGAACAAGTGGTATCCCTTCCTTTCAAGTTCGTGAAATACATGTTCCGTTCATGTTTTGCCATTTGAGCCCACAAAAAAAGACATACCGCACGCAGGCGGTATGTCTTGGGTATCATTCATACGGCAGCATGGCTCCGAGAGCAGAGCCACCACCGTAGATAAAGTTCAATTGTGAGAGTACAAAACAGCAAACCTGTTTAGAGGCTTCTGTGATGCGGTCTTATGAACGGAATAACGATTTCATGGGTGCTCCGGTATTTAGTTGTATGCTAAATTGATGTAGATCGTCATTGTTAAACACCGTAACCACCCTTTCTTTTTTGGTAATAAATTGCATGTGGATCTCGTATGTTTGCATCTTAACACCGACTTTTATAATCTGTCAAACGTTTTTCCAAAACAGAAGATGCAGCGCAGTGTGATGGAATTATGACAAGAGAATGAACTTTTTTTGCGCATTTGGGGTGGTTGAGGTTTGTAATCAGGCCATTGTAGCGATATGATGGAACATATATATAGAGAAGGAGCTGACACCAAATGAGTACCATACATGTATCTGACCGCGCTGCTCGCTGGTATAAGGAAGAACTGAATTTGAACGAAGGAGACAGCATTCGATTCTTCGCCCTTTATAGCTCCGGCGGAGGTCTTCATCCTGGCTTCTCCCTCGGAATCGCCGTGGAGGAACCGAGACATCCTGCTGATCAAACGAAGGTATCGGGTATTCAATTTTTTATGGAAGATCATGATTACTGGTATCTGAAAGGTCATCAACTTCATGTAGATGTTGTTGAAGAAGGACAGGATATCGAATATCGCTACACCGAGATTTAACGTAATATCTCTGCGCATATAGAATGGCTCATCACCGGTCGCACCGATTTTCGAACAGGAGGAGATACGACATGAATCCGCCAGCCCGAGATTTGGCCCAGTATATCGCGAATCGCTCTCATATTGTTGTTAAGGCGGCGGTTCGGGCCGAGAATGAACAAGGTGAATTATTGCTGATCCAGCATGCTGAACACGGACATTGGCGTATTCCTGCGGGACAGATGCGCCCGGGAGAAGCCATTGAGGACACCGCGCACAGGGAACTGTGGGAAGAGACGGGGTGGACCACCAATCATATGATACTTGAAGGTTTGCATTCCGGTCCGAATCTGAGACATTTGCATGCCAGTGGGGATGAAGAATATTTTGTCATTGCCATGTTCAGGACACAAATTGTTCAGGATACGCTCGTAGAATCACGAGTAAATAGCGAAGCCGGGCTGAAGTTTTTTGATCTCAAATCATTGCCCAGGCTCAATGATTTGAGCCGCTTGCTGTTGAGGTCTTCCGAAATAGAATAAACGGAACAAAGAAGAAGCCTTTCCCGCTGGGAAGGCTTCTTCTTTGTTGTGGCAATCCGTAATCTATGGACTAATATCCATGAGTACGATGATCATTCTTGTGTATCAGCTGGCTCCCGACATACCTAGACTTGATCAAGCGGTTCTTCATCATCCATCGCAAAATCAAAATCGTCAATATCGAAGACCTGCACAGGTGATGCCGATTCAATAATGCGAGCGATCAATTCGACCTGATCGGTAAGTATGGGGGTATCCAGTCGCTGTGAAGTTAGAAGCAGTTCGGTCTCAATGGGATCAAAATATTCACCATATTGTGCGGTATCAACTGCATTAATAATGGCGATGGAGACCTGGTCACCAAACAAAATGGATGGACTTTTGGCCCAGGGAACAGCCAGGGCGCGCTCTATTTTTTTCTTATTCAACGGTTCTTCAAAATAAGAAATCATTTCATTAATCTTGGATTTCACATGCTGGTCATCCGCCGGATTATCCATCAAAGGGTCAGGGCTGGTCTGAAATTCATATAATTCCAGGATGGTGGTGTAAGGAACAATATATTCAACAGGCGCCGGCGGCGCGAGTAATTGACCGTAAATTGCCACCATCACGGCTTCTGTAACAAACTGACGTGACATGGGTTCCTGAATCCTCCTGCGGCCATTAATAGTTGCGAGTTGAATCAATTTTCTTTTGTATGATGGATCATCAAATTGATTTCTCTGCTATGGACTTGGGTGCTTGAGTTGCATGAATAGAAGTATATCATACAACGGTGGGAAAAACAGCCAGTCCGCTGAAGGATGTCAAGTCCCAACTTTGATCATGATTTTCCAAGCAGTAAGGATAAAATTCCTGCTGCAATCAGGGGACCAACCGGTACACCCTTGAACAAGGCAACCCCAAGCACAGTTCCAATAAGCAGCCCGGCAACGACGGTAGGCTGTGTACTCATCAGCGTAGCTCCTCGGCCTCCCAGGTGGGCGACAAGTAATCCCACACCAATGGCGAGCAGCGATTTCCAGTGCAGAAAAGACTCTCCAATCGTCTGCAAACTGATCTTGCCGCTGGCGAGAGGTGCCATAACACCAATGGTAAGGACGATGATACCGATCGTAAGTCCGTACTTTTCCAGCCACGGAAAAGCCTGATTAAGGTTCAGCACCCGCAGCAACAACAGAAATACCATGGCTACGGTTACGGGTGTATTACTGCTGATAATACCTAGCGCGGCAAACACGAGCAACAGCAGTGAGGTCATATCCATCGATTTCATTCCCCTTCGGTCTGCCCGCTATGCCGACCAACGATATGTTCTGCAATATATCTTCCATGCCAGCGCCCGGATTCAATAAACACTTCATTGGCATTGCGGCCTGAAGCGATTACTCCACCAACGTATATGCCTGGTACGCTGCTCTCCATTGTCTGTGGGTCATATACCGGTTTATCCATATCCTCAGACATCTCCACACCTACGGAAGAAAGCAGTTTGCGGTCAGGACGGAAACCAGTCAAGGCCAGCACAAAGTCATTGTCGAGTTCACTTGTGGATCCATCAGAATGCAGCAAACGAATGGAATCGTCCAAAATTTCATTTACACATGAGCCAAGGTGAAGTGAAATTTTGCCTTTTTGTACCATGCTTTCGAACAATGGCCGAACCCATGGTTTAATATGTTCCGAAACACCACTCCCACGATAAACCATGTCAATATGAGCACCGACACGAACCAGTTCCATCGCAGCATCGACAGCTGAATTACTGCCTCCAATAATGGCCACACGTGTGCGTGTGTAAGGATGAGCTTCACGGAAATAATGAGTGACTTTATCTTTGTCTTCTCCGGGAATGCCAAGATAGTTAGGGTGGTCAAAATAACCTGTAGCAACAACGACATTTCGTCCTTCATGAACGATTTCCTGCCCACGCCGATTGACCGTATGTACCTCGAACGTGCCATCGTCTTTGCGTTTGATTTCTTGGGCTTCCTCATAGTTATGAACACGCAGGCCGAAATGTTCGGCTACCTTGCGATAATAGGCGAGTGCCTCGTAACGAAAAGGTTTGTCGTTCGGAGTGCTGAACGGAACATTCCCAATTTCAAGTAATTCCGCTGTACTAAAAAACTGCATATGGGTTGGATACAGATAAATAGATTGGACGATATTGTACTTCTCAACAATTACAGCGGACAGTCCCAGCCGCTCACATTCAATGGCAGCAGATAGACCGCATGGGCCTCCGCCGATAATAATGACATCTTCCATGTTCTTAATCCTCCTTATTTCAAACACTATAATCCTACCGTAAATATGGGTTTAATGCCAGTTCAGGAAGGAGAAGAACGTAAAGAAATGATCCTGAACTGGGGAATTGACTTAGAAGAGGGAAAAGACTAATATCAAATTAGATGATTATCTAAACGAAAGTGAGTTGAGCGAAATGCAACTGGAGAAGATCGTGGCTTACCATAAAGCCCTGGCTGATCCAACCCGGCTTCGGATGCTGTTGCTGTTATCTCAGGGAGAACTTCATGGTCAAGCGCTTGCCGAGAAACTTAACTTGTCTCAGCCAACCGTTACACATCATGCATCCAAACTAAGAGAAGCGGCGCTAATCAAGGAACGCAGAGAGAAAAATACAGTGTTTTTCTCGCTCAATCCCTATTTTATCAGGGAGCACGCGCAAGCTTCAGTTGATTTTATTTTTAGACAAGAGGAGGTTGCCGATATGAGTGATGTGAATGAAACGCTGAAGGCATCCGTAATGCGGAATTTCTTCTCAAAGGATGGACGATTGCGTCAGATCCCGGCTCAATATAAGAAAAAGCTGATTGTACTGGGTTATTTGGTAGAGCAGCTTGAATTTGGACGGAAATATACGGAGAAAGAGATCAATACATTTATTCAAAACTATCATGAGGATTTTGCCACCATTCGTCGGGAGTTTATTATGCACCAGTTCATGTACCGGGAAGATGGGATCTATGAACTGAATCCGAAGGAGATGTGGACACGCTGGGATCAAGTAAAGTAAGTGAAAAAATAATTAGACTTGACAAAAGCGGTTGAAGCTGTGTAACATGATGGATAATTCTACAAGGGAGGCGATGTTAAATGACAAATCTAATGGCAGTATACGTTAATTTGAATATGAACAGCGTCTCCGGAACGGATCAAGGCATGTAATTTTACGGCAGTTGGGCAGTATTGTTCGCAATATTGTCCATATGTACGTAACATCGAATAACATGCACAGATGAAGCCACGGGTGACGTACCCGTGGCTTTTTGTATGTCGAAAATGGGTTGTTTCTGGATAACGAGTATCGGATTGTCGTAATGATGCGTCTGATATGAATGCCATAAAAACAATTGTCCATTCGGCTAACTTCTTATTGCCGCGGGTGCAGTGCTGCTCGTGGTTTATTTGGTTTTGATGCCGGACCGGAGCGTTCGTTGTTGATTGTTGTCAATGTCAATGAAGGATAACAAACCATTTATCGGGAGGAATTTTTATTTTGAATAACACGATGGAGAAGTACGGCTGGTCTGCAAAATGGCAGGAGTTGTGGCAGCAGACGGGTATGGAAGAACAATTAAGAAAACCAGCAAGAATTATTGCAGATCACGGGCAATTGCTTCGCCTGATTACGGCTGAGGGAGAATGCTGGGGGCGGGTATCCGGACGGATGCGTCATGATAATGAGGAGACGGGCATTGTACCAGCCGTTGGGGATTGGGTGGCCGTTACTGGGCAAGCTGGAGAAGAAGCCATCATTCACAGCATTGTGCCACGTCAGAGCAGGGTATCCAGACAAGCCGCTGGTCCAGTGACCAAAGAGCAATTGATTGCAGCGAATGTGGATACATTGCTGATTGTTGCCGCTCTTAATCATGATTTTAATCTGAGACGGCTTGAAAGATACATTATGATGGCCTGGAATGGTGGAGTCAGACCTGTCATCATTCTAAGCAAAAGTGATCTGAGCGAGAATGTGGAAGAACAAATTTCGCTGGTGGAAGGCATCGCCCCTGGGATTGAAGTGTTGGCAATTTCGGCTGTTCAGGATCAGGGCAAATCTTTACTTGAAAAATTTCTGTCTCCAGGCACAACGGTTGCCTTGACGGGTTCTTCTGGTAGTGGCAAGTCTACCCTCGTCAACTGGATGATGGGCGAGAGTGTACAGCTCACGCAGGCCGTTCGGGAGGACGACAGCCGTGGACGACATACGACCACTCATCGGGAAATATTTGTACTGCCGCAGGGAGCGGTATTAATTGACACGCCCGGAATGCGTGAACTCAATCTGTGGGATGAAGGTCAGGATGGTTTGTCACATGCCTTTGGTGAAATTGAGCAGCTTGCAATGGAATGCAGGTTTCAGGATTGCACGCATACCCGGGAAGCCGGTTGCGCCGTGAAGGAGGCTATTCAGGAAGGTTCGTTGGATGAAAAAAGGCTGGGCAACTACTTGAAAATGCAAAAGGAACTGAAATTTCAGCAGCGCAAGGAAGAGACCGCATCCAAACGACGGACCGCTTCAAGCAAACCCGTCAGTTCCCGCAAACCGAAACATGTCCGCAGTACAAAAGACTGGGAAGAAGCCTGAGACCAGGTGGGCATCCCTCTATATCATGCATAGGATAGGTCAGGAGGGATGTCATCATGCCAGATTACAGCATCATCGTAGACCTGTCCGATCATATGTTATATCTTTTGGATGGCTCACAAGTGGTTAAAGGCTATCCTGTCGCTATAGGCAAGATGCTCACGCAGACGCCTAACGGCGTGTTTACGATTATTAACAAACAAGAGAATCCTGGAGGGCCATTTGGTGTTCTTTGGATGGGGTTGTCGGCGCCGCATTATGGGATCCATGGAACCAATGATCCTTCATCCATTGGCAAGTCCGTTTCTCATGGATGCATACGCATGTATAACTCGGATGTGCTGGACCTGTCATCCAAAGTGTCAGTGGGCACACAAGTAACGATCCGGCCCTAGGGCCGGATTTATCTGAAGAAGGCGATTGTAAAGTCACGGCGTGGCCGAGAGAAAGGGAGTAATAACATGCAAATCAGACCAGCGCGTGAAGGGGATGCGGAAGCCGTAGCTCATGTACATACAGAGAGTTGGAAGACAACATATCGAGGGATCGTGCCGGATGATTTTTTGGACAATCTGACTACGGAATCAAGATTGTCCCAATGGGAACGAAATATCCGTTCTGGCGAAAAGGATCAGATTCTGGTGGTGGCTGAGCAGGAAGATGGGGAAATTGTCGGATTTGCCTGCGGTGGAAAGGAACGTGAAGGCAAGTTGCCTTACGATGCTGAGTTGTATGCTATTTATTTACTGAAAGAAGTGCAACAAACGGGTATTGGCCAGCAGCTGGTGAAACACGTCGTTCGTTATCTCCAATCCCTGGACATGAGGAACTTGTTGATCTGGGCACTGGAGCAAAATTCAGCCTGTCGTTTCTATGAAAAAATGGGCGGGATCCCTGTCCAAACACAGTATATCCGTATAGGCGGTCAAGATCTATTAGAGGTTGCTTATGGTTGGGAGGACTTGACTCTTTTTGGAGAAAAGACAGTTCCCGATAGTTGAATAAATGCAAATTTGGCTGAATGTGTTAGGCATCGAGGAGCATTTTCTCATCTGAGGATGAAAGGATTCAGCTGTTCTTCA
This sequence comes from Paenibacillus sp. BIC5C1, assembly GCF_032399705.1. Classification (NCBI taxonomy): domain Bacteria; kingdom Bacillati; phylum Bacillota; class Bacilli; order Caryophanales; family Paenibacillaceae; genus Paenibacillus; species Paenibacillus sp. BIC5C1. The sequence goes on from NZ_CP135922.1 coordinate 2,589,544, forward strand.
CGTTTGCGCAATCCTTAACAAGGTTAATGAACTACTACACTGTATTGAGGTGAGATATTCAATCTTGTTTGGGAGGCGTTATTCAGATGACTTTAATGGAGACAGAACTTACAACATGGACGAAACAATTTATTAATGGCGAATGGGTAGAAGGCTCCGGCGAGAAGATAGTCGAAAATAAAAATCCGTACACGGGAGAGGTCATCGCAACCTGGCGATCCTCGAACAAGGAAGATATAGATCGAGCATATGAGGCGGCTCAAAAGAGTTCAATGGAATGGAAACAATCCTTGCCAGGGGTAAAAGAAGGTGTACTCCGCAAAGTTTCGGTTCTAATGGTAGAGCGCAAAGAGGAAATTGTAAAACTGCTGATTACAGAATCCGGGAGCACACGCATCAAGGCCGAGGCAGAGTTTGCTTCTGCGAAACGGATTGTGGATGAAGCTGCTTCGTTCCCTTATCGGATGAAGGGGGAGATTCTGCCTTCAAATACACAAGGGAAAGAAAATCGTGTTGTGCGGGAGCCCAAAGGAGTTATCGGCGTTATTGGCCCTTGGAATTTTCCGTTACACCTGTGTCTGCGTTCCGTAGCTCCGGCTATTGCTTTGGGTAATGGAGTCGTTATTAAGCCTGCTTCTGACACACCGATTACAGCAGGCTGGCTTATTGCGGATTTGTTCGAGCAGGCTGGATTGCCTGAAGGTGTACTGAATGTGGTAGCTGGGAGCGGGAGTGAGATTGGGGATTATTTTGTAGCGCATCCGGTTCCCAAAATCATTTCCTTTACAGGCTCCACAGAGGTGGGGCGGGGCATCGGCAAACTGGCGGGTGAGCATCTGAAAGAAACTGCGCTTGAACTTGGTGGCAACAATGCGATGGTTGTCCTGGAAGATGCGGATATTGAACGTGCTGCAGAATCTGCGGTGTTCGGTAAATTTCTGCATCAGGGGCAGATCTGTATGGCACTTAATCGTATTATTGTGCATGCTGATATTTACGATAAGTTTGTGGAGTCCTTTGTCGCCAAAACGAAAAAAATTCAAGCTGGTGATCCTTCGGATTCCCAAACGCTGGTAGGTCCGCTCATTCGTGAGAAGGAAGTGGAGCGCCTGATGGACTTGATTAAGGGAGCCAAGGCGGAAGGAGCAAGATTGCTGCTGGGTGGAACGAGCAAAGGCAGTGTGCTGGAGCCCACCGTACTCGCAGACGTGAAACCGGAGCAGCATATTGTGCAACAGGAACTGTTTGGACCTGTCGCGATATTAATGAAAGCACAGGATGAGCAGGAGGCCGTGCGTTTGGCGAACGATACGCCTTATGGATTGAGCGGCTCCGTATTCACCGGAAATCTCGAGAGAGGGTATCAAGTTGCCCAACAGATTGAATCAGGCATGGTGCATGTAAATGATCAATCTGTGAACGATGAGGCGCATGTGATGTTTGGTGGTGAGAAATCATCGGGAATTGGCCGTTTCGGCGGCGATTGGGCGATTGAGAAGTTCACACGGACTCGCTGGATCAGCATTCAGCATCAATATCGGGAATATCCTGGAGTTCAATAATTCGACAGAGAACATGGATTGGATAATACTTTGTTTTATAATCAGCTAGGGTTCGAGAAAGAGTGACAAAAATTGCGCAGAGTCCGCCTCAAGCTTGATGTGGCGGTCTTTTGCATGTTTTTACACGTTTGAAAAACAGGCGAGGAAATAGTGTGAACAAGCTGTTTGGTATACCTGTAATCTGGTTATTTATGGATACACGGGCAGAACAGATCCGTAAATCCAATAGGTAAAGGGGCCTGAACTTCATGTCCATTGACCGTTTCATTCTGAGAAAGCTTAATACTTGTCAGGAAGAAAATACGCGTGATAATCTGGTTCGGTTGTTTGTCATTCGAATCCAAAAGGCCGAGATGGAAGAAGAACACGAAAATGCCTATGTCGTCAGCCGAGTGCATTAGAAATAGATATAAGAGATTTGGTACACAAAAAAAGGAAGCTTGTCCTTAGCGGCAAGCTTCCTTTTCCTTATGTTCGCGAATGAATGAATTCGCAGTTTCCATGTTGAATTAAACAACTGACTCATCTTAATAAAGTGATAAGGCGAGGGAGTCATTTTCGCTACGGCTGTGAAGAATGGCTTCACCACCGACAATCTCAATACTAATCAATGATTGCAGACATTTCTGTAAAGCACGTTTACCATTGCTAATCTTATGCTCAAGGGCACTGCTGAGCAATCGTAGTGTCTTTTGCACAGGTTGTTTGTTTTCTTGATTAAAATATACAGGGATTGATTTGTTTTGAAAAGTTATTAGTGTTCTCACTAGAAATCACCTCACGAGAGTTATTTCTTACTGGTTATATTAAATTCCAATGCTTAAAATTACCTTAAAATCAGCTTATGAAAACATAAAGGTGGGCAATGTTTGAAAAGTGTTCACAATTCAATTGTGGGCGAAGCATTAAAAAGTCCCGAAAAATCAATTGCCAGCTACCATTTATATGGAAGAAAGATGTGTAGTTTCGCATCCTTGCAATAATTAACGTGACTACTGCCTCGAAAGTTCTGAGTCGAATGGACGATATTTTAATATATACGTGGGTCATATGTAACGAAATTACAGGTTGCACATTGCAAACAGGGTGTTTATGTAAGAAAATAGGGATGGAATAGCGTTTCATCTGCATTATTTTGATTTAATTTGACACTAGGACAATTTACATATGAGACCATGGGAGGGATTATTTTGATTCTTACCGTGTATTCCGGCCGGGAGGAAGGCGAGTGGTTCGACATCGAGGTCCCGGATGAATGTACTATCGAACATCTGAAGACATTGCTGGGAGTCCGCATTTTCGGGCAGGCACCGGGAGAAGGGATTCAGTACATCCTTGAAGCCAAATTTCCGGAAGGATTGTGGTTCTCGCCACAGAACACACAACAGTTAATGGAAACAGGGCTGCGTCAAGGAAGCTGTGTACGGGTCCAACGGGCGTTCTCCACTACTTCTGAAGAAGCGCCAGTGTATGGAAGACGTTCATTGTTTCAGCAGGACAGCAACGAATGAACGATCTGGGCGTATATATTGATTACGGCAATGAAATATAAGGAGGTCTTCTCTTCGTGAATGTGTTATATCAACGTTCTCCAAGAATGACACCGGTTCTTAAGGAAGAAAGGCTGGAGATTCTGAGGCCTCCGGCAGAACCAAACAAACCTACATTTTCAATGATTTCTATTATAATACCGATCATGATGACGATGGTCAGTATCGGATTCTACGTATATATCAACATGACGGGCAAAATGGGCAATCCCAATTATATGATGTTTCAGATGATGACGGTTATGATGATGCTTACTTCATACACGATTCCTTTTTTTGTATATCTGAGCAACAAGAAGTCCTATCGTAAAAAGCTGGAAGAGCGTACTACCATGTATCGTGCACAATTGGAGAAGCATCGTGAAGAGTTGAAGGCAGCTCAAGCGGAGCAAGTGAAGAGTCTGTATGAAATTCATGGGGATCCCAATGTATGTCTTCAGTTGGTGAAGAATCGCAACAGTTCGTTATGGGAACGGTCCCCGGAAGATGATGACTTCCTGCAGGTACGAATCGGCACAGGCGAAATTCCGTTCCGGATCAAACTCCAGGTTCCTCGTGTGGACGGTTATGAAAAGGATGAGTTAATTGAAGCGGCTCATGAATTGGCAGCTGAATTCGAGACAGTACCCGAAGCATCGATTACACTGCCTTTATTTCAGTCGAAAGTTATGGGGTTGGTCGGCAATCGTGAGGAAGTACTCGCTTCATTGCGTGTAATTATTTCACAACTGACCGTCCGTCATTCACCGGATGAATTAAAGATTGCTGCCTTTTATGAAGAAAAGGAATCAAAGGAATGGGATTGGCTGCGCTGGTTGCCCCACATTTGGGATGAAGATCAGGGACAACGCTATATGGCCGACAGGCACAGCGGTGCGCATCAATTGGCGGACAGCTTGTTTTCCGTGTTGAACCGACGGCGCAATAATAAGGAAGATCGATATAAGAAAACCGTGCAAACGCCATGTTATGTGGTGGTTCTCTCGGATACTCAATTAATAGAAGAAGAGCCGCTGCTTCCCTTGCTGTTGGAATCGGCGCAGGAGATCGATGTATGTACCATCATTCTGGCAAACCGCAAGGAATCCCTACCTATGCATTGTCAGTTAATTATGGAGGCTTCCAAAGGAAAAGGGCTTTATATTAAAAAAACTGAGGATGCCGACGTGATCAGGCAAATGTACACGCCAGATGTGATCACCAGAGAGTCCGCAGATGCACTCTCGCGGTATATGTCACCGATTCGTCTGAAACGCTCATCCGCTTCAGATATACCCCAGGTGCTTCCGTTGTTCGACATGTTAAGTACATCTCGAGTGGAAGATCTGGATGTGGTCACACGCTGGAGCCAGACACGGTACCCGGACACACTTCCCGTGCCTATGGGCGTGCGAGCCGGCGGCAAGAAAATTGCAATTAACTTACATGATAAAATCGAACGTCAGGGTCATGGCCCGCATGGTCTTATCGCAGGGACAACGGGCTCAGGCAAGAGTGAGGTTATCCAGTCAATTGTGGCCTCTCTGGCTGCCGAGTTCCATCCACATGATCTGGCCTTTATGTTGATTGACTATAAGGGCGGCGGGATGTCGAATACATTTGTGGGCTTGCCTCACGTCGTCGGCACGATCACCAATCTGGATGGAAATTTGATTGAACGAGCCAATATCTCACTGCGGGCCGAACTGGTCAGAAGGCAGAAAATATTAAATGATGCAGGAAATCTCCAGCACATTGATGAGTATTACAAAATTCTGCGTTCCAGACATGAACAACCGTTGCCGCATTTGGTTATCATCATTGATGAGTTCGCGCAATTAAAGCGGGATCAGCCGGAGTTCATGGATGAATTAATCAGCATAGCGGCCATCGGCCGGACACTAGGTGTACATCTTATACTGGCAACTCAGAAGCCTGCAGGTGTGGTCGATGATAAAATCTGGAGCAATTCGCGTTTCCGTATCTGTCTTCGCGTTCAAAGTGAAGGGGATAGTCGGGATATGATCAAAATTCCGAATGCGGCCTGGATCACCAAGCCAGGCCGTGGATACTTCCAGGTAGGCAGTGATGAAGTGTTTGAGGAAATGCAATTCGCCTGGAGTGGTGCGCCGTATAATCAGCAGGAAGATACAACGACAGTATTGCCTGTTATGGAAGTTCGCTTGAATGGCAAACGGGAACCACTCTTGACTGGAGAGCGCAGAGCTGTGCTCAAAGGTGAGGATGTGCCCAAGCAACTTCAGGTATTTATTGATTATGTGGCAGAAGCGGCAGCAGAGGCGGGGATCACCCGATTACCAGGGCCTTGGTTGCCACCCTTGCCTGAGACACTGGAATGGGAAAGCCTCAACGACTGGCGGGAAGAAGAGAATCGTGAAGTATTGCTTGACGGCGGAGCCGCTGGCCTGAAACCTGTAGTTGGCCTGCTGGATGATCTGCCTAATCAACGACAGCAGCCGCTCGCACTTCCGGTGGATCAGGGACATCTGGTTGTATACGGTATGCCTGGTCTGGGAAAAACGACGTTTGTGCAAACCTTGCTGATGTCACTGGCCCGTTCTAAGCGGACTGAACCTTGGCATGGCTATATTATTGATATGGGCCGGATGATGAAGGATTTCGCAGGCTTGCCTCAGATCGGTGCGGTAATGATGTCTGAAGAGGAAGATCGGATCAAGCGCTTATTCCGATACATCCTGAAACTGTCGGCACAACGCAAGGACATGATCTCGGAAGCCGGGGTTAAGACAATATCAGCCTACCGTCGCGCAGCTCATGCAGCCGTGCCACAGATTGTAGTTGTTATCGATGGTTATCTTTCTTTCCGAAATGCTTATCCCGAGGAGAATGAACTTCTGGAAACGATCCTTCGTGAAGGTGGCAGTTTGGGAATCACATTTATCCTTACGGCCAACCGTGTTACGGATGTATTTGAGAAATTCAGAAGCAATATTCCCAATGCGGTTTCGTTTGAATTGTCTGATCCAAGCGACTATTATTACGCAGTGGGACGGCCGTCCAAGGCGCCTAGCCAGCTTCCACCTGGAAGAGGACTGGTCAAAGGACAGGTACCTCCATTGATGTTCCAGGCGGCTTTGCCATCATCCGGAGCAGATGAAGGCAAGCGTTCTTCCGCTCTGCGCAGCATGATTGCAGAGATCAGAGAAAACTGGAACGGAGAAGATGCGCCGCAGATTGCGCCGCTCCCGGAAGAGGTTAAGCTCAAAGATGTACTTATCCGTACAGGAACCTTCGGGCAAGTCTTAGACGGTTCTTCCTTAACAGTACCCGTAGGTCTGCTGACCGATGATTTGGAACCCTTCCTGCTGAATTTGCGTGAAGGACCGCATTTCATGGTTACGAGTCCGATGGAAGGTGGCAAAACGACATTTTTGCTGACCTGGATGTTATCCCTTGCCTATCATGCGTCTCCTGAAGACGTGCAAATATACACGGTAGATATGCGGTATGGTTCCGGAGGACTGGGGGAAATCAATAGTTTGCCCCATGTCCGTGGACACGTATCCCGTGAAGAACAGCTTGCACCTGTGATCCAACAGTTGTACGATGAAGTTCTAAAAAGAGGCGAGTTAACCGGTGGACCAGAGATCGTTCTCGTTATCGACGATGCGGATACGTTATCCAAGCAATTAAATGATTTTAATGTGAAGGATCAATTGGGAGCGATCGTTCGTCAAGGCAGGGACCGAGGAATACATGTGATTCTGTCAGGAGTTCCTGCAGACTTTCCAACCTTTGGTTCTGACTGGGTGAACGATGTGAAGGCTTCCCAGAGCGGATTGTTGTTCGGGACTTTAGACCCTAATGATCTCTCGTTCTTCCGTATACCTTATTCGGAGTCCGGAGGGAATTCAAATGGGCTGAAGGTACTGCCTCCGGGTCAGGGTTATTATGTAAAACGTAAATATTCCAGGGTTAAAGGTGCAATTCCATGTGATGGCACCTGGAAAATGACCGATTGGATATCTGAAATTCGTGACCGATGGCATGTTGTAGTTTGAGGGGAGGTGGCTCATAATGTTGACGGTTCATGATTCCAAGCAAAAGGTAGTCACTTTGCAAATAAAAGAGCTTTTTTTCCTGGCCGGGATTCTCGGTTCAGACCGATTGCTTGGCGTGGAAGATCCGTTCCGCGGGTATATGGCGGAAGACATTGCTTTGGAGTGGGAGCGTGTAAAAACATCCCTGCTCGACAAAGGATATCTGATTCAGGATCAGGACAGCAGTGAGCTGATCATGACACCGACCGTTTTCTCCAGGGTAGCCATTGCGGGACTGTCCGACAGGGCTTGCTGGATTCGCTACACGCACAGCGGCAAGTCGTATGAAAGTTATGTGCACTGCACGGATGAACGTGTCGTTGAAGTATCCCGTGTTGCAGACGAACCGGATTCGTTCCGGCTGAGTGACCTGGGGAATGTTCGTGAAGCGATTGATTTTCTGATTCAAAGAATGAATTGGAGTGGTCATTCTCCGGCGGAAAAGCCGGCACTGATGTGCTCCAAGAAAAAATTCTATGATGTGATGAATGATCTGAAGAACAAAGAATTACAGGCAGTGGCTGATGAGTTGGTACAAGAGACAAGCGATCCCGAGGGGTCACTTGCGCTTGCGCGCTGTCTGGTGAACAAGGAATCAGAAGGGGAACTGCGGTTGCTTGTATGGAACGGAGAAGGATGGAAATCACAGTCTGCGGCTTTCGCTGCAAGTACGGTATCCAACTGGCTGTTTCGCATGAGTACTGCGGCTTCGGATGATTGGCTTGTTGCAGCACTGACGACGAGAGAACAGTTTCACGAGATGCTGCTGGACTGGCTTAAACAGCCTGCAGGGGAAGAGGAAAGGTGATGGTAAATGCGCATTCGTGTGGAACCGGATGTGCTTCGGGCACTGAGCAGGCAGATTCAGTATGCGGCGGAGCAAATACAACAAAAGATGACAGTATTGGATCAGGCCATTCATTCGTTGGAGTGGGATCTTGAAGCCCGCGCCGCGATCATGAATGAATGGAATCACAGCAAGCGACTCTGCGAAGCAGCAGTACGTCGTTTTATGGACTTGAGCGTACAGCTGGGACGCAAGGCCTTGTTATTCCAGCAGGTGGACATGGAGTATCGTACAGTGTTGAGTCATGTGAACACAGCCTATGGCAATGCGGTCAATATGTTGAATGTTCTTCAGACGGAGCGTGCAGGAGAGATTATGCCTGCGCATTCGGCAACTGCTGCTGTTGTATCCGATCCATTTTCCGCGGTAGCGGCAGTGTACCGTGTACAGGATGCCGCACCGCCTGATGGCTCGCCGGCGACCCTGATTCAGGCCATGCAGCCTGAACCTGTGGCGTGGAGATTCACAGATCCCTCCTTTCGTGGGAGAAGAGAAACCGAACCTGTGGTTTCCTGAGCTCACGGAGGACAAGGCTGAATAAGCAAGACAGCAGAAAGTGAATTTTTTTATAAATAGTCTGTTAGGTGAAGTTTCGAATGCCAAAAATGGGGTAAATAGGATTAGGTCCTTCGGCTTTTGTCCGATCGATCCTTGTATAGTACAATTTGAACAAGTGAACTTAATTGCACAAACCAAGGAGGAATTTACAAATGGCAGGACGGATTTTAGTTACCCCAGAACAGCTTGATCAGGTTTCCAACCAATTTAAACAAAGCGGTGAGCAAAGTCAGCAAATCGTTTCTACATTGACTCAATCCATCACAAGCATGGAGGGGCAATGGGAAGGTATGACGAAACAACGCTTCTTCCAGGAATTCCAGGAAGCCAGCAAACAAATGCAATCTTTCGTTCAGACGCTGAATAGCATCAGCGCGGAACTGACGGCTATTGCCAACAAATTCCGTACGGCTGACCAAGCTCGCTAATCTGCGATACATAGTTCGGGCAGTTTTCATTACCGAAGTTGCCCAGAATCATATGCGGGAAGCAAGCTGAGGATGTATAACTACAGCAAAAACCGGGCGTTTTCACAACACCCGGTTTTTGCTGCACTATGACAGAATGACAGAGAGAGGGATGAGTATGTCTTTTCAACCAAATCCCGGGGATGAAGTGGTGATTAACGACATTGCCTATATCATTGGGCAGCATCCGGCTGCGCCCGGTCTGGCTTACGCCCAAGCTGGAAGGCAGGGTATCGTCTATCAGTTGTTACCCCGTAACGGTTCCATAAGTGGGGCCAAAGCACTAAAAGTATTTTTTCCTAAATTCCGTATCCCGGCTATGGTGTATCAGTCTGAGCATATGGAGTCTTATAGTGAACTGCCAGGTTTGCAGGTATGCAAGCGTGATGTGCTCACTCCGGAAAGAAACGGAGCGCTCATTGGAGAACATCCTGATCTGTTGTATGCGGTATTGATGCCGTGGGTGCATGGTCTGACCTGGTTCGATGTAATCAGCGATCAAAAGCAGCTGACAGCAGAGGAAAGTCTGAAGCTGGCGAGAGCTCTGGCTGGGACCGGTTCGGCTATGGAACAGCGTGGACTGGCTCATTGTGATTTGTCCGCACCCAATGTGATGATTCCGTTTTTTTCCGAAGTGGAGAACCTGAGTGGGATTTCAGCAGTTGAACTGGTAGACGTTGAGCAGATGTACGGTTCCAGAATGGATCGTCCAGATGCTTTGCTTGCCGGTTCACCGGGGTATGCGGCCCATCGGACAGTGCATAGCGGTTTGTGGAGTGCGTATGCCGATCGTTTTGCGGGAGCAGTTATCATTGCGGAGATGTTAAGTTGGTCTGATGCAGCGATTGTGGAGAAAGCATGGGGAGAAAGTTATTTTGACCAGCACGAAATGCAGACGGTAAATGAACGTTATTATGCCATGAGAGAATCGCTCCAGAAGCGCTGGGGCTCCAAGGTGTCCGATCTGTTTATTCGTGCCTGGGAGAGTCATGATCTCAGCAGCTGCCCTACGTTTGGCGAATGGTTTGTGGCACTGGCTGCTGTGGACATCCGTCTGGCAAGTGCAGCATCTGTTGAAGAAGAGTCTGAAGTCAAGACTTCAGACCAGTCAAATGCAGTGGAGACTAAGCAGATAAAAGGGACAGAAGCAGCAAGCGGTATATCGGATAAGCTGGGAAATACGGGTCAGAATGTGCCCGCCGTGGAACCCTCTCCTGGTCAGGAAGCGGTAGTAAACCGTCTCTTCCTTCAGGCGAGAGCACTGGAGGATGAAGGCAAACCGGCTGCGGCGCTCGAAGTGTACCGTTCACTACATCATTTCATTCCGGATAACAGTGCGATGCAGATGGAAGTTGAGGCTGCGATTCAAGAGCTGGACGCGAAGCTAAATCCCAAGCCTGATGATACAGCTCAGCCATTCAAGGTTCCTTTTTACCGATCCAAAAAGTTTATGATTTCTTCGGCGGTGTTGATTGTTCTGCTGGCTGGAAGCGTGCCGACGGTAAAAATACTGGCCGATCAGGCGGAGGTAAAACAGAAGGAGCAGGAGGCGGCTGCCCAACAGGCCGAACAAAAGGCTGCGGAAGAGGCCGAAGCTGCGAGGCTGACTGCTCTGAAGCAGCAGGAAGAAGAAAAGAAACAAAAAGAAGCAGATGCAGCGAAACTGGATGCAGAGGAAAAGAAAAAGCTGGCTGAAGCGGAGAAAAAGCAGGCAGAGGCCAAGAAGAAAGAAGAAGAGCGCAAAGCGCTCCAGGCTAAGTACGATAAGCAAGCGAAATATGAGGCGTATCTTGCCAAGCAGAAACAACAGAAGCTGGAAGCAGCCAAGAAGGCTGAACAGGAAAAGTACGACAAACAGGCGAAATATGAAGCTTACCTAGTCTGGAAAAAAGAAAATGACGCTAAGATTGCGAAGCAGGAAGCCGAACGTAAGGCAGCAGCTGAGGCTCAGCGCATACAGGAGGCAGCCCAGAAAGCTGCGCTCAAGAAAAAGCGTGCCCAGAATGTTGTCACGCTGATAGCGCATTACAATAAAACGTATAATGCGCAAAAAGGCAGAAAAATTGAGAATGCCGAATCATACGCGCGTGATTTCAAAAATCTGTACAACACTGATGCGACCTATTTCAAAGGTGTCGGTAAAGTGGCAGCACGAATGAGTGCGATCAATAAATTCCTGAGCAATACGGATTATACATTACCCAACTTGTAAAATAACGTGAACGACGGAGGTGACACATCCCAGATGAACTACACAATTCAAGCATCCCAGCGCACACCCGCACTGATTATCTATTTAATTGATATTAGCGCCTCTATGAATATGGTTCTGGACAACCGTCGGCGGATTGATGTCGTTTATGATGCCTTATCTCTGGCTATTCGCCAAATGGTGTTTCGTTCGACCAAGGGCAACCGACTGACACCCCGTTACAGGATCGCGATTCTGGCATACAGCGACGATGTGTACGACCTGTTGAACGGGATAAAAGGAATCGACGAAATCGCTGCTGTAGGTTCCTTACCCGACTTAACGCCGAAAAGATTCTCGGATTCAGCGAAAGCTTTCCTGCAGGCCGAGAAAATTCTGCAGGCTGAAATTCCAAATATGCAGGATTGCCCTGCACCGCTTGTATGTCATATGACCGATGGGGTAGCTACAGGCGAAGATCCGGAGCCCATTGCCAAAAGAATAATGGGTATGAGCGTGCCTGATGGCAATGTACTCGTCGAGAATATTTTTATATCCGATCATCTGCTGGAGGGCCCTATTCCAGAGCCGCGAAGATGGAAGGGAATATCCCAGGAGACGGTCCTTCAGGATGAACATGGGGAGAAGCTGCGCAATATGTCCTCGGTTCTGCCGGAAAGTTATCGTGAAATGCTGGTTGAGGCGGATTATTTGCTTTCACCTGGTGCACTGATGATGCTTCCCGGTACTTGTGCAGAACTGGTATCCATCGGGTTTCAGATGTCCGCTGCTACGCCTGTGAGATAGGAGGGGAATCATGAGAGCGATGCGTTTGGCAACATTGTCTGCTGGAGATAAGGGGAGCCGTGCGGACCACTATCAGGGCAACTTTCGTTATGTGAGTGTCCAGACAGGGGAACAGCCGTTGACCCGTTATCAAGGTACATTCAAATGCAGGTATGGCTATGGAAGAGCGGCGGAGACCGTTAATCAGGGAGACACCGGACAGGATTTTGCTGCTGTTCGCATGAATGGTAATGTGTGTACTTTCGTATTATGTGATGGGGTAGGCATGAGTTACCTTGGGGATTTTGCCGCACGCTTTCTGGGGAACGCCTTGCTGGAGTGGCTGGAAACGACTCCGCATCCTTCTTTGGATGTTATGGAACGTCTGCTTCATGATTTGACCAGTTCGGCATCCGAACAGCTGGAGAAGTTGCAGCCTTTGGAAAACTCGCCTGTACTGCTGCGGGAAGTGCTGATGGAGAAGCGGAGCAAGGGAAGTCAGGCCATGTACGTATGTGGACGCATCGAGCTCTCGGCAGGCAATCGAAAAAGCAAAGTGTGGCTAGCCTGGCAAGGGGATTCCCGTATCCGTCTCTGGCGTAACGGTCAGGAGCAATCGGCAGCATTTCAGATGAACTGCCGTACGAATGAACGTTGGTCTACATTGGAAGGTCCAGTGGGTGGCCAACCGCATATCTATGAGGCGAAAATGTCTGCGAATGAAGCAATTCGTCTGCAAATGTACACGGATGGCCTGAATGATCTGGATGCTATCCAGGCTTATATTCCGGATGAGCACATCCAGGTGCTGCTGGATGCCAGACATACGGGCGGGCTTGAAGATGATGCCGCTTTCATTGAGCTGGAATGGTGAGGTCAAGTGAGGATTCTATGACAACTCTGATCATGCTGCTAAAAGTGGTGAGCCTTAACTACGAAAAAACTTGTCCATGTTGATTTAAAAGACACTCTTTTTGGGTAATCTTGTGAAGAATCTACTTACAGAAATTGCATGAACGTACATTCTTACATAATTACTGAGCGAGAAGGAGTGGAATGGATTATGACACAACATAACGGCAAGCCAAGGTTCGAAGGTAAAGTCGCCATCATTACAGGTGCTGGTTCGGGGATTGGCAAAGCGGCAGCACTCAAACTGGCGAGTGAGGGAGCACATGTTGCACTGCTCGATCTGGTTAATGATCGGATTTCGGAGACGGAAGCCGAAATTAATAAGCTGCGTGAAGGTGCGGCAAGAGCATTCGATGTAGATATTTCCGATCCTGCCCGGGTGGAAAAAGCAGTTCTGGAGACCATCGAATTATTCGGCGGTCTGGATATCGTTTTTGCCAATGCAGGTATTAATGGTGTATCGGCACCGATTGAAGAAATTCAGGTTGAGGATTGGCAGCAGATTATTACGACGAATCTGAACGGGACTTTTTTTACGATCAAGTATGCACTGCCTCATATGAAGAAACGTGGTGGCGGCAGTATCATTATCACAAGCTCCATTAATGGTAATCAGCGCTTCTCTAGCTTCGGCATGTCGGCGTACAGTACATCTAAGGCGGGGCAGGTTGCTTTTGCCAAGATGGCTGCGCTGGAATTGGCGAAGTTCAAGATTCGTGTCAATGTCATCTGTCCCGGAGCGATTGCAACGAATATTGACCAAAGTACGGTCAAAACGGATGAGTTGGATCAAATCGTCATCCCGATGGAATTCCCGGAAGGCCAGCAACCGCTTGCGGACGGACCGGGTCAGCCAGAGCATGTCGCTGATCTGGTAGCTTTCCTGGCTTCTGCGGAGTCCAGACACATTACAGGTGCGGAAATTGTCATTGACGGTGCAGAGTCGCTGTTGAGCTAAATGAGCATTTTGTATCCATATCCATCCATAGAGCGACTTTCAATCAGCGTCGTGAGCGAGTTAAATGGAAGGATGTAAAATGTTGTAATGAATGTAACTATGAAGTCGTTCCTCTGGAACGGCTTTTTTTGTTATAATGCTAACATTCGAATAGACACGTGGAACATCAATTAGGAGAGATGAAATGAAGACGGATTTACCGATACAACAGATTATTCCTGAGCTGAGGCAGTTATTTCAGGAGAAGGATACAGGTGTGTTAATTGCCGAGCCGGGTGCGGGTAAAACGACCGTAGTACCGCTGGCACTGCTGGAGGAGCCATGGGTTGCTGGACGGAAAATCATGATGCTGGAGCCTCGCAGACTCGCCGCTCGCTCAGCAGCTGCACGAATGGCGGCTTCACTTGGTGAAAAAGTGGGACAGACCGTAGGATATCGGGTGCGTATGGATACGCGTGTTAGTCAATCCACTCGCATTGAAGTGGTGACGGAGGGTGTATTGACCCGGATGCTTCAACAGGACCAGGGGCTGGAAGATACGGCGATGATTATTTTTGATGAATTTCATGAGCGGCATTTGCATGGTGACCTTGGTTTAGCGCTTGCGCTTGAATCCAGGGCCATGCTGCGTCCGGATCTGAAACTGTTGGTGATGTCGGCCACGCTGGACCCTGTTCCTGTCTGTGCACTGCTTGGTGAGGGGACGAGATGGATTGACTGTCCTGGACGTACGTTTCCGGTGGAAACCCGATATGTATCCAAACCGGCATCCGAACAGATCGAGACTTTTACAGCTCAGGCCGTCGTTAAGGCGCTGGCAGAACAGGAAGGGGATGTTCTGGTTTTCCTACCGGGTGCAAAAGAAATCCATCGCACAGAGCGAGAGCTGTCCAACCGTATGCTTCCTGCCCACGTTCAGGTACATACTTTATATGGCAGCATGTCTGTAGAACGGCAGGATGAAGCCGTGCGACCCGCAGATGAAGGTCAACGGAAGGTTGTGTTGTCCACGTCCATTGCCGAATCCAGTCTTACCTTGGCTGGAGTCAAAGTCGTGGTGGATGCGGGGCTGAGTCGTGCCTCCGTATTCTCGGCACGGACCGGCATGAGTCGGCTAGTCACCCTGCCGGTGTCCAAGGCGTCAGCCGATCAGCGGCGGGGTCGCGCGGGGCGGATTGCACCGGGCCTGTGTTACCGGCTATGGAGCGAAGAGGCCCATGGCGTGCTGCCTGAGGCAGCAAAGCCGGAGATTGCCTCCGCGGACCTTGCGCCGCTGGCGCTGGAGCTTGCCGCCTGGGGTGTCCAGTCCCCTGCAGAGCTGCAGTGGCTGGACACCCCGCCTGCCGCAGCCTACGGCCAGGCACAGGCGCTGCTGCGCCAGCTGGGCGGCCTGGATGACGCAGGCCGCATCACGCCCTTCGGGCGGCGGATGAACACGCTTGGCGTGCATCCGCGACTGGCCAGCATGCTGCTCCGCGCGGCGGAGCTTGGGCTGGCCAGCTACGCCAGCATGCTGGCGGCACTGCTGCAGGAGCCTGCCGGCCTCCGCAGCAGTGGCAGTGCAGGCGCGGGCACCGATCTGCGCCCGCGCGTGGAAGCGCTGCTGACTGCGGACAGCAGCGGCATGCCGCAAGCGGCAGCGTCTGTCGCAGACGTCGCTGCCGTGCGGCGCATGCTCCAGGAGAGCCGCCAGCTGCGCTCGGCGCTCGGCCCGGCGGCCGATCCGGTACGGCCGGATGAGGACAGCTGCGGATGGCTGCTGTCCTTCGCTTATCCGGACCGGATCGGGCAGCGCCGGGAGGACGGCCGCTATCTGCTGAGCAGCGGCCGTGGGGTACGGCTCACAGCGACAGAATCGCTGAGCCGTTCAGCTTATCTGGTCGCAGCCGAAGCCGACGACCAGGGCGCGGATGCGCGCATCCTGCTGGCTGCACCATTGCAGGAGAAGAGACTGCTGGAGCTTGGTCCACATCTGCTGCATGAAGAAGTACAGGTGGCCTGGGACCGAAACACCCGCAGTGTGCGGGCGCATAAAAGGCTGCGAATTGGAGCCATTACGTTGAAAGAGAGCAGTATTGCGCAGCCACCCGAAGACCAGGTGCAGGAAGCTTTACTCTCGGGAATACGTATCGAGGGGCTGGATTGTCTGCCCTGGACAAAATCATCGCGGCAGCTGGCGGACAGGATGCGCTTTTTGCATCATCATGTGCCGGAATGGCCTGATCTCATCGAAGATCATCTGACCGAAGAACTGGCAGAACATCTCAGCCCTTTTTTGACAGGCATGCGATCTGCTGCGGATCTCAAAAGATTGTCGATGCAGGATGTGCTGCTCGGCGGACTAAGCTGGGAACAGCGACAGCAATTGGATCGTGAAGCGCCTACACATATTCAGGTGCCTAGTGGTTCGCGTATTCCTGTGGATTATAGCCGACCTGAAGATCCAACGCTCGCGGTGAGACTGCAGGAGATGTTTGGCCAGCAGGAGACCCCGCGTATTGGTGGTGGTCGAGTACCACTGACCATACATTTGCTTTCCCCGGCGCAGCGGCCTGTACAGGTCACACGAGACTTGGCGAACTTTTGGCGGGAGACTTATTTTGAGGTAAAGAAAGACTTGAAAGGCCGTTATCCCAAACATTATTGGCCGGATGATCCGCTCGAAGCGATAGCGACTAACCGAGCTAAACCGAGAGTTTAGCGGTTGCTTGCCTGAGTTCAACTTCGTATCTCACCACGTGCAGACCCTAAGGCGGTGGCTCTTTGCATATCAATGGTTGGTCATTCTCCTAGGCCTTCAAGGATATGATGTTGAGGTGGAAGCGTTTGAAAGAAAACAAGGCGGGTAATAACATAGCGAACCACTCAATTAGATGAGGAGGGATTCACTATGCAGAAGAAAATCGTAGGTGTGTTTAATACAGAGCGTGAGGCATCATCCGCAATCGAGGGACTGAAAGCGCAAGGGTTCACTTCAGATGAAATCTCGGTCGTTACACAAGATCGGGATGAACTGAAAGCTATTCGCGAAGAGACGGGTACAAAAGCACCCGAAGGTGTAGCTGCAGGTGCGGCAACAGGCGGGGTGCTCGGCGGAGTCGCTGGATTGCTCGCTGGCATTGGCGCATTGGCGATTCCGGGCATAGGTCCTATTCTGGCCGCTGGCCCAATTGCTGCAGCATTTACGGGTGCAGCTGTAGGTGCAGGAGCAGGCGGACTTGTAGGTGGACTTGTGGGTCTGGGCATTCCGGAAGAGGACGCAAGACAGTATGAGGAATACGTGCAAAGTGGTAAAATCCTGCTACTCGTGGACTCTACGGATCGGGACACGGATGTTTATGACGTGTTTAGCAGTAACAGTTATGTGAACCGGGACAGAATTGATGTCAATCGGGATGATGTTACGGTTGAGCGCACGGATCTCGATATGGAAAATCAAAGATTGGAAGCTCGGGATAAGGCCGCTCGACTTGGCAACAATACTTTTCTATAATAAATCGGTTCAGTAAAGACAGGAATCTTCAACTGGAATGACATAAGTGAGCCACCAGGTGGTCATCAGCCGGTTTCCTTTAGAGGAAGCCGGCTTTTGTCCCTGTTTTAACTTCCTGCTGTTGCAAGGTACAGGTGTTAAACCTGCCAGGCAGGGAATAACAATACATACAGCAATACGGCCAGGGCCAGTCCAATTACCAGTAGCATCAGCGTCAGGAACCGAATCAATCTCGTGGATGCCTGGAATGTTTGTGAATTAATCTGATTGCGTTTTCGGTGATAAGCGGAAGCAGAGCACAGGATGATCAGAATACCACTGACCAAGGAAGTAATACCAATGATGATTGCCGCGATATGGGCCATCCGATCATATGCCGTTGAACTGAATCCGAAGCCTGCTGCAAGAAAACCAATCCCGACCATGGCAATGCCGGTACGTACCCAGGCCAGAAAGGTTCGTTCGTTAGCGAGATGCTGTTGTACATATTTGGAGTCAATGGTGGTTATGTCTTGGTCTATACCTGAGATGTAAATCACCCCGTTCATCAATATATGGCTTTATTGTACGTCGTTTTCATGGCAAAACCAAGAAAGGAGGCTTTCTGTTATGCCTCGTAAAGAACGAATTACAGAAATTGAAAGTCTGAGGGGGATTGCTTTTGCAGCAGTCGTCCTTCAGCACTCCATTGCACATTATTCCCTGGTCCCGGAAGCGGGGCTGGAAGACGGTGTATTGCTCGCAATCTTATTAGTGCTGTCCAAATTTGCTGTACCCCTGTTTATTTTTATTACAGGTATGGTGCTTTTCTATAATACAGGAGACAAGTTGCATTATGGACGTTTTATGCAAAAGCGATTAACCGATGTAATCGTCCCCTATATGATTTGGTCACTGATCTATTTCACACTCGCACCTCGCGGATGGAACGGATTTGGTTGGCAGGATATCCCTGACCTTGGTTTAAAATTAATCACAGGCAAAACGACCTCGCATTTTTGGTACATTATTATGCTTATTCAGTTTTATCTGTTGTTTCCCCTGTTTTTGCGAGCCATCCGTTACGTCTATAACCGATATGAGGCGAAAGGGCGCACAATAGCTCTTCTGATCTCCGGTGTGGTGTACCTCGTGCTCGCGGATCAATTGCGAAATATCGCCAGGTTTATGGAATGGTTGAGTGTCCCGGTGCTGACCGATGCCTTTACAACCTATGCGGATCGAAATTTCCTGTATTTCTTTTTTTATTTTGTGCTTGGTGCGGCAGCCGGGCTATCGGTTCAACATTGGAATGAGTGGATTCAACGTTTGCGCTGGGGATATTGGACCGTGTTTATTGTCCTTGGTCTTCGGTTTATATATAAGTTAATGCTGGAGTTCCAGAAGCCGGAGGGTATACAGATTACATTCTATACCGTCAGTCTTATTCGACCGGATATGATCTTATTTCTCATTGCTTCCATCATGGTGATGTACCAGCTGGCTGGCAAGCTCCACAATATCAGAGTAACACGATTGTTGGCGTGGATTGGCGGGGTTTCATACGGGGGTTACCTGATGCACATGCTGATGTTGCGCTACAGCTACATTCCGGATGAACAGTTTTTTGTGGCACTGGGTTTAAACCCCGTAATTCGCATGATCATCACTTGGCTGCTGGCGCTTACGTTATCCTGCGTACTTACGTGGCTCATCTCTCGCGCAAGCTGGGGCAAGTGGGTTGTGGGAACTGTACCGAAGTCCAAACCTGATTAACGGGTGAATACATCATTATATGAAAAATTCAGAATAACAGTGAGTAGAAGTCCGATGAAAATGGAAGCAACAACCTGAAAAAAGTGACGCCATTACTATGACGAACCTTTTTTGAAATAATTTTTTAAAATTTCATTACATGAAAAATTCATAATAGAAAGTCCAAATTCTCGCTCTACCTTACGTTCCTGCCTCTCCATCAGTTCTCCTTCTTGCATTCCAACGCCCATCGATTAAAGGGAGAAAGACGGATAAAGATGGCAGAAGGGGAACATAAGTTTTATAATACTAGATATATAGAGCTGACAGGAGGGGATTGAACGTGGCTTTTATGATTGCGCAGCGGGCATTTATTAAGCTGTATCTGATTACGATGGTTGAACAGCACAGGGGATATGGTTATGAGATGCTGGAAGCCATGAAGCAGGAATTCAAAGCCTACGGTTATGTACCACCCCAGAGCGAGATATACCGGGCGCTGCATGAATTGGTTCAACAGGGTGTCTTTTATCGTACAAAGAAGCTGAAGGGCAGTGATCCCAAAGTCGATTTTCAGGAAATCGTTTTATATCACTTCACGGATGATGGTGCGGAGAAAGCCGAATTATATAAAAAACAGGTTAAGGCTGATCTTGATCGTTGTCTCGGCATGTTACACAAGGCAGAAGAGGACAATTACGGAGTGAAAGGAAGATAAGCATGGACAGACACTTACAGTGGGGTGTACTTGGTACATCTACAATTGCGAAAAATGCAGTCATTCCTGCGATTCAACAATCCGAACGTGGTGAAGTCTTGGCAATAGCCAGCCGCAGCAAGGAGAAGGCGGAAGCTCTTGCAAATGAACTCGACATTGCCAGAGCGTATGGCAGTTATGATGAACTCATTGCGGACCCGGATATTGAAGCTGTGTATATTCCTCTGCCGAACCACATGCATAAGGAGTGGACAATTAAGGCTGCTCAGGCTGGAAAACATGTATTATGTGAGAAGCCGGCTGCTCTGAATTCAGATGAAGCGGCGGAAATGATTGAGGTATGTCAACAGCACGGCGTACTGTTTGCAGAAGCCATCATGTATCGATACCATCCCAAGCATAGACGTGTACAAGAGATCATAGCCAGTGGGGAGATTGGTACGGTCAGAGCCCTCCACGGCAATTTCACTTGCAATACCGCTGACGATAAGGACAATGTAAGGTTCAAAAAGGAGATGGGCGGAGGATCATTATTTGATCTTGGCGTATATCCTATCTCGGCAGCCCGCATGTATCTGGGGCAGGAACCGGAAGCCGTTACGGTACATGCTCTATTTTCAGAAGAGCATGATGGCGTCGATATGATGGCTTCAGGACTTGTGGAGTTTCCCAATTCAGTAGCGTTAACGTTTGACTGCGGCATGTGGGCTTCTGGACGAGCCGAGATGGAGATACTTGGTACCGATGGTCGGATTGAACTGCCCAAGGTGTTCGGTTGGGAGAACAGTGATATTCCACCACAGATTATCGTGCACACCGATTCCGTCAGCCGTGAGGAACGTGTATCGGTATCGAACTCCTATGTTTTGCAGGTGGAGACCTTTGCAGCCGCAGTGCTTGAAGGAGAAACGTTACCGTTCAGTCCGCAAAATACCATTCAGAATATGCGTGTTATTGATGCATGTTTGGAATCGGCGCGAACCCGTCAACGGGTGCAATTAGTGGATCAAAACAGGAGCTAGCATGCTAACATGATAGATGAAAAGAAATGTTCGAAATGGTAGACTCCATCCGCCGGGATGTGAGTCTTTTGTTATATTTAAATGTTATATTTATATATTTTTACAATAATAACAGTTAAATTTGATATTTCCTCCAAAATGATGTGATATAAATAGTAAATAGATGGCTTTTTCACTATAATCTAGCAGAACGTACATCCAGGCAGAATTCACATCTCATATCACTTACATAGTGGCAACGTTCATCCATTTTAAGTCATTGGGAGGCTGGATTTATGAAAAAGTTCTTGTCTACAGCTCTGCTAGCGGTTATGTTAACGATTGTTTTCTTCACAGGTTCACAGATCGCTCCGGTTGGACAGCAGAAGGCTTCAGCTGCAACGTGTACCATCATCAATACGTTTACTGGTGTGGCCAACTATCTCAGCGCCAACGGGAATCTGCCATGTAACTACATTACCAAAGCACAGGCAACGGCACTTGGCTGGGTATCTTCCCAAGGCAACCTTGCTACGGTTGCTCCGGGCAAAAGTATCGGTGGAGACGTGTTTAGCAACCGGGAAGGCTTGCTTCCAGCAGCTAGTGGCCGTACTTGGCGTGAAGCGGATATCAACTACACTTCCGGTTTCCGTAATTCTGACCGAATCCTGTACTCCAATGACGGCTTGATTTACAAAACGACAGATCACTATGCATCCTTTACTCGCTTGAAATAAGGAAGGACAGGACAGACATGAAGAGGGTAGTACTTAACGGTGAGGACTTTTCCAGCACGACAGAGCTACATGAGCTATTGAAGCAAAAGCTTGAGCTGCCAGACTTTTACGGTGCAAATCTGGACGCCTTGTGGGACTGCCTTACAGGCATGATCGAGCTGCCGCTTGAATTAACCTGGACGAACTACCAGATCAGCAAGGAACGGCTGGGTAGTGAAGCAGAGAAGGTATACCAGTTGATGCTGGAGGCGGAAGAAGAGAGTATTGGATTTCAATTCAAGACTGAGGATTAGTACATGAACTACGAATCATAGCAGCAAATAAATATTAGTGTTTGGAGAACAGACGAACAGACCCTTCGGTCTGTTTTTTTGTGTTTTTATGGAGAGGGCCCATTAAAAATCATCAAGAAAAGAATGGAATAAATACAACGTTAAAAATATTTTCACGAAAGGGTTGATTTTCGCATATCATACGTTAAAATAAAATTAACATTAAAAATATTTTCACGTTGAGAGGCGGAATAAAAATGAGCGAAGGTGCAGTCGCACACAAACAAGGGATCGGAGAATTAATTCGGGTTAAACCTTATGTGCAGTTTATGGTGAGCAAGGTTGTATCCAGATTTGGCGATTCGATTGATTCCATTGCTTATAGCTGGATGGTGTACATTTTGACAGGTTCAAAGCTGCTGATGGGAACACTGCTGGCTATTAACTTTTTGCCGAGTATCTTTCTGGGGCTGTTTGTCGGAGCTTTGGTGGATCGCATGTCGCCCAAAAAGGTGATTGTGCTCACAAATACCGGCCGAGGTTTATTTGTGGGCATTACAGCACTTTTGTTTGGTCTGGGTGAGCTGCAAGTCTGGCATCTGTTCGTTATCACCATTCTGAATTCTCTTCTGGAATGTTTTGCGTCACCTGCAGAGGTGTCCACTGTACCGCGATTACTTCCCAAATCGATGCTGCTGTCTGGTAATGCCATGGCCTCATCTGCAACCCGGGTTGCAGAACTCGCAGGACTTGCAGTGGCGGGAACGTTAATTGCAACAGCAGGGATCACGTGGACGATATTGATCGATGCGGGCTTGTTTGCTTTAAGTGCACTTCTGATGAGCCGTGTGGGGTACCCGAAAACCTCAACATCATCTAACAGTGATAATACACCATTGTATTCATCTAATTCTCCTTCAGCAAGAAAAAGTATATTCTCTGAAATGACAGAAGCCTTTCATTTTATGCGTAAACATGTGTTGTTACTGATCGTTTCGATTCTGTTTGCCTTTGTTAACTTTTGTCTGATGCCATTCAATGTCCTTCGCACGCCATATGTCATTGAAACGTTGCATGCCGGAGCAGGAGGATTAAGCCTACTCAGTGGGCTGATTGTGGCAGGCATGGTACTGAGCGGCTTGTGGCTGTCCCACCAAGGATCGAATTACCGTAAAAGTGTGCTGGTCATCGTAGGCATTGTCATGTTGGGGCTCAGTTATGCCATGACCGCTCTCCCGTCTTACATGACGTCCTACCAGCTGCCTGTTGCTGCTGTCTTTTGTCTGATGATGGGCATGGGGATTCCACTCGCTACAACACCCCTTGCATCCTATCTCATGGAAGTTACACCTTCCGAGATGCTTGGCAGAGTGTACGCCCTTCAAAGTATGCTCGTCGTGAGTGTTGCTCCATTAGGAAGCTTGCTTTCTGGAGCCCTTGCTGATTGGGTGGCATTGCCGATTCTGTTTATCGTGTTTGGTGTTTTGCTTGCCATGTCAGCTGCTCTAGTGCTTCTGAGTAAGACTTTCCGCACTGTTCTATAATAGAACTTCCTAAAGCCTGTTATCTTCAGCCTGTTTTGACCGAAACCCTGTTCGGACGGTATAATATACACATGATGGGCAACAGGTACCCCGGAAATGAGGATACAGGTATGCAGCGCAAAGTACTTTCAACGATTGAAGAAATCAAGGTCTACTCCGATCCGTATCGGATACAGATCATGAATATGTTTAATAAACAGGGCAGACCTTCTACGGTTAAAGAGATCGCAGACCAGATGGGCGAAGTCCCAGCCAAGGTACATTATCATGTGAAAAAACTGGAGAAAATCGGTCTGCTGACCATCGTATCCACTCGTGAAATTAATGGAATTATTGCCAAATATTACGATCCCTTCAAGGGGGAAATCCAGCTCCGTAACGAAGATGAAGAGAATTCACCTTTGAAGGAGGTATTTCGTTCCGAAACCTTCAAATTGTTAAATGAAATGTTTGAGCAGAGCCGTCGGCGATTCATGAATCAGGCGGAAAACGGAGACCGCATGTTTATCTCGGATATGACGTTGTATGCTAGCCGGGAAGAAGTAGAGCAGTTGTACAACAACATTACGAAGATGTGTGAACCCTACTTAACGAAAGACAGGCATGATGCGGACCAAGAGGTCTTTCATTTATTCAGTTCCCTATCCAAAGATACGGTGAATAAGCCCGCTATGGAAACCGCTGGGAAATTGAAAAAGAAGGCTTCGCCCGATAAGGGCAAGCCCGCTGCCAAAACGTCAAGACCTGCTAAAAAGCAGAAGGAATCCTCGTCTGGTGGTCAGGCGGAGGAGTAACCGAAGCATATTCATCGGATTGATTGAAGTTCCGTCTGTGTAAAGATGATATGCTGGACCAAGAAAAAAGCCGCCGTTGGCGGCTTTTTCATGCGTAATTTGGCATGATGGGAGACATGTACTTATTTAAGCGTAAACGACCTTAATTCGTTCATAAACTACATGTTTTCATCATAATCTTTCACGTCACGTTTGGCTGCGGTTGCGGGGGAGTTCGATGTGCCATATTCCTCGACGGCTTCCCAGGCGTCAGCGTTATCGAACTTGCCAGCATTGCGCTGTCTTACTTCACCGGCACCGCTAGGCGGCATCGTCATGACTTCCTCTTCAACGGGCCGTTCGTTGCTTAACTCGCGGTTAGGCGTATCATCGATACAGTAGGCCGTGTAAGGGATCGCTTCGAGTCGTTCAAAGGGAATATCCTTACCACAGGTCACACAGGAGCCATACGTTCCTTGTTCGATTCGCCCCAGCGCTTCATTCACTTGGTTGAACTCGTCGGTTAACGTATCATCTATCGCCAGGTCACGGCTTCGCTCAAACGTCTCCGTACCGGCATCTGCAGGGTGATTATCGTATGATGACAGCTCACCAGTTGAATCTTTCAGGGACTCGGCTGGAGCACCGTCTTCCATGCTGGATTCAAAATGACGCTGCAGGTTTTCATGTTGTTCCAAAAGAGCGTTTTTGAGCTCTTGAAGTTGATCTTTGGTTAATGTACTCATAAGGACATGCTCCTTTCCCGCATTGGGGTTGTAGTCAGTCCTTACCCGAATTTCATAAGAAGCAATCAGTTTCGTGTGTAAAGAGGGGCGTTCGATTTTATATCTGACGGATAATGTGTTATAAAAAATATAGAGAGAAAATGCGGCGGTATCGAAGATCTTCTTGTGCTTACCGCGGCGCGTTTGATAATGGAGGGTTGTCAATATGGATGAGCATATGAAACGAAGATTGGACAAACAAAGACAATTGTTCAAGCAATTGGGCGTACAGCTCGACGCTTTATCAATTCATGAAAAACAATTCAACTATAAACTTCGTGGTTATGATCCGGATGAGGTGGATGCCTATCTAGATTTGGTTATTAAAGATTACGAACGTTTCTACGCCAATATAGCGGATCTGATGGACAAGTGGCAAGAACAGCAGTTAACGATTCGGGATCTGAAGTCATCGGCGAAACCAGTGGAAGATCCAACGAAGATTGATCGCAAACAACTGGACGATATTGTGAAACAACTGGAATACAGCGTTCGGCAGTTAAAAATCCGGGCGCGCCCTGAACAGGACCTGTTCTCTGAGTAAGCCTGCACATCTGGGATGATATAAAATCAGCATTATAATGCTCAAATAAAAGGTGGTTAATCATGAGTACTCATTTTTCGGTCAGTGTGCATTGTTTGTTGTTGTTGTCTTTCAGCGCGCCTGAACGAATCACTTCGGCACTGATTGCAGGTAGTGTGAATACCAACCCTGTCGTGGTCAGACGTATTCTGGGCGGGTTGAAAAAGGCAGGGCTTGTGGACTCCTCACCGGGAACAAGAGGATTTTACCTCGCCAAGCCCTCAAGTGAAATCACATTAGCCATGATCTATCAGGCTGCCAAGGATGAAGGACCATTGTTTCCGATTCATGGTAACTGTAATCCAAATTGTGATGTTGGCCTTCGTATTGATAGCCTGCTGACCAATCTGTATCAGGTTGCCGAAGCAAAGGTGGAACAATTCTTTGCATCCATTACCCTTGAAGATATGGAGCGCTCCTGTTCCCAGCTTGAAGTTCTTCCATCACATGCCGAATAAAGCGTAATATAAGGGAAAGGGAAGGTGTGCTGTACTATGAAAATTATTGTCATTTCGGACACTCATTTACCTCGAAGAGCACGGAAGTTGCCCGATCCCTTGGTTGAGGCGCTTACAGATGCTGATCTGATTCTCCACGCGGGGGACTGGTCGGACTGGAGTGTATACAAGCTGCTTAGCGCTTATGCACCCGTTGAAGGTGTTGCAGGTAATACGGACCCGCCTGAAATAGGTCAAAAACTCGGGTTCTCCCGCATCGTTGAGGCGGACGGTTTGCGTCTTGGTCTTGTACATGGTCATCTGGGATCGAAGTCTACAGAGCAGAATGCGATCCACACCTTTGCAGGACAGCAGGTGGATGCTGTGATTTTTGGACACTCGCACATTCCGGTGATGCATACGGTCAATGATGTGCTGATATTTAATCCGGGTTCTCCTACGGATCGGCGGCGTCAGCCCCAGTATTCTTTTGGTATCATGACGACACATTTAGGGGAATTGCAGGCGGAACATGTTTTTTTCGATGAAAAATAAAAGTTGAAAATCAGGCATCTCGAATCAGAAGGCTCTTCTGTTAATCGGGGTGCTTTTTGCTATGTATGCATTCAAAAGGGAACTTGCAAGTTATCTCTGAATGGGGAATATGGTCTGCTGTTTATCTGTCATTCATCTCTTCTCGTTACCCCCTATGGAGGCATTTGTATGAATGATACAATGCGTTTACAACAATAAATTGAATACGTTTACATAAGGAGATGAATGTTCATGAAATTGTCTGTATTCACAGTTGCCACTCCAGACTTGACGGCAGATGAGTTGGCTTCTGCTGCAGCTGCAGCCGGCATTGAAGGGATCGAATGGAGATATCGCGGAATCCCGGCGGATGCTTTATCCGAAGAACCTTCTTATTGGAGACATAATCGTTGCTCGATAGATCCGGACCAGTGGGAGGGACAGGTACCTCTATTTCGTGATGCGGCAAAAAAGCATGGCAGACAGTCGATTGCATTGGTGCCATATCTGAGCTGTGGAGATCTGCTTGCCACGGAGCAAGCATTTCAAACTGCACAAGCCTTAGGGGCATCCATGATGCGTGTTGGAGTTCCCGGTTATGATCGGAAAACCAGCTATCCTGAGTTATACAAACAAGCTGTGCATTATCTGAATGAGGTTCAAGAGATGGCCCAACAGTATAAGGTAAAAGCTGTAGTAGAAACCCATCATCAAACGATTGCTCCCACTGCATCGCTGGCTTATCGGCTCGTGCAATCGCTGGATTCCCAGCATGTAGGGGTATTGTACGATCCAGGTAACATGGTCCATGAAGGATATGAGAACCATCGTATGGGATTGGAATTACTGGGGCCTTATCTGGCACATGTGCATGTGAAGAATGCGGCTTGGTTCAAGGATGCATCAAACATGAATTCGAATTCCAGTGTGAATGAACAAAATACAGAAATATCGCTAACATCAAACTGGCATTGTCAGTGGGCCCCCTTGACCGAAGGCGTGGTGAATTGGTTGCAAGTATTCCGCGACCTCAAATCCGTAGGATATGATGGATATTACGGGATTGAGGATTTTAGCGGAGTCTTGCAATCGAAGGCGATGTTACAGCATTTTGCAGATGTTTTTGCCGAAATTGAACGTCGTGTGGACGAGGAGGTACAGGTATGAGTTTGGTTCGAGTAGCCGTCATTGGCATTGGAAATATGGGTGCAGCACATGCCAGAACGTTGGTAGCAGGAGAAGTACCGGGTGCAGAACTGGTGGCTGTGTGTGATGTGAGACAAGAAATGGAGAGCTGGGTATCCGGCAACCTTCCGGCTTCAGTCACCTATTGGCAGGATGCGGAGCAGATGATGTCATCAGGGACAATTGATGCGGTCATTATAGCAACCCCGCATTATGACCATCCCGAAAAAGCCATTCAGGCTTTTCAGTATGGCCTGCATGTCATGATCGAGAAACCTGCCGGAGTATACACCAAACAGGTACGCAAGATGAATGAAGCGGCTGCTGCCAGCGGCAAAGTGTTTTCCATGATGTATAACCAGCGAACCAACCCTTTATATATCAAACTAAAAGATCTGATTGCATCGGGAGAACTGGGCGAGGTACGTCGCACCAACTGGATTATAACGAACTGGTATCGCTCCCAGAGTTATTATGATTCAGGCGGCTGGCGCGCTACGTGGGCTGGTGAAGGGGGCGGTGTCCTGATCAACCAGGACCCTCATCAACTGGACCTATGGCAATGGACCATCGGCATGATGCCGGTTCGTATGCGTGCCTTCTGTTCATTCGGCAAATACCGGAACATTGAAGTGGAAGATGATGTAACGGCATATGTCGAGTATGAAAATGGAGCAACAGGTGTATTCGTGACTACGACGGGAGAAGCACCAGGTACCAACCGATTCGAGGTCAACGGGGATCGTGGAAAAATTGTCATTGAAGATGGTCAGTTGACCTTCTGGCGTCTTCGTGAACCCGAGCCTGAATTCAATCAGAGATTTACCGGAGGATTTGGACAGCCGGAATGCTGGAAATGCGAGGTGCCGATTACCGGTGTGGAAACCGGACATCCTGGGCTGATTCGTAATTGGATCGATGCCATCCTGAAAGGGACTCCGCTCATTGCTCCGGGAGAAGAGGGGATCCATGGTTTAACATTGTCCAATGCCATGCTTTTGTCAACCTGGACGGATAACTGGGTGGATCTGCCGATCGATGAAGATTTGTTCTATGAACATTTGCAGCAGCGGATTGCCAGTTCAAATACAAAGAAAGACAAGGCAGGGAGCGGCAGTCAGCCTGCCGATCTGTCACAGACGTTTAAGTAAGGTAATTGTGTAGCTGGTTTATTCACGAATCCCAGACGGAAGGACGGAGAAGACATGGCAAAAGACGGAATGTTCTATGCTCCAAAGAGTCTGAAAAAAGAGGTCGTATGTGGTCCAGGTGAGTTTACCATTGCTGCTGTAGCGTTGGACCATGGACATATCTACGGCATGGTTGGCGGGCTGGTGGAAGCTGGGGCAACGCTCAAATGGGTATATGATCCTGATCCGGCCAAGGTCGAGGCTTTTCGAAAACAGTTCCCGCAGGCACAGGTCGCCGCATCTGAAGCGGATGTACTTGCTGACGATGAAGTGCAGCTCGTAGCTGGAGCAGCCATTACATCGGAACGTGCGCCACTCGGCATGAGAGTTATGGCCGCAGGCAAAGATTATTTTACGGACAAAGCCCCCTTTACCACACTGGACCAACTGTCCCTTGCGCGTGAAGAGGTTAAACGCACTGGGAAGAAGTATATGGTCTATTATAGTGAGCGTCTGCACGTGGAAAGTGCGATCTATGCCGGACAACTGATCGAACAGGGAGCCATTGGCAAGGTTGTACAGGTTATGGGGACGGGGCCGCATCGATTAAACGCGGGAGGTCGGCCTGAATGGTTCTTCCAGCATGAAAAGTATGGCGGCATCCTCTGTGATATTGGAAGTCATCAGATCGAGCAGTTTCTGACTTTTGCTTCATGTACGGATGCAGAAGTGGCGTTCAGTCGGGTGAACAATTTCAATCATCCACAATTCCCGGAACTGGAGGACTTTGGCGAAGCATCACTGATCGGTAACAACGGTGCTTCCGGTTACTTCCGCGTAGACTGGTTTACACCGGATGGCCTGGGTACATGGGGCGATGGGCGAACGGTTATTTTGGGAACGGACGGATACATTGAACTGCGTAAGTATATCGATGTGGCGAGAGAGCCTGAAGGCGATCAGGTATACCTGGTTAACCATGAAGGGGAATATCGATATAGCGTCAAAGGACAGGTCGGTTATCCGTTCTTCGGTGAACTAATCCGAGACTGTCTGGATCGAACAGAAATCGCGATGACACAGGAGCATGCGTTCAAAGCGGCAGAACTTTGCTTGATTGCACAGCATAAGGCAATGAGTGAGAGAGTGGTATGGAGTAGTGGTGCGAAGTAAATGGTTTCATTTGGAAAAGTAATAGATTATGTAATGGGAGAGCAGCTGGTGAAGGCTGCTCTTTTGTTTGTTGTAGTACCTTCGCAAATGGAACAATATGGTTTATTATGTATGTAGTTCAGAAATCGAGTTGAATGTGTGGTATTTACGAAGTACATAAATTTAGATGTTATGTGCAATTGCCTTGCCAAACCAAAGAGAGGGATGATGATAATGGATTTTAAACCTTCGAATTACTTGCTAGACAACTTTATTTCTGCTGATTTGTCTAGCTTAACTGAAAATAACACTATTTTATTTGATAAAGAAAGACATTGGGTCGGCGTATTTATATTAAACTCTACCCTTAAATATAAATATGAAGAAAAACAAAGAATATACTTAATGAATATTTTAAGAAGAATAGAATCTACATTTTATCAATATAACGCTGGAAGTGCTTTATTAGATGACTTTTTAAATCACGATAAGGAAAGTATATCTAAATATTTATCAGCGGTTGTTTGCATTGAGACTTCAATTTCTCATTTGTATCAAGCATACATGTTAGGAAGCAAAATGGCCGGTGAGGGTACTAAATTGTTTGAGAAAAATGATGGTTCTTCGATTGAGCGGTTAAACAAGCTTTATAATGTAGCCAAACACTACGATAGTTCTATAAGTAGCGGTAGCTTAGAGGAATTAAATACCATACCTATATGGATAACCAATCAAGGAATTAAATCTAATCAAACCTTTTTAAACTTTGATGAATTGCATGCAATGATGAGAGAAGTAGAATATATAGCTGATGAAATAATAAAGGGAAATTAAAATTGCATATTCATGAAGAAGGCAACAGCACATAACATAATATTCACGCTGCGGACATTCGTCCTTGGTCTGGCATTCGCCTGACACCCGACATGCGTCGAGTCGTGAATACAGGAACGTTAGACGAGAAAACTTAAATCATATTTGCAAAAACTCAAAAGAAGGTGAGTTAAATGAAGCAAGGCGCTATGTTTGATTCAGAAAGAAAATATAGATACTTATTGACTAGAGAATGGGATATTACGCTACCTAAGCTATTATACATAATGTTAAATCCCAGTACAGTAAATGAAAGCTCAGAGGATCAAACTTCGAGACAATGTCTATATTTTGCAAACAAATTTCAATATGGATCACTTGAAGTAGTCAATCTCTATAGTTTGATATCAACCGATCCAAAAAGGCTAAAAGAATCATTAATAGACCCTGTAGGGCTTGAAACCGACAAGTACATTATAGAAGCAGCATTAAGAGCCGATAAAGTGGTCATAGCATGGGGCGAAAAACATTTCTTTAACAAAAGAGACAAAAAAGTAATGGAATTATTGAGGAATGAAGGAATTGATCTATTTTGCTTAAAGAAGGCTAAGTCTGGCCACCCTAGACATCCATCAAGACTTGGACACGACATAGATGAACTGATTTATTTCAGATGATTATTCAGGTAGTAAATTCTGTCGTATAACATAATATTAAAGCGGCGGTTCCTTTTGAACCTTGGTCTGAGCTTGGATTTCGAGGAGGGATTTCAGCAGACAACCCCTTTGGGGTTCGTGAATACAGGAACGTTATACGAAATCATCGGAACAACATTCAAAACTAACTAAAGGAGTGACCTGAATGATAAAGTCGCCTGGAGGTTCAATTTTTCCATATTATTATAAGGGTGGAGAAATCCATTGTCTTAAATATGGAAGTAAGTATAGAAAATATGATGAACTTTTTGAATTAATGAGAATGGAAGAAGAATTTATTTTTAAAGCTAATAAAAAACTGAAGATATGGATTGATCTGTACGAAACATCTATAACAGAAATGGTTCTTCAAGAACTTGTGAACAATCTAAATAACTTGAATGGCTATGTAAAGAAAATCTCATTTGTTGGACTTTCAAGTACAAGTAAATGGAAGTTAAAGCGCAAAATAAAGAATTTAAAACTAGAATATCCTGTTTCATATTTCTCAGATCCGGAGGAAGCAAAGACTTGGTTGATAAGTGAAAGATAGTGAATGTAGCTCAAAAAGGTGATATCACGTTATATGTAATAGCAACAAAGAAATAATAAAAAATTTTAAATTACTTTGGAGGTATGTCGAGATGGAGAGCAAAAAAATCGATAGTAATGAATTCCCGATATTGGAATTTGATGAATCTCGAGTTGCAATAATAGAGGCGTCTAATTTTATCAAGCCAAAAGAAGAATTTGAATATTGTGTAATAACATTCTTTCGAGATGTAATTGAAAAAATGAAAACGGAGGGAAAGTTGAAAGAAGTTGCATCTCTACATTGTGAGACTGTAGATTTGCCAATATATGAAACATATTATGAAGGAAAAAAAGTACATATTACTTTGGGGTATTTAGGTGCTGCGGGTTCAGCTGGATTCTTAGAAGAACTGATAGCCTATGGTTTTCAGAAATTTATAGTTTGTGGTGGTGCAGGTGTATTAAAAAAAGACATTGCTGTTGGACATGTAATAGTACCAGTTTCGGCCGTGAGAGATGAAGGAGTATCATACCATTACATTAAGCCATCAAGAGAAATTGAATGTAATCTAGAGGTATTAAAAATCATAGAGGACGATTTTAATATACATAATGTCAGTTATATAAAGGCCAAAACCTGGACGACAGATTCATTTTATAGAGAGACTAAAGAAAAGGTTGAGTTGCGGAAAGCAGAAGGGTGTGTAACCGTAGAAATGGAAGCAGCAGCATTTATGGCTGTTTCGCAATTTAGAAATGTAAAATTAGGTATTATCTTGTATGGCGGTGATGATTTAAGTGGTGTCGAATGGGATAGTCGAAGTTGGAATAGCAGATCAGAAATAAGAATAAACCTTGTTGAAATATCATTGCGGATATGCAGTTCTTTATAAAAGGAATAGCTATAGTATCCATTTATTAGTGTATTTATTAAAAGGGAAATGCTAAATAGACAAGCAGAAGTTAAATGTAAATATGACAACATAAATAAAATATGCGAAATCGAAGAAGGCAGTTACAACATATATAACACCGTATTCACGCTGCGTCCCCTGATGGGGCCTTGGTCTGCAAGGGGCATTTCGGAAAAGTGGATTCAGCAGTCAACCCTGCGAAGCCACCCGATCTTAGCGGACCTTAAGCCTCTGGGGTTCGTGAATACAACATCGTTATACGCCAATACCGATAAATATTAAAGATAATATTTAAGGAGATAATTTATGAAAGGTAAGGTACTCTTCTTATTTTTTATTACGATAATGTTTTCATCTTGTCAAAATATTAGTCAATCGACTATTTTGAATAGCGAAACTAAATCAATAATGAATTCTGAACTGCCTCCTGATGTAGAGAGTACAGGTAATGGAACCGAATCGAAAGAAGTAACTGAAGGTCGATCAGAGCCTTCTAACAATGAAGTGTTATCCATGAGAATAGGGAACTACGATTTGAAAGGAGAATTTTATGATGAAATGCTTCGAAATCCTATAGATCATGATTATGAAGTAGAATTTAATGAATTACAAAATTCCAAAGAGATTATTACAACAATGGGATGGGGGGAGCTGGAAGGCAAATATAAAGAGATTTGGGATAAAGAGTTGAATCAAATATATAAAAAGCTTCTTTCTAAGTTGGATAGAGAACCAAGAGATGCACTAATCGAATCTCAGAAAGAATGGTTAAAGTATCACTTAAGGGAAACAAAATTTGTAGAGGAGACATTTATTAACAATGGTTACCTTGGATCAAAAGGATCGGTAAGCCTAGGCACGGTTATACGGGAGAGAATTAGGGAAAGAACAATGCAATTATTTGAATATCGATATTTGCTAGATGGCAAAGTTGAGTTTTTATACCCAAGTAAAAAATAGAGTTGGAATCTTGATCACAGGTTTCTAGGTGATGCTTCGAAGACAGTAACGTCGCATAACAATGTATTCATGTTGTGTGGCTATCACACCTTGGTTGTCAGATGTATAATCATGGAAGAACACTCAGACAACAAACGAGCCAGCTTAAGATAAGATCTATCTAAGGCTGGCTCGTTTCGTGAATACAAGAACGTTACATGAAACTTTGGAACGACGACAAAAAAACAAATAAAGGAGATTAACTCAATGTGTACTAGTTTTGCTGTTCATTTAGACAAGACATTTATTGGTATGAACTTCGATATTTCTCGAAGACCCATCAAAATTGTTTTGATTGGTGAAGATCAACTTTTAGTTCTTCAGAAGGATGATGGACAATTTTATCCAGCATTCGGTTTGAATAGTAGTGGTACATTTATGAATTTACTAATGGTCGATCCAATTGAAGAAGGCAAATATAGACGTGGAAAGAATTGCGTACATATTATGAAATTGTTTGATGAAATTCTTTCTGGACGTATCGAGTTATCTCAATTAAGTGAATATTTAACCAATAACATAATTGTTAATGTCCCGAGTCATAGTGTCCACAGTTTGATAGCAGGGAGAAATAGGAAGACATATATTGTTGAGCCTGGAAGAAAGAACATCGATATTAATTCTTCTGATAGGGACTTCATGGTACTAACTAATTTTCCTGTATCGGATAATTTCGATAATGAATATAAGAAGGTTGAAGGATCAGGAAAGGATAGATATATAAAGGCCTATGAAGTCATTACAAATAACAAAGAAACATTTAATATTGCAACAGGCCTTAACTTACTCAAGGATACTGCTCAGCAAAGTGGGGATTATCCAACCCAATTTTCAATTATATTTGTTCCAGAAGAAAGTAAAGTTCATTTTACTTTGAATGGAGATTTTACAAAGATATTTGAATTCTCATTTATCAATAAGCAAATTCAGAGTATTGAAGGTTTTACATGCAATAAGAGTCTTAAACTTACCAAAAAAGGTGTACTACTTTCAGAACTTGAAGATTGGTAATGACTGTACAGATATAGGAATAGGATTTCGAGAGTTATTCAATGTCCGAAGCATCACATAACATTATATTCACGCGTAGGGCCTCGTTATCCGAAATTGGCATAAAGATAATAAGCCCATTGGAGGCGATACCATGGTAGAACACAAAATTGAATTATCCCAAGAAACACTAATTGGTTCATTTACTAAAGAAGTGGCTCCTATCCTTTCGGTGTCATCTGGTGATTCCATACGTTTTGAAACATTAGATGCTGGTTGGGGGACTGGGAAAAGTAATAGTGAAAGAAAGAAACCATTTTCAAGAAAAGAAAAAGTTGATGGCGGTCACGCCTTGGTGGGACCTATTTATATTGAAGGTGCTAAGAAAGGGATGACTTTAGAGATTGAGTTTAATGATATTATACCTGGGCAATATGGTTTTACTGCTGCAGGTCAATATCCTAATTGGCAAAATCAGAAGTTACATTTGACCGAATATAAGGAAATTAGCCTTGATTGGAAACTCGATA
The DNA here is from genome assembly GCF_032399705.1 of Paenibacillus sp. BIC5C1. Classification (NCBI taxonomy): domain Bacteria; kingdom Bacillati; phylum Bacillota; class Bacilli; order Caryophanales; family Paenibacillaceae; genus Paenibacillus; species Paenibacillus sp. BIC5C1. The sequence continues at coordinate 2,624,989 of NZ_CP135922.1, forward strand.
ATAAATCCATGATGGGAGTATGTGAAATCAATGGCAATTCCTTCTCAGTTTCATTACGACCTTTCATGGGCGTTATTGGAATGCCTCCAGATGACATAGGAATTCACTCTACTTGGCCACCACGTTATTGTGGTGGGAATATTGATTGTAAAGAGCTTGTGAAAGGAAGCAAATTGTATCTTCCTATTTCTGTTGATGGGGGTTACCTTGCTATAGGTGATGGTCATGCTTTGCAAGGGGATGGAGAAATCAGTTGCCAAGCTATTGAATGTCCGATGGAGGTTGTAGATATAACTGTAAATTTGATTGAAGGCATAGATTTGTTAAACCCCCGAGCTAATACTCCTGCAGGTTGGATTACTTTTGGGTTTCATGAAGATCTTAATGAAGCAACCGTTCAAGCTTTAGATGGAATGCTTACCTTGATGGGTGAGTTGTATGGTTTAAATCGTGTTGAAGCTATTGCTTTAGGGAGTTCAGTTGTTGATCTACGTATAACGCAAATTGTGAATGGGGTTAAAGGGGTACATGCCTGTCTACCACATGGAATTTTGAAGTGATTCGAACGTAACTCGAAAAGGACGCCAATATCGTATTCACGCTGCGGGTATTCGCCCTGGATCCGACAGGAGTCGGAGCAAACGCTGGGTAGTAAAACACAAGGGAATGGACGTTGCAAATATATCAACTTTATGTGAAACCATAGTGCGACATTTAATGAAAGCATCTAAAGGAGGCTTGTATGAAGACAATTATCTATATGGTTAGGCATGGAGAATCACCATACAACGAAGGAAATGAAAGAACAAGAGGGCTTACCCCAAAAGGAAAGATCGATATTGAAAAAGTAACGAAATTACTTATAGGTGAAGGAATAGATATGATTATATCAAGTCCTTATACTCGAGCAATTCTGAGTGTTGAGGGATTGGCCGAGCACTTAAAGTTAGATATTAAAGTATTTGAAGATCTTAGAGAACGACATTTTGCATCTTATAATATTGAAAATGCAGAGTTAATGTCTAGTATCAGAGAGAGTTTTAATGATTTTGATTATACCTTGCCGGGTGGAGAGTCCAATGCTGATTGTCAGAAAAGAGCACTCTCAGTTATAAACCCCCTCCTAAAAGAGAACAGAGGGAAGAAAATAGCCATCGGGACTCATGGTCTTGTGATGACTTTGATGATGAATCATTTTGATTCAGCTTTTGGTTTGGAGTTTTTGAATCAATTAAAGAAACCAGATATTTATAAAATGCAATTCGAGGACTTAGAATTAGAAGAAGTAACAAGAATGTGGAATGATTAGATTTCCTAAGGAATATAAAGAAAACTGTGACATTACATGACAGAGTATTCACGCTGCGAGCTCGGCGTCGTGAATACAGGAACGTTATATGAAAACATCCAAATAATTAAAACATCTTAGAAGGATGAAAAGATAAAATGATAAAATCTATTAGTATTGATGAATCGATTGGGGCCACATTTAAGGAAGAAATCGTTGTGAATCCTACATGGACGGACACTTTAAGTTTTTTAAGAAAACTCGATGGAGATAAATTTACATTAGTATTTTTTGAGATATCAGACACGGATTCAGCATTAGTTGGAGGCGGACCTGAATATTTCATTGTGTCTATTACAATTGATGATACTATATATACTCTTATGAACGATAAACTGGGCAACAGTGAAATTTCTCTGGTTGCTGGTGGTCAGTTAGGCAATTATTGCGACAACATTTGTATAGAATTAATTCCCATGCTTGAAGTAATAAAGTATTTTTATGAAACTGGAAAAATACTCGAAGCACATATATGGAAACAAGAATAAAGAATAATAATTATTTTGATGTAACTCGAAGAAGTGAGTGACTTCAAATAATGTCGAATTCAACGTATCAGTTTTCGGGTTAAAACCGAATGCTTTACATCGCTGTACGTTCACTTATGGTGGCTCTCAAGATGCTCCGAAGGAAATGGGGACATATGAGGAATTAGAAACCCAAGTTCATGGAGATATAGTTCTTGATGATGATGTGGAAATTTTAGTAGCTGACCCATCGTTCAAAGGAACAGAAATAGGAAATTACTTAGAGCAAACCTGCATCAACTATTCCATTGAACTATTTTGGCATATGGGATTTGAGATGCGTGCAGAGGAAGTGCCCTCTGATTTTAGAGGTCCAAGCATGCCCTCATTAGCGAAGCGAATCGCAAGCAACGGTAACATTGACGCAAGTGTAATCGGGAGTGCTGTCAACGATTTGAAATGCAATCCTGGTCTCTGGTCTGACAGAGGTAATTACGAAGAAGTGCTTCAGGAATTAAAATACATGTGGCATATACTCGTTCGATATGGTAAATCGATTGCTGATCAGAGTAATTGATTTTTACTGAAGATTATTAGAATCATAGACACTTTAAATATAACTCGCGCAAAGGAAGATGAGAAAATGGATAAAGGGAAAATTATATTTTTGAATGGCGTAACCAGTTCAGGTAAAACTTCAATCGTAGAAGCGATGCAAAATTACTCTGAACCCTTTTTTTATGTTGTGGCCAATGATCTTTTTGAAAATACGATTGGTGATAAACATTTGCAAAAAGACTACTGGAAGTATTTAAGTGAAGCCATCATTCTAATGTATCATACAGCAAAGTTATTTTCCGATCATGGAAAGAATGTTTTAATCGATGGGATACTTGTTGAAAGACCTGAATTAAAGCCGCACTATGATAAAGTTCAAGATATATTTGATGGATATTCTTTGGATATCGTTGAGGTGTACTGCCCATTAGATCTTTGTCGTAAGCGAAATATAGAACGTAGTGACAGAAGAAAAGATCAATCCGATGAGCAAACTAAAATAATGTCGCAACACATTCACTATAGCTTTTCAGTCGATACGAGTTTGAATACGCCGGAAGAATGTGCAGAAATAATTATCAAATCAGTATTCAAAAAATAATTTAATTGATTGAAAATATCAGTTCAAGGAAGCAGAATCAGGAAAACACACTTCAAACTTTCAGTTGAGGGGGAGGAAGAAGCATGGGTTCAAGAATAATGCATCTGATTGTGGCGAATAGAATTGCAGATTCCTTATCTATAGTAGATAAAACACCTTTTTTACTTGGAAATATTGCACCGGACGCAGTTACAACAAAAGATTCATCACATTTTTTTGCTGGTGAAATTCAGGATTATTCAAGAAACGTAGACTATAAAGGATTTTACATAAGTATCGATCACAGGCAGAGGACCTTTATGTTCTGGGTTATTTCACACATTTAATTGCCGATGATATATGGTTGAAAGGTTTTAATTTACCTTGGTTAAGGAACAGAATGGAAGCTAATGAGGTTATATAAACAGTATCATAACGACTTTAAATTATTGAATGGGAAGTTGCTTGAACATTATGGATATGAAGAGGAATTAAGAAACAGGCTCAATTACATTCCAACAATACCGGATTTAGAAGAAGTTAAATCTACAGATGTCGAGAAGTTTGTGCCATATGTATTTAATGATTTGAATTATGACAAAGAAATTTTGATAGAAGCCCTCCTTAATGTTTTTACTTTTGAGCAGATCATTGGATACTTAGAGACATCAGTCGATATGGGATTATTGAATATGAAGTATTTAAAGATAAAGTATAATTTGTAAGTAATTTCATGAATTCTGAAGCATCCCATAACAATACATCCACGTATCGTAACCGCCTGATAGCTGCTCGGTCTATAGTCATGAGAGAAAGTACACCGAAATGTCATGTGGCTCGAAGTTGTAAATATAATAATTAATCTAACGGACAGATTAATAGTAAATGAAGGAGTAAACTATAATTCGCCGAATACTATTTAGGTATAAATAAGTAAAGGAGGATTATATTATGTGGTTTTGTTGTGTGTATAAAAAACCGATAAGAATCCGTAATCTCCCTCAATATTAAAAATTGAGGAGGATTAAAATGAGAATAAATAACAATTATTTAAAAGAACAATTAAAGCATGTGTATTGGTTAAATGGTGGTTGTTGCGCGGGAAAGACAACGATGACACAGAAATTTGTTGCAGAGTTAGGATTTCAAACATTGAGCGATGATGTCTTGAAGTATAGACCATTCACTAATCCGACTGAATATCCTGCTCTTCAATATCCCCATCCCGGTTTAAACTGGGAGGAGTGGTTTAATAGGCCAACTGATGTGGTATTTCGGTGGCTTTGTGAAATCGTTGTAGAGATGATGGGATTTTTCGTTATTGATTTATTGAAGATGCCGACGGATAAACCAATCATTATCGATTTAGGAATATTGCCTGAACATATCCTACCCTTTATTCCTAAAGAAAGAATGATGTGTCTTTATACATCTGATGAAGAAATAGAAAGGCTATATTACTTTAGAGAAGATCACAAGATGATTTTGGACGTTATTAACCTTACATCAAATCCAGCGGAAACGATTAAACATAGCAACAAAACTATGGTGAAATTCTCCCATGAAATTAGAAATGCCTGCGTTAATAACAATATCAAAACACTTGAAAGAACACCTGACTTAGGTATAGAAGAACAATTCAGATTAGTTTGTGAGCATTTTGAATTATGATATGAGCATCTTTTGTTAATTTTATATGTAATACGGGTCAGGCTACCGATATAAGGTAGCCTGTTTAAATAACGGGACATGATAGTTTGGTCATAGTGAATTATAAAAATTATGCACCTCCTGACGTCCTGTCTTTAGTCAAGGATATGAGCCGAAAGCAGATAACAATATGTTTACGCAGCGGCTTCTTACGGAACCTTGGTCTGCGGAATGAATTTCAGGGAAGCTTGCACAGAAAAAGATTCGATTTCGTCGAACATCTTTAATGCAGGAGCGTTATGTGAATACCCAAAATATACAAGGAGCGAAAAATGAAAAAAAGTATAGTGTTTATATTATTCATTTCAACCTTATTAATGGGGTGTAACAAGAACGAGCTAATATATAACGCCCCAACCAATGAACAAATCACTGATTATGTAAATAGTCATCGTTTAGATTTACAAGATAGTATATGGATTAAGGAGTCAGCAATCATTTTGCTCGAAAATTCATTAATAACCCTTTATACAGATCAACATGGGAAGGTATACGACCAAAAATTATCGTGGGGAATAAATTATTCAAATCCTGTGTTTGTAGGAAACGGAAACCCATATATAGCAGTCATAGTTAATAACAAAATGCTAAGCTCTGGAGCTGATCGTATTTTAATTACCTATACTGATGGTAAGTCCTATTCAAGAGGGATTACGGAAAAGAAGGGTTATTTGATTCCTAATACTCAAATTAGTGAAGTAGAGAACTTAGTAATATTCGACAATGAGGGTAAAGAACTTTACAAAAAGTAAACGGAATAGCCCCTTCAGTTACGAATTGATCTTTAACACCGAACTTTGGGAGTAAGAAATATTGTTTATTTAAAGTATTAAGGCGCATAGTGTTGTATTAAGAAGACGTAAAAAAATTATATTATATGGGTGATTATAATGAAGATTATTTTCAAGAATTTCGATGATTCTTATTATGAACAAGTGTGCGATTTTTTGATTGAATTATCAAAAGATGACCGTAGGCATATCAATTGGAACTGGGCAAGGTGGGAGTGGATGTTTTATCATCCTGATTTCAATCGAGACTTAATGGATAAGATTGGCTTATGGTACTGTAATGACGAGTTAGTAGGGATAGCAACGTATGACCACTATTTTGGTGAAGCATTTTTTGCTACTAAACAAGGGTTTGAAGAAATAGAAGAAGATATATTAGAATATACCACTACTACTTTCAGGAATGAAAATGGCCTTGGGATTGCGGTGAATGACAAAGATACTCATACTCTAGATTTATTGCGCAGTAAGAAGTTTGTGGAGAATGATCTGTCTGAAAACATACTTGAACTTACACTAGAGAATGTTAGCCTTGATTATGTAATTCCTGAAGGTGTAATACTAAAAAATATAGATATAGAAAATGACTTATATAAGCTTCATCATTTGTTATGGAAGGCATTTGAAAATGAAGGATCTGTACCTACGGATGAAGCTGCTATAAGTAAGCAAAAAAGAATGTTGTCAGCAAGAAATATGAATTCATTCCTACATATTGTTGCTGAAAATGAAGACGGGGAATACGTTGCTTATTGTGGCTTATGGTACAGTCAAAAAACGGATTATGTTTATGTTGAACCTGTATGTACAATTCCGGAGTATCGGCAGAAGGGGCTTGGAAAAGCAGTGGTATTAGAAGCCTTGAAAAGAGGTCGATCCTTAGGTGCTGAAAAAGCATATGTTATTTCGGATAGTTCTTTCTACAAGTCATTAGGTTTTCAACAGCACTCTCATTATACTTTCTATTGGTATAACATTTGATACTTTCTTGAAACTCTCGGGTTCGTAGGGAACGTTATCTAAAGAGAAAGAATTGTGAGAAAGGATGAACGCATGGATATTCAGGACCTCCCAATTGAAATAATAGAACAAATCGGAAAAGTTCAGAAAATTACTTTTCCGAGGCAAGGTCATACTTCTATCGTGGCTATTTTGGATACGCCCGATAAAAAGTACGTGATTAAAAAGACAGAAAACGATCTCTATAATGAATGGTTGTCAGAAGAATACAAGGTGCTTCAATATCTTTATCATACGGGACTACCAGTTCCGCGAGCATATTCATATCATGTAGAGAATAAAGCGAGATGGCTTTTAATGGATTATATTGATGGAATAAGTTTGAGAGAATTTCTATCTAAAGAGCCCAATCACAAAAATAAAGAAAAAGCTATTTTTAACTTTGGACTTTGTTTAAAGAAAATACATGAATGTTCTTGCCCTGTTGAATTATTGACGAATGATAAACCTTGGTTAGATACAATGCTAAATAAAGCAGAATTTAATCTGACTCACTTTGCAGTAGACGGAACAGATGAATTACTTAAACGATTGAAAGAAGTAAGACCTAAACCAATAGATAACAGTTTGATTCATGGAGATTTTACAATAGATAATGTATTAGTTAATGAAGGCAATATAGTTGGAGTTATCGATTGGTCAGGAGCTACATACGGGGATCCAAGATATGATGTAGCATTGGCAATTAGACCAAAATATAATGCTTTCGATAGTGATAGAGATAAAGAAATATTTTTTAACGCATATGGCAAGTTAAAAATAACGGATGAAGAGTATAACTACTTTGAAGATGGATTATATAGCTTCTTTTAGTTCCCTTCGCAACGTCTTATCAGATAATACCATGTTGAGGCATCGAGCCATTTGCCTTTAAGTCGGTGAAGGTTCATAAAATACAGTGAATGAATGGGATCTCGTGGTTGATTGTCCAAAAGAATTTAATAAAAGAACTATTAATGAAGAATGGTTTGAATTATGAGATTAGAGAAGAACTTCGTAAGTTAATTCAATGATGATAATTAAAACATAATATTTGTTGCTCAAGGAGTGCTGACTGCAAGATCGATTACGAAGAGGCATTAAGTAAACGAATGGAGCTGCGAACATAATTATATTGAGGGGGTTATCATGGTGTATAAGCATAGTGTTTATGAAACAAATAGCTTCTATTGGAATACAAAAAGAAATGACTTTTTAAGAGCAATCGTGCTTCCTTTTTATGGAGCATTTGTTACAGAAGAAAAATGCCAACTTTTTGGCGATGTCTCAGGTAAAAAGATGTTAGAGATCGGCTGTGGAGATGGCCAATCTTTGCAATATCAGGGAGAGCGTAAAGCATCTGAACTATGGGGGATGGATATATCTGAAAGACAAATTGAAAAGGCAACACAACATTTGAAAGCGTGTGGCCTTTCAGCAAGATTGATCTGTTCTCCCATGGAAGAAGAATGTGACCTCCCCGTGGATTATTTTGATTTTGTTTATTCGGTTTACGCCATAGGCTGGACAACCGATCTTGAAGGTACCTTTTGTCGGATCGCTTCATATTTAAAAAAAGATGGCATATTTATTTTCAGTTGGTCTCATCCAATTCACAAATGTGTTGTTGATGAAAATAATAGATTGGTTTTTAACAAGTCTTATTTTGATGAATCTTGGTATTCGGTCGCTCCTGATTTTGTTCAAGGCGAGCTAACTTTGTCTGATCGTAAACTATCAACCTATATAAATGCGTTAGCTAAAGCAGGGTTTGTTATTGAACAAATGATTGAAGAAACCGATCAGGAAATAATCCAACTGCATGATGAACATAATGATCTTGTAGAAAGAGCGAAAATGTTTCCTGTAACCTTCGTTATCAAAGCAAGAAAACTTTGAAATTACTAATAGATCCAAAAAAATATTATCTATGGAGGTATTCATGGTAACGTTAAAATTACATACAGAGAAACCGATTCTACAATCTGAACTAATGGGTCTTTATCAAGATGCTGGTTGGTGGCCTAACCGAGATGAGAATGGAATATTACAGCTACTTGTTAGCGGTGTTGCAGTAGGAGCTTGGAAAGATGATATATTAATTGGTTTCTGTAGGTCTATTTCAGACGGAATATATCGGGCTTATGTAGAAGATGTTGTTGTATTAAGTACGTACAGAAATAAAGGAATAGGAGAACTAATGGTCAAAAGACTTTTAGATGAACTGAAAGATATTGATGTTATTAGTTTGTTTTGTACAGAGGATTTGGATGGTTTTTACGAATTGTCAGGATTTAAACGGACAAAGCAAATTGTAATGCATTATAAGAATCAAGGAAATTAAAAAAAATCAAAGAAGATGGGTACTTACTTAGGAATAAGGGAGAATGTGACAATGTTTAAATACGAAATTGATGAATCTTCTTATTTATCGCTATTGGAAATTAAAGATGCAGAGCAATTATATAATTTGATTAACAGTAATAGGGATCATATAGGTGAGTGGCTGAAGTTTCCTAGTATCACTGTAGAAGCGGATGATTCAAAAACCTTTATAGAAAGAACACGGATAAGATATGCCAAGGAAGAGGGTTACTGGTTAGGAATATGGAGTGAGGATAAACTTGTGGGTTCTATAGGTTACTTATATCTAGATCAAGAGAACAAAAAAACTGAAATCGGATATTGGCTAGGTAAAGAATATGAGGGTAAGGGATTAATTACTAAATCTATTAAAGTACTAATAAATCATGCTTTTGACGAACTGAAATTAAATAAAATTGAAATAGGAGCAGCTACAAACAATATAAAGAGCCGTGCAATTCCTGAGAAATTAGGGTTTAAACGTGAAGGTGAACTCAGAGATTACGAGTATATCAATGGAAGGTTTCTAGATAGAATAATCTATGGATTGAAAGCTAATGAATGGAGAACGGATTAGTACTTCTTATAGAAAGTATATGATATCATCCGAGATTAAACTTTTTACAGCGGTGCTTATGCCCCTTGTCATTCAATTAACAATAAGGGAAGTTGACTCTGACGACTCAGAACTGCCTTAAGCCAGTACGGATGTGTTTAAATAGTGAGTTTTAATTCTGCTTGAAAGGATTGAATTAAAATGAACAATTCTTGGACTATTTGTATTTCAGGAGAATATGACTTGAATTTTATAATGTATGTGGCTAGTGCACATGGATTATTAACAGATGGATTCGATGACGCAGCCTGGCCTAATAGTAAATCTTTAAATGTTGAGCAAAGTAATGAAAAATTTAAAGAGCAATGGAAGGAGCTATGGAATGAGAGCATCTATAAAAAGGGGGAGCGGAGAAAAGGAAAACACCAAAATTTAATTATCGATCCTCCTGATTTTTCAATGATTAGAGAGGGAGACTTAAAGGCCGTCCTGATTAATATGTGGCCGTCATTCATTAAATGGTGGAATATGCCTGCTGGCGGTCAAATTGCAATGCATTATTGGGAAGCTCAACCCGATCTTTTAGCTTTTGTACAAGAATTCGAAAGTCAAGTCGGAAGAAAAATAAATCCATTTAGGTTAGATGTTGATTTAGTATATACAGGTTTAAAAGCACCTATTGAAGTAAATGAACAATTTATAGTCATGCCAATTAAACTTGAGTATTTATGGAAGAAAGATTGGTGGATAGAGAGATTTAAAGATTATTATTGAGTAATTCGAGGAGGGTACAGTATGTCAAGATCGGTTTATATCATTTCGGGTCCCGCCGGTGTAGGGAAATCTACTACATCAAAGAAACTTGTTGAACATTTGGATCGCAGTTCATATATATCTGGTGATGATATTAGTCATCTACCTGTAAACGGGAGGGAAAAGCCTTGGATCTGTCGAGAAACTCATAAGCTGACTTGGATAAATATATTAAGTTTAGTGAAGAATCTACTAGAATTTAATTACGATGTTGTTATAGATTATGTGACGTTTCCGTCGGAAGCTTACTGGTTAGCTAGTGAACTGGAGAGTATGAATGTAAGGATCATTTATGTTGTATTTATGGTCGATCAAGAAACAATTATAAGAAGAGATCAGTTAAGAGAACCATCGATACAAATGGGAGAACGAAGCGTGATCCTATTGAATGAATTTAGAGAAGTATTAAAAGAAGAGAGACATATATTAAATACCCAAGAATATTCTGTTGATCAGGTAGACGAAGTAATTGAAGAGATATTAAACAATACTAGATTTTTGATAAGCTAATTTGAAGAAGTTAAGAAGTGAATTAGACGAGGCAGCTTAGGATACATTCGCACCTGATAACCGCAACGAGCTCTTTCTTTCGAATCTTCAATTGGTGATGGACTTCATTTATACGAGAACGTATTCTAAATAAACCATAGTGAAGAAGGTGCACCTTTCATTGCTTAACCTAAAAATATCAAATAATAAAGCATTCTTTGAACTAAATGATTATGTCTCACAGGTAAAGAATAAAATATCTGCTACTGCTGCTGCCACATATATTATTCATAATGATCGTATCGTGAATGAATGGTACTCAGGAGTACATGGCAATTCTAAACATAGTCGATTCGTTGATGAGGAATCACAATTTAATGTTGCTTCAGTTCGAAAAACATTCTTAGGATTTGCTATTAGTCTTGCATTATATGAAGGTAAAGTCAGAAGTATAGATGATCTTGTTGTGGACTACTTGAATGAGTTAGATAGGGAAGCATTAAGCCATATAACCATACGACATTTGTTAACCCACACTCATGGTTTAGGTAATCTGCATAATAGATTATTTCTTCAAGGAACTGACTGGAAGTACAATAATATTGGTGTTAATCTGCTAATTGAGATTATTCGGAAAGTTTATAAAATGCCTTTATCACAATTACTCGAAGAGCGTTTATTCTCACCTAGTGGCTTTAGTCAAACAGGATGGAGGAAGGAAAATAATGAAAAATTAGTGTGGATTAATGAACTATATAAGGATGATCAAGGTAACCAAGCCAACTTATTTATGAGCATAAAGGAATTGGCATATTGGGGTTATCTGCATTTGAATAAGGGAGCTATAAACGGGAAGCAGATACTTCCTAAAGAAATATTTGAGCAAACAACCACTATTATTAGTCCTCCTGATCTGGAACAACAATTGCCGAGAAACGGTTTTTTTTGGTTTGTGCAAGATGAACCGCGCTCTAATACAGAATTAGGTGATAAACTTCCACACGGTTCTTTTCAGTCTCTTGGCGCCACTGGATGTGCCTGTCTTGTCATTCCTAAGTGTAAAACTGTAGCGGTAAGAATGTATAATCAGATTGGACAAAACCCATTAGGGTACGACTATCTTGAGGATATCAAAACATTTGGGGATTTGGTCTGTAAGTACATAGAAGATATATAAACCGTGAACTTGGCTTAAATGATATTGATAAATTTTACTGGATAAGAATGTATGTTCTGATATAATTGAACTGAGAATAGTAAATCTCTTCCTCTAATTTTGGTTACAAATAAAAACAGTGAGGTGAGTGAGATGGAACAAAGGAATGCGCCAGAGCTAAGAATTGAACTATGGGATGAAGGAGATCTAGATTTGCTTCGCCGATTAAATTCGCCTGAGATGACAGTACACTTCGGAGGACCAGAGACTGAGGAGAAAATCCTAGCTCGCCATAAGCGCTATTATGAAATCGCACAAAATGGAACAGGGAAAATGTTTAAGATTCTCTTGCTTCCGCATCTTGAAGTCGTGGGTAGTGTAGGATATTGGGATCAGACGTGGAAAGAAGAATCTATTTACGAGATAGGTTGGAGTGTTTTATCGGAATATCAAGGTAGAGGAATAGCGACAGAAGCAACAGCGAAGGCCATAGCTTCTATCCGTTCTGAAAAGAAGACACCTAAATTCATTCACGCTTTTCCTAAAACCAAGAATCCCGCTTCGAATGCCATTTGTCGCAAACTGGGCTTTTCGTATATTGGTGAGTGTGATTTTGAATACCCTATTGGAACTACCATACGATGTAATGACTGGAGATTGGCAGTCGAGGAAAATTAAGATCAAGTGCATGGAGGAAATTTTATATCAGTTGCACGGCTTTCTCCATATTTCAGGGCAGATGAGAGACCATCTGCTTTTTTTTGCTTGATTTACTTCATATATGTAATAATATGGTTAGCACATAGTGAATATAATTTCCTGATAAGGACAGGATAGGTGCCTGGTTTCTATGGATTTATTTTTATTTGAATCCAAGAGACGCTGAGTGAAACTACTTAAACCATTAAGGAGAACTAAAATGTTTCAGTTTCCCAAGTTAGAAACAAAAAGACTTGTATTAAGAGAATTAACAGAGAATGATTCCACAGAACTATTTCAATTTTTTTCATTGGATGAAGTTACGAAGTATTATGATGTGGAGAGTTTTACAACCATTAAACAAGCAGAGGAATTAATTCAAAGATGGAGTGAAAGATTTGAAACAGGTCAAGCCATTCGTTGGGGAATCACTTTGAAGTCTGAAAACAAAGTAATCGGAACATGTGGCTTTCATGGCTGGATGAAAAAACATTATAAAGCTGTCATTGGATATGAACTAACACCAGAATATTGGCATCAAGGTTTTATGACCGAGGTGGTTGAAAAGGTAATTGAATATGGCTTTAATACGCTTGGTTTAAACCGAATTGAAGCATTTGTAGAACCGGAAAATGTGGGATCAAGAAAGGTTCTTGAGAAAATCGGCTTCAGAGAAGAAGGCATATTGAAGGAAAATTATTATTGGAAGAATCGATTTGTTGATAATGCCATTTATGCATTTCTCAAGAGTGATTATAAAGTTCATTAATAGCTAACGAAAGAAGGATAACCAGATGATTACAATCAGATTTGTTTCAAATGAGGATATCCCACATATTCAATCTATAGCTCAAGAAACATGGAATTATACTTATAAAGAGATATACTCCGAAGGCTACATACAAAATTTTCTAAGCAGAGCATATTCAGATGAGAATTTAAGTCGATCTGTCGCTAGAGATCTTCAAAGTGCCAAACGGAGTTTTTTAATAGCAGAATTTAATGGCAGAATCGTTGGCTATGCTCAAACAAGACAAGTCAAAGAAGAAGAATATGAATTACTAAGAATCTATATACGGCCAGAATATCACAAAATGGGAATAGGTAAAGAGTTTATTCAGAGATTCACTCAAATTTTAAAGCCAATAAATATACTGTTTGCCTGGGTAGGGAAAGAGAATCATATAGGAAGGGCATTTTATGAGAAAAGTGGATTTAAAGAAATAGAAGAGATGATCGAAACCATAGAAGGGCACAGCAAAACGCAAGTTAAATATGAATTGGAAATCTCCAAGGGAAAGGTGGTTTCATAAATGTTTTTTCTTCAAATGTCGGGATTTCCTGGTTCCGGTAAGTCGACTCTTTCAAGACGGATAGCTAAAATAACGGGTGCCATAATTATTGATCATGATATCTCCAAGTCTTCCATATTAAAATCTATTGGGGATAGTAATTTAGAATTAAAAGTTCTAGGTATGACTTCATATAATATTGATTGGGCGCTGATAGAGTTTTATCTCTCCCAAAGTTATGACGTAATATTCGACAGTCCATGCTTTTATTCCGAGATGATTGAAAGAGGTTCATCATTAAGTAAGAAGTATAATGCTAAATATAAGTACGTTGAATGTTACCTGAATGACTATCAGGAAATAAGTAAAAGATTACAAAATCGAGAACGGATGATAAGTCAGATTTCGGGCACATCTGAAGAAGAGTTTGAAAATAATGTTAATGAAAGTAAGAGACCTAATGATATTCAATGTTTGCGTATTGATTCGTCACAACCTATAGAGAAATATTTAAATAATGTTTTAAATTATATTGATGAAGAATAAGTAAAGTGTTGTGAAATCGAAGATCCAATGAGAAAAATGCAAACGCTTTAAAACATTTCCCGACAGTCGTGATTCTAAGAATAAAGAAAGTAGGCTGAATTTGATGGTGCATGACATCTTATTACATAAATTTCAATATAGTACACTGACTGAGCTTACCGGAGGTTACACCAACAGCAGTATTTTACTTGAGGGATCAGATCCCCTGGTCGTAGCAAAGATTTTCAATGCTCATAATCGTGATGCGATAACAGAATTTAACTGTTTAACCCTATTGAATAATTCAGGTGTGTCGCCAAAGATTCATGATTTTTTTGAAGACAACGGTTCACAGTACATTATTATGGACTACGTGCACGGAATTAACAGCCAGAGATTTCTTGATGATGGAGACTTTCATAGAGCTAAGGAAATCTACGAGTTGCTTGGAATTCATCTTGCAAAAGATATTCACTCATTAAAATGGAGAGATGGTGACCCTGACCTGCCAATCATAGAACTAATAAATATTGATATTGATGATCTTAACTATGTACCGAATAATCAAAAGGAACAAGTAAAACAGATACTTAATGGATCAGTTATAGGGGAGAAAACCTTAATCCATGGAGATTATGGACCGCATAATGCAATTTTATCTAATAAATTAATATCTATTATTGATTGGGAGTGGGCAGGCTGGGGGAATCCACTGCAAGATGTCGCATGGGTAATATGGTTTGTACATTTACATTATCCAAACTTCTCTCGTGAGTTGTCTGAGATTTTTATTAATGCGTATAGTAAATTTTCAGATCTTAAGATTACAAATGAATTAGTGAAGGTATACTCAGTTTCAAGAGTAATTAATGTTTTAGATCGGATAAAGTACACAAATGAAGAAGTGAAAAATGAATGGCTAAAAAGATTGGAATGGACATTGGAAACCAACTTTGTAGGATGATTCGTGGATGAGGCACCCCTTTACATAACATCGTTTTTACACTTGTGCAGGACGATTTAAAATTATTTTAAAACTAATATCCCAAGAGAGGACTAGATATATCTATGAATCCACCTAAGCATATCGTTTCAGCGGCAGCGATTGTGATGAATGAAAACAATGAAATTTTGCTAATTCGGGGACCTAGAAGAGGATGGGAAATGCCTGGAGGGCAAGTGGAAGAAGGAGAATCCATACAAGATGCGGCAGTCAGGGAGACAAAAGAAGAATCGGGGATTGATATAGAGATTATTCGATTTTGTGGAATATTCCAGAATGTGAAGGGTTCAATCGTGAATACATTATTTTTAGCAAGACCGATTGGGGGAGAACCCCTAGTAACTAGTGAAAGCCTAGAAACAGGGTATTTTCCAATAGAAGAAGCATTAAATAAGGTGACTTGGAAGAATTTTAAACAGCGAATTGAATATTGTTTAAAGCCAGATTCGCAACCATTTTATATTGAATTTTAAACCTTCTAACACAAAAAAAGGAGATGGACCTATCTATTCTTATAGATCTCTAGTGAATGAAGACTTAAAAAGTATAAGTTCTTTTCCACAGTCAAAGAACGAATTTAGATGAACAAAAAATAATAACTATACAAATGAAGTTAGAGATTTAGAATGCATTCAAGAAGAACGAAATCGCATTTTATACGTGTAATGTTGGGAACTAACATAGAAGCAAAACATTAAATTAGCTTTAATAACGGAGGATGATATGAAATGGAAATCTCATTATCCAAAGCAGGTCTTAAAGAAGCTTCAATCATTCACGAAATGCAAATAAAAGCATTCATGCCTCTATTAAATAAATATAAAGACTATGAAACAAGCCCAGCAAATCAAACGGTAGAACAAATAGAAGATCGAATAAATCAAAGCTATACAGATTATTACCTAATAAGAGAAGCAAATATTCCTGTGGGAGCCATTCGAATAGTAAAAAAGGAGAATAAAATCTATCGAGTAAGCCCTGTATTTATTTTACCCGACTATCAAGGGAGAGGGATTGCACAAAAAGTATTTTCAATGATTGAAGCTAGATATAGCGATGCAACAATATGGGAGTTGGCTACAATCTCAGAAGAGAAGAGGAATTGTTACCTTTATGAAAAATTAGGATATAGGCAGAAGGGTGATACGAAACAAATTAACGACAAAATGACAATTGTGATTTATGAAAAACGCATGATTTAGGTAATCAAAAAAAACTCAAACACTATAGTTCACAACATTAAAGCAGATGAGCAAATTTAGAACGTCCATTGAGTTATAAAGAAAATTTGAAACTAATAAAGGACTGATTGCATGTGCTATGTTAATTCAAGAGCTATCATTCAAAGATCTGGTAACGAAGCAACGGAGATTGTCACACAAAGAAGAACAAAGACGGACTCTTCTTTTCAGTTTGAACTTCCTGGAGGTAGAATTGAACCGTTTGAATCGTTGGTCCAAGCTCTGGTAAGAGAGGTTAAAGAAGAAACTGGATTAGATGTTTATGAAATTGAAGGAACTGAAACAAGAATTGATACAACTGGAATAAATCCTGAATTTGAAGTGGAATGTCTTAGACCATTCGCTGCTTATCAAACCATTAAGGGGCCGATTTTTCCGATGTTGATCGTGCTGGAATTAAGTATTACCTGAATCATCAAGGATTTTGAGAGGAGCTGGATTGATGGATTTTATATATGGAGAATACCTTATCAGTGATAACAAAGAACTTATGGACATCCATGCGGTAAAGGGTTTTTTATATAGAAGCTATTGGGCCAATAAGAGATCCGATGAAAAAATTGAAAAGTCTATCCATTCTTCAATATGTTTTGGGATTTATAAAGAAGAAATTCAAGTTGGTTTTGCAAGGATTGTCACAGATGATGCGACAATGTATTGGCTTTGTGATGTTTTTATTCATGAGGAATATAGGGGCCAGGGACTTGGTAAGAAACTGATTGAAGTGATTACACAATCGGAGCGCTTTAAAGATTTAATGGGGTTACTCGGAACATTAGATGCACATGAATTATATGAACAATATCAATTTAATAGAAATAGTGAACGCTTCATGATAAGACTTCCTGATTATTTGAGGGCGTGATGACTTTGAAGAGAGCTGTTAATTTTCTTTCTTTGATCATCGGAATAGTTTTTATAGCCCTTGGAGTAATACCAGCTATTTTTGACTATCCCTACAGTGATGAACAAAACTCCGGGCCGGCAAGCTTTTGGGAACTGATTCTAATCACTAGTTACGAACAATGGATATTGTTTCTGATTGTTGGTCTGATATTAAGTCTGTTTAACGTGTTACAACTACGAAAGATATGAAGGAGGATTCATCAATGTACAAACTTAAAACAAAAGAAACAGACAACAGCGTCATTGAATTTATTGAAAGTGTTGATAGTCCCAAAAAACGTGAAGACGCGTACCAACTATTGGATATTTTCACTGAAACAACAGGGTATAAAGCAAAGATGTGGGGACCGAGTATTATTGGATTCGGCTCCTATCATTATAAATATGAATCTGGTCATGAAGGTGACGCACCACTGGTGGGCTTTTCTCCTCGAAAAGCAAAAATCAGTTTGTATTTTGCGACAGGTGATGCAGAGCGAGAGAATCTGTTAAAAGACTTTGGAAAACATACGACAGGAAAAGCATGTGTATACGTCAATAAAGTTGCAGATATCAATCTAGATGTTTTACAAGCGTTGATCAACCAATCTATCAGGTTTTTGAAAGAAACCTATCCGAATCATTAATTCCTGTTCACTGTTATTATTGGAGGTCACGTGATGAAAGAAGAAAACATTTATGTACGATGGGCGAACGAAAATGATGCAGAGGAGCTACTAAAGCTCAATGATGCTTTTAATGGAGTAGGTACAACCATGGAAGACGTAAAAGAGAGCCTTGAGTTATCTAATGAGTTGATTGCTCTAGCTGTGATTGAGGATCAGGCAGTTGGATTTGCTTGTGCTCAATATTTTAAATCTTTTTGTTACCGTGGACTCCAGGGAGAAATCACAGAAATGTACATTACCGAAGTTGCCCGGAGAAGAGGATTAGCTCGTTGCTAATTGCTTTTATAGAGGAGGAACTTAGAGAAAGAAGTGTTACCAGTATAAAGATCCTGACAGGCCAAAGAAATGAAATAGCTATAAAGACATACGAAAAATCAAACTGTACAAGAACGGAAGAAGTGTTGCTACAAAAGAAACTATAAAACACAAAGATATTGGATGATGATCTAGAGGGAATTTAAATATGGATTAGATATGGGGCGATGAAATCTAAATCTTGAGAAGGAGGACTTAAAATGAAATTTATTGTGTCTGCAAGTGTGATTGTCCTTAATGAGAACGATGAAATCTTACTTATGAAGGGACGAAGAGGCTGGGAAATGCCTCAAGGCTGTGTGGAAGAAGGCGAGACCATCACACAAGCTGCTATTCGAGAGGTGAGGGAAGAAACTGGCATTGATATTGAACTTATTAAGTTTTGTGGCCTTTATCAAAATACTATGCGAGGAGTATGTAACAATATATTCACTGGAAAACCGATTGGAGGAACGCTAACTACAAGTATTGAAAGTGATGAGGTTGGTTTTTTTACACTAGAACAAGCCAATGAAATGATAACCTGGGGGAATTTTAAGGAGAGAATTCACAAAGCATTGGATGAGAGCGCTCATCCCATTTTAGTTGAGTTCTCTGAATAACATATGGGTGAAAGTATCTTGAAAAACAACATTGTTGTTGTGGTTAAGGGAGTCATTGAAAATAAAGGTAGGGTACTGATATTAAAACGTTCTGGTGCAGATGAAGTTTCGGCGGGAAGCTGGGAAACAGTTGGTGGAAAGATCGATTTTGGAGAAGAATTAGAGGAAGCTTTGGCTCGTGAAGTGAAAGAAGAAGCAGGAATTAATGTGAGTGTTGAGAAGTTACTATTTGCTACTACTTTTTTTACGGATCCGCATAGACAGATCGTATTACTGACATATTTGTGCAGAGCAATAGATGATCAAGTGATACTTTCAGAAGAACATAGCGAATATATGTGGGCAACCCGATCAGAGTTATATGACTATTTACCACAGACTATTTTAAATGATTTTAAAAAATATAACGTAATCGATACCGTTGAAATCATAGCTGAACAATATGATCTCAAGTAACTCATTAATCTACTCCAACGAAATATATTTCGGCAAACGAAAGGGATATTTGAATGAACCCAATTACTATAGAACCAATCGATAAAACGAATTGGGAAGAGGCGATCGCGATCTCTGTACTTGAAACGCAAGTAAATCTTGTACCGACGGTCATCGAATCTTTAGCATATGCCTACGTGAAGCCTTGGGATGCAGCTTTTGATCCATATCTTTTGCGTGAAGGCAATAAAGCTTTCGGTTTTTTCTATTTATCCTACACACCAGCAAGTACGGATAATTATTGGATTGGAGGATTTCAAATAGATAAGGACTATCAAGGAAAAGGATTAGGAAGTCAGTCACTTTATACGATACTTGATTGTATCCAGAACAAACATCCACAATGCCAAATCATCTCACTAACCGTAGAAAAAAATAATGCTCTTGCAAGAATATTATATGAGAAGATCGGATTTATTAATCAGGAAATGGAAAATCAGGATGGTGAAGTAATATATAAAATGAAATTGAAATAAGTAGAAATCTGTCATTTTGAAGGTGCAATGATCCATTTTAATAAAAAAGGTGGGGATAGCATGGTGTACGACGATCGCAATAAAACGATGACCACAGAGAGGTTGCTGTTAAGATTATTTACGGAAGCAGATGCTGAAACCGTTACCAGACTATGTAATGACTACTACATTTATAAGAGCACACTCACATTACCTTACCCATATACATTAGAATGTGCAGTGTCTTGGATAGAGCACCATAAGGAAAATTTCAATGCAGATAAATTATATGAATTTGCTATTTGTGATAGGGAAACAGGTGATTTATACGGGGCAATAGCATTATCTAATCAACAACGTTACGATAACGGTGAGTTATCTTATTGGATAGGTCAGCCGTTTTGGGGAAAAGGTTATGCAACGGAAGCAGCTAAAGCCATGTTAGACTTCGCTTTTGATGTAAAAAAGTATCATAAGGTATACGCGCGACACTTTGCTTCTAACCCGGCGTCCGGACAAGTTATACAGAAAATTGGCATGATACAAGAAGGAGTACTGATGGATCATGTCAAGAAAGAAGACCGGTATGAAGATCTGATTTACTACGGAGTAGTGAGAAATAAGGTGAAAGAATAAATTTCAAACCCGACGTGGAGGAATACATATTGAAAATTAAACCGGGTAAAAAAGTTTTACTTTCGTGGATGGATTGTTATGTACCGGAAAAAGATTTGTTTTTCCTATCAAAAGAACATCTTGATTATGAATTTGACTTTACCGATGTACTCTTAATGCCAAAAGAGGAGTTCTATAACCACAGCACTTATAGGCAAGTGAATTATGTGAATGGTTATGAGTATTGGAATATAAAGAACGTTGATTATGTAATCATTGCTGAAAAAGAATGGATAGAAACCATTCCTGAGGAACAGAAACGATTTTTATTAAAAGCACAAGTGCAAAGTGGAAGAGGGCTTGTTTTCCCTGTTTCATTTGTAGATGATTTGGCAGAAATACCTGCAAGCTATTTGATGGATGGGCACGTTATCCTTCAGCGCTTCATGTGGGAAAAGCTGAACAAATCATGTAAAGAACAGATACTTACGACATTGGTTTATGAATGGTGGGATAAAGGGGAATGTGAGAAGCAACCGGAGTCGCTACCTGGTTTTCTAAAACCATATGCCAATTCGTTTGCTACTTCCCAAGGAGCAAATTGCCTCGCAGCAGTTTTGTTTGCAATCTCCAAAGGGAAACAGAAATGGTTTATCTATGAATGGGTACATCAAAAAACGTTTCTTGAGAAATTAAAACAGTATCATTATGAGGAGTTATTAACTGACGAACTACATCAAGAGGACATTGTTATATGGACAGATGAGAATGGGATCATTCAACATGCAGCATATCATCTGGGAGAAGAACTATATTTCAATAAAGATGGGCAAACGATGTTCAACCCGTGGAAGATACTCACTAAAGAGCAGCTGTATAACGAGTGGGAGCATCTAACCATTGTAAAGTATAGGCCATGTAATGAAGTATTTTGATGGGAATTAAAACGAAGTTCCCGTACTTTTATTGGAGAGGATAATATGAATACACTGATTCCATCCTTAGATTTGATTAAAGAAATTGAAATCTCGGAAATCGATTATATGACAGATCGGATGCTTGCTATACAGGGTCGGGACTCTAATCCGGAAGGAATTGAGATTCAACAATTTGGAAATGCCATCTGTTTCTACAGTAAGACCATGCCATGGCCCACGTTCAATACGGTGAAGGGTTTAACGAATAATGATCTGGAACACCTGAATGCTATCATTGATTTTTATAGACAGCGAGATCGGAAGATTCAGTTCGAAGTCATACCATCTGTGGTGGATCAGAACTTCTTGAAACGTTTAACAGACATAGGCATGTATGCATCGGGATTTCATTCATCGCTTATCATCAAACCGGAAGAAAAAAAGAATCACTCAGATCATATCCAAATTCAAGAACTTGAAGAGGATCAATTCGAGCTATACGCGACCATTCATTGCAGGGGCACCGGTTTGTCGGATGACGGTATCCCTTATGTCGCCCGGAATAATCAGGTTCTTTATCATCGTCCAGGTTGGAAATTTTACATCGCATATGTCAATGCCATTCCTGCTGCGGTAAGTGTTCTGTTTTTTAAAAATCAAAAGGCATCCTTAACCTTTGCAGCAACGTTACCTGAGTTTAGAAATCAGGGTGTACATCAGCAGCTTTTGAATAAAAGAATAACGGAAGCCTTGAATAAGGAATGTAAACTGGTGGTAGGGCAATGTTCATTTTTATCTCAAAGCCATCGAAATATGGAGCATGTTGGAATGAAATTGGGATATATCCGAACAGCATGGACTGATAGATAAGAATCAATTTGAAATAGGAGGTGGCTCATGAACAATACAAATAAAATCCTTGGTGCGGTTCTCATGATAAGCAGTATTTTTATTTCAACCTTAGATAGAATTTCCGTGAGAATATCCATAGCCATAGTGGAAGCGGGATACGCTTCAGGTGGGAAAACACGCGAGATAATCCCAGCAAGTGATAATGGTTTCACGGGTTTTCTCGTATATTTCTTATTTTTCGTCGGATTTGTGTTATTGGTTGCTGGTTTCCCGGGGAATTCCAGAAAGGATAAAACAAATAGGTACACACAAAACCGATCTTAGGAGGAGTTCATTTGCCAGACCACGAGGAAGTCCTACACGGAGGCAATGTGAATAAGGTTGTAAAAGTAGGTAGCACAGTTCGGCGTGACGCTATACCGAATCCATATGTATATGAGTTGCTTAAGCACCTTGAAAAGATGGGCTATGCACATTCCCCTAGATATTTAGGAGTAGATGAGCAGGGCAGAGAAATCCTTTCTTACCTGGATGGTGTGGTCCCGGGAAAAAACTATCCTGAGATTGAAAGTTATATGTGGTCTGATGAGACCTTACACAAAGTAGCGAAACTTTTAAAGAGCTATCATGATGCTACAGTGGATTTTGTTACAACTACGGTTTCTTTAAATAACTGCCCAAAGGTATCTACAAAGGAAGAAGTAGTCTGCCATAACGATTTTGCATTGTATAACGTTGTTTTTAAAGATCGGTTTCCTGTAGGAATCATTGATTTTGATATGGCAGGGCCTGGTCCGCGTCTATGGGATATCGTTTACAGCTTGTATACCTCTGTCCCATTAGCAGGTTTTTCACCGGGGAAAGATGAAAGAGAAGTCGTTCCATATAATAAACAGGATCATGCATCTGAGCGAAAAAGACGTATAGCGTTATTTTTTAACGCTTATGGTATGGATGTGCCGACAGATCTGAAGGAATGGGTGATTTCTCGAATTCATTTCATGTGTACCACACTATCTGATCGGGCAGCGTCTGGAGAAACAGCTTTTATCAAAATGGTTGAAGAGGGTCATTTGGCTCATTATGAGAAAGAAGTAAGGTTCCTTGAGAAACATTTCGGTGACTGGAGTTAATTAAAATAAAAAAGTGAAACGGAACGAGTGATATTATTGTGATCAGATTAATACCTACTACAAGAGAGAACTGGAAAGATGCATTAAACTTACAAGTTCAAGCCAATCAGAATCATTATGTTCCATCAGTAGCTGTGTCCCTAGCGAAGGTTCACATTCGTCCAGACGGGGATGAGTACAAGTATCTGCCGTTTTGCATATATAATGCAGAGGATAGCTTAGTGGGTTTTGTCATGATCACAGTCGATGAAACAACAGCTTGGTCCTATTGGTTGAATGGTTTTATGATCGATGCAATTTATCAAGGTAGGGGATATGGGAAAGCAACGATAGATTCGGTAATTAGATATATAAAAGAGAACTATGTCCATAGCAAGTGTTTGAATTTAACTGTATGTGCAGATAATGAAGTTGCCAGAAAACTTTATCAAAAAATGGGTTTTTCAGAGACCGGAGACGTATATGATGATGAAATTGTATATCGGTTCGTTTTTTAATTTAACGAGAGAGGTGCAGTGATGATATATCGGAGGAAGACTCCTACTTCTGCTTAACCAGTACAACACCAATGATGATGACCACAAGACCAATCCACGTTTTCCAAGAAGGTACTTCCTTCATAAACCAATATCCCATCCATATGGAGATGAGCACTTCTATGCATTTGGCAATGACCAAAACATAGCCCAGTTGGCTGACTGCTTTCATACCAAACTTGATCCCGTATCCCACACTCAGATTAGCAGCGAGAAATAAAGGCAGCATCCAAAGATGGAATTTAAACGTAGACCAGAATTGAGGGTCGATATGCTTGCTTTGATATGAAAAAATAACGTTGATACAGGCTAAGCCAGCAAACATGAGCACAAAGCTGATAAAATACAGCATAACATCACTCCCAAGGATAAGTAGTATGATTAATGTTTCCTCGAACCAAGAATTTTATCCATGGGCATGAAATGCTGTTAGCGAATTTGTTTTTGATCAACGAAAGGAGTTGGCCTGGTAATCGAGAATCAATGAATGAAGCAAATATCGTACTGGGTGGTATGACCAAGTTCCTTGCAAAAAACACTTTGAAAAGAGGAGTTGAAGGCATGGATATTAAAAACAAGAGTGGAGATGTAATTGGGAAAATTCAGTTTCAGACTAGTGAAGATGAGGGCATGGTACATCAAAATATTATGGATCTGAAGCCAGGTGATGGAAAAGGCATTTATATCTCTAACGCCGAGGACAACAAATTTTCTCAACAAACGAGTTATGCAGCCAGAGATTGGGAGGGAGATTTTGGCGCCTTGAGAGAAAAGCTACACCCTTGGCAACCCCGTTTTCCAACGTGCTCGGTTGTGCAAGATATTAAAGTATTTCACGGCTTCGATAACCTGTCCGACCAAGAAATAAATGAAATGATTGAAGAAAGCGAAAGGACCGGAAGCAATGTCGTGATAAGAGATTTAAAGCCTAATCATGTTATTACAGGCATCAATATCACATATCAATCGGATCGGGGAGTGTTTATGCTTCACGTTTTTGGCACTACCAAGAGCCGAATTAATGTACCGGATACGGAATCATTCAAAATCGAGAAACTGGATGTGTGTGGCCATGAGGCGTATTATATTTCGAATGCTGAGAACAGACAATTGATCTGGATCGAAGAAGATGCGGGTGGTAAGGCATTGCAATATGAGATCGTAGGAAGCGATATGTCGCAAGAATGGGTATTGAATATCGCTGAATCCATGATCGAATGACAAATTCAGTTGGGTAGATGGATTTGAATGTAAAACCTGAAACGATCAAGCAGCAAGCGGATTCTGTCCTTAGTTGGCATGTTAATTTCTTTAAGCTATATGGCAAAAAAAAAGATATGTTTATGCATGTAATCTGGAAAACATTTCTATGACGAATTTTACATAAAAGCGATGCAGAATTCATTAAATTCCACACGTCCTTTTATATACTTAGTTTGTTTGACTCAGCGAACTAAAAGGACTAGGTGGTTGTTTAAATGTTGAAAAAACGAGACTTACACGAATGCCACTCACTGCATGATTTGATGATGGACCCCGCTGTTTTTCCATACGTTCGTCATAAGTGCCGATCTTATGAAGAATACTTATTTGTAACCAAACAGGTGATCGATGAAGAAGAGCAAAACACATGTATTTCCAGAACGATCCTTAATGAGCTGGGACATCCTATCGGAACCATTGATTTATATCACATGGAACATAAGACAGGTTTTCTTGCAACATGGATTGGAGCCCCTTATTTCGGAAAAGGTTACAATCAACGAGCAAAGGAAGCCTTTTTCGCTGAGTTGTTTCTTCAACATGAAATTGAAACAGTCTTTCTTAAAATTCGAAAACAAAACATTCGATCCAAGAAAGCGGTTGGAAAATTGCCTTATGTCAAATTAGCCATTGATATTCACCACGAAGTGTATAAGTTGATAAACAATACGGAACAAATCTATGATTTGTATTACGTGAGTCGTTCTGACTTTATGGCAAGTGAAGAGATGAACCAAGTGGTTGCCACGTAACAACTAAAAATGTCTTTCGATATCTACTCAAACGAAATCCCGCCAGGTTATCCTGTCGGGATTATTATTATTTCTTTGACAGTGCATGATGTAGTAGATAGGAAACAATAAGTAAGGATGCAGGAATATGGAAATTAAGGTCGAAAGAAGAGATAATAGCAAGAATGAAACTACGTTATAAGTAAGTCGCAAAGTATTTTAATGCTGGGGTGATGTAATGGAGATCAAAAAAATAGAGAATCTATCCAATGAAGATTGGCTTCAACTTGGAAACTTTGGTTATAAATCCACTCAAAAATATGAGCTTACCAAAAAGGAGACACAAGGTTCCTTTAGTATGCATTTAACATTAATAAATTTGGATGACATCTACGAAAAAGAAGAAATGAACAGTACAGATGATTTGGAACGATATGAAGAAATCACACGACTGGGATTTTCATATGGAATATATATAGGTGGGGAAATCATAGCGCTCGCAATTTCTGAACCACAAACTTGGAATAATACGTTGATGATATGGCATCTTCAGGTGAATGAAAAATACAAAAGAAAAGGATATGGAAAACTGTTGATCAATAAAGTGAATGAGATTGCCCACGAACAAGGCTTCAGAGCGATCACGTTAGAAACCCAGAATACGAACGTTCCAGCCATTCATTTTTACAAGCAATGTGGTTATCAAATTGAAGGAATTGATGTATCACTATATTCAAATAATCATAGCCAAAACGAAGAAATAGCTTTGTATATGAGAAAGAAGATCCAATAAGAGTAATCGGAATTTCTCAACAAGCCCCGTTGTAATGAGAAAAAAATATATAAGGGTGAATGCAATGACTGTTGGAAGAAAAGTTTGTGTTTTAAAGGATGAATCTCGTATTGATCCCATAAGTAAAGAACTCAGAGAAGTGCTCATTAGTATATACTATCCTTCCAATCCAGTGGAGCATGAGTCGAAGTATATTTCGTTATTTGAACCTAATATCTCTTCCGCTGTTGATATGCTCTCTAGTATGGGAGTGGATAAGGATTATATATGTAATCTGGACTCAAAAATACATAATGATGAGAGTGTTGATATTACTGCTAAAACCTGTCCTATTATTTTTGTAGCTCCGGCTTTTGGTGTAGTTAGAGATATGTATTCCTTTTGTGTAGAACATTTAGTGGAGTGCGGATTTGTTGTTATTACTATAGGAGCCACTCATGAATCTATATTTTCAATTTTTCCTGACGGTCGTTTTGTCAATCAATCTAATGAGGTATCCGAAATAGAAAGTTTAGATATTCATTCTTGGAAACAATTATTGAAGCTTAGAGTTGAAGATATCAGTTGGGTTTTGGAAAATATAGCTGAGGTCTTGGATTCAGATAAGGATCTTAGGGGCATAGTCGATGTGAATGAAATGGGGATCATTGGTCATTCACTAGGTGGGGCTGCTGCTTATGAATTGCTAAAAAGAGAAAAGAGAATTAAGGCTAGTATTCTATTAGATCCTAGTTTCCATTTAATGACGACGAGTATGGAAGAGGGGGTATCTGTTCCGTTATTGGTAGCTCGGCAAGAGAAATGCTCGTTTGAAGAACTGGAAAATGAAATCTCTCCAGACTTATTACCTTTGTTACTGAGTGGGTATGAGTCTTTATTTAACTCGAGTGATCTGAATAGTTCATTTATTAAATTAAACGGTACTCATCATATGACTTTTAGCGATATCCCGATACATTACAACGAAGATGGGATACAACACAAGCATTCCACAATAAATAAGTACATCTCTGCTTTCCTAGAGGAGCATTTAAAGAAGGAAAAAAATAAATTTCATAAGCTGCTGAAAAATAAGATTAATGATGGAATTGATCAAGTAAATAGTAAAGGACATGTTATTTAAGGAGGGGACTAGAAATGTTTAGATAACACACGCCTTAAATATTCTAGAGGTAGTTAGCATTGATGAGGAGGAATGACGCATGGAATTAAATAATTGGTCTGAGGAAATTCATTCTTATAATTTATCAAATGAATATTCCATTCAAAAGGCTGAGCCCGAAGAATGGGGACTGTATTGTTCTGTCTATTATAATATGGCCTATATTGGATTTTTCAGAGAAGAAGGTTTTAATGTTTCACGGAATAACTCTTTTTGGATTTATAAAGGAGAATCAAAAATCGGTGGGGTAAGGATGGCACCCAATTCGTTATATCATCTATTCTTTATTCCCCCATTCAATGATTCATTTGAGGTACTAAAGCTTCTTAAAAGAATACTCGTAAAATGGTCTGATCCAACTCAACGTATTAAGATATATGAAATTCTCCCCGATCAAGTACAATTATTTACGAGGGCTGGATTCTGGCCAGATGAGTTCAGATGTCGCTGGATGCAGCGACCGACAGATCATTTCAATGTGCGTTGGGATCATGATTTTATAGTTAAGAGCCCCGAAATTATCGAGAATGAAATTGGTGCTAAGCAATACATTAATGAAGATGAAATCGCTCAGTGTGATTTTGACAGCTTTGTAGGAGGTTTTGAAGCCTTGAGGAGAAAGCAGTCGTCCTTGGAAGACTTTATCCCGAACCAAGAAATCCATTATACCAATGAGGACCTAACTCAAGCTTCTACCCTTGTATATGATAAGGTTACTGGACAGCTCGTAGCCAACTGTCGCCTATGTTTGCAGGATAATCAAGCAGCAGTATATAGCATCGGAGTCAACCCCGCATACAGAGGAAAAGGACTTGCTACACGCATGCTGCAAAGAGCCCTGACTGAACTTAAAGACAAGTATACAGTTCTAAGGTTATATGTTATGGAAGGCAATGATGCCGAATCAGTTTATTTTAATCTTGGATTTGTTCCTGGCGTTCAAGAGATACAAACGATGTATGTACCTGAACATGAGTAGTCACGGTTAAATTAATCAACTACCAACCCGAGTGGATCTTTTGAATCGGGCAGCATCGCTGGTTCTTAATCTCTCGGGTTTTTGTTTCTTGAAGAAAGGAAGTTTATTATTGGAGACTATATTAATGTTGGTAGTGTCTTTGTTTCTTGGAATCTTTGTTGTGAAAATTGGAATGGATAATTCCAAGAGTAATCAGTACACCAAAGAAATATTGCAAGAATTAAGAGAAATCAAGGAGATTCTAAGGGAAGAACAATGAAGACAACATCGAGGAGGTTTTAGGGTGCTTTATGATTTAAAAGGCGAAGCCAATATGTCTCCTGTTGTTGGGTTGTTATATTCTGCGGTTACAGAAAACAGCCAACGACTCCAACGAATTACAGACGGTATGTCGCAGGAAGAAATAGATTATAAAGGACCTAATAACAACTTCAATAGTGCCGCTCAATTAATAAAACATATCACCTACGTCGATCTGAATTGGGCTTATCGAATAAAGGGACTACCACTTCCTCAAAATTTAAGAGAGCAACATGGCCCTATGATTGATGAAAATGGCAGACTTCCGATGGTTCAAGGAATATCTTTGAATACACTTATGTCGACATATGAAGGTGTCCTAACCATGTTGAAGGACGCGTGTACACAATTAACGGATGATGATCTAACGAGGATTGTCACTTTTGGACATGAGAATGAGAAGCAAGCGACCATACGCTGGGGCATATGGCATATCGCTGACCATAGTCGTTATCATCAAGCCCACATTAATCAACTGCGAAAATGGTATCGTGAAGCCTACTGAATAGCGATGAAAAAGCGGTTGTGATGATAAGTTGAGGCACAAAGAAGAGGTGAGGGTATGGGGAATTTATCTGAACTGAGCCATGTTAATGTTGAAGAAAACACGATTTTTGAAATACAGGCTGCCCTGGAAAAGGGAGAGCTTTGCTCAAGAGACCTGGTTCTGTATTACTTATATCGTATTGCACAATATGACCAAAATGGGCCAAAGATCAATTCCGTGCTGGAAATCAACCCGGATGCGATTTTTATTGCAGAGGCCTTGGATGCTGAAAGGAAATCAGTGGGACCCAGAGGACTTCTACACGGGATTCCGGTTCTGTTGAAAGATAACATAGAAACCAACGACAGAATGCATACAACTGCTGGAGCACTGGCTTTGGAAACCCATATTAGTTCTAAGGATTCTTTTCTTGTTAGCAAACTGAGGGAAGCTGGGGCAATTATACTTGGGAAAACTAATATGACAGAATGGGCAAATGGCATGTCTTCGGATATGTGGGCAGGATACAGCGCTAGAGGTGGACAAGTTTTGAATCCTTATGGCGATTTTTTCCCAGGGGGTTCAAGCACGGGTTCTGCTGCTGCAGTTGCAGCTAACTTTACGATGGTCTCCGTAGGAACGGAAACATCTGGTTCCATATTAAGTCCATCCATTCAGAACTCTATTGTTGGTATCAAGCCAACTGTGGGTTTAATAAGTCGTGGTGGAATAATACCGTTCTCACACTCGCAAGATACTGCTGGTCCAATGGCGAGGACTGTAACAGATGCAGCAATTCTACTAGGGATACTTTCAGGAAAAGACGAGGATGACCCGGCTACCTGGAAAAATCCATATTCTAAAATAGACTATACAACATGTTTAGACCTTAATGGGTTGAAAAATGCAAACATAGGCATCTTCAGAAAAGCCCCCCTTACACGATATCGTGATAACGAAGAATATGATGAAGTTCTATTTGAGAACGCTGTAATCCAGATCAAAGAAGCTGGGGCTAATATTATTGAAGATATAGACATCCCATCGTTTGACCGGAAGTGGGAGTGGAACAAGTTGAATAATGAATTTAAGTATAACGTTGAACATTATCTGCAGAGTCTTCCATCGCATTTACCTGTGCATACCCTCAGTGAATTAATCGAATGGAACAAGCAAAATGCAGAACGGGCTTTAAAATATGGGCAAAACCTTCTCGAATATAGAGAACAGTTGAATAATCCATTGAATAATTCGAATTACATTTTAGAGTTAATAACGGATCTATATCATTCGCAAAATAACGGCATAGATTATGCTGTACATAAGTTTGGACTGGACGCCATTGTTTTCCCTTCTTATGTTGGTGCTGATCTTTGTGCAAGAGCCGGGTATCCATCGATCGCTGTACCTGCGGGATATAAGGAAAGTGGTAGGCCATTTGGAATCACATTTGCAGGTAAAGCCTTTAGTGAATCAGTGTTGATTCGTATTGCATTTGCCTTTGAACAGCTAACAGCTCATAGAAAAAAGCCGAACTTATAAAATCAAAAGAGCACCTGGTGAGATGAGGAACATTTAGTTCATATGAAAAACAAAGGAGGTGATTCCATTGGTAAACAATTAAAATGAGAAAATCTAAATGTTGATTTAAATAAGCATGCAGATTTTCTCTCTTATGGATCAAGAATTTATTATAGAGGAGAATGAACATGCTAAATCAATTAAGCGAAACCATCTATTATCTATCTAACCAAAATGATAAAGAAAGACCGACATTGGGGTTAGTTTGCGGTGATAATTACAGCCTTGTCGTTGACGCTGGAAATTCGGTTCAACATGCCAGGGATTTCTTACATGAGATAGAGAAGTTGAACGTTCCGCCCGTTAAATATGTGGTCATCACTCATGCCCATTGGGATCATTTTTTAGGAATGAATGAATATGGTGCTACGATTATTATGAATAGTCTAACTAGCCAAAGGATGAATGATTGGCGGAACTATTCTTATGATGACCGCTCTCTTCAGGAGTATGTGGATTCCAAGAAGATGACTTCACATTGCATGGAAACGATACAAAATGAAATACCAGAGAGAGACACATTTCAGTTATGTCCCCCGGATATCATTTTTGAAAAGTCACTCCATCTGGACTTGGGCAATAAAGTTTGTGTACTTGGAACCATTCGAAGTACGCATACAGATGATTCAACCATTGTATATATTCCGGATGAAAAGGTCATTTTTCTGGGCGACAGTGCTTACAATACAACTACAAATTCGCTATATCATATTAAGCAAGACAAGTTATTGCCTATGATTAAGGACATTCAGCAATATGATGCCGTTCATTTTTTGCTTGGCCATGAGTCGATCTGTGACGTGGAGGAGATGGATACGTATTGGAGAGAGCTCATCTCGGCCAATAATGCTGTGAAATCCACATCCTTAGAGGAAGCAATCGAGCGATTTGAAGCAGCCAACGATCGAACAGCAAATGACAATGAACTTTTCTTCTTACAAGGATTCGTGAATGATCAGATATTACAATCAAAAGCAACGGATTAAAAGAACATCCATGTAAACCCTTTTCAATTGATACATGTGAAGTTCTCTGATATACTTTTCGCATGATATTTGATTGGGGGTTACTCAGATGGCAATGCTGAATTGCTCGTTAGCTAGAAATAACTCATGCAAAGCCTGATCGGGGGCGATACTTTGCGTGGGGCGCGATAGCTTAGATTCTTTCGCCCATACTTAATATTATCGTTTCTAATAACAGGCTTTGCCCTTATTGATTTTTTTCTACGAAAAATAAGGAGCTGAAAGCTATGAGTACACCATTTATTAGAAACCACCAATATAATTTGATTAAAAGACAAGCGGAATTTGTTCGCAAAACCGTGCAATCCGCCGCGGATCGCAGGGTCTTGGAGACTGTTAGATACAGTGCTGCAACAAACATCATTGATGCATTTACGGATCTGACAGAGGATCAGCAGCAAATGCTGGAGCAAATCTCGTCGCTGGAGACAACAGACGATTTTCAACGGTATATGAAAGCACTAGAACCATACCTGGAGTTGTATCCACCGATTACGTTGAAACAAATTCAGAAGTTATTTCCGAAGAACAAAAAGATGAAAATGCCTGATCTACAATCCATTGATTTTCGATATGTAACGTATCTGAGCTGGGTAGATATTGCAACGAACAAATTATTCGTTGTGTATCCGTTCGAAGGACAGTTTATCGGTATTGAGGGAAGAATAACGCCGACACACAAGAAGGGATACTGCCTATTCTGTAATCGGCATCAAGAGCTTGCATTCTTTACGGTCAAGACCAAGAACGCTTTACCGGATAACTATTCTGCGATTGGTCAATACGTATGCATGGAGAACCAAGGATGTAATCACAGCATTACCAATACAGAATCGCTGGAGAAGTTCATTCTCTCCGTTCGTAAATAAGGTTATATTAAGTAAAGGGCTGCCTGCAAAGGCGGCCTTTTTTGCTTATCATTTCATTCCTAAAGGGTGTTCAGAAATCATTGGAAAAAGAGGTTGAACATTGTTAACATGTAATCATAGACAAATACTATGAAATCGTGAGGATCTATAAAATGAATAACCCTACTGTTAACGATGAATTGAAAATTGTATTTGAAGATCATGAGGAGGATTACCATGCTGTCTGTAGTAATCTTTATCAATACAATCTAAGAGAAACAAATGGTCTGTTAAAGAAACCTGGCAAAAGCATCAATTTGTTTCTAAGGGATAAGACAGGCAAAGCAGTTGGTGGGATCTTCTGTGCTACGTATTGCTATACTTTATATATTGATAACTTTTGGATTGATGAAGAATACAGAGAAAATGGGTATGGGAAATCATTAATCATGCAAGCAGAGAGCATTGCTGTTAGTGAGGGCTGCAAACTTTCACATACAAGTACATTTTCTTATCAGTCTCCTGAATTTTACAAGAAGATGGGTTATGAAGTGTTTGGAATGATAGATGAATACCCGGAAGGAATTATTCAGTATTTCTTGAAGAAAAGATTGTAGACTTACATAGGAATTTCAAAATCATTATATAACAGCTACAAAGGAGAAAAGATATGACGGTCGTTGGAATCTTGGGGACAATTCATAATCAAGAATTAAGAGAAAAATATAATAGTTCACTTACCCTGTATGAGGATCTGATTACAGAATTCAACCCGGATATCGTCTGCGGTGAAGTCCATCCCCTGAGTTGGAAGAAGTATATCAAGAATAAACAGGATAAGGGATATTGGGGGGAGCCAGCTAGTGAGTATTGGGAGCTTATCTTTCCATTATGTGAAGAACGGAATATAGAGTTTGTGCCTATTGACTGGTTTGAGTTAGATGTCTGGAATGATTTTGATCCATTTAATGGCTTCTCAGAAGAACAGCGTAAAGCATTCGAGAAGATCGATGATGAATGGTTTGCTAAACAAATGAATACACATGACGTTGGATCGATTCCCTTTAACTCGGATGCGTTTGATAACATGACCAAACAAAAATATGAATGGTTGGATCAGATTAATCCAAAAGCAAATAACTTTAGATGGATTGTACGAAATCAGATCATGATTCAACGTGTGAAGAACACGTATCATTCGAATCCGGGAAAGAAAATTCTATGTGTTGTGGGAGCAGATCATAATTATATTTTCAAAGAGGAATTGATCAATGAACCTATTGAATTGGTATATCCATTAAGATAGTTCAATGAATAGACTATAACCTTCAGGAGGCTTATGCCATGATCAGATTGTGCAACAGCGTGGACGCAGATGCAATGGTTGAGATCATTAATGATGCAGCAAAGGCATACCAGGGTGTAATTCCAGAGGATCGCTATCATGAACCCTATATGCCATTGCAAGAATTGAATCAGGAAGTCCGTGATGGCGTCGTATTCTGGGGCTTTGAAGAAAATAATAGATTATGGGGCGTTATGGGAATTCAGGATAAAGGTGATGTTGCTTTAATCAGGCACGCATATGTAAGAACTCACCAACGAGGGAGCGGAATAGGCACAAAACTGTTGGCTCATCTGGTGGCATCAACCGACAAACCGATATTAATAGGAACCTGGGATTCAGCAGAATGGGCTATAAAATTCTATTTAAAAAATGGTTTTACCCTAGTTTCTTCGGATGAGAAGAGGCAGTTATTAACTCGATACTGGAACGTTCCTGAAAGACAAATCGAAACCTCTGTCGTTTTATGTGACGGGAAGTGGAGCGATGTTGGAATTTAAGAGCATTTTTTTCCGAGGCCTAAGAATCACTAAATGATGTGAGGTGCTTAAATGCTTTATCATTTTAGCGAGGTTTCAGATATCCATGTTTTTATTCCAAGAGAGCAACAAAACAGAGCTGAATTTCCAGCAGTGGTGTGGGCTATTGATGAAGAGCATGAATATTCATATTACTTTCCAAGAGATTGCCCTAGAATCATCTGTAAAAAGACTGACACTTTAAGTGATGAGAATAGGGAGAAGTTTTTCAAGCATTCTGATGCTGATATCATCGTTACGGTTGAAAGTTCATGGTATCCGAGTATTATGAATCAGACCCTGTACAGGTACCAATTCGATGACACGACTTTTGAACTCTTTGATCCAACGGCGGGATACTACATTTCTTATCAGGTTAATAAGCCTCTACATATAGACCGCATGGATGGTTTAATGGAGAGATTATTTAAGAAGGGAATTGAACTCAGATATACTCCAAATCTGTACCCACTGAGAGAGGCGATACTTACATCGGATTTCAAAGAATTTGGAATACATCGATTCAATAATGCAACGAAAGTTTAGAGCGATTACATTTCGCTATGATGTGATGGTACGAAATTGTAAGCTCCTACGACATGTTGTAAAAGGAGGGGATCATTTATGGAAGCTAAAGTTGTGATTTTGCCTGCTTTTCAGGTGGCAGGTTACAAAATTGAAGCCACGGTTGCTGCGTTTGAATCGGGTCTCGGCAAGATCCATTATGAACAACTGCTCAAAAGAAAAGAGGAGATTCAGCATCGGATAAATGACAATGTCATATTGATGCAGATCTATCCTATGGACGCACATTTTAATCCCAAGGAGGATGTGTTTACGCATCTGATTGGTTATGAGGTGCTCACAGACAGCGCTGCCCCACCTGATATGATTCTTCATGCGGTCAAGGAAAGCCAATATGTGACTTGCACACACAAAGGACTTGAATCGGAGCTTGATGCTACATATGATTATTTATACGGCCAATGGATAGATGAAACGGGGTATGAGCTGAAGGACTATGATTTTGAAATTTGGGATGAACGATATCAACCTGATCATCCCGATAATGAGATTGATTTGTTCGTAGCGTTGCAGTAGTTATAGGCTCTTTTTTACGATACAGAATCTTCTATTTCGTATATAATAGAAATTCATATGAGTCTGTATAACTACATAACATCGCGAGGTGCACCCATATCATGCCAACCATCTATGATTTTAGCGTAACCAAAACGAGTGGAGAACGTTTCCCGCTCTATCAATACGAAGGAAAACCTGTACTGATCGTGAATACAGCGAGCAAGTGTAAGTACACGCATCAGTTCGACGACATGCAGAAGCTTTATGACCGATATAAAGAGCAAGGACTTCAGATCATTGGTTTTCCTTGTAATCAGTTTGCCGAGCAAGAGCCGGGAAGCAGTGAAGAAGCGGAGTCCTTTTGTCAGATTAACTATGGCGTGAAATTCCCCATGTTCTCCAAGATGGATGTCAATGGAGAAGCAGCGCATCCACTGTATGACTTTTTGAAAAAATCGGGACCGTTTGCAGGTTTTGATGAGTCAGATGTGCAAGCGAAACTGCTGAAGCTGATGGTGGCGGACAAAGCACCGGAATGGTTGCATGGGGATGCAATTAAATGGAACTTCACGAAGTTTCTGATTGATGCCGAAGGGCATGTGGTTAAACGTTTTGAACCTGTTGACTCGATTGACGAGATCCAGGCGAGTATTGAACAGCTACTGTAAGTTATCTTTCACAATCCCAAAAGGCCATGACACTTACCGTGCAAACAAACGGATATGTGCATGGCCTTCTATATTTCAAAAGTCCGTCCAATACTATCCGACATGATGTGAAACGGGTAAAATGGTAAGAAACCCTCTCCAGAACAGGAGGTACTTGAACGTGCCAAGTGTAATGCAATTTAGTGGCCCACTGGAATATAGCTATCGCTCCACCAGCACGTACGACCCTGGAGCATCGGACGGATTTCATTCGCATCCGCAATATGAGGTGTACTATTTTCATGATGGCGAATGCACCTATCTGATTGGGGATCGAGTCTATAACCTTGAACCGGGTGATCTGGTCCTGATGCATGGCATGACCCTTCATCGGCCACATCCCATGCCAGGCAGACCGTATGTGCGAACGACGCTGCACTTCGATCCCTCGGCCATCCGCAGCAGTCTGCACCCGGATCGGGTGAGCGAAGTCCTAAAGCCGTTCGAAGAACTAAGAAACTGCCGGATCAATCTGACAGGCAGTATTCGCTCCGAATTCGAAGCTTTGCTGCTGAGTCTGCATCAGCTTACGGTGAATCCGGGTGATTTCAAAGAGGAACGCATGAACGTTCGTTTATGTGACCTGCTGTATGTTATAGCTGGAATCTGCCGAGGCAGGGTCGAGGACCACCTTCCCTCTTCCGATAAGGAGCGGCATGTACAGCATATCATTGGTTATGTCGAAACTCATTATATGGAGGACATTGGGCTGGATGATCTGGCAAGTGAGCTTCATCTGTCCAAGCCTTACTTGGCAGGATTGTTTAAAGAAATGACGGGCAGTACCATATTTAAATATGTGTATGACCGCCGCATTAATCAGGCCAAACTGCTATTTCAGTTCCAGCCGGATATCAGTGTGACAGAGGCTAGCCGACTGGCCGGGTTCAAACGTTTATCCCATTTCAGTCGAATGTTCAAACAAAGTGTAGGGTGTGCACCTGATCTGTACCGCAGTCGATTACATCGATCGTTTGATTAATGTAGTGTTACGGATCAAGATTTTACATGCTGCACAGCCTGAGGAGGTTACTGAATGCAATCTGAACAAGAACAACCATTCAAGCTTGGTTACCGAGTTGGATCAGCAGATGCCGATTACAGATCACAATGTCGTGCATCTGCTTTACTGGAACATATGCAGTTGGCAGCAGACCGCGATTTAGCAGGCATGGGAGTTACCGTATCGCAGATGCTGGATCAGGGATTGGGCTGGATGCTATTAACGACAGATGTCACGATCATGCGCCCAGCCCGATTGGAAGAAGAAGTATCCTTGCAGACATGGCATAAAGAAAATAAAGGTGTGACATGGTTAAGGGATTATATCCTCACAGATCGAGAGGGGACACATCTGTCTGAGGCTCGCACGGCTTGGACGTTGGTCGATCTAAAGAGACGCAGAGTCGTCAGACCATCAGCTTTGCCTTTTGAAGTGAAATCGCATCCCGATTTATCCTTAGGTGAAGCTCCTGCTAAAGTGACGGTCCCCTCTGAACTCAGCTTGCAGGAAAAATATCGTCTAACTGTACAATACAGCAGCACAGATAGTAATGGTCATATGAACAACGCCCGGTATGCAGACATATGTTGTGATGCATTAACACTGGATGAACTGGCTTCAGGTATGATCCGTCTGCAAATTTCATATCATCGTGAGATTCGTATGCAGGAGCAAATGATTGTTGAGCGTTCAGAGGTTACTGAGGGCGCTGTGTGGGTCCGGGGAAGATTGGCTGAAGAGAATGGGAGCATTATTTTTGAAGCCAAATTGACTCTCGGAGATTTCATTGCTTCGCCCAGTGATCAATAAAATGGAACTGAATTCAAGTAGATGAAGTCAACCAGTCCGTTCTGGTTGGCTTTTTTTCTATTTGACGCAGAGATAGATGCCCCTGTCACGTTCATCTCATATTTGCTCCGTGTTTAGAAGTCAGACAGAAAAGGTAAAAGAAGGGTAAATGAAAACGGAGGAGGAACCACGAATGAAAGAGCGCACACCGGATCAAAATAACAAGGATACACATAAGGATCGTTCCCATGATAATCCAGAGCAGTATCCAACAGAGCAGGAAATTTTGCTTGACCGGCATGAAGAAGAGCAGACGGTGGACCCCATTCCGATGGAAGATCTGAATATGGAGAAGCAGGAAGAGAAGAATAAGGATCAAACCAAGAGCAATTCGTCATCGGAAGAGAAATATCGAGCAGATTACCGCGAGTCCAAGTGATCAGAATCATGCAATAGCTATGTGAAACGAATAAATGTACACTAAGTGAGTATAAAATAGTTTGTTTACTAATGTATGTTACTATATTATAGTTACTATGTTGGCAACTTAGGAAATACCATTTTGGGAGGCGAATATTTGTGTCTAAATCTTTCTTTGAAGCGTTGAAAAACAGAAGATCTTATTATGGAATCAATAAGGAATCCACAATCTCGGATGCTAAAATTCAGGAAATCGTGGAAGAAGCGGTAAAATACACTCCGACTTCATTCAACTCACAAACATCTCGTGCCGTAGTATTGCTCGGTGAACAACACGACAAACTGTGGAATCACACGGAAGAAATTTTGCGTGAAGTGGTAGGAAATGAAGAAGCCTTCAAATCCACAGCTGAGAAAATGGCTGGATTCCGAAGCGGATACGGTACAGTACTCTTCTTCGAAGACAACAATGTGATTGCGCAGCTTCAACAAAATTTTGCAGCTTATGCGGATAACTTCCCGATCTGGGCGAACCAATCCAACGGTATGTTGCAACTGGTGATCTGGACTGCTTTGGAACAAGAAGGTCTGGGCGCTTCCCTGCAGCACTATAACCCGTTGATTGACGAGAAGGTCAAACAGGAATGGAACATTCCGGAGAACTGGAGACTGATCGCTCAAATGCCATTCGGCAAACCAACAGCAACACCAGGCGAGAAAGAATTCCAACCGATTGAACAACGTGTAAAAGTACACAAGTAAGACTTTTGCCAGAAGCCGAATGTGACCTCGATTCATAAAAAAATGGAGGAGCACTGGTTCATCGAATTTCCCAATATTTAACCACATACGGCCTCGCTTCAATTTGATACGATGATGTAGATCGTACTCCAATGAAGCGAGGCTTTTTGATGTGAATAATAGAATAAACAAACGTACCCGGCGAAAGCTATGGAATGCTATTTTGTGCGGTGTACTAGTGATAGGATCAATCTCCATCGGTGAATCCACAGCTCAGGCAGCAGCGACACAGCAGGGGTTCAAGGATACAACCTCCAGTTATGCCAAGGATGCGATTGCACATCTCGTCAAGGCAGGAATTGCTGCTGGAACCTCCGAGAATACGTTTGAACCCAAAAAGGCAGTCACTCGTGCTGAATTTGCAACATTTGCTGTGAGACTGCTAGGTTTGAAACCTGTTAAAAACAATATTAATCCTTATAACGATGTTAGCATGAGCGCTTGGTACTACGGTAACGTTGCAGCCATGACCAATCTTTCCATACTTGAGGGCAAGAGTCAGGGCGTGTTCCAGCCAAACGCCTCCATTACGCGGGAAGAAGCGGCTGCACTGCTGGTGAGGATGCTGAAACAATCCTCCAAATCAACGAATCTCCTGTCATCCACGTATGACGATGCAGCTAAGATATCCGAATGGGCGCGTCCTTATGTGCAGACTGTATATCAGCTTGGTTTGATGCGCGGCAGTGATGGCAAGTTTCGCCCGCATGACCAAGTGACCAGAGAAGAGGCAGCAGTGATGCTGGATGCCATTTTGCAAAAGAAAACCTGGTCAGATCAGCTGAAAAGCGAGGATCAGCTTGGTATTCAGCTAGGATGGCAATATAACGCCTCTACAGCTGAGTTCAAGAAACAGATTGAACAATCGGAAGCAAATACACTGGTTCCCCGTTGGTTTTTCCTGAATAGCAGCATGAAAGTCACAGATCTTACGGACACGTCGCTATTATCCTGGGCAGCTGCTACAGACCGACAGATATGGCCATTGCTAGGCAATCGTTCGAACCCGGACCTTACTCACCAGATGTTATCGAGCTCAGCCAACCGGGCTTCAGTGATCTCACAGGTCACCTCTTTTGTGAAAACATATAAACTGGATGGCATTAACGTGGATTTCGAAAACGTACTGCCAGCTGATCGTGAAGGAATGACTGCATTTATTACTTCCCTGACAACGGCTTTGCACGCACTGGGCGCTGTTGTATCCGTGGATGTATCACCCGACCTGGGGACAGACTGGACCGATGCATTTGATTATGCGCAATTGGGCGCCATATCGGATTACATGGTACTAATGGGTTATGAGGAGCACTGGAACG
Organism: Paenibacillus sp. BIC5C1; assembly: GCF_032399705.1. Classification (NCBI taxonomy): domain Bacteria; kingdom Bacillati; phylum Bacillota; class Bacilli; order Caryophanales; family Paenibacillaceae; genus Paenibacillus; species Paenibacillus sp. BIC5C1. Next base: position 2,666,228 of record NZ_CP135922.1, read on the forward strand.
GCGATCCGCAAGCAGGGTCTGTGGCATCTCTTCCTTGGGTTGAAAGGGCTTTGGATACGATGCTCGCTGAGGTAGTTCGCGCCAAAACAATTCTCGCCCTGCCTTTATATACACGGGATTGGTCTTCTGTTAATCCGGCAGCCAGTTCATGGGACATCACTTTGGCAGAACAGGGAACTCGTGCGCGAGCTTCAGGTTCCGTGAGACGATGGGATGCAGATCTGGTCCAATATATCATCGGCTACAACAGTAATGGGACACCGAGATATATATGGGCAGAGGACAGTCGTTCATTATCCGCGAAAGTAATGATGAGCGGAGAACGTAACATTGCGGGATTGGCATACTGGTATATGGGCGGAGAGACGGCAGATGTATGGAATGCCATTTCGAATGCTTCACGATTTGAATCATACATTTTCTAAATTCCGGTATTATAATCCTTCCTAAAACCGACCCAAACGTACCGTTATTCAGACGGATGGTTTGGGTTGTTTTATTTTGGTAAAAGCTAAGTTGTAATGGATCACGTTTGATTTTGGTTGAACGGTGTAAATGGATAGAAGGATAGTGAACTGTCCAATAACATAGAAGAGATAGAAGCATAGGAGGGAGATGGAGCATGCGAGAGTATGATTGCATCATAGTAGGTGGAGGACTCGCAGGACTTCAGGCAGCTATTCAGATGGGTCGTTATTCTTCCCATCGGGTATTGGTAGTGGACGCAGGAGAAGGCAGGTCAACGTTATGCCGAACCTATCATAATATTCTTGGTTTTCCTGAAGGAGTATCTGGTGAAGAGCTGCGCTCCAAAGGCAGAATGCAGGCAGAACAGACTGGAGTGTCTTTTGAGAAAGACCGTATAATTAAGGCAGGACGCCGGGGAGAACAGATTCAATTGTTCGGCTCTTCCGGCTCTGAATATATGGCAAAAACAGTCTTACTGGCAACTGGACTAACGGACAGGATACCGGCCATTCCGGGATTGAGGCCTACGTTGGGACGAACAGTATATGTGTGCCCGGATTGCGATGGATATGAGATTCAGGATCAGCGCACGATATTGCTGGGTGCAGGCGAAGCCGGTGCAAACATGGCTATGGTTTTGATTCAACGTACCAATGAGTTATTGTATATCAACCATGAGCAGTCTCCAATCTCCGCTGAACTTCATCGAAGCATGAAAGAGGCAGGAGTTCGTTACCTTGAGGCCGCCGTCCAAGAAGTGCAACAGATGGAAGATGGTCATATTACGGGTGTACTGACGGAAGATGGACAGATTTATGAGTCAGAGCGTGGATTCATTGCGTTTGGAGGCAATCGTGTACATTATGAACTGGCAGAGCAGCTTGGAGCCGTCATTGCGGATAATAAACACGTGGAAGCCAACCCGCGTAGTATGCTGGCCGCGCCTAATGTATGGATTGCCGGGGATCTGGGTCTGCATGCGGAACAAGCTACGGTTGCCATGGGCGAAGGTTCGATTGCTGCGATCTGGATTCACAAGGCATTGCAACAGATGAAAAAGGAAAACAAGGTGAATCAGATTTAAACACAAATTAATAAGCAGATTAAGATGCATATTCAAATGCAGATGGTGAAAAGCTCCTCTCGATAGAAAAAAATTTAAAGTCCCCCGACCGTTATGACTAAGGTTGGAGGACTTTTTGCGTTACATGTAAACCGCTTCTATAAGGATGGACTGAATTAATTTATTTGCTGTTTGTATCGCGGGTCTCGGCCGTTTTGCCTTTGTGAGGATGGGTAATATTGTCTACGATTTCTCCTACGGCTTCTTCAATCATGTCGGTTGGGCCGGGATTGTCCGGATCTGGGTGTAGAATTGTATTAACACCTGGCTCAAGATCTTTGTTTTTTCGCTCTTTTTTATATTCATTCATGGAAAATCCCTCCTTATTCAGGTATGTTTAAGGTGTTCCTTAACATATCCAATCCTTATAATCTATATGTAAACGATTAACCAATTGAATCAAATTGAAACGTTATGTGTTAGGGGAGGAGGAGGTCATCTGTTCAAAAAAACGAGCATGCTCCTGTTACTTCTTGTTTTATGTGTGTGGACATATTGGAGAACGGATAGCGATGATCAGAATCCATATCTGATTACCGACTACAGCCGTCTTCATCCGGTTAAGGTTGAACGTGTAGTGGAAGGCCATGAAGAGCAGCAGCTCGTTGAATTGCTTCAGGACGCCCAAGAGAGAAATCTAACGATATCTATTGCCGGGCAGCGCCATAGTCAGGGAGGGCACACCTACTATAAAGATGGCATTGTCATAGACATGACTTCGTATAACAAAGTGCTGGAAGTTAATACCGATGCCAAAAAGGTACGTGTGCAGGCTGGGGCGACCTGGTCTGACGTACAGCGAGCCATTATCCCATATGGATTGGCGGTCAAAAATATGCAGTCCCAAAATATTTTCACTGTAGGCGGATCTATCAGTGTGAATGCACACGGTCGAGAGCTTCATCAAGGTTCCTTAATTGAAAGTGTCGATTCCTTTCATCTCTTGACGGCAGATGGTAAAATTAGGCAAGTTAGTCGCAGCGAGAATGCAGAGCTTTTCCCGCTTGTACTCGGGGGTTACGGACTGTTTGGCGTGATTCTGGACGTTACGTTGAAGTTAACGGATGACGAAGTCTATCGTCTCACAACTGAGCAGGTGCAGGTTGAGGACTACCCGTCTTATTTTCAAAAGAATATCCTGGGAGACCCGATGATGCGAATGCATCTGGCCCGAATTTCAGTTCAGCCCGGTGAAGGCTACTTTCACGAGATGTACGCATTGAATTATGCCTCTGATCCAACGGCTTCACTGGAAGATTATAATCATCTGGATGAACGTGAAAGTGGCGTGCTTCCCAGCAAACTCCTGTTCAATTTGAACCGTGAATTCGAATGGGGGCGGGCCTGGTTTTGGCCGCTTCAACAGCGGTACTTCGAGTCACAGGATGGCAAGATGATTAGCCGCAACAATGCGATGGCTTCTGCGTCTGCCTTCATGGAGTATCATCAGCCCGGTGAAAATGATTTGCTGCAGGAATATTTTATTCCGGTTGATGCCTTTCCCGCATTTGTTCAGGAGATGGGTGAGATTGTATCCCAGGAGCAATTGGATCTGCTTAACATTACAGTCAGGTATGTGAAACATGATGAAGAAGCTGTACTTTCCTATGCAACACACGATATGTTCGGTCTTGTCTGTTTATTTCACGCTTCATTGTCCGAGGAAGAACAAGGGAAGTTCAAAGACAGTATGCAGCAGCTGATAGATGCCGTCCTTCGATATAACGGAACATATTATCTGCCCTATGCAGGTTATGCAACTTCAGAGCAATTCGAACAGGCTTATCCACGAAAGAGTGAGTTTTTTGCAGCCAAAGAAAAAGTTGACCCCAATCATCTTTTTATGAACTATTTTATGGAGCAGTATGGAGGAAATCATCTATGAATATCAAGTGGCTTGTTCGATCTCAAACTATTGTTACGCTCGCTTCGGGCATGATTTATCCGTATTATCTTTTGTTTCTCAAAAATCTGGGTAACAGCTTCTCCAAATATGGGCTTGCCTTTGCCGTATTTACAATCAGCTCGGCTGCTGCTTCACAATGGCTCGCTTCCCGGATGGATCGACACGCCAAGAAGTGGCTCATTGTAAGTTCGGTAGGGATGGCCGCAGCCATGATTGCATTCCCTTGGGTCATATCCTACATCTGGGTGCTGCTGCTGCAAATGATGATGGGCATATGCAATGCGATGCAGCGGATGAGTGAACGGGTGCTGCTCGCCGATTATACGGTTGCTGGGCAGCGGGGATCAGCTGTAGGCAACTATCATTTCTGGACATCCGCCGCGTCAGGATTTGCGGTTATTATTGGCGGTGTGCTGATTGATTGGCTGACGATCGATGTATTATTTTATCTGAGTGCCATACTGTATATGTGGGGAGCTCTAGCAGTCTGGCGATTACGAAGCATTTCTGAGGAAACAGTAGATGAATAAAGGATAGAAATGTCTGATTAATCTCCGGTGAGAAGTTTATATTATAGATAACCTGGTATGAAAAAGCATTTTGCTTACATTCCACATAGCGAGTATTCTCAAGGAGGTTTTTCAGATGAATGAACAAAATCATGTTATCCATAAAGATGGCCAAGTTTCAACTGACAAAGTAGACAATGCGATTGATAAGATTGCGCCGGAGGAACGGGAACAGATTTTACAGAATTTTGATGCCTTCAAAGAATATCTGGGCAAACGAATTGCAATGGGAGAATCGATTGGACTGGGTGAGGAGCAGATGGCCAAAATTGCCGAGAAAGTAGCCGACTATTTGGCTGCCCGGGAAGAGCCGCGTAACCGTGAGGAGAAGTTGCTGCAAGAACTGTGGAATGTCGGGAAAGAGGAAGAGCGCCATATGCTGGCTCATATGCTAGTGCGTCTGGCACAAGGTTCAACCCCGAATCATTAAGATCGAGCTGAAACTAAAAGCTAAGCCAATAGAGACTCTGGATGCCATTGCATTCGGGGTCTCTTTTTGATGACACCTATTGTAACTATTTTTCATCTGGCTGATACTTTTGCAGCGTGTATACCCAGTATGATAGGGATAGTAGAAAGAAAGATTAAATATTCATATGAGCGTTTGAAGAGAAAGCCTTCCGGTTAAGGAATAGTAACGTTCATAATAAGGAGAGATGCTGCCTATGAAGAACGCGGCGAAACAATGGAAATTACGAATGCTGGGTGCGGCTGTTGCATTGCTTGGCATGATTGTACTTGCTACATATTTGCTTACACCAGCGAACGCTGAGGGGAGCAGGGACTCTGTACAGGCTTCTGCCAAAGAAGCGCAGGCTGCAAACTCTGAGATGTTTACAGCGTATGTGGAGGACATACAGCATGAGGATGGTAAATTGTACTTGATTGTAGACAAGATTGGCTGGTACCAAGGTGCTGAGGCTGATAAAGTTTTTGAACAACGCAATCCGGACTCCGGTATAGATGGTGCTCCTGATGGTTATTATATTGTTAATGATAGCAAAGAGCAGGAAAAGGTAGAAGTAAGTGCTGATGCTGAAGTGTTGATGCAGTTGTATGATCGTGATGGTACAGTGTCGGGTACCAACATTCAATGGAATGAATCAGTGGCGCTCAGCAAGTTCGAATCCTTGTATGAGAATACCAATATTATCGATCTGTCCGTATTCCCGTATCACCTCACTGTGCAGGACGGCAAAGTGACCAAAATTGTACAGCAGTACATTCCATAAAATTAGATCAGAATGCAACGGTTAAGCATTCCTCCGGTTCCATTGAACCGGCAGGGATGCTTTTTGGTTATGACAAATTCATGAAGGAGATTGTAATTCATGGTATGTACATGTATCATTATAGGAATGGTGTTTTTACATAGTTCAGGAGGCTTCTCATGCTTAAAGACATGATTGCGTTAACGAAACCCGGACTTTTGCGGCTGAATGTGTTTGCGGTAGCGGTAGGGTTCTGGGTCGCTTCAAAATGGGATATCTCGTGGATATCTCTGCTCATGGTGTTGATTGGATCAACCTTGGTCATCGCTTCGGCTTGTGTCATTAACAACTACTGGGATCGTGAATTGGATCAGAAGATGGAGCGTACCAAAAAACGGATTGATTACATCAATCATCTTAAACCCAAGTTTGTATTGGGGTATGGAATTGTTCTTGGTGTGGTTGGTTTTGTGCTGCTGTACTTCCTGGTCAATCCGTTATCCGGTTGGATGGCACTCCTCGGATGGTTTGCTTATATCGTGATCTACACGATGTGGCTGAAACGCAGCTCGACCTGGAGTACGTCATTGGGTGGAATTGCGGGGGCGATGCCGCCTGTAATCGGTTATTGTGCGGTAACCAATCAGATTGATGCAGGTGCCTGGTTGCTGTTTGCGCTGTTATTCCTGTGGCAGCCACCTCACTTCTGGTCACTCGGGATTCGCAGAGTGGAAGAATATCGTGCAGCCGGTTTCCCACTGTTGCCGGTAGTCAAAGGTGTGAAGCGTACAAAGGTGCAGATGATTCCTTACGTGTTTCTGTTGCTTCCTGCTGTATTTCTGTTGTATTACTACAACTACGTTGGACTTGTGTTTCTGCTCGTATCCGCCATTGGTAGTCTGATCTGGTTGATTCATACACTAAGCGGATTGAAAACTCAGGATAATGAGAAATGGGCAAAAGTTAACTTTCTGATCTCTGTCAATTATCTCATGGTTGTATTCATTGTAATGGTGGTAAACACAACCTGGTCCTAAGCGTTTCATCATTTTTGTGAAATGTTCGAACATGAAGATGCCAAAGTAGCAGACATCTTACGAAAAAGCACGCTGTAGAATAGACTTGGACAACCTCTGGTTGTTCCGGCCATACTTCTAGGGGTGCTTTTTTGCTATAATTATACTATGGAAAATGATTTTGGAAGAATGGGAAGTGGAGTAGATGAATGATTTACAGCAGGCTATCCTCTTGAGGACGGAGGGGAAAATGCAGGAGGCGATAGAGCTGCTGCAGGAATTGGCATTACAGGAACCGGACAATGCAGAGGTTTGGTACCAGCTCGCTTGGGCTCATGATTCACTGGGACTGGAGCGTGAAGCGGTACCCCATTATGAAAAGGCTCTAGGTCTTGGGCTTCCGGTTGAGGACAGGACAGGTGCCATACTTGGACTTGGCAGCACGTATCGGACTCTGGGGCAGTACGAGCAGGCGAAGGCCTGGTTTGAAAAGGGGTTAAGTGAATTCCCGGAGAACCGGGAATTTGAAGTTTTTCTTGCCATGGTGCTCTACAATCTGGGTGAGCATGCGGAGGCAATGAAGCGGTTGCTGGTACAACTGGCTGATACATCAAGGGATAAGGGAATAAGCGACTACAGCAGAGCCATCCGTTTCTATGCAGATCAACTGGATCGAGTATGGGAATAGCTTGAGTCAACGGAGGACCAATTACAACGATGGGGTTAGCCATTCCTGTACCGCTTCAATGAACCGACGGGAAGCGGGGGACAGATTGGTGAGAGATGGGCAAGCGATGCCAATGGTACGATAAGGATCTCCTGTGAGTGGAACAAGAGCGAGCTCATTCGTATGGTGTTGAAGAACCATTGCAGGTAAAAGACTGATACCAAGACCGTTTCGAACCATTGCCATGATGGCCTGATCTTCGGCGACTTCATAGACGACATTCAATTTGGCTGCATGTTGCCGAATTAACCGTTCGATTTCGTTATCACCGCCCCATTTAGGCAAAATAAAGGGCTGTTCCAGCAGTACATCAAATGAGACAGACTTCTCCGTAGCGAGCGGATGTTCCAGAGGCAGGATGCACATCATCCTGTCTTTTTGTAATGGAATCGTCTCAAAAGGCGAAGAGTCGCCAAGGGACAGAAAGCCAAGATCGATGGCACCTCCAGCCAGCCAGCCTTCAATTTCTGCGTAGTCCCCTTCCCACAGCTTAATTTCGATTCCGGGATGACCGAGGCGAAATTGCTTCAGGATGCCAGGCAGCCACTGCGTGGATACACTGGCGAATGTGCCAATACGAACGGTTCCAATCTCGGCGCCGCGAATCAATGAAATCTCCTGGTTCATCAGTTCGGTCCACCGCAGAATTTCACGAGTATAGCCCAGAATCCGTTCCCCTTCGGCAGTAAGTCGTACACCGGAGCGGCCGCGATTCAGCAGCGAAAAACCACACTCGGTCTCCAGACTGGCGATGGCATGACTGACCGCTGATTGGGTAATATTCAATGCTTCTGCTGCTTTGGTGAGGCTGCCGTATTCCACTACGGCATTCAAAATTTCGTATTTGACCAATGACATGAAAGATTTCGTTCCTCTCTTCATTTAATACATGAGTTTATTTCATATGTTCTATTATAAATATTCATTTTTATAATGCAAAGAGATCGTTTATACTTGCCAAGGCGAGTTAGTTCGACAGAGCCTTGGATAGATTAAAATACATAGAATGAAGGTAGAAGCAAGATGAACGGAGTACGTGCACCACAAGGTCAGGCATCAAGAAAAGCGGATTTGCAGATGCTGCTCGCAACGGTAATATGGGGATCATCCTATCTATTTATGAAATCAGGACTGGAGTCCATGCAGGAATTGAATCTGGTCGCTTTCCGGTTTGGAATTGCCTTTATTGCGGCAGCTGTCCTTTTCTATCGGCGACTGTTCAGAATGGATCGAGGAACGCTTGCAGCAGGGGCTATTATGGGAACAGCGTTATTCGCGGCCTTTGTATTTATCACTTATGGAGTACAGCGCACAACGGCTTCCCAGGCAGGGTTTTTGATCAGTTTGGCAGTGATCTTTGTGCCCATCCTGACGACAATTCTGCATCGACGAATGCCAGACTTGCGGTTAACGATAAGTATTCTTGTGGCGGTAATTGGGCTCGCGTTGTTGACACTTCAACATGAGCTTAGTCTGCATATGGGGGATATCCTTTGCATTCTCGCAGCGTTAATGTACGCGATCTACATTATGATTGCTGGCAAGTATACGCCGAAGCATGATCCACTAACGCTGGGGACGGTGCAACTGGGCGTTGCAGCCCTGTGGGGGCTGGCTGCTACATTTGTGCTGGAGACACCACGTTTACCTGACACACCTCAATCTTGGGCAGCCATTCTGGGTCTGGGAGTACTGTGCAGCGGCATTGGTTACATTTTGCAGACTCTGGCCCAGCGGCATGCTTCACCAACGCGAACAAGTCTGATCTTTTCGCTTGAACCACTGTTTGCAGCAGCATTTGCGTTTACCTTTCAAGGAGAGTCCCTTACATTGCAAGGGTATGCGGGGGCAGCACTGATGCTCATTGGTGTTCTGATTACAGAGATCAGAATCCCTTATCCGGTATTCTGGCGAAGAAAGCGGACGGCAATACAGACCGAACTGGGAGATCAGGGAGCACCGGGCGTATAATTTAGAAATAAAGCAAGAGTTCTTCCATTAACTTCTTTTTGAAGCTGGTGGCGGAACTTTTTTTATTATTTATCCGGGGAAGTTTCAGAATCCATAACAAATCCTCAACCTAACAAAACGAAAATTTTCATAACTTGTTTTGTTGAATCTCTCTTTTTATGCTACACTAAATGAAAAATAAAGGAAAAACGGGTGAGAAGGATGGCCAAAAGAGTAACCATGCAGCAAATTGCCGATGCTGCGGGGGTATCCAAATTCGCAGTCTCTCGTGCGTTGACCGGTAAACCTGGTGTCAGTGAACATACCCGGGAGATGATTGTCAGGACGGCAGGACAGCTCGGATATTTCAAAGCTGAACCGAAACGATATCTGGTGGAAAACCCTGCTGAACAGGAGATGAAGATAGATAGACAGGGGACTATTCTGATCTTGTTTCCTAACATTCGTTCGCAGAATCGTTCCTCCCTGTACTGGGGTCCTATCTTTGACGGAATATCTGCACGCTTGAATGAGAAGGGCATGGATATCCTAACCTTGACGGAACCTTCCTCGGATCGTATGTTTTCGGTGTTGAATCCCGAAGCCATCAGCGGAATTATTACCGTAGGTTCCATCTCCACATCCGTATTGCTTGAGATTTATCGACTGCACATTCCACTTGTGATGGTTGATCATGAAGACCCGGCAATTCATGGAGACACGATATTTACAGATAATATGAAATGCATGCAGGAACTGGTGCTGATGCTCGTTGGAAAGGGCTACAGACGGCTACAGTTTGCTGGTGAATTGCCTGATGCAGCCAGTTTCAGAGAGCGATGGCTCGGTTATCGTTCGGTATTGGAAGAGATGCAGCTGCAAGTTTCGCAGCAGGCAGAATTGCTGGGTCCTGATCTGGATCACATTCGGGAATCGATTGTCGCCATGAAGATGGAGGATATCCCAGAAGTGATGGTATGTGCCAACGACCACATGGCCGCTGTTGTGATTGGTGCACTCCAAAGCAGGGGCATTGAGGTGCCGGAGCGCTGTGCAGTAACCGGATTCGATAATACCCGTACAGAAGAGCCTATTCTTGCTACGGTGCATATCGATAAGGAGAATATGGGCAGACGTGCGGTGGACCAGTTATTGTGGCGTATGGAACATCCGGACGGGCCTTTTGAAAGAAAGCTGATCTATTCGGAATTAATTATTCGTGATGAGTTCAACGCTATTTTAACGTGAAGCTAATGAACGTGAATTTAGAAATGTTAATAATAACCCCGTCATTACACTATAAACTTGGGGTGAAAAGACATGGAGAGATCGGGCTTCATGTCTTTTTTTGTTATCTGATATGTTTTTTTTAATAATCCACAAAACAGATTGACTGAATTGAGTATAACGTGTTAATTTTGTTTTGTAAGTTATTTATTTTTATAATAACAAAAACTAACAAAATGTTTTTCTAAAACTACTTCAATGATAACGGAGGCTGTCATGAGCAAAATACAAACGCAGACTTTTCAGAATTGGACGTTCAAGGCTTGGGAGGAACAGGAATGGATGCCGGCTCACGTACCCGGCTGTGTGCATACGGATTTGCTGAAACTGGGTAAAATACCGGACCCTTTCTATGGAACTAACGAAAAGGAAATTCAATGGGTCGATAAGAAAGACTGGGAGTATCGCACGGAATTTGATGTGAATGAAGCATTGCTGTCCCAGCAGCATCTGGAGCTGGTCTTTGATGGTCTGGATACATATGCCGATGTTTACGTGAATGAACAACATGTGTTGTCGGCAGACAATATGTTCCGGGTGTGGACAGTCGATGTGAAATCTGTTGTAAAGGCAAGTGGCAACGTTCTCCGAATACGTTTTCGTTCGCCGATCAATGAAGATCTGCCGAAGTTGGAGAAGCTCGGATATGCTCTGCCTGCATCGAATGATCAATCTGACGTGGGGGGACTAGGGGACAAAAGAGTGAGTATTTTTGCACGGAAAGCCCCGTATCACTATGGTTGGGACTGGGGTCCACGTTTTGTAACCAGTGGAATCTGGCGTGAAGCACGCCTTGAAGGCTGGACGGACGTACGAATTAATGATGTATTCATTCAACAAAATGAAGTAACCGCTTCTTCCGCTTCTCTCACTGCAATCGTGGAAGTAGAGACTTCGCAATCCATAGAAGCAATCATTCGAATCGGAACGGATGAACAGAGCTGGGAGCAGGCAGTAACTCTGAAACCAGGCGTACAGACTGTGGAAGTTCCAATCTCTATTGTTGAGCCGAAGCTATGGTGGAGCCGTGGATTGGGTGACCCGCATATGTATTCTTTCCATACGGATGTGATTCAGGGCGAACAGGCTGTGGCCGAGTCCACAGTCAAAACGGGTATTCGTTCCATTCGTCTGGTTCGGGACAAAGATGAAGCGGGAGCATCCTTTTATTTTGAGTTAAACGGAGTTCCTGTCTTTGCTAAAGGGGCCAACCACATTCCCAACGACAGTTTCATAACAGAAGTGACACGTGAGCGCTATCTGCATGAGATTGTATCTGCTGCCGAGTCGAACATGAATATGCTCCGTGTATGGGGTGGTGGCTTCTATGAAGAAGACGTATTCTACGAGTTGTGTGACGAATATGGTTTGCTCGTATGGCAGGACTTTATGTTTGCTTGCAGCATGTATCCTGGAGACGAGGCTTTCCTGAACAGTGTGAAGCATGAGGCGATCGATAATGTGAAACGTCTGCGTAATCATCCAAGCATCGTGCTGTGGTGTGGTAATAACGAGATTGATTCAGCGTGGGCACATTACATTGAGGATGGCGGCTGGGGCTGGAAAAAAGATTACAACGCGGAGCAAAGAGAACGCATTTGGGCGGATTACGAAGCTATTTTCCATGATCTTTTGCCGGAAGTGGTGGAAGCCTATGCTCCTGGTGTGGATTATTGGCCTTCTTCACCACTGGTATCACTGTCGGGAGACGAGAAACAGCATGCTCACCCATCCACATCAGAAGGGGATATCCACTATTGGGGTGTGTGGCATAATGTGGAGCCCTTTGAGAACTACAACGTTCATGTTGGACGCTTCATGAGTGAGTATGGCTTCCAGTCCTTCCCTGAGTATGATTCGGTTCGCAAGTATGCGGAGGAAAAGGATCTGGCATTGGAGTCTGAAGTCATGCTGGCGCATCAGAAGAACGGAGCAGGTAATCGTCTGATCAAACAATACATGGATATGTACATGCATGAACCTAAGGATTTCCCATCCTTCCTCTATATGAGCCAAGTGCTTCAGGCTGAGGCGATGAAAACAGCCATTGAGGCCCACCGTCGTCGCAAACCGTTCTGTATGGGAACGCTCTACTGGCAGATGAACGACTGCTGGCCGGTGGCTTCATGGGCGGGGATGGATTACTTTGGACGCTGGAAAGCATTGCAATATTACGCGAAACGCAGCTTCAGCGATATCTTGGTATCGGTAGATGGTACCAAGGAAGATGTGACGGATATTTATCTAATCTCGGATCAGCTTGAACCTGTGAAAGGCAAACTCAAGGTACGCCTGATTGGCTTTGATGGCACAGTATATCGTGAGGAAGAGCATGAAGTCGCTCTGGCATCCAACTCTGGTCAACAGGTGCTGTCATTGAGCCAGGCGGAATGGCTGGAAGGCCGCGATGCTGCAACAACATTGCTGCGTATTGATCTGAAGCAGGATGGAGCAGCCGACATCGCACAGGAGCATTATTTTGCACCATCCAAGGACATTGCACTGCAACCCGCACAAATTAAAGTAACCGAAGTTACCGAGAATGATGGCGTGCATCTGGTTCTGGAAAGTGATGTGCTTGCAAAACAAGTATGGATTTCTACTGAGGCAGAAGGGGTGTTCTCGGACAATTTCTTCGACCTCATTCCTGGCATTCCGGTGAAGGTCAAGTTTACATCTAGAGAGGATATGCAAGTGTCTGATGGTGCTGTCTCCAAGGCGGGGGTCATCCAGGTTCGTTCCATGGCTGATTTTATCAAATTGTAATTATAGACGAAGCAGCAAAATCGTTGAGATCTCCCATAGGGGGATTTCGACGGTTTTTTGTTTTTTTATAAGCTCCAAAATGAAAACGGACTTCAAAGTTATAACCAACATTGCTATAATTGATAATCATTATCAATTATAGGTGGGTTCTTTGTCACAATTGTTGACCATTGGGCGTGTTCCATCGCTTAGGAAAGGGAGTCTATATGGGGATTCAGGAGGATATCAAGCTGTGGGATCAGGTTCAGGTACGCGTGCTTGATGTCCGTCTTATATCATTAACAACAAACGAAAATTTTCAAAATTATATCTTACCAACCAGTGCGTTTGTGTATGTGAATGGCAGGGGACAGATCTGGTTAGATAACGAAGTATGGTCTACAGGCAGATTTCTGTTAGTGCACGGAGGCAAAGGAAGGCGGATGGCGCTTGAAGCAACCGGAGTTATTGAGGCATATCTGATTTTCTATAAATCAACACTGCCCTCGAACGTTCTTCTGGACTACCGAATGATGCTGTTACAGAACAATCCCTTCGAGCGATCGTGGGGAATAGAGCCAGATAATACACTACAGTTGCATGAACTTGTTCAGAATATACATGATTGCTGGAATGGACAGGATCAACTGGGCAAAATTCAGGTGAAAGGGTACTTCTTTCAACTGATACAGCTTGTATTGAATCAGCAGATTCGGATGCAAAATGAAGGTGAGCAGCTCTCGTTAACGGATCAGGTTTTACGCTATATCACAACGCATTTTCGTGAATCGATCTCGCTTGATTCACTCGCTCAGTCTTTGAATTACAGCCCGCAATATGTGTCGCGCAAGTTCAAAGAACAGATTGGTGCTACGCCGACCGAATATTTGATCCGGTTAAGGATTGGAGAAGCAAGGGCTCTACTCTCTGCTACGGAGGCTTCATTACAAGAGATTGCAACGTATGTGGGTTATCCGGACCCCTTTTATTTTAATCGCATATTCAAGAAAGAGATGGGAATTACACCAGGACAGTATCGTTTGAAGCAGCGAGAAGACATGAATAGAGTTTCAAAAAGTACAGTAAATGCAACAAATGAATCCATTGTATCGGAAGAAACAGAACGTTATCCTTTAATTGATGATGATAATCATTATCAATATAATGGAGATGAGGAAATCAACATGTTTAACCAATTAAGATCAGCCATCATGTCACTTGTGTTTGTACTTACATTAAGTGCTTGTGGAACAACCGGACAAGGGGCAGGATCGCCGGAACCATCAACTGAAACCGAACAACCTGCAATTGCGGAAACGAAAACCGTAAATACCACCTTTGGAGAGGTAGAGATTCCTGCACATCCAGAGCGAGTCGCTGCAATTGATTATTTGGGAACAGTCCTTGCCCTTGGTGTCAAACCCATTGCTGGAGGACAATTTCTCATGAATAGCCCTTATCTGGAAGGGCATCTGGATGGACTTGAAACGATCGGTGATTCCATTGAACAGCTGATGGAGCTGGAACCAGATCTTATTATTACATTGAATCCGGACAAGGGGGCTTTTGAAAAATACAGCAAGATTGCACCTACCGTCTCTGTCGCATCCATTACATTCCCAACGTTGAAGGATGAGGTCAACTATTTTGGTGAAGTACTTGACAAAGAAGCTGAGGCGAAGCAATGGCTGGCGGAATTCGATCAAGAGATTGCTAAAATAAAACAGGAAGTGAAAGATGTCGTTCCGGCAGATACTACATTCTCCGTGATGCAAGAGTATGATCGCCAAGTATTTATATTTGGTAATCAATCGGGTCGTGGCGGGCGTAACATCTACGAGTTGCTTGGTCTGCAAGCACCTGCAGCCATACCTGCCGAGTTAATGCAAGGGGCGTATCATGAATTCTCAATTGAGCTGCTTTCCAAATACGCTGGGGATTATATTGTACTGACCAGTAAATCAAAGCTTAAAGATTTACAAGCAGACCCTGTCTGGGGTTCATTACCTGCTGTCAAAAATGGAAGAGTATACATATGGACGGAAGAGCAGTCCTGGTTCCGTGACCCGATTGCTCTCCTGAAACAGACACAGGATCTGGCTGAATGGATTATCAAAATGAATAAGCAAACACAATGAGTTAGCTGTTTCTGATAATTAACCTAAAGCCCGGGGCACTTAATGTGCATACCCGGGCCTTTTCATTTTTTTAGCTGCATAGAAGCTACTTGTTATTGTATCTCCAAGATCTCGATATCATAGGGGCCAAGTTCCAAATGAGTGCCTTTAATATTTCCGTCCAGTGCACTCTTATATGAGGATTGTAACGGAATGGAGACAGATTCAGGACTTAAGTTCAGGATAAAACGAAACGTTCCATTCGGTCCTGAGCGGGTTGTCACCTGGACACCGTCTGGCAGGGATTGAATCCCGGTCAGGCCGCATTGTTCAGCGATGGTTCGCAATAACTGGCTCAGATAAGCTTCATCCGGTTGGGTCGCCACATAATAGACAGTACCTTTACCCCAGTTGTTTTGGGTGACAGCCGCACTTTCGGCATAAAATTGATCCGCATAAACCGCAATCGGCTGTGCCGTGTCCAGCTCCAACACATCAGCCCATAGTGAGGCAGCATATGTGTTGCCCTTTTCATCCCGAATCTGAATTTGGTCATCACCGACGGGATCATATTCGGTTACACGTACGCCAGAGCAAGCAGATAACATACCTGGAAGTGGCGCCATGACACAGACGTTGTTATCGTTTTTGACACCGGTCCGATGCGTTAAGACCAATATGCCACCATCCGCTGCAAAAGCTTGCAGGCGTTCCGCGGTGTTCTCGTCCAGCAGATACAAGTGCGGAGCGATGATGATTTTGTAGCCATCGAGCGCTTCCGAGGAATGGATAACATCTGTACTGATTCCCCATTTGGTCAGGGCACGATGCCATACTTTTATATTTTCGTAGTACTCCAGTCCTTTCGCCTGTGGCTGAATTCGTAGAGCGTTTAGCTGATCGTGTGAATGCAGGATGGCGACTTCGTTCTGCAATGTAGAGCCTTGCAGGCGTTCACTCAGGCGGTTCACTTCGGTACACAGTTGCTGAAACTCCTTGAACCGTCGCCCTGGAACATTGCTGTGATCAATCAGTCCATGCCAGAACTGTTCTGCTCCTATAGTGGCACTGCGCCAGCGGAAATGCACGACAGCATCCGCTCCACGGGCAATAGTCTGCCATGAGTAAGCACGCAAGAAGCCGGGCTGGGGTGTACGCCACATTGGAAACCAGCAACCCGGAGGTCCGCTAAGCTGCTCCATAATCCAGAAATTGCGGCGTTTGATGCCTCGTGTCAGATCTAATGACAAAGCGCCACTATAAGGTGCGGTGTCCGTTTTGTTAGGTGAAGGGTTGGGATAGTAATCAAAAGAAGCGAAATCCAGATCCTGACCGATTTTATATTGATCTGCCTTTTGCGGATAACTGTGAAAATTATGAGTGACAAAATGATCGGGACAGTTATGCCGAATGATCTCGATTTGGATGCTTTGAAAAGCCACAATGGAATCCGACTGAAAACGGGAATAGTCCAGCAGGAACGAAGGATTCTGAAATGGAGAGCCGCCATAGGGTGGCGTCACCTGTTCCCAATCGCTGTATTCTCCACTCCAGACAACAGTACCCCAAGCCTGGTTGAGCTGCCCTAGTGTAATGTAACGGGCACGAACCCACTCGCGAAAAGCCTCTGAACAAGCATTACACTGGCAATCCGTGAAACTGAATTCATTATCAGTCTGCCATCCAATCACAGCCGGATGTCCTGCATATCGCTCGCTGAGCTTCTGAACAATTCGTGCACTGTACGTTCGCATGCTCGGACTGTTATAACATCGGTGGCCGCGGACTCCTTCATGGTATAACTGTCCACTTGCCAAGACTGGCAGAATATCAGGACACTTTTCAGTGAGCCAGCGTGGTGGTGTCATCGTTGGTGTACCGATCACCACCTGAAGCCCATTGCGATGAAGGATATCGAGCGCCTGATCAAGCCATGTCCAATCGAATTGTCCATCGGCAGGCTCCATTCGGCTCCAGGCAAATTCACCCACTCGTACAATACGTACACCACTATCGGCCATTAATCGGGCATCCTGCTCCCACAGATTAGGGTCCCATTGTTCAGGATAATAATCAACACCCATTTGAATAGGTCGGTTTTGGTTCATGTATGTTACTCTCCTTTGGTCTGGAACAAAATGATTTTCATGCACGCTCAAGCCAGTGCTTAATGACTCCACTATCATCATCTTGTGGATGAGCATCGAGTCTATTTCATTTTATAATGGATAATGATAGGGGAATATAATAACATGTTGCCATAGGGTATCAGGATCTTGCTATTTTTGGAGGAAGAACACATGCGAAACCATTGGTTTATGCCGGAGCCCGGGTATGCAGGGTATACATGTTATCCGGTAGCCTACGGAAGATATCTCGATCCAGAGCACAGGGAATATCGTCCAAACGGAATACGGGAGTATAATTTGCATCTGGTTTTTAACGGACAGGGTGAAGTGAGAACCGAGCAGGGCAACGTCCGATTAACGGCTGGACAAGGTTTTCTATATGCGCCAGGACAAGCACAGCAGTATTATTCCGACCCATCTGATCCATGGGATATCAGATGGATTCATCTGCAAGCCCACGATCTGAAGCGGCTGCTGGGCTTGCGGAATCCGGATAAAGTGTGGCTCTTTTCATTCTCTGGAGAGGACCGTTTCGAGGAGCTGCATGAACAATTATGCCAGCTCGGTGAAGGTTATGAGAGTGTACATGAACCGAAGTTGTCGGCGGTACTGTATGAGTTGCTAGTTGAACTGGCACGGAATTCGGAGTCAATTGAAGGGACGTCATTACTGAACCATCAGGATACAATCCGCTCAACAGCCGATTATATTCGTCGTCACTGCACACAACCGCTAAGTCTTGCTGAAATGGCGGATACAGCAGGGTACAGCGTGTATTATTTTAATCGCATGTTCAAAAGTATCATGGGTGTTCCGCCCGGCAGGTATCTGCTGGACTGCCGCATTCTGGTCGCGAAGAGAATGCTCGTAGACTCGGAACTATCCGTAAAACAAATTGCTTCTCAGTGCGGATTTACACACAGCAGTTATTTTATTCGCATGTTTCGAACGAATATCGGGATGACCCCGCAGCAATTCAGGCTTCTCTATAGCTCAGGCAGTGGGAAATAGGAAGATTTCACACGGTTACTGATGCTTTCTATACAAGCATGCATAATTTCCCTGCAATAACAAACAATACAATCAAATTCAATTCAAGCAGGGAAAGGAAGTGCCTGAGCATGTGTAACCGTTTTTCATTGGCAGCCGATTTGGATGAGGTCAGGGATCATTTTAAGATTGAACGGGTGATGTATTATTACAAAAACCGTTACAATATCAGCCCAACCCAGCATACACCGATTATTTTGCATCAGGATGGTGAGCGGGTATTGGACGAATTCCGATGGGGATTCATTCCGTTCTGGGGACGCGATGCAGTCAACGCCAACCTTATGACGGTACATGAGAATCCAGCCTATTACAAGCTGGTAGAGACGAAGCGTTGTGTTATCCCATGCAATGGTTTGTATTACTGGCGTCAGGAAGGCAAGAAAAGCTATGCAGTGCGAGTGGTTATGCCGGATCGCGGATTGTTTGGTATTGCCGGATTATACGAGGTCTGGAAAGATACCCGCAAACAGCCACTGCGTACCTGTACGATGCTGATGGCGGGGGCGAACATGGTTACACGGGAGTTTGGCAGCAAAATGCCGGCGATTTTGTCGGAAGAAGAGATTAATACCTGGCTGGATCCAGCGAACACACGCGTGACACAGCTGCTGCCGTTGTTGAAATCCTACAACAGTACAGAGATGAATCTGTATCCAGTTACTCCGATGGTAGCCAATGATGAGCATGACTGCTATGAATGCGTGGAAGAAATGGACCAGAAGCTGGCATATGTACGCAGTTTCTAAGCTAAGCAACCAGTTTTATGAGGCGGAGAGTCGTAGGACACTCCGCCTTTTTGGATTGAGACCGAAAAAACAAGTGTAATGGACAAAAGGCGGAAAGTGAATGGAGCATCGAGCCTTTAAGCATGGCATGGATAGGGGTGAAAAATGAAAAGTTGCAATGTGAGTGAAACGTAACTATAATCATTACAGTAAGTAAACGCATATATTCATATATCTATTAAAAGAGATATTTAAACAGGAGGGAACCACGAATGAATCCAAAGTATAGCCCAATGTTTGAACAAGTTTCATTGCCAAGCGGAATTACGCTGAAAAACCGGATCGTGCTCGCTCCAATGACTCATATGTCCTCGAATCCAGATGGTACTGTCTCAGACGCTGAACTTGCTTATTATGCACGTCGTACCGGCGGTGCGGGTATGTCTGTTACAGCAGTAACTCATGTAACTCCGAATGGAATTGGTTTTCCGGCTCAATTTGGCAGTTATGACGATAGCTTTATTCCCGGTCTGAAACGTCTGGCCGATACGATTAAGCAGCAAGGTTCCAAAGCCGTACTGCAAATTTTCCATGCAGGTCGTCTGACACCAGAACAAGCGGTACCAGCGGGTCAAGTCGCTGCGCCAAGCGCTGTTGCCAGTGAGCGTCCGGGATCTCCTGTACCAAGAGAGTTGTCTGATGACGAAATTACGTCCATCATCAAGGACTTTGGGGAAGCAACCCGTCGTGCCATTGAAGCTGGCTTCGACGGTGTTGAGATTCATGGTGCAAACGGTTATCTGATTCAACAGTTCTTCTCTCCGCATTCCAACCGACGTGAGGATCGTTGGGGTGGAAGCATCGAGAAACGTCTCACATTCCCACTGGCTGTAGTGGATGAAGTCCGGAAGGCTGTAGCTACACATACGAAAATGCCGTTTATCGTTGGATACCGTTTCTCACCAGAAGAGCCGGAAACACCGGGATTGACCATGGAAGAGACATATGCACTGGTGGATGCGCTGAAAGATAAAAATCTGGATTACCTGCATGTATCCCTCAATGATTTCTGGTCCAAACCAAGACGAGGTGAAGCAGATACTCGCTCCAGAATTGAATTCATCCTTGACCGCGTGAATGGTAAACTGCCTGTGATTGGCGTAGGTGCCATCCATACCGCAGACGAGGCAGCCGAAGCTCTTCAAAGTGGTGTGCCACTGCTTGCGCTTGGCCGTGAGCTGATTATCGAACCTGATTGGGTTGAGAAAATCGAAAGCGGACGTGAGGAAGATATCGAGACGATTCTCACCAAATCGGATCAAGAACGTCTGGTTATCCCTGACGGTCTGTGGAATGCAATCATTCACACACCGGGCTGGTTCCCTATGGCTGACGATAAATAAGACACAATTTCATTCGAAATGGAGGGAGCGTAAGCTCCCTCTTTTTTGCACCCTCTGCGCTCTCGATGAAATTCTCCTTCCGGAGGCACTGTGGTATGATGGGATGAACAGGATTCATCTTGGATAATCAACAGTTTGGAGTGAATGAAGATGCTCGTGGCTGAACGTTATGAGAAAATTGTGGAATGGGTAGATGCGCAGGGAAGCATGCGCGTAACCGAGCTTAGTGAGCGCTGCGGTGTGACGGAAGAGACGATCCGTCGTGATCTGGACAAGCTGGAGCAAGCGGGAAGGCTCAGACGTTCCCATGGCGGGGCTGTCAGCGTAAAATATAAAGAAGAGGGGCAGTCGGAAATCCCTTATCCGGAGCGGGCTGTAACTCATGCGGAAGAGAAACGCAGAATTGCGGACGAAGCGGTGAAAATGGTAGAGCCTGGTGACCGGATAGCGCTGGATGCCAGTACAACGGCGTGGTATATGGCGGCAGGACTGCCAAACATACCACTCACCGTGTTGACCAACTCCATTAAGGTCGCAGCGGAGTTAAGTAACAAGGAACAGATCCGTGTAATTGCGACAGGTGGGCAGCTTGCTTCGAAGTCCCTATCGTTTGTAGGGCCGCTAGCTGAACGGTCGCTTGATGCTTATCATGTGGATAAAGTTTTCTTATCCTGCAAAGGAGTACATCTGACCAAGGGCATCAGTGAGTCGAATGAATTGCAGGCGCTGGTGAAACAGAAGATGATCAGCATAGCGGATGAAGTTATATTGCTGGCGGATTCGAGCAAGTTTGGTGTGCAGGCTTTTACAAGAGTGGCGGAACTCAGCAGTGTGGCAAAAGTAATAACTGATCTAGGCTTAGCTGAAGAACAGGTTAGTGTACTGAATGAACAGTCCATAACATGTGTCCGTGTCTAATTAGAAAGGAGTGAATATAATGAAACATCCTTTTCATTTGAAAGCTACTTGGAATGGTGGACGTAACAGCGAAGGGCATATTGATGCAGGCGGGTTAAAAACAGTCATTTCGATTCCGCAGGAGATGGGTGGCCCGGGTACTGGAACCAATCCGGATGAAATGCTGCTGGGTGCAGCATCTACCTGTTATCTGATTACGCTGGCAGCAATGCTGGAGCGATCGGATATTACGCCGGATGCGCTGACGCTGGAGTCGGAAGCGACGGTGGATGTTACCAATAACGTATTTACGTACGAACGGATCATACACAGACCTCGCATTGTACTCAAAGCGAATGCATCTGGTGCTGATATTACGAAGGCAGAGCGCCTGGCACATAAAGCAGAAGAGTCCTGCATGATCTCCAGAGCGGTAGCAGGAAACGTCGCCATCGAGACACATCCAGTGATTATAACAGCAGACGTTAACGCGGTATGATATACTGAAGAATAGGCGGTTTGAGCCGTCATTTGTGTAAGATAAGGGGAAGTTCGGTATGAACCTACGGAAAAGCAAAAACTCACGTTTTGCACGTTTAACACGTGCTTTGAAGCTAAATTTTCTCAAATTGTTACGTGCTCCCGGCGGGGCACATAAAGTATCTACCGGATTTGCTTTGGGTTTTGGGTTGGAACTGATTGTTATTTCCACAGCATCACTGGTATATCTCGTGTTCTATCCGATTGTACGTTTGTCCGGTGGCTCACTGCCAGCGGCTATTGTGGGTAACGTGGTCGGCAAGCTAACGTTCCTGCCCATCATATTGATGCCACTTGCCAAGCAAATTGGTTCCTGGATATTGCCGGCGCACAGCATGGGGCAAGGGCTTGTTCATGAGAGTGCCTTTATGGAGCTGTTTCGTGGCAACTGGTCCGCGCTAAGTGAACTTTTGCTGGGTGGTCTGGATATTTTGGCAGGCATGTCCGTCTTTGGAGTCATCCTGGGTGTGATTTCTTACTTTGTCGTCAAGTTCTTCTATGTCAGAGCACTCAACCGTCGCTTTGAACGCCGATTGGAGAAACGCAAGCAGGCAGCGATGTCTCCAACTTCGGCTTCCGTGCTGATCAGGAAGACATCACAATCATAATTGGCAGAATGACCATGGAAGCAGCGGTTGTCCATAGAATACAGCGGGAAACAAACTGCGGAGAGGCATTGAATTGCTCGGCTAAAATGACTGCGTTCACTGCGGTTGGCATGGACGCCAAGATCAGCAGCACACTGAATAACGTTCCTTCTATCTGAAGTGCGGTTAGGATCAGATACGAGAGTACTGGTGCTGCGGCAAGCCGTACTACAAGTCCAGTCCAGAACGCTTTGCGAACGTTAGGTTTCCAAGGTTCGACCGAACCACGTGGTCTGAGCATCTGTGCACCGAGAATGGCCAGTACGACAGGGGAGTAACCGGCTGCGAGCATGGAGATACCTCCATCCAGTGCCACTGGCAAGCTCAGATTGGATGCACGCAGGATGATAGCTATCGCAGCAGCATAGATGGAAGGCATACGGAAGACGGACAGAATCGCATTTTTGACCGTGAATTCAGATCTGGCAGCGAAAAAGATTCCTACTGTGTTTACAATGATCATCTGTCCGATGACATATACCGAAGCTTTATCCAATCCAAGCTGTCCAAAGGCAAGCAACACAAGCGGGAGCCCATAATTCACGCAGTTCGTAAACGTGGAGACAAGGGTGAGTCCCGCTTTTTCGCTTGCCCCAAGATGGAATACTCGGCTCAGCAGTTCAGCCATTGCCCACAGGGCAATTAGATTGATGATGGAGAACCAGAACGTGCCGGTTACGTCTGTCCATGTAATATCGGCATGCAGCAGTGTATCAAAGATAAGCGCAGGGCTCAAAATATAGAGGGAAAAGGTCGACAGCGGCCGAGTATCCCAATTTTTGAACCGTTTTAACAATATGCCTCCGATCACGGGAAGTGATATGGGCAGAAATACATGATATAACGTAAGCAGAAATGAATTAAACAACCGAATTCAGTCCTTTCTGGATGAAAAACCTATTTTATCATAGCAGAAGTTGACCTTTGTCGGAATGGATATTGGTGTTGTCTAACGTCATGATCGATGTGACTACCACTTCTTTTAATGGATGCGCAGAGGTGGTGGATTGCTATTTTGATATGGCAGATTTATTATAGAAGAGGTGCAACCAGATTACATACACATAGAGGAGGAAACTGTAATGAGTGAATCAAAACGCTTGCTCGTATTGGTCGGCTCTTATGCCGAAGCGGAAAATGAGGGCATTTACGCATATGAATTGAATGAGGATACAGGTAACCTCTCCAAGCTTGATGGCATCTCCGGCGTGAAAAATCCAACGTTTGTAAACGTGGATGCTGAAGGTAACAAACTGTATGCGATCGGTGAGACGGCGTCTGCCGAAGGCAATAAAATGTCTGAAGCTGTAGCTCTGAGCATTGATCCTTCTACAGGAAAATTATCATTGCTGAATCGTCATGACTCCATTTCGGCTCCACCATGTCATATCCAACGTGATCCTTCGGGACGTTACTTGATTCTGTCCAGCTACCACGGTGGTCTGGTGGGTCTGCAAGCCCTGACGGATAACGGTGAAGTTGGCGTGCTTCTGGATGAGAAGAAACATGAAGGCAAAGGTGCGCATCCTGAGCGTCAGGACAAGCCACACGTCCATTCTGCATTCTTCAGCCCGGATGGCAAATACATGATGGTACAGGATCTGGGTGCGGACAAAATCGCAATCTACTCCATTGATGCAGACAAGAATGAACTCGTACTGCACAGTGAAACCAAAACACATCCGGGTGCAGGACCTCGTCACCTGGCATTCCACCCGAATGGTCAATTCGCCTATGTCATTAATGAAGTGGATTCTTCCATTACGTCTTACCGTTATGATGCAGCTGCGGGTACATTGACAGAGGTTTCTACCGTGTCCACATTGCCTGACGGCTATGACGGCAGTGAAAACACAACAGCTGAAATCGCCGTATCCAACGATGGACGTTTCGTATACGGTTCGAACCGCGGGCATGACAGCATCGTGGTATTTGCAGTAGACGCTGAAACAGGACATTTGAAACTGGTTGAGCATGTATCTGCTGAAGGTGAACACCCACGTCATTTTGCTTTGACGCCGAATGGCAAACTGCTGATTGCAGCTAACCGCGATACCAACAATATCGTTTCCTTTACAGTGGATCAGGAGAGCGGACGTCTGAAATACACAGGTCACAGCACAGGTGTATCCAAGCCGGTATGTGTGAAACCTGTTTATCTGTAAATCCAGGATTTGAAGCATTAACCGAGAGGCTTTGAATTAGTTCCGGGATCAATATGTATAATATTGTTGACCTGAACCTTTGGAAAGACCCTGTCCTTGTGGCGGGGTCTTTTTTGATGAGAAGAGCACAGGAATTGGCTGGTATCCTCATGTGTGGATTGTGAATATAACTTATTTTCAAGATTTCGGTTCGTATAACAATGCAATTAAATCAATAGTATCGTGCAGGTAACTACCTGACTTCAAAGTGCGTACTTCCTGAACGGATAGTCAGGTTCTACAATGAATGAGTAGCCACGACAAACATTGCATGCATCTGAACTGGCTGAACGGTGCAGGCTAAATATTTTAACATCCTTTACAGGATATACTCATACTCAAACAACAAAGGAGAAATGAATCGTGAAATTGCAATTGGCATTGGACTTGGTAAACATCCCTGAAGGTATTGCACTTGTTAAAGAAGTTGAACAATATATTGATATCGTTGAGATTGGTACTCCAATCGTTATTAATGAAGGTTTGCACGCGGTAAAAGCGATGAAAGAAGCATTCCCTAATCTGCAAGTTCTTGCAGACCTTAAAATTATGGATGCTGGTGGTTATGAAATCATGAAAGCAGCTGAAGCTGGTGCGGATCTGATCACTGTGCTTGGGGCAACCAATGATAGTACGATCAAAGGTGCAGTAGCAGAAGCGAAGAAACAAAACAAACAAGTTCTTGTGGACATGATCAACGTGCCTAACCTTGAACAGCGTGCTCGTGAAGTTGATTCGCTTGGCGTAGATTACATCTGTGTACACACAGGTTATGACCTGCAAGCTGAAGGACAAAGCCCGTTCGAAGATCTGCAAACGATCAAACAAGCCGTGAAAAACGCAAAAACAGCTGTAGCTGGTGGCATCAAGCTGGAAACATTGCCTGAAGTGATCAAAGCACAACCGGATCTGGTGATTGTGGGTGGCGGTATTACGGGCCAAGCAGACAAAGCCAAAGTAGCAGCTGAGATGCAGCGTCTGGTTCAACAAGGGTAAGACATATGAGCACAGTGCAATACGCAGTGGACATCTTGAAGGAGCTGGAACGTACCCTAAGCCAGATCGACGACTCGGAGATGCAGGCCATGGCGGAACATATTCTGGCTGCCGAACAGGTTTTTGTGGCAGGCGCAGGCCGGTCCGGTCTGATGGGCAAGGCTTTTGCCATGAGATTGATGCAGATGGGTCTTCGGGTATATGTAGTTGGGGAGACCGTTACACCAGGGATCAGTCCGAAAGACTTCCTCTTGTTATGCTCAGGCTCAGGGGAGACAGGCAGTCTGGCAGCAATGGCTCAGAAGGCCAGTAAAGCAGGAGCTCCTGTGGGTCTGATCACAATTAAACCAGAGTCCACCATTGGACAGCTGGCAGATACCGTGGTTCGTCTTCCGGCCTCTGCCAAAGAGGATACAGCGACCTCCGGAGCCGAAGTGACCATTCAGCCGATGGGCTCCCTGTTTGAACAGGGGCTGCTGCTGAGCATGGATGCACTGGTGCTGACCATGATGGAAATGAAAAGTATGACTGGAGCAGACATGTTTGGACGTCATGCCAACCTGGAATAGACCATATGTCATTAACTTGAAGAAGTAGAATATATAAGTTGAACTAAACATTTACACAACAACGTAGAGGACAGAAATAAGCTGGAGAAGCGGAGCTAAAAGCTTTCTGAAAGAAAGCTACATCGGAAGCATACGCGTTCGCCTTTATGACCAAATTTTCACTTTTGATAAAGAGGATAAAAAATCTGGGCATAACAGCGATCGGAAGATTGTTCTGTCATCGGAGTGGCCAGTGTAAATATTCATTAGTTCAACTTATAGATGGAAGACCGGAATTCCCTTAAACAAGTGGGAGTTCCGGTCTTTTCTGCGATCGTTGCCTGTAGTCTAATTCTGGGTTTGCTTAACATCAGGGTCGTGCTGTAGTAGAATATATACAAGCTGTATCGAACCAATGAACCCGTTATATGATACAAGGGAGCGGCAAGTTCTCCTGTTGCGGAGTGTTCTTGTGATATGCGAAATGCATTTTAGCGATATAAGATTAAGCGAAAGAAAAGGGGGCTCGGAGCCATGGCAGCCGAAGTCAAGGAACGCATCAACTTGAAAGAGATCAACTGTGAGAAAGAATTGACCCTTGCTGTTATTGGCGGCAAATGGAAACTGATTATTTTATGGCATCTGGGTCTTGAAGGCACCAAACGTTTCAGTGAATTGAAGCGATTGATTCCTCATATTACCCAAAAGATGCTGACCAACCAGTTGCGTGAGCTGGAGGAAGACAAGCTAATTGAGCGCAAGGTGTATGCAGAAGTACCTCCTCGTGTGGAATATACGTTGACGGATCACGGACAGAGCCTGATGCCCGTACTGCATGCGATGTATAACTGGGGTAAAAACTATGGTGAAAATGTAATTTGGAAATCAGAATAAATTATAGTCAGAACGAACCGCCCGGTAAATGGATACTTCCATCACTCGGCGGTTTTTTATATTTTTAAATTTTGGTCAGTGGATCAACAGTTTACTCCAAACGCAGTTGGGCAGAATTAGCTTGAAGAAGTAGATCTAGAAGCTTTCTGAAAGAAGTTACATCAGAAGCATGCGCATCGCATTTATCCCTAGATTCCCCCTGTTTACTTTTATTGAACTAACGTTCACACGAGAAACGTAGAGGACAGAAAGAACCTGAAGAAGCAGAGCGTTCGCCTTTATCACCAGATTTTCACCTATGTAGAATTGAATCAAAAAATCTGGGGATAACAGCGATCGGAAGGTTGTTCTGTCATCGGAGTGGTAAGTGTGAATATTGTTTAGTTCAATCTATAATCCCTTGAACCAAAAGGCTCATTTTAGGATATGTAAGGCATAAATGCTCTGAATATGATACGATGAGAGATATTGGAAATGCAAGGAGGATGACATATAACGATGGAAAAAATACGTACACGCGATGAAGTAAGCCAAGAGACTACCTGGGACTTGCGAGACTTGTTTGGGACTGACGAAGAGTGGGAGCAGGAGCTTAGATCATTGACTGAAGCTGCTGCTCATATCGAAACATTCAAAGGACATCTGGGCGACGGAGCTGAGCAGCTGCTGGCCTGTCTGGATGCCCGTGAAGCACTTCATGAACGGATTGGAAAAACAGCTTCATATGCCCGACTTAAACAGTCGGAGGACAGTACCAATCCCGCAAATATTGAGAATTCAGCCAAGGCAGGAGATATTTTATCGAATTTGTCGTCGTCCTTGTCTTTTGTGAATTCCGAGATCGTGAATCTTCCCGATGGAACGGTTCAACGTTATATTGAAGAACTTCCGGGTTTGCAGCCGTATGCTCGCAGTCTGGATCGTCTAATCCAGGAAAAAGCACATCGTCTCTCGCCCGAAACGGAGAAGGTACTCGCTTCCCTTGGGGAAGTGCTGGACTCGCCATACCGGATCTATCTGCGCGGTAAACTGGCAGACATGACGTTTGACGATGCACTTGACGGCGATGACAATAATCGCCCGCTGTCCTGGTCATTTTATGAGAACAATTATGAAATGTCATCGGATACGAAGCTGCGCCGCTCTGCTTATGCCGCGTTCAGCTCCAAGCTGAACGATTACAAAAATACGTTCGCTGAAGGTTACGCCACCGAAGTGAAGAAACAGGTCGTTATGTCCAGGCTGCGTGGATATGATGATGTTACGGATATGCTTCTCAGTCCGCAGCAGGTAAGCAAAGACATGTACAACAATGTCCTGGATATCATCCAGAAGGAACTTGCGCCTCATATGCGCAGACTGGCAGCTCTCAAGAAACGTGAGTTAGGTCTGGACAAGCTGATGTTCTGTGATCTGAAAGCACCACTGGACCCTGAATTCAGCCCTGCCATTACATATGAGGAAGCATGCACGCTCATTCGTGAAGCGCTTGCCGTGATGGGACCGGAATATGGCGACATTGTGGAACGTGCATTTAGTGAGCGGTGGGTAGATTACGCTGATAATGCGGGCAAATCGACAGGGGCTTTTTGTTCGTCCATATATGGTTCTCATTCCTATATCCTCATCTCATGGGCAAATAATATGCGCGGAGCGTTTACACTTGCCCATGAAGTCGGACATGCCGGACATTTCATGCTTGCCGGGCATTACCAACGTCTTACGAATACACGACCATCGCTCTATTTCATAGAGGCACCTTCAACGATGAATGAAATGCTGCTGGCAGATCATTTGTTGAAACGTTCTGATAATCCGAGAATGCGTCGTTGGGTCATTTTGCAATTGCTCAATACGTACTACCATAACTTTGTTACGCATCTGCTTGAAGGTGAATTGCAGCGTCAGGTGTACGCACTTGCAACCAAGGATGAACCTATCACAGCGAAGACGTTAAGTCAGCTGAAAGGCAACATCCTCTCCGAGTTCTGGGGTCCTGATCTGGTGATTGATGAGGGGGCCAAACTGACCTGGATGAGACAGCCTCATTATTATATGGGATTGTATCCATATACCTATGCAGCAGGTCTGACGGCATCTACCGCTGCTGCACAGCTGATTCGGGAAGAAGGGCAGCCTGCCGTGGATCGCTGGCTTGACGCATTGAAAGCGGGAGGAAGTCTTGATCCGCAAGAGCTGATGAAGCTTGCGGGTGTGGACATGTCTGGACCTGAGCCGATTCGTGCTGCTGTTGCCTATGTTGGTAGTCTGGTCGATGAACTTGAACGTCTGTATTCGTAATCAGATTCATATAGTATACGGACAAGGCTTGTAGGGTTGTCTGCGTGCACCGTCTCCTTGGCAGGGGGCGGTGCATCTTAATTTGCAGGAAGAAGGGAACGATGATGAATGACGTCATTGAGCATATCTTCATCACTGGGCTGGTTAAGCATGGATGGCTTCGGTATTTTTGATGACATGAATGATGTTCCGGGATTTGAGGGCAATCAGAGTGGTTTTTTTGCTGGATTCAATGAGATTGGTGCAATGAGTGCATTTGGATCCATTTTTATCGGTGGCGTCTTTCTCATCATTGCCGGTGTCATTGTTTATGCCATTATTTCAGGGGTACGCACATGGTCATCGAATAATGCATCAGCGCTGTTAACCTTGCATTCAACGATTGTGGCAAAGCGAACAGAAGTCACAGGTGGGAGCGGGGACAGCAGTGCGTCTACCTGGTATTATGCCACGTTTGAATTTGATAATGGAGACCGTGTGGAATTAAATGTTGGCGGCAGTAATTACGGAATGTTTGTGGAAAATGACCGAGGCATGCTGACGTATCAGGGGACAAGGTTTAAGCATTTTGAAAGAGATGTGCAGCCTCAGTCCGGTGTTAGCAAAAACAGCTTTTATACGTGAGTTAACAGGAAGGCGGCTCCTCCCCAGTGGAGAGAGTCGTTTTTGGTATGGGTAAATGAAACCAATCACAGGGTATTCAAACGTTTACATTGATGATATACTCGTAAAATAAAGCAAAACAGTATAAAACAAAAATAAACAAACAAAAAAATAAAGAATAAAGTACAGAGTAGTCATGGATGAAATCAAGAAATGTTCAAGGGCGAAATATAGTTTGGGATGAAGGGCTGGTGAAAAGCGGTGAGTGTGCTGGCGTATGATTTGGGTGCTGGAAGCGGGAGAGCACTGCTGGGTCATCTGAATGATCGGGGAATGGAAACGTTGGAGATCCATCGGTTCAAGAATGAGCCGGTAAAAGCGGGGGAGCGGCTGCACTGGGATATATTGAGGCTGCACCATGAATTGCTGGAAGGGCTAAATCTTGTTAAACAAAAGGGAGAGCAGCCTGAAAGTCTGGGGATTGATTCCTGGGCAGTTGATTTTGGACTGCTTGGGAGTCATGGTGAATTGTTGGGCAATCCATATCATTATCGTGATGCACAGTTTAACGGCATG
Source organism: Paenibacillus sp. BIC5C1 (assembly GCF_032399705.1). Classification (NCBI taxonomy): domain Bacteria; kingdom Bacillati; phylum Bacillota; class Bacilli; order Caryophanales; family Paenibacillaceae; genus Paenibacillus; species Paenibacillus sp. BIC5C1. The sequence goes on from NZ_CP135922.1 coordinate 2,696,863, forward strand.
ATGGATCAGGTGCGCAAGGAATTGACCTCTCAGCGAATTTTCGAACGCACAGGCATCCAGTTTCTTAGCTTTAACACATTGTATCAGTTGGCAACGCTTAAGCGAAGTGGCTCCCCACTGCTTAACGAAGCGGAGCGATTCCTTATGATCCCCGATCTGCTTCGTTACTTTCTAACCGGTGAAGCGGTGAATGAGTTTACCAACGCCACCACAACGCAGCTGTACAATCCGACTACAGGGCATTGGGACGGTGAACTACTTGCACATATCGGCATTTCGGAGACGCTGTTTGGAGAAGCAGTCATGCCAGGTACTCGAGTGGGACAATTGCGCAGCAGCATTTGCAGTGATCTTGGCCTATCTGCCATTCCGGTTATTGCGGTTGCAGAGCATGACACAGGATCAGCAGTCGTAGCTGTTCCTGCAACAGAGCGTTCATTTGCCTACCTAAGCTGTGGAACCTGGTCACTAATGGGCACGGAGATTGATCACCCCGCCATCAGTTCCGAGAGTTTGGCGCTCAATTTTACGAATGAGGGCGGGGCAGGAGGCACGTTCCGTTTGCTTAAGAACATCATGGGCCTGTGGATTTTGCAGGAATGCATGCGTGAATGGGAACGGAAGGGACAGGGAATCAGCTATGCGGAGTTACTAAGCAGGGCGGAACTTGCTCCTGCATTTTCAAGCTTGTTTGATCCCGATGATGACCGGTTTATGCCAGCAGGGGATATGACCTCTCGCATACAACAATATTGCCGTGCTACAGGGCAGGCTGAGCCGCAAGACCAGGGAGCCATTGCCCGTTCCATTCTGGAGAGTCTTGCACTGAAGTATCGGCGAGTGCTGGAATGGACAGAACAACTGTCCAGACAGTCTTTTAGTGGATTGCACATGGTCGGTGGTGGCATTCAGAATCGTCTGTTATGTCAGTGGACTGCCAATTCCATTGGCAAACCGGTATGGGCAGGGCCGGCAGAAGGTAGTGCGATCGGGAACATGGCTGTACAGTGGATGGCAAGTGGAGCCTTTAAGGATATATGGGAAGCGCGCAGGGTCATTCGTGATTCATTCCCAGTTACCGATTATGAACCAAAGGACAGACCGATCTGGGAAGAGGCCTATGGTAGATTCCTAAAGTTGACGGCTTCGCCCAAATCACAAGCCGGAAGCGAGGTGTAACATGCTGGCAGCAGAGCGCTATGACCGGATTGTGGAGATGGTTAATGTTAAGGGCAGTATGCGTGTATCCGAACTTAGTGAGCACTGCCGGGTAACAGAAGAGACGATTCGGCGTGATCTGGACCGGCTGGAGCAAGCCGGGCGACTGCGCCGTTCTCATGGTGGCGCTGTCAGCGTGAAGGAAGAGCAGCCGGAGATCCCTTACCGGGTAAGGGAGACAACACATGCAGAGGAAAAGAAAAGAATTGCCTTATCGGCTCTATCCATGATTCGGCCGGGGGATCGAATTTTACTGGATGCCAGCACGACAGCAGGGTATATGGCGGCCAATATGCCGGATATGCCATTGACTGTATTGACCAACTCCATACAGGTAGCCACTGAACTGAGCAGCAGGGACAAGATTGAGGTCATCTCAACTGGAGGGCAGCTGGCCCAACGATCTCTGTCTTTTGTTGGACCGCTCGCCGAACGTTCTCTGGAGACATATCATGTCGATAAATTGTTCCTGTCTTGTAAAGGTGTGCATCTGGAAGGCGGCGGAATCAGTGAATCCAATGAGCTTCAGGCACGCTTGAAGCAGAAAATGGTCGGTATATCCGACCAGGTCATTTTGCTTGCAGATACGAGCAAGTTTGGGGTTCGTGCATTTGCCCGGGTAACCGGGTTAAGTGCCGTTCATGCGGTGATCACGGATCAGTCGCTTAATGATGATTTGATAGAACGTCTGAACAGATATGATATCTCAATCACAAGGGTATAAAACATTACGGTATTCGACACTTATATGCGTTATAACAACAATTCTTCAGTTATAGGAGCGTGTAATCATGAAAGTCTCCTTATTCATTACCTGCCTCAGCGATGCCATATATCCCCGTGTGGGGGAGGCGATGGTGAGATTGCTCGCTGCTCATGGCGTTCGGTTGGAATTCCCGCCCGTGCAGACCTGCTGCGGTCAGCCTTCCTACAACAGCGGGTATTGGGATGAGACACGGGTAGCAGCCAAAACGATTCTGGAAGCCTTTGATGACAGCGATTTTGTCGTCTGTCCCTCGGGCTCCTGTACGTACATGATTCATCATTATCCCGAGCTGTTTGTCGATGAACCTGTATGGCTGGAGAAGGCTAAACGTTTGGAAGCCAAAGCCTACGAATTCACTCAGTTTCTCGTTCAGGTGCTTGGCATCACGGATTTGGGTGCACATTTTCCGCATAAGGTTACATACCATCCCTCGTGTCATGGCAGCCGTTTGTTAGGCGTAAAGGATGAGCCTATGGCATTACTTTCGGCAGTAAAAGGTTTGGAATTTGTTCCCCTTCCTTACGGAGAGGACTGCTGCGGATTTGGGGGTACCTTTGCCATCAAAATGCCGGATATATCTGGGGCCATGGTCACAGAAAAGGTAGATCATATCAAAGAGACGGAAGCTGAAGTATTAGTAGGACTGGATATGGCCTGTCTAATGAATATCGCAGGTAACCTGCGGTATCGGAACGAACCAGTGCGTGTGATGCATTTGGCTGAACTGCTGTATGAGGGGGTGCAAACAGGATGAGTCAACCCGGTGTAATGGATGTTACCGTCAAAGAACGTGCAGAACTGGCTTTGAATGATGACTTCCTGCGGAAAGCCGTCAAGTTTACAACAGAGCGATTGCGTAATGGCAAGAAGTCCGCATCCGAAGAACATGGCAACTGGGAAGAATGGCGCGAACGTGGACGTCAGATTCGTCTGCATACGATCGCACATCTGGATTATTACCTGAACGAATTCGTCAATAATGCACGTGCCAATGGGGTTCATATTCATTTTGCCGATACTTCGGTAGAGGCAGCGGCGATTGCGCTTGATATTGCGGCTCACAAGCAGGCTTCCACCGTGGTGAAATCCAAGTCAATGGTGTCCGAAGAAGTACATCTCAACCATGTATTGGAATCCGCAGGCATTGAAGCGATAGAGACCGATCTGGGCGAATACATCATTCAATTAGCGGGTGAAGCTCCATCTCATATTGTCATTCCGGCTATTCACAAGAACCGTTACCAGATTGCGGACCTGTTATCCAAGGAAGCGGGAGAAATTCTGGAACCGGATACCACCGTACTTGCCGGATTTGTACGCAAAAAGCTGCGTGAGAAGTTTCTTGAAGCCGATATTGGCATGACTGGTTGCAATTTTGCGATTGCGGAGACCGGTTCCATGGTTCTATTTGAAAATGAAGGCAATGCCCGTATGGTATCCACCGTGCCAAAAACACAGATTACCTTAATGGGCATGGAGCGTATCATTCCATCCTGGACAGATCTCGAGGTGATGGCAACCCTGCTGCCACGCTCCGCGACGGGTCAAAAATTGACGATGTATATGTCCGGCATCACCGGCCCTCGTCGAACAGAAGACGGGGACGGGCCAGATGAAATGCACATTATTATCGTGGATAATGGACGTTCACTTCAGTTGGGTGATCCCGAATTTCAGGAGCTTTTGAACTGTATTCGCTGCGGTGCATGTCTGAACGCTTGTCCAGTGTATCGTCATATCGGTGGGCATGCCTATGGTGGAACCTACAGTGGACCAATCGGAGCGGTACTTACACCAGCATTGAATGGCAATATTGATGAATGGAACGACATTGCGGGTGCTTCGAGTCTGTGCGGAGCCTGTTATGAAGCCTGTCCGGTCAAAATTCCGCTGCATGATATGCTCGTATATTTACGCAGACGCAAGGTGGAAGAGGGCCATGGCAATAAGCTTGAGAGCGCTGGCATGAAAGGTTTTGCAGCGGTTGTATCCAATTCTAAACGATTCGGAGCGGCTATACGTCTCGGACAGATTGGTCAGAAAGCGGTTGTACGGAATAACGGAATTTCACTTAAACTTGGGCCCCTCAAAGGCTGGAACAGCTACCGGGTTGCACCAAGCCTTGCGAAGCGTTCCTTCCGGCAGCAATGGAACAAGTTGGATCAGGAGCTGAATCAGGAGAAGAAAGAGATGGATTCTTCTGTTCGGGACCGAATGGAACAGATTCTTCGTGAACGTGAGGGGGGCGGTGGCCAACATGAACACTGAACATCAGGAATGGCTGGAGCAGTTGGAGAAGAAGTCCCGTGCGAAGCAGGAACACTTTATGAATGACATCGCCTCCAAATTGAGAAGACCACGGCAGACACATGCTCCAACCCATCCTTTTCGAGGTGCACCCGCATTCTGGACGGATTTGCAGTGGGACATAGATAAGCGTATACAAGCATTCACCGATAATTTTGTGAATGTAGGTGCTCATATTGCGAGGGTAAGAGACATTGGCGAAGCTTCGGCCTTTATTGCTAATAAATCTCATGAATTAAGTGCGAAATATATCATACGTCAGAATGAACAGACGCTGACGGATCTTGGATTGGAAGAGCAACTTCCCGATGTGCAGATTTCTGTATGGAACAGCCAAGCAGAGGAGAACTGGAAGGCACGGGCAGCCGAGGCAGATATCGGTGTAGTGATGGCGGATTATGCCACTGCATATACGGGTTCCGTCACGGTGCTTTCTTCGCCAGAAAAGGGACGCTCAGTGAGTCTATTGCCCACCGTACTCATCATTATTATTCCTATTGAGCGGCTCTACACCAGACTTGGTGAAACGCTTGATCGCTTCGATGAAGCCGGAAGAGAGAATCTTCCAGCAGGCATTCATTTTATTTCCGGTCCTAGTCGTTCTTCTGATATTGAAAATGATTTGACGATTGGGGTACATGGACCGGGGATTGTATATGGTCTTATTATGGGGTAACACCATTTCGAAATGCATAACCTCACGAATGACTGTCCAAAAGCAGCTTTTTGTCTGCAAAGGGCAGTTTTTTCTATGTCTAGTTTGTCCATTATGAAAAAGATAATGAGCCATATAATCATACGGCAGCAGACAAGATGTTTTATAGGTGGAAACTATTAATATTATAATTATTATATATTTAACCTATCAAGTGAAGCGGCGTATAATCCATTTCAAGAGAGGGTTCATGTGAGAACCAACCCAGGAGGCGTTATGAATGAGTATATTTTCTTATCAGGTTCCATTTATGGATGGACACACGGGCGATTTATCTGTTTTTGAGGGGAAAGTACTGCTTATTGTGAATACAGCCAGCAAGTGCAGTTACTCTCGACAATTTACGGAGCTTCAGCACTTGTATGAGCAGTATCGTGATCAGGGACTGGAGATCCTGACGTTTCCTTGTGATCAGTTTAATCACAAGGAACCAGGCAGTAATGATGAGATAGCTCAGTATTGCAGGAATCATTTTCATATATCCTTTCCGATTTTTGAGAAGATCGAGGTTACCGGACCATTCATGCATCCTTTGTTTCGCTATCTGGTCGAAACGGTCCCATTTGAGGGTTATGATATGGAATGGGAAGAAGGTCGGTGGATGGATCAATTCCTCAAGGAGAAACATCCCGAATTATACCGGGGAGACGGGATCAAATGGAATTTCACCAAGTTTCTGATTGATCGAACCGGGGAAGTGAGTGGCCGCTATGAGACTACGGTTGCACCGATAGAGATAGAGTCTACGATTCGGGATTTGCTGAAACAGGCCTAGTTTGAGTTTGAGTGGACTGTGTATCTTCAAAATACTAGTGTTCGTTTCAGAGCAAAATATTCTCTATATTGATGGACCAAAGGGGAATTTTACTCATGCCAATTCGGATGGATACCCATTGGTCCTACGACTTTGAGACTGTTGAAGATTAGGACTGGAAATGTTAGGGTAAAAGAAAGATAACGAAGGAGCCCATTTTTTTTACTCTAAATTGACCAATATACCATTTTGGTCAATTGGTTCCGGTGTGATTTTCAGGTTATCTGGATGAAATATGAAAATTTGCAGAAAATGTAGTCATGTCTGTTGATCTGAGTCGTAATTGAATGCAGGTATTATTTTTTAGTCGAACGTATTACTTGGAAGAGGAGTGAGTATGATGGCGCAAATTTCAGTTCCCCAACCCAAAACTTTTGGACCTTTAGGAAACTTACCACAGTTAAATACCGATGAGCCTGTACAATCACTGGTGAAACTCGCTGAAGAGTATGGCCCCATTTTTCGAATGGATTATCCTGGGCGAAGTGAATTATATATTTCAGGTCATAAACTGGTAGCTGAGGTCACCGACGAATCCAAATTCGATAAACGTGTATGGGCACCGCTCGAGAAGGTACGTGCATTTGCCGGAGATGGCCTGTTTACGAGTTGGACTCAAGAACCGAATTGGAAAAAAGCTCACAATGTGTTGCTGCCCAGCTTCAGCCAGCGTGCGATGCAGGGATATCACAACAAAATGATTGACCTCGCTGTACAGCTCGTTCAGAAGTGGTCCAGATTAAACCCGGATGAGACAGTTAACGTACCTGATGATATGACTCGTCTCACCCTGGATACGATTGGATTGTGTGGATTCAACTACCGATTTAACAGCTTTTACCGGGAAGAACCGCATCCCTTCATTACCAGCATGGTTCGGGCGTTGGACGAATCGATGAGTTCGTTACAGCGTTTGCGTCTGCAAGACAAGCTGATGATCACCAAAAAGAAACAGTTTGAGCAGGATATCCGTTCGATGTACTCACTAGTCGATCATATTATTGCGGAGCGTAAGGAGCAGCCCCAGGAAGGGGCGGACGATCTGTTGTCCCACATGCTTAGTGGCAAGGATCCGGAAACCGGGGAAACGCTGGACGATGAAAATATCCGTTACCAGATCATCACCTTCCTGATTGCTGGACATGAGACGACGAGTGGTTTGTTGTCCTTTGCCATCTATTATTTAATGAAAAATCCGGATACACTCGCCAAGGCTCAAGCTGAAGCAGATCAGATTCTGAAAGATCCGGTTCCAACATACAATCAGGTCCGCAATCTGAAATATGTTCGCATGGTTCTGAACGAGGCGTTGCGGTTATGGCCTACGGCTCCGGCGTTCTCCTTATACGCGAAGAAAGACCTTGTTCTGGATGGGAAATATCCTTTGCAAGAAGGGGATAGTGTCAGTGTGCTTATTCCCAAGCTGCACCGGGACCGTGATGCATGGGGCGATGACGTCGAGGCATTCCGTCCGGAACGTTTCGAAGATCCGAGCAAGGTGCCACATGACGCCTATAAACCGTTTGGTAATGGTCAGCGGGCCTGTATTGGCCAGCAGTTCGCCCTTCAGGAAGCAACACTTGTGCTGGGTATGGTCCTGAAGCATTTTGAATTCATCGATCATGCGGACTATCAGTTAAAAGTGAAAGAAACGTTGACGCTCAAGCCCGATAACTTCACGATCCGTGTTCGTGCACGCGGGGGTCAACCGGTGATGGCTGTGCCGGGTGTTGCGGTGGAGGAACCGACTCCGGTTGCTAAACGACAAGAGCCGGATACAGCAAATGCCCATCACACCCCGATGCTCGTCCTGTATGGATCCAATCTCGGGACTGCGGAAGGCATTGCGCGTGAAATCGCAGATACCGCAAGATATCAGGGCTTCCGCAGCGAGGTGGCTACCCTGGATGATCGTGTAGGTAAACTTCCGAAGGAAGGCGTCGTCATCATTGTGAGTGCATCCTACAATGGTCAGCCACCAAGCAATGCCAAGGATTTCGTCGAATGGATTGAACATGCGGATGCAGGGGAATTCCAAGGTGTACGATTCTCTGTTCTCGGATGTGGGGATCACAACTGGGCCAGTACGTACCAGCGTATCCCGCGTTTGATTGATGAGCAGTTATCTTCCAAAGGAGCAGAACGGTTATCACCCATCGGAGAAAGTGATGCCAGCGGGGACTTTGAGAAACAGGTTGGAGACTGGACCGAGCAACTATGGCCGGATCTGGCACGAACTCTGGGCCTCAAGTTGAACACAAGCTCAGGTAGTGAGCGCAGTTCCTTGTCAGTACAGTTTGTCAGTGGACTGGCGGTAACGCCGCTCGCGGATACGTATGATGCACATGTTGCTGAAATGCTTGAGAATCGGGAACTTCATGATGCGGGCAGTGAACGAAGCACACGTCATTTGGAGATCAAACTGCCTGAAGGTGCAACGTACAAGGAAGGCGATCACCTGGGCATTTTACCGCAGAACCCGTCTGAGCTCGTAGAACGAGTATTGAAACGATATGGATTCACAGGTACGGAACATTTGGTTCTGGATGCCTCTGGTCGCAGTGCCGCTCATCTGCCATTGCACCAACCGGTTAATCTGGTCGATCTTCTTAGTCACAGTGTGGAACTTCAGGAAGCGGCAACTCGAGCCCAACTGCGTGAACTCGCGGCGTACACGGTATGCCCACCGCATAAGAAGGAGCTCGAAGCGCTTCTTGATGAGTCTGTATACATGGAAGAGGTACGCAAGAAACGTATATCCATGCTGGATTATTTGTTGAAATATGAAGCATGTGAGCTGCCTTTCGAACGGTTTTTGGAACTGCTTCCTTCCCTCAAAGCCCGATATTATTCGATCTCCAGCTCTCCACGAGTGCAGCCTGAGCAGGCCAGCATAACCGTCAGCGTAGTGCGTGCTCCAGCTTGGAGTGGTCAGGGAGAATATAAAGGTATAGCGTCCAACTATCTGGCAAACCTGAAGTCTGGTGAAGAGGTTGTCATGTTCATACGGACGCCTGAGTCCGGGTTCAAACTGCCCGAAAATGCAGAGGCTCCGATCATTATGGTTGGTCCGGGAACAGGTGTGGCTCCATTCCGTGGTTTCCTGCAGGCAAGACGTGTAATGAAAGAACAGGGTCAGCAGGTCGGCGAGGCCCATCTGTATTTTGGATGTCGCAACCCTGAACATGATTATTTGTATAAAAATGAACTCGAAACGGCCGAGCAAGAGGGTCTTGTCCAGCTTCATACCGCATTCTCCCGTGTGGACGGGGAAGAGAAATGTTACGTACAGCATCTAATGAGAGATGATGCCCAAAAATTGATTCCTCTGCTTGAACAGGGTGGACATCTGTATGTTTGCGGCGATGGCAGCAAGATGGCACCTGATGTTGAAGCTACCCTCAAGAAAGCGTACGCTGATGTCAGCGGTAACTCCCCGGAGCAAGCCGATGCGTGGTTAGAACGTTTGCAGCAGGAAGGTCGTTATGCCAAGGATGTGTGGACAGGTATCTGAGTGATACGTTCCTGATTTGAATAATTGATAGGCATCTGCGCGGTGAGACACAGAAGGGTTCTGTGCTCACCGCTTTTTGCTATGGCACAATATCCGAGCAGACCAATGCACCTATGAGTTATACTAGGGAAGAGAACTATGCATATTATGACATGGGATAGATCCAAAGTATGGATCGTTCCTCTAATCATCAAGATTGCAGGCACAGACAGATATGAATTCAGCCATGTCTGGTCTCGTTATTTCTTCTTTTTAGTTGTTGGACGATAGATCGATTCGACTTGGGTTATCGGAAAGAGAATACGTGAGGAGAATTTACCTTTTCCCTGCAGTTCAATGTAATCTAGTCCAACTCCAACAAGTCGAATATTGTTAAATGCATTTCCGGATGGGAATACCGTACGGATGCCTACCCGTATGCCTCGCCGTGCTCGTGGTACATCAAATACACGAATGGAAAACAAGCTGAGTGGAATAAATAACTGCCGATTGACTTTGATGAAATTGCGCGGAAATACTTTTCTAATGATTCCAGGTTCCAGACCGGACAATGGAGCATTCAGTTCTGCCAGATGTCCCTGGAACTCGGCCAGACGCTGCTGAAGTGTTTTTCCTGTATGAAATTGGTGCCAATTCATAAGCAATCCTCCGTTCGCCATTTATACCTACTATATGAATGGGCGAGGGCAAGAGGTGAGCGAAATGGCGCCCATGTTACTCATGATAAGGTACAACTTAAGATATAGGGAGTGATTCAAATGAACGTGGAAATGTATAAAGACCTCATTCGCGATGAACGTGGCAACTATTATATCGCGGTACAGATGGAAGGTAATGAACTTACGCTCGTCAACGCATTTGTTGAAGCATCGTTTACACCGGAACTGATCTATAATGAAGAATTTCGGAATAAACATAAAGAGATGGAAGGCGGTTTTGTAGGCAAAATCGCAATGGACCTTCTCCGGCATGATGTGGTCATGGGTTTGAAACAAATGGACAGAAAGCTGCTGGAGCTGTCGGAAGTTGAACAGAAGTACACGGTGAACTATATTGATACGATTGAGTTCTATCGCCACCCTGCGTGGGAGCGGAAAGCATAAGCGAAAAACTCATATTCGTGGATAGTCCATTAGGATAGTAAATCGTAAAAGCGCAAGTACAGGGGAGTTATCCCTGCCGCTTGCGCTTTTCATGCTGCCACTATTCATTCGGAATGGCCTTGTTAATGTTCCTGTAGAGAGCACACTACTTACTTCATCGCACTAGCGATAGGAAGGATAGATGATGCCGATATCCCGTTCTGTTTTCAAGCTTCCCTCTATATACCGCTGGAGTTCATTTCCTTTGATTCGAAACGGAATGGATTTTCCTCGATAGGTCAGTTCACCCTTAATTGTGCGCACGCTCATTCCGATGACACCTTCCAACTGTCCACTCCGATCCGTAATTAATCGAATTCCTGCTGGTCCTTCCATAAGAACCTTACCATCCTGATATACCGTTACCCGTTCTGTCGTGTTCACCAATTCAAAATGCAGGCCATTCATCGTGCGGCTGTACGCCGTATGACCAGCAACTTCTTCGCCATGATCCATGTCGATGGGGAGAAGGCCAGTAAACCACAGTTGGTCCGATCCAATCGGCATAATGCCGCATAACCGTTCCACATAATCAAGCAGGCAAAGAATGGAGGGGGAATAGGTTTCAGTAAAACCCTCCTCCCCGGTCCATGGGCTTAAAGCCTGCGCAAAGCGCATTGCTTTGGAGAGGGACGACAAGATGGGTTGCAGCACCCAGGTCAATTCCACATAGCGATGGTGATATTCAAAAGCATGCGGTGCACGGATCAGACTCAGGAAGTTGGATGCTCCACCCCAGCTGTTATAAGAGGAGAACGGATCGAATCGTGGATCATCCATCGACATGGAGGTGAACGGGTATTTGGCAAAAAACTTGCTTGTGTTCAGCAAATACCGGCGCAGCATGTTATCAAACAATTCACGGTCGCCCACCTCGCAGGCCATCACGCGCAGCAGCACATCGGACTGTACTTTGACCAATTCGTCATTGCGATCCCGGTCGTAGAAGAACATATCCTCTTCGTCATAACAGTAGCGGAAGAGACTTTCGTTACTGGCTCCAGCTTTCGCTATCCACTCACTACCTGACTCCCCAAGTTCCTCAGCCATTCGGGATAAATACATGCGCTGGCAATATATATTGGCGGTTAAGTCTGGTGCCAACAAGGGCAGGACTGGAGAGTCCGGATGGTAGGACGCTGCATCATTCATATATGGTGTATCCGGGACATGCCAGAACCGGGGGGACAGATCATGCCCGGTGTCAAAGGTGCTGAATGCCTCCACACAGCCGGTCCCTCGGGTATTGCGATACGTTGCAATCCATTCGTCGTATTGTACCATGGCCTTGTACATGGACTTCAGGAAGGAACGGTTCTTTCCATGAAGCTGGTAGTGGTTCCATACGCTTCGTGCCAAGGGTGTAACGAGCTGAATCTGGCGAAAGGATGGGCCATTCTCCGTTAGCTTATAAGGCAGCAATCCATCTTCTCTTTGGTGTCGGGCAAAAGCAAGATATGTCGTTTCCGATACGGAAGGAATCAGACGTGACAGCAGCTCCGCATTAATGGTGCCTGTACTCTCCAGCCAGCAGCCCAGATAGATGCCACCTTCCTGAAGAATGGGTTCACTGCCGTTCAGGGGCACAATGCAAGTCAGTAACTTCTCCAATGCGGAATAATAAGTCGCTTCCAGTCGTCCGCCGGATGCCGCGAACCGAACACCCGACGCCTGCCATTCCTGTATTAACTTTTGATCTTCCGGTTTACCTGGCTGCACATGATCGTGGATCGAGATCTGCCGCAGCTTGTTCAGCAGGGCTTCTGTCATGTCGACCTCCTTGTAGCTAGCGGTTATTTATTGGTTGGATTCAAAGATTCGCACGGTGCCATTATAGAAGTCCGTCACAGCTTGCTCCACACTTTTTCGGCCAAAGCCGATTTCCTGGTTGGTTGTCTGGGCCAGCTTGGAGAATTCAGCGAATCCCGGAGGATTATAGCTCACGTCAAAAGGCTCCGTTTTCGTAGCTTCAGATACAAAGCTGGTGTAATTATATACGATCTCTTCAACAGGTCCCGCTTCTTGCTGAAGCAGATTGCGGTTGGCTTCCGTAACGGGCACACCGCGGTCGTTGCCGAGAATTTGGGCTGCGTCCGGATCATTAATCCAGAAATCCATCAGGATCGCGACTTCTTTTGCATGTTTGGTATTCGCATAACCGGATAACCCCTGACTGGATTCAAATACAACCCCAGTTCCCTTTGGCCCCCTGGGTACAGGCAAAAGAATGAACTTATCTTCCGTGAGGCTCTGGAAAGCAGCCAGTTGATTCGAAGGAAGCAGGCTCATAGCGGCCTTGCCCGTAATAAGCAAGGATTTACTCGTATCATCCGGTGGATTGGAAACCTGCAATTCAGGCGTGACCACACCTCCGGAATTGGAAGCCTGCTCCCAGTAAGTGAACCATTCCAAAATGTCTTCTTTTGCAAATCCGAGCGTGCCGTTCTTCATATCATATAGCTGTTTGCCACGTTGTTTCAAAAATATGTCCATACCGTCAACCGTGAAATTATAGGTTCCATAATAGCCCTTGCCGAGCTTGTCGGACAGTTCTTTGCTGATTGCAGCATAATCTTCCCAAGTCCAATCCGAAGCTGGCAGAGGGATTCCCGCTTGATCGAACAGCGCCTGATTAACGACAATGCCCCGTGCATTCGCACCCGCGGAAATATGCTGCAGCTTTCCATCAAGACGCCCATACTCAACCATAGTGGCATCCATGCCATCCAGATTCAGTTCACTACCGACATAAGGGTCCAGGTCCAAAAGCACATCCTTCTTGGCATAGTCAACCACATTACCTCCAAGGAAGAAAATATCCGGTGCTGTGCCTGATGCCAACTGTGTATTCAACTTGTCGAAATATCCGGAGGAAGGCGCAAACTCACCTACAATTTTAATATTCGGATGTTTCTCCTGAAAAACCTTCAGGGCTTCATTCGTAATATCTGCCCGTTTTTGGTCGCCCCACCACATCATGCGCAGTTCGACTTGCCCGCTTTCAGCGGTCTTCGTTCCTGTCTGCTCATCAGCGCCGGTATGATCCGTTCCAGAGCAGGCAGTTACCAATAACAGGAGTGAAGCTATCACAGTAATCATTAATCGTTTGAACATGAGAAATCCCCCTGACGATGGATAATGAAAAACATAATATCTGTTGTACACTTATTGCGTCTGGACAGGTGTTTTCGTAATCACTTCAGCCCGGTCGTTGCAATTCCCTCTAGAAAATAACGCTGAAATACAAGAAAGATAATGGTCACAGGCAGCAGAGACAGAGTGGACATGGCGAGCAGTGCGCCCCAATCCGATTGTCCCGATGGATCGAACAACGACCGAATCCCAAGCTGTACGGTAAACAAATCAATTTTGCTCAAGTAGATCATCTGGCTAAAGAAGTCATCCCAGCTCCAGATAAAGGTGAAGATCGCTGTTGTGATCAGGGCAGGAACGAGAAGAGGCACCACGATTCTGAAAAAAATCTGCGATTGCCCGCAACCGTCAATGGTTGCGCTCTCGTCCAGCTCCCGTGGGATACCACGGATGAATTGAACCATGAGCAGAATGAAGAAGGAATCCTGTGCCAGCCACTTGGGCAGAATGAGCGGGAAATACGTATTAATCCAATGCAGCTCGTTATACAGAATGTACTGAGGTACCAGGGTTACATGGTAAGGAAGCATGATGGTGACCAGCATTATGCTGAACCATAGGCCTTTGAACTTGAACTTCAACCTGGAAAAGGCGTAGGCTGCAAGGGAGCAGGAAATCACATTTCCCAACACACTCAGGACTGAGATCAGCGTCGAGTTGCCGAAGAAACGGCTAAACGATACACCTTGCAATCCTTTCCAGCCATTCACAAAATGATCGAGGGTGAAGCTGGTTGGAATCAGGCTGCTACTCGTGAAGATGAGATGATTCGGTTTAAATGAACTGAGAATTAACCATAGTACCGGATACAGCATCAACAGACCGAAGAGGATAATGGCGGCATGCCTCCCGGTTTGAACCAAACGTCGCTTTAATGACATGTGCACTATCTCCCTTCCTGATTGTCGCCGTAGAACACCCAGAATTTCGAGGTGAGAAAGACGATTGCGGTGAATACCCCGATAATGACCAGCATGATCCACGCCAGAGCGGAAGCATAACCCATATCAAAGAACGAGAAGCCTTTCAGGTACAGGTACAAGGTATAGAACATTGTGGCGTCGAGCGGACCTCCGCGTCCATCCCCGATCACATAAGCGGGTGTAAAGGCTTGAAACGAATTGATCATGCTCATGATCAGGTTGAAAAAAATAACAGGAGAGAGCATCGGGAGTGTGATGCCGAAGAATTGGCGCACCTTTCCGGCACCGTCGACGTCCGAAGCTTCATATAAATCGGCTGGAATTTGCTTTAGGCCAGCCAGGAAGATAACCATGGCCGAACCAAATTGCCATACAGAGAGCGTGACGATCGTGTAGACCACATAATCGGGATGGGCAATCCAGGCGGGTCCGGTGATTCCGAACCAGCTCAGAAACTGGTTGACCAAACCACTTCCCTCGAAAATCTGACGCCAGACGATCGCAATAGCGACGCTGCCTCCCAATAGGGAAGGGATGTAATACACGGTCCGGTATAAGCCAAGGCCCCGAATCCCTTTGTTCAGCGCCATCGCTATAAGTAGGGCGAAGGCAAGCCTTAACGGAACGGATAGAAATACATAATAAAACGTTAGTCCCAAAGATCTGCGAAAGGTATCGTCTTCGGTAAAAATCTGGACATAGTTGCTGAGCCCCGTCCACGTTGGTGATGATAACAAATTGAATTTCGTCAAGGACAGGTAGAGCGATGCAACCATCGGTCCGAGTGTCAGACAGAAAAGTCCGATGAGCCAGGGCAGCAGAAACAAATAGGCTGTCATATTCTGCTGGCCGTATAACGGCTTGGACAGCTTTCTCATCATAGGCCTCCCTTCAGGATTGGATGTGAATTCGTGATCACCGCAATATTGAATCCGCTTACAATATTTGCGGCGATTCTCTTGGTAAAGTCATCATACCGGGGAAGGGGAGAAGCCGGAATCTCATTTCTTCGGATCATGATTATCAATTTTTTCGGAATGCAGCAAACGATAATCCGAAGGACTCAGATTGAACATTTTTTTGAATTTGGAACTGAAATAGCTTGGAGAACGGAAGCCTGTCAGCTCGGTTACATCCCAGACGGTTAATTGGGTTTCCTTCAGTAAACGTATGGCATGTTTCATGCGAACCTCGGTTACATATTGAATAAAAGAGATGCCGGCAGCTTCTTTGAATATCTCTGAAAAATAGGTAGGGTTGTAGTTATATTGCTCAGCTAACGAAGTTAATGTCAGTTCCAGCATGTAATTTTCCTCGATATATCGTTTGGCTGATTCAATGACCGTATCTTCTCCAACCTCGGATGGCTGCTGTTGCTTCACGAAATCTTCCGCCCAATGTATCAGCAGCAGTTCTGCCTGGCCTGGAGTCTTTAGCCAGAGCACCCATTCCGGGGAAATCCACGAGGATTCCTGTTCGAACAATAATGAAATTTGAAAAAGGCTTCGAATCATATGGGAAGTGGATATTTGAAATGAGTCAGCAAGCTCCTTTCGAATCACGCTGCGGAAGGAATCCAACTCTCCACGAATGAGGCAACGATGCAGCATGCGGTTGGTTTCCTCTGGCAGTAATGGAATATGATCTACAACGGGCACACGGTCCTGTGCACCTTTGCGTCCAGCAGAGTTCCATGCCAATAGGGAGTGAATATAACCTTCTTTCCAGCGCTCAAGCCCAGATACGGACAACCCCAATCCAACTTGTACATCTATCTTTAAGATAGAGCGGGTCTGTGCTGTGATCTGCTGAGCAAATTCGTGCTGAATACCTTCCAAAGTTATGAAATGCATAATTCCAGGGTGGGCTCCGTCATGGAACACTTGCACGTTATCTGGATAAGACTGGGCCATTTCGTGACAAAGCAGCTCAAAGGGAAGATGGAGCGTTTCGGAAACATGTCCCACTGAAATAGTCTGTATAACGGAGTCTCGCATACCAGCCGTGATGAAACAGACGCTGTGATCCTGCCAGGATTCCAGATGAAACAGCCGCATTCGCTCTGGCAGTGAAGAAGGTGGGAGGCGTTGTCCCCTAACCAGATCAAGCAGGAAACGTTGCTTCATTTCCTTGTAATACTGGGAGAGACGCCATTGCATCATTTCGGAATCACCGTGCAGCTTTTTCTTTTTATCCAACTCCTCTTTGATTTTATTTAAAGTGGTTTTCAGTTCGTCCCGGGTTACAGGCTTCAGTAAATAGTCCATGGCCTGGCTGCGCACACCTGCTCTGGCATAGTGGAAATCTTCATATCCAGTGATGATCATAATCTGAATGGAAGGATTGAGGCTTCGGCAAATGTCCAGCAATTGCACGCCATCCATGACAGGCATGTTCATGTCTGTAATTAACAAGTCAAAATGTTCAGCTTTCAGAAGCTCTTCCGCTTCGATGCCGTTTGCCGCTTCACCTGAAATGACGAAGCCCATGTCTTGCCAGTTCACTTTTAATTTTAGTCCTTCGCGAACCTCGATCTCGTCATCTGCGATCAATACGTTGTACATCATATTCCTCCTGTGCGGGTAGAATCAGTTCAATAGACGTGCCGTTACGTTCTCCGTTCTCGATCTGAATGGCAAACAGACTTCCGTAATGCAAGCGACAGCGTGCAACCACATTACCGAGTCCAATGTGCCAGCTTTGGCTTCGCAATAGGGGCTCCAGCTGAGAAGTTTCAATAGGATCATGGAGTTTCTGGATGATCTCAGCTGGAATCCCCGGCCCATTGTCTGAAATGTTGAAATGCAGGCGGTTATTCCGTCTGGAGATCCGGATGTGTACTTCTGCCGTCGTCTGATGCTGGAAGCTGTATTTGACGGCATTCTCAATCAGCGGCTGAAGAATAAATTTGATGATGACCAGGGAATCCAGCCTGCCTTCCTGTGTCAGAGTAATGTCCAGCTTATGACCGAAACGGGTTTGCAGAATGGAGATATAATGGCGGATATAAGCCGATTCCTCTGCAAGCTGTACCCTGTCGTCACTTGTATTCATGGAGAATCGCATCATTTTGCCCAGATCCTCAATGACCTGAACGGTATCATCTGTTCGGCGCTGCATGGCGAGACTGCTCACCAGTTCCAGCGTGTTAAACATAAAATGGGGGTTAATCTGCATGAGCAGTGCTTTATACTCTGCTTGCTGGCGGAGCAGCTTCAGCTCGAATTCATTCTGGATGTGCTGTCGCAATTGGCTGATCATGTAGCGGAAAGTGGAGATGACATAACTGACTTCGCTTTTTACATTTTTGTCCGGAGGCAGAAGGGACTCTGCCTGATCGAATGCGCCGCGCTGTACCTGTCTCATAGCCAGTACCAGTCGTGTTAAAGGTTTGGTGACGCCATAAGAGAGCCAGGCAGCGGCAAACAAAGAGACGAGAATGAGAACAATGGTGACCACCAGAATGGTACTCTGAAGTTTGTGAAGAGAAGAATACAGCTCTTTTTCCGGTGCCAGACCAGCCAGCATCCAGCCCGTACGCCCCAGCTTTTTGTATACCAGAATGTCACGCTGTCCTTCATCATTTTTCAGGTATACCACACCCGATTTAAGCGAGTTGTTCCGAATCTGATCGATTTCTGCTAAAGCTTCGGCACCAAGCTGATTGGCCTGTTGGGAAAGAATAGGGCTTCCTTGTTCACCCAGCAGAAAAATAGTGCTGCTCTCGGCCAGATGAATTCGATTAAGCGGTTCCAGAAAGTATGATTCGCTGACATTAATTTTCATCACATTTTGGGCTGTAGCATGGTGAAAGGTCCCAATGGGCATCAGCAGACTAACTACCTGGTTGCCGTGATCCATTATGTTTTCATGTTGATCGGTATGTGCAGGCAGCCAGTGATTCCCTGAGATAAAGAAATTTTTGTACCATGATTCTTGCAAGCAGAGAGGGTCGGTCGTTACTTGATTTTCATTGCCAATCCTCAGCCCGTTTCGTCGATAGATGGATACATCGGAGATACTGGTGTAACTGTTCGTAGCCTGGGTCAGAAAACGGCTCATCGCCAGATTGACAAGCATCTTTTCCCCTTCAGGAAGGTTGGGGTCACTTATCGCGTTATCCCAGTTCTTGGCGGTGTCGCTATTGAAGACGAGAGAGGCTACATCATAGATCTGCATTTGAACCATATCGACATAGGAGCCGTATTCCTCCATCTTCTCAAGAGCAGAGGATTCAATGTAAGAGCGGATCACGGTACGTGACTCCTTAAAGAGCAGGAAGGATAGTGTGCCAAAACAGAGAACGAAGAGCACAACGATAAAGGCAATCAGGCGGCTTTTTAATGAGAAAAACATGGATACCTCCCTAAACGAATAGACATCAAGTTGTCGTCAAAATGGGGAAAAAGACTGCGTAATATACGCAGCCTTTGAAGGAAATGGGGTTGGAGCGGCCTTGCGTTCCTAGAAACGAACCAGATTGTTGATGCGAACAGGCAAACCGGTTGCGATGGCGCGATTGGCTGCAATTCCGGTGAGGATAGATCTCGCGCCATCAAATTGGTTGGCAGCGCGGTGGTATGGATCTTCCGTCGGCTCTCCAAACAGATCGTTCAGAAGAACTGGGTCGCCTCCGCCATGGCCGCCTTCTTTCTCCTCAACCTGAACCTCGTACGGCGCATCGAACATCGGAAGGACCCGCAGCGTTTTCCCAATCAATGCACCTTCGAGATTTTTGTCCCCCAGCGAGTTAACGTAGGATTGTTCCACAATGTTCATCTCGATCCGACCTTTGGTACCGTTAATGGCGATGCGATAGCCTTCCCACGGCTGGTATGCTACCAGTGAATAGGTCAAAATGGCTTTATTTTGATACCGGACAAGAACGCCCATCGTATCCTCAATGTTGATGCCATCTCCGAATACGCTTTGATCCCGTTGGTAGCCGTCTTCCGGCTCAGCATCCAAATACATGGCCTTGAGATGTGCATCCGAATCCAGGTGCAGGGCAAAAGGATCTTCTTGCGCAAGCGGACTGCCTGTTGCACGAGTGTAAAACTGGGTCACGCCTCGTTCCTCAGCGTTCTCTCTACCATAGAACATGAGATCGCCAAATGCGAAAACGGTCTCAGGCTGCGAACCGATCCAGAAATTGACCAGGTCGAAGTGATGCGTGGATTTGTGCACGAGCAGTCCGCCACTATTACGCTTGTCCCGGTGCCAGCGGCGGAAGTAATCTGCGCCATGGCGCGTATTAA
The DNA here is from genome assembly GCF_032399705.1 of Paenibacillus sp. BIC5C1. Classification (NCBI taxonomy): domain Bacteria; kingdom Bacillati; phylum Bacillota; class Bacilli; order Caryophanales; family Paenibacillaceae; genus Paenibacillus; species Paenibacillus sp. BIC5C1. Next base: position 2,716,673 of record NZ_CP135922.1, read on the forward strand.
GCAGCCATTCGAAGTGAACCGAAGTCACTTTCCCGATCGTGTCATTCTGAATCAGTTCTCGTATCTTGGTATGGTGCGGTGCATAACGGTAGTTAAAGGTGACGCGTATATTTTGTCCAGTCCGCTTGACGGCATCAAGGATATCCTGACATTTGTGCTCATCGACCGTCATGGGCTTCTCGGTCACAACATCACAGCCAAGCTCCATTGCGCGAATGATGTATTTGTGGTGGGTGCGGTCGATGCTGGTTACAATGACGAAGTCCGGCTTCTCATTCTCAATCATCTGATCGAACTGATCGGCAGTATAGGTTGGCACCTCATTGTATTTATATTTTTCTCTCAGCAGCTGATTGGCGTAATTCATGCGTGTCTGGTTAATATCGCAAAAAGCTGCAAGTTCGGATGTTTCCCTGAAATGTTGGGCTAATGCTCCATAGAAAAATTCAGCACGGCCGCCTGTTCCGACCAATACGTAGCGTTTTTTGTTACTCATGTCTATCGCCTCCTTGAATATAGCTCTAGACTATAACAAGGAAGCACTTCTTTCGCCGCTTTTTGTGCGTAATCGCTTTCAAATGCCGCTTATTTTGCTATAATTCAACTAAAGGGGGCAGCTGCATGATACGGACACTTCGAGCGGAATATAATGATCCTACCGGATATTTGAATATCGAATATGATCGCCGCATTGGATATTTCTCCATGACGGATGACCATCTGCATAACCATTATGAGCTGTACTACCTGCTATCGGGTGAGCGTATATACTTCATCAAGGATCGAACTTATCGGGTTAAAGCCGGAGACTTCGTATTCATCAACCGGAATACCGTACATAAAACGATGGAGAGTGGAAGACCGGACCATGATCGAATTGTTCTGTATATCAAGCCAGAGCTATTCACCGAATTGGCCATTTTACCTGAGTTGGCTGAGGGACTAAAGGAGCCATTCAGTTGGGATATTCCCATTCTGAGCCTTCCTTCACAGGTAAGTGAAACAGCGGACCGAATGGTCAGTGAAATGATTGATGAAATGGTCCATACCAGAGCTGGAAGCAGTCTGCTGCTGCGTCACCGTTCCGTTGAACTGCTGTTGTTCGCATACCGTAACAAACATCTGGGTACCGTGCACTCGGCCGATAGTGAGCCGGTTCTACATCCCAAGGCACAGGCAGTGGTGCGTTATCTCAACGATAACTATCAGCAGGATTTAGCTCTGCCTGAGGTTGCTGCATTATTTCGAATTAGTCCCCATTATCTCAGCCGCCTGTTCAAACAGACCACAGGTTTCACGTTCAGCGATTATCTCAATCTGCTTCGCGTGAAGGAGGCGCAGCGCTTGCTGCGTGAAAGCGAGGATTCGATAACGGAGATCGCTCTGCGTGCGGGATTCAGCAATTTTTCTCATTTCGGGAAGATGTTCAAACGGACGGTTCAGGTGTCACCGAGGACATATCGGCAGCAGTTTAGAGAAGCAGGTTCGATGAGAGTGCTGAAATAGGGTGGGTTTATTTCAAACGTTGGAGTCCCTTAATAATGATGTTTGTTTTATCACTTACCTTTTGTAGTTCTTTCAATGAAAGCTTCGCATAGGCTGGAGGGATCACGTGCCAGTACTGATGGAAAAGATCACTTCGTTCAGTATATAACCTTTGGGTTGTTCCATCGACCATATTAGTAATGAGCCCATAATATTCGAAAGCGTTCTTAATATTGTTCGGATAGATGCTCAGGTTTGTTTCATCTGTTGTTTTGTTGCTTTTGATGTATCGATCCAGCTCTTTTTTATAATGTATACTTTCCAAAATAACACTGCGGTAAGCTGAGTCGGCAGAAGACTCGATACGATGTTTGAGTTCACGATACTTATGAAAAAAGATGGATGCAATAATCAGAATGATAGTGAATAAAATCAAAATAATATGTCGTGTTTTTGTACTCATAAATACGTCCTTGTTTATGTATTTAGTATTTTCCCATTTTGAAAATGGAGTTCTACATATTAACATGTAACGACACTTAAACCTATAGGTAAATACAGGAAGGGAATTCTTGACGATTTCGCGATCCGAAGGAGAACATGTAAAAAGAACCTGAACAATCCTGCGTGCGCAGACATTGGTTCAGGTCCTTTATTATGACGTTGTAAAATTGAGTTTGAATTTCAAATCATGGACAACGCTGCTCAAACCGAAATTTGACTTGTATCCTTCTCCGGTCGCAATTTCATCTGTAACTCTTCATCCCGTGGACAGACCATCACACCATCAATGACATCGAGACGTGCGCCCTGTATAGAGGAACGACGTGCCGGTTCACTGGCATGATCGATACCTTCGATCCGGTCCGGGTGGGTGAAATAAAAGATATAGGCTTCATCATCCTGTACGACGACATCTGCATGCAAACCAATTACACCATCATCCTCACGATTCCCCGGTTGATCGAGAATCAGACTGTTCCATTCCCAATTCTCCAGGTCATCCGATTTGTAAACGGCCTGTCCTCTCCATTCGTCAACAATCATCCAATACGAATCACGGAAACGAAATACGTTAGGTCCTTCATGCGCTCGTCCTGTAATAACCGGTCCGATCACATCCCATTGATAGAGATCCGGGCTATCTGCTGCATACGTATGGGATGAATTAGCCTCATCCTTGTACCACATCCGGAATTTTCCGTTCGGCAGCGGGTAAATACACGCATCAATCACACGGTCCGAGCTAAGCTCCAGTTTGCCGTGGAATGTCCAAGATAGCAGATCCGTACTGGTGTAATGCAAAATGTGCCGATCATGGCCCGCCCAGTCATGGGGGACCCCTTGAATGTAACTGACATACATATGATACGTGCCCTCATGCCAGAAAATTTCGGGAGCCCAGAATGTATTATGTCCCCATTCATGCTCCAATCCGGTTAACGTACCGCGATATGTCCATGTCTGTCCACCGTCAGATGAAGAAGCTACGCCCAAATCCGTGCCATGCACCCAGGCGAACTTTGGCCCTCCGGCTGTGGCTCTGCGATTCGTATAGATCATCCACCAGGTTTGCTCAGAACGATTCCACACAACAACCGGATCAGCAGCTCCATCAAAGATGGGATCACGAAACAATGGTGCACTCATGATAATTCCTCCTTCCATTCAATTCCATTGATTTTGAGAGTTATTGCTTCTATCGTAAAAGAAATGATTTGAAATTACAATATAACGTTTTCAATATTTAAAGAATTATATATTTATTAATTCATTTAATCTATCTATCCATTAAATCAATCATCGTATACTGCATCCTGTATTCTAGTTTGGAGCATTGAATGCTGATCGACATTTGAAATGTAATTAATGACTTATATAGAAGAAAAATATCCGTTCAGCCTAATTTGCATCTTGCGGTTCAAGAGCAACCGGCGTATATTGAAATTTAACCAAATTAGGAATAAATTCAAAGGTAGACAGCGTGTAAGGACATTTTGTACATAAGGGGGAAGCCGATGATACAGACCAGATTGGACGAATTGGGCATTGTATTGCCCCAAGCAAGTACGCCGGCAGCAAAGTATACCAATGCAGTGATTGTAAATGGAATCATGTATGTGTCAGGTAAAGGGCCAGATACGCTAGAGCGTGGCAAACTCGGGGAGCAGTTTACGACGGAGCAGGGATATGAATTTGCCCGAAATGCTGCTATTGAAGTATTGGCTGTTGTTCAGGATGTGCTTGGTTCGCTGGATCGGGTGAAGCGGGTGGTTAAAGTGCAGGGTTTCATCAATGCCACCGCCTCGTACGAGGAACATCATAAAGTGCTAAACGGGTTCTCGGATCTGATGCTGGATGTGTTCGGAGAACAGGGTGTGCATGCCCGTTCCGTATTTGGTGCTGTATCTGTGAGGGATAATTTGCCGCTGATCATTGACTCGATATTCCAGGTGGAGGAGTAGAGTTCATGACCAATTCCGCTTCAATGAATCCGTTAATGCTGTCTTTTCCCGAAAGTTTCGATACACAACGATTGACTATTCGTGCCCCGAGGTGGGGAGATGGAGCGGCAGTGAATGAGGCAATTTGTGAAAGTGCGGAGCAATTGCGTTTGTGGCTGCCTTTTGCCGAGAACATACCTTCACTGGAGGAATCGGAAGCGAATGCCCGCAAAGCCAGGCTGCAATTTCTAGAGCGTACCGACATGATGCTTCATTTACGTGACAGATTTACGGATGATTTCGTAGGCAGCAGCGGACTGCATCGAATCGACTGGAATGCACGCTGTTTCGAGATCGGTTATTGGATCAGAACTTCGCGTGCTGGTGAGGGTCTCGTGACAGAAGCGGTCAGAGGTATTGAGCAGTTCGCAATAACCTATCTGGAGGCCAATCGACTGGAAATTCGATGTGATGCCCGCAATGTGCGAAGTGCCAAAGTGGCTGAGCGCGCTGGCTATACGCTTGAAGGTGTACTGCGCAAGATGCGGCGTGACAGTACAGGTACACTCGTGGATATGATGGTGTTCGCCAAGGTAAGAGGCGATGAGTTCGAATAGAATCGTTTGAAATAAGATAAGAAATGAATCGGAAAATGATTTGAAAGAAAGAAACGGCTCCTGGAAGAACACGTTGTGTTGTTCTCCAGGGCCGTTTTTTAGTATGCAATATTGGAGGTTGGGTGTATTGATGCTGAATGAACACCTGAATGAACGGGAGCAAATAAGAGTAATCTCCTTACCTCATTGGATTGGGAATATTGACGTATAACGGCGTTTCACCACGCTGATGGAACCGACTGAGAAGATTGGCTTTGGCCGGCAAGGTCTCGGTGGTCAACAGATCACGAATGACGTCGTTGATGTGCGAAGATTCGGTTGTCTTTTTTCGAAGCTCCTCCAACGTATTTCTCACCACCTTCCAGTATGGCTGCTCCAGTTGACCCGTATAGTATGCCAGACGCTGCACCAAATGACTTAGATGATTGACGAAGAAATAATATTTCAAACGATGACGTGATTCTTCTTCGGTATACAAGACAGGACTGTTGGCATTGACTACCTGATCGATCCAACCTTGCTGTTCCGCTAAGCCTCGATTGACACTGATGCCCTCCAGATCCCTAACCACAAAAGCGACAGGCATTCCATCTTCAAGACGCAACATGGAATTCTGTACATGAGCTTCCAGACTAATGCCTGTCTCGGCATACAGTTCCACAAGTGGAACCATGGACAACTCCAGATATTGGCGAAGCCATTCATACCAGTCTGTCTGCACCCTTACATCAAGTACACAGTCCGGCGAAGAAGATGATTGAAGACTTTCCCGAACAGCTTGGAACAACAATGGTTCAGTTTCTCCGGGAAGCACCTCCATAAGTGAGGCCACGACATAAGGCGCCCCTGTAGCAGAGCTGCAAGACTCCGGTGCTTCACGCAGGATCATGGAGAATCCCGAGATCAGCGCATCTTGAGTGGACGAAGGCATCTCCGGTACCTTCAAGCTACGATAACCTTTTTCCAGCAAAATTTGAAATTTCTCTGATGTCCAGCGATCCTGAATCTGCTGTACAATCCTGGATGCATCCAGCGTGCGCAGCAACTGCTCTTCATTGTTCTCGCGAATAAAGTTTGTAATTCGAATATGAAGAGACAGCTTATAGAAACAACTTTCCTTTGGATTCCAGACCGTGCGCACCGATGAGGTTGGGTATACGTAGGGTCCGGTAGAGCCCAGATCAATCAAAGTGCCTTGTTGTAATAAGGACTTTACAGGTTCAAGTGTCCGCAAATAGGCAGCCTGCCAAGGATGACAAGGGAGGAGAACATAATTTTTGTTGTTCAAAGGGAGGTGCTTACAAGCGGCCTCGGCCATTTCCGCAGGAACCCAGGGTGCTTCGCTGCCATAATCCGCGGTATCCAGCCAATCCTCGAACACAAGTTCAGGTGCTGCGGCAAAACAACTGAGAGGAAAGCTAACGCCATATTCTGGCGAATAGGCATGCGAATCCGAAGAACTGAAGCCCTCCAGACTTTTCGGCGTTGGATGAAATGGATGACCACATAGCAGTGCCTGTTCCAGATATCGAAAATCCAATGTTACAGGAAATGGTGTATTCTTCGCATGCTCCAGATAGGAGGTCATATGCTCCAAACTGTTGTAAACCATCTGCTCCAGCTCTGCTCGTTTCAACATTCGGTCATCAGGATGGGGTTCTACGGATGATATTTCATCGAGTAACAGTGTCGTTATTTGTTCAAAAGATACCTCTCTCCAACCATCGGGCTGTGCCTCTTCTGATTCTGCAATGTGAAACTTGTTGCTATAAACATGATGTCCAGCGGCGGAACGATGAAGCAGATGTCCATATATCCTCTGATCTGTACGCGGAAGCTCAATAACCAGCGAAATATCAGGCCGCGTGGCAATTCGAACATAAGGATCATGCTGTTCGGTTTCTCGAAGATAGGTGTTCAATATACGGCTTAGCATCTCCTGACGGGCAATTCCGCTCGGCGATACTAAAGAGGGATGAACAGTCTGCTGGAATGGATCGATAGTGACGTTATCCTTGGTCATGATTGATTATCATCCTTTCACAAATTATTGGAGGGGCAATTGTACGGGAGCTTTCGGCTCATGAACCGCTGGGCGGCGTACAGCAAGCGAAGCGACGAGCATGACTGTCCCCATGACGAGAAATACAGCTGGAATTCCCCAGATACCTCCGATTAGAACCCCAATGGATGGACCGGCAATCTGACCAGCCATTAACATGCTGTTGGTAGCTCCGATGCGCACGCCCCGATCCTGATCGGTGGAGGATTTCAGCACGTTGAGCATGACCGTCTGCAATAGGGCGCTGTAGAAGAATCCTTGCAGAAAACGTACAACCAGCAGCCAGGCCACCCCGAGTGGAAGTGTATGTGCAAGCAGGCACAAGCCGCATAACAAACCAGCCAGCCGGAGATTGCGTTCGGATAAGTACCGATCGTTTCGCTTACCCCACCACGATGCGCCAACCAATTCACCAACCGAAGACATCGCGAGCAGAACCCCGACGGTAAGCGCAGCTGCACCTGAGGAAGGGATGATTTCACGAATAAACGGAGTAAACATCGTAAACGTTGCAAAATCTGCGAGCTTGAAGATGATGCCTGCGATAACGAGTCTTCGGGCAATAGGATGTGTAATCAGCGAAACGAAGGCATGGATAATTCCACTCTTGTTCCTGTTTTTGTGGTTGCTTAACATAGTGACCGAAGGCGGGTGCTGTTCCACAGGAGATACTTGAGTATCGTTCTTGACCGTACGAGTCCGATGCGTTGTCGCCCCCCTTAATACGAGTGCAGCAAGCACAGCAAAGCTCAATGTCAACGAGGCCGTAATAAACAATAGCGGACGACTTCCCCACGTGTTTACACATATGCTCCCTAGCAGTGGTCCAACGAGCAGGCCTGCTGCCGATGCCCGCTCCAACTGTCCAAGCGCAGAACCCTGCTTTTGGTCAGGGGCATGGGTTCCCACAAACGCACTGCTCGCATCGGATATGCCACCGAAAGCCCCCTGGCAGAGACGGAACAAAAAGAATTGAAAAGGCGTCTGGGCAATGCCCATCAGAAACATGCTAAGGGCCAGTCCGACCAGCGCTCTGACAACCATCCATTTTCGACTCCAACGATCTCCGATCTTACCCCAAAAAGGGGTTAGAAGTGCGTAGGACAAAGCAGGCGCAGAGACGGACAGACCTGTCCACATCAGCACTTCTTCCGGCGTTCCCGCGTTCAGATGCTCCATGTAGTACGGTATAAAAGGGCTGATTCCAGTCAGCCCGGCACTGGAAAGAAAGCGTCCACCCCACAAAATACGGACGCTCTGTTTCCATGCCATTTGAGACATCATGTGTCCACTTCACCACCTTGATTTTGGCAATTTGAAACCAATTGCTGATCAGATTATCAAGAATGATTCTCAATGTCAATCTTATTTTTTTCAAAAACTTTCCAAAAATTTTAGTGTTGACAGGAAAAAAAAGGATATGCATAATAGGCCCTGTGTCCAATTTTGAAAATGATAATCATTATCAATAAAGCGATTTTGGACAACAATATGCCCAGAAAGCTGGTGTAAACACATGGAACAAAGTACGCTGCAAATCAAGGATCGCTCGAATAAAGTTGCGGATTCCATTATCGATTGCATCGGTCAAACACCACTGGTTCGCTTGAATTGCCTGTTTGGATCTTCAGGAGCGTCGGTGTATGCCAAGCTGGAAATGATGAACCCCGGCGGCAGTATGAAAGACCGACCTGCACGGTACATTATCGAGCAGGGACTGCGGGACGGAACGATCAAACCTGATACGCATCTCATCGAGAGCACTTCAGGAAATCTGGGAATTGGTCTTGCATTAACCGCCAAACGATATGGACTGAAATTCACCTGTGTGGTTGATCCGAAAATCACATCGACCAACCTGAGAATGATAACCTACCTCGGGGCGCAGGTTGACATGGTGACTGAACCGGACGAACACGGAAGTTATTTGCAATCCCGCATTCGCAGGGTCAAGGAATTAGCCAGTCAAGACCCGGCAGGTTACTGGATCAACCAGTATGCCAACCCGTTGAACTGGCAAGCTCACTATCATGGTGCAGGTCAGGAGATTGTGGAGCAAATGGATGGACAGATCGACGTACTGGTGTGTGCAGTGAGTACGACTGGAAGCATTCTGGGCATATCCCGCCGCGTGAAAGAGGCAAATCCGCATGCGCGGATCGTAGCCGTTGATGCAGTCGGTTCGATTATTTTTGGCACACCTTCCCGTCAGCGTGAATTGCCGGGTATTGGCGCCAACCGGGTCCCTGAATTATTTAGCCCAAACGAGATTGACCAAGTTATTCATGTGGATGATCGGGAATCCGTACTGGGCTGCCAGAAGCTGCTGGAACGGGAAGGTATTTTTGCAGGGGGTTCGTCCGGATCACTGGTTGCTGCACTGGAAAAACTGGTTCCAACCTTGCGGCCTTCAGCCAAGGTGGTTACTGTTTTCGCAGACCGTGGAGAACGTTATCTGGACAGTGTGTATGACGAGCAATGGGTTAATCAATTACCGCCAAGCCAAGCGATCAAGAGTATATAAAAATTTATCTCGGAGGAGAGATCAGATATGAGTACCGTTCAGGATCATAGCCTTTTGTATATGAGTAAACAGGATATTATAGACCTGGGAGGGCTGTATTCAGAGCCATATGTCAAAGCAGTAACCCGTGCACTGGAGCTTCATGCCAAGCGGGATATCGTGCAGCCGTTGAAGCCTTATCTGCGGGTTAACGAGGAGAGCGGCCATATTGCCGATCGCATTATTGCGATGCCTGCGTATGTGGGTGGCGATGTTGCAATCAGTGGTCTCAAGTGGATCGGGAGCAAACATGATAACCCGGCCAAGCGTCATAAGGAACGTGCAAGCGCTCTTATTATCCTCAATGATCCGGAAAGCAATTATCCGGTGGCGGTAATGGAAGGTAGCGTCATCAGCGGGATGCGCACAGCTGCAGTTACAGCTATCGGGGCAAAGTATTTAGCGAGAAAAGGATTTCGTACGGTGAGCGTGATCGGCTGCGGGGTGATCGCCAGAATGCAGATCACCTCGCTGCTTGAACAATTTGACTCCATTCGAACTATCCATCTGTATGATCTGAATGCCGATACGGCACGGCAGCTCGCCAATGAAATTGGTTCGCGCTTTGATCAGGTTGAAGTGCTGGTGGAAGATTCGTCAGAACAAGCGGTACGACAAGCGGAAGTACTCGTAACAGCTACGGTGGCCTCATCGCCGCATATTCCGTATGAATGGATTGCCAAAGGTACATTTGTCAGCAACATCTCGATTATGGATTTGCACAAGGATGTATTTACGCAGGCAGACAAAGTGGTCGTGGACGATTGGGATCAATCCAACCGCGAGAAAAAGATTATTAATCAGCTGGTGCTTGAAGGTAAGTTTTCCCGAGAGCAGCTTCACGCTGAACTAGGTGAGATCCTGATTGGGGAAAAGCCAGGGCGCGAACATGAGGATGAGATTATTGTGCTGAACCCGATGGGGATGGCGATTGAGGATATTTCCAGTGCGGCAGAGATGTACGCAAGAGCGGTTGAACAAGGAAAGGGCACACGTTTATGGCTATAGAGCTGAATACAGGGCGTATGCCTCAGGTTGCAAGAGTCCGTGAGCATTTATTGGCACTGAAAGAACAACAGACCGAACCGGTATGTGCCTACATTCGGGATGTAACAGCCCTCGTCGCTCATGTGCATCAACGTGTACAATCCATGCCGGAATCCAGTCAGCTGTTCTATGCCATCAAAGCCAATTCGGAAGAAGCGGTGCTTCAAGCGCTGGCCCCTGTAGTGCATGGTTTCGAAGTGGCATCTTTGGGCGAGATCATGAAGGTGAGACAAGTCTCTGCGGATATTCCGATTCTGTTTGGTGGACCTGGCAAGACGGAAGCCGAGCTGCGGGGAGCGATAGAGCATAACGTGCAGCTTATTCATGTGGAGAGTATACACGAGCTGAACAAGCTGAACGAGATTGCGAGTCAAAATGACGTTCGGGTATCCGTATTGCTGCGGATTAACCTGAAAGGTCCACTGCCGCAGGCGACATTGGCAATGGGCGGTCGTCCGACCCAGTTCGGGATCGACGAGGTTGTGCTGCCACAAGTCATGGACCAGCTAAGGAATCTGCCACATATTCAGGTCGAAGGGTTTCATTTTCACTCCCTCTCCAACAATCTGGATGCGGAGCAGCATGTAAAACTGGTTGAGTATTATTGCATGATCGCGCGGGATTGGGCGAGGCAATATGGATTAACATTGCGCTATTTGAATGCCGGGGGTGGAATCGGTGTGAACTATGCCGATCTGGAGCAACAGTTCGACTGGAACACATTTGTGAATGGTATCGCACCGGTGCTGCAACAGGAACTGCCTTCGGAAACGACTTTGTTGTTCGAATGTGGGCGTTACCTCACGGCATCGAGTGGGTATTATGCAACAGAGGTTCTTGACGTTAAAGCCAACCACGGCAAAACCTATGTCATCGTTCGCGGCGGTACGCATCATTTCCGCCTGCCCGTTTCTTGGCAGCACAGTCATCCATTTGAGGTGATTGAGGTGGAGAACTGGACGCATCCGTATGACAGACCTGAGGTGAAAGAAGCCGCTTTTACTGTGGCAGGCCAGCTATGTACTCCGAAAGATATTTTGGCAAGTGATATTACGTCAGACAGGGTTCGGGCAGGAGATATTTTGCTGTTCCAATATGCGGGCGCTTATGGCTGGGCGATCTCGCATCATGACTTTTTGAGTCACCCACACCCGCAGCATATTTATTTGCAGTAACACATAAACGGTTGAAGGCAGTGCAATCATGGGAGGTGTCATATGAACGGTCTAACAGCAGCGTTGGTCAGGTCCGAAGAGTGGATACGAGTGCGGCGACGTATTTTCAGGCAATTGGTGGAGTCGTTTCTGTATGAGCAAATATGGAGTGAACCGGTGATCGGGCCTCATGTGGAGGCAGAGTATACACTGCGAGGGGAGACGGAGGCAGGAGAGCAGGTGGAGTACACCTTTTGGGCTGTACGAAAAGAGAGCTTTGGCCGCATTCGATTGTCAGATAAACCAATCATGCGAATAACAACGGAAGAACGAGTGGAAGCGGATTCCATTCCCCGTTTCCTGCTGGAAATGGCTGCGCATATTCCCACATCCGAAGCTCAGCTGGCCCAATTCATGGATGAGCTTCAGCAAACCCATCTGAAGGACACACTGTCCGTGCGATGGCGTTCTAATCAGCCGGAACCTCGGATATCTGCATATGACGAGTGGGAATCCGCCCTGATTGAAGGGCATCCGTATCATCCTTGTTACAAATCCAGAGTTGGTTTTACGCTTTCTGACAATGAAGCCTATGGACCGGAGTTCGGACCCGAATTCAAGCTGGTCTGGATTGCGATTAAACTGGATGCAGCCCAAATAGCCATTTCGTCCTCGCTGGACACGTATGCTGCGTTTATCCATAACGAGCTGGGAGAGGAATTGCAGGCGTTCAAGTTGATTTTGCAGGAAGCTATATCGAGTGAGAAGTTGAAATCGGTCTCCAGCTTCAATGCCAATGTCGTTGCCGGGGGGAATGAGAATACGTATGGGGATAGGGAAGCAATTGCTGATCAATATGTGTTTGTGCCTGTGCACCCCTGGCAGTGGGAGCGAATAATATCGGTGGCCTGTGCGGAGCAGCTCCGAACAGGGGAAATGGTGTATCTGGGTCAAGCAGGTGACACCTACCGTCCTCAACAATCCATTCGCACATTGACGAATGTGAGTCATCGAGATAAACCGTATGTCAAACTGCCGCTGAATATGGTGAATACGTCATCTGGACGAATTCTGGCACAGCATACGATTATGAATGCGGCTCGTATTTCGGACTGGCTTGGTCGTGTGGCGGCAGAAGATTCATTTTTGGGGGATGAGCTTGGGCTGATCGTGCTGAAGGAGATTGCAGGGGTATCGTACCGCCACCAGAAGCTGCCTAATATGCTGGAGCAAAAAATATACGGATCACTTGGAGCGATCTGGCGTGAAAGTCTGCATCCACGCTTGATGGCAGGAGAAGATGCTTTGCCATTCAATGCTTTGTGTCATCTCGACCAGCAGGGCACGCCCGTCATTAAACCGTGGATAGACAAATATGGCCTGGATCGCTGGGCCCGGCAATTGGTGAATGTTGCGGTAGTACCGCTGATACATCTGCTGTACGCACATGGAGCTGCGCTGGAATCACATGCGCAGAATATGATCATCGTGCTGAATCAGGGATGGCCCAGCCGGATTGCGCTTAAGGATTTCCATGACGGTGTCCGTTACTGTCCATCCATTCCTCACCCTTTTGGATACCCGGATATTGAATATCCGCCTGCCAATCATCAGCGGGTGAATCGTAACTCATTTGTGGAGAAGGAGGATCCTTCCGAGGTGAAGGACTTTATGTTGGACGCGTTGCTTTTTATCAATCTGACCGAAGTCGCATTTTTCCTGGAGAAGCATTTTGGCCTGAGCGAAAAGCAATGGTGGCGCATGGCTGCCGAAGTCATTTTGAATTACCAGGAGCGGTTCCCGGAGTTACAGGCTCGATTTGAACAGTTTGACGTTTTTGCACCCGAGATTGAAGTGGAACAACTGACCAGACGGAGAATTCATGAAGGGCCGGGGGATTGTGTTCATCGGGTAAGTAATCCACTGCATGTCTACAGGCCAGTGCGACAGAATTAATCAGGAGGGGAGGAGTGCACGCGCATGGAAAATACGAGAATTACTGAATATCAGAGTCATAACGAGGATCCGTTTTGGCAACCTTTTTGCATGGAGGAATCATCTAGCCACTCAGGAAATGGTGCTGCAAGTTCTAGACTTGCAGTGGAGAAGGAGCATTGGCAAGAGCAGCAAAGAGAGCTTTACACCGCAGCCCTTAATTCACAGCACTATACCGATGCACGCAGACGCATATTCAGGCAGTTGGTTGAATCCTTGATGTACGAAGGTGTTATTGCATATAGCTCACGGGAGGAGCAGGGGTTCAACGTTTGGGAAATGGAAGGTCTTGGTTTGAACGGCGAACGGGTTATCTACGCATGCAAGGGAACAAGGCATCTCACCTTTGGTCGTTTACGGCTGAACCATGAACCGATGACAAGACGTGTCTGTGTGGATGAGATTCCAGCTTTGGAAGAAAGCAATGGGGTTCGAAGACAACAACGTATTCAGCCTGGAACTACAGTTGGTCAAGAAGCGGAGTCGATTTCTCTATTTTTGCTGGAAGTCGGACCAGCGATAAGCGCGGATGAAGGGAAGCTGCTGCATTTTGTTAAAGAACTGGAGCAGACGCTGATCAATGATACACTGGCGCGATATGTACGAGCTGAGCGGCAGACCGATTTACATGCTCTTCCCGATGAAGACTGGGAAAGTGGAATTATCGAGGGTCATCCGTACCATCCAAGTTATAAATCCCGTATCGGCTTCCGAATCGAAGATCAGCTTGAATATGGACCCGAGTTCGGCAGATGCATTAAACCGATATGGATCGGAATTCATAAGCAAAAGGCACGGATAAGTCATGGCGCGAATGAATATGGACCAACTACAAGGGAGTGGCTAAAGGATCAACTTGGCGAACAAGTGTTGGAACGCTTCCTCACGGCACTACAGGAAATGGGTGCTGATCCGGCCGAATATGTGCTGATGCCAGTCCATCCGTGGCAATGGCGAACAACGATCAGTTCTGTTCTTGCAGAGGACATTCGTAACGGAAGCATCGTACCGTTTGGCAGTAGCGAAGACCGCTATACGGCTCAACAGTCGATCCGTACGCTAGCTAACCGATCACGTCCCAATTCACCGTACTTGAAGCTGTCGCTCAGTATGATCAATACGTCTACAGGCAGGGTGATCGCCCCACATACGGTGGAGAATGCACCTCGCATTACCGACTGGCTGCAGGGAATTAGCAAGCAAGATCCCTACTTGAGGGATGAGCTACGAGTCATTCTTTTGGGAGAGATTGCTGGTGTTACATACGACAATCCTCAGATACCGGAGGCTTTGAAGCACCTCTCGTATGGTGTGCTCTCCTGCATTTGGAGGGAAAGTGTACATTCCCGGCTGGAACCAGGTGAATCAGCGATTCCGTTTAATGCATTGGCTACACTGGACTATGAAGGGCGGCCGGTGATTGATCCTTGGGTAAAAAAGCTGGGTGCTGATGAATGGTTGTCCGAGCTGCTGCTGACTTCGGTACGACCACTCATTCACTGGTTATTCTCTCATGGGATAGCGCTGGAGTCTCATGCACAGAATATGCTGCTGATTCACCGGGAAGGCCGGCCCTCGCGCATTGCCCTGAAGGATTTTCACGACGGAATTCGATTTACAAGAGAGGTACTTGCCGATCCCAAGCTCTGTCCAGCGCTTGTTGAGGTGCCGGAATATCATCGTCGTGTGAACCGAAATTCATTCCTGGAGACGGACGCACCCGCAGAAGTGCGGGATTTCATCCATGATGCCTTTTTCTTTATCAATCTTGGGGAGCTGGCTTTGTTCATGCAGGAGTATTACCAGATCAGAGAGCAGACCTTCTGGAACCAAGTACGTAAAATCATTACCGACTATCAACAGCGTTTCCCTGAATTTCATGAACGTTACGAACAGTATTCCTTGTTTGACTCTGAAATCGGAGTAGAGCAATTGACGAAGCGTCGCTTGTTTCCAGATGATGAATTGCGCATTCATCAAGTTACGAATCCACTGGCGCACCAGATTATGGATAAATATGGGTCGAATGAGGATGAATTAAAAAATAGTATATGAGATCACAAGAATATTGCATGGACAGAAACTGGAATTGTGGGATATTGTTTTAATAATGATAATCATTATTGATTAGGTTATTAAATAGGATCAGGGGGTTGGATGGAATGCAAGTAGAGAGAAAGAGGATTGGAATGAAACCATGGGTACATTTTGTTATGCTGGCGGTACTGATGCTGGTGCTCGCGGGTTGTGGGAATTCGGGATCGGGTGCCGCGAGTGGTTCAGCAGCGGAAACAGCACCAACGGAACCAAAACAGGAAGAAACCGTAGCCAATACTGGAGATACACGTACCGTCAAAGATGCATATGGTGAGGTTCAGGTTCCGGCAAATGCGAGTCGAATTGTAGTGCTGGACATTGGGGCACTGGATAATCTGTTGGAAATGGGCATTACACCTGTAGGTGCACCTTCCATCCTGGCAGAAGGCGATCCTTACCCGGCTTATCTGAAAGGCACAGAAGGCATTGAGAATATCGGTTCGGTGAATGAACCAAGCCTGGAGGCCATCGATGCACTGAAGCCAGATTTGATCATTGGTAATAAAGATACACATGATGCCATCCATGATCAGTTAAAACAAATCGCGCCTACGGTGTTTGTAGAAACACTCGGGGTAACCTGGAAAGAAAATCTGCAGCTTCATGCCGATGCTGTAAACAAGCTGGAAGAAGGCAAGAAGCTGTTGGATACATATCAGCAGCGCATTGAGGAATTGAAATCCACGCTTGCAGGCAAGGATGCCAAGGAAGTATCGCTGTTCCGTCCCCGCGAAGACAAAATTCAGGTCTATCTGAAAGAAACCTTTGCAGGTACGATTATGGAAGATGCCGGAATTGTTCGTCCCGCAGCACAGCAGGATGCAGGCTTCTCCAAGGACATTACGGAAGAACAGATTGCTGATCTCGATGGGGACGTAATCTTCTGGTTTAACCGTGAACCGGATGCGTTCGCCAAGCTGGAGAAAAGTAAATTGTGGGCGACGTTGAAAGGAGTCCAAAACCAAGCTGTTCACCCGGTTGACTGGGAGTACTGGATGAGTGGCTTGGGCATTCAGGCTGTAAACAAGGTCGTGGATGACTTGAACACCTATGTAGCCAACTAAATGCAAAACATGCTGTACCTTTTCCAGAGACAAGGATTGGGAAATCAGCACTTTATCATTTGCAATTATGCTTCCAAGTGGTCATAGCTAAACTGTAAAATTGGGTCGTCGAATGTGACGATCCAATTTTTCTGATTTTTCTGCACAGGGCTAATGCCACGTTATATTCGTGCTCTATATTTGTTCCTATATAATAGAAGGAAAAATTTTTACAGTCCGTTTTTTCAACTGATTTATACAACATATTGAAGTACATAAATCAAGCAGCATGCAGGTCGGAGGCGTAAAAATGAACACAAACATCAGGTTTAAAATCACTGGTTTAGCAACCATTATTGTGTTGACACTTCTCGCGTTTCTATTCAGCATCATGTATGGCATCGTACAGATTCCATTGCGTTCCGTTGTGGATACGTTCTATGCCTTTGACGGATCGCGTGAACACCTGATCATTCAAACCGTCAGGCTGCCAAGAGCGGTTATTGCCGCAGTGGTTGGCAGCTCACTGGCTGTGGCCGGGTGCCTGATGCAGGCGATTAGCCGCAATGCCCTAGCAGGTCCTGAACTGTTCGGTATTAACTATGGCGCGGCACTTACCGCGGTGCTTGCTTCCTTTTGGTTGGGAACGACGTCTCTACAATTATTTGCATGGTCTGCGCTGTTGGGGGCGGCGGTAGCAGGCATGCTCGTGTTCCTTCTCAGTTCCACGGGCAGACAGCCCTTATCTTCAGTCAAACTAGTTCTGGCAGGCTCTACATTAAATTTATTATTTGCTTCATTGACACAAGGCATTCTCATTCTGAATGAGCAGTCCCTGGATACGATGCGCTTCTGGTTGGCGGGTTCATTAACAGGCAGGGATCTCGATCTGTTTATTCAAATTCTGCCCTATCTGATCATTGGCACCATCTGTGCTTTTGCATTAAGTAGTCAATTGAACATTTTTGGCTTAGGAGATGAAGTGGCTCAAGGATTAGGACAGCGCATGAAGAGGATTAGGATCATCTGTATTATAGCGATTGTTCTGCTGGCTGGCAGTGCCGTGGCACTTGCCGGACCCATCGGGTTTATCGGGTTGGCCGTTCCGCATATTGCAAGATTGATAACAGGCAGTGATTATCGCTGGGTAGTTCCATACTCTGCTGTTCTAGGGGCACTACTGCTGCTCACAGCAGATATTGGGGCGAGATTTGTATTGCCGGGGCAGGAAATTCCTGTTGGGGTAGTTACAGCCTTCTTCGGTGCTCCTTTCCTCATCTATCTGGCTCAAAGAAAGGAGAGGTCGATATGATTTCTTCTATTATAAAGAGACGCGCATTCGCCATTATTTTGATTCTTTTACTGTTAAATGTAGGGGCGCTTGTGCTTAATGTGATGTTGGGAGATCGCTCCATCCCTCCGGGAGAAGTATTGCGCAGTCTGATGGGAAGGGGAGATCAGGAATATTACTTTACCATTCATCAGTTGAGGCTGCCCCGGGTACTGACCGGTTTTTTGGTTGGGTGCGGTCTGGCATTAGCGGGTACAATCCTACAGGTCATTACGAGGAATCCTCTGGCATCACCTGGCGTGATTGGGCTGAATTCGGGTGCGGCTGCGGCGGTGGTTGCCGTTATGGTGCTGGTTCCTACTTTTCCAATGCGGCATATGCCGTGGATTGCATTCATTGGAGCCTTTCTCGCGGCCGCGGTAATCTATGGATTGTCATGGAGAAAAGGAGAGACGAGTTCCACGGTTCGTATGCTGCTGATTGGTGTGGGCATATCTGCAATGGCAGGTGCGTTAATCACATATTTGCTGACGGTGGGCAAAATATTCCGGGTCTCCCAGGCTTCCGTGTGGATGGCAGGCAGTCTATACGGACGAACGTGGGAACACTTTTGGCCTTTATTGCCGTGGATGCTGACCCTGTTTCTTCTATTAATATGGATGTCCAGATGGCTGGATATGTTTCTGCTGGATGTCCTGTCGGCCGCTGGGTTGGGTCTGCGGGTAGAGACCATGCGGGTGTTGTTCCTTCTGATGAGCGTGGGGTTCGCCGGGTCCGCGGTGTCTATGGCAGGAACGATTGGTTTTGTTGGCTTAATGGCCCCTCACATGGCAAAACATCTGGCAGGCAGTCGGAGTCTGGTTCGCTTGCCGATTGCGGCGTTGCTTGGAGGACTAATCGTCATGCTCGCAGATCTCGCCGGACGGATATGGTTCACTCCGTATGAGATTCCAGCCGGATTAATTACGGCGATTATCGGGGCTCCATATATGATGTATTTGCTGTTACGACGCAGAGGGATATAATGAAGAAAAGGATTCAGAATGCAAGAAAGGCTGGTGCATTTTTTGATGTCATCATATGTGAACGAAGCCAATCTAATCTATCTTTTATCTTCAGTACGTAAAAGAAAGTTTCCCATGACCCGACAAGCCAAACATGTTCGGGTTCCTGTATACATATTATGCTTTATTACAGAGGGCGAAGGGGTTGTTGTACTGGATGGTGCGCTCCAGAAGGTTCGTCCTCTCCAGTTATATTTGCTTGTACCTGGCATGATTGTGGAGTTCCCGGAACAAGGTAGTACGTTCGAATATTATGGAGTATGGTTTGAACCGATCAGGCTAACCAAGACCAGAGGTAGATATGAAGCATTGCCTTCCTTGTCCTTATCCGGTGCACTCTCGCCAGGCCATATTACCGTGCATCATCCTCAACAAATCCTCCAACAGATTGTGCAGTTGTATCACCAGAGTGGGCAGAAACGAAATCGGGATTCATTGAATCTGAAAATTCAGTTAGAGCAATTGATCCAGAATATTATGAAAAATGAACCGGAACAGCAGAGTACCGTAATGGATGAACGGGTTGAACGGAGCATCCTTTATATGGAGCAGCACTACACGGACAAAGTAAGCATTGAACAGCTGGCTGAAGCAGCAGGTGGCATGCCGCCGGTTGCTTATTCACGTTTGTTCCGAAGTGAAACAGGTTTGCCGCCAGTCGAGTACCTGAGCAATGTACGCATGACCCGGGCCAAGCAGATGCTGAATACGAAGAATAGTCGAGTTAAAGAAGTCGCAGCTGCGGTTGGTTTTCGAAGTGAATTTTACTTTAGTCGCATGTTTCAGCGCATGGTGGGCGTATCGCCTACATTATATATGAAGCGGGGCAAGTTAAAGGTGGCTGTAGCATCCTCGCTCGGTTTCGACGACCATCTAAAATCAGTTGGAATCGAGCCGGTCTGTGTGGTGGATTTATTCCAGTATCCAGGTCAGAGCAATGAGCAGTATGCGGAACAATTGCACAGACAACTGCAGGAATTGAAGCAGTCCAATCCGGACATGATCATCGCCGATCATTATCATACGGAGTTCAGAGAGCAGTTCAAACAAACGGCTGCGCCTGTATTTCTGGATTTCTCTGTGTGGGACTGGAAAGGAAACTTTGAGAAAATTGCCGAGTTGGTGAACCGGGAACGCGAGGCATCGGAAATGCTGACACGTCTGGATGTGCAGATTGAGACAACGGGCCAGACATTGCGCCGGATGCTGGGCCTTGAACGGATCACCATCATGCAAGTGAGTCACCGGACGATTGGCGTTCAGGGCAGGGTGAATCATCCGCTCAATGAATTGATATACGGTGAGCTAGGTCTGCGTCCGGGCAATCAGGCACCGGCAGAACTGTGGCGAATGGAGCTGCAGCCGGAAGCTATGCCTGTATTGGAGACAGAGCATCTGTTCATTCATCATCATCATATTCTCGCTGGTAGTGATAAAATGTATGACGAGTTGACCAGAACGGCAGCATGGCCCCAGATTCTGGCGGTGAAGAATGGAAAAGTTAAGCGCATTCCCAATTGGTTTGTAATGAGTTGGACTCCGCTCGGTAGACAACGAATCATGAATGAATTAATGGCAGCCGTGGGTGAACATCAACAGCGATAAACAGTGCTGAACTGGTGGCGTTTCAACAGGGATCGTACTGCAATAGGCAATCTACTCATATCAGGGAGAGTGAAGAATGAGACGAATTGGGCAAGGAAGAACGGCTGAGATCTATGCGTACCCATCCAATCAGATTATGAAATTATATCATGCGGATTTTCCAACCGAAGCTGTTCAGAATGAGTTTCGAATTACCGAGGCAGTATTCCAAAAGGGCTTACCTGTTCCACAAGCAAGGTTGTATATGGATGATGCAGCGCGCAAAGGGATTATATTTGAACGGATTGAAGGCAGCACGATGTTATCCCTTATGATCCAGGAGCCCGTGTTGATCAAAGAACTATCGCGTCAAATGGCAGTCTGTCATCATAGCCTTCACGCCCAACAGGGTGATGAAGGAGTATTCCCTACACAAAAGCAGATTCTTACTGGGGCCATTCAAAATACCTCTCTATTGTCGGAAGAGGATAAGACGCAGGTAATTGCTTATTTGTCGTCTCTTCCAGAGCGAAAGCAAATTTGTCATGGCGACTTTCATCCCGATAATGTCATGTTAAATGAAACGAGAGATCAATATTGGGTTATAGACTGGATGACAGGCATGTCGGGTGATCCAGCGGGTGATGTGGCACGAAGCTGGGTAATATTAATGAGCGGCACGTTGCCGGAGGATACGGACCCGGCTGTTCAAAAAGGATTTGAATTGGCTCGCAATGTAATGTTGGAACATTATATCCAACATTACATCCAGATCTCCGGGATATCCCGCCAGGAGTTGGATGCCTGGATTCTGCCTGTCGCGGCTGCACGTTTAGACGAGAGATTACCTGCAGTGGAAGAGAATCAGTTGATCAAGCTTGTGCAGGATCGTATTCGTCTACTGAATTGATATATATAGCTTAACTAACAAGGATAACGAGGTGAAGAAATCCATGCTGAACGCATTAAAGGCCATACAATCTTACAAGTCAGGCCATCTCCCTGAGGAAGAGCAGCCAACGTGGTTGCAGCTGCTGGCAGCGGCAGAGCAGCCGAATATTAACCTGGAACGCATTCATTCCATAGCTGACCTGGAAGGCACGAATCCGGTACTGGATTATGTAGAACGCACACTCCAGGTGCTGGAGCAGCTTCAAGTTTCTTTTTGGATGCGAGAAATTCTGGAGGATGTGCTGGTCTGGTCGGAAACGGCAAAGGCAGGATCACCGAAACAGCGGCGAAATTGGCAGAAACAGGGGGTTAACCTGTTCGTGCACAATGTCGGTTCAGCACAGCTATATGACATGTATGGAAGTGTTGGAAATTTGCATGACAAGCAAGGCCATCGTGAGAAGGAACATTCATCTCGATCAGAATCCTCGCGTGATTTATCAAATGATGATCCAAGTGGTAGTGCACAAATTGTGCAAACCGCATATGGTTCACCCACACCTCGGCATGAGATCATTCATACTCTTATTGCCACACACGGACTTATTGGTCAGTACATCAGGGGAGAAATCCCATTTGCCGAAAATGCCCCGCTTCACTCGTTCATACCGCAAGGGTGGCTGACCGCAGATGAATTGCAGGCCATCCTGATCGCATTAAATGAATGCATCATTGCTGGCGTTGAGAGAGCGTTGTGGAATCAAGTTCAGGTTGAAGTGCAGCGTATCGTAGGTTGGATCATTACAGAGCCGGATCATACGGACTGGAATGTGAAGGAGCGTCTTTCACGCTTACGGAGTTCGTCTATACTTCAGGGAGAAGCGATGGATGAAGCATATGCCAAACTTCAAGCCCGGCTTGAGATAGAGAGAATTCTCGCTCCTCTGGCTCATCGGACCTTATGGTATGTGGAGTCAGCGATGCATGATTTTTCGTTGCAGGAGATGGTTAAGATCTTCCTTTTGACGCTACACAGTGAAGCTATGTTGCTATCTGTAGATGATTTGACGATGAACAGCACAGGCATAGGCAGAGTAACCGAAGAAGAAGGAGTGGGCTTAAACTCGACTTCGCAGGAGCAACAATTGGATGTAGTGAGGCATATCAGCTTCGAACCATTAATGAACACGATGTATTATGATTATAAAGGTGTCAAGAAACTGAATATTTACAAGAAACGAATGATTGAAAAGTATTTGGAGCAATATTCGTGGGAGCAAATTGAAGCCGGTCAGACGATCACTTACCCCCATCTGACACATCGGATTGAACGGCACAGGGATTTGCGGGATACGGTATTTGTGACATTTAAATTTTCTCCAGCGGCGGAGAAACTGATTGCATTCTGTATTGAGGCAGAAAAGTCTCCGTTATACGAAAAGGCTGTGCTGCTGTTATTTGACCTATTCGGATTGCGTCGGGATGCGTATGATCGGTTCAATAATGAAGAGACGTATCTGGCCGACATGAACAGCTCAGGTGATTACAAGAAAGTACTGCTGGATTACATGGTTGGCAAACGTGTGCTCGATATCGGTCCCGGCGGTGGAATATTGCTCGATCTGATTGAGCAGGAAAGACCTGAGATGGAACCAATCGGCATTGATATTTCAGCGAATGTCATTGAGGCGTTGGAGCGCAAAAAGCAGCGGGAGGCACATCGCTGGCAAGTATTGAAGGGGGATGCTCTTCAACTGGATCAATACGTGCAGTCAGGCACGGTGGATACGGTTATTTTTTCATCCATTCTGCATGAACTGTATTCGTATATTGAGCGTGACGGACGCAGATTCAACAGGGACACGGTCGTTGCTGCGTTAAGAAGTTCGTTTAACGTGTTGTCCCCTGGGGGCCGAATTCTGATCAGGGATGGCATCATGACTGAACCCGAAGCACAGAAACGTCGAATTCGTTTCCTCGAACCGGATGGGATGCGATGGCTAGAGCGGTACGCACAGGATTTCCAGGGACGCAGCATTGAATTTGAGCGAATCTCTGAGGACGAGGCGCTGTTGGATATCAACGATGCGATGGAATTTCTGTACACCTATACATGGGGTGAAGAAGCATATGTCCATGAGATTCAGGAACAATTCGGCATATTTACCCCATCGGCATATGAGCACTGTATTCATGAAGCACTGGGGGAGCAAGCCGAGATTATTACATTCCGGTACTTTCTTCAGGAAGGATATACGGAGGCGCTTGGAGAACGAATTATATTTATGGATGAACAGGGTCAACCTGCACCTTTGCCTGACAGCACCTGCCTGATCGTGATTGAAAAGAAGAAAGGAATGGCGGACAGATGACAAATGAAGCCAACACGGCTTTATATTTTGTAAGGCACGCGGAATCTGAATATATCGAAGGGCAGGAACGCGAGCGAAGTCTGACGGAACAAGGGAAGAGAGACGCGGCTAGCGTTGCGGGTTTGCTCCATCGGGAGCAGATCCGGTTGTTTTATTCCAGTCCGTATAGACGGGCCGTGGATACGATTCAGGGGTTGGCCGAAGTGTCAGAAGGCATTGTGGTCACGGAAGAGGATTTGCGTGAGCGTGAGCTGTCCGGTCCTGAAGTGAAGCATGAACATTTTCGTGAAGCCAAACAAAGGCTCTATAACAATCCTGCATTTGCTTATTCAGGTGGAGAATCCGGCGAAGTCGCTGGGGCGCGGGCAATTGCTGTTATACAGCGAATTCTGGATAGGCATCCGGGACAAAAAATAGTGATTGGCACCCATGGGGATATCATGACGTTGATTTTCAATTATTATGATCCGTCCTACGGTTATGACTTCTGGGCAAATACAACGATGCCGGACATCTACAAGCTTGAGTTCGATCGTGATGTCAGACTGGTTCAGGTAACACGATTGTGGGATGATCAGATTTAGTTTCTTTAGGTAACACGTTCTAACGACGTTAGGAGGCGATGATACTGAACCTCAAGTTGATAGAGTCCTTTATGGAGCAACAAATCCGTTTTAATGACAATAAAAGTTTATTTTATAATGGAGGCAAGTCTGCATTAGGGCCATCTCCACGAACGTTGTCCTGGCTTTTGGAATATCGCGCTGAAGTGGCAAAAGCATTAGAACGTATTTTTGCAGATGGATTATTGAGTCATTTTACAATTAAACTAGCAGATCAAGGAATCGGCCATTTTATCCATGTGAACCAGTTTATGCAGTTTACGAGCAAAGACAAGTTGCAATTGGCAGAATTATATAAAGATCAATTTATGCGGATCTGGTCTCTTTTGCAGAATGAGAGGGCAGAGGAAGAGGTATTACAGCAATTTTTCCAGAAGCATTATCAACAGTTAAAAACATTTCTAATACAGACTAACGGCGAGGACTTGTTTAAAAAATACACAATGGATCCACATCTGTTCTCCGCAGGCCAATTTGGTCCATTATTTACGTAGTAAAAAAATTGAAGCTTATGGGATGGACAGACAAGTGGATGA
Organism: Paenibacillus sp. BIC5C1; assembly: GCF_032399705.1. Taxonomy (NCBI): domain Bacteria; kingdom Bacillati; phylum Bacillota; class Bacilli; order Caryophanales; family Paenibacillaceae; genus Paenibacillus; species Paenibacillus sp. BIC5C1. Next base: position 2,741,541 of record NZ_CP135922.1, read on the forward strand.
ATTGGAAGATCGGCCGTTTTTACGACGTATGGGCTGGATGGAAACTTCATTTGAACAAGAACAGTGGGGGACAATAATTTCCCATTTGGCATTCTCCAACCATTTCACACATCATCATCTCAAGGCAGACGGCGAACCAGAAGTATACGCTCAGAAATATATGGAACTTTTAAGAGCGCTAAAACCAGGAGGTTCCTTCTTCTATGCGCCGAGTGTTCCTTTCATAGAGTCATTCGTAGATCAACTGCCACAGTACTTTGTATGTCGAACCTGGATAACACCAACACAGCAAATGACGCGAATTACGCGACTGGACTAGATAAAAAAGGGGACACGGCGTGAAATGAAGAGTACGTTTATGCTGGATACGTACACTGTTGAAGAGCTAAAAGTCTCTCACTTGCAAGATAGGATGTACTGCATATTTGATCTTGAGGGCACAGGGATTAATCCGGCAGAGGAGAGTGTGACCCAATTCGGTGCAATGAACTACAAAAAAGGAAAGTCATTAGATTCATCTTTCACTTCACTTGTACGTTCCTCTAAACCGATTCCGGAAACGGTCGCGAAGTTAACGGGAATTTCAAATGAGGATAAGATCCAGGCTCCCTCATTTGATGCGGATAAATTGCTGGCCGATTTGAATGGAGGGCGAATTCTTAGTCAGCAAACATTCGAAGGACTGGATGTGGAAGCCTATCTGAATCAACGGGATGCTTCCGAATTTGCCGATGAGTGGATGCAAGCATTTGAACGGTTTGCTCAGAAGACAGACGTCGTGGAAGGAGAAGTGCTGCGTGCATGCAGGGAACGGGCTTTCAAACGAACGATTGCTCTTGTAGGCGATCCTGAACTAGCCGGATATATCAGTGATGATATTGGATTGATTGGCGCGGCCCTGTTACAGGACGAAATGCAGGACTCATTTGTTATGCAATTACTTGAACGTTATCAACAAAGTACATTGCCCCTGTGTTAAGCGGGAGTGACGGTTGTATATTCTTTTCGTTTGTATAAAAAAATAGCTTCGAATGTGTATTGTGAGTTCTGCACAGCATAAGGTACAATTCATCTAAGCATTGAGTGAGAATGATAATCATTATTCATAAAACATATTCTCACCAATACAACAACAGATTACATAGGGGTGAAGGGTATCATGGTAAGGTTCAATAAAGGGTTTAAAGGGTGGACGATCATACTGCTACTTATGGTTGTAGTTATATCGGGCTGTAGTGCAAATTCTGAGTCAAAAGCAGAACAGGCTCCTGTATCTGAGACCACAGTTTCGGATGGCAGTACTTCTGAAACAACAGAAAAAGAAGCAGAGACGCGTGTCGTACAGGATGGATTTGGTGATGTGACGATCCCGGTGCATCCGCAGCGGATTGCTGGTATCTATGTGGAAGATTATCTCAAGGCTCTCGATATCACACCTGTCGTACAGTGGTATAATCCGATGTGGGGTGTGCAGGAATATCTGGATCTGGATGTGCCACGGTTCGATTTGACTGGGAGTATTGAAGCGTTACTTCAATATGATCCGGATCTAATCATTGTGGATGGAGTGGATGCAGCGACATATGAAATGTACTCCAAGGTAGCACCGACGTATCGTTTGCCTGAGGACATTTTGCAGGATTCCAATCAGATCTTGACCACCATTGCCGATGTTGTCGGTAAACCGGAAAAGGGTGCAGAAGTTGCGGCTGAATTTGAAGCCAAAATTGCAGACGCCAAGTCAAAGCTGCAAGAAGCGATTGGAAATGAGACAGTAGCCGTTGTACGCCTTAACGTGACTGAGAAGACGTTAGCTTTGTTTGGCGTAAAGAATCGTCTTGCAGGATTTATCTATTCAGATGTTGGATTAACACCGCATCCGTTGGCAGCTAACATGAAGGAATATCAGGAGTTACTGTCAGAAGAGGCGATTCCGGAGCTGGATGCAGACCACATTATTGTGTTCCCTTCCAATGGGAATTGGTCTTCCAAAGAGAACCAGGCGGCCATCAAAGTATTGGACGGGAAGTTGTGGCAGTCCCTTCCGGCCGTTAAAAACAAACATGTGTACATGATGGAAAGATCGCACTGGCAATCAGGAGCCGTCATAGCCAATTCAATGAAGATTGATGATCTTCTGCAAAAAATGATTCAATAAGCATACTCCCATAAGAAAGTTCTTCAGTAGGGTTGAAGAGCTTTCTTTTTTCGTATACACTGTTTTAAATGATAATAATTCTCAGTTAAGGAAGATGAAATGAACATGTGCCCCACAATAATGCAATGGATTCCCAAGCCCTGGTTATGCTTGCTTCAACATATGAAATACTTAGATTATAGCCAAGTCGATATCGCCAACAGGCGGACATATAACAAGACATCATCACATGCTCTTTTCGTAGTGACGGGTGGGCATGGCTCAATAGATTCTTTGGAAAATAGGGACACTCGTTTGGAAAAAGGGATGATTATGTTTGTTCCAGCTGGACGTACCATTGTGATTGAAGGCTCCAGTGAGTTGCAATATTATAGACTTGAGCTGATGGTAGCTGAGATGAAAGAAGATAAGGCCAGTAAGTTGAGTATAACAGATGAAGTGGTGCAACAAGAGCCGACGGCCTTTATATCAGATCTAGATCGGTTGCCTCTTATTGAGCTGAATTATAGCCCATGGAGTTCCTGTCTGAAATCGTTGGAACAGATATCTCGTGGGCAGACTGCTCATAATTGGTTGGACCATTGGGAGATACAACTGCGTTTTCAGGAGTGGTTCCGAGTGCTGCTTCGGCAAAATGATCCCGAGATTGAATCGCCGGATGACCGTGCCCGGCTTCAAAGCTCGATTCGTTATATTCGCGAACACTATGATCAGCCCATAACGGTTGACGATCTGGCAGCAGAGATCCGGCTTACCAGATCCAGTTATACCCGACAATTCAAGGAGATCACAGGCAAGCTTCCGCTTGATTATATAAATGCTGTACGATTGGAGCATTCCAAACTGCTGTTACAGATGACCGATGATCGCTTGCATGAAATTGCACAGAATGTCGGATTTAATAACGAATATTATTTCGGTCGCCGATTCAAGCAATATGCAGGTGTTTCTCCAGGGGTATATCGGCGTCATTACCGTCAAGAAGTACGTGTGTTTGCACCGTATCTGGAGGATTTTGTACTGGCACTTGGAATAAAACCGATACTGCAAACTTCCCATCGTTCTTGGGGAAGACAGCAATATTTGGGGTTGGAAGATGTTCCTGAATTTGATGTTTCTCAGCTGGACATAGGGTTTATTGAGACGAATGTACCTGAATTTATTATGCTGAACAACGGATACCAACGCTGGAATCTGGAGCGGTTTGATCAAGTAGCCCCGACATTTTACGTGGGTCATCAGGGAGAGGATTGGCGTTCCATTTTGAAATCCACCGCGGATGTGCTGGGAAAGGTAAGCCGGGTGCAGGATGTCATAGGTGATTATGAGGAAAAGGCGCAGGAAGCCAAGAAACTTTTGAAACGATATATGCGTGGAAAAACCGTCGCTTTTTTGCGTATTTCTACATCGGAAATTACACTCTATGGGAACCATTATGGTTACGTAGGTCCTGTATTGTATCAAGATTTAGGATTAACTCCGCATTTCCGTGTACAGCAATGGGCAAGCCAAAATCGAAGAGTCGGTATTGGGCTGGAGCAGCTATGTCAGCTTGAAGCAGATCACCTCTTTATCACATTTGATAATATGAATTCTGCCTATCCCGGAGAGGAACGGAAGCTCCTGGAAAGAGATGAGTGGAAACGGCTGCCTGCCGTAAAAAGCGGTCACGTATATGAGGTGGATTTTATGACCTGGATGAATTACGGTGTCATCTCCCATGGGAAGAAGATCGATGATATACTACGGTATTTGGGCTGAATTAGACAACACGTGAAGACTAAATTAACTCAAAAATCAAATTAAAGGCGTGGTCACCTGAAAGGAACAGTGGCGATAAGCTTGCTGCTCCTTTTTATTCTTAACTGACCTCTTTGATCAATTCCTCGTGATTATTTCGCACATTACCTACTGCAGAATCCACCTTGTATGCTATCATTTCATCGGCCTCATACGGGCTGAGAAGCCTCAGAACGCTTTCCTTGTCCGATTCCTTGTTTAGCCAATCCGCTTCATCTTGCGGCCGGAGAATGACTGGCATACGATCGTGGATGTCAGTCATAAGACGGTTAGGTTCAGTAGTAATGATGGTGCAAGTTGAAAGCTTGTTGCCTTCTGGATCAATCCAAGTATCGTATAGGCCAGCAAGCGAGAAGATGGAGTCATCTTTCATTAAAATCCGCATTGGTTGCTTTATGGATCCGTCCTTTTTCCATTCATAAAATCCCGAGCATGGGATAATACAACGCTTGGAACTGATCAGGCGTTTAAAGGCTGGTTTCTCTGTGAGTGTCTCTACACGGGCGTTTATCATCTTATTGCCTATTTTTTCATCCTTGGCCCAATTAGGAACCAGACCCCATCGAAGCGACCCCAATCGATTACCGTCTTTACTGCCGATAATTGTCGGGATGAATTGCATAGGCGCAGCGTTATAATTAGGTTTGTACTCAAATCCCTCAGCAATAGAAGCATAGTACCTGTCCATAATTTCTTCGATTGGATCTGTAATCGTGAATCTTCCGCACATATCGAAGCCTCCTTTAAAACGCTATAGTATGTAATTTAACTCAAATCTTTAACGTTAGAAACGGGTAATATGTGGTGTCGCGTATCCAATTGAAAAAAAATATGCAATAAATCACGTGGAATTTCTGCGAAACAACATGGGAAAACAGCGATGTATGCAGGCAGGTTTGGATTTGAGCAAAATATATAGAAAAAGCCTGTTCACTAATGAACGGGCTTTTTAGTGTGTCGTTTTGCCGCAGTTAAGTCAGGAGATTTAGTTTTTCTCCATAACAGCAAAGTAATTGTTTTCGTCATCTGCAAAGTTGAATACTCTTCCGCCAGGCATCGTTACAATCTCGCCAACCGTAACTTGTTTATTGGATAAGTGAGTGTAAAGTTGATCCAGGTTATCTGTGAAAAGCATAAGAGATGGTGTGCCAAGGTTTAATTCAGGGGACATTTTGGCAACGAATTCTTTATCGTGCAGGATAATGGTGGTTTGGGCATCCTTCACAGGAGCAATCTCAATCCAGCGCATGCCATTCCCATTGACTTCGTTAACGACATGGAAACCTGCTTTTTCTGTCCAAAATTGAAGAGCCTTGTCCTGATCGTTTACATACAACATAATTTGTCCGACTTGAGTAAACATTGATTTACACTCCTTATATACGTAGTTGATCATGGTTGAAGCATGTATGCGTTTGGATGTAGCTATTTAGATTGAGTCAAGCTTTATATTACCATATACGAGCGCCCAACATACAACTTCAATTCAAGCACAAAAAGAGGAAGCAAATGTCCTTGACTGCCGCATTGCGACATACCATTAGATAAAGGACAATTCGAGCGACCGAATTGCCTTTTAAGCACAGCCATGTAATGGCAGATGGGAGCGCTGTAATGACGAAACGGGTAGTTCTATTGGAAGAAGGTACGGCAGAGATGAAAGGGCTGATGGGTAGTAAAGGGGCTGAACTTGCGGCGTTGCTCCAGGCAGGTTGGCCCGTTCCGGCCGGATTCATTGTAACAAGGGAAGGCTGTCGCACGTTCTGTACCCGTCTTGCACATCTTTCAGCTGAAGGAGCCCAAGAGATTGGCAGCGCAATTCAGCATCTAGAGAAGCAAACCGGCAAATTCTTCGGTGATTCTTTAGCGCCGCTGCTGCTTGCCGTCCGGTCAAGTGAAACGTGTTCCCGTAATACGGCATCCCATGCTTTGCTTTATGTAGGACTGAATGATGTGACGGTGGAGGGTTTCGCGAGGCAAACGAATGATCGTCAGTATGCCCTTAATTGTTATCGGATTTTATTGCAGGATTATGGACAACTGGTGCACGACATTCCGTATACCCTATTTGAAGAAAAATGGGGAGACATCTCGATACTCGATGAAGCGAAGCTAGAATTCGCCATCGCAGAATATAAACGCTTAATAGAAGAGAAAGGACGTCATCCTTTCCCTCAGGATGTGCAGTTACAATTAAAAGAAGTGATGCGTGCAGTTTCTGATTCACAACGTGTCATAAGGCCCAGCTCCCAACAAGAACTTCTTCGTAATCCTTCTCCTTTCTCCGATGAAACTCATGGAGCAGCTGTTCTTATACAGGTGATGGTCAATGGCGAGTGTGGTGATCGAAGCGGAAACGGAACGGTATATTCTCGTCATCCGGGTACCGGGGAACGGGGCATGACAGGTGATTACGTTTCATCTGCTGCTTCCTGGCGTTCGAATGAAGGATTGGAACAACTACGAAGTGAAGAGCCGGGAGTGTATGATTTTTTGCAGGATGCTTGCAGTTATCTGGAATCCCACACGAGAGAGGTACAGGAGATCCAATTTGTCGTGGATTCAGGGAGCCTGTATCTGGTGGAAATCAGTGAGGCGAGGTTAACCTCACAGGCGACGCTGAGGAGTACTGTAGACTTTGTGGATGAAGGGGTAATCACCAAAGAGAATGCAATATTACGTATCCAGCCTTGGCATGTGACGGAATTGCTTAAAGCATCTTCAACTTTATCACCAGAGCTGCAGCTTCTACTGGAATGGGCAGATGAAATGAAGGGGCTTACAATACTTTCGAATGTGGATCATCCCAAGGACGCCGTGAAGGCCCGCGCGTTAGGCGCTGAGGGCATTGGATTGTGTCGAACAGAACAACTGTTGTTGTCTGTTTCGAGATTTCCTTTTGTACAGAAAATGATTCTGGCTGACAGTGAAGCTGAGCGCAAACGTGGACTGGAACGTCTATTGCCGATGCAGCAGGCTGATTTTGAACAACTCTTCGAAGCGATGGATGGTTATCCGGTAACCATTCGATTGCTTGATCCACCGCTGCATGAGCTGTTGCCTGATATTGAAACGTTAAAAGAACGACAAGAGCAGTTGGCTCTCAAGGCATTGGAGGAGGACAATACCGAACTGCAGGAGCTTGAGCGTGTTATCCGCAGGGTGCTGGAATTGCAGGGACAATATCCACTGCTAGGACAGCAGGACTGTCGACTGGGAACCGTTTTCCCGGAAATCTACGATATGCAGCTTGAAGCCATTTTTCGTGCAGCGGTGAAGGGCATCCGCCAAGGTTTATGGGTACGGCCGGAGATTATGATTCCTTTGATAGCTCATGCCAATGAACTTCAGGTCATGAGAGATCTGGTGGATCATGTAGCGGACCAGGTGCTTGGAGAGGAGAAACGTCACTGTCTTTACAAAGTGGGAGCACGGATTGAAGTCCCTCGAGCGGCACTGACTGCAGCTCCTGTCGCGCGTCATGCGGACTTCTTCTCGTTTGGCACTGATGAGCTGACACAGATGACATTTGGTTACAGCCGTCACAATATGGAGAAGCCCTTCCTTCATTTTGTTGAGCAACAACACTCATTGCCCAGTAATCCATTTCAGGTACTGGATATCGACGGAGTGGGGCAGTTGGTGGAGATGGCTCTCGTTCAGGGCCGAATTCGGAAACCTTATTTAAAAGCAGGCATCTGTGGCGAGAATGCAGCCGATCCGGCTTCCATTGCTTTTTGCCACCGTATTGGTCTGGACTATGTAAGCTGTCTGCCAGAACAGGTACCGCTAGCTCGTATTGCTGCTGCACAGGCGGCACTCCTTGCTCAGAAGCAGGACCCAAATGAGAACAGGCAGGACGGCGATATATCGACGATTGCATAACATTTCCATATCCCCTCATGGAATAGCAACCCTAAAACTGTTATACTGAAATATGCGTTTTGTAAAAGGAACGTAAAAATTTCAGATAAGGGTTGAAAGCGACCATGTTTAATTCCAAAAATGAGCGGACCTCATCACGGACCTTGTTTGCCGTGTTATTCATTCTTATGCTGCTGAAGCTGTCGCTTTTGCGGTATTTCTTTTTCCAGGGTCTGTCTGGCATCGGTTTCGTTACTGACGCATTGGGGGCCCTGACCGTGGTATGTATCCTCGATCTGATCGTGCCAAAAACCTGGAAGCGTTCAGTGTACGCAGGTTTTAATGTGTTGTTCTCGCTTGTATTGTTCGCGGCGACACTCTATAACGTACATTTCAGTTCGGTTCCCACATATACGGCACTCAGCGAACTGGGCCAAGTCGCCCAAGTGAGGGGCAGTATCGGGCCTTTGGTAAGACCAGAGCACTTCCTATTTTTTGTGGATATCGTACTGGCACTGCCCGTATGGTTTATCTTGCGCAGTCGTCGTGCTTCATCTCGTAACAGCAGCTACCGCGACAGTGGACTCCATTTCGGCAGAAGCCGGAGACGGTATTGGGGCAAGTTGGGTGTAGCTCTTACAGCTGCTTTTTGCATCGTGCTGTCAGGCAGCTTCATTGTCAAAGGGGAAACAATTGATAATGAGCTGGTTCGTGCCGAAAATCTCGGTTTCCTGAATTATCAGGTGTCATCTGCGATTCTGACGAGCAAAGAGAATGAAGCCATTGCGAATGGCAACATTAACGAAACCATCGACAAGATTAATCAACTGGTTAGCAAGTTTCCGTATCAGGATAAGTCTAGTCAAGGCACGGCTATCAAAACCAAATATTATGGTCAGGCTAAAGGAAGCAACCTGATTGTCCTCCAACTGGAGTCATTTCAAAACTTCCCGATTAATGCTTCTCTCGACGGTCAGGTGTTAACCCCCGTTCTGAATGATCTGGCAAAAGAAAGCTATTATTTCTCTCATTTTTTCCAACAGATCGGACAGGGAAATACATCGGATGCTGAGTTCATGTCGAACACATCCATCTATCCAACTGGAGTTGTACCCATGTCAGCAGGGTATAGTGACCGTGATCTGCCAAGTCTTCCAAAACTGCTAGGCAAAGAAGGATATGAGTCAGAAACGTTCCATGTCAATGACGTCACTTTCTGGAACCGGAACAAAATGTATCCGGCGCTTGGATTCAATCGTTACTTCGACAAGCCTAGCTTCAAGAATGATAAATTTAATGATTTTGGACCATCGGATGAGGAATTATATCGTGTAGGTGTGGAAAAAATGGCTGCGCATCAGGCTGCTAATCAGCCGTTCTATGCTCAGTTCATTACAGCATCCAGCCACTCACCGTTTACGGTTCCTGCGGACCGAGCGAGAATTACCATCCCGGCCACAATCACCAATACGTTGCTGCATGATTACCTGCAAGCGATCAATTATACGGATTATGCGGTAGGTCAGCTGATCAATGAACTCAAGGCAAACGGGCTATGGGATAACACAACACTCGTTATATATGGCGACCATTTCGGTCTTCCGGCAAATGATGAGATAACTCAGCAGATTCAGACCAATCTTGGTGTGCCCTATGATGGTAAAGTTAGCCGCTTCAATATCCCGCTCTTGATCCACACGCCGAAACAGGCGAAAGGTCAAGTCATAGAACAGCCTGGCGGTCAATTGGATATACTGCCAACGGTGATGAACCTCATGGGGGTTTCTTTGAAGGAAGAGAAATTCACAGCATTTGGACACGATCTACTTAACATGGACCATAATGCGTTCGGTATCCGGTATTATTTGCCGACAGGTTCTTTTGTGAATAATGATATTATGTTTATTCCGGGTGCGGGCTTTGATGATGGAACAGCCTACTCGTTAAAAACGTATGAACCCGTCACGGATTTGGAGCCGTACCGTTCCGATTATGAGCATGTGCTCAATTTGATGAAGCTGTCTGACGAGTATGTGAAGCTGTTGCCCAAACGTGCACCGTAATTGAATTCTTATATGTATGAAATACTATAACGTCACTGGCTCACGAGCTGGTGGCGTTATTTGTTTATTCATCGTACATTTCTTCGTGTAATGAACGTGTAACTGAGAAGCAGATATCCTTTGAAACTGTAATCAATAATGTTACAATGTGAGATGGAGCCACTAACGCAGATGACGAAAGGAATGAATATAGATGAAACTTAGTGTACTTGAACATGGACATATTAATGAGGGACGGACGGTACAGGATACCCTTCAGGAGACTGTAACTCTTGCCAAACATGCAGATGAACTGGGCTTCTCCCGCTTCTGGATGTCGGAGCATCATGGCAGCGGAGCACTGTCATTTTCCAGTCCGGAAGTTATGATTGCACATGTCGCAGCACATACAGATCGAATTCGTGTAGGTTCAGGCGGCGTAATGCTGCCTCATTACAGTGCATATAAAGTTGCTGAGAACTTCCGTTTACTGGAAGCTCTACACCCTGGCCGAATCGATCTTGGCATTGGCAGAGCCCCGGGTGGCATGCCGATTGCCAGCAGAGCTTTGAATGAAGGAAAGTCATCGAATGTGCAATTTTTCCCACAGCAGATTGCCGATCTGGGTGGATACTTTCATGAACAGCTGCCGGAGGATCATCGTTTTGCTTCCCTAGTTGCTGGGCCATCCGTACCAACTGTTCCGGAAGTATGGTTGCTCGGCTCCAGTTCCGAAGGTGCGCGAATTGCTGCAGCACAAGGGACCGCTTACGCGTTTGCCCAATTTTTCGGAACGCCGGGTGGAGAGGAAGCGATGAAGCATTATCGCAGACACTTCAAGCCTTCTATCCTGAATGACAAACCACATTCCATGATTGCGGTGTCGGCATTCTGTGCAGAGACCGAAGAAGCAGCCGCTGAACTGGCTCGAAGTAATGAGTTATTCTTCCTGCGGCTTGGCCGGGGGCTGGAGCAGAACTCATTCCCATCCCTGGAAACGGTGAACAACTATCCATTTACGGCCATGGAGATGGAACAGATCCGTCAACGCCGTTCTTTTTCTATCGTCGGTACACCGGATCAAGTGAAGGACAAAATTACAGCAATGGCTGAACGCTATGAAGCAGATGAAGTTATTATTGCATCCGCGATTCACTCATTCCAAGATCGTTTACGTTCATTCAGCTTGATAGCGGAAGCCTTTAATATAAAGCAGGATTAATCGGTACTGAAAGGGAATTAGTATTCTGAAATGGCTGGAGCCTTGTCTTTGCAAGGTTCCGGTTATACTCTTGCGTGATCAGGGAGAGGAGAGATTCACATTCGCAGATGTGTCATTAGTGATATTCATGGCTGTTACGACGAATTCAATGCTCTGCTTGGGCTGGCAGCATACGATCCTGAGCAGGACGAGCTGATTTTGCTAGGTGATTATGTCGACCGCGGACCGAAGAGCAAAGAGGTCGTGGAGCAGATTATGCAGATGCACGAGCAGTACAACATTATTGCGATCAAAGGAAATCATGATGCGATGATGGTCAAGGCGCTGAACCATAATGTCGAGGAATATGACAAACACTGGATTCGCAATGGAGGTTTACAGACGCTGGCCAGCTATGTCGAGGTTTCTTTGAATGATGAGCAGTTGGACTGGGATGTGTATACTGAAGCCAAACAGTGGGTCCGTACACACTATGAGCATCATCTTCGTTTTTTGGAACAGCTTCCCCTTGTATACGAAATTCCTGGTTATATCTTTGTACATGCCGGGATTAATCCGGATGTGGAGGATTGGCGGACCCAGTCAGAGCGTGACTTCATTTGGATTCGGGAGCCATTCTATTCAAGACCAACCTCGCTTGAGGAGACGGTGGTATTCGGTCATACGCCAGTCAAAAACTTGCATAAGGAGCCAGGTGTATGGTTTGATCCGAATGGGGACAAGATTGGCATTGATGGCGGATGTGCTTATGGTGCTCAATTAAACTTGCTGGAGATCGGCGAAGATGGAAGTCTAGAGACTCTTTTTGTGAAAAGAGGAGAGACCCGTCAGGGTCCCGAGGTTTAATCCACACGGCGAAATTCAAATAAATCTCTTTAAACAAAAGTATAAATTAAATCCCGTTGAAGCCCTAACCTTTTCCTTTCTTGAGAATGTGGATTGGTATACATATCGACAATGGATTGAAGCTGGTGGAACGGCAGAGTTGTGCATTCGTTTACGGAGTATAAAGGCAAGAGCCTGACATGATTTTGTAATTAATTCGCTGTAAAGGGATTGGAATTAAGCCTTATTAACGCTATAATCAGTAAGGGTATGATTGAAATATTACATTTTATTCATCTAAATCAGAATTGACGGAGGGCTATTAATATGGAAAAAGCATTAATCTTCGGTCACAAAAATCCCGATACGGATACGATCTGCTCGGCCATTGCCTATGCAGACTTGAAAACAAAATTGGGTCAGGACGTTGAAGCTGTTCGTCTCGGCGAAGTAAACGGCGAAACTCAATTTGCACTGGATCAATTCAAAGTGGCAGCGCCACGTCTGATCAAAACGGCAGCTAACGAAGTGAACAGGGTCATCCTGGTTGACCACAATGAGCGCCAACAAAGTGTTAGCGATATTGAGGAAGTGACTGTTGTTGAAGTTATCGACCATCACCGGATCGCGAACTTTGAGACAAGCCAGCCTTTGTATTTCCGTGCAGAACCTGTAGGTTGTACAGCAACCATTTTGAATAAATTGTACAAAGAAAACGGCGTGGAAATCAGCGCACCGATTGCTGGTCTGATGCTGTCCGCGATTATTTCCGACTCCCTGTTGTTCAAATCCCCAACGTGCACAGAGCAGGATGTAGCAGCAGCACGTGAGCTGGCTGCCATTGCTGGTGTGGATGCAGACAGCTATGGTCTGGATATGCTGAAAGCGGGTGCGGATCTGAGCCAGAAAACGATTGCTGAACTGATCTCCCTGGATGCAAAAGAATTCGCAATGGGTCAAGCAAAAGTGGAGATTGCACAAGTGAACGCGGTTGACGTGAATGATGTGCTTGTGAAGCAACCTGAGCTCGAAGCAGCGATTGAAGCGATTATTTCCAGCAAAGGTCTTGACCTGTTCGTATTTGTCGTAACCGACATCCTGAACAACGATTCGGTTGCATTGGCTTATGGTGCTTCCACCAAAGCTGTAGAAAAAGCGTACAATGTAACATTGTCGGATAGCAGAGCGCTGCTCAAAGGCGTAGTATCCCGCAAATCGCAAATTGTTCCAGTTCTGACCGAAGCGTTCAACTCGTTGTAATATGCACAAAACCGACGTATAACCATTACGTCCAGATATACGATGAATATTCAGTTACAACATCCAAGCCTGCTCTTGATCTGTCATAGGTCAGGACAGGCTTTTGTTGTAGAGGAGGGTGTACCATGATCAAAAATGAAAAGATTAAAGCGACTGAAGTGCAGCTGACCGGCTTGAACGGTGAAGATCTCGGCATCATGTCTACGCGTGAAGCACTTGCACTTGCGAAGCAGCACAAGGTGGATCTGATCTGTATGTCCCTAATGACCAGCCCGCCGCCATGCAAATTAATGGGTGCTGGAGCAGCGAAACAGGAAAAACAACAAGAGAAGAAGAAGGCTGCAAAATCACCGGATAAACGTAAAGTGAAGGAGATCCGACTGAACCTGCAGATGGAAGACCACGATCGGGAGACCAAGCAATCTCAGGCAGAGCGTATCCTGACGAAAGGTGACTCGGTGAAGCTTGTCATCCAGGTGCATGGAGCCAAGGAAGGAACTGCGGGCAAGGAATGGGCAGAACAGCTGTGCAAATCTTTGGCCGAGTATGGCAGCAAAACGACGGGTATCCAGGTAAGTGGCAAGCAGGTCGTTGTACAATTGGACCCCATTGGATAATAACAATGAACGAATTCAGCTGAATAAAAAGGAGCTGTGGGAGACAATCCGGTCGTATTTCGCGGATCTCCCAACTGATCTCAAAAACCCCTTAGAGCAACAGCTAACCTGCTCTAAGGGGTTTTCAGCATAAAATATCGTCAAGCAATTCTACATTCCTAATAACAACCATGCCTCAAGCTGTTTAGACTCGCAAGTAACGGCTGCCGCCAATGCGTACGTACAACTGTCCTGGCAAGACCGGGGTAGATGAGGCTGTCTGTGAATTCACGTTATTGTTCTTGGCATAGCGGGACAGATATAGAAAGTCAGGATAAATAACCGTATCCATTAAATAGGCTGATACTGTACTTCCAGGAATGCGGTTTTGATTCAATGAACGGATGATTTCTTCCCCGCTTGCAATCCCGATTCCATGACCATAATATAAGTCTTCACGCAGCATAATGGTATTCTCTCCCTGCCATTCTGGTGTTTCAGGGGAAACATCCGGATTTTTGAAGTACAATACATCTCCAGGAAGCGCAGAATCGCTTCCGTTCTTCTCTGTTAATCGCAGATCGCTGTCATAGTGCCAATCATAGAGCAGCAGATCGCGGAACAATGAATTGAAATCATCTTCCCGAATGCTGTTTAATACTCCGCCATATAGAACAATTACAGTCGCTGTTGCACATTCAAAGGCATACAGATGACCATTCTTCCATATGTCCCGGATTCCCTCAGCAGGCGTTATCTCAGACCTTAGCTCAAAGCCACCTTCAGCATTTCGATTCCAATATGCCGGGTTACACCTGGATTTCTCGAATGAGGCAAAGCTGACCCCGCTTCGATCGAGCGCTTCCGCTGCATCCACCAGAGACTCGCGCAACGTCCATTCAAAGTGAAGATGATCCATGGATTGATATGTGTATACGGATGTACTATTCTGTAGTTGCTGCAACCAATGCCATGCAAAAGCAGACCAATCCGAACGCACCAGCTCAACCGGTTGATTCGCAACAGTGATCATAATCATTACCTCCAGTATCATTTGAATGTTCAGCCTTGTACAAACGGGTATGCACGCGTATTCTGTAGTATATGACACCATGAACACACGATAAGAATGTCGATAATTGCCTGAAATTTGTTGATCTCGTTTATAAATCATGACATTTGGGGTACTACTCTTATAGATGAAGTTATGTTCAGGTCGATCTGTTCATACGGAATATATTCAGATTCCCCATAAAGGAGGATATGTGGTGTCGAATCCAATTGCAGAGAATCGTTCTCTGTTCGAGCAGTTATACAAACATGCACCGATCGGCATTGCTGTTGCTTCGCATGTGAACGGACGTTGGCTTCAGCTCAATCCGGCATTTTGTGAAATGCTGGGGTGCAGTGAAGATGAATTGATTGGCTCCCCGATTGTACATATGATCTATGAGGAAGACATAGAGATGGAGGAGTTTAGATCCCATTTCTGGGGTATGACCAATGGATCAAGTCTGATGTATGAAACAGAGTTACGGCTTAAGCGCAAGGATGATTCTCTTCTGTGGGCGACGGTAAGAGCCTGCATCGTCAGGGATGAAACGAGTGGCGAGCCGCTTTATTTGCTTGTGCAGGCAGCGGATATTTCGAAGCAAAAGGATGCGGAGAGTCGACTCATTATACAGCGCAAGCAGTTGGAAGAGAGTAGTCGTATCTCAAGATTGCTGGTTGAATCCTCGCTTGACCTGATTGCCATTCATCATGCTGATCCGGAACGGACGTTCAAGTACGTATCTCCAGCCAGCCAAAACATGTTGGGATATGATCCAGAAGAAGTGGTTGGTCAATCTGGCCTGTTCTGCATCCACCCCAGCGATGTACCTCTTGTGGAAGCTTACGTAGCGGGTCAAATTCAAGGCCTTGCTCCTGATCGAATGATCTATCGGCTCCTGCATAAAGATGGTTCTGTTGTATGGGCAGATACCATCACTCATTATCTATATGACAAACAGGGGAATCTGCAGGAAATGATCGCGGTGACCCGTGATATTACAGCAAGCAAGCAGCAGCAGTTAAGTCTTCAAGAATACCAATCTTTGTTCGACAGTAATCCACTTGGAGTTGCTTCATTGGATTTGGACGGAAACTTGCTGAAGGCTAACGCGGGTCAGGAGCAATTGACAGGCCATACCAAGGAGGAACTTCTTAGTTCATCTTTTGATCATCTCATTGATCCGGCGGACCTGGATAAGGCAAGGCATCACTTTGAAGAGACCGCAAAAGGAACCGTACAGAGCTATGAAGTAGGGCTGATTCACAAAGACGGACAGCGTATTGAAACGAGTGTGATTAATGTTCCGATTTTGCTCGAGGATCGGGTCGTAGGCGTCTATGGAATAACCAGCGATATTACGGAGTCCAAAAGGTATGTAGAGGAAATTGAAAATCTCAGTTATGAGAGGGCGTTGATTCTTAATGCCATGTCTGAGGGAGTCATTGGCCTGGATCAGAATGGAAACCTTATATTTGCCAACCCGATTGCAACAGAGATGATGGATTTCTGTCCGTCTGAGATGAATGGCAAGCCACTTGAAGAGATTATGTTACAAATGCAAAGCGAGGGTATCCCTTATCCGTCCAATGGAACTCCAATTCTTCAAGCTGTACGAGAAGGGCGAAGTCTGCCGCGATCTGAGTCTGTATTTTGGAAGCAGGATGGCTCCAGCTTCTTGGCGGAATTCCAATTGAAACCGATTATGGAGCAGGGGGACAATCGTGGGGCAGTTCTGGTTTTCCGCGATATGACATCGGTGAAGGAAATCATTCGTGCCAAAGAAGTGGCAGAACATGCGGATCGAGCCAAATCCGAGTTCCTGGCAATTATGAGTCATGAGCTTCGTACACCTCTGAATGGAATTATGGGCATGGCTCACCTTCTAAAAGAAACAGAGCTGGATGAGGAGCAGAACGGCTTCGCTGATATCATCATCGACAGTGGTGAATCACTGCTGCATATTCTGAATGAAATCTTGGATTTCAGCAAGATTGAAGCAGGCAAAATGGATCTCGAACGACAGCCAGTGGATCTCAAAGCCGTTCTTGGCGGGGTTATGGAACTATTTGCGCTTAGAGCTTCCGAAAAGAATATTGAACTATACTGTGAGATGTCAGATCAGATTCCCGAATGCGTACGAGGCGATGAAACACGAATTCGTCAGATTCTAATAAATTTGGTAGGCAATGCCGTCAAATTCACGGAGAAGGGAAGCATTCAGGTTCATGTGAGCGTTAAGCCAGCGGAATTTTACAATGAGAATCACCTTATCTTGTTAGTTTCAGTCAAAGATACGGGGATTGGCATTCCGTTCAATAAGCAGCATCAACTTTTCCAGTCCTTCTCGCAGCTCGATCCGGCTATTAATCGGAAATATGGAGGTACAGGTCTGGGATTGGCTATCAGTAAAAAGCTTGTGGAACTCATGGGCGGCGCCATTGGTGTGCAAAGTGAGACAGGTGAGGGAGCCAATTTCCAATTCACCCTGTTACTTGAACGTTGGCAAGACGAGTACACGGATCGGATTGAAGAGGTGGCTGATAACGACCTGAAGCTGAATCGAACAAGTCTGGCAGCAGGGATCAAAATTCTTATAGCTGAGGATCAGTCATTGAACAGTCATTTGCTGGAGGAAATGCTTCGTAAGCTCGGCGGTGTATGTGATATCGTGGAGAACGGTGCTGAAGCGGTGAAAGCATTAGAAAGGGAAACGTATGACCTTATTTTTATGGACATCCAAATGCCTGTTATGGATGGAATTGAAGCGACCTGTCGAATTAGGCAAAGCCATCCTGAAACTCCCGTCATTGCAGCCATCACGGCATTTGCAGGAGCGAACGACCGGGAAGCGTGTTTACAATGCGGCATGCAGGACTTTATCAGCAAACCGTTCAGCTCTACGGAAATAAGTCGTGTACTAAACACATGGGTTCCGTATATTCGGTCCCGGCAAGAGCGCTGATGGTTAGTAGCACTAAGAATACAGAGATAAGAAAATAACCTGCCCTAATAAGGGAGCAGGTTATTTTGCATATCGTTGGTATTGCCCTGACAGATATCAGGACCATCCTCCAATTAACCCCGAAAGGGTTACACACTCGTCATCTTCCAGTTCTGCAATTAGGGTAAGTTCTTCGTTGTCATTGGGGTCCACCGAGAACAATTCACGGCGTCCGTCTTCATGGACAATAATGACCAACTTATTACCGCTTTTTGTATCAAACTGGTACTTCACTCCGATACCAGGCAATGGGCATTCCCGGATATTCATGAAACCTGTCACCTCTTTAGCTTTTCCATAGTTAAGTTAACCGTTCACACAGTACGGATGTATTCTACTATCCATAACACCGTTTGGCAAGTCGGAAATGAATTAGTGGTGATCTCATCCAAGTTTCCTGAACTGTGGTTAGTTATACTTTTCGAGCCTGTCTGGTTCGTCTACGACGGACCATAAACCAGATAAGTAATGCAATGATCAGCACCAAGGCAATGCCCCCCGTAATAATAATGTTCCGAATATTCGGGACCTGTACGGTCAAATCCAGCTTATTCGTATTCAGTGGGGAGACGTGCCAAATAAGGGTCTTTCCATGATCTTCGACCAGATCTGCATTGGAATCCTGGGCCTTAATTGGCAGTGTCAGCTTGAAATCAAAATTGACATCTTTCAACAGCAAGTTTTTGAGGAATCCGGGGACCTTGGTGATTTGGTCTTTGACTTCTCCATCAGGTATTGTCTGCAACAGGTCAGCTTCAGCAGCAATATGCAATTTGGAAGTGAAAAAGCCGGGTGTAGTGGATTGCTCCACCTTGATTCCATCAGGCAGATCCGACATGCTGAAGGTAGAGACGGTATTACTTTTCTCATAATGGGTTGTCGCTTTGAGCTGTGTCCGATCTCCCTGGTCCGAAACTTCGGCCTGGAAATTATTCTGTTTCAACGTATTTGCGAGCATTGTCATGAGATTTTCTTGTCCCATCATTCCCAAAGCTGAGTCGGTTACGCTGAGATTCAGATCCAGATCGGATGAACCGTCCATATTAACCGTGACATGAGCTTCACCATCAGCACAAGCGGATAGTATAAACAGCATAAGAGTTAGTAGAGAAGCGAATAATAGCTGACGAAAATAGGGTGTGCGAGTCGACATTCAGTTCAAACCTTTCTGCGTATAATCCAATTCCAATTCATAGAAGTATAGTATACACCGTAAGGATGGCGGATGAAACTTTGTTCACTATTAGAGCCTGGTGAATGTATGCTTTGATAGGATAAATCTATAGAATTAGCATGAAAAAAGAGGTGCGAAGCAATAAAGGAGTGATTCGATAATGATAACAAGTCAGACGAGTTGTTTATTGTGCTTGAGGGTGAACGTTTAAACCGTGAATCTGTGTTTTGAACATTTTGGATGCAGATAAGGTAGATGTGGAATAATCGAGTGAAGGACATACCGGTTGAAATTACAATGAAAAAGGACATAATATGTTGAGTGAAAATGAAGATTTCGTATTTTTGTCAATGTTCAGTCAATTCAAAATGGGTTTCACCGTGTAAACTGGTAGTAGTGTGAAGAAATACGGAGCAGGGGGGTTACATTCATGACATATATCATTATTATGGCAATCATTATGGTTGTGGGAATGGTCGGAATGGGCTGGTTCTACAAGATTATGGACAACGATCAACACTAGGGTATATTGAAAAAAAACTTGAAAAGACAAGCCTATAAGCTGGCTTCGCAATGGATGCGAGGCGGGCTTATTTGTATATAATACCCAAAAGTCTAAATATAGCATGAAATCATGTCGGATTTAAGTGGTATGCTTCCAAATGGAAATGTTTTACACTTGAAACTGTAAGCGTTTACATTTAAATTTATGGGAGGCTAACATTATGGGTTTGAAGATGAAGAAAAGGTCAGGCAAGAAAGCATGGATGCTGCTGGTTATGTCTTTACTGATTGCGGCCGTTCCAATTACAGCAAGCGCAGCATCGGATTCCACAGCGTATGCCAAACTTAATTTCAGCAACAACAAATATTATATTTTCAATAATAGCTGGGGAAGCTCAAGTGTCAGTGGCTGGTCCCAGTCCGTGTATGTGAACAGCAATACTGATCTGGGTTACGTTTGGAACTGGCCAACGACTGCGGGTGGAGTCAAAGCTTATCCTTCTCTTGTCAGCGGCTGGCACTGGACAGAAGGCTACACACCAGGCAGTGGGCTGCCAACGCGATTATCTGCGAACAAAAGTATTAATACCGGCGTAAGCTATTCTAAGGCTTCCAACACCACTGGGGAGTATAACAATGCGTATGATATCTGGCTGCACGACATCGGCAATGCGACCTGGTCAAGCACACCCACCGAGGAGATTATGATCTGGAACGATTGGACTTCCGGTGTAGGACCTATTGGTTCCAAAGTGTTCTCGGATGTGTCCATTGGTGGACAAACCTATGATCTGTATCGCGGTGAGATTACCGATAATGGAGTGCATCAATGGTGGGTATACTCGTTCCTGAAAAAGTCGAAATCCCCCAACAACTTTAGCATCAACGTCAAAAACTTCACCGATTATCTGATCTCCAAAAGTTATTTTACCAACAGCAAGTATGTCAGCAGTGTTGAATATGGAACCGAAATTACGAAAGGCAGCGGCCAGATCAATTACTCCAATTGGTACGTGAACGTTCAGTAACGGTCTGTTTATCACGCCTTTTCCTGATTTAATGAGATGCTGCTCGAAGGAAAACCCATTTCCTGCTGATGCAGCATCTTTTACTTTTGTATTGTACTTAACATTCATGCGTAACATATGTAACGAGTGATGTAGCTCCATTTGACCGATGGACAAATATTTTTCGTAAAGTTGGGATTTTTAGGCTGCTCTTTTGTATAATAGGGTTTAGTTCAACTCGGGGAATCCCGAAATATGCCTAACAGGAAAGGGTGTACATAAATGAAATTTAGTGAGTATACGTATACACGTCCCGATCTGGAACAAATCAAAACGTCATTCCGTGAGCTTCTGAGTGGTTTTGAAGCCGCGACTACGGTTGAAGAGCAGAGTGGATATATGGACAAGATTAATGCTTTGCGCAGTGACTTTGAGACTCAGGCACAATTGGTCTACATCCGTCATTCCATTGATACCAATGATACATTTTACAAAGAAGAGAATGAGTTTCTGGATGAAAGCTCTCCGATCATTCAAGAATACATCACCGATTATTATCGGGCATTGGTAAATTCCAAATTCCGTGCTGAACTGGAACAAAAATGGGGTTCACAGCTGTTCCAGCTGGCGGATCAGTCTCTGAAAACGTTCAGCCCGGAAATTATCGAGGACCTTCAGAAAGAGAACAAACTCTCTACGGAATACAACCAGCTGATTGCTTCGGCCAAAATTCCGTTTGAAGGTGAAGAGCGCACATTGCCGCAGCTGCATCCTTTTGAGTTGTCCACGGATCGCTCCATGCGGGAACGCGCATCGGAAGCAAGATATACGTTCATGGCTGAGCATGAGGCTGAATTCGATCGCATTTACGACGAATTGGTGAAAGTGCGTACACAGATCGCGAAGAAGCTGGGATATCCATCTTATGTGGAACTCGGCTATGACCGTATGAACCGTACGGATTACAACGCGGAGATGGTGTCCAATTTCAGAGCACAAGTTCGTGATTATATCGTGCCTGTAGCGACGAAGCTCAGAGAGCGTCAACGCAGCCGGATTGATGTGGATACCCTCTATTTTTACGATCAAGGCTTCAGCTTTAAGACGGGTAACCCGACACCTAAAGGAGATGCCGACTGGATCATTGACAATGGTAAGAAAATGTACGCTGAATTATCACCGGAGACGGATACGTTTTTCCAGATGATGACGGACAATGAATTGATGGATCTGGTGAGCAAAAAAGGCAAGCAGGGTGGGGGCTATTGTACCTTCCTGAACGATTACAAAGTGCCTTTTATTTTCTCTAACTTTAACGGTACATCGGGTGATATCGACGTATTGACACATGAAGCGGGTCACGCGTTCCAGGTCTATGAGAGCCGTCACTTCGAAGTACCTGAGTACAACTGGCCAACGTATGAATCCGCAGAGATCCATTCCATGAGCATGGAATTCTTCACTTGGCCGTGGATGGAATTGTTCTTCAAGGAAGATACGGATAAATACAAGTTTGATCACCTGTCTTCTGGACTACTCTTCATTCCTTACGGCGTGGCAGTCGATGAATTCCAGCATTTCGTTTATGCAAATCCGGATGCAACACCAGCGGAGCGCAAGCAGGCTTGGCGCAATATTGAGAAGACTTATCTGCCGCACATCAATTACAAGGATAACGCTTATTTGGAACAAGGCGGATTCTGGCACAAGCAGGGTCATATCTTCTCGTCGCCGTTCTATTACATCGACTACACCCTGGCACAAATCTGTGCATTCCAGTTCTGGAAACGCAGTAACCAGGATATGAAGTCCGCATGGGCTGACTATTTGACTTTGTGTAAAGCCGGAGGAAGCCTGTCCTTCACAGGATTGGTAGAACTGGCAGGTTTGAATTCTCCGTTTGAAGACGGCTGCGTATCCTCCGTTATCGGCGATATCGAAGCATGGTTGGATGCAGTAGACGATAAAGCGCTGTAAGCGAGAAATAAAAATAAAGGTCGAAGAGGTGAAAGGGAACGAGGAATAAACCTGACGTTACAGCATTCTGAGGCAGGGCGGATTTGAATGAATTCATTTCCCTACTCTATACAAAGAATGCGAGGTTATACCATGTTGGTTATACTGGATCAACCGTCCCAAAGGAATCAATTGGCGCCCTTCATCTCAGGAACGAACGGGCATGTGGTTATGGGTGGAGTACTTGCAGGACTTCAACGCGGGCGTGTCTATGCAGATCAGCTTCATGTTCCAAAAAGTGCCCTGATTTGGGCCGAAAACGAAATGTTTTATTTGATCGGAAGATCGGATAATGAACAGTTCAATAGTCTTGTCAGAGAGGTACTTGTTCAGGAGCTACTGCCTGAAGCGTTAGATGCTGGCGAAGACATGCTGAATCTTGAAGTGTACCCCGAGCCCGGCTCGGATTGGTCTCCAGTACTGCATCACATGTTCATTGGACGTTTGCGAGAAGGATTACGAGTTCCTTTTCAATTCAATCTTGCGAAGTATGAAAAGTGGCTTGAACGAAGTTCCAACTTCAAGTTCGTTTCTCCCCGATATGAGATTCAAGTTATCGATCAAGCTGTAATGCTAGAGGACAAAAACTGTATCATCGAGCAGGAAATTTTGAAATTCTGGCATTCGGTGGAGGACTTTTTCCAATACGGAGCAGGAACATGCACGGTATATCAAGGGAAGGTTGTAGGTACATGTATCTCAGTGTTTGTCAGTGGCATCCACCATGAAACAGGCATCAACACCTACGATCCGATACACCGTGGCAAGGGTCTGGCTACGGCCATGGCAAGCGCTTATGTTCAATCCGTTTTGGAACAGGGGTGTGTTCCACACTGGACGACAGAGGATTTTCGTCATGATTCCATTGCAATAGCGGGTAAGCTTGGTTTTGAACAAAGCAGAGCCTATCCCGTCTATTACATGCCGATTCAGGAGCTTCTAAATTGCTGACCATCTGCAGGGACTGTACCCAAGTCATGAAAATGACCAGGGACAGTCCCTGTTTTTTGATTCGATTTGTGAAGCCTGTGAATTCAAGATCAACTAGCCCTTTTCAATTCACGCACACATAAGCCAGTTACTGAAGAACAGTCATAATTATTGGATAATTCCGTGCAAATGAAACATTTATCAACTTGGTTGTGATTTATTTCACTATATCTGAAAACGGATTCAGTTACAATAAAGACAGTAAATCAGGGGTAACAGGAGGCTGGTTCAGATGGCAACACACGCTTATTATGTTCCGCCCGTGAACTTGATGGGTAGAGGATGTTTACACGAAGCAGGAAAAATGATTGAGAACATGGGTATTCGCAAAGCGCTTGTCGTAAGTGATCGTCGATTAATTTCTTCCGGCGTTGCTCAACAAGTGCTGTCTATACTAAGAAAATCAGGGTTAGACTATGTTGTATATGATGGGGTTCAGCCCAATCCAACCTGTCAGAATGTACATGATGGACTTCACGTATTTCAGGATCATGGCTGTGACGCCATTATATCGATAGGCGGAGGTTCACCTCAGGATGCAGCCAAAGCCATTGGCATTGTCGCAACCAACGGTGGGCATATCCGCGATTATGAAGGTTTGCATCAATCGAAACACAAGTCCGTGCCGCTTGTTGCCATTAACACAACGGCTGGCACGTCCAGTGAGGTGACCATGAACTACGTGATTACAGATGAGGAACGCAAGGTGAAAATGGTGATGGTGGATCGAAACAGTCTCGTCGACCTGTCGGTGAATGATCCGGAACTGATGCTGAGCAAGCCGGCCAGTCTTACTGCCGCCACGGGCATGGATGCATTGACCCATGCGGTGGAAGCCATGGTGACGCCTGGAGGGTTTACAGTGACGAGTGCTACAGCGGCGGCTGCCGTTGAGCTAATCTTTGAATATTTACCAAGAGCCGTCAGGGACGGCAGTGATCTGGAAGCAAGAGAGCATATGACGTATGCGTGTTTTCTTGGCGGGATTGCTTTTAACAATGCAGGCTTGGGTTATGTTCATGCGATGGCCCATCAACTTGGTGGAGTCTATGATCTGCCGCATGGGGTATGTAACGCGATGTTGCTCCCTTATGTAGAAGAATTGAATGCAAAGCATGTGCCAGGTAAATTCCGTCATATAGCCAAAGCAATCGGTATGGATGTAAAAGGAAAACGAGATGAGGAGTGCTCGGAGTATGTAATCCAAGCCATTCGTCAGCTTTCCAAGGATGTTGGCATTCCTGAGAAACTGTCTGAATTGGGTGTGAAAGACCCAGATGTTGAGTTGCTGGCAGATAACGCGATGAAAGATGCTTGTGCACCTGGTAATCCGTATCAACCTTCCAGGGATGAAGTCATGGAGCTGTTCCGCAAAATTATATAGAGTATTACAATATGGTTAGTACAAAGAGGGCCTGAATATATGCCAGATTATATTCAGGCTTTTTTGTGTTGTGCGAACTTCTGAGCCTTGTGAATACGGATTCATTTCCTTCATTGGATAAAATAGTTTTATCTCGCAATGATCATTATTTTTTGTTTGACAGAGGGTGTGCTTTAATCCATAATCAATCCATACTAAACACATAAGTTTTATTGGAAGGGGAGAGTCAGTCATGTCACAGTTTAAATCATCAACGAGAAACTCATTATGGGTAGGAGTGTTAGCCGTTCTGTTATTGGTAATCGTTAGCGGTTGCTCCGGATCGAACAATGATCCCGCTCCCAATGCAGCAGCCCAGCCAGGCACGAGCCAGGGTACGGATGAAAATTCAAAGACGGACGAGACTGCAACGGGAGGGACCTTTGTATATGGTCGGCCGGCTTCTGTAACCTCGTTTGATTTGCATAATCAGATCACATCGAACAACGCTTTTGCCATTGATAAAGTATTTGAATCTCTGGTTGCTTTTGATAGCAAAGGCGAGATTGTGGATTGGCTTGCCAAGTCGCATAACATCAGTGATGACGGTCTGACGTATACCTTTGTGCTGCGTGATGGCTTAAAGTTCTCCAACGGCACAGATGTTACGGCTGAGGATGCCGTATTCTCGCTGGAGCGGCACTTGAAGGTTGGTGGCCCATTGGCAATATCGGCCAAGGTAGACACTGTCAAAGCAACGGATAGCCATACACTGGTGATCACGCTTAAAGAGCCGTATACGCCGTTTATTTCGGAGCTGTCCAACTTCTCGAACGGTATTATTCCCAATAATTTTGGCGGAGTTACCGAGGAAGAATTTTTCAAGAATCCAGTGGGTACAGGTCCTTTCGTGGTTGAACAGTGGGACCCGGCAGGCGATGTCACCTTTACGAAGAACACTCACTACTGGCAAGAAGGAAAGCCATCGGTTGATAAGCTTGTTTACAAGCTGATAGAAGATGACAGCCAAGCTATCAATCAATTGAAAGCAGGAGAAGTGGACGCAATTGAGTCGCTTGCTCTGCAAAATGCCGATGAAATAAAGAATGGCGCGGATACAACGGTTGTAACCAACGGCAGCTGGGTGACAGAGCAATTGTTCTTTAATACGCTGGATAAGCATTTTTCGGATGTGCATGTTCGTCGGGCATTGGCTCTGGAACTTGATCGTGATGGTCTGACCAAGGCGCTTACCTTTGGTTATGCACAGACCGCTAATTCATTGCTGCCGACAACGATTCCTTACAACTCGAATGATACACTCAAGGCACTGAATTTTGATGTAAATGCAGCCGAAGCGGAACTGGCCAAATCGGCCTTCCCTGATGGATTTACTACAAAACTGCTTGTAGCTTCAGGCAACAGCACCAGAGCGCAAGAAGCGCAAATCATTCAGGCAGCGGGAAAACAAATTGGCATTAACATCGAGATTGAATCGATTGAACTCGCTACCTTCCGTGAACGATTCTTTGCTTATGATTTCGCCGCGATGCT
The DNA here is from genome assembly GCF_032399705.1 of Paenibacillus sp. BIC5C1. NCBI lineage: Bacteria > Bacillati > Bacillota > Bacilli > Caryophanales > Paenibacillaceae > Paenibacillus > Paenibacillus sp. BIC5C1. The sequence goes on from NZ_CP135922.1 coordinate 2,767,971, forward strand.
GAACAGCGGGCAAGCCGATTCTCCGGAAGCGAACTCGATCATTGCGTTCCAGACCGACCCTGATGGTTTCAGCAAATCTTACTGGACGCATTACACCAATGATGAAGTAACCAAGCTTCTCTATAAAGGCCAACAAACACCGGACGGCGATGGCCGTGCCGAAATATACTCCAAATTGCTTCAAACGCTTGCTGATGAAGTGCCTTACATTCCGCTTTATTATCCGGATATTCTGATTGGCGTTCGTTCTTCAGTAGATGGCATTGTTGTTTTGCCTAACGGCAGTGTGCGTTTTGAAGACGTTCGTATTCAGAAATGAAGAAGTTCTGGTTGATCAGTACTGTGGGAAGAGCGTTGGCAGTGATCCTTTGTGTGATGACAGCAGTCTTTTTTCTCATCAGAATGGTACCAGGCGATCCTGCCAAAATGATTCTCGGCGAGTACAGCACCCCCGAGGCCGTTGAGAGCATGCACCATGCTCTCGGGCTGGATCTGCCGCTGGGGGAACAATTCATACGGTTTGTGAAGACACTTTTCACTCAGGGGGATACCGGCAACTCCATTATTAACGGAACCTCGACTAGAGAATTGATTGCTGATCGAGCACCCGTTACCTTGCTGCTTATTGGCATGGCGTGTGCACTGGCAATTGTCATAGCACTTGTGCTTGCTACACTGGCCGCTACACACAAGGATAAGCTGCTGGATCATTTGATACGTATTTTTCCTACGGTAACGCTAGGTATGCCAATCTTCTGGGTTGGCATCCTTTTGATTCTGCTGCTGAGTGTTCATCTTCACTGGTTTCCGGTTGGTGGAGTCGGTGAAGGGTGGTGGGGCACCTTATACAGTTTGACACTTCCCGCCATTACCGTAGCTTTTTCACAGATTCCAACATTGGTTCGTTCATTAAGAGCCCAGATGCTTGAAGTACTGGAATCTGATTTTGTAGTTACATTGAAAGCTGCGAGATTACCGAGCCGGGTCATTCTATTCAAACATGTCCTGCGTAATGCGGCGCTTCCGACGCTGATCCTTCTTGGCGTTAATATCTCTTATCTCATTGGCGGCACATTGGTCGTGGAACAGGTATTTGGTATTAAAGGAATTGGCAGTCTTTTGTTTAGTTCCATTTCCAAACGGGATTTCCCGGTCATTCAAGGCATAGCCCTTTACTGTGCTGTATCTGTCGTGATCATCAGTCTCCTGATAGAGCTTCTGTCCAGATGGCTTGATCCCAGAACGAAAGGAAAACCATGAAAACGATACGAATTGAACCTCTGTTATATGAAGACAGCCAAAACACCAGTCTCTTGAATCGCATATTGAAAACTCCTACCCTGCTTGTGGGAAGTGTGATGTTTGCTGTGCTGATCCTCTTGGCTGTAATCATACCGTGGGTTAGTCCTTATGACCCTTCGGAGCAAAATTTGAGTGCCTTTTTGCAGCCTCCGTCTGCGGAACATTGGTTGGGCACAGACCAACTGGGACGTGATTTGTTTACTAGACTGATTTATGCCGCGCGAACCGATTTGAGCATTATGGTGCTGGCGGAAATTGTACCCTTTTGCATGGGCGTATTTCTGGGGATGCTCGCAGGGTATCACGGAAAATGGATTGATAAGGTCATATCGTTAGTTACCGATACACTTATCGCTTTCCCTTTTTATCTCATTGTCATTATCGTGGCTTTTGCCAGCGGAGCGGGTGAGCGGGGGATTTATATTACGTTTATGCTCGTTGGCTGGATTGTCTTTGCCCGTGTGGTCAGGGGGCTGAGTGCATCGTACCGCAAGCAGGAATGGATCGCATCCGCACAGACGTTAGGTTTGCCGGGAATACGGATCATCCTTCGTCATCTCCTGCCCAATGTATTGCCTCAGGCGATCGTTGTCCTCATGACGGATATGGTGGGGCTGCTGGTGGCGATTGTTACGCTTGGATACCTGGGCATTGGCATCGCACCACCGACCCCGGATTGGGGCACGATGATCTCGGATGGACAATCCTTTATCACGACAGCCTGGTGGCTCTCGGCAGTTCCGGGATTTGCAGTCGTTTACACGGGAATTGCTTTGTCGCTTGTCGGTGATGGATTGGCTGATGTATGGAGGAAAAAATAATGTCCACTGAACCGATTCTTGAAGTCAAGGCACTGTCTCTGTCAACCAAGTCAAATCAAAAATTAGTTCAAGATGTACATTTCTCGCTCGGCAGAGGGGAGAGCCTGGGATTAGTAGGTGAATCCGGCTCTGGTAAATCACTAACTCTTCGTTCGATTCTGGGACTGTTGCCAAGCGGTGTAGAGCAGACGGGCGGAACCATTCGGAGTGACGTGAACAGCGCAATGGTATTTCAAGACCCGAGAGGTGCGCTCGATCCGCTCTGTCCCGTTGTCAAACAGCTGACGGAAGTTGTCTATTACAGGCAAAAGTTAAGCAGGAAGGCCTCCAGGGTAGCAGCGCTGGAATTGCTTGAACTGTTGGGTCTTCCCGACTCGTTGAAGCGTGTGGATCGATACCCTAGCCAGCTGTCAGGTGGGCAGTGTCAGCGGGTAGTCATAGCACTGGCCCTGGCGTGCAAGCCGGGCATTCTGCTCTGTGATGAGCCAACAACGGCGCTGGACGTTACTGTGCAGCGTCAAATTATGGAGACGATCCAACGTTTGCAGGGTGAACTGGGATTCGCCATGATCTTTGTAACACATAATCTGGCGATTGCAGCGGCGCTGTGCTCGAAGCTGTGCGTGATGAAGCAGGGGCGGATTGTGGAGCACGGGGATTCGCTTGACCTTTTGCAAAACCCGCAAGATCCTTACACCCAAATGCTTATTAACTCGGTACTTCCTTTACCGAAGCTTGAAGGGAGCGAATAACGATGGAACTTTCTCTGCAAGTCCAGAATGTAACGGTTCAATATGGTGATTTTACTGCGCTGGACAACATCACACTGAATCTTCAGAAACATACCACGCTTGGTCTTGTCGGTGAGTCCGGTTCGGGCAAATCTACCCTTGCAAGAGTCATTGCCGGGTTAATTACGCCGGATGAAGGGCAGATTTCGCTGGGGGATCAGCAATTAAAGAAGAAGAGAAGTCGTGAGCAGTATAAAAGCATACAGATGATCTTCCAAAATCCGGATGCTTCACTGAATCCCAAACATTCCATTCGGCAGATTCTTGCTGAAGCGCTGTTGTTTCATCGCATTGTAGACCGTGCACAGGTGGAGAAAAGATCGAGAGAGATCCTGGCCCGTGTTCAGTTGGAAAGCAGGGCACTGGACAAGTATCCCCATGAATTCTCCGGCGGTCAGCGCCAACGGATCGCCATTGCACGTGCATTAAGCGTAGAGCCGAGTCTGCTAATTGCGGATGAGCCGACAAGTGCACTGGATGTTTCCGTGCAGCGGAGTGTGCTCGATCTGTTCAATTCACTTAAGAGGGAACTTAATCTTACGCTACTGTTCATTTCTCATGATCTTGGAGTTATCCATGCGATTAGTGATACGGTAGCAGTCATGCGGCAGGGTCAGCTTGTGGAGATTAGCCCCAAAGATCAATTCTTCACTCGACCTGAAACGGCATATAGCCGAGAGCTATTATCCGCAGTTCCAAAGATGCCGAAATCAAGTTCTTTAGGAGGTTAATATGAGCCAACAATATAAAGGAAACATTCCCCTCGCCCTGTCGGAATACGATACACTTACACAATTGCTCTCCAACCTTTTGAATACAAAGTATCCTCCGGTGATCATCCCGGGTGAGGCTATCTTGGGCATAGAGGCCGTGGCAGCTGGAATATCTGCACCGGGTCGTACGATTGTCAATGTCGTAACAGGGCCTTATGGCAGTTTGTTTGGTCAGTGGCTTGAACGTGGAGGGGCAACGGTTATTGAAGTCAAAGTTCCTTTTGATGAAGTTGTACCTGTGGAGAAGGTAGCTGCCGCAATTGAAAAGTATCAACCATCCGCACTATCCTTTGTTCAAGCAGAGGTGGTAACAGGTGGGTCGAATCCCGCAAAAGAAATTATAAAGATTGCGCGTGCCCATAACCTGATTACGGTGAGCGACTCTGTCTCAGCAATTGGGGGAGAGCCTCTGCTGGTCGATGAATGGGGTGTTGATTTTGTAGCTGTGGGTGCACAAAAAGCCTTGGCCGGCCCTAACGGCATCAGCGCGGTAAGCATTTCACCACGTGGATGGGAATTTCTCGAATCCAATGCGCATGCACCGCGCAACTCCATCCTGTCTTTGCTTGATTTGAAGCCATCCGAGGAAGGAGCTGTACCTGTAAGGGTTCCCCCCAACATTCCAACGCTGGAAGCCAGAGCACTGATTTTGGCTTTGACAGCCATTGAGTCTGAAGGATTGGAGCAGGTGATCAAGCGTCATGAACAGGCGGCGTTATCTGCTATAGCAGGAATTCAGGCCTTGGGTCTGGAGCCTTGGCAAAAAGATAACAGAACATTTTCGACACTCACGACGACGGTCCGAATTGCAGGTGAGGAGAAGTTGTATATTGATCAGCCGATCGGCATCGTTGCTCCTGGGGATGGAGAACTTTTTGGTCAACTCTTGCGAATTAATCATTTTGGAGTTAATGCGTCCCTGGCAGGTGTGGAGGAAGCTGTTGCGACCATTGCGGCATTATTGAATGAGGAGCATGAGCAAGCAGTCCAGGCTGTTCGCCTCGTTTGGGGGAAATGAATATGACCCAGGTAAAATCGGAGGAGAAAAGTTTCAAACATATCTTTATAGCAGGCATTGTAGGAAAACGGTTCGATATCTCGATCCAGAATGGACGGTTTGCATCTGTTACAGAATCCGTGCCGCAGAATGATAACCCATCGCTTCCAGGTACAGATTTATGGATAAGTCCCGGACTTATTGATCTTCATACACATCTGGCCTGGACAGACTTTGACCATGCGGATCAATTGAAACGTGACAGTCACGAGGTTGAAGTGATGCAGGCGCAAGCTTTTGCAGCTACCCTCCGGACGGGAGTAACTACTGCTCGCGATGCAGGCGGATTGTTACCAAGCGCCGCTCGGCATCTCGCTCAGCACTATCAACATCCCTTAAGGGTTGAAACCAGCAGTGAAATGCTGGGTGCGGCAGATGCCAGAGGTGTAGAGTATCTGGAAAAACGGTTGAACGGAATTTTTGATACAGGCGCGGGCTGGGTTAAAATCATGGCGACAGGTGGACTGGGAGCCCCTACGGAACAAGTGCTCGATCCTGTATTTTCGGAGGAAGAGTTCGCGTTCATCGTTCGCCATGCCCATGCTCACCATAAAAAGGTGTTGGTTCATACCTGGGGTGGTGTGACGATAGACTGGTCTATCCAGGCCGGGGTGGAATCCGTGGAGCATGGCATGTTCTTATCGGAGGATCAGGCCGGCAGACTTGCGCAGTCCCGAACGGCCTTTGTGCCAACCACATCAATATATCGGATTGCCGCAGATCCGAAAGGCGTGCTTGCGTTGCCTACTATTATCAGTGATCGTGCAGCGCGCGCTGCTGAAGCTCATTCTACAGCCATCGGATATGCAAAAAGAGCAGGAGTCCGTTTCGGCTTCGGTACGGATTACGCCACACCTTCACTGCATGGCTATAATCTGCAAGAGTTGGATACGCTGATTGATTATGGCTTGACCCGGGCAGAGGCGTGGCAATCTGCGACGACCCATGCTGCTGAGATTCTGGGTCGTGGCGACGAATTGGGACAGATTGCAGAAGGTTATATTGCGGACGCCATTATTTTCAATGCTGATCCGTATCAAACGAAAGATGCAGATCAGCTGCGAGAGAGCATCGTGTCCGTAATTATTGGAGCGCAGAAACCATAACTTGGTTTCTGCGTTTTTTTCTTTACACGTGAGTGCAGTGAGGGCTATGTTGCTTCGAAGGATCAGGTTGTCGGGTGAATATTAAGCGATAATTAAATCCCCAAAACTTTTCCAAAAGGATTTTGCAGACCCATCAGCGAATACAATATTTAATAACAGCGGCATAAAGGAAGGAGTGATATCCACTTAAACTTTTGTCGAAGTTTTCCAGCAAGATTCCTCAGCCCGTTTCGTGTTTAATGTTATATAGGAGAAGTGTATTGCATTTTACACGGGGTACACCTTAATTTTTACATCCACCTATCACCTCTACACAGCAAGTACAGGCAAATCTGCATGTATCATCTACTTTCAGACATCACAAAGAACAATGTTTGGCTGCAATTCTAATGCAACATAGTCTGTACAGCATGCTCCTAATCATGACAAAAGTGTCCACACAACAGCATATCGGATTATGGGCTCTGAAATGATTTAGAACGAATGCACATGGAGGAGGCTGTAATGATGGCAAAAAAAGAAGTTGTAGCGATGCTGCTCGCTGGAGGGCAAGGCAAAAGATTAAAGGGACTGACCAAATCACTGGCCAAGCCTGCTGTTTATTTTGGCGGAACCTACCGCATCATTGATTTTCCTCTAAGTAATTGCTCCAACTCTGGCATCGACACGGTCGGTGTATTAACCCAATACGAACCTCTAGTGCTACACTCCTATATCGGCATTGGCAGTGATTGGGATCTGGATCGCAAAAATGGTGGGGTATATGTTCTACCTCCTCATGAACGTGAAGACGGTAGTAACTGGTACCGCGGTACGGCGGATGCGATTTACCGTAACCTGAATTTTATCGAACAATTCGATCCTGAGCATGTGCTCATCTTGTCAGGGGATCATATCTATAAAATGGATTACGAGAAAATGCTTCAATACCATAAAGAAAAGGATGCAGATTGCACCATATCGGTCATTGACGTTCCGTTGGAAGAAGCCAGCAGGTTCGGGTTGCTCAACACCCACGATGATTATCGCATCTATGAATTCGAAGAAAAACCTCCTGAACCCAAGAGCACGCTTGCTTCCATGGGTATCTATCTCTTCAAGTGGGATGTGCTGAAACGCTTCCTGATCCAGGACGAACAGCAGGCATCCACCTCCTATGATTTTGGCAAAGATATCATTCCCTTGTTGCTTGAAAATGAAAAATCACTATACGCTTATCCATTTGAAGGGTATTGGAAAGACGTCGGTACAATTCACAGTCTATGGGAATCCAATATGGACCTGCTGGATGAGGAAACGCCGTTTAATCTGAACGACCCGGACTGGCGTATCTATACTCGTAATCCGAATCAGCCTGCGCAATATATTTCACCATCGGCGAAGGTGCGGAATTGCATCATCAGTGAAGGCAGTGTGGTATATGGTGAGGTTAAACACTCGGTGTTGTTCTACGGAATTGAGGTGGGAGAGAACAGTTCCGTAACCGATTCAGTGATCATGCCAAAAGTGAAGATCGGTCAAAATGTACGCATTCACAAAGCTATTATTGCCGAAGGATTGGTGATCCCGGATGGAGTACATCTGTCACCCGCCCCTGAAGATGAGAGTGATATATTACTGGTCGATCAGGAAGAACTGGAACGTCAGCTTCTCGAGGGAATGACAAGCAAAGCCTAATCTAAACCCCAAAGGACGGTGCATGCGATGAAACCATTGATCGGAGTTATTAACCTTGACCATGAGCTTGAGGAATTGAAGGAATTGACGTACTTTCGCTGCGGAGCCGCGGTGCCTTATGCCGGGCGTTACCGTCTGATTGATTTTGTGTTATCCAATATGATGAATGCTGGCATTGAGAGTATCGGTGTATTTGTGCGTCGCAAGTACCGTTCACTCATGGATCATTTGGGAGACGGTAAGCCGTGGGATCTGGATCGCAAGCATGGCGGTATGTTTATTCTGCCACCGGACTGGAACGATCCAACCGATACGTCACAAGGGGATTTGCAGCATTTTCACAATAATCTCGATTTCTTCCGGCGGGGTTCAGGGCAATATGTAGTCCATGCAGGTAGTCGGCACGTGACCAAAGCAGATCTGCAGGATGTGTACAGGTACCATATAAGCAAGGGCGCGGATGTAACGCTGGTCTGCAAAAAAGTAGATCAACTGCTTCCTGAGCATGACGCTTGTGTCAAAGTTGAAGATGACGGGAACGGTAATGTGGTGGACATTCACCAAAGCGCCGATCACCCGAATATATATACAGAAATTTTCATTATGGAAAAAGAACTGTTCCTGCGCCAGGTACAGCGCTGCATCGCTCATGGCGAAAGCCATTTCTTCCGTGATGTGATTCAGAAAAACCCGGATGGCTTGAACATTGCGGCGTATGCCTATGATGGCTATCATGCCGTGATCAATTCGATTGACAGCTATTATCGCAACAGTCTGGAACTCTTGAATAGCGGACTGTATGAGCAGTTGTTCAAGGAACAGCCTGTTCAAACCAAGATTAAATACGAGGCTCCGGCCAAGTACTTGGACACCGCTGAGGTGAAACATTCATTGCTCGCGAACGGCTGTATTGTAGGTGGGGAAGTGGAAGACAGCATCCTGTTCCGTGGGGTGCATGTGGCGAAAGGTGCCAAAATTAAAGGCTCCATTATTATGCAAAAATGCTACATCGGAGAAGGTGCCGTTCTGGAGAACGTCATTCTCGACAAAGATGTAAAGTTAAGCGGCGGCCAGACGCTGATCGGCGACCCGTCGAACCCGTATATTCTGGCGAAGAGTACTATTATTTAATACCGACACGTAACCGATATCATCTATAAATATATATAAAATAAAAATCCTGTAGGATGGATTTAAGGTTCATGCTGCTTCGAAGCATGGGTGCCACAGCTAAAGCTACGGTTATACGTGCTAAAGCAGTGGAGGTGACGAAATCGATTCTGAAGAAGCGTCAGCGTTCGCCTTTGTCTCCAAATTTCAACCTTTTATAATGTTCATCAAGAAATTTGAGAGACAACAGCGATCGGAAGAACGATTCGTAACCGGAACGGGCTCTTAGCCGGAAGTGCAGCTTTGAAAGGTGTAGCACTCATGTGTAAGAAACAAGTATGAACCGCCACCATCCTACAGGATTTCACCGGGAGGAACCTTCTTTTGTTTGACAACAAGGAAACGTTCAAGAGTATTTTTAGACGCAATCTGGTCAGCAAATTGGGCAAACCATTAGCAGAAGCAACAAAGGAGGATGTCTATCACGTACTTGGAAGCATGATCCGTGAATATGCGGGTCAGGATTGGGCGGCGTCGAATCAGGGGTTTAAGCAGCGCCAGGATAAACAGGTCTATTACTTCTCGCTGGAATTCCTGATTGGACGTCTGCTCGGCAACAACCTGTTAAATGTGAATGAATTGGAACTCGTTCGTGACAGTCTGGCTGAACTGGGTTTTTCTTTGGAAGAAGTGGAAGAACAGGAGGCGGATGCAGGGCTAGGCAACGGAGGTCTGGGAAGACTCGCAGCCTGTTTTCTGGATTCACTGGCTTCCCTCGGCTATGCAGGACATGGATGCGGAATCCGATATAAATATGGCTTGTTTGAGCAAAAAATTATTAACGGCAATCAGGTGGAACTACCCGATAATTGGCTCGAGAAAGGCAATGAATGGGAAGTGCGCCGTCCGGACAAAAAGGTGGAAGTGCAGTTCTGGGGCCGTGTGGAGGCTTATGAACAGGATGGGCATTACCAATTTGTCACCAAGGATGCCGAATCAGTTGTAGCTGTACCATATGATGTGCCTGTAATCGGTTATGGCCAGCCCCATGTAAACACCTTGCGATTATGGAGTGCGGAGCCCAAGCGGGAGACTTCACTCGATACCCCTTCGAACTATTACGGATATCTGGATTACAGCCGTTCGGTAGAATCAATTTCAGAGTTTTTGTATCCGGATGATTCCCAATACGAGGGCAAGCTGCTCCGTCTGAAACAGCAATATTTCATGTGTTCGGCAGGCGTACAGAGTGCTTTGCGTACATTTAACAAGCTTGAGCTTTCGTATGATCGATTGCCGGATAAAGTGGCGTTTCATATCAACGATACGCATCCAACCCTCGTAATTCCCGAACTGATGCGGATTCTGATTGATGTTAAAGGTTATGGATGGGATGAAGCGTGGGATATTACGACTCGCACCGTATCGTATACAAACCATACAACGCTAAGTGAGGCGCTTGAAAAGTGGCCTGTAGCCATGATCAGCAAGCTGCTGCCACGCATTTACATGATTATTGAAGAGATCAACAAACGTTTCTGCGGCATGCTGCTCGAACGTTATCCCGGAGACCAGGATCGTATTCAGCATATGGCGATTGTTGCCAATGATCAGGTGCGGATGGCACATCTGGCGATTGTGGGCAGCCATAGCGTTAACGGTGTTGCGGCATTGCATACCGAAATATTAAAGGAACGGGAAATGGCTCCGTTCTATGCACTCTATCCCGAGCGCTTTAATAATAAAACCAATGGTATTACCCATCGCCGCTGGCTGATGCACGCCAATCCGAAGCTGTCGAATCTGATTACAGATACGATTGGAAGTGAGTGGGTCAGGGAGCCGGGCAGACTGAATGAGCTGGTACGCGTTTCTGATGATGCTTCATTCCAGCAGCAGTTCCATTCCATTAAACGTGATAATAAGGAGCGACTGGCCGCGTACATCCTGGATCATACCGGAAAGACTGTCAATCCGGATTCCATCTTTGATGTACAGGTGAAAAGACTGCATGGGTACAAACGGCAGCTACTGAACATTCTGCATGTTATGCATTTGTATAACCGTCTCAAGAGCGATGCTTCGTTTGATATCGTGCCACGCACGTTCATTTTTGGAGCAAAGGCAGCGCCGAGTTATTATTTTGCCAAGAAAATTATCAAATTGATTAACACGGTAGCAGATACGGTCAATCGTGATGCGGCCGTGAAAGATCGTCTGCAGGTATTTTTCCTGGAGAACTACTCGGTCTCTCTTGCGGAGAAAATCATTCCTGCCGCGGACGTCAGCGAACAAATTTCAACCGCAGGCAAGGAAGCCTCCGGTACGGGGAACATGAAATTTATGATGAACGGTGCGTTAACCATTGGTACCATGGACGGTGCTAATGTCGAGATGGCAGAGCAGGTTGGTCAAGATAATATGTTTATCTTTGGTCTGAGTGCAGACGAGGTGCTTGAATATTACCGCTCCGGCAGTTATCGGCCGAATGAGATTGTACAGCAAGATGAGCGAATTCGTGAGGTCGTGGAGCAGCTGGTACATCCGGGAGCGTTCTGTGAGCGTGATGGTGAATTCTGGGATATCTATGATTCATTGCTGGCCCATGGTGACGAGTACTTTGTGTTGCGTGATTTTGCTGCCTATGCCGATGCACATGCTTCCATTGATTCGGCATACCGCGATGTATCGGGCTGGACACGCAAGGCAGTGCTGAATACAGCTCATTCCGGCATTTTCTCTAGTGATCGCACCATCAGTGAGTATGCGACTGATATCTGGGGCATTCATCCGGTGTCGGGACACTGGAAAGGTTAAATAAGGATTGATTAAAAATAAAATCCCCTTGTACACTAGGTTGATCTCTGTTGGGTTCATAAACCTTTATCAGAGATCCTCCTTGTTGCACAAGGGGATTTTTGTATGAATCAGCCGACTGGTCGGGACACACTTTGGGCGATATCGCGCCGCTTTTCACGACGAAGAATGATCGGAACCGTGATCACTGCAGCGATCACCAACAACGGAGCTAGTAAACCAGCGATGGGTAACGCCGTTGCGCCATTCGCTGAGAAGACGCTCATGTCCCAGAACCCGTGCAGGAATATGGAGGCCACGAGCGATCCGGTAGACCGTCGGGCGAGGTAGAAGATCGAACCGAGGCCGAAAGCGATCATTACCTGGAACAGGGCACCCGCTCCGATGCCCAAGAACATGTTCGGTAGGTGGAAGACTGCGAACATCGCTGTTGAGAGAAGCCAGACCCCGGTTTCGCCAAATCGGCTGCGCAGAGCAACCATTAACTGACCTCGATTGATCATCTCCTCATTGAAGCCCACCATGATACTGCCGAAAATGAGATACAGCCACATGAGGGGGGTGACACGGGTGAAATCGCCGGTCAGCATGTTCACGATCGCGATGACCATCATGATGATCGGAAGAGTCATTGTCCATCGAGAAAGACGCCGCCTTTCAACCAGGCTAGGACGCCACCATCCGTAGATTGTGAGCATTGTGATGGTCAGCATGGCACCGCCGGACAGCGGTGCTATGTACCAGAGAAGAAGGGTCCGCTCACTCTCACCCACTCGCGTGTAGTCGATGCCGTTAAGCAAGAAGATCGCATAGAAGACTGCGCTGTATAGGAAATATGTGAGAACACCCCATCCTACGCGGGGACGAACCCGAAGGGCAGAATCCAAAGTTTCTTGCAGCTTGTCCTTATTAATTGACATGATAAACACTCCCACTATCCATTAATATTTTTATTTGCTCATTTTTCTTATGATTTTAACTTCGATTAAGTCAAGATATAGTAGGATCTTGTATCCGTATCCTCCTTCTCGCAAATTTTGTTTTCTCTGTGCTAATTCTTTGAATGGTCCAGAAATCCAACCGAAGCTACGATGAAGAGGAACATATTTGGGTTGCTACCTCATATACAATTCTAGTAGCCCAAGTTAAATAGAAGCTAACCAAATGGATAAAAACCAGCTAAATTTTCACTGCTTTAGTTTAGGTTCTGTTTAGGTAACGATGGGTTAGAAAGGATGAGGCAGACTTGAAGAGCTAGCTCATCAACAGCATGAAGGTCGGGACAAGATATTCGCAAAATGTTTATAGCCGCTGGCTGCCATAGTCTTACTATGAACGAAGGGAAGGGCCGCATTTTGAGGTGACGGAGGTATGGAAGTCCAAGCCTGAGCAGCTGGACATGAAGAGCTATATCCATTTAAAATAGACCTTAACGCGCTCTACAGAAAGGTCGGAGGTATGAAATTGATGAACGAACGTTCGTGGCTTCACACCAGGTGGATGCTCTCAATCGTCGCATGTATGGCATTGTTATATGTGTTGATTATGGGTAACTTACTCTTTGTCAGCGGGAGAACGCCTGGCGTGAACTATCAATATAATCTGGTACCATTAGAGACAATTAAGCCCCTACTTTTTGAAAAGAACAGATACCATACGGAAACCTGGGTGAAGAATCTGTTCGGGAACATTGTTTTGTTCATCCCGCTTGGGATATGGATTCCCTGGTTATTCCTCAGGTGCCGAAAGATTTTACCATTTACAGGTAGGGTCGTTTTACTTTTGTTTGCTGTTGAGATTGCGCAATTGATTACCCGTGTTGGTTCGTTTGATGTCGATGACATTATTTTGAATACAGTGGGTGCCTGGATTGGATACATTGGGTTTGCCTTATTCATATACTCACAGAGAAAGCCTCGAAAATGAACTGCGAATAGCGGTCAATGATCGGGTCTTTTTGTGTTCATGGAGCTTTTCTGTTTATAAGAGGAGCATTTCGGATAAAACATACTAACGGGTTATATAGTAAAGAGTGATGAAAGCGAGGTGGTCTATATCGTTTGGTGGAAAGAGAGTGTGGTGTACCAAGTCTACCCCAACAGCTTCAAGGATTCCGATGGGGACGGCCAGGGTGACTTGCAGGGGATATATGACAAGCTCGATTATTTGACTGATCTGGGCGTGGATGTAATCTGGATCTGTCCTATTTACGATTCACCTGGTCATGATAACGGATACGATATCCGTGATTATTACTCCATTTTACGTAAGTATGGCACGATGGAGGATTTTGACCGTTTGCTGGCTGAGGCTCACAAGCGTGGTCTCAAAATCATGATGGATCTGGTGCTGAATCATACGTCGGATGAACATGCGTGGTTTGCCGAGTCACGTTCATCGAAAGTGAACCCGAAACGGGATTATTATATTTGGCGTTCAGGCAAAAATGGTCAGGTTCCAAACAACTGGGAGTCCTACTTTGGGGGTTCTGTGTGGAAGCATGATCCGGAGACGAATGAATATTATTTGCATCTCTACACTGAACATCAGCCTGATCTGAATTGGAATAATCCAAAGATGGCAGAAGAGATGTATGAGATGGTGCATTGGTGGTTGCAAAAGGGTGTGGATGGTTTCCGTTTCGATGCGGTGGCGCATATCGCCAAGGCAGAGGGGTTACCCAGCGCGCATAATCCGGATAATCTGCCGGTCGTTCCTGCGTATCAGCTTTTTTCCAACCTCGAGCAGGTACATTCGATTCTGAATAAACTTAACGACATGATCCTGAAGCCTTATGGTCCAATGACTGTTGGGGAGACTTCCGGGCTAGGACCGGAACAGGCGCTGGCCTATGTTGGGACAGATCGGAATGAGCTCAATATGGTGTTCCAGTTTGAGCATATGTTTGTGGACGCTCAATCATCCGGAATCGGCAAATGGAACTATCGGAAGTGGAAGCTGCCCGAGTTGAAAGAAATTATGAGCCGCTGGCAAACCGTCCTGCATGACAGAGGCTGGAATGCCAATTACATGGGCAATCATGACCAGCCGCGTCCAGTATCCCGTTTCGGTGATGATGGAAAGTACAGGGTGCGCTCTGCCCAAATGCTGGCCACATGGATGCTCACCCTGGAAGGTACGCCATACATTTATCAAGGGGAAGAGATTGGCATGACCAATGTTGCGTTCCCTGATATTGAGGATTATCGAGATATTGAAACGATGAATTATTATCGGCAGCATATTGGTCAGGGGCGAGCGAAACATGAAGTCATGCAAGCAATCTGGCGTAAGAGTCGTGATAATGCACGTACACCGATGCAGTGGGATGATACGAAACACGCGGGATTTACCGATGGTGAGCCATGGATTCAGGTGAATGCGAATTATCCTGAGATTAATGTGGCAGATGCCGAACGTGATCCCCAGTCCATTTTGCATTATTACCGTAAACTCATCGCTCTTCGCAAACAACATAAAGTACTCATCTATGGTGAGTATGAGCTGCTTTTGCCGGATGATCCCGATATTTATGCCTATACCCGGACGCTGGATGATGAGCAGATGCTGGTTATTCTGAATTTCCGCGAACATGAGCCTGAGATGCAATGGCCTGAGGGGTGGAACGATGAAAATGCCAAGACTGTCATCAGCAATGTCAGTAAACGATATTCCACCGATAAGGGCGAGATTCTTCTTCAGCCTTATGAAGCACGGGTTTATCGAATGCAGCGATGAGGCGTCATTTTGCTTTGGCGAAGAGTTTTGAATTATAATATAGGTTGAAAATCAAACTAACGAACGCATATGTCAGGAGGATACCAAGTTGCTGAATATTACTTACCACGGACACTCCAGTGTACAGCTGGGCACAGAAGAGAAGTCGTTAATCATTGATCCTTTCCTGCGAGGCAATGAACTTGCTGTCACCAAGCCGGAAGACATCAAGACCGATGCCGTTTTACTGACACATGCACATATGGATCACATTTTGGATGCTGAACCGATCGCCAAGGCTAATAATGCCAAGGTGGTTGCGATTGTGGAACTAGCTACATATATGTCATGGAAAGGTCTGGACACCCTTGGCATGAACATGGGCGGAACGGTGGATCTTGGTTTTGCGCAAGCCAAAATGATTCAGGCTTTCCATACATCCGGAATCGTGCTGGAAGAGGAACAACGGATCATGTACGCAGGGGTGCCTGCAGGATACATTATTAATATTGGTGGCAAAACCATTTTGCATGCCGGTGATACCAGTCTGTTCGGTGATATGAAAATGATTGGTGACCGCCATGATATCGACGTAGCACTATTGCCTATTGGTGGGCATTTCACCATGGGACCGGAGGATGCTTTGCAGGCCGCTGAATGGTTTAATGCCAAACTGACGATTCCGGTGCATTATGATACGTTCCCGGTGATTCGTCAGGATGCGGAGAAATTTGTGGAGCAGCTTGCTTCCAAAGGTCTTGAAGGCCGTGTGCTGGCTCCGGGACAATCCCTTACCCTGTAATGCTCTTTTAATCACTGTTTAATCATAAAAGATATACGAAGCTAAAGACGAATATCACGTCAAGATAACTGACGTGATATTCGTCTTTTTTCGGTTTTAAGTTCAATTTAGCACGCCGAAGTTAGTCCGAATGACAAAAATCTCGAAACCCCATTGTTGAGGTTCAAGCTGTAATGTTATAAAAAATTACACGGAAACCAAACGGAAATCCGAATTGACCGAAAAACTGGGGGAGCGTTCATGTCATTTGTGAAATCATTGTTTTTTCAAATTATTGTAGCGGTTATCATCGGAATTGGTGTAGGAATTCTGTGGCCTGATCTGGGCAGTCTGCTGCAGCCGCTCGGAACAGGTTTCATCAAGTTGATCAAAATGATCATTGCTCCATTAATCTTTATGGTGATCGTGACAGGCATTGCCAAAATCGGTGATCTGAAATCAGTTGGACGGATTGGATTCAAAGCCATCCTGTGGTTCGAAATCGCTACGACTGTCGCTCTGATCCTTGGACTCGGCACAGCTAATCTACTTCGTCCGGGTGCAAGTATGAACGTGGACCCATCGACGCTTGATGCAAGTGGCATCGAAGCCAAAACCAATGGCTCTGAACTGCCGCATGTCGTCGACTTTATCATGAATATTATTCCAACAAGTGTTGTAGATGCTTTTGCACAAAATGCATTGCTGCAAGTGCTGCTCGTTGCCTGTTTGTTCGGGGTAGCCCTGGCAGCAATGGAAAGCAAGGCAAAGGAGAATGTGCTGACACTGATTGAAAATGTGTTGGGTATCTTGTTCCGCATTATTGGATACATTATGAAACTGGCACCGATTGGAGCATTCGGAGCCATGGCATACACTGTTGGAGCATATGGAGCATCCACGCTGTCCTCCTTCGGTTTGCTGATTATTGCCTGTTACGGAGCAGCGTTATTGTTCCTGGTGATGCTTGCGCTGTCTGCCTGGTGGATTACGGGACTGAACTTTCTGCAATTTGTAAAATATACACGTTCCGAAGTGATGCTGGCGATTGGCACAGGTTCCTCGGAAGTTGTTATGCCTCGCATGATGGACAAGCTGACCAAAGCAGGCTGTGATCGTGCTGTCGTCGGCCTTGTGGTTCCAACAGGGTACTCGTTCAATCTGGACGGAGCCTCGATCTACCTGTCGCTGGCGACGGTTTTTCTGGCCCAGGCGGTTGGCATTGATCTGACACTGGGACAAGAGATTACGATTTTACTAGTGTTAATGCTTAGCTCCAAAGGTATGGCCGGTGTACCCGGCTCCGCATTTCTCGCTTTATCTGCTACAGCAGCAGCCCTGAATGCATTCCCGGTAGCTGCTGTTGCCTTACTGCTCGGTGCGGATCGTTTCATGGACACCATGCGAGTATTCACGAATCTGATGGGCAACTGTGTTGCGGCATTTGTAGTGGCGAAATGGGAAGGACTGTTGGACCAAAAACGCATGCGGGCTGTGCTGTCTGGGGAGATCAGCACCGAAGAGCTCGAGAGAGAAGAACTGGAGTCGATATCCTCAGTGAAGTTGAACAAAATGGAACAGGGAAAGGGTATGGTTTCGACGGACATGTTGTAAGAAGCAGAAGTGAATGGGCTTCGTATGAATTTTTAACTCATCCTTCTTTAAATTTGAACCGACTATTACCCGCATGAAATCATGGGGTAACAGACGGTTTTTTTCGTTTCAGATACAGATATCATGGAGTTCTCGAACGCATACAGCAAAATAATTGTTACAGAGGAATCATTAATGGGGAATGTGTAGAAGAGGAAAAAGATAGCATATTGAAGTTTCAACTTGTATATACATGTTTAGTTATGTAATATATAAATGAAGTTAGGCCAAGAGAATCACATAAGCAATACAATTTATTGGAGGCGTTAACATGAGTTCAACCAACACAACTTCATCATCGTGGTGGAAAACTTCCACGGTGTATCAGGTATATCCCAAGAGTTTCAACGATACAACTGGATCGGGTACCGGAGATATTCGGGGATTGACCGAAAAGCTGGATTACTTGCAGCATCTCGGTATTGATATCGTGTGGCTGCAGCCCGTATATGTCTCTCCACAGCATGATAACGGTTATGACGTAGCGGACTATTATCGGATTAATCCTGATTTTGGTACGATGGAGGATTTTGACGAACTGCTTAAAGGTCTGAAGGCACGTGACATGAAGCTGATGATCGATATTGTGGTGAATCACTCTTCTACGGATCATGAGTGGTTCCGGCAATCGCGTTCTTCCAAGGATAACCCGTACCGCGATTATTATATTTGGAAAGACCCTGCTCCAGATGGTGGTGTGCCGAATAACTGGCAATCCAAGTTCGGCGGACCTGCATGGCAGTTTGATGAGCAGACAGGACAATATTTCCTGACGCTGTTTGACAAAACACAGGCTGATTTGAACTGGGAGAACGAGAAAGTACGTAAGGCAGTACGGGACATGATCAAGTTCTGGGCGGAGAAGGGCGTAGATGGTTTCCGTATGGACGTCATCAATCTGATCTCCAAGGACCAGCGTTTCCCCGACGATGATGGTAGCGTTTCCCCAGGCGACGGACGTAAGTTCTACACCGATGGACCACGTGTGCATGAGTACATTACAGAGATGTATGAAGAGGTGTTTGGACCACACAATATGGTAACGGTTGGGGAGATGTCCTCGACTACGCTGGAGCACTGTATCAAATATTCAAACCCTGCTTCCAGGGAATTCTCCATGACGTTTAACTTTCACCATCTGAAAGTGGATTATCCGAATGGACAGAAGTGGGAACTGATGCCTTACGATTTTGAAGCGATGAAACAACTGTTTAGTGAGTGGCAGACAGGTATGCAGGCAGGTGGGGGATGGAATGCTTTGTTCTTGAACAACCATGATCAACCGCGGGCGTTGTCCCGTTTTGCTGATGATGGCGATTATCGTGCGGAGAGTGCCAAAATGCTTGCTACGACCATTCATGGCATGCAGGGAACACCTTACGTATACCAAGGCGAAGAGATTGGGATGCCGAATCCGGTCTGGAACGATGTCAGCGAGTTCCGTGATATTGAATCAACCAATATGTACCGACTGCTTCAGGAAGAACGGGGCAAATCCGCCGAGGAAGCATTCCTAATTGTGAAAGAGCGTTCCCGGGACAATTCCCGAACACCGATGCAATGGGATGGAAGCGACAATGCCGGATTTACAACGGGTACACCGTGGATCAAAGTGGATGAACGATATCCGTCGATTCATGTGGCGCAGCAGATGGCTGACCCGAATTCAATCTATTATCACTATCGCAAGCTGATTGCTCTTCGCAAACAGGTTGGTGTGCTGACCGATGGTCTGTATGAACGTTTGGACGATGCACATCCGGATGTATTCGCATACGCGCGGACGAATGGAAGCGAAACGCTGCTAGTGGTATCGAACTTCAGCAAGCGGGACGTAAAATTTGCTTTCTCTGAAGCCGTCTGGAATGACCACATTGCGGGTAAATCAGCAGAACTGCTGATTGGAAACACGGAGGTATCGCCTGCACTCGAGCAAGAAATCTCCCTGAGCCCGTATTCATCCTATATGTGGCTTGTACCGCAAGAGGACTAATTCACATTATATAAATGGGAAGTGACAATATGGCAATTGATAAAAAACAGGTTGAGGAGATCGTACGCGCGGTCGGCGGCAAAGAAAATATCGAAGCTGCAACGCATTGTGTCACACGCCTCCGGTTCGCCCTGTACGACGAAAGTAAAGTAGATACGGAAAGTCTGGAACAGAACGATCTGGTCAAAGGCCAGTTCTCCTCTCAAGGACAATTTCAGGTAGTCATTGGTCCTGGCCTTGTGGATAAAGTGTATGACGAAATGATTCAGATTACCGGGGGCGAACGCGCTTCCAAGGATGACGTAAAGGCTGTTGCGGGTAAAAAGCAAAACCCGATCCAGCGTGCGATCAAAACGTTATCGGACATCTTCATCCCGATCCTGCCAGCGATCATCACGGCCGGTCTCTTGCTCGGTATTAATAACATTCTGACAGGACCAGGCATATTCTTCGATGGAAAATCACTGGTGGACGTATATCCAGCATGGAAGGATCTCGCATCTATTATTAATACCATCGCGAGCACAGCCTTTACCTTCCTGCCAGCATTAATTGGTTGGTCCGCTGTAACAAGGTTCGGCGGCAGTCCGTTGCTCGGGATTGTACTGGGTCTGATCCTGGTTCATCCCGATCTGCTGAGTGCTTATGGTTACGCCAATGCAGTCAACGAAGGCACCGTGCCTACGTGGAATCTGTTCGGCTGGCATATTGAGAAGATCGGTTATCAGGGGCAGGTTCTCCCGGTATTGGTATCCGCTTATCTGCTTGCCAAGCTGGAGATTTTCCTGAACAAAAGGGTGCATGATTCGATCAAACTGCTCGTCGTGGCACCTGTCACTTTATTGATTACCGGGTTCCTGGCGTTTACAATTATTGGTCCAGTTACATTTGCCATTGCGAATGGAATTACATCCGGTTTGATCTATATCTACGATTCATACGCGGCTCTCGGCGGTCTGATCTACGGTGGATTGTACGCATTGCTTGTTATTACAGGAATGCACCATACGTTCCTGGCGGTCGACGTACAGCTGATTGGTAGCCAGGGCGGAACGTTCCTGTGGCCAATGCTGGCGCTGTCCAATATCGCGCAAGGTTCTGCCGCACTTGCCATGATGCTTGTGCTTCGTGAGAAGAAAATGAGAGGACTTGCGGCAACTTCATCCGTCTCGGCCTTCCTCGGGGTAACCGAGCCGGCGATTTTCGGAGTGAATATCCGCTATCGTTATCCGTTTATCTTCGGTATGGTCGGTTCTGCGATCGGCGGTGTACTGCTTACGATGAATAATGTTCAAGCCACCTCTATCGGTGTAGGTGGGGTCCCTGGATTCCTGTCCATTTTCCCGAATAAATGGGGAGTATTCTTCATCGGTATGGCAATTGTACTGGTTGTTCCGTTCGTACTGACAGTTCTTTTTGGAAGAGCGAAGTTGAGAAAAGAAGACCGAAATGCAGATCGTGCTACTGTAGCAAGCGGTCAAACGTCAACAGCTGAATCTTCTTCTCGCACAGCTGTGGCAAATACAGGTACAGAACAACGCACACGCACTGCTGCTCAGGTGGCGGATGAGCCTGTGAATACACTGGAAATTATGGCACCATTAACTGGTACAGCTGTTCCGCTTGAGAAAGTACCTGATCCGGCTTTTGCAGAGAAACAAATGGGTGAAGGGGTTGCCATTGAACCTTCTGGCAATCAGGTCGTTGCCCCGTTTGATGCTCAGGTTGCCCATGTCATCAAGAGCAAACATGCTGTCATTCTTGAGCACGCGAGTGGCTTGCAGATTCTGATTCATGTAGGGATTAATACGGTATCGCTCAAAGGCGAAGGTTTTAACATGCATGTTGAAGCTGGAGAGAAGGTAAGAGCCGGGCAAACGTTGCTTGAATTCGACCGTAAAGTGATTGAAGCTGCGGGATATCCGCTCATTACGCCAATCATTATTCCGGACGGTCAGGACATGGTTGATCGGGTGGAGGTCACTACAGGTGATGTTACATCCAATCAGAACGGTGTGCTTAAGGTTCATTTGAAAGGTTAAGTTTACGAACAAATGGGGAGCTGCGATATTCGCAGCTTCTTTTTCATTCTGAAACCGAAATAAAGCTGAACGCATACCAATTTGCATGGGTTTACTCTTTATGGATTTCGTTTTTTTTATTTCTTACGTGGTAAACTGTATCTAGGATACCTGTGGCAAAATCTCATGTTCGCAGCGATCGGAAAGCTTGTTCATCAGGACTATGCATGTTCACGTTGAGAAGTTCATATGGTTCAAAGAGAGTGGCTAGTCAATGGACGGAGGAGGAGAGCCATGACTCGTGTTGCGGTAATGGTCATTCATGGTCTGGGTATGCAAAAGGAAAATTATGCGGATACACTGATTTCGCGATTGCATAAGGAATTGGATCAGGTTATGGTGTTGCCCGGAGCAGCCAAACAGATGCTGGATATCGAACCCGTATTTTGGGCTGACGTATTTGAGGATCGGGAAGAGGCGCTGTTTCAGCAGCTTGTCAGCTCTCAGGGATTGAACTATCAAGTGTTGCGTCGATTTGTCATACATTATCTGGCTGATGCCGTCGCGTATCAACCTGTGGAAAATCAAGGGCATAACTATGATGCGGTACATTATACGCTGAATCGGGCGATGCACGCACTTGCCCAGCGGAATGGGCCAGAAGCTCCACTCTGTATCATTGCACATAGTTTGGGAGCTGTGATTGCCAGTAATTTTTTCTATGATCTTCAATACCCGTCTAGTCGCACGCCTTCCATCGTGGATGTTACTTCCGCATTGGAACGGGGAGATACCTTAACGAGCTTTTATTCCTTTGGAACGACGTTACCATTATGGAGCCTGCGGTATCATGATTTTAGCCGGCCGATTCAGGTACCTTCACCGTTGGCAGGACAGTACTTTCCTGGGCTGGAAGGGGAATGGATTAACTTCTATGATCGGGATGATATTCTGGGTTACCCGCTGCGCCCTATTGATCCGGCCTATGAGGCAGCGGTCAACGAAGACGTGGAAATTAACTCTGGCGGTGTAATTGGGAGCTGGAATCCGTTGAGTCATGGCGGGTATTTCTCGAATGGGACCATGAATCGGAGGATTGCACAGGGTTTGGCTCGAACGTGGACGTGGGTGAATCGTGGATCACGTTAAATGTCATATATGGAGGGAGAACAATACTTATGGAATGCAGGACAGGCTGTGCCGCATGCTGTATCGCGATTTCGATCTCATCGCCGATACCCGGGATGGCTGACGGCAAGCCCGCAGGTGTGCGCTGTGTGCAGCTGACGGAGGACAATCGCTGCGGAATCTTTGGTCAGAAAGAGCGCCCCGCTGTATGTAGCGGATTGCAGGCTTCGGAAGAGATGTGTGGCAGCACGAATCAGGAGGCGTTTGAACGTTTGAGCTGGCTGGAGCAGGAAACTGCACCGAATTCAGCGTGACAGAGTTGTTTTGAGGGAAAAGGATAATTATACTTAATATGGAAGGGGTTTGAGAAAAGAAAGGGGTATGGGATGAATGGGACTTGCCAAACGGTTTGTGATGGTCGTTGTGAATATGATTGGAGAACTGTGGATGGGATTCTACAGGCGAAACTCAGACTTCTATGACAAGCAGACATCAGAGTCAAAAAGCAAACTTGGCTATTATGCATTTATTATTGGGGCGGCCGCTGTAACCGTGGGCATTGTGAGCTGGATGTATAGTCGGGTTTATTCATAATTTGAGCAAACCCATAAAAGAGAGTATCCGCAGTCTGGGAATCAGTCGGATACTCTTTTTGGTATGTTCACTTCCTATTTACGTGACCGAAGAGTGAGTGCTCGCCTCTTTTTTCCTCAACATATGCATGAGAATCATCTTAAGGAGCGAAGAGACGATAAAGAAAATAAATAATATGCGAAACAGCTGATATCCGGACACCACCGAGAGGTTGGCATGGACTTCATGAGCCATGATGCTCATCTGATCCATCCCGCCAGGTGCCATGCTCAACAATGATGTGGCAGCCGAGAGAGAGAACATCCTCATTAATATATAGCTCAAGCCAAGCGAACCTGCGATGAGGAGAGCACTGCTCGTGATTGCGAGTGTTACGGTCTGCATCTTGCGTTGCAGTTGTTGAGGACGAAGCATTAGACCCACATGACTGCCAATCATTAATTGCGAAATATTAAGCAGGGACGAAGGCAGATTGGGTGTGTGCATCGCTGTGCTTAATTGAATAACACACATGACGATCATGGGTCCAAGCATAAACGCTGTCGGAAACCGAAGCTTGCGTGCAATCCATGCACCAGCGACACAGAGCGGGGCATAGAGCAAAATTTCGGGAAAGAGTGCTGCCCAAGTTGCTGTCTCGATCACTGGCTGATCCGTGCCGCCACTTGTTGTTCCCCCGATCCATGGACTGAACAGCAGGAACGGAACACAGAAAACAATCATGATCAGCCGCGTGACCTGCAAAAAAGTAACGAGCGTCAGATTGATGGATTTCATCTCATCGGCAAGGGAGACCATCTGGGACAGTCCACCAGGAATGCTGCCAACCAGCAGGGAGGGAAAGTCAAAGTCTGTCAGCTTTGAAGCAACATAGGCGGTCAATGTACATAATCCGATTAAGAGAAGGGTCATGAGCAGCATCATAGGCAGCTGGTGCAGAATGCCTTGCAGTGCTTCTCCCGTCAGTGTTAATCCGATGGAGTAACCCACGATTAGAATACCGTAGTCCCGAACGGAAGCGGGCCACATGAGCGGCAGCTTGACAATCTGTGAACCAACCAGCATAAAAATCATCGGGCCAAGAAGCCAAGGAATGGGAGTGTGGATTGCTGTAAATACTAACCCGCCAAGAACAGAGACAGTCAAACTTAGAAAAAACCGAAAGACAACGTGGGAACCGAGCTTGTGCATCAGTTCCATCCGCGTCGTCTTTCGGCTGCATGAGGTAGATTGTAGTACATGTAAGATCACTCCTGATGATAAGATACAATGATTGATCCTTGGACGGTGATTGCCTCATTACGAAGCAGGACAGGAAGATAATTCATCCACTGTCCTGCTAAATGGTTATCATTTATCTGTTCGCCACGAGGACACGGGCAGAAGGCTTCGGTTCTTTGAACATCATATAGTACATCAGCGATGAAATCACGTATAAACTGCCTGTAATGCTGAACGTGATCGCGTATCCCCAATACGTGCCATAAGTGGTCACGAGGTAGGATTGCACGGGTCCCATGGTGGCCCATCCAATCATAAAGGCGGTCTGCATCAGTGAATTGGCGATTCCTCGGCGTTTGTCCGATACTCTGTCCACCAGAATGGCGGATTGAATCGGATTGGCTGCATTCATCAGCGCTTGTCTGAATAAGAAACTCACCGAAGCGATCAGCAGCATATTCGTAAAGCCGGTCAGCAGCAGGAAAGGCAGTGACATGACCTGGAAGATGACGACAGCTCGAACACTTCCCACCTTGGCCGCCAGTGTAGGTCCAATCAGCATGGATACAATGGTCATGATCTGACCCAACGAAATGAGCAGACTCATGGCACTTAAGGACACCGAAAAACGGTTGGTGAAATACAGATTTAAATAGGGCACAACCAGTCCTGAGCCAAACCCAATTAATAATTGGGTTATGACAAATTGACCGATCAAACGGGAATCTTTCTTTTGGCTAAGAGTGTCGTTATTGCTGGCTTGTTCTGCGGAATGAACGACATCCTGTTTACCATCCGTTGCAGATGATGCAGATTCAATGACAGGTTGCGCCGGAGTATCCGTTTGCGGAGCCTTCTTATCCTCGGATACAAACAACATCGGAATAAACGCAACCAATGTAGCTGCCCCACCCACGAACAATACCGTTTGCAAACCCGTGACTTTGGCGAGGCCAGCCGTATGAAGCAGGTCTGCAAAAACGCCACCACCCAAGCTGCCGAGTACCTGAGAAGCGAGTACGAGGGAGGAGTAATAGCTGAACATCTTCAGTCGTTGACTTTTCTTCACATTCTCAGCGAGGAAGGGAATGGCCAATACCTGAAATACACCAGCGAAAAGTCCGGAAAATACAGCAAACCAGATCAGTCCGCTGGCAGAATAATCGAAGGAACGGCCAATCAGAAAGATTCCGCTGAACAAGGCGCCGGTAATCAGCAGCCGCTTACGGCTAAAGAAATCGCCGCATAGTCCGATAGGAACAAACATTATCGCTGTCGCAAGTGATTGAATACTTACAATCTGGCCGTTCATTGTATCATTGTAGCCCAGACCCTGAATGTACAAATTGTACAAGACAGAGAACATGCCATTTCCGATCTGATACAAGATGCTTGCCAGAAAAAACAATTGAATATTGCGGGACCAGCCCCGAATTTCAGCATGAATCTGTTGTAGAAGTCTCAAGTGGTTTCCCCCAGTCTGCCTGTGCAGTGATTTTAGTTTAACAGGAAAGGGGGATTTGCGGAAGAATTGACCACTGTTTATTTTGCAGAAGGGAATCCCAGCACCCGGGCAATCACGAATCCATCGTAGCCTTTAAGGCCTACAGTTTGCAGTGCAGTAGCTTCAAGACGCGGATTATCTGCAATTAATTTCAGGAATGACTGAACGCCATGAACTCTGTTGTCCGTGCTGTTTGCATTGATAACTTCACCGTCCCTGACGATGTTGTCACCAATAATCAGACTTCCCGGACGAGCCAGACGCAGCGCCCATCGCAAATAGTCTGGATTACTCGGTTTGTCTGCATCGATGAAGATGAAATCAAAAGTTTCTCTGTACTCTTCCTGAACGTCGGGAAGAGTAGTAAGGGCAGGACCTACTCGAAGATCAACCTTATGCATAAGTCCTGCACGCGTGATGTTGGCTCGTGCCATCTCTGCATGGCGTGGATCTGCTTCCAGTGTGACGATACGTCCGTATTCGGGAAGGGCTCTTGCCATCCAGATCGTACTGTATCCGCCAAGCGTCCCGATTTCCAACACACGAGTTGCGCCTTGTATTTGAAGCAGGAGCTGAAGCAACTTCCCTTGATTCGGTGCTACGTCATGAGCGGGCAAGCCGGCTTCTGCATTGGTACGTAGAGCCTGCTCCAGCAGGGAATCCGAGGGGATTAATAAAGCGTTTAAATAATCGTCGACTTGACTCCAGGTTTTCTGTTGAACAGAACCATTTACATTGTTCATCGTTATACGTTCCTTTCCGATTGCATGTATTGGATTTCATACTTCAACTATAAAGCGAATAGATATATAAATAAAATATATATAATTTATGTTAATATAACTTTAGATTATATACTTCAAGTGAAGAAGGTGTAGCGGTTGAATTTGCACGGATTACGATTGTTTCATGCCATCGTGAGGTATGGAGGAGTCACGCGTGCGGCAGAAGAACTCAACATTAGCCAGCCAGCGGTATCCTCTCAAGTGAAGAAGTTTGAGCGAGAGTTGGGCATTCCATTATTTGCTTCAGAGGGGAGAAGACTGGTTCTTACCGATGCAGGAATGCAATTAACAGGCTACGCGGAACGTCTGTTCATGCTGGAACAGGATGTCGAGAATTTTGTGCAGGATTTTCGGGCAGGCAAAAAAGGACTGATTCGTCTTACCGCAACCTATTTGCCCTCTAATTTTCTGCTGCCGGGCTGGATTGCCCGTTTCAAGCAAATGCACGAGGATGTGGAGCTGGTCGTAAGCACAACCAATACCCGGATGGCTTTTGACCAATTGCTGCGTTATGAGGCCGAGATTGCGGTTTATGGTGGAAGTGGCATTACACATTCAGGTGTTCATTGGGACGTATTGTTCGAAGATGAAATGTGGTTCGTAGTACATCCCGATCATCCCTATGCGGGAAAGGGAATTGATCTTCGGGAGATGGTGGCAGAGCCCTTCATCATGCGTGAAGAAGGCAGCGCTACACGGGAGCGTCTAGTCTCTCTATGCACAACAAATAACCTGGCCGCTCCCCGCATTGCGCTTCAGTTCAATGGATTGAACGAAACGATCAGTGCGGTGAAGGCAGGTTATGGAGCCAACTTTATTTCTTCTCTGGTCGTAAAGGAAGATGTGCAACAGGGCAGGTTAGCACGTGTATTCGTTCGAGGTGTACAGTTGAAAAACACAGTAGCAGTATGTACACGAGCAGGCGAAGTGTTATCTCCTGCCGCACAGCATCTGGTTGAACTCATCAGACAGGAAGCATCATTAATGAAATAAATAGTTCAATAATTGCATGATAGCTAACTTTGAATGTCATCGGTCGCTGTTTTGTTCGTTCCTCTGGAGTATAATCGGGCGTACAGGGTGACTCCACCAACGATCAGAACAGGTATCCATACTGCCATCATGGGTACGTGGTGGAACAACAGCGCAGCTAGAATAACGCCGCCCAAATAGATTGCAACGGCACCTGCACGAAGGTAGGAATCTACTGATAGCGCTTTGACCAGCGAGCGGATACTTGCGTGTCGCAGTCGCTGAAGGATGCTTACCGCATCCTCAACCACGGCGGCAAGATTATTGGTGAGCACGGTCGTCGAGATACCTGCAATCCCAATGCGGCGTGCCGCAGTCGTTTGCATTCCCATGGCAGTGGCCAGCATGGCAATCAGCAGATAGGATAATTGTTCGGAATATGGACTAATCATGGCGATGGCAAAGAGCAGAAGCAATATACTTTCTACAGTGAACACGTTTGTGACCCGGGAAGACCAGCCATTTTTCGTCTGCACACGTCCAATCATGTGTGCAGCGATGGCATTTCCTGCAATAAAACCAATGAGAGCAAGGAGTGCACGCAGCACAACAAATTCCTGAGCACGGGCGATCGCGATCCCCAACAGCACAATATTGCCTGTCATATTGGCTGTAAGCACATGCCCTAGTCCCAGGTATCCGATCACGTCGACCATTCCGGCAGACATGCATAACAGCAGCATTGCGTACTTTTGGAGGGTATTTTGATTCATAATCATCCGTCCTTTCCAAAAACGTAACCCTTCCAGTATACATCCACAACGCATGATCCTTCAAAATGAAGTTTATGATGCAAGCCCAATTTCCCATAGCAGCAAACAGGTCTGAATCGTCCCTACCTTGAAGCTAAGGAGCTGCGAGCCAGTCAAACATATTGTTCACTGCCGTCTCATGTACGCTTTCCTGAAAGCGATGATCTTGTCCCCCATAAGCGTGAAACGTAACGTTGGCGCCTCTACGTTTCAGCCAATGATACATCCGGGTTCCATGACTGTAGTTCACCTGCGTATCAGATGTGCCATGCATGATCAGCACAGGACAATGGAGTTTATGCGCCTT
This sequence comes from Paenibacillus sp. BIC5C1, assembly GCF_032399705.1. NCBI lineage: Bacteria > Bacillati > Bacillota > Bacilli > Caryophanales > Paenibacillaceae > Paenibacillus > Paenibacillus sp. BIC5C1. Next base: position 2,796,913 of record NZ_CP135922.1, read on the forward strand.
CGACAAGGGAGAACGAGCGAGATAAGCTTCCGGAGCTGAACGTGGCGAACCGCCAAGTACTCTTTTCAAAGTGCGTCTCAAGTCGGTTCGTTCATGATAGGTACGTTCCACATCGGCGACACCGCTCCAAAGCACTAGTTTATGTACCTTCGTAGGTCCTTCATTGTAAGTCGTTGCTGTATGTACGGCATTGATGGCTCCACGCGAAAATCCCATCATTGAAATTCGCTTTGTATCGGCAAAGGGCCATTCTTGCACCAGTCGGTAAGCGGCATGTACATCTTCGGCATCTCGTCCGCCATACTCGTCACGTCCTTCCCCACCCTCATTACCGCGATATGATGGAGCGAACACAATATAACCTTTATGAACAAATTGCTCCAGCCAAGCGGTATTTACCCCACCATAGTTGCCCAGCCCGCCCCGGCAATAGATCAGAACCGGCCAACGTGCATCAATACCGTCCATGGTGTGTTGTTCTACAGGAGGGTAGCGGCTTGCGAGCTGTTGCATTTGCATGGATTCTTGCGTTACGGTGAAGCCTTGGAAGGCAGGGCTGCTATGGGTGTTTTCTAACGGCGAGAAGGCGGGTAAGAAACAGCCGTCAGGCAGGCATAAATAGCCTTTTACCCGAAGCGCATCGGACGAATACGTCACATGATAGAGCAGGGGGATCGACCTCTTTCATCGGAAATGGCGTGCCAATGGACCATGATTCTTCTTTAGGATGCGCCTAAACGAGTTTCCCATACCTTTCCACCAGCAACAGCCGTTAGGTGCGAGAAATTCGTTTATTGGCTCCATATGATTTATAATGGTTCAGGAGACATGTGAATTGACCGATGTCCTCTTATTTATAAAACTAACTTTAGTGTGCACGAAGAAAGGAAGAAAATTATGATGAACGCTCCACATCCGATTGATCAATTCAAGAAATTTAAATATGAAATTACGAGATTTATGATGATCTATAAATTTGCTTTGGATCAAATGGAGACCAAAATTGAGGTGCTGAAGGAAGAATTTCAGTCCCTGCATGATTACAGCCCGATCGAACATACGAAATCCAGATTAAAGTCACCTGAGAGCATTATGAACAAGATGTTTCGTAAAAATCATGAGTTAACCTTTGAAAGTATCAAGGAAAATATTAAGGATATCGCCGGTGTACGTATTACCTGCTCCTTTATCTCCGATATCTATCGCATTAAAGATATGCTTTGCAACCAAAGTGACCTGCGCGTGTTGGAAGTGAAAGATTATATCCAAAATCCGAAGCCAAACGGTTACCAAAGCCTTCATCTTCTGGTTGAGGTGCCTGTTTACATGTCTAATGGAGAAGAACGGGCATGTGTGGAAATCCAGATTCGTACCATTGCGATGGATTTCTGGGCGAGTCTTGAGCATAAAATCTTTTATAAATATAATAAGGATGTTCCCGAACGTTTAACAAAAGAACTGAAAAGTGCAGCAGACTCTGCAAACGCATTGGATCAGCAAATGGAAAGACTTCACCGGGAGATTCAGGAGATCAAGGACGCCGAGAACGAGCGTGATGAAGAGGAACTGCGCCGTATTATCATTAACAATCAACAGTTCACACTACCTTCCAACCTGCTCAAGCTGTTAGGAAACGGGGAACAATAAGGAAACGTGAACTACCGCAGGGAAAGGAATATGTTATTCATATGAAAAGTACACCAGCTTCATTAAGCACCAATTCTACATCCCGTGTACGTATGGCATTGATTCTGGGGACACTTTCGGCCTTTGGCCCGCTGTCCCTGGATATGTATTTGCCGGCACTACCCACACTGGCCGATGAGTTCCAGTCATCCACTTCTTATGCGCAGCTTAGTCTAACGGCATGTATGGTCGGACTGGCGGCAGGGCAGCTGCTGGCAGGACCCTTAAGTGATGTGCGTGGTCGTCGTACACCGCTTATTGCGGGCCTTATACTTTATACGATTGCTTCCATACTCTGCCTGGTCAGCCCAACGATGGGCTCCTTTGTTGTGCTGCGTTTCATTCAGGGTGCAGCAGGAGCTGCGGGAATAGTCATCTCGCGCGCGGTGGTGAGGGATGTGTATTCCGGTCCGGAACTTACACGTTTCTTCTCCCTCTTAATGCTGATTAATGGGGTCGCTCCGATTGCTGCACCAATTATAGGCGGGCAATTGCTTGCGTATACATCGTGGCGTGGCGTATTTATTTTGCTGAGTATCATCGGTATTTTGACTTTAGTTGCTGTTGTGGTTGGTCTAGGGGAGACACTGCCTACAGAACGACGATCCAGCGGAGGACTGAAGCAGACGCTGATTACATTCCGCAAAATCGCAGGGGATCGCCTGTTCATGGGATACGCTTTAACCCAAGGTTTTGTATCTGCTGGCATGTTTGCCTACATATCAGGTTCACCATTTGTGCTTCAGAAGATATATGGTATCTCCCCGCAAATGTTCAGTCTGTGCTTCGCCATTAACGGTCTCGGTATCATATTAGCTAGTCAGATTGCCGGAAGACTAGCAGGTAAAGTATCTGAAACCCGTCTACTAATCGCAGGCCTGTTAACAGCCGCTCTGGGAGGAACATCCCTGCTCATCGCCATTCTCGCGGGAGGTAATCTGATTTCGGTCCTGATCCCGTTATTTCTCGTGGTATCCAGTGTGGGGCTGGTCAATACGGCTTCCTTCGCGCTGGCGATGGCCAATCAGGAGAAATCAGCAGGCAGTGCATCAGCACTTATTGGAGTGATGACGTTCCTGTTCGGCGGTATTGTCGCTCCGCTTGTAGGTCTTGGAGGAGAAGGCACAGCTGTACCAATGGGCATTGTAATCGCTTGTGCGGATCTTGGTGCACTGCTGATTTACGTTGTTATGGTAGGCAAAGGCAAGAGAGGGCAACGTCAGGGTAAACAGCGGTTGGCGTGAATTGTGTTTGCGTGGTTGCACTGACTAGAAAAATGAATTGCCGACAATAAAGAATATTTTGACTATAAAAAGCGCTCCAATTGGAAGGCACGTTCCTTCAACTGGGGCGCTTGTTCTATGTCTGAACGTGCTTTAGCAGAGAGCAAACAAAATCTGTGTATTAAGCAGGATACCTGGAGTAAGGAACGGATAGAAGTAACCGATGACAAAACCGAACAGATTGGTGGAAGGCCACATTAAGTAAACGTCATTGTATGTGAATACAAGTGACCAGCGGTTATAACAGAAATTTTGCAGTACACGCTGCTCGGGATCACGAGGTGTTGCTACTCCTGATTGGGCAAACTGTACAGCTTGGGTCAGATTTTGTGGCTGTTGCTGGATAAATAGCGGTAGAAGGCCGGGGCTGCTTTTAATCAGGTTATACAGGAAAACCATCTCTGCAGGGGGTTGACCAACTGGACGAGGGTAGGCACTAAGCAAGGTAGGCAGATTGCCCTGTGATAGCTGTGCGGGCACACCCGGTGCCGTACCAGGGACGCCTCCAGGAAAATAAGGAGGTTGGCCACCACTGCCTCCGCCCGGAACACCGGGAATGAAAGGGGGATAGGAACCTGGTGCTCCTGGGAAACCTGGCACTGGCTGACCTCCTGGAGCACCTCCGGGGAATAGGGGTGGCAATTGAAACGAACGATCCTCATCATAACCCGAGTATACGTTATATGGATAATCCATGTACGAACATCCTTCCTGTCGTCGTATTCTGGAATTAGCATATGGCGGCATCCGCCTAAACGTGAATTGTTCGAATGAAGGTGTCTTCGACCTTAAAAGGCAAAAGCTGCATTGACAAGTTCGTTGATAACAATTATCATTGTCAATGGAATTGGACAAAAGTACATACCAGTATTATATGCATCAATAATGTATAAACGTCTAAGTCTGTCATATCAACTCAATCCATTGAGGTGTTTATATTGAAAGGGGATAGTCAAGTGTTTAAGAGAAATAAAAAAATGATCATGCTTCTGATCTCCGTAATGGTCATGTCCATTTGGCTGGCAGCATGCGGATCGAAACCAGCAGAAAACGGTACAGCAGCAGGAGAGAACAACACAACAACGGAGACAGAGACACAGACAGAAGCTCCGACAGAACGTACTTTGACAGATGCAATGGGTCACGAAGTGAAAATTCCTGCAAATCCGGAACGTATCATCGCTTCGTATCTGGAAGATAATCTGGTTACACTCGGCGTTAAGCCAGTTGCCCAATGGTCTGTAGCTAACGGAATCCAGGAGTATCTGCAAAAAGATCTGGACGGCATTCCGACGATTGCCTTCGATCTTCCTTTCGAAGCGGTAACCAGCTTCAACCCTGATCTGATTATTATCGGTTCCGAAAGTGTGGTTGAAGGTGAGAAATACACTCAATACAGCAAGATCGCGCCTACTTATGTACTTGGCGATGAGATCAACAGCGACTGGCGCAAAACCCTGCTGAAAATCGGCGAAATTTTGAATAAAGGCGATCAAGCACAAAAAGCGCTGGATGATTACGAAGTTAAAGCCAAAGAAATCAAGGAAAAAATCAACACGGTTACAGGTGGAACAAAATCGGCAGCGGCCATATGGTTGGTTAGCGGCAAATTCTTCATCGTTAGTGACAATGTGTCCAGTGGTGAAGTGATGTACAAGGAACTGGGACTTGCTGAGCCTGAAGTAGTGAAAGAAATCTCTGCTAATGCGACAGGTAACTGGTCTTCCATCTCGCTGGAAAAATTGGCGGAAATGGATGTAGACTATTTGTTCTTTGTGAATAGTGATGAAGGTACAGGGTCAGAAGCACTGAAAGATCCGGTATGGCAAAGCATCCCGGCAGTAAAAAATGGTAACTTGTTTGAATTTACCCGTTCGAGCAGCTGGTTGTATAGCGGAGTTCAAGCGAACCTTCAAATTATGGAAGACATTCAGAACAGTATTGTAAAATAAAAGAAATCTAATATGAAACTGAATGTGTACACTCCCTGGTGCGATGGGCACCAGGGAGTTTTTTTGTGATTTCAACATTTTACGATATATAATAAATGAAGAAGATCGTGAGAGATAAGTATCGTTTTACGATCACGGAAGGGGATAGATTATGATACATACTTTGGACCCGCTAGAATTGACGGGCAGAGATAACTATAAACTGATGAGTGGTTCGGTGGTACCACGTCCAATCGCTTTTGTGACAACACTTTCTCATGATGGCAGCGTCATTAATGCAGCGCCCTTTAGTTTTTTTAATATAGTCAGCTCTGACCCGCCAATATTATCGATATCCATCGCTCGCAAGGATGGCGTTATGAAAGATACGGCTCGCAATGCGCTTTCCGGGAAAGAACTCGTTGTACATATCTGTGATGAATCGATCGCTCTTGACATGAACGAGACGGCTGCCATGCTGGAGCCCGACGAAAGTGAGCTGGAACGGACAAACCTGACGAATGTACCAAGTACTGTGGTCTCCGTACCAGCAATACAGGAAGCACTCATTCGGATGGAATGTAAGTTGTATCAGCATATTCCGATATCGAACGATGAGGGAAAACCGGTCAGTGATCTGCTTCTGGTTCGTATTGTACAATATCATTTCAGTGAGAACGTGTATGATCCTGCCACCAATTATATATTGATGGATCATCTCAAACCGATCAGCAGGCTGGCCGGGAATGACTATGCCAAACTTGGCGAGAGATTTACGGTGGTCAGGCCGGAGTAAGAGCAGAGCAGGTTGAACAACCTGTTGAAGGAAGGGTAAGGATAAGAGAATAGCAATTATCCTTTAATAAGACGGACAACATGTGCGGAATTCGCATGTGTTGTCCGTCTTTGCGTGTTTCGTGAACATAAAGGGAGCAAGCCTCGAATAGACTTGTACTATATCCTGCACATGTGACATGAACCTATTTTATATATAAGGAGGTTGGAGCCGATGAACCAAGTCGATGGAACTGCATCCGCTGCATGTATCATGGGAATTGGAACGGCATTGCCTGTTCACCGCATTGAGCAAAAAGATGTGTCTGCTCGGCTCGCACAAGCGTTGGAGCATGAGCCGGATTCCAGAAGGTGGGCGAAGCGAATATTTAACCAGTGTGGTGTCGAGACACGATATACATGTGAACCGAATCTGCTGGAGCCAGTAGAGTCTTGCCGTTATCTGCCCTTTACCCAGGCTGAGAACGTTCCGACCACAGTCGAACGTATGGGCAAATATAAGGAAGCAGCCGTTCCGCTTGGAATTCAGGCAGCACGTCAGGCACTCGAGGATGCCGTCATTTCGACCTCGGAGATTACACATCTCATCACCGTCAGTTGCACTGGGCAATTCCTGCCCGGTCTCGATGTTCGGCTGATTCAGCAGCTTGAACTATCGCAGCGTATTAACCGGATTCCGCTTGTATTCCAGGGTTGTGCTGCCGGTCTGAAAGCTGTACAGTTGGCGAATTCAATTGTGACGAGTGACAAGGATGCTATGGTTCTTATCGTATGTGTGGAGCTGTGCACTCTTCATTTTCAACCGTCCGCCAAGCGGGATGATCTGTTCGCAGCGTCCTTCTTCGGAGATGGCGCATCTGCCTGTGTAGTGGGTCTCTCCGGATTAGGACGCAAAGAACTGTTCAGATTGGGAGCCGGGCATTCCGTGTTGCTTCCAGACTGTTCGGAAGAGATGATCTGGGAGGTGGGCAATACCGGCTTCGATCTGTATCTCTCGCCACAGATCCCGAAACTGCTGGGCTTGCATCTTGGTCCAGAGGTTGAACGACTGCTGAACGGCAGTGAGCTACCAGAGATCTGGGCGATCCACCCTGGAGGCAGAGGTATCGTTGATGCGGTACAGAAGCTGTACCAGCTTTCAGATGAACAGGTCGCATACAGCCGAAACGTTTTACGGGATTATGGAAATCTATCCTCTGTGACGATTTTGTTTGTTTTGCAAGCCATCCGCGATGATTATCGTAATAGGGAAGAAGCTTCCAGCGGAATCGCCCTTGCATTTGGACCGGGCCTGACGGCGGAATTGCTTCCTTTTACTTATGTTCCTGCATCCATTGAAGAAAGAGAACCAGTGAATCAAGGCGCAATGTAAAAGAAAAGGAAATACCAATCTGATATCAGAGGAGCTTGGGTATGGGTTATCGCAGCCTTGCTGTCCTCATTAGCCGATATCCGCGGTTCATCATTCTCTGCTGGGTGTTTGTCATCGGGATGTCAGCCGTCTGGGCTTGGAAATTGCCTGGTATTGTTCAGGATCATGGGTTGAACTTGAATCAGGGAGATGCTCATGCTGTAGAGCTTATTCTGGAGAAAGAGTTCCATGTTCCTGCTGATCCGGTTATTCTTCTATTTGAAAAAAAGACAGGCACTACCCCCGCCGAATTCCGGGGCTGGATTAAAGATCGTCTGCAGCAAGTGAGTAAACTGTCAGGTGTAACGTCCATACTCTCTCCTCTTGAAGCACGTGGAAGCCGGATGCTGCGGGGGAATGTGGCCTATGCTCTGCTAGCGTTTGATGTACCGCCTCACAAGATGGGGCCGCCGCTTGAACAGCTGCGTTCTGTGCTTACAACAGACGGTCCTGGAACGATCCAAATAACAGGGAAATCCGTTGTACAGCAGGATGTAAATCGTCTCAGTTTTCGCGATTTGGAACGGGCAGAGGTTGTGGGATTGCCACTTGCCTTCGTCATTTTGTGTTTTGCATTCAGAGGTATTTATGCAGCGCTGATTGCAGTTGTTATGGGAGTATCCGGCGTCATAACGGCAATGGGAGTTACATCCCTGATGGGTTACCATCTGGCGCTCTCCAACTTTGTGATCAACGTGATTCCGATGGTGGGAATGGCGCTCAGCATAGACTTTGCCCTGATTATTCTCAGCAGATACAGGGAAGAACTCCAGCGAGTTCAGAATATTGAAGAAACAGGTTGGGGCAACGAAGAGGTTCTCCAGAGAATGCTGCGTACAGCGGGAAGAGCCGTATTCTTTTCTGTGGCTTGTGTGCTGTTAGGACTGCTTGGTCTACTATGGATTAGATTGCCGATGTTTCTGAGTGTATCCCTTGGAGCCATTATCGTGCTCGTCATATCGGTCCTGCTGAATATAACACTGCTGCCAGCCATTCTATCGCTCTATTCTGTGCGAATCTTTAGACAACGATCTGGGCATTTCATATCTTCAAAACAGGAACAGTATCAACAATCGTTGCCGTCACGTTCGATCTGGTCATTCTGGTCAGGCATGATTATGAAACGGCCGGTCCGGATGGCGCTGCTTGGAACGGGTGCGCTGCTTCTCTTTGTTCTACCGGTTGCCCGGTTAGAGATTGCCATCCCGGATGCTTCTTCCTTGCCTGGCAGAATGGAGTCTCGCCAAGCGACTGAGCAGATCCAGAGCATTTTTGGACAAAAGAACGTCTCTGCTGTAGAGATTGTAATTGGTGGAACGGGAGAGCCGTTGACCACATACCATTGGCGAATGGCATTGAGTAAAATGCGAGAGCTTCAACAGGATTCGAATGTAGTGGCTGTTGAATCTGCATGGGGGATCATGCTGCCGGACAAGCTCTCAGGCCAAGCTCAAACTCATATCAAATCACAAATGAACATTCCATCACCTTCTTTGCGTGAAGTGCGGAAAGAAACCCAATCTCAGCAGCCTGCATGGCTGCGCTCATATGTGTCCGACCATTCCATTCGTATGATGGCTACCATCCACGGAGCACCGGGCTCCGATGAGGCTGCTTCCTGGCTCGAAAAGATGAGGGAAAAGGACATCGCTAACGCCATGTCTTTCATACCCCTGCGTTATGGGGGAGAAGCAGCCATGCAGCATGAAATCATGCAAGAAGTTTCTGGACAACTGCCCAAAGTGCTGGTGTTTGTTGTGGTATCGAATTATCTTGTATTGCTCGCAGCATTTCGGTCATTGCTCATTCCGATCAAAGCCATTCTGATGAATCTGCTCAGCTTGGCTGCTTCATTCGGCGTGCTTGTACTGGTCTTCAATCAGGGCCATCTAGGTATGGAGCCAACTGCTATTGCCATTATGATTCCTGTGTTCATTGCCGGGCTTGTCTTCGGTATATCAATGGACTATGGCGTATTTATGCTGACACGCATTCAGGAGGTATACAGACGAACAGGGGATAGTGATCTGGCCGTACAGCAAGGACTGGCTTCAACCGGACGTCTCATTACTTCGGCGGCAGCGATTCTGCTGGCCGTGACTGTACCGTTTGCCTTTGCTGACGTGGCGGGTGTAAAACAGCTGGGAATCGGAATTACAGCGGCGGTGTTCATTGATGTAACCATTATCCGCCTAGTACTGGTACCTGCACTCATGAAACTGATGGGCAGATGGAACTGGTGGTTACCAGGGCACAGGGAATAGAAGGAATAGAAGGCCAGCCAGTAAGAAGGATATTCTCGAAGCCTGAAGATCAGGTATGCGAGGATATCCTTTTTTTCATCAAAATAGTGTGAATTCAGCCCAAAACAGGCAATAATGTTCAATTCACCGACTGTACCGTGATTTATAATAGACAGGACAAGTCCAACATATTTTTACATAAGTCTATCACTTGAAATCCACAGGAGGGATGAACGGTAATGTCGGATATCGAATCTTATCTGCAAAAACAAACAAGCCCGCGTGGACGCTCCGCCTATCAGAGGGGGCAATCTCTTGAGCAATGGCGGAGGCAGTTGCGAGCACGGATTATAGATAGGCTGGGCGGTTTCCCATCCGTGGCGGCGGAACTTAATCCCGTACTGCTTGAACGCACCGCATGTGATAGCTATATCCGGGAACGGGTTGAGATTACGACCTACGCGGGGTTGCGCATGCCGATCTATATGTTGATACCCAAGTCAGTAAGCGCTACCAAAGAATCACGCCCAGCCATTTTAGCCTGCCATGGACACGGGTATGGCAGCAGGGAGATTTCTGGCATGGAGCCCGACGGTTCACCGCGTAAAGGAGAGCCTGGCTTGCATAAAGACTTTGCGGTCGCCCTTGTACAGCGTGGATATGTGGTTGCGGCTCCAGAATTGCTTGGATTTGGTGACCGAAGGTTGGAGGAGGATCGGAATGCACCACCCGGCGTAAGCTCCTGTACCAAAATTGCCACCCATCTGCTCATGACAGGGCAGACTCTTGCTGGGCACCGAATCTATGAAACGATGCGTGTGCTGGATTATGTAAGCACACGTCCTGAAGCTGATCCAACACGCATCGGCAGCATGGGCATCTCGGGTGGCGGACTCGTGACGGCATTCACTGCTGCGCTGGATGAACGGTGCCGTGCGGCTGTCGTGAGCGGTTACACAAGTACCTTCCAGGGCAGCATATTAGACAGAAATCATTGCCTCGACAATTATATCCCAGGAATTCTGAGAGAAGCAGAGCTGCCAGATATCATAGGTCTGATCGCACCTAGGCCGCTATTTATTGAAGCCGGAAGTGAAGATCAGGTATTTCCGCTGCCAACAGCAAAAGAAGCCTATGCACGATTGACGGAGATTTATGAACAGGCGGGAGCACAGAAATGGCTCGATGCAGACTTTTTTACAGGTGGCCATGAGATCAGTGGAGCGAAAGCCTATGACTGGCTGGATAACGTTCTGTAAGGCAATCATATATAAATGAACCTTTGAGAGGAGAGTTTAGTTATGAAATGGTCAAAATCCGTGCGGTATTTGCTCTGTCTAACCCTGTTTACTAGTCTGATTGGAGGTGCTCTGACAGCTAATGGAGGACAGGTCGCCCAAGCTGCGGCGAATGAGTACAAATTTGACTTTGGTGCGGGTGCAGTTGAGAACGGTTACACAGGTGTGTCGGCAACGGAGGCCTACACCTCAGCGAAAGGTTATGGATTCAATACACCTGCTAATATGCGTAATGTCACCGCCTCAGGAACAGGTGTTGCAAGCGATGCCGTACAGTTTGTCACCTTTGGAACGAAAAGTTCGAATACGTTTAATGTGGATCTGTCCAACGGTCTTTACGAGGTTAAGGTGGTCCTGGGCAATACAGCCAGATCGAGTGTGGCGGCAGAAGGCGTATACCAGATCATCAATATGACGGGGAACGGGGCGACCGATCAATTTCAAATTCCGGTGACGGATGGACAGTTAAATCTCTTGGTTACGGAAGGGAAAGAAGGGACAGCATTTACACTAAGCGCACTTGAAATCCGAAAAATATCAAATCAGACCGTGACGAATCGTACAATCTATATTGGCGGCGATTCGACGGTCTGCAATTACTATCCGCTCAGCAGCAGTGTACAGGGTGGGTGGGGACAGCTATTTCCTTCCTACGTGAATACGAGTACGTTTCAGGTTCGCAATATGGCCTCTAGTGGTCAATTTGCAAGAGGTTTCCGCGATGATGGTCAAATGGAAGCGATTCTGAAGTATATTAAGCCGGGAGACTACTTCATTTTGCAATTAGGGATTAATGATACCAATGCCAAGAACAATACAACCGAAGCAGAGTTCAAGGAGATCATGCGTGACATGGTCCGTCAGGCAAAAAATAAAGGAGCCACAGTCGTTCTATCGACGCCGCAGGGTCGGGCAACTGATTTCAACTCAGCCAATGTGCATACTGCGGAAAATCGCTGGTACAATGCATCTACACGTGCGCTCGCTCAGGAAGAGGGCGTAACACTTGTAGAACTGAACAAACTCAGTTCCGCCTATTTCACGTCCATAGGACCGGCTGCAACACTGGCCTTGTATATGACGGGAGACACGCTTCATCCGAATCGTGAAGGGGCTGCCCAGCTTGCACGAATTGTTGCGGCTGATCTGAGAAGGCAGGGACTGAATGGATTTTGATCCGGTTAAAATATAACTTCGTTCCGCTGCTCCACAAACATAGATTGGAATAAGCTGAATCGTATAGTCAAAAACACCCCCGGGACAGCCAAGTAATATACGGCATGCCTGGGGGTGTTTGATTGTAAACCAAGTGACTATTCCATCATATCCTTGGCTTCATGGTTGACCTTTTTACCTTTCAAGAGTGGTTCAAGTTCATCCTGTACACTCTGTTCCCACAAGGGTACATCTGTGCGATAGGCAGCCCGTCCGTTCAGATGTCCGGCTACCGGTGCTGTGATAAATACAAATACAATGCCAAGTAATACCCGAGCACTGATATAGTTATCGTAATACCAGAAGAAAAGAAACGTTCCACTCAGTACACAAAGTACGCCGAGTGTAGTGCTTTTGGTGGCGGCATGTGCCCGTAAGTATACATCTGGCAGTCGGATCAGTCCGAATGCGCTAAATGCACTCAGTAAGGCTCCCAGCAAGACAATGAGTCCAATGACAATTCCGGCGGTTCCATCAACGATCTCCTTCATTTTTGAATACCGCCCCTCGTTCAATGTATCGTGCAAATGCAACTGTGCTTAGAAAAGCGAGAATGCCAATCAACAGAATAATATCCAGATAAGCTTGGGTATGAAGCATCATGGACAGAACAGCAACGATGGCAATAACGTTAATACCGATCGTATCCAGTGCCGTAATCCGGTCGGCCATGGAGGGTCCCCGAAGTACTCGGTACAGACAACCCAGAATGGCCAGGGAGAGAATAAGCAAGGAAATGAACAACAGTGAGGATAACATTATCGTGTCACCTCCATAATGGCTTTTTCGAACGTATTTTTGATATCATCACTCATTTTCTGTTCGTCTTTGATATCCAGTGCGTGAATAAATAGTTTGCGTTGATTCCCTGAAATCTCAAGTGGGAGGGAACCTGGCGTCAGTGAGATGAGCAGACAAAGGAGTGTAACTTCCCAGTCAGAGGACAGTTGTGTCTGGTAGGTAAATATGCCGGGCCGAATATCGAGCTTGGGCTTTACAATCTGGCGAATAACTTCAATACTGGCCCGTACCAGTTCCTTGAAAAGCAAGACAATCAGCTTGATGATCGCCCAGACACGAACGATATAGAAGCGTTGCGGAAAGAACCGTCGCATGCTCCCAATCAGCAGCAGACCCAGCAGAAAACCCGTGAGAAAGCCAACACCATTCCACGCATTATTCAGAAACATCCATACAAAGGCAATGATCAGATTCAGCACAATCTGAAAGGCCATACGCATCTACTCCTTCAACACTGCATCTATATATACATTGGGATGCAGCAGAATGTCGCCTGCGCGGGAGGTCAGTTGGAACATGCCCTCAGCCCCCACACCCATCGCGATGATGAACACAAACAGAATTCCGGCAGGGATGAGCAGGCCGTTCACGGCATAAGGTCTTCTCACTGCGCCTGCCGGCGGTTCACCCCAGAACGCCTGGATGAAGATGCGAAGAACCGAATACAACATCAGCAGGCTGGAAAGGACGGCAATGCCAGTCAGACCGTATAAGCCAGCCTGTAACCCGCCTTCAAATAGCAACAATTTCCCAGGAAATCCACTGAACGGAGGAATACCTGCCAGTGCAAGTGCACTGATGAAGAACATCCAACCAAGCAGTGGGTAGCGGTGGATCAGCCCGCCCATATTGTCGAGTTTGGAGGTGCCTGCGACCGCGATCAGAGCGCCTCCGAGCAGGAATAGCAGTGTTTTGATGAGCATATCATGCAGCATGTAGAAGAGCAGTCCTTCCAGTGACGGACGACTTGCTGCGGCCATGCCGAAGGCTACAAAACCTACCCCTGCGATTACGTTGTAAATTAGTATTTTATTGACGTCACGATATGAAATGGCCCCGATTACCCCGAGTACCATGGTCGCTCCGGCCATCCAGCCGATAAGGGCGTGGAAGAAATCAGGATCATGATAGAAAATCAGTGTGAATGTTCGCACAATGGCATACAGGCCAACTTTGGTCAGCAAACCGGCAAATAGGGCGGTTACCACTGCCGGAGGTGCTGCGTAAGAGCCGGATAACCAGAAGAACAGAAACAGTCCAGCCTTGATACTAAATACGATCAGGAAGAGGACAGCGATCAGGGTAATGACTCCACTCTGTCCAACTTCAGCGATCCGATTGGACAAGTCGGCCATGTTTAATGTGCCGGTAACAGAGTAGAGAAAACCGATAGAGGCAACAAATAGTGCAGAAGAGACAATGTTAATCAAGACATACTTGATCGTTTCTCGTAGTTGTCTTTCCGTACCTCCCAATACAATTAGTGCATAAGAAGAGATAAGCATCAGTTCAAAGCATACAAACAGGTTAAACAGGTCACCGGTAAGAAACGAACCGTTCACCCCTGCAATAAGGAAATGAAAGAACGGGTAAAAATGATGTTCTTCCCGTTCCTTATTTACACTGCGGAAGGCGTAGAGCAGACATGCAAGAGCAATGATCGAAGCGGCCACGACGAGCAAGGCAGATACCATATCTGCAACAAGTACAATGCCGTAAGGCGGTTCCCAGCCTCCCATATTGAGCGTCTGTATCCCGGATTGTGTCACTTGGGTAATCAGCACGGTCGAAGCGGCTGCCGTCAGCAAAAGGCCAATAACACTCACAACCCGCTGGATGCTTACCCGCCGGAAGAATAGAAGGGCTATAACCCCGGTAATCAGTGGCAACAGAATGGGCAGAACAACGAGATTATTCATAAGGACGCCCCCTTACTTCTTCCATATCGTCTGTTTTCAGCTTCAGATAGGAACGATAGGAGAGTACAAAGAAAAAGGCGGTTAGTCCGAAATTAATGACAATGGATGTCAATATCAGTGCCTGGGGAAGTGGATCGACATAACGTTCAGCCTGCTCCCCAAGCAGCGGTGGTGCTCCAGTTTTGAGACGGGACATCGTAATCAGCAGCAGATGCACCCCGTGAGTGAGTATGGACATGCCAAGCACGATCCGGAGCAGGCTCCGCGATAAGATTAAAAAGACGGCGACTGCAAACAAAATGCCAACGGCCACACACATCAATATTTCCATATCAGCGATCCTCCCCGATCTGTAGAATGATATTCATGGTGACTCCCAGGACGGCTAGATATACGCCGAGGTCAAACAACATCGCGGTCGCAAGTTCAGTCTCTCCAAGTATTGGAAGATCGAAGTAACCATAGGTCTGACTGAGGAAAGGTACGCCGAACAAAAACGAGCCTGCTCCAGTCAATAAGGCAATGGCCAGCCCGATGGCCGTCAAGGTGCGAAAATCGATAGGTAACGCTTTGCGTACGGTATCTGTACTGAATGCCAGTGCAATTAAAACCAGTCCAGCTGCCGTTACCAAGCCGCCAATGAACCCGCCACCCGGATTATGATGTCCTGCAAAGAACAAATGCAGCGCAAAGGTTAGAATGATAAAGACAACAACCTTGGTTGTCGTTTGCAACAATACATCATTGCTTTGGAGTGGTACGGTATCCCATTTTGATGAGCTGCGTTCACGGTTCCCATACTTTTTCGTATTGTCCGCGTTGTCATCTGTCTCAGCATCGGTTTCTTCAGTCTGTTCTTTCTTGCGGAATTTCAGTCTGGCGCCAAGATCCCTCGCTTCGAGATTCAGATTAATCATGGAGTAGATGGACAATGAAGCGACCCCAAGTACCATAATCTCCAAAAGGGTATCGAAACCACGGAAATCCACCAGCAACACGTTGACGACATTTTTGCCGCCAGCCAGATTGTAACTTTCCTGAATGTAAAAGTCGGAAATGCTCTCCAGTGACGCGGTTCCGCTTGCAGCTAATGCCACAAAGGTCATGACCACACCTACGGCAATGGCAACAATCATATTCACACGAAGATAGCGTCGACTTGATTTGCCCCGTTGCAGTTCAGGCAGATGGTAAAAGCAGAGCAGGAACAGGGCAACGGATACCGTTTCAACAATCATCTGGGTTAATGCCAAATCCGGCGCTCGGAACAGCACGAACAGTAAAGTGACGAGATAACCTACTGCACCTGTCATAATGACTGCGGATAGTCTGTTCTTGGCAAAAGGGATCGAAACCGCTGCTGCAATCAGTGCGACAAGCAGCACTGCTTCATAGAAAGAAAAGGGGGCATTGCCCTTGAAATTCCAGGTGATGTTCTCTCCTGAACGGAAAAAGGCGTAGACCAGCAATGCAACAGTGAACGAGAAAATATATACCAGATAATTACGAACCGAGCCATTCATATAGGCTTCCGTCCATTTACGTGCATAATGCTGGAGATTATCGAGTACGACATGATACATATTGTTTATCGTTAACCCTTGAGGATAGTGCTCGTAAATTGTTCTCCAGCGCGGCAGCAATTTGTACAATGTAATACCGAGGGCGATTACACCGATGGTCATGATTAATTCCGGTGTGAGGCCGTGCCACAGTGAGAAATGAACATCAAAATGCTCATTTCCGGTCAGCAACGATGGAAGTACAGCAGCCATCGCCGGTTCAATTAATGATCCAGACAGCAGATTCGGGAATAGACCAAATAGGATCACAAGAATCCCGAGTATAACCGGAGGAATCAACATGCCGACTGGAGCTTCATGCAGTTTTTCCGCAGGAAGTTCGCTGCGCATGCGGCCAAGGAACGTTTTGAACACAATGATAAGCGCATAGATCAGTGTGAACACACTTGCAAGCCAGGCGAAGACAGGCAAGAGTACACTCCATGAACCGAGTCCAAAGATGCGGAGGTGTGTGACTTCCACCATTGCCTGAAAGAACAGCTCCTTGCTCAGAAATCCGTTAAACGGCGGAATTCCGGCCATGGCGAGTGCTCCGACGAGCGCTACCGTAAAGGTCACAGGCATAAATGAAGCAAGTCCGCCGAGTTTCCTTATATCCCGCGTGCCTGTCTCATGATCCACAATGCCAACGACCATGAACAGTGCCGCCTTGAAGGTAGCGTGATTGAACAGATGAAGCAGTGCTGCCGTAATGGCAACCGTGTACATCGCGGAGGATTCGCCATATCCGAAATAGATGGCTGCCGAGCCAACGCCGAGCAATGACATGATGAGACCAAGCTGTGAGATGGTAGAATAGGCTAGGATCGCCTTAAGGTCATTTTTTTTTACGGCAAGGAATGATCCATAACACAGTGTGAGCAGTCCAACCCCGGTGACGAGCCAGAACCATAATCCCTGTCCACCAAAGATGGGGGTAAACCGGGCTACAACATACAGTCCAGCCTTGACCATGGTCGCCGAGTGCAGATAGGCACTGACGGGTGTTGGAGCTTCCATGGCGTCAGGCAGCCAGATGTGGAACGGGAACTGAGCGGATTTGGTAAAAGCCCCGATCAAAATCAGCACAAGAGCAGGTAAGAATAGTGAACTGTCCTGAATCTGTCCCCATTCCGTAATGGTTGCCCGAATGCTGAATGTGCCAGTCATGAGATACATCAGCATGAATCCAGCAAGCATGGCGAATCCGCCAAATACGGTAATGAGGAACGATTTCTGTGCGCCTGAGGTAGACGCTTTGCGTTTGTAGTGAAAAGCGATCAGGAGAAAGGACGTAATACTGGTCAACTCCCAGAATCCATACAACACAATCATATTATCCGACAGTACCACGCCAAGCATGGCTCCCATAAACATCAGCAGATACAAGTAAAAGCGGTTTAGGGCTTCTTTGGTATCCATGTAGAAAATGGAGTAGAGCACCACCAGTGTTCCTACACCGGTGATTAACAATGTCAACAGCAAACTTAGGCCATCCAGATATAGATTAAATCCAATGTCCAGTGACGGAATCCAGGGGATATACCCGGAAACCATATTCCGCTGAGACACGGCGGGTACGAGGCTCGCAAAATAAACAAATAATAGGGCCGGGATAAGTAAAACCAGCCATCCCATATGTATTTTACGGAAGAAACGATGCAGCATGGCAAGTACAATACCAGCGGCAAAAGGCAGAATCACAGCAACATGAAGCAGGCTCAACATTACACCCCCAATGACTGAATTTCTAATGCTCTTTGTTGTGGCAAACAGGTGCTCATATGGCGCTGTGAGCATGCTTGCTCTCTATATTCATAACCCAAGTATGTATATACAGAATCGTGACTATTCTTTGAATGGAAGAAACACGGTACAAATAACGTCTCCATATTGTATGGATGTGTATAATGAAAAAAGACATTATCTCCGATAAAGATGTAAACGAAGGTGACATCGCGTAGTTCTTAAACAACATGAATGATGTTGAAAAAAGCAAGCTGGTTTCACCGATTATTGGAGGAAGTTATGTCATTCAAGCTTAAAACTGTACTCACCATGACCTTCGCTGTGTTATCCCTGCTGGTTACACTGACGATTGGGTATATTCTTAGTCAAAAATCATCCATTGCTGTGGAGACGGAGATTGGTCATTCCCTCATCAGCACGGCTTCTCAGACATCAGACAAGCTGGATCGCTTCATGTGGTCGCGTTCAGGCGAATTGAATCTTCTGGGTCGAATGATTGCCTTGGAAGACCGTTTTCAGCCTGCCGAAATGCAGATGCTGCTCGATCAGCTCCAAGATAGCTTTCCCACTTTCTCATGGGTTGGATTCATGGATCCAAAAGGAAAAGTGCTGGCTTCCACAGACGGCATATTGCTGAGTGAAAATTTATCCGAACGCCCCGTGTATCAGGAAGGAATTAAGGGTAAATTTATTGGAGATGTCCATGATGCGGTCCTTTTGGCGAAGCTGCTTCCGAACCCGACCGGCGAACCACTGCAATTTGTCGATATTAGCTTTCCTGTGAAATACAAGAACGGAGAGATTGCTGGCGTACTTGCGGCACATTTGAGCTGGGCATGGGCGAAGGAAATGGAGGAAAGTGTCCTGCAACCTTTGAAATATGAGGAAAAGGATATCGAGATGTTTATTGTCAGCCAAAGGGAAAATACGGTGTTGCTTGGTCCCAAAGAATGGATTGGTCTTCCTTTGAAGTTATCTGGCATCGAAGGGGCAAGACTGAACAAAAGCAGCTGGTCCATAGAAGAATGGCCGGATGGAAGAGAATATGTAACCGGGTTTGCGGCTAGCCAGGGGCATCTTGATTATCCCGGACTTGGATGGACTGTGGTTATTCGTCAGCTTAAATCAACAGCCTTTTCTTCCGTGACCGACATGCTCTGGTTCAATGTGTGGGCAGGACTCTCGGTTACGGTGCTATTTGCATTAATTGGCTGGATCATTTCCAGGAAAATCTCGGCTCCGATTGCACGGCTGACTCAAGTGGCGAATCGACTTGGTGCTGGAGAGCAAGTACAGATTCCGGAAAATCGGGGCTTCAGGGAAATTGAAGTGTTGTCGCGTTCCTTGGGAGATATGCTGACTTCCCTAACAAATAAGGACTCGGAACTGGTTATTATGCAGAATCTTGCGCATTATGATCAATTGACCGGTCTGCCCAATCGTACAGCACTCGAACTCTATCTGGAAGAATCATTGGAGATGGAAAGTGAAAATCACACGTTAACGTTCCTTTACCTTGATCTGGATGGATTCAAAAGTGTGAATGATACGCTTGGACATCAGACCGGAGATATTCTGCTGCAAAAAGTAGCTCAGCGTTTGACCAGTCTTCGTCATGACAAGGGAATCACGGTAAGACTTGGCGGAGATGAGTTCCTCATTGTGCTCCGTTCTGTGGGAAGCAACCCAAGAGAAGAAGCTCGTATCTATGCAGAAGATATCATACAGCGCCTGAATAAGCCGTTTATTATTGAATATGAACGAATTCATATTGGATGCAGCATTGGGGGTGCAGAGTATCCCACCAACAGTGGCAATCCAAGTGAAATTATCCGTATGGCAGACGAGGCGCTGTATGAATCGAAACGTGCGGGCAAAAATAGAATGACATTTTATCCAGAATTGAAGAAAACAATTAGAGAATAATATAATATAAAGTAGCAGTAACTGATCCGCATACAGGCAAGGAGCGATGAGATGTCTGGAAAATATACCAATGTACCCTATGGTTATGAACCGCCCCCGGCTACCCGAAAAGGCACGCTGATTTTCTATGATTCATTTGAGCACGTAACGGATGAGCAGCTTGAACGCGCCGCTGCTATTGCAGACACACGTTCCTTTGTGCAACTTGTGCTCTATCCGCTGCATGAGAATACGGTGAAGCGAATGAGCAAGGATGGTGTGCAGCCTTTTTACAAAAGGGAAGACCGTCTTCATGATTGGAGAAGAGAGCATACATCCTTTCGTGTACGGGTGGAAGGCTGGGAGGGCAAGCGAAAGAAGTATACGCCGATCGAAGCGGCCCTTCGTCATATTGCAGAGGAATATCCAGCTCCCCTTTTCCTGTATCTCACGATGGAGATGGCAAATCAGTTTGCATCATTTGACTCGTTCAAGGATTGGATTAAGGAAGTTCGTCTGATTATTGATGGAGAACCTGATAAGCTCCATCCGAGGCTGGAGCAAAATGCCCATCGCTGGGAATGGGCAGAATGAACCGATAAATACGGATTGACGATTAGCAGTCAGTAAAAAAGTAGTACTGTACAGCCGGCTTCCCGGTGAGCAGCACTACTTTTTTTGCATTTTATATGGAGTACTAGACCAGATCAAGGGACGTCATCGTTTTATTTTTCCCGGTTCGTTTGGCCGCATAGAGACACGCATCCACTTCCTCAAACAACTTGTCTTTGGACAGATGGGCACTGTAGCTTTTGAGCCCGACACTTACCGTAATATAAGCGCCTTCAAGCTCCAAATGAACATGACGGGCGATCTTCTTGCGGATCTGCTCCACCAAGGCATATGCCTGCTCGAAAGGTTGCTCAAACATTAACAGTGCAAATTCTTCTCCACCATAACGTGCTGCAATATCGCTTGATGTAATGTTCTCCTGAATGACCTGAGAGACTCTCTCCAGAATGGCGTCTCCCACCCGATGCCCATATGTATCATTTATTGACTTGAAGTTATCAATATCAATTAGAGCTAAATGTAGACTCATGCCATTATTGGCATATTCAAACGCTTTTTCATAGTAGTCCTTAAAGGAGCTTTGATTATACAGATTGGTTAATCCGTCTGTTTTGGACTGCTTGGTCATTATTGCATTTCGCACGATTAGATCCTGCTTGGCAAGCATACTGGCCTGGAGATCATCCAGTACCTCGACGCCGCTTGTAACAATTAACTGTGCGACATATGTACCTACAATGAGAAAAGCCGGAATGGAAACCATGTCAAACGAAGATAAGTACAGCCGATAGTCTGGATCGCAGAGTACGATGACATAACCAATCATCTGCATGAGGCATACCGTCCATACTTTTTTCTTGCTAAAGAACAGAACCGAAGCGAAGATCGGCAACAGACAAATGGCAAGGATGATCCGAATATCATAATTGACATGAATGATAGTCCAGGCAATGACTGTGCTGGCCATGGACATGGAATAGAAGGAAAATGAACTGAACCGGTGTTCTACCCAACTGGCGATTAGAATAGCTAAAGAGCTGGCTAATGTAGGCCAAAATAAAACATAGATTATGAAATCTTCTGGAGTTCGATCATAATCGAGAAACAGAAAGCAGCCTATTTGAATGACAACATGCGTTAAAACGACGACCCAGTAAGCGCGAAGCATTTTTTTGACCCATTTGGAATGCTTGAATTCGTACTCGGTTGGGATATGGTTGCTATGTAAGTTAGGACTCTTCAATATATCACCGCTGACTGCATCATAATGATACGACAGACATTGCTCTCGTATGCTTTAATTATAAAACACATTGCACGAAACGCAAATCATTTAATTTGTATTATGAAAACAAAGCTTACATAAGTGCAAAGCGCATAAAGTTCTTATAGAGGACAAACAAAAATCTGAATTAGGCCTCATAGACTGTGTATTAAGGCTCCAATCTATATGGCTGTAATTATGATGAAGGAGGTGATCTCTATTCCTCTTGTCGTTCGTTCAACCGTCAATGCAACGGGAGCAATTACGTTTACAGGCAATACACTCGGTTTGAGTCGTTCTGATACGGCAGGGGTACCCGGAACACAGGACAGTATTGGGGCATTCACAACGACCAATACCGCCTTGACTTATGGGACATATCCAGCAGGTACGACAAGTTTGTACCAGAGTAACAGCTCAGCTGCCATATTGGTTCTTCCTGCGGGGAGTACAGTTTTATATGCAGAATTGATCTGGGGCGGAAGTTATATTAATGGAACCGTGAATCTGAGCTCAGCCATCAACAACCCTGTCACGTTTATCACCCCTGCAGGGACATCCAGCGTTACTCCTGACCCGGCGACATACAATCAATTTGATTTTGGAAATGGTGCTTCAGGTTATGTACGTTCTGCCAATGTTACGTCGCTTGTCCAAAGTGGAGGAGCCGGTACATATATCACTGGAGCAGTTGTAGGGACAATTGTCATTACGAATGATGCCACGGCCAATCATGCAGGCTGGACGCTTGGAGTCATATATCAAAATCCGAACTTGCCGTTCCGAAACATGTCACTGAGGGCAGGCGGAGTGCTTGTCCAATCAACTTCCGCACCGGTGGTTACCACATTGACCGGATTTGCGACTCCGATCTCTGGCACGCTCGGGGGAAGAGCGCTGTTCAGTGCGCAGGAGGGAGACGCGAACCGGACTGGGGATCAGGCGTTGTTCGGGCCAACGTCGGCTACTTCGGTTGCCTTGTCGGGGCCCAACAACCTGGCTGCCAATTTTTTTGCTTCCCAAATTAACGGAGATACGGGAGCTCTCAATACAACGGGGACGTTCGGAACACGGAACCAGATCAATGGAGCACCGGGCACTAACATTTCCGGCGGACGTCAAGGCTGGGATATAACCAATGTGGATGTGTCTGCCAGACTGATTAATAATCAGTCTTCAGCCGTGTTGACGTTAACCACATCAGGTGATGCCTATATCGTTAACGGCAATGCCATTCAGGTTGATATCAACGCACCAAAAATTACAGTGGCCAAGGCATCCGTTGCCTCTGGTGCGGTAGCAGGGGATAGCATTCTCTATACCGTTACAGTCAGCAATGCAGGTACAGCCAGTGCAGCCAGCGTTGTTCTATCTGATTCATTGCCTGTAGGTCTCACCTTCATACCAGGGAGTGTAACGGTCGCTGGTGTGTCCCGCCCAACACTCGATGTGACCGCCGGAATTCCACTTGGTTCATTAAACCTATCCAACAGTATCGTTGTAACCTATCGTGCGCTCATTGGCCAGGACGCAAGCATATTGCAATTGGTGAATTCAGCCAATGCAGCTTTTACTTTTCAAAGTGTGGCCGATGGTCCGACCATCTCAGGAGTAATCCCCTCCAACAGTTCCACACTTCCTGTATATTCACCAAACCTGTCGATTGTGAAATCGGCGAGTACAGCCAACGCCACGGTGGGAGACACGGTAACGTATACGCTTCAGGTGAACAACCGAGGGAATATCGCGGCGGTCGTTACATTGACAGATAACATCCCAAGTGGGAGCTCGTATGTAGCGGGCAGCTTCCGCCTGAATGGTAATGTTATTGCAGGTGCTAATCCTGCGACTGGCGTTAATTTGGGGAGTCTTGCGGCAGGAAGTACAAATACCGTAACCTTCCAGGTACTCGTAACAAGCTTGCCTACACCACCAACTCTTGTGGACCAGGCGACCGCTTCCTATTCGTTCAACTCACCTGACGGACGGACCATTACTGGTACAACCACATCGAATACTGTGACAATTCCGGTGACATTACCCAATGTAACTGCGGTAAAATCGGCCTCGGTTAGCGATGTGGCTGTAGGGGAGACATTTACCTACACCGTAGTGACCACGAACGGTGGCATTCAGCCGATTAACAACGTGATTCTCACAGATGCTGTCCCCGCAGGGTCTGCATTTGTCCCAGGAAGTGTAACTGTAAGTGGAACAGCTGTAGCAGGAGCGAATCCAGGTAGTGGAATCTCCATTGGAACACTTACTGCAGGAAGTTCTGCAACAGTGACTTTCCAGGTAAGTGTTCAATCGTTGCCTTCTACGGGTTCGCTTGCGAATCTTGCTTCCGTCTCCTATAGTTCAGGTGCGTTCACGGGCATTTCCAACTCCAATTCCATTACAACCCCTGTATACCAGGCGGCAATCGGCGTTAACAAGTTGGCGAGCGAAACCAATGCGACACTAGGAGATCAGATTTCATACACACTTGTGGTAACGAACAACGGAACCATAGCAACTCAAGTAAATGTAACCGATACGATACCATCGGGCCTGACGTTTATTCCGGATTCGGTAACTGTGAATGGTACTGCGCGTCCTGGGGCCAGTCCATTAACCGGAATAACGTTGGGGAGTCTGCTGCCAGGAGCGACATCAACGATTGTGTTCCGAACTTCACTCACTACACTCCCATCACCGCCAACGCTAGAAAATCAGGGGGCCGCTAGTTACACATACCAGCTTCCGAGTGGACGAAATCTCTCAGGAAGCAGTTTGTCCAATGTCGTTCGTATACCTGCATCAAGCCCCAATATATTAATTAGCAAAACAGTAAGTACGCTGGATGCCACCGTAGGGGATGTACTTACCTATACGGTTGTTGCAACAAATGCAGGGAGCAGTGCGGTACAAAATCTGGTGATCTCTGATACGCCAACCGGTTCGGAATTCGTTTCCGGCAGTGTCACTATTAATGGAACTGCTGCAAGGAATGCAAGTCCACTTTCGGGCATTGCTGTGGGTGCATTAAACAGCTCGAGCAGCGTTACGGTGACCTATCAAACAAGAGTGACATCCGTTCCGTCCACAGGTTCAGTCAGCAACCGGGCAAGTGCAGCATTTACGTCAGGCAGTTTTAATGGCGTTTCTTCGTCTGTCACGGTGAATACCCCCATATATCAACCAGTGATCCAAGTAACAAAAACAGCTAGTACCTCGAATTTGACGGTAGGAGATTCTTTTAATTACTCCATTCAGGTCAACAATTCAGGCAATATTGCCGCGACGGTTACCTTGACAGATCCAATTCCTGCGGGAGCTGTATTCAGCACAAACAGTGTCATTATCAATGGTGTGCCTACACCAGGTGTAAACCCGGCAACCGGCATTAATTTGGGTTCGATTGCGGCTGGCTCAAATTCAACGGTCACCTTTGTTGCAACGGTAACGAGTTTGCCTAGTTCAAGGCAGTTGGCTAACCAGGCGGTCACATCATACTCCTACACTCTTCCGAGTGGAAGAACGATTGCCGGTTTTTCGTCATCAAATACAGTCACAATTCCCGTTTCTCTGCCGAATGTAACCGTTGTAGACAGCAGCAATGTTGCCTATGGCGTAGTGGGGGATGTCATACGATACACATCTGTTATCCGGAACAACGGGACTGTAGCGGTTAACAATATGATCTATGTCAATCCTCTTCCTTCGAATACCCCATTTGTACCCGGAAGCGTCATTGTGAACGGGACTTCATTCCCGCTCTCCAATCCGACCGCCGGCATTCCACTCGGTACTCTGGCTCCAGGAGCTCAGGTTACCGTAACTTTTGAGGTGACGATTACCATGCCGAACCCTTCACAGATTAACAATCAGTCGACGGTCAGCTTCACATCCGGTTCATTTTCGGGGTCATCATCGTCCAATACAACACAGACTCCGGTCATACAACCGCAAATTTCACTCGTCAAAGCAGCGAATACAGTAAATGCAACAGTAGGTGACACGGTTGTATACACGGTAACTGTCAGTAACACAGGCAATCTGGGGGCAAACGTGACGGTGACGGATATAATTCCTGCAGTTACGACTTTTGTACCCAACAGCCTTGTGGTATCTGGGGTACCACAGCCTGGAGCAACCCCCGGAACGGGGATTCCGGTAGGTATTGTGGCTGCGGGAGCAACAGCTGTTGTCACGTTCGCCGTTGTAGTGGACTCACTTCCGTCTCCGCAGCAACTTAGCAACTTTGCGACGTCATCTTATACATTCACACCCCCTGATGGACGAACGTTAACAGGAACAGCCACTTCTAACACACTGACATTTCCAGTCTCCTCACCAAACGTTGCCGTGGTTAAAAGTACAGTTTCGACTGCGGCTGCCGTAGGGGATACAGTTACTTACTCCATTTTGGTAACAAACAGCGGAATAGAACCGGTAAACAATATTCAGTTTTCTGATCCAATCCCTACGGGGGCCTCTTTTGTTGCAGGCAGTGTCACTATAAATGGGGTAGTACAGCCCGCTTCCAATCCAGCAGGGGGAATATCTCTTGGTACGCTCGCTCCCGGAACGTCCGCTACTGTCACTTTCAGTATCAATGTCAATGCGATTCCACCAAGCGGTCAATTAAGCAATCGATCCACGGTCAGTTTTACCTCTGGGGCATTCTCAAGCACAACGTTCTCCAATACTGTGGTTACACCGGTATTTCAGCCCATTCTGTCAGCGCAAAAAACGGCGAGCACACAAAATGCTACCGTTGGGGATACCGTCAGTTACACGATTACTGTCAACAATCAAGGGAACTATGGTGCCCAGATTAACCTAACGGACAATATCCCTGCAGGAACCATTCTTGTTCCGAATAGTGTGATTGTAAATGGTCAGCCATTACCTGCAGCCAATCCTGCAACAGGCATTCCGGCAGGCACTGTTGCTGCTGGGGCAACAACAACAGTTACCTTTTCCGTAGTTATTGATACTTTGCCGACCCCGCAACAGCTGGTGAATCAGGCTTCGGTTGCTCTTTCCTTCACGCTACCTGACGGACGCAATATCACGGGTTCAGTTTTGACTAATATACTTTCCATTTCGGTGTCGGCTCCCGATGTCGATGTAGTGAAATCTACGACATCTACGTCTGTATCTGTTGGTGATGTCGTAACGTACAGCATTGCAGTAACTAATAATGGAATAGCGACTGTCAGCAATGTGGTCTTCACGGATGCATTGCCGGCAAGTACTGTACTTACAGCAAATAGTGTGTTTATTGATGGTGTTTCTCGACCGGGTGTCAATCCTTCAACCGGAATAACGCTTGGTTCCATCGCGCCTGGAGTTACCGTGACCGTTGTGTTTAGTGTGCAGGTTACAGCACTTCCATCCAGTGCAGTATTAAACAATCAGTCTACGGTGAGCTTTACATCAGGTGTTTTTTCAGCTACCACATTTTCCAATACGGTCACTACCCCGGTATATCAACCGATTCTGTCGGCAGTCAAAACAGGAGACCGGGCTATAGCAACGGTAGGGGATACCGTCGTGTACAGCATCACCATCACCAATGCAGGGAACTTTGGGGCATCTGTCACGTTAACCGATACCATTCCGGCAGGAACAGAACTTGTGCCGAATAGTGTCATTATTAATGGAGCTTCAGCACCAGGAGCGGACCCAGCTTCAGGGATTCCACTGGGTGTAATCTCCACAACAACTGTAGTCATGTTCTCGGTCATAATCATCACCCTCCCTTTAAGCCAGGCCATAATCAATCAGGCTTCAGCAACCTATTCCTACACGCTGCCGGATGGAAGAACACTGGGAGGCAGTCTTTCGTCCAATTCTCTCAATATTCAGGTGTCTGCTCCGAATGTCAGTGTCGTCAAGACGACACCGGTAATTGATGCTGTAGTGGGCGATACGATTGTATATGAGATGGTCGTAACCAATAATGGAATTGATCCTGTCAACAATGTTGTCTTAACCGATCCAATTAGTTCGTCTGTTACCTTTGTAACTGGCAGTGTCCTGGTTGACGGCGTTCCGCGCCTCTCAGCTAACCCGACACTGGGTATAGCGCTTGGTTCCTTGGCACCTGGAGCATCTGTATCCGTATCGTATGCAGTTCGGGTCAATACACTGCCTTCACCACCACAAGTGAGCAGTCAGTCATCGGTAAGTTTCACATCGGGTGTGTTCTCGGGAGCGGCCTATTCGAATACCGTGGTAACGCCAATTTATCAGCCGATCATTGCCGTAACCAAAACAGCGAGTACGTCCAATGCGACCGTCGGTGACATCATTACCTATTCTTTTTCCATTTCGAACAGTGGAAATTTAGCAGCTACTTTGACACTTACGGATAACATTCCAAATGGGGCAGTATTACTTCCCAACAGCGTCCTGATTGATGGTGTTCCACAGCCTGGGGCGAATCCGGAATCAGGGATTGTTGTTGGCTCGATACCTCCAGGAGGGTCCGTTAATGTAACGGTGACTCTGGAAGTTACTGTAGATTCATTGCCACAGAATCAGCAGTTGGTCAATCAGGCGGTAGCCAGTTATACCTTTAGTCCGCCGGATGGACGTCAGTTGACGGGCACGGTATCCTCCAACGTTCTGGTGATTCCTGTATCTGCACCAAATGTCGTTGTTGTCAAAAGCACAAGTGCAGTTGATGCTGTTGTTGGCGATGTGATCACCTATACAGTTGTGGTAACCAATAGTGGCATTGAGGTAGTCAATAACGTGGTTATGGTAGACCCTGTACCAACAGGCACCGTATTTGTGGCGGGAAGTGTTACGGTGGATGGCGAGGCAAGGCCTACCGGAAATCCGAATACAGGGATAACGCTCGGTTCAATTGCCGCCGGTGCTTCAATTACCGTTACATTCAGAGTGGGGGTTGTGGTGATATGAGCCAATCTTCCGGTCCGTTGTCCCACTCGCTACAGAATCAGTCACTGGTTCGATTCAGCTCGGGTGCGACTGAACTGGAACAGGTGGCCTATTCTAATACGGTAGTTACACCATGGATCGGCCCCAGGCTGGAGGTCCACAAGTTTTGTAACGTTGCTGAGGCTGCTCTGGGGCAGACACTGACCTATCTGATTGAAATTGTGAATTCGGGGAATTGTGCTGCTATGGTCCATGTATTGGATTCATTCTCTTCGGACACTTCACTTCTCCCCAACAGTGTACTCCTGGATGGAGCTCCGCTGCCGGGAGTATCACCGGAGGGAGGGATTCCTGCACAGGAAGTTGTACCTGGAGCGATATTGCGAATTCATTTTCAGGTGATCATCGTCGGTCTTCCCCATACCTTGAAACTGGTGAATCAAGCGAAGATACGTTATAAGTTTGTGACGCCTGAAGGCCGAACGGTTGAGGGAGAAGAGAAATCCAACGTGGTAGAAGTAAACCTGGTCTCGTCAAGTCTGTCGTTGGTTTTGAATGCAGATCGTGTGCAAACTTTTGTCGGAGATATTGTCACTTACAACCTTTTGGTGAGTAACCCGGGTTTTATAATAGGAAACGATGCCAGGGTAACGATTCCGTTACCTAAAGGTATTGAATTTCTTCCGGGAAGTGTCATTGTGAATGAAATTTTTGTTCCCGAGACGACGCCTGACTCCGGAATTATGATAGGCGATGTACTGCCCGAAGAATCTGTTCCAATTCAATTTCGAGTACAGGTCACGGGAGGAAGCATAGCTGAGAATTTAACAATTCAGGCATCCCTAGAGTACGTTTCAGGTGACACGTTGGAGAATGTATACTCGAACGTAGCAACTTTGCAAGTCATCCAACCTCGGATTTCAATTGCGAAAATTGTGAATCCATCTACCGCTACTCCTGGGGATACCGTTCAATACCAAATAACGGTACACAATGAAGGTTCTTTTGCAGTAGATGCTATCGTGACGGATTTTCTTCCGCCAGGCATGAGATATGTTGAGGGGAGCCTCGGGTGGAATGGTGTGAAACGGCTAGGAACAAATCCAGTCAAAGGCATCAATCTGGGAACGTTGACTGCACGATCCGTGGTTAATATCCAATTTGAAGTGAGCCTCACAGAACAGGAGCAGGGTGTACCTACCGTCTTCGAACTGATGAATAAGGCTCGCCTGCTCTATACATTTCGCTTATCAGATTCTCGTTCTGTGCAAAGAATAATTTCCTCCAACTCGGCTGTAATCCAGTTGAAGTTTCCCATCATCTCGGTTCATGTGCAAGTGAAGCCTGACTTGATCGAAAGGGGAGGAAATGTAACCTTTCATGTACATGTGACCAACACAGGTTCTTGGCCCGCACGGGTGCAATTGGCTGATGTACTCCCTCCAGGTGCCAAATGGATTGGGGAAGCAGAAGTACGGGATCGAGCGATCTTTTCAGGGTATTCTTCACCAAGATATTTACATTTGGGTGAAATGGAACCTGGAGCGGAGAAATGGATTACTTACGTTGCACAAATATCCTCCACTGAACAACTGGGAATCCAGCAGGGCTCCGTAACTGCGATGTATACCTACGAGTGGAACGGTCAGAGACATTCAGGACAGTCCATTTCGAATGTATACACCATTATTGTTGAAGATGGCGATGAATGATGGAAAACAATAGCTTTTTCCTGTAAATGAAGTTATTTTTTTGCTTCACTATGGAGTCATGACATTACACGAACGTGAATGAATGGTATACTAATTAAATATGACCTCGGCAAATAACCCGTGGATTCGGGACGTCGGATTAGCTATAGAGGAGGCCGCTACATTGGCAAAAGCAAAAGTTGCAAAAAGACCTACCCGGGACGAGTTTGAACTGGAAGAGCTGGGGAACCAACTGGTCGAGGCATTTCATGAACGTTCGGAAGTGTTGCTGACCGTATGGGGCAAGGAAGATCAGGTTCATGGGGTCATTGTGAAGTTGGACTCACGTACTCGGCTAGTGCATGTTGAATATACAGAGGAAGAATTTACGGCGAAAGTGCCATTCCTGGATATTATGCGTATTGATTCTCCACGGTATTAAATTGAAACTACGTATTGAATCGAAAAAATGATAAACAGGATCTGAAACAGGGCATCAGCCCTGTCAAATCTGTTCTCCCTGCATAAGATAACCCATACCTGTTGCAGAGGAGGTACGGTCAATGAGCGAAGTATTAGGTGGAGAAGCAAGAGGCTACGGATACGGAGGTTTTACTTCTGTAGGTGCCATTCTGGTTCTGTTTATCCTGTTGGTTATCATCTCCAAAGCATTCCTGGTATGATTTATTCCAGATGAATAAAGGAAGCTCTGCCATTGTGGCAGAGCTTTTTTGTTATGGCTTCAGCCAGTTGAGTGCGTGAAACGCGCGAAACAAAAAACCACCCGCTATGCGGGTGGAGGGACCTGAGGTTTGACCACCAAGACCATTCCGATAAAATTGAGATGTTCAGGCTCAACGAAAGGAATGGTCTTAGATGGCAAATAAGAGCTACAGCCTAGCTCACACAAAGTGGATGTGCAAATACCACATTGTATTCACCCCGAAGTATAGACGGAAAGAAATCTATAATCAAGTGAGAAGAGACTTGATCGAAATTTTCAAACGTCTATGTAAGTACAAAGGAGTAGAAATTATAGAAGGTCACATGATGCCCGATCATGTTCACATGTTGGTAGCGATCCCACCGAAAATGGCTGTCTCCACGTTCATGGGATATCTAAAGGGAAAAAGTTCGCTCATGATCTTCGAGAAACACGCCCAGCTCAAGTATAAATACGGAAATCGAAAATTTTGGGCAGAAGGGTATTACGTAAGTACAGTGGGTCTAAATGAAGCAACGGTAAGAAAGTATATACGTGAACAAGAAGCACATGATCAGGCGATAGATAAGCTGAGTGTAAAAGAATATGAAGATCCATTTAACAGTAACAAGAGCAAAAAGAAGTAAAACCAGTTTAACTGGTAAGTGAAAGTGACAAATAACACTGAGCCTGAACAGATTTGCTGTCAGGCTAGCGTCTTTAGGCGCAGTTTGGCAACAGGGGGTTATACCCCAAGAGCAAACCACCCGTTCGACGGGTGGTCCTGATTTATATTTTGTGTTGTCGTTTACGGTTGAGCAATCCGTAGAGAACAACGATCACCACTGGGTAGAGAACGGCCCATCCAGCAAATGGGAACACAATAGCTGTCGCCACAAAGGAAATCCAACTGATTGTTACACCAATACGACTGCCTTTGAGTAATCGTATGCCGGCTGCGCATCCGCCAAGATAGGTGAGAATAAACGTTGCATTAGGCAACTGAATAAGAGTCGTGAGTGACACCAGACTTGATCCGTATATGCCTAACACGAGAGTGAAGCAGATGGCCAGGAAGCCGATTGCAGCAATTGGTGTATGGTACCGACTGGATAAGCGGGACATCCATTGCGGGGCAGCTCCTTGTCTTGCCAGTGCATAGGCGACACGGGATGCGGCACCAGCATACGCAATGACTGTAGCGGTGCAAATGAATATGCCAGTCAGCCCAGCAAGTAATCCACCCCAGGAACCGAGAGCCTGACTAATGATCCATACGAGAGAGACATCTGCTCCGCCATGTAGATAGCTTTGAGTTCCGACTGTCGCCAGTGCAGTCAGGAAATAGAGCACCCCTACAATAATGGCTGCAATGGTTACGCCTTTAATAGCTGCTTTGCGTGGATCAGTAAATTCTTCAGATAGGTGAGATACAGCTTCCCAACCGATAAAACACCAGAATAGAATGGCTCCAGCCTGCCCCACGCTGACCCAACCACTTGGCATAAATGGTGTGAAATGTATGGATTCCATATTCGGAATAGCAAATACAAATGCCATAACGAGCACAATAATAATCGCCAGCACAACGCCAATCTGTACCTTTCCTGCGACTTGCATGCCCACAATGTTAATGATCAGTCCAGCCGCCAGCATGATAGCGGCAATCGCTGTTCTATATCCTTCCCCGAGTCCCAGCGCAGCTGTCATGTAGCCTGCACCTGTAAGGGCAGCCACGGGAGCACCAATGGGAACGGACATTAGAAAGAACCAGCCGACTAAGGCTCCTGCCCGTTGTCCGAAAGCGAGGGTAACGAAATGGGATACACCGCCTGCGTCCGGGTAACGGGCTGAGAGTAATCCCATGGACAGGGCAAGCGGGAGAATCAGCAGCACCATGCCTCCCCAGGCGAGAAGTGAAGCTGGCCCTGCCAGTTCGGCAGCAAGTCCGGGTACTATCAGGACACCTGAACCGAGAACTGCACTTATATAAAGCGCAACAGCTTGCGGCATGCCTATGGTTTTTTTGAGCTGAGAAGAAGATGTGTTCATGAAATAAAAAGGCCTGCCTTCCAGAATAAAATGATTTTAGAGCGAGAACTATGTAATTATATAGGAAGAGGTGCATTCAGTCATTGGCGAATTTTGTAGAAAATTCATGTAAGTCGTGCAGACGTTATGATAAAATAAAACCATCCCTAGAGAAAGAATGAGGTGTACCCTAATGAGTAAAGAGTTGACAGAAGCTTTAAACGAACAGATGAACTTCGAATTTTATTCGGCTCACGTATATCAGGCGATGGCCGCATACTGTTCTGGCGAAAGCTTGGACGGATTTGCCAACTTCTTCATCGTACAGGCTGAGGAAGAACGGTTCCATGCGATGAAAATATACAAATTCCTGAATGACCGCGGACAACGCGCTACGCTTGCTGCATTGCCTGAGCCGAAGAATGAATATTCCTCGATGCTGGATGTGTTTGAACACGGATATGCACACGAGCAGCAAAACACGAAAAAATTCTACAATCTGGCAGATATTGCCCTGAATGAGCGTGAACATGCCACGATGTATTTCCTGAAATGGTTCATCGATGAGCAAGTCGAAGAGGAAGCTCTGTTTGATAATATCATCCAGAAGTTGCGCCGCATCGAAAAAGACAGCAATGCTTTCTACATGCTGGACGCCGAATTTGGTAAACGTTCGTTTACAGCTCCTGCGGAGTAAGAGGGGACTAAGCAAAGCAACCAGGATTGATTCGAACGACAAGAAAATCGATCTACATATGAAAAGTCTGCTCTCGAGCGGGCTTTTTTGTTATACCATTTTATTCTTCATCGCTTGCTTCATATAAATTCCATAAATGAATCTATCAGAAACCACAATTTGGGTTAATAGAATATATGTCAACATTGATCTATCCCGACGGATGTTCTTTTTCGAGCAAATCTATCAAATTCGTTTTATTTTTTTGGGTAATCTGACAAAAGTGTAACTCGAACGTAGCATTTGAAGCGAGAATGGGACGCACTCTTTTTGATAGTATTAGGATTATCGCCAAGGGCTGCAATGAGAGAAACATAGACACCCGGGGAAATACAAGACATAAGGGAGACTTTTAATTATGCTACATATTCGTAAAACGTTCATCACCGCACTTGCTATTCTATTGATCATTCCATTGCTTTTGCCGCAGTCGGCTTCAGCTGCATCATCCGCATCCAAACATGCTGGAAATAAAGCGAGCTCCAAGATCATATATCTAACTTTCGATGATGGGCCGACCGCCCACACGGGACAATTACTGGATATCCTAGATCAGTACAATGCCAAGGCGACATTCTTCATGCTTGGACCTCAGATGGAGAAGTTTCAAAAGGCTACTAAGCGTATTGTTGCAGACGGACATGGACTGGGTTTGCATGGCGTAACGCATGTTCCCGGTAAATTTTATAAATCCGCATACAGTGGCTTGAAAGAAATGCAGCAGGCCAATGAAAGCTTGAATAAAGTGGCAGGCGTCAAAACCAGTCTTGTCCGTACTCCGTACGGTAGCAAACCGTATCTCAAACCGGCATATCGCAATGTTCTACTGGGTCAGGGTGGATTTCATCTGTGGGATTGGAATGTTGATTCCGAGGATTGGAAATACAAGAAAGATCACCAAAAAGTGTACAACAGTGTGATGAAGCAGATCCATAATGTGCAAAAGAGCGGAACCACCCCAGTGGTCCTGATGCATGATCAGGAAGCGACATTGAAAGTTCTTCCTCAAGTGTTAAAAACACTGAAAGCAGAAGGTTACCAGTTTGAAGTGCTGACCAAGAAAGTACAGCCCGTGAATTTCTGGAATGACAAACGTTAAAATTCAAGCTAGACAACAATGTAAGCTGATTCCAATAACGGCTTCAAGGAGGACAACAACATGAGTAAACCTAAACTATGGATGACGATTCCTGTGACAACAGCCGTGCTGCTTGCTCTTGCGGGGTGTGGTGGTCAGGATACCAAACCATCATCAGCGGACAACACGTCCCCCGCGGCTGGCGAACAGGCTCAGTCAGGCAGTGGAGGAGCCGATTTCTCCAATGGAACGAAAGATAGCGGAACAGATACTACAGGAACAACGGGGACCAAAGGTTCTGCAGGAAGCGGGACATCGAATTCGGAAACGGGCAGTGACGGTCAAACCCAGCAAAGTGGGAACGATGTCATTATGGACATTCGCAGTCAGCTGAAGATGAAGAACGCTTCATTACCTACTTCATTTTCCCTGGAAAAGGGAAAACATCTGACTGCATCGATCACATCGAATACTTCAGATGCGTTCCACATTAACTATTATTCCACTGACCAGCCTGTTGCGGTGAATGATGCTTCGTTGACGGCCTCTGGCAGCAAGGTGCCTGTTCTGGCATCCTATGAAGTGAAGACGTACAAAGATCCGAACAGTACCGATATTTTCCCTGAGACAGACTTGAAAGACTTTCCTAAGGATATGACAGTGGATCTGGGACATGGTATCAAGGGGATGACCGAAGGTGCGGCGGGCAGTCAATATCTGACTTGGACAGAAGGCAGATGGACGCTTCAAATTCGATCCGTTTCCGAAGATAACATGAATAATCCGGGAATTGCGAAGAGAATGGTGGAATATTTGGAGTCCCATACACTTCCTGCACCAAAGGATAAAGGATTCGTAAACGTGGAGTACCCAAGCGGTGGTAAAAACGTCAATGTAACGATCTCCTGGCAAGATGGCAAGCAGATTCATCAGCTCCAGACCGAACAGGTGCCACTGGAAGCTTTGGGCATGGTTGTTTCTGTAAAGTAACATGGCCCTGAAATAAGGTTTCAAAGGGGGAATAGGCTGGATGGGAGTGAGTGCTCCAGTCCAGCCTATCCTTATAAAAGCAAGGTGCACCGATGGGAAGGTGTACCTTGCTTATTTATGTTTCATTGGGTTAAAGCGGTACTTTCATTTAAACCACCCTTTTTCTTTGGAACGGGTGATAGCTTCAATACGGTTACTTGCGTTTAACTTGTTGAGTATAATAGAGATGTAATTTCGCACGGTACCGGTTGTAATAAATAAATGTCCGGCTATTTCCTTTGTATTTTTACCGTCCGCCATCAGGCCGAGAACGGCATTTTCACGTTCGGTCAACGGGTTCTCCTGAACATAAGCCTCGTCCACCAGGTCGGGGGCAAAAATACGTCTTCCATTCATGACCTGACGGATTGCTTCGGCAAGTTCCTCGATCGGGCTATCTTTTAACAGATAACCGCGTACACCGCCTTTCAAAGCACGCTCGAAATATCCGGTCCGGGCAAAGGTTGTCAAAATAATGACTTTACAGTTCAGGCCTTTAAGTTCCTCAGCGGCCTCCAGGCCACTTTTGACGGGCATTTCAATGTCCATCAGACAGATGTCTGGTGTAAGCTCCCTGACCAGAGCAAGAGCTTCCTGTCCATTGCTTGCACGACCTACCACTTCCATATCCTCTTCCAGATTGAGTAGGGAAGACAAGGCCCCTAGCATCATACGCTGGTCTTCGGCGATTACGATCCTAATCATTGTTCAACCTCCTTTATCGGTTTGCGGACCAGCTTGGGAACATGGATGACAATGCCTGTACCTTCCATGTCTGCTCCGGAACGAATATCCAAACAACCGTTCACAAATTCAAGTCGTTCTTTCATTCCCAAGATTCCGGTACCGCGCCGTTCTTGCTTGCGGGTACGCTCGATTCCGACTCCGTTATCCTGAACCGTTAGTATATTATCGGCCAGTGTTTCCTGGATCCGAATGGTGCATACCGCTGCTTGACTGTGTTTGACAACATTTGTCACGGCTTCTTTCAGGCACATGCCGAGCACATTTTCATTTAACTGTGACGTATCCTGCAACTTCGGATTGCCCTCCAGTACAAATTCAATGGAAGCGGCCTTCAAAATCTGTTCAGCACGGAACAGCTCATCCACCAGTTGTGTTCCACGCATGGTCGTTACCATTTCCCGAACTTCCTTTAGTGCCGTACTCGCTGTCTGTCTCAGATCGTTCAGTTCAATCTCGGCCTGATCTGGATTTATGCGGAGCAGACGCTTCGCCAGATCGGTTTTCAGACCGATGAGAGAGAGCTTCTGTCCAAGGGTATCGTGCAGATCACGTGCAATACGCTGCCGTTCTTCCATTTTTACAAGATCATCCAGCCTTTTGTTTGCATTCTCCAGTTGGCCTTCCAGCTGTTCACGCTTATTTTTGTTATACGTACTGATCGGAAGCAGAATGGATGCCATCAAACTAATGAATACAAACGGGAACTGACTGAGTAGCAGGGTGCTCTGTTTGATGAAACTATAATTAATGGTTAGAAAACTGGCTGCCAAGTTCACCGAATAGAGGGTGAAGAAACCGGCTTTATTTTTAATATTCCCAATAAAAAAAGCAAGAAACAATGAGAAATAGGCATAATCATAAGCGATGGTCATCGTTATCGATATGGCGATCAACAATCCAATCCACATATAGACCTGCCAGCCCTTTGTGATGAAGGCAAGCAGATAACAAACAAAGAAGAACAGAATGATGAAAATCCCCGCAACCATGGGCCACAATTTGGAATATTGTGAAATATAATAGAAGGGAAGGATGAAAAAGACGAGCCATACATAAGGATTTAAACCTGTATTTTTATAAAAGAGCTGCATCCACTTTTGAATGAAAATTCTCCTCCTCGGACTTGCATTGTACTCAAACTTAGCCTGACTGTAGCACGACTTTAGCCTGAATACAAGAAAACGAATCCGACAGAGTTAAGGCTTCTCTGTCAGACCCGCTTGGTTGTTTACTCGAATAGGCGGTTGAGCGTAAGGCTTGCGGGATAACGTTTTGATCTCGCCGAAGCTGATAAATTGTTTGGATTCTTCGTCCCACAGACGGAAGCGCAGGGCAGCCAGACTGGAACGAAGCGTAATCGTTGTTGCCTTCTGCAAAGGCGGTGTTGCGTTATGTGCTTCTTCCAAATAATAGTTGGGTACACGTGGGCTCAAGTGATGCACATGGTGGAACCCGATATTGCCACTAATCCATTGCAGCAGTTTCGGCAGTTTGTAATATGAGCTACCTTCTACAGCTGCTTTTACATAACTCCACTCATCTTCATGTTCAAAATACGTATCTTCGAATTGATGCTGTACGTAAAACAGCCAGATACCGAAGAAACCGGAGAAGAAAAATACGGGTGCTTGCACCAGTACAAAAGCCTGCCAGCCGATCAACCAACACATGGAGGCATAGAGGGCTACGATTAACACTGTAGTCAGATGAGTATTCATACGTTCTTTGCGTCTTGCACCTTTACGGTTAAAACGGTAAGCGAACAGGAATACATAAATGGGACCAATACCAAACATGACGAACGGATTACGATAAATACGATAGAAGAGACGACCCCAAGGGGAAGCTGCTTTGTATTCTTCAACGGTCATAACCCAGATATCGCCAACACCACGTTTGTCGAGATTGCTGCTGGTTGCGTGATGAATGGAGTGCTCGTTTTTCCATTGCAGGTAAGGCGTCAGGGTTAATACACCTGTAATGGTGCCGAGAATGTCGTTGGCACGTTTGCTTTTAAAGAATGAACCATGACAGCAGTCATGGAAGATGATAAACGTTCTAAGTACAAATCCCGAGGCTACGAGAGCAATCGGAAATGTTAACCAGTAGGACACGGACAAGCTATAGTACGCTGCGGCCCATAATAATAATAATGGCAGTATGGAATTCACTAATTGTTGAATACTCAGGCGAAGATTGTTTTTCTCATAAGGGGTGACTTCTTTTTTTAGCGCCATTTCCTTGGATCTGCTCATTGACGTACGTCCTCCTTCAATGGTTAATAACTGTAATCAGTTATAACCTAACGCTTCCTGGGAAGATGTCTCCAAGTAAGGCGTTTTTATCATTGTATAAGAATGCATCCATTACAGTAAGTCATAAACGTCAGTACACTGTAATGATGAATATCAATGACGACCCATGACATTTGTCATGGGTGGATGAAGTTAAACTGCTTTATATAGCCTAAATAAGCACGGATTTCGAATTCCTTTGTACAATTCGCGCAACAATTTGTATTATGTATACAAATTTTGTTCATGGCATGGTAGAATCTATCATTGAGTGGTTATGACAACTTATGAAATTGGTTGATAGGTTGATTTTCTGATGGATTGGATGGAGTGCATGATGAAGAAAAGAATAACGGATATTCTATTTATTATGGCGGGTGCATTTCTGTTTGCACTTGCAGTAAACCTGTTCGTCATCCCGAATGATTTGGCTGAAGGCGGCGTTACGGGGATTACTATTATTTTGTATTACCTTTTTGAATGGTCTCCAGGACTGATGAACTTGCTCCTGAATGGTATCCTGCTGATTGTGGGGTACAAGTTTCTGGACAGAACGACAACCGTGTATACCATTATTGCGGTGGTATTCAACTCGCTGTTCCTGCACCTGACCGAGAGCTGGACGATTGCATCGGACGAGCTCTGGATTAATACTATTTTTGGTGGATTATTTGCCGGTCTGGGTATCGGTTTGATTGTTAGAGTAGGTGGTACAACGGCGGGTACGGTTATTCTGGCCCGTCTTGCCAACAAATATCTGGATTGGAACATCAGTTATGGACTGTTATTCTTCGATCTGATCGTGGCATTCTCGTCTTTCTTCATTATAGGGCCGCAAGGTTTGATGTGTACGATTGTCATGCTGTTCGTCGGCACCAAAACGATGGAGTTCATTATTGAAGGGCTCAATCCGAAAAAAGCAGTTACGATTATATCTACCAAGCAGGACGCCATTGCTCAACAGGTCATTGAGAAGATGGATCGGGGAGTCACCGTTCTGTCCGGCCATGGCTACTATACAAAGAACCCGAAAGAGATCTTATATATTGTCATTAGCAAACAAGAAGTTCCAATGCTGAAGAAGATTGTGCGAGCGGAGGACGAAATTGCTTTCATAACGATCCATGATGTGCGTGACGTATTTGGTGAAGGGTTCATCGAATTGTCCAAATCGTAATGAAGCGTATGTATAAGGAAGTAAGAAGCTGCGGTGTATCTCACTGCGGCTTTTTTGGATTTATATAGTGTAAAGTCGAAATTAAATGATCACGACGATTTCAGGTTTTGATATTGAAATCATATTATCCGATACAGACAAAAAGCTGTACACGTATAAACCCCGATGATATATTAAATTTAATTCGTTAAGAAACTTAACTAACTATACAGGGAGGCGATAAAATGGCTGGCACATCTCAATATATCCGCAATCTGAACGAGAATCTGATCATGGATGCGCTGATCGCAACTGGTGCAATGTCCAGGGCAGATATCAGTCGTCAGACCGGACTCAGCAAACCTACGGTGTCGTCGGCGATTGAACATCTGATTGAACGAAATCTGGTGCTGGAAACCGGTAGAGCCGACAATGCACAGGGTCGCAAAGCAACACTCATTCGATTCAACGAAACAGCTTATTATGTGTGTGGCATCGAT
Source organism: Paenibacillus sp. BIC5C1 (assembly GCF_032399705.1). Classification (NCBI taxonomy): domain Bacteria; kingdom Bacillati; phylum Bacillota; class Bacilli; order Caryophanales; family Paenibacillaceae; genus Paenibacillus; species Paenibacillus sp. BIC5C1. The sequence goes on from NZ_CP135922.1 coordinate 2,837,413, forward strand.
ATTGGGGCAACCCGAATTCGGATCGCACTCTCTGATCTGAATGGTGAGATTAAGGATTACAGAACGTATCCGATGTTATTCGTTCAAAGTGCTGATCGAGTGGGGACGGCTCTCCTTGATGTTCTTCGAAGCCATATGGATGAATTACTGACGGAAAACCAATTGAATTGGGAGCAGATTCAATGTGTTGGTTTTGGCATCCCTGGTGTTGTAGTCCCGGGATCTGGAGATATTGACCGAATCGTTGCCCCGTTAGAGGGATTGGAAAAGTTGCTCTCACTTGAATCATTGTCGGGGGTATTTTCGTGTGAAGTGATCCTGGAGAACGATGTGAACCTGGCTGCACTGGGTGAGTACAGGAGGGGAGCCGCAGCGGATTCCAATCTGTTTGTTTTTTTCTCCATCGGTACTGGAACGGGTGCAGGCATCATGGTGAACGGACAATTGCTACGAGGCATGGGTGGGTTGACAGGCGAACTCGCGGAGATGTTGTTGGAAGAGGGCCGTCGATTGGAGGATCTCCTGTCTGCTGATGGTCTGATGGAACTGGCCAAGCGTCAGTGGGATGCCAGTCTTCTTGAGGACACTGATTCTGGTATAGAAGATCTTCGTGAACAGCAGACTCCTGAGAAACTGTTCGAAGCTGCCCGACGTGGAGAAACGCAGGCTGTGCACATTCTGAAACAATACAGTCAAATGATCGCATCGGCTCTGCGGCATATCTGTGTCGTTCTCGCTCCCCATCTCATTGTACTTGGCGGAGGTATTGGGGGAAACGGGGATGTGTTATTGCCGCACCTCAGACAGATCGTATCTGAACAATTCCCGGCGCAGCCGGAACTGATCTGTTCAGAGCTGGGCGAGCGGGCTGTAGTGACCGGAGCAGTGCAGGTGGCGTTACAACAAACGATGTGGAGTCTTCAGCAAGAGGCAGCATTAAACATCAACTAGGCTGATTTGAAAATAGAGAAGATTCATCAGACATTGAACGGGTTGAACATCGCATATTAGGAGGACGAAGCCATGTTTACCGACAAAAAGGAATATTCATTTTCAACCTGCTGGAATATCAAACGTCACACTACGGGTCAGGGCATGATTGAGGAGATCAAATCTCTAGGGTTTAGACAGGTGGAGCTCAACTATAACGTTACAAATGAATTGTTACAAACAATTGAACCGATGATTGAACGGGGAGAAATCGGAATATCCAGTGTGCACAACACGTTTCCGCATGTACCAGATCCCGATTATGGAACCGATTCGGTTCTGCTCGGTTTCGACGATGAGCCTCGTCGTAAGCGCGCCATTGAACTGCTGCTCGGTTCAGCAGAGTATGCACACCGATATGGAGCGAAGGCAGTCGTCGTGCATCCAGGTGAGGTGCCGTTTGAATATAATATTGATGAAGCATTGAAAAAGATATATCACGATCAAGGGCCGGACTCCTCGGACTATCAATCGTTGTGGCAAGAGATGATAGAGAAGCGTGAAGCAGTGAGCACACATTATCTGAAAAGGATTCAGGAGAGTCTGGAAGAAGTGTGTGAGTTGTCTGAACAGCGCGGGTACGGGGTGAATTTCGGCATTGAGACCCGATCACGCTGTTACCAGATGCCGACGCTGCAGGAGGCGGGTGCAATTATTCGCAATATGAAAGGGGCACCACTCGGCTTATGGTACGACATTGGTCACGGTATGATGATGGACCGTATGGGGCTCTATGATAATGTACGCGAAGCAAACGAATTGATCGACCATGTCGTCGGGGTCCATATTCATGAGACAGTAGGCTTGTCGGATCATTGGTGTCCGTATATTCATAGTAAGGACATGGCGTTTTTTGATTCATTCCTGGATATTATTGATCGTTCTCCGGTCAAAGTATATGAGTTGAAAGCAGCATGCACGCCGGAAGAGATTGATGACAGTCATCAGTTAATTACAGCTCGTATCGCCGGACGTCAAGCGGCACGTCAGCACGGATAATTTGCAGGTGAACAGCGACAATAAATAAATGTAAAGAGAGCGGTCAGAATACTCTTACCTTTCAGGTTAAGTGGTATTCTGCCGCTCTCTTTCGATGTGATATTCTCTAATCTGCAATTATAAGATATAATATGCATTAATCAGGCTATGGTATCCCTTCCTTCTGAACTCTTACAATGGTATTAGGGGTGCCGCTTCCCTGATTTTTTTAGTTTTTGGACTGTGTCATACATATGAAGAATCGGCACAAAGCTAGGCCCAATTATACCAATGCTGAATATATTATTGTCATGTGGGAGAGTACAATTGATGGACTTATTCTCAATCTATTTCAGCAGGAATTTGAAAGTGATCATCGCAGAGCGCAAAGGCAAGCTGCCTGTGCGTATATTGGCGACTGCAATGAGAAATTTGGAATCGCTGGGATATACGTTTTCGACGAATCTGATAGAGGTGCTGCGCACCTGGGAACGTGATAGATTCATTTCCTGGTTCGAGCGACTGATGGAAGAGCTTCAACAGATAAAAGGAATCCATTTAAAGGAAACCCTCGTGTATCCGAGATTTCCCAAGCGAAAAATGAATATTCAGGAAAGTAAGTTTTATTTAAATGCTCTGATGTATTCATGGAGACAGCAGCTTCTTGAAAAGGAGCAGGAGCAGCGCATATTACTGCTCAACAAGCTGCGACTGCGTGTGATTCATCTCGGCAGTGAAGCAGATTTTAACCAAGTGGGAATGAACCTGCTTACAGCGAAATCTGCGTTATCGCTAGTTGCAAGAGAGCAGTTGATCTGGTTTGCGACCAAGTACGAAGGCTGGGTCGCATTTGAGCCAGAAGCAGGGCAAATACCAGTAGGGGAAAATGCAGCCGTTTATTGTGCGGCTTTATTAAAGGCGGGGCGTGCTTCGGTGGAGCAATTCCAGCGACATTTGCACTCGGCAACAGATATATTGCGGCTGGCGGTGGCGTGTTCCGATGGAGATGTCAGTCTGAAGGAGAAGACCCGTTTCCGTTCATTTACCCGATTTGAACGTCGGATCATACTTGCTTTATTGGAGGGTGCTTCAATCCCGTTGGAAGATTTGTTTCAATATAAAGAGCGCTGGAAGAGATTGGCCGAGCGACTACATCCGGGTGAATATCTTCACCGTTATCCAGAGGCAGTAGCGGTGCTGGACCAATTGCGACATGGGGAACGACCGCTTACCTTTCATGGCAGAGTGGAGCGGGCATTTGAACAGAAAGAAAACCAGCTTATTCTGGAGACGCTCGCCGAACGTTCGGGAGAGATGGTCGGTCAGCTGGACCGAATGATACGTTCCGGTGTTCCGGTACAGCAAGTGATCGGCAAAATGGAAACTGTGGAAGAAAAGGTATCGACAAGGGCGCTGCTTCGAGTGTTGGCCCACTTCAGCACACGGACGGAGCTTCAGGTCAGGAGGAACTTTTTCCCAAAAGGTAACATGGCAAATCTGTATGTCTCCACTCAGCCATTGCCTCATCTCAATGTTGAGGATGTTCATAAGGTAATATCTGCGGTAGAACATACATTGTTGAAACGGTTTGCCAAGTTACCTTCACTCGGTAATGTCTATATTGATGAAAGACTTCAAGAGTTTTCGGTTCCATCGGGAGAACGAAGGGCAAGCGAATCTCTTCGAGCTCTATCGCGTGCGTCATGGATATCGTTACCCGCAGGAGATACCGTTCGTTTTTTTCTGTTGTGGAGAGAAGGCTTGGGCGGTGAGGAGCGAATCGAATGTGTGAATACCGATCTGTCAGGAGTGCTGTATGATGAGGATTGGCGTTATATGGACCAAACATTCCGGACCCCTCTGCAATCGAGTGAATATGTAGCTGCAAATAGCGGGCTTAAGGTGACTGCACCGGATGGAGCGGCGAAGTATATGGATCTGCATTTGCCATCCATTTCTAAGTTAGGCGCACGTTATATTGTAATCATGGTTAACGCATTCAGGGATAATGTCATCAAGGATTTGCTGGAGTGTTATGCTGGCTGGATGATGCGTCAGGCGCCACAGTCGGATGAAATATTCGAACCTTCAACGGTGCAGGAGCGAATCGATCTGACGGCAGATTCCCGTAATTGTATTCCAGCCATTATTGATGTACAGGAGCGGCGCATTTTGTGGTGCGATCTTGACTTGAAAAGACAGTCTAAAGTGCCGGTGGAGAACAACAAAGCCGATGTGGCTTTGATCGCTCGGGCAATGACGGAGTTGAAACGTCCCGATTTATATACCTTATTCATGCTTCACGCTAAAGCGCGGGGAACATTAGTTGAGACATTAGGGATGGCCAATCTCGTATTTACAGCGGAACTGGAGTCGATTCGTGTGGCTGAGGTGGCAGAGTATTTGACAGAAGGCCCACCCGTGGAGCGCACCGTGATTACACCTCTGGAGCAGGACTATATTGTGGAGCAGTTTTTGTAACATGTAGGTTTGGATTTTGGGCCATAGATCATTGTAAAAGGGGTATTTGTCACGTTGGACCTAAGCGGGTCACCATGACAAGTACCCCTTTTGGGTGTGAATTAGTTTTATTGAGCATATAAGCAGCATGAAAAGAGAATGGAGAAGTTCAAGGTCATTCCATTCAATTCACATTTTATTCGTACATTCGTTGTTCGACTTCAGCAAAAGCGATATCAGGGTTCTCATCGGAATTATCGATATAAGCCACGGCGAAGGCGGGCAATGGCCAGGCTACTTGCTTACGGGCAAGTGAAGCTGTGAAGGCATCCCAGTTCTCCAGCTTCCACTCATCCAGGGGTGATTGTCTGGCTGTAATTCGCTCACGATACAACGCTTCATTTGCAAGATAAATATAGGCCACACGTACATCTGTATCATCCAGGGAACGTCCAATCCGTGCGAGTTCCTGCTCGATCCATTCCGGAGTTCCGATTTCTTTGGTAAATGGTCCTACAACAACCGTATCGATACCTAATTGCACATTGTCCAGAGCAGCATCCATCGTAATACGGTATCCCAAATCACGGCACAGCCGTTTGTATTCCGGTGAATCCCGATCGGAAGGATCGAGTCCCTGCAGGGTCATTATGGCTTCAGCAGCAGGACGCAGCAGGATATCCATATCCAAAAAAGCAGCTTTATGTTTACGCGAGAGGGCTTTGGCAAGAGTTGTTTTGCCGCTCCCGGCACCGCCAAGAAAGAAAATCAGTTTGCTCATGGTTTGGAATTGCCTCCTTATAATCGATAGAAAGAATATGTAATATGTGAGTACGAATAAGATATTCATGATGACCCCTCTGGTATGAAAGGACTTGTTTATTTTATCATAAACGTCTTCAATAGATAGCTAGACAGAAAAGGAAGGATCAGGTAATATTATACCTAGTTTTACTATGCATAGATTTCCGATGTATATAACCGAGTGGTTTTTTAGGTTCATTAGAAGTTTTAAAAAGTGTGGTAAAAGTGGTTGTTGTTTTTGGACGTTGAAGCATGAACAAAAGGGAGTGACAGCTGTGCAGGTAAACAAACAAATGATTAAAGGCAGCACGGAGACATTGATTCTTACGTTATTGAAGGAACAGCCGCTTTACGGTTATGAATTGATCAAGGAACTCCATCGTCAATCCGAAGGTGTATTTAATTTAAAGGAAGGTACGTTATATCCCATTCTGCACGCGATGGAGCTTGAGGGATGGGTGGAGTCTTACTGGATGGAGGTTGAAAGTAGAAAACGTAAATATTATTCCATTTGTGACAAGGGTGTGGAGGCGTTACAGCATAAAAAAGCCGAGTGGCTTTTATTCCGCGGTGCAGTGGATCGGGTGCTTGGGGAGGGGGGCTTAACATGACGGAGCGACATGAGAAGATTAAACATTATCTTGATCAACTGTGTAGTCAGGTTAAGGCACGTGAAGTACATACTGATCTGCGTGATGAGCTTGGCAACCACATGGAAGAAATGATGTTGGACATGGAACAGGAGGGACTGAGCCAGGAAGAGGCAGCTGCATACGCCATTGAGCAGATGGGTGATCCCGCAGTGGTGGGCAAAAGTATGCACAGATTGCATCGTCATCGCATGCATTGGGGGCTGTTAGTTGGACTAATTGGTTTGTCTATAACTAGCCTGTTACTGATATGGATTTTTACGACGAATGTCGCAGATGAAAAGTATCAGTCCTTATATCGGGGGCATGTGGTGTACATTGTTATAGGTGTAATGTTGATGTTGTTCTTTATCTACTTTGATTATCGTAAGTTGAAAAGAGCGGCCTGGTGGAACTATATTCTGCTTAATGTCATGTTGTGGATCAGTCCAATGATAACTACAGATTTTTATGGTAATAGCAGGTATTGGAGCTTATTTGGCTTAACAATAGACCTAACCACAGCTTCAGTGTGGATTTTGCCAATTGCTATAGGTGCCATTATGCTGGACAAGCTTCGTTCCAAATGTAATATGCAATCCATATTGACCTACATTGCAATGGTAGCGTTACCGTTAGTGCTACTGTTTCAAATGTCGGACTGGGTTCGCATGGTTCTGTTTGGCACAATGTGCATTATTTTATTTGGCTGGCTCACGAAAAAATGGCTTTATACAGTCATGGGTGCTGTTATAACAGGAATTATTTTTGTATTGTTATTGTTTTTTGCAGATCAATATGGACGCCTGAAGAGGCTCTCTGTCGTTTTGAATCTTCAGGATGATCCTTACGGGGACGGGTATAACAATAATTCCATTATTGAAGTTATTCAATCATCCGGCTGGTGGGGCAATGGGATTGATACAACGTTCGACAAGTTTAAAACGAGTTATTATAATTACCCAGGTGTGCTGCTCATTGATGTGTTTGGCTGGTCAGCCGGGATACTGTTATTGGTGGGTGTCATCTGGTATGTTGCCAGTATGATGAAGATACTTCCTCGCATCCGGGATGATTTTGGTCGTATGATTATTGTCAGTATCACCGCTGTGTTTGCATTGCAAATCATCTATTCGTTAGCGATGACCACTGGGAAGGTTCCAATCCTAAGTATTTCTTTTCCTTTTATTGGATATGGGAATCACCTGATTTATGATTATGCCATGCTCGGTTTACTCCTCGGTGTGTACCGTCGGAAGGATACCATTTCGAAGAGAAATGAAATAATACGGCAGAAGGTGGATGCGGACCCAATGACCAGTTTATAGGCATCCAAAATCATTACCGCATCTTGAAACGAATGGATTGTTATGCTCGTTTAACGAGCATTCACGGAAACCAGATGTGCCGGAGGTTTACCCATCCCTGGCTGTTGAAGGAGAGGCCGCGAACGGAAGGCAGGTAGGCCGTCTCCACAGGTTTTTCAGTTAAATGGAACAATAAACTCTGCTGCACCAAATATTGTTCAATCCGGTCCAGTTCGGCAGTTCGGTCTGCAGATAGTTGCAAAGCAACAACGGCTTGCAGCATCTCTTGTACACTCTTCTTGGAAGAGTCCTCCAGATGTTCGGATAAAGTGAGATAGAGATCGTATCTGCGTAATTCTTCGTCCCGGTCCCGAATCAGGGAGAAGAGAATCAGATCGGATTCCAGTCTCAGGTTGCCTTTGAATTGCTCCAGCGTGCCTATGCGGACAGTACATGTGAAGCCGTACATTTCTAATGACGCTGCCAAACGTTTAGCATCCATCCGATACTGAGGAATGGTTGTGATGTGCAAGGGAATAGGTAGATCAAAAGTGGGGTGCTGAGACAAATGAGTCAATTCTTCTGCATTCATCAACATTTTATCAGCATCTCCTAAACCACCTTCATTACTTTCATTCATGCCATTCCCATACAATTTAGTAATACACGCCTGAACATGTGCTCTTACATCCGGATCGCTTAGCGGTCCGGTTTTTTGTGTATTACAAGTGAGTAATTTGCGTACCATCACGCCTGCACTAATCTGTGTCCAGTCCCTACCCTCAGACGAGGATGGATTATGAACAAGGTGGAAGAAAGGAGATTCGATATCTTGCTTTTCATCCAAATGTGCAGGAGCACTCCACGGAATTTGTAGAATATCTACTCGGTCCAGATGCGCTCTGCCTTGAAAATATACTGGAAAAGCTTCAAGTCTGCACAGGTGATCATCCCAGGTTGTAACCTTGAAAGGCCCGGTTCCTATAGGCTTTTGCATGGTATTCGGTACATCTGGTTCCTTGTCTCCATCTCTATGTTGCCTGTACGTGGCTTGTGAAACAATCGCTGCACGGCTCGTAGAAAGAAAGGGCAAAAACAATTCGTGAGGGGCTTTGAGTTTGAAACAAACGGTCAAGGGATCTGTTGCTTCAAGCGATAGAATTTGTTTGCTCACATCGCGGTATAATGTCCGCCGTTCTGTGGATTGCAGTCGTTCAAATGTATACACCACATCCGCGGCTGTCAGCAGATGTCCATTGTGAAAAGTAATCCCTTTACGCAAATAAAAGAACCATGTTTTCCGGTCTGAACTGACATCCCAGGTATGAGACAGACAAGGAACAATCTCTCCATGTTCATTACGTTGAACCAGCCCGTCGAACACATGACTGGTGACAAAAGATTCTGCCAGCAAATTGATAAAAAGAGGATCAAGCGCATGCAGTTGTTGGCGGATCGGTAACCTGAGCGTATCAATTCGCTCATAATGGCTACCAGCTTCCGTATGGTGTCCAGAATAACCAAGCAGCCACTGGTTTAGGTGATCCTGCATTGTCGTAGAACTAGAATAAGCACCAACCTGTTCGGCGGCTTGCTGCAACTCGCGGCGATTCATGGCCTGCATCATGTATTCTGCAGCAATTTGATCAGCCGGAACAAGCAGGGTCAGCGTAGAACGCCGTCCACGTCCGCGCTGGGACACCCACCGTATCCAGTCTTGGGCAATCATTTTTTTGACGATCGTTAATGTGTTACGGTGTGTACACTCGAGCAGTTCTGCAAGGTCAGAAAGCGTTACTTCATGCTCTGCAAGTTGACCAAACTGGCTATGGAGCAGCAAATATTGCTGATGTAATTTCAAGGTTAAGATTCCTCCTGGAGGTTGTAGCTGATGCATCATATTATAAAATAAGAAGTTTTATCGTTTTTAATTTCTATTTATATTCTTATTTTATCATCTAGAATTAAACCTAGAAAGTTAATGGAGGTATTTCCCATGATTGATAAGATAATGGCTTCACCCAATCGCGCTTTAATTACGCTACTATCGGCATTCATGTTAGCTATCATTCATCAGTATTTGTTTTATGGCAAGGAACCTGGTGTTTCTTATCCCATCTTTGTTATCCTCTTTTATGGCTTTATGTTCTTGTTTGCCAGAGACTGTATGCGGCCATTGACCATGATTAATGCTTTTGTGGCTGGGGTGGTGCTGATGCTGGCGCTGACGTTTCTGTTATACGACAATAAACCGCTGCGTATACTTAATTTCCTGGTCGTACCAGGGCTTATTATCTTACATATGACTTATCTAGTCGGCAGAAAACAGAGACAATGGTGGAATATTGAATTGATCGGTACCGCCTTGGACCATTTGCTGCCACAATCCATCCGTCATTGGGGAACTGTTGCAAGTATTGTGGTGAAAACAGGAGGGCGGGGATTGGGCAAAACACAGAAAACGGCTGCTTTTAAAGTATTCATTGGCCTTATCGCATCCGTTCCCATCCTCATCGTGGTAATAGCACTGCTCTCCTCTGCAGATGGAATTTTTAATCAGTATTTATCTGGTTTTCCGGAATGGTTAAATCAACTGACACTGACACCAGGGCTACCGAGAATGATCTGGATTCTCATCGCGGGCGTTTTATTGTTCAGTTACGTATGGGGATTCGTGCAGCCGATGCAATATGAAGTGCAGAAAAGAGAGAATGCACATTGGAAAAATGGAAAAGTAATTACGGTTGCTTCAGAAATCGAAAAGCGAGAAGACGTTTCCGTGAATTTCATACAAGAGAATCCTTCCTCGAACTCAATCATAGGGGATAAGCAAGTAAATAAAATCGCACCTGAGACGATTCATTCTCAAGCTCATCGTGGACCTTTTAGATTGGACCCCGTCATTGTGGGCACGATGCTGCTGGTTATTAACTGTGTGTACGTTCTGTTTGTGCTTGTACAATTTTCTTATCTTTTTGGAGCGGGTGAGGGGCATCTTCCGTCAGACTTGTCTTATGCGGAGTATGCAAGAAGTGGATTTGTGGAGCTGATACTGGTAACAGGCATTAATTTTTTCATCCTGATCATCGCTCTTCAGTTCACCCGTTCAAGCGGCAAAATAGGTTCTGTTGTGCATCAGGTGCTGCTCTTTGTCCTGGTGGCTTGTTCCGCTATCATGCTGTACTCGGCGTTTATACGCCTCAACCTGTATGAACAGGCTTACGGATACACCTACATTCGATTTCTCGTACATGCATTTATGATTTTTCTGGCTTTGCTGCTGCTCATTGCCGCTCTTCGAATCCGTTATACCTCCATACCGTTAATCCGCTGGTATATTATACTGTCCCTTACAGCCTATGTGACAGTCAACTATGTGGGTATGGATAAACGGATTGCGGAGCTCAATATTGCACGATATCATCAGACAGGCGTTATTGATGCATCCTATTTGGCAAGTTTATCAGCTGACGCGGTTCCGCTACTGCGAGAGTTTGCCCAGAGAGAGTACCCGAATTTGAAAGGGGAAATGCTGGAGCGTCAAGCTAACTTCGACCTGGAGGAAACAGAGAGTTCATGGACTTCTTTTAATGCGGCAAGACATAGAGCTAAGCTAGAATTATCCAAATGGAGAACGGAATGAATTCAACTACCTGTTTTCCAGCAATGAATTTATGCAAAATCAATATGTAAGTGTTATACTATAAAAACTAACCTATAAAGGGGGTGAATCCCTTGTTTGAACTTCAGGAATTGATACCCTATATATTTTCACTCGGACTCATTTTCACAGTCAGTTACGCTTATATTGCCCATCTGCATTGCGGCATTACAGAGTACTGGATGGAAGGTGGGGCCGGAGGTGGTCTGGAACCTGGATTGCCAGCCTTGTCCTTGGACGGACAACACAGACCTGAAGCGTTAAGTCGAATTGTCAGACGAAGAGAATCCCCGGATGAAGATGAACCAGATTGCCATTCCTCGTTGTATGTACTTTCTACAAAACAACGAGGAGGATATATATGGAACATAAGACAAGCAAGGGGTTCACTTTTACATCTGGCAAGGGACGGATCTATGGCCTGATTGCAATTCTTTTTGCAGTTATGCTACTGGCTGGATGCAGTAACAACGTCTCCGAGATTAATTCATCAACACCAGGGTTCTTTAACCATTATGTTGTATTTCCACTGTCGTATTTTATTCAGCACATCGCAACGATATTTAATGGAAGTTATGGGGTAGCCATTATTGTGATTACCCTCGTTATCCGTCTTGCGTTGTTGCCATTGATGATGCGACAAGCCAAATCTCAGCAAGGAACCCGAGTGATCATGAATGCTATGAAGCCGGAGATGGATGCGCTCAAGAAAAAGTATGAGGGCAAAAACGACCCAGCCGATAAGCAGAAGCTTTCCCAGGAAACGATGGAGCTCTACAAAAAGCACAAATTCAATCCGCTGAATATTGGATGCTTGCCACTGCTAATTCAGTTGCCCATTTTGTCAGGTATCTACACGGCTATCCGGCTTACGCCGGAGCTATCTTCCCACTCCTTTCTGTGGTTCAAATTAGGAGCGCCTGACTATGTGCTTGCAGTTGTGGTAGCAATAATTTATCTGATCCAAGCCAAGGTTTCGCAAGCCAATATGGCGCCGGAACAGCGAAAACAATTCGCAATCATGGGATATATTTCTCCTTTGATGATGGCCTTTTTCTCGCTTTCGGCACCTGCAGCGATGCCGCTGTATTGGACGATCGGCGGTTCATTCCTGGTCTTGCAGACGTTGTTGTTCCGCAAATTGTATCCGGTTGAACACCCGCAAGAGCCCGTGGCTGTGCAGGTGAAGAACAAAAACATCAAACCTGCGAAGCCCGCTAAGTCCTAAGTTTACACTTATGAGAATGGTGCAGTAGAATCGTATAAATATAACGTATGTGTTGATATAACTGATGTTCTTCACCATAATGTAGCGCAAAGATGCCTTGTCCCATGGGACAAGGCATCTTTTTGTATGTCCAGGGTTATAACATTCAAATAGCTGGTTCATCAGACAACTGGAAACGGGATACAAAATACCAGATTAGCTCACGGCGGGAGGATACGTCTGTTTTGGCGAAAATGGATTTTAAATGATCCTGTACCGTGTAGGCTGATATATGCATCGCTTCCGCAATTTCTTTGGAAGAATAACTGCGCAGCACGTAACCCAATAGTTCCCGTTCCCGAATGGACAACCCATGACTCTCGGCGAGTAAAGGCAGTAAGTCCTGCGGCATCGCCTGTTCAAGCCTGATTGCAATCTGATCCGGACCTGAAAACTGTTGCATGCGGCTGGCATGAAGCAAAAGGTAACGGCCATCCAGGAGTTGAATGCAAACTTTGGAAGGCGAATGAAGGATAGGTTCTTGCGCAACCATCAGATCGGAATCTGTACGAAGCTGACGCTGTAAATGCGAGCTGACTGCACGGACTGGGCGGGGCAATACATCGGGTCCCACATGCTCCAGTAAACGTAATTGCGACAGCCAATACTGAGCGGCAGCATTCACGGATAACAGCTCGAAAGCGTCCGATGTAATCATAATACCTGGGTCCGAGGGACTTCCGCTTTTAATCTCGTCCACAAGAGTCAGACTTGTGGATCGTAACATCAATGCAATTGAAGGTGTCCAGGCCTGAATGCTTAGTCGCTCCTCTTCCGTGAATACGGGTTGTTCCGTTTTGCGATATAGGGTTAAATAGCCCCAACAGGCTCCGCCACTGACCAGTACAGCCCGAAGTTCATCACCGAAACCTGCTGGTTGAAGGATGTTATGATATCGGGCGCTTGGTACAGGGTTTTCGCTTATCGAAGCATGAAGAATCGCTGTATACTCACCGCTGCGAACCAAATCAGCATACTTATGTATATCTTCTTCCATGTATTCATTAACGAAAAGTCGATCATGAATGGCTTCAATGCCGTCTTCCGTCACGGCACCCGTTGAGAGAAGAGTCTGTGGATCAACCGTTGTGAAGCAATACGCGTCATAGGGAACGATATTCTGAATTTGTTTTAGTACAGCTTCCCGGTAGGTGCGCGAGGTCCAGGTTCCTTTTTCGAGAGAAGTAATGAGTCGCTGGTTCCGTTCCATACGTGATGTCATAAAGCTTTCTCCTCTCCTCCTGCAGATATCCCATTGTTCTGGGATTGTACGCTCTGCGTATCCTTTTATAATGAAATTAGACGAACGAAGAGTCAAGTCTAACTTGAATCCACGAGGAGTGTAGTATCAATGGACCACAATCAACCCCCTATGAGCTGGGATACGGCGGATGAAAACCGTTACGAACAATCAATAGCCTTGAAAATTCCGGGTTATTCTCATATGCATGATCTGATGGAGCGACTACTTGCCGCTTCTATCACAGATAACAACCAAGCTGAAATACTAATTGTCGGAGCGGGTGGAGGTAAGGAAATATCTGTGCTTGGTTCTCGCCATGCGGGATGGACATTTACTGGAGTAGATCCTTCCCAGCCGATGCTTCAGTTAGCAGAACGTAGAATCCAGGAAACGGGTATCGACGCCAGAGTGCAACTTAAATCCATGACGCTTGAAGCGTTACCGGAAGATGAGGTCTACGACGGGGCGACAAGTATGCTAATGCTGCATTTTATTCAGGGGATCGAGTCCAAAAGACGGTTTCTGTCCAATCTAGCGGCCAGACTCAAGCCTGGGGCGCCACTCATTATTGCAGCAGTGAATGCCGATCTTCATTCGCCTGTATATCCAACCATGATGCAAGCCTGGCAGGATCACATGTTAAGTAATGGGATTCAGCCTGAAGAATGGGAGCGGTTTGCAGCTTCACTTGGCCGAGAGTCGGATCCCATCTCATCTAAACAAATGATAGAGCTAATGAAAGAATGCGGGTTCTCGCACATTACACGTTATTTCGGAGCATTCTGGGTGGAGGGATATTATGCAAATCGAATCTAAAATAGAGTCTGTGAAAGATCAGATTTGGGTTGTTGGCGGATATGGTCAGGTGGGGCAAATGATATGTACGCAGCTGGGACGCTCGTTTCCCGGCAAGGTATGGGCGGCAGGTACGCGGATGAATCGGGCTGAGGAATTCAGTCGATCTACGGGTGGTATAGTCCAGCCGCTTCAATTGGATGTGCGAAAAGCGATTGACCCTGTTGTGCTTCAATCGGTCAAGTTGGTGGTCATGTGTGTGGACCAGACGGATACCCGATTTGTCGAGGCTTGTGCGAAAGCAGGGACAGATTATATCGATATTTCAGCCAATTATGACTTTCTGGGTCAGGTCGAACAGCTGCATTCCAAAATGCAACGTTCCAAAGCAACAGCCATGCTTAGTGTGGGACTGTCGCCTGGTGTGACCAATCTGCTTGTGCGTGAAGCAGGTGCCCATATGGATCAAGTGGACGAAGCGGACATTACCGTCATGCTGGGACTGGGTGAGAAACACGGGAAAGCCGCGGTAGAGTGGACTGTGGATCAGATGAATGCAACCTATCAGGTCATGAAAAAGGGTAAACCAGCTGAAGTGCAAAGCTTTCACGATGGGAAATGGATTGATTTTGGTGCAGACCTGGGCCGCAGGAAAGCGTATCGGTTTAACTTTTCGGATCAACACGTCGTTGCTCGTACACTTCGTATTCCGACGGTGTCCACCCGGTTATGTCTCGATTCCCGTTGGATGACCAGATCCATGGCTATCTCGAAACGTATGGGGCTGTTCACACTACTTCGTATTCCCTCCCTTCGTAATGGTACGGTTAAGGCTTTTGGGGTTATTCCCGGAGGAGAGCCAATGTATGCAGTTAAGGTAGATGCAGTGGGATGGAAAAAGGGCAAACAAGTCCATGTCGAGCAGCTGCTGATTGGCGAACGTGAAGCAGATGCAACAGCAGCAGTTGCGGCGGCAGTAGCGGAGCGAATGTATCGGACGGAACTGCCGCATGGTGTCTATCACATTGAACAATGCCTTTCCTTGCAGCATGTTCAGGAAGCACTTCGTTTTCCATTGAAAGTAACAACGAAGATCACGTAAATCATATATGTGGTTGGATCATTTTTTTGCTCAGGCTCTCCGATCTGCTATGATGGAACAAATAATCATGCTAGAACGGAGGCAGATCATGAACTGCATTGCTGTATTGCCATATTACAAAGTACAGAGAGAAGTGACGGGTCTCGCACAGGAAGTAATGCAGAGCGATCGGTCCATGATCCTGTACTCGGACAAGATTGTAACGAAATACCGCGAGTTTAATATTACAGAAGTGTTCGACATGTCCTTTAGGAAAATGGGGAATGAAGGTGGTTTTTTCTATCTACATACCAGCACCGGGGTCTATCCTTATATGGTCAACACAGATCCCAAGCCTTTTATTCAAAGTTTTAGAACAATGACGACTCAAAAATTAACTTAATCTTGACCTTGCCGTTACGTGAAGGCTTATCCTCGGATTTGGAAGTAAGGCAATCCAAATCTAGAGGAGTTGTGAAACAATGAGTGTTTTAATCCAGCAAGCCACAATCTTAACGATGAAAGACACCGATTCCCCCTTCAAGGGGGATATTCGCATTGTAGGCGACCGTATCGCAGAGATTGCTCCCCACATTATGGCCCAACCGGGTGATGACATTATGGATGGTCAACATAAACTGGCCATGCCGGGACTGATCAATGCTCACCAGCATACACCGATGAGTCTGTTACGAGCATTCTCGGATGATCTGAAGCTCATGGACTGGCTTGACCGTAAGATGCTGCCTGCAGAAGCCCGAATGACACCCGAAGATATATACTGGGGAGCACAACTATCCATTGCCGAGATGATCCGTTCAGGAACAACAGCTTACGCGGATATGTACATTCACATGAATGAAATCGCAGAAGCGGTAACGGAAACCGGGATTCGGGCATCGCTCACACGCGGCATGGTATTTGTGGAGGATGACGGTGGGCGCAGATTACAGGAAGCGGTCGATTTGATACAACGTTGGTCGGGTAAGGCCGAGGGTCGAATTACGACGATGTATGGCCCGCATTCTCCCTATACTTGTCCAGTAGAACCTTTGCGGGAAGTAATCGCGATGGCGGAACAGGAGAGCGTGCCTATCCACATTCATCTGGCTGAGACGAAAGAGGAAGTTGTGAAGATTCGTGAACGCTATGGCATGACGCCAACGGAGTATTTGGAAGAGGCAGGTATGTTCGAAAAGGCACACGTACTGCTTGCCCATGGCGTACACCTAAATCGAAGAGATATTGGCAGATTGAAAGGCATGCGTGGTGGAGTAGCGCACAATCCGGTCAGCAATCTGAAGCTTGGCTGCGGAATTGCCCCAATCACCGAGATGATTGTACAGGGAATTAACGTGGGTCTTGGAACCGATGGGGCAGGAAGTGCGACAACCATCGATATGTTTGAAGAGATCAAGGCTGCAACCTGGCTGCAGAAGCTGGATTATGGTGACCCTACCCGCTTGTCGGCAAGAGATGTACTACACATGTCTACACGGGGAAGTGCAGGTCTGTTGAACCTTCAGGATGAAGTGGGTGTGCTGGAAGTTGGGCGCAAAGCTGACCTGATTCTGATTGATCTGAAGAAACCGCACTTGCAGCCGGTTCACGAGCTGGAATCATTGCTTGCATACAGCGTGAACGGCGCCGATGTAGATACCACCATTGTAAATGGGCGTGTGCTGATGAGAGGCAGGCAGCTGCTGACGATTGATGAGGAAGAACTATTCCGTCAGGTAGAGGTTCGGGCGAAGCGTATTGTTGAAGGAATTTAATTTTGACACTCGTAGTGACTTGATATGGTTCACCTCAAGTCACTACGAGTGTCTTTCTTTTACCAGGCTGAAGCAGATTGTCCAGTTCATTATCAGTTCACACAAATTTGTTAGAATGTGAAAAGTAAATCAAACAAATAGATAGATACGGTGTACGACTTGGAGAGGAAGAGATCAGATGACCATATTAGAAGTTAAACATGTGAAGAAATCATACACGTTGTACGGTAAAGAAAAGGTTCCCGTGCTCCACGATGTGAATTTGAGCTTTGAGACCGGAGAATTCGTTTCCATCCTTGGCGAATCGGGTTGCGGAAAGTCAACCCTTATGAATATTATTGGTGGAATGGACTCCGATTTTGAAGGGGAGATCCTTGTTCGTGGAAAGAATTTAAGTGCCATGACTGAGAAGGAAATGGATGATTATCGAAAAAATAATATCGGATTTGTGTTTCAAAATTTCAACCTGATCCCGCATCTGTCTGTGCTGGAGAATGTTACGATTGCCATGCAAATGACGGACACAAGTGAAAAGGATCGCAATAAGCGCGCTATTGATATTTTGACCGAGGTCGGGCTGAAGAATCATCTGAACAAACGGCCTAACCAGCTGTCAGGTGGACAGAAGCAAAGGGTTTCCATAGCTCGTGCATTATCGAATAATCCGGACATTATTTTGGCGGATGAACCAACGGGTGCATTGGATAAGGAAAACGGAGATCAAATCCTAGCTTTGCTGGACAGCATTGCGCAAAAAGGGATGCTGGTCATTGCGGTAACCCACTCGCAGAAAGTAGCTGATTCCGGTACACGTATTGTGAAGGTAGAGGAGGGACGGATTAAGGATGACATTCATCTAAAAGATCGTTCCTTAACTACCTATGAGGGTAGTAGTGGTGCTTCGAGAAACCTGGGCTTACTTGCTTCTTTCAAGATGGCTCTCAAAAATATGAAACTCAATGGTAAGCGAAATGTACTGGTAGCATTGGGTGGGTCGATAGGGATTTTGAGCGTACTCCTGATGTTATCATTGGGAAATGGCATTACGAGTTATATGAATAACGAAATTAATGCAAGTATGGATCCCCTACTGGTGGATATCACTAAACCCAGTGAAGAAGCAAGTGACAAGCGCGGCCCGGAAGCTCTGATGGCAACAGGACAGGCATTTACAGATGCTGATATCGAAACCATCCGTAATCTTCCGAATGTAGATCATGTGGAGACAATTACCTCTGTGGATGGAAAATCGACTCTGGTGTATGAAGAACAATCGGAGGGACTCACACAATTAACGACCTTTACAGACGCATTTGATAAAGAAATGATTACAGCAGGTACTTTCCCAGAAGGCAATCAAGTTCTGTTACCGTTGAAAACGGCGAATAAATTAAGTGGAAATGATCAACCTGATTCTATGGTAGGAAAATCAATCCATCTATATATCAATGAAATGGATGCTAACCACAAACCAATTATTTTAGAAAAAGAAGTTACGATCTCAGGTATCTATGAAGCGACGGGTCAACAAACTCCGATGCAGCAGACTCCAGGGTATCTCCCTTCACAGACGCTGAAACAGATGTACACTGATAATGGAATGACCATCGGCCCGATTCAAGTTAATGCTTATGCAACCGATATGAAATATGTGAATGAGATTAATGCCGAAGTTGTGGATGCAGGTTTCTCTGGCTCTCAAACAGCAAAAATCATGGAGCGTATCACGACGTACGTAAACATGGCTACAATTGTTCTGGCTGGAATTGCCGGAATTTCATTAATTGTATCAGGGATTATGATATTGGTGGTACTGTACATTAGTGTAGTGGAACGGACGAAGGAAATCGGAATTCTTCGAGCAATTGGTGCAAGAAAAAAGGATATCAAGCGAATATTCTTTTCGGAATCTGCCTTATTGGGTATTTTCAGTGGGGTCATTGCCGTTATCCTTGCAGCGATAATTAGCTATGTACTAAACATCTTCCTGGACAATGCTTTTGGTGCAAAATTGATTAATCTATCTGGATACTATATCGTGTTTGGTATCGCAGTAAGTACGTTAATCAGCATCATCGCTGGTTTGATGCCATCTTCCAAAGCTGCCAAGCTGGACCCAATGGAATCCTTGCGATATGAATAAATACAGTTGTGAGTAATGATAATTGCGGAAAGGATAATGCATAAATGAACACGATTCTTGTGGTTGATGATGATTCCCATATCCGCAAATTGATTCGAATATACCTTGAAACTAATCAGTTTTCCGTCGTGGAAGCGCCGGACGGCCAAGAAGCATTGAATATCTTGTCTCATACCAAAATTGATTTAGCGATTGTAGATGTGATGATGCCACGTGTAGATGGTATTGAACTGACCGAAGATATTCGATCTTATATGGATATTCCGATTCTGATGGTGACTGCCAAAGGCGAATCCAAGGATAAAGTCAGAGGATTCAATGCAGGGTCAGACGATTATTTAGTAAAACCTTTTGATCCAGTAGAGTTAATCCTGCGTGTGAAATCCTTAATGAAGAGATATAACAAGATATCATCGAATGTTATTCATATAGGCGGTGCAACAATTAATCTGAGCAATTTGACAGTGGATGCAGGAACTCAATCGGTTGAATTGAAAAAGAAGGAATGTGAATTGTTGTTTGCTTTGGCGAGTTTGCCAGGGCAAATATTCACACGTACACAGCTAATCGAAGATATATGGGGTATCGATTATGAAGGTGATGAGCGAACCGTAGATGTGCATATTAAAAGGCTAAGAGAACGACTGGAACCCATTCCCGAGCTGATGATTTCCACAATTAGAGGACTGGGATATCGTCTGGAGAGTATATGAAAATCATAAGAAAAAGCCTGCGTCTACGAATAGTAGTAACATTTTTTGGTATTGTCATCATCAGTGTAATTCTTTCCTTTATATTAAATATGCGTTCTCAGGAAAACACACCGAATCATTCCATGATTACGATTGCTGAAGATATCGCTATGATGATAAACCTAATCGATGATCCGGAAAAAGTGAAAACAAGCTTAAATATTTTTGCAAGATACGGCTTGAATATAACTTCCGTGAATGAACAAAGTGGATTGCTTGCCTCATTACCAAAGGATAAAGTTCATGAGTTATTCGACGTAAATTCGACGAAAGCGTTTATAATGTCCAATAAAGATGAAACGACAATCGTCGGTGTTCCCAGGATAAATGAAGAGAAAGATGCGCTTCTGATCAAAATTAATTTTTCATCAATTTTTCATAATGTGAAACGTACATTATTTATATCCCTACTCACTGTTTTAGTCATAGGAAGCTTATTAATCATGTTCATGTCCGGGTACATTGTGAAACCGATCAAAAGACTAACCGCTGCAGCCAAGAAAATGGCGTCAGGCGATCTAACTGTCCGGTTGAAACATAATAATCAGGATGAGTTTGGTGAGCTGATGGAGAGTTTTAATCATATGGCCCGTGAGTTGCAAAAAATAGACTCGGTGCGTGATGATTTTGTCAGTAACGTCTCTCATGAAATGCAGTCCCCATTAACATCGATCAGAGGATTCACAAGAGCGCTGCAAGATGGTGTCATCCCATTGGAAGAGCAGAAAGAGCATTTGGATATCATATATGAGGAAACTTTACGTTTGTCCAGGCTAAGTGATAATTTACTAAGGTTAGCCTCACTGGATTCGGAGCACCATCCGTTTAATCTCACCACCTTCCAATTAGATGAACAGTTAAGAAGAACGATCGTATTGGCAGAACCCCAGTGGGCGCACAAAAATATCAGGATTGAATTGGACTTATTGCCTTGCGAAATTACCGCCGATAAAGATTTGTTTGAGCAGGTCTGGCAGAATCTAATCAACAATGCGATAAAATATACGGGTCTCGATGGGGGCATTTACGTCGCAATCGAGATGTCCACGTCATCTGTGAAGGTATCAATTAGAGATTCAGGACAAGGAATACCGGAGAAAGAGCTTCCGTATATTTTCGATCGATTTTATATGGTGGACAAAGCACGAAGCAGTGCTCTCAGAGGCAATGGATTAGGACTTTCATTCGTGATTAAAATTTTGAAATTACATGATTGTACAATTGATGTGGAGAGCAGGGTTGGAGAAGGAACGCAGTTTACGGTTACGATCCCCAGACCTTCGACTATGTCTTAAAAAGCTTAATTAGCAATATTTAAGCAATCGCGGTCCTTATGAATACAGGACTCCTTTTGCCTGAATATTGCTTTTTGGTAAGTGCTGCGTAAGAGATTTAATATATTGTTTTGTTTAGTGGCAGATGATTTGATAAGATAGAAGAGATGCAAGCATCAATCCATTTGTAGTGTGACGAGAGTGAAGTAGATTCAACGTTTATTCTATCTGCTACCCCCGCACATCTATGTGAATATATGAACATAACAATTTATTATATAAAGAATGGAGCCATCCAATGAAATATCGCAATATGGAAGATTGCATTAATGATCTGGAGCAGCATGGACATTTGATTCGAGTGAAGGAAGAAATTGACCCTCACTTGGAGATGGCAGCGATACATATGAAAGTGCATGAGGCGAAAGGCCCAGCTCTGCTTTTCGAAAATGTGAAAGGCTCGAAGTTCCAGGCTGTTTCGAACCTCTTCGGTACACTGGAACGAAGCAAATTCATGTTCCGTGGAACGCTTGAAGGTGTACAACGTGTCATGGCTGTCCGGGATGATCCCATGAAGGCACTTAAAACGCCATTTCAGCATATCAGCACAGGTCTTGCCGCTTGGCAGGCTCTACCTAAGCAAAAGTCCATCAGTTTGCCTGTAACCGCGCAGGAGATTCAGATCTCGGATCTGCCGTTGATCAAGCATTGGCCTATGGATGGTGGAGCATTCGTTACACTGCCTCAAGTCTATTCGGAGGACCCGGACAAGCCAGGCATCATGAACTCCAATCTGGGCATGTACCGGGTACAGCTAAGTGGTAATGATTATGAACTGAATAAGGAAATTGGACTTCATTATCAGATACATCGCGGAATTGGTATTCATCAGGCCAAAGCAGTCAAAAAGGGAGAACCTCTGAAAGTGAGCATCTTCATTGGGGGGCCGCCGGCACATACACTTTCTGCCGTGATGCCTTTGCCTGAAGGGCTCAGTGAGATGACTTTCGCAGGGCTACTTGCCGGCCGACGTTTCCGTTACAGCTATAAGGATGGATATTGCATCAGCAATGATGCCGATTTTGTCATCACGGGTGAAATTTACCCGGACGAGACGAAACCAGAAGGACCGTTTGGTGATCATCTTGGATATTATAGTCTGACCCATCCGTTCCCGCTAATGAGAGTGCATAAAGTGTACGCCAAGCCGAATGCGATTTGGCCATTTACTGTGGTGGGTCGTCCTCCGCAAGAGGATACCGCATTTGGGGATCTGATTCACGAAATTACGGGTGATGCCATTAAACAGGAGATTCCGGGCGTAAAAGAAGTTCATGCAGTCGATGCAGCAGGAGTACATCCGCTCCTGTTTGCGATTGGAAGTGAGCGTTATACACCCTACCAAGCGGTAAAACAGCCAACAGAGCTGCTGACGATTGCGAGTCGTATTCTGGGTACAGGCCAGCTCAGTCTGGCGAAATATTTGTTTATCACAGCAGAAGATCAGCAACCGCTGGATACGCACCGGGAAGTGGAATTCCTGACGTACATCCTGGAACGAATGGATCTGCAGCGGGACATTCATTTCCATACCAATACAACGATCGATACGCTGGATTACTCGGGAACCGGATTGAACAGTGGCAGTAAAGTTGTATTTGCAGCCTATGGGGACAAGAAACGGGAATTGTGCCGTGAAGTACCGGAGATATTGAAGGATATCCGGGGGTATAGTAATCCGCAGCTCGTAATGCCAGGAGTTGTAGCCGTTCAGGGTGCGTCATTCACCAGTTATGTGGATACAGAACAAGAAATGAAGGCATTTACGGATATGCTGAAGGAAAAGGGAGATCTGTCTTCTTGTCCGATGATTGTTTTATGTGACGATAGTTCTTTCCTTAGTGCGAATCTCAGCAACTTCTTGTGGGCGACATTTACCCGCAGTAATCCTTCCCATGATATGTACGGTGTGAACAGCAGTTACAACTATAAACATTGGGGCTGTGACCAGATCATTATTGATGCCAGAGTGAAGCCGCATCAGGCTCCACCGTTAATTCCTGACCCATCTGTTGAGAAAAGCATTGAACGCTTTTTCGTACAGGGAGCGAGTCTAAGCTCAATCAAAATATAGTTGAATTCAATAAGAGCCCAAAGATTTTTTTTGG
The DNA here is from genome assembly GCF_032399705.1 of Paenibacillus sp. BIC5C1. Taxonomy (NCBI): domain Bacteria; kingdom Bacillati; phylum Bacillota; class Bacilli; order Caryophanales; family Paenibacillaceae; genus Paenibacillus; species Paenibacillus sp. BIC5C1. The sequence goes on from NZ_CP135922.1 coordinate 2,860,740, forward strand.
GCTTTTTGGTTATATATGTGTAAAACAAGATGCCAGATATCTAAATACAAATTCAAACCGGGACTTTTTTGAAAATAGGACTGAGAATAAAGTCTTATACGTTCGTATTTCCTTTTACGATTAAGGTCGTTTGGACTATGGAGAAAAAGAATGTATTTATCGATATAAAGTAGTATAGGGATTTTTGGGACCCGATCTAACGGGTGCTGTTGACTATAAATGATTGTTCAGGGGGAATACCGATTTGAGAATCCATATTATGAACCTGCAAGATGGAGACCGTCTAACTGCGGATACATTCAGCGAAGCGGGATTACACGTTCTGGGTCAGGGTACTGTGATCAAAAGTGAAGATATCACCTTGCTGATGCAGCACCGCGTAGACTATGTGGATATTGAACCACGCGAGGAAGAGATCACGGAAGCAGAATTTTTTGCTGCTGCAGCAAAATTTGCATCTGGAGCAAGCACAAGCACCAAGGAAGAACCGCCCGAAGAAGAAATGAAATCCCAATTTATACAAACTGTACATAATTATCAGTCTGCGTTTCTTGAAGCACTGACGGTAGGTAAGTTCAACGCTACCATGGTGGACGATGCGCTTCAACCGATGGTGGAAGGACTGGACGAGCAAAAGGATGTCGTACATCTCCTGATGATGCTGGAACGGGATGATGTCAATAACTACACCCATTCCATTCAGGTTGGACTGTTGTCATTTTACCTGGCTAACTGGCTTGGTTATTCCCAAAAAGAGAGTTACCAGATCAGTCGTGGTGGCTACCTTCACGATATCGGCAAATGCAAGGTATCCCATCGGATACGTAACAAGATGGAACCGTTAACCGCAGATGAAGAGCTCGAATTGCAGCGTCACACGATCTATGGACATGATATTATCAAAAGTTCCATGACGGATGAAGCTACGGCGCTGGTAGCTCTTCAGCATCATGAACTGGAGGATGGCACGGGATATCCAATGCAACTGAAAAAAGATGAAATTCATCCATACACACAGATCGTATCTGTTGCTGACATATACATCGGGATGAGATCCGGCAGTCACGGAAGCAGCAATCCGAACCTGATTAACAACTTACGCGATATCTATGCGATGGGATTCGGCAAATTGAATGAAAAGCCGGTTCAAGCCTTGATGCAGCATCTGCTTCCTAATTTTATTGGTAAACAAGTACTGCTGAGCAACGGCGAGCGGGGTGTTATTGTCATGAACAATACATCCGATATTTTCAAACCACTGATCAAGGTGGAATCGGAACAATATCGTGATCTGTCCAAAGAACGCACTCTTGCCATTAATGAATTAATTATCTAAGTTTGAATAACAAATGAATTCATACAGAAAACGGGCCTCCTGTACCATGATAGGGGACCCGTTTTTTTCATTTATATTATGCACTGCGTTGTTCTTCATGGTGACCAGGAGTATACTTTTGCAAAGACCTTAATCTTCCTTTTTAGGAAGATTGAGCTGCCAATTCACGCCATAACGATCCTGGACCCAGGCGAATTGCTGACTGACGGGGGATGCAGCCAGCGGCATCAATACCTCTCCCTCAGTGGATAAGGCTTCGAACAACCTGGCAATCTCGTCGGTCGTTTCGCAGTCGATAAACAGTGAGATAGCTGGAGTAAACGCGTGAAAAGCGCTAGTGTTGTCAATCGCCATAAAGGTTTGCCCGTTCAGAGTAAAAGTGGCATGCAGAACTTTGCCATTATCCTGATAAAACACGTGCTGAATGGTCGAGTCAGCAAATAAAGAAGTGTACCAGTGAATAGCTTCCTCTGCTTGTCCCGAGAACATTAGAAACGTTGTGATTTTGGTTGATGCATTCATGAATCATATACAACTCCTTTCAGTGATCACCAATAGGTTGCAGAGAGGGCCAAGCCCCTATTCATATTGTAACGGAATCGGGAAAGGAGAGATAGCTCTTGATTGAAGTGGTAACTGAGATTGAAATACATGCCCCCATCGACCGATGTTTCGACTATGCGCGGGACATTGATATTCATACCCAGACGGTCTGGAAACATACCCGTGAGCAGGCTGTAGCTGGTGTTACAACGGGCAGAATTGGCGAAGGCGACACGGTAACTTTCGAAGCAAACCATTTCGGGATAAGGCAGCAGCTGACTTCCCGGATCGCCGAGTACAATCGGCCGTATCTCTTTGTGGATCAGATGGAGAAAGGTGCTTTCAAGAGCATGAGACATGAACACAGCTTCAGCAAACTTGGTGAGCAGACCACTTGTATGAGGGACACACTAAGATTTGAAGCTCCTCTTGGTGTTCTGGGTTGGGTCGCAGAGCGGATTGTACTCAAGAGGTATATGCAGGCTTTCCTGGAGAGCCGTAATTTGAAGCTAAAAGAGTTACTAGAAAATAAATAGAGCCGATCTGTCAGGAGGAGATGATGTTTGATGGAAAACGAATATTTTGTGGGCTGGGGCACACTTGCCCTCATTAATGCCGGACTTGCTCAGGGAAAAAACAGAAGTGGTCGTAACTGGTTTCTGATTTCCCTGTTATTTGGTCCGCTAGCCACTCTGTTTATCGTGGTATGGAATAAGCTGGATTAAGTTCATTTATTGATTACGAATTCCGATGGAAATACCGATCGAAGGCCCAGAACAGAAGCGCAGTGGCACTAACGCCTGCGCCCAGCCAGCAAACGCCAGTCCAGCCTGTCCACGCGTAAACTTGAGTAGAAGCAATGGAACCGGTAGCACTTCCTATCGAATAAAAGATCATGTAGGCGCCCGTCAAGCGGCTCTGCGCCTCAGGTCGAACTTCATAGATCAGACTCTGGTTGGTGACATGTACGGCCTGCACAGCAAGGTCCAGCATAATTACCCCAGCTATAAGCAGCCATAATGAGTGGTGAACATAGCCAATGGGCAGCCAGGATAGAAGCAATATGACCAGAGCGACGCCTGTCGTCTTTTGTCCCAATCCCCGATCAGCTAGTCTTCCTGCACGTGCAGCAGCCAGCGCACCAGCAGCTCCCGCGAGACCAAAGGCTCCAATAGCAGTATGTGACAGGGAAAGTGGCGGAGCGCTAAGTGGCAGCACCATGGAAGTCCACAGAATGCTGAAGGCTGTGAAGATCAACATGGCGAGAACGCCACGTGTCCGCAGAATAGGCAGCTCACGGTATAGTTGCAGGACAGAAACGATCAATTGGGTGTAGCTGAGTTTCTCTCGTTTAGGTTCGTGTTTTGGGAGTACAAGAAATAGGGCAATAACGCCTAGTAATGTCAGACTGGCAGAGAAGAGATAGACCGATCTCCAGCCGATCCAATCGTTTAAGGTGCCTGCAATGGTTCGTGCCAGTAATATGCCTATGACGATCCCGCTTGTGACCAGACCGACGATACGCCCTCGTTCTGAAGGTGCAGCCAGGGAGGCGGCAAAGGCAACGAGTGTTTGTGTAATGACGGCAAGCAACCCGATCGCCGCCATTCCAATGAATAGAACCTGGCTGGAGGATGAGGTACCGACAGTGATCAGTGCGATTACGGATAAAAGCATCTGGCTAATGATCAGCTTACGCCGGTTCAATAGATCACCAAGAGGGACCAGTAATAACAATCCGAGGGCGTAACAAATCTGGGTTACGGTAATAACAATGCCAATGGATGAATGCGTGATACTGAATTCGTCAGCAATGGAGTCGAGTAAAGGCTGGGCATAATAAATGTTAGCTACCGCCAGTCCGCTGCACAGGGCAAATAACAGCGCCACAACGCGGGTCATACTCGGACGTCCTTCGCTGAAGGGATGTGCTTGATGAGAAGGATTTTGCATGGATGATTCACCTTTCTGTATTCGAATATGGTAAGTTAGGGAGCAGAAAGTCCACTGATGAATTTAAATATACCGATCAGTACATTATGATTCCGAATAAACATACTTCACACGTTGACACGATGTCAAGAATTAAAATGGAATGATTAAATTTTCTTTTATAAATTGAGATATGTTTGACGTGGGATTTGGATATAGATTAAAATAGATGTATACTGATCGATATATAATGAGGGTGAATACATGGTTAGACAACGGGAATTTGATACGGAGCAGGCACTGGAAGCGGCGATGCAGATTTTTTGGGATAAGGGATTTGAAGCGACGTCCTTAAGTGATTTGACAACAGCCATGGGGATTCAGCGTCCAAGTCTATATGCGGCTTTTGGTGACAAAAAGGAATTGTTTGAAACGGCACTTCGCAGATATACAACTTTGCATGCCGCTCAGGTCAGATCCAGGCTGCAACATACATCCTCTGTGAAAGAAGCCTTCCGTACCTTATTTGAACATATTGGAGCAGAAGGGGATGTGACAGATACTCGTCACGGCTGTTTTTGCATCAATACGATGGTTGAACTGGCTCCGCATGACCCCAAATTCGCTGTTCTGACACGCGAGCACCAGATGTATCTGGCGGCGATTTTCAAGGAGACGATTGAACGGGGGCAGGAAACAGGGGAATTGTCTAATGATCTCGACGCAAGTGCGTTGTCCAGGTCTCTGGTTGTATCGATGATTGGATTGACTGTGATGATGAAATCGGAGCCGGATCGCTCATTTGTGCAGCAGAGTATTAAGATTACGTTATCGTTGCTTGAGGAATGAGGGAAAGATTTCATTTTTAGAAAGGGTGTTCATATGGAGCGTTATTTTCATAGGATCTACCTTGTCGTTTTATACATTATAGGTGTGCTGCTTACGACATACGGCGGGATGGGGATCATCAATTTCAGTTTGATTGTGATTGGCATACTTGCTTTTATTGCTATTGTTGGTTCGCTGACAGAGAATGATCAATCAAAATTGGATACGATTTTTTGGAAAATACGGTCCTTGCTTCAAGTGGCGATGGCCATACTGATCACGGCGCTGCTTTTCAAGCTGTTTTGATGTGACAGGGTGAAATGGGAGCGTGTTCCTGCTCTTTTTTGTGTCTGAGGACAGTGGGCAGATAAGGGTTTGAGTTGATACAATACAGATAGGGTATAGATTAAATTAGGGTGTATACTATGATTTACATATTCGTGTAACATGTTCAAAGATTGTTAGATGATGCACATATATGAGGAGGAGATTCAACCATGCAGACGAAGTTGCGTTGTGCCATATTGGATGATTATCAGAATGTAGCCCTTTCTTCAGCGGATTGGACTCCTATCCTGGATCGGGTTGAGGTTCAGACGTTCAATAACTATTTGGGATCAGAAGAGAAGGTCGTTCAGGAACTGCAGGATTTTGAAATTATAGTCTTGATGCGTGAGCGTACACCTTTTCCTGAATCCGTGATTACACAATTGCCCAAGCTCAAGCTTCTGATTACAAGCGGCATGCGCAATGCCTCCATTGACCTCCAGGCTGCGGAAGAAAGCGGTGTAATCGTGTGCGGCACGGAAGGTAGCTCGAACCCGCCGACTGAACTCACATGGGCGTTGATACTGGGTCTGTCCAGACAGTTGGTAACTGAAAATAACGCACTGCGCTCCAATCGGAATTGGCAGAGTACAGTTGGCATGGATTTGTACGGAAAGACATTGGGATTGCTCGGTTTAGGCAAGATTGGCAGCCGAATGGCAGAGATTGCACAAGCCTTTGGCATGAACGTGATCGCCTGGAGTGAGAATTTGACACAGGCAAGAGCAGAGGAACAGGGAGTCCAATGGGCAGAGACCAAGGAGCAGCTGCTTGAACAAAGTGATATTGTTTCCATTCATCTGGTGCTCAGTGATCGGACACGTAATCTGATCGGACGAGCCGAGTTGCAACGGATGAAAAATACTGCTTTATTGATAAATACGTCCCGTGCAGGCATTGTGGATCAAGAGGCGATGGTCGAAGCTTTACAGAATGAGTGGATTGCCGGGGCAGGTCTGGACGTATATGAACAGGAACCTCTTCCTGTGAATCATATGTTGCGTACACTGCCCAATCTGCTGGCAACGCCGCACCTGGGTTATGTGACTCAAGGCAACTATGCCATTTATTTTAACCATACCGTAGAGGATATTGAGATGTTTATCAAAGGAACACCAATTAGACAATTGCTTTCGAAGAAGTAATGGTTCGGAGGTGGGGTTGAGATAAAAGAGTGTGAATGAAGATAAAAAAAGGTGTTTCTCAGGAACGAAATTCATACCTGGTGAGCACCTTTTTTGTATTTATCGAGTGGGATTGTCCATTAAATCCGGTGACTTTGCGATCATTCTTCTGCGGGTGGTCCTTGTGAAGATGAGCGGATCATGGCAACGCTGGACTCACGCACAATTAACCGTGGCTCAAATTGAATATGCTCGTAATCCGTGGTGCTCATCTCTCGAATCCGTTTTAACAGCAATTCCGTAGCAAGTCGGGCCACTTCTTCGCCCATAATCGAGACTGAACTGATCTGCGGAGAAGTAACGGTAGTCCATTGGTTATTATCAACGCCCACGACAGCGATATCTTCTGGGACTCGAACGCCGAGTTCTTTAAACCGATTTACCAGTCCGATGGCGACCATATCGTTAATCGCGTATACGGCATCTGGCATGTGAGTCAGTCCATAGAAATAATCCGCTGCATTAGCTCCCGTATTCAATGAAAAATCTTCTCCGAAGTAAACAAGCGAGATATCTACATGTCCCAGTGCCTGCTCATAAGCCCGATAACGTTCTTCAATAATATCTTTGGGAGCACCGGCGTATGCGATGCGAGTCCGTCCAATCTTAATCAGATGTTCCATCACCAATTTCCCTTCAGGCTGTGAAAGAGAAACGACATCTGCTTTCATGCCAGGGTCCAGCTTTTTACCGTAATTGATCATGGAAATGGGAAGAGGAGCTTTATCAATTAAGCCAGACAACGTTTTGGGATATGCCAAAGGCATGAAAATAAGCCCGTCCACGTGCAGTTTTTTGATCGTACGAATGGTTTCCAGTTCCGTTCGTGCATTACCCGCCGTATTAATTTGAACCACATGATACCCGTGCTGCTTCGCCGTTTGTTCAACAGACCAAGAGATCTCGGGAATGATGGCGTTGCGTATGTCAGGTACAACCAGTGCAATCTGATGCGTCTGGCGTATTTTCAAACTCTGAGCAGAGGTATTGGGGACAAATCCTAGCTCCTCAATGGCCTGCATGACTTTATCCCGGGTTTTGTTGCTGATGCCATCGGAATTGTTAATGGCACGGGAGACGGTAGCGATACCTACACCTGCAAGTTCTGCAACGTCCTTGATCGTAACCTTCTGATCTTTACTCACGTTTAGTTAACCTCACTTCATCGGAAACGATTCCGAATTTTGAAAATATATACGAATGAAATGACAATCCTATACCTTGATTATAACATTTGAGCCAATAAGTATCCTGTGAATACGATTAAAGACCAGAGATGTTGGTTGCTTTCCAAAAGAACCGAATGGATAAATAGAGATAAATCGCGCATTCTATATCAATTGAATTAAAAATATACACGAGAGAGAACGGAGGGAAAGCCACAGAGAAAAAAAGATCAATACATTGAAAACGCTGGCATTACACCAGAATTATCGACGTAAAATTCATAAGATAGACATATGTGTGACAAATTATGTTTGACAGCCTATTTAAAATGTGACATATTTAACTTACGGAAACGTTTCCGATTATATCAAAAATTATGATCTGGGAGATGAAACAAATGAAAGCATTGCGTTGGCATGGAGTGAAAGATTTACGTCTCGAAAATATTGATGAACCCCGCCCTGAACAGGGAAAGGTTAAAATAAAAGTGGAGTGGTGTGGAATCTGTGGCAGTGACTTGCATGAGTACACTGCTGGCCCGATCTTCATTCCGGCTCAAGCACCGCATCCGCTAACAGGGGAACAAGCACCTGTTGTGATGGGACATGAATTTTCAGGACAAGTCGTTGAAGTAGGAGAAGGTGTGACACGATTTAAGGCAGGTGACCGCGTTGTAGTGGAACCGATCTATGCGTGTGGCCATTGTGAAGCCTGTAAACAAGGGAAATACAATTTGTGCGATCAGATGGGTTTCTTGGGCCTGGCTGGTGGAGGCGGAGGTTTCTCGGAGTATGTAACAGCTGAGGAATATATGGTACATGCCATTCCTGATTCCATCTCGTATGAGCAAGGAGCGTTGGTGGAACCTTCCGCAGTAGCACTTCATGCTGTTCGTCAAAGCAAACTCAAAGTGGGCGACACTGCGGCTGTTTTTGGTGCGGGTCCAATCGGGTTGCTGGTTATTGAAGCGTTGAAAGCTTCTGGCGCATCGGATATTTATGTTGTTGAATTATCCGAGGAACGTAAAGCCAAAGCGGAAGAACTTGGCGCCATTGTTATTGATCCTACACAATACAATGTGGTGGAAGAAATCCATGCGCGTACACAAGGTGGCGTGAATGTAGCTTATGAAGTAACGGGTGTACCACGGGTGCTGCAACAAGCGATTGATTCAACGCGTATTGGCGGTGAATTGATGATCGTCAGCATCTTCGAACAAGAAGCACCGATTCTGCCTAACTCCATTGTTATGAAGGAGCGCACAGTCAATGGCATTATCGGTTACCGTGACGTATTCCCGGCTGTGATTAGCCTGATGGCTAAAGGTTTCTTCCCAGCTGATAAGTTGGTAACCAAACGAATCAGCCTGGACGAAGTGGTAGAGCACGGATTTGAAGCACTGCTGAAAGAGAAAAACCAGGTTAAAATTCTGGTGAAAGCAGAGTAACTTTACCGAGCTATTTAACAAGACAACATAATAGAGTGGAAGTCAACGAATGGCAGCTGTCACCAGGTTGAAGTTCAACTTGAGCTGATGTCCAGCGGTAGGCAGCTGCAACGAATGAATGACAAATAGACAACGCATCTTCGGATGCGATTGTCTATTTTTTTTGCACAAAGCGGGCGGAATTTGTTGCAAGTACGTTTCATTTTACATAATATAAAAAGATACAATTTGTATCATTTTGATGTAAAGGTGTTATTTCATAAAAATGAAGGAGGAAGCGGACATGCAGAGGAATACGAAGTGGGCAGCCGTGATTTTGACGGTTGTTGCAGGCATGGGCTGGCTGCTTATGGGCAGTTCAAAACCCAAAAACAATGTTTCCACTGAACAGCAGCCGACTGCAGAACGGGCACTTGCCAAGGTGTCCAATGCACCCATCACATCGGCCGATGTGACGTCCAAGATCGAGTTGCTTGGGAAACCTTTTAAGAAAGCACCGTATGCCAACAATGTCTGGGATTTGCAATTGTACAGAGGAAAAATATATATGGGTCACGGGAACAGCAGTAATTTAGGTGTTTCACCTAATGCGGGCCCAATTCCAGTCATTTATTACGATACAGCCAATCCCAAATTTATAACCCAGGCCGTCACCAATAACAATCCGAGCATCGTTCCTTCGACCAAATTATTCGTAGATGAGGAACAGATAGACATTTATAAAGTGCTGAACGACAAATTGTATATTCCCGGAAATGATTCGGATGGTGAGCAGTGGGATATGGGGAACTTCTACCGGTTAGACGGAGATGTGTGGACAAAGTATCGTAATCTGCCGCTAGGTGTACACGTATACGATTTGGCATCCTATCAGGGCAAACTGTTTGCGGCGCTGGGTACCGAGCAGAAACCTACTGTATTAATCTCTCATGATCAAGGAGAAAGTTGGCAAAAATTCGCCACTATCAATACGTTTGGCTTCAGGGCATATACGCTATTTGAGATCAAAGGCAAATTATATGCATCAGGAATGATGTATCCTGCCAATAATATTTGGGGAGATAAAACCAATATATTAGAGATTAATGAGAAGCTCGAAAAGAAAGACGTCGTCATCTATGGTAGCAAAATGCTCCCGGGATTATCCTATCAAACGGGCACCGTCCCGTATAATAAAATAGGGAAAAACATTAATTTCAACAATAAGCTGCTTTATATTGTCGGAGGGGTATTCAATGACGGGCAACTGTTACCCAAATCCTTGAATGTCATGACCGACATTAATCAGGCAACATGCGTCATTTTGCCAGATACTCAGGCTCTTCCTACGGATCTGCTGCTTCGGGAAGGGAAGGTTTATGTGCTTACCTACACTCGCAAAAGTGCGAATCTCTATATAAACCGGGTATATCAATCCACAGATCTGAACACATGGAATGAAATTCTCCGTTTTAACCAGGACACGTACGCCAAGTCTTTTGAAGAACACGAAGGTGATTTCTACTTTGGACTAGGCACAGACCCCGATGTTCTATCGACTTCATCAGGCAAACTACTGAGAGTTAATCGCAATGACATCCCTGTTAATTCTAATTAATCGAAAGGAAGATTATGGATTATATACTATGCTTCATCCACATTTTTGGTTACAGAGAGAGCTGTTTAGGTTAATTGTACAGGGCAGGACGAGATCGTAGAACTTCTTAGATGAAGCTACATCGAGCTTGCTCTATTTTTGTGTTCAAGAGATTGTAATGCCTCTTTGATCGGGAATTTGAAAATAAAAATCAGAAACTATAAAATAGAAAGGTGATATTTGTTAACCAACTCACTGAATAACTTCTGTGGTAGAGATACATGAGCATGTGCAATGGAGTATACCTGTTTTCTTCCAACTTTATCGTAGAGGAGCAATACACAATGAATGTACCGTCAGCTTTGTTTAAACCATTTACCTCGGACAAGCTTACCCTGTCCAACCGGATCGTCATGGCACCCATGACTCGTGGATTTTCGCCCGAAGGAGTACCCGGACCAGAGGTCGTGGAATACTATCGTCGCAGAGCGGCCGGAGGTGTAGGGCTGATTATTACGGAAGGAACGGGTATTAACCATCCTTCATCCATTAGTGGCACGAGCATTCCGCTGTTCCATGGCGAAGAATCATTGCAGGGTTGGGCGAATGTAGTCAAAGCAGTCCATGAGGCAGGTGGCAAAATCATGCCACAGTTGTGGCATGTGGGTACAGCCCGCCGTTCAGGCGACCTGCCTAATGCAGAAGCTCAGCCGGTAGGCCCTTCGGGAATAAGTATGGCAGGTGAACCTGAGAGAGAACCATTGTCAGAAGACGAGATCAAGGGCCTTATCCAGTCGTTTGCCCAAGCGGCAGCAGATGCGCAGCGCATCGGTTTCGATGGTATTGAGCTTCACGGGGCTCATGGCTACCTGATTGATCAATTCTTCTGGGAGCACACCAATCGTCGTACGGATAAATACGGAGGCGATCTGACACAGCGTACGCGTTTTGCTGTTGAAGTTATTGAAGCATGCCGCGCTGCAGTAGGTCCTGACTTCCCGATCGTACTTCGTTTCTCCCAATGGAAAATGGGGAACTACGACGCACGGCTGGTGAAAACACCAGAACAACTGGAGCAATTCCTTGCACCACTGACAGCTGCAGGCGTAGATATTTTCCACTGCTCGACACGTCGATTCTGGCTGCAGGAATTTGATGGCTCAGAGCTGAATCTTGCAGGCTGGACACAGAAAATAAGTGGCAAACCGGCGATCTCTGTTGGATCAGTAGGACTCGAAGCGGAATTCGTGGACAGAGCGAACGAAAACCAGGGAACGGGTGACGCTCATCTGGATCTGTTGAACGAGAAAATGGAGAATAATGAATTCGACTTGATCGCGTTGGGGCGTGTACTACTGAGTGATCCGGAATGGCCAAACAAAGTTCGCGAAGGACGCGAGTCCGACATTGTCCCTTTTACAACAGAAGTGCTGAAAACACTCTATTAAGAGAAGCTTTAAGGGTAAGTGCCAAAACAACGAAAACTGAAAACAAACCTGATGCCGCCGAAAGGCGGCTTTTCGTATGATCAGGTAAGCAGGTTATTAGGGGTTGCCTGTTTTTCTGTGACACTGTTTTTCTGTTACAATATGTAGTACATAGAGGGGTGAATGACGTGCTGGATACGATTGATAGCCATATTTTGCGGCGCTTGGCCCAGAACAGCAGAATCTCGTACACTGATCTGGCCAAAGAGGTCGGTCTTTCAGGGGTAGCAGTTAAGGAACGCATTGAACGTCTTGTAAATCAAGGGATTATTGAGCAATTTTCGATTGTAATCAGTGCCGAGAAGCTTGGGAAAAAAATTTCTGCTTATCTTGAGCTGGAGGTTGAACCCAAACATTTGGACAAGATTGTGGCGGCGCTGAAAGAAAACGAGCGGGTGGCCGTGCTTTATGAAATGACGGGGGCTTGCATCCTGCACACCCACATTCTTGTGGAGAGCATCGAGGAAATGGAGCGCTTCATGAACGAATCGATTTACTCTCTGGAAGGGCTGGTTCGGGTGGAAAACCAGATTTTGTTGAAGCGTCACAAAAACCAGGATGGATTGAATATTTAACGAACAAGAACCGTCAGGCCCGAAGACCAACGGTTCTTGTTTAATTCCTTTGCAAAAACAGGAGAGAGTGACTATTCCGCCTTGGACAGTTTTGCCTGATAGAAGGTTACGAAATATTCGCTGACTTCTGCCGACTTCTGATCGTTCAATTGAATAGGCGCCGTCAATTTGATCGTTTTCTCATTAAACGTAGCCGTTGTGGCACCGATTTTGGCCGAGAGCGTATTGCCGTTATATTGAATGGTGATCATTTTTGTTGCGGGCTCCCATCCGATGTCTGCCCCGAATTGTTCAAAACTGGTGCGCAGCAGTGTGCGCTTCTGTTCTTTTTCCCCGAAGATTTTTTTGTTGATGATGCCATGAATGCCCCAGTTACCGTCAACAACCTGCGTAATTCCGAAATCCGTTGAAACGGACATCAGTGAGTATGCTTCATCTTCAGTTAAATCCATGCCTCTCATCAGAAAAGACTTCGTTTTGTTCGCTGCGTCCTTCATCGCTTTATCCAGGGAGGACTGCTTGAAAATTTCTGTCTGTGCATTCTCACCCAGTTCGGCCAAATGGTTCGCGTAGCTGAAGCCATGAACAACCCATTCGTTTTCATTCTCAAGAAGTGGGAAGTTGAGCGCCTTCAACTTGTTGTCCAGCGCCGCTTTTTTATGCAGAATGAGCTGGATATCCCCGGTCACGGATGTTTCAATCGCCGTTCCGTTCAATTCGGAATCACCTTGACCTGCGTGCGGATCACCCACAGAAAGCAGTGCTCCAGGTACTGATACCGGATAATACATCGTTGCCCCTTCAGTTACGCGCCAATCGTCGATATTCCCGCCATAATACGATGGTGGAACGGAATCGACAACATCAGCTTCTTTGGGAGCCACGCTCATTGTGCCAAAATGCAGCCGGACAGGAACGTGAACGCCTTTTAGCACATCATGGTTCTCTTCCACCGTCGAGTGATCAACGATAACACCCGGATAATCTATGGTTGGATGAACAGTGCCGCTCGGATCGGTCTGCGGTGTCCAGCGATAACTGTACAGTGCCTTGGCGTAATCATTGCCGCCTTTCGTCTCCATTTCATATATCGTAACAACCTCACGTGTATTCGGCGTTTCTTCCATCTCACCATATAAAAGGCCCCAGTTCGCAGCTACATTCGAACCAAAGGTTTTACCGGCATACTCCCCGTTTCCGCTAGGGCGCAGCTTCATGTCTAAAATCTTCACTTCAAGTACATCGCCAGGTTCAGCACCCTCGACTGCAATCGGTCCCGTCATGATATGTACGCCAGGTCCACGATCTGCCTCGTTTTTTTTCGTTTCGCTCCAATGGAAAATATCTTCTGCGCCGGCATCGCCTTTGATCATGCGTTCATAATCATCGCCGGAGTGATGCGTAACAGCTTCCACCGTGACGATATCCCCCGAATTAACCGTAAGTACAGGATCACCTTTTCCGATATTGCCCCAGCGTACGTTTTCCGATTTTGCTTCAAGATAATGTGTCTTCGGAACGTTTTTGAATTGATTTGTGTCAGCATTTGCAACATAAGAAGCTGGAATCACTAATAATACAGCAGATAACGCAGATGAAACCTTCCATTTAAACCGGTTATTCATTAGACAATCACTCCCATTCGATATAATGTCATTTTACTTAACATGATATGAGTCAAAGTATAACAGATGTATTTTAGGTTAACAATATAAAGTTTTTATTTTATTTTTTATATTTTTCTAAAGCTATTTGTTCAATATTCTTAAAATTATTAGATATCCAAATTGAAATGCTTGATAAACATTAGCTGTTTTTGGTCTTCCTATAATAATAATTTCAATATATGAAAAATTCACAATAGAAAACATTTTTCGCACCGCTGACACCTTTTCTCATACCTTTCAATCCAACACGCCCAAGGAATAACACCATGAAATAACACACTTTAACCTCAAAAGGGGATTTTTTTTGCGTCATTCATGCTACTACTTAAGAATTTGTACTCGACCCATCTCCATTTTGAAAATGATGCACCTTATGATAAGGTTATGCCTGAACCACATTCAGCCTGAATGACAACAACGTTTAAGGAGGATGACCATCCTTGTATATTGATAATCGCAAGTTAAAACATAAACACATAAACACGCTTCAAATGTTGTTCCTGCTATGCGGAATAGTGCTGCTCTTATCTGCATGTGGACAGTCCCAGAAGCCTTCCTCGTCAGAGCCAAATAACCATAATGCCGGAACGGAGACCAATGCGAATTCAAACGCAGGTGCAAACGATCAGGATAATGTGCAGGATGATCAACAGAATACAGTGCCTCCACAGGAAGTGAAGGATCCGGTAGAAGAGCAGCTCGACCAATTATCATTGGATGAGAAGATCGGACAAATGATTCTCGCTGGTGTTCAGGGGACCACTTTGGATGATCAAGCGAAACAGATGATCACGAATCAGAAGGTGGGAGGGATTATTTTTTATGCCAATAATGTCTCGACCGTGCCAGGAACAGCAAAGTTCGTACAATCCATTAAGGATGCCAATCGTTCCAACCCGGTTCCTATTTTCATGAGTGTGGATCAGGAAGGTGGCAAAGTTAGTCGTATGCCGGAAACGGTAGAGACTATACCTTCCAATGGGAAAGTGGGCAAGACGAAGGATGCAGATTTGGCTGAAACGATGGGCAAATTGTTGGCAAGACAAATTCAGCTGGTAGGCTTTAACGTCGATTTTGCACCGGTGCTGGATGTAAACAGTAATCCGAATAACCCGGTGATTGGGGATCGTTCATTTGGAAGTTCAGCCAGTCTGGTATCTCAAATGGGTGTAGCCGAGATGAAGGGGCTGCGCAGCGAAGGGATTATTCCGGTGGTAAAGCATTTTCCCGGTCATGGAGACACGTCAGTGGACTCCCACTTGGATCTGCCTGTCGTAAACAAAACAGAAAAGCAACTTGCCCAGCTGGAGTGGATTCCGTTTGAGGCAGCGGTGAAGGAACAGGTGGAAGCGGTTATGGTAGCCCATATTCTGTTTCCGAAGCTTGATCCCGATCATCCGGCCTCCTTGTCGGACGTCATTATTGGTCAACAATTGCGTGGCAAATTCAAATATGACGGTGTGGTCATCACAGATGATCTGAGCATGGGCGCGATCGCCAAAAATTATAAGCTGAACGATGCCGCCGTGGCGACGGTTCAAGCAGGAAGCGATATTCTGTTGGTAGCTCACAGTTATGAGAGTGCCAAGACTATTTTTGATACGCTGAAGAGTGCGGTGAAGTCCGGGAAGATTTCAGAATCCCGAATTAATGAAAGTGTATATCGAATTCTGGCTTTGAAGCAGAAGTATAACTTGTCCGATGAGGAGCAGCCGTCAGGAGATTTGAAGCAGCTGAACGCTGACATTGTGGATTGGCGCAAACAGGTCGATGCCCGATAGTACCTACCTGTGTTATGATTTTGGAAAGAGAATTGCATATTCCATTACGACAGGTTAGAGGTGAGACCCTTTTTATGTATACGATAATGATTATTGAAGATGATCCGAAGATTGCGGGATTACTTCAATCCCATATTGAGCGATATGGTGACAGGGCCGTTGCGGTTGAGGATTTTGAGCAGGTCGTTCAGCAGTTTGAACAAATGAAGCCGCATGTCGTGCTGCTGGATATCAACTTGCCGAGTTACGATGGCTTCTATTGGTGTCGCCAAATTCGTTCCATCTCCACATGTCCGATTATTTTCATTTCCGCCCGGAGTGGCAAAATGGATCAGGTCATGGCGCTTGAGAACGGTGCGGACGATTATATTACGAAGCCGTTTGAGCATGAGATTGTCATGGCCAAAATTCGAAGTCAGCTGCGCCGGGTGTATGGCGATTACGCTGCGCGTCATGAAGAACGCAAGGTGGAATTGGATGGACTAACTGTTTATCTGGAAAGATTGGAGATGGAGCTCGGCGACCGCAAGATACAGCTGACCAAGAAAGAAACCATTCTGCTGGAGACGTTGCTGCGTCGCAGTCCAAAACTGGTTAGCCGTGAAACCATCTTGGAAAAACTGTGGGACGATTCCTTTGTGGATGATAATACACTTAGCGTGAATGTGACCCGCGTGCGTAAACGATTGACTGAGCTGGGAATTACAGATGCGCTGGAGACAGTGCGAGGTTCAGGTTATCGACTCAACAGTAATTGGAAGGCATCGTCACCCTCATGAAGTTGTTTATCAAAGAACATATTCTACTGACTTGTTGGGTGATCGTTGTGCTGCTCACCGTGGTTGCGGTCTTCTGGTACGACGGCTATGACCACTGGTTAACGGCCACGTATGCGGTATCTCTGGGGCTAGTCCTATACGCAGCCTATCTCATTTATCGGTATCTGTCCCATCGCATGTTCTATTCCCGGATGTCACATCGAATGAATGATCTGAAAGAATTTGTTCCATTGAATGAGCCCGCGCCCTTGCCGCAGGCATTGTCAGAATTGCTGGACTCACAGTACAGTCATTATCATGCGCATCTGCATCGTCTGGAACAGCGTCAACAGGAATACCTGACTTTTATGAATCAATGGGTTCATCAGATGAAGACACCTTTGTCCGTCATTGAACTGACGGTTGAGGATCAGGAGGATGAGGATCCCCGTTTCATCAGCATTCGAGAGGAAGCAGACCAGATGAGACGAGGGCTGGAAACCGTGCTGTACATGGCGCGGCTGGAGACATTTGAACAAGATTTCAGTGTGGAGCCAGTATCCCTCAAGGCGGCTGGGGAAGAAGCCATCCATGAGCTGAAACGGTTCTTCATTCGCAATCACGTGTATCCCGAGATGAAAATTGATTCTGCGTTAATGGTCCAATCAGATGCGAAGTGGATTCGGTTTGTCCTCGTACAGCTGTTATCCAATGCCATCAAGTACTCTTCCGGGGGAAACGGGCAAAAGGTAACCATCCAGGCCCATGAATCAACACGATCCATTATTCTTGAAGTGAAAGATCAGGGAGTGGGTATTCCCAAGTCGGATCTCAAACGAGTGTACCAGCCTTTTTTCACCGGAGAGAATGGGCGTCACTTTAAAGAATCTACGGGTATGGGGCTATATATTGTTAAGGATGTCCTGACACGAATGAACCATCGGATTGACCTTACATCCGTTCAGGGAGAAGGAACCACTGTAACCATTACATTTGAAATCTAAATATAAAATTCATAAGCGGAATGAAATGAGAAGACGTCTGGTGCCCTGACAGGGATCGGCGTCTTTCTCGTTTTCTACATAGTAGAGGATGATTGTTGGACAGCGAGACCTATATAACCTTACAAGAATGTCATGAAGATGAAAGGTTAATCCATAGGAGAATGGTCGAAACTTCGATAGACTGAAGTCAGAACGTAGAGAACGACCTCGAATTGCGATGAAGTTCAGTTCAACTTGGTTTAATTCAAATTCGAAAATCTAAAAGGAGCCATTAACCTATGGAGATATGTTCAGTGAAACAGATTAGCAAAATTTATAAAGGGATCGTGTCATACGAAGCCTTATCAGGAATTGATCTCAGTATTCAGGAGGGTGAATTCGTTGGCATCATGGGTCCATCCGGCAGCGGCAAAACAACGTTGCTGAACATGATTTCAACTATTGACCACCCTACTTCAGGGGAATTGCAGATTGCAGGTAAGAACCCATTTGAACTGAATCACGATGAACTGGCTCTGTTCAGACGCCGAGAGCTGGGGTTTGTATTTCAGTCGTTTAACCTGCTCAACACACTCACGGTAAAAGAAAACATTGTCCTGCCGCTTACGCTGGATGGAGTACCGGTTGAGGAGATGAATGAACGTGTTGATCGACTCGCAGAGAAGCTGGGCATCGCATCTCTTCTGAACAAACGTACGTATGAAATCTCCGGAGGTCAGGCCCAGCGGACAGCAATCGCACGAGCCCTGATCCATTCTCCCAAGCTGGTGCTGGCCGATGAGCCTACAGGAAATCTCGATTCGAAGGCAGCACGTGATGTAATGGAGATGCTGGAACGTCGCAACCAGGAAGATCGGGCCACCATGCTGTTGGTCACGCATGACGCTGTTGCGGCAAGTTATTGCAGCAGGGTTGTATTTATTAAGGATGGACGACTGTACAACGAAATTCATTATGGAGATAACCGATCGACGTTCTATCAACGAATCATCAACGTATTATCCCTGATGGGAGGCTCAGGACATGAATTTTCGCCAGTTCGCCATTAATAACGTTGTTCGGAACAAACGAATTTACTTAGCCCATTTTCTGAGCAGTACGTTTTCCGTCATGATCTTTTTTACGTATGCATTGCTCTTGTTTCACCCGGATCTGAAGGATGGACTGAAAGGTTCAAGTAATACAGTGACCATGCTTGCGAATCAAGGGTTTCTAATTGCAGAGATTATTATTTTCATCTTTTCGTTTTTGTTTCTGCTCTATTCCGTAGGTTCATTTCTAAAGACACGTAAAAAAGAATTCGGCATATTTCAAATCATCGGCATGACTCGTAAACAGATGAACCGACTATTATTTATGGAGAATATGTGTATTGGACTCGCCGCCATTGTGGCGGGCGTTGGATTAGGAATGATTTTTGCCAAGCTGATCCTGTTGATCTGCGGTTCCATGCTCGCTGTGGAAGAAAGTCTCCGATTCTATTTCCCATTAAAAGCAATCGCACTTTCTGTCGGAGCATTTCTGCTGTTGTTTGTTGTGATTGCGCTGAGCTCATCGCTGCTGATGCGAAAAGGGTCATTGATTGACCTTGTAAAATCAGAGGAAAAACCAAAACCCGAGCCAAAGGCTTCTCGTCTTTTAGCACTTCTCTCCGTCATACTCATTGGGGGTGGATATGCGGGTGTATTTGCTTTTGTATGGATCACATACTCTTTCCCTTTGCTGCTTGGTAGTGTTGTTTTGGTTATTGCAGGCACATATCTGTTATTCACCCAACTTAGTGTGTATGCCATTCGTGCGCTCAAAGGCAATAAGCGTTTGTTTTTCCGCAAAACGAATTTGCTGTTTCTTTCCGAACTTACCTATCGAATGAAAGATAATGCTGTCATGTTTTTTATGGTAAGTGTGATCTCGGCTTCTGCCTTTACGGGCATTGGTACGATGCTTGCGATCGCTGATCCGGGATTATCATCCATGACAAATCCATATGCGTTTACTTACCAGAATTCATGGGAGACCTCCAGTGCAGAACGCCAGATCAGGAAGATCGAAGAGACTTTAATTGATAATGAAGTTCCGTATCAGAAAGGAAGTTATATTCCGCTATTTGATGGCGAGGGCAACTATATTATCAAACTAAGTGAGTATAATCATCTTGCCAAGGCACTTGGTTACAAAGAGCGAACTTTGGAGAACGTCAACGACTCGTTTATGACTCCGGGTAATCTTACAAGTCGCAAGACGTTACGTGCATTGGTCGGGCAGGGTTCAACTCAGAAAAATATCGATATAAGGGTTGGAGAAACAAATAAAAAGATACGTCTAACAACTCCTGAGACCGAGATCGTCATCCCAGTTGAATATACAAGGGAAGTGTATGTGGTTTCCAATGAGCTGTACGATAAAATGAATAAGGAATTTAAGAATGAAATCCAAGCGGATGAAAATTTTTATTTCGATAAAAAAACTCAATTTGTTGTGACAGATTGGATGGGAACGCGGAAGTTTGCTCCTGATCTGATCGAATCCATTCAAAATGACTCAGATGGTCAGGGCTACTTTGAGATCAGCGCTCTCGTGCTGGATTGGCTTAATTCCAAACAAACCAATGGTATTATCCTAATTCTAAGTGGATTGATTGGCATTGTCTTTTTCACCTTTGCTGCAAGCTTTACCTACTTCCGGTTATATGCAGATCTGGAACGGGATGAAGAGCAGTATCGCATGATTGGTAAGATGGGACTGAGTCGACCGGAGCTTCGCAGCATTGTAACCAGACAGCTGGTATTAATGTTTTTCCTTCCAATAGCATTAGCCATAATCCATAGCTCCGTTGCATTTGTCGCATTGCAGCAGTTGGTTGATTTCTCCGTCATGGGTTATACTTTGCGCATTTTCCTCGTATTTGCATCCATGCAGATTCTATTTTTCCTGCTGGTACGCTGGCGCTATCTGCGTCATATGTATGCCAAATTAATCTAATATAAAGAGGTTGTCCGATAAGTCATGATTAAGACTTATCGGACAGCCTCTTTTTCGTGTTATTTTGAACTAACGAACCGGAAACACCTTATTCGCTCTCATTTATACCGTTCTGAATTGTAACGAATCCTAGTGACGTTATTTAATTAGTTACGTCGCTTTTTAGGCTCTGACGAGCGTTTTGCATCGAATAACGTCACTGAAGTTCGTTAAAAGTGGCATGCCTTCAGAATCCGCCTTTTAAGGTGCGGAGGGTTCGTTAGCGTCTGGCAAGTTTGGTGTATTACCCTAAAAGAATCAGCCATGCAGCCAAACCTGCCGAAATGAGAAGCCCTTCTGTCATAACCCCGTTGACTTTTTCCACCAAAGCAAAGTACTATTTTAATAGATACAATATGTATCATTTCAGTGTAACTGAGTCTTGAAATGACTAAAAACATTATCACCATTGAGTTTTCTAGCCTTTCTAACGGAGAAGGAGGATTACATTGAGCATAACGATGTCCCGTGGACAAGCTTATCTGCAACGGCTGAACGACGAACGGAATGTATGGCTGGATGGAGAACGTATTCGCGTAACAGAGCATTCTGCCTTCCGGGGAACCTTACAAACGATTGAAAGTCTGTTTAATCTGGTAGAAGGGGCGGACACGAGAGAAACAGTGGCTTATTGGGATGAGCAGACGAATGGATATGTACATCAGGCTTTTCGAGTACCCCGTAATGCTCAGGAGATCAGCAGCAGGGCGGCAGCCTTTCGATTGTGGTCTGATCGCACCTACGGGGTAATGAGCCGTCTCTCGGATTACGCCCGATCCCGCCTGACCGGATGGTACGCCACACGGGATGCGATGGCTGTATATGACCCGGCATATGGAGTTAAAATCGCTGCCTATTATGATGAGGCAAAACGTAAAGATGCCTTCCTGACCATTGTCCAGCGTGACCCGCAGATTAACCGCGCTCTGCCTGTTGGGGAAGATGAAGATGCAATGCTCAGAATCATTCGTACCAATACAGAGGGCGTTGTCCTTCGTGGTGCGAAGATGGTGGCGACTGCTGCTCCATATGCGGACGATATCATTGCATATCCGATTCAGCGAATTCCTGGACATCGCCCGGAATTGGCGCATATGGTTATTGTGGCAGCAGGAAGTCCAGGATTACATATGGTATGTAGAGAATCTTTTGCAACATCAGATTCAGATACCGCTCATCCGCTCAGTAGTCACTATGATGAGATGGATGCTGTATTATTTTTTGACGACGTATTTGTACCTTGGGAACGTGTACTGTTGCACAACAATCCGGAAGCGGTATGGCAGATTCGCTGCAACGTGGCATCCTCGAGTCTGGCTTACCATCAGAGCATTATTCGGCTCCATTCGAAGCTGGAATTCATTACAGCCATCACGTCTTCCATTGCCAAGGAGATTGGAGTAGACTCCTTCCTAAACGTACAGGAACAGCTTGGGGAGATGATTAGCCAGATGCATACGATTGAAGGACTCATCATCGCATCCGAGGCACAAGCTGCGCCGGATGTTCATGGTAACTGGCTACCAGGATTCAAGTATATCGAAACAGCCCGTAATCTGGGGAACTGTTATTACCCGCGCGCTGTTGAGATTTTGAAGACTATAGCCGCAGGTGGCCTTATTCAGATCCCTTCCGGGAAGCTGGAGCTCGATGGGAGTATCAGCCCCATGATGAACAAGTATCTTGGAGGCGTAACGATGCAGGCACCGGAGAAGATTCGGTTATTCCAGCTCGCCTGGGAGCTGACAGGAAGTCCGCTGGGAGCCAGACATGATCTGTATGAACGTTTCTATGCCGGTGACCCTGTACGCAATCAGGCGAGTCAGTATGTGCAATATGATAAGGACCGATTATATGATCGGGTTGAACCCTGGTTACGTAGCAAGTGATGAATGGTACTGAAACTTTACTTATTTTAGCTTTATATTTGAAGCTCTGGCCTGATGCCCGGGCTTTTTATTTAGGTTATCTTTAGAAATGGTTTAGATTGATTTAAGAGACGTAGTATATAGTAGTAACGTATAGACATATGAACAATAAACGGAATGTACGGATACGAATTCGAATGAAAACTGAATTTATTGAAACAGGAATGAGAGGATTCACATGAGATACACACTATTAATTGCAGACGACGAACCTGAAATTGTGGAACTGCTTCAGCTGTACCTCGAGAAGGACTACAACATTGTGACGGCCGTTAATGGAGTAGAAGCGCTAGAGTGTATCCGTTCAACTCAGATTGATCTGGTCATACTGGATATTATGATGCCCGTGATGGATGGACTCCAGTTGATCAAACAAATCAGGTCCACACATCATATGCCTGTTCTTTTCTTGTCGGCCAAGAGCCAGGATCATGACAAAATCCTTGGACTCGGATTGGGTGCCGACGACTATATCTCCAAACCTTTCAATCCTTTGGAAATTGTCGCCAGAGTGGAAGCTTTGCTCAGAAGAGTCAATCAATTTGATGCACCTGACATGCCTGCTGCCAAAGAGCTGAATCTTGTGCTGGGTGAGCTCAGGCTTGATCGATCCCAATGTATCCTTTTTCGTTCGGGTAAACCTGTGACATTGACCTCTACAGAGTACAAAATCGTGGAGCTTCTGCTTGAGCAGCCAGGCCGTGTCTTCACCCGTAAAAAAATATACGAAGCCGTCTGGGGAGATTATTACGCTCACGAGGACAGCACGATAATGGTACATATCAGTAACATTCGGGAGAAGATCGAGCGCGACTCCAGACAACCGGAATATTTAAAAACGATAAGGGGACTGGGATACAAAATTGAAGCGCCCATGGAAAGCTAGAGAAAAGAGACTATTGCAAACGTCCCTGACACTGGACTTTTTGCTGTTTAACTTCTTTTTGTTGTTACTGGTAGCCATTGTGTACATTATCATTAATCTGGATGTGGTCGATTTCCGCATTTCGGATCAGGTGGTTGATCCTGATCTGAATGTGGAGGCACATGTGTATGTGACAGAACTGGAGAACGGATGGTTGTCCGGTAGTTCCAATGAGGCCAACAATACCGAGATTCAGCGTCTCAAGGATAGCGGAGGATGGATTGAAGTGCTGGATGCGGATCGGAGGGTCATTCGTTATATCGGGGACAAGCAGGATACGTTCACTCAATACAGTGAAGCTGAGCTATATGCTGGACTCGAAAACCGAAACGAACAGCCGTATTACTACTCCATTAGTCCACTTTCAACTGAGGGAGCTGCAAAGTACGTTTTGCTGAAGATTCCGCGTGACTTGGTCAGTGTACGTATTAATGATAATCAGCTGATTACCAATTTGAAGCATCCGTTATCGTTCTACATTATGATCGGGATCGGGTTGGTCTTGCTGCTGATATTTGTATACAGCTATTGGGTCGCCCGGCGAATCAAAAAGCCGCTAAGTATTCTCTCTCTAGGTCTTACCCAGATGATCCAGGGGAATTATAGTACGCGCATGTCCATTACGGCAGAGAGGGAATTTGTCCAGATTGGAGAAACATTCAATTATATGGCTGACGTCATTGAGAATACATCTGCGGAGAAACGTTATGCCGAAGAGAGCAAGCAGCGACTGATTGTGGACCTGTCACATGATCTCAAGACCCCGATCACGAGTATTCAAGGATACGCCCAGGCTTTGGTGGAAGGGCGGGGGGAAGATAAGGACAGGCAGCAGCGATATCTGGGATATATCTACAACAAGTCTGTTCAGGTCGCACGCATGATTCAGAATATGCTGGAATTGCTCAAAGTGGATTCACCTGACTTCCGTATGCATATCCAACAGCGGGAAATCGGCGAGTTTGTACGTGAGATTATGGCTGATACGTATGGTGAGATTGAGCAGAACCATTTTGGCTTGCATGTGCTAGTCCCAGATGAAGAGATCTATGCAAGGTATGATCCGGAGCTGTTGTCCAGAGTGATTCAGAACCTGATTACAAATGCCTTGTCCTACAACCCTCGGGGGACGGAGCTGCGTGTGGAGTTAATCCCACTGGACAACCATGTGGTTATTGAGGTCGCTGATACCGGTGTGGGTATCCCTCAGGAGTTATGGGCAACCATCTTTGATCCCTTTGTACGCGGGGATGAGGCTCGTACGGGAACCGGGGGTACCGGGCTTGGACTGGCCATTGCACGGCGGAACACCGAGAAAATGGGTGGACGATTAACACTTTCCCGACGTGGAAGGGAGACGACGGTGTTCACTATACAGATTCCGAAATAAAGAACCGACATAAAGGATAAGGTGGACATAAACATGTCATTCTGATCACCATTTGCAAAGTGCTCATATAGAAAAGGTTAAGTGGAGGGGAAACTTTTTGTTCAAAGTAAATTCGTTTGTACGTTTCAGTATTGCACTGGCACTGATACTGATTAATATCTATCTGTTATCACGCGTCAGCTTTATTTTCCAACCGCTTGTTACCATGCTTACGGTTATTACCGTGCCGATGATGCTGTCCGTATTCTTTTATTATCTGCTGCGGCCGCTCGTCAATTACATGGAGAAAAAGAAGCTGAATCGCACACTTAGCATTCTGCTAATCTATCTGGTGTTTGGGATACTGTTCGCCCTGTTTATTATAGGGTTATGGCCTTCACTACGCGAGCAGTTGATCAATCTGGTAGAAAACGCACCAAATTTAATCAATTCACTGAGTTTGCAGCTTAAAGAGCTGGAACAGAACGGCGTCATTACGGCTATGTTCCCGGAAGGATCGACCCCGTTTTCGCAGATTACGGATTACATTAACAAAGGCTTTACCTTTGTAACGAACTATGTGAGTGGATTCTTCTCACTTATCTCAAGCTTTGCGATTGTTCTGTTCACTTTCCCGATCATTTTGTTCTACATGTTGAAGCAGGGAGAGAAATTCGGCCGTAAGCTGGTGCACATTGCACCAAAACGCTTCCAAAAAGACAGTCGTGACGTGGTACTTGAGATCGATCAGGCGTTAAGCGGTTTTATTGTGGGACGAGTTCTCGTGAATCTGGCACTGGGTGTGCTGATGTATATCGGTTTCCTGATCATCGGTCTCCCGTATGCACTGCTGTTAACCGTAATTGCGGTTATTATGAACTTTGTTCCGTTTATCGGGGCAATCCTTTCCTCCGTTCCTATTGTCATTATGGGACTGGTGGTATCCCCATCGGTTGCGATCTGGTCACTCATTATTATTCTGGTAGCTCAGCAAATTCAGGATAATCTGGTTGCACCGTATGTATTCGGCAAAAAACTCGACATTCATCCGCTTACCACCATTATATTGGTGCTGGGTGCAGGGGACCTGGGCGGCATAATTGCCATTCTGATCATCATCCCTGTCTACATGATCGTAAAAATTATTTTGGTTCGAATCTATCAGCTATTCTTCAAGGACAAATGGCAGAATGCTTAAACATTTATAAATGATATAGAAGGAGTGGAAATCATGTCTGAAATCATCCCACAACCATACACTGAACCTGAGTATATTGAGCCACAATCTGTTCAAATGGGCGCCATTCATATTTCCAACGATGTAGTATCCAAAATAGTTGGCATGGCCGCCCAGACTACAGAGGGAATATCCTCCATGTCTGTTGGTCTTACCGAAGGAATCGCCAAGAGCATCAGCGGAAAGAGCTTGCAAAAAGGGATTGACGTTGTGATCAAAGATGACCAGGCATCTATCCAACTGCGAATCAATGTTCAATTTGGCAGAAAGATGCACGAAGTCTGTCAGGAACTTCAACATAATGTGCAGCAAGCAGTGGAGCAATTAACAGGCATTATGGTGAATGAAATTAAAGTTCAAGTGGTAGGCGTGACCATGCAGGAGCAGGCTTAAAGTAGAACGAGAAGAACGAACGAATGGAATTCAGTCGTAAGCAGGTAGTGATATCCTGTGTAAAAACACAAAACAGCACTTTCCCATTAGCAGCATAAATGGGAAGGTGCTGTTTTGTGTTTGCGATAATACGTAGGGGCTTCGCCCATAACTTTTTTGAACATTTTTGAGAAAAGCAGCTGGTCGGCATATCCGACGGAACGGGAGATATCCCCAATGGTCAAAGCCGGGTCCAACGTCAGCTCAGCCGCCCTGCGCATGCGGTAATTGACCAGATAAGACTGAATGCTGGTGCCCATCTTGTCTTTGAAGAGAGAGCACAAGTAGCTGCGCTGCAAGCCAACATGAGAAGCAATGGACTGTACTGTGATGGTATTGGCATAATTAATCTCAATGAAATCCATTACCTGAGTGACATAAGTTTCTTTTGTATAGTCCTGGAGCGGAATAGGTCTGTCCTCACCGGCTCGATCAATCAAAATGGAGAAAAACTGAAAGAGCAATCCCGTCATGCTGATCTCCCATCCCTTATGGGTATTGCGAGAGCTAATCATGCGGTGCAGACAGGAGCGCATCTCGTCATCGTCATTGCCCATTTCAAAGATCGGATGGTGCTCAGACAGGCAAGCCTGCTGTAATAACGAAGGGCAGGTGCTCCCTTGGAAAGCAACCCAGCTATACTCCCACGGATCATTCTGATCTGCTTCATAATGAACGACAGAATGGGGCACGATGAGGAACCCCTGGCCTTTGTGCAGCGTAACCTTTTTGCCTCCGACTTCGAAGGTGCCTTTGCCGTCCAAAATGTAATGGATTTTGTAATAATCCCGCATGGCCGGGCCGAAGTGGTGACCGGGTGCGCAAGCTTCCGTGCCGTAATGAAGGAGCTGAAGCTCCTGAAAGTGACTGTTTTTGCACATATACGTAATCAAGGCTATTCACTCCTGTTTATGAGGTCGTTATACCTTGCATTTTAACATATAAAAGGTGAAAAGGGATCGTTTTATGAATATCATTTGATGAAGATACCAATCATTTTTCCATATCGTTGTAGTGAAATGCCATATCGTTTTACATGGAAAGTGTCTAAGATGAAAGGGTATTCAATAACTTTTACAGGAAAAGAGAGATTAACCATGCCCTATACTGCGAGTGAACAACGATACAGTGAAATGAAGTATTCCCGCTCTGGCAAAACCGGAATTAAGCTGCCGCAAATAGCACTAGGCTTATGGCAGAACTTCGGTGGAAACCGCACCTTGGATATTCAGGAAGAGATGATCCTGCGCGCATTTGATCTGGGGATTAACCATTTCGACTTGGCCAACAACTATGGACCACCTCCAGGATCAGCCGAAGAGAATTTTGGTGTCATTCTCAAAAAACATCTGCGTCCGTACCGCGACGAACTGCTCATCTCAACCAAGGCAGGTTATCATATGTGGAACGGTCCATACGGCGAATGGGGTTCACGCAAAAACCTGATTGCCAGTCTGGACCAAAGTCTCAGCCGGATGGGACTGGATTACGTAGATATTTTCTATCATCACCGCCCAGATCCGGAGACACCGCTCGAAGAAACGATGACTGCGCTGGATCATATCGTTAGACAGGGTAAGGCTCTGTATGTAGGCTTGTCCAACTATGATGCCGAACAGACGAAGGAAGCTGTGACCATTTTACGTCGTCTTGGAACACCTTGTCTGGTTCACCAGCCAAACTATTCGATGCTGCATCGCTGGATTGAGGATGGTTTGCAGGATGTGCTGGATCAGAATGGCGTAGGATCGATCGCATTCTGTCCGCTTGGCCGCGGACAGTTGACGAATAAATATGTGGACAAGATCAGGGAAGAGCGCGCCAATCCAACAGGCAATCTGAGAAAAGAAGCCTATACGGACGAACGGATCGCCAAGTTCGAAGCACTTCAGGCTGTTGCCGAACGTAGAGGCCAAACGATCTCCCAGTTGGCGCTAAACTGGATTTTGCGTGGTAACCGAGTTACTTCCGCTCTGATCGGCGCAAGCCGTGTGTCCCAGATCGAAGAAAACGTAGCCGCACTTCAGGCACCAGATCTGACGACAGAAGAGCTGAATGAAATCGAAAGTATCTTGGATGGCATCGGGAACTACGCTTGGTAAGATTGTAACGAAGAGATACGACTATGTAGATTCAGCGTCATGTCTACAATGATTGAATCAATCTATATGTTATAGATATGTTGAGATAACTAAGGTGTCTTCCTGTAGTCGGGAGGACACTTTTTTGTCTTACTTATCATCCTTTATATGTAGAGATAGACCTTTTAGAGCTTCGTTTTAATTGACCTGTGTTTATTTTTTTCTAAAAACTATTTCATATCATAGCACCAGGTCCTAGGATTTAGGGTATAATATATAGATGCTATACATTTGAAATATGAAGGAGAGGCTCCATTTGAATTTTCAACAGTGGATTTCGCCTGAAACCTATAACCTGACATCCGAGATGGAGAATCACCCGTCGGATCGGGTTGCACTTAGATGGCTAAGCGATCATAAAGAATTGGAAGAGATCACTTATGGTGAGTTATTAAAGCAGGCCAATCGTCTTGCTGGAGGTTTGCGTGATCTTGGTTTGGAGAAGGGTGACCGGGTGCTGGTCATGGTACCACGTCGAATTATTGCCTATGTCATATACATTGCCTGCCTGAAACTGGGCATTGCTGTTATTCCTTCTTCCGAAATGCTGCGTGCGAAAGATCTTGAGTATCGTCTTCGGCATTCCGAGGCCCGTGCTGTCATTGTCTGGTCCGAGACCACTGCCGAAGTTGAAAAGATAAATGCAGATCTGCCAGCATTGGCACATCGCATCGTTGCATCACCAAATGGTGATGATAGTGTACCTGGAGAAGGCTGGGTCAATGTACACCAGTTAATGAAAGACCAATCCGATTCGATGGCTGCGGTGGAAACACATCGTGACGATATGGCCATTCTCGCATATACCTCCGGTACGACTGGCAATCCAAAAGGCGTAGTACATAGTCATGGTTGGGGTTACGCCCATTTGCGGATCGCTTCATCGTTATGGCTGGATATTCAGCCTTCGGATACGGTGTGGGCAACGGCAGCACCGGGATGGCAAAAATGGATTTGGAGTCCGTTCCTGTCTGTACTCGGAAGAGGGGCGACCGGACTGGTCTACAATGGATCATTCCAACCCAAACGTTATCTGGAACTGCTGCAAGAGCATCAGATCAACGTCTTGTGCTGTACGCCGACGGAATATCGGTTAATGGCCAAAACAGACGATCTGGGCCATCATGATCTGTCCGCACTGCGCAGCGCCGTGTCTGCTGGTGAACCGTTAAATCAGGAAGTAATTGAAATTTTCCAGCGTCACTTTGACCTGACGATCCGGGACGGATATGGACAAACCGAGAGTACGCTGCTGATCGGCAGCTTGAAAGATGCTCCCGTACGAATTGGTTCTATGGGGCAGTCCATTACACCAGGCCTTATTGAGATCGTCAATGAAGAGGGACAACTTGTACCTGCTGGTGAAGTAGGAGATATCGCAGTGCATAAGGATATGCCAGCCTTGTTCCGTGCTTATTATCAAGATGAGGGACGGAAGGAAGCGAATCAGCGTGGGGATTATTTTGTAACTGGTGACCGCGCACGGAAAGACGAAGAAGGATACTTCTGGTTTGAAGGTCGCAGTGATGATATCATTATCAGTTCGGGTTACACGATTGGACCGTTCGAGGTGGAAGAAGCGTTGATGAAACACGCCAGTGTGAAGGAATGTGCCGTTGTCGCAAGTCCCGATGAGATCCGTGGTAATGTGGTGAAAGCATTTGTTGTGCTGAGAGACGAGTCTCTCGCATCACCAGAACTGGCACGTGAACTGCAAAATCATGTGAAGGAATGGACAGCACCTTACAAATATCCACGCAAAATCGAGTTTGTAACTGATCTGCCGAAAACAAACTCCGGTAAAATCCGCCGAATCGAGTTGCGTGAGCAGGAAAAACGCAAGGTTTAAATAATTACGTGTACACAAATAGTTGGAAATATCAGCATAAGTAGTGAAGGGGAAGGAATCGACTCTGAACATTCAAATATGAAACAGGAGTGAACACAACCATGAGTAATTTTGAACAAACCTTTGAAAAATCGTTGGAACAATACGCAGAGCTGGTTGTCAAAGTCGGCGTAAATATTCAGAAAGGACAGGATCTGCTCGTAACGGCACCCATCGAAACATTGGAATTCACCCGTCTGATCGTACAAAAAGCGTATGCAGCTGGTGCCAAGTACGTACAGGTTGATTTTGATGATGACAATATTACACGCAGTCGTTTTGAACATGGTTCTGACGATAGCTTTGATTATTACCCCGCCTGGAAGGCGGAAATGATGGAGAAGTTTGCAGAAGCAGGCGGGGCTACCCTCACGATCAAAGTACCTGACCCTGAATTATACAACGGCATTAATTCCGACAACGTTTCGCGTGCAACCAAAGCGGCAGCTCATGCACGTCGCGGATATTCGAAATATACGCGTAACCACGAAATTAGCTGGTGTCTGATCAAAGCGCCAACCAAGGCGTGGGCGAACAAAGTGTTTGCCGACATTCCAGAGGAAGATCGCATTAACGTGATGTGGGAAACCATCTTCAAAATGAACCGTGTCGATGGCGGAGACGCTATTCAGAACTGGAAAAAACATTTGGACACCTTGAATGCCATGAGTGATTTGCTGAACAAGAAAAACTATAAAAGCCTGCACTACCGCGCACCCGGAACGGATTTGAAAATCGAGCTGGTGAACAACCACATCTGGGGTGGTGGCGGTAGCGAAAACAAGCAAGGTGTGTATACCGTTGCGAACATGCCGACAGAAGAAGTATTTACAATGCCGAAGCGCAGTGGAGTCAACGGATTTGTCAGCAGCACGATGCCGCTGAACCTGAATGGACAACTTGTAGACCAGATGAGAATTACGTTCAAGGATGGACAGGTTGTTGCGTTTACAGCAGCTTCGGGTGAAGAGCATCTGAAAAACCTGTTTGCCACCGATGAAGGTGCACGTTATCTTGGCGAAGTGGCCTTGGTGCCACATGATTCCCCAATTTCCAACTTGAATCGTATTTTCTATAATACCGGTATTGACGAGAATGCATCCTGCCATCTGGCCGTCGGAAGTGCATATCCATTTAATATGAAAGATGGTACGACGATGTCTAACGAGGAATTGCTGAAACATGAATGCAACGTTAGTCTGACCCATGTGGACTTTATGATCGGCTCTGCAGAGCTCGACATTGATGGTGAGTTGCAGGATGGTACGGTGGAACCTGTATTCCGCAAAGGGAACTGGGCATTTTAATTGGTAAAAACAAGGCAATAAGTTATAAACAAAAGCGACTTCAACGTTGAAGTCGCTTTTGTTGTTTTTGGCATCCACAACTTTGAATGAGTTATAGTGGCTTAACGGGTACACATATTTCGCAATGATCCAGAAGAAGCAGATCACCCGCATACCTTTCTATAATGGGTTTGTTGTCCATGATACAACCATTGCTCTGCAAATACGGGAAAATCTCGGTCCAGGCTTGCTTCACATCTTCTGCTGTATGTTTGACTTTGCAAACCAGATATTGCCCGCCAGGAAGTTCAGCTTCTTCAAGTTGGGGAGTCGACTCATCTCATCCAGGCAGTAATCCTCTGATATGACAATACAAGCATCATACCTGCATTGAGACGGGAGGGTGGTTTTCGGGTTATCCTGCGGAATGCCGAACAAGATAGTCGACCTTGTAAGCAAGCCTTTGGATCTTGCCCAGGTCTTTAATGTTTCCATCGCGTGGTTGTTAGCAGGACCATACGGACCCACTTGTCGTACATAAGCAATTCGGGAGGTTGGCAGGTTTTCGATGTGGAATTCCATTGCTTTTCATTCCTTTCGTTACGGTTATGGGTTACATCTCGAATGCTATCATGGTATAAAAAAATATTCATATGTATTTTTGGGAAAGAGAGATCGTAGGACTTTAAGTCTATTTTCAGTGTTAATGGGTTACTAGGACTTGTGGTATTCTTGTTTCCGCATCAGCAAACACTTAGAATTGAAGATATAATCATGACATTAGAAGCGTAGCTGAGAGTTAGGGGGAGAAGAATTGTAATGGATATCACCAGAGATTTTACGGACGAACTTTTTAAGCAATGGGTGCGGGTGCATTTCTGCGATAATCGAGAAACCATTCAGTCAAGCGATATCGAAACCGTAACATCACTATCACTCGCAAATCAAAATATTTCCAGTCTGGCAGGACTAGAACACTTCAGTATGCTGGAAGAGCTGGATTGCTCGTATAATCAATTAACCGTGCTGGAAATAAGCCGTAATCCAAACCTGAAAATGCTGATTGGCAAAGAGAATCTACTTCTGTCACTAGATTTGAGTGCAAATACGGAGCTGGAGTTTCTGGATTGCAGCTTTAACCGACTTCGAGCTTTGGATGTAAGCAACAACCCCAAGCTTGTGAAGCTGGAGTGCCATTGGAATATGCTGTCGAGGTTAAATCTGGATCATAATCTTTCTTTGAAGGAACTTAGCTGTAGCTATAACGCATTTTTTACGCTCGAACTGCATCACAATAAGCTGCTGGAACGGCTCGATTGCTCCAACAATTACATATCACATCTGGATGTCTCAAGCTGCATGAACTTGCTGCAAATCCGGTGCAATCATAATCATTTAACCGAACTGGATACGTGTAACAATCCGAAATTGGAAAGTGTTAGATGTTTTAATAACCACATCTCGAAGTTGGACCTCAGTCAGAACGAGCAGCTTCAGGAGCTTTATTGTTCAGAAAATAAACTAACCGAACTTGATTCTGAAACCCACTCCAGATTGGATAGAATTCAGTTTGGGAACAACCTGATCATTGAACCGGACATTAGCGTTTCGGGTGTAGGAATCTTTCAGTATGATGTTTCGATGTCATACTATACAGCTATTTTGACGTACAAGGGAGAAGATATGGTCATTACTACGGATGCTTCAACGAAAGTAGCTATGGATCAGTTGTCTCCAGTGATCGAAACGGCCTGGAAACAGTTCGACGAATTATGTGAGCGAACGCTTCAGGTAATAGGGAAGACACATCCGGACGAGGATGTAAATGGATTGGTACTGGCGGACATGGTATTTCAGGAAGGTGGCTGCTTCAGAGTAGGTTATGATGCGGGTGATACACCTGCTGGACGGCTCTATCTGTATGCTTCGTTTAACGAAAAATTGGAAATTTCTGATTCGCTTATCTATGAAACGTATTAAAGCCACGAGAACGTGGCTTTTTTGTTTATAACTTTTAGTTATTCGGCATGCATTTTGTTGAAGCTGACATATTCGTTAATCGGTTTGCGGTATCCGCGCGGACGTTGTTTGGTTTCTGACTTTTTGCCGATTGTAATTAGCATGGCCGGTACATAATGGTCAGGAATATCCAAGCTTCGTTGTAACTCTTCCGCGTCGAAGCCAATCATGGGGCAGGTGTCCCAACCACGATCCTGAGCGATCAGCATCAATTGCATCGCTGACAGACTGGCATTACGAATTGCATCTTCCCTCTGGAAGAACCTCCCACGCGTTTCATAAAATTCGATGACGCTCTGTGATTCTTGCTCGTATTGGAAGGGAGTCATCGCACCAAGGTTCAGCAGGCCCTCATTGATTGTGCGGATGTGATGGTGTGCATTGACATCGCCGAGGACAACAATGACCGCAGAGGCGGTTTTAACTTTATATTGCTGTGAAGCTTCATAGACTTTTTCTTTCTGAGCCGGGTCCGTCAGCACAAGATAGTGCGTATGCTGGAGGTTAAAGGCGGAAGGTGCGAATTTGTTCAAGGCAAACATTTCTTGCAATTCCGACTCTGGAATCTCAATTCCTTCTTCAAAAATAACGGCCGACCTACGGTTTTTGACTAGATTCTCCAATTCACTCATGGTGGTTTCCCTCGCTTATGTATGATTTATAAACTGACTATAACACACTAAGTTACTTTATGTAAGTATTATTTTTGAATAAGACAAGATCTGCCTGCCATACGATAAAATAAAACAGAAGAGGTGATTCATGAAAACATTCATCACAAGGTACAGGGCTGGAAAGTCGCGAAATGAATTTCAGGTATACGTCATCGAATCATCCACGCTGAAACGTTTTTTTGTGGTGGAGATGGTGCTGGGTACCATCGCGTACAATGTTGCACTTTTTTGGTTTCACAATGCAATTCTTGCTGGTGTAGGTTCTTGGGCTGGAACGGAAAGTTTAAAGAGACTGCCACTCGTATTCAAAAAAATATCAGGTCGACAGGAAGGTTCAGGCAGCATGAGCACGTTCTTTACTTAAGGAATAGGACGGCTTAGGGCTACAGGCTCTCTTTTTCAATCGCAAGGGACACCAGACACGTTATTTCCTGAAATGCTCCAAAAAACGTTACATATGGCCAAAACCCCGTTATAACGTGTCTGAGGTTCCTTAGCATTTTACATCGCTTCAACCTCTCATACACGTCTCAACTTTGTTACACCCCATGTCTTCTGCTGCTCCAACCTCGAACGAGGAGAGAGACGCGCCATCTTTAAATAAGTCAGGCGGCCAGTCATCTCACCATCGTACCCCGCAAAAAAATTTCGACAATCTCCTTACCTAAATTCAAAGTGGAATCATGTTCTCTTAATGTATCTTCCTTGTTGCCGATGACCATCATTGTTGAGAAAGTTTGCGCGAGAAGCATGGAATTATTGCTTCGAAGAAAGTTATTATCCATCGCATCTTTAAAGTAATGAGCCAGCTCTTCGTAAATTTTATTTTCTGCTGCTCTGATTTCCTCGATCTGTTTCTCACTCAAATATCTCTCCGCATCTTTGAGCAGGGTCTCAATCTCCGCATGAGGATTAGCTAACCTTGCTTCTGCCACATGTAGCAGTCCTGTTTCCAGATTGTCAGCTTCTCTTAATAATCGTGACGTAGCTTGGTGCACATGTTTAAACATGGTCGTAACCGCGATCTTAAAAAGTTCCGGTTTACTGGTGAAGTGATAATAAATGGATGGTTTAGACACATTACAAGCTTTGGCGATCTGTTGGAGTGAAACAGGTTCATACCCATGCTCCATAAAGAGTTTGGCGGCCGTTTGAAGAATTATTTCTTGTACGGGCAAATTATCTTCTGCTTGTTTGGGTCTTCCTGGTGAGCGTTGTGATTCTATATTCATTTTCATCATTACCTCCGTGAATATTTTATGACAAATTATCCATTGAATAAGATTAGACTTGTAATTTTACTTACCGGTAAATATAATTTACTAGAAATGAAGCAGCAATTCAATGATAAATACAAAAGCGAGCAGGTGAATGTACTGGAATTTGTCTGTGTAATGGGTCGCTGCTGTGCTTTCCGCTCTGCTATCTTCATCCAGAATAATAATTGAAAGAGGTTTTAACTTTGGCAAAAACAGAGAAAAAAAACAAATGGACCAAAATATTGTTATGGGGAGTTTCCTTCATCGTAATTGTAATTATTGGCTTATTGGTATACCTCAATTCGATAACCTATAGTCCTTCCAATCAAGCGGAACTCGCATTTCAGAATGATAATCAGGTCAAAGTAACAGAGGTCAAAGACGGTTATAAATTTGAGCCACAAACCGGGAAAGTAATCGAACCGAATATTATTTTTTATCCTGGAGGTCTAGTAGAACCGGAAAGCTACTCACCATTTGCCAGAGAACTGGCTCAACGGGGACATCGCGTATATATTGCGGAAATGCCACTGAATTTAGCCATTTTCGGTCAAAATAAAGCGGACTCCTTTCTTGAAGAACACCCAGACGAACCATTTGTTATTGGGGGACACTCTTTAGGAGGTTCATTTGCAGCGAGATATGCTTCTGAACACAGTGAAAAGCTGCAGGGTATATTTTTCTTGGCTTCTTATGCGGATGAGGGCGGATCCATAAAAGATACAGATTTATCTGTTTTGCAAATAACAGGTACAGCAGATGGTGTTCTCAATAAAGAAGCTTGGGAAAGTGCCAAAACCAATCTACCTGCTGACACTTTGTATGTCAGTGTAGAAGGAGGGAACCATGGCCAATTTGGCTCTTATGGGAAGCAAAAAGGGGACAATGATCCAGCGATTGATGAAGAGCAGCAATTAAAACAGGTCGTTGATGCTGTAGAGGAATGGAGCACAGAACTGAATAATAAACCTTAAATCTGCTATGAATTGAACGTAACTTTTCCATCAATGTGATTGAGCTGATCCATATGTTTTCGATTTGGATCTGTCATTTACATATGTCTATCATATGAGAGTGGAATGAGTACCTTTGTCATCAGATATTTCTACTGTTTATTTGGTGCGCTCAAGGTACTGTTCAAGTGTAAGGTTCTGGCTCGTAATTTCCCCCGCAATATACACGCCAACATAACGCACATGCCATGGCTCATAAGAGTAGCCTGTCAGTTTCTCCTGATCTTTGCCATAACGAATGATAAATCCGTATTTATGTGCATTGGCTTTCAGCCATTTGCCTTCCTTGGTGTTTCCAAAGCTTTGTTGCAAATCATATCCCGCTGATGCACTGGAGATATCCATCGCAAGACCTGTCTG
Organism: Paenibacillus sp. BIC5C1; assembly: GCF_032399705.1. Classification (NCBI taxonomy): domain Bacteria; kingdom Bacillati; phylum Bacillota; class Bacilli; order Caryophanales; family Paenibacillaceae; genus Paenibacillus; species Paenibacillus sp. BIC5C1. The sequence continues at coordinate 2,897,904 of NZ_CP135922.1, forward strand.
ATGCTCGCTTTGGCCTGGACGAGCACTGGTTTTATTGGCAACAGCTTCGCCTTTGATACTCGCATTTCGGTCAAAAATGGATTTTTGGGTGGCATAAGAGCGGTAACCGGACACGGCTTTGATATCAATGCCGTCTTTTTTCGCTGCTGCGAACAAATTCTCGATTGCTGTGGCAGCTACTTTACGCATTTGCTTTTTCGGACTGGAGCCAGAGAAGCTAAATGGAATGTTAGGAACAACCAGATCCTGAGGAGCATAGGTCGAAGGCAAGTTTCTTTTTTTATTCACTAGCACAACCGTGCTTGATAGATTCGTTACCGTTGCCAGACCGCTACTACTCGTTTTGATTGTGCGTCCAGGCGCATTATCGTGCAGGAATTGAGTGAAGCTGGAGCTGGCAGCAGATGCGACCGGATTCAGCTCCTTAGTGAAGGGCAGCGTTGTGAATGCTGAGCCTGCTACGACAGAACCTATAAGTATCGTGGATACGATGGATTTACGTGTAAAAGATTTCATGATGTGTGTTCCTCCTCGGGTTATATCAATCTCGTGCTTTGCTATATACCGAGTATACTAGAGGATTATATCCATAGGTTCTCCAATTGTTTCCGAGTTGTAAACAAAGTTTGCGAGATTCATAGTTTTTAAATGTCTGACGAGAAAAAGAGCACAAAAAAGACTCTGCACCTATTGTGCAAAGTCTTTTTGTATACATAGATAAGCGAATCAAATACTCATTATCTCAGCCACAACTTTTGAATTACAGCTCGCACGAAACAGAATTGCCGAATCTTCCAGCAGCCACTACGCGGGCATCCCGAACACGGACATTGCTGCTAAGTACACCGGAATCACTGCTTAATTTAAAGGAAGGATAGTTGGGTTCCGTGTCCAGCTTCATGTGCTGCTCCAGGTTTAACTGCTGTTTCGGATCGACATAAAATGGCACGAGATTGGTTTCAATTTGAACATCCAAAGCTTCGGGTTCATCCACGATAAGTATGGCGATAATTCCGTTACAGCCACAACCTTCCATGTCATAGATCACTTTGAAATAACCGGGCTGATCATTCAGGCTTTCAGTTAATCGCGCAGCAGCCAAATCTGTAATTTGAATATGCATATCGCTACACTCCTTTATATGTTGGCATGATTGTAATGGTAAATGGATTAAATCAACTTCTAGTGTCATTATACCACTTTGGCAAAAATCAAAGCATTTATTTTCTTGACTGATCAGTCTGGAAAATGAACACTGAGCAAACCGAAGGAGGAAGTGAAAATGTTCAACGATAAACCTTTAACACTGATTACAGGAGCGAATGGACAGCCAGGAAGCCGCGTTGCGGCCATGCTTCAGAGGCAACACTTTCGGTGCGTCTGGCAAGAAAAAAAAACCAGCTTCTTCTGATTCTGCCGACAATTATGTCTATTTTGATTGGTACGATTCAACCACTTATGGTCCAGCGCTGAAAAATGTGGATCAAGTGTACCTTGTTGTGCCGGTCATGGACATGCACCCGGAAGACGTAATGATTCCGTTCATCATAGACGGGAGGAAGGAGAGAAGATCAAACGACGGAGACGGTACTTAAAGTCACAGGGCAAAGCCCACTTTCACTGGAGCAGTTTATTAGGCAGCATATGAAATGAGGGAAATCATAGAAGGATTTTATAAAAATATTGGAAGCAAATTCTGCTGAATAATAAGAAGACGGTGCCGGAAGGCCCGTCTTTTTTGCTGATTATTTAACCTTTGGAGGTACCCGTTCATATTCCGATGATTATAGAAACAACAATACCCAGTCCAGCACGGTGATTATATGTGGCCGCTTTTGGGGAAATAGATGAGAATGAATGTTTGATAAAAGGAGAGAAGTGAACGGATGATTCAGTTCGAAAATGTATCCAAGCAATATCCTGATGGAACCCATGCTCTGCGTCAGGTTAATCTCAACATTAATAAGGGAGAGCTGTTCGTCATGATTGGTCCGAGCGGTTGCGGCAAAACCACCATGCTCAAAATGATCAATCGCCTGATCGAGCGGACAGATGGGACCGTACGAATTAATGAACGGCCTATCGATGAATATAACATTCATGAATTGCGCTGGAATATCGGATATGTGCTGCAACAGATTGCGCTGTTCCCACATATGACGATTGCCGAAAATATTGCGGTTGTTCCTGAACTCCGAAAGTGGAAGTCAGAGCAAATCAAGGAGCGCGTACATACTTTGCTGGACATGGTTGGACTGAAAGGTACCACATACAGTGATCGCAAGCCTGCCGAGCTATCTGGTGGACAACAACAGAGAATCGGTGTATTGCGCGCACTCGCTGCCGATCCCGAAATTGTACTGATGGATGAACCGTTCAGTGCACTTGACCCGATTAGCCGTGAGAAACTACAGGACGATATTCTGGATATTCAGCGTCAGATGAAGAAGACGATTGTGTTTGTTACCCACGATATTCAGGAAGCGATGAAGCTGGGTGATCGTATCTGCATCATGAAGGATGGGCAAGTGTTACAGGTAGGCACCCCTGAAGAACTTATCCAGCTCCCAGCCAATGAATTTGTACGTGACTTTGTCGGCAGTTCTGGTCCGGATAGGAGTTCACAGCTTGTATCTGGTGGGGGCGACCCAATGTTTGAATTACAAACGGCCTCCGGCGAACAAGAACGATTGATTTCAAAATTTGATCTTGAATCGATCATGTCACCGCTCTCACCCGGACATGTACCGAAGTCAGTTAAAACGGCTGTTCCCGTATCGATTACGCTGCCGGATTTTGTGGAAATCATGGCTTTTCATGATCATTTACTGGTCGAGAAAGACCATCAGATTATTGGTCAGGTTAGTCGAGCCGATCTGATCCAGTACTGGTCCGGGCAGTTGCAGGAACGAGGTGAAGGGGATGAGTAGATTTACGGAGGTGTTCAGCGAGCGCAAAGGACAGTTATTGTCCGCACTCCTTGAGCATATTCAGATCTCATTTATCGCATTGTTCTTTGCCGTTCTGATCGCGATTCCGCTGGGCATTTATCTGACACGCAAGCCAAAAGTGGCTGAGCCGATTATTGGGGTTACGGCCGTACTGCAAACGATCCCGTCTTTGGCTTTGCTCGGACTGCTTATTCCGTTATTTGGCATTGGTACACTTCCTGCAATCATTGCTCTGGTGGTGTATGCCTTGCTTCCGGTACTCCGCAACACGTATACGGGCATATCGGAAGTCGATCCTTCGATGGTCGAGGCAGCGAATGCGATGGGCATGAACAGTCGGCAGCGTCTGACCAAAGTGGAGCTGCCACTCGCGATGCCTGTCATTATGGCAGGTATTCGTACCGCAATGGTTCTGATTGTAGGTACAGCAACGCTTGCTGCCCTGATTGGTGCAGGAGGTCTGGGTGGACTCATTTTGCTTGGTATTGATCGAAATGATACAGCATTGATTATTCTGGGAGCCATCCCAGCCGCATTACTTGCCATTTTGTTTGATGTGCTGTTACGCCAGTTTCAACGTTTATCATTCAAGAAAACGTTGGTCACGCTCGGAACACTCGCTCTGGTGGCCATTCTGGTAGTCACGATTCCATGGCTCTCCCGTGGGGGGCAGAAAGATCTAGTTATTGCTGGAAAGTTGGGTGCCGAACCAGAGATTCTCATTAACATGTACAAATTGCTGATTGAAAAAGATACCGATCTGAAGGTTGAATTGAAACCAGGATTGGGGAAAACCACATTTCTTTTCAATGCACTGAATTCAGGTGATATTGATATTTATCCGGAATTTACGGGTACCGCCATATCTGAATTTATGAAGGAAACCGCAGTTAGCACAGATCGAACAGAAGTGTATGAGCAAGCAAGAGACGGGATGTTGAGCCAATTCAATATGGTTCTTCTGAACCCGATGGAATACAACAATACGTATACGTTGGCTGTGCCTCAGAAGGTTGCGGATCAGTATAATCTCAAGACTATATCGGATCTCAAGTCGGTACAGCAGCAGATCAAGGCAGGATTCACACTGGAATTCTCAGATCGGGAAGACGGATATGTTGGCATTCAGAAGAAGTATGGCATCAAATTCCCTGACGTAGCCACAATGGAACCGAAACTGCGTTATGCAGCCGTTCAGCGTGGAGATATCAATTTGCTGGATGCTTACTCCACAGACAGTGAATTGAGACAGTATAAACTCGTTGTGCTGGAGGATGATCAGGAATTGTTCCCGCCATATCAGGGAGCACCAATGCTCCGCAAAGAAACGGCAGACCAATATCCGCAGATGGTGGAGGTATTGAATCAACTTGCAGGCCGGATCACGGACGATGAGATGCGTCAAATGAATTACGAAGTGAACGTTAATGGAGCGAGTCCAGAACAAGTGGCAACGAATTATCTGCAAAAAGCAGGGTTATTATAGCTTGATATGTATGGTTATACCTGAAGAGGAGGAACTAACATGACACAACTTTATGATCTGATCGTGATTGGAACCGGCAGCGCTGCAAGCTCAGTGATATCCCGCTGCGCCGAAGCTGGATGGAAAATTGCTGTGATTGATGAACGAGAGTTTGGCGGAACCTGTGCGTTACGGGGCTGTGATCCCAAAAAAGTACTTGCAGGAGCGGCTGAACTGATCGACTGGAATGAAAGAATGAGGGGCAAAGGAGTGGAAGGTAACGTTTCTATTCAGTGGTCGGAACTTATGGCGTTCAAGCGAACATTTACGGAAAGTATTCCGAGAGCAAGCGAGGATAAGTTCAAACAGGCCGGAATGCATACGTTCCATGGAAAGGCTTCTTTCGTTGACGAAGATCATATTCGTGTAGGGGACAAAGTACTACAAGGGAAACATATTCTCATCGCAACGGGTGCGCGTCCAGCACCACTTCCTATTGATGGTGCAGAGCATCTGAAATACAGCGATGATTTTCTTGATCTGGAACAGCTGCCGGATAAATTGGTTCTGGTGGGTGGAGGTTACATTGCTTTTGAATTTGCACATATTGCGGCCAGAGCCGGTACTGAAGTTCATATTATTCATCGAGGAGAAGAGCCGCTAAAACAGTTTGATTCGGAACTGGTGGACCTGCTGCTGCAAAAATCCAAAGAGGTAGGCATACACGTACATTTGAATGCGGAAGTGAAGGCGATTCGTCAGCAAGGAAACACATATGTGGTCAGTGGAACCCGCAATGGGGCTGATCATCAATGGCAGTGCGGCCTTGTCGTTCATGGAGCAGGGCGTGTTCCAAATATAGATGGGCTTGAACTCGAGAAGGGAAATGTCAGCTATACGAAAAAAGGCATCTCCGTTAATGAGTTCTTACAGAGCGAAAGCAATCCAAGAGTCTATGCGGCCGGCGATGTTACCGCAACGGAAGGACTTCCGTTGACACCGCTCGCAGGCCAGGAATCACGCGCAGTATCTTTGAATCTACTCGAAGGCAATCATAACAAACCTAATTATAAAGTAATGCCCTCCATAGTATTTACAGTGCCATCCCTGGGTTCTGTAGGCCTTGATGTCGAGCAGGCCAAGAAAGAGGGCTATGAGGTGAAGGTAAATGACATGTCGAAATGGTATACTTATAAACGTACAAATGAAAAATTTGCCATGGCCAAAGTTGTAGTCGACAATGCAACAGGGCGTATTCTGGGTGCCCATGTATTGGGTGGCAAAACAGAAGAACTGATTAACCTGTTCGCCATGGCAATTCAGTTCGATTTGACGACCGATCAGCTAAACACCATGAATTTTGCATATCCTACAGCCGCATCGGATATGGGCTCTTTAGTTTAATGTGATGGTGTGGAAGGAAGGGATGAATCATGTCAGTTAATTTTCATCAGATTCATGATGCCGAGTGGACAACCGAACCGGTTCAAGCGCGAACGGAAGGTGACCGTCTGATTGTGGAGGCACAGGAGGGCAGTGACTTCTGGGAGAAGACCTTCTATGGTTTCTGTCATCAGAATGGACATGCCATGCTTGCTCCATGGGATGGAACCAAGGCCATTGAAGTATCATTTGATCTGAGCTCATTCACGGAATTATATGATCAGGCGGGATTAATGCTCTGGCATGGACAGGATCAATGGATCAAGGCGGGGGTAGAAGTAAATGACGGCGTGGCTCATGTAGGAGCGGTCGTAACGGATCGGTTTTCCGATTGGTCGCTTTCGCCTGTACCGGAATGGGGCGGACGCATTGTTACCATTCGGGCTTCGTACCACGACGAAGCCGTGGTTATTCGTGCCCGCACGGATGAGCATCCTTGGCGTACTATTCGGGTCGCGAGATTTGCCTATCCGACGAACAAGCAAGCAGGGCCGTTTCTCTGTTCTCCCAAGCGTGCCGGGTTCGAGGTTGCGTTTACCAAATGGAAATGGACTGAACCGGATCAGGATCTGCACACAGACCCTCCCATTGCCGATTAAGTTTGTTTGGTTGGGACAAGTGACGCAATCGTAACAAACGAAAACAAGCAAATCTTCCTTGATGGAGGACTTGCTTGTTTTCATTTGCATTAGGCAGCGCTATGAGGTTAATTTATCAAGCCTTCAATGAATATGCTGAGGCTTATTTGAGTTTTGTCCACTTGAAGTTGCACTACTGTTGTCGTTTATCCTCAAGGTCTTATTTGCTTGAGTCCGTGTTTTTGGAGTCAGATTTGGTGCCATCAGCATCCTCTTCACCATCACTTGCTTCGTTCAACTCACGCATTCGTTCTTCGTAATCATCCAGAAACCATAATGGGTCCATGTTATCTTCCTCGCCATTATAATTGATCAATACTTCTTCGCCGGCTTTGATATCTGTATAAGCATAGAAGTCAAAAGTGTGGTTTTCGAAGTTGATATCATAGGTGGCGTTAGGCTCGTAGGAATGGTTAATCAAACTGCCATAGCCCAGCAGGATAGCCGTATGATTGGCTCCATACTCGAATACGTAATCTTCGAGAATTGTTTTCTCAACATGTTCGTGGTCTTCATTGGGATAAGGGACAACCGGAGCCTGATGGATCAGCTGGCCTTTTGGAATGTCTACGGTCGCAAATACGCCGCGGTTAAATTCGCCATCACCCAATTTGGATTGTTTCACTTCAATCATGATTTTCACCTGATGCTCCCCAAGAGAGCTCCATTCTTATAGTAGTAAGTCGTTTAAGGAAAAATTTTAACTCATCCATACCTATAAGGCAAATGTCATTGATTTCAGATTGAGTGGATCAGGGGTCAAAACGAAGGACATTTCATCGAAAAATGGTGCTAAATTTACAATAGGGCGTTGAGTTGTGCATGATATAACGCTTATAATATACAAAGAATTAAGTCTATATAGAAAAGGTGTCATGAATGAGCATATTAAATGTCGAAAAATTAAGTCATGGTTTTGGTGACCGTGCTATCTTTAACAACGTTTCTTTCCGCCTCCTGAAAGGCGAACATATTGGTCTGATCGGGGCCAATGGTGAGGGTAAATCTACCTTCATGAACATTATTACGGGTAAACTCCAGCCAGATGAAGGTAAAGTGGAGTGGTCCAAACGCATGCGTGTCGGATATTTGGATCAGCACGCTGTGCTGAGCAAGGGGCAATCCATTCGTGATGTCCTTCGTGGTGCGTTCCAGTATTTGTTCGACATGGAACAAGAAATGAATGATATGTACGGCAAGATGGGCGATGTAACTCCAGAGGAATTGGAACAGCTGTTGGAGGATGTAGGTACGATTCAGGATACGCTGACTAACCAGGATTTCTACATGATCGATGCCAAAGTCGACGAGACTGCACGCGGTCTGGGTCTAACCGATATCGGTCTGGACAAAGACGTTAACGACCTTAGTGGTGGACAACGTACGAAGGTATTGCTCGCCAAGCTGCTGCTTGAAAAACCGGATATTCTGCTCCTGGATGAGCCTACGAACTATCTGGATGAATTGCATATCGAATGGCTGAAACGCTATTTGCAGGAATATGAGAATGCCTTCATTCTGATCTCGCATGATATCCCTTTCCTGAACAGTGTAATTAACTTGATCTATCATATGGAAAATCAGGATCTCACCCGTTATGTGGGCGATTATAGTCATTTCCAGGAAGTTCATGAGATGAAAAAACAGCAGCTGGAGTCGGCGTATAAGCGCCAACAACAGGAAATTGCCGATCTCAAGGACTTTGTGGCCCGGAACAAGGCAAGTGTGGCTACGCGCAACATGGCGATGTCCAGACAGAAGAAGCTGGACAAGATGGATGTCATCGAAATTGCCAAGGAAAAACCGAAACCGCAGTTTAACTTCCGTGATGCCAGAACGTCCGGCAAGCTCATTTTCGAAACAAAAGGCCTCGTCATTGGATACAATGAGCCGTTGTCGAGACCACTGGACCTGCGCATGGAGCGTGGGCAGAAGATCGCCCTTGTGGGTGCGAACGGTATCGGTAAAACAACGCTGATGCGCAGCATTCTGGGCGAGATTCAGGCTTTGGAAGGTACCGTTCAGCGCGGTGAACATCTGGAGATTGGATATTTCCAACAAGAGATGAAGGATGCGAACTACAATACCTGTATCGAAGAGATCTGGCAGGAGTTCCCTTCCTATACCCAATTTGAAGTACGTGCTGCACTCGCAAAATGCGGACTGACGACCAAGCATATTGAGAGCAAGGTTGCGGTACTGAGCGGTGGAGAGAAAGCCAAAGTGCGTCTCTGCAAACTGATTAATAACGAAACAAATCTGCTCGTACTCGATGAGCCGACGAACCATCTGGACGTTGATGCGAAGGAAGAGTTGAAACGCGCACTCAAAGCATACAAAGGCAGCATTCTGCTGATCTCTCACGAACCTGAATTCTATCGTGATGTGGTTACGGAGACATGGAATTGTGAGTCGTGGACAACGAAGGTATTTTAACGTAATATGGGCGAGTTTGCGAACAAACTCGAAAGGTGATACAAGGCGCGTATTTTGCTTGCATAGCAGGCGGAATACGCGTTTTTCTGCATGTTACAGTGAAAAATGTCCGAACTGAGTTAATGGTTGACAGCTTCAAATACGTAATCATATAATTCGAGAAAGCGATTACATTTATATATTATAAACCTGTTTCACGACATAGGGGCAAAGAAGACGAGGTATTCCGTTTTGGTAACATTGCACTTAGGAGAGAAGACGGGTCTTTTTTTGCCTCATAATGAAACCGGTTTCATTAAAAAAGGGAGGTGGAGCGCACTTTTTTACCGCATGCTTACTGCTGAGGACAGGCCGGATAACAACACCGCCTTCAAGAACCATGCTTTCATCTTCCAAGTCAAAGGAGAGAATGAACATTGGATAAACTCAGGAAACCCTTGATATTCATGTTATCTGCTACGTTGGTATTGTCTTCAGGACCATTGATGTTACCAAGCCATGTATATGCCGATGCAGATAGAATGCCTGCCACGTTGCTGCAAGACGATTTTTCTGACGGGGATTACACGGCATCGCCCGTGTGGGACGTAAGCTCAGGTAGTTGGGCGGTAATGGCGGACCCGACGGATGCGTCCAACTCCACACTTTTTCAGAGCGATACTGGGGAAGGCATCATTTCAACCGGAGACGTCATGTCTGACATGACGATCTCCATGCGTCTTTACACGGGGAGCGGTCAGGGATTTCCGGGAATTTTATCGCGGTTTCAGGATAAGAACAACTTTTATTATTTTCAAATGCAGGCCCCTAACAATAAACTTGTCTTTTCCAAGCGGGTGAACGGAACAGATACGACATTGAAATCGGTGGACTATGCGTTGGCCAAAAATACGTGGTATACGCTCAAAATGGTGCTGTCTGGTTCTTCCATTCGAGGGTACATCGCCGAAAACGGTTCGGGTCGGTTGGTATTCGATTTGGTCGATACTACATACGGGTCGGGTACAGTTGGCATTCGAAATAAGTGGCAGTCGGTACATATAGATGACGTTATCATTGCCGAGCAGCCGCCAGGGAACGATCTTCTACTCTCCAACGATGAACAGACGCCGTCTTCGGTTTCACTGCAATGGACCGAGGCAGAAGGTGCAACGAGCTATTACCTGTACCGATCCTCTACGCCTGAAAATGGGTATTCCCTGATTACCAACACCGAGTCTTTGGGTTACGTGGATGAGGGATTAAGTCCGGATATGGTGTATTATTACAAGCTCGCCTATGAATACGGAGGGATGACCGAATCGTTATGGTCTGCGCCGCTGGAGGTTCGGACGACAGCCGTTGCTCCACAGGCTCCAGGTGAATTGAAGGCCTTGGCACTCGATGCCACGAGCGTGAAGCTGTCCTGGCCGGCCGTGGACAAGGCGAATGGTTACCGTGTGGCTCGGGCTGAGGCTGGCAGTGACCAGTATGATCAGGTGTATGAAGGTACGGCGCTCAGTTACACGGATCAGGGGCTTGAGCCCGGCAACAGCTACAGCTACCGCGTAACGGCCTTTAATGCTGCCGGAGAATCTGCGTTCACCGTTGCCGAGGCCACCACATACTCGATTGATTCTCCAGCAGGGTTTGCTGCTACAGTTGTAACGGATACGTCGATTTCCCTAGGGTGGAATGAACTTTCTGGATCGGATGTATCATATACGGTATCCCGTGCAACCAGTGCTGCGGGTACGTATCAGCAAGTATACAGTGGCAATGAAAGCACGTTTATTGATAGTGATCTGACGATGGGCACGGGGTATTTTTACATGATCCAGGCAACCGTCGATGGCACTGTTTCTCCGGCATCTGCTCCACTTGGCGTTGCCACCATTCGTACAAGCTTTACGCCGGGGCAGTTATGGCCGGATCAGGACGGCAAGCCGATTGATGCACACGGCGCAGGATTTTTTTACGATGAACAGACTGAAAAGTATTATTGGTATGGCGAATACCATACGGGCGGATGGCCAGCCGTTGGTGTGTGCGTGTATTCATCCAAGGACCTGCTGAACTGGACAGATGAAGGCATGGCATTGACGATGATTCAATCGATGGATGATTTCGACAAGAACCCGTTGATCGCCAAGTTGTATGAAGGTCGTGATGACAAAGTGGACATTTGGGCCGATATCCGTAAAGGCCGGATTATTGAACGACCGAAGGTCATCTATAACGACAAAACGAAAAAATACGTGATGTGGGCTCACATGGACGGAGACAAGGACCCCTACAACGACAATGCGAACTACGGTAAAGCACGGGCCGGCTACGCGATCAGTGACTCCCCGACAGGGCCTTTCGTATATCAGAAGAGTTATCGGATGGACAGAACTCCCGAAGGAGAGAAAGATTACTTCCCAAGTGACCGGGGCATGGCGCGTGACATGACGTTGTTCAAGGACGACGATGGTACCGGATATCTGATCTACTCCAGTGAGGAAAACCTGACGCTGTATATCTCCAAACTGAATGAAGACTACAGTGACGTAACAGGGTGGCATAAGGAAGGACGAACAGATGACAAAGGCAATCCGGTACGTGATTCCACCTATCAGGCGGAATACGGCGTCGATTATGTGCGCGTGTTCCCAGGCGGACAGCGTGAAGCGCCCGCGATGTTCAAGTATCAGGGTAAATATTATATTCTGACCTCCGGCGCGTCCGGCTGGGCCGCTAACGAAAACAAAGTGACTGTGGCGGATAACATTTTTGGTCCTTGGTCAACGATGACCAATCCGTTCGTACGCACATTGCCGAGCGACCCCGATCCAGGTAAGGCATTCGGAACGCAGGCCACTTCGGTTATTCCGGTCGATCCGGAAAAAGGAAAATTCATTTACGTGGGAGACACATGGAACGGCGGCAATTTCTCAAACGACGGGGCAAAATACGTATTCTTGCCCATTGAGTTCGGGATAGGATCAGACATTGCTATCAAGTGGTATAACAGTTGGTCGCCTGATCTGCTGAATTCGATGGGCAAGGTAGATATCACGGATCCGCTGCCGGAAGCTGTGCCGCTCGGAAAAGTACCTTCCCTGCCTAAGACGGTCAATGTGCGTGACGGAGGTACGCTTGTGTCAACCCCAGCGGTATGGACGGTCGATAACCGGGTCATGACGGCAGAAGATTTTGCGAAACCAGGACCAATCACCCTTCAGGTAACGACACCGGAGTTCGGTAACAAAAAGCAGGCTATCCGAGTATATGTTATTCCGGAGAACGCACAGTATTTTGTGAACAGCGGTGGATACGAAACAGCTGATTATAAACTGATGGGTGCCTACATGAAAGGCACGCTCGTCAATTCGAATACGGCAGATCAGTTATACGCGCCGGAGGAGGGACGGACTTGGGGTTATGTCAGCACGGATGCGCTCGCTTCCGGTTCGAGCGGCGGGGATATTTTCTCGACCGTCCGTTATTTGAACGGCGGCAATGTCAGCAACTCTCCCAAAGGCAGCGATCTGACCTATACCTTCGATGTGCCGAACGGGACATACGATATATACGCCGGGTTCAACGATCCGTGGACGAATACATCGCGGAGAGCGAACTTCCTCATCAATGGCACGAATACTGGTGCAGTTACTTATACACCCGCCAGTGTCAGAACTCACTCAGGCATTGTCGTATCTGGCAACAAGTTGGAATTAACGGTACGTAATACGGCATCACAGGACCCGCTGATCAGCTGGATTATAATTTCCAAGTCTGATGCGGTGCCACCTGTGGACGACAGCGCCGGTCTGAATGCTGATATATCGGCTGCAACAAGTGCATCACTCCACTGGGATGCAATTCTTGGCGCAGCAAGCTACAAGCTCTATCGCTCCGATCGTGAGAAGGGAGAGTACAGTATCGTCTACAACGGCAGTTTGCGGGAGTATACGGACAACGAACTGAGTCCCGGCACCAGTTATTATTACAAAGTGGAAGCTTTTGACGCGTCGGGGCATTCGATGCGCGGTTTGTCTTCCGCATATCATGTGCTTACGGCCCAACAGTCCGCTGCCGATGTGGCTGCAAGCATTACGGCACTGGAGCAGCCTTCTGCAGGTGCGAAGAGACTGAAGTTACCGACCGTACCGCAAGGTTTTGCCGTGGAGATCACCTCTAGTTCGGTACCGTCCGTCATTCAAACCGATGGAACGATCATCCCGCCATCGATGGAAACGTCGGTCGCGCTGGAATTGGAGATTACTCGAACCTCTGATGACAGCAAAGCAATGACTATACCGCTGATGGTGAAGGTACCGGCATATACGCCTTCACCAGGCGGCTCGGGCTCCGATGGTTCGGGCGATGGTACAGGAGTGAATCCGGGCGGCAATTCAAGTAGCCCTGGAGGACAGGCGGGGAGTGGTACCCCGAGTACAGAGAATTCATCACCACGACCAGAGTCGCAAAAAGACCGTGCCGTTCTCGAATTACAAGGTTTTGTTGATCAGAAAGGTGTAGTGCAGACGAAGTTGAATGCTTCAACGATTGAAGAGGCATTGAAAGTCGCTCCGGTTAGTAGGGGTCACAGGCTCGTCGAAATTCGGCAGAAATCGGTCTCAGGAGCAAATGCTTATGAATTACTCCTGCCTGTTTCTGCATTGATGGATCAAGGCGAAGTATATGTATTTAACATCGTTACGGAACTTGGAACGTTAGAACTTCCTGTCACACTTTCAAAGAAAGACTTGGCTGGATATGAGACTGTATCGGTACGATTGATTCGAACTCAGCTGTCGCAAACAGTTGCAGATCGGCTTGGAACACAGCACGGGGTTCGATTCGAAATTGATCTGGACGGTGCTGCTTGGCCAGCAACAAGTGAACTGACACTGCGTCTACCTTACGAAACATTGCAAAATGTACAACGGGATATGATTGTAGGGTTTGTTATAGATGCGAATCATGTGGCAACTTCGTTGCCGCAAAGTCGTTATGATCAGAATAGCAGAGAGGTCGTATTCGCTGTTACGTCTGCAGCAGGAAATTATGCTGCCGTGTCCGTGAAGCAGACGTTCAAAGATCTTGCGGATGTACAATGGGCCAAGAATGCAATGGAAGCATTGGCAGCACGAGGAGTTTTTGATGAAGGTGCGAGCCGGGACTCCCTTCAGCTGCATCCAAAACAGGAGATGACGCGTGGTCAATACGTGCAGTGGCTGATGACCGCACTGAGCTTGAATACATTGCACGGGAACGCGTTCTCCGATGTCAACGCGGATGCTCCTTATTATAAAGCGGTAACTGCGGCTCGTGCGCTGAGCATCACTGGCGGCACCGGGGACGGGCGCTTTAAGCCTGAGGCAACTATCACCCGTCAGGAAATGATGACGCTGACCGTGAGGGCACTTGGAGCGGCTGGATTGGTCGATCCGGAATCAGCTTCGGTGGATAGCCTCGAACAGTTCCGCGATGCTTCCAAGATCCGCTCATATGCCCGCGATAGTGTAGCTATGCTTGTGAAACTGGGCATCGTCGGTGGATACAACGGAGAAGTGAAGCCTCTTGCCCAAGCGACTCGTGCCGAATCAGCAACGATGCTGTATGCGATGATGAGCAAATTGGTTTGGCCCAACTGATTATACTCAACCATTTTAGTGTAAGAAGAAAAGACTTACTTCAACCTGGATTACAGGATGAAGTAAGTCTTTTTCTTTTTGCTTGTGCGCCCGGCATGGGGGATAACTGGACGGTAAAGTTGTAAAATCACTCTTAACGAGTAAGTAGCCTGCTGTCCGATTGCAGAGGTCACTTGTAATGTCTGCCGATTTGATACGCTTGTTCCAGCAAGCCTTCAATGTGCGTTTTGGAATCGGATATGGTCTCATAGAGAAACTCGACTCGGGATTCCTGCAATCCTGCATAACCCGCAATCCCATTATTCAGATAATTTGAAATCATGTTGTAATAATCGTACTTATGGAATGAAGCCTCCGTTCCTCCAGCTAGTGCAATCCAGAGTGCCTTTTTGGAGTTTGCTTTGTTCAGCAGCCCCATATTCCATACCTTGTCCAGGTAAGCCTTGAGCATGGAAGGAACGTTGTACCACCATACCGGGAAAATAAAAACAATGGCATCAGCCGCGAGCACGCGATCCAGCTCTTTGCGAATTACAGGGGCATGTTGTTTATCGGGATTTTGCCAATCTCGCTCGTCTTCTACGCTATATAACGGATCGAATCCATCATGGTACAGATCAAGGATATCAATTTCGTGGTGATTCTCCTTCATACCTTCTATAAATCGATTCATCACAGCAAATGTTAGAGAATCCTGTCTTGGGTGAGTAACGACCAGTTTGATTTTCATGTATGAGTAACCATCCTTTTTCCTTCATTTTTTTGGTTTAACGTTCTGACCAATGTTATTATAAGTTTCATGACATCTTATTGAGAAGTACGCACCTTCGAGTGCTGTAGATACCTTAAGGTTCTTCGGTTACTTTTAATAATGGACATACATAAATGAGATTTAAGGGGGATTCCCAGTGGAACAGGAACTGAAAAGATATGAGAGTGGTGTGCAGGCAATGCTGGAACTCGTCGGTGGAAAATGGAGGATTCTTATTTTGCATCAACTGATATCAGGTAAAAAACGAACAAGCGAACTTCGCAGAGCCATCCCTGGCATTACTCAGAAAGTCCTTACTCAGCAGCTGCGTGATCTTGAAAAGAATGAAATCATCCATCGAATTATTCATCCCGAGATTCCGCCCAAGGTAGAGTATGAGCTGACCGAGTATGGCTTGACACTGCAGGCAATCATCGACCGCATCTGTCTGTGGGGAGAGAATCATCTGGACAGAGTGTATGGAGATAAAAACAAAGTACTGGAGAATCATTTTAGCGAATATATTCCGTTTTCGACTTCGAACTAGACTGCTCCCAAATTAAAAAAACAACAAAAACCTTCCTGAATAGAAGTGGAGGGTATTTGTTGTTTTTTTGTCCTTTATCAGTGAAACTGATAAATACCATAAAATCATCGAAATTGACCCCTACCATAGGGTATGGTAGGTTCAAGAG
Source organism: Paenibacillus sp. BIC5C1 (assembly GCF_032399705.1). Classification (NCBI taxonomy): domain Bacteria; kingdom Bacillati; phylum Bacillota; class Bacilli; order Caryophanales; family Paenibacillaceae; genus Paenibacillus; species Paenibacillus sp. BIC5C1. Next base: position 2,913,907 of record NZ_CP135922.1, read on the forward strand.
AGTAGAAATTAATATGATCATTTTAGTAGGAATTAAAATTGACGTAATGCGCGAGGTGGCAAATAGTGGAACTTCAAGTGACAAACAGCCCTTTTAATCAGGAACAGGTTGAGCTGCTCAATCGCCTTATTCCTACATTGAACAACGGACAGAAAACGTGGCTTAGCGGATATCTTACAGCCATTCAGGGATATGCGGCTTTAGCTGCACCTGCTGGTGTAGAACAACAGGTTATATCTTCAGCAGGAACTACTCCTGAAAGCGCACCTGCTACGGTGTCCAGGGAAGTTACGGTACTCTTTGGATCACAAACCGGGAACTCCAGTGGACTTTCCAAGAAACTGGCGAAAAAGCTGGAAGAGCAGGGGCTTCAGGTGACCCTGTCGTCAATGGGAGATTTCAAACCGAACGGACTGAAGAAAGTTGAGAATCTTCTCATTATTGTCAGCACCCATGGGGAAGGTGAACCGCCGGATAATGCGATTCCGCTGCATGAATTCCTGCATAGCAAACGGGCTCCGAAGCTCGAGGGATTGCGTTACTCCGTATTGGCACTAGGAGATACTTCGTATGAGTTCTTCTGTAAGACAGGAAAGGATTTTGACATACGTTTGCAGGAACTTGGCGGAACAGCGCTTGTACCACGTGTGGACTGTGATGTTGATTTTGATGAAGCGGCTGCAGAGTGGATGAATAATGTGCTTGCTTCACTCAGCAGTACGTCTGCTGCTGCGGGAGTGGTAACCAGTGAAGCGGTTGGAGCAGCAGTAAGCAGCGGTGATTCCGAGTTCAACCGGACCAATCCATTCAAGGCAGAAGTGCTGGAAAATCTCAACTTGAACGGCAGAGGGTCGGACCGCGAGACGCGTCATATCGAATTGTCTCTGGAAGGCTCCAACCTGGATTACGAGCCGGGCGACAGCCTCGGTGTATTCCCTGAGAATCATCCACGTCTGGTCGATGAACTGATCGCTGCCATGGAATGGAATGCGGATGAGCGAGTTACGGTTAATAAACGTGGAGACCAGGTTTCTGTACGTGAAGCATTATTGCGTTACTTCGAAATAACTGCTGTCACAAGACCCGTTGTGGAGCAGCTGGCAAAGCTGAGCCCGGGTAGCGGCTTACCCGCACTGCTTGCAGATGATTCGGAATTCCGCAAGGTCATGAACAGCTGTGATTTGCTGGATCTGGTACAGGATTATGGGCTTAAAGGTATTCCGGCTGCATCGTTCGTAGCTGTGCTTCGTAAAATCCCGGCACGTCTATATTCGATCGCAAGCAGTTCGAAGTCTTTCCCGGATGAAGTTCATCTTACCGTTCGTTCAGTACGTTACGAATCACGTGGTAGAGAGCGCTATGGTGTATGCTCTGTTCATCTCGCTGAACGAGTCGAATTAGGTGATACATTGCCTGTATTCATTCAGCAAAATCCAAACTTCAAACTGCCGGAGAACCCGGATGCTCCAATTATCATGGTTGGACCAGGTACAGGTGTAGCTCCGTTCAGATCCTTCCTTGGAGAGCGTGAAGAGACGGGGGCAGAAGGCAAGTCGTGGCTGTTCTACGGTGATCAGCATTTCTCCACCGATTTCCTTTATCAGACCGAATGGCAGCGCTGGCTCAAGGACGGCGTTCTTACGAAAATGGATGTCGCGTTTTCCCGTGATGCAGAAGAGAAAGTATATGTGCAGCATCGAATGCTGGAACACAGCAAAGAGCTGTATCAGTGGCTACAGGAAGGTGCAGTTCTATATATCTGTGGTGACGAGAAACGAATGGCACATGATGTTCATGCTGCACTTGCAACCATTCTTGAACAAGAGGGTGGCCTAACATCTGAACAGGCAGCGGAATATCTGACACGGTTGCAACAGGAAAAACGTTATCAGCGGGATGTGTATTAATTACAGACCATATGCCGTATAAGGCATCCCGGAGATACGAGAGGAGAAAGCAGCATGGCTTATAATAACTTACTTAACCCGCAGCGCACGAACAGCGATGTGGAAGATATAAAGATCAAAAGTGACTACTTGCGCGGAAGTCTGACTGAAACGTTGGCGGATCGGATCAGTGGTGCGATTCCTGAGGACGATAACCGTCTGATGAAACATCACGGCAGTTATATGCAAGACGATCGCGACCTGCGTAATGAGCGGAATAAATCCAAGCTGGAGCCTGCCTACCAATTCATGTTGCGTGTGCGTGCTTCCGGAGGAATTGTTACACCCGAACAGTGGCTGATGATGGATCGTGTAGCGCATAAATATGCGAATGAGACCATTCGTCTGACGACGCGCCAATCATTTCAACTGCATGGTGTGCTCAAATGGGACCTCAAAAATACTATTCGTGAAGTAAACGATTCGTTGCTCAGCACCCTTGCTGCATGTGGTGACGTCAACCGGAACGTCATGTGCAACCCGAACCCGGACCAATCGGATATTCATGCTGAAGTATATGAATGGGCATGCCAGGTGAGTAATCACCTGGATCCACGCACTCGTGCTTATCACGAGCTGTGGCTGGATGGAGAGAAAATTATTGATTCACAGGACACGGATGAAGAAGTAGAACCGATTTATGGCAAAGTGTATTTGCCGCGTAAATTCAAAATCGGGATTGCTGTTCCACCATCCAATGATGTAGATGTGTTTTCGCAGGATCTCGGATTCATCGCTATTGTAGAGAACGGCAAGCTGCAAGGCTTTAACGTTTCTGTCGGCGGTGGTATGGGGATGTCTCATGGTGATCCGAAGACTTATCCGCAGGTCTCCAAGGTCATTGGTTTCTGTACACCAGAGCAAATGATTGATGTTGCGGAGAAGACGGTTATGATTCAACGTGATTACGGGGATCGTGCAGTGCGTAAACATGCCCGTTTCAAATATACAATCGATGACCGCGGCCTTGCCTGGTTTGTGGAAGAACTGACGAGTCGTCTCGGCTGGAAGCTGGATACGGCGCGCGAATTCCATTTTGAACATAATGGAGATCGTTACGGTTGGGTGAAAGGCAGCAACGGCAGATGGCACTACACCTTGTTCATTCAAAATGGACGTGTGAAGGATGTGGACGGTTATCCGCTCATGACAGGTTTGCGTGAAATTGCCAAAATCCATACCGGAGATTTCCGTCTGACAGCTAATCAGAATCTCATTATCGGGAACATCAGCAGCCAGAAGAAGAAAAAGATTGAGGCACTGATTGAGCAATACAATCTGACTGATGGTGCTCACTACTCGGCGCTTCGCAGAAGTTCTATGGCTTGTGTGGCGCTTCCGACTTGTGGTCTTGCCATGGCGGAATCCGAACGGTATCTGCCTTCCCTGATCGACAAGCTGGAGCCTGTTCTGGACGAAGCGGGGCTGAGAGACGAAGAGATTGTTATTCGTATGACGGGTTGCCCGAACGGCTGTGCAAGACCGATGCTGGCCGAGATCTCGTTTATCGGCAAAGCTCCAGGAAAATACAATATGTATCTCGGCGGAAGTTTTACCGGGCATCGCTTGAACAAATTGTACAAAGAAAATATTGGCGAATCCGAAATCTTGGATACATTGACTCCGATGGTGAATCAGTACGCCAAAGAACGCAATGATGGTGAGCATTTTGGAGATTTCGTCATTCGTGCTGGTTATGTGCCTGAAGTGCTGGATGGTCAGCAGTTTCATGCCTAATTAGATAAATTCGTGAGAGAAGCATTCCCTTGGGAATTGCTTCTTTGACGTTTTTGGATCGTTTCTTTTTGGGATGTCTGAACGTGGCGAGGTGAAATCGACTTGCCTTTTACCATTTTTTCGTGAGTCTAAACTTGTTGAAGTACGCCCAACAAGATATAATGACAAAGTAGAAAGCAGATTATATGTTGAAAGTGAGCGGAAACGATATGGGTCGTAAGTGGAATAATATTAAAGAAAAAAAAGCTTCAAAAGATGCAAATACTAGCCGGGTCTATGCTAAATTCGGCGTTGAGATTTATGTAGCTGCCAAGAAAGGCGAACCGGACCCGGAAGCGAACCGCGCACTGAAAGTCGTGCTGGAACGTGCCAAAACGTATAACGTACCCAAAGCCATTATTGACCGTGCCATGGAAAAGGCAAAAGGCAGCGGGGACGAAAATTATGAAGAACTGCGTTATGAAGGATTCGGGCCCAATGGTGCCATGGTTATCGTGGATGCGCTCACCAATAATGTGAACCGTACTGCACCGGAAGTGCGCTCTGCATTTAACAAAAACGCGGGCAATATGGGTGTAAGCGGATCAGTTGCTTATATGTTTGATCCTACAGCGGTAATCGGGATAGAAGGCAAAAACTCCGAGGAAGTACTGGAACTTCTGCTTGAAGCAGATGTGGATGTACGTGATATCGTGGACGAAGACGATGCTGTGATCGTATATGCAGAACCGGATCAATTCCACGCTGTACAGGAAGCGTTCAAAGCGGCGGGTGTGACTGAGTTTACCGTAGCCGAGCTGACGATGCTTGCGCAAAACCACATTGAACTTCCAGAGGACGCACAAGCCCAGTTCGAGAAACTGATCGATGCGCTTGAGGACCTTGAAGATGTGCAGCAAGTGTACCACAACGTAGAGTTCGTTTAAGCGTATTAAGCGAAACGTGGTTCGATTGCCAAAAAGAGTGTCTAGCCAATCAACGGATTGGACAGACACTCTTTTTATTTTCTCCTATGAGTCGGATTGCAATGCACCCGGAGATTTTTTTGATTTTGCCGATTTGCTACCGCCAAACTTGAATAACACAATACCGCCAACGATGACAAGAACGCCAAGAAGCTGGTTCCACGAGAATGGGATCTGCTCCAGTCCAAGCCATCCCATGGAATCAAAAAGCAAGGCGAAACTTAACTGGGATGTAAGTACGATGGAGATAGCAAATGTGGGACCAAGCAGTTTCATCCCCTGAACGAGACAGAAGACAACCCCAACACCGATGGCTCCGCTAAGCCAGTACCAGGGCTGCATATGTTGGAAGCTGAACGTATTTTTTCCCTCCACCACTAGAGAAATCAGAAATGATGCAATAAACCCGGTGAAAAGCACCATCGTTGTCGTGGACCACGAGCCGGTACGTTCATTTACCTTACTATTAAAGATGGTCTGCAGACTGACAAGAGAACCTGCCAGTAACGCAAGCAAAATACCTGTAATGATCATAGGATAGAGATCTCCTTATTCATAGATGTTGTGACCCGCCACTTCTGCCAGACCTGCCCGATCTTTGACCATAATAAAGCCCTGATCCCGCATGATTAATCCATCTGCACACAGCTTCTGAATCACCCGATTCAAATGCCGATAACTCGTACCGATCAGATTCGCGATATCTGTCAAATTAAAGGCGTCCAGTTCTTCGTGGACAACAGTCCCCGCTTCTTCAGTAGAGATGGAGAGCAGATAGCTGGCTAATCGAACCTCGACCGGATACATCAGGTTGAAGTTGGAGAGGTTCGAATCAATATAAAACTTGTGAGAAATAATTTTGAGCAAAAATTTCAACAGGGGTGCGTAATCGCTGGCGAGTTCGGCTAACCAATTATAATGAATGCGCAGCATGACCACAGGGGAAACCGCCTGCACGGTGTTCACGATGTCGCTCTCCCGAACGTACTCGACATCACCAACCATTTCAAGCGGTGTTTTGAAACAAAGAACGAGTGTTTTATCCTGTGGAGAGGTCGTGAAAATTTTGACTTTCCCCTCGACCAGCACATATAAATATTCGGACATTTCCCCTTCGCGGCAGATTAATTCGCACTTCTCGAAGTGGCATATCGTCATATGTGGACGCAGGGGCTCGTGAAATACCGATTCGAGTTGATACTGCTTCAAATAGTGCAACAATTGATGCTGATTCTGGAATTCTTCCATAATGTATTTCACCCCCGTCTTTATGTTGACCTGGCTACAGCTTCATAATAATGACGCCCGTAACCATTAATGCTATACCCAGAAATTGCGGTAGTTTCATTTTCTGCTTCACAACACCAAACCATCCGTTACTATCGACCATAAAGGTCAGGAATAGCTGTGCAATCAACAGCGCTGAGATCGTAAAAGTTACCCCAATTTGCTGGATTGCCGTGACTTCACTAAAAATAATTACTGCACCAAACGCGCCTCCCGCCAGGTACATGGGCTTCACTTGCTTCAATCCTTGCAGGTTGATGTCCCGCACGAATACAAGGATCAGAGCTGCCAATATAAACCCGGTGAGTTGTGTAATCGTAGCGGCTTGCCAGGTACCCATGTCCGTACTGATTCGGGTATTGGCAACCCCTTGCAGGGTAATGCATGCACCGCCTAATAGTGCAAAAATAATTCCTCTCATGGTTGTACTCTCCTTGTCGCGTCATTACTTCTTCGATTTCTATTAAATGATATATCCACTCAAAAAGCCAAGGACAAATGTCCTCAGCTCAGAAGTTATAGCATTTAGAGTACAATAAACCCTTCGTAAAATCCAGACAGGACCCAGGATGGCACGTGATTCTGAAAATCACAATACTTGAAACACCGGTTGCTCACCAACATAATGAACTGACAATTCCGGGAAACCAGCAGCCAATCTTTCAGACAAAAGTTTCATCCCGGAGGCCTCACTTTCGGCATGGCCGATCATGAGAAGAGCTTTTTGTTTTCCTTGCTGCACAGCATCACGTATGTACTCTGGTGTCTCCCATTCGAATCCTTCACCTGCGATAATCAAATCCAACTCTTCTTGCTGAAGAAGGGGAATGGTCAGATTGCCGTTGCCTCGAAAACCGACCAGGATCGCTGCACGTCTGCATATCATCTTTGGATCACCAGCTAGGCGTACATATTCGCTTCCAAGCGAATGTTTAATATGTTCCGCAATAAGCTGAACTGTCATACCTTCCGGAAAGGACAGAATATCAGCTTCTGGTCTTCTCTGTTCCACAGAAGATGACCACCCCAGTGCCTGAACCAATCCTTCCGTAATGCCATCAGGCTGAAAGCGATGAATGGCATCATGACAGCGATAGATTGCAATTTTGCCGTTCTCAATCAGCTTTCTCTTGGTTTCATAGACTGGATCATCAGCCAGCCAGTCGGTGTGACTATGATGGTTATAGAAGGGAGGCTCATGAGCGATAATCAGATTAGCCCCACGTTGTATAGCATGCTCAATCACATGTTGTGTAGGCATAAAAGTTACAAAAACGCCTGTGACCGTTTGGTGGGGAGAACCCGTTATCAGTTGATCCACGGTGGTTTCTGGAAGTTCAACTTCGGCGGTTAGGTGATCTATTATGTGTTGAATGGTTATATTCATATACTTCATACCTCCAAGAACAGGATATGCACAGTTTATCATGTTGATGGATGAACAGCATCATAGATATGGACTTTTTCCTGTTGAAAGAAAAGAAGGGCGGACAGCTGTGGAATCGATGATAGGTAGCTGGTTAATATAACAACGAACAGTCGTATTCAAAATGTAACGATGCTGGATTCATATAGTTTTCTCCTACAAGAAAAAGTATACTTACATAGAGTCTTTATCTAGATGAAATGGGTTATCCATTCAAACCTACACTAACATTTAGTTAAGTATAAGTCTTAATTCTGATGAAGAGATCCGACATAGAAGGGCGATGATTACATGACAGCCAGTACCATTATGGAACGTCTGAAGAGTGAGACAGCTCATTATCACAGACAAGTGGAACAGAACGAGTATGCCAAGGCGATTATGAATCAAACCGTTAGCTTGGGAGAGTATAAGAAATATCTGGAGAAATTTTACGGGTTCCTGAAACCATTGGAAAATCAAGCTGTACAGCAGCCTTTCTGGAGCAGTACAGGACTGGATATCGGGATTAGAGGAAAAGCGAACTTGCTTGAAAATGACCTGCGAAATCTCGGCGCCAGTGAAGAGGAAATCAGCCAGGTTCCTTTATGTAAGGATCTTCCTGATATCTCGACACCTGCAAGGTTGTTCGGTTATTTATACGTCATTGAAGGATCTACGAACGGAGGTCAGATCATGACCAAACGTTTGTCACAGTTCCTGCCGATTGATGCAGATCGGGGGCTGGAATATTTTAATGCCTATGGTACGGAAACCAGAACGAGATGGGCGGAGTTCACAGAACTACTGCGTCAATCCATCACGGAGGAAGAAGATCACGACATCATGGTGCACACGGCCTCGGAAACGTTCCGATTACTTGATCAATGGATCAATACAAATACAAATACAGATCAGTTGTAAGTTGAGAATAAGAGTTATCACATCATGAGAGGGGATTTTTCAGGCTATGCCCGAATCGAAGTCCAAGAAAGAAAATAATTTGCTTAACCGTACATTGCTCAATCAGGGTACGTACACCAATGATCCAATTGATCTAAACAATTGCGACAAAGAACCTATTCATATCCCCGGCTTCATTCAACCTCATGGTGTGCTCTTGGCTGTGAGCACCAACAATATACCGACTATTGTACAATGCAGCCAAAATACGGAGGAACATCTCGGTCTTTCTACGCAAGAGGTGCTGGGCCTTCCACTCGAACATCTGATTGGCAAGGATAATATAAGGCAGGTACTGGCACGCACCTTCAGTGCATCTGTAACATCAGACCTGCAATATATGGATCTTACGATTAACATATCTGGAAATGCTCAGGTCTTCACAACAGTCATTCATGAGAGTGAAGGCCTGTTAATTTTGGAAATGGAACCTTCCTATGAAAATGGAGATATGGAAGGTAATGATTTTGAGTGGATTTCCAGCTTCTTCAGCCGACTTAAAAGTACTGATAATCGGGTCGAGGCGAGTCAGATTGCTGCCGAGCAAGTGAAAGAAATGCTAGGCTATGATCGGGTCATGATCTATGAATTTGACGAACAATGGAATGGGAAGGTCATCGCTGAAGCGCGTGAGGAAGAGCTTGAACCTTTTCTCGGACACCATTACCCGGCGTCTGATATTCCCAAACAGGCACGGGAATTGTATCTGCGCAATTGGTTGCGCACCATCGTGAACGTGAATTATACACCTGTCGAGATCGTTCCCTTGCTTCAACCTTTGACGGGCAAACCGCTTAATTTGAGCTTGTCGGTTCTGCGCAGTGTATCCCCTCTGCACATTGAGTATTTGCAGAACATGGGTGTTGGTGCAACCGTAACCATCTCTCTGATCCATGACAACCAGCTGTGGGGCCTGATTACATGTCATCACTATTCAGCCAGATATATACCCCATCGTGTTCGTAACTTGTGTAACTTCCTGGGTTCCTTCTTCTCAAGTGAACTGTTTCAACGTCAGCAGCTGGATGAATATCAAGCTGAGATCAGGTCACGTGAAGCGGCTACCCAAATTGCTAATATTTTTATTGGGAATACAAGTCCAGCGAGGATTATTGAAGAATTGCAGGGCGAAGAGCAGACCTTACTGAGTCTTATGGATGCTTCGGGAGCTGCGATCTGTTATCAGGACAAGCTGCTATTATATGGCGATACGCCGACACGGGAGCAAGTACGCGAATTGGCAGCATGGCTGGCGGGCAAATCGGAAGATTACAGTTATCATACTTCCAAGCTGAGTTTGGAGTATGATCCTGCCCAAGCTTACAAGGAAAAAGCATCGGGTATTGTTTATGTTGCCATATCCCCTGGGCAGCATCATTACATCATCTGGTTCCGCCCTGAGGTGGTTCAGCTTGTGGATTGGGCAGGTGATCCAGCCAAAGCGGTGATCAAAACCGATGATGGCATGCGTTTGTCTCCACGAAAATCCTTCGAGAAATGGAGAGAGGTCGTACAATCCACCTCTTATCCTTGGACAACGAAGGAGCTGAATGTGCTGCCATTGCTCAAAAGCATCGTACGCCGTCAGACAGAGAACCAACTGGTTCAGGCAGAGGAGCAGGCATTGCAGAACGCACGTATTTTGCGGCAAAATGAACAGCGCTACTTGCAGTTGATGGAGTTTTCACCGGTTGCCTTTTTTACGTTGACGGATGGATTCATCATTTATTGCAATAACAAGGCAGCTGAACTGCTTGGTTATGAAAGTTCCAAAGCTCTCATCGGCAAGGATTTCAGGGGATTTGTGCCTGACAAGACGAGAACGATTTTGCAGCAAAATCTGGAGGAACTGAATCTCAACAATACGCGTTTGTTTACCAACCAGGCATACTTCATCACAGCAACTGGCATGTCCTTACTGCTTGAGATTACACTGGCTTCTGTTACACATGCTGGCAAACCATCTGTGATGGTTCTTCTTAACAGTGGGACATCTCATCCTGATCAGGAACATTATACGGAGACAACAAGTCAACTCCAGAACTATCTCAACACAGATCCGTTAACAGACATGCCGCTTCAGACCATATTCCAATCCCAGCTTCAGGATGATTGGAATGAATGTTTGCAAGAGAAATGCAGTTTGGGACTGTTTATTATAGATATCGATGATTTCCGTTCATATAATGCATCTTATGGACTTCAAGGTGGCGATCTGTGCCTGCAGTGGATTGGAGAAGTGCTGACGGTGGTCAGTGAACAGAATGATGGCGTCATCTCCCGCCTTCGGGGAGGAACCTTCATGTTGAAACTGAAGAATGCAACATCGGAACGTTCAGCGGAGCTTGCCGAAGAAATCAGACAACATGTGCTTGCACTTCAAATTCAGAGTGATCTGTCCAGTCCAAGTGAAGTGGTCACGGTTAGCGTTGGCGGTTCGGTAATGGTTCCTGAAGAGACGCTGATGGTGTCGAATCTGATTGAAAAAGCCAGCCTAGCCCTTGCTCAAGCCAAGAGTGACGGGAAAAATCGGGCTATCATGGTATGATATAAGGTTGTACTAACCTTGCTGTAAAGGATGAAGCAAAATGGTATAGTGGGAAGGCATTTAAACTGGATATCAGTTTGAATGTCTTTCTTTTTTCTGTTAATAAGGAAACTATTATTTTCATCACCGCAGGCCCAGGACAAGTGTTATAATGAACAATATGGATACACTTGTTCGTATTCACACGTGGAGGACGGTGAAACGGAATTCAATGAAAGAGGATTCAAGACAACTGGAGTTTATAGAGATAGATCTGTGCGAAGAACCCATAATAGCGGCAGTCCCGGTTCCTGATCGTTCAACGATTGTCCGTGCTGATTTTGATATAAAATTACCTGGTGGCATATTGTCTTCGGAGAAAAGGTTTGTAGAGGAAGCAAGGCAACTCATTGAAGTGGAAGGGGAGCAGGCTCCCTGGGTTCCTTTTATGAGTTATTGGCCGACCTATGGTGTAATGAACGAACCCCAGCGCAAGTGGTATATGTATTGGAGGACTGAAGTCCGGCAAGGCCGTTTCCCTGACACGGATCTGTCCTATCTGTTTGTGCATATTTATGAGCTGATTAACGGAATTGGTTGGCAGGAACCACAGGCAGGCTACGAGCAATTAAAACAACTATGGATGAACTATCGTGAACGGCTTCCGCAGTTGGATATGTACATGCAGGAATGGATTATTGATTATGATCTCGTACATGAGTTGAACATGTCATTATCCGAGATAGTGGAGCTTTCGAGTGGTTTTTTGCCACCGGAGATTCTGGATATGGAGTTGCAACGGCTCTTGAGCAGCAATATATCGGAAATCTCGCTGAAGTTGTTACAAAGATATTATGACTACGACATTACGCTCAGCAAATTTTACAGGGATGGCGGCATGAAGGTTCTGGAACAATACATTCCCCGAGTCATGGCTTTGTTGGATTCTTATCTGCTGCGTACACGCAAGGTCGGCATATTGGATCAGTTTGAGCTAAATCATGAGAGAGTTATCGAACGTACGCTGTTTCGAAAAGCCGTATATGATGAATCCATTTATGGAAAATCGGTTCGAATAACATATGTTCCGATTGGAGAGCATGCAGATTTTATTCAGTTTGTAACTCGAGTTTTTCGATGCACGGAAAATAAATGCCGTGAACTGCTCGGTTTCAGAGGGCGACTTCGTGGAAAGACCCTTGAACCAGAGCTAGCAAACGTGATTGAACGTTACCTGGACAAGGCCTTTGCAGTCGAGAAAGTACCAGTAGTGGAGCAACCGATAGTCCGAATTGATGCGGGGAAACTTGCATCGCTGCAACAGGAAAGCGAATATGTGCGCAGAGCACTCATGATCGAGGAAAATCATATCACCGAAGATGAAGATGCGAACAATGTGACTAGCCAAGCGCCTATGGCCATTCATTATTCAACGGATGAAGCTGAAAGAGCTGAGGAGTCTAACCAATCGGAGGTTGGCTTTGAGGGAGCGCTTGAAACTGACGGAGTCCAAGAAAACGGGAATAACGAGCCAATATCATTACAATGGGAGGCGGATTTTTCTGCTGACTTGGATGAAGAGTGGTTACAGTTCTCTGAAATGCTATCTCCGCAGCATGTACAGGCAATTTATGCCTTGCTTGGTGTCAAACCGGATACGGAGCTGATGCGGGTGGCTGAGCAATATGGAACGATGCCTGCACTCCTGTTGGATGAAATTAATGATGTGGCCATGGAAACGATTGTTGACCTTCTCATTGATGGTGATCGTATAGTTTCGGATTATATGAATGTGTTTGAACATGTGAAGAGGTGATTAGGCAGTGGCAGAACTTAAAATACCGAAGCGGCTGACTACCGCACTAGTGAATTCGTTGACCGCGGGCGTTGTGCCACGAATCGGACTGGAGCAGATTGCAGTTGGTCGGAAGTCTGAAGTGGACGCGATTTTGCGAGATATGGACAATATTGCAGAAGGCGGGGCAGCGTTTAAGCTTATTACAGGGAGGTATGGGAGCGGGAAAAGTTTTCTGTTGCAGATGATTCGTAACTATGCGATGGATCGGGAATTCGTGGTGGCGGACGGTGACTTGTCACCTGAGCGCAGACTGGTGGGAACCAAAGGTCAGGGGCTCGCAACCTATCGTGAGCTGATGACTCGTCTGTCTACTCGTACACGACCAGATGGCGGTGCACTGGAACCGATTTTGCAGAAGTGGATCGCTGGTCTTCAGCAGCAAGCGATGCAAAGTCAGGGATTGCGCCCGGATGATCCGGCTCTTCCTGCCGAAGTCGAGAAGCAGATCTATGCGGTGACAAACGAAATGCAGAATTTGGTGCATGGATTCGATTTTGCCAAGGTGTTGGCTTCGTACTGGAACGGCTATAAATTGGAGGATGATGACCGAAAACAGGCGGCGCTGCGCTGGTTGAGAGGGGAATTCGCAACCAAGACGGAAGCCAAGAAAGAGCTGGCTGTCGGCGTCATCATTGATGATGATAACTGGTATGACTACTTCAAATTATGGTCCGAATTTACGGCACGGATCGGTTACAAAGGACTGCTGTTGTTCATAGATGAAGCGGTTAATCTGTACAAAATTACAAACAGTATATCCCGGCAAAGCAACTACGAGAAGTTGCTTACCATGTTCAATGATACGATGCAGGGCAAAGCAGAACACCTCGGCATTTTTGTGGGCGGTACACCACAATTCGTGGAGGATGAAAGACGCGGACTATTCAGTTATGAAGCACTTCGCTCCAGACTCATCGATGGGCGCTATGCAGCAAGAGAATACGCGAATTATACCGGACCGATCTTGAAACTTTCAATGTTGTCCCATGAAGAGATTTTGATTCTTTTGCAGAAGCTGCGTCAGATTCATGCTCTGCATTTTGGATATACTGCAAGTCTAACGGATGAGGATTTAGTTGATTTTATGCAAACAGCGGTCAACCGGCTCGGCGCGGATGAATTACTGACCACACGTGAAGTGGTGCGGGACTTCATGGATGTGTTGCATACGCTCCATCAGAATCCCGAAGTAACCTATGCTCAATTGCTTGGTGAGCGAGCAGTCAAACCGCAGGAAGCAGGGAAAGGAATGGATTCATCATCTGCTGATGATCTGGATGATTTTCTGGCGGAGTTTGAATTATGAGTGAGAACCCTTTCTATCGACTGGCTCCTTTTGTACAGGAATTTATTTATAAAAAACGATGGGAATCCCTTCGGCCTGCACAGATTGAAGCGTGCAACATTTGTTTTCATACCGCGCATCATATGCTGATTGCAGCAGGCACTGCCTCCGGCAAGACGGAGGCGGCTTTTTTTCCAGCACTAACCGAGCTGCATGAACGGCCCTCCAAATCCGTGGGTATCTTGTACATCGGGCCGCTTAAGGCACTGATTAATGACCAATTCGAGCGACTAAAGGACTTGTTGTCCGAGGGGAATATTCCGGTATGGCACTGGCATGGAGATGTGCCCCAGGCAGAGAAAACACGACTCATGCGAAGCCCCTCCGGTGTGCTTCAGATTACGCCTGAATCACTGGAAGGTCTGCTGATGAATCGTCCCAATGCCATTCCGGCATTATTTCATGATCTGCGGTATGTCATTATAGACGAGGTTCATGCATTCATGGGAGCGGATCGTGGCATTCAGGTGTTGAGCGAGCTGGCGCGAATTGAACGTATGGCTGGATGTAAACCGAGAAGAGTGGGGTTATCTGCGACATTAAGTGATTATGATGCTGCTACAGCCTGGCTCGCTGCTGGAACTAACCAGGGGGTGGATGTGGTTTCTTCCCCGGGTGGACGCAAGCTACGTCTAAGGGTGGAGCATTTTTCGTTCCCGGATGCACGGGATGAAGAGCAGGCAGAACATCTGCATAATGCACGTAAAGTCTATTACGACTTCATCTATGAGAGTACACATCGCAAAAAAGCTTTGATATTCACCAATAGTCGGACGGATGCAGAAGTCACTATACTTGAGATGCGGCGTGTCGCCGCACGGAGACAGGAGCGGGATGTATTCCATGTTCATCATGGGAGCATATCCGCGATGCTGAGAGAAGAGACCGAAGCCGCCTTACGAACCGGATCAGGGCCAGCAGTAGCTGCGGCTACCGTAACGTTGGAACTGGGGATTGACCTGGGTGAACTGGAGCGGGTTGTACAGCTTGGAGCACCTTATAGTGCATCGAGTTTTGTTCAGCGCCTTGGAAGGTCAGGCAGGCGTGAGGATATGGCTTCCGAGATGCTATTTGTATGTCCGGAAGAAGAGGATGAGGAAGCTCAATTGCCTGCTCGAATGCCATGGACACTCATGCGAGCGATTGCTGTTATTGAACTGTATGTAAAGAGCAAGTGGGTTGAACCACTTGAGGCCCGTAAGATGCCGATGGGGGTGCTCTACCATCAGACGATGAGCATGCTGAAAAGCATGGGGGAGGCTGAACCCAAAGAATTGGCTGAGGCTATACTTTCGCTCGCACCATTCGCGCAGATTCGTGCAGATCAATATCAGCTTTTTCTGAATTATCTGATTGAGACCGATCATCTGCAGTGGACTGAAGATCGAACGTTAATCATTGGGCTTACGGGTGAGAAAACCGTGAATAACTATCGCTTTTACGCGGTGTTCAAAGATGATGAAGAGCACAAAGTGCTGAACGGTTCCGAGGAGATCGGGTCGATTACAACCGTGCCGCCACCTGGATACTGTTTCTCTCTTGCCGGGAAACTGTGGAAAGTGGAAGAGGTCGATCATAAGCATAAATCTGTGTATGTGAAGGCGGCCAAAGGTAAAGTGGATACGTTGTGGCTGGGTGCGGGTGGGGACATTCACACGTCGGTTGTCCAGAAAATGCGTGAAGTACTTTCAGACACGGTGATATATCCCTACCTGTCACCGCAAGCGGTAAATCGATTGGAACGCGCCCGTCGACTTGCTCGTGAAAGTGGTTTACTGAAGCAGGTTGTCATTCCAGCTGGAGGAGATTCCTTGTATGTATTACCTTGGGTGGGAAGCAAATCTTTCCGCACACTGGAGCGTTTGATGAAGCAAAATTTGTCTGACAAGCTCGCCTTGCGATCTGTTGTACCTATGGAGCCATATTATTTTGTCGTGTCAGGCAAAGTGGATGGTCGTACACTTTTGGCCGAGATCATGAGTGAATGTCGATCAGCAAAAGACGCATCTACGTTGCTTTCAGAAGATGAAGCGCCGTATCTTGGTAAATATGATGAATTCGTGGCTCCTCCATTGATCCGAGAGGCATTTGCAGTGGACGGATTGGATTTAAATGGTCTCAAAGAAGGATTGCAGCAAACGTTAACATGGGATTCTTCATCTGTGAAATGACGTAATGACGCATGTTCTTTACCTTAAATTTGAATTAAAAAAATTTAAATTGTGAATCAGGGTTGACACCACCTCACCTCCCATGTAATATATGAAAAGTCGTCACACACGAATCGCAAACAAAACAAGTGCATATTTCATTTCGTATAACCTCGCAGGCCGAAAGTGTACACAGGGCGAGGGTCTCTACGGGAAGCCTATACTTCCTAACTACGATGCCAGGGAATCATTGTATTCCTTGCTCGTAGTTAGGATTTTTGCATTTGGATGGTGTCTGTGACCTTGGCATGGATCAAACATGCGGACGCATTTTTCGATCATCAGGAGGTTTATCTACAATGAAATATTATCTGTCCGTTCTCGCAGGAGCGATGAGCTATGGCATATTATCCACAATTGTGGTTCTGGCTTACGGCGAAGGGTACAAACTTGGAGAGGTCGTGGGCACACAGCTGATCACGGGCTTCATCCTGTCCTGGATGCTGGCATTATATTCGAAGTTTAGAATGAAACGGAAGTCACAGGCAGATGGAAAACCATCAGCGGCCGTGGCAAAAGCGCTTCAGAAATTAACGTGGAAGCAGCGTTTGCTGTTGATGGCTGCAGGGACGCCGACGGTTATTACCGGTCTTGTCTATTATCAGTCTTTGCGGTATATTCCCGCGTCACTGGCCATTATTCTTTTGTTCCAATTTACGTGGATTAGCGTATTGATTCAGGCCGTGAGCAAACGTCAGCGTCCTGACAAAGTAACATTCCTAACTTTGATTATCCTGTTTGGCGGCACATTGCTGGCAGCTGGTTTTCTGGAACAAGGACTCGGAGAGTTTAACGGCTTGGGTATAGCGCTTGGCTTGATGGCAGCTGTAAGTTACTCCTTGTTTGTGCTGTTTAGTGGTAAAGCCGTTCCAACAGCACATCCGGCTTTTCGCAGTGCCTGGATGGTTACCGGGGGTCTGGTCTTGCTGTGCATTCTGTTCCCACCGACATTCCTGTTTAACGGGTTGATTTGGAGTCAACTTCTTGTTTTCGGATTGTTGCTTGGTTTCTTCGGAGCTTTTATTCCACCAGTACTGTTCGCAGTAGGTGTGCCTCATATTGGTGGCGACATGGCCGGAATTCTTGGTGCGGTTGAGCTCCCAATCGCTGTCCTGCTCTCATCCATTGTGCTTCACGAGCATGTGAGCGCATTGCAATGGATCGGGGTTATCATAGTGCTGATTGGTGTAGCGCTGCCAGAGATCTATAAGTTACGGATGAGACGAAGTCGAAATACACCTATATATTCCTGATTGGTGAATAGATAGAACGATATTGACAATAGCTATAGCTGAAAGAGTCTGAGTGATTCAGGCTCTTTTTTGATGAATATATTTATTTGGCTAAGTAACATACCGTTGATATGGCCCATTCGAGTCATTTTCAATTTCAACCGGATGGGGTATGCTGAAGAAGAGTATCGATAGAATGGGAACATAGACAGAGGAGCGTTGAGATGAAAAGCTGGATTAGCAAAACCTGGCCTTGGCTTACGCTGGGAATTACTGTAGTTGTGCTGCTTGGATCTTTTATGGTGTATTTTATGGGCAAGGACATGTCCCCAGGCTCAGGAAGTGCCGTGACGGCCAAAGCCGAGACGCCGGAGGACTTGAAGGGATATGAAGTTGTTGATGTTAATGTAAGTAACGACGGCTTTGAACCTAATGTTATTGAAGTTAAAGCCGGGGTTCCAACCAAAATTAACTTTATCCTTACTCGTAAGGTTACGCATGTTAAATCGGTAGCGGCTGACAAGCTGGGCATGGATCTTTACATGCAAAAAGGAAACAACTACTATACTGTAGACAAGGATGTCCAACCTGGTGAATATGAAATTCACTGCGGTATGTACATGATCTACGGAACAATTAAGGTCATATAGTGGACAGGAGCAAAGATTCTTCATTTGAATCTTTGCTCCTCTTTTGTGTGCATGATATCATGGACTAGTGATCAATTTCATCTGGAGGTGGCCAAATATGAAAGCGCTATTTATTGGAGGAACAGGTACCATCAGTACAGCAATTACCGATCAGCTTGCGAAGCAAGGCTGTGAGCTTTATTTGATCAACCGGGGAAATCAAAATGATAATTTGCCTGCTCAAATCAAAGTGCTGCAAGCCGATATTAACGATGAAGCACGGGTTGCAGAGCTGATTGCCGACCTGGAGTTCGATGTTGTCGCAGACTTTATCGCATTTGTACCTTCTCAGCTGGAGAGAGATTACCGTTTGTTTAAGGATAAAACGAAGCAGTTTATATTTATCAGTTCGGCATCTGCATACCAGACACCGCTTGCTGATTATCGGATCACAGAAGGTACGCCATTATCCAATCCGTATTGGGAATATTCGCGCAACAAAATTGCATGTGAAGATTATTTGATGAAACTGTATCGTGAAGAAGGATTTCCAGTGACCATTGTGCGTCCAAGCCATACGTATAGTGAACGTTCTGTGCCTCTCGGTGTACACGGGGCAGAGGGAAGCTGGCAGGTCCTCAAGCGCATACGTGAAAACAAACCTGTCCTCATTCATGGAGATGGCACATCGCTCTGGACCATAACGCATAACCGTGATTTTGCCAAAGGATTTATTGGCCTTATGGGCAACATTCACGCCATTGGTGAATCGGTACATATTACCTCGGACGAGTCAGTAACCTGGAATCAGATCTATGAAATTATCGCAGGAGTGCTTGGTGTCAAACTTCATGCGGTTCATGTATCTTCCGAATTTTTGGCTGCATGCAGTGATCAGGATCTTCGAGGCGGTCTGCTGGGAGACAAGGCGAATACGGTTGTATTTGATAACAGTAAATTAAAAAGGCTTGTTCCGGAATTTGTGGCAACGATTCGGGCCGATCAAGGAATCCGGAGTACGATAGAATATATTCTTGCACATCCTGAATTGCAGACCGAAGATCCTGAATTTGATGCATGGTGTGACAAGGTGGTCGGAGTATTGGACGAGGCGTTGTTGAAAATCAGAGATGAGAAGTGAGGCGAGCATATGTCCCAAACCGGACATCGACTGGTAAAGGAAATCACCAAAACCGTCAATTTGAACTATTTGCTGCACATTCCTGAGAAGGAGGAACCACTTGCTGCAGACCAGAAATGGCCTGTCATATTGTTTCTTCATGGTGCTGGGGAACGCGGTAATGATCTGGAAATGCTTAAAGCACACGGGGTTCCGCTTATTGCCGATCAGGACAAAAGTTTCCCGTTTATCGTGATTTCACCGCAATGTCCAGTGGACGAATTTTGGGGTATGCATCGCGAAGCTATCATGGCCCTTCTGGAACATGTTTTGGAGAACGAAGCTGCTGACCCGAAACGGGTGTATCTTACAGGTCTGAGTATGGGCGGGTATGGTACTTGGGATCTGCCACTGTTTAATTCCAATACATTTGCTGCATTGGCTCCTGTATGTGGGGGAGCGGATCCTTCCAAAGCGGAAGAACTGCGTAATATACCGATCTGGGCGTTCCATGGGGCCAAGGATGACGTCGTTTATGTAACGGAATCCGAAAAGATTGTTCATGCGCTTGAAGCGTTGAACGCGGATGTGAAGCTGACGATATACCCTGAAGGCGATCACGATGCTTGGACGGAAACTTATAACAACCCGGAATTGTACAAGTGGTTTCTCAGCCATTCGTTATAATCAATCATTCGTAAATTGACAATATTCAGCATTTTTAAGTATTTACTTTCGTTATTCGAATCGTTATAATCAAGAAAAAATGACACTTGTTAGGGGAGGCACCCCAACAGAGGACTTTGTTCCTTTGTTGGGGTGCCTCTTTTTTTTGGTGTGTAGAAAAGGAGAGCAGACGTTGAAGAAATCTGAGAAGCGTATTAAAAAACAGGCCGAGCAGCTTACCAAAGTGGTACTGGCATTTGCCCTGCTGTCACCCCAAGCCTTGCTGGTCGAATGGGGCTCAACGGCCATTATGGCTGAAGCTGTGGAAACCATCAGTATTGTATCCGATACTTCCAGCATGAAGGCTGTTCAATCCTCCAAGGTAAAAGTGGAAATGAATAGTGATGGCAAATATAGAATTGTGCTGCTTCCAAATACAAACGTATTCTACGGTGGCGATACAGGGAATGTATCCACCATTATTGATCATAACGGAACACCCATTAATTTTAAGTCGTTGCCCCTTAACTATTATCGGATCAATAACAATGTAATTGAAATGTCCAGGCAGAAAGACAATGTAGAGTATATTTTGCGTGTATCTATCGTTAATGCTACATCTCAGGGCGGTTATATGAAGGTGGAATTGGAGGCTATTAACCGCAGCGGCTCTACGCTGAATCTGGGAGGTACGTTCTATTGGGATACGATGGTGAATGGCAACGATGCTTCTCCGTTTGAAGTGATTGAGAACGGATGGCGCAATTACAGTGGCGGTGTTCAGGTAACCGCTTTTTATGCTAACACGTATAACGTCGTGGACGCGGATCGCATTTACATGGGACAGTACAATAGCCCGGACAATGCGCAGCTAACAGGTGGTTCCTCTCCATCTTCTTTTACGCCAGGGCAGACTGTTACCGCAACGGATACCGCTGCGCAGTTCTGGTGGAACGGCAAAGCAACCGCGAACCAAACTTCACGCAAATTTTCGACGATTGTGGGGATTGGTCCCAAAAATGCACCGCCTTCATTTGCACTATCGGCCCCTTCTTCGGGTCAAACCTATTACAAAGGGGAACAGCTTCAAATTTCCGGTACAACCCGGGATACGGATGTGGGAGATCTTCTGACTGTCAAATGGTCGATCGACGGAGGCACTGAAAACATTCTGACACAGATGACGGCTACAGGTTCCAATCAGTCATTTAATACGAATTACACATTGCCGGATACGCTCGCAGATGGCGCACATACGTTGCAGGTGTGGGTTATGGATGACAAGGGAGGAGTCTCCTCAGCAGGCACGGTCAATTTCACGGTGAAAAGTTTCGTTGTTCCGGGAACACCGACATTTACATCGGTTAACAATAATAATCTGACCGTGAACTGGGACAAGAAGGCAAATGATGCTTCTGTGAGGTATGAATTGAAAAATGTAACGACGAATCAGAGCTTCGATACTGGTACAACAAATAGTCGGCAAGTGACCGGACTTACACCGAATACTCAATATTCTTTTGCTGTGCGCGCCAAAAATACAGTCGATTCGTATACGGGATATTCAAGTCCAGCTAGCAAATTTACACTAGCAAATGCACCAAGCGATGCAGCTGTAAGCCAATCAGGAAACTTCGTTACGGCTAGTTGGAACAACAATGGCAATCCTGCTGGAACGAATTACAGAACGGAAATACGTAACTCCGTCGGACAAGTGCTTGCATCGGGTACAACTTCATCAACTCGTACTGAACTTGCGTTAACTGGACTTGCTGACGGATTATATAACGTATATGTAGCAGCACTGAATGGAGAAGGCATACAGACTGCATTTACCTCTGCAGGTCAGATCACAAAGGACACAACCGGTCCCACTGCCCCCTTGATAGCAGTAAATCCTTCTTCTTGGACCAAGGAAGATGTCCTGGTTACGATTACAGCAGGCTCGGATGCCTTAAGTGGTGTACAAAAGACTGAGTACAAGCTGGGGATTGGAGGAGAATGGAAGGAATACACTGCTCCCATCACGGTTGCTTCTGAAGGAAACACACTCATTATTGCACGCAGTATAGATGCATTTGGCAATACAGGACAGGAGGCTTCTGTTACAGCGCGAGTGGACCGTACAGCTCCGACGCCTCCCGTCATCTCGTTAAATCCTCCGGAATGGACCCACTCTGCAGTAACCGTGACGTTAACGGCAGGTACCGATGAAGCAAGTGGGGTGGGTGTTACGCAGTATAGGCTTGGAGGGGAAGGGACTTGGGTCGATTATCGAGAGCCATTCACCATTAATACGGAAGGAAACACCGAGATTCAGGCGCGAAGTGTGGATCGGGCCTTTAATGTCAGTGCTTCAACTTCAGCCACTGCCCGGATCGATAAGACAGGGCCTGATGAGCCCAAGATTATACTTAGTGATGATGAATGGACGAATCAGGATGTGTCCTTTGAAATAACCAGTGGTGAAGATACAGGCAGTGGACTTGCCAAAAGCCAATATCGCCTTAACGAACAAGGCCCCTGGATCGATTACACCGGAGAAGTGAAGGTTACCGAAGAAGGACAAACCACAGTATATGCACGCTCACTTGATAAGGTAGGAAATGTAAGCACTATAGCGAAAGCACTAATTCGACTGGACAAGACCGCTCCAACAGAGCCGGTTATTACATTAAGTCAGTCCGGCTGGAGCAAGGAAGCTGTACAATTTACGGTTGCTGGCAGCGTAGATGAACATGCCATTTCGTATGAATATAGTTTGAATGGTGCCCCGTATATTGCAGGAACCTCCGGCACAGTGAGTTCAAACGGCCCCAACGTAATTCGAGCCAGAGCGAGAGACGCTGTTGGAAACGTTAGCAAGGAGATCAGTCGTACGGCTTATGTCGATCTGGTCGCTCCAACGATTACATTTACACCGAATGGACAGGGTTGGAGTGACACTAATCTATCTGCTACCATTCAATATGAAGATTCTGATTCGGGTATAGATGAAATTTCACGATTGTACAGTGTAAGCAACAGTACCGTATCGCCAGACAATTGGAATGAAGCTCGCTCGAATGAGCCTGTAATTTCAATTGAATCCGAAGGCATTTGGTATATTCATGCCAAAACAATGGATGTGGCAGGGAATACATATGAGACCGTATCAGCACCTTATCAGATCCAGCGCAAGCCACAACAGCCGGGAAATGCGAGCGTTACACAGATCAGTGAAACTTCGGCAGAACTTACGTGGGATTTGCCCACCGGAGAATGGTACACCAACGGGTATCAGTATGAAATTATAAACCATACGACAGGCCAGTCTTGGACGCTGGATTATCCTAAACATACGCTCGTTGATCATTCCCTCAGTGGTGGGCAAGCCTATGATTATGAAGTGAGAGTTCGAAACAATACGGGTATAAGTGATGCAGTTACAGTCCGTGCACTGACAATTCCTGCGGCTCCGGGATCATTACAAATTCGAAAAGTTGATTTCCAGCCTGAGCTGGCAGAAGTGCATTTCGATTCGGTTCAAGGAGCTACTGCGTACCGTATATCAGCTGCAACTTCGGATGGAAGAATTGTTTTTGACCAGACGATCTCCGATTCTTCCAATCTCCCGTACATTACCAATTTGGTCCCGGGGAGCATTCATACGATTTCGGTCACAGCTCTGAATGAGAGTGGTGCAGGAGAAAGCAGCAGGGCGGGATTCCTGACATTGCCTGCAGCACCCGGTGAATTTGCAGCAGTGCAGATTCGGGAGCAAGAGATCTCTCTGGGATGGCAGACGGTAACTTCAGCTACGTATTACAGCCTTTCACGCAGTGGAGAAGGAATCTACGAAGGATTGGAAACGCAGTATGTGGACGCAGGTCTGGATAGTGGAACAGAGTATAGCTATGAATTGCTGGCCGCAAACGAGACAGGAGAAGGCCCGGTAACAAGCTTGCAGAAGCTGATGACATTGCCGGGGGCCATTGAAAGCCTGAGTATAGATAATGCGACAACAACGAGCATGCGTCTCAGTTGGGATCCTGTAAGAGGCGCGGAGCGATACGAAGTCTTTGTGAATGGGGAAAAGCGTGAGACGCTGCTTGCTGGAACCCATGAATATCTGCTAACTGGATTGACCGCGGGAACGTTGGTTCAGGTGGATGTTCAGGCTGGCAATGGAAGTGGACAAGGTCAATCCAATCGAGTATCTGGAACGACGCTTCCCGAGAGTCCTTCAGGTCTTCACTTTGTACAGCCGACTGAAGCAGGAGCAACACTCAGATGGGATGCAGTACCCGGAGCTACGAAGTACCGGGTCGTTGTTGAGGGTCAGAGTTATGAGATATCAGATACCCAGCTTGAAGTCCATCAGTTATCAGCCAGTCGCCACTACACGTATCAAGTGGAGGCCGGAAATGCCGCTGGTTATGGTGCACCCACAAGCGGTGAGCTGCTTACTTTGCCAACCAGACCTGAAGGACTCAAAGTGACACGTACAGATGAAACAAGTATTGGAGTAGAATGGGAATCTGTAAATACAGCTGAATCCTATATTGTGAATATCAATGGGACCGAAGTAGGTCGAACTTCTGGACTTGCCTATACGGCTGAAGAATTGTTGCCAGGCATGGAGTATTTAGTGGAAGTACAGGCCGTGAACATGTCTGGAGTCGGTCAGTCCGCCAGCTTGATTCGATTATCCAAACCAGCATCGCCTTCAGAGATCGTAGTTGAACCTGGGGTTCATAAAGCCAACTTGTCATGGGCCGCGGTAGCAGGTGCCTCGGAGTATGTAATTCAACAGGGGAACAAAGAGATTTACCGTGGAACAGAGCTTATGACCCTTATTTCAGGACTTGAGGATGGAACGATCCATCATTACACACTTGTTGCAGTGAACAGACAAGGGACCCCATCCGAAGCGACAGGTATATCCATACTGACATTGCCAGAGAAACCAGTTGAGATTAAGGCATCGGAAGTGTCGGAAAGCAGTCTTAGTCTGGATTTTACCAAAACAGGGGTAAAAGGTGCAGACGAATACATCATTGAACGCAATGGACGAGAAATTGCTCGCATGGATGCGAGTGAAGCCCGATTCGTAGATGAGAATTTGTCGCCAGGCACGAAATATACATACAAGATCCGGGCGGTTAATGCAAGTGGTACAGGTGCTTCCCTTACCTATGGAATAACAACTCAAACGCTGCCACTATCCTCAGATGGGATTACAGTGAACAAAGGAACTCACTATTTTGATCTGGCGTGGGAAGCAGTAAAGGGAGCCGCCGCATATGAAATACGCAATCAGACAACGGGGGAAGTACAGACTGTGTCCGAACCATCGGCTCATCTCGCCAGTTTAATGGATGGCACAACGTATACGTTTGAACTTACTGTTATGAATGAGGATGGTCACCGTTCTTCTCCTGTTCAGGTTCTTTTGTTGACCAAGCCCATATCCCCACAAACAGCAAGTATTGCTGCGGTAACCGATCAATCGGCAACGCTGGATCTGAGTGGCAGCGCCACACGAGGCGCGGAACAGTTGATCATTTTGCGAGATGATCTTGAAATCGACCGCATTCCGGCTGACAGTATTTCTTATGTCGACAATGACCTGACGCCGGGGGAGAGATACACCTATACGGTTAAGACTTCGAATGCTTCCGGCGATAGCGATGCGGGATTTGATGTTCAATTGCGTACACTTCCTGCAACAATTACGGAAACACTGCATCCAGATGTGATTGAAGAAACGGAGGCAGTGATTAAATGGAAAAAGGTTAAAGGGGCAGAGGGGTACATTGTAATGATAGCCGATGATGAATTCATAACCATTACAGAGAGTGATTTGACTGAGGTTACTCTTAATGGACTTACCAGCGCAGCTCAATATGATCAAGTACAGATCGTTCCTTTTAATACGGCGGGGAATGGAAGTCCGATGATCATTGCTCCATTTTTCACGCTGCCTCATGTCGATTCTGTTGAGATGAATCTATATCCGGAGACGGATCATGCCAGACTGGAGTGGGATTTTCCTTATTCCAACGAAACGTTTGTGATTCTAATGGATGGTATCGAGCTGTATAGAGGTAAACAAAAAGAATATATCGTAAATGAACTGCAGGGTGGAACGAACTACTCCATCGAACTGTATACCGAGAACGACCAGGGGGATACATCACATAAGCTTGAGTATACGCTGTTGACCAAACCGGAAGCTCCTAAGAAAGTGGAATATCGTTCGACACAGGATAGCATACAACTTCAGTTCGAAAAGAGCCGTGTCAAGGGGGCCGAGCAATTCATCATTGAACGTGACGGTGCGGAGGTCGGCCGAGTGTCTATTGACGAGCCTTATTACGAGGACCGGGGGCTTGAGCCAGGTGTGAATTATGTGTATACCATTAAAACCGTTAATGCTTCCGGTAAGAGTGAGGTCGGTTTCAATCTAACAGCAGTAACACTGCCTGGAAAAATTCCTTCTCCACCTCAAGTGGAAGAACGTACTCAGTATGGCGCAGATATTGTATGGGATATGATTCCTGGTGCAGCAGGCTATCGCATCTATCAGGAAGAAGAATTGATTGAGACAACAATGGAAACATCGATACATGTAACTGAATTGAAAAGTGCCCAGCGCTATTCCGACTTTTCTATTGTGCCTTTTAATGAGGCGGGAGACGGAGAGACAGTCAATGTACCTGAGTTCGAGACATTGCCATCAGAAAAATTCACTGTTTCAGCGATCACCCAGAGCACAAGCAGCATTGCGTTGAGTTGGAAGCTGGAATCCTTGAATGAAACGATCGTGCTTTCCAGTAGTGGGCGGGAGATTTATCGCGGAAAGGATCGAAGCTTCATCTGGACAGGATTAACGGGTGGGCAGCGCTATGATGTCATATTGTGGACTGAAAATTCAGCTGGGGAAAAAAGTGAAAGCCAGCAGGCCACGGCTGTAACTATGCCGTATCCACCATCAAGCGGAAGTGGAGCCGGTTTACCTGTAACTTCCTCCAAACCGGAGAATGCCCAGTCCGGAGCAACTCAACCTGTGCAAAATGACAAAGCGGAAACAGCAGCCAAGAAAGAGGTCAAGTTCATTGATATTGGTCAAACATTCAATAAAGATCAGATTATATGGCTGGCAGAGCAAAGTATCATTCAAGGTGTAAGTGAAACCCGCTTCGAACCCCGTCGCCCCATTACAAGAGCTGAGTTCACAGCACTTATTGTGCGATTAATGGGGGTGGACACGTCTGCTGAATATCAGCATGCTTTTCGGGATGTGAACGATCAGGATTGGTTTGCTCCAGAGATCGAAGCAGCCGTAAGTCGTGGTATGGTACATGGCATGGGGAATGGTAAGTTTGCTCCATATGCGCTGGTAACACGGGAACAGGCATCGAAGATCATTGCGAATGTTATTCGCAAAATCAAGCCAGAACCCACAACTTCACGTCGTGCCTTTACGGATCAGATGGATGTGTCCGATTGGGCCAAAGAAGAGGTTGAAGAGCTTGCTGGAATGTACATGCTTACCGGGTACGAAGACGGAAGTTTCCGACCCATGCAGCACCTAAGCAGATCCGAGGCGGCAGCCCTGATCTTCCGACTGAACAAACTGATTCGTATTATTGATGAGAACCAAACTATGGAAGAAGAGAACCGAACTATGGATGATAAAGGAACGATTATTGACATAGACGGTAAGGTTAACACGTCAAAAACGGATATGAACGACCTGAATTAAATCACATGGAAATTATCATTTCATCCTCCTCAGCAGCCACATTATCCGTTATTCGACTTTTAATGTTATAATAGGTTGCCAATATGATAAAAAAAGGGTAATGGACAGTGGTGATGAATGATGAATAATAAATTTATCCGAATCTATGAAGATATTGCAGCTCGTATTCGGACTGGAGAAATTGAAGCAGGCACGCTGCTTCCCTCGGAACTGGATTTATCGGAAAGTTATCAAACTTCAAGAGAGACGATTCGCAAAGCGCTGAAAATGCTGTCTGAAGAAGGTTATATCCAGAAAATTCAAGGTAAGGGCTCCATTGTATTGGATATACGTAAAATTGATTTTCCTATTTCGGGCCTTGTTAGCTTCAAGGAACTGGCTAAAAAAATGGGACATCGGGCCAAAACGTACGTTAAGGTTTTTGAAGAAAAAAAGGTTGATCAAGCCTTGTTCAAGAAAATCAATTTTGGTCTGAATGAAAAGGTCTGGGAGATCAGACGTGTACGGAAAGTGGATGGAGAACATGTCATTCTCGATAAGGACCATATAAGTCAGAAGCTTATCCCTGGTTTGAGCAAGGAAATATGTAATGACTCCATCTTCGAGTACATTGAGGAAGAGCTCGGGCTGACCATCTCTTTTGCCAAAAAGGAAATTTTGGTGGAGGAACCTACCGCTGAGGATAGGGAATTGCTTGATCTTGAAGGTTTCCACAATGTAGTTGTGGTTAGGAGCCAGGTTTACCTGGAGGATGCCAGTCAATTCCAATTCACAGAGGCAAGGCACCGCCCGGACAAGTTCAGATTTGTGGACTTTGCTCGGCGTAGATGATATCCATTGACCATGATTAAGAAACAGAGAGTACCTATTCACTTCTTTTAGGGGTGAACGAGGTGCTCTCTTTATTTCGAAAACGATTTGCAGTGTTTAGGGGGATTGCCAAATGTTGATGGGGGAGGTTGTGAGTACAAAATAAATTCCTTATCATGGTAAAAATAACTTGACCGGTAAGCGTTTTCATTTTATTATATGTCCATAACCTTAACGATAAGGTAAATTAATTTAAAATATGTATCTTAAATAAAGTTATATACTTATAATAATAACTTTATGGAATTATGAGTTGCTTTTGATTTTAGTTAACTTATTGCCTTGAGCAGGGTTAATTGAAATAAACAAAAAAATGTAGGAGGTTCTAACGAATGGTCAAGTTGCAAAAATGTACAGTCTTTACCGTAATTGCTGCACTTATGTTGGTGATTCTGGGGAGTGCTGCACCCAAAGTGTCTGCTGCTTCAGGATTTTATGTAAGTGGAGGCAAATTGTACGATTCCACTGGCAAGGCATTTGTTATGAGAGGTGTCAATCATGGACATTCATGGTTTAAGAACGACCTGAACACAGCTATTCCTGCGATTGCCAAAACAGGTGCCAACACCGTACGGATTGTGCTCTCCAATGGTGTGCAGTACACCAAAGACGATCTGAACTCTGTTAAAAACATCATTAATGTTGTAAGCGCAAACAAAATGATTGCGGTGCTAGAAGTACATGATGCAACAGGGAAGGATGACTATAATTCGTTGGATGCAGCAGTGAACTACTGGATTAGCATCAAGGAAGCACTCATAGGCAAAGAAGACAGGGTTATCGTAAATATTGCGAACGAATGGTATGGAACATGGAACGGCAGTGCCTGGGCTGACGGATACAAAAAAGCGATTCCGAAGCTGAGAAATGCCGGTATTAACAATACATTGATCGTGGATGCAGCAGGCTGGGGGCAGTACCCGCAATCCATCGTGGATTATGGACAAAGTGTATTTGCAGCGGATTCGCAGAAAAATACTGTATTCTCGATTCACATGTATGAATATGCCGGTAAAGATGCGGCAACCGTTAAATCCAACATGGAGAGCGTATTGAACAAAGGTCTGGCCCTGATCATCGGTGAGTTCGGTGGATACCACACGAATGGGGACGTCGATGAATATGCGATCATGAAATATGGTCAGGAAAAAGGGGTAGGCTGGCTCGCGTGGTCCTGGTATGGCAACAGCTCTGATTTGAACTATTTGGACTTGGCTACGGGTCCTAACGGAAGTTTGACATCCTTTGGAAACACAGTCGTCAACGACACGTATGGAATTAAAAACACTTCAAAAAAAGCAGGGATCTACTAGAGTCTATGGGGCCTAGCTTTTCGAAAAAGATTCATCCAATCAACGAGTGACATTAAGCTTGTTGTGACCCAAAAATCTCTTCAAGCACTCTGACCAACACGTCAGGGTGTTTTTTTATAGAAAGAAAAATCACCAAAACAGAAATCTTTTGAATTCTTCCGTTTATATTTAAAATCTTTTATTTTCAAAACAAAACAAAGATGATAAACTCTGATTAGGAATAAAACAAACATTATCGGAGGGGAACAAATGGTACAGAGTTTATGGAATTCATCACAGGCTTCGGAGAAAACAACCGGACTGGAGCAACTGGTCTACCGATCCAATCTGATTGGGGCAGATCGTCGTGTATGTAACATTTTCGGAGGCAACACGTCTACCAAAACGACGGTGAAAGATTTTCGCGGCCGTGATATAGAAGTGATGTATGTAAAAGGTAGTGGATCGGACCTGGCTTCCATGCAGGCGAAGCATTTTACAGGACTTGGACTTGAAGACATTCGTCCATTAATCGAACGTGAATCCATGTCGGATGAAGAAATGGTCGAATATCTGGGGCACTGCATGATCGATTCCAAACACCCGCGTGCATCCATTGAGACGTTGTTGCATGCGTTCCTTCCATATAAACATGTGGACCATACCCATCCGGATGCAATTATTAGTCTGTGTTGTGCAGATAACGGAAAAGAACTGGCAAAAGAGATTTACGGGGATCGCTTTGTATGGGTTCCTTATGTGCGTCCCGGATTCACACTGTCCAAGATGATTGCTGAAAGCGTATTCTCAAATCCGAATGCTGAACTGGTTCTGATGGAGAAGCACGGACTTGTGACTTGGGGAGAAACATCGGAAGAGTGTTACGCGCAGACGATCAAAATTATTAATGAAGCGGAAGCCTTCATTGAAGCACGTGTCAACGAAGGAAGCCTGTTCGGTGGAGAGAAGCATCCTGCGCTTGAGGCAGAAGTTCGTCGCCAGATCGTATCCAAAGTAATGCCAACCATTCGGGGAGCGGTATCCGACAGCAAAAAAATGATTTTGTCCTTTGACGATCAGGAGGATGTGCTTGCCTTTGTTGGTGGAGTGGATTCGCCGAAGCTGTCACAGGTAGGCGCGGCGTGCCCGGATCATTTGGTGCATACCAAAGTGGTACCTCTATTCATCAATTGGACACCGGACGCGGAGGATATTGAAGGGCTGAAATCCAAGCTGGTGGAAGGCGTGGCTGCCTACAAAGAGCAATATCAACAATATTTTGAGAGCAACAAAAATGATGGTGACGTGATGTTCGAAGCTGCACCTCGTGTCATTCTCATCCCAGGTGTGGGCATGATCAACACAGGCAAGAGCTGGGCCCTGTCCCAGGTAAGCGGGGCATTGTATCATAGAGCCATTGCGGTTATGCGCGGTGCGACAAGTCTGGGCCAATTCGTATCCCTCAGCGCCAATGAATCCTACAATGTAGAGTACTGGCCGCTTGAGCTTTACAAATTATCGCTGGCTCCGGCGGAGAATGAGTTTTCCCGCAAAGTGGCGTTTATTACCGGGGGTGCCGGCGGAATTGGAAGTGAAACCGCACGCAGATTGGTATCCGAAGGGGCGCATGTCGTTCTTGCGGACCTTAACCTTGAAGGGGCGCAGAAGGTAGCTCAGGAAATTAACGATCAATATGGTGCTAATCGCGCATATGCATTGAAGATGGATGTGACCGATGAGGAAGCCGTGCAATCTGCATATGCCGAAGTTGCCATACAATATGGCGGCGTGGATATTATCGTGAACAATGCGGGTTTGGCCACCTCCAGTCCATTCGACGAAACATCGTTGAAGGAGTGGAACTTGAACATGAGTGTGCTGGGTACGGGGTATTTCCTCGTAGCACGCGAAGCGTTCAAGTTAATGAAGCAGCAGGGGATTGGCGGCAGTATGGTATTTATTGGGTCCAAAAACTCAGTCTATGCAGGCAAAAGCGCCTCAGCTTACAGCTCAGCCAAAGCACTTGAGGCTCATTTGGCCCGCTGCATCGCAGCTGAAGGTGGGGAATACGGCATTCGTGTAAATACAATTCTCCCGGATGCCATCCTGCAAGGTTCAGCAATCTGGAACGGTTCATGGAGAAATGAACGTGCAGCAGCCTATGGTATCGAACCGGATCAATTGGAAGAGTACTATCGTAAACGTACAACTTTGCTCGTCAATATTTATCCTAGAGATATTGCGGAAGGCATCGCCTTTTTTGCCTCATCCAAATCGGAAAAAACAACCGGTTGCATGATGACGATTGACGGCGGTGTGCCAGCAGCATTTACACGATAATAAGGAGGGTTCTCGCACATGGAAAATCAGGTCAAGCAAGCATATGAAGCAGCCAAATCATTATATGCCCAGCATGGAATTGATACGGATGAAGTGCTGAAGAAGCTCGCAGAGATCAAAGTGTCTGTTCACTGTTGGCAAGGGGACGATGTGAAAGGTTTTCTGAATAAAGACGGGGAACTTACGGGCGGAATATCCGTTACAGGTCAATATCCAGGGGCTGCAACGACACCAGCAGAGCTTCGGGCAGATCTGGAGCAAGCCTTCTCTATGATTCCTGGCAAACATAAGGTCAATTTGCATGCAATCTATGCGGATACGGACGAACAAGTGGAGCTGGACCGGATTGAGCCGAAGCATTATGAGAACTGGGTGAAATGGGCCAAAGAACAAGGGCTTGGTCTGGATTTCAATCCAACCTGCTTTTCGCATGAAAAATCAAGTGACGGCTTCACGCTAAGTCATTCCGATCCGGCGATTCGCAAGTTCTGGATAGATCACTGCAAAGCATCCCGCCGCATTGGCGCATACTTTGGTGAGCAATTGGGTCAGACCTGTGTAACCAATGTGTGGGTACCGGACGGGTTCAAAGATAATCCGGTCGATCGGATGACACCGCGGAAGCGGCTGAAAGATTCACTGGATGAGGTATTTGCCGAGAAGCTTGATCCGAAGTATCATCTGGATGCGGTCGAGAGTAAACTGTTTGGCCTCGGTTCCGAAGCGTATGTCGTTGGTTCTCATGAATTCTATATGGGCTATGGACTTCAAAATGATACGTTAATCTGTCTCGATGCCGGACATTTTCACCCAACAGAAGTCATCTCGAACAAACTGTCTTCACTTGCCCTGTTTACTAACGGCATTCTGCTGCATGTCAGCCGTCCAATGCGTTGGGACAGTGACCATGTTGTCATTATGGATGATGAGCTGCTGGAAATTGCCCGCGAATTGGTACGTCATGATCTGCTACCAACGACACATATCGGACTTGATTTCTTTGATGGAAGCATCAACCGGGTTGCTGCGTGGGTAGTTGGCACACGCAACACGATTAAAGCTTTACTGCGTGCGATGCTGGAACCTGTGGATGCTCTGAAATCAGCGGAACTGGAAGGGGATTACACCCTCCGCCTTGCTTTGACGGAAGAATTCAAGTCCTATCCTTTCGGCGCGATCTGGGATTATTATTGTGCCAAACAGCAAGTACCTGTACGCGAACAGTGGATTGCTGAGATCAAAACCTATGAGCAGGAAGTTTTGCTTCAACGAGATAAATCTTTCGTATAGGATGATGCAGGCCACGGTGGAGAAGCTCTCCGCTGTGGCTTTTTTGTATGGAAACAGCTGCGAAATGCATAACTACGGTCAGAATTTCCATACTAAAAATACATAGAAAAATGCAAAGAATCAATGCTATTACTGTAACGAAGAGGAGGATGCATCCGATTTGAATCTCGCCCACAACAAATTGTATATCGCGGCACTTGGCGGCTTGAATGAAATAGGCAAGAACATGTATCTTATCCAATATAATCAGGACATCATTGTCATCGACTGTGGCTCCAAATTCCCGGATGAAACTCTGCCGGGCATTGACCTCATCATTCCGGATGTGACGTATCTGCTGGAAAATCAGGACAAGGTGAGGGCGCTTGTGGTTACTCATGGACATGAAGACCACATTGGCGGCATTCCTTATCTGTTAAAACAAATCAATATTCCGGTATATGCATCCAGACTGACACGAGGATTGATTGAACTGAAACTGAAAGAGCATGGTCTGCTGCGCAAAGCAGACTTGCATACGGTTGATTCCAAATCCAGCATAACGCTGGGTGGAGTTCAGGTTTCTTTTTTTGCAACTAGTCACAGCATACCGGATTGCCTTGGTATTTTCTTTCAGACACCTGGGGGAAATGTCGTCCATACCGGGGATTTCAAGTTTGATATGTCACCTGTAAATGGGCCGTATCCCGATCTGCACCGTATGGCCGAGATTGGCAAACAAGGTGTGCATGTGCTGTTGTCCGAGAGCACCAATGCAGAGAGACCCGGGTTCACCCCTTCCGAGCGTGTCGTAGGTGACCACATATTGGACGCGTTTATTCGTGCCAAACAAAAAGTGTTTATTTCAACCTTTGCATCCAACGTAAGCAGGGTGCAACAGATTGTAAATGCAGCATTCGAGACGGGACGCAAGCTGGCACTGCTGGGCAGAAGCATGATTAATGTAGTGTCGGTAGCCAGTGAATTGGGATACCTGGATGTACCTGAGGGGCTGATCATTGAGGCTATTGATTCGGACCAGTTTCCACCTGATGAGGTCGTTGTACTCTGTACGGGAAGTCAGGGGGAAACGATGGCTGCTTTATCCCGTTTGGCCGCCTCCAAACATCCTCATGTGAAGATCGCACCTGGAGATACCGTTATTATTGCAGCTGGCGCGATCCCGGGGAACGAACGCAATCTTGCGCATGTCATTGATAATCTGTATGTGCTCGGAGCTCGCGTCATTTACGGTTCAAGCGGTGCAGCAGGCATGCATGTATCAGGACACGGCAGCCAGGAAGAACTCAAATTGATGCTGACCCTGATGAAGCCTGATTATCTAATTCCAGTTCACGGTGAGTTCCGAATGCTGTATCAGCATAGACAATTGGCGGAGTCCGTGGGGATTGAACGGGATCATGTATTCATCGTGAACAATGGGGATATGATTCAGTACAAAGACGGCGTGGCTTCTCCTGGTCCCAAAATTGCTTCTGGCAACAGTCTGGTCGACGGTCTGATCATGGGCGATGTCGGGAATATCGTGCTGCGTGACCGACGGCAGCTGTCATCCGATGGAATGCTGGTGATTGTGACTACGTTGAGCAAAACGGAGAAACATATGGTAACAGCACCTGAGATTATTTCCAGAGGTTTTGTATTTGTGAAAGATTCCGAAGAATTCATGAAAGAGATTCATGAGCTGGTTCAGAACAAGATGGATGAGTTAACCGGAAGCGGAGCGAATCAGTGGAATGTGATCAAAAGAAAGCTGAAAGATGAGATCGGTCATTACATCTACGCCCAGACGAAGCGAAGACCGATGATCCTGCCCATTATTATTGAGGTTTGAGAAACTGGAGCGGAGCCGATGTATAGAGATTAAGATGAGAATTAAAAGATTAAAATGGTCAAAAGCCTGAGAAATGTAGGATCATACCGTTTTTCGTATGAACCACACATTTTAGTCAGGCTTTTATTGTTAATAACCTATTGATCCTTCAGCAATCCAGATTGTCTCACAGAGGAGAGGAACTGGTGGAACTGCTCAATGTTTAATTGCTGTGCGCTATCCGAGAGGGCTACCGCCGGATTCGGATGAACCTCAACCATAACACCATCTGCACCCGCAGCAAGAGCTGCCTTGGCACATGGCGCAAGGATATCTTTACGCCCGGTAGAGTGGGTGACGTCCACAAGTACAGGCAGATGGGTTTCCTGTTTCAGAATCGGCACAGCAGAGATATCAAGTGTATTGCGTGTTGCTTTTTCATAGGTGCGAATACCGCGTTCAATCAGCATAACCTGTTTGTTCCCCCGGGAGACAACGTACTCCGCAGCATGAACGAATTCATCAATGGTTGCCGCCAAACCACGTTTCAGCAGGATAGGAATCTGAACATCCCCGGCAGCCTTGAGCAGTTCAAAGTTTTGCATGTTACGGGCACCGATCTGGATGACATCAATATACTGGCCAGCCAGTTCAATATGACTTGGATGCACGATCTCACTAATTGTCTTCAGTCCGAACTCGTCGGCAACTTCCTTCAGTATTTTCAATCCTTCGATTCCAAGTCCCTGGAAATCATATGGAGAAGTACGAGGTTTAAATGCACCTCCGCGCATCACGGTAATGCCAGCTTCTTTCAGCGCTGCTGCGACCTCGCGTACCTGCTCATAACTTTCAACCGAGCACGGTCCGGCGATCATAATTGGTTTGCCTGCTCCAACCTTGACGTTTCCGATGGACACGACAGTATCTTCCTGCTGATTTTTGCGGCTAACGAGCAGTTGTTTCTTGTGTTCGTCGACCTGGAGGTTCAAGGAAGCCTGGAAAATCTGTTTGAACAAAAGTTTGATGGCATCGTCTTGGAAAGGCCCCGGATTGGCGGCAGTCAGTTCCTCCAGCATTTCTTTTTCGCGAACCGGATCAAACTTGGGAACACCCTGTTTTTCCTTGATTTGACCAATTTCCTGTGTAATTTGGGCCCGTTCTGACAACAAGTGCAGGAGGTTATGATTAATCTCACTCAATCGGCCTCTTAATTGTTCCAAGTTCATGCTTTGATCCATGCTGATCCACTCCTTCAATTTAGATTTATAAAAAAACACAAAAAGGCCCTTCATCCGTAAGGGACGAAGAAGCCGTGGTACCACCCTAATTAGAAACGGTCCTGCTGATTGAATACAGCCGATCTGTTTCTCACTTTGACCTTTTAACGCAAGGAACGGATTGTCCTAGAAGCTATATCCATGAGGAATAGCTCTTCAGCAATCGGCTCGGGAGTGAACTTCGGCGGCATGTTCTTTTCGGGTGCTCTCAGTCTTCGGCACCGCATCCCTGTAATGAACGATAACTCCGCGTACTCTTTCCGTCATAGCCTGTATGATTAATGATGTTCTGTATTTCATGATGCACGTTATGAATTGAGGTTATACTAGCATCTCATGTTCCTTGTCTGCAAGAAGCTGAATTAATGCCATGCATCAATAACGCTTTACCGTGGCGCATTATGCAACCACTTCCAGTGTTCTGTGAGATTTACTAATATCTCAATGGGAATAGTATTCGCAAGGGTTTGCCTTTCGAAGTATAATATAAGGTAATATAAGTGAATTCAAGCGAATGAGAATAAGAGGAGAAGTTATGAATAAAACGATTTCGGATATCGCCCAATTGGCAGGCGTGGCGAAGAGCACAGTCTCTCGTTTCCTGAATGGTGGTTCTGTTAGTGAGGATACACGGGAGAAAATCGAACGTATTATTAAACAACACAATTACGTACCCAATACGTTTGCACAGAGTCTCAAAGCCAAAAAAACCAGTATTATTGGAACGGTTGTTCCTCGTCTGGATTCCTTTGCTACCTCTCAGACATTGATCGGCATCGATGAAGAATTAAGAAATAATCAGTATCAGATGCTGATCGCAAATACGAGTCAGGATATGCAGCGCGAGATCGACGCCATATATGACTTTGCCAGACAGAAGGTATCCGGCATTATTTTGCTTGCCGCAGAAGTGACCGAAGCACATCTCAAAGCCGTTGAAGACATCGGAATTCCGGTCCTATTGGTGGGGCAGCAGCATGAACAGCTGCACAGTCTAGTTCATAATGATGATCAAGCGGGCTATGAGATGGGGAAGCATGTTGTGGAAAAGGGCCATCGGAAGATCGTCTATATTGGGGTTACCGAGAGAGACCAAGCAGTTGGAATCCATCGCAAACAGGGGTTCAAGCGTGCGATCGACGAATGTGGCGGATGTGATGTGACGTATTATGAGACAAGTTTCAAAATGTCCGAAGCTATCATTACCGCAGAAGCGATTTTGAAAGAAAGTAAACCGACAATTATTGTGGGCGCAACAGATAACATCGCACTGGGTGTGATGAAGATTGCTTTCTCCAATAAGATACAAATCCCTCAGGATTTATCGGTTACTGGCTTTGGCGGTTATGAAATTACCGAGATGATTCATCCTACGCTAACGACAGTAAAATATCATTATTTTGAGGCAGGTCAAGTAGCGGCCCAGCACATAATTCGCCTGGTAAAAGGTGAGCCAGTGGAACAGTGCACGATCCTTGATGTGGAGATTATTCCACGAGAAAGCGTTGACAAGATATAAATGAATCCTTTATGATAATTCCATCGAACCGGTTCCACATTGGATATCCAACACGATTATGGGAACACGGTGGCAGGCGAAAAAGCCGTATGGAATTATTTTTTTGATCTAATTGGAACCGGTTCCTCTAATTTTTGGATTATAAAATAAATTAAATTAAGAGTTACACGATCACGGAGAGGGCAGAAAAAATCTGTAGAAACGTAGTGTGCGCCTAAAAGCTTTCTGTAAGAAAGCTGCTACGGAAGCATAAGCTTCAGCGGATTTCACCCTTTAGAAAAGGGATAAAAGAAATCTGGAGATAACAGCGATCGGAGGATTGTTCTGCCATCGAAGTGGCCAAGTGTAACATTTCTTGGTCTAATTTATATTAGCTAGGATGGAGAACACTTTTTATGAAAATGACTAGAGAGCAACGCTACAGACGAATCGAGCAGGCAGAGCCTGGAGAAATAGGCAAACTGGAAGCTTTGATCTCTGCTTGTCCGTGGAGACAGCATTACCATATCCAGCCGATAACCGGACTGCTTAATGATCCTAACGGATTCTCCTATTACCAGGGAT
The DNA here is from genome assembly GCF_032399705.1 of Paenibacillus sp. BIC5C1. Lineage (NCBI taxonomy): Bacteria > Bacillati > Bacillota > Bacilli > Caryophanales > Paenibacillaceae > Paenibacillus > Paenibacillus sp. BIC5C1. The sequence continues at coordinate 2,952,515 of NZ_CP135922.1, forward strand.
ATTATCATTTGTTCTATCAGTGGTTCCCACTCGGGACCGAGCATGGAATGAAGTATTGGTACCATACCCGTTCAACGGATCTGGTGCAGTGGGAAGAAGTCGGAATTGGAATAAGGCCGGGCGACACATATGACTCACACGGGGCATATTCGGGCAGTGCTATTGAAAAAGATGGCCAACTCAACCTGCTATACACAGGCAATACAAGAGATGAAGACTGGATCAGGCATCCGTATCAGTGTCTGGCGATTATGGATGAAAGCGGTTCAATAACCAAAGTGCATCAACCTGTGATTTCAGAAGTGCCTTCTGGCTACACGGAGCATTTCAGAGACCCCAAGGTTTGGCAGCAGGGTGACACGTATTATTGTGTGATTGGAGCCCAGCGTGTAGATGAAACAGGATGCACGGTATTATATCGTTCGTCAGATCTCAGAAACTGGACATTTCTTGGAGAGATTCATACTGGGCTACCTAAGTTTGGCTACATGTGGGAGTGCCCCGATTATATGGAGATGCAGGGTCAAGGTGTGCTGATCTTTTCGCCACAAGGAATAGAGAGTCAGGAAGATGAGTATCAGAATATTTTTCAGTCGGGCTATCTGATTGGCGAACCACTGGATCTTCAGACAAGGCACTTCGAACATGGTCCATTTCAGGAGCTGGATCGTGGCTTTGACTTTTATGCCCCACAGACGATGCAGGCGCCGGATGGAAGACGAATTTTGGTGGGCTGGATGGGACTTCCCGATTTGGAGTATCCGACAGATAAGAATGGATGGGCACATTGCCTGACGATTCCGCGGCAGTTGTCACTCCGGGAGGGGAAGTTAATTCAACAGCCAGTTTCTGAAATGGTGAAGCAGCGCAGGGATTCTGAAGGGACTCATAGGAAATTCACACTGGATCATGAGACTCGATCTTTCACAGATTTTACTGGAATGGCTTATGAACTGGAATGTGAAATCCGTGATTTTGACGCAGAGGTCGTAGGCATTGAATTGCGGGCGAGTGCAGAAGAGAAGACCGTGTTGCAGTATGATCGGTTGGCACAAAAAGTAACCCTGGATCGCTCGCAGTCAGGCGCCACGCTCGCGGATCAGAACGGGAATATGCGGCGCTGCGCATTGAATGCTGACGTCCTTAAGTTTCATATCTTTGTGGATTCTTCTTCTGTTGAGATCTTTGTCAATGATGGAGAAGAGGTATTCACAAGCCGTATCTTCCCAAGCAAGGAAAGTGTGGAGATTCGCTTCTTTGCTCGTGGAGGTAAGGCAGGATTTCAGGCATCAAAATGGGATTATTAGATATAACGTGAGAGGAATGAAGAACCATGTCGGATAATCAGCAGATTGCCCAGGACGTTATTCGTGCCATCGGGGGCAAAGAAAATATCGCATCATTTGCACACTGTGCAACACGTCTTCGGATCATGGTGAATGATAAAGACAAGATCGATCAGAAGCAGGTCGAGAACATCGACAAAGTGAAAGGGGCTTTTTTCAACTCGGGCCAGTATCAGATCATTTTTGGAACCGGAACAGTGAATCGGATATTTGAAGAGGTCGAGAAGCTGGGCATCGAAGGGTCTTCCAAGGAAGACGTGAAGAGTCAGGGCAAAAAGGAAGGCAATGCTTTTCAACGGGCCATACGTACGTTCGGTGACGTATTTGTACCGATTATTCCTGTGCTGGTAGCAACGGGACTATTCATGGGTCTGCGAGGGCTGCTCACTCAAAACGAAATTTTATCGTTAGTTGGTGCAACACCGGAGGACATTTCGCCCAATTTCCTCTTATTTACTCAGATTCTGACGGATACGGCATTTGCATTTCTGCCTGCACTCGTAGCTTGGTCTGCATTCCGTGTGTTTGGCGGAAGTCCGGTTCTCGGCATCGTTTTGGGTCTGATGCTTGTGAATCCGGCGCTGCCGAATGCATACGCTGTTGCCGATGGATCAGCACAACCGCTACATATGTTCGGATTCATACCGGTGGTCGGGTATCAGGGTTCCGTGCTGCCTGCGTTCTTCGTCGGATTGATCGGAGCGAAGTTTGAGAAGGTTCTGAGAAGACGCGTACCAGAGGCGCTTGATTTAATTCTTACCCCTTTTATTACGCTGACGGTCATGATTACATTGGGACTCTTCGCAATTGGTCCGGTATTCCATTCTCTGGAGGAGTGGGTGCTGCATGGAACGACAGCCGTATTGGGATTGCCATTTGGTATTGCGGGTATTATTATTGGTTTCTTCCATCAAATTATTGTTGTTACCGGTGTACATCACATCTTTAACTTTCTGGAGATTCAATTGCTGGAAAAAACGGGCTTTAATCCGTTTAACGCGATTATTACCTGTGCTATGGCTGCACAAGGAGCGGCTTGTCTGGCAGTGGGGTTGAAGACCAAAAATACAAAGCTGAAAGCACTCGCACTGCCTTCGTCATTCTCTGCATTTCTGGGGATCACCGAACCTGCAATCTTCGGGGTTAACTTGCGTTACATGAAACCGTTCATCATGGGTCTTGTCGGAGGCGCTGTGGGTGGATTCATCGCATCCTTGTTCCATTTGCAAGGTACAGGTATGGCGGTGACGGTTATTCCAGGCACGTTGCTGTATTTGAACAGCCAATTGCCTTTGTACATTTTGTCCAACGTGGTGGCCATGGGAATTGCATTTGCACTTACCTGGTTCTTCGGATATAAGGATCAGCCGATTGCTGAGGAAATTCCGAGCAATGCAGGAGAAGAGAGCAAGCCGGAAGTTCTATCGCCAAAGTCAAACTCATCTGCCAGCCAGGCCGTTAACCATCGGACCAAGGTAGATATGCTGGAGATTGCATCACCGATCACAGGCACAGCGGTTGCTTTGGAGCAGGTTCCTGACCCTGCATTCTCGGAAAAGCATATGGGAGAAGGGATTGCTATCGAGCCTTCTGAGGGCAAAGTGTTTGCACCTTTTGACGGCGTCATTGCTCATGTGATGAATAAGAGCAAACATGCGGTAATCCTTGAACATGAAACAGGTGTTCAGATGCTTGTGCATATTGGAATTAATACCGTTGGATTGAAGGGGGAAGGTTTTATCGCACATGTGAATAGCGGAGATACCGTAACCGCAGGACAATTGTTGATTGAATTTGACATGAAAGCGATCCAGGCTGCCGGGCTGCCATTGATTACACCTGTGCTCATTCCGAATGGGAACGACAGCATTGAACAGGTGATGACAACGATGACAGGCCCTGTTCAGGCCAATGGGGAAGCACTAATTGTGGTGAAATTTACTGAACCGCAATAAGCGTAAAGTTTTGAAAAAGACCGATCGAAAAATGCAAAGGGACCCGTTGTTTATCACCAGGGTTTCTTTGCACTTTTATGTATCTTTTCTACTTAACGGAAGGTGTTAAAAAGAATAATACGTCAGTGCGTATTGCATCAGAAAGGAACGAATTTCTTCCCGGTTTAACATCACATCCAATGGGCTGGCTTTCTCGATATTGCTAAGCAAATCGCTGACGGCTTCTTGCAGGAACAGCATGCGTTCATTTCCCCATAGTTCTTGATGCTGCTGGATAAATTGCATGACTTGCGACAGCTCGATACCTTTTAAAGCTCTGAATACTGAAGCCCATTTTACCAAATCAGAGGGATGGGAACCTACAGGCAATTCAAATTCGGCAAAACCATGAACATTCCCGCATGAGATTTTGAACAATCCGCAGTAGCAGGCTGCATGTCCCTGCGCTATGAAGGGTAATTTCTGCATATCGTACCGAATAATCTCGATGGAACTAATCCGCGTATCAACACCAATCTCCGTTCGAATTTCCACATCACAATCTGCAATCACACGCTCCAACCTCCATAGGCAAAATCACCTTATTGTTTTCGTTATCCTGCGGATTATGTTACGACTGAACACAGCTCAAGTAAAATCAAACGGGATGGAAATACCCCTGATTTTCGGATTTTTGGTTTGGTATTCATACATGTAAGCGATTAACAAGAGATATATCTTCATTTTGGACTAGATTAACCCGATTTTTTCTTCCGCTCATGACAGATCGAGTAACATGCCGCATGATAGCGAAAAGAGGAGATTAAGCGAGAAATGCTCACCCGAATTGTCTGGAATCGATCAGAACGGTGCAGAAATCGAATGCAGTTCCATTGCAGAGATGCAGACAGAGGACTATGATTCGCACATAACGTACTCCAGATGGCATTTGCAGGATCTGATGTGAAGGCGAGGTTGGCGGCAATGGATGACGCAATGATGGTTGTATCAACAGGACAAGGTGAGGCGGGTAAAAATTTTGTGAATGTATTACTCCAGAGGGGATTTGCGGTTGTCGTGCTTGTGCACAGTGAAGAAGAGGGGGAACAATTTCAATCGCTTGGGGCAGTCACTGTGCGTTACATTCAGGAATTGGCATTCCGTAATCAGCTTCCGCCCGAATTTGCTGTGAAAAACGCCTTTGTATTTGAAAATAGCTTGCCGCAGTGCTGCCAGGACATTGAACTGTGCCGCAGCTTGTGTCCGCAACAACTCTATGTCGTTTCCAGCAACAGGCCTCATGTTGAACTTGTTTATAAAGGTCTGGGAGCAACTTATGTCATTCACAGCCGGAGTGGAGATGTTTCATTTTTATTGTGAATCACCTGATCGCGGGTTCCTTGTCGCCTGTAGGATGAACCAAGTATAAATGAAAAACGTTGTGTCCAGAGTCTGTTGCCCTGGCCACAACGGTTCGTCAATTGAATTCCTATGTGTTATACATTGAGCTGTGAAACCCTATCAGGAAGAGATTCCGACAACACTCGAACCATTCTTTGTAATTTTGTACGTAATGACGTCTCCGCTCCAGAAGTGGAACTTAAGAATGACTTCGCCATTATTTGTTTCGTTGAAGAAGTTTTGTTTCAGTTCAATGACGTTGCTGCTATAATTTGGACTGAAAGTGTAGGAAAATTCTTTGAACGAAGTCCAGTTTTGTGGACCTGCGTTTCCGCCACTTGTATATGTGGCTTCCATGGTGGCCAGTTGATTGCCATTAAAGGTAGTCGGAATCGCAAACGAGCTCGTTGTGCCCGTTACATTGCTCAGTTTAGGCGTATCATACTTGATGATATTCAGGTTCCAGTTTGCGCCTTTGTTGAATTTGACGGTCAGCTTGGCATTAACCCCAAGATTGCCTGAAGTGGTCAGTCTGGACAACAGACTGGATTTTAATGTCAGCACATCACCGCTGATTGTGTAATCTGTACCTTGAACAAGAGTAGTGCTGCCATTCGCAAGTGAACTAAATGTATTGCCATTGAGATTCAGTTTTACGGTTTTATCCTGAATGGCTGCCCCTTTTTTCAGATAAACCAGATCGGATTCAGCTGTGGAGGAACGACCTGTCCAGCTTGCTTTCATCGTGTTATACAGGTCTGGGTCAGACCAGGTAAAGGTGGTACGACCGAAATGCTGCCCATTATCCCATAACATGGTGGTCATCTGTTTCTGACGCAGGTACTGGCCAATGAATTCAAAGAATTTCAATTTCTCGCCTTGCTCAATGACGCCCGTGTGCTGATCAAAGCCGAGCAAGCCATACTCACCGACGATAACCGGAATGCCTTTGGCTGTAAATGCATTGTATACCCGATCAAATGTAGCGGTAATATCCTGCTGTACTTCAGCATTATATTTGGTGTAACCTGCGATATTTACGCTGAATGGCCAGAATCCATAGTAGTGAACCGTAGCGATAATATTAGGATCATTTAATTTTGCAATCGTCTGGGATAAAGCATCGAGATCTGCTTGAGCGGAAGACGTATGCATCGTTGGCAGAACCAATGGACGTGTTGCATTGTTTCCACCGGATGCTCTCACGATGTTATGAAAAGATACATTGAGCTCATCCAGCAAAGCGTAAGCAGTAGCGGTATTCGTTGTGCCACCTTCAGTGAAGCGTGGTTCATTCACACTTTCGAACATCAGTTTAGTGGATGAGTTTTTGAATTTGTTTGCAATTTGAGTCCAGGCGGAGTTGTAACGAGCAAGAACATTGGCATGGTCATTCTCCATATAGCTGATCCACTGCCATGAATCGTGATGGATATTGATCATGACATACAGATTGGCATCAAGCGCCCAGTTTACAACCTGTTGAACACGATTCATGTAAGCGGTATCAATAGTATAGTTGGGTGCTCCACCCATATGAGCTTGCCAGGTCACTGGAATACGAATGCTCTTGTAGCCTTGATTGGCGATATTTTGAATCAGTTGCTGATTAATCAGCGGGTTACCCCAGGCCGTTTCGTCTGCGCCAACAGCATCAAGGGAGTTGCCCAGATTCCAGCCCGGCTCCATCGCAGTAACATAGGACTGAATATTGGTTGGGGCAGCGGCCGCACTTGCCTGAATCGAGTCATCTGTAGCAGCAGAAGCGATGGCGGATGAGAACAGGGACAGGATCATTGTCGTTACGATAGTGAGTGAGAGGAACGATCTGCGATTTTTGTTCATTAACATAATCTCCTTTGTAATGATTTCGTTGAACTAAAATAGAGCGTTTACAAAAATGAAGAATTAAGCTCAGCATAGACGATACCGAGTATTGATTTAAATGGAATCACCACCAAATTAAGTATTGAAAACGTTTTCTGAAGTGCAAATATATCATGATCCATTGAAAGTAAACACCCTCTTAATTAGTACAAAATCCATGTAATAATTAGTGATTAATGGATTATTTTATTATAAATTCATTCGGATAAATAGCGTTGCATTACATCCGTGGTTGAAGTTAAATAAATCTCAGGAGGGGATATCGAATGAGACTGGATGCGCATCAGCATTTCTGGAATTATAATATTCGTGAATATGGTTGGATCGAGGAACACATGAGCGTCATTCGACGATCGTTTCTTCCAGAAGATTTGGAGAGTCTGTTAACCGGTGCAGGAATATCGGGTTGCATGGCGATACAGGCTAGACAATCGTTGGAGGAAACCGAATGGCTTCTAGACATGGCGCAGCGGCATGAGTTCATCAAGGGTATTGTGGGTTGGGTAGATCTGTGTTCTTTAGAAGCTGAACATCAGCTTGAGAAATATGCATCAAGCCCTTGGCTGAAGGGAGTGCGTCATGTAATACAGGATGAACCGGATGTACAGTTTGTATTGCGTGACGATTTTCAGCGCGGAATTGCTTTGCTACAGCAATATAATCTGGCCTACGATCTGCTTGTGTCCAAGGAGCAACTCCCTTATGCTGTAGAGCTAGTAAAGATGTTTCCTGAACAGCGATTTGTACTTGACCATTTGGCGAAGCCCGATATTAAGGCAGGAACGGTCTCCCCTTGGAAGGAAGCGCTATACTCTTTGTCAGAACAACCGAATGTGTACTGCAAATTATCTGGAATGATAACGGAAGCAGATTGGACAAACTGGAAACAGGAGGACTTTGCACCTTATTTGAATATCGCCCTAGAAGCGTTTGGTCCGGATCGGGTGATGTTTGGCTCGGATTGGCCTGTTTGCACGGTGGCTGGTACATATGCTCAAGTGCTTGAAATTATCAGGAAACATACTTTTTGCATGTCTGAGGTAGAGAAGCAGATGATATTCGGCGGCACCTGCGCTACCTTTTATCAGTTATAGTGATCGCATTCTACAGCAGATCTAGGCTTAACGATGTTGACAGTTTCCCTAATTCTTGCTAGAGTTTTATCCAATCCGCATAATTGTGATCTGGGAATGTTACCGATATGGGCATAACCTGAGCTGGCTTGTATACACTGCAACGTGTATCCGAGCTGGTTCGGGTTTTTTGTATTTATGTTGAACGAACGATTTTACATTGGACACTGCGCTGCCAGAACAATCTTCTGATCGCTGTTATCCCCAGATTTTCTGATGTGTAGTTCAACATGAATATTTTGTCTTTCTAATGTTTCTTGCGATTGGAGCGGATACTGAATTACATATTTGAAAGGAGAATATGCATGACTAATTTTAAGTTTCCCAAAGACTTTTTGTGGGGTGGAGCCATTGCTGCCAATCAGGCAGAGGGTGCTTATCTCGAAGGAGGTAAAGGGCTGAGCATTGTTGACTTGTTGCCGACAGGAGAGAATCGCAGAAGCATCATGAAGGGTCATGTCCCTGCATTGACCCCACTGGAAACCGAGTTTTATCCTTCGCATGAAGCCATTGATTTCTATCATCGTTATCCCGAGGATATCGCTCTGTTTGCCGAGATGGGATTCAAAGCGCTGCGTGTATCGATTGCCTGGGCACGGATTTTCCCAACCGGAGAAGATGCACAGCCGAATGAAGCGGGTTTGCAGTTTTATGATCGATTATTCGATGAACTGTTGAAGCATGGTATCGAGCCTGTGGTTACGCTTGCTCACTTCGATGTACCGGTCAATCTGATTGAGAAATATGGCAGTTGGAGAAGCCGTGAGTTGGTGAGTCTGTTTGAAACCTACGCAAAAACCGTATTCAGCCGTTACAAAGACAAGGTGAAATACTGGATGACGTTCAACGAAATTAACATGCTTCTGCATCTGCCATTCCTTGGTGCGGGTTTGGTCTTTAAAGACGGTGATCATGTAAAAGAGATTCAATATCAGGCAGCACACCATCAATTGGTGGCAAGTGCACTGGCGGTTAAAGCCTGTCACGAGATCATCCCGGGCGCAATGATCGGTTGTATGCTTGCGGCAGGAAGCTTTTATCCTTATACCTGCAATCCGGAAGATGTGTTCCAGGGCATGGAGAAAGACAGGGAGTCCTACTTCTTCATTGATGTTCAGTCGCGTGGGGAGTACCCGGGTTATGCCAAACGTTTCTTCAAGGATCATGGACTCAATATTAGCATGCAGCCAGGTGATGCGGAAATTCTGAAAAACCATACTGTTGATTATATTGGATTTAGTTATTATTCAAGTCGTACAACTTCCACGGATCCGGAAGTCGTCAAAAACATGACGAGCGGCAATGTATTTGGTTCTGTAGCGAATCCGTATTTGGCAAAATCGGAATGGGGCTGGACAATTGATCCCAAAGGCATCCGCATTACAGCCAATCAACTGCATGACCGCTATCAAAAACCGCTGTTTGTTGTAGAGAATGGTTTTGGCGCCAATGACGTGGTTACCCCTGAAGGTGAGGTTGATGATGCGTACCGGATTGATTATCTGAAACGCCATGTTGCTGAGATGGGTGAAGCTATTCAGGATGGTGTAGATATCATTGGTTATACAAGCTGGGGGCCAATCGATATTGTCAGCGCTTCTTCAGGAGAGATGAGAAAACGCTATGGTTATATCTATGTGGACCGTGACAATGAAGGCAAGGGTGAATTGAAGCGGATCAAGAAGAAGAGTTTCCATTGGTACAAAAATGTAATTGAATCTGATGGCAGCAATTTAGAACAGGAATAAGCAGGGCAAAATCAGGGCCATTCTCCATGATCATATCGGAAGGACCACTCTTCATGGGACTTCCGATTGTTCCCTTGCTGAAAGCGTTGACATCTGTGTCTCATCGCGCTATACTTGACGCAATTATATCGTTTTTGGGATTGTTACTACTTGAAGTAGGCAAAACCTAAGCACCAAAAAAACAGACGTACTTGTCTTGTTTATTTTGTGATGCTTCAGGTTTTTTTTGTATGCCCAAAAGGCGATATATGACTGCCAAGAGAGTGGATCGTGACGGGGGGATTGAAGTGAAAATAGCAAAGGTTATCAACAATAACGTCATTAGCATCTATCAGGCGGATGGAGCAGAGCTTGTCGTGATGGGGCGTGGGATTGCCTTTAAGAAGAAGCCGGGGGATAAAGTAGACGAGACCCGCATCCAGAAAGTTTTTGCGCTTAAAAACAAGCAGACATCCGACAATTTCAAAATGCTTCTGCGTGAAGTGCCCATGGAACTAATCGAAATTGTGGAAGAAATTATTACCTACGCCAGAGAGAATCTGGGCCGTAACTTGAATGAAAATATTTATGTTTCCCTGACGGATCATATTAACTTTGCGATTGAACGATATCGTGAAGGGGTAGAGATCAAGAATGCACTGATGTGGGAAATCAAACAGCTATACAAGGCTGAGTTCGGACTAGGTCTGAAAACGCTGGAGCAGATCAAGTCTAGACTTCATATCGAGCTTCCTCCGGATGAAGCAGCGTATATTGCCCTGCATATTGTCAACGCGGAGATGAATGAAGAAGTTATTACAACGATGAACATCACGAAGTTTATTCAGCAGATTATTAATATAGCGAAATATCACTTCAAGATGGAATTCGACGAGGAGTCTCTCAGTTATTTTCGCTTCATTACGCATCTGAAGTTCTTCTCCCAGAGGGTATTAAGCGGCACGCATTATGACAATAATTATGACCACTTTTACGACATGATAAAAGAGAAGCACCCGGAAGCGGCGGCATGTACGGAGAAAATCGAAATGTTCGTCAACAAGGAATATAACCATCAGCTTACCAACGAAGAGAAATTGTATCTGACCGTCCACATTGAACGGGTCGTTAATCGATAATAATTAAAATGTTGACAAATTTGTTTAAATTATAATAATATGAGATTAACAGGAATTGAATACGATTTAACTGGGATTGTTACTGGTTATGCAGGCAAAACCTAAGTCATGAGAAGGCAGGACCAATGTGTCCAAACCTTACTCAAGGCTTAGGTTTTTTGCGTGCAAAAAAATCGGTAAGGTGCCTGTTTTAGTAAATATGGGGGTGCACATCATGAGTCAGGAAAAACTCGCAAAAGAGATCGTCGAACTGGTCGGCGGCGAAAAAAATGTGGTATCACTGGTACATTGCGCAACACGTTTGCGGTTTGTATTGAAAGATGACGCCAAGGCAGACAAAGCCAAGCTGGAAAAGACAGAAGGGATCATCGCAGTTAAGGAAAATGGGGGTCAGTTCCAAGTGGTCGTTGGCAATAAGGTGCCTGAGGTTTACAGCGCCATTGGTCAGATCAGCAACATTTTGAATGATTCTTCCGAAAAGGAAAAGCCGAAGAAGTCCGCGAAAGGCATTGGCGGCATTATCGACGTGATTTCCAGTATTTTTGCACCGCTGCTAGGGGTTATGGCGGGAGCCGGTATCTTGAAAGGGCTGCTGCTCATTGCAAGCAATGTCGGCTGGCTGGAAACGACGGAAACCACGTATAAAATCTTATTTGCAGCAGCAGACAGTCTGTTTTATTTCTTACCTTTGCTGTTAGCGGTTACAACCGCTCGCAAATTCCAGGGTAACATGTTTGTGGCGATGACCATTGCTGGCGCATTAATCTATCCTTCCATCGTCACGCTCAAGGCGGAGGGAACGCCAACCGATTTCTTCGGCATCCCTGTCATTTTGATGAATTATTCATCTACCGTTATCCCTATTATTCTGGCAGTCATCGTCATGAGCAAATTGGAGAAATTTTTCAATAAAGTTCTTCACGAAAGTGTGAAAAATTTTGTCACTCCATTATTTTTGCTTGTCATTATGGTACCTCTTACCCTGCTCGTATTTGGTCCATTTGGAGTATATGTAGGTAATGCCATTGCATCAGGACTCGTTGCCGCATTCGGATTCAGTCCGTTATTGGCAGGAGCCGTTATGGGTGCAAGCTGGCAGTTGCTCGTTATTTTCGGGGTTCACTGGGGACTCATACCCGTATTTATCAACAATGTTGCTGTATATGGACGTGATGGCGTCAAACCGGCTGCGACAGCTTCCATCTTCGCGCAGACCGGAGCTGCATTCGGCGTTATGCTGAAAACCAAAAATAAAAAGCTGAAAACGCTGGCGGGTTCATCGACATTGACAGCCTTGTTCGGGATTACCGAGCCGGCCATATATGGTGTCACTCTGCCACTCAAACGCCCATTCATCGCAGGAGTGATCGGGGGTGCTGTTGGTGGGGCCATTATTGGTCAGGCAGGTACGCAGGCATTCGCTTCGGGCGCTCCAGGGCTACTGACTTTGCCGATCTTCTATGGACCAGGTGGAGAGGGCTTCCCTGGACTGATTCTTGGGATCTGCGTATCCTTTGTTGTTTCGGCTGCATTGACGTACATTATGGGATTCAAAGATCCGGTTGATGAGGAAGAACAAGAAAAAAGCACGGAATCTACCAATCCATCAGAAAGAACGGCGGAATCCGTGGATCAAGAAGTTCTTAGCCCGATTGAGGGGACTATTGTTGAACTGACTGAGGTACCAGATCCGGCATTTTCATCCGGCGCGATGGGTAAAGGCGTTGCGATTGAGCCGGCAGTTGGCCGAGTCGTTGCTCCTTTTGACGGTACTATTACTGTGGCTTTCAAAAAGAAACATGCCCTGGCTGTTGTATCGGATACAGGTGCGGAGATTTTGGTTCATGTCGGGGTGGATACCGTCAAGCTCGATGGTCAGCACTTTACATCACATATTCAGGAAGGTGATCGGGTTAAAGCAGGGGATTTGCTGCTGGAATTCGATATCGCTGCAATCAAGGCCGCTGGTTATCATACGGTAACCCCTATTATTGTAACGAATTCTGCAAACTATGAGGAAGTGGTTCCTTTGACTACGGGACAAGTTCGGGTTCAAGAGCCTTTACTTACCCTGTATGGTGGAAAGGGACAGGAATAAGAGTAGTACTGAACTAAAAGCCGTGTCCGACGTGTAACAGAATGTTTTCTGTTTACGTGGATGCGGCTTTTTCACTGTTACCCAATCAAATTCACCAGGTCCTGAACCTGCCCCATCATGGAGATTGGATCTTCCCGAAGCCAGTCTTCCGTCATACGGTAAACCTGCCCCTTTTGTACTGCCGGAAGTTGCTGCCAATACATGCTGCGTTCAAGCTGTTCAAACTGTCGGATGGATTCCGGATCGCCGGACACAACGATAAAGAGATGATCACCCGCATATTTATGCAATTGATCTAGTGGAATATCTTCTTTGAACGGATGAGATTTGTTTTGCTGGGCTGCCAGCACCGGAGCAGGAGGTTTTAATTGCAAATCACGATATAACACACCTACGTCGTAGTAAACCTGGAAGGTAGCAGGGAGCCCTCTCATCCAGAAGAATGAGACCGTTTGGTCATCATCATGAAGAGGAGACAAGAGTCCTTTGGTTTCCCTAATCTTGTTCATATAGCTCTCCAACCAGGCTTCTGCCACAGGCGTTCTTCCAGTCAAATCCGCAATTAGACGAAAGCGCTCAAAGAAAGGCAGGGACCAGGGAACATCCAGTGTAGGAGCAATCTTGGAATATTCCGCATAATGATGCCCGTTAAAAGTCACGATGAGATCGGGTTTCAATTCCGATATCTTATCCATATATGGTGTTACCACAGAATTCCCAATCGAAGGAACACCTCGCACATGACCCTGGTAATAACGGCATTCCAGCAATTGGTAAGGCGCGCCAATAGGTGTTATGCCGAGCGCCAGCAGCTCACCCAGGAACTGAAACGAGGCAACACGCATCGTGTGCTTTCTTAGATGAATATATAAACGCGGCGATACACCGGTGTGCTGCTTGAAGCTGCGACTGAAATGAAAAGGATCACGGAACCCGATATGTCCTGCAATTTCCTGAATCGAATCATTTGATTCCAGCAGACGTTTTTTGGCACGATTCATTCGTAAGGCATTCAAATATTGGATAGGGCTCTGTCCGGTATGCTCACGAAAAAGACGCGAAAAATGGCGTGAGGATAGCCCGGTCTCTGCGGCAAGTTGATCCAAAGTATAGTCAAGTGTAACGGATTGTTCCAACCGTTTAAGGAGTGTATCTACAGCCTGTATGCTGCGATATTCTTTATCCACCGTGTCTGCTTTCATGACGAGTAAAATCAATTCCTGAAACAGTACATGTTTGCTGTAGTTTTCTTTCTCGTCGCAAAGATCCTCCACGGGGTGCAGCAAGTGAACCAATTGAATCATGCGGGAAACATGCTCTGGGTATACTTGACCTTGCGCTAATACAGCTGTGCGAGGCGTACCCTGAACAGACACGGGTAGAGGTTCGAATTCAATCCAGTATACTTGCAGAGGAAGATCAGAGTGGTTCTCAAGCTGCACTTCCATTCCGGGATGAAATAGAAAACAGCTTCCTGCTAAAACCTCAGTTAGTTTATCCATGCAATGGACGTTGCCGCGCCCTTCGGTGATGATCATCAACGTATGACGTTGTATTGATTTTGTTGACGAACCGGATATCGCATCGCAGTATGTACCTGTATGTATATAGACCAGCGAAATCATGGTAACCCTCCTCAAAAGCTGAAAAGAAGCTCATCAGGCAGGATCGCTGAAGAACTTCTCTAATGTATATGATGTGATGAATATTTTTTATTTGGTAAGTAATTGAACTGCATCATCCAATTGAGCATTGAGAGACATCACGTCGTAAGAGAACCATAGGCTCTCATCAACCACGTAAACTTTATTATTTTTGACGGCAGGCAGTGAGTGCCACAACTTGCTATCATCCACTTCTTTGAGGAAATCAGGATCATTATCGAATCTGACCACAAACAGTCGATCTGCTGAGGCATATTCTGGCAGCTTCTCAAGAGAGATGTTGATGCCGAGTTCATGATCCCCTTTGGCCCATTCCTCTTTGACGGTATCTGTCATGTTGAACTTCAGCACGTCATATAAGGTATATCCTACATTAGCGTTCCCGTATACTCTGAGTTGACCTTTTTCAAATCCGCCAATAACCACTACGCCGAATGTCTCATCTGGTGAAACGAAGGAAGAAAGCTTGGTGCGTGCCTCTTCGGATTTCTGATTGAATGCCTGAACCCATTCCTCTGCTTGTTCGCTTCTGCCAATTACGTCAGCCACTGACTCGAAGTGTTGGAATGCATCGACACCTTCCCATTGGACAACAACCGTAGGGGCAATCTTGGACAATTGTTCCAATTGGTCCTCATTCCACTCTGCTGCAATGATGAGGTCCGGCTGCAGTTCGAGTGCCTTTTCCAAATTCAGCTTATTGGATACCCCGATATCTTCGATCCCTTCCAATTGATCTTTAATCGAGACATAGTTGTTAAGCAGATGTGATGCTGCCCCAGCTGGTTTAAGTCCTGCTGCCAGCATTTCCGGTAAATACTGTGTAGTTAGAATACGTTGGGGATGGGATGGAATCGTTACCTCACGGCCAAGAGCATCTTTATATACACGAGTTGCCGATTCTCCGGCAGTATCGGTTGACGTTTCTGACTGCTGAGCAGAGTTCCCCCCATTAGAAGATAATGATGTTTGTTCCCCTTGACCGCAAGCAGAGAGAAGCAAGGTTAGCACAAGAATGATGCATGAAAGCTGGAGTTTATTTGGATGACGCAACATAATAATGAAATCCCCTTTTTTCTTTTATAATGATAATCATTATCAATTATTATAGTCAAGAGTTCTTTTGAAGAACATGTTGAATATGGACTTGAAGCATGGAAAATATGGACATGACATTCTGGCGCAATAGAAAATACCTCCAAAAATTAATTTTGGAGGCATTTGTTTCGTTTTATTTACGACCCATTGATGTCCTAAGAATCTGCTCGCACAACCGTTGAGTTCATATTGCCTGTCAGTCGTTGCGGAGGGAAGACCATGCGCACAGGTGCGATGATGATCGCAGCGAACAAGGCTTTGATCAGATCACCGATAATGTAGGGATAGAACCCTTGTATCATGGCTTCGGGTAATGACATTTTGTAAGCATAGGCCAACCAGGGCACGCCCGAAACATAAATCAACATTGAACCAAATACCTCAAATACGATAAAGGCCAGGAAATAACCAACGAATCCGTTCAGTTTGATTCTGCTGAGTAATAACCCAATAAGCAATGCGGAGAAGGGCCACATCATGACATATCCCCCTGTAGGACCAAGGAGTACTGCAAGTCCGCCTGCGCCATGCAGAAGCGGGAAGCCAACTGCAGTCAGGACTACGACTAAAGCGACACTTAGAAAACCATATAAGGGACCAAGCAGTCCGCCTGCCAGCATAACCGCAAGAGTTTGCAATGTAATCGGCACAGGAGAGAAACCAATGGGAATACTTATGTAACCAAAAAGAACCAGTATGGCTGCCATCAGTGCGCTGAATACAATACCTCGCAAAGATAATTTCATGTTTGAACATTCCTTTCAATTTTGGTAATCTTATTGTTAACCGATCAAACGGATGTGGTTAACGATTTGGATCGTACCACAAAAGATTCAAAAGGGAAAGGACCAATTTGCGATGCAAGACGTTACACCTTTGATTACACTAGATCAAGTCCGTGTTCATTATGCCTCCGAGTCAGGACGTATTCGTAAGGCAGTGGATGGGGTTACGCTGGAATTAGCTCCGGGAGAGTGGATAAGTATTGTGGGAGCCAATGGTAGTGGCAAGAGCACGCTGGCTGGACTACTGATTGGATTCACTCCGTTATCCGGCGGAGAAAGAAAGGCTACTCCAGAACTGGTTGTTCGTGGAGTCCTCCAGCAGCCTGATGCACAGGTACTGGGAGATACCATTGAGGAGGAGTTCCATTTTGCTTTATCCTCTCTGCTGGAATCTCCTGATGAACAATTACGCCGGAGAGAGCACGCATTACATACGGTTGGACTTGAACACCCGCCAGAGGCGTCAATATCGATGCTGTCTGGAGGACAGAAGCAGCTGCTTAATATCGCGGTAGCGCTGGCGGCTAAGCCAGATGTGCTCATTCTGGACGAACCTACGGCCATGCTTGATCCAGGAGCCAGAGATCGAATGGAAGCTGTAGTTCAAACTATTGTCCAGCAAGGGACGGCGGTAATCTGGATTACGCATCATTTGGAGGAAGCGACCCTTTGCGATCGAATTATTGCCATGGAACAGGGACGCTGTGTTTACGATGGAGCTCCTGCAGCTTTCTTCTATGGAAAAGATAAGGAAGAGACGACTGCTGAGGCTGGAAAAGAAGCACAACCACCATCACCCTGCGAACAGCTGGGGCTTGCTCCACCTTTTACGGTGCAGACGGCTCTACTTCTGAAACGGAAAGGTCTGCTCCATCATGCGACACCTCTGCGACCAGAGCAGTTGGTTAAGGAGGTAGCCCTTTGGCAATCGAATTAGAACATGTAGGTGTAGCTTCGTCACAACCTGACAAAAGAGCGCTGCTTCAAGATATCACAGTCCAACTGAAACGTGGCGAAGTCACTTTATTGTTAGGCTGCACAGGATCAGGCAAAACAACACTGCTGCAAACAATCGCCGGTCTAAAGCCTCCAGATGTGGGCAGCCTCAAGCTGGATGGAGAGTTTTTCTGGCAGAACGGTAAAGTGCCGCAGTCCATTTTGCTGCAAATGGGCTTGGTCTTTCAATTCCCGGAGCAACAGTTGTTCGCCCGAAGCATTGGTCGAGAATTTGCTTATTCCCTGCGTCCATATCGGCTACCGGATGAGCAAAAGAAAAAGCAGATTTCCGAAGCACTGGAGCACTGGGACTCCCCAGCGGGTCAGGGAGAAGAAGAACGGTTCCATTCGGACAGATCACCTTTTGCACTAAGTGGGGGAGAACGGAGAAGACTGGGGCTTGCCCTGGGAACTGCTACGCAGCCTTCATGGCTATTGCTTGATGAACCCAGCGCCGGATTGGAAGCACAAAGTGTGATCATGCTGCTGGATGTATTGAATCAGCATCGAACTGCAGGTGAGGGAGCCATTGTGGCTACACACGACCTGGACTCATTTTTACCACATGCGGATCGGGTTCTTTTGTTGAAGGATGGGCGTCTGGTTGCTGATCTCACGCCACGAGAACTTCATACAAGACCAGATCTGCTGGAACTTGCGGGAATTGGGCTGCCACCATCCATGCAACTGGCACAACAATTTGCGGCGTCGGGCATTCATTTTCCTTCTACTGTGTTGACCCCGGAGGAAATGGCTGAAGCTATTGTTCAGTTCGTCAATGAGCCTTTAGAGCAGAAGGTTAATGTTATTGGTAATGAGGAACCATTCAGAGTAGAATTCAGAGTAGATGAAGCAAAGCTTGCCTTTTCAAGCTCCGACACTTCGGGAGGAGAAGGCACACAGGAGTCCATATACGCCCACGCTGAATCAGGATCAAGCAGAGGATTGTACGGTGCCATGGACCCGCGTCTGAAATGGGTTTTATACATTTTGCTCGTGACCGCTGCGATGCTTCAGCGCCACTGGTTAGGTCTCTCTCTTACGTTGGTGCCGGTCATCTTGGCGCTTGTTGTGTTGCCACGGCAGGCTCTGATGGGATGCTTGAAATTAATGAAGCCGCTCGTACTGTTCTTTCTCGTATCTACCGCGTTGTCGGGCACGACTCTTTCTACAGAAGGTGGCGGCCTACAGTTTGGATTTTCCCTGATGCAGGCGGAGGCGACGTTACTGAATGTATACCGTTTGTTTATCGTTACGTTGGCAAGCCTTTGGTTTTCACTGACTACGCCATATGGGCGCATGGTTGAGGGACTGAATTGGGTGCTTGGTGTTGGCAAAAAAATTAAACTGCCCGTGTCGTCGTTTGCACTCGCCGTGTCCTTAATCTTTCGTTTTATCCCGATGATCTGGAGTGAATGGCAGCGATTCTCGCTAATCGTCCGGGCACGCGGCAAAGCTGCATTAAGACCGAATACGGTACGTATACGTGATCTTGGTCCAATGGTCATTCCCTTGCTAATGGCGCTGTTTCAGCGTGCAGAAGATATGACGATTGCGATGGAAATGCGGAAAGTTAGGGAGAATTCCTTGCTCGGAGCACGCTCCTCCTTATTGGTATGGACCAAACGAGATACATGGATTTGCATGATTGGACTTATTGTTTTTGTATTTTATATCTGGATCAGAGACTGAAACGCATTGTTTGCCATGCATCATGCATAAATCCTTTCATTTCCGTTCAAAATAAACATGCTTTGATCACCACGAAGCAGATATGGAGGGACGAACGATGAAGGATAAATTTCTGCAAGAAGAAAGGCAAGAATATACCGATGTGTCCACGGTGGAGTCGCAGCGAAATGATATCACACTCGAAGAGTTCCCTGAAGGTCCTTACGGCTCATCTCTAATGTCTGAATCTCTTGGCAAAAGCTCGCCGTGGCGAGTGGATCAAAGGACCGCGCACCGTTTCGATTATGAAAATCATGAGCTGCACGAAGGGGAGGTTCGGGATTACCCCGGCCAGGATGTCTACGATGAAACGGTCCCCGATAATGTAACCAAGCCTCAATACCCGGAAGAAGAAGATTTGTAATCACGTACTATATAAAATAGATGATAGCCTTCGGCAGGTTCCTCCTGTCCGGGGGCTATTTTTAGTTGTATCGCTTATGAAAACAATTCTCCTCAAATTCCACAATATGGGTTATCATAGGTGTACTTCGTATAAGGAATGTTTGTGGTATATCATTTCTAACAATATAAGGAGATAACCATGGATCAGGACTATATTCAGTATATGCGGTCATTTGTGGGATGAAGTTGATTTGAGGAACAAAGAAGATGAATTTGGAAAGCGGGAAACTAGGTGCGTCTTTCAATTCAGGAAAGATTACCGATGATGGAGAGTATCTTCCAAGTCGGCTTATTGTGGCGAGTGGGTAGAAGAATTTCTAAGGAACTCAGGACGTCTTATTTCGCCTTCAAGTCCTCTTTTAAAAAAGTAAGGAACTTCAGAGACGCTATTTGCAGAAATCTCTGATAAAAACGCTACAAACGTCTGTTTATTCTAATATAGCGCGCCTCAGGTTCCTTAGATTTCTGCGTTCACCTCAAATCCATGAATAAGACGTCTCAGATTTGTTAGCGCTCGCTCCACCTTCTGCTACCGAGCATGCTCAGTTCCATTTCGGCGTTCAGTAGGTTTGAAGACATACTTATAAATTGGGGGGTATCAGAATGAGAGAGATTAACTATAGCAATTATTTTTGGCAGGATGATAAGGTCAGATTACGTGCTTTGCGTGAGGAAGATTGGGAGGATCATTATTATAACCGGTTTGATTCACCCGCTCGTCGTTTACTGGAATGTGCAGTAGAACTGCCACCTACGAATGCTGATGCGAAGAAATTTACGGAAGCCTTCTCCGAGTTCTCTTTAGACAGAGGACGAATCATGTTCACGATTGAGAATATGGATGGTGAGAATGTTGGGGGAGTGAACCTGAACAGCATTGATGAGCGGAATGGTACCTTTAGCATTGGAATTCAAATTGACAGGGACCATCGCGGAAAAGGATACGGGACGAGAGCCATTCGTATTTTGCTCAAATATGCCTTTTTCGAGCGCAGGCTTAATAAATTCAATGATTATGTTCTGGAAGGCAATGAACCTTCTGCAGCCATGATGAGAAAGCTTGGATGTGTGCAGGAGGGCGTGCGTCGTCAGGTGATTTATACCGATGGGAAATATCAGGATCTGATCCTGTTCGGATTAACCAAAGACGAGTTTATTGATAAGGAAGGACTCGTGTGAGTCCCATTTTAAATCAGAGCGGCCCGATGTTTATGATCTGCCAATGTTAGTTCGGTAACTGACAATGTGCAAGGGGTGAAATATGAGGAAGCTGTTATGGATAAGTTCGTGCGTTGTTGTATGTGTATTGGTTAGTGTTACTGCATTCTTCTGGAATGATATTTTTGGATATAAAACGTTAGAGAAGGCTGTTCAGTCTACTTGGAAATACCCTCTTCAAGTGGTTAATGTAGATCAGCAAAATGAACTGGTTTTGTCACTGGACCAAACACAATATGTTTTCGCTGCTTATGAACATAAGAATGGGAGATATCACTATGATACCGATAGTGAATCAGGTTGGACAGCGAGTTCAGATGTGGGGCCCGCCTTTTTGGTACAAGCGGAACCGAAGAACAACAAAGGAAATTTTATATGGGGCGCTTTATATTCCAATATGCCTGTACACAAGTTTAAGATTGAATACACAAACGGTGAGACTCAGGAGGTTGAGTCAAGTAATAATACGTTTATCATGAAAATGCCGGAAGCTTACCAGAGTGAAGACAAAATGATGTTAATGACAACGTTCACGAATGTGTATGCTCTTGATGAAGAGAACAACGTAATAAGAGCTTATAATTTGAATTGATTTTTGGTTATCGAGCTTTAAAGTGAAACGCAACAAGGTAGATAAGATGTACACCAGGAGGCTTTATGAAACAAACCAACCAAAGTGATGAATTAATCATTGATTGCAAAGATATATATTTGCGCGAGTATCGACTTGAGGATTTGGAGAAATTGCAGGAAATCACCTGGCAACCTGAGGTATACGAATTTTTGCCAGGATGGAATGCTGCGGTTGAAGAGAGAGTACTTTGGCTGACTCAATACGAAATCCCTGAGAATCGGAATTTTAAACAAGCTGTTTTGGCGGGAGGAGACATCGGAGACCTCTGTTTACGGTTGGCTATCGTGCTCAAAGAAAATGATGAGTTTATTGGATGGTGCTGTTCGGGGATCAAGGATGAACTGCCAGCGCCCAATCGGGAGATTATGTACGGCATTTCGAAACACTTCCGGAACCGTGGCTATACAACGCAGGCAGTAAAAGGAATAACACAGTATTTATTTGAAAATACAAACGTTGAAGTATTGAATGCCATTGCTTTATTAACGAATCAGGCATCCAACAAGGTAATACAGAAATGCAATTTTGAATATCTGAATATGATTGAAATCGAAAATGAACCGTACAACCATTACCAATTGTTGAAGCACCAACAATAACCCTACTGTAATTGGCTCAAGAAGACTGCACAGGAGTGATACCATAGATTCCAAACCTCAGCTTGTTTTAGATCTGGCCGGTGTGCTGATCACCAATCTTTCCTCCTCATTCTGGCAGGAGCTTGCTAGCTATGCAGGTACTCCTTTTCCTGTATTAATCGAGCAATTAAGTGGTATACGCAAGGACTTGTGGACAGGAAGGATGACAGAGGAACAGTTCTGGATCTGGATGCAAACACAATATCCCAATATGGAAAAGATGTATGCATATGAATTACTTGAAAAAACAACAGAGTTGCTACCTGCCATGCATCGTCTTGAACGATGGAGCAAGCAGGCAGAACTTCATCTCTTGAGCAATCATTGTCAAGAATGGATTCAACCGATTTTGCCGTTGATCCAACCATATTGCAAGAGCATAACGATATCCAATCAGGTGGGATATTGCAAGCCAAATACAGAAATATATGAACTTGTACAATCTCATTTAGCCAAGGATGCACCTATTATATATGTGGATGATCAGGCTAAAAATTTGAAGCCTGCTGCTGAGCTGGGATGGGAAACATTACTTGCGGATGAACAGCATCAATGGATTGCTGAAATTGACGGATGGCTCGCAGACCAATGATAATTAGCGATACAGATGCCACTACATACAAATCCACCTATCCACCAATTCGATACTAAACAAATACCCATATCATTTCTCTGTAGAAATGATACGGGTATTTGTCATATGATAAGAGCCGCAATAAACGAAAATCCGCATCTCACGCTTTCGTTCAGCTTAGGATTCACTCTTGACCAATGGCAGCAAAATCGTAAATTCCGTTCCTGCACCTATTTGGCTGCGTACTGTAATTTTCCCGCCATACGATTCCACAATCGAAAGTGTAATGGCAAGGCCTAGACCCGCGCCCCCTTGTTTTCTTGAACGGGAAGAGCTTGTGCGATAGAAGCGTTCAAAGATATGAGGGAGATGTTCCGGTTCAATCCCGGAGCCGTTATCTTTGACAGTTAACTCGGCTTTATGCTGAGCGGCATATAACGTCATGCTGATGGCTCCCCGATCTGAATCGGTGTGCTGTACTGCATTGTGGAACAGATTAAGTACAACCTGTTTCAATTTGTGAGCATCGGCCATTACATGAACTTCAGCGGTCAGGTCGAGATGAACCTGTCTTTCCTGAGCCATCATGATCAGCTGTGGCTGCATTTCGAGCAGCAGACTGTCGAGTTGAATGACTTCCTGCTCCTGCTGAGGCGCCTGATCCAGCTTGGTCAGCATCAGCAGATCCTCTACAAGTTTGTTAATCCGCATCGATTCACCATACATGCTGTTCAAAGCACTATATAATTGCTCGCTGTTGGAGGCTGCGCCGCGTTTGAGCACCTCAATGAATCCGTGAATGGAGGTAAGAGGGGTACGCAATTCATGGGAAGCATCGGACAAAAAACGCTGCATCTGCTCCTTCGATTCCCGCTCTGCTTCAAACGAGTCTTCAAGTCTCTCAAGCATACCGTTAAATGAAAGCGCCAGCTGATCCACTTCCTGTTGTCCCTGGACAGAAGGAAGTCGTTCGGCCAGGCTGCCTGCATCAATTCGTTGCACAGTATCTACCATACTGGACAAGGGAATCAGTGTCCGGCGAAGTGCTTTAGCGTATAGAACGAGTCCGGCCACCATAGCCAGCAGAGATAACATCAAGAAGATCAGAAGCTGTTTTACGATCAGGTCTTTTAGCGGTTTCGTAGCAGTGCCCATCTGCACCATGGGTAAGCCGCGATTACGTGGTCCAGGCGAAGAGAAGACGATTAACTGCTCATTGCCTTGATTATCCGTTACAATCCGGTACGGAACATGTTGTTTATCGTTGATCCGATCTGTGATGTTCTGATATTCAACGGATGTCAAGCGAGGAGCGGTCAGACCGTCTTCACCAAAAATATCCTCGAAGCCACTTTGATTATCGAATAAGGCGAGTGAACGATCGGGAATGTATAAGAAACGATTGCCTGATCCTCTTGGATCTGATCCAGATTGCCCACCAAAAGGATTGCTTGTCGCACCACTTCGTGAAGACGATCCGAGCCACACAGGAGGCATGGACATGAGCTGCTCTTCCATGGTTTTCGCCTGGTTGCGATACAGAAAACTTTCCATAATCCAGAATTGAAGAATGCCAATTAATAATAACAGAGCTGCCATAATGAACAGGGAGCGTGCGAGTAATTGAGAGCGAAGCGAACGTGGCGATATCCATTGATGCAGCCATGTCCAAAGATGTTTGTCCTTCTTTAATAAAGAGACCATCAGAGATCCACCCTGTATCCGACACCTCGAAGTGTACGAATGAGTTTATGCTCTTTATCCCCCAGTTTGTCACGCAAGGAGCGGACGTACACCTCCACAATATTCTCTTCTCCACCAAAATCGTATCCCCACACGCGGTTCAGAATGGTCGCTTTACTCAGGACAATACCATGATTGAGCACGATGAATTTTAATAGTTCATATTCGGTTGGAGATAACTCCAGAATCTGATCGTGATAGGTAATCTCTTTGCGTTGATCATCAATTCGGAATGGACCATGAGTCACTGCCCCTATTAATAAAGGAAACTGATTTCGAAGCCTTGCCTGAATCCGTGCAAGCAGTTCATCGAACGCAAAAGGCTTAATCATATAATCGTCAGCACCAAGCCATAGGCCTTTTACCCGATTTTCAACTTCATCTTTGGCTGTCAGCATGATCACTCCGACCTGAGCTCCGCTCTTGCGCAGACGCTCAACAACTTCAAACCCATCCATCTCGGGCATCATGACATCCAGAATGGCCATATGTGGACGAAAGTCGAGTGCCAATTCAAGCGCAGCAGCTCCATCCGGGGCTGTACGTACATCAAAGCCTTCGTTGCTTAGTCCAAGCTCCAGAAATTGCAAAATATGTGGTTCATCATCGGCCAATAGTATTTTAATGCCAGTACTTAGCTTCATAAGCAGGCGTTCCCTCCCGTTAAATCCATCGATTACATACCCTCAATTCTAGAGGTCTATATGCTGTATTATCGCTCGCCAAACTGAAAATTAGCTGAAAAGTTTGCAAGTTATCCTCAGGCAACATTCAGCGGGCACTCATCCCAGTTTTACTTTGGCCTGTCACAATAGTTGATATGAAGAACTTGAAGGAGTGATTGAGATTGAATAACGCCAAACGAAGGATTGACCTTGTCCTTCTGCCGATTGTTTTACTGGCGGCATTTCTGAACGGGTATGGCATCTGGAACGACCAATATGCCAATTCCTATTATACGACCGCCGTCGGGAGCATGCTGAGGAATTTCCATAACTTTTTCTATGCATCGCTCGACTCGGCTGGTTCGGTAACCGTAGACAAACCACCGGTTGTCTTCTGGATTCAAACCGCTTTTGCTTACGTTTTTGGATTGCATGGATGGAGTGTTATTTTACCGCAAGCGTTAGCGGGGATCGGTTCGGTGCTGCTGATATATTTCATGGTCAAGCCTACATTTGGTCTTGCCGCGGCGCGAATCTCGGCACTTGCGATGGCGACTGTTCCTGTCGTGGCAGCGGTCAGCCGTACCAACAATATTGATAGCATGCTGGTATTCACGTTGCTGCTGGGTTCATGGTTTTTGTTCAAGGGAAGCAAGCAAGGCAGTACGTGGCGTATTCTGGTTGCCTTTGCACTCATCGGACTTGCTTTTAATATGAAAATGCTGCAAGCCTACATGATTCTTCCGGCTTTCTACTTGTTCTATCTGCTTGCATTCAACGCAAAGTGGAGAAGAAAAATCATTCTGCTGATCGGAAGTACGGCGGTGCTGGCAGTTGTTTCCTTATCCTGGGCAGTCACCGTGGATTCTATACCGACAGATGAACGGCCTTATATCGGCAGCAGTGAAACCAATTCGGTGCTGGAGCTGGCTTTTGGATATAACGGCTTATCCCGTCTCACGGGACAACAGAACAGATCAGCGAATGCAGGCATGCCAAACGCCTCTGATGAAGGCAAGGCCCGTGGCAACGCAGCTTCCCAGACCTCAGCATCCGGTCAATCGGGCAGCGGCTCGGCTCCAACAGGCAATGCACCGGGGAATGGTGAAATGGGTGGCATGAACGGAATGACTTTCCCAGGCGGTCAGATGCCAAACGGTGGCGAGATGCCTAATGGAAGAAATTTTGGAGGTGGTAATGGCGGCGGAGGCATGGGTGGCATGTTTGGTACCGGGGAGAAAGGTCCTCTGCGGTTATTCCAGACCGAACTGTCCGGTCAGGCCAGTTGGTTTTTGCCTATTGTATTACTTGGCTGCATCGCCATATTTGCCGGGTTAAGACGGAGAAATATAACCGATAAGCATAAGGAAGCCCTGTTCTGGCTGGCCTGGCTGCTTCCGGTAGCTGCATTCTTCAGTGTGGCTGGTTTCTTTCATCAATATTATCTGATTATGCTCGCACCTCCGGTAGCGGCATTAACCGGAGCAGGGTTTGCAGCCATGTGGTCGGCATATCGTGAACGCAATGGCTGGCAAGCCTGGCTGCTTCCGTTATCCGTACTGCTTACGACCATCTTCGGCTGGTATATCATGCAGGTGTATAACGAAACTATCGGAGCAGGTTGGTCCATAGGTGAGTTAATTGCAGGCATTCTGATCACGGTTATCCTGATTGTGATGCTTAATCGTTCACATCCATGGAAACAGGGTTTGATTATCGCAGGCTTCATGGTCATGCTGATTGGACCAACCTATTGGGCATTTACCCCTATTACGTATGGAGGCAACAGCATGATTCCGGCGGCCGGGCCGACAGGTTCCAATGGGATGTTTGGCGGAATGGGCATGGCAATGGGAGATAGACAAGGTGATCGCAATGGTGGCGGAATGGGTATGGCTCAGCCGAATACATCAAATGACACCGACACCGATCAGGCTTTCCCATCGTCCGATGAAGCTGACCCTAACAATGCGGGCATGGGAACAATTCCGAATTCAGGCGGAAACATGAATGGCGGAGGAGGCATGCCGACGACAGGTGGCCGAGGTGGTGCGGGAAACCGCAACGAAGAAGTGGACACCACAACACTGAATTATCTGAGAGAGCATAACACAGGTGAAACCTATCTCTTTGCAACGACGGACTATAACCAGGCAGCTCCATATATCATCGATGAAAATGAAGCAGTCATTACGCTTGGCGGGTTCTCGGGTTCAGATCCGGTGTATAGCACGGAAAAATTGGAACAACTCGTGAAGAGTGGGCAAGTGAAATACTTCATGGTAGGTGGCATGGGCGGCCGAGGTGGCAGTTCTGATATCGGCGACTGGATCAAGGAGCATGGTACCGAAATTCCAACGTCAGAGTGGAAGACGGGTACGGACAGCGGTTCAGGTTTCGGCGGTCAAACCACTCTATATGAAGTGAAATTATAAACTTGATCGAATGGTTAAAGGAGGGAACGAACATGGCTCAAAAGTGCCGTTACAGCATTATCATTCCGATGTATAACGAAGAAGCGGTGATTGAGGAGACCTATCGGCGTCTGAAAAAAGTCATGGGCAGTACAGGAGAGAGTTACGAACTTCTTTTTGTCAACGACGGTAGCGTGGACCAAAGTGCACAGATGATCCGTGACTACGCCCGTTGGGACGAAAGTGTGAAGCTGATAGATTTCGCACGCAACTTCGGTCACCAGATCGCAATTACGGCAGGGATGGATTATGCAGCAGGCGATGCCGTCGTCATTATTGATGCGGATCTTCAGGACCCTCCCGAGCTGATATTGGACATGATCGCCAAGTGGAAAGAGGGCTATGAGGTTGTCTATGCCCGTCGAACCCGACGAAGCGGTGAGACACGCTTCAAGAAATGGTCAGCAAGCATGTTCTACCGCGTACTGCGTGCGTCGACGGATACGGATATTCCAGTGGATACGGGGGATTTCCGACTGATTGATCGCAAGGTGTGTGATGAGATGAAACGTCTTCCGGAAAAAAATCGATTTGTTCGCGGACTGGTCAGTTGGGTGGGGTTCCGTCAGACGGCCATTGAGTATGAACGGGATGAGCGTTTGGCAGGGGAGACAAAATACCCGCTGAAACGCATGTTGAAGCTGAGTTTGGACGGCATTACCTCATTCTCATACAAACCGCTCAAGCTTGCAGGTTACGTAGGAGCTATTCTATCCATCGGCGGTTTCATCTATATGCTTAGTGTCATTGCTTCAGCGATATTCACAGATTCTACGATCAAAGGATGGCCTTCGATGGTCAGTATCATGCTGATATTTAACGGCTTTATATTGATCATGCTGGGCATTCTTGGCGAGTATGTCGGCCGAATCTATGATGAAACGAAGGCGCGCCCCCTCTATATCGTAAGAGATGTGTATCAGATGGAGAGTCAGTCAAGTCAGTCACGGTTAACGGGCAGAGTTGCTCATCATGACTAACCGGTTGGTCACTATATTTAAGTTCGGCATTGTGGGTGTCCTGAATACGGCAGTGGATGCATTGGTATTCACGTTGCTCGCTACCGCAGGCGCACCTGCTCTAATTGCCCAGGTAATCTCGTATAGCTGTGGGGTCGTAAACAGTTACTGGTGGAACGGCAGATGGACCTTCCAGGATTCGGGAAGACAGGGCAAAAAAAACGAAATCATGCGTTTTGTAATTACCAATCTAGTGGTTCTTGCGTTATCTTCTCTGATTCTGTACATCTGCAACAGCATATTAGGTTGGAGCGTGGTAATGAGTAAAATACTGGCAACTCTCTCGGGCATGGTTATAAATTATATTGCGAGTCGGCATTGGGTGTTCCGGGCAGAGCCCGTTCAAGGATCTGACCCTTCATCTGATGCGAATGAAAGGAGTGTTTCATGATATGAGAATTAAAAAAGCAGTCATTCCGGCAGCCGGGCTTGGCACCCGATTTTTGCCGGCAACCAAGGCACAACCGAAAGAAATGCTGCCAATAGTGGACAAACCGGCTATTCAATACATTGTGGAAGAAGCGGTACAATCTGGCATTGAAAATATCATCATCGTAACCGGACGGAATAAAAAATCGATTGAAGATCATTTTGACAAATCGGTTGAATTGGAACATTCCCTGTACGCCAAGGGCAAACAAGCGCTACTGGAAGAGGTGCAAGCGATCAGCGAAATGGCAAGTATTCATTTTATCCGGCAAAAAGAGCCGCTTGGATTGGGCCATGCGATTGGATGTGCTCGCCAGTTCGTGGGAGATGATCCGTTCGCCGTACTGCTTGGAGATGATATTATGGTGTCAGATCCACCAGCGCTCGCACAGATGATTCATTTATATGAAAAGACAGGCAGCCAGATTGTTGGCGTGCGGCAGGTGCAACCTGCTGACGTGAGTAAATACGGCATTATCGATTCACAAGGGGCAGAGGATCGGGTTCACCGAATCACCAATCTGGTAGAAAAACCTTCAATTACAGAAGCGCCCTCCCGAACAGCCGTGATGGGACGTTACATTCTGAAGCCTTCCATCTTTCCCATTCTGGATCGAATCGAGAGAGGTGCTGGAGGAGAATATCAGCTAACGGATGCGCTAAAAGAAGTAAGTCAGGTGGAAGAACTGCTGGCTCTTGAACTGGAAGGACGTCGCTACGATATTGGTGATCAGTTCGGATATATTCAGGCGATCCTGGAGATTGGACTGATGCGTAAGGAACTACAGCCCATGCTTACACCATATCTTCAGAAGCTCGCTACGCAGTGGGCGTAGGATTGATATGTAGCTGAGGTTTAAATCTGCTGTAGGACGGGGGCTGCTCATTGCCATGGTTCTGGCATAGACTCCAGCATTGTACAATGGAGCCTGTCACGATACAATGAGCAAGAAGTTCAAGTTGCTCTTTGAGGAGTGAGGAATCATGAATGAGTCTATCATCAGGGATCTTATTCAGTATATGGACGTGGAGGACAACGCGGCTATTCAATACATTCAGACCGAGCATCGGTTGAAACTGGGTCACTTTTGGGAAATCCGGGAAGGCAGCCGCGTTCTGGAAATTGGTTGTGGTCAGGGAGATACCACTGCCGTACTTGCACATCTGGTGGGGGAACACGGTTACGTTCATGGTGTAGACATTGCACCTGAGGATTATGGTGCACCACTGACCGTAGGGGAAGCGGCAGCCAAGCTGCGGAAATCTCCGCTGGGTGGCCGAATTCGAATGGATTATGAGTTTGACATCCTAAGTGGACAGGCTCAATTCGCTGAAAATGAGTTTGATGTGATTGTACTTTCCCATTGTTCATGGTACCTGAAATCGTTTGAAGAACTCGCGGAGATTCTTAAAAAGGTTAGGACGTGGGGACATCAGCTATGTTTCGCCGAATGGGACACACGAGTTACAGATGTGAGCCAGCTCTCACATTGGTTATCCGTTCTGATTCAGTCGCAGGTTGAATGCTATAAGGAGAACAGCTTCTCCAATGTGCGCACGCTCTTTACACCGGAGGATATCCGAGAGCTTGTCTCTGCGGCAGGCTGGACGATTAAGGAAGAGGCTTCGATCCATTCTCCCGAGCTGCAGGACGGTCGCTGGGAAACGGAAATGACACTGGCAGAAGCGCCAGTGGAACTGCAGATGCTTCCGATTCCGGACAAAGTAAAAACACTTCTAATTTCCGAACTGAAATTACTTAGAACACATCATGTTTCTGGGCCTGGGAGTCCACTGGGAACGTATGCAATTGTTGCCAAAAAGCAGTAAAGAAATAGCTATTTGCAGCAATTTATAAAAAAACGTCTATCGACGTACTTTCACAGAAGACAGACCGCGTTTAGCTGAAGTTTTTCTTGCGATAATTGAATTGTTCAGCTCCGCTGAAAACGTATTAATTCCGTTATCTAAAAAAATGTGTTTACTTCACGATGGTAATTTTGATATTATAATCGCAATATCAAATGCGACGAAGAGATGAGTAGATAAAAGGTTTTCTTTCACAGAGAGCTCCGGTAGCTGAAAAGGGGTAAAGAATTTTTTATTGAATAAAGACTCAGAGCAGCACATCGGAACTTGAAGGATTGAGGGATGGTGTGACAGGAGCTCCTGTTACAGAGCGAGAGTATATACGGATGGGCATGATTTTATGCAGTATCCTTAACTCGAAGAGGCTGGTATGGCGACATATTGGCGAATCTGGGTGGTACCACGAGTGTAACAATCTCGTCCCTGAGACTTTTGTCTTGGGGATGGGATTTTTTGGTTTTTCCGGGATGTTGGCTACACGCTTTGGAAACGCCTGAATAGTGTTTAATAAGAGGGAACTCACACTGAAAGGAAATGATGATTCTATGTCAGCAAAATTGAAAGTCGGTATCGTCGGAGGAACGGGGATGGTGGGTCAACGATTTGTGGATCTGCTCAATGGACACCCATGGTTTGAAGTAACGGCTATTTCAGCAAGTGCCAACTCGGCAGGCAAAACATACGAAGAATCCGTACATGGCAGATGGAAACTCGCCGTTCCGATCCCGGAAGCAGTGAAAAACATCGTTGTGCAGGATGCTTCCCAAGTGGAAGCTTTTGCGAGCCAGGTTGATTTTATATTCTGTGCTGTAGATATGAAAAAGAATGAAATTCAAGCGCTCGAGGAGGCTTATGCCAAAACGGGAACTCCGGTTGTTTCCAACAACTCGGCTCACCGCTGGACAGCGGATGTACCTATGGTCATTCCTGAAATTAACCCGGGACATCTGGACGTGATTGAAGCTCAACGCAAACGTCTAGGAACGAAAACCGGATTCATTGCAGTTAAACCAAACTGCTCGATTCAGAGCTATGTACCTGCACTTCACGCGTTGCGCGAGTTCAACCCAACTCAAGTGGTGGCTTCCACTTATCAAGCAATCTCTGGAGCAGGCAAAAACTTTACCGACTGGCCGGAAATGCTGGATAACGTGATTCCATACATCGGTGGCGAGGAAGAAAAAAGTGAACAGGAGCCGCTGCGCATCTGGGGAAGCATTCAAAATAATGAGATTGTAAAAGCGTCCTCACCATTAATTACAACACAATGTATTCGTGTTCCAGTAACAGATGGTCACCTGGCGACAGTATTTGTATCCTTTGAGAAAAAACCATCCAAAGAAGAAATTCTGGATCGTTGGTTGCAATTCAAAGGTCGCCCGCAAGAACTGGGTCTGCCAAGCGCACCGAAACAGTTCATTACGTATTTTGAAGAAGAGAACAGACCACAAACGAAGCTGGATCGTGACATCGAGCGCGGCATGGGCGTTTCAACGGGCAGACTGCGCGAAGACTCCCTGTATGATTACAAGTTTGTAGGACTGTCTCACAACACGCTGCGCGGAGCAGCAGGTGGTGCAGTTCTGATCGCTGAATTGCTCAAAGCTGAAGGATATATTCAGCCGAAATAAACAGGCATTGTGGAGATGGGAATAGCAGTAATAGAATATCACTGACAGGTACCCCTTTTAGTAGACAAGAGTATGAGCATCTGAGAAGATGAATTTATTTTTGTTGAACAAAGGGGTATTTTTAAATCCAAACCGTTTTGCTACGGTATTTGGATGACATCGTTACTATACATATCTGTTACAAGGGAAGAAGGGATCTGCTCATGTCGTTACAATTATCATTCTATGAAGGGCAAAACTAATATGGTAAATATTACATTGTAAATTCATGAGAATTCCGGTATTTTTATTAACGGCAAACTTTTCCTCTATAAAGTAGAAGTGGATTGTCTTAGCAGGTAGCAATTGAAGTGAAGGAGAAAGGAGGAAAAATAGTATGTCAGAAGTTGCTAGTCAAAGAGTACATAAGCCAGGACCACCACCAGTAAGTTTCGGTAGTTGGATGCTCACATTGTTCCTTATGATGATTCCGCTTGTAAACATTATTATGTTGTTTGTTTGGGCATTTGGAGATTCGAATCCTTCGAAATCAAATTATGCCAAAGCATCATTGCTGTGGGCAGCCATCGGAATTGTTGTGTATATTCTTGTGTTCGTACTTATCATTGGAGCTGGAATTTCACTCTCAGATTACTAGGTTTAAGAGTACGTAGCTTAATAAAGTTTCAACTCGAACGCCGACAATAATGTCGGCGTTTTTTAATTTGTTTTTTCTCATGTTCGTTGATTAGGTACACATTTCGTTAGTTGTAGTTCTATTCCATGAAGAGGATTGGGATTACGATAGAAATATCAAGCGACGAAGTGGGTGATGAGGAAAATGAAGAAAGTAAATGTGCCAGACCACCCACAATTGTTGGGAAAGGGAGTTACGCAGACCAAATCGGTTTCAGGGTGGAAAAGGTTTATGGGACAGTGGGAGTTTCAAGTTATGATCTGGCCTGCTCTGTTATTCTTGCTGATCTTCAGCTATGGACCCATGTGGGGGATTTTTATTGCGTTCCAGGATTACAATTTGTTCGCAGGCGTGAAGAATAGTCCGTGGGTTGGATTCATGCATTTTCGCATGTTCTTTGAATCTCCGGAATTCTGGAGCGTGATGCGAAATACATTTGCCATCAGTTTGCTTAAGCTGTGTATCGGTTTTCCCGCGCCGATCATCTTGGCCCTGATGTTAAATGAAGTGGCAGGCAAGTTCAAACGAGTCGTTCAGACAGTCACTTATGTTCCTCATTTTATGTCATGGATCGTAATCTCTGGGCTCGTATTCTCTATGCTTGCGGTGGATAATGGGGCGGTTAATGAGCTTCTGATCGCACTAAATCTCATTCATGAGCCGGTTAACTGGATGTCCACACCCGAGTATTTCTGGGGAATCCTTGTATCCTTAAATGTCTGGAAAGAGATTGGGTTCGGTTCAATTGTCTACCTAGCGGCCATTATCGGCATTGATCCCGCCCAATATGAATCTGCTTCCATCGATGGAGCGAGCCGTTTCCAACAGATCTTTCGAATTACAATCCCGAATATTATGCCGATTATGATGATCTTTCTGATTTTGGGGATTGGTAACATTCTAAATGCGGGTTATGAAGATATTCTGGTACTCACAAAAAACTTGAGTAATGGCATCGTTCTTCCCGTTGCGGATGTAATCGACACCTATGTCTATCAGATGGGGATTGTTAATCAACGATTCTCCTATGCAACCGCGGCAGGATTATTCAAATCGTTATTAAGTGTAACATTGTTGGTTGTAGCGAACACATTGGCAAGAAAGTTCGGAAAAACAAGCTTGTGGTAAAACCGCGAGTGAAAGAGTGGGAGATCGTCTATGAAACTGTCTGCAGGAGATCGTATTCTCAAAATCGTGATCTATGCGCTGTTGAGCATTCTGGCATTTATTACTTTTTATCCGTTCTGGAATTCCCTTGTCTTGTCGTTGAACGTAGGTTCCGATACCTCCTCAGGTGGGATCACCTTTTGGCCAAGACAATTTACGTTGGAGAATTATGCAGTTGTGTTCCAAGAAAAAAATATCTACAATGCGTATCTCATCACGATTCTTCGGACAGTAATTGGCACGGTATGTGCACTGCTTTTTACATCTTTATTCGCTTATGCGATGTCCAAAAAAGGGATCATGTTCAAGAAAACCTACATGATTCTTGCCTTAATAACAATGTTCTTCAGCGGAGGAATTATTCCGTACTTTATCCTTGTCTATCACCTTCAATTATATGATACGTTCTTATTCCTCGTGCTTCATGGCATGGTTAACGTGTATAACATGATCATCTTCCGTACCTTTTTTATGGAACTTCCGGACGGGCTGGAGGAATCGGCCAAAATGGACGGATGCAGCAATTTTGGTGTATTTTTTCGAATTGTGCTGCCTGTATCCGGCCCCGTTATGGCGACCCTAGGACTTTTTACTGCTGTATTTTTGTGGAATGACTGGTTTATCCCGGCGGTATTCATCAGTAATCAAAATTTGATCCCTCTGCAAACGTTGCTGGTCCAGATTATCAACGCAGGAACAACGGCTTCGCTGATGACCAATCTGAACAGTTATGCGCAAAGTATGGTGCAAAATACGGTTACCGTAAAATCCTTGCAGATGGCTACGATGATGGTGGCCACGCTACCTATTCTCATGATCTATCCATTTTTACAGAAGTATTTTGTGAAAGGTGTTCTGGTAGGCTCACTTAAAGAGTAGTTTGCTCGCAAAATGGTTATGAAGCCTTCTTGTCTGACGGACAGGAAGACGTGTAACATACAAATGTATAAGAGAGGGGCAAGGCAAATATGGAACGAAAACAACAAAAACGACGTAAATCACTGCACTGGCTTCACCTTTCGGCATTAAGTGCAGTACTAATGATTAGTGGATGTACAGGAGGCGAGGAGGGGGCAAGTTCATCTGTAAATGAAAGCGCAAACACCAAAGAGCAGATAAAGACAGGTGAAACCGTCTCTCCAAATGCGGATGCAAAATCAAAAGTAAGACCAGTCAGCTTCACCCAATTTGTCAATTATGACTGGTACACAGCTCCAACATGGGAAGAACGCCCACATGGCAAATGGATAACAGACGAGCTTGGTGTTGTGATGGAACCTGTACAATCCAACGGAGCGGCTGCGACCAAACTCAATTCCATGATTGTTGCCAAAAAGCTTCCTGATGCCATAGTACTTGACCGAGGCAAAGACGTGGAACGACTAGTCAGTGCAGGTCAGCTTGTAGCACTTGACCCTTATCTGGAGAAGTATCCTGAGTTTGTAAAGACAATCGGGGAAGAGACGATAAATATGCTCCGCAGTGCGGACGGTAAGTTATACCAAATTCCGAACTGGTTTATTAGTGGTGATAACGGAAATGGCAATGCAGCCTATCTTGTGAATCGTAAAATTTACAAGGAATTGGGATCACCGAAGGTGGAAACCTGGAGCGAGCTTGAGGCTTATCTGAAGCAGGTGAAGGAGCGGTATAACGGCAGTATCGTTCCGATTGATTTTGGGGAAATGCGTGACAGTGAATCTCAGATGATCAGCATGCTCTATAGTGGAGCAGCGGAAGATCGCACAGGTGGATTTATTTCACCGGGTTCTGGAGGTGTATTTGGTGTACCGCAGGGAGCGCAGCTAACTTCTATTTATACAGATCCTTCTTTTGAACAAACCGTCATGTATGCAAGTCGTTTATTCCGTGAGGGATTAACTTCTAAAGATGCGTTTACCCAGACACGTGATCAAATTTTGGAAAAACTGAAAAATGGTAAAGTCGCTGTATTCAGTGCCTTTGATTCGGTGGTCGAAGGGATAGGGCGTGAAGCTAACAACCATCTGCAAGCTGCCGACCCGGAAGCGGGATATGATGTCATCTGGCCGGTGCATGCTGATGGCGTGGACAAAAACAAGGTGTATCCGAGTGGATACAATACGCTCGGCTGGAACGTGAATGTCATTACGAAGAATGCCAAGGATCCGGAAGCCATTTTTGCTTATATGAACTGGGCGACCAGTGAAGAAGGTCAGCAAGTCCTCTTTTTTGGGCCGAAAGGATTGTTCTATGATGAGGTTAAAGACGGCGTTCCGATCCCGAATGAAGCCTATGTTAACCGTGATCCGAAGAAATATGACGAAATGAAGATCGGAGAGTTTAACTGGTACGGTAACACAAGTTACGTCGATGTGGTCAAAGCCAAACGGGAAGAGCTTCTGCCCGAAGAAGCACAAGACTGGACAACGGTTGCCCAGTCCACCGTTTCCTTTAAAACGTCCAAAAACATGACTGAATTCTCCAATCTGGATCCTCTTGCAACTTCGGAAGAAGGGATTATTCTTCAAAGGTTGAAAGATTATTATAAGCAGGTCATTCCTCGTCTTGTATTCGCCGGAAATGATGAAGAAGTAAAGAGTATTCTGGCGGAGGCTCAGGCGGAATCTGTGAAGCTTGGGTATGACAAAGTGCTGAAATGGAAAACCGCCAAATGGCAGGAGAATCTTAAAATTATGGGGAAATGATAATAGAACCAAGCTATACGATGTCAAAACGGTGGGTGTGCTGAGGCACGCCCTTTTATTCTCTATTAAGGAGTCGAACGATCATGTATAAAGCAGCGTTGGTCGATGACGAAAATTACGATCTGGTCGGTATGCGTGAACTTATTCCCTGGGACGAACTTAATATTGAGATCACTTTCATGGGGAACAAACCACTTGCCGCATTGCATTACCTTCAGAATCATGATGTGGACATTCTCGTTACCGATATTAAAATGCCCGTAATGTCTGGCTTGGAGCTTGCCCGAATGGCACTCCAGAAACAGCCGGAGCTTAAAATCATATTTATCAGCGGTTATGAGGACTTTGATTATGCGAAACAGGCTATTCATTTGAAAGCGGATGGCTATATTCTGAAACCGGTGGATGACGATGAAATTAAGACAACTCTGCAAAAAATCGTTCATGTTCTGAGAGAAGAGAATGCCAGATTGGAGACAAACAATGGGAGCGATGCACTTGAACATTTTGATTTTGTGAAACAGGATTTCTTGAAGCATCTCATGGAAGGTAGTATTGATACGCCAACCTTGCAGTCCTTCACCCGGCTTTATCCGCTTCCCCTACGAACGGAGACGGCCCATGCCGTTATTATAGAAATGGATCATATGCAGCACTTGTTCACAGATGAAGAATATGAACGATGGCATGAGCTGACTTTCCGCCAAATTACGTCCTGGATTGAAACTAAAAATTGGGGGGCATGGTGCCGATTGTCTACGGACCGAATTGGACTCATGTATTCCTATGATGCTGGGGATATAGAATTGAATCTGAACGAACTTATCCATTACATACGTGATCGTTCCCGCTTTACCATTACGGTCAGCTTTGGACAAAAAACGAATCGGGTTACCGAACTGCCGGTATCCTTTGATGAAGCGCGAAATTTAATCGGATGCAAAATGTTTCTTGGTAAAAATCGGCTTATCTCTCCAGGAGAGGTGCATGTTCCGCTTGTAAGAGATGTACTGGACGTAAATAGTCAGCTGGATCGGCTATTTACAGCGATGTCCACATATGATCTCGTCACGATCTGTGATGCCGTGGAGGAGCTGTTTGAGCATGTGCGGGCCTTTTCCGATTCGTCCAAAGTACACCATTTCTCTACTCATGTCCTGTCACGGCTCGAAGGATATTTGAATGCAGAGGCACAAGGTGATTTTCCTCACTTTGCAAAGTGGAAAGCAGAAGGATTTGAGACCGTTCAGCAGTTCGACACGGTGGATGATATTAAATCCTGGCTAAGACGAACCGTGTTCGAATGGTCGGAACATATCTACTTGCGCAAGCAAAAGTCCAATTGGAAGTTATTCTCCGATATTGAACATTATGTTGGGCAGCGTCTGTCACAAGACGTAACTCTAAAGGATCTGGCTGCCCATTTCTCGTATTCTCCGAATCACCTTGGATTTCTGTTCAAGGATAAGGTGGGGGTCAATTTTAGTGATTATGTTGCTGCCCGGCGGCTTGAACATGCCAGGCAACTGCTGCAGACTACTAATCTCAAAATCTATGAGATTGCCGATCAGGTTGGTTATCGAAGTCTCACCTATTTCAGCCGATTGTTCAGGGAAACTTTTGGCATGAAGCCCGGCGATTTTAGAAAGCAGAGTTGATGCATGATACAACACAGCAATCGACGACGCTTCCTGCCCATTTTATATAAATTACTTATATCCAATCTGGCTCTTGTAATTATCCCGATTATAGTGATTGGTTGTTATGCCTATATATCCTCAGCACGTTCAGTGGAGGAACATACACGAAATAACCTTGAGGTAGCAGTGAGTCAGATTCAAAGCAATGTGGAATACAGGGTAGGGGAGATTATTCGCAGTTCAGATGAAATCTATCAGGATCAGGGGTTATCTACGTTGCTTTCGGGCTATTATCTGGACTGGGAGAAGTATCAGGTGACAACGCAATATGTGATGCCAAGACTTGAATCGGCTACCAATCTGCCCAAATCCAAAATCAAGCTCTCCTTGTATTTGCATGCACCTACCATCAGTGAATTTTACTACAATGAAACGGAGCAGTCACTGATCGCTGGAGAAAGACAGTATGAGATTTTGCATACCAGCCGGATTGTGGATAAGGCATGGTACCAGAATCTGCGCATCGGTTACGACGAAATGAAATGGCAGCAAATTGAGAACGATGCCGAATACGGATATATCTCTTTGTTAAGACATGCCATTAATTACGAAACGTTTCAGTCCATTGGCCTTATTCGAGCTTCCGTTAAGTTGAAAGATATTTTTGAAGATGTTGACTTCAATCAATTAGGGGAAGGGACGAAGCTGTTTGTACTCGATCAGGATGAACAGCTCCTCTATTCGAGTTCGCCTGGCGGTTCCTTGCCTTATACTGCCGAGGAGTTGAATGAATCCCATGATTTTCTGAAAATCTCCAAACCGATTCACAATATTCCTGTTCAGATCGTTGCACTGGTCCCCAATGCATCCTTTAAGGACAATTCTCAGAAAGTTCGGAACGTGACCATCATCATATGTTTCATCAGCATTCTTGTCATGACCCTTGTCAGTTTCATTATGGCACGTATGTTCTCCAGCCGCCTCTCCAAACTCGTAGTATCACTTGAAGCTTTCAAAGAAGGGGAACTACAACGGCGAATTCAATACACAGGTAATGATGAGTTTGCCATTATTGCGGAGTCCTTTAACGAAATGGCTTCCACTACAGAGCAATTAATTGATGAAGTCTATACGAGCAAGCTGGAGAAGAAGGAAGCAGAACTGCAAATTTTGCATTCAAAAATAAATCCTCACTTTTTATACAACACGTTTTCTTCGATTAGCCGCATGGCAAAGCTTGGGGAAATTGATAAGCTGCATGAGATGATTCGTGCGCTGGCGAAGTTTTATCGTCTTACCCTAAACAAGGGGGAAATGCTGATTCAAGTCGAGAAAGAGCTTCACATTGTTAGAACGTATCTTGATATTCAAAATATTAAATATGCAGAACGAATTCATTATCAGTTGGAATCTGAGCCGGAAACTTTAGGGCTGGAAACAGTTAAATTCATACTGCAACCGTTTGTCGAAAATGTGCTGGAACATGCCTGGTATGACGATGAGATCAAGAT
The DNA here is from genome assembly GCF_032399705.1 of Paenibacillus sp. BIC5C1. Classification (NCBI taxonomy): domain Bacteria; kingdom Bacillati; phylum Bacillota; class Bacilli; order Caryophanales; family Paenibacillaceae; genus Paenibacillus; species Paenibacillus sp. BIC5C1. The sequence goes on from NZ_CP135922.1 coordinate 2,992,434, forward strand.
TCATATTAAGGTAAAAAAGCAGGCAGAACATGTACACATTGAAGTGCACGATAATGGACTTGGGATGAAACAGGAGATTATAGACGCAATTTTCACCGAAGGTGCAGGTGGTATAGGGTACGGAATACGTAACGTGAACCAGAGGATCAAACTTCATTATGGCAAGGACTATGGCGTGAGTATTCGTAGTGAAGTGGGAACAGGTACGGTAGTTACGATTGTTTTTCCGGTTATGTCTCCGCCTTCCAGACAGGAGTAGTTCCGTGCAAAGTTACACTTATCGTTGCTCGGTATAGTATTTTTTGTAAGCGTACCCAATTTAAAATGAAAAGGAGCCGATACATCTTCATATTCCACATCATGACTTCGGTACCTATCACCCATTTAAGGGGGTATTTTAAGACATGGCATCAAGAAGTAAAAGAAGAGCGTTTGCTGGCAAAGGATTGGCGATTGCATTGATCGCTGCATTATTTACCACCTTGTTTCCGGGCTTTGTCCCATCCAAAGCTCAGGCTGAACCTGCATCCTATCTATTGTCTAGCAATCGACCAGCTTATGCTTCATCAACTGAAGGGAATAATACGGCGAATCTCGTCGTTGACGGTTCCAGTGGAACGAGATGGTCGAGTGCCTGGGGCAAAGATCCGCAGTGGCTGTATGTAGATCTGGGTGACACTGCTACGATTGACAAAGTACGCATCCAATGGGAGGGAGCATATGCCAAGGCTTATCAAGTTCAGGTTTCAACTGATGAAGTGAACTGGACTGACATCTACAATACAGCTACAGGCAATGGCGGGAATGATGAGCTCACCGTTAATGGAAGCGGCCGCTACGTACGCGTATTAGGGACAGAAAGGGCCCTCGCGAATTATGGTTACTCCATCATTGAGTTGGAAGTGTACGGAACCGGTGGAACCGGTGTACCACCTGTTACATATGGACCGGATGTGGCACAGGGTAAGCAAGTAACCGTCTCTTCCTATGAACAATCCGATTATCTGCCCCCAGGGGCAACACTTCCCGAGAATGCAGTCGATGGGAATTCCTCTACCCGATGGGGTTCAAATCATACGGATGATGAATGGATCTATGTGGATTTGGGCAGCAAGCGGAACATTGGACGAGTGGTTCTGAACTGGGAAGGGGCTGCAGGACGTGCCTTTGATCTGCAAGTCTCCGATGATGCCACTGCCTGGACTACCGTGTACAGGGAGCTGCATGGGAATGGAGGGAAACAGGATATTTCGATGTATGCATCCGGACGTTATGTCAAAATGCAAGGCATCGGAAGAGCGACCAATTTTGGTTACTCCCTGTTTGATTTTGAAGTATACGACTATGTAGAAGGAACGCCGAAGCCATCCTACCCTATTCCTGAATTGCCAAGTCCCAGCACGGTTCAGGTAGGAAAGGGCAGTTATCTGACGAATGACATCCGTATGCCTCAGCCCAAATATCCTTCCTATAAAACGGATAACGTTCAGGCACCTATTGCGTCCAATGACTGGTGGCAGTCCCTGCTTATTAAGCCGCTCAGCGATTCTATTATTACACTGCCACTCAAATCCAAGTTCTACCCCCAAGGGCTCGGCCTTTTGAACCCAGGGGAAGGATGGATTAATGGAGATGGAAGTGCAGTGAATGCAGACGGCAACCCGGATCTGTATTTTATGTCCACCAATATTAATGCCAATAATATGGAAACCCGAGTAAGCGGGTACAGCGACTATGCGGTAGATACGATACTGAGTGACGATGCTTCGGCGAAAATGAAAACGACCTTTGTAAAGGGTTCACCTTATGTGTTTATGGAATTCAACAATCCTAATACAGCCGAAATCTTTTCTTCGCTCATTACTAAAGTCGTGAATGGTAATGGAGAAACGGTATTGCAATCGGATGGTGATACCTTTACGGGAGATCATATTGGCATTCAGTTGGAGAATCAAAGTGGCGATCCGGCTGGGGGAAAAGAGGAACGGTACTACGGAATTTTTGCCCCGGAAGGAACAGTATTCAAAAAAGCGGGAGCCAAGATCAAACTCCAGCTTGGAGGCGGCAAAGGTTATCTATCCGCTGCGACAATGCCGTCTTTAACGGATCTGAATCAATTCCATGAACATGCCTATGCCTTTGTAACGAACACAGAGGTTACTTACAACTATAACGAGCAAACGTCTACCGTTACGACCAACTTCAAAGCCGAGACCGAAGTGAAGCGTCCAGGGTTCTCAGCGAACACATTGCAGGCCCTATATCCACATCAATGGAAAATTTCGAATTCTCTGCTGACTTCGCTCACATATCCGTCCATTCGTGGAACGTTGAAAGTGCGAGAAGGTAACCAGTTTACGGTGGAGGATCATTTCTACGGCATGGTTCCCCAGTTCACGGAACCTACCAATGCAGAATACAACCGAGAAGAGATGGTAGCTTATCTCGAAATGCTCAAAGCGGAGACAGACAACAATCTGATGGCTGCTGACGCTTACTGGCAAGGCAAAAAACTTCATCCTCTTGCCATGGGTGTACTTGCAGCGAACGAAATGGGAGAGACCGTCTACCGTGACCTGTTCCTTTCCCGCATGAAAGAGATTCTGGTCGATTGGTATACGTACACAGCAGGTGAACCTGATTATTTCCTCTATTACAATGATGATTGGGGAACGATGTACTACAAGACAAGTGAATTTGGTGCTAACTATGGAATTACCGATCATCATTTTACGTATGGGTATTATGTATTTGCATCAGCGGTGCTGGCTACCTTTGATAAGCAGTTCCGGGCAGATTATGGTGATATGGTGGATCATCTTATTCGGGATTATGGCAATCCGTCCAAGAACGATCCGTTGTATCCGTCTTTCCGCAGTTTTGATCCTTATCAGGGCCATTCCTGGGCAGGAGGCTATGCAGATAATGATAGTGGCAATAATCAGGAAGCTGCTGGCGAATCCCTCTTTGGCTGGGTAGGGCAGTATATGTGGAGCCTGTTAACTAAAGATGAGGATTTCCGGGATGCAGCGATTTACGGATTCACAACTGAACTGAAGGCAATTGAGCAATACTGGTTCAACTATGATGGGGATAATTGGCTAGATGAGTGGAAACACGCTTCTGTAGGGCAAGTCTATGGAAGTTCGTATTTCTTTGGTACCTTCTTCAGCGGTGAACCGGTTCATATTTATGGTATCCACTGGCTGCCAACCAGTGAATATCTGACCAGTTATGGTTTGGACAAAACGAAGGCTGCTGGTTTGTACAACGGATTTGTTGCCGATAACGGTGGACCTGAACGAGAATGGCAGCATATTGTATGGCCTATTCAAGCGCTAAGTGATCCGGCTGCAGTGCTTGCCAAGTGGAATGCTACATCTATGCAAAAAAATGAAATTTTTAATACGTACTGGTTCGTAAACAGTATGGCAACACTGGGTGAGCGGACAAAAGACATCTGGGCTACCGGATGGAGCAGTGCAACCGTCTACAAGAAAAATGGAACGTATACTGCACAAATCTGGAATCCGACAGATGAGAGTGTAACGGTCACTTTCAAAAATGCATCTGGGACCACTGGAAAAGCTGTCGTTGGGCCTAAATCTCTGGTAAGAGTCGATCCAACCCAAAATACCGAAGTTTCTGATTCATGGATTCCCTGGAACGGAGAAAACGGAGGAAATGAAGGTGGAGAAGATGGAGGGGATACCAACGTTAATTTTGCACTCAACAAAAATGTGACTGTTTCTTCAACTGAAGAGCCTTTTGTTGGCAATAATGCAGTCGATAGCAATCCCGAGACACGTTGGAGTTCCGGATTTGGTGATACCCCGGAGTGGATTACGATTGATCTCGGAGAGATCAAGCAAGTAAAACGCATCAAGCTGAATTGGGAAGCAGCCTATGCTACCGCTTATCGTATTGACGTATCCGAAGATGGTACCGTTTGGAAGGAAGTGTATCATACGCAAGATGGCAAAGGTGGCATAGAGGAGCTTGCGGTCAACGGAAAAGGAAAATATGTGCGACTCACGGGTGAGAAACGAGCCACCCAATATGGTTACTCACTCTATGAAGTGGAAGTGTATGGTAGAGACTAGACGTTCACAATGTTCTAGACAAGGGAACAGCAGATCAGAATATTCTGATCTGCTGTTTGTGTTTGGAGCATATTTAAGATAAAACGGTACAATGGCGGATTCGCATTCAGGCTGCAGACGTCTTATCAGTATTGTGAAGAGTCTGCGAACGACGCCCAAGCAGATATCCTGCAAGCGAGGCCAACATCTGCTGGAATACCATGCCTAGTACAACCGGGACGGCAACTGGTGGAGGGAAATAAGATACGGCAAGCACCGCTCCCGCACTAATATTGCGCATGCCTCCGTTGAACACAAGTGCAACCTGATCGGCTTCATTCCAACCGAGTAATCGGGCAACGAAGTAGCTTAGAGCATAGCCAAATGAGGCCAGAAAAATAATGATGGCTGCCAGACCAGCGAGCTGCCAGTTAAAGTCAGCCAAATAGGGGGCAACAACAGAACCATTAATCGCGACAACCGCTGCCATGAACAATTTGGAGAACGGATTCAGTCTGGGCCCCCAGACCGGAACAATGGCCCCTTTGGTCCATTCATTCAAAAGCATTCCGAGCAAGGAGGGGACAACGATCATCCAGAAAAGACTGCTCATCATGGCTGCAATATCCAACGATACACTAGTGCCAATCAGCAAGGATAACACACCGGGTACCACGAAAGGAGCAAGCATGGTGTCAATCAGGATAATCGACAGTGTCAGCGCGATATTGCCCCGATAGATGCTGACCCAGATAAAACTGCTCACACCTGTTGGAATAACGGCAGCCAGAACAAGGCCCGTTATCGTGTAGGCATCCGTTGGGAAGACCAGGTGACCCATGCCCAGAGCAATGAGAGGCATCGCCAGATGCAAAATAAACAGACAAACAAACAGTGGGAAAGGCTTCTTCAGCACGTTCACAAAATCCCGTATCCCGAGACTGATGCTTCCGGCAAACGTCATGAAAGCAAAAAGCCATGGCGACAAAAAAGTATAAGAAGAAAGAAGATTCCCGCAAAGAACGCCAATAATAATGCTGATTGGGGTAATCAGTGGCATGATGCGGTTCAAGCGTACATTTAAGGCCTGAAGCATATTCATGACATCCCTTTACCGTATGATTCTTTTATTATACATGTTAATAACGCAGAGTGCAGACCCATTTGCAATGTAGTATACGGAGCAGTTATCATAAATCTGGAAGAAACACTTTAATTTGAATAAGGGGAGAGGGTCATAATTAAACGGAAAAGAAAGCATACATTGATGATGGCAGGCCTCATTGCATCAAGTATTCTTGTGATATCCGCCTGTTCGGTTGTAGAACAAGCGAATCAAAGTTTTAATTACGTTAGTGGGGCTACTGATTATATAGAACAAGTATCGAACGCCGGAGCCGATCTGCAAGAACTCGCATCTGGAGCGGTGAGTAACCCGGAAATAACAACTCAGGTACAGGAGAAAATAGATCAGATTCAGGCGGAAGCCAGTGAATTCTCTCAGCTGACAGCACCAGTGATAGGAGAAAGCATTCATGAAAATCTGGTCAGTTACAACAATCAATTAACTGAAGTGGTGGGTCAATTTGAGAATACGCTTGCAGAGCAGGGCTTTACTGCAGAAAACTGGGAGAAGACAGGAATTCCCGAATTGATTAATAATATTAATGGTTTAAAAGATCCGTTAAGCGGGCTTGGCAACGAATCCAATTAAGTTTTAAACAGGCTAGGCTTTGACCAATAGCAAGTTAATTTAATCTCATGTAAAAAGGACGATATACCGGAGTGATTTTGATCACATGCGGATATCGTCCTTTTTATTTTTCTAATATCAAGATGTTGATTTGCCGCGAATTTTGGAACTTAGATCATCAATCTGTTCATCCAGTACATTTCCTGCTTTGCTTAGAAACCCTGTAATAAGCTCCAGTTCTTCCTCAGTGTAAGTGGAAGCCAGTTTAACCATAGCTGCGTGAAGGGTGAGGTATGTGCTGCTGACCTCTTCCTTGTTTTCGTACAAAGGCACAATGATGACTTTACGGCGGTCATTGGGGTCATTTTCCCGGCGAACAAAGCCGTTCTTCTCAAGCCTGTCAATTAATGTCGTGACACTCCCTGTGGCCAGACCGGTAAGTTTTGACAGCTCACCTGCAGTGATTGGACCTTTCTCGCGCAGGATATCCACGGATATGAAATCGTTATTGTACAAGCCCAAAGAGGCAGCCACATGCTGCTGATATAAAACGGTTCGTGTACCCAGGCTTCGCATGCGTAACGTAAAATTCTCCTGTAATTCGGTAGGTTGTTGTTGATGTTCTCTTGACAAAAGATAACCCTCCTCTTAAGATGACATATATCTTGATTATCGAGATATTAGATTAACAAGATAATAAATTTTGGAGATACTAGATTGACGTATGAATAATTTCAACTTATTTTAACGAACTCTGTACTTATTTGCAAAGGGGACGATCGATTTTGAGAGACACAATGATGATTAAAGGTGCACGGGAGAACAACCTGAAGAATATTTCACTTTCGATTCCGAAGTATAAATTGGTTGTTTTAACGGGTCCGTCCGGCTCCGGCAAATCCACGCTGGCAATGGATACCCTTCAGCGAGAATGCCAGAGACAATACATGGAATCGATGGGGTTAACATCGGATTCGATCAGCAAACCAAAAGTGGAGTCGATCACAGGTCTTTCTCCTTCCATCAGCGTAGGACAGCACATTACTAACCGGAATCCACGCTCAACGGTAGGAACAGTGACAGACATTTACACTTACGTTCGTTTCATTTTTTCCAGACTTGGGGAGCGTACATGTCCATCCTGTAACGGCAACATTTCGCCATCGTGGGAAGCGGCTGGTCATCTAACCGAGGAAGACGAATACATGGGTCATCAGACTATGCATTGCCCGCATTGCAATGTCGAGCTGGAGAAATTGGGTATGTCACACTTTTCGTTCAACAAACCGGAGGGTGCTTGTGATGTATGTAGTGGACTGGGGCATGTGGCATCAATCAACGAAGCCGCTGTATTCAATCCTGAGCTTAGTGTGCGGGATGGAGGTGTAGCTTCCTTAAATGGTGTGCATCGGGATATTCAGATCCGAATTCTGGTTGCAGCTGGAAAGCATTTTGGATTCGGATTCGATCCGGATCGGCCATTGAAGGACCTTGGTGAAATCGACCGTGACTTGCTGTACTACGGCGTCGATAGCGAAGAATTCAAGCAGCATTACCCTAATATCAAGCCGATCCAGGGAACCAAGTTCGAAGGTGTAATCCCCGGATTGTGGCGACGCTATAAGGAAAAGGAAGGAGAAGGTGGTGGAACGGAAAAAGACGGACGTTTTTTTCATCAACAGCAGTGTCCTGAATGTCAGGGGGACCGTTTGAAAAAAGAAATTCTGTTGGTAAACGTAGCTGGCGCATCTATCTCCGAGGTTACCAACTGGTCATTCAGTAAAGTGCTGGAATGGACGGCAGGACTTCAAGAAGTGATCTTACCCGAGGCACATCATCTGCTTGATCCAATCCTTCATGATCTGCCCACCAAATTGAAGCGCATTATGGATGTTGGACTTGGCTATCTCTCCATGGATCGTCAGACCGTAACTTTATCTGGTGGTGAAGCTCAGCGATTACGACTTGCATCGCTTCTGGGCTCTGGTTTAACGGGTGTATTGTATATTCTGGACGAACCGACAACAGGGCTTCATCCGAAAGATACCATTGGCCTGATTCGTGTACTTCAGGAGCTTCGTGATCTGGGCAATACGATCCTCGTCATTGAACACGATATTGAGATGATGCGTGCTGCCGATCATGTGATCGACATTGGACCTGGTGCTGGAGTCAATGGTGGGATAGTTGTTGGTGAAGGGAGTCTGGAGGATTTAATGGCAAGTGAACTTTCGGTTACGGGAGCTTATCTGAGAAATGAATCTTTGGCTAGTCCTTCTTATAACCGAAGAACAGGTACGGGGCAGCATCTTGCCATCCGGGGAGCGCATTTGCGCAACATCGATATTCCGGTTGTATCTTTTCCATTAGGAACACTGATCTCCGTAACGGGTGTTTCGGGGTCCGGCAAATCTACGCTTGTATTTGATATCCTTGCACAGGGTATGGAGTCAGGTCAGAAACCAACAGGTTGTGAAGAGATAACAGGTTTGGAGAACGTCGGTGATATCGTTATTTTTGACCAAACGCCGATGGGCAGAATGCAACGGTCGAATGTTGCCACCTACACCGATGTATTTACGCATCTGCGTCAGCTATTCGCTGGTTTGCCAGATGCCACAGCACGAAAGCTAACTGCGAAGCACTTCTCGTTCAATACACCCGGAGGGCGTTGTGAAACCTGTCAAGGTCTTGGGGTATTGTCTGTAGACATGAACTTCCTGCCTGATCTGGAGGTAACTTGTCATGACTGCAAGGGCAGACGGTTCGTGGATGAAGTGTTACAGGTTCAATACGAAGGCTTCTCGATATCCGATGTCCTAAATATGTCGGTTGCCGAAAGTCTGCCTGTCTTGAAAAGTCAGACCAAAATCGCCGATCTTGTCGAGATGTTGTGTGAAGTTGGACTTGGTTACCTCCAGTGGGGTCAATCAGTTAAAACATTGTCAGGCGGTGAGGGACAGCGGATCAGGCTGGCAAAAGAGCTGAGTAAAAAGACCAAAAAACACACGCTCTATCTGTTGGATGAGCCAACAACCGGCCTTCATCCGTCAGACATCAAGCAACTCCATATTTTGCTGGATAAGCTGGTTGAGTCGGGGAATACCGTTGTCGTTGTAGAGCACAGTCTGGAATTGATTCGGGAATCCGATTGGGTTATTGACATTGGCCCAGAAGGTGGCGCAGCGGGTGGCGAACTGGTAGCCGAAGGTACGCCGGAGCAGGTGGCGGAAGTCAGAGTCTCCCATACAGGACAATTTTTGAAGCGTATATTAGCCGAAGGGCTTTAATCAGAATGGATAAGGGGAAAAATAATCATGGTAAAAAGCAATAAATTAGGCGTTATTCTTGCAGGCTTGCTGCTTGCCATTCTTATGGCTTCGATGGATAACACCATCGTTGCCACTGCAATTGGTACCATCGTAGGTGATCTTGGCGGATTTGATAAATTAATGTGGGTCACCTCTGTCTATATGGTTGCAGAGATGGCGGGTATGCCGATCTTCGGTAAACTATCGGATATGTATGGGCGCAAGCGATTTTTCATTTTTGGAATCATTGTATTTATGATTGGTTCTGCATTGTGCGGGACGGCGGATTCCATCATTCAGCTCAGTATTTATCGTGCGATTCAGGGAATCGGCGGCGGGGCGTTGATGCCGATCGCATTTACCATTATGTTTGATGTCGTTCCCGCAGACAAACGGGGTAAGGTGGGGGGACTATTCGGTGCAGTCTTTGGTTTATCCAGTATTTTCGGACCCCTTCTCGGAGCCTATCTTACCGATTACATTCATTGGTCCTGGATTTTCTATATCAACCTGCCACTTGGTCTGATCGCCTTTGTCATGATTGCATTCTTCTATAAAGAATCCGTAGAGCATTCCAAACAGAAAATTGACTATTTTGGCGCATTCACACTGGTAGCTTCCATCGTATGCCTCATGTTTGCACTTGAACTTGGAGGCAAGGAATACGCCTGGAATTCCAGCATGATCGTGGGTTTGTTTGCTGCGTTCGCCGTGCTGATGACTGCATTTGTGTTCATAGAGCGCCGAGTGGCAGAACCGATTATTACATTTAGCATGTTCAAAAATCGACTTTATTCCACCAGCAATCTGATGGCCATATTTAGCGGTGCAGCCTTTATTACAGCTTCCATCTATATCCCCATTTATATTCAGGGTGTACTTGGTGGATCAGCCACCAATTCCGGTCTTGTTCTTCTGCCGATGATGCTCGGATCGGTTGTGACAGCTGCTGGTGGAGGAGCCATGCTTACCAAGCTCAGATACCGCTCCATCATGTTACCTACACTCGCGTTGCTGGTTATTGGTATTGCCTTGCTGACAACGTTAACGACAGATTCCTCCCGATTTATGGTGACTATCTTCATGATTCTGGTTGGTCTGGGCATTGGGTCTTCGTTCTCTGTATTGAGCAATGCAGCCATTCACGGTTTCTCGGCAAGACAGCGTGGTTCGGCCAGTTCAACACTTAACTTCAATAGGGAACTCGGTATGACGTTGGGAATCACGGTATTTGGTATCGTACAAAGTCACGTATTTACGAGTAAATTGGTCTCCTTCTTTGGAAATAGTAATGGTAGTGAGCAGGGTGGTGGCGTGAATCTGAGTGATCCTAGCCTAGTCCTAAAACCGGACACTCGTGCTGATATTCCTGCGCCAATGTTGGATAAGATTACAGAAGCATTGTCCTCATCCATCGTTCATACGTTTGCCTGGGCCATCATTCCGGCAGTTATTGCTCTATTGGCTGCGTGGTTTATGAGTAAGGAAAAATTCGACCCTGCTTCTGAGTCGGATGAATATTTTGCTTCACACTAGCAAGACTATGTAATGGATTTGTATGCTCAATATGACAATTTGTTCTTATCAAAGGAGACCTACGTTATGTCTGAACAAAATGGAAAAGTAATCATTATCACTGGCGGAGCGAGTGGTATTGGTAAAGAAACAGCGCTTCAGCTTTCGGATCTGGGTGCAACGATTGTTATAGCAGACTTTAACGAAGAGGGTGCGAGAAAGCTTGCAACTGAGATTGAAGCAGGTGGTGGCACAGCCGGGGCATACAAAGTGGACGTGTCCAAAGGAGACGAGATCAAAGCTCTGATCGACTGGACCGTAGAGAAATACGGAACATTGAGCGGTATTTTCAACAATGCGGGCATTGGACTTGTGAAGCCATTTCTGGAGATGGACCCGGAATCCTATCACAGAGTAATCGATGTTGACCAACACAGTGTGTATTACGGCATGTATTATGGCGCCAAAAAAATGGTTGAACTGAATGTACAGGGTACCATTGTAAATACAGCTTCGATCTATGGCAGTATTGCTGCGGTGGGAAGCTTTAACTACAATGCAGCCAAGGCAGCTGTCGTGATGATGTCCAAATCCGGTGCCTTGGAACTTGCCGAACATGGCATTCGTGTGGTTGGTGTAGCGCCAGGCTTCATTGAAACACCGATTCTGGGTGATGACAAAGCGATGAAGGATGCGCTTGCCACGCAACATATGCGGGGAGAGCTCATTCAACCGGAGAAAGTTGCGAGTGTTGTTACCTTCTTGTTCAGTGATGCTGCAAGTGCAGTGAATGGTACAACGGTTGCAGTAGATGATGGATTCCTCAGCTTCAAAACAAAATAAGATTTGAGTTGTAAGTTTGCCACTCCGTATCTGAAAAATAAAAGAAAAACGGTGCAGAACGAATAAATCGTTCTGCACCGTTTTTTTGTATCCCATAATAAGAAGAGTATTTATTATGAAAATAATTCTATATAGTCATCCCAGTAGTTCAGAGATCATGATACAATAAGCAGGCATGCGTCTTTTATCATTTTGTGGTGTCATAGACAATACGCACACCGAGAGAGCCATAGCTCTCTTCTTTGTAGTGACATTCGGAGCATGTTTTTGTAGCACATAACGCATCACTGTGAACTTGTAATTTTTCGTTACACAGCGGGCATTTATTTTCAAAAAGAGTCTTCAACACGTTAAACATGCTTAATCACTCATTTCGGATTAATTTACTTGGTTTTTATTATAGCCGATTATTTTAACTGCGTATACTGTTTTTTGCATCTTTTTTATACCGCAAGAAAGGAAGAAAAACCGATGGATACTCTGCTTTTTGTCATCATGTTTATACTGGGTCTGGTCGGTTCCTTCTTCTCCGGTTTGTTGGGTATTGGTGGAGCCATAATTAATTTCCCGTTGCTGCTGTATGTACCTTCTCTCATGGGACTGGAACCATTCTCGGCACATGAGGTGTCGTCGATCAGCATGTTTCAGGTGTTTTTTGCCTCACTCGCTGGTGTGGTTGCCTACATTAGGAGAACAAGGAAAGGGGAGAAGAGCGAAGCTCTTATTCATAAAGGTCTGGTAGCTTATATGGGCTCCAGTATTCTTGTCGGCAGTCTAATTGGCGGTTTCATATCCGGTCATTTGAATGGAGAAGTCATCAATCTGATCTATGGCATTCTGGCCATTATTGCGATTGTACTTATGTTGATTCCCGGTAAGGGAACAGAAGGCTCGGCTGGACAGCTGACATTCAACACATATGTTGCGGCAGGATCGGCTCTCGCCGTGGGGATCATTTCAGGAATTGTTGGTGCGGGTGGTGCTTTTATATTGATTCCGATCATGCTCACCGTGCTTAAGATCCCTACCCGGACAACCATTGCTTCTTCACTTGCGATCGTGTTCATCTCCGCCATTGGTGGGGTGGTGGGAAAGATTATGGGTGGAGACATTCCGCTGGAGCCGATTATTTATACGGTTATTGGGAGTCTGCTTGGTGCTTCACTCGGTTCCAAAGTAAGCTCAATGATTAATGTGAGACTGCTTCGGTATGGACTGATGGTTCTTATTGCCATTACAGCGGTAAAGGTATGGTCTTCGATATTGTAAAACCACATAGGATTGAAGCGACCATGACGATTTCGTAACCAAACGGATGGAATGCCGTATAAAGGTTATGAACATGAGGTGGCGAATTTGTTGTTGCATGAATTCACATCAGTTTTCGTCCATGGAGCACCCTCAAACTCCTTTCATGGATACATGTTTAACATTCTGAGAAGTTGAGGTATCCATCCTATGAATAACGTACTTACAGATCAGGCTGATGCAGGATATCGGCTGGCTGAGCAGAAGGCAGCTCAGTATTTTACTTCTCTTCATGAACAACTTCTGAATAACACGTATACAACTGCGCTTACGCAAGATATTCACTTGTGGCAAAAGAAACATATTCAATCTTTTTCCTGGTTATCTTTTTTATCAACAAGTCGAAAAAAACCGGATTCCCGGGATGCTCATAGATATATCCATTGGCTGAATGTTACAGGCAAACTGGATGATTACCTGGACCGCAGTATTTCTTACATTTATATGAGAGATCTGGGCAAAGCACTGGATTCCTCGGACACGCAAGCACGCATTCAGCGTGTTGCTCAGGATACCAAAGCGTATTTTATGCGTTCAAATACAACCCATCACAAGGAAAGTCCGGATTATATCAGTCTGGCCGCCTTGTATCGCTGGGCTCAGAAGGAGAACGTGGAAACAGCCGTTATCTGGGTCATCAGCAAATTAAAAAATGTCGCTTCCAATATCCCCAAAGAACTGGACGCAGAACAGGCACAGCGCAAACTGCTCAAGATTATTCTGGGCGTTGTTCTGCATGTGAACGATGATATGAATGATGAGACTCCACAGGCAGAACGTTCCGAGAGGCTAGATGCTGCGATTCGGCTTGGTTATTCTTACGGACTGACCTATCCATTTATTGATGACCTGCTCGATTCGCAGGCGTTGACTGCACAAGAGAAGGAGCAGTATTCTCTCTTGATTCGCAATGCGCTTCTCACCGGGATCGTGCCCGATATCGGCGAATGGAAGGGAGCCAATCTCCAAGTCATTCAATATGTTCACTCCGAGCTTCGTGATGCGTTTGAGTATATTAAGAACTACCAGCGCCCTGAGACGCAGCGTACGTTCTTCGAGCAATCTTATGTATTCTTTCAGTCTCAGGAAATAGACCGTGCCAAAAAACTGTCCAACGCGAATTATTCCAATGAAGAACTTTATATTCCGATTATTATTAAATCCTCATCCTCCAGACTCATTGTTCGCTCCGTGCTCAGTGCATCTGCGGATGAAGGGTTTGATCTGCGGACGTTCTACTATGGCATATATAATCAGCTCGCGGACGATTTCGCTGATATGTTTGACGATATGGAGGATGGGGCAGTGACTCCGTATACCTACTATCTGAAGTATCGTGACCTGCGGCCTGATCTGATCAATCCGTATGAGCTATACTGGGCGGTTATTTCCTATCTGATTCATGAGGTATACCATTCGGATGCGAAGACCCGGGAGGTCATACTGGATCGGGCTATTAATGGTCTAAAGCGTTGTAGAGCGCGTTTGGGTCAAGAACAATACAACGAAGTGATGAATATCTTTGCCTCCGGACAACCGGAATTCAATCGTCTCATTCAGCAAATGGTACGAAAAGCCGATGATGTTGATTTTCTGGATAAATTGCTGCGGGATCAGGTCATCCTCCAATTGCAAAATGACAAGCGCGAAAAACAGGATTTTCTGGATACGATTCGTACGGTTCGTGAACAGATTAATATTGAATTACAGATTTCCAAGCCGGGTGGACTTCCAGAGATGAAAGGAACGCTTATTGATGCAGCGAATTACAGTCTGCAGGGAGATGGAAAACGGCTTAGGCCGATCCTGACCTGGGTGATGGGTGTACGTGAATATGGACTGCATGAATCGTCAATCATTCCTCTTCTGAGATCACTGGAATACATGCATACCGCATCACTGATCTTTGATGATCTGCCGACCCAGGATAATGCTTCGACCCGGCGAGGCCGTTCCACCTTACATCAGGTGCATAATAGCGCAACAGCGGAATTAACAGGATTATTTCTCATCCAAAAGGCCATTGGCGAGCAATCTTCCCTCAATCAATTTGATGCCGCAACTGTGCTTACCCTGATTCAATATTCCGCTGAAAAAGCAGAGGATATGTGTATGGGACAGGCGATGGATCTGAATGCCAAAGGAAAAACGCTGACTCTGGAACAATTGAACATGATCTGTTTCTACAAAACAGGTATTGCTTTCGAGGCTGCACTTGTGATGCCCGCCATTCTGGCTCAGGTGAAGGACGTAGAGATTGAAGCCTTAATAAAGTTTGCGTATCATGCAGGTATTGCCTTTCAAATTAAGGATGACCTGCTGGATCTGGAAGGGGATCATCGGATACTCGGTAAGCCGGCAGGTCAGGACGTTAGGAACAACAGTTCAACCTTTGTATCCATTCTGGGTGAAGATGGTGCGAAGAAAGAGATGTGGGAGCACTATTGTCTGGCAACCGATGCGCTGAACGAAATGCCAAAGCCAATTTCTTTTCTAAGACATCTGTTGGATTACATCATTGGACGGGAGCGGTAAAATCGTTCCTGACTAAATCCCATTTCCATGTTCAGCAAGGTTTATATGAAATCAAAAAAAAGTTGCCTGGATTCCATACGAATAGAATCCAGGCCTTGTTTTGCTTTATTGACACAAACTTTTAGAAAATGAGATGTTTCAACAATGGAAAAATCGGGTATTAAGCAAATATTGTGTTTATACACCAAAAGGAGAGCTAAAGATGCAGGTTCAAAAGGTCGATCATCACGAATTGTTTGAGCAGATTTATAATCAAGCACCTATTGGGATTGCAATTGTTGCTCCAACAGGACAGTGGATGAAAGTGAATCCTGCTTTTTGCAGTATGCTGGGTTATACAGCTCAAGAATTAATCCTTCTTCATTACAAGGAGATCACCCATGCGGATGATTTTGCACAGGATCTGAAGTACGAACGTGAACTGTGTGAAGGAAAATCACAAGAGTACAGGTACGAAAAGCGTTATATTCAGAAAAACGGAGACATTTTATGGATATCAATGCATATATCATTGGCTCGAAACGAAGTCAGCGGTGAACCGTTGTATTTTATCTGCCATGTTGTAGATATTACGGATCATAAAACAACCGAACTAAAGTTGCTTCAAACGGAAGAAATGTTCAAACTCATTTCCGATAATGCACAGGAAATCATCTATATTGCAACTTTTGATGGCATTTGTCGTTATTGTTCTCCTTCCATTTATAAGCTGCTTGGTTACACTCCAGAGGAAGTGGTGGGCAATAATAATACCGCCATTTTTCACCCGCAGGACCTGGATCGTGTCTCGCAGATCGATTTGAGCACAGGTCATATGTTGAATATGCAGGTTCAGCATAAAGATGGACATAGTCTTTGGTTTGAAACCACTTATAAGGTTATTGGGGACTCTGGACAGGAACAACAAATTCTTGCCATTGGTCGGGATATATCGGAGAGAAAGAAACATGAGGAAATTAGTGCAGAAGCTGAACGGATAGCCATGATCGGCAGTTGGGAGTGGAACATGCTCAATGACCATGTTTCCATGTCTGAGCAGATATTCGAGATTTTCGAAATAGACAACAACAAACTGTATAAGGGCAGCGATATCTTTGCATTCATGGAACAAGCGGAGGAGCAGCGGTTGAAGGAGTGTATTGAATGGGTGAAAACGGGTCAACCGCTTGATTTTGAATACCGGCATCTGGGCTCAAATGGTAAAGAAAAGTATCTTCATCTGCGAGGATTAATTACATTTGATGAATATCAACAACCGATACAGTTAAACGGAACTTTGCAGGATATTACAGAGCGTAAACTCGTCGAATTCAAACTTCAGGAATCGGTGGAACGTTATACTTCACTCAAAAAATATAATCATGATGCCATCATTTCTTTTGATATGGACGGCAATATTATAAATGCCAACCCGGTAGCTATGAAAATGACTGGATGCCCGGTTGCGGAAATGATTGGGACAAGTATATGTCGATTTATCGGACCGTATCATCTTGGACTTATTCTCAATAGCCAGTATGAGATGGCTGAAAAAGAAATCAATGCTGTTCAGCACGTAAATGGTTCTGAGACAGAAGTTTTGGCAACGCTTGCGCCTATCATTATTAATGAGAAAAACGTAGGATTCTACCTGATTGCCAAGGATATTACGGAACAGAAAAAGCTTCTTGTAGCCAAAGAGACTGCTGAACGAATGAATAAGGCCAAAAGTGAGTTTTTGGCGATGATGAGTCATGAGATCCGTACACCCATGAACGGCGTGATTGGGATGACGGATTTGCTTCTGGATACGCCTGGACTTAGCGGAGAACAAAAGGAATACATTGAGATCATTCAAAAGAGCGGGGATTCACTGCTTGCGATTATCAATGATATTCTGGACTTTTCCAAAATAGAGTCAGGTAAAACCGATCTGGTGGATGAGCCCTTTGATCTGAAAGAGATTGTGACAGAGACGGTTAAGATCGTAACACCAATGATTCGGGAGAAACAGTTGGATCTTCGTTTAAGCCTGGATGACGCCATTCCTGTTCCCTTGTTTGGGGATGCTTACCGTCTAAAACAAGTCCTAACCAACATCATTGGTAATGCAGTAAAGTTCACCCCGGAAGGTAGTATTGAGATCGAAGTGAAGGTTATTGGACAAGAATATAATGACGTTCAATTTCAGTTCAAGGTGAAGGATACAGGGATTGGAATTCCAGTGGAGAAAAGAGAGCATTTATTCGAAGCCTTCTACCAATTGGAGAATTTCATGACACGCAAGCCTCAAGGTACCGGACTTGGACTAGCTATCAGCAAAAAGCTTGTAGAGCTTATGCAGGGGGATATCTGGATTGAGGATTCGGACGCTACGGGGACCACATTTATGTTTACAGCGTCGTTTAAAGCCAGCAACATGGAGGATTTCAACAGATACGATCTACAACAGAAAAAGAATAAAACAGATCAACTTCGAATTCTGATTGCCGAGGACAATGAGGTGAACCAACTTGTTCTGCGCCGGATGATTGAGAAGAAAGGGCATCTTGTCGATTATGTAGTAAATGGAATCGAGGCAGTGGAAGCTGTCAAACGAAGTGCGTACGATATTGTGTTCATGGATGTGCACATGCCTAGGCTGAACGGATTCGAAGCGACCAAAGCGATTAAGGAATTGATGCGGCCAGAGGCATGCCCTTATATTGTTGCGGTTACCGCAAACGCAGTTCGAGGGGATATGGACAAATGTCTGAAGGCTGGAATGGATGCTTATGTAAGCAAACCAATTAAAAGTGAATCCATTATGCAAGTGATGGAGGAGTTTTACAAAATAAAGAAATATCCCACTGCATACAATTGAAATCAACATTCCGTAGGAACGGATTCTTGATTGGCAATGGCCGCTCTTTTATCAATGGATAAAGGAGCGGCTTTTTTTGCATGTTCATTTTGCGGAATGCTAAACTACTGGTTTTTGATCCATAGTTTGGAGATATCCATGAACCCAAACTCAGCGGTATGAAGACCAAACAGACTTTGATTAAGCAATGCTTTTTTATTCATGTGGCAGCCATACAATATCCAGCAGTTATCACGGAGCAAATCCTCAGCTTCGTTAAGCAGCGATGACCTTTGTTCTTCATTCTGCTGTAGGAAATTCTCCATTTTTCGATAGAATACGGACTGTAAATCAGGTGATAAACAAATATGAAAATAGTTACGTTTGTTGATGAAGAAATTAATCATGCCAAATTGCCAGTCATCTTCCAAAACTTCTTCTGCGATAATTAGGTCGGCTTCGCTTGTTTCCCTCACATTGGGAAATTCAACGAAGGGTTGCAACTCAATACATAAACCAATGCTTGCTCCGCGTTGTTTAAGCCAATCTGCTTCTTTTTGGTCTTTAGCTACAGTATACGCAAGGATGATTTTTTCTCCCCGGTATCCGCTGCTGTGCAGGAGGTCACGTGCATCCTCAAGAGAAGACTCGCGCCAAGCGTGCTCCGCGCTTTTCCAGGGAAGAAAGCTGTTTGCCGGTGTAATTCGATTGCTGCCCAGTTCCCTCACCAAAGCGACTGGATCGAAAACCATTCGCATGGCTTGCCGAAATTCCAGTTGATGATGAATACCGATTTTACGAAAATTAATCAGCATGTATCGGCATCCTGTTGCTGGATAATCAACACTGTTACTCCCCGTCTCGTCTGCAGCCAATTTCAGTCGGTCTGTTCCCGGCAATTCATAATGACGTTCATATGGACCCAGATTCGGGACAAACCAAATATCTACTCGATCCAGATGAGGGCGGATTCCATAATAGGCATCGAATGCGCTTATTGTCAGCACCGTTTCATTTATTTCATTGATCCGAAAAGGTCCGGTACCGATCAATTGTTGGGATACATCGACATCATAGGGGAGAATCGTCATTGAGACACAACTAAGCAAGTTCAGGAAAAAACGATTAGGCCGACTTAGATAAAAACGAATGCAGTAATCCCCGACAACTTCGGTACGCTCAATATCACGGTATAGCCAAATGAATGGACTGTCTACAGTGCACAAGCGTTGCAATGTAGCTTGGACATCTAGGGATGTCATTACCCGACCATGGTGGAATCGCACACCTTTGCGAAGATAGAAAATCCAAACTCTTTGATCCTCGTTGTACTCCCACATATGCGCCAGATCCGGCAGGAAGGTTCCTGTTTTGGCGTCATAGGTAATTAGCGTGCTGCATACCTGCCCAAGCAGATAGGTTTCAAAAGCAGTGTACACAAAGGCAGGGTCCAGCTCTGACAATCTTCGTGACCTTACCATGCGAAGCACGTCCTGACCGGAAGAGCTCTCGGCATGACTGTGGAATCCCATCTGTTTATTTAATGAATTCAGCAGCCGTTCCCGGAGAGCGTCGTTCTTCTCTGTGCTGCCAATCAACTCGATCGCTTCCTTCATTTTACCTCTGCCCATGAGTTCCAAAAAGCTCTCCTCGAGCGCCTCATTCACACTGCGCAGCAATGTCATTTCAGAATGATGTCCCCGGCCTCGCCCAGGCTGCCAGTGAATAAAGCTTTGTTCTTCCAGCTTGCGCAGAATAAACTTCACGTTTCGTGGAGTGCAGCATAGGGCGGCGGAAAGACTTTCGATCGTTACCGGAACCGCTTCATGAAATTGAAGAGAAAGTTCTTTTGCTGTGGCGAGACGCAGATAGTGAGTTGTTGCTGTATCCATATGAATGTGCTCCTTCATAAAAGGTGAAATGTGTTCGCGTTTTCTTACACTTTTATTTCCCCCTTTGATCCATACAATTATACATAAAGGGATAGGGCAAAGGTAGCCCATCTGAGACAAAAACATCTAGAACAGGAGAACCATACGCATGAAGCAGCATTTACGTCAAATTCACCCTTTAGCCTGGACAATCATTGTTGGAACGATGTTTGGACGTCTCGTTACGTCCATGAGCATCCCGTTTTTATCCATTTATCTGACTCAGGTACTGGGAGCTACACCCACACAGACTGGAATTACCGTCGCGGTCAGTTCTCTGGCGGGGGTTATGGTCAGCTTTTATGGAGGTTATATTTCCGATCGGATCGGCCGTAAAGTGGTCATGATGATCTCCGTATTTGGCTGGGCCTGTGTTTTCTTTATCTTTTCAGCAGCTGAGCATCTGTGGGTATTTTTTGTGGCCAATACGTTAAACGGTTTATGCCGCGCCGTGTTTGAGCCCACTTCACGTGCACTTCTATCGGATATTACTCCACCGCAAAATAAACTGCTTGTCTTCAATCTCAGATATGCGGCTATTAATCTGGGTGTTGTGTTTGGACCGATTATCGGTCTTCAGCTTGGATCAGCGGAGTCTACATTTCCGTTCATGATCTCCGGGTTGGTATATATCGTTTACGGCTTGGTTTTGTTCCTGCAATTTCGATTGCAGCGTGCAAATCTGCCGGAACATGTTCAGGTCGCAGCACCTCGTTTACGAGATGCACTGGCTACTACGGGACGCGACCGTGTATTTTTGCCAGTACTTATCGGAACTACGTTTTGCGTACTCGGGTATGGGCACTTTAGCTCGACCTTGGCTCAGTATGTGGCCCAGAATCCTCTCTTTGAACATGGAAGTCAAGTGTTTTCCTATATGCTTTCACTCAATGCGTTGACTGTGCTTGTAATCCAATTCCCGATTGTGCGAGTGGCCAGCAAATTCCCGCCAGTTGTACCCCTCATACTTGGAAACGTGCTGGTCGCAACAAGTCTGTTCCTATTTGGCATAGCTGAAGGTGTTATGCTGCTGATGATCAGTGTCATTCTGTTCACCATTGGGGAAGTGCTCATGTTCACCATGATGGATATGCTGATTGACCGTATTGCCAAACCTGAATGGAAAGGGACCTACTTTGGCACGATTGGATTCAATAACTTGGGGAGCGTCATGGCACCGATTCTTGGAGGGCTCCTATTAACCCAATTTGGGACGGGGAATGGTCTGTTCGTTTTTGTACCGCTGGCACTGACCACTGCACTTGGACTGCCTTTTCTTATCGTAGCGCATAAGCGCCTTGTCGTCAGGGAGAGGGAAGTTAATGTTTAATCTCAGAGAAATTCCCTATCTGGGTTATGATCGTTGAAATCGCTGCATATGATGTTCAGTGTCATGAAGGAAATAACAATTAAGTTAATATTATCTTGACGGATTACAGTGGAGCGAATACAATAAACAACAAAT
Source organism: Paenibacillus sp. BIC5C1 (assembly GCF_032399705.1). Lineage (NCBI taxonomy): Bacteria > Bacillati > Bacillota > Bacilli > Caryophanales > Paenibacillaceae > Paenibacillus > Paenibacillus sp. BIC5C1. Next base: position 3,013,938 of record NZ_CP135922.1, read on the forward strand.
ATGTGTGACGGGTGGTTAAGATGAACATGTTCCAGACAGGGCGCATTCTGAATCGATAACTGAATACGCATGAGCAAGTGACTTAACCAATTTTTTTGTGTTGGCGTTTGGACAGTCATGTTTGTGCACCCCTGTCGTGGACGCTCATCATTATTGCGTGCAGAGGAGAAATCCGGAAACGCTTCTTATTTCATATGGTTCTCTTATTGTTACAAGCTGTAGATGAACATTAGTTCATCTATGGCTTTTTTGCATGCATTCCACCCAATTTGTTGCACATGGAAGGGAGATTTTGTAGTGCTTTTTGGTGGGGAATCACCCCTAAGGGGAGAAAGAGAGGCAGCAATATGAAACGACCTACTCAAAGTTATACCATATGGTTTTCTCAACGAACCGGCAGTACTCTGCTGGGTGAAGCCTTAAGTTCTACGGGTGTCGCAGGATATCCGAGTGAGTGGCTGCATTATCAGCATAAGAGTCCAGACACATTAAAGCGTGAAGATCTGGAGCAGATCTGGGATCAGGGTACAACATCGAACGGAGTATTCGGAATCAAAATTAATTTTGAACAACGATGGATAGACGCATTCCGCAGTCTCTATAGTCTACCAACAGCGTTATCGCGTGCTGAGGTATGGAGTACGGGCTTTCCAAATTGCACAAAGCATATTTACATGACGCGTCGCAACAAAGTCAGATTGGCTGTGTCATGGTGGAGAGCCATTGTCTCGGGTGAATGGCACCGCAAGCACGGAGACAGCCCCCAGTTACAAGATATTGCAGATCAATATAACTTTGATGCGATTAAACACCTGCTTGTGGAGAGTAATATGTGCGAAGCTGCCATTGAAGATTTTCTGTCCGAGTCAGGTATTGTGCCGTTGACAATTGTTTATGAGGATTTTATACAAGATTACGAAGGGACCGTCATGAAAGTGCTAGCGTTTTTGGATGTTCAAACTGACGGTGTAATCGTATCGCCCCCGTTCTTTGACCAGATTGCAGACGAGATTTCTGAACAATGGGTGCAAAGATTTCGGGAAGAATGCCAGAGGGATTGGGAGAATGTTAAATGGTAAACACACTTGGTAAGATTCATCCACGGGTAGGAAATGTTGCATTTATTGTTATTATGTATGATTCATCTTAGTGAGGAAGCAAAATGCTTTGAATCACCAAAATCAAATAGAAATGTTATACGAAGGGGTGAGGGGCTATGCCCAAAACAGAGAAACGCTCCATGTCCTGGCTGCTGCAATATCTAAAACCAGTCAAAGGCCGATTGGCCATACTTATGGTGATGTTGCTAACTTCAACAGGACTGCAGCTCCTAAATCCACAGATTATCAAACGATTCATCGATACAGCGGCAAGTGGGGGAATCCTTTCTAACCTGATCCAGCTTGCGGGATTGTTTCTGATTGTTGCCATCGTCAATCAATTGATTACTGTAGCTGTCAGTTATCTGGGGAATGACGTGGCCTGGCGAGCAACGAACCGATTACGGGGAGATCTCCTGAAGCATTGTCTGCGTCTCGATATGCGGTTTCATAATGTAAAGACGCCGGGAGAGATGATCGAACGGGTGGATGGTGATGTGACGAGTATCTCCAACTTCTTCGCGATGTTCATTGTGCAGGTGGTGGGGAGCTTTGTCTTGCTTGCCGGAATTCTTGGATTTATGTTCACTGTCAACGTACCGATTGCGATCGTCATGACGGTGTTTACATTATTATCGATTCTGTTTATGGTGTTCATTCGGAATCTGGGAGTAAACTCTTCCAAAAATGAGCGGGAAGCGAGTGCATCTTTGTTCGGATTAATTGAAGAGCGTATTGCGGGAATTGAAGATGTTCAAGCGAACGGGCATGTCCCGTATGTAATGAATCGTTTTTATCGCACGATGCGTGTTGTATTTCAAAAAGGAAGGAAAGCCTGGCTGCTTCGGGTGATTCCATGGAATACAACAGTCATTCTGTTCGCACTTGCAGTCACGGCGGTACTTCTGCTCGGTGTTCATTACTACATGCAAGGCATCATCAGCATCGGAACTCTGTTTCTGATATATCAATACACTCAGATGCTTAATGATCCGATTGAGATGTTGGGTGATCAGGTTCAAGAGTTTCAGAAGGCGAAATCAGGTATGCTTCGTTCGAGAGAACTGTTGTCTTTACGCAGCGAGATCGAAAACGGAAGAGAAGATGAGCTGCCAGAAGGGCCGCTTGGTCTGGAATTCAGACAGGTGAACTTCAGTTATAACGAGGATAAACCTGTATTGCAGAATATTAACTTTGCCATTAAACCTGGCGAGCGGCTTGGCATCATCGGTCGTACGGGTAGTGGAAAATCAAGTCTCAGTCGGGTACTTCTGCGCCTGTACAATCTGGATAGCGGAACAATCCGTGTGGGTGGCAAAGATATTACAGAGCTTACCTTGCCTGCACTTTACCGCAGGGTTGGTATGGTTACGCAAGATGTACAGCTGTTCGATGGTACGTTGCGAGACAATTTAACGCTGTTCAACCAGGACGTCTCGGATCAGATCATTAAGGAGACAACGGATCGACTTGGATTAAGTCACTGGATTGAATCACAGCCCGCAGGGTTGGACACACATCTAAAAGCAGGCGGTTCTTCATTATCCGCTGGGGAAGCTCAATTGTTTGCCCTGACGCGAGTATTTCTGACTGAACCTAGCCTGGTTATTCTCGATGAGCCTTCCTCACGGCTGGATGCCGCTACAGAGAGTATGCTTCAGTCTGCCATCGATCAGTTGATGAAGCAATGTACCGGAATTATTATTGCACATCGCCTGGCTACTTTGGAGAAGGTCGATCAGATCATGGTTCTGGGTGATGGCAAGGTACTGGAATTCGGAGCCAGAGAAGTACTCGCCAGCGATCCAGCCTCACATTATGCCAGATTGCTGATTACAGGGCGAGAGGAGGAATTGGCGTGAATGTAACCGGATTTATTGGCCGTTTGTTTCGATTCAGGCCTTTTCTATTTTTGATCAACGGATTGTCATGGTGCATATTCCATTCTTTGCCGCTGGCAATAGGGATCGGGATGCAGTGGTTTTTTGACCGGGCAACGGCGGGTTCCAGTGATTATATGTGGCTGGCAGCTCCGCTGATCTTCATTGCTTTGGTCAGAGCGGTAAGAGTAGGAACGTTTTTTGCCGCATTCTATGCATGGATCACGTATATCTACCATATTCAGGCCATTCTGCGTACCAATATGCTCGCTGGGATTATGCGCTGGCCAGGACGTAATCTGCCGGCCTCACCGGGGGAGGCGATGAGCCGCTTTCGAGATGATGTGGATGAAGTGGTTGAGTATATAGAATCCTGGGTGGATTTCTGGGGACGGCTCGTGTTCGCCATCGTATCCATCGTCATCATGGCGAACATTAACTGGAAAATCACTCTCGTTGCGGTATTGCCGCTGGTAATCGTAACGTTACTGAATAACTTGTCTGGTAATCGGGCTCGTCGATATGCACAGGTTAATCGTGAGTCGACAGGACGAATCACCAGTTTCATTGCTGAAACATTTGGAGCGGTGCAGGCACTGAAACTTGGGCAGGCAGAAGAGCATGTCTCTGCTCGTTTTAACAAACTGAATGAAGAACGTCGTCAAGCTGCACTCCGGGATAATCTGTTCAAACAGTGGATGAGATCACTTAATCAGCATGTGCTCAGTATCTGTACAGGTCTCATTCTCCTGATGTGTGCAGCCGAGATGAAATCCGGCAATTTCACCGTAGGTAATTTTGCTTTGTTCACCAGTTATCTTGCCAATATTGGTTTTAGTATTTCATTGTTTGGCTATATGGTATTTCAACATAAACGGCTCAAAGTATCTTTTGACCGGATGCGAACCTTGTTTCGTCCTGGGGAAGAAGACCGGATCATGGATTTCAGAGAGACGTATCTAAATGAAGATCCGCCGGAGCTTCTTAATGAAGAGAGAGATCCCAAAGAGAAGCTAAGAGAGCTGGAGATCAGCAATCTGGCGTACCAATATCCTCAATCTGCAAATGGAATACAGGATATCAGCTTCCGTGTGAAGCGGGGACAGTTTCTGGTCATTACTGGACGGATCGGTTCTGGCAAGTCGACTCTGGTCCGCACACTTCTGGGACTGCTGCCCAAACAGGAGGGCACGATTCGTTGGAATGGTAAAGATGTAGACCCCGCTACCTTCCTGATGCCGCCCAGAGCAGCATATACGCCGCAAGTACCCCGACTGTTCAGTGATACGCTGAAAGAGAATATTGTTCAGGGTAAACAGGGCCGTACGGAAGTCACGCTTGCAAAAGCCATTCGTTTGGCTGTTATGGATAAGGATATTCAAAACCTGGATCAAGGTCTCGAAACGTCCGTAGGTCCAAGAGGTGTGATGTTGTCTGGTGGTCAGATTCAACGTGCGGCTACCGGACGTATGCTGATGACGGAAGCAGATCTGTTCATCTTCGATGATCTGTCCAGTGCGTTGGATGTGGAAACCGAGCAACAGGTCTGGGAAGGCCTGTTCCAAGAACCAGATGTCACATGTATTGCGGTGTCTCACCGCAGAGCAGCACTTGCGAAGGCAGATCATATCATCGTCATGAAGGATGGACGAATTGAGGCCGAAGGCAGCTTATCAGATTTGCTTGCTACTAATGAAGAGATGCAGCTGCTTTGGCAAGGTGAGCAAACACCGGTTAAAGTGGGATAGAATAAGGTATACGATATATAACAAATAATAAAAGCCGTACAGACAACTCTTCTTTTGAAAGAGTTAAGATCTGTACGGCTTTTATTATTGCTCATTTGGTCAATCTTTATTTGATCAGCGGCGCAATTAATGAATACGCAATAATGACCAGGAAGATGATCGTAATGTGGTTTATGGAGAAAATAAACATTTTATGTGACCATTTCTTCGTTTCTTTCTTATCGAAGGTTGCCACACTAAGGATAAGCCATGCCAAACTTACCAGAAACGCAACAATGGCAATGAACGGACTCATCGGCCAGAACAAGAAGCTGGAGAATAACAACAATACCAGATAAACATTTGTCTGGATGTATGTTCGTCTGATTCCTTTTACAACAGGAAGCATGGGAACGCCAGCCGCTTTGTACTCATCAAATCTCCGGATGGCAATGCCATAGAAGTGAGGCATCTGCCACAACAGCATGGTAACAACCAAAGCCCAAATTTCATAATGACCCAGTTCTGGGGAAATAGCTGCCCAACCAATGAGTGGAGGAACAGCGCCTGAAAGACTCCCTACTTCCGTATTGTATACCGTTGTCCGCTTGGTCCACATCGTATAAGGGAACACGTACAACAACAGTCCCAATATGCCGAATACGGCAGCCGAAGGGGAAGCGATATACAACATGATGCCCCCGATAATCGTAATGGCAATACCGAGGATCAAACCTGTTTTGGTATCAACACGACCCGTTACCGTTGGACGTGTTTTGGTGCGCTCCATGATCGCATCGATATCCCGATCATACAAATTGTTAAACACCCCCGCCGCTCCGATAATCAGGGAAGACCCGATGACAGAGAGGATAATGGGTACAATATTAGCTAAGATAGATGCATCAAATACATACAAAGCCAAACTTAAACCGGCAAACATGGCGATCAGATTGGATTTGATAATTCCGATCTTGATCGTATCAAAAAATACTTTCGGAATCGAGCTAGTATACTCCAGGCTGATTTCGGGCCGTGCCCCTTTATTCAATGTTTTCAAGAACTCACTTCCTATATCTATACTTATATATCTCGTGTTTTTATTATAGCATTCAATACACTATGTGAATAAATTAACGATTTAGTATTTAAAATAATGTCATTTGATTGTGAACAATTTAAAAACAAGGTTTTTTTTAATTGTTAAAAATGATTTTCTGTGATACAGGTCATTGAAGTTGAGCAGCAGCAATAACGAGAAAAGAAAATTTTTCTTGCATAATGAATTTTATTTGTTTATTGTAGATATAAGAGGTCTTTAATGGTATGATTGATTTCTTCTTGCATTGTTTCTATTAGAGAACAGCTGTAAGCGGCAAGATGTAATCAGGATAGACCTTTTTTTGTATCAATAAAGGATATTAAATATCTGGAAAGGGTGTTAAATATGGATCAAAAGATGGATGTATTAATTATAGGCGGAGGACCAGCGGGTCTTAATGCCGCACTTGTACTAGGACGAGCTCGCAAACATGTAGTGGTCATAGATGATGAACGCCCACGTAATTGGGTCACGCGTGAAACACACGGTTTCCTGACAAGAGATGGTGCAAGTCCACGTGAATTTCGGGAGGTTGCGAAAGAACAGATTAGCGCTTACCCGTCAGTTCATTTTGAAGGGGACACAGCGACTTCAGTGACAGGAACAGATGGTGATTTCCAAGTTACAACTGCCCAAGGAGTCGTCTATCGCACGAAGAAAATTTTGTTTGCAGTGGGGAAAAAAGATCTTCCACTGGATATTAGCGGGTTGAAAGAGGTATATGGCAAGAGTGCTTTTGTATGCCCTTATTGCGATGGATGGGAATTAAGAGATCAACGGCTTGTCATCATTGTGAATGGAGCCAAGGCATTTCATATGGCCAAGACCATTTCCGGCTGGACAAGTCAATTTACCATTTGCACAAATGGACCGGATGAATTGACGGATGAGCAGCGGGATGAATTGAAGCAGCATGGTGTCCCGATATGGGACTCTCCAATTCAATCTATTGAATCAAGCGATGGTATGGTGCAGCAGGTTGTGTTAGAAGATGGTACCAAAATTTCGTGCACGGGGATTTTCTTTGGACCGAAACTTACGGCTGGATCAGAACTTCCGCAGACGATAGGCTGTGAGGTTACGGATGCGGGTACAGTCGTTGTAGATGATTTCGGCAAAACAACCGTGCCGGGTCTGTTCAGCGCTGGAGATGCAGCATCGGAGTTGTACCAAGCCATTACTGCGGCGTCCCTTGGTGCATTAACCGCTGTAACAATTAACAGTGAACTTAATCAGGAAGCCTGGGATGAGCGCGGTAAACATTTAAACCCGTAGAGTAGCGTTGTACAATTTCTTGTTCAGTACTTTGCACAAACAAAAAGTCAACAAAATAGATCTGATCAAAAAGGGGATTGCAAACGCAATTCCCTTTTTGTGTTTAATCGATCATTTAGTAGATCTTCTCCATCGATAAGTGGATTAATTCCAACCGTTTTTGACATAAAATCAATATTTGATTTTCATTCGTTTACGGTTTATTATTGTATCAAATGATAGATAATACTATCATTTTAAACTCTGGGAGAGGGTGTTTAAAATGAGTATTGCAACTAATGTTCCACAGCCCAAGATGTATGGACCACTCGGGAATCTGCCCTTGATTGATAAAGAAAAACCAACATTGTCCCTTGGGAAATTAGCAGAGGAGTATGGACCGATATATCGATTGACCGTTCCTGGTTATTCTGGATTGATTGTATCTGGTCCAGATCTGGTGGCTGAATTATGTGACGTGTCTCGTTTTGATAAATTTGTATACAATGAACTCGAAAATGTACGCGCCTTTGGAGGTGATGGTTTATTTACAAGCAGAACATCCGAACCGAACTGGAAAAAGGCCCATAATATTTTGCTTCCGACCTTTAGTAAACAGGCGATGAAGGGTTATCATCCGATGATGGTCGACATTGCGGAACAATTGATAAACAAATGGGCACGTTTGAATTCCAACGACACCATTGATGTAGCAGATGACATGACACGTCTTACACTGGATACCATTGGACTGTGCGGGTTCAATTATCGATTTAACAGCTTTTACAGACAGGACCACAGTCCTTTTATCGAAAGTATGGTCCGTGCATTAAATGAAGCTATGCAGAAAAGCTCGCGCTTGAAAATCCAAAATCTACTGATGGTGAAAACCAAACGACAGTTCGAGGAAGACATCCAAACGATGTTCTCATTGGTTGATCAGATTATTGAAGAACGTAAAGCAAGTGCTGCTCCTGAAGAGGTTGACTTGCTTGCTCGTATGCTGAATGGCAAAGATCCGGAAACCGGAGAAACGCTGGACGATGAGAACATTCGGTATCAGATTATCACGTTCCTCATTGCCGGACATGAAACGACGAGTGGTTTGTTATCTTTTGCCCTTTATTTTTTGTTAAACAATCCCGAAGCACTCCAAAAGGCCTATGATGAGGTGGACCGGGTGTTGGTAAGTGACTCTCCACAGTACGAGGAAATCCTTCAACTCCCTTATATTCGCATGATTCTCAGTGAATCGCTGCGTCTATGGCCGACCGCTCCCGGATTTGACGTCTATGCCAAAGAAGACACCGTCATAGGTGGCAAATTTCCACTGAAAAAAGGGGAGAGCTGCAGTATTCTTCTACCTCAGCTTCACCGTGACAAAGGCGCCTGGGGAGAGGATGCAGAGCTATTTCGCCCGGAACGTTTTGAAGATACGACTCAAGTACCTCATCATGCGTATAAACCGTTTGGCAATGGGGAGAGAGCATGTATCGGCATGCAGTTTGCTCTATATGAAGCTACGCTTGTGCTGGGTATGGTACTTAAACATTTTGAATTGGTAGACTATAGTAACTATCAGTTGGACGTGAAACAAACGTTAACGTTAAAACCAGGCGATTTTCGAATACAGGTGAGAACACGTACTGTATCACCGAAACTGAGTGCGTCTGTTACACCCTTAAATGAAAAGCATAATCAGGAACTTCATACAAGTGTAGCTGGTCACAGCCCTATTACGGTATCGATGACGACTTCGACTCCGGCGAATACCAATCCAACATTACTGGTACTGTACGGCTCCAATCTGGGGACGGCAGAAGGCATTGCCAGAGCGATTGCAGAAAAAGCCCGTACCTATGGAATTCCAAGCGAAGCAGCAACATTGAATGAATGGATGGGCCGTTTGCCTAAAGAGGGGATCGTTCTCATCGTGACATCTTCGTACAATGGTAAACCTCCGCAAAATGCAGCGGCATTTATCGAATGGCTAAAGGAAGCGGAGTCAGAGAAGGTGCATGGTGTGACCTATACAGTTCTGGGCTGCGGGGATCGGAGTTGGTCCGGTACCTACCAGAGCATTCCTCGATTGGTCGATGAGAAGCTAGCGAGCTTGGGGGGCAACAGGCTGATATCTCGGGGAGAAGTCGATGCTGGCGGGGATATGGAGAAACAAGTGGAAGAGTGGCAGCGGGTGTTGTGGACTCAGATATTCAACACGTTGGGGATTAGCAAGGAATCGATGGAGCACTCCTCACGAAATACACTTCAAATGGAATTTGTTCACGAGAAAGCCGATCTTCCACTTGCACAAGCCTACCATGCCAGCTGTGCGACTATAGTGGTAAATGAAGAACTTCAGGCAATGGATAGTGAACGGAGTACACGTCACATTGAGATGCTGCTGCCTGAAGGCATGACCTATAAAGAAGGCGATCATCTTGGCGTACTGCCGCTAAATGCCAATGAAATCGCAAATCGCATTCTTCATCGTTTCCGATTAAAAGGAGACGTTCAGATCCAATTAACTTCGAACGAAACACTGTTGACACATCTTCCGCTGAACCGTCCAGTCAAAGTGAATGAATTGCTCCGTTCCTGTGTTGAGCTGCAAGCACCTGTTACTAGAGCTCAGTTGCAGGAGCTGGCGAACCATACGGTGTGCCCGCCTCATAAGCGCGAACTGGAGCTGATGATGGAAGAGAGCAACTATAGAGAACATATACTTCAAAATAGAACTACCATGCTGGAACTACTTGAAAAGTATGAGGCCTGTGAGCTGCCGTTCGAAAGGTTCCTTGAACTGCTGCCTCCACTCAAGCCCAGGTATTACTCCATCTCCAGCTCTCCACACTTCAATGACAAGCGGGCGAGTATCACAGTGTCTGTGGTGAGAGAGCCTGCATGGAGCGGCAACGGTGAATTCCGTGGTGTGGCTTCATCTTATTTGGCCGACTGCCAGACGGGAGAGAGTGTTCTGATGTTTGTACGTACGCCAGAATCCGGATTTGAGCTGTCAGAAGGGCCGGATGTTCCAATTATTATGGTCGGTCCAGGGACGGGGGTTGCACCGTTCAGAGGTTTTCTTCAGGCTAGATCTGCCCTGAAAGAGAGAGGATTGCGACTGAGTGAAGCACATTTGTTTTTTGGTTGCAGGAATGATTCGGATTTCATATATCGTCAAGAACTTGAACAATACGAACAGGCAGGCATTGTCAAGCTGCATTTGGCTTTTTCACGTGTTGAGGGTAAACCCAAAACGTATGTGCAGCATCTGATGTTGCAGGAAGCGGAACAGTTGCTTCATTTACTTGATGCCAAAGGAAGAATTTACGTATGCGGGGATGGAAGCCATATGGCTCCCGCTGTGGAAGAGACTTTGCTGCAAGCATATCAGAAGGCGAAGGGGGCAATTCGCCAGGAAGCGAAAGATTGGCTCAATCAGCTTCAGTCGGAAGGCCGTTACGTTCAGGACGTGTGGGCAGGTAAAAGAACTGCTGAATTGTCTAAGGCCCTGTATGCGGAGACACTTTAAGAAGGAGGCGGCGATAAGCCGCCTTTTTCTTATGTCGAAAAACAGCCCGTGAACTGGAGTTTTAATCCAGATCACGGGCTGTTTTAATTTGGCTGATACGATCTATTGACAAAGATGAATTTTTAAAGCAATATAATAAATGAACTTTATAAAGTATATAAATAAAGTAGTTAACCAGTATTATTATGTTTCATTTACTTTTAATTTACTCAACTTTCGCAGCTTAAATCTCCAAACAAACCCTTGATATAGCTGGGTAAACCGGAGATCCATTCTTGTAGTTGACAAAAAACGTCCATTTTGTTCGTTTTCGTTTTCGCTTGAGACATGTCGAGAAATAAACGCATCAGCTGCTGAAGCGCGGTTTGAAAGTCCAGATCCCGAACCTCATCGGCAAAGAGGAAAAAGAGTCCTCCCAGGGTTCGGTCATCATTGGTTTCGCGTCGTTCGTATTCCATCGCTAAATAACGGCTGAATACAACCGTCGTGTGGCTAATCAGTTGGTCGAAGGAACGGCCCTGAAATTCGGTTCCTAGTTTTAAATAGCTTTTGGTCACTTTAAAAAAGGTCTCAATACTCCAACGCATGCCGTAAATTCGTACAATTTCTGCCGCATCCAGCGTGACGTCTGTACTTAAAATGGTAAGCCATTCCCGTCTTTTATTCCGATTGCGCACAAAAACAAGCTTCACGGGCAGACCGCACGACGTATGTACGACCACGGAGCCTTTGATGTCTTTTGAACTCGATTTAGGCAGGCTTTGAAACACAGCACCTAGCGTCATACGCTGTCCCTGTACGAGATACCGTTGCTTCATTTCTTTAATCATTCCAATCACCGGCAGACCTCTGGCTGTGAGCTCGCGAAGTAATGGAACCTGCGTAAACCAGCTGTCCATCAAAACATAATCCGCCGTGAAGCTGGCTTTTAACGCCCGATCTAACAAGCCCACAACGGCATCGGGCTTCCGAGAAAAAGACTCTATTCGGCGTTTGTATCCATGGCTGCGTTTCGAGAGATGGGAGGCCATTTCGCAAAAACGATTGGCCAGTTTGGCGGAAGACAGCATGACAAAATCGAGCGGTGCAAAGCTAAAACCGTCCGACCAGCCGAGTGTGAGCATCGTGTAGCCTTTGATGTACCTGCCTGCAGAATGGTCAAACACACGTGCCAGCAGTTCTGCTTTTTTACTCCGGTTTCGGCTGAGCACCGAATCATCCACAATAAATACACGTACGCGTTTGGAGGAAATGAGCGTTTCAAAATAGCGTACGATCTGGAGACTTAATGTCTGCAAAAATCGCCGCCAAGCAAAGGAAGATTGATTCAAGAATCGATAGATGACATCTTTACCTGGCAGATCGGCTCCGCGGTTACTCTCCAACAGGCGAAACCAGTTCTTCCCTTCAAAAACCAAGGAGAACACGATTCGAAAAATAGCTAAACTCGAAAGACCAAACGATTTGGAAATCCCTGCATGCCGCAAAGCTTTCCCGATGTGAAGTGAAGCAAAAAGTTTAGAAAAACGAGACTGGTCAGACAGGGAATGTTGTTGTAACATAGGGTTACACACCTTTCTTGTTCATGGTTGGTCGCACTTCCATGATACTAAACAAGCAAGGTGTTTTTTTTGTCAAGAGAAACAGTAATGTTTAAATTCTCTTACGCCCACAAGGGGTTGACTCAATATTCTAGGTGCGAAAGTTGAGTAATTTATATGCAGGGAAGGGATCTATTTATGGCAACTTGGTTTCTTATCATTATCTACCTTGCGTTTATCAGTTTGGGAATTCCGGACTCCTTGCTTGGTTCAGCATGGCCAGTCATGTGGCCTGAACTTGGCGCTTCGTTTGGGTCAGCAGGAATATTGTCCATGGTCGTTGCAGGGGGAACTATCGTTTCAAGCTTGGCTAGCGGTACGGTGATTCAGAAGTGGGGAACAGGAAAGGTTACGTTAATTAGCTGTTGTCTAACTGCCGGAGCACTCCTTGGATTTTCCTTCGCACCTTCATTGGCATGGCTCGTCATTCTTGCCATTCCGCTCGGTCTAGGGGCCGGCGCCGTTGATGCTGCGCTGAATAATTATGTAGCAGAGCATTACAAGGCACACCATATGAACTGGCTGCATTGTTTCTGGGGTGTTGGCGCGACGTCAGGGCCGATTATTATGTCATATTACATTGCGGAACATCATTCCTGGAGAAGCGGCTATACAGCTGTAGCTGTCGTCCAGTGCTGCCTCGTCCTGATTTTGTTTGCCACGTTGCCGTTGTGGAAGCGTGTTGCTGCAAGTCGGGAGCGTGCGAGTCTGAACAACGAATCAGATCATGTGCAAGCAGACAACACGTTAGTACAGCATGAGGAGAGACCCGAACGGAATGTATTGAAGATTAAGGGAGTCAAAAACTCACTGATTGCATTTCTGTTTTATTGTGGCGTGGAGACGACGGTTGGTTTATGGGGAGCCAGCTATCTGGTAGGAGCAAGAAACATTTCGGCAGAAACGGCTGCGGGATGGATCTCCTTATACTACGGTGGTATTACGATGGGCAGGTTGATAACAGGCTTTATCACGTTAAAAATAAAAAATCGGGTGTTAATTCTGGCGGGTCAAGTGACTGCCATTGTGGGTGGAGTCATTTTATTGCTTCCATTATCCATTTCGTTTGCGCTGGCTGGATTTATGCTAATTGGATTGGGGCTTGCACCTATCTATCCCGGACTTCTTCATGAAACTCCAGCTCGATTCGGCAAAGCGAATTCTGCCCGATTGATGGGATACCAGATGGCACTGGCATACACAGGAACTACATTGCTTCCTCCGCTTTTTGGCGTTCTTGCTGCGCAAACCAATATCGGATTTTTCCCGCTGGTTGTACTTGTTTTCCTTATCTTGATGTTGGCTAGCTCAGAGCAAGTGAATCGTATTTTGAAAAAGAGGATTCTTAATGGATAGAGCTGGTAGGGGTGTAACAAGCCATTAAAAGAATGATACAAAAAAAAGCGAGGATCAATCCTCGCTTTTTTTTATTTTGCACAATCATTACAACTCGTAGAGCTGTTCGTATTTATCCGTCAAGTAATGAATTAATGGAGCGGTATCAATACTTTTTCCGGTGATGGACTTGATTAGCTCGTCCGCCGATCTTGATTTGCCAAATTGATGAATATGAGTTGTTAGCCATCCGGTAATCGTCTCAATGTTATCTGATTCAATTAAATGATCATAATCGGGAAGTTCGCGGCGAATGACTTTGTGTATTTGTGCTGCATAGACAAACCCGAGTGCATAGGAAGGGAATAGTCCAAATCCGGCGCTCCAGTGTCCATCCTGTAAAATGCCCTCCAGATGAGTCGGGGGACGAATGCCCAGGTATTCCTCATATTTATCATTCCATGCTTCAGGCAATCCCTCGTAATCCACTTCTCCTGCAATAATGGCTTGCTCCAGCTCATACCGAATAATGAGATGCAGGTTGTAGGTAAGCTCATCGGCCTCAAAACGGTTAAACGTTGGTTTTACTGCATTTAAAGCAAAATAAAAGTCATCCAAACTCACATGGCCAAACGTTTCAGGTTTGATTTTTTGCAAAATAAAATAGTTGTTTTCCCAGAAGCCCTTGTGTCTGCCAATAAATTTCTCGAAAAAGATCGACTGGGATTCATGAATGCCGTACGAAGTGAAGATCCCAAGGCCGGTATGTATCAGGTTGGGGTCAATATTCTGTGTATAGAGTGAGTGGCCTCCTTCATGTAAAGCACTCCAAAGGGAAACGCGAACGTCATTTTCAACAAATTTGGCTGCGAGCCGTGCATCGTAAGAATTGATGGCAGAACTGAATGGGTGCACGGTTGCGCCGAATTGCCCGGCATCAAAGTCGTAGCGAATGGCTTGTAACAGCTCGATCCCTAGCTGCCGCTGCTGTTCAAGTGGGAAGGGATGAGTGAATATGGATGTATCCGGTTGTTTAGCGGCAGATGTGACACGACGGATTAACGGTATTAGAGCGGATTTGAGTTCACTGAAAATGCGATCCAACGTGACCTTATCCAGATCAGGATCAAACTGCTGCACGAGTGGATCGTATGCATGCTGCTCGTATCCCCAGTATCCGGCAAACTTCAAGCTTGCATCAAAGATCTGTTTCAAATGCGGGGCGAAAATGGAAAAATCATTGGCAGCTCTGGCTTCCAGCCAAGCGGCGTTTGCAAAACCTTGCTGCTGTACAAATGCCTGATATTCCTCTAACGGAATGGCACTCCAGCGTTTATACGTTTTCCAATGCTCTGCAATAATTCGCTTGGATAGCTCATCAAGGTCCTCTTGTTGTGCTGTTTCCTCTAATCGCGAACCGAATTCAGCATCGGTCTGTAACTTGAAAAGTTCTCCAGCCAATGTTGCTTTGGCTCGTGCGGCGTAGGGTGCGCCCTTTCGAGGTGCACCTGTGCGAGCATCCCAGGCAAGCAGGGTTTGTACCTGTTTATAATGCTCAACCTTCTCGATATGTGCCGCAAGTGCAGCATCCAAACGTTGTATCGTTGTCATGTTCGTGTCTCCTTCCAGATAAAGGATGAAATTTAAGTTGTATATTACCATCGGAATAGTTGGAAGTACATAGAATCACGCTTTTTTCGTAGATTACAAAAAATGAATCAACCCATTAGGATTGCTTATTTTACAAAAGACCTCTGTTCCCTTAGCCTGAAAATACCAATTTTCACTAATCCGACATGAACACTTGTATATCATTCAGGACAGTGAAATCGGATTTAACATTATGCATGAGAGCGAGAGGGGTTACATGATGAGAAAACATACCAAGCCTGCTTTAATGATGATTCTGGCATTCCTGCTTCTGGCAGGTTGCGCTTCAAGTGGAGAAGGCCAGCAGAGTACACAGGCCTCTTCATCAACCGGAGAAAGCTCGTCACAGCAGACATCGGCAGAAGGCAAGACAGGCGGGACACTGAACATTGGCTATCCAACACAACCGGTCACACTGGATGCACATGTGTCTTCCAATACAGCGGTCAAGGATATTTCACGCGAGATCTATGAGCAGCTGGTAACGTTAGATAAAGATGCACAGGTCATTCCGCTGCTTGCAGAATCCTATGAGATCAGCGACGACAAGTTATCCTATACGTTCCATCTGCGTCAAGATGTGAAGTTCCATAATGGCAAAGAACTTCAGGCGGAGGATGTTGTCGCTTCCCTTAACCGTTGGATCAAACTGTCGAGTCATGGTAAAGCAAACTTTGTGGGTGCAGAGGCCAAAGAAACAGACCCCTATACCGTGGTACTTCAATTGAAAACACCATTTCTGCTAACACTGCAACTTCTTGCTGATCCGATTCCCGCAGCGGCGATCTACCCAAAAGAAGTGGTTGATGAAGCAGATGATAAAGGGATCAAATCATTCATCGGTACAGGTCCGTTTCAATTGGAGGAGTGGAAGCAGGATCAGTATATTCATTTGAAAAAGTATGACGATTACTCCGCCCGTACCGAGCCGAGTGATGGAGCAGGCGGTAAAAAGGAAGCGCTGGTTGATGACCTGTACTTCCGCTTTGTAACGGACGAGTCGACCCGTCTTGCCGGGATTACTTCCGGGGAATACGACATTGCGCTGAATATCTCTGTGGATAATGAACAGCAGATTGCGGACAATCCTGATTTGCAAACCTTCCTCAGTCCGGGAGGCATGATTGGATATTTCTATAACAGTAATGACGGCTTGTTCAAGAACGTCAAACTTCGTCAGGCTGTCAATGCCATTCAGAACGTGGATGACATCCTGACATCGGCATTCCGTGATCCACAATTTTATGTGAAGACATCCTCTCTGGTCTTGCCGGAATATCCAAATTGGTATTCAGAAGCGGGCAAGGAATCGTACAGCCAGGCGAACGCGGATAAAGCAAAGCAACTGCTTCAGGAAGCAGGCTATAACGGCGAAGAAATCAAAATTTTCACAACAAGAGATTATGTGGATCAATATAACGTAGCCGTTGTTTTGCAGCAGGAGCTGGAGTCGATTGGTATCAGGGTCAAGCTGGATGTCTATGATTGGCCTACTTTGCAGGAAAAACTCGGGACAGGTACAGGGTGGGATATTTACCCCATGAGTTATGCGTTCCGGCCTACGTTCTACCAGTATGCGTTCGGGGAGGCGGAGCAGGGCTGCTGAAGAGTGAGAAAATGAGCGAGCTGCTTCAAGGAATCCGGACGTCAGATTCAGTAGAGGCCGCAAGGCCGCTCATTGATGAATTGCAGCAATTTGTATGGACCGAAGTTCCATTCGCTCAGATTGGGCACACCAAACAGGTTACAGCGCTATCGAAAAATATCAGTGGTTTCCAGAACATTTTGGGCCCGATCTTCTGGAATACAACCAATAACAAATAGTTAAAAGGAAAGGACAGCGGATGAAAAGGCGTAGCATCGCTTCCACGGGAATACGCCTTTCCGCTTGCCATTGGAAAGTGAGGTGGCCCTCATATGGGTGGATATATTGTTCGTCGGTTATTGTCCTTGATACCTGTCCTTTTTGTGGTGGCAATCGTGGTGTTCTCCATCATTCATGTTACACCGGGGGATCCCGCTGCGATTCTGCTGGGTGAAGAGGCGAGCAAAGCCGATATCGATGAGCTAAGAAGCAAGCTGGGGTTGGACAGACCGATCTATGAGCAATTCGGTATTTGGTTGCTAGGGCTGTTATCCGGGAATTTGGGGGAGTCCATCTTTCTGGACAAACCTGTGACAGAGGCTTTTTTTGAACGACTGGCGCCTACATTGTCCCTTGCGATCATTGCCCAGGTCATTGGTGTGTTCCTTGCCTTGTTCCTTGGCATTACAGCGGTTAAGCGAAGAGGAACCATCGTGGACCAATCGGTGATGGGTTTTTCCATGCTTGGCATCTCCATTCCGAGTTTTCTGTTGGGATCACTGCTGGTCATGTTCTTTAGCGTGAAGCTGCGCTGGCTTCCCGTTGCAGGGTATCAGCCGCTCACAGAAGGTCTGTGGCAGCATATCAAGTATCTGTTGCTCCCTGGCATCGTGCTTGGCATCATTCAGGCAGCGCTCATTACCCGAATGACAAGATCCTCCATCCTGGATGTGATGTCCGGCAATTTTATCAAAACCGCCAAAGCCAAGGGTGTGAAAGAAAAAACGATCGTGTATACACATGCGTTACGCGTTGCATTCATCCCTATTCTCACAGTTATTGGGGAATCGTTCGGTGGGTTGGTTACTGGTGCTGCGGTTATAGAAACGCTATTCAATATTCCGGGAGTGGGGCAGCTCATCGTCAATTCGATCAGCAGAAGGGATTACTCGGTTATTCAGGGTTCAGTGCTGCTGGTTACGGTGGCTTATGTATTCGTAAATCTAATCGTTGATTTGTTGTATGGTTTGGTCGATCCACGAGTTCGATTAAGCAAGAAATGAAGGGGGTGGAGACAACTTGATAACCAACCCGGATACCACCATTGCTGCGTCAGCATATCAAAAAGGGAAGAGCAGACGCAGCGCATTCAGGCGCTTTATGCATAATCAGTTGTTAAGCACAGGGGCGGGAATTCTGCTTGTTGTTGTGCTTTTGGTAATCATAGGGCCGATGCTTACACCATACGGGCCGTTACAGATTGATCCGGTGAATCGACTTAAAGGGCCCAACGGGCAGCACATATTTGGCACAGATAACTTTGGACGTGATGTATTCACTCGCGCCGTATATGGTTTGCGTATTTCGGTTGCGGTTGGTTTCGCTGTTACGGTTGTATCTTCTTTGATCGGCATGATTGTTGGGCTGTTATCTGCAAGTTATTCGGTACTGGATCATATCTTTATGCGCATCTGTGATGGTTTGTTCGCTTTTCCGTCCATTTTGCTTGCCATCTCCATTATGGCGGCTCTTGGCCCGAATCCGGGTAATGTCATTATCGCCCTAAGCATTATCTTCATTCCATCGATGGCCCGGATTATTCGTTCCAAGGCACTGGTTATTCGGGAGTTAACTTATATTGAAGCGTTGCATGCGCAGGGAGCAAGCAGCTGGCGCATCATTTGGATTCATATGGCGCCCAATACGCTGTCTCCGCTCATTATCCAATCCAGCTTCATTTTTGCCGTATCGATCCTGACGGAAGCTTCTCTAAGTTTTCTTGGAGCGGGTATTCCTTCCCCGTCCCCAAGTCTCGGGAATATGCTTTTTGACGGAAAAACGGTAATCTACAACGCTTGGTGGATGACTGTCTTCCCGGGCATTTTCCTGGTGCTCGTTGTACTGGGTCTGAACCTGTTCGGCGATGGCCTTAGAGATCTGCTCGACCCGCAGGCAAATAAGGTGAAAAGGGGGAGACGTCGTGGGAAAACAACCGCTGCTTGAGGTGAAGGACCTGAAAGTATCCATCTCAACCGAAAAAGGAACCATCCACCCGGTGGAAGGCGTATCCTTCCACGTCCTTGCCGGGGAGACGCTGGGCATCGTAGGTGAGTCCGGCTGCGGGAAAAGCGTAACCGCCGAATCCATTCTCAGACTGTTTGATGAAGATTACGTGGATTACTCGGGTGAAGTCCTCTACGAAGGTACCGATCTCTTAACTTTGTCCAAAAGACAAATGGAACGCATTCGTGGCAATGAACTCTCCATGATCTTTCAAGACCCCATGTCTTCCCTGAATCCGGTTCAGACGATTGGCAAACAAATTGCCGAGAGCTTGAAGCTACATCAAGGCATGAATGGCAGACAGGCGCGTCGGGCTGCCGTGGATCTGCTGCGTATGACAGGTATCCCCTCACCTGAAAAGAGGGTAGATGAGCATCCGCATGAAATCTCGGGAGGGATGAGACAGCGGGTCATGATTGCCATGGCACTTGCCTGTAATCCAAAACTGCTTATCGCAGACGAACCGACAACGGCACTGGATGTGACGATTCAGGCGCAAATACTGGAGCTTATCGAAAGTCTGCAAGCGAAGACGGGACTTGGTGTCATCCTGATTACACATGACCTTGGTGTAGTCGCAGAGACATGTACAAGAGTGGCGGTCATGTATCTTGGACAGGTCGTGGAGGAGGCGAGCGTAGAAGATTTATTTTTCAATCCCCAGCATCCATATACGTCAGGCTTAATGAAATCCATTCCCCGTATTGATGGCGAGCAGCACAGCAAGCTCCATGTCATTGAGGGAACGGTACCCGCGCTGCATCAGGTTCCAGCAGGCTGCCGATTCGCTCCAAGATGTGCTTATGCGGATGAACAATGCCTGCGAGCAGCGCCTACTTTGAAACAGGTGGACGAGAACCATTCGGTACGCTGCTGGTATCCCGGAATAGCAACGATTCAGGAGGAGACACATGAACTCGAAATCATTGGTTGAGTCGAAGCCGCTGCTACAGGTTAGCAATCTGAACAAACATTTCCCTGTTCGATCTTCTTTTGGCAGAACCAGAGGGCAAGTCAAGGCAGTTAACGATGTATCCTTCGACATCCACACAGGACAAACCTTTGGCCTGGTTGGCGAATCCGGCTGCGGTAAAAGCACACTCGGTCGGTCGATTCTCAGACTTGTTGAGCCAACGTCAGGGGAAGCATTTTATGAGGGCACGGATATCCTGGGGTTAAGTAAAAAAGAACTGCGAAGCTACAGGCAGCATATGCAGATGGTATTTCAGGACCCATACACCTCGCTGGACCCTCGCAAACGCATCGGTTATTCCATTGAAGAACCGCTATTAATCCACAACAAGGGCAACAAACGGGACAGAATGGAAACAGCCATGTCGTTACTGCGCAAAGTTGGATTCAGTGAAGAACATTACGAGCGGTTTCCCCATGAATTCTCAGGTGGTCAGCGTCAAAGGCTGGGCATCGCCAAAGCGTTGGCCCTTGGACCGAAGCTCATTATATGTGATGAACCCGTGTCAGCGCTGGACGTGTCGATTCAATCCCAGGTCATTAATTTGCTGGAAGAGGTTCAGGAGGAGCTCGGCATTTCTTATTTATTCATTGCACATGACCTTAGCGTTGTACGCCATATTGCAGATCGCATTGGTGTGATGTATTTGGGCGAGATGGTGGAACAGGGACCAGCGGAAGCTTTGTTCGCCGAACCTTTGCATCCCTATACCAGATCATTATTGTCTGCGGTACCGATCCCGAATCCTCGGGTCAAAAGGGAAAGAGTTGTATTGAGCGGTGAGATCCCATCGCCACTTCATCCGCCTGCCGGCTGTGTTTTTCATACCCGATGCCCATACGTTATGGATACATGCAGACAGTTCGTTCCACAGAAACGATTCGTCGCTCCAGACCGTGAAGTGCAGTGTCATTTATACGATGAATAGAGGAGGAATGAAACAATGAGTTTTCGTAGTTCAGCCGAAAAGTGGAAGGACGAAGCTATACGGCTTCGACGCCATATACACCAGAATCCTGAGCTTGGTCACCAGGAGTTTGAAACGGCCAAGCTGATTGCCCAATTTTTGGAGGACGCTGGTCTCGAAGTCCAGACGGGTGTAGGCGGCACAGGAGTTGTTGGGCTTTTGAAAGGTGGACGTGAGGGAAGAACCATTGGAATTCGCGCCGATATGGATGCACTGCCAATCTTAGAAAAGACAGGATTGCCGTTTGCCAGCGTTCACGAAGGGGTGATGCATGCTTGCGGGCATGATGTGCATACCGCCATTCTTCTTGGAACAGCAGCGGCATTAAGCGAGCACAGGGATGAGCTTCAGGGAACGGTGAAGTTCATTTTCCAGCCTGCTGAGGAAGTACAGGGAGGTGCAACGGATCTTATTGAGGCAGGTGTATTGCTTAATCCGGAAGTGAATGCGATCATTGCGCTCCACGTGTGGCCGGATTTGCCTGCTGGCAAGATTGGTTTGAGAAAAGGGGCCATGCTGGCGGCGGCCGATGCCTTTGATATTCGAGTGACGGGAAAAGGTGGACATGCTGCCTATCCGCATCGAACCGTCGATCCGGTCATCATTGCAGCCCAGATTATAACTGCGTTGCAAACGGTAGTCTCCCGAAACTTGTCTCCGCTTGATTCTTCCGTCATCTCGATCACGAAACTGCAAAGCAATAGCCATGCTTATAACGTTATCGCTGGGGAGGTCCAACTCAGAGGTACCATTCGTACGCACAATCCTGAGACGCGTGAAGCTGTGCCCGTATATATGAAGCGACTCATTGAGACCATTGCGGGAGGGTTCGGTGGTAAAGCGGAATTTGATTACTACCGCGGCGGTTCTCCTGTAATAAACGATGATCGTATCGTTGATGTGATTGAACAGGCAGCGGCAGATACCATTGGCCGGGAAGCTGTGGTGTATCTGAAGGAGCCATCCATGGGCGCCGAAGATTTTGGTGCGTATCTCGAATATGTACCGGGTGCCATATTCCGGCTCGGCACGATTACAGAAGAAGATGCCCGATCAGAACTGCCCCTTCACAGTGATTCCATCATTTTTGATGAGCAAGCGATTGTTACAGGAATATCGGTTCTTGGAGAAGCAGCCATCCGTTACTTGAATCAGAACAGTGATGATGAATCAAGGATTGCGCTGGGCGTTGCAGCAGGCAATGAGCACAGGGGGGGATCGACATGACTGAGTTGCAGCAACAACCGGAGGTAGACTCCATATTGCACGAGGTCGACCGTGATCTTCTGCTTGAATACAACAGACAGATTGCGAAGGAAATTCGTTTGTCGGGTTCCGAAGAGGAACTGCGGGCTTTCCATTATATTAAGGAACAGCTTGAGGATTTTGGGGTGACCACCGAGCTTACGTTGGACAAAGCCTACATCAGTATCCCTGTCAGAGCAGAACTTAAGGTCGGCGGCATTTCTTTTGCAGCTATTACGCATTCCATGTCAGCCCAGGCGAAACAGTTGAACACGTTTTTGAGATGCATAGAGCTAAAGGATTCAGACCAGACCGACTGGATCAATCAAGTGACAGGTCATGCGGTGATCGTTCACGGACTTGCGAATGGACCCACGATTTATCGTTTGCAGCAGTTGGGCGCAGCAGCCGTCATATTTATCAATAGCGGTGCGTATACGCATGAAATGATTGTTTCCTCCGTTTGGGGAAATCCGACACCACAGGATGATGGCTATCCGTCCATTCCAGTTCTGTCGGTCAACCATTCGGATGGAGAGCAGATCAAGTCTTTGATCGCCTCGGAAGAAGGAGAGACTATAGCAATTACATTGACCGTGGAAGTTCGCACAGAATGGGTGAACATTCCAACCCTGATTGCTGAGATTCAGGGGACGGAAGAGCCCGAATCTTTTGTGCTGTTTAGCGGGCATGTGGATTCATGGCATTATGGCGCAATGGATAACGGCTCCGCCAACGCCGTCATGGTGGAGACAGCGCGGGTACTATCATTACATCGTGACACGCTGCGGCGCTCCGTTCGGTTTGCATTTTGGTCAGGCCATTCCCACGGCAGATATGCCGGCTCTGCATTATACAGTGATCTTCATTGGGAAGATTTGCATGAAAACGGGGTGTTGCATATCAATATTGATTCCGTGGGCGCCAAGGGAGCGAGTGAGCTCGGTGCAGCTAATACAATGGCAGAGACTCGGACACTTTGTGCAGATGCCATACGTATCGTCACGGATGAACCTTTTCGCGGATCACCGTTTGGAAGGTCGGGAGATCAGTCCTTCTGGAGTGCTGGACTTCCGTCTGCTTTTATGGGGCTGTCCTATCAGCCTGAGGGCTGGTTTGGCTGGTGGTGGCATACGACTGAGGACACGCTGGACAAAATTGATGCAGATTATCTGGCACGTGATTGCAAGGTGTACGTAGCAGCCGTCCATAATGCTGCCTCTGCTCCCATTATTCCCATTGATCAGAGACAGGCGATCCGAACGCTTTCCGAACGAATTGGCTATTATACGGAGCTTATTGGAGACAAGTTTGACCTTTCACGCTTAACAAGCAGGGTCCGGCAGCTACAGAATGCCACGGAGCATTTCTATGACCGGATAGGTTCCACGTCCTTACCGGCTGCTTCTATTACAAAAGCGAACCGAACGATATTGTCACTTAGCAGATGGCTGGTGCCCATCAATTATGTTCGAGGCAGCCGGTATGATCATGATGCCGCAGGCAGTCATTCGCTTGTACCTGCGCTATCAGACATCGAACTTCTGGCGGCAGCCGAAGTAGGCAGTGAAGCCTTTTTCAGACTCCAAACATCACTTATACGTCAGGTGAATCGGATTGGTTATGAAATAAAGCAGGCAGAGCGACTTGTCGTTGAGGCCGAAAAGAATCTCGTTTTGAATTAACCCAAGTTGAAGCAGCCTATTTACAGCAAGAACATCATGATATAGAGGAGCGACTGTCATGCCGGAACGAACATTTGCAGGGAAAAGGGTAGTCATTACCGGAGGGGCAGGTGTTTTTGGCCAATGGATTGCACAAGCATACGCCGCCGAAGGCGCGAGCCTTTATTTGTCCGATATCCGGGAGGAAGCTTTGAGGGGTACAGTAGATAAGCTGAAGCAGGAGGGAGTGGATGTACACTGGCATGTAACGAATCTTGTGGATGAACACTCCATTAATGAATTGGTTCAAGCGGTGAAGCAGCAATGGAAAGCGCCGGATATTGTCATCAATAATGCGGGAATATATCCATACCGCACACTCATGAACATGACGCTTCAACATTGGAATGAGACGATGGATCTGAATCTGGCAGCACCGTTCCTGCTCACTCAGCATTTTGCCAAACAGATGATTGCGAGCGAAGTAGAAGGTTCCTTCATTAATATAAGCTCTGGAGCAGCTTCCACCGCAGGAGTCGGCATGGGGAATTATTCGGTTTCGAAAGTAGGAATCGAGATGCTGACCAAAACCTTTGCCCTGGAGTTGTCGCCCTATCGCATTCGGGTAAATGCGGTTGTGCCGGGTTACGCACCCGGCAGCGAGGTTAGTGTGATGACGAAGGAGCATACGGAACATATGATCAAAATTACACCGCTAGGCCGGACATCAGGTCCGGATGATGCTCCGCAAGCGATATTGTATCTGACTTCTGACCAGGCATCATTTATTACAGGCAGCATATTAACGGTAGATGGTGGACGCACGGCAGGCAGACTTAAGTAACTGTTTGCGCCCTAATAAAGAAAATAGGATGGCAGCTGGTGAGTCCATTTACGGTATAGCCAGCTGTGAAGGGAGTTCAAATTCGGGAACATATAGATTGCTCTGAAGCAGCGCAGCCCGAATGTCCAGCATGAGCTTTTCACTCGCGGAGCCAAGCGGTATATTTCGCTTACGCAAAATGCCAGCAATGGGCCCAACCTTGAGATCGGCAATTTTCTGAATAACGGTACCTGGAATGGCGGGGCAGATTGTTGCAACCGGAGCAATAGTTATGCCTAATTTGGCTTGTACATAATACTTGTGAGACCGAATATTACTTATTTCAATTCCCTGATAGTCGCTGTCGATTTTCTCGGCCAATAGCTGCTCTATACGGATGCGGATTGGGCAATTGGGGGGTGTGAATAGAAATTGTTGTCCTTTCAGATCTGCCAACTGGATTTCATCACCCTGAGCAAATGGATGTGAATCATACAACAGCAATGCCATCGGTTCAAAAAGCAGCGGTTGAAACTCGGTTTCCATACTCGTCTCAGGAGAAGGGCAGACGGCAAAGTCAAGCTGCTCATCAATTAGCAATTCATTAAGCAGCTTACTGTCCCCGATGCGCACGCTGAGCTTAATCTTGGGATTCTGTTTTACAAAAGAAGACAGAATAGCAGGAAGGCGATGGCTTGCTGTTGGTTCAGATACTCCAATTCGTACAAACCCCGCTTGTCCCTGTTGAATGTCGGTGATCGTATTTGTCAAATACTCGTATTCCTTCAGAAGCTGATCGGCTCTGGCGTAAAATATTTTCCCCGCTTCCGTCAATTTAATCTTTTTGCCTCTATCCAGTAATTTCATACCCAGATCGGCCTCAAGTTTCTGCATATGCAGTGTAATGGCGGGTTGTGAGTACTGCAAAGCTTCTGCTGCCTGCTGAAAGCTCCCGAGCTTTACAATCGTTTGAAAGGTCTTGATCATTCGCATTTCCATGGCAAACACCTTTCTATTCATTATTGTAATGATCAGTATATCATGGTTAATACATACTATCCCAATAGGATATTATGTTTTTAGAGTGTTATCAAGAGTAATTTGCATTTGTTCTTTGCATGCACTGGATTGATAGCGCTATCAAGAAAATTGGCCGAAATATAAGGGTTGACAGTGTTTTTCGAAACGGTTTTAATTATATAGACCGATTGTTATAATTCATTTAAGGATGTGGCTTTATTGAGTGAAAAGTCTAATGCTAGAGAACTAATTGTCAGCACAGCAGCCAGACTGTTTTTTTCACAAGGATATCATGCGACCGGTCTAAATCAGATTATTAAGGAGAGCAGTACGCCAAAAGGCTCGCTATATCATTATTTCCCTCATGGCAAGGAAGAGCTCGCTCACGAGTGCATTCAAAAAGCCAATGAAAACATTCTGCAGAAGTTTGAAGAAGTATTTGCTGCTCATGATAATACGGGGGATGCCATTCAGCAATTTATTCATGACTTAGCCATTGAAACGGAGGCGGCAGGTTTTACGGGTTTTCTTCCATTTAGTTTCTGGGCAGCCGTGGAGACCTCGTGCATCAGTCATCAATTGCGAATTGCCTGTCAGGACGTGTTTGCAGGATGGCAGCAAATCATTACGAAACATCTGATTTTGGATGGCATAGGTGAAAAGAAAGCACAAGAGATGGGACTCCTCGTCATTTCATTAATGGAGGGCGCATTGATTATCAGCCTGACCAACCAGGATAAACAGCCTTTGCTGACGGCTGCTGATTATTTGTCCGTTGTGGCGAAGAATGCAAAAGAGAAGCAATAAGCTTCGTAAAGAGAGAAATAGAAATCGTCAGATTGTTTGAGGAGGATGGGATTGTGGAAGCTGCCATGAAGGCTGGTTCTGTAAAGGATCAACAAGAAACAAAACAATATAAAGTATTTCCGATTTTATTCGCTATGTTACTTAGCGGTTTTATTGGTCTGTTCGGTGAAACAGCACTAAATGTGGCATTGACACCGCTTATGGGCTTGCTCGAAGTTGGACCTACGACCATTCAATGGTTAACGACAGGATATTTGCTCGTCTTGGGTATTTTGGTGCCGGTTTCCGGTATGCTGTTACAATGGTTTTCGACGAGACAGTTGTTCACAACTTCTCTGATTTTTTCGATTGCAGGAACGCTGGTTGCTGCTATTGCACCGAGCTTTGAAATTCTATTGGTGGCACGGGTATTACAAGCTGTAGGTACAGCTCTCTTACTGCCGCTAATGTTCAACACCATATTAGTTATCTTCCCGATTGAGAAGCGTGGCGCTGCCATGGGATTGATCGGTTTGGTAATCATGTTTGCACCAGCGAGTGGTCCGAGTATCTCGGGTCTGATTTTGGCCAATCTGAGCTGGCACTGGATTTTCTGGATCTCCTTGCCTTTCTTCATTATTTCATTGGTATGCGGCTTGCTGTTCTTACCGAATATTTCGAACTTGACCAAGCCCAAAATTGATGTTCTTTCCATTGTGCTTTCCACACTTGGTTTTGGTGGCATCGTGTACGGATTCAGTAGTGCAGGAGGCCATGGGGAAAGTGGTGGTGGCTGGACCAGTCCTATCGTTGTAGCTACACTGGTTATTGGAGTACTATCTTTGCTGTTGTTCAGCATCCGTCAATTGAGAATGAAACAGCCGATGATGGATCTGCGGGCATTCAAATATCCAATGTTTACAGTCGGTTTGATTCTGATCTTCCTTTGTATGATGATGATGTTGTCATCCATGCTTATCCTGCCAATGTACCTGCAACAAGGTATGGCGGTTACGGCTCTGACGGCCGGTCTGGTACTGCTACCGGGCAGCTTGCTGAATGGATTCCTGTCTCCGGTTATGGGGCGTCTGTTTGACAAATTCGGTCCGAAGTGGCTTGTGATTATCGGTCTTGCGATTGTAACTGTTGTACTCTTCCTGTACACAGGAATCACTCCGACAACGACCCTGGGCAAGATTATTACGCTGCATATCTTCATGATGATCGGGATTTCAATGATCATGATGCCTGCTCAAACCAACGGCTTGAATCAATTGCCACCTGAATTCTATCCTCACGGAACGGCGATTATGAATACATTGCAGCAGGTATCGGGAGCTATTGGTACAGCTGTTGCGGTAAGTATATTGAGCGCAGGTCAGACACGCTTCTTGAGCAGTGTGACAGATCCTGAGAGTCCAGAGAATCAGTTGGCAGGTTTCACATCCGGTGTACAAAATGCATTTATTTTCGCACTGGTTCTTGCTGTGATTGGTTTGATCATTTCACTCTTCGTGAAACGAGTTAAGGTCGGTGCTCAGCAGGGCCAACAAGGTCCTATGCATTAATTGAAAGTCATATATGAAATGAAACGATGCTCTCTCTTTAATAGAGGGCATCGTTTTTTTGTACCTTGACATGAAACGGGTTCCATCCATTAGAGTGAAAATAAACCTGCTAGGTGAATAGAATAAATCTTGATTTTGAAAGCAAATAGTTCATGTTCTGGCGAAATTGTATATGTTCATATGGAATTTTAAAGATAATATAGAGAGTAGATTAATAAAAACGGATAGAAGAAAACGTTTTAGAATGTATTTTATAATCAAGGAGACGTCTTTATGAGAATCGTTAAAACTATACCTGCGAATATTGAACAGTTGCTAGATCGATATGAGAAAAATGGTCATCTGACCATGCAAGCTTCTCTAATGGGAAAACAGTCGGTTGTCTATCAATTACAAGAGTACTGCCTTAAAGTATATACGACTCGTGGAAAAGTGGATGGGGAATTGGAGTGTGAGGCGCTCTTGTCATTGCAAAACAACCATCATGTTCCCGAATTGTATGCGTACGCTTCGGGGAATTTTGTCCTGACAGAATGGATCGAAGGCTTCAACCTGAAACAGTATCGGGCAACATACGGGCACATACCGCACAATCTGATATATGATATGTTCTCAACAGAACTTCAGCAGATTCAGGCGGGTTATCGTGATTGGGATGTCATACGATATGAGAATTTGTTATGGACTGCAACAGGGGAGGTCAAGCGGACTGATTTTTGGCTATGTGAATCTGTCAGTTGTATGCGATTGCGGGAGCGATTACAACAAGAGATTATTCGAAAGATTGAGCGGATATACAGCGGTGATGGAGCTGGCCTGGAGGAGATCGTGCATTATTTTGATCGACACGGTCTTACAACCACGGAGGTCCAAGAGGCATTGGCACATTTCAGATCGCTAACACCGAGGATGGCACTAGCACAGTAACGAGTTTAACGAAATAAAAACCCTGACGACTTGGTATTATCCCCTTTAAGTAGACACTTGAAAAAACCTTCATGTTATCATGAGGGTTCAAGTGACACTTGGAGGGGATATTTTTATGGCCAAAAAAGGACAAACATTTCAGACGTATACCGAAGAGTTTAAATTGAATGCAGTTAGATCCTATGTCGAAGGTTCTTCAAGTTACAAGGTGGTCGCTGATCGCGAAGGAATTCGAAACTGTTCACAACTGAAGGTGTGGGTAAAAAAATGGAAAAACGGGGAAGCGTTTGATGAGCGAAAAAACAATGTTCCGAATCCAATGAAAGGACGTCCTCGTACTGCCTTTAGCAGTGTAGAAGAAGAACGGGATTACCTTCAAGCACAGGTGGATTATTTAAAAAAGCGGTATCCAAATCTAGTAAAGGAGAAGCGCTGAGCCAACGGGAGAACTACGATATCATAGACGAATTGCGCTGCTCGCATGGCATTACACGCCTATTATCGATTACAGGAATACCCCGTTCCAGTTACTACAAATGGCGAGCAACACAGCCGCAGCGAGACGCAAGACAAGACCGTGAGCGTGAGATCAAAGAACACATGATGGCTATTCATTTTGCAAACCGAGAGTTTGGTTATCCTCGCATGACAACGGCGTTGTGGGAGGCTGGTCTGAACGTTAATCACAAGAAAGTATGGCGAATCATGCGGGAACTATCGATCCAATCGGTAATTCGTAAGAAGCGGAAGAAGTCCAGCTATACGCCATCTGTGATTTATCCGAATCGCCTGAAGCGCCAGTTTCATGCGACAGCACCCCAGCAAAAAATGGTGACGGATATTACCTATATTCCGAATGGAAGTACATTTGTTTACCTGTCCGTGATTCAAGACCTGTTCAACAATGAGATTGTAGCTTGGCAGTTGTCTAAACGGAACGATGTTCAGCTCGTATTGGATACGGTGGAACAATGGACACAAAAAAGAGACGTTTCAGAAGCCGTGCTCCATTCGGATCAGGGCTTCCAATACACGTCTCAGGCGTACAACACACGATTAGAAGCATTCGGCGTGAAGGGCAGCCACTCTCGCAAAGCAACCTGCCTAGATAACGCATGCATCGAATCCTTCTTTTCGCATCTCAAGACAGAGAAGCTGTACCTTAAACAGTGTAATTCAGAAGTAGAGATTCGACAAGCCGTGGAAGATTATATGTACAATTACAATTACCGACGTTTTCAAGCCAAACTCAAACAGCGCGCACCGATTGAATATCGATGCGCACTGGCAGCATAGCTTTTTTCATCTGTCTACTTGACAGGGGTAAGACCAACTACCAGAATCGTTAGGGTTTTTATTTATTTTGGAACGAATTTTACGCTTTTTTTCGTTTGTTCAGGAAATTTACTTCTTAACCAAATCCAATATTTCATTGGCAACAAGATCCGGGTGATATTGATGAATATAGTGCTCGGTATCCTTAACAGTTATATGTTTGGATTGTTCCGACCAGGACGTAAATTCAGCCTGTGTTTTATCCCACTCGGGTTCACTGGCGCCGAAGTAATCTGCGGTCAGTATGGTAAGCGGAAACAGAAAGGGCTTTTTGTTGTCGATGACAACCTTGGCATTGGTTGTGGTTTCGCGCAATTCATCTACGGTGTTGGCATTGCCGTAATTAAGCAACAGAGCCGTTGTATCTATTTTCTTCAAATCATCTGGTACAAGCTTCAGGCCGTTACGACTGGCATTCGAGGCTTCTACAACAGCGTCAGATTGCATAAGTAATCGGAACAATCCGGTTTGGATACGGAACTGGTTCATGAAGCCGCCGACCACGCTTGCTATATCCTCAGAGTCATTGGCGTAGTATTCCGGGCTTCCTCCATCCACCATCACGATGCCCTGCACCTCATCCGGGTATTTTTGGGCAAATCGCAGTGTTTCCAGCGAGCCGAGCGAATGTGCAACCAGTACGTATGGCGGCTTTTGTCCAGAAACTTCTAATAACTCGTGCAATTCATCCGCAATCGTATCGACATCACGTTTCTTATCGGTCACATCGCTATAACCATAGCCAAAGCGATCATAAACCGCGAATTTCGTATAAGGTGCAAGCTTTTCGTAGAGCGGATAATAATCCACATAAGGATCAGCAGTGCCCCATCCGGATGCAAGGACAACTGTTGTATCTCCTTGCCCAGCCGTATATAAATGCATATTGTCACCATGTATACTGTAGAGCTTGCCAGGTGGAATAAATGTTTTCTGATCCTGACGGGTACTCACTTGTTGATAGATCAAGCCCGTAACCAGAAGGAGAAGTAATGCCACTACTCCGAATATAAACGTCTTAAATAATCTTCTGCGGAATTTTTTCATCATCTCTCACATACTCTCTCTGTATTTTCTCTATCATATATGCCCAATCTTATTGGAGAGAAAACAGAGTCTTAATTCCACCTTAATTATTTTTTTGCTCGATAGTTATTAGTGATATAGTCCTGTGAGATGTTCGTCGCTGGGCTGTAAAATCTTCGACAGCAGTACAATCTGGCCTGTATGGTAGCCGTAATGGGAGGCGACCTTTATCAAAAGAGAACGTACGAATTTATGCTCATGCGCATCTGTGGCTTCATCCTCACGACGGTTCATACGATTCCAATCGGTCAACTCATAGGGAATGGTCACTTCTCTGGACAAATCCTCCTCTTCCAGACTAGATAATATCGCGATTGATTCTGTTCGCACCTTGTGAAGCTTGGTTAATAATTCCTCCCGGCTCAGACCGCTATTGGTATTGAATTCAGCAGAACGTTCCCGGATTAGAGGCTGGTTCCCAATACCAGTCACCAGGTTCTGATACTCATTGCCCGCCAAATGCAGACAATAATTCCCCACACTGTTCATACCAGGCTGAAGTCTGGTCCAAATCTGTTCCTCGTTCAACCTGTTCAAGCTGATTTCAATACGTTCTAGCTGCTTGTTCATGTCCTCAATTACGTCCTGAATAAGTTTAATCATGATAACATGTCCTCCATTCATTAGGGTTGATTGGATATCAAATTCAGATAACCGAAGGCGAATTGATTATAGACGAACAATGATTTAATATAAAGGCTAATATTGCTCCTGTTTTACTCAAGATTGAATGATTGCTTGAATTATTGATTATAGAGAACAGAAGGTATGAATAATGACAAAATACGAAAATCAGGTTCCGACATCCGCAGGTATGAGCTTTAGCTCCCTCGTGAGCATGTTGAAAGATTCCATGCGCAGAAGTATAGAGCGAAGACCTGCGGTTAACATTCCCGTAGAGAAATATGAACCAGCGGAATCGTTAAATGTATCCGATCATCCACAGGTGACATGGTTCGGTCATTCGGCTTTTTTGCTTGAGATTGAAGGACACAGATTGCTCTTTGATCCAATGCTGGGCAACCGTCCATCTCCTGTATCTTGGGCGGGTACGAAACGATACAGTACTAATCTGCCGATTCAACCCGAGGATTTTCCAGCCTTGGATGCGATCATTATATCGCATGACCATTATGATCATCTGGACTATTCCTCTATCCGCAGATTGAAGAATAAAACACAGCGATTTATCGTTCCCCTTGGCGTGCGTCGAAGACTGATTCAACTGGGTGTGCCCTCGGAACAGATTACCGAACATAACTGGTGGGATGAGCTATCCTTTAAAGGTT
Source organism: Paenibacillus sp. BIC5C1 (assembly GCF_032399705.1). Taxonomy (NCBI): domain Bacteria; kingdom Bacillati; phylum Bacillota; class Bacilli; order Caryophanales; family Paenibacillaceae; genus Paenibacillus; species Paenibacillus sp. BIC5C1. The sequence goes on from NZ_CP135922.1 coordinate 3,046,673, forward strand.
TGACATTAGCCTGCACGCCGGCGCGGCATTTCTCGGGCAGGGGATTGTTGGACCGCAATTCGACACTATGGTGTTCGTGGGTCATTGTTGGACAAGAAACGAAGGTTTTCTTTAGTGGCGACAGCGGATACGGTCCTCATTTTAAGGAAATCGGCAGTAAGTATGGACCCTTTGACATGACCCTGATGGAATGCGGGCAATATGATGAGCGTTGGTCCAACATTCATATGATGCCAGAAGAAACGGTACAGGCACACTTGGATGTAAAGGGAGGGCTGCTCATTCCGATTCATTGGGCTGCTTTTACGTTGGCTTATCATGCCTGGAACGAGCCGGTTGAACGGATCACCAAGGCTGCACATGCCCTGAACGTCACCGTTGCAACGCCCAAAATCGGTGAGAAGGTTGTACTGCATACGGGATCTTACCCAAGCCAACCGTGGTGGAGATCAAACTGAGGAGATCTGAAATAATTATAAAAGCGTCCAACTCATTAGATGGGAGGACGCTTTTTCTCTTGCATTTATTTTAAAATCGATAGTGCGCTATAGATGAGCGACACACCCATTAGAATATTAAAAGGACGCTCATATTTCATTAAAAAGCTCTGAAATAACATGCCGCATAACCCCCAGGTCATATTGGCACTAATGCCAATGATGGTTAGAAGCAACGAAAATACGATCATATGAACATGAGAGTCTCCGAGAGGCATAACAAATACCGAGATGGCCGTCAGACCATACAGAATGACTTTGGGGTTGAGGAATTGCAGGGTGAAGCCAAAGAGAAACGTAAAACGATTAACCTTTGAGTCTTTGGCATTTGCAGGTTTACTTCGCATAATTTTGATCGCCAAATAGATCATGTATACACATCCCAATATGTTCAGGACCGGTTTGATCCTAGGGATGTATTGGTGGAGAATAAGGTTGAAATAACTGGACAGAAACATAATAAGCAGGCAGCCAGCTGCTACGCCGGCAATAAATGGAAGAATTTTTTTGAACCCTTCGTTTCTTGCATGCGTCATGGCGATGATGTTATTTGGACCCGGTGTGAATGAAGCCACGATTGCGTAAGTCAGTAACGGTAAGATATTCATAAGTCCTCCACATATTATTCTTGTTGTATGTTATATTTAATTGAAATGTACGCTATAACGTACGTTCCGTATAATTGTACAATATGTACGCTATACAGCACAATATAATCTTTTAAAACAGAGGTGACAGTATATTGAAAAACATTAATGTTGTTCTGGCACAGAATTTGAAGCAGCTCAGGGAACAAAGAAAACTTAGTCTGGACAAGGTAGCCGAGATGTCTGGAATCAGCAAGACGATGCTTGGTCAGATTGAACGGGGTGAATCCAACCCTACAATTGCGACAGTATGGAAAATTGCGAACGGCTTGAAAATTTCCTTTACCGCCTTGATCCACGAGCCGAAGTCGGACACTACAGTTGTAACGGGCAGTGATATTCAGGCATTGATGGAGGATGAGGGAAAGATTCGCATTTATCCGCATTTTACCTTCGAAGAGGGGCGTCGTTTTGAAATGTACATGATGGAAATGGATGAAGAGTCTTCTTTGAATGCTGAACCGCATATAGAAGGGGCAGAGGAATTCATTACGGTTTTTGAAGGAGAAGTTACGATTCGGGTTGGGATGGAGGAGTATATGGTAAAACAGGGGGAGTCCATTCGTTTTCGCGCGGATAAGGCTCATGGCTATAAAAATTCGGGAGTCTCTGCGAATAAATTAAGCATGGTCATTCATTATTCAAAGTGAAATGAAATAAAACGCCAATACAACAGTCTGTGAATTCGACCGATATATTGGCGTTTTTGTTATCTCAAATCAATTTCAAACCTAAGGGTTTGAATGAATTAAGGCTTTTCTTTTGCCTGACGCTGAATTTCGTTGGAGGTTAACGCTTTATCATATACTCTTACGTGATCCAGTGAGCCTTTATAGAAGGGATCGGCTGCATAGCGGCTTTTGCCCAAATAAGCTTCCGTCACTTGCAGATCTTTCGGGTTAAACTTGATTTCCGTGCTGCTTGCTACGACTTTTCCATTCACATACATAGTGCCGGTATCTCCTTGAAGGGTAACAGCGACATGCACCCATTGATTGGAGGGCAGCGGCTCAGCAGCAATCAGGCTCTGATCTCGTCCCTGATCATGAATGGTGAATTGCAGAGCTCCGGTATGCTGGGAGGGAGTAAGGAACATATGTCTGGTCAGTCCATTTCCAAAGTCGAAAATTCGCTGCCAGGCTCCGCCGCCACTCCAGTTGACCCATGCACTAAAGGTGAAATCCGTTGTATCGGTAATGATTCCGGGCAGCTGGATGTAGCTGTCGGTTCCATTAAAAGCAGCAGCCTGATTTTTGCTGCCAACCGCAGAAGTCGTCACATTAAAGGCTTTGCCGTGATATTCATTTTTGCTGAAATCCTGTGCGATTTTAGCAAGTTTCTTTTGTTCAAATGTATATTCTCCCAGCAGTGGACTAACCGCCTGTTGTGGAATGATAACGTTAAATGTTTTGGAGCTTACGGCACTACCTTTGCGGATCGTTGCGGTTAATGTCACTTTGGCATCCCCCTTACCAGCACGAGGGCGGTTCACTACTCCGGCAGCTGAAAGGGCAGAGGTGTTGGAAGATTTCCATGTTATCTCTGCATCACGTGTTCCTTTGGTCGGGAGGGAAAGGTTGAAAAATACGTTCCCTGTGTCGCCGATGCTCAAATCCTTTTTCACCGCATTAACAATATCCTGATCCTTGAGTGCAGCCATCTGACTTCCCCAGATGGCCACGCCAGAGGAGGAGAGTGCGCTAAAGGTCAGAACCGTCTTCTGGGAATCTGGCTCCCATTCATGCGTGAAGACACCTGTATACACAACATTATTCGATGTGATCTGCACCTGATTGTCTGCTTCAAGACTCCATGTACCCGTCACCGCACCACTAATTTGCCCATCCGCTGTGAACTGAACGGTCTGTGAAGATTTGATCTCGGCCGTAATTTCCTTCCCGTGATTCACCCATTGGTACTGACCAGCAATCTCCTGGGTTGTCAATTGGGCAGTGTTTTCTTCCAATGCCGCATAGCGGTAAGGAGAAACAACAGGCCATCCTTCCGAATTCATATGCATCTCATGTACACGGGCTTCATGCTCTTCTCCGCGACCTGGAAAGCGTGAATGGAAGATCAGGAATTGTTTTCCCGTCTCAGCATCAATATAAGCGGAGTTATGTCCTGGTGATACATAGCCAACACCCTGACCTGTGCCCGGGTCACCGATCTGTCTTTGAAAGAGGAAATTCCCCAGTAATTTGACGCCAAAAGGCTCGATCGAGCGGTCATCAAACAAGGGTTTGTCCTTATCCGCTTTGACGTTGATCATGTCGTTTCCTTCAGCATCGAGGAAAGGGCCGTCAGGTGTTTTGGAGCGGGCTACCCGAATGTTATATCCCCCGTCAGCACCCAATCCGCCATAGGACAGATACAGATAATAATAGTCGGTTTCGGGACTATAGAGCATATAAGGTGCTTCGATACGGCTGTGATTGCCTCCGGTCAGTTTTTTGCCATACCCCTGATTAGGGAGAGGTTTTCCCGTCGTTTCATCCATCTCCAGAATGAAAATTCCTCCGGAATAGGAACCGTACACCATCCAGAGCTTGCCGTTTTTATCGTAAAATACATCAGGGTCGACCACATTCGGATGTATGGTAGCATCGTAAATAGTGCCATCTTCACTGATCTCATCCCACATGCCGGATTTGAGCAGAATACCCCGATCCTTATAAGGCCCCTCAATGTTGTCTGCCACAGCAACGCCTAACGCAGAGCGGGGAGAGTCCCCTTTACACGCATTGTAGTACATATAAAATTTTCCATCCGCCAACTGAATGACGTCTGCTGCCCATAACGTATCGGTCTGCGCCCATTGCAGGGCTTCAGCGAATTCCTTGGTTACATTAGGCACAACAGGGTTGTCATCCGTAACCCCGGAGGCGACAGAATCCCAATTCATCAAATCCTTCGATTTTGCTACTTGAAGATGTGAACCAAAAATATAAAAGGTATCACCCACCTTAATAACGGAAGGGTCATGAACGGAGACATTCCTGAATGCTGGAATCGCATTCGCAATGGATGTGGAAACTTGCGGGTTGGTACTGGCTGCCCCCGGACTGTCCGCCAATACGGAGACGGGAGCCAAAGCTGTTGTCGTAAGTAATGCAGAGCTCAGTAAAGAAATATTAAGTACGCTTATCCAATAACGTTTCATACGTTTCCCCTTTCCCAATACCTGAAATGAAAAATAGCCCTAATCATTGCCCCAAACGTTAACTCGTTGGACAGCCCTCCTTGTGATTGCCATAATTTATCAAGCGCTTTCATTTGTTATATTATCAATCAATTTATATATTTGTAAACTATAAATATCAGGGTTGAGTGACTTTAGGATTGAGAGGGAGATCGGCAAAAGATTGATTTTTCGTAAGAATTCCTATGATACAACAGATGATTTGTAATTTTGTGATTGAAATATTTACTCGAAATAAGATACTATACGATTAGATTATGTGTTTATATATTTATTAATTAATTTATGTTTATACGAATTAAAGAAAACTTATCTACGAAAATTCAACCTACATAGGAGGAATGAAGATGACCACATTTCACCATCAACTAATCGCACACTATAAGTTTGAAGATGCAGCAGACATTGGCAAGGATAGTTCAGGAAACGGGCACGTTGGAATTGCCGCAGGAGAGAAATCACCCGACATTTCTGAAGTGAATGGCAGATGGGCGGTGACTTTTAACGGTGGATCGAACGGAACATCGTATTTGGAGTTGCCAACGAATTTACTGCAAAATGTAAGCGACAACACCGGAGTGACTGTTGCAGCATGGGTCCATTTGGGCAAGGGATCAAACGTGTGGGAGCGGATTTTCGACTTCGGTAAAGGCGAGAAAGGTCCCTATTTATTTTTGACTCGTCAGATGCGAGGCACGTTATATGCAGGCGATGATCTGGTTGTAGACCCGGGACGCGGATTTGTCAGCGGGGAATGGATGCATATTGCTTTATCGGTGGCAGGCAGTCAGGGCGGCACACGCAGCAGTGCGGGTCCGGTTGTATATGTGAATGGTGAGAAGGTGGCAGACGGTTCCATCAGTCAGACATCCAGTGGCAATTATGCCAAGCTGCGCAGATGGTTTGATTCGTTCGTGGACCCTGCGAATTATAGCCGCAATTATATTGGACGCTCTCAGTACGCGGCAGATGTGGATTTTTCAGGCTCACTGTCTGATTTTCGAATTTATCAGGCGGCTCTGTCCATGGATGAAGTGATCGAAGTCATGTGCGAGTCCCTGACGGATGAAGAGATTGTGAAGCTGGCTGGAGATAAATATTTGTCTGCTCCAGCCCGGATTATTACCAAAGATGTGTCCTTGCCTGTAGTTTTGCTTGGGGGCAAGGTAAACGTTCAATGGAATTCAAGTCAGCCTGAAGTTCTGTCACCGAATGGAAAGGTTCAACCTCTGAGCTCGGCACAGGAGATTCGTTTGAATGTGCTCTTAACCAAGGGTGGGAGTACCCTGAGCAAAAGTTTTGATGTGTCCGTTGTACCTGAACACCTTCCACCTTATACCGTGACAATCCATGGGGACCAGCAGGTGACGGATGTTAGTGAAGTGATGTACGGTCTGTTCTACGAGGATATCAACAATGCAGCAGATGGGGGAATCTATGCAGAGTTAGTTCAGAACCGTTCGTTTGAATCCTTTGCATTCGATACGTACTCGCATGACTCTGGGGAATGTGGTTGTTCGACAGGTCGGAACCGTGATCCTTTGTTTGCCTGGTCCGGGGATACCGAGAAAATGATCGTACAGAATACTGATGGAATAAACAATCATCTTAACGTGGAAGACCCGGAAGTGAATGCTTATTATGTAACGGTTCAGACTGGTGCCACGATTCGAAATCGCGGATTCTCGGATTCCAATCAGCATTGTGCCATGTCCATTAAAGAAGGGGAGGCATATGATTTCACCGTGTGGGCAAAGGCAGTATCCCCAGGTACAATTACGATTCAATTGCAGGATGGAAATGGTGCTGCCATCAGTGATTCAGCTATGCTGCGAGTTGAAGGAGGTAACACATGGAAGAAGTACGGGATCGCCTATTCTGATAACCGTGTCCTTGTGGCCAATGCGGAATTCAGCGGTCATGCAAGTGGCAGCCATGTGTTGACTCACCCCAGTTCGCCCAACATCACCCATTCGAACGTGACCCTGACTGGAACGGAGACCGCGCTGGGGCAATTGGCACTTACCTTTGAAGGAGACATTTCCATAGACATGGTGTCGTTGATTCCGCAGGATGTATGGGGAGCCGATCCGAAAGAGCTGGGAGTATCCTCTTCAGCGCATGCCAACTATACCGGGAATCCGAACTATCGACTTAGGAAAGATCTGGTTCAGGCCCTTGTCGATCTGCATCCAAAGTTTCTGCGTTTTCCGGGGGGATGCATTTCCGAAGGTTCGTTTATTTGGGACAATGTGTATGACTGGAAGGATTCGGTGGGAGCGGTGGAGCTCCGCAAAGAGAACTATAACGTCTGGGGTTACATGATGACGATGGGTCTCGGGTATATGGAGTATTTCCAACTGGCAGAAGATTTGAATGCTGCTCCGGTACCGGTCATGGCCTGTGGCGTTCTGTGCCAGGCTCGTTCGGATTACGCACACCCGGCGGGTGGCGCTTTGAGGGATTACTATATCCAAAACTTTACAGACCTGATCGATTTCGCGCTCAGCACGGATATTAAACATAACGAATGGGCTGCCATCCGAAGCAGCATGGGACATCCTGAACCATTCGATTTGCGTTATATTGGCGTAGGCAATGAGAACTGGGGAACTGAATTTTTCGCCAACTTTGAAGTATTCAAGACGTCAATTGATGATTATATGAAACGTCATTATCCTGATCATGAACTTCACATCATTTCGACAGTTGGAGCCCAAGCAGACGATGATGCATACCAACAGGGATGGAAATTCCTGAGCGGTAATCTGACTGGATCAGCTCAGGTGGCTTTTGCAGATGGCAAAGAGGTAATTGAGGAGACGGTCACTTGGTATGAGAATCAGGATAACTATATGGATACCATTGCGGATGAGCACTACTATCGCTCCAATGACTATTTGCTGAACAACGTGGATCGGTACAACTATTATGAGCGGGCTTATCATGAAGACGGCAGTATGGATTGGACGGAGACATCCAAGGTATTTGTGGGAGAATATGCATCCACGGACAAAAATACACTGGCAGGTGCAATCGCAGAAGCGGCGGTCATGACGGGTTTTGAAAATAATGCGGACGTTGTTCGCTTGGCTGCCTATGCGCCATTGTTCAACAAAGTACTGACGGACGGCACCTATCGCTGGACGCCGGACTGCATCTGGTTTGATGATGAAACGGTGTGGTACACACCGAATTACTATGTGCAGCAGCTTTTTGCCAAGTATGTGGGCGAGCAGGTGCTGGGCACTTCATTTTCAACGTACAGCAAGGGTCAACCGATGGAACTCATTCCACGTGGCGGCATCGAGATTGCGACAGGTAATGCTGACATTGTGGTGGAACGGATTACGGTCACATCGAACCAGGATGGCAGCGTGCTGTTTACAGAAGATTTCAGGGAGCAGACAGCTCTGAGTGAAGCGTGGAATTGGATTCCGGGATCGGCAGGATACACGCTGGAGACGGGGAAAGGATTGATTTTGAAAGCCCAGGCAAACGGCTTGAATGGGTTGTATCTTCTGAACGATGAATGGTCGAATTATAAAGTGGAAGTAGAGGTTCAGCGCATAGCGGGTGAGGATGGCTTCACCATCGGTGTGGGATTGACGGATAGTTCACCTGATAAAAAGGATGCCATTGAATACGCAATCGGATATGGCGGCAATGCAACGGGAGTCAAAGTATACAAACAAGGTGTAGAAGGCTACACTCTGGGTGACTATTCTTCCAGTTCAGCGGCAGGTAATCTCCGGGCAGCCAACTATGAACCGCTGGCGAACGATACGAATTATACGATTACGGTCAATTATGGTGGTGAAACAGGGAAGAATCTGATCTGCTCTTATACCGATGGTCATACGACTAGCAGAATTCTGGATTACAAACTGGAAGCGTACAACCGGGACGTATTCCATTCCGTTACAAGAGACGAGCAGCATGTGTATGTGAAACTGGTGAACGCAGATGGGGTGGACAAAGCAACCCAAATTTGCCTTCAGAATCTGATCGTTACCTCTGTTGCGAGATTGATAACACTTGGCGGAGATGAAGAATTGCTACATGTGCCTAATGTGAATCAGAAGAATGATGAGAAAATTGTTCCACAAGAACAAGTGATACATCTGCAGGAGGATTCGGTTGTCTTGCAGCTTCCTGCAAATTCGGTCAATGTACTGGTTATGGATGTCCAGCGATAATTATCTAAGTTGAACCAATAATTTTCACACAAAGTCACTGCGTGGTCAGAACCATCTTCCGATTGCTGTTATACCCAGATATATATGTTGCACCAAAAAACCGCGATACTCGCGGTTTTTTGGTGTTCCGGGAAGAGGGTCAACAAAAGATACCTAAAGTAAATAGCCTACACTATTTCCGGTTCCTGACGGATTCTATAATGAGTTTGAAGGAGGAGACAGCTTATGCGTTCCAACTACAGACAATTTATACGAAACGTTCCGCTTCATCTCATGATATTGCCTGGACTGATCATCATTATTGTATTCGGTTACATTCCGATGGCGGGACTCTCCATTGCTTTTCAGAATTTCTCTCCCATTGCCGGATTCAAAAATATGAACTGGGTCGGCCTGGACAATTTCAGGTATCTGTTCGATCTGCCTGGGTTCGGACAGGTCGTATGGAATACCGTATTTATTTCCGCCATGAAAATTGTGTCCGGTTTGGTCATTCCGGTACTTGTGGCCCTGCTGCTGAACGAGGTGCGCAAAACAGGCTTTAAACGAACCATTCAGACGGTTATCTATATGCCGCATTTCTTTTCCTGGGTCATTTTGGCTGGAATCATTGTGGATGTATTATCCCCCAGTACCGGAATCGTAAATATGCTGCTTAAGGCAGTGGGTGTAGAACCGGTTCAATTTCTGGCCAGTAACGAATGGTTTCCTTACATACTCGTCATTACGGACCAATGGAAAGAATTCGGATTTGGCACGATTATATATTTGGCCGCACTGACAAACATTGATAAATCCCTGTATGAAGCATCTGTTATGGATGGAGCAGGAAGATGGAAGCAGACCTGGCATATTACGCTGCCTGGCATTCGTCCAATCGTGATTCTGATGGTTACACTGAGTCTGGGTAACGTACTTAACGGTGGTTTTGACCAAGTGTTCAACCTCTACAATCCGCTGGTCTATGAATCCGGAGATATTCTGGATACGATGATTTACCGGATCGGCTTGCAGGATGCACAGTACTCCGTATCAACCGCATTGGGGCTCATCAAATCAGTGGTTTCGTTTATCTTTATCGGGCTTGGCTATTTCCTCGCCTATCGATTAGCCAATTATCGGATTTTCTAGAAAGGAGGCAAGAACATGCATCACGCTTCGAGAGCCTATCGTTGGTTTCTGGGAATGAATTATGTCATCCTGACCCTTCTTGCCTTGCTATGCCTGTTTCCCATTGTGAACATTCTGGCAATTTCGTTTAGTTCGAGTGATGCAGTCAAGGCGGGGAGTGTGACATTCTGGCCGGTGGACTTCACCTTTTCCTCGTATAAATACATTCTCGAAAATCAGCAGTTTCTAAATTCATTCGGTACAAGTCTTCTCCGTGTGGTACTCGGAGTTGCGACCAATCTGATTTTCACGATTCTTGTAGCCTATCCACTCTCCAAAGAGGCAGCGAAGTTTCGTTCCAGAACGTTCTATGCGTGGATATTTGTCTTTACCATGCTGTTCAGTGGAGGATTAATCCCGGGTTATCTGATCGTCAAAGAAGCAGGTCTGTTGGATTCGATCTGGGCCCTGATCTTACCGGGAGCGGTTCCGATCTTCAATGTGTTGCTTATGCTGAATTTCTTCCGAGGTTTGCCAAAGGAGTTGGAAGAGGCGGCTTGGATGGATGGTGCTGGCCATTTCCGCACGCTATGGAGCATTTATCTTCCTATTTCATTGCCCAGTATCGCAACCATCACATTGTTTGCCATGGTGGGACACTGGAACGCCTGGTTTGATGGCATGATCTATATGAAAAGTCCGGAAGGTTATCCACTAGCCACGTATCTGCAATCGATGCTCCAGCAAGTGACGATGATCCAGAGTGAAATGATGACCCTTGAGGATGCGACACTGTTAAGTCAGGTGTCGGATAGAACGACCCAGGCATCCCAAATCTTTTTGTCCGTGATACCCATTCTGCTCGTGTATCCGTTCCTGCAAAGGTATTTCGTTCATGGACTTGTTGTCGGTAGTGTAAAGGGATAAGATCGATGGAGGAAAACCAATGGGAGGAGCCGATTTCCGGCTCCTTTTTGCCGTTGAGGAGAGGAGTGTAGTGAAATGAGATTCACATGGGGGAGATGGAAAAATGCATCCATCGTCGTCAAACTGATGATTGCCTTTGTGCTCGTCATTCTGCCCTTATATGGGATCAGTATTATGATCACGCATACCAGCTCCAAGCAAATGCAGACGGAAGTGGAGAAGGCGCATGAATCAAAGCTTTATTTTTACCACAATCATCTGCAATTTGAATTGGAGCGAATGAGTGGACTTGTTACCGAATTTTCATTCGATGAAACGATGTCCACCCTAAGTACACGAGCTGCAATTATGGGCAGATATGAGGTGACTTCCAGTCTCAATAATATACATAACAAGCTGGGGCAGATCATGGTGACGAGTCCCTATATCAGCGATGTTGTGTATTATGTTCCGGCTCTGCATAAACGGGTCAGCGCGGTGGACGGAATTCGCAATGTGGAGGATACAGAATGGAAGGATCTGCTGGCGACCATGGGCAATCTGAATGGTGAGTTGTCTTATTCGGATAACAATCTTTATTTTCTCAAAAGCAATCCGTATAACATGAATCATGAGGAACCGCCCAATTTTATATTAGGCATACGTTTGTCTGCGGAAGAACTGAAGCACAGATTGCAGCAGCTCGCGGAAACGGGAGGCAGTGATATTACACTGAGCTTCGGTGAGCAGCACAATGTGGTCATTTCTTCTTCTGATAAACCTGTATCGGCAGCACAATTGCAGCAGGTATCACCGGAATCACCAGAATCCATGCAAGTGACGAGATTTCAGTCCGATCCATATCTGTATTATTCGCTTTATGATCCTGATCACTCGTTCACGCTGACAGCCAGCATCCCTAATGATGTGCTCCAAGCTCCCCTGGAACAATATAACCTGTGGCTGTGGACATTGACGCTTATCTCAATCATTATCATTATGATCTTCTCCTTTTCAATCTACAGGTCAATTCACAAGCCGTTATCTGTGCTCATTCGCGGGTTCAGAATGGCGGAGCAAGGTCAGACAACTATTCATATTCCGCAATCCAGACGAGATGAATTTGGTTATTTATACTCTCGCTTCAACCACATGATAGAACGCTTACATATTTTGATTGATGAAAATTATGTTGCCCGGATTCGAACAAGCGAGGCAGAACTCAAACATTTGCAGTCCCAGATTCAGCCTCACTTTCTATATAACAGTCTGTTCAGCATCAAACAAATGGCCGAGGTCGAGAATGTTGAATTGATTCAGGAATTTACCGACTATTTGGGTCAATATTTCAGGTATATGTCCAGGGATTCTCATTCTGAGGTTTCGCTCGGTGAAGAGGTGGAACACGCCTTAGTCTATGCTTCTATTCAGAAAATCCGATTTGGCTCAAGAGTCCAACTGCAATTGGAGGAACTGAGTAGGGAGTACCGAGACATCGCCATTCCCCGAGTCATTATTCAGCCGATTGTGGAGAATGTCTTTGAACATGCCCTTGCCAAGCGCAGTCAGGGAGGGATTCTGAAATTATCCTATCAAGTGGACCACCAACAGTTGTCCATTCGGATAGAGGATGATGGCGATCATTTAACGGAGGAAATTCTGAGTAGCCTGCAAGTATCCTTTCAGGAATCTGCGAACCAGAGGCATGGGAATGAAGAGATTACAGGACTGATGAATGTGAATCAACGTTTAAGGATCAAGTTTGGGACAGGCTATGGCCTTTGTGCGCAGCGCAGTGAGTTGGGCGGTTTATGCATGATATTAAATATTCCATGGAGACAGGAGTAGTCGTATGCAGCGGATGTTAATTGTAGATGATGAACCGGTTATTTTGGATGGTCTTTATGCTTTTTTTCAAAAAGCGGATTTTCACGATATGGAGATCATTAAGGCATATTCTGCCTTTGAAGCAATCGAGTGGTTGAATTCCGTTAAAATCGATATCGTACTCAGCGACATCTGCATGCCTGGCATGGATGGCATGGAGCTGATCGAGAAGATTATGGATCGTTGGCCACGATGTAAAGTTCTGTTGCTGACAGGTCATAACGAATTTGATTATGCACATCAAGCGATACGCAACCCTTGTGTTGTGGATTACCTGTTAAAGACAGAAGGCATGAGTCATATTCGTGCAGCGGTAGAGCGGGCTTTAACACAAATATCGGAGGAAAATGATTTCCGTTACCAACATGCCTGGTTTCGCAGCAAGCTGCCCAGAGCGCTGCCGCAGCTGCAAAGACAGCTGCTGCTGGATCTCCTAAAACGAACGGAAAGACATGATATCGCCTCGCTTCAGGAAGAATTGGATGCAGTCCAGTTACCTTTCATGTCGAATGAGTCGGTAATCCCGATCATCATACGGGTTGAGGAGTGGAACAACTATCAATCCCATTCGGACCGGAGTTTAATTCGCTATGCGGTTGCCAACGTTGCAGAGGAACTGCTTCAGGATAAGGCCAAGGTCAAAGCTATTGATCTGGATTATCAGGTGATTGCCTGCTTTGTTCAGCCCAAGGCTCAGCCATCGAGCTTCCATACAGGACAGCAGGAGAAGTGGGAACAGACACTGCGTTTTGTCTATGGAACGCTGGAGTCTGTGCAGCAATCCTGTGCGGATTGTCTGAATCTGTCCGTCTCCATTATGGTGAGCGAACAGGCGGTGGAGTGGATGGAGTTAAGTCAGGCCATTGCACAGCTGCGCCTGTCGATCCATGAGGGCCCTGGACTTGGGATGGAGAAGCTTCTTCGGGTCAAAGTACAGCATGATTCGCCTTACATCCCCAATATTTTGAATCAGCAGAGTGTTGCCAGTCTTCATCTGGATCAGATCAGGCAGCGCGTTACATCAGGGGATCGGGAGTGGATGGAGTCATTTCACAAGTGGACAGAGGCTTCAAAAGAAGGACTTCAAGATCCATTCTTTCGAATGAGAATCTATTCAGGTGCAGGTAATGGACTGATGGAGCTTCTTCATGAACTGGGCTTGTATGAATCAGCAATGGAGGAAATTGCGTTATCTCGAATGCTTCATTTTAATATCCATACGCCTTGGTCTGATCTGGTCGTTTTCTATCAATCGGCTTATGAATGGATCATCTCCAAAAGAAGTGTTACTCGCATCCATGATCAGTCGCAGATTCTCGTCACTATTCATCATTATATCAAGCATCATCTGGAGGATGACCTTTCACTAACCCGAATTGCACAGGAGGTTTCCCTCAATCCGTCATATCTATCCCGTTGGTACAAACGTATTACTGGCAAAGGCATATCCGACTATATTCATGAACGGCGCATCGAGCGCAGCAAGGAATTACTTCTCGGCTCTACCTGCAAAATGCATGAAATATCCGCCAAGGTTGGATTTAGTGATCAGCACTATTTTTATCGTTTCTTCAAAAAGGCCACCGGCTGCACACCACAGGAATATCGGGATCAAAAAAGTTAGATCAAGTATGAAATGGTAAATCAAAGATACCAGATGTCAACGGGGTACACTCGAGGTGATAGCGCTTTCTTTATACAATAAAATTATACCTCGCTGGAGGAATAAAAAGGGGGATTCGCATGAACACGTCATTAAAGAAATTCTCATTGTTAACGTTAACCATGGTTCTGGCAACCACGCTTGCAGCCTGTTCATCGGGTACGGGAAGTGCTGAGAATGAAGCCCAACCGAACACACAGCAGGATGCCGGAGGTCCGCTTACGAAGTATGATCCACCCATCAAATTAACATCAACCATGAATGAAACCGGGAAAGAGTCGCTTGCTGAGGGAGATACACACGCCAATAACATTTGGACCAGAGGATACAAGGACGAGCTGGGGATCGATGTCACCTATGACTGGATTGTCCCGGATGCCAATTATAACGATAAAATGAACGTCACCCTGGCTAGTGGCGATTTGCCTGATGTTCTGAAAGTAAGTGCTGTGCAGTTTGAACAGCTGCATGAAGCGGGGATGCTGGAAGATTTGACCGAAGTCTATGATAAGTACGCATCCGATCTGGTCAAGGAATTTATGTCTGCTGAGGATGGAGCAGGTTTGAAGCCAGTGACCAAGGAAGGCAAGATATACGCAATGGTCAGTTTCCCAGGCTCGCTGGATTCCTCAGATATGATCTGGATTCGTCAGGATTGGTTGAAGAAGGTCGGACTTGAAGCACCAAAATCGATGCAGGACGTTATCAAAATTGCCGAAGCCTTCACCTTTGAAGATCCGGACGGAAATGGCAAAGATGATACGTATGGAATTGCGCTCAACAAGGATTTACCAATTAATGCGTTCCTGCTTGGTTATCATGGTTATCTCGAAACCTGGATCAAGGATGCTTCAGGTCAGGTTGTGAATGGAACCATTCAGCCTGAGGTGAAGCAAGGATTACACGAACTGCAAAATCTGTATTCAAAGGGTGTTCTCGACCCTGAGTTTGGTGTTAAGGATTTTACGAAGATGATGGAAGATGTGAATGCAGGCAAATCAGGCATGTTCTTTCTACCACAATGGGCACCATTTCAGGTTAGCAGCATGATCAAGAAGGATAAGAATGTGGACTGGCTTCCTTACCCGGTTCAATCGATCGACGATCAACCTGCCAAAACGCAGAATCACTTAAGCTTGGGCGGCATATTTGCCGTACGTAAAGGCTACGAGCACCCGGAAGCATTGATCAAGCTGCTGAATTTTCAGGCAGAGAAAATGTTCGGTGAGTCGGCCAAGGAAGAGCGTGCTGCGTATTTGAACGGCTTGACCGGACTTGGTTTTCATAATGCGACTGTATCCAATCTGCCTGCCAACAAAAACGTGAAGGCACAGGATGAGGTCGAGCAGGCGCTCAAAACGGGAGATACATCCGGATTAGAGCTTGAAGCGAAGCTGTTCTACGATGATATTATGGATTACCGCAATGGAAATCTGGATAAGTGGCATATGGAACGTATTTTTGGACCGGAAAGCTCGCAAGGCGTCATTAAATATTATCGGGATAACGATCTCATTGTCATGAATGAATTTATCTACGCCCCAACGAGAACCATGAACACGAAACAGGCAACCCTGGATAAACTGCGCGCTGAGACGTTTCTGAAAATCATCTACGGCAACCTGTCTATTGACGAGTTCGACAATTTTGTTGCAAATTGGAAAAAGCTTGGTGGTGACCAGATCACTCAGGAAGTGAATGAAGTCATTAATACGAATAAGTAAAGTGCAGTAAAAGAGCAAATGCCACCCTGCGTGCGATACGCAGAGTGGCATTTTTTAGCGAAAACATATAAATCAGAGGAATCACACTCATACAATTAAAGTATAAGCTTTTAATTCTCCGCTAGGGTACCCGGGTCATCCGGTCTCATGTGAGCCTTCTTTCTGCTTCTTGCGATATTCATTGGGGCTGCAGCCCATCTCTTGCTTAAACAGTTTGGTGAAGTGAGAGTAATTGGTATAGCCAACATTTCCAGCAATGGTATGCACCGATTGTGCGGTGGTCTCCAGCAAATGTCGGGCCGCCACAAGACGGGTATGGATGACATAATGGCCCAGTGAAATGCCCATCTCTTTCTTAAACAACCTTGCCAGATAATCCGGATTCAGATAGACCATCTCTCCCAGGTTATTCCTCGTTAAATCTTCTCCGTAGTGCGTGCGTATATAATGGGTAATCTCATGTACAACTGACTTCGGCTGCTCGGCAACATTCAGATATTCCGCAGCCGTATTAACCAGGTAGGCAATGTAGGATTGCATGTCTTCAATTGAATGCAGAGATTGCATGAATAATTGATCGTTTGTTTTGCCCATATACAGCTTGTGCACTTCGATCTCCTTACTTTTCAACTGGGCATACACAAGTTGTACCAGATCAAGACGTAGCAGACTTAGAACGGCGGTACCCACCACACCTTCACGCACCAGTTGATGCATATAACGACCCGTTTCATCCAGAAACGCCTGAAATCGATTTTCATTTAACAATTTCTCCAGCAATCCCAGATCAGGCGGTGTGTAATTCAACTCGGGTCTATTATAGTTTTCAAGTAAAAAGGTTTGGTTACGATGTTTAATTCGTTCTTCATTCATAAGCAACAACTCGTTGATGGTATGACGAATCTGACCCAGTGGTAGAGAGAATCCGATACTACAGCAAACATCGGACTTTAGGTAATTATTAACCTCGGGGATGAACAAACCACACATGGATTCGATCAGCTGTGCATCCGGCGCTCCGTTCCATTTTAGAATAATCATCCAGTTATGATCCTTGATCTCGATAATGGCTTCAATGGAGAACAACGTGTTCTGGAACCGCTCAACCATTACATTCAAACACGCGTAATCGAACAGATTCTTGTCCGTCTTGCCCAGCGTATGATCGTACGGAAAAAGGTTAACCAGAATAGGAAGAAACAGATCGGTTATTTCATAAGGCAGATTTTGTTCTGTCAAAAAGGCAGAGACGTTGGTCGGGCCGGAAGGAAAAGCTTTACCGGAGATTAGCCTGCGCCAGCTGTCCTCAATCAGTTTGCTTCGGTTTTTCTGCCAGAGCTCACCCTCATGAATGGCTTTCTCAATGAATTGCTGGTCGCGGGCTTTGGCAACCGCCTTTTGAATAATAAGAGTTAACTTGTCAAATTCAATAGGCTTCAGAAAATAATCAAAGCTTTGCAGCTCAATTGCTTTCTGGGCATAGTTGAAATCGGCATAGTTGGTCAGAAATATCGTCTGTACATTATGCGATTCCTCCCGGACCCATGCGAGTAATTCCAGCCCGCTGCCCTGGGGCATCTCAATATCACATATGAGAATCTGTACGGGATGATTTTGCAAAACTTCCTTGGCCTGCGCAATATTGTAGGCGGTGAATATTCTATGGATCCCCAATGCCTTCCAATCAATTTTCTTTTCCAAAGCCATGACAACAAAGTAATCATCATCAACCAGCAATGCATTCATGGTTTGTCACCTCTCCCGGAGTATCTGAATTTAGTATCATTTTAGGCAAGGAAAGCGTGATCCGAGCGCCACTTTCGTCGTTTGCAAACGTAATATTTGCTTCATCTCGATATAACAACTCCAAACGTTGGATGGTATTCATAATGCCGATCCGGTTACCGCCAGTTTGTTCCAGCGCTTCTCCACGCATCAGAGCGTCAAGCACATCCGGGCTGAAGCCTGGTCCTGTATCCGAAATCTGGATGAGTACATGATCGCCATTTTCCTGTCGTTGTTCCGTCACGGACAAAGTAATACATAGTTCCCGGTCCCGAGAGACCCCATATTTGACTGCATTTTCGATGAATGTCTGAATGACAAGTGGGGGCACGGCGATGCCCGTGATGACCTCAGGCTGTTCGATTCGATAGGAAAAAGCGTCGCGGTAACGCGACTTCTGGATGTCCAGGAACGTTCTCACATGTTCAATTTCATTCTCCAGAAGAACGAAATTCTCTCCACTCTGAAAGATATATCGGAAATATCGGGACGTAGCCATGGCCATGCTCTCAATTTCTTCGTACATCTGCATCTGTGCCATACTGTACATGCTCGTCAGACAATTCAGGAAAAAGTGGGGCTTAATCTGTAATTTCATATAATCCAACCGTATTTTTTGTTTCTCCAATTCCTGCTCGTAGCGATCGATCTTGAACCGTTTAATCTGGCCCACCAGTTCCTTAAACTGTGCATTGACCTGCTCCAGTTCCATAATCCGGCTGCTCTTGAAGTCTGTCGCTTCGTCCCCTTCGTTAATACGCGCCAGGTTTTTGGAGAATCGCTGAATGGGAACAAGCAGATTTCTTCTGAAAAACATGATGATTGCGCTTAACGTGGAGGTCACGATCAGAAAAAGCAGCATAATGAGCAGCTGAGCGACCATGATTTTCTCGAATGCGCCAAACTTGATGGCCATATGTACGCTGAATGCCGCATTGGAAAAGTCGCTGCTGACAATGTTATGAGACTGGAACAGATCGAGAAACGAATGTCTCTCTTCTGGTATGTGATCCCCGCCGGCAGGTCCGGAAAGTTGTACTCCATTCTCATCTACCAGAGAGGCGTACCCGTTGGCACCCAGATTAATCTGCTGGAGAGGGGCGATCAGTTCATCTGCGGATATCAAGGCAACAAGATAACGGTTGTAGTACGGCACAATATTGATAAGATAAGAAGTGCCATTCACGTGAATTGGTGTCCAATGGGAATAGAACTTCTCATATACACCTTTATCACGGGTAAGCGTAATGATCTGCTTTTTAACTTCTGAATAATCCGAATAGGAGATACTTATTGGTGCGCAGTTGAGGAAATATTCACTATTCTCCAAATAATAAAAGAAATTGTATGACTGCCCGTAGTTTCGCTGTAGTTCGGCGAAGAGCAAATGTAGTTTCTCGTTGGCCTTCAGGAACGGAATACTGTTCACGCCATATGTATTCATGTTGTCGAGATTCTCGTCATTGGCCAGTGTCCACCCCATGAAATGGTTAATGTACGCAAAATCGTGATTAATGCGATTGATGTACAGATCGGCTGCATCCTGCAAGTATTGGGTGGATTGCTGTTTGACCATGGAGATGGAAGCAATGCTGATCACGAGATCCAAGATGAGCACGACAAAAGAAATGACGAACATCATGCGGATATAATGCCGGATGGGGTAGGGTTTGATGGTGTTCAGGTTTGCCATGGAACAATGCACCACTTTCTTGATTGCTTGGTTATGAATACGCTTTAATATCTCAGGAATAGTATAAAACCTTTATCTAAAAAAAACATAAAGATTTGCATCTTTTGATTCGGAAGTCCGGATTACACACACGAAAGTCTGGATAACGATATGATTTTTGCTCGTAAGCATCTTGGTTACTTGTAAAGTTCATGGATGGAACTATAGAGGTCCGAATAACGTCCTTAGCGGTCCGATAAACCCAATGTGAAGCAGTTTATACTGAAGCTATTCCAGAGATGACAGGTCCTACGGGAGAGCAGCATCAGTATATTTACAGGAGGGAAGGAAGAACCATGAGGACCAATCCACTTTATATTGGAAGAACGCTGGAGAGAATCAGGCGAAACTGGGGCCTTTACGTTTTGCTTTTTCCAGCGGTTCTGTTGACACTTTTATTTGCCTACAAGCCGATGTACGGCGTATTAATCGCCTTTAAGGACTATAGTCCGGCGCTTGGGATCGGAGACAGCCCTTGGGCTGGATTCAAATACTTTGAGAAATTCTTCAAATCCTATCAATTCACCAACACGATACGTAACACACTTGTGATCAGTCTGTACAGCTTGGCTACTTTTCCGATCCCAATTATGCTTGCATTACTGGTAAACCAGATGAGAGCAGGAAGGTTCAAGAGGTTTTTTCAGACAGTCTCCTATATGCCTCACTTTATCTCAACGGTAGTTATGGTCGGGTTGATGCTGATCCTGTTCTCGCCAAGTACAGGACTTGTTGGTAATATGTATCAGCTGTTTGGAGCACAAGCACCGGACTTAATGGGTTCATCAGCTCTGTTCAGCAGTGTGTATGTATGGTCTGACGTGTGGCAGCATGTCGGTTGGGACAGCATTATCTACATTGCCGCACTGTCTGCCGTAGACCCAAGCCTCTATGAAGCGGCCAAAGTTGATGGGGCAAGTCGATGGCACAAGGTTCGTTATATCGATATACCGATGCTGCTGCCGACTGCTATTACGCTGCTTATTCTGCGGGTAGGCGGATTACTCGGAGTAGGATTTGAGAAGGTTTATCTGATGCAAAACGACTTGAACATTCTCTCAAGTGAAATTCTGTCCACTTATGTATACAAAATCGGGTTACTGAGCAGCCAATACAGCTTCTCCTCAGCGATAAACCTGTTTAATACCGTCATTAATTTCATTTTGCTTATTCTGGTCAATCAGTTGTCCAAGAAATACAGTGAAAACAGTCTATGGTAGGGGGGAGACAAACAAGATGAGTGTTATGGAACCGGCAGCAATGACCAGAACTCCCCGTACAAAACGTCGATCACGTGTTACGGTTGCAGAAGTTGTGCTGTATGCCTTTGCTGTTCTTTTTCTAATTGCTATCATTTATCCGATCTATTTTATTGTCATCGCCTCGTTCAGTGATCCTTCATCTGTGGCTAACGGACAGGTGTGGGTTTTCCCTAAAGGTTTTACGCTGGAAGGGTATAGGGAACTGCTGCGACACGAGAACATCTGGATTGGATATCGAAATACCATTCTATACACGGTGGTAGGAACGCTCTTCGGGCTTGTTGTTAATATTTCGGCGGCCTATGCCTTATCGAGAAAAGATCTGGTCGGACGCAAATTTTTCTCGCTGTTCTTTATATTCACGATGTTCTTCAGCGGGGGATTGATCCCAACTTTTCTGACGATTCGCGACTTCCATCTGTACAACACGTTCCTCGTAATGGTGCTCCCGTTCTCCGTGGTCGTGTTCGACATGATCGTTGCCCGGACATTTTTCCAGACCAGCATTCCGGGAGACTTATGGGAAGCGGCCCAGATCGATGGCTGTGGTAACTTGCGGTATTTCGTACTGATCGTATTACCGTTGTCCAAAGCAATCATCGCAGTCCTCGGACTATGGATTGCAGTAGGGTATTGGAACTCCTATTTTAACGCCCTGATTTATCTGAAAGACCCGAATCTGTATCCGCTGCAATTGATTCTGCGCAATATACTCATCACAAATCAGATGCAGTCCGGCATGGGCACAGGCGAAGCAGCACAAGTAGCCCTGCGTCTTGCCAATTTGATGAGATATTCCGTTATTATTATCGCTACAATTCCAATCATGTGTGTGTATCCGTTCATCCAAAAGTATTTCAATCAGGGGGTGATGATCGGCGCAGTGAAGGAGTAAGTCAGGTTGAATTTCATTACGAATCGAGGGGGTTCCCAAATGGGGAAAAAGATAGGCAAGAAGTTATTTACCAAAATGAGCAGCGTGCTTCTCGCGTCGGTCATGTTGGTCAGTGTTGTTGGTTGTAGTAGCGGGAATGGTAGTGATCCTGCCGAAACTACAGTATCAAGCGATTTTAATCAGGAAGGACTGCCTATTGTCAATAAACCGGTCACACTTAAGGTGCTGACGGTTCGTTGGGGGAATATGGGCGACACCTTTACTCAGAATCAATGGCTCAAGGATTTGGAAAAGGATTCCAATGTAAAAATTGAGTGGCAGGTCATGTCCTCCAATGACTGGGGTGAACAGAAATCCATTATGCTTGCCAGTGGTACGCTCCCGGATATTATCTTGGGTGACCAGGTGTTCAGCGACTCCGACATTGTTAACAACCTGAGCTATTTCCGTCCACTGGATGAGTACATTGACTCGTATATGCCCAACTTGAAGGCGGCTATGCAAGAGACGCCAGACATGAAGAAAATCAGCACGTTCCCTGATGGCAAAATCTATTCCATGCCAACAAGACTGCCTGCCCGTCCGAAGAGCCGGAATCAGCCTGTAATCAATAAGGCTTGGCTTGATAAGCTGGGGCTGAAAGCACCAACGACTACGGAAGAATTGTATCAGGTGTTGAAAGCGTTTAAGGAAAAAGATCCGAACGGAAATGGAAAACAGGATGAGATTCCGTACACGGAAACGGGGCTGAATGTGGACTTCCTGAATCCATTCGGAATTACTGACATTAATGCCAGCAGTATGATTGTGCAGGACGGTAAACCGGTCTTCTTCCCAACGACCGATGCCTATAAAGAAGCTCTTATTTATACACACAAGCTGTATTCAGAAGGTCTGATTGATCAGGAACTGTTTACACAAGACAATACAATGACATCAGCCAAATGGCAAAATGCAGACATTCCAATCGTCGGCTTTAGCAACCAATGGACGCCTGATGCCGTGTTTGGCAAGTGGAGCGACCAATATGAAGCGATTGCACCTATTGCCGGACCTGATGGCAAACGCTATCAGCCAGGGGATCCTGGCGGCATGAATCTGGCCCGTAATGAACTGCTCATTACAAGTTCATGTACTGTTCCTGAAGTAGCCGCACGCTGGGCAGATCAGTTCTATTCCAACGAAGCCAGCATTCAGAATTTCTGGGGTGCGATCGGAACTGTAATTGAGAAAAATGATGATGGCACATACACGTTGATGGACCCGCCGGCAGGCACCAGCGCCGATGCTTGGTACTGGGATCAATCCTTGCGTGATTTCGGACCCAAATATGTAAGCCCTTCCTTTGAAGAGAAAATTAAGCTTAATCCGAAGGCTGGTGACGGACTCAAGCTGGAAATCGATCAGTTGGGAAGTGCCGATGTAACGACACCTTATCCGAAGGTTATGTACAATGCAGAAGAGTTCCAAGAGCTGCCAACATTAACGACGGATATTGACGGTTATGTAGCAACGATGCGTGCCCAGTGGGTAACCAAAGGCGGCATCGAGGAGGGCTGGGATGCTTATATCAAAAAGTTGAATGATATGGGACTTGAACAGTTACTGACCATCCGTAATAATGCCTTCGAACGTTATATGAACGTCAAATAGAGTGGAGTTCAGTCACATAATTCATTGAATAAATAACAAACAGGTGCGCTTCCTTATTGAAGGAGGGCACCTGTTTGTTCGCTTATGATCTGCGTTTCAACAATAAAACACCACTGATGCTCGATGTTTTTTTGCTGTAGACCACTTTAAAACCAATATCATTGTCCAGCAAACAGTTTAAGGCATTAATCAGCAATGCACCACGCACCAGTGTGAAGGTACAAGGGGACGTGTTCCCAATCACACGTACACTTCTGATTCGGCGTGCAGAACCGGGAACGAGCGGATTTCTGGACCAATAGATCAGTACCAAATCCGGTTGTGGAACAGCTTTTACACTAGCCATCCTCATCATCTCTTTTCTATTAGATTCTTTATAGTAAATGAAAAGCAGATTCAGAAGGTGCTAGACAGAAGACGCGATATTTAATAAATGGACAATCACCAGAGATGCCTCATGGCAAAGCTCATGCAATTCGTATTTGTAGTCACACACGGGATTTGCATCAAAGTATGGTATACCGGGCAATCATAAGTGTTCTTCCAGTCCCATACATATAATGCTGGAGGTGATTGGAATGAGCAAGGAACCCATGGATGAGAACAAAAAGATAGAGCAGCGAAATGCCTTTCTTCGGGATAATAACGGCAAAGAAATGTCCTCCAACGAAGGGATTAAAATATCGGATGACAGCAACTCGCTAAAAGCTGGGGATCGCGGGCCCACGCTGCTTGAAGATTTTCTGATGCGTGAGAAACTGTCTCACTTTGATCGGGAACGCATTCCGGAGAGAGTTGTGCATGCACGGGGATATGGAGCCTACGGTGAATTTGAGTTATATGAGTCACTTGAAGAGTTAACAATGGCTCATTTTCTTCAGGATCCCGGTGTGAAAACACCGCTATTTGTTCGTTTTTCCGAGGTAGCAGGCTCCAAAGGAGTGAACGAAACGAATCGGGATGTGCGTGGGTTTTCAGTAAAGTTTTATACCGATGAAGGCAATTTTGATCTGGTCGGGAACAATATTCCGATCTTCTTCATTCAGGATGGGATCAAGTTTCCTGATCTGATTCATGCCTTGAAGCCGGAACCTAATAATGAAATTCCACAAGGCTCCACTGCGCACGATACTTTCTGGGATTTTATTGCAAATAATCAGGAGTCGGCAGCGATGGTCATGTGGATTATGTCGGATCGCACAATACCGCGAAGCTTTCGAATGATGCAGGGATTTGGAGTACATACCTTCAGGCTGGTGAACAAAGAAGGTAAATCCAGATTCGTGAAATTTCATTGGCGGCCGGTACTTGGTATGCATTCTTTTGTGTGGGATGAGGCGCAGAAGCTGGGCGGAGCGGACCCCGACTTTCATCGCAGGGACCTGTGGGAGAATATCAATGCAGGTAACTTTGCTGAGTTCGAACTTGGAATACAGGTGCTGGAGGAAGCGGATGAGTTCAAGTTTGATTTTGATATTTTGGATGCAACGAAATTATGGCCAGAAGAAGACATTCCGGTACGAATCATTGGCAAAATGACGATTAACCAAAATGTCGAGAATGTATTTGCGGAAACGGAACAGTCGGCTTTCCATCCTGGCAACATTGTACGTGGTATTGATTTCAGTAATGATCCACTGCTTCAAGGCCGGCTATTCTCGTATACGGATACACAATTGGCAAGGGTGGGCACGAATTATCAGGAATTGCCGATTAATCGTCCCGTGTGCCCTGTACATAACAACCAGAGAGACGGAGCTTCCCGTTACACCATTGATCGGGGAAGAGTCGCCTACCACGAAAACTCTCTTGCCAACAATTCTCCTTATACTGTTCCCGGTGCCAAAGGAGGCTTTGTAACCTATCCTTCCACCGTGCAAGGTCTTAAGGAACGGAAAACAGCACCCAGCTTCCTGGATCATTTCTCGCAAGCACGTTTATTCAGGAACAGCATGACAGACGTGGAAAGGAGTCATATCATTCAGGCACTCACGTTTGAGCTCGGAAAGGTAAAGGATGTTTCGATTCGTCAACAGGTCGTTGATATGTTAGGAAATATCAGCTCAGAGCTGGCGAACATTCTGGCCCGCGAACTTGGAGTCGCTGTACCGAACGTGCTTGAATCCACAGTGACAAAAATCTCCCCTGCGTTAAGTATGTCCAATACCGTGTTTTCTCCCAAAACGCTACGCGTCGGGGTGATTGTCGGTGAAGGATTCGATGGTCCGAGCACACAATACATTTTGGATGAGCTTAAGAGCGCGGGACTACGTCCAGTCATTGTTCATGAAAGACAAGGTGTGGTCCATGGAACGGGTGGTGTGGGGTTGAAGGTGGACGACAGTTTTTTGACCGGGTCACCTTTGGTATATGATGGGTTATTCATTGTTGGAGGACAGAAGGAAGATGATTATTTTCAAAAATACACCCGGTCCTATGCCATTGAAACATACAATCATTTTAAACCGATAGGAGCTACACCGGTGGGGGCAGTACTGATTCAGCCAGTCGGCATTATCGGCAAACCTGGTGTCATTGTTGAGCAGCAACCTGCGGCTTTTGCAGATCAATTCATTCAAGCAATGACCCAACAACGCTTCTGGAATCGAACGTAGCAGGCAGGGTGCCTTCAAACAAGCGGATCTCAAATAAAAAGAAAAGGACCTCACTAGAGATCCTTTTTCTTTTTTTCTTGTGCCTGAAAAAATAAGAGCGCTATTTCCCTAATTTGCTTCAATTGATTATTGCCCTTACTTATTGGTGCTATGCTGTTTCGCCGGCAGTTTATCCGTTGGTGTACCTTTACCATTGTTTTTGTTATGCCGTGCCTTTTCGGCGTTCTCATTCACTTTTTTTACAAAATCATGGGTGCTCTCCATGTTTAAGCAAACCTCCTTCAAAAAATCAAAATGTGCAGCCTGAATCTTAATATAACCATTGGGAGGTCATTATATTTGGATGCTCCACTCTGACCGTAATATCATTACGATTAGAAAGAAACGACGGTGGGATAAACTGGACATGGGAAGTTCAGGCGTCTAAACTGTATAGAACGATACAAAAGAAAAAGGAGCCCGAATCGAACCATGTTGCAGAAATTCGGTTTTACACAATATGAAAGTCAGGTATATGAGGCCATATTTGCACAGGATGCACCGCTCGATGCCACATCCATTGTTAATTACTCCAATGTACCCAAGGCCAAGATATATGAAGTGCTTAATCGGCTTATTGATAAGGGTACCGTCCTAACAACCATGCATGGAAAGAAAAAATTGTATATGGCAGTTGATCTTCAGTCCATTATCCTCAAAATAAGGGCTGACTTTGAGAAGGATATTGAGGAATTAAAGACATATAAAATCAAACGTACATTCACAGATGAACATATCTGGACATTGAAGGATGCATCATCCATTGCATCAAATATTGAACAGCTTATTGAGGAAGCGGATTCATCTATCCTTTTTCTGGCCTGGAACGAGCAAATGGAAAAGTACAGGGAGCTTCTGGAGCAAAAAGAAGCTGAAGGTGTACATGTAGAGGTCCTGGCTGTAGGAGGAATGCAAACTTCTCTAGCCCATAAATATTCGTTAATACCTATGCTTGAGGATAGTAATCTTGAGCCCTCGCAGCTAATCATTGTTGACCATGGTTATCTTTTGTTTGCAGGAATCGAACATGATTCCTGGAAGGCTATCAAGACAACGTCCAAACCAATTGTTAAAGCAATGACGGATTATTTCTATCATGACGTCGCTCTTACTCAAATCACCAAAAAATATGGTGACCAGCTGCTTCAAGATGAAGAAATTGCACGTCTGCTGGCACGATTAATTTATTAATATGATGATTCCAAAGCTATTCTTTCTGTTGAGAATAGCTTTTTTGTATTGAAATCTTCTCTTGATTAAGTTACTATCGTAGTTGTAACTTTCGAGGGGGATTCAAAAATGAATAAAAAAGTATATGTCCTGGCAATCGCAGCATTTGTGGTTGGTACCGTTGAACTCATTTTAGGCGGCATTCTGGACTTGATCGCGACAGATCTTCACCTGACTTTGGCAAAAGCCGGATATTTAATTTCCATCTTCTCACTTGTCTATGCGCTATCTGCGCCTATTTTGTTGAATATGACGGCCAGATTCGAACGTAAAAAAGTATATATGTGCACTTTATTCGTTTTTCTAATCAGCAATCTGATCTCTGCGTTCAGTGCCAATTTCTATATGCTCCTGGCAGGCAGAGCACTGGGGGCCGCGACGGGATCTCTGATTTTTGTCCTGTCTCTGACGCTGGCAGCCCGTATTGTAGAGCCCCAGTATAAAGGGCGTGCTGTGGGAATTATCACGATGGGAGGAAGTGCTTCACTGATCCTGGGTGTACCTATCGGAATCTTTGTGGGTAACCTGGCCGGATGGCGTGAAGTGTTTATGTTAATCGCAATTCTGACTGCAGTGGTCATGGTTGCCATTGGCATTGCCATGGATCGTGTGCAGCCGATTCCGGCAGTGCCCCTGAAGAAGCAGCTTACTGCTCTATGGAACCCGAAAATGCTGGCAATCCATGTTACAACATTGCTTGTGCTCGCAGGACATTTGACGTTATATGCCTATTTCACACCATTTCTCCAGGAAGCGCTGGGAGCCAGCTCAACAATGGTCACCTTTATCTATATGATGTTTGGTATTGCTGCTGTAGCAGGCGGCGGGATCGGCGGCATATTATCAGATCGCTTACACCCAGCCCAAGCCATTATCATCGTGCTGATACCCTTTATTATAAGTATGGCGGTAATTCCGTTTAGTACCGGCTTGCCTTTGATTGCTTTCTTGATTCTGCTAAGTATCTGGAGTGCATTAAGCTGGACTGTTACCCCGGTACAAAATAGTCTGATTATCAAAACCTCTCCGGCAACGGCTGAAACGTTAATTAGCACCAATTCAGGAATTGCACATGCAGGTATTGCTCTCGGAACCTATATTGGCGGCGTAGTTATCGATCATTCGTCCATTATGTATACAGGATGGGTGGGATCGGTTCTGATCCTGATGGGTCTGGTGTCGGCAGTTTACGCAATTAATCGCAAAGAGCAAACGGTTCAGGCAGTTGGTTAATGCATTCATTTAAAAGTTGTCTATGTAAACTGCTCGATATTGTTTTACTTCAACAAACCTCTGTGATCCAAAAATTATTGGATCACAGAGGTTTTTTTAATAACATTAGGCATAATATCTCTATATTCAATTTGCAAAGGAACTTGATTTATTTAAGTTATCCCATATAATTATAATAGCTTTATAAAGTATCTTAATTTATAAGTTCAAATATCAATATTAGACGTAGAGGGGAAACAATCATGAGCAATATCACAACAAAATCGGAAAAACAAAAAATGATCGATGGTGAGCTATACTTGGCTTCCGATCCCCAATTGTCTCAAGACAGGGAATATGCAAGAAGAATGACACGCATGTACAACCAGACGACAGAAACAGATGGTGAGCTCCGTACAAAGGTATTGAAAGAGCTGCTAGGTTCAACGGGTGAACACCTGAGCATGGAACCGAATATTCATTTTGACTATGTTTACAACATTCATGTTGGAGAGCATTTCTATACCAACTTTAACTGTACGATACTTGATGTATGTGAAGTGCGCATCGGGGATAACTGTTTAATGGGACCTGACGTTCACATATATACCGCTACGCATCCCTTGAATCCATTCGAACGGATAACAGGTGCCGAGTATGGGAAACCAGTGACAATCGGGAATAATGTTTGGATCGGAGGCAGGGCAGTCATTAATCCAGGGGTCACCATTGGGGACAATGTCGTTATTGCTTCCGGCGCTGTAGTCACAAAAGATGTTCCGGACAATATGATTGTTGGTGGAAATCCTGCTAGAATCATTAGAGAGATAGAGCTTTAATCTATTCAATTTGGACAGAAGAGTTGGAGGCATAAGAATTCATGACAGAAAAAGAGAAATCACAACTGGGACTACTGTATAATGCGAATTACGACAAAGAATTAATTGATGAGCGGCTGTACGCAAAGGGGCTTTGCTACGAGTATAATCAGCTTCATCCAGGCAAGATCTCTGAGAGAGAGGCGCTGCTCAAAAAGTTGCTTGGAAAAACAACGGATCGTTTCCTGATCGAGCAGCCTTTTGTATGTGACTACGGCTATAACATTGAAATTGGTGAGAACTTCTATAGCAATCATAATATCGTTATGCTGGACGGGGCAAAAATTAGTTTTGGTGACAACGTTTTTGTTGCACCGAATTGTGGATTCTATACTGCTGGTCATCCTTATGATGTGGAGCAACGTAACGAGGGTCTCGAAATTGTAGGTCCGATCACAGTGGGCAATAATGTATGGATTGGTGGCGGCGTGACTGTGCTTGCAGGTGTGACCATTGGAGATAACACAATTATCGGAGCAGGAAGTGTAGTTACCAGGGACATTCCTTCGGATGTAATTGCTGCGGGTAATCCATGCAGAGTTATTCGCAAAATAACAGAAGCAGACAAAACGAAGTATAGAAGAAGCTAATTCAAGTGTATAGAAACCCTCAGAATGCCCGATGTTTTTCATCGGGTGTTTTTAAACCCTTTGGAGATATTGTATAGTTACTACATTGGAGAAGAAACTATGGAGCAGGGGTGCTTATGAAAATAGCGAATGCGTATTTGATGAAAGAAATTAATATAAACCATGTACGCCAGGTCATGAAACGGATGGAAACAGCAACCAAGCCACAACTGGCCTCCTTGACCAAGCTCAGTGTAGTAACCGTCAATTCACTGGTAAAAGAGTTGTGTGAACTGGGTGAACTGTTTGAGGACGAGACAGTACCTTCCAACGGAGGGAGACCTGCATTAACTTACCGATATAATTACGATTTTAGCTTGGCTTTGGTCATGTATATCAACGAAAAGCAGGGGCAAGATCTGATTACAGCCACTGTCATTAATCTAGAGGATAACATGGTGTTTAGAGAAGAATATACAATGCCCACCTTTGACCAGAAATATTTCTATGAAATCATTGGAAATGTACTGTCTCAGCATACTTCCATTAAAGTGATCGGTATCGGTATTCCGGGGCAAACCGTGAATGGAGAAATTACGGTGAGCAGTCATCGGCAGTTAGAAGGTATCCGCATGATTGAAGATCTTGAAGCACAGTTCGGAGTACCAGTTCTGGTGGAAAATGATGTGAACGCTGCAATTAGCGGATATTGCGCCAAAAAAGAGTTAGACGAGGATCAATGTGTCATCGGAATTTATTTTCCAACCAAATATCCTCCAGGCATGGGCATTTATCTGAACGGTAAAGTGATCAGAGGAAAACTTGGCATGGCCGGGGAGGTCAAATACCTTCCTATGGGAATTGATTGGTATAATTCAGTGGAAAAGGAAGCATTTATTGCAACGGTATGCAAAATGATTCAAACGGTAAATGCGATTCTTGCTCCAGACCAGGTTGTGATTTATCAGAAGATCGTTGAAGAAGATGCTTTGGTTCAAGCATGGCAAATGTATCAAGCGGATCTGTCCATGCCATCTTATCCTGATGTCATTCTGATCGATTCTTTCCGGGAAGACTTTGAAGCAGGGATGCGATGGCTGACATTGAAATCGTTGGAACCGGATCTGGTTCAATTCAACTGAAGTCGGGACTCACTATATTAGTAAAAAATCCTCCAGCAGCAAACAATACATCATCAGATCGTATATCAATGCATGTCCTTGTTTTCTGCTGGGGGAGAGCAGGAATGTACCTGCTACGGATGTAACAACTACTTAACGTTTTAGGCTCATGCCGTTACTGCCGATGACATCTTTGTACCAGTGGAACGACTTTTTACGATACCGTTCAAGTGTTCCTGAACCATCGTCATGGCGATCAACATAGATATAACCATAACGCTTTTTCAATTGTGCTGACGAAGCACTGACCACATCAATACATCCCCAGGACGTATATCCCATAACTTCAACACCGTCTTCAATGGCTTCCCCGACCTGAACAAGATGATCATTCAAGTACTGAATGCGATAGTCATCTTCAACTGTCTTTTCACCATCAGGTCCGGTAATAAGCTCGTCCACAGCGCCCAACCCATTTTCCACAATAAAGAGTGGTTTCTGATAACGGTCATAGAACATGTTCAAAACATAACGCAGTCCTTGCGGATCGATCTGCCATCCCCATTCACTTGCAGGCAAGTAAGGGTTAGGTATACCGCCAAGCAGATTACCTTCACCTGCAACTTGTTTTTCCGGATCAGCCGTTTGGCAGATACTCATGTAGTAGCTGAAGGAAATGAAGTCGACGGTATGGAGCAGCAAGTCTTCGTCACCATCTTCCATTTGAATCTGGATTCCATTTTCACGGAAGTAACGTTTCATGTATCCAGGATAACGGCCTCTTACATGCACATCTCCGAAGAAATAATTACTGTGTTCGAATTCCATCACTTTAATCATGTCATCGGGATTCGGTGTTAACGGATAGGTCGGCATACTGAGCATCATACAACCAATCTGTGCAGTTGGAATGATCTCATGACAGAGTTTTACAGCAGAAGCGCTGGCTACAAACTCATGGTGTATCGCCTGATAAAGATCCTGTTTACTCAATTTCTCTTTTGGTGTGTAGATCCCACCACTCATGAATGGTGCTTCCAGAATTGAATTGATTTCGTTGAATGTGAGCCAGTATTTCACTTTATTTTGATAACGTTTGAATACGGCTGTCACATAACGCTCGTAGAAGCCGACCATCTTCCGATTAACCCAGCCATCATATTCCTTGGAGAGATGAAGAGGTGTCTCGTAGTGGGAAAGGGTAACCAGTGGTTCGATTCCGTATTTAAGACACTCGTCAAAGAGATCATCATAGAATTGAAGGCCTTCTTCATTGGGTTCCAGCTCATCGCCCTTAGGGAAAATACGAGACCAGGCGATGGAAGTGCGGAATACCTTGAATCCCATCTCAGCGAACAGTTTTACGTCTTCTTTATAGCGGTGATAGAGGTCAATCCCAATCAGTTTCATATTATCTTCAGTCGGTTCTTCAGTAATGGGACCCATGATACCTCTGGGAGCCACATCCTGAGTGGATAAACCTTTTCCACCTAAATTATATGCACCTTCAGCCTGGTTGGCGGCAATCGCACCACCCCACAGAAAGTTTTCGGGGAAATGAAATGATGGATGTTGAGAATGAGTCATGTGTATCGCTCCAATCGTTATGAATTCGTTGTGGATGTTACATACAGCAGCACTGCATAAAAAAAGCTTAATCGTTGGAACGGGTTACACGTCAAGTTTTACTTTTTATTTATTTTGAGGCAAACTGTAAATCATCATAGAAAATCAGCAAGGGAGGAGACTTCATGTGTCCAAATTCGATGAAATTATGAAGCTATCCGGCTACTCGAAGGCCACGGTGTCCAGAGTAATTAATCATTCACCGCATGTAAGTGACGAGGCCCGGCAAAAAATAACGCAAATCATGAAACAGCTAAACTATATTCCGAACCGAAATGCCGTTTCGTTATCCACCGGACAGACCAAGCAGATTGGAATTGTCACATCCGCAACCAACGAAATTATCCTTACATTCATGAATCAATTCATTGATACAGCGATGGATTATGGATTTCAGACCCTGATCTATACTTCGCGTGGAGATAAAGAGATTGAATTGCAGGCGTTCGAGGATCTGCGGAGTAAACGGGTGGATGGACTGGTGATTATGACCTGTGTCAATCATCCAGACAAACTGAAAGCCTACTGCGAGTATGGTCCGATTGTATCCTGGCAGCGGATGGGAGATGACGAAATTCCGTCAGTGGCTATGGACCAGGCGCAAGGCTATAAGCTGGCTCTTGAACATCTGGTGTCCAAGGGCTATACCCGCATTGCTAATGCCTTTGGCAGAGCAGAAAGTCTGAATACCCAGAGTCGGCGTGAAGCCTATGAATCATTTATGGCAGATAAGGGGCTGCCTATATTGCGTGAAGCTTATCAGTATTCCGTGTTCAGTTCATCTGACGGGGAAGAGGCGATGCGAAGAATGGCAAATGGGCCTGAACTTCCTCAAGCGGTGTTATGTTCAAATGATTATGCAGCAATCGGGATCTGGTCCGAAGCACGCAAACAGAATATACAAGTTCCCGAACAACTTGCTATTGTTGGTTTCGATGATATAGAGCTGTCCCGTGTGCTTGGAATAACGACCATACATAATCCAATTGCAGAACAGGCTACTCAGGCATTTCATCGATTATGGGCCGTTCTTGGCAAGCAGGAGCTAGAGCCTCAGCAATTGGAATTCCAACTGATCGAACGTGCAACTACCTGAATTTTTTTGTAGGGAAACGTACATCTTTGCCTATAAAATTTTTACAACATATAGAGGCTGGAAGCATAATAAAGGAGGGGTAGCTGTGGCCCGTGTTTTATTTATTAATGGTGGATCAGAGGGACATGTCAATCCAACGATTGGCGTGGTACAAGAGCTTATTACACGCGGGGAAGAGGTTGTATACTTCACTATAGAAGCGTATCGGGAACGAATGGAGAAGACGGGTGCTATAGTCCGAACCTTTGACGGTCAAAAATTCATTAAAGCTTTTGTCTCAGGTGGCAGAACTTATTTGCTCGAGCGAGTCAACGGTCTTTTGCTTACGGCAGATATCATCATTCCAAGTGTGCTCGAACAGATCGAGGGTGAACATTTTGATTACATCATCCATGATTCCATGTTTGGCTGCGGACATTTGCTTGCGCAAATTCTGAAGCTGCCTGCAATTAATTCATGCACTTCTTTTGCGCAGACCGAAGAATCTTTCGATCATTTGATGCAACACTTTTTCTTAAATGTTCCTGCAGAAATCGTCCAACCTATAAAGGATTCATTCCATAGCCTGACAATCAGGTTACAGGAAAAATATGATGTGGAGATTGCTTCGCCCTACGAGGTGTTTTGCAATCCTGCGCCGCTTACCATTGTATATACGACAAGGGAATTCCAGCCCAATGGAGAAGAATTCGACCACACGTATCAATTTGTAGGACCGTCCATATTTTCGCGATTAACGGATGATGACTTCGACCTGACAGCTATTAAAGGGAAAAGACTTATTTACATTTCACTGGGTACAATTTTTAACCAAGCTCTTGATTTCTATAGGCTTTGCTTGAAGGCATTGGGGAATACCGATCATACCATTGTCATGTCTGTAGGGGATAGAACACAGCTTGCTGATCTGGGAGCAATTCCGGAAAATTTCATCGTTAAACGTTATGTTCCGCAAATGGATGTATTGCAGTCCGCTAAATTATTTATCACACACGGTGGGATGAACAGTACCAATGAAAGTTTATATTACGGGGTGCCCCTCATTATACTCCCTCAGAGCGCGGATCAGCCAATCATTGCAGAGCAGGTTGTTACTAGGGGAGCAGGCCTCCGTTTACAAATGCAAACCTTGACTGCCAGTCAGCTGCGTGAAGCTGTGGATCATGTGTTGAGCGTTCCTTCTTTTGAGAAAACTGCTGCGAATTTGAGGGAATCCTTTCGAAAATCAGGTGGATATCATTATGCTGTTGATGCCATTTTCGAATTTAAGACTCAACATATCATTCACGGATAGTTCAGTCATTAATTATTCAAAATTGAAGCATTTCCGGACCAGAACCATGCGGTATACTGAACAAGACGTTTCAAGAGAAGCTGCATTATTACAAATTATGTGGCTTCAAGTTGAAACATCTTGTAACAAGTTACATATTTCACAAACTAGCCGCTGGAAAGGTGAGATTGAACAGGATGAAGACAGTCACGGGTCGATTCAGAATTGCAGGCATATGGGAAGGTGTATCATTATTGCTATTGATTTTTATAGCCATGCCGCTAAAATATTTTGCCGATATGTCTTCCCCAGTAACCATTATGGGAATGATTCACGGTATTCTTTTTCCGCTATATCTGATTGCACTTGTTCATTTAGCAGTTGTGAAGAAGTGGAAAGCTTCACGCTGGTTCATGGGATTGGTAGCAGGCTTATTGCCTTTCGGAACATTTGTATTCGAGTCCTATCTTCGCAAGAGAGACTGGAAGTAAGGATTGCAGAAAAAACAATGACAATGACAGCAGGCGACCAACTCCGGATGTTATCCGAACTGGTCGCCTGCTCGTTTCTGTGCAGGTTCTTTTCTTGGAAAGAGTGTGAAGCGCTTATTTTACGGTGCCTGTTTGACGATCTGATAGCAGGCTTACTCCAATATCACCAGAGGCATCAGTTGCAGGTGCATACGCGGAGAAGGAGATAACAGCAATCAGGGCAGTAAACAGTAAAAGAAAGGATTTTTTCATACAATAACCTCTTTTCATATGGGATGATCTTCCAACTATATTTTAATGCAGGTAGGCTGTGTTTGAAAAGGAAATGTTTAGGCGAACGCAAAATTTGTACAGTAAGTCATTCGTGATAAAATATAGTTTAACTCTTGCTTCAACTGACTGAAAGGGGTGATCCTTATGGAAGAGCTTAATGACATAACATCGATAGAATTGATCGAAGAGATGATTCAACAAAATGAATTGGTCTTTTTGTACGTATCACGGCCAGAGTGCAGTGTATGTCATGCCTTACTCCCTAAAATTAGGAATTTGCTCAAACCCTATCCACTGGTGCACCTTGTTCACATCAACGCGAGCCAAGTGGAAGAGGTGGCGTCCAGATTTCTTATTTTCTCAGTTCCCACGATGATTATGTTGGTGGAGCAGAAGGAATTTATTCGAGCTGATCGCTTTGTTCGCTTCGATCGATTGGAAGAGCAGGTGCAGCAGATTTATCATATGTACACCCGTCTTGAGGAATAGGAAGCATAATTATCGGCAGCTCACATAGGAGCTGCTTTTTTACATATCTATCTCTAACGTCGGTGCTAAGTGATCAAGCTATCGCCAAAGCAAAAAAAAAATGTGGAAAATAATTAAAAGAAAAAGTGTTGTATTGAAAACGGTTTTATGCTAATTTAAAATATATAAAAACGTTTTTATAGCAAAGGAACAAAAATTATGGGAAAGATTACAATTAAAGATGTTGCAAGGGAAGCCGGTGTTTCCATTTCTACGGTTTCGAACGCCTTGAACGGCGTGGATGTCTTAAATCCGGAAACTAAATCGCATGTTCTGAAAGTGGCAGAGCGTTTAAACTACGTTCCCAATCTGAATGGCAAGCTGCTGAAATCCGGGCAAACCAAAATGCTGGGCTTTTTCACTACAAGTGTATCGGGTCCGTATTTCTATAAGCTGGTTGAGTCCATGTCTCGCGAATGTGATCGTTTAGGTTACGGTCTGAACGTATTTGTGACCAAGGATAAGCAGGTCATTATGAGTAATATTCTGGGACGGCGTGTGGATGGCGTCATCATCTATGAAGAGCTTCGGATTGATGAGCAGGATATTGTCGCTATGGAGAAAGACAAGATCAAGGCTGTATTTCTGGATCGGGTCTATCAGAGTGATACGATGGGAAGCGTCATTTTTGACTCCTATGTGGCGGGTTACGAAGCGACCAAGTATTTAATTGGACTGGGGCATAAGAAAATCGCCTACATATCCGGCGTGGACACCATGTTTGACAGTAATCAGCGTAGAGATGGATATCTGGCCGCTTTGCGTGAGTACCAGCTTCCACTGGATGATGATTACATCTTACAGGGATATTTTGAGGAAGAGGGCACCTATAGTGCTGTAAAATCTTTTCTTCATCTTCATCCTGCCAAGCTGCCTGATGCTTTTCTTGCAGGAAACGATGTGAGCGCAATCGGCTGCATTCATGCCCTGAAGTCTCATGGATTCGAGGTTCCTCAGGATATAAGTGTAGTAGGCTTCGATGATATTGATATTGCCCAATATTTTTCCCCACCATTGAGTACCGTAAGAAACCAGATTGCAAGGCAAGGCATCCTGGCGGTCAATCACCTGGTTCGCATGATTAAGAAGAAGGAACATGGGGTTTCGCAAAAGCTGGCGGGTGAACTAATCATACGGGGCTCAAGTCATGTGAAGATCGACCGGAGTGATTTTTTAACATAGCGGATTCAATCATTTCCGGTCTTTTTTAATTATAGATTTGAGATTAGGGGGTTTTTTTGTCGGAAAATAAAAACGTTTTTATGAAGGAATGCTTAAGTTGGAGGGGAGCAAAAGAGCGTGAGTAAATTAGCCGTAGAGACGTCGTCAACCGGTAAAAAGCCTATAAGACCGGGGGGAAGGAAGCCAATCGGACAAAGAGTAAAAGAGTTCGTCATCGATTATCGTAGACAATGGGAAATTCAATCGATGATAATACCCGGCATCATTTTTATGATTATTTTTTGTTACATTCCAATATACGGATTGACGATTGCATTCAAAAATTACACCGTCATTGACACGCTGTCTAGCGCGCCATGGGTTGGTTTGGAAAATTTCAGAATCATTATGTCAGACAAATACTTCTGGGATGCCGTAGTGAACACGCTGGGAATCAGCTTTTTGAAATTGGGTATCGGATTCGTTATTCCCATTATCCTGGCGATCATGATCTATGAATTAAACAGCGGACGTTTCAAGAAGTTTGTGCAAACGATTTCATACCTGCCTCACTTTCTATCCTGGATCGTATTGGGCGGTATGCTTATCACTTGGTTCTCAACAACGGGATTGTTTAATCAATTGTTACTCAGTCTTGGACTGATCTCACAACCACAAAACATTTTGCTGGATGCAGGCAAGTATTGGTGGATTGCAGTCTTATCCGATATTTGGAAAGAGGCCGGCTGGGGAACGATTCTGTATTTGGCGATTATGTCGAAGATTGATCCTACGTATTACGAGGCTGCCAAAATTGATGGGGCAAGCCGTCTCAGACAAATTTGGAATATCACATTACCCAACATGAAATCGATCATTAGCCTTAATCTGATTCTAACTGTAAGCGGTTTACTTGGTTCCAATCTGGACCAGACGTTGGTGCTGATGAACTCGCAAAACCGTGATAAGGCAGAAGTTATCAATTCGTATGTATATCGTATGGGGATGTCACAGGGTGACTTTTCGTATGCTACCGCGGTTGGTCTGGGCGTCTCGATCGTGTCCGTTATTCTGTTGGTCACCGCGAACAAAATTACAAGCAAATTAAACGATAATCAATCTGTGCTGTAGAAGGAGGCATCCCGTGTGAATGGAAAGGTGGCTAAAGAAGATCTCGATAGTCGGATCTTTGATACCTTAAATATTATTTTGCTCGTTATTTGTACTGTCATTATTGTGGTTCCGCTCTGGAATGTCATTATCTCTTCTTTTAGCTCAGGCAAGGCTTTGGCGGAAGGCGGGTTCATCTTCTGGTCACCGGAGTTCTCGCTGGAGAATTATAGAGCTGTATTCAACGATTCAAGCATCTGGCAAGCGTTCTTCATCTCCGTATCCAAAACAACAATCGGAGTTGTTACACACGTGTTCTTCTGTGCCATGGTCGGTTATGGTCTGAGCAAAAAGTACATACGTGGCCGTAAGCTTTACGTAGCCATGGGGGTTATCACGATGTTCTTCTCTGGCGGGATGATCCCAACGTACCTGTTGATCAAATCACTTGGCCTGCTCAACAGCTTCTGGGTGTACATTATTCCGGCATTGTTCAGCTTCTATGATGTTGTCATTCTGATGAATTTCTTCCGGAATGTACCGGATTCCCTGGAGGAGTCGGCCAAAATTGATGGCGCAGGAGACTGGCATATTTTCCTGAAAATTTTCATCCCGCTGTCCATGCCTGCGATGGCAACCATCGCACTGTTCAATGGGGTAGGGCAATGGAATGACTTTATGACAACCAAGTTGTACATTACCGATCAGTCTCTATATCCATTGCAAATGATGTTATACGAGATTATCGTTCAGTCCCAAACGCAATCGATGCAAAATATCGGTGGGTCAGCTGTTATCGAAACAACGACCAAAGGCGTTCAACTTGCCACGATTGTTATTACCACATTACCTATCGTACTAATCTATCCCATACTTCAAAGATACTTTATCTCGGGTATGATGCTTGGTGCAGTCAAGGAGTAAGAGTAAGAGGAATCTAAGCTTGTTCGAAAGTTCGTGCTATTCAATATTTCTTACCTAACCATAAGGAGGAAACAATATGTTCAAGATGAATAAGGCAGCTGGCAAAAAAGGAGTTAAACTGTGCGCGGCATTGCTGACAGCGGTGATCATGATTACAGGCTGCAGTGGTGGATCAGGGGGTTCGAGCGAAGGGAACTGGGTTTCCATTGAAGATCGCTATACAGTCGATCCGGAAAAACCAGCTTGGCAGCTGGATAAAAAGGAAGAAGCAACAGATCTAACTTGGTATGTTAATGCCGACTGGTGGAACACGGATTTCGGCAAAGACATTGTAACCAAGAAGATTAAGGAAGATCTGAACATCAATATCAAATTCATTACAGGTGACGACAC
Source organism: Paenibacillus sp. BIC5C1 (assembly GCF_032399705.1). NCBI lineage: Bacteria > Bacillati > Bacillota > Bacilli > Caryophanales > Paenibacillaceae > Paenibacillus > Paenibacillus sp. BIC5C1. The sequence goes on from NZ_CP135922.1 coordinate 3,086,374, forward strand.
GAAGTTAAATACTTTCTTTGCCGGTGGAGATATGCCTGACCTGCTGACCGTGTTTGATTCCAACTCTCCTGTGGTGCAAAAAGCCGCAACTTGGGCTATGCCGCTGAACGATCTTGCAGAGAAATATGATCCATATTTCAATAAAGTTGCGGCTGCCGATACCCTGAACTGGTTCCAGCTAGCTGATGGCAAGACGTACGGCTATCCAAACTACTCCAATACGCAAGCCGATTATGATAGCGGCAACATACCTGCCAAAACGGCATTTATCATCCGTAAAGATGTGTATGAAGCTTTGGGGAGTCCAGTTATGGGAACGCCAGAGGAATTTGAAAATGTGATGAAACAGATCAAGGAAAAGTTCCCAACGCTGATTCCATTTGGTTTTAACTCGATTGGGGAAGGAACTGGTTCACTCGGAGATACGCTGCAAGACTTCATCGGCGTACCGCTTGAAACTGAAAATGGAGAATTCTATGATCGCAATCAGGATGAAGATTATCTTACATGGCTGAAGACTCTAAATAAAGTATACAGAGACGGAAATATCAGTGATGACAGCTTTGCTGATGATGGTACGGCCTTTGAGGAAAAAGTGAAATCCGGAAAATATGCGACGATGCTGTTAGATGGTACTCCACAACAGGGAGGAAATCTGCAAATTTATCTGAGTGCCAATGAAGGCAAAGAGTATGTTGCCGTTGATGGACCGCAAAGTACCAAAGGGAATGCAGCAACACTCAATCAATCCGGTATTACAGGCTGGATGATCAACTTCATCTCCAAGGATGCCAAAGATCCAGCCAAAGCGATTCAAATCTTTACGTACCTGCTGAGTGAAGAAGGTCAGCTTCTGATGAACTATGGTATTGAAGGCGAGACGTATAAAAAGAATGCAGATGGTACGGTTGAGCTGCTGCCGGCTGTGAAAGACCTGCAACTGCACAATGCGGACAAATTCAAGAAGGAATACCGGTTGGGTGAATTCATGTTCTTTGGCCATGACCGTCACAAAGCACTGAGTGCGGATGCTTTCCCGGAAGCGATTAAACAAATGCAAGAGTGGGGCAAAGGAAAACTGAAACCACACTTCATTCTGGAGAATATTAGTCCGGATCAAGGAACACCTGAAGCACGTGCGTTGTCAGCAATCAACGCCAAGTGGAATTCAACACTGGTAAGCATGGTACGTGCCAAAGATGATGCCTCTTTTGACAATGCGCTCGCAGCTTACAAGTCATTTTTAGGTGAAAACCGTTGGGATGACATCCTGAAGGTACGTAGTGAGAAAATGAAACAAAACAAAGAGAAATTGGGTATCCAATAAGAGGAATGTGGAGGGAAAACATATGACGAAATTCAAAATGTACAAATCCACGGGAGAAGATGCATTGTTTGTATCCGTGTCCCAGGATCAATTGAAATCTCAGGACTCCGGCAAGGAGACAACGACTGTTCTTCTGGATGATCAGCAGACGTATCAGGAAATGGATGGTTTTGGAGCTTCTTTTACCGATTCTTCTGCCTATCTAATCAACCAGATACTAAGCGAAGAGCAGAGAGCTGAAGTCATGACCCGGTTGTTCCATCCCGAGGAAGGCATCGGATTGTCGGTCATTCGCAATCCGATGGGAGCTTCAGACTATGCCAGAACGGTATACAGCTATAATGATCTGCCAGAAAATCAAACGGACCCGGAATGTTCCGGGTTCAGCATTGCACACGATGAAGCAGATGTTATTCCTTTGACTCAGAAGGCTTTGGAGCTGAATCCTCAATTGAAGCTGTTCGCTTCTCCTTGGAGCGCGCCCGGCTGGATGAAAACAAGTGGCTCCATGATTACAGGACAATTGAAAAATGAGTGGTATCCGGCATATGCGGAATATTTTGTGAAATATATTCAAGCCTACGCATCCCATGGATTGCCTATCCATGCAGTAACACCACAGAATGAGGCGCTTTATGAACCAGGTCATTATCCCGGCATGTTGATGCCAGCTGAAGCGCAAGCGAACTTTATCAAAAATCATCTCAAGCCGGCTTTCGTCAGAAATGACATTCAGTCCAAAATCCTTTGTTATGATCACAACTGGGATCGTCCGGATTATCCGCTGACAGTGCTTAATGAGGCGGCAGAAGAGGTAGATGGAGTCGCTTGGCATTGGTATGGGGGCGATGCCTCGGCACAAACAAAGGTATATGAAGCCTTTGCCGATAAAGAGGTACATTTCACCGAAGGATCAGGAGGAGAATGGATCCCTCCATTCGAACAGGCTTTCTCCAATGTCATCAGAACAGGGATTGAGATTCTTCGCAATTACAGCAAATCTTTTGTGCTCTGGAATATGGCACTGGATGAGAACAACGGTCCTACCGTTCCTGGCTTCGGGAAAAGTACGTGCCGCGGCATTGTAAAGGTTAACCAACAGACGAAAGAACTTACTTATACACTGGACTATTATGCTCTTGCTCATTTCAGTGCATTGATTCGTCCCAAAGCGGTACGTATCGATTCGTCCTCCAATGAGGCAGCCATTCGTTCCGTAGCCTTCAAAAATACGGATGGTTCGATTGCTCTCGTGCTTTTCAATGACGGGGAAGAAACAGGAAATGTGCAGGTTCAGCTAAGAGAAGAAGAACTGTTAAGTTTCCAACTCGAATCCAAAAGTGCTTTGTCCATATTGATTAACCAAGATTAATAATGTTGTAATGAAAGAAAAGGCGATACTCAGAGAATTAACTCAGAGTATCGCCTTTTAATATTGCATCCAGTGATCTATACTCTTTGGATTGCTAGATTTGGTGTTCCTCCACTCTCATCAATAAATAAAACATACTTATTTCCGTTGGTGCCTGTTAACACTAGCCCCGGTTGATTCAGAACACCGGGATTATAATATAACAATTGCTGGACGAGTGGCAAGGCAACTGGATGAGTCGGCTGATTCATGGCCATTAACTGCGTCGTTGCTTTTACACTGTCGCCCGCCTCGATAACCCCACCGACACCTAGGTTATTGGTAATGGAGGAGCTATCGTTAATCTGCAAGCTGCCAGCAACCGTCTGGTCTCCGTTCACTTGCAGGTCCAATCCAATCGTTTCATTACCGTTTACCTGCAAATCCTGATTAATGGTCTGGTTTCCTGTGACAAGAATGCTATCGAATGTTGGCAATCATATCAACTCCTATCTGGTTTAATATATTTTATGAGGACAAGAACCGTATGGACACGGGGTTGTGGCACATTTAAAGACACGGGTGAAGCCCATCTTTGAGTAGTTAAACACCTAAAAATCAGTCGATAGAAACCTAGCCAAAGACAGATGCATATTGTAGGCAAAGAGAGTCAATCCGTATCGTGATTGGAGGGTATGATCATCAAAAAAAGGAGGAGTACGCCAACTAAGTCCCAAAAGAATCGGCGCACTGTCCAGCATCCCAATCAGGTGTATCTTAGAAAAATAAACGCAACATTGAACCGTAAACTCAAATCAATCCAGCATCATCTGGTTGTACAGCAATCGGATTTGCAGCAGCATCTTATGAAAATAATTCAAGACGGCAAGGAACAGATCGTGGAAAGTAAAGACAGCAGAATAGTATCAGATTTTCCCCGTGTTCAATATAAACAGCTGAATGTTCTCCTCATAACTCCTGTTATGGAAAGAGATAGCTCTGCGAATTCTGTTTTGATTGAACAGAGCTTGAGGCATCTGGTTCAATATGTCAATGAGATCAAAACGATCCAGCCAGTGGCAGATCACACTTCAGGACAGCAATTGGATTTGATTCTAGTTCTGCATGGAGAAGATGTTCTGTCGAATCAGAATTTGGAAGCAATGAGCGCTTCCTCTGCCAAAAAGGCAATTTGGTTGACAGATCAGTCGGATCTAAAACAGATGGAATCGATAATCCATTTTTTTGATTATGTTTTCACACAGAATTCCGCTCACACTCCATCTATGGGAAATGTCTCATGTCATGAACTTCCTTTCCCACCGAATCCCACAGTGTTCTGTCCGCAGGTGGTGGGAAGAGAATACGAGTCAGATGTCTATATCATTGGGGATGCACATCCTGGCAGTTGCCTGTTTGCTCTTGCCACTCATGCGTGGTTATCAGATAAAAAAGTGCGTGTTGAGGGAAAGGGATGGGAGGGTTTCGGTGCATTTGTACCCGTGCAACCTCATGAGCTTCGGGAAAAGTTGTACAACGGCAGCAAACTTGTTGTTCAGGACAACTCATCCGCGAGACGTATCATGGAAGTAGCGGCATGTGGTACATTTCAACTCATTTCGGCTTCATCTAACGCTCCTGCGAACACGGATGCTTTCCAACGCTATGCAACTTTTGAAGAACTTGTACAGAAGCTTGGACAATATTGGGACCATGTGGAACAACGAAGATTGGCTGCTTCCCAGGCACTTTCTTATATGAAATACAATCAATCCTATCTTCATAAAAGTTTGCAACTTATGGATATTATTTTCCAATGAATACGTCTGTTAATTGGAGGAGTCCTGCTTGAAGCTTATTGCGTTACATTTGCCCCAATTTCATCGAATTGCGGAGAATGACAAGTGGTGGGGAGACGGATTTACAGAATGGACGAATGTAAAAAAAACAATCCCTCTTTATCCAGGCCATCTGCAGCCAAGGAAGCCATTGTATCAAAACTACTATGACTTAACAGATCCCAAGGTGCGCAAATGGCAGGCCGAAACAGCCAAAAACTATGGAATATACGGCTTCTGTTATTATCATTACTGGTTTAAGGGCAAACGATTGCTTGAAAAACCGTTTGATGAGATTTTGGACAGTGGAGAACCGGATTTCCCTTTTTGTTTGTCATGGGCCAACGAAACCTGGACACGTAAATGGGACGGACGCGAAGAGGATATTCTTATTTCGCAAGACTACGGGGATGAGACTGATTGGAAAGAACACTTCGATTATCTGGTCAGAGCGTTTAAGGACAAACGATACATTTGTGTAGGGGGAAAACCGTTATTCTTGATCTATCGGCCTGCAAACATACCCCGATGTCAGGAAATGATCCATTATTGGCGCAGGCTTGCGATAGAACACGGGTTGGAGGGTATCCATTTTGTGCAGACAATAGGTGGTTTTCCTACCTTTAATTCTCCTGTCTTTGATGCGAGCATGGAATTTGAGCCCCACTATACGTTTGCGCATGGTCAAATGAATGGAATCTGGATTGAACTGGACATTAAGGGGCAGAAGCACATTGTGGTAAATTACGATAAAGTATGGTCATCCATTCTCGAAAGAACACCTCACCGAAACGGCGAGGTTGTATATCCTGGTGCATTTGTAAATTGGGACAATACGCCGCGCCGATCGATTGATGGACAGAGTACGGTAGGATCAACACCTGAAAAATTCGGAATGTATTTATCGCGACAGATGACGAGAGCAAAGGAATTGAACAGGAGTGGTTTCCTGTTCGTCAACGCATGGAATGAGTGGGCGGAAGGGGCGTACCTTGAACCGGATGACGATTATGGGTACGCCTATCTGAGAGAGGTCAAAAGAGTGGTTGAACAAGGAGCGGTCAAGCGCAGCAAGTTATGACGATGGAGTTCCCTTGTGGAGCTCCGTTTCATTTGGCTGTGTGCGATCCTATTATCTCTTTCGCTGTTCTTCCTGTGATTTGTTTGCGGTACTCCGTTGGATTAAGACCTGTATGCTTTTTGAATTGCCTTGAGAAATAATATAAGTCACTAAACCCAAGGTGTCCGGCAATAGCAGTGACTGTTTTTGGCGTACAGGTCAGAAGTTCTTTTGCCTTATCCATTTTTTTGCTGGCAATGTAGTGGATGGGTGGAACGCCGATGTGCTGTTTAAAGAAACGAATAAAATAATTGGGATGCATGTAGGCAACCTGAGCCAGATCCCGTACAGTAATATTTTCTTCAATGTTGGAATCGATATAGGCCAGTACGGCAGATATTTTCTCCATAACAGGCACATTGATATAACTAATCTGTTCCTGATCCAGATGCATAATGTAATGTGACAACAGCTCTATTAACTTGCTTTTTGCCATCATATGGGCATAGACTTCACCTGATCGTGCGTAATCAAGAATGCTGTTGAATATTTCCTGTATCAGTTCGGGTCGATCCGATGTACAGAAGTGGGGGAAATTAAGAATTTGAAATAGGTTGATGCCTCCCACTCTCGCACTAAAATGACACCAGTATTTGAGAAAAGGACGATCATTGATGGCCGAGTAAGATTGTGTAACCCCCTCAGGCATTAAAAAAAGCTGTCCCGGTGCAGGGTAATACTCCTGATCACCGATCTTGAGCCAGCCCTCGCCTTCGCAGATTAAATAAAATTTGCTGTAATCGGGTGTGTAATCGAGGTCCCGCCAATCCGTATCGCAGCGATTGAAGTTGACCATGAACAATTCAACCTGCAGATTGGATAAGTGGTTTGTAAGCAACTTCGTATGATTCATTATCCTCAACTCCCGACAAAGGTTAGTATTGTCCATCCTAAAGTTAACGTTCTGCATGTCTATCCGCTGGTCGTGCCACTACAATACAAGTGGATATGATAACGGAAGGAATGAGAATGATCATGGATAAAAATGAATATTTGCAACAGATCGAAGAGACCATTGCCGAAGGAAAGTATAAGGACAATTGGAATTCCCTTAGTGCATTCAAGGTTCCCGAGTGGTACCAGAACGCCAAATTCGGTATTTTCATTCACTGGGGGCTGTATTCTATTCCGGCTTATGATAGTGAATGGTATTCACGAAATATGTATATTGAGGGCTCCAAAGCTTATGAACATCACCTTAGCGTTTATGGTCATCCGAAGGATTTTGGTTATAAAGATTTTATTCCGATGTTCCGTGCAGAGAAGTTTAACGCAGATGAATGGGCTGTGCTTTTTAAAAAGGCGGGGGCCCGATATGTGATGCCAGTAGCCGAACACCATGATGGTTTTCAAATGTACAAAAGCTCCATCTCCCACTATAACACACTTGAAATGGGACCCAAACGTGATCTGCTGGGTGAGATGAAGGACGCGTATGAGAAGCAGGGACTTACATTCTGTGTCTCGTCACACCGTGCGGAACATTGGTTTTTCATGTCTCATGGAAAAAGCTTCGATTCAGATGTCAAGGAGCCGCTCAGACGTGGTGATTTCTACTGGCCAGCCATGCCGGAACCGGATCATCATGACTTATACGGCTCACCTCCAACGGATGAATATTTGGAAGATTGGCTGATTCGTTGTTGTGAACTGGTGGATCAATACCAGCCGGGTGTTTTTTATTTTGACTGGTGGATCCAGACGGCAGCGTTCAAACCTTACTTGAAAAAATTCAGCGCCTACTATTATAACAAAGGTGAAGAGTGGGGCATTCCGGTAGCGATTAACTATAAGCATGATGCCTTTATGCTCGGTTGTGCCGTACCGGATGTGGAGCGTGGACAATTCGCCGATCTGAAACCGTATTTCTGGCAAACGGATACGGCTGTCGCCAAAAATTCCTGGTGTTATACAGAAAACAACAACTATAAAACAGCAGATGAGATCATCAGGGACCTTGTTGATATTGTGAGCAAAAATGGCAGCCTGCTGCTGAATATTGGACCAAAAGCAGATGGCAGTATTCCAGATGAAGACAGAGATATTTTGCTCGCTATAGGACAATGGCTGGAAGTGAATGGCGAGGCGATCTATGACACGACGTTCTGGCGGACGTATGGGGAAGGGCCGACCGAGGTGAAGGAAGGACAGTTTACAGATGGCGAAACCAAGATCTTTACAAGTGAGGACATCCGTTTCACCGTAAAAGAAAGCTGCCTCTATGCCACGGTTATGGCCTACCCGGAGAATGGGATCGTTCATATTCGTTCGCTGAAGGAAAACTCTCATCATTTCCATGGACTGATCAGGGACATTCAGATATTGGGCTTTGACGAAGAACCGGAATGGAGCAGAACTGAAGAGTCCTTGGCGATAACGACAAGAAACGTTCAAAGCAGCTCACCCATCGTATTTAAATTAGAACTGGATTAAGAGAAAAGGACAAAGGGCTATAACCAACAGGAACATGTACTGGTTATAGTCCTATTCTTTGTGCGAATCTGCAATGGACTACACTCGTTTGCGGGTTGAAAAAGATCGAGGGAGCGTTCTTCGTTTTTTGGACAAACGATGTAACTTCGCCAAACGCTGCCGCTTCAATAAGCGTTGGCGCAGATGGCGAGGCCGTCTTTTTTCTACTGTTTTGAGAGGTGATGTCATTTGTATTTGTGGTAGTTCGCATGATTCTTCCGTGGTATCCAGCACGGCTCTGTAGTTTATTGGCACAATGCCCAGCGCCTGTATCGTTCGGGGAACATCCTGATTGACAAACACGGCAAGCTCATGCTCGCGGATGTCCAGCCAGTTGGAAATTTCACGCAGAGCATCATCGACATATCCCGGATGACATACAATCTCCGTAATGCCATCTGGGAGCGTAGATAAATGTTGAAGTAATCGTTGCAAACCCTCATGATCTCCATAAGTATCCAACAGAATCGTATCCGTCATCCGAGGGGATGGCAGATCAGGGCTTGCATGCCGGACCTGAGATCGCCGAAGCGGGATGTTTTCCCGGACAGCTTTCTCGGCCATGATTTTGAATATGATGGGATCGTTTTGATGCAGCAGCTGATGGGAGTCGAGATGTGTAGGAGGAAGTAACGCTTGAGCCAAAACATTCCATTGAGCATCGAGTTCTATAGCAATATCAGCGAATTCTCGTATTAATCCGCACTGGCCTTGATGAAAAGCACCGTCAGGCTTCACCAAAGAAGGCACAAGAGCCGGATCGGACACAGGTCTCCCGTATGTCAGGTTGAAATGCAAACCGACTCCGAGGTCTGGCAGCGACCGGGCTAAACTCAATGCATGATCAAGGCCCGGCATATTTACCATCATTGAAGTGCTCGTAATTCCACCAGCGCGATACGCTTGAATAATTCCCTGACTAACGCCGGGCGACAGTCCGAAATCATCCGCATTAATGATCACTTGCCTGCTCATGCCTTTATCTCCTTCCTTATTTTGAGAACGAATCATTCGCCATGTCCCCAATATATTAAAGGTCACAAGGTATGGACCGTTCATTCGCACAGGCCAGATAAAATACTTGGAATGCTGCCTTGTCCATGGTATATCCAGTTCGCAATAAGAAATAATCGAGCTACATACAGAATACATTTAATGTAAACGTTGTTACGGATTGAGAAAAATGGGATGTCCCTTTTCGGAATCAGTCCGTTAATATGGGGAGGGAAAAGATTGTTGAGAAAAAGAAAAATCGTAAGTATGTTGGTGCTGTTCAGTTTCCTAATCGCTTTACTGCCTGGCACGACGACAAACGCAGCGACCAATTGGAATCTGGTGTGGAGTGACGAATTCAATGGAAGCTCTCTGAATACGTCGAACTGGTCTGCAGAGATTGGTACCGGCAGTGGTGGATGGGGAAATAATGAATTGCAGTATTATACGAATCGCACCGAGAACCTGCAAGTTACAGGTGGCAATCTGGTCATCACTGCACGCAAAGAAAATTACAATGGCAGTAGTTATACCTCGGCGCGAATCAAAACCCAAGGCTTGAAGGATTTTACTTACGGGAAAGTCGAAGCACGTATCAAGCTGCCGTCAGGTCAGGGACTCTGGCCTGCTTTTTGGATGCTGGGAAGCAACATTAATTCCGTTGGCTGGCCAAAGAGCGGAGAGATCGACATTATGGAGCGGGTCAACAACAATGCTTTTGTAAACGGTACCGTTCACTGGGATGCTAACGGGCATGCCGATTATGGAAAGATATCGGAAAATCTTGATTTTTCCCAATTTCATGTGTATAGCATCGAATGGGATTCCAAATATATAAGATGGTTTGTGGATGGCAAACAATTCAATGAGTTTTACATTGAAAATGGAACAGGCAATACTGAGGAGTTTCAGCGTCCTTTTTTCCTCCTGTTGAATATGGCTGTGGGCGGGAATTGGCCTGGCAGCCCTAATAACGCGACACCTTTCCCATCCCAAATGCTGGTGGATTACGTACGGGTATATCAAGCAGCGAATACACCGAACATTATCAGCGGAGGCCTCTACACAATTGGTTCCAAAGCAAGCGGTAAAGTGTTGGATATCGTGGATGTATCCACGGCAAGCGGAGCCAAAGTACAACAATGGACCAATTACAGTGCGAGTAACCAAACGTTCAGGGTCGACAGCACAGGGGATGGTTTCTATAAACTTACGGCGGTTCATAGCGGAAAAGTTCTTGATGTGCCCAACTCAACAGCGTCACCCGGTGTGCAGCTTCAGCAATGGGATGATAACGGCTCTAACGCCCAAAGGTGGAGCATCCAGGATGCAGGGAACGGTTACTATAAAATCATTTCCAAAGTGAATGGATTGGCAGTAGATGTGTCGAGTTCTTCAACGGCAGATGGGGCTGTAATCCAGCAATGGAATGATAACGGTACAGATGCACAAAGATGGTCGTTTAACAAATTGAATTAATTAAACGGCAATAATTTTAGGTGTATTCATCACAAAATTTGATGTTGGTAATATATTGTTGACATCAGGCAAGTGATGTTCGCCCGGCCTGCGGACATTATCAAAGCTCCCAAGGAGGAGATTATGGAACATGAAATACAAAAAACGCAGTGGAGCCGGGGGAAGCGGCTTTAGAAAAGGCGGAGAAGAATTACATCATACGGGCATTGGTGAAGAAGCTCATTTACTCCTCAAATTAATAGGTGAATTGAGAACTACCATTGCACAGGTATTTGCTAATCCAACTCAGGTTAATGTTTCTGTCTTAATAGAAATTTTGCGAAAGTTGCTGGCTTTGGTTCATCATTTGAAATTAAAGAAAGGAAACAAGTCGAGCCTGGAAGCAGCTTTGGAACTTTCGATTGCTTCAGCGGAGGTCATTCCCTTCTCTCCAATAAGTGTAGGCATTAATTTGCAGCAATTGCTTGATTCGCTGTTGTCTGTAGTTTTACAGGAATGCATTCATTCCGCGGACAAAGACCAGTTGGTCATTGCTATTCGAGCAGCAGAAGTAGCTCTTGCCAACACACTTAGAAACTCAGGACTTCCAGGACCTGCGGGACCCGCAGGCCCAGCAGGTCCTGCCGGACCTCAAGGTGTTGCGGGTGCTCAAGGAACGATAGGTCCAGTGGGATCACAGGGTAACCCTGGCCCAGCGGGTGCAGCTGGTCTGAACGGAGCTACGGGAGCAACCGGAGCAACGGGCCCAGCAGGTGGTGCAACTGGAGCCACAGGAGTGACTGGAGCGACGGGAATTGTTGGATCAGCAGGCGTAACCGGAGCGACGGGCGATCCTGGTGTGGCGGGAGCGACGGGAGTAACTGGTGCTACGGGAGCCGCAGGATTGGCCGGAGCCACAGGGGTGACTGGAGCGACAGGAACAGCCGGCGTCACTGGTGTGACTGGTGCTACGGGAGCCGCAGGATTGGCCGGAGCCACAGGGGTGACTGGAGCGACAGGAACAGCCGGCGTCACTGGTGTGACTGGTGCTACGGGGGCCGCAGGATTGGCCGGAGCCACAGGGGTGACTGGAGTAACGGGAACAGCCGGCGTCACTGGTGTGACTGGTGCTACGGGGGCCGCAGGATTGGCCGGAGCCACAGGGGTGACTGGAGCGACAGGAACAGCCGGCGTCACTGGTGTGACTGGTGCTACGGGAGCCGCAGGATTGGCCGGAGTAACTGGTATTACAGGCGTTACAGGAGCTACAGGTTCGGGAGCGATCATTCCTTTTGCTTCTGGTGGTCCAGCCATTTTGACAACGATCGTTGGTGGATTGGTTGGTACAACAAGCCTGATTGGTTTCGGTAGCTCAGCAACGGGAATCAGCTTGGTGGGAGGCGCCATTGATTTAACAGGATCGGTAGTTGGACCACTCATTAACTGTGCTTTTTCGGCTCCAAGGGATGGAGTTATAACTTCCATAGCTGCGTATTTTAGCACAACCGTAGCCTTATCTTTGGTTGGTTCAACGGTAACCATCACAGCACAACTGTTCAGCTCGCCTACGCCAGACAACGCATTTACGGCTGTTCCTGGAGCTGTCGTGACACTGGCGCCTCCACTTACAGGTATTATCGCATTGGGCAGCATCTCCAATGGTATAACAACCGGATTGGCTATCCCTGTGACTGCACAGACTCGTCTGTTGTTGGTGTTCTCGGCGACGGCTACCGGACTCACACTCGTGAATACCGTTGTCGGTTATGCAAGTGGTGGCGTGAACATTACCTGATTTAGTTTAGCGAACAACAGAATTAATAAATTGATGAAACAAGCTGCGCTCCATTTGAATTGGAGACAGCTTGTTTTTTTGTTCTTTTAGGTTTATCTTCGACACAAACAGGATTGAATGAATTAACTGAGAAACCATCATCAGCTGAATGTCCCTGTATATTAAACATGCTACTCTTTGGAAATCCTGAACAGGTGAACTGGAAGAGTGAATAATACAATTAGACGATATGTGCGTGGAGGGAACCATGAATATAGAACAGCTCTTTTTCCATATTTTATACTGCAACTCAAGAAAGCCGAAAGAACTTCGAACATTTTCAAATAAAGGAGTGCGAACGCTTCAGCATCATGAACTTATATTTATTACAGGTGGGAAAGCGGAGATTACCATCGATAGTAAAAGATATTCCATTCAGGAAGGCGTTCTAATCTATCTTCAACCGGATGTCCCTCACTTGATAGAGATTGACTTTAAAAATCCCATCAGTTTTTTTCAGTTCACTTCAGTTATGTCCGGATCGAGCAGAATGATAATACATGGACTGTGAACAATGACGTAGAGGTGTTTCCCTTGCCTGCTGTCCAGCAATTACAGGACTATTACCAATTGGAAGAAGTATTTAAACATATGGTGGAGACCTGGTATACGAAATTACCGGGTTATGAGTTTAGCACCAAGTCCTTATTACAGCAGTTGATTATCGCGATCGGCCAAAATGTAAAAAAGCGTCATCGTAATTATGCGACATCCCTGAAAGTGGAAAAGATCATCAACTATATGAATCAACATCTGCATCGTAAAATCACCTTGACCGAATTATCTGAGCTCGTACAGTTATCAGCCCCGTATTTATCAAGAGCTTTCAAAGAGATTACAGGATACTCCATCATAGAATTTTTCAACAAACTGAAGATGGATAAGGCAAAAGAGATCATTTTGGAAGGAAACAACAAAGTTAAAGAGGTTGCGCAGTTACTCGGTTACACGGATGAATTCTATTTCAGTAGGTTATTTAAACAATTGGAAGGGATGAGTCCAACGGAATTTTACAGCAAAAATGTCCATGGAGTTTAACATAATGCATGGTGTACAGTCGTTCTGATCGCTAAGATGAGGATATGATTCTGAAGCGGGAGGAAGGCTTGTTGATATGCCGCTGTGGAAAAAAAATTTGATTGTATGTTGGTTTGGAATGTTTGTGACCGGAGTTGGGATGAGCCAGATCGCACCGATTTTGCCGCTGTACATCAAGCAGCTTGGTGTGAACGACTCAGCAGCGATTGCCCAATTCTCCGGAATTGCCTTTGGCATCACATTTGTACTTTCTGCCATTTTCTCCCCCATATGGGGAGCGGCTTCCGACCGATGGGGAAGGAAACCGATGCTTCTTCGAGCTAGTTTGGGCATGGCTATAGTAGTAGGTTGTATGGGATTCTCAACAAATGTGTACATGCTCATTGGACTTCGGCTACTACAGGGTGTCATCACAGGATATAGCACCGCCTGTACGACGCTGATTGCGACCCAAACCGATTCCAAACATGCGGGCTATGCTCTGGGCACACTTTCAACGGCCAACATTGCAGGTTCCTTGATCGGACCTACAATTGGTGGTTTCATCGGGGTGAATTGGGGACTCCAGAATTCATTTTTTATAACGGGTGGGCTGATGATGATAGCCTTTATTACGACCGCCTTGTTTGTGAAAGAATCGTTCACGAGAGAGGACAAAGTGGTGCTTGGCCTCAGGGAAGTATGGCGAAAAGTGCCCGAGAAAAGTTTGACGATTAACTTATTCGTTACTTTTTTTGTACTCACTGTGGCCTTATATTCGGTGGAGCCTATCATTACCGTGTATATTACGCAGCTTTCCGGTAACACTTCGCATGTTGCTCTGTTGGCCGGAATCGTATTCTCGGCATCAGGACTCGCCAATCTCATTGCTGCACCAAGGTTGGGCAGGCTTTCGGACCGAATAGGCGCACAGAAGGTCATATTGGTTGCTCTTCTAGCTGCCGGAATTCTCTTCATAGCACAGGCGTTTGTAGCGAGTCCGTGGCAATTGATGGGCCTGCGTTTTTTATTGGGATTGGCGGCAGCCGGGCTGATTCCTTCGGTGAATACTCTGATCAAAAAAATTACACCAGCTTCACTTACAGGTAGAATGTTCGGTTTCAACATGTCAGCAGGATATCTAGGAGTATTCGGCGGTGCCGTTTTAGGTGGACAAGTGGCTGCCTGGATGGGAATACGATATGTGTTCTTTATTACCAGCGCATTGATATTGATCAATGCTGGCTGGGTGTATTTTAAGGTCTACAAAAAACTTGAAACGAATGGGAGAGAAGATCATGGAAAACTTGAAAAAAGCAGAAGCTGAGCAGCTTACAGCCGAAAGAACAGCGTTGGTTGTGATTGATTTGCAAAAGGGGATTGTGAATAGCCCGCTACAGGCTCCACATACAGGTGAGCAGGTGGTGCAGAATGCGGCCAAGTTAGCACAGGCTTTCACGGAAAAGGGAGCCTTTGTCGTGCTTGTAAAAGTCTCGTCAGTCGATGGAAAAGACATGTTGAAACCAAAAACGGATATGGAACGGGGAGCGATTCAGTTTAGCGCAGACTGGGATCAATTCGTGCCTGAAATGACTGCCCATACTCCTTATCATACGGTTGCCAAGCGTCAATGGGGTGCGTTCTTCGGTACCGATCTTGACCTCCAGTTGCGACGTCGGGGAATAGATACCATTGTATTAAGTGGCGTTTCCACGTCGATCGGTGTGGATACTACAGCGAGAGAAGCTTATCAGCACGGTTATCAACAGATTTTTGTTGAAGATGCAATGACGGCTGCTACCAAGGAAGAGCATGACTACGTTTGTAAAACCATTTTCCCCAGATTGGGCCGCATTCGCTCCAGTGAAGAAGTGGTTACGGCGCTGAAATAGTATAAGCGGGTGTATAACCAGGGATTCTGAGGCAGATAAGGATCTATCAACAATAGCGCTAAAATACTCCAAGAAGGAGACATCTGATCAGATGTCTCCTTCTTGGAGTTTGGCATACAAGATTAGAACAAATTATTGGCTGCAATCAACAATAAGAGAACCCCGCTGACAAGTGTTCCGAACTGTCCCAATGTGAACGAACCAATACGAACGTTAGCCGCTTTGGCCCCCATCCACACGCCAAACCATACGGTAACAAAACTGCCGATGGCTGCGGTAAGGGAAATATACAAGGGGGATAGGCCCATCAGCCCGGCGCTTAGACCATTCGTCAGTGCATTTGTCGAAAGAGCAACGCCCAGAATCAATGCTTCAAGGATTCCAATATGGTTTGATTTGTCTAAATCTACCCGTTCTGGATTTTGCAAAATAGACCCAATCCCGAGGGTTTGAGAGTCAGTCTCTTCGTGATCTTTCTTCTTGCGGGGAACCGATAATAAGATGATACGAAAACCGATAACGAGTAGGATGAATGTCCCCAGCAGTATAGGAAAAACGCCAGGAAGCACGATCGAAATCCATTTTCCGAACAAAATACCTGAATAGCTGAACAATAAACAAACAACGGCGATCAAAAAATTCGAAAATAGGCTGATTCTGATTTTTCGGATCCCGTATGATAGTCCGACACCCAGATTGTCAAGACTCGAAGAGACGGCCAAAGCAAGAATAAGCATCCACGCCATAAAATCACCTCATGATCTGTAGTCTGCTCTTAATGTATGTCGTGTTGAGATTCATGTGCCCGTCCTTGAGAAAAATGCAACAAACCGTTGTTGATGAAGAAAGAATAAGGTAAACTTTCACCACGTTGTCCCATATACTAGACTATGGATCATATCTCTGGAGGGATGCTGGTGAGAGCACATGATCAAACAAAGGATTGCCATATTGGAGATTTGATCAAGCCTCTACTTGCCAGACGTGAGCTCTCGATGCGCAAATTTAGTACGTTGTGCGGAATGGACACGGCTACCATTTCTCGGATTCTGAACGGGAAGCAGCAACCGAAGCTCACACATTTGCAGATTTTTTCCGAACAGTTGGACGTTTCACTGGATCATCTTATTGAGGCTACAGGCTACAAAATCAATCATGTCAAAAGAGAGACTGAGCGGGGTATTCTGGATTCGCTTGAATCGATCAAAACGGTTCTGCAACATACGAAATTATTGGACCTCGATATAACAACAGAGCGGATAGAACAGGAGATGGTTAAGTATGAACAATACGCACGTACGGATGAAGGGCATCGAATAATATGTAAGGAGTTTGATCTAAAAATCAATCAGATAAACGGTGCGGGACCGTTTATAGATCACTTGAAGGAAATGCATATTCAATACTGTGATGAGATTACACCCGAGAACGATCGTACTCTGATCGGTAGTGCGTTATTATACTTTATTTCGTCTGCCGATCTGATCCCGGACTATCTCTTTCCGATTGGTTATCTGGATGATGCCATTGTTGTGTATCTGGTGTTGGATCGTCTGAAGCAACGCTCATGACGGGAATGGTTTGGAAGTACCCCAAAAGAACGGCGCGAAGTATCTCGCATCGTTCTTTTTGATGTGAATGAATCAGATATAGTTAAAAAGAACTGTTTGAATCAATCGAAACGTCAGAGTTTTCGTATTCGCGAAAAGAAGATGCATTACAGAGAGTCATTAGACTTATGAAAGCATTAAAAAGGCTTATTTTCTATATTTTTCTATAAAAGTGCTTGTATATCTCATTTTGTGACTCTATAATATACCATAAATATACAATTTGATTCTAAATTTTATATTATATGTAATTTTAAGAGTTTGTTTGTACATAGGTTAAGAAATCTCCCGTTCTACCCAGGTCCATAATACTCCCATGTAAAGTATGCGTTCTTGCTAACGCCGGTGATTACCCTCCTTAATGCATGCGAATAAACTTCCGCTCACAAGATGGATTAATTTGAAGTCCACCTCTTCCATATATACGCTGAAATTGGCTATCTAATAATCTTTCACATACGATGTAATTTAATAACCTGTCCTGTAAAGGAGGTGAGGCTTGATGTAAGTAAACGCAATCAGTCTGTCCAGTTGAGGTTGTTTCATCGTTTCATTTAAAGAAATGGATACAGTGAATCACTGTATTACAAAAACCGGGTAAAGGGAGTGGAAAAGTTTGATAAAGATGAATCGTTTGCGTAAGCCGCTTTCCATGGGCCTGTCGCTTCTCCTTGCATTATCTATCATTCATCCGGTTTCAGCTGAAAACGCCGCATCGCAGAAGATCGACATGAAATCCAGTTCGGGCAAGATCACCACCTCCAAAGTTAACGCAAAGCTGAGCAAGGAATTTGAGAGCAATGATTATGTTACTTATCTGGTGAAAATGAAAGAACAGGTAGATACAGCCTCAGTATCCAAGCTAGCCTTGGAAAAGGCGACGATTGACAAGCAAACGGCTTCGGCAACGAAATTGTCCGTGCGAAGCACGGTTGTAAGTACTCTGCGGGAAACGGCCTCACGATCCCAGTATACCCTGGAAAGTTTTCTTGAAAAGGAACTTGACCTTGGCAAGGTCAAAGAATATAAAAGCTACTTTATCGTTAATGCACTCGCAGTAACGAGCACGAAGGAAGTCATGGAACAGATTGCACTTCTTCCCGAAGTGGATAAAATACTGCCTAACGAGCAGCGTTATATGCAGAAAACCGAGATCAGTAGTGAAAGTGCAACAGCTGCTCCAGCAACGGAGTCTGCCAAGTCACCAGCCAAAGAGGCAGATAAGAAGGAAAGTGCGGCTGCTAACGATAAGAGCCTGCAGACAGAGAACGTTGAATGGAACATCGATTCTATCAACGCGCCAGCAGTCTGGGATAGAGGAATCGACGGTACAGGTATCGTTGTTGCCAACCTGGATAGCGGGGTCGATTACACCCATCCAGCACTCCGCAGCAAATGGAGAGGACTTGATGCTTCGGGAAATGTCGTTGATCCCGAGCTAAGCTGGTATGATCCCCATAGCCATGCTTCCCTTCCTGCGGATGGAGATGGCCATGGTACACATACAATGGGTACCATGGTAGGCTCCGAAGCGAATGGCACCAACAAAATCGGGGTTGCACCCGGAGCAAAATGGATTGCTGTTCGAATTTTCAATCCGAGTACGACCGATGCCATTATACTGGATGGCGGGCAATGGCTGATTGCTCCAGTGGATGCTGAAGGAAACTTGCACCCTGAGCTTGCCCCGGATGTGGTTAACAATTCCTGGGGTGGTGGCGCAGGATTGGACGAGTGGTTCCGTCCAATGGTACAAGCTTGGCGTGATGCACAGATTTTTCCGGAATTCTCAGCCGGGAATGTGACACTGACGAATCCGGGAGGTCCAGGTTCAGTCGCGAACCCTGCGAACTATCCAGAGAGTTTCGCAACGGGAGCAACGGATATCAACGGGAATCTAGCTTCGTTTTCCCTTCTGGGTCCTTCCCCTTATGAGGAAATTAAGCCGGAAGTTTCGGCTCCAGGTGTTAACATCCGTTCCTCTGTTCCGGGCGGTGTATACGAGGGTGGCTGGAACGGCACGTCCATGGCAGGCCCACATACCACTGCACTGGCCGCACTCCTGCTTCAAGCCAATCATTCCCTTACGGTTGATCAGTTGGAGCAAATTATTATGGATACAGCGACACCGAGAACAGACAGCCGGTATCCAACTTCGCCCAATAACGGCTACGGTCACGGTATTATCAATGCACTGGATGCTGTGGGCTCCGTCCTCGAAGGTATAGGGACGGTATCTGGCAGGGTTGTCACAGCAGGTGACGATCTAGAAGCGCCGGTCCTGGAACATGCGCCTGTCAATTCTGCTTTTACGGGGCTTGATATTCCACTTACTGCACGTGTTACCGATAATGTCGGTGTAACCACAGTAGAGGCTTTTGCCAAAACAAAGGGCACGAGCCAGTACGTATATCTGCCGATGAATCGAGTAGCTGGGGATGCCAAAGATGGAACTTACACAGCGACAATTCCGGCATTTCTGATCGAGTCACAAGGCTTGGAGTACTATATCCGGGTCAATGATTATGGCAATAACGGATTTGAGAGTGAAGTTTATAAGGTCGCTGTCTCCAATGGAGTTCAGCCTGGGTATCTGCAAGACTTTGAGGAAGACAATCTGGGCTTTACCTCGGGGGGAGTTGGCAACACCTGGGCATGGGGAGCACCAACGAGTGGACCGGGAAGTGCATACTCTGGTGACAAGGTGATTGCAACCAATCTGACAGGGACATATGCAGCCAACAGCAATGCCTACTTGCTCGCACCACCAATTGATCTTACCCAGAGCTCTGAGGGAGCTTTGTTATCCTTCAAGCACTGGTATGATTTGGAGAGCAATATCGACTTTGGCAAAGTGTACATTGCAACAGAGGATAGTGATTTCGTATTTGAAGAGGCATTGAGCTTTACAGGTGCCGGTGGAGGTTGGAAAACTCAATATATTGACTTGCGTGACTACGCCGGCCAACAGGTATTTATCAAGTTTAATCTGACCAGTGACAATTCCGTTCAAAAGGCTGGTTGGTATATTGATGACTTTTCCGTACAAGCTCCAGATGATATTGCTCCGGGAGCGCCAAGCGGATTGTCCGCTTCTGCCGACATTCTGGGGAACGTAAACTTGTCCTGGACGGGATCGGACGATGAGGATCTGAAATCCTATAACGTGTATCGTTCAACGAATTCCGGCTCAGGTTATGAATTGCTCGGAAATACATCATCAACAACATTTACGGATACGGCTACAGTAACAAATTCGACTTATTTTTATAAGGTAGCCGCTCTTGACTATAGTGGCAATGAGAGTGACAAGTCGAATGAGGTATCCGTTACCGTGGAGGTCCCGGAAGATATCTTCATCGACCACTTTGATGGTAGCAGCGACAATGGCTGGACTCATTCCGGCACCAAGGATGAGTGGGAACGGGGAGTTCCCGTCGTTGGACCTGCCAATGCAGTTTCTCCGCCAAATGTATGGGCAACCGATCTGGACAGCACTTATGAGAACGGTTCAAACTACTCTCTGGTTTCGCCAGTTGTAGACTTAACCCAGGTAGATCAAGCTACGCTGACGTTCAATCATTGGTATGAAATCGAAAGTGGATACGATTATGGTTATGTTGAAGCCACGAAAGACGGTGGCAACACATGGTCGGAGCTTGGTAAATTCTCTCATTCTTCAAATGGAAAACAATGGACTCCAGTATTCTACGATCTGGCTGCACTGAAGGGGAATGAAGTTCAATTCCGGTTCAGATTGACTTCGGACAGCAGTGTCGTCAAGCAAGGCTGGTACATCGATGACTTCCGCATTCTGGGTATCGCCGCTGAGACGGTTACGGAAGATACGGCGATTGTTCTGAACAGTGACAAGCCTAAGCCGGAATATGATAATGCTTGGTACAAAGTTTCAAGTACGGACAAGGCTGAATTCAATAAAACCAAACAGGAACAGCCTGAAATACAGAAACCTGGAGCAGGCTCTGTAACGCCTCAAAGCTTGCCTGCAAGTGCAACGGTTACCGTTCTGGAAACAGGACGTTCCGTGAAGACGGACCCAACGACAGGTAAATACAGTTTCACTCATGTGGCTGGTGATTACACGTTGAAGGCTGAGGCCTATGGCTATTATCCTCAAACGAAGACGGTAACCATCACGGATGGAAGTGGAGCAACAGCCAACTTCAATCTGGAAACCATTCCTCAAGGAAAGATTGAAGGTATTGTGAGCGATGAGCGTACAGGGAAACCTATTGTTGGAGCATCAATTCTCGTGTTGGAAGATGCTCAAGTAGGCGCTGTTCGCACAGGAACAGATGGTAAATTTACTCTGGATGTTCTGGAAGGAAGTTATACACTGTCGATCATCGCAAAGGACTACTATAGCAAAACTGTGAATGTAACAGTGCCTGGGAATGGTACAGCCGAAGCGAAAGTTATTTTAAAACCATTTATTGGATTTCCTGGAGAAATTGCTTATGACGATGGATCGGCTGAAAATGCAAGAGCCTTTGTGGCCGCAGATAATGCATGGGCTGTACGTATGACACCAGAATTGGAGACAGCACAGCTTACAGGTGCATCACTTCGATTCTGGAATACGGAGTGGCCAGTACCAGGAGGAACAGCATTCAAATATGCCGTCTATGATGCCACTGGATCGGGTGGAGCACCAGGCCGATTGCTGGCGGGACCGTTCGACGGTACGGCATTGCGCAATAATCAGTGGACAACCGTTGAATTTCCCGAGCCAGTAGTGGTACAAGGCGATTTCTATATCGTATATGTTCAGACTGCAGTTGGAACGAGCGCACCAGGACTCGCAACCGATGAAAATGGTGTGAATGCAGGGCGGAGCTGGCAGCGTGTAGGCGGTGTATGGAGTACTGCACCAGCAGAAGAGGGTAATTATATGATTCGTGCAGTTGTGAAATATCCGGTGAATGCACCTGTACTGACGCAACCGACGAACACCTATACCAACCAGCCGACATTTGATGTATCGGGAACTTCTCCAGCTTCTGGAGCCCAAATTAAGATTTATAACGGAAAAGAAATAGCGGGAACCACAACAGTGGAGAATGGAAAATTCAAGCTGAATGTTAAACTTCGTGCAGGGGTTAATGCCATAACTGCCGAGGCAGTAGTTAACGGAAAAACAACGGATCGCTCCCTTCCAGTTGTGGTCATCTTGGATCAGACAGCACCTGTGCTAACGGTCCTTACACCTGAAGAAGGAAGTCGAATCAACACCGAAGTGGTTCATATAACCGGAGATGTACAGGACCAATTCCTCGACAAAGTGACCATTAACGGACAGAAGGTGAAATTGGAGCAAAATAGAAGCTTTAATCACCGCGTACTTGTGAATGAGGGCAAGAATACGATCACAATCATTGCGACAGATATTGCAGGCAATAAAACAACCGTGACACGGACTGTTTATGTGGAAACGTCTTTGCCTGAACTGACCAATATCTCTCCGGCTGAGGATGTACGGATTGTAGCAGGAGAAACCGTAACAGTTTCGTTCGACAGTAACCCTAAATTACAGGCCTCTTTCCGGATTGAACTGCCATCCAATTTGAGCACACAGGCTGGCGCAGAGATTCCATTGGTGGAAACGGAAGCTGGTCATTATACAGGCACCTATACAACTGCTTCTTCGCTGGTGCTTGAGGGTGGAGTGATCGTGATCCGTGCTCAGGACGCAGCGGGGAATAAAGTTGAAGTGGAAGCGCCCGGACGGTTGTTCGTATCTGCAGCAGAAGCTCCCGACACGAATGTCCCAGTTGACGAAAATCTGTTGCCATAATCGAACAATCAAGAAGAGGCGTATATTCCAGTTCAGCTTCAAATAGAAACAGAAATGATATCTGAACATGTAAATTGAAAAGCCGACAAGCTCACGAGATAGTGGCTTGTCGGCTTTTTGTGTGTAAATTCAGGAGGTATTGCCTAAGATTCGTTCAATGATATTGCATATGATGCATCAGATTAATGTAACAGCGAATGTGTTGAATTTGAAAACAGGAGGAACGATCTGTGGGTATTGAGAAATCACAACCGTTACGAAGCAAATGGCTTAAAACAAAGCAGCTTATCAATAATGACTCAATAAAACCGTTCATACCTGATACACAAAAGTTTAACAAGGTGAATCTAAAATCTATGATAGCCAGATATGGGATGTTATATATCAAGCCTGAAATAGGAACCCATGGAATGGGCGTAATAAGGGCTGAGATGAAAAATCAACAGGATTTTGCGTATCAGATAAATCAAAAGCGTCTGACGTTCAATAGCTTCGATTCGTTCCATAAAAGTCTTGCACATGTTGTAAATCAGAGAAGCTATCTTATTCAGAGAGGGATTCATCTGCTAAAACACAATAAAAGGCGCTTTGATATCCGCGTCATGGTGCAGTTAAGCCCAAAACAGCTGTGGGAAGCAACGGGGGTCATTGGCCGACTTGCACATCCCCAAAAAATAGTAACCAATTATCATAACGGCGGTCAGCCAGTGGATATTCACAAACTACTGGAATCTCACGTATCCGCCAAGCGCAGCAAAGAACTGATTCAGGAAATGAATGAGCTTGGTGTTGTGATCGCTCGTCATATGAATAAGAAATACACGCGATTGAAGGGAATTGGCGTGGATATTGGACTGGATCAAAGTCTGAAACCTTGGGTCATTGAAGTGAATGCCAAGCCGGACCCTTATATATTTAATCAATTAAAAGACAAGACGATGTATCGCAAGGTAATCCGGTACTTCCGTTACACAGATCATAAGCCATAAAATCTTCAACCTAACTTTGGACATCCTTGATTTCGAACGGTTACATGCAGCGAAAGCTTCCTATTATCACGAATTGGTGAGCAGGAAGCTTTTTTGCTTGTTTTCTTAAGAAGGTCATTCTGATTCATGTCGTAATTTTATATAGTTATTGTCGTAAGTTCCTATTAAAATTAGATCAGGTCTGTGTTAATTTATAGTTAGATGTCAGAATATCATATAGTATGGAGGTTAATCATAGTGACCATTCGAATAGGTAAAATAAGCTTATGGCACGTACATGCCTGGGATTATATTAAACAGGCTCAGGAGCACGAAGATACGGTGATGGCTGCTGTATGGGATGAAGATGCCAAGCGTGGACAGGAAGCTGCTGAACGTCTGAATGTACCATTCTATGCTTCGCTTGAAGATATGCTGGCACAGGACAACATCGATGCCGTCATTGTAGATGCACCGACACGTCTTCACGAAGAAGTGATTACTGCTGCTGCAAAAGCGGGCAAACACATTTTTACAGAGAAAGTTATCGCTTCAACTATTAAAGAAGTAAATACAATCATTTCGGATGTACAGGATAACGGAGTGAAAATGACGGTTTCTTTACCGCGTTTGAACGATGGATATACATTAACGATTCAAGATGTTTTGAACCAAGGACTACTTGGTAAGGTAACTTATGTTCGTGTGCGTCTATCGCATAACGGTGCGATTGCCAATTGGTTGCCTGAGCATTTTTACGATCTAAAAGATTGTCAGGGAGGGGCACTAATTGACCTCGGTTGTCATCCGATGTATCTGACGAATCTGTTCCTGGGTCAAGAAGTGACAGGTGTTAATGCTAATTTTGGATATGTTACTGGAAAAGAAGTGGAAGATAATGCGGTAGCTACCTTACTTACGGATTCCGGAGCGATCGGTGTGGTCGAGGCTGGATTTGTGAACAGTCATTCGCCGTTTGCGATAGAAGTGCATGGTACGGAGGGTACACTGTTATACGGAACACCGGACGATAAGCTATTGATTCGCACGAATGTTGGTTCAGATCAACAGAAAGAATGGACGGAAATTCCTTTGCTGGACAGAAGAGAAAGCGCATTCAGCCAGTGGGTATCCCATATTCAAAATAATACGAGTGCTACCGAGAATTTGCAGACGGCTACTCAGTTAACTCGCCTGATGGAGGCGGCCAACCTTTCTGCGAAGGAAGGGCGCAAAATCTCCTTGAAGGAGTTACAGGGATAGGGTATTGGGAGGTGCCGCATTGAGCCGATATCCTTTTGAGAAGATGCTTGAACGACAGGATATCCTGGAAAGGCTGGATGTCTCGATTCTGTGGGGGCACTACGAAATACGCGTACTGCGATTTCATCTGACTTCTTTTCCAGCAGGCAGAATCGTTGATTTTCATAACCATGCAGAATTCGAGTTACATTTCATCCCTAGAGGGAAAGGGAAAGTCATTCTGGGGGATGAGATGCATCCGCTCTCTGAAGGCATGCTGTATTTAACGGGCCCGGGTCTTGTTCATTATCAGGAGGCGGATTCACAAGAGGCCATGGATGAATTATGCCTACACGTGGATATCATCGAACATCCCAGAGAGGGTGTAGATCCGTGGGAGGCAGCAGAATCAGAGGAAACGATCGAAAAGCTTAGAACACTTCCGCTTGTTCCGGTACATGATTATCATCGCGCCATGAATTGCTTCTTGGAAGCCTATGAGGCTTGTGACCGAAAACTGATCGGATATTACACGTCTATTAAGCAGCAGGTAATCAGTATTCTGCTGAAGACTGTCCGAGCCTACGATATCGGAGGAAATCGGGCGGAAGCTCCCGTGCGAGACATGTCGGTGTACAGGTACGATTATGCCATTCAGTATATGGAGGCAAATCATCCTTCGGCAGTAACGCTGGAGAATGTAGCGGAGAAGCTGCATATTAGCAGCAGACAACTGCAACGCATCTTTTATCAGGTTCAACCGGAAATGCCTTTCAGCCGTGTGTTGGAGGATATCCGCCTGCGCGCGGTATGCCGCAATCTGGAAGAAAGTAATGTTTCCATCGAGCAAATTGCCCTGGCTTCAGGGTTTACCAATGCGAATTATTTGCATGCTGTTTTTCGCAAGCGTCTGGGGATGACCCCATCGGCTTTCCGTAAAATGAAACAACCAAACCAAAAGTGAGGGTGATTAGATATGAGTAAAACGTATCGTGTAGGGATTATTGGCTGTGGCGGGATTGCAAACGGCAAACATCTGCCAAGTCTGAGCAGGCTTGATAATGTTGAACTGGTTGCTTTTTGCGATATCGTTCAGGAACGTGCCGAAGAAGCCAAAGAAAAGTATGGTAGTGCCGAAGCACAGGTATACACGGATTATCAAGAATTACTTCAGGATGCGACAATTGATATTGTTCATGTTCTTACGCCAAATATCTCTCACGCAGAGATTTCGATTGCTGCACTGGAATCCGGAAAACACGTTATGTGTGAAAAACCAATGGCCAAGACTTCTGCTGAAGCGCAAAAAATGCTTGAAGCAGCGGAGCGTACTGGTAAAAAACTGACTATCGGATACAATAACCGTTTCAGAGAAGACAGCTTATACCTGAAGCAGATGTGTGAAGCTGGCGAACTGGGTTCGATTTACTTTGCCAAAGCACATGCGATTAGAAGAAGAGCGGTACCGACTTGGGGTGTTTTCCTTGATGAGGAGAAACAAGGCGGCGGACCGTTGATTGACATCGGTACACACGCACTTGACCTGACACTCTGGATGATGGATAACTATCAACCGAAGGTTGTTCTGGGCACAACGTATCACGAGCTTTCACAAAGAGAAAATGCAGCCAATGCATGGGGCCCTTGGGACCCGGAGAAATTCTCGGTTGAAGATTCCGCTTTTGGTATGATCGTAATGGAGAATGGCGCGACAATTATGCTGGAGTCCAGCTGGGCGCTCAATTCACTGGATGTGGATGAAGCGAAATGCAGCTTGAGCGGAAGCGAAGCGGGTGCGGATATGAAGAATGGTTTGCGCATCAATGGTGAGAAATTCAGCCGTTTGTACACCAACGAAATTGAACTGAGTGCAGGCGGTGTCGCTTTCTACGATGGGAAGAGTGAAAGTGCACCGGATGTAGAGATGAGAAAGTGGATCGAAGCGATCGATAAAGATCTGGAGCCGGTTGTAACACCTAAACAGGCTTTGGTAGTTTCACAGATCCTGGAGGCACTCTATGAGTCTGCTCGCACAGGTAAAGCCGTTTACATGAACGAATCCAATCAAGCCTAGAATGAATTTAAAAACCCTTTGTCTGGTATTATCCCCTTTAAGTAGACACTTGAAAAAACCTTCATGTTATCATGAGGGTTCAAGTGACACTTGGAGGGGATATTTTTATGGCCAAAAAAGGACAAACATTTCAGACGTATACCGAAGAGTTTAAATTGAATGCAGTTAGATCCTATGTCGAAGGTTCTTCAAGTTACAAAGTGGTCGCTGATCGCGAAGGAATTCGAAACTGTTCACAACTGAAGGTGTGGGTAAAAAAATGGAAAAACGGGGAAGTGTTTGATGAGCGAAAAAACAATGTTCCGAATCCAATGAAAGGACGTCCTCGTACTGCCTTTAGCAGTGTAGAAGAAGAACGGGATTACCTTCAAGCACAGGTGGATTATTTAAAAAAGCGGTATCCAAATCTAGTAAAGGAGAAGCGCTGAGCCAACGGGAGAACTACGATATCATAGACGAATTGCGCTGCTCGCATGGCATTACACGCCTATTATCGATTACAGGAATACCCCGTTCCAGTTACTACAAATGGCGAGCAACACAGCCGCAGCGAGACGCAAGACAAGACCGTGAGCGTGAGATCAAAGAACACATGATGGCTATTCATTTTGCAAACCGAGAGTTTGGTTATCCTCGCATGACAACGGCGTTGTGGGAGGCTGGTCTGAACGTTAATCACAAGAAAGTATGGCGAATCATGCGGGAACTATCGATCCAATCGGTAATTCGTAAGAAGCGGAAGAAGTCCAGCTATACGCCATCTGTGATTTATCCGAATCGCCTGAAGCGCCAGTTTCATGCGACAGCACCCCAGCAAAAAATGGTGACGGATATTACCTATATTCCGAATGGAAGTACATTTGTTTACCTGTCCGTGATTCAAGACCTGTTCAACAATGAGATTGTAGCTTGGCAGTTGTCTAAACGGAACGATGTTCAGCTCGTATTGGATACGGTGGAACAATGGACACAAAAAAGAGACGTTTCAGAAGCCGTGCTCCATTCGGATCAGGGCTTCCAATACACGTCTCAGGCGTACAACACACGATTAAAAGCATTCGGCGTGAAGGGCAGCCACTCTCGCAAAGCAACCTGCCTAGATAACGCATGCATCGAATCCTTCTTTTCGCATCTCAAGACAGAGAAGCTGTACCTTAACCAGTGTAATTCAGAAGTAGAGATTCGACAAGCCGTGGAAGATTATATGTACAATTACAACTACCGACGCTTTCAAGCCAAACTCAAACAGCGCGCACCGATTGAATATCGATGCGCACTGGCAGCATAGCTTTTTTTATCTGTCTACTTGACAGGGGTAAGACCATGTCCTGATCTTGAGGACAGAGGGTTTTTTGGCCTTTTATACGCTATCGATTCGTCTATACCATTCTCTACTTCTGAACGTATGATGAAAAAACATATTTGTGCAGAAAAGAGGGTATGTCATGACAGCAAATAAAACGGGAAACGGTGTCTCTATTATAGTATGTACCAATCGGCCACAATTCTTTGACAATATCCTGCAAAATTACAATCGACAGCGCTATAAGGCAAAAGAGCTAATCATCATTTTGAATCATGACAGCATGAATCTGCAATTATATCAAAATCGCGTTCGAAAACATGCAAATGTTAGCGTATATCAAGTACCAGAAAGCATATCGCTTGGACAAAGCCTGAATGCCGGGATTACCCGAGCCCGATTCCCGTTGATCGCCAAATTTGATGATGATGACTACTACTCGCCATTTTATTTGAAAGAACAAGTGAATGGACTAAAACGAACGAAAAGCGATATTGTGGGCAAACATTCATGTTTGGTTTACTTGGGTGCTTCAAAAACGCTGCTGGTGAGATCACCCAAAGAAAAGAATAAATATGTGGAATTTATACAAGGCGGCACACTTCTGTTCAAAAGGGAGATATTGAAGAAGGTTCGTTTCACGGATCGTTCCGTTGGAGAAGATGTAACCTTTCTAAGACAATGCAGAAAAAGAGGATTCAAAACCTATGCTACGTCACCATATAACTATGTGTATCACCGGAGACAAAATAAAAAAAGTCATACCTGGAGAGCAGATGATAGCTTTTACCTGGAAGGAAGCAAACGGTTAGCAGTTACGGAAGATTTCAGATCATATGCAGATAAGGGATTATAGAGGGGATAATTCAAACTAAAAAGATGTGTCTGTCTAATGCAGATGCATCTTTTTTTGTTTGGAAAACGGGCCGAGTTGAAAACTATTTATAAAATCATCAAAAAAAGTATTGCATATCTGTTTAGTCGGAATTATATTAATGGTATAAGGTCTAGACCATTTACAGATCGGAGTGTTCACATGTCCAGTACGTTTTCATTTCGTTTTGAAAAAGTATCTACCAAAAAGGTCAGTGAATTTATTAGAGAACAACTGGAGGAAGCCATCATACTAAAAGAATTAATGAGTGAAGAACAGCTTCCTTCTGAACGAGAATTGGCCGAGATTTTTAATGCGAGTCGCATTACGGTACGTGAGGCGTTATCCACGCTGGAAGACAAGGGTCTGATTGAGAAACGCGTGGGAGCTAAGGGTGGAACTTTTGTCTTGCCTTTGACAGCCAATTCTCATAAACGCACAAGAGAAGAAATTAAACGGGATTGGGAACAGATGCTGAAAGTGTTTGAATACCGAACCATTATTGAGCCGGAAGCGGCTTTTCTGGCTGCTGAGCGGATTACTGCAGGCGAGCTTGAGCTGCTGGAAGCTTATATGGAGCAAAGCATTGAACCTCATTGTACAAGGGAATGGTTCCGGGCTCTGGATGTGAAGTTCCATCTAACCATTGCCAAGGCTTCTGGGAATCCTTACTGTGAGGCCGCTGTGAGACAGATCAGAACAAAAATTAATCCGGCATTGGATCTGATGCCATATGATGACCGAATCCGCTCCGTCAATCATGGGATACATATGGAGATTCTTGAAGCACTGAAAGCACATGACAGTATCAAGTCCCGGGAAACAATGAAAAGACATATTGAATTCTCGGCTGATGCGATCTATGCGCGACTGGTATCAGAATCGGATGATAAAAAAGGGGATGAGAACTAATGGACCAATCACAACTATATCAACTCGCACAAGCATTGCAGCCCCAACTCATTGCCTGGCGGAGAGATTTTCATCGCCATCCGGAAATCGGCTATGAGGAGTTCAGAACGTCAGAGATCGTAGCCAAACATTTGGAAAGCCTGGGTCTTGAAGTAACGCGCAATGTCGGAAAAACCGGAGTGGTAGGTTTGCTGAGGGGAGAGACTGAGGGCCCCACGTTTGCACTTCGGGCAGATATGGACGCATTGCCTATACAGGATCAGAAGTCGGCTGAGTACAGTTCCCAAGTAGAAGGCAAGGCGCATCTGTGCGGGCACGACGCCCATACAACCATTCTGATGGGAGCGGCTGAGCTGCTAACGAGCCTCGGCCGACCGAAGTCGGGCAACATCAAATTTGTGTTCCAGCCTGCGGAGGAAGGATTGGCAGGTGCACGTGCCATGATTCAGGATGGAGTACTTGAAAATCCGAAGGTGGACGCGATCGCAGGACTGCATATGACTCCAGGACAAGATACGGGTACCGTCGGGGTAAGCAAAGGCGTAGCGTTTGCTTCGGCAGACCGTCTGGTAATTCGGGTACTTGGCAAGGGTGGACATGCTGCGAGGCCGCATGAAGGTATCGATGCCATTGCTGTATCTGCTCAGGTCATCACTGCACTACAGAATCTGGCTAGTCGTATGGTAGACCCGCTGGAGCCTGTTGTGGTAACGATTGGTAAAATCACCGGGGGCTACATGGGAACAGCAATTGCACCGGAGGTTGAGATGATCGGCACGGTTCGAACACTCTCTCCAGCCATTCGTGAACGCATGCCAGCCTTGATTGAACAGGTCGTAAGTGGGGTGTGCAGTTCGTTCGGGGCTGGTCACGAGGTCATCTATGGCGATGGTTACCCCGTAGTGGTTAACGATCTGGGTATGGTTGACCTGCTGACGGAGACCGTTGACGGACTCGAATGGGCGAAGGGATGGAGCAGTATTCCACCATCCACGGGTGGAGAAGATTTCGCATTCTATTGTGAACAGATTCCGGGTGTTTTCTTCCGATTGGGTTCAGGAAACGAGGAAGAGCGAACTCGTTATCCGCTTCACCATCCGATGTTCGATCTGGATGAGGCGGTCATGCCATATGGTGTGGGCATGCTGTCCGCCGTAGCGCTTGAATTTTTGGCAAGACACACAACTTCTGAGGGGGAGCATGGAAAATGAAAAAAAGACAATGGACTGGCATGTGGATCACATTATTGGCTGTAGTACTGGTGCTGAGCGCTTGCGGTGGCAAGACCACTGGCACGGATAGCAATTCAGCATCAAGTGAATCTGGCAGTAGTTCTTCTGCCAGCACTACGCTTACCATCGCAGCTGCTACGGATATTGAGAGCTTTGACCCGCACAACAACAATAATACATCCAGTGAAGCGGTGCTGGTCAACGTATTTGATTATCTAATCAAAAATGATAGTGAACAGAAGAAGGTTCCAGGTCTCGCAACTACATGGGAGCAAGTGAATGACACCACATGGCGCTTCAAGCTGCGTGAAGGAGTGACCTTCCATAACGGTGATCCATTCACCTCAGCAGATGTGAAGTATACACTGGAGCGCGTAGCCAAAGACAGCACTCTGAAACAAAACAGCTACTTCAAAAACATTGTAGAAGTGAAAGTGGTCGATGAATATACGGTAGATATTATTACCGACGGACCAGATCCGTTGCTGCTTAATCGTCTGTCCAAGATGGGGGCTGGCATTCTGCCTGCCAAATATATTAAGGATAATGGGTTTGATAAATTCCTGAAACAACCTGTTGGCACAGGTCCATATAAGTTTAGTAAATGGACAAAAGATGATCGCGTCGAACTTGTGAAAAATGAAAATTACTTCGATGGTGAACCGAAATGGAATGAGGTTGTATTCCGTGTCATCCCCGAAGCTTCCACACGTGTATCTGAACTGCTGGCAGGTGGTGTTGATATCGCAGCTTCCATTCCGTCGACAGATATTGCCCGCATTGAAGGAGAAGCAGACAAGAAGATTGTCAAAGCGCCGATTCAGCGTGTACTTCAGTTGATTTTCCGCCAAACAGAGGGCAGTGTCACAGCTGATCCGAAGGTTCGGGAGGCTATTGATCTGGCAATCGACAAGCAGGGCATTGTAGACAGCATTGCCGGAGGTGCAGGTATTGTGACTCGCACATCCGTAACACCTGGTAACTTTGGGGCAGATCCTTCGTTGTACCAAACATCACTTTATGATCAAGAGAAGGCGAAGCAGCTGTTACAGGAAGCAGGTTATGCAGAAGGTGAAGCGGAGATGACCATCTCGGTATCCTCACAGTACAAAGAGCCTGCCGAAGTTGTGGCAGCGATGCTGGAGCAAGTGGGCTTCAAAATTAATCTGGACGTGCTTGAACCAAGTGCTTTCAGTGAACGTTACAGTTCCAAATCATTCAAGGAAATCTTCATGATTGGAATTGGTAATTCCCTCTTTGATGCTTCAAATAACTACAATCGGTACATGTTGGACGAGGCCAAAGGAGAGTCGGATTATAACAATCCGGAAGTGGAGAAATTGCTTCAGTCCGCACTGGTTAACATGGACCCGGCATCCAGGGAGAAAGAGTACCAGCAAGTACAGCAAATTCTTGCTGAAGATCGCCCAGCTGTGTATTTGTACCAGATGGAAGGGGTATATGGTACCGATAGCCGTGTGAACTTCGAGCCGCGCAGCGATGAAATGTTCTATGCTGACGAGATTACACCTGCACAGTAACATCAGACAGAACAACCTGTTATGACAAGGATAAGCCGAGAACGGCAGGGACTGTACCACGTTCCTGTCGTTCTTTTTTAGAAGGAGGTGGACAGAGAAATGGGCAAATATGTACTTAAGTCACTACTGCAGGTTATTCCGGTCCTGTTCATTGTTTCACTAATCGTATTTATATTAGTCCGCGTCACGGGTGACCCGGTTGCTCTGATGCTGCCCGAAACAGCAACTGCTGAAGACCGCGCTGTATTAACGCAGGCACTCGGATTGGACCAGCCGTTATACACACAGTATATGAAGTTCCTTGGCAGCGCTTTGCAGGGAGACTTTGGTCAATCCTTCCGTTATGGAGAACCTGCTTTACAGCTTGTACTGGAACGATTACCGGCCAGCTTTGAACTGGCTGTTGCAGCGATGTTTTTTGCCATTGTTATGGCTGTACCGCTTGGAGTTGCCTCAGCAGTCAAACGTAATACGTTTACCGATCTGATCATCTCCGGGATATCGGTCATTGGTAAAGCTATGCCGAACTTTTGGATGGGCATCATGCTCATTTTGTTATTTTCCGTGATGTGGGGAGTTTTGCCTGTATCTGGCCGCGGCGGAGTATCACATCTGATATTGCCTGCCTTTACATTAGGGGTCGGGCTTGCTGCTCAGATGACTCGTCTGATTCGCTCTAGCATGCTGGAAATTCTGAGTCAGGATTACATCCGTACAGCACGAAGCAAGGGGCTTGGAAGGATGGTCGTGATTGGCAAACATGCGTTTCGTAACGGATTGATTCCGGTCGTAACGATTATGAGTTTGCAGTTTACAAGCTTGATTGGTGGGACATTGATTACGGAGACGGTATTCTCCTGGCCCGGGCTGGGTCAGTTGCTGGTTGTTGCAGTCAACACCCATGACATGGCGATTGTACAGGCAGCTGTTTTTGTTATTGCGTTTATCGTGGTTGTAACGAATATTCTGACGGACGTGGCCTACCGACTGCTTGATCCACGCATTAAATACGATTAGAAGGAGGTGCAATCGATGACAGGCAGCAATGAAATGCCAATGCCGGGTGCACAGGAACATGAGAATGTACGTACACCAACAGGACTTCGCTATATCTGGAAACAACTGATCGTCAGCAAGACCGGAATATTTGGTGCTGTGCTCGTTTTGTTGGTTGTGTTAATCGCCATATGGGCACCTCTGTTAACGAGTCATGACCCTGGTGCAGTGAATCCCATCAATCGTCTTAAACCGCCAGCTTGGCTTAATGGGGGAACGGCTGAATACTGGCTGGGTACGGATAATCTGGGCAGGGACATGTGGAGCCGAATCGTATATGGTGCGCGTGTTTCATTAATCGTAGGAATGGGAGCAGTCATCGTGTCCGGAATCATCGGTGCCATTCTTGGTCTCTTGTCCGGATTTTACGGAAAATGGCTGGATGCAGTTATTATGCGCGTGGGTGATGCATTCATGGCCATCCCTACCATTCTGTTTATGCTCGTTGTGATGGCTATTGTGGGGCCTGGGATTACGACACTGATATTGGTTATCGGTGTGACGAACTGGGTTCCTTTCACCCGTGTGGTCCGCAGTGAAGTGTTAAGTATCAAGGAACGGGACTTTGTTCACGCTGCAAGATCGATCGGTGCCAAGAATGGGAGATTGATTCTAAAACACATTCTGCCGAATATCTTATCTTCCTTTATCGTGATCTGCGGTATGAATGTTGGGACCACGATCATAATGGAAGCTTCGCTCAGTTTCCTGGGCCTGGGCATTAAGCCACCTGACATTTCCTGGGGAGGTATGCTCAGTGATGGAAGACAATATGTAGCAACAAGCTGGTGGGTGGCAACTTTCCCTGGATTGGCAATTACCCTGACGGTTCTAGGTGTCATTTTCCTGGGAGATTGGCTGCGCGATGTACTTGATCCACGTACGGATACAAACAAGAAATAAGAAGAACGGAGAGGAGAGCCATGGACATGAATAAAAGACCGATCTTGCCAGAGGACTTATATCATTACCGCTGGATTAGCCAGCCTGTAATCAATCAGGATGGTCAGGTGGCGTATGTTGAACAGACGATTGATCAGCAGAAAAATGAATATATTACGCAAATTCGTGGCGTTTCACTTGATGGCAGTAGGGACAAGCCGCTTACTGACGGAGTAAAGGATTCATCTCCTTCCTGGTCACCAGATGGAACACAGCTCGCTTTTTTACGATTGGAAAGTGGGGGTAAAGGGTTGTGGACCCTTGTCTCAGGTGATACAAAGGCTATAAATCTCATCTCGCCTGAGCGCAAGCTTTTACAATTTGTCTGGTCTCCGGATGGGCAATATATTGCATTTACAAGTAAAGTTGTGGAAGGCAAAGAAGAAGCGATGGTAGACAAAGAATCAAAGACAGAAGAACCACCTAGGGTAATTCCCCTGCGCGGCAAGGTGTTTGAACGTACGACACCCAAGGCGGAAGGCTCCGGCTGGTGGGATGGTCTGAATAGCCATCTGTTTGTATATGAGATTGGAAGTGGAAACATCACACAGGTCACAACCGGATCATGGAATGTTACTGCTCCGGTCTGGTCGCCAGACGGTCAGGCTATTTCCTTCATTTCCAAGCAGGTACAGGATGAGGGGGCGGATGCGGATCTGTTGTACTTTGCAGATGTACATACCGTGAAGCTGGCAAGCGGCGAGCAGTATAGAGTAACGAATTCCAGTCTTCAGGTGAGCCAGTTCGCCTATTCACCCGACGGAGAGCAGCTGGTTCTGATCGCCAGCGACCGAGAGTATGGCAGTGGAAGTCACAATAGACTATATGAAGTGCCGAGTAGTGGAGGTATTCCAAAGCAGCTGGCACCTGATGTCGATATGCAGTTGGGGAACGCAGCACTTGGGGACATGAAATCGGCAAGTCCATCCCCGTCGCCACTGATGGATGACCATCATGCGCAACTTACGGCATATATATTGGGTACCCGGGGTGGAAATGTGGACGTGTATCAATTCACCGAGGATGGGCATTGTCAATCCGTTACGGGAAGCGGGGAGAAGGATGTATATCAATATACCCTGTCACCTGATGGTAAGACGCTGGTCATTGGTACATTGACTGAGGATCACCCTGGAGAACTGTACCGTGTGGATATTAACAGTGGTGTTATGTTCAGACTCACCCGGCGCAACGATGAATTTTTGGCAGGTTTGGAAGTCAATGTACCTGAACGTGTCGAGTTTACTTCGTCAGACGGATGGCCTATCCAGGGTTGGTTAGTGAAGCCGGCTCTGCAGAAATCGGATACGAAAGTGCCGATGATCTTACAGATTCACGGTGGACCGCATGCCATGTATACAGGCATCTTCAGCCACGAAATGCAGACACTTGCTGCACAGGGGTATGCCGTCCTATGGGTGAATCCCCGAGGAAGTATGGGGTACGGGCAGGAATTCGCCAGAGCTTGCCGCGGAGATTTTGCCGGGGGAGACTGTCGAGATCTGCTTGAGGCGGTGGACTATGCACTGGCAACATATGATTTTCTGGATGAAACACGTCTTGGTATAGGTGGGGGCAGTTACGGAGGTGTCATGACCAACTGGATCGTTGCTCATACCCATCGGTTTAAGGCGGCAGTAACGCAGCGCTGTATATCCAATTGGTTGTCCTTATATG
The DNA here is from genome assembly GCF_032399705.1 of Paenibacillus sp. BIC5C1. Lineage (NCBI taxonomy): Bacteria > Bacillati > Bacillota > Bacilli > Caryophanales > Paenibacillaceae > Paenibacillus > Paenibacillus sp. BIC5C1. The sequence continues at coordinate 3,122,922 of NZ_CP135922.1, forward strand.
GAACAAGTGATATTGGAATCTCTTATGTGGAGGGCGTAATAGGCGGCAATCCGGCAGAACATCCAGATATGTTATGGTCTCGTTCTCCCCTTGCTCATGCGCACAAGATTGAAACACCACTTCTGATTATGCATGGAGAGCAAGATTATCGTACACCGATCGGACAAGCGGAGGAGTTATATACGACGTTAAAACGATTTGGAAAAACGACTAAACTGATTCGATATCCAGGCTCCAATCATACTTTGCTCAAAAGCGGAAAACCCTCGCTGCGCGTGGATAGCTTTGAACAGGTAAATGCCTGGTTTAATCAATACCTCAGAGATGGAGAGGGTGGAGTATGAGCCGTGTTCAACTATCCATTCCTGTAGCTCTGTTCGTGGAAAATGTGCTGACGAGCGGTGAACCGGGCGAATTAATCATTGATTATTTGCAGAGAAAAGACTTCTCTTCGTTGTTATCCAAGATTAAGGAACCAACGATGGATATGAAGGAGAGACTGGACACAGCAGCTGAAGTTGGAGACAACTGGGAAGAGGCCATACGAAGCAGAGTCTATGAATTCAAATTTTTGCATATTAACGCCCTGAAAAGACTGCTCTATTTCCGGTTTGATCTCAAGGTAGAACAGGATTATATCCAGAATGAACTGTCACTGAAACATATTCACCTGACCTTACAAGAGATCGAGTTGCTGCAATTGTTGGTTGGCAGACAGTGGATTGTGCAAGAAGAAAAACAAAACCAAGACGAGCATAGAGACAAGGGGGGAGATGTATCGTTTCGCATCCCTGTTCATATCCGATTGAAGTACTAGCTAAACACATTTATGGAGCCAAAAAGCCGCGTTTTTCGCGGTTTTTTTTATTAGAAGTAGCTACGTTTTTTAGAAAAAAGTAACTTGACTTTTGCAGACGTTTAAGCAGGTACTTGACAGCCGTATGGTATATTATAAAAAGCTCTTTAATGGTGAACACATGATAATCTACAAGATGAGGTGTACGTGATGTATCAATATAAGGATCAGGAGTATGAAGGTGTGCATTTTGAAGGACGTGACTTGCGTTATGGAGAACTAATCAGCTGTGTTTTCAAACAGTGTACCTTTATGAACGCTTCGATGGAAGAAATCGAGACAAGCAACTGCCGTTTTATCGAGTGTGACTTTAAAGGTGCTTCCATGAATGGCTCCATCCATAGAGAATCGGCGTTTGAAAACTGTTTATTTGGCGGTGCTAATCTTTTTGCTTCCAAATTCACTTCCTGCAAGATGACTGGATCGGACTTTTCAGGTGCACAAATGGATGGTATTACTCTAAGTCAGGGTGATTGGTCTTATACGAATCTGAGACATACCCGATTGGGCAAACAGGATTTGCGAGGAATTCGTTTCTTTGAAGCTGACTTTACGGATACGGATTTTACGAAAGCAGATCTGAGAGACTGTGATCTCACAAGAGTAGTTTTAAGCAGAGCCAAGCTGCAAGGGGCCGACCTTAGAGGCGCTAACCTGGAAGGAATCGATCTGAAATCATTGGATATTAAAGGTGTGCGTTTGGATCGCGAACAAGCGGTTCTATTTGTACGCTCTTATGGTGCGAAAGTAGATTAAGCTGAACCAGAAATAAGAAACCGCCTATAAGGCGGTTTTTTTGATATGGAAGTATTCCTATTCCATATCAAGCAATTTGCAGGAATAAGAGATATAAACTAGAAATTATAAATAAGTTTCAAATAAAAGGAGGCCGTTTATGTCGCCTACATTAATTACTATTGTTGCTGTTATTGGCTTTGGGCTTATAACAGGCACAATCACTATGATTATGGTATTTAAACTGCTCCGTAACAATAAACAGAGACATCACCTTCGAAAGAGTGTTTTAAGGGATGGAATTCCCGCAGAGGCGATAATTCATGACATTACACAAACTTCATCCAGTATGGATGGAAGGCCGGGAGTTCGATTGGATTTGACCGTAACTCAAGTTGACGGCCGTACCTTTCCCACGATTGTAGAAACATATATCCCGGTTACACATATTCCCCAATTCCAGAAAGGAAGTGTCATTCACGTAAGATACATAGCAAACGGAAATGAACGAAAGGTTGAAGTGGAGGATGCTTACATCCCGTAATTGAACTTGAATTTGAAAAACTTAGCTGAGACAAATAAAACAGAAATCGATTTAATCCAGGGGGGGTATTTTTTGGAATTCATTAAAACCTATGATATGGATTTGAACGAAGAATGGTCAACGAATCTTCAGGAATTGCTTATTGCCAGTTTCCCAGAGGTTTATCCGAAAGACCGATTGTTTTTCCAGCAAATTCCACATTGCAGAATATTAGCATTCACTTCGGATAATCAACTGATTGGGCATGTAGGATTAGATTACAGAATGATGAATTTGAATGGAAAAGCAATAAGAGTCCTGGGTATCATTGATCTGTGTGTTTCCACTGCACATCGCTCTCAAGGGATCGGTTCCTTGCTGCTAGCGGAAGTGGAGAAGCTGTCCAAAGGGCATATTGATTTTGTGCTATTATTTGCTGATCATGAAGGCTTATATAGTAAAAATGGATACAAAACGGTTAACAACACTTGTAAGTGGTTGAAAATTGAGCATGAAACCTTAACAACAATTGGAGTTGGAATTCAGAAGGTTGAGGGGTTAATGGTTAGAGAAGTCGGAGCCATGCCATGGAGTGAAGGAGAACTCGATTTTTTAGGTTATCTGTACTGAGTACAAAGAGCATTCACCCAAAAAGAATGAGAAATACTTGAGCCCATAAAAAAGGTGATCGAGCCACGAAATTTCGTGGTTTTTTTGTGTTTTAGGAGGATTTGTTCATAAAATTAATTTGTTGATAAATCTCAAATTGATAAATTTTATTTATCGAAGTGAAATTGAATTTCATTCATGAAAGTTTCATGGGTTCGTTTACATGCCATAGAAAATATTTTATAATTGTCATCGGAAGAACTGTAACTAACTAAAAGTTACTTGGTGTTAAAAGTAAATTAAAAAGACGTTAAAACGTCAAGAGACATCATGAAAGAAGGCAATCAGTAAATGAACTCATTTTTTGTAGATTCTGATGGAAACTTGAAAACCTCTTTGAAAGGTAAGGATGTTCTGTCCAATCCTATGTTGAACAAGGGTACTGCCTTTAACGAAGAAGAAAGAAGAGAGCTTAACCTGAATGGCATCCTGCCACCGATGGTTTTAAATATTGAAGAACAAGTGAGTCGGGTATATCAGCAATTGCAAAATGAATCGGATAATTTGCGGAAAAGCATCATGCTTAGTGATTTGTTCAACCGAAATATTGTACTATTTTACCGACTAATGAAGGATCATCTTAGTGAAATGCTGCCGATTGTGTATACACCTACGGTCGGACAAGCTATCCAGGAATATAGCCATCAGTACCACAGACCAGGTGGTCTATATTTATCCATTGATGATATGGATGGGCTGGAGGAAGCTTTCCGCAACAGTGGATTACATGCTGGAGATGTGGATTTGATTGTGGTGACCGACTCGGAAAGTATTCTGGGTATCGGAGACTGGGGCGTTGGCGGCATTAAAATTGCAATTGGTAAACTCGCGGTTTATACAGCAGCCGTAGGCGTTGATCCAAGCCGTGTATTGCCTGTTGTGCTGGACGTGGGAACCAATAATCCCAAACTGCTTAATGATCCATTGTATGTAGGTAATCGCCATGAACGTATTCGCGGGGAAAAATATGAGCAATTTATCGAAGCCTTTGTGAAAGAAACAACAAAGTGGTTCCCGGATGTGCTTCTGCACTGGGAAGACCTGGGCAGCGTGAATGCCAGAAATATTATTCAGAAATATGGGGAAGAACTGCTTACGTTTAATGATGATATACAGGGGACGGGTGCGGTAACACTTGCGGCGATTATGTCCGGGGTTCAAGTGACGGGTGTACCTCTTCGTGAGCATCGTGTTCTTGTATTTGGTCCAGGGGCCGCTGGTATTGGCAACGCGGATCAGATTCGTGACGCCATGATGGAAGAAGGGCTTGAGCAGGAGGAAGCGGAGAGCCGCTTCTGGGCATTCGATTACCGCGGAATCCTTACCGATGAGACGGAAGGTCTATTTGAATTCCAGAAACCATATGTACGTAAAGCTGCCGAAGTGAAAGATTGGGTATTGAATGAGCAGGGGCAGGTCAGTTTGCTGGAAGCTGTGAAACAGATTAAACCAACGATTCTGATCGGGACGTCCGGTGTGCCAGGTGCCTTTAATGAACAAGTTATCAAAGAAATGGTGAAGCATGTGGAACGTCCAATCATTATGCCCATGTCCAACCCAACCTCGCTTGCCGAGGCAGCACCAAGAAGCTTAATTGAATGGACGGATGGCAAAGCACTCATTGCAACAGGCAGTCCATTTGAACCGGTCATGTTTAATGACACGTTGTATGAAATTGGTCAATCCAATAATGCTTTTGTGTTCCCTGGTTTGGGTCTGGGAGCGATTGTAGCGAAAGCATCTAAATTCACCAAAAACATGTTCACCGCAGCTGCAGTGGCCGTAGCTAATTCAGTAGACTCCTCTGCCCCAGGTGCTCCACTTCTGCCCAGAGTGAAAGAACTGCATGCTGTTTCGTACAAAGTTGCAGTGGCGGTCGCCAAGGCGGCAGTGGAAGATGGCGTTGCGCGTGTAGAGCTGAAAGACGTTGAAGAGGCTGTAAAAGCTGCCATGTGGCATCCGGTGTACAAACCGCTGTATGCGGCTGTTTAATAATTGAATACAGCGCGTAGTGACTATAAATCCTTATGGGTCTACTAAGGTGAATTTAGATTCTAATAGGGGCTCAAATTGATTTCTCGCCTTGACCCATGGCTGTATTCCATGTTAAGTTTCTGATATTAAATTGTTGAGCTTTTAAAAGGGGGATAGAGCAATGACTGAATTAGAGGTTGTAGATGTTTATGTGGACCTGTCAACGAACATGAACACTGACATGGTTCACAACATAACTAATCAGAATCCGGTACTTTATCCTCCTATGCATAGATCATCTTGGCGTTAAGTTCTTAGACGCCAGGTTTCTTTATCGTATAGTCAGGTTGATGTAACGCAAAAAAGCACCGGTGAATGGGGGCTTTTTTGCGTTTTTTCATTTGAGGATATTCTAATCACTCTGACACGACAAATATGTCATTCATGCAAGAGCGGATTGAAATTCTGAATTATGTTCAAATATAAAGTGAGGGACCATGTCGTAATAAATATCCCGTCGGTTTACTTTTATATTTCACATAAAAAGGATGATCTTTATGTCTTTAATTAACGTTACGAACCTAACTTTTGCCTATGATGGCAGTTACGATAATATATTTGAAAATGTGAGTTTTCAGCTGGACTCCGATTGGAAATTGGGCTTTACCGGAAGGAACGGCAGAGGCAAAACGACGTTCCTAAATCTGCTGCTTGGTAAATATGAATACAGCGGAACTATTTCTGCGAATGTTAGCTTTGAGTACTTTCCTTTTCAGGTTGAGAATAAAGAAGCTATGACTCTAGATGTCATTGAGGAGGTCTATCCTGAATATTTACACTGGCAGTTGGTGCGAGAGCTTAACTTGTTAAAAGTTTCCGAAGATATCCTGTATCGGCCTTTCGATTCCTTGTCAAATGGAGAACAAACGAAGGTGATGCTGGCTGCCTTGTTCTTGAAGGATAATCGATTTTTGCTCATTGATGAACCTACCAATCATCTCGACATTCATGCGAGAAAACTCGTCAGTAATTATCTTCGTAGCAAAAGTGGATTTATTCTGGTGTCGCATGATCGATCCTTTCTGGATAACAGCGTAGACCACATCCTGTCCATTAATAAAAATAACATTGAGATTCAGAGAGGGAACTTCTCCGCTTGGTGGGAAAATAAACAAAGGCAAGATCAGTTTGAACTTGCAAGTAATGAGAAATTAATAAAGGACATCAAGCGTTTATCCGATTCTGCCAAACGGACGGGTGGATGGTCGCATGAAGTGGAAAGAACCAAAAATGGTACGAGAAATTCCGGTTCAAAGGTGGATAAAGGCTATATTGGACACAAGGCTGCCAAAATGATGAAACGTTCCAAAAATATTGAGCAGAGACAGCAATCTGCCATCCAAGAAAAGTCCAAACTGCTCAAAAATATCGAAAATGCAGAACGCCTCCAGATTCATCAACTGGATTTTCACAAAAAAGAACTTGTCGAATTGGAACATGTGTCGATTGCATACGGCTCCAATACGGTATGTAAGGACGTGTGTTTCACAGTTGAGAAAGGGGATCGTATTGCACTTTATGGTAAAAACGGATCGGGGAAATCAAGCATCCTTAAACTGATCTGTGATGAGGATATCCCTTATACAGGTCATTTTCGAAAGGATCATCAGCTTAAGATCTCCTATGTGTCGCAGGACACGTCTGATCTCGGCGGCCAATTATCGGATTATGCTGTCACGCAGGGAATCGATGAAAGCCTGTTTAAATCGATACTAAGAAAGCTTGATTTTTCCAGGCTGCAATTGGAGAAGGATATCTCAACGTATAGCGCAGGCCAAAAAAAGAAGGTGCTGATTGCCAAAAGTCTCAGTGAGCGAGCTCATTTGCACATTTGGGATGAACCTCTCAACTTTGTTGATGTCATCTCTCGTATGCAAATTGAAGACTTGCTGCTGGAGTACTCCCCAACCCTTCTGTTTGTAGAGCATGACAGTGAATTTTGCGCAAATATTGCAACCAGAATTATCGAGTTATGAGCAAAAGGGAAAGATAAAAGGTATATTCTAAGAGTCGCCGCTTGGCGGCTCTTAATCATTACATCTATCTTTGCAATACATAACCAATCATAGGTGATGCTTGTTACGTGTTCAGACATCGGAATTGTGAGCAACTATGCTATAATTTTATAGTCACAGCCAATCAAATGAGGGTTCATTGAATCAATTTATTGAATATATTCTCCAAGAGGTGTAAACCCGTTGAAAAAAGAAATGACATCGATGAAGCAAACGAGACTTAATTCCATCCTGGACGAAGCGACCAAACTGCTGATTGAAAAGCCCAATGCATCCATGAATGATATCGCAGACTCTGCAAAAATCGGCATTGCGACTCTTCATCGTTACGTGGAGAGTCGTGAACAATTAATGGTTTTTCTGGGCTTGCGTGCGATCGAGGTGGTCAGTGAGGCCATGCAAAACGTTCATCTGGATGAGGAAAACTGTGAAACGTATATTCCGGAACTGATCGAAGTGCTCATTCCGTTAGGGGATAAAATATTTTTCCTTACCCATGACGCAGCTATACACTATAACCCTGAGATTGAAGGAGCAGATTTGAAGCTGAGAGAACCTATACTGCATGCGGTCAGCTTGTTGCAGCAAAAGAATTATTTTCGCCAGGATGTCAATAAAAACTGGATTGTAGATGTGTTGTATTCTATCCTGTTTCTGACGTGGCAGCAGGTTGTAAGTGGTGACATTGCTCGTAAATCAGCAGCTTCGCTAGTTGTGGATACGTTCTATCATGGTTTTAGGGCCAGATAAGTAGCCGCTACCTTATAGCAACGTACATTAATGCAAAATAACACCCCATTGTGGAGTCGGTCGTGTCATTGGATACGGACTCACTTTGGAGGTGTTTTTTTTGCGTGGAGAGCTATCGGCGCTACTTGAAAGGCGCATATTTTGTTTTCGGTACATATTCATATTTTAACAGAGTTCAGAATTTAAGATTTAAAACTTACAAAAAATGATATAAATTTCTAGTAGATTCAAATCATTACCAAAATAATACAGTGGATCTGCGACAAGGAGGTCGATAATCTGCACTGAACACGGTACCGTTTCAACTCGCTTTTACACTCATTCCATCATATCCAACAGGAGGGATTCCATGCTTTACACCATTATTGTGCCAGTTAACCAGGACTATAACATTTTGAACCTGTTCACGGACTCATTGCTACGGACTGTAAGCCCGTCCACTCAAATCATTTTTATCAACGATGGTTCCGGTTCTGCTGTCTCACAGCATTTGGAGAAACTGAAACAAGAGGTTAGAGAAGGTGTAACGATTGAAATTCTTCAGCATGATTTTCCACTTGGCTGTGCCGTATCAATCAATAGCGCGCTTCGGCGAGCAGAGGGAGATTATATTTTCTTCCTGGATTCCGATACGATTCTTCAACCGAACTGGCAATTAATGATGAAAGAGACGATGGACAGCGACATCACAATCGGTATGATTGGCGGTGTTCTGCTCTATCCGCAAACGGGAGGCGTGCAGCATTGTGGAATTGCATTTGCCGATACAATTGGTCGCCACTTATTTCTGAACGCTTCGCCTGAAGATATTCCGAAGGAAACATTTTCAGTTCAGCTTGTCGTATTCGCCATGTTTGGCATGAAGAGGGAAGTGTATGAAACGGTAGGCGAGCTGGATGAAAAGTTCTTTAACGGATATGAGGATTTTGATTATCAGATGCGAGCACGGGCAGCCGGATATGATACGGTCATTAATCCGAATATTCTCGCCTATCACTGGGAACGGAGCAGTGGCATTCATCGCAACTTCAACCGGAAAAACAATCTGGCACGTTTCTGGAAAAAGTGGGGTGGGGAAATTGAAGCCGATGTTTGGCCATTTGTATTCGGTCATCTGAAAGAACAGCTGGATAGTCAGAGTGAATATCAGCATCTGCCGATCGTTGGCATTGATCTTGCAGAGGTTCGCAGTGACGCGGATACGTTCTGGACCAAGCTGGAGGAAGCTGATATTGCACCTGTTGCTGAGGTACGTGACTATTCCAACCGTTTTAACTCGAATGGAGCCATTTGGCTACCGCAGGTTCTGGGCAAGGAGCTGATTCATAGCGAGAACCGATTATTGTTTCTGGTGGACAATTTCGCCCGGTTGTTGGAAAACCGTTACTGGATAGAGATGAGACATGCTCATCGGGCTAAAGATCTGATTATTGATCTGTATGGCAATGTCATCACCATGGATCGTATATATGATGGCTGCTGGCCAGGCTCCAAAGTTCGCTAACGCACAAACCAAGTAAACAGGGAGGAACCAAAGGTGAAATCAAAAGAGAGCACGCTGGATCGTGCCGTAAGGTTTACACGGAATCTGGAGTGGTTGGAACATGTCGAAAAGGTTATTCCGAGCGGATGCAGTACGTTAGCCAAAGCACCAGAACGCTTATTTCCGGGATATACACCCGTATGCTGCGCAGAGGCACGCAATTCCCGTTTTATCGATATCGATGGAAATGAATGGTTGGATTGTGAGATGGCCATGGGTACGGCTCCATGGGGACATGCACGACATGAAGTTCAACTGACCGTCATCCATCAGCTGAAAAAAGGGACAAGTTATTCTATTCCTGCTGACATTGAACTTGAATGCGCTGAATTGATTTTGGAACGGTTTGAAGGCCGCTACCCCTCATTGCGGTTCACCAAAAGTGGCGCCGATGCAGTCAGTGGAGCCGTACGTCTGGCTCGTGCGGGAAGTGGCAAAAGCAGGGTCATCGCGACGGCCTATCATGGGTGGCATGACTGGTCTGCCTATGGGTACTATGGCCGCGAAACGAAAGAACGAGGCATCCCCGTGGATATCGAACGCACAACAATCTGGATAGAAAAGCCCTCACCAGAGCGTATCGAGGCCCAAATCCAATCCTCTCCCGAGGATATCGCCTGCATTGTCCTTTGTCCAAATGAATGGAAACGTGAGCCGTTGGCACAAGTTGTTTCCCTATGTCGGTCATTGGATATCATTGTCATATTTGATGAAGTCACCTCAGGCATACGAATGGGCAAGCAAGCTACAGCTGGGGAATATGATATCTGGCCGGATCTGCTCTGTATTTCCAAAGGCATGGCGAATGGACTGCCACTCGCAGCCGTAATGGGGCCAGAACATCTGATGTCATTATCAGGACAGGTCAGATTCAGCAATGCCCATTCCAGCGAGACCACTGCACTAGCGGCAGCGATTGCATGTGAGAGATTGATGAAAAGCGCTAAAGTATGGCCGAGCTGGCGCGAGGCTACTATCCGGATTATGGATCTGATTGAAGCTGAACTCGTACTTCTTGGATTAACCGATCAATTGGTGCTGAAGGGTACTTATGCGAGTTTCTCCATTAGCTCTATTTCGGAGGAAAACTTTCATACTGATCCTTTTCGAGAGTTTATGGTCAAACGAATGGCCCACTTCGGAATATTCACCAAAGGGTACTTTATTTTCTCTGATGCTCATACCCGGGAAGAATTATTGTGGGTGGAAGAAGCTCTCTTGCAGACACTATCCGACTGGAAAGAAGTTCTGAAACAGGAACACTTTTCGAATTGAGATTTACGAAAACGTTTAAAATTATATTCAAATTATATTCGTTGAACTATTCATTTACACGTGAACGGAGAGGACAGAATAAACCTGAAAAAGCGGAGCGGTCGCCTTTATCCCCGGATTTTCCCCTTTTAAAAAGAATTAAAAAATCTGGGGATAACAGCGATTGGAAGGTTGTTCTGTCATCGGAGTGGATTGTGTAAAATCTTTATTTCAACTTATATAAAACATCGACTAGGAGGAATATTCAATGAAAGCACTCGTATATCAGGATCTTAAACAGGTGACTTACCAGGATATTGAGGAGCCAACCATTCAAAAGCCAAACCAGGTAAAAATTAAAATCTATGGTTCAGGTATTTGCGGTACAGACCTGAATATTGTCAAAGGCAAAGTGCCTGCGAATAAAGGGACGATTATTGGTCATGAAGGTGTCGGCACAGTAGTTGAGGTGGGCGATGAAGTTCGTGGTTTCAAGATCGGTGATCGGGTATTGGTTGATCCCACGCAATCTTGCGGTACCTGCTCCTATTGCCGCGAAGGTCTGTTCATCTATTGCGAGAATTTTGATGACTATCAAGTAGGCATGACGACACACGGAACCTTTGCTGAATATTTTGTTGGGGACGAAAAGTATATCTATGCCATCCCGGATTCCATGAGCTGGGAAACGGCCATGATGATCGAACCACTGGGATGTGTACTTCAGACGTTCATGAAAGCAGGGACTAAGCCTAGTGACTCTGTACTGGTCCTCGGTTCTGGTGCAATCGGTTCCCTGTGTCAGCTTGTGAGCAAACGATTGGCAAGGCTTACTGTAGGCACGGAAGTTGATCCATTCCGCAAAGAGTTCGCTTCAGAGATCGCGGATCATGTGTTCTATCCTCAGGATCTGACACTGGATAAAGTATACGCGATCAATAATAACAAGAAGTTTGATATTGTAGTGGACGCGGTTGGTAACCAGCTTCATGTAGGCTTTGAGATGATTGCCAAAGGCGGCAAGATCATTCCCATGGGTTATGACGACAGCTATGAGGTCACGTTCAAATCAACTGCCGTGATTAATGATGGCATTAGTATCATTGGTGCGGTAGCTAATCACTCGATGATCAGTACAGCATTGAAATTTGCACAAAGTATTCCGGAACTGGAGCAAATGGTTACCTCTACGGAACTGCTGAGTGATTATGAACAGGCATTCAATGGGACAATCGGTTATCATCTGCGTACCGGAGAGAAATTGCCCATGAATTCGGTTAAAACAGCTCTGATCTTGTAAGCATGTAGACATTAGCGGTTTTACCGCTGCGAAAAGCAGGAATACGCAGCGGTGAAACACCGCAGAAAAGGGGAGATATCGATTGAAGCTGCTACAGGATTTGCCGAGAAATCCGCGGTACTCCATCTTACTTGAACCGGTATGGGCCATTCCGGGCACGATTGTTCTTTTTTATGCTCCCTTATATATGAAGGAAGCCGGACTTTCGGATATTGAAATTGGTTTGATCAATTCGGTGAATCTTTACTTTGCCTTTATATTTCAGTTATTTGCGGGTTCAATCACGAATAAGCTTGGTCGCAAGCGAACAACACTGATTTTTGATCTGATAGCCTGGAGTGTTCCCATGTTCATCTGGGCGTTTTCCCAGAATTTTTGGTTGTTTTTGATCGCTTACCTGTTGAATGCAACCTCCAAATTTGTGACAGTTTCCTTCAACTGTCTCATTATCGAGGATGTTGAGGAACACAAGCGCTCCAAGGTATTCGCCATTCTTAACATGATCATTACTGGTGCTGGAGTACTTACACCGATCGCCGGGGTAGTGATTGCCGATTTTGGCATTGTGCCAACACTAGCCAGTATTTATTTTGTCGGTGGCATCCTCATGACCGTCATGTTCTTCATTCGCAACCGATATACGGATGAGACCGCAGTAGGGAAGGAACTTATGGGAATGCATAGCCAGACCCGGGTGATTCAGAGTCTGGCTTCCAGTCTGCGACTTTTCGGCAAATCGTTCTACAAACGGAGGCTTTTACCGATTATTCTCATCACGGTGCTTTCCAATCTGATCCTGCAGCTGAACTTTTTTCAGGTGATTTTTTTCAAGGAACAGTTAAAATTCAATGATCAGATTATTTCATTTATCCCGGTCGTCACCGCAGTAACCGTCATGCTCTTGTATTTAGTCATTATCCCGCGTCTGAAACGGCGTTCAGAAGAAACGTATGTCAGTTTCTCGATCATTCTGAGTACAGTGGGTGCAATACTTTTTCTGTTGATACCTGCGGGGAATATGGCCATGTTATTTCTGACTCTAATTATACTTGCGGCAGGCAATTTCATCTTGCAAACGTATCGGGATTCACTGCTTATGAACCGATTGGGTACACATGAAAAAGCAGATATGTTCTCGGCTGTGCAGACCGTTATGACGTTAACAGCGATTCCATCAGGTTACCTGACAGGGCTGCTGTATCACTATAACCCCGTGCTGTTATTCAGTGTCATTCTTGTACTTTATATCGTACTCATGGTCATCATGTTATTCCTCCCTGATCCCCGGAAACACTCCCAGGCAATCAGTACTTACAAAAATATGTAGGAGAAGGGGTTTTCTGTATATGAAACGAATATATAATACAGAAAATGAACCTGGGAGGCATAGCAATGACAAACGTATTTGCAACAGAAACAAGAAACCAAATGAACTGGATTAATGAGCCGAAGAGCTGGTCTTATACCGATCAAGGAGTTCTAATTGTAGAAGCTCAGGCTGATACGGACTTTTTTCAAGATCCAGCGGGTAAGCATATCCGTGCAACCGCGCCATTTCTGTCGATGCCGGTGCCTAACGATTTTGAAATGACGACCCAGCTAACCGTGGACATGCAACATCAGTATGATTCCGGATGTTTGATGGTGATGGCGGATGAGCGAAACTGGTGCAAACTTTGTTTTGAGTATGATGGAAAAGCGGCGACCATTGTGTCGGTAGTAACAAAGGAAGGTTCATCCGACGATTGTAATTCGGTTGAAGTTCCCGTAACCAATCCTTATCTGCGCATACGCAAAGTGGAGGACTGCATTTCATTCTTTTATTCACCCGATGGGGTGGAATGGAAATTAATTAGATATTTCGGCATGCCGATAGAGGGGGAGATCCGGGCTGGAGTTGTTGGACAGTCACCAGCCGGAACGGGATGCACCTGTCACTTTTTGTCGATGAATGTTACCCGTCCGGACGTGACTGCACGCTTCTAAGCCCATCTCCCTGCCAATCGGCTGATCATTGGAGGGAGAAAAGCGGAATGGTAAAAGCTTTTATTTTGGATTTTGATGGACTTATTGTGGACACGGAGACACCTTGGTTCTATGCTTTTCGCGATATTTATAAAGAGCATGGACTTGAACTTGGCCTGGAGCTTTGGTCGAAAAATGTAGGGACATCGTTTGAAGAATTTCATCCTTTTCTATATCTGGAGCAAGCGTTGCAAAAACCGATCGATCATGATCATATCAAGTTGCTCTCTGAACAGAAATATGAAGCATATCTGGGGCAGGCAGCCATTCTTCCAGGCGTGCATGAGCTGCTCCAGTCTGCCCGTAAAAAAGGGATTGGGCTTGCCGTTGCTTCCAGTTCTACCCGGGATTGGGTTCATGGTTATTTGCGGACACTCGGCATTTTCGAACTATTTGATGTCATTCATACAGCAGAGGACGTCAAGCGGGTCAAACCGGACCCGGAATTGTATCTGCTTGCCCTGGAGAGTCTCGGGATCGGGGCGTCCGAAGCGGTTGTGTTCGAAGACTCACCGAATGGACTGAAGGCAGCCAAAGCCGCGGGGATTCGCTGTGTCATTGTGCCTAACGAGGTAACGCGTAATCTGGAATTCTCGAAGTATGATCTGCGGTTAACCTCGCTGGCAGAGATCACGATGGAAATTCTTTAACCCTGGTATTGCTTGCGTAACTCAATAGGAGAGATCCCTTCATATTTTTTGAAAACGGATCCAAAATAACTGGCGCTGTTGAAACCGACAGCCCGAGCAATCTCGTGGGCCGTTATTCCAGCGTTATGGACGAGCATTTCCTTGGCCTTCAATAACCGATATCGTGTCAGATAATCAAGCGGAGTCATTTGGAATTCCTTTTTGAATATCCGATTTAGATGCTGTTCGGTGACGTCCATTTGCTGAGCCAGCATGGAGAGCGAGATATCCTGATCATAATTTTGCTTGATAAAAGTAACCAGTCCGCCCAGCTTTAATCGGGCATCCGAACGTTCATAAGCACCATAACGATCGCCATCAATCGTTAACCTGACCAGAAGCATGTACAGCAATGCGGATACGTGCCAGATCTGATCCTTGTGCCGGGACTGTAGCGCCAACGTTATTTCATGCAGCAGGATATGAAGCATTCCATCCGGCTTGAAGGCGCGCAGCTCCCCGATTTGCAAGGTATGCAGAAACCGTGGCAATAAATAGCCATTAAAAGACAGACAATCGAACAACAATGAATCACTCAGATTGTCGTAACGATATGTCACCTCCGGAAACATAATAAGAGCTGTTCCTTTTCGAATTGAAAACTCATGATTTTGGGCTGCGATTTTCCCTGTTCCCCCGATACACTGCACAATACTGTAATCCCGCGAATGGCCGTTCCAATTCATTAATTCATCTACGGTCAGCTGGTTTTGACCTGTAATCATAAGCGGCATATCGGGATCCAGTGAATTCCCCATACTAGGTTTCGGCATCGTTGTGTTATTCCTCATTTCGTTAAAGGTCGTGTGCGTAAATGGCGTGGATACAGCGTTAAAAGAAACCTGATTTGAATTATATTACATAAATAACATTTTATCGAAAACCTTTTAGGAACATGTATCATAATGTCGATGCCGTACCATTATCAGACGAAGCAGTATGCGTTATAATGGTTACAGTGATTTAGGAAAGGGATGCAGTCATGAAGAAAGTCATCGTCGTAGGATCAGGAATTCTTGGGGCTTCCACAGCGTATCAATTGGCAAAACGGGGTGCGGAAGTTCTTATTATAGACCGGAAAGATCGGGGACAGGCTACGGATGCTGCTGCCGGGATTATTTGTCCATGGTTATCTCAGCGCCGTAATCAGGATTGGTATCAGCTTGCCAAGGCAGGTGCACGTTTTTATCCCGGGTTGATTGAAGAACTCAAGAGTGAAGGGGAAACGGAAACAGGTTATGCTCAAGTTGGCGCTCTTAGTATCCATACGGATGTGGAGAAAATTAACAAGATGCAGGAGCGGGCACAACTTCGTAAAGAAAATGCGCCGGAGATTGCCGATATTACCCGTCTGGATGCAAAAGAAACCCATGAGCGTTTTCCTCTTCTGGAGGAGAACTTTCAGTCAGTCTACATCAGCGGAGCTGCGCGTATCGATGGACGCGCGCTGCGTGATGCTTTAATTCGATCGGCTCAGCGAAATGGGGCGGTCCTGATGAATGGGGACGCGACACTTCAATATGAATCGGACCGAGTAACTGGAGTGGTTGTTGAAGGTAAAGTCATATCGGCTGACGAGGTTATTGTGTGTGCCGGCGCTTGGGCTAATGAACTGTTGAAGCCCTTGGGCATTGATTTTAAGGTTCATTATCAGAAGGCGCAAATTATGCACTTGCAGGTTCACGATCGAGAGGACACTGGGAACTGGCCTGTTGTCATGCCTCCTTCGGATCAATATCTGTTAGCCTTTGATCAACAGAAGATTGTGATCGGAGCGACTCACGAAAATGATACTGAAGGATACGATACAAGAGTAACCGCAGGCGGAATGCAGGAAATTTTGAATAAAGGATTGGAACTGGCTCCCGGTTTAGCTGATAGCACGTTTCAGGAAGTAAGAGTAGGATTTCGTCCATTTACACCAGGTTTTCTTCCAGTAATGGGTGCTGTTCCAGGTTGGAATGGTTTGATCACAGCCAACGGGCTTGGAGCGTCTGGTCTAACGATGGGGCCTTTTATTGGAAGTCAACTTGCCAAATTGGCTCTGGGTATGGATTTGGATATCGATATTCAGCCATATGACCTTGGAAAAGCAATGGATGATCAGAAATGAGGTGAACTATGACGTATTCACAGCGCTTAACCCACGGCTACTCCTCAGACATCATCTATCTGGAGCACCAGATTGCCATCGAAGAAGAGGAATTGGCAAAAGCTGAGGAAAAGCGGCGGACATACGAATCGGATTTAGATCAGTTAAGGACGTCTCCCGGGCATCATTCAACTTCAGCAACGAACGTCTCTAATGAGCAAAAATGGGTCGATGAATTAAACAAATTACAAAGTATAATTAAGGATATCCGGACCCGACTTAAGAACTTGCAAGAAGATTTAGCAGAACTTGAAGATTAATAGGAATGGATTGACATTTGGAAAAACACATGTTGTAATAAGCCTGAGCTATTTGCAGGGGGACTGTTCGCAGTTGAGAAGGTTAAAACCTGACCCTTTGAACCTGTTAGTTAAGACTGACGTAGGGAGCAAATGACATGTACTCATGTTATTTTGCCCTTGCCGAAAATAGGTCAAGGGCTTTTTGGTCTGCATTTTGTACGACAGAACGCGATAGCTGGATGTGAAGCGGGACATTATGATTTTAATAAAAGGAGAAATGATCATGTCATTTTCGAGAACGTTAAAAGACAAGTCCAGAGCCGTATGGGAAGATGGATACAACCATCCTTTTTTACACGAGATGGGAAAAGGCACATTGGATCAGGAAGCGTTTAAGTTTTATCTTCTTCAGGACTATACATATCTGATTGAATATGCGAAGATTTTTGCCATGGGTGCGGTGAAGGCGACAGATGAAAAACTGATGACGAACTTTACGGTGATTCAACACGCTATTCTGTACGAAGAAATGGATTTGCATCGAAATTATATGAATGGATTTGGGATTACACTGGATGGAAATCATGCTGTCAAACCATCACTATACAACAAGGCGTATACGTCGAATATGATGAGTGTTGCACAAACAGGTGGGGTAGCCGAAATCATCGCCGTCATTTTCCCTTGTGCATGGACGTATTACGACTATGCCACAAGATTAAAAGAACAATATCGAGATTCATTAGAGGGCAATTTCTATCAGACTTGGATCGAAAATTATGCAAGTGATGAATTCCGCGACTCATTCGAATGGTTCTATGATACACTTGATGCATTATGTGAACATAAAACCGAGCAGGAGCTGGAGGCCATAGAAGACATATTCAGAAGAAGTGTTGAATTTGAATATCTGTTCTGGGATATGGCGTATAAACGGCAACTCTCGTACTTCTGATGAATGCAATCTACTACAACCAGAGATAAGGATGAACATACAGATGGACAATCGTGAGGAACGTATCTATTTACGATTTTTGAATGTGGAGGACGCGCCGACACTGCTGGATTTGCAGATCCGGAACCGGGCTGTTTTCGAAGAGATATCGGCAAGTGAACGATCGGAGACATTCTATACACTGGAGGGTCAAGTTGCACTTCTCGAAGGTTGGAGCAAGGCCAGGGAAGAAGGGAAACGATACTCTTTCGGGATCTTCCTGAACCATACACATGAGCTCATTGGAGAGATTTCTCTGTTCGAACTTGAACTGGATTCCACAGCCAAATGGATTGTCGGTTATGTGCTGGATCAGGTACAGAATGGCAAGGGATACATGAGTGAAGCCCTTCGGCTAGCCCTGGATTTCGCCATGAATGAAGCGGGAATAAAACGAGTGGAGGCAGGTGCACTTCCCGACAATGCCGGATCAATTCGAGTGTTGCGTAAAGCGGGCTTCCAGGAAACAGATCGCCAGAATATTAAAATCAAGGGGATTTGGAAAGAACATGTGATGTTTGCAGTGGATTTGCAGTAGATTATTAGATGTCTTGAAGTGAACCGCTCAAATCATCCAGGGGGAGCTTATGAATAAACGGAAACAAATGTTATTGGACTCAGCACTTGTGCTCTTTGAGAAACATGGAGTAACCAACACCTCCATTCAAATGATCCTAGACGAGTCAGGTGTGTCCAAAGGAACATTTTATAAATTCTTTGGTTCCAAGGATGATTGTATTCTTGCCATTCTAGAGCAGCGTGTAGAGGAAGATATGATGATTCGCAAAGATTTGGAGAGCCGAAGCTATGCATCCGATTTTGACTTACTGGTAGATCAAATTATGGTTCCGATGATTTTGCCGGAAAAAAAGCTTGTTGTGGAGCTATTCTGGACAGGCTTCTACTCTGGAGAATGCAATCTGGAGAACTTGACTCGTATGCAGTTAAATTGGTTATCTGACCGACTGGTTCAGGTATTTGGTGAAGAATTGAAACCCTTTGCTTATGAAGGGGCTATTTTTGGTTTTGGCATGATACATCAAATCTCGAATATGTGGAGAAACTTCCAACTTGCCCAGCCGAATTGGAAGCATCTTGTACCCAAAATCCTGATTTACATTGAAATTTTGCTTCGTTCCATGCTGGAAAGACAAGAGCATATTATTGATTTTCCAAGTCTGTTGGTGATCGCTCCTGGTTCCAAAGAAATTGCACTGGATAAAAACAACCTGATTGCGAGTCTTCAGAAATTCAGTCATTCCATTCTCCACTCGGAAGCGTCTATGAAAGCGAAAGAACTGACCAAAGGGCTGCTTGCTTTAGTCGAGCAGAAAGAGATCAATATTTCCATGTTGGAAGTAACGCTGCAAGCGTTTCAAACGGAATTTGAATTGTCTTCTCTGAACTGCGAAGCTAGTATGATTGTCAAAGATTGTAGCTTATATCTCGAACAAATCAGACAGGGTCCGATGGATAGCACGAAATAGAGCACACCTTAACACAGCGTTTATCCCTGAAGTGGAGAGGCTTCTGTTTATTTGTAATACACAAAAAAAGCGGCAGATTGGACGTAAAGCTTAGGGTCCTAATCTGCCGCTTTTATATAAGATACGATAGGCTCTACATGAAGTAATTCATGTAAATGTTGTTCTTAATTTGTATTCATCGAGACTTTTTGTCTTACAGGCTGCTTGGAGTCTTCCTCCGTCGCTTGTTTGGTACGTTTGATGAAGAAGGAAAGTAGCAATCCGAGAACGGCAATACCGATAATGACTACATAAGCATCATTAATTCCCTGGATCATGGATTCCATTCCCAACTGCTGCTGGGTTAAGCCTTTGGCTGCACCCGTTGCCACCATATCCTGTACATGTGCCGTTGTGCGACTAGTCATTACACTTACGAGCAATGAAGTACCCACAGCGCCAGCTACTTGTCTCACGGTGTTGGATATCGCTGTACCGTGTGGCCCAAGTCTTGGAGGCAGTTGATTCAAACCTGCCGTTTGGATAGGCATCATGAGCAAGGCCATACCAATTCGGCGACCTGTTGACATTAATACCAGGTAAGTATAACTGGTAGAATCCGATAGATCAATGAAACCAATGGTGGTTACGATCGTGATAACCATCCCGATAATCGCCAGCCATTTTGCACCAAACCGGTCAAACAATCTACCTGTTATTGGCATCAGGAAGCCCATGACAAGTGCCCCTGGAAGCAATAATAATCCGGACTCCAATGCAGTGTAACCCCGTGCATTTTGGAGGTATAAAGGAAGCAACATCATATCAGCATACATGATCATCGTGATCGCGATATTAATGACCGTGGTCAGTGAGAACATATTATACTTGAAAGCACGCAGATCGAGCAGCGGATTTGTAGACGCGAGCTGTCTCCATGTGAACAGTCCAAGAGCAACTACTCCTGCTACAAGGCATATGATTACTTCAGCGCTTGACCATCCCAGACTTCCCGCCCGACTGAAGCCGTACAGCAATGCACCGAATCCAATCGTGGACAGCAACACGCTGAGTGTGTCGAACTTGAGTTTGATTCGTTCCGATACATTTTTGAGATATACAAACGCAAAACCAATAACAATAACAGTTAGTGGGATCATCCCGTAAAACATCGTTTGCCATGTGTAGTTCTCAAGAATATATCCAGCAAGTGTCGGCCCAATCGCTGGAGCGAAAATGATGGCAAAACCGACCATGCCCATCGCGGCGCCCCTTTTCTCAGGAGAGAACAGGGTTAGAATGACATGCATCAACAATGGCATGATAATACCAGCACCAGCTGCTTGAACCATACGTCCTGTCAACAATGTACCGAAATTACTCGCAAGGGCAGATATAATCGTACCGATGAGGAAAATAAACATCGAAGCTTGAAATAATTGCCGTGTCGAAAAGCGTTGCATGAAATAGGCCGTGATAGGAATGAGTACACCATTCACCAGCATGTAGCCTGTCGTAAACCATTGGGCTGTTGCTGCTGAGATATTAAAATCCCCCATCAGCTCCGGAGTTGCCACGCTCATAACGGTTTGGTTCAATGTGGCAAGAAATGCACCCAAAATCATAACAAACAGTATGGGGCCCTTTTTTACGTCATCTTTTTCTTTTAATCTAGCCTGACTCAATCCATTCCATCCTTTCAATCCACACGTGACTAAATTTACAACGTGTTGTATAGTTTACATTGTATTTATTGAATTATATACATATTCCCGGAGATTACAATTTACGATTTTGGGTATTTTCGTTGCTTATTTTACGAAAAAATAAAATATGTCGTCTAATTCGGAAATAAACGACTGATCATTTAAAATTGTAATTTTTAAAATTTGAGGAGTGATTTGCATGAAGAACGAAAAGAAGTCTGCTACAGATCCTCGTATACTTCGTACAAGACAGTTGATTCGTGATGCTTTTGTAGATCTTTTACAGGAAATGGACATCGAGAAACTATCCGTCAATCGGATTGCAGAACGAGCGACGATCAACCGCGTGACCTTCTATCTGCATTATCGGGATATCACAGACATGATGGAGAAAATGGCGGATGAGATGATTGAGCACATTGAACGGATTGTGGATGAACATGCACCTCAATTTGAGTATGCTGCCAAAGATGATGGTTGGCCAGTACTAGTGAAATTGCTTGAACACTTTGCTGATCACTCCAAATTCTATCGCGTCGTTCTCGCGTCCAGACGAACACCCATTTTTACGGAGAGACTATTGAAATTGCTAACGAAACTCGTTTCAGCCAAGATTGAAAGTTTGGAGCTGGGAAGCACACTTGAACAAGCAGGTATCCATAAGGAGATCGCCATCTGGTACAGTTCTTCAGCCCTGATTGGGACCATTGTATCCTGGCTTCGCAATGACATGCCTTATGCACCTCATTTTCTAGCCAAACAGTTCTCTTTAATTCGCGCTTATTCTTACAATGATTTGATATAAAGAAAAAAAACATCTAGCTATTGTCAGAATCAACCATACGCAGATGTTTTTCAAGAATTTAATGGGCTACTCTCCTATCGGAGTTCGTAATATCATATACAGCCCGATGAGTGCTGCCAGGGCACCAAAAATGATGCCTGACATTCCATTGTAAAAGGTGGGATCCCCTTTGAATGAAAATGACATGATCGCAGTTTGTGTTAATGAAAGTGAGATCAATGATGAAGAGAAGTTCGTCAGTTTGATGGCTTCAATGACCGGTTCATTATTTCGTCTCGCCATAATGGCACCACCTAAAGAAACCGCGATTTCGGTAAAAGTAACGGCAGCTATGATGAAGGCGACATAATGAGGATAATGTGTTCTGCTGCCTGTAACAAATAATAATTTACTGCAATAAATGATGTACACCGCACTTGAAGCGAGCACAATATTACCTATAAATCGGTATGCAGCGTATTGTTTTTTTAGGATTTCCTCCGGGCTGGAATCATCAAGATTCGAGTCCTCATGTGCTTTTGCTGCGTAATACTTGGCAACAGCGATGCCGATATTATAAAAGGCGTTAATGCATAAAAAGAAGGAGAGCGTAAAAATCCCTAAGAGTATTTTTCCAACTGCGATAAGGGCATTTAGTGGAATAGATAATTTTGCAAAGTAGATAATGCGATTATTTTTAACTTTAAAGACAGATTCTCCTCTATTCACTGGACGTATCCAATTCACTGTATCCCTCCCGAACGAAACCCCGATGTACAAAGAATGGCCTAGTGTTCAAGCATACCATAGTAAACCATATGGTCCACGTTTTAGGTTTAGACATGTTCATGCTTACCTATCTGTAATCCTGTATTATAACCGTTAAGAACTTAATTTTCGTCATAAATATACTATTAGTATAAAAACACACCTTAAAATATCCAAAATATGAATATAGTTCAAAAGTTTCATTCCAAATAATATACGGTTGGTATAAAATTGTTGTGCGCTGAACTGTCAATTCATGTGCCAACCAAAGGAGGAATGAAAAGGAACCGAAGAACTGGAGTGACGCCGTGGCATGATTATCAAAGGACATGGAAGAAATCCCTCTTTGCACTGAATAAAAATAGTTTTAAGGCGGTGTTTGGATGTACAAAGAAGTGATTCGAGTTCACGATATAACCAATTTTCAGTCCAGATCGGAAGAGTTTTTTCCACTTCACTGGTTTCGGAAAATGTTGTCGGAAAAACCTGTTTACTATCATGAGGATACGGATACCTGGAATGTATTCAGATATGACGATGTTAAGCAGGTACTAAGCAATCATGAATATTTTTCATCCGAAGGCTTAAGAACAACCATTGCAGTTGGGGCGAAAAACAAGGAAGGCACACCGCCGGACAAAATGAATATTTCGAGCATAGATCCACCGCGTCATCAAAAAAGCCGTTCGTTGCTCTCTGCTGCTTTTACACCCCGCAGCCTGAAAAACTGGGAGCCGCGGATTCGGAACATTGCGAAGCAGCTGGTGGAGGATATTGAACTTAATACAACGATCGACATCGTGCAAGCCCTGGCAGCGCCATTGCCTTCCATGGTTATGGCAGATTTGTTGGGCATACCGCTGACGGACAGCCACCGCTTCAAAAGCTGGGTAGATATTCTGTTTCAACCCGCCAATAGAGAAAATGCAGAGGAAATGGAACTGAAAAAGCAAGTCGCAGCACAAGAGTATTATCAGTTCCTTTATCCCATTGTCGTTCAGAAACGGACTCAGCCTGGCGACGATATCATTACAGACCTGTTGAAAGTGGATGTGGATGGCGATAAGTTTTCCGATGATGAGGTTGTTCGAACCACAATGCTCCTGCTGGGGGCTGGTATCGAAACCACCAGTCACATGGTTTCCAGTACATTTTATTCTTTTCTCTATGATGAGCCCAACTTGTATGTTCAATTACGAGGGAACCCTGAGTTGATCCCACTTGCGGTAGAAGAGATGCTTCGTTATCGCTTCCATAATGCCAAGCGGCACCGGACCGTGAAGAAGGATAATAATCTGTTGGGTGTTGAATTGAAAAAAGGGGATGTCGTTATTTCCTGGATGAGTGCGGCGAATATGGATGAAAAAATATTTGAAAATCCATTCGATTTGAACATTCACCGTCCCAATAACAAAAAACACCTTACCTTTGGCAATGGTCCACATTTCTGTCTGGGTGCTCCACTGGCGAGAATGGAATTGAGTGTTGCTTTGACTGCATTTGTAGAAAGAGTGCCTTCCATCGAATCGGTTGAATCATTTGAGTTGGAAAACAACCTGACCGTCTCGGCTCCAGGCCAGTCTCTGACATACTTGCCTGTGAAGATTGTTCATTAAGAAGAAGATAACTATCATATAGTCCAAATAACAAAAGCCGTAGATTTGATGCTTACAGCATCCGATCTACGGCTTTTAAAACGTTCAGGTTATTTTCTGAAATGCCGACCAGTTGTTCTCATGTTGAATAAGGGGAGCCTTCATTCATTCGTCTCGATTATCTTTCCCAATGAATATTTCATTGTTTTTTGTGCTAGGATGGTTCATAGAATTAAACCATTCGACAGAGGGGAAGGTTCATGGCTAAACAGGATCGCATGAAAAGATTGGCAAGTGAATTTAATGATTGTCAACAAGCACTGGTTGCTATTGGAGATCAGACACGTCAGTCCATTATTATGGCATTAATTCAGAGTGAAATAGATAGTGATCGGGGAATCCGTGTGGGGGACCTGGCCAAACAGACCAATTTATCTCGTCCAGCGGTCTCCCATCACCTGAAGATATTAAAAGATGCAAATCTCATTGAAGTGAGTCGGGAAGGCACCATGAATTTTTATTTTCTGGATATTACGAGAAGTGATTTCTCGAAGCTTAGGAAACTTTTTGGCAATATTGAAGCATTTCTTCATGAATTTCAGGACGAATCGTCCGAAGGAGAGTGAGTATATGAATATCATTATTTTTGGAGCAACCGGAAGAACAGGAAATGAGCTGATGTTACGAGCACTGGAAGCAGGCCATACAGTTACTGCATTTGTTAGAAATCCATCCAAGATTAGTGTGTCACATCGTAATCTGAACGTAGAGAAGGGTGAGGCAACACGTTATTCGGATATCAACGATGTGCTGAGCAAGGAGAAATATGATGCTGTTTTTTCAGTGTTGGGTGCCAAAGGAATGTTTAAAAGGGACTTGCCTTTGATTGATGCCATGAAGAACATCGTGCGGGCAGCGGAGAATAACGATACCGGGAAACTCATTCACGTATCCTTTATCGGTGTTCATCCAGACGCAGGGAAACTGGGCTTTTTATACAAGTACATCATCCCAACATTCATGACCAACTTGCTTCGCGATCACCGGGAAAAGGATGCAATCATCACCAGCAGCAAGCTCAATTGGGTTTTGATTCAACCTCCGGTTCTTACATCAGATGTTTACAATGGAAACTATATTCATGAGGCAGAGATTCATGGGGATAACTCACGCAAGCTGAAGCTGTCCCGAAGTCATTTGGCTGAATTTATGCTTAAGCTGGCAAATGATCATACGTATGACAAAAAAGCTGTTTACGTAACAGAGTAAAGAGTGACTTACAAGAGTAAACATAAATATCATATGAGAAGATCACATTAGAGGCGTTTGCGATGAATGCTCGAAGTGGTCTTCTTTTTGCGTCATATCTTGGTTTGTGTTAGGGACGGAAAACCGCTGAGCGAGAAGCTGTTGTTCCTTGATGAGCAGATCGATTTTATGGTGAAGATGGTCCAATTGTTTGTTGTAATGCTTGTAGGTATAGAATCCAATTACAGCCTTAATTGCGAAGAACATAACAGCAGCCGCAATAATCAATATATAGTTAGAAGCAATATGTCTGATCCAGCTATTGATTTCGCTTATCACGTATATCCTTCCTTTCGCAAGAAATGCAGATTACTTCTATTCATTGCCTTTACCATAAGAAAGATTACGTGGAAAATGTTCTCAAATGATTTCATTCGGAAGCGTGATTAAGCATGGCAACATTGTGTTTATTCCTCTTATTCAGTAGAATTATTTTAAATTAATATTTTCCAAAGGAGAGCAAACACGTGCTGGAACTCAGCTTTAATGACCCGGAAAAACTGGTAACTGTAACCCACGCTTTGTCGACTCGTTCCCGGATAGACATTCTCCAGCTTCTTAATTCCAACAAATTAAACATTATTGAAATTGCAGAAGCACTTAACCTGCCGGTCTCAACGGTAGCCAACCATATTAAAGTGCTGGAGGCAGCCCATTTAATACATACGGAGATGCTCCCGGCCTCTCGCGGGGCCATGAAGGTTTGCAGCCGCAATTATGATGATATTCATATTGCCCTTAATCGGGTGAATTCCTTTCCCGCACGGGATACCAATATCTATGAAGTGCAGATGCCGATAGGGCATTACAGCGACTGTGAAGTAGCGCCGACATGCGGCATGGCGAGTACGGAGGATATGATTTTGAAGGAAGACGACCCGGCAAGCTTCTATCATCCCAAGCATATTGATGCTCAAATCATCTGGTTGGCAAAAGGGTATTTGGAATATTTACTTCCTATGGATATTCCGCAAGGTGCAACGATTGAAGCTTTGGAATTGTCCATGGAAATCTGTTCTGAAGTAGCGACCTATAACAATGATTGGCCCTCGGATATTTCCGTTTGGGTGAATGGTACTGAGATCGGGATGTGGACTAGTCCCGGAGATTTGGGCGACCGTCGTGGTAAACTGAATCCGGTATGGTGGTCTGATGGTTCCACTCAATACGGTATTCTCAAAAAATGGCGTGTGGACAGCAACCAGACCATGCTGGACAAGGAGAAAATTTCGGATGTGTCCCTGTCAGATCTTCATCTTGAGGATAAACCCAAGTTAAGATTACGCATTGGAATCCATCCGGATGCCAGGCATCAGGGAGGCATGAACCTGTTTGGCAATGAGTTCGGGGACCATGAACAGAACATTATTATGCAGGTAAGGTATACCATGAATGCGGGTGATAAGGATGCGAGATATGCCAAATAACGATACTTCATTTATCGTGAGTATCGAGCGTTTTAAACCGAACTTGTTTCATCTGGAGCAGGGTGAAGGTTTATTCAAATCCCATTCACATGCCTATGATGAATTGACACTTATACTGGATGGAGAAGGGTATTATAGTTCACCAGAGCAGAATGTCAAAGTGGTTGCAGGTGACCTCATTATGATCCCGCCAGAGCTGTATCACGGTTATGTCTGTACCGAGCCATGGCAGGGCATTTCCGTACATTATTACCATGACTCCTTGCCCGTGCATTGTCGATATCTCTTCCATGGGCAGGAGCATCAGAGGAATCGCATTCAGCTTGCCCATCTCAATCAAGACAGTCTTCGCTGGGCAGATATCAGTTTGTCCGAATTAGAAAAGGAATGGCGTTCCGAAGACAAGCAGAGTATTGACTCCAGTCATTTAATCCGTCTAGCGCTGGAGACTGCACTGCTACTGTTCCAGCGGAATTGCTCAGTCAATGCTTCTCATGCTGTTAAAGATCCAACGGTTCAAGGCATCATTCAGGAAGTACTGAAAGAGATCCATTCGTCTTACTACACGCCGATTACGGTTAGTGAATTGGCCTCCCGACACTTTCTGTCGGAGAGCAATCTGCGAAAGAAATTCACAGAAACGGTGGGGGTTTCTCCAAAGCAGTACATTATCAATCTTCGTTTAATGGAAGCCAAACGACTGTTACAACAAACCAACAAAGCGGTTGAAAGGATATCTTCGGAAGTAGGGTTCACCTCGTCCAGCCGATTTTATGATTATTTTGTCAGATCTGTAGGAGTTACCCCACTCGAATGGCGGATGCAGAACATTCAGTAAAGCTCCAATAGGAAAAACCGTCTTGAGGGCGTTTTTTTTCGACCGACGAAATCGCTTGAAGGTTGTCTTTTTTTACAACCAAATTAAAGCGTTTTCACAATTGTCCGCAAACCAATCCTGCCAGATAATAGAAAATAGCATGACATGAAGGGAGAGATAAGAAATGACAACCAGTACATTTTGTAACCCGGTGGCGTTGCAGTCCGCAGACCCTTGGGTCTATAGGCACTCCGATGGCAATTATTATTTTATGCGCACACGCTCTAATTATCTGGAGCTTATTCAGTCCCCTCGATTATCGCAAATTAATGAAGGGACTCGGAAAATCATTTGGTCACCGGAACCTGGAGGGCGTTACAGCCATCATTTGTGGGCACCGGAAATCCATTTTTTGAATGGGAAATGGTACATATACTTTACGGCCAATGATGGGGGAGGGGACGATTCACGGCGGATTTGCGTGCTGGAGAATGAAAGCCCGAATCCACTGGATGGCGAGTGGGTATGGAAGGGGGCTCTGGACACTCCTGTCCCTGGTTTGGATGGTACCGTGCTGAAACTGGATGGTCAGCTCTATTTTCTGTACGCAGGCTACGGTCATTTTCCGGACTATGGATCAGCGATCTATATTATGCGGATGTCTAACCCTTACTCTCTGACAGGCGACCATGTGCTGTTAACGGCTCCAACCTTTTCGTGGGAAAAGCAAGGCGGAATGGCCATTAATGAAGGTCCGGTTACGCTGCATCGCAATGGACGGGTTTTTCTGATTTTCTCGGCCAGCACAACCTGGTCAGAAGATTATGCACTTGGTATGTTGACCATGAATGAAGAGGATGATCCGATGCTGACTTCATCATGGACCAAGTCCCCGCAGCCCGTTTTTCGGAAAAGTGTGGAAAATGGAGTATATGCCACAGGACACAATAGCTTCACAACGTCACCGGATGGTATGGAGGATTGGATCGTATTTCATGCCCTTCCTGCGGCGGGTGCAGATACCGGTTTAAGGGCAACGCGCATTCAAAAATTTGAATGGAACAGGGATGGAACACCTGATTTTGGTATACCTTTCAGCGATGATCATGCGCTCCAAGTTCCATCGGGAGAGTAAGACATAAGACTCGAGAATAGTGGATGAGTATGCCTATAGTTACAATTATTTTGTAATTAAAGAGGGAATAGATAAACGCTACGGTGAAAATGTATGTTGTCATGAGATGAAGAAGGCTATGTTCATGTTAGCTTTGAATAGGATTATATCGCGCATTAACAGCGGTTCGACGGTGTTTATCAGTGATGTAATCAACTTTCCCATGCTGTTTGAAGGGAAAAAAGCAGGAATATTAGATATATTTTATTACAAGAAAATAAATTGAAAACGTTGACATCTAATTATTGTGTAATTATACTTTGATTCAAATACAGAACAAATATTGCACCATTGTTGTGTCCACCATTCCAATACTGATGGTATACATCGGTTCAATCAAAGGTTAATAGGAGTGATTTGCAGATGAATGAACAAAAGTTGAAACCAATCCCACGCCCTGAGTATCCCCGGCCTCAATGGGTACGAAGTAATTGGATCAATCTGAACGGAACTTGGCAGTTCGAAATGGATCATGGCAAAAGTGGGAAAGAACGCGGTTATGAGCAGTCCGAGCATGCCCTCTCAGGAACAATCACTGTTCCGTTTTGTCCAGAGAGTAAGCTGTCCGGAGTGGCCTATACCGATTTTATGGCGGCAGTATGGTACAAACGGGAATTCTCGATCCCGGAAACTTGGATGAATGGACGCATTTTGCTTCATTTTGGCGCTGTTGATTACGAAGCCGAGATCTGGGTCAACGGAAAAGCCGCTGGCAGGCATCGGGGAGGCTATTCGCCATTCCATTTGGACATCACATCCCATGTTTCGCCAGGGGCGAATGTGGTCACGGTCTATGCCGAAGACGATGTGCGTTCTGGACTTCAGCCGCGAGGGAAACAGAGCGAACGATTCCACTCGCATGGCTGTGATTACACGCGGACGACCGGCATCTGGCAAACGGTGTGGCTGGAGCAGGTGCCAGAGGTGTATCTCTCTGACATGAAAGTCGCCGCTGATCCGGATAATGCTTGTGTGCACCTGGACCTGAAAATATGCGGTAACGCTGCTGGAGGGGAGCTGGCTGCAATTGCCCGCTTTGACGGCCAGGATGTAGGGTCCGCAACAGTGGTTCTTCATGGACCTGCTGTGAAGCTTACTATTCCATTATCCGAAATCCACTTATGGGAGCCGGGGAACGCCAAACTGTATGACTTGGAACTGAAGCTGCATGGGCAGAATCAGACCAGCGATACGGTTGACTCATATTTCGGACTGCGGACAGTGAGGTTGGATGGCATGGCTTTTCGCATCAATGAGAAATCTGTTTTTCAGCGGCTCGTGCTGGATCAGGGCTTTTACCCGGATGGGATCTACACGGCACCCAGCGACGATGATCTGCGCAAAGACATCGAGATCTCCATGGGACTTGGCTTTAATGGAGCGAGACTGCACGAAAAGATGTTTGAACCGCGTTTCCTGTATTGGGCTGATCAGCTTGGTTACCTGGTATGGGGAGAACACGCCAACTGGGGACAGGATATTACAACAACCGAAAGTCTCGCACGGTTCCTGCCGGAATGGATGGAAGGCATGGAACGTGACTTCAATCATCCATCGCTTATCGGCTGGTGTCCGTTCAATGAAACGTGGGATCGCGATGGAACCCGGCAGGATAACGATGTGCTCCGCGTTGTCTATGAGATGACTAAACGTATGGACCCGACTCGTCCTGTCATTGACACCAGCGGCAACTTTCATGTGGTGACAGATATCTTCGATTTGCATGACTATGATCAGAACCCGGAAACGTTCCGGGCCAGATATGAACCGATGAAAAGCGGCGGGGAAGTATTCAATACGTTTCCGGAGCGGCAGACGTATGAAGGGCAGCCTTATTTTATTAGTGAGTATGGCGGTATCTGGTGGAATCCGGATCAGCAAGATGAGAAAGCTTGGGGCTACGGGGACAGACCACAATCCGAAGAAGCTTTCATTGCACGTTATGAGGGACTAACCAATGTCCTGCTGGACCATCCAAAGATGTTTGGTTTTTGTTATACCCAGCTATACGATGTGGAACAGGAAGTGAACGGACTGTACACCTATGACCGTCGTCCCAAATTCGACCCGGAAACGATTCGTCGCATTAACACCCGCAAGGCTGCCATCGAAGATTGAACGTTGCAGGTCAGGTGCGCGCATGATTCATAATCCTATAGGGAGCGTGGCTGTAGATGAAAATAATGAATTACAGGAACAAATTGTTGCTGGCCTTATGTGCATTTCTTATTTTCCCAATGGGACAGACGACGCATGCAGCGACCGTTCAGAATAACTTCTACAATGTCGTGATGCAGGATGGAGCAGATCCTTGGGTCTACAAGCACACTGACGGATTTTATTATTTCACCAAAACAACTGGTGACAACGTTACCATCTGGAAGTCAGCTCAATTAACAACCATTGATGCGGCTCCAACCACTGTGGTGAATACGGGTTGCTGCGGCATCTGGGCTCCAGAGCTTCATTACATCAATGGTGCATGGTACATCTATTATGCCAAGGATGATGGAGACAACGTCAATCACCGCATGTATGTCATGGAAAATACGTCAGCTGACCCCACACAGGGAACCTGGCAATACAAAGGACAGATTACGGATCCCACTAACAAGTGGGCTATCGATGGGACGGTATTACAGGTGACCGGACAGCTCTACTTCATCTGGTCGGGCTGGGAAGGAGATACGAATGTTAGGCAGAATCTGTACATTTCCCATATGAGTAATCCCTGGACCATCGATTCAAATCGTGTGGAGATTTCACGACCAACGTATGCCTGGGAAACCAATCATTCCCCGAATGTAAATGAAGGACCGCAGGTGATCGTTCGAAACGGTGTCATCAGTCTTGTGTATTCGGCAAGTGGCAGCTGGACCAATGATTATTGTCTGGGGCTTATTACCGCCAACGCCTCAAGCAATTTGCTGAATCCGGCATCATGGAACAAGCGCAGTCAGCCTATCTTCCAATCGGGGAACGGCTTGTATGGTCCGGGTCATCATTCCTTTACGAAATCACCTGATGGGACTGAGGACTGGATCATGTACCATACAGCGAAATTCAATAATTCCGGATGGAATCGTGAAATTCGTTTACAGAAGTTCACCTGGAATGCCGACAATACCCCGAACTTGGGTACACCGGTGAATCCCAACGCACCTATTGCTCTACCTTCGGGAGAGCAATCAATCGTTCGATATGAAGGAGAAGAGGGAACTTTTGGAGGGATCGCTTATGCATCCCAGAGTCCTTCTGGTTCAGGCAATATGAAAGCCGGTCATATCGATACGGCGGACAGCTATGTAGAATTTAACGTTAATGCAGCAACTGCGGGCCCGTATATTCTACTGGCGAGGACAGCGAATGGCACAACAGGCGGTAACTGGTCCAACCTGTTGCTAAGAGTGAATGGAGGCACATCCAGTCCTTTCTACATTACGAATAAGGGATGGGAGAACTGGGGACTGTCTACAGCGAGAGTTCAGCTAAAGGCTGGTGTGAACAAAATTCGTTTCTCCAAAGGTGAAGGCTATGGAGAACTGGACTCCTTTGATATCAAACCTGTAAATTAGAGATTGATAAATCCGATTCGAACCCTGCTGGTGTCCATTTGGACATTGGCGGGGTTTTGTGATTTGAAATTGAAAACTTTCCGATTCCATTCATATTCAGTTCATAAAAGTACGATATTCTTCCCCTATAAACGATATGGGAGGAACCACAATTGACAAACATACAGCAAAGAACAACAGGTAATGAACTTGGAGATTGGGCCATTGAAGCAGAGGGTCTTGTAAAAATCTTCGGAGATAAGCGTGCAGTTGATGGTGTAAATCTGAATGTAAAGGCAGGTACAATTTATGGCGTGCTGGGTCCGAATGGAGCAGGGAAAACAACAACAATTCGTATGCTGGGCACACTGCTTCGGCCCGATGGAGGATCAGCCAAAATATTCGGGCATGATGTGGTGAAGGAGTCACATATCGTACGCCAGCTGATTGGACTTACAGGGCAATACGCATCGGTTGACGAGTCACTTAGTGCCAACGAAAATTTGATGATATTTTCACGGCTCCTGGGTCTTGGCCACACAGAAGCGAAGCGCAAGACAGCCGAGCTGCTCGAAGAATTCGGCTTGACGGAGGCGGCGAAACGTCCGATCAAAGGGTTCTCGGGAGGCATGCGCCGCCGTCTGGATCTGGCAGCAAGTCTTATTGCTCAGCCGCCGCTGATCTTTCTGGATGAACCGACGACGGGACTTGACCCGAGGACACGTGCACAGATGTGGAATACGATTCGCCAGTTGGTCAAGACGGGCTCAACGGTGCTTCTGACCACACAATATCTTGATGAAGCGGATCAACTGGCCGATCGTGTGGCGGTAATCGATCAGGGCCATGTCGTTGCCGAAGGCACGGTGGATGATTTGAAAGCATCAGTTGGCACTGCATCACTTCAACTACGTATCCAGGAACCGACACGGATTGAACACGCCCGTCAGATTGTGGAGCAGATCCTTCGAACAGATTCCAGCGTATCAGCGGAAGCAGGAAAGATTACTGCACCGATGGCAAATGCGAATATTGCAGCAGATCTGCTGATTGCCTTCCGCTCCGCAGGCATTGACCTGGCAGAGATGAGTGTACAGAAACCCACACTTGATGAAGTATTTCTTACCATTACGGGCCAAGGTGCGAGCGGCAATACGTCTCATACGTCTCAAGAATCAAAAGCAGTGGAGGAGTTGCAAGTATGAACAGTACAATAGCGAAACAAAACCCAAGCCGTAGGCTGAGAAAATACACAAGCTTTGGGCAAACCGTCCGAAATTCCTTAACGATGGCTTATCGCGGAATTTTGAAGGTTCGACGAACACCAGAGCAATTATTCGATGTCACCCTACAGCCGATCATTTTCACATTGATGTTTACGTACATTTTTGGTGGTGCGGTCTCGGGAAACATTCAAGCTTATTTGTTGGTCATTATTCCGGGTATACTTGTGCAGACAGTAATTACAAGCTCAGTCGTTACGGGTGTGCAATTGCGTGAGGATATGGATAAAGGGGTGTTTGACCGATTCAAATCACTGCCTATAGCGCGTATTGCGCCACTGGCCGGAGCACTGCTGGCAGACACGATCCGATATACTATTGCAACATCCCTTACCTTTGCGATCGGCTATTTATTGGGATATAGCCCTGCAGGTGGATTGGGTCATGTCGCCATGGCTGGATTGCTGGTTATTGTGTGTGCTTGGGCGATCAGTTGGATTTTTGCTTTTCTCGGTGTTATTGCGCGTACAGCGTCCAGTGTACAAGGGATTTCCATGCTCGTATTGTTTCCGCTCACCTTTGCTTCGAATGCTTTCGTTCCGGTAGATACGATGCCAAATTGGCTTCAGTGGATTGTTAATGTCAATCCGATATCCCATTTGGTCTCAGCTGTACGGGATTTGGCGAATCAAGGTACAATGGGCACAGATCTAGTGACTAGTCTTGCTGGAGCGGCGGTTATTGTAGCCATTTTTGCACCATTAACAGTCCGGGCATATATGCGCAGAACGTAATTGAAAATCATAACATTTTCTGGAAATGTTGAGTTATCAGGAAAGAGACGTTATGCCTTCATGGTATGAGGTCTCCTTCTTGAAGGGGTGTGAAGTATAAGGCAAAGTTAAAAAATGGAGGTGATCACTTTGACAAGCATATTGGTCGTTGATGACGACCCGCATATCCGAGAGTTGGTAGGACATTTTTTACAGCAGGAGGGTTTGCATATAATTGAGGCTGTTGACGGTTTGGATGCACTGCGATTACTCGCTGACCATAAGGTTGACCTTGTCGTTCTCGATATTATGATGCCAGGCATGGATGGATGGGAATTGTGCCGCCAATTGCGACAGCAGACGGATCTACCACTACTGATGTTGACGGCCAAAGGGGAAACCTCGCAGATCATCAAGGGTTTTACCCTGGGAACTGATGATTATCTGGTGAAGCCTTTTGATCCGCTGGTGCTGGTTGCACGGGTGAAGGCTTTATTGAAACGATATCGGATTATGACTTCACAAGTGATCTTTCTTGGTGAACTGGTTCTACGGGGGGATACGTTTGAGTGCAAGAAAGGTGATCAGGATATTGTGTTGCCACGCAAGGAATTTGAACTGCTGTTCACCCTTGCGAGTTATCCTGGCAAAACCTTTACCCGTGATCAGTTAATCGAAAAGATCTGGGGTTATGATTACGAAGGGGACGAGAGGACCATTGATGTGCATATCAAGCGGCTTCGTGAACGGTTTCCGGAGGAAGAGCATGCTTTCGTCATTCGTACCATGCGAGGTTTGGGCTATCGCCTGGAGGTAAGGCAATGAAGAGGAAGGAGCCTGGATTTCTTCATATTGCCAGAAACGTCATTCTGGTATCTTTGGCCCTGTTTTCCTGCTGGACAGCGGCTTTCTACCTTACGAGATATGTGTATTCATTTATCCCATGGGAACCACATGAATTGCTTGCTTTTCTGATTAATGCCATGCTGGGGTTCGTTTTCTTTGGAATAGGCATTACATTCATCGGTCCGCTGGTTAAAGGCAGGCAGTATGAATTTTTTAATGAGATGATTCAGGCTTTGAAAAGTATTTCCCGGGGGGATTTTCGTGTGAATCTGGATCCTGAATTTGCCAATAGAAACGGGAGACAGCGAAATCCCCACCCGTTTGTGCAGTTGGTTGAGAGTATCAATGATATGGCGGCAAATTTGAAAGTGATGGAAGATTTGCGTCAGGAATTCATCTCTAATGTTTCCCATGAAATTGGATCGCCGCTTACGTCAATCAGCGGCTTCGCCAGAGCGCTGAAAAATAAAGATATGGACCAGGAGACACGGGAAAAGTATCTGACAATTATTGAGACGGAATGTGTTCGTTTGTCCAGACTCAGTGACAATTTAATGAAACTCGCCGTTCTGGATTCATCCGAGCATGCATCTCATAAAACAACTTACCGATTGGACCGGCAGCTGGTGACTCTGGTTCTGGCTTGCGAACCCCAATGGGATGAGAAGAAAATTGATATGAACGTAGAGCTGGAAGAAGTTGGAATTTTTGCTGATGAGGACTTGATGATTCAGTTGTGGATCAATCTGATTCATAATGCAATCAAGTTCACGCCAGAAGGCGGAAAAATTGATGTTTTCCTTACAGAAAGTGATGGCAAGGTCAGTGTACGTATTACTGACAGTGGACCCGGCATCACCAAGCAGGATCAGCTTCGCATATTCGAACGGTTCTACAAAGCGGATCAATCCCGGACACGTGCCTTGGGCGGCAGTGGGCTGGGCCTTTCCATCGTGCATAAAATTGTGGAGATGCATAAGGGTGCGGTCTCCGTGTTCAGTGAACCTGGAGAAGGTGCGACATTTACTGTACAGATACCTGTCCATTCAGAATAATAAAAAGGGTAATCGATGGATGTTGTCCGTCAATTATCCTTTTTTTCAATGAATTCGGCTGTTATTGTACAAAATAAGGTATATAAGCGATAATCTGCAGGGGAGCTAATACATAAGGCTGCAAGGAGTGAGCAATCTGCTGATATCTTCCACTCACCTACAACGTCTGATTGATGTGATGAATTCATTACCGATTCAACCAAAGTACTCCAAAGCACAGCTGCTGATTAAGGATTTGAAATTAAGCTCAGCGGGAGAGGTGGAGATGTTCTACTCTCCACATAATGAATATATCAATCCTTCCGCAAAAGTCATGCTTGTGGGCATCACACCAGGTTGGCAGCAAATGGAGATTGCATATAGAACGGCTATCCAGGTTTTGAAAGCACACAAATCATACGAGCAAGCTTGTAAAGAAGCCAAAATATCGGCAAGAATGGCCGGCTCCATGCGCAGCAATTTGATTCAAATGCTCCAGGAAATAGGCTTGCATGAATATGTGAAAGTGCCCCATGTGCAAAGGCTATTTGAAGCAGATTGTACATTGTTACATACAACTTCTCTGATTCGATATCCAGTCTTGGTAAACAAACAAAATTATAATGGACACCAGCCTTCCATTCTTAAAAATACATTTTTATATCAAGCCGTACTTGAGTCTTTTCTGCCTGAGTTGGAACAGTTGAAGTATCCTCTTATCATTCCCTTAGGAAAGTCAGTGGAGGCTGTACTACATCAATTGCTTGATGAACATCGGATAAAAGAAGGGAAAATTTTATGGGGATTTCCACATCCATCGGGTGCCAATGGTTCTCGTGTGAAACAGTTTCTTCATACCAAGACTGGCATGCAGAACATTCTAAGGGAGTGGCGTCATTAAATTTCTTACTTGCTTCTTGCTTTTTACAAATTCAATAATAGTATAATGATTACGACTACATGACATGGAAACAGGAAAAGAGGAAACACATGCCTACAATACTGGTTGCTGACGATGATCCGAACATTCGTGAACTCGTCTGTTTATTTTTGAGAAATGATGGATTTGAAACGGCTGAAGCTGCGGATGGCAAGGAGGCACTGACCGTTTACGGCTCAACACATGTCGATCTTGTTGTGCTTGATATCATGATGCCTATCATGGATGGTTGGACATTATGCAAGGAGCTGCGAAGAGCCAATCCAGATCTTCCGTTGCTCATGCTGACGGCGAGAGGGGAGACCTGGGAGAAGGTGAAGGGATTCGAACTGGGAACGGATGATTATCTGACAAAACCGTTTGATCCATTGGAGCTCACGGCACGTGTTCGAGCATTACTGAAGCGATACAAAATCGGCTCCACGCAGACGATCCATTTCGGCAACGTCATTCTGGATCGACAAACCTACAAGGTGACGAGCGGAACAGAGTCGCTTACGTTGCCGCTGAAGGAATTCGAATTGCTCTATAGACTCGCTGGAACGCCCGGACAAGTCTATACACGTGAGCAATTGATTGATCAAATCTGGGGAATTGATTACGCCGGTGATGATCGAACAGTAGACGTACATATTAAACGCCTGCGTGAACGGTTCGCAACAACACCCGATTTTCGGATTGAAACGGTGCGAGGTCTGGGGTACCGGCTTGAGGTTTACGAATGATTAGATCGTTATATATCCGTGTGGTCCTGACATTTCTGGTCTCCGTCATCGCCGGCACGGTCATTTCTTTTTTTGTGTCCACGATGATATTCGAAGATCAATTGAATGAAAATGCTCAAATTAACATACGTAACTTCGGCCAGGATATCGTGCAGATTTACAAGACCCTTCCATTAAGTGAAGCAGAATCGTACGTTAGTGGAATGAAGCTACTGAATTCATATCATATTCGAATTTACGATGCAACGGGTCAGTTCCAGTCGTATGGAAAGCTTAACGGACATAAATCGGCCACGGTGACGAAAGAGCAACTAAAGAAAGTGCTAGATGGAGGCGTAGTTCAGGACAATCCGAATGGTATTGCAACAGTTCTTTTAGGTTTGCCGGTGAAAACGGAAATGGGAGCGAAAGCGATGTTTTTTGAGACACTCACTCCCCCTTCTTCCTTGTTTGTCGTCCAATGGGCTTCGATCTTTGCAACTTGTTCATTGATTGCAGGAAGTATTATCATTCTGATTGCTTCCATATTTCTGGTTAGACCGATCAAAAAACTGACAAAAGCAACGAAGCGGATCGCTGCTGGAGATTTCAACGTCAAGCTGAATATTAAGCAAACCGGAGAACTGGGCACACTGGCGCGCAGTTTCGAAGAAATGATTCATGATTTGCAGCAGTTGGAGCAGATGCGCAGGGAATTTGTAACGAATGTGTCACACGAGGTTCAATCTCCGCTGACTTCGATATCCGGTTATGCTCAAGCACTGAAACAAGTAAATCTCTCAGAGCAAGAACGAAGCCGATATCTTGAGATTATCATCGCTGAGGCGAAGCGGATGTCCAAAATGAGTGATAATCTGCTCAAGCTGAGTATGCTTGAATCGCAGTCACAGCAACCACGACTTAGCACACTTAGCCTGGATGAACAGATCAGGCGGGTCATTGTAACTCTCCAGCCGCAATGGTCTGCTCGCAACATTCACTTTGAGCTCGATCTCCAAGCTGTTAAAGTATTGGCTGATCACGACCAACTGAACCAGGTATGGACGAATATTCTCAGCAACGGTATCAAATTTTCAAAGGATGGCGGCGTAATTCACGTCAGCACCAAGCAGGATATCAAGAACGTGACTATTCGAATCTCCGACACAGGTATCGGTATCCCTCTTGAAGACCAGAAGCGCATATTCGAACGATTTTTCAAGTCGGATCGTTCTCATAGTCGCAAGTATGACGGCAGTGGTATGGGACTTGCTATCGTTAAACAGATTGTATCGCTTCATCAAGGGGACATTCGAGTAGAAAGTGAACCTGGTCAGGGAACGACTTTTATTGTCACGTTGCCAATCACTCCACCAACGGAATAGTTAATTTTACAGGATAAGGTGGATATGTAGAATATCCATCCGATTGTCTAAACCATATTTTCTGGCCACGTTTCACATGCAAGCTTCCTCGCATGTGAAACGTGGCCTTTTTTTTGTTAGTTCATATTCCGTTCATATTGTCGTCATGATGAGGACATCTTTGATAGTTAATCTTGAATTAAAGGCTTGTTACAGCCATTAAACAGATGAGGACAGGAGCAGATGAGTGTGACACAAGAAACGGAGAAGAAACAGTCGGGTGGATCCAAAACAAAGAAAGTGTTAAACATTTTGCTTAAGGTATTAGGTGCAATCGTTATAGTCATTCTACTTTTCGTGGCCACCGTGTATAGCGTTAACAAAATTAGCAGTCATTCGGAGCAAAAAAGAATGGAAACGTATGGACAGCGCGTATCTGTAGATGGAAAACAGATGAATGTCAGCATTCAAGGAAAAGGAGAAGAAACGATCGTCCTTTTACCAGGGTTTGGAACAGCGTCACCTGCACTTGATTTTAAGCCACTTATTTCAGAACTATCCCCATATTATAAAGTCGTCGTGGTTGAACCTTTTGGTTATGGATTGAGTGATCAGACCGAAAGGGAGCGCAGTACAGCAAATATCGTAAGTGAAATCCACGAAGCGTTGCAAAGTCTTCATATTGATCGTTATATCCTTATGGGTCATTCCATTTCCGGGATCTATAGCCTGGATTATGTGAACAAATATCCAAACGAAGTAAGTGCATTTGTCGGACTGGATAGCAGTGTTCCAACAATCAGTGAACAAAAGATTGATTCTTCAGATACGCAACCGATTAAATGGTTCCGTAACTTAGGATTCGCACGATTACAATTGAAACTGAGTGCTGATCCTTATGATGGACTGCCTTATGATGAGCAGACTAAAGAACAATTGAACATTATGATCCGAAAAAATATGTATAATACCACTCAATTAAATGAGGCAGAGAGTATGTATTCCAACTTTAAAGCAGCTGAACAGCTAACGTTCCCTGTTAATCTGCCGGTTCTATTCTTTGTTCAAAAGAATCATCCGGCAGCGGAGAATTGGATTCCCGAGCATGAGAAGCTTATAGAGAACACTGTGCATAGTGAAGTGGTGCTGCTGGAAGCGAATCATTATTTGTATCGTTCCCACGCCAAAGAAATTGCGGAAAAATTCAGGGGGTTTATGACGTCCCAGTAAGTAATAATTTATTTGCTTGTTCATATTCAGTTCATATTGACGTCACGGGGAGTACATTTTCATCGGTTAAGATTTCATTAGCAGCAAAGAAGAAAGCCGAACTAACAGTTCAAGACAGGAGAAGATGAGAGTGACACAACCAGAGGAAAAGAAAGCGAAGAATGGATCGAAGGCCAAGAAAGTACGGAATATTATACTTAAAATACTAGGAGCAATCGTAATCGCCATTATTTTGTTTCTAGGTATTGTTTATATCACGAATGTGATCAGTAGCAATTCCGAAGCGAAAAAGATTGAGCCTTATGGTCAGCACGTATCTGTAGACGGGAAAAATATGAATGTGCTCATTCAAGGTGAAGGCAAGGAAACGATTGTGCTTCTGCCCGGTTTTGGAACAGCGACACCAGCGCTTGATTTCAAGTTGCTTATTGATGAATTATCTCCATATTACAAAGTTGTTGCAGTTGAGCCTTTCGGTTACGGATTAAGTGATGGAACAGAAAAAGAAAGAACCACAGAAAATATCGTAAGTGAAGTTCATGAAGCTCTGCAGCAACTTGATATTCATCAGTATATGCTCATGGGTCACTCTATTGCAGGCATTTACGGCATTGATTATGTGAATAAATATCCGGATGAAGTGACTGCTTTTGTCGGTATTGACAGTAGTGTCTCCACCCAACCAAGTATTACAGATGCGAAGTTCCCATTAAAAACGTTTGCTCTTCTCAGAAATACAGGTCTCTTAAGATTAATAATGAAAGTGAGTGCAGACCCCTATGAGGGACTTGCATTTGATGGTCAGACGGTTGAGCAGATGAAAATGATCTCGAATAAAAACATGTATAATCCTACGTCATTAAACGAGATGGATCATATTTATTCCAATTTTAAAGGTGCTCAAGGTTTAACCTTCCCTAAAGACCTTCCACTTCTTCTCTTTGTACAAGCAAATAATGAAGGTGTAGAAGGATGGATACCGCTGCATGAAGGGCAGATCAAAGATTCCGTACATGGGAAAGTAATCCCAATGGATGGTTCACATTATTTACACCATACTCAATTCAAAAAAATTGCTGAAGACGTTAGAGCTTTTATGAACGAAGCGAAATAAATAGGGTGTAAAAGTACACGCTTTGACTTAACAGGTGTGTATTAATGAATATGAAAAGCCGTCCTGTGGGACGGTTTTTCCATAGTATGTCCAATTCGGTCGATGTCCGTGATGAAAGAGAGGAATTCAAATGAGATTATTTGAGATACTTTTAGTTTTATCCTGTTTCGCTTTACTGGTAGATCTATTGTTTATTAAAAGAAGTGCAAAGAAAATAGGCTTGGGTTTGGGTATAGGAAGTAGCGTTATATTATTATTTCAATTGTTTGTTGAGGGATACAGATGGCAGTTGCTTTTGGTATATATCATGACGGCGCTATTCATACTCATCGTTTTATTCAGACATTCCGAAAAGATGGTGAATCTAAAAATAGGGAAGTTCTTGAAATATAGTTTATCTTCCCTAGTCGTCATTCTGCTGGTTGTTTCTACTGTCTTGTCTGTGTACCTACCTGTTTTTAATTTGCCGAAGCCGGATGGTCCAGAGAAAGTGGGTACTCAAACATTTCATTTTACAGACCAGAATAGAGCTGAAGTCTTAACTGAAGATCAGAGTGATAAGAGGGAACTCATGGTTCAAGTCTGGTACCCTACTGAAAACAGCAATAACCACAAGCGTGACACGCTGTTTCCAAATAATAAAGAAATGTTCAAAAAGTATATTCAGAGCTTCTCAACTTCTTTAAAACTGCCCGAATTTGTGCTCGACTACTTGAAGTACAGTAAAACCAACTCTTATGAAAATGTAGAAATATTACCTTCTACAAGTCCTTATCCTGTGGTACTACTATCTCATGGTATGGGAACCAGTAGAGTTTTACATGCATCACAGGCCGAGAATCTGGCCAGTAATGGTTTTATCGTGGTCACCATCGATCATACGTATAGCACCTTTGCTACCCTTTTTCCAGACGGCCGTGTAACGGATTATAAAAAAAGTACGACTACACTAGATGAACGTACAAAAACAGGGAATATATGGACGAAAGACGTGGAGTTTGTAATCGATCAAATCGAAAAGCTGAATTCAGGTGCAATCGAAAGTCAGTTTAAAGGAAAAATCGATCTAGATAACATTGGCGCGATGGGTCATTCTTTTGGGGGTGCAACCGCGTTTAATGCAACGTATTTAGATGAGAGAATCAAGGCCGGGGTTAATATGGATGGGTCACTATATGAAGTGGAAAATAGAGATGATATAAACAAGCCGTTTATGTTCATCCGATCGGGAAGTTTTGAAGACTGGTTAGCCAATTTTGAAATGGATAGAAATTCGGATGACGAAGTAACTAAATCTCTTTCAGATGAGTTGCACATTATGAAAAATGTTATCAATCAGGGGGGGAGTGTGGTTTATGTAGAAGGAACCCAGCACTTCAATTTCACGGATCTTCAATTCTATTCGGAGCTGATTAAAATGTCCGGGGTCACAGGAGACATCAATGGTAAAAGAGGATCAAATATCATAAATCAATATGTACTCGATTTCTTTAACAAGCAGCTGAAAGAAACGGGTGGAAATCTGATTCAGGGACCGAGCGACTTGTATCCAGAAGTGAAG
The DNA here is from genome assembly GCF_032399705.1 of Paenibacillus sp. BIC5C1. Classification (NCBI taxonomy): domain Bacteria; kingdom Bacillati; phylum Bacillota; class Bacilli; order Caryophanales; family Paenibacillaceae; genus Paenibacillus; species Paenibacillus sp. BIC5C1. The sequence goes on from NZ_CP135922.1 coordinate 3,166,091, forward strand.
TTTATAGATCCAAAAGAACTCTAATCAACCAAAATATTAAAATCAGGAGATGATGTGAATGGGACGACAAAAGGGAAAACGAACTTCAATCGCTGCGTTAACCCTGGTGTTAACGATGTTAGCTCCGATGTCAGTAATGGCTGCACCAACTGCCGATAACAGAAGCAATCTTTCGTATGAACCAACCAAGAAAATAGTAGCGGAGAAAGCCAAGATCCTTACGGAGACGTACGGCACGACCAGTGTGCAATATGCACTAATTGATGGTGGAGAGATTGTGGTGTCCGGTCAAACGGGCAAAAACGATATCAATAACAAGGTGCCTCTTACTTCAAATACGATCTATGGCATCGGTTCAACCAGTAAAATGGTACTTACCACTGCTGTAATGAAGCTGGTTGACGAAGGCAAGATTGATTTGGATGTGCCTGTTGTGAACTATATCCCTGATTTTAAAATGAAAGACAATCGCTACAAACAAATCACATCACGCATGCTGTTAAATCATTCTTCAGGTCTGATGGGCAGCTCCGGAAGCAATGCCACATTGTACGGGGATAATGACACCTATTCACACGATACGTTTCTGGAGCAATTGGCGAATCAAAACCTGAAGGCAGATCCCGGAGCCTACTCTGTATATTGTAACGATGGTTTTACATTAGCGGAGATTCTAGTCGAAAGAGTTAGTGGCATGGGCTTTACAGCTTTTATACACAAATATATTACAGAGCCTCTAGACATGAAATATACCAAAACACCGCAGGATGTGGTTGAACCAGCAGAAATGGCGGGAATCTATTCCTCTTTGGTTGAAGGCCAGCTTCCGCAAGAGAATTATAATATCATCGCTACTGGAGGCATCTACTCTACTGCTGAGGATCTTGTGAAATTTTCACAAGTTTTCACTGGAGAGGTCAAAGGCATTCTTTCCAGTAAGTCGGTAGAGGCTATGGCGCAAGAAGAATACAAAAGAGGCATGTGGCCGGAGGATAGCGATACGTCTATATCTTACGGGCTAGGGTGGGACAGTGTGAATTTGTTCCCATTCAGTGAGTACGGCATCAAGGCCGTTACGAAAGGTGGAGATACCATATCGTATCACTCATCATTAGTCGTACTGCCGGAATACAATCTGGCTGCAGCTGTTACCTCTTCAGGTGGGACAAGTGCCAAAGATCAGTTCATTGCGAGTGAATTATTACTCAGCGCACTTGAAGAAAAAGGCATTATTACAGAACGGAAGCCGGAAAAATCATTTGGGATACCCGTAAAGGCAGATATACCTAAAGAAATATCCACGTATGCAGGTATGTATGGCGCCAATAATTCGGTTAAGAAGATCGAAATAAATCATGCTGGAGAAATGACTGTATCCACACTCGAAGCTCCGAGTGATTCGGCTCAAACATACACATATACAGCGGATGGTACTTTTGTTAACGATAAAGGTACAGAAAAGTTGAAATTCGTTACGGAGAAGAACGGAAGTATGTATCTGTGGTCTCGATCTTATATATCCTTGCTGGGACTTGGGCAGTTGGCTTTCTCAGAATATACAGCGGAGAAGCTGGAAACCAATGAATTATCCCAGGATATTACGGCTTCGTGGGAGGAACGTGAAGGTAAAAGATATTACGTGGTGAATCAGAAATATACATCAACGGTTTATCTCCATTCATCACCAATCCTTCCTATTCATTCAAATAAAGAGACACCAGGATATATGTCTAATATTAAGATTATTGGAGCAAACGAAGCAGCCACTGAGCTGCAGATCCCTGGCATGGCTGGTCGTGATACAAAGGAAATCAATTTCTCTAAAAAGAACGGAGTAGAGTACATTACAGCCGTAGGTAGCGTATACGCCAGTGAGGAATTTGTACAACCACTCTATTCGGGTAAACAATCTGCAACAACGATTCAAACAGATGGATATGCCAAATGGTTTTCGGTACCAACAACGGTGAAAGGAAAAGTTATGACCGTTAAAATGCCTTCACATGGTGCCTTTGCCGTATATGACCAGACGGGTATTTGTATTAATCACACCGTGGTCAGCGGTAAGAATGAGGTTGTTTTACCGGAAAACGGACGCATTGTATTTGCAGGTGACGTTGATTCCACATTTGAAATTTCATTAAAATAGATGAATTCTAGTAAGGTAGCATGTTTAACGAAACTAAGAAGGCAGCCGTTCAAAGTAATCGGCTGCTTTTGTTCAATTTAACTATAATTAGTTTGTCACTTCAGTTAGAAAGAAGTACGTGTGTTATAAGGAGTTTATCTTTGAGGTTCATACAGTGATAGAAAAGAGAACGGAAAAGGGGCATTATACAAAGAGCGAAGGGGATGCAGCTTGCAACGCCGACTCAGGATATATATGGGAGCAGCGGGACTTGTTTATGGAATTATGCAAAGAAGAAGATGTATTTATAGTAGAACAGAGTGATTTCAACCAATGAGGTAGCATGATTTAGATTTCTTCGCTCTTGTTCAACTGGAGAATTATTCTTTTTTAGGAGAGTGGAAACGATGCCCACGATATTGGTTGCTGACGACGATGCGAACATTCGCAAACTCGTCTGTTTATTTTTGCGCAACGACGGATTTACAACCATCAACGCCGCAGACGGAAAGGAAGCCCTGGCTATCTATACCTCCACGTCAGTCGATTTGGTCATTCTTGATATTATGATGCCGGTCATGGACGGTTGGGCATTATGTGAGGAACTCCGAAGAGCCAATCCGGATCTTCCGTTACTAATGTTAACGGCAAGAAACGAGACCTGGGAGAAAGTACAAGCATTTCAACTAGGGACAGATGACTATTTGACGAAGCCATTCGATCCGCTTGAGTTGATGGCTCGCGTCAAGGCACTGTTGAAACGATACCGTATAGGTTTAACGCAGACCATCCAGTTAGGCAACGTCATCCTGAACCGGCAGACTTATAAGGTCATGAGGGGTACAGAGTCGTTTACCTTGCCACTTAAGGAGTTCGAATTACTGTATAAACTTGCTGGATTACCGGGACAAGTCTATACGCGGGAGCAATTAATCGATCAAGTTTGGGGAATTAATTATACTGGCGGTGATCGAACGATAGACGTGCATATTAAACGTCTTCGCGAACGTTTCACTGATATCTCCGATTTTCGTATCGAAACGGTGCGGGGACTTGGCTACCGGCTAGAGGTGCAGGAGTGACAGGTTCCTTATATACACGCGTAGTCCTGACTTTTCTGGTCTCCGTAATCGGGGGCACAATCCTTTCTTTTCTTGCTACAACCTGGATATTTCAAGATAAATTAAACGAAAACCTGCAAAGCACCTTGCTTGACTTTGGCGAGGATATCGTCCGCATCTACGAGACATTGCCGTTACGTGAAGCAGAAATGTTTATAAGTGAAATGAAACAACTCAACTCCTACCACATTCGAATCTATAAAGCAACGGATCAGTTCCAGTCCTACGGAGAACTTAAAGGACAACATCCTTTCCCAGTGACTACAGAACAAGTGAAGAAAGTGCTGGATGGAGGAAGGGTCCAAGTCAATGGGATCAATACGATCTTCTTGGGATTGCCAATAAAAACTGAAATGGGAAGCAAAGCGATGTTTGTAGAGCCCCTCACTTCCTCTTCCACCTCATTTCTCATCAAGTTTGTTGTAACTTTTTTGATTAGTTCATTAATAGCAGGAAGTCTATTGATACTAATTGCGGCTATGTTTCTGGTGAGACCGATCAAAAAATTGACAGAAGCAACCCGGCTTATAGCTGCTGGAGATTTCAACGTCAAGCTTAATATTAAACATAAGGGTGAGATAGGTACTTTGGCTCGCAGCTTTGAAGAAATGATGCACGATCTAAAGCAGCTTGAGCAGATGCGCAGGGAATTCGTAGCAAATGTGTCCCATGAAGTTCAGTCTCCGCTCACTTCCATTTCCGGTTTTGCTATAGCGCTCAAGCAGGTAGACCTCCCGGATGACGAAAGAAGCGAGTATCTCGACATTATCATCACTGAAACTGCACGAATGTCCAAAATAAGTGATAGTCTGCTAAAGCTGAGTTTGCTTGAATCTCAATCATTGCAAATGCGGCTCGCCACGCTCAGTCTGGATGAACAAATCAGACGAGTAATCGTCGCTATCCAACCCCAATGGTCAGCCCGAAACATTCAGTTCGATCTTGATTTACAGCCAACCAAAATCACGGCTGATCATGACCAGTTAAATCAAGTGTGGATCAATATCCTAGGCAATGGCATCAAATTTTCCGAAGATGGTGCCCGTATTAGCATCAGCATCAAACAGAATATCAAGAACGTGACGGTCCGTATATCGGATTCAGGTATTGGTATTCTCCCGAAAGACCAAAAGCGTATATTTGACCGTTTCTTCAAAGCTGATCGTTCCCACAGCCAGAAATATGAAGGCAGCGGTATGGGACTGGCTATTGTAAAGCAGATCGTATCGCTTCATCATGGGGACATCCGAGTAGAGAGCGAATACGGAGTAGGAACGACCTTCATAGTAACCTTGCCAATCACAACACCAGCAGGGTGATTGGATTTCATGCCTTCTCTAGGCAATGACACCATGTATAAACCTTCTTGCATGTGATGATGAAAACTTTTTTTGCTTGTTCATCCTCCGTTCATAGTGTAGTCATTAGGGGGACATCTTGTTTGGTTATACTGTCTTTAGCGCCCCCGTTAAGGTGGCCTAACAATGATGAAGACAGGAGTAGATGCAATAGTGAAACCAAGAGAGGTAACAAAACTGAAGATGAGCGTGAGGACAGCAACAAAAAGAAATACTTTAGCTGCTGTGACTCTCATGCTGACGATACTTGCCCCAATGTCTGCAATGGCCGCACCGACTGCCATGAATAACAACAGCAACCTGACGTATGAGACAACGAAGAAAACCGTAATCGAAAAAGCCAAATTACTGACTGAGACGTACGGTACGACGAGTCTGCAATATGCGCTCATTGATGGTGGAGAGATTGTGGTGTCTGGTCATACGGGCAAGAACGATATAAAAGACAAGGTACCTCTTACTTCAAACACGATCTATGGCATTGGTTCAAGCAGTAAAATGATGCTTACAGCCGCTGTAATGAAACTGGTTGACGAAGGCAAGATTGATTTGGATGTGCCTGTTGTGAACTATATGCCTGATTTTACAATGAAAGATAACCGATACAAACAGATTACACCGCGCATGCTGTTAAATCATTCCTCTGGTCTTCTGGGCACCTCAACCAGCAATGCCACATTGTACGGAGATAATGACACGTATTCACATGATACGTTGCTCGATCAATTGGCGAATCAAAACCTGAAAGCAGATCCCGGCGCATACTCCGTCTACAGCAACGATGGCTTTTCGTTAGCCGAGATTTTGGTTGAAAGAGTGAGCGGCCTAAATTATACCGCATTTATACACAAGTATTTTACGGAGCCTTTGGATATGAACCATACCAAAACACCACAGGATGTGGTTAATCCGGCAGAAATGGCGGGAATCTATTCCCCTTTTTATAAGGGACAACTTCCAAAAGAGAATTATAATATCCTCGGTACTGGAGGTCTGTATTCCACCGCTGAAGATCTGGTCAAATTTTCACGAATCTTCACGGGAGAAGTTAAGGGTATTCTTTCAAATAAGTCTGTAAAAGCTATGGCACAAGAAGAGTATAAAAGAGGCATGTGGCCTAAGGATAGCGATACGCTGATGTCTTACGGGTTAGGATGGGATAGTGTGAACTTGTTCCCATTCAACGAATACGGTATTCAGGCTGTTATGAAAGGAGGAGATACGTTATCTTATCATTCTTCACTCGTGGTACTTCCGGAATACAACATGGCTGCAGCCGTTATCTCTTCAGGCGGGTCAAGCTTAACCAATCAATTCATTGCGAGTGATTTATTACTCAGCGCACTTGAAGAAAAGGACATTATTAAAGAACGGAAGCCGGAAAAATCATTTGGCGTACCTGTGAAGGCAAATATGCCTAAAGGAATATCCAAGTATGAAGGTATCTATAGTGGTAATAATTCAGTTACGAAGATCAAAATAAATACGGCTGGACAAATGACGCTCTCCTCACTCACAGCTCCAAGTAATCCGGTACAAGAATACACCTATACATCAGAGGGTACTTTTGTGAATGATGATGGTACAGAAAAGTTGAAATTCGTTGTGGAGAAAAATGGGAATACCTACCTGTGGTCTCGATCTTATATATCCGTTCCAGGGCTCGGACAGGTGGCTCTCTCGGAATATAATGCGGAGAAGCTTAAAGCCAATACATTACCCAAGGAGATTAACGCCGCATGGGCAAAGCGCGATGGTAAAAAATATTATCTGGTGAATGAGAAATACACATCCATGCTCTATCTTAATGCTACATCGATCCTGCCTATTCAGTTGAATAAAGAGAATCCAGGGTATATGTCCAATAATAAGATTATTGGAGCAGGCGAAGCAGCCAATCGATTGCAGATTCCAGGTTCTGCTGGACGTGATACGATGGACATTCATTTCTCCAAAAAGAACGGAGGAGAGTATCTTACATTTTCAGGTTATGTATACGCCAGTGAGGAAATGGTGAAACCCATCTATTCGGGTAAACGATCCGCAACAACCATTCAAGCAGATGGATATGCCAAATGGTTTTCGGTACCAGCTACTGCGAAAGGAAAAGTCATGACAGTGAAGTTGCCTGCAAATGGAGCTTTTGCTGTCTATGATCAGAACGGAATTTGTATTAATCACAGCGTGGTCAGCGGTAAGAATGTTGTGGTTTTACCCGAAAACGGTCGTATTGTATTTGCAGGTGAGGCTGGTTCACAGTTTCAAATTTCATTAAAAAAGTAAAAGGAATAGAGTTTCAAACGGCTGTACCATAAACGAACTCAACAGGAGAGAAACATCATGATGAAAAAAATATTAATCATTTTGCTCAAAATATTTGGTGCGATCGTTATCGCTTTTGCATTATTTATTGCGACTGTCTTTATTGTTAATGCAGTTAGCAACAAATCGGAGGAAGGGAAAATAAAACCTTATGGCCAGTTTGTAGCGGTTGACGGCAAAAACATGAATGTATTGATTCAAGGAAAAGGCAAAGAAACGGTGGTACTGCTTCCTGGATATGGAACACCCGCCCCAGCCCTTGATTTCAAACCGCTTATCGATGAGCTATCTCCATTTTACAAAATCGTTGTCATTGAACCTTTCGGTTATGGATTAAGTGACATTACTGAAAAAGAGCGTACTACTGAAAATATGGTTAATGAAATTCATGAAGCGTTACAGCAACTTGGTATTGATCGTTACACGCTCATGGCTCACTCCATTTCAGGGATATACGGCCTGGATTATGTGAACAAATATCCAAACGAAGTAACTTCCTTTGTCGGCATTGAGAGCAGTGTCCCAACGCAGGGAGGTAACGATGATCCATTTCCAACTGAAACGTATAAACTGCTTAAAAAATCAGGATTCTACCGTTTGTTAATGAAACTGGCCCCTGATCAACTGATTGAACCCGATGTTGATGATGAAACCAGAGAGCAAATTAGAATACTTTCACTCAAAAATACGTTTAATCCGAACAACCTGAATGAAGGCGAAAATTTTGGTCCTAATTTCAAAGCAACTGAGAACTTGTCCTTCCCTAAAGATCTTCCTGTAATTTTCTTCTTACAAGCAAATGATACCGAAACGGAAGGCTGGATACCCTTGCATGAAGAGCAAATCAAAGATTCTGTGCATGGAAAAGTGATGATATTTGAGGGAGAACATTATTTGCACCACACCCGATCCAAAGAAATAACCGAAAACTTCAGAAAGTTCATGAATGAAATAAAATAAGCGTAGTACCTTTCAGAATTGATTTCAGAAAGAACGAAACGCCCGTTCCCCATAAGAACACCGGGGAACGGGCGTATTTTCCATACTCATTACTATTGATTTGTTAACGAAATTTCGAACCTTGAACCAGCTTCACCAGCAAATACAATCGTACCATTTTCAGGCAATTTAACTTCATTCTCGCCACTAACCACGGTATGGTTCGTACTGATACCTGTCTGGTCATATACAGTGAAAGCGCCTTTCGAAGGTATCTTCACTGTCATCACTTTACCTGCGGCGGATGACGGTATCGAGTACCATGTCGCATAACCATTTGTTTGAATCGTTGTCTTCGATTGTTTCCCTGAATAGAGTGGTCTCACAAGTTCTTGACTGACGTAGACCTTTCCTCCTGCTGAAACGTATTCCACGCCGTCTTTCTCAAAGAACTTATACTCCATCGTATCGCGCCCAGCCAAGCCTGGAATTTGCAGTTGGTTCACAGCCGAATTTGCATCAATAATTTTATTGGTATACACATACCCTGGTGCTTCATCGAACATATGAATAGGGATGATCGGCGTTGCACTGTCATATACCGTTGAGGTGTATTTTTCATTCACCAGGTAATAAATGTTGCCTTCGCGCTTCTGCCAAGCGGCTGTTACATCTTCGGGCAATATATTGGTTTCAAGCTTTTCTGCCTTGTATTCCGAGGAGGCGATCTGTCCAAGCCCTGGCATCGACTGATACGAACGGGACCACAAGTATGTATTCCCGTTATCCCCTTGGGCGAATTTCAACTTTTCTGTACCTTGCTCGTTCACGAAAGAACCATCTGCGGTATACATATACTTTTGTTCCGTACTGTTCGGCGACAATAGCAGAGACATCGTCAATTGCCCTTCATCATTCACTTCCAACTTCAATAACGAGCTGCCAACAGCCCCATAAATGCCAGCATACTGCGTTAGTTCCTTCGGCATGGTTGTTTTTACAGGTACGCCAAATGATTTTTCCGGCTTCCGTTCTTTAATAATATCTTTTTCCTCAAGCGCGCTAAGCAACATTTCGCTCGCAATCAATTGGTCGGTTGTGCTTGACCCACCTGAAGAGGTAACGGCTGCAGCCATATTGTATTCCGGAAGCATAATTAATGACGAATGATAGGCAATTGTATTCCCGCCTTTGGTAACTGCCTTGATGCCGTATTCGCTAAATGGGAACAAGTCTACACTATCCCAACCTAACCCGTACGAAATCGATGAATCGCTGTCCTCTGGCCACACGCCTTTTTTGTACTCTTCCTGCGTCATGGCTTTTGCCGACTCACTGGAAAGAATACCTTTAACCTCTCCCGTAAAGATTTGCGAAAATTTGACGAGGTCTTCGGCAGTAGAGTAAATGCCTCCAGAGCCAATCATGTTCGTTTTCTCTAGTGGAAGTTGTTCCTTATTCAGCTGCGAATAAGTTACTGCCATTTGGTCGGGGTCAACCAGATCCTGTGGCGTTTTGGTGTGGCTCATGCCCAAGGGTTCCGTGAAATTCTGTTGGATGAAACGGCTAAAGCTTATTCCACTAACCTTTTCGACCAGAATTTCAGCTAAAGTAAAGCTGTCGTTACTATACACCGAGTAGGCTCCCGGATCTGCCTTCAAATTTTGATCGGCCAATTGATCCAAAAATGTATCATGTGCATAGGTATCATTGTCTCCATACAGAATGGCACTACCGCTTGAAGTCCCGAGAATCCCAGATGAATGATTCAGCAACATACGAGGTGTAATTTGTGTGTAACGGTTGTCCTTCATCTTAAAATCCGGGATATAGGTCACAACCGGCACATTCAGATCAATCTTGCCTTCATCAACCAGCTTCATCACAGCGGCGGTAAGCACCATTTTACTGGTTGAACCGATGCCATACATTGTAATAGAAGAAAGGGGGATACGGTTCTCTGGGTCGTTTTTGCCTACTTGTCCGGAGATTACGATCTCTCCCTCATCCATGAGTGCGTACTGCACACTTGTTGTACCATATGTTTCGGTAAGGAGCTTGGCCTTCTCCATCACTGCTTTTTGGGTCATATCATACTTAAGGTTCTTACTGTTACTGGTTGCCGGTGCGGCGAGAACAGTCATTGGGGCTAACATGGTTAACACCAGGGTTACGGCGGTTATTGAAGTTCGTTTTTTCAGTGTCAATCTCATCTTCTCCTGTCTTGTCTGTAAATTGGGGATCTCTGTGGTGGTACGTAAGTTAGTGTACTCTAGGGCGGTGAACTGAATATGAATTAACCCAGAATAAAATGGAAAAATACGGGTTGACAGAAAATTCCTTTACGTATACAATCGTATACATAAACAATTTGTATACAAATGTATACGAAAATGGAGGTGCTTTACAAATGAGAGAAAGACATATAAATGTGAACGAACAACCGGATCGCCATGAAGAGCGGTCCAGACGTGGTCGTGGTGAAGATGAGCAACAAGGTGAACGTTCAAGACGTGGGAGAGGGCATGGAGAGCATCACGGAAAACGGGGTAATGGGGCACAAACGTTTCGTCGTGGAAGAATTCTAGTCTTTTTGGAACAAATGCAGAATCGAAGAGCTACGTTGGCCAGACAGCTTGGTCAGGAGGAGTTCCGTAATATTCATCAGATGATAAGTGGTGAGCTGAAAGCCATTGATCAGGTCATTGATGAATACATCCAACTTTTTGAATTACAAAATGAAGAAGAAAGCCCTAATCAGGATCTGGAGAGTGAATAAGAATGATTCGTCGTTTTTTCTCGTATTATCGTCCTTACAAAAAACTATTTTTAATTGATTTTGGTTGTGCAGTACTAGCTGGTTTACTAGAGCTGGCATTTCCACTTGCTGTAAGCAAATTCATTAATGAGTTGCTGCCAGGTCAAGATTGGCCACTCATTATCCTCGCATGTGTTGTATTGCTGTCGATCTATGCGCTGAATACCGTCTTGAATTATGTCGTGACCTACTGGGGACATATGCTTGGCATTAACATTGAGACCAACATGCGCTCGAAGATGTTTGCTCATTTGCAAAAGCTATCCTTTCGGTTTTTCGATAATCGTAAAACGGGTCATCTGATCGGTCATCTTACGAATGACCTTAACGATATTGGCGAGGTGGCTCACCATGGACCAGAGGATGTTTTCATCGCGATTATGACTCTAATTGGATCTTTCTGGCTTATGGCGAACATTAATTTAGAGCTTGCACTGATCACCTTTGTCATTATTCCTATCATGGCCTGGGTCATTATCGTATTTGGCGGGCGCATGACGAAGACCTATCGGCGCCTCTTCGGAGATGTGGGGAATTTCAATTCCCGTATCGAAGACAACGTAGGCGGCATTCGTGTCGTACAATCGTTCGCTAACGAAGAACATGAGAAAAAACTTTTTTCCGTAGACAACGAGAACTTCCGCAAAACAAAGCTGCTTGCCTATAAAACGATGGCGAAGAGTATATCGGTCAGCTACATGATGATGCGTCTCGTTACCGTGTTCGTTATGATCAGTGGTGCCTGGTTCTTTATCGATGGCAGAATTGATATGGGTGATTTCATGGCATTCCTGCTGTTATCCAACATCTTCTTCCGTCCGATTGAAAAAATTAACGCCGTAATCGAAAGTTATCCTAAGGGTATTGCAGGATTCAAGCGTTACCTGGAAATCATTGATACCGAACCCGAAATTGCCGATGCGAAAAATGCGGTTGAGCTAAAAAGCGTCCGTGGAGATATTCGCTTCGAAAATGTCTCGTTCGGTTATGAGGAAAATCGACGTATTCTGAATAATATCAGTTTGTCTATCAATCCAGGCGAAACCGTTGCATTTGTGGGTCCTTCCGGTGCAGGTAAAACGACCATCTGCAGTCTTCTTCCGCGATTCTATGAAGTAGAGGAAGGTCGAATCACCGTTGATGGAGTTGATATTCGTGAGGTTCAGCTGGAATCCTTGCGTAGACATATCGGTATTGTTCAACAAGATGTATTTCTCTTCTCAGGCACAATTAAGGAGAATATCGCTTATGGCGATTTAACGGCAACAGACGAACAAATCTGGGATGCGGCCCGTCGTGCCTCTTTGGAAGAGTTGCTTCTTACTTTGCCAGAAGGGATCGATACCATTATTGGTGAACGTGGTGTCAAACTGTCCGGAGGTCAAAAACAGCGTTTGTCCATTGCTCGTATGTTCCTGAAAAATCCACCGATTCTCATCTTGGACGAAGCAACGTCCGCTCTGGATACCGAAACTGAAGCATTAATCCAGAAGTCCTTGGCGGAACTGTCAGTGGGTAGAACAACACTTGTTATTGCACATCGACTGACAACCATCAAGAATGCAGATCGCATCCTTGTAGTCAATGCTGATGGCATCGCAGAGCAGGGGAACCATGAGGAACTGGTCGCTGCCGGAGGCATATACAGCAGACTTCACCAGGTGCAATACAGACATTCTTAATAGCCAAAAAACAAACCGTGCATTTGCGCGGTTTGTTTTTTTTGTTTTTCAATAAAATGGGATTCATTTAAAGTATAAAGTTCATTGATATTATATTGTTGACAACGTCCACTAAACTGATTAATATTATGTTGACAATGTCCACTAAAAGGGAGGGTTTGACATCGACTCTCAGCAAATAAATGCAGATATGTTGACTGAAATGCGGCGTTTCAACCGTTTTTATACCAATATACTCGGTGTACTTGATAAACATATCCTGGGCACGGGATACTCCTTCGCCGAAGCAAGGGTCATTATTGAAATTGGCATTCAAGGGGAGAGCATTGCGAACAATCTGGTGGATACACTGACCATTGATCGCAGTTACATGAGCCGAATTGTAAGTAAACTGACCAGAGAGGGACTGCTGATGAAAGTGGATTCTGCTGCTGACAGCCGGGTGAGTTTGATTCGCCTGACTGCGAAAGGGCAGGAGCTTTACGGTGAGTTGAATGAACGTTCAGATCAGCAGATTGTGAAGTTAATGCAAGGTTTGGATGAGGAAGAGATCAGAGAAGTTTACGCTTCAATGATGAATATTCAGGATAAGTTGAACAAAAGAGCAGGAGAGACAAGACGATGATACGATTCGAATGTGATTACAACGAAGGTGCGCATGAGCGCATTTTGCAAAGACTGATTTCAACGAATATGGAACAAACGAGCGGTTACGGTAAAGATGCCCATTGTGATCGGGCGAGAAGTCTTATTCGACAAGCTTGTAAAAATGAACAGGCGGATGTGCATTTTTTGGTTGGTGGTACACAGACAAATACAACGGTTATTGCCTCCATTTTACGTCCATACCAAGGCGTGATTGCAGCGATTTCGGGCCACATCGCGGTCCATGAGACAGGAGCGATTGAAGCCACAGGTCACAAAGTGATCACGGTACCAAGCGAAGATGGGAAGATCACTTCAGATCAGGTCAAAGCCGTCTATGATGCCCATTGGAATGATGCAGCACCTGAACATTGTGTCCAGCCCGGAATGGTTTACATATCCCAGCCTACTGAGAACGGTACGATGTACAGTAAGGCAGAGCTGCAAGCATTATTTGATGTGAGCCAACAGTGTGGTCTCCCGTTCTTTATTGATGGGGCGCGTCTTGGTTATGCTCTTGCTTCCCGGAATTGTGATATGACTCTCGCTGATCTCGCCCGTCTATGTGATGTATTCTATATTGGCGGAACCAAGATCGGAGCATTGATGGGAGAAGCGGTAGTCATCCTGAATGACAAGCTCAAGCCAGATTTTCGTTATATGATCAAACAAAAAGGCGGCCTGCTTGCCAAAGGCAGATTGCTGGGGATTCAATTTGAAACGCTGTTTGAAGATGGTCTGTATCTTGAAATTTCCCAGCATGCGGTGGACATGGCTATGTTGATTCATGATTCACTTGCGGAGCAAGGTATTACTTTCCTATATGACTCGCCAACCAATCAGCAATTCCCGATTCTGCCAGATGACCTGCTTCAGGATTTACAAAACCGTTACTCGTTCACATTCTGGGAAAAGGTGTCCGATTCACACAGCGTCGTTCGTTTTTGTACCAGTTGGGCAACCCAGCGGGAAAATGTGGACTCACTGATTCGTGATATTTCCCAGGCTTTGAACAAATTGAAAGCTTGTGTGTAATCATTAATTTCTAAAGGTTAGTTTATATGGGGGAGTAATCCGCCAATCAGGACCACCCGTCCAACGGGTGGTTTGCTCTTGGGGTATAACCCCCTGTTGCCAAACTGCGCCTAAAGACGCTAGCCTGACAGCAGGGCCGTTCAGGCTCATTGTTATTTGTCTCTTTCACTTACCAGTTAAACTGGTTTCACTTCTTTTGCTCCGATTACTGCTAAATGGATCTTCGTATTCTTTTACACTCAGCTTATCTAACGCCTGATCATGTGCTTCTTGCTCACGAATATACTTTCTCACTGTTGCTTCATTTAGCCCCACTGTGCTCACGTAGTACCCTTCGGCCCAAAATTTTTGATTCCCATATTTATACTTGAGCTGGGCATGCTTTTCGAAGATCATGAGCGAACTTTTCCCCTTCAGATATCCCATAAATGTTGAGACTGCAATTTTAGAAGGGATAGCTACCAGCATATGGACATGATCGGGCATCATGTGACCTTCTATAATTTCTACTCCTTTGTACTTACACAAACGTTTGAAGATTTCGATTAAATCTCTTCTCACTTGATTATAGATTTCTTTCCGTCTATACTTCGGGGTAAATACAATGTGGTATTTGCACATCCACTTTGTGTGAGCTAGACTGTAGCTCTTGGTTGCCATTGAAGACCATTCCTTTCTTTTGAGCCTGAACATCTCAATTTTATCGGAATGGTCTTGGTGGTCAAACCCTCGATCCCTCCACCCGCATAGCGGGTGGTTTTTTGTTTCGCGCGTTTCACGCACTCAACTGGCTAAAGCCATAATGAAAAAGTCGCCATGTTGAATGGCGACTTCTTTTTTTGTCTAATGTTATATGTTTATAACTGTACTTCTAAAATTGAATCACGATCATTTGATGACAGGACCACTCCGGTATCGTGTAGGTCACAAGGCCGTTCACCTGACTGAATGGAAGACTAAGGTTCTGAGGAGCCAGATACACGTCCTGTACTTGTTCGGCAACCGCCACCGCCACCTCTGTATTGATAAGTGGAGGGATATCCTCGATAACTTCCACACCTTGTCCTCTACGTACTGGAGAGGCATACAGCAGATGATTCACCCAACGATTCGAGTTCGTCTGCATCTGCAGCGTGGTAACCCCTTGGGCTGGCAGGTTGGTCATCAGCGACTTGTTGTTACTCAGTAAACGGTCAAGCGCGTAACAGATGATTTCCTTGACAGCCAAGCTCCCCTTCGTCGCATAATCTTCAAAAACATTCCATGCGATATAGATTCCATCCTGACCCTCAGCCATGCCAGTTCCCGATTCCTGCAGATCAGAAGGCGTATGCTGGTGAGAGCAGAACGTGAACAATTCACGGTTAAAATATGAATTTTCCTTACTGCCAAGTACGATGCCATCTGTCGTTGGCACGGTGTTTTGTCCTTCGGTGTACATGACGAAAGAGGCTGTACGCAGGGAAGGAAGTTCGAAATTCGGACGGAAATAGGAGGGGCGGAATGAGGAAACCTCCTGATATTCTACACCCAAATCGAATTCAAAGCCCGTTCCATCCGGTGAGAGTCCGGAACGGCCAGTGGCGAGAATTTTGCCGCCCCCGGCAAGAAAGGTTGTCAGTTTGATTTTGATTAACTCTGTAACGCTAATGGCATCCGGCAAAATAACAACTTTATATTTGGAAAGATCAGCCTGCAGATCTACCACATCGAAGAGATAGTGGCCTTCCAGCAAAACTCTTACAGCGCCTGTATCGTGGTGGTGCATGTGCTGGTTATGAGGATCGCTTCCAGATTCCCATAAAGTTGCCTCCACTGACAGCAACGCGATATCGGCAATAGCGGTAGTATTTCGGCACCATTCTTCCTTTGCTTCTACCTCGCGGTAAGCTTCCCCGATCAACGAATACGTGGCATGATCCATCTGACCACCCGGATGCAGCTGATCTCCAATGGAGCAGCGTGCCCCGTTCGCAAGACTCAGTGCAGTTTCATAACGCAGCGCGTTGGGATGTTTGTATCCACCAAATTCACCCCAGGAAGTATGGAATTTTCCGGTCATGCCGAGGAAATCCATGCCCAGTGTTTGCGCATAACGTGCAGAGAGCGGGAAGTGGTCATACCCCCAGCCGCCCGTTGGTAGCGATTCCAACTCCAAATGGGTATTCATATGGGCGAGATCCCGCCGCCCACGGTCGACGTGACTGCTGTTGTGGAACACTGGTAATCCGGGTTTCACTGCATGCACAGTCTCATTCATTCGATTAGCGTAACGAGCATACGTCTGTTCCCACAGTTTTCTCATATCTTGAATGTTCCGTGGATCGGAACCCTGTGAGCGAATCTCGGCAACACAATATTGACAATAACATTCCCGAACACCAACGATATCGAGGAAAATGCCGTCCACATCATATTTCTTTACAACTTCCTCGACCTGTAGGGTAAGAACGTCAAGATAAGGGGTGTTCATGCAAAATTGATGATATCCTGGCGTCATGAAGTCGGCTGTCCAACTGATCTGCTCCTGCTGATTGCGGATGAGCCATTGTGGATGTTTGCGTGCGAGTCGCTCATCCAGGCCAGCAGAGAGATAGACCGGTGTTTTCACGCCTATCTCATGAGCAGCCTCAATCTGGGCACCCAGAAGATCGAAATTCAGATGTGGATGCATTTGATTAGCAGTAGTTGGATGATATGCCCAGCCATGATGGCACTTGGAGAATATGGTGATGGAATCGACATGCCCAGTTTTGAGCATCTCCTGAAATTGCTGCTTCGAAAAATCACGGCCAATGCCTTCAATGGCTTCTGACGTATGAAAGTCGAGATGAACCTGACGAAATTTCATGCTTGCTTCCCCCTGGTTATTAAATGATAGAATCATATTATATCTACCACTCTAATCGATCATTAGCTCCGATACAGCTGACAATTACGACTATATATAGCACATTATCTACATTTTGAACTAAGGGGGGACCTTATGCTTGTACTTGAACTTCAAGTTCCGCCGTTTCCGCTACTAGCAGCCATTGGACACACCGAATGGCAGCCGGGGATGCAGCATGCCCAGCGTAGCTTTGAGGTGTTTGATCTTATTATTTGCGCCAAAGGAACGCTGTACATGGAGGAAGATGGCATCCGTTACGAGATTGTGGAAGGTATGATGCTTGTTCTTGAACCTGGCAAAGACCACCGTGGCTATAGACCAACGGATGTGCAGACGGAGGTATACTGGATTCATTTCCAGCTTCCCTCTGTGCAAAAGATGATTTTAAAAGAAAAGACGACTTGGGAGCAGCCTTTGCTTCAACAAACAGACCAGGATATAGAGGCTCCCCCAGGAGTCATTGAAATTCCCAAATTCGCCGGGGTGGATCTACGTAACCTGGAGCCGATACTGAAAGAAATGCTTGAGCTGCACCATGTACTCACCCGTCAGCGTGCCTTCGAGCTGCATGTTTTGTTGGGCCAATTCCTACTGCAATTACAGAAGGGAATGAGACAGAACAGCCCGCAGGCTCGTTCCTATTTTTTGAGCGAAAAGGTGGCGAATTATCTTGGTCAACGCTTGGAGCAGCCGTTTGATTCGGGACAGATGGAGCGTGATCTGCTTTATCATTTTGATTACCTGGCCCGCTGCCTGAAGCAGTATACGGGGATGAGCCCGCTGCAATACAGGCATCACCTGCAAATGGAGAAGGCCAAGCGGTTATTGGCACATTCGGAGCTTCCGCTGAAGCGTATCGGCGAGTTGTGTGGACTGCAGGACCATAACTATTTTACACGGCTGTTCAAACGTCAAACTTCCCTTACGCCTGGAGAGTACCGCAAAAAACATCAGTTATATTTCATGGAATAGATAGGATCAAACAAAAAAACCGCCCGTAAGGGCGGTGGATGATGACGTATTCAATGTCCTGGAATTTCAAATGCTCAAGCTTTAAAGTCATTGCTTCGTACAGGACTAGCATTCGATAAGGCCTGCCGAAGACTATCCGCTCCATGCTCCTGGTAACTGGGAGTGCCCGGTTGTTGGCGCCAGGATTCATCCAATCCGCCGGCGTCTATGGCGTCAAATCCCAGCTCCTCGACAAGTTGAAGCACAATTTTCTTTGTATCAGGATCATCACCAGCTATCGGCAGAGCAAGTCGATCCGGTGAACCGGCAGGCAGTCCACGTTCAAGCAAATTTATAGCGGAAATGCCATTAAAGGCTTTGTTAACAGGATGTTTCAAATATTTCTCGACCCAGCGACTTTCAGGTAAGCCACCTTCGATCTCGGGAATCAAGCCGTCACGCTGTCGGGGGTAATAGTTCCCGGTGTCAATAATGGCAGCACCAGGTGCAATGTGATCTAAGATACCATCAGGGAGATCCGGAATATTTTTTTGTGGAATCGTTACAATGACCAGCTCGGCTCCATGGGCGACTTCCGTTACTTCAAGTGGTTTTGCGCCTGTCTCTTCAGCCAGATCCGTCAAGGTATGAGGACCACGTGAGTTAGCAATCGAGACATCATGACCAAGTTTGGTGAGACGACGGGTGAGATTACCACCGATATTTCCGGTTCCAATAATTGCGATTTTCATTTATTCCGACTTCCTTTCCCGATTTAATATGGTATGACAGTTTTACTGTAACAGAGAACAATGAAGCTGTAAACTACTTCTTGACTGAACGTTACAAATTACCTATACTAAGATTTATTATTTCGTTGAGAAGGGAGGGAATGCAGTGACCAGAGGTGGAAGACCACGAGAATTTAAGGATACGGCTGTAATTGACGCAGCCATGGATGCTTTTTGGTTGAATGGATACGAAGGGTGCTCTACTGAGGATCTATGTAAACAGACCGGTCTCGGGAAGGGCAGTTTATATAATGCGTTTGGCAGCAAACATGATTTATACGAAAAGGTACTCCAGCGTTACCATGAGGAAGGGATACGGGAGCAAAGCGAGATTTTACAGAGCTCCTTGCCGTTGAAAGAAAGATTACGCGGCCTGCTGGAGTGGGGTATACAGGAGGATTTTTCGGAATCAGGACGAAGAGGCTGTCTTCTAATTAATGCAGCAATGGAACGGGCACGGGTTGATCCTATGGTTGAACAAGTGGTAACACGTCATATCGGATTTTTGGAGGATGCACTTTGTGATCTGATGGAGCAGGGTACGCAGTCAGGAGAGATTACTTCAGGGAGACCAGCCAAAGAACTGGCAAGCCTGTTTCTAAGCAGCTATTACGGACTTCGTGTACTTAACAGCTCTTCACAGAACCGTGATCTGGCAAAAAGTATTGTAGAAGGTACATTGGCAGCTATTTACTAGCCGGGGAATCCGGCACTTTTTTTGCATTAGTTTTGTACCGATCATTACAATAGTGTGATTTTATAAGTCATATGAAAAGGGGAATTGAACATGCCATTGGCAATCTATGTGCTTAGCTTGGCTATTTTTTGCATGACTACCTCAGAATTTATGGTAGCTGGAATGATGAATACCCTTGCTGGGGAGTTTGGAGTATCTGTCTCGCAAGTAGGCTATTTGATAACAGCCTTTTCAGCAGGAATGGTCGTAGGAGGTCCCTTACTAACCGCTGCTCTGCTGAATATGCCTAGGAAAAAAGCGTTTATTATGCTAACCGGACTGTTTCTCGTTGGACAGTTGCTTGGCGCGATCGCTGGCAGTTATGAGGTTATGATGGCCTCACGCATCATAGCAGGTGTTGCTTCCTCGGCTGCGTTTGGCGTATCCATCTCGATCTCTGCATCGCTCGTGGAGGAAAACCAGCGGGGACGGGCGGTGTCGATAATCTTCGGTGGTCTTATGATCGCCACGGTTCTGGGTACACCTGCTGCAACGTGGGTGGCCGATGCATATGGCTGGCGTTTCAGTTTTTGGGCGGTCGCCATTCTTGTTCTACTGTCAGGTGTAACTGCATTGCGGTTGATCCCCGTATTATCCAGACCGGAGCCCACAAGTTTGCGTCATGAAATGAAATCTTTTCGCAATCGCAAGTTATGGGCGGCTTACCTGACAAGTTTTCTTATTATAGGAGCCGCCTTTGCAGCATTCAGCTACTTTGCTCCAATTTTTACAGAGTTGACAGGCTTTTCAACGTCCGCGGTGCCACTATTGTTTGTTGTGTATGGAGCTGCTACGGTTGTTGGTAATCTGATCACTGGTCGACTGGCGGACCGATATACTATGCTGATTCTAACGATAGGGCTTGTTCTCTTGACGTTTGGTCTTCTGATATTCGCTATTGGCGTACATACAGCTGCCGTGGTTATTCCTGCCGTAATCATCATCGGGTTGGCCGGAGTTCCAATGAACCCGCCTATGGTCGCGCGAGTGATACGTACGGGAGGAAGTGGTCTGATGGTGAACACCGTTCACACCGCAATCGTCACCTTTGGTGTAGTGGTAGGGTCTTCTGTTGGAGGCTTGGCTATTAGTGCCGGTTATGGTCTGGTTGCACCGATCTGGGTCGGGGTTGTGTTGGCTTTGGTAGGTGTAATTTCACTGCTTCCGTATATGCGAGGAATCTTCAAAGTTAAGGTTGTAGATATGGATATAAAACATTAAAAAGTGTTTGATTGTGGGTAGTCTTTCAGAACATGGTGTTCAATCATAGGAATAAAAGCAGCCCAGATACGATAAAAGTACTGGACTGCTTCTATTTTTTTGAAATGTGCCCCGGGACATTTCTTCGTAATATTTATAATCCTAATGAATTATTCTAATAGATTATTCTTCTGAGATAAATCTTTTGCCAAGCAACCACATTACGCCGCTAATGATTAGAAAATATAAGGGCATTACCAGCAGTGAACCGTTATGCAGAGCACCCATTCCCCATGTGGTCAGGCTTACCAGCAAGTAGTAGCCCAAGCTGAATATGGCACCTGCTGTGCCGATTACATCTTTAAAATGGACAAGGGCAAGACTCAGACAATTGGGCAAAGCAATACCTGCGCCAATCAACAGAACAAACATGGCAGTTAACATGCAGATGATCTGCAAAAGATTGGGCAGCATAGACAAGCTGCTTCCAAGGGTTAGGAGCATAGCTCCACTGGTCATGACCAGACAGCCCAAACGAATGATCTTTTCCGGTGTGTAAACGGTCAATAATCTTTTGGAAATCATTGCACCGACCACCGATGCCAAAGCCACAATAATGCCCAGAAAACCATATACGCCAGGCGACAGATCAAAGTGTTCTATGAAGATGAAGGGAGCTTCGGCATAATAACTGAATAAAACTCCGTTAATACCTCCGATCAATACGCCAAACACCATTACGCGTGGCATAGCTAGCATCTTTTTAACAACCGGAAGTATAGCGACTTCGGACCGTAAAGAAACGTTCGTTGTCTCTGGCAGTTTAAGAAAAGCATATATGAACAACAAAACGCTCATCAGTACTAACGCCAAGAATACCCATCTGAAGCCAAGGGCCTGATCAATCCAACCACCAATAAGTGGTCCAACTGCCGGCGTAAATGCAATAACGGCAGAGATTTGGGCAAACATCGCATGTCTTCGATCTCCCGATACACTTTCTCGAAGCATGGTTTGGGTGATAATCGAGCCAGTTGCGGCACCAAAAGCCTGTACGAAACGGCCGACGAGAAGCAACTGAATCGATTCCGAATAAAAGCACATCAAGCTTCCAATCCCATATACGATGAGACCGCCCAGCATTGCAGGTCTACGACCAATCAAGTCGGACAGCCAGCCCCAGCAGAAGACGCCCAGGGCAAACCCTATAAAGTAGATGCTTAACGTGAATTGTACGGAACTATTAGATACACCAAGTGCTGCTGCGATATCTGGCAGCGATGGAGTGTAGATGGTCTCACTGATTTGTGGAAAAGCGATAAGAACAATCATTAACAGCAAAGATGGTACTGCATATTTCTTCATTATATATTAGCCCTCCTACAAGCTTATACTCTGTTATGACAACAAGAATATGAGCCTAGCTAGGGAAAGGGGGGCATCATGATGGCGAGACGACTATATATCATCATTTGTTGAATTACCTTTCATCATTATAAGAGTAGGAGGGTTTGACAATCATTGCTAATACTCGGCCTAGGTTAACATGCTTGATATGGCAAGTCAACCAGCTCTGGCTAATCGTACGATTAAGCGGTTTTGTCCCAAGCTCTGAACGTACTTGATTTGGAATTATGAAATTTAATGAAGCTAGCTATTCGCCAAATGGCGATATAGGATAAGGCGACTACATTATTCAGGAATCCAAGAGTCTTGGGATCAATGCCTGAGATGAACAAGAAGTCAAAGAATCGGATCGAGAAGATAACAATAATCAAAACATAAAGAGATACGTTTCTTTTATAGTACATCTTGCCATCCGATTTCCGCTCGAATTGCGTCACCAGAATTAATGGGATCGACAGAATTGCACCTATAGCGATTGAAATGATCATTCTGCCAGATGTAAGCACCAACGTAGGGTCAAACAATTCAAACAAAGACGTAGAGATATAAAGGATCGGAATTAATAATTTCCGGCCAGATTCGTGCAATGGTTTCTTGCTGCCCTGGATAACGCCCCTCAAAATAAGTACGACAATTACTAATGAGATCGTTAAAGATATTGGATTCATGGTAAGCACCTCGTCTGTTTTTTTGTGTAACTTAAGTATCGAGGATATTTAAAATTTATATCAGTGTACAAAGTAATTCGTTTAAGGTGACTTTTGTCATCTTCCCGCAAAGATTTATTTTCACAACATGGAACGTTTCCAAAACAAATAGGGCGACCTTTCCCTAATTGAATTCCGGGAAAAAGTCGCCACTTCATCAAATTTCTTTTTTTTATTGTCTATGTGACAGGGCTATGACCTCGGAAGGCACCTGAATGATCTGCTCATATCTCTCCTGAATCATCTATACGTTGTAAAATTACTAGCCCAGCTCTTGCGATGGGCAGCTCGTGCAAACCGTCCTGAAGCTCGATTTGACGAAGTAGCACAACTTGACCGCAGCAATTTTTTACAGTTAGATTGTAACGACCCGGATGGTGGCAACGGACAACTACTTGTTCGTTATAAGTTCCGTTGGCTACAATGAATCGGTCATAGGAAGCATCCATTGGGACAACGATATTAGCGTAAACAGCGACAATTTTCGCATCTCCTTTTTGAGCACTGATAAGTGGGTAAAGTAGCTCGGGTTGTTCCGGAACTAACTTACCTTTTAGCAGAATGTCACTATTCTCCTTACAGAAGGAGAGCCAGAAGCGGATCATTCCAGCGTACACTTCTCCAATCTCATCGAGACGAACAGAAATTTGAGGCACGGAGAAGAGAACGTTGATCAGCTGCATGGCTGCGCTTTCGACCGATTCTTTAGGGTTGAACATAATCATGTCGGAATGTACGGCTGTATTCCCCGACAATAGTCGCAAGTCGAGCGTACGGATGCGATTTTGGATGGAGTCGTTCGGGCAATCATTGGCCCGAAACATGTTGCCGTATTTTCGCATTAACGGGCCGATGTACGTTTGACGGAATTCGATGAGAATATCCGGCTTGATGGCTCTCAGTCGCTCCATAACATCAGAGAGCAGAAGGTCCACCGCTTCAGGCACTGATTCATAATCCCGACCTTCCGCCGTTCCCTCCTTCTGATCCGGGCTCAGTCTGAAACTATCCACGAAATCCAGCTTCAGACCGTCAATATCCCACCCGGATACGGCCTGTTCATAGGTGTTGATCAGGTATTCCCGCACATCCGGGTACCGGGGGTCCAGTACTCCCGCATTCAGCTTCTCATCTACGCGCAATAGTTTATTCTCGAACTTGCTCCATACCTTGCTGCGCTTCCCTACAAATGGAACGGAGTACCATAACATATATTTCATACCCAGCCGATGTACGGTATCCACATGAGCTCTCATGTCCGGAATCTTGCCCGCATAGACTTCCCAGTCCCCGGTATACGCATAACCCCGGTTGTTGTCGTCCGTCTGCCAGCCATCATCAACAATAATGGTGTCACATCCAAGTTCCTTAGCAAGTCTGCATTGCTCCTCCAATTCGGCAGCGGTCAGTTTCTGATGATAGGAATACCACGTGGAGTACATAGGGCGGAGGGCCACATCAGGAACTGCGGCGGGTTCATAGCCGGGAAGGCCTTCCCACCACTTGGTTACATCTTCAAGCGCCTTATAGAAGGGGATATCCCTACGGTCGATTCGAAGCATTGCTTCGTAATGATCGAGTTTGGGCATCGCTTCTTCAAATAGGGTAACAGAGCATAGGAAAGTGGAATCCTCTTCATGAATACCGGCTTTTATCGATACGTTGTTCAATGCATCAGTAAAAGCGAAGGTCATTCGATTTCGTCCCTCTAGATTATATAGAGAGGCCACAGGCGCAAGAGAAGTGCTTTTGGACTGGAAACCATCACCCCAATCGACTTGAAGGGCTTTATTGCGGTCGGTTCCCGGATGCCATAAAGAGTGGATGTCAACGGCGGGAGTAGACCACTCGATCCGGCACACTGGCGGCTGTTCTTTTTTCACAGCTGTTAGCCGGATATGGACCAGAAAAAGGTTCTCCGTAATGGTTTCGATGTTGGTAAAGCTTTCAAACAAGGTGCTGTTACCGTCAATAATTACAGTGGGACAATCGTAGTTGATTAAAGTTTTCATAATACCTCCTGCTTGTATAAATAGATAATGGAATAATGATACCTTGTTTAGAGTATAATGTTTACAAAATATTTAGTAAACAAATAAAATAAATATACGTAATGCGGGATATAATCATCGTTTTATACTAATAAAATAGATTGTAAGCGATGACAATAAGGTATTGTCAAACAAATTGATCTCTGATATATTGAAAACACACATTAGTTCGCTAATGTTTAGTAAACAAAATACAATGTGATTGGCAAGTTGTCAGCAAAACTATAAAATGATTGTGAGGGGTGTTTCCCAAATATGAAGTGAAAAGGTGATCAGTAATGCCAACAATTCGTGATATTGCAAGTCTGGCCGGTGTTTCTCCATCTACAGTTTCCCGTGTACTGAACGGAGATCCTTCCTTATCGGTTTTGGAGGAAACAAGAAGAAAAATTCTTTCTGCTGCAGAACAGCTGCAATATAAAGTAACCCAGCGTCGTCATACCAATCAAGCGGCGCAGTTGAAAGATTATAAAATCGGATTGGTGACCTTCTGCTCGGAGCAATTTGAGTCGGAGGACCCGTATTACCTGACTATAAGGTTGCAAATCGAGAAAGAATTCAATCAGCTGGGGCTTCACATTACTCGGACGATTCGCTGGGTGAACCATGATTCGTATGAAAGCCTGTCGGGGCTTGATGGACTTATAGTGATTGGCAAGTTCGAATTTGATCCATACAATTTGTACTTCAGCCGAATACATAACATTGTTTTTGTCGACTATTCGCCGGATGAGGACCGCTTTGATTCCGTCGTTGTCGATTTTGACAAGGTAACTCGGATGGCTTTGGATCATCTTACCGGACTTGGCTATACAAAAATTGGCCTGATCAGCTCACGTGATTTCATCAATCGTTTTGGTTCCAACTCAGGTATCGATTCAGTGGATCAACGGCAAAGCAGTTTTGAATCTTATATGAAGCAGAAAAATCTGTACCTGCCTGAGCATGTCCATATCGGTAATAATTTCTCCATGTCTACCGGATATCAGCTCATGAAGGAAGTGATTGATAAGCAGGATTTACCGGAAGCTTTCCTGATTGGTTCCGACCCCATGGCGATAGCTGCAGGGAGGGCATTAAAAGAAGCCGGTTTAAAAGTTCCGAAAGATATCGCAATGGTCGGCATCGATGATATTGAAATGGCTTCTTACGCCAATCCGCCGTTAACCACGGTGAAAATTTACACTGAACAAATGGGCCAGAGCGCGGTGAAAATGCTGCTGGAACGGATCGGCGGCAGAGAAGTGCCTTTAAAGATCGTGATTCCGTCGAAGCTGATTATTAGAAGCAGCTGCGGCGCGAAAATCAGATCCATAGGAGACGTGGAAGATTGATTTTTTTTGAAATATTCAATTCAATAGGGGGAAAAATGATGAAAAAATGGTCTTTGATTATTTTATCTCTACTTGTTGTAATTGCATTGTCGGCGTGTTCCGGAAATGGAGGGAACTCGTCGGAAAGTCAGGGCGGGACAAAGGACAAGGGGAAAATAACATTTGCCTTCTGGGGAGCTCAGTCAGAAGCTGATGCGATCAAGCAAGCCATTGATAACTTCGAGACAAATTACCCCGACATTCAGGTTGAGAGCCAGTGGATTCAGAAGGATTATCTCACCAAGCTACAAACGATGATTGCAGGAGGTACGACTCCTGATGTCATGCTGATCTCAGGAGGGGATTTGCCTGGTTTTGCAAACGCTTTCCAAGAATTGAAGTTGGATGAATCGCTCTTCAGTTCACCTTCGCTCGTCGATTCCATGAGTGTGGATGGCAAAGCATATGCAGCACCATTTATTATCAAGCCTAAAGTTATGGCGATTAACGTCGATCTTTTTGAGAAAAACAACATTCCGCTTCCAAGCAAGACTGAACCGATGACGGTTGAACAATTCAATGACATCGCAAAGAATCTCACGTCTGGAGAAGGGGCAACAAAGATTTTTGGTTCAGAACCACTGTGGCTCGGTAACTGGATATATGCGTTTGGTGGTCAATTTTACAGCGATGATCTGAGTAAGTCAGCATTAGATTCACCAGAAGTCATAGCCGCTGCCGAGTATATTGTTTCTAGCAAACAAGCCGGCATCGTGCCGAACGATAGTGAGAAGCAGGGACAAAGCATGATGAACTGGTACCTGGGTGGAAGAATTGGCATGTTCACCGACTTTGGTCCTTGGTATTTACCGCAAATGGCTGATGTGCAGAAGTTCAAATGGGATATTGTTCCTTTCCCAGGGAACGGCGGTTCCAAAGAAGTTAATGGACTGGCTCTAAGCAAGGACAGCAAGAATGCTGAAGCCGCAGAAACGTTCATTAATCACCTTACACAAAACGAAGAGGTGCAAAAAATCATCGGAGGGAACAAGAATGCCTATGGCGTTCCGGTTATTTCCAGTGCAACAAGTGCGTTTGAAACGGTTTCCCCCGACAAGAACCTGAAAGCCTTCGTACTTGCCGCCGAGAAACAGCATACACAGGAAGCCCAGAAGGGTACGAATGAAATCAACAACGAGATGAAAGCTATCGATGATACAACACCAATCGGAATTGGAAACAAGGATGTTAAGGAAGTATTCCCGCAGGTGGCAGAGAAGATAAACAAGATTTTACAACAAAACTAACGGGAGCAAACTATGAATGGAATAATAGAAGGGATCTACAGTTTCTATGAAGGAATAGGGGCACCGGCATCATTGTTGCCTCTTCTCCCTTTTCTGACCGTAATCGTGCTAATATTCGCTATTATTTATACCATTACCAGAGTTCTTGTGAAAAAGAGGATTATCCATACCAAAACGGCAAGTTTTTATTTGTTCGTCTCAGTCTGGATTATTGGCTTTCTGTTATTTACGGTAGGTCCGATGATTTTCTCATTCTATATCAGTTTCAACAAATGGGAGGTCGTCAGCGACCCGAAATGGATCGGTTTGGACAACTATCGCATGCTGTTCAAGGATACTATGTTTTATAAATCGCTGTCCGTGACCTTCTATTACACACTCGTAAGTGTACCCTTGCAGGTCATTCTCTCTTTAGCGATTGCCTTGCTGATGAATTTGAAGCTGCGCGGGATCTATTTTTTCCGTACCATCTATTATTTGCCAACGCTCGTGCAGGGTGTAGCACAAATGGTGCTGTTTATCTGGATCTTTAACCCGAATGTCGGTCTGGTCAATTCATTACTGCGTTTGATTGGTATCGAAGGCCCTGGCTGGTTCTCCAGTCCAGAATGGTCAATGCCGGCAGTCATTATCATGAGTCTTTGGACGGTCGGAGGCAATATGATTATCTATCTGGCCGGTCTTTCGGATATTCCACAAAGCTTGTATGAGGCGGCTGAGATTGATGGAGCAACGGCAGCAAGAAAAGCCTGGCATGTGACGCTACCACAGATTTCACCGATTTTATTTTTCAACACCGTTACAAGCATGATTGGGGCATTCCAGACCTTTACCCAAGGTTTCATGGTTAACGGCGGACCTGATAATTCATTGTTATTTTATGCCTACTATCTATATCAAAATGCCTTTATGTGGTTCAAAATGGGTTACGGTTCGGCCCTGGCCTGGGTACTCTTTGTGATTATCCTCGTGTTCACTGCGCTTGTATTCCGCAGCAGTGCATTATGGGTTTATTACGAAACAGAGCAAACCGGAAGGAGGAAGCGTCGTGTCCGTAAAAAAAGAGCGTAAATCTGCTCACAAAAAGGTGCATTGGCTGGCCTATATATTGCTGCTGATCGGAGCCGTTATGTTCCTGTATCCCTTTCTGTGGATGGTTTCTGCCTCTCTAAGGAGTCTGGAAGAGGTTGCAGTTTCAGGAATGAGCATATGGCCTGATCACTGGCGCTGGGATAATTATGCGAAGGCGCTTACCGCGTTCCCGTTTGGTCGTTATCTGGTCAATACGGTAATTACAACGGTGTTCCCGATCGTGGGTACGGTTCTTTCTTCATCTATTGTGGGTTATGCCTTTGCCCGTTTGAAGGTGAGGGGAAGCGGGATCTTGTTCGTACTGGTGCTGTCAACCATGCTGCTGCCGGGCGAGGTTACGATGATTCCGCAATTCATTCTGTTCAAGAATCTGGGCATGCTCGATACGCTGTACCCGCTGATCGTTCCATCCTTCTTTGGATCGGCGTTCTATATCTTTTTGTTACGTCAGTTCTATTCCCGGCTACCCGTCGCATTGGAGGAAGCAGCGATCATCGACGGCTGCGGTTACTTTAAAATTTGGTGGAAGATTTTCCTGCCGCTGTCCAAACCGGCTCTGATGGCGGTTGGCGTCATGGTCTTTATGGGCTCCTGGAACAACTTCATGGGACCGCTGATTTATATCAACAGCGACAAATGGAAGACACTCACGCTCGGTTTGGCGGGTTTTCAGGGTACCTATGCCACAGATACCAACTTGTTAATGGCAGCGGCTGTTGTAATCACTTTACCGTGTATCCTATTATTCTTCACCGCGCAAAAAGCGTTTATGGAAGGTCTGACCTTCTCAGGTTCCAAGGAAAGTTAAACCGAAAAAGGATAGGAGTGACTTTGACATGCCTTATGATAGAGAGATAGAATCCCAAGCTGGTGCAGTAACTTTTCAATCTTCCGATAAGGAGTTGAATGAAGGTTTTGTTTGGGCCAAACGGCAGGCGCTGGAATATGCCCACTTTGGTGAAGATCCCGTCGGACTATGGTACGAAGCCGCTCTTCCAGCCAGAGAAGCATTTTGCATCCGTGATGTCATGCACCACAGCACCGGAGCTGCTGTTCTCGGACTTCGTTTCCATACCAAGAACATGATCATGCACTTTGCCGAAAATATTGCCGAGTCACGTGACTGGTGTACCTACTGGGAGATCAATAAGGACAATGTTCCTGCCCCAGTCGATTATGAAAGCGATGAGGATTTTTGGTATAATCTCCCTGCGAATTTCGACATTATTGACGCAAGCTTACGTCAGTACTTATGGACAGGAGATAATTATTATTTGAATAACAGCAAGTTACTGGATTTCTTTAGTTTAACTTTAAATGAATATACAAACACCTGGGACAAAGACGGAGACGGGGTATTGGAATATTATCCTGAATACGGACGCAGGGGCCTGGCTACCTTCAACGAGGCTGGACATCAGCCTTTGATAGGTGGTGATATGATTGCTGCTCAAATTGCCGGTTACCGTGCATTTGTCCATCTTGCCCGTCTCAGGGGCCAAACGGAGATAGCGGAAGTGTACGCCACCAAGGCGCAAGACCTGAAACAGCGTTATGAGCAGGAATGGTGGAACGAGGAGGAGGGGCGCTTCTTCGGAGCCAAGCTGCAAGATCATTCTTTCCTAACAGGTTATAATGCAGAAGGGACATTTCTCCCCCTCTATTACGGTTCGGTCAGTGAACAGGAGAAACTGCACAAGGCGCTTGAGGATGTCAAGATCCATCGTGTTGCTAACGTTGAAGGAAAGACTTACCTGCCGGATATTTTTTATCGGTATGGTCAAAATGAAGAAGCTTTTAGTGAATTGAAAGAGCTGATAAATCCATCATTGGAGCGACGGGATTACCCGGAGGTATCTTATTGCGTGATAGGTTCCGTGGCCGCGGGATTGATGGGAATTACAGGAAACGGTGCATCGGTAATTAGCACCTTGCCCAGACTTGCGCATTCACTGGAATGGGCGGAAATGGGGAATATTCCTATCCTTGACCGGGACATTAGGGTTAAACATAAGGGGAATACAGAGAGTGAAGTGACACTGCAATCTGGAAAACCTTTTGTCTGGAAGGTTGCTTTCCCTGTAAATACCGAGACGTTATACCACAATGGCATAGCCGTTGCTGCCGAGCAGGAAACAAACGAAGGTGGAGAACTGATCAGCTTTATTTCTGTAAAAGTGGCTGAAGATGAGATACACCGCGTTTCCATTGCGCAGGAAGGTTAATACTCAAGATCTCTAGTCTCTTCCAATGGAAGACAAACATCAGTATGAGGAAGGGCTTCTGTCTGCTGCAATGCGGATAGAGCCCTTTTTTTGATGATTGCCTCAAAAGCCTTGTCAATACACTAAGAGTTGAATACCTTATGACATAACACAAAAGAGGAGGAGATTACATGAGTGAAGTAGGATATGGAAATGTTGGAGGTCTTGGTGGATACGGTGGTTTCACATCCATCGGCGCAATCCTTGTTCTGTTCATCTTGTTGGTCATCATCTCTAAAGCTTTCCTGGTTTAATTCCTTTACCATAATAATAACTCTGCTGGCATTACGCTGGCAGGGTCTTTTTGTCATAAGCACAATTTGAAAGCGTTTGACATATTGAATTATCAATCTATAATTATGGAGTTATGCATTCAACATAGAATGGATGAAGTTAAGGAGAATAGGTTGGAATGACACTTAAAAAAAGAATCTTTTTGCTGTTTTTTCTCAGTGCGTTTATTCCCTTCATTAGTATAGTTGCGATTTCCTACTACACCATTGATTCCATTTTTGCGAATAAGATCGATGATGGCATTCGGAGCAATTTACAGCAGGTGACTTCCTCACTGGAGAATTCGATCACCAACCTGAATCATGTTACTCAGCAATTATCCTACAGTGGTACATTAGGCAAGAAGTTGGATGAGGTCTTGAAACCAACCTCCAATATATTTGAATTGATTGAAACTCGGGATGAACTAAAGAGCGAATTAAATGTCGTAACCTTTACCAACCCGAATATAGGTTTGACATTGTATTATTTTCAGAAGGATGGCTCCACACAGTTTGGAAACTTTCCCATAAAGGATCGTTTTGCACCCGAATCATTGCCTGTGCTCTCCAAAGCATATGGGATTACCTACTATGGTCCTCATGTCAGTATGAACCGGTTTGATGATCAGCTCGTCTTATCCGCGATGCGGAAGGTAAAATTACCCCAGAGGGACGATGTGTATATTTACGTTGAATCCGGTTTTCACCTTGCGCAGGATATATTGGGTTACAATCAGTACAAAGGAGATTTATCCCACTTGATCCTCGATGGAGAGGGGAATATTGTGTATAGTGAGATTCCGGAAGCGATGAAAGTCGGGGAGAACTTCTCCAACTTATCGAATGGTGCAGCATCGGACGGAATAGCTCGCGATTATCATTGGTTCAGACAGGGTTCCACTCAGAACTGGAGCGTTGTGTCGGTGATCTCGCAGGCCAAATATCAACAGGAGAAAAACCAGTGGTTGCTTCAAATATTACTGGTCGCTTTATTTTTCCTTGGTTTTACGGTATTTCTGGCTTGGTTGCTGTGGAAGATGGTTTATAAACCCCTCGGTCTGTTCCATTCGGAGATCAACGGCATGTCTCAAAATCCACAAATGGCAGGCAGTCAGACCCGCACGCAGATTCCAGAATTTGATTTTCTGTTAGGCGAATTCTCGAATATGCAGCATCAAATCGGTGACCTCTTCAAAGAGGTGCAGCAGAAAGAGAAAATTCGTGCAGACCTTGAAGTAGAGAAGCTGCTGTACCAGATCAATCCTCATTTTTTGATGAATACGCTGGATACGGTCCACTGGCTGGCGGTAATGAATGGACAAGGTGAGATTGACAAGCTGGTGCAGTCCCTGAATAAACTGTTGTACTACAATTTAGGTAAATTAGGACAGGTTTCCACGATGGAAGAGGAAATTGACGCGCTTAGACAGTACTTGATCCTGCAGCAAATCCGCTATGACTTTGAATTTGATGTGCGTATTTCCGCTGATGAGCAAGTGCTTCAAATACCTGTACCTCGTTTTATTCTACAGCCACTGGTTGAAAACTCACTATACCATGGACTGAGCGACGAAGGTTTTATTCAAATTGAAGTGACACGCAAAGAAACGCTGAACATTATGATTCAGGATAATGGAGCTGGCATGACGGAGGAAGCGATTGAAAGACTTCTGAACAATCGTGTAGCAGATCATCAAAAAGTAGGGATGGGCATCGGGCTCAATTATGTTCACCGCATGTTACAAGCACAATACGGGGATCAAGCTCAACTGGTGATTGAGAGTGAATTGGGAACTGGCACAAGCATATTGCTTATACTTCCGATCAAAGGAGAAGATATCTCGGCATGATTAAGGTATTGATTGTGGATGATGATAAATTGGTGCGAAAAGGAATAAGCTCCGCAATGCCATGGAACGAGTTCGGCATGGAGGTTGTTGGAGAAGCAAGTAACGGGGCTAAGGCGCTGGATTTTCTGGAATCCAACTCGGTGGATCTGATGCTAACGGATCTTGCGATGCCTGTGATGTCAGGCATTGAACTGATGCGCTCTGCAAGGCAGCTATACCCGGAACTTCATATTGTCGTGCTTACCCTTCATCAGGATTTTGATTATATCCAGGAAGCGCTTAGGCTGGGAGCGATCGACTATATAGCCAAAGTTCAGCTTGAGAAGGAACAATTCGA
Organism: Paenibacillus sp. BIC5C1; assembly: GCF_032399705.1. Lineage (NCBI taxonomy): Bacteria > Bacillati > Bacillota > Bacilli > Caryophanales > Paenibacillaceae > Paenibacillus > Paenibacillus sp. BIC5C1. The sequence goes on from NZ_CP135922.1 coordinate 3,199,313, forward strand.
ACATGTACTGAATCGAATACATACCCGGATTGGGGAGCTCACGAATACAAGACGAAAGATGCCGCAGCTAGGTGAAACCAACGTCCATTATCGTAAAGTGTATGCACTTGTTTCACTGGACCGAAAATCCGGCCAGATCTGGCCTATCGGTCTCGAATCCGGTTCAGACGAGGTCCAATTTGAAGTGGAACGGAACAGCTGGATGTGGGCGGTACCTCAGGATGGAGAGGATCAGCTATTCGATAAATTGAAGGGATATTTGGATCAAATTCCTCAAGGTGCGCTACTGGTGTTGTCTGATGTACAGGAACGGACATGGTCGCAAATTCAAAACTGGATTATAAACTATACAGAAACGTCCTTGTTTTATGCGTATGAACCCCAAGATCCAGTTATTTCCGTTTCCATGAATGAAGAAGATACAGCTCCAACAGAACCTCGGGATGAGGACTTGGATCGTATTAAACGAAGTTGGTTTTTATCTCCGTGGACGCATAACGATCATTATTATAACCAGCTTGTTGAAGAGTTTAGATCTCTAAGGTTGCAAAAAGGGCAGCTGATGGGATTACTGTACTCCCTGGTCATGGAGTGGAACCATCTTTTCGCAGAGACTACGCTGGGCAGAATCTCCATGATCCATTCTTTTCAATCATGGTACGAGGTGGAACAGTGGATCAAGCTGACCTCTGAAAGTATTCGAAAGGCGGATGAACAGGTTTCTTATTCTCAGGAAATGATAGATGGGGTGAAAAAAGCCGTGATGATTATGCAGAATGATCTGGATCAGGCATTTACAGCTTCAGGGTTGTCCCAGCAACTCAACATTAGCCGCAGCTATTTCAGCCAATGCTTCAAGGACATCATGGGAAAAACCTTTAATGATTATTCCCGATATATACGAATGGAGAAGTCGAAAGAGTATTTATTGAACACAAACAACACGATTTTCTGGATTGCAGAGCGGGTGGGTTATACGGATGAGAAATACTTCAGCCGAATCTTTCGCGAACTGACAGGCGTGCTGCCAAGTGAATATCGACAATTAGGCAGAGGCGACAAATAGTATAATCTCAGCATAACCGACTGACAATCCGGTGAAAGAAGGTAAAGCAATGATCAAGAAGATGGCTGTGTGTGGTGTTGTCGTCAGCTTGATTGCAGGTATCGTATTTTTTAATATTTCATACTTTCGGGAATCGCCAATTGGTCCAACGACAACCGCTCCTGACACAGCTGTCACCGAGCCATTCGGTAAATATAAACATCCCGTTTCCATCCGGTTGGGATATGTGGTTGACCCCACAGGTACGGATCTCTCCGAAGGAGAAACATTAGAAAAGAATATGTGGAAAACGGTGATTAAGCAAAACCTCAACATTGACGTCGAGGTCATGTGGCAGGTATCCAAGGAGAATTTTGGACAGAAAATCGATCTGGCTATTGCCAGCAATGATTTGCCTGACGCAATGATCGTTAATCAAGTTCAGTTGAATGAGATGGTCAAAGCGGGAGAGATTGAAGATCTGACCAAGGCATATGCAAGCAGCGCTTCACCTGAGATGAAGAAAATCATCGACAGCACCAATGGATTGGCTCTGGAACAAGTGACCTTTGAAGGGAAAATGATGGCTGTTCCGTCTGTGACGGCGGAGGACTTCAGTATGCTCTGGATCAGGCAGGACTGGCTGGATCGTCTTGGATTAGAACCACCGAAAACAGTGGACGAATTGGAAGCTGTTGCGAAAGCCTTTGTGGAGCAGGACCCGGATGGGAACGGAAAACGGGATACGATCGGGCTTGCTTCAAGTACAAGTCTGTTTAACGATTTCAACAACAGCGCTTTTGCCTTTGATCTAACGCCGATCTTCGCGGCTTATGGAGCCTTCCCTGGATATTGGCTCGAAAAAGATGGAAAACCTGAATACGGTTCGATTCTACCAGAGACAAGGAACGCTTTGGTCAGGCTTCGTGATATGTATGCCACAGGTCTCCTTGATCCAGATCTGGGCATTCGCAAAGAGCCGGAGGAAACTGTCATTAGCGGACAGGCAGGGATGTTCTTTCAAGGTTTCTTTGCAGGATACTGGCCGCTTCCAAGCGCTTGGCTGAAAGATCCCAAGGCGAACTGGCAGGCTTACGCGCTCCCACTGGATGCAAACGGAGCATTTCGTGTGAAGGTGGATAATCCCTCAAGTTCTTTCCTGGTGGTTCGCAAAGGGTATGCTCATCCCGAAGCGATCATCATGATAAACAATCTGTACCTCCGTGATGAGTTCAAGTATGGTACCAGTTTTATGCTCAGTCGCAATTTCTTTGCCCCGGCAGATGAAGCACGATATGAATCCAAAGCCGTGCAGGAGATTCTGGCCGGAACCAAAACCCCAGCTGATTTTAAGGACAAGTCCGAATATAAGCTGCTGGAAAATACAGTTTCGACGATAAAACAAACTAAGCTAAAGCCTTATGATCAACTTGGCATTTCGTTTTGGGATCAGCACAACGAGAACTTTATGCGTGGTTATTCACTGCTCGTGGGTGGAAGAAATTTTTTTGATCCGAATATCCATAAAGTTCGAAGTCTTACCTACAAACGAACGCCAGCGGTGGAGAGATTATGGAGCAAATTATCCAAGCTGGAGCATGATACATTTTTGAAAATTATTTTAGGTGCTGCACCGATCGAGTCATTCGATCAATTTGTACAAGAGTGGAAAGAACAGGGAGGCGACCAAGTGACTGCTGAAGTGACTGCTTCCCAGAATCAACGCTGAAATGCTAACATATCTGCGTGAATTCCCACGTTTTTTACTCCATTTGATTATTCATAGCCGGTAGACTCCTGATTGAGGAGTTTGCCGGTTTTTCTTTGTGCGACACTAGCTTTGCTACCCTCACTTATTAACGAGGATAGACAAATGTAAGTCAGTAGGTGAGATGAATGTTCACAACCTCCAAGTTGCTCGTTGATTCGAGTGAAAACTGTATACATTTCTCTATCCAAACTAGCGTTTAATCCCTATCTCGATTAAGCTTCTCCAAGTTTTATAATGAAAGCGCAAACAACATGATAGAGAAATAATCAGAACGAAGGGGAGTTGAATTTGATGAGAAATAATTGGTCAATAAAAAGCAAAATGTTGACGAAACGACTGGCAGTGCTGTCCATGTCCGCATTGATGGTTTCCGTCCTTGCAGCCTGTGGGGGATCCTCCAATCCGCCGACTGCTGAGGATGCAGGTCAATATGAGGTAACACCTGGAGATCCATTCAGTGCTTATAAAGACGAAGTGACGGTAACGATGGGGCGTGTTACGACGGCGAATCCGAAATTGCCGGCTGGAGATACATATGAGAACAATGCGTATACCCGTCTGGTTAAAGAATCGTTTAATGCACAAATTAAGGACCAATTTGAGGCTAATGGTGAAGATTACAGTCGTCAGGTCTCTCTTGCAATCGCTTCCGGGGAATTGCCCGATATGATGCGCGTCGATTCCAAGGATGAACTTAAAGAATTGGTTGATAATGATCTGATTGAAGATCTGACGGAAGTATACAAACAATATGCCACCGATAATATCAAGCAGATTTACGACTCTTACGATGGCCGTGCACTTGACAATGCCACGATTGATGGCCGATTGATGGGCCTTCCAGCGACCTCTCTGGACTCCGCACCAACTATGGTTTGGGTTCGTCAGGATTGGTTGGATGTGCTGGGAATAAAACTTGATGCTGACGGAGACGGTGCCATCAAGCTGGAAGATGTAGAGAAAACAGCAGAAGAGTTCCTGAAAAAAGATCCTGGGCAAACTGGGAAACCGGTGGGCATTCCTTTTGTGAACACCTTGAATACAACGGACTATAACGGTTCTGCATATACCATGCTGGGTGTTGCTTCAACCGAAGGCGCGTATCCTCAATATTGGATGAAGGGTGAAGACGGCAGCATCGTTTATGGTTCGACTACAGAGGAAACCAAGCAGATGTTGGGCGTTATGGCCGACTGGTTCAAGAGAGGTATCATTGACCCGCAATTTGGAACCCGTACATTTGACGATATTACTGCACTTTATACCAATGGTCAGAGCGGAATTGCTTTTGGACCGTGGCACATTCCAGACTGGGGACTGAGCAGTGTCAAGCAGATGGATAAACATGCGAAATTCACGGCTTACACGCTGGAGGATGCAGACGGTAAGGTAAACGTGGCACACGCCAATCCATCCGGTCAGTTTATCGTTGTGAGAAAAGGTTATGAACATCCGGAACTCGCGATTAAAATTATTAATCTATTCTACGATAAATTGGCAAATGACAAAGATGTCGCAACTACCATGCCAGAGGCAGCCAAGTATTTGGAAAGCGGCGTAGACGGTTCAACCAGACCTTTTAATATTGAAGTCAACTCGGCAACATCCCTGTTGGATGATTACTCCGACGTTGTTCGAGGAATTAAAGGTGAGATCGGTTTGGATCAGGTCCGTACAACGGAATCGAAGAACAATATTGGCAGTATCCAAACATACTTGAAAGACCAGGATACGGATGATTTAACAGCTTGGTCGAAATATCACTCACGTATGAACGGAGTGGGGCTGATCGATAAGTTGACACAGGAAGGTAAATTCAACTGGATGACGCCAGCGTTCTCTGGAACTACACCAAGCATGAAACAGACGTGGGCTAACCTGACCAAAATGGAACAGGAATCTTTCATCAAAATCATAACGGGTGCGGAACCGCTGGATTACTTCGAAACATTCGTCAGCAATTGGAAGAAACAAGGCGGAGACCAAGTGATCCAGGAGATCGAAGCCGAGACTACATCCCAAAAATAATTAAGCTAACACTGCTGATGGGCTGCGCTAAGCAGCCTTTCTTCAGGAAAGGGGTTCATCCATGAAGCAGGAAAAATATAAAGCAAGAAACCGCTTGGGCACGGGTGCCATGTATCATATGATGATGCTGCCTGGCATTTTATTTTTGCTGGTATTCAGCTACATTCCAATGGTTGGTGTCATTACGGCATTTCAGGATTACGTACCAGCCAAAGGTATGTTTGGCTCCGAGTTTGTTGGACTCAAGCATTTTATTTATATGTTCAAGCTGCCGGACATCGGGCAAGTAATCAGTAATACGTTGGTGATTGCCATCGCCAAGATTCTACTCGGCACACTGATGGCCATCATTTTTTCCATTTTATTAAACGAAATCCGCTTTAAATTTGTTAAAAAATCCGTGCAGACCATTGTATATCTGCCTCACTTTTTGTCTTGGGTTGTTCTGGCCTCCGTGGTTGTTAACATGTTCAGCCTGGATGGAAGTGTAAACCAGATTTTAGCCTTTTTCGGCTTGGAAAATATTAATTTTCTCGGAAGCAACACCTGGTTCCAGCCGCTGATTATCGGGACGGACGTATGGAAGGAATTCGGTTATAGCTCCATCGTTTATTTGGCTGCAATTACCTCGATTGATCCCGGCCTATATGAAGCGTCAGGTATAGATGGAGCGAGCTGGTGGAGAAAAGTATGGCATATTACGTTGCCGGGCATGCTGCCTATTATTCTGCTCATGGGGGTTATGAGTCTGACCAATATTTTGAGTGCAGGCTTCGATCAAATCTACAATCTGTATAACCCGGTTGTCTATGAGTCGGGCGATATTCTGGATACCTATGTATACCGGATTGGTCTCGTTGGCAGACAGTATAGTTTCGGTACGGCTGTTGGGTTGTTCAAATCAGTGATTGGTATTGTTCTATTATTGTCCGCCAATGAATTGGCCAAAAAATACACCGACAGAAAGATATTCTAAGGAGGCGAAACTTGTGTCTTATTCCGCAAGCCTGAAAGACCGAATGGGCCGGTTTGTCATCTACGCCATCGTTATATTGCTGGCTTTGATCTGCCTCCTTCCATTATGGAATATCGTTGCGATTTCATTCAGCAGCAGTGAGGCCGTATCGGCCAATGCCGTAGGTCTGTTACCCGTTAAGTTTACAACAGCCGCTTATTCGAAAATTATTGATGATGCGCAGTTCTGGCGCTCCTTTGGCATTTCCGTTCTACGTGTGGCTCTGTCCCTTGTGCTCAACATGATTCTTATTGTTTTGATGGCTTATCCGCTGTCCAAATCAAAAAGGGAGTTTAAGGGCAGAAATATTTATATGAATATCATGATTTTTGCCATGCTGTTCAGTGGGGGCATGATCCCCAGCTATCTGTTGATCAAAAACCTGGATATGCTCAATACGATTTGGTCGCTTGTACTGCCAGGTGCTGTTCCAATATTCAGTGTCATTCTTGTGATGAACTTCTTCGCCGCAGTGCCAAAAGCGCTTGAAGAAGCGGCATTCATCGACGGGGCAAATGCATTGCAGGTCTTGTTCAAAGTGTATGTGCCCGTGTCTATTCCTGCGCTGGCGACCGTATCCCTGTTCAGTATTGTGGGCACGTGGAATGATTTCTTCAGTGGTTTGATCTATATGACCAAAGTTAGCAATTATCCGCTTATGACCTATATTCAGTCGCTTAATGTGAATATTGCGGAGCTTCTTCAATCTGGCACAAACTCTGCTCAGCTCAGCAATCTGACTGAGATTTCGAACAAAAATCTGAATGCAGCCAAAATCGTAGTAGCTGTCATTCCGCTGCTGCTAATTTACCCGCTGCTGCAAAAATACTTTGTGACCGGAATTGTTGTGGGGTCGGTAAAAGAATAATCGTGAATGGAACGGAGTCCGGATGAGCAGAATCTGGTTTAAGAGAAAGGTGGTGCGTTATGGGAAATCAAAAATGGTGGAAAGAAGTTGTCGTATATCAAATTTATCCCCGCAGCTTTCAAGATAGCAATGGTGATGGCATCGGCGATCTGAAAGGTATTTTATCCCGACTCGATTATTTGAAGAATCTTGGCATCGGTGCGATCTGGCTGTCACCAGTGTGCAAGTCCCCGCAAGATGACAACGGGTATGACATTTCGGATTACCAGGATATCGATCCGATGTTTGGTTCGCTTGAAGATATGGAATTGCTGATTCAGGAGGCAGGCAAGCGGGACATCCGAATTATTATGGATCTGGTGCTTAACCACTCTTCAGACGAACACCCCTGGTTCAAGGAAGCCCGGAAAAGCAAGGATAATCCGTACCACGATTATTACGTGTGGAGAGATGGTGTGGAAGGAACACCTCCCAACGATTTAGGTTCAACATTTGGTGGATCTGCCTGGGAATGGGTTCCCGAGTTGGGACAGTATTACCTGCATCTTTTCTCTGTTAAACAACCGGATCTGAACTGGGAGAACCCCAAGGTACGGCAGGAAATATACGATATGATTCAATGGTGGATGGATAAAGGCGTAGGTGGTTTCCGTCTTGATGTTATCGATCTGATTGGCAAGCAGCCTGACCTCAAAATTACAGGCAATGGGCCAAATCTGCACCAATATATGCGTGAACTCAGTAAAGAGACATTCCAAAAGGGTGACCTGCTAACTGTCGGAGAAACCTGGGGGGCAACGCCTGAGAGTGCCAAGCTTTATAGCAACCCTGACGGCAGTGAACTATCCATGGTCTTCCAATTTGAACATATTAGTCTGGATGAGCAGGAGGGAAAAGGAAAGTGGGATCTCCAGCCGCTGGGTCTGCTTCAATTAAAGAAAGTGTTGTCCAAATGGCAGACTGAGCTAAAGGGCGAAGCCTGGAACAGCTTGTTCTGGAATAACCATGACCTTCCGCGGATCGTGTCTCGTTGGGGAAATGACGGGGAATATCGTGTACAGTCTGCCAAAATGCTGGCGACTCTTCTTCATGGCATGCAAGGTACGCCATATGTGTATCAGGGTGAAGAGTTAGGTATGACGAATGTACGTTACCCTATTGAAGAATACCGTGATATTGAGCTGCTGAATCTGTATAAGGAACGGGTCGAGAATGGGTATCCTGAGGAAGAAGTGATGGAATCCATTTATGCAAAGGGCCGTGATAACGCACGTACGCCGATGCAGTGGGACGCTTCCGAAAATGCGGGTTTTACCGAAGGCAAACCATGGATTTTGGTAAATCCGAATTACACGGAGATTAATGCGGAAGAATCTATACATGATCCGGATTCCATTTACCATTACTATAAAACACTGATTCAGCTGCGAAAAGAGCATGAAGTGATCATTTATGGGGATTATGAACTGTTGTATCCGGAAGACCCCAACCTTTTCGCTTACACACGGACACTTGGTGATACCAAACTGCTAGTCCTGTGCAACTTCTATGGCAAAGTTGTTCCATTCCAGCTTCCAAGCGAATTTGCAGGGGATAAACGTTTATTAATTAGTAACTATTCGGACGTTGTTTCAGAGAACGCACTTCGTCCTTATGAAGCAAGAATGTATCTGCTTGTGTAGTTCGAAAGAGGGTTGAAGGCGAATAGCCTTCAACCCTCTTTTTTGACGAAAAGAAGCTTTTGCAAGAAAACATCAAGCGCCATGGAATGTGAATATTCGTTGAGGCGAATGATGGAGAAATTGCGCTCCAGATGCAGCTGTCTGATTCGCAGTTCTTCGACTTCCCCGGTGGCCAGCTCCTTATGAACAATCCATCTGGATACCATTGCAATACCGAGTCCCGCAGCAACCGCTTCCTTCACACCCTGACTGCTGGTGAAGACATAGGAGCGTTTGGGACGGATCGCAGTCTGTTCCATAAAATGATCGCTAAACGCGCGTGTTCCCGAACCCAACTCACGAAGAACCCAGACCTGATCCTGAAGCATATTCTGCTCTACCACTACCGAACCGGAGAGAGGATGGCCGGAAGGAGCTACTACGATCATCTCATCCTTCATGTAAGGGATAACGTCAAGGTCTGACGAGGCTTGTGCCTCACCCTCCACAAATCCGATATCCAGTTGGTTTCCCCTAACCGCAGACAGAATCTCCTGGGTATTGCCAATCGTAACCTGAATGTTGACCTGCGGATACTGCGCTGCGAATTCTGCCAGCTTCTTAGGCAAAATATATTCACCGATGGTGAAGCTGGCCCCGATCTGAATGCTTCCGGTCACCTCATCCCGCAGCATTTGAATCTCCTGGCGCGCTTCATCGTAGCGGGCCTGAATGACTTTGGCATGTTTGTAGAGGATTGCCCCCGCTTCAGTCAGGGACACATGCTTTGGCGAACGATGCAGCAGCTTGGCTCCTAGCTCATTTTCCAGATTTTTGATGTGCAGGCTCACCCCGGGTTGGGACAGGTTCAGCAGTTCTGCGGCCTTGGAGAAATGGCTTTGTTCCGCAACGGTAACGAAGACTTTTAATGCATCAGTTATCATTAGAATTCCTCATTTAAATAATGTGTTTTTATAGTTATAAGCCTATTGAGCTCATTTTAGCACAAGATACCTAATTAATCATAAGTTTTTGTAATGGTTAAAATCGCAGATTCATATTTCACTTCCTTCCTGTCTGCTTCTATAGTAAGGATATACTTTATCCGATAAGGAAGTGTAGAGCTATGATTTTACAGACACAATTGAGATTCGTTAAAAACATAAAAGGTGTTAGGAACAGGGGATTTCTGCAGGGGATCGGACTGACTTTACTGCTCTCGTTGATCGCCAAGCTGCTGGGTTATCTGCCGCTCTTAAATATCATGGGACAACTCGTTATTGCAATTCTGCTTGGCATCTTGTACCGGGCGGTGCGTGGCGTTCCGTTGACCGCGCAATCAGGGATATCCTTTTCGGGAAAGCGATTGCTGCGGTTCGGCATCATCCTGCTGGGTTTGAAGCTGAACCTTATGGATATTGTTCATGCAGGCTACAAAGTCGTTGCGCTAGCGGCAATCAATGTTGTTGTTACGATTTTTGTTGTTTACGTGCTGAGCAAGTGGTTAAAGATCGACAAACGAATAGGGCTGTTGACTGCTTGTGGTACAGCCATCTGCGGTGCAGCGGCAGTGGTCGCGATTGCGCCACAGATCAAGGCCAAAGACGAAGAAACAGCAGTAGGAGCGGCTACGGTGGCGATATTGGGCACAATCTTCACCCTTGCATATACTTTGTTATACCCTGTGTTGGGTTTAAGTGCGAATGGATATGGCCTATTCACAGGGGCTACGCTGCATGAAGTGGCACACGTCATTGCTGGAGCTGCACCTGGAGGGCAAGCGGCAACTGATATGGCAGTCATCGTAAAGCTAACCAGGGTCGCCATGTTGGTGCCCATTGCGCTGATCATCGGTTTGTGGAGTGGACGACAGGCGCGTGAGGGAGAGCAAAAATCATCTAAAGGAATCTCTTGGCGTGAATTGCCAGTACCCTGGTTCATTTTCGGGTTTCTGGCTATGAGTGGTTTAAACACGCTGGGTATTATTCCGCAAGAGTTGATCTCGGGACTTCTGGTTCTGTCCTATATGCTGCTCGCGATGGCCATGGCTGGATTGGGGTTGGGTGTGGATATTGCAACCTTCCGTCGTCTGGGTAAGAAACCTTTTTTGGCAGGATTACTGGGCTCTATAGTGTTGTCCATTCTAGGCTTCATGCTCGTTTGTGGCTTTGGCCTGAACTAGGGCGTGTGTTTCAAAAATAGGTATCCCGCTGCATGAATTTAACAAAAAGCACGCATTGACCATAGGTGGATCAATGCGTGCTTTTTGTTGTTTGAAAGATGCTGATCATCAGATCCAGAACGAACAGGACAGAAATAGTATAAATTCATTGCTTGAAAAAATATAAATATTTACCTCTTTTGGTTCAAAAGTCCGAAATGCACACAGGAAAGTCTGGATAACGATGTATTTCCTGATCGCAAGCCTTAAGGCTGCTCGTAAACATCCAAAAAGGAACATCAGAAGTCCGAATACCGTCTCTAGGGGTCCGATAAGAAGGAATGAAAGTGGTTTATACTAAATCTATTCCAGAGATGGCAAATCCAAGCAGGAAAGCAAATCAGTATATCCGAGAAACTCCTCAAAGTAAGTAGCGTCCACGAATTACTGTCGTGAAGTCCATGTTGTTGTATGAGTTTGCCATTTTTTTGTCTTGTACTTTGATAAGGGGGTGATGATCGGCGCAGCGAATGAATAAGGCAGATCAACCGTCCATTTTTCTTTGAAAAACCATTTTGCTAATAACCTGAGGAGGAATTGAATTTGCGCAACAAGTACATTGTGTGGTCACTCGTATTAACGATGCTGATCTCGAACGTATTCCTGACTGTCGGATTTCCATCTCCTGTATCAGCAGCCGAAAGACCGGATCTGGCACAGGGCAAACAGGTTACCGCGAGCGGGTACAACCAAACATACAGTCCAACCAATGTGATTGACAGTAACCAAGCAACCTATTGGGAAAGTACTAATAGTGAGTTCCCCCAATGGATTCAAGTGGACCTTGGCACCAACACCAACATTGACCAAATCGTATTGAAGCTTCCGACAGTGTGGGAAAAGAGAACCCAAACGATAACCGTGCAAGGCAGCACGAACGGTTCATCGTTCACAGATATCGTAGGTTCTGCGGAATATGTATTTAATCCATCAGATGGGGAGAACTCGGTTAAGATTGATTTTCCTGCTGTGGAGACAAGGTACGTTCGCTTAAGCATAACAGGCAATTCCGAGTGGCCGGCAGCTCAACTGTCGACATTTGAAATTTACGGCCCAGGCAGTGAGGGACCAACGTTACCTGGCCCCGATCCTGTGGATCCCCCAATCATCCCTACAGAGGGAAGCAACATCGCCATCGGCAAGTCGATTACTGCATCATCGAGCACTTTATCCTTCGTAGCTGCGAATGCAAACGATAACAATATCAATTCGTACTGGGAAGGGGGCAGCAATCCAAGCTCACTGACGTTGGATCTAGGCTCCAATCATAAGATTACATCCATTGTACTTAAACTCAACCCGGATTCGGTCTGGAGCACCCGAACACAGACCATTCAAGTGCTTGGACATAACCAGGATACAACAACCTTCAGCAATCTGGTTTCCGCTCAATCATATACATTTAACCCGGCTTCCGGTAACACGGTGACCATTCCCGTTACAGCAACGGTTAAACGTCTTCAACTCAACATTACCACGAACTCGGGCGCTCCTGCCGGGCAAATTGCTGAGTTTCAGGTATTCGGCACACCTGCACCCAATCCTGATCTGACGATTACAGGCATGTCCTGGTCTCCATCGTCTCCAGTCGAGAATAATGCCGTCACCCTCAATGCCATCGTCAAAAATATTGGTTCTGCCGCTTCTCCAGCTTCTAGCGTCAACTTCTATCTAAACAATGAACTGGCGGGTTCCTCCCCAGTAACTGCTTTGCAAGCAGGGGCTTCGACAACGGTCTCGCTTAATGCTGGCAATAAAGCAGCTGCATCATATACGCTCAGTGCCAAGGTAGATGAGAATAACCAGATCATCGAAGAGAATGAAGGAAACAACAGTTACACACACACCTCTTCATTGGTGGTTGCACCGATTACAAGTTCTGATCTGGTAGGCATTCTCTCTTGGAGTCCTGGAACCCCTACAGCAAACAGCACAGTAACTTTTACGGTTAATCTGAAAAATCAAGGCAACATGGCCTCCGCAGGCGGTGCACATGGAGTTACAGTAGTTCTCAAGAACGCTGCCGGGGCAACACTTCAGACGTATAGTGGTTCCTATACTGGTACATTGGCACCTGGAGCTTCGGTCAATGTCAATGTAGGTACCTGGACTGCTGCAACCGGTAACTACAATGTGACAACTACCGTAGCAGTGGACAACAATGAAGCTCCGGTCAAACAAACGAATAACGTCGTTACAACAGGTTTGAACGTATATTCAGCCCGTGGTGCAAGCATGCCTTATACCCGGTATGATACGGATGATGCTACGCGTGGTGGCAGTGCCACACTGAAATCCGCACCAACCTTTGATCAGGCTCTGACGGCTTCGGAAGCCTCTGGCCAGCGCTATATCGCTCTTCCTTCCAACGGTTCCTATGCACAATGGACGGTTAGACAAGGGGAGGGAGGCGCAGGTGTAACCATGCGATTCACGATGCCGGATTCCACAGATGGCATGGGTCTTAACGGCGCACTTGACGTCTACGTTAACGGGACCAAGGCCAAGACGGTTCCTTTGACCTCCTACTACAATTGGCAGTACTTCTCCAGTGATCATCCGGGGGATACACCAAGTGCAGGACGTCCGTTGTTCCGTTTTGATGAAGTGCACTGGAAACTTGATACACCTCTAAAAGCTGGAGACACCATTCGTATTCAAAAAAACAATGGAGATAACCTGGAATACGGTGTGGATTTCCTCGAAATCGAACCCGTTCAGGCGGTGATCCCGCGTCCGGCCAACTCCGTCTCTGTAACCGATTTCGGCGCGATTGCAAATGATGGAAACGATGACCTTGCCGCATTTGAAGCGGCAGTCCAATCCGCGGTATCCACAGGCAAGACTCTATATATCCCTGAGGGCACGTTCCATCTGGGCAATATGTGGAAAATTGGTACGCCGACGAATATGATTAACAACCTCACCGTTGTAGGTGCAGGCATCTGGCATACGAACATTCAGTTTACCAACCCTAATGCAGCCTCAGGCGGGATTTCTTTCCGTGTGCAGGGCAAGCTGGATTTCAGCAATATTTATATGAACTCCATGTTGCGTTCGCGCTATAACGAGAATGCAGTGTACAAAGGATTTATGGACAATTTCGGTAAAAATTCGAAGGTTAGCAACGTATGGGTCGAGCACTTTGAATGTGGTTTCTGGGTAGGGGATTACGCCCATACACCTGCAATCATTGCCGATGGCCTAGTGATCGAGAACAGTCGTATTCGGAATAACCTTGCTGACGGTGTCAACTTTGCCCAAGGCACGAGCAATTCGACTGTACGCAACAGCAGTGTCCGCAACAATGGTGATGATGGTCTGGCCGTATGGACCAGCAACGTGAATGGTGCGCCTGCCGGTGTGAACAACACATTCTCGTTCAACACGATTGAGAACAACTGGCGCGCAGCAGGCATTGCATTCTTTGGTGGCAGCGGACATAAGGCAACCAACAACCTGATTGTTGACACGGTTGGCGGTTCGGCGATCCGGATGAACACTGTTTTCCCTGGATACCATTTCCAAAATAACACAGGTATTCTGTTCTCCGATACAACGATCATTAACAGCGGCACAAGTAAAGATCTGTACAATGGTGAACGCGGAGCTATTGATCTTGAAGCTTCCAACGATTCCATCAAGAACGTAACGTTTACCAATATTGACATTCTCAATACCCAGCGCAGTGCTATTCAATTCGGGTACGGCGGCGGTTTCCAGAACATTGTGTTTAATAACATCAACATTAATGGTACTGGTCTGGACGGTATTGAGACATCTAGGTTCACAACGCCGCATAAAGGTGCAGCAATTTACACCTATACCGGTAATGGTTCTGCCACATTCAATAATCTGACAACAAGCAACATTGCGAACCCTAATGTGAATCAGATTCAAAATGGCTTTAATTTGATCATTCAATAAATGAGTTCAAACAAAAACAGGGAGCTCTAAGAGTTCCCTGTTTCTTAGGTTAATTTGATGAAGTATGGGTGAACATTGAGCGGGATCTGAAATATTAAAAAATAGCCGCGTAAAGCAAGTTTTTAAGATGCCCCATATTTGCTTCTGTAGTGACTTAATGTGAGAAGAGGCCAAATATATGTATAGCTGTGATAATGGGAATAAAAATTCCCGGGCAAACCAGCTCCTGTTGGATAAGTGGTTCTCCAATCGTTCTCGTGCATTGATGCAATAAGCCTTAGAATGCCTTGATTCATCTCAAGTGTAGGTTCGGATTGGACTGCAATTAGTGTGTCAAGTGCCCAAGCGGTCTGAGAAGGGGTGCTCTCCCCTAATGGCACATAGTGCAGGAGTCGGTCACTCTGACAGGATTCTCCCCAGCCACCGTCGGAGTTCTGGATATTTAAGAGCCACTGCACTCCTTTTTGCACTGTATCATGGTTTGCAGGTAGCCCAACTGCCGTAAGACCGGTTAATGCTGCCCAGGTACCGTAGATATAACATACGCCCCATCTTCCGTACCACGAGCCATCTTTCTCCTGGTTTCGAATAAGCCATTTCGTTCCACGATTAATCCATTCATGCCTGGTGTCAAGCCCGGCAAAGTTACCGAGGTACTCCAAGGTACGTCCCGTCAGGTCAGCTTCTGAAGGGTCTGTAGCCGCGGATTTGGCACCATCAATGGCAAGCCAGGTGAGCATCTCCTTGTTTGTATTTTTTTCGAATGCCGGCCAACCGCCATCTTTATTTTGCATGGACAGAACCCAATTCAGTCCGCGATTCCAGGATTCCTGAAACGTTGGAAGAGTAGTGGACATGCTTCGGATAGCCCGTAAAGCTGCCGTTGTATCATCCACGTCTGGATTGATTGTATTCGACTCCGAAAATCCCCATCCTCCAGCGACTGTATTCGGATTATGGATGCTCCAGTCGGCTCTTTTATTTTGCTGACGGGAGAGCAAATAGGAGGCCGCGAGCTGAATAGACTTATGGTCATCGGTGAGAGAAGCCTCCTGCAATGCGTAAGTGATTAAGGCCGTATCCCATACGGTTGATGGAGAGTTTTGAATCGTTGTTTTACCTCCTGAAGAACGGCACTGCATTGCCGTGAGTCCGGTTATGGCTTTTGTAATCAAGGGATGCTGCTTATCGTATTTTAGGGCCAATAGGGCAAAAATCATGAGAATTGTACTACTGGCGTAGCTGTATAATGTGCCATCAGACTCAATCCGTTCTATCATGAACTGTTCCGCCTTCGTTCTTGCCGTGTTGTGGATGTGGCGAGGATTACCGAGCATTCGGCTTCTCCCGCTTAGAATGTTGTTCTGCATTTCCTGATATCCACGAGCAGTTGACTCATCAGCAACATTCCGTAAGTCTGTCAGATCAGACAGATCGGGAGCATGGGTTGCTGTAATGGAGAAGCGCAAGTCTGCCATAATGAGCATAGGAGTGAGGTGAACTCTGGAATAACCGGAAAATTCAAAATAGTTGATGGGAAAATAGTTAGGGAACATGAGTATCTCCAGGGGGATCATAGAGATGGATAAAGGCCATTTCATTTGTCCGGTGGCGGCAAGTATGGCTTTGGTCAAAATGCTGGTAACTTTTTCGATACCTCCTTTGGACTGAATATACTGTTTGGCCCGCTGAATTGGCTCGTCCGTGCTCTGGCTGTACCCGGAGTAAAGAAGGGCGTAATAGGCTTCAACCGATGCGGATAAATTTCCATCCTCTTCATCGGTGTACAATCTCCAGCATCCATCCTTTTGCTGTTCTTTAAGGATACGATCATGCAACTCCCGGATCAGCGCTTCATTTGGGACTTCCAATATTCGAAAGAGAATGATGACATAAGCATCAATTACTGTACCGTTCTCAAAACAGAAATGCCAGGAACCATCTTGTCGCTGCTGTTGAAGTAATGAAGTCGTCATCCGACTTATTTCCTCATCAATCGTGCTCAGTATATGGCTCATTGCGCGGATACCTCCAGAGTACGTCATTTATGTATTATATGATGGCAATCAGGGGGAAATGAGGAGCAGAATGAGCGTAAAATCCAGTCCTTTTCAGGTTTTTTTACAATTTTAAATAAAAAAATAAAATTTACTGTTGAAATTTTTTCCAATAAAGTGTATAAATATCTTTGTTAACGCTTACAAGTTTTTTGATCTATATCTTTCTCCGATACCCTTCAAAAAGGAGGTGTTAGTACTACGGTATGCAATAAAGTGAAAAAGGACTTCATGATTTTAAAAATGAAATCGATTTCATTTTCTGGTATTTGATATTTGGCTGTTCAAATAATAACAAATTAAAGGAGATATGTTGATGAAGATATGGAAAAAGAGTGCGTTAGTGTTGCTGTCCACTTTTCTGGTAACGGCGGGTTCATATGGTTCATATATGCCCAAGACTGCGCATGCAGCAGGTGAACAGGTGGAGGTATGGATTTCAACTTCAGACCCCAATTCCGAACCGGCAGTGGGGCTTAGAACAGATGCGAGACTCACCAAGATTGCATCCAAAAACTTCAGCAGCAACTCAGGCAATGCTGATGTTACTATTACGGTAAATGAGAACAAAACGTATCAGCAAATGGATGGTTTTGGAGTGTCGTTAACGGATGCTTCCGCATGGCTCATGAACTACAAGCTGGATAACAATAAGCGCGCGGAAGTGATGGAGAGGTTGTTTGGCACCACAGGCATTGGACTTAGCTTATTGAGACAGCCGATCGGAAGTTCTGATTTTGCCTGGGCCGCCTACACTTATGCCGATACGCCAAATGATACTTCTCTCAACCAATTTACGATCGACCGGGACAAGGCTTACATACTGCCCATGGTCAAAGCGGCAATCGCTAAGAATCCCAATATCAAAGTCATGGGTTCCCCATGGAGTGCGCCTGCCTGGATGAAATATTCCAACAATCTGAACGGCGGCAAACTGAGAGCAGAACACTATGGCACATATGCAAACTATTTCAAAAAATACATTGAAGCCTACCAGGCTGAAGGTGTACCCATCTATGCTGTTACGTTGCAAAATGAGCCAATGTACGAGCCATCCCATTATCCTTCCATGGGTATGAATGTACAGGATCAGACGGGCTTTATCGGCGATTATCTTGGACCAACACTCCGCAATGCCGGAATTAACACGAAGATTATTGCATTCGACCATAACTTTCTGGACTGGAACTTCCCGAACCAAGTTATTACGAATCTGAAGAACGCAGGCAAGGGTAGCTACGTATCCGGTAGCGCATTCCACCATTATGACAGTGGGGACGGATCGACAATGACCTCCATGAATAACAGTCACCCGGACAAGGAAATTTGGTTCACGGAGGGTGGTTTCGGCAACTGGAATGATCCGCAGAATGGGACCTCTTCAGGCTTCGATAATATGATGAACGAGTTCATTAATATTACGAGAAACTGGTCCAAATCGATCATTCTCTGGAACGCTGCCCTGGATCAAAAAGACGGTCCAGCATTGCTTTCACCGAACAACACGAACAAAGGCATGATTACAATCCGTAACTCGGACAACCGTAATGATGCTCCTGAGAATAATGTCACATATCACAAACAATATTATTTGCTAGGTCACTTTAGTAAATTTGTAGTACCCAATGCATACCGCATTGACAGCAACACCGGATCTGAAGTCAAAAATGTGGCTTTCCGCAATCCGGACGGTTCCAAAGTGGTAGTTGCCTACAACTCTTCCAGTGCGTCAAAAAATGTGAAGATCCAATGGGGCAGCCAAAGCTTCGTTGTCACTATTCCAGGCAAGTCGGCCATGACGTATAAATGGTATGGAAATGTATCTTAAGGGATAGCAGGAATTCAGATTCCCGCATCCAGCAACCTGGGGGCCGCGAGCAGTCGCGGCTCTTTTATTTTCTTTTATTAAAAGATCATCCACTGTATACATTTGTTGTGATTTTTACATATTCAAGGATTTTACAATTTTAATAATATGATTTTTTAGTTTAACTGTCCTCTTACATTGGGTTGATATACTAGCCTGAGCTTTTACATGGGAGAGGGGTTAACAACTTGAAAGATATCAATCAACGCTGGGTAGCAACGATCCTTGTGGCCGTAATGGTTATTCAAACATTCTGGACATTTGCAGGAATCGGCCATGCTGCAGCATCAGAAAACCTTAACACCAGCAATTTAGCGAAAAACGTGGTGATCAGCCATTTTTATGGAGGCAAAAAAGACGACGTACTCGACGTGTACGGCAACGATTTTGTAGAACTATATAATCCGACAGCAGAACCTGTTTCGCTGAGCGACTGGTCTATACAATTTGCGGATACCCAAAAGAATAATTGGAAGTTAGCCCAGCTAGGGACAACGACTGCCCAGATTCCGGCATATGGTTATTATTTGATTGCGCTTGGCAGCAACGGAAACGTCGGAGAGCAGCTTCCACAGCCGGATGCCACTGAAGCTTCATTTAAATTAGGCAACAACAGTGGCAAACTCGTTTTGTTAAATACGACACAACTGTTGACAGCAAACGATCCAACGGCAGATGTTTTACAGGAACATGTAATTGATTTTGTTGGATATAGTGCTGACGCTTATTTGGGGAGTCCGGCGCCGGAAGCGGGCAAGCAGAGTACCATGCAGCGTTTGGTGTATGATCCGCTAAATCCAGAAAGTAGCACGACTGCAGCTGCGTTTCCGAATCGCGGAAACAACTGGGACACACGGAATAACGGAAATGACTTCGAGAAGGTCAAAGGGGCGAAGGCTCGCAATTCAAGCACAACTTCCGCCTATGTCATTTTGGAAAGTAATCAAAGGTTAGAGATGCAATCTGCTTCGAGTGTTGATCCTGTACATAACAAGATTACGTTAAATGCATTTGGAGGCTTGGTTAAGCAGGGACCATGGTCATCCGATGACTTCAGTGTACTAGGCCTCCCGGCAGGATTCACTGCTGAAGCCAATGCGAACGGAGATCAGATCGAAGTGACCATAACTGGAGACGGTACCGGGAATGTGGTTTCAGACAGCCTTCTGACATTTGAGATTCAACCTGGTGCGTGGGATCAAGTACACAGACCAGTCTCATCCTTAACGGTGTATCAAGGAAGCAATACTGTAACATTGGCACAGTTCATACCTTCCAATAAGATTGTAGCCACATTGGACTCCTCATCGTCCAACATTCGAATGAACGGTGCGAAGAACTTGAATACCACGATTCAACTCAATCTTAGCGCCGGCCTTCCCGTGGATGGAGTACTGGACTCGAATGCTTACAGTGTGACGGGCCTTCCTGAGGGAGACTGGAGTATCAAGGCTGAGGGCCGAAGCAGTGATCGTACAATTACACTCTCCATTTCGGGTACATCCACTTCTGCTGTCATGAACTCCGTCATGCTGAATGTGACGTTAATGGCTGAGGCAGTACAGGATACAGACTGGCTGGCTTCGGAAATGATCGGCGTCCCCCTGCTTCGGTACAGTCAACCACTTCTGGCTGATGAGAATCGCAGACATGCCGTTGAAGACAGCATCATAGCGGACAATACAGGTTTTAATGACCCTGCCACCAAAGAATATAAATATGGAAATGATGCCATGGGAGCGAACGAATACACCTTCCTGCGCGGTACACATTCCTTATTCAAAGCGGATCTGGCAGACGGCCTTATTCCTTCTCCAAATTCGATAATTCCAGGCTGGAATGAGAAGGACATTCTTACGTACACGCAAGGCGACGCGCATATTCAGAATGTGGGGACTTTTAACGATAGTACCAACCAAATGGTGTTCAGCTTAAACGATGTGGATTCTTCCGGAATCGGCAGCTTTTATGACGATCTGATTCGCTTTGTTACAAGTGTTTATGTAGTCAAATACGAAAAAGACAGCTCTGCGATTACCAATCTGCAGGACGCCGATTTCCGGGATGTATCTCGAACCTTTCTAAATACCTATAAAGATACGCTGATAGAGATTAATAGCGAGAAAAACCCCAAGAACACCAAGTTGACCAAAAGCAATGTAACGGCTTATACGAAAGAGGTCATGGACAAAGTCTCCAAAGTGTCTTATGAGGAAGCTTTGCAAAAATTGCTCGGCAAGCGGGCACTTGATGGGAAATTGAACATTGCTGGCAACTCCGATAAGTTTGAATCCGCTACAAATGCAGAGAAATCTTCCCTGCAAGCCGCTTGGGAAGCATACAAATTACAAGTCAGAAGCAATTTCCCGAACCTGAGTGACGATGAGTTCGATGCCTATTTTAAGATCAAGGATATTGTACGCCGTATTCATCAGGGAATTGGCAGCATTGGAGTTGAACGGTACAATGTGTTAATCGAAGGAGCAAGTGAGGCCAATACGGATGATATTCTGCTTGATGTGAAAGAGCAGACTCGGGACGCCAATGTATCGAAAGATGCTTATCTTAAAACTTCAGTTGATCCCGATTCTTATCTGGGTGTACTTGAAGCAATGAATCGCTCATATCTGATCAAGGAAGTCTCACCTTTTAAAGGTGATTACACAGATAAGCCATTTAAGAACAAACAAGAGCTGGAGCAGTATTTGGTCGATGCGGCCAAGGCTTATGCTTATGCAAGTTCACGCTTGGACAAGGTATCCGATGAGTTGGACTATCGTTTTGAGGAACGTTTTGTAACGAATATTGTACCCATCTGGGATGATTTGCAGAACTTTATTCTTAATGCAGCGGAGGATTACTCCCACCAGGTCGCAGCGGATTTTGAGCTTGTAAAGGAAGATATGCGAAACGGGAAGCTGATTGACGTTTCCACATTGGATGATATATCCGTTGATCAAGGTTCTTTGACTCCAGCATTCAATCCTGCAATTACAACGTATACTCTGAATGTTGAACAAGCAACAGACTCCATCAACATTACGGCGAAGGCTACGGATAGCCAGGCTGCCTTGTCTGCCAAAGGTGAACCTTATCCAAACGGAATAAACCAATCGTTCGGGCTGTCCGTTGGAAAAAATGTAATTCCAATTACGGTGCAAGCACGTAATGGATCAAGCAAGACTTACAGTGTAACTGTTGTTAGAGCCGGAGAATCCACCTCCGTTCCACCAACGCCTTCGAATCCTTCAACTCCAACTGGAGGAACGAATGGTGATCAAACGGGTATCACTGCCAACAGTGGAACGATTACTGTGAATGGTGGATTGTTGAGCCTGGGCGGGGTCAATATCAATGTGCCAGCTGGATCGACGGATAGCAGCATCGTCATTTCCGTAAATAAAGTAAGCCAAACGGCGAATCTGTTCACCAATTCCACATTGAAACTGCTCGGGGATGTCTATGAGATTACTTCAAGCAAGAGTGGAGATTTCAGCAAGCCGGTAACTGTCACTTTGCCATTTGACAAGAACAATGTAGACTTTGACAAATCAATAGTGGGATTGTATTGGTTCAATGAGCAAGTCCAAAAGTGGGTTTCACTCGATAATATGAAAGTGGATCAAATGAATGGAACGGTATCGGGGACCATTAATCATTTTACCAAGTTTGCTGTTCTGGTATCCGATAAGACCATAACGCCAACTCCGGAAGGAAGCAAGAATTTCACGGATCTCGTAGGACATTGGGCTTCCGGCAGTATTATGGATTTGGTTGAACTCGGGGTAATCCAGGGTTACCCGGACAACAGTTTCAGACCGGATAAAAAAATTACCAGAGCCGAATTTATCACTCTTATCATTAAGGCTTTACATCTGCAAGGCTCTTCTGACAAAGGATTTGCGGATACTGCGACGCATTGGGCGCAAGACGCAATTTCCACTGCGGCAGGTCTGGGCATTGTGAATGGATATAGTGATAACACCTTCCGTCCAGATGAATTGGTGACCCGCGAGCAAATTGCGACTATGGTCGTTCGTGCAGCGCAGATCGCGGATTCAGATAGTAATATCAGCTTCTCCGATGGCGCTGAAATATCCGGTTGGGCACGTTCTGCACTTGCTGTGGCCATTACCAACGGGCTCGTTAACGGTTATCCAGACGGAACATTGAAACCGAAAGGGAATACAACTCGCGCAGAAGCTGCTACACTCATCGAAAGAACTATTCAATTGACAAAACAATTCGCAAAATAAATCATAGATTTCAGAAAGGCTGCTCTCCAGCAGGTTTAACTTGTTGGGAAGCAGCCTTTTTGTATTCTTTGTATATTTTTGTATCTGGATCATTCGTTTTGTTACAACGAGATCCCATTTTCGATAATGACACGATTGAGCTTGGTATTCACTGGGTTGGAGATCGTATCACCCACAGGACATTTACTTTCTAAAAATTGTACAAATGATTCAACTTTTTCTTCAGATGAGCTGGTTTTAATATAAAATGTGTATCGAATATCGGAATAACCGGGACGTACATCAGATCGGTTAAAAAATCCGTCAAGATCCAGATCACCTTCAACTTCAACTCTGAAATCATCAAGGATAACATCGAATTTGGAGGCATATACCCGGGCCACAATGGATTGACATGCGCCAAGTGAGGCGAGTAAAGCTTCTACAGGATTCATTCCCGTATCCGTACCACCAAGGTTTGTTGGCTCATCGATGATCAGTTCGAATTGTCTTGCTTTGGTGATCACTTTAACCCCATCTTGTAGATGGGCAGTAGCTTTGAAAGTCTGAACATTAGCCATCTGATCCCTCTCCTTTATAAAACATTGTATGTAACTTGGTTTAGTAAGGATTATAGTTCCATGAATCATATGCTGTCAATATAAGGATGGGAATAGAATTAGATATTCACTCTTTAAATTAAAAAATGGATAGCCCAATGGCTATCCATTTCTCTAACATTTCCATTTCTCAGCCGATGTACTTATTCGCTCATAACATGATCGTATTTTTCTTTCAACCGTTTGATATCTGCTCTCGGCGGCGCGCCGAACATGCGGGAGTACTCCCGGCTGAATTGGGACGCACTCTCGTAACCAACCCGGAAGGCTACATCCGCAGCATCAGCTGACTCGGCCATGAGGAGTCGACGTGCTTCCTGAAGCCTAAGCTGCTTCTGAAACTGAAGTGGGCTCATGGCGGTAATTTCTTTGAAATGTCGATGGAATGAGGACACACTCATGTTGGCTGTCTCCGCAAGATCTTCAATTCGAAATGGTTGTTCCCAATGTCGAACAATATGCTCAATGGCTTCCCGAATCCGGTAGCTGCTGCTGCCTTCCACTGCAATCTGTGCCAGTTCAGCTCCATAAGGTCCCTGCAAAAGGCGATACAGTATCTCCCGCGTATAGAGTGGGGCAAGGAACGGGATTTCTCCCGGTGTATCCAGCAGCCGAACCAATCGAAGTACAGCATCTTGAATGGAGGGCTCCATCTGTCCAACAAATAGGGCGCGTCTGGCGTTTTCTTTAGAGGTGACCTTAATATTACAATCATTCAGTACTTCAAGAATCTGGTTCTGTGTAAACTCAAGCTTCAGACTTAAGTAAGGCGTATCAGTGGATGCTTTTATAATCTGACCAATCACTGGAAGGTTCATGGAAGCAATCAGATAATTGGATGGTCCGTATTCGAATCTTTCCTGTGCCAGCAAGATTTCTTTCAAGCCTTGAACGATCACACAAAAGGAAGGCTTGTAAACCCGGTAAGCAGGCTCACTTATGCTGGAATGCTGATAGACATAAAGGGAAGGGATTGCTGTTTCCTTAGAGCTGTTATGAATGGAGTGACGTTGGATTAGTTCGGTGAGTTCCTGTTTCTGCTGCACTGCATTATCGGACATACATATCCTCCTTGCGAGTTGTTCTTGCTTCATTATAAGACTTAACGACTTTAGAAAAAAGTGGGCCTGAGAGGATCAGGCAATCAATTAAGACAAATGATATACCGCTTCGCTTCTTCAGTTCGGCATAATAATATTAGGCTCGCAGAATCAAGCAAGAGGACCGAAAAGGCAATCAGACAGCATAGCTGTAGTACCTCTACGAAAATAGCAACTTTATCCTGAACAAAAGGAGGTAAGGAAATGAGTCACGTATTAGTTTTGGGTGCCAACGGTCAAATCGCCCGTGAAGCGATAGACTTGTTTCTAAATGAAACCGATGTCAGGCTAACACTTTATTTGCGGAAATCCAGCAGGCTTGGAAATATCGATTCGAATCGTGCGCGTGTGATCGACGGTGACGTGATGGATCAAGTCAAATTGAAAGACGCCATGAACGGCGTGGACGTTGTCTATGTCAATCTTGCAGGTGACCTGGAACAGTATGCCAGAACCATCGTGGAAACAATGAAATCTGCAGGAGTGAAACGTCTGATTTTTATCAGTTCCATGGGGATCTATGATGAAGTGCCTGGACAGAAGTACAGCAGCATATTGGACCCTTATCGTAAAGCTGCTTCCATTGTTGAAGCTTCAGATCTAGATTATACAATCTTACGGCCGGCGTGGTTTACCAGATCTAACGAGATTGATTATGAAATAACCCAGAAAGGCGAACCATTCAGAGGTAGCGAAGTATCCTGCAAAAGCGTGGCCGCTTTGGTTGTTAAGTTGTCAGAGTCACCAGAACTGGAAATACGTCGCAGTATAGGTGTGAGTAAACCCCATTAATTCAGTGTACTCCTAAATGGAGATAATAAATTCATGTACGTTAGTTCACATTCACATCATTTGAATGAAGAAAGGAAGTTATATGATGCAAAAACGAACACTGGGAAATAGCGGATTGGAAGTTTCGGCAATTGGGCTTGGTTGTATGGGAATGAGTTACGGGTATGGTCCAGCTTCGGACAAAACGGAAATGATTGCGGTCATACGGGAAGCTGTTGAACGCGGAGTAACTTTCTTTGATACCGCCGAAGTCTATGGTCCATATATCAATGAAGAACTCGTTGGCGAAGCACTTTCCTCTGTACGCGATCAGGTTGTCATAGCGACAAAGTTCGGATTTGACATTCAAGGTGGCAAACAGAGCGGGATGAATAGCCGTCCTGAGCAGATCAGGAAAGTTGCCGAAGAGTCTCTTAAACGACTTAAGATCGAGACAATTGATTTGTTTTACCAGCATCGTGTTGATCCTGACGTGCCGATTGAAGAGGTTGCCGGAGCCGTGCAGGATCTGATTCGAGAAGGTAAAGTGAAGCATTGGGGGCTGTCGGAAGCTGGCGTGAACACGATTCGACGTGCACATGCCGTTCAGCCGGTCACTGCTGTTCAGAGCGAATATTCCTTATGGTGGAGACGTCCGGAAGAAGAACTGATTCCAGCGCTTGAGGAGCTCGGTATTGGTTTTGTCCCTTTTAGTCCTTTGGGTAAAGGATATCTCACGGGAAGTTTTAATGCGAAAACAACGTTTGATCAGGGGGATTTGCGTAATATTCTGCCACGCTTCACTCCAGAGGCCCTCGAGGTCAATCAAGTGCTGGTTGATCTGTTGAAAGAGAAGGCGGATAAGATCCAAGCAACCCCTGCACAGATTGCACTTGCTTGGCTGCTGGCCCAGAAACCGTGGATTGTCCCGATCCCGGGAACGCGCAAGTCGAGTCGCCTCATAGAAAATATGGATGCCGCGGATATTAAACTTTCACCCGATGATGTACAGAGCATTAATGATACAGCTTCAAAAATCACCCTGATGGGTTCCAGATATACGGAAGAATTGGAGAGAAGAACGGGTCTTTGATCCATTTTAGTATGCCAGAAAGATGGGTGGAAAGGTTGAGTAAACGCTTATCGAACCAAATGAAGCAAATTGTAATCGAGAGATTGGAGTCCCAGATCAGATGGGAAGAAAATCCGATTTTCAAAGAATTGTATCTCAGTTATTGGATAAAATTAACTTCATAAAGGGGTGTTTGATTTTGGAATATGTAAAACTGGGTAGTACCGGACTGGACGTATCGAGATTATGTCTTGGTTGCATGAGCTATGGTGTCCCTGAACGCGGAATCGCTCCATGGTCGTTGAACGAGGAAGAGAGTCGTCCTTTTATCCAAAAAGCGCTGGACTTGGGTATTAACTTCTTTGATACAGCCAACGTCTATTCGGATGGTACAAGCGAAGAAATCGTGGGTCGAGCGTTGAAGGATTTTGCTCGTCGTGATGAGGTTGTTATTGCAACAAAGGTTTATTTTCGCATGAAGCCGGGGCCGAATGGTGCAGGTTTGTCCAGAAAAGCCATTATGAATGAGATTGATAACAGTTTGAAGCGCCTTGGGACCGATTATGTGGATCTGTATCAGATCCATCGATGGGACAGCAGTACTCCAATTGAAGAAACGATGGAGGCGCTT
Source organism: Paenibacillus sp. BIC5C1 (assembly GCF_032399705.1). Taxonomy (NCBI): domain Bacteria; kingdom Bacillati; phylum Bacillota; class Bacilli; order Caryophanales; family Paenibacillaceae; genus Paenibacillus; species Paenibacillus sp. BIC5C1. Next base: position 3,226,202 of record NZ_CP135922.1, read on the forward strand.
CATGATGTCGTTAAGGCGGGAAAAGTCCGATATATTGGAGCTTCTTCAATGTACGCCTGGCAATTTATGAAGGCTCAGCATACGGCGGAACGCAATGGATGGACCCCATTTGTCTCCATGCAGAATCTGTTGAATCTGATGTATCGGGAAGAAGAGCGGGAAATGCTGCCTCTCTGTCGTGAAGAGGGGGTTGGGATCATTCCGTGGAGTCCTCTCGCCAAGGGGCGTCTTACCCGAGATTGGGATGAGAAGACTGCGCGTTCATCGAACGACGAAGCAGGAGACCGACTCGCTGCGGGAATGGTTGATGCCGATCGTAAAATTGTGGAGACTGTCGCTGATATTGCGAACAAACGAGGTGTTTCCAGAGCGACCGTTGCACTGGCATGGGTATTGCAAAAAGAAGGTGTCACCGCACCAATTGTGGGTGCAACGAAAGAACATCATCTGGAGGAAGCCGTATCTGCCTTGTCCGTCAAGCTGGATGCGCAGGAGATTGCAAGCTTGGAGGAATTCTACGTACCGCACAAAATATACGGCATGTAAGATCCTCTTGCCCTAGTAGAGAAAAAGGGTTGCCAATCAAAAAGAATTGTGTATAATTGGAGTCACATCAAAATATTCAAATGTTTTCTAGGGTTCCGCGACAGTTATGTCGGTCTGGTCCGAGAGGAAACTCACAGCCTATTGGTTGTGTCACGGAGGGACAAAAGCCTGGGAGATGAACTGCTTAATGCAGTTTGTTTCCCGGGCTTTTTTATTTTGGCTTCATGTAACTAATAATACACGTAGCAAAATTTGATAAGGAGTGTGACAGAAATGAACAAAACATGGTTGTCCGTCGTTATTGCAGCTTTATTTGAAGTCGGTTGGGTCATTGGATTGAAACATGCCAGTGGTTTTCTGGAGTGGGGGGTTACAGTGATCGCCATTATTGTCAGCTTCACCTTGATGATTGCGGCATCCCGCTCACTTGATGTAGGAACTGTTTATGCAGTATTTGTTGGACTGGGTACAGCAGGGACTGTACTAGCAGAGATTATATTGTTTGATGCGGCAATTCAATCTGAGAAAATGCTGCTCATTGGGGTTCTTTTATTGGGCGTAATCGGTCTTAAAATGCTCAGCAAAGGAAAAACAAAGGAGGTAAATGAATCATGAACTGGGTATATCTTATTTTGGCAGGTGTCTTTGAAATGATTGGGGTTCTGATGATTAATAAATTGCACAAAGATCGTAACTTGATGTCAATCATACTGCTGGTTGCGGGTTTTGGACTAAGCTTTCTGTTCCTATCGCTTGCGATGAAGACTCTTCCGATGGGGACGGCATACGCCGTATGGACGGGAATCGGCGCTTCCGGGGGAGCCATTCTCGGCATGATATTTTATGGGGAACCACGAAATGCGTTAAGAATTCTGTTTATTGCCATGGTGCTTGGATCAGCAGTAGGGTTGAAATTGGTGAGTTAATGGACTGATTGATATGAACGAAAAAGAAAAGCGTTGACGTTCAGATTGTATTCTGAACTTAACGCTTTTCTCAAATTTAAAAGGTTTAGTTTAAGGTTGAACTATTTTATCGAGATAGTAATTCTGTATCCATCCCCACGCCTGATATTTGTAACTGTAGACATATAAGTAAGTCATCCCATCTACAAGAACGCTCTCAGTCCCACCATAAACCAAATCGCCGTAAACATGTGAGCCAATATTCACGCCAGTAGGTGACGGGGTTTTCCGGAAATTAGAATAATCATTTACTTTATAGTAGGAAGACAAAGCCATTATGCTAACTTCTGAATTAGGTGACTCCTGAACAACGACTGGTGTGGAAGATGGAATGATGGCTGTATCACTTACAGCTTGAGCTGCAAAAGCTCCCGAAGCGGGAATTAACGTCGTGGCCAAAAGAGAAGCTGCAATGAATTTTTTTAACATTTGAAAGTCTCCTTTTTCATTAGGATTAGAATACGTCACCTTTTTAAGTATTAATAATCTCTAGATGATGTTAAAAAAATGGATCTTCTCTAACATTGAGATGGAGTGATATTTTATTGAATAAAATTAAATATATATACTCCTTTCTGTGTACTATTCACTCTATATGCACCTGTGAACATGTATAATATACCATATTTTGTAATGGAAAATGTTTGAAATGTTTATGTCATTTGGAATAATAAATTGAGTACAATTTATGAGAAAGTGACTTATTTCATAGTGATGAGCTGATATAAAGAATAATACATAGGGTATTAGTCCAAAGAAAAATTAATAATGCCAAGATGAAGCCGCATAAGTTTATTTAAAAGGAATTGTTAAGAAACTTTTAAAAGAACATATACAGATAGCTCTTTTAATGTTATCCTTATGTGTTACGTTTTGAAATGAGATATACGTCAAATGAATATTTGTTGCGTAAATTAAGGAGACCTAATGACATTTAAAGACTTGAATATTATACCCGCAATTTTGGAAGGCTTAAGCAAAGCAAACTATACTGCCCCAACACCTATACAGGAACAGGCGATTCCAGCCGTATTGGCGGGAAGAGATTTGCTTGGCTGTGCACAAACAGGTACAGGAAAGACAGCAGCATTTTCTGTTCCTATCATTCAGTTATTAAGTGAAAAGTCGAACGGCCCCAAAGCTGCACGTCATATTCGCTCATTGATTTTAACACCTACAAGAGAACTTGCGATTCAGATTTCAGATAATATTAAGGCATATAGCCGTTTTACCGATATTCGTTGTGCCGCAATCGTGGGTGGCGTTTCACAAAAAGTCCAGGAGCGTGCGCTCAATCAAGGTGCAGATATTATTATTGCAACGCCCGGTAGACTGATTGACTTGGTTAATCAAAAGCGCATTGATCTTAAACATGTACAAATACTGGTTCTTGATGAAGCAGACCGTATGCTGGATATGGGCTTCATTCATGATGTGAAACGGATCATCGCCAAGATGCCGAGCAAGAAACAGACGTTGTTCTTCTCAGCTACAATGCCTCCGGAAATTACAAAAATGGTAAAAACGCTGTTGGTTGATCCGGTAAGAGTAGAAATTACGCCCGTCTCCTCCACAGTGGATCGAATTGAACAGTCTGTGTATCTATTGGAAAATGGCAAGAAACAGAGTCTGTTGAATCATATTTTGCAGGATAAATCTATTGTTTCAGCACTGGTGTTTACTCGTACAAAGCGTGGAGCTGACCGTGTAACTCGCGATTTGTCCAAAGTAAATATTACGGCTCAGGCCATTCATGGCAACAAATCTCAAAATGAGCGTCAAAGAGCTCTAAATAATTTCAAAAGCGGAGTTACTCGAGTGCTGGTGGCGACGGATATAGCGGCAAGGGGCATTGATGTTGAAGAGCTGTCACATGTAATCAACTTCAACCTTCCTAATATTCCAGAAACGTATGTCCACCGAATTGGCCGTACGGGCAGAGCAGGGCATAGCGGAATGGCGATTTCGTTTTGTGAAAAGGAAGAGCTTCCATTCCTGAAGGATATTGAGAAAGTAATCAAGAAGACCATTCCTGAAGTGAAAAATCATCCTTATCCGATGACAAGTGTGCCTGCGTTTGTAAAATCGAATCAAACATCAAAGTCCGCTCCCCATAAATCTGCAGCCGATAAACCAGGGAAGTCAAAAGTGAATCCGGCTCGCAAGCCTAAATCCGAGTGGTTTAAAAAGAGCGGTAAAGCTAGCCACAGTAAGCCAAACAGTAGTAAGCCTAACAGCGGGAAACCAAACCACAATAGTACAACTCACAGTAAACAAAGAGCAGCAAAGTGAATAAAGCTCTTTAAATAACGAGTAAAATGCCTTCTCCATTTCGTGGAGGAGGTTTTTTTATGGACACAAAATCGATGCGATATTGATAATCATTTTCAATAAGAATAGAATAAGAGAGTGGGAAATTAGCAAATGTCCCAAGGCCATTGTATTCAAGCAGTGACTTGTGGCGATTAGGAGGCGTAATTCATGTTCATTCAAACTCGTATTATGGTAGTCGAAAAGGGTCACAGTCATAAACTGGTGGAACGTTTCAGTGCCCCTAGCCCTGTAGAAGAAATGCCGGGACTGATTGATTTCAGTGTAATGGTTAACAAAAAGAGTAAAGAACACGAAGAGGTAATGGTGCTGATTCGTTGGGAATCAGAAGAAGCATGGAAGAATTGGGAGAAGAGTGATGTGCATATTAAAGGTCATCGGGAGAAAAGAGGACAGGAGAAACCCGAGTATCTGATTAGCACTACGGTGAATATGTACGAAGTACAGAAAGTAAAGACAGCTAGAGTATCGAATGCTTAATTTGAATGATGAAAAACCGATCTCATGAATTATTTCATGGAGTCGGTTTTTTTGTTTGTATGTCCATAGAAGCTTTGTCGCATCATTCTATGTAGAGGTACATTGTAAATCTACAACCTGATCCATCTGGTTGGCCCTGCGCGAAGGTCAATGGTTTCTCGACACTACCCGATTACGTATCGTAGTGATTAAAGAACCTGTCTGAGAAGATAATTCCTATATTACTGGAAGAATAATTGAAATGAAATGCTTGATATTTACATGCAAACGTACATTCGGTATCATTAGATTGGGTAAGGAAGTTGTTGTCTTCTGCGCAAAGGAGAGATACTGAATTGAAGAATAAGATTATCGAGTACTGTTTGAAGAAAAAGGGTGCAACGAAGGATTATCCCTTCGGAGCCGATCCTGTTGCTATGAAAATTGCAGGGAAAATGTTTGCGCTTATTTTTGAGGACAAGGCGGATAACGTTCGCTTGAACTTAAAATGTGATCCGATCATTGCGGAAAACCTCAGAGAGCAGCATGAAGCCGTTCAACCGGGGTACCATATGAACAAAAAGCATTGGAATACCATTGTTATAGATGGTTCCTTGTCCGAGCAGGATATCTTTGTGATGATTGATCATTCGTATGATTTGGTGGTCAAAACCCTGTCCAAGAGTCTTTTGGAATCCATATCGTAATTAGTCCACATGCAATAACAATTTAGATAGCAGGTAGTTGGCTCCAAGTGCAGAAAGATCAGTTTTTTTGAAAAGTAATAGCGGTAGTCCTGGGATGTTAACTTCGTATCCTGAGACTACCGCTATTTTGGTTACGTGCACTTTGCATGTTATCCCAAATTCATTTTAATTAATTCTCCTAATTGCTCAGACATGACCTCAGGTGGATGTGGCATTTCGTTCTTGATCCACCACTCAACGACCCCTACATAAGACATAACCACATATTGGCGAATAATATCCTCACTTAATCCGGATTTTCTGGCCTGAGATAACTGTACTTCCTCCTTGAAATCCTCATTCAGAAACTCAACCAGCCGGTTGCGGAATTGTGCCGCTCCCTTACTGGCCAGCATCGTCGAGAAGAACAAGTAATTCTGTTCCAAATAGGTAAACCAGGGAATAATGGATTCTTTCCAATCCAAGTCGGCAACCGAATGGCAAATTTCACTTAATTCTTTGATATGCCCGTCAATCAGCTTGTCCAGCAGATCATACTTATCGACGTAGTGAAGATAAATGGTGCCTCTGCTTACGTCTGCCCTATCGGAAATATCTTGTAGGGTAATATCATCAAAATTTTTTTCAGCCATCAATTCAATTACTGCTGCCTTGATGGCTTCTTGTGATTTTCGAATTCTTCGATCCACTTTGGTCATATGATTCTCACCAAACTTTCTATAGATAATGAACATTTTTATGATTCATGTTCAGTAATTAACAAAATGCGTTCAATTAACAATGGTAAGCTTTCTTATTCTGTCTATAATTATTAACAGATGTTCATTAATATATCAATATTTGTTTTTGTACAAGAACAGATCAAGTTATAGATATCATAATAAAAATGAGGGGGATGAATGATGCAGCGTTTATGGACAAAGTCATTTATTTTAATGACGCTGGGTTTGCTTTTTTTATTTACTGCATTTTATATGCTGTATCCTACACTGCCGCTTTTCATTAAAGAGATGGGTGGCAATGAAAAACAGGTGGGCTTCGCCATGGGTGCATTAATGTTATCTTCCGTCATCATTCGTCCTTTTGTCGGTGGACTATTGGATCGATTCGGCAGACGTCCGTTTATGATCGGGGGGTTGCTTTTATTTATATTGGTGATGTACATGTATAACTGGGTTGGTGGGATCATCATGCTGATCGGACTTCGTATCGTGCATGGAATGAGCTGGGCTATATCCACAACTTCCATGATGACAGCTGTGACTGACATGATTCCCTCCGCACGGCGCGGGGAAGGTATGGGGTGGTTTAGCACCTCCATGACGCTGGCGATGGCGGTTGGCCCCATGATTGGTCTAGGGATTATGCAAGGCACATCATATCAGACGATGTTTCTCTTTGCTGTTGGTTTGTCCGTCGTGGCCCTGCTTTTGACGCTGGGAGCCAAAATGCCATTTCAACCACATACGGACAGAAAGAAAATCCAAATCTTCGAAAAATCAGTCTTGCCTGTGATGGCGCCAATCTTTTTTCTTTTCATTGCATATGGCGGAATTACTACATTTGTACCCTTGTTTGCGGAGCAGATTAAAGTCAATTCCGGCACATTCTTTCTGGTCTATGCCGCAACACTTGCGCTATCCAGGCCCATTGCCGGAAAGCTGTCCGATAAGAAAGGAGAAACAGCAGTCATTGTCCCGGCCCTCATCATTACGATCGTTGCTTTGATTGTGCTTAGCTTCGCAACCAATTTGCTTGGCGTGCTCGCTTCAGCAGTTCTGTACGGGATCGGCTTTGGTTCCGCTCAGCCAGCTCTTCAGGCCATAACGCTTCGCCTTGCCCCCGAGGATCGGAAAGGGGCAGCCAATGCTTTCTTTTCAACGGCGACTGATCTCGGTATCGGACTGGGTGCCATGGTCCTGGGGCTGGTATCCGAATACATGAGTTATCACATCTTGTTTATGGTTAGTGCCTTGTCGGTGATGGTTTCTTTTTTGCTTTTCATAATCTACGTAAGACGGTTGTTGAAAATCAAGCAGACACAGCCTTCCGATACGAGTGATTCCGTTTCATTGTAGTTGAATGGTAGTGTGTTACATCCAAATTGTAGTATAATTTGTGCAGTTAAGAGCAGCAATTATTTCATGATGTGGAGGCTTACTGCATGTTCATTAGAGAGATAGAGGAAAAAGATAATCAAGAAGTAGAGTCTCTGATTCGAAGCTGTTTGATTGAATTCGGGGCCAATAAGTCAGGAACGGCCTGGGCTGATCCGAATCTGGGCGATTTTTATCATCTTTATCAACGGGAGGGCTCCAGGTATTGGGTGGTGGAGCATAACTCAACCATTGTAGCCGGCTGCGGAATCGGACCCGTGGAGGGATTTTCACATATTTGTGAATTGCAGAAGATGTATGCATTAAAAGAAGCACGAGGCACCGGAATCTCATATGAATTGCTTCAGATTTCGCTGGAATATGCCAAAGACCACTATGAACAATGTTATCTTGAAACGTTGAGCAGCATGGTCGCAGCTAACAAGTTCTATATCAAGAACGGTTTTATAGCATTGGACGAACCGTTAAATGCTACGGAGCATTTCGCTTGTGATGCATGGTATATCAAAACATTATAAATTCACACCTCAAGCTCCAAAAGCCTAGTTCAAGCGTCAGATTGTCGACGATGAATTAGGCTTTTTTGCATTTTTATATACCCATATACGTTAAAGAAAGGTCAAACAAAGCTGCTCCACGATGCGATTGGGAGAGTTACCGCGCACGTTTTTTTGAAAAAGATACGAGTCATTGCTCATGGCCGTCAGAAGCATGTCCGTTTTGAACAAACTGATGGCCTGTGATTCGTTACTCTCTGTTGCCATCTCTTCGAATAGTTCAAATAGCTGCTGATGCAATTGGTCATAAAGAGGACTTGAGGTTCTGGACTCTGATCCTTGATATACTGCATTCTCAATACCCGAGAGCAATTCCGCATTTTTCTCTCTAAATTGGATAAATAACGTCAGCAGACCCCGCAATCGCTCAGATGGTGGACGCTGTACATTCTCCTGCAAGTATATCTCCACATCATCGAAGAACAGCGCTGCATTATCTTTGATCAAGTCCATGCATAACTCACTCTTATTACGGTATCGGCGGTATAAGGTACCCGCTCCAATCTGCGCTGCGGAAGCGATCTGATTCATGCTGACCCGCTCGACGCCGTGCAGCTCGAATAATTTGCTAGCCACATCCAAGATACGTTGGCGATTCTCGGCGGCATCCCGTCGCTCCGAACGAGAGGTGGTATTGGTTATATCCACTGTCTGTCACTTCCTATCCTTCGACGTCCAAAATTTGACAAGAGGAGAACCCTCCGTTTAATATCAAGAAGAGGTTAAGCGGAGAGTTCTCCTCTTAATCTTAATCAAAATGAGAGGGATGTGCAACCCATGGAAAGTCATCATAACCAAGCTGCACTTCTGGTCATGGATATGCAGAACATCATTGTATCGCAATATGTGAAGCACGAGGATGCACTGTTCCCGTTTCAGAAAGCGGTAGAAGCAGCTCGCAGACATAACGTACCCGTGATTTTTGTGAAGGTTGGTCATCGCCAGGAAGTCCCTCCAATAAGTGAGCGCAACAAGTTATTTGGAAAAAAGTCTAGCCGCGGCGATGTGAGCGAACCCAATCCGGCGATGAAAGTGGCAATGGACATTCATGAGTCGGTGCAGCCACTCCCAGGCGAGCTCATTGTGGACAAGTTCCGCGTCAGTGGATTCTCGGGAAGTGAATTGGAAAATCTCCTTCAATCCCATGGCATCAATACACTGGTCCTCAGTGGTATCGCAACCAGCGGAGTAGTTCTTTCTACATTATGTGAAGCGGCGGATAAGGACTACGCGCTGACCGTACTTTCTGATGCCTGTCTGGACAGAGACCCTGAAGTTCATCGTGTTCTCATCGAGAGTGTATTCCCCCAACATGCCGATGTGCTGACTGTAGATGATTGGATAAAAGCATTAATTTGAACCTAATAAAATTTTCGAAGTGAAAGGGTGGTTATAATGAGCGAGCTAGATCCTAATGCTTCACAACAAGCAGCGCTGAGTCTGTTTAGTGGGGATAGTGGTGAAAACCCGTTTTCACTGATCAAGCAGTTGCGTGATACAGGTCCTGTTATTCCGGTATCTTTGCCAATGGGTGGTACAGATCGCGGGCAGTGGTTGGTCACACGAATGGAAGAAGCTTCACAGGTGCTTAAAGATCATGCCCACTTCACAGTTGACCCATTATCCATCGACGGCAATGAGAATGTCCTGAAAGCCTATGTGGAGAATATCGATCCAGATGCTCCTCCAACGTTCTTCACCGGGAAATCAATGCTCTCTGTAGATGAGCCTGATCATCGGCGATTGCGCCGACTGGTCTCCAAAGCTTTTACCCCAAAATATATGGAAAGTCTTCGCCCGCGTGTGCAGCAGATCGCTGATGAATTACTGGATCAGGTTCAATCCCAGGGCGAGATGGATTTGGTCAAGGACTACGCCTATCCCTTACCGATTCATGTGATATCCGATATGCTGGGAGTACCTAAAGCGGATCGCCCACAGATCCAGACCTGGTCCTCCGCAATTGCACATGGTCTGGGCCTCGGAGTGCGTGAACCGGGAGTGGAGGAACACCTCCGAGCTTTCGGAGACTATACTGCGCAGCTGGTAGCTGAAAAACGCAAATATCCTGCGGATGATTTGATCAGCCAATTGATTGCCATAGAAGAAGAGGGCGATCGACTCAGTGAACCGGAACTGTTATCCATGATTACGTTATTGATTTTTGCTGGCCATGAGACAACATCCAATCTGATTGCTACGGGTGCAATGATGTTATTGGATCATCCTGAACAATTGGAGAAGCTCAAGGCTGATCTTAGTCTGGCACCTTCTGCTGTAGAGGAATTGCTGCGTTTTAACGGGCCAGCAACCATTGCCGGACCTCGTTTTGCAACTGAGGATTTAGAGCTAGCAGGGCAACAGATCAAAAAGGGAGATATGGTCATCCCCGTACTGAAATCAGCCAATCGGGATGAACTTCAATTTGAACAGTCAGAGGATCTGGATGTTGCCCGTCATATTAATCGTCATCTGGCTTTTGGTCATGGCATTCATTCCTGCTTGGGGGCTCCACTTGCTCGTGTGGAGGGAGATATCGCTTTTACAACGTTGTTAAAACGCATGCCTAATTTGCGACTTAATATTCCTCGGGAAAACATTGAGTGGCATTTGGCGCTAAGTTCGCAGAGCTTGGCTGCCTTACCTGTCGCATTTTAGCAGCAAGAGTTAGCGTTACGTTTTTTCTTGCGGCAAGAAGAAATGTATAATTCAAAAAATCCGCCATGTTTGGCGGATTTCTTGTTTTGGGCTATAAGTTTCATGACGAATGGCAACACTCCAGAAATATAGCTGTTTCATTTCAATATTATGTCAGATCAATGACCACTTTAACGGTTCCCTTGGCTTCAATGGCTGTAGTAAAGGCTTTCTGAATATCATCCAGTTTAAATACATGGGTGACCAGTGTGGACAGTTCTTCTTGGAAGCTGGTCAGATGCTCCACCACCTTGGCAAAATCCTCGTGCGTATAGCCGCTGGAGCCTTTGACCTGAACTTCTTTGGACATAATCTGTTGTAAACTGATTGGTACTTCAGATTTATATACGGCGATAATTGAAATTCTAGCTTTAGGTTTAACGATCTTCATCATGTTCTCAAACAAAACCGGAGCACCTGCCGCATCAATAAACACATCGACATCCGGGACGTCAACACCGTATACGTTCACAGAACCGTAATGCCGGGTCAATCCTTCTTCAAGAGTGGTTTCACCTGTATTCACGGTTAACGCCCCAAGTCCCGCAGCTTTTGTCAAACGCCATTCATCCATGTCCACCACGCAGACATGTTTCATGCCTTCGGCAATCAAACTGGCAGCGGCCAGCAAGCCGATTGGACCAGCCCCCATTACAACAATGTGGTCTTCGGTCTCAGGGTTGGCACTGAAAGCGCCGTGTCGCCCAACACTCATTGGTTCAATCAGTGAAGCGACTTCTGCGGATACCGTTTTATCCATTTGGTACAGATTATAATCAAGCTCGGCGTCTTCGATTAATACATATTGGGAAAATCCGGAGCATTCCAGGGACTTGCGTCTTCCTGCTTTTTTGGCAGTGATGGGATTAATCCCAACGCGCATTCCAATTTTGATCATCGCAGAAACTTCTGATCCAATTTCGACAATATCGCCGACCATTTCATGTCCAAATTCCGAACCAAGGCTGATGCCCATGTTACCGTTGCCTGCCTTAACAATATTAATATCCGTACCGCAGATGCCAGCCCGTACATTTCTGACCAGTACATCTCGGGGACCTACGACCGGGGTTGATCTTTCTTCAACACGAATATCATTTTTACCATAATAGATGGCTGCTTTCATCATGACTTTCACTCCTTATGACTGATTATCGTCCATCTGCAGGTGCTGCCTATGAACGATTCGATAGGGCAATCATGAAGTACTGATGTTTCCAAGTTGTTAGCAAGATGTTTGAGAGATATGAATTTAAATCATGAATTGAGAATAATAGATCGGTGTGCGCCGCCATAAACAATTTGTTAACAACTTTTTATTATAATGACCCCATTCAGTCAGCCGGAAAGGATGTTTTTTATATGATCCATATACTTGTTGTGGAAGACGATACCAAGCTCAATCGAATTATTTGCACCTATCTATCGAATAATGGGTATGAGGCCAAAGGGTGCTTTAATCCGCGTGAGGCTTATGATTTGATGTATAACCAGATGTACGATCTTCTCATTTCCGATGTGATGATGCCAGAGATTGATGGTTTTGAATTTGCCGAGACCGTAAGAGGCATCAATAAGACGATTCCCATTCTTTTTATTACCGCCCGTGATGATATTTCCTCCAAACAAAGAGGTTTTCTTGCAGGCATCGATGATTACATGGTCAAACCGGCGGATCTGGACGAACTGGTCCTGCGCGTGGGTGCTCTCCTGCGGCGGGCTAATATCGCCCATGAGAAGAAATTGATTGTAGGCAGTCTGCTCATGGACGCCAATGATATGACGACTACGGTGGATGGCATAGATATTCCTGTGACAGTCCGGGAATTCAACATTCTTTACAAACTGTTATCCTATCCGAAACATACCTTTTCAAGAGCTCAGCTTATGGATGAGTTCTGGGGTATCGAAAGTCAGACGAGCTTGCGTGCCGTGGATGTATACATTGTCAAACTTCGCGATAAGTTCTCCTGTTGTGAGGATTTCAAAATCATGACGGTACATGGTCTGGGTTATAAGGCTGTACTGCAATGAACAAGAAGCAGAAACCTGATGCACGAATCAAGTCCCACCTTTTTTCTTGGAAAGAGTTCTTGCTTACCTACCTTTTGCTGTCGATCCTGACGGCGGGTCAAGCCCTAATCTATGATGCGTATTTACCGGTGGAAGTTGTGCCGTGGCAGTACATTTTTGGAATCTCGGGATATTGGAGCATTGTGAGTCTCATTTTTTGCCTGGTCACCGCACGACAAAGGTACAAAACGTTTGATAAGCCTATGCGAAAACTCAGTGAGGCTGCAAAGCAGGTAGCAGAAGGTGACTTCTCGGTATATCTCGAACCGATTCATAGAGCGGACAAGCTGAACTATGTGGATGTCATGTTTGAGGACTTTAACAAGATGGTGGAGGAATTGAACAGCATTGAGACGTTGAAAAACGACTTTATTTCGAATGTATCCCATGAAATCAAGACACCACTGTCTGTCATTCATGGCTACGCCACGGCCCTACAGCAGGATGATTTGGAACCCGATCTTCGAAAGGAATATACGGATACTATTATTTCCTCTACCAATAAGCTGGCGACGCTCGTCGTCAACATCCTCAAGCTGAACAAGCTGGAGAACCAGGAGATTCTGCCTGTTGCCGATCCGTATGATTTATGTAGGCAGCTCGTGGATTGCGCGATATATTTTGAAAATACATGGGAAGAAAAAAATATTGAATTTGTGGTCGATATTGAGGATCGCGCGATGATTCAATCTGAAGAGAGTATGCTGGAGATCGTATGGCACAACCTGATCTCCAATGCGCTTAAATTCACACCCTCCGGTGGAACAATTACCTTGAAGCAAAGTTCGGATGACGATACGATCACGGTTATGGTATCCGATACAGGCTGTGGGATGGATGAGGAAACGATGAGGCATATCTTCGATAAATTCTATCAGGGCGATGCTTCCCACCATGCGGAGGGGAACGGTCTGGGGCTTGCTCTTTCGCTCCGCGTTATTGAGCTGGTAGGTGGCGTCATATCGGTAAAAAGTGAGCCTAATAAGGGCACGACATTTACAGTCCAGTTACAAGTTAAACGTTGATATGCAATGCATAAGGACAGCCTGAATTCGGATTATTTCGAATTCAGGCTGTCCTTATTAATATTTCGTTAACATTTTATAAGCAACTTATAAACAACTTACCACTACGATAGGAACATCCAATACAGGGTGAAGAAAAAAGTTGAAGGAGTGTTGAAAAGCCATGAAAGAGCTAACGAAAAATGAACATAACTTTATAGGCTATGAATACAAGGACATTACGGTAAAACAGGACTCCGAGTCCGTCTATGCCGATGGCTATACCCATTTTGGCTGGATGTTGGAAGGAACCTCGACGCCGTTTCAGAATGTGGGTTCTGTAACAATGAAATTCAAGCGTGATCGCAAAATCCGCAATAAAGCGGAGCTGACTCGTCTTCAGCGGCAGTTCGAAGCCTGTGTGACTGACATTGAAACGTTGGAACGCTCGAAGCTTACGAGTGCTTCTATCGTTGCCTATGGGATCGGTCTCTTGGGAACGGCATGTATGGCTGGTTCCGTGTTTGCCTATCTGGACAATATGCTGCCACTGTGTGTCATTCTTGCCATTCCCGGTTTTGCGGGCTGGATCATTCCGTATTTCAGTTTCAATGGTATTCGACGGAAAAAGACAGATAAAGTAACACCTTTTATTGACAAGAAATACGACGAAATCTATGAAGTATGCGAGAAGGCCAATGGTTTGCTGGCCAAGTAAGAAAAATGCATTCGGAAAGGAAGATATATATTAAGGCAATCTTTGTTCATTACCTCGGAAACAAGCAAGATCGAGCTGCCATGTCTAACGCTGCATCTCTTGTCATCAACGCATTGATCGGCATAGGCAAGTTAATCCTTGGTTTATATCTCTTTTCCGGATGGTTTATTACGAATGCGGTATATTATCTGATCCTTTGTGTCGCCAGAGCACAAGTACTTCATCAATATAACGTAGCCAAAAGAATCGAATCCCCGCAGGAAAGGTATGTATTGGAGATTCAAGTCTATAAACGTGGAGGAATTCTGTTATGCATACTGGGCGTTTCCTATCTGTTGGTTTGTCTAAGGATGTATCTGCTTGGTGACACTTTTGTATTTAAAGGTTACATCGTGTACCTTGCAGCCGCCGTTGCTTTTACCAAACTGGCTTTTGGTATTTCCGGAACAATAGCTAACCGGCATTTGAAAAATCCCTTGATCTCCACATTAAAAATGATTAACTTTACCGATGCCATGGTATCCATTGTTGTTACTCAAGCCACGTTGCTGACGATGGAAGGCTCACCTCATGCAATAAACACGAGTGCCTGCTTTGGCATGGGGTGCAGTGTATTGTTTTGTCTTATCGGGGTATGGATGATGCTTCATAAGAAAAAAGAGCCTGTAACGGAGGGATGAACATGGAACTATGGTATGTAATCCTGCTTAATATCTGTCTAATTCTGATAAAAATCATCAAAGAGAAGTTCACAAGTCGCTGAGGGGGAGCAAAACATGAGCATCATGCACAACAGCTTTTTTAGAAGCAATACAATCAAAATAAACAAAATTATCGTTACGATTTTATGGTTAACCCTGTTATCATTCTGTTTCTTCATTGCGAGCAATAAGGTTCAACTCGAAGTCGTGTTCTCACTGTTAATTGAGCTGTCTATTGCTACTGTATTGATTATTCGCAAAAAAACAGTCTTGACGATGGTCGTTCTGATGATTGCCATACTGACCTGTACGACGCCATATATTGAATCACCTGCTGCAGGCATGCTCATTATGGTTGTTCTCTGTGTGATCTCTCTTTATTTGAATAGAGTTCTGCTATACGGGTTTGGGGTGATGTACAACATTGCTTATATTGTGATTTATTATTCAGGCCATCAGCAATATGATTCGACTTTTTTCATGACGATTGGGTTTATCGAACTGACGATCGTTGCTCTATATTTTGTCTGCAAACGTGGCAGAGATCTGATTCAGGTGGCTCTTAACAAGGAAGCGGAAGCGAGAGAGCTTGTGATAGCACTGGATACTATGGTAAGAGCCGTTCGCGAAAATACATCTATGCTGAACACGGATATTGCCAGCTGCAATAACGATATTCAAATGTTGAAAAACATGAGTAATACGATAACCACGAATATTCAGGAAGTGACGGAAGGCATACGCGATCAATCCGGGAGCATTGCACAAATTAGTGAGGAGGTAAACAAAGCTGATGGGAAAATGTCCGAAATCAACCAAATGTCACATCGGCTCGCCGACATCTCAGAACAAAATGGTCTGGTTGTTCGCCAAAGCTCGGATCGAATTGTTCAAATGGGCAATCAGATGACTATTATTAATGCCACAGTTACAGAGTCAATGACTACCGTTGAGGAATTGAACAAAAGCATGGATGAAGTGAATACCTTCCTGACAGCCATCAACCAAATCTCTGATCAGACCAACCTGCTAGCCTTAAACGCAAATATTGAAGCCTCCAGAGCAGGGGAAACAGGAGCGGGGTTTGCCGTCGTAGCCAATGAGGTCAAAAAGCTCGCGAAGGAGTGCTTCAACACGGTTAAACAGATCGACGAAATTATTCATAATATCAAGCGTAAGACACAGCTTGTAGTTGAAAAAGCGACTAACGGAAGTGAAGCAGTACAAGAAGGTAAAGCCATCTCCAGTCAGGTACTTGAGAGCTTTGACCATATCAAGTCTACGTTTGAGCATATTGATCAATACATAGCGAAGGAAATGGATATGACCGATCAGATGAGTCTGATTTTTAATCGAGTCCGCCAACAAGTGGATCATATATCAGCTATCTCGCAGAAGCATGCAGCAGCGACGGAGGATGTTCTGGCAACAACGCAGGAGCAGAAAAGCAATATGGATATCATGTATGCATTAATGGGAAAAATCAACCATTCCAGTAATCGTTTGCAGGATCTGATCGGGAAAAATGAAGAAGAATGATGAAGTAAAAAGCAATTTGATACAAAATAAATGTTTTGTTACAATATTATCGACTGAATTAAACTTTACGTTTAAATTTCCTGTTTCATAAATACATAAGAGGTGGTGAACGAATGCTTGAGCTGAGTTTTGATAATCCGGATGAGCTGGTCATGGTCACGCATGCGTTGTCGACTCGATCCAGAGTGGATATTCTACGACTGCTGATCTCCCAAAACCTGAATATCGTTGAAATCGCGGAAGCTCTCAAACTTCCAGTATCCACGGTAGCCAGCAACATCAAGGTGTTGGAAGCTGCAAGGCTGATCAATACGGAATTGCTGCCTGCCTCTCGAGGGGCGATGAAGGTATGCAGCCGCAATTACGATGATATTCATATTGCTCTTAACCTGGAGAAAGCAATTCCCAAAGGCGATATCCAGGTGTACGAAGTGGATATGCCTATCGGTCATTATAGTGATTGTGAAGTGTCACCCACTTGCGGCATGGCGAATGGTGAGGGCATGATCATTCGTGAGGATGAACCCGCCAGTTTTTATCATCCGAAGCATGTGGGAGCGCAAATTATGTGGTTTCGTAAGGGTTATGTCGAATATTTGATGCCACTGGAGATTCCGGCAGAAGCGGTAATCGAATCATTGGAACTGTCCATGGAAATATGTTCTGAAGCACCAAACTATGATCATAATTGGCCTTCCGATATCTCTGTATGGATTAACGGTGTGGAAATTGGTATGTGGACATGTCCTGGTGACTTTGGAGATCGGCGCGGAAAGCTCAACCCAGCGTGGTGGTTTGAATGGTCAACACAGTATGGTTTATTAAAGACATGGAGAGTGGACAAAAACAAGACGACGCTGGATATGGAGAAAATTTCAGCAGTTGATCTGGCTCAGCTTAATCTTCAAAACAGCCATAAGTTAAGGGTGCGAATCGGTATCAAACCGGATGCGGTTCATCAAGGTGGCGTAAATCTATTTGGTCGACAATTTGGAGATTATGACCAAAATATTAAGATGACTGTACATTATGCCATTCATTAGAATGAAATGAGGAAGAAAGACCTTGGTTGCAGATATTATGTAACTAAGGTCTTTTTTTATTTGATAATTACATTAAATATGTTTGAAAGCGTTGACAAGAGGTGATTACCCTTATATAATCCCCTATAGATACAGTAATAATGTAATAAAACAATTATATCGTTTGTATCTACAAATTAGAGTAAAGGGGATACTCGCATGAAAAAAAAGATCGGCAGGTTAGCACTGACATTATTGCTCTCATTCTCAACCGTTTTAAGTGCATGTAGCGGAGGCAGTAACGAGGCGGTTGATAATGGCTCCGGTGAAGGAAAAGTGACATTGTCCTTCTGGACATTGTTCGATGGCGGTGATGGTGCCAACATGCAGACTCTAGTCGATGAATTCAACAAAAGCCATCCGGACATTGAAGTCAAAAATACCAAATTGGCCTGGGGTGAGTATTATACGAAGCTCGTAACTGCTGTGGGTAACGGCAATGGACCGGACATTGGGATTTCCCATTCCTCCAGACTTCCCGACCTGATCAATCAGGGGGTTGTCACAGAGCTTGATACTCCGGCTACGGATGCAGGTGTGGACTGGAGCACCTATAACCAGAATCTCTTGGATGCGGTTACCGTAGAAGGTCAACATTATGCAGTCCCCATTGATACACATCCCTTTATCATGTTTTACAACAAAAAACTACTAAAAGAAGCAGGCTTGCTTGGTGAAGACGGAAAACCGATTCTGGAGCAATCTGCTGACGGGTTTATTACGTTTCTTCAAACTTTAAAAGAGAAGCTGCCTGCCAAAACGACCCCGTTTGCATTATCCAATAATAATGATGACCCTTACCGCTTGTGGTGGTCGCTGTACTCCCAGTTGGGTGGCAACGATGTGGTGTCGGATGATCTGAAGTCCGCAGCCATTGACAAAGAGAAAGGTATCAAAGCTGCTGACTATATCCAGAAGCTCTATACCGAAGGTTATATCAAGAAAAATGATCCGGACTTCTATAAAAATTTTCAAAGTGGAACAGCCGCTATTATCATGACAGGGGTCTGGACGACAGGAACGTGGGAATCCACCAAAGGACTTGAGTTTGGAGCTATGCCTATCCCAAAATTCTACGACCAGGAAGCTACGTGGGGAGATTCCCATACCATAGTTTTGCCACTGACTAAGGATGAAGACCCGGCTAAGCGCAAAGCCGCGATGGTTTTTGCCGACTGGGTTGCTGACAATGGTCAGGTCTGGGCGAAGGCCGGACATATCCCTTCCAAGCCATCCGTGCTGGAAAAACAGGAATTCAAGGATCTGCCATACCGCAGTGATTATTCCGAAGTTGCAAGTGTAGTTAAATTCAGCAAACATTCTACCAAAAATGCACAAATCCGCGATGAAGCTGCCTTTAAATTTCTGAATGAAGTATGGATGAACAAAATGACCCCAGCAGATGCCATGAACAACATGGAGACCGCCATTCAGAAAATAGTGAGCGAATAGAAGGAAGACGGGTCGCGCAAGCCTGCGTAATCACCATCTCTAAATAAGAAATCGCCGGCTTGCGTGCCAATCAAAGGGGAGACGCATATGAAGATCAAAAAAATGAGAGCGGATATGCAAGCGCTGGTATTTCTGCTTCCATTCTTAATTATTTATGGTTTATTTACGATCTGGCCCATGATTAAAGGTGTGGAGATGACGTTCTATAAATGGACGCTGATCAAGAAAATGGATTTTGTTGGCCTGGATAACTTCCGAAAGGTTTTTCAGGACAGGGAGGTATGGGAGGCAATCTGGCATTCAACCTTCTTTGTTTTCTTGAGTACACCGACCATGATTATCCTCGCGATTCTGCTGGCTTTGATAGCTAACCGAAAATCGTCATTACAAAAGTTCTACCGTATCATCTTCTTTATACCTAGCGTACTCTCCGTCGCCGTCGCAGCTTATCTGGGTTTATTCGTATTTCAGCCTTATACGGGATTTGTCAATTCCGTCCTGCACCTTGTCAGGTTATTGCCTCAAAATGCCGAGATTTTCTGGTTGACGGAAACAGGGCTCGCATGGGTCGTTATTACCGTAATTACCTTGTGGTGGACAGTCGGATTTAACTTTATTTTGTATCTTTCCGCCATGCAGGAAATACCGGATGAAATTTATGAAGCAGCAAGGCTGGATGGTGCGAGTGACACACAAATATTTTGGAGGATTACTCTTCCTTATCTGAAACCACTGACCAAAACCATTACCATGTTGCAGATCATCGCTTCTTACAAGGTCTTTATGCAGATTTATGTCATTACAGGCGGGGGACCCCTGGATCAGACACGTCCGATTATTCAGTTAATCTATCAGACCGGATTCAAGAACAACAACCTGGGTTATGCCGCAACGATGTCCTATATTTTATTCGTGATCCTGCTGGTGCTGTCGGCGCTGCAATACTGGATGACTAACCGGAAAGGGGCGGAATACTGATGAAATGGTTATATCGCACCGGTTCTGCGTTGATGGCCGTTATGTTTGCGGCCCCACTTGTGTGGATGCTGATGGTCTCCATCAAAGAAGAAGGCATGAAGATTATTACGGTCCTTGACTGGTTTAAACCGCCATACTCACTTGCCGTCTATAACGAAATTCTGACAACGACAAAGCTGTCACAGTGGGTGGTTAACAGTTTGTTTGTCGCAGTGGTTGTGACTGTATTGACTGTTATTTTCGCGGCGATGGCCGGATTCGCTCTCTCCAAAGTGCCGTTCCGTTTCCGTACCTTTGTATTCTTTTTTATTCTTGGTGGATTACTTATCCCCGGAGAAGCTACCATTATTCCACTCTATCAGGTAGCCAAGGATTTGCATTTGCTGAACTCATACAGTGGGTTGATTATTCCTGCATTGGCTTCACCTGTAGCTGTCATAGTACTCAAAAGCTTCTTCGATGGCGTTCCCAATGATCTGCTGGAGAGTGTGCAAATTGACGGTGGAGGCTTTTGGCGAATCTTTACCAGCATCATGCTGCCTTTGACACGTCCAGCCATGGCATCCATGGCAATTCTTACATTTATCGGTTCGTGGAACAATTTCCTATGGCCATTCCTATCCATAACCGATGATAATCTGTTTACGCTGCCAATGGGGATCCCAACGCTAATGGGCCAGTATTCAGAAGATTACGTTAAACCAATGGTTATCAATGCCGTGGCTTCTGTTCCCATCATTATATTGTTTATCATTTTTGAGAAACAGATTGTTAAAGGCATCAGCATGTCCGGTATTAAGGGTTAACACTTTTTCAGGCCTATGAGCCAAATACAGAGGAGATCGGAGAGAAACAAGATGACAACTAAATTTTACAACAAGGATTATCCAAGACCGCAATTTGTACGCAATGAGTGGTTGGATTTGAATGGAGAATGGGATTTTAGTTTTGATGACAATCAGGCGGGTGAAAGCGAGCAGTGGTACGATCAGAATCAGTTTCCGGAAGGGACCAAAATCAAAGTTCCCTTCACGTATGAGACCCAAGCGAGCGGTATCGGAATCGAGACATTTCATCCTCTAGTCTGGTACCGCAGAAGTGTTCAGATTCCCGAAGAAGCAAAAGGAAAACGGAGCATTCTGCATTTTCAGGGAGTGGATTATCGCGCAAAATGTTGGGTGAACGGAACGGTTGTTGGTGAACATGAGGGAGGGTATGCAGCGTTTTCATTCGACATTACCCCTTATATCACTTACGGCTCGGAGAACAATATTGTTCTTGAAGTAGAAGACAGTCAGAGCGCGATGCAGCCTCGGGGGAAACAACGCTGGGTGGATGACAATTTTGAATGTTTTTATGTGCAGAGCACCGGGATATGGAAAAGTGTCTGGATGGAGCATGTGAGTGAAGCAAGGGTTGAAGCAGTCAAGATGACACCGGATATCGATCGTCATATGATTCGTTTGGACTTTCAATTGAATGGGATCGAAGGCAAGAACAACTTGCGTTTGGAGACACGGATTGAGCTGAAGGGTCAGCATGTGCAAACCATCAGCCTATCTCCAGACAGACCCTGGATGACCGTGGAAGCCAGTGTTAAACATGAAGCAGGCGGTCCGTGGAAACAGTCGTTATGGTCACCGGACTCACCGAACCTGTACGATATCGAGTTTGTGATGTACGAAGATGAGAAAGAAATCGATCGGGTTCATTCCTATTTTGGTATGCGAAAAATATCGATTGAAAATGGGCAGATTCTGCTGAACAATGCTCCATTGTACCAAAGAATGATTCTGGATCAGGGCTATTGGACGGAGAGCCATTTGACTCCACCTTCAGTGGAAGCACTGATTGAGGATATCGATAAAATTACCGAGATGGGATATAACGGAATCCGTAAACATATGAAACTGGAAGATCCACGCTTTTTGTATTGGTGTGATGTGAAAGGCATGTTGGTCTGGTCAGAGATGGCAGCAACCTTCGAGTTTAATGATGAGGCAGTGAGCCGATTCACCAAAGAATGGCTTGAAATTGTTCCCCAGCAATACAATCATCCCAGCATCATTACCTGGGTGCCATTTAATGAATCGTGGGGAATACCGACAATTGGTCACGAGGTAAGGCAGCAGCAATTCACGCAATCCATATACCATCTGACCAAAGCCATTGATCCGTATCGTCCGGTCATTACCAACGATGGATGGGAGCATACAGTTTCGGATATTTTGACAATCCATGATTATGTGGAGACGGGAGAAGCTTTTCTGGAACGGTATCAGGATAAGGACTTAATCGTAAGTAACAAGATTGCTTCCAATCGATGGAAGTTTGCTTTTGCGGAAGGTTACCACTATAAAGGACAACCCATTATCATCAGTGAATTCGGCGGTATTGCTTTTCAATCGGATAAAGGCTGGGGTTATGGCAATCAGGTGGACTCGGTTGAAGCCTTTATTGAACGTTTCCGTTCCATCACCGAAGCGATCAAAGCCATTCCCTATATCTCGGGCTATTGTTATACACAAGTCACTGATGTGCAGCAGGAGATTAATGGTCTGTTGACGGAAGACCGTAAACCGAAAGTGCCACTGGAAGTGATTCGGAAAATCAATCTAGGGTGACAGGAGAGCTGAACATCATGCTGCGACAGGATTATCCAAGGCCTCAATTTGTACGTAAAGATTGGTTGAGTTTGAATGGGGAATGGGAATTTGAATTCGATGATGATAACAAGGGACGTTCGGAAAAATGGAGTGAGGGCAAGCGAGTATTCAGCCGCCGAATCCAGGTGCCCTTTGCTTTTCAAAGTCAACTGAGTGGCATTGCAGATCCGGATTTTCACGATAATGTATGGTACAAACGGACTTTTGACATTCCGGAGAACTTCACTGGCAAACGTCTACTGCTGCACTTCGGAGCTGTGGACTATGAAGCCTCTGTCTGGGTCAATGGACAGCTTGTGGTTCGGCATGAAGGGGGACACACCCCTTTTCATGCCGACATTACGGATTCTTTGCTCGAAGGAAATAATGTGCTGACCGTACAAGCGATAGATTATAGCAGGGATGTAACGTTACCACGAGGGAAGCAGTTCTGGCAGGAGCAATCTGCCCAAATTTTCTATACCCGCACGACTGGAATATGGCAATCGGTGTGGCTTGAAGCTGTCGCACCCGTTCATCTACAGAAGGTGCGTCTGACTCCTGATGTCGATCGCAACGAAATCGAAGTTACAGCGCATCTTCAAAGGAATCAAACAGAATCAAGGGATTGGGAAGTGCAAGATATCAGACTACGAGTACAAATTGCCTATCAGGGAAAGCAGCTTTCTGAGGATGAATATCGAATCAGCGGCAGGACAGAGACCCGTACCATCGGGCTTCACACCTTTAACGAGCATGGCCTTGGCAGGCTATGGTCACCAGAGCACCCCAATCTGTATGATATTCATTTCACTGTATTGGTGGATGGTGTGTCCGTCGATGAAGTCGACAGCTATTTCGGTATGCGCAAAATCTCCATTGAACAAGGCAAGCTGTTTCTGAATAATCGTCCTTATTATATGAAGCTCGTTCTGGATCAAGGGTATTTCCCGGATGGAAATCTGACTCCGCCGAGTGACGAGGCCATCCGGCGTGATGTGGAATTAACGAAGGAACTGGGATTTAACGGTGCCAGAAAACACCAGAAGATTGAAGATCCAAGATACCTGTACTGGTGTGATAAGCTGGGACTGCTGGTATGGGGAGAGATGGCGAATGCTTACGATTTCTCAGAACAATATGTCGCCCAGGTAACACGGGAATGGCAGGAGGCGCTGGAAAGGGACTACAACCATCCATGTGTTGTGGTCTGGGTACCTCTTAATGAAAGCTGGGGTGTTCCCAACATCCTGACCAGCAAGGAGCAGCAGTATCATGCCTTGTCGATGTATTATTTGACCAAGTCGCTGGATTCCACTCGTCCGGTCATTTCCAATGATGGCTGGGAGATGGTTCAGACCGACTTGTATAACATCCATGATTATGAATGGAGAAGAGAGGTTCTGGAGGAACGCTATCGCACTCGTGAAAATGCGGTAAACGCCCTTCCGGGTAGTCGAAAGCTTAGCGTGGGTGACTATCGTTATGAAGGACAGCCCATTTTAATTACCGAATTCGGTGGAATCGGGTATAAGAAAAGTGACTGGGAAGGCTGGGGTTACTCTGGAGCGGAAAATGACGAAGATTTCGCACAGCGATTGCATGCCGTAGTACAGCCGCTATTGGATTCTCCAGTAGTAGAAGGATTTTGTTACACACAGCTGACGGACGTGGAACAGGAGATTAACGGTCTGCTGACGTATGACAGACAACCCAAGATGCCGATGGAACAGATTCGGGCCATTATCGAAGGACATTATCTATCGTCCGCTGGCGAATAAGGAGGGGAATACGTGTTGAATACAAAGGAGACAAGTAGATCCTGGGAAGGCGATTTTCTAGGTGAAAAGGCTATTTACCTTCGCTTTGGCTCCAGTGAGGCTGTGATGCTGCCGAATATTGGTGGAAATCTGGTCGCGTATCGTGATCTTGAGCGAGGGCTTCGCTTCCTTCATGAACCGTCACCCGAAGAAATGCAATCATTTAAAGCTAGACCCATGATTCACGGGATTCCCGTTTTGTTTCCGCCGAATCGCTATGAAGACGGGCAGTTTGCCTGGAACGGGCAGACACTTCAGTTTCCGGTCAATGAGGAAGCAACAGGCAATCATTTGCATGGATTTTTGTATAATGCGCCATGGGTTGTGGATGAGTATGGACATACCGAGAAGGAAAGCTATGTCTCGGTGTCCATTACCGTTGATGAAACTCATCCGGCATACGTATCCTTTCCTTTTCAATTCAGTATTACATTACGCTACTCGCTGAGCAGTGATGGATTAATGCAGCATGTCCGCATTCGCAATCATGGAAGCTCCTGCATGCCATGCCTGATCGCTTTTCATACCTCCATTAACGCTCCCTTTAATCCGGGAGGATCAGCTCGGGATTACAAGCTCAAGCTGACCATTGGAGACAGATGGGAATTGGATCAACGTATGCTGCCAACGACATGTTTTCAGCCGCTGATTCAGGAGGAAGAGCATATGCGAGACTTAGGGGTATACCCGTTCTTTGCAGCAATGGATAATCACTACACTGCTGTACCGCAAAACGGGAGAAACCGGATGGAGCTTCAGGATACGAAGAATGGAATGACACTGATCTACGATGTGGGAACGTCCTATAAACAATGGATGATCTGGAACAATAACGCGGAAGAAGGTTTTTTCTGCCCCGAACCGCAGATTAATCTCGTGAATGCACCTAATCTGGATATGCAGGCCGAGGAAGCTGGATTATTCAGTTTGCAGCCGGGAGAGATCTGGGAAGAAACGAGCAGATTATATCTGCGTCAATCGTAAAAATAAAGATAAAGGGAGCAGCCAGGACAGCTAATGCTGTGATCGCGCTGCTCCTTTTAAAAACCAATCAAGGAAGTGGCTACTGCTGTCGGTCGCCACGCTGAATTTAAAATAAAATAATGCCTGCTGCTCCAGCGACAGTGAGAATCAGAAGGGGATGAAGCTTGTATTTGAGCAGAAGAAACAAACAAACTCCGCTAATCAGCAGTGTCGCAATCCATACCCAGCTTAAGCCTGTGTCTTCAGTTGGATAGCCGAAATGAATGGCAGCATAGATAATGAGTCCCGTCGTTACGGGGCGCAAGCCATATAAAGAGGACTTTACCCATGAATTGTCGTGTATCCGGTAAAATAATGCGGAGAGTATGACAATTACAACGAGTGAAGGCAATATCATACCTGCAGTAGAGACAGCGGCTCCGATATAACCTGCCGTCCGATAACCAATCAACGTTGCGGCATTGGTTGCAATCGAGCCGGGCGCCATACCGGCCAGCGCTACGGTTTGTTGGAATTCAGCGCTTGTCAGCCATCCTTTTTCTGTTACCTCGTGTTGAATGATCGGTATAACGGCGTAACCGCCACCAAATGAAACGAGGCCTACACGTATAAACATCATGAACAGGTCCCAGTACATCTCAATCGCTCCGATTCTTCTTGCTTAAATGTAATATTCCAGTTCGGGGTAGCTTCCTGTTCCAGACTTCTTCTCCATTTTCACTTGAAGGCCCAGCCGGTTTTTGATCCGAATCACGGCCATACCGCATATCAATCCTGAAATAATAAGATAGAGGGGGTGGATTCCTGCAAACAGAAGCACAGCTACGGTCACAATGGCAGCTATCGCTGTTGTTGTATCTAGGATGGAATACCTGGCCGTCCGATAAGCTGCCATGCTAATTAGTGCAATAATGCCACCGTTCATTCCGTTTAAAGCAGCCTCAACTTTGGGTTGGTTACGAAATAGGATGGCGAACACGCTGATCAGGATCACAATCAAAAACGTGGGACATGTCACGCCGATGACGGCAGACACAGCTCCCATAATTCCTGCCTGGCGATGTCCGATCATCGCAGCGGCATTAACGCCAACTCCTCCGGGAGCCGAGCCGGCAAGCGATATAAGCTCACCGATCTCGTCCTCTTGCATCCATTTTTTCTTGTGCACCACTTCGCGTTCGATAATTGGCAGCATCGCATATCCGCCTCCGAAGGTGGAAGGACCGATGCGAAAGAAAGTCCAAAAAAGCTGGATCAGTAACATAAATTGTTCATTCAGGTTCTTGATGCTACCCTCAACCTTTCCATCACGCATGATGAATTCGAGGCATCGGCATGGACTCCTTGCCAAGCTCAGCCCAGATGTATTTGAGCAGAAGCTCAGACTTGAGCCCGGTGTACTCAGGTTCATTCCACAAGTTAAAACGTTCATCTGGATCCTGTTCAAGATCGAAAAGTTCACCATAGGTTTGATTGTAATAGACGGTGATTTTATGCCGCTGTTCGACATAGGTTTTTTGATGAATCGTCGTGGGTTCTTGTCGAAATTCGCAGAGAGCATGATTACGAACGGCTTCCTTGGCGCCCAGCCACACTTTCTTCTGATCGATTCCCGTCATGGCGTGCGGAATTGCAATGTTGCAAAAGGACAAGAAGGTAGGAGCCAGATCGACCAGCGATTGTATGGCATTTGACTTTTTCGCAGCAGGCACCTCACCAGGATATCTTACGATAAATGGGATTTTGATAAGATCCTCGTAATGGAATCCGCCCTTGGCCTGAAGACCATGCTGTCCGAAGAAATGACCGTGATCGGTAGTGAAAACGACGATCGTATCGTCTGCAATACCCAACTCATCCAACTTATCGAGGATTTTGCCAATATATTTATCCATCATGCTGATCATTCCATAATACACGCCGACCAGTTTTTTCTTGTCATACGCCGTTAACCGGAATTTGTCGCCATATTCATAATAATGATGCGAACGGTAACCGTGGATGCCGAAGCCGGTTTCAACCAGATGCTCAAAATTCGGATTCTCCTCCTGGGTCAGTTGAAAATGGGGTGGGTTACGATCATGCTCTCCAGGTGTTATAGAGGGAATTGTCAGATCATTGGGGTCATACATGGAATCCCAAGGTTCTGGTACCAGATATTCAGGATGCGGATCGAAAAAGCTGGCCCACAGAAAAAATGGATCATCAGCATGGGTGTACTGCTCCAAAAGGGAATTGGTTCGTTCGGCGATCCAGGTGTTGTAGTGATATTTCTCAGGGATGGGCCATGTATAGGTTGAAGATGGATCCATCGTTCCGGTTGGGGGAAGGAAGTAATCTCTCCAATTCGTACATCCCTGTTCTTCCAACCATAACGCGTAATGCTGACCGACATGCGCTTCATTCGTATGATTACGTGTTAACTCTACGTGGTCAAAGCCGTAAAATGGACCGTGGAAATGTCTCCAGTACTCCAAATCCTGCAGGATGGGATACGCTTCAGACGACGGGTATTCCTCTGTAGATTTTAGAGGCTGAAAATGTGCTTTACCTACTAGGGCAGTGCGGTAGCCTGCCTCTTTGAAACTCTCCCCGACGGTATGACGATCTTCAAGCAGTTTTGTGCCTAATGTCCAGGCTCCATGCTGACTGGGGTACATACCTGTAATAATAGAAGCACGGCTCGGGGTACAGGTAGGGTTCGGGCAATAGGCCCGATCAAACGTTGTTCCTTGATGGGCGAGCCGGTCCAGATTGGGCGTGGAAATTTCAGACTGAAAAGCTCCGATCGTGTTCCAGTGCTGCTGGTCGCTAGTGATTAGCAAAATGTTAGGTGTTCTCGACAAGTGTAATCGCCTCCTAGTAAGATGATATTGAAAAAAACGAGTTATCAAAATAGCCCGGTGTTATATTTTTATTGTCATTTTGTTATGATCAAACAAAATAGGTGAAGGAGGGAACTCCCTACGATGCAGGAATATGAGTACGAGTATGCAGAATTCATCTACTATAAGCCAGGATATTTGGATAAAGAGGAACACATCTGGCCAGTCCGGGCAGGGAGAAGTATAGCCAAATCCAATTACAGGGTTGGCCCCAAACGTATCGAGTGTTACAGTCTTCATTTTGTGCGTGAAGGTATGGTCAGGCTTGAGTTTGATGGCAAGCGAGTGGACCTGCAGAAGAATGATCTGTTTTGTCTTTTTCCCGGCAGAACCTATTACTATCACATGCTTCCCTCGGAATCTCCACTGCAAATGAACTGGCTGGCATTGGATGGGTCTAAAGTCAAACCTTTATTGGAGCTGGCTGGCTTGACTCCGGAAAGTCCGTTTGGCAAACAGATGTGTTCTCCACAGGTCCAGCAAACGTCTGAACGTCTGATTCATGCATTGGCATGTGTGGAACGATGGAAGCCAGCAGTATCGCTGGAGTTGCACGGGCTGGTATATGGCTTGTTGGCCAGTCTTGTTCCAGACACCAACAATGCACAGCCTACAGAACTGGCGGGCTGGATACATGAGTGCATGGATTACATGGAATTGCATGCAACAGAGGGCATTTCGGTGCAGCAGGTTGCTGACTTCGCAGGGGTGCATCGTTCATACTTCTCCAATATGTTCACCAGTCAGGTTGGTCTGCCCCCGTTAAAATTCATGCAGAAAATACGTATGGATAAGGCCAAACAGCTGCTTAAAGATACGGATGCTACCGTTACGGAGATTGCTCTATCACTCGGTTATCCCAATTTATATTCATTTACCAGAGCATTCAAAATCTACTATAAAGTACCTCCTATCATGATGCGGAGAACCTCAAGCTGATCCTGAAGATACCGATGTCCAGTATGGAGAACGCTTACTTTTTTATTGGATCATGAAAAAGGAGACTTCCACAATGAAACTCTCTACATTGCAGAGATGGATATCACCGAAACGCAGCATTCAGGGCAAAATTTTTATCGCTTTTATTGCAGTTACGCTAGTATCCATCGTTTCGATTACGGTCATTGTTTATATGAGTATGCGTGAGACAATTACGCAAAATGCCATTACGTCTGTATCGGACAGCATAAGGCAGGCAGATGAATCATTGAACAGAATGCTGGAAGAGATCGACCGGCTGAATACGGTCGTGGTGACTAACAAGAACACGGTCATTGACACTTTGCTCAGTCCAAATGAGGAGATCAGCTATGAGTGGTTTCAGGAGCAGAAGCGAATGGATGAATTTCTATCTTCCCTCATCGATTATAAGGCTTACATTTCACGGATAGCCGTTGTGGGCCTGAGCGGGAAAGTTTTTTTCTCAGGTGGACCTTGGCTGGACAGAACCATCTTGGGCACGCCATTGATGAACTATATGCTTCAAAATGGTTCAAGGCACGCATATTTCAAGCAGACAGGAGTGTCAGATGCGGTTACCATTGGTCGGGAGATTCGTTATAACCGTGCGACTATTGGGTTTGTCATGGTGGATCTTAATTATGAGTTTATCCAGAAAACATACGACGTGAGGCCAACTACAGACAGCATGATCTATGTGCTGGACAAGGGGAATCAATTCATCTATGAAACCCGATCTGCCTCACCTCTTACTCCATCTTACCAGCAAATTAAGGAGATCAATCAGCAATTTAAGACGGATGGTGAAGCGGTCAGACGGTACATTGATGGAAAAGAATATATCGTTGTTTGTCGTCAATCCGACTATACTGGGTGGAGTACTATTTCTTTGGTTCCGATGGATTCTCTTCTGACCGAATCTGTGAAGCTGCGCAACCTGCTCGCAGAGGTGTCCATTATTGTGTTTGTCGTTGTTCTGATCGTTTCACTTCAAGTCTCTTCCCGAATTACCCTAAATATCCGGAAACTAAAATCACTGATGATGTTGGTGAAGGACGGTAATCTGACACTCCCCCAAAATGAGATTAAAACTGAAGATGAAACAGGACAACTGTACCATGTCTTTAACGGAATGGTGGAAGAATTGAAAGATCTGCTCGAAGGAATCCGCGTCAGCGAGAAAGAAAAGCGGGAAGCTGAGCTAACTGCGCTCCAAGCACAAATCCATCCTCATTTTTTATACAATTCGCTCAATACAATCAAGTATCTAGCCAAGCTGAACGGAGTGCCAAACATTGAAGAGGTCTCGGGTTCATTAATTGAGCTCATGCGGAGTGTCCTTGGTAATTCTAATGAATTTCTTACGGTACGTGAAGAATTGGCATATGTTGAACATTATATTTCAATCATGAAGTACAGGTATATGAAGCCGATTAGGATGATTACCGAAATTGAGGATGAAACCTTATTGGATTGCCTGGTGTTGAAGCTGATGCTGCAGCCCCTGGTTGAAAATGCAATTATTCATGGAATCGGACCACTCGAACAGGATGGCTTCATATTGATACGGGTGTATGAAGAAGGAAATAATCTCAATATTGATGTGGTGGACAACGGTAAGGGGATCACGGAGAAGCAGCGGGAGTATTTACTGAAAGGTACGGGTACAAACGGCGATACATCACGTTTTAGTGGAATGGGTGTACGTAATGTACACGAACGAATCGTTCGCACGTATGGCGCACCGTATGGGGTTCATTTGTGCAGTGAACCGGGATTGTACACCAAAGCCGAGGTTCGGCTCCCCAAAATGGAGAAAAGTATGGAAAATACCAAACGAGAGGTGAAATAAGCCATGTTTCAGGTGCTACTCGTCGATGATGAGCCGTTAGTATACCATAATTTATGGACGTTATTGGACTGGGCTAACTATGGGTTCGAATTATGCGGTCAGGCGCATAATGGGTTAATTGCTTTAAGAATGATTGAGCAGTCGCCACCGCATATGGTCATTATTGATGTAGATATGCCTGAAATGAACGGTGTAGAGCTCAATCGAGCAATCAAGGAACGTTTTCCGTGGATTAAGACGATTATGCTTAGCAGCTATGACGATTATGACTATGTGCGGGACTGCCTGAACAATGGCTCCATGGATTATTTGCTCAAGCATCGATTGGACGAGTCAACACTGCTCAACATCCTGAATAAAGCCGTATCGGAATTGCAGCAGGAAGATCAGATGCGTGTGAAACACGTCACCGAGAGCGGCATGGTCGAGAAATTGAGTTCAGAGGCTATACGCGATTACTTACTGTATATGCTCAAAAGACAGACGAAGGCAGCCTACAGATTTGAAGATTTCTCCCGGAGAGACAATCTGTATCCGCATGCGTCCAGATATGCAACAGCAGCGTTACAGATTGTTCCGTTCCTGCTGCTGACAGAGTCATACAGTGACGTGCAGACGAATGGTCTGGTTCAACAGGTTGTTGATATGATGCAGCAGAGCCTGGGTGATATCCATGAGCGGACAGCGGTGTACGTTGAGGAAGGGCGATTTGTCATCGTGTTTTCCTTCAGGGAACGAAGCGAACACATCATGCAGCGTGAGGTAGACGGACAACTGCGGAAGATTCAGCATGCATTGGAACTGTTCCTGAATCTGCAAAGCGTAACCGCTGTAGGACCTATATGCACCAGTCTGTCACAACTGGAATCCAGCTATTGCTCAGCCGAATATGAACTTGATAAATCTTCTTCTGCAAAAACGCTCAGAAGCCATATCTCCCAGGTGGAAGCCCCATGCTCGGACAAGCATTCCAATGAAAATGATGAGCCACAGCGTGTTTCTCTGACCATTGAGGAGCACAAACAGCTTCTGTTATCCATAGAAAGGTTTGACAAGCAAGGTGTGCATCAATTGATTTCCTCCATTTTTGCTTCGATCGACCACCTGCCTATCCATTCACATAAAGTTCAGATGATTGTCAGCGAGATCATGCAAACGGGCGATAAAGCATGGAGAACCTTCTTGCCTTCCACAGATCCAGCGGTAGCTAATCTGCCTTCAAGAAGCGAACTTGGGCGGATGAAAAATATAAGGGAATTGGAGCAAGGCCTGCAATCCTTCTTCTCCGGCCTGTTTCATTTGTTGCGTCAGCATCGTGTTATTGGGTCCTATTCTCGCCATGTCACGCAGACGATCCATTTCATACTGGAGAGGTATTCCGGTTATGTCACATTGGAGCTTGCGGCAAGCGTAATTGGTCTGAACGCATCCTACTTAAGCAGAATATTCAAGGAGGAGACGCAGCGGACTTTTTCGGAATATCTGAATCAGGTTCGGATTGATGCAGGCTGCAAGCTGTTGGACAGCGGCCGATATTCAATCAAGGAAATAAGCATGCAAGTGGGATTTACGACACACAACTATTTTTTTAAAGTATTCAAAGAAATAACGGGTTTAACACCGCAAGCATATTTGAGCGATCCGGGAAAAAGGAAGAACGCCACGAAGCTGACGTCTTTGCACTTGGGGGACTAGGCCGATAAGGGCAGAACTCTAAACTCGTAAAATATGTGGAGTAAAGGGTCATATTATTGTAATTACCTTCCATGACCGGTGAATTATAATGAGCACACACCAATCGGAAACGCTTACAAGTTACGTTGGTGATAAAGAATTGTGGGGGGCACAACTTTATGCGCAAACGCTGGGGAAGAAAGATGATCATGATGATGATCGCTTCCAGTTTGATGCTGGCTGGATGCAATTCCGGTGGAACCAATAACGAAGCTGCACCGGAGGTTTCGAAGAACGATGTTCATACGACGGGGTTTCCGATTGTGGACCAACCGGTAAATCTCAAGATGTTTACCCGAATTGCACCTGTAAATGGCACTTTCAAAGAAATGCCGGTTTTCCAGGATTACGAGAAATTAAGCCAAGTGAAAGTGGAATTTATTGAAGCTCAGACAGATGGTTTCCAAGAGAAAAAAAATCTGTTGTTTGCTTCGAATGAGCTGCCGGATGCCTTGTTCCGTTCAGGTATTTCCCCACTTGAAGCCATCCGATATGGCTCTGCCGGCCAATTGATCCCACTGGAAGGTCTTATCGATGAATATGCTCCGAATTTGAAGAAATTAATGGATCAATATCCCGAAATCCGCTCAGGCATTACTACACCAGAGGGCCACATTTATGCGATCCCGGGTATTGTTACGCTAAGTGCGGCGCGTACAGATAAGAAATGGATCAATCAGATGTGGCTTGACAAGCTGAATCTGGAAGTGCCGGAAACTACAGAGGAACTGTACAACGTGTTGCTTGCCTTCCGTGATGGTGATCCGAATGGAAACGGCAAACAGGATGAAATTCCGATGACTGCACGCGTGGGATTGGCTGTTGTAAGTGCGATGAGCGGCTCATTCGGATTGGATTCGCAGCTTGGATATAACATCAATATTGAAAATGACAAAGTACACATCTGGATGGGCAGTGACCAGAACAAAGAAATGCTGATGTATTTAAATAAGCTGTACAAGGAAAAGCTGCTGGACCCAGAAATATTTTCACACACAGAGGCGCAATACCTGGCCAAGCAGGGATCGGGAAATACAGGTTTTTTCTTTGACCAGACGAACAATAACTTCTTGTCGATCAAAGACCAATATACCGGTATTGCCCCACTGGAAGGTCCCCAAGGTGACCGATTGCAGAGTCAGGCTCTGCCAATTGCCAGAGATTTTGGAGCCTTTGCAATCACATCCGTCAATCAATATCCGGCAGTGACGATGCGCTGGATTGATTATTTCTACAGTGATGAGGGTTCCACCCTGCTCCGATTCGGAAGAGAAGGTGAGCACTACGAGATGAAAGATGGTATTCCTTATTATAAAGAGGACTTCCTGAAAGAAATCAGTAACCAGGCCAAAATTACCCCTTATGCCGGCGGAGGCGCGCCACATCTCATTAGCGAACAGGTTGCTTCTTTTATCAACCCGCCTCAAGTGCAGGAGGCGCAGCAAAAGCTCGATCCGTTCATGCCAAAAGTCCGCTATGCGGCTCCAATGTTTGATGAGCAAACTGCCCAGGAAGTCAACATTCTGCGAAATGATATTGATAAATATTACGAAGAACAGAGTACAAAATTTATTGTGGGTGCAATCGGTTTTGACAAGTGGGAGCAATTCCAGACGACGCTCAAAAAGATGAGAGTTGAGGAACTGGAGAAGTTGTATCAGGATGCCTTTGACAAGATGCAGAAATAATGCTGAAACATCATGGATAAGGAGCAGTTGCCTATGAAAAGCGTCAAAACCGATACAACGATTACGATGCCACGAAGTCATCCGAAAAAGAGTTCAGGCCTGTTAAGGCAAATGGGCAAAAGATTGGACCTGTACCTTATGCTGCTTCTGCCAGTCACTTGGTATGTGGTATTCCACTATGCCCCGTTGTATGGACTGCAAATTGCGTTCAAAAATTTCAATCCGGCCAAAGGGATTCTGGGCAGCAGCTGGGAGGGATTTGGCCACTTTCAACGATTTTTTGATTCCTATTATTTCTGGAGACTTCTATGGAATACACTTTCCATTAACTTGTTCTCCTTATTGATCGCCTTTCCAATTCCGATTCTGCTGGCATTAATCATTAATGAAATTCGCAATAAAACCTTCAGCAAATGGCTGCAAAATATTACGTATATTCCCCACTTTATTTCAGTAGTCGTTATCGTTGGCATACTGAATGTGTTTCTCTCACCCCATACGGGTCCAGTCAACCTGCTGATCGAGGCATTCGGAGGTACACCGATCCGTTTTCTTGAAGAAGCCGGTTGGTTTAAGACTATTTTTATCAGTTCGAATATATGGCAGAACATGGGCTGGCAATCCATCATCTATATTGCAGCCTTGAGCGGAGTGAACCCGCATCTGTATGAAGCTGCCAAAATGGATGGGGCGTCAAGGCTGCGGCGTATATGGCATATATCGCTACCCGGCATCGCTCCAGTCGTCATCATTTTGCTCATTTTGGATATCGGTCATTTCATGAACATAGGGTTTGAGAAAATTTTGCTGATGCAAAACAATCTCAATCTGGAATCTAGCGACGTCATTTCAACCTTTGTCTATACGACAGGTATCCTCAAGGGAGAATACAGCTATACAGCTGCTATCGGGCTCTTTAATTCAATCATTAATCTGGTGTTACTTTTACTGGTCAATCGGATTGCACGTAAGACGTCTGAGACGAGCTTATGGTGAAGGAGGGCAAGAAGCCATGTCCAAGCAGGCGACATTACAAACCAGTTCCAATGAACGGATTTTCGATGTAATCATATACGTCATAGCCTCAATTATTATCATCGCTGTGTTGTACCCGTTGATTTTTATCGTGAGTGCTTCATTCAGTGATCCCACGAAAGTATTGAATGGAGAAGTCTGGTTATTGCCCAAAGGACTGACGTTGGACGCCTATACGAATATTTTGCACAACGAAAAGATTTGGCTGGGATACCGTAATACGATATTTTATACGGTCGTGGGCACGGTGATTAACATTATCATGACCGTGTTGGCCGCATACCCTCTTTCCAGACCCGACCTTCCTGGACGTAATGTAATCATGGTGTTCATCACGCTAACGATGTTTTTCAGTGGCGGATTAATTCCAACGTATCTATTGGTCAAAAATTTGGGCATGGTGGATACGATGTGGGCTCTGATCATTCCCGGCGCGATCGCCACGTACAATCTGATCGTGATGAGAACGTATTTTCAGTCGAGTATTCCCTGGGAGCTGCAAGAAGCTGCCCACATGGACGGGTGCTCTAATTGGCGGCTGCTTGTGAGCATTATCCTGCCCTTGTCCAAGCCGATTCTTGCCGTGATGGTGCTGTTCTATGCCGTAGGCCACTGGAATTCATTTTTTAACGCACTCATCTATATTCGTAACGAAAATCTGCATCCGCTTCAGTTGATACTGCGCGAAATTCTGCTGATCAGCCAATCCGATGCCGTGGACGGAAGCCTTGGATTGGAAGACAAAATCCTGCTTGCGGAGAGCATCAAGTATGCGGTCATTATCGTCTCCAGCTTGCCTGTACTGTTGATGTATCCTTTTGTGCAGCGGCATTTTGTTAAAGGGGTCATGATTGGATCGATCAAAGGTTAAATCCATATCAACCACAATGATGGAGGAGTTATGTTGAAATCAAACGCCAGAATTAGTGTAGATTGTAGTCGCGTAAGTGAGCATAAGGTCAACCCGTATTTGTTTGGGCATTTTGTGGAAGACATCCGGGATCATATGGAGGCGATGCTTGCCTTTCCATTGAAGGATATGGACTTTGAAAGCGAGGCCGAATCAAGCACTTCTGTATCAGGAAGCTGGTACGCCTCCACCAACGGGAGAAATACGCAATATGCGATGGAAGCTCCAGCCCCCAGACATTCGGGCCGCGCTCAGCGTATTCGTATCTTTAGTGATGATGAAGCGCATGCCGGAATTGCACAAAGCTGCGCATTGAAAGGGCCCATGGATTACACCGTACGTATCGTTGCGCGAGCCTCTATCGAACTCCGATATTTGATGGTGGAAGCCGTCGATAGACGTACGGAAGAAGTGCTTGGTCAGTTGAAAGTCGAATTAAACAGCCATAATTGGCAGGCTTATGAAGCACGGCTGACGATGTTACGAGCTTGTCCCGATGCGGAGGTCAGGGTGTATATTCCGGCAGAGCATCCAAGATGGATCGATCATGTCTCCACGGGAATGCTCTGGCTGGATCATGTGTCTTTATTGCCTGTCGATCATATTGCCCTGGTAAAACGTGAAGTTGTAGAGATGACCAGAGCGTTAAACGCAGGCATGATGAGACTTGCAGGGAACTACATTAGCGCCTATCACTGGGAGCATGGCATCGGCCCGATGCTGGAGAGACCTGTTATGTACAACGAGGCATGGGGAGGATGGACCAGCAAGTATTTCGGAACGGATGAATTTATCCGCTTTTGCCACGAGCTGCAAGTGGAACCTCTGATTTGTGTGAACGATGGATCGGGTACACCTGAAGAGGCAGCCCAATGGATTGAATATTGTAATGGAAGTGTAGATACGCCAATGGGAGCTCTTCGGGCGAAGAATGGATCGCCGGAACCATATCATGTGAAGTATTGGGAGATCGGCAACGAGGTGTGGGGACAATGGCAAGTTGGAGCTTGCTCTGCCGAGCAATTTGCGGAGAGGACCGTACAGTTTGCGAAGACGATGAAGGAATCAGATCCTTCCATTGTATTACTGGCCTGTGGACATTACGAGCAGGATTGGAATAAAACAGTGCTTGCTCTCGCCGGGGAACATATCGATTATCTAACGTTGCATTTGTATCATGGCTATGGTCCCTTTGGCATGAATCGGGATACGCCGGTGGAGGATCGGTATAAAGCAATGGCCAGCTATCCCGAGTGGACGCGGCACTATATACGTCAGACAATGGAGGTCATTCATTCCGACATCAAACATCAGCATGTGAAGCTGGCCATCACCGAATATAACACGATGTATTATCCAAACACTGTGCGAAAAGGACTGCCAGACGAGCATACCCTTGGAGCAGCCGTGGCGAATGCCGCCAATCTGAATGAAATGATTCGTTGCAGCGATAGCGTGCACATCGGCAGTTTCTCTGATCTGGTCAATGGTTGGCTCGGCGGATGCATCCGTGTCGGAGATTTTTATGCTGATCAATATCGAGGCAAGCAGGCTGGATGGAGTGGACACCCGCTCACGATATATGGAACTCCAACCTATGAAGTATTAAAGCTTTACGCGAATCGGGATATTCGTCATATCCTCCCCGTAGAAGCTGAATGTGGAACATTCTCTGTAATTTCCAACAAAAAAACGCCTGTAGAGCTGGACGCACTTCCCAATCTGGATGTTGTAGCCGGAACGAATGATGATCGCAGCAGGGTCACCATGTTTATTGTGAACCGAAGCTTGGAAGAGGTACGGGTTGAGCTCGATTTACAATCTTTCGATGCGAGCGAAGAGGGGACCTTATATGAGATTACCAGCGATTCGCACCATAACATCAACTCGGTCTTTCAACCCGATCATATCAAGTGCACAGAACGGAGTGTTTTGACCGAGAACTGGCAGCAGGGTTATGTTTTATGTCCTTCATCTATCTATGTACTGGAGTTTGGAAAGGCAGACTAATTGAATTGACATTCTGGGGTGGAGACAAATAGGGTTTCAGAACTTATACCTAAGTTCTGAAACCCTATTATCTGTTCTATGGTGCCTAGGCACCCATCAATTCAATGCATACCTGATGAAAGTTGGCATTTTAAATAGTTACTTGCGTTCGCTTATACAAAACGGGTATTGCCGCTGCAATAAGGATCACGCCCATAATGGCGGGTGCAGCATGACCAAGTGATACATAGATTTGACCTCCAATGATAGGACCAATCATTCTTGCTAAAGCCTGTATAGATTGACTACCACCTTGAATCCTTCCTTGTTCACTAGAATCGACAGACTTGGAGAGCATGCCATTAAAGGAAGGCCCGAAGATCGAATCACCAAAACCGAAGATAAACATGCCGGCGATAAACAGAGGGTAAAATGAGAACAACGTAGACAGTGCGATGAAACTGTAGCCTATAATCTCTGAAATCATTCCAAGAATGGCAATCTGTTTATCACTAAATCTTTTCAGAAGCTTAGGCATGATGAAAGCTTGTGAGATGATGTCCTGAACACCCATAATCGAGAACATAAGTCCAATGATTGCAGGCTTCCAATTGAAAGTATCCACTGAAAATTGTGAAAAGACGGCCTGTAAAGATCCGTTGGGTATCCAAAGTAAAAACGCTGAGATCAGTAGTCTGTTTAAGTTTTTCATGGAAAGCAGGTTTGCAAGCTGTATGAATGGATTAAGTCTCGCCAGTGTAATTTCTTTCAGTCTATGTTTCTTGTCCAGACTCTCAGGCATAAAAAAGAATCCATACATAACATTCACTAAAGTGATGATTGCTCCAAAATACATGGGTGCAGAATAATCAATCTTGGCGAGTAATCCGCCTACAGTCGGGCCAATGACGGTGCCTACACCGACAACCGCACTTACCCATCCAAAGTATTTGGTTCTCTGTTCGGGTGGGATGATGTCCGCAAAATATGCGAAGATGGTGCCTATGCTTCCGCCTGTTATACCCTCAATTATGCGCCCCGCAAAGAGTACCCACAGCGCTCCACCTATCCCGAAAACCAGGTATCCGATTGCAGAACCCAAAAGGCATACCAGGAGTAGTGGGCGACGGCCATATTTGTCGCTGAGAGCTCCAAGCACGGGGGACGCAAAAAATACGCAGAAGGCGTAAACAGAGGTCAGCAGCGTAACAACGGTAGCTTGTTCTCCCGGAGTGCTTGTGTAAGGCTGTACTAAGAATGGGACGACAGGTGCTATGATGCTGAATCCTATTCCGCAAAGAAACACAGAGATTAGACCGAATAGCAAAGCATGCTTGTCTATGGTTTGTTCAGCGTTCTGTGTATGTTGTGATCGTGATTTAAACATTCAATTCTCCCCTCAAACGCCGTTATTTTATTTCCTTGGAAACATTAATATCGTACAACCACTTTGTTTCCTTGTCAACAAAATAATAACGATAAAAAAACAGCCTGTACTCCAATAGAGTCCGGCTGCGTTTAGTTTAACTTGCATAATTCAGATTTATTCCGACTTCAGATCTGTACCCAGTTTCTTTATTTCTGCGTCGAGATGCCGATTATACTTATCCACGAATTTAAGCATACTGTCAAATTGACCATCGGTTATCTGTTCAAATACGGCTTTATCTCGCTCATGAAACTCGTTGTGCAGGTCCTCATGGATTTGATAAATGACTTTCCCTTGCTCGGTAAGCCTAAAATAGATTTCTTTCTTGTTATCCGACTTCTGGTAGCTTTCGATCAGGCCTTTTTCGATGAGCTTCTTCGTTAATTTACTTATCGCACCGCGAGTCATATAAAAATACTCCGCAAGTTTTGTCACATTGGAATCTGCATTCTTTTCAATGTATTCGATGCAATGTACCTCAGAAGGCTTATAACCCTTAAGACTTTCTTCCATCTTATCTTTATTAAGCCAAACCAGCTTGTTATATAAGTCCCTGAAACCCAATAGGACCTGTTCTTCTTTGTTCATGGACTATCCTCCCACCTGTTGGTGCATTACAATATTATATAAAATTTTGGGTTCCAGTTCAAAAGTATTAATGATTAAGGTAGGGATCCGTACGTGATAAAAGAGAGATAAAAGCCTTTGTGGCTACTGCATAACTCAAGGTGATTTTCTGAATAAACTTTTATCTTAACGACATACTACTTCAAAAGAGGTGGTAAAATTTGCAGCAAATCCATGAACAAGATTTTCACAATATAGAAAAGCAACTCAAAGATCATTTCAAAAAGAGCTCGGATTTCTTAAGCAAGAATGTGGTTATCGCGGATCAGGAATTCAGAGCGTATTACATGGAGACCCTTGTCGATCTTCCAACAACATTGTCTACAATTAACCAGGCGGCGAGTGGCGATGATAACGGATCATTTCAAAATATGTTCAGGCCATTTGAAGAAGAGGCCTCCATGTCAATGGACGAGATACGCAATCATATTTTGCATGGAAAGCTTGTTCTGTTCAGCACTGAAGGGATGGCAGCTGTTATGGAACCGGAGCATACTGATATTTCGCGATCTGTCAGTGCACCGGAGAGTGAGAATCCACTTCAATCCGCGTACGATGCTTTTACAGAAGATATTAATAAAAACATCGGTTTGCTGCGGAAAAAGATGATTTCCGAAGATTTGGTTATTGAGCGACGAGAAACGGGGACCCGATCTACCAAGAAAATTGCCATGGTGTATTTGGAGGGAGTTGCCCAAGCCAAAGTCATCGAGTCTATTCGCGAGAAACTGGAACAAAACAAGGACGAGGAATTGACTACGGTAAGGGATCTGATACGTATACTGGGGCATCCAAAATTCTCAATAACACCAACGTACATCTCTTCGGAGCTACCTGGGGAGATGGTGCAGAATCTGATGAACGGAAAAGTGGTTATTCTAATTGATCAATTTTCGTTTGCTTTTGCTTTTCCAGCCATCATCACGGATCTATGGTCAACAACACTGGACGTTAACTACCCTTATTTGTTTCAAGTGTTTTTACGAACCGTACGGGCCATTGGGGCACTTTTGGCCATTACGCTCCCAGGTCTGTATATTGTGCTAAATTCGGTGAATCCGGAACTGTTGCGAATCCAGTTAGCCATCACGGTTGCCAAGAGCAGGGAAGGGGTTCCTTATCCTTCGTTGATCGAAATGCTGCTGGTTATGCTGCTTTTGGAGATGATTATCGAAGCCACCATTCGACTCCCAAAGAACATCGGACCCACCATAACCATGATTGGCGGTATTCTGTTGGGACAAGCCATCGTTCAAGCCAAACTCGTCAGTAATCTATTAATTATTATTCTGGTTGCCTCGGCAATTGCCAACTTTGTATTGGCAGGCTATATGAACACGACGGGCATACGAATGTACAAATACGTTGTTATGCTCATCAGTTCCTTTTTCGGGATATGGGGTCTTGAGGCTGCGATGATTTGGATCATACTGTATTTTGCCACGTTGAATACTTTCTCCGTTCCCTACTTAAGTTTAAGTGTGAAAGGAAAGGCTTCGGATGAATAAAGCCCAGATTCTAACCATGTTTGTGCTGCTTCACTTCGCTTCGATCTTTGCCATCTTCCCTGAACGTATCATATCTGCGACTTCCAAAGGACACTGGGAACCCATAATGATTCTCTTTTTGGCAGAGCTACTTGTTCTTTGGATGTACTTAAAAGCGTTATCGCAGTTTCCAGGGAAAACAGTGGTGGACATCTGTAATGAATCACTGGGCAAATGGGTAACGAGACTGATCGTTCTGCCGATGCTTTTCTTCCTGTATATTGAGCTGCTATTACTTATGTACTTTCAGTCAGTCGAGATTAAAGCCGTATTACTACAGAGAACACCGCCAGCAGCAACGTCGGCTCTTTTTATCATTCTCTGTTTCTATGCTGTTTGGAAGGGACTTAGCGTAATGATTCGGGCCAGCATCGGATTGTGTATTCTCTTGATGCCATTCATTTTCTTTTCCATGATGATCAGCATCCAGAATTTTAGAATCAGCTACATTTTTCCGATTTGGGATAGCGGAATGTCGTTTTTCTCCAATTCGGATTTCTATGTATGTACGGTCATTTCAGCCGGATTTCTATTCCTTGGTATGATTCCCTCCAAACAACGGCTTAGCTTTGGCAAAGCAGCTGGTGCAGTGGGTATCATATTTGTGTTTGCTTTGGGATCTGTATATGTTCCGCTTCTTGTATTCGGACAGGAAACGGTAATCCATCTGCAATATCCGATGCTCATGGCATCGGATACTATTGATCTGGAGTGGGTTGTATTTGACTGGCTTCCAAGCTTTTATGTGGTGGCCTCCAGTGCACTGGGTGTTTTGAAGGTTTCCGTTTTACTCTGGATGCTGGTGGCCCTGCTGCATCAGCTCTTTATGCCAAAAATCAACCGATTATGGATTCTTTCCGTGGTGTGCCTCACCTTGTACGTGATTAGTCTTTTGATACCGGATGTTAACGCTTTGAATTCATACCTGTACCTGAATTCTTTCTTTTGCGTTTATAGCGTTATCGGTTTTCCAATCATTGTATTCCTCGCCGCGCAATGGCAGCGAAAGAAGGTGAGTACATGAACATGCGCACCATAAAAACTCTGATTGTAACTTTATCTATGATCATGTTACTTCCGGGATGTTGGGATACAAAAGATATTAACAAACAATATTTGCCTGTTGTCATGGGTGTGGGGAAGGGAAAAACGGAGAAATACAGGATCATTCTCCAAATCCCCGATGCATCAGGCAAAACCCAAATTCTTGACAAAGAGGCGAAATCCATCAGTAAAGCGATTGATTTGATACGAACGGATTCTGAAAAAAGCATCGAATTGGTACATTTGAGGCTGTTGTTAATCGACAGGAAAGTCGCAGAGAAGGGGATTGACAACATTATCGATTTTGCCGTTAGAGCGAACGATATTTCGATTAAGGGCTTGGTGGCGGTGATTGACGGTGATTTTGAGAAGACGATGTATCATCAAATCTCGCCAACACCTGAAATTTCTTCTTACGACTTTTTTAGCCAGGATGCCGGATGGACGCCGAATCAATCCATCGTCCGAATATGGGAAGCCTATCAAAACCAAAACTCATATACAGAAGACATGGCCATCCCCATGCTCAAAAACGGCGATCGAACCTTGTTCACTTTTAAAGGCACGGCTGTAATGCGTGAGGACCGCATGGTTGGGACGCTGAATCAGGAAGAGACCCTTTTATTTAATTTATTTAAAGGGAAATATTCAGGGGGAACCATTGAAGTCGCTCAAAACACGAGTGTCCTTATTCAGGATGCTAAAACAAAACATAGGACCCAGTGGTCGGAAAAAGGACCTTCAATCCAGACGGATGTTACACTTGACGTCGTCATTACTGAAAGCCCTGAAGGAAAAGGCAACGCG
Source organism: Paenibacillus sp. BIC5C1 (assembly GCF_032399705.1). Classification (NCBI taxonomy): domain Bacteria; kingdom Bacillati; phylum Bacillota; class Bacilli; order Caryophanales; family Paenibacillaceae; genus Paenibacillus; species Paenibacillus sp. BIC5C1. The sequence goes on from NZ_CP135922.1 coordinate 3,270,084, forward strand.
GTGATTGAAAAAGAAATGAAGGAACAATTGAGTAGTCAATTCAATGAAACCGTGAGAAAAATTCATTCCTTAAAATCAGATGTACTCGGAATAGGCATGATATTCCGTCCGAAGATGTCGGAAGGGAAATTAAAGGAATGGAAAACCAAGTGGTTTCCGAAGTTGGAGCAAAAGATCAACGTTCGTGTAAACGTTCTGAACGAAATTTATTTTAAAGAAAATGCCAACGATAATGAGAGTCAGGGACAAATGTTAAAAAAATAGCGTAGCACTGTTCACCCTGCCATAAGAGAGGAGAATGCTTTACCGTTATGGAGTCGCCCTGGTGGCGACTTTTTTTATAATATCAGCAAGGTTAAGCATAACGTGTTATTTATGAAAGATTCAGTTCCAATATCTTATTCACTTGCTCTTCCATGACATGAGGTGGATAGGGCATTTTGTTTATAAACCACCATTCCACGATTCCCACATAAGCTGGCGCAAAAAATTGAAGCAAAATATCTTCACTTATCCCGCGATTTTTCCCATCAATCATGTCCCATCCGTTCTTTATGTCCTCGATGACAAATTGGAGAAAACGGCTGCGAAAGAAGGGTGCTCCTTTACTTGTTAACATAGCTGAGAAGAATAAATAGTTGGTTTCAAAGTATTCAAACCAGCTCATTCCCCCATCTGTAGTGCTCATTTCAGATTCCGGTTCACACAATACTTGTAGTTCGTTCATGTGTTCCTCGATGAGCTTATCCAGTAAATCATACTTATCCATGTAGTGAAGATAGATGGTTCTACGGCTAACGTTCGCTGTGTCGGAAATATCCTGAATTGTAATTTGGTCAAAATGCTTTTGAGACATAAGTTCAATCATCGCTTTTTTAATGGCATCTTGAGATTTGAGTATTCTTCGGTCTACTTTGGTCAATTCGAGCACCTGACTTTCCATGTTTGTATCCAGATTTTCATGATCTGTGCACTAATGCACAAATCCTCATCAATTAGTCATTGTAGATTACCTGTGCTTCTATAATAATACACACAAGCGCAAAAATACATTCTTGTGTATTTATTTTATTTATATGCCATTCGTAAGTTAAAAGAATGAATCAGAAATAGTGAAGGAGTTTTGCACGTGGTCAGATCAAATCATGTATTGATGTATATTTTAATTGTTGGTGTTTTCGGCATCCTGACTACGGAAATGGGAGTCATTGGCATATTGCCTCAAATAGCTGATTATTTTCATGTCAGTGTTTCCAAAGCTGGATTGCTCGTGAGTCTCTTTGCACTCGCTGTTGCGATCTCCGGTCCTACAATGCCGTTATTATTCTCCGGTATCAACCGCAAAACGGTAATGTTGCTCGTGCTCGGTATTTTTGTAGCATGTAATATTATTTCCATCATTGCACCAACGTTCACCGTTGCCCTCGTGGCTCGCATCATCCCTGGCTTTTTCCATCCTATTTATTGTTCATTGGCTTTGACCGTAGCTTCGACCTCTGTAAGCAGGGAAGAAGCTCCCAAAGCGGTCTCTAAAGTCATGTTTGGAGTTACCGCAGGAATGGTACTTGGTGTACCGATCACCAACTATATTGCGAATGGAACATCCGTAGAGATGGCGATGTTATTCTTTGCGATTGTAAACGCAGTGGCGTTTGTGGGTACATGGATATTTATCCCTTCTATGCCTGCTAAGGAAAAACTTTCGTATGGAACACAATTGGGCATCTTAAAAAGAGGCATGACCTGGCTAGCTATCACTGCCGTGATTCTTATGGCTTCCGCAACGGCAAGTGTGAACAGTTACATCGCAGAGTATTTGGGCTCTATCACTCATATTTCAGGGAAAACATTGAGTATCGTGTTATTTATATATGGTTTGGCAAGTCTAGTGGGAAATGTGGTGGGAGGCAGATTGCTTTCTAAAAACACGCGAAAAACAGTCATCCTGTTTCCCGTGGTATTGGGGATCGTATATCTGTTATCTTTTTGGACGGGCACATCCACTGGACCTATGATTTTAACGGTGATTTTATGGGGAGTATGCTATGCCATAAGCAATTTGATTGGTCAGTATTGGATTGCCTCTGCCGCTCCAGAAGCGCCCGATTTCTCCAATGGTTTGTTCCTGTCATGCGGTAATTTGGGAATAACGCTAGGAACTGCTGTAGGCGGGCTGTTCATTTCGGGGATTGGCACACAGTACATTGTACTTGGAGGTGTATTGTTCCTGATACTAAGTCTGCTATCCATTTTGCTGAGAATTCGTTTATTTGACCCTGTAAAAAAACATGTAAGCTAAGTAACCTTAAGTGACATACACAAAAGGGAAATGTTCATTATTCATCTTCTTGCTTACCAAATAATGAACATTTCCCATCGTGTTGTTTACTAATGCACGTTTTATAGCCATTTGGGAATTGCGAGATTATTTCTCATGCTTAATACTATACTCAAGACTAGTTATTCTTCCGTGTGTATCATATTCAGGCATCAGAGCTATTTGCAAAGGTAGCAAAAACCATCCGAAAGCGAGGAATACGCAAATGGATTATGTGAAGCTTGGCAATACAGGTCTGGATGTGTCCCGTCTGTGCTTGGGCTGTATGGGGTTTGGTACAGCCGTTCCTGGAGGCCATCAATGGGTTATTAATGAAGAGAACAGTCGTCCCGTTATTAAAAAGGCGTTGGATCTAGGCATCAATTTTTTTGATACAGCGAATGTATATTCAGCCGGAACCAGCGAGGAAGTGATTGGGCGCACCTTACGTGACTATGCCAATCGAGATGAAATTGTGCTTGCAACGAAAATTAATGGTCGTATGCACCAAGGCCCAAATGGTGCCGGACTTTCCCGTAAGGCCATTATGAGTGAGATAGATAAAAGCCTGAAGCGGCTGGAAACAGATTATGTGGATTTGTATCAGATTCATCGCTGGGATTACACTACACCCATTGAAGAAACGATGGAAGCCTTACATGATGTGGTCAAAGCAGGAAAGGTAAGATACATAGGCGCTTCTGCGATGTATGCCTGGCAATTTTTGAAAGCGTTACATGTAGCCGAGCAAAATGGGTGGACCCGCTTTGTATCCATGCAGGATCATTACAATCTTATCTATCGTGAGGAAGAAAGAGAGATGCTTCCGCTCTGTAAAGCTGAGAAAATCGGTGTGATTCCGTATAGTCCGCTTGCGGGAGGCCGATTGACAAGAGACCCTCAGGAAAAAACACATCGTTCCGAAACCGATCAGATTGCAAAGCAAAAATATGATGCAACTGCAGATACCGACCGATTGATCATTGATCAGGTTGCCGCGATTGCCGAGAAGCAAGGGGTTGTTCGTGTACAAATCGCACTTGCCTGGTTACTGCAAAAGGAACCGGTCACAGCTCCCATCATTGGCGCTACCAAAATATCGCATCTGGAGGATGGCGTAGCCGCTCTTTCGATTAAGCTAACACCTGAAGAAATAGCATCGTTAGAAGAACCCTATGTGCCTCACCGAATTGTTGGTCATCAATAACAGGTTCATCACATATACAAACAGAAGTCGCCTAAATTGGCGGCTTCTTTATGTTTTTATCTGGCGATGCAGCATCAAATTTATTCATTTTAGAGTGTAATGAAATTAAGCATTCTGAGATGGGGGAACTCTTCGTAAAATAACATATCCTAGCTCTTACGATTATAAGATTTTGTTAAGGGAATAACTGTGAATTGGATAAACTCACTCACAATTTATAGCTGTAAAGGAGCGGGATCATGTCCTTCTTTAGAACACTATCCGTACGGGCAAGGGAAGACGAGTTGAGCGAAGCCCTCAAACATTTGAGACGCCTCAACAAAATATTCGCTGCCCCCGGTCCAACCCGTGCAGGCGTGGAGAAGTTATGGAAAGCGATTGGCAGTCCAACTACGCTGACCCTTCTTGATGTGGGAGCAGGTTCAGGTGATGTAAACCAGAAGTTATTGCGCTGGGCGGACCAGAAAGGAGTTAAGCTTGAGATTACTCTGGTAGATCTGACAGAGGAGGCATGTGAGGAAGCGAGAAACCTTTTTCGGAATGAACCGAGAATCAATGTGCGACGTGCCGATGTCAGGGAATTACCGGATGCCTCAGCAGACATCGTGACTGGCTCGCAATTTGTCCATCATTTTGAAGGAAAGCAGCTCGTTGAGATGGTCTCCCATATGCTCCGTGCCTCCAAATATGGCGTTGTCATTAACGATATCCATCGGCATCCTGTATCCTATGCGGCTGTCTGGGTAACCACTCGAATGATCTCACGCAATCGGTATATTCGTCATGATGGTCCGTTGTCTGTTGCAAAAGGCTTCACGGGAAGAGATTGGCAGGACTTGAAACAGCAGTTGAACCATGACACCTTGACCTATGAATGGAAGCCTCTGTTCCGCTATTCCGTCGTGATACCCCAACAAGGGACGTTATCATAGCATCATTACATCAATAGGCAGTTATCTTAAATGGACAATGAAAGGCGGGTGTTCTTACGTGTCTACACCAATGGATGCCATAGTCATCGGAGCGGGAATTGCGGGCAGTACCTGCGCGTTGCAACTTGCCAGGCAAGGACATCGGACACTGCTGCTGGATCGGCAAGAATTTCCACGTCACAAAACATGCGGTGAATTTATGTCGCCTGAGACAACGGAGATGCTGGATTATTTGGGGATCAACCTTAGTGAACAAAAGATAAAGCCGAGTACCCTGGATCATGCCAAGATCATTATGCCTCAGGGCGGGGAGATCGTGGCACCTTTGCCTGGATTGGCCTATGGCATTAGCAGATATGAGCTGGATCGGATTTTACACGAGCAGGCCACAGCCGCAGGCGTTGAGATCGTTACAAAGGCAACGATAACCAACATTCAGCAGTTAGATGATTATAGTTATGAAGTCGAAGCCCAAAAAGGAAATGAGCGGATTCATTATAGCGCAAAAACCGTTATCGGAGCCCATGGCTCGAAGAAGCTGAGGGGGATGACCTCGCCAGCAGAGCTGCGGGATAAAACAGCATATGTTGGTATCAAATCACACTATCGGGGGATCACCATCCCCCTAAGGGTAGAGTTGTATTTTTGCGAGGGAGGGTATGTCGGGATTTCGCCGATTGAGGATGGTATCGCAAATGTAGCTGCATTGCTGACCCTTGATTCGGTGCGGGGAAGCGGCAAGTCTATAGAAGATATTTTGCAGTCTGCTTCCTTGACCAACGAAAGATTGGCAGCGAGGCTAGCCGAGGGAAGCTCAGTTCCAGGAACACAAGTCTCGATTGCACCACTCCATCTATCCAATGTTCCTGATCCGTGGTCCCATTATCCTCATATTGGGGATGCCATGCTAATGATACCACCTCTGTGTGGTGACGGAATGTCTATTGCGCTTCGTTCCTCACTGTTGTGTGCTGAATGGACTGACAGGTATCTTCAAAGAAAGATCAGCTTTACGCAGTGGCAGTTAGGGTATTCGAAGGAAGCCAATCTTGAATTCGCCCGACTGCTCCGGCGTGCACGACGGATTCAGAAGCTGGCTTTTGCCAAAACGAACAAGTTCTATCCTGGTTTGGCCCGCATGGTCCCTGGTCTGGCGACTTATCTGGTGAAGGCAACACGGTTATCGGAGATTAATCTTGTCCATCGATCTTAGATGGCAGCAAAGTGAAATTCATAGAAAATGGGGCGGCTTATGTCAGCCTCTTTTTGTTTCTCTGCCAATTTTGACGAGACCGTTTAGAAATCTGCCAAATACTCGTATAATAGAATCTAATTGTAGCTATAGAGACAAGAGTCTGATTTGAATTCGGGAGGCATTATTTTAAGATGAACTATTCATTTTCCAACCGGATTGCTGCATTGCAGCCATCCATCATTCGTGAGATTCTGAAGGCTTCTTCGGGTCAAAATGTAATTCCGTTCTCTGCGGGAAATCCCGCTCCGGAGACTTTCCCTATTGAGGCAATTCGCACATTCACCCAATCGATTCTGGAACAGGATCCGGTAACAGCACTGCAATACGGAATTACCGAAGGTTATGCCCCGCTGCGGGATACATTGACTACACATCTGAAGACAGGCTTTGACACAGGCAAAGCGTCGGATGAACTGTTCATCGTATCTGGAGCACAGCAAGGAATTGAACTCGCTTGTAAAGTATTCTGTAATGAAGGGGATACGATTATTTGTGAGAGCCCAAGCTTTATAGGTTCACTGAACTCTTTCCGTGCTTCAGGAGCAAACCTGGTCGGCGTTCCAATGGAGACGGACGGTATGGATATCGGGAAGCTGGAGCATGCCCTGCAAACCGAGCAGAATGTAAAACTGATCTATGTCATTCCGAGTTTCCAAAACCCTACAGGTTTTACGACCAGCCTGGAGAAACGCAAGGCAATTTACGACCTTGCCAAGAAGTATGGAGTCATGATCCTGGAAGATAACCCATACGGAGAACTTCGGTTTAGCGGAGAAGATGTAGCGACGATTAAGTCGATGGATGATGAAGGTCTGGTTATTTACGTAGGCTCCTTCTCCAAGATTCTGTCCGCTGGCCTGCGTGTTGGTTATGTTCTGGCTCCTTCCGAGGTTGTGCAGAAGATGGTTGTTGCCAAACAGGGAGAGGACGTACATACAGCCATGCTGCCGCAGATTCTGGCACACAAGTTCATGACTGAGTATAACTATGCAGAGCATATCAGCAGTATCCGTGCGATTTACCGCAGGAAGTCTGCCTTGATGATTGACAAGTTGCAGGAGCATATGGGTGAGTCCATTACCTTTACTCAACCGGATGGAGGGCTGTTCCTCTGGTGTGATCTGCCGGCTCATATCCCGATGCTGGATTATGCCAAAACAGCCGCTGCGGAAGGCGTAGCTGTTGTTCCGGGCACTGCTTTTCTCGTTGATGAGAACGAACCCTGCAATGCAATCAGACTTAATTTCTCAACACCTTCCGATGAGCAAATTGTGAAGGGCATTGAAATTCTGGGACAGGTTCTGCACAAATTCTAATTGGAGGCATATTTCATGAATCAACGTTTTCGAATCACTCGATCCATGCAAGAAAATAACGAAGAGAAATCCATTTCCTTGGAAGAATGCAAACAGTATTTTGCATCCAAACCGGACTTTATGTACTCACCTGTTCTTACCGTTCAGGGGCCAGAGAGCGTCATGTCTATCGATGGGGATTTCTTCATGTGGACGTATGAGAACCAACAGATTCCATTTCGCCTGTATATGGGAGATCTTTATGTTGCCATTGTCAATGAAGCTGTCGTTCCGCAAATGGTTGAGGTTGCAACGGATTTGCGAGCCGATGTGGTTGAAGGGTAAGAAGAGGCCTGAAATGAAGTGCATCTGTACAATCGTATTTATGGAGTTTCGGGAAAGTCGCCAATCTGGCGGCTTTTTTGCTGTGAATCTATTCTTCAATTTGCTTATTGAAATATTCAATCGATGGGGGAATTGACGCTCAGGACCTGTTCGTGATAATTTATATAAATCACAAAATCCAATAAATCCAATGAGGGAAAGGGGTTTTACGCAATGTCGTCAATTGTGCTTGCAGCTGCCGAAGATATACGAAGCGAGGATTCGGAACTATTAATCAAGGAGCTAAGCCAAGAACTAGGGTTGTTATATGGCGGCGATGGGACGGCGGGATTTCAGCCATCCGATGTGGAGACACCGCGAGCAGCCTTTATTGTAGCGCGTTTGGATGGATATCCGGTAGGTTGCGGAGCCATCAGGCCCCTTGATGACACATCCGTGGAGGTCAAGCGTATGTATACACGTTCTGATTTCCGTCGCAAGGGTGTGGCCCAGGCTATTCTGGCCGAAGCGGAACGTCTTGCGCTCGAATTTGGCTACACCAATTTGAAACTGCAGACTGGCCCCAAGCAGCCGGAGGCGGCGGCCCTTTATGAAAGAGTTGGATACTATCGGATACCGATTTTTCACGGGGACTGGGATCAGGTACTTGCTTATCAAAAAGATCTGGTACTCAGCGCAACCCACAGAAATGAGCCTTCCTCATTGAACGCATAGATATCATCTATAACAAATGAACCGAAATCTCTTGTCAGCATCCAGAGATTTCGGTTCGTTTTTTTGGTGTGTGGAAGCCGATGGAGTCAAGAATATCAGAAATCCTTTACTCTTTTATAACAGAGGCATTGACAGCGCCTTCCATCTGATTATTGTAAGTACGGAATAATCCAAGGCGCCAGAAGGCAGCTCCCTTAAGATCATATCGCTTGGCAAGACCCAGTTTATCATCTATGGAAGATGAAGTTTCACTATTTAAGCTGATACCGAGCAAAAGTTTTTGCTTGGAGACGCCAGCATCCAGCGCAAGCTGGATGGCCTGATCCACAAGGCTGTTCGGCTCGGGAACCTGCGATTTGGTGCCGACGGGATTATATTGGTAAGCCATAATGATGATGTCGTCTGCCAACGAAGCGAGCGTTTTGTAATCATAGCCTTTATACGCACTATTTAATGGAGGGACCGCCAAGGATAGAGCGATATCTTTAGGTAAAGAATCCTTCAGCTGCTTGACGTAATTGTTCAGCAGTTTCTGTTGCTCTACAGCGTCCAGTTTAAAACCCAGTCCTTCAAAATCAAGAACAACGCCTCCAAAACCATTCTCAGCTATGGCAGCAGTTATCCCCTCAATGGATTTCTGGCGCATGCTGCTATCACTCAGCACCTTGGTCAATTCTCCATTACCATCCAAAGCATACACCATAAGATACGGTTTAATACTCTGATTCGCTGCATCGGCAACGATGGATTGAGGTGTAACGTCCCCGGCAGCAGCTGGGAGGCGGTACTCATCACCCTGAAGCGTAAATTGTCCTTCGCGATCAATGCGACTCCAGCCAAAAGAGACAGAGTTCATCGAAGACACCAAATCGATTTCCTTATAGGATTGCAGCGCATAGAAAGCTCTTAAATGCATTTCGCGTTGAGGTGAAACAAGAGAAACGGTGCGAGAGGACTGGTTCCAGCCGACACCAACACCGAACTGACTACTGAACGAACTGAGTGGAATAAGCACACGACCTTCTCGCTGAACCGGTGGCGCTGCGAGCTTCACTTTTTCTCCATTGACGGTTGCTATAGTGCTTCCCACTTGAAGCAGAACTTCCGTCGCCTGACCTTTTACTTTTCCAATCGCTTTTACGGTTTGTGCCTTGCTGTTCCAGGTAATATTAATTCCCAGGGCTTCGCCAACGGTCCGGAACGGAACATAGGTAACGCCTTTATCAATCCGAGGGTCTGCATCGAATTTCAGAGGAACATCATCCAGCAAGACCGAAATGACCGGTGCAGCATAGGCATCATTAAGGTTTGCAGTGGTTCCGAGCAAGGATATGGCAAGAATAGTGGCAGCAGCAGTCTTTCCTATTCGTGTATGTAACATGTTTTTTGCTTTCCTCCAACTCATCAAATATAGTAGAATTGCATCTCATCTAAATGAAATCTAGCATAAGTTAGTATAGCAAAATTTTCATAGAGTTCCAATTACAAGATATAATGGACGTATGAAGAGTAACAATTGAAACAGCGAAATTAATTTTAGTAGGGGAGGAGAATGCTATTGGATTTTCATGAAAAATTACAGCGTTACGCAGCACTTGTGATCAACATTGGTGTACATATTCAGAGGGGACAAATACTTGTCATAACCGCGCCGATAGCGGCTGCGGCGTTTGTTCGACTAGTTGTAAAACATGCTTATGGGGCAGGCGCTTACGATGTTTATATCGAGTGGAGCGACGATGAGATTACGCGTTTGAAGTATGAACTTGCACCGGATTCGGTGTTCCACGAATATCCTGCGTTCCGGGTAGCCGGATGGGAAACTTTTGCCGAAAATAATGCTGCTTTCCTGACGATCACTGCACCCAATCCCGATCTTCTACATGGAATAGATCCACAGCGAATCATGAATTCGAATGCATCCAAAGGTAAGGCATTAGCCAAATTTCGCAGCTACGGCATGTCCAACAAGGTCAGTTGGTCTATAGTTACGGTTCCCTCAATGGCTTGGGCAGCCAAGGTGTTTCCTGATGTTGTCGAGGAGCATTTGATCGATACGATGTGGGAAGCTATTTTTGACGTTACGAGGATTAATTCGGACGATCCCGTTGAGGCATGGAAGACGCATCTTGAGCTGCTTAGAAACAAGACGAATCAACTTAATCGTAAAAAGTATCGAGCACTGCGATACCGTGGTCCTGGTACCGATCTGCGGATAGAATTGTCGCCTAAACATATCTGGGTTAGTGATGCGGATAACATCAACGAAAAGGGTGCTTCATTTTTGGCAAACATTCCGTCAGAAGAAGTATGGACTGTTCCGTTAAAGCAGGGCGTGAACGGCACGGTTCGCAGTACTAAGCCGTTAAGTTATGAAGGATATTTAATCGATGATTTCTCCTTGACGTTTGAAAACGGGAAAATTATTAATATTCAAGCAGCGCAAGGGCTTGAGGTGCTAAGTAAACTAATTAGCGTCGATGAAGGCGCGGCGTATCTGGGCGAGATTGCGCTGGTACCTCATCATTCCCCGATTTCGGAATCAGGGCTTGTTTTTTATAACTCTCTCTTTGACGAAAATGCATCCAACCATCTTGCGATCGGTAATGCGTATTCCTTCTGTCTTGAGGGAGGGAACGAGATGACTGAAGCGGAAAAGGCGGCAAACGGTGTGAACTCAAGCCTCATTCATGTCGACTTTATGATTGGATCGGCTAATATGGATATTGATGGAGAACTTGCAGATGGTGATTTGGAACCTGTGTTTCGTCACGGTAACTGGGCGTGAAATTAATATTCATGGATCAATAACTGGTAATAAAGCGGAGGAGGATTCAAATGTCACCCAGAAACATACTAAAGGACCAACAAATGAGAAAGGAACGCATCGAGCACATCTTGGATTCAGCATTACAAACCATGGCCAAACGTGGAATTGATTCAACCAATATTAAAGATATTGCCAAGGAAGCAAAACTTAGCGTCGGCAATATTTATACTTACTTTACATCGAAGGATGAAATTTTCAGTGAGGTTCTGCTTCGAGGACAAACAATGTATGGAAGGACCATTGCACTGCTAGCAGACCTGGATATAGACCCTCGTGAAAAACTATTTGAGATTGGTAAAGGCTGGTTATCAAACGAGAGTAATTGGGCCTTCACCATCATGTTGCAAAGTATACGAACGAATCAGGCCGTCAGCACCGAAATAAAACAAGCTGCAACCCAGAGATTTACCGACAATCTGGAACCTTTGGCAGAGATCTTTCGCCAAGGACAGAACGCCGGAGGCATCATACAAGGAGATGCTCGGCAACTTGCGTTTTATTTTGTAAGTCTGATTCAAGGTCTGACCTTGCAGCTCGCTCCAGGTTATGAAATACAAGTAGATATTGACCCGGAGAAAATCGTTCGTCTTTTTATGATACCAGAGAAAGAGGGTTCAACAAGCGATCTGTTTAAGAAAAACAATGATTTAAGTTACATAAATAAAAAAATGTTTGACAGGTAAGAAATGGTATTGATAATATATCGTATAACAAAACGAACCGAAATTCACTTTGTTGATTTGGTCACATTGAGATTTACACTGCACCGCTTTATACGCTGTGGGAATGGGTAAATCTCTTTTTTTTGAATCAAATCCAAGTAAACAAGTAAGTATTATTGATTAAATGCGAAAGGGTGTCTTTAATGTCTGGGGATATGCTTATGATCAGCGATCTGAACAAAACGTTTGTCGCCCCTGTTGGCGAAATCATTGCATTAAACAACATTCAGCTCAACGTTCGAAAAGGTGAATTAGTAACCATCATTGGTCCGAGCGGATGTGGTAAAAGCACTTTGCTTAAAATTGTGGCTGGCTTAGATATGCAGTATACGGGAACCGTTTTGCTCAACGGAAAACCTATTACAGGCCCCAGCATAGAGAAAGGATTTATTTTTCAGGAGCCCCGGCTATTCCCATGGTTAACGGTGGAGAAAAACATTGCATCTAATCTCTCTCTTAGAGATCCGAATGTGCGCAAAAAGGTGGAGGACCTGATTGAGCTGGTCCGTTTAAAAGGATTTGAAAAATCATATCCTCGCGAATTATCGGGTGGTATGGCTCAGCGCGTCTCCATTGCCAGAGCATTGCTGCGTAATCCGGATGTATTACTGCTCGATGAGCCGTTCGGAGCACTCGATGCATTTACTCGCTCTCATTTGCAGGAAGTGCTGCTTGATATTTGGCAACGTAATGGAACAACCATGCTGTTTGTAACCCATGATCTCGATGAAGCCGTCTTCCTGGGGGAACGAGTCGTCATTATGAATCCGCGTCCAGGCCATATTCGAAGTATTCTTTCGATTGACTTGCCTTTTCCCCGAAAAAGATCAGGTAGTGCGTTTCAGGAGATGCGCAGACTGGTATTAAATGAGTTCGAAAAGGTAGATGAGCCTTTATATGACGTAGGCGGCGGTATATAGCGTAATCCATAGACGAATAAGGATGTACAGCATATTAAAGGGAGAGTGATTATATGAAAAAATCTCATCTGGTTCTAGTTATGGTGCTCGCGTTGTCTTTATTGACAATGGCTTGTGCATCCAAAACTTCAAATGAAAATGCAAGTGGTTCAGGTACGAGCCAAAATGTAACCGTGAAAATCGGGATTCAGGGCAGCGGTGGCTTATTCGGTAAAGCACGCGAAGAAAAATGGTTTGAACAAGAATTTGAAAAAACAGGTGCCAAAGTGGAATGGATCGAGTTTCAGAGCGGACCGCCCATGACAGAGGCAATTGCATCCAATAAGCTGGATATTGCCAGCCTGGGGAACATGCCAATTATCGCGGCACAAGCCGCAAATATTCCTTTCAAAATCGTATCGCAAGTTCTGGACGGAAAAAATAACGTTGCAATTATTGTACCTGCTGGTAGTACCGCTCAGTCACTTAGTGACCTGAAAGGCAAAAAGATTGCCGTTACAAAAGGAAGCAATGCTTACAACTTTTTATACCGTGGTTTGGAGAAATCTGGTTTAACGGATAAAGATTTTGAAATCATTCAGTTACAGCCAGATGAGACACAGTCTGCGTTTGAAACCGGCAGTGTGGATGCCTGGGCGACATGGGACCCTTACATTACACTCAATACCTTAACTGGAAAAGGAAAAGTGCTGTCCGACGGAGAGCAGCTTGGTGTATTGTCGCCTTCATTTACGATTGCGGGAACTGGTTTTGCAGAGGAACATCCAGAGCTTGTTACTCTGTACTTGAAGGTAGTTAATAAAGCATTGAAGTGGGAAAGCGAGCATGAAACCGAAGCGATCGACAGATATGCAGCTGAACGTAATGTTCCTGCCAGTGTAATCAGTGGGACATTCGAACGTTCCCGCATGATTAACACGTCAGTTAATGAAGATATCGTAAACGAAATGCAGCAAACTGCGGATTTTCAATACGAAATGAAGAACATTCGAAATCAGGTCGTCATCAAATCAATAACGGACAATCAATATATCGACGCAGCTCTCAAGGATCCACTGAAATAAACATAATGACCCCTATAGAAGAGAGGCGTTCACTACATGCAGATGCGTGCGGAAAAGGCGGTTATCCCGCCTTTAATTCCAAAGAAAAACTCGGTTAAGAGGCGAAAACTTTACTTAAGGGCTAGCAATACGGTACTAGGGCTTTTCGTTCCGGTGACTCTGCTACTCGTGTGGGAGGTGGCCGGGGTTATGGGATATTTGAACCCCGTTCTACTGCCAACGCCAAGCAGTATATGGAAAGAGCTTGTCAGCATGACGGAGACGGGTGAACTTGTGAAGCATTTGGGCATATCAACGTGGAGAGCTCTGCTTGGTTTTCTAATCGGAGGTGGTCTTGGCCTATGCATGGGTTTGTGGGTGGGATTCTCTTACAAGACAGAGCGACTGCTGGACCCTTCTTTTCAAATGTTGCGGACGCTGCCCCACTTGGCCATTGCTCCCCTGTTCATTTTGTGGTTCGGTTTCGGTGAAACTTCAAAATTGTTGCTGATCGCTAAAGGCGCTTTCTTTCCGCTGTATGTTAATACTTTTCTGGGTATCCGATCGGTTGACAGCAAGCTTTTTGATGTAGGAAAGGTGCTGCAATTCAGCAAATGGCAGATGATCACGAAGTTAATTCTTCCCGCATCTCTGCCGAATATCTTTCTGGGTATCCGATTATCCGTCAGTGTCGCCTGGCTGGGTTTGGTCGTTGCCGAATTGATGGGTTCTAGTGCAGGCTTGGGTTACCTGATCAATGATGCCAGATCGTTCTCACTGACCACCGTAGTGTTTGTGGGAATCATTGTTTTTGCTGTCGTGGGAAAACTATCAGATTCCATCATTAAGTTTCTGGAAGCGAGAGCGTTACGGTGGCAAGACGGTTTTAAAGGAGAAGAATCAAAATGAGCAAGCTGGAGATTGGAAAACAAACCGAACGAGCAGGAGACTGGCTGAGCAGAATTCCGGGTCGTCTTCACGGGTGGATTATTCCGTTAGCTATTCTCCTCATCTGGGAATTGGCTTCTGCCCTTCAGCTGGTTTCAGCGACTATGCTACCTGCTCCTTCCAAGATTGCAGAGCAGTTCATGCGTCTAATCTTGAACGGCGAGTTGCTGGAACATCTCGGGATCAGCTCCTATCGAGCGGGCTTGGGATTTCTGCTTGGAACAGCTGCCGGGCTCATGCTCGGTCTATCCACAGGGCTTGGGAAATTAGCAGAGCGCACACTTGACCCCTCATTACAGATGCTGCGGATGATCCCGCTCCTTTCCCTTATTCCACTATTCATTTTATGGTTTGGTGTAGGAGAGTTTTCAAAAATTCTAATGATCTCGCTAGGCGCGTTTTTTCCTGTATATGTGAATACATTTCTCGGTATACGAAACGTTGATATGAAGCTGATTGAAGTCTCCCGGATTTACCAGTATTCAAAATGGGAGCTACTCGGAAAACTCATTATTCCTGCGGCGCTTCCCAATATTCTACTTGGAGTCAGATTGTCTCTGGGCGCGGCGTGGCTAGTCCTTGTTGTGGCTGAAATGATGGGAACCAGCGCAGGTGTCGGCTACATGATACAGGATGCCCGTGCTTACTCGCAAACGGATATTGTATTTGTCGGTATTGTAGTCTTTGCGGTTGTAGGAAAGCTCTCGGATTCGACTGTCCGGCTCCTTGAAAACAGATGGCTTCGCTGGCGAGATACGTTCAAAGGGTAATCCGATAATTGAAACAAGAAGGGAAGATTTATATGGGGACGAGACAAGAGCAACTTCATCTAGGAGCATTCATTTATTATACAGGTCATCATCACTACGGCTGGCGCCGTTCGGATTCAGGTGCTGAACAGATTTTTGATTATAAATTTTATCGTTCCATCGCACAGACGGCTGAACGTGGGAAGTTTGACATGATGTTTCTGGCTGATCTCCTCTACGTGATGGGCGCTGATCAATCGGCTGCAGGAATGCTGGACCCGCTAACGCTCCTGTCGGCATTGGCTACAGATACGGAAAAGTTGGGTTTGACCGCCACAGTGTCGACGACCTATAACGAGCCGTATAACGTAGCTCGAAAATTTGCCACATTGGATCATATCAGTGAAGGACGCGCAGGATGGAATATCGTGACCTCCCAATTGGATGTTGAAGCCAATAACTATGGAAGAACCGAGCATCCCGAGCATGGGCTTCGATATAAAATGGCCCGGGAATTTGTCGAAGTAGCCACCCTGCTCTGGGATAGTTGGGAAGATCAATCCTTAATTGTGGATCGGCAGGCTGGACAATTTGCGGACCCGTCTAAACTAAAGGAAGTTTCATATAAGGGGCAGTGGTATTCTACCCAAGGTACAATCAATGTGCCTCGTTCCCCGCAAGGATATCCTGTACTCATCCAAGCCGGATCATCCGAACCGGGACAGGATTTTGCTGCCAACTACGGTGAAGTGATTTTCACGGCCCAGCAGTCTCTGAATGCTGCGAAAGAGTTCTATAAGAACGTCAAATCCAAACTCGCACGATATGGGCGCGAACAAGGCAGCATGAAAATAATGCCTGGTTTATCACCGATTTTGGGTAAGACGGAGCAGGAAGCTCAGCGAAAATATCAAGAACTGCAGGAGTTAATTCCTCCGGCTGCCGCAGTGGGTATGTTATCCGGAATGCTTAAGTTTGACCTTTCGGAGTATCCTGTCGAAGGCCAGCTGCCTGACATTCCAGATCCCGTGGAGGCTTCCAATGGCATGAAAAGCCGGGTACAGCTGATTATGGACATGGCTCGAAAAGATAAGTTGTCCATTCTTGAGTTGGGTCGGAGGCTGATAGGGGCAAGAGGGCATATGCAGTTTGTAGGTACCTATGAACAACTGGCTGATTTGATGCAACAATGGTTTGAAGAATATGGTTGTGACGGATTTAATATCATGCCGCCCGTTCTGCCGGGAGATTTGAATGAATTTGTGGATCATGTGGTGCCGATTCTTCAAGCACGTGGACTCTTCCGCACGGATTATACGGGCAGCACGCTTCGTGATCATCTTGGGCTGGATCGTCCGGGAATCAACCATTTTCAAAAAGAGAACGCGTTAGACAAGACCTCCATAATTATATGAACATATTTGTCTCAACCTAATCCAGTTTCAATCACATTTCTTCCGATAGTAAAGAGAAGAAAACAAGTCGCCTATTGGCGGCTTTTTTCGTTTGGGACGAGATAAGTTCTTGTTCTCAGATAAAAAAATCAAAAAATTATATCTTCTTTAAAACTATTTTCGACTCTCAGCTGTCTAACATGCGAAACAACATACAAAGTAAGCTTTATTAAAAATGCGGCAATAATCAAAATATACAGTCGCAACGGGGGTGGACAAACTGAGCAAGGTAAGTACAGCACTAACTGAACAGCAGTTCAGTGATCGTCTGGAGGCATGTAAAGAAAAGCTTTATCGCTTCGCATTCTCTTATGTGAAAAATGAACAGGAAGCACTGGAGATCATATCGGAAGCCTCTTATAAAGGTTTTCTATCTTATGAAAAAGTGAATAGTCCTGATTATTTTGAAACCTGGATGACCCGGATCGTCATCAACTGTTCTCTGGATCACATCAGACGAAAGAAGAAATACACGTATATGGAAGACAGTATAATACCGTTTGCAGCCGAAGAGAGTTCCATGGGGCTTGAAGAGCAATGGGATTTGTACGAAGCACTTGATCACCTGCATCCCGAAGATAGGGCATTTATCGTTTTGAAATTTTTCCAGGATCAGCGATTCAAGGATATGGCAGAGGTGCTGTCCCTGCCGGAAAGCACGGTGAAGACCAGGTTCTATAAGATCTTAAACAAACTCAAAAAACATCTGACCAAGGAAGAGGTTGATTTTACATGACAGGAAAAGAACGATATGAACAGATCAATATTCCATCCGGCCTTTCCGGAGTTATTCAGCAAGCCCGTCAGCGTGCACGAAATCAAAAACGAAGAAAAATGATGATCTGGCGCAGTTCCTCCCTGGTTGCAGCCTGTGCTGCGGTGATGATAACAGCCAACGTACCAGGTGTGGCCAAGGCATTATCCGATGTACCTGTTATAGGTTCTGTCGTCAAAATTCTGCAAGTTGGTGGTGGCGGGGAGCGCACAGATGGGGTTTCGGTTACCACGACCAAAGAATCGGATACACTAAACATTAATTTTCAGATCGATGGTGAACAGATCACCTCTGCTCCATCATATACTGTGGATCACAAGGAAGGGCCGAATCGCTTGATCTTCACCTTCAATGGGGTACGTCATCTGGATTATGACAAGCTGGAGCAGGATATTAAAGCACTTAAGAATGTAAAAGATGTCTATCAAAATATCATTTTGGATGATTCTGCGATTGGCTTTGTGGTTGAACTTAAGGATGATGTGGATTATTCCGTGTCAGAGTATCAGCAGCCTGGATATATTCAGTTGAAGCTGTCTTCCGGCGGCGGGAAGTCAACACAAGCGCATGAACTTTTCTTCGTGCGAAGCGAAGACATGGAGCAGGGTGAGGCACTGGCCATGTTGGCTGAGCAGTATTCTGCCGATGGCAGTAGCGTTGTGCAGACTCAAAATGGAAAATTCACCGTCGTTATGGGTGCCTTCGATAACCGTGCAGATGCAGAGAAACACCTGAAAGAATTTACTGACCGGGAAGACTACAGTGAACCACTGCATGTCGACAGCTGGATGAGTAATGAAAATCCGCAATAATGTTAGAAGCCTGCCCTAGCGCAGGCTTCTTCTTGTAGACTTTATTATCTGAAGTCCATTTCCGTTATCTTTTACGAGTCGCCTATTGGCGGCTTTTTTTGTTGTAACTATGAGATGTTCAAATCTGTAATCTTACATCGTTGTCAGTTTTGTGTAAGTTTGATCGATAGGAGCTGAAGTCGCCTTAATATACACTTAAATCAATTCAACGCACTACATTCACACCTTTAGGAGGCCAAAAAAATGAAAAGTGCATATGCGGATCTGCTGAAAATAGAAACTAAAAACAAGCCATCTATTCGGTTGGGGAGATCATGGGATGTACCGAGATACTTGGGCTGAAATAGATTTAACGCAAATTCGCGAGAATGTCATACAGATCCGCAAATTTCTACCCCGTTCGACCAAACTAATGGCAGTTGTTAAAGCAAATGCATACGGGCATGGAGATATTGAGACAGCCAAAGAAGCAGTAGAGGCAGGCGCGGATTATTTAGCGTGTGCCTTCATTGAAGAAGCCATCCGCATTAGAAATGCTGGCTTAAAACAACCGATTCTTATTTTGATTCCGATTCGTCCCGAACTTGTACCTCTGGCTCTGGAACATGATTTGATGCTTACCGTTACACAAGCGTCGTGGTTTCATGAGATGAGAAAATACAAGCCTGTTCATACCCCGCATAAGTTATCTGTGCATGTGAAAATGGATACTGGACTTGGGCGAATCGGTATACGCACGCAAGAAGAGTGGCTTGAAATGGTTCCATGGCTCAGAGCGCCAGATGTAGTAGTCGACGGGTTCTATACCCACTTCGCGACTGCAGGTGAGGCAGACAACCGTTATCTACAGCTTCAGATTCAACGCTTCCTGGAAATGAAAGAGTGGAGCAGTATGTCACGGATTCCAATCAATCATTATCACTGTGCCGGAAGTGTAGCGGCACTTCGATTCCCGGAATTGTGCATGGATATGGCTCGCATAGGAGCTGCAATCTATGGCTTTTATCCGAAAAAACTAGTACCTAACATCCAACTAAAGCCGGCATTCAGTATGCATAGTAGATTATTACAAACGAAAAAATTAAAAAAAGGCGAATATGTGGGCTACAACAATGCTTATCAAACAGACTCAGATCAATGGATCGGAACCGTACCTATCGGCTATGCCGATGGATGGTCGCAGAGAATGCAAAATTCGGAGGTGTTGGTGGAAGGGGTTCGTTCAGAAATTATTGGGAAAATCTCCATGGATCAATTGATGGTCAAGCTTCCGATGTATTTTCCGGAAGGATCAAAGGTGACCTTCATTGGCTATTCAGGTGAGCAGGAAATTCCGATTCAGGAGCTGGCCCATCATATCGGTGGTGTCTCTCAAGAAATAACGAGTTCCATCACGGACAGAGTATTACGAATTTATAAAGAAGGTGGGGAGTTTCATCATGAAATCACGGGGAGTCGTACAAGAACCTATTGAAACCAGCGTAAGTAACGAAGAATTATTTCAAGGGTACTTAGTGTTAATAAATGATCAAAACCCAATCAGAAGGCAAGTACAAGTCCATCAACTAGAGTCATTGGATTCCCTGCCTTCAATAAAGAAGTTAAATAAGGAGATGCTTCTGGAGAAGCAGTGCTTCAATCAATTTCATGCTCTGCTTAAAGCTTGTGGGGGGACGGATGAAATTGTCGCTGTCAGCGCATATCGAACCAAAGAAGATCAAGTCCAGATCTATCAAGATTGTTTGATAGAACAGGGTTCCGAATATACTTCCAAATACGTAGCCTTGCCTGACCATAGTGAACACCAAACGGGGTTGGCTATCGATGTGGGTAAATTGAAATCGAATATCGATTTTATTGCTCCTTCCTTTCCGGATACGGGCATTTACAAGTCCTTCAGACAACATGCCATAAAATTCGGTTTTATCCTTCGATATAAACAAGAAAAAGAATCAATCACTCGTATTGCTTATGAGCCATGGCATTTTAGATATGTAGGATATCCCCATTCCAAAATCATGGAAGAAAACAATCTATGTTTAGAGGAATACATCGATTTTGTACAGCAATATCGATACTCTGGAGAGCAGCTCACGATGAAAGAAAAGGACATGACAATCCAGATATATTATGTTCCCGCGGATAAAGGGAAATCCAGCCATATCCCGATCTTGAGTTGTGATTCTTATCGGATATCAGGAACGAATCGTGAAGGATTCATTGTTACGACTTTTTCCAAAAATTAAGTTATAGCAATAAGGATGAGTTAGACATATCACATTATAGGAGGCTATTGCGATGCAGAAAAAGTCGATTGCGGTCTTGTTTGGCGGATGTTCAGGTGAGTATAACGTTTCTTTGAGCTCGGCCGCTTCAGTGATTGAAAATTTGGATACGGAAAAATACAATCTTGTGTTAATTGGAATTACACAGCAAGGTGCTTGGCTCAGATATAGTGGAACGGTTGAGGATATTCGCAATGATCGATGGCATTTGCATCCGAGTTGTATCCCATCCTTTTTCTCGCCGAGTAGAGAAGTCAGAGGACTCATTGAGCTTGTTCATACGGAATATCATGTAACACCGATTGATGTTGTGTTTCCAGTGCTTCATGGCAAATACGGTGAGGATGGGACCTTGCAAGGATTATTGGAACTGGCGGGTATACCGTTTGTTGGATGTGGCATGTTATCCTCCGCGTTATGTATGGACAAGGAACTGGCTCATAAACTGGTGCAGGCAGCAGGAATAGATACGCCTCGTTCCCTTACAATACATAGGAGTGAACGCATGGAAGAAGTGCTACCAGCAATAGAAGCACTGGGTTTCCCACTCTTTGTTAAGCCGGCTAGATCAGGATCGTCATTAGGCATATCGAAGGTGAATAACATGCAAGAGTTGATTACCGGAATAGAACACGCCTTCATACACGACAGCAAAGTAGTCATTGAGCAAAATGTTAACGGTTTTGAGGTGGGTTGTGCTGTATTGGGCAATTCTGATCCCATAATCGGCATGATTGATGAGATTGAGCTACAGGGGCACTTTTTTGACTTCTCGGAAAAGTACTCCTTGATCAGTTCGAAGATTCACTTGCCAGCCCGCATTGATGAGCACACTGCAATGAAGGTTAAAGAGAGTGCTCTGACTATTTATAAAACGCTTGGGTGTAGAGGGTTAGCACGCGTAGATATGTTCCTGAACACTGATGGAAGAATTGTGTTCAATGAAGTCAACACGATACCTGGCTTCACATCGAATTCCCGCTATCCTAACATGCTCCAAGCTGGCGGCATGACTTATGCAAATATTCTTAACCAGCTCATAGATCTCGCCATTGATGAGAATTGAGAGTGGTTGAATGGAATATAAACTGAAAAGAAAAATTTTAATTACCCATTGTGTAATAATGCACAATGGGTAATAATATTATTGTGAAGGAATGAAGATTTAATCTATCGTAAGAGAAAGGCAGGCGTCATTTAGGGATGAATAAACCAAGCTTGCGTGATATCAAAAGAGAAGCAACTACCAAAGCGCTGGCCAGCGCAGCGTTTGAACTTGCGGTTGAGCGGGGATTGGATGGATTCATTATCGATGATCTCGTTCAAAGGGCCGGATACTCCAGAAAAACGTTCGCTAATCATTTTTCCTGTAAAGAAGAAGCGATAGCCATGGCGGCAATACTTACAACAGATCATTACGAAGACGAGCCATTAAATGAAATCATACAAGAAAACATACTGCCGTTGGATGCTCTATATGTGTTGATAAAGAGATCTCTAACCACAGAGTATGTTTCTAAAATGCGTCAACTCGTATCGCTTTCCACACAATATCCGACGCTTGAACCCTATCTTCTCAGCGTGCTTTCTCGTTTGCAAGCTACGGCTCAGGAAACATTAACTGATTTATCCCAGGGACGGTATCCCCAAGGATATTCCCATCTTCTTTCGGGGGCTGTATACGGTGCTGTTCTCGCAATATTTGATGGAAGTATCAACGTGCTGCTGCCAGGGCAAGGAACCACGGATTCTCCTGGGGAGATGACATTGGATCAATATTTGTATGACATGTTCAACTACTTGCGAAGCGGATTTTAGAATACTCCCGAAAGGAAGGGAACATGATGAGAGTTACAACTAAAATGATTGATAAACAATTAAGAGTGAAAGGCAAACTGATTGATTTATTAATGAAATCTTCCCATGAAGAAAAGTGGCTTAACTCGATGAGGAAAATCAAAAAAAGATCGGATGCGACAGCGGGGAAAGACATCGACGGTTTACAGTGCAGTGAAGAGTGGATACCACGTACAAGTGACGGTTCCAAGATCCGTGTTCGAATTTATAAACCTCTACATCCCAAAGGAAATGCGCCAGGTGTACTTTGGATACATGGAGGGGGATATGCGATGGGAAACCCGGAGCAATTCGGGGCAACCTACAAGAAATTAATTAATGCAAGTCATTGTGTAGTCGTTGCGCCAGATTATCAATTATCGATTGATGCTCCCTATCCAGCAGCGTTAAATGATTGTTACGATACCCTTTTATGGATGAAAAGCCATGTGAAAGAACTTGGAATTAGAGAAGATCAACTCATGGTAGGTGGAGAAAGCGCTGGAGGAGGACTTACCGCCGCACTTACTCTGTATGCCAGAGATAAGGGAGAAGTGAACATTGCATATCAAATGCCACTGTATCCCATGATCGATGACAGAATGATTACTGAATCCGCTAAGGACAATAATGCCCCTATTTGGAACTCTGATTATAATCAATGGGCTTGGACATTGTATCTTGGCGAATTGGCAGGCAAGGATGTACCTTCTTATGCGGCTGCTGCCCGAGCTACCGATTACAGTAATCTTCCTCCGACTGTCACTTTTGTTGGTGATTTGGAACCATTTCGTGATGAAACGATTCAGTATGTAGAAAACTTAAGAAAAGCAGGTGTACCTGTTGATTTCGAAATCTACAAAGGCTGCTATCATGGTTTTGATATCATTCAACCCAATGCAGAAGTGAGTAAAAAGGCAGTTTCCGTTTTTATTAATTCATTTAAATACGCAGTGGATCATTATTTTGCTGAACAGACAGCAAAAAGATGATATTAAAAGGCGGACATTCCATAGCCTAGGAATGTCCGCCTTTTATAAACGAATACTTGAGTTATTTATCTATTCAACTTAAACCGTTGTTGCAACGTGCTTTTCACGAGCAATCTTAGTTGCATCAACCATGTTGCGCAAGGAAGCAACGGTTTCTTCGAGTCCACGAGTTTTGAGACCGCAATCCGGATTAATCCAGAACAGTTTAGGATCCAATACACGCAAGGCGCGTTCGATCATGTTCGTCATTTCATCCACACTTGGAACACGTGGGCTATGGATATCGTATACGCCAAGTCCGATGCCCAGTTTATACGTGTTCAACTCAAAGCTGTGAATCAGTTCACCGTGACTACGGGATGTCTCGATCGAAATAACATCGGCATCCATCGCTTCGATGGAATCGATCATGTCATGGAATTCGCAATAGCACATATGTGTATGAATTTGAGTCGTGTCTTGAACCGTGCAAGTGGAGATACGGAAAGCTTTGACAGCCCAAGCCAGATAATCGGCTTGCTCGTTTTCCTTCAACGGCAGTCCTTCGCGAACCGCTGGCTCATCGACCTGGATCATGCCAATACCTGCTTGCTCCAGTGCTTCGACTTCTTGTCTCAGTGCATACGCCAATTGATATGCGATGTGCTCGCGCGGGATGTCTTCACGTACAAATGACCAGTTCATGATGGTGATCGGTCCGGTGAGCATTCCTTTTACAGGACGTTTTGTTTGGGACTGTGCGTATTTGGTTTCTTCAACGGTCATTTCTCCGGTAAATGCAACGTCTCCGAAAATAATTGGTGGTTTTACGCAACGGGAACCGTATGATTGTACCCATCCAAATTGTGTGAAGGCAAACCCTGCAAGTTTTTCGCCAAAGAACTCTACCATGTCGGTACGCTCAAACTCACCATGCACGAGAACATCAATCTCAATCTCTTCCTGAATTTTGATCCAGATATCAATTTGATCCCGGATGAAAGCAGCATACTGCTCATTGTTCAACTCACCCTTGCGCCACAATTGACGTGCTTTACGCACTTCTGCGGATTGTGGGAAGCTGCCGATAGTCGTTGTCGGGAAAAGTGGCAATTTCCATTTGTCCTGCTGCGCGATATGACGCTCGGCAAACGGACGGGAACGTTCCGGCTGTTGAACGCTGAGTGTTGCCACGGCTTCTTGAACAGCAACACGATTGCGCTCTTCGGATTGCTGGAGAGCCTGGATCGTA
Organism: Paenibacillus sp. BIC5C1; assembly: GCF_032399705.1. Lineage (NCBI taxonomy): Bacteria > Bacillati > Bacillota > Bacilli > Caryophanales > Paenibacillaceae > Paenibacillus > Paenibacillus sp. BIC5C1. The sequence continues at coordinate 3,294,746 of NZ_CP135922.1, forward strand.
CGATCAGAATTTTCAATTTCAGCGATGATTTCAGCGTTTCTTGAAGACAATGCTTTTGTCAGAAGAACGATCTCGTCCAACTTTTCATCTGCAAAGGCCAGAGCATTTTTCAGTTCGGATGTGAGTTTAGTTTCACGTGCTGTCGTTACCGGAACATGAAGCAAGCTGCATGAGGATTGCACGATTAAACGTTCAGGTGTTACGAGTTCAGCCAGTTCATCCAACAGCTTCAGTTTTCCTGGCAAAGAGGCTTTCCAGATCCCGCGGCCGTCAATAACCCCAGCACCCAAAACTTTATCCGCTGGGAAACCGGACGTTTGAATGGACTGAATGTTACCTGTGGCTCCGTGTACAAAATCAAGTCCGATACCTTGAACCGGCAGGGCAACAATGCTGCTATAGTTCTCTACGGATTCAAAGTAGGTTTGCAGCATAATGTTCAGACCCGGTACAGCAGATGCAAACGTCTCATAAATTTTACTCAGCAGCTCTAGGTCAGCGTCACTTGTTTTGGTAACGAGGATTGGCTCGTCAATCTGTACCCACTGAACTCCTTCATTTGCAAGCTCTTGAAGCACTTGTACATAGAGCGGAAGCAAGCGGTCCAGCCAAGCATTCGTTTCGGATTTATCGTATCCTTTGGACAGTTTCAGGAAGGTCAATGGACCGACAAGAACCGGTTTGCCTTCAATGCCAAGCTTTTCTTTGGCTTCACGATAAGCAATAAGGGGTTTATTTTCCGTAAGAGCAGGGGAAGCGTCGTCCAGTTCAGGTACGATATAGTGATAGTTCGTGTTAAACCATTTTGTCATTTCACTTGCTGCTGCATCTTTCGTTCCCCGGGCAATTCCGTAATAGACGGACAAAGGTACAGCGCCACCGTCATATGCAAACCGTTTTGGAAGAATTCCGAACATAACGGCAGTATCCAGAATGTGATCATAGTAACTGAAATCATTGACAGGAATAAGATCAATACCTTTTTCTTGCTGCTTGCGCAGATGATTTAACCGAATCTCCTGCAATCTTGCTTGAAACTCTGTTTCTTCGAGCTTGCCTGACCAGAATGCTTCCAAGGCTTTTTTCCATTCCCGATCCGCACCAATTCGTGGATATCCCAATACGCTGCTTTTTGCCATGACGTAAAACTCCTCTACAATATGTTACCAAAAAGTTATCACATATCTGGAGTTATAATGTAATTCCATTAAGTTATATCTAGCTATAGCCTATGGCTATATCGGTGTGGCATGAAGGCTATTTGTAATGGCAAACATCAAAATAGTATAAAACTGTACAAAAAACCGTCCGGACGGTATAGTTAACTGGAGATTGAATATTGTTATTTATGTGGGAGGTGGAATGAGAGCATGGTTGCATATTTTTTATTGGGATTGGCGATTGTATCTGAAGTTTTTGGTAGTTCCATGATGAAATTATCAAATGGATTCCAAAAGAAACTTCCGATAGTAGGATTGGTTTTGGGAATGGGTACAGCGTTCTTTTGTCTTTCTCTGGCGTTAAAAACCATTCCGCTTGGTACCGCATATGCAACGTGGTCGGGTGTGGGAACTGCTCTTACAGCACTCGTTGGTATCGTGTTTTATAAAGAGAGCGTGAACCTCAGAAAAATCTCAGCATTAATTTTAATCATTGCTGGGGTTGTCATTATGAAATTGGCTCATAGCTGAGCAAGAATGGAGGGATGAATAATGAAAGGTTATTTCGCACTGGCCATTGCCATTATTGCTGAGGTTTTCGGTACAACCATGTTAAAATTGTCGGATGGATTCACGAATTTGCTACCTTCAATTGGACTTGTTGTTGGCATGGCATTATCATTTTATTTTTTGACAATGTGTTTGAAAACCATTCCTTTGAGCACGGCTTACGCCATATGGGCAGGTGTAGGGACAGCAATAACCGCCTTACTAGGCGTCATTTTATGGAACGATCCTTTCAACATGCTTTCGGGAATCGGACTTATTTTGGTTATCGGGGGTGTAGTACTATTAAACTTATCGAAAAGTCTCGTTCAATCATCAAACGCAAGTCAGTCATAAATAAACGTATTTAAAGGAGGTTATCTTTTGAGAAGTAATTCAAGACGTCATGAGCTTTTGGCATCCGCATCCTATATTGTTGAACATTTGGGCATGGAAAAATTAACGTTGGAAGCTGTAGCCAAACATGCGGGAGTAAGCAAGGGCGGATTGCTTCATCATTTCCCGAATAAAGAAGCCATCGTTACAGCTATGATCGAGGAATTCGGAGATTCGTTTTTCTCGGAACTACAGCAAAAATCGAGCGAAAGTATAAACGAAGCCGGGAAATGGAGCAGGGCATATATTGAAACAACCTTCCATGACTCCAAAACAACTGCAGCTTTGAGTACGGCACTTTTGGCCGTGTTATTTTCAAAGCCCGAATTACTTGCAGCGTACAATAAAAAAAATAACGTTCTCCAAGAAGAAATGTTAAATGATGGCATTGATCCTGTGAATGCTGCTATTATCAAATTAGCAACAGATGGGTTATGGTTTTCCGAGATTTTCGGAATTGGAATCTTGGATCAGGATATTCGAAATCAAGTGGAAGAAAGACTCATGAAGATGTCTTTCGAAGCAAAATGAGAATGTCCGCATCAACTCTTTTTTTCATATTTGAAATTAGAAAGGAGAGGTATTCCATAATGCGAGGACTGATGGCTTTCGCAGGATCAAGGCATTTTCAATTAAATGAGGTGACTGAGGGTGTCTTTGCTGCGATTGCAGTTCCCGGTACAGGTTCATTGGGGAATGCCGCAATCGTTGATTTAGGAGATACAACGTTAGTTGTGGATACATTCACGACAATACAGGCTGCAGAGGATTTGCAGGCGGCGGCTGAGTACCTTACCGGAAGAAAGGTTTCCTATGTAATCAACACGCATTGGCATAGTGACCATACTTGCGGCAATCAAGTGTTTGTCCCTGCGGCTCAGATTATTTCGACAACAATTACTCGTGAGATTATGGATACCTTTGTAAGGAACAGGATAACGCAGCAGCTGGCAAAACCGGAAGCAATATATGATGCTATAGACGAACTCGATGAACAAATACAACGAGAGACAAACGAAAAGTTAAGACAGGAAATGCAATGGGATAATGCCAGTGATCGTGAATATATGAAGATGCTCCCCGATCTGGTATATACATTACCGAACTTAACGTTTGATCAGCACATGACGATTCATGGCAGTAAGCGCAGTGTTGAACTTATTACTTTTGGTGGAGGTCATACCCAGAGTGATGCCCTGGTCTTTATTCCGAAAGACAGAATTGCAATAATGGGGGATCTGGTGTTATCTAAACATCATCCGGTTCTTATGTATGCCAATCCTCAGCAATGGCTGGATATTTTGAACAAAGTTGAACAGCTGGATATAGAAATCATCGTACCGGGGCATGGAGAAGTATGCTCATTGGCTGCATTGCATGAAGTCAAAGCCTACATAGCGAATCTATTGGAGATCGTGACCGACGCTGCTCAAAGTAACCAAAGCTTGGACGAAATTACTGTACCATCAGCCTATCAGGACTGGTTCTTTACTACGTATTTCAAGTCCAATTTGCAAAGCATCTATGAATGGATCAAGAAAAGTGGTAAAAGTTGAACCTGACACCACCACTTTTGCGGTCATTTGTGCATCTGGTTGTAAAGAAAGTAAATCAATTTTAGGGCTCCTTAACAAATGTTGGGGGGCTTTTTTTGTTTTTTTATCCGTTTTTTTTAGCTCGATTAGAAGGGACAGCTATACTTGATGCATAATAATGATAACTAGATCATTGTTGAACTGGAAAATGAGGAAAGGGTGATTCGATGGGGGTACCTACTTTTCTTGAAACAGGTCATATGACAGAAGGTTTTCCAATCCGGGTGATTCATACCGAGGAACAGTTTAATTTTGCCGCACACTGGCATGAAGAGGTTGAATTGGTTGTAGTCAATGGCAAAAGCGCGAGAATTGGCGTGAATAACCATGTATTTGACCTTGAACATGGAGACGTGCTGCTTATTAAACCGGGAGACATTCACTGTTTCTTGCCAGGTACAGATCATTTAACCATTATCCTGTTTCGACTGGAATTATTAGCAGGAAGCTTTACAACCGAAAGAGAAACCCAGGACCTGGGTGAGCTTTTCAATAAAACGACGGTCATCCCGTGCAGCCTTTGTCATGAGAAAAACCTCGGGAAATATATAGACGCCTTAGCCAATGAAGAGAAGGATCAACAGGTGGGGTATCGCTGGTTAATGGTTGCCAGATTATATGATCTTATTGTTCATATGCTGCGCACAAAGGCACCGATTACAGATAAATTAACTTCAGGTTGGCCCTGTACTCCTTCCAAAAAATTCGAATTTCTCGAATCGGTCTGTGAATACCTGGAAGAGCACTATGCTGAACCTATTAAACTCGATCAGGTCGCGGAGCACATTAAATTCAGCAAGTTTCACGTATGCAAACTGTTTAAAGAAATCAAAGGAATCACATTGATGGAATATCTGAATCATTTTCGAATCATCAAATCGGAATGGGCGTTATTGTTTCGCGAAGAATCCATTCTGGATATTGCCATTGGTCATGGGTTCAACAATGTGAACTCATACAACCGTCTTTTCAAAAAATATAATGACTGTACTCCGTCCGAATTTCGGAAGAAGCATCGTACGAACATCACAACATATGATGGATGATTCACAATATTTGGGGAGAAAGCCTTCTTCAAAATCCATATACTCTAATAAATTGTAAGCGTTTCCTTTTTGAAGGAGGGGGCCCATGAAGAAGTTTAAGCTTAAATATATCTCCATGATTGCACTCGTAAGCGCAGTGATAATGGTGTCCGGCTGCCAGCCAAGTGGAGCCAACCAGTCCAAGCAGGAGGAGATCACCGTCTGGAGCTTTACGGATGAAGCAGGTTATGCGATTGAGAAATTCGAGGAGAAATACCCTGATATTAAGGTGAACTTTGTCAATATTCCAGGCAATTTCTACATCACCAAGCTTAAGTCTGCACTACAGACAACGTCCAAGGCTCCGGATGTGTTTATGATCGAGAATGCCAATATAAGAGAGCTGATTGATGTGCCTTATCTGGAAAATTTATCGGAGGCACCGTATAACGCAAATGAACTAATTCCAGAGCAATATGCCTTTGTGCAAGCTAATGAGAAGGATAGCGAAGGAAATGTTAGAGCAATCGGTTATCAGGGAACGCCTGGAGGCATTTATTATCGGAGAGATCTGGCCAAAGAATATTTGGGTACGGACGATCCGGAGAAGGTAGCGCCGCAAATGGATACATGGGAGAAGATATTCGAGATTGGAGAGAGGGTAGAGCAGCAAAGTGGAAGTAAAGTTCATGCCCTTGCCAACTGGAATGCAATATCCAATTCGTATGATGGTATCCCATGGGTTAAGGAGGGGAAGTTAGTCATCGATCCCACCTATATGAAGGTGCTTGACCTTGTTCGTGAAGCCCGTCAGCGGCATGTGCTTGCAGAGTTGGATGATGGTAGCGCCGGATATGCGGCTTCAATGCAAAAAGGCCAGGTGATGTTCTATCCGGGAGCAACATGGGCGTTGCAATATACATTTAAGGCAAATGCTCCGGATACCGAAGGATTGTGGGGTCTCGCACCGGGGCCATCCGCTTTTAGTGCCGGAGGAACTTATATTGCAATGTATAGCAAAAGTGAAAAAAAGGATCTAGCCTGGAAGTTTATTGAGTTTTATAACTTTAATCATGATTTTCTGTCTGGGCTTGCGAAGGAACAGGACTATTTTACAAGCAATATGGTCGTGAATGATCAGCTTGCTGGATCTGCAACCTCAGCGTATTTGGGCGGGCAGAAGCATTTTGAGTTTTTCTCGGAAGCGGCCAAGCAGGTCCCTGTATATGAACGAACCAAATATGACTCAATCATTAACAATGATATCTTCAAAAATGTACTCCAGTTGTATCTCAATAACGACATTCAGACCAAAGAAGAAGCCGTAAAACGGATCAAACGTGATGTCAAATTGAGATTTCCGGAGCTGGAAGTGGATTAGCTTAGAAGTAAGCAAATGACTTTTAATCATCCGATGACTGGGGGTACAAAACATGTTTGCCAAGTCCATCCGCAAAGACCATTACGGATACTATTTCATTGCTCCGTTTTTCATTCTTTTCGCCATTTTTGGGCTATACCCCATTCTGTATTCTCTCTATATCAGCTTCACCAACTTTGATGGGATTACTACGCCGGACTTCGTCGGAATGGGTAACTATATTGCTGTTCTGCAAGATCCTTTGTTCTACAAGACGTTATTTAATACCCTTTTTATCTGGGGTGTCTCTGTAGTTCCACAACTAACCGTTTCGCTTGTACTCGCCTTTATCCTCAACGACAAGCTACTTAAGGGAAGAGACATTTTCAGAGCGGTTTATTTCTTTCCCAACATCGTGACCGCTGCATCATTGGGTCTGCTTGTGAGTCTGATCTTTGATTGGCAATCCGGCGGTTTGAATCATTTTCTGGTTCAGGTTGGACTCATCGATAATCCAATTAACTGGAAAAATAATCCCTGGTTTATGCGACTGATCGTTTCATCCATCCTGTTCTTTCAATACTTTGGTTACTCCATGGTCATCTATCTGGCAGGGCTTCAGGGTATTGATCCCGCTCTGCAGGAAGCCGCTCAAATGGATGGGGCGAAAAAGAAACATATTTTCATTCATATCATCGTTCCAATGTTGCGCCCAATCATTCTGTTTCAGATGATCACATCCATTATTGGGGGCATTCAGATTTTCGATCAGCCGTTTACACTGACGAATGGATCGGGTGGTCCGGACCGTGCAGCCATGACAAGTATTATGTATCTATATAATGTGGCATTCCAAAGTACACGTTTTGGTTATGGGGCGGCGATTGCATTCTGTCTGTTCATCATCATTATCCTGCTATCGGTCGTATCCTTCATGATGACGAAGCGCAAGAGCCGTGCATAGGGAGGGGGAAATGTAATGCAAACCGTCAAACCAGTCGAACAACAAAAAGTCACTCTACAGCAATACGATACTGTAAGGCGTCTGACCCTGGGCAAAGTCATCATATATTTGTGTCTGATTAGTCTTGCCGTAATCTGTATCATCCCATTTTATCTCATGCTCATCTATTCCACACATAACAATGCAACGATTGCATCGACATTTACGTTTCTGCCTGGACCCTTCCTGTTGGATAATTATACGAACATGGCTTCCAAAATCAATATCTGGCGCGGGTTTGCCAACAGTTTTTTCATTGCCGGAACTTCTACGGTGCTATCCTTGTATATCGGTTCCCTGACGGCATATGGCTTCGCCAAATTCAAATTCAAAGGTCGCAACTGGCTATTTCTGTTCCTGCTTGCCACCATGATGGTACCTGGGCAGCTCGCACTGATCGGGATGTATCGTCTGTTTAGTACGTTAGGTTTGCTGGACAGCTATGCAGCGATCATTTTGCCGGCAGCGGCGAATGCATTTAATGTATTTTTTATCAAACAATTTATGGAGAGCAGCATTCCGGACGAGATTATTGAATCTGCACGTGTAGATAGCGCAGGGGAGTTCCGTACGTTCAATCAGATTGTTTTGCCCATACTGGGTCCGGCCATCTCAGCCCTTGGCATATTTACCTTTATCGGTTCGTGGAATAATTTCCTTACGCCGCTGGTGCTGTTTTTCTCCCTGGATAAATATCCGCTTCCGGTACTCGTTGCGCTGGTGCAAGGATATTATGGCATGGATTACGGACTGTTGTATCTGGGGGTTGCGATCTCGATCTTGCCTATTATCATTGTGTTTGCGATATTCTCCAGACAAATTATAGGCAGTGTTGCCTTGGGTGCGGTTAAAGGATAACATGTGTACGGAACTAGTCGCCTTCTTGGCGGCTTTTTTTGTTGTTTATATAAGTATGCCTATTGCAAAAGTGGCGGAACACCATTTTGAAAGCCTTTTCAAAAATCTATGATATACTACGGTATGACTGGCATACCATGGAAAAAAAGATGTTCCAACTTATCGTTTCCTTCAATTTCACCTGCAAAGGAGATGTCATGATGTTTAATGTTCTTGTTGTTGACGATGAGTGCGCTCAAAGAGAAGGCATTAAGGATTTGATCTCTCACTACGGCTTTCCCTTTCAAGTATTGGAAGCTGAGAACGGGATGAGCGCAGAGCGGATTCTGGTTCAGAACGCGATTGATATCCTCATCACCGACGTCAAAATGCCGCTTATGGACGGACTGGAGCTTAGCAAACAAGCCAGGAAAACGCAGCAGAACATAAAAATTGTCATCTGCAGCGGTTATGATGAATTTGAATATGCCCGCAGTGCGATTCGGCTGGGGGTAGTTAATTATTTGCTCAAGCCACTGGTCAGAGAAGAGTTTCTACAGGTGATAGAAGATATTACGCAAATCCGTCCTTTTGGCGGAGGTCCCGAACCGGAATCAGTGGAATCGAAGGTTATTCGACAGGTGAAGGATTATGTAAAGGATAACCACCAGAGAGATATTTCATTGTCCGAGGCAGCCCATGATGTTTATTTATCGCCAGGGTATTTGAGCATTTTGTTTAAAAAAGAGACCGGAGAAAACTTCTCGAAATATTTGACCGATTATCGTTTGCGGCGTGCAAGCCATCTGCTGGCTCATTCGAATATGAAAATCAATGATATTGCAGAGGCAGTTGGTATCGACAATCATTCTTATTTTGCCAAGCTGTTCAGAAATAGGTTCGGTGTCAGTCCGTTACAGTTCAGAGAGTGCGGGGTGCTTCATGATCGGATGGATCAAGAGCAAATTCAATGATATCAAGTTCCGAAACAAGCTGCTGCTGTCGCATTTGGTGATTGCACTCATTCCGATTCTTCTGCTGGGGTTGCTCTCCTTCATTCAGTCTTACCGAATTCAAATGAAGGAGTTGCGGAGCGAAGCAGAAGCGAGTCTGGAGCAGGTGTCTAACATTATGGATTATAAGATTAATCGGTATAACACGTTAAGTGAGTTCATGGTGCTTAATCGGGACTTATCGCAAATATTTACGAAAGACTACGAAGAAAATTATTATCATATGTACCTGGATTTCCGGGATATCCTGGAGCCGTTGATCTCGAACATCCGGCTGATGGATGATGATATTGAAGACATTACCTTTTATACGTCCGGGGAGTTATTGGGAATCCGCAATAATATTTTGCCAATCGGGGATCTCAAGAGCAAGTCCTGGTATGACGGATTTCGAGGCAGACGCTGGATTGTGGATGGGGAGAAGCTTTATCTCGTTCAGGAATTGATCAGCAATCCGAAAGACAGCAATTTCATGGTGATCTCCATTCAGCATGATAGCATCTTTGCAGACCTGGACAATCTGTCGGAACATGTAGCCGTTTATATTGAGGATGCGAAGCAGCGTCTGATTTTTCAGGAAAACCACGAGCGTGCTGCTGTGGCCGCAGGTTCGAAAGTTGGGGAATCTGGCGATCTAAGTCTTAGCCGCTCACTCGCCAACAACGGATGGACCATTCACTATAATCTGCTGAATACCAATGCGTACGCCAATGCAATGAGTATTTTTCAAATTACGCTGTTTGTCATCATTCTCAGTCTGATTATTACCTTCCTGCTCATTTATGTCATTTCTAATAACTTTACGCAAAGAATTATCCATATCAAGAACAAGGTGGACAAGGTAGAACGGAACAATCTGGATGTGATTATCCGAAGTTCATCCAGGGATGAATTTGGTGAGCTGACTAACGGTATCGGGAAAATGCTGACAAGGATCAACAGCCTGATCTCCCAGGTGTATCATGCCGAGATCGCCAAGAAGGAGAGTGAATATAATAAGTTGATTAGTCAGATCAACCCTCACTTCCTGTACAACACACTTTCGTTTATACGCTGGAGGGCCGAGAAAAGGGCGGATATAGAAACGAGTTATATGGTATCTGCATTAGCCCGTTTCTATAGGACAACACTTAACCAGGGGAAGAATATGGCCACCCTCAAGGATGAGGTTCAGCATATTAAGGCATATTTGGATTTGCAGCTCATCATGAACGATGGCCGATTTGATGTGGATTATCATATCAATGACGAGGTATTACATATCGAGGTGATTCATTTTATTTTGCAGCCTATTGTGGAGAACGCTATCAAGCATGGTTTTGTGGAGCCAGATGCGTCCGATTGTCACATTCACATTGCGGTTAGCCGGGTGGAAGAGGGGATTAAATTAACCGTTCGTGATAACGGTGTTGGCATGACGCCGATGCAGACAGCTGGCTTGTTAACAGGAGAGAACGGTGGATGTGGTGTTCGGAACGTTAATGACCGAATTAAGCTGTATTATGGTCGGGATTACGGGCTTGTTATCCATAGTGAGCCAGGCAGCGGAACGGAAGTGTCAATTGTCCTTCCTGCCCCTTGAGTGCGTGTAATTCTATTAAAAACATAGCGGTAGTATTGAGGCGGTTGCTGCGGCAACCGCTTATTTATTCCTGTTATAAACTTTTAATACCCAGAAATAAAGTAAATTGGAGGTCATAAAAAAAGTGTTACATATCCGAAAAATGTGGCATATACGCCATTTGTGAAAACGCATACAATTTGGTTATCAAAAGCAAATCAGATAAAGGGGATGACAGGATGAAGAAGCGCAGCAAGATGGCTACGCTGCTGATCGGTAGCATGATGATGGCTGTGATCAGTGGCTGTACCGGAGGCACTAACGAGAGCGCACAACCGCAAATTTCAGAGCAGGACTATGAACCTTATGGTAAATATGAGACACCCGTGGAATTTACGATTGGCCGAAATACCAATCATGTGAACAACCTGCCTTCTGGTGATACCATTGAAAACAATCTGGCTACACGCTATGTAGAAGACCGGGTGAACGTCAAGGCCAAGGTCGCTTGGGAAACAGATGATATGGATCAGAAACTGTCACTCTCGATGACGACAGGCGACCTGCCGGATGTCATGCTTGTCAGCCGTGAAATATTTAATCAACTGGTGGATAACGATCTCATCGCCGACATGACAGAGATTTATGAGAAGACAGCTTCCGAAGGTGTTAAAAATATTTATGGTTCTTACGGAGATTTACTGCTGAATCAGGTAAAGGTGGACGGCAAAATCATGGGTCTGCCCATGACGAATATCGGCAATCAGCATCAATTGCTGTGGGTCCGTAAGGATTGGGTGGATAAAGTAGGCGCGAAGCTGCCTGAATCCGTCGAGGATGTATGGAATCTCGCCAGAACGTTTGTAGAGAAGGATGTCTCGGGAACAGGTAAGACCGTAGGCATGGTCATGGATTCGAATGCGATGAATTTTACGCCAATCTTTGCCGCGCATGGTGCCTTTCCCATGAACTGGATACAGAAAGACGGTCAGGTTGAGTATGGATCTGTTCAGCCTGAAGTAAAGCAAGCACTGACAGAACTGAGCGCCATGTATAAAGAAGGTTTGATTGATAAACAGTTTGCTGTCCGGTCGAACGAGGAGAAGGAAGCCCTAGTTATCAACGGACAGGCAGGAATGGTATTTAATCCATGGTGGATCGGCTACACCAACTACAAGGATTCCATTAAGCAAGATCCTAAAGCAGTCTGGGTTGCCGTATCTGCACCAGTAGATGAGAATGGCAAGTTCAAGACGATCCGGCAAGATCCGGTGGGCGGCGGCATTGTCGTTGTGAAGAAGGACTTTGCGCATCCTGAAGCCATCATGAAATCAGTCAATTTAACAACGGATTTTCTGTACTCCTTAACGGAAGACGCAATCAATTACAAGAAAGAGCATCCTGACGAGTTGCTGACCGATGCAAGCCGCTGGAACAATGATCCTACCCAGATTCCGATGCAAGTCGATTATGATGATGTACTCAAGCGTTATTACGACGATCTGATCAAAGCAGATGAAGCCGGTGATGCTTCTGCTGTTCAGGAAGATCGAGTGGTTTCTTTCAAGGCCTATCAGGAATTCAAAGAGAAAGGAAATGCGATTGATGCAAACACCTACGGTGAATACCTCTCCCGGATCGAAGGGCAGCGTGAGGCGAACAATCCAAACCTGGAAGTGATCCCCGCAGGCTTTTATGGGACAACTGAGACGATGAAGCTGAAGTGGGCGAATCTGCAGAAGCTAGAAGAGGAAACCATGCTCAAGATCATTATGGGGGAAGCGCCTGTAGATGAATTCGATAAATTTGTCGACACTTGGAAACGTACGGGTGGCGATGAGATTACAGAGGAAGTTAACGAGATGAGCAACAGATGACAACTGCGTGAGCTTAGGTGCGGAAGCCTGATTGTGGACTTTCGCACGGGCTTTCGCCGATAAAGCCTGTCCAATTAGGCACATGATGGAGGTGGAAAGGACAATGGCCCAAATGGAAACAACCGTTAATCAAGAGCGGGAAATGCGTTACGGGAGGAAAAAGAAACGTAAAACGTTTGATGAAATGACCTATCATTTTATGCTGCTGCCTGGCATGATCATGCTGTTCATTTTCTCAATTGTACCGATGTTCGGGGTTGTGATGGCATTCCAAAAGTTCATTCCTGCCAAAGGAATATTCGGGTCCAAATGGGCAGGGCTATCCAATTTCACGTATATGTTTCAACTGCCTGACGCGAAGCAGATTTTCATTAACACATTGGTCATCGCAGTTGGAAAGATTGCTCTAGGATTGATTGTACCCATCATTTTCGCTCTGCTGTTAAACGAGGTGCGACTGAAAGTATTCAAGAGTACAATTCAAACCATCGTCTATTTGCCGCATTTTATGTCCTGGGTGGTTCTGGGCACGATGCTGACCATGATCTTTTCCTTCGATGGTATGGTGAACAACTTCCTTGAGTTTCTCGGACTGGAGCGAATTATGTTCTTGGCAAGTAATGGCTGGTTCAGGCCGCTGCTCATTGTGACGGATACGTGGAAGGAATTTGGCTATGGGACGATAGTCTATCTGGCTGCATTAACGGCAATTAATCCTGCATTGTACGAATCAGCCGCAATGGACGGCGCAAGTCGCTGGAAACAGACGCTGAATATCACGCTTCCGGGTATGTTCCCGACGATTATCCTGCTGGGTACGCTGAGTCTTGGTAATGTACTGAATGCGGGTTTTGATCAGGTGTTTAACCTGTATAATCCGTTGGTATATGAAACGGGCGATATTATCGATACTTTTGTGTACCGTATGGGTCTGATCAACATGCAATATTCATTTGCAACAGCGATCGGACTGATGAAATCGGTGATCAGCTTTGTGCTGATTGTGATTTCCTACAGATTGGCTTCGAGGTATGCGGGGTACAGAATTTTCTAGGAGGGTTAGCATGATTCAATCCAAATCGCTCGGCTCCAGGCTATCCCGCCTGTTGATTATGTTTGCGTTAATTCTGATTACGTTCATGTCTTTGGCGCCGATTGTCAATACCATTATGGTGTCTGTCAGCAGCAGTACGGCTGTTAATGCAGGTCGGGTCTATTTTTTTCCGGTGGAGCTGAATTTCTCATCGTATGGCCAGATTCTGAATGATACGAAGTTTTGGAAGGCTTTTTTCATCTCGGTCGAGCGGGTGGTGCTTGGAGGAGCAATCAATATGTTTTTGACCATCCTCATGGCCTATCCGTTGTCACGAAGCATCACACAATTCAGATCGAGAAACACATATATGTGGATTATTGTGTTTACAATGCTGTTCAGCGGCGGAATCGTACCCTGGTATATGGTTATCAGCAAGTTGGGGTTAATCAACAGCATTTGGGCGCTAGTTTTGCCGGGGGCAGTTCCTGTCTTTAATGTAATTCTCCTTATGAACTTCTTCAAAGGAATTCCAAAGGAACTGGAAGAGGCCGCATTCATTGACGGTGCCAGTCCGCTTAAAATTCTGCTCAAAATCTTCATCCCCATTTCCATGCCGAGTCTGGCAACAATCATGCTGTTTGTCATTGTCGGGCACTGGAACAATTTCTTTGACGGGATCATTCTGATTAACGACAGCTCCAAAATCCCGCTCCAGACCTATCTGCAGCAGCTCAGCCTCACACGGGACCAGATGCAGAATCTTTCAGTCGAACAGTTGCAGCAGTTCAATAAAATCTCCAATACAACGTTAAATTCTGCCAAAATTCTGGTATCCATGATTCCCATTCTGCTGATTTATCCTTTTCTGCAACGTTATCTAATCCACGGAATCGTACTCGGAGCTGTAAAAGAATAGTTCTGGTTATCAGCATCATTAGCCGTTCTGCCTGAGAAACGTGGGAGGGGGTGAAGGAACATCGTCAGGGAAAGGCGCGAACAGAGCTGGAGCAAGGGATTGACACTGCTTTACGAGTGAACTGTTAGTTAAACGTCGACTGGAGAAGGGAAGGGATCTGATGAGCAAAAGGAAAATGGTGAGCCTCACGCTGGTAATCAGCATTATTCTGGTCACCACCATGGGGGCAACAAGCGGTGGCAAGAATCGCTATGCCGATCAGGCGCAGTGGTCGCAAGAGAAGCTGCATGAGTACTACTGGAATGATGCATCCAAAATGATGAATAATGCTTATCCGTCAACACCAGAAGGTGAAAAGGCCTTGAATTACTGGTGGAAGGCTCATGCAGTCGATGCATTGGTGGACGGATTCGAACGTACAGGAGACAAAGCGTACACTGAACGTGCGGAAGAACTCGTTCGCAGTATCATTGCACGCAACGGTTCACTTCACAATGAATTCTACGATGATATGGAATGGCTCGCGCTCGCCGGGCTTCGTCTGTATGATGCAACAGGCAGTGAAGAGATGAAGGGATACGTAATGGAGCTGTGGGATGACATTAAGACCGCCTGGTGGGATGATGAGCTTGGCGGCATGGCTTGGAAAAAGGATCAGCGATATAACCGCAATGCGTGCTCCAGTGGGCCTGCCGCCATCTTGGCCGCAAGGCTGTATGAACATTTTGGCGATGTACGGGATCTGGAATGGGCCAAAAAAATATATGAATGGGAGAAACAATATCTGGTAAATCCGCAAACGGGCCTGGTAGCGGATGGTTTGGTGCTGAAGGAGGATGGCACACTGGATGTGAATGAAGCATGGATCTTCACATACAATCAAGGCACGTTTATCGGAGCGGGTGTTGAACTCTACCGGATAACAGGGAAGAAGACGTATTTGAAAGATGCCGAGAAAACGGCAGCAGGTTCTTTGAAGACCTTAACGGATGAGAAGACGGGCATATTTAAAGAGGATGGCGACGGCGACGGTGCGTTGTTTAAAGGCATCCTGATCCGCTACATGGTTGAGTTATATGAAATTGGACATAACAAAAGTCTGAAAAAGGCGGTTTACCGTAACGCCGATGCCTTGCTGAAAGGTAGCCGGGATACTGGCTTATTCGGTCAAGCTTGGGGCAAAGCACCCCAGAACCCACTCGATCTTACCGCTCAGCTCAGCGGCGTATTTCTGCTGGAAGGAGCGGCTAAGCTGGAAGCAGGCAAAGTGGGTAAGCCAGATAAACCGGAAAAACCGTAAAAACCAGTGAAAAAGTAGGCATTTGAGTGGAAGATAGGCTAATTAGAAAAGTAATTATCGGAGGTCAGCGCCGTATGAGTCTTTCCAAGAGAAAGATCATGCGGTGCTGTTCTGTTCCGGTGTCACTGTTAAACGGTAAACAGCGGTGAGAGGTCTCATCAGAAAAAAGCATCGTACCCGATTCCTCAGGGTACGATGCTTTTTATGCGTTTGCAGATTCATTGTAAGTATGGTTATTACTTGCTAGGGGGTAAGTGGTAGCTTTCTCGGATTAAGGAGAAGTAGTCATCAGCACGGACAACCTTAAATTCTGTTCCAAGTTCTTCGGTGATCGCCAGTGCATCGGATGGAGTCGTGCTCCATGCAAGCAATCCAAGGGAAACGAACAATGGGGACTTACCATCCCAATTCGCTTTCGCTTCATTCAGCACTTGTAATCCGTCCTGCACCGTACTTATTCCACGAATCGTGGACACAGGCAGGCTATCGTCAACGATTTCCACACCATAGTTGTCTTCATAGCTGATGAATAAGCCGGGCGCATGATAATCCTGTGCATAAGCCTTGGCTTTAAATGGCGAGAGAGGTACATTCTCGCTGTCTACACGGTTCAACACATAAGGGATGGTCATGCCGGTCTTTTTCATATATTTTTCGGTCTGCTGCAAAAATTGCCGGAAGCTTGAGTCGGGCCATGGCTCTGGATAGAAGTATCCTGCACCGGACGGTCCTGCGATCAGCAGGTCATTCGGGGTTGCAGTGTTCACATAATAATTCAATATTGCTGGTGCGCCTTCGTAGAGAAGCGGGCTTGAGGTCCAGTTAATCGGAACCTTTCCTCTGGCCGGATCATCCCACATCACACGCATGCGATGCTGGTTATACTGGAAATTATCGCCTTCCGTAAAGGTATACGTTACATAGATTTTGTTCTCCAGCGCAGGTCGCGGAGATTTTTTCACCGGGGTGAGATTCGGTTTTGTTCCCGAGAAAACAGTCAGGTTGCTGAACCAATCGGCTGCGAGAACATAGACACCATATCGAGATGCAATCTCAACGGAGCTGAACTCACCTTCGACATCATTGCTGAACCAGCCAAGGTAGGGAGTTCCGGGTTTTACTTCAGACATGATCTTCTCGAAGAGTGCTTTTTGCTCAGGTACATTGGAATCCAGCCAGAATACCATCGCTTTATTAGCGACTGCATAATCCCTTAAATATGCATAAGGCTCCCGTTGCTCAGCGGAGAGAGGGCGGATATTGCCTGCGGATACTTTATACTGGTTCCACATGTCCACTTCAACCGTCAGGTTCTGAGTACCTGCGGGAGGAGTGAATTCATACACAAAATAATTGCCATTATCTGCAAAACGATGGCCGCCTTCTCCTTCGGCAACCTTGGAATTCTGTCTATCATACAGGAATTGTTCTTCTTCCGGTGTTCCTGCGATGAAGTTAGCGATCTCTTTTCCATCCGCCTTGACCGTAACCTCATGTACAGCCGGCCCCCAGCCATCCTGAGTAAAAGCGTCATCAAATCGGAGATATACCGAAGATTTTCCCAAGAGTGAAGAAAGATCCAGGGAATACGTATCACGGTTGCTTGCATCTCGAATCTGTTGTTTCTCCTCCGCAATCGTAACGAAGGATTCAGGCATGCCGGATGGGATGCGAATCGCTGTATCCGGATCGAGTCCAATTAACATCTGGTGATTCGTTTTCTTCCACAGATTCTCATATTGCCAGGTATAGGCATCTATCCGATTATTGAATTTACCCCGCAGGTCATCCATAATCTTCAATTTGTAAGGAGCTTTGGACAATTTGGCTGCTAACTCGGGACTGGCAACCACAGCATTCTTCAGTCCTGCAAGCGTGGTTGCTACGTTGATCGTATCAGGTACGTTGGGATCATATACAATCATGCCTTTGACTTCGCTGCGATAAGCGGAGAACACTTCCCAATAATCCTGATGAAGCGTGTAAGGTACCTTGATGTCCTTAAGCCAGGTCAGTTTTCCTTCTTCCTGGGACTCAATCAGATAGATTCGGGGTTGCTCTCTGTTAACGATTCCCTGTAATGTTCCCAGCAACAATTTGATATCACCTGGCGCATCATAGATGTCGGCTGCATCCAAATGTTTCGGCTTTTTGAAACTTGGCAGTTCACGGTGTTTGGACCCATCAGTTTTAGCTGTCTGTACCTGTACATCCGTTTCCGAAGCTGAAGCTGCACCGGCGGTTAATGAAAAAGCGCATATGAAAGCTAAACAGAGCATCGTGAATCTACGAGCCATGGCGAATTCACTCCTTGTAATAGTCAGAAATTAGAGCATGTGCCTTTGTAGTACCAACCCTCCTCTTGTGGCCAAAAGCCAATCCACACATCTCTATCCAACACATATTAAATATATTCATATATAATTTTACAAGGGGTTCGACAAAACTTCCCATAATTCCTGGAAATCAGGCATATTTAATGCGATGATATCAAGGAGATGTTCTATGCAACTGCAGATAAGCTCAGCTTGTTTATTGCACTTGCAGGTGAAAGGATATATTATATATCTCAAATATTATGAATGAATTGGTGATGTGATCAAAATGAGTACAAATGATCGAATTCCACTGTATCAACAAATCCAGGACTATATCAGACATGTCATAACTCAAGAAAATATGAAACCCGGTGATCGCATACCAACAGAGAAGGAACTGATGGATCAGTTTCAGGTCAGTAAAATTACGGTTGCCAATGCCTTGACCGGACTAGCAAATGAAAAGTTAATTGCACGTGTGCCGGGGAAAGGCAGTTTTGTAGCTGAAGAAGCGGATAGTGCTTCTGTGACCTCAACGCAAGCGACCCCCATGAAAGGTAGAGAGGGGACACTATCTACAGGAATGATTGGCATCATTGTGCCATCCATCCATGATTACTTTGCCATTCGGCTCGTTGAGGGAATTGAGCAAGCCTTGCGTGAGAAAGGATATCGCAGCATGATCATGTTTACGCATGGCAAGGTGGATAAAGAGAAGGATGTCATCAAGGAAATGAAGGCGCTTGGTGCAGAAGGTCTGTTAATCTTTCCCGTCGATGAAGAAAACTACAACGAGGAGATCCTCGGCATGAAGCTCTCGGGTTTTCCTTTTGTACTAATGGATCGCTATTTGCCAGGGGTCGAGACACATTATATTGCGGCAGATGGGAGACGGGGCACGAGGCTAGCTGTGGAGCATCTATGGGAGCTGGGACACCGGGATATCGCTATTTGCTCCGATTCTCCCCTTCAGACAGTCACGGTTCAGGAGCGGATCGAAGGTTATATTGAGGCATTAAAAGGCAAAGGCGCGTTAATCAATCCTGCTCATATGATTACGGATTTTCAACCGTTAAGTGAACTTAAGGAAGCGGAAGCGCACCCTTTGTATCGATATATCCAAAATCGAATGGTCACAGCCTATGTTTCGCTTAACGGCAGGTTAGGTGTGCAAATCTATCAAATGGCCAAGCAAGCAGGGCTTCAAGTGCCTGAAGATGTGTCGATAGTAAGCTTCGATGATCCCACCTCAATCGTGGAGGAATTCAGTATATTTACCCATGTGAAGCAGTTTGAGCGGGATATGGGGTATCGGGCGGCTGCTAAATTACTTGAAGTATTACGTGGTCATGGGGAAGCGAAAAGTTATAGCAAAATGCTGATTGAACCCGAGCTGGTCGTACGTCAAACCACCGGAACGGTTCCTCGAACTTAAATTTCACAAAAAAAGAAAACCTTTTCCGTAGAGAAGCGGAGAAGGTTTTTTTTATATTTGTGTAAAAAAACATATTGAATATATTCATATCATATATTATAGTCTAGAAAATGATGGATAGTCATACATTGCAACCCAAATCAAATACAAGCTTGGGGAGGTTAAGAAGATGGCACGAGATCGAAAGGAAGAGCGTACGGGATTTCAAGAATCTGCTGCTTATCATCCCGATTATGATTTACAGACAGACTTTGTGATGGTTTACGGGATTGATGAGTCGATGCAGGAACGCATTCTGAAGTGGAAAGAAAAAGGCTATGTGGTTCATTTGATGACAGGAGTTGCTTGGGGGACCTACAACAGCTATCTGGATGGCGAAGTCGATGGGGCAACACATTGGGATGAAGCTCAAATGGATCGGGAAGGCAACATGATTCTTCATGGGAGCGAGCCAGTCATTCCATATATGGTGCCTACCATTTCTTTTGGTCATTACATAGCGGATCGAATACGTATTGCCGTTGACGCCGGTGTGGAAGCCATCCATCTGGAGGAACCTGAATTCTGGGTAAATGGGGGCTATTCGGAAGCTTTCAAACGGGAATGGCAGCTGTATTACAAAGAGTCTTGGATTCCGCCACACGCTTCACCTGATGCACAATTTCGAGCTTCCAAATTAAAAGCGTATTTATATACACGTGTTCTGGACCGATTATGTGCAGAAATGAAGGACTACGCGTTAAAACGTTATGGTCGTGTCCTTCGCTTTTATGTTCCGACCCATAGTCTGATTAATTACACGCAGTGGCGTATTGTCAGTCCACAATCTCAACTTTTGGAGCTGCCCTCCATCGATGGGTATATTGCACAGATCTGGACCGGGACATCCCGAACCCCCAATGTGTATGAAGGGTTGCGTAAGGAACGTACGTTTGAAACCGCTTACCTAGAATACGGCGTCATGCAGGAACTGGTTCGTGGAACCGACAGACGGATGTGGTTCCTGCATGATCCGATCGAAGATAACCCGAATTACACCTGGGCTGATTACCGCCAGAACTACTTACAAACGGTGGTTGCCTCACTGCTGCATCCCGGGGTCGCTCATTATGAAGTCGCACCTTGGCCTCGACGAATCTTTCAAGGGAAATATCTTTCAGAGGATGGCTCAGGCAAGGAGCAAATCCCGTCAGATTATGCCACAACTTTGCTTCAGGTCATGCACACCCTTGGTAACATGAATCAGGATGTGATTGAAACCGCAGAGGAGCCATTACAAGTCGGCGTTTTTATTGCAGACTCAGCGATGTTTCAACGAATGAAGCCAGATCCCCATGCACCTCATGCCGGTAAATACGATGGAACAGATCCTGAAGGATTCCAGCAGGATGGCGATACAGAGCTGCTCGATTTCTCTCCTTTTTACGGTCTGACACTGCCGTTATTGAAACATGGTATTCCTGTCCGTCCACTTCAACTGGATAATGTAAGGCGGTATCCGGGTTACTTGGCAACTTATCGTGTACTCATACTGAGCTATGAATTTATCAAACCGGAATATCCGGACATTCATTATGCCCTTGCACAGTGGGTACAGGATGGCGGAGCGTTAATCTATGTAGGAGATGACAGCGACCCGTACCACGATATTCGTGCATGGTGGAACCATGACCGCAAGCAAGGGCAGTCAGATCCGACGTATAACTCCCCTCGAACGCATTTGTTTGAACAGCTAGGTCTAAAAGATAAGAGGCAAGGTGTCCATAAGGTAGGAAAAGGGGTAGTTTGCTGGCTGGATGAACACCCGGCTGACTTCACTTTATCCAAGGCAGGGGCTGATCGGCTGCGCCAATCTGTCAAAGAAACGATGGAAGTTGTCCTCGGACCAGAACTACGGTGGGAATCGAAGCCTTATTTCAAAATTAGACGAGGTCCCTATCTGATCGTATCGGTTCTCGATGAATCGGTCAGCGAAGAGGCAGTAGTCATTCCAGGTCCGATTGTGGATTTGTTTGATTCAAAGCTCTCCGTGCTGAGCCAGGTGACCCTAAATCCGGGTGAGCAAGCCTTGCTCTATGATATTGAAGCGGGTCGTCCAACGGATGGAGAAGTATCCGTCATTGCTGCTTCTTCCCGAATAGAAGATCTGTCCTCGTCGGCCACAGGTTTTCGATTCATTGCAAGAGGACCTGCCAGCATGAAGGCAACGGCAAGGTTGTACTGCAAGGCCAAACCATTATCTGCCGAGTATGTGGTTCAAGAGCAGTCGGCGCCAGTCGTATGGGATTGGGACCCGGAATCAAAGACAGTTCTTCTTCAGTACGAACATGGCAACGAGAACAATGCAGAGGTTCATGTCCGCTGGACTTCCTGAATTTACAATACAACCTGATTGATGTAACAGAGAGGAGTATACTAGCATGCCATACGAACCGATAAGGCCAGAACGGTTAAAACAGATGTTAAACAAACTTCGGGAAGCCATATATGAGCCGATTGCCGAATTGGAAGTGACGGCTTGGGTTACACCAGAGCCTGTACCTTACGAGGAACGGACGACTGGCGTAAAAGTGACACTCAAGCAAGGAGAACAATGGGGGCAGTTATGGGACTGTGCCTGGTTCCGTTTTGCAGGTAATCTTCCGGCAGTCACAGGTAACCAAACCACGGTCCTTTTGCTGGATGTCAACGGTGAGCTGTGTCTGGTTGACCATGAAGGATCACCTATCCAAGGATTGACGACGATTAACTCCGAATTTGATTTTTCATTAGGTCTGCCTGGGAAACGAGTCGTGCAGCTTCATGAGACTTCTGTAAATGGACAGGAAGTTGAAGTGTGGGCAGATGCAGGCAATAACGATCTGTTCGGCAAGTATCGGGGAGGGACGTTGAAAGAGGCACTCATCGCCTTCTGCAGGGAAGATATTCGGGATATCTATTACGATACCGAGGTGCTATTGGAGACCGCAGAGCAGCTTCATGACGGTTCCGCTCGGAAGGAGAGAATCTATCAGACGCTCTATGATATTTCGGTACAGTTAATTGATTTCTCGAAAGAGAATGTCGAGCAAGCGAAAAAACGACTAAATGAACAGCTAACCCTGCAGGGGGGCGATCCGGTCTTAACCCTAAGCGCTGTGGGCCATGCTCATATTGATTTGGCCTGGTTATGGCCGATCCGTGAAACGATCCGTAAAGGAGCTAGAACGTTCTCAACTGTGCTTCGCATGATGGAGCGTTATCCCGATTATGTGTTCGGAGCGAGCCAACCGCAGCTGTACGATTGGATGAAGCAGCATTATCCCAAGCTGTATGAGCAGATCAAGGAGCGTGTACGTGAAGGCAGATGGGAACCGCAAGGCGCCATGTGGGTAGAATCGGATACCAATGTGCCTGGTGGTGAATCACTCGTACGCCAGATTTTGTATGGCAAACGTTACTTCCAGCAGGAATTTGGCCTGGAAATGAAATCGCTCTGGATGCCTGATGTATTCGGCTACTCGGCCAGTTTGCCCCAGTTATTAAAAAAATCCGGTGTGGACTACATGATGACCCAGAAGCTCTCCTGGAGCGAGTACAACCGGCATCCGCATCATTCCTTTCTATGGGAGGGAATTGATGGTTCAGCGGTATTAACACATATGCCGCCAGAGGATACTTACAACAGTCCAGCAGCTCCGCGTTCAATCATCAAAGCTGAACAGGGGTATCTGGATAAAAATGTATCAAGCCATGCACTAATGCTCTTTGGTATAGGAGACGGAGGCGGAGGGCCTGGCGAAGAGCATTTGGAGCGGCTGACACGGGAGAAAAACCTGCTTGGTTTGTCCCCTGTTATACAGGAACCTTCTTGGAAATTTTTCGAACGACTCAATGAAGAACGTGAACGGTTCCAGACATGGCGCGGTGAGCTTTACCTGGAGAAGCATCAAGGAACCCTGACCAGTCAGGCGCGAAGCAAGCGGTATAACCGGAAGATGGAGAAAGCACTGCGAGAGTTGGAGTTCGCCTCCGTACTTGTGGTTTCACAGCTAGGCAAGTCTTATCCGTCCGAGACACTGGAAACGATATGGAAGGAAGTTCTCCTGTATCAGTTCCATGATATCCTTCCCGGGTCTTCCATCAAGCGTGTGTACGATGAGTCACTCATACGATATGCAGAACTTTTAGATCAGACGGAAAATATGATCAACGAAACCTACAGCCATATGGCAGACCAGATCTCTGCAAATATCGAATCCTCATCCAGCTCTTCCGTGGTGATATTCAATTCATTGCCTTGGGAGCGTCAGGAATGGATTAATACGAATGGAAGCTGGCGCAAGGTGCATGTTCCATCCATGGGATACACAATGGTATCAGATCATGTGGACCAGGATGCTATAGATGAGATTGCATCATGCGTTCAGGTAGTTCCGGGAATACAGGGGTCGGAATTTCACGTTTCCGCTGAAGAACGCTGTGTGGAGAACGACACATTCATCTTGAAGTTTGATCGGAATGGAGCCATCATCTCCATCCGGGACAAGGCTGAAGCTCGGGAAGTCATTCCGCAAGGTCATCCCGGAAATGCACTTCGTGTGTATCACGACGAAGGAGATGCTTGGGATTTCAGCCATGACTATTCCGCACATACAGGAATGCCATTAACGCTCCATGATATTCGCGAGCTTCGTGAGGGTCCAAAAGTCGGGCTGGTCTTCGAATATAACCATGGAGAATCCACTCTGATCCAGACCGTGGTTCTGACAGAAGGCAGCAGACGGATTGATTTCGAGACGACCGTGGATTGGAGAGAGAACGGGAAAATGCTTCGTACTTCATTCCCGGTGAATATTCGTACAGATCAGGTTCACTGTGAGATCCAATTTGGCAGTTTGACCAGACCGACTCATCGGAATACCATGTGGGACTTTGCCAAGGATGAGATATGTGCTCATCAGTGGATTGATTTATCGGAGCCGAATTATGGAGTCGCCTTGCTTAATGATTGTAAATATGGTCATAGAGCCATCGATAATGTGCTTGGTCTAAATTTGCTGCGAAGCAGCTCGTATCCTGATCCGGAAGCGGATCGTGCGGAGCATACGTTCACCTACTCGTTATATCCGCATCAAGGCAACCATGTTCAGGCTGAGATCTATCGAAGAGGTAATGAACTGAACATCCCGCTTCGTCCCGTTTCCTTATCATCTGTATCTGCGAAGCAGAACAGTAAGCTCCCGTATTCCAAAGCATTTCTTCAGCCGGAGCATCCGCACATCATGGTGGAATCCGTCAAAAAAGCCGAGGAGGGAGATGACATCATCGTCCGTCTTTATGAAACTTCGGGAACACATGCCACCACGGCATTACATCTTGGATTCCAGGTAGCAGAAGCGTGGACGACGGATCTTATGGAGAATATCCTTTCACCTGTTTCCATTGCAGGAGCATCCGAGATGGCTTTGTCCTTCACGCCATTTGAGATCATCACATTACGATTGAAGCTAGGACAGCTATAGCTGGGATGGTTGACCGCCCATCATGAGAAAGGAGAGGTTGGAATGTGATCAAGACACGAGTGAGCAACAATCGATTGATGAAGCGAATCTGGCAGCATAAACTCTTTTATTTGTTTATGCTGCCCGGAATCGTCTGGTTTTTCCTGTTCTCCTATGTACCACTATATGGAATTCAGGTCGCTTTTAGGGATTACAATTTCGTTGGCGGATTCACCGGAAGTCCATGGGCAGGTCTTAAGTACTTTCAACAGTTCTTCAATTACTACCAATCCGGTGACATCATCCGTAACACGATTATCATCAGTCTCATGAAATTGCTAATTGGCTTTCCGATGCCTATCATTCTTGCACTCCTCTTAAATGAAGTACGAATGATCAAATTCAAAAAGACGGTTCAGACCCTTTCCTACTTGCCTTATTTCGTATCCTGGATCGTTGTGGTTACGCTGATGCAACGGCTCCTAACGCCGTATGGGGGGCCAGTCAATGACTTATTGGGTTCATTTGGAGCGGAGTCAATTCAGTTCCTGAACAATCCAACATGGTTCTATCAGATGATCGTCGGTTCAGACATCTGGAAGAATATCGGTTGGAATTCCATTATCTTTATGGCCGCCATTGCGGGTATTGATCAGCAGCTTTACGAAGCTGCCAAAATGGATGGTGCAGGACGCTTCAGACAGATGTGGCATGTGTCGCTTCCAGGTATCCGCAATGTAGCTATCATATTATTCATACTCGCTGTGGGCAGTCTGATGAGCGCAGGTTATGAACAACTGCTGCTCCTGAATGGACCAGCAACCGCAAACCTGGGCAGTGTACTGGACGTGCATGCCATTAACTCAGGGATTCGAGAGGGGCGTCTCAGTTATGCTGCAGCTGTCGGACTATTCCAAAGTGTTATTGCACTCATTCTGGTTGTAACCGTTAATCGCATCGCCCGCAAAGTCAGTGATGTATCCCTGTTCTAAGGAGGTGACCTTATGGAACGAAAATGGTCCTTATTCTCGGTACTTAACTATATCTTTCTCGCTTTGGTTGGATTCTCGATGATTTACCCGTTTATATATATCTTGGCTTATTCACTGAACGACGGTAAGGATTCGATGCAAGGTGCGATTTATTTTCTTCCCCGCCAATTCACGTTGGATAACTACGCCCAGGTATTCGATAACGCACGGATCTGGAAGGCATATCAAATTACGATTATGCGTACCGTGCTGGGTACGTTCCTCCACGTTGTATTGTGTACACTCATGGCCTATGCACTTTCCAAAAAAACGTTGCCAGGTCGCTCCTTTTTCACCTTTTACATCTTTTTGCCCACGATTTTTAGTGCAGGATTCATCCCGTTCTTCATTACGCTTCAAAAACTGCATCTGATTAATAGTTTCTGGGTGTACGTTTTACCCTTGTTGTTCAACTTCATGCACATCATCATTATTCGGACATTCCTGCAAGGCATACCGGAGGAACTGGAGGAATCGGCGCGTATTGACGGGTATGGTGATTTTCAAATTTTTGTACGCATCATTTTGCCTCTTTCCGGGCCAGTACTTGCAACAATCTCGCTTTTTATCGGGGTAGCCCACTGGAATGACTGGTTCTCGGGCGCTTATTACGTCTCGAACAAAGATTTGATTCCGGTGCAGACTCTACTGCAAGAAATGCTGACGGAAGCAGAGGCGTTATCCAATTCGATGCAGCGTGCAGCACAGCAGGGTGGACAGACGGTTGGTGGTGTCGGTGGAGCAGGAGCAACACCTGAATCGCTTCGAATGGCCTTGCTTGTCATTACGGTTTTCCCGATCTTATGTATATATCCGTTTCTGCAACGATATTTCGTGAAGGGGGTAATGATTGGTTCGGTTAAAGGGTAGATCATCCTGACCTGAATTTGCTAGAGCTTTACCGAGATCATTTATTCAAGGAGGCGATTGGTTTGAACAGGATTTGGTCGAAAGGCGTATCCATCTTGCTCGTGTCCATCATGGTTGGAGGTTTGCTGAGCGGTTGCACGAATTCATCAGGGAACGGGGAAGGCGCAGAAGGCGAGAACGGAAATAAACTCAAAATCTTGCACAACTGGAATGGCTCAGGCGGATCGGATAATGGGATAACCCCTGTCGAGGAAGTCATCAAAGAGAAAACGGGTGTCACTTTAGAGTGGGAATATACGAAAGGCAGCGAGACGGAGAAAGTAAACCAGATTTTCGCCACACAGGATTTGCCGGACATTTACACCGGACCTGCATGGGGCGGCGAGCTGGACGGGATCATCAAGGCTGCCAAAGAAGGACAGCTGGTCGATATATCCGATAAATTGGGAGATTACCCGAACCTGGCGAAATCCATTGCGAAAGAGAATGTGCCACCAGCGTTATATGAAAAAGCAATAGATGCGTATGACGGCAAGAAATATTTACTTTTACAAAATCAGCCCGCAACGAACGAAGACGGCATGGATTGGCTGTATGGCTTCTACGTTCGTAAAGACATTGCCGAGAAAGTCGGCGTGGATCCTCAGTCTGTCGTGACGAAGGAAGACTTCTATAATTTTCTCCAAAAAATCAAAGATGCCAACCTGAAGGAGAGCGGTCAGCCGGTGTTTCCACTGGGGGGATTTAGTAACGGATGGTCCGTAGGCATCGGAAACACGATGTTCTATTCGGGAGCAGGCTATGTAGACAAAGGTGACGGAACGGTAGAACATAACTTTTTCACCAAAGGATACGAAGAATATACGCTGTTCTATCGTAAACTGGTTGCAGAAGGGTTGATGGACCCTGAAGCCTTTACTCAGACGGATCCTATTGCCAAAGAAAAAATTAATCAAGGACGCATTGCTATCCTTGCCGCACATTATCCGGCCATTTTGGACGCCTCCAAAGAATATGTTACTTCACATCCTGGGAGCGATTACATCCCGATCGGACCATTGGAGCGGGCAGATGTTGACCCGAGCCGGCCTGTTGATCTAGGCATTCAAGGAAACAACGTAACGGCTATCACCAGTAGTTGCAAGGGTGCGTGTGTAGATGCGGCGCTCAAGTTTCTCGATTACATGGCTTCTGACGAAGGCTTCATGCTGGCCCGGTACGGAGTCCAAGGGGTTCATTGGGATATGAAGGATGGTAAACCTGTACCGAATAAAGAATGGTTTGATAAGTTTACCGCAGATCAATCCGGTAAAGTTCGCAAAAACGAGGGCATTTCCATTGGTCTGGAATCGATCACAGGGCTTGACCGCATCAATTCGGCAGCAGGCGGCGACATCTGGGCAGACCAGGAAAGACTCGATGCCATGGAAAATGCCCGGAAAATCCTGCGTCCAAACGGCATTCATGTGATCACAGCCTATAACCCGGGCGATGTGATTACCAAATCACCGGAATGGGAAATGTTGAAGCCTTCCATGGATCGGATGGGAGATGCCTGGAAGGAGGCTATTTTCGCCAAATCGGATGAAGCGGCCCTCAGCATTATTAACGACCTTAGGGAACAGCTTCGGAAGACTGGATACGATCAAGCGATGCAGTTCACCAATGAGAACCTGAAAGGAAAAGAAGTAGTAACTGTTCAAATGCCGAACTGATGTTGAAGGGTTAGGATACCAATTATCACGGAAATCAAATAGGCTTTGCAGCGCCTTGGCTAACAAGGCGAGCGAAGCCTTTCCCTTTTATCAGGACGTACCGTTTGCGTTGAAAAAATGAATTGAAGGAGATGAAATAAATGACGACATTTAGACCACCATCCGTACCTTTGATCACGGTAGACCCTTATTTTAGCGTATGGTCTGCTGCTGACCATCTCTATGATGATCACACCAGACACTGGACGAACAAAACGCAAGGTATGGTTGGCATGATTGTCATTGACGGCAAAATCAGAAGGTTTATGGGGAAAGTAGACGTTCACGAAAATTCAACCATTGAGGAGCCTGACGTGCTCAATCAGACGAATCTAATTGTTGAGCCAGTAACCACCCGTTACACTTTTGAAGGAGAAGGCATCGAACTTGAGGTTCATTTTACCACACCGCTATTGCTCGATGATCTTGAGCTGTTATCCAGACCTGTGACGTATGTTACGTTCCATGTTCGAGCGATAGATGATCAAGGCCATCAAGTGAAAATCTATTTTGATGTGACAGGGGAATGGTGTGTACATACTCCTGATCAGCAAGTCACCTGGGCGTCTCATGTAATCAATGAACAATTACACGCCATGTCCATGGGAACGGTGGAACAACCTATATTAAAACGTACAGGCGATGATACGAGAATCGACTGGGGTTATATGTATCTGGTGGTTCAGCGATCCCATCAATCGCAATCAGTCATCCGTTCGGTATCCAGGCGTGAAGAGTATGCCCGGTCAGGTCTTTTGAAGACAGGAGATGATTCTACCAAGCCGAAATCCATATCTGGCGATATGCCTGTTATGGCAACCGAAATGGACCTGGGTCTTATCCATGAAGAGTCAGCATCCCGCTACCTGATGCTCGCCTATGATGATATTCATGCGATTGAATATTTTCACAAACCGCTGAATGCGTATTGGAAAAAAGAGGGTGTGACATTTCAGGAGATGCTGGTAAAAGCTGCGGATCAATATGAAGAGGTAGTGCAACGGTGCAACCGCTTTAATCGGGAACTCTTAGCAGAGAGTCAGGCTACAGGCGGGAACCAATATAGAGACATTCTGGCATTGACCTATCGGCAAGCGATTGCTGCACATAAATTGGTTGCTGATGAAGCAGGAGAAGTATTATTTTTCTCAAAGGAAAATTTTAGTAACGGTTGTATCGCTACGGTGGATGTGAGCTACCCGTCGATTCCGTTGTTTCTAAGGTATAACACCGAATTGGTCAAAGGTATGATGCGACCAATCTATAGGTATGCCGAGAGCACGGATTGGACGTTTGATTTTGCTCCACATGACGTAGGGACTTACCCCCAAGCCAATGGCCAGGTATACGGAGAGAACAAACTCGAATATCAGATGCCCATCGAGGAATGTGGCAATATGCTCCTGATGGCAGCAACGGTATGCAACTATGAGAAGGATGCGGAATTTGCCCGTGAGCACTGGGGACTTCTCACAACATGGGCTTCATATTTGCTGCAACATGGACTGGATCCTGACAATCAACTGTGCACGGACGACTTTGCCGGACATCTTGCGCACAATGCCAATTTATCCATTAAAGCGATATTAGGCATTGCCGCCTATGCGTATATGTGTGATGAGCTTGGTTTGCCGGATGGTGCCGTTTATCGTGAAGCGGCTGAAAAAATGGCAGAGGAGTGGTCTTCCATGGCCGCAGCAGGTGATCACTACAAGCTAACTTTTGACAGCTCGGATGAGTCATGGAGCATGAAATACAATCTGGTGTGGGATCGTCTGCTCGACTTCAACCTGTTCCCAAAAGAAATGGCGGCCAAAGAGTTGGTGTATTATCAGCTAAAACAGAATCGATATGGCATACCGCTGGATAGCCGTGAGATGTACACCAAGTCCGATTGGCTCGTATGGTGTGCCTCCATGAGCGAATCGCAGCCTCTATTCGAACAGATAATTTCGCCTCTGTGGGACTTTATGAATGAAACATCGAGCCGTGTACCTGTAACAGACTGGTATGACACCATCACCGGAAAGCAGTTGAATTTTCAAAATCGATCGGTTGTCGGTGGATTTTTCATTCCTCTGCTGAGAAAGACATCTGTATCAAAATCATGATGAGATCAGGT
The DNA here is from genome assembly GCF_032399705.1 of Paenibacillus sp. BIC5C1. NCBI lineage: Bacteria > Bacillati > Bacillota > Bacilli > Caryophanales > Paenibacillaceae > Paenibacillus > Paenibacillus sp. BIC5C1. The sequence goes on from NZ_CP135922.1 coordinate 3,325,384, forward strand.
GATGAAGGTGGAAACGAAAATTACGGATATTCATGCATTACAACAGCAGTTCAAGAATCCTGAGGCAACGTATCGTCCACAGCCCTTTTGGTTTTTGAACCACAGTTTTACCAAGCCAGAGCTGGAAAACCAAATTCAATCCATGGTTGAAGCCGGTGTTGGCGGCGTTGTATTGCATGCGCGTCACGGGATGCAGGCCTCGTACCTGTCAGAGGAGTTCATGGAAACGCTGGATTTCTGCACAAAAGAGTGCCAGAAGCGCGATATGGTTGCCTGGCTCTATGATGAGGACAATTGGCCGAGCGGAACACTGGGAGGTAAGCTGACGAGGCAGTATCCCGAATATCGGATGAGATATTTGAGGGTTGAGGAACGAAGATATTTACACGATGCACAGCAGGAAATGTTATCTCTCGATTTTGCCTCCTACGCTAACAATGAACTGATCGCAATTCTCGCTTATCGTGCCATCCAGCAAGAAGGGGAATGGCTGATATATGATCAACCTGAGGTTATTACAGCGTTATGCGGACAGAAATGGAAGCCTGAAACCGACGAAGATTATATTATACTTGCCTGTTGGTCCTGTGAAATTGCTGAAGGGATCACGTTTGCAGAAGGGTATTATCTGGACACGTTGAACCCGGAAGCCGTGCAGGCTTTCATTCAATCGGCATACGAGCCCTTTCAGCAATTTCAGCCTCATTTCGGCGTGACCATTCAAGGTGTATTCACGGATGAACCTGGGCTCATGATCCACGACGGTTTTTTCGGAGTCGAAGCCATCCGAACGTCGGTTCAGGATGTGAATGCCACTCTTCCGGGTATTGTGTTCGCTTGGACCCATGGGATGGTGGAGCGCTATCAACAGGAGAACGGATATGATCTGATTCCAAGATTAGGCGCGTTGTTATATGGTATGGCTGACGGCAGCAGGTCTGCGAGGCAGGACTATTATGATACGATTACCCGTTGGTATGTAGAAGGTTATCATGAAGCTATTCGTTCGTGGTGTGAATCACACAGCTTGCTGTACATCGGCCATACGCTGGAAGAACCCGTCTGGGGGCAGGCTCGGTCACAGGGTAATCAAACCCGCGTATTACAGCAGTTCCATTATGCGGGTGTGGACTACCTGACACATGGGATAGGTACAAAGGAGAATCCACATCGAATCGTATCCGTAAAGACGGCCGCGTCTGTCGCACAGTTGGACGGGAAAAAAAGAGTTATTTGCGAGTCATTTGGTGCAAGCGGTCATGCTTATGCCATGCGACAAAGGCGGCTTGATGCCAATTTTATGGCATTTCTGGGTGTTAATCTGTTTATCCCGCATGCATTCTACTATTCATTTGCAGGGTATCGGAAAACAGACTTTCCACCTACCGAATTCAAGCATGCACCGCATTGGCCGCATTATCGGACTTTTGCCGATTATCTTGGTCGGTTGAGTGTACTGGGTACTTTCACGAAGCGTACACCTGAAGTACTTCTGTTATCACCCATCCAAACGGTATATGAGCATATGTTTTTATCCGGTGAATCGAACCAGCATCCAGCTGCGGATCAACTGTTTTCGTTATTGTCAGACCGCATGCTGCGCAGCTCTATTGATTACGATTATGTGGATGAGTGTCAGCTCAGAGAGGCCAAGATTACTGATGCTGGAGGATATCAGTTTAACGGAGAACGAAATGAATATTCGATTTTGATATTGCCAGAAATTACGGTCATGTCGATAGACATCGCAAAACAGCTTGTTACCTTTGTAAACCGCGGTGGAACGCTTATTGCGGTGGGGGCAATTCCTTGTGATAGTGAGCGACAGCGCCAAGATCCGGAATTACGGAAGTATATGAACGAACTATATGGCTCCGATCATCAGTATGGGAAATTACAAGCGATTGGCAAAGGGTACAGCTTATTCTATTCCATGAAAAACACCGCTCATAACGACACACTTATGAACTTTTGTGTTCGGTTAAGAGAGTTAACGACATCATCCCCGGCGATTGCCTGGAAACAGATCGAAGGAAACACCGAGGATCTCATTACCATCGAACGCAAATTTGAAGATCATGTGCATATATGGCTGATGAACTGGTCGGAGCAGCCCGTGACTATTCAACTCCATCAGAACCCTGTAAAAGAACACATTGAAGAACAGATGGAAGAATGGAACTTGGAAAACGGGAGCATGAATCAGTTGAGAGATGATGCTGTTCTAACATTTGTACCGGGTGAGCTCCGGGTTCTATCCGTTAGACAGGATCATGTACCTGATTCACTTTTTACGGAAGAGACGACTCTTCCCAACGCGCAAGAGCCTATAAATCATAAAGTGCAAGATGCCGCCGATGTGTGGGTACTGGGTGATCATTGGCAGTTTCAGACTCTCGAACCCAATGTACTTGTATTGGATCAATGGCAGGTTACATTGAATGACCGCCAGTCCAGAATGAATGCAACAATGCCAGGCCAAGTCAACACGTACCGGACAACATTTGTCGTAACTGAAGAATGGATCGAGCTTATGAAGTCACAGCAAGATGCAGTTCATTTAAACGAATCTGGAAATGAGCAGATCTTCACGATTGAGCTAATCCTTGACGATATCGAGCAAAAAATCCCATCCCATATTGGCTTCCTCCAACGCAGACGTAATGTTGAAATCTTTGTGAATGGAGTGCGGATGAAAGCACTTCGGCCTTCACTGTGGCAAGATACTCATTACGCTGGTGTGGATATTACCCAACATCTGGTGATAGGCGAGAATGTGCTTGAAGTTCTCACGGTTTCATTGCTGGAACCTATGCCGGCCATTTCCTTTCCTGCTTATCTGATTGGTTCATTTGCTATACAAAATCAGACTACATTAACCGTTGAACCTGAACAAATGACCGGGGTTTGGAATGTTGAAGGTTATCCTTTCTATTCAGGAGCGGGAGTGTACTCGCAGCAAGTGGATTTGTCTGATGTCAGCTTGAGTCCGGAAAATGAAATTTGGCTGGAAGCGGAAGAGATTAGAGAGACGGCTTGCCTGTATGTGAATGGGGAGAGAGTTGGCATCCGGTTATGGCCACCCTACCATTGGAACGTCACACCTTACATGGTGCGAGGTAATAATGTAATCGACATTCATGTGGCCAATACACTGGAGAATATTTACGGAAAGTCATCACTACCTTCAGGCATAAATGGGCAGGTAAAACTTGTAACTAAAATTTAAAATAATACACGATTCAGGTTTAGGTTTTGGATTCGCCGGGGAAGAATATGAACGCAATAAAGTCGCCATACTGTCGGCTTTTTTTGCATTGAACCAACATGACTGAGCTTTGATGTGCTGGAAATAATTATATTTGAACCGGGTTATTCCTCAAATGATTAGACCTCACACGTAATGAAAGCGATTTAAAATTGTATTGACGAAAACCATTTTCATAATTATTATGTAAATGAAAATAGTTTTAGAGAGGTGGATCACTGTGAAACAATATTTTGAGAAGGCTCAGAAGTTTGGTAAATCGTTCATGCTTCCTATTGCTGTTTTACCAGCGGCGGGTCTATTACTGGGGATTGGAGGGGCCTTGTCCAACGCCAATACGATTAACTCGTATCCATTTTTGCAGATCACGTGGCTGCAGCAAGTGTTTACGGTGATGAGCAGTGCAGGAAGTATTGTATTTGATAATCTGGCTTTGATCTTTGCCATTGGTGTAGCCGTCGGACTCGCCAGGGCGGACAAAGGTACAGCGGGTTTGGCAGCTGGACTTGCCTATCTGGTCATGAATGCATCGATCAATGCGATGCTTGTCAATTCGGGTAAACTTGCGGCAGATCATTTGGCTAGTGCCGGTCAAGGTATGGTACTTGGAATCCAGACCTTGCAAACCGGTGTACTCGGAGGGATCGTTGTCGGATTGGTTACCGCATGGCTTCATAATCGGTACAACAAAATAGAACTTCCTCAATTCTTAGGATTCTTTGGAGGTTCACGTTTCATTCCTATCGTTTCATCTTTTGCGGCCATCTTTATTGGTATTGCTTTGTTCCTGATCTGGCCAACGATCCAGCTTGGCATAACGCAGCTTGGAGGTTTGGTCGATAGAACTGGGTATATCGGAACATTGTTGTACGGATTTATTTTACGGATGCTGGGTCCACTTGGGTTGCACCACATCTTTTATCTGCCTTTCTGGCAGACGGGAGTTGGCGGAACAATGGAAGTTGCGGGAAAAGTTTACGAAGGGACACAGAATATTTTCTTTGCTCAACTGGGAGATCCTGCAACCGAGAAATTCTTCTCGGGTACATCCCGATTTATGTCAGGTCGTTTCATCACGATGATGTTTGGTCTGCTCGGTGCGGCGCTCGCTATTTATCACACGGCCAAGCCAGAACGTAAGAAAGTGGTTGGCGGATTGATGTTGTCTGCGGCGCTCACTTCGTTCCTGACAGGAATTACGGAGCCTCTGGAATTCTCATTTCTGTTTGTTGCTCCAATCCTGTATGTCATTCACGCCGTATTTGATGGTTTGGCATTTATGCTTTCACATATTTTTGAGATTACCATCGGTCAGACTTTTTCAGGTGGTTTAATCGACTTTATCTTATTCGGGGTACTTCAGGGTAATGCCAAAACGAACTGGATTATCGTTCCCATCATCGGTGTGGTCTGGTTCTGCCTTTATTACTTCACCTTCCGAATCTTGATCGTGAAGCTCAATTTAAAAACTTCGGGACGTGAGGAAGAGGTAACATCGGAGCCAGACACCAAAACGCAAAGTCAGCCCTCCAGTACACCCGCATCAGCGAAGGGTGAAGAACGCTCCATTGCTATCCTGAATGGACTTGGCGGTGCAGACAACATTAATGAATTGGATTGCTGTGCAACACGGCTTCGCGTATCTGTGAAGGATATCGAGAAAGTTCAAAAGGATGCGCTTACAGCTACAGGAGCCAAAGGGGTAGTACTTGTCGGTAACGGAGTGCAGGTTATTTATGGCCCTCAGGTTACGGTGATCAAAAATGAAATCGAAGAAATTATGGAAACGGAGTAATTGCAATGAATTTAGATAAATTAGATAACTTAGGTTTACAAGGTGGTCTCGTTGTATCATGTCAGGCTTTGGAGCATGAGCCACTTCATAGTTCGCTGATCATGGGACGCATGGCAGTCGCAGCAAAAGAGGGGGGAGCCATCGGTATTCGTGCGAATACGGCGGCAGATGTGAAAGAGATCAAGGAGCAAGTTGATCTTCCCGTCATAGGTATTGTAAAAAGAAACTACGGAACCAATCCGGTATTCATTACTCCAACGATCTTGGAAGTGGATGAGCTTGCCGAGGTTCATGCAGAGATTGTTGCAATTGATGCCACTTTGCGTGCGCGACCGGACGGTAAAACACTGGATGAATTCGTAAAGGAAATCCGCACCAAACATCCTCAACTTCTATTAATGGGGGATATTTCAACCAAAGAGGAAGCCATTAATGCAGAACGACTTGGTTTTGACCTGATCTCTTCTACATTGGTTGGATATACAGAGGAGACAGCAGGGCTTAAACTGTACGATAATCAATTTGCAGCCTTGAGGGAAATTTTATCTAGCGTACAAACGCCTGTTGTTGCGGAAGGGAATATCATGACACCGGAGATGGCGGCAACGTGTCTGGAAGCTGGAGTCTATTGTGTAGTTGTGGGAGGAGCCATTACCCGCCCGCAACAAATTACGGAACGTTTTGTCTCTGAAATTGCAAAATTGAAGCAGTCTTCTCCTTCTGTCCAATAAAAAAAGAGAAATAAACAAACAGCCAACGAATCAAGTTGGCTGTTTGTTTATTCAGCTGAATAAAGAGCTTTTAACGTTTGCTGCCGCGCAAGGAGTAAATGTTCATCTTCAAGTAATAGAAGAGAAATCACATCCAGGATGTAAATGATAGCCAATTGGCTGTTGATGAAGTGTACATCTCCGGTTCGCCCGATATCGGGTGTGAAAATGCATAAATCCGAGACTTCAGACAGCGGTGTGTGATCAAAATTAGTAATTCCAACAACTTTGCTTCCTCTTTTTTTGGCGGCATTTAATGCATCACTGACTTCCAGTGTTCGTCCTGAATTGGATAAACCAATGACCAGATCATCTTCACCCAAAAGGGAAGCGCTCATGATCATCATGTGCGAATCCGTCACCGCATCAATGACGATATCCATCCGCATTAGTCTGTATTTGAACTCCAGTGCAGATAAACCTGAACTTCCCAAACCATAAACATAGATTTTGCGTGCTTTTTTTATGTACTGGACCACTTGTTCAATCCTGTCGGTATCCAGCATTTCTGCGGTTGCGTTAATGATATCATTGTGGATCTGCTGTGTTCTTATAAAGAAATCCGTTTGATTGCGGGGTTGATCCACTTCACGGTTAAGCCGAATTTTAAAATCTACAAATGTAGAACAACCTACTTTTTTACAAAATCGAGTAATGGTCGACATGGAGGCATTGGTGTAAGCAGCCAAATCCCTAATATTAATGTTATTAATGGATGATTTATTGCGCATCACATAATCAGCGATTTCCTTTTCTTTTGCTGAAAAACGCTGGTATTCAAGCTGCAGCATGTCAATGACACTGGATGACATTACGAATCCCCTTTCCCAGAACATGTTAACTTTTGTATAGTCTGTCCTCATTAGTCTACTTCCTAAAAGCCAATTCATCAAACTTTAAAAATAGTGAGTATATTTTATCTAAATAGGAGTGAAAACCATATTAATTATTATGTTAACTTGAAATGTTATCGAAATTATAAGTTTAATAAATGTAAGAGTTTACATAAGTTTTACTTCCCGCTAACCGGATGCTGATCTTCCCTTGTTATGCTAGGCCTGTTTGGATTTACATAAGCCAACCAATCATACATACAAAGGAGAGAATTATGATCAGTCACCTCTACAAAAAAGTGTTATCCATCCTGTTATCGATTGCTTTGGTATTCGGATGGCTTGCGGGATTTGGGGGAGTTAATTCAGCCCAAGCCGCATCATTGTCGGAGCCTGAGATGCTATTACAGCGTAATGCCAATTGGAATTATTTCGATCAGGGACAGGATCTGCAATCGGATTGGCGTGCTTCATACGATGATTCGTCCTGGAATTCGGGACTAGCTCCATTCGGTTATAAAGACAATGGTAATGGCGTAAGCACTTCCTATTTTGGACCTCTTCAAACGGAAGTCAGTTACGGTCTGGACAAAAAATTCAAACCCCGTACAACCTATTTTCGGACAAACCTTACCGTTAACAAGGACCGAATTGACGATTATGGTCAAATTCTCGGCACATTCGGTATTGATGACGGTGCAGTGATCTATGTGAATGGTGTGGAAGTCATTCGTTTTGGCATGCCGGACGGCGAGATTGAGTACTCTACCAAAGCAACTTCTGGTAAGGATTTGCCGGTAATGTATGAGGATATTGACCTCACTGCGCCGATGAAAGCCAATTTACGTGATGGCTCAAACGAAATTGCGGTCGAAGTACATCAACAGAGCGACAGCAGCTCGGACCTGTATTTTGACATGGAACTTAAAGCCTTGGCTAACGCGCCATCGCTGGATATCAGCAAAGTTACGGTTACCTTCTATGGGGATGCAACAAGTAGCAAAGGCTTCACTTGGTATACGCCTCTTGCATCTGCACAGAGCACTGTTCAAGTGGTGCCGAACCTGGGAGGCGTTGCCGACTTCAGTCAGGCCCAAAGCTTCAGTGGACGTGCAACCGTAGCTTCCAACTCCCCTGGAGAAATGGTGCATAAGGCGGAAGCGACAGGCCTTTCCCCTGACACTTCTTATTCTTTCCGTGTTGGTGATCAGGATCTGGGCCTATGGAGTGAAGTTGGAACGTTCAAAACGGCTCCGGTTGACGGAGCGTTTACCTTTATCGACCTGACGGATACACAAGCGAAGGAAGAGGATGAGGCGATCCTGTCCGGATCAACTCTGTCCAAAGCACTCGCAACGGTTCCAAATGCTGAATTCGTTGTCCATAACGGAGACGTTGTAGAGAATGGTACTTCAGAACAAGAATGGAATTGGCTGCTTGGTCATTCGCAAGTCAGTCTCATGAACACGACCATTGCACCATCTGCTGGCAATCATGAGAATCAAAATTATGCGTTCTACGAGCATTTTAATGTGAAGCAGCCAGTCGGTGCTGCAACGGAAACAGGCGCATATTATTCTTATAATTACAGCAAAGCCCATTTTATCGTATTGAACTCCAACGAGAATTCAACGGAGTACGCCAACTTCTCGAATGAGCAAGTCGCATGGATGAAGCAGGATGTAGCGGAAGCAAAAGCCGCAGGAGCCAAGTGGATTATCGTTAACATTCATAAAGGTCCATACACGACATCGAATCACGCTACCGATAGCGACATTATTGGTGCAAACGGGGAACGAAAAAAAATCGCCCCGCTCATGAACGAACTGGGGATTGATCTGGTCCTTCAGGGACATGACCATATCTATGCACGGACGAAACCGATCAAGAGCGATGGCACGGCTGAAGAAGTGTCCAAAATAACGGAGACCTTCAATGGGCAGAGCATCGAGTACGCGGTTAGACCGGATGGAACCATTTATATGATTCCTGCTACTGCCGGGGCCAAAGTATATTTCAAAAACGTAAAACCGGCGCTGGGTGAAGCGTACTTCAGCTTGTTCGAGCGTGCGGAGGAAAACCACGCACGGCAATATGGAGACACTACAAGTTTGGCCAGAGGTCATGTGCAGAACTTCGTTTCATTGACCATTGATGGAGAGAAGCTGTCCGCCATAACCTATGAGATTGACCAAAATAAAAATAATGCTGAGCCATTTATTGTGGATACGTTCGGAATCATCAAGGAATCGGATACAGTTCCTGTTCCAGAACAGGTAAACAAGGTAACGGTAACGTTCCATGGAGATCCTACCAAGAGCAAAGGCTTCACGTGGTACACTTCCGATCAAGTAACGAATAGCAACCTTCAGGTTGTAGAGAAAACAGCTGCAACACCTGATTTCACGCAAGCCAAATTGGTTCAAGGGCGCTCTGCAAAACCTGCTAATGCTCCTACAGAACTGATGCACAAAGCAGAAGTGACAGATCTGAAAGCTAATAAGACCTATTATTTCCGTGTAGGCGATGCTTCTCAGCAAGTATGGAGCGAGACAGGTACCTTCCGTACAGCACCGGAAAATGGAAAATTCACTTTCATTGATCTGGCGGATACACAAGCGAAGGAAGAGGATGAGGCAATTCTATCCTCTGAGACATTGGCCAAAGCATTGGCTACAGTACCAGATGCACAATTTGTCGTTCATAACGGGGATATCGTCGATAATGGAGTGAAAGAGGAACAGTGGAACTGGCTGCTAGGGCATTCGCAAGAAAGCCTCTTAAATACAACCATCGTTCCGTCCGCAGGGAACCACGAGGACAAAAATTATGCATTTATCGATCATTTTAATATTCAGTCACCGGTGAATTCCGCTACGGAGACGGGAGCTTACTATTCTTATAATTACAGCAATGCGCATTTTGTTGTGTTGAACTCCAATGAGGATTCGGACGAGTATGACAACTTCTCTTTAGAGCAAGTCGAGTGGCTGAAGAAAGATGTTCAGGCTGCCAAGAAGAATGGATCCCAGTGGATAATCGTTAACATTCACAAAGGGCCGTACACGACGTCAAATCACGCAACGGATTCGGACATCATGGGAGCAAACGGTGTACGTACCAAGATTGCACCGATCATGGCGGAGCTTGGCATCGATTTTGTACTCCAGGGACATGATCACATCTATGCCCGCACAAAACCGATTGATCAGCAGGGGAAAGCGCGTCAGCCAGAAATGATCACGGAGATGCAAAATGGACAGAAAATCGAGTACTCTGTGAATCCGGATGGCACGATCTATCTGATTCCGGCAACAGCTGGTCCAAAAGTGTATTATAAAAATCCGAGCACAAGTCTTGGTGATGCTTATTACAATCTTTTTGAACGTGCAGAAGAGAATCATGCAGCCAAATATGGCCCTGATCCGAATGACAACCGTCGACCAATGCGCAGTCAGGTGCAGAATTTTGTAGGCATTACGATTGACGGCAGCAAACTGACAGCTGTAACGTATGAAATTGACCAAAATCTGAACGGAGCAGCCCCGTTCATTATTGATCAGTTCGGTATTGTGAAGAAGACAGAACCATCAAATCCGGGACCAGGAACGTCCAACCCGGGAACGTCCAACCCGGGAACATCGAATCCCGGCTCCGGTTCAGGCTCAGGTAACGGTTCCGGCAGCAGTAATGGCTCTTCAGGAACCGGTGGCGATACAACAACCGGAAACGGTTCGAACAGCGGTAGTGGTAGCGGAACTGATTCCGGCAACAAACCGGATACTGGATCAGGCAATAACGGAAACGGAGGCACAGCGCCAGCGTTGAAAGATACAGCTGGACACTGGGCAAAATCTGCAATTGATAAAGCCCTGGCGGCTGGATTCGTCAATGGTTATGGGGATCAGACCTTCCGTCCGAATCAGAAAGTCACACGTGCCGAGTTCATTACGATGCTGGGCCGTGCCCTGAATCTGAATACCGTAAGCGAGAGTATTCACTATACGGATGATAACAAGATTCCTTCTTGGGCGAAGCCGTATATTACAGCAGCTGCGTCCGCTGGCATTGTCAATGGTTACGAAAATGGCTCGTTCGGCCCTGGCAAGACGCTTAGCCGGGCAGAGATGGTAACCATGATTGCACGTGCTGGCGGAATCCAAATGAATGCCAATGCGAAGCTGGATTTCAAAGATGCAAAGGATGTCCCGGCATGGGCAGTATCCTATGTAGCTTCTGCCGTGGAAGCAGGTCTGGTGGGCGGTGTAGGTGGCAATCGATTTGCTCCGATGCAGACAGCTACCCGTGCTGAAGCAGTTACACTTATTATTGGTCTTCTTGAACAATCGAAATAACACTAAACCTAATTTCTTCGAAACCAATGCGGAACGTTCCCGCATTGGTTTCTTGTTTTATTCTGGGGACCAGAAAATATTGGAGACATTGCAAAAGAATCAGAGTCCCTGTACAGTGGATGAATCATTGAGCAAAGAATCCCAGAAGGAAGGTATTTATGAAATCCCACACCTCTGAGCGTATTAAATTCCCGGCAGGGTTTTGGACAGGCTTGCATCAATTAGGGATTGCCGCCCACGATGTAGCCCGCAATGCACAACTGCCGCTCACGATTATAACTGAACCAGCCGTCACGACCGCTCAATATTTTGCGATCTGGCAGGCATATTCCGATCTCGTCGGTGACACGGCCGAAGCAATCATCAAGCTTGCAACCGTCTTTGAAACAGGGAAATACCCGCCAAGTGTATTAGCAACCTATCATGCGCGTGACTACCGTGATGCATTACACCGAATGGCTCGGTACAAACAACTTTGTCCCCCTGAAAGCTTACGTATTACTGAGGAAGGCGATGATTGTTCAATTGAACTGGAATGGTTAACTAACGAACAACCAGGTCCGTCATTGCTGGTTGGAGTCACATTGGCATTTCTCCTCGAACTTGGGCGCCGGGGAACAGGTCAACCTTTGACCGCTCGGCTTGTCGAATTTTCGCATACCATGGGCGATGTTCACACCCTTGAGACTTATTTTGGCTGCCCAATTCGAATTGGTGCAACATGTAATCGGCTCACCTTACATCGTAAAGATTTGGACCGTTCGTTTCTTTCATACAACGAAGAGTTACTGGAGATCCTTACTCCCGCCCTGGACCGATCGCTGGATGAACAGCAGGGCAGTCGTTCTATTACAGAGATGGTCAAATGGATTATGAAACGCAGTCTCACAGGAGGTCGCCCTGACATTCAGGTCGTTGCCAAGGAATTGGGTATGAGCGATCGGACCTTGCAGCGCCGACTTACAGAAGAGAATACAAGTTTCAAGCATCTATTGACACAAGCCAGACATGAGCAGGCACGAGCCTACTTGGCAGACCCTAGACTGGACATTAAAGAAGTGGCTTTCTTAATTGGATATGAGGACCAGAACTCGTTCTATCGTGCCTTTCGTTCATGGGAAGGGGATACGCCAACGAATTGGCGTACGGAATATTTAGGCACGAATTCACGATCCGAAGGACCCTCAGCATCAACAACTCTTCATTAATTAAGTGCTTTGTATCATTTGGCGTGTTATGCAAGAACTTTGGCGTAACACGCTAGTTACTGGACAATGTAGACAAGGTAATATAAATCCTATCCGGAGCACAAGACTGTTTTTAACACGAAAACGAATCAGCTTGCCGCTACAAGAAAATAAAAGGAGTAGTGTGATATGGATATGGGTTTATACGGTAAAACAGCTTTGGTTACAGGATCGACGAAAGGGATAGGGAAAGCCATTGCGATTGAACTTGCCCAAGAAGGGGTTAATGTAATCATCAATGGACGAAATGATGCAGAGGTTGAGCGCACGGTTCATGAAATAAAGTCCGATTTTCCCGCTACCTCACCTCAAAAAGCTACAGTTGATCTGGTGGACATTGGTCAAAGAGAAGCCTTATTTGAAAAACACCCCCAAATTGATATCCTGGTGAACAATATGGGGATATATGAAATGATGCAATATGAAGATATCAGCGATGAGATTTGGGAGAAATACTTCCGTACGAATGTGCTGGTTGCAAATGCATTGTCCAAATTTTATATGCCTAAAATGTTGCAAAATAATTATGGCCGCATTATCTTTATTGCGAGTGAAGAAGCCATCATGCCTTCAGGACAAATGCCTCAGTATTGCATGACCAAATCCATGTTATTATCGTTGTCCAAAAGTTTATCGAAATTAACGGTAGGAACAGAAGTTACCGTCAATACAATCATGCCGGGACCAACCCTCACTGAAAATGTGCAACATATCATAGAGAGCATCTACCCTGATGAATCGATGACTTTTTTAGAAAAAGAGAAGGATTTTATGCGGAAAAACCTGCCTCAATCCGAAATTCAACGATTTATCAAGCCTAATGAGATAGGCAGATTGGCTACATTTGTATGCAGTCCTTATGCATCGGCATTCAAAGGTTCTCCAATTCGTATGGATGGGGGAATGGTGCCTACCATCTTCTAAACTTACTATACAACTGAACGAAAAGAACCATGAGCTGAGCTCAAGGTTCTTTTTTTGTTTCCAAATATCGATAATCTTAATGAATCAAATCCAATTCGTTATCTGATACAGAGATTGATTTTATAACAAGCTCACTGAATGTTTTCACGGCATTTGATCATATCCTCACGAATATCTCGATATACTGGTTTACCAATACGATTGCATCCTCCATGCGAATCTATACCGAAGGTAATCACGAATGATGTTCTCTAACCGTATATATGCAGTTTCTTCCTCCAGCCAAAATATACTCTCCCCGTTCAATATGAACTTGATCTCCAAGAACTGTTTTGAATAAATGCAATTCATTCTTACATAACCCGGTACATACTGCTGCAGCTTCACAGATTGGACAATGCTTCTCTATAAATAAGAGGCTACCATCGCCTTGATCCTTGACCTCAGCCATATATCCTTCATTTGTTCGAATTTCAGCAAGTTTTTCAAGCCTTTCCTTCACGCCGCATGCATCACCAATGTATTGAAGATATTGATCTTGCATGTTTTTATTCCGCACACTGAGCAGCTTGTCCAGCCCTTCATTTCCGAAAGCTTCTTTCATGGAATTGATCAGACTGACGGATAACTCCGAATAGCCACTAGGGAAAAAACGATCAGCAGCGGGGGTTAATCTCCATAGTTTGGTTGGTCGGCCCATAGGACGAGCCTCTTCTTCGAAAGTAACCAATCCTTCTTCTTTCAGTGCATTTAAGTGCTGCCTGATGGCCATGCCAGATAACGCAAATTGGGAGGAGAGTGCAACCACATCCATTCCACCTTGATGCTTAAGCAGGTTAATGATTGCTTTTCGGGTACTGGTTGAGGCATCCTTTTTCGTTTGATCCCGGCTCATGGTGAACCTCCTTTTTAAGCAACTGGATCTTCATTATTTCATACATTTTAAACAAAAACATTGACAAAGTCAAAAGTGAACTGTAGTTTAAACTTTGTAAAGTATAATGTTTACTAAGTATCCGGATACGGTGTATACATAAAAATCTCTTGGAGGTCACATATCATGTCGTCCCATTCTCAAAGTATCTTCAGTCCGCGTTATTTTGCATTATCCATAGGAATTATATTGTCAGTGATGGCTGTTGGATTTGAAGGTTTGTCGGTAACGACGATTGCACCTTCCATTGCTGGAGACCTGAACGGTCTTAACCTGTTCGGCTGGATATTCAGTACATATCTGCTTGCACAGATTATCGGAACCTTGGTTGTTGGTCGGATTATTGATAGGAGGGGACCCGCAATACCCTTTACGCTAGCACTTCTTTTGTTTATTGTTGGGCTGGTCGCTGCCGCAACTGCAGGAGATATGTATACCATGATCGCCTCACGGGCCATGCAGGGTTTGGGGGCCGGGGCTATGATGACTTGCGTATACACGGCCATTTCCTTAAGTTATCCGGACGAATTACGTGCCAAAATACTGGGAGCATTCGGTACAGCCTATGTTCTTCCGTCCATGCTCGGTCCATACATTGCAGGCCTTATTGCAGATCAGTGGTCATGGCGCTTTGTGTTCTGGGGGATTCTACCGATCCTGTTGGTTTCAGCACTTCTTAGCTTACCTGCGTTTACAAAGTTAAAATCACAGCCTGTACAAGGGGAGAATGGATCTGCCGCTACATGGATGGCGCTGCTATTAACGATAGGTACAGGGACTTTATTAGTGGGACTTGGCAAGCTTCCGTCAATTATTGGATTTGTTATTGTCCTCATCGGGGGAGTACTGATGGTATACCCACTGCGCAAACTGCTGCCGGCGGGAACCCTTGTTTTGCGAAGAGGTATGCCCGCTATACTCGCTACGCGTGGACTGTTCTTCGCTGCTTATACCAGTACACAAAATTTCTTGGTATTGGCTTTAATTGAGGTGAAAGGCATTACACCTTCTCAGGCCGGATTAATTGTAGCAAGCGCTGCACTGAGCTGGTGTGTCATTGCTTATTTGCAAGGGCTTTGGGACTCGGCAGATCAGGGTCGTGGACGTCATACACGAATTATTATTGGTGTACTCCTGCTTGCCATCGGAATCACCATCGTATTTTGGGTTCCTGTTGTGACCGTTACTGTAGCGGTTATAGGTCAGATCATAGCTGGAATAGGCATTGGATTAGCGCATCCGATTAGCGGTGTTGTGGCGTTTTCCCAAACAGGAGAGGGCGGCGTTGGCAAAACTTCGGCAAATCTGCAATTTGCAGATTCGTTTACACCAGGCGTAGTCATCGGGATCGGCGGTTCCATCCTGGTGGTGTGTCAAGCTGGCGGGATGTCATTGCAATCAGGATTAATCGTAACGTTGGGTTTTCATCTGGTGTTGATCGTATTGAGCTTGATTGCCAGTACTCGGATTGCACCAGAAACAGGACAAATAAAAATGGGGCTGCGATCGTTGGGATTGAAAAACAAATAAACGGGGGTAAGCCAAGGAAGGTGTGTTCATGCGATGCTGACTTCGGATACCGAGAAACTTTTCACAGCCTATCGTATTATCGGAACGAAATGGACGATCCATATCCTATGTACTCTTTCGCAAGGTCCTAAAAAATTCAGCGAAATTTACGAACATGTGCCTTCCATCTCAGAAACGATCCTCTCCAAACGATTAAAAGATCTTCAGAATGATCAGTTGGTGAAGAGAAAAGTCCTAACACATCCCATACAAATCATGTATGAACTTACACCCAAAGGGGCTGCTCTAGCTGCTTTCATACCCTGTTTGATGGAATGGTTTACTACAAACATGAATTAACCCAAAGGAATATCCTGAGATTGCCATCATTTTATCCGGAGGTTTTCTGAATGAACCATGTGTTAATCCTATCCGATACGCATCACATTGTTAAAAGTTTAAGTTTGTTGATTCAAACCGAGCCGTCTTTACATGTATTGGACGTTACTCGTAATGTGATCGGTAACATGGATCAACTTCCGGATAATTCTGTGATCATCATAGATATGAATGTGGACAATATCGAGCTGCTTATAGAACAATTTCCCGAGAAATATCCAGTGATATTGTACAGCGGATCGCTGGAACTTATGGATATTCCTATTCATTTGCAATCAGCAGGTTGTCGTTATTTTAATGCATATACGAGTCCTGAAGAAATCATTAAGATTTTAATGGGCTGCTTTCAAAATATAATAAGCTAGCCAAAAAATACGCTCCAAGGAGGTATAACAATGATTCAGGTCAGTGAAGCAGCAGCAGAAAAAATCGTTGAAATCCTGGCAAGTGCGGATACACAGAAATCTTTCCTTCGGGTAGGGGTGGATGAGGGAGGATGCAGTGGACTATCCTATACCCTAATCGTAGATGAACAGCAAGCAGAAGGGGATATCTTATTAGATAAAGGTGTGTTTCGTATTTTGGTTCACACCAATACGGTTCCATATATTGATGGACTGGAAATTGATTACGAAGAAAGTGGAATGTTAGGGGGATTCACCATGAATAACCCTAATGCAAAAGTTTCATGCGGATGCGGGGCCAGCTTCCGGATGGCGAATTATCGTGGTGAGGTCAGAAAATGTGATTAATTGTCAGGATCACGGAATAATATCAACCAATATCTCATATTAAACATACAATGAAGGAGCTTTCTATTCGGCGCTCGTGTAATCATGTCTTTTCAACTCAGGGAGAGAATGTCATGGATATTTTTGAAAATCAAATACCTTTGGAAAAATTAAAATGGAATGAACCATTAAAAGACCACACGTATATAAAACTTGGTGGTAAAGCAGACATACTTATCCATCCTACAACGAAAGAAGAAATTGTTAACACGGTTAACATTGCAAAAACACATCAAATACCTCTGACGGTTCTTGGAAAAGGATCAAATGTCATCATTAAAGATCAAGGTGTGCGTGGAATAACGCTCTCTCTGAGTCAATTCGATCAGATTAAAGTCTATGGTGACAAGATTGTCGCGCAGAGCGGTTCCAATATTATTGATGTGTCACGTACTGCTTTGCATAACAGCTTAACAGGTCTGGAGTTTGCATGTGGAATACCCGGAAGTACAGGTGGCGCTTTATATATGAATGCGGGAGCTTACGGTGGTCAGATGGATGAGGTCGTTGAGCGAGCGCTAGTGGTTACTAAAAATGGAGAGTTGCTTAACATGGTCCGAGATGACATGCAGCTTGGCTATCGAAACAGCATCTTCCGAACGGATCAATACATCATACTTGAAGTCGAGTTTAAGCTTAAACCAGGGAACAAGGATGTTATCTCCAGTACCATGCAGGATTTAACGTTTAAACGGGAATCCAAACAACCGCTTGAATTTCCCTCTTGCGGAAGTGTATTCAAACGTCCAGAGGGACAGTATGTTGGAAAACTCATTCAAGAGTGTAAGTTACAAGGCACTCGCATTGGGGGAGCGGAAATTTCCAAGAAGCATGCAGGTTTTATCATTAATGCAGATGACGCCACTGCTGAGGATTATTTGGAATTAATCAAATTAATTAAAAAAACAGTACGTGATCAATTTAATATTGAATTGGAGACAGAAGTCATTATTTTGGGGGAGTAGGCTGCTATAAACAGTGAGCTAAGTGTTGTCGTCTATATTCTGGTTCTCCTTAGTGCAGAATGCTTCATGTGATGAAGGAATGTGCGTTGGAAACCATGGCATAGTTTCATAATGAAGAAGAAATCATTGGAGGTTAATGTTGTGAAATTAATCGGATTGTCCGGGTCACTGATTGGATCAAAGACACCAGTGGGTGTGGATGCTGTGCTCCAATTCGTGAAAAATAATCATCCCGAAATTGAAGTGGAGCTCATAGACCTAAGAGATTATAAAGGGATCGAATTTTGTGATGGCCGCAAGTTGGAGGATTATAATGAAGACACCCAGTTGGTTGTTCAAAAATTGATTGATGCTGACTTTTACGTGATCGGCACACCCATTTATCAATCCTCTCTGACAGGTGTACTAAAGAATGTATTCGACCTATTGCCTGTGCAGAGCATTTACAATAAAGTAATGGGTTTTATAGCAACTGGGGGCACCTATCAGCATTATTTGGTAGTGGAAAATCAATTAAAACCGATTGCCGGCTTTTTCCGCTCCTATGTTGCCCCAAGCTACGTATATCTGAATAGTGATCATTTTGATGCTGAGAATAACATTAAAGATACTGAAGCAATAAGTCGGCTGGAAAAATTGGCTGAGGAACTGGTCTTCATGCAGACTCAATTAAAAGCTTCATCCCGCTGAAATAAGCAAGAATTAAAATTTATGTTTCAATAAAGAACAAAGGTAGCCGGTCAGTGTGATCGGCTGCCTTTGTTTGTTTTTCAACTTCATAAGTTAGCAGAATTCATATCAAAGAGGTGGGTAGTCAAAAATTATTTTTTCTCATGCGTGGCTTTTTTGCTTCCTCCGGTGTCTAATTAAATGTAAATCAAGAGGAGGTTCCCCACCATGTCAGGAGCTCATGACACGAAACCTGTTTATCCGGATGAACAGGACAGCATCACCATCTTTGAGAACACGTATGAGCAATATCGTCAACGAATCAGCAAATACTTCTCACTGAAATTGAATCCAGTGGTTGCAGATGATTTGACCCAACAGGTATTTTTGAAAGCAGTCGAAAATATTCACAATTTTAAAGGGAGCTCAAATTTATTCACCTGGATCTTTAAGATTGCTCAGAACACGGTGAAGAACGAATATCGCAGGTTATCGAGACAAAAAGAATCTCCTTATGATTTTACAGATTATGAATCGCAATCGATCTCTCTTGAATTTACGAAACATGTTGATATTCGAATTGATATTGGCTCTGCGTTACAAAAGCTGGATGAGATTGATCAGGAAATTATTGCATTACGCTTTTTCGTTGACTGCACCTTGCCCGAAATATCCAAGATAATTGGACGACGGGAAAGCGCAGTAAAGAACAGACTGTACCGGGCTTTGGAGAAATTAAGAAAAGAACTGAAAGAGTGGGGGGATATTGCCATCATGTCTATTCAAGACCTGATTTCCATTGTAAATAAAGGTGATAACCAAGATACGAATGATCATACGAAGAAAGTGCATCAGGATTTGTTCGATGAGCTCAACAATAGTGTTGAACAAGTGTCGACCAAATATAAACATCATCCATCACAAAAGGTAGTTATTGAAATATATCCTGATTTGCCAACGTTCCATCAAGCAGTCGGAGAAACAGATGCCCCGAATTGGTTTATGGGGACATATGAAGGGCGTACTCTGAAAATTGTCTCTCCATTGGAACCGGGACCGGAGCATACGTATCAATCCATTCTGAAAGGTACAGTCCACTTGTTCGCCATGTGGCTAATCAGCGATATTAATCCTGCAGCTCCCAAATGGATCAGACAGGGCATTGGTGGATATGAGGCGAAACAGATGTCCCGAGATTTCATTAAAGGTTCGACGGAAGATAGCATTCGCAACCAGACCATTCCTTCTTTTGATGAATTAAATAACGATACGTGGGATTTTGAAACGATGAAAGGTTTTCAGTTCTCTTATATGATGGTGGAATTTGTGGTTGAGCGATACGGAGTAGATGCATTGAACAAACTGATCCGCAGTCCTCAAGATTTCGAAGGGATCTTTCAATGTAGTGAGACTGAACTGTATGAGCAATGGGTGAAGTATATCAATGCATAATAGAAATACAACCAACCTTATACTTTGACTGTAGGCCCGGTGATGAACCGGGCTTTTTTTGTATTAGTAAAGGTTTGGGACATTCATTGAGTAGAGGAATTCGTTCATATTTGACTTAGAGTACACTCTAAGCTGTAAACTTGAAGAAAACACATCTGAAAGGAGCTTATTTTAATGACCCAGAATAACAATTCAAAAACCTTACAACATAAAATCGGTTCCGGATTCAACCATCGCACAACAGCTGCGGAAGTATTGAGTAACACGGATCTATCCGGAAAACTTGCCATCGTCACGGGTGGATATTCCGGATTGGGACTGGAGACTACGCGCGCACTCGTTCGTGCTGGTGCCAAGGTTGTTGTGACCGCACGTCGGCCAGATACCGCCAAAGAGGCTCTTGCAGGACTAGATGGTGTAGAGATTGATGAACTGGACCTCGCAGATCTCCCTAGTGTCCGTGCTTTTGCCGATCGTTTTCTGGCAAGCAACCGGAATATCGACATGTTGATCCTGAATGCGGGCATTATGGCTTGTCCAGAGACTCGCGTAGGCCCGGGTTGGGAAGCTCAATTTGCTACGAACCACCTTGGACATTTCACACTGACTAACTTATTATGGCCGGCACTCGTCAGCCATGGAGGAGCACGAGTTGTATCCGTTGCATCAACTGGGCATCATTTTTCACCAATTCGCTGGGACGATATGCAGTTTGAGAACGGCTATGAAAAGTTTCCTGCATATGGACAGTCCAAAACAGCAACCATTCTGTTTAGCGTCGAACTGGATAGACGTGGTGCGGATCAGGGAGTGCGTGCATTCTCTGTACATCCAGGTGGAATCATGACGCCGTTGCAACGACATATGCCGAAAGAGGAAATGATGGCATTGGGCTGGATTGATGAGTCTGGTCAAGTCGCTAATCCAAACTTTAAAACGCCTGAGCAAGGGGCAGCAACGCAAGTATGGGCAGCGACCTCTCCGCAACTTGATGGAAAAGGTGGCGTGTATTGCGAGGATTGTGACATCAGTGAGCCAGCTCCTGCGGACGGAGCCTTCTTTGGAGTCAAGGACTATGCCATCGACCCAGAGCAAGCCCGTCGTCTATGGGAAGTTTCAGCCCAGTTGACTCAAACGGATCTACCAATCTCTTAAGATCTGTTTTCTGTTCACGAGGAAAGTCGCCTGAAATGGCGGCTTTTTCGTATTATCAGGTTAGCCAGTAATTACTGGTTGGCCTTTTTTTGTGGTCGTTTTACGATGGGGGGAGCCGGGAGAACGTGGCGGCTTTAGGGGCTAGGACCTCGTAACAAAAACAGTTCTCCCACGACCTCCAAAAGACCATGTTTGGGCTGGTAGGGGCAGTTGACCCCGTATAACAAGCGAAGCTATGGGTTTGGAACCATCGTGGAAAAGGACCGGCGAAACAAAAGATAAGGAGTGAGGACATGGAACCTGTTGTCGGTGTGGATGTTGCCAAAGGTTCGAGTGTAGTTCAAGCGTTTAGGAAGAGAAATGAACCGTATGGCAAAGCAGTAGAGATTATACATGAAAAGAATGGATTCGAACGTTTCTCGGTCATGCTAGACACGCTTCAGGCCGAAACGGGCTTGGCGCCCGTGGTGGTTCTGGAAGCGACAGGGCATTACCATCGCGCATTGGTTTCGTACTTGGAACGAAGTGGCTACACCTACTATATGGTGAATCCGTTGCAGTCCAAACGAGCCAAGGGAGCCCAGCTACGCAAAGTCAAAACGGATGCACTGGATGCTTGGCATCTGGCAGAGATGTACTACCGTGGCGACGTGAAGCCGCACCGGACCTGGGATGAGACGTATACGGAGTTGCAACATTTGACACGGCAGCATGAATTCGTTACAGGAATCTTTGTGCAGGCAAAACTGAACAGTAGAGCCCTATTGGAGCAAGTGTTTCCGAGGTACGAAGGGTTATTTTCGAATGTGTTTTCGGTAACGTCATTGACGATACTAGCCCGTTGTTTAGAGGAAGGTACAGCGGATTGGATTGAAATTATTCAAGGAGGCACACGAAAATCTCGTTCCCAGCAGTGGGCGATTGAAAAAGTCGGAAAACTGGAGGAAATGCTGTGTGACTGGAAAAAAACTCGGCGTAGTCCGTCTCAAAGCCAGGCTCTTCTCGGGATGGTCACGTTATTGCTGACAATAATCGGGCAACTGGAGGGGCTCGAAAAGCAAATGGAGGAAATAGCGGCAAGCCTACCCGAAGTTGAACTTGTGAAAAGCATCCCGGGAATTGGAATGAAATTGGCGGCAGCTATTGTAGCTGAACTAGGTGATGTAAAACAGTTTAGTGATGCGAAGCAACTTGTGGCGTTTGCAGGCCTTGACCCAGGGATTTTCAGTTCAGGAAAGTTCACAGCGACCAGTACACGAATCACGAAACGAGGCTCTAAAAGGCTCAGACGATCGCTGTATTTAGCGGTGCAATGCGGAATGCGGAAGAATGCAAATGCAAGAATCCATTCGTACTACGAGAAAAAAAGAAACGAGGGCAAGCCCTACAAGGTGGTTGTGATCGCTTGCGCGAACAAGCTGTTGCATCACATTTTCGCCATCTTGCAGAAGGGGCAGCCCTACCAAGCGTAATCCATATTTAACCAAAACCTCCATGGCCGTGGAGGTTATTCGTGTTGGTCGAAAAAAGTATAACACGAAAAGAGAACTCATCCAACCTGAAATGCTTGACAAACATTAGCTGGTTTTTGTGTTGGAAATGCCCTTCGTGAACAGCCTCCTGTGTAAAAGATGTTTTATAATCGTTTGTTATATACGCCTCCAATGGTCTGTTCTGTATAATTCGTTGTACATCTGGATTCGCTTTCGGATGATGAATGAGGAGGACAATGATGACTTTTTTTCAAAATGGGACGCATGAAGAACTTCAAAGTTTGCTCGTTCAGGCGAGAAGTATTTGTCGAAGGGCATTAGATCAGTATGAATTAGCATGGGATTGTGTACATTTTATTCAGGTGTCAGATACCATCACGTACAAAATCGATACAACTTCATCGAAAAGCTATTTGCTTCGCATTCATTCCAATCGGCTAAGTAAAGAGACTATTCGTTCAGAACTTACTTTGCTTCAATCATTGGGCACATCCGATGAACTCCATGTACCTCAGGGTGTGGTGAGTCGCGATGGTTCATATGTTTTGTTTATGGAGGCAGAAGAAGCAGGAATGTACTTTTATGTCACGATGATGAATTGGGTAGACGGAGAGCATATGGATGAAAATGAGCTTGATGAACGTTGTGCATACCGTATGGGCTTTATGGCCGCAAATCTCCATGAAGCAACAGCCCGTTTTGTGCCATCTGTTGATTTCGCTCGTCCCGCATGGGGCGAAGAAAGTTTCAAAGTGGATATGGCCAAACTGAGACGTTATTACACAAGGTTTTTATCCGATCAGGCATGGAAGACATATCAGAAAGCATCCAGTAAAATATTATCCCAACTCGCAGACTTGGATCAGAATCCACAGCATTACGGAATCATCCACGGAGATTTACATATTGGTAACATCGTTTTCAACGATGAACAACCTAATCCAATTGATTTTGGCCGATGTGGCTACGGGTATTATCTTTACGATATAGCACACACAATAGTAGGGCTTTACCCAGCACAACGTTGGGAGTTCATCAGAGGTTATGAAAGTGTAAGGACACTTCCATCAAATTATGTTGAGGTTCTGGAAAGTTTCTTTATCATGTGCATAATTGAGAATTACAGCCACCACTCTTCCGACCCTAGAGAAACATCAGGATTAATAGATGAGCAGCCGTATGCACAAGCGTGTATCAGAGAATATTTAAGGAATGCTCCATTTCTTTTCAATGCGATAGAGGAGCAGGAAGTCACGGAAAAGTTCAAGATTTAGAAACTTAATCATTTCAAAAGAGAAATGTAAAACGCATCGAGTCCATGGACTCAATGCGTTTATTTATATTTGGTCGTAGATTTAATTTTTAGTATAAGATCCTAATTGTTTCTGTGAAAAAGGATGAACAGAGTTTTTGTTTCTCAGCCATATATTGCCTTTAACAATTAAAACATAGACAGCTACAACAAAATAAATGGTGCTCCACATCCAATTTGCTGGTGTTAACATATTCTGTTCATAGGCACTTTTAATGTACCAGATTCCAATTGGCAAATGAAGAAATATCGCTGAAAATAATCCGGGATTATATATACTTTTTGCCTTTATATTAGCGAAGATGCCATGCCAGATAATCTGAAAAAAACCCATTAATACAGGTGCCAGACCCAGCCATACAATGGAAGGGAAGAATACAGGCGGTAAATAAAACACATAGGCGATAATCAGATTAATAATCATGGCTGACTGCTGATTTAACGGATATCTCTCAGGTATCTTACTTTGGAACAGAACTTTATTAAACAAGCCTGCAAAGTAACCCGGCCATCGATATTCTTCAAATTGATGCAGGAGAATGGCAATAAAGCTTAACCACAAAATGCTGTTAATGCGCGGAAGTGTTCCCCAATCCAAGATGAGATAAATACATACAAGGAATGCAATGATCAATCCCAAGTCCTGCCAATGTTTTCTTAACGTGTTCATCTGAATTGCCTCCATCAATGTTGTTTAATGAAAGTATCTTTCAAAGAGCAAGTCAATTTGTTCTTCTATAGGAGCAATCTTGACAGAAGGTCCTTTTTCCAGAATAGGACTCATAAGTGCCGGAAGAAAAAGCGCCCCAAAAATTTGCGTCATCATTGTGGTCAGTCTTTCCGGTTGTTGTTCTCCGGTTATCTCTTTTAATGTATTTTGAACTTTGGGGAACCCCAATAGATTTAAAAACGACCCATATTCCTGTTGAGATGAGAAATCTGCTGAACCCATAAGAATAATTCTGGATAACAATTCGGGATATTCACGAATGACTTGTAAATAATCCATCAAGAATTGCTTTAATCGATCTCGGGCAGGGATGGATAATTCATCGAGTATAGCAAAGGTATGCTGAAAGCTACTCAGAATCATTTTAATAGATTCACTGATCAGATTTTCTTTGGAGCCAAAGTAATAATTAACCAGGGATACATTTGTGCCAGAGGCTTCGGCAATTTTTCGGATGGTGATGCCTTCAAATCCACTTTGTTTGGTGAACTCCAGTGTGGCTTGCATAATCTTTTCCTTTGTTTCACTTTTCTTGTCTGGTTCCATATATAAAACCTCCAATGAAGTCATTTAAACGATGTTTTAAACGTTGTTTAAATTTATATTATCATGTTTTCCTAATATTGCAAGGCACACATATGGAAGTATTGACCACTAACTAAGAAACAAAAAAATCTCTAAACAAAAAGGGCTATACCTGTGGTATGTTTTACGTACGAATACCGCTTTAATGTGAGAGGAGATTGTATGCCACTATTGAAAAGAGTAATTCGAAGCAAGTGGTTTCTATGGATAACAGGTGTTGTCGGTATTTTAATCGCTGCATTTTGCGTATTATCCTTCATTCTCGTAAATTCGGTATCTGCTACTTTCGAAGCCGGAAGTGTTGAAGAACAATATGCTCTACCCGGCACGTACGAGGTAGATACTCTGGAGATCAAGGACGAATATGGCGAGAAGCTCTACAGGGTTTATTCTCCGCAATCAACGGATGTCATGCACCCGCTCATCGCTTGGGGCAATGGAACCGGGGCATTACCTGACAATTATGATCAGTTGTTAAGACATCTGGCCGGTTGGGGATTTATTGTCATCGATACATATAGCCAAACCACGGGTACAGGAAAAGAAATTATGACTGCCATAGAATATATGCTTAGTGAAAATGAAGCGAGGGTCAGCCCGTTCTATCACAGGATTCAAAAAGATCGGGTCGGTGCGGCAGGGCATTCGCAGGGATCAACGGGTGTGATTAACGCTCATACGAATTTTGAGAACGGGGGTCTCATCAAAACGGTTGTATCGATTGCTCTGCCTGATCTGAAATATTGTGATCCAGAGGATGTGTATGATACATCAGCATTGAAGGTACCATTTTTTGTTATAGGGGGAACCCGGGATTTCATCATCTCCCCCTCAAACTCCAACAAATTGGCCTTGAATAATACCAATTCGGATCTTCCGGTCTTGATGGCCATGGCTAAAGGAGCTGCACATACAGCGATAGAGCAGGATGGAGGACAGCATCGAGGTTATTTGACAGCTTGGATGAGATATCAATTGATGAATGATTCGGAGGCAAGAATGGCCTTTGTTGGAAAGCATGCTGAAATACGAACGAATAAACATTGGAAGGATGTTACTTCCGCAAATTTACAATAGTCATCGTTCACATAGCTAGAAGGACCCTTCTGAAATGGAAGGGTCCTTCTTCGTATTTACGTGAAAAACATTTTGAGGCATTGAAATGGCGATATCTAATACCACTATAAACGTTTTCAGTAAAGGCATCCTGTTAAATGCCAAGTAACGGTAGCTATAATTTCGCTTTTGCTGTTGACTGTCTGGGAATAAGCATCGTGGGTAACTTAACCTGAAGATACTCACTGCTTGGATTCTCCACTTGTTTCAGGATGACTCTGCCCGCTTCTCGTCCGAGTTCAAGTTCCTGCTGGACAACAGCCGTGGGCGGAATGATACAGAACTCCGGAAATTCGACATCATCGAAGAACACGACAGATAAATCTTCTGGTACAGAAATCCCCATCTGCATCGCCGCTTGAATAACATGAGGGCTGAAATTGGAGGATAGAAGGGCCGTCATCTGCGGATTTGCCTGTAAAAACTTCTGAATCATCATGATAACCTCTTCATCGCTGTCACTCATGGCCAGACGTGTCATCTGTATACTGCGATCAATCAGAATATGACGGTCCTCCAAGGCTTTCTCATACCCATGCAATCTGTCCTCAATACTTGATGTCCCCTCAGCAAGAGTGGAAATAAAGCCAATTCGACTGTGTCCAAGCTCATAAAGATGCTTAACTGCCTGAATAGCTGCCTCATGGTTGTCCGAGCTGATGGAGTTGGTCTCTACCCCTTTCAGATTGCGGTCCAGAAGGACCAGGGGAAAGCGATTTAGCGTAAGGGCAAGAATCTCGTTGTTATAGTGCTCACCCTCAACGGGATAAATGATTAGTCCTCTGACGCCCGCCTGTTTCATTTCCTGGATTTTGAGAATCTCCGTCTCTTGTGAATCATTCGTCTTGGCAAATAACAATTGATAGCCATTCTCTGAAAGGGTGTCCTCAATGCCGCTCAGCAGATTGGCGGTAAACCGATTGTCGAGACGGGGGAGAAGGAACCCGATTGTTGGTGCTGTGAGCTGCTCTTTTACCGCTGATGTGATGTTATGAATCTCCTCGGGGCTATGATCGTTAACAAAGGTGCCTTTGCCTTGAAGTCGGTAGACAACTCCTTTATCGACCAGAGCAGTAAGGGCATTTTTCACCGTGATACGGCTCACACTGAATTGTTCAGCCAGTTCATTTTCGGAAGGAATTCGGCTGCCCGGTTTCCAATTTCCGCTTCGAATCTGGTCAATGATATATGTTTCGATTTTCTTGTACATTGGCTTGAAGGTTCTCACCATCGCATTTTATCTCCATTCACTATTAGTTCGTTCTAAATATATTATATTAATACAACATATACAAGTGCTAAAAATCAATAACAAGTGAGTAAGACAAGAAGATTGAAATTACGAACAAATATAATAAAAAAACCTTATGAATAAACAATTTATTAAGAATGTAGTTTGTTAAGTTGTATCTAAAAATAAACATTTACAAGTAAAAGTATGTTGTTTATATTGTTTTTAAAGTTTGTTGGATAAAGCGTTTCCAACGAGCCTTCACAATCTTATCTATGCCAAGAATTTTAATCAAGTGTTCCTTAGTTCAAAAAGGGGGTGCAGCGGTTTTCAACGCCAATTTGTTGTCGTGGAATATTCATTAAGCCAGAAACGATCCAAAATTAAAGATAAGGGTGGTTGCGGGATGAAAAAAAGAGCAGGCATGATCGTTACTTTGTTAACTGTTTTCTCACTCATTGTAAGCGCTTGCGGTGATACGCAGTCCGGGGGGACGGAACCCAAAGCGAGTAAAGAGCTGACCATGTGGACGTGGAAGGTTGCTTACACGCCAGGGATTGAAGCAGCTGCGAAATTGTATGAAGAGAAAACAGGAATCAAAGTCAAACTCGAGACCTTTACACCAGATGATACGTATCGCCAAAAATTCCAGGCAGCAGCCAACTCCAAAAGTTTGCCGGATATCGTGAACTGGTGGGCAACGGCAGGGGATTCCATCGAGAACTCGGTTCTCGAGCTGTCTGGTGAAGTCGACGATGATCTGTTGAACAGCTACTACAGTGCTGCAATGGACCCGATCATTGTTACACAGAGCCAGGTTGACTCCTGGAAAGAAGACAAGAATGCCACCACCATTCAAAAGTCACTGAAGACTGGACAGTTCTATGGACTGCCGCTCGATATCGGAGGATTCTTTACTTTCTACGGTAACAAGAAGCTGATAGAAGAAGCGGGTCTGACAGCGGAAGCGCCAAAAACGTGGGAAGAATTCGTCACCATGATGGAGACTGTCAAAGAGAAAACAGGCACTCCTGGGCTTGTGTTTGGTGCAAAGCTGCCTGATCTGTGGGAAAACTGGGCCGGTTCGGCACTGTCCATCATGCTGAACGAACCTCAAGGTTATATTGATCTGCTTGAAAGAAAGTCCAAACTAAGCGACCCTTCTAACCTGCCGGTAGTGAAAGCGATGGAGACACTGGCAAACAAAGATCTGCTTATGCCGGGAATTTTATCAACGGATATTGATGGAGCAGATCAGGCGTTTGCCGCTGGCAAGGCCGCTTTCGATCTCGGTGGTTCCTTCACAATGTCTACGCTACTGGCTATGGGAATGAGTCCTGACGATATTTTCACCTTCCCGGTACCACCGCTTGAAGGATCAAAAATTAACAGCTGGACGACTGATCCATTCACGTTAACGATGTTGTCAGTGAATAAAGATTCGCAGAACAAGGCTGAAGCACTCGATTTCATTAAATTCCTGACAGGTGATCCGGATGCTGCTGTTGCTTTTGCTAATGCGGCCTATACAGTACCTGCGCTGAATCTGGGCGATCGTGCAAATGATCTGGACCCGAATCTGAAATCAATTTCAGAAGCATTCGCTGCCGAGCCTGGCCCTTACAGTCAAGCTTCACCAGCGATCAATACGTATCGTGGCAAGCACAAAGAGTGGGAAGTGTATGCTCAGTCCATGCAATCCATGATCGAGAAAAAGATGACCGCTGAACAAGTCGCCAAGAAGTTCGACGACACCATGGAAAGTCTGAAAGCAAGCGGGAACTAGAACATCAAAGCAATCGGCAAGCCCCGTAAGGGGCTGTCGATTGCCAAATTGAGAGCAAAAGGTGATTGATCATGATAAAAAGTCGAAATAAGTGGATGCCGTATCTCTTCTTACTGCCTGGCGTGCTTTTGTTTCTCGCCATTGGGGTGTATTCGGTCGGATTCTCGATCATGCTCAGCTTTTATAACTGGTCCGGGATCGATTTTTCCACCGCAAGGTTTGAAGGTCTGGCGAATTTTCGTCAGTTCCTGCTCGGTGATGATCCGATTGTAACCCGGAATTTCTATAATGCCGTTCTGCACAATCTGATTATTGCGGTTTCACAGGTTGTGGTCGTCGTTCCAATCGCACTTGTGCTGGCATTTGTGCTGCAAAATACGAAGGCAGCAACTTGGTACCGGACGATTTATTTTCTGCCGATGATCGCATCTGGCGTAGCTATCTTTTATGTATGGAAAGGCTTGTTTGAACCTAGTGGAGCATTCAACTCACTCTTCTTATGGATGGGCTTGGATTTCCTTGCTGTACCTGGTGGAATGCTGGGGAGTTCATCTACTTCTTTACTCGGTATTATTTTGACATCAATCTGGGGCGGTCTGCCGGGAACACTGATTCTGTATTACGCTGGCCTGACTTCCATTGATCCGACACTGTATGAAGCAGCAAGTGTGGATGGTGCCAAGAAAACAACCATGATATTGAAAATTACCTGGCCGTTGCTGAAGCCAATTACGCTTATTGCCGTCATTCAGATGGTGAACGGAGCCTTTCAGGCCTTTGAGAATGTGTTCATCATGACGGGCGGCGGACCGGCAGGCAGTTCCGAGGTTATTGGTACACTCGTATACCGTACAGCTTTTCTAAACAATGATTATGGTCTGGCCAGCGCAATCGGGTGGGTATCATTTCTGATTACAGGTGCCATTGCCATATTCAGTATTCGCTCATTCAAGGCAGACATCTAAAAGGAGGAGCACATGGTCAAATATATTAAACATATCATTCTAATCTTGTACGGATTGACCTGCCTGTATCCTTTTGTCTGGATGATCGGCACTTCGCTGAAGACATCACAGGATGCACTAGCCAATCCACAAAGTCCGTTTCCGCAAGCTGCACCGATGTGGTCCACATTTGGTGACGTATGGAACAAATTGAATTTCTATCAGTTTTTCATCAACAGCGTGATCGTAAGTGCGGTCGTGATTATAGGCGTCATTCTCATCTATACCATGATGGCCTATTCGTTTGCCAAATTTGTTTATCGGGGCAAAAAATTCATCTACTACACGTTTATTGCCTTGCTGCTCGTTCCAGGGGTAACCACATTGATTCCACTTTATATCAACATGACCAATCTGGGGCTGCAAAACACGTATATTGGCATGATCCTGCCCATGATTAATGGTGCTGCACCGTTCGCGATTTTCCTATTCACCAGTTACTTCCGTACTATCTCACATGAATTATACGAGAGCGCCGTCCTGGATGGATGCAACAATTTCAAAATCTACTACAGAATCTATCTGCCATTAGCGTTGCCAGCTATCGGAACCATTGCGATTCTGAACTTTATCGGAAGCTGGAACAATATTTTGTGGCCGATGATCATCGTGGATAGCAGGGATATGTTTACGTTACCGATGGGACTTATGTATCTGGATTCATCTTCATTTAAGAAATGGAATGAACTCATGGCAGGGGCTTTGATTACGGTCATTCCAATCCTGCTGGCCTTCCCGTTCATGCAGAAGATGTATGTCAAGGGCATGACAGTAGGGTCAGTAAAAATGTAAATACACAACAACTAAATCATACACGATTGGAATGAAATGAATGACTACAAAAACCGCGCATATTGTCGCACATTCTCACTGGGACAGGGAGTGGTATCTGTCCTTCGAGAAGCACCGAATGTTGCTCGTTCAGCTTATGGAGGATTTAATCCAGACGTTTGAAAAGGACCCGGAATTTACGAATTTCCATCTGGATGGACAGTTTATTGTACTCGAGGATTACCTGGAAATCATGCCGCACAGGTCGAATCAGGTCCGCAAGTTGATTGAAGAGGGCAAGCTGATCGTTGGTCCATGGTACATCCTTCAAGATGAATTCCTCGTCAGCAGTGAAGCCAATGCACGAAATCTGTTAATTGGGATTCAAGCCTCGGAACAAATGGGAGGATATGCGAAAATCGGATATTTCCCAGATTCCTTCGGCAATATGGGTCAGGCACCACAGCTCATTAGCCAGGCAGGCATTGAAGTAGCTGTATATGGACGTGGAGTGAAGCCAGTTGGATTCAATAACGAAATTCAGTCTGGCAATGAACATACCTCCAAATACTCGGAGATGTATTGGGAATCACCCGATGGTACTCGTGTACTGGCGATCCTGTTCGCCAATTGGTACAACAATGGCATGGAGATCCCGGTGGAACCGGAGAAGGCGAAAGTTTATTGGGCCGAAAAGCTGGCTGCAGCAGAAGAGTTTGCTTCAAGTTCGGAACTCCTATTCATGAACGGATGTGATCATCAGCCGCTCCAGAAGGATCTGACGCAAGCGTTAAAAACAGCCACGGAGATTATCCCAGATGTGACGTTTCGTCATTCCAGCTTTCCCGAGTACATTCAGGCTTTGCAAAAAGCGAAACCCCAATCATTGGATGTCATTCGCGGTGAACTTCGAAGCCAATGGACCGACGGCTGGATTACACTTGTAAATACTGCTTCAGCAAGGGTATATATCAAACAGCAAAATGTAAAAAGTCAGACGTTACTGGAGAAGGTGGCTGAGCCGCTGGCAGTCATGGCCTCTCTGTCCACAGGCATTTATCCACGGCATGAACTGTTATATGCCTGGAAGACATTACTGAAGAACCATCCCCATGACAGCATCTGCGGGTGCAGTGTTGACGAAGTCCACAGGGAGATGATGACCCGATTTGCCAAATCGCAAGAAGTGGCTGAAGGGATATCGGTTCAGAGTGCTCGTACAATAGCCGAATCCGTGGATACATCTGGCTTTGACGCAGATTCTGCGTTGCCTTTTGTAGTGTTTAACACTTCGGGGCATCGCCGATCCAATGTGATTGTAACTAGAATGGACGTTGAGCGACGTTACTTTGACCACGAGCCTCCGCATGAAAAGTATCAGGAATTTAAGCGCGAATATGAAGCCTTTGACCCGAACGACTGGATTGTATGGAACGCGGAAGGCAAGCAAGTGGAAGCCGTTATCACACCCGTTGGAACCACATTTGGATATGATTTGCCGGATAACCGATTCCGTCAACCATACTGGGCATATCAAGTGGATGTAGAGCTTCATGTCCAGAACATCCCTGGTTTTGGATATCATACTTTTGCTCTTGCGCCTAAGCGTGTTTCTGGAGAGAATGCGTTTAGCGAATTGACTACCCCTGAACTTGTTACAGAAGAGCAAGTGATGGAGAACGATTATGTGCGGATCGAGATTGCGGGGGATGGATCGTTTACCATGCTGGATAAAGTGAACGGTCGTAATTATACAGGGCTTGGTATTTATGAGGATACTGGGGACATCGGAAATGAGTATATGTACAGACAACCGGATCATGAAGCTCCGTTAACTACGCAGGGGCTGCCTGCCCAGATTAAGCTGGTGCATCATACACCACTGAAAGCCGTTTATGAGATCGTGCATAACTGGAAGCTCCCGGTCGGTGCAGATGAACTGTTGGATGAAGAGATCCGCTCCATGGTTCCATTTCGTTATCGTAAATCCCGGCGGCTTGATGAAACCAGGGAGGTGAGCATTCGTACAGAGCTGAGCCTTGAAAAAAAGGGGCGTTCGGTTGGCATTAAAAGCTATATCGACAACACGGTTCAGGATCATCGTATCCGCATGTTGTTCCAAACGGGACTCGAAGCAAGTCATGTTACCGTTGACTCCATATACGAACTGGCAGAGCGCCCGATACAGCCGGAAGCGGAATGGAGAAATCCCAGCAATGCGCAGCATCAGAATGCATTTGTCAGTATCAGCAATGGTCGTGAAGGGCTGACGATTGCGAATAAAGGTCTTAATGAGTATGAAGTATTAGCTAGTCAGAACACCATTGCGGTGACACTCTTGCGTGGGGTTCGTGAGCTTGGGGATTGGGGAGTATTTGCAACGCCGGAGGCCCAATGTCACGGACAGCACATTCTGGAAATGGAGCTCATCTCGCATGATTTGGATGTTATTGAGTCCGATGCTTATGTGCAGGCGTATCAGTTCCCGGTTCCCTGGACTGTTCAACAGACAGGAGTACATGGCGGCACGTTACCCGCTACCCACGAGTTTTTGCAATGGGAGGGTGATCATCTTGCTTTTAGTGCGCTTAAACGGGGCGAAGCAAATGATGACATGCTGTTCAGGGTGTTCAATGTATCATCGAAATCGACTTCACTGAAGGTAACGCCTTCGTTTGAGGCCAAGGAAGTGTATGAAAGTACAATTGTTGAAGATCAAGGTGAAGCCATGAAGGTAGTGGATGAGGAAAGTTATGTTTTGAATGTGGGACCGGCAAAAATTCAGACGATCGGCATTCAACCCACAACACGTTTAGTATAAACAATTCAGTCTTGGAGTTCTCTCCACTGCTGCGGATTGAAAACGGATGCATCATGTTCCACATACGACAACCCTGTTTTCGTGCAGCTTGATTACATGATCAAGTGAATGGGAGGTACGATTGTGAACAAACGATTATGGTTAGGTGCCAGGTGTACCATTTCAGTGCTGTTGACGATTGTCATGTTATGTTCAGGGCTATACATCACACCAGCAACCACACACGCGGCAGCAGAGGGGGAAGAAACTGAACAGGGAGACGTCCATCCAAATGATGTGTCACCTGACTCGGTAAGTATTACGTTGGGAGAAACTCCTGTACAGCAGGGCATAACGGCTCGTCCCGGCGATGGACCTCCAGAAGGTCTGCTAGTGGGGATGACTGACGGCAAGGAGTATTGGAAAACAAATCAGACGGTGAATCCAACAAATCCAGCCGATAACATCCTGTATTTTTACTTCAATGTTGCGGATGAATATTTGTTTGAAAATACGGATCAGGACGTATTCGTCACGGTTGAATATTACGATAGCAATAGCGGAGCGATGTCTCTGCAATACGATTCGAAGCAATCCAATTTCAAGGATGCTCCTTTGTTCCGGTATGAAAATACGGGAACCTGGAAGACACATACCTTCAAGCTCAGCGATGCCAATTTCGGTAACCGCACCCATGATGCGGATTTCCGGATCGGGGTTAGCGGCGCAGGGGCACCAGCCAACAATTCGGAACTTCATCTGGCCACAGTAACCGTCCATAAGCAGCCTCAGCAGCAGTCGGGGACTCAGACCAAGGTCTATGATACGGAATTCCCTACATCAGATATCGTCATTGCAGATCGGAGCGTAACCGATTATGGAGCAGCAGGAGACGGGGTCTCAGATGATACTCAAGCATTCAAAGAAGCGCTGGCAATAGCGGGAAATCAAGGCGGTGGCGTTGTGTTCGTACCATCTGGAACCTATAAATTAACCGGAGAGCTGGTTATTCCAACAGGCGTTACGCTTCGCGGCGATTGGGGGAATCCCGATGAGCATGGCGGGTTAGTCAAAGGTACAATCCTTGCTGTATATGGCGGCAAAGGTCAAGCTAACGGGAACAGCTTCATAAAGATGGAGCCTTCCAGTGGGGTAACCCATGTGTCTATCTGGTATCCCGAACAGAATCTGAATAACCCGGTGGCTTATCCATGGACGATGGAGCAGCTTCCAGGTGACAGTGCTACGGTGAAAAATGTAACACTCGTCAATGCGTACCAGGGGATTAAGATTGGCCCGGAATGGAACGAACTTCATTATGTGAAGGATGTATACGGCACCACCCTGAAAACCGGTATCTTTCTGGATTTCACAACAGACATTGGGAGACTGGAAGAGCTTCACCTGTCCCCGGATGTATGGGCGAACTCTGGTTTGCCAGGAGCACCTGAACGGTCTCAATTGCGGGAATATATGATACAGCAATCCGAAGGTATCGTAATGGGGCGCTCGGACTGGGAGTACATGTCGAATATTCATATCTCGGGTTACAAGACAGGGATACGAATCACGACAAGAACAGGAAGCCTTGAAACAGCCAATGCGCAGCTGTACAAAATCCAGATCGACGACTGCAACGTAGCGTTGAAGATTGAAGGCGTCAATGATTATGGATTGCTGGTGACTGACAGTCAATTTGAAGCGAGTGCTGGTCCGAATCCTGTTGCCATTTATGCAACGGAAGGCTTTCACTCCATTGCCCAGTTTAACAAAGTAACGGTGGGCGGGGAGCCCAAACATGCGGTTGTAAATGAAGGGCGTGGAACGTTGTCCTTTGAGAGCAGCTCTTTCGAGAATTGGGGTGAAGGAAACGGAGATTATGCCATTGTTGCGAAGAGTGGTTCGCTTATACTGGGCAGTTCTACCTTCGTCAAGCCGGATCGTCACCTGCTTCTTCAGGGAGATGTGGCAACAATCAATGCCATTCATTCCGGATACGAAGGCAATCTTGCGGTGAACGATGAAAGTACCTCGGCGGAACTGAACATCCATCAGGAAGAAAATTTGGTGTTGGAAACCATCCCCGATGTTCCTTCAGTGGATATGGCTGTGCAGCCCAAGCCGGGTACTCGCGAGTTGTTTAACGTCGTGAGCCAGCCCTATTTGGCTGATAACACAGGGAATACGGATTCATCCCAAGCCATTCAACAGGCATTGAATGATGCCGAAGCGGCAGGTGGAGGAACGGTCTATATGCCGGCTGGCATATACCGCGTTGAGCAGGCTTTAGTGGTACCGACTGCCGTAGAACTGCGCGGCAATTATGATGTACCTCATCATACGATCGGGAATGGAACGGTTATTTTTACGAACTATGGAGAAAACGACCCGGATGCCGATGCCTTCATTCAGCTGAAGCAAGCAGCGGGATTGCGCGGATTATCCGTCTATTACGATCAACAAACATGGTCTGATGCCAATCCGGTGAAGCCTTATGCCTGGACTGTGCAAGGTCAAGGGAAAAACGTATACCTGATCGATACAACCTTGGTTAATCCCTACCAGGCTGTCGACTTCGGCACCCATGATACAAGTGGTCATTATATCGATTATGTAGCGGGATCACCGCTCAAGGAAGGCATATATCTTGGTGGCGGTTCAGACGGAGGATACATGCGGAATGTGCAGTTCAATCCGCATTATTATGGACGGAACAATTATCCGAATCATCCATCGAATGATGAAGAATTTAATCAAATTTGGAATTATCAAAAAGAGAACCTGGACGCCTTCCGTATAGGGGATGTCACCAATCAGGTTATTTTCAATACATTTGTATACGGTTCAAAGTACGGTATTCATTTTGAAGAACAGAATGGAAGAGGGCCCGAAGCCGTCGTTATTGGTCATGGCACGGATGGCAGCAAAAAGGGAGCCGTATTGCAACATGCGGGAACAGCAGGTCTGTCGTTTATCAACACAGAGCTTGTTTCCATGAGTACTACAGACAAGGTATACGTGGAGGTTGGGCCAGATTTTGGCTCTAAAGCGGTGTTCTTCAATACGTCCATGTGGGGAGATACAACCAGGTCCTTTGATATACACGGAGGAGATATCCGCATACAGCAGGGAAACTTCACGAACGTTGGTGAAATCGGCATTAATGCAATCGGTGGTGATATTACTCTCTACAATTCCTATTTTCAACAGCCTCGTACGAATCACGTGGTTGCAGGACCAAACGTAGAGAAGATGGTGATATCCAACAACCTGTTTAATGGCGGTTTTCAGATTGAGAATGAGGCACCTCCTGGAAAAGTGACGGGTACCAATCTGTTTCCTTTGGCATTCAAACTGAACCAGCTTGGGTATGATCCATCCAGACCAGGTGAACCCGGAAGCACACTGACTTTGACTAACGTTGCAGGTGAGGCTCTGCTTAAAGGGCAGATCGAACTGATTGAACCGAGTGTGTATCATGCGATGTTTAAGCCAGTGCGATTTGAGGGACTGGGCATTGGAAAAAGCATGGATGTGGCGCTTCCCTATATATCAAGTGACTTGCTCAAATTCAGAGTAACGCTTGAGAACGGGTTCCGTTATGAGACTTCAGTCAAGCTGTCACAATCCTTTGCGGCACAAAAAGATGCTGTTGGAACGCTGCCATTCATTGAGGTTTCGAGTCCGGAGCATTACAACAGCGTCGGTGGAAGCTGGGGAGGTCCGAATGACCTCAGCATTCAAGCTAAAGCAAGTTGGGATGCGGAAAATTTGGTTCTCAAGGTGGACGTCAAGGACGATATTCACCATCAAACCAATACCAATGGCGATATATGGCAAGGTGACAGCCTACAACTCGGTATTGACCTTGGCAAAGAGGATGGTGCGGCCAGCAAACAGGTGAATGAGCTTGGTTTTGCACTGAATCAGGATGGTGTCGTCACGAAATGGAGATGGCGAGCTCCAGAAGGGGTTGCTTCAGGATTGTTGGAATCCGCTTCAGCAAACATTACCCGAGACGAGACGACTCATATTACGCATTATCAAATTACGTTGCCTTTTGCAGCACTTCACCAGGAAGGATATTCATTCCAACCTGACAAACCTATCGGTTTTGCACTGCTTGTCAATGAAAACGATGGGCAAGGGCGATCTGGCTTTATGGAGTTTAATGGAGGGATCGGTACAAGTAAAGATGCACGATTATTCGGAAACTTGTATCTGCTTACGGGTGATTATGTGACATTGTTGGAGCAATCGGCTGAGGCGAGTGTTCGTACTGCGGAGCAAAAGAAAGATGTGACCTCTATAGACACAGCAACCAACTTCGTCAATCTGCTACCGGGCGGCACATTAAAGTCCTCATTACTCGTGAGACTCACTGCTCTTACATCAGGTTCCAATCCGAATCCAGGGGGACCCAATCCCCATCCAGGCTCGGGCTCTGGTTCGCAGCCAAGTGCTGGAGGGGGCTATACGACTGGAGGGAAGAATGAAGCAACACCTGACTCTCCTGGTGCTACAATGCAGCTTCAGCCCAAGCTGGATAAAGCTGCTGCATTAGCAACAGCCGACCTTACCAACAAGATGATGGAGGATGCATTCAACCGCATCACCCCTGATCAGGACGGGAAAAAGAAGCTGATTGTAGACATCGAATCCGTGGATGGTGCTGAAGGGTATGCTCTTACACTTCCATCCAGATTTTTGCAGGAAACACCATCTACCCATTGGTTGGAAATTCGAACAGTATGGGGAGTGCTGCTGGTTCCGAGCAATTTGCTGGCCAATACCCAAGGAACGATTGGAGATCGTATTACCTTGGTATTAAGCAAGGCTGACCGAAGCTCTTGGAGTGCCAAGATGAAATCAGACTTAGGAGAGCGGCCTGCAATTTCATTATCTGTGATATCGGATGGCAAATCCGTTGCATGGCAACATTCCATTACGCCAATCACAGTAAGTTTGCCCTATCAGCCTAATGTAAGTGAACTGCTGGACCCGGAAAAACTCGCAGTACGACGTATCGCGGATGACGGGCAAATGATCTCCATTCCGAATGGAAAGTTCAATAAAAAATCGGAACAAATGATTTTCAAAACAAGGCAAAACGGAGTTTATGCAATTACTCAGGATAATCGAACATTCCAGGATATACGGCAGCTATCATGGGCCCGCCATGCCATCGAAGTTCTAGTGTCCAAAGGGGTTATTCTTGGAATGTCAAAGGCAGAATATCAGCCTCAATCCATGATCCGCCGAGCGGATTTCGTGACCCTGCTTACCAATGCCTTGGAACTACAACCTGATCAGGGAACCAAGGTGGAACGTTTCGTGGATGTACCTGAGCATGTTTATTACGAACAGTCCGTGAACACAGCAAGAACGCTGGGCATTATTCAAGGGGCAGGAGCTGATCGATTCTCGCCAGCGTCTCCAATTACCCGTGAAGAAGCAGCCGTTATGATCTACCGAGCTATGCAAGTTATCGGGATGCAGCCACTTCCTGAAGGTGAATACGGTCTGAATGACTATAAAGATATTCATTTGATTAAGGCATATGCTCGCGATGCAATTGATTCGTTAACCAGATCAACAATTATGGAAGGAAGTAATGGCAGCTTCCGTCCGGGAGATACAATGACTCGTGCTGAGACCGCAGTGCTGCTGTATCGTTTATACAACCGTTTGCCTTAAATCTTCCAGTAGGATCGAAATGGAGCAGATGAGGAGAGTGAACACATGGCTAAAATTACACGGATAGAGTGCATACGTACAAGGCACGACGGAAGCTGGACCATTGTGAAGATTTCGACGGATCAGGATGGTCTTTACGGATTGGGTTCTGCTTCCGATCTTTATAATCCCGAAGCGGTGGTACAGGTCATCGAACAACTGCTGGCACCATTACTCATGGGGAAGGATGCATCCCAAATTGAAGATTTGTGGCATCTCATGCATATGAGCGGATATTGGAGAAATGGGGCAATACTTCAGACGGCCATTGGTGGAATTGACATGGCCCTGTGGGATATCAAGGGCAAGGAAGCGAATCTTCCGGTATATCAATTGTTAGGAGGGGCCTGCCGCTCGGCAGTTCCCTGTTATGGCCATGCCGGAGGTGCTGATATCAGCGAGTTGAAAGAAGACGTATCTCGTTTTATGGAAGAAGGATACACGGTCATTCGAGTGCAGATGGGAGGTTATGGTGGCGGGGGGTTTGTCAGCGGCAAGGACGCGAATTTGCCGCGCGAGCCCTGGAGCAGTGGTCCTGTATTTGATGAACATGCGTATCTGCATGCTATACCTGACATGTTTGAGAAGTTGCGCCTGGAATTCGGGAATGGAATTCAGTTTACCCATGATGTGCATGAGCATTTGTCTCCCATTCATGCCATTCAGCTATCGAAGCGGCTTGAACCTTATCATCTATTCTTTCTGGAAGATGCACTGGCACCGGAACAGATCGGATGGTATCGACAGCTTCGTCAACAGAGTGCTACGCCGCAGGCCGTGGGAGAATTATTTGTTAATCCTCAGGAGTGGACGGGTTTGATTCAAGAGAAGTTGATCGATTTTATCAGAGTTCGGGTATCGAAAGCAGGCGGAATCAGCGCTTGCCGCAAGATCGCTACGCTGGGCGAAGCTTACGGAGTACGAACAGCCTGGCAGGAGGGTGGGGAGAATGATCCTGTTAACCAGGCAGCTGCTGTCCATCTGGATATGGCCCTGTGGAACTTTGGTATTCAGGAAATCAATCATTTTAAACCTCATGAGTTGGAGGTATTCCCGGGACATATCGTCAGAGAGGGCGGATATCTATATCCTTCCAACAAACCGGGACTGGGCATTGAATTGGATGAAGTGAAGGCCAAATCATTACTAAGTGACTTATGGAATCCCAACAAATATCATCGGCCGTATCCTCTGGACCGCAAAGCGGATGGGACATTGGTGCGACCCTAACGAAGTGACAAGAACAGACAGGAGAGATATAGGAATGAAGACGATTGCAGTTACAGGCGGAGGCGGAAAGCTGGGTTCACAGGTCATTGAGAAGCTGCAATTACAGGGTCATGATGTGGTATCGCTGGATAAACACCTGTCTAATCGGGTGCGTTGCAAACAGATCATTGTCGACCTGAACGATTATGGTCAAGTCGTGGGAGCGCTCGCCGGAGTGGATGCGATCATCCATCTGGCTGCGATTCCTGCGCCGCTTCACTACCCACACACTTACATTTTCGCTAATAATACAATTTCCGGATACCATGTGCTGGAAGCAGCCACTTTGCTCGGTATAAAAAAGGTGGTCATGGGCTCCAGTGAATCATCCTACGGATTTGCCTGGGCCAACAAACCCTTCTCTCCGGATTATTTCCCGGTGGATGAACAGCATCCTCAACAGCCGCAGGAATGTTACGGCCTGTCCAAGATCGTTAATGAGGTCACTGCAGAGATGTTTCATCGGAGAAGCGGGATGCAAGTAATTTCCCTCCGTTTTTCAATGATTGTGGGACCGGGAGAGTACAGACATTTGGCTATTGCGAAGGCGGAGACGTTCAAGCACATATTGTGGAGTTACATTGATATAAGGGATGCCGTGGATGCTTGTTTGGCTGCTCTGCACGCCGATTATGATGGGGCTGTTCACGTTAATGTTACCGCTAATGATACGTTAAGCGATCGCCAAACGACAGAATTGCTCGCCACCTTTTATCCTAATGTAAAAGATCTACGGACACCTTTCTCTAATCGAGAAGCCATTGTCAGTAACGGAAGGGTGAAAGAGGTTCTATCCTGGGGTCCGAAGCATTCGTGGACGGATGGAGAACAGGAGTAGCTCACACGCAACTATAATGAATAGGGGGATACTATGCTAAATTTCATGCAAAAAAACAAGAAGGTTTTGGCTTTTGCAAGTGCGGCATTATTGATTCTTACGTTGTGTTTGTCTATTTCTCCTTCCATCGTATCGGCAGCTTCCGCGTTTAATCAAACGCAGGCTTCCAGTTATAACAGTCAATCCGGAGTCCAGCTGGAAAGTTCCAGCGAGGGCGGGCAAAATGTCGCATTTATTGACAACGGTGATTATATTGTATTCAACAATGTTGATTTTGGCAGCGGTGCCAATTCAATTGACGTGAGAGTAGCCAGCAATAACAGTGGCGGTACCATTGAGGTCCGTCTGGATAGCCTAAACGGGACACTCGCGGGAACGGTTGCTGTTCCAGGTACGGGCGGCTGGCAATCCTGGCAAACGAAGTCCGGTTCAATCAATGGTGCCACTGGTGTACACACGGTCTATCTTAAATTCACGGGCGGAACCGGAAATTTGTTCAATTTGCTCTGGTTCAAGTTCAGTGCTTCCGCCGCAGGCAGCGGAGGCGATGTTGTAGGCAAACTGTATGCCGGATATCAAGGCTGGTTCAACGCAGCCGGAGACGGCTCACCGAACGGGGGCTGGGTGCACTGGTCCAAAAATAGCAGTGCGCCATCAGCAAATGGCAACGTGAATTTCGAGTTGTATCCAGACCTTCGCGAATATTCCAAGCTGTATCAGACAAGTTTGGCGAACCTCGGAAATGGTTCTCCTGCCAAATTGTTCTCTTCATATGATCAAGAGACGGTCAACAAACATTTTGAGTGGATGCAAACCTACAATATCGACGGTGCAGCGTTGCAACGGTTCGGCGCAGATGAGAGTGATACACCTAACAACTGGAAAAACAACCGGGACAGCGTAGCCGTCAAGGTTAAGAATGCCGC
This sequence comes from Paenibacillus sp. BIC5C1, assembly GCF_032399705.1. NCBI lineage: Bacteria > Bacillati > Bacillota > Bacilli > Caryophanales > Paenibacillaceae > Paenibacillus > Paenibacillus sp. BIC5C1. Next base: position 3,368,047 of record NZ_CP135922.1, read on the forward strand.
GGAATCCTATAATCGCAAGTTCTATGTCATGTATGACATTACGGGAATGAATGCGAGCAATTGGGTACAGGCAGTCAAGCATGACTGGACGACCAATGTCGTGAACAACATGCACCTGCCATCATCTTCGGCCTATGCGAAGCAGAACGGTAAGATGGTTGTCTGCATCTGGGGTATTGGCTTCACGGATCGGCCGGGTACAGCAGCAGAGGCTGCCGATCTGATCGGTTGGTTCAAAAACCAGGGGATCTATGTCATCGGTGGTGTGCCTACGTATTGGAGAACGGGTAATAACGACTCCCGATCTGATTTTATGAATGTCTACAAGTCGTTGGATATGATCTCGCCATGGTCCGTTGCTCGCTTCGGCAATATTCAGCAAGCGGACAGCTTCAAAACCAATCAGCTTCAGCCCGATCTGGCCTTCACCCAGCAGAATGGAATTGACTATCAGCCAGTTATCTGGCCGGGTTCGGCTTGGTCAAACATGACTGGAGGCCCAAGAAACGAGAATCCGCGTCTGCATGGTGACTTCATGTGGAGGCAGGCCTTCAATCTGAAGAGCATTGGTATCAATACCGGATATATCGCAATGTTTGACGAATACGATGAAGGTACAGCCATTGCCAAGATGGCAGAGAATAGCTCCATGATTCCAACCAATCAATATTTTCTGACACTGGATGCTGACGGTGTTGCCCTATCTTCAGACTTTTATCTCCGACTTGCAGGGGATATCAACCGCATGTTCAAAAACCAGATTCCAGTGACGGCAAACCATCCAACGAGTCATCAATAGAGCCCAAGTGCACGATTTTAACAAGCAAGTTTACGTTCAGGAGGATTAAAATGACCATAAATGATATTGACTTTGAAACCATACGCCAAAAAACTACATCCATGAATCCAGCAATCACATCTATATATACAGCAGATCCTTCGGCCCATGTATGGAATGACGGTAAAGTTTATATTTACGCATCTCATGACATGGACCCAGCCAGAGGATGCGATCTCATGGACAGATATCATGTTTTCTCCTCGGAGGATATGGTTCACTGGTTGGACGAAGGGGAAATACTCCGTTCAGACGACGTTTCCTGGGGCAGACCAGAGGGCGGCTTCATGTGGGCGCCTGACTGTGCATATAAGAATGGGACCTATTACTTCTATTATCCACATCCAAGCGATTCGAACTGGAATGATTCGTGGAAGATCGGGGTTGCCACCAGTCGCTATCCAGCGCATGGCTTTACGGATCAAGGGTATATCGAGGGACTTGGCGGGTTTGCATTGATTGATCCGTGTGTACTCGTAGACGATGACAATAGCGCCTATATCTACTACGGTGGGGGAAGTGTCTGTCTGGGAGGCAAGCTCAATGAAGATATGATGTCCCTGGAAAACGGCATGACAGAAATGCAAGGTCTCGAGGATTTTCATGAAGCGGCCTGGGTGTTCAAAAGAAATCATCTTTATTACCTTACCTATGCGGATAATCTGGAAAACAACAACCGTATGAGATACGCAACAAGCGAGAATCCGCTTGGTCCATGGACGTACCGAGGCATTTTCCTGGAACCGACCGGCTGTTCCACGACCCACGGGTCGGTAGTGGAATTCAAAGGACAATGGTATCTTTTTTATCACAATCAAGCGATCTCTAGGGAAGGCACGCTGCGCAGTGTATGTATTGACTATCTGGAGTTCGATGAAGATGGTTCCATCAGACCTGTGGTTCAGACAAGGGAAGGTGTATCCTCCGTCGGTCCAGCCCCGGTTCCTGTCCAGCAACGGAAGATTTATGCAAGTGCAACTAGTGAGGTTTTTGGAGGAGCTGAAATTAGGGCATTGCAATCCGGTCAATGCGTGGTCGGGAATCTTCAATCCCCAGAAGCTTACGCCTTATTTAAGAATATAGATGGAGGCGAAGGTGGCAGAGCATCGATTGAGCTTCATTATGCGACAGGTGAACGACTGGCCAAATTGCATCTGACCGTTAATGACCAGGACTATTCCTTACTGAATGCGCTATCTACTGGTGGTTTGCAGGAATTCGGTGGAATCACCAATATCACCGTTCCTTTGGAGCCGGGTAATGTTAACACAATCCAAATTTCAGGTGGACATGGTGAGATCAATCTTTTAAGCCTCACCGTTACCCCGTTGTTGGATTAATACGTAAGAAACGGGATAGACGTTTAAACCTCAGGAGAGTTTCCTGAGGTTTTTTCTTGTAAATATGAACGAGTGAGTTCTAATAAAAGATAAGCACTTTTTTCCAACAAAATGCCAAATAAATGACAACGAAATGTTATTTCTATTTGTAACGGCTTACTTTATGCTAGATTTCAACACCCGATGAAGAGACTGGATTATGTCTGTAAATACGGTTATGAGGCTTAACCGTTGTGCAGAAGAAAACAAGTTCTTCAGATGTTAGACAGAAGCGTACGTAAAGAACCTTGATGTATTTGTAAGCGGTAACAAAAAACAGACTAGGAGGAAATCATGTGAGGAAGAGTCGTCGATTCATGTTCACGCTGTTGGTCATTTTATTAATGGTTTCGTCGGTGCCACTCCCTGCCACAGCCTATCAAAATCCGCAAACGTTACCGGATGAATGGGGACAATATGGACTCGGGGACCCCTATGTATTGAAATTTAATGGATACTATTACCTGTATGTAAGTACAAGAGATACGGACGACGGTGTCAAAGTCTGGAGCTCCAAAGACCTCGTGAATTGGTCGTATCGTGGGTTAGCTGCAACAGATCCCATTACGCACGGAGCTTATGCTCCTGAAGTCGTTTACTGGAATGGCATGTTCTACATGTATACATCACCTGCCGGTAACGGTCATTACGTGCTGAGCAGCACAAGTCCTACCGGACCCTTCAACGTAGTAACGGGCAACCTTGGAAAGTCGATTGACGGTAATGTGTTTATTGACGACGACGGCTCGTTCAGCTTCTATCATGCCGCACAGGGCCGCATAGATGCAGCACCGATGAGCAGTCCGACTGAGATCGGAGTGAGTGCGTCTACAGGAGTGGGGATGGGAGGCTGGACTGAGGGTTCAACCGTCTTCAAACGAAATGGAAAATACTATATGACCTATACAGGTAACCACGTATTTAGCAAAGGATATCGGGTCGATGTGGCTGTTAGCACCACAGGTCCGAGGTCCGGATATGTTACGGATAGCACCAACCCGGTATTAATTCGTACAGAGGGCCCAACCGTGGGATTGGGACACAATACCGTAGTAACAGGACCTAATCTGGACGCACATTATATGATGTATCACAACTTGGAAGGTAACGGAATAATTGGACCGCTGCGGCATCTGAACATGGATCGAATTGTATGGAATAACGACAAGATGATTGTGCAAGGTCCGACTTCAACGGATCAACCCAATCCGGAAATGCCTGTGTTCTATGACTACTTCGATCGTTCTGCAATCGGAAGCAATTGGTCCAACGTGAACGGTGGTAATTGGGGCATCTACAATCAGGAACTCATGTGGCAAAATTCAATGGGCAGCTCAACTTGGTATAAACAAGTGACGGCTTCGAGCAGCGCATCGGATTATACGGCTGAATTTAACATGAAGGAAATGAATCGGGGAACGTCCACCAATCCGAGATACGGCGCTACTTTCTCCTATACGAATGAGAACAATTACGGTGTTGCGCTGATCAGTTCGAAAAACAAAAGACTTGAGACATTTTTCCGGATTAACGGGGTCGATCAGGCTTGGCAAACATTCGATCTGCCTGCCGACTTCAATTATTCGAAATGGCATAACATACGGATAGAAAAATCGGGATCAACGTTTAAATATTACGTAGATGGTATGTTCAAAGCAACGCGTACCGCCAATGTAGGAGCAGGTAAGATTGGTGTTCTGACAGAGGATACGCATGCAGACTTCGGCTATACTGCTTTTAACAATGATGTGAACGGAAGCAGTGCATGGAATGCCTCCAAGCCGATTCCAGGCACAATCGAGGCTGTTCATTATATGAAAGGAGGCGAAGGTGTCGCTTATCACGATACGACGGCTGGGAACCTGGGCGGGGCATATCGGAACGATGCTGGGGATATTCGCCTGAATAACGAAGGACTGTTCAACTTAGGCTGGAATCAGACTGGAGAATGGTATAAATACAAAGTAAACGTGGAGTCAAGCGGATATTACGATATTGATTTTCGCATGGCCACCTCGTTGGATGGAGCTCAGATCCGAGTGTGGGATGGTTCGACCGACTTAACGGGTATCGTCAATGTACCTAATACGGGCGGATGGGATAATTGGAAAAACATCTCCAAGAAAAAAGTCTATTTAAACGCTGGACAACGGGAATTAAAGGTTGAATTCGTAACAGGCGAGGCCGATTTCTCAAGAATGACGTTTCAGAAGAATGTTGATGTGACAAGTGTAAGTGATAATTTCAACGATGGCGACGATAATGGATGGACACGGTTTGAAGGAACCTGGGCTGTAGAGAATGGTGAATACAGTGCAGGAAGCACGGGACCGGCCAAATCTACATTTGGGGATTCGCGATGGGCGGATTATACAGTCGAGGCTGATATCAAGATGATTGACTCGGGGGGAGACGGAGGTTTACTTGTCAGAGTGTCCAATCCATCCCACGGTACAGAGCGAGGCCAGAACAATTATGATGCTTTACAAGGATATTACGCCTATCTCACCACAAGCGGAGTCAGTTTGGGCAAGATGAATTATAATTGGGCGCTCCTCAAGAGCAACGCGCAATCATATTCCACTAATACCTGGTATCATATGAAAGTTGCCGTTAATGGCACAAACATCAAGGTGTATGTGGATGATATGGTCAATCCGAAGATCGATTATACGGACAACAGCCTGAATCCGTTTACGCATGGCAAAATCGGTGTCAGAACGGCAAACAAGCATACGCATTTCGATAACGTATCCGTTTCTCCTTGAACCGGAAGCTAGGCGTTGAGAATGCAAATGGTTGTAATGAGAAGTGATTGCATATTAAGCCGCCAATTGGCGGCTTTTTGCTTTAAACGATAACAAGCTATGGCAACCCAATGGTGCCTTCCTCTGATCTCCTTCACCACCGTCATTTCCCATTAGCCAATCCATCCCATATCATTGATAATTAAATGATGGATTCGACAGGAGAGGGTGGTTGGTAATGAAAAGTAGTGAACTGCTAATTGGATCTCATGTATCCTTTGGAGGAAAAGAGATGCTTCTTCAGGCTAGTAAAGAAGCTGCTTCTTATGGTGCATCTACTTTTCTGATGTACACCGGCGCACCGCAGAATTCGAAACGAAAACCTATTTCGCAATATAATATAGAAGCAGGGCATTTGCACATGAAGCAGCATGGCATTTCCAATATTGTCGTGCATGCTCCATTCCTGATTAATCTGGCGAATAGTTGTAAACGAGAGGTATTTGATTTTAGCATACAATTCCTGCGGGAAGAGATCGAACGAACAGCATCGCTTGGATCAAAACAGCTTGTTCTTCACCCCGGGGCCCACGTCCACGCTGGATTGGACATCGGTATTCGCCAAATAATCCGAGGCTTAAACGAAGTATTACAAGACGATAATCATCCAGAGGTACAGATTTCGTTGGAGACGATGGCGGGAAAAGGAACAGAGTGTGGAACAAGCTTTGAAGAACTGGCACAGATTGTCGATGGCGTGCAGCGGAATGAACGGATTTCCATATGTCTGGATACTTGTCATATTCATGATGCCGGATACGATATTGTTCATAATTTTGATGGGGTACTCGAGCAGTTTGACAAGGTGCTTGGCCTTGATCGATTAAAAGTCCTGCACATCAATGATTCCAAAAATGTGCGGGGATCGAGGAAAGATCGCCATGAGAACATTGGGCACGGACATATCGGACTTCAGGCTTTGGATTATATCGTACATCATCCCCAACTCGTGTCACTTCCGAAACTGCTTGAGACGCCATCGATTGGCAAAATAAAATATAAAAGTGCACCTTATCGACATGAAATTGCCCTGTTAAGAAGAGAGTGCACCGAACCCGTGCAGAAGGAAGAGGATTCTTTAGAAAACAGTAAATAGAGAGTATTACAAACATTCGCTCACTCATTCCATGTTTATTCTCACGGGACATATGTTAAAATGGATGTTGAACGTTACTTTTTACTAAAAAGGAGGCCGCCATGCAGCCAATAGAGCCTCAAGACATCCAACACCGGATCAATCAACTTCTCGATCAGGACCTATATCTACACCTCGAACTCACGTCAGGTGCTTACGCCAGTCACTTCGATAGCACCAGGCACCCAGGGTCGGCATTCATTTCCAATGCGGTCATACGATATACGCAAGGATCTATCTCGGGCACAGGCCCATACCGAGTTGGCTTAAAGACCACTCACGGCTGGATATACGCTGAAGGACTTACACACATTGACGAGCTGGAACAAGAAAGACTCATTTTGGCTGGTCACGATAGTCAAGGAAAACTGGTTGTAGCTTTACAACTTAGTCGGGAATTGTTCTGATGAAAGCGGAGGATCAAATAAGCATGAATAACAAACAGATTGAACATCAGCGTATTTTAGTTGTGTTTCCCCATCCCGATGATGAAGCATTCACTGCTTCGGGAACGTTGGCGAAGTACATAGAAGGCGGTGCTCAAGTCACTTATGCTTGCCTGACTCTAGGGGAGATGGGACGTAATATGGGCATCCCTCCATTTGCCAACCGGGTCACCTTGCCAATAATCCGTAAGGATGAACTCATAGAGTCCTCCAATGCGATTGGTATTCAAGACTTAAGAATGCTCGGTTTTCATGATAAAATGATCGAATTTGAAGACCCTGAATTGCTAGATGGCCACATCTTGGCCCTGATCAAGGAGCTTAACCCATCACTGGTCATTACTTTCTATCCAGGGTATAGTGTACATCCCGATCATGATGCGACCGGAGCCGCAGTTACTCGAACGATTGGTCGATTGCCAGTAGGGGAGAGACCTATTGTGTACTGCTGTGCATTCTCGAACAATCACGAAGAGAGCATCGGGAAAGCGGATGTAATTGAAGACGTGAGCGGATTCCTTGCCAAGAAAATGGCTTCGATTCGAGCTCACCGTTCACAATTCCAAGCGCCTGAACTTGTCGGCAAGCGGGAATTGGATGATGAACAAATCCGAAATCGGTTTGGAAGAGAAGCGTTTTGGACCTATAAGTTCGATTAATTTTACAGTTTGTAAAATCTAATTTTCGTTAAAAGTCGCCATTATGGCGACTTTTTTTGTTATGGCTTCAGCCAGTTGAGTGCGTGAAACGCGCGAAACAAAAAACCACCCGCTATGCGGGTGGAGGGACCTGAGGTTTGACCACCAAGACCATTCCGATAAAATTGAGATGTTCAGGCTCAACGAAAGGAATGGTCTTAGATGGCAAATAAGAGCTACAGCCTAGCTCACACAAAGTGGATGTGCAAATACCACATTGTATTCACCCCGAAGTATAGACGGAAAGAAATCTATAATCAAGTGAGAAGAGACTTGATCGAAATTTTCAAACGTCTATGTAAGTACAAAGGAGTAGAAATTATAGAAGGTCACATGATGCCCGATCATGTTCACATGTTGGTAGCGATCCCACCGAAAATGGCTGTCTCCACGTTCATGGGATATCTAAAGGGAAAAAGTTCGCTCATGATCTTCGAGAAACACGCCCAGCTCAAGTATAAATACGGAAATCGAAAATTTTGGGCAGAAGGGTATTACGTAAGTACAGTGGGTCTAAATGAAGCAACGGTAAGAAAGTATATACGTGAACAAGAAGCACATGATCAGGCGATAGATAAGCTGAGTGTAAAAGAATATGAAGATCCATTTAACAGCAACAAGAGCAAAAAGAAGTAAAACCAGTTTAACTGGTAAGTGAAAGTGACAAATAACACTGAGCCTGAACAGATTTGCTGTCAGGCTAGCGTCTTTAGGCGCAGTTTGGCAACAGGGGGTTATACCCCAAGAGCAAACCACCCGTTGGACGGGTGGTCCTGATTTTTAGACATACTATATTGTTCAGGTATTGAATGGAGTGCGAAGGGGCAATCGTATGGTTTCCATACGTTTTCATGGGTAATAACATATTGACCATTAAACTCGTAAGGAGTGATACAATTGAAAGAACTTCGTTCTGTTTTTGTTAAAATCCCGATGTTCGTCATGTTTCTTGCACTTACAGCTTGCTCTGGAGAAACAGAGCCGCCAGCAACCTCTGAACCGTCAGCACCAACAAATGAATCGGTTACAGCTCCCACCACAGAAAATGAGGAAACATCGGAAACGACACGACCGCACACAGAAAATTTTGATTTGATGACAGGTGAAGGGAATTCATCACGAACGGCCACCTTGCATCAAGGAGAAGGTTTTACATTGTACGTGTTTGAGAAGTTTTCTTTTGAAGCTGCCAAAGGTCGCTTGTCGCTGACAAGCAATCCGGACTACTATGTGGATATTAAACCGCTGCCCTCTGATTATGATCTGGAAAAGCTTGAGACAGATGGGCGAGAAGAATTGGACAAATTCGGTGCGGTGACTGATTATAGTGGGGAGCTGATTGAGCACCCGCTTGGTTTCGCTGAGCTTTATCTTCAAGCCTCAGGTGAAAAAGGGATAAACGATTATATGGTCTGGAAATCAGAAAAAGGTGACGCTTTTTTATTCCGTCTTCATAATCCCAAAGGGGAAGAAGCCTCCGATTTCGCTGGTCCGGTCCTTGTGTCCTTATCTACGGTTCAGGGCGAATAGTTATCATCGTCATCTTAAGGAGTGAGTGGACATCGTAATGCCGAAAATGCGAAGCAAACGAATCATTCGAATTACTGCGTTAATCATTTTACTTTTGCTCATATCATGCATCGCATTTGTTTATGTTAATGACAGACCTGGCGGATTAGCCGATCGGCGTATGTCCAAAGCGATGGGAATGAGTGAAACCATCCATATTCCTATAGGGAAAACTGCTGAAGAATCCATTCAGAAGTTTAGAGGTAAGGATGATTCATTACAAATTATTTTTCAAGAACCGGTAGACGGCGGCATGATTTTGTTTAAACAAAAAGTTGGTCAGAAGAATAACAGCAATCTTCAAATGGAATATGCTCGGAAGATAATGTTCGGATGGAAGTGGGCTTGGGGTGGCGGATATTCTATTGGGGAATCATCTCAATTCACGTCTGCAATGGATTATATGAGCATGCCTGAATTGAGTCATATATCGACACCTTTCCCTATGCTGTTTGGACATATATTAGACCAGGCTATTCAGCGTGTAACTGTCGAGTTCGAGGGGGATGAGAAACCAGCAGTTACCGAAGCCAAGTTGGTTGAGGTGGGACCGGAAAGCATAATCTGGTTTGTATCACTGCCCTCGTCTGCAACAATTCCTTATGAAATAAAGGGATTCAACGATAGAGGAGAGCTCATAACCCATAAACAAATTGATGATCCGAATGGCATGGGTTCCATGGTTCTTGGAGAGCGTTAATGAGTATTCGTACGGAACCTGCAAGTAGGGCGGGATCGTCAAGTTTGGAAAACAATAAAAAGGGAACAACCACTGTTGAGGGTTGTTCCCTTATACGTTACAAGGAAATTCGGGTTTACAAAAAAATAAGTAAAAGTATTCCGACTATAAAGCAATAGTATGAAAAGTAAATCAAGTTCCCTCTTGCCATAATTCCCATGAACCATTTCATTGAAAAGTAGGTTACGATAAGGGTCGTAATGAACGCTAAAATGTAAGGTATAGCCAACTGCGCTCGGTGCGGATCGGTTACGATGTCAGAAGCTCCTAATATTACCCCGCCGATGCTAATCGGAATGTAGAGCATAAAGGAAAATTTCAACGCCGTTTCTTGTTTCATCCCGACAGCAATTGATGCAATAACTGTTGCACCAGAGCGGCTTATTCCCGGAATAAGAGCCACCGCTTGAGCCAGACCCACCAGTACTGCGTCTTTTGCAGACAAATCGCCATCTCTTTTGCGCCCACGAAGGTTTCGAATGAGCCATAGGGCAACCCCTGTAATCAGTAGACTAATCGCAACCGTATAGACAGAAGTGAATATTTCTTCAATTTTATCCTTGAATAGCACGGCCCCGATCGCAGCAGGGAGGGTACCAATGATTATGTATAGACAAAACATAAAATCTGCTCTGTACTCCGCATTGCGAGAGACTAGGAATCGCCAGCCTCCTACAATAAGTTTTTTGATATCTTCCCGAAAGATAAACATAATGGCAATCAGTGAGGCGGTGTTCGTCAAAATTTCAAAGGATAATCCGTTCTGCTCCATGCCAAGCAATCGTTGAACGATAATCAAATGTCCGCTTGAAGAAACCGGAATAGGCTCTGTAGCCCCTTGCACGACACCCAATAACACATATTTCAACCACAAAATAAAGTCTTCCATTGTATCCTCCTACTCATTATTTTCGATTAGCTTTGACATATTTCAATTGGGCCACAATGATGACACTAATAATCACCAAAAGGAACCACGAACTGATCTTGCTAAAACTGACCAGCTGCCAGGAGTCATGCTGGTCAGGATATTTCCAGCCGTTAAAAAATGTAGCTATATTTTCAGCGGTCCAGATGAAAAAACCTACGATGATAAAAGCGAGTGTTAACGGCATTCGATAGGTAGTTAATCGTACCCGATAGATAATCCATGTTTTTCGAAAAACAATAAATACCAGAGCGGTCAACCACCAACGGAAATCGGGAATAAAATGATGTGTGAAAAAGTTGATATAGATGGCTCCTCCTAACAGAACCGAAGATGCAAACCCAGGCCAGCCCGTCATGTCCATACGCAATCTGCGCCATATTTGACACATAAAGCTTGCTACACTTGCATACATAAATCCGCTATAAAGGGGGACACCAAAGAGCTTGGTATAACCAGGCTCGGGGTATGACCAGGACCCCATCCATACCTTATACATCTCCAGTACCAATCCAATCACGTGAAATATACATATGACTTTGATTTCATCACGTGTTTCCAATCCGCTCCGGTACATAAGGTATTGTACTGCTAATAAAACAAGCAGAATGGCATCATAACGATAGAGAAGAGGTATCTGAATAACGCTAGAAAGGGCCAACGTTCCAAAGATCGCCACAGGAAAAATGCAACTCATCGCCTGATGATAACCGAAATGCAGGAGCTGTACTAAAGGTTTCAAGTTATGTTTATCTCCTTCCTAAGCCTTGTTCATAATAATATAGATATGGTCCGTTTGTAAAAAGAGAAAAAAAGAAATATATATTTTCTTATTTTCAATTCGAGCTGATTCAAAGACAAAACAGGCCCCTCGTCAAATGGAGGGACCTTGTTTTTTGGCTAATTCATTTATGCATTTTCAGATAGCTTGTAGGCAGATTTAATCGTATGTTCGATGAGCGTCGCAATTGTTACAGGACCAACACCGCCCGGTACAGGTGTAATTGCTGAAGAAGGAACAAAGCAAGCTTCGTAGTCCACATCTCCGACGTTGCCTTTGTTATAACCAGCATCAATAACGACAGCACCTGGTTTAATCCAGTCGCCTTTAACAAAGAGCGGTTTGCCCACGGCTGCAATTATGATATCGCCAAGCTTCACGATTTCCTCCAGATTCACGGTTTTGGAGTGGCAAGTCGTCACCGTTGCATTCCGGTTTAGCAGCATGGCTGAGACAGGTTTGCCCAGAATAGGGCTTCTTCCGATGACAACCGCATGTTTGCCCTCGATCTGAATATTGTAGAAATCCAGAATACGCATAATAGCCTGTGGTGTACAGGAAGGGAATTCTGCGTCTCCAAAAGCATTAAGTGCAAAACCGAGGGTCGTTACACCGTCAACGTCCTTCTCGATACTAATGGCATCAAAAGCTGCTCTTTCATCGATGTGATTCGGGACAGGGTGCTGAAGCAAAATACCGTGTACGGAAGGGTCATCATTTAGCTTGTTAATTTCTTGAATTAATTCATCTGTGGTGGTATCCGCAGAAAGAACAACCTTAATGGATTGCACGCCTAAGCGAGCACAAGCATTTCCTTTCATACGTACATAGGTCGCTGAAGAAGGATCATCTCCGACGAGAATTGTAGCGAGACAAGGCTGAATGCCTTTTTCCTTAAGTATGGCAACCTTCGAGGCCATGTCTTCCTTCATAAAGTCCGCTACCGTTTGTCCATTCAAGATCAGTTTGTCAGTACTCATTATCACATCGCCCTTTCAACATAAAAAAGAGGCAAGGAAATAAATATTCCTTACCTCTGCCCAGGCGTACGGCTTATTACAAAACCATATGCTCCCTCACGGTTCACCGTGTTCGCCAGTTACATATGATCGTTTTAAATTGTTTAGATTGATACTACTTGAAAAAGCAGAATTGTTCAATAGTTAATGGATTTGATAACTGTTCTCACTTATGATATATTATTGTTAACCAGTAAACTATTTGCGGTTGAATTAGTGCATTAGATTCATTATTTAAGGTTTTTTTATTATTTATAGGTAAATAAGGAGCGATTGAAGAATGGATTCAAACGATCGATCAAAACAGTTACTGTATGACCAATTTATCCGCTTTTTACATGTATATGAGAATCACAAGGATACGGAAATTGAACATTTTCTAAGTATCGCCCAGCGGGAAAGCATGGACAAAATCCCTCAGCATTTGACCGCGATTCATATGATAGATTGCATTGGCAAGCATGAGCCTATTAACAACACGGGTATTGCCGAGGCGATGAATTTGTCCAAAGCAAGCATTACCAAGATAGGCAACAAACTGCTGGAGGAAGGATTCGTTAAACGTACGAAAATGAATGACAACAAAAAGGAGAGCTATTTCCGGTTGTCACCACAAGGCAAGAAGATCTTTGAACTGCATGAACGTCTGCATGTACTCGAGGCTGAACGGTTTTATCAATCTTTGGACAAATATTCGGAACCTGAGCTGAAAATAATACATCGATTTCTTCAAGACAGCAGCATGGATATGGAGTCCAGATAAACTGAAGGAGAGTGAATAACTTGAGCCTGACAGAATTAATCAGGGAACGCAGAAGTATTCGTAAATGTAATTCAAAACCGGTGGAACAGGAGTTGGTTGTTGAATTGTTGCACAAGGCCACACGGCTTCAACCATCTGTTGAAGCTGGCTCATGGCGTGTTGTGTATGCTGGAACTCCCGAAGCACGCAAACGGTTGGTGGACTGCATGCTGGAACAGATGTCGCAGAGCAAGCTCGGCAAGCTGATTCCAGGTAAATTGCTGGATGTTTTTAAAAAGAGGTTTACCGATATTCCAGCTCACGTCATTGTTATGTCGACTGTAGGACCGGATCGTCTGACCAATGACCGCAATTATGCGGCAGCCTGCGGGATGATGCAGAGCTTCCAACTGCTGGGATGGGAAAAAGGGTTAGGAATGTTGTGGGATACAGAGTCCATGATTCAGAATGAAGGATTTTTCAAAGGCATTGGACTACGTGAGGATGAAAGATTTGTTGGCATTCTTCATATGGGATATTACGACAAAGCGCCAAGAAGCCGGAAAAGAACACCTGCTGAGCAAAAGTGGACTGTATTTCAGGGTCAAACTACGTAGAAGGGGAGGAAGTAAAAATGGAATTAGCCGATCTGCAAGGAGGCATACATAGTCCAAAAGATTTTTTGGATCGACCGGTATCACAGGAGCTAATCCTTGAATTGCTCAATCACGCCGTGTGGGCGCCAAATGATGGACTTCGTGAGCCGTGGCGATTTATTTTTGCCGATAACCGTAATGGGAAACTCATGCAGGGATTACAGGAGCACGCTCCAGCCTATCTTCTGGTCTTGGTAAAGGAAGAGGCGGATTATCATAAGCGGGAAGAGGACTTTGCAGCCGTCTGCTGTCTGATCCAAAATTTCCGTTTGCTTGCCCATGAACAGGGCCTGGGTGTGCGCAGCACGCTGCATGACTGGATGTACGACCGGAATCGTGCTGAAACGTTTGGCGTGTTAGGCAATGAGCGAATTGCTGCGGTTCTGGAATTGGGATATGGTGCCGAACAGCCGGAAGCGAAAGCTGAGATAGCTGAACCTCAGCTTCATTTCGAACTATTGTAGCGGGGAAGATATAGGGAAGAGAATTGATATGAATGAGGAACGACAATGCCTTGATCAGGATTGTCGTTCTTTTTTATGTGGTGTGTATCCGGTTTGCAGATTAAAAGTCAGCTAAACCGGATACACACGACTAATCCAGAGATTCACCTATTTTTTATAAATGATATTCCTATAATGTTTTTATTACCTTGTTATGAGAATTTAATTGCGTTCTGTTCTGTAAAACAGATAAATCACCATCTAAATTCTTCAGATTTGGAAGGAATGCTGCAGCAACCGAACAAAGCAAGGGGAGCAGACCCAAAGACAAGAATAAAAAAGGAATACCATATAGTTCTGCAATCGCTGCACCTGCAAAAGCTCCTACAGGTTGCAGGCCGCCACCAATGAGGAACCGTATTGAGTTAACTCGGCCTTGCAGAGGTCCAGGGACGAGCGTGCCATGTAATGATGAACTGAGAGAACCAAAGAAAGGTCCTGCTGCACCAGCGGCACATAAAGCAACGAGCGCAAATGGGTAACTCGGGAACAGGCCCAGTAAGGCGTTAAAAAGCCCCATGGCGGCTAGGCTGCACAGCATGACTGTCCGTCGTCTTTTGATTTCGCACATGCACGAGATGATCAAAAGTCCTACTAATGTGCCACATGCTGAAGCAGTGGTGAGTGTGCCCATAGCAGCGGCATCCCGATCTAACACTTCACGAACAAAAGGAATCATCATCGTCCAGATCGCTATAGAAGACATGTTGCTGATCGAAACTATCCCCATAATCGAAAGCATGGCCGGAAAACTACGATAAAAGGAAAAACCTTCATGGATATCTCTAAAATAAGCCTTAAATGAAAAGGAGGGCTTAGCTGCTACTGGCTTCTGCATTGTGGGCAGATAGAGCAACGTGGCAATGGCGGCGGTGTAACAAACGGCGTTGATGCCCAGCGTCGGCAATGCCCCAGCTACAGCAGTAAGAGCTCCGGCTAAGGCTGGGCCCAATAAAGCAGCTGCATTACGGCAGCCGTCGATTACCGCGAATGCACGCACCAGTTTCCGCTCATCTGATACTCCGGGAACAATTGCCATTGCGGTGGGCATGAATAGAGCAGAACATGCCCCGCTTAGTCCTGCGGCCAGAAAAAGGTGCCATAATTGCAAGTGGCCTGCGAGTCCCAGACTCAGCGGTAATAAGAGAGCAAGCAACCTTACAGAAGCAAGCACTGCCATGAACCGCCCTCGGTGTAACCGATCGGATAACGGCGACCCGAGCAACCGAATGACCACTTCTGGAATGCTAAAGCTTAGTGCCATCGCACCCATGGCCATCTTAGATGCAGTTATTTCATAGACAAGCCATTCCATAGCCAGAAGACCAAATACGTCACCAAATGAACTCAGAGTGACAGTAGCTAGTAAACCATAATAACTGCGCTTAAGCATGAGTGTTCCTCCGTGTGCGTGGGTTAAAGGACATTATCATCATTCTTCAATATAACCTGAAATCTGGTCCGATAGCTTGTTGAGAGCTTCTAAACGCAAACTGTAAGAGGTCGTTTTCTGGTTATAATGCACGATGACAAGCCCCGCAGCCCTCAATGAAATCAGGTGGTAGTGTACCGTACTCTTGGATAGTTTAACCTCGCTAACGATCTCCGTGAATGTTAACTGCCTTCCAGCCAACAGGCGGAGGATGTATAATCTGGTTTCGTCGGACAATGCTCGAGTTAGACGCAACAACCGATGTTCAGGCCGACCCGTTGCTGGTGGGAGAATATCGGCAGAGTAACTCGTGAAAATCACTTCATCAAAGATGGCTGAGGTGACAAAGGGCCGAGCATGATATTGAGGGATTAGAATCACTTGTTTGAGCAGAGGGGTGGGGTATAGACGCATGCCTTCCGTTGCTTTCTCATAGACCTCCAAGTCATTGGTTCCGTTCAGACTGGACCGTCTGGTTTCAGCTTCTAAGGCAAGACCTTCAATAATTGCCGAATCAATTTGGCTAAAATAGTGGGTATCCCATTCACGAAGCGCTTCGGATGTCCGGCTGCGCAGTTCAGGAAGATTAGAGGGAACGGACAACTTCACGTTAGCGGCGATGTCATATAGCTGGCCTGTGGTTAGGTCTTCAAGCCAATCCAAAAAACCACTCACTGAGCGCTCTCCAGGACAACTCCAAATATAAGGTGCTAGGCTAAAATCATCTACAAGTTTCATCGTCTCCCGCATTTGTTGCAATTTGGCAGGAGCGAACCGATCTTGCACTTCTCTGACCCATAATTTTCCAGCATCTAGAGCATTATGGTTCTGTTTGCTCATGAAAACCGTAAGGCTACTTACACATTCATAGATGGGCGCGAAATCAACTTCCACTTTGTAGTTCATAGCTCGAATTTCCCCCTGTTTTTTCTTGTTCTACATTTATAGAACAACTAATTTGTTTTATTGTATACGAACAATTATAGGTTTGCAACAAAAATGTCCAATGATTTGCTTATTCTCTTCAACGAAAAAAGACGTTCCCACGGGTGGCGAGCACCTGAAGAAGCGTCTTTATGATTTATAATGACAGAAAAATGAGCAGTCTGGTTTTAAAATAACTGAATAATACTCACCGATAGTGTATATTGAAAATTTAATCTTGGTTGAGTGCTGCTATCTGATCTTTCACATTTACATTACTTAATCCCCCGTGGTAACAAATGACAGATGTAATATCGAAATCTGCATATTTTCTCAACGAGAGCTTTGCTGCGTTCATATCCGGTGTAGTCGGGGCGTGAATTCCACCAAGTATACCTTCTACACTGTACATGGAATCCCCGGCAATGAGAGTTTTACTTTCCTTCAAATAAAGACTGATATGACCGGGTGTGTGTCCAGGCGTGTGAATAACGCGAATCCCGCCGCAAAACGGCAGTTCCTGACCATCTATTAAAGTATGGTTTACTGTACCCTTCGGGGGATTCTCCAGGTGACTATCTTTGATTAGAGGCAGTTCCCCTTGGATGTACGGCTTATCCATTTCGTGTGCATATACTTTAATAGCGTTGCCACACGTCTGTAAAATCTCCGGTAGATTCCCTATATGATCTACATCCTGATGGGTCAAAATAACTGCATTTAATTGGTCTATTGAAACGCCAGCCTTCTCCATTGCCACACGTAAATCCTCAAATTGACCTGGAAAACCAGTGTCTATTAGAATAATCATTTCTTGATCCTTTAAAAGAATAGGGTGTATCACATTCCCATGATAGTCTAGATGGAGCATTTCGACTCCCTTTGCAATTTCCATAATATTAGTCCTCCGTAGAATGAAATAGTATCTCTTTGTAAACGAATCAACTTCGTAAAAGGATACGGGGATAGAATTGAAAAAAATTAGTGTTTTCTTGTGAACCAAACCAAGTATAGGATGATCTAATGAATAGAAGGAATGAGAGGAAAGGGGGGAGCATTGGTGGATTTATCAGAAAAAGCGGAACTTGCAAGAAAAGGGGATAAGGAAGCTTTTGTCTATTTAATTCGAGCTGTCCAGCAAAGTCTATTTGTTATAGGAAGATCAATTGTTAAAACGGATGAAGATTGTGCAGATGCAATACAGGAGACCATTGCTAAAGCTTTTTCTAATGTACATACACTGAAAGAGCCCACTTATTTTAAAACGTGGATTATTCGGATTTTAATCAATGAGTGTAATCGGATTATTAAGAAAAAAAAGCGAGTATCCCTTGTCCCTTATGATATGAGAAAGACATCTTATAAAGGGGATTTCGAACAAATTGAGCTGTTTGAGGTAATTGACGAATTGGATGAACAGCTTCAAACCATCGTGACACTTTTTTATATCGAGGATTTATCGGTCAAGGAAATATCTAGAGTGCTTGAACTTTCTGAAGGAACAGTAAAGTCAAGGTTATTCAGGGCCAGACGACAATTATCAGAGCTCGTTCTAGGGGAAGGAGAGGGCAAATATGAATTTTCATGATCCGGTTGACCGTGAGATCAAGCAAATATTAGATGTTAAAAGAAAAGACCTGATCATTCCTGATACAGTACAACTTGCTATGGAGAACGCACTTTCCTCCATTTCTGAGCAGAAGGTAAAAAAGAAATATCCCCGTAAACGATGGAGATGGGCAGCAGCAGTTATAGCCCTCTTTTTCATCCTAGGAGCGGTTTCGATTTATTCCGTACCAACATTTGGTGAGATGATCCGGTCTTTATTTGCCAAGGATAACCCGGATATTGGACTATTACGTGCACAAGAACTGGGACTAGTGCATAATCCTCACATCAAAGTAAAGGACAAAGGTTATACGCTGGTAATTGATGAAGCTGTTGCAGACCCTACCCGAGTGACAATGGCTCTTCAACTTTTTGATAAAAAAGGTAAACACGATCGCTATAAGTTACTCCTTGGAGATCTGAACAACATTACTATTAAAGATGCTAACGGTAAAGACTTGGATACCATGTACGATATGGGATACACAAATGATTTTTATTATATGGTTGCTTTTTTCAATGAGCCATTGCAGACAGACAAGATTACGATAGAAGGAAACATTGGGATGCTTGGCAACAAGAACGAGCCTTCCGTTGAAGGAGATTGGAACTTTAACTTTGATATAGATATGAGAGAGGCTAACCAGCAAACGAAAATAGAAGAATTATCAGGTAGCTACACAACGCCACACGGAATGACAGTCACTTTAAAGAGGTTAACGAGAATGGTGCAGGGAGTCCGTTTTGAACTGGAGACTGAACTTAATGATGCTGCAATGGCAAGGTCACCCGGTGATTTATGGGAAAAGCAGATGCTGAGTTTTCACTTTGAAACCATAGAGAATGAAGAAATTCATTCGGTAAATTCGAGAAAGAATGGTGACATGGTTAGTTTGATGTCTACTGATTATGCTGTCATAGGCGACGGGAAGATCCGATGGAGTTATATTTTCAAGTACTTGCCAGAGGATGAACCGTATCGTTTTATTTTGGATGGTTACTCGGTCGCTGAAATAGACGGCAGCAAAATTTCCTTTAGCCCATCGGAGCTGATAGAACCCAAATCTTTTCAAATATTAACAGATCGCATAGAGTTGGTTGGGACCTCGCTTGAGGACTCACAAAACCCTGATGCCACATATGAAACAGCCGTATCGTTCTACGGGGAAATGGATAATGAAATAAACAATGAAGAATGGAAAGCATACGATTCAGCAGGCAAGCAGTATGAGGTTAGTAAGTGGGGGGTCTCAACCTTAAAAAATACGCTTTCTGATAATTGGAGAGAGGGATTTATTAGTATGGGAAATCGCGATATGCAGCAGCCTTATGAATACCGGATCACGGGGTTAAACCACATCCCAGAGGAACTTATCCTGGTAAGACGAGTAGTAGATAAAAGGTACAAAGACCCTGACTGGTCTGTATTGCTAAAATAATTTAATAATGTGTAATCTATCGATCACTAATACCCTCATTTTTACTTTCTCTGCCGCCCTTCTGGGCGGCTTTTTGCATATTTGTTTTCCTATAGGTACAAGTCGATTTTTAGAAGGGGAACAGACATAAATCTAAACATATTAGAGATTAATCTTTAGTTTGTCAGGTTTTTATGTAACCGCTATCATTCTATAATTTAGTCAGAAAGGAGGTAAAAGTAAAAAAGAATTGCTTCAAATGGCAATAGAGAACTTCAACCGAGAATCAGACGAAAGCAGTCGATAGTGAAAATAAAACCATATTAGGAGGTAGAGTATGTTTAAATTTAGCAAAAAAATGTTGACGGTCATTCTTGCAGCTTCCATGAGTTTTGGCGTGTTTGCAGCAACCTCAAGTGCAGCGACAGATTATTGGCAGAATTGGACCGATGGGGGCGGCACGGTTAATGCTGTGAATGGATCGGGCGGAAATTACAGCGTGACATGGCAAAATACGGGGAATTTTGTTGTTGGTAAAGGCTGGAATGTTGGATCTCCAAACCGGACAATTAACTATAATGCAGGTGTCTTTGCACCATCTGGCAATGGGTATTTGACGCTCTACGGGTGGACGAGAAATGCACTCATTGAATATTACGTTGTAGATAGTTGGGGCACATACCGACCAACAGGAACGTTTAAAGGAACTGTCAACAGTGATGGAGGCACTTATGACATCTATACAACGATGCGATATAATGCGCCTTCCATTGATGGCACACAAACCTTTGCCCAGTACTGGAGCGTAAGACAGTCGAAGAGAGCGACCGGGGTTAACTCCGCAATTACTTTCAGCAACCATGTTAACGCATGGGCAAGCAAAGGAATGAATCTGGGTAGCAGTTGGTCTTACCAGGTGTTAGCGACAGAAGGATATCAAAGTAGTGGAAGTTCCAACGTAACGGTGTGGTAAGCAATCCACGATCTTCCGTTTAATGAAAGTAAATCAGATTTTTATACATTAGGGACAGGCTCAATGTTCTTTCTTCAGTTCTACCATCATTCCGGATATGTTGAAGGCCGTTTCAGTCAGAAAAACGGTCTTCGATGTTGCCGGATGCGAATGGCCGGCATCATATCCATATCTTCCCATTAGCTTAAAGGAGATCGTTCAATGAGAAAGCTATTAATGTTCTTTTTAATAGCAACAATGCTAGTAATTAGCGCTTGTTCGCAGGATAAACCCGAACCGAAGGATAACCTTGTATTCGTGCAAGGTGGAACGTTTAAAAACAATAAGTCCAATTTTGCTGGAAGAAATGTGACTCTGTCGAACTTTTATATCGGGAAGTATGAGGTAACTCAAAAAGAGTGGGAAGATGTGATGGGAAATAACCCCTCCGGATTCAAAGGTGATCAATTACCGGTAGAAATGGTGAGTTGGTATGACGCGGTAGAGTATTGCAATCAAAGAAGTATAAAAGAGGGCTTAAAGCCGCACTACAACATCGATAAGAATACCCAAGACCTGAATAATAAGAATGATAACGATAATATAAAATGGACAGTAACCATCAATGAGGGAACTAACGGATACCGACTGCCTACAGAAGCGGAATGGGAATATGCTGCAGGCGGAGGTCAGGAGAGCAAGAATTACACGTACAGCGGCAGCAACAAAGCTGACGAAGTCGCATGGTATTGGAAGAACGCCGGGGACAAAATTTTAACTGGAGACTGGAACTGGCCTGCCATAGAGAGCAACAAAAACAAAACCCAATCGATTGGTACCCAACAGCCCAACGAGCTTGGTATCTACGATATGTCTGGCAATGTAAGAGAATGGTGCTGGGACTGGTATAGCGATGCTGAGAATCAAATTGCTTCATTTCGGGTTGTAAAAGGCGGAGGCTGGATCGGTGGTGTTAACAATAACGAGATCGCTTTTCGAGGCAAATTCGATGCAAATGGTTTTGGTCCGGATCAGGGTTTTCGTGTTGCTCGCGGAGAATAGTCGAAATAATCAAAAGTATTCTAACTATACTATTGCAGTACGCCCAGGCTCATACGTTGAAAATTAAATCGTTGAACATACAGGGATGCTCACGCTAATGTAGATTAGCGTTGGCATCCCTTATTTGGACTGTTGTATTCCTTCTAATGCATCGGTTGATCATGTCCCACTTGAGCTTCATCAGGAGCTTGGGTACGTTTAACGAAGAATCCTAGCAACAAAGCAAGAAGACTAATAAAAAAAGCAACCTGAATCGCGACTTGCATCCCGCTCACCAATCCGTTTATCGCTTCGGCAGGTGCCATGGGATCTGAGGAGGATTCCAAATATTTTTTAGTTCCGTTTGAAAATATGCTAATGAACAATGCTGTACCGATTGCTCCCGAAACCTGCTGTAACGTACTCATAATGGCAGTGCCATGTGGATAAAGCTTCTTGGGAAGTTGATTAAGCCCAGTCGTTTGTGCAGGCATCATAATCATGGAGATGCCAATCATCAAAATGATGTGAAGCGTAATTAATACTCCTGTACTCGTTCCGAGATCAACTCTGGATAGCAGGAATAAGGAAACAGCTGTAATGACAAGTCCAGGTACGATCAACACTCTCGGTCCAAATTTATCGAAAAGCTTGCCAGAGATTGGAGACATGATTCCATTGGCGATACCTCCCGGCATTAATGTCAAGCCTGCTGCCAAGGCTGTCATCATCATAGCCTGCTGCATATATAGTGGCAATATAAGCGCTGTCGAGAAGAGTGTCATTGTCATGACGATCATTAGAGAGACAGTTAGAGCAAACATCGGATATTTGAATGCCCGCAAATCCATCATGGGTTCTTTGACGACCAGCTGTCGCCAGGTGAACAAGATAAGGGATACGAAGCCTGCAGCAATGGTCCAAATGACCTCTGGTTCTGACCATGATACTTCGCCGGCTGTACTGAAACCGTAAACGATACCACCGAAACCGATTGTTGAGAGTAAGATCGATAACAGATCAACCTTCGGTTTTGTAATATCAGAAACATTTTCCAAATACATAAATCCGAACACAATGGAAACCACGACTAACGGAATAACAAGGAAAAATAACCAATGCCATGATAAGGAATCAATAATAAGACCTGATAAGGTAGGACCAATAGCTGGACCGAACATGAGAACGAGACCCATCATGCCCATAGCCGCACCACGATTGCTTGGTGGAAAAATAATAAGAATGGTATTCATCATAACCGGAATCAGTAATCCAGTACCCGATGCTTGAATGATTCGTCCAATTAAAAGTACAGGAAAAGAACCGGAAAATCCGCAAATTATTGTACCTACCAAAAAGAGTAGCATCGCCGATAAAAACATCTGTCGTGTGGTAAACCATTGCTGAAGCATGGCTGTCACGGGTACCAGTATACCGATAATCAGCATATAGACAGTGGATAGCCATTGAATTGTGGACGCTCCTACTTCGAATTGCTTCATTAAATCCGGAAATGCAATACCAAGCAATGTTTCATTTAATATCGCTACAAATGCGCCTATGATCAAGGCTATGATAATGGGCCCTCGTTTTATGGAGCTTAAATCCAAATCTCTCTTCGTTGAACTACTTCCTTCTGATATCATTTTATTGCCTCCTATTGATGTGGTTTCTTTTTTTTCGTTTCATCCACTACCTAAGTATAAGGAGGTTTATTTACTCGAAATACACCGGATATTTTGTTGATTAACAATTCAAATAGTATAATAACTTTAAAAAACTAATTAGAATCGTTAAGGAGACAAGAAAGTGGAGCTTCAGCAATTAAAATATTTTGTGGAGGTTGCCAGTCAATTGCATTTTGGCCGTGCAGCTGAACGTTTGCATGCTTCCCAGCAGACGGTAAGCCACCAAATTGGGCAATTAGAGAATGAGCTTGACCTCAAGCTATTCAAACGAACAACACGCAAAGTCGAATTGACTATGGCTGGAGAGGCACTATTAGCAGAAGTCCAACTCGCTTTCAAGCATTTGCAACGGGGGATAGACGAAGCCAAAAGATCAGAAACCGGCAGAAGAGGGAGGCTGACCATCGGTTATTTTGGAATTATGCTATATACCGTTTTGCCAAGTGCTATACGGCTTTATCGTGAGCTCTATCCCGATGTCGAGATTGTTATGCAAGAGATGGAATCCGATCAAGTGGAGCAAAAACTGTTACAGGGCGAAATAGATATTGGTTTTTCAGTTGATCTAAATGACAAGCATAGTGAACACAGCATGAATTGGCTTCCATTTTCAACGGAGCCCCTCGTCGTAGCTCTGCCCAAAAAACATCTTTTATCGGATAAACAACACATTACTCTCGCAGATTTAAAAAATGAATCCTTCGTTATCTTAAATCGGAATGATTCGCCAGCCTTGTTCGACTCCTTTATTCTGTTATGTCGCCAGGCTGGGTTCACACCCCATATTGTGCAGCAAGCGGCAAGTGACCAAGCGGTAGTCGGTCTCGTAGCCACGGGCATCGGTGTCGCTTTTGTACTTGGATGCATGAGTAAAATGTTTGAGAATGACGTTACGTTTATCCCGCTCACGGAACCAAGTTTTGAATTAACTTTGGCAATCTGCTGGCTGCGCAGCAATCAGTCCTCGCAAGTCGATCATTTTGTAGACGTCATGCGAAGCTTTAATGAAGTCTAGATATATAACATATAGCATAAGATTCGAGAAAGAATGAGTTACTTGGAGAGTCGCCTAACAGCGGCTTTTTTTTACTGTACCTGCAAGCTCGTTTTACAAGCACAGGATGGAAAACTTGTTAAAAAATCGTACCATTCGATTCTTTGTTTTTGCAGGATCAAAAAGTATCCTACGACACAAAAATGATCGGATCATACAAAAAAGTGCGTACTATTCAGCGATCAGGACACCTGATAATCTAACATTCGAAGGGCAAGTTGAATTGTCGTTCAATATATAAATCGTACTGAAGGGGTGGAATAAATGCCAGCGTATCAACTTCACTTGAAAGATAAACGTATCGAATGGGGAAACGCAATAGATGTGGAGTATCTCATTGGCACATATTCACAGGACTCGATTAGAACAGGAGAGAATGCGGCTTTGAATTGGAAATTGCCTGACGGCATATATAGAGCAAAAGAGGTCGTCATAGAGCTGGATAAACTACTTGAAGCCATACTGGTTCAGCTTGGCGAACCGATAGACGGTAATCCTTCGGTGTTATTGGACAGCCTTCAGGCCAATTTGGCAATCTCCGGTGATCTTTCATCACTACCGCTTGGACCTTTGGCTTTGAAGGATAAAGCGGGTGTTGAAATTACGGCACAGGCTGCACGCATTGGTGAACAATTGGTTCTCTGGGCACGAGAGATTAATTATGAAAAGAGGGCACTGGCGCAATATGGGGCGGAAACTCTTGGAGAGCTGGAATTTAGAAGTCATTGCTACGGTCATACTCTGATACCGGAAGCTATAGCTCAGGTTTGGGGACCCGCTGGGGGACCAAAAGTTATGCAGCTATATAATGAATACTTGCACCAATTTGTATTGCTGCGTGATGCATTACTTCCCTTTGCCAATTGGGAACAAGTACCCTTTGAAGTCAAGGAACACACGCAATTCAAAGGATTACGTTTTCTGGAGCCTGCCCGTAAGATCTTTTTAACTCAATTGCTCGGGAAGGAATTAACTCACAAGGCGATTGTTCAATATGCACAGAGTGTCGTTAGCTCGGGTTTGACCTCTGCTGGTTATGGTTTTCAATATTCTCTAGGAACCGTATTTCCAGCTGGCTTGGGAGAGTCGGCTGGCACGGCTGCGCGTTATCTTCTGAAGTGGCATCCAGTACAAACCATTGAGACTGAAGATACAAAAGATATAGTTGCCATCTCATTCGAATATGAATATGACGATTATTATGCTGCACCACGCGACGAAACAGGAACGGGTATACCTGGTAGCAAGAATCATCTTCACATTTCAGAAGATCACAGTGATCTTCCATCCATCGCACGACTGCTTCCGAATATAGAGTCAGATCGAACAACCCTGCGTTTCAGTGTGGAGAGAGAAGGTCATGCATCATCTAGTGTAGAATCTAGTGTGGATCTCGGTCAGCTCTTTAGGGGGCATCGATTTTCATATCGGCCTGAAAAGAACAGCCATTCCAAGGATGCTGCCGTGGAGCGACCATCGACCAGCATTCATCAGGTAGCAGACATTCTGTCGCATCCCGGGTTGGTGACAAATACGGACGCAGGAGTCCATTTCATTTCAACAGGTGGGAATGAACTTGTACAGTGGGCTTTGTTAGGCAAGCTGTATCCTGAAAATGTGGTGTTATTGGAAAAAGGAGATCAAGAGGAGCTGGAAGCAGCTTTGGTTTCCGGGAAGGGGTATGGAACGCAATTTCTGGTGTTGTAATGCCTTAAACCATTCGTGACAGATGATATGACGGCGGCAGCGTATTCGTACACAGCTGCTGCCGTCAAATTACGAATACTCTAATTTACATTAGCGATGTCACGGCGAGAGTCATCATTGTCGCAAGATACTTCGTCGGGGAACTTCTCGATATAAGTCGTGCCAAACTTGCACAACATCTGAAGCATGGGGGCCAGTTCCTCACCCAGATCGGACAAATAATATTCTACTTTTGGCGGTGCAACCGGATAGACCTTACGAATAATCAGACCGTCACTTTCAAGCATTCTAAGCTGCATCGTAATCATGCGTTGGGTTGCATCAGGAAGAAGTCGCTGTAGCTCATTAAATCGAATGGGACCTTTTGTTAAGTGATTGAGTATAGAAATTTTCCATTTGCCGCTAAGTAAGCTCATGACAATTTCCGATGTACAGCGATAGGTTTTATTTCTAAAGTTAATCATCCTCCGACACATCTCTTTCACTTTGATTTTGTACTCCCCACTCGCACAAACCTTCCAGAACGGGCAATAATGTTTCTGCTTTATTGGTCAGACTGTACTCGACTTTAGGTGGGACTTGAGGATACTCTTTCCGTTCGACCATACCATCCGCTTCCAATTCTTTGAGTTGTGAACTCAATGTTTTAAATGTAATTGCTCCAATTTGTCTTTTCAGTTCATTAAAGCGTACCGGTTGGTTTTCTGCCAAAAGATAAATAATGACCATCTTCCATTTACCGCCAATGACAGACAGTGTGTAGCCAAACGGCGTATCTTGAATATGTTTAACCTTACCCTGATATTCAGCCATGCTCATATTTATGCTATCCTTTCGGGTAGTACCTGTCATAATAGTGCGTACTACTTTTTGATTTGCGTTCAGTTTATACTAACCTTACTTTGAAGTAAAGGAGAGAAAAACATGAATCAAAAAACAATACGTCTGTTAATGCCACAGTGGCAAGGCGGGAATAATCCTAACTACTCTTTTGGGGCGGAACTGCTTGCCTGGCTGGCTCCTGATAATGATCAACCACTGATTCAAGTACCTGTACGAGCATATGATGGAACTCCACTGGAAAACGAGGATGGTGTCAATGGGAGAAAACAACTCATCGAACAACTGGAAGCGGCCCAGCATATTATTCATGCTCACATGCCTGACCGCATCGTCATGTTTGGTGGGGATTGCTTGGTCGAACAAGCCCCATTTGCCTATTTAAATGAACGGTATAATGGAGAATTAGGATTGATTTGGATCGATGCGCACAGTGATTTGGTTGGTTACGTGGGTTATGATAACGGACATACGCTACCACTAGGAAATCTTTTGGGAGAAGGGGATGAGGAGTTTGCAAAACATGTAAAAATCCCTCTAAAACCTGAAAATGTCTTTATCGCGGGGTTGGCAACACCTACAGAAGAGGAAAGCGAAGTAATCTCAGCAGCATTTGAAAGATTGGGTATAACAACCGCTGAATCAGATACAGAAATGATTCAAAGACTTGGCATTAAAACTGCCGGAGCCGAAGAATTAACGAAAAGTACAGCATCCATCAAAGAGTGGATTAAAGAAAGCGGCATTAAGCATCTGGCTGTTCACCTGGATCTGGATGTGCTGGATCCCAAAGCTTTTCGCTCCTTACTATTCGCGAGTCCTGAAGGACCTTATACGTTCTCTCCTGCGGGAAGCTTGCAAATCCCTCAGCTCCTGCATCTACTTAAAGAAATATCGAAAGAAACAGATGTCGTGGGGTTAGGTATAACCGAGCACATGCCATGGGATGCAATTAACCTGAAAAACCTGCTGGGGGAAATACCTATTTTAAATCAATAAAGTTGTACACGAGAAGAAATTATCGTTGAACCATAACTGATTTGCTTCATCAAACCCAAAAAAGCCGTATATTACTACGGCTCTTTTGGGTTTGATGCTAATTCAATACACCGCTTCCGATCACTTTGACCTTCACTTCCGGGTGAAAACGAACCTGAGCATATTCTTTGTTCCAATCCAACTGTTTCCACAAGTCCGGATAATGTGCAATTAACTGCCTTCCAATACCAAATGAATCACATCCACTTCGCTGTAGTGTCTGGATAATTACCTCAGCATCCCGGGTCATGGCTTCCGATAGCTGACGGTTTAGACGTTCAATCGTACCCTTTTCCTGAAGATGATCTCTTGGATATTCAACAATAGTAACAGGAAGATTTACACGGAGACTCACATCAATCTTACTGTCGTTACCCACCTTTACGTTCAGCTTGCGTTTAATTTTTTCCGTATTTGCTTCATAAGTAACGTAATTTCTCGGATCATTGGAAGGACCGGAGTGTATCTTTTTGACAAAGCGCGCAGCCTTATTCCATTTCCCGCTCATAATAACGTAAAGTGGCCCTTGTTCCGTGTTCAGACTCCCGGTGAACTTTTGATCATGGAACAGGGCAATCCCCCGTGCAGCAATCTCTTCTCCGTCCTGATAAAGATAGGGCAGCGCAAAATCCTGACCTGGGTCAAGCATGGGTGGAAGCAGGGTTTCCAACGTCATCTCGGGGAAAATGCACAATTCCTCCAGACTTTTAATCTTTTTCGTTATAAACTCACCAATCAAAATGCTGCCGACTCTTTTTTGTTGTAACAAATCTCCGGCTGCGCCATCAACGATGCCTATTTTTACGTGTGAGGTTGGATAATCGGGTTCCCGATATAAGACGTCCAAATAGGGATAAATATCGTTTTGTGCAAGTTTGTTACCATATAGAATCATTCCATACTTGAAGAAACGAATGTCCCCAGTGACTTTGGCCCGAATTCGATCCGTGCTCTGACGAACAGATCTCCCCGTACCTGAATGAATTTCATTATCGCTGTTGCCTTGTTCACTTTCAAAATCATCGACAATTTCGAGAGTTTGCTTGATTTCCCCCTCAGAAGTTATATCATACGCAGAAGCATTAGCTAATCTTGCATCCTTTAGACTGTCCTGATCCCAGCAGCCTGTCGACAGCATAAGTAGTGTCAGCGTTCCAAGGACCGTTCCTCGCTTTCTCATATCGTCTTCTCCTTTCGTCTCAATATATAAGACAGGATCAGCAACAAAAGAGGAAGAATGATGAGAAATAGGTAGGCTGATTTGTTGGCATCCGTACTAACCATCTCGAGATTTTCTTGCTGCTGTGGCAGGTAGGCAATGATACAAGATGCAATGACGACATACGGCACGGCTTTTTTATGGTTTTTTTGTTTAAAAAGATAACCTAAACCATAGGAAGCAGCATAATAATAACCGCAAATCGCGCCGAAAATGGAGATTAACCAAATCGGGAGGAACAGAAAATCGGCCCGATCCATTGTCCCGAGCGGGATGGAACGGAGCAGATATATAACAGGTTCAGGCATCATATCGAGCTGCTGGGGACTGAATGCCGTTGAACATATGAACACGCTGAACGAATACAGTACAGCGACGACTGCACTTGCTGCAGCAATGGATTTGAGCTTACCCGTACTTTTGCCTTCTACCATGGGATACACAACGAGGAAAAATTCAAATCCAAACATGGCCATTAACGTTTCGGTTGAGCCGCTTATAATATTGGGCCAGCCTGCTTCGTCCAAAGGCAGCAAATACAGCAAATTAACTTTCTTGAGTCCATAACTGATCAAAACCATCATGGGTATAACCAAAAACGAAATCAGTACAAGCACTCTCGCAATAATTCGCAGGTTTTGACGAACCAGATAAATGCTGCTGAACAGAAAGAGGGACAGTATGGCCCACCTGGGTGTGTCCTGCAGCATCCAGCGATTAATAACACCGTAAGCGTTCACCAGCACAGAAGTCCCCATGAACAGGTAATATCCAATGTAGCCAATTGTAAGAATTTTTCCAATCACATTACCGGTAATCAGGGTCGTGATTTCATATATGGAAGAGCTAGGGAAACGCCGCATGAGCATCCAGCACATGAATATGATTAATTGGATCAAAATACCGCCAAGGAAAACAGAGATCCACCCGGCGCCATGGGATAGAAGATGGATGCGATAAGGGAGTGACAAAATATCCACGCCGATTTCGAATTTCAAAATCAGGAAAAATAATTGTCCCCGAGTGATCGTAATATCTTTATTCACGTTTTTTCCAACTCCTAGAGAACTTCTGCTGTTTCAATTGTTGTGGTCTGGCATCATGAGGTCGTTGACGAAGCGCCCAGATCGGAAAACGAATGAATACATCCTTCATGTCGGCTAGTCGAAAAGGTGCCACTGGCGCAAAATAGGGAGAACCGAAGGTTTCCAGCTTGCACAGATGAATTGTAAGAAATACCAGTCCAAAAGCAATACCAATGTATCCAAAGATCGCTGCGCCAATCATCATTGGAAAACGAAGAATACGTACTGCTGAACTCATCTCATGAGATGGCACGAGAAAGGAGGAAATGGCAGTTAACGATACAACGATGATCATCGTATAGGATACAAGGCCTGCACGAACAATGGCATCTCCAATAACCAAACCGCCAACGATACCGATGGTTTGACCCACGCGGCTGGGCAGTCTCACTCCGGCCTCTCTCAATACTTCAAAGATTAGTTCAAGCAGCATTGCCTCAATAAGAGCAGGGAACGGGATGTTCTGCAAAGATTTTTTGATTGTATGTGCCAGCTCCAACGGTAAA
Organism: Paenibacillus sp. BIC5C1; assembly: GCF_032399705.1. Classification (NCBI taxonomy): domain Bacteria; kingdom Bacillati; phylum Bacillota; class Bacilli; order Caryophanales; family Paenibacillaceae; genus Paenibacillus; species Paenibacillus sp. BIC5C1. The sequence goes on from NZ_CP135922.1 coordinate 3,398,799, forward strand.
ATGGCCGAGTGGAAGGAGATGGTTGCGATATAAACAGCAGGCAACGTGAAAGCAATGATAAAGCTCATCATTCGAATTAATCTTAAAAATGAACTTACCATCCACCGACCGTGATAATCATCCGGGCTCTGGTAAAATGCAAAAAATGTAACGGGAGCGATAAGGGCTGAAGGGCTGCCTTCTGCAAGAATGGCTAAACGCCCTTCCAGCAGATTGGCAATAACCCGATCTGGCCTTTCAGTGCTCAGCTGTTGCGGGAACAAGGAGAATGGGCTATCCTCTATGAGCTCTTCAATAAATCCGGGTGCCAGAACCATATCTGAGGTAATGGACAAAATTCGCTCTTTCACTTTATCCACCAACTCCGGATTGGCTACATCCTGTAGATAGACGACAGCAATTTTGGTACGGGTTTTCTCACCCACATTAAAATAACGAACTATTAATGACGGACTAATAATTTGTCTGCGAATCAGATTCAAATTGACGGAAAGCTGCTCAATGAATCCATTATGCGCACCTCGAATAACGCCTTCGTTTTCCGGTTCCGTCGTTGTACGGGCATACATTTTCTCTGTAGAAAGAATATAAAACTCGGTAGCTCCATCCAGTATGTAGAGGCACTTTCCTTGAATGAGTGAATCTATTGCCTTTTGCAGATCCGTTTCCAGATGACTACCCAATGTGGTAAATAAGGGATGGTCTACAGGATTGCAGTGGTCGTACAACGAGGCTAATACATGTGTCTGTATGATCTCCTGATCCACAAGTGACTCAATATAGAGAAGTACACCCTCGACACCATGTAACGAGATAAAGTGTTTATTCAGATCATCAGTTTGAAAAAGGGACTGCTCCACATAGGAGATGTTTTTCTTTAATTCAGAAAAAGTAGTGTGGGGTTGGGTCATGAGACACCTCTTGTCCAATATGAGATGTTCATAATGTGTACTTAGCTAGGATGATTTATCCAACAAGGATTCGGATGAACACAAAAAGTCGCCAGAAATGGCGACTTTTATCATTAGAAAGGGTCAGATATCAAGTTTACGGGTACCGAGCCATTTTACCATCTCTGGGTCATTGTGAGAAAAGAACAGACTCTGCTTCGTATCTAAAGCAGTAATTGATTCCATATCATTTGGGCTTAATTCAAAATCAAAGATATCAAAATTCTCCACAATTCTTTCTTTACGAACAGACTTCGGAATGACAACGACTTCTCTTTGTGTCAACCAGCGTAAAACGACCTGAGCAACGGATTTATTCAGCTTTTCCGCGATGGATACCAACAATTCATTCTGGAACAGATTATTTTTACCTTCAGCAAAAGGAGCCCACGATTGAATCTGAACATGATTCTCTTTCATAAATGCAGCACTCTCAATTTGTTGATTGAAAGGGTGTGTTTCCACCTGGTTTACCGCAGGAACTACCTCATTATGAATGATTAAATCGATCAGACGATCCATCTGGAAGTTACTTACCCCTATGGCACGGATCTTTCCTTCACGATACAATTCCTCCATAGCTCGCCAAGAGCCGTATACATCGCCAAAAGGCTGATGAATTAAATACAGATCCAACACATCCAACTGCAAGCGTTCCAGAGATTTTTCGAATGCTTTTTTAGTGTTTTCATAACCCGTATCCTGAACCCAAAGCTTCGTAGTGATAAATAGCTCTTCTCTTGCCACACCACTTCGTTTAATGGCTCGACCAACGGCTTCTTCATTCAGATATGAAGCAGCTGTATCAATCAGGCGATATCCTGCCATAATGGCATCGTAAACGCTTTGTTCGCATTCATTTTGATCTGCAATTTGAAAAACACCAAAACCCATAATGGGCATCTCTACACCATTGTTAAGTATTACTTTTTCCATGTTAAAAGCCCTCCTTTTAATATCTTTATTATGTACCGAATCATAATTCTGGCGTTATATCATTCATATCAAATGTTTGCCTAATTATCTCACTGGGTGTATAAATTCACTCTTGACCTTCAATTGAAAGACTTCTATTCTGCCTCGAATAGAAGTCTTAGGATTTTCCTCTGAAATTACCCTTGCTCGAAACGTCCAAGCTGATCGAAAGAACTAACCTTTCTTTTTACAGCTTGACCCAGGCAACCAGCCCATCCGGTTGATCCGGGTTAATACCATGGCGTTCGGCATTAGCCAAAGCAGCGATTTGCGAGATGAAAATGAAAGGGATACCTCTTACCGCTGTATTAAGCGGACGATCAGTTGTGATTTCAAGGTCAATGAACTCCTGCGGGATGTCCATCGTCCGGTCGGCAAACGTAATAATGGTGGCTCCACGCTCCTTAATATCCCTCAACAGATTGCGCTGATGCTCAATACCGCTGTCCGACAAGGCAGCAATCACTAGTGTATCTGAACCTACAGTGACCATCGGCCCGTGCCGGACGTCAAGAAGATGGTATGCGTGGGCTTGCGTCTTGGCAATCTCGGTCAGAGCGATGGCACCCTCGGCTGCCAGCCCTTGTAGTTCACCGTCTGCGAGCAGGACTGCGTTCGTCCAATTGAAGTTGGAGACGCGGCGGATGCTGCCCTCTACACGTGCCATATAGGCTTCACCTTGATGAATCGCTTCCTGCAAATCAATAATCAGCTCCTCATCACCAGCAAGAAAAGCGGCAAGAAGGAGATTGGCTGCATACAGATTGGTCACTGTGCGGGTCTGGCAAACGCTATGGTCAAAAGCCCAGGGCAGTTCCAGAGGGAAATCGGCGCTTTTGGATAACGGCGAGTCCGTTACACAAGAAATCGTTAATAAAGGAATACGTTGATCGGACTGGAGTAAACGTAACGCTTCAACGACCTCACTCGTACTGCCAGATCGTGACGGCGCTATGATCAGGCTGCCCTCCAGCATGGGACGATAGCGGTCTGCATGGAGCATGAGATCACCAGCAGCAAGTGACATTGCAGGCAGGCCAGCACGCAAACGGAAGGAAAAAGCGGCCGTTTCGCTCAAGCAATAGCTGGACCCGGCGCCAACGAAGGTTACGGAGGTAATCGCTTGAGCTTGGACAAAGGCAGTAAATTCCGTGCGCTTGGCCAGTAAATAGTTGTAGGTCTGCTGCAATGCCTTATATTGTTCTTTTACTTCGTGATACGTCAAACTCATAAAAATACCTCCCGGGAATGATTTAGATTGATAAGTTCAGTTTTTGATCTTTTCGATCAATTATATAGTTTATTGATTGTGTTAATCATAATTATGCCTTTATATCCCTGTAAATTGCAATAGATTTCCAAAATAATGATTGATTTAATCAAATTAAAGGATTATTATGATCACAAGCTAGAAATTTTCAAATGTTTCCCAATCTCATCTGACCCGTGAAGGGAGGTGCAGGATAGATCGAATCATCGCCATGTATCCTGATAGAAGGTGTTAATTAACTTGAAGCCTTGAAGCAGGAAGTGACGAAACCTTAAGAGGGGGAATGGATATGCCACTGATCTCGTCCACTGAAATGCTGCAAATAGCTCGTAGGGACCAATACGCCATCGCTGCATTTAACGTTCATACCCTGGAGATGCTTCAGGCTGTCGTTGAAGCGGCTGTAGAAACCGAGTCACCACTCATTATTCAAACTACGGTGGGCACAGTCAACCACTTGGGTCCGGATTACATTGCCCATGCGGCCAAAACCGCAGCGGACTTGACGGATATCCCCATCGCACTTCATTTGGATCACTGTACTGATTTTTCGACAATTATCCGATGCATACGAGCAGGTTATACCTCCGTTATGATCGATGCATCCATGTACCCTTTTGAAGAAAATGTGAACCTAACCCGTAAAGTGATGGAGGTTGCACAGGCATCTGGCGTGAACGTGGAGGCGGAGCTTGGCAAGGTCGGGGGCGTTGAGGACGATATTGTCGTCGATGAACACGATGCTTCCCTGGCAGATCCTGAAGATTGCGTGCAGTTTGTTGAACGCACCGGCGTAACTACGCTCGCTCCCGCAATCGGAACCGCACACGGTATTTATAAGGGACAGCCGAACATAGATTTTGAACGAATGGAAACCATTGCGAATCGAGTATCGGTTCCTTTGGTGCTGCACGGTGGTTCGGGTATACCAGCTGAACAGATTCATCGGGCGGTTGCACTGGGGATGTCCAAGGTAAACATAGCCACAGAGCTGCGTATTGCTTTTTCCGAAGCTATCAAAGATGTATTTGTAATCCATCCGGAAGAGAATGATCCACGCAAATACATGGCTCCAGCGAAGGAAGCGGTTAAACGGCTTGCCATGGAGAAAATACGGTTATGCGGAAGCACTGGCAAAGCCGGCGTAGTCCGATGATTACCACAGTCACACTCCATGCGGCCATCGACCGGACGTTGTACGTTGACAAGTTTGGCGTAGGCCAAGTGCATCGGGTGACAAGACAGGTTAATGAGCCAGGTGGCAAAGGCAATAACGTAGCCAAGGTGATCCGGCAGCTCGGCGGTGAAGTCACAGCTACAGGCATTATTGCCGGCAATAACGGTGTATTTATTGAGAGAAATCTGACTGAACGAGGGATACGGACTGCTTTTATCCAATCAGCGGGAGACTCACGAGTTTGCCTCAACATTGTGGATGATTCCAGTGGTAGCTCTACCGAGCTGCTTGGGCAGGGTCCAAATATGTCAGAAGCTGAAGTTGAAGCGATCAAGAAAAAAGTACAGGAGCTTGCCACCCAGTCCAGTACAATTGTGATGTCTGGAAGTTTACCTCCAGGTGCACCGGACACATTGTACGCAGAATTGATTTGTATTGTCCGTTCAGCAGGCACGAGAGCCTTTCTGGATACTGGTGGAACAAGTTTCAGCATTGGGCTGAGTGCAACGCCCCATTTCGTGAAGCCAAATGAGCTGGAACTGGCCGAATGGCTGGGGCAAAAGCCGAAAGACGTAAATGGATGGGCCCGTGCAGCGCACAGGTTGGCGCATCAAGGCATTGACGAAGTGTGCATAACACTCGGTAGTGACGGTGCTTTGGCTATTATAAACGGAAATGCATATCTGGCGAAGCCGCCATCCATTCAACCTGTGAATACGGTAGGTTGCGGAGACTCCTTTGTTGCCGGCATGGCATATGCAGGGGAGCGCGGCGAATCGCCCGAGTCCAAACTGCGTACGGCTATCGCGGCTGCCGCTGCGAATGCAATGTCTTCCAAAGCAGGAGACATCGACTATGTTCTCTTTGAGGGGTACGAACATCAGGTGCAAATTATACCTTTATGATGGTTGAAGGTTTGGATAATCAGCCTCTTATCCCTCATGAATAACCGTTAGAGAGATGCTTTTCTTATGGGATGCAGTTCACGTCGACATATTGCAATCCATCCTTTCATCCTACACAATAGAGCTAGCACGGGCTGAAGTTAACGGATATCATGCAGGCCCAGACATATTAAAGGAGAGACTTATGCAATATTCAAAGGGTGAACTGCGCAGAGCACAAACACTGGAACTGATTAAATCGCATGGAAAAATATCGCTGCAAGAGATTGTCCAAACAGTTGGCTGCTCGGAAGCAACCGCAAGACGGGATTTGGACGTACTTGAAAAAGCGGGCGAGATTATTCGAACAAACGGGGGAGCCATATATGAAGGGGGTCTGACGTCGGCGGTATCGGAGCTGCCTTTTGCAGCAAAACGCGATTTCCGACGGATGGATAAGGAACGGATTGCCGCTACAGCGGCAGCCCTTGTTAAAGAGGGGGACATTATCTGCCTGACGGGAGGTACAACAACGTTCTTTATTGCGAAAGCACTCAAAAAGCAGCGTAATATTACGATTGTCACCAACGCGGTGAATATCGCTTATGAATTGGCTGATGCCGAAGATATTCAGGTCGTCGTCATTGGCGGTGTTATGCGGTCTAAAAGCTACGAGTTATGCGGTCCGCTGGCGGAAAGCGTGATCGACAAAATTAACATTACGAAAATGTTTCTCGGGGTGGACGGATTAACGCAGAATTTCGGCTTTACGATGCATTCCGAGCTTGAAGCCCGTATAGCCCAATTAACGATGGAACGATCCAGCGAGGTTTATGCTGTATTCGATCAAAGCAAAATTGAGAAAAGTGCTTTGTTTACCATTGCTCCTTTAACGCAGGTGACGGGGGTAATTACGAATAAACAGCCGGAAGGTTGGTTTGAGCAGGCGTGCCGGGAGCATCAGATTGCCATACATACAACTACAGAGCACATTGCTTCTATATAAATACGCGTAATCCTCAAACGCCCTTCCCTTCATATGCTGGCAAATTTGCAGGACAAGGGAGGATATGCGAATGCATTTTTCCAAGTTTATGCTGATCCTTGCGATGGTTTGTGTTGTATTCGCTGAAGCGGGCTGTTCCAGCTCCTCCTCTTCAGGCGGCGATACATCCGCAAACCCGCAAGGAAAGGTAAATCTGGTCTTTTGGAGTCATCAGGAAGACGCCATTGTGGGCGCATACAAGAAATTAATATCCAAATACCAGACCTTACACCCCGATGTAACGATTGAGTATCAGACCTTTCCATATGATGTATACAGCCAGAAGCTGAAAGCCTCATTCTCCGCGAAGAAACCACCCGATATTGCTGAATTTTTCGGTACGTGGGTGCCCGAATATTCCAAGAACGATCTGCTTGTCGAAATCCCTGATAGTGAAAATGTAAAAAAAGAGTACTATGATGCTCCCCTTGGGGGATATTTGCGAGATAACAAGCTATACGGATTGCCACTTGAGTACAACATTGAGAATGGCGGCATGTTGATTCACCCGCAAATGCTCAAAGACCAAGGTTTCGATCACGCACCGTCCAACTGGACAGAGCTTGTGGACTACGCCAAAAAATTGACTGTCCGTGAGAACAATGTCATCAAAGTCAAAGGCTTCGATTTTGTATCGGCAGACAATATTACGTTTACATTCTTATCCCTTATTTTGCAGCAAGGTGCAAGTTTTATGGGTGAAGACGGACATGTTAACTTCCACTCACCGGAAGCAGAGAAAGCGATGTCCACCTTGGTCTCGCTCGTGGCCGATGACCAAGTTGCGGATTTAACCACGTTTGGCGGTGAGCTGGATACCTCTGACTATTTTTTTCAGGGCAAATCAGCCATGACCTATCGTGGTCCCTGGACAATTGCTGCGGGACAGAACAACTACAAGGTTGATGATTTTGAATACGTTTCCGTTCCTTCCTTTACTGAATATCCACCCGTTTTTGCTGCCGAATCCGGTTGGGGTCTTGCGGTGTCTAAGAAAAGCAAACAGCAGGCGGCCGCGCTCGATTTCATCCAATTCATCTCGGAGAAAGAGAACCTCACGACCTGGAATACGGACACCTTTACCGTTCCTGCCAAAAAAGAAATTGCCGAAAACCCGGAATTCCTGAAGAACAATCCTCATCTAAAGCCTTCGCTGGCTATATTGGCGTTAGGTCAATGGATCGGCCCGATAGCCGACCGGGATTTCTTCTTCAAGCAGGTTAACGACAATTTCCAACTGATGGCCAGTGGACAGCAGAGTGTCCAGGACGGATTGGCGAATATCGAACAGACGATCAATGATAATCAGGATCAACATAAGTGATAGGGGTGCTGGGGCATGAGTACTGCTATATCAACCAATAAGGCGGACAAGGTTAACCCAGCGGTAAAGTCAACAGCTTACAGGGCAAAACGAAGGTTCATCATCATCTCACTCGTACCGATCTTGCTTCTGTTCGGGGTGTTTGCCTTCCTTCCCATCGCATGGAGCCTGGGCTTGTCCGCATTCAAGTATGACCCGCTCAGCTCAAACGCGATATTTGTGGGGGCGGAAAACTATATTCGCATGTTCCAGGATTCCATCTTTCTGAAGTCACTGTGGGTAACCTTCAAATTTGTATTTATCGCCGTATTGATCAACATTGTTATTACGCTTTTGATTGCTTCAGCGATTCAGCGAGTCCGCATCCCTTGGCTTAAAAATGGCTTTCGAACTGTCTTCTTTCTTCCCACGATCGCTCCGCTGGCGGGAACGGCTATCGTATGGAATACCATGTTCAATTACAATGACGGCTTGTTCAACATGATTCTCGCCAAGGTGAATATGGCCCCGATCCAGTGGCTCAGTGATCCACATTATGCGCTCTATTCCGTTATTATGATGACCTTGTGGGCTGATATCGGCTATAATATCGTTCTTTTCATTGCCGGTCTCGATTCCATTCCGGATATGTACTATGAAGCAGCAACGCTGGAGGGGGCGGGCCGCTGGCATGTCTTTCTTCACATCACACTGCCACTGCTGCGCAGAACGCTGCTGTTTGTTTCCATCACGACAGTTGTTTCCTATTTTCAGGCCTTCCCACAATTTCAGATTATGACCAAGGGCGGACCCTTTAACGAAACACGAGTGCTGTCCCTGCAAATCTATGAACAGGCCTTCTCCAGCTCCAATATGGGGTACGCATCGGCTATGGCAACCGTGTTTCTAATGATCATCCTGCTTGTGACCCTGCTGCAACTTCGATGGGGACGCACGCAATGGGAACATTGAGAGAGAAGGGAGAAAAAGTAGATGCCGCGTAAAATCAGCCTGTGGGAAGGGTTTACTATCGCAGTACTTACAATTATAGCTTGTGTTATGCTTTTGCCTTATGTCTGGATGGTGCTGTCATCACTGAAAAGTAACATGGACATCGTCTCGGGTTCCGGCGGTTTTTTTCCAAGTAAGCCCAGTCTGGACGGATACCGAACGGTTTTTAGCGAGGCGCCGTTTGTCACATGGTTGCTGAATAGTCTTGTGACTTCTGTCATCATAACGGTGGTCACCTTGTTTACTAGCGCTTTAGCCGGATATGTCTTTGCCAAACATCAGTTTAAAGGCAAGAAACTGCTGTTTATTCTAATCCTGGCAACCATGATGATTCCCTTTCAGGTTATTATGATTCCCACGTATTTGATCACGGCTGAGCTTGGATTGGTTAACCATTTGCTGGCAATTATTTTACCCAATCTCGTCAGCTCCTACGGCGTATTTCTGGCTAAACAATTCATAGAAGAGATTCCACAGGAGCTGCTCGAGGCAGCAAGAATGGACGGTTCAGGGGAATTCAGACTGATGCTTCGCATCGTTATGCCGCTTATATTGCCGATGTTGTCAGCGCTGGGAATATTCACGTTTATGAACTCCTGGAATAATTACCTGTGGCCACTGATTGTATTGAATGATGAGAGCAAGATGACCGTTCCGCTGGCATTGGTCTATTTTAACGGAACGCACCAGGTCAATTACAACGTCGTTATGTCAGCTGCAGTACTGATTACAATACCGGTTATTATAATGTTCCTGATCTTCCAGAAGCAATTTATTAAAGGCCTAGCTATGACGGGCATGAAATAACGGGTGAGGAGAAGAGTTATGACTAAAATCTCAATTATTGGAGCAGGCAGTGCATTCACAGGAGAAATCGCTATGGATATTCTGCTGATTGAAGGTTTGGAGGGTGGCACGATTGCCCTGGTTGATATCGACGAGCGGCGGCTTGAGTTGGCACGCAGGCTGGTGCTTCAGATCGTGGAACGGACAGGTAAGACGTGGGAGGTGATTGCCTCTACGGATCGCAGAGAGGTTATCGGCGGTTCACAGTTCGTGATTAACCAAATTGAAGTAGGCGGGCTGGAGACGGTTCGTTATGAATATGAAATTCCATTGAAATACGGGGTAAAGCAGTGCATTGGCGATACGCTGGGACCCGGAGGATTGTTCAAAACACTCCGTACCCTTCCCAGCTGGATGGAAATCGTACGGGACATTGAAGTACTCTGCCCAGATTGCATCATTCTAAACTATACCAACCCGATGTCTGCGGTTACACTCCTGACTTCCCGCATTACGGATATTCCGGTAGTGGGACTATGCCACTCCATCCAGAACACGTCGGCTCAACTGGCCGAATATGCCGGAGTTCCATATGAAGAGATGTCATGGAAAGCCGGCGGCATTAACCACATGTCCTGGTTTGTGGAGCTGTCCCATGCCGGAAGGGATTTGTATCCGGTTCTGTTAGAGAAAATTCAAACTCCTGAGCTGCTGCGGCAGGACCCGGTCCGCTTTGATGCGATGAAATACCTGGGTGCTTTCGTCTCGGAATCGAGCGGTCATTTCTCGGAGTATATCCCGTATTACCGTAAACGCCAATCGCTGATCGACCAGCACTGTAACTCAGGTTATAACGGAGCCACGGGATTCTACGCTGACAACTGGCCGATCTGGCGGAGAGAGAATGATGAGCAGATCGTTTCACAGCTTGAGGGAACGGCACCGCTTGAGCTGAAATCCAGTAATGAATATGCAGCCATGATCATTGAAGCAGTATTGAAGAATGAGCCGAAGGTCATTTATGGTAACGTTCCTAACCGGGGATTGATTGAAAATTTGCAGGCTGATGGTGTGGTGGAAGTGGCCTGTCTCGTTGATGGGAAAGGCGTTCAGCCTTGTCGCTTTGGAAGACTGCCCGAGCATTTGGCCGCATTGTGCCGCTCGAACATGGCTTTTTTTGACCTGGCTGTGGAAGCTGTGCGGTGGAGTGACATGGAAATGGCTCGCCATGCACTGATGCTGGACCCGCTAACTGCTGCCGTATGCTCCCTGGAGGAGATCGGAAGTATGTTCGATGAACTGTATGAGGCGGAACGGGGCTTTGTTCCGGTATTGAAATGATGCAGAGACAGCAAACAAGTCCCGTTGTTGTCATCGCTGGCGAGCTAAATGTAGATGTTATTGTATCGGGAACGGATGTCATGCCGGAATGGAATCGGGAGAAAATGGTTGATGGCTTCGAAATAGTACTTGGTTCCTCATCAGCAATTACGGCCTGTGCGCTGGCAAGCCTGGGAGCGGATGTGAGATTCGTAAGCGTAGTGGGAGATGACGATTTCGGAAAATTCTGTATAGCTGAGCTGCAGCGTATGGGCGTAAATACAGAGCATGTAACCCGATTATCTGGCATCAAGACAGGTGTAACTCTGTCGCTCTCCACACCCGATGACCGCGGATTGTTAACTTACGCTGGCAGTATCCCTTTGTTAACACCGGATTATATCCCGGAGTCCCTGTTGCAGCAGGCCACACATCTTCATTTTGGTTCCTATTATTTGCAGGATGGAATGAGACCTCATTGGCGAGAACTCTTTACAAGATTGCGGGCAGATGGAATCAGCACATCTTTTGATACCGGTTGGGATGTATCCAATCAATGGGACCGTGAGGGCATAAGTGCACTACTGACGGTGACTGATTTGTTTATTCCCAGCGAGGATGAACTGCTGCACATTTTCCCTGCCGATGGGGTAACCCATGTGCTTGATTCCATGCTTCCTGCTGTGGCAGGAATTGTAGCGGTCAAACAAGGGTCAAAAGGGGCTACGCTACGCGAACTGGACGAAAGTAAAATATCGGCCAGATCTTACACTTTGACCCCCGTCGATACGACAGGAGCAGGAGATTGTTTCAACGCAGGAATCATATACGGATACTTGCTTGGGATGCGAAGCGATGAACTGCTGCGATTTGCCAATGCATGTGGGGCTCTATCCACACTTGGCATTGGTGGCACAGGAAGCTTGCCGACGGTGGAGGCAGTCCTTCTTTTGCAAGCAAAGCATGAACAATAAATCCTGGTTTTACGCTATACATCCAATTTGATCAAAGGGAGTTGAGGATATGTTGAAATTCGGTAAAACATTGTTGGTGGGATTAAGCATGGCGGTAGGAATAGGACTGGTTTCAGGCATTGAATGGTCCTCCTCTGCTGCCGCAGCAGGCACAGATTACTACGTAGCGACAAACGGAAATGACTCCAATGCTGGAACGAGCAGCGCGCCATGGAAGACACTTCAACACGCAGCGGATGCTGTTCCTGCCGGCAGTACAGTGCATGTTCGTGGCGGTGTGTACAACCAGAAGTTGAAGATCACTCGCTCAGGCTCCGCTTCACAGGGACCGATTGTATTCACTAACGATGGCACGGAGACTCCAATTATTGACGGCACAGGACTTTCGGTTAGCGGGATTGAAGGGTTGATTGACCTGACCGATGTGAATTACGTTACTCTTCAAGGATTTGAAATTCGCAATTATACTACAGCTACCAAGGACGTCATGCCCGTAGGCATTTATGTTCACGGATCAGGCAGCTTTATCAATTTGTCTGGCAACAAAGTCCATGATATCAAAAACACGGCCACTCCAACTGGTAGTGATCTGCTTGGCCGTGACGCACATGGGATCGCCGTATACGGCACAAAAGCACCTGAATCCATTCACGATATTACGATTAATGGTAATGAACTGTATAATCTTGTGCTCGGCTCCAGCGAATCGCTGGTTCTCAACGGGAACGTGGACACCTTCGCGGTGACGAATAATGTCATTCACGATAACGACAACATTGGCATTGATCTCATCGGTTTTGAGGGGAAAGCGCCGAATACGGCTTACGATCAGGTGCGGAACGGACTCGTGAAGGGCAACAGAGTCTACAATATCACTTCCAACAATAATCCTTCGTATGGGAAGTCACTTCCGAATAACAGTAATGCGGCCGATGGCATTTATGTCGATGGTGGCAAGGATAGTATTATTGAACAGAACTACAGCTACAACAATGATATCGGTATCGAGATTGCGTCAGAGCATGCCGGTAAATCTACCAGCAATATTACAGTACGCAGTAACGCAGTCTACAACAACCGACTCACCGGCATCGCGATGGGCGGGTATGATACTAAACGCGGCTCCACAGTAAACTGTAAGATAGTTAACAATACCGTGTACAAAAATGATACGCTTGGCGATGGCAGCGGCCAGCTTTACGTCCAATACGACACACAAAACAACGTAATTAAGAACAACATTTTCGTAGCAAGCTCTACCGATGTATTGATCTACAATGAATATACCAAGAATTCCGGAAACGTTGTGGATTATAATCTCTATTTCGCCCCTGCCGGAAGCAATGGAGCGAGCTGGACCTGGAAAAATAAAGATTATACAGGATTCTCCGCATATAAAACGGGAACTGGCAATGACGCGCATTCCTTGTTCATCGATCCCAAATTTGTGAATGCTTCGGGATACGATTTCCATCTTCAATCTACATCTCCAGCGATTGATGCGGGGAACACGGACAATGCAATTATCGGAACATTGGACATTGAGGGGAAACCAAGAGTACAGGGAGCTGCTGTGAATATCGGCGCTTACGAGTGACACTTATAAACGAATGGGAAGATTCTTCCCAAGGACAAACCGACAAAGGTAGCTGAGTGATCAGCTACCTTTGTTTTAATTAAATATAAGGCTATGTTACATCTTAATTAATGTTTTAAAAACTAAAATAAAAACTAAATAAAAACTGATTTTTCACTAAAAGGCAGTTAATTAAACGATCGTGTCCTGTTACCTCAACGATTTAGCTTATAAAAATCATTTTATTGTATTTGCTATGTCAATCAATGTTTGGTAATCGTATAACGGTTCAATATTGTTATTTTTTCCTGAAATAAGAGAGTAAGTTAAACCCTCGTTTCTCCAATAGATGGCATTTACATGTTCGTCCCCTTGGTCCCATGTTTGCGAACCGTTAGTTAATTTTAGACCTTTTGTCCCATTCGGTAGCGTATCAGCCTTTGAGTTTGTAATCATTGTTATCAGGGTCAATCCTTCGTCGGTATTTGCATACGTAATTTCAACTGCATCAAATTTACCATTGGTCTCAAGAATCCTTGCTGATTCTTGAGTAACTTGGAAAGGAACAGACGGTTGTTTGATTTCAAAAGGGATGTTTGCTTCCGCTTCTTCAAGTGAAATTTCAACTGGAGGACTTAGATCCGAAATATTGGTTGGTTGATTACTTTCCGCGTTTTGGAAGCAGGCAGATAATAAAAGAGGTATCATGCATAGGAACAGCAACTTACTTACAAATTTCATGTAATCACCTCGATATCAGAATAGATAATTTTATTACGTTTCTATTAACTGGATAGTTGCATTATTCTACCATTGTTGTTTTCCATGACCGCCAACCACTGCTTTCAATTTTGTAGTCTGAATACGTCACGTCCAAGAAAACAGAATAATTCATCTTCTATTTAGGTAGGGAGCGGCATTTCCATTTCGAGCCAAGGATAGTAAAATCGGTTATAGCATGATTAATGATAAGGTTAATTCACAACTGTAGCAAAGAAAGGAGGGGATGGAATGAAACTCGGCTCCCTCAAGCACTGCATGGTCATTTGTTGGAGCTTAATCTTAATGCTAGTTTTGGCTGCATGTTCCCGATCAGAGCAAAATGAGAATCTGCCACCTCTACAGCCTGCTCACCCTTTACAACAGCCCGTTGAATACAAGGCGAACCCAGATCAACCCGCATGGAAGCTTGATAACACGCCTGTGGATTTGACCTGGTTTGTCGGCGCGAACTGGTATGGTCACACATGGGGTAAAAGTATGACCTCCAAGGTTGTAACAGAGAAAACGGGTGTTAACATCAAATTCGAAGTGCCCTCCGGTGAAACCAGTGAACAAATTGCGCTCATGATGACCTCTGGTAAGCTGCCGGATTTGATGACAATAGGCTCATGGGAAAGTGCGATTAATAAGTTGTGGGAAGGCGGACAGGTATATGCTTTAAATGAACTGGCGGAGAAATACGATCCTTACTTTTTCAAGGTCGCAGGGGACGGTGCATTGAAGTGGTATCGTCAAGAAAATGGCAATACATATGGCATTCCAAATGATTCATACAGCCCCAGCCTGATGCAGGCTACCGGTTTGACGGCTGCGAACCAAACTTTCTTAGTGCGAAAAGATCTGTATGAGGCTATGGGGAGACCGGATTTGAGCACTCCGGAAGGCTTTCTGAATGCACTGCAATTGTTGAAAGATCAGTATTCTGTGTACAAAGGACAGCTCATCAGTCCCTTCTTTGCTCAGGGGAATGTCTCTTATGGAATGACCGAATATCTGCAAAACCTGCTGGCTATCCCGCATGAAAAGGACGGTAAATTTAACGACCGTATGACCGACCCGGACTATATCATCTGGCTGAAAACGTTCCGCACAGCTTATGAGCGTGGCCTGATTAATGTGGATTTTCTGGTGGATTCGAATGCTCAGGTAGAGGAAAAAACCAGTAATGCCCGTTATTTTATGATGATTCGCGAGTGGACTGGTATGGTGGCTATTAATCCGATCCTGGCTGCGGGTGCATATCCGAATTCGTACTACATCGCTGTAGATGGACCGCAAAACAGTCACGGTGATCCCGCCAGACTGTTTCCTGGCAACATGGACGGTTGGATGGTTACGATGATCAACAAATCCACCAAGAATCCTGAGCGAGCCATCCGATTTTTGACCTATTTAGCCAGCGAAGAAGGACAAAAGGATGTATTTTTGGGCAAAGAAGGCGAAACATGGGCGATGAGGGATGGCAAACCGAAGTTGACGGCCGATATGGTCCAATTGCTTGACACAGATAGGGAGCGGCTGGAAAAGGAATACGGTATCATGGATACCTACTGGATGCTGCGTAACCCTGCCTTCGTTAATCAGTGGAGACCAGAAAAAGTGCCATCCGTTAAGCAAATGGAGGAGTTCGCGAACAAACAAGCGGATCTGGACAGCGGCATCTATAAGGGAATAGATCCTGTTGGAGATTCCGATATAGCCTTATCCTGGTCGCGTATTTCTCAGAATTGGGAAGAAGTTCTGCCAGAACTGATCACTGCCAAAGATGAAGCTGCATTTGATAAAATTTTCGAAAATTTCTTGGCCCGCCGAGTAAATTACGGTTTTAATCAGGTAATGGAATACCGTCAGACCGAGCTGGAAGCGAGAAAAGCCAAGATGGCTGAATAATCATTCCTAACATCCGCGCTCTCTATCGGCCAACTTGTAATATATGGTATAACAAAGGTGGTGAGGAGTTCAGAGTGAATTACCTACTGACTAGATTGAGGAAACTTTACCGCAATGCCCGTATATCCCAAAAGCTGTTTTTGGCGTTTAGCCTGATGATTGCCATACCTGTTATTTTAGTATCCTTCTTATATATTCGCATGCAGGAAACTCAGCTATATAAGGACGCTATGGCAGCAGGTAATAGCCACGTTTCATGGTTAAACGAACAATTGCGCAGCAGAATGGATATCATTGAGAACGCTTCCAACACGGCACTCACTCAAAAATCATTTGTTGATTTTATTCATTCCAATATGCTTGTGGATGGACTACGACTGGTGAAATTTAAGCAAAACCAATTTGAGCAAATGCAAAATATCATTCAAAGCAATGCAATGATCAGTGAGCTCAGCTTTTACGTCGATAACCCGAACTTGTATGAAATCTGGCCTGAAATCTATCATTATCAGAAATTTTGGCCGCAGGATTACTGGGCTAAGCTTCGGGATGAAGGTGGGGCTGCTTACCGCTTATTTTCTTTTAAGGATGGTGAACATACGCTATCATACTACCGGCTGGTTCGCCTTCAGGGTCAGGAGAAAAAACGACCTAGTATTATGGAAATTCGCGTTCCACACAGTATGTTTTTCAGCGACCTGCTCCAGGAGAGCAAGGGGGATTTCTTTTCTGTTTTAATGAACGAAAGCGATTCTCCCCAATATGTTTATAATTCCCAGCATGAGTTTTCTCGAAAAGCCGGAGAGGGACTGGATGAAATTCTTGGCGGTATTCATCGCCAGTTGGATGTACTGCCACAGGAAAGTCCAGTTAAGATTAAGGTTGGAGATCAGAGCTACTATGCACTATACCGTTACATCGCTCCGCTAAACACTTATGTGGTTGATATCGCCTCCCATCAGGCATTGATGAAGGGGCCACGCAGCTGGTATGCATTTGTGGTAACGATTACATTATGTGTTCTGCTGCTTATCATGCTGCTCGTATCACATACAACTCGGCGCATTTTCCGACGGCTGGACAGCGTATTGGCTTCAATGCGTCAAGTGCGAAAAGGAGAACTGGATGCAACGATTGATACCGGTCTTGATGAGAACGAAAGAGGGGATGAGATTGATGAAGTGGCTGTGAGCTACAATAAAATGTTACATGAGGTCAAACGTCTGATGACACAGGTCGTGGATAAGCAATTGATCGCCAAAAACGCACAGCTGCATTCACTGCATTCGCAGATCAACTCTCATTTTTTGTATAACGCACTGGAATCTATTCGAATGCTCGCGGAGGTTCAACGACAACCTGCTATTGCAAATTCATTGGTATCATTAGGTTCACAACTTCGTTACAGCATGCAGTGGCGCAGCGATACGGTTGCGCTTCGTGAGGAACTTGCCAACATTCAAAGTTACATTCAATTTATTAATTTGATGGAAGGCGGCAGCATCAAATTGACATCAGATCTTCCGCTGAAGGTGCTCCGCTATGCGATTCCTAAAATGTGTATGCAGCCTATCGTTGAAAACGCAGTGCATCACGCTGCACCATCAGGCGGTAGTGTGTGTATTCAGATCACCGTATCAGTGGAGAATGACCGCTTGCTCATTAACATACAAGATGATGGAGAGGGGGTAGACCGGGAGATGTTACTTCGACTGCAAGCGGCACTGCGGGGAGACTCGGATTCGCCGATTGTTACCAGCAAGAACGGACTTGGTTTGGAAAATGTGAATAAGCGGCTGCAGCTTCATTATGGCGAGGATTGCGGTCTTTGGATTGATAGTGTTCAGGGCGCTTATACCTGTGTAACGATACGTTTGCCTTGGGAAAATGTAAATCTTGGAGGGTGGTAGGAGTGATCAATATTCTGGTTGTGGACGATCAAAAGCACATACGTGACGGTCTGCAGGCGATGCTGCATCAATTTCCTCTGGAGCTGAACAACATTTACTGTGCTGCAAGCGGGATGGAGGCGCTAATCTTTTTGCGCCAGCATAACATTCACATCGTTATTACTGATATTATGATGCCAGACATGGACGGGCTGGCACTGATGGCACAGTCCAAAGATGAGCGTATCGAGGTGGAATACCTCATTATTAGCGGTTATAGTGATTTTACATATGCTCAGAAGGCCATCGAACTAGGGGCAAAGGGATACTTGTTAAAACCTCTGAAGCGAGGGGATCTGCTAACTTCACTAGAGCATGTTTGGCAAGAAATTCAGACACGGCAGGCTCTTGCGGACAACATACAGCATGTCTCCCGTCTCGCCCAAGAGACAGATCGCAAAGAATTAAGAATGTTTATGCACGGAGCGTTAAACGATGAGGCCTGGATCCTCCAAATCCAGGAACAACATCCTGCACTTTGGCACAATTATCGCTTATGTTTGCTGCGAGAGAAATGTTGGATCAATCAGCCGGGTTCCAGCAGTGTCCATAGCATGGAAGCTATTGCTTATGATGTGTTCGGTAGACAAGGTTGCGTTTGCCTGCAACACAGCCCGTATCTGATTCTCGCAGTGGATTCATCGATAGATCCGGAGGCTTTACCAGCGGCGCTCAAGGAAGGGATGATCGATGCCATAACCGTTATGACTGACCCGCAGCAAGGATTAAAGATGTTGCCCGGTAGCTATACACAAGTACATGAGTTATTCCATCATAGTTATCTGTTTCCAGATCAATATATCATCCTGCCAGCAACTATTGAGCATATGGAGCAGCAGTGGCAACTCCCTTATGAAGAGCTTTATGAACTGTTCCAGTCTGTTGGGACCGACGATAGTGGTAGAATTGCTCAGGGCATTTCAGCAATATTTAACAAAAATGTACTGCAACGCTATCATATTCGCTATACCCAACAACTCTGCGGCGCCACAGTGCAGATGATGGAGGAATACGAACGAGTTATTCGTCCCTACATGGGTGAAGAAGCGCTGGATCTTGAATCTTTGCGTAATCTCTTTGATTATCCGGGGATGCGCGATTATATTCAAGCGCTGCAACAGCAGCTGCTTCGATTGAATCAGTTCTATTTTGAATATAAACAGAGTTATCGCAATTCTCAGGATCTAAACGAAGCCATCCGTTTTATACACGAAAGCTATCATAAGCCGCTGGACCTCGCGATGGTATCCAATCATGTGTCGCTTAATTATGCCTATTTCTCAAATCTGTTCAAGAAGAATATTGGTAAAGGATTTGCAGAATACCTGAGAGATGTACGTATGGATAAAGCGCGGCGTCTCCTAGCCGAAACCGATCATAAGATTGTTGAAGTTGCTGCTATGGTAGGCTATGAAAGTTACAAAAGCTTTACGCGAGCGTTCCGCCTAGCGATGGAAATTCAACCCACAGAGTATCGACAAATGATGCGTCAAAAGGTAGAACGTGAAGTGCAATACCACAGTACAAATATATAAATTGAATCAAAACCCAAAAAAATGGGATATAACAAAAATAATTGTACCTTTTCAGCAGATTATCCTATTCGATAGAATAAAGATGTTCCCCGATGTAAGCGATTACCTTTAAACGCATAGATTGGGAGAAACTATTATCTTATCAAAGGAGGGCAATTATGAAACCATCTCACTTTACGGGGAAACGGTTTATGAAAAAGGTACTTGGCTTGTTCCTAGTGGTTGTGATGCTAGCTAGTGTTGGCGTGCTGCCAACATCGAAAGTTCAGGCAGCTGGAACGACAGTTACCTCAATGGAGTACTTCTCACCAGCAGATGGACCTGTTATTTCAAAATCTGGGGTTGGCAAAGCCAGCTACGGATTTGTTATGCCTAAGTTCAATGGGGGCTCCGCCACGTGGAACGATGTCTACAGTGACGTGGGTGTTAATGTGAAAGTGGGTAACAACTGGGTTGATATAGATCAAGCCGGAGGTTATATCTATAACCAAAACTGGGGGCACTGGAGCGATGGTG
The DNA here is from genome assembly GCF_032399705.1 of Paenibacillus sp. BIC5C1. NCBI lineage: Bacteria > Bacillati > Bacillota > Bacilli > Caryophanales > Paenibacillaceae > Paenibacillus > Paenibacillus sp. BIC5C1. The sequence goes on from NZ_CP135922.1 coordinate 3,418,743, forward strand.
GTTTCAATGGTTATTGGTTCACCCTTTCTGCAACAACCGAAATTCAACTGTACTCCAAAGCGAATGGCGTTAAGCTTGAATATCAACTTGTATTCCAAAACATTAACAAAACAACCATCACAGCCATGAATCCGACACAAGGGCCGCAAATTACAGCAAGTTTCACAGGCGGTGCAGGCTTTACATATCCAACTTTCAACAATGATTCTGCGGTAACCTATGAAGCCGTAGCGGATGATTTGAAGGTGTATGTAAAACCTGTAAATAGCAGCACATGGATTGATATTGACAATAATGCAGCCAGCGGCTGGATTTATGATCACAACTTTGGCCAATTCACCGACGGTGGAGGAGGTTACTGGTTTAACGTAACGGAGTCGATCAACGTCAAATTGGAATCAAAGACTTCCTCGGCTAACCTTGTTTATACCATTACGTTTAATGAACCTACAAGAAATTCATATGTCATTACGCCATACGAAGGAACAACCTTCACAGCAGATGCGAATGGTTCCATTGGAATTCCACTTCCCAAAATTGATGGGGGTGCGCCAATCGCCAAGGAACTGGGCAACTTTGTATACCAAATTAACATCAATGGGCAATGGGTGGATTTGAGTAACTCCAGTCAGAGCAAGTTTGCATACTCGGCAAATGGCTACAACAATATGTCTGATGCCAACCAGTGGGGTTACTGGGCCGATTACATCTATGGACTTTGGTTCCAGCCAATCCAGGAAAATATGCAAATCCGTATCGGATATCCGTTGAACGGGCAGGCGGGTGGAAATATTGGCAATAACTTCGTCAACTATACCTTCATCGGCAATCCTAATGCTCCACGTCCGGATGTATCCGATCAAGAGGATATCGCGATCGGAACACCAACCGACCCGGCTATCGCGGGCATGAATCTCATCTGGCAGGATGAATTTAACGGAACTACGCTGGATACCAGTAAATGGAACTATGAAACAGGATATTATCTCAATAACGATCCTGCTACTTGGGGATGGGGTAATGCAGAGCTGCAGCACTACACGAACAGCACCCAAAATGTATATGTACAGGACGGAAAGCTGCATATCAAAGCCATGAATGATAGCAAATCTTTCCCGCAGGATCCGAATCGCTATGCACAGTATTCTTCAGGTAAGATTAACACCAAGGATAAACTTTCCCTGAAGTACGGTAGAGTAGATTTTCGTGCCAAGCTTCCTACAGGGGATGGCGTTTGGCCAGCACTGTGGATGCTTCCAAAAGATTCAGTATACGGCACATGGGCTGCATCAGGTGAAATTGATGTTATGGAAGCGAGAGGACGTCTTCCAGGGTCTGTAAGCGGTACCATACATTTTGGTGGACAATGGCCCGTGAACCAGTCTTCAGGTGGCGATTATCACTTCCCTGAAGGGCAAACTTTTGCCAATGATTATCATGTGTACTCGGTTGTCTGGGAAGAGGACAACATTAAATGGTATGTCGACGGCAAGTTTTTCTATAAAGTGACTAACCAGCAGTGGTATTCTACAGCTGCACCGAACAATCCGAACGCTCCTTTCGATGAGCCGTTCTACCTCATTATGAACTTGGCAATCGGCGGAAACTTCGACGGAGGCCGTACTCCGAACGCGTCCGATATCCCAGCGACCATGCAAGTGGATTATGTACGTGTGTATAAAGAACAGTAATAAAACAGCCGTTTCCGCGATTGGGGTCGTGTCGAGGCCATTCACCATAGTTACGGGTGATGAGGCAAGTTGAACGGAGAATAAAGACAGGGAAGACCAACAACAAAATGTTGTTGGTCTTTGTTGTTCAAGAAGGTTGACGGTTAGGCTCAAACGAAATGCCTCTTCTCTACAATAATGAAGCAGCCTTGGTTCAACAATTGAACAAAGGCTGCTTCTTGGAGTCTTTATATCTTGCCTATATATTTTGTGATTTCATGTAAAAAGCTTTTAATGACGGGAAGCTTCTTGAGCTGGCACTACAGAGGGCTCTTCACGAACTGCCGATTGTAATGTTGGGCGTGTTACCCCAGCTGCTTCTTCACGAACTGTGGCTTGAGCTGCCGAAGGTCTTACCTCAGGAGCTTCTTCACTAACAACTGCTTGTGCCGATGGACGTGCTACTACAGTCGCTTCTTCGTGAACTGCCGCTTGAGCTGATGGTTGTGTTACTACAGGAGCTACCACTTGGTCATCTGAACGTGTTACAACCGAAACTTCATCACGAGGTGTCGCTTGAGCTGATGGGCGTGCTACCACAGGAGATTCTTCACGAGCTGATGGACGAGTTACTGCAGGAACTTCTTCGCGAACAGCCGCTTGCTCCGATGGACGCGTTACAGCGGATGTTTCGTCACTTGCAACCACCCTCGGAGTATTGCTCGAAGCCCAAGCCGTTGTCACTGTACTAATTGTAGCAACGACGAAAAGCGTCGATATCGCTATAATAAAGGTTTTCTTGTTCGCATTCTTTACGTTCAGCATAAAAGTTAATCTCCTTTTTAATTGTTTGCCGTCCCCTGATAAAGAGGAGCAGAATTGTATGGGTAAATTCCTTGACCCTGCCACTACGTTCAAGATGGTTTCCCCATAGCGTTTACGATCCGCAAAGGACATTCCCTTTACGACTTCTTCATCGCAGGACAGTTCGCTCCACGTATGAATATCTTTGGAAAGCATATGAACTAATGGATTGAACCAATGCAGTGAACGGGCTACTAATATGAAGGCCTTGATCCATAGATCTTTCCTTTTCAGGTGAATCAGTTCATGATGGAACACCATACCGATATCCACGTTTGCAGAATTCTTCATAGGCAGATAAATAGTAGGTTTCATCAATCCAACTAGAAAAGGACTGCGAACCAGAGGGCTGTAAGCAAGCCGAACCTCGTCCTTGAGACTCAGATTCTCCTTAATTGCAGGGAGCAGCATAGCAACCTCACTGGTCTTCGGAACGATGGTTCGCGTCAGTTTTAATGTCTTGAGAAACCTGTGATAACAATAGGTTTGCCATGCTGCAAAAACTATGGCTCCGATCACCCACAAGCATATTAAAGTGAAAGCTATGTTTGGTGAAATAGTCTGTACCTGTATGGTAGGAGCCGGATTGAATGGTACAGGTAACACGTGTTGAACAGTTAAGGGTGACTCATTTACAGTAGTACGGGATGTAAACAACGAAAAAATCCAATGAAATACCAGAAAGATAGGCAATAGATACAAACCTAAAGCCATTTTCCCAATTCCAAAACGCCATTTTGCAGGAATGACTTGAAAGGGGGCAAGCCGCAAAGACAGAATGAAAGCGACAACGACACTTCCGGCAACGGTCAGCGTAGACAGTAATACAAGAATGGTATTCATAGACTACACCTACTTTTCTGAAAACCATTGTCTCAGCTCTGCAATGTCTTTATCCGAGAGCTTGTCGCCATCATACAAAGCTGAAATCATATTTTTTACAGAGCCTTGATATAATCCATCCAGAACTTGCTGTGTCTCCAATAGCTTGTAGTCTTCGGGCGAAATACGAGGCACATATTTGTTGGTCCGTCCATCCCTTGTCGCTGTAAGGGCCCCTTTGTCTACCAGCCGAGAGAGAAAGGTGGAAATTGTTTGCGCCTTCCATGCCTTACCCCTTTGGGAAAACATGTTCAGCAGTTCGGTGGAGGTGACTGGTGGCTCACACTCCCAGATCACTTCCATCAGTTCCATTTCAGTATCCGATAATTTTTGAAGATGGTTCACGGTGAACACTCCTTAACTTCGTTATGCGTCCATATCGAAGGTTATTACTACACTACGTAGTACATACAAGTTACTACAACGTGTAGTAGATAGTCAAGTGTTGAATGAATACTGCAAAATCAGAGTCAGGTTCTACTAGCAGTATGTTCAATCTTTGATTGATTTTAATGCAGAGACGAATGTCTGGAGTATATACTTAGTCTTAAATCCTGAAATCACTATGGGGGAGGAACCACATGAATCTATTTCACATACAATCTACACTGCAAGAGATTGATTGGACCGCATTGTTCCTTGAGAATAACTTTATCGGCATTGGTTGGCCAGCGACAGGAGATTTGGAGAACGAGCCTGCTGCAGAATGGACAGAGCAATTAGTTCAACGCTACAGGATAGGAAAGACGGAGCTTAGTGATGTCCTGGATACGCTCCATACTTTTGTCTACATCATGCAGGATGGGGACTATGTCTTGATAAACGATGATGAGTGGGCATATGTTGGGGATATGGGAGATTATTTTTACGATGATTCCAACGGAACCGGAGAGGAATACATATGCCACCGACGAGGTGTTACCTGGCTGGGACGCATTCCCTTAGCAGAGTTAAACGACAAAGTACTTGAACTTGTAAGTCATTACTCAATTATTGCAAAGTTCGAACATCCAATTTCCCGGGCTCAACTGGAGCCATGGGTTTCGATCACCTCTGCAACCACTGAAGAAGATAAATATTCTTCAGTTAGAGTAGATGAAGGCACAATTCAAGAAGCGCTCAATGTTCTAAAAAACGCATTGCAAAGCGAAAAAGAGGACCTTCGCATCCAAGCAGCGACGGCAATTTTACAATATGCAAAATCCTAGGGGTTTCTCTCCTTGGTTTCTTTAATATGGGTTGACCCGACGCCAAAAGGTATCATAATATTAAAGCGACACTACATGGTATGAAATGAAATTAAAGGCTTTTTCTTGGCAATCATATGTAGAGAGAAGCATTTAATAAAATTCAATTACAATCTCAATAATATGACTAGCATGATGAAGGATGGTCCCTGATGACAGCTAATAAAACAAATCCCAAGGTGGATGAATATTTAAACAAAGCAAAGAAGTGGAAGGAAGAATCGGAGAAGCTAAGAGAGATCGTTCTTTCCTGCGGGCTGACCGAAGACTTTAAGTGGATGCATCCTTGTTACACGTTGGAGAATAAAAACATCGTTATCATTCATGGATTTAAGGAGTATTGTGCGCTTCTTTTCCATAAAGGAGCCTTGTTAAAGGATAAGCAAGGTATTCTAATCCAACAAACAGAAAATGTACAAGCAGCTCGCCAGATCCGGTTCACCAACCTTCAACAAATCGTTGATATGGAAAACATTCTGAAAGAGTACGTTCTTGAAGCCACTGAGGTTGAAAAGGCAGGATTGAAAGTGGAACTCAAAAAGAATACAGAATATGTTGTTCCAGAAGAGTTTCAGGCTAAACTGGATGAAAACCCTGCTTTGAAAACGGCATTTGATGGATTAACGCCTGGACGTCAGCGGGCATACCTTTTTTATTTTTCCCAACCCAAGCAATCCAAAACCCGCGTCTCCAGGGTTGAGAAATCTACACAGCAAATTCTGGATGGAAAAGGATTAAATGATTAAACCGTTAATGACCAGGGAAGCAGTCTGTTTTGAAATTAATTTATATGCGTCAAAGCACCTGCCTTCGTAGGTGCTTTTTTGTTTGTCTTTTGTCGAATTTGAAATCATCTTGTCAAATGTCTTATCGCATGGTATCGTTGATAACGATTATCAATATCATTTGAAGAGGTGGGTTTATTTTGCTGAAACGAAGAAATTCGATATGGATAATGTCCGCATTGATTGTATTGCTCGTACTGAGTGCATGTGGTCAGTCCGTAACATCAAGCAATACAACGGAGACTATAAACACAACCGGAGCTGCGGACACGGGATCATCAATCGACTCAACTTCTGCTTCTGATGCCGATACCACAACAGGTACTGAAGGAGAGACCGTTACATATCAATCGGATGCAGGTGAAGTGGAAGTACCTGTGGAGCCGAAACGGATTATCGATTTGACCGCATTTTCAACAGGGTACTTTGTTGCACTCGATGCTCCAGTCGTCGGAGCCTTATCAGGTGCAATAAACAACAAGTACATCAAGGCTCAGCTCAAAAGTGAGGGGACAACAGATCTAGGAGAGCAGCCAACAGCCGAGCAATTGATCAGCCTAAAGCCTGATCTGATTATCGCATACACAGGTACGGAGGGCCTCGACAAGTTGTCGCAGATTGCACCAGTAGTACAGTTACAATATGGTAAGCGTAATTTCAAGGATCTCATGTTGGAGATGGGGAAACTGACCAATAGAGAAGCCGAAGCAAAAGACTGGCTCACACAATGGGAAGCGAAGATCACTGAGCTGAAACCGAAAGTACTTGCTGCTGTGGGTGATCGTACAGTCTCCATTTTGAATCCATACGCCAAGGGATTATTTGTATTTGGTCATAATTACGGTCGTGGTGGTGAAATACTGTATGACGAATTTGGCCTCAAGGCACCTATGAGGGCTCAGACAGAGGCCATTGACAGTGGTACAGGCTGGGCCTCAATCTCGATGGAAGTATTACCTGAATATGCAGGCGACATCATCTTCACTAGCCCGTGGTCAGGGGATACAACCGATCCCAAGATTGTTTACGATAATACGGTGTGGAAAAACCTAACTGCAGTCAAAGAGGGCCATGTGTTCCAGCTTGATCCGACCTCTGATACATACAACGACCCTGTATCGCTTGAAGGTCAGCTGACGTTTATCTCGGACAGTCTGCTTTCGGTGAAGTAGTCCATGGTTAAATGTTTGAAGAGGTCCGTGCACTTTAGCACGGACCTCTTCAAATTATACTTGTTTTGATTTGCTGACTCGTGTTCAATCACTCGTCGCAGTAATTACTTCAAAACCTGCTTGATAATCTAAATTAGCATATCCCGTTCCAATTCAGATGTACGTGTATCGATTGTATTTTACAACCGGAAAAATGGCTTGGGAGGGTTGCTTGTGAAACGCATATGATTTAATTCCTCTGCAATGATGCCGATTCCCTCTTCAATCGCTTTTTCGTCGGTACGAACGATACTAAGACGTAACAAGTTCAGCTTGCGAAACGATGAGAGAAACTGATTATCAGTGGCCAGAACGTCAACGCCACAATTCTCCAACCGTTTGATTAAATCTTCTATGTTAATGGAATCGGAAAGGCGTATCGTTGCGAAGAGTCCTCCACAAGATTGAACAGTATATAAGCACTCCTTGGGAAGTAATCGCTGTGAAGCTTCCTTTAGATACCTAATGCGCTCATGGTACAAGGCTTTCATCTGTTTGGCATGATGATCATACATACCCGACTTCATATAAATTTCAAGAAAACCTTGGGACAATACTGAGGTGCTTAAATCAGCTGCATGTTTGTGCCATTGCATTAATGGAATTAGCGAATCGGGTATAACGGCAGCAGCAATCCTTAATCCAGGCAACAGCACTTTGGAGAAACTTCTGAGGTAAATGACATGGCTGGCACCATGATATGCGTGGATTGGATCAGCTTTACTGTTAGTTTCAAGATCTGCTAGATAGTCATCTTCAACGATGTAAACATCATAGGCCTTGGCAAGTTCAGCCAGCCGCTGCTTTTCTTTCTCCGTATATGAAGTTCCTAAAGGATTATGGAAACGGGGGATTGTATAAAAAAATTTGATCATATTACTCTGAAAATGCCGCTCCAAGGTCACCCAGTCAATTCCTTCATGAGTTCTCTCGATACCAATGACGGTTTGGTTCTGTGTCTTAAGTGCTGCAAGCATGCCCCAATACGTCGGCTGTTCAACCAGAATGTTAGATTTGCCGTTAGGGAAAGGCATGCCAGCTAACAGATGTAATGCCTGTTGAGCACCTGAATAGATAAACACCTGCTCCGACGAAGGGAACACCTGTTGTCTTTGAAAAAGCTTTATGAGCTGTTGCCTAAGAGACAGCAGCCCCTGCGGGTCTGCATAAGTGAATATGGACGATTCAAATAGTTCCAGAGCTTTATTCATACATTGACGAAATTCAGCTTGAGGAATCGAAGATGAATCTGGAGCAGCAGATGCAAAATCGATTCGTTTTGTTTCCAACAACGGGAGAAGGGCTTCCTTGGCTACGACAAAATAACCACTCTTTGGGCGTGAATATATAAGATATTGATCTTCAAGCTCTTGATATACTCCAATAATGGTATTAAGACTACAACCAAATCGTTCACTTTGCTTACGGATGGAAGGCAGTTTCTGACCGGGTCCAATCAAACCATCAACAATCTCAGAACGAATCAGTTCAACAATAGATTCTTTTTTATTGCCCATTCCTATGCTCCTAACTTTATAAATGACCTGTTCTAATCTGTACCCATACAGATCGATAAATATTCAATGTACGAGATGATTTGTATCTAATATAATACAAATCAATCATAAAAGTGCACTTATGAATTGATTTTTTTGCATTATTTCTAAACTGTACAGTTAATTAGGATCATATGGAGTGGATTGGATGAATCAAAAGAGTAACGGTTGGATCAATGGTTTTCTGGGCGTACTTATTTTCAGTGGGTCACTTCCCGCAACACGATTAGCAGTAATAGACTTTGATCCGGTGTTCCTCACTGTATGTCGAGCGGCTATTGCTGGGGTGTTGGCTGGAATTCTGTTGCTGCTATTCCGACAACAGCGTCCAGTGCGAGGTGATATCTTTCCTTTATTCGTAGTAGCATTATGTGTAGTAGTTGGTTTTCCGCTGCTTACAGCCATAGCTCTTCAGTATGTAACATCTGCACATGCAATCCTCTATCTCGGCCTGTTACCACTTTCAACAGCTATATTTGGGGTGCTGCGGGGCGGTGAGCGTCCAAGAGCTGCTTTTTGGATCTTGTCAGTTCTGGGCAGCAGTCTTGTTGTGGGCTTTGCGCTGACAGAAGGAGCAACATCGTCGCCTATTGGTGATACGCTTATGCTTGCCTCGATCATCGTATGTGGTTACGGTTATGCGGAAGGGGCACGACTATCACGGAGATTAGGAGGCTGGCAAGTAATCTCTTGGGCACTTGTGTTATCGCTTCCCTTTATGGTTTTGCTTTCAGTTTATTACATGCCTGCTTCATGGTCGGATATTCATGGTTCTTCATGGTTAAGTCTTGGCTACGTTTCCCTCTTCAGCATGCTTATTGGTTTTGTGTTCTGGTACCGTGGCCTGGCCCAAGGCGGGATAGCTGCGGTAGGACAACTGCAGCTTCTTCAACCGTTCTTCGGATTAGTGCTTTCGGCGCTCGTTCTCCATGAGTCCATTGGCTGGTCCATGTTTGCAGTAAATATCGGTGTCGTGTTATGTGTGGCAATTGCCAAACGTTTCGCATGAATTCAGAGCCTATTCATATGCTGATATGTTATGCTAAATATCGTTACTTCTGAGACTTGTATAGAGTCATAATCCGTATATTCTTCCAACCCTTTGGCGAATCTGTACCAAAGGGTTTTTCAATTTCATTTTCATGATAATATGAGATGAAGTATGCGAATTAAATTCTGGTTAGGAGAAGATAATATGGACGTTTTTGCAGAATATCTGGCACGAATTGATAACCTGGGACATCGGGATCGTACGGAAGAAGTATTAGAGTGGATTATCAACAAGTACCCCAATTTAGTACCTAAAATAGCGTGGAATCAGCCCATGTTTACCGATCATGGCACATTTATTATTGGATTTAGTGTATCCAAACATCATTTGGCTATGGCGCCTGAAAAGGCAGGGATCAATCATTTTTCCGATGAAATTGCGAAAGCTGGTTATGATCATACGAAAGAGTTGGTGCGCATCCGGTGGGATGGGCCGGTTGATTTTTCATTACTGGAAAGAATAATTGACTTTAACATCACAGAAAAGGCAGACTGTTCAACCTTTTGGCGGAAATAGGCATGCGAATATCCTACAACAAAAGACCTCGCTCTCACTTACGTCGGTGAGCGGGGTCTTTATAATGCTCATTCATCCATTGAGTTGGACATTGCACCAAAGTAATCTATAACTACGCTGCGAAACGCGATAGCTGCATTCGAGATATATCTGTCTCTATGCGACAATAAAGCAATTTCCCGCACGAGGCTCTGATCCTCAATTTGAAGATATACAATGCGTTCCTGCGGGTTTCCTGCTGTATTGGGTTTGAATGCAAGCCCAATCTCCGCTTCCACAAGTGCAGTTAATCTTGCAGGTTCATCTCCTTCATAAACATACTTCGGTACAAACCCGACGGATTGGCATTTGGAGTCCACCAGATCACGAATACCATATCCTTTTTTCACCCCCACAAACCATTCATCCTTAAGCTCTTCTAAAGTGATGCTGCTTCGATCCGCATATCGATGACCGAGAGGCACAGCGACTACAATGGGGTCCTCGAACAGTATCTGACATTCAATATCATCCCCATGGATCGGAGGGGATGATAAGCAAAAATCAATTTCACCGCGGTGGAGAAGGGTGGACATCTCTTCCAAAGTAACCATTTGTACATGAAACTGAACATTCGGCTTATTTTTTCGGAATTCCCGCAAGATTCCTGGTAATGTGCTTGCTGTAGTGACTGCCAAGTTAAGTGTACCGTGATCCGGGTTGGAGAGATCAGCAATTTCCTGTTTTCCCTGTTCCAATTCGAATAGTGCTTTTTCTGTCCGTCGAAGGAATGTTCTTCCGAATTCATTTAATCGCAGCTTTCTGCCCAATCGATCAAATAACGGTGCACCCAAGTCATCCTCCAAACGTTGTATCGTTTTGCTCAGTGAGGATTGAGTGACATGCAGCTTGCCCGCAGCTTCCGTAACATGTTCACATCGGGCTAACGTTAGAAAATAGCGTAGCTGAAGAAGTTCCATTTCGCACCACTCTCTTATTCCTTTTGGTTCATCAAATCATAACATAAAATGCGTTGGAATAAATAACGGGATTCCATTAAGATGACAACAGAAGAAGGGGGGATATACGTAATGAACGCTCGAAATATATGGTTAATGATATCTGTGGGTTTGGGAATCATGCTGAATCCGCTCAATTCCTCCATGATCTCTATAGCAATTGCAAGACTACAACAGGAGTTTTCACTTGATGTTACAGCCGTTTCATGGATTATTTTTTCCTTTTACATTGCAAGTGCAGTGGCTCAACCCGTCATGGGAAAATGCAGTGATCTGTTTGGCCGAAGACAGATATTCCTTATCGGTCTGGTTGTTGTCTTCGTTTCCTCCATGTTAGCTCCGTTATCACCAAACTTTTCTTGGCTCATCGTATTCCGGATCATTCAATCTGTTGGCACAAGCATGATGGTAGCCGTCGGGATGGCGATTGTAAGAATCCACGTTACTGAGAAACAGGCAGCTGCCCTGTCTATCCTTGCGATGTTCCTGTCTGGTGCAGCCGCGGTAGGCCCTTTTATTGGCGGTGTATTGATTCATTGGTGGGACTGGCAAAGTATTTTTCTTGTGAATATTCCATTGGTGATTGCAAGCTTTATATTCGCCTGGAAAACCATTCCCAAAGAAGGGGCACTTAAATCCAACTATGGTGACTTGTCCATCAGAAAATGGTTCCTGCTGATTGATGCGCCAGGCATACTCTTGTTCACTGTCGCTTTGGTGACTCTGCTAATGAGCGTGCTTTCCGTTAAATCAACCGGACATTTTTCATCATGGCACCTTATGGCAGGGGGAATCGGTTTGATTGCATTAGCAAGTTTTATACGACATGAATTGAAAACACCGTCTCCTTTTATCCCGCTGAGGGTATTTGCCAAATATCCCGAAATGACCTGGGTGAATGTACAATTTATGCTGGTTAACACGTTGTTTTACGCGCTGTTCTTTGGTGTGCCGTCTTATTTGCAGCAGGTACGCCATCTGAACGAAGTTCATACAGGACTAATGATGCTAACCCTCGGTTTATGTTCACTCATTAGTTCTCCACTCGCCGGACGCTGGATTGACAAATCAGGTACGCGGCCAGCTTTGATCGTTTCAGCGGTGTTAATGACGTTCGGTTCCATCTTGATAGTGGCATTGGATAAAAATTCACCCGTGGTGAGTGTCATCTTGCCCTTAGCTATATTCGGCATAAGTAACGGGCTGAACAGTGTCGGGATGCAGGCGGCTTTGTTTACGAGCACACCCAAAGATATGATCGGGGTCGCATCAGGCATTTTTAATACATCGAGATATCTGGGGACCATTTTGTCGTCGTTGTTGATTGGCATTGTCATGGGAAACACTTTCAGTTTTATCGGATTTCAAACGCTCGGAATCATCCTGTCGGTATTAGCTGCATCTTTAATCATGATGACCTTACGACGCCATAAATCATCCGAAGCACAAGCGATATAGTGACAAACCACATGATTCACATTTTTACGTAGTCATATATTGCTTTCGAAATTGAAGCGGAGACAACCCGATATACCGTTTGAAACAAGACGAGAAGTAGGGTGCATAACGAAAACCCACTTCTTCCGCAATGCGGTCGATTAACCAGTCTGTAGTAACCAGTAATCGCTTTGCACGTTCTAAACGAAGCTCATTTAAATACTCAATCGGTGTTTTACCATACTTCATTTTCATGCAACGGATAACATAGTTGGGATGAAAATGGAGAGCTGCGGCCAAGGTTTCATTTGTGACCTTTGTCTTGTAATTCTGTTGAATATATATTGCTGCTTGTTCTGCTAATCGTGTCTGCACGGAATCCATCACCCGCAAGCTACCTTCTTCCAGCATGGACAGCAATTCACCTAGCAAGCGCTGCTCCTGCCAAAAGGAGCTTTCCATTTCAAGTGTCAACAATTGCTCCAGAAGGTTGAAAACCGCTTGTGGATTGGCTAATTTTGAATGCTTAGGAAGCCTTAATGTATAAGGGTTGCCAAACGGTCTGGAGGAGTCTTGCAACTCCGGTTCATGGATAGAAGAGGTGAGCAAACTTTCATATCTTTCAACATGCTCGAAATGCAGCCAGTAAAACACCGTTTTCTGTGTACACGGCCTGACCGAATAGTGTTCTCCTTCTGGCAGCAGGATTAGTGAATCTCCTTTTTCCAAGGTCCATTGCTGATCATTCTCTCCTATATATAACTCTCCCTTGACCACAATCAGTACATCGTAGATACCAAGCTTTTTTCGGTTCGGATGATGATCTCCAATTTCATATTCTGAACGTCCTGCTCCTAAATAATAGGGGAGTTGGGGGACTTTAAGCTCTATGATTCCTTCTCCATTCAAAACAGATAACCCTCCCTATTAGTGTTAAATTTTATAGAAATAAGTTCAATTCAATTCTATTTTCCCACGTAATCACAGCTTATAATTGAAAATCATAAGAGTCAATTTTATAGGAGGAATTCCATAATGCCAAAAACCAAAGTAGCCATTCAAGACACCTTCTGGAAAGAATACTCCGAATTAGTCCGTCAGACTGTCATTCCTTATCAATGGGAAGCGTTAAATGACCGAATCGAAGGTGCGGAGCCGAGCTATGCCATCCGTAATTTTCGAATTGCAGCTGGTTTGGAGAAAGGTGAATTCGGGGGATGGGTGTTTCAGGATAGCGATCTCTATAAATGGTTGGAAGCGGTTGCTTATTCGCTCGGTAACCATCCTGATTCCAAACTTGAGAGCATCGCTGATGAAGTGATTGACCTGATTGGTCAAGCTCAACATGAAAATGGGTATGTAAATACCTATTTCACCATTAAAGAGCCTGGAAGACAATGGACCAATCTGTATGAAGCTCATGAGTTATATTGTGCCGGTCATATGATTGAAGCAGCAGTTGCATATTATCAAGCGACAGGGAAGCGCAGATTGCTTGACATCGCATGTCGATTCGCTGATCTCATTGACAGCATGTTTGGAACCGAGCCAGGTAAAATTCAGGCGTATTGCGGGCACCAGGAAATAGAGTTAGCCCTGGTTAAACTGTATAACGTTACGGGAGAACAGCGTTACTTGGATCTGAGCAGTTATTTCATTAATGAACGCGGCAACCAACCCAGTTATTTTGTGGAAGAATGGGAACGCCGGGGAAGGAAGAATATTTGGTCGCAAGGAACTCCCAATCTTGAGGTCTATCAGTCTCATCTGCCTGTGAGAGAACAATCTGTGGCCGTAGGTCATTCAGTTCGTGCGGTGTATATGTACACCGCCATGGCCGATTTGGCACGCCTCACGAATGATTCAAGCTTGCGAGAAGCCTGCGAACGGCTCTGGATCAATACAACGCGCAAGCAAATGTATATTACCGGGGGCATAGGTGCAACACATTTGGGGGAAGCATTCACGTTCGACTATGATTTGCCTAACGATACGGTATATGCGGAGACCTGCGCTTCCATTGGGCTGATTTTCTGGGCACGTCGGATGCTGCAATTGGAAGCCAAAAGTGATTATGCTGACGTCATGGAAAGAGCACTATACAATAATGTACTTGGCAGCATGTCCAAGGACGGACAACATTTCTTCTATGTAAACCCACTAGAGGTATACCCGGATGCGAGTGAAAAAAATCCAGATAAACATCACGTAAAGCCCGTACGTCAGAAATGGTTTGGTTGTTCATGCTGTCCGCCTAATGTGGCACGTTTATTAAGTTCACTTCATGATTACATTTACGACGTAACCGATGACGGAAAAACGGTGTATGTTCACTTGTTTATCGGCAGTGAGCTTCAATGGGTGACAGGAGACGGTTTGCAATTGACAGTACACCAACAATCTGAATTACCGTGGCAGGGGAAGGTGGAATTTTCGATTTCTATTGGTTCCAACCATGCTAAAGCCGCACCATTTGAGATTGCACTCCGAATTCCTCAGTGGTATCAAAGCCAAGATCCAATATTAAAGATCAACGGGGAACCTCAACATTATCGTAAGGAAAATGGTTATGCGAAAATGGAACGTAATTGGTCCGATGGTGATACAGTACAGTGGATATTGCCACTGGAAACCCAATTGATTGCAGCACATCCTCTGATTCGATCGGATGCTGGCAAAGCTGCCATCCAACGCGGACCGCTCGTTTATTGTCTGGAGCAAGTGGATAATGGATCTCCACTGTCTTCTCTCTCGTTTGCCGAGGAGCCAAAGTTGGGAGAACATGATGCGCCTGAACTGCTTGGTGGCTGCATTACTGTAGAAGTTGATGGACTACTTGTCGATGAATCTGCTTGGGTGGAGAATCAGCCATACCAACCGCTGCACAAAAAATTAAAACCGGTACAACTCACAGCAATCCCTTATTATTTATGGGGCAATCGACAAGCGGGAGAGATGAATGTTTGGCTTCGTACCTGATTATATAATTCGGATGTGACAGCTTTAATTGAAAATCGGAAAGAGTCACAAAGTAAAAAGTCGCCTAAATGGCGACTTTTTGCTTTTAAGGTCAGGCTCATTTAATGCAAACAGCTACTTTTTTTAAACGAAATTTAAGATACGTATTAAAACAGTGTAAGGTTGATCTTCTATACTTGCCTCTGAGCTTCAAAAATCATTCGAGGGAGAGATTTTTATCAATCATTCACGTTCATTCACATCAAATCGAATCAGAATAACAGCCATAAGCGCACTCGCTATGATTCTGACCGCATGCCCGATCATAAGTACGGGTAGTGCTGCCGCTAATGCAGCTCCTGTATCTGCTATTTCACAAGCCACCAAAGATATTCAGGCTCAAGCGCCTATCCAATATCGAATTCAAGCCCGGCTGGATGAGAAGAAGATGACGATAGAGGGGAGTGAATCCATTACTTACCGCAATACAAGTAAAGATACATTGAAGCAACTGGTTTTTCATACTTATGCTGATGCCAACCTTTCGGAATCGACACAGACGACCATGTTTAAACGTTCCAATGAAGAGATTAGCAAAAATAACCCTGATAAGAAACCGGAAGACTTTCTTGGAGGAATTAATATTGAGAAGGTGACGTCCGGCGGACAAGCCCTTGATTTCAGTAATAAAAACCAAGCTATGTCGGTGAAATTGGAGCAACCCCTTCAGCCGGGTGAATCCGTGTCGGTTCAAGTCCATTTTAATCTAAAGATTCCCTATGGCTCACAGCGCTTATCGTATTACAAAGATATTATCAATGGCGCTCATTGGTTCCCTGTAATGTCGGTCTATGACGAGGCCAAGCATGAATGGGATAGCAAACCTTATAGTAAGACATTTGAAACGGATTATTATACTTCCGCGGATTATGAAGTTCAGTTCAATGTTCCCGATCAATATCAGGTAGTGATGCCTGGTACGATAACCACACAGGATGATGCAGAGACTGGACGCAAAGTGGTATCCACTGTAGCCGATAATACGAGGGAGTTTGCTTTCTTTGCCAGCCCGAACTTCAAAGTGGACAGCGTAACCCGGAATGGCCTCACCGTAGAGTATTATTATTTCGACAACCAGCCAGGTAAGAAAAAAATCGTTGATGGATATATTGACCAAGCATTCAAAGCCATTGATTTTTTCAGTGATAAATACGGTAAATACCCTTATCCGGAATTCCGGGTTGTTGAATCATATGTAGAAGGTGTAGCTATCGAGTATTCAAGAATTATCCAAATGGGGCAAATCGGAATAAATTCCGACCCAGAACAAGACACGGTATTTGTCCATGAAATCGCGCACCAGTGGTTTCATTCGTTAATTGGGAATAATTCGGAGACAGAGTCTTTCCTGGACGAAGGCTTTGCAGATTTCTCCAAAGTGTATTTCTCTGAGAAGCAGGGGGATACGATGAATGGTTTTAAGTCCATCCAATTTGGCGATTCCACTGTGGATAAGGCCATTGCTTCAACCAATGATGAGGTGGGAGATTGGGCAAGTCCGGTTTATTACGATAAAGGCCGCCAAGCGATATACCAGTTGTACCGTTCCGTCGGGGAAGAGAAATTCGATGCCTTTATGAAAGAGTACTTTAAACGCTATGTGTACCAAAACGCTACGATTGACGGACTTCTGCAAACGATAGAAGATGTACTGGGAAAAGAGGTACGTAATGATATGAAGACGGCTTTATATGAGCCTAATTTTGCTCTAAAGTCTGAGTATCAACTGTCGAATGAGGAGAAAACGGCATATCTGCATTATCAGTTTCAATCGCTGTATGAATCAGCATTAACTCAGGTTCCGAATTTACCTTTTGAAACGATGAGCCGTGTGATGGAAAAAGCCCTTCAAGGTGAGCCATTAGCCATTGTGCTTAGTGATCAGGTGAGCAAGGCAGCGAACAACCAACAGGAAGCCATGGTAAACCAACTGACAACTCTACTGGATTTGAGCGGAGTGAAGTATGATGTGATCCGGGACCGCAAGGAGTTGAAGCAAAAAATGAAAAAAGAACTGGCTACCAGCAATCTGATTGTACTTGGTACTTCCAAATCAAATGGTTTTGTAAAAGCATTGAAATCCAGCATTATGGACCGTGCTAGCCATATCGGGTTTCACTGGAAAACGACTATGAACCAACCTTCTGCTGCTGGAGCATATGTGATCAAGCATCCTTATAATCAAAATCGTTTGATGCTGCATTATTTCTGGAATGAAGATCATCTAAGCGGTGGGAGTCTTGAATCATTCGTGATGAAAATGCAGGAATCCATTGGATTCAGCAGCGCTTATTATCAGTATTATGTGTTGGACAAGACGGGCAAGGTGACACTGGATAAAAAAGTTGAAAATCCACTTTCAAAATTTTTCGCTGAAGAATAACCGGAAATGTTCATTATATAAAGAAAGATTAAATTCCCTTTGGGAATTATCATTTAAAAATATAATATTACCTGTTATGGAGTCGCCTATATGGCGACTTTTTTTATTTAAGTTCAATTTAGGTTTTTAAAAGCTGTTCTGAAGGGTAAATATAACGTGGATCTTTAAATGGATGTCAAATAAAACGTTACGGAGGAACATGAAGAATGTTAGGGAAAGCATTGATTGTTAATATACTGCAAATAATAACAATATAATGTGCAAGACACCTAAAAATGTACGACAGTAACATCAATGACAAGTAAATGATCAGAATTCGGAGAACACCGAGATGAGGAGGACATATGAAAACAACCAAGGTCTCATTTTATGTACTATCACTAATTCTGCTCCTAGTGGCGGGGTTATCCGGATGGTCGGGGGATGCCAATGCAAACTCCAATTCAGGTAAAACCTATGTGATCGGCACGGACATCACATTTGCACCGTTTGAGTATCAAGATGAAAATGGGGATTATGTAGGCATCGATATGGATTTGCTGGATGCGATCGCCAAAGATCAGAACTTTAATTATCAAATCAAAGCGCTGGGATTTAATGCTGCTGTGCAAGCTCTTGAGTCCAATCAGGTGGATGGCGTCATCGCCGGGATGAGTATCACGGATGAACGAAAACAAAAGTTTGATTTCTCAGATCCTTACTATGAATCAGGTGTTGTTATGGGGATTAGTGCCAATAATGATACTGTAAAAAGCTACGAAGATCTTCGCGGTAAAAAGGTCGCCGTGAAAACGGGAACAGAAGGATACAGCTTTGCTGAATCCATCGCTTCAAAATATGGTTTTACCATTGTACCATTCGACGATTCTTCGCAAATGTATGATGATGTGAAAACTGGAAACTCGGTTGCATGTTTTGAAGATGAGCCTGTTCTAAGATTTGGAGTAAAACAAAATAACGGCTTGAAAATCGTGACCAAGAAAGAGGACGGAGCTTCTTACGGATTTGCGGTAAGCAAGGGGCAGAATCAAGAACTCCTAAAGATGTTTAATGAAGGATTAGTGAATATCAAGGCTAACGGTGAATTTAAGCGCATTACCGAGGAATATGTCGGTGAAAATGCCGTTGTCGCAAACCAAGGTCGTTGGGAATTAGTTCAAAAATCTCTGCCCGCACTATTCAAAGGTCTGGGAAATACTCTCTTGTATACGATTATTTCGCTGTTTTTCGCCTTTATCATCGGCTTGATTTTTGGCTTTATGAAAGTGGGACAGAATAAGGTCCTTCGCGGGATTGCTACTGTATTCGTGGATATTTTCCGCGGAATACCGTTGATCGTCCTGGCATTCTTTATATATTTCGGGATTCCTCAGGCGATGGGCTTCACCATGCCACTGTTCCTGGCAGCCATTCTAACGCTTAGTTTGAATGCAGGAGCGTACGTAACGGAAATTATTCGCGGTGGAATTCAATCGATTGATCGTGGACAGATGGAGGCTGCCCGTTCATTGGGACTTCCTTATCGCAAAGCGATGATAAAAATTGTAATCCCTCAGGCCATACGGGTTATGATTCCTTCATTTATTAATCAGATGGTTATTACATTGAAAGATACTTCGATTTTGTCTGTCATTGGCCTGGTGGAGTTGACGCAATCCGGTAAGATTGTTATCGCAAGGACTTTCGCCTCTTTCGACATTTGGTTGACCGTTGCGATTATGTACCTGATTGTAATCATCACATTGACTAAAATTGCTGACTATCTGGAGGTGAGGGTTCGTCGTGGGTAAAATTAAAGTTGAAGGATTAAAGAAAAGTTTTGGTACGAATCATGTGCTGAAGGGCATCGATATATCGGTCAACGAAGGTGAAGTTGTCTGTGTTATTGGACCTTCAGGTTCAGGTAAAAGTACGTTTTTGCGTTGTATTAACCAGTTAGATGAGATCACAGCTGGACGGGTTATCGTAGATGATCGGGATCTAAATGATTCCAAAACGAACATTAACAAGGCTCGCGAGAACATAGGTATGGTATTTCAGCACTTTAACCTGTTTCCTCATTTCAGCGTGCTCAAAAATATCATGTTTGCACCCAGAGAACTTGGCATATTAAAAGAACAGGAAGCCCGCGATACGGCACTTCGTTTACTGGATCGGGTTGGCTTGTCGGATAAAGCTGACAGCTATCCCAACCAACTTTCGGGCGGACAAAAACAACGCGTAGCGATCGCACGTGCGCTTGCCATGAATCCGGACGTGATGTTATTTGATGAACCAACTTCAGCGCTCGACCCCGAGATGGTAGGAGAAGTCCTTGGTGTAATGAAGGATCTTGCGAGCGAAGGTATGACGATGATTATCGTGACCCATGAAATGGGGTTTGCCCGTGAAGTTGCGGATCGGGTTATCTTCATGGATGGTGGATATGTTGTAGAGCAGGGCACCCCTGTTGAAATATTCGGGAATCCAAAAAATGAACGGACGATCAGCTTTCTGGAGAAAGTACTTTAAAAAGCCAAACCAACCCCCCCTTCAAGATCCGTTCTTGAGGGGGGGTTGGTTTGTATTTAATTTTGATGGGTCATTGCCCGTAGACGTTTGACATCTTCCCTTGGCGGAAAACCAAACATGCGAGAATATTCACGACTGAATTGTGAAGGGCTCTCATAGCCGACCTGGAAAGCGACATCCGCAGCATCCGTTGATTCAGACAATAAGAGGCGCCTGGCTTCCTGCAGTCTTAATTGTTTTTGGAACTGAATTGGACTCATGGCGGTAACCTCTTTGAAGTGTCGATGAAGTGAAGCCACGCTCATTTTTCCAATCTCCGCAAGCTCCTCAATCCGAAATGTTTGATTATAACTACTCACAATCCGTTCAATCACATCTCTGATTCGATAAGTAGCACTTCCTTCAAGTGCGATCTGCTCCAACATGCCCCCATGCTCACCTTCAAGAACTCTGTAGAGAATTTCCTTGATATAAAGGGGGGCTAGTATCGAGATGTCCTTTGGTTTATCCAGTAATCGGACTAATCGAATTACGGCATCCAGCATCGTTAACTCCGTCGGGCTGACATATATGCCTCGCTTGGCATTTTTCTTCTGCCTGCCTTGAATTTCGGAATCGCGTAACACGTCCAGCACTTGCTCCGGCGTAAATACAAGATTGAGAGCCAGATAGGGGGCATCCGAGGAAGCCTCAACCACTTCCGAGGTAACCGGAAGATCCAAGGAGGCTACAAGATAATCGGCTGGACTGTATCTGAATCGCTCCTGTGCCAGCCATACATCTTTGGCACCTTGAACAATAATGCACAAGGAAGGTTTGTAAACACCATGCTTTGGACCGGTAACTGTTGAGCGACGAATAAAAAATAATGAAGGAATTGCAGTCTCATTTAAACCTTCATATTGTGAATAATGCTTAATAACATGGGCAAGCTCTTCCTGTTGCTTATAAATGGGCTTAGACATAAGATCCTCCTTACTCCTTCAACGGAATAGCCCAATTATAAACCATGAAGATCTCATATAAAAATAGTCTTGAGAAGATTAGGCAAGCTTTTGCGATGATTTGGTTATCGGTCATTCATTCATCTGGTGCATAATTGGATGACAGAGACACCACAACAGTCTTACTTTCTTTAGAGAGGAGAATCAGAATGGAAAATCGTTCACTTGGAACTACGGGATTAAAGGTAACGAATCTATGCCTGGGTACAATGACTTTTGGTAATCAGGCAGATCAAAATACTTCATTCCATATTCTTGACCAGGCTTTTGATGCAGGTGTGAACTTCATCGACACAGCCGATGTATATCCCATTGGCAGGGCATCGTATGCAATCGCAGGAGCTACCGAATCGATCATTGGGGAATGGATGAAGGGTAAACGGGACAAGGTTATTCTGGCTACAAAGTGTTTTGGAGCAATGGGACCTGGTCCTAATGACAAGGGTTTAAGCAGAAAGCACATCATTACAGCCTTTGACGAAAGTCTTCGCCGCCTAAAAACGGATTATATTGATCTTTATCAAGCTCATCAATTCGACCCAAGTACACCCTTGGATGAAACGCTGCGTGCATTTGATCAGCTTGTGGAACAAGGTAAAGTTCGTTACGTGGGGGTATCCAATTGGCGTTCCTGGCAAGTGGCGAAAGCAAATGGAATTGCAGAGAGAAAAAATTACACACGAATTGCAAGCGTCCAGCCACGCTACAACTTGTTGTTTCGGATGATAGAGGAAGATTTGATTCCAATGGCTCTCGATGAAGGTGTTGGAGTGATCAGCTATAACCCACTGGCGGCTGGTTTGTTAACGGGACGATACAGTAATTCTGCAAACATTGAAGAAGGCACCCGCTTTGGTCTCGGAAACAATGCAGGAAACTTGTATCAAGAGCGATACTGGCAAAAGGCTAATTTTGATGCAGTTCAAAGATATGTTTCCTGGTGCCATGAGCATAATTTGAACCCTACCACAACAGCTGTACGTTGGGTTATCCAACAACCTGGCATTACTTCAGCTATCATCGGAGCGAGTCGTCCAGAGCAGTTGGAGGCAAGTCTGAGTGCAGCGGATGTAAGTGAATTGACTCAACAAGAGCTGGAATGGCTCGATGAGTTATGGTTTTCATTGCCTCGTCGAAAAGAGCTCAGTTAATATGCAACCAACCAAATAAATAAATTTCAAGCGAAGGAAGGGATTGTACAATGTCGGATGCTAAAGAACAAACTGTCGCTCAGAAGAAAATTGGGGATTTTGCACCAAAGCTTGTGTCATTAACCGATGATGTGCTGTTTGGAGATGTATGGAATCGGAAGGAACTTTCCCGCCGTGAACGCAGTTTGATTACTGTATCCAGCCTGATTACTGGAGGAAATACACAACAATTGAGATCCCATCTGGATCTGGCGAAACAGAATGGTTTGACTGAAGAGGAATTAATCGAAGTCATGACACATCTTGCTTTTTATGCTGGTTGGCCTAAGGCCATGTCCGCTATTACGGTTGCAAAAGAAGTATTTTCAAAAGAAAAATAGAAAAGGAAAAGGGGTTAATTCCAAATGTCCAATATTCAAGGGAAAGTTGTCATTATTACCGGTGCTTCCAGTGGGATTGGAGAAGCTACAGCCAAGGAACTCGCGTCCAGGGGAACAAAATTAGTACTGGCAGCTCGCCGTGAAGAACGATTAAAGACATTACAACTTGAGATTCAAAACAACGGTGGGGAAGCGATTTATAAAGTTACGGATGTAACTTCGCATGAACAAATGGAGGAACTTGCCGAGCTCGCCCTGGGTACGTTCGGAAAAGTGGACGTATTGGTCAATAACGCGGGACTTATGCCAAACTCATTCCTCCATACGAAGAAAATTGGAGACTGGAATAACATAATCGATGTCAACATAAAAGGTGTGCTTTATGGGATAGGTGCTGTTCTTCCTTCAATGAGAGCAAGAAAAGAAGGTCATATTATTAACATTTCCTCTGTAGCCGGGCATTCAGTTGGTGCCGGAAGCGCTGTATATGCAGCTACCAAGTTTGCCGTGCGAGCAATTTCTGAGGGTTTGCGTAAAGAGGAGTATGCCAACAATATCCGAACAACCATTATATCCCCAGGAATGGTTACAACCGAATTAACCGAATCCATTACTGATGGGAATTTCAAACCGGTCGTTGAAAAGATGTATGAAGGGGCCATCGATGCAGACAGCATTGCTCGTTCCATTGCATTTGCCATTGAACAACCCTCTGACGTGGCAATTAACGAAATGATCATTCGCCCTACAAGTCAGGAGCGGTAATCTAGGGGATATGCGTTCTGCTGCTTGGAGGTGAGCATTTGAATACACGGATTAAAAATCTGTTTGAGATAAAAGGATATCGTTTATTCATCATTTGCATACTATTGGTCGGAATAGGTATTTCAATTACGCAGCCATACTTATCCTTATATGCCACCGAAGTTTTGGGAATGAGTATGGGGAAATTTGGCGTTTTCATGGCGATAAGTTCATTAGGTGGAGTATTGGTCAACTCGCTTATTGCCAAACGGTCTGATAGCGGTTTGGATCGAAAATGGTTAATTATTTTGGCTATGTTATCATCTGCGTTGGGATACGCTTCCTATTTGGTGTTTGATCATTTCATTATTTTATTGATTGTCATTACTTTTTTTAGTGGATTAGGCGCACCGGCGATGCCGCAAATCTACGCCTATGCACAGGAATCAGCAGTAGCAAGTCAAAACAATGATAAAACATTTGCGATGTCTATTTTACGTTCACTTGTGTCTTTAGGCTTCCTGATAGGACCTCTTGTCGGTACAGTCATTTTGGGTGTACTTGGATATAAAGCTCTCTTTCTAGGCACATCTTTTATCTATATTACCATTGCGTTTCTTGTGTTCTTTTTCTTACAAAGACGAAAATTGGTCCAGCAGAATAAGAATAAGGTAAAAAGTGCACATACTTCATCGTTGAAAAACAAAAAAATCATGCTGCCGTTTATCGCTTTTATCTTCCTGTTTGCTGTAAATGCGATGAATACCATCAACACACCGTTGTTTATTGTTCATGAGCTTCAGGGTACACCGATGGAAGTTGGATTGGTCGTTAGTATCTCTGCTTGTTTGGAAATCCCTATTATGCTTGTATTAGGTTCCTTGGGCAAGAAGATATCAAACCACGCCTTGTTGATCATCGGTTGTTTTGTGGGGCTTTTTTATTACGCCATCTTAAGTCTATCCACCCATTCTTGGCAGCTTATCGCGGCGCAGCTCCTGCAGGCAATATATGTAGCCATTGTGATGGGGAATGGGCTAAGCTATTTCACGGATTTATTGCCTCATTCACCGGGACAGTCCACGACCCTTTATTACAATGGCTCCATTATTGGCAGACTTGTAGGAAACATGGGTGGGGGTATTCTTGCCCAGTTCATCGGATTTCGTCATGTGTACTGGATGTGTATCGCTATCATGATTTTGTCTCTGTTGATCCTATGGGCGACAAGGGCTCATTCAAAAATCAAACCATCAGTAGGACATTCACTATAGTTCGTAATCCTCCATTTCCAGTTTAAAAAGAAAGAGGCTGGCAGGTATTCACCCAGGTGAATCTTGTTTAGGCTTCTTTTCCATCTGTGATGGTCTTTTCGGCCGTTGCATAAACCAATCGGTTGCGAACCAGAGAGGGCAGAAATTTCAGATAGAAAAAGCTGACGGCTAGCGTGCAGAATGCCAGCATGTAATGCAGCCAGGTGACCGACAACCAGACTGGAAAGGCGAGAGCAATACCTCCCAAAGCCAGTGAGTGCCCTAGCATCATAATCGGTTCGATCAATGAATTAACTCGGCCCATATTCTGAGGGGGAACAAGTTCCGGCATCCAACTACCCAGCGCAATGTTAATAGGAGCTATGGCGATTCCCGCCAACAGGATGAGAAAAAGATAGATTTCAATCCGCATGGTTGTTCCAAGTCCTCCGATAAGCAGGCTGGAAATGAAAAGTCCCGATATCAGAATCGGAGTTCTTGTGAAGCGCTTGATGAAGTGAGGAGCGATAATGCTGCCAATCAGAAATCCGATCCCCAGAAAGACAGTAATGAGCGAAGAATGAACAACGTAATTGTCGGGACTTAACTTGTATTTCATGGCGAAGATAGGGAGTACAGAGAAGACACCGTTTACAATACCGAAAAACAGAAATCCACTAATCAGTACGAGAAGCAATCGATTCCCGGCAATATACCGAAGACCATGCCAGAAATCCTTAAATAGAAGTGATAGCCGCAGTTCCCGAATAGCGGTTCTTCCATTGGGAGTTCGGGCACGTTCGGGAAAATCTCCCCAAGCTAAAAGAAGACCAGAGATCAGGAAACTAACACCGTCGATGATAAAGGCGCCTTTAATGCCGATATAATGATAGGCCGCTGCGCCCAAGCTCATGCCAAAGAGCATAAACATCCCCATGATCATCTGATTGAGGCCGGAGGCCTGAACATATTGTTCCTGATCAATGCTGCCTTGCAGCAATCCCATTTCTGCGGGACCAAAAAATTTGGATATCGAACTGCGTAAAAAGAGCATCAAAAAGCAGAAGAACAGCATGTCATAATGAACAAATAACAGCAGTAGCAGAGTAAGCCCTGCCCTGATCCAGTCGCTGTAGGCAGCGATATGCTTGCGGTCGAATCGGTCAGCAATGACACCAACGATCCAGAATACAGCCAAGGGGGGCAGCGAGTACATTAGCTCCGCCAACGTAGCGAGCGACGGACGCTCACTGTACCGGTCTACCAGATAAAAGGCGAATGCCATATTTCCAATTACGGTGCCTAGCTGCGACGCAAAAGCTGCAATGAACAGCTTGCAAAATGTCGGATTACGAAAAAGCGTCTTCATTCTTTCTCCCCCTAACACTACATCTCTTTCATCGATACTGGATGGAGCAGATTTTTCAAATAAAGCATCAGGGCATCATATTGCATTCGAGTGTTCGCTTTTTGGGGACCAATTGTGATGTAGTGGGTCATAATGCCCTCCTGAAAGGAAGCAGCAAGTCTCGAGATATCCATAACATCCATGGCAGGTGAGAATTCTTCACGTTCCACACCGATCCGAAGCAGCTCCGCAAATTGTGCGATTCCTTTTTCATATCGTTCAAGAAGCAGCTCGCGGCGTGGCATATCCCGCCATCCGACCAGAAAGTACTCATAGAACGCAGGCATCAATCCTCCGTGGGGAGAGCGATAAAGCTCCTGCCACTGCTGGGAATAAAGTGTAGTCACCGTTTCCCATATGGAGGAAGAGGACTCCATTAGCTGATTGATATACTGTTCATAATCTGCGTCTTGATAATCCAGTAATGCCTCGAAAATATCCTCTTTGGTCTGATAATACAAGTAAATCCAGCCACGGCTCATTCCGGTTTCCTGAATGATATCCTTTAACGTTGCAGCGCCATAACCCTTTTCGGTAAACACCCGTTTGGCTGCTTCAAGGATTTGCAGATTTCTCCGTTCTTTTTGACTATCTGTTAATCTGGGTGACATTTCACCACTTCCTTTCCGTTTTGACAAAATGAACCTCGTGTCATTTTAATAATAATGACACGAGGTTCATTTTGCAACAAAAAAATAATCAACGCAAGAAAAATTCTTCAAGTGCGCTGATCATGTTAATATCATTCATCCAAATTGAAATTCTTTAAAGAATATGTAGTCATTTGCATGTTTTTGGCGTAGTCAATTTGAAATATACAGGAATATATCACGTTTAATACGTAATCAAAAGCAATTTGCGATGAAAAAGTACCGATCTTTGCGTGTTTTGTTTCATCATTCGGAACTTGGATACAGATCCTACTGAATTTGGCCAACTCACTTTGATGATTTGCGGTAATCGTGATAAATGGTATTTTTTCATGCGAGAAATGTTGGGCTGCCTTTAGGAAAATGGGCGATTTTTCATGATAGGTCAAAAAAATGGCGCAATCCTGTGGGGTAAGATTTATGGTGTGGTAGGCCCATTCAGATAGCTCTGTTGTAATCACGACGTATTTATTGATTTTAATCAACTTATTCTGAAAGCTCTTCGCGCGGATTTGGGAATCCCCCAACGCATAGATGAAGATTCGTTTCGCCTGATCCAGCAAATGGGCTGCTTCTGTTAGAGAGGCTTCATCCATAAAAGCAAAGTTTTTCTCAATCGTTTCTTTCATTAGTTCAGCTATATCTTTTGCCACCTGGAGTGAAGATTCACCAATTGCGAAGGGATAATTGGGATCAACATTGGAGATGTTCTGAGCATTCTGCTGAAACTCTCGAGCAAGCTTTATACTGAACTCCTTAAACCCTGAAAGTCCAAGCTTATGAGTCAAGCGGTTGATAGCAGAATGTGACGTGTATGTGGCTTTGGCAAGCTCCTGAATATTCAAGTGAAGCATTAACTCCTTATGAGTCAGAATATAAGAAGCGATGCTTTTTTCATTTGGTGTAAAGTTGTTCATGTCTGTTAATTGGGTCAATATTTTCAACAGGTTCACCCCGGATTCATTGAAATAACGTTGATGTAGAGCATCCAGTAAACATTTTGTTTAAAAAGAGGGCATTAGAATACATAATATTGGTCAAATGTACCGTAATTTCTCCAAAGCTCCTCCGGAGGATTTTCTTCTTCTATAATAAATGAAAAAGAGCCTAAGGGGGAATTCATATGTTAACTATCGGTTACATTGGCAATGGCAAAAGTACAAATCGTTATCATCTTCCTTTTTCATTGAATCGAGATCATTTGAAAGTAAAAACGATATATGCTCGGCATCCTGAAAAAACAGAATGGGAGAAAGCTCCTGGCGTTCTCTACACAGATGATCTCGCAGCTTTAATGAATGACGATGACATTCAGTTGGTCGTGGTCTGTACACATACCGAATCCCATTATGAGTATGCAAAAATGGCGCTAGATCACGGAAAACATGTACTTGTTGAAAAACCTTTTATGCTGAGCAAAAAAGAAGCCGAATCCATTTTCCAGTACGCCAAAGAAAAAAATCTCTTGATTCAATGTTATCAGAACCGACGATATGATTCGGATTTTCTGACAACCAAGAAAGTGATTGAATCAGGAAAGCTTGGCGATTTGCTGGAAGTGGAGATGCATTACGATTATTATCGACCGGAGATCCCGAATGCTACCACCCATTTTTCCAAATACAAAAGTTATTTATACGGGCACGGTGTTCACACCATTGATCAGGTATTATCCTATTTCGGGCAACCGGACAAGATACATTACGATGTTCGTCAATTGCTGGGTCCTGGCAGAATGAATGATTATTTCGATCTGGACTTTTATTACGCTTCACTCAAAGTATCAGTCAAATCCAGCTTTTTCCGTTTGAAGCCCCGCCCGAGTTTTGTAGTATACGGCAAAAAGGGGGTATTCGTAAAACAAACAGAGGATCGTCAAGAGGAACATCTAAAGTTATTTTACCTTCCCAAAGGACATGCCGATTTTGGCAAGGATTTGCCTCAGCATTATGGAGTACTAACGTATCTGGATGACGCAGGAATGTACCATGAAGAAAAAGTGATTTCTGAACAAGGAGATTATGCAAGAGTCTACGACGATATCTATGAAGCCATCAACCATGGCAAAGAAAAAGTGATTCAAGACAAAGAAACGATCGCAGTTATGGGAATATTGGAAAAAGGTATGGAGGAGTGTAACTAAAATGAGACTGGGAATTGTCGGAGCCGGAATGATTGTAAGGGATCTATTAAGCTTTATTCATGAAATTTCTGCGATTACGTTGGAGGCCATCTGTTCCAGACCTGGTCATCAGGATAAGTTATTGTCTCTGCAAGAGCAGTATGGTATCGCACAAATATATTCGGAGTACAGCGATATGATTGCAAATGATGAAGTGGATACAATCTATATCGGACTTCCAAATCATCTTCATTATGCATATGCCAAAGAAGCGTTAATGGGCGGCAAACATGTTATCTGTGAGAAACCGTTTACTTCCAACCTGCAAGAATTTGTTGAACTTAAAGAGATTGCACAGCAAAAACAGCTGGTGTTGGTCGAAGCCATCACAAACCAATATTTGAAGAACTATTTGTCCATGAAGGAGAATCTGCCCAAACTGGGTGACATCAAAATCGTGGAGTGTAACTATTCCCAATATTCATCCCGCTATGCGGCTTTTCAGGCTGGAGAAGTCCTGCCGGCATTTAATCCGGAAATGTCTGGTGGAGCCTTGATGGATATTAATTTGTATAATATTCACCTAGTTGTAGGGCTTTTCGGGAGCCCGAAGAAGGTGGAGTACTGGGCCAACATGGAACGCGGGATTGACACTTCAGGCATGTTGCTTTTGGACTACGGTGAGTTCAAATGTGTTTGCATAGGTTCCAAAGACAGCACCGCTCCCAATGCAACGAACATCCAGGGGAATAAAGGGTATATTCATATGACAAGCTCCGCGAATCAATGTGAATCATTCGATCTTGCGCTTCATAAAGAAACGCCGATTCGGATAGATAACAAGGATCATCGTCATCGCATGTATGACGAGTTTGTTGAATTCGAGCGTATGATCTGCGAACAAGATTTGGAGAAAGTTACAGCTATGCTTGAGCATAGCGAGAAGGTGATGGAGGTTATTGAACAAGCCAAACAATCCGCAAATCTTGTATTTGGACCTGATCGATAATATATTCTGAAATTCCAGTATGTTTGTATCTTTTTGTGCATTTCCCAAGATGACTGTGTTAAAATGCGATGAATGATATAAAAATCCTTAATGCCAGTGACCAAAAACAGTCTTCTTGGGGAGTATTTAATGATAACGATTAAAGATGTAGCAAAGTTAGCGGGTGTTGCGAGTTCAACCGTATCCTATGTACTTAACGGCAAAAAACATGTAAGTGAGCACACAAGACAGAAAGTGCTTGCAGCAGCAAGTGAGCTCAATTACATCAAGCATGGAGCCGCATCCGAATTAAAGCGAAAAAACACACAAACGATCGGTGTTATTGTTCATGACATGTCCGTTCCCTATTTTTCCGACTTGGTGAGTGGAATTGAATCCAGTGCCATAAGTCAGGGATACGACCTGATCGTATGCAGTTCTTTAGGCGGAGAGCGATCAACAGCAGCACGCTTTATCAGAGAGAGAAGGCTGGACGGCGTGATTGTAATCGCTGAAAATATTGAAGATGAGTTGTTGTTGCACGCTGCTGAAACGGGATTTCCTATTGTTGTGATGGATCGGGAACTCCATAATAAGCATATTGTAAATGTTCTGATGGATGATGAGCAGGGTGGTTATATGGCAACCCGTTTCCTTCTGGATAAAGGGCACCGCGCAATAGCCTATATTAGTGGACCTTTAGGTTCGGATTGTAATCAGATGCGATATCAGGGTTATCTGAGGGCCATGCATGAAGCTGGGGTGGAAGAGAATGAGAATTGGAGACTTGGCGGTCAATTTCTGAAAACAGGCGGCTACAACGCAGCCAAATTGCTAATGGAGGGAGAGCTTCCAACGGCAGTCTTTTTTGCGAATGATGAAATGGCCATCGGTGGCTTAGAGGCTTTTAAAGAACACAAGGTCTCCATACCCGAAGATCTATCCATTATTGGATTTGATAATATACATGTATCCGAATACTTAAACCCACCTCTTACGACTTTTCGACAACCCAAAACAGACGCAGGTTCTTTTGCTGGACATGTGCTCATTCAAATGTTAAAAGGAGAAGCTGTAGAATCTACTTATAAGATCAATATACAGTGTGTCGAACGTGAATCCGTTTCAGAGTTATCCCTTTCTAAACGTTAAGGATGACACGTAGAGGCCCAACCTCAAACAAAGGAGGTTGGGCCTCTACGTGGTTAATTCTTATTTGCAAGCAACATTCTCATGATCACTAACAACTGTTCCATGTTGATTGGTTTACTCATATACTCTGTAGCTCCGGCATTAATAATCCTCTTGCGATCTTCAATCATAGCCCTTGCGGTCAAAGCAATAATCGGCAGATTTTGATATTCTTCCATCAGCCTGATCTGTTGAATTGCTTCATAACCATCCATAACCGGCATCATGATATCCATCAAAACAAGATCTATTGCCGAGGACTGTTCTAGTTCCAGCAACGCTTGTTCACCATCCTTAGCAATGGATACATCCAGGTGGTGTGCTTTCAGTACCTTGCTTAAGGCAAACAAATTCCGATCATCGTCATCCACAAGCAGCACATGTTTGTTCTTTAATATATCATGTTCTACCAAGGATGCTGATTCTGCAGTGGATAATACCCGTATATTTTCGGAATTTTCCAAGTCATCGGTGGTATGCTCCTTTGTGATGGGCTGCTCATGCTGGGCGAAAGGGTTGTATTGGACAGGTAAATAAACGATAAAGGTACTTCCACGTCCAATATCACTTTCTACAACAATATGGCCACCTAATAACAAAGTAAGTTCTTTCGTAATAGAGAGGCCTAAGCCCGTTCCTCCGTAGTGACGTTCCGTGTCTTTTTCAGCCTGTTGGAAGGCCTCGAAAATGATGGATTGTTTATCTTCTGAAATTCCGATTCCTGTATCTTGAACGGAAAACGCCAAAAATGGCTCTTCTGTCAATCTTTCCGTTTCCGTTAATTCTTCCTCATTGGCCATTCTAATATCAAGTAGAACAGACCCTTGAGAGGTGAATTTTAAAGCATTGGATAACAGGTTATTGATGATTTGTTTTAATCTCTGTCCATCCGTGAACATTATATCCGGTACAGTCTCTTCAACACGAACTTGAAGATCAATTTGTTTTTCTCGGGCAATCTCACCAAAGTATTGCATCACACTTTCCGGAATTTCGGAGACATTGACGGCTTCAGCCTCAATATTCAATTTGCCGGCCTCCACTTTGGACAGATCCAAAATATCATTGATCAGATTTAACAGATCCTGCCCGGATGAGTGTATGGCCTGAGCATATTCCAATTCATCTGTTGTCAACGAATTGGAATTGTTCTCTTTAAGAAATTCGGATAATAACAAAATTCCATTCAGTGGTGTACGAAGTTCATGTGACATATTGGCTAGAAATTCCGACTTATAACGTGTGCTTCGTTCAAGCATTTCCGAATAGGTAGTCATTTCGGCTTGGGCTCTTTGTGCCTCAATGGTTTTTTCGTCTGCAATGAGCTGTCGTTCCTCCAATTTGCTATTTAGCAATTGTAATGTTTCGGATTGCATCTGAAGCTCCTCAGATTGCGTCTGTAATTCTTCCGTATACACCTGCAATTCCTCATTCAATCGTTGGGACTCTGTTAACAAGGAATCAATTCTCATTGTATTTAGTGTGCTGTTGATTGCAGCCCCAAAATCCTCTGTAATCGACTCCACATATGAGATTTGTATAGGTGTTAACGGTGAGAAAGCAGCAATTTCCGCCACAGCAAGAACTTCACCCAAGAAACAGATGGGAAACAGTAATAGCGAATCGGGAGGAGCGGTACCAAGAGAAGAAAAGACCTGGACATAATTTTCGGGTACCTGACGGAATTCCATAAGTTTGGCTTCCTTGGCACACTGACCCACGAGCCCTTCTCCCATCTGAAAAGAGGTGCGAACATTTAATTGGGCATCACCAGCATAAACAGCAGTTCGAATCATGAGATCCTCTGCTTTCTCCTCTTGACGTACATAGAGTGCTGCATAGGGATAATGAAGTTTATCTGCCAAATTGCTTAGGAAAATGTCACTGAGCGATTCAATTTCATGGACTCCCTGATATTTTGACATCATACTATTGGTGTGTTCCTGCAGTTCAATTCGTTCCTGCTGAGAACGAAGCAATTCATTCGTAACATGTCCCAAATCACTAATCTCATCATTGGATGTGATGGCGATTCGGCTCATCAGGTTTCTGGATGACGTAAAGCCCGATATACTCTCCGTAATATTCTGTACGGGTTTGGAAATTGCTCGCGACATTAACCAGGCAGCCGATATTGTCACAAGAGCAATGAGCCCCCATATGAGATAAAGAAGTTCAATTAATAATTGGTTTCGTTCTGCTTGCCTGACTATTAAATGATCTGTGTTTGCAGTCATGATTGTACGATACTCATTAATTTGAGAACGGATTTGATTCATTTGATTGATACCGTCATCCGTTTGATACTGTGCGATAACATCACGGTCCCGTCCATCTCGTTTTAGAGTAATCAAAGGTTCACTTGAAGAAGCGATCCATTGATCAACATTCGTTTTTAGGCTGGCAAGACGATTGGCCTGAGTTGAACCTTCCGTACTCCACGACATCAGTTCATCATAGTTGTTCTGCAAATCTATACGACCAGCCAGATAAGGTTCCAAATATTTGTCATTACCTGTAATGACATAGCCTCGCTGACCTGTTTCCATATCCAGAATATTTTTCTCCATCTGATTGGTCAGATTGGTGATCTCGCGATCCTGATGCGTGATTACGTTTGTTTCCTCCTGAAGCGCGTTAATTCTGGAATGCATAATAAGTACAAAAATCAGTAAAGCTGTGATCATAAAAACAGTTAATGATAGTATTTTATTTTGAATCGTAAAACGTCTTCTGATGACACATGGCCTCCATTCGGGTTATAAAAAAAATGTAGTACGGACCCGTTCAATTCTACGCGATTTCCCTAGGATAAGATAGGTAAGTATACCGGTTTATCAGGATTGATCAATCCTCTGGATGATGTTTGGGCTAAATGGATAAACTTTATGGGCTTTACAACAAAGCACCCATTCACGTTTCCTGTTATTCTATTATCAAAAGCTGAAAAGGCGGGACTGTTCATGTCCATGAAAAACGGAAAGATAATTAAAGCACCAGAAGGGCTGGAACGTGCCCCGGACAAACAAGGAAGCTTAAAGCAGAATGGTTTGTCCGTCATTAAATTCTGTTTGCACACAGAGGGAACAACAGGTTCCTATTTTCTGAAGGATCACATGTTGTTGTTCGTTATATCAGGCGTATACACGGTTCGATTCAATGATCAGGAGTACACGGTGCGCAGTAATGAAATGGTATTTCTTCATAAATCAATTCGCATTGATTACATAAAGTCGGGTGAACCCGGCGCTGAATTTATGCTGGACTATATGATGTTTTTCCTGAATGAAAGTATGCTTGAAGAATTTGTTCAATTTTCTGGCTTCAAACCGACGAATAACGTGAATGAAATCACTCCGGTGTCCATTATTCAGGTCAATGAAATCACTCGCTCTTATATAGCATCATTGAAACCCTATTTCGAAAATCCAGACGAGGTACAAGACGGACTGATCCGGCTAAAATTCATGGAACTCCTGTTCCATCTGGGGCATGCCAATGATCAATTCTTACATCAACTTCTGCAACCGAATCATGATAAAAATAATGACTTTGGCAAAATAATGGAGGAGAATATCACGAATCCCATTTCAATAAGTGATCTGGCTTATTTGTCTGGCAAAAGCTTATCTACTTTCAAAAGGGATTTTCAGACCCTATACCATACTTCACCCCTGAAGTGGATTCGTAATCAGAGGTTGGATAAAGCCAAGAAAATGTTGGCCGAGACGTCTCTGTCCGTCACCGATGTCTGTTTCTCAACAGGTTTCGAAAACGTTGCCCATTTTTCCAAAGTATTTAAACTTCAGTTCGGACTCCCGCCATCAGAGTTTAGACAGCAATGCAAGCGAAGCGAGGAAAAGATAAAATAGAGGGCCTCACAAATGAGCTAAATAAACAAATCCTATGAGCTTAGTAGCAAAGAAGCACAGCTATTTTCTTGTTATTCTTATCTCATGCGTTACACCGTTATCGCGGAACCAAAACTTCTGAGGAGGATTAACCAATGGAATATGTGAAATTAGGAAATACAGGTATGGATGTATCTCGACTTTGTCTTGGCTGCATGGGATTTGGTGAACCAGGGCGTGGATTTCATCAATGGGTGTTGGATGAAGAGAATAGTCGTCCCGTCATTCAGAAAGCGTTGGAGCTAGGCATTAATTTCTTTGATACGGCCAATGTATATGCAGGTGGAACAAGCGAGGAGATTCTGGGACGGGCTCTAAAGGACTACGCGAGTAGAGATGAAATTGTCCTTGCCACCAAAGTGTTTTCCCGTATGCATGATGGTCCGAATGGAGCCGGACTTTCTCGAAAAGCAATTATGAGTGAGATCGACAAGAGCCTCAAAAGGCTGGGGACCGACTATGTGGATCTGTATCAAATTCACCGCTGGGACAACCATACTCCTATTGAAGAGACCATGGAAGCATTACATGATGTGGTGAAGGCAGGGAAGGCAAGATATATTGGTGCTTCTGCCATGTCAGCATGGCAATTCCAAAAGGCTTTATATGTCGCCGAAAGAAATGGATGGACCCGCTTTGTATCGATGCAGAACCACTATAACCTAATCTATCGTGAAGAGGAAAGAGAAATGATGCCTCTTTGTCAGGAAGAGAAAATCGGTGTGATTCCTTACAGTCCACTTGCTTCTGGCCGGTTGACCAGAGATTGGCAGGAAACAACACAACGTTCCGAAACGGATCAGGTTCAAAAGGCAAAATACGATGCAACAGCCAGCACCGATCGATTGGTAGTAGAGCGGGTTGCAGAAATCGCGGAAAAACGCGGCGTTCCCCGGGTACAAATCGCTCTTGCCTGGTTGCTGCACAAGAATCCGGTTACAGCTCCGATTATTGGCGCTACGAAGACATCTCATCTTGAAAATGCGGTTGAAGCTCTGTCGATTGCGTTAACATCAGAAGAAATGGCGTGCTTGGAAGAGCCGTATGTGCCTCATCCGGTATATGGACTTAATGTTGGATTTAAGTAGTAACCATAGGCTAACACGAGTCGGCATTAACCGTTTCATCCACACGGAGAATAGACAAACAGGTCAACGGAAAAGAGACAAGATGGCTAATCATGAACCATCTTGTCTCTCTTTTCTTATTCTTTTTTTTAGAATGCTGAATTCAGTTCATGAGGGAACGTTTCTTCAAATTGGTCCTTTTTCGTATAGAGGCTATACCATGTTTTTGCAATAAGATCCGGATCTCCATCCGTCCCGACTTGAATCAAAGTGCCAACAGAGAGATGGCCAACATATATTCCTTTTTCCTTCAATTCGTTATGCAGGTTTGTCGCATAATTACGAAT
This sequence comes from Paenibacillus sp. BIC5C1, assembly GCF_032399705.1. NCBI lineage: Bacteria > Bacillati > Bacillota > Bacilli > Caryophanales > Paenibacillaceae > Paenibacillus > Paenibacillus sp. BIC5C1. The sequence continues at coordinate 3,455,088 of NZ_CP135922.1, forward strand.
ACCTGTCATGACGATGCCCATGTTTCCGAGAGGTGGATAAGGAATCATTGCAGATATGCCAGTTGTAAAAAGAATTGCGCCTGAACCTTTACTCAACATGTCGGGTAATATTTCGTTCACCGAAAGCACCGCTGGTAATAAATAACTATTCATAGGTTCCATTACGTTCTCAGGTGTTGTTTCTAACACATGTCTAAATACATTGGGACCTCCATACGGACTAAATTCAAGTACATCAATTGGACCAAAGTCTTGTTTAACAGCTTGTAGAGCCTGTCTTAAGGCAGGCATATCCGTGATATCCGCTACATATGACTTCGCTTCAATAGTTAACTTTTGAAGTTCAGATACAATCTGCTTAAGTTTCTCGGCGTTTCGCGAAATAACAGCCACCCTAAATCCGTTTTCACCAAACTTTTTAGCGAGCGATAAGCCTAATCCAGGTCCGGCACCAATAATGACAATGGTTTTCATCTTTGAAAAACTCCTTTTATGTGGTATATATATCAACACGTGTTGTTTTAATAGCTTAGATCGATTAATCCATCGGAACAACCAACAATGTGGTACGAAATGTTGCTATAGCAACAGAAACAACCATTTTATCGGCTTAGGAGGGTATGCCGTGGGAAACAAGGTAAGAGATATGCGAACAACCCAGACGAAGCAATCTTTAATAAATGCTTTTTTTTATTTCGTGAGTGTAAAGGATTTTGAAAAAATCACAATTGCTGATTTGACCCAGGAAGCAAAAGTAAATCGGGCAACCTTTTATGCGCATTTCAAAGACAAATATGACTTGTTGGATTACATTATGGGTGATTCGGCGATCATGGCGATTGAAAGACGAACTTTAGGAGTAACTAAATTCAACCAGGAAAGCATAAATCAGCTCATTTTAGCGGTCTGTGATTTTTACCAGCAACCCAAATTGAAATGCCGCCAAAGCTATATCGGATTAGTCATACCTCAGTTGAAAGAAAAAATAATATATGAGTTGAAACAGTATTTGTCCAAAAGTACTGATCATCCATTTTCAGATAGGGAGAAGGATTTATATATCCCGATTTATGCACAAATTATTCATGAAGCTGGCTATCTGTGGGCTTCGGAAAATATTGAATTTAGCAAAGAGGAAGTAGCGCGCAAAATTTCTAAATGGATATAAGAAGGTGTCGTTTTGACTCTAAATATAGTTAACAGCGAGGTACACAGCCTTTTTGATCAATTTACTGGTCTGATACAAGCACAATCCCGGCTTCAGACATGGGAGCAGCATATTACGATTCCGCAAGAGATGGGCCAAGGAAGCATACACAGAACACATATCCGTCCGGGTATGGAAATTGTTAAAACGGATGTGACCTATGTCCAGGATATGAAACTTCGGATTCAGGAGGCTTGTCCGTTATTTGAGATAAGTTATTGTCTTAATGGCGATATCTATTGTGAGTGGGAAGGGAAGGAAAGCTATACCCATCATTGGACAGGCAACGTGTTATTTTTCGAGGATGAATTGGTATATGAAGAGAAAAAAGCGGACGTCCGGCATCATATGCTTGAAGTTCGTTTATCCCCGCATGAACTGTTGCATTATGCGGCAGATCTAACCGAGAAACAGAAAATGCAGTCTTGGCTGCAGCGATATAAAGGAAATATTGATAACTATCCCAATACACCGGAGATTCATCGATGTGTTTCGGATATGTTAAATTGCACGTATAATGGAGCCTTGAAGAGGTTGTACATGGAGAGCAAATCCATGGAATTAATTGCTTTGTTTGGTGAAGTAGAAGGGCATCAGGTGTTAACTGGAAAAAGCTTCCTGAGCCGTGATGATCTGGGGAATCTTGATTATGCCAGGGAATTGGTTATTCGTCATTTTGAACGACCCTTATCCATTCAGGAGCTGGCCAGAAAGGTAGGGATCAATGAATTCAAGCTTAAAAAGGGATTTCGCGAACGCTTTGGCATGACTGTATTTGAGCTGGTACGCAAGCAAAGAATGGAAATGGCGCTTTATTATATGGAAGTACAGCGAATGAATGTCGGAGAAGCGGCGGTATCCGTTGGCTATAGTAATGTCAGTAATTTTGCGACAGCCTTTCGTAAGATTTATGGATATAACCCCAGTGAGCACCTCAAAATGTTACCTCAACGGGATATAAAAACCGATTAGGGCAATTCAGAAGGAATTTCAGACATGACGATCATGTTGAGATTCCTTTTTTCGTTTACCCACGCTCCTTCTATAGGGATAGAAAATCCCTTTGCAGGTAGACCCTCTCTCACCAATAACTGATAATTATTATCAATTGGAGAAGGATAGGAGAGGATCATAATCATGCATAAATCAACTGCTACAGTTACAAGTGAAGCATATACAGCACCACAGGTGGACCCGCGCCGCTGGATGGCTCTAATTCTGATTTTGTTGCCAACACTGCTGATTTCGTTGAACAATTATATGATACAGGTGGCTCTTCCAATGATGCAATCCAGCATAAAAGCAAGCTTTGGCGAGGCCCAGCTTATTTTTTCTGGATATTCGTTAGGACTTGCAGTTGCATTGATTCTGGGTGGGAAACTTGGGGATATATATGGTCGAAAACGCATGTTATGGATTGGCGTATTAGGCTTCACCCTGATGGGTCTGCTCGGTGGCCTGGCTTCTCATCCAACGATACTCATTGCCATTCGTATCATCCAGGGTCTATCTGCAGCGATGATCCAACCCCAGGTTTTGTCGATTATACAGAGCAGCTTTCCGGAGAGCGTAAAAGGGTTTGTTTTTGCCATCTATGGTGCTGTTATCGGTGTAGGTTTTACACTTGGTATCATATTAGGCGGCATATTAGTGGACTGGAACCTGTTCAATCTTGGCTGGAGGATCGTTTTTCTATGCAATGTGCCAATAGGATTGCTTGTACTAGCAGGACTCCGTATCATTCCCGAATCTCGGGGACATTACAGGCAGAGTATTGACTGGCTCAGCATGGCTGTGGTCATATTCGGCTTGCTTATGCTCATTTATCCGTTAACGATCGGGCAAAAATCAGGATGGCCGTTATGGACTTGGGGCTGTGTGTTTGGCTCACTCTTGCTGCTATTCCTATTCGTGCTTCGTCAGAAACGGAGGGAAGAGGCAGGACGCACGCCGTTAATGGAGCTATCCATTTTCAAAATAGGTTCGTTTCGGATAGGTATTATCACAGAAATCGTTGTATATCTGAGCATGTTCTCTTTTTTCTTCATCTTAAATTATTATGTTCAGGTGGGATTACAATTGGATGTTCAATCAACCAGTCTTGTTTTTTTGCCGCTAGGCCTTGGATTTTTCGCCACTTCATTATTGTCCTCGCGGATGGTGAAAAGGTGGGGAGATGCGGTATTGAAAGCAGGTACACTTACCATGGGTGGAAGTGTATTTTTACTGATGTGGTCTTTGCATACGGATGCCGTTCATTTATTCCATTACCACAATATATTGATTCTCTTGGTGTACGGGCTTGGTCTGGGCATGGCCACAACCCCACTCGCCAATACGATCTTGAATCGCGTGCCAGCGGCCTCGGCAGGAACCGGATCAGGGCTGTTCACAACCTTTATGTATTTGGCGAACACATTGGGTGTGGCGATGATCAGCATGTTGTTTTCTGCCGTACTGCATTTGCCCCTTGACGAGGCCGGCCTTGGGGATTATGTAAGAGCTTTTTCCATCTCAAGCGCCGTGAGCGGTATACTTGCCTTTGCTGCTTGTGCCTGCATTTACATGTTAAAAGAAAAGTGACGAAATGCATCATACTAATTATTTCTTTGATGTTTGATCTCATTACTCGAATTCCGAAAACCCTTAGGTGTTTGGTTTTGATGTTTTTTGAAAGACTGAATGAAGTTATTTACATGATTAAAACCAACCCTGTGAGCTATTTCGGTTACTGTATAATCGGTTGAAATTAATAACTCCATGCTTTTTTTGATCCGGTACTTAATTAAGTAATCATACGGTGTCATATGAATGGTCTTCTTAAAACTCCGGGTGCACTCCGAGATGCTCAGATGTGCTGTATCAGCAATTTCTTGCAGTGTGATATTCATTGAATATTGCTGATGGATAAAGCTGAGCATGAGTTGAAGGCGCTCTTGCTGAAGTTTTACATATTTGGGCGCCTCCTCGGAGGAAAGCGTAATATTATGAATCAAAATTAACCACAATTGTACTGTCTTGATAGAAACCTCATATTCCCAACCCCACTTTTTTGTCATGTCAAATCTCTTTTTCATATCCCATAACATATCTAGCACAATCTGTTGCCATTCTACATCACCCTTGATTACCAGCGACACCAGGGAAGAGTCTGTATAAGGTAAAACATAATTTTTCTCCATGGAACTATCTGCGTAGAAGGCTAACAGCTTTTCAGGGAAATTAAAACTTACATATTGACCGTTGTGAGTCAGATGCGTTGTAACATGCAAAACTCCCTTATTAATTAGGATAGCTTGACCCGCCATTAACTCATGATCAACACCGTTTACCTGGATAACCAACCTTCCTTGAGTAACCAAAGTAATTTGTAGTTCTTCGTGCCAGTGCAAGTCGTTAAATCCTCTACCTTCAGGAATAATTTTCTCGGAATTAGCTGTGTACATAATGTATGGGAATGAAGCATCAGGGAAAAGAATCGTCTCGTGGAGCTGCTTTGACATTTAAATGCGTCCTTTCAAATGGTGATATTTATATATAATATAGCGATATTATTACACAATTAAAATATTAACGATGATATTATTATATCCAATCTTTGTTTTATCACTATAATCCTGTGCACAGAATTTGGATAGAACATATTGAAGGAGTAAGTATGAAAATGAATAAAAGGTTGTATTCGCCTCATCCGTACCTTTTGCTTTTTATCAGCATTTTGTCCATCTCGATCTCTTCCATATTGATAAAGTCCTCAGAGACGCCAACCTCTGTAGCTGGGATGTACAGATTGTTCATAACCGTAATACTAATGCTTCCTTTTGTACCTTGGAAAAGTCTTCGAAATCTTAAGATGAGCAAAAAAGATTGGAGTGTTGTGTTGTTAGCGGGGCTCTTTCTCGGGTTGCATTTCTTATTCTGGATGGAGTCATTGGTGCATACCTCCGTTGCAAGTTCCATGGTCATTTTATCGTTGCAGCCTTTATTTGTAATGTTGGGGTCATACTTCATCTTCAAGGAACGAGCAAAGATGGTTACGATACTATGTCTGGTCACAGCGCTTGCAGGATCAGTTATTATCGCATGGGGTGACATCGGGGTATCTAGAGAGGCGTTGGTTGGGGATGGATTATCTTTACTAGGTACAATCGCGGTTTCGGCATATATGCTTGCTGGACAAAAGGTCAGTCACAAAATCGATGCAAATGTGTACAGCGTTATTGTTTTCTTCCTTGCGGGAAGTGTCTTGCTTATCTACAGTCTATTCAATCATATCTCCCTGACCGGATATAACACTTCAGATTGGATGTATTTCTTGTTACTTGCCATAATCCCAACCATTTTTGGTCAATTTCTTATTAATCTATTATTGAAATCTTTAGGAGCAACGACGGTTTCTGTAGGCATTATTGGAGAGCCTGTTCTTGCGATCATACTCGCCTTTGTATTTCTGGGAGAAACCATCTCTTTGTTTCAGTTTATAGGTGGGATGATGACTGTACTCGGCATGGGGGCATTTTTTGGGGCAAAATCCTGGCGTTACGCCGTTCCTGAAGTTCGAACTTAATGTGAATTTATAACAACTATTGTATCCATAAAACAAGTAGAAGAGGAGAATATATATGGCTACCATTGATGATTTTTTGAAACTGGATATTCGCGTCGGAACCGTTAAAAAAGCTGAGTTTTTTGCAGAAGCGAAAGTGCCTGCGATCAAACTTGAGATTGATTTTGGACAAGAAATTGGAATAAAAAAGTCTAGTGCACAAATTACCAAAAGATATGCAGCCGAGAAACTGGTTGGACAACAAGTCATAGGGGTAGTCAACTTTCCACCGCGCCGGATAGCCGGGTTTAAATCAGAAGTATTGGTTCTGGGAGGAATACCCGAAAAAGGGGATGTCGTTCTGTTAAAACCAGATATCGAGCTGTCTGACGGAACACCGATTGGATAATAGAACATATTGTCATATTGGCGTAACAGACAACGGGTAAGATGGCTATCGAGGTGATTGACCATGAAGAAAATATCAACCAAATCGAGTTGGCCCATCGGAAAAAATGTCTTACTCTCGGCGGCCATATTGGTTGCACTAGCTGGATGCAGTTCTAACTCAGCTTCTCCAAAGCCATTGGAGATTTCAGGGATGAACAGCAGTCAGGAGGAGAAGCAGGCTGTTCCTTCGGAGAAAATGAGCTATTGGAATGAACAGCGAAAAGGGACTAATTTTATGAACTCCACAACTCTTCCTGACAACTATGAAGCAGCCAAGGAACAGGGCATAGAGTTTGTACGGCTTGCACCCGATAAGTGGAGTAAGGATCGAGATTTTTTGTTTAACGACAAGCCAGATGCCAATATCAACGCAGATTTTTTGATAGGCAGCTCGGATAAGTACGAAGGTATCGTGGATGCGGATTTTGCCCGACTCAAAGCAGATCTGGACGCCGCCGAGGCTAAAGGGATGAAAGTGATTATTACAGTGCTTAGCTTACCGGGAGATCGCTGGCGGCAGTTCAACGGGGCCAAGAATGATGATCGGATCTGGAATGATACTGAATATCACAAACAGGCCGCTGAGTTTTGGAAGGATCTTGCAGCACGTTTGAAGAATCATCCTGCCGTTATCGGCTATAATCTGATTAATGAACCTCATCCGGAAACGGGTACGGGTTTTCATGACTTTTGGACGCAGGATTATTCGGAGTGGTATGCCAAAGTAGAACATACCGCAGCTGATCTGAATTCACTCTATGACACGATAACCAAAGAGATCAGGACGGTAGACCAGACAACGCCCATCATTGTGGATTCGGGGCTCTACGCAACGCCTTGGGCCTTTACGTATCTGAAGCCGATTGATGATCCTAACGTGCTGTATGCTTTTCATATGTATGAGCCTTATGAGATGACAAGCCAGAACAAGAAAAAAGGATTTACGTATTCATATCCGGGGATCGTAAAGGTTGGAGATGATGAGTCTGAAAAAGAGTTTAATCGTCAGACGCTGAAACAATTTGTCGGACCTGTCGCCAAATGGGCATCTGATCATAACATACCTGCGAACCGGATTATAGCTTCCGAATTTGGAACGAATCGAATGGTTCAAGGTGCAGACCGGTACATTGCGGATCTGATATCTATCTTTAATGAGTACGGATGGCATTGGGCGTTCTATGCATTTCGCGAAGATACGTGGGATGGTATGGATTATGAATTAGGTAGCGCGAAGCCCGACTGGAAGTATTGGGATGCCATTGAAAAAGGAGAGCAGCCTGCACGCGGTACGGCTGACAATCCGATCTGGAATAAGATAAAAGCAAGTCTGACGAATTGAAATAGAGCAGACAAGGATCACCATTGCATTCTTACTTGTTCTACTAAAGCTAGAATGCAGAACAGCCTCCGAAAGATTATTCGGGGGCTGTTTTCAATTTGAAGTTCATTCTGATGATGAATTCTGGAATAACTAGCAGCAAAGCAACAGAGCCATAAATACTTATAGTGTAGCTTGTAGCATAAACCAACCCAAAACCCAGATGAAAAAGGGAAGTGATGAGATGAATCAACATGTTCGTGAAGCAAAAGGCATAACTTCGAATCATCCAGTTCCGGTGTTGGATCATTCGTTTCTGTTTAATTTGAATGAGAGCGGTAATTGTAATGAATAGCCAGATGATATTAAGCGCATTGAAACCAATACTGCTTATTTTCCCTCCAGTAGCGTAAGGTGCCATATAGCCGGAAGTCAGTACAACAAGCGCAACGGACACAATATAAACATAACCGTTTATACGGTGGAACCTGCGGCTCTTTTCCAAAGTCCAACTAGAGAAGTTGAGCAATCCAGACGCCATCGCCAAACATGCAAACGCAACATGAACGTACATGACATTCAGCCAGATCGGAAGATGAAGCTCACGCTTCAAACCTGTCTTATGGCTTAAAAAGCCTGAGGCTTCTGGGTCTATCCAATAGTTCTTCACTAAAGCGTACACAATAAATAAAATAGTGACGCAGCCTAGCCATCCGTACAGTCTTCCTCGTTTCTTCATATCTACCTATGCAACCCCCGAGACTCCTTTTGTGAACATAGACAACAAGGCTAGTTTATTCGTTTTCCCGTTAATTTGGAAGAAGGAAGAAGGCCAGCCTTAGCGGTTCCGCTCATCTGATCTTCATCCACGGTAACTTCGAATTTCAGATTCAAACGCATGGGTTTGGTAATCGGCAGGGTCCAGGTCAACTTGTTGTCGCAGAGTACAGGGTTCAAAAAAGCGATTGTTTCATCACCTTGTGTAGCCGTGCCCTGGATCACATCGGTACTTGTCTTTATATAGAGCTCGACTTCCAGTTTACCAACTGGTGTATTGATTGTTGTATTCCAATTACCGTCAAAGAAGGATATCTTTGTTTTCTCGTTTTGCAATATCTCCGAGGTTCCTATCGTTTGATTGAATACAATGCTTGGTTCATTGTCCGTTAACGACTTGTGAGTGCTGGGTACAATGCCTTTTGCACTCCAAACGGTTCCTCTTCGCTCATACTCAAACAATTGCTCTATCTCGTGTGCAATACGTGGTCCCAGTTCACGTTCGACCAGATATAGCGCAACATCGAGTCCCGAGGTCACACCGCCACCGGTAACCAAGTTACCATCATCCACTACGCGTGCCGGGACTGGAATTGCCCCGGCTGCACCAAGTAAATCCATACCCAAACGATGTGTTACCGCATGTCTGCCTTCCAGGACTCCTCCCATGGCTAACAAAAGGGAACCGCCGCACACCGTAGCGATTACGACGTCTTTGCGTTCGAAAGCTTCCTTGATCTTATTGGTCAATCCCGTATTCATGGCTTTGCCCAGAATAACTGGAATCGAGTCTGGACCATCTCCTTCTACATCGCCGGCTGCGCCTGGCACAAGTATGATACCCCCACGTTCCGGGTCCAGTGTGTCGTGCGCTTCAATGGTCAATCCGTTCATACCGCTAGTAACTGATCTTGGTCCTTCAGCCGTGACCAGTTCTACCTTTAACATGTTGTCCATATGTGTGGAAGCGGCGCAAAATACTTCGTAAGGTGCAATAGCATCCAGTAGGTCGAAGCCGTCAAATAAAACAATTTGAACAGTTATCATTAACCCATCCCCCTTATCATAATTTGGTCAAAATATCTTTCAGCAAGTGATATTCCTTCACGTCAATTTCTCCTTTAGCCATTCGAATGGACAAAATGGGATGCGGGTCGTCCTTGCTAACAGGTAGAATCATAACAAATGAATGTCTCAAAGGAAGTTGTAGAAAGGTCACAAAACGATAAACAAATCATCACAGATTACAGCCTCGTCTTGGTAATGGAAGAAAAAATGGTAAACTAGATGGCAGAGGTGGGATAGACATGAGTAAATATCATACGATACTTGTTGTAGATGATGACCTAAGTATCGTCGAACTATTAAGAGACTTTCTAGAGAATGACCATTTTCACGTAAAGACTGCTTGTGATACGGAACAATCGTGGACCATACTTCAACAGCATTCCATAGATTGCATTGTTCTGGACATCATGATGCCGGGACAAAATGGATTTGAGCTATGCCGTCGAATACGAGGGGAAAGCAATGTTCCAATCCTTTTCTTGAGTGCCCGAAGTGATGATGTGGACAAGATCCGTGGTCTGACGCTCGGCGGGGATGATTATATCGTCAAAACGGCTTCACCTGGGGAAATTGTTGCCAGAGTGAAAGCCGTTTTGCGGCGCACCACTTCTAGGCAACCCATGGAGGGAAAAGTCTTGGATTACGGCCGCATCCAGTTAAATCTTACCGCAAGAGAAGTCCTGGTCGAAGGAGAAACAGTCGAGCTTACGCCTAAAGAATATGAGTTACTGCGATTATTTGCTGAACACCCGAGACATGTTTTTTCCTATGAACAGTTGCTTGCAAAGTTTTGGGAGGGTGTGGGCGACAGACATACCATTCGGGTCCATCTTAGCCGACTTCGCGAAAAAATTGAATCCGATCCAAACCATCCACAATTCCTCATTAACATATGGGGAGTAGGATACCGCTTTGAGGGAGTGTAGCATGAGAAAACTTCGCATTCGGACTTTTACTATGCTTTGCCTATTCTTTTTGCTTACGATGCCTTGGATCTTCTTTGTCACGGCTCACTTTATGGATACTCAGACGTTTAGCATCTCAGCAAACCAACAGCAAAATGAAACGCTGCAAAAGCATCTCAGCGAGATGATCCACATGATTGAAGTTGGTACGGATAAATGGGCGAGTACCGTTTGGCAAAACGAACTTCACACCGAGCTGAGCAAAGCAAAGATGGATGTGGTGATTGAATCTGCGTCCAATTCGGAAATTTATCGTTCCAGCCAAAAGCACCATAGTAGATTATCGTCTACTGAACAGTTTTCTGTCATAAAAGATGGACAATTACGGGGAAGAGTGGTTCTTTATCTTCCTAAATCCAATGGAGTTCCAATGCTTGCGGCATTTTTTGGGCTGCTGCTTGCTTTCTTTGTGGTTGGAGTTGAAATGAGAAGGTTCCTTCTTAAACCGCTTGAGAAATTGAGCAAGGCAGCCAGACAAATTGCAGCTGGGCATTGGGAAGTGCAGTTACCTAACTCCAGAATTACGGAAATTGCCGAAGTCCGGGATGGATTCGATGTTATGGTAAAAGGACTCGAGCAATCCCACCGAAAACAAGTGGAGCTGGAGGAAGAACGCAGATTTGTCATCGCTGCCGTTGCACATGATTTGCGCACGCCGTTGTTTGCCTTGCGGGGTTATTTGGATGGATTGGAACAAGGGATAGCTCAGTCACCGGAGAAGGTCGCCCGATATATTGCCGTATGTAAAGAGAAATCTGCCCAATTGGATCGATTGGTTGAAGACCTTTTCACTTATACAAAAATGGAGTACTTGGACAATGAGCTTAAAACTCATAAGCTAGATTTGACGCACATCCTTCGAAAGTCGATTGACAGTTTGAGCCCGCTAGCTGAGCAGAAACATATTTCTATCTTAAAGGAATTAACAGACGGTTGTTTCATTAGCGGAGATTCTCATGTATTGGAGCGTGCGATGAACAACGTTTTAGAAAATGCTGTTCGATACACACCTACAGGTGGCGAAGTAACGGTCCAATGCTGGAAAGATGGCAACAACATTAGGTTTATAATACGGGATACCGGACCAGGTTTCTCTTCCGAAGAACTAGAGCGCGTTTTTGAACCCCTATATCGTGGGGAAGCTTCCAGAAGTCGTGCAACTGGGGGCAGTGGATTAGGATTAACGATCTCACAACGAATGATGAGGCAACATGCAGGCGAGCTTATGGTAAGCAACCACCCTGACGGTGGGGCAGTTCTGACAGGATGGATACCTCGATATAATACTTGATTTGTTTAACGTGTTAGATATAATGTGTTTATATGTTTAAACTTATAAACACAATGGAGTGATTTAAATGCAGGCCATGGTAATTGAGAAATACGGGAAAGATGTTCCCTTGTTACGGAAAGAAATGCCTATTCCTCAGATCGGAGATCATGATGTATTGGTGGAAATCCATGCAGCAAGCTTAAATCCAATTGATTTTAAAATAAAAGAGGGCAAGGTAAAGCTCCTGCTGAATTACAAGATGCCATTGATCCTTGGAAATGATTTTTCCGGTGTTGTGGTCAAGGTGGGTAAACAGGTGAACGCTTATAAACCTGGAGATGAGGTATATGGCAGACCCCGTAAAGACCGAATTGGAACTTTGGCTGCATACATTGCTGTCCATGAAGAAGATATCTCGCTGATGCCCCAAAACTTAAACTTTGAAGAAGCAGCATCCATACCACTGGTCGGTCTTACGACATATCAAGCCTTTTACGATATTTTGAACCTTCAGAAAGGCCAAAAAATATTAATTCACGCAGGATCAGGAGGAGTGGGCACGTTTGCCATCCAATTGGCCAAATTAATGGGAGCTTATGTTGCCACTACTGCCAGCGATAGAGGATACGAATTGGTCCAATCCCTTGGCGCGGATCGTATCATCAATTATCGTAAAGAGAATTTTGAAGAAATGCTGTCGGGATATGATGCCGTGTATGACACGATAGGAGGCGAGGTACTAGAAAAATCCTTTCAAGTACTAAAGCCAAATGGAAATATAGTATCTGTTTCCGGCTTGCCGAACGCGAGATTCGGTCGAGAAGCCAACTTGGGCTGGTTAAAGACAACATTGCTATCGATTGTGAGCCACAAGATTACAACTCTTGAGAAGAAAAACCAAGCAAGATATCATTTCCTGTTTATGAAACCAAGCGGGATGCAATTAGAGCGAATAAAGAGTTACTTGGAGGAAGGTCTCATCAAACCCGTGATTGATAAGGTTTATGATTTCAAGGATGCCGGGCAAGCGTTTCGGTATCTTGAAAGTGGAAGTGCCAAAGGAAAGGTCATCGTGAAAATGAAGTAAGCGTTCAAAGGAGATGAATACCGTTCTTGTCCAAATGGAGGGCAAGAACGGATACTATAATACTCTTTATTTTATCGGTATCCAGATTTGAGGTGGCTGGTGAGGTCCTGGATATACTTCAAGCTCAGGTATACCCGCATGCTCGTAAGGGTTGGAAGGGAACCATTCAGAAATAATCTGCTTCCATAAACGCTGCATACTGTCTGGCATCGGACCTTCAACTTCAAAGACACTCCATTTGGAAGCTGGAATTGTGAATGATGATAACCCTTCAGGTACTTCGCCATCATAAGCCGTAGCAATCCAATATTCCATCTGCTTCTCCTGAATTTCGTTCTGATCCACACATACACCAAGCAACCCTTGGATTACACCATTATTCAATTCAAATAAACGATCTTCTGTACCGCTCGTATATGCATCCTGCCACATCTTGCCTATGCCTCGTAAGTTTTCCCCATCAATATAAGAGAAAGCCTGCTTTATCCCTACTAATGTAAACGACGCTTGTTCAACAATTCTGTGATTCATTGGTTCTGCTCCTTTTAGACTTAATTGAATAACCAAACGATTATACGATTTGACAGAGGTACTGTTCTTACGTGCTTCACTGGGGGCAATTCCGTGCTGTCTACGAAAGGCTTTGGAGAAAGATTCAGGAGTGTCATAACCATACTTGAGCGCCAGATCAATGATTTTGTAATCACTCTGTATCAGTTCATTGGCTGCCAATGTTAACCGTCTTCGTCTGATATATTCGGCTACCGTAACATCAGTTAATAGGGCAAACGTACGTTGAAAATGAAAGGGAGAAATATGGGCTTGAGCTGCAATTTGCTCCATAGTCATATTTTCGAGTAAATGTTCTTCCATATATGCAATAGCTAGCTGTAATGATTCGATCCAGTTCATACGATTAACCACTCCTTGATTCCTATAATAGATGAAGACTGATCCAAGAACCTGTCATTATGTGCTTTCATTTGTCCGGTTAGGGAAAGCGGGGGAGGGTGACCCAATAGACATGAAAAAAGATGACCTCTGGTGAATTCAAAGGCCACCTTTTGGCAAACAAAAAAAGAATTGAACGAAAAATAACGCTATGATATAATCGTTAGCGCCATTGACAAACAAAATCAAAGTATGTACTTGTTTTTATCCCTACTTTAATTTTACATCTGGAATTTTGATTTGTCAATGCTCTTTTTCATCCCAAAAATAGGAAAAGGAGTGGTTCGGAGAGATGCAATCAAAAGATTGGCAACTGGAACAGGAACGTCTGGAGTCTGTAAGGAACAAACTGCAGGCCAAAATCACAGAATTGGAGCCAGAGGTTGCCGGAATGCGTGACCAGGCTTCGGAAATTCGCAAGCGCTTTTGGGAAGAGGTGACGATCAATACCAGCACCCACGAAGATTTCGAAGAGACCTTCTATACCATTAACCAGCAGTCTGCGGTACTGGCCGAGCGGGAACGTGGTCACATACGGTTGATGCAGCAATGGAACAACATGAAGCGTTTGCTCCCGTCCCCTTATTTTGGCCGTATCGACTTTCAGGAGAAAGGTCTGGCCCTCACCGATCAGATTTATATCGGCGTATCTTCTTTTATGGACGAAGACGGTTTGAGCTTTCTGATCTATGATTGGCGTACACCGATCGCGAGCATGTATTACGACTCTTCCCCCGGCATAGCGTCCTATGTGACTCCGATTGGACGAATCGATGGCACAATGGAGCTCAAACGGCAATTTCAGATCCATAACGGACAAATCCGCAATATGTTTGATGCTAACGAAACGATTGGAGACCAATTGTTGCAACAAGTGCTCGGCAAAGGTGCAGATTCACAAATGAAAAGTATCGTGGCAACCATACAGAAGGAACAAAACGCCATTATCCGTAATGACACAAGCCGAATGCTTATCGTACAAGGAGCAGCCGGTAGCGGTAAAACTTCCGCAGCCTTGCAGCGGGTGGCGTACTTACTATACAAACATCGCCAGACGATCAGCGCTGATCAGATCGTCCTTTTCTCACCAAATCCGATGTTTGGCAGTTATATTTCCACTGTCCTTCCGGAGCTCGGCGAAGATAACATGCAGCAGACTACTTTTCAACAATTCCTCGACTATTGGCTTGGCTCTTCGTTGCGTCCAGAGGATGTCTTTGATCAGATTGAATATGTACTGACCTCGCATGAAGCTCCGGGCTATGAGGCTCGGCTTCAAGGGATCGAATATAAAGCTTCCGATGCTTTTCTGCAGGCCTTGCAGAACTATGGAAACTGGTTGGGACAGGAAGGTATGCGATTCAACAGCATTCGGTTTCGGAACCGTGATTTGATTACTGCAGAGCAAATGAAAGCCAAATTTTACGGTTATGATCGGTCCCTACCCTTGCTAAATCGCGTTGTACTCTTGCAGGAATGGCTGCTGAAAGAGCTGGCTTCTCTGGAACGCAAGGAACGTGAAGAGTCGTGGGTACAGGAAGAGTTGAATTATCTCGACACTGATCAGTATGCGGATGTCTTTGAAGTGCTGCATAAAGATAAGGAAGTATTCGATATCGCGGAACAGTACGCCCAAATTCGCGAGAAAATAAGCAAGAAGCGCCGAGAAGACGAAGGTGACTTTGACTTTGCCCAGAAGGAGGAGGAGCTGCTCGGCCGTAAGATCGTGAAAGAACGTTTTAGCCCACTAAGAAAAAGTGTCAAGAAATTCGCGTTTGTTGATATCAAAGGTATATATGGTGAATTGTTTGTTGACGAAGCAGCTTACCGGCAGAAAACAAATACTGAGGTTGTCCCATCGCTATGGCTTGAGATATGCATTCAAACCAAGGAAACTCTGCTCCGGAACGAGTTGTTTCATGAGGATGCGACTCCCTATTTGTATGTAAAAGAACTGATTGAAGGTGTCCGGACGAACACGGAAATCAAGTATGTCTTCGTTGATGAGGGTCAGGATTATTCAACATTTCAATATGAATATCTCAAAAAGTTGTTTCCCCGTGCCCGAATGACTGTGCTGGGCGACTTTGGGCAAGCGATCTTCACGCAGGCTACCAAGTTGGCCGCAGCTGATTCACCACTAGTCCGTCTCTACGGTGAAGCCGAAACAAGCCGTTTCTCTCTAGTACGCAGCTATCGCTCAACGAAGGAAATCGTTGAGTTTACAAGAGCGATGCTTCCAGGCGGAGATGAAATTGTACCCTTTGAAAGACATGGCCTAAAGCCCCTGCTGACGAGAAGCATCGACAGGGAGAAGCTGAATACACAAATGGTTGCAGATATCGCTGCGCTAAGAGCCGAGGGCTTTGATTCCATCGCTATTATTACGAAGACCGCCGCCGAAAGCCTCAAGGCCCATGAATCGTTACAGATTCAAGGAGGTGAAGCGTTGCAGCTCGTAACGAAGGAAACGTTCAACTTTGAAAAAGGTGTAATGGTCATTCCTGTTTATCTCGCCAAAGGTGTCGAGTTCGATGCCGTCTTGGTCTATGATGCTTCGTCTGGAACTTATGGTCGAGACAATGAACGCAAGCTTCTTTATACGGCGTGTACGCGGGCTATGCATCGGCTTCATCTATACACGACGGGCGATTGGTCGCCTTTCATACAGGCCTTGCCAGCAGATTTGCATGAGGAATCGGAGGTCTATACAACGGAATAACTTTGCCGGTATTTTCTGATCTAGCTGTGTATAAGAATAGAACAACCCAAATAAGTAACACTAGTCGCCTTTGGGCGACTTTTTTTTGAATTTTCAAGTCATTATAGCGACGAACTTGTTAGCGACAACCTTTGGATTATTTCCATATTGTTATACTCAGCATAAATTTTATTATATGGGTGGACTAAGGTTACAGTTATATAATAGTAATACGAACTAGAAGAATAGATTACATACATAAAGGAATAGAGGAGTTGGGATCATGTTAACCAAAATGAACTTGCAGGGAAGCTGGGAGCTTCAACTGGATGAACATAAACAAGGCGTTCAAGGCCCATTTGAAGACACTATAACACTGCCGAACACAACTTCTCATGCGCGCAAGGGTAGGAAGAATGATGTGGCTCACATCGGGTCTCTGACTGATGAATATTCATATGAAGGATGGGTATGGCTGAAACGGGAAATTGATATACCAGCTACACATGCTAGCAAGAGATGCAGTTTGTATCTGGAACGCACGCGTATAACGAAGTTATGGGTCGATGGTGAAGAAGTTGGAACACAGGATAGCCTTAACACCCCCCATGTGTACAGTTTGCCGGAAGGACTACTGGAGGGAAAACACACCCTCACCATCCGGGTTGATAATACGGACTATCCGACGAAAGGCGGGCATCTTACATCCGCCGATACTCAGACCAACTGGAACGGAATTACCGGGAAGCTGGAGCTTCATTTTTACCACGACGTGCATATGGGTGAGGTACAGATCTATCCCGATGCGAAAGAGCGATCCTTTAGAATCGCAAGTACTTTGTCCAAATCGATACCAGGTACTGTATTGTCTGTTACTGCGCAAACCTTCAAGCCTCTTTTAGAAGAGACTCATGGATATATAGCTTCAGACAGAAATCATGTGGTGAGTGAGCAAACCTACCCATGCAGTCAGGACGAAGTGAATGTGCTCTACAAGATGGGAGACGACGCATTGCTCTGGAGTGATTCGGACCCACATCTGTATGTGCTGACCCTTAATCTGTTGGGTGAACATGGCGATGTGCTGGATACAACCGAAATCATAACAGGACTGCGAGATTTTGAAGCTGCTGGAGATTCTTTTACTATCAATGGTCGAAAGACTTTTCTTCGCGGAAAACATGATGGTTTAATCTTTCCACTTACAGGTTACGCACCAACCGATGTGGATGATTGGCTGCGAATCCTGAGCATTTCCAAATCATATGGTATAAATCATTATCGTTTCCATACCTGCTGTCCGCCTGAAGCAGCGTTCACCGCTGCAGATATGCTTGGCATCTATATGGAGCCTGAATTGCCATTCTGGGGTACAATCACGGATGAACTCGACCCACAGCATAATCAGGCTGAACAGGACTATCTTATTCGTGAAGGCTTTGCCATGCTCAAGGCGTATGGGAATCATCCTTCTTTTGTCATGATGTCACTCGGTAATGAACTTTGGGGAAGCAAAGAAAGACTAAATGCCATTATCAAAGCGTATAGAGCATTTGATCCACGACCTCTGTACACTCAGGGTTCAAACAATTTTCAGTTCACTCCGCACATTCTAGAGGAAGAAGATTTTTACTGTGGTGTGCGTTTTTCCAAAGATAGACTTTTCCGCGGCTCCTATGCCATGTGTGATGCCCCGTTGGGTCATGTGCAAACCGACGTGCCTGGTACTCTGAAGGATTACGACAACATGATCTTGCCCGTTGGGACAGTTTCGGAGAACGAGGGAATTCAAGCAGAGGAATCTGAAATTCAAATTCAATATGGCACGGAGGCCAAGACCGTGAAAGCCGCTTCTGTTGAACAACAGCTCATTCCACACCTGCCCGTCATCTCCCATGAAATTGGACAATATGCCATGTATCCGAATTATGAAGAGATCGAGAAGTATACCGGGTCGTTGAAAGCAAAAAACTTTGAGGTGTTTCGGGAACGATTGCAGTCCAAGGGAATGGGACATCTGGGTGAACCCTTTTTCAGAAACTCTGGCAAACTTGCCGTTGACTGCTATAAGGAGGAGCTTGAGGCGGCATTTCGATCCAATCATCTGGCAGGGTTTCAATTGCTTGATCTTCAGGACTTTAGTGGACAGGGGACAGCACTGGTAGGTATTTTGGATGCCTTCATGGATTCGAAAGGGTTAATTACTCCCGAGGAGTGGAGGACGTTTTGCTCCGATGCAGTCCTTCTGGCCCGATTCGAGAAATACAACTACAATTCAGGAGAAGATTTCAATGCCCACATTCAATTAAGGTACTACCGAGCAGATTCATTGACAGGTCATGCTGTGGTGTGGGAATTACGTGATTCGGATCAATTGCTTGCGCGAGGAAAAGAAGAGATTTCCTTTATCTCTGGCGAAACTTGGTTTGAAATAAGTCAAATCAAGTTCAAGCTGCCTGATGTGAAAAAGATGACGCCAATCACTCTATCCCTGCATATTCCAAATACCGATATTCGGAAACAATATGACCTTTGGGTATACCCTGATCATGATGTGACAGCTATTGAACATGACCATATTTATAAGGAATTGTCCAATGGAGTCATTAGCTTGCTGGAAAAAGGGGAGAGTGTGCTTCTGCTTCCAACACTCGAGGATAACGATAATTCAATCGAAGGCACATATTGTACCGATTTCTGGTGTTATCCGATGTTCCGATCCATTTCGGAAAGCATGAACAAGCAAGTGCCGGTCGGCACGCTTGGTCTTCTAATCGATAACGCGCATCCAGCATTGAAGCACTTCCCAAGTGAGACGCATTCCACGTATCCTTGGTGGCATATCGTCATGAATTCACGGTCTATTATTTTGGATAAGGTTGCCGCGAATGTTCAGCCTTTCGTTCAAACTATCGATAATTTTGAACGTAATCATAAGCTGGGGCTGCTGTTTGAATGCCAGGTTGGAAAAGGCAAGCTGTTGGTTGGGGCGCTAAATTATGATAAATTGATTAGCCAAACGGAAGGGCGGCAATTGCTTTACAGCCTTGCACAATATGTGAGAAGTGAGGAATTCCAACCGGAAGCCCAGATAGAGATGGTTGAGCTTCAACAATTGTTCGGCAACAAATAGAACCTTCATTATGTAGGTTATTAGCTACAAGAACATCCACCGACAGATTCGCCTTAACAAACGAGAAGTTTGTTCTCAGGAACTAACAAGAAACCCTTCAAACTGTTTTTCAGTTCGAAGGGTTTTCATTAATGATAGAAGCTTAAAAGTGTTACTACTGTTTTATTCCAAAAGCATTGATGTATCAACAGCAACACCATTAGTTAACGAGATTATTATTATGTAAACTAAATATATTGTCAGTTTCATTTTCTTTTTTACTTTAATGACATAAAAAATCCATCATATGTAAACCGTAATGGGGTACGCATGAAGGAGGATACATATGAAAAGTCATGTGCATCAAAAAGAAGAAGATAAACTGAGCTGGATTAGTCTTTCCTTATTTGGAGCAGGATGTACGCTAGGAACCGGATTTTTCCTCGGAACAAGTCTGGCTATTCATTGGTCCGGTTTATCCGTGCTTGTACTTTTGGTGCTGGCTGCTGCAGGGACCTACTTTGTTTTTGGAGCATTGGCTCAGATGACGGCAGAAGATCCGAAGGAAGGGGCTTTCCGAACATATGCCGGGGAAGCGTTCGGCCCATGGGCCGGTTTTGGAAGTGGATGGATGTATTGGTCTTCCGAAATGCTGATCATGGGGAGTTCATTAACGGCGCTGGGATTGTTCTCTCAATTTTGGTTTCCCAAGTTTCCATTATGGGTGTTCGTTGCGGTATATGCATGCATTGGATTGTTCATCGCCGCATTGGGAGCCAAAGGGTTAACCCAAACGGAGAATGTGCTCGCCGTAATCAAGCTAGCTGCAACGGTTGCTTTTATCGGGATTGCAGCAGCGGCTTGTCTTGGCTGGTTAAATGTAAAGATTACACCGCAGAAAATAACGAATGAATGGTTCCCTCACAAAATAAAAGGCGTGTGGACCGGGTTTATTTATGCTTTTTTTGCCTTTGCTGGGATTGAGGTCATGGGTTTAATGGCAGCCAAGCTGAAAGAACCTAAGGACGCTGTGAAGTCAGGAAGAGTGATGTTGTTAACCGTCAGTACGCTGTATGTTGTGGCGATTGCCTTGATCCTGCTACTGGTCCCCGCTGCTAAGTTAACACCAGATGAGAGTCCTCTCGTCAAAGCGATGTCATCGATTGGGTTTACGGTCGTGGTTCATATTCTCAACGGAATTTTGATAATCGCTGGATTCTCCACGATGGTTGCATCAATCTATGCGATTACATCCATGCTGGTTAAATTGGGTGAGGACGGAGATGCACCGAAGATGTTTACGAAGACTTGGGGAAAAAAGAGCATGCCCCTGTATGCATTAGGATGCACTGCGGCCGGATTAATCCTTTCTACTCTCCTGGCATTATGGATGCCTAAGAGCCTATTCGAATATGTAACAACCGCAGGCAGCTTGGTATTAATGTATACCTGGCTTTTGATTTGCATCACGTATATCAAGAAAATGAAGCCAACGAGTTGGAATCGGATCAAAGTATGGATCGCCATGGTCCTTATACTTGCAGCAGTAGCTGGCACGGCTATGGAAAAAGCCAGCAGAAGAGGTCTGCTGGCCAGTATAGGTCTTGTTGTATTGATAGCCTTGATCACTTACATTGTAAACAAAGTACGAAAACCGCGACCATCTCCAACCACTGAACCATCAAAGACTTGAAAGGGTGTCTCGTATAAGCTATTTTGTCATTTTGCTAATGGCTTGCTTCATGCGCATGAATGGGCACTTGGAAGGGGTCTGCTCGTCATCGGGCAGGAAATATTGTTTCCATTCCAGGTTATCCTGCTGTCCATACCACATGAGGGAAGGATGAGCAGGAATGGCATCATAGGCTGCTAACCGCTTGCGGATCAAAGTTTTCATTTTCCGGCCAAGAGGTGTGTTGTCATTAATCGATTCAAACACCCATCGTGGTTGAAAAGCAAACATAAGATAGGGGAAGTGCCTGCTGGCTCTAAGCTCGTGCGCGGGAGTGGCACAGAAACAAAAGTAAGGCTCCCCGCCAAAGCAAAATTCCCATGTCGCTTCATGCGGATCAGTTGAAATATGTTCAGGCCAAGAGGCGGTATCGAGTGAGCTTACCCGGTTAAGCATCTCCCAGAACAAGGACTGATACTGCTCTACCGTAGTGTTGTTTCTCAAATCATCTGTTGTATCGCAAATGACAACCAAAGAAGCATAATGTCCCGTATCCCGAGAAATGGGACCATATTGACGAAGTAATTCCGCCATGTCTTCAGCAGAAGCTTGTGTACGTGGATCCCTTGTGAATCCATATCTCAGATGTCCTGAGAGAAAACCCATACGTCCAGGTACACAAGGATACGTATTATCCTCATCTGCAATCATATTGGAAAATTTTGAATACGCGTCCTGCTGCCATTCGGGCAGGCCTTTGAATGATGCATTTATTTCATCGGCACTGTACAGCTCTGCCATTGATTCCCCAACTCCATTCCACATGATACCGTTAACGTATTAATGCGGATGGTGTTGGGTGACTGTCCAGTGTAGTTTTTAAGTTAGAAAAAGATAGATCGTACAGCTTCAAGCCCGAAGTACAGGCCAAAACCAATCAGGCAGATACCCGAGATGATGGAGATCCAACGCAAAACGGTTTCGTTGCTGCGTTTATGGAATCGACTGGCCATGCCAGCCATGATGACATCCCATACAAGGATGCCTATGAAAATACCAGAACTGTATATTAGCAGATGAGCGGTATCGGTATGCTTCACGGTTGTAGCGAGAATAGAGCCGTAAATGCCGAGCCAGAATAGAATATTCAGGGGATTGGACAGGGCCATGAGAAAGCCAGAGACAAAAGATTTCCCAACCCTCGCTTCTGCTGTAGAAGAGGCCTGAATGCCGTCTTTTAACTTGGACAGTGTTTCCACACCGGTATACACCAGAATAAAGCTGCCAAATGACCAAAGAAACGAGCGCATGAACGGCGTGTCCAGAAAATGAGCAACTCCAAAGTAGATCAGAAGCATGTACACCAAATCTGCAAACATGGCACCAAGTCCCAAAATCCAGGCATGCATAAATCCATGGCGGGCTCCGCGATCCAACTGAGCGGCATTGATCGGACCAATTGGAGCTGATAGTGAGATTCCCAGAATAATATAACTAAACAGTACAGACATGTACGCGTTCACTCCTTAACGGGTTCGACGAATTGTACCGGTAAGTCAGACCATATGGGTACAAGTCATCGTATTCCCGACTGGAGCAAATTAGAACAAGCTGTGCGTCGCTTAATCTGCCATGGATTCTACATCCAGCTGAATGGCTGTGCAATGAAATCCGTTGCATGAGCTCTCTTCACATGGGCAGGCGGATAAACCGATAATCAGATCGGTCAGTGCCTCCATCTCCACATAGTCACCGGCGCGCGAATCTGGAGCTACAACGTCAATCTTGCCAAGATCATCTACAACCGATTTCATAAACAGATTAAACGGATAATGCTGATCCGGCGGCAAGATCCCGAACGGTTCAAGAGCCTGATTTAGGTTATGATAGCAGCTGGCATGATCCTTTTTATCGTATAAAACTTCATACATTTCCGGACGACAGGCGGAGTTGAAAAAATCATGAACACCAACCGTGTCACGAACGATCTTAAGCAACGGCTGATATTGATTGGAATACACGGTTTGTCCTGGTTTGATCCGGTAGGACCGCAGTACGTCCATCGTTACACCTGGGTCTAGTCGATTATTGGCATTTTGAGCATCATATGCAACAAAATCAACGACCTGCTGCCCCTCCAAATCGGTCACCCGAATTAATGAACCCTTATTTACCTTAACGGCATAACCCGTTTTGGCCGGGATGCGAACAGACTGTTTGTGGCGTTCCGTTGTATTCATATTCATTCGTCACATTCCTCCGCTGTTTTTGCTTTCAGTATGCGGAGCTGACATGGCTTTCATGCATTTTGGCAAACATACGGCTCCGGCTCACATTGAAAATGATATAGATTGTAATCAGAGTTTATACTGGAAACAGTGGATTACCCTGCATGCCGACCCATAGTTCGGATGTTTCCAGCTGACCAGCCAGATGAAGCAACCAGTCTTCACGGCCTTTCGTTGCCATAATTTGTACACCCATGGGCAGGCCTTCAGGAGTCAGGTGAACAGGAACACTCATGGCTGGTTGACCTGTCAGATTCGCGAGCTGAGTGAACGGTGTGTAGGTAAGACTTGGTTCAAACATCTCATAAATCAACTGTTGCTGCTGGATCTTGTCCAAATCACTAATGCGCATCAAATACTGAATCTGTTCATCATGAGGTGTCAATTCTCCAATCTTGGGAGCGGAAAAAGCATTGACGGGTGTGACATAAAAATCATACCGTTCAAACAACGTAGACATCTGAGCTGCGGCAACATCCCATTCGGCCAAACTATGTACGAATTCGGCAGCGGATACTTTTTTGCCGGCCTCAGCCAGAACCCAAGACTCGATCTCCATATCATCAGAGGTTAATGCTCTACCCATAGAACGTTCCATCGAAGAGATCATCGCCGCCATTTCGCCGCTGTTCATCATGTAATAGTTCTCCATTAATTTGACACCATTCACCGGACTTAGTTTTTCTTCAACCTCATGACCTTGTTCTTCCAGCCAGCGGACTGTCTTATATACAGCTTGTTTGGCTTCTTCACTCACTGGTGTACCTACAGGCGAAGCTGTCGTGTAAGCAACTCTCAGTTTGCGTTGATGAGGGTAGTTCATATCAGCCAGATAGCTGCCTGGGAAGAGGGGAGCATGAAACGCAGCTTCCGGTTGAATCACTTGCAATGTATCCAGTAAAGCAGCGCTGTCGCGAACGGAACGGGACAAGGCAAAATCAATCGAAGCACCCTGCCACTGACGGCCAACCCCTGGTCCAACAGGTGTCCGTCCACGTGTAGGTTTGAGTCCGAACAAGCCGCTGAATGAAGCAGGAATTCGGATGGAACCGCCGCCGTCACTTGCTCCTGCAATGGGGACAATACCCGAGGCTACTGCGGCAGCGGCACCGCCACTTGAACCGCCTGGTGAGTGATTCGTATTCCATGGATTTCGAGTTGGACCGTGAAGACGGGGTTCGGTAATGTTTTTCAGGCCAAATTCCGGCGTATTGGTATGTCCAATGATAATGAAGCCTGCATCGCGCAGACGGGAAACGAAATTGGAATTCCGTTGTGAACGATGCTCACGGAGAAGGTGGGAACCTGAGGTGAGAATTTCACCTTCCAGGGATTGAGAGATATCTTTCAATAACAAGGGCACGCCGGCAAAGGGTTGCTCTCCCGGATGAACCATACTTGCTTCCTGGCGAGCGCGTGTTTCATATGTACGAATGACTGCATTGAGCTGCGGGTTCACTTCTTCCAGGCGAGCATAAGCCGCTTCAAGCAATTCGACAGGAGATATCTCCCGAGCGCGAACCAATTCAGCCAAACCTATGGCATCGTAAGATGTATATGAAAATGATGAAGATGAAGACATGATGATCGTTCCTCTCTAAATTAACTTGATCTATTATTCCCTAAGTCATCGTACCATCGGAATAGTAAAAAGACAAAAGGCACTATACATCTCTAAGGATGTGCAGTGCCTTAATTGATTTGCGTTTATATACAATTTCAATTCGTACGAAGCTTCGGTGCAGCATCAGCCGGACTCGCTGAGCGTTCTTGCTGTTTGGAGATAGCGAATAGCGCAATCCAGATGAGGATGAAGCCCACCAGTTGCTCCCATGTAATTAATGTACGGAATGCAATCCAGTTTACCAGTACACCGGCCATCGGGAAGCTCAGTTCTGCGAGCGTTGCGACTGAGGCTTTGGTGGAAGAGAGCCCTTTGTAATATAAGAGAAGACTCAGTAACCCTGGCAGTAATGCCTGACCCAGAATATTAAGTGCTACAGCCGCCTGTTCACCTGTAGCGGAAGGGAATGTCCAGGCAGCACCTTCGTTCCACGTCATAAAGATCAGCAGCGGCAAGGCTACGACAAAGCGCAGGGAGGTGACCGTTTCATAACGGGTTTGCCCCAGCATCAGCCGTCCCATAACCGTTGAACCGCCCCACAATGCAGCTGCACCCAGTGATAACAGGCTGCCTGCATGAACCCAATTGTCCCAGTTGCCAATGGGAAGAGTGAATCCGAACGTGAGCAGGTATGTTCCTGCAAGTGCAATGATAAACAGTCCGCCGAAGCGGCGAGGCAATGTTTCTTTCAGCAAAAGCTTAGCCAGAACAATCGCAAATAGCGGCTGCATCTTCTGCAATAACAAAACGGTGTTGGGATCGTTATGTGTCAGCGCCAGGGTGAATAAGACCGTGGCGAGAGCAGATCCTCCCCAGGAGATAAAAATCACGGCAATCCAGTGGCGTGCACGCAGGTTTTTCAGATCAGCCCGGAACTTCCACAACACGGGAATTGCCACAAGGCTGACAATAATATGTTCCACCAGTACAATCTGAGTGGAGGTCATCGTTTTGAGCAAAATAATACGAAACAGTGGATCTACACCCCAAAAGGCGGCGCCGAGCACGACGAGCCAGAATCCGGTATTGCTTCGTTCCTTGCGGTAAGCTGTTGATGCAGATTGGGTCTTTTCCATATTCAGGACTCCTTCGTCAGAACACGGAATCTTCAGTTGGCAAAATCGACAAAAGCCCCCGTTTTGGTATACACCAAATAAACGGGGGCTCAATCATAAACATGTCGTACGAAAATAAGCCTTTCCGTAACGGCATGTCAATGTGTTGATCTTCTCTCATCCGGACTGTACCGTCGGCCTTGGAGTCACACCAAGTCAGTCGCTGAATCCCTACATCGGGTCAAACAGCGAGTCGCGGGCTGGTTCCGAAGAACATCACCGCCGGTTGGGAATTGCACCCTACCCCGAAGATCCTATTCAATTATATTGTGTATTGAACAAGCTGTAACATTAATAAGTCCATCTTATTCCTGTAAGCGCTAGCAGTTCAAGTGTTTTTTTTAGAATATGATATTCCAGCTCCCTTGTTGTCTGCGTAGTAATACAATCTGGCCTGCATGATACGCATCGTGTAGTACCCAGCGAGCTAGTTCATGAGCCCATTTTTCATCCGTATCCATATATGGAGCTTCAAGATCGGATTCTTCCAATGAAGCTAGTTGATCACGAAGCTGTCCGGCTAATTGTGTTGTATGTTGCATAAGTGTATTCCAGCCAGTGGTATCGGAAGGGTCGCCGGGATCACCGAAGGTGGATTCATTGTTTTCGGCAGGTGTACCGGAGGGTGTTTTGCCCTGAATGCGACTCATCAAACGATAATTATAGTAATACATATGGTTAGCCAACTGCCAGATGCTTAATCCACCGGATGATGGAACCCAGGCTGCCTGTTCAGCAGTAAGTCCTTCGAGTGCCTTGGATAAAGGCACAATCCAGTTACATTGATCCCAGGTGTCATCTTTCTGAATGAGCAATAGTTCTGTTACTGTTGTAGTCATCGATTTTCCTCCCTAAAATAATTTCGTGGTAACTAGCTAAAGTGCTTAAATGTGGTTACAATTAATATAACCCAAACAGGAGTGGTTGTAACTATCTTTTTCACCATTAGAACGTTACAATTTAGCGGAGGTATATATGGATAGACTATGGACTGATTATGTGAACAGTGATTACCATGACTGGCGTGGCGGAAATCGTTCAGAGGACAGGCTTGGTAAAGCTCAATGGCAGCAGGCATTCCTCAAACAATGGCAACTGAACGCATTGGTACCTGCTTCTTCAGAAGAGCATGGAGCCTTGAGAAACTTCAGAAATGAATTGCAGGCGCTTGCAACTCGTTTATCTGATGGTAATACATTATCGGACAAAGACAAGGAATGGCTTAACGGCATAATGGAGAAAGGTCAAGTCATAAGAAGATTGAACACTGGAGATGAGGGACTGAAACTTTCACTTATTCCTGTAGGAAGTCAATGGCAACAGGTCATGGCAGAGGTCGCGGCCGATTTTGCCAACACATTGGTTGAAGGGGATGGGAGAAGGATACGTATCTGTGATAATGCGGATTGTCGCTGGATTTTCTATGACGATACGCGTAGCAGAACTCAGAAATATTGTGATGACAAGATGTGCGGTAATTTAATGAAGGTTAGAAGATTTCGGGCAAAACAGAAGAAGGATCAGCAGCAAGAGTAAGATGTACGCACAGAAAGTGTGATTTGCTGTACTTTGTTGTTATAGACAGGAAAATACTAGAAAGAAAATATGAAATCCAGAAATTGCATGTTCCCAATAACTGCTATATAATATATATGAACTTAAAATAATTCAGTTAGTAATTCAGTCAGAGATTAACATCCGGGATTCAAGCGTAAATCCAAAAAAACAATGATTGGAGATGTGTCTTGTGGGGACAAGTTATCTACTGAAAAATGGTTGTGTATTGTCTATGGATTCGTCGGTGGGTCAGTATAGACGGGCAGACGTTCTCATTGAGGATTCTCTTATAACTGCCATCCAGCCCGACCTGAATTGTATTGAAGCGGAAGTTATAGATGCATCGGAAATGATTATACTCCCTGGACTTGTAGATACGCATCGGCATGTATGGGAGTCACTTGTAAAAACAGCGGGAACCAACTGGTCACTGCCGGTCTATCTGCAAAATCTCTATTATGGAGCGATGGGAAGTAAACTCCGGCCACAAGACAGCTATATCGCCAATTTGTTGGGTTCATTGGAAGCGCTTAATGCAGGGGTGACCACGGTGCTTGACTGGAGTATGCCGTATTCCTCGGAGCACACGGATGAACTGATTCGTGGACTTCAAGATGCGGGTATTCGGTCGGTTTTCGCTTATGGTCTACCAGGTGAGACGCCCTACTGGAACAGAGAGAGCCAGCTGACGTATTCGAATGATGTGAGAAGAGTCAAGGAACAGTATTTTTCCTCACGGGATCAGCTGCTTACGTTCGGCCTTGCTATTCGTGGTCCGGAGTTCAGCCATTGGGATACCGCGGTGAAGGAAATTCAGCTTGCCCAAGAGCTGGATGCGATATGTTGAATGCATGTCGGCTTTGGAAGCTGGGGATCTGTAGATCGATCGATAAGTAAAATGTATGAGGCTGGTTTGCTGAGCCCAAGTCTGAACGTCGTACACGGAAATACGATGGATACGGATGAATATAAAATGTTGGCCGACAGCGGGGCCTCGCTGTCCGTCACACCGGAAGTAGAGATGATGATGGGACACGGGTACCCGGCAACAGGGTACTTTCTTGAAAATGGAGGAACTCCAACCCTGGGAGTCGATGTTGTAACATCAACGGGTGGAGATATGTTCTCCCAGATGAAATTTGCACTTCAAGCTGAACGTTCCCGGGAAAATGAACAACTTTTGCTGCAGGGTGAAATGCCAGGTGAGCTTAATCTGCAATCCAGTCAAGTGTTGAGATTTGCAACTTCTGCTGGGGCGAAGGCTCTGGGACTTGAACAGAAGATTGGTACACTTACGCCAGGTAAAGAAGCGGATCTGATTATGATCCGAACTACCGACCTTAACTTGTTCCCGGTGCATGATCCGGTTGGAGCCGTCGTTCAATTTGCCAATCCATCTAATGTGGATACTGTATTTGTAGCAGGTCGTCCGGTGAAGCGCGAAGGTAAGCTGCTGCATGTCGATCTGAATGAGGTCCGGCGGAAGGCTTTGGACAGCAAAGAATATCTGCTATCTCAATATCGCATGTCGGATGCAGAGCGAATTGTATTTTCATAAGTGTGATGATCCATGTGAGTGAAAGAGCGATTCTCATAATGAATGGAAAGTGAGAGTGTTCTCATCTGTCTCATATATTTCTCTTAGATCTAATAGCGTAACAAGTGATGGGCCGCATAGGGATATGCGGCTCTTTGGCGTACCTTTTTATCGTGCAACATGGCAGGGGAAACAAGGATTTAGCAACAAAAAGAGGCGAAAAGGCACTGTATTTGCACAATTGCATGTAACAACGGATTTATGATGTTTTGCTGAAGAAAAAAGCTGTTAAAAAACTGCGCATAATATAAATTATACGCAGTTTTGATTTAAAACGATTTTCATAATCACCCCTGTCCAACAGATCATGATAATTTTCGTCTGGAATGAACAAAATATACCATCATCCCGAAATAAATTTAACAAAGCAACGCGACAAAGTGTAGAAATCGATAGATTTTTGTAGTTGATAGGTAAGATAGAACAAAGGGCTTTTTCATAGAACAGATGAACCAAAAAAAATATTAGAAGTTTAGGGATACAATCATCATTTTCAATACGAGAGGAAACTGTGTATGAATCAAAACCAGAATCGATCTTCCCTGTTTAGAAAAAAGCCGATAGCCACCGGAGATAACGAAAGCAACATGTTGAAAAGGGTGCTTGGCCCATTTGATCTGATGACTCTCGGGGTAGGAGCAATCATCGGTACGGGTATCTTTGTACTCACAGGCGTTGCTGCTGCAAAATATGCAGGCCCCGGTTTGGTACTGTCTTTTCTGCTGGCAGGTATTATCTGTGCCTTCGCTGCATTGTGTTACTCGGAGTTTGCATCCAGTGTGCCTGCTTCAGGAAGTGCGTATACATATAGCTATACCGCTTTTGGCGAAGTCATTGCCTGGATTCTCGGATGGGATCTTATTCTGGAGTATGGATTTGCAAGTGCGGCTGTTGCTAGCGGTTGGTCTGGATATTTTCAAACGTTATTGTCCGGATTTGGGTTGCAATTACCCCATGCACTCACCAGTGCATTTAGTCCTGAAAAGGGGACCTATTTTGATATCACCGCAGCAGCGATCACGTTAATCATTACATTCCTGCTCACCCGTGGAGTGAAAGAGGCTGCTCGTGCCAACGGAATCATGGTAGCGATTAAAATTATCGTTGTTCTGATCTTCATCGGTGTGGGTGTGTTCTATGTGGAGCCGGATAACTGGAAACCATTTCTTCCATTTGGCATCTCCGGGGTAACCGCAGGGGCGGCAACAGTATTTTTTGCTTACATTGGTTTCGATGCGGTCTCTACGGCTGCGGAAGAAGTGAAACGTCCTCAACGGGACTTGCCAATCGGTATCATTGCCTCCCTTGCGATCTGTACCGTGCTTTACATCGTTGTATCGTTGATCCTGACAGGGATGGTACCTTTTCACATGTTGAATGTGAGCGATCCGGTTGCCTTTGCCTTTGAATTTGTTCAGTTGAAAGGATTGTCCTGGATTGTTTCGCTTGGAGCGATTACGGGAATTACCACGGTATTACTTGTAATGATGTATGGTCAGACACGTTTGCTTTATTCCATGTCACGGGACGGACTCTTGTCTCCGGTATTCTCCAAAGTCAGTGGCAAAAGCCAAACACCCGCTACGGGAACTTGGGTTGCTGGGATCATCGTCGCTTTATTCTCAGGTTTCATATCACTTGGCCATCTGGCAGAGTTAACCAACATCGGAACACTGTTTGCTTTCGCGGTTGTGAGTCTGGGGATTATCGTATTGCGGAAAAACAACCCCGAACTGAAAAGGGGATTCCGCGTGCCTTTGGTTCCACTGATTCCTATTCTCAGCGCTGTTGGCTGTATGTATCTCATGACACGTCTTGCGGCTCTGACCTGGATCACGTTCTTTGGTTGGTTAATTATTGGTTTAATCATCTACTTTGCCTACGGACGTCATCACAGCCATTTGAATCCGGCACGCCGCATATCGGACACGTTCAGAACAATAAAGGGAAAATAGCTACCATAGCAGATGCCCTACATTGTAGAGATATCTTAAAAGGTTAGTAAATTAAATTAATTTGTAACATTGGAGCTATACGTTAATAGAGTCAACTCCACAGTCTCATACCGCATCGCCAAAACGGCGTGGTATGGGGCTTTTTTTTGTGAGAGCAGTTCGTGTGTTATGAAAAAAATGGTAATATTTAAGGTTATATATGGGTATCTAATAAGTAATACATCTGTCCTTGTGAGTGGAACCGGGGTTGCGGTCAGGGCAAATATAACATATATTTGGGGGTGTGACATGCCATCAGACATAGGAGAGGGGATGTATCATGAACACACCATTACATACCAATCAACATCACCAAAATTCGAATTTCGGTTTTGCATTGGCTGACTCAGCCGTACTTGCCGAGACGAAGCTAATCCTTTCACATCCAGAAGACACAAACGAATTTGTATTGGACATTGATCCGCAGCGCCTTTTGAAGGATGGACGCAAAGTATCGGTTGTTGCGCAGCATATGGATACACCGCCAGTTCGGCAAGATACCATTATCATATATGGGGAGGAGCTGGGATTCTCACAATATACAGTTACCCTGCGACCAGACAGTACATGCTCGCTCACTCCCATTGAAGGAATAGATCATCCGATCGTATTGGATTTGAGAGACTTTGCAGAAGGGGAGTACGAGCTGCGAATTTCACTGCACGTCAAAACACCCCGCATCGCGGAGGGGCCACTGGAGCCCGAGCAGCATGCCATGGTGAAATATGCTCAGGTGGTAACTGTAGCGATATGTCTGTTTCCAGCCGAAGCTTCGCAGATGAATACAGCGCTTGAAACGGTGTGGACACGGGATAATCATGTGTTTGACTCCTACGGCAGTGGTGGCTTTATTCTCGCAGATCTGTCTCGTATGGCGAGACGTGTAGAAGATCTGATCGGTTCTGGAAACCATAATCTGATTGAACAATTCAGTGAGGGTGATCTATCGGATACCTTGCTGGAGGAAGGTCTCATGGCGATTGCCTGGGGAGTAACACCATGGTGTTATTCGATATATTCGGCTCCAGATGAACATTCGAGAACTATAATTTCGGTAGACAAGCTGGGTGATAAACCTCAGACCACGGGAATATACCGTGTGCATCCTGAAATTAAACAATTAAGTATCGTGCCGGTAAACGAATTGGCTTACTGGCCATCCTGTACAGAGAAAACATGGCCTGTAATTGATGTTGCGGGTGAAGGTGAGACCTTGCGTATGGACTTGTTTGTTCAGATCTGTGAATCAGTGAATGGACTGCACGAAAATCCACTGCCTTCATTTTTACTCACCCGCAGTGAGGGAAAACCCGAAGCGATCATCCCACTAATCGACGTCATTATAGTAGACTAATAAATAGAAGTGTGGTGACAAACACAGATGATGACTGAAGAGATTCAGGAGCAATACGCTGATGAGCTTGAAGCTTTTCATATATGGATGAAAGATGCAGGGTACACGGGACATACGGTAAAATCATATACAGGTGACGTTGCTGAATTTCTCGTCTCTATTCATGGAAAGTCACTGGAGCAGGTCAAAAAACTTCATGTGTTATCCTTCTTGTCCCGAGCTCGGGAAAGAGGGGTCAGTGACTCGACGCGGAATCGGAAACACGCAGCGGTTAACTGTTTTTACAAGTCATTGATTGAGCTTGAATTGGTGACCAATAACCCCGCTTTCGGAATCAAGAAATCCAAAACCGAGCAAAATCGGGCCCCCGTCTTTCTTGACGAAAGCGGTTTGGAACGATTTTTGCAATCGGTCGAGGGCAAGTATCGTACACGAAATCTGGCTATTTTTCTACTCATGGGATATATGGGGTTGCGGGTTGGAGAGGTGCATGCCTTGAACTGCAAAGACTATAATGTGGATCGGCGCACGTTGGATGTATTCGGTAAGGGCCGGAAATG
Organism: Paenibacillus sp. BIC5C1; assembly: GCF_032399705.1. Taxonomy (NCBI): domain Bacteria; kingdom Bacillati; phylum Bacillota; class Bacilli; order Caryophanales; family Paenibacillaceae; genus Paenibacillus; species Paenibacillus sp. BIC5C1. The sequence continues at coordinate 3,488,307 of NZ_CP135922.1, forward strand.
GCGTACATTGCCTGTACCTGAGACCGTTGCCGAACTGTTATCGCAGGCTCTTCAGGAGCGGCTGGATCCATGGCGGGCGAAGGAAGAGGCATTATTCGTCTCACAAAAGGGGAAACGATTGTCGATTCGCAGTATTCAGCTTATATCGACTGAAACCTTCGAACGTTTTCAACAGGAATCAGCCTCCAATCAGCGTGTGAACTATTCCAGTCATAAACTGCGTCACTCATTCGCAACCATGATGCTTAGACGCGGAGCAGATCTGCGAACGGTTCAGGAGCTGTTGGGTCACTCCTCCATTCAAACCACCACGGTGTACACCCATGTAACCAGCCGCGAGAAGGAAGAAGCGATGGCCTTACTGGATGTCAAACTTCCCGCATTTGTGGCTGATATGTAAAAGAGAAGCTTCATTTATATAATAGAAGCAAGTAATGGTAGAGAAACCTGTCCAAAATGACAGGTTTTTTGCATTTTGATGATAGAGCAGCAATAATACATTTAATGGAAGTATGAGAGGGGATCAGAAATTATAAAATAATCTCGTGATATTAACGGAATAATTATTATGTTAACTTAAAATTATATAATCAATGTTTGCTTTTCTTGTTCATAAGAAATAGGGTGATAAACTAGCCAGAGATTGAATTGAAACTTAACGATATACAACAGTGTAAGCTATTTACAAGACTAAAGGACCACCCGTATCCTCTTAAGGAAGTTACAGGTGGTCCTTTAGTTATACAAACTTAACGATTTTGCTCATGATAAAACGTGATTGGTCCAACACCAGGATTTACTCCAGTCCGGCAATCTGCTCTTTCAATTTGTTGGCAGAGGCCTGGAAAGCGACTTTCTCCGTCTCATTCAAAGGAAGGGGAAGAATCTCGCGCACGCCGTTGCGGTCAACCACACATGGAACACCCAGATATACATCGGATACGCCATTGTAATCTTCCAGCAATGTGGAAACGTTCAGTACAGAGCCTTCATTGCCCAGAATGGCAGCGACAATACGGTCCAAAGCGAGCGCAATTGCATACGAAGTGGCTCCTTTGGCATTAATAATCTCATAAGCTGCATTTTTGGTCCGGTCGAAGATATCCTGCTGTGTTTCTTCATCCAGCTCCAGATTCGTTCCTGCAACGTTGGCAAGACTCCATACTGGTACTTCGGAATCACCATGCTCCCCGATAATATGCGCGTGAATACTGCGTGGGTCGATTCCTTTGTTTTTACCAATAAGGTAACGGAAACGTGCGCTGTCCAGTAACGTACCAGAACCAATTACGCGAGAAGCGGGCCAACCGCTTTGTTTCCAAGAAGTATAGGACAAAATATCTACAGGATTCGTTGCAATCAAAAGAATACCATGGGAATTAACTTCAGTAATACGTTCAATGATTTCTTTGAAAATGCTTGCATTTTTCTTCAGCAGATCAATGCGAGTCTCTCCTGGTTTTTGGGAAGCACCCGCAGTAATAATAATAATGTCTGCGTCTTTGCAGTCAGAGTAATCGCCTGCCCATACTTTAACACCTCCGGTAAATGGGAGACCGTGGTTCATATCCAGCATTTCGCCGGTAGCCTTATCATGATTCACATCCACAAATACCAACTCGGACGAACGCTGTCTTAACATCAGCGTGTATCCCGTTGTTGTTCCCACCGCACCCATGCCTACAATAACGACACGACTTGGTTTGAGCGCTGCACTGTTTACCATTTTCATATCCTCTCCTTTTTGGGGTATACTTCCATCCATATTAAGGGATAAGCGTGTGAAAAGCGAGCGATGTCTATAAACTTTTTCACATTTCATGTCTTTTTGCGGAAGGTTTCGTCGAAACCCTGGTTTATGTTCCACAGAAGAAACAGATACAGTAAAAAGATCGCTGTTTGCTTCCAGAGAGTGGAGATGAGCCTTTTCGACATCGTTTGTGGTAGAATAGGAGCAGTGGATTCAGATGAATCGTAAAAACAACATGAATGGACAGGCATGCGCGCCTGCTTATTGGATGAGAGAGGTGGAAACCACTTGCGTTCGCAATGGATCAAAATCGCGCAGACAGTGTTGCTGTCTATCGGTATAGCTGCTCTGCTGGCGGCTTGCACCGATTCGGGAGAGCCCCCGGTGGCAGAACCGCCACAGGAGCAAGAAGATAACGGGAATATGGGCCAAACATTAACTGTTGTTCCTCCCGCAAACAGTACACAAGCTGCGGATACAGCTAAATATCAAATTCAGACCCGTTTAACTGATTTCCAGTTGCTTAACGGTAACGGTGGATTAGCATGGGGCGTGACGCGGAACGCCTTGCGTCTGTATTATACTCAGGATCAGGGAAGTACCTGGATCAACATCTCACCTTCTGAAAATGTCCAGTTTCCAGCTAATCCGCAATATGGACAAAGCATTTATTTTGTAGATAGTACACATGGATGGATTGTTCGTGAAGGGATGGGCGGAACAGATACAATGGTACTGCGCACGAACAACGGAGGAGCGAGCTGGAGTCTGTCCTCCTTGTCGAAGACGGATAAGGTGACGGCCATTACATTTGTTTCTCCTGAAAAGGGCTGGATATTGACCACAGTGGATACTTCCATTGGCAAGCAAGACAAAAAACTGTATCTTACCGAAGATGGTGGCATTACATGGAATCAGATGACTTCCAGTGACGAGGACGGCAAACCAGCATCTGCAGAGATCCCCACACGGGGATATTCAACTGGGATGACTTTCTCGGACTCGGATCACGGGTTCTTGACCGCTCTAGAGTTCGGTACGCCGAAATTGTACGTTACAGCGGACGGTGGCCAACACTGGAAGGTGGGACCTTCGTTTTTTGACCGAAATAAATTTAATGGATGTGGTAATTTCAACATCAGCTCCCCACAATTTTTTGGTCGGGAAGCTAAAACAGCTTGGATGTCGATATCCTGTTCTCAGGGGGAGAGTACCAAATTTAACGGATTTTTCACTACCAATGGTGGAGAGAGTTGGCAGTTATCAACGTTCAGTCTGAATAAACAAACCGGAATCAATCGCGGTCTGACTCCTACATTTCTGAACTCTTTGGAAGGTTGGGTCATGCAGAAAGGCAAGACTTATTACACCAAAGATGCCGGTAAAACCTGGAAGGCACTTCCTGTAAGTGAAGTGTTGGAAAACATTCTCAAAGAGTATCCTGAAATCGTCAAGCTCCAAATGGTTTCTTCGAAACTGGGCTGGATTTTGGTCGAAAATACGGATGCCAAAAGATCGCTGTTGCTGCAAACCGTAGACGGCGGTGTACGGTGGAAAGTACTGTAATTGCGGTTGAATATAACGTGTTTAGAAGAGGAACCTCCGGGTTTCTTTTCATTTTAATTACTTTGTGAATTAAATCACAATAAATCCCTTCAAATGATGTTATATTGAATTCAAGAAGAGATGGGAGTGATGAACATGAGAACGAATGAACAAGCTCAATTCACGCAGGCGGACGAGTTAACCAGATACATGCTCCAATTATGCTACACATGTGATGATGCCAACCGTTGCACTACTGAGGAAGAAGTCAAAGCATGCATGGCGAAGTACGCACAGGCTGATGAGCCGGAGCAGACGGATGGCGGAGAAGTTACACGCGGATATATGGATATGATGTACGCTTAACAAACGAGCAGATAACATGTAGCTTATAGCAATATATTGCCTCCAGATTGGGGGCATTTTTTTATTGTGATTTATAAATCGCATCTGGATACAAATAAGGTCAATTCAGGATTTTTACTTTTTAAGGTTCGTTAGCATGGAAAATGCATTTAAGTCTGATATAGATCATTTGGAAAAATTACAACCAACAGAAAAACCAATTTGAATCCGAAATAACAATTTCCCTGTTCAAGCGCATATATATTACAGAAGACGGGTCAAGACTCCGGCTGTCCTAGGTTTGATGAACGGAGGGGAGAGACATGGGCATTGAATCATCCTGGATGTTTGATTTTTTTGGAACCGTCTTTCCGGTAGTATTTGTCCTGATTATAGGTATTGTTCTTCTGTCGGTAGGGAAAGAAGTATGGAGATGGGGGCGCAATAACTCAGAGCCTCTGCTTACCGTACCTTCACGGATTACCAGCAGGAGAATGCAGATGAGTCAGTCGCACTCCGAACCAGGAAGTACAGCCCGTACGCTTTATTACATTACTTTTGAAGTGGAGAGCGGGGATCGGCTCGAATTCAAAGTGAATGGTGATGAGTACGGTTTGTGCGCCGAGGGAGATGAAGGTCGACTCTCTTTCAAGGGAACGCGTTATGTAGGCTTTGAACGCTACAATCGTTTGTATTCAGAACGTGTACGCGGATAAACCGGCTGGCTTGCGCCATAGTGGCGTAAGCTTTTTTTAATTTCTTTTACGGACAAGCGTTTCTTAATGGGGCTAACGTGTTTGTATATAAGAAGAGACTTTATTCAATTTATGGTTCATATTCGGTGAGTTGATGTAGACTTATGTGATGAATGGACCATCCCAATAGAGGAGGAAATGATGATGTCATTTACAGATCAAGTCGTGGTTGTGACGGGAGCAGCCAAAGGAATCGGTCGAAGTGTAGCTGAGGCCTATGCGGTTGCAGGGGCTAAAGTCGTACTTGCAGACCATGAGGAAGCGGAAGGGGCTGCTGCAGCAGCTTCGATTCGCAATGAAGGCGGAGAAGCCATCTTTGTCCAATGTGATGTACGTCAAGAGAAGGATATAACGAACCTCATTCAAAAGACAATGGATGAATTCAAACAGATTGATGTACTTATAAACAATGCGGGTGTCTCCAGATGGAAATCTCCCTATGAGCTAACGCTGGAAGAGTGGGACGATATACTCAATACCAATGTGCGAAGTTGCTTTCTCGCAAGCCGGGAAGCGGCCAAACATATGAAGCACAACGAAAATGGCGGAGCGATTGTGAACATGGCCTCAACACGTGCGTTTATGTCAGAGCCAGAAACAGAGGCTTATGCTGCTTCGAAGGGAGCTATCGTGGCATTGACGCATGCCATGGCTGTATCCTTGGGTAAGGACAAAATTCGGGTCAATTGTATCAGTCCGGGATGGATTGAGACAGGCAATGTTGAAAAATTGAAGCCAGAGGACCATGAACAGCATCCGGCAGGACGTGTGGGTGTTCCTTCAGATATCTCCCGCGCTTGTTTATATTTGTCCGATCCGAGCAATACCTTTGTCACAGGGACCAACCTGATTATTGATGGAGGCATGACCCGAAAAATGATATATGAGGACTAGTACCGGGATTTCTCCGGTCAATTGTAAACTTTTGAAAACATAGCAGAAATAAGCCCAAGTTAAGCACTTGGGCTTATTTGTTTTTGATAACTCGGTTGCTATAATAAATGTGATTTTACCACAGTACAGGAATGGAGGGAGATTATGTTCGGGAACTCATCCCGGAAAGTGTTTTGGCTATTACTGCTGATTGGAGGGATTATAATGACAGGCTTTGAATCTACTGCGGAAGCTGACGCAGATATACGAGCAGCCTGGGTATGGCAGGCCAAGTCTGTCAGTGATGGAGGAAATGAGCTGCTGGAAAATGCAGCTAAACATAAGATTAACAGACTGTATGTGAATGTAGATATGAATCTGTCAGAGGAGGTCTATCATACGTTTATATCCAAAGCCAGCAAGGCTGGAATTGCAGTTGAAGCTCTGGGCGGAGATCCTTCATGGGCAGTGAGTGGTCGTGAAGGTCCAATGCTCAAACTGGCGTCCTGGGTGAGCAATTATAACTTGGCTGCTAAACCGGAAGAGCGATTTGACGCCATTCATCTGGATATCAAACCTTATGTATTGCCACAGTGGAAAGAAGATGCCAAACCGCTGGTCCAATCCTGGGTTGTCAATATGAAGCTCTTGCTGGAACAGGTGAAACAGGCTGGTGCGGTTGAAGTGAATGTCGACTTGCCTTTTTGGCTAGATTCTTATACTGTGACGGGTAGCAGAATTACTGACGATGCGGATAACGAGTCGTTGTCACACTGGTTTATCGGACAATTTGATCATATTACGCTGCTCGCTTACCGTGACAGCGCGCAAGGAAATAATGGAATTATACGTTTGGTAGAACAGGAAATGATATGGGCGGACGCCAGAGATGTATCTGTTACCGTTGGCGTAAATACCAAGCCGATGCCTGGGGAAGAGTTCACTACTTTTGCCGGAAAAGGTGCAGCACAATTGGAGAGTGTCATAAGGGAAGTGGCATCTGCATTCTCGGATCATGCTTCCTACGCAGGTTCAGCTGTGCATGACATCGTGTACTGGGGGCAGCTGGAGCCAGAGGAAGTACCATTACCAGAGAATCCATCCAATCAACCGGAAATCAGGGGAACCTATATCTGGCAGGCTTCTCAAGTTACAAATGACGGTGGAGATCATATTCTGGAATTCGCCAAAGAGCAAAACATTAATTGGTTATACGTCCGGCTTGATTTGGATCAGCCATACTCCAGCTATCGCAGTTTTGTGAAGCGCGCACAGGCTCAAGGTATTGAGGTTCATGCCATGGGCGGCCATCCAATCTGGGGGAAAAAGGAAAATCGGCCACGGATACAACGCTTGATTGATTATGTAAAAAATTATAACGCTGAGTCTGAACCGGATGAACGTTTTAAGGGAATCCATCTCGATATTGAACCATATACCTTACCTGAATGGGAAAATGATCGGGATACGCTGCTGACTGAATGGGCTGCCAATATTGCTTATTTCCATGAAGAGACGAAAAAGGACAGTGATCTGGAAACGAGTGCCGATCTGGCCGTTTGGCTGGATACGTATCCGTTACCAGGAAGGGACATGTCTGTCAGTGAATACATGATCACAACACTGGATCACATATCGCTGATGGCATTCCGTAACATTGCTGAAGGCTCCAATGGAATTGCCGACGTCGTCAGTCAGGAAATGAAAATTGCGGATCGTTTGGGCAAGCCACTCTTGATCTCGGTGGAGATGAAAGAGAATTTTGAAGGTAGGCATATTTCATTTTATGATAAGGGCGCAGCGGAGATGGAGCGTCAGCTGGCACTGCTTCCCGATCTGTTAAGTGAGTATAAAGCCTACAAAGGTAATATCGTACATGCTTACGATTATTGGATTCAAGCCAAGCCCTGAATAGGCAGGTTATATAGGAAATGTTATGTCTCGGGACTTCACTTAGGGTGAGGTTCCGGGATTTTTTTTACGGTAAAAAAATAAAATCGTGTCACCGAATAGGCATCTGCACAATACGATATACGGTGATGAAGAGGTTCAACAAGGGAGGAAACAGGATATGGCTGTTATTAAAGCCAACTCGGAAGACGTCAAGCTGCTCGCTAGACTGATGAGAGCGGAGGCTGAAGGTGACGGCGAACAAGGCATGCTGCTTGTAGGCAATGTGGGTGTAAACCGGGTGCTCGGCGATTGTTTGGATTTCGGTGATATTCGGGACATTAATCGAATGGTGTTTCAGAACCCGGGTGGCTTCGAATCTACGCAAAAAGGATATTTCTACCAACGGGCAAGACAATCGGAAATACGCTTGGCACAGCGTGTCATTAATGGTGAACGCTTCTGGCCGGCCAGCAACTCTCTCTGGTTTTTCCGTCCGGTGGGAGAATGTCCGCCAACTTGGTATGATCAGCAAAATACAGGCCGCTTCAAGGCGCATTGTTTCTTTAGTCCGACAGGCGAAGACTGTCCGAGTGTATTTTAAATTTTGGGAGGAATCAATATGATTAACCAGCCTTATCAACCGACACAAGTTATGGGCCAACAAGCCAATTCACAAGTGCAAGGAACGTCTTATAAAATCGGTAACGGTATGCCGATGATGTCGCCAACACCAGGCATGGTTTCACCTAGTTCCACAAGCGTACCTCCGCTTGTTTCAAGCGGCGCTCCAATGACACCTACGGGTGGAGTGGTAACCACTACTGCGCCACAGTTTGAACAATCCTACATCGAAAATATTTTACGGCTTAATCTGGGTAAATGTGGAACATTCTACATGACATACGAAGGCAATAAAGAGTGGAATGCCCGCATTTTCCAAGGTATTCTGGAAGCCGCTGGTCGTGATCATATCATTATCAGTGACCCGAACACTGGAAAACGGATCATGCTTCTCATGGTCAATTTCGACTACGCAACATTCGATGAGCCATTGTTGTATCAATATCCAGGTGTGATCGGCAACTATCCGCAACAACCAAGCAGACGCTAATCTGTAGAGAAAAACAGAACATAATATAATATGGCGATACACAGGCTGTCTCGAATGTGGAAGTTATTCCGCAAACGGGGCAGCTTTTCCTATAATATGATAAAGAGCATAATCAAATAGAAAATTAAACATAAGCAGAAGTAACCTTTTTCTCAAATCATGGCACTTAAAGATAAATACATCAAGCAGCAAGCGCATAGGAAGGAGCAAAACATATTGAAAACATGGATCGATGGAGCAATCCAGGGGGAAGCCGAGGCTTATGAACAGCTGGTGAAGCAATTTCGCGGGATGGCACTGGCTGTCGCCTATCAAAAATTAGGGGATACGTTCCTGGCCGAAGATGTGGTACAAGAGGCTTTCACGGAGGCCTTTGCGAATTTGTCCAAACTGGACAATCCTGATGCTTTTCCCGGGTGGTTCAAAATCATCGTGGAAAGACAGTGTTACCGTCTTATGAGGCGTAAGCAGCATGGCACCATCCCGGTCCTGGAGATTCAGGATGCAATTCAGGAAGAGAATCAGGCTCATAATCCTGAAGAACAGGCTTTGAAAGGAGAGGTGCATCGCCTCCTGCGAGATTCGATTTCCATTTTGCCAACTTCCATGCAGCTTGCTGTTGAACTGTTTTATTTTCAGGGCTACTCGCTCAAGGAAATGTCGGAATTCCTCGGGGTTAATGTTCCGGCTCTAAAAAAACGGTTGTATGATGCCAGATCCAGGCTCAGACGTTCTTTGCCTGTGGCGGATGTGATTTCAGTATTTAGTGATCTATACGAAGGAGGAAAAGGAATGCTTCACATTATGAATGGTGACCATGCGGCAGATCGATTAAGACAAAGCGGGATTCAAGGTGAAATTTTGGTCTGGCGAGAGCTCTATACATTTGGACCGATAACAAGAGATATGGGTAATGAGAAGGATCGAAGTGAACGTGCCATATATTTGGAGCAGCACTTGGGTATTCCACAGAATGAATATTTAAAAATCAAAGAACTTGAGCAGACACTTAAGTCATTCCATCAGCACGAAGAGATCGTCCTTTGGTTTGAGTATGACCTTTATGATCAGGCAATGCTATCGTATTTGCTGCATTATTTCAGGGAACAGGACCTAAAGAATACAAAGCTGAATCTGTTATGCATCGATACCTATCCGGAAATAGAACATTTTCGGGGACTTGGGCAGCTTACACCATCACAGATTGGACGTTTATCAGGTACTTGGCACGTGATGGGGGCAGAGGAAATTCAGGCTGGCAGCGAATTTTGGACAGCGTATGCATCATCAGACATTCAGGATCACAAGGACTACTTGCTGAAAAATACATCGCTTCTCCCTTTTGCACATGCCGCTTTCAAGGCCCACCTGTCACGTCTGCCCTCTGTATCGAACGGACTGGGCATCATTGAGCAATCCACACTGGAGGCCGTAAGAGAGGGCGTGGATAGCCCTTATCCATTATTCAAGCACGTTGGAGACCAATTGCATGTCTTGGGAATGGGTGATCTGGAGTATTGGGCTCATCTGAAGAGAATGACGGATGAACCTCATGCTTTACTTCAACTAAGTGGTGTACAAGCTTTTCCAAACTTCCAGCAGCATCATGACGAATTCCGTCACGGTGTCTTGTCTTTGACCGAACTAGGTATTCAGGTACTGAACGGAGAAGCAGATTGGGCACTATTAAGACATGATACATCCTGGATTGGAGGTCTTCAGATAGGGGAAGGGGAAGACACGCTGTTGCGCTGGGACACCGTTAATGAGTCCGTAGTGATCCTATAGAGAATGAGATGGCATCAGAAATAAAATCAGTAGAAGCAGTAAAGAAGTGTTAAGTAAACAGGCTAACTGATCCTCATCATCCAAAAAATCGTGAAAAAAGAGTATCCCGCCATGCCCGAGCATGAGCTAGGATACTCTTTTGTTAGTTCAACCGTTATTCTACTTGGACGCATCCAACTTCAATGCAGTTACCATTTTGCGGAACACGTCCGTATTATCGAGATAGCCAGAGAACAAGCGGGACCCTGGTCCCGAAGCGTTGATGGGCACATCGTCGAATGTGTGGACTTCCTGCCCTTCATCATGAGGCAGGTTACCCGTATAGTGAACACCGTCCGGGTCTTTGTCCGGGTTAGCGATATACCATGTTTTGTCTTTCACGTTAGGGTCCTGGATGGTAGGGCTGATTGGCACCGGATTAGCGAGATAATCCTCATTGTTATCCGGCATATTGCCCCAACCAACAGCAATCTTCCACTCGGAATCCGGATTGTCCGGGAATCCATCTCCGTTTGCATCCACATACGTCGGGAACTTGGAATCAGCATATGTGCCGATCAATTCGCGGAGTTCGTCACCCGATTTACCTTTGGCGGCTTCCGTGTTGTACGTTCCGTTTAGAGTAAGGGAATGACCGTGGTCGGATGTGACGATAACGAGCGTATCCGGGTGTTTCTTCGCATATTCCTTAACCCGACCAACCGTTTGATCGAATTCAATGGCATCCCATACGGAGCGTTCAAAATCCATCGTGTGAGCCTGTTTATCAATCGATGCACCTTCGACCATCAGAAAAAATCCGTTTTTGTTCTGTTCCAGTACCTGAAGAGCTGTGTCGGTCATTTCCATCAACGTTGGCTGATCGGTATCCTTGCCTACAATTTCTGCATTGTTAGGCTGAGTATACTCCCGGTCATAATATACGTTCATGTTGCCTTTGCGGAACAATCCCAGCAAAGATTTGGTAGAGGCAGACTTGTCCAGATTTGTTGCATCCGTAACGTAGGTATACCCTTCTTTTTTGAACTCCTCCACAATATTGCGTCCATCTTTGCGTTTTCCGCCGTCAGCTGCTGGAAGGAACCACTCCAGACCACCGCCCAGAATAACATCCGGTCGATTGGCTTCATTCAGATACATGCTGGCAATCGCTTCTTGCTCCCCGCGCTTACGTGTATGTACAGCCATCGCAGCAGGTGTCGCGTCTGTCACATCCGCAGTCGTTACAAGGCCAGTAGCCATACCACGTGTCCGTTTCACCAGCTCAACGATGTTTTCCACCTTCGGATCGTCAAATGGGTCTGGTGTATTGTCCGGGTAGACACCTTCGGCATTGACGGCCGTTTTGTGACCAGTTGCATAAGCGGAAGCACTATTGGCGGAATCAGTGACGATCGAATCCATACCGGACGTGGTGACCATGCCCATGGCATCCATTTGCTCCATCTCCAGCCAACCCTTGAATTTACCTTCGTTAATACCCTTGGATACAACACGAGCGGCGGTGCGAATATTGGCACTCATGCCATCGCCAATCATCAGAACGACATTTTTGGCTTGCTCACCGTTTGTCAGTGTTGCCGAGTCTTTGGAAGGATCGAACACTTGGTATACGACCCGTGAATATGTACGCTTGCCTGTAGCCGTCGTCTCGGCGGTTACCACAATGGAATCACTCTCTTTAAAGGCAACATCCCGGATGGTGTATTCCGTGCTCAGGTCGGTGCTGCTTGTCCACGTTCCAGACTTGCCAAAGTATTTGTCCGGTGACAAGCCATTAACCTGGATTTTAATGTCTTTCGAATTCAACTTGGCACCGTTTAGCTCAACCCGGAAATCGAGCTTTTGGCCTGCCAGAATTTGAGCGCGGTCAATAGGTAAAATGGTAAATGCGGCAGGGGCCGTCTGTTGCTGAACAGATACGGGTTCAGCATTGACCTGCCAAGGCACTGCTGTAATTGCAACAGCCGCGCTGAGTAGTAGAGCATTCCATTTCATAGCATGATGGCTTTTCATGAACATACCTCCGAGATCAATTTGTTGTTCTATTTGGAAGTATATAGCTGAATGATTAACGGAGCGTAAGAGAAAAGTTAAACCGAAAGCAATAAGATGCATATATTTGTTTGTAAAACGTAAAAAAAACGGCGTATTCGGCACATTTGTTAACGAAATAGCCTGTATGCATCATTTCGTTGTCATAGGACACGGATTGACTGTGTAGTGTAGAATTATATAATAAAAGAAGCATATCCTTGTTATTCGACAGAAGAAGGTGGAGGTGAACGCATTGGGAAGTTGAAACTGCATATGAGCGGCAGAATGGCAAATATCCTACATTTTCGAAGGAGGTGGACCTATTTGCCGAAGAATGACGGCGAATAGGAAGATAATTTGAGTGACCCCTTACCGAGTATATTAAATTTATTTTTAATTGCTTTGCTTGTATTGATGAATGGTTTCTTTGTCTCGGCAGAATTCGCGATGGTCAAAGTTCGTGGCAGCCGGATTGAAGCATTAGTGGAAACGGGTAATAAAAATGCGATTTATGCTTCCAATATTGTACGCAACCTGGATGCTTATCTGTCCGCGTGCCAATTGGGCATAACGCTTGCTTCACTTGGACTTGGGTGGCTGGGAGAGCCGGCGATTGCTCATCTGTTAGAGCCCATGTTTACTGCATTTGGAATGGGTCCGGTATACGTACACGGAATCTCCATTGCGATTGCTTTTGTTATTATTACGATTTTGCATATTGTACTCGGGGAACTTGCTCCCAAGACGATGGCTATCCGCAAATCAGAGACGATCACGTTATGGTCTGCGGCGCTGCTTACGTTCTTTTACAAATTAATGTATCCCTTTATATGGGCATTGAATGGTATGGCGAACAGCCTGCTGAGAGTGTTTCGCATGGCACCGGCCTCGGAGCATGACTCGGCGCATAGTGAAGATGAAATACGCATTCTGATGAAAGAAAGCAATAAGAGCGGTTTAATTGATAATACTGAATTGGCGCTTGTTGATAATATATTTGATTTTACGGCAACAACCGCCCGTGAAATTATGATTCCGCGGACGGAAATGATCTGCCTGAATGCCAATCAGTCCATGCTGGAAAATCTGGAGATTGCCAGTGAAAGCATGCGTACCCGTTATCCGGTTTATAACGGTGACAAAGACCATATTATCGGTTTTATTCACATTAAAGACCTGATGCGATCTCAGCTTACAGATACCATTTCGGTGATTCGGCCGATTCTCGCAGTACCCGATTCCACTCCGATCAGTGACCTGCTCAAGCGGATGCAACGTAGTAAGACACAGATTGCCATCCTGATTGATGAGTACGGAGGAACCTCCGGGCTTGTAACGCTTGAAGACATCATGGAAGAGATCGTGGGCGAGATTCAGGATGAATTTGACCAGGAGCGTCCGGCGATTGAGAAAGTGGATGAGATGGAATACTCCATTGACGGCCTCATGCTGATTGAAGAAGTAAGTGAGCGCTTTGGGCTGGATATGGACCGGGCGGATTATGATACGATTGGTGGTTGGTTATACTCCAGAGTAGAGACCATCCCACCCGAAGTAGGGCAGTCGGTAGAGTATGATGGATATGTCTTTGTAATTCAAGAGACCGAGCATAAGCGGATTTCACGTGTGAATGTGATTAAGCTTGATCTGATGGTTGAAGGCGAGGGCGCCTAATCCAAAGTATTATTTTTGGAGACAGGTGATCCCGGTCTATAGGGAGGCCGTACGGTGGATGATTCCACTGTGCGGCTTTTTGTTTACCCTATAATCGTAGCATGCACGGCTGCAAACAGGGTATAATGGAACGACTTTGCAAGATAGGAGAGGTTGAGATTGAGCTATCGCATTGAGGTTGGATTTACGCCTGTATTTGAATTCATGGCCAGTTTGCATACATATATTTGCCGAAAATCGCATAAAAAGATTGATTTATCCATAGCCTGGGCGCAAGAAACAGAAAGGCAGCTAACCCCTGAGCTTGCTGCTGTCTTGCAAGAGATGAACGTGAATGATGATTGGAAATGGATGTATCTGCTTGTCTGTTTGCGAGTGGAAGCTGAGGAGCCAGAGGATTTTATTGAATGGTTCAGCCAACGAACAGTACTTGACCTTCATGACATTTTTAGTCGGTACAGTTTCCCGTATACGGATGATATCGCTGCTTTCCAGACCAATATGACCTATGTCCTAACGGGCTGGAATGAGCAATATTTTCGCTTGTTGGATCCCGTAATCCTACAACATCTGCGCCAGGAGGTTCTGAACCGTAAGGAACAGTTAAATCAATCTCCCCAGAAAGAGGTACTGGATGATGCGACCAACGGGTTGATGTTCCGGGACATGAAGGGGCTGGATAGACTGCTGCTTGTGCCACAATTTCATTTTCAGCCCCTAAATGTCATCCTGCATTTTGGGGATACTCTGCTGTGCCATTATTCCTCCAGATTGTATATGGGAGACCAGGAATATATTCCGACCCATCATTTGCGTGTGATTCGCAGCTTGGGAGAGAAGAATAGACTGAAAATCATGCGTTTTCTGCATCAGGGACCACGTTCGTTCATCGAAATTGTTCGTCACTTGAAGCTTTCCAAAGGGATTACTCATGACCATCTGTCCAAGCTTCGTGGAGCAGGGTTGGTCTATGCGCATTTTGAAGGAGAGAGCCTGGTTGAGTATTCACTTCGTGTTCATGCACTGGAGCAAATTTTACCGAATGTCATGAATTATTTGGAGCAATAACGTTTATCAAAATGTGGTTTTTAGAAAAAAAGTATTCCCTCGATACAGCCGTATGTTTGTTGTGGCCGAACTGAAATTTATTCAGGAAATCCGCGCAAAACATACGGCTATTTTATCGCTTTAAAGTGGATATTAATGGGTTTAATATAAATATTTTTTTGTGGTTCTCTATTTACAGAACCAAATGCGGTTCTTATAATAGGGCTTATCGAACTTATACCTTACTAATTTCATAGGAATTATATATATTCTGGATTACTCGGGAATTAGGAACGGCTGAGCGAGAAAAATATGGATTATTTACGAATTGGGGAGGATTTTATGAGAATGAAAGGTTTATCTGTGGCATCGTTAATCATCAGTAGTGCAATTGTGTTATCGGCATGTGCTGGAGGTGGGGGAGCAGAGACTACTACTGCTGGAAGCGGGACAACAAATTCGGGCACACAAGCGACTCCGGTTTCAGCAGCACTGGATGCACCCTTTCAGGCAACGGACCTGAATCAATTACCTGAGACGGCAAAAAAACGAACGGATACGGTGATTGTGGGACTTACGGATCCCAGTGGGGCTTTCACACCGTACTTCCATCAGAGTGGATATGATGGCAACGTTGCTTCATTGTTATTTGCTTCACTAGTGACCGTAGATGAGAAAGGTTTACCTGTTCCTGATCTCGCTGAAAGCTGGGATGTGTCCGAGGATCAGCGTACATACACGTTTCATCTGAGAAAAGATTCCAAGTTCAGTGACGGCTCGCCGCTCACCGCAGAGGATGTCGCTTTTACATGGACCATTCTGCATGATAAGTCGTATGACGGGGGATTTGATATTTTCTCCACCAAGGTAAAAGGCGGCAAAGCGTATACCGAAGGAAAGGCAGATCACATTGAGGGTATTCAAGTCATTGATCCGTTAACGATCTCGGTCACGCTGGAACAACCAAACGCAACTGCTCTGCTTACATTGGGCTCAGAGGTGTTGTCCAAAGCCTACTACGGCAAAGACTATCTATTTGGAAAGCTTGAATACATTAAAAATCTTCATGCAGCACCTGTAGGCAATGGCCCTTACAAACTTGAAAAGTTCATTCCGGGTCAGGAAGTACGATTCGTTGCCAACGAATTCTACTACAAGGGCAAACCGAAAACGGAGCACTTCATATATAAAACATCGGAAGGAGACACCTGGCAGTTTATTGAGACCGGAGAGATCGACTTCACTTCGTTCACGGCTACCCAGGAGAATATTGATAAGCTGAAAAACATCCCATACCTCAACCTTCTGCCTTACACACCAAGTACATACGGATATTTACAGCTTAATCTGGAGCATGAACAACTTCAGGAAAAAGAAGTACGGCAAGCCATTACCTATGGCCTGGATCGTCAGTCCATCTATGTGGACGCCAACCAAGGGGCAGGCGCTGTTGCCAACATTCCGACTTCACCAATTTCATGGTCTTATACGGAAGACGGCATTAATCCATACGCCTATGATCCGGACAAAGCGAATCAATTGTTGGATGATGCAGGCTGGGTGCCTGGAGCGGATGGCATCCGCGAGAAAAACGGGAAGAAGTTGTCCCTGCATTTCCTCGGAACGAAAAGTCCGGCCACGGATATCTTCATTGCTGTAGCCAAAGAAAACTTCGAAGCGATTGGTGTGCAGTTCCAGCCTGAAGTGTTTGCCGATTTCAACTCACTTGTATCCAAAGTGGAGGGCGGAGATTACGACGTGGCTTCCTTCTCCACCCCGATGTTAACAGATCCTTCAGACGGTGTGCTGCAATTTGTAGATGGTGAGCTGAAAGGGTACGACAATCCCAAAGTGAAAGAGCTGTACAACAAAGGACTGGCTACGACTGACATTGAGGAGCGTAAGGCAGTATACAAAGAGCTGTACCAATTGCTCAATGATGAGCTGCCTGTCATTTTTACCAGTTACAAAAAAACAGTTTATGCCTATAACGGTCGGATCGATGGGCTCTCTGTCAGTCCATACCGCGGGATTGCAACCAGCTTGCCGGAATGGTCTTTGAAATAAGCGGTTTTATGAATCAAGTAACATCAATACCGAAATAAACAAAACGTCCCTTGTGTTTGCGATGTCGCAGATGCAGGGGACGCATTGATAAGGAGCCTGATATGAGCACTTACATTGTGAAACGGATGACATACATGGTTCTTATTTTGCTGGCCGCTTCCGTTCTGATATTCAGCCTGTATGCACTTACCCCTGGCGACTACATCTCCAGCAACATTAAGCTGAGTCCAGAGCGCAAGGCCGAGCTGCGAGAATTGTATGGACTGGACAAGCCTGTTATCGAACGGTATCTCATCTGGATGAAAAATGCTGTACACGGGGACTTCGGATATTCATTGGCACAACAAAAGCCTGTGCTCGCGCTGTTCAACGAATATATCTGGAATTCATTCCTGTTAGCTGCGGTGTCCACGTTCCTGACCTGGTTCATCGCGGTTATTATCGGTGTGATTGCTGCTTATAAGCAGTATTCGTGGTTCGATACTTTCGTGATGATAGGCATATTTGCAGCCATGTCCGTGCCATCTTTCTTTATCGGATTGTTTTTGATCAAACTGCTGGCGGTTGACCTAAAATGGTTGCCTCCAGGCGGCATGATGACTACAGGAAGTAATGCTACCGGTCTGGCCTATGTCAAAGAGGTGATTCAACATATGACCTTGCCTGTAATTGTGATGACTCTGCTTGGGGTAGGCTCACTTACCCGTTACTTTCGCAGCAACATGATTGATGTGATCAAGCAGGATTATATTCGGACAGCACGAGCCAAAGGTTTAAAAGAAAGCAAAGTGTTATACACCCATGCCTTGCGCAATGCTCTGCTGCCTGCGATAACACTGATTGGATTCGAGCTGCCGTCCTTATTCGGTGGTTCACTGATTATTGAGAAAATATTCAGTTGGCCCGGTATCGGTCAGTTATATATGCAGTCCTTCTCACTGCGGGATTATCCACTGCTGATGGGCTTTACGATGTTTATCGCCATCCTGACCGTCATTGGAACGCTGCTGTCCGATGTGCTCTATCACATCGCAGATCCGCGTGTCCGTTTGCAATAAGGGGGCTATAAACATGACAATCTCTTCATCGTCTGTAACGAGAAATGCCACAGAAGCTGCATTACCTTTAAAGGTTCCGGCCAAGTCTTCTTTATGGAAATTGTCGATCCGAAGACTGCTCAAGAACAGACTTGCTGTTGGCGGATTCATCGTGGTTTTGTTGATGTTTGTAGCTTGTTTCATTGGACCGCTGTTCTCACCATATACCGATAACAAGATCAATATGACAGCAATGAAACAAGGTCCTGGCATTCATCACTGGCTTGGTACGGATGCGCTCGGCAGGGATGTGCTTACCCGTGTGCTGATGGCAGGTCGTATCTCGCTCACTGTTGGTTTGGCTTCCATGGTTCTATCCGTATTTATCGGCTCCTTGCTTGGAGCCATCGCCGGATATTATCGCGGCATTGTTGATCAGGTCATTATGCGGATTGCCGATTTGCTGCTTACGATCCCGGGACTGCCGCTGCTGTTCATTTTCGGCGCGTTGTTATCGGATTGGAAAGTTCCGCCGGATTCCAGAATGTATATCGTCATGCTGATGCTCAGCTTTGTCAACTGGCCTGGTATGGCCCGAATGGTGCGAGGACAGATGTTGAGCTTGCGGGAGCGGGAATTCATGCAGGCTGCAGTTGTTCTTGGCCTGCGTGACCGTCGCAAACTGTTTCATCATCTTTTGCCCAATATCGTTCCACTTCTCATCGTCATGGCGACTCTGAATATCGGAGGGTCCATTCTCAGCGAATCGGTACTCAGCTTTTTTGGACTAGGTGTCATGCCGCCAACGCCTACATGGGGCAATATGATCGATGCGGCCAACAACATGATTGATTTTCAGCAGCACCCGTGGTTATGGATTCCGCCAGGGCTGTCCATTTTCGTGACCGTTATTGCCATTAACATATTTGGTGATGGACTTCGAGACGTATTAGATCCCAAACAGAAGAGAAGGTGAGCACGCCTCATGCAAAATATGATTGAAATTGAACAATTGGAGACTCATTTTTACTCGGAAGAAGGCCATGTCAAAGCCGTGGACGGCGTAAGCCTGAATGTACGAGAAGGGGAGACGGTGTGTATCGTTGGTGAATCGGGCTGCGGCAAAAGTGTAACCGCCATGTCGATTATGGGTTTGATCGAGGAACCGGCAGGCAAGGTGGTAGGCGGTGCAATCCGTTTTGGTGGACGGGATCTGCTCCGTGAAAGTAAATCCTCATTACGTGCCATCCGGGGCAACGATATATCCATGATCTTTCAGGAGCCGATGTCCTCGTTGAATCCCGTGCTTAAGATCGGTGAGCAATTGATGGAGCCGCTGATTGTACACTTGAAAATGAGTAAAAAGCAGGCTCGCGCACGAGCGGTTGAACTTATCTCCGAAGTTGGTATTTCACGTCCGGAACAGATTGCAAACAGCTATCCACACGAGCTGAGTGGAGGCATGCTGCAGCGCATTATGATTGCCATTGCCATCTCATGTAACCCGAAACTGTTAATCGCAGATGAACCAACCACCGCACTGGATGTGACCATTCAAGCGCAGATACTGGATATGCTACAACACATTAAGTCCCAGTCAGGAACTTCCATTCTGATGATTACGCATGACCTTGGCGTTGTAGCCGAAATGGCGGATTATGTCGTTGTGATGTATGCAGGTAAAGTAGTGGAAGAGGGGGAAGTTGTGCAATTATTTGAATCTCCCAAACATCCATATACCCAAGGATTACTACGCTCCAAGCCAATTATCAATCAACGGCAGGATGAATTGTATTCAATACCCGGACATGTACCTGATCCACTGTCCTTAAAAGATTCTTGTCATTTTGCTGACCGTTGTGAGCACTGTATGTCGATATGCACCACGCAAATGCCTACGCTGAAGCAGCTTGGGCCCGGACAGAAGGCTGCGTTCTGGCTGTATGAGGAGGCGTTGAGTCATGTCTGAACCTCTATTGGAAATCGAACATCTCAAAACCTATTTTCCTGTGCGCAAAGGCTTATTGAATCGTACAGTAGCCCATGTGAAAGCAGTCGATGATATCAGCATCACAATCCATGAAGGCGAGACGTTTGGATTAGTGGGTGAATCCGGAAGTGGCAAGAGCACCGTTGGCAGAACGATCGTACGCTTAACGGAGAAAACGGAGGGACAGATTCGTTTTCAAGGTGTAGACTTGCATCATTTGTCTATGCAGGAAGTACGGAAGATCCGTCCACAGCTTCAACTTATTTTCCAGGACCCCTACAGTTCACTGAATCCGCGCATACGCATTGGTGATGCGATCGGGGAGGCTGTATTGGATCACGGGTTGGCGACCGCAAGCGAGGTGCGTGATCTCGTCAAGGAGGTACTCGGAGCCTGTGGATTATCAGCTTATCATATTGATCGTTTTCCCCATGAATTCTCTGGTGGACAGCGACAGCGGATTGGGATTGCACGAGCTTTGATCTTGAATCCAAAACTGATTATTGCAGATGAACCGGTATCTGCACTGGACGTGTCCATTCAGGCTCAGATTATCAACCTGTTCAGACGGCTTCAGCAAGAGCGAGGTCTTGCTTACTTGTTTATTTCGCATGATCTGAGTGTGGTGGAACATCTGTGTGACCGTATTGGCGTAATGTATCTGGGCTCCATGGTCGAGACGGCTTCCAGAGATGACTTATTCGGCAATCCATTACATCCGTATACGAAAGCCTTGCTATCAGCTGTACCTGTGCCGATTCCCAAATTGAAACGGGAACGCATTGTTCTTAAAGGGGATATCCCCAGTCCGGTGAATCCGCCAACAGGCTGCAAGTTCCATACACGTTGTCCATGGGCAGAAGATATCTGCAAGCAGCAAATTCCAGCGTATCGGAACGTTGGATCGGATCATTTTGTAGCCTGTCATTTGGTCTGAAGCATGTGAGAGTAATTTCATATCAACGGTATCTTATGGATACGTAATGGAATTATTTAGGTTTCATCCATTCTGTATGTGTTCATTCGAAGAAGTATCAAAGTACCAAAAGACGCTGCCGACATGTAAGTCGGAGCGTCTTTTATTTTTTTGAAACCTTCTAACCACTACATCCGTTTAATATTTACACAAAATCAAATTTGGAAAATGAAGGGTGGATACACATGCGAAAAATAAGAATAACGTCCATGCTGAAAGTCATGATTGTTGCAGCACTATCGGCTCCCATAATTCTTTCCATACCAACCGCCGGGGTAGCTGTCGCCAGTCCAAGCATCAAGCCTCACGCGCTTACTCCACCACCACCGCCTTTGGAACCAAGTATTCATGCACTGACTTCCCCGAAATATATTTATCAGGCAGTGGGGACGGTTACACCTGGAGGTGGACTGACTGCGATTGTAAATACAACGACAACGACCTTCTCGGAAATGAAATCATTGCAAGTCGATTATCGACTTGAGCGCTGGACGGGATCAGCCTGGATACTCTATCAATCCGGTTCCAAGAAGAAAACGCAAACGCAGACCCTTAATGCCCAATCGAGCTGGACCGTTATAACCGGATATTACTATCGAGTAGTAAGTCTTCACACGGCGGACGATGGGGTCAAGCCTGAGTCGTCAACACATATTTCAAGCAACGTATTGTTTTAATTTACTTGCGAGTACTACCTGGAAATTTTTGTTCCTGCAGGTCATTGGCAATGGCAGTCATCTCTTCTTCCGAGATGGTTCCGAATAAGCTCATGTTGACAGAACCCATCATCCATTGAAAGGTATTATAGGGGGGGCCGAGGTACATAAATGCATCGCTGCCATCAGCCAATTTGACGATACTTGTTTCGCGAAGCATGGGCCCCTCTATGACCTGACCAGGCGAAACATATGCATAATCAAACTGAATGACTTCTTCTTCACCATTTTTGCCTTCGCCGCTATAACGAACCCTCATTCGTTGAGATTCATAATAATCTTCCGGATTGACGGGATAGAGGGTGTCCAGCATAAGTTCATATTTAATCTTTGTAAACCGCTTCGGTATGGCTTTTGACAGCAGAAAGTCGCCCTTAAATCCCGATCGTGCGATATCCTTTGTTACTATAATTGGTTCAAGCATGTGTGACTCCTCATAGAAGGGGAGTTTAATCTCTTCATCTTCTTCTTCAGGTGTTTCATCCCTACTGGAAAAAGTGGGAGCCTCATTGATACCTCGCTCAGGAGGTGGAGGCGTCTTGGCAGTCGACGGATCGGCGCCTAGTTGGGTGGTACGATCCTCAATAACAATGGATTTCATCCCATTGCCCCATTCCTTGATCGATTGTACAAAAGGGGAGACGGCTTGTGTCCCAGTGGGCATACTGAAGATGACGGCGCCGATGGTCACGGACGCAGCAACAATAACAGATAAACGTATGGTGCGCATTCTTTTCTTGCGTGCGCCAACCCGGGCAATTTCCTTTTGAACTCGGAGCCAGGATTGACGCATAGGTTCGGTGTTGGAAGCAGGGGTGGCAGATGCAGCCTGATGGAAGGCTTCGTCAAAAGCCATATCAAACGCGGCATCGAAAAAATCGTCTTTCAGCTCTGAATCGAATGAATCAATATGCTTATCGGACTTGCCTTTGCTCAATACTTCCACCCCATTCCTTATGTAATTTCTTTTTGATACTTCCGCGGGCTCTGAACAAACGTTGCTTCACAATTTCTTCGGATGTATCAAGCAGATCGGCCATTTCCCGATAGGAAAGACCCTCTTTCCAGCGTAGCTCCACAAGTACACGGTATTCCGGCTTAAGCTGTTCCAGATAGAATTCGATGGATTCCTGCATCATTTGAGTCTCCACCGTGCTCTCCACGGAAGCGGCCGTTTGATTAATTGTCTCCATATCTATAAAAACACTATCCGTATCCAGTTGGTTACGGTTATTTTTATTTTTTCTTAGATAATTAATGGCGGTATTCCGTGTGACAACCTTCAGCCATGCTTTCAGTTTGACTTCGTTGTCGAAGAGAGGTTTGTTTTTAATAATTTTAATAAAAGCTTCCTGAATGATATCTTCTGCAGCTGCACGTTCTTTGATGATGTAAACGATGAGACCATGTACCATATTATAGTATTCGTAGTACACTTCTTCTTGAAGCTGTGGGCCCAAATTATGGAAATCTGAGGCTAAGAGTAATTGGAGCCGATTGGCCATGATGTTCTCCTTTCTGGTGAACAATCCACAAACATTGGTATCATTTCATTTTACAACATTATATGGAAGCGATACAATGGGAGGTTAGTCCGACAGAAGTAGAAAAAGTATAGCGAAAATAGTTAGAGGCTGCCCTATTAACCAGTAAATCATGGTTAGTAGGGCAGCCTCTATGAGTTATTTAATAATCGTAGAATAACTGATACAAATGGCTTAGAAAGCCCAGTCACCGTTAAGGAAGATGGCTTCACGCTCACCATTCGCTGTCACGCCATAAATATTCGTTTCGGGTGATCCCATCATGAAGTCCACGTGAGTAATGCTGGAGTTCATGCCGCGAGCTGCAAGCTCTTCGGTTGACATGGTTTTGCCACCATCGATATTGAAGGCATAGGAACTGCCGATTGCGAGGTGACATGAAGCATTCTCATCATATAACGTTGTGTAATAGAGAATACCACTTTCCGAGATTGGAGAGTGGAAGGGCACCAGAGCGACTTCGCCGAGATAATGGGAACCTTCATCCATATTGATGAGTCTTTCTAGTGTATCCTGACCTTCTTCAGCATGGAAATCAATGATGCGTCCTTTTTCAAACGTAAGAGAGAAGCGATCAATGATACTTCCGCCATAACTGAGTGGTTTGGTGCTAGACACTTTACCGTTCACCCCAAATTTGGCTGGTGCTGTGAACACTTCCTCTGTCGGGATATTGGCCACAAAACGGGTGCCTTGTTCGTTAATGCTGCCTGCTTGCGCCCAAATGTGCCCTTCAGGAAGATCAACGGTAAGGTCAGTTCCCGGAGAAACAAAATGTAGAGATTTATATTTTTTGCTGTTCAGGGCAACTGCTTTGTGCTCCAAACGCTCAATATGTTGCTCCCAAGCCGCTACAGGATCTTCCAGATCAGCTCTTACAGCAGCAAAAATGGCATCCCAGAGCTGTTTCATCTGCTCAGCAGGGGGAAGGTCAGGGAATACTTTGGCGGCCCAATCCGGCGAAGGACAAGCTACTCCTGTCCAGCTCATTTTGTCGGCCTGCTGGTACTGACGATATTTGGACATCGCCTGACCATATGTACGCTGATGGGTGGAAATGCGTTCTGGATCGATGCCTTTCAACAGGTCCGGGCTGGATGACAATACGGTCAAGAACGAAGCATTGTTCGCTGCCAGCTCCTCAAGCTCAGCAGCATGCCATTTCGGCGGATCTTGGAAGGAATCCTCAGGCGCCATTTCAAAGCGCAGCCGATTGACAGTTTCGTCTCCATATTTGACGATAACTTTCTTTGCTCCGGCCTCGTAGCCTTTGCGCACCAACAAACGCACAAATTCAGCTGTATCAATCATCGCGCTAATAACGAAGATTTGCCCGGGCTGAACGTTGGCTCCGACTTTTACGGCCAGTTCAGCATAACGATCCAGTTTTTGTTCAAAACTCAACATATCAAGTTCCTCCATATCATGAATGCCCCGCATACGCAGGAAAAGAGAGGAGTGACCCTCTCTCTCATTTACACTATTTTAAATTAGAAAGCCCAGTTGCCTTGCAAGAAGATTGGCTCTTCGCTACCTTCGGAAGTGACACCGTGAATGTTCATTTCTCCTGATCCAATCATGAAATCCACATGAGTTAGACTGGAGTTCATGCCATGGCTGATCAATTCCTCTTTGGACATCGTTTTGCCGCCTTCCAGGCAGAAGGCATAGGCGTTACCGATAGCCAAATGGTTAGATGCATTTTCATCAAAGAGGGTGTTGTAGAACAAAATATTCGTATCTGAAATCGGCGATTGATGTGGAACGAGAGCTACTTCACCCAAATAATGTGCGCCTTCATCCATTTCGATCAAACTTTTCAATGAATCAAGTCCTTGTTCAGCAGTATAATCGACAATTCGACCATTTTCGAAAGTGAGGGAGAAGCCGTCGATCAGGTTGCCGCCATAACTCAGTGGCTTGGTGCTGCGAACTGTACCGTTAACTCCAGTTTTCAGTGGAGCAGTGAAAACTTCCTCTGTAGGCATATTGGCAACGAAGACATGTCCCTGCTCATTAATACTGCCACCGGAAACCCACAGATGACCTTCAGGAAGCTCGATAGTCAAGTCTGTACCTGGGGCAGTATAGTGAAGCTTTTTGTATTTCTTCTCGTTAAGCAGATCAGCACGGGAGTCGAGATTCAGCAAATGCGTTTTCCATTCAGCGACAGCATCCTGCTCACCAATGCGAACGGTTTTGAAGATGACATCCCACAATTTATCAATTTGTTGCTCGGCTGGAAGATCAGGGAATACTTTGGCTGCCCATTCAGGGGAAGGAACTGCCACAATGGACCAGCTGAATTTGTCTGCCATCTGATAGGAACGATATTTCTCCATCGCTTTACCACGAACCTTCTGACTAGTCACGATCCGTTCCTGAGGAACACCTGCAAGCAGGTCCGGATTTTCTGCGATCACATGCAGAATGGCGGCACCTTCTTCTACGAGTTCGGTCATTTCTCCTGCAAACCATTTTGGTTCAATGGAGAAGGATTCCTCTGGTGCGAGATCATAATGGAGACGTGTAATCACCTCATCGCTCCAGTTTACTTTGACCAGCTTGGCACCTGTGCCATAAGCCGCTTTGACGATCAGGCGTACAAAATGTGCTGCCGAGATTGGTGCATTCACGACGAGAGTCTGCCCAGGATGGACATTGACACCGACTTTGACAGCCAGTTCGGCATATTGTTGTAGATTCGTTTCAAAATTGTTCATGCTATTTTTTCCTCCAATTTGGTATAATGTCGTAGCTGTTTGTTATTATAGTCCTCATTACAGGTATGTAAGGAGTCAGTTAGGTTCCCTCATGGAATAAGGTATACGTTGCTACGATATATATTGTACAATTAACCAATAATAATTACCAAACTAGGTTTACCATAAATTGTGGAGACCTGCAACTGATGAGAGTTTAAAGGAGAGAACGATTGTGAATATTGAGATTATTCGTGCAGAGATGCGTCGTGAAGATGAAAAGAATTTTGTGGGAAATACCGTTTTTCGTGCAGAAGGCGAAAAGTCCGTTTATGAGATTACGTTTATGAGCAAGAACGGCAAGGATTGGGATTATAGTCTGCATTTCACTGAACAATCCGGTGATGAAGATGAATTGCTGCGTATGGACGAGCTGCTGGAAAACGATGACGATATGTACAATCAGCTGCTTGATGCGGCACTGGACGCTTACCCTGCATAATCGGACCGAGAGGTTCTTGTTCTAATATGGAATGAAGCTGATTATACTAGACGGTGTATGCCTGAAACAGGGCGTCCATCGTCTATTTTATTTGGAAATAAAGAATAGTTAATCCAGAAAAGGGAAGTCTATGACAGATGAATGGAACCAGAGAGACAATCCGCCTGAATGGGAGGTAACCGTGAATGGCATCTGACAATCTGATTACAGCAGGAATGACGGGACTTGAAGAAGTCGCACACGATATCCTCAGTCTGCGTACACTGTTCGTTAATGTTGTGTTCATCGGGGAGCCTGGAAGCAGGAACTGGGTACTCGTGGACACTGGAATGGCAAGTTTCACTGATCAGATTCTTCATGTTGCAACTGAACGCTTTCCTGGTCCACCGTCTGCGATTATTTTGACACATGGTCATTTTGATCACGTCGGGACCGTCATCGAACTGGAACAATTCTGGGGCGTCCCGGTGTACGCACACCCGCTGGAACTGCCTTATTTGACAGGTGTGAAGGATTATCCTCCGGCCGACCCAACTGTTGGTGGCGGTTTGATGGCACGGCTGTCATTTGCTTACCCTAATGAAGCTATTAATCTGGATGATCGGATATTCAGTCTGCCGGATAATCATTCCATCCCAGGTGTTTCTGGCTGGGAATGGCTGCATACACCAGGTCATACACCGGGCCATGTGTCGCTATTTCGAAAAGAAGACCGTACACTGATTGCGGGAGACGCGATCGTCACTGTGAAACAGGAATCGCTCTGGAGTGTGCTGCTTCAGGACAAACAGTTGCACGGTCCACCCGCGTATTTCACGACGGATTGGGAAGCGGCTCATCGCTCAGTTCAGCATATTCGTCGACTGCAGCCCATAGTTGCTATTACCGGGCACGGACATTCCTTAACCGGAGAAATGCTGAGAGATTCGCTGGAGCGACTCGATCTTGATTTTGAACAGACCGCCGTTCCGGATCACGGCAAGTATGTGGATTAATATAGCAGATGCCATACATGGGTATTCCATTGAAATCTGGAATGATTCCATTACGGCAGCATAAGGGGATGGAGACAGCCACGGAGCATCGTAGCTGTCTTTTTTGTTGTTCCATCATGAATTTGTTCTCTATCATAGATTGGTATTTTGTGCCCGGTCATGATATAGTCGAGCCGTATAATATAACCTTAGTATGCAGGAGGTACATATAACGATGACACAGCAAAATGCAGCTTTCGAAGAACAATTTGGTGGTATACCAGCCGTCTGGCTTCGTTTTAATCAATTCGAAGCGGCAGTTATTCCGAGCGTGGGTGCCAACCTTGTCGCTTTCCGTGATACAGAGCAGGGATTCCGTTATTTGCGTGAGCCGGACCAGGAACATATGGACGAATTTATGGCAGCACCTGCCGTATACGGTATTCCGATTCTTTCCCCACCAAATCGTTATGAGGATGGTCGGTTCCCATGGAGTGGTGAAATCTATCAATTACCTGTGAACGAACCGGCTACAGGTAACCATCTGCACGGATTTCTGCATGATGCCGAATGGAAGGTTGAAGGCTACGGATCTAACGAGCTAGAAAGTTATGTTGTGCTTAGTCAGGAAGTGAAGGAAGGACATGAGTTCTACAAATACCTGCCATTCACTTTCACAGTGACACTCCGTTACTCGCTAAGTAGTCTGGGACTTCAGCAACAATTGAATGTCAGCAATAACGGGAAGGAACGTATGCCGAACCTGTTCGCATTCCATACAGCCATTAGCGTACCTTTTGCACCGGAAAGCCAGGCATCCGATTACACGGCCAAAATAACGATTGGTCAGCGTCGTGAATTAAATGAACGTTCTTTGCCTACGGGACAATTTCAACCGCTTACACCAGAGGAAGAGCAATTAAAGGGTGAAGGTGTTAGTCCGTTTTTTGCAGCCATGGACAACCATTACACGGCAGAACCGCAGAATGGGCGTAACTATATGGAACTTACTGATCATCGTACTGGAGACAAGCTGGTATATGATGTCGGCACGTCCTACAAGCACTGGATGATCTGGAATAACAACATGTCGGGTGGCTTCTTCTGTCCTGAACCACAGATGAACCTTGTTAACGCCCCGAATGTACAAGGTATTCCTGCTGAAGAGATCGGTCTGATCGGTCTTGAGCCAGGGGAATTATTTGAGCAAACCAGCCGTCTTTATCCGATCAAAGCGCAAAAATAAATACTCAAACACTTTGCGTCACGCTTACATTTTTGTCGAAAAGGTGAAAATCGGACAGGCAATCATGTATAATATGACAAGATACACAAGCTTTGCTCATAAGAGCATTTTGCATAAATGCCAAAGTTCACTTTGGAATCACTCAATGCAAGATGCTGTGAAGAAAAGAATGTATACGTATTTTTGTAGAGCCCAAACCATCTTTTTGGAGGAGGAAAAGCAAGTGGAATACCGCATTGAGAGAGATACGTTAGGTGAAATGAAAGTACCAGCCGACAGGCTGTGGGGAGCTCAAACGCAGCGCAGCAAGGAGAATTTTCCGATTGGTCGCGAGCATATGCCGATGGAAGTTGTACGTGCTCTTGCCATTTTGAAAAAAAGCGCTGCTGCCAGTAACCATAAATTAGGTAAATTGTCCGCTGCCAAAGCCGATGCAATTGCTTATGCCGCAGATGAAATTATTGCAGGTCGCATTGATGATCATTTCCCGCTCGTGGTATGGCAGACGGGTAGCGGAACACAGTCCAACATGAATGTAAACGAGGTCATTGCCAATCTGGGTAACCAGCTGCTGGAACAAAAGGGCAAGGAAGAACGTCTGCATCCGAATGATGATGTAAACATGTCCCAAAGCTCCAATGATACATTCCCAACGGCTCTGCATGTTGCAGGAGTACTTGCTGTTGAAGATCAACTCTTGCCGGCAATCGCGGTGCTGAAATCCACTTTTGCAGACAAATCGGAAAAATTCAAAGATATTATCAAAATTGGACGTACTCATCTTCAGGATGCAACGCCAATTACACTCGGTCAGGAAATCAGCGGCTGGGAAGCGATGCTCGATAAGAGTGAACGTATGATCCGCGATAGTGTGAATTATATGAAAGAACTCGCAATTGGTGGTACAGCTGTGGGAACCGGAATTAATGCACATCCTGACTTTGGTGATTATACTGCCAAGGAAATTGGCAAGCATACAGGCAAGGATTTCGTATCTGCACCTAACAAATTCCACGCACTTACAAGTCATGATGAAGTGGTCTATGCTCACGGTGCAGTTAAAGCGCTTGCAGCTGACTTGATGAAAATTGCCAATGATGTTCGCTGGCTGGCTAGTGGCCCACGCAGTGGTCTGGGAGAGATTCGTATTCCGGAGAACGAACCGGGCAGTTCCATTATGCCGGGTAAAGTGAATCCAACCCAGAGCGAGGCGATGACCATGGTGGTTACGCAAGTAATGGGGAACGATGCGGCGATTGGCTTCGCGGCAAGTCAGGGTAACTTCGAGTTGAATGTGTTCAAACCGGTTATTATCTACAATTTCCTGCAATCTGTTCAGCTTCTTGCGGACTCCATCGTTGCATTCAATGATAAATGTGCGGTGGGCATTGAGCCGAACCTCGGTCAGATTGAACACAATTTGAATAACTCGCTTATGTTGGTTACCGCCCTTAATCCGCATATCGGTTATGAGAATGCAGCTAAAATTGCCAAGCTCGCGCATAAGGAAGGACTGTCTCTGAAAGAAGCAACATTGCAGACCGGTCTGCTTACGGAAGAGCAATTCGATCAGTATGTTGATCCAGCGAAAATGATTGCACCGAAAGCCTAATCAGTCATTATCATGCGAACTTCATTCCAATAAAAAAGCGACCTGCATACGCAGGTCGCTTTTTAGCTCATGAGGTCTTTGAACTAATGCTTGTCAGTATATACGTATACATATAAACTACATATGCGACTGTTTTTTTTATTGATCGGAATTGTTTATTTCATTGGAGGTTTCTGCGTTGTCGAAAAAGAGAAGATTCACGATACGCTCCAAAATTTTATTGGGCTATCTAATGGTTGTGTTGTTATTTGGTGCCGTTTTGCTGGTGTTATCTGCCCAAATTGATGCATCGCAGAAGGAAATCGATTTTATAAGCCACCACGACCTGGAAGTGCATAACCTGACCAATGCAATTGAGAAAAATGTTCTGAATATGGAAACAGGACAGCGGGGATTCATGATCACCGGGGAAGAAAGTTATTTGGAGCCATACAATCAAGCGCTTACCCAGTGGAACTCCAATTATGCCGAACTGTATGAGCTTGTTAGTGATAACCCATCCCAGCAGATGACTCTGGAAACCATCAAAACTCATATTGTCCGCTGGATTGATGTTGCCGGTTCAGCCTCGGTGGCCCTAAAGAGACAAGGAGATCAGGAGAAAGTCATTGAATTTTTCCATGCCGATCCAGGGAAAAGTGAAATTGATCTGTTAAGATCCGAGTTCGAGAACTTCCGCAATACAGAGTTGCGACTGACGGAAAGCCGGGTGACCGAGCTCGCAGCACGAAGCTCCACATTGCTTACTATTATGTATACCCTTTGGGCTGCCGTTGCCGGACTATCTGTAGCCGCAGCGCTAGTCATTTCGGGCAATATCGTCAAAACTCTTCGTGAAGTCAAACATACCATCAGCGACATATCTCAAGGCGGCAATCTCACACAGCGTATTATTGTCCGTACGCAAGATGAGGTCGGTGATTTAGGTAAAGAGACGAACTTATTGCTGGACACGGTACAGGAACAGAATCGACTTAAGGATCGGGTTGCCAGCATAGCTACACTCCTGCAGAACCCTACAAGTTTGGAGGGGCTGTCACGGTTGTTCCTAAACCAAGTCGCGATCCTGCTGGAAGCCCCTTATGGCGTGTTATATGCAATGAAAGAGAATCGTCTCATTCGTGTAGCTGCGTATGCGGCAGATGGAGAGAAAGAGCGTTCCCTCGGTAAAGTATCCGTTGCACCGGGCGAAGGATTAGTCGGTCAGAGTGCGATTGAGAAGCGAGTTTTGCAGATGAACGACTTGCCTCAAAATTATATTCGCATCTCATCGGGACTTGGTGATGCGTCAGCTGCATCACTCACGGTAGCTCCGGTGGTATTTGAAGGTAAAACAATAGCTGTAATCGAACTGGCTTCCATGAAGCAGATCGAACCAAAGGAAACAAAGCTGTTAACCGAACTCATAGAAATCTTCGGTGTCTCGCTTCATTCCACCGTAACACGCATGGAATTACAGCATTTGTATGATGAATCACAGGTGTTGAATGAAGAATTACAGACACAATCGGAGAAACTGCAGGCACAGACCGAAGAGATGGTGTCCCAGACGGAAGAATTACATATGCAGACAGAGGAACTGCACATGTTGAACGAGCGGCTGGAAATGCAGAAAAATGCGGCTGAGACATCTGCTAGCGAACTTGCAGAAGTAGCCGATCAGTTACGGACAAGCTCTGGTTATAAGTCTGAGTTCCTGGCGAATATGTCGCATGAACTGCGTACCCCGCTGAACAGTATGCTGATTCTGTCCGAGATTTTGGCTGAAAACAAACATCAGCACTTAAATAGTGAGGAACAGAAATATGCTTCGGTGATCCATGCATCAGGTAAGGACCTCTTGAACCTGATTAACGACATTCTCGACCTTTCCAAAGTGGAGGCAGGGGAGATGGAAGTGGATTTGGATGATGTCTATCTTGGAACCCTACCGGAAGCGATGAATCAATATTTCCTGAAAACGGCGGAGCAAAAAGGAATTGATTTCCGGATTCAGCTTCAAAGTCCTCTGCCGGAAACGATTGTTTCCGACGAGATGCGGTTACACCAGATTTTACGGAATTTGCTCTCCAATGCATTTAAGTTTACCAATGAAGGGGAAGTAGCCTTAACCATCTCCAGAGTGAGTCTGTCCAATCCTGAAGCGAACGGAGCAGAGACGGATGTTATAGCCTTCTCGGTTAGTGATACCGGGATTGGCATTGCGGACAACAAACTGCTGCAGATCTTTGATGCTTTCAAACAGGCAGATGGGGCCACAGCTCGAAAATACGGGGGAACCGGACTGGGACTGTCGATCTCTCAATCCCTTGCCAATCTGTTGGGAGGATCAATCTCGGCAACAAGTCGTGAAGGACAAGGAAGTGTCTTTACCCTATTCCTCCCGCTTAGAAGGGAAGAGCCTGAGGTTGTGCAAAACTCCAGATTGTTCTTGAACGAGGTTGCCGTGACTGCTCCTGAAACCAACAAAGCTTCAGGTGAGAATTCAACAAACGTCGAGATGTTTCTGACTCCACTTGAAGAATCATTATTGAATGGCCGCCAGGTTCTTGTTGTCGATGATGATATTCGAAATGTATATGCCTTGGCCAATGCCCTTGAACAGTATGACATGAAGGTGATTACAGCTCAGAATGGCTACGAGTGTCTGGAGATGTTAGAGAGCGGAGAAGCGAATCCGGATATTATCTTGATGGATATCATGATGCCAGAGTTGGATGGGTATGAAACCACTCGCCAAATCCGTGAGAGATTAAATCTCAAGCAGCTCCCTATTATTGCTTTGACTGCCAAAGCCATGAAAGAAGATCGTGATAAATGTATAGCGGCAGGAGCCTCAGATTATATTAGCAAACCGCTCAATATGAAAGAGGTACTGTCCCGGATGAAATTGTGGCTGAGTCACGAAACATTGGGAATCTGATCCTTTCCGTTTGTAATTCAACATGTATCAACTCGAAAAATAAAACCTATGCCAGTTGCGCAACGATTGCTGCAATTGTGTGATGGGTTTTATTTTTTTTCATGTAAGCTATTCAAAAGAAAATGATGTTATAATACTTAACAACATTCAAGATTTATTTCAATAAAATGGTTAAAATCAAGTGTTACACCTTTGCTTAGATCCGGATAAAGGATATAAACTGCTCTACGCGTTATATATATGGGAGGTAATGTCCATGCAGCTTACGGTTAAAGAAGCTTTACAGGTGTACCCGTTGTCTGAGGCCAGACTGGTTGCAGGTGGGGAAGGGACTTCGCGGATGATGAAATCCGTTAACGTCATGGACGCTCCAGATATAGCGGATTGGATCAAATCCGGAGAACTGCTGTTCACAACCGCATTTATTATGAAAGACAACGAGACCGATGCACTTCGTTTGATGCGCCGTCTGAACGAACGTGGTTGTGCCGGATTAGGCATTAAATTGGGCCGCTTCTGGCAGGCCATCCCGCAAGGAATTATCGAAGAAGCAGATCGACTGCGGTTGCCGCTGCTGGAACTGCCGTTCCAGTTTACATTTTCGGATCAAATGAATGCGTTATTCAAGGCTGAACATGAACGCAGCAATCGTTTACTGCACGAGGTGGTTCAAAAACAGAAAAAATTGATGCAGTTTGCATTGCAGCAGCAACAGCATCGGAATGTATTTGCCGAACTTGCTACCGTGTTAAATTATCCACTTGCGGTTATTGGCTCCCGCGGCCATGTGCTGTATGGAAGTGAAGGCATTTCAGGAGATGCAGTAGTACAGGGTTGGCCCTGGAAATCCGTCATGCACCGTGTGAAATGGAATCAGGGAAGTTGCCACCGGGTACCTATCAAGCAGAATGATGAAGAATACGGATTTTTACTCGTCTTTACAGACTCGGCGCTGTCACTTAGAGCTGAAGAAGAATTGTTTCAGCAGGCTGCGGATGTCCTGGCCTTCTATATGGATATGACCTATCGAGAACACATTAACCCCACGGTTCAGGATGAGATGCGCACGCTGTTAACCCAATATCTAGATAACAAAATGACGGTAGATGAACTCACCAAACTTAGCGAGAATAAAGGCGTTCATTTGTTCCAGGGGACTTATCAATGTGTGTTGATCACGCTGGAGCCATCTGTTTTTGCAGAAGGGAAGCTGCTGAAGCAGATCCATCGCGAGTTGCAGTACAATCCACTGATGCAATTCACGGCCTCGCAGCATTTTCAGATCGAAGATGGCATATTATCCATCTATACCTGTCCAACAGGGCGGGATTATGGAGAAGAATTATCAGCATTCCTGCTAAATCGGTTCAGTGATGTTCTTGCAGCACAGGAAGCTAAGCGAGCATCTGCACCACGGTTCTGGATCAGCAAAATGAAGCATGAACCGAAGTCGCTGCGCGAGGCCTATCAGGAATGTCTAGATACGCGTCAACTGGCTCGCCGATTTGGTATGAAGGATCGGGCTCTCCAGTTTGAGATGCTGGAATTCGCCTATGTGTTCCAACATGTTCCGGATAACATCATGGAGAATTACTGCAATAAAGTACTTGAGCCCTTATTGGCTAGGGATGGTGATCCCAATCAGGTGCTGATGAATACATTGGAATCATTTATCGAGAATGATGGACTCATTAACGAAGCTGCCAAGCAGCTGTTTGTGCATCGAAACACTGTTACCTATCGGATGGAGAAGGTCGGAAGTTTGCTGCAAATGGACTTTAAGAAGACGAATGATCTTTTGAAATTAAAGCTGGTGTTCACCTTCCGCAAGTTTGTGCGGGATAAAACCTCGGCAAGACCTCATTCGCAGCATCATTAATCGGTCGACAAACCTTAATACTCATATCCAGTTATGATCATAATCATTATCCCTAACAAGGTTTGTGCAGCATAACAATGAAGCAGGCATGTCAGATAAAACCGTACTTCCCTTGAGAAAGTGCGGTTTTTTTGCGCTTTTCATTACATTTGAACAACCAAATCCCGTGCACTACTAACAAATCACATAACTGATGTTATGTTATATTACAAAATTGCGTAAATATTGTTGTCGCTGTACGAAGAGACAACTAAAATGAAGAACAATAATCCACAGAAGACCGGAGGTTCTAACATGGGCGACTTCATTAAACTCGTTAACAACTGGTCTATAACCCAGTTCGTGCATACGTTTGGCGGACTATTCGAAGAATCACCTTGGGTGGCGGAGCGTTCTTGGCCTTCGCGGCCATTCGACTCTTTTGAACACATGATGAACGTGATGAAGAACGTGGTTCAGACATCCAATGAAAAGGTGAAGTTGCAACTGCTTTGCAATCACCCGGATCTCGGTGCGCGAATCAGCATGAGCAGCAATTCCGTTCAGGAACAGGCTGGTGCAGGGCTGAATTCACTTTCGGTGGAGCAATATAACGAGCTTAGTAAATTAAATAAAGAATATACAAGCCAATTCGGCTTTCCTTTTATATTGGCCGTGAAAGGTCACACAGCTCAGTCCATCCTGGAGTCCATGCGGAACCGCAATCAGAGAGGAAGAGAGGAAGAATTTCAGACCGCCCTGAAGGAAGTGTTCAAGATTGCTTCCATTCGATTGGAGCAGTGGCTGCTACAGATTGGTCATGAACATGAATTTGAATTAAAGCCACCCGAAATAAAGCAGCGGACTATGTATTACGGCAAAGGGGATGTATGGATGTACCGTTCATACGCCAAACCGTTGACGGGTATTCAGGCCATTCCGGAATCTCCATTTACTGGACGCAATAATATCCTGTTCGGATTAAACATTAAAGTAGCCGTGCAAGGCGACGAATTTCTGCCTTCTTTTATCGAAGGAGATAATTCTCGCGTCGTTGCAACGGATTCAATGAAGAATTTCATCCTGAAACATGCTGCGGATTACTACGGAGCTACGGTGGAAGGTTTTCTCGCTTACGTCAGCCGACGTTTTCTGGAGACATATCCACAGATGATCAAAGTGCAAATGACGGCAGATCAGATTCCTTTTGAAGATGTGCCTGTTCGCAAAGAAGGAAGCCTTCGTGCAAGCGAGCTGGTATTCCGTTATTCCCAGAATGATCGCGCGACGGCAGCAATTGAAGCGCAGCGAAAAGGAAATCAGGTCGAGCTGAGCAATCATTTCAGTGGTGTTGCAGATATCAGACTTATTAAGGTAAAAGGCAGTGAATTTGCCGGTTTCGTCAAGGATGAGTACACCACCTTACCCGAGTCATGGGACCGTCCGCTCTTCATTTTCCTGAATATCAATTGGCGTTACGAGGACCCGAGAGATGGCATGGACGATCAGCTCGGACGTTATGTAGCGGCAGAGCAAGTACGAGATGTAGCTGCTGCCGTATTCCATGCGTGGCGTTCGGCATCCATTCAGCATCTGATTTATCAGATTGGACTAAGGCTCTTGCGGAGATTTGGACAGCTCAGTGAGGTTTCATTTGAATCCAACAATCGGACATGGGAAACGGTGCTGGAGGAAGTAAAAGAAGGAGAAGGCAAAGTATTTACCGAGGCCAGACCTCCTTATGGGTTTCAGGGCTTTTCAATGACAAGAGATGATCTAGAGGTTGACAATTCGGGCTCGAAAAAAGAAAGGGAGGCATGATGCCGGTGGCTGGAGGACGGATTACCACGCATGTGCTGGATACTTCCAAGGGTGTTCCGGCCGCAGGTGTGCGGATTGAACTTTTTATATTGCATAGGGATGGCGAAAAGGAAAACAAAATGAAAGTTGCTGAATCGTTGACCAATGCCGATGGGCGTCTGGATGCACCGTTGCTTGAAGGTGGGAAGCTTGAGCAAGCGGTCTACGAGCTTCAGTTCAACGTTGAGAGTTATTATGCACAGCGACCATTTGAAGAATTAGGGCAGGTATTATGGACGGTTGTACCGATTCGGTTTGCCGTTTCCGATGATGCAAGTCACTACCACATTCCTTTGTTGATTGCGCCAGGAGGTTACAGTACATACCGGGGAAGCTGAAATATACGAATCCGGTTCTGATCAAGGGAGGGTCATCCATATGACAAGATTAGACACGATCATCCGGGGGGCCCGGGTTGTATTGAGAGATAGCGTGGAAGAACTGGATATAGGGATTACTGGTGAAAAAATATCGGCTTTATCCTCACAGCTGGTGGGTGATGAAGATACTGAAATCATAGAAGCAAATGGCCTTACTGTAATGCCGGGAGCGGTGGACATTCATGTTCACTTCAATGAACCCGGACTGGAGAGCTGGGAGGGATTCAGATCTGGATCAGCGTCACTGGCTGCTGGCGGAATTACGACGTACGTTGATATGCCGCTTAATGGTGTCCCCCCAACGATAAGACCGGAGGCATGGGAGTCGAAAATGAAAGCAGCCAACGGTCAGTCCTATGTTGATTATGCGTTCTGGGGAGGACTTGTTCCCGGCAATCAGGGCGAGCTTGCGCCTTTGGCTGAACTGGGGGCGGCGGGATTCAAGGCATTTATGTCCGAACCTGGCGGCGAAGGGGATGACATCTTCGCCAGAGCGGATGACGATACACTTTTAAATGGCATGTATGAGATAGCAAAACTAAACCGTGTGCTGGCGCTTCATGCCGAAGACGAGACGATGGTTGCTGAACTGGGGGCCAGGAGTATTGCAGATGGACGAATTGGCCCGATGGATTACGTACAATCTCGCCCAGCAGAAGCAGAGGTTAAGGCGGTGTCCCGAGCACTGCAACATGGGGAGCAAACCGGATGTGCGCTGCATTTTGTTCATATCAGTACACGGGAAGCGCTTGATCTGATTGCAGAAGCAAAACAGCGCGGGCTGGATGTAACTTCTGAAACATGTCCCCATTACCTGACTCTGACAGATGAGGAAGTTGTCCGGTTGGGAGCTGTAGCCAAGTGTGCGCCGCCATTGCGGAGTCAGGCTGAACAAGATCGGTTATGGGATGCGCTGGCAGCAGGTCTAATTGATGTTATTGCATCCGACCACTCACCCTGTCCGCCATCGATGAAACAATCTGATAATTTCTTTGAAATCTGGGGTGGCATCTCGGGTGCGCAAAGCACGCTGCTGCTCATGTTGGAGGAAGGACATCTTCAGCGAAGTGTAGCCCTTCCGTTGCTCGGAAAAGTCCTGGCTCTGCAACCTGCCCGAAGGCTCGGGCTTGAGAGTAAAGGTGAGATCGCCATTGGCAAGGACGCGGATCTGGTACTAATTGATTGGGAGAAGAGTACAACCTTAAATACGGATGATCTGCACTACACACATAAACAGAGTCCTTATGTGGGACGCACTTTTTCCTGCAGCATTGGAGATGTGTTCTGCCGGGGCACACGAGTATATAGTTCAAAAACAGGATTATCGGATGAACCTGTGGGACGGTTTATCCGTGCTTACTCATCTGTTCCGGTTGGTGTTGAAGGAACGGAGGGGATGTCATGAACGACTTCGAAGTACACACATCTTCTGGAACGAAACGTCCCGCCCAACCTTTGCCGCAATTGGAGCAGGTGGGGCTGAAAGGCATGCTTAACTGGTTGTCCGCCTATGGCGCTGACCCCCAGGGAGGTGTGACACGTCTATTGTACGATCAAGCATGGTGTAAGGCACAGCATGCGCTTGCGGCAAAAATGCAGGAGAAAGGGTTGGCTCCTGAATTCGATCAATCGGGCAACCTGTATGGAACTCTTCAAGGTACGGGTTCAGGAACAGGAATGGAAAAGGCACCGATTGTTACGGGGTCCCATATCGATACTGTGGTGAATGGTGGAAAGTATGACGGTGCTTATGGCGTAGTTGCAGGAGTGCTCGCTCTAGAGTACCTGCAGAAACATTTTGGGGCACCCAAACGAACGCTTCAAGTCGTGTCCTTATGCGAGGAAGAAGGTAGTCGATTCCCCTTCGCTTATTGGGGATCACGGAGTATAACGGGAGTAAGCAGGTTGGTAGAAGTTCAGCATTTGAAGGATCAAGAAGGCATTACCTTTGCACAGGCAATACATGATGCAGGCTTTGGACCAGATAGCAGCTATAGATCGGCTTCACACACATACGGTGCGTTTATCGAACTTCATATCGAGCAAGGTCAGGTACTAGAAAGATTGGGCCATTCGATCGGTATTGTATCGGATATTGTAGGCCAGAAACGCTTTAGCATTACAGTAAGTGGCGAAGCTAATCATGCCGGAACTACACCGATGGCCTGGCGCAAGGATGCACTTGCGGGTGCAGCCGAGATGATTACAGCCGTAAGAGGCATTGCGCTTGAAGCGGGAGAACCACTTGTAGCCACTGTGGGACGAATAACAGCTGATCCAGGTGTGGGTAACGTCGTTGCATCCCGGGCTGTATTCTCGCTCGATATCCGGCATATCAGGCAAGAAAGTATTGATCGATGCTGGCACAATATGCTACAGGAATTTAGCAGAATCGCAGCCGAGCAACAGCTCGGACTGAACTGGGAGGAGCACTTGTCTGTCACGCCTATTCCGATGAACGAACAGATTACGTCAGACATTCGAGATATCTGTGAAGTGGAGCAATTATCCTATATGCACTTGCCAAGCGGCGCAGGACATGATTCGCAGATCTTTCAGCCGGCTTGCCCCACAGCGATGATTTTTGTCCCTAGCCATGATGGAATTAGCCATAATCCCCTTGAATATACAGCTGAAGAGGACCTAATGAAAGGTTTCAGGGTTCTGGTTCAGCTACTCTATAAATACGGTTACGGGAGTTGAGTGAAGATGTCCAACTATAAAGAATTGTCCCCGTCCTTGCGGACGATCATGACACCGGGGCCAGTTGAAGTCGACCCAAGAGTTCTGAGGGCATTATCCTTCCCGATCCTGGGGCAGTTTGATCCGGAGTTTACTTCCCTGATGAATGAGACGATGGTCATGCTGCGTGAACTATACATGACAGACAATGAGTGGTGTTATCCGGTAGATGGCACATCCCGCTCAGGGATTGAAGCCGTGCTGGTCAGTCTGATTCAGCCGGGGGACAGAGTGCTGGTCCCCATCTATGGTCGCTTCGGACATCTGTTGGTTGAAATTTCGGAGCGTTGTGGTGCCGAAGTTATCTTCTTTGAAACAGAGTGGGGAACGGTATTTGATCCCGAAGAGGTAATCAAGGCGATCCATGCACATAAGCCGAGTCTGGTTGCGATGGTTCACGGCGAGACATCAACCGGGCAAATGCAGCCGCTCGCCGAGATTGGCAAAGCCTGTCGTGAACTTGATATTTTACTTGTGGTTGATGCGGTTGCCACCATTGGTGGAACACCTGTCGAGACAGATGCATGGCATCTGGATGCAGTCATGGGAGGAACACAGAAGTGTCTGTCCGTTCCGTCCGGGATGGCGCCATTATCGTATAACAGCCGTGTGGAGAAGAAATTGATGAGCCGCAAAACCGTCGAACGGGGCCTTCGCGATGCAGCAAGTGCTCGGGCTGAAGGGCGCACGATTGCCAGTAATTATTTTGACCTGAGCCAATTACAAGACTACTGGAGTTCGGCACGGTTAAACCATCATACAGAGGCTACTTCGATGCTCTACGCTCTTCACGAAGGACTGCGAATTTTGCTTCAGGAAGGTCTGGATGCCCGTTTTCAGAGACATCGAATCAATGAACGAGCGTTGGTCGCGGGGATTCAGGGCATGGGGCTCAAACTGTATGGAGAAATGTCCAGTAAACTTCCGATGGTCACCTGTATCGAAATTCCGGATGGTATAGACGGCGAGTTGGTACGCAGCATGCTTCTGAACGATTTCAGTATTGAGATTGCCAGTTCGTTTGGACCATTGAAAGGCAAGATTTGGCGTATTGGTACGATGGGATTCAGCTGCCAGCGCAAAAATGTACTGCATGTGCTAGGTGCGCTGGAAGCTGTCCTGTTGCGTCATCGTCACAACTTGCCAGCAGGGGAAGCCGTGCAGGCAGCACTGGATGTGTATGCCGGGAAGGAGGGTGTCTTATGTTGAACCAGATGCCGATATCCAGGGAGGTAATGGTTACCTCCCCGCATTATTTGGCAAGCGCAGTTGGCAGCTCAATCCTCCAGCAGGGAGGGAACGCTTATGATGCTGCTGTAGCTGTAAGTGCAGCACTCGGCGTAGTCTACCCGCACATGACAGGACTTGGCGGAGATGCATTCTTTCTGATTCACGATGGAGCAAGTGGTGACATAACGGCCTACAACGGAAGCGGTCGTTCGGCAGCAGGCATTCATGCCGACACATTCAAAGCAATGGGGATGAGCACCATACCTCAGCGAGGTGTGCTTAGCGCGATTACCGTTCCTGGAATGGTAGACGCATGGTGGGAAGTCTGGTCCCGCTACGGGAAGTTAAAGTGGGAACAGTTGCTTGAACCAGCCGCGCAATATGCGGAAAAGGGATGTCCTGTATCCCGAAATCTGCGCCTATGGCTGGAACGTGATGAGGATTTCATTATGGGGCATACACCGTTGCGAGCGGTATTTGCCCCTTTTGGTACACTTTTGCAGGAAGGGGATCTACTCTTGCAGCCTGATCTAGCTTCCTCCATTCGCCTGATTCAGGCAGGTGGGCGCGATGTTTTTTATAGCGGGGAACTGGCAGGGCAGCTAACTTCAGCTATTCGTGAGGATGGCGGCATGCTTGCCCCAGCGGATTTCGCAGCTCACAAGGGAGAGTGGGTGAAGCCGATCACTACTGATTACCGTGGCTATCAAGTTCATCAGATGCCGCCGAATTCACAGGGTTTCTCGATGCTGATGATGTTGAATATGCTGGAACATATTGATCTATCTTCCGTGGCGCGTACGTCCCCCGAGTTTTATCACCTGATGGCTGAAGTGGTCAAAAAGGCTTTTCGTGACCGTGATCGTTATCTCACAGACCCGGAGTTCAGGGATATTCCGCTGGAAAATCTGTTATCCAAGGTTTATGGAGATGAATTATGGAACGAGATTCAGTCCACTCCACCTGTGGCACAGCCTTTTTTGTCCAAAATGATGGGTCAGGATACGGCTTATGCGGCGGTTGTGGACAATCAAGGCAATGCCGTCTCGTTTATTCAAAGCCTGTATTTTGATTTTGGTGCTGCTTATGTGCCGGGGGATACGGGTGTGATCATGCAGAATCGCGGGTCCTTTTTCTCACTTGATCCGAAGGACGCTAACGTATTGGAACCAAATAAACGCTCATTCCACACCCTAATGCCGGGTCTTGTCACTCGTAACGGGAAACCTTATATGCTCGTAGGCACGCAAGGCGGTGAGGGCCAACCTCAGACACAGTTATCAGTTCTAACAGGTGTGCTGGACTATGGTCTGAACATTCAGGAAGCCATTGGGCTACCGCGATGGGTATATGGGCGCACTTGGGGCGAGGAAGGTGACACGATGCGAGTAGAGAACCGCTATCATGACGATGTATGTGACACGCTTGCCCAATGGGGGCATAACGTCGAAGCCAGAGCGCCGTGGGACGGGATTATGGGGCAGTCACAAGGAATTGTCATCCGTGAAGATGGCATGATCAGCGGGGCAGCAGATCCCAGGGGAGATGGCATGGCTATCGGGTGGTAACGTGATTTAAGTAGTGCATCATGCATAGAACCGAAGAAGATTATCCTCAATGTGCAGGATCAGAATAAGTAAAAATTACGCAGATAGATACGGATAGGGGAGATTATCATGGGAACGATCCTGCTAAAAGGTGCACAACTCGTCACAATGAATGCAGAAGAGGATGTATTTACGGGAGATTTGCTGATCGAGGACAATAAAATCAAAGAAATTGCAGAGCATATCGATGTTCTGGCGGATCAGGTCATTGATGCTCGAGGCAAAGTGCTGCTTCCAGGTTTTATCCAGACGCATATTCATCTGTGTCAGACCTTGTTCCGCGGACGTGCGGACGATCTGGAACTGATGGATTGGCTTCGTCAACGCATCTGGCCGCTTGAGGCAGCGCATGATGAAGAGTCTGTCTATTACTCGGCGATGCTCGGCTTGGGCGAATTAATTTCCAGCGGTACAACGACGATTTTGGATATGGAGACCGTGCATCATACCGATTCGGCTTTTCAGGCGATGGCACAGAGCGGCATTCGGGTAATTTCCGGTAAAGTGATGATGGATCACGGGGATGAAGTTCCTGAACCGCTGCGTGAAAATACAGCTACCTCGCTGCAACAAAGTGTCGATTTGTTGGAGAAATGGAATGGATTCGGCGGTGGCCGCATTCAATATGCTTTTTGTCCACGCTTCGTTGTCTCGTGTACCGAGGAATTGCTGGTTGAGGTGCGCGACCTGTCGAATAAGTACCATGTGAAGGTGCACACCCATGCCTCCGAAAATCGTGGCGAGATTGAATTGGTGGAACACGAACGCGGTATGCGGAACATCGTCTATCTGGATCATATCGGTCTGGCTACCCCAAGATTGGTGCTTGCCCATTGTGTGTGGCTGAGTGAGGAAGAGAAGGAGATTATTCGCAAACGCGGGGTAAAAGTCACCCACTGTCCCGGGTCGAATATGAAACTCTCCTCGGGTATAGCGGATATTCCTGATCTGTTGAATCGCCAGATTGCGGTAGGGATTGGTGCCGATGGTGCGCCGTGCAACAACAATCTGGATATGTTTCAGGAAATGCGCCTGACCGCGCTCATTCAAAAGGTACCTCATGGTCCAACAGTGATGGACGCCCGGACGGTGCTGCGCATGGCGACGATGGGTGGAGCGGAAGTGCTAGGAATGTCCAAAGAAATCGGAAGTCTGGAAGTGGGTAAAAAGGCAGACATGTTACTGCTGGATCTGGATGATTTCCATACGTATCCTTCCTATGAGACCGATGTGTACTCCCGCGTAGTCTATTCTGCAACTCGCAGCTGTGTAGACACCGTTATTATTGATGGAAGTATCGTGCTCCAAAACCGGAAGATTCAAACGATTGATCGCGGTATCGTACTTCGTGAATCGGATAAAAGTATTGCAAGATTGATGAAACGCATCTAATCAAAAGCAAACGGATGAAACTCATCCAATGGACTGTCTGAGCAGGAGTTGGCATTCAACTTC
Organism: Paenibacillus sp. BIC5C1; assembly: GCF_032399705.1. NCBI lineage: Bacteria > Bacillati > Bacillota > Bacilli > Caryophanales > Paenibacillaceae > Paenibacillus > Paenibacillus sp. BIC5C1. The sequence goes on from NZ_CP135922.1 coordinate 3,532,546, forward strand.
GCCCAAAACTTCGCCCAAAAGGTCAAGAATTACTTCTTCGGATTCGGATTCAAATCCCTGAAAGGATGGAGACACGATGGAAATGCATGATCTGTGTGCAATTGCAGGGCGGGAACCGCGCTGTGTTCTCGCAACAGCGGTTAAGGTAGAAGGTCATGCTTACCGTAAGCAAGGAGTCTCTATGCTTTTGACCGAAGAAGGCGCGATGTATGGCAGTATCAGTCCAGGTTGTCTGGAGAGTGATCTGCTGGCTAGGGTGGACCGTGTGCTGCATACACAGCAGTTGGAATTCGTGGAGTATGATATGCGTCCCGAAGATGATCTGTCCTGGGGAGAAACGATAGGCTGCGGCGGGTTAATTATAGTGTTGCTAGAGCCGGTTTGTGTTGAACTCAGGTCGATCATGTCCCATATGCATGCGTATTTTCAATGTGGCTCAGCTGTGGTACTAACCCGTTCATTCAACGATCAATACACCGAGATTCATTATGTGATTCAGCTCGCTGAGGAAGCTGATGCTGTAGCATCTAATTCTGGAGAGAATGATCTTCAGAGGCATGAATTGACCGAGGCAGAGCGGTGGGATCTCCCCCTACAGATCTCTGCAAGATATGAGCCCAAACCCCGTCTGATTATCATTGGAGCCGGAAATGATGTGATTCCGGTCGCCCGACTAGGCATATCAGTAGGATTTCGTGTGGTCGTAGCAGATTGGCGAGAAACCTTATGCACCGCTGAACGCTTTCCGGGTGTTGAGCTTGTCCGGGGTTTCCCAAGTGAGATCATGCCTGTGCTGAATATTCAAAGCGTGGATTATATCGTATTGATGAGTCATCAGTTTCCGAGAGAACGGGAATTCCTTGAATTACTTGAGGATCGGAACTATGCGTATCTTGGTATTATGGGCTCCAGAACACGGACAGCACGTTTGCTGAACGATCTCCCCCCGCTAAAAAATTTGCATTCACCCATCGGCTTGACCATTGGTGCGGATGGACCGGAAGAGATCGCAATTAGTATCGCAGCAGAACTTATTGCCTGTAAAAGTGCAGCTGTTGCCGCAGAGCGTCGCAACTTACAAAGGGGGATTGCACATGCAACTGACGGGCATCTTGCTAGCGGCAGGTAAGAGCAGCCGAATGGGGCGGGATAAACTATCTATCGTCATGCCTGACGGAAGATGTTTGGCTGCATGGACATTGGAAGCTGCTCTGAATTCCGATTTGGAGAGAGTCATTTGTGTGGTCAAACCGGAGGATTCATTGGCATGGATTCCCTCCATGTGGCTCAATGCAGCATCATATGGCTGTAGTCTGGATATGAGGACGAAGCTAGAGATTGCAATCTGTACCGATTATGCATACGGTATGGCCATGTCCCTTCACTGTGGCCTTCTGTCTGCCATGGCATACAGGCCAGAAGGTGTGATGATGATTTTGGCAGATCAGCCGCTATTGCAGGCACAAGATATTAACAGGGTTGCTGAAGCGTTAACCACCAACAAACTGTGTGATTATGCAGCAGCTACGGATGGGGGTGGAGGCAAGCCTCCGGTAGCCTTTCGTGAGCATATGCTGGGGCAACTTTTGTCGCTTAGCGGAGATGAGGGGGCGCGAAAGATCATGCGCAATGCCAAATATACAGGCACACATGTATCGTTGTCTGAATTTAGCTTTTGGGATGCGGATACCGAACCAGAGCTGGAGCGCATCTTGGATTATGTGAATGGGATAAGATGATTGAAAATAAAGGCAGAAGGAGCGATTCCTTGTGTATTATTTCTTGAAGTGAAGAGGTCAGCCGGACCATCTGGTTGGGCTCTTTATTGTTTTTATCTAATTGGTTATGAAGTGGCTTATGTTAGCTTTTGATAGTTAATAATGCATCAGGCACAAATCAAACAATCTATTTATACATTTATCCAAAATGATGTGAAGATAATTGACCTAATTGTTGCAGTGCCATATGATTTGAAGAATTATTTGGATCATTCGTTCATATCCAACACCCCGCAGACAGATTCCAGATAGATAGAGAAGGGAGATGGAAGAATGGTCATGGAGTCCTATGGATCTGGAGCGCAGCCAACGGTTTGGCAGCCCGTAAATCTGGATGAACTTCAAGCTTTAAAGAATAAGCTGTCCGGGAGTTATTGTTTTGCAGCAGGGGCCACTTTATTACGTACTCAGTGGGAGGGCGGCCTTGTTCCTGTACCCGAGCATATGATCAGTCTTGCTCGTATTCCAGATGCTAGCGGCATATATGTGGATGGAGATCATCTGGTCATTGGAGCACTGACGCGATTAAGTCATTGTGCCACAGACGTTCTTCTACAACAGCTGCCCTTATTACAGTCTGCAATGAATGCCATAGCGGCTCCTTCTATTCGGAATATGGCGACAATTGGCGGAAACATTGTATCGGGTGTCGGTGACTCCATCCCCGCACTTCTTGTCTACGATGCACAGCTGTACTGGAAAACGGACAACGGAATGGAGATGCGCAGTCTTTCGTCCTGGCTGAACGGCGGCCGTGAAGGCAGGCGCAATCCGAATGATGTGTTAATCGCCATTCATATTCCGATGAAACATAGGCCTTTCCTTGATGCCAATAGGGAACGGAGATCTGCGGCGCGTGAAATTTCATTTTACCGTAAGCTGGGTCGGCGGGAGACCTTTACAGCATCGCTGGTGACGATTGCATTTTACGGAGAATTGGGTGCAGATGACCGCTGGAAAAAGATTGCGATCGCTGCAGGTGGAGGTTCAGGTATCGCCATGCGACTTACGGAGTCGGAAAAGCTGCTTCTTGGCGTGAAGGCTTCTGTTATGCAAGCTTCATCTCTAGCTACCACGGTGATGACGGAATTCGAAACTTATAGTGATGCATTCGCTACAGAACAGTACCGCAAACAAACGGCAGGGAATATGTTCGGTGCCGGGCTCTGGGAAGCACTTCGCTCTTAGAAGAGAACCATTTTGGAGAAGCAAAGCGTAAGACCATAAGCTTCTTAGGGAGAAAGGGGAGAGAGCATGCTGTTGAATCGGGAGAGTAGCGGGAAACGCTGGCATCTGCGGCCAGATGGCGTAGGCAAAGTAACAGGGAAGCTTCAATACCTGACAGACATGACTCTACCTGATATGGTTCACGGAAGGGTTCTTCGAAGCTCTTACCCATATGCCCGAATATTGTCTATCGATATTACCGGAGCAGAGGCTATGGAGGGTGTACTTGCTGTACTCACCTCCAAAGATGTACCCGGTTTGAACCTATTTGGCATTGCAACTCCGGATCAGCCAGTATTTTGTGAGCATGTTGTTCGTTATGTCGGTGATGCCATCGCTGCGGTTGCAGCAGATTCTCCGGAACGTGCAGCGATCGCTCTGGATGCCATCCGGGTAGAGTATGAAGAATGGACTCCGCTGGACAGCCCAGAGGCTGCCCTGGCACCCGGTGCACCAGAGCTCCATGAACATGGTCCCGGCAATGTGCTGCACCGTACCGAAATCAAGCGAGGTAATGTAGATGAGGGCTTTGCTACATGCCAACATATTGTGAGTGAGACTTATTATACCCCTCGCCAGATGCATGCATATATGGAGACAGAAGGCGGATTATTTGTTCCTGATGAAAATGGGAGACTCCATGTCTACGCGGCTACACAGCATGGTTACAAGGACAGGATGCAGCTTGCCCGAATCATTGGGTGTTCTGAAGAAGATATCCGGGTGGTCTCGTCTCCGATAGGCGGTTCTTTTGGCGGGAAAGATGAGCTGAATGTACAGCCTTATGGGGCACTACTTGCTTTAAGGTCCGGACGTCCTGTGAAAATGCACAATTCACGCAAAGAATCGGTACGTGCAGGATTGAAGCGCCATCCTATGAAAATTGAAATGCAGACTGGTATCAGCCGTGAAGGCATGATCCAGGCTCACCGAGTTCGAATTACCGCAGATACTGGAGCATATGCCACGCTAGGGGCACCCGTCCTGAATTTTTGCACAGAACACTGTCTCGGGCCTTATTCGATTCCCCACGTAGATGTGGAGGGTGTCTCGGTGTACACGAATAATGGGGTGTCGGGAGAGTTTCGCGGATTTGGCGGCAATCAGGCAATCTTTGCAATGGAGGGTCAGATGGATCGACTCGCCGAGATTATGGATATGGACCCTTGGGAGTTTCGGAGACGTAACATGAGAGGGAAAACCGATCCTGGGCCATTAAATCAACGGATTCTGGTTACGGATGGACTGTCGCAAGTATGGGAGGCGATGGATCGTTCGGAGTTATGGCAAAAACATCAACATCCCCCGGCAAATCCTGCTTCGCCTCCCTGGATTAAACGTGGAGTGGGGGCAGCCATCGCGATGCACGGAGCAGGACTGGGTTATGGCATTCCCGATCCGGCGGGAGGGCGTCTATCCCTGAATGCCGAAGGTAAGATTGAAGTGGCATTCAGCTACGAAGAATTCGGTCAGGGACTTATTGCCACGCTTGAAATGATGCTCTGCGATCTGTTCTACTGCTCAACATCTGATCTGAGTATTGTTATTGGGGATACGGATCGAGTGCCGCACAGTGGTTCAAGCACCGCTTCACGTTCAACGACGATGGCCTGGATGGCTCTTCAGCGATTACAGACACCATTCCGTTCCAAAATGTTGTCAGTAGCCTCGGCCTTGTCAGGTATTCCGTCAGATGAACTGGTGACAGGGCCTGGTGGTATATGGTTAAGAGGAAAGTCGACTGAAAGTAAAGCCGAGAAAATAGCCATGTCTCCGGTAATCACCGAAGTGGTGGGTGAACGGACGAGTGGAAGTTCAGAGTCCTTCAATGATACGAGTGACACTGTGGATAATGCGGCCTTGATATCGGGATTGGTTGTTTCTTACGTAGATCTAGCGAAGCAGGGGAAATCCGAGGAATGGATATTTGATACTCAATTTGAATATCCGACCACGCCGGACAATGTTGTGGGTGGGCATTATCTATATACGTATGCGGCAGTAGCAGCAGAGGTGGAGGTAAACACGCTAACAGGTGAAGCCAAATTGCTGGATACGAGGCATGTAGTGGCTGCTGGCCCTGTCATCAATCCAATGGGATTCATCGGACAGATCGAAGGTGGGAGTGTGATGGCTCTGGGGTTTACATTGACCGAAGATGCCTTGATGCAAGACAGTCGTTACATGACAACCAATCTGGACACCTACCTGATCCCGACGATTCGCGACATTCACACCAACCTGGAGGTGGAGGCAATAGAAAATCTGCCGGAAGGTGATCCGTTTGGACCGCGGGGGATTGGCGAGATCGGTTCGGTGGCGCTTGCTCCGGCGATAACCGCTGCGATTCATCAGGCTACAGGTGTGTGGGTTAATCGTTTGCCAGTTCCGCGTGATCAACTAATCAAACCACTAGACGTCTCGCTTCAGAAAGGAGTGAGCTCAACATGACTGAACCTTTGGGCAATTTCTGGACAGCCGTTGTGAATGGGGAAAAGAAACAATTGCGCATCGCCCAGACAACCCGTCTTGTGGATGTACTACGGACGCAACTGAGTCTGACCGGAACGAAAGTCTCATGCGAAGTTGGCCGCTGCGGTGCATGTATGGTACTGATGGATGGAGAGCCGGTCAATTCCTGTCTCGTTATGGCTTATCAATGTGTTGGCAGTGAAATAACAACAATAGAAGGGTTGCACGGTGAAAAAGAAGGTGAGTTACATCCAATTCAACAGGCTTTTGTGGAGGAGGGCGGCTTCCAATGCGGATATTGTACTCCCGGAATGGTCATTTCCACCAAGGCATTGCTGGACCGCTATCCGCAGCCTAGTCAGGAACAGATTGAAACGGGATTATGCGGTAATCTGTGCCGCTGTACCGGATATGGAGGGATACTACGAGCGGTAAAAAAGGTGATCGATGAGCAAGATAGAATGGGTTCTACCTAATGATCATGGAAGTAGTAAGGTCCGAGCTTTCTCTGGATTTCAATATCATAAGAGTTTTAAAGACCAACCTATGCTCTAGGGTTGGTCTTTGTTGTTCTATGAAACATCTTACGAAAAGAGTGGACACAGGCACACTGAGAACTTGTTAATCGGTCTGCTTTTCAATTGTCCATATGTTACTTATAATAGATGTCCAATGAAGATGAGTATAATTAGTATTACACAAAAGGAGGTGTGTTCTTGAACAAATCAGATCGTATGCTAGCCATCGTACTTGAACTGCAGCGTGGGAAGGTTCAACGTGCGGAAGATTTAGCCCTCTTGTTTGAAACAAGTGTCCGAACCATATACAGGGACATTCAGGCGTTATGTGAGGCAGGAGTTCCTGTGGTGGGAGAACCCGGAGTGGGATATTCACTTATGGAAGGGTACTTTTTGCCGCCGATCAGCTTCACTGCTGAAGAAGCAGTAACACTTCTCATCGGACTTGATTTTGTGGAACAGCGCTTCGATAATTACTACAAAAGTACATCCTATACATCTCGTTCCAAAATCGAAGCAATTCTGCCCGTGCCTCTTAGGGAAGAGGTAGAACAGATACAACAGGGTATCCGTTTACTTCGTTCACCGGACAGTGATGCACGTGAGCGAGAGATCGAACATATGGGAATCATCCGAAAGGCAATGCAGCATAAGCTCAAAATTCGCTTTCATTATCATAAACCTGGAACTATTAATGAAACCGTGCAAAAGACCATTCGTTTGGCCTCCCCATACGGGATGCTTTGGATGCAAGGCTCATGGATGCTGATTGCCCGATGCGATTTGCGACAGGAGATTCGTCATTTTCGTATATCCCGCATGAGTGATCTGGAGATTAGTACAGATCCATTCGATCTTCCTCCAGGTTTTAATATTCATAGCTACTCGCCCCCTGACAACCGGGATGTTCATGTCCGTGTATGGTTTCATGGCCGAATTGCAAATAGAGTGATTGAAGCGAATAATTACTACATGGAGAAAGCAGAACTGCAAACAGATGGATTATACGCAGATTTTCGTGTAAGGCATCCAGAAGACGTACTGCGTTGGATACTTGGCTGGGGAGCCTCGGCTCTGGTTTTGGAGCCTGAATCATTGAGAAACCGTATTCGCGAGGAAGCAAGCAATCTCCTTAAACACTACTGACATAACGCTGTCAGTAGTGTTTGTGTATGATCGGTTTATAACCGATTGAAGGAGTTGTGTATTTGTATGGAAACTAAAAGAACAAGAAACAACGAAGAGATTCGACGTGATTTTGAACGGATGCTTGAACGTTATTTGCAGGAACTGGAGCTGATGAGTGATGCTCAGTTAAGCTACAAACCCAGTGAGACTGAGTGGTCAGTGGGCCAGATGTACCAGCATTTAATTCAGTCTGCGATGAAAATGCATTTAGCCAATGTTAGGCTGTGCATTAATGCAGACGAGAAAGCAGTCAAGAAAACAGAACAAGGCAAAACAGAAGCTGGTAAAGCTGTTTTTGCGCAAGGAAGTTTTCCTCCGATACGTATCCACGTTCCTGCTTCTCCTGAGTATACTCCGCTTCAACCGAATGGAAGAGAATCAATAATTCAAGGATTCAGTGAGGTAAAGGATGAAATGCGGAGAATGGAACTGCTGCTGGAAGAAACAACGCTGGAATCTACGTTGCCACATCCCAGTTTCGGTAGATTAAATGCTGAGGAATGGTTTGCATTGGTGGAGATGCATTATCGTCATCATTTCTTGCAGCTCGAGCGCCTGAAGAAGGCATGGGAAGAACGGGTGCAGAAATGAATGAACAGGAAAAGCATGATTTGATGGCCACCAGCAAAGACATTATGCAGATTCATACAAGCGAACCCCTACCTTCCCTATTAGATGTTGAGAATGAACCTGAAAAAGAAAACCGTTACTGGATCGGCGTTGTGTCTGCATCACATGTGGAAAAAGGAGTGGAAGGGGGCTTCGCCCAGCTCTGTCACGGCAAGGTAGCTTCACTGCGCAAAATGAATGCAGGAGACTGGCTGATCTATTATTCGCCGCGAACAAGCATGCAAGGAGGCAAGGTACTTCAAGCATTCACCGCCATTGGGCGCGTAATAGACAATCATGTCTACACGTACCAGGTGTCAGATTCCTTTGTACCGCATCGGAGGAATGTTCAGTATTATCCTTGTCAGCAGGTGAAGATCGCCGATTTACTGGAACAACTGCTCCTTACTCGGGGACAGGCACGTTGGGGATATCATTTTAGATATGGTCATTTGCAGATTCAAAGAGAGGATTTTCTGAAAATTGCAGCTGCCATGTTAGGGGCTGAGGTAGAAGACCTTTTGAGTGGAAGTAATAAGAACTGAGTTTTTAATAACGTAATAATTATTATGTAAACTTATTATTTTCGATGCCCTCCATAAGCTGTATCTATATTGCAGACGATTTTTAAGGGGCGGACAGAGCAGGATTCAGGTGGATTTTCAGTTCGAATTTTTGAATTGAAAACCTTACTTATAAGGTTTTCAATATTGTTACTTTGAAAGTGCAGAATGGTTGTAGCAGCCTTAATTAAATCGTTTTCGACGAACGTGGGAATGGATGATAATTCTCTTTGGCAATGTAAGTTTTATTACATAAATAACGTTGTTATATGAATTATATTTGCGATAATCTGTTCCTGAGACACACTCAACGCAATGAAAATGAAGTATCGAAATAAAAAGATGCAGCCACTGCTACAAACCAAATATAACCCGTAGATTAGACCTGAAAAACGGCATGTTCAAATGTGTGTAAATGTGTTCATTTATTGATGAAGGACATAATGAGTTCATTTCTCAGTATCGGCTTATTGCTTCCGTTTTAGATCAATTTCATATGGATTTGCGATGGATTTAGTACCGCTTTCAATGTATGCTTTTGGAAACTGGAAAGGAAGTGGGAAAAATGGAACGCGAACTGGCGTTGGAAATTGTCCGAGTAACAGAATTGGCTGCGTTAGCTTCAGCACCCTGGATGGGGCGGGGAGACAAGAATAGTGCAGATGAGGCGGCTACTTTGGCTATGCGCGCCATGTTCGATTCCGTGTCCATTCGCGGCACGGTGGTAATCGGTGAAGGAGAAATGGATGAAGCACCCATGTTGTATATCGGCGAGGAAGTCGGCAACGCTGAGGGCCCCGAAGTTGATGTGGCTGTAGATCCTTTGGAAGGTACAGAGATCGTTGCCAAGGGTCTTAACAACGCTTTATCGGTTATTGCAGTGGCGGGAAAAGGCAACCTGCTCCACGCACCGGATATGTACATGGAGAAGCTGGCTGTAGGGCCGGCTCTGGTGGGCAAGGTCAGTATCGAAGACCCGGTTGAAGTGACATTGGAGAAAGCTGCTGAAGCATTGAACAAAAACATCTCAGATCTTACTGTCATGATTCTGGACCGTGTTCGACATGAGAGCACGATCAAGACATTGCGCAAGGTTGGTGTGCGAATAAAGTTCCTCAGCGATGGTGATGTTGCAGGTGCAATGGCACCTGCATTCCCAGAGGCGGGTATTGATCTGTATGTCGGATCAGGAGGAGCACCGGAAGGTGTGCTTGCTGCAGCCGCCTTGTCCTGCCTGGGAGGCGAGATTCAAGGTCGCCTGATGCCTGCAAACGCAGACGAGTTCCAGCGCTGCTTGCAAATGGGAATCGACAATCCCTACAAAGTATTAACGATGCAGGATATGATCGGTACGGAAGACGTTATTTTTGCAGCAACAGGTGTTACCCCAGGAGAAATCCTTGGCGGTGTGCGCTACCTCGCAGATGACCGGGCAGAGACCGATTCCATTGTTATGCGTGCCAAAACCAAAACGATCCGTTTCATCCGTTCTCAGCATTTCCTTCCTAATAAGGAAGTGTTGCACAAAGTACGGAAGCTTCAATCTACACCTGAGCCTTCGGATCGTATTCAAAGTCATGTCACTATTCTGGAACAGGCAGAGTTCAGTCAATCATCGGTTGGTAACGGTGTGACGACCTGATGTAGTTCTGTACTATAGTTAGCTGGGTCAACATGAATCCATGTGAAAGCATGTGAAGAAGAAGGTCATAGAGGACAAGTTACAAAAAAATATAGTAAGCATGAGGTGGGGAATTTGTTTACACAAATCCTCATCTTTTTTTGTGTTAAAAGCATTGACAACGGTTACAACACATGAGAAGATGTACGCGCGTACATAATTATTTGATACATTGCATCGGTTTTGCATGTGTTCAGGAAACATGAAGGAGGTGAGATCCATGGCATCCCGTAAAGAAGTGGCTGATCTTGCCGGTGTTTCGGAAGCTACAGTATCCCGAGTTCTTAATGGCGTTGGTCCTATTAAAGAGGAAACCCGACGCAAAGTACTTGAAGCTTCCGAGCAATTGGGTTACGTGCCCAGCGCACTGGCCCGCAGCTTTGCGAGAAGTAAGAGTGGTAACCTCGGCGTGGTGTTACCTTACGTTCCGAAAGCGCATTTGTTCTCGGCGTATTTCTTCTCGGAAATGCTTAGTGGGATTGGGAGTAAAGCCAGAGACAGCGGCATGGACTTGCTGGTCATGTTCAGGACACCGGGTGAAGTGATGAATTATAAGGATCTGTTTCGCCGTCAGAAAGTGGATGCTTGCATCATTCTTGGCGCTCGAGATGATTATGGAGAACTGAATGCCTTGCAACAGCTCCAGCAGGAAGGACATCCCTTTTGCATCATGAACCAGCACTTTGGCGGCGAATCATTCATGGAAGTGGATGCTGATCATGTGGAGGGTAGCAGACTGGCAATCCGTCACCTTACCGATCAAGGGTATCGGAATATTGCTTTTCTCAATGGACCAGACAGCTATTCCAACAGTCAGGAGCGGCTTCAGGGCGTCCAGATCGGCTTGAGTGAAGCCGGAATGAATTTGGATTCCAGTCTGTTGTTGGAGGGGAATTATGGCAGACGAAGCGGTGTGGAGGCAGCATCCACCATTGCAGCCCGACTTGACGAGATTGATGCTGTATTTGCTGCGAATGACCGGATGGCGATCGGTGTTATGCATGGTTTGCGTGAGCGTGGGATCAAGGTTCAGGATTTCCCCGCCTTTGTAGGTTACGATGACTCCGATGCGGCCGAGATGGCAGTTCCACCGCTGAGCAGTGTCAGGGTCCCCTTTTATGAAATGGGAGAACTGGCTGCATCCAAGCTTATTCATGCATCATTGGGGGCAACAGCTTCCATAGTGAATTCCGAAGTTCCCTCAGAAACTGCAAGGCAGTTGTTGCCTACAGAGCTGATTATCCGTGCATCTTCAATCCGTAATTAATACATGGCTATATAGAATGAACTAACCATTTACACGTGAACGGAGAGGACAGAAAAAACCTGAAGAAGCGAAGCGTTCGCCTTTATCCTCAGATTTTCCCTTCTAAAAGGATATCAAAAAAATCTGGGGGTAACAGCGATCAGAAGGTTGTTCTGTCATCGGAGTGGCAAGTGTAAATACTATTTAGATCAACCTGTATAGCATTATCCCAAAGGAGGAAATGACCATGTCAAATCGTCTTCGTGTCGGAATGGTTGGATACAAATTTATGGGAAAAGCCCACAGCAACGCATATCGCAGTCTGCCGATGTTTTTCCCGTCTGCCCCGCTGCAGCCAGAGATGTCTGTAATCTGCGGACGGAACGTGCAGGGAGTTGAGGAGGCTGCCAGTCAGTTCGGCTGGTCTGAAAGTGTAACAGACTGGCGCGAATTGGTGCGCCGTGATGACATCGATCTAATCGATATCAACGCTCCAAGTGATGCCCATAAGGAGATCGCACTGGAAGCCGCCCGCCAGGGTAAACATCTGTTCTGTGAAAAACCGCTGGCTCTGTCGCTAGCTGATTCGCGTGAAATGCTTCAGGCAGCTGAAGAAGCAGGGGTTGCACACATGGTCGGATTCAACTACCGTTTCTCTCCAGCAGTGCAGCTGGCCAAAGAGTTGGTGCAAAGCGGACGCCTGGGCAAAATCTATCATTTCCGAGCGTTTTTTCTTCAAGATTGGATCATGGACCCTTCGTTCCCATTGGTATGGCGTCTGCAAAAAGAAGTTGCAGGTTCCGGTTCGCATGGCGATCTTGGCGCACACTTGATTGATCTGGCACGTTTTCTGGTAGGTGAATTCAAGGAAGTAATTGGGATGAGTGAAACGTTCATTAAAGAGCGGCCGCTGGCATCGGAAATGACCGGACTTAGCGCCAAAGGTAGTTCGAATGCAGATGCTCCGAAGGGCGAAGTGACTGTAGATGACGCCACTTTGTTCCTGGCACGATTTGCAAATGGTGCACTGGGAAGCTTCGAAGCTACACGCTTTGCAGCAGGCCATCGTAGTACGAACTCTTTTGAGATCAACGGCAGTCTGGGCAGCGTCCGGTTTGATTTTGAACGGATGAATGAACTGGAAGTGTATTTTACAAAGGACGATGAAGATGTGCAGGGCTTCCGCCGTGTTCTGGCGACCGATCCGGCACATAAATATGCTGAGGCGTGGTGGCCTGCGGGACATACGATTGGATTCGAGCATACGTTCACACATGAAATGCTGGAACTGGTGACTGCGATCTCGGAAGGAAGGCAGCCTGAGCCAAATTTCCATGATGGTGTTGCCTGTCAAGCAGTATTGGAAGCCGTTGAACGTTCCGTTACAGAGCGCCGATGGGTGCCGCTAGAAGAAATGTAAGAATTGAGCCGCTCACTGAATTGTGAAGTGGACATCGTGTTGGCACTCGTTTGACATAAATAAGCTGGATTGCAGCTAGGATGTTGACCTCGGAGAGGTCTTAAGTTTGCACAAGATTTAATAGAGAATGACAATAACTTTACTACCGGAAAGCGAGTGATGGGTGATGAGCAAAGCACTAATCGTATGGGGCGGCTGGGATGGACATGAACCAGAACAGGTAGCAGCGATTTTTGAACGCATTTTGAAAGAAGAACAATTTGAGGTTGAAGTTTCAGATACACTGGAAGCCTATGCGGATGCAGAGAAACTGCTGGGTCTGGATCTAATCGTTCCGCTGTGGACAATGGGACAGATTGAACAGGAACTGGTCAACAACGTATCTGCAGCTGTTCAGAGCGGCGTGGGACTTGCGGGTCTTCATGGCGGGATGTGTGATGCGTTCCGCAACAACGTCGACTGGCAGTTCATGACGGGTGGACAGTGGGTTGCGCATCCAGGGAACGACGGTGTGGAGTACACGGTAAATATGAAGCGTGGATCCAGTCCGCTATTGGATCATATTGAAGATTTCCAGGTGAAAAGTGAACAGTACTACCTGCACGTGGATCCTGCTGTGGAAGTACTGGCAACAACACGTTTTCCTATTGTTAACGGTCCGCATGCAGCGAATGGCCCAGTGGATATGCCGGTTGTTTGGACCAAACGCTGGGGTGCAGGCCGTGTGTTCTACAATTCCCTCGGACACCATGCAGATATCGTGGAGATGAAACAAGTTACTGAAATGATGCGTAGCGGTTTCAAATGGACTGCGGCAGGCAAGACGCTTGCGCAGAGCCGTTCGAACGAAGTGTCTGAAGTTTACACAGGAATGGCTGATAACCAAAGTCATTAATAATAAATTTAATCTAAGTTAATCTAATTCAAATTTGTTGAAATAAATACATTGACCCACATGACAGCGGTCTAGAGTTTTTTATGGAAGCGCTATATCAAATGGGAACACGAAGGGAGTCCAGGCATGAAAACAATGAAAGTAGGCATTATTGGCTGCGGTAAAATCAGCGGTATTTATATGGAAAACTGTCACCGATTTGAGGTTCTCGATCTTGTTGCGGTTGCGGATCTTGACCGAAAAAGGGCTGAAGAGCAGGCAGCTGCTTATCATGTTCCTAACGTATATACGGTAGATGAAATTTTGGCAGACCCTGACATCGACCTAATTATCAATTTGACGATTCCTGCTGTTCATGCGGATGTGTGTTTGCGAGCGCTCGAAGCAGGTAAACATGTCTACGTGGAAAAACCACTCGCTGTTACACGTGAAGAGGGTCAGGCGGTCCTGGAAACGGCTAAGCGTAAAGGTCTGCTGGTAGGCTGTGCACCAGAGACGTTCTTCGGTTCAGGTATCCAGACGGCACTCAAAGTGGTAGAGGATGGTGTCATTGGCAAACCTGTGGCAGCCACCGCATTTATGATGAGCCGTGGGCATGAGCATTGGCATCCAGATCCAGAGTTCTACTATGCAGCCGGTGGCGGGCCGATGTTTGATATGGGGCCTTATTATCTGACTGCGCTCGTACAATTGCTGGGACCAATCAAGTCAATTGCTGGCATGACGGGCAAAGCGATGGAACAGCGGACGATCACGAGTGAGAAAAAGCGGGGTCAGAGCATTCCTGTTGAAATTCCGACACATGTAGCGGGATTATTGCAATTTGAGCAGGGAGCTATCGGCACGCTGATTACGAGTTTTGACGTATTTGGCGGAAGTGTATTGCCACCGATTGAAGTATACGGCACTCATGGAACCCTACAGGTTCCTGATCCAAACACATTCGGTGGTCCAGTTCGGTACCGTTTGCTAGGTGATGAGGAATGGACTGAGGTACCACTTCTGCCAGGGTATCAGGAGAATACACGTGGCATCGGTGTTGCAGATATGGCTTATGCCGTGGGCAGTGGACGCGCTCACCGAGCAAGTGGAGAGCTGGCCTACCATGTGCTTGAAGCAATGTGGGCGTTCCATGATTCTTCGGATGAACAGAGTTTTTATAAAATGGATAGCACATGTCAGCGACCAGCTGCACTGCCGGCAGATCTTCCATTGTACACACTCGATCAATAATCGATTAAGTTAGAAGAATAGCCCTGACTCCCGATGCGAGGGAAGCAGGGCTATATTTATTTTATATCAAGGCATGATTAGGGTTCGAATCCGGCCTGGCTAATCCAGATTTCATCTTCCTCAAAATGTGCCTTCATTCGTTCGACTACCATTTTGTATGCCTCAGGACTATACCAATCTTCCCTGTCCACTTGTTCGTAAAGCGGCTGCATGCCAAGTCTCCGGGTTCGTTTGCCTTCACTTCCATCTCCCATGAAGTAATCATCTACGCATATACGCTGTACAAGCGGCCTCAGGATGGCTGCAAAGTTTTCGCTGCTGGGTAATACTGGCGCAATAGCAGCCTGTGTGGGTATACCGGCATCTCGCAGTTGTTCAAGGGCACGCAATCTGCCTGCGATTGGAGGTGCTGCGGGACTGAACTGCTTGCGGATATCATCCAGATCCGTTTCTACGGTCATGCTGACCCGGACCCGGTCACCCAACTTTTGCAGCAGATCGATATCTCGGGTCACCAATGGACTTCGGGTCTGCACCAATATAAAATCGGGTGGATCCTGGGCCATGACTTCAAGTAAAGAACGCGTGATTTGCTCCTTATATTCTACGGGCTGATACGGGTCTGTACTGGATGACATAAAAAGAGTGACTTTACCTTTCGATTTCGCACGCTTAAGCTCCTTGGCAAACACATTGGCGGCTTCCTGTTTCACATCAACCCAGCTGCCCCATGGCTCTTTGCGAAATAAAGATACAGGCATTTGCCTTACATAACAGTAGGAACAGCCAAAAGCGCAGCCTGTGTAGGGATTCAGCGTATGCGTATAGCCATTCAGAAATCCTGTTCCTTTGTTCAGCAATGTTTTGGGTACTTTGTATACCAAGCTGGTCTTCATAATTGATCACGCCTTTGTTCACGATAATTGGCAGGTGTGCTTCCTGTATGTTTTCGAAATACAGTAATAAAATACGCCGGATTGGCTATGCCGACCAGTCGAGCGATATCGGTGACGGTTAGTTCAGTGCTTTCTAGCAATTTCCGGGCTTCATTGACTCTTTTTTCCTGAATATACTCCACCGGAGTTAGACCAATAATCCGTTTGAACACCCGATGCAGATGATATGGGCTACCGTGACTTACATTTGCAAGAATATCAAGTGTAAGGGGCTCGGCAAAATGATGTTCAATATAGTCTGTTACAACAGAAATCCATTCCTGATCGGGGACACGCTCGCCTGTTGGTTTGCACCGTTTGCATGGACGGAAATGTAGAGCCAATGCTTCTTCAGGGTTGTTAAATATAGAGACATTCTCATATTTGGGTGTTTTCGACTTGCAGGAAGGTCGGCAAAAGATGCCTGTTGTTTTGACACCGTAATAGAATTTTCCATCAAAGCTGCTGTCGTTGTGGATAATGGCATTCCACTTTTTGTCATCTATAGGGTCTGAATCTTTGTGATAGGGGTTGTGACTGTCCAAAAGAATCACCTCAAGTCTCATTATACCCCTGATTTATGGAGATCGACGAAGTTTCAAACAAAAAAGCAAGATATCAATATGTTGGAAATGGACATCCCTTCAATCTGATTGAAATATAGGCTACAATGTACAGGATGGCAAGCTGTATAATTGTGAAATTTATTTACGAAAGAGGTAGATTGAATGGTTCGTTTTGGAGTGGTAGGTACCAATTGGATTACAGAGAGACTTCTTGAGGCTGCTGCACAAGTCGAAGGATTCGAATTGACCGCCGTATACTCAAGAACTGAAGATAAAGCTAATGCGTTTGCAGATCAATATCAGGCTGCACTTCGATTCACCAACCTGGAAGAGATGGCGACGAGTGATGGTCTTGATGCCGTGTACATTGCTACACCGAATACCTTTCATGCCGAGCAGGCAGAGTTGTTTCTGAGAAACGGCAAACATGTACTGTGCGAGAAGCCTTTGGCTGCCAATGGGGCAGAGGTCCGTCGTATGATTGATACAGCGAAAGAACATGGAGTTTTGCTTATGGAGGCCATGAAATCGACCCTTGTTCCCTCGTTCAAAATGGTACAATCTCACCTACATAAAATTGGCCCGGTACGTAAATATGTTGCGAGTTACTGCCAGTACTCTTCACGGTACGACAAGTATAAGGAAGGAATCGTCCTGAATGCGTTCAAACCCGATCTTGCTAACGGAGCGTTAATGGATCTTGGGGTGTATTGTCTCTATCCTTTAATTACGCTGTTCGGCGAGCCTAAACAAGTTCAGTCTCAGGCGATGATGCTGGAATCGGGAGTAGATGGACAAGGCAGTGTCATTCTGAATTATGATCAAATGGAAGCGGTAGTGTCGTACTCCAAAATCTCCAATTCTCATGTTCCAAGCGAAATTATGGGCGAAAGCGGCAGCATCCTCATTGACAAAATTGGTTCACCCGAACATGCAGAGATACGCTACAATGATGGTACGGTGGAAAAACTCACTGCCGAACAAATTCATCCGTCAATGTATTATGAGGTGGAGGAGTTTGTCAATCTGATTCAGCAGGGCAAAAAGGAATCGGACATGAACACGTATGAACGTTCCTATATTACCATGCAGGTGATGGATCAGATCCGACAGCAGATCGGTCTTGTTTTTCCTAACGATTAATTCTGAAAGTGAGCTGAGACGAGATGAGCAGAGATGAGCAGAAGAGCAGAGTAGCCGGGCTGGAGCTGGCACAGATTATTTTTATCGGGCGAACCTTCGAGGAATATATGAAGATGTTCAACCTGACCGTGGAAGATATTAAGGGTAAGTCTATTCTCGATTGTCCGGGCGGGGCTTGTTCATTCAGTAGTCAAGCGCGGGAGTGGGGTGCAGATCCCATGGCAGCGGATATTGCTTATGAACATGAGATCGGACAACTGGAAGTGAAGGGACTTCAGGATATTGAACATACGATGAAACAAATGGAACAAGTACAAGACAAATATAGATGGGATGATTTCGGTTCGATTCATGGCTTGAAAGAAGAACGTAGACGTGCAATCACCGACTGTGTAGCGGATATGAGATGTTTCCCTGACTCTTATGAGGCTGCTGTACTGCCAGAGTTACCTTTTGCCGATGAACAGTTTGATCTGACATTGTCTGCGCATTTCCTGTTTACGTATGCAGATCGCCTGGATGCGGAATTCCATCTACAGACAATCTTTGAGCTGTTGCGTGTGACCAAGCGGGAGCTGCGGATTTTTCCTACGGTAGACTTGTCCGGGAGACGTTATGAGCACATGGATGAACTAAAGGCTATACTGGAAGAACGCGGATATATTACATCTGAAGAGAAAACTTCATACGAATTCCAGCGGGGAGCAGACACAATGCTCCATATTGTGAAATCTCGGTAAAAATACCTGAATTGCAACAGCACTTCATTCATGAAGGTTTTAATAAGTTACGCATGAACATAACAGGTTAGGAGGTTTTATCGGATGAAAAAAGTACTTATACTTGGTGGGACACGGTTCTTCGGCAAACGTCTGGTTGATCATTTGCTGTGGGAAGGAAAGTCTCAGATCACCGTCGCAACTCGTGGCAAAACGGATGTAGACTTTGGGCCTGAGGTCAACCGGATTAAAATGGATCGTGAAGACCCGAAATCTCTAGCCGAGGCTGCGCAGACCGACATGTGGGATATTGTCTATGACAACATCTGTTACTCGCCGGATGCGGCGAAGTCGGCTTGCGAAGCTTTTGCGGGACGTACCGAAAGGTACATTTTGACATCAACACTTTCTGTATATGGAGATCCCAAACCGGGATTCACCGAAGCCGATTTCGATCCGTACACCTACCCGGTGCAATACGGAAGCCATGAAGATTTCTCCTACGGCGAGGGTAAACGTCTAGCGGAAGCTGTGTTTTTCCAGGAAGCGGATTTCCCGGTGGCAGCGATGCGCATTCCGATTGTACTCGGAATTGATGATTACACACGAAGACTCCATTTTCATATTGAACATGTGCAAAAAGGAAAACCTATCGGCATGCCCAATCCGAATGCTGAAATTGGATTTATCAATTCCACCGAAGCCGCGAGATTTCTCGCTTGGCTCGGACATTCATCCATTACAGGACCTGTAAATGCAGCGTCCAAAGGGACGATAACACTTTCCGCCATGATGCATCTAATCGAAACGGTAACTGGCATGCAATCACAGGTACTGGCCGAAACGATCAAAGAAGACATGTCACCCTTTGGAATTTCGGAATCCTGGACAATGGATACATCCAAAGCAGAGCAGGCAGGATATACGTTTGAAGCATTAATGGATTGGTTTCCGGGTCTGGTTCGGGAAGTCGCTTTGGCTCTTCAATCCGAGGGCTAGATTCCATATATAAGAGGTACATTTCATAAAAAAGGACGCAATCAGAGAGATATTCTCCGCTGCGTCCTTTTTGTGTATTTGCTTCAACAAAACAGTTTCTCTCAAGTCAGGGTTGATCTTCGAATGATTTTCCTCTTTATTCGCAAGGTACAGAGGCCGAAGCGCGAATACGCAGCTCAGATGGCATAATGACGGTCTGTGGTTCCTCAGGAGCCTTACCTTCAATTCGGTCAATCAGCATCTGCATGCCGATTGCACCGAAATCATAGGCAGGCTGTGCAGCAACCGTGAGAAAGGGATCAAAGGCAGAAGCCAGATCGAGATCATCAAAACAGACGACCGAGATATCTTCAGGCACACGCAGCCCCCGTTTACGTAAAAGTCGAATGACGCCAATGGCGAGCATGTTGTTTGCTGCAAATATGGCTGTGGGTTTGTGCTCATGTGCAAGCAAACTATCGATACCCACTTCATCGCTGAAATCCCGGTAGCCTGTTCGAAGGATTAAATCTTCATCAAAGGGCAGGTCAGCTTCCCGGATTCCCTCCATGTATCCTTCTTCTCGCAGCCGCGCTGTCGAAACCTCGGAAGAACCATTAACCAGAGCAATGCAGCGATGTCCCAGATTCCTCAGATATCGAATCAATTGAAGCGCCCCATCTCGGCTGTCCCCAGCGATAACGTCGGATGTGATTCCCGGGACAGTACGGTCCAAAATAACAAACGGAATGTTACGTTCTTGCAACTGCTTCAAGTGATTCAGCGAGCGGTCCCCTGCAGGTGCAAACAATACACCATCGACCCGGGTAGACAGAATGGTTTCCACATAATTTTTTTCCTTGTCATAATCCTCGTCGCTATTGCTGAACAAAAGGCGGTAACCACGCAGATTGGCAGCGTCCTCCGCTCCTCGGGCCAGCGTAGTATAGAAGGGGTTGGTAATATCCGTAATCAACAATGACAGCATCTGAGTTCGTTGCAGGACAAGACTGCGCGCATTCGAGTTGGGTATGTAACCAAGTTCTTCGATGACCTGTTGTACACGCTCGCGCGTCGCCGGGCTGATGCGGCCTGTTTGATTAATGACTTTGGAGACAGTCATAGCGGAGACGTTGGCCTTTTTGGCAATATCATAAATGGTAATCAATAGGATCTAACCTTTCCGCAACATAGTCTTTCCATTCTATAGGATAATGCCGATTGACAGCAACATAGGCTCATGCTATCTTAGGGTTACCGATAACCCTAATCACAAAAAAAGTTGATTTATTTCAGTCTAACCGCTCTTCATTTTTGCTCACATCGCTTCCTTCATACTTCATAACAGGGCAGTAGAACGGAGCCAATAATAATAGAGCGTTTTTTTTAATTAAATATTTGTAAACGCATTCATTACAAGAAAAAGAATTGACCATTGGCATGAAATGGTAGTGTGTTACCTCGGGTATCGGTGAACAGAAGGAACAGAATCCCTAATCTGCCTTAACAAACTACACAGAGACAAGTCACAAGTAATTCGTACCTATTCTATGAAACCATTGAAGGAGGACGTTTTAGTATGACACATCAGGATTATCGTTATAAACAGGCATTTCCCAAGATTGGTATTCGTCCCACAATTGACGGCAGACGCAAGGGCGTTCGTGAATCATTGGAAGAGCAGACGATGCGCATGGCAACTTCCGTTGCTCAGCTGCTCGCAGCAGAACTTCGGTATCCCGATGGTTCGCCGGTAGAATGCGTCGTTGCCGAGTCCTGTATTGGTGGCGTGAACGAGGCGGCAGCAGCAGCGGAGCTATTCAGTCGCTCCAATGTGGGCGTGACCATTACTGTTACACCTTGCTGGTGTTATGGAACCGAAACGATGGATATGTCTCCATCTATTCCAACGGCGATTTGGGGTTTTAACGGAACTGAACGTCCGGGTGCAGTATATCTGGCAGCAGTACTCTCAGCACATGCACAGAAGGGGATTCCCGCTTTTGGTATCTATGGCGAGGATGTTCAGGATGGTGGAGATACGACGATTCCTGATGACGTTCGCGAGAAATTGCTGCGCTTCAGCCGTGCGGGTCTTGCCGCTGCAACCATGAAGGGACGTGCTTATCTGTCCATCGGCTCGGTATCCATGGGTATTGCCGGCTCCATCGTGAACGATTCCTTTTTCCAGGAGTATCTGGGCATGCGGAACGAATATGTGGATATGAGTGAACTGACTCGTCGTATAGAAGAAGAAATCTATGATCCTGAGGAGTATAAGTTGGCGCTAGCTTGGGTGAAGGAGAACTGTAGTGAAGGAGCGGACAACAATCCTGCCCATCTGCAGACAGATCGCAAACGTAAAGAGTATGAATGGGAAACGGTTGTGAAAATGACGCAGATCGTACGTGACCTGATGGCAGGCAATCCGAAGCTGGCGGAGCTGGGATTCACTGAGGAATCCATGGGCCATCACGCGATTGTCTCCGGGTTTCAGGGACAACGACAGTGGACGGATCATTCACCCAACGGAGATTTTCTGGAATCCATCCTGAATTCTTCCTTTGACTGGAACGGCAAACGCTCTCCTTATCTGGTGGCAACAGAGAATGACAGTCTGAATGGTGTGTCGATGTTATTCGGTTCCCTACTTACACATACCGCGCAGATCTTCGCAGATGTACGCACCTATTGGAGCCCGGATTCAGTAAAACGCGTGACAGGGCACCAGTTGGAAGGAAATGCAAAAGATGGTATTCTGCATTTAATCAACTCCGGTTCAGCTGCTTTGGATGGTACAGGGCAACAATCAAGAGCAGGTGAGCATGTGCTCAAGCCTTTCTGGGAAATTACAGACGAAGAGGTTCAAGACTGCCTGAAAGCCACCTCATGGCGGCCGGCATCCGTAGAATATTTCCGGGGCGGCGGCTATTCCGCTGATTTCCTGACCAAGGGCGGTATGCCTGTTACGATGACACGTCTCAATTTGGTCAAAGGACTAGGTCCGGTACTGCAAGTGGCTCAAGGTTACACCGTCGATCTGCCTGAGGATGTGCATGATACGCTGGATCAACGGACAGATCCGACATGGCCATCCACCTGGTTTGCACCAGTTCTGACGGGATCAGGGGCTTTTACTTCGGTCTATGAAGTGATGAATCAATGGGGCGCGAACCATGGCTCGATCTCTTATGGACATATCGGAGCGGATTTGCTGACACTGGCCTCCATGCTTCGTATCCCGGTGAGTATGCATAATGTACCGGAATCCGAGATTTTCCGTCCACGTGCTTGGGGACTGTTCGGCACAAGTGAACCGGAGAGTGCCGATTACCGCGCATGCAGCGTCTTTGGACCGTTGTATCGTTAACATCCAAACGGCTTGTCGCGGAAGCGAAGGAGGCATGAGAGATGGGAACTCAAGCAACACATGTGCTCGCTGCCGATTACGGCGCCGGGAGCGGCCGAGTGGTCCGTGGGACTTTTGACGGGAGCAAGCTTTCGTTAGAGGAAGTGCATCGATTCAGTAACGATCCTGTACTCCTGGGGGATGGATTATACTGGGATTTCCTGCGACTTTTTCACGAACTGAAACAAGGGATTGCAAAGGGCATGCAAGGCATCTCCCAACCAGTCCGTTCCATTGCTGTGGATACGTGGGGAGTCGACTATGGATTAGTGGACGGAGAGGGAAGATTATGCTTCAATCCCCGCCATTACCGGGAATCACGTAATGCGAAGTGGATGGAAGAAGCCCTGCGCATGGTAAATGAAGAAGAGCTATATTCCATGTCCGGTGTCTTGCCACAACAAATAAACACCGTATTTCAACTGCTTGGAAGTGTGCGTGAGCACTCGGAAGGTTTGCGGCCAGATGTACGCATGTTATTGATGCCAGATTTATTTAACTATTATCTATCTGGTCAGCAGGCCTGCGAGTACACAATTGCCAGTACAAGCGGACTATTGCATGCCGGAGAGGTCCGTTGGAATGAACAATTGATTGGGCGACTGGGTATTCCGGAGACGTTATTTCCACCTCTCGTACAACCAGGCACGGTGCTGGGGCAGTTAACGGATGACTTGTGTGCAGAGTTGAAGACTGGACCGATGCAAGTGATATCTGTAGGTTCACATGATACAGCTTCTGCATTAGCAGCCATTCCTGCGACAGATTCGGAATTTGCCTTTATTAGTTGTGGTACCTGGTCACTCATGGGGGTGGAACGCGAACGTCCTGTATTGGATAATCGTAGCCTTCAACTAGGGTTTACCAATGAGGGCACGGTAAATGGCAAAGTGCGAACCTTGAAGAATCGCTCAGGCCTGTGGTTATTGCAGGAGTGCAAACGGCAGTGGGAACGGGAGAATCAACGTTTTACCCATGAGGAATTGGTCCAACTCGCTGCTTCGGCAACCGCACATCAATGTTATGTATTGCCCGGTGATGGAGTGTATTTGGCTCCTGGTGACATGCCATTGCGAATCCGGCAACAGTGCAGTGCCAGCGGGCAAGCAATACCCGAAACGACCGGAGCCATTGTGCGTTGCATTCTCGAAAGTTTGGCACTGGAGTTCAGGCAGACTTTAGATGAACTGGAGCTAGTTACAGGCACCCGGCCACGGGTGATTCATATGGTCGGTGGTGGTGTGCATAATCGCTTATTGTGCCAATTTACGGCGAATGCAGCAGGGATTCCGGTGATAGCGGGTCCTGCCGAGGCAACTTCAGCCGGAAATTGCATGCTGCAATTCCTGGCACATGGCGAAGTGAGCAGCTTGTCCGAGGTGCGAGAAGTTATGGCTTCTTCCTTTTCTCCCGAAACCTATGAGCCAGAAGATAGCGCAAAGTGGCAGGAAGCCTACGTAAGATACCAAAACTTGAATCAAACATTGGCAAGCAAAACCAATTAGATAAGCATTTTGTAAAATGCTTAAAAAGAAAAATCAAAGGAGTGGAGCAGAACATGTCTGAACAACAGGTAAGGGAAGAGTTGACCAAATATGCCCGCAGAGCGGTTGCTCAAGGACTAGTGGTTGGACCTGGGGGAAATCTGAGCGCACGTTTTGAAGGAACGATGCTTCTTTCGCCGAGTGGTTACGCACTAGAGGATCTGGAGCCTGACGAATGGATCGCGATTGATATTGCGACAGGAGATACACGTGCCGGATCGACACGCCCTTCCTCCGAGGTGTTGATGCATCTGTATAGCTATCGGGTCAATCCTGACATTCAAGCCATTGTGCATACACATCCGGCATACACCATTGCCCTGAGTCTTGTTTTCGATGAATTGCCTCATTTGTTCCCTGATCAGTCGGCACTGGTGGGAGATATTGGCTTTGTCCCTTATGTTCTGCCCACAACCAAACTTCTTGCTGATGCGGTGGCTGCCAAGGTTGAAGAACACACAGCGCTTATTCTGGTTAACCACGGATTGGTTACGACAGGTAAAAACCTGCGCGAAGCCTACTACCGCACTCAAGTGGTTGAGGAAAGCGCCAAGGTGTACATGATCGCCAAGGCTGCAGGGGAGCCTAAAGTACTTACCGCGGAAGAATACAAGGAGATCCAATCTCTTGAAAGTGAAGCCTACCGTGTACAACTACTGCAACAACTCAAGTCGTAAATGAATATTTATAATTAAACGAAGTTTAAGGTTATCTCAACAAAGAGCAGATTACGTCCTCCAGAAAAAAATCTGGGATACAGGATGTGAATTGCTCTTTTTTTATTTTGGATCAAACGGGGAGTACATGGTCGGAAAAAATAATACATAGTAATTAGGTAAGAATTATTGAAATTATTGTCGATTGAAGTTATACTTTCGTTAATCATCAGTGAGTAACAACAAAAAAGAAATACAATTATTTATATATGAGGAGTGAATTTAGTGGGTCCTGAGCTAAACGAATTGGAGTTGGAATACGAACTGCTGAAGCAGCTTCGGGACGCGAGCGCTCCCATCGGGGCCAGCACGTTGGTTCATACCCTGGGCAAAACGTATGGTCTAAGTCAGGCTACAATCGGAAGAAGACTTATGGAGATGGACGTTGAAGGTTTCACGATACTGGAGGGACGGAAGGGAAGGGTTCTGACCGAACAAGGGCTGGAGCGAATCAAGATTCTGGAGAAGGATTTACAGCAAAAAAGTGTGAATTCCCAGCTCATTCAGATGCTGAACCATTCCGGTGAAAAGGCTCTGCTCGATGTCCTTGTAGCCAGAAGGGCTCTGGAACGGGAAATTGCTTCCCTTGCAGCACAACGAGCCTCAAAAGAATACATATTGCTACTGGAAGCCTCTATCGCTACACAGCATCAATTGCTTTCCCAGAATATTATTCCTTACGAGGAGGACCGGGAATTTCACAGGCTGCTGGCTTATGCGGCTCAAAACCAGATTCTGCTGCATGCGGTTGAACTGGTCTGGGAGACAAGCCGTGATTTCCTGGAAACAGCCTATATTAGGCAAAGAGTAGGAAGTGAACTGGTTGTGGACCATCAGCGGATTCTGGAGGCAGTAGCAGCGGGCTCCCCGGAACAGGCTGAAGCGGCAATGGTGAATCATATTAACCAGATGATTGAGGATGTTAAACGATATTTTGCTATGCAGAACCTTAATATAGCTTCGGATGAGGCCCGGTGATAAAGGAGTTGAGCTTGTGAAAACAATTTATCGATTAGGTATAGATATCGGAGGCACATTCACGGATGCCCTCGTTATGGACAATCATGGCAGGGTGATTGCGGCACTGAAGACGCCATCGATTGCAGTAGCTCCGGAACAGGCGATTTTTAATGCACTTGATCAGCTCAAGGCGGGTGGAGTGGATCTTCAGGAGATCGATCTGTTTGTACACGGAACAACGCTTGGTGTTAACACCCTAATTGAGCGTAACGGCGCAGTTACAGGTCTGTTGGTCACCAAAGGGTTCCGAGATATTCTCGAGATTCGGAGGCTACGACTCGAGGATACTACCAATCTGTATGGTGACAAGACCGATGCGCTTGTTCCGAGACATCTCGTTAAGGAAGTGGATGAGCGAGCGCTTGCGAGCGGTAGCATACTTCAACCACTGGATCAGGAACAACTGCTTCAAGCGGTAGACGAGCTGGTGGAAGAGGGGGTTACAGCCTTGGCGATCAGTTTCTTGCACGCTTATGTCAATCCTTCTCATGAACAGCTCGCGGAAGAGTTAATCAGGGAACGTCATCCGCACCTGTTTCTCTGCAGAAGCAGTGCCATTTGGCCGCAGCAGCGTGAATTCGAACGTACACTCGCGACAGCCATGAATGCATATGTTGGGGAACGCATGGGATCATACTTTCTGCGTCTGCAAGAAGGAATTGGCGCTTACGGTTTGAGAGCCAATCTGCTATCCACGATGTCCAATGGTGGAATCATGACGGCGGCCAGAGCAGCCAAAGAGCCTGTCCGTACTCTTCTGTCCGGTCCTGCTTCAGGCGTAATCGCTGCAACCCATATTGCCGAACAGGCAGGCATTCATCAAGTCATCACGTTCGACATGGGCGGGACAAGCGTTGATGTTGCGCTCATTGATAAAGAGCCTACCTATTCTACCGAGAATAAGGTTGGGGATTTTCCAGTTATCATTCCCGCTGTGGATGTAACCGCGATTGGAGCGGGTGGGGGCTCGATTGCCTGGCTTGATTCCGTAGGTGTACTCAAGGTGGGACCACGAAGCGCAGGAGCCAATCCGGGTCCAGCCTCCTATCACCGTGGGGGAGAAGAGCCAACAACCACGGATGCCTATCTGCAACTGGGCATTTTGCAGGCTGATCGCTTCCTTGGCGGACAGATGCGTCTCTATCCCGAGCTTGCAGAACGTGCTCTAGGCAATCTTGGCGAACGTCTTGGACTAAGTCCCACGCAAACTGCACAGGCCATTCTTGATGTGGCCACCGCCAATATGTATGCCCAGTTCTCTCCGCTCATGGCACGCAAAGGTGTTGATCCCCGTGACTTTACGCTGCTCGCCTATGGTGGAGCTGGGCCGATGCATGCTTTTCTCATGGCGCGTGAAGTAGGCATCCGCCGAGTGCTGATCCCGCCATCTCCAGGAACACTTTGTGCCATGGGCTGCACCGTTGCCAACCTTCGCAATGACTTCGTTCATACCTTGCACAAAAGCAGTCACACGCTTGAGCCTGGTGAGTTATCGAATCTATACACCAGATTGGAGGATCAAGGCCATAGTTGGGTTGAGGAGGAAGCTCGCGGCGGAGTGAAACTAGAACACATCTATTGTTTATACAGCGCCGACATGCGTTACGAAGGTCAGGCCTTTGATTTGGAGGTTACGCTCACATCCGGAGAAATCGCCGATCCTGAGAAAGCAAGGAACAAATTTCATATGTACTACCAAAATGTGTTTGGCATCAGCCAGCCTGAAGCTGATGTGATGTTTGTTAGTCTGAGGGCGACCATTGTTGGCATTCTGCCTACCCAAAGCACGGCTTCTCCGGCAGAGTTGCCATTCGATGAGAGTGAAGCAGAAGAGCGGATCATTACTTTTGACCACGAACAGCGAACAGCAAAAGTTCTAAAAAGGGGACAGATCCCACTGGATATGCCCATTCTTGGGCCCATTATTGTGGAAGAATATGATACAACCATTTTCATCCCGCCTGGCTTTACGGTATACCGGGATGGTTACGGAAATGTGATTGGGGAGGTGGAGCAATGATTGGCGATAAGGTTTTTCTTGAAATTTTCAACAACCGGATCCAGGCTGCGGTGGAGGAAATGGCCAATGTTGTGCTGCGTACGGGATTCACCGCGTTTGTTAAAGAAACAGGCGATTTTGGAACCTACCTCTTGTCACCATCGGGGGAAACGTTTGGGTCTCCATTGGAGACGGGTTACAATCTGTCCCTTGGCATCCCCGCAGCGGCGACCATAAACAGCATTACAGATTGGAAGGAAGGCGATCTAGTCATCTGTAATGATCCTTATTCCACCAAAGGCATGGTGACACATCTACCGGATGTTCATCTGATCAAGCCCTACTTTCACAAAGGAGAAATCATCGCATACGGCATGTGCTTCGTTCATTCCTCCGATGTAGGTGGTAAGGTACCGGGGAGTGTATCTCCAAGCGCCTACGATATTCATATGGAAGGCATTCGTATTGCTCCAGTCAAGCTGTATGAAGCAGGCGTTCTTAATGAGCAAATACTCCGTATGTTTCTGGACAATAGCCGCATTCCGGAGCAAAACCTCGGTGATCTCAAGGCACTGATGGCAGCCTTGAATCGGGGGGAGCAGCGAATAGAAGAGCTTATCGGCCGCTACGGTGTAGAGCGAATTCAGCAGGGTATTGAGCATTTACTGGAATACGCTGAGTTGAAGGCCCGCGCCATCGTACAGGAGATCCCGGATGGTTCGTATGAGTTCTGGGACTATCTGGAGAAAGGTCCTGGCGGTTATCCCATCCGATTGCGCTGCAAAATGACAATCGCTGGCAGTGATATTCATCTGGACTTTAGCGGAACCGACCCTCAGGTCAGAGCTTCGTTCAATATTCCTACCCACAATCAGCAGGGGCATTACATGTTGGTTCCCGCACTCATTCGTTATTTCCGTACGCTCGATCCAACGATTCCATGGAATTCGGGCATGATTCGCATGGTTCGAAACTACGCACCACCTGCTTCAGTTCTCAACCCGGATCCGATGGCAGCAGTTGGGGCACGAGCAGCTACCTTTATTCGGCTAATGGATGTCATCACAGGCGCTCTCAGCAAAGCTCAGGCAAGTAAGGTTCCCGCCGCAGGGGCCGGACAGGCATGCATCGTTATGATGGCGATGACAGATGCGTCAGATGGCAAGAAAAAGGTTGGCGTGATCCAGCCGATATGTGGCGGTTCAGGAGCAAGACCGATGAAAGACGGGATTGATGGCATGGATTTTGCCGTAGGTCATCTTCGAAACATTCCTGCGGAAACAGTGGAATCCGAAATGCCTGTGCTCATAGAGCATTATGGCCTTCGTGCTGATTCCGCTGGTGCGGGAACCTTCCGTGGTGGAAGCGGAATCGACCTGTGCGTCAAAATTCTTACACCAGATACCGTAATGACCGCCAGAAATATGGAGCGTATGGAGTTTCATCCGTGGGGCAGGCTTGGCGGAGGTGTTGGTACCCATGGGGAAGCGATTCTCAATGCTGGACGTGCAAGTGAACATCAGCTGGGAAGAATTGATGAGTTGCTGCTCCAACCCGGAGAGACGGTGACGTTCCTGTCACAGGGCGGAGGTGGATACGGCGATCCATTTGATAGGGATCCACTGCTGGTTCTTGAGGATGTTAGAAGAGGACTGGTATCCACTGAAAAAGCTCTTGAACTGTATGGTGTAGTCATAGAAGGCCTTAACCTGAACGTGAGCGAGACCAGACAGTTGCGGGCAAAGCGGGAACGGCAGCAGGAAGAATTCGATTATGGCTGGACAAGGAAACAGTTCGAGGCGATATGGACTGACGAGATGCAAGTATCGCTGAATCAGGCACTGCTGAATGTTCCGCTGGCACTCAGAGACTACCTGAAGCGTCAGACCATGGGTGTCGTGGAGGAGAAGCAAACCGCTTCCGTATCCGTATCTCCACATGAGATATCAGGCATTATGGAAGGATTGCGTCAGAAAATAGGATTGCATTGATTAGGTACATGAAGGAAAAACGAATTGAATTTTGTCACATTCATAAAACCAACTAAATCGATGGGGGAAATTCTCATGTTTAAATCAAACAAGAAACGCTTTCTCAGCCTCGCCTCACTGACACTGGCCGGTACACTGGTTCTATCTGCATGCGGTGGAGCAAGTAGCTCCAGCAATACAGCAGGAGGGTCCGATTCTTCTGGAGGAAGCGGAGACAAGGTTAAACTGACTATGTTTATCTGGGCTGGTTCCAATCAGGATGTCGTTCCAAAAGAAGTGGTTGCAAATTACGTCAAAGAGCATCCAAACGTCGAAGTTACCTTTGAGGAATCATCCAACGCAGTGATGTATCCGAAAATGGTCGCTGGCAAGCAGGCTGATCCCAACAATCCAGTTGTCAACTTTGGGTACTTCAACGCAGATGCGACGGCAAAAGGTTTGAACGATGATATGTGGGAGCCTCTGGACACAAGCATCGTGACCAATATCAAGGATATCCCGGAGCAGTTCCACAAGCCTGACAATAAGGGTGTCGTGTGGGGAGTTTCGAGCTTCGCGCTCGTATATAACAAAGACCTTGTAAAAACACCGCCAACAAGCTGGAATGATCTGTGGGATAACGAGGAATTCAAAGGGAAAACGGCACTCTGGGACTACATGTTTTATTCCTATATTTCTCCACTCCTTGCAGTCAAAGGACCGGAGCTTGGCGCATCGTATGAGAATCCTGAACCAGCATTCCAGTTCTGGGCAGATCACAGTGATCAGATCGGCACTTTGGTTACATCCAACGACCAGTTGAAGGCTCTTCTGGAGTCGGGAGATGCTCTGATTGCTCCTTTTAGCGCACAGGTTGCACAGACATGGATTGATGGCGGTTCTCCACTCGCTGTAGCATATCCGACCGAAGGAGCCATTTCCTTCCCATACACACTTCAGGTTGTGAAGGGGTCAACACCTGAGCAGACACGTGTAGCCAACGAAATTATCAACGAGCTGCTGAGCGCAGAGGCGCTGTCACAATATGCAGAAGCAACAGGTACACCGGTAACAAGCACCACTGCAGCCGTTCCGGACAATTACAAAGACGATCCTTCCTTCTCCGTGGAAACACAGAGTAACGGTATTAATCCTGACTGGGATATTCTTGCTCAGAACAGCTCTGCCTGGAAAGAACTATGGGACCGACTCGTCAAAACCAAACTTCAATAAATGATGGTTTTCAGACAAACCAAGATAACGGTTTCTATTTCGAACCCGTTATGGACGGGAGGGAAACTGAGATGAGCAGTGAACAAGAACTCATTTCCATTGAAACAAGAGAAGTTACGAAGATCTACGGAGAGCGAGCCGCAGTTAACCATGTGTCACTACAGGTGAAGAAGGGAGAATTCGTTTCCCTATTAGGCCCGAGTGGCTGCGGCAAAACAACACTGCTGCGGATGCTTGGCGGACTTGAGCAGCCGGATCAGGGGAGCATTATGTTGGGAGGTCGGGATGTAACCGGCATCCCAGCCTATGGTCGTAACAGCAACATGATTTTTCAGCAG
Organism: Paenibacillus sp. BIC5C1; assembly: GCF_032399705.1. Lineage (NCBI taxonomy): Bacteria > Bacillati > Bacillota > Bacilli > Caryophanales > Paenibacillaceae > Paenibacillus > Paenibacillus sp. BIC5C1. The sequence goes on from NZ_CP135922.1 coordinate 3,563,946, forward strand.
CTTGCACTATTCCCACATATGGACGTTTTCAACAACATCGCCTATGGGCTAAAGGTGAAGAAGTTACCGAAAGCCGATATCAGAAGGCAAGTACACGAAATGTTAGAGCTGGTACAGCTCGGAGACTATGTCAGACGGTCTGTTTCCCAGTTGTCCGGAGGACAGGCTCAACGCGTAGCGATTGCTCGCGCTTTAATCAACAGACCCGAAGTTTTGCTGCTCGATGAGCCACTTTCCGCACTGGACATGCAGCTGCGTCTGGATATGCAGCGCGAACTGAAACGCATACAACGAGAGTTCGGCGGTACGTTCATTTTTGTAACGCATGATCAGAATGAAGCCATGAACATGTCAGACCGGATCGGAGTCATGCGCGCTGGCAAGCTGCTGCAATATGCTACGCCGGATGAAATCTATGAACGACCGGCAGACAGCTTTGTGGCCAAGTTCATCGGCGATACCAATCTTCTGGCAATAACGGTTCTTGGACAGGATACGAATGGAATCCGCGTTGAATGCTTCGGCTATTCGCTGCTGGTGAAGACAAGTGAGGAATCCTCAGTTGTCAAAGTGGGAGCCGGACACTCGTTGTCCATCCGCAACGAATATATTCGACTTGGAGAGGATGCGATTCCTTGCTTGAACAAGCTGGATGGACGTGTCATAGAAGCAGTATATGGCGGGGCAAATATTCGTTACACGATCCAGATTGCTGAGGGGTTTCTGGTTCAGGCCAGTGTACTGCATCAGCGGGGAGCCTCTCGTTTTAGCCCGGGGGAGCCAATTCGGATTGGCTTTGATCCGGAGGACGCGCTCTTGTTATCCGAACCAATGCTGCCTGATACAGCACAGGAGGCAGGGATATGAATCGGATTGCGGATCGGATCGTGAATCTATATTCTTCGAAAAACCGCCGATGGATTACCCAGTTGCTGCTTCTGCTGCCTGCACTGGCCCTGATGGGCATCGTGTATCTGGGTGGGCTGCTCATCTTTGGCAGGTACAGCTTTGATATCTATGAAAATGGCAAGCTCATCCGAGGATGGGAGTGGGATGCATATCGCGCTTTTCTGTCCGATCCGTACTATTGGAAACTGATAGGCACCACGTTTCGCGTTGCCTTCAAGGTTACGCTATGGAGCCTGCTGCTTGCATACCCATTAGCTTATTGTATTGCCGGCCTGAAGAAACCGGGCATGAAGCAATTGCTGCTGCTGCTGACGTTTCTTCCACTGCTGGTCAGCGCAGTTGTTCGATCCTATGGCTGGCAGCTGCTGTTATCCAAACAGGGCTTCATGAACTGGCTGTTCATACGGCTTGGAATTACGGATGAAGGCTTCAGTATGATATATAACGAGACTGGTGTGGTCGTTGCACTTGTTCATATTTTTCTGCCATTCATGGTCTTTCCGATCCTGAATGTATTGTCGCAAAGTGACGTTTCTCTAAAAGCGGCTGCTCAGGATCTGGGAGCAGGAAGCTGGCGGACATTCCTGACGATTACCCTGCCTTTATCAGCGAGAGGTATTGCTAGCGGGGTACAGATTGTATTCACGTTATGCCTTACGGCCTTTACAACGCCCCAACTGATTGGCGGAGGCAGAGTCATGACACTGCCGGTATTTATTTACCAGCGAACACTGGACACCAACTGGCCGATGGCTGCGGTAGCAAGCATGTTCTTGCTCGTTTCTTCCATCATCGTTTCACTTTTGGTCAATAAAGGAGCGGAACTGCTGATGTTCCGTCGTTCCCGGAAGGGAGGTCAGGCTTATGGTTAAGTCCAACAGGCTCACCAAACTACTGCTCTATATATTTGCAGGGGTCGTGGCGGTTTATCTGCTATTGCCATTGCTTATGATCCTATTGACATCGGTAGGTTCCGGATCGGCCAGTAAATTCCCGCCAGAAGGTCTTACCCTGAAGTGGTATGCAAATTTGGGAGAGCAGACTCAATTTCTCGTTGCATTTAAGAACAGTCTGATTGCCTCCACAGGAGCGGTATTATTGGCTCTGATTACCGGAACACTTGCGGCGCTGGCTATCGTACATCACCCTTTCCCGGGTGCTGGCATCTTAAGAGCCTTTTTTGTATCCCCAATGGTTATGCCGAAAATTACGCTTGGTATTGCGTATCTAATTTTGTTCTCCAAAATGCATATTGCGGGCGGATTGTTCGCTCTTATTTTGGGTGAAGCGGTCATCGTGCTTCCATTCGTGCTGACGCTTGTTGGCAGTGCATTGGCCAACCTGCAGCCCGCACACCGAGAGGCGGCAGCAGACCTTGGAGCAGGTCCACTGCGTATCTTTTTTACAATCACCTTGCCACAGCTTAGACTATCTCTGCTCCTTTCAGGATCAATCGCATTTGTCTTCACTTTTGATCAGGTAGAGGCTGCATTGCTGCTGCTTCGTCAGGACAGCTACACACTACCGATACAACTGTTCCTGTATATGGAGAAGTGGCAGGACCCAACGATCGCGGTTGTATCTGTCGTACTTATCGCTTTTGCACTGGCCTTGTTCATGATCATCAAGCTGGTACTGCGCTCAGTACCCGGACTTGAGAGTTTGTTTGGGGGCAGGAAAAACAAAAGGAGGACTGGATCATGATAAATTCCCATCATATCTCCCATAGCTCAGGTCTAAACCGGGACCGGGCGGAAGACGTAATGAAAACTCAGGGACTTAGTGCCCTGATCGCAACCACACCGGAAAATATTCACTATGTCATCGGCTCACAGCTACGCGCAAGCAACTGGACAATGCAGATTTACGCCATTTTGCCTGCCGACCGATCCGCTCGGCCATGTATCGTCATTCCGACGAATCGTTTGGGCGTTGTGGCTCAATTCGGTATCACTGGAGTAGATATATTTGCCTACAGTGACTTCTTCGTGGAAGGTTCGATCGAAGGCAAACCTTCTACGGATGATATTGATCTGTTCTACTCTCTGCTACAAACGACAGTCATTCATCCGGGGCCGATCGAAGCGCTTAAGGCTGCACTGAAACAGCTCGATATCGAGAATCAACCGATTGGAATCGATGAGATGCGAATTGCTCCTGAACTTTTGGCACGGGTCAAGGAGGATGCTCCTCAAGGAGCAGTTGTTCCCGCGTATAAGCTATTTCGTCAAATTCGCTTGGTTAAGACACCTTTCGAGATTGAGCAGCTCCGACAGGCTGCCGAAGTGAATGAGAGAATTGAGCAAGAGCTGATTGATCTGATCGCAGCCGGTGTTCATGAGAAGCAGCTTGCCGACCATTATCGGCTGGCTGTGATGAGAGCAGGCGGGACACCTGCAATGACTGCGGTAGGGGCGGGTCCGCGCAGTGCGCTGCCGCTCATCGAAAATTATTTTCATGCCATCGAGTCAGGGGATCAGATCCGCTTTGATCTGTGCTTGCAGTTGGAAGGATACTGGGGAGATACAGGACGTACCGTTGTGGCAGGAGAGCCAACCCCCTGGATGAAAAAGCATTTTAATGCGGTAAAAAGCGGATGGGAGACTGCACTTGAAACCGTGCGCCCTGGCGTCAAGGCTTCCGACGTATTTCATGCGGTTGTGTCTCGCGTGCAGCGTGACGGAATTCCGCATTACCGACGTCAGCATGTTGGTCATGCCATTGGCTTGGAACTGTACGACGACATGACTCTCTCTCCTGGTGACCAGCGCATACTGGAGCCCGGCATGGTACTGTGTGTGGAGGTACCCTATTATGAGCTCGGCGCTGGTGGCTTCCAAATCGAGGATACGGTTGTTGTAACTCCAGATGGATATGAGTTTTTGACTCATATGGAGCGTAAACTGTTCATTAAATAACGATTAATGGAAGGCTTCAGCCAAGCGATCAGTCAGCAGCCGATCATGGAGCTTTCCTGCCGAGAAAGTTGGAATATCATGATTCAGCAGGGAACTAAGACGTTTCGTAACATTAGCCTTGCGCTGTTTGCCGGAGGTTTTGTGACTTTTGCGTTACTATACAGCCTCCAGCCCCTGATGCCCGAGATTAGCGAGGCATTTGCGATCTCGCCAGCACATTCCAGTCTTACCCTCTCAGTTACGACGATTGCCATGGCACTGACCATGTTGTTCATCGGTTCCTTATCCGATTCATTGGGAAGACGCTTTATTATGACAGCAGCTTTAGTTGTTTCTTCTATTATTGCAATGATTAGCGCGTTTAGCCCTGGATTTACTGAACTGCTTCTGCTTCGCATTCTCCAGGGAGTTGCACTTGCCGGGCTGCCCGCGACAGCCATGACATATCTGTCTGAAGAGATTGAGCCTTCCAGTCTAGGGTATGCGATGGGCCTTTATATCAGCGGGAACTCGATTGGAGGTATGGCTGGTCGTTTTATCAGCGGCGTGATCACAGATTGGATCAGTTGGCGTGCTGCAATTGGTTTTATCGGTATTCTAGGCCTTTGTGCGGCTGTTATCTTCTGGCTTGTCATCCCGCCATCCCGCCATTTTGTCAAAGCGACTCCTGGACTCAAAAAGATCATTCCTCTTTTGTGGTCACAGTGTCGAAATCCACGTCTACTTTGCCTGTACGGACTGGGCTTTCTTCTGATGGGGGGGTTCGTGACGTTATTCAACTACATCGGATTTGAATTGACAGGAGAACCTTATCATCTTAGCCAATCTGTCGTTGGTAGCCTTTTTGTCGTGTACCTTATGGGTACATTGAGCAGCACCTGGATGGGCAGGCTTGCAGATCGGTATGGAAGATCGAATGTCCTTGGAATCGCGCTGGGTATTATACTGGCTGGTGCAGTTTGTACCATTCACCCAGAGCTTTGGGTCAAAATAATTGGACTTGCCCTGTTTGCCTTTGGTTTCTTTGGCGGACATTCCATCGCAAGCAGTTGGGTTGGACTCGTGGCAGATCATCATAAATCCCAGGCCAATGCCTTGTATTTGTTTTTCTACTACGTTGGATCAAGTGTCAGCGGAACTGGAGGGGGCCTACTTTACAGCCATGTGGGTTGGATTGGCATTGTGGGCTTGATTGGTGTGTATGTGATAATCGGCTTTATTTTGTGTCGGTTGCTTATAGAAAGGGTACAAGAACATACCAAGCTTACTTTTTAACTAAACATAGATCGAAAGTTTGTTCATTAAAGCACTCATTTTGACCCATAATCATCCAATAGTCCCTTGTACAATAAATAACTTTTTTCGACAAGTCTTGCATATCCCGAAATACCGAGTATAATACTGGGTAAATAGTTGCAAAGGGGATGCAATAAACGATGAAAACACATGCTGAATTGAACTCACTTCTTGTTGACGATTATCTGGATCTCCTGAACATAGCGAAACAGCTAGGTGATGAGGAGTGGAAAGAAGCTATTCTGCAAGCATTGAAAGAAGAAGTGGATGCTAATCATCATCTGGATTCAACCGAGGTCAGACAGGATCTTTGGAGTCAATTTGAAGGTATAAACGAACAGATGCATGATCTGTTAATGCAACTCAAAAATGCCGATGGGCCTGAAGAGAAAGAACAGATTATTGAAGCCATTTGGGGACTGAAAGTGGATCGCAATGCCATTACTCGCAAACTTGAAACCATGAGCCGTGCTAGTGCTGGACATCAATAAAGCTCTATCGGTTATTATAAAAAAAATTAAAACCCGCGTGCCTCCCTTGGAATTAATATCCTTGGGTTGGCATGCGGGTTTTGTGTTTGTTGTTGTACTTGTTCTATTTAAGGGTTAGAACTGTTTAGCGAGTGTACGTGCCTCTTCTATAGCTTGCTGTTTGATCTCATCTGCGCGTTCCTTATATTGGTTATGTCCTTCCACAAAAATGCCTTCAAGCTTAGGCACACCCAGGAAAGACATGATAATGCTCAGGTAACGATGACCGGATTCCATCTGAGCCGCAGGCCCTTCGGAATAAATGCCGCCACGAGCCTGAATATGCAGTGCCTTTTTGTTGGAAAGCAATCCAACCGGGCCTTGTTCCGTATAACGGAACGTTTTACCAGCTACACAGATGGAGTCGATATAAGCTTTCATAATTGGAGGGAAAGAGAAGTTCCACATCGGAGTTACAAAAACATATTTGTCAGCAGAGGCGAATTGATCCGATAATTCATTCAAACGTTGAACCTTAACCTTTTCTTCAGAAGTCAATTCGCTGCCGGATTGAAGTTTCCACCAACCACTGAATACATCTGCATCAATATGAGGAATATCTGAGCGATAAAGATCCAGATGAACAACCTCATCCGAGGAATGGCTTTCACGATATGCATCCACAAACGCTTTACCTGCAGCCATGCTGAATGAAGTTTCATGATCATGAGGATGGGCAGTAATATACAATAATGTAGACATACGATTCTTCCTCTCTATGATGTTTTTTACAAAAAGGGCCGACATTAATAAGCGACCGATGTAGTATGCATCGTTTGTAACGTTTTATACCTGGATAGTGACCTGATACTCATTCATGTATAATACATTGGTGTAAGGTGAATCGAACGATAATAGGAATGAGTGAGATGAGCGCATATGGGAATGGATCTGGAGAAGCAACGATTAAGCATTGAAGCAGCGAAATTGTATTATCAGTCGGATTACAGCCAGCAAGACATTGCGGTCAGGCTGGGTGTGTCACGTCCAACGGTATCAAGATTACTTCAGTACGCGAAAGATCGTGGTTATGTTCGCATTGAAATCATGGATCCGCTGGAGGATATCGACATTATCGCCGGGGAACTCAAAGCCAAGTACAATCTCGATACTGCGCTTGTATGTTTTGCCCCGTTGAAGAGTGACGAAGAAATTTTGAAACATATTAGCAAAAGAGCAGCAGATTACTTACAGGATACCGTTCAGGATGCGGACATTATTGGGGTAACCTGGGGCACAACGATGAACGCCGTAGCCCGTCAGCTTCGTCCCAAGCAGGTCAAAGGCGTGGAAGTGGTTCAACTCAAGGGAGGCGTAAGCCACTCCCATGTGAATACGTATGCGGCAGAAATTGTTCATTTATTTGCGGAAGCTTTCCATACGGTTCCCCGATATTTGCCTTTGCCCGTGATCTTCGACAACATTGAAGTCAAAAAAATGGTAGAAGCAGACCGACATATTGGCAGGATTGTGGAACTTGGCCGACAGGCGAATATTGCCATGTTTACTGTAGGTACAGTGAAGGAAGATGCACTTTTGTTCAGACTGGGGTACTTCAATGATGAAGAACAGCAATTGCTGATGCATTCAGGTGCAGGTGACATTTGTTCACGTTTTTTTGATGCCGAGGGCCGCTTGATCAGTGAAGAAATTAACAACAGAACCGTCGGAATTGATCTGGCCGAGCTGCGAAATAAGGAAAAATCGATTCTTGTGGCCGGGGGAAAACGTAAAATAGAAGCTATTCATGCTGCGCTCAAAGGTCATTACGCCAACATTTTGGTAACAGACCAATACACAGCCCAAGCTTTGCTTCGATTATAATGCAAGGGATGACAACATCTGCCACGCGACATGGGCGGATGTTTTGCTTTCTTAGGCAGAAGCTATATTATACGATTGCATCCCGGTGAGCGAAGTCATTTGTTTAGTGAAGTTTCTACGGAATGTGTTTAAATTTCAAGAGTGAACAAAAGTTCATATTGATTTTTACATATGTTCATGTTAGGGTAGGGATATAGAAAATAACTAGTTCAGATAAGGGGAGATTAAATTGACTACACCACAATTAGCCAAAATGATAGATCATACCTTGCTTCGTGCAGATGCAACACAAAGTGAAATGGCCAAATTGACCGAAGAAGCGAAACAATATCAATTTGCTTCTGTATGTGTTAACCCGGGCTGGGTTGCTTATGCTGCTGAACAGCTTCAAGGTACTGGCGTGGATATTTGTACTGTTATCGGTTTCCCTCTGGGAGCTTCCACTTCCGAGACCAAAGCATTCGAAACCAAAGACGCCATCGCTAAAGGTGCTACTGAGGTGGATATGGTCATCAACATTAGTGCTTTGAAGGATGGCAAAGATGACGCTGTTGAACAGGATATCCGTGCAGTTGTTGAAGCAGCAGCGGGTAAAGCATTGGTGAAAGTCATTATTGAAACTTGTCTGTTGACGGACGAAGAGAAAGTACGTGCATGTCAGGCAGCAGTAAAAGCTGGAGCTGATTTTGTCAAAACGTCTACAGGATTCTCCACGGGTGGAGCAACTCCAGAAGATATCGCTTTGATGCGTCGTACCGTAGGTCCTGATGTAGGGGTTAAAGCTTCCGGCGGCGTGCGTAGCCTGGAAGATATGCAAAAAATGATCGCTGCAGGAGCAACTCGGATTGGCGCTAGTTCTGGTGTGAAGATCATGCAAGGTGAACAATCGACTTCTAATTATTAATTTATTCGTGAGTTAATTGTTTTCGATAAATTTTATTAGATTGAATGCTTGGATGCTTTAAAGGTACTAACTTGTTCTTCATATCTATTCGGTGGATGTGGAGAACAAGTTTTAAAGCTGATCCAACTTTCTATATTTTAATTAAAATTGAATCATAAAAAACCGAATTTATTGTAAGCGCTTCAACCGTTTTCTGAAAGGTTAATTCATCACATATATGGGAAACCTTTGAGCTGAATAAACATCCGGCTTAACTACCTTCAAAGGAGAGATAGAATGAAATTCCTAATTGCCCTTCTTGGTATACTTGTTGTCTTTGGACTAGCTTATCTGGTCAGCAACGGTAAGAAGAAGATCAGATATCGTCCACTAATCATCATGATTGTTTTGCAAGTAATATTGGGATACGCATTATTGAACACAGAAGTGGGTACATTTTTGATTGGCGGTTTCGCAACCGTATTTGAAAGCTTGCTTGGCTATGCGAATGACGGTATCTCATTTGTATTCGGTGGCTTGACTACCGTTGGTGCAGACAGTGGGGGCGCGCCGTTCTTCCTCAGTGTACTGATGCCGATCGTTGTTATCTCAGCGCTCATTGGCATATTGCAGTATATCCGAATCTTGCCTTTTGTTATAAAATATATTGGTCTGATATTAAGCAAAGTCAACGGAATGGGCAAACTGGAATCATATAACGCGGTTGCTTCGGCTGTATTGGGGCAATCTGAAGTGTTCATTTCTGTGAAAAAACAAATTGGGTTGCTGCCTAAACATCGACTGTACACTTTGTGTGCCTCAGCGATGTCCACGGTATCGATGTCCATTGTCGGTGCCTATATGTCCATGATTGATCCTAAATATGTGGTTACGGCACTTGTGCTGAACCTGTTTGGCGGTTTTATCATTGCTTCCATCGTGAATCCTTATGAGGTTTCCCCGGAAGAAGATATATTGGAAGTACAGGAAGAGGAGAAACAATCCTTCTTCGAAATGTTGGGCGAGTACATTTTGGATGGTTTCAAAGTTGCGATCGTCGTAGCTGCAATGTTAATCGGTTTTGTTGCTCTGATCGCACTGGTTAACGGGATCTTCAGTGCAGTGCTCGGCATTTCGTTCCAGGAACTGCTTGGTTATGTGTTTGCACCATTTGCCTTCATTATGGGTGTTCCTTGGAAAGAAGCGATTCAAGCGGGAAGTATTATGGCTACCAAAATGGTATCCAACGAATTCGTTGCCATGCTTGATCTGACCAAACAGACTACATTGTCTGCCAGAACAACAGGAATCGTATCCGTCTTCCTTGTATCGTTTGCGAACTTCTCCTCCATCGGAATCATTGCCGGTGCGGTGAAAGGACTTCATGAGAAACAAGGTAATGTGGTGGCCCGCTTCGGTCTGAAACTGCTTTACGGTGCATCGCTTGTCAGCGTGCTGTCTGCGATCATCGCCGGACTGTTCTTGTAAAGCCGGATTATTGGAAGGAGTGCTTAAATTATGTCAACATTCAAAAGAGTACATCTGATTGTTATGGATTCAGTGGGAATTGGTGAAGCGCCGGATGCAGCGGAATTCGATGATTTCGACGTCGACACCTTTGGTCACATTGCACGTGAACGCGGAGGATTGAAGATGCCGCATATGGCCAGTCTTGGACTGTCCAATATTAAGGAAATTGAAGGTGTGCCTGTAGCGGATGCACCAAAAGCTTTTTACACCAAGATGCAGGAAGCATCCAGAGGTAAAGACACCATGACAGGCCACTGGGAACTAATGGGTCTGTACATTGATACTCCTTTCCGCGTGTTCGCTGACGGGTTCCCGGATGAGTTGATTCAGCGCATTGAGGAAAAAACAGGCCGTAAAGTGATCGGGAACAAACCGGCAAGCGGCACGGAAATCATTGATGAATTGGGCGAAGAACATGTAAAAACAGGTGCCCTGATTATATACACATCCGCAGATTCGGTTCTGCAGATTGCAGCTCATGAGGATGTTGTTCCACTGAAAGAATTGTATGAAATCTGTGAGTTCTGCCGCGAGATTACTCTCGACGATCCTTACATGCTGGGCCGCATTATTGCCCGTCCGTTTGTAGGCGAAGTAGGTAATTTCAAGCGTACAGCTAACCGTCATGATTATGCGCTCAAACCTTTTGGCCGTACCGTGATGAATGAACTCAAAGACGGTGGATTTGATGTTATCGCTTTGGGTAAAATCTCAGATATCTACGATGGCGAAGGCGTAACCAAGTCTGTACGTACCGTCTCCAACATGGATGGCATGGACAAACTTTCCGAAACGATGGATGAAGAATTCACTGGACTCAGCTTCCTGAACCTGGTTGACTTCGACGCCCTGTTCGGACACCGTCGTGATCCACAAGGGTACGCCCAGGCGCTTGAAGAGTATGATGCTCGACTGCCAGAAATCTTCAGCAAAATGACAGACGAAGATCTGCTGCTCATCACAGCCGACCATGGCAACGACCCAACCTACCGCGGCACGGACCATACACGTGAGTATGTGCCATTGCTTGTGTACTCTCCACGCTTCAGCGAGGGTAAAAAGCTTGAACTGCGCAGTACATTTGCTGATGTTGGAGCAACAGTGGCTGAGAACTTCGGAGTAAAACTGCCGGAATATGGAACAAGCTTCCTGAAAGATTTGAAATAATCAGCATTCTTATCTTTAACTCAACATGGGGAAACTGTTGTTTTCTTGAAACATAAAAGTCGGACAGGATGACCGTGGGGGCAGCTTCGGCTGCTCCGGTTCCTGACCTTCATTCAATCATATGGATAACTGGAGGAGATTTAATCATGAGTACACATATTGGAGCTAAACCCGGAGATATTGCAGAAACAATCCTTTTGCCAGGAGATCCATTGCGTGCAAAATTTATTGCAGATACGTACCTTGAAGATGTCGTTTGTTACAACGAAGTTCGCGGAATGCTCGGATTTACGGGTACATATCAAGGACACCGTATCTCGGTGCAAGGCTCTGGAATGGGTATTCCATCGTTCAGCATCTATGCCAACGAACTGATCAGCGAATACGGTGTAAAAAACCTAATTCGTGTTGGAACTTGCGGAGGTATGCAACAACACGTTCGCGTTCGTGATGTTATCCTTGCTCAAGCTTCATGTACCGATTCCAGTATGAACAAGCTCGTATTTGGTGGATATGATTTTTCCCCGATCGCGACGTTCTCCCTACTGAAAGAAGCCTATGACCGCGCAACTGCCAAAGGCATGAAAATCCATGTCGGTAACGTGTTCAGTTCCGATTCCTTCTATCGTGACGACCGTTCCGTGACTGAGAAATTGATGCAGCACGGCGTACTGGGCGTTGAGATGGAAACAACTGCACTGTACACACTCGCAGCCAAATTTGGCGTAAATGCACTGACGATCCTGACGGTAAGTGATCACTTGCTGACAGGTGAAGAGACTTCCGCCGAAGAGCGCCAAAAAACGTTCAACGACATGATGGTAGTAGCACTGGAAACAGCAATCACGCTGTAATTGTTGCATTTTATATTCAAATCAGTTGATTTTAATCGATACTTTTGTTCCACGAGCGTAGTGGAGGAACCGGAATCGATTCTGTAGAAGCGTTCGCCCTATTACAAAGAACATAAAATTTACACGATAACGAAGAGGGCAGAAAAAACCTGAAGAAGCGAAGCGTCCGCCTTTATCACCGGATTTTCCCTTTAAAAAAGGGAATCAGAAAAATCTGGGGATAACAGCGGTTGGAAGGTTGTTCTGCCATCGGAGTGACGCGTGTAAATCACCCACAACGAAGGAGAGATCATCATGAGAATGGTAGACATTATTGCTAAGAAACGCGACGGAAAAGAACTGACAACAGCTGAGATTGACTTTGTTGTTCAAGGATATACACAAGGCGAAATCCCGGATTATCAAGTCAGCGCTTGGGCGATGGCTGTATTCTTCAAGGATATGACCGACAAGGAACGCGCTGATTTGACGATGTCCATGGTGAACTCGGGCGAGACCATTGATCTGTCAGCAATTGAAGGTATCAAAGTAGACAAGCACTCCACGGGAGGCGTTGGTGATACTACAACGCTGGTACTGGCACCGCTTGTTGCTGCTCTGGATGTTCCAGTTGCCAAAATGTCCGGACGTGGATTGGGTCACACTGGTGGTACAACAGACAAACTGGAATCTGTTGCTGGTTTCCACGTGGAGTTGGAGAAAGAAGAGTTCATCCGACTCGTTAACGAACATAAAGTTGCCGTTATCGGTCAAAGTGGCAACCTCACGCCGGCGGACAAAAAGCTCTATGCATTGCGTGACGTTACAGCTACCGTTAACTCTATCCCACTGATCGCAAGCTCCATCATGAGCAAGAAAATTGCTGCAGGTGCAGATGCGATCGTATTGGATGTCAAAACAGGTGCTGGCGCATTCATGAAGACCACAGAAGATGCAAAAGAACTGGCACATGCCATGGTAAGCATCGGTAACAATGTAGGACGTAAAACAATGGCCGTCATTTCCGATATGTCCCAACCATTGGGTCTCGCTATCGGTAACGCGCTTGAAGTGAAAGAAGCCATTCTTACGCTGCAAGGTAAAGGACCGAAGGATCTGGAAGAACTCTGTCTGGCGCTTGGACGTCAAATGGTATTCCTTGCTGGCAAAGCTGACTCCCTGGAACATGCTGAGGAGAAATTGAAAGAAGTGATCCAGAACGGTAAAGCACTGGATAAATTCAAAGACTTTCTGGCAAATCAAGGCGGAGACGCTTCAGTTGTAGATCACCCGGATCGCTTGCCACAAGCCAAATATTTGGTTGAAGTACCAGCGGATAAAGACGGATATGTAGCTGGTATCGTCGCTGACGAAATCGGTACTGCTGCAATGCTGCTCGGCGCAGGTCGTGCAACAAAAGAATCCGAGATCGATCTTGCTGTGGGCTTGATGCTCAACAAAAAAGTGGGTGACCAAGTTAAAGCTGGCGAATCACTCGTAACGATCCATGCCAATCGTGAAGACGTAGCAGACGTAATCGCGAAAATCAAAGAGAACATTACTATTGCTGACCATGCGGATGCTCCTGTATTGGTCCATGATATTGTAACTGAATAATATATCAGGCAAACAAGTTTAATCTTATGCCTGAATCAAATTTAAAGCCCTGAAGCTGTGCGTTCCATAGCTTCGGGGCTTTTACTTATTCATTTTGCAACTTATCATACGTCACAATTGAATCTGCACTGGTGTAAATGTAAGGGGTGGGTGGCTGATCGACCGGAGTTACCTTCGTCGCCCGAATCTCAATGGTGTCTTCGCCATTCACTTGAGCAGAACCAATGGTGCCATCGATTTGTACCCAACTGTCTGTAGGAAAGCTGTCTGCATTCGGGACATGAATCATCACGCCAAAGGGCGCAGCGTCTGCCGGGCAGCACATCACGAGAAATCGCCCTAATGCAAAATGAGATTCATGCTCCATGCTTTTGTCTCGATATACAAACCCGGTAAGGCTTATGGCCTTGCCTGCAAATTGTCGTTGGAACATGTCGATGGACCCTAATGTCTCGGAGAAGATTTCAGGATATACCTTAATGACCGATTCCGCATATAACTTCTCAGCGAGTTCGGCAAATTCACGACTATACTCATCCGGAGGAACGAATTGTACTTTCGTGGCAGGCACAGATGATTCAACATTTGCAGTTTTTTTGGATAGATCTTTAATATCCAATTCTGCTGCATCTGGTAAGGGTTCTTTTCGAAGAATCTCGGGAGGTCCATAGGTTAGGGACATGCCTTTTTGACTGGCCATGGAACTGCCTAGTGCCTGATCCGGCAAAAGAAAACCAAGTACTAATGGAATGGCAATCAATCCGTACATTAGCGAGCTGCGTACCCATCCTGAAGGAGGCGGATGCTCACAATCGCAATGGATCTCGCTATTACCAAACAGTCCGTGCCAGGCCATTATGGCGGCAATAAATAAAAAGGGAACAGGGCAGCAGAGAAGCAATCGCTGCATTGTCGGCGCCAAGTAATAATGAAGAGAATCCGTTGTATTCAAATGAATGATGTATACAGCGAGCCCGCCGATCCACAGCGCACGAATCAGGTTATGCCATTGGATAGCATGAGATTTGGTAACCGGAGCTTTGGTCACTGTATAACCAGGATGGTTCATGTAAGCACCTCTTTTGATCAGATATTATACTCAAAACTGTCATGCCAAAAGGTTAATCAACCACGACCCTGCGAAAACCAAAGCAATAATGGCCAAGCTCAGGCCAATAACAAACCGGGTGCGGAAGGTGGAGAGCAGCATCAATGTGCTTTTAAAATCAAGCATTGGACCGAGAACGAGAAAGGATAACAGCGGTCCTAATGCAAACGTGTGAGAGAAGGCAGAGGCTACGAATGCATCTGATGTCGAACAGAGAGACAATACATACGCAAAACCCATCATGAAGGCATAGGAGGCGACAGGTCCGTTACCTAGAGAAATGAGATCACTCCGGCTGATAAAGGTTTGGATGCAGGCTGTAATAAGAGCGCCAATGACCAAATATTTGCTCATATCGACAAATTCGTCACCTGCATGGATGAAAAAGCTGCGCCAATTTTTATCGTGCACGTGATCATGATCGGCTGAATGGGAATGAGGTTGTGCCATTTTAAATCCGGGATGTGTCTTGACCTCTGTCACTGTAGCCTTCGGTTTACGCAATGGATTCTGGCGGACGAACATATAGACCAGACCCCCGATGGAAGCTGCTACAGCAAAGGCCAGTCCCATACGGGCGATCGTAATTTCGGGATGGGAAGGAAAAGCGAGCAGGGTTGCGGTAAAAACAATGGGATTTACAACAGGACCGCTAAGAATAAAGGTCACCGCGATATAAGGCGGCATGCCTTTGTGCATCAAGCGTCGCACGACCGGAATCATGCCACATTCGCAGATGGGAAAAATGATTCCCAGCAGCCCCGCTACCAGAACACCCCCTACAGGGTTCTTGGGTGTTAGTTTGCGAATCATTTCCTCCGAAACAAACCATTGCATTAGCGAAGACAACAGCACTCCTATGAGCAGAAAAGGAACGGCTTCGAGAAAAATGCTGATGAATACCGTTTTCATATTTTGTAAGGCTTCACTGTTCCATGCTTCTTTCAGATTGGGAGCCATCGTGATCAACACGGGAACAAGAAATGCACAAGGAATCAGGAATGACAGGAGCTTAAGATTGGCTGCCATTTTCATGGGATAGACCTCCAGAACCGGGACTTTGGTAAAATATATGCTTGTACCGTCCGCATCATACTCGTTCTCGTTAATTAATCGACATTTTTACGATTTACATATTTGGACCTTGAAAACTTCTAATATTGACAAAAGAAATGACATTCAGGTATAGTTTGTTTTGTTAATCGTAATAATTACTATTAATTATTATTTTTAGCCCATTAGTGGAGTGGAAGCTACATATCATTCCGATTTTTTAGTTTTAAGAGGATAAATGGAAGGGAGTCATTGAAATGAAAGAACAACAGGTACAACCCCGAGTTCCGGTGACGGTATTGAGTGGATATCTGGGAGCAGGCAAAACGACATTACTGAACCACGTGCTCCATAATCGCGAGGGCATGCGAGTTGCTGTCATTGTGAATGACCTGAGTGAAGTGAACATTGATGCTGGCTTGATCCGGGATGGTGGTGGATTGTCACGTATTGATGAGAAGCTGGTGGAGATGTCTAATGGCTGCATCTGCTGCACGCTGCGGGAGGATTTGCTTAAAGAGGTGGAGCGGCTTGCGCTGGACGGTTCTTTTGACTATATATTGATTGAATCGACAGGCATTGGAGAGCCAGTACCCGTTGCCCAGACGTTTACATATATTGATGAAGAGCTGGGGATTGATTTAACGAAATTTACGCGGCTCGACACGATGGTAACGGTAGTGGATGCTGCTCAGTTCTGGCGTGACTTCTATTCCAAAGAAACGTTGAAGGATCGGGGGCAGGAAGCGGGAGAGGATGATGTAAGGGGGATCGTTCATCTGCTGACGGATCAGGTTGAATTCTGTGATGTGCTGATTTTGAACAAGTGCGATCTGGTATCGGAAGAAGAGCTGCTCAAACTTGAGAAAGCACTACATGCGATGCAGCCGGAAGCCCGACTTATTCGCACCACTCATGGGCAGATTGACCCGAGGGAGATATTGAATACCGGACGGTTTGATTTTGAAAAAGCAAGCCAGTCTGCGGGCTGGATCCGCGAATTAATGAAGGAAGAACACACGCCCGAGACAGAGGAGTATGGCATTCACTCATTTGTTTACCATCGGAAACGTCCGTTTCATCCGGAGCGTTTGCTGCGTTGGATTGCGAAATGGCCTGATAGCATTGTACGTTCCAAAGGCTTAATGTGGCTGGCTACGCGTAACCATATGGCGGTGTCGTTCAGTCATGCGGGAACATCCAAACAGTTGGGACCAGCCGGATTGTGGGTAGGCGCAATGAGTGACGAAGAGCGACACATGCATTTTGGTGATACACTTCCACCGATTCCGGATTGGGATGAGCAGTGGGGTGATCGGGTAACGAAACTGGTGTTCATCGGGATAGACATGGACCGATTGGAGATCGAACGGACATTAGATGAGACACTGCTAACCGACGAAGAGATGCTGATGAACTGGCGAGAACTGAAAGATCCATTTCCAGCATGGAGTTGACAAACGTAAAAGCATGGGCTAAACTCATTAAATAGTAATTATTACGATTAGAAAAAATCAGAGGAGGCCATTCCATGAGAGTCATTGTAACCTTAGCTTGCACCGAGTGCGGAGATCGCAACTATACAACAACCAAGAACAAGCGTAACCATCCGGAACGGATCGAATTGAAGAAATATTCACCACGATTGAAGAAGATGACCATTCACCGGGAAACCAGATAAATTTTTTTGTCATTTTTACATCGTAATATTTACGAAAAGAGGAAAAACCATGATTTTATCTTCCATTCGTGATGTGGTATTTGGATACGGCAAAGAGCCAGTCATTGATCAACTGTCGCTGGATATCCATGTGGGGGAGTTTGTCGGCATTACAGGACCGAATGGTTCTGCGAAGACAACCATGCTGAAATTGCTGCTGGGGCTGTTACAGCCTTGGAGCGGCACGGTACATATGAATGCGGAGTCCGTACGTGGCAGTAAGCTGAACATCGGATATGTACCCCAACAGGTCGCATCGTTCAACAGTGGATTTCCCAGTACGGTGATCGAACTGGTGCGATCCGGATGTTACCGCAAACTCGGTTTGTTCCACAGATTCACAATCGAGCAGGAAGCCATTGTGGAACGCAGCTTGCGGGAAGTCGGCATGTGGGAATACCGCAACGCTCGGGTTGGCGAACTGTCTGGTGGACAAAAGCAGCGAATCTGCATTGCCAGAGCCTTGGCAGGCCAGCCGCAGGTGCTTGTACTGGATGAGCCGACTACAGGCATGGACCGGCGCAGCCGTGAAGGGTTCTATGATCTGATGCGCCATTATGCAGACGTCCATGGACTGACCATTATTATGGTCACCCATGGATTGGAAGAGATGGGCAACCGGTTGGACCGGACGATTACCCTGGAGCGGCAAGAAAGTGAGGAATGGCAGTGTTTGAGTACGAATTCATGCAGCGTGCTTTCTGGGCAGGCGGACTGATCGGAGTCATTGCTCCAATTTTAGGAGTTTATCTGATGCTGCGACGGCAGGTGCTGATGGCGGATACGTTATCCCATGTTTCATTGGCAGGGGTTGCCCTGGGTTCCGTGTTGAATCTTGATCCGGTGATCTGTGGATTTGCGATTGCGATTATCGGCGCATTGCTGGTGGAACAACTCCGGCGGAATTACCTGACATATAGCGAGGTGCCTGTAGCAATTATTATGACGTCGGGTCTGGCCCTTGCTGTGGTGCTCATGAGTCTGAAAACCAATCTGTCCAAGACATTCAGCTCCTACCTGTTTGGTTCCATCGTTGCAGTTAGTGATATGCAGTTGTGGATTATGGCGGCTGTGTGCGTCATCGGACTGATTTTTTTCATCGTGCTCCGAAGACCATTGTACAATTTGACGTTTGATGAAGAGACAGCTTCGATTGGAGGCATTCAGGTTAAAGGGTTGTCCTTTGCCTTTGCCGTTCTGACAGGAATGACCGTTGCTTCAGCCATGCCGATTGTCGGCGTATTGCTAGTGTCTGCTTTAATTGTACTGCCCGCTGCCCTGGCACTTAGATTGTCACGCAGCTTTGCTGCAGCGATCCTTATTGCAGTCGTCACCGGATTAATCGGTATCTTTAGCGGACTAACAACCTCTTACCATCTAAACACACCACCGGGGGGAACGATTGCTCTCATCCTGTTGGTCTTTCTATTGATTGGAATATCAGCACAAAAGCTGATTGGACGATATAACCGTAAACGTCATCGTAAAGAGAGAAAACAACAACGTGCAACTCTATTCATACATTCAAGGGAGAATACGCCACATGAAATTCAATAAAAAATCTGCTCTCGCTCTATTGTTCAGTCTTACACTTATCGTTGCCGGTTGTGGACAAAATCAATCCGCTTCCGATTCCAGCACCAGCTCAAACACGCCGGTACCAACAGAGACTGAAGAAGCCAAACTGAACGTTGAAGTCAGCTTTTATCCGATGTACGAATTCACCAAAAATGTAGCAGGTGATCTGGCTAATGTTCATACACTCGTTCCAGCGGGTATGGAGCCGCATGATTGGGAGCCGACACCACAGGATATTGCGAGCATCGAAAAAGCGGATGTGCTTGTCTATAATGGGGCAGGAATGGAATCCTGGATCGATCAAGTTACGGATAGTCTGAGCAATGCCAAACTCATTCAAGTGGAAGCGAGTCATGGAATCGATCTGCTGGAAGGATCGGAAGAAGATGAGCATGATCACGAACATGGCGATACAACGGATGCACATAACCATGCGGATGAAGCCACAACTGAGGAGCATGATCACGATCATGACGCTGAGGCAGAAGAAGGACATACACATGATCATGATCACGGTGGACTTGATCCCCACATATGGTTGTCACCTGCACTTGCCGTGAAGGAAGTGCGGAATATCGAAGCTGGACTCGCACAGGCTGCGCCTGAACATGCAGAGCAATTCAAGCAAAATGCCGATGCCTACATTGCCAAACTGGAGGCACTGGATCAGGATTTCAAAGCAGCTGTAGCAGACAGCAAACGTAAAGATTTCATCACACAGCATGCAGCATTCGGATATCTTGCACAGGAATATGGTCTGCAGCAAGTACCGATTGCCGGTCTGTCTCCTGAACAAGAGCCTTCCGCTGCGCAAATGGCATCCGTTATTGATTTTGCCAAGGAGCATCAGGTGAAGACAATTTTCTTTGAAACATTGGTTTCATCCAAAGTGTCAGAGACTATCGCCAACGAAGTAGGTGCCAAAACGGCTGTGTTGAACCCGATTGAAGGGTTGACGGAAGAGGAGATCGCTGCTGGAATGGATTACATCGGCGTAATGCGGCAGAATTTGGAGGCACTGAAACTGGCGCTGAATGAATAGCGTTGTTGCTTCTTATCAAGTTGAATTTACGAAAAAAGAAAACCCATTTGATGCATGTCATCGAAAAAGGTACAATAATACAACATGCTGAGGAATGGCACAGCCATTCCTTCGCCTTTGGCCACGCAGAGAGCACAGGGATGTGCTCTTTTCGCTGTTCAAGGTGACGGAGATCATGCGGGGAACGGGAGGAAACGCATTATGGATTTACATGAAGAACAGGAAGTACTGTTAAGCCAGCAACCTACCCATTTATGGAGAAGACGCAAGCTCGAGTTAATGCAGTGGACGGAACGCGAAAAGCAGACCGTGGCAGCGAAGAGAACAGAGATTTGGAACGATGTCGAAGTAGATGCTGAGCTTGTCGCTGCCTTGACTTTGCTTCACAGAGCAGGTGTACGTACCGAGTTTTCTTGCGCTGGTGTAAGCCCACTCGATGAGCCGATAGATCATTCTCTTTATGCTTATGTTACACTTGTTCAAAACGAGGCAGCCGATCGATTTGTGAACTTTGCGCTGTCGAAGATGCGGAGCAGATTGCTTGCTACACTGGAGACAGGAACGGGTCGGTATGATCTGTCTTCTTTTTTCATCGGCCATAACCGGAGTTTCTGCTGGTGGATGCAATATTGCGCCGCACATTTTACGGATCGAAACGATTACAGTGTAGCCACGTAGTACAGTGATAGGCATTTTTACTTGGAGGCAAGGGAGGTAGGACCCGATTGAATAAATGGCTCAAAACCATACTGTTTCTGGTGGGTTCAGCGCTACTGACCCGCTTTATCCCATTTTCTTCATTGTTCCGTAACCTGGATACGATGATTCACGAATTTGGCCATGCGCTGGTAACACTGTTGTTATCAGGCAAAGTATTGCGCATTGAATTGTACGCAGATCACAGCGGCGTTACCTATTCATCCATGCTGACACCAGGCAGATCGATATTGGTTTCGTTAGCGGGGTATGTCACGGCGTCTCTCTTTGCCTGGCTGCTATTCTATCTTTACCGGAAGGGACGACACATGTGGGGGCTCGGCATTATGACTGGTGTAGCTCTTGTATCGCTTCTCTTCTATGTAAGGGGAGAATTCGGCATGCTCTGGCTTACAGGCTTTAGTGCGCTGAATGTTGTGATTATGATCTTTGGTGCCAAAATCGCAAAATTCTATTATTTATTATTGGCTTTCCTCACACTGGAAGAGTCCGTAGTTAGTGCCATGTACGTTGGACTAATGTCCTGGACACAACCGTCCCGGGCAGGGGATGCAGCCAATCTGGCTCAGCAGACATTTCTGCCAGCGCTGTTCTGGGGAACGTTGTTTGCATTGTTTGCACTGTGGTGTGCGAAGGGGGCACTTACGCTCTTTTTCCGAAAAGAAAGCACGGCCCGCACGTCAAAATCCCGTGGATTGCGCGGGCGTAATGTTTAGAAAGAAGAAAAGGCACTTCCTTTTTCATTAAAGGAGAGTGCCTTTTTGGTGTCTTGGGGTCAATCTCCAAGATTGTCCCATAACACATAAAAGTAATAAATTTCTTCCATGATCGCCTTATCATCCTCTGCGGCAATACCGCCCTTCATCCGGGCAAGCGTACCCAGAATATCGTAAATCGTCTCACGCTCCACACTGAACTGTATGCGATTGACGATCTTGTCCCAGGCTTTCATCGCGTAATCGATTTGGGACTTGGCTTCAGTCCATTTTTTGCCCTCAACCTGTTTCTGCAATGTTTGTACAGATTCAAGCAAGCGATCATCAGCACCAAAGGGCTTTTTGAGAAGGGCTCCGCTTGCCATTATCGCAACGAACACAAGAATGAGGCAGATCGGAAGCACATACAGCAACCAGAAACGCGTTTTCATTCCATCGCCTCCTTCATGTAAATTTAGAAAGGCCCCTCATAATCGCCCATATCGATTTTTTCAGTAATCTTGTCCTTAAATAGATCAATATACAATTTATCGTTAGGCAATATGGCGGCAAAAGCAATATCCTGTATTGTCACTTTTTGCTTCTTAAGCTGCTCGCTGAGCCAATTTGTATCTTTGTTTCGTTCCGCCAGATTTTGCTTAATCAGCACGCCATCAATGATAATCTCGGTCATCAGCTTATTCTTAGGAGGATGCATATGCATGTCTTTGGCCGTTACAGGTTGATTCTCAGGTTTCAACACAACAGAGAGACTTCCATCCGGTTCAAGAATCGCATAATCCAGCGTAGTGATGTCAAATACATCCTTTTGCCGCAGCATCATGGTCAATTCGTCGAATTTCACCCGCATTTTATGCAGGTTCTGTTCAAGAATTTTACCGTTCTGGATAACCAGTGTAGGGTCGGAGTCCATCAGTTTGGAGATGGTACGATTTTTCAGCGTAATATACTGAAAGATAATCGTGATGATGGTAAAAATGGTCAAGGCCACAAAATGAATCCACGCCTTGGAAGATAGATCAGTCGCAAATGTACCTGCGATGGAACCGATCGTAATACCGTTAATGTAATCAAAATACGTCAAGTTGCCCATTTGTTGTTTGCCCAGCACCCTCGTATAGATAATTAGGGTCAGAAAGGCGATAATTGATCGCACAGCAACAACCCATGTTTCTTCCATCATGTATGTATCACCTTCCTTCGCTTCGTCTTACAAATTGAAAACGTGAATGCTTTGAACCAATTTTTAATTCCACCCAGCATAGTAGTGGACTATAACAAGCTTTTCCTAGGCAGGATAATCTTATTCTTGAACGCAAAAAACCGAAACCTGGCTAAGTGCTCCAGGCTTCGGTTAATCATTCAACACATATCTTTAATTCGGTCAATCCATGTAAGAGTAAAATAGAATAGAGATCATACACCCGAATAAGCCATAAACCCACCATCCACAGGAATAACCGTACCTGTAACAAAACCGGACTGACGTTCATCTGCTAGCCACATCAGCGTGCCCAGAAGATCTTCCGGTTTGCCGAAGCGGCGCATTGGCGTGTGCGCAATGATTTTGCTTGAACGTTCGGTCGGTGAGCCATCCGGCTTAAGCAGCAGATTACGATTTTGTTCAGTCAGGAAAAACCCTGGTGCAATGGCGTTTACCCGGATTCCCGATTCGGCCAGATGTACCGCAAGCCATTGCGTGAAATTGTTAATCGCCGCTTTCGCTGCACTGTACGCAGGAACTTTGGTCATGGGCGAAGGGGCACTCATGGACGAAATATTAATGACGGTAGCTGGAACATCACGTTCAATCATTTGTCTTGCGAAGATTTGGGTAGGGATGAGGGACCCAACAAAATTCAGATCCATCACCTGACGGAATCCTTCGACACTTACATCAAAAAAAGTAGTGATATCCGGCTGCTCCAAATCTTCCTGTCTGAAAATTTCATTCGTGGTATTGGCGCTGGCATGGTTGCCGCCCGCTCCGTTAATAAGGATATCGCAAGGTCCAAGCTTCTCCTGAACAACAGCTGCTGCCGCTATTACACTATCGGCCTGGGTCACATCACAAGCTACCGCGATCGCTTTTCCACCTGCCGCCTCGATTGCCGTAACAACTTCTTCCCCTTTGGATACGGTACGGTTCAGAATGGCTACACTTGCACCATGTCGCGCGAGCTCTTCAGCCATGGAACGACATAGAACACCAGCCCCACCAGTAATTACAGCTATTCTGCCTTCCAGACGGCTTGATCTTTCTTTGGCAAAGTCACTCATGCTTTTGACCTCCTTTGCAGGGAGTCCCAGACGCCCCACAGATACATAATTCCCAGAGCACGATCATAGAGTCCATATCCTGGTCTGCATTGTTCTCCCCAGAGATGACGTCCATGGTCCGGTCGTGCATAACCTTCAAATCCAATATCGTGATAAGCTTCCACAACACCGGCAATATCGACATTTCCATCCTGACTTCGGTGGGATGTCTCGATAAAGTCTCCATTATCGTAGATTTTGACATTACGGATATGGGCAAAAGGAATACGGTCCTTGAACTCGTGAATCATGCCGATAATATCATTGTTCGGATTAGCCCCCAGAGAGCCGCTGCACAACGTTACACTATTGTAAGGGCTATCATAGAGGTTCAGATATCTGCGAACATTGTCTTGACTCGTAATAATCTTCGGCAGACCAAAGATCGGCCATGGCGGATCATCCGGATGAATGGCCATTTGAATACCTAACCGTTCAGCAGTAGGAATGATTTCCTGCAGGAAATAACGAGCGTGTTCCCACATATGATCCTCGGTTACATCCTTATAGGCTTCGAACAGACCTGTTAAATACTGCAATCGTTCCGGTTCCCAGCCTGGCATAGTTAAAGCCGAATTCTCGGTAATCCGGCTTACCAGTTCAAGAGGCTCAATATCGGCGAGTTTGCTGTGTTCGTAGAAGAGGGCAGTAGAGCCATCTTCCATCTCCTTATGCATATCGGTACGCAGCCAATCGAAGATCGGCATGAAATTATAACAGATGACTTTGACGCCTACCTGGGCGAGTTTTTCCATCGTTTTTTTGTAATTCTCAATATATTGATCACGTGTAGGCAGGCCGAGTTTGATGTCTTCATGAACATTAACACTTTCAACAACATCCAGATGCAATCCGGCTTTGTCGGCAGCAGCTTTCACTTCCAGAATTTTGTCCATGGGCCATTCCTCACCTGCAGGAACATCATGCAGCGCCCATACAATGCCTTCAACACCAGGAATCTGCCGGATATGGTCAAGTGTTACGGTATCATTGCCTTCTCCAAACCAGCGAAAAACCATTCTCATCACATTCACCTCATCAAGATTAGTTTAAAGAACAGGTAGATCCATCATTATTGAAAATAGGAAGGGTATGTATCCCGCAGGACAGCCAGATCCGTAACGGTCAAATGCAGATGTTCCTGCATCATGTGCTCCGCCGTTTGGGCATCGTGCTGTTGTATCGCCTGAACCATGGACCGATGCTGCTCAAGCAAGTGATCCCACTGATGATCCGAAGACAGGCGGAGCATTCGGCTCCGGTTCAGATGCACGTTCATGTGCTGGATCACGGACCAGGTGTTTTTTTTGTTGCAGCCTGCAAAGAGAGTACTATGGAATTCCTCATCCAATCCGAACATTCGCTCATCATCCGGTTCAAGTATGCATTCCTGCTGCTGTGCAAGGTTTTGCTCCAGTATTGTCATGTGTTCATCTGGAAATTGCACGCATGCAAGCCGTATGACGGCCCGCTCAAGCTGTTCACGCATGAAACGCGCTTCCTCCACGAGATCAACTTGAATCAATGATACATAGGTACCTCGCTGCGGATAAACTTCCAGCAGACCTTCCTGAGCTAATCGGACAAAGCTTTCTCGAACAGGGGTCCGACTTACATTGAACTCAAGCGAGATCTCTTTCTCCGAGATGGCGGTGCCGGGAGGCAGCTTCAAACTCAGAATCAACTGCTTCAACGTTGTATAGACAGCCTCACGAGAAGAGAATGCCTGTTTGTTCAGAGAAGACGGGTTTATTAAGGATGATAATAATTCGGCTTTGGACGAAGACCTAGGGGGAAATTCCATATTCTCAACTCCTTCAAGGATATACTACCATACTTGTATGGTAGTGTGGAAGCGCTTTATATAAGTTGTTCTAAAATCTATCGCACATGGCTTGCTGTTAGCGGGATGCTGGGGTAAACTATAGACATTAGGTTCAAATGTTTAAACCAACAGACATGACAGTTGTGATATCTGTAGAACATATAGAGGTGAAATTATGGGACAAAAAGCGATATCTATTTTTCAAACCTGCATCCCCTTATTCCAGGTACTTAGCGACAATCACCGTCAGGCGATTTTACTTGCTCTTAGTGAGAAGGGCAGCATGACAGTGAATGAAATTACAGAACAGTTCAACCTGTCACGACCTGCTATATCTCATCATCTCAAGCTATTGCTTGAAAAAGGGCTCATCTCCGTAGAACAGAAGGGTACACAACGGTATTATTCCGCTTCGTTAAGGTCTTCAGTGGAATTATTGAAGGAACTGGTTGGGGCGCTGGAAGAAGAGTGCTTATAGGCAAGAGTTGTTAACATGCTTAGGCATGTGGGCTATATGTTCGTATGTTTAAACGAATCATCATTAACTCGAAGAGGGGTTGTATTAATGAGTGTCATGCAGGAATTAAGCGAACATGAAGTCGAAGAAATTTTACAGCAGCAACGGCAGTTTTTTCGCTCAGGGGCTACTCGTTCGGCAGAGTCTCGCATTACACATTTAATCCGATTGAAACAAGCCATTCAGCAATATGAGTCACATCTTACTGAGGCGCTCTATCAGGATTTGGGCAAGAGTGAGTTCGAATCGTACACTACAGAGATTGGATTCATGCTGGATAGTATTACACACACCATTCGGCAATTGAAGAAATGGGTCAAGCCAGTCAAAGTCAAAACCCAATTCGCACTGATCGGGTCCAAAAGTTATATTATTCCTGAGCCTTATGGTGCGGTATTGATTATTGGACCTTTTAACTATCCATTCCAGCTTTTAATTGAACCTCTGGTTGGGGCGTTGGCAGCAGGCAACACGGCAGTACTCAAAGCATCTGAGAACACACCAGCCGTATCAGCTGTTATTCGCGAGATGATTAGCTCGGTATTCGAACCAGCATACGTTCACGTGGTCGAAGGAGCCAAAGATACAACCACGGCGCTTATTAATGCGCCTTTTGACTATATCTTTTTTACAGGAAGTGTACCCGTTGGCAAAATCGTCATGGAGGCTGCTGCCAAAAATCTCGTTCCGGTTACGCTGGAGCTTGGTGGTAAAAGTCCGGTCATCGTGGATAAGCATGCAGATCTCAAAGTGGCTGCACAGCGTATCATATGGGGGAAGCTGCTTAATACGGGTCAGACCTGCATCGCTCCGGATTATCTGCTTGTGCATGAACAGGTGAAGGATTCGTTAATCACCGAAATGAAAGCAGCAGTGGAGTCGTTCTTTGGGACAGATATCCAGCACAATCGTGACTATGGAAGAATCGTCAACAAGGCCCATTTCAAACGTCTCACGACTCTTATTGAACGGGATCAGGCTCATATCATCTACGGTGGCCAATCCGATGAGGACGATCGTTTTATTGAACCGACGTTTATTGATGCTGAATCGTGGGAAGCAGCAACGATGGAGGACGAAATTTTTGGTCCGATTCTGCCGATTATCAGTTATTCCCATATAGATGAGGCGATTGCAGGTATTGTAAAGCGGCCAAAACCGCTGGCGCTCTACCTGTTTACATCGGATACACAATTACAAGATAAAGTGATGCGAGAGGTTTCTTTTGGGGGAGGATGCATTAACGATACGATTACCCATGTAGCCAACCCACGTCTGCCTTTTGGCGGGGTAGGACATTCCGGCCTTGGCTCGTATCATGGACGTTACAGCCTCGAGACCTTCTCTCATATGAAAAGTGTGCTTAAAAAGAGCACCAGATTAAACTTGTCGATTTTATATCCCCCATACGATAACAAGCTGAAGACCATTAAACGTCTTCTGAAATAAAAAAACGGACGTTTAATCGTAAGCAAATTAAGTGTCATACTGGAACGATGTTCAATGGTTAAAGCTCATTCCGGAGCAGGCTGTTCCTGTCTGTAGCGTGTGGGTGAAATCCCTGACCAACGCTTGAATTGACGACTGAAATGGGCAATATCCTTATAACCTAGCATGGCAGCGATGTTCTGAACCGACAGCTTGGGGTTACCCAGCAGAACTTTGGCTTCATGCAGAACCATTTCAGATAAATATACACGCGGAGACTGACCATATACCTGCCGAAATACACGGTTACAATGTGAGGAACTGATGCCCAGCTCTGCTGCAATATCATCAATGCCATAATGGCTGTCGGACTCACGTCCCTGCTTGAACTGCTGACTCACCAGTCCTTGCAGCCGATTGCGAATTTGATGGGCCAGTTCGATCTTCTCATATCCGTCCGTAAACAATTGAGCGGCTTCCTGAGAGACGGCCTCCCACAAATGGCCGAACAACTCAAATACCGCCGATTGCAGCTGCATGCGCTGCACCATCGTACTCGCTGCCCGGTTGTCCGCAGAAGACATTAATTTACGAAGTACAGGCTCGATCTGGCGGGTAACCGGACTATCTGCATCGAACAAAACCTGCTGGATTCGTGCAAGCAGCGAGAGAAATAACTGATCATCGATATCAAAATGCATGCAAAAATACGTAAACCCCTTGCCGTTATGGCTCAGGCTGGAATGAATGCTTCCTGGAGGAATCAGGAGCAATTCGCCAGCCTTTTGAATATACAGCTTGCCGTCCACGGTCATGTATTGTTCGCCTTCCGTTACATAATTCAGCTCATATTGTGGATGTTCGTGGGCTGGATAATCCCAATCCGATCCGACACTTCGCAAATGTATAGCGAACAAATTCACCGTTGTTTGGACATCCGGGTAAAACACCTCATGCACACTTTCTCCCAAAGCGGGAGGCAAATAGGTGGAAGACATGGAAGACCCCCTGAATAAATAATATGGAAACAGATGTAACCGCTTTATTTATATTATAGTCCATTAGCTTGATTTGGGTAAACATCCGATTGATTTGACCATGGTCTATGGTGGAATGCCCGTGGTAGGATGGGGCTAATGAAAACGTATGCAAACCATTTTGAGAGGGGTCATCGTTCATGAGCACATCCAAATCCATCTTTTATAATGCCCATCATTCACCGATCGGGGCTTTTGCCAGCTTTACGCTTGGATACAAAGGAGCCAAAGGCGGATTAGGCCTGGAGCTTGGCAAGCCAGCAGATCAGAATATATATATCGGTTTACAATCTCGCGACAGTGACAACTACGAAGCTTTACCATTTTTCGAAGCCGTTGAAGATGCAAGCGTTCGATATGATGTAGAAAAAGTCGACAATTCGGATTCAGATCAGGTGCCTTCGGCCTCGACAGAAAGTGGATTGAACACGCTAGCGGTAGGGGCAGCACAGGGAACACGCCCGCTAATTTCAGCGTTCCGCGATGAAGAGATTACGCGCGAGTTTACTTCGGGAACAGATACGTGGACGGCGGGTGATCTGACTTTCCGTATTTACTCACCTGTGCGTCCTGTACCCGAACCGCTAAGTGGCGATCGTGAAGCATTAATGGATGCGCTTGTGCCTGCGGTGCTGGTGGAGATGACGATTGATAACACGCAAGGACAGCAGCCGCGTAAAGCCTATTTTGGCTACCAGGGTAATGATCCCTACGCAGCCATGCGTATCATCGGAGG
The DNA here is from genome assembly GCF_032399705.1 of Paenibacillus sp. BIC5C1. Taxonomy (NCBI): domain Bacteria; kingdom Bacillati; phylum Bacillota; class Bacilli; order Caryophanales; family Paenibacillaceae; genus Paenibacillus; species Paenibacillus sp. BIC5C1. The sequence continues at coordinate 3,593,249 of NZ_CP135922.1, forward strand.
GCCTGAGGGTGGGTCATTAACCGGAGTTGGACAAGGTCGCGTAACCGCCATTTTATCTGCCGATGAGGGACTATGGCCTGCACGCGGATTTACATTGGAGAAGATATTGCAGGAGAAGCACCGTGAGAATCTCGCGTTCGGACTGGGTGAAACAGCTGCCTTGTTGATGGACGTTCCCGCCGGAGAGAAGCGTACGTACCAATTTGCCGTCTGTTTTTATCGCGGTGGAATCGTTACTTCGGGTATAGACACGACGTATTGGTATACCCGTTATTTTGCAGATATCCTGGAAGCCGGGAAATATGCGCTTAACCGCTTCAATGAGCTGACTGCTTCCTGTAAGGAAGTTGAGCAACGTCTCGGTGTAGCTGCTTTGAGTGAAGATCAGTCATTTATGCTTGCCCATTCCATTCACAGCTATTATGCAAGTACACAACTGCTCGATGCGGATGGAGAGCCGTTCTGGATCGTAAATGAAGGTGAATACCGGATGATGAACACACTCGATCTGACCGCAGATCAGTTGTATTTTGAACTTGCTTTGAATCCATGGACAGTGCGTAACGAGCTGGAGTGGTTTGTGAAACGCTACAGTTATACGGATCAAGTGCGATTCCCGGGCGAAGAGAAGGAATATCCGGGTGGCATTACGTTCACACATGATATCGGCGTAGCCAATGTATTTTCACGTCCGGGACACTCGGCCTATGAACTGGTGGGCATCGATGACTGCTTCTCGCAAATGAGTCACGAGGAGCTGGTCAACTGGCTCTGCTGTGCAACTGTATATATTGAGCAGACGCAGGATCGGGAATTTGTTAAAGAGATGCTGCCCGTCATACGGGATTGCTTCGAAAGCATGTTAAACCGGGATCATCCCGACGAACAGCAACGCAACGGCCTGATGGGGCTGGATAGCAGTCGTACCAAGGGCGGAGCCGAGATTACCACTTACGACAGCCTGGATGTGTCGCTTGGTCAGTCCCGCAACAATATCTATCTGGCAGGCAAATGCTGGGCCGTCTACGTTGCACTGGAGAAGTTGTTCGCTACAGAGAAGCTGGCTGAACTGTCTCATCATGCAGGACGTCAGGCGGATAACTGTGCAGCCAGTATTGCAGCCCAGTTAACCGATGGTGGCTACATTCCGGCAGTGATCGCCGAAAATAATGATTCCCGTATCATTCCGGCCATTGAAGGCTTGGTGTTCCCATACTTTACTGGCTGTGAAGGCGCGCTGGATGTAAATGGCCGTTTCGGTCCTTACCTGCAAGCGCTCCGAACCCACTTTAAAACGGTTCTTGTCCCTGGTACATGCCTGTTTGAAGATGGAGGCTGGAAGCTGTCATCTACGAGCAATAATTCATGGCTCAGCAAAATATATCTGTCCCAGTTCATCGCACGAGAACTGCTGGACGTGGAATGGGATGAAACAGGGAAGGCATCTGATGCTGCCCATGTAAACTGGCTGCTGCATTCAGAGGAGTCCTACTGGTGCTGGAGTGATCAGATCCTGGCAGGTGTGGCGGTCGGAAGCAAGTATTACCCGCGCGGAGTAACATCTATTCTATGGCTGCTCGAAGGCAAAGGTAATCGTCTGGAGCAGATCTATGCCAGCAAGGAGGCTGTACAATGAGCAATACAACCGTTCAATCCAATATTTCCGGCCCGCAATATGATGCGTGGCTTGGATATCTTCAAAGTCAATCTGTAGTGAATGGAGCCGCCAAAAAGGCTGCCCCTGTCTGGAGTCATAACGTGTCTGTGACGGAAAATCACGAAATCATATCAACAGCAACAGCCGAGCTGATTCAGGGATTGGATAAGCTGTTTGGCACCAAACCGAAAGTTAGTCAGGAAACGGCCAGTCAAGTAAGTAAGTCGGATTCAGCACACCAGGAGGCACAAGGGATCTGGCTTGGCACATGGACGGGCTCTGAAGCCGTAGCTAAGGCCTTCAGCGACACGGAACGCTCTACCGTGCAAGGAGAAGGTTATATTATCCGCCAAGATAAGGAACGGGGCAGTCTGTATATTGGTTCTGAAACTCCTCAAGGTGTTCTTTATGGTACTTTTCATCTGTTAAGGGAGCTTGTTCTGGAGCAAGAAAATTCAAACGATGTACATCCTGCTGCGGGAAGATTAAGTTACATTTCCGAGCAGCCTGCTAATGCATTACGCATGATCAATCAGTGGGATAATGTAGACGGCAGCATTGAGCGTGGTTATGCTGGAAAATCGATTTTCTATGACAATGGAGAATTCACTCGTGATCTCGGGCGTATCCGTGATTATGCCAGGTTGCTCGCTTCTACAGGCATTAACGCCATTTCAATCAATAACGTAAATGTGCATCAGCGTGAGAGCCTATTCCTAACGGAACGTTTCCTGGGTGATGTTGCGAAGGTTGCTGCCCAATTCAGAGCGTACGGCATCCGATTGTTCCTTAGCGCCAACTACGCTAGTCCGATAGAGATTGGTGGCTTGCTTACGGCAGATCCGTTGGATGAGCAGGTCCGTGAATGGTGGAACATTCAGACAGCCAAGGTATATGCGGCAATTCCGGATTTTGGCGGCTATCTGATCAAAGCAGATTCTGAAAATCGGCCTGGACCCTTCACATATAAACGTGATCATGCAGATGGAGCGAACATGCTAGCCGAGGCACTTCGCCCGTTTGGTGGACTGGTGATTTGGCGCTGCTTCGTCTATAACTGCAAACAAGACTGGCGTGACCGCTCCACGGATCGCGCACGGGCGGCATATGACCACTTCAAACCACTGGATGGCCGATTTGCGGATAACGTCATTTTGCAGATCAAAAATGGGCCGATGGACTTTCAGGTTCGCGAGGCCGTATCACCGCTGTTCGGTGCAATGGAGAACACAAATCAGGTATTGGAATTCCAGATTACGCAGGAGTATACTGGCCAGCAGCGGCATCTGTGTTATCTGATTCCACAGTGGAAAGAAGTATTGGATTTTGATACGTTCTCCAAGGGACCGGGTTCTGAGATCAAACGCATTGCTGACGGTTCTCTGTATAACAGACCCTACAGCGGCTTTGCCGCAGTATCCAATATTGGTGCAGATGCTTGCTGGACAGGACATCCGCTCGCTCAGGCAAATCTATATGGATATGGGAGACTTGCCTGGAATCCGGAACTGTCATCCGAAGAGATCGCGGGGGAGTGGGTCAGACTTACATTCGGACATGACGAAGAGGTCGTTCGTCTCATCTCTGGCATGCTTTTGAATTCATTGGATATCTATGAAAGTTATACGGCACCACTCGGTGTAGGCTGGATGGTTAATCCGGAGCACCATTATGGGCCTAATGTGGATGGCTATGAATATTCCAAGTGGGGGACGTATCATTTTGCCGATTGTGATGGCATTGGTGTGGACCGGACAGTGGGCAGTGGAACGGGATATACATCGCAATACCACCACGAAAATGCCGAAAGATATGAATCCGTAGACTCCTGTCCGGACGAGCTGCTGTTATTTTTCCACCATGTCCCGTATACGCATGTTCTGCATTCTGGCAAAACGGTCATTCAGCACATTTATGATACACATTTTGATGGAGCAGAGCAGGCGGAAGCATTAGCACAGACCTGGAGACAGCTGGAAGGCAAGATTGATCCGACTGTATTTGATAAGGTGTCTGCGTTACAGGTAGGGCAGGCGGAACACGCCAAAGAATGGCGAGACATGATCAATACGTACTTCTATCGCAAAAGTGGTATTGCCGATAAACAAGGAAGAACGATATATTAATCTGGATACGAAAACTAGAATCTTCGGATCTTCTTCGGAGGAAAGAACAACGTTGGTATACACGAGATGGAGGGAACATATGGGACATCATCAATTACCCGAGACCATGAAGGCTGCTGTCATGACAGAGCCAGGGCACATCATCATTGAGGAACAGGCTGTACCACAGCCTGCTGAAGACGAAGTGCTCATTCAAGTGATGGCCGTTGGCGTCTGCGGATCGGATGTGCATTATTTTGAACATGGCAGAATTGGCCGATTTGTAGTGGAGAAACCGATTATACTTGGACATGAATGTGCAGGTATCGTAGCGGGCGTAGGCTCGAAAGTATCACGGCTGAAAGAAGGAGATCGGGTAGCTATTGAGCCTGGGGTAACCTGCGGACGATGCACGGCATGCAAAGAAGGTCGTTATAATCTGTGTCCCGATGTGCAATTTCTGGCGACGCCTCCGGTGGATGGGGCATTTGTACAGTACATGACCATTCGGGAGGATATGGTTTTCCCGATCCCGGATCATCTGTCTTTTGAAGAGGCAGCCATGAACGAACCTTTCTCGGTTGGCATTCATGCTGCAAGACGTAGTAAACTGGCTCCTGGCACCACACTTGCTATTATGGGCATGGGACCTGTTGGACTGATGGCTGTTGCAGCTGCAAAATCGTTTGGCGTAGAACGCATCATCGTGACAGATCTGGAGGAAGTACGGTTGGAGGCTGCTCGTCGTATGGGCGCCACCCATACCATTAATGTACGGAACGAGGATGCACAGGCGGTAATCCGTGAGTTAACGAACGGCGTCGGTGTAGATACAGCTTGGGAAACTGCGGGGAATCCAAAGGCGCTTCAGTCGGCATTATATTCGCTCCGGCGAGGTGGCAAGCTTGCTATTGTAGGACTGCCTGCACAGGATGAAATTGCCCTGAATGTTCCTTTTATCGCGGACAACGAGGTGGATATATACGGAATCTTCCGTTACGCCAATACGTATCCGGCGGGAATTGAATTTCTAAGCTCAGGCCAGCATGATGTAATGTCACTGATTACTGACCGTTATTCGCTTGAGGAGACACAACAGGCCATGGAACGGGCATTGCACAACAAGAGTGGCAGTCTCAAAGTAATGGTGTATCCGAACGGCAAATGAATTTATTTTCAAAGAAGCCCTGATGTTTAGGGTTTCTTTTTTTGTATTTTTCGCCATAAAAGGATTAAACAAGCTTCCATAACGTGGTATAATGCTTGAAGATTTTAATATATAAAATTATACACACCAAATTGGTTAAATAGCATCTAGCGAAAGGAACTGAAGGTTGTGAGAACACATGAATTTATGATTCACTCTGATTTCCACCGGGATGATCTGATGTCTGTATCTTCTCAAGCGTCGCGTTTTGCCTCGGATATCTCATTGTCATTTATGGATGCGAATCATGAGCATCGTGTAGATGTCAAAAGCCTGCTCGGGATGGCGCTACTTCCCATTCGACATGGCAGTGTGGTGAGATTGCAGACACGGGGAAGAGATGAACTTGAAGCATTGGAATATTTGCTAAATGTGCTGGAGAAAGGATTAACTTGAACTCTGAAACCTGTGCAAATCACAGTGAATTGTAAAATATTTATCGTTTCTTCAATTCCGACTGGTACTTCGTCCAAAAAAAGAGTATAATAAAATTTAGTTCTATTCTAAGAAGTACCCATATTAAAGGAGTGTAAATAGATTATGCCAAAAGCTGATATCCATCCAAAGACACAAACAGTAATTTTCTTCGATGCAAGTGCTGATTACAAATTCCTGAGTTCTTCGACTAAATTCTCGAACGAAACAATGGAATGGGAAGATGGTAACACTTACCCAGTAATCCGTGTGGACACTAGCTCCGCATCCCACCCATTCTTCACTGGTAAACAAAGAAACGTGGACATCGGTGGTCGTGTTGATAAATTTAACCGTAAATACAACATCAAATAGGTTGTCCAACCATTACAAGAAAACCTCGGGATTAATCCTGAGGTTTTTTTGCATGCATGCCGATAGGAAACTCACGTAGTTCAGAGTTAAAAGTAATTCTAACACCCGTACATATTCATTTCCTCTAAAATTAATTCAACCAATTATTGCGCTTACAACACTTTCGGATGTACACTAGAAAACAGAGTCAGACATATTGGAGGAGGAAATAGAGATGAGCAGCATCAATCATATGGTAACGTTTACACTTTACGCAGGTAAAGATACACCCGAGGCAGAGGCATTTTTAAAAGAGAGCGCGGATGCACTGGCGAATATTCCCGGTGTTGAGCAATTCCAGATCCTGCGTCAGGTGAGCGGAAAAAATGAATTTGACTATAGTTTTTCAATGGTATTCGCCAATCAGGCAGCGTATGATGCATACAATGATCATCCGGTTCACCGCCAATATGTAGAAGAACGTTGGGAAAAGGAAGTTAGTCGCTTCCAGGAAATCGATCTCATTCAGCACGGAGAGTAAAGAAGTGATAAATCTCATTGAACCGATCATAGAATTCCACTGAAATCCGAAAGCGTTTTCCAGTTTAATTAATGAGATTGAAATCATTTGAAATCCTTCTTTCTTCATCGCTAAATTTCGTGATTACACATGTGGCTTAAAGGAGGGGACTGTCCCTATGAAATTGGATCTTACAGGTAAGACAGCACTGGTAACAGGCGCAACTGGTCAATTGGGAAGGGTCATTGCACGTACGTTGGCAGATTGTGGTGCTGATCTCGCGCTGCATTACATAAATAATGAAACGAAGGCTAAAGAGCTTCAGGCTGAGATTGAAGCCATCGGTCGGAGAACCCTCATTGTTCAGGGCGACATCACGAAGCAGGATACGGCATTTCGGTTGCGGGATGAAATCCAGTCCAGCCTTGGCGATGTGGATATCGTGGTTGCCAATGCAGTTATACAATATGCCTGGACAACGGTGCTGGAACAATCACCGGATGATTATATAAGTCAGTTCGAATCTTGTGTGATGCAGAGTGTGTATCTTGCCAAAGCATTCATTCCTTATATGAAAGAAGCGAGAGCTGGTCGATTCATTGGTATCAATACGGAATGTGCGATGCAGAATTTTGCTACCCAGTCTGCATATACAGCGGGAAAACGCGGAATGGATGGTTTGTACCGTGTACTGGCGAAAGAGGTAGGCGAGTATCAAATTACGGTCAACCAGGTTGCGCCTGGATGGACGATCAGTGAACGCGACCGCAACAACGAGTCGGGGCATGATGAGGGCTATATTCAAACTGTACCGCTGAAACGTAGGGGGGAAGATCAGGAAATTGCCAATGCCGTAGCATTTCTGGCATCCGACCTGTCCTCTTTTATTACAGGAGCTTATATCCCGGTCAGTGGTGGCAATGTGATGCCCGCCATTTAATTTGGCTTTGGTGATGTGAATGAATTACTAAATATGCAATGTACGCATTTTAAACCATAGTAGCGCATGATCCGTTTGTCAGTCCATGACAAGCGGATTTTTATATATATCCATAAATACATATGAATTTGTTTCTAATTTCAAAAGATTGGGGTAAAAGAATAGGTAGTTTAACGCGGTGGAAACATAACTCAAAATAAGCGAATAAAGGAGACCGACCTGTCATGAAAAAAACAATTGCAGACGTTCTGGTCGAAGCACTATTGAACGCAGGCGTCAAACGCATCTATGGTATCGTTGGAGACTCCTTGAATGCGGTACTCGATTCCATCCGTCGTTCGGGTAAAATTGAATGGATTCATGTCCGCCATGAGGAAGTGGCTGCTTTTGCAGCTGGGGCAGATGCCCAAGTGAGCGGAAGTATTGCCGTATGTGCGGGCAGCAGCGGACCGGGAAACATGCATTTGATTAACGGTCTGTATGACTGTCATCGGAACCGTGTTCCGGTACTTGCCATAGCTGCTCATATTCCAAGTGATGAGATCGGGAGTGAATATTTTCAGGCGACTCATCCAGAGTATTTGTTTCAGGAATGCAGTCATTATTGCGAAGTCATTACAACGGCCAAACAGATGCCGCGTTCCTTTACGATGGCGCTTCAGACTGCAGTCTCACGTTCAGGCGTTTCCGTCATTATATTGCCTGGTGATGTAGCGGCTTTGGAAGCGGCTGATTTGCCTGTGCCGGAGCATGTGTATCATGCCACACATCCTGTCGTACACCCTTCCGAACCTGAACTGCGGAAACTGGCGGAATTCCTGAATCAAGGAAAAAAAATTACGTTGCTGTGTGGTGCAGGCTGCGCCGGTGCGCGTGAACCTCTGATGCAGCTCTGTGATCGCTTAAAATCCCCTATGGTCATTGCTTTGCGAGGCAAGGAATATCTGGAATATGATAACCCGTATTCGGTGGGACTCACGGGATTAATCGGGTATTCCTCCGGTTATCATGCCATGATGGACTGTGATGTGCTCCTGATGTTGGGAACAGATTTTCCGTACCGACAATTCTTCCCGGAAGATGCGGTTGTACTTCAAGTAGATATTCAGTCTTCACACCTTGGTCGCCGTACAAAGCTCGATTATGGAGTGTGCGGAGATGTGAAAGCTACCATTGAAACATTATTACCTTATCTCACGGAAGAGCATAGCGACAAACATTTGCATAAAAGTGTGGAACGTTACGAGAAAGTTCGTAAGGAATTGGATGAGCTTGCCGTAGGTAAACCCGGAAAAACGCCAATTCATCCTCAGTATTTAACCAAGGTCATCAGCAATGCTGCAGCAGAAAATGCAATCTTCACCTGCGATGTAGGTACACCTACGGTATGGGCAGCTCGCTATATTGAAATGAGCCGCAATCGCCGTTTGTTAGGTTCATTCAGTCATGGCACCATGGCAAATGCTCTTCCACAGGCGATTGGAGCGCAAGTGTCTGATCCGGGAAGACAAGTGATTTCATTATCTGGTGATGGTGGCATTGCCATGCTGATGGGTGATCTTCTGACGCTTAAACAGCATAATCTCCCAATAAAAGTTGTCGTGTTTAACAACGGTGCACTCAGTTTTGTTGAACTGGAGATGAAAGCTGCCGGATTGCTTGAATCCGGTACCGATCTCGTAAACCCCAACTTTGCTATGGTAGCTCAAGCGATGGGCCTGGAAGGGATACGGGTTGAAGATCCAGCTGATCTGGAAGGGGCTGTAGAGCGTGCATTGCAGCATGATGGCCCTGTTCTGATTGATGTTGTGGTGAACCGTCAGGAACTGTCCCTGCCTCCGAAGATTAATATAAAACAGGCCGAAGGCTTCACCTTATGGATGATGAAGGCGGTGCTGAATGGGCGTGGCGATGAGCTGATCGAGCTGGCCAAAACGAATTTTCTAAGATAAGTATTAGGTTTTCCTTAGCAATATCGCAACATGTTCCACCGTCGTTCCGACAAAGTAAATGCATGAAAATATACTTTACATCTCACTAAAAAGAAGGGGAATGTTACACGCTTTTATTAAGGAGTTCTCCTTCTTGAGATGTGTGGAATGTGATGAATTATATAGTATGTATTCATATTATATGGTTTGTTTTTAAATTGAAACTCCTTTAAAATAGGTAAAGTCAGGCAGGATTCAAGGCTTTTTACCCTACATATGTTGCATTCCAACGCAATACCGCTTCATATCGAATTAATCGATCCGATGACAGATGACGAACACACATGGAGGAGATCAAAATGAGTCACAAAGGAAAAGTAGCAATTATCACTGGAGCAGGAAGTGGATTGGGCCAAGCGACTGCACTGAAGCTGGCAGAGAAGGGCGCATTTATTGTGGTCGTTGATCTGGTGGCAGAGACTGGTCAGGAAACTGTAAAACAGATTGAGAAGCTGGGCGGTAAAGCCATTTTTGTACAAACAGACGTAAGCAAGGCGAACGAAGTAGAGAATTATGTTAACAAAACGATCGAGGAATTCGGTCGAATCGACATGTTCTTCAATAATGCCGGGATCGCTGGTCCTGGTGTCAAACTAATTGAGCATACTATCGAGCAGTTTGACCAAATCATTGATATTAACCTGAGAAGTGTATTTTACGGATTGAAGTATGTGATTACCGAAATGCTCAAAACTGGCGGTGGTTCCATCGTCAATACGGCATCTACAGCAGGAATTGTGGGTGTTCAAGCAGTTGCACCTTATGCAGCGACAAAGCATGGCGTAGTTGGACTAACACGTACTGCGGCCATTGAGTATGGCAAAGAAAACATTCGTGTGAATGCTATTGCCCCAGGTACGATTGAAACTCCAATGGTGGTTCAGTTTGGTAAGGATAATCCTGAAGTATTCAAAGCAACCCTTGATAGCATTCCGTCCGGTCGTCTCGGTAAGCCTGAAGAGATTGCCAATCTGGTATCCTTCCTGCTGGGAGACGAAGCTCCTTATATTAATGGTGCTGTATATCCCATTGATGGTGCTGTAACTGCACAATAAGGCATTCATCAAACGTAATAAGAAAGAGAGGCGACTGTAATGTTACAGTGCCTCTCTTTTTGCGTGGTTTCATTTTATTCTTGAGCTTACGCTCCATTATGCCACATTGGAAGATTCGGTCTGAGCTGTTGTGGTAACTGCCGGACGATAGGCAAGTATGATGATGATCATTGCAATGACCACCCCTGCAGCTCCTATCCAGGTGATAGATGACAATGAAACTGCGCTGACGGCGATTCCCCCAATACCAGCACCCGCAGCCATGGCCAGCTGCATAACGGAACTGTTCAGACTTAACATAATCCCGGACGATTCTGGAGCCATTGTAACCAGATTATATTGCTGTGTTGGGCCGGAAGACCAGGCGGAGAAGGACCATAGAATTAACACAATGAAGATGGCCATACCTGAATGAGCCGTGATGTTCAGCATCAGCAGACTTATGACATGCAAGGCCATTCCCAGGATGAGTGTTCTCTTTACCCCCATACGATCTGCGCTGTACCCTCCCGATTTGGAACCAATCAGACTTGCGATCCCAAAAGCCAGCAAAGCGGAACTTAACAACGTTTCGCTCATGCCTGCAACAGATACCAAGTAGGGTGAAATGTAGGTATACGCAATAGAATAGCCTCCTAACCAGAAAAAGCTGACAAGCAGCGCAAATCCAATACGAGGTTGTTTGAGGAGCGCTAATTGTTTTCTCAAAGGAACGGGTGCTTCACCTTCAGATGGGGGAATCGTAGATGCAATAACAATCATGGCAATCACGCCCAAAATCGCGATACCTGCAAAAATCAGTTTCCAATCCCAAGCTGCAGCGACCATTCTTCCCAGTGGAACTCCCACGATCAGAGATGCGGTAAACCCTGTAATGACCGTTGCGATTGAGCTGGCTTGTTTGCCTGCGGGCGCTATTTTGGAAGCGACTGTCAAGGCAGTTACAACAACAACTCCGGCTCCCAGCGCCATGAGGACACGTGCGGCGATAAAGAGTCCATATCCAGGTAACAGGTAGGCCAAAACGTTACCTGCAACAAAAAGTCCCAGAAAGTATAGCAGCAGCTTTCTTCGGTCCATGCGGGATGTTAAGGCAATGATGATGGGCGTACCGAGTGCATAAACGAGTGAAAAGATTGTGATCAGCTGTCCCGCAGCAATCAACGATATATTCATGGTGTCCGAGATCCGATCCAGAATGCCCGCAATGACATATTCGGAGGTCCCTACAAGAAAGCTGACCAAGGCCAGGACATAGATTTTCCATGTGTTAGACATGAGTATATAACCTCTTTCTGATTGTAATTATTATATTTTTAGAAATATAGAAATAAAGACGAGAGAACAGGATTAAGATAAAACTAATCTACCAATGAGGCAAAGGGAGTACTTAATTTATCAAATGTACCGCGTGTTATAGCAAAAGGGTATTTTATACGACTATGATAAGGCTCAGCGGACTAGGTAGCATTACTAATCATTGATTTTATATTTCTAGTATTATAGAAATATAAAACAAAAATTTCACTTCTCCAACAGATAAGGAGCGAATCTCTGTACCGTGTCCGTATTCAGACTGTAGTAAATATACGTACCTTTCTTTTGTGAGGTCAACAAACCACAATCGGAAAGTTGTTTCAGGTGATGAGATAAAGTGGAGAGTGCTACGGTCACAAGCCGATTCTCCAAATCAGCTGGGCACAGGTTGCTTTCACCCGAAAGGATCTGAATGATTTTATATCTCGTTTGTTCACCCAGAGCTTTATGAATTTTGACGGCCTGTTCAGTTTCAATCGACTTGGATTGCATCAAAATCGGTCCTTTCGTCTTTATTTCTTATTTCTATAAATATTGAAATAACTTTATCATGTCTTTAGAAAAAAGTAAACTCCCCACGAAGATCGTTGTTTCCAGTCAAACTATGAAACAACTGAAAGCAAAACCTTTGCAGGGAGTTGGGAAGTCCATCTAAACTCATTAATTACAGGCGTTCAAGAGACTCAACGTAATCTTTGGCTTCTTTAAGAGACAGGTTTCTGGCTTCACGAGCCTTTTTGATTGCTATTATTTTTTTGCCCTGTTGTGCAAGTGCCTGCAATTCTTTATCAAGTTCAGTCAGCCCAGCCTTTGCCGGTGGAAGTGGAGATATATTCACTGCAGAATTGTTATAACTGAGAGGGGAGTGTGTGTTAAGGCCTGAACTATTCTCCAGACGTTCAACATCCCTTTTCAATTCATTCAACTGTGTCTGTAAGCTAATGACGCGAACTAATAAGATGAGAATAAGAAATAAAAAAACGACTAGAACAATGGTGTTAATTCCCATGCAGTCAGGTGCCTCGCTTTCCTTCCTTCAAATACATAACTATTTAAGCTGTACCGGGATCTCCTTAACGCCTCGAACAATCATTCCGGGTCTCCATTCAAGTTCATTAACATCCGTCTGAAGCTGCATATCGGGAAAGCGGCGAAGCAGTGTGTTAATCGCAATCTCGCCTTCAAGTCGCGCGAGAGGGGCTCCCAGACAGAGATGAATGCCTTTGCCAAAAGCCAAATGTGGGCTCTTCTCACGAGTGATGTCAAAAACATCCGCATCCTTGAACTTCTCTTCATCCCGATTGGCTGAATCCAGTGCTACGATAACAAGTTCACCTTCAGCGATGTGATGTCCATGAAACTCTATGTCCTCGGACGCCCAGCGAGACGTGCTGAATTCAACCGGGCCGTTATAACGAAGCATTTCTTCAACAGCATTATGGATTAACTCAGGTTGCTTGATCAGCAGGTCGCGTTGCTCCGGATGCTCCAATAGCGCAAGTACACCATTACCAATTAGGTTAACAGTGGTTTCATGTCCGGCAATGATCAGCAGAGCGACAACACCAAGCAGTTCCTTTTCTGTGAGTTGTTCTCCTGATTCTTCTGCCACAACGAGCTGACTGATCAGATCGTCACCCGGCTGCTCACGTACTTTGGCAAACCAATTATTCAGGTAATCAATGAACTCCTGGGCATGCTTCTCAAACACTTCGGAATGCTCCGCACTTGTCGCATCGATAATGGAATTGGACCATAAACGGAATTTGTCCTGATCTTCAAGAGGTACACCCAGGATCTCGCTGATGACAATGATCGGTAATGGAAATGCAAACTCATCAATCAGATTCATCTTGTCCTGGGAATTGAGATTATCCAGGAGATCGTCAGCAATATCTTGAATATGGCTTCTCATGCCCTCAATCAATCTGGGAGTAAAAGCCTTCTGTACGAGTCCACGTAACCGGCGATGATCAGGTGGATCGGAAAAAAGCATGTTATGCACGAATATGTTTTGTTGATCGGGTCCATAACGTTTGACTACATCCTTGCTGAAACGGTTGTCTTTCAATACTTCCACTGCATCCTCATAGCGGCTAATAATCCAACCGAAATCACCATGAGGGAAAAGGACTCTGTGAATAGGATCATTTTGTCTCAGCTTTTCGTATACGGGGTAAGGATTCTGTGTAAATTCACGGGTGAATAACTCAGACTGTGAAGTTTCATTAGTACTCAAATGGTTAATCTCCTCTCATCAAAAGCTCGTATTGTTACGCATCTTATCTAAGGGATCATATGTTAATTTCGGTGGCTTCATACGAAAAGCCTGCACCATCTATATATTCAATATTGGAGCAATTGAAACCTTGTTTTTGACTAAGCAATATGGTATGGAAAGCTTACATATTTTAGAGGGAATAGCACTCGGAATAAGGAATAAAATCAATAGAAATGAAGTAAAGACACAGACTACTGCTGTGTTTTTTTGTGAGATTAGACTTAATCTGCTTGAACCATATTACGTGGTGTTTAATGAACTATAGGGACGTATGACCTATAAATTGAAGTTTTCTACAACAACAACACGGAATCAAATTAGTTTTGAATGCAACCGCCATGATGTAACGATATAAGTAATTCACAATTGTGCTATGCACCATGTCCACGGACTTATGAAGAATGCTGATAAGAAGGACGTTTCAACCATTTTTGTCGTTTTCTACGTTCGTTCAAAGGCTGCTGTGATAAGATAAAATGTAATAAGAACATACGATCTGTTTATGCGAGAGGAGAAACCTTGACGATGGAAATGCTTAAGCCGCCCGCCGAGACACTATATGAGACAGAATTAAGGGCACTGCGAGAAGAAGATACGGGAAAACGTCCTCCAAACTGGCTGCTGTCCCCAGCCTATGTCAGAGATTTTATTATTGGCAGGGATAAACCTGCCATATTGGACGGAGAAGAGATCACAATTACACGGAAATTTTATGGCAACGATGTTCTCATTGAACGAGCCGTGGTAACCTTGGCAGGAAATCGGGGATTGATGCTCGTTGGAGAACCCGGAACTGCCAAGACTATGCTCAGCGAATTGCTGACCGCGGCCATTTCTGGAACCAGTTTGAACACAATTCAGGGTACGGCAGGTACAACTGAAGACATGATCAAATATTCCTGGAATTATGCCATGTTGCTGGATAAGGGTCCATCCGAAGCGGCGCTTGTGCCCTCACCGTTGTACAACGGAATGAAGAAGGGGATTCTTACGCGTTTTGAGGAAATTACGCGTTGTCCTGCTGAAGCGCAAGATAGCCTGATCAGTATTCTCAGTGACAAGGTAATGAGTATTCCTGAACTGGACGGCGGTGTGCTGTTTGCCAAACCAGGGTTTAACGTGATTGCTACGGCGAACATTCGCGATAAAGGTGTCAATGAAATGAGTGGTGCACTGAAGCGCCGTTTCAATTTTGAGACGATCAAACCGATTAGCAGTGTGAAAATGGAAGCCAAAATTATTGAATCCCAGGCACGAAGCCTATTATTACATAGCGGAATAGACACCGAGATTAATACGGATGTGGTTGAATTACTGGCCACGACTTTTATGGAGCTTCGCACAGGAATGACGCGGGAAGGTTACAAGCTCGATACGCCCCAAGCGTCCATGAGTACGGCTGAAGCCGTATCTGTATATGTACAGAGTGCAATGACTTCCTATTATTACGAAGACAAGGGGATTGCATTGGATCGGCTGGTACAAAACATGTTGGGGACGATAGCGAAAGAAAGCGACAAGGATCTGTCCATTCTCAAAACCTACTTCTCTAAGGTCGTAAAGGAGCGTTCGAGAGAAGAAGGGATTTGGAAGGATTACTATGAGGAAAAGAAATGGATCGGTTAACAGGAAAAGCGGATTTGGATGTTGCCCGGTTACAGACGCTATTTGAGTTCCAAGTGTATAACCTGAACAACGGAACGCTTTATTTTCCCATACGCCATCATAGCCCGGCCTGTTCCTATCATTTGCTGCGATTGATTGAAGAATACAAGCCGGACATCATTCTAATCGAAGGCCCTGAGAGCGGCAATCCCTTACTTCAAGTTCTGGCTGATGAGGCGACGATACCTCCTGTCAGTCTTTACTACACCTATGAGAATGAAGGTGAGAGAGCAGCCTGTTATTATCCGATGCTTCGTTACTCTCCTGAATATGTAGCGCTGAAAGAAGCAGCTCGGCTGAGCATCCCTGCGACTTTTATCGACCTGGATTATCATCATTTCTCCAAGCCCAACAAGGCAGAACAGCGTGAGATATCCATTCAAGACGAGACATTGCTTGCAGGGTCTGAGTTTATCCACCGTTTATGTCAGAAAACAAACTGTCGAAGTTTCGATGAGTTGTGGGAGAACGTATTTGAGATTGGTGGTCTGGAGAAGTCAACACAGGCATTTGTACAGGATGTATTTACGTACTGCACCTTATCTCGGATGTGTTATTCTTCGGCACGCTTGCACAGTACAGGTGATTTGGCAAGAGAAGCTCATATGAGAAGGCGTATTAAACAAGCTGGGCAGGATCATGAACGTGTGCTTGTCATCACTGGCGGATTTCATACGTATGGACTGGTGATGCCCGAGAATCATGTGACGGATTCAGAAGAGATGACGATGCAAGAGCATGTGAAGGCTCAGAATTCGGTGCATCAGCAGATGTATCCCATGGTCTACACGTTTGCCGAAGCAGATCGGCTGAATGGGTATTCAAGCGGTATGCCTTATGTGAATTATTACGAACAGATCTGGACCCAGCTGCTTCGGCATAAGAACTCCGTGTATAATTTGACCGCTTTGGACTTGTTATCACGACTAACCCGCAAGCTGAGGGAAGGGCATGAACATGTATCAACCAGCGACGCTATTGAGGCTTACAGCATGGTTCAAGGACTCGCAGGACTGAGAGGGAAAAGGGAAGGCGGAGTCTATGAGCTGATGGATGCAACCCTTTCTTCCTTTGTTAAGGGTGAACTTACGTTAGCTTCAGACAAACCTCTGCAAGAACTGCACAGCTTGCTAACCGGGGATGTCATCGGAAAAGTGGCTCCCAACCCATTCAGTATTCCGATCGTTGAGGATTTCAAAGAACGTTGTGGAGAATCAAAACTTCTAATTCGTACTACAGGCCAACATAAGAAGATACTTGATTTATATGCCAAACCAGATCATCGTCGGCAAAGTCAATTGTTTCAATGTATGGTCTATCTCGTTCCGGATTTCGCGAAGCGACAATCAGGCCCGGATTGGATTGCTCAGCGTGACATGAACCTTGTTCGGGAGACGTGGGTATATACCTATTCCTCCAGAATTGAGGCTCGATTAATCGAGAATTCTCTCTATGGAGGCACAATTCGGGAAGCCTGTACGCGCAAGATGGAAGAGGAAATGCAGGGAATACCGGATCATCACAGTGGTGACCTCGCCAAATCCATGCTTCAGGCTCTGCTCATGGGCCTGCAGGATACCGCCATGAAGCTGTATGAACAAGTGAAGTCAGCACTCCGAAAGGATGGAAATTTCTTGTCGTTGTGCGGAAGTCTGCATATTTTGAATCGAATTCAGCAGCATCGCAGACTTCTTGGGTTGTCTGAGGAACAGCAGCTCCTTAATCTCGTATCCGAAGCTTATAACAATGCCGTTGACAAACTGATACTGCTCTCAAGAACGAATCCGGATGAACATGAAGCGATTGTCCAGGGACTAAAGCTGCTTGCCATGCTGGCGGAATCGTCCGAAGAGCATTTCCGGGATGAACCATTCAGGGCACACCTGGATGAACTTCTGTCAGACAGCCAGCTTCCGGCACAGCTGGAGGGGGTGTGTATTGCCATATCTTCAGGATTTGGGGACAGGCCTAGAGATGAGATCGTGGATCGGGCACGTGCATATATCCGGGGATCGCAAGAACAGACTCGCCAGACTGCACTTTATCTACAGGGTGTTTTCTCTGTAGCACGGGACGCTTTTCTGTATGAAGATCAGCTTTTATCAGAATTGAACTATATGATCAAGCAACTTGATTATGAAGAGTTTATTCGCATGATCCCTGAGCTTCGCTTGGCGTTTACTTACTTTACCCCCATGGAGACAGGCCTGATTGCGGATCGGGTTGCGAGCTTGCATCAGGTAGAGAACGAAGAGATGTCATGGCCTTCCGTTGACGAGCGATTGCTGATCCAGACGAAAACATGGGATGAAGCCCTTCGGAAGGAGTTTGATGCATGGAAACTGATCTGAATGAGCTGGATAAAACCAAGGAAATGGTGAAAGACAATGCTGAGCTGAATCGGGTGGAAACCTTAAACCGTTGGCGCCTTATTCTAGGTGAATCCGCCGAAGAAGGACTGTCCAATGCAGAAGATTACTCCCCTGATGATTTTAAATATACCGAAGTCGATGAGATTCTGGGATATCTGTATAATCGCGAATACGGTGAAGAGCAGGGTTACAGAAAAGGGGGAGGTAGGGGCACCTCGGATCTAACCGTTCCCAAATGGTTGCATAAGGTCAGGGAACTGTTCCCGAAATCAACGGTAGAAATTCTGGAGAAACAGGCGCTTGACCGTTATGGTCTAACCGAATTGTTAACGGACAAAAAGCTGCTGGAATCCCTCGAACCCAATATGAACCTACTCAAGAACATCATGCAATTTAAAGGACGAATGAAAGGCGACGTATTAAAGAGCGCCAAGGAAATCGTACGAGTCGTGGTTGAAGAGCTGCGACGCAAACTCGAATCTCAGACCAAAGCGAGCATTATGGGGAAACGCAGCCGTTATGCATCCAGTTCGGTGCGTTCCTTACGCAATTTGAATTTCAAGCAGACGATTACCAAGAACTTGAAGAACTATGACAAAAACAATCGAAGATTTGTAATTGATCGTCTATATTTTGACGGGAATATCCAGTCTCACAACAAGTGGGACATCATCATTGGTGTGGATGAGAGCGGAAGCATGTTAGATTCAGTGATATACAGTTCGGTGATGGCAAGCATTTTCTATCGCCTAAATGCACTACGAACGAAATTGTTCATTTTTGACACACAGGTCGTCGATTTGAGTGACAGGCTGGAAGATCCGGTAGATGTGCTCATGAATGTGCAGCTTGGCGGGGGAACACATATTACCAAGGCACTCCGTTATGGTGAGACGTTAATCGAAAATCCTGGTAAAACAATATACATTCTCGCTAGCGATTTGGAGGAGGGTTATCCGATCCAGCACATGTATAAGGCATGTAAGGATATTCTGGATACGGGCTGCAAATTGCTTGTGTTGACTGCACTCGATTTTAACGGAGATACCGTGTACAACAAACATGCTGCGCAGACGTTATCCAATATGGGTGCACATGTTGCTGCGATTACACCCAATGAGTTGGCGGACTGGATTGGCGAAATTATTACTTAATTGGTTATATACAAGATGATTTATACACTCATATTCAAGGAGGAATGTGTAATGTTAACCGCAGACCGCGCAGTAGAAGCTTTGGTGGAGAAGTTTGCAGAGGTGTGTTCCAATGAATATTCGTTGAAAACGGATCGGAGTTTGGAAATCATTGATTTTGTGATGGGAACGACGGACAAGTTTCCGGATATGATGGGAGGTTCCAGTCATTATGCCTACCAGACGATAGACGTACTCATGAAAATTGCCAAAAAAGATGACGGAGATATCTTTTTTCGAGCTGGAGCCATTGTAATTCATATGGAATCCAATTATTCCAGAAGAAATTCATGGAGAACCGATGGTTTTACACTCTGCCTTGGGAACGACTCCGAAGCTTATGGACTGAGTGGAAAGAGCAAAACCAATGATCGGATGGGCGGGTTGCTGTCCCGTTTGGAGAAAATCAATCGCTATGCTGGAGAGAAGGAAATTCTGGATGAATTGAAGAGCAGACTGAAGGGGAATTTCAAGGATGTAATCAATGGAATGATACTCCTGCGACTCTATTCAGATCTCAATGATAGCCCTTCTCATTTTGCCCAGGTGCAACAGTTCACTCAATCTCTGCCAACATTGTTTCAACATGTGATGACCCATGATACAAGTAAGCTGCGGAACGAATTGCATGCATTGATTGAGCCACTGGTGGTTTGCAATTTTCAAACGAAACATAACAGATCTGCATATGAATTGAATGATGAATTCCTCCGGGAGAAGCATAATCAGGTTATAGCTGAGAACTATTTGAGTTCTTCTCTCTCCAAAAAGGAGCAGCTGTCTTACAGTGAGTTCGACAAAACGATGATCCTTTTGAGCAATGCATTGTTGTATTTGGTTAACATCAGTGGCGGCAAACAACGTTTCCTTGAAGACCAAAGTGAGACCGGTCTTATTTTGCTCGAAGCCATAAACCAATTACATGAGATCTATCCACTTGAAGTCCGTCGCTACTTGTTAAGCATGGATCCAAGAACAAAAAATGCTAATGAATTGCTGTCAGGGCTGTTGCCTCTAGACGAGCCATATCAACTCATCGAAATGTTGCGTAATGAACTCGAATCGTACACCATACCCTGGCAATTTCTGCAATCTGCGATTGTGAATGAGCCGCAGCAAGCGATTCGTGCATACCACATTTTAAAACCCCCGTTCCTCAAATTGTGTATTCAAAAAATGCTGGAGGACCATGGAATCGAAGTGCCAGATGTGGATGAAACGGTTGAACAAGCCGTGTTCAGTGCGCTTCGACATCCATTAGATGGAGGGAGACAGGGGCTTGCGATTGCACGATATTTGCACGGTGAAAGCTCCCTTGAAGAATACTGGGAAGATCCGAATAGTCGTGGGCTGTTTAATAACCTGAATCGTGACAAAAAGCGCGTTCATAACTTGATCAGCATTAGCTTCCTGCCTTTGGATTCGGAGGCGATGCGTCGGTTCGTGATTCTGACTACGTATCCCGAGTGGACTCTGGATATCGTTTCTGATATGTATCAGTCTTACGCATTTAGCGGTGAGAAGCTGTTGGAACTTTACGGCCAAGATCCAGAGGTAAAACAAGAGAAATTGCTGTCCAGTCTGATTTCTCTCAACGGTATGACCGATTACAAGTACAAATCGATGCCTCAGGATGAATATCGCCGGATCATTCAGCAAAATCTGGACTTTGCTCTGGGACAGTACAAGAAACTACCCACGGACACGCGCATCATCATTTTGGAAATCACCTTTGAACAACGTCACGAGCTATCAACAAAACAAGTAGCTGAAGCGATTCGTGCCGGATTGCAGGATTCATCCAAAAAGGCAAATGGCGTGGCGTTATCTGAATTCAATCGGATTCCTGACCAGGACTTATACACGACAATATATCGTTCGGAGAAAAAAACGGGTGTGAAAGAAATGGCTCTGAGCGCCATCCGCAGTTTGGATAATAGCAAGGATATATACCTTGGGCTTCTGGAGGGTGAGAAGTCTGCCGAATGGAAGAACCTGATTCAAATTCTGCTGGATACCACGGATCAAAGCCCAGAGTATGCTCATGCGGCACTTGCAGATCAGGCAGATGCCAAAAAGCTGACCAGACTAAGCTGGTTGTCTTTGAACGATCTTCCTTCTCTGATACGTTCAGAGGACAATCAACCATTAGATGATCGAATCAAGCAGTATATCTTGGTGCAATCAATAGATCATACATCTGCTCCAAACGAAAGACTGAATGAACTACGTGAGTATGCAAGCGAGGAGTCGCTCGCAAGGTTTGCTAGCGAGCTGCTACAGTTGTGGATTCAGGACGGTGCTTCTGCGAAGGAGAAGTGGGTAATGTACCTCTCGGCACTCTTTGGCGATATTCAAATTGTGAATACATTGGCTCCCCAAATTAAGGAATGGACAGAAAACAGCCGAGGGGCCATTGCGGCTGATGCTGTAAAAGTACTGGCCTATCTTAAGGAACCATCCGCTCTCATGGCGATTGACAAGATCAAACGCAGTGTGAAGAACCGACAGGTTAAGGGTGCGGCTGAAGAAGCATTGCAGCTGGCTGCAGAAAATTTGGGACTCACCTCGGAACAGTTGGAAGATCGACTCGTCACCACACTTGGTTTTGATCAGAATGGAACGATGCAGCTGAGCTACGGGGAGCGTTCATTCCTGATAAAAGTGAATGGAGATCTGCAGGTGGTTGTTGTAAATGAAGAAACGGGTAAATCTGTGAAGAGTCTACCTGCTCCTGCACAGAAAGATGATGCTGAACTTGCAGCACATTCTAAGGCGCGTTTCACACAATTGAAGAAGGATCTCAAAACAATGGTTAACATCCAGGCACAACGTCTGGAAGAATCTTTGTCTAAACAACGGCTGTGGTCTGCTGATGAGTGGACAGCATTGTTTGTACAGAATGTAATCATGCAGAAATTTGCTGTAGGTCTGATATGGGGCACATATGAAGATGGTCAGTTGGTCACCACGTTCCGTTATATGGAGGATGGCACGTTTAATACCGTCGATGAGGATGAATACGAGCTGCCTTCGGGATCTCTAGTGGGATTGATTCATCCACTCGAACTTGACCAATCTACGCTCGAAGGATGGAAAACGCAGTTGGAGGATTATGAGATCAAGCAGCCGTTTGAGCAACTGAATCGTCAAATTCATGTGCCTGAGGATGAAGACAAAAACAAGGTTGAATATGACCGCTTGCCGGAGTCTGATTTCTCTCCCACCGCATTCCCCAAAGCACTGGAGAAATACGGATGGATCAAAGGTCCAGCACAAGACGGCGGCTGGTATCATGAATTTTACAAAGAGTATGGAGATCTTGTCGCAGAACTGCGCTTCAGTGGTACCAGCATTTCATATTATGAAGGATTGGAAGATATCACGCTTGAATCTCTGCACTTCTTCAAACCCGGCAGTCAGAAACACTATTATTATAGCGATAACAAGTCCATTGCTTTGGGTGAAATTGCAGGTCGTGTGTTCAGTGAGACGATCTATGATATTTTAAGAGCGTCAGGACGTTGATCACGTGAGTGGATTTGAACAGAAATATCGGATATTTTTGGAGTTGTGTACGGAGGATTATTTGATTCGATACGCTAACAAGGGATTGTACAAACGGTCTCTGAAAGAGTTGGATAATGGCGTGACTGTGCAATACACCTGGAATGATGCCTCTGTGAGTTGTCAGTTGAGTGATGGTACACATTGTACACTTGAAAATACACTGGATCATTGGCAGTGCTCCTGTCCTTCAGACAACATTTGCAAACATATACTGATTTCAATTTTGTATTATCAACGGGAACATCAGACAGAGGATACATTAAATCAGGGTGAAGCAGCGTCATCAGCAGAGTTGGAGCCTGAGTCTGTTCTGGTAACGGAGTCCCGCTTCCGCTGGATGATTGAATCGGATCTTGCTCCTTTAATTAAATCGTTTAGTTCTTCCTTGATTGAGGAGGTTCTGTTCCGATTAAGATATCCCGAGCAGATTGAAGTATTGGAAGATTCTCTTCTAACGGTGCGACTGGTGAAACAAGAAATTGAGGTTTCGTATACAGAGGAAGCTAGTCTCGCTAAGGCACTGTGCAAAATAAAACAAACTGCCGGCAATATGGCCAAGCTTGAAGCATTATTGCGATATCGTATGCAACAAGGTTTGGATGATACGGAAGCCATAAGTGGAAGAGTCCATGATACCACGTTTTCACTTCAAACGGTACGGGAATGTCGTTCCATGCTGGCAGGTCTGTTAAAGACGGGACTTGCTCGTCTACCGCAATCGTATATGACTCAATTGGAGACACTGGCCATTACGGCCCATAGTGGTCATCTTCCTGAAATTGAGCGGAGTTTACGCGGGATTCAAGGGGAACTGCTACTGTTTTTTAACCGACACGTGCGGTTCTCCATGCAATCGATGCTTGATCGGGTAAGCAAGTTGTATCTTGCATTACAGGTGCTTGAACAAGAGAAGGTATCTGCGTTCAAACAAAGTCAGCTCATAGGCAGTTTCCGAAGTAAATACTATACGGTTCCAGAGCTGCATCTGTATGGACTGGGTGCTGATGCATGGCAGACACGCTCTGGTTACCGTGGAATCACTTATTACTTTTATTGCTTTGATGATGCGGAGATCTATACGTACAGCGATGTGCGGGCGGTATACTATGAAGATAATCAATTCTCATATACAGAGCATTATGGTTCCTTCACTCCGTGGCTGCCCAATCTGACTTTTCGTCAATTTGCCGGGGAAGAGATGCAGTTTCGCTCGGTCAAAGTAAATGAAGAGCATAGACTCTCCTCCGGGGAAGGTGCAAGACTTACGGTGCTGCCCCGAACAGGAGTTGAAGAGGTAAATCTGGGCAAGTACATGCAAGATGTAGCTTCCGTACTTGCTGAGGATTCACGCCCATTTGAGTTATTTTCCGTTCCGCAAGAGCGACTGGCAATGATTAAGGTTGCCCGGGTTGTAGAGCATCGCTTCGATAAGCAATCTCAGGACCTTATTCTAACCATGGAGAGTGACCAAGGGGAGACGTTGGATCTGACTCTTCCTTATTCAACGGAATGGGAGACCATGATCAAAAGGTTGGGGTCAGGTTATGGACCAAGAACACTCGAACAATTTTATGCTTTTGTACGTATAGAGCAACAACGGATATACCCGATCAGCTTTCTGAAGGGTCCAACAGTGATCAGTCTGAAACTGGATACGGGTTATGGAAGGACGGGGAGAATTGGAAGACTATAGTCAGTTGATGCAGAAGATCAGCAGCTGGTCAGAAGAGCTGTTGCTTCGCGGGTTATCCCAATTCACACTGAAAGATATTGAAGTATTGGAACAGCTAATCGTGGAGACCTCGAGGTTCCAAATGACTTTCCTTCGTGAAATACTGGAACTCATGATCGAAGAGGGCCGAAAAACTGCTCTGGGGAGCGGTAATGAGGAGCATATGTTGCTTCATTATTGCCGCCTCACACAGTATGTACAGCTCAGCACTCAGGAATCATCCTGAACTGATTGACACATAAAGAATTGCAGAAGCGTGAGCCTCTGCAATTCTTTTTATTTCATTTAAGTAAATTAGGTTTTTAAATCCTCCAAAGTTAACGGTTATATTCGCTCAGATGTCATATCCCCGCTTATGATGCATACCCATACCATTAGGCGAATGCTGTCTTAAGGAGGAAACAGGCATGTCCATGAGCGAACCTCTATTAACGCAAATTTTCAATCAACATATCCCGGCTGACGCAACTGTCGTCACCATTGATAAACCGGTCAAACATCCGGCTATTTATGCTTCAGATTTAACGGGAGACGGAATGCCGGAGATTGCTGCTGTATATCAGCAGGGCGGAGAATTAATGCTGCTTGTTCTGAAATTTTACCAAGGTCACTGGATCAAGATGTCTTTGACGAAAGGCTTGGGTTATGGCGTTACCTTGCTGACAGCGGCATCTGTAACATCCACAGCGAGGAACAATCTCATTGTCGGCTGGCAGATCGGTGCGATCTGGTCGAAGCTTGCTGTATACGATTGGACGGAATCAGGACTGACAGATCAGGCGCCAAAAGATTTGTATTACAGCCATGCGGAAATCATCGATATGCCGGGTCACCACGGCAGAGATGGTAAAGTAGAAATTGCACTCTGGATTCATGATACAGGTGAAGCTTATCGGGTCGAAATCATCCGCTGGCAGAATGGGAAATGGGTTCCCGCAACAGATGTATACCCGTATTACTTCCCCAAGGTCGTACAGTATTACGAACAATTGACTGAACAATTTCCAGACTACACGTTCTATTGGTACTATCTCGCAGATGCCCAGTACAAGGCCGGATTATTTCCTGCTGCACTCGTTTCGGTCCAAAAAGCGCTAAGCTTCAGTTCCCCGTACCCTTCACGGGAAGTTCTGCTTGAGCTGGAAAAGAAAATTAGGCAAGCCATGGGTACAGAGGGTCCGCGTGAAACGACGTGGTTATTTCCGATATCGGTCAGGACAACGACTGGAACCCGGTGGGGTTATATGGACGCCCAAGGTCGTATTCGACTGGAACCAATACTTGACGATGCCCAAGACTTCCAACGAAATGGCCTGGCTGTTGTGGTAAAAGACGGGAAGACTGGCATCATCAATCTTAACGGACAATTTGTCGTTCAACCTGTATACGATTCCATTAATTCTTTTTCAGAAGGTCGGGCCATTGTCATTGATTCCCAAGGGTTCAAGATGATTGATGAACAAGGCGCAGTATTGACCAAACGGGCATATCCCTTTATTGCCGATGTGAAGGACGGTCGAGCGTTGTTTTACCTTTCAGACAGCAGTCAGGCAGGTGGGGAAGTCAGTCGCTACGGTTATTTGGACACCTCTGGAAATGAGGTCATTCGGGCGCAGTTCGCTTCAGCGAACGATTTTCAGGATGGCAAGGCCGTGGTGCAGATCAAGGAAAATGAATATGCGTTAATTAACCAAAATGGTCAGCGGCTGGCGACGTATCCATATGCCTATGTAGGACCTCTGGGTAACGGATTACTTCCTTTTCAGAAAGAGGCATCGGGGAAATACGGTTATATCGACGAAAGTGGTCATATCCGAATTCAGCCGAGCTTCACATCGGCATTTCCGTTCAGTGGTGGGTACGCTATTGTGAATACCGCGGAGGATTACAACTACATCTATGGCGTTATTAATACACAGGGCACATTTACCATCCAACCCGCCTACAATGACATTCGAGACCTGGGAGAGCATCGGCTGGCCCTGGGGCAAGCAATTGATCCCAAACAGTCTTTTCTAGGTTCGGTCTATGCAATTGCAGATGTCAATGGTAGAAAACTTTCGGATTTTGTATATACGGATGTATCGAATTACAAGGGAGGCCTGGCTTCAGCCACGAATGGAACACAAACGTTCTTTCTGGATCTAAATGGTCGACCTGCATCAGGATACCCCCGTGTAGAAGGCTCGGGCACACTTGAATTGGTAGCTCCCGATCTGATCAAGGCGTATGTGGATCAACGCGTATCCTATGTAAACCGGGCCGGGCAGATCATTTGGCGGCAAAATACGATTGTTCCGCTTCACCCACCTTATCGTGTAAGGGAAGAGAAATATAAGCCAAACCCTAATTACCTCGTGTATTATCCGCAGGTGGAAGGGTTAACCGATCAAGCTGCTCAACTTGCACTAAATGCGAAGTTAAAGGCACTTTCCCAAGTGAAGCCCATCCCTGCGGATCAGAAGCTGGATTACACATATACAGGGGATTTTGATATTACCTTCTACCAGCAGCAATTGCTTCAACTCAAACTCACAGGTTATAACTACCCTGCTGGTGCAGCACACGGCATGCCAACGATGATCTATGCAATCATTAATCTGAGCAGTGGTCAGATGTATGAACTCAAGGATTTGTTTAAACCCAACAGTGATTATGTGAAGGTGCTTAGCAAAATCGTAGGAGATCAGATCAAGAATGATCCACAGTACTCTTATGTTTTTCCGGACACCTATGAGGGAATAAGCCCGGATCAGCCTTTTTTTGTCACAGCAGATGCACTGCATCTATACTTTAGCCCTTATGAAATTGCTCCTTATGTCGCGGGATTTCCGACATTTACAATTCCTTTTACCCAGATCAAGGATATCATTAATACAGAGGGTTCATTCTGGAAAGCTTTTCACGAGCTACCGTAACTAATCCATTTCACCCCGTAACCTAATGCCTACGAATGGTGTTTAGATAGGGGAGGGGATTTGGATTGTTGCTGAATGCTGTTCAACGTTTTCTGATTTTGGGAATTGAGTTCGTTATCGTGATACTGAGTGCCTTAATCGCACTTGAATTTCTGGAAGGGTTCAAAATCGCAACGAGTGAGTATTATGGCTTACGAAATGCGGGTCACATCTTTTTTCTTCTGATTTTCATCACCTTTAGTCCATACGTATTCGCATTTTATACTGTAGTTGTAAGTCCAATTTCATGGCTTCTGCGTAAATATGTCCCCTTTATTATCGCCAGGGTACTTATATATAGTGTCAGTTGTGGGTTATTAGGCTCGTGGGTATTTGATCAGATGTTCAGTGACTACATGATCGAGTCGTATTCTCTGAACCGAGCGACTTCCATCTGGCTATTTGCTCTTGCGGGGCTGATTTACGCAGTAGTAGAAAATAGGGTTATACAACGGCATAAAATGCGAGCAGAGAACATGGAAATTTCAAATCAGGTTTGAGAAGCAGAAGGGTGGTAAGATCTCTCAAAGAGATCCATTTTCTGCTCCGGATTATTCCTCACGAAGTTCGAAATTATTCATTCGTCATCGACAAGAGGCCATATGTTCCATATGGTCTTTTTTTGTTTGCCTCAATTTTATTTGAAACAAAACAGAAGGATGCCATTTATTATCCGTATAGAGGTATTTTTGCTCCGTTTTGAGGTAGTAGCCGATCGATATCCTGTGAGATATTAATTGGGCGTATATAACACTGCGTGATATTGAGAATGATTATTAATGTCAGGAGGAGCAGGATGAACACCACATCTGAAGTATCCGGTTTAATGGAAGTAACCAAGGAGCGGAAAGGTTTGCTAATTACAGCAAGTATCTTCTCGGTATTATCGAGTCTGCTGCAAATGGTTCCATTTATCGGAGTGTATAAAATTGTCGAAGAACTGTTGATCCATGCTCGGGAGCCATCTGCCCTGGACAGGGATTTGCTGATGTATTGGGGATTCGTCTCTTTTGGAGCGCTGATCGCCGGTCTTATCGCACTCTATATCGGAGGAATGTGCTCGCATATCGCTGCGTTCAACATCCTGTACCAGCTCAGAGTAAAGCTTGCCAACCATGTGGCAAAAGTGCCGATGGGGTATCACACTCGAACTGCGACAGGTGAGCTGAAAAAAATCATTGAAGTCAGCGTTGAGAAAATAGAGAAGTTTATCGCGCATCAGCTTCCCGATCTGGTGAGTGCGATCGTCATTCCACTGGTACTGCTTTGCTATTTGTTCTGGCTTGACTATCGTATGGCACTGGTCTTGCTTGTTCCCATGATTATCGGGTTTTGGCTGCAAAGCAGCCTCTTCCGAAGTGAACGGGGGCGTCAGGCATATCGTGATTTTCAGCATGCGATTGAAGAGATGAACTCAACAGGGGTGGAATATGTAAGAGGAATGCCGGCTGTAAAAGTATTCGGTATTACAGCGGACTCGTTTCTTACCTTTAAACAGGCGGTAACGCGTTATCGCGATATTTCGTTGAGAATAACCGATTTATGCAAGACGTCGTATGGCATGTTTTTCATCATCATTATTTCACTGGTGACCTTTATTGTTCCGATTGGCATTTTACTTTCCAGCGGAAACGCAGGCAATCAGTCTTTCGCGATCACCTTTATTCTTTTTCTGATCATTACACCAAGTTTGTCCGCGCCACTCTTGAAGCTGATGTATCTGGGCAGTGGCATGCGTGAGATTGTGGAGGGTCAGAATCGAATCAAGGCTGTATTTGCCGAGTCGGTTGTACAGGAACCTCTCACTCCGCAAGTGCCCGATACATATGAAGTGGCTTTTCGGCAGGTATCCTTTGCTTATGAACAAAAGGATAGCGAAGCGTTCAAACCTGTACTTCAAGAAGTTGATTTTGTAGCTAAAGCAGGACAAATGACCGCATTGGTTGGACCTTCAGGTGGCGGAAAATCTACTATTGCCAATCTGCTTCTGCGTTTCTGGGACGTGCAGCAAGGCGAAATTACGATCGGCGGGGTTCCCATTCAGAAAATGGGGACAGAGAAGCTGATGGAGACGGTTTCGTTTGTCTTCCAGGACGTACATCTGTTCTACGATACGATTGAGGAAAATATCCGAATGGGCAATACAGCTGCATCACGGGATGACGTCATTGGTGCGGCTCGAACAGCTTGTTGTCATGAGTTTATTGAGAAGCTTGATGAGGGATATGACACCAAAATTGGAGAAGGCGGTACGTACCTGTCTGGCGGTGAAGCTCAACGGATTGCCATTGCGAGAGCTTTACTCAAGGATGCTCCCATTCTCGTATTGGATGAAGCGACAGCGTACGCCGATGCAGAGAATGAACATAAAATCCAGCAAGGTCTGGCCCAACTGGTTCAAGGTAAAACGGTCCTGATTATTGCTCATCGTCTAACAACGATTCGTTCAGCTGAACAGATCCTGGTCATTCGCCAGGGTACCATTATTGAGCGAGGTACACATGATCAATTACGCGAGGCAAACGGTTTGTATGAGAAGATGTGGCAGGCCCATATTCATGCAGCTTCCTGGAAGCTTGGAGGTGCGAAGCAATGAGGAACTATTTATACAACATATCGGGTGGTAACCCCCGCAGTCTGCTTCCATCCATCATAGCCGCCATTCTGGACGGGATTGCCAAGATCGTTCCGGCTGCGCTGCTCGTTGATATTTTCAATACGATATACAAATCCTTCGCTGAACCGGATAAGGGACTGGACATCCAGCGCATGTGGATGGTGTGCTGCATTCTGTTTGCATGGCTGTTGGTGGAATATGCGGCTTACTCTTCTCTCTATGATAAAACCTATCGGGCAGCATACAGCCTCGCCGCAACGGGGCGTTTGAAGCTGGCTGAACATATTCGTCATCTATCATTGGGTTTCTTCGGCAAAAGGGACCCGGGGGATCTGACCAATCTGATTCTGAGTGATTATGGGCAGGTGGAGCATACGATCTCTCACAATCTGTCACAGCTCATCAGCGCCATTGTGCTGCCGGTGTTGGCTTTTGCTGGACTCCTGTTTATAGATTGGCGCATGGCAGTGGCGATGTTCGTCGCTGTTCCACTTGGTGTGGCCTTGTTATGGATGACAGACTCCATTCAGGCTCGCTTAAGCGAAAATCATGTGAGAGCCAAGAACGAAGCAGCCAGTCGACTGCAAGAGTATTTAACTGGAATTCGTGAGATCAAAGCCCACAATATGGGCGGAGAACGATTTGAACGGCTGCGTCGCTCTTTTGATGAGTTGAAGTCGGCATCCATTCGGTTGGAAGGCATTATGGGTCCGATGATAATGGGGGCGATGCTGCTTGCGCGTTCCGGGATGACGTGGATGATTTTGGCGGGAAGTTATTTGCTTGCTGGCGGGGAATTGACATTGCCGATATTTCTGCTGTTTTTGCTGGTCGGTACAAAAGTATTTGAACCTCTGACCGTTGCGCTGATGAGTTATGGTGAAATGCGATACTCCGCATATAGTGCACGGCGCATTATGGAAGTGCAGCAGGAGGCGCCAATGACAGGAACAGACAGCGTACAACCTAATCAGGCCATTTCGTTTGACCGCGTAACCTTTGGCTATGATGATGAGCTGCCTGTGCTGAAGAATTTGTCATTTACCATCCCTCCGCATACGATCACTGCACTTGTTGGGCCTTCCGGCAGTGGCAAAAGTACGGTTACCCGTCTCATTGCGCGTTTCTGGGATGTGCAGTCAGGTATCATTACGATTGGCGGACAGCCCATTAGCGGCATGGACCCGGAAAAACTATTGGAGGATATCTCTGTTGTCTTCCAGGACGTCTATCTGTTCCAGGATACAATCGGTAACAACATACGTGTAGGGAAGAAAGAGGCTACCCAGGCAGAAATCGAAGAAGCAGCACACCGGGCTTGCTGTCATGAGTTTATCGCAAGTTTGCCTCAAGGATATGACACGTTAGTGGGAGAAGGCGGCTCGACGTTATCTGGTGGGGAAAAACAGCGTATATCGATTGCTCGTGCGTTATTGAAAAATGCATCCATCGTATTGCTGGACGAAGCTACGGCGTCACTCGACCCGGAAAATGAAGCCGCAGTACAGCAAGCGATTAATGAGCTGGTCGCGAACAAAACGGTAATCCTGATCGCCCATCGTTTGAAAACGATCCAAAATGCGGATCAGATCCTTGTTCTGGATCAGGGCCAGCTGGTGGAACAAGGAACGCATGAGCAATTATTGATTGGCTCGGGCATCTATTCGCGTCTGTGGCAATTACAGCATGATGCCGAGGGATGGCAGGTAAAGGTATAGCGATGCACGCAGTCTTCCAAACCAGATAGATGAATTGACTCAAAAGGAGAATAATTTAAATGTTAAAACGAATTTCTATATGGATTGCTTTATGCTCCATACTGATGCTTACGGCTTGTGGAACGGATCAGACAAGCAGTCAGGAGGTTAGTTCGTCAGAGGGAACGGCGCAAGCGACAACGAAAGTCATCACCAATCCAAATGGAGAAGAAGTTACGATTCCCCTTCATCCGGAGCGGATTGTGGATCTATCCGGCTCAACAGAAGAATTACTGATCGTTGGCAAAACGCCTGTCGCTACCACCAGCGCCGATTATGGGCAGCAGGATCAGATCACTCCACCCCTTAAAGACAAGTTGGATGCCAATACCGTGGTTCTGGGGTGGCTCGGCAGCAAATTCAGTATAGAAGCAGTGACTGCATCAAACCCGGATCTGATCATTCTGGGAAAGGATTTTAATACAGATCAGTATGAAACCTTATCCTTGATCGCTCCGACGATTGTATTACCATACTCGTATTATGATTGGAGAGAACGTCTGACGTTCCTGGCAGATGCGTTCGGAGAAGAAACCAAAAAGGATGAGTTCCTGGCTAAATATGATGCAAAATCAGCGGAGTGGAAGCAAAAACTCGAATCGGCTGTGAAGGGTGAATCTTTTGCGGTCATTGAAACCTATCCCAATAATCTGGTGATCTATTCGAATAAAGGTGCGGCCGAGATGTTGTACGGCGAGTGGGAACTTAAACGCACAGAAGGTATTCCTGAGCCCGAAGGCTGGGGAGGCAAACAGATCAGTATAGAGGCGCTGATCTCCGTCAATCCGGACCAGCTGGTGCTGATGGAGAATAGCGAGAACAAGATGGAAGACAGCAAGGTATGGAATAACATGAATGCCGTCAAGGATGGCAAGATCTATAAAATCTCCAGCGTAGATAACTACAATTATTCTTATACGGCTATGGGACGAATGGAGCTTATGGATCGTTTGGGTAACATGATATTGGAAGGACAGAAGTAACGCAGAACAGAAATATAACGAAAGCTTTAAAAGTTAACGATTCGCCATGGAGGGGCTTCTCAACAAAAGTTGAGAAGCCTTTCTTGATTCCTTGAATAGGATGATTAAGAACATAATGGAATATTTTTCTGTTATACTACATGGATATGTGTCTACATACATTCAACTAAATCCATATGAAAGGAGGCATTCATTTGAGAGAAGCGGGATTTTGGATTAGATTTGGAGCAAACTTGTTGGATGGAATTATCGTTTCAATACCTTTAGCCATTATTGTAGGTGTACTGACAGGGAATTTTGATCGTGACGAGCCTTTAGCCAAACTACTGGGTGGATTATATTCCATTTTATTACCTGTATTATGGAGTGGCCGAACGATAGGAAAGCGAATTTGCGGAATTCGAATTCGAAAATACGGTACACATGAGCCACCAGGAATAGGAACCATGCTGATGAGAGTTGTTGTTGCAGGACTGGTATATGGAATTACATTTGGTATTGGTTTCATTATAAGTGTTTTCATGGTGGCGATACGTGAAGACAAACGGGCAATACATGATTTTATCGCGGGTACCGAAGTTGTATGGGACTAAACATGAGAAAGCGAGCCCTGGCGTAATATAATTGTGTTATTGTATTCCACTTATCACTCATATTCACCCACACTACAGACGATGAACAGTGTTCATCGTCTGTTTTTTTTATGCTCTCATAAGTACAGTCACAAACCCGCGCCACCACTGCATTTTTAAGGCATTGCAGAAGATTATATAGAGAATTCGTCTATCGTTTTGGCTAAATGATCATTTGGTTATGACGAAATCAACATGTCATTTTAACTTTTGCGAATATCGCTATAATGGGCTCTCCCTTACTCTGAGGTAGAGCACAGACATTCCCAAAAGGTGGAGGATAAGATCCATGAGAAGAAAAGTGTTAGCTACAAGTTTGATGATGCTGTTATTAGGTACAACGATCCTGGGGTGTTCGTCCGGAGACAGTAAAACGGGCGAGGCTGATAAAGGAACACCAAGCGGATCAACGGAAGCAACCACTTATCCGATTCAAACGGATAAGACGCTTACGTACTGGGGTGAAATTAACGGAAACCTGATCGGGGTCAAAAATTCGCACAGCGAAATTCCATTCTTTCAAAAATGGCAGGAAAAAACCGGCGTGCCACTCAAATTCACGGCACCACCGACAGGTCAGGTCAGAGAATCCTTTAACGTAATGCTGGCTTCCGGGGATTTGCCTGATATGCTGGAGTACAATTTCATTGGAGATTTCCCGGGTGGACCGGAGAAAGCCATCAATGATGGTTACATCCTTAAGCTGAACGATCTGATTGACCAGTATGCTCCGAATCTGAAGAAATACCTGCAGGACAATCCGGATATCGACAAGATGGTCAAAACGGATAGTGGCAGCTACTACGTATTCCCTTTCAT
The DNA here is from genome assembly GCF_032399705.1 of Paenibacillus sp. BIC5C1. Classification (NCBI taxonomy): domain Bacteria; kingdom Bacillati; phylum Bacillota; class Bacilli; order Caryophanales; family Paenibacillaceae; genus Paenibacillus; species Paenibacillus sp. BIC5C1. The sequence continues at coordinate 3,627,387 of NZ_CP135922.1, forward strand.
TCGGGGAGATGAGTATCTTCGTGTCTTCCAGGGACCCATCATTCGTCAGGATTGGCTGGATGAACTGGGACTGCCGGTTCCGGAAACGATTGATGAGTGGACTACAACCCTGAGAGCTTTTAAAGAGAAAAAAGGCGCATCTGCTCCGTTCTCTGTTGTAAGTAAGCCACGATTCTTTAACGATTCCGGTAATGGTGCTTTCCTAGGCGCCTTCGGTGTAAACCGCGGATTCTATCAGGAAGACGGACAGATCAAATTTGGTCCTGCGGAAGAAGGTTTCAAAGAATACTTGACGTTATTTCAGGAATGGTACAAAGAAGGTTTGATTGATAAAAACATCTCAACAGCAGATACCAAATCCGTTGACGGCAACCTCGCTTCGGGTGCTACTGGCGCTAGTGTCGGTAACGCAGGCGGAGGTATCGGCAAATGGCAGCCGCTCGTAGAAGCAAATGATCCGGATGCCGTTCTGGTCGCCGCTCCATATCCGGTACTTAAAAAAGGTGATATTCCTAAATTCGGCCAGCTTAATCAGGGTTATGCCTCGGAAGGCACGGTTGCCATCACGACGGCAGCCAAGGACCCGGAACTTGCCGTTCGCATGTTGGATTACGGCTACAGTGAGGAAGGACACATGTTCTTCAACTTCGGTGAAGAAGGTGTCAGCTATAACATGGAAGGCGATTATCCGAAATTCACGGATTTGCTGCTGAAGAATCCGGATAAACTCGCTCCTGCACAAGCAATTTCACTATATGCCCGCAGCAGCTATAACGGTCCATTCGTTCAAGACAAACGTTATGCCGAGCAGTTCTTTGCATTACAGACTCAACGTGATGCCATTGATGTATGGAAGAATACACAGGCTGCCAAATATAATCTGCCATCAATCACACCTACACCTGAAGAGAGCTCCGAGTACGCGACCATCATGAATGATATCAACACGCTCGTCGACGAGATGACCATCAAGATCATTCTCGGCAACGAACCAGTGGATCAATTCGAGAGTTATGTCGCGAAAATGAAATCGTTACATCTGGATCGAGCGATTGAAATTCAAACAGCAGCACTCGAACGCTACAACAACCGGTAATTGTAAAAGGGGAGGGCACTTGCCCTCCCGATTGAAAAGAGGTGAAAAGGTACATCATGAGCAATCGTCAATCCTTTAGAAGCCGGTTCGTACGGGACTTCATGATGAACAAGTATTTATACATCATGATGATTCCCGTTATTGGATATTATTTAATATTTCATTACGGTCCGATGTACGGGGCAATTATTGCCTTTAAAGATTATTCTCCGATGAAGGGCATTTTGGGGAGTGATTGGGTTGGGCTGAAACACTTTGAAGAGTTTTTCAACAGTTATTATTTCTTGCGTGTGCTGAAGAACACCCTTCTTATCAGTTTGTACACGCTGGTCTTTGAATTCCCCGCACCGATTATTCTGGCGCTGCTAATTAACGAAGTACGCAAGCGCACGTTCAAGCGGGTCGTTCAGACGATAACGTATATGCCTTATTTTATCTCTCTCGTCGTCATATGCGGTATTATTACGGACTTCACGAACGCGGATGGTTTAATCAACCGTCTGATCATGATGCTTGGATATGACGGTCAGGCGATGCTGCAAAAGCCGGAGCTGTTCCGTCCGATCTATGTTCTGTCTGAAATATGGCAACGAATCGGTTGGGAATCCATTATCTATATCGCTGCGTTGATGAGCATCGACCTGGAGCAGTATGAAGCGGCGAAGATAGACGGAGCAAGCCGTCTCAAGCAAATGTTTCACATTACGCTCCCCGGATTGCTGCCTATTATTACGATCATGTTCATTCTCCGGATGGGTAATATGCTGAATGTCGGGTTCGAGAAAATCATTCTCCTTTATAATCCGGTGACCTATGAAACGGCTGACGTAATCTCCTCCTTCGTATATCGAAAGGGATTGTTGGAGTTCGGATGGAGTTACAGCTCGGCAGTTGGTCTATTTAACTCGGTGATTAATCTCGTTCTTCTGATTTCGGCGAACTATATCAGCCGCAGAGTGAGTCAAAACAGCTTATGGTGAGGTGGTAACTTTGATTAAGGAAAGCGGTTGGTTTGACCGAATCTTTACAATCTTCAATTATACGTTTCTAATCCTGCTCGTCATCGTCACATTGTATCCGCTGCTCTACGTGTTATTTGCGTCTTTAAGTGATTCGGCGCAGTTGTTAGCAAACAAAGGTCTCCTGTGGAAGCCGGTCGGCTTCAGTCTGGAAGCTTACAAGAGTGTACTTGCCAATCCAGGTATAGCCACAGGTTTCCGTAATACATTATTTATTCTTGTGTTCGGAGTTATCGTCAACCTGTTCATGACTGCGCTTGGTGCGTATGTGCTATCCCGTAAAAATGTGATGTGGAACAAGGTGTTCATGTTCTTTATCGTGTTCACGATGTTCTTTGGCGGCGGGTTGATTCCACTATACCTTGTTGTAAAAGGCGTTGGCCTGTTAGATACATTGTGGTCGACCATTCTGCCTTTTGCCATCAGCACATTTAACCTGATCATCATGCGAACGTCATTTATGGGCATTCCGGACAGCCTGGAGGAATCGGCCAAGATTGATGGAGCCAATCACTTCACCATTTTGTTCCGCATTATTATTCCGTTGTCCATGCCAGTCATTGCCGTGATGATTCTGTATTACGCGGTAGATAAGTGGAACGGATGGTTCTATGCGTCTGTATTTATCAAAAGCCGAGAACTGTTCCCACTGCAATTGGTGCTGCGTGAGATTCTGATTGCCAATTCCACGGAGAGCATGTCGGCAGGTGCATCGGCCGGAGATCGCTTCCAGATCGGGGAAACCATCAAGTATGCAACGATTATGGTAGCGACGATACCAATCCTATGTATCTATCCGTTTTTGCAGCGCTTTTTCGTGAAAGGTGTCATGGTTGGTTCATTGAAAGGTTAAATGAGAGAATTGAAGAACGGTAAGGAGGTATGAGATTACATGAGCGTATTAAATGAAGTGAACAAGGACGTGTGGGATCAGATTAAAAGTAAAGCCGACCAGATGCTTGCATCTATAGGTGAAAAGTCTCCGCATGTTGCTGGAGCAAATGGCATCTATGACGACATGAGGATCGATTGGTGGACCTCGGGATTCTGGCCGGGCATATTATGGATTGTGTACGATATGACAGGTGATGAGAAATATAAAGAAGCTGCATGGAATTGGGATGAGCGACTATCGGAACGTTTTCTAGAAAACAACTACTTTGATCACGACGTGGGCTTTCATTTCCTGCCTACGGCCGTCATCAAATTCAAGCTCACCGGAGATGCCGATGCCGCAAGGCGTGCTTTATTTGCCGCCAACTTCCTGGCTGGCCGCTTCAATACCAAAGGCAGCTTCATCCGGGCTTGGAATGGAGACATGCTAGGCTGGTCGATCATCGACACCATGATGAATCTTTCCTTGCTCTTCTGGGCATCTGAGGAGAGCGGAGATCCTCGTTTCAGCCATATCGCCAAAGCTCATGCGGATATGGTCATGAAGCAATTTGTGAGGGAAGATGGTTCTGTGCATCACATCATTCGATTTGATCCCGAGACCGGTGAACGTGCAGAAGCGATAGGGGGACAGGGAGCGGCACCGGATTCGGCATGGAGTCGTGGAGCCGCGTGGGCTTTATATGGATTAACGAATACGTATCGTTATACAGAGGACCCGGCATATCTGGATGCTGCACAGCGTGTGGCGAACTTCTTCATTTCCAGCCTGCCCGAGGATAGTGTTCCGCATTGGGATTTCCGTGCTGAGCCGGAAGAGGGGGAGGAGATTCCACGAGACAGCTCCGCTGGTGCTATTGCTGCTTCCGGATTGCTTGAGCTTGCAGATGTACTTCCTGATCCAGAGGGCAGACTTTATGCTACCGTCGCTAAACGTATCCTGAGTTCCTTGCGGGATCATTATGGAACCTGGCATCTTCCTGAGCACGAAGGTATGCTTCTCGAGGGAACCGGTCATAAACCGGCAGGTCAGAACGTAAACGTTTCACTTATTTACGGTGACTATTTCTACATCGAAGCGAGTGCCAAATTAAACGGTTGGAAGCATCGCATTTTCTGAAGTCTTCTGAAATTAACAAAAAACATTCTCAACTTGATACCGAATGCCCGATAGACGAAATTAGTCTATTGGGCTATTTGTGCTTGATTTGACGGGGAAAATCGGGGCTTGCTACCCTTTTTGTCAATCGAATTGAACTTTTTATCTATATCCCAATCACGCTCTTACCGTTATAATAAATTCCTGATCCAAACATAGATAATCTACGAAGAGTTGGGTGATGAGTTGTTGCTAAACATTCGATATTTGTGGCAAAAACGTGAAAGCATAATTGTGACCTGGCTTGTCTCTTACAGTGCTGTTTTAATTGTGCCGATTTTGATCAGTTTGGTTATATACATACAAGCCAATGAGACATTGAAGAGTGAAATCCATCGGGCCAACGATTCTTTATTGAAGCAGATGCGATATACGATCGATACTCAAGTTGATCTGATGAAGCGGTTAAACATGGAGATGACATGGAGCCCAAATCTGCAAACGCTGATGTATTCCAATCAGCCGGCCAAAGAGGCGCCTTATACGGCATACCAACTGGTAAAGGAACTTCGTCTCTATAAAACATCCTACGCATCCATCGATGAATTCTACGTCGTGTGGAAAAAAGATCAATCCATTCTCCGTTCAGGTAATATTCGGGATATGCGAACGGCATTTCATACCTTACATAACACAGGTGCCATGTCTTTCGAAGCGTGGCGGGATCAGATTCTGGGTACAGAGACGAATCAGTTCGTCATACTGCCACATCAGAATGCAGCTCCGGTGGAGTCTTCCATTGCATACGTTACCCGTCTGCCTGATGATTTGAATGGTCAGGAGACCGGTACGGTTGTCGTCATGGCGGATACGCGAAGATTTCAGGAAGCGATTGAGAGCATTTCGGGTTTTAGTGACGCCACGCTGCTGATTCTGAACCAGAATAACGAGATTCTGATGAGCAATCGTCCCGGATCGGAGGAATTGAAGCCATTCATGAATGGTAATCAGGTTCAGTTGGATAACGCCAAGGTAGGCAAGTCGGAGATGTTCTACATGGACTCCGCGGTATCCGATCTGAAGTACGCATTGATTATTCCCAGCAGTCTGTATTGGGAAAAGGCAGTATATGTCCGCAATTTTACGTATATCAGTATCGTGGTGAGTCTCATTAGTGCGGGTGTACTGACCTGGTTCTTCATGCGCCGGAATTACTCCCCAATCCAACAGCTCGTGGAATCGCTAAAAGACAAAAATTCGCAGAACGAACCTGCTGATCGGAACGAACTTCGGTTTATTCAGAAAGTCATCATGAACACACGGTCAGAAAAGAACGAGATTGCCCAGCAGCTGCAGAAACATCAGCAGGTGCTGCGCTCCAATATGATTAATCGACTTCTGAAAGGCAAACAGGATACGCTCGTGCCTTATGAAGATGCATTCCGGTCCTTTCATATGCCGCTGTATTCAAGTGAATTTGCTGTTATCCTATTTGTCATCGAAAATGAAGAAAATCTCTATGGAAAGCTGCCAGGTATTGATATCAATGAACGAAACAAATTGATCCATCTCATTATTTCCAATGTGGTTGAAGAACTGGCTTCAGAGCGTCAGCACGTCGGATATGTAGCAGAAGTTGATGATATGATGGTTTGCCTTGTAAATATGAAAGCGGATTCTTCGGATTGGAACCAGGATCTTCATCACATTGCGGCAGAAGCGCAGCGCTTCTTGGAACGCTATGATATGGAACTTACGATTTCCATCAGCGGACGCCATACGTCGTGGATTGGCATTGCCGAAGCATACCAGGAAGCAGTCGACGCAATGGAATACAAAATGGTTCTTGGCAAGAAAGGCATCATTACCTATGGGGATGTACGCAGCGATGCGATGGCGGATGACCCGTTTGGCTACTACTATCCGCTTCAGGTGGAACAGCAGCTCCTTAATTTCATCAAAGCGGGAGATACAGACCAAGCCAGCGCTTATATGAACGAGATTACAGAGCGAAATTTTGATAAACCGATTATGTCACTCACACTCGCACGTTGCCTGATTTTTAACCTGGTAGGTACAATGATAAAGGCTATCAATGATCTGGGGGACAGGGATAACCATACGCTAACCCAATACCCGCATCGGATTGAGGACATTATTGCCGGGGATACCATCCAGGAGATGCAGGAGGCTTTGCAGAATTTGCTTGAGGAGGTATGTTCCTACGCCGCTGACAAGCGCGCAACGAATGTATCACAAGAACGTGAGGATTCTCTGCGTCATCTCAGTACCCAAGTCACACAGTATATTGAGAGCAACTATACAGACGTGAATTTGAACGTCAACGCGATTGGTGAACATTTTGAGCTTAAGGGCAGTTACTTGTCCAAACTCTTCAAGAATCAGACTGGTGAGGGTCTGCTGGACTGCATTCATAAGTGCCGTATCCGACAGGCGAAAGAAATGATGGAGCATAAACAAGAATCCATTACCGAAATATCCCGATTGGTCGGGTATAACGATGCAGCAACTTTCATCCGGGTATTCAAGAAATATGAAGGCATTACGCCCGGTAAATATAAAGAAATCAGTTAATTGATTTGAAAGGAGACCGGAACATGAACGTAAAGAGGGAGTTGGCATTCATAACAAAGGTGACAGGATTCATCCTGCTGCTTGGCATGCTGACTGCTTGCGATCAGAACGGGACAGATTCGAATGCCAAGCTGGATGAACGTTCCGGCTCATCAGAGTACCAGACCGTCTCAATTACTTCACCCAATGACGATGGAAAATTAACCTACTGGGCAGAATTGAATGGCAATGCAGCAAGCATTAAGTCCAGCTTCAATGAAGTTCCTTTTTTTCAGGAGTGGCAGCGGAGAACCGGAGTCAACCTTCAATTCATCCGGCCTCCCGCCAATCAGGCCAAAGAAGCGATTAATGTACTGCTTACGTCTGGAGAACTGCCGGATATGATTGAATACGAGTGGAGCAATTATCCCGGTGGGCCGGAGAAAGCGATCAAAGACGGTTATATTCTGCGATTAAACGATGTTATTAATCAATACGCACCTCATCTAAAACAGTACCTGACCGAGCATCCAGACATTGATATGCAGATTCGCACAGCGAACGGAAGTTATTACGCGTTTCCTTTTATTCAGGGAGATGATAAGCTGCGAACCTATCAAGGGCCGATTATTCGGAAGGACTGGCTGGATGAGCTTGGACTTGATGTGCCAACCACGATTGCCGAATGGCATACGATGCTTCAGGCATTTAAGGACAAAAAGGGAGCTGAGGCCCCGCTTACTTTTCTAGGTGTTCCGAATCCGTTGTTCGGTATTGAAGGTGGCGGTTTTATTGGCGCTTTTGGCATTAAAAAGGGGTTCTACGTGGAAGATGGCCAAATTAAGTTTGGGGCACAAGAACCTGAATATAAGGCTTTCCTATCCTTATTTCGTGAATGGTATGCAGAGGGACTCATTGACAAGAATCTGGCTGCTGTCGATTCGGAGACTCAGGATACAAACATGACCACAGGACGCAGCGGCGCGAGTATCTGGAATGCAGGGGCAGGGATTGGTACATGGCTACCGATCTTGCAGGAGACGGATTCCCAGGCAAAGCTTGTGCCAGCGCCATATCCTGTCATGAACAAAGGGGATCGCCCGAAATTTGGTCAACTTGCTCCCGCTATCGGTTCCAGTGGAGTCGCCATATCCAGCAACAGTCACCATGTAGAAGAAGCAGCACGGATGCTGGACTACGGGTATGGGCCTGAGGGACATTTGCTGTTCAACTTTGGCATAGAAGGTGTTAGTTTTGAGATGAAGGACGGGTATCCGACGTATACCGAGACTATTTTGAAAAACCCTGATAAGTGGTCGCCGGCACAAGCGCTTGCGATGTACACCAGAGCGAGTTATTTCGGTCCATTTGTGCAGGATACGCGATATATGGAACAATATTATATTTTGCCGGAACAGAAAGAGGCGGTGCAGCTATGGTCCAGTACAGATGCTGTTCTCCATCAGGTACCGACCCTGCCCAAAACCGAGAAAGAAAGCACGGAGATGTCAGTCATCATGCAGGAAGTGAACAAGGTGGTGGACGAGATGTCGCTTAAAATCATTTTTGGTATTGAGCCGGTGGATGCTTTTGATACGTATGTCGAGCAAATCAAGTCATTACAGATTGATCGTGCGATTGAGATTCAGCAACAGGCGTTAGAGCGATATAATCGCGCTGTATCCTCTAAATAAATCCTTATATTGTATAAAATAGGCATTTAAGTGTCGTTTTTGTTAATGTAATTTCGTTCCCTCGTGCTCTACAATCGGTTATGACATGCTGAGTTGGCATGCACATGACTCTTGCTTGAGCAGGATCGGAGGTGACTATAGGGTTTCTTGAAACCGCTCACATACTCTGGAATCCAAAAGGAGGAGAACGAAAGTATGCGTAGAAAGTGGCCTTTTTTAGTGTTGGCATTTACGTTGACCGTTGGATTGTCTGTACCTGGAACCCAGGAGGTTCGAGCGTCAGAGGGTGACTCACAGCCATCTATTGATCGTGTCGGTGAGAATCTGTCTCTGGGTACGGATGGCAGAAGCAGACTCTATCCAAACGATTGGTATCCAGGATTTAAAGATGAACAGGGAAGGTTTCTGCATGACTTTTCGTATGCCGGTTATCAGCGCGGGGAAACAGAACTACCTAAAACGCCTAAAAACAAACGTATCGATGTTACCAAATCACCGTACTTTGCTGATCCTTCAGGGAGTCGTGATGCAACGCAGGCTATTCAAAAGGCAATTGATGCTGCTGTTGCGTTAGATGGGGGTGTCGTGTATCTTCCCAAGGGTACATATCAGGTTAACCCTCAGGACGGCAAAGATTATTCACTAAACATTCCTGCAAGTCGTGTGGTCCTGAAAGGTGACGGGATGAACAAGACTCATATCTATAATGCACAGCAAAATATGAAAAACAAGGATATTATCCGGATCGGTAACGGAGATTGGAAGAAAACCGGAATTTCCACGAAACTTCGCAAATCGGTTACTGATCCAACCGTCCTGCTACCCGTTGAGGATACGAGCGGGTTTGCAGTGAATGATTACGTGGTCATTTCATTTGAAACGACGCCAGGTTTCTTACGTGAACTCGGCATGCAAAACAAGTGGTCGTCACGTCTCGGGAAAGTAGAACCGTTATTCTATCGCCAAATCGTGGGCGTAGATTCAGAGAACAAAACGATTACGTTAGACATTCCGACGCGTTATCCAATGAAGTTGCGCGATTATATTACGATTAGTCAGACCGCTGATCCGATTGTCGAAGTAGGTTTGGAGGATTTCTCGATCGCCAACATTCAAAATGCGAAATCGGGGCTTGGTGAAGATGACTTCAAAGTCGTTGGGACTGCTGGATATGAAGCCGATAATGCCAAAGCGGTCAATGTGATTGCAGTGGCCAACAGCTGGATTCGAAATATTAACACCTATAAACCAGCCGGCAATTCAGATTATCATCTGTTGTCCAAGGGTATTATTCTGGACCGTACGAAGAACATCACTGTGGATCATGTAACCATGCAGTACCCGCAGTATCGTGGAGCGAATGGGAATGGTTATTTATATCAATTTATAGGCAATGATAATCTCATTAAGAATAGTAAGGCAATAGGAGCTAGACATAGCTTCACATATGCCAACTTCTCTGCGAACGGGAATGTCCTGCAAAGTTCGTATTCTGAGAAGCCTTCATTATTGACTGATTTTCATATGTATTTAAGCATGGCGAACCTGATCGACAACCTGGTCGTTAACGGGGACGGGATCTCTGCCATTACACGGGATTATGGATCATCCGAAACGAATCGTCATGGGGTGGTAACCACTGAAAGTGTGTTCTGGAATACGACCGGACAGGCGGCACACCCTAGTAAATCCGGCGTTATTGTAGAATCAGAACAATTCGGGAATGGATATGTCATTGGAACAAAAGGAAAGGACACCGGCGTGAACGTCAACATTGTAGGTTCCATACCCGATGCGAATACGCAGCCATTTGATATGGCAGAAGGCATTGGGGAGGGCGATCGTTTATCCCCACAAAGTTTATATCAGGATCAGAGCAAGAAGCGAATCAAAGATATTCATCTGGGGCTTCAATCCCTGTTGGTGAACGGCGAAGCTATCGGGGGTATGCAGTTTTTAAGAACCGATTACGTTCACACTTTGCCTTATGGCACAACCGAAACGCCGATCATCTCTGCAAAAGCTTATGCCAAGGATGCAAAGGTAAAAATTAAGCAACCGCAACAGACTAATGGAACTGGAGAGATCACTGTATCCTATCGGGGCCACAAACAGAACGTGCGAGTTAAGTTTAAGGTAGCTGAAACACCCGTACTTCCAGAGAATATCTCCATAAGTCCCAATAAAACAGTACCCGGCTGGAGAGTTGCAGGTAATGCGATCAGCGCAGGCGGAAGCGGAGAATTATCCTCTTTTCTAACATTAGATAATGGCGAGATCGTAAATATTGCAGAATTGAATGTTCCTGTGACGTACACATCAAGTGATGATACGATCGGATATACAGAAGGAACTACATTCCATGCAGTAAAAGCGGGAAAGGTCGACATCGTCGTGAGTTGCGTCTTTAATGGAGTAACAGTCGAGGCACGTGAGAAATTTGAGGTCAAAGAGCCTATGGCTGAACCGGAAGGACCTTTCGCTGTCATAAGCAAGGTTACGGCAAGTGCAGATGATGGCAATCTGCCGATCCATACAATCGATCGTGATCCAGACTCCAGATGGTCTGCAGATGGAAAGGGACAATACCTGCAGTTGGAGCTTGAGCAACAGACTCAAGTAGGGCAGGTAAGCATTCAATTCTATAATGGACATACACGATCCAATTATTTTGATTTGGAGATATCAACTGATGGTATTAATTACCAAAAAGTGTTAAGTAACGTGGCCAGTCAAAAACAGGCGGCTTATGAGACATTTGAATTTGAACCGGCTCAGGCCAAATTCATTCGTTATGTCGGCCAAGGCAACGAATCGAATACCTGGAACAGCATTATTGAATTTTGGGTGCACGAGAATTAAAAATGACGTAGTAGGATAAAATCAGAAGAAATTCAGAATCAAATATAATATGCGTTCAATATAAAGCTGTAATGGGCGCATATTATATTTAAGATAACTGAGTTGTGTGATACGACAATTATAATTATGTGCGATCACATATTTATCCATACGAAATTAAAAATATCTCGGGGGTTATAAAAAGAAAAAGCCACATTTATCCATGGGATGTAAGTGTAAGTGAGTTGATTATTGAATCATCAGTTAACTGAAGAATGTGTTGTGATGAGGTTCGTAACAACTGTTTCACAAAACTCGTATTTTGTACATATGTAATATTGCGTTGTAATAGGTCGGTCGTTCCTTCCGTTCGTTGTTCTAAATCATGATCAATAAAATAACCCATGCAATCCTTTACTCCCAGGACTGCATGGGCTTACTCGCGGAAGAGCAAAGCATGCTTAAAATATTATTTTTGCACCGCTTCTTTCAGAATTTTGACCTTTTGTTCCTTGGACATATCCCATGTGGTTGAAATGCTGTATTCGAATCCGCCTTCATGCCAAAAAACGTATTTTGGATAGATATGTGCCGGTAAGTCATCCTCAAAGAAACCTTTTTTCTTGTTTCCTTCTGAGTCTAACATATATTTAGAAATGGCCAGCGTATCGTTCCCGTTCGTATATTCAAGACGGATGGTTGCCGCCTCTTTCCAGCTTATCTTTTTCGCGTAGATGGGTTTTCCGCTCTTCTTGCCTTCCGCCCTTATTTCATCAAGGAACCTTCCTTCGGTTGGACCTTCAATTCTCGCTTTGGAAAACTTATATCCCTCCGGCAAATTTTTGGGCTGCTTCAGAATGGAACCCTCCAGAGTGGAAGCTTTTTTCAAGTAGTCCTCGTAAGCAGAGAATCTTTCTACCGCTCCCCAATAACTCAGGTCGAGACCGTTGTTAAGATCCTTATATTTATAATACAGAACGTACATATCACCTGTCTCTTTACTTAGCTTCTTCACTCTATTGGTCTCATCTTCGATATACTTCTTTTCCTCTGGAGTTAGAGCCTTGGCTGCTGCTTCTGCTTTTTTTCGGGCCTTTTCCAGTTCTTTCTTATAGAACTCGCGGTCTACATCCCCCTCGGGATAGATCATATCCGGATCATTATTCAAAGCAGCGTTTAAATCCTGTTCCGATTGCACGGAAGCCTTTGGTGTTACGCTCCCCGCATCGCTTTCCTTGGCATTAACTAATGTCACGCTGCCAAGCGCGAGAATCATCCCCATCCCCAGAATGGACAGGCGGTATGATTTTTTATGAAAATGTTTAATCATCGTAAGTCTCCTTTTCATTAGTTTATGCGTGGCGGACAGGCCGGCAAGTCCCGGTTGGCGTTGGTTTCCTGAAAAATGCTCCAACACATGGATGATCGTTTGTCCGTATGCAATATTTTGCTGCGGGTTCATCCGATTCAAGACACATGCATCGCAGGCCATCTCCTGGTCCTGTCTTGCTTTATATACGGCTAGCCATAATAACGGATTAAACCAATGGATGATCAGGATGATATGGATCAACCAGTTCACTGCGACGTCCCGCCGCTTAATATGTGCAAACTCATGCGCGAGAATATATTGAAGTTGATCTTTTTGCAGCGTGATGAGCAGACTGGGCGAAATGACAATCGCTGGCTTGCTAAAACCGACCACGGCAGGTCCGGGAATTCGATCGCTGGCCACAAACTGCACTTTTCGCTTTACACCTAATTGTTGTTTCGTCTCGTGAAAAACTGCCAACAGAAAAGGCGTGTCCATTTTTCGGCTTTCGCGCAGGGCTTGTTTTAATCGAAGCTGGTCGTATACCGTTTTCGCGGCAAGAAGCAGCACGCCCGCAAGCCAAACCGACAGCAGCATATTGTTGGAGCCATTCCACCAAAGGCCGCTCTCCTGCACGGGTCCCGATTCAAGGGATGGATCAGGTACTTCTGAAGTTCCACTCACTTCCGGGCCTGTAAAGCGCTCAATATGAATCGTCGCCTCGCTCATTCTCCCCGCTTCCTTCCAACCCGATGAAGTTTGAGTTTGTTTATGAATACCGGGCGCTATGGCCTCCAGGGACAAAACATTGTATAGGCTAAGCGAGGATTCCGGGGCCCAAGGGAGCAGCAAACGAATGACCACAGGAAGCCAAAGCCAATATTTCCATCTGGCTTCAATCTTGTTTCTTAATAGAAATTGCAGGATTAGGACAAGTAGAATCAGGATGGAGACCATGAACGATCCGCGAATTACCCAGCCTAAAAAAGACAATAAATTTTCATGCAATGTAAGACTCATCAGGGCTCTCTCTTTTCTGTTTCCCCGTCTTCTCTGCGGTTTTCGTCAAACAAAGCCTTTAGATCCTCGATTTCTTGTGCATTCAGTTTTTTATCCTGTAGAAAGTTGGCCAGCATTGGCTTTAAAGCCCCCCCATAAAGTTTTTTCATGAAGGACTTGGTTTCAGACTGCAGATACTCCTGCTCGCTGATGATCGGATAAAATAGTTGGGTGCGCTTTGAACCCTTTTCCAGTTTCGCACCCGCTGCTTCCTTCTGCACCAGACGGCTGAGGAGCGTCCGGGTCGTATTGGGGCTCCACCCCATTCGATCCGTCATTTGTTTTACGACCTCGCTGGAAGGGCAGGACGGATTTATCCATAATACGCGCATAATTTCCAGCTCTGCATCCGTAATCGGTGGTATTTGATTCATGCATGAAACCTCCAAAGTCAATTTACTTAGACTACATATGTAGTTACAATACACATGCTACATTTGTAGTTTAGTAATGTCAACTTGTTTGTCAGAGAGTAATTTCCTCGTTTTTGTTACACGCAAAAATGCTTCGTACCGCTAGTCCGACATGATGATCCACAAAAGAAACCCACTGTAATCACATTTTGGAGCACCTGTTCGAGAAAACTTTTAGCTGACGTAAAGTGTTATTTTTTCACGGCTGCTTTTAGCATTGCGATTTTCTGTTTCCGTGAAATATCCAACGAAGAGGTTGAAATGTTGTATTCGAATTTGCCACCATCATTCCAAAAAACGTATTTTGGAAAGATATGGGCCGGCAGCGTATCATCAAAGAAACCTTTCTTCTTGTTTTCCTCCGAATCTACCGTATACTTGGAAAAGCCCAGCGTGTCTTTTCCATTCGTATATTTAAGACGGATGGTTGCCGCCTCTTTCCAATCTATCTTTTTCACATAGATGGGCTTTCCGCTCTTCTTACCTTCGGCCCTTACTTCATCAACGAATTTCCCTTCGATCGGACCTTCAATGACCGCTGATAAAAACTTATATCCCTTTGGCAGGTTAGCGGGCTGCTTCAGAATCGATCCCTTCAGGGTAGTTGCTTTTTTCAAGTAGTCCTCGTATGCAGTGAATTCATGTACCCCTCCCCAATAACTAATATCAAATCCGCTATTTAATTTTGGGTACTTATGATACAGGACATACATATCACCCGACTCTTGAGTCAACTTCTTCACTCTTTCAATCTCTTGTTCGATAAACTTTTTTTCCTCAGCAGTTATAGGCTTGGCTGCTTCGGCTGTTTTTTTAACAACGGCTTGTTGGGCTTTCTCGTAGGATTGCGCCTTCGCCACAAGGCTTACGGAAGAACCCATTAATAAAATGCTGCTTAGTGTCGCAATGGCTACTTTCGTTGCTGCTTTCATTTGGTAATGCTCCTCTCCTATAATTTTTTTATGAACTACAGTTGTAGTTCGGAATTAATACTACATCTGTAGTTTAATAATGTCAATACGGTTTGTTCAGAAATTTTTCAGTTTTCGTTAAACACAAAAAAAGCCGCTAATCTAAGCGACTTATTATGGGACCATGTTTTTTGTCCCTCAACCAGTTTAGTAAAGCGGAATTAAATTGATTAAATCCCTTCAGTTTGAGCCTCTTTAATTCCTTTTACGTTTCTCTTTAGCAAGCCAGCTCAGTACCCGAACATCAGATCCCGTATGAGCTGCACGATCCCTTCCAGATCTTCATACTTATGTGTATCCAGAATGGAAACGTCGATGCCACAACATTAATTTTGATCAACCACTGCCAATCTTCATTCTGATCTTTGGTTGATACTCTAGCGTGTTATTTTAAGCTGCTCTAAAGACATACAAAAAAAGGATCGTCAGCAATTCTGCAACGATCGCTATTGTCAGTCCGCTAGTTAAAAACAGCAGATGATCATTTTGATGACTTCTCAGTTAGTTTCCCGTTAGTTTTACGAGTTTTAATAATTTCTTGCCAGTTAGGAGGCAAGTTATAATCCCTAATGTGCTTATACTCAAGAACTACTACTGAACCGGAGTTATCTATACTAAACCTCATCGAGTCGAGTCCAACATCCAAATGAGGTCCTACGTACGGGATTGTTTTAACCTGAACATCAATATGCGAAGAATGATATTTAACGTCTACATCAGTTCCATCCAAAAAAGGCGCATACGTAGGTGATACAGTTAATTTACTTATATAGTATTGGTTAATCTGTTCCTGTATTTTTGGAGCTAACAAAGTAAGTACAAGTCGCTTCAATGGTTCATCGTTTGGCTTTGCACAGACGTGCTGTATTGTCACAAAGAAAATGATAACTGTTAGCAGTAATCCGATACATCTTTTCATTTCTAAAGCCCTCATCCTAAGCAATTTTTAAGGGTAGTTTTCACTAAATGAAGAGAATTTATTATGCTATCCTGTCTGTTAGTTTAATGAATTAACAGGCAAAATAACGATTAGATATAAGCCTAATCGGCAATAGGAGCATGTTCTCGTCCAATACGGTAATCGGTACAAGTTCTTGTCCTTGGCTTGGGACAAGAACTTGTACCGATAAAACAAAAACCAGCTAATGTTTGTCAAGCATTTCAGGTTGGATGAGTTCTCTTTTCGTGTTATACTTTTTTCGACCAACACGAATAACCTCCACGGCTATGGAGGTTTTGGTTAAATATGGATTACGCTTGGTAGGGCTGCCCCTTCTGCAAGATGGCGAAAATGTGATGCAACAGCTTGTTCGCGCAAGCGATCACAACCACCTTGTAGGGCTTGCCCTCGTTTCTTTTTTTCTCGTAGTACGAATGGATTCTTGCATTTGCATTCTTCCGCATTCCGCATTGCACCGCTAAATACAGCGATCGTCTGAGCCTTTTAGAGCCTCGTTTCGTGATTCGTGTACTGGTCGCTGTGAACTTTCCTGAACTGAAAATCCCTGGGTCAAGGCCTGCAAACGCCACAAGTTGCTTCGCATCACTAAACTGTTTTACATCACCTAGTTCAGCTACAATAGCTGCCGCCAATTTCATTCCAATTCCCGGGATGCTTTTCACAAGTTCAACTTCGGGTAGGCTTGCCGCTATTTCCTCCATTTGCTTTTCGAGCCCCTCCAGTTGCCCGATTATTGTCAGCAATAACGTGACCATCCCGAGAAGAGCCTGGCTTTGAGACGGACTACGCCGAGTTTTTTTCCAGTCACACAGCATTTCCTCCAGTTTTCCGACTTTTTCAATCGCCCACTGCTGGGAACGAGATTTTCGTGTGCCTCCTTGAATAATTTCAATCCAATCCGCTGTACCTTCCTCTAAACAACGGGCTAGTATCGTCAATGACGTTACCGAAAACACATTCGAAAATAACCCTTCGTACCTCGGAAACACTTGCTCCAATAGGGCTCTACTGTTCAGTTTTGCCTGCACAAAGATTCCTGTAACGAATTCATGCTGCCGTGTCAAATGTTGCAACTCCGTATACGTCTCATCCCAGGTCCGGTGCGGCTTCACGTCGCCACGGTAGTACATCTCTGCCAGATGCCAAGCATCCAGTGCATCCGTTTTGACTTTGCGTAGCTGGGCTCCCTTGGCTCGTTTGGACTGCAACGGATTCACCATATAGTAGGTGTAGCCACTTCGTTCCAAGTACGAAACCAATGCGCGATGGTAATGCCCTGTCGCTTCCAGAACCACCACGGGCGCCAAGCCCGTTTCGGCCTGAAGCGTGTCTAGCATGACCGAGAAACGTTCGAATCCATTCTTTTCATGTATAATCTCTACTGCTTTGCCATACGGTTCATTTCTCTTCCTAAACGCTTGAACTACACTCGAACCTTTGGCAACATCCACACCGACAACAGGTTCCATGTCCTCACTCCTTATCTTTTGTTTTGCCGGTCCTTTTCCACGATGCTTCCAAACCCATAGCTTCGCTTGTTATACGGGGTCAACTGCCCCTACCAGCCCAAACATGGTCTTTTGGAGGTCGTGGGAGAACTGTTTTTGTTACGAGGTCCTAGCCCCTAAAGCCGCCACGTTCTCCCGGCTCCCCCCATCGTAAAACGACCACAAAAAAAGGCCAACCAGTAATTACTGGCTAACCTGATAATACGAAAAGCCGCTAAAATAGCGACTTTTAATGGGACCATGTTCTTTTCTTTCGACAATTCCTCTATTTTTATTACCTTTTCTGCGATATCTCTTAACTACTGAATTTCAACTAGAATTACTTCTTCCGTTGGGAATACTTCTTCTTGTTCTACGGCAATTTCAGTAATCGCTTTAGCCCAAGCCATTTTGTAGGTGTTATCAAATGAACAATTGCGAATGATATGTAGCCATTATTCTAAGAAGTTCACTCATTTACTCCGATCTATCATATGGTTATTCCACAATGCTAATACAACATCCATCTGTGAGTCATGAGACATGTGTTCCCCATTCATCACCTCTCTCCACAAACCTAGCTTGTCCTTTGACAATTCAGGTTTGCATTTCAAAACTTCAATCGCATCGATAGCGTAATTTTTATTCTTATTTGAGCCACTTCTTACAGAGTAATTGCCATAAGATACACCATGTACTAAGCCCTTCTCGCATAATCCAATAAATGCATTCTTAGGACAGGATTTACGCTGCCCCCATGTCCCCTCTCCGAAAGAAATTGACGCTGCTTTCTTCCAAGCAGAGAGTGGATGGGTTACTTCACCATTTATTATGAAAAGAATTGCACGAAGCGCGACTTCACCGTACTTGTTCACCACTATTTCCTCCAGTAAAAAGTCCATGGGCTTTGACAAGATATGTTGTACTCCCTATATCCTAACATATCCAATTGATCTCAAGGTATAGATTTAGGAGTTGTTTGGTTCTTGTCCTATCATTACGTCCCCAGTCAGCGTCCTTCTACGTGTTCACATAGCATTTTTGCTAGCAGCATCCTCGATCCCGTTAGTTTATTAGTGAACGATCTAATCATAGCTAGGCTTATAGAACAGTAAGAAAAAAAGAGCACGTCTTTGTAGACATGCTCTCATTGATAGATTCTATCCCATATGTAAATAGTTTGAAGTAGCTCGAATTACTTGGGCGTAGAGCTTGACGTTAGCAATGCAGCAGACAAAGCACAACAACAGTTAATCATGGATCTGGGATAAATTAATCATTTTCTTTTAATGAGAGGGCTCCTAATATAAGACCGATAATTGTCGTCGAATATAAGAAATACTCGATATACTTTGAATCATTCATGCCGAGTAATTTTAGTATTAGGCCAATTAATCCAAATACAATAATACAAGAGATCAACACTTTCTTTTTATTTCGTTGTAAAAATTCAATTGATTTAAGATAAAGATTTGATTTATTTGGTTCAGGTTTGTAATGATTTATTTCATCTACATATTTTAAAAGCATACTAAATTCATCTTTATCAACATGTCTTTCATTAATTTTACTCTCGTATATGTTATTTAACGTTTTGTAAAAATTTAATACTGATACTGATACTTTTTTATCAGTAACATTACGTAACTTATTTGATGAGATATCAGCAAGTTTAGAAATATTAGAACTTATCTCATCGTTTTCAAATACGTATATAGAATTTGCATGAACAGACATCCTATACAGATACCTTTTAAATAGCAAAGTTAATTCAGTTAAGTGATAAGACCCAGTTTTACTCTTCTCAATTTCTAAAATCAGTAACTCTATAAGTACAAAAAGTTGATTATTAAACTTCCCAACCTTTGAGATTGGATTGTAACTATCAGACCAAACTACTCCAATTATTGATAACAGCCAACCACCAATAATAGATAAGGACCAATAGCTCATCTTGTCGATATTTCCGAATATATTTACGTATAGTGATCGGAATAGCATAAGAATCATTAATAGGGTAAACAATAGCATTAGTAAAAGTGATAATCTTTTAAGATTAGTTCTTCTACGCAAACTCTTTGGTAAATTTCTGTCTCTTGTCAAAATATCTAAAAACTCTAATCTTTTCATAATAGACGACTCCTCTGAACAAGATACCTAAGTCAATGCTCTTTCATTTTTATCCAAGTCGGATCTTCTTTGACACGCCGAAGCCTCCGAACCGAGTCGGAGGCATCTTCGCCTTTTGATGTTGAGTTTGCGAACATGTTTGTGGGGACTTTTTTCTTAGCTTGAATAATCCGACGCGTTCATAGTACCTCTTTTGACCCTGATAGCATAGGTCGTTCCTTCTGTTCTTAGATACACATTCAGGAGCGCGTCGCTATACGTACCTGTGGACGATACAGAGAATCGCCCCGACGAATCGATCTGCACTGGAATTTTTGCTAGCATCTTCCCACTTTGCAAGTTATCCTTGTGTTGATCAATTTGGATCTCCAACTGCTTGTTCGCCTGATCCACGAATTGTCCTTCCACCGACAGGGTGCCGTCCGCGTGAAATTCGACGATTAACGTCTTGCTGCCAAGCGCAGGTTTGAGATACACTTCCGGAAACAGACGTTCAGGTAACTTCTTCTCGGACGTGACCGACTTCGGTGCGCCGACCAATTGCTTCATGCCGGAATGCAATTGCATCAATATCACTGCCGCCTGCGCCCGAGTAATGATATCGTTGGAACCGAACATCCAGCTCTGATTGCCTTCGGTCCCACGCATGTAATTATGAGCCAGCACGTAGTTCACCGCATTCGAAAAATCGAAATTCACGCCGTCCGCCGACGCGATCAGGCCAGCCGCGCGATAACGGTTAATTGGTTTGTCCCGGAAGTCGCTTTTGCCCGGACTTGCACTGAACAGCAGCAAGTTGCGGGCCGTCGCCACTTTGTAGGCGCCTTCTGCCCAGTGCTTCTTCTTCTTGGAAGCGTACGATTCGTCATCGACTTTGTAGGTGCGCAGCAGCATGATGAGGAACTGCGCTTCGCTCACGGAATCTTCTGGGCGGAATTTGCCGTTTGTGTCCACTCCGGCGACGCCCGAACGAAGCGCCCACTCGATCGCCGCTTGATCAGAGCGTCTTGCGATATCTTTAACCTTGGTCGGATCAGTTGCTGGATAGCTCTTGCTCTTGAGGCGCTCGAATACCCGCACTGGTACCGTTCCTCTCACCGCCCCAGAGCTGAGCGTCACCTTGTAACTGCCGGGCTTAACCCCACTGAGTGTGCCGTCCGCCGAGACTTTCAGACCGGCAGGCGAACTGCTGGAGTAGGTGATCGCCGTTTTCGGGGTTCCGAATGTGCCATCATCGTAAGATGCCGTGATCTGAATAGGCAACTTGCTTCCCGGATTCAGCACCAATTCGTCGTATTGGGCAGATAAGCCCTTTAACGTGCGCCCTTTGCCTGTCGTGAACGACCAGGACTTGCTGCGAAGCTGCGACTCCTTATACAGCGTATAATCGAGCTTCACCGTATAGACGCTGTACCCGTCCAGCACATCTTTCGGATACAAGAACACCGTATCCCCTTTCAGTTCACTGTAGTACGGGACTTCTTGCCCCTGCGAGTCCACGATGTTCGCTTCGAACGAATCGATGGCGAAGCCTGCCGCAGCCGATATAATGCCACCCGAGTGTTCAACACCGAAGCGGACAAGCGGATTTGGAATCTCGTTTCCGTAGAATCCAACGTCGGCTCCTTTCATGCCGTCATACGGATACACTTTGGCTTCCGGACCATTCTTTTCGAATTTCACATAGGCCGGGTTCATGACCGCAGTACCACCTTGCAACCCGATGCCGACCGATGTATATTTGTCATCCAATATAATCGCGCGATGATAAGCGGTGCTAAGCCAGGAATCGATCGCTTCGCGTGTTGTTGCATTATTAAAAGACATGACTTCAGCTACCGAAGTGTTTGGCCATCCGGCTGCTTTGCCCCGGTCTCCAGCAGTCACTCCCGTAAATCCTGCCGTACCCGGCTCCTCCCGATGGGCCGACAATCCTTCGAAGTGGGTGGTATTGTAATAAGCCGCGTGCGCCTGCGACGCCTGCGTCAATCTCGTATCCAGCTCCAACGGGCCTACGCCTACCTTCGCACGAATCTCGTTCAGATAAGCCAATCCGTCAAGTTGATCCTGCGTGAAGCCTCCTTGCGAGGCCGTCGTAGCGGATGCCGCGGATGCACGTTCTGCCGGATAAGCCGGTACGACGACCGTTAGGCCCAAGACCGCGGCGAGCAGACATGTTACCCACCTGCGCCCCGATCTCCGGTTGTTCTTGCTGCGTTTGCTTGCTTTCATTGTGTTTCTCCCCTCATCTTCCCTTTTTTTACGAATCTTTCTAACAGACTTGTCAGTATTTGAACTGATAGTCTTTTTCATCGAATCATTTCACTTACTTGAATGGATTGATAATGGCTACGGCGCACTCGTCCAAATCGCCATCACGCAAAAGAATATAATCTGCTGAAGAAAGCTTGAACTTCGTGTAATCATAATTCTCTACGAACTTTCCATATTGGAAGAGATCCAAGCTACTCACTACCGGATAGTTATTCATTCCTGTTTTATCACCATTATTTATAAAAGCAGCATCTAGCACATGGCGCCCCTTTGCAAAACTCTTCTTTACTAAGAACGCGATAGGATTTCCTCTGACACTACTTCTGATCTGTACCACATTCCCGCTACGTACAGGATCTTTTACCAAATCAATGCTATATACTACTTGACTATTCGCTAGTTGGATGGGTAAATCACTCTCTTTGATAATCTTCACGCCAGGGGAAGTTTCATTCTTCAGGTTTTTAACTTAAACGCCTTATCATCTGTACTACGGAAGTCTTTGTTCCCGATCCAGACCCAGCGGCCAATCTTGTCCAACTCTACCTTCTGGCCAAATCCTTCACTCACCAGACGCAGGGGAACAAAGGTCCGGTTTGGCTTCAGGATGATTTGCGTGCCATAGTCTTTCTTCTGGCCATCGACGAGGGCTGAAGTATGCCTGATCGTCATGTCCACTTGATGATCTTTGCTGACCATCCCAACCTTGGAAACTTTTCCTTACTTGGAGCACGTCACCTTTGCACCCAGCGCTTTAGATACAAAGCGGATCGGAACCATGACACTACCTTGGCCATCTTGGAATGGCTTCGCATCTGGAAACTTCATTTTAACGGTATTCAGCAATACCTCTACTTGCTTCGGAGTACTTGCAGCTGCAACTGCTTCGTTTCCCGAACCTATCATGCTTACAGTCAATATACTTGCTATTACTGTTAATAACAGTTTCTTCATTATCTAAATCCCTCTGCTTTCCATATGTACTTATTCTCACTATCACATCCCAGTATCTTTTTCTTTACATAGGTCTACAAATCCTAAATATCAAACAAACTTGGCAATAGTAAGAATATTTTACCATGTACTATAGTTTATAAATAGGTATTTTATCCCATTTTTATTATACAAGACTTTCTATGTGAATTAATTAGATGCACCTCTAATCAAATTACAAAATTCATCCTTAGTCCAAGTAACCAATGTAAAAGAGCGGTAATTTATTGTCATTGCTAGCCGCCATTTGGCTAAGACTCCAACATAATTAGCAAAAAGATGTACAGAGTTTTTTTTCAATCCACCACCTTTTCTAAAGAGACTAATCACTGAGTCCCTACATTTTTTAGAGAATCATGGTAGTTCTTATCTAGCTGCAGCCAAAAATCAGCTGGCGGCTGAACAATTTAGCAAACTTTTCGGCAAAATATAATACGGTTCTTTGGTGATATTTTCAATATCATTCATTAAACTAACCTGCCAGTTAGCTTAATGAAATAAGGCAAAATACCGATTAGATATACGCCGAATCGGTAATTGGAACATGTTCTTGTCCATCTCGGCAATCGGTACAAGTTCTTGTCCTTGGCTCGGGACAAGAACTTGTACCGATAAATTAAAAAAGCCGCTAAAATAGCGACTTCAATGGGATCATGTTCTTGTCCCTCGACATATTTCTTGTAAAGAAAGATTTCGATCATAATTCTCTACCGAGTAACGTATGCCCGCATCAACAAGCGCACTGTATAGAGACATTGCCATAGGAGGATGATGAGATGATAGATGCTGTAATATTCGGTTCATAAATCGGCTCATTTCGTCCGCTGTAGTAATATCAGAGATATCTTTATGGATTAGATGAAAAATCTCCTGGTACTCCTCCGTGAGCCTCCCCTCCGCGATTACCTAAATCGTCGTTAACTTATCGTTTACGCCCTTTATTTAGTGCCTGTGCTCCTTCTACCCTCGCTATTTTTATTCCTCGACGGCGATGCCGGCAGCTCTTAAATGCCCGTAGGCAACTATTCTACTAAACTGAGATGAAACTTCATCTGCAGGAAGGGGTTTTTCGTATTTAATCCACCAAATTACAATCCCCATGAAAGCCGATCCGAGGTATTCGAGCAGCAATTCCTTGGATACCGCTAAAGGGGAGTTTCCCTGAACAGGTTTCCACCCCTCAGTCAATTTAACTTTAATGATATTCTCCATTTTCACTTGAAACTGATAGATTCGATTCTCTTCAATTAACATGGAATGGTAAAAAGTCATATTAAGAGAAATATGTTCCAGTACAGTTTCCATCACTGTCTCAAGTAGAGAAATACTGAAAGGATTCATGCTGATCGGACAAAGAACGACTGCATCCTTTAAATCGCTTAACAATTCATTCATACATGTATCTAATAAATCAGGCTTGTTTTGGTAGTGAAGATAAAAAGTGTTTCGATTGATCATAGCCCGATCGGCAATATCCTGAATCGTTATCGCTTCATATCCTTTTTCCTGAATAAGCTCATAAAATGCCTTTCGAATCGATTGTTTCGTACGCAGTATTCTTAGGTCGGTTTTCTTGTTCATTGTGTTCGAACCCCCTCAATTTATTTAGCGGATTATGCGACAAAGTTATATGAGTTGTCTATTATACTTCAAAACTAAAAATATTGAATATTGAGCGTTATATTAACCTCTAATATAATGAGCATCAGATAAATAAACAACGTTTTGTTCATTATTTATCTAATGACCAAAAAAATTCCGAGGAGGATTTACCAATGACATTCAACCATCAAAATGAGCTTGTTCGTAAGACAGTCGCCGTGCTGGAAAGTTTTGAGAGCGGCAATCCCGAAGCGATTACGGCTTACGTTCATCCAGATCAATATATTCAGCACAACCAGGCCTTACTCGATGGTCGTGAAACCATGCTTGGTGCTCTTGATCATTTAAAGGAAATTGGTACAAAGGTAAGCATTAAGCGGGCTTTAGTTGACGGAAATTATGTGGCTCTTCATTCTGTATATCATTTTCACGGCCCTAAAATCGTATTTGATATCTTCCGTTTTGAGAATGGGATAATCGTTGAACATTGGGACAATTTACAAGAGATGGTGGAAAAGACACCAAGCAATCATACAATGATTGACGGACCGGTTACGATTAAGGATATCGACAAGACGGAGGCCAACAAAGCATTTGTCAAAAGCTATGTTGAAAACATCTTGCTCGAAAAGAACCCTGACCTGCTTGCCTCTTACTTTGATGGAGATACCTACATTCAGCATAGTCCTCATATTGCAGACGGACTTTCTGGTCTTCACGCTGCTTTGCAGGCTCTGAAGGAGAAAAAAGTTGAGTTTCAATATACTCATGTCCATCAAGTTATCGGGCAAGGCGATTTTGTTATTACCGTGAGCGAAGGTCAATTTGGTGGTCAACATACTGCTTTCTACGATTTGTTCCGCGTACAGGATGGAAAGATCGCTGAGCATTGGGACGTAATTGAGGCCATTCTGCCGGAAGAAAAACGAAAAAATACGAACAGTAGATTTTGAAGTTTGTGTAGCTGAATCGCAAGAAAGACATCGCCGAATTTATTTACGGTGATGTCTTTCGCTTCACGAAAGTACTTGAATGGAAAACTTTAAAGTCCAATGGATACAGGAGCGTTGCTTCAGCAACGCTATTTTTGTTCATTGCAATGAAGTGATGAGGGGAAGAGAATCATGAAAATATTGACACAAAAAATGATGTAGCTCGGATTAGTGCTCGTCCTGATCGTGCTGACCGTATTCGGGGTAGCGATGATGGGATCGGTGCTGGGATCGAAGCCCAAGGAGCTTCCGGTGGCCCTCGTTATCCTTGACCGGCCAGCGGATCTGTCGACTGGAGGAATGATTTCGGTTGGGGAAATGATTCGGGAAACGTTGGTGTCAGACCCGGCAATGCCGTTCGTTTGGCATATCGTGGATTCCGAGGAAACGGCTCGGGAAGGATTGGATAAACGCGAATATTACGGAGTGATAGTGATTCCGGCGGATCTGAGCAGCGGTTTACTCTCGTTAGCAACTCCCTCACCGATTCATCCTAATGTGAAGATCATCGCCAACGAAGGGATGAACAGCCAAGCCTCGTTGGTTGTAAGACAGACCATGAGACAAGCGATGCAAATGATAAGCGAGGAACTGTTGCAGCTGCTGCTTGAGCAGATCGGGCAGCAAACGGAGCAAATTCCCGTTGAATCGGCTACAGCTTTAATGACACCGGTGACCGTTCAGGAGGACGTCGTGCATCCACCGGGAGTGAATAATGCGTCGGGGAATGCGCCGGGTTTGTTGACCCAGATCATGTGGATCGGCAGTCTGGTGACCGGGATAGTTTTGTTCCTGGCTAGCCAGAAGGCGGTCGCCAAGGGTTCAAGGAAATGGACAGTAAGTGCACTGCAAGCTATCGTGGGACTTGCGACCGTTGGTATAGCGTCAGGCTTCACCTTATGGATGGCTTTGTCGTGGTACGGCATGGAACTAGCGAACGCGAGGGAGACTTGGTTCTTCTTATGGTTGGCTGGATCGGCGTTCTTCTTGTTGCAATCTTCATTGATCAATTGGATCGGATTTCCGGCTATGCCTCTGCTCGTACTGCTGATGTTCTTCTCCATGCCGCTGCTGAACATGGCTCCGGAGTTCTTGTCGCAGACAACGCGAGATTGGATCTATTCGTGGACGCCACTGCGGTTCACGGCAGAAGGGCTGCGGGAAGTGATGTACTTCGGAGGACTGGACGCGGTCGGCTCAAACGCCTTCGTTTTGTGGGGCGTCGCCGTGGGATTTTTGGTCCTGCTGCTCGCTTCCGGATTTAAGGCCGGTCGAACGACAGATGCGCCCCTACTTCTGTTACAGGAGATTAAAATATGGTAAGAACAAACAAAGTTGTGTTGTCGGTATTTGGTTCGGTTAGTTGGGTTCGATATTCTCCATCATGATATTATTTAGATAATTACCTAATCCGAAATGACACAATGTTCTTATCCCGATACAGATATCCTTTACTCTTGAAGAATAGCAAAGAATCGCTAATCCACATATTTATGGATTAGCGGCTAAAAAATTTTTCTCTTCGACGAATTGTCAAACCAAGTGCGACAGTTCCTCTGTGAAAGATTCGTGAGCGGTTCTCCAACCCAAGCATTTTCGGGGTCTGTGGTTAATCAGATCCAGTGTTTGGCCGAGTTTTTCATCCTCTACGAGAGCGAAATCGGTTCCCTTGGGGTGGAATTCCCGTAATAACCCATTCCCATTTTCGTTGGAACCGCGTTGCCAGGAAGAATACGGGTCAACAAAATAGATGTGCACACCATGGGTGTCTTTCAGGTTGGCATAGCAAGCAAATTCCTTACCTCTGTCAGCCGTGGCTGTAAGGAAGGTGCCTTTAGGGTATTGGGAGATGGCCACACCAAGCGCAATTTCCATGGACAAAGCGGTAAGATCAGGCATGAGAATGGCGGTATACAGACGGGTTTTGCGTTCAATGAGCGTGGCTACACATCCCTTACTTTTCCCACGACCCGATACGACGGTATCCAGTTCCCAGTGTCCAAACGTTTCACGGGAACGAACCTCATTGGGGCGATCCGAAATGGATCTGCCGATCGCAAATTTACCGCGAGTTTCTGCAGGTTTCTGACGCTTCCCTTTGTGTCGAAGGACCTGTAACGCGCCTCGAACCAAACGCCCCGTGTAGAGCCAGCGATAGATGGTTTTGAAGGAGATTACAGGCAGGCCATCGACTCGGAAGTGTTCGGTAATTTGTTCGGGAGACCATGTGGCCCTCAGTTTTTCCTCAAGCAAAGCAGCTAGGGAAGCAGACCACTTGCCGGTGGATACAGATGCCTTACGACGTTCCACACACGCATTCTGGGCTTGTTCTGCTTCATAGGCTTCAAATGAAGCTGTACGCTGTAATTCACGACAAATAGTCGAAGGGTGTCTGCCGAGTTCCTTTGCGATCGCTCGTGAACTTTTGCCTTGCTGGTGGAGGATTTCTAGCTTGCTGCGTTCGATTATGCTAAGATGTTTGTAGCTCATGGTGGATTCTCCTTGTGTGAATGGTGGTTATGGTGACTTCATTCTACACGAATCCGGCCATGGGCCCTTTTTTATTTATTTCCAGTAGGTGTCGCACTTCATATTACAATCCGTCCTTCATAAAAACTTCAACAGATTATTGAAGTATCTTATATTCAATAGTTTGGACCATCGCGTTGACGAGTTAATTGAAGATTCGGAGTACTTTGCGGCGATTCCTTGTAACTCTGACCAATACATCGCCTTTGGCGAGCTTGTAGTCAAAAGTCGTGAACTTCACATCGAGAACCTCTTGTGGATCACAGAAGCGATTCTGATGGTACTTTGCCTTTGCGGCCCATAGTATGTCTTCCTTGCAAATAACTCTAATCTTTTGTTAGAATTAAGTTGGTAACATGCCAGTTTTCAATCTTCAATTTTAGAAAACGGCGATTTGATTTTAAAGAATTCTTTATACGTTATTGGTTTTCGGCCAATCAGACGTTCAAGATCTCCAGACGCCTCCGAGAATTCTCCAGTGTTGATTCCTCGCACCCTACCTAATAAGAAATCAGTCATAAGAACAGGTAAACCATTCGCTACCATTTAAAGTATATGACTTATTT
This sequence comes from Paenibacillus sp. BIC5C1, assembly GCF_032399705.1. Lineage (NCBI taxonomy): Bacteria > Bacillati > Bacillota > Bacilli > Caryophanales > Paenibacillaceae > Paenibacillus > Paenibacillus sp. BIC5C1. The sequence goes on from NZ_CP135922.1 coordinate 3,655,893, forward strand.
TCGTGCCCGTTTTGAGTGAGAACGGCTACGTTTGCTGCCGCCAAATCGTCCAGAGATGCAGCGGCTACTTTGCCGGAACCCGCGGGTACTCGCACGCCGACTTTAAGCGCATCTCCGAAATACGAATGCATGACTTCAAGATACGGTGGATTCCACAAAATGGTATAGTCTAATCCGGATGCTTTAAGCGTTTGTTCAGCAAATAAGTCTGACATCGATACTTCGGGCACAATAAGATTTGAATGTTCTCTTTGTATGATTGACGTGAAAATCACTTGTTTGACACCAGCCTGTTTTGCAGCTGCGATGACATTGAAATGTTGCGTATTGCGGTCGGTAAATGCTTGCGCGGCTTTAATCTTATAACTAGAACCAATCACAACTTCCGGATCATTCACCTGTTTTATGACCATATGATTGACTGAAAGTCCTTAACGTTAGGTGGTGCATGAATATGGGAGTTGGTAAATGTCCACAAATAACGAAACATTTCAACCAATAAGATTTGGTTCACACATCTGCTGGCACTTGCAACCTAGAATAGCGTTATCGTACACTGTATCGCTCCAACAGATTTAAATTCAATCCAGCAAGAGGACCTCCTATTTGCTGCAGCAGACCGCCCTGGCTTAAGGAGCCAAGATCAATACAGGCAAAACCAATATTCTCCCAAATTTCTTGCAAGACTTGTTTTGTTTGGATGTCGTCACCGGACATGAATAGGACAGTCTTTGGCTTCTCTTCCGTGTAATTCTTAATCCATTCCATCGGAACACTGTTAAAAGCTTTGATTACCAGAGCACCCGGAGCATATTGTGCTACGATTTCACTCGAATTCTTTCTGATAATTCACCGACCAAAGGTTCCATATTTTCAAAACGGTTGGTAGCATCAATAAGAACACGGCCTGTCCAGTCAGGAACCATGGACAAAGCAATAGGCATTTGCGGCCACATTACGCTCAAAATTACAAAGTCCTGCTCAGCTGCTTCTAAAGGTGTTCCAGATTTTGCGCCAGTACCGAGCGAGCTTACCAGCTCTGAGAGCGTTTCGGGACCACGGCTATTACTGAGCATAACTTCATGACCGTAAAGCAAGAGATGCCTTGCTAGCGTTTGAGCAACTATTCCAGCACCAATAAAGCCAAATTTCATTAGGCACCTCCATGAAATTATATTTGTTTAACATTCTCATCTTACTCTTCAATGAAGGTAAGTTAAACGAAATCTAACAATATAAGTTACATTGTGGTCAAAAAAAAGGTTATCATATCGTCCAGATCATCTTTTATCGTGAAGCTAGCGAGAACTCTTCCATTGATTAAGTTTGGCAGTAGATCGAGTGACTGTTGTTTCACGGTGAAATATTCAGAGATTATTTGTAAAATTCGAATTTGGAGGTACTGAGTGGATTGCACGTGATAATCCTTACCATTAAAAAACTTACCGTCTTACATTCGTCAGTGTACTTCCCCATTCACCGACTGGTTCAAGCCAGCTTACGATTCTATCATCAATTAGGTTGGTAAGTGCACCTTCATACTCAGCACGATAAGGTTTATTAAGTTCGTGTTGAATCCAACTTTCTCTTGTACCCTGCCAGATCTCATAGATGACAAGATCATCAGAATGATCAAGATCATTGGAGACGATCGCATTGACAAAGGTAGGTTCACTCTTGAAGTTGCTAATCATTGCATCATTAGAACACTCCTCTTATTAATTTTTTTATTTTCTTCATGGTCACAAGTCTCATTATGTACTATGTATCACTTTTAAAATAGTACGTACTTTTTGGTTATATAGTAACCAAATAGTGATAATTGTGATGAAATGCAGAATAAATTGATTTTTTAAATTACTCTATTCTACATTTAATCTCCGATATTCATCCTTGTTCCATGTCTTCTCTGCATAATCCTGACCCCAATCACAAAGAGCTCGCAAAGTGGGTTCAAGTGACATACCCATTTCTGATATTGCATATTCCACTTTTGGTGGTACCTGATTTTTCATTTTTCTTATAATCAAATTATTACTCTCCAACTCCCGCAATGACTGTACTAACATTTTCTGAGAAATTGATGGTATGAGCCTTTTCAATTCACCGGTCCGTTTAGGACCTTTTATTAAGTAATACAGTATAAGAGGTCTCCACTTTCCGCCAATGACATCTAAGGTTATTTCCAGATCACAATAAAAAGTTTTCAATTGAGAAACACCATCCCTTATTTAATTTCCATTATTATAGTACATGTGTTGATTAAATCCACCTCCCTTGCCATATATTCTGTCTGTTTTTATCAATGCTATTACATGGTCTGTTTAAATCAGATAATTTTTAAGACGATTGAACTAACGGGAAATGATTGCTCAAAATGCCTGAGTTGTTTATCCTTTTTCAAGATTCAAATACGAAAAAAAAGAGCTGGACGCGTACCTTAACTGGAATGGATAAATCCAGTTCAGTCAGGGGCTTGCTCCAGCTCTTATACATTCTTATGTATAACTCCTATGAGTGCGATTATCCGTTAAGCTTTGACATTTGAAGTAATCTACACTCTCAGATTCACGAAGAAAAAACGAGTATTCTCTATGGAGCTGGGATATCGAAGATGAAATCCTGCCTACGGTGCAAAAACTTGCACGATTCATGGATTACTACAATCACAAACGCATTAAGACAAAATTACAAGGTATGAGCCCGGTACAATACCGAGCTCATGCCCAACAAGTTGCATAGAAATATTGGTCTAACTTTAAGGGGGCACTGTAATGTTGGTCGGCTGGTTTCTTAATTATACTGAGTTATCGTTTCTACGTTAGCTTACCGTTTTCTATGCAACGATCCTATTTTTAAACCGTTAGTTGTAAGCCAAGATCGTCCACGTGGTGAGCTAGCGAATTCAACTTTATTGAGCTATAGTTTCCCGTTAGCTCAACGGGTGTTGCTATTTAACCATTCTTCTTTAATAAGTCCGTATACTACCCGGTCAAAGTATTGATTGTGAAGCACCTCGTAGTTTCTAATAATCCCTTCTTGACCTTGGCTAAATGTAAATCATTAAATGCGTGTTTAATGATGGCTTTACACGATTTAGTCATAATGCCCTTACCCTCAAAGTTAGACCCTAACCAATAACCTATTTCGATTCTTCTAGAATCCCAATCAATCCATAAATACCCTATTGAACCTACGAGTTGTTTTTTTATGCCAGATACCAGCCCAGTATCCATCATCATTTGAAAATCTACTTAAAGAACGATGAATAAAAGCCATTGTATCATCAATTATTGCTAACCACATCAAGTTCAATCCCTTTTCTATCTAAAGCGCTCAAAATTTCATTTGTACCGTTGAACGTGCCCAGGCTACTGAATACTGCATTTGCCTCGTGATGCAAATGATTTTTTGCGGATATGAGATCTAACGTTTCCCGTTAGTTCAATGATCAAAGGAGCAGTGACCAACTTTTGCTCCTTCTTTGTTTTTTTAAACAACCATTTGGCGAATGGCAACCTCATACGGTGTAACTGGACGAGCTAGCAATAGCTCTAAATCGTTGCTCTCTACGTCCATAGCTCCTGCTTGAATCGCCATTTGAATGGCGATTTGGACAGGAATCATTTGCTCAGGAATGCCAGCACCAAGCATAACTTTGCCGTAGGTTTCAAAATCAACCTGCTGAACCGGCACTTCTTTTTCAATCACATCGGAAATGATTGCTACAAGCTCTTTTTGTGTTAGGGGTTTACCGCCTAACTCGTAAACGGTATTGTTGTGATCATCGCCAAGCAATACATTTGCGGCAGCTTCGGCATAATCTTGGCGGCTAGCCCAGCTAATTTTACCTTCTCCAGCTGCAGTTACCCAAGGCGCACCTTTAGTTGCTGCTTGAATTTTTGGCAGTTCATTTTCGATATACAAGTTATTGCGCAAGATGCAGTATGCAATTCCTGACTCCTTGATGGCTTGCTCGGTTAAACCGTGATCTTGTACTCCTTTTGCACCGCTCGTATAGGCAATGAAGGAAACACCAGCTTCTTTAGCTGCCTTTACTGCAACCTTTTGCTGCTCTAATCGATTTTGCGGGTCATTGGTTGAAATCATCAAAAGTTTATCTACGCCTTTAAAAGCAGTTGCAAGCGATGCGGGGTCATTGAAATCGCCGTAACGCACATCGATACCAAGATTGCTTAGATCTTGCGCCTTTATCGTATCTCGAACACTTACGGCAATATCAGCTGCGGACAGAGATTTCAATAGGTTTTGGACAACCATTCTTCCCAATCGACCTGTTGCGCCAGTTACTAATACTTTCATTTAAAAATTCCTCCAATGGTTTTAATTATACTTCATTTGTTATAACACTTATCGTTCTAACGAGGGTAAATAAAAAGCTCACAAAAAGGAGCTATTTTACTTAAATTGTGGGATAAGCTGACTTAACGTTGTTTGGTTCAATTGATTTTCCATTGCCGCTTGTGCCTGTATAAATTCGGTATGCAAAACTGCTTCAATGTTTCGACCTACGCGGCATTGTGTGCTCGAATCCCCGTGAATCCGAAACAAAAACAAATCGTCGTCTTCAATTTCATTGACCGCTCGATAAATATCGAACAGGGTAATTTCCTCCGGGGCTTTAAGTAAAAAAGCGCCGCCAATTCCTGCACGCACATCCAATAGTCCAGCTTTTTTTAGCATCCCCATAACTCTGCGAATCACTACAGGATTATTATTTACGCTTAGAGCGATCTGGTCTCCCGTTAACTCGCTGTCATTGATCGCAATGAGCGAAAGAATATGAATCGCCATTGAAAACCGTGTACTTATTCGCTGTTTCAAGCTTACCACCTCGCAAAAAAAAGTGTTATAACAATTAGCGTTACAACCATAATATTTGATTATCCCCACTAAGTCAATCTGGAAGTTGATTTCATGCTAACCTGCCCTTTCGTATTATGAGATCAACCAGTTCTTTCTGGTTGATCCTTTTTTCGTTATCATAGAGGATTAAGGTAGCCTGGTCGAACGTACCTGCCCGTGGGACTTGATCCCGAGCGCTATAGTGTCGCCCCTACTTGTCATGACCATGATTGAGGCTGGTTGGGACGTAAGATCCCGTATAACAAGCGATGCTATGGAGCGACGAGAAGAACCTTAGGGGATGCCGGTGAATCTAAACTTACAGGGAGAGATGAGATGAAATGAATCCAGTTGTCGGTCTAGATATTTCAAAGGAAGAAAGTCATGGACAAGCCTTTTTAGCGCGCGGAAAGCCTTTCAGAGGGACATTCCACTTCGAGCACACTCGTGATGGCCTAACAAATCTACATCAAGTTTTAAAGGACGTGGAATCTGTATCCAAACAACGTCCTTTGCTTATTCTAGAAGCAACCGGACATTACCAAAGCCCAGTTGTTCAGTTCTTAGAGGAACATAACGATATTTACATTGTCATTAATCCACTCATCTCCAATCGGCTTAGAAAGTCTCAGCTTCGTAAAGTAAAGACGGATGCTGCTGACGCTTACCTATTCGGTGAGTTGTACTACAAGGAAGAGTTTGAACCTTTTAAGAAAAGAGGCGTGCAACTTCTCAATCTGCGCTATCTTACAAGGCAATACGAGTCTCTTTCAAAGATGTGTGTACAGACTAAACTGCAATTCCAAGCTGTTTTAAATCAGGTTTTCCCTGCCTACAGAGGTGTCTTTGGAGCTATGTATTCAGGTATTTCACTACGGTTTTTAAGTGAGTTCCCAACCTCATATTCGGTTTTGAAAACGGACAAAGAAACACTTAAAATCAAAGAAATGCTTTCAACGAAACGAGGCCGTTCAGAGGCTTGGATTAACGAACGAGTAAAGCGGCTACTTCATGCGGCAAAACAAAATCCTTTCGAGCAAACCATGTATGCCAGCCACTTAATCAATTTAAAAGTTCTTATAACCTTGATTCTTCAGTACCAGGAGCATCTTACTGAGTTAGAACGAAACATAAATGCCCTGGCAGAAGAGATCGAAGAGTATGATTTAATTCAATCTATTCCCGGTATTGGCCATAAAATTGCAGCAACAATTTTATCGGAAATTGGGGAAATTGACCGATTTGATCATCCGAAAAAACTAGTAGCCTTTGCTGGTATCGACCCAAGTGTCTTTGCTTCGGGTAAGTTTACGGCAACCCGCAATCCAATCACCAAACGTGGTTCTCGGCAGCTTCGTTATGCGCTGGTTTTGGCTGTTCAGTGCGGACTTATCCGTTGTCGCAATACACGGATCAAAGAGTTTTATGATCGCAAAAGGGCCGAAGGGAAACCGCATAAAGTAGCTCTAGTCGCATGTGCAAATAAGCTTGTTCATTGGCTCCATGCTATTTTTCTCATTTTTAACTATAACACATGATTTAGAATGACTTGACTGGTAATCTTGACAAGCTATTAGCTGGTATAGTTGAACAAAAGCAGCCGGTCACAGGGATCAGCTGCTTTCTACAAATCCCCATGGAGCTAATAAAATGAGCCGTTTGAGGCCGGTAACCTTCATTGCTTCCACAATGCGGGCGCGTTCAGCGTTTAATTTCCCTAATCGGTTGGCATTGCGCAGATAAAGAGTTAGTCGGGCATCCGTATCCTTCAGGACTCGTTCAATGACGTGACGAGCGATACCTCCGTTCGCACCTAAGATCAGCACGTTGATCAAGTCTAATCTCCTCCGTTTCTTTATGGTTAGACTCTTAGCTGTGTTGAACTCTCCTACTATTTTCTTGTAAAGATGTGATAATTAATTGCTTAATTAATGAATGGTCTTTATTGCAGTACTGTCGGTTGTGAAGTTCGCGTTCAGATGTTCTGCGCGCCAACGAGAAGGCGTATCCCCTTCCCATTGGCGAAAAGCCCGAAAAAACGAATTTGTATCTTCATACCCAAGTAGGAATGCAACTTCTTTCAAATCGAGCAAAGGATTTTCCAAATATTCAAGGGCACTCTCTCGCCTGATATCAGTCAGCAATTGTTTAAAACTCGCGCCTTCATCCATCAGACGGCGATGCAAGGTACGCTCGCTCATACCTAGTTCGCTTGCAACGACCTGCATGTCGGGCCGTCCCGAAGCAAGTTTCTGCTTCATAATCCATTTCACCGTTTCCTTAATTGAGTTGTTGCGTAACTTCTTTTCTAGAGACTTGTCTAGCGCAGGAGTCAGAATTTCCAAAAGCTCTTCGTTATAGGAGATAAACGGGCGGTCAAGATCGCTTCGGCGAAGGATCAATCGACTTCGATGTGATCCAGTCCGAACGCTGCAGCCGAAGAAAGCTTCAAGGGCTTGAATATTTCCTATTGGGCGAGAAAGTACGACGGCGTGTGCGTTCAAGGGCTTACCGGTTCCGCGTCGCCCTAATTCCACCAACGAAGCTAATGACACTCCAACAAGCATCGGCGGTTCGGATCGCTCGGAAAAAAGCCACGACAGTTCAATAGTACATAACTCGCCTTCCTCGACGATGTGAATCCGTTCGGGGGCACACAATTGTTTGTACCTCGCCATTCGGTTTAATGCATCGCGATAGTCGCGCGCATGATAGGGAGCCATGACACTCGGCGGCAATTGCGCATTTTCAAAATTCGTTGAAAGTTTTACAGTGCTCTCGGCTGGATCCTCGACAATATCGGAGAACGCTTGCCAAAGCGCAAAATATTGGTCCGTTGTCACGAAACTTTGATCATTCACGATGGTGAGTGGCAGACCCGCTTCACGAACCACAATACTAGGGGCAATATTCAAATAATGTAGTCCCAGCCAAAATCCCTTAGGTATTTTAATACGATCAAAGGAGTTTATCGTCATCTCTCTTTCGCCTCCTTACGTTATCCAATTATGAAACATAATGAAATAACGGCAGCTTCATCTAAGCTACTTATGTTTCGTTTCGTCGTTAAGAGTGTATAGCCTGTTTGTCTTGCCAAGCGAAGGTCGAGGTTCTTTTTGCGATCAACCACTTTCCGTTTTCACAAACATATTCATCGCGATAATAAACGCCGCTGGTTGTTTTCATTTTTTTATCATCTTCCACAGATATCAGATCAACCAGACAATAAAGGGTACCTTCTGCCTTATTTCCACTTATCGACACTTGATGTTGACCGTTAAAATGATACACCGTTTCGAAATTGCTCAGATAAGCTTCGAAGGCATCCCCCATATCCTTTGTTCCCTTCAAACTCGAAACCAATTGACCACCAACGTAGGAATCAACGGTTGCGTCTTCGGTAAAAAGCAATACTTGCTTGCGAATATCTTTTTTGTCCGCGAGTATGGAGAAGGTATCCACAAGTTCTCGAAGAGTCGCTACGTTTTCTATTTCTTGAAGTCTTTGATTCAGACGGGTCAATTCTTGCTCGCTAATATTTGTCATGTTCTTCCTCCTTAAGTTACGCCTCAAATTTATAACTGCTGAGCGATTTTACGATTTCGGGATCGTAGTGAGACAGGAACAAACTCTTCTTCGTATCCAACGTTGCGATCTTGGCCATGTCGTCTTGGTTCAATTCGAAGTCGAAAATATTGATATTTTCCATGATTCGTTCCTTATGAACGGACTTCGGAATCGCCACGACTCCTCTTTGCGTCAACCAGCGCAATACCACTTGTGCAACGGATTTGTTGTGCTTGCCAGCGATTGAAACGAGAATATCGTTCCGGAACAGGTTGTTGCGTCCTTCCGCGAAAGGTCCCCAGGATTCGATCTGAACATGGTGCCCCTTCATGTATTTCGCGTTGATCTTCCCATCACGGTATAACTCTTCCATTGCGCGCCAAGAGCCGTATACATCTCCAATTGCAGCTTGGCTAGCGACTTTTCAAATGCTCTCTTGGTGAGATCATAACCGGCATCCTGAATCCAGAGCTTTGTTGTAATAAACAAGTCTTCCCTAGGAACGCCGCTTCGTTTAATAGCTTTACACACTGCTTCTTCCTACCGATATGATGCCGCGGTATCGATGAGACGATATCCTGCCTCAATAGCGTCTTAAACGCATTGTTCACATTCATGAGGATCTGGAATCTGGAAAACCCCATAGCCGAGAATTGGCATTTCGATCCCATTGTTCAAAATCACTATTCGCATTAAGCACCTCCAAAGTTGCATACTATGCAAATCAGCATATATTTATACTACAAAGAGAAGGTTCCGCTGTAACTAGCGCGGGAGGACAAAACACTTGCCTCAAACGCCATTTCTGACTCAGCTTCTTCCAATCTGATAGGCTCCTTATAAAAGAAAGTCACACATAAGGATCTTACGGTAATCGTCACAGGCCCCACCAGCCAGTAACCTCTTTCGTCTGCATCTGCTGTGAATGAACGGTCAACGACATTGAAAAATCCTATTCTTGAAACTGGCGTCGGTACATGCTGTTATCAGTTGGTTTTAATTTACACTTTGGTCGTCTTCGGTTGTAAAGATATTTCGATTTAGTGCCTTTACCAGATTTCGTATATTCGTAACCTGGTTTTATTTCAAAGTTTATTTTGAATAAATCTTGGTGTCAGAAAAAACGTCGCATCTTGGACAAGTCAAGTCAGAGACAGAGTGGATAATAAAACCGTCCTCATATATATCATATCCCTCTTCATTATCCGCTTCTGTTTTCTGACCCATGTTAACTTACTACGTATCTTTAATCGCCGTTCATTTGTTATATCCAGTCTTGAGCCTACAGTTGTTCCTTGTTTAGATATCCACCTAATCGGCAATCGGAATATGTTCTTGTCCTTGCCTTGGGACAAGAACTTGTACCGATAAAATAAAATAAAGCCGCTAAAATAGCGACTCTTGGTCTTACCCCTGTCAAGTAGACAGACGAAAAAAGCTATGCTGTCAGTGCGCATCGATATTCAATCGGTGCGCGCTGTTTGAGTTTGGCTTGAAAGCGTCGGTAGTTGTAATTGTACATATAATCTTCCACGGCTTGTCGAATCTCTACTTCTGAATTACACTGGTTAAGGTATATCTTCTCTGTCTTGAGATGCGAAAAGAAGGATTCGATGCAAGCGTTATCTAGGCAGGTTGCTTTGCGAGACTGCCCTTTACGCCGAATGCTTCTAATCGTGTGTTGTACGCCTGAGACGTGTATTGGAAGCCCTGATCTGAATGGAGCACGGCTTCCAATACACGTCTCTTTTTTGGGTCCATTGTTCCACCGTATCCAATACGAGCTGAACATCGTTCCGTTTAGACAACTGCCAAGCTACAATCTCATTATTGAACAGGTCTTGAATCACGGACAGGTAAACAAATGTACTTCCATTCAAAAATATAGGTAATATCCGTCACCATTTTTTGCTGGAGTGCTGTCGCATGAAATTTCGCTTCGGCGATTCGGATAGATGACAGATGGCGTATAGCTGGACTTCTTCCGCTTCTTGCGAATCACCGATTGGATCGACATATGATCTAACTACTCTTCGGTATACGTCTGAAATGTTTGCCCTTTTTTTTCATAAAAATATCCCCTCCAAGTGTCACTTGAACCTTCATGATAACATGAAGGTTTTTTTACTACATTTTCTCAAACTATTCCGGAATGATATTATTTACACAATTCAATGCGTTTAGTGTTCTCGGAAAACCAATATACGGTAGACAATGCGTTATAGCGCTGATAATCGTATCCTTGTCATTGCCAACATTCAGATTGCCCTGCACATGCGCCTTGACTTGGCTATCAGCCCCACCGAGTGCGCTTATCATGCAGAGTGTAAGTAGCTCCCGCATTTTCAAATCGAGACCTCCACGGGTATAAAAGTCGCCAAAACAAAAGGCTGAAAGATAGTCCTGTATATGCTTCTGATTGGATGGAGCATTCTCCCGATTTTTTTTAATCACTTCCCCAAAGATCTCTACCTGCACGGAAAGACCTTTGTCCAATCGGTTCTCTTCTTCAACCTGCTTTTGGCTTTCGAGAGGTAATGCTATATTTCTGTCTGTGAAAACTTCATTAATCTCCTCGATGGCATTTAGCGTTTTAGGGAATCCTAAATAAGGCGCACATTGATATATGGCCTCTTTTATTTCAATCGGAGTCAGTCCCACGTTCAGCGCAGCATGAGCATGTGCCTTTAGTTGAGGCAAAGTTTGGTTCGTTGCAAGCACCACCAGAGTAATAAGCTCACGTTGCTTATCTTCTAGGTTACCTTGATAAAAAACTTCTCCAAAAATGAAGCGGCTCAGGAGATCCTGAAAATCAGGATCAGTTGCAGATGTCGCAGACTCTCCATCGCCAAACAGCTTTTTAAACGTTACTCTGCTCTTTTCAATACGATTCATAATAACTATGCCTCCTATTTATTATACGGCTCTTCCAACGAGGCCATCTCTGCGGTTCTTTTGGTGCAGCCAGGCAAGTGAAGCCTGTGTGGAGAACCACCATGTTTTATATATTGGATAGGTTACTTTTCCCTTTTGTGTGAATGTTTTCATCCCTGTCAGCTAAAAGCCGTTTTTCTTTTCTGTTCTTTAGTTAATTTTGCTGCTTCAATTGTGATTACAGGCATAAGAGAATCTCCCTTCTATACTTAGAAATGGCCAACAATTCGGTGCGGTACATACGGCTCTTCTAAAAATGTAATTTCTTCAGTTGTTAATTTAATGGAAAGAGCGGCTTCCGCATCTTCGAGCTGGGATATCTTTGTCGCACCGACTATTGGAGCAGTTACCGGCTCTTTATGGAGCAACCACGCAAGTGCTATATGAACACGGCGAACGCTATGTTTCTCAGCGAGGATCGCAACACGGTCTACCACTAACTGATCCGCATCAGCTGTTGCATCATATTTTTGTTTGGCGATTTCATCTGTTTCGGAACGCTGTGTGTCTGCCTCTCTAGCCAATCTTCCTCCTGCGAGCGGGCTATAAGGAATGACCGCAATTTTTTCTTCCATGCAAAGCGGTAGCATTTCCCGCTCCTCTTCACGGTAAATGAGGTTTAAATGATCCTGCATTGAGACAAAGCGGTTCCACCCATTTTTCTCTGCTACATGAAGCGCCTTCTGAAACTGCCATGCCCACATAGCGGAAGCACCAATGTAACGCGCCTTACCGGCTTTGACTACATCATGAAGGGCCTCCATCGTCTCTTCAATAGGTGTATTGTAGTCCCACCGATGAACTTGATACAAATCTACGTAATCGGTTTTTAGTCTCTTAAGACTTTTATCGATTTCGCTCATGATTGCTTTGCGGGAAAGCCCGGCGCCGTTCGGGCCTCGATGCATTCGTCCATGTATCTTAGTCGCAAGGACAATCTCATCTCGATTTGCATAATCCTTTAATGCATTCCCGACAATTTCCTCGCTTGTCCCCTCAGCGTAGACATTTGCTGTATCAAAAAAATTGATTCCCATTTCCAAAGATTTTTTGATGATTGGACGTGACTGTTCTTCATCCAGCACCCATTGATGATGTCCTTTCGAGGCATCCCCAAATCCCATACAACCCAGACAAATCCTTGATACTTCCAATCCGGTATTTCCTAGTTTCGTATAATCCATTATCTTGTTCCTCCCTTTTTATTGAAAATTTGCCCATATAATCTGCATCATTGATGGATATCAGGCGTTGATTTTGCACGGAGCCACCGAGCAACAAAAGTTATTTCCGTTATAGGCACGTACATAAATCGTGTCATCAACTATAACGGATCAAATTAAGGTAGGGGTAACATAGATTTCTACGTCTGTACTTAAGGACGAAATGTGCAACTCATCGATTCCAGCAATTCATATGCAGTTCTTCATTAGACCATGTGCTCATGATCGGCTTCCTTAAAACTTGATATTATAAGTGTTTGCCAAACATGAATTAATAATTAGTAATCCAAAAATAAATTAACAGGTCGAGAAAAACTCGGCGCATTACTATTCGGGATATTTCCAATAGATCAAATGTCAATCGAGGAACATTACTGATTATAAGGGAACTTCGAGTAGAATTCTACGAATGCTATTTCAATTCATCGATTTTATCTCCGTAAAGATTTTCTTCAAATTGTTCATGTAGATGTTTTACGTAACTAATAATTCGAGGGGATTCAAGTAAACTAGCTATTGTAGTATAGATCCCAATCAGAATACATACTGAAATAATCAATTCAACAATGAAAGGCATGTTTATGTTCCTCACTTTATCAAATTTATGTGGTTGCATAAAACATACTGTATTTACCGCATGGCCAACGGGGCAACTACTGGATTCAATACATAAGCCAAGTATTCGTTAACAGTCCGCTCAATCTGTTCTTCAGATAATTGCATGACACCGTATGCGGCATATGGGGTTAGATAACGAGTGCCAATCATATTGCTTGTTGCCTGAAAAGGCCGCAGCAGCTCTGCGAGTGTATAACTGAACGCACCGTCAAGTGTGTACGAAGATTCAGGAGCTCCTATGCTAACAGCAAGCAACAACTCCTTACCGTGCAGCTTATTGCCAGTGCTTCCATATGCCCAACCATAGGTAAGAACGGTATCTTGCCATTTCTTAAGCAAAGAAGGTGTACTATACCAATAGAACGGGAATTGTAGAACGATGCGGTCATGCATTTCTAATAGCTTTTGCTCGGCTACAACGTCGATCTCCTCATTTGGATAAGCTTCATATACACGATGAACAGTAACATCGGTTTGCTTGTCCATTTCTTTCGCCCAACGGCGATTAAGACGGGAATCAGATAGGTTGGGATGGAATACGAGTACCAGTGTTTTCATTTAGAACCTCTCCTTCTTTCTGTTTAGAATAGAATATCAAGAAACCTCAATAGTTTCTTTTCTGAAAGGCTCATTTTGTTTGTTCATTTAGCTCAAGCCAGATTGAAATTTAGTCTTACGTATTAACGCATCGGTTTTTCCCATGATCCTCTGACTTCAACATTGGTTTTTTTCGCTGCAGTTTCAAGCTCACGTATTTCTTCCACTGTCAGCTCGATCGCAGCAGCTTTTATAACATCCTCAATATGGGATAATTTCGTAACACCGATTATAGGTACAGTTCCTTTTGCCATAGACCAGGCCGTTGCTACCTGTGCAGTAGACACGTTATATCTATTTCCAATATTACGCATAATTTGGATTAAGCCCTCCAGCTTGCTAAGCGTTTCTGGGTTAAATGCCTCACCTCTTCTGGTGCCATTTGGGAAAGGACGCAGGGCGTTATAGTTGTCGGTTAACGCACCTTGTTCCAATACCATGTATGCGAAGAAGACTATATTGTTCTCTATGCAATAATCGATAATTCCTGCTTCCTCAGATGAGCGATACAACAGGCTGTAATGATTTTGTACTGCCGAAATTTTCAGTCCTTCTGCCGCCAAGATACTGGAAGCCAGTTTAATTTCCTCCAAGTTATGATTGGAGACTCCCGCATACTTTATTTACCCACTTTTCATCAGAGGGATCAGTTTTGGCGTCCATCTTTTCACATCTGCTGGGTTGTGTATCCAATAAATATCTGTATGATCTACACCGAGCCGATATAGGCTATCGTCCAGTAGTTCTTCTACAGCATTATCGCTATCCGCCGCAATCTGGGGAGTAAATTTCGCTGAGATCAGGACATCAATACGATCTTTAGTAAAACTTCCTAAGATGTTTTCTGAAGCACCCATTCCATATACAGCTGCTGTATCCCATAAATTGAATCCAGCATCCATAGCCGCTTCAAATATCGGCTTTAATTTCTCTGCCGTAAGATGGTTTCCAAAGATAGCATCTCCACCACTTGTACCAGAACCCCAAGACCATGTGCCAAGAGCGATGGGCGGAATGTTCTCATTCTGCAATTTCAACATTCTCATTGTTTACACACCTTCCAAAATAACAAATTGTTAAGATCACTTTCCAAGAATATCAGAAAGGACAGTAAGTATCTTTGCTGACAAGCTCACAATATTTGTTTATTTAGCTCAATGAAATTGTATATAAAAAAACGTTTCACGGAATTTCCCGGAAAACGTCTTTCCATGTAATTTTATGTTCTGTCCCCATCCTCCGTTGCCTTAACCTTCTGTCTAAACTCTGATGGCGAAAGACCACACCTTAGCTTAAACACTTTGGAGAAATGCGCGATGTTCTCGAATCCGGTAGCATAACAGACATCAGTGACAGAAAGCGTCGTTTCTAACAACAGGTTCTCTGCTTTATCCAGTCTCCGATTACGGATCCACTTCAATGGAGAAGTGTGATAGGTTGCTTGAAACTCTCTTTTAAAGGTCGAAAGGCTTTTGCCCGATAAATAAGCCAGATCTTGAAGATGTACAGGATTAGTAAAATTTTCCTCCATAATTCTGTTAATGCTGTTATTGTCATTTTTGCCGGGTTGAAGTAGCTGATACAAAAACCGTTCATTTGAATTTGTCAGATGAAACAGCAATTCCATTAGTTTGATTTTAACCAATCCGTCACTTACTTGGTCAGGCTTGTCAAAATAAAGTTGTAATGACTCAAAATAAGTTCGGGCAAGATCATTAATCGGAATAATGGATACCGGAACAACATCACTTACGGGATAAACCGGTTTCACTCCAGCGAACTGCACGAATTCTTCCAGCAATTTCTCGTTTAGGAAAAACATCATATAATCCAGCATATACTCGGAACCGGGTTCCCCCGATTTGTCATATTCGATTAGAGTTGATTTGTGAATGAATACCATTTCGTTACTTTGAACAGTATACTCCCGATCTCTGAAACAAACCTTATAAATGCCTGATTTGACGTACAACAACAGATTATCCTTCAGAAAGTACGATCCTTTCTTCCCTTGAGTATGCAGGCAAAAAGTAATTACAGATAATCCGTCTTGTTGTAAGCTTCCTGTTTTATCTGGTGCATTGATTAGTTCTTGTGGTGCCTTGAATGTTTTTCCGACACTAATGGACATGAGCAGTTCCACCTTTTTAGCTTTTAACTATAGAATATCAGGAAACAAGAAAAGAAACTTTGCTATTCAGCTCAAATCATTTGTCTATTCAGTCCAAAATATACAACCTTTATTCTTTTAGCATCACATGTAGCACTTACAACATCATGTTAACTTGAAGTCAAATAAAATCTGTTGTATTGAATTCTTTGACCACTCTTCTTTTTTGATATACGTAAGCCACACCAAAACCAGTTATGGCCATCATTAAGAGAATTATTGCATTAGTAAAAACCACTGATTGTACACTTTGGACATGAAATAGTCGTCTAATCAACGTCCCTTCATAAGGTGAAAGTGTAGCCCCTAAGTTATAAGCGACCAACACGATAGTAGTACCCAATTTTGCCATTCTCGAAATTTGCTGCGTAAAAGTATGCAACAAATAGGGCATTATACACCGAAATGAAAAACCGATAACCATCGAACAAAATGTAGTAAGAAGGATACTTTGTGAGATCGTAGTCACACACATGGATACTCCAAGTAAAAGAATGGCTAAAGGAACAATATAATTTCTGACCAATTTATATATCTTGCCAAAAGAGAAGCCAGCAGTAAATGCTCCTAAACCTATAAAAGCAAGCATATTGCTGCCATTCGTCGCGTTTCCAATATTTTTCTCCAAAATCAAAGGAGTAATCTGGATATTGTAGTTGATAAAAATAATTACAATCACAAACAATAAAATGCCAAAGCCGGCCATCACCTGTAAGGGCCTTTTATCTCTTGAATTGTCTGATGTCGTTGTTAGTTGTTCCGTATTGCGTTTCTCCATTTCCCTTGTATCAGCCGGAACAAAGAAAAAAAATGCCACTAAAATAGGAAGTGCCAGAGCATAAACGTAAAATGATGTATACCAATTGATTTTCAATAATTGACCTACGAGTAGTGTCAGACAGATACCTCCTAATCCTTCAAAGGCACTCTCAAGTCCAATTAAAGATGCCTGTTTACCAGGATTATTTTGGTATATCTCGCTGATCATTTGAATGATTAAGCGGTTAAATAAACCAATACCCAAACCAAACAAACAGCGGGAAATGAATACCAGTGAAAAAACCTCGTGCATAATTACCGGGAAAATCCCTGCAATGAAAAAGAATCCTAATCCCATTAAAATGGTACTCTTCTTCCCAATCCATAATTCTAGTCGATTTCCGATTAAAACACCAAGAATGACAAACAAAGAAGGTATTGTAGTCAGTAATTCTACCTGTGTCAGAGATTTATCTGGAAAATCCTGCGCTATTTCTGGAATATTTGCAGCAATTATCGGACCTGAAGAAATTAGTAACGCAACTGACAGTAATGAATATGTCTTTAGTTTCTCAATAGGTATAATAAAAATTCAACTCCTTTAGCATCCGGGTTTCTTATTTATTCATGCTTTGATTCCAGTTATAAGCGTGTATTTTGACAGCTTTATGCTTTCACCTCAATAACAAATATGCATCTGATTTCTCATTTAACTTAAAGTCAAGGTAAGATGGACGATACTTATAAAGCAACAACGCATCGAGTCCATGACCCCATGCGTTGTTGCCGCTTCATTAATAGCTGATTACAGTTCTTTACCATTGCTGTTAATTACTTTTTTGTACCACTCAAAGGATTTTTTCTTGCTGCGTTTCAACGTACCTTTTCCAAAATCATCCTTATCCACATAAATGAAACCATATCTCTTACTCATTTCTCCGGAACTGGAGCTTACTAGATCAATACAGCCCCAAGTTGTATATCCCAGCAAGTCAACTCCATCCTCCTCCACTGCCGTTAAAAAGGCATGGATATGTTCCCGCAAGTACTCAATTCTGTAATCATCTTCGATATATCCAGTTTCATTCGGTGTATCTAACGCTCCCAATCCATTTTCTACAATGAATAACGGCTTTTGATAGCGGTCATATAATGCATTCAAAGTAATTCTTAGTCCAAGCGGATCAATCTGCCATCCCCATTCACTTGTTTTCAAATGTGGATTGCGCAGTGTCGGAAACAAATTAGCGGCGGTCTGTGTATTAACTTCCGGGTCCGCACTGGTTAAGCGTGAACCATAGTAACTGAATGAAATAAAATCAACCGTATTATTTTTTAAACATTCCTCATCCCAGTCTTTCATTTCTAAGTGAATATCCATTCGTTCAAGCATTTTTTTGGCGTAGCTTGGATATTCTCCACGGGACTGTACATCCACAAAGAAGTAGTGCTCTCGATCTCTTGTCATCGCTTTCCAAACGTCATCTGGTGCACATGTATACGGATAAGTGCTTGCCCCCGCTAACATACATCCAATCTTAAATTCGGGATTTATTCTGCGTGCAATTTCAGTTGCTCTCGCACTTGCGACCAATTGATGATGTGCTGCCTGATATTTTACTGCATCTTCATTTTCACCCTCTTCAAATACTAGGCCAGAGCTTCCAAAGGGCAAATGTAATAACATATTGATTTCGTTAAAAGTTAACCAATACTTCACTTTATCTTTGTAACGGGTGAAGATGGTTTCACATAGTTTCTCATAATAATCCACCATTTTGCGGCTTCTCCATGAGCCGATTGTTTTCACCAAATGGATAGGTACATCAAAATGGGTAATGGTTACTAAAGGCTCTATGCCATATTTTAAACATTCATCAAAAACACGTTCGTAGAATTTCAATCCCTCTTCATTGGGAAGTTCGTCATCTCCATTAGGGTAGATCCGCGTCCATGCTAATGATAAACGGAAACACTTAAATCCCATTTCCGCTAATAATGCAATGTCTTCTTTATATCGATGATAAAAATCAATGGCTTCATGACTTGGATAAAAATGCTCTTTATCGCATTCCAGCATGCTGACTTTACCTTTCATAACAGGAATACGATCTTTCCCAGATGGAATTACATCGACCGTTGACAGCCCTTTGTTACCTTCTGCGTATCCGCCTTCACATTGGTTTGCAGCAACAGCTCCACCCCACAAAAAATCTTTTCTTAAGGTCATTTCAAGTACACTCCTAAGTTTAAGTATTGTTATTTATGCTTTTACAACCAGCAACGCATTGTTAAAATCAATATTTTCATGACTGCTCTCTGATACCACATCAGAATAATTATACGAATTGGTTACAATAATAGGAGTTTGAGTAATATACCCCTCTTGTTTGATTTTATCTAAATCAAAGGTCAGCAGCGTCTGTCCTTTTGTTATTCTCTGTCCCTCTTCAACAAAGGCTTCGAAATATTTCCCATTCAGTTTAACGGTGTTCAATCCAACATGGATAAGAATCTCGACCCCTTCATCGGATATTAAACCCATTGCATGTTTCTTAGGAAACAGTGAAACAATGACTCCATCAAAAGGAGCAATCACTTTCCCCTCACTCGGTTCTATGGCAATCCCTTTTCCCATTGCTTCTGAAGCAAATGCTGCATCTTGTATATCCTGGAGCGGAATTAATGCCCCCTTAATAGGACTCATAATCACTGAGTCTTTAATAGTAATCGTTTCGTTTTCTTTGATATTAGTTACTTCTATGATTAATTCTTTTTCATATTTCAAACTTAAGAAGTAGGTAATCACTGCCGTTACAACAGCTGTAATCACTAATGCAATTAGTATATTATATAGATTCCATATATTATCTCCAACGTACAATGGAATGGCTGGTATTCCTGAAGCACCTATCGCGTATCGTGAAACGTTCATTAACCCTGCGTACAGCCCTCCACAGGCGGAACCAATCATTGCAGCAATAAGAGGATACTTTTTAGGTAAGTTAACGCCGTACAGTGCTGCTTCCGTAATACCCATCAAGCCTGTAATCCCACTAGAATTTGCGATTAATTTATTTGCTGGGTCTTTTGTTCTCCCACCAACAACTAATGCAGAAACACCTAGTGAAATGTTGGATATGATCGCACCAGGACCTATAATATTTTCGTATCCCAATGTAGTAATCTGAGTTAATGATAAAGGAACGATATTATGGTGTAGCCCAAACATAACTAGGATCGGCCAGAAAGTTGCAATCATGAAAATTATCAACCAAGAACCATGAGATCCCAGGAAATCAAATCCCATTGCTAAGTAAGTCCCGAAAACGGATCCTAATGGTCCCAATACAGTTAAGCTAAAGAGTCCAACTACCAGAATCGTAAACATCGGAACAAAAATTATTTTCACTGCATTTGGAGTGATTTTTTTGAATATCGGTTCAATGTAAGACTGTGCCCAGACGGTTAAGAGAATTGGAACAACCGAAGAGCTGTAAGTAGCTAGTGTCAATGGGATACCAAAGACGCTAACTTCGTCCCCATCTGTTCGTAATTGAGTTAAGTTCGGATGTAGCAAAATACCTGCTAAGACCAATGCCAGTACGGGGCTACATTTTAATTTGTTGGCAGCCGAATACGCCAATAAAAAAGGCAAAAAATAAAAAATGGCATCTGACATGAAACTTAATACATAGTAGGTTTGAGACTCTCTTGATATCCAACCGAACAAAATAAGTAGAGCCAACAGTGCTTTTATCATACCGGCACCGGCAATAGCTGGTACGATTGGACTAAATGTCCCTGAAACGAAATCAATTAATTTGCCTAGAACATTTGTTTTTCTAGCAATAGCTGATTCAACATTCGAATTATCCACAGGATGTAAATGCTTAGAAACCTCATTGTAAACTTCTTCAACATGTGTACCAATGACCACCTGAAATTGTCCACCGCTCTCTAAAGCATCAATAACACCATCTAACGCTTTAATCGCTTTTATATCTGTCTTGTTATTATCGTTTAGTGCAAATCTAAGCCTGGTCATACAATGCGTTAGTGTGGAGACATTTTCATTCCCACCAACTTTCTCCACGATATCCTGAGCCAATTTCTCATACTTCTTGCTCATACAATAATGCCCCCTCTTGTTGTTGCTGCCTCAAATGAATAGAACCGGAAGCGCTTTATAAATTCCTATTTATAAGTTCCACCTCCACAAATAACTTTTCCACAAAATAAAAAGCCATTTATATGTAATACATAAAGGCTGCATTCGCTACACCTTTAAAATATCATCATACAAACAGCTATAGCCAATGCCTATATTTCATTCTTCATTATGCCTGTAAGGCATGTTTAATAAATTGTAAAAACCGGTTCGCAGTCTGACTGAAAATTTTGTGTTTTTTCCAGACGATTACACACCCAAATTGAAGTTCAGGATAAAAGGGCCTGAAGCATAAATGATCAGAATGCTTCATTGCAAAAGCACCCTCAATACAAATTGCAGTTCCCATTCCCTGTTCCACGAGATTAACTACATTGGATATTAAGTTATAAGTAGCTACAAAACGTAATTGCGAATGCTCATCGGCAAACCAACTAGCAATTTCACTCTGTAATACAGATCGGTTGGGTATAAGCAAGGGCTCTCCGGCTAGATCTTTAGAAGTTACATATTCCTTCTGTGCAAGCGTTGACGAGGTCTTTGTCAGAACTCCCCAGCGTTCCTTTTGCGGTAGTCTAATAAAATCATATTTTTCAATATGAATCGGCTCTAACAAAACTCCAATCTCAAGTAATCCCTTATCTATTTTTTCCTTTATGTCATCACCTGTCCCGCTAAAAATATGATAAGTGACTTGCGGATATTCAATATTAAATGCTTTTAACAATTCAAAAATAACATTTGAGGTTAAAGATTCAACACTTCCAATGGATATTGTTCCTCCAACCAGATTGTTATGATCTTTAAATTCTTTCTCTGTTTTATCCGCAAGGATAAGGATTTCTTCTGCTCTCTGACGCAGAAGCATTCCCGCATCCGTTAGTGTTATCTTACTTTTTCCGCGTATAAACAATTGAGTTCCTAAGTCTTTTTCCAGATTGGCTAACTGTCTGCTTAACGTAGGCTGTGTCACATGTAGAATAGTCGCTGCATGCGTAATATTTTCTACACGGGCTACTGTCAGAAAATACCGAAGTACTCTTAATTCCATTGTTCCTCCTGGGCTTTATTCATTTTAAAATTTCAATAATTACGGTGAAATCACCGTTTATATCTATGAAAGCTTCCATTCCTGAGTCAATCATACCTAATTGTACGAGGCCGCTGGAGTAGCCCCGAAATCCATATAAAAGACAGCTAAATTCCCCCACGGAGCATACAAGGTCAAGTCTCCCACTGAAGGATCGAACCCACCTGGTGCTTCTTCCGTCGTAAGACAATGGGGGAGGTAACTATTTTTTTCGGTTCTATTATAATCCTCAAAGGACAGCGTCAACGGAAGCCTGCTTAGAAACTCTCGGTTCGGTGGGATTATTGTACATTGAGGCTATGATTTCTTTGCCATTTACAGACAGTTTAACTTTTCGTACTCTGTACTTCAGAAAGCGGTTTCACCGCCTATACCTAAACTGTCACCTCCATTTTCACTGAATATATTAATCAATAACGACAAACAACCCATTATGGGCAAATGGTCTGCAAAAATAATAATTAAGTTTGTTTTAAAATCAAAGAAAACAACATCGTGGTTAAAAGGAGGTATGACGCAACATTACATCGTGAAAGAACACCATACTTTACGCGGATCTCATAGCTGCAATGACTCTTATACAATTTACAAGTATCAGATGATCTTTCAAGAGAACCTACCTACTTTACTTGTTTTTTGAATGGGTGTATAGAATATTCCTCTTTACATTAAAATACTTCGGTATCAATGTTCTAAAACACATACCAATAGTGACGAAATGAAATTACTTTGTACTTACAGAGAGTATCAGAGTATTTAAAGATCCGCTTTGTAAAGAAACTCATTTGATTTGTATATTCAGCTCATATTGTATTGGTAATTTACTCCTTCCTCCGAAAGAATAATTGTAACGCCTTCCCCATCAGCTTAGCTGGCATTTGTTTCAATTATTCGCATATCTCCTTTAATAACTAATTTCAGAATGATTTGCCGATTATCCGATGTTCGAAGCAACATTTATGTCATTATTGATTTCCATTACTGGTGTTGGAGCATGCATTTTCCAGTTAATTTTAAAGGACTAGGTGTATTTTGCAGCCCCTATTCCTCCTGGCAACAGGCTCAAAGGAGAATGCCAATGGTCTTTTGCGAGAATTCTTTCCTAAACTAAAGGCACGGATTTCTCTCAAATGACAGACGAAGCTTTATGCCGTGTTCTTTATCTGATAAGCCACAGACCACGGAAATCTCTGGGCTGGAGGATGAAAAAGAAGCTGCAACAAAATGTCCGGGTAACGCCAAACCTTTTGATGCAGCTTTGTATTTCTACTCGCTTTACACAGCGAATTCATAATAACTTTAAGCCTTGCGAAGCATTTGTCTCTCGCTTAGCTGTGAAAGCATATCCTTCGTCATGGCCTTCAGGTCGTAGCGGGCATGAAATCCCCATTCTGTTTTCGCTGCCGTCGCATCAATGGAATGCGGCCAGCTATCGGCAATTGCCTGTCTCTTCGGATCAACGTCATAATCGAGGATAAAGCCGGGAAACTCATCCCGAATCGCTGCAGCGATCGCCTCCGGATCCACGCTCATTGCGGTGACATTAAATGAATTTCGGTGTATCAACCGGGAAGAATCCGCTTCCATCAATTCGATGATAGCGTTCAGGGCATCCGGCATATACATCATGTCCATGTTTGAGTCCTTGGCGATATAAGATGTATACCGGCCAGCCGTCACGGCTGCGTAATAAATTTCCACCGCGTAATCCGTCGTTCCTCCGCCTGGAGGCGTCATATAAGATATCAAACCTGGGAATCGCAGCCCCCTAGTATCTAGGCCATATTTGTGAAAATAATAATCACAAAGCAGTTCGCCGGACACTTTGTTCACGCCGTACATCGTATTGGGCCTCTGGATCGTATCCTGCGGGGTATTGTCTCTCGGAGTCGAAGGACCAAAAGAACCAATGGAGCTTGGAGTGAAAAATCGGCAGCCGAGTTCCCTGGATATTTCAAGTGCATTCATCAATCCGCCCATATTCAAATTCCAGGCAAGCAGCGGTTTCTCCTCTGCGGTAGCCGACAGCAGCGCAGCCAAATGGATGACGGTATCAACTTCGTAACGCTTGGCGATTTCGAACATCGCCTTATCATTCGTCACGTCCAGCAGCTCGAATGGCCCGGATCGGGTAATTTCGTGGGCTGATGACCTGAGATCCGTAGCAACAACGTGATCCGCACCATAAATTTCACGTAATTTAACAACCAACTCAGAACCGATTTGGCCCAGTGCTCCGGTCACCAAAATCTTGTTCATAAGACATCCCTCCCGAAATATACTCCCGCGAATGCAGCTAAATCAGCTTCATTTCCTTGCCAACTTTCTCATAAACGGAGATTACCTGGTCGAGCATCTCCTTGGTATGGGCAGCTGTCGGCATGTTGCGTATTCTTCCAGTTCCTTTCGGAACCGTCGGAAACAGGATTGCCTTGGCGTAAACGCCTTCTTCATAGAGCCGTTTGCTGAACTGTTGGGTGGTCACTTCATCACCAATGATACAAGGTGTGATCGGCGTTTCGCTTTGGCCTACATCATATCCAAGCCGGCTCAAGCCATTTTTCAAATGATTTCCGTTCTCCCACAGCTTCTCGATCAGCTCTTTGTCATTCATCAAAATGTCGACAGCAGTGCTGCAAGAAGCGATTGCAGCCGGAGGTAGCGATGTCGAGAACAGAAACGGACGGCTTCTCAGCTTCAACCATTCGATCAGTTGTTTTTCCCCCGCCACATAACCGCCGACAACGCCGATCGCCTTGGAAAGAGTACCAATTTGAAAGTCAATGCGGTCGGACAAACCAAAATGCTTCACGGTCCCCGCACCCGCTCCGAGAACGCCCGAACCGTGGGCATCATCCACATAAGTAATCAGATCGAATTCTTCTGCTATTTTCACGATTTCGGGCAGCTTTGCTATGTCACCATCCATGGAGAAAACCCCGTCGGTGATGACCATAATTTTATGGTACTGACCGGATTCCTTGGCATCTTTCGCCTTCTGTCTTAAATCATTCATATCCGAATGCTTAAATCGAATCACCTTGGCTCTCGACAGGCGGCAGCCATCAATAATCGAAGCGTGGTTTAGCTCATCTGATAAAATCGCATCATGCTGGTCCATTACCGCCGATATAGCAGCCATATTACAGTTAAATCCCGATTGATACACGATAACGGCTTCCGTTTTTTTGAAACGGGCCAATTTTTCTTCAAGCTCAATATGAAGATCCATCGTACCATTAATTGTTCTCACAGCTCCTGCGCCTGCCCCGTATGTCTGCGCCGCCTTAACTGAAGCATCAATCAGGCGGTAATCTGTTGCCAGTCCCAAATAGTTATTGGAAGACAAATTGATTAGGGACTTTCCGTCGATACGAATAACAGGACCATTTGCACCCTGCAGCGTATCGATGACGTTATATAGACCTTTAGTCTTTAGATCTTCAATGTTCGAACTTAAAAATTGGTCCAATGCTTGACTTGACATTCCATTCCCTCCTCGATACACGTATGTCCTCGTACAAGAGACATAGTATTTCTCCAAAAAACCCTGTTATAAAAGGAATTAAACTAATTTCAATGTATCATCTTTTTTATTCTTTGTACACATGTGGCGGACAAAAAAATAAAAATATCCGCAAAAAAACATAGCGGTTGCTTCCCCCATTCCCGGAAGCAATCGCTACTCAATCTTTGCTTATATCTTTGCTGCTCCGTAACTTCTTGTGCAGCCATTATTTCTTTTGCTTATTCCTTTGAATCAATCCACGATGTCGTGTTCGACACCATCGGCGGCAACACATTGTCGCGTTGCCCCGACACGCAAGCACTCCTTGAACGAACCTATTTTTCAAGCCCTTGCGCAAAGGGATACTGCCTTAGCAAAAATAATCATGCAGTATTCTCAATGGAACATCAATGAAGGTGTCGTCAGCATCGCGAAGGGCTGGCAACGGTGAAGCACGTACAACACCCGTCGCTCTCAACATTTGCTGCCGTATTCCATATCATTATAATCCGGTTGCCGACGCAGTATTTTACTTGAACCAATGGACCCGCTTTACTAGAACATTTCGTTGATAGTGACATACCCTCCATCTTTACAGCTCTTTTATGATGAATATACACGGGTAAAAACACAAAATATCAATATGACCCGGGTATATTTATTAAATCCTATAGATTCTGTGCACTCTTTCTAGAGCATCACATTACTTTTTTGGTTCATATCACCGACCACTCGTATTGGTAATTTCTTAATATCGATAGTCGGACTAAGTTCTTGTGTTCGGCTCAGGACAAGAACTTAGTCCGATAAAATTAAAAAGCCGCTAAAATAGCGACTTCAATGGGAATATGTTTTTGAACCCCGACATTTGATCGTCCTCATTCTTCTACTTCATATAATTTATATGAATCATCCCTTCTTCAGTGCGGCGATCTGGCGTGCTACCCTTTCAGCTAATGTTGCATCAGCCTCGAATAAATACCCCAACACAATCCTCTGGATCTCATGAGAAGCCGCCGATAAGTCATCAGCTATATTCTGAACAAGATGATCCTGCTGAACTTGTGTTAGCGATTGGTAGAATTGTCCCGCTTGCGTGAAATTATCAGCCTTCGAAATATCGGATCGAACGAGCCGGCCGGCTACATAGCGCCCTTCCCCGTTCGTTACCTGATCCGTAGGTGACCAGTTTGCTTGATGGTTAATCGGAATTTTGCGAAAATTCGATCCAAGCCGATGCCGCTGTGAATCCCAATAAATATTACTACGGCCTTGCAGCATTTTATCATCGGACAGCTCAGCACCATCCAGAAGATTGGACGGGGAGAATGCCAGCTTCTCGACCTGCTCCTGATAATTCGTAGGGTTCGTATCCAAGACGAGTCGACCAACTGGCAGCAGCGGGAAATGACGTACATCCCACACTTTCGTGTCATCCAACGGATCGAACGACAGCATTGCCTCATCCTGTGGGTTCATCAACTGCACATAAAGCCCATATTGGACTGGTGTACCTTGGGAGATCGTGTCATATAGATCTTTACCCGAATAATCAGGGTTCTCGCCGGCCAAACGAGCCGCTTCTTCCGCATCAATATATTGCTCTCCAGCAAGCGGAATCCAGCGATATTTGACGTAGAAGCGTTCGTTTTGTGCATTTCTCCAAACATATGTGTTAACACTGTGCCCAGGCATATGGCGGAGACTCTTGAGCGTCCCTTCGTCCGAATATAGTCGTACAACGAAATGGGTTGCCTCTGGTGCTCTAGCAACGAAACCCCAGAATCGATTCGGATCGATGAGATTGTTAACGGGTGATGGCAGAAAAGCATGAATTGACTCAGGAAACCGGATCGGGTCCCGTACGAGGAATACAGGGATATGATTACAGAGCAGGTCGAAAACGCCTTGCTCGGTATAAAATTTAGTAGAGAATCCACGCACGTTGCGGGATGTATCGGGTGTCCCCTTGTTGCTGACCGCAAGTGAGAAACGCACGGTAACGGGTACCCGTTGTCCCGGCTGCTGTAAGAAGCACAGGTTCGTATAAGCGGCCATCGAGTGAAGGGTTTCAAAATAACCCAAGGCTCCAAATCCCTTTACGTGGACCGGGCGCTCCAATATTTTTTCGTGGACAAAGGTTTCAAGTGTTTCATGCAGCATGCTGTCCTGTTCCAAAATCGGTCCCCGTTCTCCTACTGTCTGCGAATGGTGTTCCGGCGACTGCTTAGCATGCCATTGTGATTGTACGTTGCCACCCTGCCAGTTTCCACCGTTTGCGTGATTGTTAGCTTTGTTACCGTCCATTGATCCGCCCCCCCATATCTACATTGTCGGGGATATATATGCATGGCTATGTACGGATATGTCAGCATGTCTGTCTCAAACTTATAACGAGTAAATACTGGGACGATCCTTAACTTGGGACTAGAACATGTACCGATAAAATTAAAAAGCCGCTAAAATAGCGACTTCAATGGGACCATGTTCTTGTCCCTGGACAATACATTTTCTCCTTCTTCATTTTTATATGATGTTGTTGTCATCCATCTACAAATGATTTGGTCTCTTCCATACTTCTGGCATATACAATTCAAACTCCCTGAAGGCCTATTCCAAGTCCGTTTGTCTCGTTATATCTTCTTTATAGTTAGTTGAGTCATCCTAGTGTAAGAAAGATACACGTATTATGCACCCAAATCCCTAAATCAGTTACATAATACGTATGGAAGTCCGCAACCGTAAAATTATAAACTGTTACTGGCTTATCAAGCTTTACAGTCTCCACGTAGTCAATTGTAAGATTACTTCCATCAGCCTTTTGGAGTTTGTCGCCCACCTGAAGTTCATCAGCGAAGACCCAGCCTTTGTCTTCGACCCAAAACGATTGATTTTATCTACATTTAAACGTTTCCTAATTGAAATAAGCTCAGCACCCAATGGTATATGAATAATTTACTATTCATACACTGTATAGGCTGTTGACTAATTTTACTAAGGGGGCAATTAATAATGTTTAATTTCCGGAATGAGCGTGAGATGATGCCGCATCCAATTCTTTTGGAAGCCAAACAGAGTGCAGCAAATCAAATTCTAATTACATATGATCAGCGGACAGATTTGGGATCAGCAACACATATTTCAAACTACTGGATTAGGAGTACTATGGAAACACCTTCCGGTATTGCAACTGTGGGAATGAGTGATGCACTCATGTCTTCCAACTCAATACGTCCAGATATGGCCCAGATCACACCAGTCGATAACTCAAACATGAGATTTCATATCACGTTTAGGGTTAATGCAGTGCCAGGTGTATTGTATACCGTACTGCCTTGTTTTGTTAACCTTGAGGGGATGACAGGTTATATGGGGGCGAATTGGGGCCCCACAAGTAGAAATGTATTTATTGGTATGTAGATAAATTATAATACATACTCATATACTCATTGTTAAGTGCCAGAACGCTAATAAATCTGGGCAACTCTAACTTCTCCTATGAAGTGCAGCCCTTAGAATAGACATTGGAATAAACACTGATTTATCCGATGAAATCTAAGGGATGCTTTTCATAACCAGTGAAATGGGACAGAAAATATAGTTCAATAATATTGGTATTATTTTTTTAATGGTACAGCAAACCAAAAGGAGTGCTCATTCCCTTTTGACCGCAATCCTACTTTTCCACCCTGCTGCTCAATAATTTCCTTCACTAAAGATAACCCTAATCCTGATCCTCCTGAATCCCTACTCCGGGATGAATCTATCCGATAGAATCTTTCGAATATTAGAGATTCATGTTCTTCAGGAATCGGCTGACCTAAATTCTTGACGATTATTTGGTAGTTCGACTCCTTCTGCTTCCCTGTAATCTCAACCCATCCACCCTCGTCATATTGCAGTACATTGGTCAGAAGATTGTGAAGCACCTGTTTTAGCCCATCTTCATCTCCTACTACTTTCGCTACTTCAGTCTTAATATCAATAATGACTCCTCTATTCTTGAACTCTAATGAAAAGTGATCCATACAGGATTCAATCAGCTTTTCTATAGAGAGTACATTCATCTTATTCTCATTGGAAATCCTCTTTCCTTGCCACACATTCAATTGGTGTAACTGCTCAACTAAACGGGTAATACGTATCGATTCTTCGTGAATGGATTCGAATAGCTCTTTATTTCCCGGAATAACCCCTGTGCTTAAAGCTTCCAAATATCCGTTTATATTCGTTAATGGTGTCCGCAGTTCATGGGAGATATCAGACAGCATTTTTCTTCTTAAATCCTCTACCAGTTTCAATTTCATGCTTAAATGATTAAAATCAGCCGTTAACAGACCAATTTCATCGTGAACACGAATCGATAAAGGTTTTGGCATTTCCCCTTGAGCCATTTGTCGTGTTGCATGACCCAATTCCTTGAGAGGAAGAATTAACTTTTTTACCAAAAAGTAGTGGATAAATGCTGCAATCAAAACAGCCGTCAGACTTGCTTTCATTAAAAAAGTCTGCATCGTTTGAGTGAAAATGGCGCTTTCTTCTGGAGTCACAGACGGGGAACTGGCAAACAAAAGACAAGCATAGTCTTTGACCGAAACTCCTGCGAGCCAAATGGCAATACCAATCACCGCAACATTGATCAGTGTGAATTTCCACATGATATTGATTCGTAATGGATTATTTTTGAAAAGCAACAAAGCGATACCCCATTCCCCGAATAGTTTCGATTAGTTCGTTGTCCCCGTCCCACCTCAGTTTTTCTCTCAATCTTCCTATATGAACATCGATCGACCTTTCAGTTACTGCCTTTTCATTATTGGGATACAGTTCATCAATGATCTGTTCCCTAGTTAGAATTTGATTGGGATGCACCATTAGAAAATACAAAAGACGGAACTCATGCTGTGTGAGTTGAATGTTTTCCCCGTTATAATGTACTTCACCCCGTAACTGTTTAATGGTTACTCCGCGGTACGTTAGTTTGCTACACCGCTGGCCCGTCCTCCGCAAAATGGATTCTACCCTTGCAACCAGTTCACCCGGACTAAACGGTTTCGTTACATAATCATCGGCTCCCGATTTTAATCCTTTAATCCGGCTATGTTCCTCTACTTTGGCTGTTAACATAATAATAGGAATTTCTTCTTTCAAATCAGCTCGAATACTCTTACAGACTTCTTCACCACTTATTTTCGGAAGCATTAAATCCAAAATAACAAGACAAGGGTCATATTTTTTAAATGCATCTAGAGCTTCCTTCCCATCCCCAGCCTCATATACTTCATACCCTTCCTTTTCCAGGTACAAGATAATCAACTTTCGAATTTTCACATCATCTTCTACTACTAAAATTCCGGTTCCCTCTACTCTCATTCCAAATACCTCCAAATTTACTTAGCGTATTTCTTTAACTAGTTTTTCCATCATTTCATAATTCATTGGACCTGTAACTTTTTGCTGAATAACGCCCTGCGAATCAATAATATAACTCGTAGGAAGAGCACGAACCTGGTATATTTCTGCTATTTTATTTTGCTTATCCAATAAAATTGGGAATGTAATCCCAAATTCATCTAAAAATACAGGAATTCTATCTACACTTTTCTCTGAAGTTGTCATATTTATGGCAATTACTGTAGTATTTTCATCTGCATACTTATCATAAAATTTTTGCATATCCGGCATTTCTGCTCTACACGGCGGACACCAGGTTGCCCACATATTGACGATTACCTTCTGTCCTCTGAAATCAGAAAGCTTAAAGATTTTACCATCCAGACTATTTAACTCAAAGTCTGGTGCAATGTTCCCTTGGTTAATACCTATAATCAGTGAAGAGTCATCTATTCCCTCCATTGCTTGTTCACTAGTTGCCAAGCTTGCTTGACGTTCATTATTTTTCTTACTTGTATCGTAAATTCCCCACCCAACCAAACCGAGCAGGATTACAATGACAATAATATTTTTATTCATAGGAAAGATCATCCTCTCTAATTAGAACATTGGCGCAAAGGAAGCGAGCCACGCACTTAACTTTTGCAATTGGCCCGAAAATAAAAGCAAGCCCATCGCGATCAAAATCCATCCGTTCAGCAGAGCCAAACTGGGTAACCATTTATTTATTTTTCTCATGATACCCTTAGACTTGGTAATCAAAATGGATATCAATAAAAAAGGAACTCCTAAACCTAACGAATAAAACAACAATAAAAAGATTCCATTGTACATCGTTTCAGAAGATCCAGCCAACAGCAAAATTGAAGATAAAGCCAGACCGACGCAAGGTGTCCACCCCGTTCCAAAAGCAACTCCCACGACAAATGAATTCCACCCGCTTCCGTTCTTTGGAGCTTTGGTTTCCCGCTGCTTTTGAAACATGAGAACACGAAGATTTAAAATCCCTGCAATCTGTAGGCCAAATATAACAATAAGCAGTCCACTAATTTTTTCCAGTAGCCCTCGATTCGCAACGAAAATTTGTCCAATCATACTCGCAGAAGCACCCATAAGCAGGAAAACCACAGTAAAACCAAGGATAAAGAGTGTGGAACGAATCATAAGTGTTCTATTTGAAACACTTGTTTTCTTCCCACTCCCATATGAGCCTGTAAGATTAGCAAGATAAGCAGGCAAAAGCGGAAAAATGCAGGGTGAAAAAAAGGATAGCATCCCTGCCACTAATGCAAATAGAATTGAAATATTGTCCATTTGTGATTCCTCCAGC
Source organism: Paenibacillus sp. BIC5C1 (assembly GCF_032399705.1). NCBI lineage: Bacteria > Bacillati > Bacillota > Bacilli > Caryophanales > Paenibacillaceae > Paenibacillus > Paenibacillus sp. BIC5C1. Next base: position 3,688,120 of record NZ_CP135922.1, read on the forward strand.
AAAGTATTCCTAACAACCGTAACGCAGGATGGTTAAGATTCATTAAAGCTCTCTTTTTTTATAAAGATGTGAATAAACAAACAACATAGAGCAACAGTCAAAAAGACAAGCTGCTCACTAGATAATCCTAAGAACACTACTACAGAAAAGCTTTTAAAAAAGTAACTGAAAATCTGTCCGATGCTGAACCAAAGAATAAGTTGATTGATTTCTTGTGGTTTTTCAAAGCTCTCTTTTCTGCTATACATCCAAACCAATAGTACGATTGCTAAAACAATTTGACTGAGATCATACAGAAATAATGATGTTGTCGGATTGTTAAAAATGAGCTGGAATATAGAATAGAAGATTATATAAGAAAATAAGCTTGCCGCCAATACTGCCGCATACACCCAAAAGGTAATTCTGCGCTTCCTACTTTGAAAAAATAAGAAGACAAGAACTACAATCGCCGATAGCAAGATCCCACGCTCACCCCCGGTAAAATAAAGAAGGTAGTACGGATTATTCAAAACAGTAACGGGATTAAAAATAATCACACTAAACTTCCAAATCAAGAATGCCCCAAAAAGTACATTGGTTATATCATTTAGAATAGGCTTAATTAAATCGCTCTTACCCTTCAACCAATGTTTCATGGTTACATGTGCTGCCATTACAGAAAAAATTATTGCAATCCAATTGTATTTAATAATTAGCGGCCCCCAAACGACAGCTTCTTGCATCATGTTTCCTCCTCCTTTTATTATTACTTTAGAGCCTAATTGTTAAGATTCGTTTAACTAGAAATAAACCTACTATCAGGCATTTGGCCTATCAGTAGGTTTATGTTCTTTATATGAATTTTGTTGAATTTGCAGCATGATATATTATGATAAATAATAGTTATGTAGTTTAGTTCCAATCATTTTCCGGGTGCTTTACACATGACTGTTCTTTACAAAGTATTGTCATGCTTGATTCTTGCACTGAACCTTCGTCCGTTAGCTGAGGTACAAAAAAACCATCAACCCTCTAGTTCTTAAATTCATACGCTCTTTTCTCGCCAGAAGATCTCCATCATGGTACTAGTTAGATAACTACCTAATCAGAAATGACACAATATTCTTGTCCTCAGCTTGGGTCAAGAACTTTGTTTTTGTCCAGCGACAAACGACATCTGCGCTTGGGCAAAATCCGGCCTTTTTGGACCTGCCAAGTACCTCCACCTTAATACTCTCATTTCTAAATAGAATCCTTAAAAAATAGGAAATTGCCTAACATTTTTTACTTAACTACCCGTTAGTTGGACGAAAGCAGCTGATCACTTGATCAACTGCTTTCTTAGTTCTATTACGATATCGTTTCCACCAATGTTTGTAAAAGAATATTCTTACAGGACATTCAAGGCACGGTACATCATTGCCACAAACTGTGCACGTGTCACGGGTTCCTCCGGCTTAAATTTGCCATTATCCCCTAGTACAATCTTTAGTTCTGTCAGTGCAGCGATGTAATCATAGCTCCAATGCGTTGTAGGTACATCTTGGAAAGCAACTGTTCCACCTGGTTCGATCTTAAGGGCGAGCGTCAAAATTTTGGCCATCTCTGCACGAGTCAGCAAGTGATTTGGATTAAAATTCCCATTTGATCCATCGACGATACCCGCTTGTTGCATTGACATAATGGCTTCATAGTTAGGATGGCTTGGTGTTACGTCAGAAAATAAAACTGCCTCACGTACTGGTTCAAACTCAAAAGCACGCATCAATAGTAGAGCCATGTGCTGGCGCTTGATGCTTTCATTGGGATGAAAAGAACCGTCTGGATATCCTGTAATCATCCCTTGACTTGCTAATTCCTCAATCATTTCTTTTGCCCAATGTCCTGAAATATCGTCAAAAGTTACAACGGGTAGTTCAGATTGTGGTTCTTCCGGGGTTGGTACTGGTGTTGGGTTTTTGACCCATTTTGCATACAATGTTGTATCTTTTGTCACTCGATCCTTCGTGAGTTCCCACTGTTTTGTCAAAGCCAAATCATGATACCATCCACCAAATGTATATCCTTCTTTTGCGGGGACGGGTAGCTCTGCCAGCCTTGTATCATACGCGACAGACAGATGAACTAACAGCTTCCCTCCATTCGTTTCAAAAAATACAATTAAATCTTGGGGAGGCGTTTGAATAGTTCCTCCTCCATTATTTTCAGAAGAGTTATTTTTAATCCACTTCGCATACAACGTTATATTCGCTGTAATGGCATCTTTCGTAAAATTCCACTGGTTAATGAGGGCTGCCTCTTTAAACCAACCAGAAAATGTATAACCTTGTTTAGTTGGTGCTGTCGGTTCTGTTGCTGTTGCATTGTATGATATATTCTGAGTCGCCACAACATTGCCGCCATTTGATTCAAATGACACTGTATAAGAACTAACCTTCCACAAGGCATACAGTGTGACATCTGAGGCGTTAATATTAAACTTGTTATTTAGCACATAATTTATCCCACTACCATCTGCTTTGGTATTCCAACCATCAAACGTAAATCCAGTCCTTACTAAATTCCCACTATTATCAGATACTGTAACGGTATCTCCATTCTCATAAGTCTGAATATCGACTGGTTTTTGTCCTCCAGTAGCACCGTTCCCGTCGTATGTTACTGTATATTTAGTTGGAGCTATTTTAATAATAGTAAATGTTATGGTAATCGAGTTACCAGCGCTATCCGTAACAATGAGTACATAGGAACCATCAGCATCCACGGACGTCCCACTTACAAACGCGCTACCATTAAGTGTTGCAGTACCTTCGTTAAATGTAATGGTTTGTGAAGAATCGTAACTCTCTCCTTCTTCTACACCACTGACAACAGGGGCTGTCGTATCCAGAGTGATACTATCTTGAGCTGACCCGACATTACCCGCCCGATCAATCAATCGTACATAGACTGACTTGTTTCCATCTCCTGCTGGTAGTGTATAGCTCATGCTCGCGTTATATGTCTCTTCAGTTGACCATGTGACATTGTCATTCGAAAGCTGTATAAGCTCTACATCGTCAACGCCTGCTCCTAACGTGAGACCAAGCGTTACCTGTAACGATGCTGTGTACGCTGCTCCTCCATTAATCGTTATTGATCCTGTTGGCGCTATCTTATCCAAAGTTACTGTTGCATTGTACACTGGAGATACATTCCCTGCTCCATCTATGAGCTCAATTGTAATAGCTTTTTCTCCATCCGTATTACCTACATTAATAGTAAAACTATTTGTATACGCTAGAGTTGTTGGAGGTAATCCGTTATGCGTATAGCGAATGTTCACAATATCCGTCACGCCTGCTGCTGGTGTTATATCAACGTATACGTTGGAGTTATTCGTATAAGCTCTACCGTCATTCACAACGACCGTACCTGTTGGTGCTGTTGTATCTAATATAATACTGTCTTGAATGACGGTAATATTGCCTGCTCGATCAATTAAACGAACATATACCGTTTTATTTCCATCGCCAGTAGGCAACGTATAGCTTTTGGTTGAGCTAAAGGCTTCAACAGACGTCCAAACACTATTATTAGTTGAAAATTGTACCCCAACCACATCTGTCACGCCACTATCCAAGGATAGATTAAGTGTTACATCACGATTCGTTGTATACGCATTTCCATTATTAATAACGACCGAGCCTGTTGGCGGTACCGTATCCAGCGTTATAACTCTTTGATATTCCGGTGATTCATTCCCTGCACCATCAACAAGCTTAAAGCTCAATATTTTATCTCCATTCGCAGCTCCTATAGCTAGCATAAAGCTTGGTACATAAGGCATCTGTGTAAATGGATTTCCATTAACCGAATATTGGATATGTGTAATATCATTTACACCAACAAATGGCGTTATTGAAACAGATACAGCTGTATTATTCGTATATTGGTTGCCTTGGTTGACAATTACCGTTCCTGTCGGAGGCGTCTTATCTATTCGGAATTGGATCGTTTTTGATTGACTGCCTTCTGTAACTGTTAACGTATAAGAACCTTCAGCAGAAACCTGTGTTCCACTTGTAAGTTGACTTCCATTTAAAGTTGCTGTGCCGACATTAAATTGCGGTGTTACATTCGTGTTGTATAGACCACCATCTACAACACCTGTTATTTCGATGTTCACAATTTCAGAGTATGTAATAATCAAATACGGACCCAGACTGCCGTTATGCACATGATTTTCGGTCATTTGTATAAAATGATCAGAATACGCTATTCCTGCTTGAGCTGCTTCTTGAGCGGTCATTCCTGAAAGAATGAAGGTTGCTCTAGGATCAGCTTTTGCGGATTCCGCTGATATGTAGCTAGTAAAATTAAAGGGAGCCAGTGTCGGTTTAAGTAGAGGTACATTATTGGCTAATAGTCTTGATTGTGTAGAGCCTGAAGTTGGAACTGGTGGTGACATTAAATTACTATCCTGTGCCCAGCTATGATCTATACTCGTAGAAACTTTTAGCGAAAAATTAGTTGTTGCCTGAAAATTACCACCTGTTACAGGAATATAAAGATTTGCAGTTTCAACCTCATATCCATTGGGAGTTGGCGGCAAACTGAACTTAAGTAATACTTGCACCTCTAAAGGGCCACCGAATGTTCCCTGATAACCTACATCAAGATAACCGAGGTGCCCATCTTCATAAATCATTCCTGCATTAATTCCCTCATAAATCATTGTTGTATCCTCTGCCGCATAAATAGGTGTCGGAACGATGTTTGCAGATGCCGCACTTGGATGAATAAAAATTAGGAAAAATGCCATACAAACGAATAGAACTAGCAAGCTTGCAGTCGAAACAACTCTCTTTCTCACCACATACACATCCTTTCATACAATTGGTCTCTTCTGCTCCCGTATGAATTCGAACCGATTGCTTAAGAAGACCTCCTATCACTTGACTCCATCTAGACATTATAGTCTCACCATAGAATATTTAAGTCCTACTAAAGTAGTACACCAAAAAAAGTTTGATACAGAAATTAATCGGACCCATTTTTGTGCATTTCTAAGACTTCTTCCTTTCTACAATACGGAATGACCAAAGAACTCGATTTGTTATCTGTTTGAAAAAAACAAGGAAGCGGCCCTTTCAGGCTCGCTTCCTTGTTTGTCACTCTATTAATTGTAACTCTCTGGCACGTACGACAGCTTGTCCACGCCGTTTTACACCTAACTTGCCGTATATTCTAGAAGTATGTGTCTTGACCGTCGTCTCTGCGATACCAAAGAGATCGGCAATCTCTCTGTTCGACAAGCCTTTTGCTATCGCAACTATAATTTCCGTTTCTCGTTCTGTCAGTGGTTCAGTTCATCCCCGGTTGAATGAGAATAGGCACCACGGATGAAGTGTTACTTTCGAAAACCTTCGGGAATGTTCTATCCGCAGATTCTTCTTCCAGCAGCTTGAGATATATGATCCGTGTCGCTATAAGCTCCAACATCTGAATATCCCTCCTTGTGAACACGCCCGGCATCTGTCGATTTTCCAAGTATAGTAGATAGGAAGCTTGTTCTCCCGGAAAATCAATTGACATACACAGAATCGACCTCTGTTTTCTTGTTGCAATATAAGTATCCCTCACCCAAAAACTCTGAAGCGCGTCATGCAGAATTAGCGGTTTCGCCGTCATCGCTGTATGACGTAAGACGCTCTCCGCATACAGGTCGGCTTCTTTTTCCTTATCAGTCCAGTAAGAAGAGTTAGCTTCAATAATGAACTCATTATTTTGACGCTTCAACAACAGACCACGCTCTGCTCCGGTTTGTCTTAGAGCTGTTTTTAAGAGATTTAACTTCCAGTCTGCCTTACTCGTCTGTGCTAGCCCATTGATGATTCGTTGTAAAAGCTCGAATTGCTCTTCGCTCTTCGAACCTTCACCTAGCTTGGGGCTGTTCTCCCAAGCTAACTCTGTGATGGTTTGAGTCATATGTGCTCGCTCCTGTAATACGGGACCCTCATATCGTTTGTAAACCGGGTCCAGCAACTCAGCGTGTCTGCTTCTAATTTGAGTTACTTTGGAGGTGATTCCCCATTCGGCGTATGCCGCACAAGCATCCATCATCGTAATTGCCGCTCCGGATCGGCTGAGCAGTTCATCTTGATAACATACAGCAAGCCGTTCGCAAGCAATGGCTTCCAGCAATACGTATTTCTCTGTTCTCGCTCGCTTAATTGCAGCCGTATATTGTTGCATGGCGCCCAACGAATTCCCTGCAATCCGTTCACCCTCTGCTTTGATTAGCAAATATGCGGAGGACTTACTGTCTAGAAATCCTCGCCAACTCTTCATCAATCGCAATTGCGCGCGTATGGTCTTCCGAATCCGCTTACGATCCTCCCTATTCGTCTCAAAATAAAATCCAGCTAATGCCAAACTCTCGTAAACACGTTGTTTGCGAACTCGCATCCAATCCAAATGAAATTCGTTTCCCCTTCCTCGCTGCGACCAATACAGCGCTTCCTTGTACCTGCCCGACAGCAACGCCACCTCGAGCCGACAACCGCAGCTATAGTTGTCCTCTCCCTGGTGATCCAATTCACTGCCAGTCGACACTAGTGGAATAGAAACAAAACTGTCGATCAAAGAATCGTCTTGCAGCACTGCTGTGTAACTACTCGTCAGCCGCATCATTTCCAGAATATTGTCGTCGGCAATCTGCCGCATGTTCTCCTCAAAGTATCGGAGCAATTCATTTAGGACATATGCATTCCCATGATTACCCATAACACAAAAAATCAAGGCGGAATTAGCAAAGTCATGATCGCCCGCTTCCATCCCTTGACGCATCGCATTGAACAGGACAATAGAAGATTCCAAAGGACTGTCCATTTGCTTGATCATTCCGCTCAGAAAAGTAAATACATGCTTTTTCCTCAATGTAGAGGTGTTCGCGATCTGCAGAAACACCCCCTCAGCAATCGGAGTCGTTCGAGCAAAGCTCGGAAATGTCCTTTGCACAATCAGCTCATATCCTCCGATCATTGATGCTAGCGACTCATTTACCCCTTTATGCAACCCATGACGAATAAATCGGGCATACAATTCCAGTAGCGATCGTGCATCGTGTGTAAGCAATGGAAGAAACAACAGCTCCATTAAATGGCATAATTCCTCATAATCCTCATACTCCTCGTCAAGCGGGTTGGACAGCAGAAGGTGCTTCTCCCGTTTTCGATGTAAGAGGACCGCGGTCGAGGCCACTTCCTTGGCGATAGACAACAGGGAACTCTTCTTCCCAAGCTTCCAACCGTACGAGCCTAGCGCCTCCATTCCAAATTGAACCGCAGTCTCATTGTCCACGAATGCATGGAATTGTATCAAAGGTGCCCAGATTTTGAGTCGCTCCGATCGGCTCAGTCGATCGCTGTTTTGGTGCAAGTCCACCAACAGTTCTTTCGCCCGTGCGCTATTGCCACCCATATACTCCGTCCATGCTAATACCAACTGCAACTCGACATCGAGTGTACCTGGTACTTCCGCCTTGCATGTTGCCAGCAGATGAAGCCCATTTTCGGCATAATACTTCCCTTTTGCATAGCGCGCCGCTGCCAACGCCTCTTGTCCCGCTTGAAGATTGTACTCGATCAATTGCTTCGTTTCTTGGTCTGATAATGCCGAAGCTGCCAGGTTCAGATGATCAATCGCTGTTCTTGACAGGTCATCGTGTGACTTCTGAGTGCGATCCAGTAGGAACCGTCCAATTACCCGGTGTCGGTGGATATTGCGTCCTGAATCGAAGGCATATACCATTCGGTGAATGAATTCATGGACAAACACATAGATCAAATCCTGTTCATCTTCTTGCTCTGCTTCGTCTTCCCGATAAATAAACCCTTCAGCTTCCGCCTCTTGAAGAATAAGGAATACCATATCCACTGATATGCCGCACACTTCGGCCAAGAGTGTTAACTGAAATACCGGACCAATTGCGGCCGCCATAGCCAAGAACTCCTTACGATCTTCCTTGAGCTTGGAGAAGCCTACCTCCAGCAAACGCAGATGTTCTTCGGACCTGCCTAGTTGCCGGGTTATTTCAGAGTCCCATACCCACTGACGTCGTCTTTCATCAAAACGTAGTCTGTTCTCCTTTATCCATCCCTCCAGCAAGAGACGAACCGAGCCGGGATTACCACCTGTCTGATCGTGGACAGACCGCGCCAGAAGTTGAATGCGACCGGATTTCTCATATAGAGCATCAGAGATCAACTGCCTCACATCCTCATAAGCCAGCGGTGGCAGAGTCACTTGTTCCTCAGGATTGGCACGGCATCTATAGGTTAACCAAGCCAGCAATTCCTTTTGATCAAAATTCGTTACATCCCCCGTGGAAGTGATCAACTCCTCCGTACGATAAGCCCCAATTAGGAATAATCCATGCGCTTTTTGTGATAATGCAAGTTCACGAATTACCTCTTGTGTACCATTGTCGACCCACTGCAGATTGTCCATAAATAGCACAAACGGTGGCTTGCATTCAGCCATACAACAGATCAAGTCGGGCAGAAGTTCTTCAAACCGTTCCCAGACCTTCGCATCGTCCGAGATATGTGCTACCTTCACATCGTTGTCGAACAACAGCTTGGCCTCAGGCCAGCAGGAGACGATCACCTGCATTTCTGGACCGAAACCGGCTTGTAGTTTGGCTTTCAGACGTGTAATGATTTCAACCGGCTCACTCCACAGTTGATAGACCCATTCCCGCATTCCCTGAAGGATCGGCCCACATCGAATATTTTTTTGGGAAAGTTCCGCTTTCATAGTGATCATCCGGCCACCATGTCGAACGACGTGTTGTTCGATTCTATGGACAAGCGCCGTTTTACCCGTTCCTTCTTTGCCTAGCACCCAACGAAAGGCATTCATTCCTTGAAAAGCCTGCTCCAGCCCAGCCTCCATTTGCATCACTTCAGCAATACGTCCATACCACGATTCCGATAGGGAAAGCGTACGGATTTTATCCAAACGTCCCACTTCCAATGGCTTAAACGCTCTATCGTTATCCATCATCATATTCTGATACAACTTCAGATCTTCAAGCACACCATATGTACTCTGATAACGCTCCACCTGTGATTTGGCAAGTAGTTTCATCAGTATAGCTTGCAACGTTTCGTCTAAACTCGGTCGAATATCGGATAAAGATTGAGGTACCTTGCGGGTATGTACGGTACCCCAGTCTTCATCATTGTCAGCATGAAAAGGCAATTGTCCGGTTAACAACTCGTAGAGAATAACACCTAATGCGTAAAGATCACTGCGTTCATTCGGCACGAGATTGAATCGTCCAAATTGCTCGGGAGAATGATAAGCTGCATGACTTTCCGTATGCCAGGATACATGAGCAGTTTTCCCCTCCCACTGTACGCTGATATGGTCAGGACTAAGGTATCCAATTATCCTATTCCGCTCGTGTTCACGATGCACCATTTCTGCAAGTATAATAGACAGTTCAATGAACACCGCCAACTCTAAAGGGGACTGCGTTATGTACGCTCTTAAAATCTTAATAATGATGCACACCTATCTGAGTTATATTTGCGTTTCGAGAAAAGGATATTTTTGAATTTAATAATAATAATTTCGGCTGGATGAGATTGATTTATTAATCTAAAATAATCTTAATCTATGATGCATTTAGAGTCTAGCCACCGAAATAAACACTATATATTTGCGAATGGTGGAATAAATAACCGGAAACATAAGTCGTATTTTTCTCTACACGTATATAGAAAGATAGAGATGAGCTGCGGCATAAGAATAGCTGTCTATATAAATTAAATCATCGTGTACAAAATGAAAAAATAAAGAGCACCTGATTAGGCGCTCTCTAGTAACCACTATTTCGTTGCAAGTAAACCTTCTACATAGACGTTGGAAGCGGCTTGAATATCGCCATACGCCCAGAACCCTTCCGCAAGGAGTCATCGATGATGCCTAGCTCTATTCCGATGTGCAGTCCGCCAGATTAACCGATCTTTAAGCAGCATTGCTGCAAATAGGACGAGAAGATTTTTATATTCATCAGCATGTGCTTGTTATCCCCATCCAACTTACTGAGTAAAATCCCTCCTTCCAACAAGGAAAATGCAAATGATGCTAGCGCATCCACATCCAGATCCTCCCTAAACTCTCCAGCTTGAATGCCGTCACGAATAATACTCTTCATCATATCCAAGAAGTTATGCATCCCTTGCTTTGCCTGACCACAAAGCTCCAGATGAGTATCGTCACTTTCTACAGCTGTATTCTGCATGGGACATCCGCCAATAAATGGGGGATCGTTGACGACATTCTCATAGACACGAAAAAAAGCAACCAACTTTCCTGTTGCAGACTGCTCTTGATCGACCGCTTCAGAAAATTTACTGGCGACCATACTGGCAGCATAATTGTAAGCTTCCAACGCTATCTCGTCTTTACTGGCAAAATGTCGATAGATGCCCCCCTTCTTAATTCCTGTGTCGGCAATAATATCGTTTAGCGATGTACCGGCATATCCTCTCTGATTGAAAATTTCAGCCGATTTCATAATGATATGTTCCCGTGTTCTGTCCCCTTTTTTCATGAGTTCCTCCGTATAAAGCTTTTTTTATTTCTTTTGTTTTAAATGAATTATTCAATTTTCGCCTTGCAATTCACTAATATCATGCTAATATAAAGATACCGATCGGTCTCTTTATACATTATACAACAGGCCATTCTAGAATGAAATAGCGCTGGCCCATTTTTATTGCATTACTGGCATTCGCTTATTGAAATAAACAAAACTTATTGGGGGATTTTTTAATGACTGTAAAAGTTGGTATAAACGGTTTTGGACGGATCGGACGACTCGCTTTTCGCCGAATTCAAGATGTGGAAGGCGTCGAGGTTGTAGCGATTAACGACCTCACGAACGCTAAAATGTTAGCTCATCTGCTCAAATATGATACGACGCAAGGCACTTTTCATGGTGTCATTGAAGTCCATGACGGAACCTTCAAAGTAAACGGCAAAGAGGTTAAGGTTTTGGCTAAGCGGAATCCTGAAGAGCTTCCTTGGGGAGAGCTTGGCGTTGATATTGTTCTCGAATGTACAGGCTTCTTCACTACAAAAGAAAAGGCCGAGCTTCACCTGAAAGGCGGAGCGAAGAAAGTCGTCATTTCCGCTCCTGCTACAGGCGACATGAAAACCATCGTATACAACGTGAACCATGACACACTGGACGGAACGGAAACCGTCATTTCCGGCGCTTCTTGCACAACCAACTGCCTGGCCCCTATGGCTAAAGCTCTGCACGACAAGTTTGGTATTCAATCCGGGCTGATGACGACCATTCACGCATACACGGGTAACCAAAACACGCTTGACGCTCCGGATCCAAAAGGCGATTTCCGAGCTGCGCGCGCCTCAGCGGAGAACATCGTACCCTACTCCACAGGTGCCGCAAAAGCCATTGGCCTGGTTCTTCCGGAACTGAAGGGCAAACTGGATGGGGCATCTCAACGTGTACCTGTGCCAACAGGTTCTGTGACTGAACTCGTTGCCGTTTTGAATACTAAGGTAACGGTAGAGCAAGTTAACGCTGCTATGAAAGAAGCTTCCGATCCAGAAACTTTCGGCTACACGGAAGACGAAATTGTATCTTCCGATATCAAAGGCATCACATTAGGTTCGCTCTTCGACGCCACGCAGACGAAAGTTCTGACTGTCGGTGACCAGCAATTGGTGAAAACCGTAGCTTGGTACGATAACGAAATGTCTTATACAGCCCAATTGGTTCGTACTCTGGAGCACTTTGCTAAGATCGCTAGATAAATAATCAAAAGATGGAGAGAAGGAAAACTCTATGAAGGATGCGCTCCACAGTACGATGATCGATTGTTCGGCATGAGTCTGGTTTTGACGGGAGACGAGTCGGTTGAGCTATACCATCAATCCGTCGGAGCCATGCGGTCTATCCTGAATTCCGAACCGAAAGGACGATTACAATGAAAATTCTCGTCACAGGAGGCACCGGCCTGCTCGGCGGCCGCCTGATTCCGAAGCTCGTGGAGGATGGTCACCAGATTTTCGCCCTCACTCGCTCCGTATCATTTCATGCCAAACTTAAGGCCATGGGTGCGACGCCGGTCTATGCCGATCTCGAAAGCAGCAAGCCATTCGTGTTACCGGAGATCGATGCGGTTGTACATGCAGCCGCCCTTTTCCGCTTTTCAGGACCTCGCGAACCCTTCTTTCGTACCAACGTCGAAGGCACCGCAGCCTTGCTGAAGGCAGCCGAGTCCGCCTGTGCGAAGACATTCGTCTACATCAGCGCGGCGGGGATCCACATGGATAACGGCGGTACGCTCATCTGCAACGCTGATGAAAGCGCGCAGACTTTCCCGAACCACTTCTCCGCCTATCTGGCGAGCAAGGCACGGGCAGACTCATTGGTTCTGGCAGCCAACAAACCCGGATTTCGTACGATCGCGCTTCGCCCACCGGCTATCTGGGGGCCTGGTGATCCGTTTAGCCGAGCGCTTCCCGAAGCAGTCAGATCTGGACAGTTCGCGTTCATCGACCGCGGCGATTACCCTTTTTCAACCTGCCATGTAGACAATGTGGTTGAAGCCATACAATGCGCTCTTGAACGCGGAGAAGGCGGTCATGCCTTCTTCATCAAAGACCAGGAAGAGCAGACTTTCCGCGAGTTCGTCGCCTCGCTTGCGAACTTGCAGGGCTTGTCCATCGATAAGATGCGTTCGCTGTCCTACTGGTTCATCTCTACCATTGGCCGGCTGTTCGACACGATCTGGACCGTCACGCGGAAAGACGGCGATCCGCCGATTTCACGCTCGATGATACGCATGATTGGGCGTGAGTTCACCGTCAACGATGCCGCTGCACGTCGAGAGTTAGGCTATGTCGGAAGAACTTTGCGCGATGCCGGCTTGCAAAGTTACAATGAACCATCTGCTCGACGATAGGGTTTGGAGGGCAAATGCCGGCAATCGCTGGTAAGTTGTTCTCTGGGCTAGCTATTTTGTTCAATTTGGTAAGCATGAGCACTACTGGATCAACAAAAGCCTATTAGCGTAATAAAAAATGGAGCAGCCGCCCCCGGCGATACTGCTCCTTTATTTGTTGACTAACGTGCTTCGTTAGTTTAGTGATTACTTTATTAAGTATGGGATTGCTGCTTTAGACCGTTTTGGACCCTATCCCATACTGAAAGTACTTAGGGGTGTATTGGACATGCAATTCAATTCCCACACTAGCAGCAATTTGCTCAATCTCTTTATCGCCAAAGAAATTCTTCACTATAGTAGCATGATTACCATTATTAAGCTTCCGAACCATCGTTTGCCCAGCTGTCCCCACTACATGAGACTCACGGGTTCCTTCTACTTCTCGATCGTCGATAAAGAACATTTTCCCTCCAGGCTTCAAACAGCGTGATACCATGGTGAAGAAGTTCGTCAGTCTCTCTCTGGGTAAATGAGATATCCAAAAAGTAAAAGCAACTGAATCGTATAACTGATCCGGAGACCAACTGAAAAGATCTGCAATGATCGTTCTTACATTGGGGTCAGATACTACCGGATTATGCGAAAGCATTTCTTCTGAACCGTCTACAATGGTCAATATAAGGGCTTCTTTTAAGAACAGACTACTCCAAGTGCCAGTCCCCGCCGCAAGTTCAAGAAAGTCACCATGAAAATGTTCAGCTTTAAAAGCATCCTTAATCGTACTGATCTCATCAAACCAGATTTGGTTGGCTTCGTCTCCTTGATTAAATGTGCCTCGACGGTACCACCAGTCATCATACTCTGGAGCTCGTTCTTTATAATATTTCAACTGATCCTGAAGCTGCTGATCTGTCACACTTTCGTACGAAGCACCGTTGGTTTCCTTGCTGTTCACGCAAACATCTTTCCCTTCTCCCATCAGGGCTTAAGTCCATGATTTTCCATTAACAAATGTCCTAATTTAATTAAATTTCCCACATACTCTCGTTGAATTTCTCCTCGCCAGAATTCAGCTTTCTACATAGTAAAACCGGTCAATTGGAAGCAAGCACCTCTGGTTCGCTTTTGATCCGTTCTAAAGGTAACGAAAACGAATTATCCAAAACACTCTCTTGCTTCAATTCCCTGTACTAATACTCCGTATAAAATCATTATGTAATTCGCATTCAATATAGATGTTCCCGCGCTCCTGTGCTTCTATCTCGCCAGATGATCTACATCATGATACTATTTAGATAATTAACTAAACCGAAATGACACAGTGTTCTTGTCCTCACCATGGGACAAAAACACTTAAAAACCGCTCACCCGTCGGATGAGCGTTTTTTTTATTTAAGAGTTAATACACAATGCTACTGGATGAATTGCGCTCATCAAAGTTGTATCTGAATGCAACACCGGAAGAAGACTGATCCTTCATCTGCTCAATTTCTTTTATTGGTAATATTTACTTATTAAACTGTGTTCTCTTCTTTGTTAAAGTGGATAAGCATTATCAAGACAAAGATGGGAGTTTTAATAGACATGAAAGTTCTCACTAAATCCATCATTGGTCTGCTTTGCGCGACGACACTAGCGGGCACGTATTTGAGTTATACGGAACATCAGAATAATCGACAATGGGAGCAGCAACAACAGCGCAATACGCAATACTGGTCGCATATGCAATCGATCTACTTGGGCAATTTCGACTATGCGCTTGCGGAGTCCCTTGCGGCACCTACGTTTGCAGATCGGCAAGCAGCACTTCAATCTGCGATTGAAAATGCTAATCTTATATTGCAATTAGTAAGGAGTGCATCCGCTACAACGAACTTTCAATCTTGGCCAGCGTACGAATCGTTTATCACGAACGGCAGTCGCTACTTGGCCTATCCCGCTAACGAGAGGGAAATTTCGCTCAACCCGGATCAATTAGACCAAATTCAGCGTCTGAGAAAGTTCGCAAGGACAGCCCTACCGTATCTTGATTTGATGAGAGAGAAAGGCGATGATATTTCTTTATCGGATATAGAACGGATCTCGACCGAAATGGAAGAGGCCTTGTCTCAACTCGACTCGGTCTCCACGTACGGCAATAAAGCCTTTAACGAGTTCCTGTACAATCAGAATCCTTACGCACCTCCGAAGCCAGGAACCGTTTTCGCCAGTGAAACCACTTATAAGGCTACGGAGCTTGCGGCAAAAGCGAAAATCTTCATGGGAGAAGCTTGGAATAAAGGAGCAGGTAAGCAAATCGTCAACATGGTCTCAGGCGGGAGCAGCCCCCAATTAGGAGAAGTCATGGATTTCAAATTATCAGACACCGCTGGAAAACCAACCAGCTCCTATATTGCAACACTGAGTAAAAGCGGACATGTGCTCCAAGTGACACGCGACGGCTCGACTTCCGAAGAAGGAGCTCTGGAGCAATCTATGGACTTAAAGCAGGCTATCGCGGTTGCAGAAACCTGGATGGCGCGTTGGTCTGACGAACGTCTGACAATAGTAGCTAAAGAAATACAAGGTACCTCAATTCATATCACTTATATTCCGGTTCGGGAGCAAGTTTCCATTCCGCAGATGCAAGTCTTATGGGAGTTTGATCGCCGTACTGGTGCGTTAAAGAGCTTTAATGCGTATAATTATTTTTACAATTACAATAAAACCTTTCCACTTCACCCGAAACTGACAGCGAAGCAAGCCTCTGAGAATCTCGGTCCAAAAGTAAACGTCTCAGGTAAGCCAAAGCTGGAGATCCACAACAGCAAGCTTGTATACGCATTTTTCGTCAATGGAATCGAAGGCGTTACTCACGTGTACATAAACGCCCTCACAGGCGCTTACGAAGATATTGATTACAGCTTGTAACCGCAACAAAACTAGGCAACCCCCACGAACACCTCGCTGCGGGTAGCCTAGATTTTTGCGTGCCGATGTGGGACCACCACAATTCACCTATTCTGTGTCCGTTAGTTGAACCAAAAGCAGCTGATCACGTTGGTCAGCTGCTTTCTTGGTTTTATTAAGCTAACGTTTTCTGTTGTTTCAACAAGGCCAGCATCGCATATTTGAAAACTGATAAAATTTCAGGTCGAAGCCACCATGGTGCTAACAAACCTAGTTTATTGAAAGGTGTTGATTTTAGGTTGTGTTATGTCTTATTAATTGAAACAATTATGAAGATTTTATTCGTCTAGAGATTATCGATGCCAATGAGTATAACTGCAATCAAGTAAGTACGGTCAGTGCCTCTCTCGTAAATGGAACCAGATCATCGGTACGTCCTTCTTGAATTTTTTTAGCCCATTCAGGGTCGACTAGAAGAGCACGTCCTACACCAACCAGATCAAACTCATCATTCTGAAGTCGTTGTACCAATCCATCGATACCGACGTTACTTGCGCCTTTACCTTCTGTGAACAGACTTGTAAAGTCACCATCAAGACCAATCGATCCAACGGTGATTGTCGGTTTGCCAGTCAGTTTTTTGGTCCATCCTGCAAAATTCAGATCAGACCCTTCGAATTCTGGCTCCCAGAAACGGCGTGTGGAACAGTGGAAGATATCGACTCCGGCTTGAACCAACGGTGCTAGAAGCTGCTCCAGTAATTCCGGTGTTTCAGCCAATTTAGCCTGATAATCATCTGTCTTCCACTGAGATAAACGCAGTACAATCGGAAATTCCGGTCCCACTACTTCACGGCAAGCCTCAATCACTTCAACTGCAAAACGTGTGCGAGCCATCATATCTCCACCGTAACGATCCGTACGAGAGTTGGTTTTCTCATACAGGAATTGGTCGATCAGATAGCCGTGTGCTCCATGGATTTCAACACCATCGAACCCAACGCGTTTCGCTTCTGAAGCTGCTTGTGCGAATTCCTGAACGATAGTAGTAATCTCAGCTTCCGAATAATCATTAACATGACCTTTGGCTCCCATATGCCAGATCTGCGGAATAATTCGACCGCCAGCTTCATGTACTTCAGATACAACATGTGCCCAACCATTCATTGCAGTTTCGCCATAAAAGTGCGGCACATTGGCTTGATTGGATGCATCCGGGTGATTAATTATCGTCCCTTCCGTCACAATAAGCCCCACTGCGTTCTCAGCTCTGCGGCGGTAATAGCCCGCAACATTCGAACCCGGGATACCCTCCGGAGAAAATTGACGCGTCATCGGCGCCATCACGATCCGATTGGATAACTTCAAGTGACCTAACTCTATAGGTTGGAACAATGCTTCTACGGATTGAGAATAATTCATAATAACCTCCACATATTTCGTTTTATATAATTTGACCTAGGAGATGTTAAACAGCAACCAGCCTGGTTAACAGCTAGACGTTACTTCCAAATGAATCAATACACGATTTTTATCGAAAAACCCCACCTCCTTCAAGGTTTCGTGGTGCATTAATCCGCCTTTAATCATTTTTGACTTCGAAGTCAAGAATTTCACAAAAAAAGATCAAGACATGATCATGCCAAATGAAGTACGCAGAACCGTCTCGATCTGTTCACGGGATGAACCTGATTTCTCCATAACTCTCACACCAAAAATCGTGTTATTTAGATAAGATGCAAGCTCTATACTCGTATACCGGTTGGAAATTAACTGTTGTTTCTGACCACTACTTATGATCTTCTCTAATACCAGTTGAACCTCTTCTACCATGAGCTCAGCTTCACGTGTGACCTGCTCGTCATCTGTTCCGAATTCGAGTGATGCATTCACAATTAGACACCCTTGGCAGCCAGTTTCATCGTCTAAAAGGGAATATCGTAATGCATCCAGTTTATCACCTGGAGACGAATCTAGGGCTTCAATCTCCTTCAGTTTCGCTATAACCTGTTCACGGTAAAGTGCCAGTGCCTTCAGGAACAACGATCGCTTATCTTTAAAAACACAGTACAAACTTTGCTTTTTAACTCCTGTAGTACGCGTAAGGTCCTCATAAGAAGTTGCTTTGAAGCCTTGATTCCAAAACACTTCCATAGACTGGTGTAATACACGATCAACATCAAATTCTCTTGGTCTGCTCATGGGATTAATATATCAGTTATTGACCATGCAGTCAATAACTGATCATTTTACTTCATATCTCAAAAAGGATGGTTACAATGGATAAACATAATCCCCGTCCCTATCCAATTCCCCAGTTAACCGAAAAGTTTCGATCATCGAATCATATGGAAATATCTTCCTTAAATTTCATATTCTTATCGTTGCCGTAGCTGCATTGCTGAGAATCTATAACTCTAAGGTTCTATGCTGTTAATTTGAATCACACTTATTACGGTTCTCGGCGCTGTCTGTAACGGCAAGTTTAAAGTCCATCCTTTGTGGGATGGCCCTTCTTTTTCTGCCTTTGTTAAATTATCGTACCCGTTAACACAAAAAGTCCATATCAATATAGGAAGTGTTATTTAACAAATTTTCATAATAGAAGCGTCGGGCTTGCTCATCCCATTCGCTCCAATCAGGAGCGTTAAAATCTCTGCTTCTATAGAATGCGGCTAAAACTCTAGTTTGCCTTAAATTAATAAATAATGGGATTTTGTTTAACCAACCTTGACTCACGGTGTTTTCCCTACAATAGCCGTTTAAGAAATTGCAATAGTAACGCTTTGCAATCTCCTTTCTTACATCTCCAGACACAACCCACGGAATAGGGATTTCATAAAATAATGGTGTAGCGATATCAGAAACAAACCAGCTATATTCCGCATCGTCATAGTCAATAACAAAGGCTTTGTCCCCATCATTAAGATAATTGCCAGGGCTGATATCCCCATGAATAAGACCGTACGTATCTTTTTCCTTGGGTAAAGCGCTAACCTCAGTAATTAAACGATCAAAGTTATCGTGTAATTCTAACGGACAATACTTCTTAAATGAGGCTAATAGGGCATTATCATTCCATTCATAGCGTGAATGTTGGGACGAATAATGAAGTGAAAACTTATGTATTTTCCCGACCATTTGACCGATATTCTCATAAAACGTATTGCTCTCCTCGGCTATTACTGCATTTCTGCCGGGTGCTTTCTCAAAAGCTGTCACAACAAAGGATTCGTCAATTATATGAATAAAATCCCCTGATAAAGACTGAATGGGCTTCGCTACTTTCATTCCGCGATCAGCCAGGAACGTGATAAACTCTTGTTCCGCTCTGGTTAATAATTCATTCCGATGTGTGACATGGGCAATTCGTAAAATAACTTCTCGATTTCCAATTACCCCGGAATAAACGAAATTTTGAAACCCATTTAATTCGAAAATTGAGTCTTCACGTATTCCAAAACATTGCGCGGACTGTCTCAATATATCTTGTGTGTATAGTAGTTTAATCTTTTTATCCATATAACCTCTCCCCTTTAATTTAATGGTAACAAAAGGTGCTGATTGAAAATATACTTAATTTGATTCAGAATTAAATTCTACACAAAAAGCCACATCGGAAAGCTCGATGTGACTTACAAGTGAATCTATTTTTTAGAGTAAATGATTTTCTTAATGCTTTCGTAGGAAAGACCGAATTCTTCCGAGAGTTCATCGATCGACTTTCCATTGAAATATGTTTGACGGATCGTTTCATTTCTTAGACTTAGCTGTTCTCTACTCCCCGATTTTTCTCCCCATTTTTTGTGCAATTTTTCAGGGGTCGGGACATAAACCATGTGGCCATGAATGTACTTCTGAATTTCTTTTAGCAACTCTTCCGGAAAGATAGTGTCTGCATTTACATATTTCATGATAGCTCTGCTCCTTAAAACTTTTTTTAAAAAATTTAAGGGAGCAAAGTCATTCTATAAACAGTAAACATCATACCAGAGATGATTCAGCGGTTTAAATATCATTCGTTCTTGCTCCATACAAACAACCGCCGTTGTTTATAGAATAGACTTTGCATGGAGCAGATTGTGGATTTTCCCATCAGTTGTAACCCTCCCTCTCAAAATTATAAATGTAACACTTCCCAAATATTCGTAATTACTATTTCTCGGATATTTCCTTACCGCACAAATACCCCGAAAACCGCGGCTATTTGTTTTACTACGGCTTCTGGAGTTGAACTGTTGCTTGCATGTCTAACTGGTTAAGTTCAATAAAACATCAGTCTAATACTGTAGTTGTAGAGGGGACTTTTTTTGTGTTCAAGGTTAAAAATCAAAAGATAAAGTAGACGAATGGGTGCTACCGTCCTTAACCACGTGTGCTAAACGCTGCCTGCTATATGCCTCATTTATACATAGGCTTACAGTTTATTCTCATTCTGTGAACCAAAAACTCCCCTGGTTGCTTCAATGAAAGATAACATGATTGGTGAAAGCCACTTGTCTTTGTGCCACAACATTTGCGTATATACCCGCAAGTCCGGAATTTGCCATGGGAGGGCAACAAGTTCACCGCGTTCAATTTCAGATTCCGCGACGATCTCAGGAAGAAAGGCAATACCGATTCCTGAAATTGCACATTGTTTAATGGCTTCAGCACTTTGAAACTCTAGATACGTGATGCTATCAATGCCCTCTTTCTCAAATGACCGATCAAACATCGTTCGATATGGACAACCTTTCTCATTCGTCAGGAACACTTCTTCATGAAAATCTTCCAATTGCAGCACAGTTCGTCTAGCGAGTGGGTGATCTGGAGCAGCTAACAATCGGAAATGTTCTTCCAGCAAAGGTTCCACGGAAAGTCCACTCGAACGAATGGGTTCATCCAACATATAAACAATATCCGTGGTTCCCTCAAAGAGTGTTTGCTTGAGCTCTTGATTCGGAACTGAGCGGAAGATTAGACGAACTCCCGGATGCTGCGAACGAAACCGTTGAAAGACAGGTGGAAGCCGGTAGGAACAAATCACCTCATTCGCACTTATTGTTAAGGTACCACTTAGAAGTTCATTATCATGGACAGCACTACGAGCTTCGTCCATTTTTTCAAGAACGCCTTGGGCGTGTGTTAAAAAGCGTTTACCCGCAGTTGTGAGCGCGAGTTGCTTGCCTAACCGATCAAAGAGGCGAACTCCTAGCTCATCTTCCAAGGCTTTAATTTGCATCGTGACGTTGGAAGGAACGTAGCTCAGCACTTCTGCTGCCCGCGTGAAATTCAATGTTGTTGCAACCGTACAAAACGTATTCAGTTGACGTAATTCCATCCAATGCCCCCCTTCATCTTTCAATTTTATTGAATACTATCTTGAATTATATTCACTTTTATTGAGAGTATCATAGCTCTATACTGAGCACAAGAGATCACAGTGAACATGTGATTTCATTTTGAAGGGAGCGACTATACGATGGACTATGAAATTTTTAATTTGGGTGATGTACTCTTACAATCAGGAGTGACGTTACCAGATGCTTTTCTTGCTTATAAAACATACGGAAAATTAAATGTACAGAAGGATAATGTTATTGTCTATCCAACGGCTTTTGGGGATCAGCATGTTCAGAATGAATGGCTCATTGGCAGCGGGATGGCAATCGATCCAGAGAAATATTTTATTATCGTTCCCAATTTGCTGGGCAATGGGCTATCTTCCTCTCCCAGTAACACGCCTCCTCCATTCGATCGGGCTAACTTTCCACAGGTAACCATCTATGATAACGTTCGATTCCAGCACCAACTGCTGACCGAAAAATTCGGCATTCAAAAGATTGCTCTCGTCGTCGGGTGGTCGATGGGCGGCATTCAGGCATTTCAATGGGGGGCAAGTTACCCGGAGATGGTCGAACGAATCGCACCTTTCGGAGGCATCGCCAAACCTTGGCCTCACACATTTGTGGTCCTGGAAGGCGTGAAAGCTTCGCTGCTATCTGCAGTCGGCTTCGATTCTAGTAAATTAAACCAACTAAGTTCTACAGACATGCGTGCGGTTGGTCGGGTGTATGCGGGATGGGGACTATCACATGCATTTTATAGAGAAGAGCTTTACCGTGAGATGGGATTTGACACTTTGGAGGATTTTGTAGCTGGTGTCTGGGAAGATAGCTTTATGAATATGGATCCTCATAATGTTCTTGCAATGTTATGGACAGGCCAACATGCAGATATCAGTGCAAACCCCTCCTATAACGGAGATTTTGATAATGCACTTCAGAGCATAAAAGCTCTTGCCTGTATCATGCCGGGAAGCACGGATCTCTTCTGTACAGCGGACGATAATGAATACGAAGCTAAGCGTATACCTAATGCTGCCTTGAAACCAATCCAATCGATATGGGGCCATTTTGCCGGTCGTGGAATCAACCGTGCTGATAATCAATTTATTGATGACAATCTAAAACACTTGTTGTCACTTAGCACTGAGCGTTCATGAATAGTTCTCTTACTTATTTTTAACAAGTTGGATGAAATGAGGAAGAAGAAAACACCCGTCAGACAAGCGCAATAATCATCCCGAAAATGAGAGCATCATGCACACGGGCAGTCATTGCAAATGGTACAAGCGATGTGTCACTTGGGTTCTCAGCACTTTTCATGAACTTCTCAGCCCCATTGCTCATCACACTAACCAAGATAGCCGTACCGGTGGCTCCGAACACTTTATAAGTTCTAAAACCGAGCCGGATTGTTCAATGAAACAAAAAGACCTCCAATCAACTCATTTGATTGGGGGTCTTTTTGAATATGGTATTGTCTGATGGATACGCTATCTAGAAAACAATATTTTTCATAGAAGCCGCAAGACCAAAAACTTCCCTAGTTTACTTAAAAATATCTCGAAGCTTCCAGTAAGCGTTTCGACAAATCATTTAGACTGGCTAACGTCTCTTCAATTCCCTTGAATTCAACAGACTGACGCAGCACCGTCGCATCGACCGTGGAGGTCTTGGAGAGAATAGTCTCAACCTTCTCCCTCATGCGGCCGATACGCTCTTCGGCTTGCTGTACCGCATTCACACTATCGCCGGCAAGCTTGCGCACTTCGTTAGCTACCACTTGGAACGCTCTACCTGCGCTGCCTGCACGTGTCGCTTCAATACCAGCATTAAGTCCAATGATGTTTGTCTGCGAGGCGATCTTTTTTACCAAATCAGTTATCTTCATTGTCTCAAGAACTTCTTTCTTCGTTTGATCCGCTGACTTGCTCATCGATTCCTGTGCTTCCCGAAGCTCTTTGGACGTTTCCAGCAAATTGCTCATACTTGACGTAATTTGTGTATTAGCCGAGACGAGCAGTTCTGCCAAGTCGGACAGCTTGGACTGCCTAGCCAAGCTAACTCCGAACGCAATCGCGCCCACTACCTCATCGCTTTCATCGATTATAGGAATAGCAATCGTACGCGATGGGATGCCAAACACTTCTTTCGGAATAGACTTAATGACCATCTGTCTGGTCGTCATCGCCATTTCTATACCTTGACCTTTCGAGATCATTGAACCTGGTTTTACATCCAACGGATTGCTGCGATCCGGCGAATAAAATATCATTTTCTCTTTATCAGCGATAGCTAGAGCAATATCTTCTTCCTGGCAGAGCTGGGCAAAAAACGGTGCAGCTTTGAATATACTCTCCAATAATTCAGAGCGACTTACTGTAGATTCCAATCGAACCTCTCCTCTGTCCGCATAATAAATCCATTTTATGTACTCTAGAATATTGTACCTCTAAAATGTTATTTCATTGTTAAGCGGAACTTGCATGCTTCACGTTCATATTGTCAACTCTGAGGTCAATACATGGACAAAAGCAACTTAGCCATCCCACAGAGTGGGACGGCTTCAAACTGGCTATATATGTGTTCGCAGTTAAGCGGGTACCTGTCGTAACTCAAGCTTTCTTTTCATGATGCTATCGTTTGCGTCGGGCTGTCCGTACGATTCCATCAACAACAGTTTCAAACAACTGTGCCGGAAGATCATGTCCCATGCCTTCAAGTAACATGAATTCTGCACCAGAGATGGCATGAGCCGTGTCTTTTCCGCATGCTGGGACAAACATAGGGTCGTCCACCCCATGGATTACTAATGATGGAACATTTACTTTTGCCAATTGAGGACGCCGGTCTCCAGAAACAGCAATAGCTGCAATTTGCCGCCCTACACTCCCCGGATCATAAGCTCGCTGAACCTCTTCTCGAATAATTGAATGATATTCGTTCTCGTCAAATGGATAACCTGTACCGGCAATACGTCTGGCAAAAGCAACACTATGAGCTAAGTATCCTGCTTCATCCTCCATTGGGTTTGGTGCCGGACGAGTCATTAACGCCATTACATCAGGCGATGTTGGTGGGAGTTCGGGATTTCCTGTTGTTGACATGATGGAAGTAAGAGATAAAATACGCTCCGGATATCGGCTGGCAACAAGCTGAGCAATCATGCCGCCCATCGAGCGTCCAACGACATGTGCCTTTTGTATTCCAAGAGCATCTATCAGTCCAATCGTATCATCAGACATATCGTTGAGCGTGTATGGAATATCCGGGCGCTGTCCCGACATCAGAGTTTTTGCAAGTGCTTCAAAATCTAACGTAGCGTAATGGCTAAAGTGTGTGGATAGGCCGGTATCACGATTATCAAAGCGAATGACTCGAAATCCGCGCGCCGCCAACATCTCACAAAATGGAACGGTCCACCGGATCATTTGGGTTCCAAGCCCGGCAATCAGAAGAATGGTTTCGTCCTTTTCGTTGCCATAGCTATCATAGGCGAGATCAATACCGTTTACTTTTATTAACATATTCATTGTGCTATTCTCCTTAAATTGATGTATAGTCTGCGGTTTCACCAAAATGCTCCTAACTCTATTCCTATATGAATGCACCCTTGGCTAAAGTTTTAATATAGTCTCTGATATCAGGTGTCCAATCATCAATTAATCCATAAAAGAGATCCTCGTTCCCGGCATACAATGCTCTCAAAGCCTCCTCATACTGAGGGAAATCGCCAGCCATTGCCGTCATAAAATGATAACTTGCTTCTTGTGCGACGCGAACTTTACTTTCGTTCTCTCCCATACGGCGAGCTTCATCAATCAGTTTTCGCAGCGTTACAGAGGCCCCTCCGGGTTGAGCTTTAAGCCAGTCCCAATGCCTGGGAAGCAAAGTAACTTCACCAGACACCACGCCCAACTTGGGACGGCCAACCCTGCGAGAGGGTTGTTCATTTTCTTTCGTATCCGATATATGTCCAGCCTGGCTGTTTAATCGCTCAAGCACCTCAGCTGTGTTTCCACGAAAATCAATATCTAGTGGTTTACCCGTCAAATCGTCAAAAATAAGCAATTGTACGAACTTACTGTCCTCCAAGGTATCTTTTACAATTCCGACAACGTAATGTAATGTGCCTTTGGCAAAACAATCTTTCTCTAAAAAAGCAGTACAGCTTATTTGAGCAGGTGAAGCCTGCATTGTTATCCCTCCTTTTTCTTTCTTCCTCAATCATTATACCCGGGTAAAATAATAAAATCAATATTACCCGGGTATTATTCATTTCACATCCAGATATCAACAGCAGATTTTGATTTGAATAGTCTTTGTTGTAAAATCCTCGATATTCGCATTGACGTACGTACTCGCCCAGGTCATAACAAAAAACAGCCGCTGGGGGCTGTTTTTTAGGAATCAATTTTTTATAAACATGGATACTGAATCAGCAAAAGACTTGATGTCCGCTGTATATACGAAAAGCCGCTAAAATAGCGACTTCAATGGTAATATGTTCTGATCCTCGACAGTTAAATTTTTTTATCGATCTAACGTTTTTCTTTAGCGTAATAGAGAGTTGTTCGTAAAAAGTTAAGATGATCTTTCCTTGACTTAACTAAGGTAAATTATTTTGAAACTGTTTAAATCAGTCTCACGTCATCGGGACACTGCTGTCTTTTCTTTAGTGAATGCTTTAATCAAGTACGTTTTTCCGTGAGATACGTTCTGACAGGAGGAGCAGTATACATTGAAAATTGATTAAGTATCCCTTCCGGAGTTTGATCTAATAAGACCATATCACGAACGTTCGGTTGCATGAAACGTTCCCGGTCCATAACATTAAACATGGATACAATGGGATCGAAGTATTGATTAACGTTCAATAAACCACAAGGCTTTTGATGCAGGCCAAGCTGGCCCCAAGTAAATATCTCAAAATATTCTTCCAATGTCCCTGGCCCACCTGGGAGTGAAATAAATCCATCTGCTAATTCAGCCATTTTGGCTTTACGTTCATGCATAGAATCGACCATAATAAGTTCAGTCAAACCTTTATGCGCAATCTCACGAGTCTGTAAAAAATGAGGAAGCACTCCAATTACACGGCCCCTTTTTTCCAACACCGCATTAGCAACTTCTCCCATGAGTCCAGTAATAGCGCCTCCGTAAATCAGGGTGATTTCGCGTCTGGCTAGTTCATGACCCAGTTCTATTGCAGCTTCTTTGTAAATTGCAGATTTTCCTTCTTTGGAACCACAGAATACAGCGATTGATTTCATAGTTACATTTTCTCCATTTCTTTTGTTAAATGCTTCATACTTTCTATATATTACAGGTGAAACTATGACATCATTATGTCATAATTAGATTAAAAATTTTGGGGGATCTCCGTGAAAATTGAAAGAATTTTATCGATAGTGTTACTTTTGTTAGAACGTAAAAAAGTGAGTTCCTCTGAATTAGCGAAAATGTTTGAGGTCACTCCTCGTACTATCTTTCGAGATATCGAAACTATTACTAAAGCTGGAATTCCAATCACCTCTTCCCCTGGTGTGAATGGGGGCTTCAGTATTATGGAACGTTACAAATTTGAGAAGAAGATCTTTACGCAAGCGGAGATATTAGTTTTAATACTTGGATTGAACAGTATCCATTCAACTGTTTCTAGCGATGAAGTCTTGAATGCCATTGCTAAAGTGAAATCTTTGATCTCGGAAAACGAAAATCGACTGGTAGATAAACTAATAGCCATTGATCCTTCACCTTGGTTCGGAAGTACTCCTGTCAAACCACCTGAATTGGGGCAAATTAGAACCGCAATTGAAGAAGACCGCTTAATTACATTTGAATATCTAGATCCTTTTGAAGGTATGACTCCGTTGGAACTCTCCATTGAGCCTTGCCGATTAGTATTGAAGAATTCTGTGTGGTATATGCAAGGATTTTGTACAGAGAAAGGGGGGTTCCGAATGTTTAAGGTTTCCCGCATTTCTTCTCTTGTTACTCACCATGATACATTTAAGAAAAGACAAATTGAAGACGAGGTTTTAGATATAACGGAGAAAGAACTCATACACTTAACTCTGCTTTTTGACCAATCACTTATTCCTTATATGAGGGAGTACTGTGGAGAGAAGAACATTCGACTCTATGAAGGAGCTAAGTGGATAGCCAAGTTCCCCTTCATTGCAAATGATCATGGATATACTCATTTACTTAGCTTTGGGGACAAATGCGAGTGTATCGAGCCTGAACATGTAAGAAGCGAGTTGACCAAACGAATTGAGGGTATTTACAAAGTCTATTCCAATTAAAAAAACGCATCGATTTATTCCATCGGCACCTTTATTACACGCTTCAATGTCTCCTGCCTCGTGTTAAATAGCTCTGTAAAAAAAAGGATCGCACAGGCAGGGGATTATTACTTCCCTGCCCAATACGAGCGTCTACATCAAATTGCACTGAAAAGGTTGATTCAGGTGTCTATTTTAGCAATCGTTTCATTTCATGTAGCGATATTCTAGTAGATCCTTCAATTTTGAGATTTTCTGCAGCAGCTTCTCCCCGACATTGGTTTCCCTCACCAGCTTCCGCTCCAGTTCTTTGTCCACCAATCTTTTTACAGATAACACGTCCGTTCCGTTACATAGCACATCTTCTTTTGAATTAAATTTCTTATGGGCGACGAGCTGCATGCCAAAGGAATTGTACAACAAGGTATATCCGGCAATACCCGTTGTGGATTGATAGGCTTTGGAAAAACCGCCGTCAATCACAATCATTTTTCCGTTTGCTTTAACAGGGTTCTCTCCACGACTTTCTTTGACTGGCGTGTGGCCGTTAATGACATGTCCATGATCCGGATTCAATTCAAACTCCAGCAAGATTTTTCGACAGATCTCTTCATTTTCACGTAAATGGTAGTAAGGATTCTTTTTCTCTTTATGTGCTTCTTTATCTTGGATAAAATACCGTTCAAAAGTGGTCATTTCTCTCTTTCCAAAGAGCGAGGAACATTCCCCTGTCCAGATGTACCATACCATATCTGTCGCTAGATCTTCTGTCTCTTCCGGATGCGCAAAGGCATAACGTAAATAATCTTCAAAAACATCTAGCAATTGACGGCCCGCATATGTCTTGTCTTCAATCTGCATTTCTTCCATATTTCCTTCTTCATCCAAAGGAATACAGCCGTGGATTAACAAATTCCCGTTGTATTTTAAATAAAGGCTACCCTTTTTCATGAGAAAATTCATATGTCTGGCCAGCTTTTCGGAATGCTGAACGGAGAACAGCAGCTTTTCCATCACCTGACGTTCTTCCTCCAGCAATTGTTCAGGCTTCTCTGGATTTACGGTTGAGAAACAGGTGTTTTCCAGCAGGTACGTTTTTTCGCAGATTTTAATTTCATTTTTGTCGTAATCAATCTGTTCCAGCAACAGTCTTTCAGACATATTAAAGTTTGGGCGTCTCTTGATAATCGGGATTTCAAGTTTAAACTGGATCATAGCAATGGCTTGGTGAATTTTGGTGATCTGAAGAATTTCCTGCTCAGATACGTTATGGCCAGCCTGTAGCTTAGGTCTAAAGGGCGGATTGTCTTCATAGTATTTTTCCGCCAAGTTTAGCAGTGGACGTAGATTAATTCCGTATACATCTTCAATGATGTCCAGGTTGTCGTATCTGGCACAGATCCGGATAATGTTCGCAAGGCAGACCAGAGAACCCGCGTAGGCACCGATCCAGAGGACATCATGGTTCCCCCACTGAATATCTACAGAATGATAGTTGATTAGTGTATCCAAAATTTTATCGGGGTCCGGCCCCCGGTCATAAATATCTCCAACCACATGAAGATGGTCAACCACCAGACGCTGGGTCGTATAAGCAAGGCCAATAATGAGCTTGTCCGCCTGGCCCAAGGATATAATTTGCCGATATATTTCCTCGTAATAGGGATCCTTATTGTTGGTCGAATCCGTTTTATATAGAAGCTCTTCTACAATATACACATACTGCTCCGGCAGAGCTTTACGCAATTTCGAGCGCGTATACTTGGAAGAGGCATAAGAAATAAGCTTAAGCATTTGTTCAATCGTTTGTCTATACCACTGGTTCAAAGCCTGTTTATTGCTCAGTTCCCCTATAACCAGCTGTATTTTTTCTTCCGGATAATAAACCAACGCCGCAAACTCATTGATTTCTTGATCCGTCCAAGCCTCCCGGAATAATTCTTTGATTTTCTCTTTGACGGTACCCGAACCGTTTCTTAGTACATGTTGAAAAGCCTGGAACTCCCCATGCAAATCACTTACAAAATGCTCGGTTCCCTTAGGGAGATTGGAGATCGCTTCAAGGTTGATGATCTCTGTTATGATTTTTTCTTCCGTATCATATTTCTCGGCTAATAAATCTAGAAACTGCTCATCCAAAACAGATGTCCCCCTTCAAGGAAGTATGGTGATGCACAGATTAATAATGTTCGAAGATATCGCTCCATATGTGGCATTAATTTATAGGAAATTTTCAAGAACAATTCTATTGAACAATAGTTAAAAAGAAAAACATTAGGTTTTTGGTATCTCTTACTGTATGGTTCACAATAAAAATAAAATTATTTATATAGTGATTATCAACATTGCCTTCCCCATCATACTCCAGTTTCGCATATATGAACAAATTTCATTAATTAAGCCCAAAGTGAATTTTAATGATACAACTGCTCTTCAGTTATTTTGAAAAACGGTAAAACTTAAATTAATTAAGATGCCATTCAATGGAAGTGTCATAAAAGTTTTACTGGACCTATAAGTGTTTCACACTGACCACATCTGGTTTGCTTAAATCCCAGCTCCGATATATACCGATAAAATAAAAAAGCCGCCAAAATAGCGACTTCCATGGGAATATGTTCTTGTCCTTCGACAATTATTGAAGTTCTTTCATTAAGTCGGAAAATCAGTCAGCCAATCTCTACTCAAATTTCCTTGCTGGTCCCTTGAATACGGTCTAACTCTTCCGGTAAGCAACTTTGTGAAAAGCATTAATATAACGAAACAGTGCTTCACCGTCATCAGGCACATGCGTGCTTTTATCCAGTGGCAGCATCATTGCTTGATACGGCTCTGGCACCATTCTATATTGATGGACATAGGAAGTCAGGATGAACCCGTTACGTTGCCAGAACTGAATGCGTTCCTGATGAGCCTCCGTTGTCCCGGACTCCGCCTCGATAATCATACCTTTGATCCCGTGTTCCTTTAACGCCCAGTCTCTGAGCTGATCTAGCATCCAGGTCCCAATGCCCAACCCGCGCAGCTTCTGTTCAACCGCGAGGTAATCGATGATCAGGATGCGCTCCCCAGCCTGCCCCTCCAGTCCAGTAACAGCCATTGCAACCACTTCTCCATGATGCACGCCCATGTGTAAATAACCAATCCCCCGGTCCAGCATACTGTGCAGAATCGCTTTTGTCTTAGCGCCGCTTTGAAAAGCTTCATGATAGATCCGCTCCATCTGCGCCCACAATGCTTCATCCCACTCCTCTATAGTAGTAAACTCTAATTCCTGCATCTCATTCGCCTCCAGATAAAAGTAGCGTTCCGAGCTCTACTTCTAGATGATATTCAATACCGGTTGTTTCCGATAAAATAAAAAGCCGCTATAATAGCGACTTTAATGGGAATATGTTCTCGTCCCTCGACGTTTATTTAATAACTTCAACCTTTTTATCCCCAGCTGTCTTCGCTACCTCTAACGTTGTTTTACCTTGGATAGCGACTATCACGCCAGTAGCCAGCATGGAAACGATTAAAGCTGCGCTGAGAGCTGTGGAAATTTTCTTCTTGACCATAATCAAACCTCCAATATGTATTATGTAATAAACAACTCAAGACTATTACGAGCCCAGGGTGACTACATGACTGCGGTAATATGATTACAATATTTCACTTTTTTTCTTAGGTAATCCACCTGGTGATTGTATTATAACGTACTGACAATGATTGTAAAAGGATTTTTTCCTTGTGTTCAAATAAAATATAGTATTAGGCGCAGAAAATAAAGTTGTCGACTAACCCCGTCAATTATGCTCAATCTTCTCCAAGCCTGATCGGACTGCTTCCATCCGCTTGTAACTTGATGACCGCATCCTCATATTGCTTTTTCTTCGCTTCCCTTAGATTGGCAACGTATCGTTGCCTCGCCTATTCAAATTGTGCTTCCGTACCGTAGCGATAGACAAAATAAGGGCTGCCTGTCCTTTAAGCGTCCGGGAGGACGGCAGCTGAAATTTTCGGAACTGCAATAATCCCTGCACCGACGATTGTAACAATAGTTCCGAAAACAATAAGCGCAGGTAAAAGTCCTACGAACGTTGATAATGAACCTACACCAATCGTAGGAATTGCCATCCCAGTGTAGCCCGCAAGATAATACGTGGAAATAATGGTAGGACGTTCGGCAGGTTCTCCTAAACTGCCAGCTAATTGCATACTTGCTTGAAATGTCCAACCATTACCAATGGCTAACATAATCATTCCGACAATTAATAAAAACATACTTGATGTGAATCCTGCCGAAATCATAACCCAGGCACCTATGAGCAACAAAACAATTCCTACTTGAATACGATGATTGGTTCGACTTGGCCATGCAATCTGTTGTGCAATTGCTCCACCACCAAGAAAAATAAGAAGTAACAAACCAGACCAAGCCAGATTATTCGAGTGTAAAATGGTGTGAACAAATGTTGGAATTAGAGAGATAACTACCCCATTTAAAGCAAGCATTACAAACACAGCGGGGCAAACAAAAAATATAAACATCGTTCGGGATTTCGAGGGGATTCCAAGTCGAAGTCGAATCGGAGTCTGCTTATTTTTCTTTTCATTCGTAGGTGGTAAAGAAAGTAATAATCCCATCGCAATCAATAACAGAACGAGTAATACCACGTATGGAAAAATTTCAGAACTAAACGAAGAGTATTGGACAATCAATCCACAAATTGCTGGACCTAGACCGAATCCCAATAAAGTCGCCATACTGGAATAAGCGAGCGAACGTTTTATATGCTGCTGGGAAGTGTGGTGTAATAATAATGCATTACTTGTTCCCATAAAAGCGCCTAAAGCAATTCCTTCTACTGCTCTTGCCAAATATAACATCCAAGGAGATGTTGCACCAATGAAAGTAATACCCCCATAGTTACCATCCATTTTGTACCTCTTCTTTCAAGCCGCTATAATAGCGGCACATTTCCAGCAAAATAATCATCTTCAATTTTTTTATCACTATGACTCTGGCGGGCTTACCCCCAGGAAATGAAGAAGAACCGATCACTTCTTCATGACCGGCTCTTCTCATTAAAATTTTATAGATATCGCGAAATTATGTCTCTTGTGCAATATGTGTATTATCAGGCGCTTTTTGGTTCATGATTGGAACCATGACCAGTGCGCCAAGAAGAAATAATAATCCTGCACCACTATAGATTGTACCAAGCGAAAAGGCTCCCTTTAATGCGCCAGCGAAAGACATGGAAACGACCATCATGCCAACGAACATCGGATTCAAAACCCCGTTCACCCGGCCGACAATCGAAGCGTCTGACCATTTCAGAATCATTGTGCTGATCCCAATATGAATGCACGGGAAAACAAGTCCATTCAGAAATTGAACGGTCAGGGTGAGTGGCACGCTTGTCGAATACCCTACAATGGCTGTGCAGATTGCGCCTGCGATCATACCTATTGCGAGAAGAATCTGCGGCGGAACCCGCTTGGCGAAAGCGGCCACGATCCCACCACCAATCAGCATAGCTGCACCATTAACCATTAGCAGATACTGCAGGAATTCCTTGCTTCTGCCCAGCCGCTCCGTTACGATAAACAGGTTGAGCGCTTGGGCTACGCCAACAGCCAGTCCCGCGAGAATAAATGCCAGTCCGAGCATCCGCAGTACTTGGCTTCGCCAAACATAGCGGAAGCCTTCAATGAATTCTTTACGGAACTGCCCTTTTACAGCGACGGTTTGAGATTGCATTTGATCTTCTGGCAGACGAATAAGAACGAGTGCAGAGAGCAGAAATACCAGGCCCATGACAGCGATTGATATTTCAAGGCCAAGTGTGCTGTATACGAAGGTTCCGAGCATAGGACCAAGCACCATGAAGATGGCCATCAGTGATTGGAATAGAGCCATCCCTTGCTGGAGCTGTTCTTCTGGCACATGATACTTAAACAAACGCATGCTTGAAGGTTGAGAGAACTGGGAAAGAATAGCTGAGATGAATGCGACAAGGTAAACGGAGTGCCAA
This sequence comes from Paenibacillus sp. BIC5C1, assembly GCF_032399705.1. Taxonomy (NCBI): domain Bacteria; kingdom Bacillati; phylum Bacillota; class Bacilli; order Caryophanales; family Paenibacillaceae; genus Paenibacillus; species Paenibacillus sp. BIC5C1. Next base: position 3,721,605 of record NZ_CP135922.1, read on the forward strand.
GAACCGTAATGTATGGTCAGAAGTACTACGAATACCGATACCGCGGATAATAAATCGCACCAGATCATCGTTCGCTTTGGCCGCCAGCGGTCGGCAAATGTACCTCCAATGAACGAAAAAACAAAAATTGGTGCGAATTCGGCTACGCTGATTAGCGAAATAGCGTATGGATCATTGTTTGTTCTCTCCGCAACGTACAGAAGAATTGCGAAATTACGTACCCAAATGCCAACCTGCAGGAGCACGCTTGATAATAAAATCGTCTGCAGGAACCGATTGCGAAACAAGCTTGGTGCATTCATGTTTTTTTCGTGCCGCTCCAATCTTTTCAACCTCCAATTTGTTCAAAAAGATTCCCATTTTGAGTAAGATATGACTCTCCTTTCAATTCCTAATTATACGGACTTCCACATCGTTCACCTCATACTAAAGACTGAATTTTCAGAGTGCGTCTCCCAAAAGAGATCCAGCCCGATAATGTACAGTTCACCAACACAGTTAATTATGTCTACTCGGCTTTTACCTATGCCTATACAAGTGTTCAACCTTACGTGTTTCGGAAAATTGATGTTCTGAGAAAATAAAGTTTCAGACTGAATCCAATAAATAAAGCAGCGACAGAACAAGACTTAATAAATAAAGTCTTAGACTGCCGCTGTTGTTGTTCAATTATCGTTTCCGTTAGTTTAGTCAAGGATTTCCGGTTTGATATCATTTTGACTTAAAAATTTCATTAAATCATTACTCAACTGCATAATCTCATTGTTAGCATTACTCGCATAATCCGGCAACATCATATCTCTAACCATCTTAGTTCGTAGCCATGTCATAAAGACAAGATCCAAAAATAAGTTTGGAAATTTAAGAACCATGTTAAGCATTGGCGGATCAATTGAAACGCCAGCTTTTTGAATTGCCCTTAGATACGCTTTTAAAGTGACTGTTATTTTGCGTGCTGTCTTTCTGGTTCTGGCAGTTTTATTGTCAATTGTCTTATTTCCAGACTGTAAAAAGCTTAACATGGCAATGTCTGATACGGAATGTGTAATTAGATACGCTTGCATATCCTTTTTAATAACGTAAGGAAGCTTTGCTGTTTTAAATAATATTGCGAGATTTTCTATGCGCTCTGTTACTACACCATTAATTTCTCCAAATGCAGTTGCCGCTATAATCTTTGGTAGAAATCGAGTATGCAATACGCCATCTTTAATCTGTCCACCGAAACCGGGAAAAGCTGGTAAAAGTCTGTCCCCTATGATATCCAGCCATGAAGAAAATCCAATCGAATTACTGGTCATCGTAACTATATTTTTGCTTTGATTATCTTTTAGTGCTAACAAAGCTGATTCGGAGCGATCATAACGAACGGTAACGAAAATAAAATCGTATATATCATCATTTTCGAGCCTATCAATGACATTCACTTTTATCGATCTAACTGTATTTTTTTCTTTATATTGCAGGCCATTTTCTCTTAATGATTTAGATCTATTAGATTGTGCAAACAGGGTAACATCAACCCCTGCTTCAATAAGCTTAATTGCGTACATGCTCCCGATCACACCTGCACCAAAGATTAAAATTCTATCTTTTTTTGCTGACATATAAGCCACCCCTATTTATTAACAATTAGTTTCTATTATCCGACAACATGTTGTATGATGTGATTGTAAATCTTTATTATTTCTTGATCAACCATCAGTTTTTCATGATTTGTCGGATGATAATCTTATTGCTATTAGGAGGGAAACATGAAAAAGCAACCCCAAATAACGGAGAAAACAAGACAAAAATTTGTAGAAGTTTTCTGTGAGTTATATAGCCAAAAGCCGATTGAGAAAATTTCGGTTCAGGAAATTTCGAACAAGTCAGGATTTAACCGAAGCACTTTTTATCAATACTTTACTGACATTTACGAATTGTTAGACTCTGTTGAAAATGATTTATTGAATGAATTGAAAAAAGAAATGGCGAATAAAGAGCTATCGGTGAATATGGTTCAAGATACGCTTAATTGTCTGGACAAAAGAGAACATCTCCTGGTTCTTAATGCCCTTTTGGGTGATTACGGAAGTACCCGTTTTTTAAAACGCTTAAAAAAAGAAATCACTTTGAATCAATTAGAATTAAACGTGCCACAAAACCATTCCTTAACACCATACTTCATTGAGTTTTATCTGACAACCTCCCTTTCTTTATTTCGTCTTTGGCTCCAGCGTCAAAAAGATTTATCGTCAGAAGAATTTTTCAAGTTAGTGGAGAACTTATACTCAAGAGGAATTACGCCCTATTCAAAAGAATGAGTCTGTCATGTGCTTCGGTTCTCCGCGCTGTCTGTGACGGCAAGTTAAAGGCCATCCTTCGCCGGATGGCCCTGATTTTGATCTCGCTTTATACAACTATTCTTCTCCCATAGGTTGATGTAGATGTTCCGCTGGCTTTTCAATTTCCCGACGTTCGCGGAACTGCCCATGTGGAGCTGGACTTATCCCATGGAGCCGTATTCGAGCCGGACGTAGCGAAGTACGCCGCACCGGAATATTGATTTTACGCTTCTGATGCAGCGTGAGCCGGCTGCGTTGAGTCAGTCCCTCCGTTAGTAAAATTCCATGCTTTCAAGTTAATGAATACTATTATGAATGCTTTTAAATTCTTGAACAAAATCAATCGGCAACATAGGTTCGTCAGAAGCGGCTACTCGTTGAAGCTCTTTTAACCAGTTCATTGTTTCTTCATTCAAATTTGACACATCATTTGCTTGATGAAAATAAACATACAGCAATGCATGACGTAATTTAATAAAATCTTGTAAATATACTATTTCTTCTTCTTGGATTGTATTATTCTTCAGATATCCTTTCATAAAATGGCGGAAAAACAATCTATAATATTCCGTTTTATTTTCAAATTCCTTAAACGGATAAGAAAGTGCATAGTACAATGTAATCCCAATATCGTTTACGAAATATGTATAACCGCAATCATCAAAATCGAACAAATAAATGTCTCCGTTATGCAGATAAAAATTACTTTGATGAAAATCAGTATGTGTCAAACCGTATGTATCTTTGGACTTGGGCAGAGAAGCAAGTTTTGTTAATCTTTCTTTTAGAATTGAAATCATTACATCATCAGGTCGCAGATATTTCTCCGCCTTTAATTGAACTTCTTGATCCCAGGCTTGTCGTTTAAACGCCGGATTACTCCATTCATAACTCTTTGTGGCATGATGAATTCCCCCCAGAAATTCGCCCCATTTTTCGTAAAGCGATTCATTCCAATCTTCAACCGACACTTCTTTTCCAAGAGACATTTCGTATGAAATAGCTAGGAACGAACCATTTTCTGAAGCAATTTCTTCAACCATATTACCCCTGGTCGATGGAACAGCATTTGAAACTGCCAGTCCTTTATTCGACAAAAAATTTAAGAATTCAATTTCACCCTGTATATTATTTCTTGATCTTCTAATTGTATGTGAAATTTTCAATATGAAAGATTCATTGTTTTTATGGTATTCATAAACAAAGCTTTCATAACCGCCCAATAAACGAACGGTGTCATTATTTTTTTCTAAAGAAATCGAACTTAATCACATAATCAAAAAGAGACGTAATTACAACAACTCCGAGTGGAAACAATGAATATACCCAAAACGGATTATTTGGAGCTTCACCAGGGGGGCATCAGTTAAAAAAACATAAAGAACAACACAATAAATTACGGCCACTACAATACCTGTTATGTTTCTATTTTTCATAGCTGTTTTCCACCTCTTGTTCACCTCATTAACCATTAAGTACTGATCACACAGCATCAAGGTTAAATTAAACATAAACTAATCTTTATAAATTAACTCATTATAATAGGAGTCCCATTCTCCTGTTACAAACCTAGCATTGACTGCTTTTTCTAAACTAACAGGTGACCAAGACTCCAACTCGGGAACATTTTCAATCTCTGAAGCACTGGGGTCTTCATTTACAACATCACCCTTATGATCCACCAACAGATATCCATTTTCAGTTTCCACTTTGTACAAAGGAAATGTCATGCTTAATATTGGCCCATTTCCAATCACATTCCAGATGCCATCTTCAATCCTAGAATTCACAGTCTGTATTAAGAAAATGATTGGTTTCGACGTGATTTCACTGACCTTTGGGTGTTCCATTGATACCAGATCATATACAACCATACAATCTGATATCCTTCCTTCAGAAACAACTTGTCCATAACAATAACGAGTCTGATCAAGTCTTATCGCGAAGACATCTCCTAACTTCACTTTAACCCTTTTCTTTCCTGCCATTACTGGCCTCCCATACTATAACGGCTTTTTAACAGATAACGTTGTTCACGATGTTAGTCAAAATATGTCACTCACAATGATATTTCCCCATAAACTTTTTAATGTTTTATCATTAATCTTGAACTCATTTAATAGTTGCTCAACGGACTCATACTTAATTTGCGATTCCTCATTTTCCTTAATACAGTACCAGCCACTTTCATTATAACTGATTAAGAAATGAGTATCATTCAAGTCAAATTCTATTTCGTGTCCACGATTTAAGTCTTCAGTGAATTCATCGTAACTATACATCTTGAGTCTCCCTTCACGATCTCCATAGACTTCTATGAAGCTTCCAATCATGTTCATGTGGGACCTTTAAGGTATTTCTTTAAATTTCCATGAGATGATCGATGTTTTTTAACATTACCATTTTTATTATTTCTCTATGCTTGAAGCCCAATTTTTAAAGTAAACTAGTATCTCTTCTAGATTCATTGCTCCTCCTGCACCATGAAACACTCCATCCCTCACAATACAGTAAAACCAATCTTTATCATTTCTCTCTTCTTCTACCGAATCAAAAAACATATCCTCTAAATAAGTATCTGTCAAGTCGATTTCAACAGACCAACCGGGATTATCCACTGTATCAATTTTCACACCATATGAATGTTCCCAATCCCCGTTGCAGTTTTCATAATACCAGTTCTGAAGCCATTTTAATGTATTCATTATCTACACCTCTTTTTTTGAAATTTATACCATATACTTAGAATATTTACGAAATGAAAAATTTGCTAAAGTTTTCCCTCCCCCAAATACTTATTGATTTCTGGGTAAAAAATCCTATTTCAATGAAGATTACATTGCTTGAAGATTTTTGCTATGCTGAATGCAAACATTTAGATATGGGAGACAGAGCATTAATGCCTAAAATACTGATCGTGGACGATGAAGCAGATCTTCGAAAGTTGCTGACCGATTACTTTGAAATAAACGGATATTCCGTCATAACGGCCAAGGACAGCCGGGAGGCGCTGCGGAAGGTGGAACAACAACCCGATCTCGTTTTGCTAGATATCAACATGCCTGAGCAGAACGGCCTTCAATTATGCGAGAAAATTCGAGACTTTGTCTCTTGCCCGATCTTATTTTTAACAGCTCGAATCGAAGACGCAGATAAAATAGCCGGGTTTCGGGCCGGAGGCGATGACTATATCCTGAAACCTTTCAGCATTCGCGAACTGGGAGCCAGGGTCGAAGCGCATATGCGCAGGGAACAGCGAACCCAAAGCAAATCCTCGGTAAGGTTTAGTGATGACTTGGTTATTGACTACACAGCCCGGGAACTCTACTACCGGGAGAGGCGAATTCCTCTGGCCAAAAAAGAGTTCGACATTATCGAATTGCTGTCCACGCATCCCGGCATGGTGTTCGAAAAAGAACGCATGTACGAAACGATTTGGGGCATGGACAGTCTGGGCGACAGCAGCGTGATCGCGGAGCATATCCGGCGTATTCGCTCCAAATTAAAGGAATACAGCTGCGATAACCGAATCGAAACAGTTTGGGGAGTCGGATACAAATGGCTAAACTCATAAATAGGCCGCTGCTAAAGCGATTTACCTTATTGCAATCTTTTATCCTGTTGTGCGTGGTCACGCTCATTGCTGTGCTGGTCGTCATAACATTGGAGTTCTCTTGGGCAGAGAATCTGCGCCTGCGTTTTGGAGAAAAGGATTGGGTGCTGCCCTCCCTCGTTGCGGCTGTGCTGCTAACCGTGGCCACTGGAATTATCACCATGGCAGTTCTATTTTATAGATGGAAACTAAAACGTCCGCTGGAGTTATTAAAGCAAGCATCCGAAAGCATTTCGGCCAACGATTTAAGCTTCAGAATCTCCTATGACAGCCGGGACGAGATGGGCGAGTTGATCGCGGTATTTGAAAACATGCGTTCACAGTTGGAGAAAAACGTAAAGACGCTCTGGCGTTCAGTTGAGGAGCGGAAGCAGCTCAATGCGATTTTTGCCCATGATCTGAGAACACCCCTGTCAGTGTTAAAAGGAAACGCTGAGCTTCTCGCCACCTATCTGCCCGAGAAGAAGTTATCGGAAGAAAAGGTGTTGGATCTGATTCAGACCATGAACCTTCACATCTTGCGTCTGGAGAGCTATGCGGAGGCCATGAACTCGATTCAGAGGCTGGAGGATGTCCTGTTAAACATCAAGTCGATGGATACGATCTCATTGACGACTTTACTGGACAGCAGTGGCGAACAAATAGCAAGGAATTTCGGTATATGCTTCGTCTCTTCTTTGAAATATGATAATGCCTTAATACATGTGGATCCCTATCTTGTCATGCAGATTTTCGAAAATGTGGTGGCCAATGGGGTCAGATACGCAGCCAGTCAAGTGAACGTTCGTTATGACCTTCTGGAAGGCACGCTGAAAATCACCGTTTCAGACGACGGTCCTGGTTTCTCGGACGAAGCCCTGTATAAGGCTGTACTCCCTTTTTATCGTGGCGAAGTGTGGGATGCGACCGAACATCGCGGGTTGGGGCTTTACGTTTGCAAGGTGTTTTGCGAAAAACATGAAGGAAGTCTCCAGGTCGCAAACGGATCTCACGGCGGCGGAAACGTGACGGTAAGCATTGGGACCCAAGTTGATAAATAGTTGAAAATTATCTGATAGCATTTCCTTATCTTGAATTCAAGGAGTGTTATCATGTTAAAAATGAAAAGAAGAATGTATATCACAATCAGCTGTTTGTTGTTGTTGTTATCTACCATGTGCAATACCTCCGTATCCGCCAATGAAGCCAGAGACAGGACAGAAGTCTTGCAGGAGATCGACGAATATATGACTCGGAGCATGAAGGCCAATCACATTAAGGCTGCTTCGCTGGCGATTGCCAATAACGATGAGGTCTTCTACGCAAAAGGCTACGGGACATTCGCGGATGGTCAAAGCGTTACGGAAGAAACCCCTTTTCCTATTGCTTCGTTAAGCAAGTCCTTTACCGCATTGGCCGTTCTGCAGCTGGCGGACAAAGGCATGATTGACCTGGATGCGACTTACGCCTCCTATTTTCCCGAGCTTTCTCCTAAGGATCCCCGTGTTCTTGACATCACGATCCGTCATTTATTGAATCAGACCAGTGGTCTCAATGACAAAGTAAATCCCGATATGACGAGAAATCCGCAATTCCAATCGCTGAATGAGACCAACCGATTATTAAACAAGGTTCAACTTGCCCATAATCCAGGAACAGCATACAGCTATCATAATCCCAATTACGTATTGCTGGCGAACCTCGTGGAAAGCGTCAGCGGTGAATTCTTTTCCGATTACCTGAAACAACATATTTTTGAACCGTTAGGAATGAACCATACCTTTAGCGTCACCTCGACGCAGCAAATCAATGATAATAAAACGATTCCGCTAGGACATTACTTGAGTTTGGGACGTTCCATAGGTCAATCGGAACCGCTTTGGTTCATTGAGGGCCCCGCAGGCATCGCTTCAACCGCGGAGGACATGTCCCTATGGATGCTTGCCCAATATCACGGCAGCTTGCTTTCCCCTGCATTGATGAAACAATATCATACAGCCGGAGCCATCGGTCCGTACGGCATGGGCTGGCTTGCTGACCATGACGAGTCCGGCGGCCAAACGATTTCCCATAGTGGCATTTTCTGGACGTACAAGTCGGAAGAAATAGTTTATTTGGACGATCAAATGGGTATCGCGGTGATGTTTAATTCCGGATTAAACGCTTTTGTGAATTACTCGGCTTTCATCGATGGAATCGCGGATATAATGAGGGGGGAGAAGCCCACAATCTCTTTTCTGAACGGCAGAAATATGGAAACAATCATGATTCTGCTGATCCTGGCTACCTTTATATGGAGCGTGTACACCTATTTTCGCATCCGTCGGAGGAACAAACGCCTAACGATCAGCAAATTGATTCTAATAACTGTCGGAAGGCTGATCCCGGTTCTAATTCTCTTGTCTCTATCTCCTCTGGTGACGTTTATCGGCGGAGGACGCGTGCTGCCTTGGTTCGGCATCTGGACTACCCTGTCGTCTCCAATCATATGGCTTGTTGTATGGTCGATATTCAATTTCGTACATTTGGCTTGCTATTATTACATCTATGTTGAGAACAAAAAGAACGGCTATGCATAGACATTTCAATTCCTCCAAATAAACAAAAGTGCTACTCCTCAAAATAATGAGGAGTAGCACTTTTGATATACTTACCTTACTTCGGTTCTAATCACTTAAGGTTTAATGGATTGCCTCAAACATTTCGGTCTACTTTCGTACTGTCACATTTATTTTGGATGATCTGGTTTCCCCTGAAGAATTACGAAGTATAGCTTCATATTCATAGATTCCAGGTACCCTTCCAGAGATTGCGGTAACCGCAGACTGTGCACCAGGTGAATGAGATTGCAGAGATTGTGTGTCAACCAACACACCATTTTCGTAAAGTTCGTATTCGGTTGCGTTTGTTCCCCACCACAGATTCATGGTGACATTAAAGTTGCCGTCACCGTCCCAGTTGTCGTTCGACAGAACGGCTTGCCCCGGAGAAGCATCCGTGACGACGACTGTAAGTGGAACACTCATGGTTGTACCCAGTGCATTGATCAATTCTCCAGTATAGATATAGGTGCCGTTTTTCTTTCCAGTAATATCAACTTGAACAGATTGGGCGGATGGGGATTGATCGACCAGAGAAATTTCCTTGATCAATTCACCATTCTCATACAGCTTGAACTGATTGCCGTTATTTCCCCACCACAGATTCATCGTGACTGTATAGTCACCGTCTTTGAGCCCTGTGTCGTAACCATTATTGTCAGATAACACCGGAGTGCCAGGAGCCCCGTTTGCTAGTGGGGTCGTCTGATGGAGCCATTCCTCCCACTTCATTAGCACACTTGCCTGCTCATCCGTAAATACGGTTTCTTTAGCTGCTTGAACGTTATTACCGTAGGATGCAAGCAGTTGACGCGCTTTTGCTCCTTCACGATCGTTTGCTGCCTGTTTGGCCTGCTGTAACTTGTTCGCAAGCTGATTAGCAAGAACGCCGGCATTCGGATCTATCGATTCATCAGCAAAGGAGTTGGTCAGATTGATCAGGCTGTCGAAAGTAGCAATAACCCCAAAACGATATTCTACCGTCTGTTCCCAGCCTGCCAAATCGGGGACGGTTGCCGTAACCTGGTTCAGGCCGGGTTCGAGTGTATACGCCGGAGTGTCAAGGAGCACACCCTCCGGTTCTACCACACCGGATACCGTATCGGACGCTGTATAGCCAATTTCCACGTGCTGATCAATGGTGTATTCGGTTTGACCATGAATTTCAATGGTTGGAGGTATGAGATCAATGGAAATGGACAAAGTTTGTTCGCTCTCTTTGTTACCATCAACATCGATGCTCCAGTAGGTGATGGTGTGTGTACCTTCTTCAGTTAGGGTCAACTGTGTGCCACTCACCGTTTCGCCACCATTGATTTGATAATAAGTCCCTTCAATTTCGGAATCTTCATCGCTTGCTGTGAAGGTTACTTGTACTGGAGAAGTATACCAGTCGTTCTGCGATTCTCCTTCCACAGTTGCAGTGGTATGCGGTGCCTCCTGCTCCGGTGATCCCCCTTCCAGCGTTACAAAATCAGATAACGGTATATTCAAATCTTTTACAAGGCCTGCCACGAGTTCAGACACCTTGATTGCACCGTTCATTTGCAAATGTGTATTGTCTTCCGTAGTGCCTACCCACATGAATATCGATTTGGTTCCTTCTGTGCCAAGCTCCTGGAAATGCTCCCAACTGGCCTGGTTCAGATCGATGATGAGTGTTTCTGTTTCCTGCGCCGTTTCTTTCATCGCCTGCACGTATTCCGGGAAGCTTTTGTTCAGCACCTCTCCGGTAAAATCACGACGATTCACTGGCGTAACCAGAACCGGGATCGCACCTCTTTGCTGAGCACCGTTAATGTATTCTTTCAAATATACCTTAAACTGCTCGGGCGTAAGATAACGCTCCGGTCGGGACGGCGTGGAATCGTTATGAGACCACTGCATGAACAGATAATCACCTTCGTGAATGTCGAGCAAAATATCGTTAAGATATCCGCCGACCAGGAAGGTCTTGCTGCTCAAACCTCCAACTGCCCGGTTATCAATACTGACTTCATTTGGATCAAAATATCGACCCAACGTTTCGCCCCAGCCCGCTTGCGGACGATAGTTCTCCGCGTAATTGGCCACAGTGGAATCGCTGGCCAAATAAATAACAGGTTTATCGCTTGCACTGTGATCTGGCAGACGTTCCAGCTTCAGCGCATTGATCTTCGGTGCATTTCCGGTGAAGTTGAAGTTGAAGATTCCATCAATCAGGGCAATGTCGTACGTAATTTCTTTGAATTCGCCCTTGGCAATGGTTGTGAGCGGCAGCTTTGTCATCTGCTCTACAACAACATTTGCGCTGGTTGATTCCTCCGCATCCCCGATGATCATCGTTACCCGGTAATTGGCTGGCTCCATCTCCACCAGGAAGGAGGTGCCGTTTACCCGTGTGAAATCCTCTTTAAGCGCATCCCCGGTCTCCCGGTTTTCATCTTTGGTCAGCGCAGTATCGGCAAAGCCGTACCCATTGCCTTCGATGTACGCTCTTTTGGCATCTACCTTGATGTATCCTTCGGCAGCGCCGCCGGAACCAAAGTCAAATTTGTATTCGTTTATTTCTTCGCTTGGTTCACTTGTCAATGAATCCTTTGCAACAGTTAACATGTTAAACGCATGGTCAACTTGAGCTTGGGTGGCTTCCGTATTGAATATCGCTTCCGCAGCTACCAAAGCCCGATTCACCACAGCTTTCGATGCTTCTGTATAATTCGACAGATCAAGTGCTTTGATCTCATCGTACAGAGCGATTAAGGCCGTCTGATCACCGCCCTCTGAAGGAAGCTTCGTGCCTTCAATCCGCACGTTGTCAATCTGGGTAGTCCAGTTCAACGTGCCTCCACCACCTTTTCTCGTGCCCAGGAATCGAATCGCTCTGACGTTGTCAGCATATACGCCAGAACTCAGCGGGATATCATTAATCGTTTGTGTAACTGTCGGATTCGCCAGATTTGTTAATGTCAGATCTAGCGTTTTCTTCGCAAAATTAACGGTAGCATCCACAGTGACCCACTGATTCTTGGAAATCTCAGTAGCCGTTCCCCCTTCGGGTATAGCTGTATCTCCTGTGCCGTAGTCCGGATTATATGCACCGACATAATAATGAATTTTGGTGCTTCCGGTTTTGGTAAACAGCGTGAACAGGGCATTTTCGTTGGAATCCTGGACCGTGAGATGACCTTCTGACGGATAGGCACTCACATTACCGGATTGCCAGTCAAAGTTCACATTCACCTTGTCACCGTTTACGGCATCGAATAGACGGAATACCTTGGCCCGATTGCCCGATCCGGACCCTGTGACGGACAGTACCTTATTTCCGGACTGTTCAACCACTGTTCCTGCCATGGTCCCTGCAATACCCGTGGCATTGACCATTGCATACTGGTAGTTGGCAGCGTCGCCTTCAAAATCCTCCTCATATAGCTGGATTTCCGGCTCTGGTTCGGGTTCAGGAATATCCGGGTCGATGACCAGGGATGAAATGCTCAGCTTCATGTCTTTGACCGCACCAGCAACGAGTCCGGCAATTTTGTGCGCACCATAACTGCTGAAATGGGTATTATCGTTGATCCCATTCGGGTATTTTGGATATTCACCCGGATTAGCATATAGGAAAACTTTTTCCGTAGCGGTATTACCAATTTTGTCGTAGTACGCAATACTTAACTTGCTCAGATCAATCAGCGGCACGTCAAGCTCCTCTGCCACTTCTTTGGCAGCCTGCACGTATGCCGGGAAGCTGACGTTGAACTCCTGAGTCACCGTATTGAAGTCTCTGCGTCCAACAGGAGTGAGCAATACTGGTGTAGCACCGCGTTGTTTGGCACCGTTTACATAACGAGCTAAGTAGATTTTATAGTCTTCTGGTGATGCATACCGGTCCGGTATCCCTGCACTGGCGTCGTTATGACCAAAGGAAATGAAGAAGAAGTCCCCTGGCTTAATTCGCTGCAGGATCGTATCGAGACGACCGTCTACCATAAAGGATTTGCTGCTTCGGCCGCCGATCGCCTCGTTCACGACGACTGCCCCATTGGAGAAATAACGTCCGAACTGCTGACCCCATCCTTCTTGAGGAGCCTGCATTTCACTGTAAGATTGCATGGTTGAATCACCAGCCATATAGATCGTTGTTGCCGCACCGGCCGTTTTCTCCGGATATTTCTCGATGAGGATGTCCTGAATGTCTATGGCTGTACCGGTGAATAAGAAATCGAGCTGTCCATCCACCAATGCAACATCATAGGAATACTCCAACGGTGCTCCAGCTGTCACATTCGTTACGGCAAGCTTCTGGACAAATTCGGATTTGACTCCAACGTTCGAGTCATGCGCATCATTGCCCAACCGTAGTGTCACCTTATAATTGGCATTTGGCAGGTCAACAGCAAAGATCGTACCGGTCGCAACCGAAACCTCGTTTACTCCTACGGTAACACCGCTTGTATCCTTGAAGCCGTATCCCGTCTCTTGTCTGTATAACGTGTCCTGTATAGACGTATTTCCTGAAGCTGTCTCTGTACCAAAATCAAAGCGGTAAACCGGCTCCGGCATCTCTGCTTCGCGGGTCAATGCCAGATCGGCTTTAGGAAATGCTGTAGCTTCCGCTCCAAGATAAAAGCCGGTATGAGGCGGCTGATTGTAGGCTACATTTTGCCAGGCTACACCAAGTCGATATACAGGGTCCTGCATCAGCGTAGGGATGCGATAATCTGAAGGAATGGTCGTCGTGTAGAGACGATACTCCGAGCTATCTTCGCTCCGCAGCAGAATTTCCTCTCGCCAATCTCCCAGAATGTCCGCCTGAAGAGCCGGATTCCCTTTGGTATGATTGTTCGTTAACGTACCGGTCGCCCGGAAGATTTCATTCAGCTTTTTGTTTTCGTAATCCCATTTATATATGAGGGGGATACCTTTGGCTGTACTGTTATCCCATTCATGGTCAAACAGCTCCCGCTGAAGATCTCCGTCCCACCAAATGGCGAAATTGGCGGTTTTGGGCCCTTCATCCACCGTGTAGATAGCCTCTCCGGCAGCCGAATAGGTATTGGTCACGGGAACGCTCTGCCCATTGGTAATGGTTGTGGCCCATGATTCGTATCCCGGATAGTTCGGATCAATATCCGCCGACATCCCGCGACCGGTGTCAAAACCTGTTTTCTCCCCCCATAGAATTTCACCTGTTGCCGCATCGCGCATCTCCAGTCCGTATGCAGCATCCGAATGCTCATGCACGCTTACGACCTGATAGCCCTCACGGTTTGGATCTAGCTGGCCGGCGTGCATAGCGTCGCCGTGGCCGAGTCCGGTGCTGTACATCAAGCTGCCGTCATCGTCTATGGCTAGAGCGCCAAACATGATTTCGTCCTTGCCGTCATTGTCGACATCCAGCACACTTAGATTATGATTACCCTGTGATTGATATTGTGATCCTGCTTCGTTTGTGTCGAACGTCCAGCGTTTGACGAGTTCCCCACCAACATAATCATAAGCAACAAGCACAGTGCGGGTATAATACCCCCGGCTCATCACGACACTTGGTTTCGTGCCATCCAGATAAGCGATTGCGCCAAGGAACCGGTCTACACGGTTGCCATAGCCGTCGCCCCAATCGCTGACATTGCCTCTTGGCGGATCATAATTCACGGTGGATACGGCCGCGCCAGTCTCACCGTCAAACAACGTCAGATATTCCGGCCCTGACAGTATGTATCCGCTCTCGTTTCGGTAATCTTTCGTACCGTCGCCAATGACCGTGCCTTGGCCGTCTTTCGTGCCGTCCGCCGTCTTGACAACAACTTCGGCCTTTCCATTGCCATCCAGATCATACACCATTAATTGCGTGTAGTGCGCTCCTGCACGAATGTTAACGCCCAGGTCAATCCTCCACAACTTCGTCCCGTCCAGTTTGATGGCATCGATATACACATTGCCGGTGTATCCTGCCTGCGAATTGTCCTTGGAATTGCTCGGACTCCATAGGAAGACGATTTCATATTCGCCGTCGCCGTCCAAGTCCGCAACGGAAGCGTCACCTGCATAATACGAATAAGTTCCACCGTCTTTGGTCCGGCCGTCGGCCGGCTTATCGAGCGGAATAGGCAAGTAATCATTATGCCATACCGATACAACCTCTGGCAGCATTTGCTCCTTGCCCGCAACGATGGTGGAGATCTGATATTGGGAGCTGTCAAAGCCAGTTGTGTCCACATAGTTCGTCACATCACTTATGGGCGATGCGTTTACTTTAGTTCCGTTTTTATATATATTGAAAGCGATCTCATCAGGATCATTGTTTAAATACCTCCAGCTTAAAAAAACGCCGTTGTCTACAAGAACCGCAACCAGACCCCGGTTAAGATATTCTGCCTGGCGACCAGGCAGACTTGCTGATGACTCTGCACGCACCGGCGCCGGGGGGATAGCCAGTGAAATAACCATAAGGAGTGCTAATAAAGATACAAACATTGATTTCTGGATGGAAACAGTTCTTCGGTTCATCGGATTAACTCCTCCTTATCTAAAAATTCATTTTAGAATCTGGGGAAAGATATCTTTTTGTCATTAAGGCAGCCCCATGAAATCTCAAGTTCGATCTGCCCTTCTGGTTGTCAAATGGTCACAAACTACAGTCACCCCCTTCTTATGTTACCGCTTACATTTATCTTACAGGTCTAAAAAAAGACAGACAATCTAAAAAATGTGACGTATTATATAATATAATTGACTTTTTTAGGCAGGAGATGAAAGTATGGTTCATACGGTCTCTTATGCTTTTCGTAATGACGATACATCAATCATGACACTGGACTCTATTGGATGGCAGACCGTCTCAAGCGAGGAATATCGCTGTCCAAGTGATAACAGACCTGACCCGGGGCACGTTGTTTTTCAATATACGCTAAATGGTCAGGGCTATCTGGATATTGAAAATCAAACGATTCCTTTACCAAAGGGACATGCCTTACTTGTTAAAATCTCCGGAGAACATTGCTATTACTATAAGCAAGAGAACAACGAACCATGGGAATTCATATGGATAAACATTCGCGGGGATGAAGCCAACCGAATTTGGGATATGATCCATGATAATGAGGGACATGTCATTCGACGAAACGCGGACTCTCCCTTGATTCAAGAGTTATGGCAAATTATCCATTTGATTCATCAAGAGAAAATTACGGACAAGTATCGCTTGTCCATGCAAATCTATCGATGGTTGCTTATCCTAGTGCAGACGAGTCGGGATGCGGAGAAGGATATCGGTGCCCTTTCAATAACAACGATCGAGAAATGTAAAAAATTCATCCGAGAGAATTATGCATCTCCATTGACGCTCGATCTGCTGGCCAGCCATTGCGATATCAATAAACACTACTTGTGCAGGTTATTTCAGAAATCTGAGAAAACATCACCGCTAGCCTATCTCAAAGACAGACGGATTGAGGTTGCAATTAGACTACTCCGCACGACGGAACTTCCGATTTCCCAAATTGGCCAACAATGCGGCTTTGAGAGTCCCAGCTATTTCGGCAAAGTTTTTCGGCAATATATGTCCATATCGCCCAAAGAATATCGTATGAATAAGTTAGAGTTTCCTTATGAGGCCATTTATTATGAATAGCCAGACTCGATTTGTTAGGCAAGAAAGGAATTTAGATGTAAATCTAGTATAAATTCGGAACATATTCTTATCATTGGATTTAGATATACGGTTTTCTGTTGTACCGATAAAATAAAAAAAGCCGCCAAATAGCGACTTTCAATGGAACAATGTTCTTCGGTTTTCTGAGATGTAAGAGAATTCATGGATTAAATTACTTCTTTGTTACGTTCGTTTTGATACGGGCAATTCTAATGAGATACCAATTGGCTCTCCGCTCTGCCTGTAAAGGTAAGTTTAAGGCCATCCCTTTTTGGGATGGTCCTTTCGTTTTGCGCAACTATCGTAACCCTAGGACAATTGTTATTTTTTCTTTACTGAGATCCAGATCTCATGGCCCGTTTCCTATTAGCTTAATCATATTTCACACGAACTCAATTAACTTCCTATCTATTTCTGCGACATCACCAATCTCTGATATACCATCCCAAAGGATAATTGACGAAGCTTCATCGTTTTCAACAAAATCATCAAGTTGGTACAGTTCACCCACGAACAGAGCTCCATACTCTGTCCGTTCAGGTCCATGAAAACTTGGCTGCAGTCTAAACTTCATTAAACCTTTGAATTCAGCCGTATCAATATTTTGATTGGTTTCCTCAAATAATTCTCTAATTACACATTGTTGAGCATCTTCTCCAGCTTCAATAATACCTCCTGGCAGTTCCCATTTCTTTCTCCACTTATTATGCATGAAGAGATACTTTCCTTGGTACTTCGCCACGATTAGAGCATGTGTTAGTGGAGCATCCAGTGTAATTGTTGTGACCTTATCATACTCGATATTAATAAATTCCAAAAAAATATTACCTCTTGAATCTGTCATGATTGCCATTTTTACTCCTCCATTTCTTTTGTAACAACAAAATAAAAAACGCGCAGACCTAAGTCCTGCGCGTTGCATATCGCAGGATGGTAAGCGCGAACAGCGTTAACCCATCCCCAATTTTTAAAGGAATGGATTAACGCTTTCCATGATGGTGAGATTGTTTTAATTCTAAAATTAACATCGTCTATTCTCCTAATCATCAATGTATGGAAATAATACCCACTATAATGCACTAGAGTCAAGTATATCATTTTTCCTCATTCCCAATAACGTACCTGCCTGATAACTTATTGAGAATTTTCCCGTTATTGTAAGAGACATTAACTTTTAATATCTTTATTAGGCTTTATGTTTTGTCTGTATCGAATTATGGCTAGAGGTAGATTAACTATTCCACAGATAAAAGAAGAGACAATAGATATCCATTGAGGTATTGTAGGATAATTCGGTTTCCCGTCTCCGACAGGTCCTATTTTGGGTTGGTGGCTATCCCACAAACCATATAAGAGACCAACGGCAGGTGTCAATATACAAATTACACTTGCAACGATATGTAACACATACTTGTTCAATCTAACCCCTCCATTGAATGTATTCATGTCTAGAATCCTGTTTAAATTATACGTTATCTAAAAGTTGAAAGTTACACTAACCTCCTTTAATTGAATGAAAGCAGCCAATCATCGTTAGCTCGGGACACGAACTTGTACCGATAAAATCAGGACCACCCGTCGAACGGGTGGTTTGCTCTTGGGGTATAACCCCCTGTTGCCAAACTGCGCCTAAAGACGCTAGCCTGACAGCAAATCTGTTCAGGCTCAGTGTTATTTGTCACTTTCACTTACCAGTTAAACTGGTTTTACTTCTTTTTGCTCTTGTTACTGTTAAATGGATCTTCATATTCTTTTACACTCAGCTTATCTATCGCCTGATCATGTGCTTCTTGTTCACGTATATACTTTCTTACCGTTGCTTCATTTAGACCCACTGTACTTACGTAATACCCTTCTGCCCAAAACTTTCGATTTCCGTATTTATACTTGAGCTGGGCGTGTTTCTCGAAGATCATGAGCGAACTTTTTCCCTTTAGATATCCCATGAACGTGGAGACAGCCATTTTCGTTGGGATCGCTACCAACATGTGAACATGATCGGGCATCATGTGACCTTCTATAATTTCTACTCCTTTGTACTTACATAGACGTTTGAAAATTTCGATCAAGTCTCTTCTCACTTGATTATAGATTTCTTTCCGTCTATACTTCGGGGTGAATACAATGTGGTATTTGCACATCCACTTTGTGTGAGCTAGGCTGTAGCTCTTATTTGCCATCTAAGACCATTCCTTTCGTTGAGCCTGAACATCTCAATTTTATCGGAATGGTCTTGGTGGTCAAACCTCAGGTCCCTCCACCCGCATAGCGGGTGGTTTTTTGTTTCGCGCGTTTCACGCACTCAACTGGCTGAAGCCATAATAAAAAAAAGCCGCTAAGATAGCGACTTTTAATGGAACAATGTTCTTGTAATCATTTCAATCAGAGAGCTGTAATTAAAGCAACTTAATCAACTCTTCAAGCTCATCAACTAAAACTTTGGCAAGTTCAAAATTAGTATCTTTTAAAGCCAATTCGATTTTCATCTCAACAGACTTTTTCTTTTGTTCATTTTCTAGATAGTCTTCATCAAAATGACTCGCATAAATCATCTCTCTAAATTCTTGTATACTCATTTTGCTAATCGTCTTGTCCTCAATAATTAAAACATAATCCATACCATTTACAACAGAATAGAAATCATGAGAAATCATGAGAATCGCACCTTTGTAGTCTTCAATGGCTTTCTCCAATGCGATTTGTGTATATATGTCCAAATGGCTTGTCGGTTCATCTAGAAGCAATACGTTGGCTTGACTGGCAGAAACTTTAGCCAATTGGAGCATGTTTTTTTCTCCGCCAGATAACGATTCAATCTTTTGATCAAGGATTTCTCCTTCAAAGCCATAGTTTGGAAGATACGATCTAATCTCATCATACGTTTGAAACCCAGCATCTATGAATTCATTTAGTATGGTATTCGAATCTTTTAGCATTTCTCCTTGAACCTGAGATAAATAAGCCACGTTAACATCAGCATTGATTTCAATGGAATCCTGATTGTTTTTAAAGATTTCTCGGAGTAAAGTCGTTTTCCCGGTTCCATTTGGACCAATCAGGGCTACTTTATCTGTCGATTTGATCTCAAAGTTCACATTTTCCAGAAGCAGCTCATCAAAGGAAACGCTATAATTATTGACTTTAACCACAACAGCTTCTTCCATTTCCTTATCGATACCAAAACTGATATTCGGCTGTTTGATATCGACAAAGGGTTCTTTTATTCGACGTGCTTCCAATCTCTCTTGAAACTTGACTCTGGCTTTTAACGCTCTGCCTCTGGAGGCTTCCGAATTATACGTGGCGATCTCTCTAAGATTGTCGATGATGTGATCGTATCTCTCAATTTCTTCAGCTTCAGCAACCGCGATTTCTTGCAGCTCGATCTTAGTCTGAAGTAGCGAGAAGTTGTAATCGATAAATCGTCCGTCAAACTCCTGGATTTCTGTGTTTTCAAGGTGTATGATTTTGTTGAAACAATGATTCAACAGATACCGGTTGTGCGTAACGACCAGCAGCATTCCCTTGTGGGAGTTAATAAGCTTTTTAAGTGCATTTAGGTTTTCAAAGTCTAAAAATACATCGGGTTCGTCCATAATCATTAAGTCTGGACGATTCAGCATTTCCTTCATCACTTGAATGAGTTTGAATTCCCCGCCGCTTATGGCGGATATACTAAGATCTTTGAGCTTCATGAGGTTGGCAAGGTTTAACTGTTTATTGATGTTTTTTTCGAAATTATCCCCATCCATCGCCTCGAAGGCATCCAAAGCCAATTGAACCTTTTCCATCAGCGAATCCATATCCGATGTGGTGGCCATCTCCGCATAAATCGCTGTAATTTCATCTTGTATCTTGATGAATTCTTCCGCGATATATTCAAAAACGGTCATTTCTTTCGTTTTGTCTACTTGTAAAAACTGACTCACATACCCGATTCTGCAATCAGGGTCTATCTCTAACTTGCCCTCGAACAAATATCGTTCCGGATCCATCAGGATATCGATCAGTGTACTTTTCCCACTGCCACTTGTTCCGATAAATGCGCAATGTTGTGCCTCTTCAAACGTAAATGAAATGTTGTTATATAGTTCTTTTTGTGGAAACGAGAAGGATAGTTTATCAACTTTTATCATAGTGTTACCTTTCTTTACAACTAAAATGGTGGCTATTATTCAAATGTATTGTCGAACACAGACTTTTAGAGTAACACTGTTTACCACCAAGTACAATCCATTTTGCATTGATGAAATCGACGCAGCAATTGGAAAACGTCATTTCTCCTCTGTTTTTTATCAACATACTTGATTCGGTTAAATTTGATTAAAGAACAATTTACATATGAGCAGATTAAAACCGTGTTAGGTGTGATGCTGCTTGAATTATTCATGAAAATGACGTAGTCGATGTATAGGCCATTGTTATTCAAGGTTTTATTGTAAATATTTTCCGTTAAAATAAACAAAAAAAGTGTATCCTGCCGCAATAGGAAGGCTACACTTTTGTTTGCGTAACATGTTATCGTTTGTACTTATCCATACAGCTGCTTCACATCTCCGACAGCTTCATCTGGTCGTTAATTTTAACCATTGTCTCTCGTTTAGTTTGTGCTTGGTTCCTCTTCATAATCCCCAGGAATGTTAAAAAACCTAATTTTATCTGGATTTCGGATAAGATAAATGTTGCGAATCAACTGTCCTTCAGCATGAATCAGCGCAACAGAATCGACTTGCTCACCCAAACGGATAACGACTCCGATCTGACCGTTGATCTCGCTCATTTCTAACTGAATACCGCCCTCATGTTGGGATGACTTATGGAATAAACCAAGAAGAAATTTGGAAACGGCATCTCGATATATGATCGAGCGAACAGCGGCAACCACTTTGCCTCCCCCATCGGAAATAAGCACGACATCGTCGGCTAGCATAGAAATAATCTGCTTGGTGTTGTCTTGCTCCAGCGCGGAAACGAACTGGCGAATCCATGTTTCTCTATCCGTCTTGGCAGCATCTGGCTCTCCTTCACCGATCCCCATCTTTACCTTAGCTCGGCTGAAAATCTTCCTGCAGTTCATCTCGCTTTTACCGATAACCTTGGCTATACCTACATACTCGATACCGAGAGCCTCACGCAATACAAACACCGCTCGTTCTGACGGAGACAGCTTCTCTAAAAGCACTAAGACTGCATAAGATAGAAGCTCATCGCGGACTATGAGATTGAGCGGATCCGCTTCCGAAGTCGGAATGGGTTCGGGTAGCCATTCTCCGACATAGTGTTCCCGCCGTCTCCGAGCCGATTTATACAGGTCACGACAGCGGTTAACGACCATTTTACACAAGTATGCTTTTGGTTCTTCGGTCAGACCAGCCGGATTTACATCGCAAACTTTCAGAAATACGTCCTGCACAGCATCTTCCGCTTCGGACCATGTACCTGTCATCTGATAAGCAAGTGTGAGCAATAACTTTTTGTATTGTCTGTATAGCTCCTCCATCTTCAACACTTCCTATTCCGTCTTCATTCTTTCTTAAGTCGTTAACATACTTGCTGTATCCCAAGTATATTTTTTAATTTTCCAGCTCAATTTACCTGTGACGACGAAATCAAGCCCCCATTTGTTTACCCAGGTTAAACCTTTGTCGGGACCTAGCCCGATGCTGAACGATTTAATGTAGCTTTCATGAACCGGCGCTTGGCGCCCTTCGAGATCTGCTAGTATAATTTTGGCAAGCCTAGCAGCTTGGGGTATTGCTTCCTTGCACGTCTTGCCATCGACATGCCCGTTTACCGGGTCTGTGATTCTGGCGCAGTCACCAATACTATAAATACCGGACATATCCGATACCCTGTAACTGACGTCAACATGCACATACCCTCCGGGCGTTACTGGCAAGCCGATCGTCGATAGCATGGGATTAGGCTGCAGCCCGAGCGTCCAAATACACAGGCCTACAGGTTGCTTTTCACCATTGGATAACCATAAAATTCCATCTTTTTCCTTGATTACACTTTTATTATGCATGGTGTTTATGCCGATGTCTTGGAGCAATTGTTCCAGTTTCATTCCTACTTTAGCAGGACCATCTAAAAATAGACGTTGGTGAGGATTGTACAGATAGATTTTTACATCTTGCGGGTCAAGTCCAAAATCTTTTGCATCCTTGCGGGCGTAATAAGCCATTTCTGCGGCAGTCTCCATACCACTAATTCCAGCTCCCGCAATGGCGATTTGCAACAATCGCATCCGTTCTCTTGGATTATTTTCTGAAGTTGCTTGTTTTAGATTAGTGAGCCATATACTTCGAATTTTTTGCGCATTTTCCAATGAGGAAAGTGCAATTCCACCCTGTTCAGGCTCGGGTTGCCGGATCACACTACCCGCAGTTACAACGAGCACATCGTAGTTCATCTCATATTCCACTCCCAACGGATTCACATACAGTAGCTTCTTCTCTTCCGTATTAATCTCTGAGACGATTGCCTGCACCAATTCAACTCCCTCCGGAAACAGCTTCGTAAGCGGGATTCGTATTTCTTGATCCGTAACGGCGGGTCTAAACATTAACACTTTACGCAGATGAAAAGAGTTTTTGTCAATCATGACAAGGCGTAGCGGATACTTATTTACCTGATCCTTGAACAGTTTTCGGATTTCCTTAACGGTATGAATTCCCGCATACCCGGCACCGATGATGACGCAAGTTAATGTTTTCATAACATCTACTCCTTCTATGTTTGCATATAGAACGAGATAGCGGCTGTTAATGTGACACTGACCATAGAAAGTTACAATTTCCTGAGAACCACGAAAATTTCAAGTCAGAATTATCTCCTAGCTTCTCACCGCTTATCGAACGCAGTTCATGAGCTGGCTCAACGTTTGGAAAGCCGTACGGTGGATATGCACTCTATTCGTCAGGAAGTGGAGCGGCACTAGAAAACCCTCTTTAAATTATATAAGTAGTCGCTTTATGGGATAGGTATCGCAAAATTGTTCTTAGAAGAAAAGCTAGTTCTACTTAATTAGCGCCGTTACGAACTTCACCTCCGGAAAGCGGCTATCCGGTCCTTTTATTAAGTCTCCACCTTGATTTTTCAGATACATATCGAAGAAATCCAGCATATATGCATTGATAACGGAGTTTGCTCTCTCTGGCCCAATCTTTCCTGTAATGCCCAGCATTTTGAAAATCGGAGAAATGAACTGTACGTCGGCGAAATTTAAATGTTCTGTATTTTCGATATACATGATTTGTCCCCCTTCGTCGACCGTTTCGTGCATCCGTTCAAGCTCCAACTTTTTATCTTCCGTTACTTGATCCATCCACTCTCTTGTTGACCCCATACGGTTAAGCTCTGCATCTGTGAAGATCCGATTATCCATAACCATTTTTAATTCTTCGAAATAGCTTTCCGAGTTGATGAACAAAAACGGTTTTTGCAGTTCCTCTCTGTCACGCAGTCGATACAGCCCTCAATCCAAGTCTATACCAGCCGCAATTCGCGGATCGTAAGAAGCGTCGTAGGCCGTCGCTCCGCCGATGGAATGACCGAACACGCCGACATGATCGAGGTCAATCCTCCCTTTTAGATGACTTGGAATCTGCCCGGATTGGATGAGCTCGAATTGGTCCAGCACAAACGCCACATCGTCCGTTAAAACTTTCCCTAATTTGTCGCGACTTTCTCTTCCTGTTCGGTAATCATCTTCGGGTGAGAATAAGTCATTGGTTGTGCTGGTGGTGATTCGACCGTCCGGAAACTCGGTTGCAAATGTATTGTAGGTGTGATCGATCACCGCCACGATATATCCATGGCTCGCGAGATTCTCAGCTTGCGACGTATGGAGGAACCTGGACGAGCCGAAGCCGGGATTCGCAAGGATCAGCGGATACGAAGTCTGTGCCGAGGAGACCTCGGCCCCCGAATAAGCATGACTGGATACGTACTTCAAGTGCTGAAGAGTAAACTCAGGAAGGCCATAGTTCGCGGCCATATATCGTAAAATTGGAGTATCGGGAATAAAGGGAGCGTACTGGCCGGTGCCAACTGTAACCGGATACCATACCTGAACCATCAACTCCCTCTTACCATCTCTGGTTTTGTCGAAAATCTCCTCCCTATTTCTATCCACGAGATGAAAAGTTTGCGTTCCTACCTTAAATTCCCCAGCCGGTTCAGGTAGATTAATTACAGGGAAAGCATACATTAGAACTGCTGTCACACCCAGCATTATCGCTATAGCGGTATTAGCTAACCCCAACAATAATCGTGGAATTTTTTGGGGGCCTTTTTTTCTAAAATAGCTATAACCTGAAGTAGCAAAAAAAATGATCGGTATGCAATATGAGAAGAATAGCTGAACTCTGTATCCTTCCACTGTCCAATGAATGACCAGTAAAAGTGTGGCGATCCCGCTTGCAACGAATAGAGGAATTCTGGGCCGTCCCTTTTTTAATAAGAATGTTAATGCAAACAATCCGATGTTTGACAAAAAAAGCAACAGTTCAAACAGCCTCATCTCGATTCTCCTTTTAAAAAATTCTATTTTTGCTTGTTCCAATATTATCCTGCTACGCTTCCCTAAGCTATCGATTCAACTTACATCTGCCTTACACTTTTGTAATTCTAACTTGCGGTTTGTAGGACTCGTAAAACTGTGGAATTGATCATACGAACCGATACATACTTAGATCACCTTTTAAACGGAAGTGACACAATGTTCTTGTCCTCGACTTTGGAAATGAAACTCAGTTCATAAAACAAAAAAGCCGCTACAATAGCGACTTTGAATGGGATTAAGTTCTTGTACTGCATAGAATCTATCCGACGTATTGAAGTATTAACTGGTATATTGCTACGGAAAGCCCCAAAATACTCGCTTTCATTTTAGATGGATGATATCTTTTGCTGCGAAACAAATAAAGAAAAATTACTATAAATCCTAAGGGAATCCACAGCTGAAAGACACCTTCTGTTGTATAACGAGAAAAAATTGGAATAATGGAAGTACTGATCAAAAAGTAAAAGAATACTGTAAAACGTCTTGTCTCTAATTGCTTGCTCCACCTTACTAAAAAGAAAAAAATAATGATACCGATAATTGTAATGTATAAAGGGGGGAGAAGAATAGAAACGTCCCCAAATTTAAATTCCATTTTGCATTGCCCTCCTCTTTTTAAACATCCCCGTTTTTTTCGGATGGTACATACGGCGGCTTCTGGATTCAGGAAACATGTACATTATATGTTATAATCGAAAGGTTGATTTTACCAAAAGCAAGGAGGACCTCATATCATGAAAAGAATCACTAAACGTACATTTCTAATCACTACTCTAACAGCGTTCTTTAGTATTTCCTTAGCCCCTATCTCCTCTCCCGTATCTGCTTCTGATTACAAGCAACTTCCAAAGCCAGAGTGGACCTATGACGTACCTACCGATACGACAGCCCAAATACATAGTAAGAACTATTATTTCACAGGAAATATCTTCTACCCTATCGTATCAGAACAGACTAACTCTCAAACTGCATATACATTCTTGTATCAGACAGATCGCTCCACCGGCAAAACTAAATCCGTAAACTCCCTATTAGCGATAGACGACAAAACTGGAAAACAGAAGTGGATTCATAAATCGCCTATGCCCTACAATTCGTTTGAGTTAGATCAGAGCGGTAACGTCTACTACTTCGATGAGGTGAATTCCGGTAACAAGAAGGTATACCAGTTGATCTCTCTGGATTCAAATAACAAACCACGCTGGGTCAAAACATTCAAAGAGTACTTTCAATTCAATGTCCTAGAAGATGGGCGCATAGCTGTGGTTACTTTCACAAAAGACAGCAGTGTGATCTCTCTTTATACAAGGGAAGGCAAGCCACTTATCAAAAGGGAGTTGCCTGGCCATGTACGTCATATTCAGGGGAACTACGTCGGATTGATAAATTCTGATGCTCCGAAAAACACGACAACAATAGATATTTATTCCATTCCTACAGGAAAGAAGATTATTTCCGCTGTCCAACCGCAGGATCACGTCAATATTGTGCATGCTGACTGTGAAGTTCTAAGTGGCGGAACTGTGATTGTTCCCATCTACGATGCAAAGATGAAAGTGGAAACCTTGCACGCCTACAAGCCTAACGGGGAAAAAAAATGGATCAGACCTTTGCCTAAGCCAGCACAGGATGCCGTTTTCGGTACAACGTATGCGCATAATATGTACGATTCTTTTTACGTATCCTTAGGTAATAACTATCTGATTCAAGAGAAAAATATGCTTAGTCTCTACAATACTAACAATCAATTGATTGCGACCAAGACGTTTACTGATTTACCTGCACAAGGACTGTTACAACGACTAAATGATCAGAGCATTGTCTTCGGAGCCGTCGACAAAACACAAGCTTGGTATGATTCATCTAAACCGGAGCCGAAGAAAGCCGCCTACTATATTCTGGACTCTAATACACTAAAAATAAAAAACTCTTTTGTAATCGATGACGCACTTTTTCACCAAGCCGATGTTCGTTTTCACGATGCAAATACATTCTATATCCAGATGAGTAAAACCATTGCCAAATACGTTCTAGAGTAGCATATACAGGCTGGAGTATCCCCCCAGTATAACGAAGTATGCCTAGCCTCTGTCCAGAAGCGAAATCATATGTCGTTTCTTTTTTATCACATGAGCAGCCTGCAGAACTGCAGACTGCTCTTTATTTTTATTGAGATATCGTTTCCCATTAGCTGAGTGAGAGAACCTCAATGTTTTCCTTTATCCAAGAACGCAACTTATCAGCATAGAAAGCGCGTTCATCTTGATCGGACTGAGAACCCTTTGACAGATAAAGTTGATCATTCACATATCTAGGGTAAACATGGAGATGATAATGCCACACGTCTTGATTGCCAGCGGGCTCATTATGTTGCCGCGTAGAAATCCCATCACATCCATATGTACTTTTCATTGCAAATGCTGTAAGCTGAGCCGCACGGTGAATTTCAACAGCGTAATCCGCAGGTAGTTCAAAGATGTTCTCGAAATGTTGATTAGGAATAACAAGAACATGTCCTTTATTGTTTGGCCACCATTTGCTTGCAATAAATGCCGTTACCTTTTCATTCTGATAGATGATATCCTTTTGCTTTGTTCCCTGATTAGGTCGCTCAATACCCCAAACACAACAAAATGGACATTCGTATCCTTCGGGCTTATGTGAAAATGATGCCGTCATCTTTTTCACTCCACTCCTTTCATATTTTCCCAACCTTCTTTTAGACGCAAGCGACTGCTGTTCGTTGCGTTATCCTCAACATTGGTAATCAATCTGAGCTCGCTTTTATTCCGGCATGCCCGGCTCTCGACTGCAAAGTGGCACGTTAACGTTAAATCATGTGAAAAGCATTGTTGTTGTGACTGTGTCACTTGACCACTACTCCTGAATATATCCACCCTATCAAGTCTTGCCAGTAAGTTAGCAAGGCTTTTTGTCTTGCATGTACCGTAGTATCGCTTTGCCTATGTAATCTTTAGATTTTCTTCAGAATTATGCTTATTAATTCCTTAGTTTTTTTCATTATGATTTCTATATCGACAAGAGAGGGGGCAAAACAATGATCAGTAATACGATTTTAGAGCTACTACATCAGTATGGATATCTGATTTTTTATTTTGCCTTCACATTAGGGCCATTTGGCATTCCAATTCCGAATGAAATCACGATTATCAGTGGTGCCATTTTAAGTCACACCGGTGTTATCAATTCATGTATCACATACTTCTGCATTTTAACAGGACTATTAACCGCCATTACCTTTGCTTATTTTGCAGGGAAGTTATTTGGACCCAAGATAAAACAAAGATTTCAACGTAATAAGCACTTCGTTAAGGCTGAACTGATTTTGAATAAGAGTGGCAATTGGGCGATGTGCATAGGTTTATTCATTCCAATCGTGCGATATGTTCTCCCTCTGATCATTGGACTAGGCGGCGTTCAATATCGGAAATTTGCTCTCATTTCATATTCCAGTGCTTTGCTTTGGACCATAACGTATTTTACAGCGGGAATCTACTTCGGCGCTCCAATTCTATCAATGCTTCATTTATTACAATTCTAATCGATTTTGATAACATACCATCACGTATACGGAGGAACCACAATCATGAATTCCAATGAACCTATTTTATTTCTGAAAAGCTTTCTTCAAAGCCCAAAACATGTTGGCAGCATCATACCCAGTTCCCGGTTTCTCGCTAACAAAATGGTGAACCAGGCCCCTTGGCTAGACGTAAAAGCAATCGCCGAACTCGGATCAGGCACAGGCGCCATCACTCGTTATATTCATCAACAAGCACAAGATTCAACCCAGGTGTTATTGTTTGAGATGAACGAGACGATGAGGATTAAGCTGAAGACTGAATACCCTACATTCCCCTGTTATCCAGATGCCTCTCGATTAGTGGAATCCATGAAGCAAGAGAGTGTTGAGCAACTGGACTGTATATTTAGCGGGTTGCCTTTCTTTAACTTTGAATCGGAATTAAGGAATACGTTGGTAGAGCAGATTCATAAGGCACTCAAACCCGAGGGGTTATTCATCGCCTTTCAATATTCGCTTCAAATGAAAAAAACACTATCCGAAAAATTTATCATCGAAAAGATAGAATTAATGCCCTTGAATATCCCTCCTGCCTTCGTTTATGTCTGTCGCAAAAAGGAAACAATTTAAACATCTTAGGCTATAGTTTACACTGATATCATCCACTTATAAGCATTTAAAATTTCATTTAAAACAGGTCACATAAGGAGTGTTGAATTGTGAGTACCGTTCTCATTGTTGATGATGAGCCAGACATCCGTGATGTCATTCATGTCTATTTACGTAACGAAGGATATCAGGTCATTGAAGCAGCCAATGGTGAAGAAGCACTAAATATTATCAAAACTACATCTATCCAGCTCGTTATACTGGATGTCATGATGCCCATTATGGACGGAATCAAAGCCTGCTTCAAAATAAGAGAAGTATCAACCACACCCATTATTATGCTATCCGCCAAGGAAGAGGACATTGATAAAATTACAGGCCTGACTACCGGGGCTGACGATTACATGGTCAAACCGTTTAATCCGTTAGAATTACTAGCTCGCGTTAAGGCTCAGCTACGACGTCAAACACTGATTGGCAAAGCAGAATTCAATTCACTTATCCTGATCAAGGACCTTGTTATTGATACAAGTAAACATTCCGTGAAGTTAAAGGACAATGATATTTCGCTTACGCCACTGGAGTTTTCCATTCTGGTGTTGCTTGCCAGCCATCCTGGTCAAGTTTTCAGCTCCGAAAAGATTTACGAAACCGTATGGAAAGAACCTTACGGGTATTCGGATAATACGGTTATGGTCCATATTCGCAATCTGCGAGAGAAACTGGAAGTGAACCCACGAGAACCTCAGTATATTAAAACGGTATGGGGAGTGGGTTATAAAATTGATTAAACGATTACCACAGTTTAGAAAAAAGATACAGATTAACATCCTATATCGAATGTTGATCAGTTTATTAATTTCGTTTGTTGGCTCTGTTGGTGTAAATAATATGTTGATCATAGGTGCCGCAAAAATTAGTGAAAGATTTGAATGGCCCTCGCTTCTCTACATCTTTCCTTATATTCTAACACCAATCTTCATCGTAATTTTCACGTTAATTTTTTTGTTTTCTACACGAAAAATTGTCCGAGATCTCATTACATTGGAGAAAGGATTGCAATTCATTTCAGAAGGAAATCTGGACTACCGGGTGCCCGTTAATAGACAAGATGAACTTGGGCGAGTGGCTTCCAACATTAATCACATGACTGAACAGCTGCAGCTGCAGATGGTTAAGGAGCGCGAGCTGGAGAAATCCAAGATGGATATGATCACGGGCATCTCACATGACCTGCGCACACCGCTAACCAGCATAATCGGCTATATTGAGCTTCTAAGAACAGAATCATTTCAAGACAAAGCAGAGTATGACCGCTTCATTCAAAATACCCATAACAAAGCAACGCATTTAAAGAAGCTGCTCGATGATTTATTTGAATACACACGTCTAACCTCAGTGGATACCCGATTGGATTTGAGAAAGGTTGACCTATATCAACTATTGGACCAGTTGCTGTTTGAATTTGAACCTTTAGCTCAGGAGAATGGAATTCATATTGAGAAAGAGATTGGCGATTCCCCAATCATGGCCTGCGTGGATAGTGATAAGATTGCTCGTGCCATCGATAATCTTCTTATGAACGCCCTGAAGTATTCCTTGAAACCTGGTACGATTCACATTCGAATGAGTATGGGTCACGAGCACATTACCATTAAAGTCGAAAATAAAGGTACGCCGCTCACAATAGAGCAAAAAGATAAGCTGTTTGATCGATTTTATAAGGTGGATTATTCAAGAAGCAGCGAAGGCATTCAAACGGGGGCTGGTTTGGGTCTTTCGATTGCAAAAAATATTGCGGAGTTACATCAGGGTACCTTAACGCTTCAACATACGCTTAACGTTTTTACATTCCAACTAAGCTTGCCTTCTAACATCCAGTGAAACATCAAAGAATTCAACAATGGAGGATACCGCAATGAAAACATCCGAACCGTTTCTTTTCCTGCAAGGATTCTTAAAGAACCCCAAACGAGTAGGAAGTGTCCTGCCCAGTTCCAAATTTCTAGCCAATAAAATCGTCCAGTCTGTACAATGGGATGAAGTTACAACCATTGCAGAGCTGGGGCCAGGAACAGGTGCCATCACACGTCTTATGAGATCAAAATTACCACAATCTGCAACCGTGTTTTTATTTGAAAGAGACCCAAAAATGAGGAGTAATCTGAAGAAAACATATCCTGAAATCATGTTCCATTCGAATGCATCCTATCTTTTGAAAAGGATCCATCAAGAACATATCGATCAGTTGGATAGCATCATTTGCGGACTGCCCTTTTTTAATTTTTCCAGAGAAATGAGACAAAACATCCTGTCACAAATCCATACAGCGCTCCGACCTGGAGGCACATTAGTTTTGTACCAGTACTCACTTCATATGAAGAAACGATTGGCTGATTTATTCGATATTGAGAAAATTAAATTTGTGCCCCTCAGCTTCCCTCCTGTTTTTGTGTATACTTGTCGCAAAACGAAAGATGAAGGACACAGTGAAACGAGGGAATCCGTATTCTAACCATACGAAGCGTTATAAAAAAAACCATCTATAAAAAGATGGTTTTTAATGAAATTAACATTACCGCGCCTTCTCAACACGAGCAATACGCTGAGCAGGCTGAACTTGTGGAACGTAACTTCTTCCTTTCCGAAGTTGCAATGCAAATGTTCGGTGATTCGGATGTCTCTGGATGACCTACCCAGTGCGATTTGGAAAAATCCACTCTCTGTAACCCAACGGTTATACTTCATGTTGTAGTATGAGAAGTCTCTCTCTTCAAGATCGAAGACGATTCTGCGTTTTTCGCCCGGCTCAAGCTCGATTTTGGCAAAATTTAATTCCTTCTCTGGACGGGTTTAGTTGCATCTTGATGAGAGTTCCATAGCTCGCCCGCTTGTTGGGAGCAAACGTAATGCTAAATCGCGATCTCATGATGAAACAATTTAATTGAGCTTATGAAGTGTGCCGTTCTTATGTTCATTGAGCAGCTTTGAGAAAAGCTTGCTAGAGTAATCAATCTTGCGCTCTGGGAACTCGCCTGTAAGTATAATCTTCAACATATGAAGCAGACGTTTACCCGTTAGTTCAGTAGGCCCGAGAGTCCATTGTCTAATACTGGGATATAAGTATATCAACCCAGAGTAACGAAATGCTGCCCTTAATCTTTCATAAAAATCATCATAGCTAAGTGATATACCGTTTGCAATTAATTCCTTATAATAAAGTTTGGCATCCTCAAAGTTAAAATAACTGGCCAGATCAATATAAAAGGGCGCAAAATAACACCATCCGAAATCAATAAAATAGGGTTTTCCTTTGTAATAATGGATGTGGGAACCATCTACCGATTGCAAATCTCCATGCGTGAGAGTCTGGCTTTCCTTCTCATCGTACAAAGCCGCCATATCACGTGCAAAATCGTTGGCTTTTTCACGTAGTAATGGCAGATACGAGCCAAATTCCCTGTAAAATTCGGGGTTCTGCTCTATAAGCGTTTGAAAATGGTCCACAGACACTTGTGTAACTAAATAATTTTCCCAATAATGACGGTCAGCATGGGGGAGCCACAGCATCTCCGACCCTCTATGCATATTACGGGCATGGATTCTGGCTAATGCCTCCGCAACTCTTGGCGACCAGTCTACGCCAGGCGGAGGAGATTTAACACTACCCAAATCTTCTATCGCCATCCATCCGGGCTCATCTGTTTCTATATCTAGTGAAAAAGTGGCGGGCGTGTTCTGATGGCCCTGGTCAGTTAACGTTTTCATTGCCATACGTTCTTTTAGAGCAGCTTCTTTAAATATCATGCTCTCCTTTTGACCATTTTCATAAGTAACCTCTATACGACGTACATCCGCACCAGACCACCCACGTTCAGCATCTGTCATATACCCTTGATCTAAATGACGTATCTTTCCACGTTGTAGTTCTTCGGCTAAACCTTGAGCAATTATGATCATATTATGTTCCACATTAATCTACCTACCAATCTAGTTAATATAGGTTTACCCATTAGAGCAAATTTTTTAAACTCCTAAGAATATCTCTAAGCAAAGAGGTCTCCGACGTGCCTTCGAGTTCACTTCCTTCCTCATTATTTTTCAAAACAAAAAAAAGGGGCAGAAAATGAACATATTGTTCATCTTCTGCCTCTGTAGAGAATTGACTAACGGATAACATGATATCCCAATTCAACCGAATGTCAAATAAATAACACCTGTCAAAACAGGATTAATGTAAAAAAACCATGCATGAGAGCACGGTTCCGCAGTCAACTAGAAGTAGTCGATGTCCCATGTTCTTAACTAATGCAAGAGTTATTCCATTTTATTGCATGAAGAAATAAACCACTTAAATAAGCGGATTTCTGCAATTTAAATGAAATAAACCTAATGCAATTAACTAGCTAAGAACAACAGCAGACACTTGATACTTCCCCCTTATATTCAAACTAGCTATAGTATAGATTGAAAACAGGAACTAGTCAAAATTCTAAATGCTTTATGAGGAGCAGCGTTAAACAAAAGGATTACCTCCGAGCCGTTGATACATGCCCTAGGTAATCCTTTTCAATTTATTTAGTGCATGGAATCATGTGAGACATGCTGCTCCTTCAGCTGATGCCCGTCGAGTGCACGAGTCTCTTGCTCCTCATTCGTCCTGCAGCCGATGAAAGGCCACCAGTTTGCTGGCCCGAACGTACGGACCATAACGGGAATGAATAGCGGTAGCATGAGCAAAGCGTATATAAACAGTCCACAAAGCACAATTGTTGCAATTTGCAGGAGTGACATTACGCCAGAAGGGAGCATCGCCGCAAACGTACCGCCCAGAATAACCGCTGCAGACATAATGACTGTTCCCATGTTTTTCATCGCTTCAAGAATAGCTTCCTGCGGCGAGAGATGGCGGTACTCCTTGAACCGATCCATCAGGAAGATACTATAATCGATGCCGAGTGCTACCAGCATGACGAAGCCGAAGAAAGGAACCGCCCAGCTGATGCCCGATTGGCCTAACAGCCGTACAAATATGACCTCTGCAATCGCCATCGAGGAATAAAAGGTAATCAGCAGTGAGGCTATCATATACAATGGCATGACGATCGACCGGAACAAAATGATCAAAATGATCGATATTCCGATCAACATCAAAATAACTGTACGCGAATAATCTGCTTTCGATATGTTGCTCAAATCGTTGTTCATGCTCGTTATACCGCCACTCGCCACCTGAGCGCCGCTATATGCAGAGCCTTGAATTGCGCGATTTACAGCCGCTTCAAGACCGTCAATTTGCGCCATTGTTTCTTGGGAGTAGGGGTTGCTGCCAAATACGACATCGAACTTAGCTGTTTGACGATCCTCCGACATATACACATCAAGCGCCGTTTGGAATTCCTCGTTCGCAATGGCTTCTTCCGGGATGTACCAGCCCGTCATTTGTTTATTCGGCGATCCGGCAAGGCCATTCAGGTAGCCTCCTGCCGAAGCGAGCCCATCTTTTACCTCAGTCAAACCATCTACACTCTGATCAAGGCCGGTTGTAAGCCCGCCAAGCTGAGCATTAAGTGAAGCAAAGCCCGCTTGCAACTCTTTCTGGCCATCGGTTAGCTCGTTAAATCCTTGTGTTACGCTTGGTAGCTGAGAGACGATTTGTCCTTGGCCTGTAGCGGCCTGCGCAATCCCTTTTTGCAGCTCGGACAGTCCAGCTGCCAGCTTGCCAAGACCCGCAGCCAGTGACGACTGTCCTTCTACTGCCTGTAAGAAGCCTGCATTGGCCTGCGTCATGCCAGATGAAATGCCGGCAAGCTGCTCGTTCAGCTGTTTCAATTGGCCGCTAATGCTTGAAGCTCCCACTTGCAGTTGAGCCAGTGTGCTTAGCGCTTGTTTGTAGTTTGCATCATTTTGCAGCTCTGGGTAGCTCTCTTGAAGATCTGAGAGCCCTTGCTCGACCCCTGACAAACCACTCGCAAGCTTCGCTTGGTCCGATGCAATGGCAGTGTAAGCACCTGTCAATGTTCCAAGACCTCCGCCCAGCTTATCATAGCTGGCCTGCAGCTGCTTGCTTGCGCCAGCCAACTGCTCGGCACTAACCTGCGCTTGCTTCAGGCCCTTGCTAAGCTCGCTCGCACCAACCGTGCCGTCCTTCAAGCCTTGCTGGATTCGTTTTAAGCCATCACCAAGCTGCACAATGCCATCCTTCAGCTTATTGGTACCTACAACTAGCTGCCCGGCGCCATCTACTGCCTCATTTAATTTTGGTGCATTTTCATTCAAGGCGCTGCTTGCTTCTGACAGCCCATCCCCAATTTTACCTAAGCCTTCGCCGCTTTGGCCAAGGCCATCCTCCAAAGACACCACTTGATCGGAGACAAGAAATTGCTCCATAACCTCGCCTGTAGGGCGAGTAGCGCTGCGCACGGCTTTTACGCCTTGCGTATTTGCCAGTTCTCGGCTTACTTGCTCCAACGTAGCAAGCCCCTCAGGTGTATCCAGCGGCTTATCGGTTTTGACAATTACAGTTGTCGGCAGTGAATCCCCAGGGCCGAAGCTGTCTGATATGATGTTGAAAGCTTTAACCGAATCGTATTTATCGCCAATCTCGTCTAACGAATTAAAAGAGATCGTGCCTTTATAGGCTGTTAAGAACGGGACAATAATGACAGCTAATATAATGAGCGCCCATAATGGACGTTTCAAGGAAAATTTGCCGACCGCTCCCCATAACTTGCTTGGCTTATGCTCCAAAGAACCTTTTGCCGGCCAAAACAGCTTGCTTCCGAGCAGCGCCATAAAGAACGGTACAATCGTAAATAATGCGATGAGCAAAATAGCTACGCCGACCGCAACGGCAACCGCCGAACGATAAAGCATAAACGTAGAGAAGCCAATAGCCGAAAAACCGACCAATACAGCTAATCCAGAAAACAATACGGTTTTTCCTGCTGTACGGTACGTATTGACGATCGCTTCCGTCGTATCACCGCCATTATGGTTAAGCTCTTCCTTGAAGCGGCTGATGAGCAGAATGCAATAATCGGTTCCTATACCGAACAAAACGGCGACCAAAAAGATCTGCGTAAAATTAGACAACGGGAAGTCGAAGTATTCGACCAGAAAAGCAATAATGGACTGCGAAATTAAATAAGTAAATCCTACCGCTACAAGCGGCACGAACGGTGCGATGGCCGAACGGAATACTACGAACAAAATAACTAGAATAAAACCAAGTGTAATGAATTCTGTTTTCTTAAGTCCATCTTGCGAGCTTTGGAGAACGTCCTCGGAAATCAGCCAGTTACCCGTATAATAATGCTCCACTTTTACGTTCGAGATCGCCTCGTATAGGCCATTGCGAAGCTCAGAGATCTCACGGTCGCCGGCCTCGACATTCACGAGGGCAATGATGGTGTTGCCATCCTTTGATACCATCTGCTCTGCCAGCCCTTTGGTATCAAAGTGGGTCGTGACCGACAACACGCCGATCGATTCCCCATCGCTCTTAAGCTTGTTGATACCGCCCTTCACCTCTGCAAGGTCTTCAGCTGACAACCCTCCATCCTTATGGAATACAAGCACAGTTGGCATTCCGCTGCTGGCGCCAGAGCTGTCGTTCTCTCCAATGGCTTTTTCTAATTCGCGGGCTACGGTCGAGGAGTACCCATCTGGAACATTAATCTGCCCCTTTGTTCGTACCAGATCCTGCATCCCCGGTGCGGTAACCATCAGTCCCACCGTTGCAATCAGCCAAACCGCAAGTACCAGCCATCTAAACTTCAGTATTGTTCTCATTTCTAATCTCCCTCTTAATAAAGTAAAACTAAGGATTCATCATTTCCATTGCGAGTCTCTCGAAGGAAGATTAATTCCCGTTCTGTGTATTCTTTTTGTTTTTAATCAAAATTGCACTCGCGAATGTACCAATTATTAAGAAAATACCAATCAATAGTGTTACATTTTGCATACCTGAATTAAAAGCATTAAACACGAGTGACTTCATTTCATCAAAAGCTGGCATAGCTTTATATGCTTCAGCTTGCTTGCTATCAAAAACTTGTGAACCTCCAAAAGCTCCAGCTTTATGGAAAACATCCAGCATTTGATTTCTAAACTCGGTAGGAATATTGGCTAAATTCATGATACTTGTGTTCAATGAAGCGTTATAACCTTCCGTTAATTTAATTCCAAGCATTACAACACCAAAGGAGATACCCACTTGTCTAAAAACATTTAAAATACCAGAAGCCATACCTACATACTCTTTATTAACTGAACTCATAGCAGCATTAGTAATAGGTGGATTAACTAGAGCATTGCTAATACCTAAAAGAATAAAACCAGGCATCAGATAGCTCCACTCAAACGGAGCTTTGATCATATAACGCATAACAAATATTCCGATTGCACCGATCAATAGTGCTCCACTAACTAACCAACGGTTACCAATTTTCCCCGAGATAATTCCGGCAATTGGACCAAGAACTATCGTAAAACCACTAATGAGTAACATTTTTGCACCTGTATCAAAAGCCGAGTAACCCATGTAATTTTGCATAATAATGGTTAAATAGGTAAATCCTCCGTATAGTCCAGCACTTAATACAAAAGCTGCGATATTAGCCCCATTAAATGTCCAATTTCTAAAAACAGATAATTCAATCATCGGCTGTTCTACTTTTCTTTCGGTAATGATAAAAGCTATAAGTAAAATAAGTGATAATCCAAGTAGAGTTAAAATGTGCCAATTAGTCCATGCGTAATCTCCATTCACTGACTTTTGAATTAAGGCTAAAATCATCGTAAAAATCATCGCTGTACTGAAAATCAGTCCCCAAATATCAATTCGTCCATTTTTGTTTGTTTCACTTTCTTTAATCACAAACATTCCTAATATAATTGCTACAACCGCAACTGGAATGTTAACAAGAAAAATAGATCTCCAACCAAAAGCATCGACTAATGCTCCACCGACCAAAGGACCACCGGCAATAGCAAGCCCAACGGCACTACTCCAAATACCTAGTGCAAGTCCTCTTTGTTTTTCAGGAAATGAAGAAGTAACTATCGTTAATGATAATGACATCATAGCCGCTCCACCAATTCCTTGAAATCCACGGAAGATGTTTAACCAAATATCACTGTTTGCTAATCCGCTGGCTAAAGAGCCAATCATAAAAATACCCAATCCTAATAAAAAGACTTTTTTACGTCCGATAATGTCGCCTAATTTTGAAACTGGCAATAACATTGCAGCATAAACTAAAGTATAGGCATTCAGCACCCATTGTAGATTTGAAAAACTCGATGAAAAAGCTTGTTGTATATCTGGTAATGCAACATTGACAATTGTAATGTCTAACATGGCCATAAATACGGTTAAACTAACCGTGGCTAAAACCCACCATTTTCTTCTTGATTGTGTCAAAATGAAAACCCATTTCATGTATATGTGTGCATTAATGCATATATATATTAAAATGAAGAGCACTGCATTATTTCGAATTCATGAGTGCTTTCATATTGTTAGATGTTTGCTATAACTGCTGCGGATACAAACCAACCACTCTCGAATCGCTAAGTAGCGCTCGCCGTTATCTGAATGTCAACAGAGGAAAAGTTATAAAAATACCCTGCAAGTTCACTTCATATTCGGAAAAATCCAGATCATGCATCTTTGATTGAATTAAAATAAACTCTTTATCGTGTATATGTGTGTACAAATGCATATATATATCAATATAAAAAGCACTGCATTATTTCAAATTCATGAGTGCTTTCATATTGTTAGCTGTTTGTTCAAATTTATCTACAATGAAATTATTATTCGTTTTGTAATAAACTTCTCGTCCATCTTTTCTCCTTTGAACGATACCAAAACGACTCATGAAATCAAGATGCCGAGAAATAACTGAACGATTCTGCGGAAAATATTCTGCAATACCACCGATTGTCATTTCACCATTTGCAGAAAGAAAAATCAACAACTCACTCCGCACTGGATCAAGAACTGCTCGAAAAAACTCAATATCGATATTGTCTTCTATCAGCTTTTTACATTTATTTGGATCAAAATTTACTCCCATTTCCCTACCCCCTAAACTTATTATATGCATTCGTGTGCACATGTCAATGTTTTCAGAATAATTCAATAAAAATACTTTTGATATCACATACTCACATATGTGAACCCCTCAAAAGCTGCTGCTCAATCCCATTTCTTTTCGGTAGCTTTATGAATTTCTGATCCGATACCTAGGTTTCTCAAATCAGGGCGAGTATAAACATTCGTAACATACTTCTTTTTATCATACCTTTACACTAACCTGCCCGTTCGTATTATGAGATCAACCAGTTCTTTCTGGTTGATCCTTTTTTCGTTAGCATAGAGGATTAAGGTAGCCTGGTCGAACGTACCTGCCCGTGGGACTTGATCCCGAGCGCTATAGTGTCGCCCCTACTTGTCATGACCATGATTGAGGCTGGTTGGGACGTAAGATCCCGTATAACAAGCGATGCTATGGAGCGACGAGAAGAACCTTAGGGGATGCCGGTGAATCTAAACTTACAGGGAGAGATGAGATGAAATGAATCCAGTTGTCGGTCTAGATATTTCAAAGGAAGAAAGTCATGGACAAGCCTTTTTAGCGCGCGGAAAGCCTTTCAGAGGGACATTCCACTTCGAGCACACTCGTGATGGCCTAACAAATCTACATCAAGTTTTAAAGGACGTGGAATCTGTATCCAAACAACGTCCTTTGCTTATTCTAGAAGCAACCGGACATTACCAAAGCCCAGTTGTTCAGTTCTTAGAGGAACATCACGATATTTACATTGTCATTAATCCACTCATCTCCAATCGGCTTAGAAAGTCTCAGCTTCGTAAAGTAAAGACGGATGCTGCTGACGCTTACCTATTCGGTGAGTTGTACTACAAGGAAGAGTTTGAACCTTTTAAGAAAAGAGGCGTGCAACTTCTCAATCTGCGCTATCTTACAAGGCAATACGAGTCTCTTTCAAAGATGTGTGTACAGACTAAACTGCAATTCCAAGCTGTTTTAGATCAGGTTTTCCCTGCCTACAGAGGTGTCTTTGGAGCTATGTATTCAGGCATTTCACTACGGTTTTTAAGTGAGTTCCCAACCTCATATTCGGTTTTGAAAACGGACAAAGAAACACTTAATGCTAAAATCAAAGAAATGCTTCCAACAAAACGAGGCCGTTCAGAGGCTTGGATTAACGAACGAGTAAAGCGGCTACTTCATGCGGCAAAACAAAATCCTTTTGAGCAAACCATGTATGCCAGCCACTTAATCAATTTAAAAGTTCTTATAACCTTGATTCTTCAGTACCAGGAGCATCTTACTGAGTTAGAACGAAACATAAATGCCCTGGCAGAAGAGATCGAAGAGTATGATTTAATTCAATCTATTCCCGGTATTGGCCATAAAATTGCAGCAACAATTTTATCGGAAATTGGGGAAATTGGGGAAATTGACCGATTTGATCATCCGAAAAAACTAGTAGCCTTTGCTGGTATCGACCCAAGTGTCTTTGCTTCGGGTAAGTTTACGGCAACCCGCAATCCAATCACCAAACGTGGTTCTCGGCAGCTTCGTTATGCGCTGGTTTTGGCTGTTCAGTGCGGACTTATCCGTTGTCGCAATACACGGATCAAAGAGTTTTATGATCGCAAAAGGGCCGAAGGGAAACCGCTAAAGTAGCTCTAGTCGCATGTGCAAATAAGCTTGTTCATTGGCTCCATGCTATTTTGAAAAACAAAAAGGCATTCCGTCCAACTTAAAGGAATTTAACTGGTATAACCTTCCAAGGCGTAGGAGTAATTGGAGGGTTTTTGGCATGCTCATTTTTAACTATAACACATGATTTGAATGACTTGACTGGTAATCTTGACAAGCTATTAGCTGGTATAGCTTAACGAACGAAGATCGATTAGAAATATGTCCAATCGGTAATGGGAGCATGTTCTGTCCTCCAACTTACTTTTTGCACCGAAGTCATTCCAACTAAATTGGATTGGCGCCGAACACACACCCGAATTGTTAATGATCTTTTCGTCCGAAATGTTTTCTACACATTCTATTAGGACTTTCCAACAATCTTTCGTCTTTACTTCCCAAATAAACGTTCATACATCGCTGTAATACAGCGAGTTTCCAATCTGAATGAACGTCTTTTTCATTAACAATTCAACTTATAGTCTAATTTTGTTGCTTGGTGTCTAAATCAAATTCTTATA
The DNA here is from genome assembly GCF_032399705.1 of Paenibacillus sp. BIC5C1. NCBI lineage: Bacteria > Bacillati > Bacillota > Bacilli > Caryophanales > Paenibacillaceae > Paenibacillus > Paenibacillus sp. BIC5C1. The sequence continues at coordinate 3,762,741 of NZ_CP135922.1, forward strand.
GATGCATTTGATCATCTCCTTATATTACTCTCATGGGCGTGCCTTTGTTGTTTACTCATTGAATTGCCTTGTCCCATAGTTTCAAATTTGGGAGCAGCCGATTCGATCATTGTTACAAGCATTTTGAAGACACATCTTCAGAAAATTCAGCACAAGTAGGATTTACAGGTAAAAACAAAACAAGAAAAAGAACCTTGATTGAAGACACTATCCAACCAAGGTTCCTATTTTGAATATTGCGTAATTATTGTCTTTCTATGCTTGAAGCCCAATTTTTAAAGTAAATGAGTATCTCTTCTAGATTCGATGCTCCGCCTGCACCGTGAAACCCTCCATCTCTCACAATACAATAAAACCAATCTTCTTCAGTTCTCTCTTCTTCAATTGACTCAAAGGGTACGTCTTCTAAATAAGTATCTGTCAAGTCGATTTTGACAGACCAACCGGGATTATCTACAGTATCAATTTTCACACCGTATGAATGCTCCCAATCACCATTACAGTTTTCAAGATACCAGTTCTGGAGCCATTTTAATGTGTTCATCATATTTACCTCTTCTTCGGAATTTTATCAGGTCTAGCTGGTCTAACTCCCTGAGGTATTGATTTACCATTAATATAGCTATAATTTAGTTTCCTTCCAAATCCCCTTCAAGCTCCAGATAACGATTCCGCAGCATTTCAAGCTCCTCCTCGGAAGCATTCCAATAATTCCGCTGATGGCTCTCAAGCAAGGTTTCCAGCATGCCGTGATAAGCCCAGCGGTTATTGTCCCGCATTTGTTTGCTGCGATGTTCATCTGCTACATATTCCTGATGGACGGCAGAAAAGATCCAGGAATCCACCTGGTTGGTCGTTGCGGCGAGACCCAGCAGATTCTCCATTCGGTCAGCCACCTTCTGTGCCCCATGATAATCATGCTTCAGCATTCCCTCGATCCATTTGGGATTGAGCATACGCGTTCGCACCCCACGCTTTACTGCATGCTGCAGCTCTTCTGTCAGAACATGCTCGCGCGTCGTATCGGAAATGAATATATCCGCTGTCTCCCCTTTGGTGATCTCGACTGACTTGGCCAAACCGCCAAAAAATTCGTAATAATGATCCAGATCGATAATTTCGTGCTCATGGTTGCTCCGGATTTGCGAAACGATATCCACTGCCGCCAGATTGGCCTTGTACAGCTCATACATCTCCCTGCCTCGATAATTCGCGCTGTACACATGTTTCAGGCTGTGCATAAAAGCTTCTCCCAAACGGCTTTCGTCTTCCCATTGTTTGGTCTCCACCAATTTGGCCACAGACGTCCCGTATTCTCCTTCCGCAGGACCGAAAATACGTGCGCATGCCAAATCCCATGCCTCATCATGCTCAGCTCCGGCCTCGCGCAATTGTTTATACAACTGCTCGGAACGCTTTTTAAATACGTTCTGCTCTGCCGGTTCATCGAGTTCCGAGACAGCTCTAAACAGTTGATGAAGCTCCACCAGCAGATCCGGAAACATATCCCGGAAGAAACCGCAGATATGTACGACCACATTCAGTCGGGGTCTGCCAAGCTCTTGTGCCGGAATAATTTCAAACTCCCTGTGCATGGAGCCTTCCCGTTCCTTGACTCTGACTCCGAGATAAGCCAGAATCTGTCCCAGCGTTTCTCCCTGGGTACGCGAGGTCTCCAGTCCCCACATGACAAGTGCGGTCGTTTCCGGAAATTTCTGATGGGCATCATGATACAGATTTAGCGTATTCTCCGCGATCTGTAACCCACTTATCACGGCCGTACGGCTCGGAACAGCTCTGGGATCGAACTGCACCAGATTATTGCCCGAGGGCAGCACCTCCGGATTGCGAATACAGTCGCCTGCCAGAGAAACTGGAATATATTTTCCATCCAGCGCTTTGAGAAGATGCTTCAGCTCCGCATCAGCTTTGGTTGAACGGTATGCAGCCAATCCATGATTCCATGTTTCCTGCCAGTTAATCCGCAGTTTCTCCGGCAGATGCGGAGGGTCGGGAATTTCGCTGTTGTGAATAAAAAACAAGACTGCGTCCTCTACATACTTGTCCAGCTGTTGGAGCTTGTCAATACTCTGGCTTTCCAGCAGGTTGTCATAATCCCAAGTCAGCGAGGCGGCATACAATCTCTGGAGCGAAGCATGTGAACCGCGATCATGACAGAGAATCATTTTCATATGCCTGGCAGCCTGTTCATGCCCATAACCTTCCCCTAAAACATGTAAACCCTCGGGGATAAAGGATCTTCCGATGCGGTACAACTCCTTCTCGATCTCTTCCGGTTCCTCGGCGTCAAGAAACAAGGCAGCTGCTTGCTCCTGCAGCAATTTCCAAGCTTCGGCTACTCGTGCCGGATTCAGCTGTTCCTCAGCCCGGTACTGATGCAGCAGCGCTTCAAGTTCGGCGTATTCGCCATATAAACCACTTACCGTGAAGGGCGGTGATTGATATCCGATCAGAGTTGCATGCGTTCTTCGCTTGGCAATCATGGCTTCGGACGGATTGCCGACATAATAGGCATAAACATGCGGAAGATCCTGAATCAACGCATCCGGCAGGCAGTCGCCGGACATTCCGCTCTCTTTGCCCTCCAGAAACTCAAGGGTCCCATGAGTTCCTACATGCAGGATGGCATCGGCCTTGAATTCGTCCCGAATGTATTGATAGAAAGCGAGATACTGATGATGTGGAAGCAGGCTTTTATCATGATAGGCCGCTTCGGGATTCTCATGAATCCCGCGGCTGGGCTGCACTCCGATAAACAGATTGCCGCTTATCAGCCCCGGAATTCGGAACGCACCGGACTCTGTAGTCATGATATCGCCAGGGGGTTCTCCCCACTGATGAACGTACTCTTCCCGGCGTTTGGCAAACACTTCGTTATTCCGAACGTAGTCATCGCTGTCGTACTTCAGTAAAGAGTCAGACTCGCATTCGTCTGTCCAGATCCCGGAATTCACAATTCCCTCCTGGATAAATCGCTCTCGCAGCTCTGTTCCGGAATACGTTTCCGTTAAGTAGCCATGTTGTTTCATCACTTCCAGGATTCGCGAGACGGATTCGAAGGTATCCAGGAAGGAAGCCTGGAACAGATGCCCCTCTCCCGGTGGATAATTGTAGCCAATGATGGCAATCCTCTTCTCGGCTGGCGGTTTGATCTGAAGTTCCAGATATCGCCGGACTCGGTTCACAAGCCGCTGTGCACGATCTTCGATTAACTGCAGCTCCTTGATATGAAGCTGCATTTCTTCATCATAGTCCCGGGCGAATAATGCAGCAACCGGAAGCATTTCAATGCTCCCATCCAGCTCAGGCAGCATCATTTGCACAAGAAATTCCGAAGGAGACAATCCCTGACGGGAGTGTTCCCATTCCTCTTTTTCCCTTCTGGTCAGGAAAAACGGATGAAACATCGGCGCCTCCACTTCCCTCAGCAATGCCAGAATCTCTTCGCTTTTACCGCCGGTCGGGCCGGCACCCAACCGAAACGGGATAAAATTGACGAGCAGATTCACTTTCCCTCCACCGGTGCCGCCAAACATCAGGAAATTTCTCAACTTTTTCGAATCCACGTGGACCAAGGAAGTCATGGCGATAGGCAATACATGGGCGAATTTCCGAATCTCCTGAATGATTCCGCCGATGAGATCCCCCGTATGGAGCGGATAACTGTGCCCCATGAACAAAACAGCTACAGTTGGCAGTTCTTCCCGGGTATCGGTCATGGCCCGATAAGTTTCCAGCGATTCATACATCTGCTTCTTATACGGGTCATAAATGCTCAAGGCTTCCAGGACCACCGGCGGCTCAACCGACGGCCAGCTCGCTTCATTTCCGTAATGCGTTACAATATACCCCAGCATGTGGTGCAGATTGCTAGCCCCTGCATTCCTCCAATATTCAAGCAGCGTACGATAATGCCGCAAATCGTTTGATTTGCCCGGCTCCTTATGGGAACCCGGAGGTCCTCCGTGCAGTCGAACCCCCGCAATATCCTCATACTTCAATGCTCCTAATCGAAACAGATCCTGAATCCCTTCGGCACTTCCACCCAGTATCACCTGCTCGGCTTCTGCTTCGGTACACCGTTCATGAATACGGACAAGCGTTGGAGCCGGTGTTCCATGAGGATCATGAATGATAAACCCTGCCCTTGCCACACCGAATTCAAGCGATTGCCATTCCTCTTCCGAGAGCGTTCCTTCAATATTAAATACAGATAACGTTAATTGGCTGCGCAGAGCAGGCTCCAGATTCCTATAAACCTGTGACAGGTCTTTCATAGCTGCATGCGATGTTGTTAAAACAACGATATTCATCGGATCTCCCCCTCTCAACTTGTTTATAGACCGACTGACTCAGCTCAAAGCGGAGCGAAGGGTATTCAGCATTCTCTGATCATCTGTATGGTCCAGCATTCTGTAATCTGCTCCAAGCGCTTTCGCCAGCTGTTTGGCGCGCCCCAATCTGACATAGCCCTGCTCCGTATCCAGTACCAGACTCGGGACTCCTTCAGCGCTTATCTGCCTTGCGATGGCCAGACATTCGTCCCAAATATCAGAAGAGGCAGACAAGCCTTTGAAACTTTCGTTGGCTCTGCCGTCCGACACCACAATCATCACAGGCCATGTCCCTTTGTTTCTTCGTTTTTCGGAAAGAATGGTCTCATAGCCTTTAACAAGCCCGGCTGCCAACGGGGTTTTCCCGCCTGTAGGGATGTCCCTCAGAGGTTTGGAAGCGGCATCCACGCTGCGAGTAACGGGAAGAATAAGCTCCGCCTGTCCCTTTCTGAAAGCAATCATGCCGATCTGATCTCGCTTCACGTATGCTTCCTGCAGAAGGGACAGAATTGCGCCTTTCACAGCTTTCATGCGCTTTCGAGCGGCCATGGAGCCGCTGGCGTCCACCACAAACAGCAGCGTGGCGCCAACCCGGCTCTCTCTTTTCTTCTGGCGTATATCATCAGGTTCAATGACAAATGCCATTCCCTTTCGTTTGGGCCTGAAACTCTGGAAAGGGGCAGCCGCTCGAATGGTTGCATCAAAAGCGACATCCGTTTTATGCTTGTTGGCTGGATTCATGGAACCGATCGTTCGGCCCTTCTTCTGAATCGAACGGGTTTTATTGCGCTTGCCGGGCCCTTCGTGATGGCTCTTCCGTTTCAAGTCCAGTTCTAGAGGCACGATCGTGAACGCCTCGTCCGGCGGCAGCACTTGTTCCTCACGGCCATCGGTTTGCCCGTCAGCCGCACCGTTGCCTGTCGGCGAATCCGAATCGGGTGAAAAGTCCCCGCTCGAATTATACTGCCGATTCAGTTCATGGTCATCATGCGCCTGGGCAGAAGCCGACGATCTGATGCCCTCCTCTTCCTTTGAAGAAACAGGGGACTTCTCCCCCTCATCTTTGTCAAAGGTGCTCTGGGGAATGATGCGGTTCTCCACCGCACTTCGCATTCGGTGAGGCAAGGCATACTCTGCGGCTTCACAAACATCCGCGGCGTTAACTTCCTTCCGCCCTTCCCATGCAGCCGCCGCTTTTGCGCCTTCAATCAAACAAAGTTCGGCCCGAGAACTGCCGCTTCCCGATTGGTGTGCAATCGATGCTGATAACTGAATCATTTCTTCACTTACCGCCACATCGGAAAGCGACCTGGAGGCTGCTTCCAAACGAATGCACAGCATTTCCTCATCAGGCAAATAGCGGTCCCTAAACGCTGACCGATCTTCCTCAAACTGAAGTGCTCTTCGAATAATCTCTGCTCGGCCTTGCGGTTCGCTGAACTGGTCCATCGTCACATAAAATCCAAAGTGGTCCAGCAGTGGAGGGATAGGAATCCCTTCTTCCGGATCCATGGCGGCAAGCAACATAAACCTGCTGTTCCGCACGGCGGATAACCCCTCCCTCTGTACGTAAATCCTGCCCGTTGACAGGGCGTTGACAATCTCCTTCATCATGGGCTGCGGCAATAGATTCATATGGTCTGCAAGCACCAATTGTCCGTCAGCTTCTTCAAGCAGCCCTGGCGCGTGGACTATTCTCCCGTTTTCCATGGTCGATTGGATGTTCAATGAACCCAGTAGCCGGTCCACAGTGAGATTAGCCGGTACGGATAACTTCCGGCGTCCCCGAGCCAGAGACGAAGTCGCGTGCAATAATAGACTTTTGCCTGACCCGGAAGGACCGCTGATGAGAACCCCGCCAATAGCTGGATTAACAAGATACAGCAGAAGCGCTCGCTTCGCCCGTTCCTGCCCCCATATTGCACTAAACGGATACGGTCTGGTCAAAAGCTCATGATGATGTATATTCATCGCTCGCGTCATACCGTCAGGGCGGGTTCCAGCACGGCCTGCAGGCGTTGCTCCATACCGCCGGTTTCTTCAAACGGCTGCCGTCTCATGCGATGAGGCAAAACAAAGCGCGCCGCATGTTGTATATGTTCCAGGCCAACAGCTTCCTGCTCATGCCATGCCGCTAATGTTGCTGCTGTTTTGATCAGGGTTATATCGGAGCGGTGTCCGTCAACCTCAAGGGCAATGCCGATTTTTGCCGCCAGCTCCAGCATATCATCAGCGATCCGTATACCGTTAAGCCGTTTGCGGGCTTGCAGAATTTGCTCCAGCATTTCCTTCTGTTCCGACTGATACTGCTGAGCGAAGGAGGCCGGATCCTGTTCGTATTCCAGCCGTCTGCGAATGACGTCCGCACGTTCCTGCACATCCCGCTCACCGCCTACCTCCACCGACAATGCAAAACGGTCCAGAAGCTGAGGGCGCAGATCGCCCTCTTCAGGATTCATCGTCCCCACCAGAAGGAACCGGGAAGGATGGGAATGGGATATGCCTTCCCTCTCCACCGTGTTCACCCCCATGGCTGCTGCATCCAGCAGCACGTCCACAATGTGGTCATCCAGCAAATTGATTTCATCGACATATAGAATGTGCCCGTGCGCTGCCGCAAGTAATCCCGGTTCAAATTTCTTCTCTCCTGTTTTGATTGCATGCTCGATGTCCAGAGCGCCCACGACCCGATCTTCAGTTGCACTTACCGGCAGATTGACCACTTTTAATTCGGGAACAAGTCCGGACAATGCACGAACGGCTGTCGATTTGGCCGTCCCCTTCTCGCCGCGGATCAATACGCCTCCAAGCTTGGGATTGACAACGTTCAAGATTAACGCAAGCTTTAAATGGGATTGACCGACGATAGCTGTAAAGGGATACAGCGTATTAAATGTCTCCAATGCTTTCAACTCCTTTATTTCTGTATTAATCCGGTGATCCGGCAAAATGGCTTGTCATATACGGAGCCGGATTCCACGGAAGCCATCACGCCGAATACGCGGCTAAGTAGTTCTGGTGTCAGCACTTCCGAGGGAGAACCGTATCCTTCGATTGCTCCGGATTTCATGGCCAGAATAAAGTCGGAATACGCCGCAACATGGTTGATGTCATGCATCACCATAATGATGGTCATTTTCAGCGTTTGATTAAGCTCCCTAACCATCTCCATTATTTCCAGCTGGTGGGCGATGTCCAGATAGGTTGTCGGCTCATCCAGCAGCAGCACGCCGGGCTGTTGGGCCAGCGCCATCGCTATCCAGGCTCTCTGTCGTTCACCGCCTGATAGCGTGTGGAGCATCCGATCCTGATATGAGTCAAGCCCTGTGGCGCCCATTGCCCACTCCGTAATCTCGCGATCTTTCTGGCTGGTTTGGTGCCAGTAAGGCTGATGAGGTGTCCTGCCATATCCGACCAATTCTTTTACCGTTACCTCCACTGGGTCCTGGGATTGTGCCATGTAGGATAGTTTCTTGGCCACATCCCGACTGTTTAAGTTGGATAGCGCTTTGCCGTCCAATAGAACCTGACCTGCAGCCGGTTTCAGTTGGCGGGCCAGCGATTTCAGAAGCGTGCTTTTTCCGCAACCATTGGGGCCTATAATGCTGTGCACCGCTCCTGAAGCAAAGGATATATTCAGCTGCTCAATGATAAACTTGTCATGGTACCTGAGTGAAAGCTGCTTTGTCTCGATACTGTTCAAACTTGTTTCCTCCTTAGGAGATACAGGAAAAAGGGAGCACCTAACACACCCATTATGATTCCCACCGGAAGCTCAATGGGTGTAAACATGATTCTGGCAAGCGTATCGCAAATCGTCAGCACGGCTGCTCCCAACAGTGCGGATGCCGGTATAAGAAGACGATAATCTGCCCCGATAAGCAATCTCGCGATATGGGGAATAATCAGACCCACAAACCCCAACAAACCTGCGATGCTTACCGCGCTTGCCGCCAGCAGCGTAGCCGTAGCCGTTATCAAGACCCGCGACAGCTCCACACGTGTGCCCAGGTTTCGTGCGTTGGAATCTCCCAGCATCATAATGTTCATCCGCTTCGAACAAGCGAGCGCAAGAAGCAGACCGACAATTGAATAGGGCAGTATCGTTGACAGGTCGGGCCAACTCTTGGCAGCCAGCCCGCCAACCATAAAGATTAAGGCGCCCTGCACCCGGTCACTGTAAAAGGTCAGCATCGCGGATATCCCTGATCCCAAAAATGCCGAAACCGCAACTCCAGCAAGAACAATCCTCAGCGGACTAACCCCATCTTTCCAGGACAACAGGTAGATGATGAAGGCTGCCAGGGTGGCTCCGATAAACGCGGCAGGAGTCAGGAAATGATCATATTGAGGCATAACGACCAACAGAAAAATCCCAAACAAACCGGCTCCGCTGGAGACGCCTATAAGATGGGGATCCGCAAGCGGATTCCGCATGACTCCCTGCAGCAGCGCGCCGGAGACTGCAAGATTGGCGCCTACCAGCATGGCAACAAGCGTCCGCGGAAGCCGAATGTTCCAGATAATGTCCCGGTTCATGCCTGAAAGATCAGGATGCAGAATGACGTTTGCAATATCTTGCAGGGAGATCATGACCGCTCCTGTAGCAATACTGAACAGACACGCTGCAATTGCAGCTATCAGAAAGATCAGTATGATCCACACAGGGCGGGTTGTTTTATTGAACATCACCGAAGATCTCCGGGTAGATTAGCTTCCCTAAATACGCCAGTGCTTCATCGTAATGCAGTCCGGGATTCGTAAGAAACAGATCTGACGGCACTACAATCACCTTTTGATTCTTAACAGCCCCCAGAGAGGCCCATGCCGGGTTGCTTTCCAATTCGTCTTGGATCTTCTTGTCACCAACCGCCTTTTGTCCGTGGATAATCATAAAAACATAATCCGGATTTTGCTTCACAAGCGTCTCCATGCTGTATGGCGAGGTCGTCGGGCTGTTAGCCGAGGGTTTTAGTTCCTCGGCTGCATTGGTAAGTCCCAGCATTTTGGCGATCTCAAGCCCCGATGTGCCGTTCTTCTGAATCGAAATCCCGCCAGGTGTTACGTTCAGATTGATAAAAGTCGGTGATTCACCGGGCAGCTTTGCCAAGATGTCATTTACGCGGTCATCCAATGCCTGCAGCTTCGTCGGCAATTGCGCTTCCGTTCCGGCAATCTTGGACATCCACTCGGCTTTGGATTTCATGTCCTCATAACCCGATAGGCTCATCAAGGCTATAGGAATTCCGCTGCTCTCGAGAGACTGGACAAGTTCCTTGTGGAAACGGGGCTGTCCGATCACCAAATCAGGGCTTAAAGCGACAACCTGCTCCAGATTAATCTGGCTGACCGTACCGACGGATGACACGACCTCCGCCTGTTCAGGGATGGAAACCCCCGAGGCTTCCATTCGCCCGGCCGCCTCCCCTCCCACGGCATAGAGCAGCTCGAGGAATTCAGGCGATAACACCACTATACGCTTAGGTTGTTCCTTAAGGGCTATGGTTCGTCCCGTTGAATCCTGGAACGTTATGTAATCCTCTTTAACCTGTGTAAGGTTTGAATCCCCCTGTTCCGTCTGAGAAGTTTCAATGCTTGCAGGAGCTGCCTCTTTGCTTGTGGAATCATTCACCCCACAGGCTGACAAAATGAATGCACACAGGACAATGCCTGAACTTAATGCCACATACCGTGATGACCTCTTGCGTTGCTTAGATAAATACATTGGATGAACTCTCCTTTCAGCTTATACGTAATTATTACGATTAAGAAATCGTAAACTCATTTGATATCTTTGTCAATAGCTTTGATGCATAAAAATAAAAAGTATCGACAAGGCACTCACCTTTTTAAAGGATTTGTTGCAATAGATAATAATCTAAACGTAATGACAAAATATTGTCCTTGGCTTGGGACAGGAACTGGGTCCCTTAAATGTAGAATAGATTTCTCGTCCGCCCTAAATGATAGCAAAACCTGCTATCCATCGGATACGCCAAGCGATTTGTTCCGTTCTTTAAACTATTTCTAATTAAATAAAAATAGGGATGAAAGCAATCATCTCTAAGACGACTGTTTACATCCCTATTATGAAATCCTTTTTTCGGAAAAATTATAACTAATAAATAGCTATTGGTCCGTAAGGACCATCGATAATTTCTATTTTTGTTTGACGGATTGTCAAGCCAAGTGCGACAGTTCCTCTGAAAAGGATTCGTGAGCGGTTCTCCAACTCAGGCATTTACGTGGTCTATTATTGATGAAGTCAAGAGCGTTTTCCAGAGCTTCATCTGTGATTTGGGCGAAATCCGTCCCTTTGGGGAAAAATTCTCTCAGGAGACCATTCGCATTTTCATTCGAGCCGCGTTGCCAAGAAGAATAGGGATCTGCAAAATACACCCGCACGCCATGAACGGCTTCCAGGCTGGTGTAACAGGCGAATTCCTTGCCACGGTCCGCGGTAGCGGTTTGAAATGCACGGATAGGGTACTGCGAAGCCGCTACTCCAAAGGCAATCTCCATGGATAACGCGGTACGATCAGGCATGCGAATCGCTGTGTACAAGCGAGTCTTTCGTTCAATGAACGTCGCTACGCAGCCCTTGCTTTTCCCACGGCCCGAGACCACCGTATCCAATTCCCAATGGCCGAAGGTTTTCCGGTGACGAACCTCTTTCGGGCGCTGAGAGATGGACTTACCCACTGCAAACTTGCCGCGTGTTTCTGCTGGCTTCTGCCTCTTCCCTTTGTGCCTGAGAACGGCAAGCACACCGTTCACCAGACGGCCTGTATACAGCCAACGATAGATCGTTTTAAAACATACCATCGCTTGACCTTCCTGACGCAAACGCTCTACGATCTGTTCGGGAGACCAGGTCGCCTGAAGCTTTTCTTCGATGCGACTCGCGAGTTCGGGATTCCACTTCCCTGCGGAAACGGAGGCCTTACGGCGATGGACATAGCCCTCTTGAGCGTTCGCCGCGCCGTAGGAGTGTTCTGCTGTATTTCGGCGGAGTTCCCGGCCAATGGTGGCATGATGTCTGCCAAGTTCCTTGGCAATGGCTCGGGTACTTTTCCCCTGCTGGTAGAGGATTTCTAGCTTGCTGCGCTCGATTATGCTAAGATGTGTGTAGCTCATGGTGGATTCTCCTTGTGTGAATGTGGTGTAGGAACCTTCATTCTACACGAATCCGGCCATGAGCCCTTTTTTATTTATTTCCAGTAGGTGTCGCACTTCATATTACAATCCGTCATTTCCAAAAACTAAAGACAAACTAAATTCCAGTTAAGTCTTCTTTCAAACGTCTCTTATTTATTACTGAGCTCTTCCGCCAAACCGATTAGAAGTCCTTCATTTCCACGAATGTAGCATAGTCGATACGAATCCTCGTACTGAACAATTTCGCCAACGAGTTGAGCACCATACTTAGTGAGTTTGGATACCATTTCGTCAATGTCTTCAACGGTGAACATGACACGTAAATAACCGAGGGCATTTATAGGAGCAGTTCGGTGATCTGACATAGTAGGTGGTGTGAGAAATCGCGAAAGTTCAAGTCGGCTGTGGCCATCTGGGGTAACCATCATAGCAATCTCTACAGACTGTGAACCCAGCCCAGTTACGCGGCCAGCCCATTCACCTTCGACAGTAGTTCGCCCTTCGAGCTTCAGGCCAATCTCTTCGAAAAAAGAGATTGAGTCATCGAGGGATTCTACGACGATGCCAACATTGTCCATTCTTAGAAGTTTGTTTTTTCCCATATCTTTTCTCTCCTTAATATGTACAAATTTAGTACCGGATCATCTTCATATTTATTCAATTAAGAATTACAAATTCCTTCCGAACGATTAACATCTTGTCACTTCACCAAAACATCCTAAAATTTATTTATGTTCAACCTCGAAGTTCTGAATGGTCAAAGTATAGGGGCTTCCCGGAGCCCCATAGTTTTGAATCACTCTCGGCTCTTTCAACAAGGCAACTTGTTATCGCAGCGAAACCACTGCTTCACCCTGTATACGCGGAATAAGCAGCGCAATCAGAAAAATAGCTGCAAAGCCTAGTAGTGCAATGACTCCGAATACTGCCTTCCACTCATAGGCGGTAGCCATGATCCTCCCAAGGGGCACCCCGAAAATCAAGAAAGCTGTAAAGCCCATCAGAACTGCTGCCAGCGCACTTCCTTCCTTGCCCGGTCGGGCTAGGAACAGTGGCTAGACGCTTGATGATTGATAATCCTACAAAAAAATCCCCTTCAAAATTAGATATCATCAACTTTGAAGGGGAACGGATACCTTAGCGTGTCCAGTTTGTTTTTCTGAAAAGAAAGAACCTCTTTAAGAAAGATTAAGCTTTACCTTATGACTGGTTAGTCTAACTACAAGTTAAATCTGAATAGATACTGTTATTGGAAACATAAGAGGCTAGAAATCATCTGATTTCTAGCCCTCTTATGTTTACTAAACGAATTCAAAGATAAATTCATGCTTTCAGTTGCAATATCAATACATTGATAATTAAGGAGATTTATGAACCTCTTGACATCTTCATGAGTTAAAGCGCGGACTTAGAGTTAAATCATATTCTTGTTCATTAATATTCTTTACATTACTTACTTCCCTTACCTTCCACGGAAGAACTGAGGCAAATATGTGCGGTTCTGCTCCAGCATTTCATTCAGCATCGCTTCTGCGATACACACTGAATCGGTCAGCGGATGTGAGCTAAGGGCGAGCAGTGCTTTCTCCCTACTTCCCGAAACCGCCGCTTCGATGGCCAGACTCTCATAGGTCTTCACCGCTTGAATCAGGCCGACTGCGGCATCCGGTACTCGTGTAATTGGTACCGGAACAGCGCCGTTCTTCATCACAACGCAGTTCACTTCGATACTGGCATCCTCCGGCAAAAAGTCCAGAGTGTCGCCGTTCATGACGTTTAGCGTTAGAACTTCTCCGCTATCCGTATGAATTGCCTTCATCAGATTGACAGCCGCCTCCGAATAATAGGCACCCCCACGTTGCTCCAGCTGCTTCGGTTTCTCCACTAGTTCTGGCCGCTTGTAAATCTCAAATAGTTCATCCTCAAGGCGCTTGACCATCTCAGCCCTCGTCTCCCCTATGGCTGCGGCAGCCTGCTGCTCCGCCAACATCTCACGGTGAAGGTAAAAATATTTTAGATAATAGGACGGAATGGCGCCAATCGCGCGAATCAGCGTCTCATTCCAAGCAAGCTGCGGCACGTTGCTGGCCGAGTAGCTCCCCCCTGTGTCCAACAACTCCTCCAGCTTTGACTTCCCATCAATCTCGATCCGGCTGATCCAGTGCAGATGATTTAACCCGACAAACTCGCAAAAGATGCGTTCCTCAGGCACCTGATAGAGTGCAGACAGCCACTTGTAGGCGGCGATCGGGGAATTGCATAAACCGATGGAACGTATGCTGGAATGCTTCATGATGGCTTCCGTTACCATTCCGGAAGGATTCGTGAAATTAAGTAGCCAGGCGTCAGGACATAACATCTCCATATCCTTGCATATTTCCAAGAGTACAGGTATGGTACGCAGAGCCTTCATCATTCCCCCGGCTCCGGTCGTCTCCTGTCCGAGCATTCCATATTTCAACGGAATCGTTTCGTCCCATGCTCTGGCCTCCAACAACCCTACTCGCATCTGTGTCGATACATAATGGGCATCCCGCAGTCCTTCCTTGCGGTCCAAAGTTAAAGTAATACTAATCGGCAGTCCGCTTCGTTCAACCATTCGCTTCGCCAGCCCGCCAACAACGGTGAGTTTATGAAGACCTTCCGAAATATCCACCAGCACGATATCCTTAACCGGAAAGCTATCATAATGACGGATGAAACCTTCAATCAGCTCAGGGGTATAGGAAGAGCCTCCCCCAATAACAGCAACCTTTAATCCTGTGCCCATTTCACATTCCTCTCCTTCACGGCAAGTCCTTGGTGCAATTGGTCATATACCGTGGAATCTGGTCTTACCCCGTTCTCATCCATTGCGAGCAGGATGGCACCTGCTGCTGGCTCAAGGGCCAAGATTCGCAACCGGCACTTTGGTGCTGCTGTAGTAACCTGAGACTCGATATACCGAACCACATAATCTCCTTCTCCACGAGTTAGTACGCTGCCAGCCAATACAACATCAAAGGAATCATTGCCCATGCCAAGTTTGTGAATAACCGCACTGGCGACTTTCCCCAGCTCCAAACCTTGCCTCTCCAATATTTTTCTTGCGACTTCATCCCCAGGCGCAGCCTGAAACAGCAGTTTCGCCAGCGTATGTGGAGCCCTTCTTCCATCGTCCAAAAATCGGTGATACATCTCTTCCACGGTCTCGAAGGTAAGCGCCTTCAATGTAAGCGAAGTCAAAGCAGTTGGCTGCTCCCTACCTTCCCATGAACGAATGACTGTCCGAAACACCTCGACAGCCAGTTCACCGCCTCCACCGAAATCGCCAAATTCATAACCGAATCCTCCGATCTGAACCTCCTCGCCTGCAACGTTAACACCATATCCATTCGTCCCGCTTCCGCATATAAGGACGACCCCGTCTGTCTGTCTTGTGCCGGCTCTCATGGCAATGACAGTATCGCATACGATACGGTATTTCTCTAAACCCATTGCGCCTATTATTGGCCGTAAGATGCGGAAGTCCGCCTCACGATCGGCTCCCGCAAGCCCGAATGTAGCGTAAGTGATATTTTCTTTGCCAAGCCCTGCCTGTGCATACGCCTCATCAACGGCCTGGGTTATACTGCTCTCTGCAATGGCAGCACCAAGCTGATGATTGCCGCAGCCGCTGATTCCTCTTCCTAATATTCGTCCCGTTTCGTCCGTCACGACAGCCAATGTCTTGCTTCCTCCACCGTCTACTCCCAAGTAATAGTTCAAGTATGATCTCTCCTATGTCGCCCAGCTAATGAAGCCGCCAGCCAAGACTTTGGGGCGAAAGCTTCGCGCAAAAATCTTAACGAAAGGACTGCTTCCAGCCATGACTTTTATTTCGCTGCTGCCATTTTCGCCTTATTCTCCTGCCATCTCGCTGTTTTGTACTTCAACAACTTGTCATAACCGGATTTTTGCGCATCCGCCTCAGCCTTATCCAGAAGCGAAAGCACTTCCTGATCCGAGGTCGTGGAGCTTATCGCTTTAGCTCTAACTTGCTCATAGATCTCAAACACGCGCTGCGCAATAATGCCTTCTTCCGAATCGCTTGCAGGATCCAGATTGGCATACTCCGTTGTGTTCATCTGCGTCTTCCATGTAATCTCCGATTGCCAGTACGTTTCAAAATTCCGCTTCTCTGGCGGAAGGGTAGACTCGAATTTCATCTTAGAATTGTCCACATAGACCGTGTTGCCGTTCCATTGAAAGTTGACCGTTGCGTTCATCAACTCATCACGACCTTTAGCGTCGCTTGTGAATTTGTCGGTGAACAGCGGCATATCCTCCTCGTCCGTTCCATCCCAATATAATCCTTCAGGACCCCACATAATCGTACGTTGGCCATCAGGACCTGTGAACCAATCCAGGAAGGCGAAGATGGCTTCTGGATCTTTGGCCGCTTTCGTAATGACGCTGACATTCCAGCCCAGCTGTTTATAATCGCCAGGGAAAATCTTGTTGCGATCCAACTCCGCTTTGTGTACAGGCCATACCATGATGTAACCAGCATCCGGGTCTTGCGCTTTAAGCAGATTGTTGCCCTTGGAGCCAAACTCGGTGGGACTTGACGCTACATAAACGGCTACTTTGCCGTTTATAACCTTCTGCTCAACCTGCTCCAGCTTCTGTGTGAAGGCATCCTGAGTGACAAGTTTTTCACGGTACAGACGGCTCATATACTGCAGCAGCTCACGATAGACAGGATCCGTGAACAGGGATACGAGTTGATCCCCTTGTGGAACGGCGATCATACTGTTGAATGTATGTGGGCGATTTTCTGCAAACGCAGATACCATGATGTCCACTCCTGCAGCAGTTTGACCAACCTCCAGCGGAACGACATCTGGATACTTTGACTTCACTTGCTTCAAATAGACGTACAGATCCTCTGGTGTTTCCAGGCTCGGCGAGCCGAGTTCCTCATAAATCTTCTTATTGACAAGATATCCTGCGTTGCCGTTTGGCTGCGTCGTATACCAGTTAGGGAACTGATATAGCTTACCGTCAGGTGAGCGAAGCAATTCGAGCGTAGACTCCCCAGCCCACTTTTTCAGATTGGGGTATTTATTCAGATAATCATCGAACGGGACCAACATCCCCTCAGAACGGAGCTTTTCGACATCCGCTCCACGATCCATCCATATAACATCCGGCAGTTCACCGGCCACGATCATGGTACTGAGCTTGTTCTTGGCGACGCCACCGGAGCTGATCGGCACGACGTCAATCTTTTTATTCTCTTTGATCCACTTCGTCGCAGCATCTGTACCCCAATCCGGCATTGTGTACCAGTCATAATGGCCGTAGAATGAGAATTCCAGCGGTTTCTCTCCCAGTACAAAGGTATCCCCCGAAACTGGGTAATCCTTCTCTTGGCTTGCAGTATTTCCTCCTGAACCCGAACATCCCATTAAAGCCATGACAATGATAAGTGTGACTGACAAGCCAGAGAGAAGGTTCTTTTTCCCTTTTTTCATTATGAGTGCTCCCTTCACGATTCATCTATGGTCAAAGCGGACGCTTAAAGCCTTGGCCGGAATTTGCTTGAATTACTCCTTCAAAGAACCGATTAATACGCCCTTCACAAAATATTTCTGTACGAATGGGTAGACGCAGAGGATCGGAATGGTTGCCACCATCATCGTCGACATGGACAACGATTTGGTAGTTACGGTTTTCATCGCGCTCATCCGGCCCTGTGCAGCAGCATCCATGTTCTGCATCTGTTCCATCATGATATTGGCATTAAGTATCTGCTGAAGCTTAGTCTGAATGGGTAGAAGATCCGTGTTGGATATGTAGATACTTGGCGCAAACCAATCATTCCAGTGATACACTGCCGTAAACAGCGACAGCGTTGCAATGACCGGTCCAGATAAAGGAAGTACGATTCGGATGAATACCCCCCAGTTTGAGGAACCGTCGATACGGGCGGACTCCTCAAGCCCCGGCGGGATTCCCTTAAAGAACGTCCGGAATATGATCATATTCCACACGCTGATAATTCCTGGTATGACCATAACCCAAAAAGAGTTCATCAGACCCAGCTCCCGAATAAGCAAATAGTTGGGTATAAGTCCGCCGCTGAAGTACATCGTTATGATGCAAGTTACCATATAAAAGTTGCGACCCATCAATTCGCGTTTAGAAATGCCATAAGCTAATATGGCTGTTGCCACAATGGAGAGCAGTGTACCCAGCAACGTTCGGAGCACCGAGATGATGAAACCGTCAATCAATCGCTCATCTTTAAACACCACATGATAATTTTCAAGCGTGAATTCACGCGGCCAGAATGTAATGCCGCCCTGCATCGTATCTGTCCCCGAGTTAAATGAGATGACGGCAGCGTTCCAGAACGGATATAGCGCAATGAATGTAAACAAAGCCAATGATACATAAATTATGCCAACAAACCATCGATCCCCATTCGACAGCCTCATATATACCGCTCCCCTTTCTCCCCTACCAAAGGCTGTTCCCCGATCGACGAGCCCAATAGTTGGCTCCGGACAATAACACAACGCTGATGACGGCCTTAAACAGCCCTGCCGCCGTTGCGTAAGAGTATCGGCTGTTCTGAATGCCAATTCGATATACATAGGTGTCCAGCACGTCGCTGACATCTCGCAAAACCGGATTGCCTCCCAGCAGCAATATGTCCTCAAATCCTGCATTTAGGAAATTACCGATAGCCAGAATCGAGAACACAACGATAATTGGCATAATGGATGGAATAGTGATGGAAAAAATCTGCTTCAGACGGCTCGCACCATCAATGGAAGCGGCTTCATAAAGTTGGGGATTGATGCCCGCAATTGCCGCCAAATACACAATGGAGGAGAAACCAATCTCCTTCCACACATTCGTTACCGTCAAAATACTCCAAAAGTACTTTGGCTCCGATAGAAAGTTAATCGGCTCATCGATAAGACTCAGCTTCTGCAGCAGTATGTTCAGGCTGCCATTGTCCACAGACAAGATGGAGATCACTAAGCCCGATACGATGACCCACGACAAAAAGTGAGGCAAATAGCTGATCGTCTGAACAATTCGTTTGAAAGAATGTTTCCCTACTTCATTCAGCATCACCGCGAGCAGGATGGGGGCCGGAAACCCGATGCACAGCTTAAGCATGCCAATGACGAGAGTATTCCGCATAATGGTCCAAAACTCCGGCGTCCCGAAAAACACGTCGAAATGCTTGAAGCCTACCCATGGACTGTTCAGAAACCCTTTGAATAAACTGTAGTCCTGAAACGCCATCAGCACTCCGTACATGGGAATGTAGCTGAAGATCAGGATAAACATCATGGCCGGAAGCACCATAAGTTGAATGTCCCATTGCTTCATAAAGCGGCGCAGGCGACTTTTCTTAACAAGCGGCTTCGTTTTACTGCCGATCTCCATTTGCGGCATTGACATCCCCCCTTTTCAACTTAGTGTTAGATTTATTGACATAGTTATGAGATGCTTGCCACTTCATTGTATCTCCTGACCCAGTTCATTTCTCTGCTAATACCAGTAAAATATAGCACTATATTACTGTTTTCTAAGGATTTTGCTTTTGTGAAGTCTTTGGCGTCATGCCGATGTGCTTCTTAAACAGCCGATTAAAGTTGGTCAGCGTGCGGAAGCCACATTCCAGGGCAATATCCATTATTTTCATATGACCTCCTTCCAGCATCATGACAGCTTGCTCCAGGCGAATATGGATCAGGTACAGCATCGGAGGCATGCCGACTGCGCGTTTGAATATTTCGCTGAACCTTGAAGGACTGAGATAGACAAGAGAGGCCAGCTCCTCCAGCGTCCATGGATGGGCGAAGTTTTGTTCCATAACCATAATCACCTGACGTATTTTCTCATACTGCCTCTCACTGATGAGGTGTTGGCTACCGCAAATCCCCTCTATTCGACACTCCCGATTTACGACAGTCAGAAACTGGAGAATAAGCGAGTATACAACCGTAGTGTAGGAACGCTGCTCCCTCTCATGCTCCAATTGGAGTTCAAGAAGAAGTGACCGCAGCCTGTCCATGGCCGGGTGATCACGGTGGATCAGATTCATGTAATGTTTGTCTATGTCGCGGAACGGGCTGAATAGCTCCGGATCGAATCGGAGGTTATGAATAAACCAGTTCGAATCGAATGTGATGACAGTCATGACAAGATCCTTCGTTTCGTAAGCACAGTGAAGATCATTCGAATTGATGAGCAGCACATCTCCCTGCTGGAAATCAAATTTTTGCCCGTTGATGATGTAGTAGCCCGTGCCGGATTTAATATAATTAATCTCCAGAACATTATGCCAATGAAGCTTTTGATAAGGGATAGTCACACCAATCGTGTCGCCGACATAAACTGGATAATTCTTATTCATTTTCACCTTTTCCTTCGGAACCACTTCTTCCCTCATGATAGTTGGCATTCATAACTCCCCCTACATTTTTTGTAAGCGCTACCAAATACATATCTTGTAAAAAACTCTATCATTTATATTCCATTGTTGTAAATAAAAAAGCTATCCCAAGAGCCACTATGGTATTATCCCCTTTAAGTAGACACTTGAAAAAACCTTCATGTTATCATGAGGGTTCAAGTGACACTTGGAGGGGATATTTTTATGGCCAAAAAAGGACAAACATTTCAGACGTATACCGAAGAGTTTAAATTGAATGCAGTTAGATCCTATGTCGAAGGTTCTTCAAGTTACAAGGTGGTCGCTGATCGCGAAGGAATTCGAAACTGTTCACAACTGAAGGTGTGGGTAAAAAAATGGAAAAACGGGAAAGCGTTTGATGAGCGAAAAAACAATGTTCCGAATCCAATGAAAGGACGTCCTCGTACTGCCTTTAGCAGTGTAGAAGAAGAACGGGATTACCTTCAAGCACAGGTGGATTATTTAAAAAAGCGGTATCCAAATCTAGTAAAGGAGAAGCGCTGAGCCAACGGGAGAACTACGATATCATAGACGAATTGCGCTGCTCGCATGGCATTACACGCCTATTATCGATTACAGGAATACCCCGTTCCAGTTACTACAAATGGCGAGCAACACAGCCGCAGCGAGACGCAAGACAAGACCGTGAGCGTGAGATCAAAGAACACATGATGGCTATTCATTTTGCAAACCGAGAGTTTGGTTATCCTCGCATGACAACGGCGTTGTGGGAGGCTGGTCTGAACGTTAATCACAAGAAAGTATGGCGAATCATGCGGGAACTATCGATCCAATCGGTAATTCGTAAGAAGCGGAAGAAGTCCAGCTATACGCCATCTGTGATTTATCCGAATCGCCTGAAGCGCCAGTTTCATGCGACAGCACCCCAGCAAAAAATGGTGACGGATATTACCTATATTCCGAATGGAAGTACATTTGTTTACCTGTCCGTGATTCAAGACCTGTTCAACAATGAGATTGTAGCTTGGCAGTTGTCTAAACGGAACGATGTTCAGCTCGTATTGGATACGGTGGAACAATGGACACAAAAAAGAGACGTTTCAGAAGCCGTGCTCCATTCGGATCAGGGCTTCCAATACACGTCTCAGGCGTACAACACACGATTAGAAGCATTCGGCGTGAAGGGCAGCCACTCTCGCAAAGCAACCTGCCTAGATAACGCATGCATCGAATCCTTCTTTTCGCATCTCAAGACAGAGAAGCTGTACCTTAACCAGTGTAATTCAGAAGTAGAGATTCGACAAGCCGTGGAAGATTATATGTACAATTACAATTACCGACGTTTTCAAGCCAAACTCAAACAGCGCGCACCGATTGAATATCGATGCGCACTGGCAGCATAGCTTTTTTCATCTGTCTACTTGACAGGGGTAAGACCACTATTGACCCGGGACAGCTTTTTTAAAAGGTAATCCATCTTTCAAACGTCAGTTAGCCGGTTTAAATTTAATCCAATCAAAATAGGCACGTACCGGCATACCTGGGTAATTGAATTTTCCTGTCCATATTTCAGCCGGTCCCGAGCCCGACCACAGATTTACCATAATATAGCCAGGATTGGTCGGGAGCGGTCCACGTGATCCATTCTCCGTGTGGACCAGATTACCGTCTACATACCACTTAATGGATGATGGTGACCATTCGAACGCATAATTATGAAAATCGAGCGAGGCATCAAACCCCAGATTAATGATCGTGCTATGTTGACCTACACCATTCGTAAAATAATTGGTTTCCATCTTCGTCGTGTCTTTGCCCAATATTTCAATGTCGATTTCGTCATTGGATGTACCTATCCCTTGTCCGGAATACGTGAAGAGACTTGTGACGAGTCCTACTCCTGAAGCCGCTTTTAAACGTGCTTCAACTCGGCCATATCCATACTTCACATGGGTCGAATATTCAGCTGAAGCATAATTTTTCCCCGAGCAACTGGCTGGACACCCTGTATTGTCAAGTCGCAAAGCCATAATTCCATTTACGAATTCCTGGTTAACCGCCTTCCAGCCCACTCCGAAATCAGGACCATTAGCCCATCCATCTGAGGTATAGAACAAATTGGGATTCACGCCGTTTAACGGTTCGTTAAAAGCAATGTCAGCCGCCGACGCTTGAATGGGTAACAGCATCGCGCATATCAGGCCACTTGTCATTAGCACGGCCGACATTTTCTTTCTAAAATCCATTAACTTTTTCATGAAAACACCTCTTCCTTGGAATGTAATTAAGAAAACATAAGCACGACAAGTTATGCACTTCTGGGATTCCGGAATGAATAATTCCATCCTGAATCATCTTCATACTACATGTAAAAATGTAGTAAATCTCAATCATTTCAATGATTAAACTGCACTATTTAACGGTTTTTCTCGTCAGTCCATTTAGTGAAAAGGCTACAAACAGCCTATAGTTCCTTCCTGTCACGGCCTTCTTCAGCCTCATTATCTAATCTTAGGTAGCGATGTGCGATAGTATTTAGCAAATATTCTCGGAAATCTGTTCAGATTGGAGTACTATAGTGACGCTATTGCCAATGAACTGTCCTGCCGGCTAGTTAAACAAGAAGACAGCCGATCGTGATCGGCTGTCTTCTTGTTTTTTTGCGCTATCGTTTCCTCTTAGCTTAATGAGGTGTGTTGCTTTATTTCTTGTATCATGAATTCAACGAATGCTAAAAAATTTGTAATTCAACAATGCTATTATCTATCTGTTTCTCTTTTATCTTAGTTAGGATCCATATTTCGCATCATAAGCACTTGCTCAACATTTGATGTGAAACCTAATTTTATCAATAGATCGTTCAAAAGTTGATTGGATTTACGCAGGTTAGATGTCCCTCGTCTGCAAACATAGTCTAACGGGGCGAACAGTTCACTGAGAGCAAGCTTATAAATCTCCTCTGCATCTTCCCGCCCTGGAAGGACCTCACATTGATAGAGCGAGATGGTTACCAATTTACCCTCTTGATCAAATGTTCGCTTATACAATGCATAGCATATAGGCTCACTATCTTGTCTAATGATTATAGATTCACCCTCCTTCATACTAGGCCATTGTGTCTGCCAAGCAGATAAGCCTCGATAGAAGTCTAGCGCACACACATCACGGGGCAATCCTTTGGTGATAGAAAAAGGATGCGCAACAAATCGCTTCAGTAATTGGGGATCTATTGTACCCGTATGTTGTAAAATCATTAATCGATCCGTAATTTCATACCCCACATACTGATATAGCTTGATCGCACTCTCATTCTGAGTGAGCGCTTCAAGTAACGCAAGCTCCACGCCTTGTTCTTGGTACAATTTAAGATTTCTTAACATGAGCGCTCTGCCAATGCCCTGACCTCTAAATGCAGGCGCAATACCTGTCCCTCCGTTCCATGCCACTTTCTTTCCATCTACGTCACGAAATCCATTCATGACAAACCCTGCAGGTTCACCATCCACATAAATAGCAAGTGAATTCTCCAAGGAAAGCCCTTCGTTAACAACCCTGGTCATCAAAGCATCAATCGTCATAACCATCTGGATAAAATAGCCCTCGAATCCCAGATTCCAAATACGTACATTTTCCTCGATCGATAGCTCACTTAGTTTCCTAAACGTCATTGTCATAAGTATGAACCTCTCTTTACTTCATTTAATGTGATCATTTTCGTATTTTCGCCCAACCTATATATGCATTCTACTTTAACCGCTCGACAATAAAAAGTAAT
Source organism: Paenibacillus sp. BIC5C1 (assembly GCF_032399705.1). Lineage (NCBI taxonomy): Bacteria > Bacillati > Bacillota > Bacilli > Caryophanales > Paenibacillaceae > Paenibacillus > Paenibacillus sp. BIC5C1. The sequence goes on from NZ_CP135922.1 coordinate 3,786,454, forward strand.
GGAGCCTGAAGGCCCCACTACTTTTATTTCGAACTTCAAATTAATCTGTTGTAGTTGGACAATAGTTGATGCATGACTATTTCGGCCATATCTTCGGGGGCGCGTTTGTTATTCTTAATCCACTGGTCTATTGATCTTAATTAGCGCTTCAATCAGTAGAGTGTTACTCGACCAGAACGTACAAAAAGGTTTGCTAAAGGCCCGCCCTGGTAGTACGTCATACTGTGTTTGGGAATCCGATGAAGGAACCCCCTTCTCACGATGTATACTATTATATCTTCGATAAGGCCAGATGCCTCGCAGAACATATATGAATTTCTTTGACGATTATGAGAGAAGAACCTACAATAACACCCATTATGATCAATTCGATAAGTTTTGCAGCTCTCTGTTATTTGTGAATTCAGGCAAATTTCTTGTCTCGTCACGGAATAAGAACTTAATATTATGTAGCAAAAAGGACGGCTTCGCCGTCCTTTTGTACCTTATGGCAACTACAATTGAAGGAAGTTCACTAGTTACTCTGCTTCTTCTGTGCAACAATGATATATACGGGTTGATTAGCAACTTGTGTTGGTGGATGAAGCGTATCAATAACTGAAAAACCAGCCTTAACGATTTCTTCCTCCATCTCCTTCGAAGAAACCCTTGGAGCATTAGTCATTTCCGTCTTCTCTAATTCAATGCACAAAAAGATCCCTTTGTCTTTTAAAACTCTGTGGATTTCATCCAACACCAACGAAAGAGGTTGAACCTCGTGCAAGGAGATTGAAGCAACAGCTTTTTCGAATCTTGCGTTCTCTAATGGCATTTCTTTAAAGTTTGCAGCGGTTGTTTCAATATTGGTTATCCCTTTTTCCTTAGCTTTTACCTCTAGATACTGTAAAATATCATAATCGTAATCAAACGCAACTACCTTTTTCACATATTTAGCAAAAGAAAAGCTTATATAACCTGTACCGGCTCCAAGGTCTAATAGTTCGTCCTCTTTATTAAGTTGTATAAACTCAAATAACTCCTCTGCTGGGAACCTCTCAATACTCTCCAAGCGCTCAATTTTTCTTTGTAGTTTTGGATTCATTTTTATACTCCTTGTATAATCGTATTTGTAAGAATATTTGGTTTTTTTCCAGCTGACGCCAGGATAGATCTCAGTCCTGCATGTGGAACTACAGGATCCACAAGTTCTGCACATTCTGACCATTTGAAATTATACCACTCGGTTCACATTAAAGATATTAATTATCTTTAATAACTATATTATACGGAGTAAGATTTGTAAATAGCAATGTTTAATACAGCACCGCCCAGTTGTTGTACACCAAAAGATCTCTTCAATAGTGAAGAGATCTTTTGGTATTCACATATAACAACAACAGATATCTAAATCCCAAAAATTCAATTATTCGCCTGCTTACTACATACCAATACAAAATGAGGATGGTGATTTTTGTTTGTCTGTGATATAAATCTATTGCTCCCACCCTCACATATGAAATCATGCAGCTTTAACGCTATTCTTCAGAAAGTGTCGGTTCACCTGGCGCCTCATTCGCAAGTAGCTCCAAGCCATCGGAATGCCGTTCGAACTTCACTGCATCAGCCCTTGTATAGATCATATCAGCAGGAAGCGTTGGCGGGTCTACCGTTGTAGGAGTAACTCTGGTTAACCGAACGTACTCGCTACCGTCTCCCGTAAAGTCGAACGTTCCTAGATCAACCCAACCTGATGAGCCGGCCGTTGCATCGATATAGGTGACCTCGGTACCAGTCTTGTGCTTCACTTCCACTTTGACATGATTATCATTTCCCGTCGTATGGACGAGCTTATAGATCGAGACCGTATATTTCCCCTCTGGAAACTGGCCTTTCCACGTTGCGGATGATCCTTGAACTGTAGAATAACGGGATTTAACCCCAATTTTATATCCTGCTAAATTACTTTGGCTCCAAGACCCTTCTGTCGTGTATAACCCAGTTGTATTTGTACTATCGACGATAACCGTTAGGTCTTTGATCGTGATGTTCAAAGGCGGTGTGGTTAAGGTCACTCCGTCAATCGTAACAGTAGCCCATACCTCAATGTGATTCGTATCCCCATCGAGATTGAGAAGGGTCAACAACCCATTGCCATCCACTTCGGCCAGATCCGTACGATCAACGAAATACTGCACATTGGCCTGTGTTAGATCACCGATCAAACCGTTATCCAAATAGCCGGTTACGCTCAGCTGTGCGGTTTGAGTCATCTGCAGCTCGTTCCGATCGGACAGGATCACAGCAGATTCCAATTGCGGTGTCCGGTTCGCGTCCACCCACATGATCGCATCGGCAACAACCCTGGACTTGTTGGCCTTGTTGGTTAGTTCCACGTATCCGCTATCGCCGGCAGCAAACGGATAATCCCCTAGGTGCACCCAAGTACCATTCGCTGTTGTCTCATCAACAGTAACCGTCTCGGAGCCCCCGCTATAATAAACGGTAAATGAGGCATTCGTTGTCCAATTTTCACTCGCAGCGGTAATTTGCGGAATCTTGTAATACACACTGTAAGTGACACTTTCCGGCAGCTCAGGCCGCCATCTCATTTTACTTGTTGCTGCGCCGGTCGTAGATTTAGCATACACATAGTTATCATAGTAATAGTTGTCAGCCGTCGTATCCCTTATCCAGACGCCTTCTGTCTCCGCCTCCGTATTATCCACTATGATAGATGAACTCTCCTGCCCATCGGGTTGGACTGGAGTTTCCGTAACCTGATTAGGCAGATAAAGTGTCCGCTTGCGGGTCTGTTTCCCCTCTGATTCCACGTAATATGTGAAGGTTTGGGATAAATCATTGACCCGTATCGACCATTCCATCGGGTATATCGTATCTGGGATGGTCGTGTACGTGGCCCCGCCATCCAAAGAATAATGGATTGTCGCTGGTTTCGTCGTTTTGGCCTGCACATATGCATCATAGACCGTTTCGTCGGGCTTAACCATCAGCATGCCTTTAACCGCATCAATTGGACTGTGGGTATCAAAGAAATAGCTTGCATCCGATGTATCAGCCGTTCTGACCTGATGCAGCGGCACATTAATGTTAAGTCCTTCTACAATGATCGCTGTGATGCCCTTGCCTGAAACCGTCGCTTGAATGATTCCACCACTCATAACCGTTTGCTCTGGTGTACCATTGTCGCGGATGATCGTTACGGTATAATCCTGTGCCGGGTTGAATCCAATGATATGTTCATTCAATTCGATCGGAGTCTGAACTTCTTCTGACGATGCATTGCTTAACCCGATGTAGAATTTATCCCCGCTCTCACCCGTTATCCAGTTCAATTGAGGATGGTTGGTCTTAATAATTCCCTTGGGCATCCAAAGCCAAACGTCGGAAAACCCATAAAACTGACCTGGCTTATTCCCATAGAGGTGATATTTGAACCATAAAAAATTCGTTTCAAAAACGGAAGGAAATGAAATACTCCCGTTTGATTTCAATGATTGCTCGCTAATCAAATAATCCATCGTTTGCCCGAGCTGCCCCGGAATATGGTGATAATAGATGGATGTAGCCCCGCTTGGGCCTTCCAGAGGGAAGTCCGGTTCGAGTTGGCTAACGGCGAAGCCTTTATAGTAATAACCTGGATAACTGGAATATCGACCAATAACCGCATTGTGAGCGATATCCTGCAGCAGTTTATCCCCTGTATAGAGCGACAATCTCAGCATGAACGGAGCTTCCTGAGCATTCATCCGATAATAGCCGGTTGTACTTCCTGCTTCAAACGTCAATCCGCTCGGTGAAACAAGCCAACGTTCCGCTTGAACGCCTCCGGCAATATCTTCTGGAAGCTTCAGCCTAGGATATTGAAATTTACCACTTTCCGGCCAATGGAAAGACTCCGCGTAATTATACGTCTCAGGCTGAGGAATCGTAACGTTACCTTCAGGAACTGGACGAGCAACGAACATGGTTGCATACCGTTTGGCTTCTTTGTATGCGGCATTCAAGTATTTGGGATCCTGAGTTTCCTCATAGAGCTCCAAAATCTCCATCCACAGCTTGCTATAATAATAAATGAACTCATTTTTACTCACATCCACGGTTGCAGGCGTATCGATATATTGCAAGATATAGCTGTCGGCTGCATCCTTGGCAGCTTGTAGATACTGTGCCTCTCCCGTCATGCGATACATCATCAGGGGCTGAATGACGGGCCCCCGGTCTTTCTGGTCAGGGTCTCGCATGAGGTACTCTTCCTGTGCCAGCGCTCCAATTCCTGCGGAAGTGCCCATCATCTGATTGACAGCGGCTACGCTTGAAACATCGAACGGCAGAGTAGCCATTTTCCATAACGAAGGCACACCGTATACTTTCTTCTGCGTCGGCGACCAACCGATACCATTTCGCGATACGCCATACTGGACGGACGGCAATGCTCTCGTATCGTAAAGCTGGTCATCCCCCGTCAAATAGTAAGCCCCCAAAAGAACCGCATTCGAGCTTGTTCGGACGCTATCCTCGTTTTCGATATCAATAAAGCCCTTGGCACGGCTCCACCACCCGCTGGGTGACGGGACATAATTAACAGAGTCATCCCCTTGCGGCTCAATCTTAAGCAAATCGATCATATTGAACATCGCGTCAGTAAGCGACTGATCTGACACATTTTCGCGGTATGCCGAATAATCGTACTCATTGCGAAGAATATCCGAGTAGGAATCATACAGATTGCTTTTTTGAGCGATTAGCCCCATATGAAATTGATAAGTGCTCTCTGCAGTCATTTGAGAATAAGTCCCTAATTGAGGCGCATACAGGATGGGCTGCACACTGCCTTCATTGTTGACCAGACTCATGCCAAGCCGTTGTTTCGTAACGCCTCCCGTCGGTTCAAATTCAACCGGAAGCTCTGCCGAAGGTACAAATAAGCCATACGTTAATGGATTTCCCGAACCATCATTCTTCTCAACCAGGCTCATCGGAGCGCTCAGCTCTCTCAGGCTTGTTGATTCCACCGTACCTACCATTTTGGCATGAGACCGGAATCCATTTAACACTTCATTGATGCCCGAGACTGCCTCTGTTGTGAAGGACTGATATCCAATCACATAATTGCCGTCGCGGCGAGGCGTAAAGGCAAAAGAAACATCTGGTTTCTCCCCTGCCATGGACCAGTTCACTTCAAAATCGTAATCACTGCCATGCGTAGAATCGGTTAATACCGCCGTCTGGCTGTCGGGAAAATGGACCCCGTCGAATGTAATCCAGCGTTTGTTCATCGTATCGTAGTAATTGGTTCGGCTGCCGGCATTCCCATCCAATAAAACCCATTGCTCCTCAAGTCTTTCCGACACATTATTGATTGGCGTCCAGTTTCCCGTGTCCGTGTTCTTGTAGAACATGTCACGAACGATGGATTTGCCTCCATCCCATTCTGCCTCATAGAAGGTCGCCTTATAGTTAGCGTTTTCGACGCTGCCTTTTTCCGTGTAACTGAGATTCGCTAAGGTGCGGCTCCGCAGCGGGGGCAACGGTGGTGCTTGCTGCCGGATATTCCCTTCGAACTTGACTGCATCTGCCCTAGTAATAATTGTACCCGTCGTAGGTTGCGTTCGAGTCAGCCTGACAAATTCGCTATCATTACCACTAAACTCATACTCCCCCAGATCCACCCATCCAACCGATGGTCCTGACGAAGGTCTTAGATCCATAAACTTGACATCCGTTATCCCGTTATGAACAATCTCAATCTTCACGTTACTATCTGCTTTATCCGCCCAATCCAGCTTATAGAACGATATTCTCGCCGTCCCTGCTTCCAAGCGCGGATTCCATGTGATAGTTCTATTTACGGCATCCGTATATTTGGAACTGGAATTATTGTATCCCTTTACTCCTGAGCTCGTGGTCCAATAAGGAGCAGAGAACCCGTTATTGACGTTACCTGAATCAACAGTGACGACATTATCAATCGTAAGGCTTCCATCATCAATGATGATCGTCTTATGCGGATCTTTCTGCCTTATATTTCCTTCGAATTTGACCGCATCAGCTCGCGTAAGGATCGTGTTCGTGGTGCCGGTAGACCGGGTCAATTTAACGAATTCTTCACCAACTCCAGAAAAATAGTACTCTCCCAAATCAACCCACCCTGCTGGAGCGCCAGATGAGGGTCTTAGATCCATAAAGACTACATCCGTCGTTCCATTATGAACGATTTCGATTTTTACATTACTATCTGCTTTATCCGCCCAATCCAGCTTATAGAACGATACTTTCGCCGTTCCTGCTTCCAAGCGTGGATTCCATGTTATCGTTCTGCCTGCTGTACTTGTATATTTAGTGCTGGAAAGATCATACCCCTTTACCCCTGTGCTTGTGGTCCAATTTGGAGCCGAATATCCATTGTTCTCGTTACCTTCATCAGGTGTCACAACATCATTAATCTTAATGCTACCGTCATCGATGATAATCGTCTGATAAGGTAAGGTCTCCGCATAAGCGGCCCTTATTCCGATCAGGCTGGAAGGAACTACTATCGTCAACATGAAAACGATGAATAAAAACAGCTTCCTTTTGACCATACAACTCACAGCCTCTCCTATTAATGATAACGCTTCCAAAACAAGATACCTCTTTGCTCAAATAATCGTTAAAAAGCAATTAACCTTAGCTATCTGGCTAATCCTGTTCTATCATTTTTATCTTAGCATGCCATATCACCGTGAAATTTCTTTCATTTTAAGAATTTCTTATAAGATTTTAAGTAAAAGGCTAAGTTAAATTCTAATGTTGATATTTGAGCATAAGAAAACCGCCTTGGTGAAAAGGCGGTTTATTAAACATTCGTTCCCCATTAGTGGAATCAACAGTATAACCAAAATTATTAAAACTTACGTTTATGATAGGGGATACCATCGCCATCTTCACAATAGGATTTGAGACTATAAAGGAAAATGGCCCAGTTGTAGTTACAGGAGCGATAAAATGGCGTTACTTCTTTCCAGTTCATATGACGCAAAGTAATAAAAGACTTCCCGTTCTTCTCTTGAATATCAAAGGAGATCATCGTGCCAATCCATTCTGGATCTGAATCTATACACTGCCAAACGACTTTTTTATTCGTGATCAATTGCTCTATTCTCATCTTCGTTATGTCATTGCTGCCAAATCGAAATTCATTAATAAAGCCAATCTGATTATTAATAATGAGTTCATTGGTCCATATTTCCGACAGTCCTTCAGCGGTGGTTAAAGTTTCATAGATCTTCGATGCTGGAACATGTACGGTTTGCAAGTGCTCGATATTGGCCATCCTTTACTCCCTTCTAACTTCAATAATTTATTTTTAATGCTTATGATAACATATGAAGAATATATTAGTTTCTTTTGTCTTCAAGCGGCTATGATGTAGGTTTTCCAAGTAAACAAAGCTTCATGATCCATTATAATGGCGGCTGCACCAGTAGCAATTTCCCAAGCTGAATGACCGTTTGATCATACCAAGCTGAATTCTGCCGAACATGTTCCATACTTCTCTCATTGCCACTTGCTTCAAACACGGCCGCTTTGTCTGTCTTCTTGTGATCGATTTCGAAGCGAACCGTATGTTTCCCGTTCGGTAGCTCCGGTAAGAAAACATATTGATTTCGATTATGATCGTTATATGATGTGAATCGATCGATAAGAAAGGGTTCCCCTCCATCCACCGTCACCTTCAATCTGCCGGAATCCGGCCCCCCAATATCGAATAATCCGATATGGGTTCCCTCAAATTCCACTGTGATCGTCTCTCCGGGATCGACTGCTCGCCATAGACCGGGGAACAACCATTCATACTCGCGCACTAAAGCAAAATCATCAGGGGTCATGTAAGACCACCCCGCAGAAAAATGAGTAAGACTATCCAGTGGCAGCATGGTTGCATACTCCCAAGGATTGGCCGGGACCAATGGGTCCTGCGGCAAGTGATGCTCGACCTTTCCCACGTGATCTCGAAGTTCGCTCATTTTCTCAAATGACCGGGTGATTGTATCCGTGTAGATCTGGTGTCCTTCGGGAATCGTTGGATGGATCGAATCATGCGTAAAAATAACGGCTCCGGGAATAGATACGTCTTCTCTTAAGGAGAAAATGAGCTTTCCATCCAAAACCAATTGACTGACTGCTACGCCCAGATGAATCGAAGGAATGCCGTAATAGTCGGCGACTTCCTCTTGCATACGAGCGCCCTTCTGGTATTGTCCGGATTGAAATGAGGTCAAATCCCGTTCCTTAACCGTATACACAAACAGGATATCGGTAAACCGGCTGTGCTTGCGAATCTGTCGGACAATGCCTTCGATTCGCGCTTTGGATTCGGGAACTCCGCCATCGTTTCCAACAAATTCAACAAATACGAGATCAGGCTGATGACGCAGTACATCTGTCTCCAAACGGGCGCAGCCGAGGTCCGATCCTGTCCCATCAATGCCTGCATTCACAGAGCGGATATCCGCATTGGGATATTGCCCTCGCAGCCAATCCGCCGTCATGACCCTGTATCCTTTAGAACGTGTATTACTGCCGCCAAAATAGACAATTGTTACTGTTTCCCCATTTTCCAACTTTTGAATGACATTAGGCAGCCCTCTTCGAGGGAAAAATTCCTTCATCGTGACTTCACCCGCCCTCACTTAGCGTTTTTAGGAGCAAAAAATTTTACAGCAAACACTTCATAATAAGGCGAACCATACGTTGCAGAGAAATCAAACCGGATTCGGGTTACACCTTTTGCATGCACTTGATGTTTGCTCAACGAAAGATAATTACCACGGATATTAATTTCACTCTCGGTTCCGTCTTCTAAGGTTAAGGTCACATCATAATCCTGAATCAATGGCTCGATCGGATCGTCGAAATGCTCCAAATTCAGCTGCGAATTGAAAACAAGATGGATTTCATCCAGATTCTTGGGGCTTGCAAAACCAAATTCCAACCATTCCTGCCCTTCCGAATGTTCCGAAATCCAGCCGTTCGGCAGACCATAAGGTCTGGAGAAGCCGTTGACGACATTTGCGGGATCATACATATCCTGGGATGGTATCAGATCCTTGAAGCAAATGCTTCTGTTAAATTTCTTCAATCTGGACGGCTCTTCAGGTCTATAATAGAAGCTCACTGTTCCTGTCATTTTTTCTTCATTGCCATATACGCCAAGGCTCGCCGTACCTTCCAATACGATGTAGATTTTGTCGTCAGTCGGCTTTTCGCAACCCAAGTCCAGCGTAATCCAGTCATCGTACCCCGGTGAAATCACCAATTTGTAGTCCTTCAGCTCGCTGGTGGGAATATAGTTTTCCTTCCGTTCCCCGCCAAACAGCTTCACTTGCAGCGTTTCCGAATGCTCGGAACTGTTTTTAATTTTGATCTGCACGCTTTCAGCCACGGATGTCTGAATCGGCAAGACCAAACATAATGCTTTCTCCAAGGAGACCTCTTCGGTTGGATGAAGATGTTCATAGCTTCGCTGAGACGAGGCACGAATCGTTAATCCGTCAGCGAAATAAGGGTCCAACTGCTCCTGAAGCCCTACAATCGTTTGCCCGTCTCGAAGCAGCTGCGTCTGAAGCTCATCCATATGCGCTTTGACGATGTCCGCGGGGTCTGTCTCATATTTTACGCATAATGCAGCAGCCGTTCCTACCGCCTGCCCCATGCAACCACAAGTTGCCATCACCCTTGTGGAGCCGAAAGCCACATGGGTAGCGCTTATATTGCGGCCAGCGAACATGAGATTGGGAACGTTGCGTGAAAACAAGCTGCGGAAAGGGATATTATACAATCCCGGTACGAAATTCCACGCTGTAGCCGGCCCCTCATCGTAGATGCCTTTATTCGCATGCAGATCCATATACCAACCTCCGACGGATACAGCATCTTCGAAATGAGTCTTTTCTGTAAGATCGTTCTGAGACAGCATATGTTCGCCGATAAACCGCCTCGACTCCCGCTTTCCCGGAATCGGGCATACATAATCCAAGATGAGATTGTCTACATCATCAAACTCGCCGCTATTTTTGATATAATCCCAGATTCCGTACACCAATTTCCGCAATTCCAATGCGATGTCTTCATTATTCTTGATAATATCCATATGGCCGCCGTATTCCAGCCACCACAATCCGCCAAGTCCATTGATTTTCCTTGGAAAAGACCGATGGTTTAATCCTTTTCTGATACTATCGAAAAACTCCAGCTTCGTAATATCATACGCAAAGCCAGGCCTTTTGTAAGGAACGGAATAGTTTACGTCACGGGCTTGAAACAGAATCGTATCGCCCATGGTGTAATGATCTGCCACTTCTGGAGCAAGCTCCTCCTTGTATTCATGCTTCGCCTCTCTTCCCCATCGGAAGTCAGCACCTGCTTGGTATCCAACAATTCCATCCCCGGAGCAATCGATATAGGTGGGACTTTCAAAACGAAATTTTCTTTCGGAAGCCAATTGAAGGCCCTCCACCCATTTAATTCTGCCGTTCTCCATGCCCGTTTCATGTACGCATGTATTCAGAAATAGAGAAATGTTAGGCTCATCATAAACCATGTCGAGCAAGACCGTATCCGAAAGCGAAAGCATAAGCTTCTTGTTGTATAACGGATTATAATGAAAGATCTTCAGCTTGAGTTCTTCTATTAGCCCGCCCTCGCGAGCATAATAGGATGGACTGTTTCCGAGATATGCCGACCCGTTGATATGAACCCTGACCTCGCTGCTCGCATTTCCTCCAAGCACCGGGCGATCATTAATAAGTGAAACCTGCAGCCCTTGGCGTGCAGCTGCAATGGCAGCGCATATCCCGGCAATTCCTCCACCTACGACGGTTACATCTGCTTTTATAAGCTCCATTTTGATAACCTCCATGATTAGATGCTTCTATCATGGTAATGGTTTTGGTCCCTTTTTTTTTACAGGATTTCGCGAAAAAATCATACATTTTTTGCATCCTTATTTGGACTCGTACCGTGTCATTTTGATCCGATATTGCTTAGGTGTATCACCCGTATATTCTTTAAACAGTTTGCAAAAGTAACCTTCATTGACGATGCCTACTTCCTCGCACAATTCCAACAAAGAATAATCCCTGCTATTCAACAACTCGAGAGCGAGGTGGATCTTTTTACGGTTGATGTAACTGATTACGCCTTCGTTCATTGTTTTCTTGAATAAACTGCTAAAATACGATGGTGCTAAATTCACTTCCTCGGCAATCGCCTCCAACGTTAAGCGTTGTTTCAGATTTTTCTCGATAAAATGCATGGCACTCATGATTTCTGCCCGATGTAATAGTTGGCCCGCGTGTACGTATTCGAATGTGAAGTCGCCAATATAAGCGAGTTGCTCCTGAAAAGCCATAAATTCCATGGGGAAGTCTGCAACTTCCGTGGCCATCTTATTCCCTGTTTTAAACTTTACGGTAATGTCTCTGTACAAGTCTCTAATCATTGGCGCCATGATGGACTTGTGGATTTTATGGTCCGTCACAAATTGGTTCAGATTGGCAAGCGCATTCTCCAGCTCATCCTTGGAAATCTTCCTTTTCAGCCGTATAAGAAAATCAGCCAGTTTCTGCTGAAAATCTGCTTTTTTGTCATTATGGTATTGGAACCGATGCATCGGTGTTTTTACTACTTTTTCCGTATGATAATAGAAATCCTCACTCACATTTTTAGCTTCCGTGTACGCCTGTTTGATCGACTCCCAGCCTCGGTGTGGACCACCAAAAGCAACAGATACCTTTTGATTCAGATATTGATGCAAATGAGAGACGATCTGTCCACCCAAGGATAGGCAAGCATATTCCGTTTCCATATCACTGCGGTTATTTTCCCAGGATAGAAAGCCAATAAAACAATTTTCGGACAGATCCGCAGCTACCCCACTGCCACCATTCATCACCGTTTCTTCGATGATATTCGTAATCGCATATTTCAAGATGTTTTGATCTGCGGCTGCGTATTCGTTTCGGAAACTTTCATACGTATTCATTTCAACGATGAAGCAGCAATAGTTGGCTTGAAAGAAATGAAACTGCATGCGATTGGCAAAATCCGATGCCCGATGAGAAGGAATTTCGCCTCTGATCAGTTCGTTAAAAAATTGCTTGCGCACTCTATATTTATTTTCAAGCACGGATACGTTTAACGATTGAAATTCCGCTTCTTTTTTCTTAAACTCATTTAAAATTCCGGCTGCTTTATCCAAAGCTCGATTCAAATCCGCTTCCCTCAGCGGAACTTTTACAATGTATTCCAATACATTGGCTTGAATAGCTCGCTGGGCGTATTCAAAGGATGAATAGGCGGTCAAAAGTATGTATTGGGTATGGGGGAGCTCCGCCTTGAGCTGCTCAATCATGGAGATTCCGTCCATTCGCGGCATAACGATATCGGATATGACGATGTCCGGCTTCAGTTTTATGATCTCCTCGATCCCGTTCAGCCCATTATTCGCTTTGCCCACTAGAACAAATCGCTTATCCCTGTGAGAGAGTTCATTAAAAAACAATTCCAATCTTTGAATAATCAGGTCTTCATCGTCAACAATGAAGCAGGTATATTCTCTCACCATTATGCATCTCCTTTTTGCAATTCTTCCGGGAATATAGCGCGTACACGGGTTATTTCCTTAGGTATGCTAATGATTTGCAGTCCAAATTGATCTCCGTAGTGAAGTCTTATTCGGCCATGAATATTATTTAGCCCGATTCTTTTCCTCTTCACTTCCATTTCACTCGGTTCTGAGATTAAAATATGCTTTATTTTATCAGCAGGAATTCCCTCGCCTTGATCAACAACTTCTATGATGACGATACCACCCTCCCTGTACGCATGAATCGTAATAGGCCCCTCAATTCCCCCTCCGTTATAACCATGGAAGATGCTATTCTCCACAAGAGGCTGCAGCAGCATTCGAAAAACTGGGAAATCCATTAACCCTGCTTCGATATTTTCTATCAAGTGGAAGTTTCGGTTATACCGAATGTTCTGGATCTCGATATAGTCCGCTACATTGCGTAGTTCCTGACGTAAGGAAACCTTCTCTGAAGCATCGTCTATCCCGTATTCCAATAATGAAATGAGCGATCCAATCACCACATCTACTTTCTCTATTTGCCCGAGACGTATAACGTTGCTGATCGAACCAAGTGTGTTATACAGAAAATGAGGGTTAATTTGAGACTGCAGCACCTGGATTTCCAACTTCCGTTCGAGTTCATTATGAAGCTCCGCTCCCCGAATCAGTTCCACAATTTGTTGCAGCATACGATCAAATGCTCGTGAAAGATCTCCAAACTCATCGTTTCGATTAATCGTTATTGTCGTTGTGAGTAAGCCTTGCTCCACTTGCTTCATTTTTGTTTTGAGTGTATAGAGTGGTTTCCTTATATATTTGGCAACCAAAAAAGAAATGAGCAAACTTAAGAGAAGACCTGCAGCTAGCAGCTCAATATAATAGGTTTCCAATCTGGACAAAGCTGCTTTCAAGCGTGATTCATCGTTAATTGAGATTATGGTCCAGTTAAATTTCTCCGTCGGTTTTTTTAGAAGGGAGACCGGAACACCCTCCATGGTATGCAGTTGAAGACTTGTTTCTGTCGTATCCAGGATTTGTTCAGCTGACGTTTCCCCGATCGAAAACGTATGATCCTGAATATTCAGTAGTCCTTTATTTTCAGAAAAACCGGCAATGATTTTACCTGACGCTGTGATCAGAGCCAGATTCATTTGTTCTTGTTTATTAATCTTGAACAAGGTTTCTTCAATGGCATTTAGATCCAAGTCAACCGCAATGGCCATAGGAAACGGAGCACCATTAAGATATCGAACCATCGTAACGGTCCAGCCGGAATACTTTGATTTGTAAGGTTCACTAACAAAGGTAGTCCTTCTGTTCTTGTCAGCCGCATCAAACAAAGGTTCTCGTTCAGATAAAGGTTCATCGAAGATTCGAGTAGCTGTACTTCCACCTAAAATGGATAAATCGCTTTTGATCAAATAAATATTACTGACGTAATTACTATTGAGTTCATACAGTTCTCTTAATTGCTTTTTAATCACTTCCGTATTGTCAATATTGGCTTTCACTGATGTTTCGACTGAGAAGAGAATCGTCTGGAAGGAGGAAAAATTAACAGTGAAATACTGGTCTACCTTGTCAAGAATTTGGTTGGTGTAAAAAATGTCATTGGTTCTTATTTCCTTTTGGACATAGCGATAAGACAATTGGCTTATCAAGATGATGCACCCTAATACAAATGCAAACACGAGAAAAAATAATTTTAAAGGCAAGCTGATTCTTCTTCGCATCCATCATCTTCCTTTTAATTCTGTAGTAAACTAAGAATAGCATATGCTAATAAAGAGAGGGGCTACGAATAGCCACTCTCTTCGTTTATTTATTTTACTTGATAAGGCCGGCTTCTTTAAATTGATTGATTGCTGTTTCCTTATATTTCTGCATGTCAAACTTGGTATCCAACGTTTGGAGGAAATTATCCCAGTTTGAAAGAGGTTCTTTGCCTGTCATAAATTTAACTAAACTTTCATTAATGAAACGTGTGCGGTCAGCATCCAAGGTATCGCTGGGGTCTGGGGTCAATAAATTTCCGGGCAGCGTTGGCCCCACATATTGCTGATTGTCCTTGAAAGCTTCCGCCGTCTTCGGATTCTGGAAGCTGAAGTACTCCGCATCATCACCACGGCGCGGCATTCTATAATGATCGACCCACAGGTACTTCTCTTTCATTTCCTTCGATAACTCGGAGGTTTTATTTTTGATTTTGCCGTCCACTACATCCCAATGAATCCCTTTAATCCCGTATGCAAAGTTTGGATAAGCTTCTTCGTCTGTAAAGAGATAATTCAGCATGGACAAGATCCGAATGATTTTGTCCTTATCCGCTTTCGCGGAAATGGCCCATGAATTGCCTTGGAATGATTTTCTCTCTACAATTTGATCACCATAAGGACCTTTCATCGGAGGAATGACGATCCATTCCGGCACCTCGCCACTAATTTCTTTCATTTTCTGTTGATAATCCGGCTCAAGCCTACGGGCATCTCTGATCATGAAACCAACTTTACCCTTAAACATCTTTTGGTCCAACAGATCAGGCGAATTCATCGTCACCCAGTCTGGGTCTACCACTTTGGCTGCCATCATTTTGTTAATGTAAGCAAGCGCCTCTTTCATTTTGGGATCGATAAACAGGAATATCGGTTCATTATCTTTTATTTCGATGGCCGAAGGAGGATTGACGCCAAACATCCACATCAAACTATCGAAGCCGTAGGTTTGCAGATTACCTTCTTTGTTCATACCGCCGATGAATCCGTACGTATCGTTTTTGCCATTACCGTCCGGGTCTTTCTCTGTAAAGGCTTTCATAACTTCGAACAGCTCATCCGGTGTCGTTGGCACTTCCATATTCAGCTTTTTCAGCCAATCATTACGGATGAAGAAACTTCGGCTGATACCGTTAACATTATCATAGCCTGGAACTCCGATCGTTTTTCCTTGATAGGACATTGCCTCCCATGAGTCGTTGCCAAACCGTTTCTGTAATTCAGGGAATTGATCCAGATACGGTGTCAAATCCGCAAGCACACCTTGGTCGTAATATTGTGCGAGATCAGCCCGACTTTTCAAGAAGATCAAATCTGGAATATCTCCGCCTGCAATGAGCGTATTCAGTTTGGTTGTTGCTTGCCCAGCTTGAGGAATCATCATATCCAAGTCGATGTTCATCTCTTTTTCCAACATTTGACGTTGAACATCTTCATCACGTGGTGGTACCGGAGCAGCAGCGTTGAAAGTGCCTTGGTTAAACATTGAGATTTTCATTTTGGTTGCAAACTGGCCAGACTGCCCTTGTGAATTACTCGAAGTTGTTGATGTAACTTCTTCATTTCCCCCACATCCTGATAATAGCGTTCCCAATCCTAAGATTGCCGACAGAATAGCAAATGAAATCTTCTTACGCTGCATATTGACCTCTCCTTTGCTTGTATATTATCACGGTTTCACCGTAATAAGTTAGGTTGGAACACCATTTAACCTTTAAC
The DNA here is from genome assembly GCF_032399705.1 of Paenibacillus sp. BIC5C1. Classification (NCBI taxonomy): domain Bacteria; kingdom Bacillati; phylum Bacillota; class Bacilli; order Caryophanales; family Paenibacillaceae; genus Paenibacillus; species Paenibacillus sp. BIC5C1. The sequence continues at coordinate 3,802,558 of NZ_CP135922.1, forward strand.
GGATCCCAAGAGTACACCTTTGGTAAAATGCTTTTGTAAAAAGGGGTAAACGATCAAAATCGGAACCGTAGTCACAACAACGGTAGCCATCTGCACAGCGAACGTACTTACAGCTCCGGAATTGGCGAGCGATTCAGCGCTTTGTGTTGCGACGTTAAGCAGGATGTTGCGCAAGACTACTTGAAGCGGCATGAAGTTGGAATCATTGATATAAACAATAGCATCGAAATAACTGTTCCAATGCCCCACTGCGTAAAATAAAGAAATGGTGGAAATGACGGGCAAAGACAGTGGTAAAATGATCCGCCATAACGATTGAAGTTCACTTGCACCGTCAACCCTCGCTGATTCCTCGATTTCACCAGGCAATTGCTCGAAAAAGCCTTTAATAATCACCAGGTTAAATGCACTAATGAGATTTGGAATGATCAATACCCACGGACTATTTAGCAACCCCAGAGAGCGAATTAGTAGATAAGTCGGAATTAACCCCCCACTAAACATCATGGTAAACACAATGAATAGTAAAAACGGACTGCGTCCCGGCAAATATTTTTTGGATAACGGATAAGCTGCTAAGACCGTAAATAACACATTAAGCATCGTGCCTACAATCGTTCGAAACAACGTAATTTTATATGCCTGCCAGATCCCATGAGAGATGAATACTTCTTTATAGGCCAGGAAGGTAAAAGATTCTGGTATAATCACAATCCCTCTTCTTAACACTTCCGATTCTGGCGTTACTGAGACAGCAATCACATATAGAAAGGGTAGTAAGCAGAGTAGTGATAAAAAAATAAGAATAACATAAACGACGGATTGCCAGACTTTTTCCCCGATTGTCAAATTGATCATATTAAAACCACCTCACCAAATTTGCCCATCGAATTTTTTGGCGAGCTTATTTGCTGCCAAAACTAAACCAAATCCAATGACAGCTTTAAACAATCCTACAGCAGTAGCCAAGCCAATCTTAAGACGCTCCAACCCTTCACGGTATACCCATGTGTCGATAATGTCGATCTTCTCCTGGTTAAAGGTGTTGGCAAACATGAATATCTGGTCAAAGCCAGCATCCAGAATATGGCTTAATTTAAGGATCAGCATCAGAATAATGACTCCTCGAATGCCGGGTAAAGTGATATGCCAGAGCTGTCTCCATTTGGAAGCACCATCCATTCGAGCCGCTTCATATAAGCTTGGATCAATACCTGCTAATGCAGCGAGGTACAGTATCGCTCCCCATCCAATGTCCTTCCATATTTCAGATGCGATGACCAGCAGTCTTCCCCAAGCAGGCTCCGTTAGAAATGAGATGGGCTGAAAACCACTTTCCTTCAAAATCATATTAAAAAGGCCATCGCCTGGGGCTAATAATGCTACCATCAATCCATACACAATGACCCAAGACAGAAAGTGGGGTAAATACGTAATGGTTTGTACGATTTTCTTAAACCATTGGTTATGAACTTCATTAAGCAGTAAAGCAAGTAAGATGGGAGCGGAGAAACCAAACAACAGCTTATACAGCGATATAACAATTGTATTTTTCATGATGTCCCAGAAATAAACGCCGTTCATAAAATCCGTAAAATTTTTGAATCCCACCCACGGGCTATCCCATACGCCCAAAGCTAGGTTGTAGTTTTTAAAAGCAATCAATATTCCCGCCATAGGAATGTATTTGAATACGGCAAAGTAAATTAAGGCTGGTAATAAGAGAGCATACATCACTTTATATTTTTGGATCGTCCTTATCCATGACTTCCGCTTTTTGGAGAGGGGAATGGCGTCCGCTGCCAATTTCACTTGCATATCATCACCTCGTCTTTGTTTGTATTTGTATATTAGCACCCCCCTATCGCTTAAATTTCTGAAATTTCAAGAATTTCTTATAAAATATTAAGGAAGTGTGTCTTGGATCGTTCCAATAGCTCATTCCGGAAAGCGGGACAAGAACTTGTATCGCTAAAATAAAAAAAAGCCGCTAATATAGCGCCTTTAGTAACTTTTTTCGGGTCCATGTTTTGTCTCATGACAAGGTGTTTAGAACATAGAATTAAAAACCAACAATAACATTGCTCTTGTTTTGCGGTTGACTTAAAAAAAACATGCTGTTAATATTAGTTTCACAATCTAACCGTTAGACAATGAAACTAATATGATAAAGGAGCAATTAACTATGGATATGGATAGAAAGCAATTAGAACAACATATTGATCTGTATACTCAGAGAGCCATATCAATCTCAATTAGTATGCAATCTATTCAGAAGAATATTTCAAAAGATAGCAGTGTTACTCCAGACCAGTTTAATTTATTGAATGTCATTAATACGACTGATCATTGCACATCCAGTTTTTTGGCTAAAGCACTAAATGTCAAAAAAAGTTCTATTACTGCTATTGTGAATCGATTAACAGATAAAGAATTAATTAAACGTGAGTATAACGAAAAAGATAAACGAGTGGTCTGGCTTGAGTTAACCGAAAAAGGACAGCACATTGTGTTGGAAGAGAGACAGAAAATTTTGGCTGTATTGATGCCTTTAGGAAACAAACTCACTGTTAAAGAGCTGGAGGAATTAAACCAATATCTATCTGTGATTGATACACAACTAAATAACATAAAGAAGGATATGGTTAAAAATGAAATTTAGTATGAGGTTATACGGAGTTATTGTAGGGTTAATTACGATCTTATTGTCTTGGTCACAGTCATTTTTCATCAATTATCTTATCCCATTAGGAATCGTAGCCATGGTTGTGTCTGTAATTCATATTCTAGTCGTTAAGAAGCACTTAAATGAAAAGGTTTATCGTGCCTGGTTAGGTATATCGGCTTTGTTTATGGCTACTGAAATCCTATGGATGATATTTGATAAAATTGGATTATTTGTAGTTGCACAAATTTCATTTGTAATAACCGGGTTTGCATTATTTATCTTTGCCTTAGGCATGCATAAGAAAATGAATCGAAGCTTCAAATCATTAACGTTGAGAATTAGCAAATGGGTTCTAGTCCTTGTTTTGATGTTGGGGACATCCATATTAATATTATTTACAGCAACGCCAAAGCCCGTTGCTTTATATTTGCAAAGCAGTTCTGGAGCAGAAAATACTTATACAGCAGAACCATCTACTACCACAATTATTGATGGCAAGTATCATCTAACAACCAATATTCAATATGGAGAAAAGTATCCAAGAAGTTTTTTAAATATCATTACACCCGATGGTCCATTTGATAAAGAACGTCCAACATACTTTTATGTGCATGGTGGTGGCTTTATAGCGGGAGATTCAATTGGAGGTGATCCTAACGCAGGAGCGGCTTCAAATACAATGTTATATCATTATGAATTAATGGTTGATCATGGTTATAATGTGGTGACGATAAACTATGCTTTAGCTCCTGAATATATACACCCAACACCCATAAAACAATTATCAGAAGCCGTGCAATATATGCAGCAAAATGGAAAACAGTACGGAATTAATATGAACAATGTAATCTTTGGCGGGGGAAGCGCAGGTGGATTTATTGCTGCAGACTTTGTGACAATTCAAGCTAACCCTGAGTATGCGAAAGAAATGGATATTAATCCTGTCATAGAGCTTGCGGATATCAAAGCTTTAGTATTAGAAGTACCCATTCTTGACTTTAGTCGGGGCCATAGAACCGTAACCGAAGACATCGTGACTGACTATATTTTCGCTCAATCAGGGAGTGCATACATTGGTCAGCCGGTGGTTAGCGCTGATAAAGATATCTTACAATCCTTAAATGTAATACCAAGAACGACGAGTAATTTCCCTCCAACTTTTATAACGGATGGCAACACGGGGACATTCCCAGATCAGGCTGAAGATTATTATAACCGCTTAAAAGAATTAGGGGTCAAGACAGATTTATATATTCCTGAACTCAATGAGAGCAAAGAAGTTCATGGATATATGAACACGATTGATACTAAAGCAACTCGAACTTATATTCAGAGAAAACTAGCCTTCTTGGATAGTTTAGATTAATCATGATAGAAATATAAAAACAAAAAATCGTTGCCTACTTTATACTTAGGCAACGATTTTTTTGTTTGAGCATCACATCGACAGCAAGACGTATGATTTATTCCAGTTAGACTATTTCGTGAAATAATGTCCTTGTTCCAGATCTGCGAGAAGTCCTTGCTGGACAGGCTCCCAGTCGAGAAGCTCCTTCGTCCCTTCACTTGATCTGGCTAAGTCAAGCGACGCGACCATGCCTAGAAAACCGAAGATGGCTTGCGCTTCTTCAGGCGGGATGCTGACTACTGGCACATTCACATGACGGCCAATAGCTGCGGCAATGTCTCTGAACGTAATACCTTCATCGTGCACGCCATCCAGTCGTGCGCCCGCAGGCGCAGATTCCACAGCGAGCCGGAATAAAACTGCCGCATCCAAGCGGTGAATTGCTGGCCAACGGTTAGAACCATCTCCAATGTAAGCGGAAGAGCCTCTTTCCTGCGCGATCCGGATTAGTTGCGGGACGAAGCCTTTATCTCCTTCTCCATGAACGGAAGGTGCAAGCGAAACGATCGATGCTCTCACGCCTTGTTCTATAAATGAAAGTGCCGCATCCTCCGATGCTTTGCCATTCGCATGTGCTGTAATAACAAGTGGTTTACCGGAGCCGGCAAGCGCCTCTCCCATTGCTTCGATGGCGCGAAGATCAGCTGCCAGGGATGCGGCGAAAATAGAGAAATCGTGGTTAAATGCCAGATGAATAACGCCGTCTGAAGTGGCTGCACAGCTGCGCAGTATATCCAGATCCTCTAACACACCACAAGCCACCTCAGCTCCCAGGCTTTCTAATACGTGAGCACCACTCTCCGATCGGGTCAGCCCAACGACCTGATGGCCCGCACTGATAAGTTCGCGGACAACGGCTGTACCAATATAACCTGCTGCACCAGTAACAAATATACGCATAATATTTTTACGCCTCCTTAAGCATTTGACGAAGATATGACTTCAGTCTAAACTATGAAGTGAACTCTAAGGCAAGCGTTTGGAGGTAGGATTTTATATGAAAATTCAAGAATTAGCAGACTTAATGGGTTTAACTCCCCACACCATTCGATTTTATGAGAAGGAAGGTTTGCTTGATAGCAGGCATATTCAGCGAGAGAAGAATAATTACCGCAACTATTCTGACGAAGCAATTGAGCGATTAAGGCTAATTAAGAAATTTCAAGGCATCGGCTGCTCGTTAGCTGAACTAAAGACGATTTTGCAAGATCACGATACGAACGCACGCACCAACCAAGAAGTAATCGAATGGATTCTTCAGAAGATCAATGAGATCGAGCGCAAGAAGGAAGAATACGATCATATGCTTGTAACTTTGAATTGGATGCTGACATACAGGAAGCTGCTGAATGAAGATCCACAACAAGCCGAGGCTATGATGGCTGAATTACGACTTAAAATCAACATCTAGGCTTACAGTCGTGACAAGGCTCTATGGACGTAAATTCTACAAACATACCCAGCTATATCCTCAAGCTATAGCTGGGTATCATTTTGATCATCTATACTTCGCCCCAATAAATCTCAGTTTCATAATCGAATTCAACCAAACCATCTTGATTATTCCTATTGAATATATTCCGCAGTTCTCTCATCATGGGATCGTAATTTGGATGTTCGGGGAAAGGGCTGTAGGAAGATGATAACAACCTGCCATTCAAACCCTCGAAATCGAACTCCTGACTCATTCTGAATCGCATTTCATGCATTGAACTTTCCTTAAAAAAAGAGAGCAGCATATTCTGAGAAATATTTTTGTGATTGACTTTTTCGTAATCGGTTCCGTATGTATGAAGCAGTTGATTGTACTCTTCCCGGAACGGAGTACCGTTTGTAAGACGAGAATTCCAGATGAGTATTACCTTCCCACCTGGTCGCAGAATTCTGCGAAACTCGATTTGGGCTGCGGAGCGATCGAACCAGTGAAACGCCTGAGCGCAGACAATAAAATCAACCGACTGATCAGGTAATCCAGTAGACTCTGCAGAACCTGATGTACTCATAAATTTCGGATTACTTTCTAACATTTGCTCAGCGGCTTCCCGCATTGCTTGATTTGGCTCGACCGCGATTACATCGCTTCCGCGTTCCAAAAGCAGCTTTGAAATCATCCCAGTACCTGAACCGATGTCTGATATGTTACTGTTCGCACGTAAACCGACGACATCATACAAATAGTCAATAGCCTCTTTTGGGTAGCTCGGGCGGTATTTCAAATACGAATCGACCCGGCTCGAAAACCGTTCTCTGTTGTTCATCGATCGTCACGCTCCCATCAATATTTTGACAGCTTATATACCGGCCACAGTACCAGCTTTAAAATCTTACTGCCCCAGAAAGCCAATACGGTCGTTCCGGTCCATGAACTGCGCTTATCTTGGCTGTATTGATCGTTGATCATATAAGTCCGAGTCGAAATAGGACTCTTCAGGCCGAACTCTTCCCATTTCGCCGGATCATTCGAACCTCCAAGTTTTCTAAGCATATTCGCCGACTCATGATCTATTTTAGCCGGAATTTGCTCGAATGCTTGGGTGATTTGCGTATGAAACTCGTCGATCGGATTGCGACTGGTAATACTCTCGAGATGGATGCTTTCGCGAATGTAAGAAACGTATGCCAGATGGTCAGCCCAGAACTCGTCGATATAAAAAAGCCGTACCCTCTGCTCCGATTGACTCAGCACTCTCTCGCCTTTCAATATTCCGAGCCGTTCTTCGTATAGGATTCGCCTCTGATCCTCCACCATATCCGAATACCAGTTCAATTCCCGCTGAATATCGAAGTTTTGACCTATGATAACGCGCTGTATATGTTCGATTTTGCTGCGGAGCGCCGGATCATTAACAATCTCCTCCTGCCTGGGAGCGCGAAACAGTCTATGAATGCCGAAACGAAGCATCAACTCGTCTTCCAGGCTTATATAAAACACGGAAGATCCCGGGTCACCTTGGCGGCCAGAACGCCCGCGCAGCTGGTTATCTATCCGCATGCTTTCATTCACATGTGTACCTATCACGTATAATCCACCCAGTTTGGCAACCAATTCTGCCTGAGTGGGATTACCGCCGCCGAGACGAATGTCTACGCCGCGCCCTGCCATATTCGTAGATACCGTTACCGCGCCTATTTCTCCAGCTTTAGCGATGATTTCGGCTTCTTTCGCATCATTTTTTGCATTCAGAACCTGGCAAGGTACGCTAGCAGCGGCAAGCGCCTCCGCCAGCATGTCAGACTCCTCGACGCTTGACGTACCAATAAGAATGGGGCGTCCCGCCTTATGAACGGAAGAGATTTCTTGTACAAGCGCTTTATATTTGGCTTCTTTATGGGTGTAAACCCGATGCTGGTGGTCGGTCCGTATGTTTGGCTGGTTCGGCGGAATTCGCACAACTTGCAGCGCATAGATATCTTCGAATTCCATTGCTGAAGCGTGCGCCGTAGCCGTCATTCCGCAAATTCCTGAATACAGGCTTATGAAGTGTTGAATGGTAATCGTACCAAGAATTCTCCCGCCGGCCTTCCACTGCAACCCTTCTTTCGCCACCAGCGCAGCTTGCAGCCCGTCCGGCAAATACCTGTTCTCGGCCACACGGCCGGTATGTTCTTCGATTAGCTCAATTTCACCGTCTCGGACGATGTAATCGACGTCTTTTTTTAATAACGATTCCACATGCAGCGCACAATTCAATGAAGTTAACAAATGACTATTATGGCTATCGTACAAATTGCCGCATCTCAGCAGCAACTCCGCTTTTGCAGCACCCGCATCATTCAAATAAACGTTCCGCTGGAACTCGTCAAAATCGTAATGCTCTGCTGGCTGCAGCTGCCGGGCCACTTCTGCGAAAAGAACACCATCACCCTTGGAAGCGCTCGAATCGCCACTAATGACTAGCGGCACCCGAGCTTCATCAAGAAGGAGCGAATCCGCTTCGTCGACGATGACGTAATGAAAAGCACGATGTACGGTATCAGCTTCATTTAATGCGATAGTATCGCGCAAATAATCAAACCCTGCTTCTTTAGCCGTAACATAGGTTATATCCTTCGTGTAAGCTTCCCGTTTGTCGACCAGGCTCATGCCCGCTTGAACCGAGCTAACCGTTAACCCGAGGAAACGGTAGATTGGACCCATCCACTCTGCATCTCGATTTGCCAAGTAGTCGTTAAATGTGAGCACATGAACGCCTTCGCCTGTCAACGCGTTGAGATAAGCAGGCATAACAGCAGAGAGTGTTTTTCCCTCACCGGTATGCTGCTCGATCAAAAACCTCTCGTGCAAAGCGATAGCAGCCATAATCTGGACATCGTAAGGCCGTAATCCGAGTGTTCTCTTCGCAGCCTCGCTGACTAACGCATAAGCATCAACAAGCAGCTCATCCAAAGGCGTGCCTGATCTTGCTTCTTCTTGCAGCCGAAGGGATTCCGCATGCAGCCGCTGATCGTCCCAAGCTTCCAAATTCCGTTTCCTGATAAGCTCCACTTTGTCTCGATAATCTTTCAACAAACGCCGGGTATCGCGCTCTTTGAATTCACGTATTAACTTGACGACTACATTCATCGGAATTTGATTCCTCCTCAGTAGAAATAAGCGGTTTAAAATATGACTTTTTAGGCAGCATCCATTCCGTATATCCTCATATTGCCCCATTATAAGAAAAGACTCCATATGGAGTCCCTTCTTTAGATGATTAACACGCCAGCAAAATTATTTTTCCGCTCTAGCTTATAAGAGACAACTATATTACTTCTCCGATGGGAGCGGCGTAAAGAGTAAGCTAACCGGCAGGTTGCTTCCTGGCGCGGCAGAGAAAAGAATCGTTACGCTCTCTCCATATGCCCCTGTGCGGTAAAGAACGCTTTGTTCACTTGAATTGCTTACAGCTACATTACCATCGGCAATGGGTACAACCTGATTGTTTACTAGAGCAACTCCTGAGTACTTCCCTCCACGAGGGTTAAATGAAATTAACGTACGTGGAGCCACATTGTTCAGCGTGATTTTGTACAATACACCGAAATTACCAGCATTGGATGCGTCTGTGTAAGCCATTGGATCTGTTCCAACCAGATTGGGATCGCTTGAATTGTCACCAAGTGGCAGACGAGCTGGTTTGGCTCCAACTTGCTGATCATACGTTATGATACGAGTCGCATTCGGGTACGTTCCACGATTGTGCACACCATCACGATCAAGCACAGGCAGCATTGGCAAAGCCTCGAACGGATCTTTATTTTCTTCAACCAGAATAACGTTATAGTCCAGGGAATAATCACTATAAGCATCCGAATAGAGTGAAATCACTTGTCCTTCTTTCATCGGAGTTTTATTTAGTTCGGTCAGAATCAGTTTGCTTTCTCCAGGTTGAATAACCTCTTTCTTCTGATCGGCTCCGGTCTGAATCGATTTGAACCATTTATCAATCGACAATTTCCCGGCTACGGTAGCATACGGTGTAGGTCCAGCAAAGCCCATATTTTGTTGTTCGAATACTGCCGGAGTGGAGTTATTATTGGTTGCAATAACATACATTTTTACTCTTTTGCCTGTATTGTTCACATGATGAATCATGAAACGGGTCTGCCCCGAAGATGATTCTTTATACACGATTCCTTCCGTATTAACCGTTTCAGGACTGTTACTGCGGATCAGCAGACTCGGCTCATCCGTGTAGGTATAAGGCACTTTTTCCATGGAAGTTACTTCTCCACCGTTAAAGGTAAATTTCTGTCCTACCGGCGTGAAGAGTAAATTGAAATCGGAAAATGAATATAATGTCTCATTGGTTATGGTTATAACTTTGGAGTACGTGTCCGTCGCGCCGTGATTGTCAGTAACGGTGAGTGTCACCGTTTTTGGACCGGGTTCAAAGAAGGCCAGCGAATTGTTTTCCCATACCGTTTTATCAATACTGTTTTCATCATCTGTACTTTGATCAATGTATGTTATTTTTTCACCCATTTTATATTGTTCCTTGTCTGTGGTGAACATGGCTACAGGAGGAAGATTAGGATTCAGAACCTGAATCGTCATCGAATAGGGATCGCTCCATTGACCGTTGGAATCCTGTACTTGATATGAAATCGTATATGTACCCGCTTGATCAAACGATTCCTGACGACCTGTCCAGCGTTCGTCTAGGATATCCAGTCCATTTGGAGAACTGGAAGAAGTCACATAGTCCACCTTATCACCTGCAAAAATTTCCTTTTGGGAAATTACAAAGCTTGCAACAGGTTTAGTATTGAGATTCAGCACAACCGTTTTAGCAGACTGATTCACTTTATAGGTGATGTTCAGAGCTTGAGTAATGGAAGTTAACGGCACCATGAACGTATTCTTTTGCTGATAAGCAGGGCCCTTCATCGTTCTGGACTCTCCATTTACGGTATAGACCGTGCTGTTGGTTTTGAATCGGAGCTCATTATCACCACTGATGATGATGGTTTCCTTGGTTTTGTTATCGTATTTGACTCCGTATCCCACACGGTCCACCAGTGCACGGATCGCAACATAGGATACGCCGTTCTTTACAGTCATTGGCTGACCAGCAAGATACGTATTCCCATCCTGCTCCATTTTGTTGCTATTCATGTACAACGTCAGATTGCCGCCTGATGCTACGGCAGAATTTCCATCAATGGATGGTTGCTCTATTTGAGCTGGCGTAGCTGGCGTTTCAACATCCTCAGTGGATCCATCCTGAATCGTAGTAGAGCCCGTACTCGTTTCCTTTGTAGTCGTCTCTCCCCCATCTATGGCGGATTTCTCGATATTTGTTTTAGGTGTTGACTCAGTGCCTGTCAAAGTTCCAGTTTCTTTGCCTTTAGTGGACGGAATACTGCTGGATGCGTTACTGCTACCCGTTTTCACTTCACTCTCTGCAATCGTCTGCTCTTTCTTCAGTACCTCAACCGATTCTACTTTTGCTGTATTTACTGACGCTGTGTCATCTTGCGGCGCTGACTGCGCATTCACAGAACCGACTGCAAATGCTTGTAAAACGGCTAAAGTGGTAAAAATGGACAATTTCTTCTTCAGATTCATGCTTTGTCTTTGGCTCCTTCTGCTCCCAAGTAATGTTTTACACTCTCAAAAAGTCATAGTATTAGACGCTAGTTTCAGGGAAAAGTTTCTAGTGAATTTGTAAATTGTGGATTTAGTGCATCTATTTTTCAAAGAGAATGCGATTCATTCACATATGTATACTCTCTCAAGAATAGTTTTTTTGATGATTTTTTTAATCTAAAGAGCACCAAACATGTTCATATCAAACCGTATTACGTAACAAGAGCTTTTTCGGATGACGGATTGTCAAGCCAAGTGCGACAGTTCCTCTGAAAAGGATTCGTGAGCGGTTCTCCAACTCAGGCATTTACGTGGTCTATTATTGATGAAGTCAAGAGCGTTTTCCAGAGCTTCATCTGTGATTTGGGCGAAATCCGTCCCCTTGGGGAAAAATTCTCTCAGGAGACCATTCGCATTTTCATTCGAGCCGCGTTGCCAAGAAGAATAGGGATCTGCAAAATACACCCGCACGCCATGAACGGCTTCCAGGCTGGTGTAACAGGCGAATTCCTTGCCACGGTCCGCGGTAGCGGTTTGAAATGCACGGATAGGGTACTGCGAAGCCGCTACTCCAAAGGCAATCTCCATGGATAACGCGGTACGATCAGGCATGCGAATCGCTGTGTACAAGCGAGTCTTTCGTTCAATGAACGTCGCTACGCAGCCCTTGCTTTTCCCACGGCCCGAGACCACCGTATCCAATTCCCAATGGCCGAAGGTTTTCCGGTGACGAACCTCTTTCGGGCGCTGAGAGATGGACTTACCCACTGCAAACTTGCCGCGTGTTTCTGCTGGCTTCTGCCTCTTCCCTTTGTGCCTGAGAACGGCAAGCACACCGTTCACCAGACGGCCTGTATACAGCCAACGATAGATCGTTTTAAAACATACCATCGCTTGACCTTCCTGACGCAAACGCTCTACGATCTGTTCGGGAGACCAGGTCGCCTGAAGCTTTTCTTCGATGCGACTCGCGAGTTCGGGATTCCACTTCCCTGCGGAAACGGAGGCCTTACGGCGATGGACATAGCCCTCTTGAGCGTTCGCCGCGCCGTAGGGGTGTTCTGCTGTATTTCGGCGGAGTTCCCGGCCAATGGTGGCATGATGTCTGCCAAGTTCCTTGGCAATGGCTCGGGTACTTTTCCCCTGCTGGTAGAGGATTTCTAGCTTGCTGCGCTCGATTATGCTAAGATGTGTGTAGCTCATGGTGGATTCTCCTTGTGTGAATGTGGTGTAGGAACCTTCATTCTACACGAATCCGGCCATGGGCCCTTTTTTATTTATTTCCAGTAGGTGTCGCACTTCATATTACAATCCGTCGGATAAAATAAAAAAACCACGGGATTCCGTGGTTTACTGCTGGTGTAAGCCAATTCAGGCCACCCTTAATTCCCCTAAGTACTGAGCCATTTACAACGCCCCGCGCACAAGCCGTCTCTCAATCCACGCGGCTGCTTACAAACTCTGGTTACTGCTTAAGAGATTTCAAGTGTCGTAATTGACCAGATAATGATGAAGCTCTGTGTTATAGCAGCCAATGCTGTGTTCAATAAGTCTTCCTTCCCCATCGAAGGAGTTACGCAGACGCTTGAGTACATGCGTCCCTGGTGGGATCTCCAGCAACTGACACACCACAGGAGGTGCCGTCTCTACAAAGAAACGGTCTCTGAAGTTTTCCAGCGCAATGTCATTTTCCTCCAGTGAGTCATACAGCGACTGAATGTTTGTGACCATTTCTGACGTACCTCCACCGGGCAATGCAGCTGCAGCCAAGAAGTGTATCAGATGAATATAAGGCTGTCCATTCAAAATATAGAGCCGTTCAATTCGCTGACAATACGGTCCATAGCGGTCATATTCCTCCGTTCCGGCTTCATTCGTAATTAACCGGGATTCCAGCTGTTTCTTTTCCAGCTTGTGACCCTCTTCTACGAGCAGCTCCGTAAACCGTTTGCCCTTAGAGAGCTTCTGATGGGAGGTATTGCGCATGACAATCGTTCCGATACCGCTTTTTTTCTGCACATAACCTTCTTGGGACAGTTCTTGAACTGCGCCGCGGACCGTCATTTTACTGACACCAAATTCCTTTTCCAGCTGTGGTTCGGAAGGAATGATGCTCCCTAAAGGGTACACGCCATGCAAAATCCGATCTTTGAGAATTTTCTGGATTTGCTGATATAAAGGACCTTGCTTTCGTTTTAAAGACACCCGTTGTTCACTACCTTTCAACATCTAAGGTATGGTTCGACAGCGCCCGAAGTACCTCGCTCTCGGTAAAAAGCGCTGTATCACCCTGAGTGGTGTGGGCCAGCATCGCTGCTGCCGTTGCCATATTAACCGTCTGCTGCTGCGGATATTGCTGTAATTCCCCATGAATGACGGCACTGGCAAAGGCATCGCCGGCACCGATCCGATCATACACCGGAAAAGTCAGCTTGCGAGAAAACAGAAACGTACCTTGATGATAGATATATCCTGTCAGGGAGTGCGTATGGTCAGCATTAATCTCACGGTGGGTTCCCGCTGCCGTTCCGATTTCGAAGCGCTCAACCACTTCGGGAATCGCTTGCTTCAACTGTGTCATTCTATCATATTCTCCGGTTCCAAAGCCAAGGATAAACTGTGCGTCCTTCTCATTCATCAGCACCAGGTCTGTCAGCTCCAGCAGTTCCTCATAATGCGGGCGGGCCTTGGTATAGCCATCCGCTCCCCATAACGCAGGACGGTAATTGCAGTCAAAAACAACTTTTCCCCCGGCACTCTTCACTTCCGCAGCAAGCCGTTTCATTTGCTTGCGAACGCCTTCATTCATAGCCAGCGTAATACCGCATAAATGAAGAACGTCGATCCGGGAGGCAAGAGCAACCATATCGTAATTGCCTGCCTCCGCAGTATTGAAACTGCTGCCCAGTCGATCTGTGTAAGTAACTCTTCCGGGGCGGGCTCCAAAGCCATTCTCCAGAAAATACATCCCCAGCTGCTTGCCTCCCCGGCAAATTAGTGAAGTATCCACCCCAAGTTTGCGCAGATAAGCAATTGCCGCTTCGCCTACTGGTGTTTCTGGCAAGGTGGTAATAAGAGCACCGTTATGGCCGTACCCAGCAAGTGCTGCCGTTACATTAACCCCGCTGCCGGAAAAAGAATACTCCAGCCTGTTGCTCTGAACCAGCGTTTCATGGCCTGGGACCTGCAGCCGCATCATTACTTCACCAAAAGCCGCAATCCTAGGCATACCGATCCACCAGGAATTTCATCGTTTCAAGCAGTCTGACGACATCCTGGACGTTTGTACTTCCTGTCTGCGGATCAATAATAGATGAATACACATGCGGGATAACCTGGGGTACCCCAGCCTGAAGCGCAATTTCCAGAATGGGTCCGAAGTTATCCAGGTCGATTCCACCCGTAGGCTCCAGAGCAAATTTGGCTTCCCCGCAGGCCTTGGCAACCGCACGGTACTCCTCCTCCAGTTTCAACCCCTGCATGGGATAATATTTCAGCGCATTGCCGCCCATGTCACGAACCAGCGCGATGGCAGCATGTACCGGAATAATAGCATGCGGAGTCGTACCTGAACTGACGGGGCCGGTTGAAATATTTACGTAGCCTGGCTGTCCGCAAGGAGAGACCAAACTGTTAATCCAGCTATCCTTGGTGCCCAGATTGGCGCGGGTTGCCCCAACTGCTGGAAACACCTGATTAATATGGCTTCCCGGATAGCTTGTGGCAATCTCCGCCACCACCGCGGCCTGTCGATTGTCTCCGGCACCCAATCCGATGGATACAGCGTCCTCAATCGTCTGACCGTATTGGATCATCGCAGCTGCCGCTTCCGATGCCGTCGCGTAATTTTTGGAGAGCACGCCTACCAAAACATATCCTTCCGCTGCATCGTACACTTCCTTCGCATTCCCGATACTGCCGGCCAGTACATTAAGTGCGGCTCTGTTTTTATATAGACGCTGCTGAATATTACTCATTCTTGGTTCCTCCCACGATTTCATGTATTCTGCTGACGATGACCTGAAGATCATCACCTTGAAGCGACCTTGGATCAATATCGAAATACCCCTGCTTAACTCCGTAGTCCCTGGTATATACCGCAATTACGCCTTCACGTAGCAAATCATTGACATGCCTGGCATCCACTCCTGCAACAGAGGAATCAATCTGGATACGCCCACGGAAAATCGCTCTGCCCGCTTCATCCTGCACGATGTGGATCGAAACTCCAGGAAGCTCGCCAAGCGACTGAAGTGCCTCAAGCGCCTGCCTCTCCCGTTCGCTGTTGTCAGCTTTGTCCTGGTATTCCTCCAAAGCCTGAAGCAGCCCAAAGGTGGTCTCTTTGCCGACCTTCATGCTGCGGCCGATCCCGTTCAGCTGTACCTTTAGCCACTCGACATATTTCAATTTGCCGGCGACTATGCCAGAGGTAGGACCTTCGATAGCTTTAGATCCGCTGTAAATCGCCAGATCCGAATACTGGACATATTTGCGCAGATCCTCTTCCGCTGCCGCATCGACGATCAGTGGCACTCCTCTACGCACGGCAACCTCCCACGCCTCCTCTATAGAAATCATGTTTTTCTGGACGGCGTGGTGGGATTTGACATAAAGGATGGCTGCGGTGCGTTCACCAATCGCCTGTTCAATATGCTCTTTGCGACCTTCATTGGCATATCCAACTTCTACCACCCTGCCTCCGCCAAGGAATACCATGGTTTCAACTGGCGCTCCATACTGCACGTTATGGCCCTTCAGCATAATAATTTCATTCTTCAGTACAGGCTCCTGATGCAGCCGAAGGCTGAGTCGCGGATCGCCGGAAGTCACTAAGGCTGCCACCGACAGTGCAATGCCACTGGATGCTGAGTTCACGACAACCGCTGCTTCCGAACCAAGCTGGCGTGCAATGTATTCTCCGGATTTGTCCACAAGATCCGCAATTTCCACGTACTGCTGTCCTCCCTGCTTCATCGCCTCCATGACCGAATCTGTTGGTGCGGAAACACCAAGGATGCTCATTCTTCCACTGGCATTAATAACACGTTTCAATCCATATCTAGCCTGTAATGAATGACCCATTAGTAAAAACTCCTTTAGCCTCAATATAATACTGCGCGACTCGAACATCGCCTTCCGAGTCCTTAAGCTGCTTCTCACCTGTTTCCAGTGCAAACAAAGTCAGGTTCGCTTGCTGTCCCACCCTGATCTGTCCGAGCTCCGGCTTGCCAAGCCACTCCGCTGCGCTGGTTGTGACAGCTTGGATGACCTCTTCAAGGCTGTAGCCGAGAGTCAAAAATTTCGTCAGCACATTGGACATACTGTACACCGGTCCGTTCAGACGGTTGCCCCGGTAGATATCCGTGCTGATGGTATTCAGCGCAATGCCTGCCGCCTTGGCCTGTTCTGCAATCTGGAAGGAGAAGCTCGCCGTGCCATGTCCCACATCCAGATGAACGCCTCGGGCAGCTGCATCCAGCAACCCTTGCAGGGGTGTTCCGTCCGCGTGGAACAGATTATTGGACTTGCCGTTAAGGTAATGAGTAATTACATCGCCCGGTTGCAGCAGCTCCAAAACCTCGGATATCGATGGCGGAGCGGAGCCGATATGCACCATGAGCGGAAGCTTCGTTTCTTCCGAAAGTGTGCGTGCCAGCTTGAGCGGCTGTATACCGCTGTCTTTGACAACACTCTGGCTGATACGGGCTTTCAGACCGACAATGAATTCCGGATAGGTTGCTACCGCCTCCAGAACCTTGTCTCGATCAATCCATTCCAGCTGAGACAGTTCATCTGTCCGTTCGAGCCCTATTCTTGAAATATTCAATAGAGCAAAAACTTGGGTATTAGCCTTCAGACTCGCGGTATACAAAGCTCCGATTCGGTCCGCACCACAGCTTCCGGCATCCACCAGCGTTGTTACGCCCTGCTTTATACCAATTTCGTCGATATCATCGCCATAGGGATCAAGCTCCGGTACAGCATGCACATGCAGATCAATCCATCCGCTGGACACATATAACCCGGAACAGTCTAGCCCGCTCTCTCCTTCTGCCTTAGTTGCAGGTGTAATGGCGGTGATAATCCCATCCTGAATGGCTATATCCATGATTCGCCCATCCACAAGCTGCAAATTGCGCAGCACATGCTCTGTGCCCACTTATCTCATCTCCTTTTTTTAACCCCGGTATAAAGGAAAAACCAAAAAAATGATTAATGTCATGGAAGCAATACATCCCTAAATTTACTAATAAACTTGGAGAACTGCTCCATTTTAAAGATTATAATGTTATAATGTTTATATTAGCACAGGTGTAATCTAGAAGAGAACAGTGATTTTTCATCCCAAGATTTATCATCCGAATATTTAACTCTGGAGGGACTTCTTTATGGCAAATCAGGCACTCAAGCCATCCTTGATTAATAGGTTCCGGCTCAGCTGGAATCATTTCAAATCAAAGCTTCTGCTGAAATATGCATTTTCCTATATCCTAATATTTCTTATTCCTTTAACTGGTGTAACCATTTTCGTTTATGAGAACGCTGTCAAGGGCCTGCGTGTCGAAATTGAACAATCCAATGTCAATCAGCTCAATCAGGTGAAGAGCACCATAGATTCCCGTATGAAAGAGCTCCAGGAATTAGCAGGGAGAATCGCCTATGACAGGCATTTGACCCCCTATATGGTACGGGATCCCTACTACAGTCTGGAGGCGATTCAGACGCTGGCGAATTACAAGGCCAGCAGTAATATAGCAGAGGATCTGCTTCTCTATTTTCATGGCGATTCCAACATCTATTCATACCGCGGTCTGGCTGATCTTCATGTCACCTTTGATTCCTTCTATCAGTTCGAGCGCTGGACCTCGGAAGAATTGCGACGGGATTTGAATGAAACCCGGCAGCCTTTGGTACGTCCCGCCGAGAATGTAACGGTCAATTCACGTATGGATCCGATGCTCGTCATGCTTGTCCCCATCAAACCGAATGACCCGTTTCCGTACGGAACCGTAATCTATTTAATGAAAGAATCCAATCTTACCGGGGTCATGGATTCGATTCTGGGTGATTTCTCCGGTAGTAGTTATATTTTCGGTCCCTCCGGAGAGGTGTTGACAACGAACAACCATGGCGTCAGCCTTCCCACGGACGAACTTGAAAATTTATCCGCACTTGAGCCTGGTATTCATAATCTGGAGCTGGACGGGGAACCATACTCCGTCGTTTCCGTAAAATCTGAAGAAAATGGCTGGACCTACGTGACAACGATGCCAAGCTTCCAGTTCTTCAGTCGTGTCGCACATGTCCAGACTCTGATTCTAATCGTCTTCTGTATAACAGTCATTACTGGCATAGCTGCCGCACTTCTGCTGGCCAAACGGCAGTACCATCCAATTAGGGATCTGATGGAATTTGCGAAGCTGAGAGGAAGCGGCCATGATGCTCCCAAGATCCGTAATGAATGGGAATGGATACGGCAGACTCTCCATGATTACAGTGCCAGAATTGATCTTCAGGAACCCTTCGTCCGTAATCAATGCATGCTGCTGCTGCTCAAGCATGGCAAGCCGGATGATCCTGAAATTGAGCAGATGATTCTTAGCGCAGGTTTCAAACATCCTCAGGGAAAAGGCCTCTATTTCTCTGCGATCCTGTCCTGGGATGAAACTGTGCCTGGCGACAAGTCTTGGCACGAACGCCATCTGTTGCAGGAAATACTGAGCAATGTATGTCTGTCCGGTACCGATGCACAAATCTTCGGTGTGGAATTCTCGGTCAAGGACCAGTTTGCCCTGATTATTTCACTTCCTGACGATACGGACATACCGGTTCAAAGCCGTATGGAGCAGGTTATTCAAGCCATTCTAGAGGTAATTCGCAAGCACTCGCAGCTGTCTCTGAGTATTGGTGTTGGCATGGCCTACCGGGACCTGGCCCTCCTTAATCAATCCTTCATTGAAGCCGCTGCAGCTTTGGAGCACCGGATGATCCGGCGTAGCGGACAGGTATCCTACTTTGAGCAGCTCGTAGAGCTAGTCCCTTCCGCTGCCCAGAGCTTCTGGATTCCGCGTAAATCCATGCTGAAGCTGGAGCAGAGCCTGAAGCAGGGCAATGAATCGGTAGCCGCCCAGATGATTGCTGATACCATTGATAAAATCAAAGACGAACCGCTGCAGGTTCATCTGCTGCGCTGCATCTGTTTTGATTTGCTGAACGCTTTTCTGCGCACTGCCTCCGAGTTTGGCATGCATGAAGTGTTCGCCAATATGCCGGATTTGACCTCCTTTGAAACCCTCGAAGAGCTTGAGAACCGTCTGCTCTCTTTGGCTGCTGCTATTTGCGCGCAGGTCGAACAGAATACGGAGACAAGCGAGCCTTCGTTATTGGATGATATTCTGGCTTACGTGGACAAGCAGTTCGCAGACTACACCCTCAGCCTGGAGCATGTGGCGCTTAAATTTGCCATCTCAACCTCTTATTTAAGCCGTAGTTTCAAAGATAAGACCGGCAGCAATTTCTCACAATATATCTGGCAGCGGCGTATGGATGAGGTCATCCGGCTGCTACAGAGCACTAGTGCACCGCTCAAAGAAATTATTGAGCAGGTCGGTTATTTGGATGCACCTAATTTCATTCGCAAGTTCAAAAAAGAAACCGGTCTGACGCCGGGGCAGTACCGCAAGGAACATGCCTTGAAGGGGGCTGCTGCGAAAAGACCGGTTAACTTGGCGGATCTTCCGCCCTTTCAGAAAAGCTAAGCTATCACTTTATGGGTTGTTTTGCTACTGCGCTTCCTGGAGGATATGATCCACCAGCTCATCCAAAGGAACAGTTGCGAGCGCAATCGCTGTATCCGTTACCCCGTAATAGATATAGAGCAGTCCGTCTTTGACCACATTTCCAGTCGGGAAGATGACATTCGGAATCTGGAACCCGAATTTCTCATAGTACGTCTCCGGCTCCATAATAAAATTAGCTGTCCGGGCAATGATTTTCTCCGGCTGCTCCAAATCCAGCAGCATTGCTCCCACACGGTAGACAATATCCTCATCAACGCCGTGATAGAGCACCAGCCAGCCTTTGTCCGTACGTACCGGTGGCGTAGAACCTCCGATTTTCCGCGATTCCCAGGACAGACTTCCGGCGGTGGCGAGAAGCTTGGGCTCTTCCCAGTTCACAAGATCCTCAGAGTAGGTAATCCACATGGCCGCATTATTCGTTCCGTAGTCTTCTCCCACGTATTCCTCAGGGCGGCGCAGCAGCACGAATTTGCCGCCTATCTTCTCGGGGAACAGAATGTTGTCCCGGTCATTGATATCGAGTGGTGTCGTGTCCGACACAAACTCCCAATCCAACAGATTATCCGATTTCAGAATGGAGGACCGGGTCAACCAATGTCCCTCTTCTTCCCCCCACCCGTCGGGATATTCCGGAATGGAGCGCAAGGGAACCCCTGCCCCAGTAGGATAATAGCTCATAGCACAGGGTCGCAGAGCGTAATTCAGGTAGAAGGTCCCGTCAATTTTGACAATCCGCGGATCCTGCACACTGCCATAAGGGAATCCCAGCATATCAGGCGTCACAATCGGTTCATCTCTCACATGGGTAAATTTCACGCCATCTTCGCTCTCAAGCAGACCCAGGTAATTCTTACATGGCGTTAGGGAACCTGCGGTGCGCTCAATCATATAAAATTTACCGTTATCAATGATGACTGCAGGGTTGAAAACCGTAACCTTGCGCCATTCATATCCGCCCGGGACAACAATAGGATTATCCGGATGTCTCGTGATTTGCATATCTATCCCTCCTGCAATTCATGTTCATGGTATAGTTTAATCGTCTGGACTTTATAGGGTTTAAAAGAAATCGGGATACTCCGCCGGAAGTCGTCACTGAACCGCATTGGCCTTATTAGTTGGATTTCCACCGATCATATGCAGCTTGGTTGATTTCAGCTACACGCTCACCGCCCATTTTCTTGACGGTCGCCACATAATTATCCCAACCCGTAAGCGGCTCGGCACCAGTGATGAACTTCGCTTCCATCTGATTCACATATGTTCTCAAATCAGAATTGAGGCTGCTGATTTCGGTCTGCTCTTCCACGGTGAAGAACAAGGTCGGGTATGGAATTCGTGCGCCTTTATCGAGAAGCTTCTGCTGGGTTTCCTGCTCTACCCATAGGTCAAAGTCTGTCTTCAGCCCCTTACTAATATCATCCATGGACAGGGTTGGAGCTGGAATGCCGTAGTTGGGCGTCAGAGTTGCCCGGTAATCTTCCATTTCCTTGCCGTCCGGTACAGGTAAGTACTTCTTGACCCGATTCTCTTTGTCGGTGTATTCCCAGAGAATTCCCTCTGGCCCTTTATTGAAGAACATCGCCCCTTCATAAGAATAGAGATAATCCACCCAGCGCATAGATGCTTCCGGAGCGGGATTACTTTCCGTGATGGCAAATGCGCCAGTTGTGATTCCTCTGTTCTTTGCAATTGCAGGAGCAGCAATGGATTCACTGCGGACGGGCGCAAACATCGGATCTGCCGTCGAAGGCTCTCCGCCCTTGGACATGTAGGCATGCCAGTCTGAAAAGAGTGCAACTTGATTATTTTGCGTTTTGGCCTTCTTCTGCTCTGCCGTCTGCGAGAAGCTCTCGTGATCCAACAGGTCTTCGGACCACAGGCGGTTCATATAGGTCAAATATTCCTTATAACCTTCTTCAAGCGGTGTATAGTGTACCTTGTCCGCATCGTCCACGTAGATTTCTTCTTCATAAATACCGAAGGCGCCAAGCAGCCAGGTACGGATATCGCGGAGGTTCGCAGCGGGTGTTGTCACTGAGGAAATCGGAATTTCATCGGCTTTGCCATTGCCGTTTGGATCTTCCTCCTTCACACGTTTCAGGTAGGTATACAGCTCTTCCGTCGTTTCGGGAAGCTTATCGATATTCAGCGCCTTTAGGAAGTCCCCGTTATACCACATCGGATTGCGGTACCAGTGCTGGCTAAGTTCTACTACCGGCAAGGAATAAATATGCCCGTCCGGTGCTGTAATTGATTTACGGACGTCCGGATTCTCCTCCAGCAGTGACTTGAAATTGGGAGCGTATTCTTCAATCAGATCCTCCAGGGGTATGATGATACCCTGCTCTCCATAATTCATCTGCTCTGCGGTCGTCAGGCCCGCAGCATAAAGAATATCCGGGTAATCCCCGCTGGCGAGCACCAAATTCTTCTTGGTCTCGAAGCTGTCCTTCGGTGCATTCTTGTATTCCAGCTTAATGCCGGTCTTCTCCTGCATCTGCTGGAGCACCGCCATCTTCTCCCAGTTCTGAATTCCTACATCTGGCGCCATAAGCGTCAAAGTCACGGATTCATTGACAATGGGGAAGCCTTCTTTATTGATAGCGACCTCCCCGGTACTGTTATTCGCTGCACCTTCATTTGAATTGCTGCAGCCTGCCAGCAGTGTAAGAACTAGAGCTGAAGAGAGCAGAAGCTTCCATGGTTTGCGTGTAATCTGCATGAATAATTCCTCCCTTGTTATATATAAACATTCTAATCGTTTAGCCTTTAACAGAGCCAATCATGACCCCCTGGACAAAGTAACGCTGCAGGAACGGATAGACTGCAACGATGGGCAATGTGGAGACAACTATGACTCCATATTTGATCAACGATGCCGTTTCTGCCTTATTATTCATAGCGGTCGCCACCTCGCCATTGATCGAAGCGCCCGTGGTTTCGGCCGACATTTCCTGAAGGACAAGAATCTGGCGCAGAACCATCTGCAGCGGATACTTGGCTTCATCATTCAAATAGATCAGGGACGGGAAGTAGCTGTTCCAATGGCTTACTCCATAGAATAGGGCCATAACGGCCACAATTGGTGCCGACAGCGGCAGAATAATGCGTATAAACAGCTTTAAATTCGTACAACCGTCAATATGCGCCGCTTCCTGCAGTTCTTTTGGGATGGTCGTCTGAAAAAAGGTGCGGGCTACGACAATATTCCAAACCGAAGCGGCCACTGGCAGGATCAATGCCCACATACTGTTAATGAGGCCAAGATTCTTGACCAGCAGATACGTCGGCACGATTCCGCCGCTGAAGAACATCGTGAACAGAATGAGGCCCATAAACAACTGGCGCCCGACAAAATCAGATCTGCTTAGGGCATACGAGGCCGGCAGAGTAACGACGAGATTGACCAGAGTCCCCACTACAGTGTAAATGATCGTGTTCCAGTAACCATTCCATATCTTCGGGTTCTCAAATACAAGCTTGTAGCCGTCAAGTGTCACATTCTTCGGAAATAGCCACATAGCTCCCGAATTGACGTCCTGCGGTGAACTGATTGAAGCACTGAGAATATAGATTAGAGGATAGAGAACGACCAGCAGTGCAAGGCCCAAATAGATATAGGTGCTAATCAGGAACAGCTTGTCCCCCTTGGATTCTTTCATGGCAGTAACCACTGACTTCAACTCCTTTCTACCAGAGGCTATTCTCGCTGGTGCGTTTGGCGATCTGGTTGACAGTAACAAGCAAAATAACGTTGACTACCGAATTGAACAATCCTACAGCTGTTGAGAAGCTGTACTGGGCGTTTACAAGGCCCGCACGGTATACATAGGTGGAAATTACATCGGAAGCCTCCATATTGAGCGAATTCTGCAGCAGCAGAATCTTCTCGAAACCAAGGCCCAGTATATTACCCATATTCAAGATCAGCATGATCGTTATGGTGGGCACGATCGTCGGCAGATTGATATGCAGCATCCGTTTAAAGCGGCTAGCTCCATCCATAATGGCCGCTTCATGCAGCTGGGGATCTACGCCTGACAGAGCCGCGAGATAAATAATAGTTCCCCACCCTGTACTCTGCCAGACGCCCGAGAAGACATACACTGTCTTAAACCAGGCCGGATCAGTCAGAAACGCCGCTGGTTGTAAGCCCAGGAACTCGATGAACCGGACAATCATTCCACTAGAGGGTGATAAAAAAGTAATGATCATCCCTGCCATAACAACTACAGAAATGAAATGTGGCGCATAGGTTACCGTCTGAACCGATTTCTTGAACGGGCCGTTGCGGACTTCATTGAAAGCCAGTGCCAGAATGATCGGAAGCGGAAAACCGATAGCAAGTTCATAGAAACTGATACTGAACGTGTTCCATAGCAGATCCCAGAAAAAATAGGAATTGAAAAACCGTTCAAAATGGTCAAAACCGACCCATTCGCTGCCCGTAATTCCTTTCGAAGGTACGAAATTCTTAAAAGCAATCTGAATACCGTACATCGGACCGTAATGAAAAACGAGGAAATACAATAACACGGGAAACATGAACAGATAGAGTTCCCAATTTTTCCAGATTCTTTTGCCAAGGGATTTGTTCTTTATTGAAGGATTTACGGATACATCAGCATAACTCCCCTTCATTCTCCCACTCCTCTCTAAGTTGTTTTTCGTTACATGAAATCATGTAGCTGATTCGCATTCTTGCTCATCCAATCTTGCGAACGCTTACAATTCGAAGTGTAGTGAAACAAAGTTGACACCGTAAATATGTAGGTTCTGCATTGTCATGTTAAGAGAGTGTAAAACCGCGTTGCTGTGGTATTTTCCGCCCTGCCTTGAAGTGAATATTTTCAATCGAAGCATTGCTGCAAATATGTCACTTATGAACCTCTTATCCCACTTCATAAGTGACATATTGTGTTCATTGGGAAGGTATGCAAACATTTGCTACGAATGGCAACCAAATTAAGATAGTGTCCTGCGGTAGTACAAAACGTACAATCTATAATCTTAACTTTAGAGGAGAGTTAGACTATGAACATGCCAGCTTCCATAACTACGTATCTTACTGAAGCCGATGAACGGCTCGCGCATCATCCGAAATTGCAGCAACTATTCCGCAACTGCTTTCCGAATACGCTGGAGACAACAACCAAGCTGCTTGAAGACGGTACCACCTTTGTATTTACCGGGGATATCCCGGCCATGTGGCTGCGTGATTCTACGGAGCAAGTGCGCCATTATATCCCTTTTGCCAAAAATGACCCTGCGCTGCAGCGGATTCTCCGCGGCCTGATCGCCCGTCAGATGTTCTATGTCAATATTGATCCGTACACCAACGCTTTCAACGAAACGGCAAGTGACAAACATTACCGGGCTACGGATGACTGCAATCTAAACCCGTGGATGTGGGAGCGCAAATACGAGCTGGACTCCCTCTGCTTCGTTGTACAGCTGGCTTATATGTACTGGAAGGAAGCGGAACAGACTGATATCTTTGATACTGCCTGCTTCCAGGCGCTGACCTCTATCGTAAACGTTATCGAGACGGAGCAGTACCACGGGGAGAAATCACCGTACCATTTCATCCGGGAGACGCTTCAGGATACGGAGACTTTGCACAATAACGGACGTGGCATGCCTGTCAATTACACCGGTATGAGCTGGTCGGGCTTCCGTCCGAGCGATGACAGTTGTGAGTTTGGCTACAATATTCCATCCAATATGTTCGCTGTAGTGATTCTGGACTATATTCGCGAGATCGCAAGCGTAATTTACACGGACGAAAGACTGGCGGCCCGGGCAGCAAAGCTGCGCAAGGAGATCGACTTCGGCATCCGGACCTACGGAATTGTAAATCATCCAAAATACGGCCGAATTTACGCCTACGAAACGGATGGATACGGTAATTATTCTCTAATGGATGATGCCGGCACACCAGGGCTGATATCTATTCCTTATATTGGTTATGTGGGTGTGGAGGATGAAATTTATCAGAATACCCGTCGCTTTGCCCTAAGCTTCGATAACCGGTTCTATTTCGAGGGTAAACATGCCAGAGGCATCGGTAGTCCGCATACCCCGGGAGGTTATGTGTGGCATATGGCATTGTCCATGCAGGCGCTGACAGCAGATAATGATGAGGAGGTCAAAGAATTAATTGATATGCTTGTTCGGACCGATGCGGATACCGGATATATGCACGAAGGCTTTCATCCGGATGATCCCTCCGATTTTTCGCGTGAATGGTTCGCCTGGTCCAACAGTTTGTTTGCTACACTGATTGGTAAAGCCATGGACAAAGGAATTGTCTAAGTCTATCTAAACCTTACACTTTTAAATGACAACATGGGAGAACCGTAACGCATTCCACCTATTGACGAACCGGCTGGTCCATCCAATTTAGAAGGAAGGCACAGCCGGATATTACCAATTTGTAAAATTAGGAAATTTCCAGGTGTTCGCTCCTCCCCTTTATGGATGTTCAACACGCCAAGCGTCAAGCTGCCGTTGTATTTCTTCCCGTACCTCGTCCAGGCCCGCCTGCTTCAGTTCCTCGTTGAATTTGGGCAGTACCCTGTCCACATCCACACTGCCAGTCATCAGGCTCGGATAGTACTTTTCCCAAACCATTTTTATGAGGTTAATCTGAATGGACATACTGGTCAAATTTGGCGTGAATCCGAGCAAGTTCGATTTGACGTATTCAGCGTTTGCTGCTCGGAACTGATCCCACTTATCCAACGGATCGGGAAATTTTCCCCCAATCGTTTTGAGAATGAACCAGTTTCCTTGCGTATACTGTACACCTTCATAGCCAACTACTGCGACTGGATCGTCGCCGCTGTCTTCAGAAGATTTCAGCAGCACCTGTCCGTTCTTGTCCAACGTATAATGAACACCTTCAATACCGTAATTAAACAGATTGCGGATCTCCGGGTCCGTGTTGAGCAAATTCAAAAACTTTACACTTTCAACGGGGTGCGCTGATTTTGCGTTTATTGCCATAATTCCGCCGCGAACGGACTCCGTCGTGATCAAAGGCGGGGTCACGGGATAAGCAACAACCTTGTAGCCGCGATCCTTGCTCCAGCTATTTTCCGAAAGAGGTCCTCCTCCCGCAGCTTTCCAGAAAACCCTTTCTTCGCGTTTGAGATTTTGGCCCTCCCGCAGGGCGGCGTCCTCATTGATGTAACCCTTGACGTAATAGCTGCGGAGTATGTCCAGCACCTGCCTTACTTCCTCGGTCTCAAATATATTGAATACTTGAGCATCTGGATCCAGAGAACGCACCATCAGAGGTAGCGGTTTATCCAGCACATATTCGTAACCGTACATGGCGAAGAAGTTCTGGGAATCCTTGTCCAGCTCCATCAACTGATAAGAGGGTTCCTTTTCCTTGATCATTTGAAACAGCGGATCCAAAGACTCCAAGGTGTTGTACTTTGTAATGTCGATGTCATACTTTTGGACAAGCGACTCCGGATACATCCATTGCATGCGGACCGCAAGCTCCTTATTCGTGGGCACGCCGTAGATGCCGCCGTCTTCCATCCGAACGCCCTGCCATAGGACAGGGTTGACCGCGTCGTACATATCCTTGCCGAAGCTGGATAAGTAGCTGTCCAGTCTCAGCCATGCTCCCCGCTGAACATAGCTTGAGTAATCCGTGGTAAAAGCAATGTCAAAAGGAGTTCCTGTCGAAATTAGCGTATTGATACGGTCATTATACTCCTGCCACCCAATCTTGATATATGTAATAGTGATTCCGATTTTTTGAGCTAACACTTCATTGATTTTAGCATTTACCATTTTCAGATCCGGGTCAGGATTGCCAAGCGTATAATAAATCAGATTCACTGTGTTGATATTTTTGTCGAATTCCTCGTTCTTGCCCGATATGGATATACACCCGGACAGAGGCAGCGTCAACATGGCTAGAATCAGGATAGCCTTGATAAATATGTTCCAGATAGATGAATGTATCATTTCTGGTCTACTCCTTTCTCCGCAGAGCGGAAGGCGATTTGCTGAAGTAGGCTTGGAAATGCGTGTAAAAGTAGTTTAGATTGGCGTAACCGACGGAGAGTGCAATCGTCGATATCTTCTCATTTGTAGCCTGAATACGATCTCGTGCACATAACATCCGGTATACCATCAGATACTCCGAAAATTTCATCTTGGTTTCTTTCAGAAACAACTGTCCAAGATAGGTTCCGTTCATCCGAAAACGGCTGGCCAACACTTTAAGATTGATATTTTGGTCGTATTCAGCCTTAACCATCAGCAAAATGCGATTGGTTAGCTTGGATAAGCTGTCGTAGCGCACTTCCAATACGGGGTCAATGTCACGACAGTTCAGATTTCTTCCCTCCAGCGTACCGTTCAAATTTTCAACAATAACTCGTTCAATCAGAGTTTGAAGCTTTGCTCGCTCAACGGGCTTGAGTAGATAATCCTTAACCCCACAATGAATAGCCTCCAGGGCGTACTCGAACTCACCGTAACCGCTCATCATAATATAGGTAGTCGGGAGCCCTAACTCATTAAGCTTGTGAATGGCGTTATAGCCGCGCTCCTTGCCAATGCAAACGTCAAAGATTGCGAGGTCTGGCAAAAACTCCACGGCCTTTGTTAGCGCATCCCCATAGGTTTCGCTGGTCTCAATCTGTCTGAAGCCGAGCATTTCCCAGTCCAGCGTTCGCTTGATTCCCTCCAGGATTAGTGGCTCGTCATCAACGATCAGAAGTTTGTACATACATTACGCCTCCTTCGCTATGGTTAAGGTAACTTTGACACCTGCTTCCACATTATTATCAATTTGCATGGTAAAGCCTTTTCCATAGAAGAAATGAAGCCGTGTATACACGTTGCGCAGGCCAATGCTCTCCGATGCCGATTCCCCCACAGAAGACAGATTGCGGCGGATATCAGCCAATCGATCTTCCGAGATCGAGTTCCCGTTGTCGACAATCTCCAATACATACGAGTGGGCATTTTCCAAGCCATTTACAACAAGCAGATTAAATTCGTGGTCCGAATGGAAGCCGTGAACGAAAAAATTCTCGGCGAGCGGCTGCATCCAGAATTTAACTGTAGGTTGAGACAGCAGTCCCTGGTCTACATTGATCTGATAATAGAATTTGTCTGGATATTTAAACTCCATGATCTTTAAGTACTTTTCAAGCAAAGCCAACTCACTGGCCAACAGAATAATATCCTCGTTCTTCACGATTTCACGATATAACGAGCCTAGGGTAGCTACCGCTTCAGCCGTATCAACCGCGCGGCCTGCCAGCGCAAACGATCGGATAATTTCAAGTGTATTGTACAAAAAATGAGGGTTGATTTGATTTTGAAGCGCTTTCATTTCTGTTTCCTTCTGTTTCAGTTTTAGCAAATATTCGGTTCGAATATGTTGGTTAAGCTGATGCGTCATATCGTCGAGTTCCCTCGCGATCATTCCGTACTCATTCTTTCGATAACGGGTCGGACTGATTGGCGTAAAATTGGCGGATTTTACACGTTGGATGGAATAAATGATTCGTTGCAGAAAACCTGCGTCTTCACGAAGATTGTATCCGATTAACAGGAGAAAACTGACCATAGCTGTCAAGAAGATCAAGAACACCATAATCAGCATGCCGGCTTTTTGCCGGAAAAGCACTGCCATGTCTACAACACTGATGAATTGGTAGTCGTAAGCATTGGACGAATGGGTCACATAAAACACGCGGTCCAGCTTGCCTAACTGCATAAAGCCCTTGCTACGTTCGTGCGACGCAGCCTGTCTGAATAATTCCTGGTTGGCTCTGCCTCCTGCGTCCATGAGATAGACATCCCCAGCCGTGCTGACGACTCCGTTTTCAATCCACCGATTTTTCTGCACGCCTTTGAATAATACATCGCTACTGACCAGAAAACGAAATTCACCGAGCTGACGTGAGATTTGATTTTCGTCCAGCAGCTGCTTGCGGATGACGAATCCTCTTTGGATTGTCTCTCGAAATATCTCATCCGTGTTAGGTAGATTAAACAAAAAGCTCATCGCACCGTTACTGGCAAAACGCACTACGTTGCCTCGTTCCTCAGTATGTAGGCTCACCTGGATGATATCTTCCTGCCCGCTGCCGAGAAAAGCTTTCACGTCTTCTGGAAACGAAGCGAGAGGCTGATCATAGCGGCTGTTCTGGAGTCTTCCCGTCAGATAGCCCTCCGCACTGTTGGCGAGAAAAAAACGAACGTCTGCCACCAGACCGTTATTAGAGTAAACTCGCTGTAAATAGGCTTCAATCCGATCAGCATCGTTTTGAAGAATGCTCTCAACCCGGGAGAATGCATCTGCCGCTTGATTCTGAGCATTCTCTAACCACTGCTGCAGCAAAACAAGTGTGGTCAATACGCTTAAAATCAGACCCATGAATAACGTGAAAATCGCGTAAGCAATAAATTTGCGGCGGTAGATTTGGATTTGAAAGAAGGAAAACATGCAGCTCTCCTTAGCAGTTGGATTATTATTGAGACTTATAGTTTTACCATATAGCTATTTGTCAGACAAATCAATCCGTTATAATCTCAAATTAAAAGCAAATGTCACCAGTAAGATTGGAAAACCCGAACGGCCACAACGGCTCCGTTCGGGTTATTGTCACAAGTCTCAAGGATTATTTGAAATATGCGTTGATCTGTTCTTGTGCGGCTTCCATAATCTTATCCAAGCCAGCTTTCTTTAACTCTTCTATAATTTGTGGTATCTTCTGCTCCGGATCGGATGCACCAGTGATCAGCTCATAATTGTATTTGTTCCATACAGCCTTCACGTTGGCTACTTCAGTGCCGAGTTCGCTAATATCCAGTGCAAAGCCAAGGATCGAAGATGAAGTGGCTGCTTCATTCAGTTTGCGAACCTGGTCCCACTGATCTTCAGGTGCACCTTTCGTGACAGCCATGTTGAAAAACGTTCCTTGCGTATAGGCCGCCAGTGGCCATGAATCGGTTTTCCGTTCAACTGTATTGTCGTTTACATAATCGAAATCGACACCCTCTTCGCCATAGGCAAGCATATTGCGCAGCTTGGAGTCGGTGTTTACCAGTTCCAGATATTTAAGCGCTTCTTCCTTGTACTTGGAGTTGGCGGAGATTGCGTTCATGGATCCCTGAATTGTGCTGGTTGTATAGATCGGACCCAGAATTTGAACCATGTCGTATTTATCAATACCCGCGGAGATCTGCCAGTTCACTTCTGCACCAGGGAACGCCTGCGCACTGAAGAACGGGCGATAAGGGTCGGCCTCGATCTTGGTCGGCGCATCCGGATTGATAATGCCGTCCTTGTACCATTGATGCATAAGCTTCAGCTTTTCCTGTATATCCGGTTGTTCCAGAACAGAAACGACTGTGCGGGATTCATCTTCGGCCTTGACGCCGATTGGCTGAAAGCCGAGAGTCATATCGTCATAGTCATTAAAGAAACCGTTAATGCCCTCTCCCTGGGTCACGGACAGTGGATAGAACCCTTTGCCTTCACCAGCCTTGATATCACGGAATGGCTTGTCCAGATCCTGTAGTGTCTTCATGCTGCCGAGGTCGATATTGTACTTTTGCACGAGCGCATCGTCAAACACCCAGTACTGGGTTAAAGAAGAATCCTTATACGTAGGAACAGCGTAAATCTTGCCACCGACTTTCGTTCCATCCCACACCAATTCTGGGATATAACTGTGCAAGTCCGGTACCGTGCTTGGTACAAGGTCGGTAATATCCGTGAATGCGCCCATATTGACCTGTTGACTGTATTTTCCGTTATTCGTAAACATAATGTCGAAAGCTTCACCGGAGTTTACAATCGTATTGATCTTGGTGTCCCAATCACCCCAACTGGCAACGCGGAGATCGATTTTCACACCAATCTTTTCTGCCGTATATTCGTTTATCTTCTCAATTGCTTTATCAAAATTGGCTGGCACTTGTCCGCCGATCGTCCACCACACCAGCGTAGGCACCTCGCCGGAACCTTCGCCTGCATTCGATCCTGAGTTTTCCGCTGGCGTGTTGTTTGACGCGTTATTGTTGTCTGAACCGGAACAGCCTGTTAAACCAAAGATAGCCAGCGTTACCACTCCAATCAAAAGCGGAGCTTTCATCCATGCTTTAAACCTTGTCCTCATTCCTCTATTCCCTCCCTTTAGTTAACACGCACCGATCCTGCGCAAAATTATGATAAACCTGAAATTTCCAGATTTATTTCGATTTATCCCTTAACTGCACCCACGGTCAAACCGGAGATAAAGTATTTCTGGAAAAAGGGGTACGCTAGAGCAACCGGCAGTACGATAATGATCGCAACAGCCATACGTGCCGATTCTTTGGGCATGGTGGCGACAAGTTCAGCGTAGCTTATGCCCATCGTCGAGGCGTTTTTAGCCAGCGCGTCAACGTTACTCATCAGGCTGTTCAGTAGTGCCTGCAGCGAATACAAGCTTTGGTCGTCAATATACAACATCGATTGAAACCAGTCATTCCAGTACGAGAAGCAGAGAAACAGACCAATCGTCGCTAGAACAGGTAGTGAGATCGGGAGCACGATCGTGAAGAAGACGCGGAATTGACCTGCTCCGTCGATTTCTGCCGATTCGATCAGCCCGTCCGGAATGGTCGTCTTGAAAAAGGTTTTGCAGATGATGACATTAAAGGAGGACACGGCTAAGGGTAAAATCAGCGCCCAGATTGTGTTGCTTAATCCCAACATCGTCGAATTGATATAATAGCTGGAGACAAGACCGCCGTTAAAAACCATCGGGATGAATACAATCCATGTCAGCAGTCCTTTTAGTTTGAATTGTGGACGGGACAATGCATACCCCATCGAAGTGGTGAGCAGTACGCCGATAAGCGTTCCTACTACCGTAACGAACACGGAGACTCCGAGTGCACGTATAATCATCGAGCCCTGCTTAACGATATAGTTGTAGGACTCAGCCGAGAATGCCGACGGCAGGAGTTGGTAACCGGTCTCTCGAATGGAAGCCTCGCTAGACAGTGAAATGGATAGCACTACGACGATAGGGACTACGCATAACAAAGCTAAAATGATAAAGATGAGGTGAAAAAAAATGTTCGTTCCTTTGCCGACTCGGTTAAACTTTTCAAGACCGGAGTCGTAGCTTGATTGTGTTGACATCTTCCTGCCTCCTCTCTAAATCAGTGCGCTCTCTGGATCAACTTTGCGAACGACCCAGTTCGCGAATAGGATCATTCCGCAGCCCAGTACAGATTGCATGAAGGCAGAAGCGGATGCCATACCGACCGTCGCGGTTTTGAGTTGTTTGTACACGAGCACATCGACCGTCGTGGTCACATTGTAGAGAGAATTGGAATCCCGCGGCACTTGGAAGAACAAACCGAAATCCGTGGAAAAGATACCTCCAACAGACAGGATAAACATCAGCACAATAACAAATTTCATTAACGGCAGTGTAATATACCGTGTCTGCTGCCACTTGCTAGCGCCATCAATGACAGCCGCTTCATAATACGTTGAATCCATGCTGGTGATTGTTGCCAAGTAGACAACCATGCCATAGCCGAGGCCCTTCCACATGTTCATAAATACAAGCAGAAAAGGCCAATAGGATGGTTCCATGTACCAATTTTTTGGATCCTGGTTGAAATGGGTCAGTACTTGATTGGCTATCCCCTTGTCATAGCTCAGGAATGCCCAAAGCACCGCGGAAACGACAACCCAAGATAGGAAATACGGGAGAAACATCATCGTTTGATACACCTTGGCTGCCTTGCGGCTGTGCAGCTGTCCAACCATCAATGCAAGTGACACAGGCACGATGATACCTAAAATAATAAAGATCATGTTGTAACCGATTGTATTGCGAATTACGATCCAGACGTCATTCGAACTGAACAGGAATTCAAAGTTTTTGAACCCGATCCAGTCGCTGTTTATAACATTACTGAGAAAATTCCCGTGAATCTTAAAATTCTTGAAAGCGATAATGACACCGAACATCGGCAAGAAGCTGAACAAAATGTACCAGATTGTGGTCGGAAGCACGAGCAGCGTGAGCTCGGTATCATGCTTGCGCCAGCGTGTTCTTACTCTTTTGCGGGTGACTTTTGCTCCCATATCATTCTTCCCTTCTTGTAGAACCTATCCTCGATTAGTTGTAATTCTATGAAAATCGCCAGATGATTCCTAGATCAAAAACGTAAGACAATAGTCAAAAAACAATAGGTTTCAGTATATTTCACATCAATACTTGGTTAGAGAATAAAAGAAAGACCTTGAGACTTTATAACCCTCAAGGCCTGGAACTATGTATGAACGTACGATCCACAACACTATTTTTATAACTCATCTCATCTGCGGAGGCAAACATTATACGTAGATGGATACTTGTCTACCGTAAAACCGACATTATGATATTCTGGGTATCGCTTAAAGATACAAACCAGTTTTGTAGAACAGTATTATGATGTGTAATGATTTGATCTGCAATTAAAGAGGAAGAGTCCGCGGTACTGTGACCATCTTTTGCTAAAATAACGTCATATCCCAAGCTAAATGCTCTACGACATGTCGCATCAACACATATCTCAGTTTGAATTCCTGCGACAATCAGTTGATTAACGCCTAGTTGAGTTAAATGTGATTCAAGGGTGGTATCTTGAAATGAATCTGGAAAGTTCTTTTCAATTATCACATCTTGAGTGATCAAGGGTAAAGCGGGATGGAGACTCCACCCTGAGGATGTTTTTGAGGTAAGTGTCCCTAATTTACCATTATGCTGCGTAAGTATGACTGGAATCTTACTTATGTGGGCACCAATCATAAGTTGTTTGATATTATTTAATAAATTTTCACTGTTATGAATAAAGAGAGGATTTATAAATGATCCGGTTTGTACATCTATAATTAATAAAGCTGGCTTGTAGATCATAACTATCCCCTCCTCATTCTGGATACTTCTTCATTCATTTCTAGAGGTTAGAATTGCCCGTAAGCATAATTATATTCATCAATTTTTACATCTAATCAGCTATGACACAAAGTTCTTGCCCTCCGTTTGGGACGAGAACTTTGTTTTTATAACAAAAAACAAATATTGCGGGGGACGCTACGTCACAATCTACAATGAAAAAAATGAGATAAAAGGAGTTTTATGATGACTAAGCCTACTGCAAAGGAACAATACAAAATACTGTTAAGAGCATCACTAACGCTATCATCGTTTCTCTTAATCGGATTGGTTTTTATTGGGATATTTAAGTGGGGAGAAATGTTATCATTTATAGCTTCCTTATTTATACCAAACGAAATTAGTATTTTATCTACAGTACTCATTGGTCTTATTTCCAGTTTGTTTATAACAACTATTGTACTAATTACATTCATCAAAACAAGAACAGAATTACCCAAAACCGAGGGATCAGATATGATTAAAAAAATAATGATCAGACCAAGTGGTATAGCTGTATCTGCAATAGGTGGTGGGGTGTTTGAAGATTTCTTTTTTAGAGGTGTCCTGATAGGATTATTTATTGGATATTCTATAATTGTGGATTGGCTCGTTATTCTAATCAGCACTTTCTTATTTTGGGCAATACATGTTCCCCAATATAAAGGAGCAACTGGTATTCTTACTGGTGTGTTTGTAAACGGTTTGATTTTTGCACTACTCTTTTATTTTACCGGGTCATTAATTCCGCCGATGCTTGCCCATGGGATTTATAATATTTCTATTGGAATTATATTGGCGAATAAATACAAGAATGATTTATGAAAAGAGGAATTTTAGATGAGATTAACGGTGAGTAAATTTGCAATGCTGGCAGACACAACGGTCCGTACATTACGACATTATCGCCAACTTGGCATACTAGTACCCTCACAAAAAAATGAAAATGATCATTATATATATGTAAATGCGGATTTTAAAAGGCTTCATGAAATCCAATTACTGCAAAGTTTAGGCCTTTCATTAAACGAGATTAAAGTCTGTTTGGATAATCCGAATTATTCTTTCGAGGAAATCATTAAAGTTCAAGAACAATCACTTCGACAGCGGAGGGAAGCAATTGATTGTTCCTTAGCATTAATTGAACGAATACAACTGTTAACCGAGCAAGATCAACTTAATGAATCAAACTCTGAAATACTAATGCTCCTTATGAATTCCATGCGTGTTGAACAGGCTCAAAAAAAGCTGCTGCAAAAGTATGTATCTATAGATGTTATTGATCAGGTGTTTCCAGAGGATTTCTCTAAACAAACGTACTTGGATGGAAAACTTTATAATTTGTTATTGCTTGTCCATCGAGCTATCGTAAAGGATCTTAACCCAGACCATCCTTTCATACAGCAGCAGTTGCACGGTATATTTGCAGATACTCCATTAAGTGATCTGATTTTCAATGAAGAGGTAAATAACGAAGAACTGTATAAAAACGTAAAACCCTATGAATCGTTGGTGCCTAAGCATACCATGGATTTTTTAAAAGAAGCATTTGAGGTATTCAATACGAAGAAGAACTCTTCTCTAAAGGATTAAACCGAGGATTACATATAAAAAGGAAAACTGCTTTTTTACGAGCAGTTCTCCTTTTTTGATGAAACCCGTTTCTTAGTGGTCCAGGAATACAAGCTGAATGAAGAACAATACGGCAAAAATATAGAATATCGGATGAACATCCTTGCCCTTTCCGCGAAGCAACTTGAGTACCGGATAGAAAATAAAGCCAACACCGATACCTGTCGCAATACTGTGCGTCAACGGAGTAAGAATGATTATCAAGAAGGCAGGAAATGTTTCTTCGAGATCCTTCCAGTTAATTTTGCTGATAACACTAATCATAAAGTAACCAACAATAATCAGTGCCGGAGAAGTAATCGCCGGGATACCTGATATGACACTTACGATAGGTGTAAAGAACAAAGTAAGTGCAAGCAGTACACTTACTGTTACCGCCGTCAGTCCTGTTCTTCCACCTGCAGCCACCCCTGTGCTGGATTCGATATAAGCCGATGTTGGGCTTGTTCCGAGTAAAGCGCCAGTGGTAGTCCCTACGGCATCTGCCAATAGGGCGCCGCGTGAGCGCGGAAATTTACCTTCCTTCAGCAGTCCTGCCTGCTCAGCAACGCCGAGCATTGTCCCCGTCGTATCAAACAGCGTGATCAACAGGAACGTAAATATGATGGTATACAAACCATTAGAGAATACGCCTGCCAAATCCAATTGGAAAGCTGTTGACGTGAGGCCATGCGGCAAGGATACAATCGACTCCGGCATTTGAAACAATCCCATGATCCAGGCGAGTATCGCTGTGACTACCATTCCGATGAACAGATAACCTTTTACATTGTAAGCCATAAGCACAACAGTGATAATTAATCCGATAATGGTCAAGTAAGTCATAGGTTCTGCCAAGTTCCCGATCGTAATCAAATTTGATTCTGAATCAGCAATAATCCCGGAATTTTGCAGCCCAACCGTAGTAATAAACAATCCAATCCCTGCTGTTATCGCGTGCTTAAGGCTTGCAGGAATGGCATCAAGCAGCATGTAACGAAATGAAGTAAGCGATAAAATAATAAACAAAAGCCCTGCTATAAATACCGCTCCTAGTGCAACCTGCCATGACACCCCATATCCAGCCACTACACTATAGGCAAAGAATGCATTCAGACCCATACCAGGCGCTATGACAATCGGATAATTGGACCCAATTCCCATGATCAGCGTCGCCACAATACTTGCCAATACTGTAGCAATGAATACTCCGTTAAAGTCCATGCCTGTACTGCTGAGTATTCCTGGGTTTACGATCACTATGTATACCATCGTGAAAAATGTCGTAATCCCTGCGATGATCTCTGTTGATACGGTCGTGCCTCTTTCTTTTAGTTTGAACCAATTGTCCATGATTAAAGCCAGCCTCCAACTTTCAAATTATTCTCCAGAGCAAAAACAAAAAAAATCCTAATCATCGTAATAGGATTGTAATATTACCGCTCCTATATTCGTCATTAGGATTAAAAAGCTAAGATTCTAAACCAATGATAAGGATACTCATATCTGCTTTACCCTGATGCCCTTTCGAATTTTAATTAATATCACACTCATTGTCAATGAATTAACGTATTGTTCACAGTTATTTACGAACTATACAGAGATAACATTAAGTATTTATTCGCTTTTTTAGAGTAAGCTATACTGAATTAAGTCCTATGATTTGGACTATATTTCTGTCTTGGATAAAGTAAAATTGACAATAAAAAGTTCCATTGTTGTTTGATACCCCAAGCCTTCATATAAGCGAACAGCAGGCAGGTTATTTGCTAATACACCCAGATAAACATCTGGTGACAGTTTTTTACCGAGGTGTGTCAATTCACTGGTTAGGCGTTTAGCTAATCCTCTGCCTCTGTAATCTAACCTGGTAACAATATTCCCAAGCTCTACTAGCTGAGAGTCATAAAAATGGTAGCCACCAACAGCTATGAAATCTTCCCCTTCCTTAATTCCAAGAAAAGGGTAATTCTCTAACTCACTTCTTGTGAAAAACCTCATTTCCCCATTATGTAAAAAATCAATTACCTTAGAATATTCATTTTCATTTATCTTTTTTGCAATGTGAGCTTCAAGGAGTTTCGATTCATCCTGATGTTTCATCGTTAGAAAACGCTGGGGAATTCCTTTGATCAGACCAAAGGATTGAAAAAGTTCAAGGTCCCGTTGACAGAGTATCGTGCCACATACAGCACTTTCGTCAAGTTGGATCGTTTTTCTTGTAAAAGCAACGAGTTCTGGCAAAAAGATGTCCCGATCTGCAACTCGGAAGAAAGAAAATGCAGGAAAGGATAGTTCGCTATAATAAGCTAATACGGCTTTAAGTTGACTATTCATAAATTGACCAACATATTGAGCCTTATCCTTACGTTGCGTTAAATAACTATAAAAAAGCAAATTCTGTTCTGTATTCATATTGGGCAATAATTCAATAATTGTATCGTGAGTAAGCAAGCGATGCGAAATCATTTTAACACCTCTCAACCTATAATTTCTTATTCTCTTTTTTATCTTGTTTTCGTTCAACAAATACCCAGATATAGTATGCCAACCAAAATACAATAGGAACTAAGAATACATATGATCTCTGGTTTGCTGGAAGAAAGTAAATTACAAGCAGTCCAATGATTAACATCGGCAGCATCAGGATAAAGTACTTCTTCTTATCTATGTCCGTCCCTCCGTTTGTTCAATATTCATAATAATAACATTCATTTATTTCTTTGATAAGATTCGCTTCTGCTGCCAGAAGTAGAGTATATTAAGCTTAGTTAAAATTTTATTTTAGGAGGCTATAACCATGCCACAGGAGATCTGGATTAACCTGCCAGTCAAAGATGTTGAGAAGTCAACTGCCTTTTTCAATGAAATTGGATTCCATGCGGTAAGCGTTGGGAACGAAAGAGCCAAGCTATCCATAGGACAAACAACTATTTTATTGTTCCCGGAATCGGCGTTTGAGAAATTTACAGGTTCGAAAACAGCAGATACTTCCCATAGCGCTGAAGTGATATTCTCCATTGGCGCTGAAAGCAGAGAAGAAATAGATAAATTTATTCAAAAAGTGGAGTTTGCCGGAGGAAGCATCTTTGGCAAACCGAGTGAAAGCGACGGCTGGATGTACGGCGCAGGATTTGCCGACTTGGACGGACACCGCTGGAACCTGCTTTACATGGATGAGAGTAAAATGCCGAAAAAATAAGTGAAACGCCGGTTACCTATTAAGGGCGCCGGCGTTTGTTTCATATGGTGCTTCGTACCGTTTTAATTGTATTTTTTGATCAATTATGAAGCTGCACCTATTTTTGCAATGTAAGATTTAATTGCCCTGTGAGTTCTTCCACATTATGACAAACAACCGAAGAATTCATCAACATGAGTTGTCCCCATTGATTGATATTGAATTCACCTTCATGTAGACAAAAGATAGGTTTCTTATGCGCATAAGCATAACCAATCTCCCAGCAGGTATTACTTAAATTCAAGTCATTGTTTATTACAGCGACAAACATATCACATTCTTCTATCGCCTTAACAGCGAATTTGAACATTTCATCTCTACTTTTTGAATCCACAGATTGAGTTTCTATGTCTCTATGTGGCAGATGTGTGGTTAAGAAGTGTGCCTCCATAATCGTATTTAACCGTTCCAACTTCCGTCGTTCCCCAGAAGTAAGTATAGAGCCTGACAAATATACATTTTTGTGCAAATATCCCACGCTCCTTTTCACAGGCTTCGTCATGTAGTAATTTCTGATTGAATCTTTAGAGCAGTTCTACTGCAAATCCATCATTTTTTGAATGGTTATAAGAACGCCGTTTTCTTCATTAGATTTTGTGATGAAACTCGCTGCTTTTTTGGTATTCTCACAAGCATTGCTAACAGCAAAGCTGTACTTAGCGATGGCCATCAGTTCAACATCATTTTCTCCATCACCGAACGACATCGTTTCCTCCGCAGTTACCCCCAGCATATCCTGTAATTTTTTTACCGTTTCGCCTTTATGGGTATGAAGAGCCGTAATATCCAGCCATCTGGCTTCAGAGTCGACAATGTAGATTTGGCCATGTAACGTTTGTTCCACATGTTTTCTAAGCATTGTGCTTCTGCCTTCTGTATCAAATACGGTTATTTTGATAAAATCACTATCGATTTCGGAGAAGGAATCCATTTTTATGACTTGTTCATAAGAGCCTTTAACTACGTTGTACATATCATCAGAGATAGAGGAATGTACGTATGCTGCATCGCTTGCACATACAATGATTGTCATATGGGGATCAAAACCTTGAATTTCTTCAATGGCTCGCAGAACGAGTGTGCGATCCATGCTAAACTCTTTAACGACTTTTCCATCTTTCTTGATTCTGGCTGCGCTATCACCAAGAATCCAGATACCTTTCCCGTGTTCACCAAACAACTTTTCTACTCGTTCACACTGTTTTCCCGTACAGGCAACAAACGTTATTCCTTTCTTTTGCATTTCTTCATGCACTTCATTAAAAAGTTCAATATCAAACGAACCTTGATTATTCAAAAATGTTCCGTCCAGATCAGTTACTACAAGTTTGATCATTTAAAATCCTCCTAGTATAACAACATTCTTTATAAAGAATACTCATTAAGTGCCTATGACAATTCCTTTCGTTATTCAAAAAGATCATTAATGGATCGAATCGGCTTCACTTCTATAGGCTGACCCGACCATTTCAGAGCCGCATATGCCCCAACCCAAATAATAGCTGCTAAAATTATATAAACCATAACTATCACCTCCCGTATCTCGGTAGATCCTTCTAATTGTAATCAGTTCTTTCTATAACCCTCTTTATAAACTAACTTTATAAAGTCAGTATGCAGGAAACCTTAATGCTCTGTCAAAGGGTATTTAAGGAATCTTTTATAGCTTAAGCCATATGTAAAACAAAACCTCTAAATTATTGAAGAAGTCTTCAATGATTTAGAGGTTTATTTCGATTTGATCATCTGTTTTCAGATAAAATCATCCTGTATCTCAACTAAATTAATGTGCGGTATAACCGCCATCAACAAGCAAGGTCGTACCATTCACGAAACTAGCATCATCGCTGGCTAAGAACAACACAGCTTTTGCTACTTCTTCTGGTCGTCCAAGTCTGCCCTGTGGATGAAGTGAAGTTAGATATTCTTTGCTTTTTGCATCTACATTCTTCAACAGAGGCGTTTCAATATATCCAGGACATACTGCGTTGACACGAATCCCCTTGCTTGCATAAGCGGTACATAAATTCTGAGTTAATAGCTTAACGCCTCCTTTTGCTGAGGCATAAGCTGTTGTTTTAGGCAACGCAACGAAGCTGTGGATCGAGCCTGCATTAACAATAACGCCCCCATTTCCTTGCTTAAGGAACTGCTCAATCGCATATTTATCGGAAAGAAATACACCTGACAAGTTAATATCGATCGTTCTTTTCCATTTATCATATGAAAGTACATCAGCGATTTCGTCATCGGCAACCCCTGCATTTGCATACATAATATCCAACTTACCGTATTTCTCAACGGTTTCATTAATCATGTTCTTAATATCGTCTTCTTTAGTCACATCTGTTTTGACAAATAACGTATCATGACCTTCCCCATTGAGTTCGGCAGCTAGCTCTTTACCATGTTCAGAGAAGTCAGCGATGACCACTTTTGCTCCTTCTTTTGCGAAAAGGCGAACGGTCGCTTCACCAATTCCACTGGCACCACCTGTAACAATAGCTACTTTTTCATTTAATTTCATAAGATTCAACCGCTCCATTTCTTCATAGTAAGATTCATGAACTTGTACTCCTCAATCTTACTCCTTTAATTTTGAAATACTATCCTATAAAGTTCTGTGTAATAATGGATTGTATACCCCCCATTTGTAGGGTATTTCATTTAAAGGGGACGGCTTATTATGACACAAAATTTTCATCCATATACTGAAATGACTTTTCAGGAATTTGTATTATTTTTCAAAACGCATAACAAACAGCTCGAAGAAAACACAAACATTTACCTGATCGCGGAAGCTAATATTTCTGAAACACATCGGATCGAAAC
Source organism: Paenibacillus sp. BIC5C1 (assembly GCF_032399705.1). Lineage (NCBI taxonomy): Bacteria > Bacillati > Bacillota > Bacilli > Caryophanales > Paenibacillaceae > Paenibacillus > Paenibacillus sp. BIC5C1. The sequence goes on from NZ_CP135922.1 coordinate 3,845,166, forward strand.
GGAAGTACTGATGAGATCCTTTTTTCGGATGTTTACATATTCAGACTTGGATCATATGGATAATCATTATTCTTCCTATTTGGATACCTGGGTTCAATCCCAGCTAACCATTTTAAATATGGCAAGCTTACAATGGCTTCAAATTATATTGGAAAAAGCTTTACTGACACTATTAATACAACTGAAACATCAGCGGATGATGGACCCGCTCATGTTCCTGTTATCTGTCTTTTCGTATCTGATGCACAGCTTTCATAAGTGGGCTGATACGGAGTCTGTTAACCATGAAACGGGGGAAAACGAGGAATTAAAAAAACTGCGTTTGCTGGACCAATTAAACCAACTCCTAGTCAGTTCTTCCGGAGCTTCAGATCTAGCCTTTATCCTGAAAAAATGTGAGAAGTATTTCAATTATAAACGCTGTGTCTTCTATGCATATGTACCTTGGTCCAACCAGTTCTATGGGGTCATCGGCGAAGAACTTCCGAAAATTCAGAGTATGAAAGGGCAATTGACCGAGCAAAATCTAATCTTCAACTCTAAAAGACCGATCTATTTAAAAAATCCAAAACCTTATCTAAGGGACGAGCATATCCAGTTATTTCAGTTGTCTTCGATTATATTTATACCGATTTCCCACGAGCATCAATTATATGGATGGGTCACTTTTGACCAGATGGGAGATTCATTTGATTGCACGAAGGCTGAGCTTGATTTACTTGAACAAGTGGGAAAGAGGATTGGTTTGTTTTTATCTAGAAAAGAGAAGGAAAACACCGCCAAAACGATGGCCATCGCTTTAACAGAACGAGAGTCTACCGTTCTCGAACTTTTGGCAGAAGGTTATGATAACAAGAAAATCGCTTCCTTGTTGTTCCTCAGCGAGTATACAGTGAGAGATTACGTAAGCAGCTTGATGACCAAGCTGCGCGCAAAAAATCGGACACAGGTCGTTGCCTATGCTTTCCGTTGGGGATTATTGAGTTAGTATGGGTAAATGCACAATAACGTTGAATTGATCGCCGTGAATTTCGACTTTGATCTGTCCTCCATGCAACTCAACGATGCTTTTCACAATAGCCAGACCTAGTCCCGAACCCTCTGTCTGGCGGGATTCGTCTGCTCTTTTGAAACGTTCGAACAATTCTTCCGCATCAAAATCAATCTCATAGGCAGAGGTGTTTTGAATTTTGAATCTTACCAGTTCATCCGTCTCGTCCAAATAAATATAGATGCGTGTTCCTGGAAGCGAATATTTCTGCGCGTTGCTAATTAAATTCTCAAATACGCGCCATATTTTATTACCATCCAAATACGCATGGATCGGGAACTTGGCAATCCTCTCCCGTATTTCGAGCGACGATTGTCCGACATGGGTATTTGATTCCGCTATCGCTTGTGTCAACAACATTGCCACATCGACGTACTCCATATCCAGCTCTATTGTACCGCTGGCCATCTTAGAGATATCAAACAGGTCTTCAATTAACAGTTTCAGTCGAAGCGACTTGCGCTCCAGCGTTTCAATATAGGCTCGGGTTGTATCCGAAGAATGATTTTCTTTTTTTAATAAATCGACATAGTTGATAATTGAAGTAAGTGGAGTCTTTAAATCATGCGATACGTTGGTAATCAGTTCGGTTTTTAACCGTTCGCTTTTCATTTGATGTTCCAACGCGCTTTGATACCCGGCTTTCATATTGTTAATATAGCCAGCAAGTTCAGATAGGGAGTCGTTCCCGGCATCTTGAATGGAATTTTGAATATTTCCTTCGGCAATCTCTTTACTTCCATTGATGATGGCGATGAAACGTCTAAACTTGGAGAGCATATAAGGAACCACAAACAGCACAAATAGCAACAAATAAAGGTTGAGCCATGCCTCTCCATAATATGTGACTGCCTCCCAAAAACAAATGCCGGCTACTGCAACCAGCAGAAACATAATAATGAGGCCAATCGTTAGTCTCCCGTTTTGCAGACTGGCCCTAAAGCCGCTTCTCCAAATATGGAAGTAATCTATCAGCACACTGCCGTCCCAGAAGGAACGTTTATCATGATGCGTTTTAAAATAACGAAATAGTCTTGCTGTCAACAAACCCAAGATAATAATGGAAAGCAGTCCCCAGAGGAAACGTGAAGTTGAATATCTCAGACCCACCCCTAGGTATGAAAACTCGTTAATAAGTAGGAAGATCCCTAAAATAAATGCGCTGATGATGACAAGAAGGTCGATTCCAATCGTTCGATCTGCTTTACTTTTTCTCGATTTTGTATCCAATTCCCCATACCACCTTTAAATATTTTGGGTCTTTAGGATTGATCTCAATTTTTTCGCGAATATTTCTTACATGTACGGCAACCGTATTCTCCGAAGCAAAGACCGGTTCATTCCACACACGTTCATAAATTTCTTCAATGGAGAAAACTCTGCCCTTGTTCTCCATCAACAGCTCCAAAATTTTGTATTCCTTCGCGGTCAGTCTAACATCCTCTCCATCCACTTCAACAGTCTTCGAGCTTTTGTTCAGCACGAGTCCCTTTACTTGAATGATCTCTTCCCCGATGGAGTGAAAGGAACCCAAATTCGTAAACCGACGTAGCTGAGATCGGACTCGAGCGACCAGTTCCAAGGGATTGAATGGTTTTGTTATATAGTCATCGGCTCCAACATTAAGTCCCAAAATCTTGTCACTATCCTCCGATTTGGCGGAAAGCATAATGATCGGTATATTTTTATCTTCACGAATTTTAAATGTCGTCTTGATTCCATCAAGCTGCGGCATCATGAGGTCCATGATAATAAGATGAATCGTTTCTTCTTCAAGGATCTTCAGTGCTTCCAATCCGTTAGAGGCCGTAAATACATCTACATCATTGCTTTTTAAGTAAATAACGAGAGCTTCTCGAATTTCCGGTTCATCGTCTACAACAAGAATATTATTGATCTCCATCTTTCTCACCTTCATCGCGTAATTGCTCCTACAACTCTACAATACTTTGTGCAGACGCACCAGTTACGTAAAGCCGATACATTTTTCCATTTTCGTTTCATCAGACCATCATACACAATCTAAATGAAAAATCTCTGGTATAAAAACGAAGGAATTTATGAAGTTTTATATAAGTCGTCAGGAAGTGATTGAGACTTGCACTTTGAAAGCTCTTTAATTCCTCTATAATTTCTCAAACTGCATTCTAGGAAATATAAAAAAACCAGTGAATGAATTAAAATTTCACTGGTTTTGCATTCTATTTTTACTTACACAGATTCTTTCAATACTTAGGATGGCCTGGGGTTACGGCACTATTCATGAAAAAGAATATCTGAAAAGCCCATAGTAAAGAGGTCCGAGCATGATAACTAATGTTATTAACATCCATACTCTTCTCACCACAATCGGTAAGTCCTCCAGTATTTCTTGACCTTCATAATCCTTTAGGAGCATCGCGAATAATATATCCCACAGAAAAGCTGTAACTGTAACAATTTTCCATAAATCAGGAGTTAGAATAGTGGTTTCTGTAACAAACCCTAACAACCCAATCCATGTAATGACAGATACGACGAAATCTATTTTACTAAGTTTTGATCTATACTTTCCTTTTAGTAAAAATGCGAGAGATGCCGTTCCCAGCAATCCAAGATACATTGTCCATAAAAAGTGAACCACTTACATTCCTCATTTTTGTATTTTTAATCGTATTTCCTTTTATACCTTTTGCATTATAGACAATCATTTTCGCAATGGATATATCAAAATACTTCCAAATTCAGATGCTATTCCTCAGTCTGCTCACAGCCTACCTGATAGTGATGATGCTACTAATCTCATTCCGCATCTGCCGAGGCACTCGGCGCGTTTAACAAGTTCTGCTTATTCTTCTCGCTTATACCGTGCGATTTCTTGAGGCGCCCAAGCCAGACAGGAGCAGCAGAGCGCTAACGACAAGCAGCAGCAATAGCGGGGGATTCCAGCTTGCCGTGATGTCATGAAGCAGACCAAACAAGATCGGTCCGGTTGCAGCCAGCAAATATCCGACGGATTGCGACATACCGGATAAAGATACTGTATCGTGCGCATCTTTCGTCCGTAAGCTCAAAAAGATCATGGCCAAGCTGAACGCACATCCCCCACCAATTCCGAGTAAAATTGTCCATAACGAAATGAGAGCATTTCCCCCAAAGTAAAGGCCTCCCAATGAAACAAACAACAGGATAGTCATGATGATGACCAGTATACGTTGATTCTTCATACGTCCCGCAACAATCGGCACAATGAACGCTACGGGCAGCGCAGCAGTTTGAAACAGCGATAACATCCATCCGGCACTGTCTTCACTCAACCCCCGGCTTGTCATGATTTCTGGCAACCAAGCGACCAAAACATAGAAAAGGAGAGACTGCATCCCCATAAAAATCGTAACCATCCATGCCAGAGGCGAACGCCACAGACTTCGCCGCTTGAGCACACCACTTGTTGCTATTGCAGCCCCTCTACTCGCCCGAGCTTGAGGCAACCAGAATAACGCGGCTAACAGAACGAGTACGCCCCAAATGCCAAGCGCACCATTCCAGCCGAAACCGAGGTCGCGGGCGACCGGAACACTGACACCGGATGCAATCGCCCCGGATAAATTCATCGACACGGAGTACACACCGGTCATGAGGCCGACGCGATGAGCAAAATCACGTTTGACCAGACTTGGTATGAGCACGTTGCACACCGCAATCGCCAGCCCAATCAAAGCAGTGCCTGCAAACAAAGAAGCTGTTGCGGCCAACGAACGGATCGCAATACCTACTATGAGTAAAACCAACGCATAAAGAAGGGTTCGTTCCACCCCAAAACGGCGTGCCAGAATGGGGGCGAACGGCGAGAGCAGCGCGAAAGCAAGCAACGGCAGCGTAGTGAGCAGACCTGCCGTAGCATTTGACAGTCCGAGAGATTCACGAATCGAGCCGATCAATGGGCCTACCGATGTTAACGGTGACCGCATAATCATTGCAATCAGGACGATGCCGAGGATGATTGGCCAAGCCAACGACAATGGTTTCTTCCCAATCGTTGACTTTGTATCGCTTAGTACGCTCATGGCTGCTCGTCTCCTTTGACTTCAAGAACAGCTTTCGATTCAGCAATATGACGGTGAACCGCTGCCACGGCGCGATCGGCATCTTGATCAACAATCGCTTCAACCAGCTGCCGGTGCATCTCCTTGAAACTCGCCTCAATTTCATAACGAGTCAAGCTGATAATCGTATCTTGCGATGCGTCCGCGATATGGTTGTATAATTCGATCAAGATCTCATTATGAGACGCCGCGATGATGCCTTGGTGTAGACGAATATCCTCCGTTACAATTCCATCCATGTCACCGCTTGCTGCCGCCCCCTCCCAGCGTTCCAATTGGAGAAGAAGTTCGCGCGCCTCATCGTCCGTTCTGCGCTGTGCGGCAAGATGGGCTCCCTCGCGCTCAAGCGCATGACGGACTTCCAATGTCTGAATCGTGTCGGAGCGCATGATTCGTTTATGTAGCACAACTCCCAGCACGCTTGAAGAGCAGACGTACGTCCCGTCCCCTTGCTTCGTCTTCAAGAGTCCTGCGTGGACCAACGCCCGAATGGCTTCCCTCAATGTATTACGACTGACATTCAATTCGACCATCAATTCCGGTTCAGCCGGAATACGTGCCCCGACAGCCCACTTGCCAGATTCGATCTGTCTTTCCATTTGCAATGCGACTTGCTCGACCAAAGTCAGCCGATTTGTTTTCTGAAGCATACGTAAGCCCTCTTTTCATCTATTTTTTCAAACGTAGGATGTTTGGTTAATAGGTACTTTAACACACTTATATCCTCTAATCAACTCCTTATCTAAAATAGCCTATGCGCATGCAGGTCAGGACCAAAATCCCATAAAAACAAAAAACCGCTAAAATAGCGGTTTTCTTCAATGAGTTTTCGTAAGAGGTCTTTGCATTTTCCCCAGGTTTTGACAAAAACATCGATCGGTACCTCTCAGCTTGTCTCTTCTCTCAAATCATGCTCCATGAATAGAATATCTCGTTTCATCTCCTTCACGCCCTGTCTTGAAATCCTGCCTGTCTCGAACATGGACTGGATGTTGTCTCTCTCCAGCTGAATTCCGACTCGGGCCAGCTCCTGCAGCGATATGCCAAACTCTTTTCGGGTGCCGGTTTCCTTTTCATTTCTGGTCAGACCCAGCAACATTCGTTCATACTGCAGAATTAGCGAGCTGACCATCTCCATATCTTGCTCGCCTTCTGCGAGTTGAACATTTAGCTGCTTAATGACATAAGTAATATTTTTAATTCTAAGACTATTCAATTCAGCCCTTCTTTCACGGAAGCTTAACCGGACTTGCTGCAGCATCCCGAACACTTCGTCCCAATGCTTAACAGGGAAAAACTCTTTTTTATAGCGGGCATCTCTTGTGTGCATAAACAACAGTTTGTTAATTCGGTTAAGGTAACGGTACGCTGTGTATGGATTCACTTCTTTCTTTTCAAGCGCATGCAGCGTATTCTCTCTTTCCCATTTCAATACGGACAAACCCAAGGACCGCTGTGCCTTATCCTTCTTCTCATCTTTCTTGAGTGTTCGTATTCTGGAAGTATACGTATTGATGATTTGGGCGGTCGCAAGACGATTCTGGTCCGTGATCAGTTCATTTAATCCGGTAACCACATTCCTCAGAATCTCAATTTTCGCCTGAATTTCGTCCTCTTCCTGCTCCGTTTGTGTTTCTTTACCCAATAAAAGCGGCAACAGATAGTTGGATGCCAGAAGTGTCCACAGGATAACTCCAGCTGCGAGGAAAATGATCAGATCTCTGGCTGGAAATGCAGTGCCATCATTAAGTAAAAACGGCAGTGACAAGGTACTCGCCAGTGTAATCGTTCCCCGAACTCCCGAAAGACTGAGGATAAGCGCCTTCTTCAACCTCAGCGCCCAAGGATCACGCGGTTTGGTCCCTTCGAAAATATCCATCAGCATTGCCCAGATGAGACGCAGTCCGAGTACAGCCAAAGTCAATAATAGTGTGTACATAATGATTTTAAAATTACCTATTTCGGGGTTACTCCAAATTGTCTGGATAATATCAGGAAGCTGTGTTCCAAGCAAGAGGAAAACGAGTCCGTTTAATACAAAAATAATAACTGACCAGGTGCTTTTGGATACAACACTTAACTTGGCTACTTCAGGGTTCATTTTCTTGTAACCGAAAGAATGGGCAATTCCTGCGGCGACAACGGCCAGGATACCATTGACCCCCAATTCCTCTGCAGCCATGAAAATTAAAAATGGAGTCAGGATCTCAATCAGCATATGAAGCGTGACATTCTCCATTCCCAGTTTGCGCAACCACTTCACCACACCATATTTCACTAAGGTGAGCAGCAGGCCCAACACCACACCGCCAAGTGAAATCGCAATAAAGCTGATACTGGCGGTTTTGAAAGAGAATACACCTGTGACCATTGCGGCTACGGCAAACTGAAAGGAGACCAGCCCTGATGCGTCGTTTATCAAAGACTCTCCCTCAAGAATTTGCATTGTCTGATGGGGAATCTTCACTTTCTGTTCCAGTGCGCCTACGGCCACAGCATCAGTGGGCGCCAGTGCCGCTGCCAATGCGAAGGCAGCCGCCAGCGGGATGACGGGAAGTAGCCAATTCAGGAAATATCCCATTACAGCCACCGTCACAAAGACCAGACCCAGCGCCAGCAAAAGGATCGGTTTCTTCAGCTTCCACAGTGCTTCTTTATCCGCATGCCTGCCATCATTGAACAGCAAAGGGGCAATGAACAGAAGCAAAAACAGCTCCGGATTTAATTTCAGTTCATAGTGCAAGGGCAGTAAAGTAATCAACATCCCCAGCACGATTTGAATAATAGGCACGGAGATTGAAGGTATAAACCGGTTTACCAAATTGGATAAAGAGACCGCCACCAGCATCAATAAAATAAATTCAAACAATTCCAAACGAATCTTACCTCCATATTTATCTGTAATAAGCAGCTTTTCGTAAACAGGTTTCTAACAAGAATTTATCTTATTGTAAAATGCATTTGTGAACTGTATATGAATGGCTTGCACCTAGGCTGCCCAGAGCAATATTCTATAATTCCCTAGAGTATTTTTATCGGACTTGTCAATAATTTTGTTAACAGTTCCCAATCAAATTTCTTTCATAAGTGGTGATTTGGAAATGAGGTTCATTCTTTTATCCCAACCGTTTGAGATCGACATATTTCCTAAAACAAAAATAAGCCGCAGATACGCGGCCTTTTAGCATTGTATGATCATGAAAGAAGCAGCTACTCCTTCACCGAACCGAGCGTAATACCATGGATGAAAAAGCGCTGCAAAAATGGATATACAACAAGCACGGGAAGCATGGCAATGAAAATTTTCGCGGCATTCAGCGTTTGATTCGATAACTCATTCAGTCGCTTATACTGGTCTTCCGTCATGTTGGACGAATCGATGACTACAACGAATTGCTGGATTAACGTTTGTAACGGATAATGATCCTGCCCTGAAGTTAGCACCAAGCCATGAAAGAACTCGTTCCAATGATACACAATGGTAAACAACGTTACCGTAGCCAGTACTGGCACGGCCAATGGAACATAAATGGTGATCAACATTCGCCACGGTCCGGCACCATCTACGAGAGCTGCCTCATCAAGCTCCTTGGGTAGATTGCGGAAATAGTTCACGATAAGGATGACGTTAAATACTGGCACTCCCCCACCAAGGACAAGCGCCCAAATAGTATCGTACAGCCCGATAGCCTTAACGGTCATGTACCAGGGAATCAAACCTCCGTTGAACAATAGCGTGAACACAAGAATCCACATGAACACGTTGCGCATACGAAATTCGCGCGGGCTCCTGGATAGCGGATAAGCCATCATCGTAGTCACGATGAACGTGATTGTCGCACCAAGTACAACCCGCTGAATAGAAATCCAAAAAGAATTGAAAAAGGAACGGTCTCCAATAATTTGCTGATATGAGTTGAAGTTGAAGCCTACTGGCCATAACCATACTTTGCCGGCAGCAGCAGCCGATTTTTCGCTTAAAGATACGGCCAATGTATACCAGAGAGGCAGAATGCACAGGAACGCGATCAGGAGCAGCACGACCAGCAGCGTGGCATCGAACACTCTGGACCGCAGCGTTGTTTCTCTTATCATGTCGCTCGTCTCCTTCTCATTGTCAGAATATGCGGTAATTGGCGAACTTCGAAGCAAGCAAATACGAAATGATGATGAGTACGAAACTGACCACCGATTTTAGCAAACCAACCGCGGTTGCGAGGCCATACTGCATGTTCAGTAACCCTTCGCGGTATACCCAGGTATCGATAATATCGCCCGTCGAGTACAACAACGGATTGTACATATTGAAAATTTGATCAAATCCTGCGTTGAGTACGTTTCCTAAACTTAGCACCGCCAAGAGAACAATCGTGGTTCGCAAGCCAGGCAAAGTTACGTGCCAGATTCTGCGCAACCGAGTTGCTCCATCAATTGAAGCGGCTTCGTAGAGGGACGGGCTGATGCCCGTCAGTGCAGCCAGATAGATGATCGTGTTAAAACCGAACTCCTTCCATACGTCACTACCTACGACAATAAACGGGAACAAGTCTGCTCGGGCAAAGAATAACACCGGTTCAATACCCAGCATATGGAGCAGTCCATTGACGGGACCCGTATACGAAAACACATCGAGCAATATGCCGGACAAAATAACCCAGGATAAAAAGTGCGGAAGATACACGATCGTTTGAACCCAACGCTTTATCACCATGAGACGCAGTTCATTGAGCATGATCGCAAAGATCAACGGCACGATCAGATTGCCACCTATTTTCATGACAGCAATATTTACCGTATTAAAGAAAATGGTTTTGGTATCGTTAAGGCTGAACATATATTCGAAATTTTCGAGCCCGATCCAAGGTGATTTCCAGATGCCTTGGCCCGGGTTGAAGTCCTGAAAAGCGATGGCAATCCCGAACATGGGAATGATGCTGATTAACAGCAGCCATACAAATCCGGGCAACAACATGATGTAATAATGTTTGATGAAAGTTCGGTTTCGCATCCGGTGTCCCTCCCTCTGAAATCTCCCATCCTGATTTTCTCAAGAAGAAGCGCCGGTTGGACCCGGCGCTCTGGGCAGCTGCCTACTTAACATACTCCTTGACTTCTTCAATAATTTTGTCACCGCCTTGTTTTTTCCAGTCGCTGACGAACGTATCGAACGTGTCCAGAGGGGCGGCTCCCATAATAATCTTCAGGAAGGTTTCATCCTCCAACTTCTTCAAGTTGGACCAGCGGCTTTCCATCGTTCGAGTCTGGGAATACAGGAGGCTATATACCTTGTTATAATCCTGCTGCAAGGACGATGAACCTACCAATAGCGAATAGATGCGGCTCCATACACCAAGGTCTGCTTGAGGATCCCAATACTGGATATCCATATTGTCATAGGGCTCTTTCTTCACTTTTTTGACATTCTGGATATCTGCGGCAAGCAGTTTGTAGCCCGGATCGGTAAAGTCTTCGGATTGCTTCGAGCCGGCAAGTACCTCCTGCAAAGCTTTCGCCGAATATTCGCTCTCATCCATGTAGGACATTGGAACACGCAGCGGGTAGTGTCCGACAGGTACGGAGATATCGAATTTTGACTCATCCCGGATAAGGAGGTTGAGCATTTTGATAATGGCTTCGGGATGCTCGTATCCTTTGCGAACGACGACAAATACGGTAGATGGCGCCCCCATGTGGGCATTGAATTGTCCCTCAGCATCCAGCGGTAACAGATACGCTTGCCAGTTGGCTTTAGGATCATTTTTAATCGCATCCGGTAAAGGTCCGTATCCCATCCACCACGGTGCGAAGAAGATGCCTGCTTTGCCGTTAACTACTGGCTCGGATGCACTTTTACGAATGCCAAGTTCTTTGTCAATCAGTCCGTTTGCATACATCTCGCGCAGTTTGGCGAGAGCCTCCTTCGTCTCCGGCAGAATAGAACCGTAGACCGGGTTGCCCGAATCGTCTTTTAACCAGTAACCCGGATAAGCCTTGTATGCTCCAAAGATCGGATCAAGTCCATACGTGTTGTTCGTCGACTCCAGAAAATTGGCATATAAACGACCGCCGTTCTGCTGTCCGGCAATACCAATCGTATCGTTTTGGCCGTTGCCATCCGGGTCCTGTTCCACAAATGCTTTCGCTACGTTTTCCAGTTCCTCGATCGTTTTTGGCGGTTCAAGTCCCAGCTTATCGAGCCAATCCTTGCGCACCCACATTTGGTGAACACCGTCAGAGTGTACTTGTATACTAGGAATGGCATACATTTTCCCGTCAAATGTTACTGCCTCGGCCGATACACCGTTCGTTTTTTCCATATAACTCTTCATAGCGGGAGAGGCATATCGATTAAATGCATCGGTGAGGTCCTCCAGCTGGCCAGCTTTCACCATCGCACGCAATTGGGTATCCTTGACCACAAGCGCATCGGGCAAATCGTTACTTGAAATTGCCAGGTTTACCTTCTGCTCATAGTTCGTTCCGGTAGCTGCCTGCCAGGTTACCTTGGTATCAATGTTTAGATTGTCTTTCACATAACGTGAATACTGGTTATTCTCTGGCGTATCTCCGGCTGGCAAACTTTTATCCGTTGGATCGACCTCTTTGCCGTACCTCAGGGTAATCGTCTGTTCATACTTGCCGAACGGATCTGCCGGCCCTTGTTCAGTAACACCAGGCGTGGTATTGTTTTCCGCCGTTCCGTTCTCCTTGCTTCCCGTACTGTTGCAGGCACTCGTAAATGCGAGCATCAGCATCATCGCCACCATGACCGTTTTTTTGCCCAAATGGATGATCCCCCTTTAATGAAAAGACATTAGCGTCGAGCACCAACAATATAACACGGCCGGAAAACATTTATGGATAGAGAGCCGAACGAGAAACAGGCGGTGAACTGCCCGAATTTGATAACGCTTACAAATCATTTGTCCCCCCTGCCCTCCATCCGTCTACCCCTCATCTTGGTGCATTGCGGTACTCGCTTGGCAACATGCCTACCTGCTCCCGAAACATCCGACTGAAGTACTTTTCGTCCGCATAACCCGTTTGCTCTGCAATCCAGACAATCGGTTTGGCCGTTTGGGTCAAATAGTCACGTGCCTTGTCGATCCTGATCTTGCGAAGATATTCATTAAAAGAATAACCGACCAATTCTTTGAAGCATTGATTAAAATAACTGCGGCTGAGATTGACACGCTTCGAGACATCGCTGGCAAATAACGGCTTCTGCAACTCGTCATGTACAATTTTGACGGCAGCCATGATGCTACTGCTAACCTCTTTCCGAAGATACTGGCCACCTGATAATACAAGGGCTTCTTTACGAAACTTCGTCATCCACTCCACCACATCTTGCCACGACGCAAAATGAACCGGCGTGGTCATTTCCGTACAGACAATGTTCTTGAATGTGCGGTTCCAGTCTACCGTTACGCCATAAAGCAACTGCATCAATCTGGACACAGGCAGTCTTAACGTCCTCAATTCTTGCAGCAGATCATGCAAATATCGCTCATCATGAACCCAGCGAAACGAATGCAGCTTCTCCTTTACGCATTCATCTCCCTCTGCAACGAATGTTAATCCCACCTCTTCACACTCGTTATTCGCCTCGTTAAGTGATCTTCTACCTCTTTCATTCCTCTCGTAAAACAATGCGTCTTTATCGGATTCCGAGGCGGCATCATCTTTTGACCCTTTTTTCCTGTCGGCCTGTATACGGTCATGGATGCGTCCAAGCACTTCATCGAAATGTTCTTTCTCCAGCTGTACTTTGGCAATATAATCGATAGCACCCAAACGCAGTGCCTCCTGAATGTATTCAAAATCCTGATGCAGTGTCAGAACAGCGATTGGTAAATCCGGGAATTGCTTGCGTGCGGTGCGGATTAGCTCAATCCCTGACATGACAGGCATGGCCAGATCAGTAATCAATAAATCCACATGGTTTTCTGACAAAAATTCAAGTGCTCTCTCACCGTTTCCCGCTTCGCCGACAACCTTCATATCAAATGCAGCCCAAGGCATTGCGAGCATGAGTCCTTTGCGTACAAGTTGATCGTCATCGACGATCAGCACCTTGATCATGATGGTTCCTCCTTTTTGCATTGAATTGGCAATTGAATGACAATCTGAGTTCCTTTTCCCGGCTCACTCGTAACGCTCAGGCTGGCTTGTCCTTCATAATAAGACTCCAGCATACGCTTGACATAATTCATGCCGATTCCCATTCCAACCCGGTGGCGTTCGGCTTGTTCTTGTTCCAGCAGCGCTTTGATTTTTTCTTCGGATATGCCTCTGCCGTTGTCCCTAATCGAGATTTCAAGTTTGTTGTTGTGCCTGCTTACTTCCACTTCGATCCTGCCTTTGTCGTCCAGCCCATGGTACAGCGAATTTTCCACCAGCGGCTGCAGGATGAACCTCGGCACCGATACGTTAAGCAGTTCGTCATCGATGTGCATGTGAACATCGAATTGAAAATTATAGCGAATCTTTTGCAGAATAAGATACTGCCTTAGCGAATCAATCTCCTCACGAATGGTAGAGCTCTGGCCGCCCTTCCTCAAATTGTAATACAGTAGTTTGTTCAGCGAGGTCACGAGCCGATCAATTTCTTCCTGTCCATTCATCACAGCCAACCAGTGCGCAGTATCCAGCGTATTCATCAAAAAGTGTGGGTTGATCTGGTAAAGCAGCTTTTCAATTTCCAGATCTGCCCTGCGTTTCTCTTTCAACTCTACCTCGGAATATAACCTCGCAATATGCGCCTTCATCCGACCGAATTGCGTCAGCAGCATTTCGAATTCCGGAATGCGCGAGTTCGCATCCACCACGTTGAAATTGCTGTTAAGCATCTGCTTCATTTCCCGGTGGAATTGGGACAAGGGTCTGTATACCATTTTCCACAACAACCAGCCGATGGCCAAACTAACTGCAGCAAACAGCAAGGTTAACAGAAACATCTGCATCATCCAATGGTTTTTCTCCTGATTGTAATCCGCCTTGGAGACTAGGGAGACCACGCTCCATCCCTGGTTGCTGTATTGCCTGTACCAGTAATAGCCTGAAGCGATTCCTGAAGTTGACACAGCAAGCGAAGGATCGTCAGGAACCGAAAACGTTGTATTTTCGGGAAAAACATCCTCTAACTCGCTGTAAGAGACCCTTCCATGGTTATCCAAAATGAGATGGGCCGTATTTTTGCTGATACCGTCTAAATCAAGAATGCTTTGCGTTAGCTTGAAGCTGGATTCACTGTATATGTAGGCATCATCACGTTCCGGCAAATCCACCTTTCGCAATGCCGAAAGGACGTATTGATCGTTAAACCTGTCGTTGCTGATATGGGGCCCGAAATAAGTGATTCCATAATAACTGGCCATGATCGGCAGCTTGTCTGGATCGAATGAATCCTTTACTCCCATTGTTTCAAATAGATAGATACCGTCATCGCGGAAATAGTACATGGATAACCCAATATTGGGATTGGTAAATGCAATTAGGTTCAACTGGTATTTGATCTGGTCGGTCAAATCACTGCGGTCATAAGGTTGATCCGCAATCATGAGCTGCTCCAGCTGTTTGCCGATGCTTCCCTCAAAGGCGAGCTGTTGGGATACATGGTTCAGGTTGCTGAGCGTATTTTCTAGGGATAACGTCACCTGTTTCAGATTGTTCTGAATGCCGGATTGTAATTTGGTTGTCAGAATGGAATTGATCGTACGGTAGGATAGGTAGCAGGAAAAGAGGAATGGAATGAGGGCTACGGCCGAAAAAAGAAAAAGAATTCGATTTTTGAGAGAGATTCGCTCGATACGAGACTTTCGTACATGATCTGTGTTCATGCATTCATCTCCGCTTCCGAGGTTTCAACACGCCGATATGGCGGAACCAAACTCCCCTGTAAAACACAAGGTCCTTCTGTCCTGCCAGGCTCAAAACCCCCGTTATGTTAGGTTACCATTCAATGCATTGAAACAATCGATTTGCTTGGATGGCACCTCTGTACAAGCTCAATTATATGCTTGGTATTACCTACTTAATAGGAGTGGAATGAACCAATTTCTATAAAATATAACACAATGAAAGGGTTCACATATCCCCCCCATTTACTCACAGGATAAAGAAGAACACCAACCTGTATTTTGCTCAAGCCTCTGTTATATAGACACTGAAAAAGCCTCCAACCAAATTAATCGCAGATTTTGTTGCTCCGCTTAAGAATAATATGATCTCGTTTATTAAGATTTTTTTATTCTTCTCACAGAGAATTCTTAACAAACAAGAGTAGACTGGTGAAACGTTAAAGCGATTAAATACATTGCATGGAGGAATTATGTTTAATATGTCTAATTTCAAGAAAATACTTCCAATCCTCATACTTCTCGTTTGTTTTACTAGCTTCGGTGTGGATGTTTTGAGTATCTATAACAATCACATTCGCAATTTTGACCAAAGTGTTGGATCATGGATTCAAGGTTTCGAGACACCTGCAATAACAAGCCTAATGAAGTTGTTTACGGACATTGGCGGAGGGTTACCATTAATCATTATCATTCTTTTGGCTCTCTTCATTATGTATCGATATTTGAGTTACCACAAAGAACTGGGCTTCTTGATTGGTGTAATGGTTGGCTCTACCGTGTTAAATGCAGGCCTCAAATTCCTATTTCACCGAGATCGACCACTCATTCACCGGATCATAGATGCTCATGGTTACAGTTTTCCGAGTGGTCATTCGATGTCTGCTTTTAGCTTCTATGGTGCTTTGTCTTTTATGCTCTGGAAACATGTGCCTACATTGGTGGGACGTATAATCTTAGTTCTGATAAGTTCCTTTTTAATTCTTGGAATCGGAATCAGCCGCATATATCTGGGTGTACATTATCCTAGCGACATCATTGGAGGATATTTTGTAAGTGCCTCTTGGTTAATAACCTGTTTCATGTTGTACAGGAAATATATAAAGCGAGAATAACAGCTCAACGAATATTCTCATAGACCTACAAATTTAAATACATGGATTCCTTAATGGACACCTGTGCTTATTACTTCCCTAAGGCTTGGATGATTTTAGTAGCCGTACTTACCATTCCCTTGTTCGATGCCATAGCTGTCAGCAGTTTAGATTGATTTTGTTCATTCATTTTTTTTATTACTTGGATTGTAGTATCTGAATCCGTCTTCATCATTTCCTGAATCAGTTTGGCTGCTGCAGTAACTGGCATATCCGAATAAAGATTAGATAGATCTTGTATCGACTTGTTTTGTGTATCCTTTGCCTCAGAATGGATTTTTTTCTGTAAAGCTGCAAGATCCTTATCTTTTGCGAGAGCCCGCGGTTTTATTTGAGCTGAGACATCTGCAACAACAGCAGGATCCATTTTACTCCATATTTTCGATCTTTCTTCCGTCGACATCTCTGTCATTGCATAAACGATCGTTACAGTGGATTGCTTCTCTAGAATAGCTGCTGCTTTGTTTGGCATCATTGCCGCATACACTTTTGCTATATCTTTTGCTTCGGCAATGTGTACACCTGCCTCGAGAGTTTCCTTGGACGGTATAATCGTGCCCGCATTATTTGTTAGCGTTGTACTCGGCATTTGCCTGTCTGTTTTCGTCGGTTTTGGTTTAACATCCGTAACCAGTGTCGGTTTAACTTCTGAGGGATTGTTACTTGATGAACCGCTCCCACCTAACGCAGTAAAAAACAAATCCTTGGTAGCAGGTACCTTTAGGACTGTATACCCCCCAAGTACGCCCAACATGACTAAAATAAACAACCAAATTTTCCATGCAGATTTCTTTTGATTTGGTTTCTTTTTAGTTTTTTTCTCAATGGTTTTCGCTTCACTTTCCATTCCGGTATGTACTGCTGTTCTGATTTTTGTGACTTGACTCACATCATCACTTCCTTTTAATAATTTAATTAGTTCACTTCAAATCCAAGTGTATACAATCTTTCTTAAGAGACAATAAGAAATAAAGCATCCTTTTTAAGGATTTTCTAATGTAATCGTTATAAACTCAGATAGACCAGAAGAATCCATACTAAAGGGACCGATGACAATCATGAAAAACATTTTACTGATTGAAGACGAAAAGAATATTGCGAGATTTATTGAACTTGAACTCAAACATGAGTCTTATCTAGTGACCGTGATTCATGACGGACGTAAAGGATTAGATCAGGCGCTTGAGGAGGAGTGGGACATGATTATTCTTGATTTGATGCTACCCAGTATCAATGGTATGGAGGTTTGTAGAAGAATCCGAAGAGAAAAAGATACGCCCATCGTAATGTTAACAGCCAGAGACGGTGTAATGGACAAGGTGATGGGACTCGATAGTGGAGCAGATGACTACATTGCCAAACCTTTTGCTATTGAGGAACTACTGGCTCGTATGAGATCACTGTTCCGCAGAGCTCTTTCTAAAGAAGAACGGCCGTTTCTTGTATTTGATGACCTAGAATTAGAACCTGAATCCCGCACTGTGCAAAAAAAAGGAAGACAGATTGATTTGACTAAGAGAGAATTCGACTTGCTGTTTATTTTAATGAAAAATATGGGACGTGTAATGACTAGAGAGATGTTGCTTGAAAAAGTCTGGGGGTATGATGCTGAGGTAGAAACAAACGTTGTAGATGTTTACATCAGTTATTTGAGAAGTAAAATCGATGACATCGAATGTCCCAGTATTATTCAAACCATTCGTGGATTGGGGTACAAAATACAGTAATGCGATATATTAATCTAAGATTCAGCCAACTGCCTATTCGCTGGAAATTGGCTACTTGGTCATTTTTCTTGTTAAGTACCCTCTTCATTGTCTATAACGTAGGACAGTATTTTGTCCTCAGTCAATGGTTGATTCATCAAGAAGAAGATGCCATTCGAACAAAAATGCAGGAGATCAAAAGCCATCTAGTTGAAAAAAATGATACTACATTGATTCAGAAAAGTCGTGGATTCATTGATGATGTCATTCAAATGAATCAGATGGTGCGGATTCTCGATGAACATGGTTATCCAATATTATCAGTATCAAATCACCTATCAGAAGATTGGGTGACACCACAAACAACGGTTTCCGACGAAGTAATTACCATGTGGCATCATGACGACCATTTGTTGATTATGCGAAGCCCACTCCATTTAGGTTCATGGATGGGAACCATTGAGATCGTCAAAAACATGGAAAATGAAGATAAGCTCAGCGACAAGATGCTCATCGTTTTGCTCGCCGGTGGAGTAGGCGCCGTTTTGTTAAGTGCTGTTGGAGGTGCTATCTTATCACGCACCTTATTGAAACCTATTACAGCCATGAACAAAACGATGGATAGTATTGCCCAGAAAGGTTTGCACGAACGTGTACGTGTAACTGGTCATCATGACGAGCTTGCTGATTTGGCATTTACCTTTAACCGATTAATGGATCAGTTGGAATGGTCTTTTGAACAACAGAAACAATTTGTGGAGGATGCCTCCCACGAGTTGCGGACACCACTTACTGTTATAGAAGGTCATATTTCGTTGCTGAATCGATGGGGCAAACATGATCCGAAAATTCTAGAAGAATCCCTACAGTTATCTGTGCAGGAATTGCAACGACTTAAAGCGCTTGTAAAAGAACTGCTAGACTTAAGTCGTGCAGAGTCTGAACCCATAAGCAAAGAAGATTTCTCCACTGAAATTCATCAACTGATCCTGTACACAATTAATCAGTTTTCAGTTCTACATCCAATGTTTGTTTTTGAACAGAATATCAATCAAGCCAAAGGATTGAATGTGCGGATACCTCCTCAACATTTGGAACAGATTCTGATGATTTTACTGGATAACGCTGTGAAATATTCGAATGATTCCACCTGGATTAAAGTAGCAGTTCAGCGATATGAAGGAGCAGTTGGTATAGAAATAACTGATAAAGGTATAGGGATACCAGAAGAAGATCTCCCTCACGTTTTCAATCGCTTTTACCGAGTTGACAAAGCCAGAAGCCGAGCTGAAGGTGGGTCTGGATTGGGACTTGCCATCGCGGAACGCTTGGTAAAACGATATGACGGAAGAATTCAAATTTTGAGTAAAGAACATGAAGGGACTACAGTTCAGATCTTTTTTCCTTGTTAAGGATGCACCGTAGAACGAACCCAAAGATGTAATTCGTGTTGTGCCATACTGTAGTTAGTTAATAAAAAAAGACTTTACTCGCATAGTGCCAGTAAAGTCTTTTTTAAGATGCTCAAGGTCAACTAATTCAAGTTACCTATTGAGCTTTCTTGTGTCTAATAGTTTTAAACACAACGTAGATAAACATCAAACCGACAGCTCCCCATAAAAAAGGTTGTGTATATGGGGCGGCTATCTCATTAATATTTTTCCAATTCTCGCCTAATGTTTTACCTAGAAATACGAATAGAATCGCCCATGGAATTGAGGCCAAGCCTGAAAAAAGTAAAAAAATAAAAATATTCATTTTGGCAATACCTGCTGGAATGGAGATTGCTTGTCTAACAACAGGAATAAAGCGCGAGGTGAACACCACACCAACTCCATACTTCTGGAACCAGCGTTCAGTCATATCCACGTGCTTGGATTTTATATGCAAATATTTTCCGTACTTATCTACTAGCATTCTTCCTCCGTATCTTCCAATTGCATACAAAATCACATGCTGCAGCAAACACCCCAGTGTCCCAAAAATTACTGCCTCAACCAGACTCAATTGTCCGTGATAAACTAAATAACCTGCATAAGCTAAAACAATTTCACTTGGAATAACTTCAAGCGTCATACCCAGCAAAATCCCCCAATATCCCATCCCCGTGATAACTTCCAATATTTGATTAATGATATCTCCCATGGCTATTCCTACCTTTACGTTTAATTAATCCGTACACCCAATAGAACTATATCAAACTAAAATTGGAATTTGATTAAAATTGATATTTGTTTAACCTTTGGATATTAATTTCAATTCAAATAAAGAATAGGGATGTAAGCAATCGTCTCTAAGACGACTGTTTACCTCCCTATCCCTATCATAAAATGATTTCTCAGAACATTGTAACTAATAAATCGCTATGGGCCCATAAGGACCCTCGATAATTTCTATTTTTGTTTCAAAAATATCTGTCAAAATTTCTGAATTCATAATCTCTTCTACTGCTCCAAAAGCGGCAATTTGACCATCTTTCATAGCACAAATCCGATCAGAATATTTGGCTGCAAAATTGATGTCATGCATAACAGTCAGAATGGTTCTTCCAAATTCCTTTGCAGCAAGCCTCAAATGTTCCATCATTTGAACAGAACGAGCAACATCAAGATTGTTCAGCGGCTCGTCCAAGAGCACATATTCCGTTTCTTGGCACAGAACCATTGCTACATATGCCCTTTGCCTTTGCCCACCAGAAAGCTCATCTAAATATCTATTTTCCAGATCAGTCAAGTCTAAAAAGTCGATATATTTAGAAATAATAGCCTCATCTTCTTTCGTTAATCTTCCCTTTGAATAGGGAAAACGCCCAAATCCAGCTAGCTGTCTAACAGTAAGCCTTGTAACAAAGTGATTCTCTTGTCGCAAGATAGTCACAATTTTGGCTAAGTCTTTTGATTTAGATTCAGAGATATCCATGTCCGCCACCATAATTTGGCCTTCATCTATACCCAAAAGTCTTCCAATCATCAAGAGTGTCGTAGACTTTCCAGCACCATTTGGCCCAATTAAAGAAGTAAAACAAGCCTTTGGTATTTCAATATTCAAGGGTCCTATTTTCACCTTATCGGCATACAGCTTTCTTGCGTTATCAATCTTTATCATAAAGCCCTCTTCCTTAAAATCACAATTAAGAATATGATTCCACCAAACAGTTCGATTATGACTGAAACCACACCTTGTGCATTGAATATATGATACATCAAAAAGTAAGCACTTGTTATGATCAAGAATCCGATAGCAAGAGCCATTGGAAAAATATATCTGTGATCATAAGTTGGCGCTGCTTGGTAACTCAAAGTTGCAATTAAAAACCCATAGAACGTTAGTGGTCCAACCATAGCCGTAGAAATTGACATCAAAACGGCAACTAATATAAGTGTATAAATTATACTTGCTTGATGTTTTACTCCAAAAGTAGTAGAGACATCTTTTCCAAGTGATAATACATTTAACTTCTTAGCAAACGCAATTAGAAGAAATCCTGCAATAATCACAATTGGAATGGCAACAGGATAATATTCAGAATTCGCATTATTCACAGAACCAAATAATCTTGCCTGTAAAATATCAAACTCAGACGGCGCAAGAAGTCTTCTCATAAAAGTTGACACAGATCTCAGTCCAGCTCCAATAATAATTCCCACCAAAAGCATAAGTTGCAGATTTCCATACTTTCCAGAAAGCAACCATCCATAAAGGATTAAACTCATCAAGACCATAACAATAACCTGAAATGCAAAGGATCCAATACCAGTAAAATTGATGAATGCACCAGCACCAAAGAAAAATATTGTACTAGTCTGAATGGTTGAGTATAGTGACTCGAATCCTAAAAGTGAAGGAGTTATTATCCGATTGTTCGTAATCGATTGGAAAGCAACGGTCGACAAACTCTGACAAATCGCAGCAATAATCATTGCAACAAGAGCATCTACCCTTCTTCTAACCACTGGAATAAAAGAAGGAGAATCAATGGGAACTGGATTGTTATAAACTAAAAGTCCATACGAAGAAAGTACACCCAAAACAATTAATGTGATCAGCAAAATCCAATACCGCTTCTCTTCTTTCTTAGAACGAAAAGCTCTGGCTGATCTTTTTACATGGAGGCTGGAATCGATTTCGACATTTTCTTTATTTCTATATTCCAATGTTGTCATCTTAGCCTCCCTTGTTTCCTTTGTCTCAACAAAATAAGAATAAATACGATTGCCCCTACGGTTCCAAGGATCAATGAGACCGGTACTTCAAAAGGCTTGATAATGGTTCGAGAAATGATGTCGCAAACCGTTATAGTACCCATGCCTATCACACATACCCAAGGCAAATTACTCCTCAGATCATCGCCTCTGAACATTGAAACAATATTGGGTACAATCAAACCTAAAAAAGGCAAGTTTCCGATCACTGCTGCAACAATTCCAACTGCAAGAGAAATGAGACCCGTACCCACAAAAACGATCCGATTATAGTTCGCTCCAAGACTTGTTGCGACATCTTCTCCTAGTCCAGCTAACGTCAATCGATTAGCATACATGAAAATAAGAAAAGTAACGATAACAATCAGCCATAGATATTCATATCTTCCAGCTTGAACAGGTGCAAAAGAACCTACAAACCAGGTTTCAATATTTTGTGTCATTTGAAAAACAAGTCCAATAAAAGTGGAAAATGCAGAAATGACTGCTCCAAGCATCATCCCGATAATCGGTACAATCAAAGACGAACGAAGTTTAACTCTTTTTAAAAATAAAAAGAAAACCATCGTTCCTATAAAAGAAAAAAGAATTGCACCAGTCATTCTTTGAACTAAAGTAGGTGCAGGAAATAATAAATAAACAGAAAGAAGTCCCAGCCCTGACCATTCAATAGTTCCAGTTGTGGTAGGTTCAACCAAACGGTTCTGTGTAATAAGTTGCATTACAAGTCCCGCCATGGACATGGCAGCTCCAGTAAGCATTAGAGCAGCTGTTCTTGGAACACGAGTGATGAAAAACATTTCCATTCCATCCTCTTGTCCGCGTATATCATACGCTCCAGTAAACAATGATATAATGCTTAAAATAAAAACAACTATAATCGCTAATATAAACGGTTTTGTCCATATCTTATTGTACTTATAAAGCCGAGGTTGAGAAGTGTTCTCAACCTCGGCGATTATATTTTTCGGCACTATGTTATACTCCTTTAAACTACTTAGCTAAAGTGTTTGCAAGGTTTTCAAATACCTCTATGAAAGTTTGGATAGATTCATTGGTGTATGTGTCATTTGGCGCATAAACAATCTGCCCTTTAGAAATAGCAGTTACGTTTTTAAGAGCAGCTGAATTATTAATAACATCCTGCGCTGGAACGGCATCCGTTGTAGAAGATACTGCAGCATCACGATCTAATACGAGAAGCCAATCCGGATTGCTTTGTGCAATAGCTTCTACAGAGATCTCGTCTCCTTTATGATCAGAAGTAGCATTTTCGATTTCCAGGGCTGGTTTCCATCCAAAAATATCATACATGGGTCCCCACACACGTCCGAAATGCGGAGCTGAGAAGCCGATATTTCCACCTGCAACTTCAACCCCCATAACGGTATCCGTTCCATTATAAGCTGACTTGGCATCTGCAATTGCTTTATCGAAATCAGCTACCAATTGTTTAGCTTCTTCATTTTTATCAAAGATTTGTCCTAAAGAAATGGTAGCATCCTTAAATCCATTTACGAAGTTTTCTCCAGGCGTATCCGCTTCCTCAGAAACATCAAAATTAAGATCAATAACAGCTGCGTTCGGCACTAATTTTTTTATTTCATCATAATAGCCAGCAAATCGTTGCCCGATAATGACAAGTTCAGGGTTTGCCGCTGCTACAATTTCAAGATTGGGTTCACGGTGATTTCCAATATTTTGAACGGAATCATCACTTACATATGGTGAATCCGCAGGCATAACGTCCTTTGGAGCAGCTGCTAATGGGATACCCCAATCTGCTAAAGTTTCAAAAGTTCTGCTATCTAAAGAAATCACATTTTTAGGGTTCACTGGAACAGTAACCGTACCATGAGCATCAGTAATTGCAACCGTTGAAGCTTCAGTAGATGTACCTTCTTGTCCATTATTCTCAGTGTTACCATTTTCATCACTCGCACTTGAACAAGCTGCTAACATCAACACAAAAATTGCTAAAAAAACAGTTAATTTAAAATTTCTCATTCTTCATACTCTCTCCTTAAATAAACGTTATAGTACCTGAGCTCACTCACAATCAATCTTGGAATCCGCAACATCTACTGATTTAAATCCACCAACCATTGTAGCGCGCATTACTTAGTTAAATTTTTCTTTCCCCCTTGCAAATGCTTTTTCTGAAAAATGATTAGCAATAGTCATCTCTATCCGATCTAATTGCTATTGATAATCATTTTCATTTAAACGCTCTGTGGAACAGTATAACTATTAATTATGTGAAAATCTTGTGGAAAATTTTACTTTTCAATCATTGAATAGCCTCTACCATGTATGGTTTGAATGTATCTGTCTTTCTTCTCGCATTTTAGTTTTTTTCTTAGATACCCAATATATAAATCTACTACATTTGGATTTACTGCTGCATCATATCCCCAAACCTGATTTAAAAGCATTTCACGGCTCAATATTCTATTTTTATTCTTGATTAAAAACACAAGTAAATCGTACTCGCGCTTAGTGAGGCGGAGATTCTCATCCTTTTTTTTCACAATACTACTGGATACATCAACGAAGAGTTCTTTAAACTGATAAAAATGTGTATCGCTTGACTGGATGCCGTCTCCTCTTCTTAAAATAACTTTTATCCTTTCTACTAACTCTTCTTTTGCAAATGGTTTTCTTATATAATCATCTGCTCCAGCTTGTAGTCCTGCTATGCAATCCTTGCTGGACACATTGTCGGTCAAGATGATGATCGGTGTCGTTTTAACCATTCGGATTTGTCTGCAAATTTCCGGTCCAGATATACTTAATGAATCCCAATCCAATAAAATAATGTCCCACTCATGCTCGTATACTATATCTAAACCTTGATTTTCATTATGAAGTGTTAAACTGAAACATCCTTCTTGCTTTAGACCGCTTACGATTTTCTTCGCCAAAGACCGTTTGTTCTTAATCACCAGTACCTGCTTCACCTTTCTAAACCCCTCTTTCAATATTACTCATCACTTGACCTTACTACGATCGCAGAAATTTTGTCAAAGCAGAGCCAGGTTAACGATCCGAGTTTCAACATAATTTGGATCAGCATGCTGAATCAGGTGATTCGTTGACAAAAAGATTTCCAGTTGATAGCATAATTTGAGTTACCGAGACAAGGAGGTTTTCCATATACAACCCCAACAACGCTTGGAGCATGAACGAAGTGAATTGCGAGAAAAACGTCGTTCATGCATTATTGAAGCTGGCATATCTGTATTTGAACAACAAGGCTTCGAAAAGGCCACCATGCACGAAATCGCCAAGGCTGCAAGCCTTGGCGTCGCTACTGTATTTCGCTATTTCCCCAAAAAGGAACATCTAATTGTTGCGGTAGCATCACAGATTGTTCAAACCGAGGTGCTGATTTTTAAGAAAATTGTGCATGGTGAGGGAACCTGTTACGAGAAATTAAATCAGATTTTTGACACATTAATCTTCTTTCAGCAGGCAGAGCATCAACAAAAATCCAAATTAATTGAGGCCTTTGAATGTTATGTCGCACTTTCCAAAGAACCTATAGAGAACATTGAGCTATATCAAGCGGAGTACAATAAAATTATTCTTCTGTTCTCTCAACTGGCAGAACTGGGTGAACAGGACCATTCCGTTAGAACGAGCACACAGACTGCTCATACGCTGATTACCATGATCAATGTATTTGCGAACTTTTCCAAAAAAACGGCCATGAATGAGAGTGTTCATGCGTTTCATACGGGTGTAGACACATCCGTGCAATTCAGCATTCTTAAACAGCTTTTTCTGGATGCACTCAAGCCTTAATGACTTCAAATATTTCTTGTTCTCATTTTCTCAGCACAAAACTGATGGCCAAGCTGCGCGGACCACTATGTGAGCAAATTGCACATCCGCCTTCTATGATGTGAACTTCACGTACCCCGGCTTCCTCCATAAGTATGTTTCGCAGCCAATTTGCAGTTTTTTGCTCCATGGTGTGAGCAATAATAAATTGAGCCAAATCAATTCGTTCTCTATGTTGAAATATGCTTGTTATAAGATTTCTGATTATTTTACGAGGAGCCCCCCGATATTTAACACCAGAAAGGATCATGCCGTTGGTAACGTACAGGACCGGACGAACACGAAGCATACTTCCAAGCAGGTGCTGAAGATTCCCAACGCGTCCGCCTTTATGAAGATAATCCAGATTATTGACGAGCACGTTCAACTGAACCTGACTGCGCACCCGCTCCAGTTCTTCAATGATGGTCGCTACATTTTCTCCTTTTGCTGCCATACGAGCTGCCATGAGCACATGCATAGCCAAGCCTGCTGATACGTTCAAGGAATCAATAATGGTCACTCGATCAGATGGAAACTCCTTTGCAGCCAGCACTGCGTTCTGATAAGTGGACGACATTTTGGAAGACATGCTGATATATATGATGTCTTCTCCACTTGCGATTGCCGGTATAAAATAATTTAAGAAATCGGAGGGAGAGGGCGCCGCTGTTTTGGGTAAATGCCCCTCCTCTTCAACGCGTTCATACATCTGTTGAGTATTCATATCCAATCGATCCCGATAAGCTGTATTACCAAACACGATGTATAGGGGGATGACCCCTATGTGATAGCTCACCATCCACTCCTCTGGAATATCCGATATGCTATCGGTGAATATATGCACTTTAGCCATTTCATTCACCGGAGACAGCTTCGGCAGCTATGGAATGACTGGGAGACGCACTGGTCACCTTGTTGTTATTATCATTCATCACCGATTCGCCTTCTACATCGATGTTAGGCAACAACCGATCCATCCAGGCAGGTATATACCAGGCGCTTTTCCCAAGAATCGTCATCACCGCTGGCACAAGTGTCATACGTACAATAAATGCATCGACAAGTATGCCAAACGCCAGAGCCAACCCCATGGACTTGATAATCGTATCTTCAGCAAATATAAAGCTCGCGAATACAGCAATCATAATTAAGCCTGCTGCAGTAACCACCGGCCCGCTGTGATTCATCCCGCTTTTTACCGACTGACGTGCATTGCCCGTGTGGGTATAATCTTCACGCATTCGGCTCACAAGGAATACCTCGTAGTCCATGGCCAGCCCGAACAGGATACCTGTGACGAGAATCGGAAGGAAACTCAGCACCGGTCCCGGCTCAGGAATACCAAACAAACTTCCCAGATATCCGTCTTGAATCACCCACACAATAAAACCAAGTGTTGAACCCAGTGTAAACAGAAAACCCAGAACTGCCTTAATTGGCACAAGGATAGATCTAAAAACGAGCATGAGCAGCACAAAAGCCAGGCCAACAATTAACAATGCAAATTTCGGTAATGCTTCCTGCAGTTTTTCTGAAATATCAATATTGACTGCGGTTCCGCCGGTTACCATAATTTCAACATTACTATTTTTTGTAGTCTCATCCGCCTTATCGCGAATCGTTTCCACCAATTCGGTGGTTTTGATATCGTGGGGGCCAGTCTTCGGCAACACAGTAATGATTGCTGCATTACCCGAAGGGCTAGGAATCGGTGGTGTCACACTGGCTACATTGGGCAGCCTAGAGACATATGCCGTTGCCAGGGATATTGACGCCTGAGGATTATCGCCACCATTCGCTTTAGCTACAATCACGAGTGGACCGTTAACCCCTTCACCGAACCCCTCCGCCATCAAGTCATACCCGCGACGTTCTGTCGTCTCCGTTGATTTAAGTCCATTGTCTGGCAAACCGAGCTGCATATGCAGGAACGGAAGTGTGCACATGATCAAGATAGCGATGGATAGAATACTTGTCAGCCAAGGCTTACTGGTTACCATTCGACTCCAGACATTCTCATTTTTTGTATTCTTTTTGCTGCCAGACCATTTTCGCAGCCAGCGATTTTCTCTGGCCGGACTAATGCGGTCACCTGCGGCAGCCAACATCGCCGGCACAAAAATAACAGCAATGAGAACGGCAACAAATACGCTAATGGCTGCAGCCAAGCCCATCATTGTAATGAAGGGAATTTGCACTACGGATAAACCGACCAACGCGATAATAACCGTAAGACCAGCGAATACAACTGATCCACCCGCCGTAGCATTAGCCTGGGCAATTGCGGTTTCACGGTCAAAACCTTCTGCGAGCTGTTGACGATATCGCGAGATAATAAACAAGGCATAATCAATACCAACGGCCAAGGCCAGCATGACAGCTAACGTAATGGAGAACGAGGACATAGATACGAAATTGGAACCAATGACTACGGTCATAAGTCCAATACCAAGTCCGATGACTGCGGTCAGAATAGGTAGTCCCGCAGCAAGAAACGAAGTAAATGTAAACGCCAGAATCATAAAGGCAATCAGGATACCAATGACTTCCGAAACACCGCCAACTTCAATTTCTGAAAAGGCAACACTGCCTCCAAGCTCTGTTTGAATGCCTTCCTTACGCAACGATTCAGCAATCTTTAACATATGCTCTTTCGACTGTTCACCTACTTCAGCAGCCGGCTGAGCGTACGTAATGTCTGCATAACCGATTTTTTTATCCGCACTTAGTGTCATCGTCTCAAACGGACTTGCCACAGCTTGGACCGCGGAATCGGTCTGAGCCTCTTTCAATGCCTGCCGAATATAATTTTTGTTTACCTCCGAGGTCAAAGTTCCCTGTTCCGCTTTGAAAATGAGTCTGATCTGCCCTCCATCATCAGTAGATGGAAATTCAGCGTTCAGTATTTCCCCCGCCTGATCAGACTTTGTTCCAGGTATCGTCATTTCTCCTGTAAACGAGGTACCCATGCCAAGTCCTAGAGAAGCCAACACAATGAGGAGTGCCAGTCCCATCGTAATTACAATTTTTCGTTTTCTCGCCGACCAGGCGCCAAGACGATATAACCATTTCGCCATATTTATTTCTTTCCCCTTTCACTTCACTGAAATCGTGGAGCTGTTATAAGAACAACCCTGTGCACTCATGATAGCGGAAAGTAAAAAATAAAAAATCGTACAAAAGGGCATACCCTTCATGTACGATGGGGCAAGAAACGAATAAGCTATAACGAATACTATCGTTGTTCAATCCGAAGGAAACAGAGCTTTACAAGTGTAAAATCCCCTTCTCCACAGCCACAGCAACCGCTTCTGAACGCGAATTGACACCAAGCTTGTTATATATGTTCGTCAGGTGTGCCTTTACCGTCCGCTCGGCAATTCCCATATCAAATGCAATATCCCTGCTGCGCAAACCACGCGCCACACCTTGTAGAATCAATAGTTCCCTCTCGCTAATCAAGGTGGATTCCTTGTCAATCAGCAGTTGTTGCTCTGCTTTTGTTTTATCTGCAGTCCTGACATGGTACGCAAAAACGCGCGATGAAATTTCAGGCTGAAGCAATGTTTCTCCCCGAATGGCTGATTCCAACGTTCGGAACAAGTGTTCCCGACTCGTATCTTTGAGCAAGTATCCTTTGGCTCCGAGGGAGAGGCCTTCAATCATCAATTCATCCTCATTATACGTCGTAAGAATTATGACGGGGATATGAATCTGTTGCTCATTCATTCGTTTCAATGTATCCAAACCACTGAGTCCACCGGGCATGTTCAAATCCAGGAGAATGACGTCAGGCTGGCTTTCCAGCATCATTCGTAGTGCTTCTGCCCCTTCCTCAACCTCCCCAACAATTTGATAGTCATCACTGGTCTCCAGGATGAGTTTCAACCCTTCACGCACCACCCAATGATCATCCACAATCAGAATGTTATGCTTCATTATGCTTGCTCCTTCTTCACTGGAACGCGCAGCACAATTGTCGTGCCCCGTTTTCCACTGTCAATTTCAATATTGCCGCCAATTAACCTGGCACGCTCATTCATCCCGATCAAGCCATAATGCCCGGATTGTTTACCGATTCGTCCAGTACTAAATCCCTTCCCGTTATCGCTTATGATTAGATAAAACATTTCTAATTCTTCGGACATCGTAATTCTCACGCTTGTTGCCTTGGCGTGCCTGGCTACGTTCATTAACGATTCACTTAAAATATGCAGCATATGCTCCATACCCACTTTGGACATGAGATTAGGAGCCTTGCCCTCCAAAGTAACCCTGATTCCGGTCGCCTGCTGAAAACGTTGGATTTGCTCCTGTATGGCCTCTCCAAAGCTCATGGCCGGTGTTGCTTTGGTTCGCAAATCATCAATGGCTTTGCGTGCATCAGCCAGAGTTTTGCGTGCTTGTCCCATGGAGCTGCGCACGATCTCGTGGGCACGCGGAAAGCTCCCCCTGTTCATGTGTTCATCCACAGCTTCAAGCTGCATAATAATTCCCGCGAGCCCCTGAGCTAACGTATCATGCAAATCTCTCGCCATGCGTTGTCTCTCACTGGTCAGCGTCAATTCCTCTACCTTATTATGCGCCTTTTCCAGCTCATGCAGAAAGGTTAATGTTCGGACACGGGCGTTGACCTGACGATAGAACAGCACCGCATAGGACACCACAACCACAATCATCATTAACAACAGAAGAATTAACAGTGCCACATCTGTCCCGGATCTTGTAAACAGAGTTACTGCACAAAATACGATGTATAATACAAAAGCTACCAGCACCACCTTTGCTGTCTCATAAAAAAGTGCAAAGGACTGCCCAATCAACACAGGGATCAACCCAATCGTTACGGCTGGCATTCCGTCAGGCATTAACATCGCACTGCCATAGATTAAACCGGCTTGAAGCAGTAGGTATAACCATTTCGAACGTTGTATGAGCTTATTCACTTCCCAATAAACAAACGTATGGGCTAACATGGCCAGCACAAAGAATATGCTGGGCATCCATAAGGGAGCTGACATTGTTTGCAGAATGAGAGTGGCTGTAGCGACAAGCCATAGCCAAATCATAATAGGAATACGTGAAGACGCAATAGGGCCCGTTTCTTCATTGATTCGGGATGGATTCGCCTTCTTGGAGATTGTGTTCACGAGATCACCTCTTTGTCAGTCATTATATCCCATATAACCTCCATATAGTTGTACGAGCGGGCATGCCCTTTCGTACATACCCCTTCGTAACGAAAATCGTCCACAAGTTTAACTTATGGACGTAAAAGGTTAAAACTATTTAACTCGCATTTTCATTTTACACAGTACCGAACCAATTCCAACCCTTTCTTTTCATTATGTATTTTTAGTTTATGCGTTCCGCTGGTACATCCAGTTCAGATACCACTTTTTTGTATACGCGGGTTTCCTGCGATGAGTGCAGAGGTGTCCAGACCTGTGCAAAGAATGGATCAACCTTTGCACGCTCCGAATAGTTCCAGCTCTCACGTTCACATACAGGACACCAATGCCCCGCCTCCAGTACTAGTCTCGGACTGGCTTCAAACGTATGTCCGAAAGCGCAAGTAAAGGTTAGCTTGTTGCTCCAGTTGCCGGTCTCCATTTCACCGGATACATACTGCCCTCCCCTGAACGCGGCAGCTTTTTTCAAATCATGCAACTCCAGTTGTTCTTGCGGTTTGGTGTCATCATACCCATGGTCAATCGGAACAACCGTGTTCCAATCCGTGAAATGCCTGAATTCGCTCAGTTTATCAGGAAGCTTCGCCCATTGCTCTTTGCTGCC
Source organism: Paenibacillus sp. BIC5C1 (assembly GCF_032399705.1). NCBI lineage: Bacteria > Bacillati > Bacillota > Bacilli > Caryophanales > Paenibacillaceae > Paenibacillus > Paenibacillus sp. BIC5C1. The sequence goes on from NZ_CP135922.1 coordinate 3,876,848, forward strand.
CCAATAGGCATCGATATGATCCTCTACCTGTTCTTCAATGAATCGCACCGTTCCATGCTCGCTTCGTGCAGGCTTGGAGAACATTTTTCGCATCACACTGCCCATGATGCGCTCACCGAACGGCAGCTTGCACAGTAGCTTGGCTGCGGTACCTTGTGAACCCAGATTCTCCAGATAACAACGATAGAAATAATCCATACCGTCCTGCCGGAAGTTCAGATAATCGTTCAACCGATCAGAATCGAGATAGTACTGTCCATGAAAGTTACGAGTGGCGTACCACTTTGGATGAATGACATGATCCAGATTTTTGAATCCGATCGCACCATATAATACCTGATACATCTCATAGGTACTTACACGGCAAGATTCGCCTCCGCCAATATTGTATACATGACACCAGAAATCCTCCGGAAGGTTACCTGTGAATTCATAATTGCACAAATTCTTCATCATCGTTCCCGAATCGCGGTCAGATACATACTCCAGCACATTGTCCAGGCAATTGTGGAACATGATGGCATCCACTATTTTACTCATGGCTGGGCCCATGATTCCCGTTTGACGCAAACTGACCCAGTATTTCAGCCCGGATTCGATCACAAGACGTTCAGCCGCTATTTTGGAAACCGCATAATAATCGAACATGCTCGGTTTAATCGGATCTCCAACCCGGCCCCAGTGGATGGGTGGCATACGGTCACCTGTCTCGGCAACCGTTCCGATAAAGACCAGTTTGGTATGCTCCTCCTGCCCTTGTTCGAAGATAGCCTGAATCAGATTCTTCGCTGCTCCATAGTTGATGTCCATCGCTTTCTTTGGAAAATAGTCTGCCGCAGGAGATACAAAAGCAGCGATATGGAGAATCAGATCCGCATCTTTCACACATGCCAGCACGGTTTTATAATCCAGAATATCGCCATATGTAATCGTTACTTGCTCCTGATATGGCTCAAGCGCCTGACGATCTTTCTCGGTGTCCAGACATAATGTAACAATGTCGTATAGATGGCTATCATGAACCATTTTTTTCAGACTTTCCTGCCCCATCCCTCCGGATGCACCGGTAATAAATACTCGTTTTTTACTCATTCAAATGACCCTCCCGGATTAATCTGCGTGTTTTCCTGCTGCATTTAAACTGCTATCCCTGATTTCTGGTCAAAGGCGGCGAGCGTAGCTCCAGTCGGAAATTCGTTTGCTCGCGTTTGTTCAATCCCAGATGATCCACCTGCTCCACCTGCTTACGAAGTCCACAAGGTTCGTCGGTCATATATAGAGAGACGGTATGGTCAACCGCGGGATCGGGTTGGTTTTCCAAAAGTCTACGCCAGCCATGAGGGAAACTTTTTCTTCAATAGTCAAATCCTGAACCATAGATTCTCATGACCGCATAGCGTACTCTCTTCCTTGCTGCTCCTATCATTGTAACGAAAATGCAACCACGAATATTGCGAATTTGTTCGGTTTATTTCAGATTTGTATTTAAAATCAATTGACGCCATGTACGTATTTTGTTAGCTTGAAAGTAGATTCGGTAACTACAGAATGCATGAGCATGATTTGTACATGGAGGGCTGTCTGAAGATGTCAAAAATGTCTGGCGAGTTTGATAAAACACTGAAATTTTTATATCAATCCACACTGATTCCTACGTATGTTTACGTTAATCATCAATGTGTTGTCAGCTATCCGGTGCAGGACGTACTAACGCTTCCCCCGCTGGACTACACTTCTCAGCTCGTAGCCTCCAATGAACAGGTATCCTATTTGTCCACTTCCTTTTTTGCGTATTACGGTGCAATTCAAGTGAGCTCGTCCCCGGATACAGTCATTATTGTCGGTCCTGTCAGTCAAATTCCCTACTTGAAGGATACACTCCGGATTATGAAGAAGGAGTTCGTCATTTCAGCTTCAGATGAAGTCCAATTTGAAGTTTTTTTGAAATGGATTCCGCCTATGCAATTGCAGCAATTTCTCAACCATTTGTTAAGCATCCATTATTTCGTCAATGGTGAAGAATTGGAGTATTTTGATCTGCTGAAGCTGGAATCCTTGGAACGAATCAATCATAAGCAAACGGAACGGAATTACGAAAATAAAGAAAGCCGGTACTTTAACAATTCATATGAAATCGAAAACCAGATGTGCTCGTATGTGGAGTCTGGAAACGAGGCAGGTTTGCGGCGTTTTCTGGAACGGCCGTTTGTGACTCATGAAGGCATAACGGCAAGCGACAGCCTGCGTCAGGCCAAAAACATTTACATCGTAACCATTACACTGGCTACAAGAGCGGCCATTCGCGGCAGCCTGGACACTGAAATTGCCTATCAATTGTCAGATCTCTATATCCAGCAAATAGAGCAATTACCTTCATTGGAAGCGATTCAGAATTTTGCGAAGGAAGCCATTTTCAACTTTGCCAGAAGAGTACAGGGAGCAAAATACAACATTCCAGTAGACCACAGCATGAGCCGAATTATTCAATATGTGTTCAAAAGTGTAAATCAGCCTTTAACGGCAACGCATATAGCTCAGCAATTCGGATACAGCCGAACCCATCTCTCCACGGTGTTCAAAAAAAATGTTGGCACATCCCTGCATCAATTCATCGTTGACTGTAAACTAAAAGAAGCCCAGCATTTGCTTGTTTTTACGAACAAGCCCATCAGTGAAATTAGCAGCTACTTGTGCTTCTCCAGTCAGAGCCATTTTCAGACGGTATTCAAGCGTGCTGTACATTTGTCTCCGTTGCAATACAGAAAGCATCATCAGGGAATACACTCTGGTTAAAGCTTCCGTTAAAGTGAACATTGCAACATTGCACAAAAAAGCGCACTTGTCAGATGATCACAAGCACGCTGAACTTTGAATTCTGAAGCCTCAACCTCATCCTATCTTCTTCGGTTAACATTCTTGAGGCATATGCCAGGTCAAAACGACTACTATTTGTTTCATAGCAATTGCCTGTTAATATACGACTGGAAGAGCTGTCAGCCCCCGGATAATCATCCCTGGTCTCCACTCCAGCAATTGCGGATCTCTGTTTAACCTTATCTCCGGCAGCTGGCGAAGCAACGCATTGATCGCTATCTCGCCTTCCAGTCTCGCAAGCGGAGCACCTAGACAATAATGGATGCCTTTACCAAAGGCAATGTGATCGTTAACCTTGCGGGTAATGTCGAATGTATCAGGTTCTTCGTAATGAGCAGAGTCCCGATTCGCTGACGATAACGCAACAAGCATCATGTCACCCTGACGAATTTGCTTACCTTCAAACTCCATGTTTTCTGTTGCCCAACGAATATTGCTAATCTCGGCCGGACCATTATAACGCAGCACTTCCTCCACCGCCGACTGAATCAGCTCTGGCTGCTCCATAAGCAGCTGTTTCTGTTGTGGATGCTCCAGTAATGCTAGCATACCGTTTCCGATCAGATTCACCGTTGTTTCATGTCCCGCAATAATGAGTACGAATACAAGCGCGTACAACTCCTGCTCGGTAAGTTTATCGCCTTCTTCTTCGATGCTGATGAGATCACTGATGAGATCCTGTTGCAGGTGATTGCGTCGCTGTGTAATCAATTCACGAAGGTAGTCCACAAAAGCTTTCATCACATCATCGCTCTCCTGGCTCATTTGCGGATTGCTGACCCCTTCCATAATGGTGTTGGACCATCTTCTGAATTGCTCCTGATCCTCCAGTGGAACGCCTAACATTTCACAAATGACGATAATCGGCAATGGAAAGGCATAGTCCTCAATCAGGTCCAACTCTCGCTTGTTGCCTGCCTTGATCTTCTCCAGCAAATCATCGCTTATTTCGGTAATTCGTCCCCTCAGCCTTTCAATCATGCGGGGTGTGAATGCCTTCTGGATTAATCGTCTTAATCGACGATGATCTTCAGGACCTACGCTAATCAGATTCCTCAGAATTATCGCCTGATGTGGAGGGAGGCTCCCCCCGACTTCATCATCTCGGCTATCGGAAGCCCCGGTCACAAAACGGCTGTCCTGCAAAATTTTGACGGCATCCTCGTATCGGGTAACCATCCAGGCAGCATGCCCGCTTGGCAACAAAAGGCGATGGACGGGTTCTTCGGCACGCAATTTTTCATAGACAGGAAAGGGCTGCTGAATGAAAGATTGATCCATAAAATCAACGTTGGAATCGGACTTACCCTGATTTTCATTGATAAACATCGGAACGCCTCCCAAAATGATATTGATAATATCAATACAATATTAAGACTACCATTTTGAGGTATCATTTTCAAATAACTTCAATTAATTCCATAGATTCATTGTCCATTGTTTTCTCTCTGTCCAATCTGTATCGTTTTACTATCTAACTGTTGCGGCGTTCCTCCAGTTCCTTTACAATCTGAGGATATTTCTCATCCAGATCGTACTTGCGCAAACAAAGATACGTAAGGACAAAAATCGCCAAAGGAAGATATACCGTCAGAACCAGAATACTCGTCATTGCTGAATCCGTCTGGGATGCCAGCGTTCCATCGTAATGCCCGATTGCGAGAATCCAGCCAATTAATGCAGCTGCCAGGCCGATGCCAATTTTCATACCAAAGCTGTTTGCGCTGTTAATCATACCTACCAAACGTTTGCCCGTTTTCCATTCACCGTACTCCACCGTGTTATTCACCAGTACACCTCCCACAGCCATCATCGGAATGGTTGCCAATGTCGAGATGCCCCCCAGAACTAAAGCTGCGATAAAATGATATGGCATAAAGCAACGAATGAAGGATGCAACGATGCCTAGCATCAACCCAATGCGTGCTGTCCTTGCGAGTCCAAATCTTTTGATCATGGGACCTACCATCACGAAACCCAAAAATACGGGAATGAGACCGATTGCTCCCATAATTCCAATAAGATCCTCATTCCCCAGAATGTACTTCGTATAATAGATTCCAGTTGATCCGTTTAGCGTATACATCATGTTAATCAACAGCTGAGCGAACAGCATGATAATCCAGTACTTGTTTCTAAATAAAAGCCGGATGCTCTCCCAAAATGGAATGTTATCGCTTTCAACTATATTTATGCCTGCATTGTCTTCCTTCGACGCCAGAAAAGTAAGAATCAAGGAAATAAAGGATACCGTACCCAAAATTACAGCAACGATAATCCAGGCCTTCTGATTTCCACCCAGCATGTTGGTAATCGGAATCAATGCAATAGAGATAATCATGCCAATAATATAACCAAAGATCGTGCGGGTAAGGCCCATTTTGCTGCGTTCCTCAACACTTCTCGTACGGATTGCCATTAAGCTTCCGTAAGGGATACCGATCCCCGTGGACACAATGGCTGAAGCAAAAACAACCGTTATTAACGCATAAAGGGTTTTTACAGCGGTTGAAGCTTCAGATGGGACGGTAAACAGTAATATAATTGAAGCCATCGCCGGAAGTGCCATCCACAGAATCCATGGACGTGCTTTCCCATATTTTGATTTTGTTGAATCAATTACTTTGCCCATAATTAAATCCGAGACAGCATTAATAATTTTGGTAATAAGCATAATCGTACCTACCGTAGCGGCTGTAATTCCTACCTTGTCCGTATAAAAATACGTTAACATGCCGATCAATCCGCCAATCGAGTTTAAGGCGACTTGTGCAGCACCATCGCCAAGATAGTGGTAAGGTCGCATCGTTTTTTGAATGCCTTGAGCATCCAAACCCAATACTCTGGGTTGTTTCTTTTGGTTTACAACCGGCGTGTTAAAAATATTTCGTTCTGCCTTCATTGTGCTCCCCCTATTCAATTCGCTGTATGGTACCGCTTTCAAAACATATTGTAGTCCTGTAATGGATCTAAATATGGTACTGTCATGCTTTTTTTAGTAATTTCATTTTAGTTGCATATCTTTTTTACCATCGTCTCGAATATGCAACTGGAGGTCCCATTTTTTTGCAACACAAAGTGACACTGTCCGCTCGCAGTGCCACTGATTTCAGTGTATCGAATTTCCAATTACAGCTTCCCTGCATTGAGCGTATGGCAGACTGTACGGAATAGCTGTTCCATCTCGGCAGGTGCATTCGCCAGCATTTCGCTTAAAGATAAATCATAGGCATACTGAATCATTGGATGATCAAGCATGCCTGGTGCATGCTCATTCAACATCTGAACGGCTGCCGGTTCTTCCACAATCTCCTTGAGTGTCGAGTCCATCGTATAGCGTTCTCGTTCCAGACTGGTTTGCGTAGCATATTCAAAAATATAAGAACCGGAGCCAACCTCCACATGCTCTGCTTTTTCGGGTAGTACAATGATGGCTGTCGAATTGGCCGGAATGGTTACACGAACGACTATCTTGCCAGCCATGCATGACCATGAGCTTTTAATCTCACCATAAACGGACTGATAGGCAGACTCTACCCAGGTAACTCCAATGATGAATTGAGGCTTGATTAAGATTTTCTTAAAGCCTGCTTCAAGCTGGTTGATTCCTGCTAATTTCCTATACATCCACTCACCGATCGAGCCATAAGCGTAATGATTTAAAGAATTCATCCCAGATGTATCAAAGTCGCCATTAGGCAGGATGGAATTCCACCGTTCCCAGATCGTCGTTGCTCCTTTTTTCACGGCATATAGCCAGGATGGAAAATCCTCTTTCAGAAACAGCGTACCGGCAAGATCATGCAGATCATTGTCCGACAAGACGTGACATAGATATGGAGTGCCGACAAAACCTGTCGTGAGATGATTTTTATGTTTTGCAATATTGCTTTCAAGCGTTTTGCAGATTCGCTCCCTGTACTTCTCCTCCGCCAGATTGAAATGTAACGCTAACACACAGGCCGTTTGAGTTTCGCTAACCAGTCTGCCGGTTGAAGAAATGTATTCGGCATTGAACGCTTGTTTAATCTCGCTATACAGTTTTTCGTAACGAACGACATCTGTGGTTTTCCCCAGAAGCTTGGCCGTCTTGGCAACCAATTCGGTGGAATACGCATAGTAAGCATTGGCGACCAGATAAATATCTGTAGCCCCTGTTCTCTCGTTGCTGAATTCCTCCTTGTCCAGCCCTAACCAGTCACCATATTGGTACCCGGTCTGCCACAGCCCATTGGCCCCGCAACGTAACGAAATATAGTCGATCCAGCCCTTCATGCTGTCATATTGCTCTTCCAGTAGCCGGAGGTCCCCATAAGTCTGGTACATCACCCAAGGAACAATAACGGCCGCATCGCTCCAAGCTGCCGCCCCCTCCTGATTCCCAAGAATATTAGGGACGACATGCGGGACGCCGTATTCTTCAGACTGCTCCGATGCAAGGTCTCGCAGCCATTTGGCAAAGAAGGAAGCAACATTCATGTTAAACGCAGCAGTACCGGCGAACACCTGGGCATCCCCTGTCCATCCCAAACGCTCGTCTCGTTGCGGGCAATCCGTCGGGATATCCAGAAAGTTGCCTTTTTGGCTCCATCGGATGTTGTTAACCAATTGGTTTACCAGCGGGTTTGAAGTCTTCAGGCTGCCCGTTTCCTCCAGATGGGAATGCAGCACACAAGCTGTAAAGTGTTCAGGCTGCACCACCTCCAGTCCCTCAATGGCAATATAGCGAAAACCGTGGAATGTAAAATGTGGACGGAAGGTTTGTTCCTCGCCATTACAGATGAAGCGATTAATGGATACTGCCTGTCTCAAGGTCTCAGGATAAAAGTTTCCTTCCTTATCCAGCACCTCGGCGTGTCGGATTGTAATGACTTGACCTTTACATCCCGATACCTTGAACTCGACAAATCCCGTCAGAATTTGACCGAAGTCGAGAACCTGCTCCCCTTTTGGCGTTGTAATCCTTTGCTGCGCTGAACGTTTTTCGATAATTTGTACAGGCTCGTTTTCCTGGGCAACCAGCCGGTTGTTATCAAAAGAAGCCAGCACGACTTGAGATAACTGCCCTTCTTCATAACAAGAATCATATGTTTCGCCCATATAAATTTCGCTGGAACGAATCGGTCCGGTTGCCACCTTCCAGGTTTCATCTGTAGTTATGACGTCTTTTGTTCCATCGGTATAGTCAATATGAAGCTCCGCAAGTGCAGCAACCTGATCCCCGTAATGGTCGGGCGTACAGGTAAATCCAAAAATGCCTTTGTACCAACCGTTTCCTACAGTAATTTCTATTTTATTTTCTTTCTCAAGCATGCCTTCCACAGGGTACGTCTGATATTGCAAACGCTCGTTATAATTCGTCCAGCCAGGGGTGAAATAACGGTCTCCCACTTTCAAACCATTGATAGCGATTTCATAAATCCCCAGGCATGATGCGTAAATGCGGGCTTGCTGAATTTTTTTGCTTAGGTTAAACGTTTTGGTGAAAACGGGTGGGGCGGTCTCTTCGGTTGGAAAAGGATGCGATATCCACTGCGCCTGAAAGTTGCTGCCCTTCATTAAACCGGTCTCGAAATACCCCGCAGTGGATGCATGCTGGCCTTGGTTATCCCAAACTTCAACATGAACCGGATACCGGGTTGAGGCCTGCAAATAAGGACCCGCATATTCGACCAGAACGGAGGTATCAGCGTCCACCCTTCCTGAATCCCAGACCATCTCCCCTTCCTGTGTGACAACGATCCGATATGCGGATTGCATCACACCTTGCTCTGCGGACCCGATTTGCCATGAAAACCTGGGTCTGCTCGTATCCAGTCCGATTGGATTCTCCATGTATTCAACACGAAAGTTTTTCAGTTCCATCTGTGAACCACCTTTCAGCCCTAGTTAGCTCAGCTCTATTACCTGTTATCGCTTACTTTAGTTATTATAGTGATTATTCTGCATGCAATATGGTAGTATGATTGTGATTTTAGAAATCTGATGGAATCAGACATAAAAAGGAGGCCTTTACACCAATGCAGCTGTTGCAGCGTCAATGCAAGCTCATTGCTGAGCTTTTTGACATGTCTATTTTTTGTGTGAATACCCGCGGAGAGATTGTATTGGAGTGGCTGGGGGATCGGATACTTAATCCACTTTACGGCAACGACAAGCAATTTTTCTTTCGGTTATTAGGCTTTGACCCCACGGTTCGCAGAGAACGGCCCGCTATTATAAAAACAATGTTCTTTGAGAACTACCTTCTTATTCCATTTGTTCATGATTCCAATGAAGAAGAGACCGTTATTTTAGGCCCCTGCCTCCCATTTGCTCTGTTCGAACATAAGATTAACGGGCTTATTAACGACACTCATCTTTTTGCGAACCGGGAACACGTATTTCATTATTATCAATCTGTTCCTGTCATTTCCCATGAGCAGCTGATCAAAATTGTGATTTCGGTAAACCAGATGCTCAACCATACATGGATTGAGGCCGAGGGCATAGCACAGGTTCCTTTACAGGGAATGTCCATACAGGAATATAGCCAGCCGGGTTCCATGTATCCCTCACCAAACGACGAAGAGGCACCGCATCATAATCCGTTAAACGAGAAGAAGTTATTAACCATTGTCAGGGAAGGTAAAATGGAGGCACTTGGCGAGTTTTCGCAGCTTGGGTATGAGAATACGGGAGTGCTGTCCAAATCAAGCCATATCCGATCTAAAAAAAATCTCGGCATCATCGGTATTGCCCTTGCTGCCAGAGCCGCAATTGACGGCGGGCTCTACTCGGAGATCGCTTTCTCGGAAAGTGACCGCTATATACAGCGCCTTGAGGATTTGAGGACTGATCAGGACATTGATCAATGTTGTCTGGAAGCTTTTTACTCCTTAACCGAGAAGGTATCTCTTGTCAAAGAAACGCGGCATTCCAAAATCGTGACGTTATGCAAAAACTATATATACAACCATCGTTATTCTAAAATCTCACATGAAGAAATCGCTGTGCATGCGGGCATCAGCGCCAATTATCTTTCTGTGCTTTTTAAGAAAGAGGTCGAAATCTCCGTAAATGAATATATTCAGCAGATCAAAATTGAGGAAGCCAAACATATGATTCGGTTTACAAGCACTCCCTTGTCTGAAATCGGTTCCCTTTTGTGTTTTACGGATCAGAGCTATTTCACCAAAATCTTCAAAAAACATACGGGCAAAACGCCTAAACAATATCAACAAACGCATCATCTGATCGAACAATAAGCCCGGCAATCGCCGGGCGCTTGTTTAGACTGCTCGTATTCAGCTGTTCACAGCTGCAAGAATGTGTTGAAGTGTCTCCTCTGTAAACTGTCCGTTGCTCATCAGTGCGGCATTATGCAATGTGGTTCCCATAATCAATTCCTGCATGCCTTCTCCAAGCCCGGCATCATTTGTATCATATCGCCCCATCGCCCCCATGATCTCCGCTCCGGCAGGATGCTGAAGCAACTCGCCAAACGTGGAGTGCCTGGTTATTTTCAGGGTATGAACAACACTTGACTCTACTCTCACCGTTTCAACAAGTACAATCTCTCTTGAAGATTTACCGATTAAAATATTGAAATTCCCCGTCTCTACATGCCAATCTTTTAACTTAACGTCATAGTAAGCAAAGGCTCTTTTGTCCAATTCGAATTGAACCGTTTTCTCTTCCCCGGGCTGAAGTAAGATTTTGGCGTAGCCCTTCAATTCCTGAACCGGACGGGGGATCGTTGATTCTACATCGCGTACATACAGCTGAACAGCCTCTTTCCCGACTACTGTACCTGTGTTTTTAATGGTTACAGCTACCCTTACGCTATCGGTATCTGTGATCTGTTTATGGCTAACCTCCATTTTGCTGTATTCAAATTGCGTGTAGCTCAGACCAAATCCGAATGGAAACAAAGGCTCTACATCCCTTGTATCATAATGACGGTAGCCCATAAATATACCTTCCCGATATTCGGCAGTCTCGCCGTCCCCGGGGAAATGCAAATAAGATGGATTGTGCATCATCTTTTTGGGGAAAGTTTCAGCCAGCTTACCACTCGGATTTACACTTCCAAAGAGAATGTCAGCGATTGCTCCACCCAATGCCTGTCCCCCCAGATATGCCTCTAATACACCTTTAACGTTGTCCAGCCAAGGCATTTCAATAGGACCACCGTTGCTAAGAACAACTACGATATTGTCTTGTACCTTCGCAATGGCTTTAATTAAAGCGGTATGATTCTCTGGCAAGTGAAGGTGTTTCCGGTCAAACCCTTCCGATTCATAACGTTCAGGCAGCCCGGCAAAAATAACCGCCACTTGTGCTTTTTTGGCATGGTCCACGGCTTCTTGAAGCAGCTGTTCGTCTACCTCATCTTCGTTCGGAGCATAACCCGCGGCATATGAGATGTTTGCATTCGAGCCAGCGATTTTAAGAATTTCTTCATAAATATTATCAAGATTCGTCGGCGTGATATGGGAGCTTCCGCCTCCCTGATAGCGTGCTTTTTGGGCAAACGCTCCGATAACCGCAATGGAATCGTCGGTTTTCAGAGGAAGAATGCTTGCTTCATTTTTAAGCAGGACCATACATTCTCCGGCAATCTCTCGAGCCAACTGATGCTGTGCTTCTACATCTACGGAGACTCTATCCCGTTGGTTATTTACAGCCTTGAATACAAGGGACAATATTCTCTCAACAGACTGATCCAGCACTGCATCGCTCAATTGACCGGATTGAATGGCCTCCATTATTTTTTGGTATCCGATTCCGTTGCTATAAGGCATCTCCAGATCCATTCCGGCTGCTAACCCAAGGTCCCTTTCATTAACAGCTCCCCAGTCGGAAACCACTGCACCTTCAAACTGCCACTCTTCACGGAGAATATCAGTCAATAATCGGCTGTTCTCGGAACAAAAGGCACCGTTTACCTGGTTATACGCAGCCATGACGGTCCATGGCTTCCCCTCTTTGATGGCAATTTCAAAGCTAGCCAGATAAATCTCGCGCAAAGTCTGTTCATCGACCACGGCATCGACGGACATTCGCTTGAATTCCTGATTGTTGACAGCGAAATGTTTAATGGAGGTGCCTACACCCTCGCTCTGTACGCCTTGAATGTAGCTTGCTGCCAAAGTCCCCGACAAATAGGGATCTTCGGAATAGTATTCGAAATTCCGGCCGCATAGCGGTGAACGCTTGATATTCACACCTGGCCCCAAAACGATTGAAATACCGGCCGCGGCCGCTTCTTCTCCGATGGCCTTCCCCATTTTGTGGGCAAGCTCACGATTCCATGACGAGGCAAGTCCACTTCCGGAAGGAAAGCAAGTAGCCGGAACGCTTTTGTTTAAGCCTAAGTGATCCGCACTCCCCTCTTGTTTTCTGAGCCCGTGAGGGCCGTCCGTCATCATAATAGAAGGGACGCCCAGGCGTTCATATGATTTGGTGTGCCAGAAATCTTTACCTGAGCAAAGTTCCACTTTCTCTTCCAAACTCATTTGATTGATGATTTTTTGCACATTTTGCTCCATTCGCTCTCCTCCGTTGGTATACACATTGTCGAAACCGTTTGCCATTTTAGAATAAATGAAATGCATCCATTATTATGGTAAAATCGTTTCTTTTTTAGAAAATTACTCCGCAAGAATCAATTCGTTTTTCATTCATCTCTCTGCGTGAGCTAATGTGAGGTCACCTTAGACAGCCTAACCGCCATATATTTCCTGCCAGGCAGCGAAAGCCTGAAGTCCCCTTCATACACATCGGGGAGTTCATGGATGGTCATCTTCCACGTGTCAATCACCTCAGCGTTGTAACGGATTCCGGGCTCAAGAGCTCCTCCAGGGCTCTCTTCCACAATACGTTGGAGAAAGGCTAGTCTTTCAGAACTCGCTCGGGACAAGATTCCCCCCTTGGACAACCAATCAATCCTTGCGGGATACCCAGCAGCCTGAGGCGGTTGAAAAAACAAATGTGTCACACGTACACACCACCAAAAAATCCGGTTAACATCCATTCAAACAAAGCAAAGACAAACGGACGAAGCAGAGATACATTCTGCTTCGTCCGTTTGCCTTTATTGGTTAGTTTTCAATTCCATGCCATGTGTGATTTCTTTTAAAGTTTGAATGGATTGTTTCAACCAGCCCTTCTCCTGCTCTGACAACTCGGGCATTAAGATCTGTTGTATGCCTCCACGGTTCACAATGGAAGGAAGGCCAGCAAACACATCCTCTTCCTCCAGGTACACAGACAGTGGCAGGATGCTGTTCTCATGATTCAATATGGCTTTGGTTATTCGAGTCAATGACATGCCAATTGCATAAAAGGTCGCTCCTTTGCGGTCGATCACTTCGTATGCAGCATCCCGTACGCCCTCGAATATGTCCTGTAATGCCTGTTTGTCCTCTGGATTGTTGCGTCGTCTCAGATACCTCTCCAATGGATCCACACCAATATCCACCTGCGACCATACGGGTAATTCGCTATCGCCATGCTCCCCTATAATTACTGCGTGCACGTTCCGGGGGTCAACCTCGAAATATTCTCCTAACAAATAACGGAATCGTGCACTATCCAAAGTTGTGCCAGAGCCAATAACGCGAGATTTATCCAACCCCGATGCTTTCCAGGCTACATGTGTCAATACATCAACGGGGTTTGATGCAATCAGAAGCAGACCGTTAAAACCACTGGCCATAACCTCTGACACAATATGTTGCATAACGGCTTTATTTTTTCCGATTAATTCCATTCGTGTTTCTCCAGGCTTCTGCGGAAGCCCGGCAGTAATAACAACAATATCCATATTCGTACAGTCTGAATAATGACCATTCGTGATCTTGGTTGGCGTAGGTGCAAACGGTATGCCGTGGGATAAGTCCATCGCCTCACCCTCTGCCCTCTTCTCATTAATATCAATTAATAGCAATTCCTCGGCAACCCCTTGGTTTAGCATGGCATATGCATAAGAGCAACCTACTGCACCTGTGCCAACAACGGCAACACGATTAATTTTGTTTCGAATCACCCTAACACCCCATAAACGATATAGTTAACTACACAAACAATGACCAGAAATGCAATGCTGATGCCAATAGTACTTTTAAATATCTGACCCTCTTTTCCTGTGAGCCCTACGGCTGCAACCGCTACTGCAACGGATTGCGGGCTAATCATCTTCGCGATATCCCCACCAATCACATTAGCCGCAACCAGCGCCGTTGCATCTATGCCGATCTGTCCTGCTGTGACGACTTGCAACGGCGCAAACAAGGAACCACTATTAACGACTGAACCGGTTAGAAAAACACCCAGCCAGCCCAAAACAGGAGAGAACAATGGGAACAGCGTATTGGTGGAAGCAAACGCGATGCCCAGTGTAGAGGACATTCCGGAGTAGTTTGAGATGTAGGCAAAAGCCAGGACGGCACAAATAGTAAGGATGGGAGCCTTTAATTCCTTAATGGTTTCCTGAAATGCCGCTTTTACGGTCTGTCCATCCACTCGAAAAAGCCAGATTGTCAACAGTCCCGCTATAAGTATGGCTGTGGCCGTTGATGTTAATACGTCAAATTTAAAAATAGCCGCATAAGGAGATGCCTCCGATACAACCGGTGGTGATCTGACAATTCCATTATGCAGCGTGGGGATCGGCACCTTTATTACTCCGAACTCGATTCTTGAGAAAATGATAACAAGAGCGGTCAATATGTAATATGGTGCCCATGCTTTGCCAATCACCTTAAGAGATTTCCTGAATTTGGGCTTGGAGTAAAACGCGAGCGACAACATAGCAACGATGGCGGATATGATATCAACCAGCACTGCACCCAGCGTAATTAATATTACAAATTGAGTTACCGCAAACGCTCCCGCACAGATCGCAGTTGGCACCAGCGTCTGTCGAACACCCCGAACACCATCAGCCAAAAATACCAATATGAACGGGATGATGAAGCTAATAACGGGCACAATCATTGCCGTTTTGATGGCAACATCAAGGGAGTCAACACCGGTTAACTCCGCGGGAACCGTTACGGGGATACCCATTGCGCCATAGGCACCACCAGCGATATTTGCCACCAGGCAAATGGCTGCAGCTTTAACCGGATTAAACCCTAACCCAATCAGCATGATTGACGTAATTGCAACAGGAGCACCAAAGCCGGCCACCCCCTCCAAAAATGCGCCAAAGCAATACGCTATCAAAAGCACTTGCAGCCGTTTGTCACTCGTAACATCGGTGATGCTGTCCTTGATAATCTCGAATTGTCCTGTTTTGACGGTTAACTTATACAGCAGTATGGCAAATACCACAATGGCCGCAACCGGCCAGATGCCCGCCAATACACCGAAAATGGCGGACCAAATCCCCTTAATCAGTGGTAACCCATATACGAGCACGGCCAGAACTAAAGCAAGAAGTGCAGCAAACACTCCTGCAATAAAGGCCCTCATTTTGAACATGGTCAGTGCGACAATGAAAAACATGATCGGGATGGCAGCCACAATTGCAGACAGCCAAATGTTCCCTACCGGATTGTATATTTGCTCAAAAGCGCCCATATGTCTCACCTCGTTCATTTTTGGTGATAGTATGAGTGTTTTTCTTTGTTTTTTATTCGCTTAATTCCCCTTAATCCATCGTTTCAATATACTAACGACAATCAGCAAAACAGGCAGACCGATAGCAAATGTGGTTATCCAGCCGATCCAAACCGTCGCATTAAACTTATTCTCGTAAATAGAGTTGGGGAAAATGTCTACAGAGATCACAATCAACAAAAAAGCCAAAGGGATAACAAAGGATCTTTTGTGTTTTATGTTCAAGATTTGTGTAAAACCGAGGAAGGCGGAATGGAAATATACAAATAATTTAACAAATGAGGTTAACAACCAAATTAATGCAATCACAACTTCCACCCGGGTTATAAATCCACCAATTTCAATTTTTTGAGCTAAATGGTACGCCGGATATTCTTGAATGGACGTAACGTTTGATCCTACAACCAAAATATTCAATAAAATAATGGATGCATTGATCAAAGAGCCAATGAGGATTCCGACAACAAAAGATTTAAAACTATTTTTGGGATTCTGGAGCTCATTGGGTTGAAGCATGAGAAAGAAAATAAGAGGAAAATACACTACACTGGCTAGAGCGAGGGTCGAATACGTATATTTATATAATGGAGCTTCAAATATCGGTTCAATATTTTGAAGCTTGATTTCTGGAGTTAGGGCAATAACCATCAGGACAAACAGAAGAACACAAAATGGAAACATAATCTGTACCATTCTGACCAGTGTGTTAAATCCAGACATTAATCCGTAAACCAGCAATAAAGTGAACAGTGAATTAATAAATATTACCGAAGTCTCCGGCATAAAAACAGTCTTGATAAACCTGCTTACATCATAAAGTACCATTGCAGCCGCCAGGAATGCCGTAATGATAAATAATAAAGATATACACTTCCCAAACCATGAACCCAGGATCTCCTGCATCATTTCTACTATAGTTTTGTTAGGTTGATTATTAAAAAGCCACTTATACACACCCAAGAAGATGACTGCCGGTATAACGGAAAAAAAGGGAACCAACCATGCGTCCTGATTTAGAGCTTGTGCCAAACTGCTCGGGGTTATGAGGATTGCAGTGCCCACTGTAAATAAAGTTGTTAGAATCGTAAATTGAATATGGTCTGCTTTTGCGGCATTTTTCATCGTAATAATCCTCACATGTTCTGCAAATTGGAAATGAACTGACTTAGGGGATGCAGTATCCAGCTCACCAAAACAAGAGGTGTTGGTGGGCCCCATCGGAGTAGTTTTAATACACCAAGACCTCCTGCAATAACAACAATCGCACTGTAAATAAACCATTCTTTGGGTGATGTTCTCAGAACATATGTACCAACCCAAATAAAAATGGCAACGAGCATGAACATTCCGGTGATTTTAACACTGATCATCAACCCTATCACTCCTTCATTTTATCTAAAAAGGAATTTTTGGTTCTCCCTGTTTCACGTATTTTAAAATTCACATTAATTTCAATTGGCATTCCCCGCAAATGATCGGACCAGTCGTGCTTTATTTTCTTCCAAAGGGTTGGATCTGACTGATGAATACGTTTTCCAAGTCCTAATAAATCTGCTTTTATCGCATATTCTTTGTTTAATGCTTTTTGAATGAACGATTTAATCTCCTCCTCGATATATTGTTCAAGATCGGATATTTCTCCGGGACTCATAAGATCCATCTCACATTGAACTTCATCTATATTTCCTTCAGCACGAATTCCAATGCCAAGATACTGTTTTTCATTCTCTTTTCTGAGACTGATATCACTTTTGGAGTTGAGTACCTCGATAGAGAATCTGCCGCTTTTGTTTGGGCAAAGGATAGTGCCCACAGTCCCTTTTACTTTGTTTTGCACATAATTGTATCCTTTACTCTCATCCTTATCTAACCAGTCAATTAATTTATCTTTATTAAAAACAGCCAGCCCATCATACTCTAATCGGGCAGGAGGGCTCGTCGTTTCAAAAATTTCTTTTTTGTTAAGTTCAAGCTTATCTCCTTTTAATTTCACACCAGTCACGACAAGAGAGCTTCCTTCGGTCATTAATGCATCAATTAAATCATCAATTTTGACTGAACTTGTGGATGCCCACTGTTTACTTGATAGTTCCAGCGTCGAAAACAGGTTTTGTGCTGGTATTTTGTCAATCACCGATAGACTTTCGATCACCGCGGTAGCCTTCAGATCTTTGGCAACAATGATGTCAAAATCGGCTCTGAGTTCATGATCCCGGGAGACAAATTCAATGATTTTTCCGAGTCCGTCCTTTCGTGCAGTCTCTTCCCCAACGACAAAAATTCTAAGATGTGAGAAATATATTTTTCTCGGTGTAGTATTGGTCAATTTCCGAATGGCTTCAAAAACGGTTTTACCCGTTCCTTTATACACGGTCACCGGAGCCTCTCCACTTCCCTTGCTATTGACTCCAAGTTCATTCGGGTTTACCACCTGTACAGACACTAAATAATCATTACCAACCTTATCAATGCCTAAACCCACAGCAATAACGAGTTGTTTTATTTCCGTTTTATCCCAACACCCCGTCATCAGAGTTACCATTGCCGTTAATATTAACAGAATTCCAAGTTTTCTTCCCATTTCCATCACCTATTCGTTTCTTTTTTTGTATACCCCGCGCAAAAGCAATCCATAAAGCGGAACCCGAATGAGCGTGTCTCGTTGATCGGCAAGCTTAAAGGGGGATAATGGTGATAAATAGGGGGTTCCAAAGGAATATAAACTGCAAAGGTGAATGATCAGTAAAGCCAGGCCTATAAAGATGCCAAATAATCCGAACGAAGCACTCATCAACATGAGAGGAAAACGTAAAATCCGAACAGATATGCCCATATTGTAAGCTGGCAAAACAAAAGAGGAGATTGCGGTAATGGAAACAACAATAACCATGCTAGGTGAGATAATTCCTGCTTCAACGGCAGCTTGGCCAATGACAAGAGCACCAACGATAGAAACGGCTTGACCTACCGCTTTGGGCATTCGAAGACCAGCTTCTCGCAAAATTTCAAATGTACCTTCCATAATAATCGCTTCAATCAGCGTGGGAAACGGAACGCCTTGTCTTCCTGCCGTAATACTGATGAAGAGTTCAGTGGGAATGATCTCTTGATGAAATGTGGTCAGTGCAATATACAAGGAGGGACCAATTAATGCTATGAAAAAAGAGAAAATCCGTAATAGCCGCAACAGGCCATAATCGGTACGTTGATAATAGTCTTCTGGTGCTTGAATAAATTGAATAAAGACAGCGGGAACCAATAACACAAAAGGAGAGCCCTCAACGATTATCGCTACTCTACCTTCCATTAAACCCGCTGCAATAATATCTGGTCTCTCCGTGTTATAAATTGTGGGAAAGGGAGAGAATGGATTTTCCTCAATGAATTGCTCTATGATTCCGCTATCCAAAACACCTTTGATTTGGATCTGATCCAGCTTTGATTCCAGTTCTTGTATAACTTCATCACTAGCCAGCCCTTTTATGTAAACGATTGACGTGCTTGTTTGAGAGACGGAACCTATTGTTTTGGTCTTGATCCATAAGTCTTTACTTTTTATTTTCCTTCTGATCAGGGCTGTATTCGTAATTAAACTCTCGGTAAAAGAATCCCGTGGTCCCCGTAGAACCACCTGTTCTTCAGGCGGAGATATACTTCGTTGATCCCCTCCTGGTGTATCAGCTACAATGGCGGAGTTATGCCCATCCAACAGAATGAGTGTATTCCCGTTAAACATGGAAGAAAAGACTTCATTTAAATGAGTAATCTCTTGTGTGCCAATCGCATTTTTCACTAAAGAGAATAAGTCAGCGTTGGAATTTCGTTGTTTGGAAAAACCTTTAGTGTTCAGTGTCTTCAAAATACTTTCATGGATATCCTGGGTATCCGTTAATCCATCAATGTATATCAGACATGCATACAAATCAGCCTGCTCATTTGTTTTCAATTCTCTAACAATCAGATCACTGCTATACCCCAATTCCTTCCGAATAAAAGCAATGTTGGCATCCAGATTGGATGAAAACGGGGTCTCCACCGGTTGCGTGTCTTGAGAATTTTCACTGCTATCCATACTGATCCTCCTTTACTAACTCCAAAAATTATTTGCGTTAGTAAAAGGATTTATTCATAGGATAAATAATGATATGTTCGTATGAACACAAAAAAATGACCTTGAGCACGTCAAGCAACTCAAGGTCCAACTTCGGAAGTTTTCATTTCAATTTCAGTTCATTTATACTTCCCTGTTCCTCCATTATCGTTTTACTCCTCTTAGCTTACCCATCTGATTTTCATCTAATTTAATAAGATAATCAGGGTTCGGAAAGCTTAAGCTTATGTTCTGATCCCGATAGGATACGATCACATCTGTTTGCTCCACGGAACGGATTTCCACTTGAACAAGCTGTCCTTCCTCCCATGCCAGATCCACCTCGAATCCCCCGCGTGCCCGCAAACCCCGAAACGAACCTTTGGACCAGACAGCGGGTAAAGCAGGAAGCAGGCGAATTTCACCCCCATGGCTCTGAAGAAGCATCTCTGCGATGCCTGCCGTTCCGCCGAAATTCCCATCAATTTGAAACGGGGGATGATTGCAGAAGAGATTCGGTAAAGTGGAGGAGCGCAAAAGTTCAAACATATGATTGTAGGCCAGTTCAGGCTCTTCCAGTCGGGCACACATGTTGAGAATCCATGCCCTGCTCCATCCGGTATGTCCCCCGCCGTGCTTTAGCCTTCGGTCCAAAGTAACCCGGGCGGCTCTGGCTAATTTGGGAGTTGATTGCAACGTGATCTGTGATCCCGGGTGGAGAGCGAATAAATGGGAGATGTGTCTGTGACCCGGTTCCAATTCATCATAATCAATACTCCACTCCTGAATCTGGCCATGTTTTCCAATAGCAGGCTTCGGTATTTGGGCCATTGCCCTGATTAAAGATTCCGCGAATGCCTGATCCGTTTGCAAAATACGAGTACAGTCAATACAACGCATAAACAGCTCCCTTACGATTTGGTTGTCCATGGAAGCCCCATAACATAAAGCCCCGGATTCACCATTACTCAACATGTACCGGTTCTCCGGTGAGGACGATGGGCATATGACCAGATTTCCGTCAGGATCTTCAATTAGAAAATCGAGAAGAAATAAAGCAGCGTCTTTTATCGTTCCGTAAACCTTCTCCAGAAAGTGTATATCTTTTGTGTAATCATAATGATCCCATAAATGCAAAGACAGCCATGCCGCCCCCATAGTCCAAAACGTGGAAGTCACGCATACATCCTGAGGAGCTGTATCTGCCCAAATATCGGAATTGTGATGTGCCATGAATCCTCTGCAACCATACATTTTTTCTGCCGTTTCCGTTCCTCTCAGGTGTATTCTCTCGATAAAATCAAACAAGGGCATGTGGCATTCAGAAAGGTTGCAGCTTTCGGCAAGCCAATAATTCATCTGTGTATTAATGTTAATGGTATATTTACTGTCCCAGATCGGAAGCATGTCCTTGCTCCACATCCCCTGGAGGTTGGCTGGCAATGAACCCGGGCGGCTGCTCGCAATGAGCAAATAACGACCAAACTGAAAGTACAGACTCATAAGCTGCGGGTCATGCCCTCCGGATTGAAGTCGTTCCAGTCGTTGATCCGTCGGCAGCAAGGACCACATGTCGTTGTTATCTTCACTGTCCAGATTCAATTCTACTCTGTTGAATAAAGCACAGTAGTCCGAGACATGATTGGCAACCAATTCAATGTAAGGCCTGGCTGATGCTGATTGAATTCTTCGCATACATTCTACTTCCATCTGGTTCGCAGGTATTCTGAAATCAGTACAAGCAGATACCAGAAGGGTAGCTGCATCTCCATGCTCTAATGAAATGCTGCCGCCGGCACAATGGAGCTGCCCTCCCTCCGCGATCACCCGGATCGCGCAACAGAAACGAATGCCATCTTCCCCGCCACTTCTGCCGCGAATGATTAAACCGTCTGTTCCCCGATGTTCAATCCGATCCAGGTATGCCTGAAAGCCTACCGGATGTTTAAGAATATCGGACCAGGGGGTCGGCTCAAGTACGGTCCCCCTGCCAAACAACGTAGAAAAGGATAGTTTTCCAGGCTCGTTTGATTGCAGACGCACCGCCAGAACCTGATCCGGAAAACTGGAAAAATACTCACGGCGATATGTGGTCTGTCCCGATATATATTCAACATGTACCGTGCCTCGATGAAGATCCAGATGTCGAAGGTAGCTGCTGATCTCTTCCTGAGGATGCTTCATTTCAATATACAAATCACCCAAGGGCTCATAGTGACGCTGCCCGTCAGGCACACCGATCAGAGCCACAGAAGCCAGCTCCTCTGCTGCGCTGATTTGCCCTTCTAATATAAGGTTTCTAATCTCATTTAAATGCTGAAGAGCGTGCGGGTTATTTCGGTCCATTGGCCCCCCGTACCACAGACTATCCTCATTTAACTGGATTCTCTCAATCTGCTCCTTGCCAAAAACCATTCCCCCGAGTGTTCCGTTTCCGATTGGCAATGCTTCCTCCCAGGTTTCAGCCGAGCGGTCGAACCAGATTTTATCGGTATTCATGTTATAGCCTCCAAAGCATTCAGTATTCCCAAGCGATGCGCATTTCAGGTTTGTTTCGTTGGGTTATGCTGTTTCATTCTACGTCAGCTCTGGAAGTAAATAAATGAATAATACTAACCTTGAACATTCACGATTCTAACCTATTAAAGTATTTCATTAACTGAATCTCATTTCATCAGTTTGTCAACCTTTCCAAATATCAGCTTGATTACCTGAGTGGGACCGGGAACGTTGGGCAAGAAAAGTATTACAATAGCAAGAAATACCGCTGCAACCGTAATTCCCGCGACAGGCACTCTTGCTCTTTTTTGTTTGGTGCTGAGCCATTCGCCATATATGATACCTGAGGCGAGTAACATGATGCCAAGTACCGATGCCAATCTCACTCATTCACCCCTCCCTTAAGTTTTAGGATTTAAATACGGCACCGCTAATATGCACTTTGCTCCGGTATTCCTTGAGGTCCAATGGATTTGCCTGTACTGACAATAGCTACTTTCACGTCAATATTCACGTTCATTTCAGAGTATATTTTCTCCCATTCTTGCTGATGTATTGTCCATTGATGCGGGTAATATCTGCGAAACTGTGTAGCGAATTTAAAAAAATCGCTTTTCAACTCCTTCTGTGACATCTGCAGTGCCTTCTCCGCTAATTCTTTCAGTCGATCCGTCCAGGCCTGCTGAAGCTTGGCCATTTTGGAAGGGTCTGTCAAATCATCATCCGTTGTATTTAATACCACTTCACCTTTGGAATGAATATGAATCTCCATAGTCCATTCTTGATTCCGAATATGTGGAACCAGAACGGTTTTGACATCGACCGCACGGATGGAAAATGATCCTTTTGAAGGTTTTACCTCAACAGGCATAATAATGTTGTCCAATTCGTTGGAGAGGAGCAGAACCCCAAGGCTAAGAGGCTCTTGAACCGTTTTGACATATGTATCGTTCTTATACAAGCTTAATCCTTTGAGATAGGGTGTGGTCGCAAGCCTGTCTTGCCCTGGTTCTGTTGGCAGAATCAGCATTCGGGATAAAATGGCGGATCGGGATGGACCTTCAATGGATTGTGCCAATTGTAGAACAGTCACACGCGTGCCCAACTTCATGTTCGCCATTTCACGTAATGATTCTGCCGAGCTTCTCTCCAGAGGATCAAGAATGGCAAGCACATCCTTTGCAGCCTCACTGCTGGAAAAAACATATGCATGCTCCCTGAACTGAGGATAACGGAGTAAAAAATCGATATATTCACGAATTCCGTTTTTACCTGCCTGCTCACTAATAACAATGACCTCGCAATGCCCCCAGAACATGTTGCGAGCGACCTTCCTTTGCAGGCGATTTAATGCTTCAGCGATGGTCTGCCCTTCCGCTGTGCGAGTCATCGTCACACCACTTGCACTTGTTCCACTGCTACCACTCTCTGCTCCCCCGCTTCCCTTGCGAGGAATAAAGATTTGAGCCGTCAGTTGTACCTTCTCGTCAACATAGTCAACGCCGGTAGCCAGAACAATTGCCAAATCGTTAATCTCTGTCCGGTCCCAACAGCCAGTCAACAGTAAGCTGCACAACATTGAGATCAATCCAACTCTTTCTATCCATAGTCGATGTTTTTTCATTTGCGAGCTCCATCCTTACTTCCAGGCTTCCAGATCTTCTTCAAAAGTGCAGCCATGTATATCAGACCCGGGATTACCAAGAGGAACATCATGGTGTAGACGTTGGCCGAAGCACTGACTAAACTTGCAATCCCTCCGCCACCATTAGTAACGATCCAATATGCATACACCATGCACAGGAAAGACAGTGGAGATACGAGCGGTTTATAGTCTTTCAGACCGAGCCACTCTGCCATAGATGTCGCAAAAATGTAAAGGAAGACGGAAATCTTAATAAAAATCCCGAAAATCCATATTGCAATAATAATGGCTTCAATATGCTGCAGGAAATCCGCTATAGTAATATAACGTGCAGCAATCAGTACTGGAAATACGAAGGTGTCCGTCAAATCTCCAATCAGAAAAAGGCAAAACAGATTGGTTACGGTCATAGCTGTAGTTGTGAAAATGAGAGAACCAAGCATCGTTCTGCCTATCCCTTTCCTTCTGTTTACATACGGAAGCAAAAAGGCCAATACAATATATTCGCTAAACCAGGCAGCAGGTGCAAGTGCGCCTTTCAGTATAGGTACAAACCCTTTCTCCATAAAAGGAAAAAACTCGGCAGGGTGAAGCTCACCAATGAGCAGAACAAAGATGAGAGCCAGCAAGACAATAAACAACGTTACAAACACTTGGGAGGTTCGTCCAACCACCTCAATTCCCAAACGGACATTAATGGCACATACAACTACCATCGTTCCCATCACCACAAACATCGGTGTCCGGGGAAGTGCGTTATATACAATAAATTCACCATATTCCCGAATGATCAGTCCGGTCAGATGAGGAAGAAAAGTCAAATAGAGTAGGCCAACGATCTTGCCCGGCCAGCGCCCCAGAATTAGCAGGCTTGATTGAATCAGTGTCTTCCCTGGATACATACGATCCAACCCCAAAGATATGCCAATGGCGAGCATTCCAACCATTGAGCCCAAAAACGGGGACATCCACATGTCATGCCCTGCGTAATGCATCGTAATGCCCGGAACCGACAGTATCGCTGTAGCAAGTATGGCAGGAAACATCAAGAACGCCAGTTGAGTGACGGATATTTTTCCTTTATCCGTTAACATAAGATAAGACCCCCTGTTTCTTGAAGTTAATTGCATTTATTTCTGCTTGCTCCAAGGCATCGGACGCCACCACACATCCTTCAGCTTTCGGCTGAACGTAGGGGCCACGGGAGACAGGTATGGCGTGCCGAATGATCGCAGACTGCTTAAGTGAATGACAATGAGAATGACACCAAGCATCACACCTATAAGTCCTAATGTCCCGGCCAGCAACATCATCGGGAATCGTAACAGCCGGGTTGCAATGCTGGCCGCATAACGGGGGATCATGAAGGAGGCTATCCCCGTAATTGCCACGATGATAATCATGGGAGCTGATACGATGCCAGCAGTTGTAGCAGCCTGACCGATAATTAAAGCGCCTACGATACTAACGGCTGACCCTACCTGTTTGGGCAATCGCACACCTGCCTCGCGCAGTGCTTCAAAGGCGATTTCCATAATGAGTGCTTCCACTAATGCGGGAAAAGGGATCTCCTCCCTTGCCCGGGCGATGCTCAACATTAATACCGTTGGAATCATTTCCTGATGAAAAGTTGTTATGGCAACATAAGCGGATGGTAGTAAAAGCGACAGCACATAAAAGAAATACCGGAGCCAGCGAACAAATACAGCCATAAACATATTTTGATAATAATCCTCTGGAGATTGCAGCATGGAAAAAATCGTTACAGGTGCGATCAGACTGAAAGGGGTCCCGTCAACCAGCAGGGCGAAGCGGCCTTCCAATAGATTGGAGGCAACCACGTCCGGTCGTTCTGTCGCAATCATCTGGGGAAAAGGGGAATAATGCTGGTCAATGATGCCCTCCTCAATGTACTGACTCTCTAATACATCCTTAATCTTTAACTGACTCAGGCGTGACTCTACCTCTTTGACCAGCTTCGGATCAATAATCCCTTCCATATAAGCAAGTGCAACATTGGTACTTGTGTACTCTCCAATGGTAAGCGCCCTCAGCTTAAGGTCTGATGTCTTCACCCGTTTTCGCAGTAAAGAGAGATTAGTCGCTAACGATTCCGTGAATCCGTCACGGGAACCACGAACCGTTGATTCCGCCGCCGGCTCCTCCGGCGTTCGATTAGCTGCTTTGTAGAGGGGATATACGGTGGCCAAAGCTTCTCCTTCCAGAATCAGCAAAGCTTGACCATCCAATATGGACTCTACCGCCTGACCGACAGTGTGCACATTCTGGATGGAGGAGAGCGGAACTTGGGTCGGCGGAAGTTTAATACGTTTGTCTATATGTCCAAAGGAAAAGTATTGAAGCCCTTCCTGAGGTTGAACGGAATCGTTACCGAAGAAATTTAATTCATTTACTGGGGTAACATATTTACCGGTTTCTTGTAATGGAGCGAGCACTTGGCGCTCAAGTCGTTCTGTATCACAGAGTCCGAGGCAGTAGATACAGAGGGCGGAAGTGCCCAAGGCCGTTTGAAACGAATGAAAAATAATATCGGAGCAACCCGAAAAAATGGAGCGTAACGCAGCTTCGTCCACAGAAACATGTCCGGTTAACGGTTCATCCTGTCCCTTGATTATTTGTGAACTCATTCTGCTTCCTCCCTGTGGTTACTCTGAATACGAATTCTCATAGATAACGATATTCTGCGCTCCACAAGAAAGATTTATACGAAAGGCTAACCATATCTTAATGAAAGACCTATGAAAACAAAATAGCCCCTGCGTTAACAGGGGCTATTCTTTATTACTTTTAGAATGACAGAATCACTTTACCCTCAGAGTGACCCGTCGACACTTTTTTTAACGCCTTTTTGTCCATCACCAGAAGGTTGTGTACCTTCCGTAATCAGGAGTTCCATGGTGGCACGCTGAGCGTAATAAAGTGCAGCCAGCTCTCCAGGCGTTCCATTTTCATGTACTCGACTTCGTGTCATAGGCGCCATAACGAGTCGATGTGGTTCAATCCGGCTTGCTTATCTTATCCTTTTAGAATGAACAGTAAAGAATGTTTCTTCTTTCCCGTCAGAAATATCCATTTTGAAGGAGAACCTGTACCGTTAAAATAGAAATAGAGAAAACCGCTAACGCAGCGGTTTTTCTGGAACCCTTTCACAGTCTAATAATTATTAATCAAATAGATCAGTCCGATAAGATTACCTTCAACCTCATACGCCAAGTTCAATGTATAGTATCCTTTTTCTTCATTAGATATATCTACAGTAAACTTCTCAGGAGTCTGCTGCCAGTTGCTCACATCTACCAGGGTCTCTTTAAACGTTTTGTTGTTTCTAACACTTGCTGAATAGGGGATCACTTTATTACCATCTATCCCTGTAACCAGATTAGTAATTTCAATGACGGAGCCCTTCAGCTCTCCTACTTGGACGATTTGAGGGTTTGCTATCAATTGATTGAGTTTGGTTAACCCTTTTAATGGAGAGAAATCCGTAATTGCATTGCCCGTGATATCTAACGTCACTAGGTTATTTGCGTACTGCAACCCATCTAGGGATTCAATTCTTCCAGATTTACTATTAAGTGATTTCAACTTCAGGATATCGCCATGGGTTAGATCTCCCGCTATTCCTAATGTTGTCTTAATAGAATCTCTTAAATAATCATCTTGTATGACAATCGGCGCAGTTAAATCAACTTCGGTTAATCCAGCCATTGCTGTCCGTAATGCTGCTAGTACTGTATCCACTTCATCTTGCGTAACTTCCTTATTAACCAAGGCCGCCTCGGCGGCGGATAAGCTAGCGGTGAGCGCCGTAGCACTCTCCTCTGTGTACCCATTAAGATTAATCGCTTCAGCCTCTGTTACGGCGTGTTCCAGATCTCCAGTAAACAGTTTATCCGTGTTGACAAAATGTAGCTTTGTATCTCCCCATGTGGCATGATCAGATCCATTGCCATTTCCGCCGTCGGTTACAACTAATTTAAGCTCTTTCGCTTCGTTAATGTCTACATCAATGAATTTTTGAGGATCTTTGGAGTTCATCATGCCACTGTCGAATTTCTTCTCCCCGTCCACATAAACCTCAAAGCTTACCGAACCAACAGAACCATACATCTGCCGATCTACACCCACATATGACGTGAAGTAATTATAATCCTTATCGTTTAAATCATACACAATTGTAGAGTTCGAATGCGCTCCAATGCCCCTGTCATAGATTACTTCACGATTATTCTCATCCGTTAATCTCAAAGCATGATTACTGATTGAAATATCCTTATGCGGAGCAGTATAACTATTTTTTGTAGAAGTCCAATCATAATCGGTCAAATACTTGTAATCTTCCATGTTAACTACTGCAATCGTACGAGTTCCCGTAACTGTATTTCCATCGCTATCCGTTACGGTATAGGTAATGGGATATTTCCCAACTCTATTGAAGTTCACTTGTTCTCTTCCAGAAACCACGACATTAGAAGTTAAATCCCCATCCTCAGCATCCACGGCAGTATAAAGTTCAATGATTGGGAGGGTATGTCCTACTTTAGTCGATATCGATTTTGGTATCGTAAGTGTTGGCACACTATTTAATACAAGGAACTTGGCATCTGCCCAGACCGTGTGATCCGCTGTATTTCCATTATGATTCGCATCGGTTGTTACGAGCTTAATTTCTCTTGCGCCTGTGACAGAGATCTGTATAAATTCATGTTCTGTACTCGATTTGAACACATCACTGCTAAATTTCCGTTCCCCATCAACGTAAATTTCAAACGTTGCAGAGGAAGCTGCATTGCCTTTCATTGCTTGATCGATGCCGATATAACTTTCAAAATAGTCATAGCCTTTGCCTTCAATGTTATATACAATTTCAGAATTGGCATGAACACCTAATCCCTTAGCATACGCTGCAGGTAGACCTTGTCTTATTAAAGTGATTCCGCTGCTTGATGGTGCCAAATCCTTTCGCAAGGAGCTCCAGCCAACCGTAGCTGATGCTGTATCCAGATCCGAAGCATACACATAATCACTGGTTACAGTGACATGTGCAGTCTTGGTTTCGGTAGCCCCTTCATTCTTGATTTCATAGACAACCTCATAATTTCCTTTTGTCGTGATATCCACGTTATTCGATTTTACAGTAACAGTATTCACAATATCTTGACCTTGATAATTCGTCGCACTAACGTAGTTAATCGGATTAAAAGCCTGGTTCAGCTTGAGTGTAATATGCTCTTCAACCGATAGCGTTGGTTTGAATGCTTTAACCTCTACCGGACTTAGGGTGTTCAATCTTTTGTCATAACCAACGATTCTATAGGTATAGTTTTGCGTCCCATCGATATTGTTGTCTATAAATTGATTTTTAGCCGTAAATCCAACCAAGACATTGTCCCGGTATATTTCATAACCCAGAAAATCTTCCTTGTATGCTTTATCCATATTAAAGGTTAACGTATTCGTTTTCACTGCTTCATTCGAGCTGATATTGACGTGGATAGGAACATTTTTTGTAGCCATTCCAGTTCCTTCATAAGAGACAACCGAATTATTTAAATACCACAACTTATTGGACGCCGGATATTTACTTACCTTCAATTTTGTCTCGGGATTGACTGTAAAACCGTGTCTAGCAAAAAAGCTGCTCAAATCCTGACCTAATACTTCTGAAGAGAATTCTACTAAATATTGTTGTCTGGAGCTCTCGCCATTAGGAAGAGATACTTTACGATCTCGATATAGACTATTTAACTGCGCCCAGTACCCAGGATGGGCCAATTCCAATTGCCAAAATGCGCCGAGTCTCGCAAAAAGACCTTGCTGTTCCATTGCTACTTTATTTTCTTGGATAACATATTTATAAATATCAGATTCGAATGGGATGCGTGTATCTATGGAATTACGCTCTACGGACAACAACATGGGTAACATGTTATTGCTAACCTCACCGTACTCCCGTTCTCCTACAGCCATGCGGTGTCCGATTTCGTGTGATAAACCCCAACCAGGATATACCTTACTGAAATCCTCCAGCATCAAAGCTACGGTCTCAGCCTGAATTCCGGTATGGTCACCTGCTGCATACATTGCACCATACGGTTGCATTAATCTAATATTCTCTCGAATAAGCTTAGGGTCATGATTAACATTGCGGCCATCCAGACCAAAGTAATCAAATAATCGATTAATCCATACATCATAACCCGTTAAAGTATCTAGAGGATTTTGGTTCTTTGTAATAAACGCATTGTAGGCTTGTGTAGTGGTACCTGTGAAAATAATACGATTGCTCACCATTTCAACCACGTCAATCATTTCACGGTCTTTTACGTTGGGATGGGCTGTTTTATCTGCGTCTAATCTTTGTTTATAATCGTTCAATAAGGCTTTAAATTCGGCCGGATCTGTGTCTTGCGTCATCATCGGGAATCGTTCCGCACCTTCAAAACGGATACGAGGCGCTTGCCCTTGCTCTTCCGATGTATAAGGGTTAACGATGTAGATTGGTCCACCTTTCGTTACATCATGCGCGTATGCGCTGGTTGTAGGATTCTCAGGTACCACGATCGTATTTTTTCCAGGTCGCAATTGCACCCCTTTTGCCCAGCTATTCCAAGCGCCTTCTTGCTGCGAAAAGATTAATGAAGGTACTTGATCAGTAGAACTGACATCTACATATACGTTGATCGTATCGCCCGGCATGGCTATAAGTCCGGTAGGCTGGTTATTGGTGCCCATACTAAATCTTAAGTTTTGCTGTGCATGCTTCTTCATATCGCCATGTTGTTCAGCAGTAATGATTAACCCTTCGGTCTGTAGTTCACCGCTCACGATCTTTTGGGCTAAATCAAGCTGAGCTTTAAACTGAGAATATAAAGGATGAGCAACTGCCTCATTTTCCAAAGAAGTTATTTTCTCTACTGTGTTAAACTCCCCGCTAACCTGACTATATGTATTATCCGTAAATAGTTTGTTCATCTTATCCGACACAGCATCTTTTTTATAAAAAGCAAACTCCGCCGCACTCGCCCAGTCTTGATTTGCCTTCTTGAAGACAAACTTGATTCGCTTAAATGCTGTTGGCGCAAATTTCATTTCAACGACGTCACCTGTTGAACCTTTATACTCCCCCGAGGTTACTAACGTAAAATCATCACCTGCATCCGTCATAGAACTGTAAATCTCAAACTCTTGAGCGAATCCTTTTCCTTTAGCTCCAGTTTGTCTAGCAGCATACACAATTCTATCCAATGTAGTCGCTTCATCCAATAGAAATACGACCTCATTTGTAAAAGTTGAAGAATTGGGTTTACCTGTTTCCCAGTGTGTATTTAGTTCTCCATCAATCGCCTTATTTATGGTAGAACTTGAGTAGTTCCCCCCATTATTAGTGATTGACTTAATATGAGTAGTGTTCATTTTAAAGACATCATTATAAGCATTTAAAATGTCTTTTCCGTATAAATCAAACGGTTTAACGAATGCCACAGTCGGTACAATAGTGCCGCGATCCCCTGCCTTGTTTGTGACAGTAGCATTAGAAACACTGGATGGTTGACTTGCTGCAGCATACCCTGCTTCACTTGACAGGGTAACGAGTAGTGCTGCAGATGTAGCGATTGCAAGCATTTTTTTCATGATTGTTTCCTCCTGATGAATGATAGTTATGACAACTGACCTAAAATAGCGCAAAAAAAACTACCCTTAAGAGTAGTTTTATCACGCGAAGATATTAAAAGATGAAATCTTCACCTTTTATAAACTTCAAATAACAAAAAGCATCGTATACTCTTTGGCAACTGGCTGACATTGTCATAAAACTTGAAACTTTAGTCCCTGTAGCTTTGCGTCCCTACGTTTCCATAGGTTTGCCTATTCAGTTGTAAGTACATTTAGACATATTATCACAGCTATACATCAATCACATGGTTAATTAGTATGATATAAGACTAGGTAATTTAAATTATTTTTTAATGATTGTCCTTGTAAGCTGCTCGCTAGTTGAACAAAGGCAGCTAATCACGTTGATTAGCTGCCTCTTCATTTTATTTAGCTATCGTCACTCGTTAGTGCAAAATTTTTTAAAACACAACCTTGTACAATTTACACACGCCTTTGAACCTTGACATCACATTCTGACATCGTCCCAGTGACGTATTCCATATAATTCACAGAACCACTAAAGTTCAAATAAGCTTCATAACGCATGCGGATGGCGGGTAATGTAATCCAATCCAGAACATTCTCCTTGGGAACCCACCTACATTCGCTCGTTTCATCAGAAGTAGCTAACTCTCCACCTACAGCTTTGCACACAAAATCAAACATAACTTTTGTAGGAACATCAGTTACACCGTCATACCATTTATGTATCGCTGTATTCGAAACAACATTAATTAAATGGTTCACCTCCGCATCTATTCCGCTTTCCTCTTTAATTTCACGAATCACGCCATCAATCAGATTTTCTCCAACTTCAGTTATACCACCAGGATACACCCAACCATCGTCATGGGCTTTTACTAATAGAATATTCCCATTCCCATCTTCTACAATCCCACCTGCTGAGACAATATGTGTCGGAAAAGCCATTCTAGGACCTCCAAATTCAGTAAAGTTGTATATTTATTCCACACAGTTCCTGGATTGTCCTGCTTTGGTGAGCATCTTTAGAAATCGTATATATTCCCTAACAAAATTAATGTATGGAGATCGGTCATTACGGAATTGAACATAATATTCATCAATTGCTTATTGCCTTTATAATTTAAAATAGTTCAGGCTATCTATATCATTAAGAAGCCCATGCTGTTTGGGTTTCCATCCTAACTTTTCTTTCGTTTTTTCACTTGAGGAAGCTAGATCCATTTCAGCAAAATGAGTGAACCACGTGAAGTGGTTGTTAGCTTCCTCGCGAGCTATGCTTTTAATAGGAACGTTAAGTCTTTCCCCTATCACAGCAGCTATTTCTTTAAAAGCTACAGCCTCCTCTGCAACTGCGTGATATACTCCTGTTGTTTCGTTCTCCAGAACCAGCCTAAATAGTTGAGCAGCATCAAGCCTGTGTACCGCCGGCCAACAATTAATTCCTTCTCCAATAAAAGCCGAAACACCTTTATTACGAGCTAAATCAATTAGTGTTGGAATAAAAGCACGATCACCATTTCCATGTACGGAAGGCGGAAGCCGAACTATAGAAACGTTAACCTCTTTCTCCATCGCTACCACTGCTGCCTCTTCTGAAGCGATACGAGGATTGGCATTTGGCCCGAACATTGGCAACGTATCTTCGGTTACGCGTTTCCCCTTTGGAAGAACTGCCAGGGCAGATGTAATAATAAGCGGACGGTCTGAACCAGCTAAAACAGAGCTCATAGCATCAATAGCCCTCTTATCCTTCTCACAGTTCTCTTTGAATTTTGAGAAATCGTGATTAAATGCAGTATGAATAACTGCATCAGCCGTCGATACTCCACTGCGCAAACTATCTAGGTCTTCCATATCGCCTCTATGAATTTGTGCACCTATTCCGATAAGAGATTGAGCAGCTGCTTCTGATCGAGCAAGCCCAAGCACCTCATGACCCGCACGAATTAATTCTTGAACAATAGCAGAACCTACAAACCCGGTTGCTCCCGTAACAAAAATCTTCATTTCTATTCCTCTTCTCTTTAAATTTCATGATTTTCTTTTACTTATATAATTTATCATCATGAAATCTTTGAGGCATGGATAATAGCAACACAATGTAGCACAATATTATCTCAGAGCATTAGTACTTATCTTCTGTACGAGCATTAAAGTTCTTGCTCAGTTAACTGTGTAAGAAGAGATGAATGAACTTAGCGATTTAGAAATTTGCATCTAAAATTGCTAGGAGTTTCATTTTTAATTTTTTAAAGATTCTACTAAAATAGTTACCGTCATTAAAACCTACTTCCAATGCGATTTCAATAATCGTTTTATCCGTGGTTATCAAAAGCTGTGCTGCTTTTTGAACACGCATCTGATTTAGAAAATCCATCGGCGAGAAGCCTGACACCGTTTTAAAAACTCTTGAAAAATGGACTGGACTTAAATGAGAAACCTTTGAAAGATCATTTAATGTAATTTTTTCGGAAATATGCTTCTCCATATGTTTAATAGCTGACTTAATTTGACATAGTTTTCTATATTGGATGTCTATTTCTGATTGCTCTGGTATTTTCTTCGTATAAGATCGAATAAGATCAGTCAATATTTGATAGGTTAATCCCCTTAAAACAAGTTCAAATCCTTCCTTCTTCCCTTCATACTCTTGAATCATTTTCTGTATACTGCCAAGGATAAATTCATCCTCCGTAATCTTCTCCTCAAACAGAAATCGATTCTTTAAGAGCAGATCAGTGTATATGGATTGTTGTAAATCAGGCTGGTTTCCTAAAAGCAATAAAAGGTCAATTTTGAATAAATAATATGCTAATTCCGAATTTATATTTTCCCCTGAGTGAATTACATTAGGGTTCACAATTAAAATTGAACTTTGCTCTCCTGTTATCTGTTGATTACCAGCCTGGAGAATCATCTTTCCTTTTTCAATATATAAAATCATAAGTTGTTCATGCCAATGAGGAGGGAAAATACTACCCTTTTCATGAAAAGAACAGTATTCCGTAATAATAGGTTTTGAAATTTCCTGTTCTCCACATAACCATACATATTTTCATTCACAACTAATTCTCTTCCCATTAACCAACACTCCAAACGCTAATATTTTCCCGTCAATCATTTTTGGGGTTAAAAGTAATCTGATTATAGCAGTAGAATGTTCAAATTTGTATGAATTGAATTACTGGCATCGTTCTTCTGAAAATCATTAAACACGTGCACGCTGTACATGCTTGACTCCTGCACGCAGAGTAAGCCCAAAGCAAAGAATAAGGATGATTCCGGCAACCACATAAGGGTAGTTAACATTAATATCAAACATCAGTCCAGCTACTATCGGCCCAATGATATTGCCAAGGCTGGTAAAAGCGGAGTTAAGTCCAGCCAAATACCCTTGATGTTCTTTTGCGACCATGGTATCCAATTCGTCGTCCCGAATTTGAGTAAACAGACGAAAAAAGCCGCTAAAATTAGCGACTTTAATTGAATTTTTTTATATCCCTCGACATCAACCGTCCTTTTGGAACAGCTCCATTTCGAGTTAAATCGAATACAAATGAAACGAGATTCAACTAAAATATTATACCGATAATTATAGCGGATAAAACGCTTACAAGTGTAGCCCCATATAACAGCTTCAATCCAAAGCGGGCAACAATATTCCCCTGTTTTTCATTCAAACCTTTTACTGCACCCACGATCGTACCAATGGATCCAAAGTTAGCAAATGAGATTAGAAAAACGGAAACAATGGCTGTAGTGCGCCCACTTAAACCGTCTTGAATCTTAACAAAGTCAAGCATGGCAACAAATTCATTTGCAACTAGCTTCGTGGCCATGATACTTCCCGCATGAACCGCTTCATGCCATGGAACACCGATCATAAAGGCAATTGGTGCAAAAACATATCCTAGAACTCCTTGAAACGAAATACCAAATATGCCGCTGAAAACTCCGTTAATTAAAGCAATAATTCCAACAAAACCAACTAACATTACCCCAACCACTATGGCTACTTTAAAGCCATCCATAATATACTCGCCCAGCATTTCAAAAAACGTTTGTTTGCCCTCTTCCTGAACTTCAACAATATCTTCTTCAGCTGTAACTTCATACGGATTAATGATGGATGCAATGATAAAGCCGCCGAACAGGTTTAATATTAATGCAGCTACTACATATTTAGGTTCCAGCATCGTCATATATGAACCAACAATGGACATGGATACCGTGGACATTGCAGATGCACATAATGTATACAAGCGATGTTTTGGTAATAATCCCAGCTGATTTTTCACAGATATAAACACTTCATTTTGTCCTACAATTGCGGCTGCAACCGCATTATAAGATTCCAATTTCCCCATGCCGTTTACTTTACTTAGCACCAAACCGATATACTTGATAATAAACGGCAGTATTTTGTAATGTTGCAGAATCCCTATTAATGCTGACATAAAAACAATTGGCATCAACACAAACAGGAAAAAGGTATGAGCTCCTTCATTGGCAATGCCACCAAAAACAAAGTTTGTTCCTTCGTTGGCATATCCAAGTAATTTCGAAAAACTATCCGCAAACCCTTTAATTAAGAATTCGCCTATACTCGTTTTTAGTATAATCAATCCCAAACCTAACTGAATAACAATCATTATGATGATTGGACGATATTTGATTTTCTGCTTATTATTACTCGCAAGCCAGGCCAATAATAGAACAATAACCAGACCAACAACAGAAATTAGATAATGCATAATTAACCCTCCAAATTAGCGATACATTTTTTTGGAATCCTCTATCGATTTGCATCTTTCCACATTAACGCTTGTTCCAAAATAATCGCCAATAGACTTCCGCAAATTAACCCATTATTCAAAATGGCTATTACAATCGGAGATAAATGGCTCGTAGCGGATGTAGGAATAAACATTAAACCCACACCCACTAAAAGAGAAACTCCGCTAACAACAAAAGTTCGTTCTTCGTGAAGAACCTTCTTCAATTCCATCAGCGATAATCCAACCATTTTCACAAAGATGACGAATGTAACGGCATAGCCTATAGGCGCTGGAATACCGGATATTACGTTCATTATTGGCGGAAATAAGGATACAGAGATGACTAAGATGCATCCAATTAAAAACGATTTCTGTTCCCTCATCCCTGTTTGTTCCACATATCCCGCTGCTCCCGAAATAGGCACTGAGCCAATTGCTCCGAAACTGCCACCAATAAAATGTGTAATGCCAGAAGTAAATCCAGCACGCAAATACCGGCTATGATCCAATTTCTTTTGTTTCAGAACGGTCTCCATCAACCGAATGGATGCAAGCGCATTGGTTATTAATAATAGTGTTAATAGAAAGGCAGTCGTGATTGTCCCACTATCAAATCTCGGTCTTCCAAAAGGGAATAATTGGGGCAGCTTAAATAGTGTATCCGCCGGTGAAATCATCGGCATCTTGTCGCATATGACAAACAATAAGCAGCCTATCAATATACTGATTATTACTGAAAATTGGCGCAGCAAAACAAAGCGACTGTTCCCTAACCCAAAGGTAATGCAAATCACAATCACGCTCAGCAAGAACACGTTAACATCTAACAAGGTGTGGCTTGACGTGATCCCCATCATACCTTTCATAAAAGAACCGCTTAATTGAAAGATCAATAAGAGCAAATATATAAAAGTGACCGTTGGCGTAAATAGACGAGCGATTTTATCCATTAGCTTAAAAGCTGAAATGAGGATAAATAAAACTCCACTAGAGATCATTCCGCCACTTAAAGCTTGCAGAGCAGCAATATTTGATGTATATAATACCCCTACTAAACTCGCGTAAATGGTAAAAATGCTCCACCATAACCCGGCTGGACCTTCATGAATAGGGAATTTGTGGCCGATGACACCTTGTAAAAATCCAGCTATTCCTAGAGTAATCAGTGTGCTCTGGATGAGCCCAGAAGTCTCCATAGGTGTTAGGTTATATAAATCTGCGATAGCAATTGGCGCAGCGATTGCACCTGCAATCATAAACATCATCCACTGCAATCCAGACAGTATTCCCTTCATAAGATTAGCTTTCAATGCCTGTGTTAAGAGCGATTTCTACCATTTCATAAAAAGATTGTTCACTTTCTTGATGAGTTAAATATTCCTGTGTTAACAGTTGACTGCCTACTGTCAAAATGGATAGAGCTTTCACTCCATATTTAGCGGCTAACGTATATAAGGCTGTGCTTTCCATTTCTACCCCTAATACACCAAAATCCATAAACTTGTGAAGTGGATCTAAGCTCTCACGGTAGAATTCATCGGAGTTATAGATGTTGCCAACAAAAACATTTACTTGTTTAGCTTGTGCTTGTTGATACGCTTTCATTAACAATGAGAAATCTGCTGTAGGTGCATAATTGCAGCCATGGAAGATCTTATCCGTCATATTACTATCT
This sequence comes from Paenibacillus sp. BIC5C1, assembly GCF_032399705.1. Classification (NCBI taxonomy): domain Bacteria; kingdom Bacillati; phylum Bacillota; class Bacilli; order Caryophanales; family Paenibacillaceae; genus Paenibacillus; species Paenibacillus sp. BIC5C1. The sequence goes on from NZ_CP135922.1 coordinate 3,914,683, forward strand.
GAAGACACGGATTGGGCTATTATAATATCGCGAATATTAATTTCTTTCTGCATCGCGCCACAAGTACCGATACGAATCAATTTCTTCACTTCATAATCGACGATCAATTCCGTTGCATAGATGCTCATCGATGGATTTCCCATCCCTGTTCCCTGAACGGATACCCGTATGCCCTTGTATAATCCGGTGTACCCATACATGCCTCTTACTTCGTTATAACAATTGACCTCATCCAAGAAGTGTTCTGCTACAAATTTTGCACGTAAAGGATCTCCTGGAAGCAAAACGATGTCCGCTATGTCTCCTTTTTTTGCGCCTAAATGCCTACTCATATATCTGCCCCCTACTCTCAATGTTGAACAAGTCTTACCGAAACCTATTCCGCTTGCCTTCAGAAAATCAGTTCGGAAAGTACATTGAGCATAAGATTTTTCAGCATAACAAACTAGACCAAAATCTTACGGAGGGTAAGGGAAATAATTGAACAAATTATAAAAGCAACTCTTTGCGAATATTGTCTAGATCTCTCTTGGACGGGATCGTAGAGATAATAACAACAGGCACGGTCTGTAAGGCAACCGGGATATTACTAATGACAAAATCAATCTGATGCTGCTGCATCATTTCATCGGAGAGTCCTTTCATTATGGAAGTATTAATGATCAGCTGATCCCCAATTTCCTTCTTGATCAAATCCGCTATGTAATGACGAATTGAGAATTCTTCTCCAATTACCAAGAAGGCCCTTTTTTGTTTATAACGTAAACTGGAACGAACAATTAAGGTTAACTTGGTTAGATGAAAATTATTGTACATGACGGCAGGATAAGCTTTACTCCACGTTTGCATGCAGGTTTGCAGTTCTTGATAGAGCTGCTGGCATTCCTTTTGAACATATGCTGTTAAATTACTTTGTGAAATTATCATCCATTCAGGAATTGCATTATCGATTAATAATTTGTCAAAGAATGCGTATATCTCCAATATAAATCGTTCTTCCTTCTCCAAGTTGGGGTATACGTTGGCCAGTAGTTCTAGCAGCAGATTACCCATTTGATATTCTTCTTTGTCTTTATGCAACTCGACTTCTTTCATCGGTGTAATTTCCGATCCTTCATAGTAGTGATATTGGCTGAGGCTAACCTGGGATTGCATAAAACAAATTTCACTAATGGGAAAATTTATGGAAAACTTCTCTTCTAGACGCTTTACAAGAGACTTCACGGGTAAATGAAACATCCCCTTATCCCAGGGGTAAGCACTTTCGTCGATCTTTACGCATTTCCCTTGAGCGACTCTTTCCACAACAATGGCCAACAAAAAGGATAATCTCCTTTTGGAATTAATAAAATATACAATGTTTTTCTCATTCTCTATATTCGTGATTAACTGATTGATATAAGCATAATCGACGTTCACAAAGGGCCATCCTGTGAATTCATGCGCATCACAATATAACTTCCAATAGAAATATCGAATATTCATTTCATTTCCTTTGATCATGGGGGTTGAATACGTAATGCGTAACTTATACGCTTTTAGATCATTATTATTTAATTGCACAATCAGTTTCTTCAAAGACGAGGTACTCATAAACATGACCCCGGCAAGCTCCTCCACAGACAGTCGGTTCACATTCGTGAACAATACATTCATCAGTCGATAAAAGACGGTTTGTCTGAACATCGAAGAAATCACTTCACTTATCGTCTCACTTCGTCCATCTCGCTGAAGAACGATTCCCTTTCCTCTAGAAACTTCTATAGTTACGGTAGGAGGTAATTGCTTACTGATTTCCTCAACCATCTTACGTATGGTTTTATCGGAGATACCTAAACTTTTTTCAACTTCAGCTAAGGTAAACCATCTTTGTTCCGTATCAAGCAGCGTTAATAGTTGACTAGCTAATGTAAATCCCTTATCCATTTTCCCCACCCTATTTCAATTTAAATTAAATGTCATCGTGTTTTTGGTTAAAGAAAAGTCGATTCCCTCATAAGGAAAGAATCGGCTTTTTAAAGTGTTTAAATACGATCTATGATGAACCAATGTGAATAAGCTTAAACTATCCCACACGTTAGTTCAATCCATATACATGCTGATCCTTTCGGTCACACCATTGATCAGATCTCCCCTTTTTAAACCATAAAAAAACCCTCCGCTCAGCAAGATTAAGTCCATCTTAACAGATGTCTTTTTTCTCTTGCCTACGAAAAGGGTTTAACAGCAATTTATCCTATAATTCCTATACCTTATTATTCATTTTGTGTTGTCTTCATAAAGATTAAGATTTTTTTCAAATTGTTCTTCTAGATGCTCTGCGTAACTGACAACACGTGGGGACTCCAATAACCTACCTACTACACAATATAAACCGATCAAAATACTTACTGATATAATGATTTCAACAATGAGTGGCATCATTTCTTCTTATCCTCTCCTTGCCAGGTAAGATCTAGTCGGCCTAAGTTAGAATTGATTATTTGCTTGGTTATCCATTACCATTCGACTTGGTCGAAACGCATGTTTTTGTAGTAATACTCTCTGTCATGATCGGTGATTTCACGAAGGACCCTGCATGGATTATCCACAGCGATAACATTACTAGGAATATCCTTGGTCACCACACTTCCTGCACCGATCACACTACCCGCACCAATAGTAACCCCTGGCACAATCACAGCGCAGCTACCAATCCATGCGCCATCCTCGATGACTACCGGTAGAGCGAACATTCCACCTTCTTTGCGTTTTTCAGGGTGCACTGGATGATTGGTTACAGCAATCGTCACATTTGGACCAAACATGACATCGTTTCCAATCGTAACTTTATAGTCATCAACAACAGTTAAATTAAAGTTGATATAGACATTGTTACCTACTGTAGTGTTTGATCCATAAGACATCCGAATAGGAGGTTCCATCCAAACATTTTCACCAATACTACCGAAAAGTTGTTCCATCAGAGCCTTGCGCATGTCAATATCATCGGGATGTAAGCGATTGATCTCATAACATAGTGCCTTTCCTCGTTGACGAGCCCGAGCCAGATCAGAAGCTTCCTGAGGATAATTCGCATCGTGATCAGTAAATAATTGTCGGCTTGCCATTCGTTCTGTAATATTCATGCCTTAGTCCCCTCGCATTTAATCTATTTATTTAACCTACTGGTGAAAAAGTCCTTGTAATATTATTCAGCCATTTGTATTGGCGATAACGGTAAAATGCCAGTGGCAACTTAATGATCTCATCCAAACTTATGACGATATATAATACCAGGGGAGATACGTGCCAGACAAAAGCACAGAGATAACCAAGCGGTAATATAATACCCCACATTACGATCGAATCACACCAAAAGCCAAACTTAGAGTCACCGCCCGCAGTGAATATTCCTGAGATATTGGTTGCATTAATGGATTTAGCAATACAATAAAATGCACTAATATATAACATTCCATCCAAGTAATTTTGAGATATGGCATTTAGATTTACTACAGAGAAAACAAGCGGTTTTATCAGGATAATTGTACATCCTGCTATTATTCCAAATAGTAAAGCATAAAGATTCATTCTGCTTCCCACCTGTTTTGCTTTGTCGATCTACCCTTTACCTAGATATTTCCCAACCAATATTGATCCTCCACTAGCAATACCTCCACACAGGACAATGGTTAAATTCTTAACCACGGATGCAACAGAATTCGCTGCAACCATATCAGCACTTACATGTCCAATAATTGCGGCAGTCGCAGTTAGTGCCCCTCCCCATACAATATAATTGCCTTGTACAGGCATGGTGTATTTCAGGAAATCCTTTAAGAGATTGCGCTGAATACCATCCCATATGGGAAAACGAAAACGAATCGACCCTCTCGTCGCAGAATAAATAACACAGCAGCCCAACTCCATAAACCGAGCAAGAACTGTAGCGAGAGCTACCGCCATGATTGCCATTTCAGGTCTGTCCGGGAAAAGGACAAAGATGCATAACGCATTAAACAAAATGTTTAAAATTAAACATAGTGAACTAATCCAAGCGCTTAGTTTTGCATTTTCCATACTTCTAATCACGCTGAGATACATTTGAGAAATACCCATTGCAAGATAAGAAAACGAATTCATCTTTAGAAATATTGAACCATAACGAATTAATTCACTATCATTTGTAAAAAAACGCATTAACGTTTCTGGGTATAAAAAAGATACTAAAAAAAACAAAATAGAGATACTAATTGAGAACAAGCAGGCCGTGCTGAGAATACGCTGTATGGTTTGTACATCTTTCTTCCCCCAATATTGTGCAGTCAAAATCCCTGCTCCCGTAGCCATTCCCATGTAAAACAATGTTAATGCAAAAGTGATTTGTCCCGCTAGTGATACGGCCGACATTGTAGATTGGCTTATCATTCCCAACATAACTACATCAGCTGATATGACCGTGGCTGAGATTAGATTTTGTAATGCAATGGGAATGACAAGCGTGATTAATTCCTTGTTAAAATCTCGCGTCATAGGAGTAGTTAACTGTATGCGCTTTTTCTTTTTAACTTACATCCACTCCTCTCTGTTGCCATCCATATTATCAAGATAGGATAAATTTATTGTCCTTTCCACAAATATTGGCTATACTTTTATCAAAATCGTATATTTATCGGAGGCACTTTGTTTAATGGAAAATTTAGAGGTATTTTCTGATTTATCGGAACGATTGAATTATAATTTACCTGATCTACCCTTGTATGTCCGAAAGGGAAGCTTGAATCAATTTGATAATTTTGCAGCTGCCGCCCATTGGCATTCGGATGTAGAGTTCATTTATATTCTGGAAGGCTCGATGGAGTATTCTGTTAACGGACAGATCGTTAGTATAGAACAAGGAAATGGGATTTTTGTGAATAGCCATCGTTTGCATTTTGGTTTTTCTCACACTCATTGTAATTGTTCATTTATTGTTGTAGTGATCCATCCCTCTCTCATCGGGGAAGGTTCGTTCATACGAGATTACTGGGAAGAAAAGTTTGGTCCAAACATGGATGATTTTGTATTACTAGCAGAGCAGATCTCCTGGCAGCACGAGATATTGTTAACCATTCAATCGATCTATGCTGAAATGCACAATAACTTTGCTCCAAATCCGTTCCGCTTAACTTCAGAGGCTCTATCTTTATGCGCTGGTATTGGGGATCACTTGCAACCGAAGGTGGGAGATATCGACGATGTGCAATTATGGACGAATATTCAGAAAATGACTCGATTCATTCATCAAAACTACGAGCAAAAAATAACTCTTGAAGACATTGCATCCTCAGGAGCCGTTTGTCGAAGCCGCTGCTGTACTTTATTTCATAAATACGTGGGTCAAACTCCCAACAATTATCTAACTCGATACCGCCTTCATAAAAGTTGTGAGATGTTGAGAGAAACCAAAAGATCTGTAAGTGAAATCGCACTTGCCTGCGGCTTTCAAAGTGTGAGCTACTTCTCCTCCCTTTTTCGCAAGCACATAGGACTAGTTCCGCTAGCATATCGAAAAAGCGGCATAAATGGATACAAGTAAATAGACAATAATAATGACAAGAAGCAACCGATTCATCTCCATAACAGGCTCCACTAGGGCATCCATCGGAGTCAGACTGATAATCGTCCAGGGGAGGCTGTCCATCCGGACGAAAGTGATCAAATGCTCTTGATCATAAATCGACAATTTCTCAACGCCTTCGTTATACAGATTGCGCTTGGCTAGCAGTTGTGGAGAAGGTAAAACATCACCAGTCCATTCGTTCCCGACCGAATCAAAAAGAATAGCCCCTTTTTCATCAATGATCAGAAATTTTTGCCTTTGCAGTCGTTTGGTAGGTGAAAAGAATCGGCTTAGGTGATTGTCATCCAGATCCGTTATCACAATGCCGCGGGGTGTCCTACTGTGCAGACTTGTGAACGTCTTGATATAAGACAACAGCGGGCCCCGATTCGTACCATCACTTCCTGATTGACGGCAGGGCGGAATTCGCCTTTATACCGCTTAAATACATGATCAAAAGTAATGCCTCCCACCTATTCTCACCTCTCCCTTACTCAACTTCCGTTTGTATTTTTAATGGTAGCGCAAACATTTCCAGTAAAAAATGAGATAAAATTAATCTTTGTAGTTCATTCTTAATCTGTATTTCAAAACAGTAACTAAAGCTAACAAAAGCCCGTGTATGGAACCACTGATCATGGCTCTATACACGGGCTTAGTTAAAAGATTGAGATTAGTCTTCAAAATATTTAGCTATCTAGACAATACGCACCTGTCTGCATGATGAGAATATATAGGACTTCAACGCTCACACGTTATTTCATCGAGATCTTCCTTAGGCATTTCGTTAAAAAAAGCTACATCATCGACTGCCAACCTTACCGTCGGATGACCCGGCTTGGCCGCCTTGCCGATGGCAATCAGCATAATCGGAACGTAGCGTTCGGATATACGAAAAGCTTCCATGAACTTTTGTTTATCGTAGCCGCCCATCGATACTGTGTCGTAGCCTTTAGCCCGGGCGACAAGCATGAGTTGCATCGATACTAGCCCGCCGTCGGTATACACTTTTTCGCGGATGGCCTCGGGCGGCAGGCTCGAATACATCCCGGTATAGCGTTCCACGAACGATTTAGCCGTCTTTGCAGGCATGTAACCCGCATCGACCGTCATTCCGTATATTTTTTCGGCCAATTTATAACATTCTAAATCTCCAAGTACCGCAATAACAGCCGAAGCCTCAACCACTTGCTGTTGATTGAATGCAATCGGAAGTAGTTTCTGCTTAAGCTCCGGCGAGTCGATTACGAGAAAACGCGACGGCTGCAGGTTAGCAGCTGAAGGAGCCAGCGTAGCTTGCCGCAATACTTCAGTCAATTCCTCCCTCGAAATCCTGATCTCTGGATCATAACTACGAACCGACCGACGTTCTCCAATAACATCAAAAAAAAGTTGTTGTTCCATCGTTAGTGATGGTTGTGAAACTGACATGTTCTCTCCTCCTTTTGAAAAATGCAGTGTTCTGCTATGGTTTCAATACAACATAAGTAGGGTAGTTTGAACAACACATGTTGTATTTGTATGTTATAATACCAACCGAATGGTGCGCAATCATCAATAACCGTAAACCGTTGGATAGACAACATCACTTCTATAATGTCGTTTTATGAGGGGAGATTTTAACGATGACAATTCAAAAGAATGACGCGGATCCTCGTGTGATACGTACACGGCGACTGCTTCAAGACGCTTTTGCTTCATTAATTCAAGAAAAAGATTTTGAATCGATAACTGTCAAGGATATTGCAGAGCGGGCTACTGTGAACAGAGCGACTTTTTATGCGCACTTTGTAGATAAATTCGAAATTCTTGAGGCCAAACTAATGGAATCATTTATGAGAATCATAAATAATAGAATAAACGGTCACGAAGTGTTAAATGAACAAACCATTCAGAGTATTTTTCTGGGTGTGTGCGATTTTCACGAGGGTTTAAGCACGATGTGCAAAAGAAGGTATACAGCACTTGGAGCAGTATTCGAACTTCAGATCAAGGAAAAAATTCAATCGATACTTCTCTCCTTTATAGACAAAGACAAGATGCCATCGAGTCCAAATGCAAACTTACTTATAAATACAGCTTCTATCATGTTAAGCTGGGGGATGTATGGTGCGGCTTACGTTTGGAACAATGAGGGGCGTCCATCAAGTGCGGAATCGTTCGTTAAACAGACGATGCCCTTAATAATGAACGGAGCCAAGGAAATAAAATCGCTAATTTAGCGGCTTTCAAGAGAACCCTATTTTTGCCTCATGACATAACGGATATTAACAGTATAAAAATTCTTTTAGATTCATTGTTCCACTCATCTTTTATCTTTTTTCCATTATGATCGTATCTGTTCTAGGGTTACCGAAACCTTCTCATCACCTTTTTTATTAATTAAAGCAACTTCAAAATCAGATAACCATTTAAGTTCACCCAGATGTCTAGCATAGGCGAATTCATCTGGTAGTTCTGATATGACATTTTCTAAAAGTATCTGGGTACCATCTGGATGCTCAATAGATATAAATATATCCAAACTTTCTACTGTATGGTGACATATCACTTTAGCATTATACAACTTGTTTGGACTCTTTATGGTTTTTTTCCAAATCCATTCATTTACATAACCTAACTGCTCTATTTGCAAAGCGATCTCTCTAAATGGCTTAACGTCCCAATTATTATATATTGTAAGCTTTTCTATCCCGTCCATCAGTAGTCGAAGCGTTGCCTTTTTTTTCTCCAACTCACTCTTTACACCAAAGTCATTTAAACTAAATTGGATCGGCACTGAACACACACCTGAATCGTTAACAATCCTTTTGTCCGAAATGTTATCTACACATTCGATTAGGACTTTCCAACAATCTTTCGTTTTATATTTCCCAAACAAACGTTCATACATCGCTGTAATACAGCGAGTTTCTAATCTAAATGAACGTCTTTTCCATTTCCAATTCAATTCATAATCTAATTTTATTGCTTCTTTGTACTCGCATTTTTGATTTTTTATTATTAAATTCACACTATCTTGATCTACAATATATGGTAAATCTAAATTAAACTCTTTTAGTAGCATTTGATTCTCTCCTTAGATTCCTTTCATGGGCGTTTCGTTTGGTGTTCACCCTTTTATGAGCCAAATTCATCTTCCGTTTTTAACTCACTCTTTGCAGTACCGATGAAGGCAGACATTGATGGAGAAATCCATTTCTCACGGTGCCAGAGCATCTGTGCGGAAAAAGATACCTCCGATAAATCCCATGGTAAATCAACTAATCTACCCTCTCTTAATTCTTCCTTCAAAGCCATCTCAGGTAACAGTGCAACACCAAGACCAGCCACAGCACATTGTTTAATTGCTTCTACACTATGAAACTCCAGTTCGGTCAAAGCATCGGCTCCTTTTTTCAATAAGGACTGATTAAATGAAGTGCGATAAGAACAGTTTTTTTCAGTCAACAAAAAATGCTGTTTGTGAAAGTCATCAATGATCAATGAAGAGCGAGTTGCTAACAGATGATCTGGAGAAACCACCATTTTAAAATACTCCTCTTTCAAAAATTCTGAATGCAGGTCTTTGGCTGCAACGAATTCATCCAATACAAATATCACATCTACAAGCCCTTCTCTTAGGCTATTTCTAAGCTCTTGTCCGGACAAGGGACGAAACAAAAGATGAACGTCTGGAAAGTCTTCGCGGAAACGTTTAAACAAAGCAGGAAGAAAGTATGCACAAAGGACTTCGTCTGCCCCGATAGTAACGGTTCCTGTCGTTCCACCATGCTGACTCGATACACACTTGGCCTCTTCTACATCGTTCAAAATTTTAGTAGCATAAGGCAAGAATTGTTGGCCAGCATCCGTTAACATGACATTTTTCCCTAATCGATCCAGCAATTTCACGCCCAATTCTTCTTCCAGTGATTTGATCTGCATGGTTATGGTAGATGGTACGTAGCTCAATAGTTCAGCAGTCCGAGCAAAGCTGCGTGTAGAAGCCAAAGTCCAAAAGGTTTTTAGTTGACGTATTTCCATAATCGAACACCTTCTTTGTTCAAAAAAATTGAATGTTAATACTGCTTCAATCTGGTCAGCAACTCCCTCAAGCATTTATTGCTTATAAGACCTATGGTACCTTAAATGCCGCAAAAAACAATGTCATTCTGTATCCGACTTGGTTTGCTGGTCTTCACACCGACAATGAATGGTTAATTGGAGAGAACAAGGCATTAGATCCCAATCGATATTTTATCATTGTGCCCAATATGTTGGGTAACGGATTATCGTCCTCTCCCAGTAACACTCCTGCGCCCTTTGATAAGTCCAATTTCCCTCTCATCTCTATGTATGACAATGTACGTGTTCAACACCAACTACTCACTCAAAAATTTGGTATCAGCAAAATTAAGCTAGTTGTGGGTTGGTCTCTGGGTGCAATGCAAGTTTTTCAATGGGGGACAAGTTATCCTGAAATGGTCGAACGTATTGCACCGTTTGGCGGAACAGCGAGAACGAGGCCACTTGCTCAACTGGTATTCCAAAGTATGATCGCAGCATTACAAGCAGATTCAAAATGGGAAAGAGGACTTTACAAGCAACCACCTGTTGACGGTCTCGCCGCGATGGGGAGAGTATATGCCCCGTGGGGATTTTCGCAGGCTTACTATTTGGAGAAATTGTATCAATCCGAAGGTTACGATTCTTTGAAATCTTATGTAGAAGAATACTGGGACCAAGTGTTTTTATCATTCGATGCGAATGATTTGATTACCATGTTACGTACAGGAATAAGTGGAGACATTAGCGATAATCCCATCGACCAGTACAACTTCGAACAGGCATTGCGTAAAATCTCCTCTCCTGCACTCGTTATGCCCGGGACAAGTGATTTATTTTTTACTCCTGAGGACAGTAGGTATGATATTCAACATATGCCGAATGCTGTTTTTCAACCCATAGAATCCAAGTGGGGACACTGCTTTGGAATCGGAGCAAACGAAACGGATTCACTTGTTATAGATAATCATTTAAAGCGATTTTTGGAGTTAGGTTTTCAACGGGACTAAAACCTTTTTGTCATTTATCAGAATTCCCCAGGTTCTCTAGATCGTAATCACATGCAAATCCGGGACAACCTATTTTCAAAGGATTAAAGTTGTCCCCATCAGTTCACAGGAAATTTTCTTCTTATATCGTCTCATTGATTTTGATCAACAATTTCTTTAATACTTGTTTCTCCTCGTCGGTAAGGACTTGAACGATTTCTTCCTCCACCTTTTGGAAAGAGTCTTGAAAGTCTTCAATCAGTTCAACCGCTTTTGGCAATACGTATATATTTTTTTGCCGTTCATTATTGGCCGGGATTTTACGCTCGATTAACCCTTTTTGCTCTAGAGCTTGAAGCATACTTGTAATGCTGGCCCGACTTAGATGAAATCGATCTGCAAGATCCATTTGAATAATATGACTATTTGGATTTTCGTAAATATAATCGATTACTTTTCCTTGTTGAGCGTTTAACCCCAGCTCTTTTATACTTTCGTCCGCTCTTTTCTTTAACTTAAGACCAATAATCTGAAATAGATCCAGATAAGGCGTTTCCTTTCGGGATTTCATAATCTTCCCTCCTGTGATTGTTAGGAATCTAATTGTAAGTATATAAACTATACTGCGATCCTTTTAGCTTGTCAAAAGAATATTAGTCAGTTGACAGTTAGAAAGCTAACAGTTATGATTCGAATTGTTCATAAGAAAACACTTAGGAGGATTTCAAATGGAGAAGGTAACTAAAAATGCTGCGTTAGAACAAGTTATTGCGATTGAAAATGTACGTATCTTTGATGGGGTGCAAATCATTACGCCTAGGCATGTTGTCATTAAAGGGGAATCTATTGTTTCAGTCGGTGGAGACCTCCCGGCCGATGCAACCATTATCAATGGAGAAAACGCGACTCTAATGCCTGGTCTAATTGATGCACATGTCCACACTTCCATCGGAGGATTACGAGATGCCTTAAAATTCGGCGTTACCACTGAACTCGAAATGAACGGTGATTTTACTAAACGAGGGCGCGAAATTCAGTTGAAAAATGTGAACGACATCGCTGATGTCCGTTCTGCTGGCACAGCAATCACCGCTCCGGGTGGCCATCCGGATGAATTATTGCCAGATGGAGATGAAATACCTGAATTCGTATTAAAGGAACTAGAGAAGTTATCAGAGGCAGACCGGGAAGCAATGTTAGCCGCATACGCTCACGATCACGATGAAATCCCGCAAGTGACAACGGTCGAAGAAGCGATTAAACATGTGCATACCCAGGTCGAGAATGGGGCCGACTATATTAAGATCATGATTGAAGAAGGTACGGTCATGGGAGCACCTGGCCTGCCTGTATTAAGCGACGAGATTCTAAAAACAGCTGTGACAGAAGCCCATAAGTTCGATAAGCTGGTCATCGCCCACGTTTTGACGGCTCTTTCATCGCAACAAGCCATCGATTTTGGAGTCGACGGTTTGGGCCACTTGTTTATCGACAGACCCGAGTACACCTCCGAGTTGGTGAAATCTATAGCAGGTTCAGGCGCATTTGTTACTCCATGCTTGGTGTTGAATTCATCGATTATTGGAAATACGGCATCCGAATTGGCCAATGATTCGCGTGTTCATTCCAAATTAAGTCCTGATTGGATTGATATTTTGAACTCAAGCTTCAATACGTTCCCTCAAGGAAACATGGAGAACAGCTTTAAGAATGTAATGGACCTTCACCGTGCAGGAGTTGATATTCTAGTAGGGACAGATGTCGCACCGGTTCCCGTTCCGAACCTCGGCGGCCTTGCTCATGGGGCAAGTGTCCACCATGAAATGCAGTTGCTGGTGAAAGCCGGTTTCACTCCGATTGAAGCTCTTCAGTCGGCTACATCGAAACCGGCCCGTTGCTTTGGTCTTCACGATCGCGGCCGTATTACCGAAGGTGTGCGTGCTGATCTCATTCTCATAGACGGTGATCCAACAACTAATATTTCAGATAGCTTATCGATCAAATCCGTGTGGTTCAATGGTTCGCAGCAACTAGGTTAATCCAATCGATCTGCCCATATAATAGAAAACTCCGTGCCAATGCACGGAGTTTTAAGCATTTTCTTCTGCACTACTAACTTCTTCGTTTCTTCGCTGACCTAACAAAAACCCCCTCCGGTATCCAGTGTTTGAGTTTCACTGTCTACCATGAGGGAATATACCTGATGTTATATTGGTATTCGTTCCTTTTCCTCTTGGAGAACGAACCCTGCCCTGAAATTTGTATTCACTCTAGGACTCTTCAGGATTTACGGTTACAGAGAAAAAGACATAGGTTCACATTCACATCCATATCACTTCTCTGGATACGGATCAATCATGCATATGGTGCCATCCGGGTTGTACGTCAACTCGGCAAATTTTACACAGCGCTTGTAATCGACGCCGCCGGAAAGGGAACAATCGTGATAGAACAAATACCACTTTTCCTGAAATTGTACAATCGAATGATGCGTTGTCCAACCCATGACAGGCGGCAAAATGGTACCTTGGAACGTAAACGGTCCCATGGGATTGTCACCGATCGCGTACACCAGCTTATGAGTTGTTCCTGTGGAGTAGGACAAATAATATTTACCGTTATATTTGTGCATCCAAGGGCCTTCAAAATATCTACGATCCTCGTCCCCAGCGGTCAGCGGCTTTCCTTCCTGATCCACGATGGATATCTCTAGAGCCTCCGAAGCCATGGAGAGCATATCTTCACTTAGCTTTGCAACTCTTGGGCCGATCGCCGGAGCATCCTGAGCAGGGCCCTCCGCATGTTCCACATAGCTTCCGGTCTGCCATTTTTCCAACTGTCCCCCCCAGAGCCCGCCAAAGAGCATATAGGCCTGCTGATCCTCGTCCACGAACACAGCGGGGTCAATACTGAAACTGCCCTGAATATATTGCTCCTCCGGCTTGAACGGTCCTGCCGGAGACGACGACGTAGCCACGCCGATGCGGAAAATGCCGTCATGATCCCGTGCCGGGAAAAATAAATAATAGGTTCCTTTTCTGTATGCAGCATCCGGAGCCCACATCTGACTGGACGCCCAAGGGACATCCTTCACATGCAGCACTTCGCCATGGTCCATCACTGGTGAATTCATGTCCGCCATCGACAGCACATGATAATCCTCCATCTTGTACTGATCTCCATTGTCATTCACTGGACCGTCGTGATCCAGGTCATGGGAGGGATAAATATAAATGCGATCCTCGAATACATGCGCTGACGGATCAGCAGTAAATATATGGGTTACTATTGGTTGATTCGGTTTAGGCAATTCGGACATACAAATGACTCCTTCCAAAAGATATATACACCCCCGAATGTCTGTTCGAGACTGCTATGAGTTAAAAAATGATATTGATCCGTTCATGTCACTTGGGTACAACGATTTGCGCAATACGCTGATATGCTTCCTTCGGACGATGTGACTCATCGAACAGGAATGGCCAGTTTTTCCGCCCACGGACAGGGAAATTGTCAAGCCAGGTATAATCGTCGGCAGCCCCCCAAAATGTTACGGCGCTAATATGCTTCTTATATTCGTGAAGCAGGCGGAAGATGGATTCATATCGCTCAGCTTGCAATTCCAGCATCTCCTGCGAGGGCATAACAAGATCCGTACGCTTGTCTTCAAAGCGAAATACGGATACATCCAGTTCAGTGAGCTGAAGTTGCAAGCCAAGCTGCGCATATCGCTCAATCGCGGCCCGCATATCATCCAGAGACGGATCATACAGATTCCAGTGTGCCTGCAGACCAACGCCATGAATCGGTACGCCTTGATCGAGTAATGAACGAACAAGCCGAAAGATGCGTTCCCGCTTATGCGGACTGGATTCGTTATAATCGTTATAGAACAACAACGCTTGTGGGTCTGCTTCATGGGCGAATTCAAACGCTTTGGCAATAAAATCCTCTCCGGCGATATCCAGCCATTTGGATGGGCGCAGGAATGCGTTTTCGTCATCCGCATCATCGGAAATAACCTCGTTTACAACGTCCCAAGCATAGATAACGTCCTTATATCTGCCAACGACGGTCTGAATGTGCGCCTTCAATCGCTCCAGCAATATACTGCGCTCCACCAGTTCGCCAGTTTCATTCTCGAACAGCCAATCCGGAGTTTGGTTGTGCCAGACCAGCGTATGACCGCGCAGCGCCATGCCTTGCTCCCTCGCAAAGGAAGCGATTGCATCTGCATCCTCAAACGTATACACTTCCTGCTGTGGATGCACACTGGAGAATTTCATTTCATTTTCCGCCGTCAGGCTGTTGAAGTGATATGCAAGCAATGAACGCTGGCTTTCAATTGTCTTCAAATTCACTGCTGCTCCAATGTGGAACGCATCCTTGTACAATTCCTTCAGTGGTGCCTCTTCTCGAAATGAACTCATGATTTCCCTCCTCTAAATTCCCTTCTTCGTATTGATTTATTAGCAAGTGAATCAGACCGAGTACTCGAACCACTCAAAATAGGCAGGTGTGCTACTTACCTTACCATTGCCGGTAGCATAGAGTCCGACCACTGCTCCGGTAAAGCACATTTTGTGTACAAAATCCTCTGGGGATAATGCTCTTGCCGAGCCAGAACCCAAAACTGTCCAGTTCTCTCCATCCTTGGAACAAGTCAGTTTGTATTCCTTCTCTGTCGATTCGATCCGGAGAAACAGCTGCTCCGCTTCAGTCTCGTCCTCATACACGATTTCCGACTCTCCGCGTACCGTGAGACAGGCAAACATCAGGTTGCGGCCTTCTGACCGTCTTATGCCAAGTTCATAGTGCGCATCCTCATCCCGGCGGATACACATGCCGGCCTCTTCTCCATCAGCAGCCGGAACGAATGCCATGCTAGTTGTATAACACGCTTCAACATGCTGCTGCCTCCGGCCAACAAACGTAACCTGACCAACGTCGCCGAGACTTGCTTCCTGGCCATATAGGGTCAGAAAACCCGGTTTTTCCGTAACAGAACATGCTCCTTCTGACGGATTGCGAACGAACATCCACTGTGGCCCAAGTTCTTCCTTGAAGTCTTCTCGCCCTACAACGACTGCTGTATGACCATCCAATATTGAAGATGCCGTCATCGGCGAACGTTGAACGGTCATATCCAGACTTACCGTTCCTTCATTGTTATCTATGTGCGGCCAGCCCTCGTTCCAAACGACCGGTGCGAGGAACGTCTCCCGTCCAAGCACGCTATATCCGTCCTCTGTCAAACGCACGCCAAGGAAGACGGCCCACCAGTCCCCATGATGATCCTCCACCAGATCGGCATGGCCCAAATACTGAATGGGATGATCCACATGGCGGTGAGTCAGGATGGGCTCGGGATAGCGTTCAAACGGACCGTATGGATTGTCGCTGCGACCAATGATTTCGCGATGCTCCTTCGCTGTGCCTCCGGAAGCAGACATCATGTAATACAAGCCGTTGATTTTATACAAATGCGGCCCTTCGGTCCATGGCCCGCCGTCCCCATGCCAGATAACTTGTGGTTCGGAAAGCGCCTCTCCTGTCGTTATGTCGATCTCATACTGAATGGCGTGAGAATCGTAATCCGCACCTTGTTGAGCGGTCACGTATACTTTGCCATCGTCGTCAAAAAACAGCGAGGGGTCAATGCCCCCGTAGGGAATACGAATTGGATCGGACCATGGTCCGGCAGGGTTGGTTGCCGTAACATAGAAGTTCCCGATGCCTCTCACGTCTGTCGTAATCATATAAAATGTACCTTCATGGTAACGCAGTGTCGGAGCATAAATGCCGTCCGAGCTCTTCTGCCCGGTCAAATCCAGCTGGCTGATTCGGTCCAGTACGTTGCCGATCTGCTCCCAGTGAATAAGATCCGGACTCCGAAAAATCGGCACTCCGGGAAAATACTCAAATGAACTGCAAATGAGGTAAAAAAATGGTTCAGCCTTCACAATACTGGGATCCGGATAAAATCCGGGGAGAATCGGGTTGGCATAACGGATCAGTTGTGATTGAATCTGTGACATCTATTCCTTCACACTCCCTACATTTAGTCCAACGACAAAGTATTTTTGCATAAACGGATACACCAGCAAGATCGGAACAGAAGCGACAATCGTAACTGCAGCACGAATGGAAATGGGCGTTACCTGTGTGGAATGCTCCACCCCCACGCCGTTGGCAACGGAAGGATTACTGTTGGCGTTCATACTGGAAGACAACAACTTCATCAGTTCGTATTGCAGTGTGCTGAGCTCTTGACGTGATGACGTGTACAGAAAAGCATCGAACCAGGAATTCCACGCACCGACTGCGACAAAGAGCGCAATGGTCGCCAGCACAGGTTTGCACAGTGGAAAAATAATTCTCCAGAAAATTCTGAAGTCTCCTGCTCCGTCAATTTTGGCTGATTCAATCAAGCTTTCAGGGATCGTGTAAATATAGGTACGAATAACGATCAGGTTAAACGCACTAATCAGCGATGGTAAAACATACACCCAGAAGGAGTTAATCAAGTGCAGATCCTTCATCAGGAAGTACCCCGGAATTAGCCCGGCATTGAAATACATCGTCAGTACAAAAATGGTCGTAATCAGCTTGCGGAAAATATAATCGCGCCGACTCAGTGTGTACGCCAGCATGGTGGTCAAGAAAATGTTCAGAACGGTGGATAGTACTGTACGTGCAACGGAAATCAAAAATGCATTATAAATGGTGCCTGATGCAAATACGGCTTTGTAATTCTGCAGGGTGAAATCGCGGGGCCATAAATATAAGCCTCCTCGAATGGTGTCATTCCCTGCATTAAATGAAACCACAATCGTGTTCAAAAATGGATATAACGTCACAATCACCAACAGAACCATGAAGATGGTATTAAAGGTGTTGAACAGAAACGGTTCCATGCCTCTGCCACCCGGGCGGCGAACGGAAAGCGCCGCTGTATTTCCTAAACCAGACATTGGTGTTTTTTTCGTCATTATAACAGCCTCTCTTCCCCAAGCCGCTTGGCGGTCCAATTCGCTACAAGTAACATCGTAATGCTGACCACGGTCTTGAATATTCCGCCTGCAGTGGCGAGCGAATAGTTGCCCTGTGCAATCCCGTATTTGAGCACGAAGATATCAATCGTTTCCGCCCAGTCAACAACCAATCCATTACCCAGCAAATACTGAACCTCGAAGCCAGCTTCCAGAATATGTCCAATCGACATAATCAACAGGATGACAATGGTAGGCTTGATTCCCGGCAAGGTGACATTCCACATTTTTTGATATCGATTGGCGCCATCAATATCGGCAGCTTCATACTGTGCCGGGTCAATCGAGGCCATGGCCGCCAAATAAATAATGGTGCTCCATCCGACTTCTTTCCAAATATGAGAACTTGCCACAACGCCCCAGAAATACTTGCCTTCCGTCAGCCACAAGATGGGCTCGTTAATTAGGTGCAGTCTCATGAGGATATCGTTGATAATGCCGTCAGAAGCAAGCGATGTCGCTACGATGCCGGTCACGATAATCCATGATAAGAAGTGAGGAAGATAAGAGATGGTTTGTACCGTCCGCTTCCACATGACCTTCTTGATCTCATTGAGTAACAATGCCAAAACAATAGCGGTAACGAAACCCAAAACCATGTTGATGATACTCATGGCCAGCGTATTGCGGAGCACGCGCAAGAAATTGTCATCGGTAAACAAAAATTGAAAATGCTTAAACCCTACCCACGTTTGCTGCGAGAAACTTCTGGCCGGTTTGTAATCCTGGAAAGCCATCGTCCAGCCCCAGACAGGCACATAAGCAAAGATGATAATGTACGCAAGCAGAGGAACAGACATCCATATGAGTTGTCTCTGTGCTTTGATATTTTGCCAGGTAATCCGCTTAATTTTTGGTTTTTTCTTCGGGCGGAGCGGCTTGGTACCCACTACAATTTCCTCCATAATATCAGGCCCCTATCCATCTTTATATTGAAAGGAATAACGTCCAGCGATATGTTCTTCAAAAAAATCAGGAAGGAAGGTAACCTTCCTTCCCGACAACAATTTCTTATTTCACAGACCAGTTATCGATTCTCCACTTCAAGACTTCATTGATACGATCTTCATACGTTTTGATATCCAGCTTTTGAATTTCGGAAACGTATTCGCTCCATACACTGCTGAATTCAGACGTGTTAGCCAAAATCGCTTTAGGCAAATATTTGGTTGATAATTCGTTCAACTTCGTATTGGCAATCTTGGCTGGAGATCCCTCAACCAGATCGACAGACCAAGCAGGGTAAGTCACCGGATTCTCTGGTGGAGCACTGAAGAAATCGACATAGCTGTTGAAACCATAAGCGCCCAAAACTTCCTTATCAAACGGTCTCAAGCTGGCTTGATATTCTTCCGGCTGATTGCTTGCTGAAGTGGCGTTGCCATCGCTAAAGTAACCTTCCATTTTCGGTGCAGTTCCATAAAATGCATCTGCTTTATTGGCCAGTTTCCAGGCCGCATCTGCGGCATTGTCACGCTGCTCTTGGGTTTTCATGAAACGGCCTTCGTCATTGACATAATAGTCTTCATCCTGAATGCCCCAAGTGAGTGTCTTTTGCCAATCTTCTTCCATAAGCTTGTCGAGTGCTTTAATGATTTTCACAGGGTCTTTGGCACTCACGGTAATACCGAAGCCATTGTTCAGGTTAAGCGCTGCGCGGTCACGATAATAGTCTTTGGTGCTGCTGTCATACACGAGCGGGAACCCCACATAAGTGCGTTCAATTTTGTCCTGTGTTATGAGCGAATCTTCCGCGCTGCCGAAATTCCAGTGTTGGTCGAACATGCCGAGTACTGCCCCACTGGACAATTTGGCCATATATTGGTCGTAGTTTTGTGCAAACGCTTCCTTATCCAGCAAGCCTTGTGCATTGATCTCATTTAGTTTCTGATAGTACGTCTTGGCATAATCCTTATCTGCAAAGATCTCTGCCTTGCCGTCGTTGACGACCACACCACCATCATTCGGATGACCGATCAAATGTTGCGGCGGGTTCAGCAAGCCCCAGTTTTTCCAATCGTAGTTCAATACCTCAAAACCGACTGTCGGTTTGCCGTCAATGGTTGGATACTTTTCCTTGTACTTCGCGATCAAGTCAAAGTATTCGTCCAGTGTCTTCGGTGTCGGATAACCGAACTCTTTCAACACGGCTTTTTGGATCCAAAAGGCAGGTCCACTGTAGTAGGTATCAGCCACTTCGCCGTTGTATGCACCGTAGTTTGGCAGGTAGTAAATGTGTCCATCATTCGGGTCCTTCATTTGATTCCAGTACTTCTCGTAATGCTTCTTCAAATTAGGCGCGTGTTCTTCAATCAGATCTTCAAGCGGAATGACTGAACCGGCTGCCGTAAGTTTGGTATCGGCTGAGATCAGATCCGGATAATCTCCACCGGCGATCATGACGCCGAGCTTTTGGTTCTTGTCACCAGCCAGAAATTCGAATTTGAATGTAACGCCGAGCTCTTCCTTGATTTTTTTGTAAATCTTGTTGTCAGCGGTTGGCTGCTGTCCGGCCTCGTTCAGGAATACCGAGATTTCTAACGGACTATCAGTCCCCACCTCACTACCTTTGCTACTCTCCTCTCCGCTGCCTGAATTGCTACCTGAGCAACCTGCTAGCACAACGCTCAATGATAATAACAACGTTGCCCCCATACGGAAAAATGATTTTTTACTGTCCCCCATAAAGCACCTCCAAAGTTTGATCTCACAATATGAAAGCCCTTTCATTTGAATAATTTAATTATAAATTTACATCTTCATGGAAACTATATTCGAATTATAGCTCTTTCCGAGAAAACCTCAGGTTTTCTTAAAATATCGAAATGGGCTTCTTTGAAGATACATCGCTAGACGTTTTTCTTATATTCGTTAGGAGACATGCCCATTCGTTTCTCGAATTGTTTTAAAAAATGATGGTAATTAGCGTATCCAACCTTTTCCGAGACCTCGCTATTTTTGTACTGATTCATATGTAGCAATCGACATGCCTCTTCAACCCGCAGGTTATGAAGCAGTTCATTAAAGCCGATTCCATTTTTTCGTATCAACAGTTGTCCCAAGTAGGCTGGATGCAGGAAAAAACGCTCCGCAAGCAACTTAATGGTCAATCCCTCCCGGAAATGCGCATGAATATAATCGTTAATATCCTGTACAATCCCCTGTGCTTCGAAGACGCTCTCTTTAAGCAAAAACTCAAAGCAGACTCTTCCGCACGAACGCAACATGCCGATCAAATCATCAAAGGTTAACAGTGTTTCATCCAGATCGGGAATTTCGAACAAACGGTAATTCTCTGAATCTTCTGCCATTTGTGACCTCACGTAGGCCCGAATTTCATGCAAAAGATAAATGACAAATTTTCGAGCCTCATCCGGATGGACCCTCATCTGTCGAAACGATTGCTCCATAAACTCCACAGCGGATTGGTAATTGGCGTAATCAATGAGCTGAAGTGCTCCGAGTACTCGCTCAATCAGTTCAACCTGTTTGTTGTGTCTTTGAAAATCACGGTTCTGAAGATCAGCATAATCCATTATGCTGTTCACTTCCGCTTCATAAAAGGCGTGCAGCAACGCCTTCTCTGCTGTTATTCGGGAGTTGCTGATTCGATGAAGAGAGGATTCCGTTGAGCCAATCGCCATATATGTACGAAAGCCCGCCAGACGGCGAGCCAGTCCTTCTAATAGTGTTCTTAAATTCTCGCTCGTTCTCTGCGGTCCGGAGGAAACATCGCCGAACACAATGGATACGAGATCATTTCGCATACGAATAAAATAAATGACATGCCTGCCGTTCAGAACCTCTGAAGCAAGACTACTCCACTGGCCAAACTCTTTCTCGGATACCTGAACCAGACATACACACCAGGATTCAGCTGACTGGGAAAGGGACTGAATTAGTTGAGTACTTTCTGGAGATCGCACTTTGCCTAATAAAGCCTCTTTCATCGTCAGAATTTCCTGCTCTCTCCATGCAATCTGCCCAATATATTGCTGCTCTTGCTCCTTTAGCAGTTCCATGCCCATTGTACGAATCTCGGACTCCGCCTGTTCCTCATCTAGTGGTTTTAACAGATAACCGGAAACTTTGAATTTAAGCGCTTTTCGTGCAAACTCAAAATCGCTGTACCCCGTAAGTATAATGAACTTGGTTGACCAGTTTCCTCTACGACGCCATTCTTCAATCATCTCCAGTCCATTCATAATGGGCATATGAATATCAACCACGACAAGATCCGGCTTTTGCTCTTCCATTTGTTGCAATCCTTCCGCACCATTGCTGCACAAAGCGCATACCTCAAAGCCAAGACTTTCCCATGGAATCCACAGCTGCAAGCCCTCTAGCGCCAATGGCTCGTCATCAATCAACAGTACTTTAAATGCCATTGTCCCTGCCTCCTTCTTTACCCTGATGCTCTAGCAGTTGCAATGGAATTTCGAAGGAAACCTCTGTCCCTTCACCTATTATGCTCACCAGGTTAAAATCCACTTTATCGTCATAATACAACTCAAGACGGCGATATACGTTACGTATGCCAATATGACTCCCTCCGCACTCCTCCTTGCTCCGCATATGGTACAGAACCTCTTGTAAGCGTTCCTTATCCATGCCCTTACCATTATCAGATACAACGACTCGCAGCCGCTCGCTCACAACTTCCGCTTTAATTTTCACATAGCCGAGTCCCTCAATAGCCTGAATTCCATGTTTGCAAGCATTCTCAGCCAATTGCTGGATACTCATTTTTGGAATTCTATACTGCCTCGCCTCATCGCTAATATCAATGTAATATTCAAACTTGTCTCGAAAACGAAATTTCTCAATCCCAAGATACATGACCGTAAAACTCATTTCCTCTTCCAGGGTGACCAAATCGTCCTTCCAATTCAATAAACGGCGAAGCAGCTTGGATAAGTCCTTGATAATATCCTTGACATCCGCATAGTTGTTTTTGGTGCTAACCACCAGCAGCGCATTTAGTGTATTGAATAAAAAATGGGGATTCATCTGGCTTTGCAACAAATTCAGCTCAGCACGAATGCGCTCAGCCTCCTGACTCCGCTGTTGAATTTCAAGCTTGTACACATTATTGATCAAGGAATGGATCTGAGCAGTCATCATGTTGAAATTACGTATCAGATGACCTATCTCATCCTTTCCACCATCAATGTTGATCAGATCAAATTTCTCGTTACCCACCTTTTGCATATGTCTTGACAGGCGTTTTACTCGATAATTGTATGATCGCAACACGACATAGATAAAGATAGAGGTAACCAAGGTAATGATACCAGCGAGCATGCCAAAATAAAGCTTCATGGAAAGCATCGCTTGTTTGACACGTGTTTCTTGAGGCACACCAATGAGCTTCCAACCTTTTACATAGCTGGCATTGCCAATTGGAACGATATGTAGATCCTTGTCCGATGCCTTGCTCATATTAAATAACGCATAATCACTATCGACCTCGCCCTGATACTTGTCATCTGTGGATACGATAATCTGATTTTTGGCGTTGACCAAATACAGATCCAGTGAACTTTTCTCTCTCGCAATAACGTCATAGAATCGATTAAGGTAAAAATCAATGCGCACCAGCTTCTTGTAAGAGTTGTCCGAGTTGTAATAGTCCATTTTTTCAATTACGCTAAAATACGACGAGATCGCCGCGCGATCATTTGCTGCCTTATCGCGGTATGCGAGCACACTCAGTGACTCCCCTGACGTTTCCCATTGATTGAACCAGGTACTGGTGTTCATTGAGCTGTCCAGATAATAATAATCCCCTCCTGAGACAATGGTTGGGTTATCCGTGTAGATGCCAATTCGCTGAATCTGATTGTTCACGGGAATATAGGAAGTCACCCGATGGCGAAGCTGTTCATCGAACGTATTGTAAAAATCCAGTTGACCATTGTATACACGATCCATGGATTCGGACAACAGTTTATCCGTGATTAATGCGTGACTGACAGCGATTCCCCCGTCAATCATGGTGTGAATGTCCTTTCTGGCCCGCTCCAATGAGATTTGCAAATTCTGTTCTTCCCGCTCCTTGATCAGCCCTGACATACGATCCATGAATAAGTAATTGCTTGCTATGATCGGAAGCAAAATACCAATAACGTATATCAGTATAAACTTGTAGTTCAAAGGAATATCGTTCACGATACCGCGAAATCGGAATTTCCTAAACATGTCTTCCATCGCCATCCTTCATTTGTTACTTGTCGAGTCAGACCTATGGTTGTTTTCTGTAAGTAGAAGGAGCCATACCCGTCATTCGCTTGAACTGACTTACAAAATAGTCAGCATTGGGGTACCCTGAACTGATCGCAACTTCGGCTATGCTAGAACAGCTCTGACGCAATAGTATCTTGGCCTCCTCGATCCGTTTATCATTCAGATATTCCCGAAAAGACTTGCCAGTCTGCTGTTTGAAGGCTTGCCCCAAGTAGTTTGCATTCATATGAAATTTCTGTGCAAGTTCCTGGAGCTGCAGCTTCTGCCGAAACTCATGGTTAACATACTGCACTACACGAAAAATCGTGCTGCATTCCTTTTCTTTTCGCTGCTCCTGCAGAGCTCTCAAAGCGTTGATACTTAATATATGCGCATATTCCCGAAATGCAGGATAGGAATCAATGTCGGTTAAGCCGCCCAATAAATGTTGTAGCTGAAACTTAAACCTGTCTACATCCCCATCCAGCTCCTTCAGGTGCTTGAGAACTCCCATCTCAAGGGCAAGTAATTGAACCCGAACATATTCTATATCCGACACACTCAGTCCTGAACCTGGATTTGAAAGCAGCTCGTTTACCTCTCTCTCGATCCCGTTCTCTTCACCCGTTAAAATGGTATTAAACAGATTAGTTAAAGCCTTTTGGTTCACAGTCGCCATGATACCATTCCTTGGCAAATCTTGATCGCAAATAATGCCACTCTCTTCTTGATAACGTTTCCATTTCAAAGCGGAAAATGCTTTTTCATATGCCTGCCGCATAGCGACTACTCCACCTGAGTGATATCCAAATGCCGCTATGATCGATGCATGACCGGAGTACATCTCAAACAGGCTTCTCCCTAGCCTCTCAAGCCAAATCAGTGAATCTTCAATTTCAGCAGCAAACACACCCATTCTTCCGTCGGCATCCATAAAAAATTCGTAGTGAGGAGCGCTAGCAAAACGCTGTACATGTAATTGTATGTCCTCATTACAAGTATCCGCCTCAATTAAAAGACAGGCCATGTTCTCATGACCCTCCATTTGCAATATACTTTCCACTTCGGCTTGCAGTTCACTGCTGTCCTCACCCTCAAACAGACGGTTGAACAAACAATTTACATATAAATTACGCTCATGTTGATACAGTTTTTCCGAGACAAGTTCGTTCTGAATTTTTCGACTCATCTGTTCTAATACGTTTTCAATCTCAACCTCATCAATGGGCTTGAGTAAATAATCCTCCACACGCTGTTCCAGCGCTGTTTTCACATAATCGAAGCTATCGTATCCGCTTAGTATGACAAAACGCGGCGGTTTGGCTAGATTTTGTATCGAGCGGTCAATCAGTTCAAGTCCGTTCACTGAAGGCATATGAATATCTGTAAATACCAGATCTGGCCGAAGGTTCTCAATAATGGACCAAGCAGCGTTTCCGTTCTCTGCCTCTCCACAAATTTGAAAACCGTATTTATTCCAATTTACCATTGTTCGCAGACCTTCAAGTACCCATGGCTCATCATCCACCAACAAAACATTCATCATTCTTATTTCCCCCCGTTATATCGATGAATAATCTGCATTTACCTTGGACACAAACGTGGATCATTGCACATTGGAAAATGTGTTCCTATATAATTATTCAGATCTTTCAGCTCTTATACAATAGACAATACTTGATTTAGTATCCAAAGCTTTACTCTTTTATAGCTTTTGGTATAGTTCTCAATTTATGATAGCAAATTTTTTTCAGCCCACTCCTCAGTAGCTTTAAGTACCACATTTGGCGATGATTCTGATTCAATTCTGTCATTGTACACCTCGAATTTGGGACTTTTAAATAATCATAACATCCGAGAAGAGAATGCCAATACTTCAAACCAATAAACAAAAATTTTTAAAGAAAGTTCTTTAATTTGAACAGTAACTCAACTTGCCTATACTGCCTAGCAACAGATTTAATGTCTATGAGCAAGGATGTTGATTAACTTACCAAATGGATCACGAACATAGAACCGACGAACTCCCCAAGGTTCATCCGTAAGTTCATATTCTATTGTGTAACCAGCACTTTTCATGCGTTCGTACACTAGATCGACATCATCAACTTCAATCGAAAGGTCTGGTGTAGGTGTATTGGAGCCACCTTGTGTGGCGATACTTATTTGAACGTTCTCCTCTCCAAGTAATCCGTAGGTCTCAATCCAACCGTGATTCATCAATACATCAAGTTCAAGCATGTCCTGGTAAAAGC
Organism: Paenibacillus sp. BIC5C1; assembly: GCF_032399705.1. Lineage (NCBI taxonomy): Bacteria > Bacillati > Bacillota > Bacilli > Caryophanales > Paenibacillaceae > Paenibacillus > Paenibacillus sp. BIC5C1. The sequence continues at coordinate 3,940,835 of NZ_CP135922.1, forward strand.
TTTTTGCTGCCGGAACGTTTTGTGTATTAATATTGGTGACAATTCGTTTTACCCTCATTTTCAAAACCTCGATTCAAATAATATAATCCCCCATGAGGAAGCCTCGGCCTTATTTCACATTATCATCTAGTAACATGTTATTCAATCGACAAAGAGGCCAACCAGAAAATTCTGGCTAGCCTGCTAATCCAAAAGTGAGATGCACCCCTTATGAAATTTTAAATTTGGTTAATAATAAGAAATTATTCAGATGAAAACCTATGGGAGTGATTCGATGCTGGGGAATGTCATTTTTGGTTTGCTTATCCCCATCTTAATTGGTGGGTGGATTCTACGTAGAAACGTCAACATCCTCTTAGCTTATTATCCGCTGGGTGTAGCCACCTCATCTTGTATAAACAGTGCGGGTTTCAATTTTTTTTGGAATATCCTGCCGAACACACGTAACCAATCCTATGCAGCGCTCCCTTTCGACTTAGGTATCTACCCTATTGCAGGGTGCCTCATGATGTACATGATTCTTATAAAAAATGCCAGGTCATGGCCAGCAATTCTCATAACATCTTTGACTTTAACGCTGATCGAATGGTTGGCTAAAGAAATGGGTAGAGTTATATATTTTAATGACTGGAACATCTATTTGACTTTCTTTTCTTACCTTCTTCCTTTAGTCGTAGTATACGGATACAGTAAAGTATTCACTCTGATGTACGACGTTTCTGAAAAGAATAGAAAATAAAGTTTGATTCTTAACCAAATAACAACTATATCGATTCAAGAATATTTCGGTTCCATTTCTGTTGCCAGGCGATATCGTCCCAGAATGGATGATGCGGCGCACAATTAGAGCATAGAGTCATTCCCCAGAAGCCGAGAGCCATTCCTTTTCGTAGTGCGTACTCTGCAATAAATTTCCCTACAGGCCCTTCCTCGAATCCCGCTAACAACGGCGTATAACCAACATATCCTTCTCCTATAACGACCGGCAAGCCAGAATGAGCCGCCCATTCGTGAGCCTCCTCGAAGCGCATATCTGCCTTTTGCAGCATAGCCAACTTATGTTTACTATAATTGTCGTATAAAAAAAGATCCCATTTATCCGGCTCCACCCAGTCATGCAGGTAAAGCAGTCTTAGCCCTACCGGATTTCCTTCCATCCTCCATTCTTGGCCACGAGGTAGCGAGTACTCTTCAAATGGCGGCGCATTCTCCCTTAGGAGCGATTGGACGAATGAACCGGGAAAAATCGTTTGCTCATCATCAAGTCCGGCCGCTTCGGCTAATTCATTCAGTACCCCTTTGATATACAAATGGAAATGAGCAACCTGTAAATTCCTTGCTACATAGGACTTGGGATACGCTTCATTTAGTGTATAGCTTGCTGTCATCAGGATATCCGGGTGAACACTTCTAAGATAACCTACAGCCTCTTCAATATAAGGCTGCATGGCTTCCACCAGAGCCGGTACATTGGACGGGGCAATGCCTTGAGCGGTTCCAATCTCGGTCAATTGCCCGAACTCCACCTCATTATGCAGCTCTGCGTAGACGATCTGCTTGTCGTATCCTTCCGCTTTTATATACCGGATGAGCTGATCCATGGATCTCGCAATAGCCATAAATCGCTCCTCAGGAGCGATAGCAGCCAGCTCATCGCGCAACCCGGGAAAAGCCAGGAAGCTGGGGCTCTGCTGATATTCCCACGAAGACAGGATGATATAACAGCCATGGGCCTTGGCCTGTCTGAATAGCTCTAGCAAATGCGCATGTCCATCCAGCTCGGCGCCGCCCCGGCAGTTATACCAACGTGTCCGCTGCCCGATCTCTCCAAGGCTACCGAAGTGCAACGGCCCCGGCCGCTTTCCTTCCGCCGTGAACAATAAAAAGGGCATGGCACAGATTCGTATCGTATTGTATCCCCTCTCCACTGCTTCCTTAAATCTCGCTTCAAGGTCGCTATAGGGTTCTCCCGGCAAGGTCATGGTGTACCAGGAAAAATCCCACATCGTGATGGATAGTTTGCGTGGCAGCTTGCTAAATACTAGATCCATTATCATTACACCTCTTTTTTGTTTGCAGCAATACAGGTTTATTCCCTGTAATGCAGCCAAGTGATAATATATCTCTTCATCTCTTTGATGATGGAGCATTAAGATTGAAATCCATCGCTCAGTTGCCGGAGATACCGTCTATGAACCATTGCCCCTTGATGATTAGGCTCCATTTCCAGAACCAAATCAATTTCGGTTCCGGCTTCTTTGTCACGACCAAGCCCCAGAAGTCCCAACCCCCTCATGTACCGGCAATGGATTTCATTGCGCCGGTTCAGATTGTCCTCAAATACCAGGAAGTCAGGCAAAGATACCGCAAAGTAATCCATTTTAATGTCGTCAAAAATATGCTTTTCAGCATAATCAATCAATTTATTAAAACGACGCTTAGCTTCCTTCCCGTTACGAAGCTTCAACCAGGCCAACCCTTGGTAGAAAATCATTTCTGGCGGCTGATCGTTGTAAAACAACGCACTTGTCGGCTCGGCAAGCCCCTGTGAAGCTATAGTGTAACTAGCGATGGCTTCTGATTCCCGCTGCTGACCTTCGTGGGCTATGCCGAGATAATAATAAATATTATTTTCCTGAGTTCCTTCCAACTTCCCTTCACCCAGATTCAACGGATAGACTAATGCTAGTTGTAAATGCTGAGCTGCTGCTTCATAATGACCGTTTTGCAGTGCTTGTTTACCAAGCTCGGTATGAGCCAACTTATATTGCCCCGTCACTTTCCCCTCTCCGCCTTCCCACGGATGGAAATTGCGCAGAGACAAGGCAGTGATTGCCTCTTCATAACGTTCAAGATTGTTTAACAGGGTTACGTATTCCACATATAGATCATCCCGCTTCTCAACCAGATCTCGCCGCTCTTCAAGGATATGAAGACGTTCGTCTGTAGACCACGCAAGCTTCTTACGCAGCTGATCCAGTTCAAAGAAAATACGCCCATCATCCGGTGCGCAAGCAAAGGCCTGTTCAAGCGAAGTTAGGGCCGCTTGCGGATTGTTTTGTTTGTTATAATAGGCCAACCCCAAGTTTCGGTGTACAGTCGGAAAATCATCCCGCAGTTCGCGGGACTTCTCCCAGCTCGCAATCGCCTCGATCGGCCTTTTTTTGTCATAATAGAAATTACCGAGATAGTAATGAGCCTTGTCGTCCTGCGGATTAGCATGAACTGCACTTACCAGCAGCTCAAGTTCAAACAACGTGTTCGGGAAACAATAGGTTGGGTTGGCCAATTGTCCTTTACTGCGAGCAACTTGAGCATGTTCATGCTGTCCGGTACGTTCATATAACTCAGCTAGTGCATAATGCAGCATTGGATAGACTGAATTTTCCGGGTCCATTATTCTTTTCCCTACTGCAATGGCTTCTTCATAGAAACCGCTGTTCATATAATCTGCAATGACATTCAGATAGTTGTGGGCGTCATTTCTCATCAATTGCTGCAATTCAGTCAGAACACCTTGTGCAGCCTCCTTATCTCCCATAGCTGCATGAGCCAAAGCCAACTCATTATATGCTCCAAAATCCGCAACATCCAATTCAAGGGTTTCAAGCGCACAGGCCTTTGCATGATCAATCAGACCAAGCTTGCGCAGCAATGCGGCTTTCAGATTACGTGCTTTGTAGTTTCGTGAATTGCGGTTAAGTGAACGCTCAATCTGCTCCAGTGCCTCGGCGTACTGGCCCTTCAAGCTGGAAATCTGAGCAAGGGAGAAGTACCCTGCATCCTGCCACGCTGCCGACCATACCGATTTGTGAAAAGCAGTAAAAGCTTCATCCAAACGGCTTTGGCCACGAAGTGCTACTCCGAGCTGATAGTAGGCCTCACTATCGTATGGGTTCGGATTTCGCCAGGTCAACCGCTCAATAGCTTTGCGGAAATACTGCTCGCTGTCTATATATAATCCACGGCGAAGCAGTAACGTTCCGTAAGCTACATTTAACCTGATATCACCGTTGTCCCGCTTCAAACCTTCCAGATAGTACGCTTCGGGCTCAAACGTTGCATGACGATATTGCTCTAGATGCAGGCCTGCCAGATATAGTTCTTCGGTCGAACGCAGTTCTTCTGGTGCTGCCAGTGGTTTAGCAGCTTCAGGGATCTGTTCAATATCCGGACGTTTCGGTTGATAGGAGATAAGTAACCTGCCTTCCTTATTTCGGACCAAAAGCTTCAGATCATGCTCTTGCTCCCCTCTCTCCAGCGGTATAACTTTCTGATATACATTCACCGGAGACAATTCAACCGTTTCCTGCAAATACCGGGTTGCTTCTCCACTCAACTCCACGACGGCATGTTCAAGTTTAGATGTTGCATATACCTTGATCACTGCCTCTCCGGCTTGAGCATCAACTTCCAGATTGATGGCTGCTTCGATGGAGGCATTTTTTACGACACCGATGTTCTTGTAAGGCATGAAATACTGAGTGAAGGTCTTCTCCTCGTAAGGCTGTAGCCATGTGAAGTCGGGCTGATTATCTGTGTACACTCCAGTCATGAGTTCAATGTACGGGCCATCTTCATCCGTCAATTGACGGTCCCACGCCTGACCGAACTCCCCATTCCCCCACGTCCATTGCTTCTTGCCGGGAGAAATATGATGATTCGCCACATGCAGCAATCCGGCTTCTACGTCGTGATCATATGCGCCGACGAAATTATAATCGGATTTATAAGCCATGTACGAAGTCGGAACCGGGATGTTCTTATACCGGGAAATATCTACGCCTTCCGAGTAATCCTGTTTATAATACGTTCCGGTAGCGATAGGGAAACGCGAGACATCCCTTTTACCATGATCAAATACAGCCGTTACATCTGGAGGAAACACGGATTGCGTGTAATCATTAACTGCTACAGCCGGATTTGCCCACCACAGAAAGGTCTGCGGCTCCGGTGTCCGATTGTATAATTGAGCATGGATCTCCAAATAAGCCTTGTCCGGATAGAGCTTGAAGGCTGCAGTTACTTTTGTGCCGTACATCCGATCAATCTCACTTACCCATACTGTAGCACTGCCATCGCCAGTTGCTTCGTATTTGTATTCAACCGGACCAAATGTATTAGGACGGTGATGCTGGGGCCAGTTAAATTCAATTCCTCCGGAGATCCAAGGACCGGCAAGGCCCACCAGTGCAGGCTTAATGACGCGGTTATAATAGACAAAATCATAATTGTTCGTCTTGTCAAGCGCACGATAGATCCTGCCGCCGATTTCCGGCATGATCTCAATACGGATATATTGATTCTCCAGAATAACCAATTTGTAATTTTTATCATGCTTCACATCCGAGATACTCTCGATCACTGGATGCGGATACACACGGCCGGTGCTTCCCTGATAGATTCTTTTCTCCAGAAACATAGGATTAGGGTCAGCTTCACCCGCCTCATATGTAGGTATCAACACACTTGTCTCCCACACTTGTACCTGACTGGATCCGGTTGGATCCACCTTCATCTTGTGATCCACAGCCTCATGCTTCATGTTAGAACTGCCTCCCTTGACTTTATAGTTATACTGTATATTCTGGGAAGGAAGGTTCCAATTGACGAAATGCGGGAAGTGATGGATTATATTCTTATTCAGATTATGAATTACGGAGGTAACTGGAATGACCCCAGACCACATACGAAAGCGTGAGGGATTTGTAGAGGAGAAGCTATATGTACTTCCAGAATACTGGATGAAAGAACTGGAACAAGAAGAACTAACCTCTACCTTATTTATTACGGACATCGGCTATTTCCCTAACGCTCAGTATCATTTCAGGGAGCGCCTGGAAGGCAGCCCCTCGCATATTTTCATCTTTTGCGAAGCGGGAGAAGGCTGGGTTGAGTTGAATCATGGAGAGCGATTTATGATGCAGCAAGGCGATATGATAATAATCCCACCCGAAACTGCACATCGTTACGGGGCAATGTACGAAAATCCATGGAGTATCTACTGGTTTCATTTCAAAGGTAGCCATGCGAATAGATTAGTGAAGTTGTTTGGTTTATCTAATGCATCACTCGCTTTATCCCCAAGCGGCAAAGCCCGCTTAATGGAATGGTTCGTACCTACCTATGAAATGCTCGCCGAACGGACATATACCCTGACTACCCATGTACATGTGGCCCAAACTACAAGACAGTTGCTCTCCGGGATTGGCTTAAATGCCGTCAAATCGGCACAAGAGAAGAAACGTGAAACTTATCTGGAACAGGCAATTCAATACATGAATGTACATATGAGTGGCTCTATTTCTCTTACGGAGTTAGCTAATCATGTCGGGGTATCGAAACAGCATCTGATCTTCCTGTTTAATTCTGAGACGGGCGTCGCTCCGATTGAATATTTCCTACGGCTCAAAATTCAACGGGCAGGTCATCTTCTTGATCTTACCGAAATGAGCATCAAGGAAGTCAGCTCTACAGTGGGCATCAGTGATCCCTATTATTTCTCCCGACTCTTCAAGAAGATTTCGGGATTCTCCCCTTCCAGCTACCGAAAGATTCCGAAAGGTTAGACTTTCGAAAGTTCCTTGACGTCTTTCCTTCATTACCACAATATAAAAAACCGTTGAGTCTTTAAATTAAAGTTCAACGGTTTTTTTATATCTAATAGGATCAATGCCTCATATTCTCAATTAAAAGTTAGAATCAGACTGAGCATGTTGAGGTGTGTGATGCGATATGTTTTTAACGAGTAGGAAGTACGTAAGAATCGCCACGAGACTGGTCATTAATAACGTGAGTCCAAGTGGGACGGCAGTGTCTTCACCTGCGATACCAACCAGAGGAGCAACCAGGGCGCCTAAAAGAAAAGGAACCACGCCGAGCAGCGCTGCTGCACTTCCAGCCATCTTGGCTTGGCTCTCCATTGCAAGCGGAAATGCTGCAGTAGACGTAATACCGATGGAGCAAACAAAGAAGAACAATGGAATGACCAATGCGAAAAGCGGACCATGAACTATAGTTACAACCAAAGCAGCAACGCTTGCCGCTAAAGCAAGCCACAGTCCAGACAATAGAAGGGTCTGCTCAGGAATACGGTGTGCCAACCGCCCCACGATTTGGGAACCAATGATCAAGCTGATCCCGTTCGAAGCAAACAATATAGCAAATACAGTTGGTGTGACCCCATAAATATTTTGGTAAATAAACGGTGTTCCTGCTACATATGCAAAGACCCCAGCCGTCATGATCCCCTGGGCCAGCATATAGCCAACAAACTTGCGGTCACGTAGAAGCGTTCTGTAATTCCCCAACTGTTGTTTGAAGTCGGCAGCCATGCGTCGTTCAGGCGGGTTGGACTCCTTCAAACCCCATTTTGTCATTATTAATAAGAAAACGCCCAAAAATGAAAGTGAGATAAACACACCAATCCATGTCGTGAATGAAAGAATACCACTTCCAGCGATCGGTGCTGCCAAAGGCCCCAAATTCCCTACAAGCAACAGCAAAGAGAAAAATTTAGTGAGTTCATGTCCACTATAAAGGTCCCTAGCTATCGCACGAGAAATGACAATTCCTGCTGAAGCCGCAAACCCTTGAGTGAAACGAAACAAAATCAATAGTCCAATATTAGGAGCAAAAGCGCACGCCAAGGAGCAAATAATATAGGCTGCCATGGAGATTAACAACGGTTTACGTCTACCGTGAGCATCACTCAAAGGACCCATAACGAGCTGCCCCACACCTAGCCCTAATAAACAAGCCGTAAGACTAAACTGAACAAGTGATGCACTTGTATTGAAATTCTTTGCAATCTCAGGAAAAGCCGGTAAATACATATCAATAGTAAATGGACCTAACGTTGAAAATAAACCCAACAACAATGCCAGGCCAAATACATTCCAATTATTACTCTTTATCATTGTTAATTAAATCTCCAATTCATTACGTAATTTAGTTTATTTGAATCGTCATTACAATCCATTATGCATTACCTATCCCCCGTTCACACCCCACATCTATTGATCCTAACAAATTGTAACTGCCCTACTCCAGAAAAGCCACTTATTTTTCTTTCCTATTCGGAGTATAAGACATAGAGTTAACTGTAAGTCAAATCATATATTTTAATATTTAAAAAAAGAGTTTCGGCTTAACCACTGGATTCGCTTATCCGCTTCATACCGAAACCAAAGTTCTCTTAAAAACAATAATAAACCCCCTACTAGAGCAAATTATAGTTTTGCTTCAGGTAGGAGGTTATTATTTTCTTCATTTCGTTCAAACGGGAACTGTCATCTATGAGAATCATATAAGCGAATTTCGTACACTTCTGCCCGATCGCCGCCGTGCGTTTCCTTGATGATGACCCTAATCCGTGTTGATTGGATGGGATTCTCAAGGCGATGAATCTTTTTGCGAGTAAGGTTATGGCTATCTCCAGCAAAACGTACCCATTCCCCATTAATATATGCCTGCACCTCATAGCTCTTAACCAACTCTGGAATGACCAGAAACGGTGTTTCATGATGGTGCAAATTGATCAAATCCTCATTAACATCGTCATTAAAGGTAAGGTGGATTTCCCGAATATCCACTGGTTCTGGAAGTTTGACTTCAATCCATTCTTCACGGCCATTAGCGATGGGTTCCGATACCCACAGCTGTGGACCGCCAAACGGGCGGACATAGCCGTTGATGACTTTATCAGGTGAATACGCGCCAGTCTCAACTGCAAAACAAAATGGCTTTCGGACAAGGCGCTTCATCGACCATTCGATAATGGGCTGATTCGGCTGATGATCCTCCAGATCGGAGCTGACTATTGGCTTGACTCCTCGCTCGAAGGCGAGGACACCACTGATCGGGACAGCTGATGTATAAAGACTGACTGCTTCATTCGCACGAACAATGATAAATACATTACAAGGATCACCTCCAAACATTGCACTGTCAGCAGGCACCTCCAACCATTGTTTCTGACCTACATCGACCTCGATGTCCATAGCTTGCTTGAAGTTTGCCGGTACATAATTCTCAGGGCGACCTGTATCCCACAGTTCTATAGTCAGACTTGTGGCTTCACGAGCAGAGACCAATAGCGTTAATCCTTCAATTCCACCCTCGGCCGGGAACAGCCATCCAACGTCAGCAAGCAGTCGGTACTCCTCGGAAGGTTCGTTAATCAAAATCCGGGTCATCGTGCTTGAAGCCGAGATGCTCCCCTCTCTCGCAAGGTCAGCAGAATCCATATTTCTGAGTCCTATAATTGAGGCATCGGTTCGCAACATCGTTTGCTGCAATTCGGTCAAGTGCTGCTCGCGCAGTTCACGAGGCGTGATGCCTTTGCTTACCGACAAGGCAGCGCCTGCACCTGCCGCTTCTCCCATGACCGCACAAGTTGCCATGACACGGGTTGTTCCGAATGCAACATGCGATGCACTAATATTACGTCCCGCAAACAGCAGATTGCTGACATTTCGGGAGTACAGGCATCCAAACGGAATATGATAAATGCCATCTGCATGCAGATGCTTGGAGCCGCTCTCGCTTGCATACATCCCTTGCGGAGGATGCAGGTCGATAGACCAACCGCCAAAGGCGACCCGGTCTTCGAATGGGCGCTGAGACATAACATCATTTTGCGTCAGGATCGTATCACCAAGGAAGCGGCGGTATTCGCGTTTGCCTGGAATCGAGCCTACCCATTCCAGCGTCATATCCTCGGCCTGAAACTTGCCGGAGTTCTTAATATAATCCCAGATGCCATAAATAACAGACCATAACTCATCCCGAATCTGTTCATTCTCATGTACCGTATCCAGCTCGCCGCCCCATTCAATCCACCAGTAATGACAGCCGGAATCTCCGCTGCGGATCACACGCTTTAGCGGAATTGGGGTTGTAGTAATGTCTCTAGCAAATGATGGAGCTACAAACCGTACCGGTTTTCCGGTATCTTTTGTATAGAACAGCAGTGTGCTGCCAAGCGTAATATCATCAGCAACTTCCGGTGCCCATTCTTCCCCAAACTCATGACGGGCTTCACGGCCAATCCGGTATGCTGCTCCAGCGAGAAAACCGATGAGTCCGTCACCTGTACAGTCAAGGAACATCTCACTTTCAAACGTAATCTCACGCTCGGAGCCCATCATCCAGCCTTTCACGCTACGAATTATTCTCGCATCCTTCTCACCGTCTGCTTCTACTTCTCTAACATCCGTATTCATATACAGAGTCAAATTAGGTTCGGCTCTTACCGCCTCCAGCAAAGTAACGTCCCACAGATAGGGGTTGCCTTCCGGATTCCGCTGTTGATTCTGAATGAACAATTCACCCATAATGCCGGTCTCCCTGGCATAACGGTTCACACCATGCCCCGTTGCACCACATACCCATACACGGACCTCGGAGCTGGAATTGCCGCCAAGTACAGGACGATTATGCACGAGTGCAACCTTTTGACCTAATCTCGCTGCTGCAATAGCGGCACAAATTCCGGAAAGTCCTCCGCCAATGACCGTAACATCGAATGATATTGTTTCGCGTCTCATTATAAAAACCTCCTTTGAATTAGCCTTTTACAGCTGAACTGGATACGCCCTGAATAATATATTTCTGACCAAGCAAAAAGATTAGAATCATAGGGATAATCGCTGCGGAAGAAGCTGCCATCATGCCGTTATAGTCAACGTTGTTTTCCAGAACGAAATTTTGCAGACCAAGCGGAATTGTATAAAGCTTTGGACTCTGCAGGAAAACCAGAGCATTCTCATAATCATTCCATTGCCAGGAAAAATCGATAATGGCAAACGTTGCAAGCGCGGGTTTGGCTAACGGTAACACCAGCTTGAAGAAAATTCGAAAATGACCCGCACCATCGAGTAATGCAGATTCTGTAATCTCGTTCGGAATACTGAGAAAGAATTGACGGAGCATAAATACGCCAAAGATTGAGAACATGGCTGGCAGAATTAATGCCCAATGCGTGTTATAAATATGAAGCCAGTTAAACAGGATAAACTTCGGAACAAAAACGACTTGAGGAGGAATCATCATCATGGATAGATACACGATGAAGAGGGTATTACGTCCTTTAAATTCCGTACGGGCGAAGCCATAAGCAGCAAAGGCCGACAAAAAAACGGCACCTGCTGTACCAATCACGGCAATCTTAATTGAGTTCAAATAATAAGGGAGAAAATTATAGTTTCCCGTCCAGATCCGCTTATGGCTGGTCCAGTCCAGCTTCGAAGGAAGCCATTGACGGAAGACCTCACTTGGAGTCTGGAAGGAAGTACTGAGCATCCATAAAAAAGGGACAATCATAAACAACCCCGCAATTAGCATAAGGATCGTTACAGAAAGCTTAACTGAGCGTGTCTTCGTTGTTCTAAACATAGAGCCAGCTCCTCTCTAGTAATGGACCCAGCGTTTTTGGCCGACCCATTGGATAATGGTAATGACGAGAATAACCGCAAACAGGAACCAGGAAATGGTTGACGCATAGCCCATCTCATAATAGCTAAATGCCGTTTTGTAAACGAACAGCGACAGAATCGTGGTGCTTCCGCTTGGGCCGCCGCCAGTAATCGCTTGGATGAGAGAGAAGGATTTGACCGTCATTATCAGCCCGGTAATCAATAGCATAAATGTCGTTGGACTAACAAGCGGCCATACAATTCTCCATGTAATAGTCGCTTTCCCTGCACCGTCAATACGTGCCGCTTCAAGCTGCTCAGTCGAAATCTCCTGTAGGGCTGCCAAATAGATAATCATGTTGTAACCTAACATAAACCATATTTGTACGACGTCAATGGCATACATCGCCGAACTCGAATCAGCAAACCAGCCCGGAGGCGATACAATGCCGATAAAGCGAAGTACTTCATTAATTGGCCCCTGAGATGGCTGGAACAGAAGCATCCATACAAAAGCAACGGCAACTCCGCTTGAGATATATGGCAGGAAGAACATGCCTCTAAGCAATCCTTTCAGATACACACTCCGGTTAAGCACAAGAGCAACAAGAAACGCAATTGCCAATGAGACTGGAACGGACATCAGGAATATGATCGTATATTTGATTGATGCATAGAACTGATCATCACCAAAAAGGCGTTTGATATTATCTAATCCGGTGAACGTCCAATTCGGATTGGCGAATTGATAGTCCGTGAACATCATAAAGAAGGAGTACAAGGCAGGCAGAATAAAAAATGCGAGGATACCGAGCATATTAGGCAAAATAAATACGTAGCCCACCCAGCCTTGTTTCCGAATCCAGCTGTTCCTTTTCACAGAAAACGCCGCCTTTCTTCTCGTATGGAACTTTTTAAATACAGCAAAGAGAGAAGACGGAAGCGAAGAATCCTTCTTCTCTCTTAAGGATATTGTCAGTATTCGATTATTTGATATATTCCTGATGGCGTTTGGCCATATTCTTAAGCGTTGTATCAATATCCTGCTCATTCAGGAAGTATTTCTCGTATTCTTCCTTGCGGGCATCCAGCTCTTGCTGCGGTACATTCAATTGGAATGATGGGAACTCACCGAACACAACGCTATTCATCGACTCTGTATCGTATTTGTCTTCAACACCCTTGAGCAGCAGGTCCATTGCCTGCTTGTTATCAACGCTCTTCGAGGATGGAAGGCGTCCTCCGCTTGCCATCGGCAACATTCCGCCGTCCGCATACCACTTTGCGAATTTCCATGCCGCATCCTGATGCTTGGATTTTGCATTAACGGAGAGCATATCCCCTAAACCGCCAGCATATTTATAATCCTTCTGATCGGCAGATACTTTCGGAATTGTAGCGAATGCGATTTTGAAGTCATGCGGAAATTCCTTCAGGTTATTGGCGTTGCGGAAAATAAATTCTCCTGCGGCTAACATAGCTGCCTCCCCTTTGAGGAACATGGTGTCTACCGGCATCTTACTTGTTACCTGTTCTCCATATTCGGGTGTCGATTTGTCCACAAACATCATGTCATGCACGATTTGAAGCTGCTTTTTCCAAAGATCATTATTGAAGTTAGATGTTCCTTCCGGCGTGGTTACGCCAAGGCCCGCTATGGTACCGTCGATTGCAGCGGTAAAGGCAGCATCATGCTGCATAAGACCGTACACATTCGTTTTTGTTAGCGCTTTCGAATATTCCCTCAAGTCATCCCATGTCCAATCAACGGGAGGAATCGGAAGACCGGCTTCATCCAGCATGCTTTTGTTAAGCCAGATGAATAACATGTTTTTCTTTGTCGGAATGCCATAATACTTATCTCCGATTTTCCATTGAGCGGCGTCTACTCCCATTTGCTCGTCGATGTTGTAATCTGTTCTGTTGCTCAGATCCAAAGCGACTCCTGCATCCACACGTTTCTGTAAACGGTTAATCGTGTAGTTGACGAACAAGTCTGCGTCCTGACCCGTCATGAGCGCGGTATCCAGCTTCAAGTTGCCGGGGTCATCATTTACATAACGGAAGTACTCGACCTGAATGTCAGGATTTTCTTTGTTCCAGCTGTCAATCACTTCTTGAGGTCCAGCCTCGGCAGGAACAGCTCCCCAAAGCGTGAGATTAATGGTCTCACCAGCTTTTTGATTCGCCGATCCCGCACTCGCTCCCTCGTTGTTAGCCCCTCCGCATGCACTGAGCATCGAAGCTGTCAAAGTCGTAATCAAAGCTGCCTTTAACCAATTTCTATATTTCATTTACAGTCCCCCTTATCGAGTTGATAAGCTGTTTGCTACGTCTTTAACTTTATCACCAGCCTGACATTGGGGGTATGAACGGTGTTTGGTTATTCATAGAACGATTTTTTGTTCTTTACGGTATTCGTTCGGGGTCAGCCCGCACCACCGCTTGAATATTTTAATGAAATAATTGTCGTTCTCGAAGCCTACCAACCTGCCAATTTCACTCACCGTTTTCTCTGTCTCTGTCAGCAGCATTTTCGCTGCTTGAACGCGGCGGTTTTGAATAAAATGCGTCATCGTGATTCCCATCTTCTTCTTGAATAAGTCACTAACATAACTGGCATCCATGCGAACATATTCAGCCAATCTTTTTAATGTCACATCCTCGGCGAAATGCTCCTCAATGTAGGTAATCATTCGGTTCAGTTCCGGATGATCCGTTGGTTCTTGGGCAGTCTTATCCGGGAACCATTTATCTGCCAGGCGAAGCTTATCCATTCTCGTCAGTTCTCCGGCTACTTTGTCCATGGTTTGCTTCAGTTCCTTCAAATCCAGAGAAAGTTTCATTAAATAACCTGAAGCCCCGTATTCCAATGCTTGTCTGGCATACTCAAATTCACTTACTGCCGTCAACATAACGAACCTGCATTCATGTCCCTCCTTTCTCGTGAGCTGAAGTAAACGGATGCCATCCATGAGCGGCATGAAAATGTCGGAAATGACAACATCGGGCTGCAGTTCCCGAATCAACTGCAAACCTTCCTCGCCATTTACCGCCTCACCGATAATTTCAAATGGGATATTCGCCTTTGTAAACAATTTGCGCAAGCTTGCTCTTGCGTACTGTTCATCTTCAACGATCAATGTGCGCCACAATGGTGCTCCCCTCCTTCAAATATGGTTTGGATAACAATAATGGGAAATGCATGAAGACCTGCGTTCCTTCCTCCGTCGACTCTATGCGAAGTCCTGTCGGCTGGTTCTTAAACATAAGTTCCAAGCTCTCGCGAAGGTTCTGTACGCCAATGCTTTTTCGTTTCCGGTAGGACTGATTCGCCTGGGATTTTTTCATTCCTATGCCATTGTCCGCAACCTCCAAAATAAGCAGCGAATGGTGGATTGATGCACGAATGTTAATCCGCCCCTCAAGCTGTGTTTGTCCAAACCCGTGAATCAACGAATTTTCTACCAGCGGCTGCAGACAAAATTTTGGAATCAGTGCATACTCCAGGTCCCTGGAAACTTCATAGTGAAGCTCGATGCCATGTCCAAACCGTTTCCGTTGGATATCCATGTAGGATTCAATTAGCACAATCTCCTCCTTCAGAAGAATAAGATCAACCTCCAAATTCAGCGTAGTTTCTAATATTTTTCCTAGCGATACACAAATCTCGTAAATCTCATCTTCATCCTTATCCAGTGCAATGCTCTTGATTGTATTCAGCGTATTCAGCAAAAAATGAGGATTCATTTGACCAAGCAACACCTGAAATCGGACAAACTGCTTTTGCCGCTCCTCCAGCTTTAACTGTTCCAACAGATTATTGATGTCTGCGATCATAAAATTAAAGCTTCGGGTTAGCGCCAGCAATTCACCTCTTCCTTGTTCCGGCAGCTTTGTCTTCAAATTCAATTTAACGGTTGTCTCCATCTTTCGTTGAAGATGCTTTAAAGGACCGGTAACGGTTGAAGAAATGAAATAAGTTAGCAGCACAAACAGCAGCAGGATGGCCCCATATACGGTATAGAACCTCAGCTTTTGTTTGTTCACTTCTTCAAATAACAAGGACAGGGGAATCTTTTTCACAAGATAACCGTCAAGCTCTTGAATCTTGCTATAGGTATACATCATATGATTGTTCACAATGGATTGGGAGGAGTTATCCTGTCCTTGGCTCTGACTTGCTGCTGTAATGGCAGATGACACGGTAGAGGGTATGTTATCCCCCGAATTGGATTGAAGCATAATTCTCCCATATCCATCCATTAGAAAATAGGCCCCTTCACCATCGCTGCCAAATGTATTTTCTTCCGTTTTTTCCTGGAACCATGCTTCATAATCGATACTAAAACGTCCATATGCGAAGGGTTTCAGCCCGTCGTCACGCAACACTTCGTAAAGGCTCAGCATCCGATTTCCTTTTCTCTCACGAACGCCGGTCGTCAAATCATTGGATTTCCATAAGTAACGCTGTCCCTCGGTCCTCTTCAGCTCCTGTACCCAGGGCTCGGAACTGATGTGGGCGTAATTCAGAGAATTCTCTGGCGTATACGAAGTGTAAGCATTTCCTTTTAAATCGATCAATGTGTAGAATACGGTAGCTCCCGTAAGGAAAAAGCTGTTCTCAATACTAGCAAATTTATTTTCCACAATTCGTTTTCGATGGATGGCATCATATAATTCCGGCTTCTGCATCACTTCGCGGAGGACAGAATCCTGATCCAGCAGCATCCCAGTCTTCATCACAAGACTCATCAAATCGATAAGATCGGCTTTGATGCCTTCGAGTTGCTTGACGTTAATGTCCGAAGCGTCCCGTTGAAGCATAACTTCCGTTTCTCGGAAGTTATAGAGGAATAATATGGCTATGGGCGTCAGGAGGAATAACAGAAAGGAAAATAGTATTCGGTGTTTAAAAGTGCCTGGCGTTATTCGTCGCAGCCATGTGGTCAACATGATTATTTCTCAGCCCTCCCATCGGTGTATACCTCCCAATTTACTGAACATTACGGTTGATCGCAATAGTAAATTGTAAGCGCTTATATGAGAAGTTGGGAGCCTCCTCTTTCCTATGGAATAAAAAAACGACAGCCAAATAATTGACTGTCGTTAGGTTCTTACTATTTCCGAATCGACTTGAAGGACTCCGTCTGCTGTGTAATGCCTTTCTCTGCCGCAAATCGCTCGATGCTGGATGCGCCGAAGAATCCATCGATGCCCTTCGTTCTCTCCATGACATAGGCCGCATCCTCCGGATCCGCAATGGGTCCACCGTGGCAAATAATCATGATCTCCGGGTTCACAGCCCGCCCTGCTTCAATAATCGCCTCGATTCGTTGTACACAGTCGTCCAGAGTCAGCGCTGTTTTTGCACCAATCGAGCCCTTGGTCGTCAAGCCCATGTGCGCAACCAAAATGTCAGCCCCCGCCTCCGCCATGGCTTTTGCCTGAGCAGGATCAAAAACATACGGCGTAGTCAGCATATCCAATTCATGAGCGACACGGATCATTTCAACCTCCAGATCGTACCCCATACCGGTTTCCTCCAGGTTTTGTCTGAACACCCCATCAATCAAACCAACGGTTGGGAAGTTCTGAACTCCGCTGAAGCCCTGCTCCTTCAGCTGCTTCAGGTATACCTCCATAATTCGGAAAGGGTCGGTGCCGCATACCCCTGCCAGAACAGGCGTATGCTTGACAACAGGCAGCACCTCGGCTCCCATCTCAACAACGATTTGATTGGCGTCTCCATAGGAGAGCAAGCCCGCCAGCGAGCCGCGGCCCGCCATTCTGTACCGACCGGAATTATATACGATTAACATATCTGCTCCGCCCGCTTCACTGCTCTTGGCCGTAATGCCTGTGCCTGCCCCGACACCTAGAAGAATTTTACCCTGCTTTACCTCTTCCTTAAATTTGTCCATAATTTCTGATCTGTTCAGCTTATTCATTTCGTATTTCCTCCTTATTGGATTCATTCGGAATTTGATGTCATGAGATCGATCAGCTTTTGTGCTGCGGCTTCTGCAAAGGCTGGATCGTTGATGGCGCAATCCATTTCAATCACTTCAACAATTGAGTGATCGACATGCTCACGTAGGGTATCAAACAACATCCGGTCCTCCTCCGGTCCGTAGAAAGGCTCCCCCTCCACATCAATTGAGGAGACGCCTCTAAGCGGCAGCATTAACACGGTTTTTTCCTTTGCCATGTTCAGCTTCTCCGCAAGTTTCCTGCCGATCTGTTCATTCTCTTCCACCGTGGTTCTCATCAGAGATACAGTCGGATTATGCTGATAAAACTTATGATCCTTGAATTTCTCCGGCACAGTATTGCTCGGCCCAAAATTGCACATATCCAAAGCGCCCACCGAGACTACCTGCGGAATACCATTGCGGCCTGCAGCCTCCAAGCGATTCGGCCCCCCATTTAAGACACCGCCGATGATTTCATCCGCCCACTCCGTCGTCGTCAAATCCAATACACCTTCAATGAAGCCTGCTTCAATCAACGCCTCCATGGACTGCCCTCCGATGCCCGTAGCGTGGAAGACAAGCACCTCGTAGCCCCGCTCCTCCAAATATTTTCTTGCCGCTGTCACACATGGTGTTGTCACTCCGAACATCGTGGCTGCAACAAGCGGCTTCTTATCCGGTTTGTGCGTATGCTCAAACTTGAGCATGCCCGCCATCGCAAATAATGCATTTGTAAATATTTTCGTGGAAATTGAGTTCAACCCTGCTACATCCACCACAGACGGAATCATGACAATATCACTCGTGCCTACGTAAGGAGCTGTGTTTCCAGAAGCAACGGTTGATACCATCACCTTAGGGACACCAATCGGCAGGGCTCTCATGGCAGGTGTGACCAGGGAGGTTCCACCAGTGCCACCAAAGGAAATGATTCCGTCAAATTTACCCTGTTTGTACAACTGTGGTACCAGCTTCTTCAATCCTATGGACAAAACTTCTGTAGCCAAAGCCCGATCCTTCTTTGCCGCAAGTTCTTCTATGATCATGCCTGCGGCGTGAGCGACTTCCTGATTGGACACATCCGGAACAAAGGACGGTTCAAATACGCCTGTATGAATCATTAATGTCCCCAACCCAAGCTCCTCTGCAATGCTCTTGACGTAAAGGTATTCATCACCCTTTGTATCAAACGTTCCAATGATTGCGACTGTTTTCATTCCACGGCCTCCTCGTATGACTCTTTAGAAACCAAGCTCGATCGCAGGTAGCATGCTGATTTTTTTGGCTAACAGAAAAACCAGTACGATCGTTATAACTTCATCATACTGGTCCTGTTTATTTATGAAAACGCTTTTATGTTCTATGTTTTTGTGTTTAGGTTAGATCTGTACTTCTTGGGAGAGCAACCCTTAAGCTTTTTGAACATTTTGCTGAATTGTGCGTAATTGGGATACCCAACCATTCCGGCCACTTCGGATAATTGAAGCTGCGGCGCATGAAGAAGCGTGACGGCTTTATTTATGCGGAAACTCACCAGATAGGTCTGAAAGCTGCAGCCAACCTCCTTTTTAAACAAACTGCTCAAATAGCTGCGGGAAACATGAGCAACCTTGGCCAGATCCGAAAAAACAATTTCACTGCTGTAGTTTTGCGCCACGTACTCTTTGACAAACTCAACGTAATCATAATGATGGGTGATGCCTTTCAGCATTTTGACCATAAAATCGTCCTCATCCAGTTTACCCAGGCGTTTAAAATCGCGTGTAATTGCCGTAATCGACTTCTCGGAAGGAATTCGTTCAAAAGCAGAACCGCCAATATAGCCCATAATATCTGTGTTGTCGCTATACATGTACTGGACATCGACCGGCGTCTTTACCGGGCCGCCATAAATCATCTTGATCAAATTCGGCTTAAACTGATTGCAGGTATCAAAAATACGCAGCGCCTTTGATTTGGCGGCCTCCAAGGATACAACCTTCCGTGCACCCAATAACCCGCCTTCGGTCAGGCCGAGATGAGCACAGATTACATCTGCTCCCGCTTCAATCATCTGGGCTGCCTGAAGCTCATCAAATACGAACGCCACCGTAAACAAATCCTGTTGATGGGCCAGGCGTATAGCCTCAACCTCAATGTCATAACTTATTCCGTCTTCCTCCAGAGCCTCTCTGAACAATCCGTCTATCAAGCCAACTGTAGGATAGTTGTTGACTCCCGAAAACCCTTTCCTCTTGATTTCCTCTATATAATCAGCCAATACTATGGTTGGATCATTCGCATTCAGTCCAAAGAGTACGGGAGATTGCCTCACCAGCGGCACAATTTCTCTTGACGCAAAATCCATCACCATATCATTACTGTTGCAAAACGGCAAAAAGCCGGCTAGAGAGCTCCTCCCCATCTGGCGAAACTTGCCGGAGTTCAGCATTAATATAAAATCCGCTCCATTCTGAGCTGCATACTTGGCTGTAATGCCCGTGCCAGTTGAGACACCGATGATGTGATTTCCCTCGCGCAGCTGTGATTGAAGACGCTCCAGTATGACTGTTCTGTTCAAACTCATCCGCTCCTCAACACAATTTAACAATTGTAGTTTTTGCTCCTCATTATTATTGTACATCATTCCATATAGCTCATTCCCTCCTTCCTCGAACCGTTTTGTTAAGGGGCATCAAAAAAGCCGATTTCCCAGTTGGGAAATCGACCTCAGACAATGCTCTTGATTCGTTACTGTGTGACAATAATCGGACCATTTTTAGTAAGGATAATCGTATGTTCCACTTGAGCTACATAGCTTTTTTCTGTAGCAAAGGTCCATTCGTCTTCTTTTTGATACACTTGTTCTTCTAAAGTTGAGATAAATGGTTCGAATGCAATAACCATGCCTTCTTTTAATAACTCATCATCCGATGTATCGTTATAATTATAAATATGGTCAGGTGCTTCGTGTATGTTACGTCCAACACCATGTCCTGTAAGGTTTTTAATTACGGTTAATCCATGCTGTTTTGCTGTTAGGAATACCGCTTTTCCGATGCCGCTTTTTTTGGAACCAGGTTTTGCTTTTTTAAGACCTGCTTCAAATGCTAGCTTAGCAACGTCGCATATTTTCGTTAACACTTCTTCTCCTTCGCCTACTACAAACGAGATTCCTGTATCTGCGAAATAACTGTTTTTCGAGCCAGAGACATCTATATTGACTAGATCTCCTTCTTGAATAACCCGTTGCCCCGGAATACCATGTGCCACTTCTTCATTAACACTAATGCAAGTATAGCCAGGAAAATTATATGCACTTTTTGGAGCTGAGACTGCGCCTTCTTTCTCAAAAAGCTCTCCAGCTATATCATCAAGTTCCTTCGTCGTTATGCCAGGAACTGTTCTTTGTACCAATTCATCTCTGATAAAGGCAACAATTCTGCCAATTTCCTTCAAACCATTAAAGTCTTCTTCTGTTTTTGCAATCATTGTTTTCTGACCTCACTATCTTTTATCATCAATTAAATATATAAGCTGAAACAATCAATTAGATAATCATATCCAAATGGTCAAAGCTTCGCAACTTTTTTTAGAAACTCAATTTATCAATAACACATTGACACTAAAAAAGAAAAGCCCCTTCCGTCTTCAAAGGGGCTGAATATCGCATTATACCTCTTCTTCTCCGGCCTGACTCGGCGGAGCCATCAGACCTTTGACGGCACCCATAAATGGATGGATGGATTTGATCATGCCGTAGCCCATTTTCATGACCGGCATGAATTGCTGGATCATGCCGAATAGCCGCATGCCGCCGCCAAGTATGCCTCCAGCCGAAGCCGCACCACCAAGCCCGCCAAACAGCGAGCCCATCATCGGTAGAAAGGACGAAACCTGCGCACGTGATACTGCGCGCGAGCGGGTAGACGGTTTACGTGTACCATTTACCCGTTTCCGGTTCTGAGAACGACCGTTTTTGTTGCGTGAAACGCCCTTTCTTTTGGAACGCGGGGAACTGTGGGTTGTGGCCACCGTGTTGGATAACTTTCCTCCCCCGGTAAGCACCACGCCTCCGCTATTCACGTCAGAAATGTAACCGATGTACGTTTCACCACTATGAAGAGTCACGCAGACGGGCCGGGCCTTATACCGCTTTGCCTTTAGGCGTATTTCATTGGTTTTAGCCATGGATTTTCACCTCGCTCTACTGAATCTACTTCAGTTTACGCAAGAAGTGGACTACTTGCCTGTGCGAATGAGACATACGTGCGGTATTCGCTATAGGTCAATTCATCAAATTAAATGATAGCAGTGGAAATATAACTACAAATCTCGCGGAGCCCACCACCAACAAAAGCAAAGAGCTAAGCGGGACATATGCCGCTTAGCTCTTTGGTCTCTTTAAATGCTAACTCTACTTATTCAGCAAGGCATTGGCCTTCTTCGCCGCTTCAGCTACAGCGGCCTCTGCCGAAACGGAAGAATCAACAACCGCACGAAGAATCTCATTCTTGATCATCTCACCAATCTCTGGATAAACCTTCTGCATTGGACGTGGACCCGCATATTCCAGTTGGTCTACCGCCACCTTGAACAGTGGCTTTTCCTCATAAAGCTTTTTCATTTCATCGCTCTCCACTGCACTGATTCGGCTAGGCAAATAGCCCGTGAAGGAGCTTGCATAAATCGTTTGTTCTTTGGAGGTCATCCACTTGATAAACTTCCACGCCGCTTCCTGCTTTTCTGGAGTCAAGCCAGAAGTCATAACCAGGTTGGCACCGCCTGTCGGCACTCCAAACGTATCATTTGCAGGCATAAATGTCGTTCCAAGTTCAAAGCCCTGCTCTTCTGCAACCTTCATATTATTGGTCAGATCCGCAGTGGAGGAGAACAGCATCGCTGAACGCTGATTGTGGAAATCCGTTTTGGCTTGCGTACCCGCATCATCGGTCGTACCGATGCTCATAGTACCTTCATCCTTCATCTTGAGCCACAGCTTCACAGGTTCAATGCCGGTTTCATTATCAAATGCCGCACTTTTTCCGTCCTCGCTGATCATCGTGCCTCCACTCTGCCTTACAAAAGCTTCATAAAGCCAAATATCGACAGGCATCGAGATACCGTAACGCTGATCCTTAATCGTTAGCTTGCGTGCATAATCTTCAAATTCTGCCCAATTCTTGGGTCCAGCAGGATCCAGTCCCGCCTCCTTCAGCATCGTACGATTAAAGTACAGAATCGGGGTGCTGCGTAAATACGGGAGAGCATATAGTTTTCCATTCACATAGGAATTTCCCATTAGCCCTTGAATGAAATCTTCCATATCCAGCTGGTCCTTCTCAACAAAAGAAGTCAACTCCTGCGTCATGCCTGATTCGGCAAACACACCCACTGAAGCAATTTCATTTTGCCATACTTCGGGGGCATTGCCCGCTGCAAAAGCAGCCTGTGCCTTTGAATGCTGATCTGCATACGTCCCTTGATATTCCGCCTTCACGATCACTTCATCTTGGGATTCATTAAACATCTTAACCAAGTTCTCATTGTTCTCGGCGATCTTGTCTCCCCATGAGTACCAATATGTAATCTCTATTGGTTTGTTGGCCGTATCATTGGAATTGCTACCGGAAGCAGCGCCGGTTGAACCATCGGAGTTGGAAGCACCACAAGCTGAAAGAGTAAGCGCAAGCGTTGCCGCTAACAAAACAGATCCAAATTTTTTCATGAATAAACCCTCCTGTTAATCTGATTATTTAACACCCGAATAGACAAATGCTTTAATAATTTGACGTTGTCCAAATAAGAAAACAATAAGAATCGGAACGACCAAAATCATGTTTCCAGCCATCAAAATATGCCAGGCAGCTCCTCCGTCAACCTCGCGCAGCTTAGAGATCCCGATCGGAAGCGTTCTTGCTGCATCGGAGGTTGTCATCACGAGCGGCCAGAAATAATCATTCCAGTGTGCAATGAAGCTGAACAATGCGAATGTTACTAACGTTGGACGCGCCATTGGCACCATAATCTTAAGAATGATCTTCCATTCCGGCGCCTGGTCAAGTCGCGCAGCTTCAATAAGCTCTTCCTGTACTTGCTTGAATGACTGCCTGAGCATGAATATGCCAAAGGCACTGGAAGAGAAGGGCAGAATGAGTGCCAGCAAATTGTTAATAAGTCCCCACTTGCTCATCAACAAATACACAGGTAGGAAAATGAGCTGACCAGGAATCATCAAGGTCACCATCGTAATCCCGAATAACAGCTTGTCTCCTTTGAAGGAGTATCTTGCAAAAGCATAGGCCGCCAATATTATCGTCGTGAATTGAAGAACGAGTATGCTGACCGATACAACAACGCTGTTCATTAGATATTTCAAAAAAGGCCCCGATTCCCACGCCGCTTGGAAATTGCTCCACATCACCTTGGAGGGAATCCACTTGGGTGGAAAAATTACCGTCTCCGGGTAAGACTTCAAAGATGTTGAAATCATCCATAGAAAAGGGATAGCAAAAATCGCAACCAATGCTATTGTGGCAGTAATATTGAGCGTACGTAGCAATGACTTCCTTGCCATAAATTCCCCTTCTCCTCTCTATTGGTAGTGAACCTTGCGGCTCAGCAACTTGAAGTAGACTAGCGTAAGCAGACCAACGACAACGAGCAGTATAACTCCTGCTGCCGATGCATAACCGATCTTGAAATAGCGGAATCCATACTCGTAGATGTAAAAGACGAGCGTATTGGTTGAATTGATTGGACCCCCGTTTGTCATAATGGCAATGGTCTCAAACACCTGGAATGAACTGATCAGATTAATGATGATTAAGAAGAATAGTGTCGGCGAAAGCATGGGAAGCGTAATTTTGTAGAATTTGCGCCACCAATTGGCCTCGTCCAGCGCTGAGGCTTCATACACATCCCTGGGAATGCTTTGGAGGCCCGCGATGAAGATGAGGGCGTTATAGCCCACGCCTTTCCAGACCGAAACAAGCACAAGCGACAGTAATGAACTGTCTGGACTACTCAGCCATGCCAGTTTGGGCAAACCAACCATATCAAGCAAACCGTTAAGCAATCCGAATTTGGGATCCATCAGCCACATCCACACCAGGGAGACCGATACAAGTGAAACAATATGTGGACTGAAAAGCGCACCCTGAACAAACCCGTACCATGCCCCTTCCCGATTCAGCCAGATCGCAAGCAGAAGTGAAATCACAATGGATAAGGATACGGAAAGAAGCGTATAGTTCAAGGAATTACTTAACACCTGAAGAAATGCACTATCCTTAAATAATTCAACAAAGTTATTAAATCCTACGAACTCTTTGACAGGATTAATAAAATCCCAGTTGTAAAAGCTTAAGAAGATCATATAGAAGATTGGATAAAGGAAAAAAATGGAGAATACTGTGATGGAGGGAGCCACCAATACATAGGGACGGAGCTTGGACCAGACAGTCATGAATATCCTCCTCCCAGGACAATCAGCTCTCCCGTTTCGGACAGCTCATGCTGACGAGCACGCACACCGTTCCGATCAAAATAGTACAGATCCTGCATAGACACGATGATGTTTACCTCGAAAGCTGACTCCAACGGTTTCAAGAAGCTCTTCACGGCGATAAGTCCAAGCGCGGAATCCAGTTGATAGATGATCTCTGCTCCCAGTGTCTCGCGTGTCATGATATGAGCTGAGAACTGAATATGCCCGGTCTGCGGTCTGTTTTCAAGCGTCATCGTTGCTTTCTCTGGTCGAAAGCCAATATGGCCAATATCATCATGAAGCTGCCCATTCCAAAAAGGCAGGATACGTTCACGATCAATAACATTCATCGGCGGTGTACCGATAAACTGCGCTGTGAAAACATTATCCGGATCATTGTAGATTTTCATAGGACTGTCTGCTTGTTGAATACGCCCTTTATTCATGATGACGATGCGATCTCCCATGGACATGGCCTCAACCTGGTCATGAGTTACAAAAACAAAGGTTGCGCCCAGCCGTTTGTGAAGCTGAATCAGTTCCGTGCGCATCTGATGGCGTAACTTGGCATCCAGATTCGATAATGGCTCGTCCATCAGGAAGACTGCGGGACTTTTAACCATGGCCCGAGCCAAGGCAACCCGCTGGCGTTGACCTCCGGACAGAGCTTGGGGTTTCTTATGCAAATACTCTGCCAGGCCGACGACCTCGGTGATCTCCTTGATCAGTCGCTCACGTTCGGGCCGAGGCACCTTGCGATTTACTAATCCAAACTCAATGTTTTCCTTAACTGTCATCATTGGATATAATGCATAGTTTTGAAATACCATCGCCACATTACGCTTGCCCGGCTCTACCTCATTGACACGATGGTCCCCAATCCAAATTTCACCACCCGTTTCTTTCTCAAGTCCTGCAATCATGCGGAGTGTCGTCGATTTTCCACAGCCGGACGGGCCGACCAATACCGTAAAGGAACCATCCTCAATGGTCAGATCGAGACCTTCGATAACTTTGTCCTGCTTGAAGCTTTTTTCGATCTGCTTTAATACAATTTGAGCCACGACATTCCCTCCTTTTTCTTCACATTATTGTGTGGCCGATGCTATTCGAACGGATAAGATAAGGTCGTTTTCTTCACCCAATGCATTAGCAACAGGTCCAAAGCCGGGCGTATCAAGACAAAAACTCTGAATATCATTACTGAGATCAGTATCCAGCATACGTTGGTGAGTTATTATTACTTCACCCTCATGAACTTCAATAACGCGGTATGCTGGTACATCGAGACAAGCTGCAGTCTGTACATAATGCCATGCTCCTTGCTTAACGATGGAATTCATGTGGTTATGCCCGCAAAAATAGATTCCACCTTCCGGTCGACTGTTGAATATGCTCCTCAGTTCATCCTGGGGGCGGATGTAAAGCTTATCTAATGTCGAGCGCGCAGTCGTATCAAATACCGGATGATGCCCGAAGACGAGTACTTGCTTTTCATGTGAATCGGCAATTTGGCCTTTAATCCATGTCAGCTGCTCTTCGTCTAGCTCCCCTCCCCAATCCTCTCGATTCATTTCCTGGGCAGTATCCATAAAAATCAACCTGACGTGAGGCGTATCAATAGCCCGGTAGCGCACCTGACCTGTTATCATGGAAATTTCATGCTTTGGCAGCGAATACGTATCATGATTACCCAGCACATGAATGAATTCCCGTTCACTTTTTGCAAGCATGGAGAAAATGGATCGAAGTTCCTGAGCCGTTCCTTCATGCGTTAAATCACCAATTGAGATATGATAGTCCGCATCCTCCTTCAGAAAAGCCTTGAACATATGCTCATATGCCCGGACTCTTGCAGCCCTCATTTCTTCCGTCCCGTGACTCATGCTTGAATAGTGAAGATCACCAAGTAATGCCAGACGCATAAACGCCACCTCCATCTTTATTTTGTATACCTTGTGGTTCAAGCCTTCTCCACATGCATCACATCGGAAGGCTTTGGATAGACCTGCTGCTCCATGATGAATTCGTTAAATGAAGGCCATATATAATCCGGAACGATATCTGTCTTTCCGATATCCTCTTTTGAAGAGATCCCCGTAAGCACGAGCGCAGTCTTCATTCCATTTTGCTGTCCAAATAAAATATCTGTTTCCAGCCGATCACCTATCATGAGGCATCTGCTGCGATCCACATCCAATAGTTGAAGTGCCTTCTCTGCATAATAGCGGGAAGGCTTGCCAATCACGACCGATGCTTTCCGCTGGCTGGCCGCCTCAATCGAGCTTAGAATGGCTCCTGTATCCGGAATGATATCCCCTTGAACGGGACAACAGTTGTCCGGATTAGTTGCAAGCAGAGCCGCTCCGTGCCGAACTGCTTTGGCCGCCAGATGGAGCTTATCGTAGTTAAATCCCCGATCCATTCCGACTAACACATGTGTTGATTGATATGGATCTTCGGTCATGGCTATCCCAAGTGCCCGAAGTTCCCTCCGCAAAGCCTCCTCACCTACAACCAGCACCTTGGCGTCCGGCGCATGCTCTGCAAAATACATTCCCGACAGGTAACCTGCAGTCAGAATTTCATCAGGCTGGCACGAAATGCCCAAACTCAGCAGGCGTTGGTAGCAATCTTCCTTGGTATGAACAGGAGTATTGGTAAGGAACAGCAGGCGTTTGCCTTTTGACCGCAAGCTGTTTATGAAGCTATTCACGCCAGGAAGCCTCATCTGGCCAATATAGATCGTCCCGTCCAAATCAAAGCAATAAGCATCGTAAGCATATACATCTTCCATGACGTTAATCCTGCCCGCTCACAATGAGCTGGACAACTCCAATACATCGATGAAGCTTTCCAGTTCGTCAGTGCAGATCCATACGGACGGATACTCCTGAAATTTTTTCATGACGGAAGTCTCGTTGATTGTCCACGCCATCAACTGGATTCCTAATTCTTTGCATTGATGAATGTAATGCTCGGTCACAAAAGCATGGTGTATGGACAAGAACGTCGCACCTATCTCTAATGACCAGTCCAGAATAGCTTTCGAACAGCCGAAGGTAATGAGACCGATACGCACATCGCCAGATCGTTCCCTGATCTTCTCCAGGGCATCGAAATCAAATGACGTAATGACCACCTGATCCAGCATGCTCAATTCCTCGATAACTTCAAGCACCCTTTCCTCCAAAAGAGGGTAATAGCTTCCCATCTGCTTAAGCTCAATGTTAAGTTGAATCTTACCCTTCAAAGCACGCAGCACCTCTTCAAGGGTTGGAATATGTTCATCTTGCCTGATTTCTAAAGATTGCAGCTCCGAAGCAGTATAATCAGCCACTCTGCCTGTTCCATTTGTCATGCGGTCAAGCGTATGGTCATGAATCACCACTGGAATTCCATCCTTGCTGAGATGAACATCCAGTTCGAGATGTGTGAAACCAAGCTCTACCGCCTTTAAAAAGGAAGACATTGTATTTTCAGGATACTTACTTGGATAGCCGCGATGAGCAACTGCTTGAATGATCATGCTCTGTTACCTCCTGTTATATATTTTTGGACAACACAAAAAACCCAGCAGCAAATCACCCTCCTTCAACATCAAGGTTGTATTGATTTACTTACCACCGGGTTTTCTCGTCGTCTCCACCCAAGGATAAATGTATGAAATTAATTAATTCCAGAATTTCTCATGGCCTACTGAAACAAAATCTGCCCCGCTCTTTAATGCTTGTTGTATTTCTTCCTCATACCGGATAAGGCCACCCACAATCAATGGCTGCGAGATTCGTTCTTTTAGTTCTTGGATGACTCGAGGCATCAACCCCGGCATCAGTTCAACCTCATCAGGCTTATAGCTCATAATCATACGAACCGCTGTCGTTATTGCTGCCGTATCAATGGCGAATATGCGCTGAATGCTTAATATTCCCGCTTGCTTGGCCGCAGAAACTGCGTTGCTCTTTGTCGTCACGATCCCGTCGATGTTGAACACATCTGCAAGATATTGAATTGCTGAGGCATCTCGTCCAATCCCCGACACCATCTCGGTATGCACATATGCCTGTTTGCCACTTTGATGCAGACTCTCTATGATTGAACCCAGATTGGTAATGTTACCTGTCATCAGAATAACTCGCTGCACATCGCTTGCTATAGCTCGTGAAATTTGTTCATCTGTCGTAATGGAGGCTATGATGGGATAATTATTCATGAGTCAGTCCTCGTTCCCTCGTTTGTCTTCTTAAATGTTAAAGCTAAAGTATTCGTTATGTATCATTGTGATGTAAACGGGTTGTTAATTTTCACCTTTGTCAAATAGAGAAAGTCGTGATCCTGTTTTCCCATCAAAAAAAAGCGCCCCCTATAAAGGAGCACTTCGGCTTTTGACACCCCGTCTAAATTTTCGCCTTCTCCTCTTCCGCCATTGACCGGATGTAGAAAGCACCCAGCACCGAGCAGAGCAGGAATGAGAAGAAAGCAATCGCTGCGGCTTGTTCACGCTCCTGGAAAACGCTGAAGACCTGCTGCATGGAAACACCAAGCATCTGCGGAGAGTTGGCTCCGATCAGATAAGGCGCAGTGAAAGAGCCAATAACCCCCATGAAGACAAAGGTCAGGGCAACAAGGAATGTCTTGTACGACAGCGGGAAAATAAACCGGGTAAACAGCGTCAGCCTGCCTACACCCACATCCTTTGCACTCTCAATGATCGATGAAGGAATGCCCGACAGCGCGGAACTGAGCAGCATTGTCGTAAATGGAATGTTGAACCATAGGTTGGCGATGATAATCCCTTTCTCGTCAAAAATGATGCGTGGCAGCGTGATTCCGACCACTTCAAGCATTCGGGCGAGCCAACCATGATTGCCAAGCAAGTTGATTAAACCATAAGTTGCGATGACACCAGGGATGAACAGCGGAATCATGTACGTTTTACGAATCAGATTAACGATCGGCCCCTGGTTGAAGCGCATATAAATCGCCAACGTGTAGCTGACCAAGATCACGGCAACACACGTAATGGCAGTCACCTTAAGTGTAAATACGATATTGCTTCGCATCCCCTTATCTGTGAACAGATAGGTATAACGGCTTAGATCGTATCCGCCTGAACCGTTGCTTAGGCTCATGATGAAAGATTGAACAATCGGAATAATGACGACGATCAACAGGATAGCGAAGGAGGGGAGCACCATCGCCAGGCCTGTGATCGACTGTCTAGCTTCCTTACTCATTTCGCAGCAACGTCGCTCTGCCAGCGTTTGTTAATTTCCGTGCCCAGATCCCCGATGTTGAACGTACGGAAGCCTTCTGCCACACCGTCGAATTTATTCTGCATTTCCTGTGACATGTTGGAGAGTTCAATGCCTGGGAAACCATTCATTTTGTCAACGATCACTTCCTGAGCTTCAGGGGACAGTACAAAGTTCAGGAATTCATTGATCGCTTCCTTCTTGTCCGACTCCTGGTTGACCATCAGGTATGTTGGTCCCCCGTTGAAGCCCGGCGTGATCTGCTGCATCTTAATTGTATCCGGCAACAAACCTTCGTTCAGCTGCTGCAACACCATGTCGGACCAGGCCGGAATTAAGGATACTTCGCCATTCATCAACAGATCCAGCGTGCCCTGGTTTTTCTTCGGATAGATTCCCTGCCCATAGACATACGGTCCGATTTCTTTGAGCGTGTCGAAACCGCCGTCCCACTTCTCCATGATCGCCGGATCAGAGTTGTGAATGTCTTCTTCCGGCAGGTCCTTATAGACAATCGTCTGCACGAACGAGCTGCCGGAACCACCCGTTGACGGGTCATTGTAGGCGAACTGCTCAGGATTGGCTTTGATCCATTGCAACAGCTCGTCCAGCGTAGTTGGTGGATTGGAGATTTTGCTGCTGTCATAGGCCAGAACCACGGCGGACGAGCGATACGGAACAGCGAAGTTGTCCACGTCCTTCATCGTGTCTGTGTTGACTTTGCTCAGGTTAGGAATGTCTTTCGCGTTCAGTTGCTCCCAAACACCATCCTTTGTGCCCTGCGCGACGGAGGTGATTCCGTCCTCGTACAGATCAATGTCTCCTGAGCCCTTACCCGCTTTCTTGGCGGCCACGATCCGGTCGTAGGTCGGCTCAGCGCCAGTACCGGACGGGATATAGACCAAATTCACGTCGATATCCGGATGCTGTTTCTCAAACATTGGCTCCAGTGAATCCCACAGATCCTTGACGTTCTGAGAGCCCGTAAAGTAGAAGTTAAATTTCACCGGATCGCTCGATGCAGCAGCGTTCCCCCCGGTGGTGGTACTTTTAACCTCGCTTCCGTTTCCACACCCGGCCAGCAATGACACTGATAATCCCACAACAGTCAACAATGATAAAAATGGCTTTTTCATACGCATATCATTCATCCTCCTCAGTTCGATTCATCGACCGGAAATCCGGTCATTTTCGAGATCGAGACGCCGACGTCTTTTCCTACCTGCAGCTGCACAACCAATTCCTTGTTCAGAAAAGCACGTATAATGCCGAATTCCACCAGTTCCACGGTAACTTCGGCGTAATGTCCAAGAATCATTACCTGCTTGACCTTGCCCGCCAGTGTACCTTCAACCATCGTAGTACTGCTCACCTGTACGTCTTCTGGTCGGACCGCAGCCGTCACCTGTCCGCTTAACCCTTTCTCGTTCGGCAGGCTAAGATGTCCAATCCGGATGCTCTCCCCTTCCGCCACCCCCTTAAGGAAATTCATTTTGCCTATAAAACCGGCGACATATAATGAAGCAGGCTCATCATAAATCTGCTGCGGATGAGCAATCTGCTCGATGCGTCCGTGATTCATGACGATAATGCGGTCGGACAACGACAGTGCTTCTTCCTGATCATGCGTGACAAAGACCATTGTCAGCCCGGTCTTCATTTGGATCTCACGTAGCTCCTCACGCATTTCGTGCCGCAGCTTGGCATCCAGCGCCGAGAAAGGCTCGTCCAACAGCAGTACCGCCGGATTTAGCAACAGCGACCGAGCCAGCGCAACCCGCTGCTGCTGTCCACCCGAAAGCTCGGCCGGATATTTCTTCTCGAAACCCGACAGTCGGACCAGCTTGAGCGCATCCTCGACCGCTGTGCGGATCTCTTCCTTCGGCATTTTGCGGATCTTCAGGCCAAACGCCAGATTGTCGTATACCGACATATGCGACCACAAGTTATAGCTCTGAAACACCATCGAGGTCGGCCGTTTCTCCGGTGGCAGTTGAATGACACTCTTGCCCTCGATCAAAATGTCACCAGAGTCCGGTTCGAGAAATCCGCCGATGCTCCGTAATACGGTAGTTTTCCCGCACCCTGAGGGACCAAGAAGGGTGACCAGTTCGCCTTTTTCGATATCGATGTTGATGCCGCTGACCCCGTCACCCGTTTTGTAACGTTTGGCTAACTCTCGTACAGACAACTGCATACTTCTGCCTCCCTTTGCTTCGGTATATCGACCGAAACACTTTTATTTCATTTGAAAACCGCTCGCCAGCACATCCGCACTCACCAGCCGCTGGGCTGCCACTAGCAGAATAATGGTCGGCAGCGTCAGGATGATTGAGAATACGGCTCCGGCGCTGCTCGGAAAGTCGGAAATAATGGAGTACATGACGATTGGCATTGTTTTGTAATCCGGAATACCGACCAGGAACGTCCCCTGCGCTTCATCGAGCGAATTGAGGAACGTGAAGATTGAAGCGACCATGATGCCGGGCATCGCCATTGGCAGGGTGATGCTGCGGAACACTTTGAAGGGGCTTGCCCCAACGTCACGCGCCGATTCCTCCTGCGCCCGGTGCACGTTGCGAAAGGCGGAGGTTGGAATCCAGGTCATGAACATCAGCACATTGATCATATGGATCAGCACAACGCCGAGCAGCGTATTCATTAATCCAATCCGGTAGAAAAGAACCGCGATGGAGACGTACAACCCCATTTTCGGAAAAGCGTGCGTCAGCAGGAATGAGAACAGGAACATCCGCTTCAGCGGAAACTGGAGTCTTGCGAAGGCATACGCTGCTGGGATGCAGACGACGATGGACAGCAGGGTCACCAGAGTAGCAATGAGGAATGACAGTGAGATCGACGAGACAATATCGTCCTTCGCCAGTACGAACTCCCACCATTTGAAGCCCCATACCTGAGGCAGAATATCCGGATAATTCCACTTTTCGCTAAAGGCAAGTACAAGCAGGTTGACCAGCGGACCCGCGAAAAAAACGGCGAACACGGTCAGCAGCACAAATTCGATTATTCTTCTCGGACCTACGTGTTTCCAGTACCAGGACATGTTCCGTCCTCCCTTCCATTCGTCGATTGACGGACAATCACTTCGCTTTCGTATTCAATCAGGCGTGGCACACTCCCCTCGCCGCTAATCAGACGATCCAGAATCGATACTGCGTCTCGACCGATACCAGACGCATCCACGCTGACGGTAGTCAGCGATGGGTGGTACATGCCGGCCACTTCGGTATTGTCGTAGCCCATAACGGATACTTCCTCCGGAACGCTGACTCCGCGTTCCATCAGCACCTTCATCGCCCCTAGTGCAAGCATGTCATTTGTACTGAACAGAGCGCTGTATCGACCCTCGCGGAAGGCCACATAATGCTCTTCCATCAGCTTCCGACCGGAATCAAAGCTTGATTCCGATGACTCGACGACGATAAACCCGTCTTGTTCACAACTAACGCCGAGGGATTCAAGCCGCTTTCGGAAGCCCTCCAATCGCAGTGAGTGGCTCCGATGCTCACCCGGTCCGGCGATGATAAAGAATTTGCGGTGTCCGATATCATATAAATGCTGTGCCGCCCGTTCTCCACCGGCCTCATCGTTGCTAACGAGATGCACGACGTCCGGATCTTCCGTCGATCCGTTCACCATCAGATATGGGATATTGAAGTTTTTGACGTAATCAATGACGTTCTTCTGCAGCCGACTGACCAGAATGAGTCCATCCACCCGCTGTTCCAGCATATAATCGGTGGAGCGCAGCGACATTTCCCGGTCGGTCTTCAGGAAAATCGAGTAGCCCATCTCTTCAGCGGACATCAGTATCTCGTCAATGATTCTGCCATACAGTGTGTGGGACACAATCGGCAGCCTGTCACGGAAAACGATAACTCCGATATTGTAGGTACGCTTGGCAACCATCGCTCTGGCGACGGCGCTCGGCTTGTAGCGAAGCTGCTCGACCGCCT
Source organism: Paenibacillus sp. BIC5C1 (assembly GCF_032399705.1). Taxonomy (NCBI): domain Bacteria; kingdom Bacillati; phylum Bacillota; class Bacilli; order Caryophanales; family Paenibacillaceae; genus Paenibacillus; species Paenibacillus sp. BIC5C1. The sequence continues at coordinate 3,974,927 of NZ_CP135922.1, forward strand.
TGAGAACACGATCCCGGACTTCAGGACTCGCGTATCCATTTCCGGAAATCACCCGAGAAGCGGTCGATTTCGATACACCGGCCAGTTGGGCCAGCTCCCGCAGACTATGATTCAACTTATTGTCCAATCCCTATTCTCCTTTGCAAAATTCGTTTCATCCCGGACGGCAATCAGCTTCTCCGGATCACGGGTTGTTATCGAGTCCACGCCCAACTGTGCTAGTCGCCGCATGTCGTCCGCCTCCATAACCGTCCAGACGTAGATAGCCAGGCCGCTCCGCTGCACAGCTTCCATTAATACTGGCTGGACAACCTGATATGGCACGTTAATTCCAAAGCAGCCGGCTTCGCGAGCATTTGCACACGCCTTGAACACTGCCTCGTCGTAGCTCAGACTCCCGAAGCTTTGCATGTTCACATTAAGCAACCTGCGGATGCTTGGAGCGTACTGGCTAGCTTTAACCGCTGACCCGTAATCGCAGCCACTGAGAAACACCATCTCCTCCATATCCATCCGATTCACCAGGGTGGAGACCGGCTCCAGAGCGCTGTCTGATTTGATATCAAGATTCATAATTTTACCAGCTGCGCGTATCTGCTCAAGCACATCCTGAAGCGTTAGAATAGGCGCTAGTCTAGCGTTGTTCAACTCCTTCAGTGTCATTTCTGCAAGACTGCAGCAGCTTCCATCTGCCAAAGTAATATCGTCATCGTGGGCGAGCACCGGCACGCCGTCCCGAGTCGAACGGATATCGTCTTCGTAAATATCTACGCCAAGTGTTATGGCTGCCTGAAGTGACTCGAAAGAATGATCTGGATGGCCCATGCAGCCAGTATGGGCTGTGATCAGGGGGAATTTGTTCATCGCTGGAATCCTCCTTCTTCGAAATAGATCGCGTTGGTAAAGGCAATCAGCACATGGACTCCTCGTACGGTTCCCCACAGCTCGGCACGAATCCACCTGCGGGGGATATCTGGAGCGGACTCCCTCAGTTGTGCTTCAAATTGCATCAACTGTTCATCCAATGAAAACGGAACTTCAAGATTAAGCTCCTCGCCCAAATTGGAACACAGCTTCAATCTGCAGACCTGCTTCTGTAGCGACCACAGTCCGGTGCGTACCGAAAAGTCCAGCAGCAAGTTCGCCCGGATCGGCTCCTCTGCAGCTTCCCGTTTCTCGACTACCGTTGGAACCGTAGAGCCGATTGCATAGAGTGCACCTCCAGCTTCCAGCGTCAGGGTCAGCTGAGGACCTATCGTTACGGACGCACGCCCTTCCCGCAGCGCTTGGATAAGCGTTTCTTCATGGAGCGAAAGGGCTGTCGATCCCTCATTCCCTGCCACTGCGTTGTCTTCGATGCCGAGGTACGTAACCGAGATCGGATCGTCTGTATCGCCCTGCGCATGCCAGTCCCTGCCTGAAGTGGCTGCAATCCGATATCCTTCATTCAGCTTGTGAGTCCAAAGATCAAATGCTCGCCGATTGTTCGTTTGAATGGAAGGGAACGTGCCGGACCAGACTTCAATGTAATCGACTGCGGACCAGTTCCCAATCTCGTATTCCCAGAAACAACCGGTACAGGCCGGACTGCCGATTCGGAAGGGATGAGCAAGCCCGGCGATTCCACCGAGGCGATGCACGTTCTCGATCCCCTCATCGATTCCATCCCGATTCGATTGACGCCAGTCGGCAAAAGCACTCAGCCCTATCGTCACCATATGGCCGTAAAAAGTGGTCCACTCCATGCCGGGGATGATTCGCAGTCCGTATTTCTGCTCGATTTCCGCTTTGCCGCTTAAGCCGGACATCGTATTGTGATCGGTCAGCGCGATGGCGTCAAAGCCCAGATTGACTGCTCCCTCTGCCAGTTCTCCCAGCGTCTGACTGCCATCGCTGTGCAGCGTATGTGTATGCAGTTCACAGGCGAACCACTTCATATCGAGTCCTCCTCTGTCGTCCAGACTTCCAGCCGGTAAGCGCACGTATCGGTCACGATACAGTGCAGGCTTAATGTGACGCTCCAGGGCCCCGGAACCAGCTCGCCCGCCATAAGGCCGGGAGAAGCTTCTCTCTCCGATACGTATAGATCCTGTACCTCGTCTTGGCGGTGGCATGCCCCACGATATCCCCGTGCATCGTCCAGCGAGAGTGTGATCAGATTTTTCAGAGGGAGATGCCGGTCAGCATTGGCAATCGCGTATTCCCGATGTTCCGGCAAAATGTATAGATCGTAACTGTCCTTGAGCAATCGCATTGCCTTCTCCCGATTTTCGAGCTTCTTCGGCGTATATTGTAATCGCAGGTTCAGCTTTCCACAGCCCTCTTCCAATTCAAACGGAATGCGGATATGTGTTTTGGAATCCTCCGGAGATGCATATCCTTGTAGATCCAGCAGCTTCATTGCGCCGCACCACCTTTCATTATTCCGTTATCTTCATGACTTACGTTATGCATGTTTTTCTGAATGTGGGACCGTTCCCACAACCAATACTTATGTTACGCGCAAAAAATCAGATCTGTATCTGCATCGTGTTAATATTCTGTAAATGCAAAAAAGACCAGACTTCTATTAAAAGAAGACCGGTCTTTTTATCTTTTTATCACTAGATTGTTTTCGCACTGCATACGAGTAGCAGTACATAAATTTTCTCTTGAATGGATTATTAAAATCGATTGATTGAAAATGGAGAAATATTATGTTCCGTTTTCCCTGATATAATCAAATCACTTAAAATCTGTCCAACTACACTACTAAATTTAAAGCCATGTCCTGAGAAACCTGAGGCAATGGCAACGTTAGGATAGCTAGGATGTGTATCGATAATGAAATCTTCATCGGGAGTCATTGTATACATACACGTTTTACCAAACTTCAATCCTTGTGCAGAGGGCATATAATGTTGTAAAAATTGTTTTAAATCTGTCGTGTCTTCCTCTAGTTCACCAAATCCCAGGATAGCTTCATCTGGATCGATTGTATCTCCTCCATCATGTCGGCCTAATTTTAATCCGGAACCATCGATGCTTGGGAAACCATAATAATGCCCGTGGGCTGTTTCAAACGAAAAGGCGGGGAACTCCTTATGATTATATAAATCTTCATTAGTATCGAACCAGGCAAATGTTTTTCTTATAGGATTGAGAGGAAGATTTAAATCCAACATGGAAAGGAGACTTCCTGACCAGGCCCCTGCTGAAACTACTAACGCATTAGCACTAAAAGTATGATCATCGGTCTTGATGGTAACTCTTTTATCATGAACCATGATTTCTTTTACTTTACTATTGGTTATGATGGTGGCTCCGTTTTGCTCTGCGAGTTCTCGATATGCTTCAATGCATTCCTCACATTTCAACACTCCTGAGGTTGGTTCGTAGCAACCAATGTAATTGTTCGGTAAATTGATGCCTGGCCAGCGCTTATTTACTTCAATGGAATCTAATATCTCAAGTGGCAACGAATAGGTTCTCGAGCTTGAAATGATATTTTGGATAAAATCTGTTTTCTCGTAACCCACGTTTATAACCCCCGTAGGAAGAAATAATTGTTTTCCTGTCACTTTCTCTAAGTCATTCCATAATTCTTGAGCCTTGAGCGCTAACGGAACATAATTTTCACCTTCACCATACGCATGGCGAATGATTCTCGTCTCTCCGTGATGACTGCCTTGGTTATGGGGTGGGTTAAAGGAATCGATTAATAATGTACTCTTCCCACTCTTGGATAAAAAATAACCAGCTGCCATCCCCATTGAACCTGCTCCTATTACAATTACGTCATAATGCATTGCAAGTTACCTCCTTGTAAGAAATCCCCATGTAACTTAAGTATTAAGTATGGCAAGTATTCTTCTATATTACTAATGATATTAATACTTAACAATTGCGCTATCCTGGGCATGATACCCAAGTCATAATAAAAAAACCGCATAACAACGCGGTTTTCTTAGATTCATAAATTTATTATTACTGAGCCGTTAAAATCAGCGGTCCATCCGACGTGATTGCGATCGTATGTTCATATTGTGCCGACAACTTGCCGTCGGCCGTTCTCGCTGTCCACTGATCGTCGTCGATCGTGATACGGAACGTACCTTCGTTGATCATCGGTTCAATCGTAAACACCATGCCTTCTTTTAATCGAATGCCTTTGCCGGCTACACCGATATGCTCATAGGTCGGCTCCTCGTGCAGGCTCCGCCCGATCCCGTGTGCCAGCAGATCTCGTACGACCGAGTACCCATGCGCTTCCGCATGCTGTTGAATCGCCGACGTTATGTCGCCGAGCCGGCCCCCGGGTATAGCCCGGGCAATTCCCAGATCTAAGCATTCCTTTGTCACCTTCATTAATTTTTGCACTTCCGGCCGAATATTTCCCACGGCATAGCTCATACACGAATCACCTAACCATCCCCCGTATTCCGCCACGATGTCGAGTTTCAGCAAATCACCGTTCATAAGTACCCGGTTCGAGGGAATACCGTGGGCCACCACATCATTTATCGAAATGCAGGTTTCGGCGGGAAAACCATTATACCCTTTTGTAAACTGCTTGCCACCAAGTTTGCTGATGTGTCTAGCAACAAAATCATTGATTTCCCGCGTGGTGATCCCAGGCTCGATCAGTTTGGTTACCTTACGATAGCAGTCCGCAACAATTTGGCTCGCCGGCTTCATTTCTTCAATTTCTCTAGGTGATTTTATAATGATCATCTTTTATTTATTCGCTCCTTATCGATCCTATAATTTTAGAAACCGGACGATATCCACTGCCTCTTCGTGCAGCTTTTCACGGCGCAGCGAGAGTGAGGCGCAGCCAACCAAGGCGGCCAACAGCATTTCCGCGCGCTGTAGCCGATACGACTGCTCCGCCTTGTTTCCGCTGGAAGCGACATCCTCGTCCGCCGCACGCTCGGTCTCCACAAGCGCGGCAATCGGCGCGAGCACTTCACCCTGAAAAGCGGCCGTGAGCTTGCTCGAGCGTGCTTCAGGTAGCGAGGAAAAGCCCTCGAGAGACAGCTTATACAGTAGGTATAGGGCGTGGTCCTCCGCCCAAAGCTGCAGAATCCGCACGCTGGCGCTGGCGACAGGGCCAAGCTCTTCGGTAGCAGCCGTTTCACGGATTTCGCGTCTGGGTCCTGATGCAGCTGAGTTCCCGGTGTCCACCGCTGGAGGCAAGTTAACATGCCCGCCTGTCATCTCCACCCCCGAAGTCGAATCGTGCGGGGCTACTGGTGCTCCCCCGATCCGCTCCAATGCGTCCCACAACAGATCGTGGAGCAAATCGCCTTTATTGCTGTAATAGTGGTATACCGTGCCATATCCGAGTCCTGCCTGTACAGCCACATCGCGGATTTCGAGTAGAGGTCCTTTATTCAAAAACACATCGGCAGCGGCTTCACGGATTTGCGCCAGACGCCGCAGCCGGATCTCTTCGTTTTGTTCTTTCGTGCGTGGAGTCATCTCGTCCGCCACCTCTTTCTTTTTTTGACCTACTATTATGTCAATATAAAACATTGGTTTACGAATAACAAGAGAAACGCTGTTATAGAAATTCTATTTTATTCACTTTTATGTATTGTGCTAGTAAAATACTATTATTAGGAGAGAAAAAAGGATGGATATTCGACGAATTAAAGTACATTTCAGAGTGGAGCGATAATATGAAGAAGTCTCCGTTGTATGCAGTAACAGATCGGCTTAATATCAGACAATTTGGCTTGCAAGATATGCTGCCTTTCTACGAGTACCGAGCTAATCCAACCGTTTCCCAATTCCAGTCCTGGGAGAACTATACTTATGAGGATGCCGAATTGTTTGTCGAAAAGCAAATGAACCACATTCCTAACCAGCCAGGTACATGGTTTCAATTCGCTCTTGCCTTAGCGGATTCGGATCTGCTTATTGGAGATTGCGCTCTGCATACACCACTTAATGAACCGAGAATTGTGGAGATTGGGTTTACCCTCTCCCCTGAGTATCAAGGACATGGATATATCCATGAAGCGCTAAAGGCGTTGTTGGATTATATTTTTAGAACACTGGGTAAACACAAGGTAATTGCATTTACGGATGTACGAAACGACAAATCCATTCGTGTTCTTGAACGCTTAGGCATGAGGCGTGAAGGGCATTTGTTGCAAAACTACATGTCCAAAGGACACTGGGTGGACGAGTATCAGTACGCCATTCTCCAATCAGAGTGGTTAATTGACTAATCAATTCATGAGGAGAGGTGCTCTATGCCATTCAAAATGACAGAAGCCATTGAGATTCTGGAGCGTACACCACAGACGTTAAAGCACTTGTTATCTGGACTTTCCGAAGGCTGGTTGACTTGCAATGAAGGGGAAGAAACCTGGAATGCTCAGGAAGTCATCGATCACCTTATTGAGGGAGAGAAAACCAATTGGATGACCAGGTTAACGTTTATTTCCAATGAGGGGGGAAGCAATAAACCCTTTCCGGCATTTGATCGTTATTCGCATTTAGGTAGAACATCGGAGGAATCGATCGAGGATAAGTTACTTGAATTTGATATGTTGAGAACACGGAACATTACCGGACTCAAGGAACTAATGGATTCTGAAGCAAAGCTGGAGCAAACGGGAACCCATCCCGCATTTGGTACAGTCACAGCCAGCGAATTAATTGCTACATGGGCCGTTCATGATTTAACACACATCGCACAGATCGTTCGGATAATGGCCAAAAGATACGATTCGGATGTGGGACCTTGGAAAGAATATTTGGGTATTTTAAAATAAAGACCACTCAATATAATCGTGTCATATCTCTTCATTGTTAAAAAAAACAGACGTACCATGGGATGCCCCAAGCGAGTACCCCGGTTTAATACGTCTGTTTTTTAACGAGTACACAACGTACTTTACGATAACTTTGATTTGCAGATCTGCATTACCAACCGTACACGCCCTGCTCATTCAAGAATTCGCCGTTATGATGTTTGCCATCTGTCGCATAACCCACAATAATCGCAGCGGCCTCTTCTTTCGATTTCCCCCCTTCAGCATTACCGTTTAGGTCTGTTGATGTGAAACCGGGGGTTACCGCAAATACTTGAGCTCTGCTTCTTTTCAGTTCATACGCCATGGAAACTGTCATAGCATTGTTGGCGGTTTTGGATGAGTTATAGTCGAACGCGTTTAAAGCAAACCCCGCATTTTGCATATGATCCAGCGAAGCCATGTCGGTCGATACATTAACAATTGTGCCTTCGTTATCTTTGATTAACGGGAACAAGTGCTGGTTCAGACGAAAGGTTCCGAAAAAGTTGACTTCGAAAGCATTCCTCAGATCCTCTTCTTTGGTGTCCGTAAAGGAACGGGAGAAAGCACCCGGCATACCTGCATTATTGATCAGAAGTTTTAAGTCCGGATAATCCTTGATTATCGTAATGGCTGCCCGTTTGATGCTTTCCAAGTCACTCATATCAATTTGCACAAAATCTATGTCTAACCCCTCGGAATTTAACTCAGCTACAGCCGCTTCGCCCCGTTCTGCGCTGCGTGCACCAAGTATGACTCTCCAGCCGGCCTGACCTAACTGCTTGACGATTTCGAATCCGATTCCTTTATTTGCTCCAGTTACAAAAGCCGTCTTCTTCATGCAAATCCCCTTTTCTCTCATTTGATTTCATTAACAATGTATAAGTTACTATGCTACACTTAGTGTAGGTCAACCATAAATTTTGATAAAAGAGGGTTAGCATGTTAACGATTGGTGAAGTAGCGAAGAAAGTCGATATCGCTATCGGAGCGATACGCTTTTACGAAAGAAAGGGACTGTTGAAGCCTGCTGCGCGAAGTGAGCAGAATAACCGTCTTTACACGGAAGATGATCTGAACTGGCTGGTTTTTATCAAGTGCCTTCGCGAAACCGGGATGAGTGTGGAGGACATCAAAACGTATTATGACAAGGTAAATGAAGGAACCTCAACTCTGCCGGAACGAACCAAACTGATTCAAGATCAAAGGCAGAAGCTGTTAGAAGATATCGAGGAGAAAAAAGCGCAGCTCGTTCATTTGGATAACAAACTGGAGCGATATTATCGCGGAGAAAATTATTAAGATAAGTTGAGTTTTAAAGAATACTCCTTTAGTACAAGAAATGAACTATATCTTTCCTCTCTTGTACTGTCATCAGCCAAATAAGACGTTGAACCAAAAGGCAGCCGATCACTTCAATTTGGATCGCGTGCCTTTTGGTCTTATCAAGCACCCTTTCGCGACTGCACCGTTCCCTTCACAAGCAGTCTTCTGGCGAGCCATTACATAAGAACTGCCTGACTAAGCGAGTGGCTTAACAACTTGCGGTAATGACCTTTCGTATTCCTTATATAACACATAACGATAAACACCTCTGGACGAATTTACTGCTTCCCTAGCATGCTCAATGGCTGCTTCATGGCGACCTGCTTTGAGTTCTATTTCCGCGAGCAGCGCTGATTTCATCCATTGCTTTTTGATAGACTCTAGGCGATTTCGCGCCTGACCACTTTCCCCATCCTCCATTAGTAGAATCGTTTCGTAATAAGCGCGGTAATCGGCAAAGCGGATGTTGTGCACGGCTTTTCGAACAGCATTCATATCCTTGCGATAAACGCCGTAAGCCGCCTTGTAAGGCGCCTGTGCCGTTTCTTGCTTATATTTACGCATAAGCTGTTCCATAATTATTACGGCCTCATCTTCAAGTCTGTTCGCAAGTACGTAATTAATGTAAAGTCCCGGACTATTTTGCTGACTACGCAAAAAGGACTCCACACGGTCCATACGCTTTTCCAGCGCTAAAGGGTAATACACGCGGATTATAAAAGCAACTAGAGAAGCACCCATTCCAACCCCTATTGTCAACACTGGAGAATAGTCATTGAATATCATAAAAAAGACAAGTACGAACACTACGCAATAAAACACGACTTCCCACCAAAAGAACTTCATTATTATTCTCCTCCGAACAGCGTAATTAACAATCAATATGTATTATATCAAAAATATATTTCTTTTTTTGTGAATTATTAGGCGATAAAAGATATGAATTAGTCTACCTTTTTTTCTCTCTTTTTTTTTTGGAGTTAGTTTATAAAAAATAGGATTGTGCAATATATCTACAGAAACAGGCAAGCCCCTCCACTCTTTTTATGCGAAATTTATTTAGTAGACAGTCGCGGTTTGACCGTCAAATGAAGGAGGTAATATTGATGTCAATGATGAAAGCAATTCAAGTAGCAGCCAAGGGTGAACCGATGCGACTGGTTGAAGTCCCCATCCCAGCCCCTAAAGAAGGACAGGTACTTCTGAGAGTAGAAGCTTGTGGTATCTGTCATGGAGATGCAAAAGTTAGTGAGGGGGCCACGACTTCTTATCCAAGAATTCCAGGACATGAAGTAGTTGGTATCGTAGAAAAACTCGGGGTAGGAACGATGAAATGGAAAGTTGGTCAACGTGTTGGTATCGGCTGGCATGGCGGGCATGGCCATACAACAGCCCTTACAACGGACGGGGGTTATGCAGAATATATGGTTGCCTATGAAGATGGGTTGATTACAATTCCACAAGAAATCTCGGCAGGGGAGGCAGCCCCACTTCTATGTGCAGGAGAAACCGTCTTCAGTGCATTGCGAAACAGCAAAGCTCGCCCTGGGGATCTCGTCGCAATCTCGGGTATTGGCGGACTTGGGCACCTCGCGATTCAGTATGCAAAGAAAGCTGGATATGAGGTTATTGCCGTATCTCGTGGGAAAGAAAAAGAGAAACTGGCAAGGGAACTTGGCGCACATCACTATATTGATGCCGATACAAAAAAACCTTCCGACTCCTTAAAAGCTCTAGGTGGCGCAAAAGTTATTCTCGCAACAGCTCCCAATGGAAAAACTATTTCTTCACTTATCGGTGGTTTGGGAACAGATGGAGAACTAATCATTGCCGCCGTTTCGGATGAACCGCTGGAATGGTCTGCTATGGATTTTCTGAATGGTCCCAGCAATGTCAAAGGAACATTTACAGACATTAATGAAATGGAGGCTGCAGTAAGGTTTAGCATACTAACAGATGTGCGGCCTATGATTGAAATTTTCCCTCTGGAAAAGGCCCCTGAAGCATTTGAACAAATGATGGCTGCCAAAACTCATTTCCGTGCAGTTTTGCATATTTCTTAATAGTATAAAGATACGAGAAAGAAGGGCACTCCGGAGTGCCCTTCTTTTGTAAATCTCCTCATTTATATCATCAAGCAGATTTTTGAGAGTAGGCTAAGTTCCTGCTCTAAAGCAATCACGTATTTCTTGAACATCCTTCTGTGGTGACCGACCAAATAATCGACGGTAATCCCTTATAAACTGGGAAACACTTTCATATCCTACCTCTAATGCTGCGTCGGTTACATTGGATGCAAGATCAAGCATCAGCCGTCGGGATTCTAACAAACGAAGTTTCTTTTGACATTGCAATGGGCCCATTCCCACAGCTGTTTTGAATTTTTGATGAAAGCTAGATAAACTCATATTACTTTGTTCAGCTAAATCCTCCATCGAAAATGTTTCTTTGTAATTACTTTTAATCCAGCTATTAATGTTATATATAGTACCTGCCTGTTGAATTGAAATCATGCTTTGCAAAAAAAGTTTTCCATACGGACCTGCAATCAAGTTGAAGATTACTTCCCGTTTCAGATGTTTGCTCATAAATGAAAGTTCATTATTATTATCATTCATATCTATAAGACGCAGAATAACCTCTAATAATTTTGTATTGCTTTGTTGAGTTGTGGAGGGGTCTTCTATCTCAAATAACTTTTCAGGCAAATCTCCATCTATATCCAACATAACGGAAGTCACATCATCTACTAGAAAATCAATCGATATAGCGAGAAAAGGTGAGTCCACCGTTGCAAACAGAGTATGACCAGATAACGGGCTATCTATTGCTGATATTAGAAATTCGCCAGGTGAGTAGTCCTTAATACCTGTTGAAAAATGAAGTCGCATCGTATCGCTTACAACGAGCAGTATATACGGATTCTGTATTTCGGGAAGATCAATATTTTGCTGACTGTATCGGTACATATTTAAATATGGGATGTTAGTGGTATTTTTACCTTCTGTTATCCCAATTTGATTTATTTTAAGCTGGAGGTTTTGAAGCAGCTTTTCCATTAGTTTTCATTCCCTCGTAACGTCAAATATTTTGTATGTAGTTTATCATATCACATCGATGGTTTAGTGATTTGTACCTTTTCTCCGATTCGTATTCTGACTTGAAATTAGCCGAATTCGGTATTTTTATTGTTTATAAATATTGACACAATGATAATCATTATCAATAATGTGGAGTGAGTTGTACAAGATAATCGCAAAGTCACCGGCAACCTACTATCGAAATGAGGTACACAACGTGAAAATAGACGTGAATCAGTTAGCAGAACATTTTGCACACATTCCTTTTCAAGTAGAAGGAATATATCGATATGCTACATATCCAGGGGTGTCTCACGCTGATTATACCGATTCTTTTCCCGGATTTGTGTTTCCCCTTACAGGAAAGATACAATTTCAATTTAATGGAACCCCTTATATCTTTTCGCCAGGCAAAGTGGTACATGGTGGTGCAAATATGAAATTGGATGAACAAACGTTTGATAACTCCAATTGGGAATATATACTTGTTTTATACCGGATATGCAGCTCAGAATTAGAAGAATCAAGCTTTTCCCATCAGCATTTTGAATTATCAACGGGACACTCCCCTCGTCTTATGGAATTAATTAAGCAGTTATGGCATGTGTATAATCAACGTGGCGGCATTTCGATGTTTCAAACTGAAATGCTGTTTCGCGATGTGCTGAACGAAGCCTTAATAAGCGTGGCGAATAGACAAATGAGCAGTGAATCAAAGGCTTTATTCGAACGGGTATCTAATTATATCCATGAATACTACTATCATGGCCTTACCATAACATCGCTCGCAGAACAATATAACGTTAATCGAAATCGGCTTTCTTACGTATTCAGAAAACATGCAGGAATGGGACCGGCAGAATATCTATTAAAATATCGTATAAACATGGCACAAAAAATGCTATTTACAAGTGACGTGCCCATACAGCAAATTGCACAAACGGTTGGAATTGCTGACCCCTTTTATTTTAGTAAAGTGTTCAAGAAACAATTTGGATTCTCTCCTACTGAATATCGACAGAAGTTCATCAATAATCCATGCTAACTTCAACAGGCATCCATTTTAAAGCCAAAATTAAATCAGTATACTTATGGCAGGCCAAGGCAACATGATATCTGAATTAAGTATGCAGCATTATATTGTAGGTGAAAAATAAGGAGGGCTTACTATCCATTATCAAACGATTAAACTAAGCGAGGAACTGTCTAAAATAAACGAAAATTGGTCACCCCAACTAATTGGTGAAATGAATGACTATCAATTTAAAATTGTTAAGATAGCTGGCGATTATGAATGGCATGTTCATCCTGAAACCGATAAGTTATTTTTCGTGATTGAAGGCGAGATGATCATTGATTTTCGTGATGGTCAGGTGAGAATTTGTAAAGATGAGATGTTTATTGTCCCGAGGGGACTCGAGATCAAACCCTCCGCTGAAAAGGAATGTCATATCATGTTAATGGAACCCAAAAATGAAGGAAACACCGGTGGAACTGAGTCCGCATAAACAGTCTACTACGTATCGTTGAAGGGAATATGTATTCAAGGAATTTGCTTGTATATTCTAGAAAGGAGCTGAATGCAAACGCTCCTTTCCAAATTACCTTTTTTACCGAAAAATCATGTCTACAACAATCTACTTCTCATTCCTCATTCTGTGCTTTTTCTCTCCCGTTTGAATGGGGATTTCCTACTCTCCGCATCAGGGTTTCCAAAGGGCCACGGCTATTTATTTGAGTTATCATCAACGCAACCTCCCGAGTCGATAGATCGTTTCCTTGTTCCATCCAGTGAGTTAAAAGTCCGATACTGGCCGAGGAGGTAAAGGCCAAAAAGTAATCCCAGGGAATGACGACAGCAGGATCATCTGGCATAATTGTTTCAAAATGTTGAAGCATCCGTTCCGCTATCAGTTCTTTAATCTGAATGGGCAGTTGTAAATCACCATTAGGACTGAGCATGATCCGCAGGTAGTCCGCATGTGACAACAGATATTCCAACAGCTTAAGGATAGCCGGGTATGGTTCCCCTCGCTCAGCATAATGTCCTACCTCCAACGGGTTAAGCTCCACTGAAAGAATCTTTATTCCTTCGAAAATCTCTTTCTTCAGCTGATCAACAAGGTCTGCCACATCCTTGTAGTGCAGATAAAATGTACCCCGGTTTATTTCCGCTCTTTCTGCGAGATCCATAACACTGATCTTGCTCAATCCCTTTTCAGCCGTGAGCTCTAACAAGGCCTGCCGAATAAGTTTCTTCGTTCGGATCTTGCGACGATCTTTTTTTAATTCATGCTCCACTTTGTGTTCACTCCTAATTCAACACCTTTTAGGGCAGTGTTGATTAATGCTCAGTTTATAAAAATGTGATTATTGTTTTTTTTCGTGCAATTATTATAATCAACTTTGTGATGAATAATCAACATCATGATCATTAAAAGGGAGTGAAACGTATTGCATCTGTTCAAAAACAAGATGGTCTTGATGTCACCCATTATTGCTTTGGTTATCATCTTTGTCTTCTCGCTGACTTTATTTCCATCCGTCCAGCCTAAGCCCGACAGCTTACCCGTCGCCATCGTCAATGAGGATCAGGGGGTACAAATCCCCAATCAGCCTCAGATGAATATGGGACAAAAAATTGTGGAAATGATTCAAAAAAGTTCATCATCCGGAGATGATACAGAGCCGGCGGTAAAATGGGAGTCGGTAAACAGCCTGGAGGAAGTCCAACAAGGACTAGACCTTCAGAAGTATTATGCAGCCTTGGTTATCCCACAGGATTTCAGTTCAAAGCAAGCTTCACTCATGACTTCGGCCCCTTCTTCACCTGAAATACAGATTCTGATTAACCAGGGAATGAACATGGCCGCGTCTACTTTGTCTGGACAAATCTTAAACGGAGTCGTTGATAACATCAATAACACGGTACGCACGCAACTACTCGAAGAATTAAAAGCAAAAGGCACAACCCTGACCGTAGAACAAGTTGCTTTTTTGGTGAATCCCATTGCCAAAGATGTGACCAATGTAAATGAAGTCGGCACACACAGTGCAAACGGCAATTCCCCCATTTCTTTATTCCAGCCGCTGTGGATGGCCAGTTTGGCAAGTTCTGCTCTTATTTACACGGCGGTCAAAAAAGCGCCTGTCACTACACGGAAAGGTCGCCTTTCTGTTAAAGCGGGACAGATTTTGACGGGTGCTGTCATTGCTGTTGTCGTAGGATTTGGCTTCACCTGGATCGCAGATCGGATCGTTGGGCTGCAAATAACGAATTTTACCGATACTGCCCTGTTCCTGTCCATTTCGTCATTCAGTTTTTTCCTCATGATCTCGGCCGTCATTTCTCTGTTGGGGCTTGGGGGAATAGCCATTTTTGGCTTAATGCTCTTCTTTGGTGCACCGCTGCTTGCATTGGCGCCAGAAATGATGTCTTCTTTTTATCGGGAGTGGGTGTATCCGTGGCTTCCGATGCGTTTTATGATCGAAGGTTTACGGGGAATTTTCTTCTTTGATCACGGGTTAAGCTGGAGTTCACCACTTTCCGCTCTTGTCTGGATTGGACTTGCGGGAATGCTCATCATACTGGGTAGTGCGTTCATACCGCAACGTCATAAAGAGAGCCGCAATGAAATGATGAGCACATAATCTGGAGAGCGCATAAAGTCCTTTATATGTGACGACACCGTCCAGTTAAGCTGCCAAAGACATAAACGAAACAAAGCCCCTTCACCAATGAAGGGGCTTTTACTATTTTTAAGAGATAATACATGTCACTACACAGCTGAATGGTTTACTACAAACCGATTTTAAATAAATAGATTATGATTTGCATGAGCTGCCTGTCCAAGATAGTAACCCACTCCACCAATGTTAACTGAATCCATTAATTCTTCACGCTGAATCCCCATCAAATCCATGGACATCTGGCAAGCGACAAACTCAACTCCCTGCGCAGTTGCGGTCTGCATCAGTTCTTCCAAAGAAGCAACATTATTATTTTTCATAATGCCTCGAATAATCTTTGGACCCACTCCGAGCATATTCATTTTGGACATGCCTAGCTTGTGGCTGCCTCGTGGTAACATCATGTCAAACATACGGCCAATCATAGTTTTGGATACAGGCTGTGGCTGATGCTTACGAATAATATTTAATCCCCAGAATGTGAAGAACATGGTTACTTTACGTCCACTTGCTGCTGCCCCATTGGCAATAATAAGAGAAGCAATCGCTTTATCCAGATCACCACTGAAGACAACCATCGTGCTGGCAGGCTCCTCTTTAGGCGTTTCCATAGCTGAAGATGTGGTCTGCACGGCATTTTTCTCGATAACTGCTTCAATCGTACCGCCTTTGGATCGTTCCAAGTGTAAGAGTGAGGAGCCAGACATGGTTGCCCATGCTTTCACATCTTCATAAAATCCTGGATCGGAAGCTTTCACCCGCAAAGTCTCGCCATTCGATAGTTGATCCATTTTCTGCTTAAGTTGTATCAGCGGACCGGGACAACTTAAACCGCACACGTTCAACTCGTTATCAATACGCTGTGGCTTTGCAGAGATTGGATTGGAAGGCTCTGTTTCCTTTACAGCATATTTCGGATTGTTGTTCTGATCCTGCCCGTTATTATTTTCATCGTTTCCGGGAGAAATTGGAGCGGGCTGAAATTGTGCTTGGCGGTATGTTTTATAGCCTCCACTCAGATTTTTCACATTAAAGCCATGCTGACGCAAAATCTGCGAAGCTGTATATCCACGCAGACCAATCTGGCAGTATACCCAAATATCTTTGGCTGGGTCTAATTCATCTAACCGCTGACGAAGCTCATCCACTGAAATATTTATGGAATCCGGAATATTTCCATTACGGTGCTCCAGCTCACTTCGTACATCCAGCAATATCGACTGCTCCGAGTGGCGTTCAGATAGCTGATCATAGGTGAACGTTTCAACACGTCCAGCTGTGATATTTTCAGCTGCATATCCAGCCATATTAACTGGATCTTTCGCAGAGGAATACGGTGGCGCGTAACTCAATTCGAGCTCTGTCAAATCCTTGATATGACCCCCAAAATGAATGGCAACAGCAATATCATCAATCCGTTTATCCACACCGTCATAACCAACTGCTTGTGCGCCTAAAATTTTTCCTGCCGGTGTAAACAGCAGTTTAAGAGTAATCGCGCTGGAACCCGGATAATACGATGCATGAGATGCAGGATGCACGATTACAGTTCGATAATCGATGCCTAGACGTTTTAGTGTTTTCTCATTACTGCCTGTAGCTGCTCCAGTCATTCCAAACACTTTAATAATGGCTGTTCCTTGTGTCCCCCTGTAAATGGAACTTAGTCCGGCAATACGATCTGCAACAATGCGTCCCTGTTTGTTTGCAGGTCCAGCAAGCGGAATAGCTGTCTTTGTGCCATGAATGGTTTCAGTTACTTCGATGGCATCACCAACAGCATAGATATGTGGCACACTGCTTTCGAGAGCCTCGTTGACCATAATATGTCCACGTGTTCCCAGGGAAACTCTGCTATTTCTCACAAAAGCTGTATCTGGGGTTACTCCTATTGCAAGAATAACCAGGTCAGCTGTCAGAACACGACCATCAGCAAGCTCAACACCAATGCCATGTTCAAGTGAATGAAAGCCCTGTACACGTTGGGAAAACAGCAGCTTCACTCCATTTTGCTCCATTTCCTGTGCCAAGGCTGCTGCCAGCTCAGCATCAAACGGGGTGAGCAGCTGACCATTACCCTCTACCAACGTTACATCCAACCCGGCTTCCTTTAAATTTTCCGCCATTTCGACACCAATAAATCCCCCACCTATAACAATTGAAGATTCGTTGTTAGATGAATTTATTTGTTTCTTGATCCGATCAATATCTGGAATGCTCCGCACGGTATAAATCAGTGGATTATCCTTACCTGGCAGATTGGGTATGATTGGCTTGGCGCCTGGTGACAAAATCAGTTCATCATAGCTTTCTTCATATGAACCACGCTCCTGGCTTTGTACCCGAACTGTACGAGTATTGGGATCAATCGCGACGATTTCACTTTCTGTACGCACATCAATATTAAAACGGTCAGCCATTCCTTTAGGCGTTTGGACCAGCAGACGCTCTCGATCCTCAATCGAGCCACCAATATAATAAGGTAAGCCACAATTGGCAAATGATATATAGGGTCCTTTTTCAAATATGATAATTTCGGCATGTTCATCCAGACGGCGCAGACGGGCAGCTGCTGATGCCCCACCCGCTACTCCGCCCACAATCAGTACTTTTTTGCTCATGATTCACAATCTTCCTCTCCAAACAAAATAGGGATCATCTGTTCAATCCGTTGGTCGGCAAGCACGTAATTTACTTCAAGACCATTGCGCTCAGTCGTCACAATCCCTGCACTGCGCAGCTTCTGCAAATGCTGAGACACTGTTGATTGGGGAAGATCCAAACACTCCTGCATATATGAAACATTACATTTCTTTTTTCTCATCAACCCACGCACAATGCACAGACGAATCGGATGAGATAGAGCTTTCAGTAAATTAGCAGGTTCATCGAACTGTTTTAAATTAGTGCTATCAAAAGCTTCAGTATTCAAAATTACCCCTCCTGAATCGTTATATCGTAATATTACGATATTTTAATTATAATGTCAAAATTTTTTCATCCCTCGATTTAACTTCAACTTAGATTCTATAAAATGTCGCATCAAAATAATAAAAGCCAGTAACACCAAGACCATTAAGAAAAGCCGATACACACGCAGAAACTGTCATGTTTATCGGCTTTTGGGCTTTCCATCCTATTATGATTGACTCTTCCCTGTTCCTCAGAATCCATATAAAATTAAAGACCTGATAAGAAAGAACATACACAGAACACTCAGCAATAGAAACATCATTGCTGACTGACGATCATTTTTCCACAATCGAATGGTATTAGCAATACTTAAAATTGCCAATGCAACCATATTAATTCGAGTATTCATCTCAACAAAATTAATACACAGGAGAACAAATACCATTACCCCGACAAAAAGAAACCATATTGGTATATTCTTACTAAGTCGTTTAATCATTTTCATTCCCCTTAAAATTTTTTATTCTAACTCTAATAGGGTATTCTTCAAGTTTATTGAAATACCTTCATATTTTTTTATATTAAGCTTTGCTGTATATGTACTCTTTTATTTTAATCTAAATCAAAAAGCAGCCGGTGAGCGGCTGCTTCTGCATCATTAGTTACTCGTATATTTAACCCAATCGTATTCTGCATACAATGGATTGGCACCGTTATAAGGACCTAGCCAGCTATCCACGCCGGTTCCATTCCATATATTCATCATAATTCTACCGGGTGTTACGGGAATATTGCTGGTTGCAGTATGCTTCAATACGCCATCTACATACCATTTGATATAACCTGCTTGCCAATCGAAAGCATAGGTATGAAACCCCTGTGATGCATCAAACCCAAGGTTAATAACCTTCTCATGACCACCAACCCCATTTGTATAATAATTAAACTGCACTTTGGTCGTGTCCTTTCCCAAGAATTCAATATCAATTTCATCCCATTGTGTGCCATGAGCAGGTCCTGTGTACGTGAAAAAGGAGGAGACAATGCCCGTATTTTTGGCAGGCTTCATACTGACTTCATACAGTCCGTATCCGTAATTATTTGTGGATCGATACTCCCCGCAATCAAACTTGTTGTACGCAGAACTTGTCAAACCAAGCTTGAGCTTTCCATCGTTTGTAAAATTGACATTGTTGGCTCTCCACGTGCAATTGAACATATTTCCGTTGGAATAACCATCTGCCTTTTGCCATGTTTCCGGGTTAAAATAAGTTAGTGGTTCCCAGAATACATAACTTGCGAAAGCACTTACCGAAACAAATAAAGATACCACACCTGCCACCACCAAAGTGTACCAAGACTTCCTCTTCATCATACACCTCCATAAACGATTCCACACATGTACGAAGTATGGGCAAGTGATTCCCGAAAAATGAGTAGATTCTCTTGCCGCAGCAGATATGTAAAACGCTTACATGGTTGGTGTTTCCATTCTATCTGGATGTGAAAAGGGTAACTATAATAATCTTTAAAGATAGATATTCATTTCTAAAGATTGACGTGAGGATAAACTACCTCACTTGCGTCAATCATCATGGATTCATGTGCTGGATGAAGAGAGTCAAACCTGCTGATTTCAATTGATCCAAAAGAAAATATGACACGGTGTCATTTTTATTGTTGACGTATGACATTGGTGTCATATATAATTCGTTAATCAGCAATTGTGACACGGTGTCACTCATTAAGATTGGAGGATTATATTTGCCAAAAAAAACATTTTTCCACTTATCGAAAGATAAACAGGACACGTTAATTCAATGTGCCAAAAGGGAATTTTCTCGGGTTCCATTACACGAAGCATCCATTGCCAATATTATCAAAGATGCCGGGATCTCCAGAGGAAGTTTTTATCAATACTTTGAAGAAAAAGAAGATCTGTATTATTACCTGTTGAACCAGTCCTCGCAGAAAAATAGTGAACGATTTATTGCAGCTTTAAAGGAGAACAACGGAGATATATTCGAAGCTTTTATCGATTCATTTCAATTTATGATTCAGAATCACACCAATCAAGAACACAAAAACTTTTTTAGAAATGCCTTTTTAAATATGAATTATAAAACAGAAAAAACATTTACGAAGAACATTTATGAAGAAAATCGGGATAATCACCTTTTACCTATCATTGGGTTAATGAATACAGAAACATTAAATATACAAGGTGAACGAGAATTGCAGCATATTCTAAAAATTATTATAGCTGTAACTTTTGATAACCTTATTCAAATATTCGTAAAAGATTTAACCTATGAAGAAGCTTTAAAAAATTATGGTGAGCAAATGGAACTGCTAAAAAGAGGATTTAAAAAAATTCAATAATCAGAAGTGTAAAAAGGAGAAAACAAATATATGGATTCAGCTTTACAAGAAAAAAAACCACCCTATTTAATGATCGCCATTCTTTTTATCGGCGCATTTGTTTCATTTCTCAATAACTCGCTCTTAAATGTAGCACTGCCATCCATCATGGTGGATTTGGACATTAAAGATTATTCCACGATTCAGTGGCTTTCTACTGGCTATATGCTGGTCAGTGGTATATTGATTCCGGCGTCAGCATTCTTATTAACACGTTTCTCCAATAGAAGTTTATTTATTACCTCCATGGCCATTTTCACTTTAGGTACGGCCATAGCAGCCGTTGCACCAAACTTTGGTTTATTGCTTACAGGAAGAATGGTTCAAGCAGCAGGCTCTTCAGTAATGGGACCCCTGTTAATGAATATTATGCTGGTAAGTTTCCCACGTGAAAAACGCGGAACAGCAATGGGTATTTTCGGATTAGTTATGATTACTGCCCCTGCAATCGGGCCAACATTATCAGGTTTTATTGTAGAATATTATGACTGGCGTTTACTTTTTGAGATGATTTTACCGTTAGCCGTCATTAGTTTACTGTTAGGAATCTGGAAATCCAAAAATATAATGCAGCAAAACAAAAGTGCAACACTGGACTATTTCTCGATCATATTATCATCCATTGGTTTTGGTGGTTTGTTATATGGGTTCAGTTCTGCAAGTTCAGATGGCTGGACAGATCAAGTCGTTTTAATCACTTTAATCGTTGGAGCTATTGCCCTGATCGCCTTCGTTGTGCGTCAATTGAAAATGGATACACCATTATTGGATTTACGTGTTTACAAGTATCCAATGTTTGCCCTTGGCTCTGTTATTGCGATTGTAAACGCAGTGGCAATGTTCTCCGGAATGATTTTAACACCAGCATACGTACAAAACGTAAGAGGTATTACACCACTTGATTCAGGTTTAATGATGTTGCCTGGTGCAATAATCATGGGGATTATGTCACCTATTACGGGTAAACTGTTTGATAAATATGGCCCACGTATTCTCGGCATAATCGGGCTTACAATTACAGCGATCTCAACGTACATGTTGGCAAACCTACAAATCGACTCTACTCACACTTATATTATCCTTGTGTATACTCTGCGTATGTTTGGTATGGCAATGGTGATGATGCCTATTATGACAAACGGCCTGAATCAATTGCCAACACGCTTAAATCCACATGGTACAGCTGTCAACAATACAGCTCAACAAGTGTCCGGTTCAATTGGTACGGCTATTCTGATTACTATTATGAATTCGGTGACAAAAACAAAAGCTGAAGATTTAATGACTGGTGTTGATCCAACAACTTTGACAGCAGCCAATAAAGCTTTATTAACCCAAGAAGCGTTATTAGCCGGAATCCAATATTCATTCTATATCGCACTTGGCATTAATATTGTCGCATTAATATTAGTTTTCTTCATTAAACGAGCGGAAGTCAAAGATGAACCTGTCGAGGCTTTAAAAAATCAACAGGGGAAAACTAAAACAAAACCCGCAGTAAATTAATTAAAAGCATTTGACCAAAAACAATACTGACAAAATAAGAGACGAAATTAAAGAATATACAATATAAATGGAGCTTACTATCGTTAAGATAGCAGGCTCCATTTTTTCTCTCCTCTAAACGCTTTATGATGATCAGATCAACATATCTCAACTTTTATATGCACTGGCAGTCTAAACTACCTTCAGCCCAAGATTTGGGGACTCGAACACATTCCGATAGTTTTCCTAGTACAGTGATTGATAAAGGGGAATTACTGAAAATGTCGATGAAAGGAGAGGAAATTGATGCGGATAAGGTAAGATTCGAGATGCAAAAACAGGGATATGACCATATTAAGGATATAGCTTACGCCGAATATGGTGAGGATGGAACGCTTTATATCATACCGAGAAAGAGAAAGAAAAACCGAACGATCATTAGAAATATGACATAAAGCCGGGAAAGATACTCCCGGCTTTTCGTGTTACTTTCCAGTTTCAGCGAACGTCTGTATCCGCACCCCAATCTGGTCACGAACCCTTTGGAATACAGCCCATCTCTCTTCTTCTGTACCTTGCGCTTTCGCGGGATCATCGAATCCCCAGTGTTCTCGCTTCACTTGTGGAGGGGTCATTGGACATTTATCTGCCGCATCCCCGCATAATGTGACGACGAAATCTGCACTGTTCAGTAGCTCGGAGTCAATGATGTCCGAAGTTTGGCTTGAAATATCGATACCTGCTTCGTTCATCGCTTCAACTGCTTTTGGATTCAAACCGTGAGCTTCGATTCCTGCGCTATAGATGTTCCAGTCCTCACTCAGATATTTCTTGGCCCAACCTTCAGCCATTTGGCTCCGACACGAGTTGCCTGTGCATAGGAAATAAAGTGTTTTTTTGTTCATGTTCATCATCTTCTCCTCGTTGTTTGAATTTATAGAATGCTTAACCACAGATATAGACCCACTAGCGTAATCAGTAGAGTCGGAACTGTGATAATGATACCTGTCTTAAAGTAGGTGCCCCATGAAATTTTGACACCTTTGGTGCTGAGCACATGAAGCCAGAGCAGTGTTGCCAGTGAACCAATCGGTGTAATCTTGGGACCTAGATCGGAACCAATAATATTGGCGTAGATCAACGCCTCCCGAACGGTTCCCGTAGCCGTTGTTGCGTCAATGGCGAGTGCGTCAATCAAAACCGTAGGCATATTGTTCATCAGAGATGAAATGATCGCAGCAATAAAGCCCATACCAATCGTTGCGACGAACAATCCTTGATCTGCCACGGCCTGGATGGCTACGGCCAGCAGATCCGTCAGACCCACATTACGCAAGCCATAGACCACGACATACATACCGATAGAGAAGAATACGATTGCCCAAGGCGCTTCCTTAACGACTACTTTAGTCGGTACAGCAGAGCTTCGAGAAGCCATAATCAGGAAGAATATAGCCACGACTCCTGCCACAATAGATACAGGCATACCAACAAATTCACTGCCAAAGTAACCGACGAGCAGGATGCCAAGTACAATCCATGACAACCTGAACATCTTCAGATCTTTGATCGCTGTTACAGGTGCTTTCAGTTCACTGGCATCAAACCGTTTGGGAATGCTTTTCCTGAAAAAGAGATATAACACACCGATACTTGCAGCCAGTGAAAACAGATTCGGAATAAACATTTTGCCTGCATACTCCATGAAAGTAATACCGAAGAAATCGGCAGATACGATGTTTACCAGGTTACTTACAACCAGTGGCAATGAAGTTGTATCCGCAATAAATCCGCTGGCAATAATGAAGGGAAATACTTTCTTCTCATCAAAATTCAATGCGCGGACCATAGCCAGAACAATTGGGGTCAGAATCAGTGCTCCTCCGTCATTGGCAAAGAAAGCAGAAACTACAGCTCCTAAGATGGAGACGTATACAAACATCCGAACCCCTCTGCCATGAGCCGCCTTCGCCATATGTAAAGCTGCCCATTCAAAGAAACCGATACGATCCAAAATCAATGAGATGATAATAATGGCCACAAAAGCAAGCGTGGCGTTCCATACCATTTGCGTAACATCCCATACGTCCTTGAAATGAACTACGCCTACAAGTAACGCCAGAATTGCTCCGCCGCAAGCAGACCACCCTATGGACAGGTTTTTAGGCTGCCAGATGACGAGCACTAACGTTATCAAGAAGATCATGCAAGCAAGAAAAGTAGAAAACAAACATATACGCCTCCAATCAAATTAAATAAATTTTACATAATCATATAACAATATACTTATATATTGCTCAAAAATTAATTACATACGGATGAAATGTTCTCTTTATTTAGAGACTTAAGAAGGGCTGCAGAATCCGGCATGAATTCCAACACAGATTTAATATAAGGTGTATCCTCTACATTCAAAGAGTAATATACCCATTGTCCACGTTTATTCTCTTTGACCAAACCTTGATCCTTTAACTTGCGCAAATGCTGACTGACCCCAGGTTGCGACATGTCCAAAATGTCTACAAACTCACATACACACCATTCACGTTCTTTGAGGAGTGTAAGTATCGTCAGACGAGTCTTATCCCCCAGCAATTTTAACTTTTCCGATGCTTCTTGAATAGAATCCATATCACTTACCTCCTTCTCTTTATATAAGCACATGCTTATATTATAATGTAGAATTCTTATTGTCAATTTTAATATCCAAGTTAACCTGACAGTATTGGTTAACAGTCGAACCATCACTGTCAGGTTAACCTATTCTACATTAATTGGAACAAGATGAACTACAATCACTTGTCCGCTCGGCTACCTGTACTTCTGAACGATTCAGACTGCATACACCCGTTTCAGGTAGATCCAGTTCTACTTTTGTAGCTGCATCCAGGTCACCTGCCAGAAAAGCTACCACCGAACGAACTTGTTCATATCCGGTAGCCATCAGGAAGGTTGGGGCACGTCCATAACTTTTCATCCCAACAATATACAATCCTTGTTCCATATGACGCAATTCCTTCTCCCCATGAGGACGAACTGTGCCGCAACTATGAACATTCGGATCGATTAACGGAGCAATGGTTGCCACACTTTCTGTGGTCGGGTCGATACTCAGCCGTAGCTCCCTGAGGAAAGACAAGTCTGGCCGACTTCCGGCATTCACGATGATCTCATCAATATGTGCTAGCATCTGTGTCACACCATGTTGCTCTCCGCTTATGGTAATTTGCTTCCCTTCCTGCTTCAGTTCCTGAATATGGAACGGTGTAACAACAGTAATTTTTCCGGAATCCACCAGTTCATGAATACGACGTCCCAGTTCTCCTCGCGCTTCGAGCTGATCACTCGCTTCTCCGCCGTATGCTTCCTCCACGTGATCTTTTCTCATAATCCAGGTCAGTGTCATACCGGAATTTATTTCTTGAAGCATGGCAAGATCAAGTAATGTATTCAAGGCTGAGTGTCCGCTTCCTACTACTGCGACATGTCTATCTGTGTAGCGCTCTCGATCTACTCCAAACACATCCGGAATGCCATAGAATATATGGTTACTAAGAGCTTGTTCCCCAGGAGTCAACACGCCGCTGGCGAGTACAGGGTTAGCATGCCCCCAAGTTCCTGATGCATCAATGATAGCTCTCGCCTCATACCGCTTAGTCTCATCCTCTTCTTCAACGTAGATCATAAAGGGTTGTTTTTCTCGGCTCGCTGTTTTCATTTTATCTGTATTTTTGCGACTGATCCCCACAACACGTGATTTTAAATGAAGATTGGACTGAATCTCCGGAAGTTCTGCGAGCGGGAGCAAATACAGATCTCGCAGTTCATGCCCTGTCGGTAAAACATCGGGAGCAGGGGCAATCCATCCGTTCTTGGATAACAATCGTCCAGCCGCTTTATCTACGTTATACTGCCATGGTGAGAACAAACGAACATGGCCCCATTGGGAGATATTTTCACCCACTTTAGTCCCCGCCTCAAGAATAATAAACGATTGGCCTGCTTCAATCAGATGAGCTGCTGCAGCCAAACCAATAGGTCCTGCACCAATGATAACAACAGGTAGATGGGTTAACTCTCCTTGATTTAAAGATTCCGAAGGGGAAACCTTCTTTTTCTCTAAAGTGGGAGCACAGCAAGAATCAACTTGTTTGAATTCAACGTTTTTCATATCAATGTACCTCCAGTATGTTTAATAAAACTTGCATTTTACAAGTATTAGAGCAATATAACGAGGTAATGAAGCTCATTACCCCAGCGGCGTACAACACATTTTCGATTTTAGCATGCTCTCATTGAGCAGTTTAATGGATTGAATGACCGTCTCCTTTTCCGTATCCGTCATGAAAGAAAAAACCTCATCCAGATGAGTATTCATCTGATGATCAATAGCCGTTGTTACAACCTCCCCTTCGTCTGTCAAACTGAGAATGTATACTCTACGATCCTCAGGCAGTGGTGTCTTTTGAACCAAATTTTTCTTAATCAGTGTCTGCACTTGACGACTAAAGGTTGTGATATCCATGGCGAGCGTTTCAGCAATTTGTTGCATGGACGGCTCATGTTGATGGTTAATTTCGTATAGAATATGGCTCTGAACCAGCGATATTTCATGCTCTCCAACCGTGCAACAGTTTTTATCCAGTAAGCCGAAACGGCGGACCATGATTTGTAGTGGCTCTCTGGGATTCTCAATATCTGACACATCATCACCTCTGGTCATCATTATAAACAAATTACTTGCAGTTTGCAAATATAAAAATTAACACTCTCAATCTATCAAAAAAAGTAATTTAGATTTTTATGTCTGACGGATTGTCAAGCCAAGTGCGACAGTTCCTCTGAAAAGGATTCGTGAGCGGTTCTCCAACTCAGGCATTTACGTGGTCTATTATTGATGAAGTCAAGAGCGTTTTCCAGAGCTTCATCTGTGATTTGGGCGAAATCCGTCCCTTTGGGGAAAAATTCTCTCAGGAGACCATTCGCATTTTCATTCGAGCCGCGTTGCCAAGAAGAATAGGGATCTGCAAAATACACCCGCACGCCATGAACGGCTTCCAGGCTGGTGTAACAGGCGAATTCCTTGCCACGGTCCGCGGTAGCGGTTTGAAATGCACGGATAGGGTACTGCGAAGCCGCTACTCCAAAGGCAATCTCCATGGATAACGCGGTACGATCAGGCATGCGAATCGCTGTGTACAAGCGAGTCTTTCGTTCAATGAACGTCGCTACGCAGCCCTTGCTTTTCCCACGGCCCGAGACCACCGTATCCAATTCCCAATGGCCGAAGGTTTTCCGGTGACGAACCTCTTTCGGGCGCTGAGAGATGGACTTACCCACTGCAAACTTGCCGCGTGTTTCTGCTGGCTTCTGCCTCTTCCCTTTGTGCCTGAGAACGGCAAGCACACCGTTCACCAGACGGCCTGTATACAGCCAACGATAGATCGTTTTAAAACATACCATCGCTTGACCTTCCTGACGCAAACGCTCTACGATCTGTTCGGGAGACCAGGTCGCCTGAAGCTTTTCTTCGATGCGACTCGCGAGTTCGGGATTCCACTTCCCTGCGGAAACGGAGGCCTTACGGCGATGGACATAGCCCTCTTGAGCGTTCGCCGCGCCGTAGGGGTGTTCTGCTGTATTTCGGCGGAGTTCCCGGCCAATGGTGGCATGATGTCTGCCAAGTTCCTTGGCAATGGCTCGGGTACTTTTCCCCTGCTGGTAGAGGATTTCTAGCTTGCTGCGCTCGATTATGCTAAGATGTGTGTAGCTCATGGTGGATTCTCCTTGTGTGAATGTGGTGTAGGAACCTTCATTCTACACGAATCCGGCCATGGGCCCTTTTTTATTTATTTCCAGTAGGTGTCGCACTTCATATTACAATCCGTCGTCTAAAATTTTAACTATAAATTAATTAATAGAAAGAGGTAGCAGGAAAATGTCAAATTATCTTCATACTATTACGACAATCATTTGACTTGTCTGTGACAGTAGTCACGTTCTTATGATAATTCTGATATATAATGAGATGAATGATCTTGATCGTAATGTCAATGAGTAGAAAACTATGCATTATTACTGTAAGGATATTAGGAGGAATAAGATTGTGTTATTAGCGATTTTATGTATAGTATGGTCGTACTATTTACAGCATTCATTGTTCCTAAAACGTATAAGCGAAAAGAAAAACTTACAGGTATGCCTGGCATGATGATCGCTATGACCATTGGCATGATGTCCAGCCTTGCACTTGGTGTACAATTAGGCATTTTGTTTCCACGTGATTTAACAGTCCCATCCATTGCCGCCATATTGTTCGGCCTAGGAGCCGGTTACTTCACAGGCAAACCTATCAGTATATTGGCAACTTTGGATGGAATGTTGGCAGGAATTATGGGTGGCATGATGGGCGCAATGCTCGGGGTAATGATTGGTCCTTCCTATATCATGATGATATTTGTTGATATCCTATTTATTTTTATTTTGAGCGTTGCTCTTCAATTGTCCAATCAAGAAACGGATACTAGCGATAAAACAAATAAAAGTGGGATTGGTATGCCGTTTATTGGAGGTATACTTACTGTAGATTTTGGGATTGTAGCTGTGGGTGCAACGTTATTTTACCAATTTCAACCGAATGATACATCGGCAATTAAATCACAAGAATCACAGATGAGCAAGCTAATTCTAATCAAGAAAATTCAGGATATCAGATTGTTTCCGTCGACGTAAAATCAGAAGGTTTTAGTCAAGAAAATATTGAAGTAAAAGCTGGCGTTCCAACAAAAATAAATTTCATAAAACATACAGGTTATACATGTATAAGAAGTGTTCAGTCTAAAGATTTAGGAATAGATGTGTATCTTGAAAAAGGAGATAACTTCATTACCTTAAAAGATCTGAAACCTGGAACGTACAACTTCAATTGTGGCATGTACATGTATTATGGAACAATCACCGTAGTATAAGCGAGAAATGTAGGATCATAATAGGGAACTTTATGTCAGTGAATCATGACACAAAGTTCCCTATTTAAATTGCTTTCATTAACCATATTACAACAACATAAAAAACCGCCAGCGAAAGCTAGCGGAAATTATATATCATCTATTAAACCAAGAAAGCTTTGGAGATGATAACCAACAGAATAAACAATACCAGAATCGCGCCAACGGACGTGAAACCACCGTATCCTGCCCCAAGTCCGCCTACATTTCCATATCCAACTTCACTCATGCTTCTTCCCCCTCTTCTGTGGTATGTGTTAGATTATTCAGAATTTGTTAATTTGACAAGGCTAAAAATAAAAATAGGCTACTGTTTCGGCCTCCCTTTCAACTGTAAGCTTTTTGTAAGTTGCAGGCACCGATTCCAGTTACGAAATGACTAACTTTATTTACGACATTTCCTTGCACGATGAACTTGAACTGCTAGTTAAAAGTGGCCTCATCCCACTTCAGTCCGTGCAGTCAGCAACGTTGAATCCGCTAGAGGATATACAAAATACGCCAAGCACTTCCCTTCCCGAATTTGAAGCGGAAGGGCTTGGCGTGTCCGTATCTACTCAACAAAAAAGACCGTTTCCGAGTCAATGTAATGTCTCGAAAAACAGTCTTCTTCATCGTTATTCAGCTTGCCAGATATCGTTCAGCTTCCAATATGACAACCCATTTACTTGAGTCTCTCCGCCCTCAGTGATGAGTTCAATATATGAGAGCTTCCCACTCGGATAGATACGACTTGTCATCGTAGCTTGCCCTTCATTTGCGAACATTTCAATGGATGACCGATCCAGAAATACATGTAGTGTCAGCCGTCCCTCAGCATTTAAGTCTGCACGACGAACGCCATCCGTCTTCTTCCCTGATTTGGAACAATCAAGCTTAAGCTTCTGATCTGGAATGGAATAAGTAATTACCGTTTCCTCCTGATCTGTACTGCGAAGCTTCAAGCCTACCCGTTCCGCACTTGTCTTCGTCAGGTCGAACACGACTTTCACTTCAAGCAGATCCGCTTCAACTTCTGTCATGAAACTTCCTGAAATCACGTGATTCTGATACACAACATGTTCTCTTTGGCGAAGCAGCTTCATTTCTTCTACCGGATTCATCAGAACCTTGTCATTTTCACCCAATGTAAGTACACGTGGGATGGTGAGCGCACCGCACCAACCGTCTGCTTTTGTTGGCATATCCGCTTCCCACATATCCATCCAGCCAATCGCAATCCGGCGACCTTGATCATCTAAGAAGGTTTGAACCGCGTAGAAGTCATGACCATGATCAAGCTCAATGAACTCTCCATGCTTGTATTTATTATGTTCATAATCATATTCCCCAACATAGTACCCAGTCTGGAATAAGTTATTGTACTGATCTCCTTGCGCATCAATACCTTGAGGAGAGAACATAAATACATGCTTGCCGTCTAATTCAAAGAAATCCGGGCATTCCCACATGAATCCCATTTCCTTGTCTCCCTGTAAAAGCACACCATGATAGGTCCACGTTCTAAGATCCGCAGATGTATACAGAATAACACGCGGTTCCTCTTCTTTCGTACTGTTCCCCAGGATCATGTACCATTTACCCTCATGTTTCCATACCTTCGGATCACGGAAATGCTGGGAGCTATCAGCCGGAGGCTCTGCGATCACGGGATTCTGTTGTAATTTTGTGAAATGAATGCCGTCTGTGCTTACTGCCACGTTTTGATTTTGGAAGAAAATATTGTTCAGTTGATCAATGTAATGATGTCCAGTATAGATCAATGTCAGTTCGCCGTTATTATCAACTGCGCTGCCTGAGAAGCATCCATCCAGATCACATGCATCTCCAGGAGCTAATGCAATCGGACAATGTTCCCAATGCACAAGATCTTTACTTTTGACGTGACCCCAGTGCATGGGTCCCCAGTTCTCATCATACGGATGATGTTGATAGAAAGCGTGATATTCGCCTTTATACTGAATTAATCCATTTGGATCGTTAATCCAGTTTGCTGGTGCCATAATATGATAGCCTAAGCGGTAACGCTTGTTCATTTTCCCTTCTGCCTGTTTCAAAGATTCCTCAGCTTGCTTCGTATTGTTGTAAAAAGTGTTCATATGTTTTCCTCCTATGCTGGTTCAATATGCGAGTTAGGTTTAGGATCCAGCTTATTCAAGTTTTTCGGCTCTCTCTTTAAGGTAAAGATTGAGATTGTCGTAAAGGCAAATACGAATATCCCCATAAGCACGTAAGTATTCGAGAAACCTCTGATGTCATAAAGAGTACCGGCGATGGGTGAGAAGATCGAAGCTCCTACCTGACTCGTAAACTGGAAACCAACCAGATACAAGATCGATGACAAACGCGTGTCGAAATTAGCAGCCAAGTATTTGAATACAGAGATTAGCATAATGGGCAGTTCCAATGCATGAATCAATTTCATAGCCGAGATACCGTAAGGTCCGATAACGAGGCCGGAACCCATAATACGGAATGCCATTAAGAACCCTGCCAATATCAGGCCCTTCTTAGCTCCAGTTTTGTTTACAATAAATGGTGCTAGGAACATCATGCCTGCTTCCAGGAACACTTGGAAAGAATTTAAGTAACCGTATACTTGATTGCCTAATGCAGTGCTCGAGAATGTCGATGAGAAGTAAATCGGGAATTGCTGATCATACACATTGTATATACACGTAACTCCAAGCACATATAAAATGAAGAACCAAAAGTGCTTATTCGCAAACAAATTACCGACTTGTTTAAAGTTAATGGATTCAGCTCGTTCCATCTCGGATTCTGTCATCTTGACCTTAATTGTCATCATGATGATGAACAGAACGATAGCAGAGACGGATGCAATCCAGAAGTTAATGTTCGGGTTGATATTAAAGAACTGACCAGCAAAGAATGTTGCTGCCGCCCAACCTAGCGAACCCCACATCCGAGATTTACCATATTCAAAGGCATATTTACGGCTGACTTTCTCGACATATGATTCAATAGCACCAATTCCGGCCAAGAAAGAAACACCCAGGTATAGTCCACCTACCACTGCACCAAGAAATACATTGTACTGAAGTAAAGGTCCGTAGATAAAGATATAGAATGGACCAACAAGTAAGAGCAAACCGCTAATTAGAAATAAAATATGCTTTTTCAATCCGATTTTATCCGAAATATAGCCATAAAGCGGTTGCATACATAACGCAAAGATAGCGTTTACAGTAAAGATAATACCAGTCTCAGCACCATTCAGACTGATTTCTTGCCCCAGCCAAATGGAGAACAATGAATAACTTGCTGACCATGTAAAAAAGAAAAAGAAGAAATAGGCGCTTAGTTTCCAATACATGCTCTTTGAATGTCTCATCTCGAACGCTCCTCTAAGTTGAACATTTAATGTGAATGTAAGCACTTTAATGCGCTTGCAAAATCGATTATATGTCAACCGGTTTCATATGTCAACCGCTTGACATATTTTCGAAAGAAAAAGGAGCTTCCCTTAATCCCAGCATCCAAGGGTTAGCTCCATCCGTCTTGTATTCGAAAATTTTGTAGTGATATGAACATTAGAGTTACACTGTACCAGCTTCAATAAGTTTCACAGGCAGATACGTTTCTCGCGGCACCTTACTGAATTCACCTTCAATTTCTTTAATAACTAGCTCGACAGCAGATCTTGCAATTTCCTGTATAGGTTGCTGAATCGTCGTTAATTCAGGAAGCAAGTTACGAGTCGTTTCGGTTCCGTCATAACCAATGACACGAATATCTTCAGGAACACGTTTACCACGTTGTTTTGCTTTAACAATAAATGAAGCTGCCACCAAATCATTACTCGCAAACAGTCCATCTACTTCGGGATGTTCATCAAGCAAACGCCCAATCGGTTCATCGTGATTCTGTTGATGGAATGGATCATATACTTCATAAGTGATCGCCTGGCGACCATGCTGTTCCATGACATCTTCGTATGCTTTTCTTCTTAAGCTTGCAGGAGTTTCCAATTCGACAGGTCCATTAATATGCAGGATGTGCTTGCATCCCTTCTCAATCAGCAGCTCGGAAGCCATTTTTCCGCCCATGTAATTATCCGATCCTACGACAGGAATCGTATCCGATAAGAAGCGATCAATCGCAACGACCGCAATATTTTTCTGATCATAATTCACAATACCTCGGTTATGTGTTCCTACGATAATGCCGTCAACTTGATTGCGCATCAGCATATCCACATATGCTTCTTCTTTATCCAGCTGATTCAAGCTATTACAAATCAGTAGTTTAAAACCTGATGAGGCACAAATATTTTCAATATGAAAAGTCAACTCTCCAAAAAAGGGGTTGCTTGTTGTGGGTATGATTAATCCAATGAGGTTGGTTCGTTTACTAAATAATGACCGAGCTATATCATTTGGAAAATAATTTAGCTGCTGCATCGCGTCATGGACTCGATTCTTTGTTTCCTCACTTATGTAACCTCGATTGTTAAGCACCCGAGAAACCGTCGTAGGTGAAACTCCTGCTAAATCTGCAACATCATTAAGTTTAGGTTTCATTAATTGCTCCCTGCCTTCTTTCCATACCATATGTCCAATTATCCCTCCATTTTAACATGGTTAAACGTGAAAGGACATGCACCAGCCTATAAGAGTCGCAGCTCAAATGAAAACGACAGCCCAGTAAATTACTGTTCTGCCGTTATAATAAACAGGATATTAATTGCATGCATGATGATCAAGCGAGCACATCTGCTCTTACAAATTCAGATCATCTGCGAGTGCTTCAACTCCTGTGAAGATGGAATCCCCATAACCCCAGAAGTTGTTGAAATCAATAACATAAATTTTCTTGTTTTTAATTGCGTTAATACTTTGCAATTGCTTGTTGGCTAGCAGCTTTTCAATCGTTTGTTCCGGATCAATACCGCCGGCATATTTCGAAATAATCATGGCATCTGGATTGATCTCGATTAGCTTCTCCAAACTGAGCGTGCCTTCTTCGTTAATCAGCATATTATGCATATTGATTAATGACATTGCACTTTCAATAAATGTGTCTCCATTTCCGTTGTACACTCCAATGGTTCCATCACCATTATCAAAGAAAGATGCATAATTGATCGTTTCAGCGCTTGCCCGAGCCGATAACGCTTTCTCGCGTGCTTTGAGCTGTTCGATATATGCCGCTGCATTCGCTTGTACGTTAAATATTTCACCTAGCTCAGTGATATCCTGATATAGATTATCTAATTTTGCATCTGTAACGCTAGTACTTTGTACATATGTTTTGATGTTCATCTCATTCAGACTGTTTACAGTGCCAACGCCCCAATCAGCATCTTCAAACAATCCCCCACGCCCCATAACCAGGTCAGGAGAAGCACCTATGGTTACTTCCTTGCCTACATAACCTTCAGATAACACAGGAATTTTTTTGAAATCTTCAGCAATATCATCAGGCACATTGCCAAACAGCGCCGCTACGCCAACAATCTTGTCAGTCAAACCAAGACGAATCAATAACTCCGCTGCACCTTGTGTATTGGCAACCACTCGTTCAGGTGCTTTATCAAAGGTTTGTTCCTTTGCCACCCAGGTGCCGTTTTCAGTTGTATAGTTTGAAACAACGATTGGGTATGTTGTTTGAGCTGCACCTGTAGCATTTTCATCCGTTTTTTGCTCATCTGTTGAAGCATTCGTAGCGCTATCCGTCACGGCTCCCTGTGAGCTTGTGTCTGCATCTTTGCTGCTACCATTACTACTGGAGCAAGCTGCAAGCACCAGAACAAGTGCAGTAATTAAACAAAGGATTGCTCCTTTTTTTACTCGTAAAAACATTCAAAATCTCTCCCTTTTCCTTTTTCTTTTGGCCAATATGTATCATATATCATAGTCATTGTCAGTATACAGCAAATGTCGAATAACGTAAATGATAATGATAATTATTATCACATTAAAATTTTCGATTTATAGAGAAGCACATTCCATTCGTGAAATTTCCAATACCGATTAACTATCCATTCTCTAGAAGCCGTCCGTTTCTAGTAGCAAATCCAGATAATACAAAAAAAGCCGCTATAATAGCGACTTTCAATGGGCCATAACCGATTGTCCCAGCCAGCACGTGCCGTCTTCGAACCTTCCACTCAACCCCGTAATATTGCCCCTGCCCCTGATAGTAAACATTAGTTATATTGACGAATATCAGGCGGTACATAAGTACTTATAAAAGTGTTAATTTCGTCTAAAGAATCTGTAACAAGTATCTTTTGTCTATCTGTTTTCGTTAAGAAACCTTCTTCAACCATCTTGTCATAAAATTGGCCAATCAGATCATAATAGCCGTTCACATTGTAGAAGATGCATGGATTGACATGCTGCCCAATTCTCCCCCACGAAATGACCTCTGTAATTTCTTCAAGTGTCCCCGGTCCACCTGGAATTGCAATATAGCAATCTGCAAGTTCAATCATTTTAGCTTTTCTCTCATGCATATTGGACACAATAATGATTTTGTTAAGCTGCTCATGGGCCAGTTCTCTCGCTTGCAAAAAGGTAGGTATAACCCCAGTAACAATACCACTACGTTGAATCACAGTATCCGCGAGCACTCCCATTAATCCCGCTTTTCCGCCACCATAGACTAGTTCATGTTCCTGGTTAACAATCCAGTTACCTATCTGAACAGCAGCTTTCTCGTAAATGGCGTTGTTACCTTTACTTGCACCACAATATACCGCAATCCGTTTCAATTCAATTCCCCCATCTATTCATACTCATTAAAAAATTGCTCTGAAAATCCGATTATAGACTCGGTTGAACAGAAGCTAATCTATGTTATCAAAAAAAGAACAAGCATGCTATATTGTTATGGAAATATATGAATATCAACAGTAGATTAGCCGCGCCAACTGCTTACATCACATTGACCATATTCATTATCACCCACAGCAACCACCGTACCGTCTGATTTAATGCCGAGAGTATGAGCACAACCCGCAGCAATCGCCACAATGTCACTCCAGTCACCTACATTGCATTGATCGTACTTATTCCAACCCACGGCAACCACCGTACCGTCTGATTGAAGGCCTATGGTATGATTACTGCCTGCTGCGATCGCCACTATACCACACCAGTCGTTTACTTCGCATTGGCCATGTTTATTCCTACCCACGGCAACCACCTTACCGTCCGATGTAAGCCCCACCGTATGAAGATACCCTGCCGCTACTTCAACAATGTCGCTCCAGTCGCTTATATCGCACTGGCCATACTGATTATTGCCCACAATCGTCACGGTACCATCTGATCTAAGCCCAACGGTATGCCAGTCACCCGCCGCTACAGCAACCATATCACGCCAGCTGCTTACCTCGCATTGGCCTTCATTATTTCGTCCCACAGCAATCACCGCGCCATCCGATTTAAGACCAACGCTACGACGCCAACCCGCAGCAATTGCTACAATATCTTGCCACTCGTTTACCTCGCATTGATTGTGTATATTCCAACCCACAGCCACTACAGTGCCCTGAGAGGTTAGGCCGATGGTATGCGCATTACCGGTGTTCGTCGCCATATGAACATTACCAGCAGCTACCGCCACCATATCGCTCCAACCGTTTACATCACATTGTCCAACTTTATTATCACCCACAGCCGTCACTGTTCCGTCCGATCTAAGACCAATGGTATGACGTCGCCCCGCCGCTATGGCGGTATATTTAGGGCGCTTCTCCTTTAACGCCGCTTCAACCGGCGAAGTATAATCCATCTTTTACCTCCTTGAAATAAATTGCCTTAACACCGTTGCAGTATGAATATTATTTTTTTACATCTTACTCTACAATAAATAGTAAATACAACAAATAGAACGGTCGAGCATTGAAATGATTTAGAATGATGTTCATGCCTATTCCGGCTATTCTCACAGTAAAAAACCGTTAACTCTTCTCAGAATTAACGGTTTGAAATCGTACCCTATTTTAATTTAGCCGGTGGAATACTTTGCGGGTTATTAAATACATTTTTCGGATCGTATTTTGCTTTTACTTTTCTCAATCTGGCGTAGTTCTTGCCATAATAGGTCGGCCCTGGATTTTTAATACCTTGGTCTGGTACGTTAATGTAGGACCCTACAATATAAGGTTGTAATTTCTTTCTCGTGTTCCGAGCTAAAGCAATATTTTTAGCTGCACGGGATGGCTTCACCCATGAGCTGTTCCATTCCACATAAAATTCAGCTTTTCGCCAGTAAAACGCAGTGGCTTGAGGAGCAACTCGACTTACTGCACCGCCCCAGTTAAGGAAATAGAAACCGGCTGGTGTACCTTCCTCAGCATTTTCCAGAAACTCACGCATGACTTTGAAGGCTTTATCCGGGAATGGCTGTCTGCCAAAGCCACTGGAAAACTGGTTGCTGTACCTTTGGGTGAGCACGGGATCTGGGGCTAGCAAAAACTTCGTGGCTGCCCTGTATGGCAGGTACAGAATACTTTTTTTGGTAGGCGTTCCTACGCTAAGAATGGGTTCCAACTGACGGAGGGCTTCAGTCTTCGAACCGAGGTATACTCCTAACATGCTAACATTTCCGCCTTTTTTGGGACCAACACTTAGTTCACTTCCCAGCTTGTTACTGGCATTAGGTGCCCAAACTTGCCATTTCTTCACGACTTTTTCGAACTGTTCCCATGGCCATGTGATACTAAATACAGTAGCTTTGGCTGGAGCGCGCCGCACTTTGAATTTATATTTAGTGTACACACCGAAGTTACCGCCTCCGCCGCCACGTGTAGCCCACAGAAGATCGGAATTTTGCTTTTTGTTTGCCCGAATAATTCGCCCTTTAGCGTCAACCATTTCGAGTTCAATTAGATTATCACTGATGAGACCCGTTGTCCTTTGCAGTGGACCAATTCCGCCGCCAGGTGTTATCCCACCAATCCCTAC
The DNA here is from genome assembly GCF_032399705.1 of Paenibacillus sp. BIC5C1. Classification (NCBI taxonomy): domain Bacteria; kingdom Bacillati; phylum Bacillota; class Bacilli; order Caryophanales; family Paenibacillaceae; genus Paenibacillus; species Paenibacillus sp. BIC5C1. The sequence continues at coordinate 4,012,576 of NZ_CP135922.1, forward strand.
CGTTGGACTGTCACCAAATGGGGCCATAAAACCTTGTCGAGCCAACGTATCCACGATTCTTCCTACTCGATTACCTGTCTCAACAACGGCCGTTCCGCTTTTTTTGTTTAACTTGATTCTCTTCATTTCGCTAACGTCGATGACAATACCACCATTGACTTGAGATAGGTTGGACTCTAAAGCGTGCCTCCCACTTCTCGGACGAATAGGAACCTTATTTTGACGCGCCCATCTTATAGCATTGGCTACATCCTGTGTTTTTTGAGCAAACACAAAAACTTTAGGGAATCTGTCCGTATGCGGATCCCAGTTCTTCCTAGCCACTTCATATCCAGGATCGCCTTTAAATACCACTCGCCCTGTAAGCTTAACTTTTGAAATCACGTATCTATCCAACTCCTTAGTTATGAAAACATATAATTTTCATTAACAAATTAGGCTGATTCCATATAACCTATGAAGGAGAATCAAGTTGTGTTTGGCGTATAACAAAAGAAAAATATCGGATCCCGAGCAACCTACGCTCAGAACCCGATATTTTCGAATGAAATCATTCTCCCTTATGCAATCATTTTAGTTGAATCTTGAAGACATCTCCTGCTTCACCACCAAAGACGATAAAACCACCTATGGGAAGCAGCGTTGATTGTTGATGCGTTGCTTTCGAAAATTGAACCACTTCACCTTTAGCGTTATATACCGCATAACCTCCGCTCTTTGGAGAATCAACCGTTAACGTTTTGTTCGCCGAGCGGGAATCGATGGCATACCACCGAGCTTGACCGTTTGACGGGATGGTCGTGATGCCTATTTTGCCACCAAAGATTGGTTTAATGGCCTCCTCTGCAATATACTCCTGTCCATCCTGAATTAAGTACTCCGCTTCATTCTTAGTGCGGAAATGCAGGTCGAAAGCATCTCTTCCGTTCATAACAGGAATCTGGGCGACATTCTCTGCATTGTCTGGATCCACAACTCGGGTACCGTTCGCATACCCGTTCTCCACATCTACGGACAGGTTTTTGATCAGCATGGATGGAACCAGATAGAAGATCGACGTTATCTTTTCGTCCAGCGCGTAATATTTCGAGCCGTTTCTAGCCTTCCATTTCTCTTTCGACGCAGTGTCCAATGAATTATTTTCCAATTTTTGATAATCATATGTGGTCATCGCCGTTTGCCCTAATCCGGGCAACGTGATATTCGCCTGAACTTTAAAATATACCTTGTTGTTGCTTTCCTTCTCGAAGTTGACCTTCACACTTCCATCGCTACTCGTAAATTTCCCTTCACCTGTGTACACGTAATTCTGCTCCGGGATAAGTCCTCCCTGCATAGCCGGAAGTGCGATCTCTCCATTCTTAACCTCTATATCAAGAGTTGAACCTACCGTTCCATAGAGACCGGAATACGCCGTCAACTCAGCAGGCATCTTCATTTTGACTGGTGGTGAGAATGTCTGTTCAGGCTCTATCTCATCAATGATGCCTTGATCCTCAAGAACCTCCAGCAGAACTTTAGTAGCAAACATCTGATTATAGATAGAAGACCCACCCGAAGAAAGGACGGCCATCGATATATCATGTTCAGGTATAGTGATTAGCGATGCATGATACATCATGGTGTCTCCACCTTTGGAAAGTGCAGTAATGCCATAATCGCTGAACGGTGCAAGTGCTACAGCATCCCATCCTAGTCCATAGTTGAAGGTATTTCTCTCTTCGGACACCCATATTCCTTGACGATATTCATGTTTTTGCATGGATTCTGCTGCTGATTTGGACAGAATATCCGGTTTGTTTCCTATCAACATTTCAGCGAACTTGCTTAATTCTTCTGCAGTCGAGTAGACTCCACCCGCACCGATGATATTGGCATTTTCAACAGGCAGTTTTGTTTCAAACGAAGGCCAATATGTTTCGGATAATTGGTTTTTATCAAAAGAATCAAGTGGTGTCTTGGTTGCTTGCAGCTGTAACGGATCACTGATGAACTTGGCAATAAATTCGCTATAGCTCAATCCACTCACCCGTTCAACCAATATCTCAAGCAACTGAAAGCCATCATTGCAATAGACGGAATAGGCTCCCGGGTTTGATTTTAATTTCTCTGACTTAAGTTTGAGTAGTAATTCATCATGATTGCGGGTATCCGTATCGTCAAATAACATACTGTTGCCATAATGGGTACCATAGAGCCCGGAAGAATGATTCATGAGCATTCGCGGGGTTATTTGGGTATACCGGGCATCTGCCATTTCAAAATCTTTAATATAGGATGTGAGGGGCTGATCCAGATTCACTTTACCGGAATCCACCAGCATCATGGTGGCAGCCGTGACAACCATTTTGCTAACAGAGCCTATTCCAAACATCGTATCCTTATCGACAGGTGTCTTGGATGCTTTGTCCTGGAATCCAACACTGTCGGATAAAATGATCTTCCCTTCATCCATGATCGCATATTGTAAACCTGTGACACCATAGTTCTGCACCATCTCTGTGGCGAGTCGCCCAGCCTGATCCTCAATCGCCCCCATCTTGTTCGTCTCTGCCCTGACATCTGTCAGCGGAATGACTACAAGTACAGCCGTACATAACATACTGATTAGTTTCTTCATAATAATATCTTCCTCCCTTATGATACTGCTCATATGATTGCATTCATCATATCGGGGAATAAGCATATATAACGATAACGAGCCCTGAATGGAAAAAAACAATCCCCGAACGGTATGTTCAGAGACTGTCCATGTCAAAAGGAAGCACAACCATGTTATTAAATGTCCGATGATGATTCTCGATACTCATATGTCCGCCATACTTGTCGCACATCCTCGATATATTCGTTAAGCCGATCCCATGAAACTCGGGATTGGGCTTCTCACTCTTGAAGTGAGCCAATTTTTGTTCCACATGATTTAAAATCTGGATTACAAGTGTAGACGCCGTGGAGTGAATTGCAATCAGGATATACCTGTCTTCGGCATGTTTAACTTTCTTGGAAGCTTCGATGGCGTTATCCAACATATTGCCGAGCACAACACACAGATCATAACGATCGATATGAAGATGTTGTGAATGGAGTTGAATACGGGTGTCGACTTTGATCCCGTTTGCCTGCCCCACGGCGATGGTATTCGTAACAAGAGCATCAATAACAAGGTTGCCGGAGTTCACCCGCTGGTACGCCCCTTCGATCTTATTTAATGTGAGTTTAATATGCTCACCTGCGGCATCAAGCTTGTTTTGCTTGATACACTCTTCAATGTACAGGAACTGCTGGTTGGTATCATGGATGATGCTTTTCACGTTTTTGAAACTGTGCACTGTCTTCTCATAGTTGGCGTCCTGATAGTCCATCTGACGCTGTAGTTGAACATTTTCATGTGCGAGCTGAACCTTTTCTACCATATTATCGAATAGATAAACAATGAATACATTAAGAAAAAGGGAGCCTAACACGGAAACGACATAATATATGTTTTTTTCACTATAAGTTGAGGCCACATTGATCTGATAGATCGTAATGGTAGGTACAATCAGAAACAAGAAATAATAACGATAATGCATAGCGAAACTTCTCCGTTTGGCAATCAAACGCACAATCTGGATCACAATGAACATGATACCGCAACCAAGCAGCATCACTTTGGAGAACACCCAGTGATAATCCACGTTGAAATGATCCCATATGCTGTAATCCGTGGAATCAATCGCACTCATAATATATACGGCAATGTAATTTACCGTTGTGAGCAGTACTGCATAGAGGATGGTAAATGCAATTTTTTTGATGAATTCCACCTCATAGGATTGTGCCAGGCTGAAGATGAATAACAATGCAAAAGCGGACGAAACGACAGGTGAAAATGAAGATACCAAATAGAAATACCCCAGTACAACAAATACAATGAAATAGATCGCTCTGTATGGCTTTCGTCTGGACTTGCCCAGCACGGAATTGAAGTAAAAATTCACCTGGAATGCCATAAGTAAAGGAACGACGAAGACGGACAAGAGTACATACATATCCATATCACTGAATCCTCATGATCATATATTTGGTATAGGCATCCTTGACTTCCTTGACTTTGGAGCGCCCTATAGGTAATTCCGTACCATTTAACATGACGACTTGGGTACCCACAAACTTCTGGACATGCATCAGGTTGATGATAATTGAGCGATGAATTTGCAAGAAACCATGGTCTTTCAAAGCGGCAGCATAACCGGATAGGATGCCTTTGCTCTCATGCGAGTTTTCCTGAGTCACAAATTTTAATTTGTTCTTGATCGTCAAACTCTTCATAACCTCAATCCAGAGAATATCATCGTATTTCAATAGCAGCTCTTCATAATCTGACTTAATCAGTACATACTTTTTGTCCAGCGCTTTAAAATATTGGCACAGCTTAATCATCTTCTCCTCGAAGATATCCGGCAGGATTGGTTTGATCAGATATTGAAAAGTTACCACATCAAAGCTCTCCACCATATACTCCGGATAGCTTGTCAGAAACATGATTTGCACATCCAGATACTTCATATTCCTGATTTCTTTGGCTGTCTGGATTCCGTTCATTCCGCTCATCTCCACATCCATGATGAGGATATGAAACGCGTCTCCAACGTTATTATAATGTGAGACGAGCTGCTCACCGGATGCAAATAATGTAATTTGGAAATCAATATTCGTTTTTAGAGACAAGGAGATAAGCATCGTTTTTACAAGTTCTCTTTGTTTCTCCTCGTCATCACAGATTGCAACATTGAACATGTTTGAACATCCGCCTTTCATCGACATCGATGCTGAATTTCACTCTCAAATATACTATTTTATCACAGGTTTAAGGATGAAATTCGGATGAAACGCATGATACAGACTCTAAAATGCACAAAAACCGTTAACCTTTTCAGATTAACGGTGTAATTTTTAAATAGTTATGAAGCCTCCAGTATTATGATTTGGGACGTACCCAAACAACTACGGGGATTAGAAGCAAGGACAGGAAACCGCCGATTAGGGAGAGTGTTGAAAAACTTGTTTGTGCCACAACCATGCCAGACATAGCGCCTCCAGAAGCCCCTGCCAAAGCGATCAGCACATCCACCATCCCTTGAGTCTTCGCACGAACCTGAGGAGGGGTAGCATCGACGATGGTCGCAGTTCCACTGATCAAACCAAAATTCCATCCGAGCCCAAGAAGGGCTAAAGCCAGGATAAGGAGTACCATGGAATCAGCAGGTGCAAATGCGGCCAGCAAACCTGCAATTAGCAATGTCACGCCAGAAGCATAAGACATCAACGTACGCCCAAACTTATCGACGAGAACACCGGTAATCAAAGAGGGCAGATACATGGCCGCAACATGGATACCGATAACAATGCCTACATCGCTTATTCCATGTCCATGATGTGTCATATGAACAGGAGTCATGGTCATAATGGCAACCATGACAATCTGGGTAAGAATCATGACCGTTGCGCCGATGACGATGCCACGCTTATGGACGCTCGTTATCCTATTATTCGGTTGTTCTGTTCGATCATGTCTCTCTTTTTCCGCAATGGCTTGGGCCACCATGAAAGGATCGGGACGCAGAAATAGGAGCAGTACCACTCCGGCAACAATGTAAGCTACTGCCGCGAGCATAAACGGTCCCGACAATGCTGGAGCACCTATGGATACGGAAAATCTCCCCATTACATTTACTAGATTGGGACCGGCAACTGCACCAAATGTAGTGAACACCATGGCCATGCTTATTGCTTTCGCTCTTTCTGTGGGCAGTGCCAAATCGGTACCCGCATATCGAGCTTGCATATTTGTCGCCGTACCTCCCCCATAGACTAACAATGAAAGAAAGAGTAGCGGTAAATTGTTGAATATAGCCGCAAGCACGACACCAACCGCGCCAAGGCCCCCTGCCAGAAATCCGGTGGCCAATCCAATTCTACGGCCCTTTCGCTGAGAAAGGCGACCCACAAGCAGCGCCGCTGCGGCAGAACCCAACGTAAATAGTGCTGTTGGGATTCCGGCATAACGGTCCGTTCCTAGCATATCCTGAGCGAGCAATGCTCCCACTGTGATGCCAGCGGCGAGCCCTGCACCACCAAATATTTGAGATGCGATGACAATGCTCAATGTTCTTTTTTGCAGCTGACGCTGCTTCTCATGTGACTCTACGTATCCTTGAATTTCTGCGTTAAGGCGTCCATTCTTATCTTGATTCTGGATCGTTTCAAACGACATACACGTACACCTCTTTATTTAACGAATTGAATGAATAATAACTATTGTTCCTTGTGCTACACTCCTTCTATGTTGACATCAGACTTTATTCTTGGTTCGGCTAATTTCATTATATAAGAGTACAATCAGCCTACAATCCCAGAACGATGGGATATTGACTTGGAGAAGGAGCCACCTTTGTAGCCGACATTAGATAAAGCCATGTTATTCACAACAACTCTCTCAAAAACAATAAAAAAGCCGATCAATTTTATCCATTGATCGGCTTTTCTTGATATCTACTCCTACTCCATTCAAGCTCAATGCTCATATACAGGCTGTGTAGAATCATAACAATATTTTAAAACTACTGTTCTATTTACGCCTTACCAACCGCGGTTGGACATGCGCTCTTCTGGAGCCAATTTAGAAATTTCAATGCCTTTCATAGGGGCGCCCAAGTTTTTGGATACTTCGGCAATTAGCTTGTAATCCGTGTAATGTGTAGTAGCTTCAACGATTGCACGAGCGAATTTCTCAGGGCTATCTGATTTGAAGATACCTGATCCTACAAACACACCGTCTGCTCCTAGGTGCATCATTAGTGCTGCGTCTGCCGGAGTGGCTACACCGCCTGCTGCAAAGTTAACGACAGGAAGTTTTCCATTTTCATGAACATCGCGCAGTAATTCATAAGCTACGCCCAGATTTTTTGCTTCAGCGTATAACTCATCCTTGGACATGTTTTTTACTTTGCGGATCTGGCTGTTAATCAGACGCATATGACGAACTGCCTCAACAATGTTACCTGTTCCAGGCTCACCTTTTGTACGAATCATCGAAGCACCCTCGCCAATACGGCGAAGAGCTTCTCCCAAATCCTTGGCTCCACATACAAATGGTACGGTGAACTCATGTTTATCGATATGGAACACTTCGTCTGCAGGCGTAAGAACTTCACTTTCATCGAGATAGTCCACACCTAGAGATTCAAGTACTTTGGCTTCTATGTAATGACCGATACGAGCCTTGGCCATAACCGGAATAGATACAACCTTCATAACCTCTTCCACGATGGTTGGATCTGCCATACGAGCTACACCGCCAGCTGCGCGAATATCGGAGGGTACCCGTTCAAGAGCCATAACAGCTGTTGCCCCTGCTGCTTCAGCGATTTTAGCTTGCTCTGCATTCATGACGTCCATGATGACGCCGCCCTTTTGCATCTCAGCCATTCCTCTTTTTACACGATCTGTACCTGTTTGCATGATTGTATTCCTCCTAATTAATGTATTGTTTCACTTCAACCTATGATTTAGTATAGAATGAGAATGGATAACTAAAAAGATCCAATAATTTCGGTTTTTATTGTACCACTTCTAAATTAACCTCTGGAGGGCATATGCAATTTCATGTAGCTTACAGTTCATATTTGAACCGAAAATATACCAAGATGAAGTCTCTCTATCATGCGATTCGTGATGCTATTCATGAAGGCAATCTGGTGCATGGCGAGAAGTTACCCTCTACGAGAGAATTAGCTGCGACGTATCACATTTCCCGAGGCACAGTGAATCAGGTATACGATACGTTGACTGCTCAAGGTTACATTCATTCAGAGCATGGAAAAGGAACCTTTGTTGCTTATCAGTTGGATTTAAGCAATGATGTATCCAACGTGAAGGCTTGCACTCATCACTTATCTGCCTGGGGCAATCGTATTCAGCAGTTTGAACAGCACACAAATCATAGGAACTCACAAACCAATGCACAAACAAGCATTTCCAGAATAGAAAGCGACGAAGTTATTGATTTTAGCAAATACCAGCCTGATTTCTCCAAATTCCCATACGATGAATGGAATAATCGATTGTATGCTGAGATACGAAATCGGGAGCATCACATCGAAACAACCTCTGTTCTTGTAAGTTCAACTGGAGAGCCGAAATTGCGAGAAGCCATTGCTGCCTACCTTCGGCGGATGCGGGGCATTCAAGTCGATGCAGATCATATTGCAGTGACTGCAGGCTCTATGCAAGCTATAGCTCTGCTCACTCAAATACTTGCAGATCCTGGAGATCATGTAGTGACCGAAAGCCCTTGTTATGTCGGGATTTCTCAAGCCGTGTTGGCTGCGGGTGCTAAGTTAATTGAAGCCAACCTCGATGGTCAGGGCGTTGTTCCGCAAAACTGGGACGCACGTATGCTGTTTGTCACGCCGTCACGACAATTTCCTACGGGGGAAATGCTTAGCCTTGAACGCAGACAAACATTGCTGGACTGGGCACATCGTCGTGATGCTATGATTGTCGAGGATGATTATGATAGTGAATTCCGATATCGTGGAATGCATGTTGAACCGCTGAAAACATTGGATAAAGCGGGACGCGTAATCTACCTCGGTAGCTTCACGAAAACCTTGCCTTTAGAAGTACGGCTTGGTTATGTTGTTCTCCCCCCCACTTTGGCAGACACCTTTAGGAAAGCACAGGCATTATACGAGCCCAGACCTGTCAATCTGATCGAGCAGCGGGCATTAGCAGCATTTATGACAAGCGGCCAATATGAGCGTCATCTGCGTAGGATGAATCGTTTATACAGTCGCAAATTTCATCTGTTACTCAAACTTTTGAACGAGCAACTCTCTACATGGTTTGATTGGGTGGAAAACGAAGCCGGTCTGCACGTGTTTGGCTGGTGGCGAGGAGATGCGTCCACTTATGAAGTCTTTCGCGCATCGGCTAGGTCAGAAGGGGTTATATACTCAGAAGTCAGCAGTTCAACGTCTGATGGTACAAAGTATGGTATCTATTTATCCTTTGCACATTTGTCAGATGTTCAATTACAGGAAGGCGTATCCAAATTAAAAAATGCCGTCATAGCTCCATTGTGAACTTTTTCTCTTTCTTGTCTCTCTCGTCTTTTAAAAAGGAACACCAAAAATCCCCTCTGTTGTACAGGAAGAGTTCACAATCACGGAACTCTATTGACCTGTCCACCCTGAGGGGATGTATTGGTTAATGCAAGGGCTCTGGTTAAAGCATCGCACTTTTCATTTGATTATTTATTGAAAGTAACCTTCTCCGAACCACCTTCAAGAATGATCGACGTATCTCTCGGTTTTGTTTCCGCGATTTTGCGGCCACCTCTATATGAGTAAAGTACACCAGCCTGTTTGCGAACAGCCTCGTATTCGTTCTCTGCTTCAAGAACGATGAAGTTGGCAGGTTTTCCTACTTCAATGCCGTATACATCCTCGATATGCAACGTTCTTGCGCTGTTTTTCGTAATGAGATCGACCGAATTTACGATTTGATCATAACCCAGCAACTGCGAAGCATGAATACCCATGTGAAGTACTTGGAGCATGTTGCCCGTTCCCAGCGGATACCATGGATCGAAAATGTCATCATGACCGAAACATACGTTAAGACCAGCTTCCTGCAGCTCTTTGACACGAGTCAGACCTCTTCTTTTTGGATACGTGTCGAAGCGTCCTTGCAGGTGAATGTTGACCAACGGATTGGAGACGAAATTGAGGTCAGCCATCTTCAGCAATCTGAACAATTTGTACGTATATGCGTCATTGTAAGACCCCATTGCCGTTGTGTGACTTGCCGTGGTACGAGAGCCCAGTCCACGTTCGTAGGCTTCCTTGGCAACGACTTCCACAAAGCGGGATTGCTCGTCATCGATCTCGTCGCAATGGATGTCGATCAAACGATCGTATTTTTCGGCAAGGTCAAAAGCAACCTTCATCGAATCAACGCCGTATTCTCTCGTGAATTCGAAGTGCGGAATGCCGCCGACAACGTCAACGCCCATTTTCAGTGACTCTTCCAGCAGTTCTGCACCGTTCGGATAGGAATGAATACCTTCCTGTGGGAAAGCCACAAGCTGGATGTCGATGTATGGTGCCATCTCTTCTTTTACTTCAAGCATCGCTTTGACTGCCGTCAGGCTTGGATCTGTAACGTCTACATGTGTCCGAACATGTTGGATCCCCTGCGCCATCTGCCATTTCAGTGCTGTTTTGGATCGGGTTTTAACATCTTCATGTGTCAGGAATGCTTTGCGTTCCGACCAACGTTGGATGCCTTCAAATAGCGTTCCGCTCAAATTCCATTCCGGCTCGCCAGCGGTTAACGTTGTATCCAGATGGATGTGAGGCTCAATGAATGGTGGCAGTACAAGTGAACCGTTGACGTCAAGTATCTCCTCATTTGCAGTGGCTTGAAGCTCCTGCGTAATTTGTTCGAACTTCCCGTCCTTCACGATGATATTCCATAGACCTTCTTTACCCCGCAATTTTGCGTTCTGTATAATCATTTATTTTCCCCTTTTCTTTGTTGGATTCTTTGTTAGGAACGATCAACATCAACACGATGTAGGCCACCGCCGTACCGAGTAGTGCATTCAGTGGTGTAACTCCTGGAGCCAGCTGAGCAAACGCAACGCCGATGGCCCAAGCAACCATTGCTACCCAGTTTACCGTTTTGAAACTCATCTCGGCAAACGGTTTATAGTTTCTGCGTTTCACGAAGAAGTAGTCCGCGATGATGATGGCACCAATGGACGGTACCGCCGCGCCCAGCACATTCAGAAAGCTGACGAAATTGTTGTACATCCACATGGCGAATACTGTACCCACAATGCCGTTTACGATGACGAAGAACTTTTTCGAAATTTTAGTGATGTTGGCAAAACCAAGACCCGATGCATATAAGGCATTATCGTTGGTTGTCCAGATATTGAGTCCAAGAACGATGATCGCGGGAATGAGCAAGCCTTGCAGGAACATGACCTCAGAGATATCAGCCAGGTTATATGCCATTGCACCAACTGCCCCGAACAGGAACATAAGCGAGTTCCCAAGGAAGAAGGCAATAACCGTCGCGGTAACCGCCTGCTTGGACGTCCGGGAAAATCGGGCAAAATCGGGCGTCAGCGTTCCGCCACTAATAAATGAACCGATACAAATGGTCAATGCTGCTGCCGCGGTGAGTGTCTCTGTCGGCGTGTAATCGAGCAATCCTTGCAGACCCCCCAGCGAGCCTGCCCCTTCGAACATGGAGTAACCGCCGAGAATGGCAATAGCAGGAACCGCGATATAACCCAAGATGACGAGCGACTTCATACCGAAGATGGCTGATGCCGTCATAGCAAGACCGAACAACAAGATTAACAGATACACGTTCCAATCCATCGCTTTGGCAACCGGAATTGCGAACATGGCCACGCCTACCCCGAACCATCCGACCTGTGTGAAGCCGAGCAGAAATGATGGCAGGTACGATCCTTTCGCACCAAACGCATATTTAGCAAGTAAATGTGTGGAAAGGCCTGTCTTGGCAGCGATATGCGCTAGTGCTCCAGTATAGATACCGAGCACCAGATTGCCCGCAAGCACGATGCCAATGAACTCCATGAACGTCAAACTGACTCCAAGCGTCCCCCCTGCCAACATACTCGCCGAGAAGAAGGTGAAACCCAACATGACGGATAACGTCTTCCAAAAATGATTTCTCTGCGTTTTTGGCACCTCTTGCCATGAAAACTCTTGATCTTGTTTGCTCATCAGAATACCTCCAGCTTAAAGTGTATCTGATACCAAAAAAAGCAGAAAAAAGAGGCTACTCGTCAAGTTATACACTGACAAGTAGCCTCTTTTTGCATCATAATCCGCGCGAAGACGCAGAGCATCCCTGAGGGGATCTGCCCTGTTTCACGCGTGATTATAAAATCCGCTGCCCTTGCCAGCCTCTCTGGACTGAATTAAAGGTACCAGTATTCAATTACATTTATTATTTTAGAAAACGCCGCAGATGTCAATGTCATTATTATCCAAAGGTTATAAAACCCTTCTACAACAAGCTATTTTTATACTTATTTATCTTTTCAAATAAACTAGCACTTATTAATAAAATCAAAGACCACGTAGTTTCCTTCAGAAGGGTCAACGTGGTCTTTGATCGTTATCTATACTCTAGGTATACTGCAGTCTGTCCTTGTACCAGACGTCGGGAATCATATCGCGCTCCAGTTCCAACAATTCATGAATGATCTTGTCCGCATCACTAATGGAACTCACGAGCGGGTCGGTGAGCATCGCCCTTCTCAGTTTCTCGTAGCTCTGTTCCAGAACAGCTTCGACCGTCAGCTCATGCGTATCCAATACAAGTTCTTGCATACCTCTTACACCTCGCGGCATCTCGCCTACATGAATTGGTTTCACTCCATCCATGCTCACGTCGCATAGCACTTCCAGGAACGAATCGGCATTCATATTGGTTACCGCGTCTTGATTAAGCGTATTAATGAAAAACTTCTTCCCCAAATTTCCTACCATGTTCTCAATGATATCCGTCGCATGATCCGGGCCAAAGGTACTCATGTAATCGGCAATCGGGATATTCCCCGCAAGAAAGTCATCTACCTGACGCCACATTTCGTCATGACGCTGATACCTGTCCTCTGTCTCCCAGATGGACAATGGCGAGATAGCGTCTCTAGTCTTGCCGAGACCTTGCCAATACCGAACGTATTCCTTCGTATGCGCCGTGCAGGTGGGGATGATTCCGAAAATATCATACAGTTCGTAGGTAATCGCATCGTTAAAAATAGCTTTTGCGCCGCGATCACCGCCGTTGTTCTCATCACCTGCCATTTTGCGCATGGCTTCCGCGATTAGGGGCATCACATTTTTCCCTTCGAATTCAGCTTTAAGCAGCCAAGTGAAATGATTGACGCCAGCGATGCGGAAATCGAATCTCTGGTCGATCTCTTGGGTGAACTCGTCTGACTTTTCGATAATTCCCGCTCTTACAGCGTAATAGGCTTTCTTATGCGGCATATGATGACTATCGCACAGGGCAAATGATTTCAGCTTCGGCGCATAGCGATGTAATGCGATACCATGAACGGTAGACGGATTAATATAATTAATGACCCAGGCATCAGGACATAGCTCTTCAATGTCTCTGGCGCATTCCATAATAACCGGAAGCTCTCTCATTGCCCTAAAGATCCCACCCGGGCCAATCGTATCGCCGGAACACATGCGAATGCCGTATTTTAGAGAGACTTCGCAGTCAATTCCCCGATATTTGACCGATTGCTCTGCAAAGCTAAGCACAACGAAGTCAGCTCCCGGCAGCACGTGTCTTCGGTCCACCGAACCCTCAATCTTCAAGGATACATTGTTCTCACGAGCAACCATCTCTGCCAGTTTTACCATTTTCGAGAGCCGCTCCTCGTCCGTATCCACCAAAGCCAGCGTTCCCTGATTCAGATATGGGGAGTGAACCATCTGCCAGATGGACTGACGACCGAAAAACAGACTGCCTGCCCCTATAACGACTACCTTTGGATGCTGTGTGTTTGTAGCATTCATCAATAACCCCTCCTCGTAACGATATAATTTCATTATAGGTGAGCGGGCTAGAATCGGAATGTGTGATAGTTTTCAAAACATGTCATATGGTACGATAATCAACAACAGATAAACCATTGGTTATATTAGTTAGAAATCGGAGGATGTCATAAAGTGGAGAGAGACGAGATGAACAAAATGCATGCAGGGACTGTAAATATGAGTATAATCGATGAACTTTCGGAGTATATCACACTGCGCATGAGCTCTTATTTGGAACAAACTCACGACAGCAATTGGATGGAGCACAAGTCTCATTCCGATTATGATCTGTGGTTCATTACAGCAGGCTCCGTCCAGATCACCATCGATGGGATCGAACATATGGCGGACCCGGGTGACATTGTATTTTTTTATCCGGATATGCCCTATCTGGCTTCCACGACTGGAGAGCAGTGCCGATTCATATACATGCACTTTGATTTCAGCATAGCTGAGCAAAAGCGAATTCTGGGCGAGTTTCAGCTGCCGGGGATCGTACCGGGCAACCTGGTTCGGGATGAGTCAACGCTGTTCACCTCATCCTATCGAAGGTTCAAGCAGGACAGCGGCGCATTCGGAAGTCCACTCTATTTGAAAGCTTCCTTACTTCTCGTCATTGCAAAAATTTTGGAGCTTCACGGGCATGGTCTGTATAACGGTGAATTTCTAAAAGACCGAAAACCGAGGAAAACGGAAGGAAGTCTGGAGGTTCTGCAGAACGTATTCCCCTATGTGGATGCGAATCTGCATCGTATCATCCGAGTTAGCGAGCTTGCAGCCATTGCAGGAGTCTCTGAGAAATATTTTATTTCTTTATTCAAGAAAATTTTAGGTATTACGCCGGGGCAGTACATCAATCAAATCAAGATGAATCGGGCACGAGACTACTTGTACGAGAAAAAGTATACGATCCAGCAAATTGCCGGATTTCTGGGCTATCCCGATCCCTTCACCTTCTCCAAAGCATTTAAAAAATTTTACAACGTGCCTCCTTCCAAATTTGAATAGAGCGCCATCACTAAACAAAGAGGCAACCGGTATATGCCGGCTGCCTCTTTGTTTAGTCACTGGTTATTCATGCTTCAGGTGTATGTTCCTCAGCACTCCTCATAACGTTAAAGGGTGCTTCACTAGAATACATGTCATGGAAAAATCCCCTGTACAGTATATCCTCTTCCAGACATTTAATGAGATACAACAGTTCATCGTCATCCTCAGGTTCTTCACCAGTATGCTGCAGTTCCTCAAATTGACCTAGAATATTCTCCAAAAGGGTGACTTGAATAAATAAAGGCAGCTTCTCCAACATCGAATCTTCGATCTTGGTTTCGGAAATATAACCAGCGAGGGCGGTTTCAAAATAATCATCCATGAACGATTTCCGTTTACCGGCGTCAGGTTCGAATTGGATCCAGCCCACACCATGTGTCCAGAGATCTGCCAGGTCATACATATACCAACCAAAGCATGAATTATCGAAATCATATACGGTGATTTGACCATTATCAAAATCGATTGAGTAATTCCCATCGTTATAATCGAAATGGATCATCCCGAATGTTTCCGGGTTTGTATCCAAACCTTTTAAGGTATCCTGGAGCTCGACCATCTTCCCCTTAAGCAGTAGGAATGATTCAGGTATCAAGTTATTGATATATTCATCTTTGTAATTGTCAAAAAAATGATGCCGGCGATGGACAGGACTATACTCTTTCGATAATTGGTGCATTTTCCCCAGGACTTTACCGCAATTATAATAGTATTCGGTAAGTGGAACACCTTCCCGATACTGATAATTATTTTCTACCAGCAACTTTCCCTTGGCCTTCACAAACATACTGATAAAGAACGTATGCTCATCATAAGTGATCTCTTCAAACAGATGGCCCTTTTTCGAGTTGACTACATTCGATACACTTGCCTCATGCTCAAATAAATAACGGACAAATTCCAGTTCTGCCAGGAAATCTTCTCGCTTTCTGTCAGGCAAAAAAGACACTCGAAGGATTAGTGATTCACACCCCTCTTGCTCACAGGTATAAACGACATTCCGCCCACCCTCATGAGGTGGAATAAGCTGAATGCTGTAACCCTCCAGATCGAACAACTCCGATACCAATGCCAGTACATGCGTGTTGCTGATGTTAACAGCCTCGTTAAAATTAATAATAATCTCCTCCAGTAAACATTGTCGGGACGGTTTCCCGCACTGCAATGTCCACAAAAGGAATCCCTATCCCTCAAATATCCTTCTGTGAACCTAAAGCACAATCACCTTGTTAGTCATTTGAAATTCGCTCCTTTTTGTTCAGATGTGTATATCTTATCCTATAATTCCATATTATTCTAGCCTTCTTGTAACAATGCTGTCTCGTAATAGTACCGAATCAAAATGTCCTGATCGTAGTTGCCGAACCCCTTCCCGAACAGCGTAAGTCCACCCCGGCCGGGTACCACTTCTTCCGGGGTTAATCGAATGGTCCAATATGGAGCAGCATTGAGATTCAAATCATGTATTCTTACATCCGAGATGCGCTGGCCATCGATAAAGGTTCCTTCAACGTTGATACGAAGCACTTTCAATACGCCGTACTGGTTCACATCGGCATGCCACCACTGCGGCGTGAGTCTGCCCTTACGGTCTCCAAAGTCACCCGGGCTTGTCCAGGTTCCGAGGTGATGGTTATTAAGTGTAAAACGGATGTCCGACGGCCAGTTTTCATTAACTTGTGGAGCCTCCGAGCCAAGCTCCAGCGATATTTCGATTTCACGGAGTTCCTGATCTTTGTACAGATAATTAGGGACCTTATATTCAAGGAAGCCTCGTGCCAACCAGAGTATGCCCGCATTCACCCGGCTGGGATCCATGAAGCAGGCTGGCGTGTCGTATTGTCCAATCATCTGGGTTGTCGTCGCGAGCCCGCATGTTGGCCACGCTTCGTAATCCGTATATTGCCCTACCGGAATAGATACCTCGTGGTACGGTACATCGAGCGGTTCAGGTGACAGATTGATCAGCATAAATTCTTGCTGAATAAAACAGTACTTATACGTCCCGCCGTTCTCCCGTTTCATTCGACTGCCTACAATCCCGGCCTTTTGCAGCTTGCTCACATGGGTACTAACGATGGCTTTACTCAGATACAGCTCCTTGGCGAGCGCATTAATGTGCATTTCTCTGTTCAGCAGCAATAAACGAACGATATGTAACCGGGCTTCACTCGCGAGCGCTTCGTAAATGATCAGTGAAGATGCATCCGTACCAAGCATCATCTGTTTCACTCCCCTATTTTGAATTCGCTATTTTACGAACCCTGTAAAATAAACTTGCTCCCATATTGGCATTATGATACACATAGATTAAGAAATCAAATTTCCGATTTCGCTTTAGAGCGAATCCAATAAAATTCATTCTATGGAGGTTTTCATTTTGCTTACATCCAAGATGCTTATTGATAAAGAATTTCAGGTAGCCGAGGTGGATCCGCGTCTTTACGGTTCCTTTGTTGAACATTTGGGACGTGCCGTTTACGGTGGCATTTACGACCCTGGTCATCCTACTGCTAATGAACAAGGTTTTCGCCAAGACGCCATTGAAGCAATCAAAGCGCTAAATGTGCCCATTGTTCGTTATCCAGGAGGGAATTTTGTATCCGGTTACAATTGGGAAGATGGTGTGGGGCCTGTAGCGGAGCGGAAACGCAGACTTGAGCTTGCCTGGTGGACCATTGAAACCAATGCGGTCGGCACCAACGAATTCGCGGATTGGGCGAAACTTGTTGGAACCGAGGTCATGATGGCAGTTAATCTCGGCACCAGAGGCATTGATGCGGCAAGAAACCTGGTGGAATACTGCAACCATCCTTCGGGTACCTATTGGAGTGATCTGCGTATTTCCCATGGTTATAAAACCCCTCATCAATTTAAAACGTGGTGTCTTGGTAACGAAATGGATGGACCTTGGCAGATTGGAGCCATGACCGCTAGCGAATATGGCCGAATTGCCAACGAAACGGCGAAGGCGATGAAATGGGTCGATCCCAATATTGAACTGGTGGCATGCGGTAGTTCCAGCCGAGGCATGAGTACTTTTGCAGAATGGGAAGCGACTGTTCTTGATCTCTCTTATGAAAATGTGGATTATCTGTCCTTGCATGCGTACTACAACAATAACAAAGACAACACATATGACTTCCTGGCTACATCGCTGGATCTGGATCAATTCATTGACAGCGTCGCTTCGATCTGCGACTATGTGCAAGCTAAGAAACGCAGTAAAAAGAAATTGATGCTGTCGCTTGATGAATGGAATGTCTGGAACTCGATTGGCACAAGCCGAGCCGAAGAACGCTGGCAGATTGCTCCTCCGGAATTCGAAGATGTATACACACATGAAGACGCCTTGGCCGTAGGATGTTACCTTATTACGCTTCTCAAACACGCGGATCGTGTAAAGATGGCCTGCCTTGCACAGTTAATCAATGTCATTGCCCCAATCATGACCGAGAATAACGGAGCCATCTGGTTCCAAACAACGTATTATCCGTTCATGCATGCATCCAACTTCGGACGTGGCACCGTGCTTCAGTCCATCGTATCTTCTCCGAAGTATGATTCTAAGGAATTTACGGACGTGCCTTACCTTGAAGCGATCAGCGTACATGATGATGAAAATGGAATCATCACCATCTTTGCGGTGAATAGGCATCTGGACGAACAAATGGAACTCCATGTGGATCTTCGCTCCTTTGGGGAAACGACTTTCATGGAGCATATCGTAATGGAGAACCCGGATTTGAAAGCCGTTAATACCAAGTCGAACCCTAACAATGTTGTTCCTCATTCTGGCGGATATACCAAGGTGGATCAAGGAAAAGTCCAATCGATCCTGACCAAAGCGTCATGGAACGTCATTCGTTTTAAAACACAGCAGGCTTGAGCTAACTATATATGGACTACCTAAATAATGATTGATAAGCATGATGGATGTTCATCACATTAAACAAAGACCTCCAGTCTTCTCACGAAGCTGGGGGTCTTTTGGTGTTTCATTAACCCACAATTCAAATCTATAAGAGGATTTTGGAGCCATGAGTAAAAAAAGATTTGGTGAAAAGTAAAAAAAGTGCACAGACCAATTTTATCATTCCTCCACTTTAATCCAAAAGTAAAAAATATGCGGATTCTCGTCAATAACCTTTATATCCCGTTCTCGCTTTCTCGTTTAGACTATTTTCAAGAAAACGTATTCAAATAGGATACTCAAGGGGGAAAGGAAATGAACAAGAAAACCAAGACTTTAATGTTGTCCTTATGCATGTCGACCCTGTTACTCGCTGCCTGTACGAATGGAAGCACTATCGAGAAAGGTACATCCAATACCGATTCGGATGCCAACGAGGGCGGAATAACGACCATACACACCGTAACGTCAGAATATACTTCTGCCAAATATCCAAAGGGCGATGATATCACAAACAATGTGTGGATTGAGCGATACAAAGAACAGTTTAATATCGATGTCAAAACAGACTGGGTCAGCGATGAATATGATACCAAATTGAATTTGGCTATAGCATCGAATGATCTTCCCGATGTGTTTAGGGTTAACCCATCACAGTTAAGGCAGTTGGTCGAAGCAGATATGGTCATGGACCTTACTGACGTCTTTGAACAACACGCTTCAGGACGTCTCAAAGGCTACATGGAAGCAGATGCAGACAGTTATGAATCAGGTAAGAAGGACGGCAAGCTGTACGGGATACCGCAAATGCACTGGGGATTAATTGAACAACCAGACTTCATCTGGATCCGAAATGATTGGAAAGAAGAACTGGGTCTCCAGGATCCAAAATCTGTAGAAGACATCAAGAACATTGCACTTAAATTTATGGAAAAGCACGGCGGGTATGGTATAGCAATAGATCAATCGCTCGATTACCTCAACCTGCTCGCCATTGCATGGAATGCGCATCCTGATATGTGGATGGAGGATAGCAGCGGGAAACTAGTATATGGTTCAGTTCAGCCAGAGATGAAAAATGCACTGACTGAATGGTCCGAATGGTACAAGCAAGGCATTATTGATCCGGAATTTGCAATCAAAGACTTTAATGCGATGAACGCGGATATCGTAGCAGGCAAGGTGGGCGTACAACCTTATTACCAGTGGTGGGGTTATAATCCTGGTGTCGATACAGTAGCCAATCTGGGAAAGGACGCAATCTTCTATCCGTATATCATCCCTACCATCGATGGAAAGGAAGCGAAACAATCCATTTTCTTCGCCAACAACAATTATATTGTCATGAAAAAGGGATTCAAGAGCCCTCAAGAAGTGATTAAGATTTTGAATGACTATGCTTACATCGTTGATGAAGGCAATGGCAAGGAGTCCAAAGAAACACTGTCCGCTCTGCTGGACAACGATATTGCACATGTAGTAGGGGCGTTCCGTGTACTTAATCCGAATTCCGATTACGAGCAGTTCGAAGCTGTATCAGCAGCCCTTCAATCCGAGGATACCAGTGGACTCACAACTTCGGGAATGTGGCAGAAATATAATAACAGTGTTGAGTTTATGAAAAATGCAACACCGGGAGCAGTGGGTGATTATTTGCAACAAGGTGCTCCAAAGAATGCGTATGGTCTGGCTAAGAAAGTACTCGATAACGAGAACTACACAAAGACGGCATTGTGGGGTGTCTCACCAGAGGTGCTGTCGAGTTACGGCACAACGCTGGATGATATCCTGACTGAAGGCTTCACCAAGATCATTATGGGCAGTGAAAATATCGATTATTTCGATGTTGTCGTCCAAAATTGGCGAGCAGCCGGTGGCGATGAAGCAACCCAGGCAGTCAATGACGCCTACGGAAAATAATAATGCGGTTGCCAAGAACGGAGGAATAATGAATGCTGAGAAAATGGAAACAGCAGAGTCCCTACCATCTCATGTTGATCCCGAGCCTGGTCTTGGTCTTCATCTTTAGCTACATCCCTTTTTACGGACTTATTATTGCATTTCAAAAATACAATCCCGGTCTCGGTTTTAACTCTCCATGGGTCGGATGGGATAATTTTTCGCATGTATTTAGTCAGCCGAACTTCGTAAGAACCATCTGGAATACGCTGTATATGTCCGTCTTCAAGATACTCGGCGGCATTATCGTGCCCGTTATTTTCGCATTACTGCTTAACGAGGTACTGCACAGTGGAATCAAACGTACATTTCAAACACTCGTATACATTCCGAACTTTCTTTCTTGGGTCATTATGGCTGGCATCATGCTGGATATACTTAGCTCTGATGGCATTATCAACACATTTCTAGGCGTGTTCGGGATTGCACCTATTTCTTTTCTGGGCACACCGTCCATATTCCCTTGGACCATGATCGTAAGTGATATTTGGAAAGGCTTTGGATTCGGGACGGTTGTATATTTGGCAGCTCTAACCAGTATTGACCCTGGTCTATATGAGGCAGCGGTTATTGATGGAGCTAAACGTTGGAAACAGACCCTCTACATTACTTTACCCCTTCTCATGCCAACGATTGTCTTAATGACTGTGTTGTCACTTGGTAACGTCCTCAACGCCGGATTCGACCAGATCTATAACCTGTATTCCCCTGTCGTGTATCAGACTGGAGATATTATTGATACCTATGTATACCGTCTGGGAATTCAGCAGGCTCAGTATTCGATTGGTACCGCTGTCGGATTATTTAAATCCATCATTTCCAGTGTTCTCGTTGCTGTATCGTACTTCCTGGCCTACAGGGTAGCAGGCTATCGTATCTTTTAAGGAGGAACTACCATTATGATCTATGATAAAAGTGTAAGTAGGCGCTTGTTCCATATCCTAAATTACACGATATTGCTTCTAATCTCCCTTCTATGTATCCTACCATTTATCAACCTGTTGGCTGTTTCATTCAGTAGCAGTTCCGCTGTATCTGCGGGAAGCGTGACGTTCTGGCCAGTTGAATTCACGACTAAGGCTTATGAATTTGCATTAACTGGAGGTTCATTTTTCTCCTCTCTCTGGGTGGCGATCCAACGAACTGTTCTCGGAACGTTTGTGAATCTGGTTCTGATCGTACTCACAGCCTACCCGCTATCCAAATCCAAACAAAAATTGATGGGTCGTAACATCTACATGGGATTCTTCATTGTGACCATGTTATTTAGCGGAGGATTAATTCCTACCTATCTGGTGGTCGTCAAAATGGGATTGATTGATTCGATTTGGTCTCTGATTCTGCCCGGAGCTCTACCCGTGTTTAGTATGATTATTCTTATGAATTTCATTAGAGGTTTGCCAGAGGAGATTGAAGAATCGGCAATTATCGACGGTGCCGGGCCTATACAGGTATTGCTTCGTATTCTACTGCCGCTCCTCAAACCCGCTCTCGCAACGGTCGGTTTGTTCAGTATCGTCGGCCATTGGAATTCATGGTTCGATGGCATTATCTATATGAACAATCCAGCCAATTATCCATTACAAAGCTACCTACAGACCCTGCTGCAAAGCTTTGAGCAAATTATGCTGAAAGCTGGATCAGACTATACTCAATTGTTATCAATGATGAACGCCAGAACTGGGCGCGCCGCTCAAATGTTCTTGGGTGCCATTCCGATTTTACTCGTTTATCCGTTCTTGCAGAAATACTTTACCAAGGGTTTGGTACTTGGTAGCGTCAAAGGGTAATTAAAAGAGCTTGCAGTTAATCCTGCAAGCTCTTTTGGTGTGTTCACCCTATGTAACATAGTTGGAATCGTTCTACTATGGTAAACATATGCATGAATCCATGTTGACTACGTTATTTCTATGATGGCAGGTAACAGAATGGTAAAAGTCGTGCCTTCTCCAATCTGACTAGCCACCTGTATTCCATAAGGCTTGCCGAAATGAAGTTGAATACGCCGCTGCACATTATGCAGGCCGATTCCTGTTCCTTTGTCTGCTTCGAGCTTATCTTCCATAAAGTTCTGAATCGTATGTTGATCCATACCAACGCCATTATCGCAGACTTCGATTACAATATCACTGCCCTGAGGTTGAATCCGAATGCTAATAGCCCCGTCTTCTTCGAATTCAGCCAAACCGTGAAAGATCGCATTCTCCACAATGGGCTGCAGGATCATTTTGGGCATATAATAATCGAGCAGTCTCTCCTCAATTTCATAATTCATCTGAATACAGTCGTAGTACCTGACATTCTGGATCGTCACATAATTCGCTATATTATCGATTTCTTCACGAATCGTTACGAGGGTTCCATCGGATCTTGTTGCATAACGAAGCATCGAGATTAATGCATCTGTCATTTCCACGATTTTGTCGGCCTGCTGCATGGAGGCAATCCATTTCACTGAACCCAGTGTGTTATACAGGAAATGAGGCTTGATCTGGTCGTGAAGCGCACGCATCTCGGCCTTTGCTTTCTCTATTTCTTCCTGCTGCATTCGCTCAACCATAAGCTTCAATTCATGTGACATCTTGTTAAATCGAACCGATAAATGCCCAATCTCATCGCGAGAACGAATATGTTCAACTTGTTCAAACTGCCCCTTCTCGACCAAAGAGATATTGCGCAGCAGCTTCTTGATGGGGGTGGTGATGACATGAGATAGAAAAATCGAAATAATGGCAGCAAAAAGAACCAGAACAATGGACAGTGTCACCAGATTATGCCCTAATATTTTGCCGTCCGCAGTCAGCTCATCCAAAGGCATGTATAAGTATGTAGTCCATTTCTGCTGACTAAGTGGACTGGTCACCACAACATTTAATGATTCGGGTGGACGAACATTGTCCCGGAACAATGTACCGATTAAGCGGTCATTCACGTTATAAACAATTTTGTCATTCTCATCGACGATCATGAACCTGGAACGTAGCCCTTCCTGCAAATTACGATTAACGATTTCGATGAACTTTATATCAATGCTGACGACAATCACGCCAAGCAGTTCTCCGCTAGCCACATCATGAATTTTGCGAGCGTGTGACACTGCCAGAATTTTATTCTTTAATTGCTCATCGATCCGGGTTGTCAATGTGATGGTTCGATCATTATCATGCATGAATTTTTTGAACCACAATTCGTTCGCCACTTTGAAGTCCGGGTCAATAGGCTGGTTAGGACTGACAAACAGATCTTGCCCCCCGTTCAAATTATAGAGGTAGATGGAAAATACGCGATCTTTCATCATGATATAATTCATCAAAATATTGTACGCGGCAATCTCATTTTGTTCATCACCCTCTCGCAGAAAATCCTGGATCGGAAAGCTTCCTTCATGGGTTGCAGATAAATTGTTGCTAAGGCCATTACTGGCAAGCAGCGTGATCTTCTCAATTTCCTTTAGGAACTCGTCGATGCGAATATTCGTCTGCTTGGCCAGATCGGTGAGCAGATTGGTGTAATTTTGTGCCAATAATCGCTCTGAGGAATAATACGAACTAATCGTCATCACAAATACAGGGAGAATGATGACTGTAATACATATCACCATGATTTTGTACTTAATTCGTAAGGGCTGGGCGTGCTTCATATGCTGCACCTCTATTCACGGATCATATTAATCCCTGCTGTTGTTCTCGATATTCCTCAGGAGTAAATCCTACGGATTTTTTGAAAATCTTACTGAAGTACGTGTAATTATGGTAGCCCACCTTGTCAGCGATTTCATATACTCTCAGTTCCCTGCTCAATAGGTAAGCCTTGGCATGTTCAATCCGAACACGTGTCAGGTAGGTGATAAAGTTCTCTCCTTTTTCCTGCTTAAACAATCGACTGAGATACGAAGGGTTGACACTGATCTGGTTAGCTATACTCTGCAACGAAATATCCTCGGCATAATACTTGTCCATCAACTCAATTGCGAGGTCTGTGTAAGAACGTTCCTGCATGATCAGGGAATCGGTTTTAAAGTAATACGCGATATGAGCCAGCATAACTTGGTGAATATCCTCCCAATACTCTCCCTTCAAAACGATTTCGTAAGGCGATCTATCGGTGAATGAAAGCTTGCCTCTTTCAGTAGCCCGTGAGAGATGGGAGTGTATGGTTTCCATCACCCTGATATATTGCTTGCGAATACTGCTCTCATCTGCTCGTTGCACCTCCAAATCAGAGCGGATTTCTTCAAGAAATTCCTCAGCCTTTATGTTGTCTTTACTCACCCATAATTTAAGGAAATCTCGTTCCTGCTCCGGACTGAGCACTCCATTCACTTCTCTCCGAGCTGGAGCTTGAATCACGTCCGCGTAATACAGAATCTGGTTACTGCCTTTAAAGAAACTTTGTTTTAGGGCGAATTCTGCTTCTCGACATGCCTTTCTTATGCCATGAAAACCGGAAACAATTGTACTTACACCCGCTGAGAGTGACAGATTCATAAAATCCTTGATTGAAGACAGAAGCTTATTACATAATTTGTTTAGATCAGCTTGCACAGACTCACTCCCAGGAAGAACATTGACAATAACCCAATATTCAGATGAGCTTTCCACGAAAATCTCTTTCTCCCATTTGGATGGAATGATCTCTTCCATAATATTCAGAATAGAGAATCGAAGTAGTTTTTCCCCCTTCTCGACATATTTCCTCTTCGCGTCCTCGTAATAGTTGACAACAAACTGGATGACGACCAACTTGTCTGATCGTATACGGAAATGCATTTCTTCAGCTTTGGATATCATATCCTTTTCATTTATGAATCCGCTTACAACATCTTGGAAGAAGCTATCTTTTAGATGTCTCAGGCTCTTGAAATAGTCATGTGTCATAAATGGTACGTTAGTCTTAGTGTCACGTTCACTTTTTAATTTCTCTTCAATGGTGGTAAGAAGATCAACTAGAGAGCTTTCTGTAATCTCACTTTTAATCAAGTAGTCTACAGCCCCAAGCTTCAGTGCCTCTTTTACATAAAGGAATTCGTCAAAATTGCTCAGGATGACATATTTGCAGGTTTTCAGCAAACAAGATGCCTCTTGTATGAGCTCTAACCCATCCATGATCGGCATCTTGATATCGGTAATAATTAGATCGGGGGTCACTTCTAGCGCGAGTTCCAACGCTTCCTTCCCGTTCCCCGCTTCTCCGGCAACATAGAAATTGTACTCTTCCCAGTTTAGCATGGAACGAATTCCAACCCGCATGAGCAGTTCATCCTCTACGATCATCAGTTTATACATGAGCATCCTCCAACATGAACCATTTTCACTATTTTACCATTAATCCAATTATTGCAAAGATGTCTAGCCGCCCTATTGATTGTGATTTTTAAGCGTATCACTGTTCAGAAAAGATAATGCCTTAGCATGATCGACGAAACGCAAACCCAAACACCAAAAATACTGATTCCGTATGTTGGAATCAGTACTTTTGGTCAGTACTAATCGTACTTTAATCCGTTCTCACAGGTAACTTACCCTCAGCTTTCCGTTGGCCAACCAGCACTTTGATCCCTGCTGTCGTATTGGGCTCCTGCTTTCCGTACACGGCAAGCCCTGATCGCACATTCTGTAAATAAATCATCTCGTACGGGTTGCCGAGCGACAATAGGGAGTATCGCTGATTACTCCTGTTCATCGTATCAATCAAGGTTTGATAATCGGACCATCCGAACTCACTGGCCACGTTACGGAACTGGTAAGATGCGAGAATGACGTAGTCAGCCTGTCCAATCGCCTTAAGGGCTTCATTCGTCTTCCCTTGTCCAATAAGAGAAATTTCTGTCTTCAGAGATAGGTTACTTGCAGCTTGTATCAGTTGCTTCTCGAGTTGCTTTCCCTGTTCCTGTTCAGCTGCGAGAATAACGACCCGGTCACCTTGCTGAATTTGATCCGGAAGTACACCCTCGCGGCTGGCCAATACGGTGACCGCTCTCTCTGCAATTTCCTGCTCCACCGCCCGATGCTGCTTCGATCCAATGACACCGTTAAGCTCGTTTAGCTTTTGCACCAGAGTCTGGCTGCGTTCAAACAAACCATATTTGGCTTTCAGCTCCAAAATTCGTTTTACTGAAGCATGAATGGTTTCGTCCGGGATCTTCCCGCTCTTCACCGCGTTCACCAGCGTTTGATGTGCAGCCGCCGGATCTTTTGGCATAAGGATGATATCAACACCTGCAGAAACAGCACGTTCCACGGCTTTATTCTCTCCAAAATGCTCCGCGATCGCCTTCATGGTAAATGCGTCAGAAATGATCAGACCCTCGTATCCCAACTCCCCTCGAAGCAGTCCGGTCAGCACTTTTTTGGATAAGGTTGCAGGTATGGGCACATTCTTTCCGTCTTTGAATGAAGTAACATGCTCGTTATCAATGGCAGGGAAAGCAATGTGTGCAGTCATGATCATCTCGACCCCGTTTTCAATCGCATCCCGAAATGGTTTTAATTCTACCGCATCAAGTCGCGCCCGGTTATGGGTTAGTACCGGCATACCGAGATGAGAGTCTACGGTTGTATCCCCATGCCCCGGAAAATGCTTAACTGCCGCGATCACCCCGGATTGCTGTAGACCCTTTATTGTTGCTAGACCAAGCTGCGTCACCAAATTCGCGTCTGAGCCAAACGATCGTATGCCAATGATTGGGTTGTCTGGATTGCTATTTATGTCGAGCACTGGCGCAAAGTTGATCTGTATCCCCAGTGCCTTTAGCTCTTCCCCTGTCAACTGACCAGCCGCTTCGGCCAATGCCGTATCTCCCGTTGCGCCGAGCGCCATTTGCCCCGGCAGATTCGTCCCGCCCGGTATCCGCTTAACGACGCCTCCTTCTTGGTCGATGCTAAGAAATAAAGGAATATCACCGGCTTCTCTTTGCATGTCATGTGTGAGCGTTGTCAGCTGCCTGATATCTACAATATTTTTATCGAAAAGAATAAGCCCGCCCAAATCTTGATCATGAATGCTGCGTTTCAGTCCTTCATTAACGGTCGTAGTCACTTTACCGTTCCATTGCCTAATGTCCGGCATAAGCATCTGGCCGACTTGTTCGCTTACGGTCATATAGGATATCAGCTTGTCCCAATCTTGAGTACGAATAGCCGCTTCGCGTTCGA
The DNA here is from genome assembly GCF_032399705.1 of Paenibacillus sp. BIC5C1. Classification (NCBI taxonomy): domain Bacteria; kingdom Bacillati; phylum Bacillota; class Bacilli; order Caryophanales; family Paenibacillaceae; genus Paenibacillus; species Paenibacillus sp. BIC5C1. The sequence continues at coordinate 4,040,301 of NZ_CP135922.1, forward strand.
ACCGAATCACTCGTGACATAAACACAGCATATTCCGCTCGCGTGACCGTTTGATTCGGACGATAGGTACCATCCGAATACCCGCCGACCAAGCCGTTGGAGCTCAAGATGAGAATGGGTGCCTCAGCCCAATGTTGTTTCGTATCTGACCAATTGGCTGGCTGCTTGCCTTCCAAGAGTGAATACGCACGCGTAAGGAATGCCGCAGTTTCGGCGCGGCTAAGCGGTGCGTCCGGCCGGAAGGAGCCACCAGGAAATCCGCTGGCAAGTCCGTTTTTTGATGCTAATGCTATTTCCCGATAAAAGGGGTGCGTTGTCGGAACATCCGAATAAGTCGTTGTACCTTCCACCGGCTTCTCCAGCTGTTGAGGATAAAGCTCCCGCACCATAAACGTGACGGCTTGCGCCCTGGTTACCAACCCTTGGGGCTTAAATATTCCATTTCCATACCCTGCGACTGTTCCACGTTCGGCCATATACTCGATACCGTCTTCTGCCCACTTCGAATGCTGCAGATCGGTAAAACGTTCTTCCGCATCTGCACTTCCTGCCCATATGAGCATAGAACCGAGAACTGCACCAAATATCGCTATCATTTTTAGTTGCATCTTTTTCACTCCTGTTGCTGTTCTATGTAAGATAAATAGACGCTTTTGATATACGTTTTGTTGCGTTTGGTCGCTGTTTTTATCGCCCTGCTACTTATCCCCCTAAGATCACTTGACTGTTGTCGCAGCATCTAAGATAATTACAGTTTGACTAAAAAATTCCTTACTAGAGGACCATTTATTTGGAAGGGGGGATCATTATGAACTGGTTAAATGAACTCTATAAAATAAATAAGCGCGATTCAAAAAGAGAAATCGAACGATCCTTGGTTGACGCCATCTTCCGAATCTATGATCGGTTTCCTCGAATTGGCCTTAGAGAGCGAATCGGGCAGCAAGAAATGTCTCTCGATATAGCCGATGCTTATATCCATGGGCATAACGCTATGATTGAAGCTGGTGTCGGAATCGGCAAGTCTTTTGGCTACCTGATACCCAGCCTGCTCATGAATCAAATATCCCAGAAACCGGTCATTATAGCTACATCCTCCATTCAGCTTTCGGAACAGATACATAAAGATTTACGGGTCATTGGCAGTCGGTTGGGCTTTACAACGGTTCGCTCTGTCGTTGGGAAAGGTATGGGCCAGTATGCCTGTCGAAGTAGGGCCGCGGAATGGACTAGGCCTGATGATCCGAACACCTCACTGTCTACCCTTGCCCAGCGCATTTTAGATTTTGAAATTGATGAAAGAGCGGATATTAAAGCTGGAATTAGTGATGCCGAATGGTCCAATTTTTCCGTAAATGATTGCAAATTTGAACGTTGCCATCATAAAAATGCATGCTTGTTTTACGATATGAGAGCTAAATTAAATGCAAAGGCTCATGAGATTGATTTTATTATTGTGAACCAGGACCTGCTCATACGGGATTTGATGAAGAAAAAAGAAGGAACCAAGAGTATCATCTCGGAACAGCCTGCTCTGATCGTCATTGATGAAGTGCATAATCTGGAAGCAAAAGTTCGAGATGCCAGAACGCTCGAGTTCACTTATCGGGGAATCTGCCGCATACTGGATAACACTGCGCAGCTTCTCACGAAGCAGTCCGGGGATAAAAGTCTTTTTTCGCAATCCAAGTTTATAAAAAAATGTGCCCAGCGTATCTTCCAACAGATAAACGCGGATTTGCTACACCATGCCAAGCAGGATAGCGATCGTATAAAAGTGTCGGAGATCAAAGGTATACCGTTAAACCAGGTCTCGAACGATTTGAAAGATCTCAGTCTTCGCCTTTCCATTTTGACCTCCCGCCATGAGCGGGAGATTGATGACGCTTTTGAAGCTATCAACGGGCTTATTACCCTCATCCATGTTTTGGCTGAAATAGAGGATAACTATCTCATATGGGCAAGCAGTCCACTGGGAGTAGCCACGATCAGCATCTGTCCCAAAGATATAAGCCAATTTCTGAAGTACGCTTTATTTAATGGAAAGTCGCCTGTTATCCTAACGTCGGCAACACTGTGCCAAGGCGGGGAGACACTGGAGGAACAATACTCTTATTTGACGCAATCCCTCGGTTATAAGGGTGAATTTATGGATCGAAAATCCTCCCCTTTTGACTACACCAACCATACCATGATGTACATCTCGAACAAGGTTCCATATTACCACCATGATCAGCGTGAAAACTATCTTGAAGCAGCCTACAACGAATTGGTTCAACTTTGTAATTTAACACAAGGAAGAACAATCGTCCTTTTTTCAGCAAAGGAGGACATGAAGTACATTCATAAGAAGCTGATTTCGAGAACCAATGAGTATACATGGGCAGTCCATGTTCAAAAAGAAGGATCTTCCCAGGACAGTGTCATCACCGAATTCAGGAAAAGCAATGGTGTACTCCTTGGTACCGGTGTATTCTGGGAAGGTGTGAATATTGAGGGTCCCGACCTGTCACAGGTCATTATTTTCCGGCTGCCCTTCCCTGTTCCTTCGGATCCTATTTATGAATATAAGGCATCTGTAACGAAGAATCCGTTCATGGAGGTATTTGTACCGGATATGCTTCTACGGTTACGGCAAGGAACTGGACGTTTAATTCGCAGTGAAACAGATCTTGGCATACTCAGCATACTAGACTCCCGTCTCAGTACCGCGGCAAAAAAGAGTTACCGGGCACAGGTGCTGGACACACTGCCTTTCAAAGAAGTGACTGAGGATTTTTCGATTTTGGAGAAGTTTGTTCAAAAAAAGGGGATACGGCGTACGGATTGAAAGTGAAACAACCCAACCATATAACTGCTCAAATCACATGAAATAGGTCCTTCCGCCCATAATTCGGAGGGGCCTATTTCAATGCTGGAAGTAAGATATATGCTACAATATATTCCAGATCAATGAATCCCAAAGGAGGCATTTACATGGTTGAAAGACCAACTACAGAGGAGTATGCAGCTTTTTATGAAGGGTACATCCAGCTTGTTCCCGAAGGAAACATCCTCGAACGGTTAGAGCTGCAAGCCAACATCGTACAAACTTTGCTTTCATCAATGACAGAGGAGCAAGCAAATTATCGTTACACCGAAGGCAAATGGAGCGTGAAGGAAGTCATCGGCCACCTTTTGGATAACGAACGCATCATGAGCAGCCGATTGCTTCGCATCGCCAGAGGTGACAAAGCAAATCATCCTGGCTACGATCAAGACGCGCTTATGCAGAGCGATCCTTTCAACGCATATACCGTAGCCGATTTGAACGAAGAATATGCCGTTACACGCCACTCAACCATTCTTATGCTCCGCCGCCTCACACCGGAAGCTTGGCTCTGTAGAGGGATCGTCAGTGATAATCCTGCTTCAGCTCGTTCGATTGCCTATATTATGGCCGGACATGAGCTTCACCATTTATCAGTACTTCGCGATCGTTATTCGCTGGATGTGCAATTATAATCACTACTGAATAATAGCTCCGGCTTCTTCTACAATTTGAATAATGATATCGCTTGCAGATTGGTTATCTGTTAACATTCTCGTTCCCTGACCTGCCCAAAGGGCCATATACTCGGGATTATTTTGCTTAGCAGAAGCATTTCTAATCTCTCGAGTTAATGTATTTTGGGTAGGAAAGGTCAGCGACTTCATGCTGGATGCTTCCCAATGTTGTATAAAGACGTTCTTGATGCCACGCGCTGGCCGTCCAGAAAAGGCATTTGTAATTACAGTGCTTTCCTCTGTGCTATCAAGCAACGCACGTTTATATACCTCATGTGCGCCAGACTCTATTGATGTCAAAAATCGAGTCCCCATTTGCACCCCTTGTGCCCCTAAAGCGAGTGAAGCCACCAGTCCTCTGCCATCCATAATTCCTCCGGCAGCAATGACAGGAATATGGACGTGATCTACAATTTGTGGGACAAGTGCCATGGTTCCGATATTTGCTCCACTGGACTGAGATGATACATCAAAAGTTCCTCGATGCCCTCCTGCTTCACTACCTTGTGCAACAATGACATCACATCCGCGCTTTTCCGCTTGAATAGCTTCCTCTACCGTGGTGACCTTACTTATAATTTTGATGCCTAACGATTTTGCTTTCTGCACATGAGACTCGGAAAGCAATCCAAACGTTGTACTAATAATCGGAACTTTTTCGTCCAGCAAGATAGCAAACTGTTCTTCAAAATGATTGGGAGTACGTATTTCATCTTGAGTACGCTTCTTCACACCCAAAGATCCTCGAATCGGTGTCAACTCTTCATTTACTACCTCAAAATTCGTATAATGATCCGGTCCAACATGAGCAAAAATATTTATGGCAAACGGTGCTTGCGTCCGTTTTTTAATCTCATGTATGGCGCCTCTTAGTTCCTCAGGACTCATATAGGCAGCGCCTAACGTCCCTAACCCACCTGCATTAGAAACCGCAGCGACTAGGGGTGCCATGTTTGCAATACCGGCCATCCCTGCAAGAACGATTGGATAACGAATATTGAAGCTTTCACAGAACTTACTGTTTAATTGAATAGACATCGAGGTTACCTCCTCATCAATTCGGATTCCATTCTTTATAGTTTACATCGAGTTTATCCATCTTGTATAATCCGTAAATCAGATGTTATATATCATGATTTCAGATAGATTGTTTTCTAAAGGAGGGTCAACTTGGATATTCACTTGCTGGAGATTTTCATCCAAACCGCTCATGAAGGAAGTATTTCCAAAACAGCAAAAAAACTAAATTATGCTCAATCCAATGTTACACACAAAATTCAACAGTTAGAGGCGGATCTTCAGACCATCTTATTCTATCGCCACAAAAAGGGAGTTACACTTACTCCTTCTGGACAAGTTTTAGTAGGTTACACCGAAAAGATTCTAAATACCATTAACGAAGCTAAAGCCGCAGTAGGAAGCAGCTCCATTCCTTCAGGTCCTCTGGTTATTGGTTCTATGGAAACCACTGCAGCAGTGCGGCTGCCTTCCGTTTTCGCACAATATCATTTGAAATATCCGAATGTAGATTTCTCTTTAGTTACAGGGCCAACAGAAAAGCTGCTTCATGGAGTCCTGCATTATGAGCTGCATGGAGCTTTTGTTTCCGGTCCGATTGAACACCCAGATCTCACGCAGGACAAAGTCATTGAAGAGAGGCTTGTTCTTGTTACTTCACCCAATTATCCCCGGATACTATCGATTCATGATTTACAAAATCATACGATGCTCGTTTTTCCCAAAGGATGTTCATACCGAGCCAAGCTTAATACTCTCCTACAAGAAGAAGGATTATTGCCTGTCAAATTAATGGAATTCGGAACACTCGAAACGATAATTGCTTGTGTTAGCGCAGGCATGGGCATTACATTACTGCCTTATTCCATCATTGCGGATTATGAAGTACGTGACAAAGTAACCTGCCACTCCTTATCGGAGAAGTATTCTTCAGTATCGACCATGTTTGTTAAACGAAAAGACACCCTCATTACACCGGCGCTATCTGCTTTTTTAGATGAAACTAAGAAAGAAATTCCCCAAAGCTAGCTGCACCGTTAAAACAAAAACCAGCTAATGTTTGTCAAGCATTTCAGGTTGGATGAGTTCTCTTTTCGTGTTATACTTTTTTCGACCAACACGAATAACCTCCACGGCCATGGAGGTTTTGGTTAAATATGGATTACGCTTGGTAGGGCTGCCCCTTCTGCAAGATGGCGAAAATGTGATGCAACAGCTTGTTCGCGCAAGCGATCACAACCACCTTGTAGGGCTTGCCCTCGTTTCTTTTTTTCTCGTAGTACGAATGGATTCTTGCATTTGCATTCTTCCGCATTCCGCATTGCACCGCTAAATACAGCGATCGTCTGAGCCTTTTAGAGCCTCGTTTCGTGATTCGTGTACTGGTCGCTGTGAACTTTCCTGAACTGAAAATCCCTGGGTCAAGGCCTGCAAACGCCACAAGTTGCTTCGCATCACTAAACTGTTTTACATCACCTAGTTCAGCTACAATAGCTGCCGCCAATTTCATTCCAATTCCCGGGATGCTTTTCACAAGTTCAACTTCGGGTAGGCTTGCCGCTATTTCCTCCATTTGCTTTTCGAGCCCCTCCAGTTGCCCGATTATTGTCAGCAATAACGTGACCATCCCGAGAAGAGCCTGGCTTTGAGACGGACTACGCCGAGTTTTTTTCCAGTCACACAGCATTTCCTCCAGTTTTCCGACTTTTTCAATCGCCCACTGCTGGGAACGAGATTTTCGTGTGCCTCCTTGAATAATTTCAATCCAATCCGCTGTACCTTCCTCTAAACAACGGGCTAGTATCGTCAATGACGTTACCGAAAACACATTCGAAAATAACCCTTCGTACCTCGGAAACACTTGCTCCAATAGGGCTCTACTGTTCAGTTTTGCCTGCACAAAGATTCCTGTAACGAATTCATGCTGCCGTGTCAAATGTTGCAACTCCGTATACGTCTCATCCCAGGTCCGGTGCGGCTTCACGTCGCCACGGTAGTACATCTCTGCCAGATGCCAAGCATCCAGTGCATCCGTTTTGACTTTGCGTAGCTGGGCTCCCTTGGCTCGTTTGGACTGCAACGGATTCACCATATAGTAGGTGTAGCCACTTCGTTCCAAGTACGAAACCAATGCGCGATGGTAATGCCCTGTCGCTTCCAGAACCACCACGGGCGCCAAGCCCGTTTCGGCCTGAAGCGTGTCTAGCATGACCGAGAAACGTTCGAATCCATTCTTTTCATGTATAATCTCTACTGCTTTGCCATACGGTTCATTTCTCTTCCTAAACGCTTGAACTACACTCGAACCTTTGGCAACATCCACACCGACAACAGGTTCCATGTCCTCACTCCTTATCTTTTGTTTCGCCGGTCCTTTTCCACGATGGTTCCAAACCCATAGCTTCGCTTGTTATACGGGGTCAACTGCCCCTACCAGCCCAAACATGGTCTTTTGGAGGTCGTGGGAGAACTGTTTTTGTTACGAGGTCCTAGCCCCTAAAGCCGCCACGTTCTCCCGGCTCCCCCCATCGTAAAACGACCACAAAAAAAGGCCAACCAGTAATTACTGGCTAACCTGATAATACGAAAAAGCCGCTAAACCAGCGACTTTCAATGGGGCTATGCTCTGCTTTCTCCACATGTGCTTTTGCCCACTTCAATACTCTCTCTTGATTACAAAAAATGAGCCCCGAATGGTTCCAGCTAACTTAGATTTCTGTCTGGCAAACTTAAACTTGCCTTCCAACTCCGCTGGAACTTCCATCCCCTCAGAAAGCTTAAAACCCACGGCCCGTTTCTTAGGGTCATCCACCGTATACATAACATTGAGTCCAAGACCATCTTCATAAAAGACGTAGGAAAATCGAATGTTTTCCACTTGAAAAGCTGACGTCTCCAAAGGCTTGGCGGCAAACTCAATATCACGTTCTTCCTTCAAAATTCGTGTTACATAGTCAAGGGTGTCCTGACTTTGGCTAGCAGGAACAACCGTAAATTCATGCTTATATTTGTTCATAAAGTAACGGGCTTCATTCGCACGCAAACCTGCAAGCGCTGCTGCTACTGGTGAGGACTCTAATCCGACCGTAGACACATTTTTAAAATCAACGATATACGACATCCCGATCTCTCCTTCAAGTTTATTTCCTAATTACAGGAATCCATATTTCACCAAATAACAAACCGTTTCGTTGTCCCATCTCAACCGTAGTATTTGGCCCACCAACATAAGCATAATTCGTTTCCGTTGGAAGGACTTGACCAAAAGCCACGCCAGTAAGGTTATTACTTAACTCATCGGACGTTGCCCCTTCCCCCTTAACGACCAGATATTCACCTTTAGGGAATTGGATCACTCTGGTTGCTTCTGGCAGTGTTTCTTCTGTCATGACGCCAGCATAATGCATCATCTTGTTATTCACCGCTTCGTTCACGGCAAAAATATAGTCATTTGTCGCTATTGCTTTTAAAGAGTCCAGACTTCCATCTTCTTTCACAGCCGACCAAAAATCAGCCTTTTCTTTGTTAATACCAGCATAGTCTGTGTAGTTGCTCTTAAGCTCAGTTCCAATACCCAAAACGATAAAGCTGTCTTTTTCTTCAAAATTATAATTACTCATTCGTAACACCATCCTCTTTAAATTTATCTAAGCATTTGTCTTTTCACTTGATGAGTTTATAATAACCTTAAATCATGTCAAATTATGATACTGTTTAGGAGGACCCGATGAAAAAAGTAGAACGGATTAATATCATCATGAGATATATCAACAACCGCGCTCACTTTACCATTTCTGAAATCATGCGGGAATTTAACATCTCTCGTTCGACCGCTATTCGAGATATCCGAGAGATTGAAGCTATGGGCATGCCACTTGTCGCTGAAGTTGGGAGGGATGGGGGTTATTTTGTCATGAACAACTCTGTCCTGCCTACGGTCCGCTTTACCGATAATGAGATCAAAGCTCTTTTTCTCGCCTTTATGGCAACCAGAAATCAACAACTCCCTTATTTAAAGAGTCGTCAGTCTTTAACTGAAAAGTTACTGGGCCTTATTTCCGAAAATCAGCAAGATGACCTTGTTCTTTTAAATCAAATATTGCTTTTTGAAGGGACCAACCCCCATAATCCCGACTTGCTTGATTTGTCAGACCTGCCCCACCCTATGCTGGAAAAACTCATCCAGCTTCTTCTTATAGAGAGCTCTTTGTTGGTTACCATCCAAGAAGAAAGGGAAATAAAGTCTTATCCCATTTATCTCCTGCACCTTTATCGTGAAAAAAGCCTGTGGATCATTGAAGGCTTCGACTTGGAGGAAGAAAAGAGACGGATTTTATCTGTCGACAATCTCACCCATATTGAACCTTTTCCTACGAAGAAAAAGGTAAGTAAGAAAAAGATTTTAGAAAAATTAAGTAAGCAGGAAGAAATGATCAACCTTGTCCTTGAACTTGGTCCAAAGGCGATTGCACAGTTCAAGAAATACCACCCTTTAAAGCTTTCACTTTCTTATACGAACCCTTACCAAACTACTGCCGTTATAAAGACGTTTATCAATGTTCGTCATGCAGAAGAATTAACCGAAATATCCAATTGGTTGCTTTTCTTAGGTGGAGATATCCAGGTCAAGGAGATGCCAGAAGAAATTTTAGCATGTGTACAAGAGAGATTAAACTTATATTGCCCTTAAGTAGTGGATAGTTAAAACCAAATAAAATTTGGACTTAATCGTGCTTTTTATTATCTGCTGTTTCTACTGAGATCTACTATGGAACATTATCCCAATTGCCCTAAGCTTTAAGGAAATGTTTAGCGATAAAAAAACGTATTAAGGAATTATCTACTCAACACGTTTTCCTGGTGATCTACAACTCATTTACATCATCTGTTATTGTTAAGCTCTTCAAAGAACTTAATATTAGTCTCGAAATCAGGCACGGTTTGAAATTCTTCAGCTTGTTTAACTAATCTTACAACCTTATCATTATAAGGTGTTGAGAAGTGTTTCAATTCGTTCCTGATTGTTTCATCGGCAACACGGACGCACTTACCATACTAATATCAAGATCAAGCACGACGCCATACTCCACGTTTAATGCTGCAGATAGGCCGCTAAATGCATTGTTAATAAGCAATTTGGACCACTTCGTGCCCATCAGGTTATCGGAAATATGTGTTCCACCCACAAGGTCTAGTATAGATTTGATCTGTTGAATTCTTTCGGTTGTTTCACCATTTAATACGACAACAGGTCTTGTAGAACGGACTCGTTATATGGCTGTTTAGTTAAAAGCAAGACTAGATCATAAGTTCCTGACAAGTCGTCAGGACTAATGGCCTTCACCTTTGCCTGAAAATCCGCAGTGCCACTGGTTTTCATCTAAAGTGCTGTAAAATATCATTTACTGATTGCTCAGGTGACTGCTCCGAACTGTCCAGCCAAAATCCGATTTGAGGCGTTTCCTTCAAAAAGTCTGAATACAAATTCTCTACCGTAAAGCCAGTGTACCCGACCTTTCCTCTTGATTTTTCACGCTCTTTTACTACCTCTACCTTAGGACACAGCACAACTAACTGAACCGGATAACCCTTTAACTGGTCCATCATATAAACTAATTCCGCACCATAGTAATTATCCTGCAAAACTACAGAAAAGCCATTTTCATAGTACGTTTTTGCAGCATTTGCGGCTAACTGATAACGTAAATATAATTGACGGACTGCTTCTTCCGACGGTTCAGCAGACATGTCTTCGTGTCCGGATACAATCATGCGACGGAATATATCACCACGCAGATGCACGGCTTTTCCCAGCTTGGAAGCCAGCAGCTCCGACACTGTTGACTTACCAGAAGCCATTAAGCCTGTAATTAAGCAGATCACTTTTTCCATAACTAGTACCTCCTTTTATCATTAAAAGAGAAACATTCCACATGGGTTCTTAGACATATTTATTTATCATGGCATTTAGAAACTCCCGGAATTCTTCAACATATGCTTTAGGTTCTAAGATTTCCAAATCCGTTCCAAAACTAGCTAAAAACCGAAATCCAAAGTGGTTTTGTGGCATATCTATTTCGGCTATAAAGAGTTCAGAATTGTAAGCTTCAATCCTTTTTTGACCGTATCTTTCAATAAATTGATCTTTTATTCGACGTGAGATCAATACTTTAATTTTAATTAGTTTAGGTTGATAATATTGCTCTGTTTTCTGTTCAGTCACATAATCTCTAGCAACAAATGTTTCGATATCGATCTTCAGATTATCCGTTCTGGACAATTTAAAAGTTCGATATTCCATTCGATCTAAACAAAACCCCTTCAAATACCAACTCATTTCACTAAATTGAAGCTGGTATGGCTCGACCCGTCTCTGCGACTTGACTCCACTTTGATCTATATAATCAAATGTAAGCAACCTGCCTTGCTCTATTGCTTCCTGACAAGTCTTAAAAATTTGTACAATTTCAGGACGACCATCCCAATTGTAAAAAGACAGTTGAATTGTACCTCCCGAAGTCGTTGAACCTATCATCGATTCAATCTTTTTAAGCGTTGATTCTACTTCGTCACTAAAAAGAATTTTTCCCAATCCGCCCAGTGCAGTCAATATATTTTCTAAATCTTTGCTCCTTAAAAGCCGTTTGTCTATTTTGTATTCATCCATAATTCCGTATCCACCGTTCACTCCATTTATAGCATAAATGGGAATGTTGGATAATCCAAGTGTTTCCATATCACGTAGAATCGTTCTTTTGGATACATTGAATAATTTAGCAAATTCGGTGGCTGATACCACATTCTTTTGCAGCAAGATCATGATGATGGATATTAATCTTTCAATTTTGTTCATGATAGTCCTCTTTAGGTAAATAAATTTTGATCATAGTTATAATAGGTGACAATTTAGCTGTCACCTATTATAGCTTACACTTCATGTATTACAAGAAGGAGGTTTTATCATGTCAGTTATTGCATATTTAAATTTTGATGGGAACACAGAGCAGGTCATCGCGTTTTATTCAGAAGCATTGAACGCAAGTGAGGTAAAAAAAGTAAAATTCAAGGATTTTTCACAAGATCCAAACTATCCTTTGCCAGAAAATGAGTTGAATATGATTATGGAATCATCGTTAGAATTCGCAGGTGGAAAAATAATGATGTCGGATCTTCTTCCTTCGATGAAAAATGTAACGGGTGAGCTGGTTAAAGGCAACAATGTAATCATTAGTATCATTATTGATGATAAACAGGCAATGGAAAATTACTTTTCTAATTTGTCTGTAGGTGGATATGTGATTATGCCTTTATCAGAAATGCCTTGGTCTTCCTGCTTCGGAATGTTGGTTGATAGATTTGGTATCGTTTGGAAGTTTAATAGCGACGCTGATACATTCCTGGATAGTGTAATTTCTAATGCTACTTAATGAACTGCTTCCAGCAAAGTCAAAAAGCGAAATGAGATCTTGGTTTCAAGAACATTGCCTGACTGAACATTTTTGCTGGATCGTTGTGAGTATGAAATCAACACCAGGTACGCTGCTGTATCTGGATGCTGTTGAAGAAGCCTTGTGTTTTGGATGGATTGATGGACAAAAAAAGAAAATTTCCGAGACTCAATTAGCCCAAAGGCTATCTCCTCGAAGCAAAAAAAGTTCGTGGACTGAACTGAATAAAGAACGGGCCCGTCGCCTTGAATCGTTGGGCTTGATGACAGATGAAGGTCGAAAGGCTCTACCTGATCTCAGTTACGAATCATTTAAAATTGACCCTATTATTGAGCAGAGGTTAAAAGAGGACACGGATATGTATCAGAATTTCTCCGCATTCCCAGATCTTTATAAAAGAATTCGAATCGACACAATCCAAAGCTATAAATCTCAACCTGAGTTATTTAACAAAAGATTAGATAAATTTATAACTAACACCAAACAAAATAAAATGTATGGCAATTGGAATGACAATGGACGCCTTTACACCCCAAACACCTCACCTTGAATATTCAGGTGAGGTGTTTGATAATAGCAAGCGACATGATCGAAATTGGAATTTCCAACTTATCAATCAATGATCATTTGAAATTTTATCAGTCATAAAGATTTGATTGGTGGAGTTGCTTTATTGGATTTGTTGAGTCAAACTCCTTGATTACTCACCCAGGTTGTTCCAGAATGCTTGGAAGGAACCTTTCTCGATTTCGAAGAATACTGGTACATTGCCGTAACGAACCAGACCTTCCCCAAACAGGACTAATTGGACATTCGTCTTATCTTCGAGCGTCAGGTAGATGATCTTGCGATCTTCCTGCCCGTAAAGGCGCTCCTCCAGTTCAGGGCTTGTTGCTATAGGTTTGGCAGCATATAGCGCTGAGATAAAGTTGTTCAGTGATTTGTCCGCTGCGAGCAGCTGCATCTGCTGCAAGCCGTTGTTCCAGCTGGCGAAGGTCTCCCACTGCGCCGAAGCGACGTTGCCTTCGAGATGAAGCTTGCCGATCAGGTCTTCGCCACTGCCGATAGTGATGCCGTTGCTCTGGTCAAACAGTTGGGCGTACCCCTTACCATCGATCTCGGTGTAGGACATGATGCGGAAATTCGTGTCATAGCCGTTGACCGCATAGATGTCTGCTTCTCCAATGTTGGAGGCAAGCTCCGTGTACTCATTTTTGTCGCTCAGCTCATGAATGCCCCCTGTCGTAGTTCCGAGCTTCTCGCCTCGCAGGGCAAGCGCATCCGCACCGTCAAGTGATGTTGCGGATTGTGTATAGACATTGCCCTGATAGACCACCAGTTGAAGCATAGCGGCCTTCACGCCATTCTTGGAATCCGGCAGCTCCATTTTTGGAATCACCACCGGGTCGAATGACGCGCTCGGTGTGACCTGTGCCACCTGCGTCGCTGGCGCGGCTGGACCGATAAATTGCTGCCATATGCTTGGCGCCGCGAGTCCAACACTGGCAGCTATGACGACGCTCGCTGCAATGTATAGAGGTTTTCGCTTTCGCTTTTGTTCATGACGTTGTGTGTTTAAGGTTTGCTCTATCCGTTTTTTCATTTGGTCACTTGTTTTCATATGGTCCACCGCTTTCTTATAATTTCGTTTGAATTGTTCCTCATTCATAGGGGTTCTTCTCCTTCCAGCTCCAGTTTTAACAGCTGTCTTCCCCGCTTCAACCGCATCTTCACTGCAGACTCGCTGATCTGCAGAATCTCGCCGATTTCCCGGATCGGATAATCTTCGTAGTAATACAAATGAACCACCGTTCTATACTTGACGGGCAGTGACAGCACGAGTTCAATCAGTGCCTGATCTTCGGGGTTGTCTGTCGTAAGGGGATCTGCTCCCTCCAGCTTGACCTCCCGTTTGCGCCAGCCTCTGCCTAATAAGGATTTACAATGATTGGTGATAACCCGGATCAACCATGCTTTCTGATGTTCTGCATCGTTAAACGTAGGGGCTTTTTTCATTAACTTGATGAAGGTATCCTGAGTGGCTTCCTCCGCGTCCTCTCGCCTGCCGAGGTGCACCATGGCAATACGGAACAGCGTATCCGCGTAAGTCTCATAGACTTTCATCATATGATCTCCCCGTTGGGGTATTGATCGCTGCATGGTTGTTCTGCCCTCCTTTATATCTCTAACACTCTCAAGGACGGCATTTGGTCACATTTTGTTGTAAATTTAATATTTAGATATTTTTCTAACGGATGACCGACCAACCTCTTGCTCGCAAGGACGGATATGGATTTGTAAGATAAAACAATAAAAAGCCGCTAAAATAGCGACTTTGACGATTAAAAACCAATTGGGATTCATCATAGAGCGGAGCTTCTTTTGGCAATAATTAAACTTATTGGGGATTTAAACAGACAAAAAGCCGTCATTATGACGGCTCACATGTTTTAACGCATCTATGATAGTTACAGCAATAACAGAAAGCGTGTTAAATACTTCTATGGATCACAGATTTGGTCTCTGCTGCCTCAAAAATGGTCTCAATCAGTACAAGTACTCTGTGAACTTCATCATTCTTAATTGCTATCTCAGATTTCCCTTCAAGAACAGAGGCAAAATTTTCATAAAAGCTTTGCTCTTCCAAGTCCGGCTTTTCTATTCCAAACTTTAGTGTGGACTGTTCGGACGGCGGCGCCATCGTTTTGGTCAATCCCTGCCCCGCTTGAATAGGTTTCGGCTCTATATGTGCAACATCCGGATTTCGAGTGATAATCTCTCCACTCAAATCCCAGTCCCTAATCACTGCAGTACCTTCCGTTCCTTTCAGATACCATCTCGGTAACTTCACATAATTGGTCGTTCCCACTTCAATAAGTGCTGTCAGGCCATCTTTAAACGTTATATAACTCGTAAAACCATCATCCACTTCGGTTCCCAAAATATAACTCAAATTAGCCGAAACACTTTCAATTTGACTATCTGTAATCTGTAGCAGTTGGTCCAGCAAATGCACGCCCCAATCCAGCAGCATACCTCCACCGTAATCCTTCAGCTGGCGCCAATCGCCAGGAATGCCGTTGGCTCCTTGAACCCGGGATTCCAAATGGAATAGCTCCCCAAATGTCTTCTTATCGATGATGTCCTTGGCAGTCCGGAAATCGTCATCCCAGCGACGATTTTGATGGACCGTAAACACGCGTTTCTCCTCGTTCGCTACCTTGACGATATCATTAAAATCCTTGCTGGTTATTGTAACCGGTTTTTCGCAAATTACATGTTTACCAGCCTGCAGAGCTTGAATTGCTATATCTTTGTGAACATCATTAGGGGTAGCAATCAAAACGATATCCACCAGCTCATCTGTTAGAACAGCATCCAGATTTGCGTATGTTTTATAGCCGGCTTCCTTACCCAATTCCATCCGATATTCAACAGTATCGTATACCCCAATTACGGAAACCTGTGATACAGGCTCAATTAACTGGCAATGATAGCTGCCCATCCCCCCAAAGCCAACAATTGCTATATTATAAATTCGGTTATTCATTTTCATCGTCCTTTCCCTTTTTGAATATGCCTACATGTTAGATTTCACACAGCAAACTTTATGTAAAAAAGATGAGTGGCTGCGACCTTGATTTATGCAAGATGTATAGCACCTCAACTTGTTTAATACCCTTATCATACAAGTCTCACAAAAGACTATCTTCCTATTTTCTTGCTGTTTTATTCCCGGATATTGTCATGCGATACTTTAAAGGCGATGTGCCCGTCGCTTCCTTGAAGAAGTGATGAAATGTCTTAACGCTATTGAATCCGGCCTGTTCTGCTATTTCGGTAATCGAATAATTTTCATTGAGCAAAATCCATTTCGCTTTATTAAGTCGATATTCATTTAGAAAAGTTACAAAGGTCATTCCAGTATTTTTCTTAAAAAACTTAGTGAAATAATAAGGGCTGAATCCTATATAGTCGGCTACGTCTTTTAGTATAATTGATTCCTGGTAATGGCTTTCTACATATTCAAAAATTCGTTCCAGCTTTAATAGCATTTCTTTGGTCGGAGTCAGGATATTTTCCGAGATTTGGGGTCGATGTTTCTCACTCCCCCTTGGTACTTCTCTCAGAATAAAAGTCAACATTTCGTAAAGTTTGGCCTTGATCATATATGCATAGCCCTCTTTGCGCTCGTAATCTTCTGTGCTTATGTTTTGAAGAAGAGGAAGAAGCTTGGTTGCCGTTTCACGAGGCCAGTTCCTGCTGGATTGCTCTATTTCAGTAAAAATGTCACGAAGCGACCGATCATCGTAAATTAGTGTTGATACGTCTTGGAACAGACTCAGATCAAATTGAATAACAATTCGCTCACTATCAGGGGACGACAAAAAAAAGTGGACGTCACCGCCATTAATGAATTGGACTTCCCCCTGCTTCAGACGGATTACCTGGTCATTCAATCCCAAATCCAGGCTTCCCTGGGTAACATAAATAATTTCAATTTCTTTATGCCAGTGAGGATAACAGAGCACATCTCCTTGGTGAATAAAGCTTCGAAATGGGAGTCTTTTGTCAAGTTCCGGGATTTCCAGATATAAACTCATGTACGCTAACTGTCCTCCTTATATATGTTGCCTTCAATATATCCTGTAACCGTTCTCATAAAAACCTCTTGTGCAAATTCCTTATTTTCATTCTCTGTAGTTCCAATAATAATTCAAAAGGATATGTTTATAAACGTTTTTCTAATAACAATTGTTGTGAGTATTCCTGCGTCATCAATTCGATTTTGAAGGTAACAGTGCGATATAAAATTTAAAAATAAGCCTTATCAAAAACCGCAAATCCGATATTCGGATGTGCGGTTTTTTGACATTTTAATTTTCTTGTTCCTTTATCACCTGCTCAATTCCCGACAAAATCAGCTTCAAGCCGAACTCAAACGCTCCATCGCTCCCCATCATCTCAAACAGCCCACCCTTGTGCATTCTCCGGAACAGTCCTGCTTCTGTTTCGCTCATGGAATCCAGAAGCTGTATCATCTCCCCGCCCGGATGCTCTCCCTGGTCCTTAGTCATAACGGAGACCGTGCGCTGATGCTCATAATTATCCAGAACGAAGAAGAAAACATAGTTCACAAGCGTAAGAACGGCTTGCAATTTCTGCTCTTGCTCAAGTGGCGTCGATTCCATGCAGAGAAGCATACGGTTGGTGAAGCGAATCATGTCCGGCTCATGTGGTAGGGTCTGCATCATAAGCTGCGTGGAGCAGGGATAACGGCGGAGTACACTCCGTATCGATATTGCAAGGCCCTCCATTTGCACCTTCCAGTCCCCGTCGGATTGGAATTCGTTCAGGATCATTTTCGATATCTGGTTGGCCAGATGCTGGTAGAGATGCTGCTTGCTCTTAAAGTACCAGTACAGAGAAGGAGCTTGAATACCCAGACGATCGGCCAATCGCCTCATACTGAATTTCTCAATGCCTTCATCCCCCAGAAGCTCCCAAGAGGCTTCCAAAATCTTATCCTCCGAAATCTGAGGCTGTTGTTTTTTCATCCGTATCCGCCCTTTTATCTAACAGTGTAAGATTATGCTTTACAGGTTCATAAGTTCATGATAACATCTAACACTGTAAGGCACAAGCTAACACTGTTAGATTGAAAATTGGAATATCGTTCGAACTCCAAATCATTTCAAAAAATAAATGAAGAAAGTAGTGACTCACACATGGATGCAGAAAACCTCCATTATTTTGAAAAAGCACCGATCGCAAAAGCCGTAGCACACTTCGCTGTACCGATGATGTTAGGTACGTCGATGAGTGTCATCTATTCTATCCTGAACGCCTATTTCCTTGGTACATTAGGCAATACTGCCATGTTAACCGCACTCGCGCTAACCTTGCCATTATTCGCGGTGATTATGGCGCTCGGCAATTTGATTGGTATGGGTAGCGGTACATTCATCTCCCGTTTGTTAGGTGAAAAAAGATATGATGATCTAAAACATGTTTCCTCATTCGCTTTTTACAGCAGTTTAGTTCTTGGTCTTATCGTAATAGCCATCGGCCTCCCGCTGATCGACCCAATTGTTCATAGCCTGGGAGCAACGCCTGAATCCTTCGGATTTACAAAAGACTATGTCACGATTATGCTCATCGGTTCACCATTCGTCATATTATTCTTCACGCTGGAGAACATCGTGCGCTCGGAGGGTGCAGCAATCACATCCATGGTCGGTATGATTCTAAGTGTGGTTGTAAATATTATTCTTGATGCAATCGTCATCTTCATCTTCCATTGGGGGATAATCGGCGTTGCTTCTGCAACGGTCATTTCTAACCTAGTTGCCAGTATTTTTTACGCATTCCATATGGGATATAAAAGCCAATTCTTAACTGTCTCCGTAAAATGGTTCAAGGCTTCCAAGGAAATTATGAGTAATGTTTTCAAAATTGGAGTTCCTGTCTTTATTATGAGTATCTTCTTGGGTGCAATGTCGCTCATTTTGAACCATTTTCTTGTCGAATACGGAGATCAGGCCATAGCGGGGTACGGAATTTCATCACGTTTGTTGCAATTTCCTGAGTTTATTCTGATGGGCTTATGTGAGGGAGTTGTGCCATTGATTGCCTTCTCTTTTACAGCGAATAAATTACGCATGAAGCATACCATTGGATTCACGATCAAAGCGATTTTGGCGTTAGCTGTTGTGTTCGGGGTTATCGTCTATTTGATTTCCGACCACTTAATTGGTTTATTTACGAATGACCCGCAATTAATTGAAATGGGTAGCTACATTCTACATGTGACGTTCCTATCCTTGTTCATTACAGGAATGACATCGTTGTTTGTGGGGATCTTCCAAGCAACAGCGCAAGGAACCGCAGCATTTGTTATGTCAGTCATTCAAGGAATTACTCTGATTCCTGTACTCTATATCGCCAACCGATTGAATGGCTTCCATGGGGTTGTATGGTCACTCGTCATTGCCGATGTTGTCGCGTTTCTTGTTGGAGCCATCATGCTGTATATTCTTCGTAACAAATTGCAGCCGGATTTAGAGAATCTAGTGCATTAGAAAACAGTTAATAAGCTTTCCACCTAATCAACGAATTACTAATCAAAATAAGAAAACCGTTCCTCTTGTCTAGGAACGGTTTCTTATTTATGTGTTTTTATTCAATTACGCTGCAATCAGCAAGAACTTCTGGTTTATAGCGCATGCTGTCCGATTCTGTGATTGGACGAATGACTCTGCAAGGTACACCCGCTGCAAAAGATCCTTCAGGAATATCTTGGGTCACTACACTTCCAGCGCCAATGACGCATCCGTCGCCAATGGTAACACCGCCGCATACGGTGACGTTGGCCGAAATCCAAACATCATTTCCGATGGTGACAGGTTTAGCATAACAGAGCGACTTAGGTTCCCCGTTTTGGTCCAGCATTTGTCGACGTTCTGAAGCAATGAAAGGGTGAACCGGTGTAACAATGGTTACGTTAGGTCCAAAGCTGACGTGATCACCAATGGTAACCTTAGCATCATCCTGGACGGTCAGATTATAGTTCGCAAAAAAATGGTTACCGATTTCTGTGTGAACGCCATAATGAAAGAAAATGGGCCCTTGCATAAAACAACGCTCTCCTTTTCGACCCAGAATCTGCATGAGTAATGCTTCGCGTTCTTCCGTTTGATCCTCAAAAGTACGACTGTATTGACTACTAAGATTGTGAGAGCGAAGCTTAATAGCCTTAAGATCAGGATGGCCGGGGCTAAATAAGATCCCATTAAAAATACGTTCTTCTTCAGTCATGTTATCAACTCCTATTATAAATACTTCGATACATGAATCAACCAAACTCACTTTATACAATACCTTTATAATGAATATTTATAAAGTTTATAAAAAGCATCCTACGGAATCAACTACAAAACAAGTGTATTTATCCACACCATTTCTGTCAATGAATACTCGGAGGCTTTTCGTTCTTCCAACAACGTTTATTTTCCTTACAAACTGATTCCCTTTTCGTTTCGTACTTTGTCCGGTGTTACATCATTTCCATCTGGATCAAGTATGGTAAGCACTGAAAAAGTGTTTAGAACTTGCCCACGAATTTCCCGTAAATAGTCCTCTCGTAATACTTGTTGTTCAACTCGTTCCGCATTGGTCAAACCTTCTTCACGCTCTTTTTTCGCCAATTCATTAATGCGACCTAAATGTTTAATCATCCTTTTCCTCTCCTTCTTTACAATTAATCTTACTGGTAGTCTAGCACCGAAATGCATACATTGCACCTATTTATTAGATAACGCCGGGAAATATGGAACCACTTCCTGCCCTAATTCTTGAATCACCTCTTCAACCGGTCGTGTTCCATATTTCAAGTTGAATGCAAGATGATTCATACCTATTCCCACATCCCCAGAGCTTGGAACATTGGAATAAGACTCTATCGAAAATAAATCCGAGCGTAAGTTGGTCTTCTTTAAACATGTTTGTATAGTCCAGATGTGAGTCAAATTTATTCATTTCCTGACCTCCGCAAAAATATCCAATATTCAGTTGCAAAGGCAATGATAAACCATATGACCTTCAGAAAACAGTACGCACAATTTTGTTCTATAGGATAAAATTTGTGATATTGTATACTTTTTTATACCAAACGGGAACTGTCACGTTCGACAGTCCCCGTCTCCTAATTACTGCTTGCCTTGAAGCTCCTCATGCCATTCCTGTTTGAGCTCACTCCAATGTGCTCGTTTTTCCAGTGCAGCCTGGAAATCACTCCAAGCCTGTTCAAATTGTGAGTCATCCTTAGCCATAATCAGCTTGGCTTTGTACTCTTTTCGCACATTATCAAGTTCAGGCAAATATTTCTCCCATAAGCCGCCCGGTTTGGCCTTCACCATATCGTAGTTTTCAGCAACCCGGGTCCCACCCATTTTGCCAATCTTTTCGGTGAATTCGATCGTTTTAAATCTTCCTTTCGGATCAGTAACCCCATAATTCCACCACGGATACCAGTCATTACTATAGGAAGATGTTGCGTAAAGCTCTGGCGTCGTGCTTGCCTTCTTCGCCTGATCTCCAGAGTCATGCAAGGATTTATATTTCTCGTCCGTGTACACCCATTTTCCTAACGGTTTATCCACCCAATCCCAGAACACTCCTGGCGGACCTTCATTCACCACCTGCTGCTGTTCAGGCTTGGGCTGTAGTGTATAATCGAAGAAAGCAAGAATGGAATCGAGATTTTTAGTATTTTTATTGATATATACGTCATTGGCAGGATAAGGATTGATAATCTGATTAGCGCCAATCTCACTCACGCCATCCACTTTTGGATAGGGAATGACATCATAGTACCATGCCGGATCGGTTGGCCCATCAAGAACCTCCCATAATTGGGCGTCCATATTAAAGAACCCACCTGCATTCATGGCTACACGTCCTGATTTGTTTTTCTCTTTGTATCGCTCCTTCTTGTCTGTAATCGCTTCATGATCCAGAAGCCCTTCCCGGAACATGTTGTTCATCCATTGGTAAGCCGCTTTATATTGTGGATTGTCATAGATAAACTGATAGTCATTACCTTGCTTCTCTACTGGAATGACGCCGCCCGCTGTGCTGACCGTAACGCCAAATGTACTCAGGATGACATTTTCATCGCTTGCGTCAGAGAGAAAACTAAGGGGAATCAACGGTTTCCCGTTTGCATCTTTCTGCTTAGCCGACAATCTCAAATACTTCTCTATACCATCCAACGATTTCAGATCATCCATCGTCATGCCGATTTTCTCCAGTACATCTGTACGGACAAACCAGCCATAGGAAGCCCAACCAGGCCAAGGATCATCGGGATTTTGATCAAACCATGTCGGAATGGAATAGATATGTCCGTCCGAAGCTTTCATCTGATCCAGATAGATTTTCGGAATGGAGGCCAATCCAGGATATTTATCCGGCATATCAAAGTATTGCTCCAGCGGAAGAACGCTGCCCGAACGCGTCATCGCAGTGGTCACGACATCACTACGTGAGAACAGAGCTGCATCATCAAAACCACCGGTATTCAATTTCAGGTTCAGCTCGGTCATTACATCGCCCTGCGTAGCCTCCAGCCGAACGTCTATGCCCGGCTCCTTTTCTTTCCAATACATTTGGACCATGCTTTGGTTATTAATTGTTGCATTCCACCCCAGCCATAGCTTAAAGGAATTTGCAGAACTGCTGCCGCTCTCCGTACTGCTGCTTGAGCATGCTGTTATCCCAAACATCAGTAGAGCCAAGGATAATAGCGCCAGCTTTCTTCCCTTTTGTTGACGTAAACTCATCACATGTGTCCCCCTCGGTTATTTTGAATTTGTATAGGATTAGAAACCCCGTTCTGTTACTTCATTTTTCATTGGGTTATCCTTTTACTGAGCCGATAAGCACACCTTTTACAAAATACTTTTGCAGGAATGGGTACACACACAGGATTGGAAGCGCACTTACCATGACTGTCGCCATTTTGATGGACATGAGTGTAACGTTAGAGAGCATAGTGCCCCGGGCAAGCGCTTCCTGATTATTGTTGGATCCGAGGACAGTCGAGATATCCTGGGCAGACAGCAGTTGTTGCAAAAACGTTTGAACCGGTATCAGATTCTGATCTGAAACATAAAATGCGCCAGAAAACCAGTCATTCCAGTGCCCTACTGCAGTAAAAAGGCCAATGGCTGCAAGCATGGGTTTCGAAAGCGGCATAATAATAACGAAGAGAATGCGGACCGGATTGGCGCCATCAATCTCAGCCGATTCGATCAGTGCTTCCGGAATCCCCTGGATGAATTTCATCATCACAAACATATTCCACGCCGAGAAAGCGGACGGAATGATATACACCCAGAATGAGTTTAATAATGACAAGTGATTAAGCTGGATATACAAAGGGATTAATCCGCCACTAAAGAGCATCGTAATCAGCACGTATCCCAGGAGGGATTTCCTGAAAGGAAGCTGCCGATAGGACAAGCCATAAGCCGCCAGAAGTGTGATGAGTAAGCCGACAAAAGTGCCTACGATTGTTCGGGATATCGTAATTAAGTAGGCATGTTGAATAACCGAATTTCCAAGCACAACTTCGTAATTGTACAGAGTAAACTCCCTGGGCCACAGATAGACACCGCCTTTTGCGGCATCGCTGCCAACGTTTAAGGAAACGGCGAGCATATACGTGAATGGATAGATTACCGAGATACAGAGAAGTGCCAATAGAAACACAATAATTGTCTGGCCCACCCGTTCCCTTATAGAAGTTCTCATATTACCAAAGCCCCTCTCCGTTGAACTTTCGCGCCATCTGATTGGTACATAGTACCAACACCAGACTGATGACTGATGAAAGGAGACCCACTGCAGTGGCCATTCCAAAATAACCTTGCTGCAAGCCATTGCGTAAAATATATGTGTCTAGCACATCCGCGACTGGCTGATTAGCCGGATTCATCAGAGGATAGATTTGATCCATGCCCACTGCAATCAATCCAGGCATACTGAGAATCAACACGATGGAGATGGTCGGCATGATACCCGGCAGGGTAATGTTGCGAATTTGTGCGAGCCGTCCTGCTCCTTCCACCCTAGCGGCTTCATAGAGCTGCGGGTCAATCGTTGTAATTGCCGCCAAATACAAGATTGTATTCCAGCCTACCTCCTTCCATAGACCGCTCACTACGATCATGGGCCGGAACCACTCCGTGGATCCCAAGAAAAAGACTGAATCTCCTCCGAACTTCTCTATCAACTGATTGACCAATCCGCCGTCCAACGTCAGCAGGGATTGCAGAATGTAAGCCACCACGATCCACGAAAAGAAATGCGGAAGATAACTAACGGATTGAACAAACCGCTTGTATTTGTTATTTTTCACCTCATTGATGAGCAGTGCCAAAATAATAGGAGCTGGAAATCCGAACACAAACTTGAGAATCGCAATGTAAATAGTATTCTTCACCACAATCCAGAACTGTTCATCTTGCAAGAATGAGAAGTTTTCCATACCAACCCATTCACTACTCCACATCGTGCTGCCGATGTGAAAATCCTTGAATGCCACCTGGATGCCCACCATCGGAATGTAGCTGAAGAGAAGCAGCAGGATCGCACCAGGTAGAATCATTACATATTGCCAACGGTATTTTGCCAGTCGTTCAATCATTTAACCACCTCTGCCATCAGTATAGAGATCAATTGAAAGCGGTAACATACAACAACGATCGGATTTCTATCGATTGGATTGGCAAGATCAGAAAAGGCGAAGTAACAACTTACAAATCAAATACGCTGCGTACAATTAGCTGTGATTGCAGTTCTTCAAGGGATGCCGGTTTGTTGAGATCATCTTTCTTCAGAGAAACGGTCTTTCTTTCACCTGCTGACAAATCAAAATAATTGTTACTGAAAATACCGTCTAATTCACTGAAATCCAGTTCCACAAACCGTGCAAAGGCTTTCGAATTAACCGTAATAACAAAACGATCCTCTTCTTCTATCATCGTGGTCTCAATTGCAGGATCAACAAAACCAAAATGCTTTGGCTTCACAAATAACACCGTACCTTCGCTGACAACTTCACTATCCACCACAAAGGAAAACTGTAAATACGTATTCCGTTTCTTAGCAGTTGTATCGAGCATCTCAGTGAAATCAAGCTGTTCGAACAATGAGGTTGATAACGCTTTCAATTCGATTACTTTTGAAGAAGCTACGATTTTATTGGATTGCGAATCCATGAGCCTCCATTTCAATTCTCCTTGTACAGCTCTCCTACTCTCATTCGATACGTGAAGGTCTACCTTCGAACCATCTTCCCGAGCCGATACAAGAACAGGCGCGAAAAAACGTTTGGCTGCATAATGCAATGCTTTCCAGCGACCAAAGTAATCGATACTGGACCAGGAAGCAACAGGCCAGCAATCATTTAACTGCCAGTACAGTGCCCCCATACAGCGACCACGATGTCTGCGCCAGTGCTCTACCCCACATGAGATACCTTCAGCCTGAATGAGCTGTGAAGCGTATAACAGAGAATTGAAATCTTTTGGCAAGCGATATGTCTCCCCGATGTAATACAGAATTTTCTCATTACCCGTACCATTCTTCTGATGAGATTCCATGACCGGAGAGAAGATATTGCGATCTTCCGGCAATGTAAATGTCTCAATGGTCTTGTGATTCGGAAAGGATTGCAATCCGAATTCGGACATGTAGCGCGGGTACAATGTGCGGAATTCGGTAAAAGGTTTCTTGCCATGCCATACATCCCAGTAATGCATGTCTCCGTAATTTTCATCGTTTGGATTGTCAAAGCTGCCTTTGGATGAAGGTGAAGCTAACCAGTAGAACGTGTTTGGATCATATTCCTTCGCTATAGCCGGAAGTAATACCTCGTATTGCTTAATATAGTCTGCTTGTAACTGTAAGGATGTTTTCTTCGCCCAGTCCCACTCAACCCAAGCCATCTCCTGCTCATTGTTTCCACACCAGATTCCCAATGAGGCATGATGACGCAAGCGTTTCATGTTATCGATGGTCTCTTTTGTAATTGATTGCTTGAATTCCTCAGTCAGTTCATATACACCGCAGGCATACATCAAGTCCTGCCATACAATCAAGCCGTATTCGTCGCACAAATCATAAAAGTAATTCTCCGGATAATGTCCGCCACCCCAGACACGAATTGTATTGAAATGGGCTTGCGCACAGCTCTTGATCAATCGTTCTGTCCGACCTGGGTTACAGCGCGGCAAGATGTTATCTTCCGGAATATAGTCAGCACCCATAGAGAAAAAGGATATACCGTTCACTTCGAATTCGAAGGACTCGCCCCACTGATCCTGCTCTTGTTTAACAGTTAATGTTCTCAGTCCAATGCGCTTAGCATCACGATCCAGTTCCACGCCTTGTTCCATAAGCGTAACGCTCAGCTGATACAATGGCTGTTTGCCTAGACCATTCGGCCACCATAACTCGGGATGGTCCACTTCGATCAAGATATGATGATCCGCATCATTCACGACAGATGTGCATCCTTTCAATGTCTCCCCGGAAGGAGTATCCAATGTGACCGTGATCTCCCGCTTTTCTTCGACCCAACCAGATGCCCTTACGCGAACATCTAATGTCACTTTGCCTTCGCTATGCATCTGTGTAATGTAGACATCTTCCAAACGGGCATGATTATAGCCTTGAATGGAGATATTCCGCCAGATTCCCAAATCAGGTAATTGTGGCCCCCAATCCCAACCGAACATGGAGTGTGCTTTACGCAAATGGGAGATTCCTTCCACTGCATCACTGCAGTTAATCAACGGGCGCTCGGCTTGTTTACGCAGTACATACTCCACAGGGGAACGCAGAATAATGTGTATGGTATTTTCACCTTGTTTGATAAAGGAGGTAATATCGATTTCATAAGTACTGTGCATATTGCTTACATTCGCGATATTCATTCCATTCAGAAACAATTCGCCAATCGTATCCACCCCTTCACACAACAGGATGATCTGGTCGTGTTTAAGATCCGCTGCGCTCACTTCAAAAGAGTGTTTGTATTCATAATCATAATTGCACAGTTCAAGTGCCGCTTGCTCATGCTCGCGGTAGTAAGGGTCTTCCATTTGTCCAGCTTGAAGCAAATCATTAAAGACCGAGCCTGGAACCGTCGCCCGAATCCATTCGGCATGATCCACTCTCTTCATTTGCCAGCTGCCATTGAGATCGATAAGCAACATTTGTGATACCTCCTGATGTCTTTGTAATCTATTTCATTCTATCAAGAGGCCTCCATACTTTCTTATGTTGTGTTCACGGATTTCGTGTGCTATTTTGACATTAACAATAATTGGAGAGGTTCGAGCCATGATCAAATACACAGCGTCTACTCACATCCATCCCGACCTGCTCGTAGATCCATTCTGGGTCGATTCCTTATCGAAAGTATCACCTGAGCATACCCATGACTTTTACGAATTCTTCATTCTAAGTGAAGGGCAGTGCCAACATATCGTCAATGGAAGAACCCAGCATTTAAGGCCGGGCTGCCTTGTCTTTATTCGACCGGACGATATTCACCGTTATGAGCCGGAAGGCACTCAGGACTGCCGTTTTCTGAATAGCCCTTGTCGATCCGCAGTAATAGAAGAAGCTTTGGCCTACTTGAATGAACAGAAGTATGCACAAGGGCTCTTGCAGGCTCCCGTTCCCCAGATTGCCATGTTATCTCAGTTAGAAATGACAGAGATGGTTCGCAGCTTTGAACGGATTATGATGCTCTCCACAGTGGATAAGAAGAAAGCTCGCGTATACGCAAAAGGGCTGATTATTCAAATTTTTACGCAGCATTTCTTTGAGTTGGATACCATTGAACAACCCATTCTCCCGCTGTGGCTTGAGCATGCGATTTCCAAAATGCAACTGAAAGAGAACATGAATCGTGGTCTTCATGCCCTCTATGAATTGTCAGGTCGAAGCGTTGGTCACGTGAACCGTGCCTTCCGTCAATATCTGAATCAGACACCAACAGAGTATATTAATCAGCTTCGGCTGAATGTAGCCAAGAACTTGCTGCTCACGACTGAGCTTCGCGTGCTTGAGATTGCACTGGAAGCGGGATTTGAGAACGTCAGCCACTTCTACCATCAGTTCAAAAAATACTATAATCAAGCTCCGCTAGATTTCCGTAAAAACGCGACAATGAATAAGGAATCGCTGCTGCCATAAGGAATTCAAGGCACCCATATTGTGATATCTGCAGCATGCCATCCATCATATCCGAATCCAAAGTTTAAAAAAGCTCTCCCTATAGTGCAGGGAGAGCGGAGTAAACACAAAGCAAAATAAGCCGAGCATTGATATTGGCTATTGGCGACACGAACCCCTTCGAGCATTCCCTCTATTTCTCTCACTTCGAGGTTAGGTGCAACTTAGAAGGATATAGTTGCCGTCCTTTTCTTTCAGATATGTTGAGCCGCAGGGAAGCCGAACGAGATTACAGCTCCTCCTTCCTTACGGTTGGTGGCCTGAATCAGACCGCCGCACCGTTCCACAATGGCCCTGGCAATCGCCAGACCCAATCCGGACTCACCGTCTTTTCCTTTGACAAAACGGTGGAATAAGGTGGGCAACAGCTCCTGCGGAAAGCCGGGACCGTCATCTGAGACGGATAGCGCGATCTTTCCTTTTTCCAAGTTTGCAGTAATGTGAATTTCTTCTATAGCGTATCTTGCAGCGTTCGTCACGACGTTGAGCAGTGCCTGCAGCAGTTTATCCTGATCAGCCATGACGAACAGCTCCTTATTCTCCGAGCAGGCGATATGGAGTGTTAGTCCTTTCTTTACAAGCAGCGGATTGACTCGTTCGGACGTTTCCTTCAACAATTCGTTCAGACTGACTTTGGAAGGTTTGAAGATATCCTCTTCGCTATCCAGCTTCGCAAGCAGCGTCATTTCGGTGACAATCTTTCCTAATCTGCCACTCTCCCCCAGGATCACGTCCAGTCCTTTACGGACATTCTCCCCTTCAAAGATTCCATCTCGAATGCCCTCCGCATAGCCTGCAATGGACATCAGAGGGGTCTTCAGCTCATGAGAAGCATTCTGGAAAAACTGCTTCTGCACCTCATTGAACCTGTTCAGTTCACCAGCCATCTCGTATACCGTCTGTGCCACAGCTCCAATCTCACCGCCAGCCTTGACCAGCTGAACATCCGTGAAATGACGTTGTTTGACCTTCTTAAGTTCCTGCTTCAGATTCATCAATGGCTGAATCAGCCTTTTCGTAATAAACAAACTGAGCAGGAACATAATGGCCCCAACAATACAGATCACCAGGATGAGACGACCCAGAAGCGCCTGTTCGATAGCTTTAATCTTGCTCATAGGAGTCAACAGAGTCAGTGTTCCTTGGGGGATGGGACTGACATCCATCACATAACGTCCATCCGTTCCCTTCCACAGGTCCTTGATGCTGGACGAAGTGACCGCTGTGTATTTCGACAAGTTTGCTGGTACGACTTCAGTCAAGGTGTTACTGCTCGCCATTCCGGTTGTACCACTTACAGACAAAGTCCCCGACAGCACATTTCCGTTAAAATCAGTGACAAAGGCTTCAACATCCGCAGGAATGAGTGTTGAAGGAGCACTCATAGCCTCTCCCGTTACCAACTGTACGGACTGCATTCCCGTAATGTTTGAATTAGGCATCGTGACAGCAGTTCCAGTGGTAAGTACAGGACTCATTGTGAGATCTCCCGTTTTCGTTATAGAAGCAGACATCGCTGCACTTAACGTCTTGAGATCATTTTTCTCTGTCCCAATGAAATGATCCAGCAGCACGTAATGAAGTAAAACGGCCGTGACGGAGAGAATTAGAACCAGTGACAATCCGAACGCAAGGTTAATTTGATGAACAAGTTTCATATTACATTTCACTCCGATCTGTACGCATACGATACCCGTGTCCCCATACCGACTCGACGGGAAGTTCCTCAATCTTTTTGCGAATCCGCTTAATTAAATGATCCACGGCACGGTCACTGCCAAAATAGTCTTCTCCCCAGACAAAACTGAGCAGCTCGTCCCTCGTAAACGCACGATTTGGATGTTCAGCCAGTACCTTGAGCATGGTGAACTCTTTGCTGGTCAGGTCCACTTCTTCCCCTCGCCATAACGCCCGCCTCTCTTCCAACATTAATTGAAGCTCCCCCATATCGATTCGTGGCGTCGCCGCTTCGCTTACAACAGCTCTTTCTTCCGTACCGGTAAGTCTAATCCAACGTTCCAGCTGCCGCTTGATACGGGCTACCAGCTCACGGGGGCTGAAAGGCTTCACCAGATAATCGTCACTGCCCAGTTCAAGACCAAGAATTTTGTCCACCTCATTATCTTTCGCCGAGATCATAATAATAGGTACCTCTCCTTCATTACGGATGCGTTTGCACAATTCATAGCCGTCCATTCCGGGCAGCATAATGTCCATCACCCACATGCTCGGCGGACTTATTCTATATAAAGACCAGGCATCCTCGGCATTAGCAAGGCCTATTGTTCGATAGTTTTCTTTGTGCAAATAAGCTTGAATCAGTGTGCGTATATTCTCGTCATCGTCTACAACCGCGATGAGGTAATCGTTATTCATGAACGGGGCCTCCTGTACTTTTCTCTATAGTGAGTATACCAAAGGTATATATATGGAAAGAGCTTTGCCATTGTTTTTCCACAATTACACCAATATTGTGCCACACTCCTTCGGTAAATTGATAACTGTAAGACAAACCAAACCATAAGGAGTGTTACGAAATGAACTACAGTTTCAAATTCAGAAATGTTGCCCTGTCCGCCCTACTGCTCACTGCGATCTCCGCACCGATTGTCGCGAATGCCGACAGCGCCGCTAACACAAATGCTGTTACAAAAGGAACTGCTACCTTGCAAGAAGCGAAATCCGCCATTGCGACCTTTACATTGGCTAATCCAGTGGAGCAGGCCAAAAAGTACGCGCCAGAAACAGTAAGCGAATGGGAAAAAACGCTGGCCCGTTACAATAAACTGCTTTCACAAAACTATACATCCCGAGTAATGGCCACTTTGGTTGCTGTTGACGTAGACTCTGATGAATGGAAGAAAGTTTCCGAGAACGCCAAACCAGGTGAGATCAAAGAAATGCAGGCCTTAAAGCTTGAGGAAGGCAAACTTACGTCAGTTGAGAGTGTAAAAGCCGAAAAATTACCTAATTCCGAAAATAAGAACACCTTGTCTTTCTCCATTACCACAAGCAGTTCAGATCTGAAAGGATTAGTTGAGAATGCAGAATCTGGAGTGCCAATTGCCGTCAGCCCGCTGAATCTTGACGAAAAATCAACCGGAACAACAAGCGCGGTTATAGCAAATGCTGAAAGTCTTCAATTTAGCGGTACTACAGCTGCCAGTGCATTCTTCTTAGCACAAAGCAATTTGAATAATGCCGTAACAGCTAAGGACGAAGCTGCAATCAAGACTTCCCTTGCCGACCTTCTCAAGCAATACAAAGCACAAATTGCTGAACTAGAGGCAGCTCAAGAGTAGGTTTAAATACATTTCAGCTTTAACTACATCATTAAGCAAAGACGTAATCCTTACCCGAACTAAATGACCGGACGCCAACAACCAGCAAGCCTCCATATGGAAGCCTGCTGGTTGTTGGTTTATCGGCTATAAGCTATTTCTGTTATTGTTACCCACTGCCTACCCTGATCTTCAATGAGTCAGGGCTTTTGCCGTTATGTTTATTTTTCATTAACCCGGGTAACCACAAATGGCTCGTTCAACGCATGCAGGGCTGCGGCCATATCTTCAACCGAAAGGCTGCCGCCAGCCGAAATATGATATTGAAACTCATAGAAGCCGCCCAAGGTCGCTTTGAAATTCGTCTCCCAATAATTCGTCATCAGCCAGGCATAGGCTTCCGGTTGAGCGTCAGGCGCTTGCTGGGTGTGGACCTTTCTGGTCCCGTAATCCATCGTTCCCCATTGCACGAGAGGTGTGTCCGGGACAGCAAGCAGCAGGCTGCGGTCATTATCCTGCCAGGCAATGCCCGACTGTACAGCGGAATAGTCCAGGCAAGTTCCCGGAATCTGATCCTTCCAGGGGCGAACGAGGCCTCCTGGCTTGTCGGCAAACAGGGTAACTGGCCCAGTGCCTCCCGGGGTGAACGGTAGAGCCAGATAAACGTTCTCCGGATTCCAGATGCTCTCTTTATGGAACCGCGCCGAAATATCCATCCGGTTTTGACGGGTATAAATCCGCAAGTGCAGTGAAAAATAGGCGATGCCCTTGAGCTGATAACCAAGCTCAACGGTAGCATACAGCGGTCCATTATCCACCGCGCGCACAGAGATGAGCTGACCAACCGAACGCTCCACGTTAAGGCCTTTACGATTGCGTCCCATTTTGGAACGGACACTCCAAACCTGAGAAGCATCCGCAGGGTTCGCTGGATTTGTCACCTCATAGATGGGTGTAAACGCCCCATACAGATCATCCGCTTTCAACAGTTCGCGTCCTGTCTCCTTATCGATCCACGAGACAATGCCGCGCTCTTTCGACCAAGTCAAGCGTACAAAAGGGGACTCCAGCCCCGTTTGGCAAACGGAGACCGGCACTTGCTGTCCACCTGTCGTTAAGGAATACATATCCTCCATATCGTACACCTGGTCAGCGCCGATCAGCTTCGAATTGGAGGTTGACGTTAAGGAAGAAAGACTCTTCTGCGCTGCCAGAATTGGGCGCAGCATCAGTATGCAGCTCTCCATGCCCTGGAGCTTAAGCTCCGCAATAATCGTCTGTGGGTGGCTTGACTGCTGGATCAGCACCTGTCCCGTGTCCTCCCGGATTACTTCTGCTCCGTTCAATAGCTCATCCGGTTCCCATCCTTCAAGCTTCAACTCAACCAACTCGGTTACCTCCCGCTCCGAGAGATTCGTTACCTTGAAACGATAAGGGCGCCCCGGGTATAAGGTGGCGGCATTATCGGCAAGCAGCACCTGATCTAGCGCGCGGTAAGCAAGCCTGCTTGCCTCTGCGGCGTTAGCTGTCTTGCGAACCTCAAGCATCTGCACATTTTTGTGCCAAGGTTCATACACAGAAGAATGATAACCCCAAGTATGTTCCGCATAAAGAGTAAGCGCCTGCTCTACAGCCTCGATATCCTGGAGACTAACACTCTTCTGTTCAGGGTCGAGCTTTTCCACCTTGCGAAGCGTCCGCTGTGCGTCACGGTAAATCTGAGTGTGCATCGGTGTGGAGCTTACACCGTCCGACCACCAGTCTGGCCAATCGCCTTTATGCACAGGCAGACCGTCCGTCCCTTCCTCCTTCAAGCGGGCAAAAAAGCCGCTCAACGTGCTCATCTCCACGGAAATTCCCTCGCCGTTTTGACGGTTCCATGTATCAATCCATTCCATGATTGCGCTATTGGGCGATCCGTTGTCTGTGGGTAATCCGGACAGCATCATCGGCACGAAGTCATATGGATACTGTTCCGCCTCAAGCTGGGCCAAGTACCGGTGAATGCGAATATTGGCGATTTGATCATGAATGTTCGCCGGTTCCACAAGTCTGTGCCCGAATTCATCACGAATCATGTATTTGCCAAGCGCACCAGGGCAGAAGCCAAGCTCGTTGCCAAGCATGTAGTGGTCTCCATTCCAGACCAGCAGGCGTTCCCCACTTGGGGCTTCCCACCAGAAAGGAGACTGCTTGCGGCCCAGCGCATACATGCCGTGATGGGTATGTATACAGCTGAATAAATGTCGGATTCCGTTATCCAGCAGGCTGTCGGCATATCCCCAGCTGTAGCCGTTGATATCCGCCGTCATCGCACTGTCTATTGGGTGACCGATAGATTCGGCATAGGTCTGAGCTTTGCTGTGTATTTTGTTCAGCAACTGTAGGTCGGGCAGCTCGGTCATATTCAAATACGTGCCGGAGAGCTCGATATCGCCGCGCCGCACGGCATCGGCAAATGCAACTTTTTCCTCGTCTCGAGCCTGCTTCAAGAATTGCTCCACAGCCCAGAAGGTCTCACATGTCCAGCGGAACCCTTTCCACTCGGGGTTTACACCGTCATGAGCATCATTAACAATACGCAGTGCCTGACGGATAAAATCGATATGATATTGTTCAATCTTCTCCTGCCGGTCGGTATAACCAATGTCAGTATGGGAATGGTGAATGACATATATTTTCCATTTCCGTTCAAGTGTCGGGATGGCGGCCTGTTTGATTTGTTGTTCGAGTGTCATCTTTTTTTCTCCTTTATTGGTGGATTAGGTACCTTTTACGAGTTGGAAAATCCCGTGAAACACATGCTCCTGCATTTGTTTCTCATTATGCAGAGGCATCTTCTCGGGCAAGAGTGCTTCCGAAAGCGTCCCGCCAAATAGATCATGGGTTTCGGCAATTTGTCCCCCCAAGATCAGACGAGTGGGGCGAAACTCAGCCACGTACGGACGCAGCATTTCCCCAAGCCGCTGGCCGTAAAGCTGCCATACACGGATGGCAGAGTAATTTCCCTGTCTGGCCGCTATCGCCAGATGGTACACGTCCTCTCCCTGCCTTCGAGCATCATGGCTATCTGCCAAGGCCAAAATCCCTCGGCTTCCGAACAGATCATCCACGGTTCCTCCCTTGTATTGCTCGGCATACAACATGCCTGAGTCGGGAATTCCCCATTTTCCGCTGACAATGGACCGGTTCTCAACAAAAACGGAGCCAAGGCCCGTTCCCAATGTAAGGCAAAGCAATCTTTCCTGTGGAAAAAGCCTACTGACCCCCAGAGCGAACAGGGCAGCATCATTGCCAAAACGAATATCTGCGGCGGCAAGCTGGGTCATCCATTCAGGCGCGGAACCTTCTGATGCAAGCGCCGTTAATTCACTTCGCAGCAGTGTTTTTAAATTAACTTCATATAGCTGTTCGTATTTATTCAAACCCCGGATACGGGAAACACCTGTGTCGTATTCGAAAGGGCCGGGGAAAGCAAAGCCGATGTGAAATCTGGGAAATCTGACCCTGGTTCCTTTAACGGAACTTAGCTGCTGCATGTAGGCGAAGTATCCAGCTGCAAGCTCCTTAATCACGTCGACTAGGTTGACGGCAATTTCATACGCGCTACTGTCGGAGCGAGATGACCTTTTGACATAAAGTTGTGGTAGAAGATTCCCGTCACTCAGCACGACGGCACCCTTCAAAAAGGTCCCTCCGGCATCAATGGCAATCGTGACGTCAGGATTCATAAACGCTCACCAGATTTCCAGTGATGCGGAAGCAGAGACATGTTCCAGTCTGGCGAAACCTGTGCCCGGATCAGGGTGCATGGTCTGTCACTCAGACTTTCCAGACGGAAACCTCCGACGGAGGCAGGAACGATATACGCTTCGGCGTACCCCCACTCCACAGCTGCTGCCTCATCATCCAGTGGAGTCAGCCGCACACGGTCGCCTTCTACGAGGTTGAACATAACAAACTCTCCAGCCGTATCGTCGATCCACTCTCCGCCCAGTTTTAATCTTTTGATCTGAAAAAGCAGATCCTCCCGTTCGCCCAACAGCTCTTCCCTGCTGTCTCCCTGTACCCGGCTTTCCCTTGGAACCGCTATCAAATGCTTCTTAACGTAATCCGTATCAAACTGTTCCTGCATGTTGGCTCTGGCATGATCGCCGTTGATTGGACGGGGCAGTCCGTCTCTGTCCAGTCGCAAATGATCGTATATTTTGAAGGTAAACCACCAGGTTGTCGAAGAGATCTCCAGCACCAGATTGTTTTTACCCGAAAAATGTACGGCGCCCGGCGGGATCAGAAACAGGTCACCCTTATTCGCACCCCAAATATTTACATATTCTGGGATACTCAGCGGTTTTCCCAAGGTGTGGGCAGATTCAACCGCCTGAAGCAGCTCCTCCCCGGTTGTCCCCTCCTTGAAACCCAGTCCCACAAAAGGGTTGGCGCCTTCCTTCTGTTCCATAATGTAATAGGATTCCTGCTGCGTCATCGTTTCGTTGAAGGTCTGCTCGATGTAAGCCTGCTGGGGGTGGACCTGCAAAGACAGATGATCCCCGTCAATCGTATCGAGATAATCAAACCGGATTGGAAAATAGTCGCCAAACAGCCCGACATTGCGCTCGCCCATAATTGCTTCTGGATGAGCCGACAGTAGCAGTGGGAAAGGAAGCTCCAATATAAAATCCCGATAACCGATTAATAGCGTGTTCTCCGGTGCGATAGGTTCAAACCCCCATGCGCAGTTATTCCAATCCTTAGGCAGTTCGCATAGTTCTTTTAAATACTGTCCGCCCCAAATCCCTGGTGCAAAAAATGGCTTTACTCGAAAAGGCTGCTGGGCTGCTGAAGCCAAAAGTCGGCGCAGCATGGGGAGGGTGACCAAAACGGGTCGTTCCCTGTTGTTCGTATCCACGTAGTAGTCAAAATCATATAAGTGGTGTTTGCGATATCCCTCCCAGACAGGCCACTCCAGAAACAAGGCATGTTTATAGGTTTCTACCGTATCCCGGCAAGGACCTAATCCCAGAGAACCCATCCCCTGCTGATGCAGTTTCTGTTGTGCCTCTCTGGATAAGTCGCAAAACAGAGAAACGTTCGTTAAACCTGATGCTGTAGAAAGGAAACCAGCGCCTGGCCCAAAGGTCACAACGATGGGAGCTAACGGGTCTACGTTTGGCGATTGGGCCTCTGCATGTTCAGCGGAATGATAAAGCCGAAGTTGATCGTCAACATCACTGAGCCAGACTGACTGAGCATGTGGCCGGAAATAATCCTCAACGCTGACGTCCGAGGCCACAACGCCAAAAGCACGGTTATCCGTTAGGTAAGGGTGAAACTGCTGAAGCAAATCTGCAGAAGACTTTATATAAGCAGCGCTGTCTATTTCAATTAAAACCCTGCTATCTAGGTTGCAGCGCGACCGAAGTATTTCCAGACATTCGCTGAATGCGACACCATGCGTACCGTCAATGACCATATAAAAAGGAAGCGAATCATTCTGTACACATTCAGGCCAAATTTGATCAAGCCATTGTTCATACGCATTCCAGATCCCCGGTTCTGGCTCTTGGTCGGGATGAAGCCGAATGATATTGACTGGGTTGGTTTGAAAGGGCAAAGGGGCTATTCGGGGCATGTTTAAAACCTCCAACTCTATATCGATTTATGTTCATCATTGTATAGGGAGTTGGAGGTGCTGTCTTTAAACGATCAAGCTGTGTTTTTGTACAATCAGGACATGCGGGGTGGGTAATGCATTTTGCCAGAGCGGCCTTCGGCAAACTGATTGCGTCGGAATTTGGCCGGAGAAACACCAAGCTCGCGGGTGAAGATCCGGGTAAAATAATGCACGGATTGGAACCCGCACTGGATTGCGATATCTTTAATTGGTGTCTGTTCATTTAACAGGAGCCAGGTGGCTTGCTGCACGCGTCGTTCCTGAATATAGTGGACAAAGGACTGCCCCAGATTTTCCTGAAACAACCGGGTCAGGTGGCGGGACGAAATGTGGAGGTGCCTTGATACCGTCATAAGTGTAAGCTCATTGACCAGATTATCATCAATGTATCGTTTGGCCTGTCGGAACAACGTATTTGGTTCCATGGGCTGCTCTCCCGTGTCGGCCGAATCTGTTCGAGTCGGAACGTGCAAATCTGCTATGGATAACAGCAGAGAAGCGGAAATTTGCTTTACAGCAAGAGGAAGAGTTGCCCCAGGCTGGTCGAAAGAAGTAATGAGCGCTTGCCATAAATGGCCAGTTGGCGTAAGGTCCGCTTGCTGCGCTACGCTTTGCCCAAGCTCGGCAAGACGACGAAAGGATTCAGTATAATAAACATCTGTGTGGGCTTCATCCAGTTCGAAAGCCACATAAGAAAGTGTCAGTCCGGTCTGGCTGCGAATTTGATGCCATACACCTGGAAGAGATAGAAATGCTGTTCCTTTATTTAAAGCATAATGCTCGTTTTGTTCTATGTAGCTTCCTTCACCGTCTACCACATAACAAGCCTCAAAAAAGGAATGCCGGTGGAAGGCATTGTCGAAATGATCGGGCATGAATCCCCAATATAATATGGACAATGAAAGCCCTGTTTGCTCCACTTTTGTAATATAACGATTGCATATTTGATTGGCCCGGCGGAAGCTGGCTTCGATGGTCATGGCGTTTCTCTCCCTTCAAGCTCTCATTATACGTTTGCATAACAAAAAGGCAAACCGGAAGTCGGTCTGCCTTTTTGAATATGTTTCAACCAGGTAAATCAGATTAATCCGTTTGGCAATACGTTAATAATCTGCTCAATAAAACAGCTGCCTCAGCCCGGGTCAGATTACGTTTCGGATTAAGTTTGTGATCTGGTGTTCCTTGAATGAGACCAAGCTCAATGCAAATCGCTAATGCTTCCCTGGACCAAATTCCTGCCTTATCCGCATCTTTGTACTTAGACAGTACCATTTGTGTTGTATTGGAGGCTTCTGGCAATCTGCCTTTCATCTCAAGCGTTCTTACTATAATAACGGCCATTTCTTCACGGCTTAAGGGTTTCATAGGTTCAAATAAATTACCCGCATAGCCCTTAAACAAACCTGCATTCGCCACAGCACGAACATCATCCTTATACCACTTATCTTCTGTTACGTCTTTAAATGATGATGACCCATCAACCTTAAGACCCAATGCTCGAGTTAACATCGCTGCGATTTCAGAACGGTTTATCGTCAGATCTGGAGCAAATTTCTGATCATTCATTCCCTTGATAATCCCTTTGCTTACAAGAGCTTCAATTTCCTTGTTTGCCCAGTGACCAACCGTATCGAGAAATGCTTTGGGTTTGGTATTACCCGTATCCGGCTTAGTTCCAGTTTGGTTATCCTGATCAGACCCATTATTTGTTCCTGTACCAGGATTAGGCTGGATTTCGGGTTTCGTACCTGTGCTTGCATTTGATCCGGTGTCTGGATTTGATCCTGGGTTTGTTCCTGTTCCTGGATTTGTACCCGGATTACTGCTGTCCTTCGCTTTTACTTTGACAGTCGCAATCGCTTTAATGTCCGTCCCATTGACCGCGCCTTTCACCTGAAAACTACCTGCCTGTGCATAAAGGGAAGGATCAATCGCTTCCCATACAACGGTAGCATTCTCCGTCGTATCATTACTCAATGTCACAGTCACTTGCGAAGGCAATATCGGTCTCGATCCAGCTTCCGTTTCAACCTGTACGTTCTCAATGGATACGATGCTAACTGCTAATTTTTCTTTAATGTAGAAATCATCGAGAATGAAGGCGTAATCAGAAGTAGGGTTTCCAGCACCTTTGGATACCATTTTGAAAATAACTTGGTAATCATGTTGAGCACCAGTTATGAATTTTTTCTGGAAGCGAATATAACCCCCGTCTTCACCCGCTTTATTACCCGGATTAGGTAGCGTGCTCAGTGCTTCCTTCAGCACAATTTCACCAGTGGAGCGTGATTGTACAGAAACCTCATAACCAGCATACTTTTCTAAGGTGTAAATAAAGCCTAAGTCATATTCTGTGTTTGGTTCCATTTTCACGCTGGATTCATTCGTTTTTATTAATTTACCAACATCGGTTTCATTAACTTTCAACGAATTCTCCCCATCCAGTACCCAGGTCATTACAGGACCAACTTTGTTCTCAGATGCGGATACAACGGGATTGTTATCCTGTTTATTGCTCTGATCGGTTGCTATATGAATTTTTCTATCCCCACCACCGTATTCAAAAGGCCCCCAGCCTTCATATACATTTTCAAAATCCTCATATACAACGTAGCCCTTATTTGCAGGATCCTTCTCTACAGTTGTATGCTTCCAAATTCGCACATCATCAAATTGAACAGTACCCGCTCCCGGATCAGCAACAAGTTTAACTGTCGCGGAATGAATGCCTACCGGAACCTTGAATTCCACATTCATTCTTTGCCACTTGGTGTCCACGTACTTAAAGGAGGATTTATGGATGCCATCTTGACCTGTCACATCATTGGAATAGGTTTGACCATTAACCGTGACCTGAAGTGAGGATTTTCTCCCTTTCTCAGTCTGTGTCCACACTCCGACAGTGTAATCCTGACCAGGCTGCAATCCGTTAATCTCCTGTGAGATTACACCTGAATCACTGCCGACCTCTGCGTATCTGTTCCAATTCGATTTGTTCATTTCTTTAGTGATATCGTATTCTGTATCCCCTTGAACAGTCTTGATTGTAATGTTTGCTGGATCATCGACTGTCCATGAACCGGGAACATTGAACTTCTCTGAATTGAAGGCAAAATCCTTGATCAAACTGCCTTCTCCCCAGTTCCCTGCATTAGGCACCAAAGTCAGGGCATCAGCAGATGCTGGATACAATACATAAGGCGTATTTTTCTTTGCCTTCGTAATCGTAAGAGATTCATTCCGGGCGACCAGCGTATCCACTAGAACTTTACCTTGTTGGGTCAATTCGTACATATTAAACTGCTTCACATCTTTAAATTCATCCGTCAACTGCCAGGTGGTCGTGTTACCTGTTGTGTTCCAATGATACAACTTCGCACCATCGTTAACACCCAAGGTTTGATTAGCTTTGATATCCCAAACCCATGGAATTAACGAGTTAGCCTCTCCTGTATGGCGCACTGATTCATCGGTAGTTGTCCCGGTATCTTTCCAAGAGGAGATCAGCTTGCCATTCTTGGTAAGCTCTATCATACCGGTGGATTTATTTCTCTTAGAGACGACATCATGATCAAAAGTTACTTGGTCTTCTTCATATTTCAGCACACCGAAATGCTGCATATACTTCGTCGGCAATACTTCATTGAAGAACACCGTTACACCCTGCTGTATGTCTGGCTTAGAATCCCCCCAAGTGGTCACACCAGGGATTTTTTGTCCTTTAAATAAGGCGTTCCCCACAAAAATATCGAGATTGTTCTTCACCATTCTAGAAAGGATACTCTTGTTGCCTTTATTGGGATATCCCAAATCCGGACCCCAGTGAACGAAATCCACACCCGGTTCTATCGGACCGGAGAATTCTGTTCCTACTTTGACTCCAAGTCCATTGGCATATTGCAACAATTTATAGGCATTGTAGTCATTGCCGGTATACACGTCTACATAATAGAAATCCAACACAGGATCTTTAGGGTTATTGGCGTCCTTGGTGAGATTATACAGATTGGTTAACCGTGATTTCAGTTCACCACTCAGGACATCCTTCGTTTGATCTACATAATAAGCCGTATCGATCCAATCCCAACCTTTGGATAATCTATCTAACTTCGGTCCATCTGTAGCCCCAGTTAGATTGGAGTAATCCAATTCGTTGGCATCAAGATGGTATTCGGTTGCATTCAGATGCACGCCGACGTGAAGGTTGTACTTATCCCCCTCATCGATCAAATAATTGAAATCATCCAATCCACCTTGTCTTACACCAATATTGGAGTAGGAAGGAATATCATCATCATGCCCCTCCGCCTGATACCCCTTATGCAGAATCATCTGTCCAAAACCATCTGTAAAATTATATAGAACTTTTCCCGTATCCAAACTGTTCAAGAACGGATCATTGGCTTGGCTGGCAAAGTTGAAGGCAATGTACATCATATTGTTCTTCATATCCTGCGCGCCAAATGGCTCATTGTAAATTTCCGTTCGGTAAGCAACAGCCGCATCCTGCCAATCTGTCTTATCGTCGTTATTGCGTTCCCCAGTAACGACCACTTCATACCATGGTAACTCTTCAGTTTCACTACTTTGAAGATGTCGGTACGTCCAACTGCCTGGCTTCACCGTTATTTTATTGACAAGTGTTTTTTTCTCTGTGGTAATTATCAATTTATTGCCACCGCTCATGACGTTGTCCTCTGCTGATGCTGCCAGGCCATCTCCACTCACCATAGCCATCGTTACACCTGTTGAACCGCTTTGCTTCATAAGAGACATATCGTCAACCAATTCCTCCGAGACGCCGTGCCACTCCCCGTTTGACTTACTCCATGCATATGATGCATCTTTCATTGAACTATTCACATGGATCAGAGCGTTGTTCATTTGAATCGAACGCACTAGGAAATCCGGGCCGTCGGAAATTTTATCCATTTCAAATCGAACTACATTGTTCGCCTTTGCCTCGAGATGCCCATCAATCACAACGCCGATCTCATCAAAAGTCATCGTGTACTGATATGTGCTAGCGTTCTCTTTCTTCGACACTGTACGTGGTACATAATCCTTATTATTAATCTTCACGCTATTCGTTTGCTCCACGTCAGCCTGCAGCGTGTGATGATCCACTTGATATTCTACAATGCCTGGAAAATCCTTATATATGGTAACGCTCAGACCATCTTTCTCAATCGTATCTGTTTCTTGCGCCAGCTTCAGCTTAGGTAGCGACTCCAGTTCCACCATTTTGAGGTTACTCAGCGTCATTTGTTTGGTTCCATACCATGAACGAACACCAAACCAACCCGGCACAACAGCCATCGATTCTTCAGATATTGAACCCATATCCGTAACTACGCCATCAGGACCCGTAATGTTGAGACTAACCGTTGTTCCCACCAGACGAAGCTCAATATGATAATTTGTATTTGCTTGCATCTGATACGTATTCGGAAAGGATATCTCATTCCCGTTACTTGTTGTGACCTTCCACTTGCCATTAATATCATGAACGACACCTACATATTTGTCAGCCGCCGAACCTCTCACGATAAAACCATAACGGCCACCATCTGCTCCTGCGGAAACATTCGTGTTAAAATCAAAATTGAGTAGCTGATCATTGAATTTAGGGCTATCCTTATCCACGGCTAATGAAACCCCTGGCATGTTCAATTGGATTTGGCTGTTTCCACCCGCGAGTACCTCTGGTTTACTGTTATCAAGAGGACCCCAGTTCTGCACATTATAATCTGGTGCATACACGCGAACCTCTTCTGCAGTGATCGCGTCTATCTTGGCTTGAATAGCATGGGTCGCAGAATTGTAGATGCCAAATGAACCTGGTGTATATCCCGTTACATTCACACTGCCAACCCTAATTCCATTCACGTAAAGACCTAGCTTGTTCTCGATCATTTCTACACGTAGCGTGTATTCTTTGCCAGAAGCAAGTGCAGTAGTAGCGCCAATCGCCAAGGCATCATTACTGCCTTCCAGCTTGTATTTCCAATTTCCCGGACTTTCCTCGTAAATCACGATATTTCCAAGGGTAATCCCCGCAGCTCCATCCGCCTGCATTTTCACTTGATATATACCGTTGGGTACTGGATTTACATCCTTATTGACAGCAGCCGTCCCAGCATCAAACATCCCTTGCAAATATCCATTTGCAACTTGTGGCGTATCCTTGAATCCTTCCCAATTCACGATTGGATCACCTTCATAATACTCTTCATATCTCAGTTT
Organism: Paenibacillus sp. BIC5C1; assembly: GCF_032399705.1. Taxonomy (NCBI): domain Bacteria; kingdom Bacillati; phylum Bacillota; class Bacilli; order Caryophanales; family Paenibacillaceae; genus Paenibacillus; species Paenibacillus sp. BIC5C1. The sequence continues at coordinate 4,083,325 of NZ_CP135922.1, forward strand.
ACCGGCATGCGGTGAAGACGTATTCATATCAAGGAATTCTTCAGTAAAAACAATATTATCAATATACATGTAATTCTGCGCAACTATCCCAAAAGACCCTTCCCCGAATTGCTGCCCTGCCGGTAAGTTGGCATGCAATGTAGCACCATTAATACTTAAGATTACAGAATGATCAGAGTATTGAAGTCCAACTTTGTTCCATGTATTAGGTAAAGGATTGAATTCCATCGCATCAGAAATGACAAAGTCAGTGCTGGTTCCATCCTTATTCAACAATACCCATTTCGTGCCCTCATATTTAACAATAGCACCCTCACCTATAACAAATCCGATATCCGTTGTTGCTGGCTTCACATCCAACATATATGTGGCGCTTTGCAAGGACGGTGCATCCAAGTTCATTACGTTGTCTTTGATATTGGAAAGTCTCAAGACCCGATTACTACCTTCGGTAATAATAGTGGAATCAGCACCAGTCCAAGTCCCTTTAATTCCATCCTCAAAATCATTACTGTATTGTGCAATTTGTTTGGGTTCAATGATCTGATTCGTATACTGCACATTGTCGATTTGTAGCTCTACAGTGCTTCTAATGCGAAGTCCGAAACGTCCAGCTGCTTCAGAATACTGTTCAAACGAAATGTCGCCAATCCGCTTTTTATTCAAAAAAACCGTTATTTTCTTACCATTAAAATTAAACATGAGATTGTTCCAACGCCCTTGAATCGGATAAGGAATCTCTTGCTTATCTCCCCAGCCCGTATTGGACTCCGGTATCCAGCTGCTTGGATCAACCCCTAGTTCATTGAAAATACTTGCTGAATCATTCATTCTGAAACCAAAAGCAAATCCTTGTCCGCTAACCAATTTGTCCGGATTAACCAGTTTGAAATCTAACGAAAGAGTTCCTTGTTGAATTTGTGGCGAATCCAGATCCACACCTCGTTCACTAGATCCTTTTTTAAGGGAAAGAACTTTATTGCCCGTAATATCCGTCACAACCGTAGCTTTCAGCCCCGACCAATGGGGTGTATAATTTGTGTCTTCATAATCTTGAACATAATTAACAATGTTTGCAGGTTTCTCCTTCGTCCCCACACCTTCAATTCGCAAACTTTTGATCGCAATCTCTCCTGTAGCATAGCGCTTATACAGCCCGATCTGCCCTAATCCGGATAACGAACTCAATAAATCAGTATTCTTATTGTAATAAGTCACGTCGTCTACAATGATCAAAAGCTTCGTACCATGAAAGCCGATCTGAATGTGATAATCTGTGTCCATTTTTAGTTCTGGTCCGTCAAATGTTTCCCACTTACTTGTACCATCCGGACTCTGAATAACCCATGTTGTGCCGGCATCATAACGAATAGCTACGCCTTGGTTACTATCATTAGATCCTAGAACAAATCCAATATTGCTTTGATTTGTGCTGTTATAACGCATCGTTGTATCTATGATTCCTCCGGAGAGCCAGGGAGCCTTATCCCATGTGGCTATAGCTCCACTGCCACCCAGATTGTTAATTGTTACTGTCAATCCATTGTTTACTGAAGTTGTTCCATTTCCTTTGACGAAAGTCATGGCTTCCGGTTCCATAGACTGATAGTTGTTTGTGTAGGAAACAACCTCTTGGCTACTTGGAACATTATTTTTTAATTCATCCAGGAATGTACCTATATCTACATTTCCTGTTGTTTCCTTACTCTTTTCAAGAACCGTGACTGCAGCTTCAGCTTTAATACTCGTTCCCTCTACAGATCCCTTTACGGTAAATGTCCCTACCTGCTCATAGTTAGAAGATTCGATTGAATCCCAGCTCACCATGACTTCTGCGGTAGTGCTGTCACTGTATACTGCTTGTATTACTGATGGGATTACTGGCTGCTCATCAACGAATGTTTCAACATTAATCGGAGGAATGCTTTCGATCGTTTTTTCCTGTGACACAATCGGCAAATCATCAAGTTCTTCTGAATTAGCATGAGCAGTATTGCTTGGGAGTACCATCAACTGACTTGAAGCAACCAATAAAACCATCATCCAAATCCATAATTTGAATATCATTTTATTATTTTTGCTGAGCATCAAATCATTCCTCCTACAATAGAATGCTGGATTTTTATATTTCGTACCACTTGATCTCATTTGCATCCAGCTTCAGTGAGAAGCTGGAGCCATCACCGCGGTAAACGACGGTCTCCTGTGGCTCATACGTATTATTCACCACGCAGTATTTGCCCTTTTCCACATAAGCATGAACCTCAACATTATAGTTCTCACTGAACCAGCTGTTCAGCTCCTGATCGCTGCGGGCGCTCCAGAGGATCGCACGGTACAGCAAGCGGCTGTTCTCGAAGCTGTATGGTAAACCGCTTATATATACGCTTCGCCCGTCACCGAATTCGTTCACCGCGAGTTGGACTTCCTTGTCCGTTTGACGGAGAATCGTAGTGCCTTCAAGGGCAAAAATATTTTTTTTGCCTTCTCCAAAGTCGATTTCCTTGCTTCCATCCGGATTGGTTTTACAATCTGCCGTAATGAAATGTTCATGCTCATCCCAGTTATATTTGTCATAACCTAACGTAAAACCGCGTTCTTCCTCTACACCGAGAATATTGGCCAGTTGGAAAAAGCGCCCGTTCGCTTGGTGTGCTGTGGGTTCGCCAACACCGATAAAGCCACCGCCTTCATAAACAAACCTTTTTACAGTGGTAACGATATCCGTATCCAGCCACCATTCTCCGCCCGTATAGGCCGTATCTGCATCTCCGACGTTTAATATGACGTCAATATCATCCAGGACGGAAGGGTTTTCTTTGATATCGTCGAAGCTGATGAATTTTACATCAAAAGGTGCGCCAGAAAGAGCTTCAATAATACCGGCATAACTGTAATTTTGCTTGTAATAGAGTGCATGATGGACCATATGGTTGCCCCAGGCCCGCATTTTGCCCCAACAGTTAAGCACGGCTACCGACTTGATGCAATACGGCGTCGTTCCCTGTACATTGTCATAGAGCGTACGGAACTCATCCGTAACGCTTTCTACATATTCAATAAACTCGGGAAAATCAAGGGCTAGCTTAAGATATCCGCCGTAGCCAATCCGATCGATCGGTTTGCGGAGAATCGCACGTCGCGCGGTGACCCAATTTACTTTGGCTTCCTTTACAGGGTCCCCGCCTGTATGAAAGGTATCCGGGAAAAAGTAAGGTAAGAAACGGCCTTCCGTATATTGCACGCCTGGGATATCGCTGATCAGTCTTAGTGTTGAACCGTTACCTACACTGCCAACTACGGCATCCAGACCGATTGATGCAAATTCCTCCATGAAAGGCTCTGTGCCGATCCAATGATCACCCAGGAACATCATGGCCTCCTTGCCGCATTCATGGGTAATATCGACCATTTCTTTGGCAAGCCTCGCCACTTCACGGCGCTGGAATGCTTGAAAATCACGGAACTCTTTCGTAGGAATTCGATAGGTGTTGTTGTAGTAACCTTGGTCGATAATAAATTCAGGTCTGAATCGGTAACCGATCTCTTCCTCAAACTGTTCGAGGATATAAGGACTTACTGAGGCTGAATAGCCGTACCAGTCCACATATTTTTCACGAGCGAGCTCATCAAAAACCAAGGTGAATTGGTGGAAAAAGGTTGTATACCGAATCACATTGACATAAGGATGATCTTCGATAAAATTGCGGACTCGCTCCATCGTGTACTTACGAGTCTTCGGTTGACGAACATCAAAGGTAATTTGATGCTCGACATCTTTCCATTCATTGGTGACCGCATTGTACATATGAACCGGATCCCACATAATATAAGCCAAGAAACTAACGGTATAGTCATGGAACGGCTGGGTTGTGATGGTCACATCACCGATTTTGTCGTCATAGTTCCATTGTTCGGTCGGAACAACCTCGCCGGTTGTACGATTGATGACTTCCCACCAACGCTGAATATCATCTCGACAATTCACTTTGAGCATGTCGACATAAATCCCCTTCATAAGGGAAATGGACATGCTATCGCCTTCAGCCGTATGAATGGGGGTCATCAAATACATTTGTTGAATCTCATCAGGGTTGGCATTTGCCCATACGTTATCCTTGCGGGTTGTATAATAGGTGGAATAGACCTTGGCATCGATATCCCGCAGCTCGGCGGGAAAGTCGGTTCCATCACAGTCGCGCACAGCGTCGGCTCCCCAGCGTTTCATGATCTCCAGGGTTTGCGGAATAACGTCTAAATCAGTAGGGATCGTTACACGTCCTCTTTTGGTACTCATCGTTGAAAACTCCTCTATTTATATTTTCGGTTATATAGCCACAGCAGACCAATCAGCATAGCAAGCCCAAGCAACATCAGACCCAGTCCGGGGGCTCCAATGTTCTTTTGGCCGATAATTACCAATCCAATACCGACGATAAAAACAATCAGCATCAACAAATTACGCAAATAATTCTTTGTAAAGTCTTCCATCATCGCACCTTACCCTTTCAGCCCGCCCATTGTCATGCCTTGGGTTAGCTTTTTTTGTACCAGAATATATATAATCAAGGTTGGAAGCATGACCAGCACCAGTCCTGCATACATCTGACCATACTGAACAGCGGATTTTTGCGCTGCCATCAGGTTCATTAAGCCGACAGGCAATGTCTTAAGGGTGGGTTTGGTCAGGAGTGTCATGGAGATGATATATTCGTTCCAATAGGACAGGAAATTGAACAGAATAACCGTTACGATGCTGGGTTTGGCCATAGGCATGATGACTTGCACCATAGTACGGAAATAGCCAGCACCGTCCACCGAGGCCGCTTCCTCAAACTCTTTGGGCAGCGATTTAAAATATCCCGACATGAGATAGATGGTGAATGGCAGGGCCATCGCAGCATATACCACTGCAAGAATAAACAGGTTGTTCAGCAAGATGGGGTGCCCCAGAATGCCGCGGAGCATCTTGTCGCCGTTGTTAAGCATCAGAAAGATAGGAACAATGATATAGTTGATATTAATAAACAAACCCGCCATAAACATCATATTCCAGAATCCGTTCCCTCTAAATTTAAAACGAGAAAGCACATAGGACGCAGGCAATGCCACCATAAGCAGAAGCACCAGTGCGATTACCGTCACCAATACGGAATTGAGCATAAAAGAACCCATTTTGGCCTTCAGCCATGCATCTGCAAAGTTCTGTAGATGCATCCCGGCGGGCAGTGTCCAGGGGCTGCCGTAAAACTCACTATCTTGTTTGATCGAGGCCATAAATGCCCATAGAACTGGAATGAGGATGAGGATGGCTAAAGCGATCAGTATAACGTAAATGAAGCCCTTATATAATTTGTCACTAACACCTCTCCGTGAGCGGTTGTTTGTATTCATCTTGTCCCCTCCTAAAATTCCAAATGCTCTCGTCTGGTAACTGCGTTTAGGATCCCAGCAAGCGCAAACGAGAACAGGAACACAATTACACCGATGGCCATCCCATAGCCATAAGAGGAATTAGTATAAGCTTCTTTATACATATAACTAAGGAACACTTCGGTGGCACCGTCGGGACCGCCGCTTGTCATCGTCATTACGAACAAAAAGCTCATGTTAATCGTACTGATGATGAAAAAGGTGAGCGTCGTCCGTATGTTCGTCCAGATTAACGGGATGGTGATCTGGAAAAACTGAGCCATTCGCCCTGCCCCCTCAAGTCCTGCCGATTCATATAAGCTCTCTGGAATGTTGGCCATACTAGCCATATACATCACCATGTAATAGCCGATCGCCTGCCAGATCATCGCGCCTGCAAGACTGAAAATAACCACTTTCTGATCTCCTAACCATAGGACGGGCTCTGCTTGTAACCCGCGAAACAGCTTTAGTAATGAGTTCAAAAGCCCGCTGTTCGGATCGTAAATCGCTGAGAAGATCGCACTGATGACAACCACAGACAGAATGTTAGGAATATAGAAGATTACGCGTAAAAAGTTTTGCCCCTTGAGTTTTTCACGTGTGAGCATCGATGCAAACAGAAGTGCCAGAGCAAAGGTCACGATTGTAACAAGAACAATGAGCAGAACACTGTTTTGAAAGGTCTGATAAAACTTGTCGCTATGAAACAGCTTATTGAAATTCTGCAAACCTACGAAGGTTTTGTTATCGGTATAGCCGCCCCACTTGTACAATGACATCCGAAAGACATCGATCGTAGGAATAATTAAAAAAATTGCAAAAAGGAGGACGGCAGGTGCTAGACAGAAGAAAATAAAACGTGCTCTTCCTTTTTTCATATCCATGACTTTCTCTCTCCCCCCAAAGGTCAGATCATGGTGGTCAGCGCAGTTCCGCCCACCATGATCCTGATACATGATCAGGGCCTCGGCCTCTTTATTATTTCAATGCTCCCCGCAAGGCGTCGCTTGCTTTAATGATTCCCTCAACCCACTGCTGCTGTGTTTTAGCACCTGTTACAAGGGAGTCAATGGAAGCAAACACTGCATCCGATATATTCACCCCTTCGACAGGGTCTGTTGTTGCAAATGCACCCATAGCAGCCTTTGCACCATTGTCATAGATGCTGTAGAAAAGCTTGTTGTCTCCATCCAATTTGTCGGACATACCTTTGATCGGTTGAATCGCGCCAACCTTTGAAAAGATAGCTGCTGCCTCATCGGAATAAAGATAAGCAATAAATTGTTTTGCCAGATCCGCGTTTTCCGCTTTGGCAGGAATCCAAATTTGTTCGAAGAAAGTATAAGAATAACGGTCTCCACCGTCTTTTATTGCTGGAAGAGCTGTGAAACCCCATTTAAAGCCTTCTGCTCGCGGAGCTTTGCTCATTTCGCCAACAACCCAAGTACCGTTAGGCATGAAGAGTGCTTTATTGTCCAGAATTAGTTGTTGGTTTTTGGTAAAGTTATCTTTGTTGGCATTTGCGGGAACCGTTTTTTCCGTGTAAGCAGCCAGTTTACCGATCAGTTCGACGGTTTGTTGAGCTTCTGGGCTTTGCCAAATGCCCTCGTTGTAATGTGTTACTTTGGTGAAGAAATCCGCGCCGCCCACCTCGTTGAGCAAGGCATAGAAGAAAGAGTCAAAGTAACCTGAAGTCGGATAAGCAAATAGTGAAATCCCCTCGGCTTTAGCTTGATCACCTAGAGCCCACATTTCGTCCCAAGTTGTAGGAACTTTCCAACCTTTTTGTTCAAACAATCCCTCGTTATAGAACAGACCGGTTGGGCTGTAGAACATAGGCATCAGATAGGTCTTTCCATCGTTATACGGATTCGTGATCGTTGTATCAGTGAAACCTGGAATGAGCTTATCCTTGACGGTTACACTTTCGCCGGGTATGGTCATGGACAGCACATCTGAAAGGTCAGTTAGGTTATTATCCTTTACAAAGGTTTCAGTCAAGCCCTTCGGCTGGCCCGTGGCCAAATGGATAACATCAGGAAACTCACCAGATTTCATGCTGGGCCCAATGACATCTTCAATATTTTTGTCAATCGTCGTTTCGACTTTCACACCAGGGTTGGCGCTTTCAAAGGCAGCCGTAATTTCCTTCCATACATCAGCTCCGTAAGCGGTTTCCAAAGCAGCTAGCTTAAGAGTACGTTGTTCCGTAGACGTTGCCGAGTTTGTGTTGGATGAATCCTTTGTTGAATCGGAGCCATTTTCAGAAGAGCTGCCGCAGGCTGCCAAGCTAAGAGTCAATGCTGCCGTGATTGCAAGGCTAAAAATCTTTTTCATAAATCCATTCCCCCTATATTTATTGATTGTTCGTAACCGCTTACATCCTTCTCGCCTTTCTAATTTATCTTAACGGCCTCTTTATATCTACATACATGTTGTCGTTGATTTTATATATCTTGCTAATATAATAAATTTATAAATTAACAATTTTTTCAGAGCATAAAACGTTGAAATTGGTTTAACTGTTTTTCACTTTATGAGATTGAGGAAAGGACGGATTGCTGATGGGAAATGTACGCTATTGGCTCCCTGGTAAGGGACGTGGAGAGATTCCCGCAAAGTTAATCTATGTTAGCTCTTCCATTTATGAAGGGGATTGGTTCAGCATTCGTCATTCACATAGCTTCGCCGAGCTGTTTTATGTCCGAAGTGGACGAGGAAATTTCATCGTAGAGGATGAGATTTTTTCCGTGCAGCAGGACGATCTGGTCATTGTGAACCCGAACGTAGAGCATACTGAAGTATCCATTGGCAGTGACCCTTTGGAATATGTAGTGCTTGGGGTTGAGGGGATGAGTTTTGATTTTGGAAAGAAAAGTGGAACCCGTAATCATGAAATCATCAATTATTCAAAACAAAGGAATGAACTCTTGTTGTATTTCAACGCTATGCTTTCGGAAACCGAAAACAAGAATGAGAACTATGAGGACGTCTGTCAAAACTTACTTGAGATTGTCATCATTAGTTTGATGCGAAGATCTGGTCATCCCTTCTCTGTTGTAACCACGCAAAGGGCTGACAAGATATGCAGCCGGATCAAGCGACATATCGACTCGAACTATGCTGAGGAAATCTCGCTCCACTCTCTTGCGGAAAAGGCGCATATCAGCAAATATTATCTGGCACATACTTTCGCTAAATATTACGGGTTGTCACCTATTAATTATCTCAATGAGGTCAGGATTCGTGCGAGCAAGGAGCTGCTGGAAACCACAGATCTTACCATTGCTCAAGTTGCGGAATCCACTGGTTTTTCCTCTCAAAGCTACTTCTCACAAAATTTCCGCCGGTGTTGCGGCCTAACTCCAAGCGGTTATCGCCTTCAGACCAAAAAATGAACTCAAATGAACTGCCAATTACGTAACTTCGAATGCGACTAAATACTTGTCTTCTGACATCAAAAAGTCCGATTGCGCTCAGTTTCAGCAATCGGACTTTTTGGGTAACCATTATTGTTCAGCCAATTTCAGAAAATACTCTGAGGCCAAACGGACAGCCAGGACACTCGCACTATTGAGGGAATTATCAAATATAAGAACATGGTTGTTTTTTACGGCCTCCAGTGAGTTCCATACCTTCGAAGATTGCTTTTCCTTCACGGCTGCCTTTGCAACGTCAATATCATGCTGAATAATAATATAATCGGGATTCATGTCGTATAGCCCCTCCAGCGTAAGCGCCTCGCCACCCTCAGGATATCCCTTCGGTGCCAACAATCCAAAGCCTGCAGTTTGATTGTAGTACATTGTATTTTTAGATCCTTGAGCATTAAAATTGGCTTTTCCATCAACTCGCAACAAGGCAAAGGTCTTATCCTCAAGAGTACCTAACTGATCTTTCGTTTTTGCTATCATTTTCTGGGTTTCCTTAATCAATTGTTCTGCAAGTTCTTCTTTTCCAACAACCTCTGCGAGCAGCATCGTTGTATTTTCCCAAGTATCGGTGTAGTCGATCAAAATGACTGGAGCAATCTTGTTCAACTCATCATAAATGGTATCCACAGACCCCTTAAAGGTTACAATCACATCAGGCTGAGCCTCAATAATCTTTTCCAAATTCGCTGAATCGCTGCCCAAATCAATAATATCAGCAGAGCCGGCGTAAGGCTGTAAAGTAGCAAACTTCTCCATCGCTTCCGTCGCGCTTATGGATGAAATTGGAGGCGTATCCAGAGCAAAAAAGTAATCTAAGTACAAGGGATGCAGCACCGCTACACGCTCTGGTCGTTTCTCAAGCACCACACCATTGTCGCTGGCATCCTTAATGTTTCTTGGCCATCCTTCACCCTCGATCTTGCTGGCCTCAGGAGTTACTGCAACGGGTTTTTCAGAACATCCAGCCAGTATCCCCCCTGCGAGTATAACTACAGATAAAATCAATCCGGTTAGTCTTTTCATATGTCCTCCCAATTACTGTGTATTCAATGTTTTATGCATCCCCTAAATGATCGCGCAATGTTTCCCCTGTATATTCACTTCTGAAAAGCCCTCTTTCAACCAGCTTCGGAATCAGCTTTTCAAAAAATATTTCCATCGATTTTTCTGAACCGCCTGGCAGGGCGATGAATCCATCAATAGCACCTGCCTCAACCCGCTCAATAATATCATTCATTACGGTCTCGACTGTTCCAACAGATACCCAATGGGCAGATCCAACAACCTCTGGCCGATTCAGAATATCTTTCACTGTAGGCTGGTATTTTGTAATATATCTTCGTAGCAGCTCGGCATGTGTACGACTGCGAACAGCCTGATCCGGATCAGGCAGCATATCCTCCGTTACGCGTTGATCCAAGGGAAAACCTCTTAAATCAAGCCCCATCAACGATTGCAGAGAGGCATGTCTGCGCTCAAGACTTAAATGGGCATGAGCAGCCTTATGTAATTCAAGCGCTTCTTCGTGCGTATCTGCCAGGAAAAAATATAACCCCGGCAAAACTTTAATCGTGTTCGGATCACGCCCATGTTCTACAGCTCTTTTTCTCAAATCAGTTCGCAATTCCACGCCCGATTCAAGATCCGGCATAGCCGCAAAAATAGCATCTGCTACGGAAGAGGCAAAATTCCTTCCAATATCCGAAGCACCAGCTTGAAACAGAGGAATGGTTCCCGATGGATGAGAAGGTAAAGTAAGCGGCCCTTTAACATTGAAAAATTCACCAGAATGATGAATAGCAGTCACTTTTTTCTTATCAGCAAACATGCCTGACTCACGGTCAATAACAATAGCTTCATTCGGAAAACTATCCCAAAGCTTGCATACCACATCCGTAAATTCTATTGCCTTCGCATACCGGTCTTCCGGTGATGGCATAGGTGAATTGCCAAAATTTTCAGCACCTTCAATAGAAGTGACAATATTCCATCCAGCACGACCATTACTTAGCCAGTTCAAGGATTGAAGCTGCCGGGCAACCACATACGGTGGATTAAACGTGGTGGAAATGGTCGTAACCAGTCCAATCCGGTTGGTCTCACGAGCTATTGCTGCAAAAAACAAAGTAGGATCCGGGCTGCCGAAATTAGAAGAATCGCCTAACATCTGCGGGCTAATATACAGATAATCAGCTCTGAAAAGAAAATCGAGCTTCGAGTTCTCCGCCATTTTTGCCCAATGAATATAATAGTCAATGCTTCCTGTCTGCTCCACTCCGCTATCCGGGTGCCGCCAACCGTCACCTTTATTCCATGTTGCATTCAAGGACAATCCAATACATAGTTGCTTGTTTGAAGTCATTTCTACCAACCTTTCTTATTTCTGATCATTGATGTGCGCCAAGAAAGCCCTACCTTCTATATTCAGGCGTCATTTATCAATAATGATTCTCATTATCAAAACAAAGTGTAGCAAGGATTTAAGAAAAGTTAAATACACAAGTTACAAATTCGATATGCACAATTATCTAAACTATGCTTGGGTGGTAAAAGGCCGAGTTCTTGTCCCCGACGAAACAAAAAAAGCCGCATCAATGCGACTTTTATCTTTCAAAGCTTTAACTTATATCTTCTGTACTGTTTGCCACCTATTGTCACGGTTCCGATTCCACCTCTAAATTAATCTTATAATCAAAGTAGCTCCAGAGCTTTCAACAAGGCATACTCACTAGAGTTGGCACCTATTTGAGAAAAATGTGCATTCGGAAACATTGGAGCCAAATGATGGTATCCAGGGAGTACTTGCAATTCAATTAACACACCGTCAAAGGCAAGTTGTTTGGCAAATAATAAGGTTTCATCTATAAACAGATCAACGCTGCCTATGCTCATATACGTGGGTGGCAAACCGGCAAGAGATTTTGCACGCGCTGGCACGTAATATTCACTTGTTTCTTCTTGTCCGGGTTCGTGACCTAATACTGATTTCCAGCCGAAATAATTGCTTTTTTTGGTCCAAACAAACTCACCTGCATATGGATGACCTGGCAAAATACTCGTACGATCATCGAGCATTGGACTTCGCAGTCTTAGATGGTGGATGTCGAATTCCTTCTGGTCGCGAATGTACAGGGCTAGCCCTGCCGCTAAACCACTGCCAGCGCTGCTGCCCGCAAGAGCGACTTTCTCGGTATCGATCCCTAATTCCTCGGCATGCTCGATGCACCATTTCAGGCCAGAATAACAATCCTGTAATTGACTTGGCTGAATATGTTCAGGCGCTAGCCGATAGTAAACAGATACACAGCAAAAACCATGTTGCACAGCCAGTGCCGCATTGCTTTGGCGTTCACCGACCGGACTGCCCATAACCATTCCGCCACCATGAATCGAATAATATAACGGCAACTTACTGTACTTTGGTTGGCCGGGTTTAATAATTTCTATACGAATATCAGGACCACCAAAATAACTTGGTATCTCCCTTTCTTCGAATGTGACTGGAAACAACTGTGTTACATCGATTTGCGGCATCATTTCTGTTTGACTTTTCCGTGCTTCCATTAGTGTGGCAGCGGAAAGATCGGTGGTTGGGATTAATTCAATCGCACCTATGATCTCCTGATCGATCAGATGTCTGCTTCTGCTTTTTGGTTCATTCATATTTACCGTTTCCTCGCTCTCTTAATCATGTTCAATGAAGTGCTGCTCGCTCCAATGGTTCCAGTATTCCCGATTTGAATTCTAATCAAAAGTTACACTTTCTCTCACCGTATCGACTTCCCTTCTGCCTAATCCTATTGTAAAGAGCGCACTAAGCTATTCAAATGAAAACAATAAGTTAGAATCGTTTTTGACATAAAAAAACACTGATGAATTTCTTCATCAGTGTCGTGTACTACTTATTTTTGGAATAAACAATTTTCTTAATGGTTTCAACAGAGAGAAAGTAGTCCTTAGCAAGTTGCTCAATGCTGCTATTATTCTTAAAAGCTTGTCTAATAGTGGCATTTCGGTGATCTAACCACTGCCTTCCGCCACTCAAGCTTCCCCAATGGCTATATTCCTTTTCCTGTTTCGGAATGTAAATCGTCTCTCCCTGGACATACTCTTGAATCATTATTATTAACTTTTCGGGTAATATTTTTTTAGCGTTTGTATATCTCACTCTGCTTCACTCCTTATTTTAGAAAATAAGGTGCAAAGCCAAAATATTAGATAAGCTTATTTAGCGTTAGAAAAAATTTAGCCCCATGCAAAGTAACGCTTTTCCAATACTGGCTTTGCACAAGTGAAGAAAGTCACAGACAATCTTAACAGATTCTCCATCAGTAAAGCACCTCCCTTTTACGTTGACAGTATAGCATAAATATTATTACTTCGGACTATCTCATGATCAAAAGTTAGTCGTTCCTATGGATATATTGAATTAACTTAACTTTACCGGGATCGATAACCCTTACCTATCAAGTTTCCCATTGGTTGATTTTTTTAATACAAGTCAACGACAAGTCGCTTGGGAGTTGATTTTATAAACCGTATAATCATAAGCAGAGGTGACGTTGATGAACGAAATTAATTTGGCATCGATTCTAGTCGCAAAACGCAGAGAAAAAGGATTAACACAGGATGCAGTTGCTGCATTTATCGGTGTTTCCAAAGCGTCTGTTTCCAAATGGGAAACGGGACAAAGCTATCCCGATATCACATTTCTGCCGCGGCTTGCGGCCTATTTTAACATTAGCATTGACGACTTGATGGGTTATTCCCCGCAAATGAAGCAGTCGGACATCGCAAAGCTCTACACCAAACTGGCCAACGATTTTGCTTCTCTCCCTTTTGATGATGTAATTGCTGAATGTGCAGCGATCATCAAGAAATATTACGCCTGCTTCCCACTCTTATTGCAGATGGTCAGGCTGTACACCAATCACTTCACGCTGGCGAGAACACAGGAGCAAAAAGAGGCGCTTCTTAACGAAACCATGACGCTATGTGAACGGATTGAGGCCGAAAGTGGCGACATGCAGCTTTCCAACGATGCGGTTATGTATCAGTCGGTTTGTTGTCTGGCTCTCAGGGACCCGCAGCGGGTGTTAGATTTGCTTGGGGAGACTGTGCGGCCCATGATGCCAAAAGGTGTATTAATTTCACAGGCATATCAGCTTATGGGCAACATCGACAAAGCCAAAGAAACCTTGCAGGCTGAACTCTATCAGCACGTAATGGCAGTCTTTCAAGGGCTGCTGAACGTCCTGCAATTAAATATTAATACTATCGAAAAAGCCGAAGCTGCTTTTATGAGAGCGTCCGATTTTGCACGGATTTTTGATATGGAGCGATTAAATCCAAACAATGTCGTCCTGCTTTATGCACTAGGTGCTCATCTATATTGCGTGAACAAATCCCCTGAGAAATCGATTGAACTCCTTGAAAAATATGTAGATACCTGCGTGAAAGGATTCTTTCCTTTTGAGCTTCGTGGAGATTCCTTTTTTGACCTGATTGATCCGTGGCTGAACGATTTCGACGTCTCCGCACCACGCAGCGAGCAAGTTATCAAGAATAGCATGATGAGGGATGTTCTGATGAATCCAGCGTTCAATTCGTTACATGAAGTTCCCGAATTTCAACGATTAGTTCAAAAAATGAATAGATTTATTGAATAAACATGCTGATCGGAGGTTATAGGTTATGGGAATGAACGAAAAAATAATTATTGGCAAAGAAACGAAATATCCTCTAAATGGAATGTTATCACTGCCGGAGGATGGCTCGTCAAAAGTTCCGGCCGTGGTATTGGTGCATGGCTCTGGCCCTGCGGATATGGATGAAAAGGTGGGGAATAACTTCCCTTTTAAAGACCTTGCAGAAGGATTGTCTGACAAAGGAATCGCCGTGCTGCGATATGACAAAAGAACACTCGTCTATGGAAAAGAAATGAAAAACGATACCAGCTTATCCGTTAAAGAAGAAACCATTGAGGATGCTATCCTCGCAGCTGACTTATTGCGTCAGGACTCGCGTATTAATACCAACCAAATATTCATTATAGGTCATAGTTTAGGCGGGATGTTAGCTCCACGAATTGATGCAGAAGGTGGACATTTTGCTGGTATCATTATTATGGGTGGATCTCCACGAAAATTCGAAGAGATTTTGATGGACCAAAATGACGATGTTTTGAACTCGTTGAATCTGTTTTTGAAAATGATTGCGAAGAAACAAATAGCAGCACTATCAACCAAGTTTAATAAAATCTATACGTTAAGTGATGCAGAAGCAAAATCAACTGTCGTTTTGGGTAAATATTCCAGAGCCTTCTACTTCAAGGAAATGGGAGAACATCCATCCATTAATTACCTTAACGTATTAGATAAACCCGTACTCATTTTGCAGGGAGATCAAGATTTTCATGTATCCGTAGACAAAGATTTTAAGGGTTACCAAGACTTGTTGGGAGAAAAGCCTAACGTAACGTTTAAACTTTATCCCCACTTAAATCATTTATTTATGCCAGCTGTTTATGGGGAAATATTAAAAATGAAAAAAGAATACAAAGTTGCACAACATGTAGATAAGAAAGTGATACAAGACATTGCTGAATGGATTCATTCCGTTTAGGAAAAAACATCGTTCATACCATGCTAGATCAAAGAGCTCTTTACAGGGCTCTTTCTGCTTTTCAAATAAACCCCTCGGTTGAATGAAACATCTCATCTATGAACAACGAACGAAGTTTTACGTTTATCGCAAAGGTAATAACTTTCCCTTTGAGCAAATTTGCCTAAAGGGCAAATTTAAGTTAAGATGATCCTGAGAAAGGAGTCGTGTAAAACCATAATGAAGTTAACAACTTACAATTGCTTCCCTCCCGAAACAACCATGACGGAGGTGTACGCATAAGCGGAAAATGATGGCCAAACCAACTTTGCGGCATTTAAAAAAAGAAGCGACAGAGCAATCGCTGGCGATCGCAGCATTTGAACTTGCACTTGAACATGGTCTGGATGGCTTCGTTGTTGAAGATATCGTGCAAAAAGCCGGTTACTCCAGAAGAACTTTCGCAAACTATTTCACATGCAAGGAAGAAGCTGTTGCGATGGGAGCTACAGCTGTTCACAATACTGCTGAGTTTGAGAATTTACTTACCATGATTCCCCCAAATACCTCCTTGCTTGACGTTCTGTATCAACTTATCCAGATGCAGCTTACAGCGGATCTCATAGGAAGATTGCGAGAACTTTTGTTACTTTCGAAAAAATATCCGGTGTTAGAACCGCATTTCCTCGGGGTACTGCATCATATGCAGACGACTGCGCAAGAAACATTGTTAGACTTGTCCAATGGAAATGATGACGAGGTATATACTTATCTACTTATAAACGCAGTTTACGGGATTATTCTTCCTTTAATTGACGGAAGGCTTAATGTGCTGCTCCCTGGACAAAAGAAAACGGACCACCCTAGCACTGAAGCTGTAGCATTCGATGAGTTTTTAGAAACCATGTTTGGTCATTTGCGCAAAGGATTCTAATGCGCTAGCAACCCATAATCACCATAGAGGGAGTGTAAAATTAGAGATATGTCTACATTATTGTATAGATTGGGGAAAACGGCTTTTCGTAAACCGGGGTATTTCATCATCGGGTGGGTATTGATTCTGGGTGTTGTCATTTCTATGATCAGCATCAATGGCATTCATATTAGTTCTGAAATGAAAATTGAAGGCACAGAATCACAAAAGGTTTTGGATCAATTAGCTAAAGAATTACCAGCCGCCTCCGGCGGGCAAGGAAGTGTTGTGTTCAAAGCACCTGACAACGAGCGTCTGGATACGCCTGAACGTTTGGCTGCAGTGATGAAAGCTGTTAGTGAAGTATACGGATTGAAGGATGTGATTAATCCTGCCGATTATGCAGCTGAAGCTGGCAGTTCGGGTGCATCCGCAGACATGGCTCAGGCTGCCAATATGCAGCAATCAGCAACAGCCTCACCTCCTCCCTATGGACCTCTAATGGTGGATGGCGTTCCTGTACCTGGTGTCCTTCTCTCTTCTGATGGTAAAGTTGCTCTGTTTCAATTTCAGTTTACCATTGAGCAGTCTGCAATTACGCAAGATGTATTTGATTCTGTAATTGACTCCGTTATGTCTGCCCAACAAGGGACCAACATCACCGTGTTACCGGGCGAAACGCTCAAAACAGTAGCTATTGGAGTAGGCTCGGCAGAGATTATTGGACTGATCATTGCTGTCATTGTTTTGTTAATCACCTTGGGTTCCGTTGTTGCGGCAGGTCTGCCACTTGTCACCGCACTCCTCGGCGTTGCCATTGGAGTGGGTGGTGCATTCTCGATCTCCAAATTTATAGAAATGCCGAGTGTCACTTCCGTCCTGGCTCTCATGGTTGGTCTGGCCGTCGGAATCGATTATGCTCTCTTCATTGTTAATCGCCAGCGCCGAATGATTATTGATCAGCGCTTGAGCGCACAAGAAGCAACAGCAAGAGCGATTGGCACATCGGGTAGCGCTGTATTCTTTGCTGGATTAACCGTTATTATTGCACTTTGCGGTATGCTTGTCATCGGCCTCACATTCTTATCTACGATGGCTTTAGTTGCCGCAGCTACCGTTCTTATTAATGTATTTGTTGCCCTTACTCTATTGCCCGCTTTACTTGGATTGGTGGGTGAACGCATCTGTTCCACTAAAGCACGCGAGAAAAGTACAAAACATCCTAAAGCGGCTGGCCACGGGATCGCTCACAGATGGGTGAAATTCGTTATCAAGTATCGTTGGATCACAATTATTGCCATCGTCGTGCTTCTTGGCGCGGCAGCCACTCCTATAACAAAAATGGAAATGGGTATTCCGGGAGCTTCTTCAGCTAATCTGGACACGACAGCAAGACAGGGTTATGACGCAATATCCGAAGGCTTTGGAGAAGGATTTAACGGACCACTTATTCTGGTCGCGGAGCCTAACAATTCTTCCGCGCAGGTGACTCCGGAACTCTTGGGCAATGTCATGAAGGAACTCCAAAGCCAAAATAACGTTGCACAGGTTACACCGCTAGGCATGACAGAAGATCTGGCTATCTTTAGTCTTATTCCCGGCACAGGTCCTAACGATAAAATCACCAAAGATTTGGTGAATGAACTACGATCTACTGAATCGAGCGTTGCGAAGACGAATGACGTTAAGATTGGTGTTACGGGATTCACTGCCGTTAACATTGATATGTCAGCGAAATTAGCGCAGGTATTCCCTATCTATGTAGGAATTATTATCTTGCTGTCGCTTATCATTCTGCTGTTGGTATTTCGTTCGATCATCGTTCCAATTAAAGCAACTATCGGTTTCCTTCTTAGCATTCTGGCTACTTTCGGGATCACTACTGCTGTATTCCAATGGGGCTGGCTCCATTCGCTCTTTGGTTTCGACACTGGCGGCCCGCTGCTGAGCTTTATGCCCATCATCGTGACAGGTATCCTGTATGGCTTGGCAATGGACTATCAGGTCTTCCTTGTCAGTTCGATGCGGGAATCATACGTACACGGTCACAGAGGAACAGAGTCTGTTGTTCATGGTTATAATCAAGTAAGTCGCGTAGTTGTTGCAGCAGCTGTAATCATGGTCTCGGTATTTGCAGGGTTCATCTTCACAGATGACGTCATGATCAAACAGATTGGTTTTACATTAGCTGTAGGAATTCTGATTGATGCTTTCATTATTCGGATGGGATTGGTTCCTGCCATCATGGCTATTTTCGGTGACAAGGCTTGGTCACTTCCAAAATGGCTGGATCGCATTCTACCAAATCTCGACGTTGAGGGCGAGAAGCTGATTGCTACGCTTCACGCTAAAGATCATTCCAACTCCAAGTCTTAATAAGGATTTGAATCATAGTATAAAACGAAAGCCCGTTGACCAGTCCAGTCAATGGGCTTTCGTTTTGTTTTACTTCCGTTTTAAAAAATTGATTCATAGGAGTTGTTCCTGTCCAAGCTTATGACACATCATATTTCACTCCATATATATTGAAGATGGCCTTGTATTTATTTTCAAAGATGGTCCAACGATGTTCTGCTCCATACTTTCCATGCAAAGCCCTCAAATAATGGTTAGCGGCTGTTACCTCCCCGGATTTCAGAAGGAGATGGAAGCTCTCTTCACTTAGATGCAAAAAGGGACCTGACATGTAATAATCAACAATGGATCTCGCATCGGTCATCGTTTCAAAGAACCGTATTACTTCTTCCAACCCGGGCAGCAGCACTGCTATCAAATCATCCTTATTCGTATCAGGAGTAACTGCGAATCGATCCGGAACAGCCTGAACAATTTCCCCGATTCTTGCTCTGAAGTGACACTCGGGTTCAAGGGGTGCCGTCAAAATCTCTTTTGATTGAATTTGTGCTAACTCCACTGAGTAAATGCCGCAGTTCACATAAAACATGACATTATCCGCCGAATTTCCAAAGGATTTTTGAAAATTGAACATGTAAACAAGGTCGTCTGCTTTTCTACTGAAATTTAAACTCTTCTTTGTATAACCGTAATTGGAAAGCAACGGCTTTACATCCTGTTTGATCAGATCGTTAAAGAGCTGCTGCAACACAATCCCTCCTTCTCCTAACCAACTCCATCAGTTTAGCGCTTTACTTTTTTAAGCTTTCCATAAAATCGTGCAGCGCGTTGGATACCCACTTCTTCGGATGAAGAACGAGCTGTATTTCGAGTTGGAGCTCTGCATGTTCAAGGGGTAAGGCTTTCAACTCTCCCCGCTCGATTTCTTCCATTACAGCCATTTGCGGCAGAATCGAAATGCCCTCCCCTGACTTAATACTTCTTTTGATCGCCTCCGGATTGCCAAGTTCCAGACCGATCCGATAAGGGATTGAATTTCCGCGAAGCACTCTTTCAAGCAGCTGTCTGTAATTGCAGGTATCTTCAGGCATTATCCATTCCATATCCTTTAGATCATTCAATTCAATCTGCGCCTTGATGATCAGCGGATGCTGAGGATGGACGATCAACAAAAGCGGTTCCTGGCGAATGGTAATCCACTGCAAAGCCGGATCGCTCGAATCATCTGCGAGAATAAGTCCGATATCGGCTTCACCTTCCCTGACCTGATGCAAAATTAACCCCTCACGATTCGTATGCAATCGTATGTTCAGATCAGGGTATTCCTTACGAGTGGCTTGCATATATGGAGGTAAAAAGTAAGAAGCGATAGAGTCCATCGTACCAATCGTTAAGGAGCCACCACCCTGCTTCGCCATTTTTTCCTTGGACTGTTCAAACAGTTCCAACATCTGTCCGGCAAGCTTGAACAACTCTTCCCCGGCAGAAGTCAGACGAATCTTGTTATTGCTGTAGCGTTCAAACAGTTTGACTTGATATGCTTTTTCCAGCTTCTGAATTTGCGTAGTAACACTCGATTGTGCATAACCCAGTACTTCTGCAGCTCTAGTGAAGCTCTCGCGAATGGCAACTTCTCTGAATGTCTGAAGATAGATTAAATCCAACTTGCTCACCTCATCGAAAATATTGATGACAACTATCATTTGTTATAGGTAACTGTGATGCTGGTTCCTATGTTACATTAGTTTCAATATAACGGGAAGAGGTAGTTGATTATGATGAATGAACAACATGTTCAAGGAATTTATATACCGGTAATTGCCCCTTTTTCGGACGACAACAAGCTCGACATTGAATCGTATCGCAAATATGTTACCCATCTTGCCAAACACGACATTCAGGGATTGGTCGTAAACGGCACGACCGGAGAATCTCCGACTGTCTCCTGGGATGAAGTAAAACAGATGGTGGAAGTAACGAAAGAGATTTTGACAAGTCTGAACAAATCCATCCCCCTCGTCGTGGGGACAGGAACAAATGATACCTATTCAACGGTTCATCGGACTGAAATGGCTGCTGAATTAGGAGCAGATGCTGCCCTGGTAGTCACTCCTTATTACAACAGACCGACGCAAGAAGGAATTCTAGAGCATTTTTCCAATGCATCCCGGACCGGATTACCGATTCTAGTCTATGAGATTCCGGCTCGAACCGGTAGTCGCATGACCTTGGATACGATGAGAAAAGTCATGGATCTGGATGGGGTTATTGGCCTGAAGGACAGCACTGGCGGTTTGGATCTGCTGCTGGCGTTAACCCAATATGAGATGAAACCTGTACTTTGCGGCGAAGATGCGTATTTCCATGCGATGCTGTGTCAAGGTGCTGCAGGCGGGATGGTGGCCTCTGCCAACATTCATACCCAACGGTATGTGGACGTGTATCAACGCTTTGCATCTGGTGACGTGAATGGGTCAAGAGACAGCTTTAAGCAGCTGCAGCCTCTGATTAGTGATGTATTTGCAGAACCTGCTCCAGCCTCGATCAAATGGTGGCTTGCTCAGCAACAGCTGATCGCCACGGCAAAACTGCGTCTGCCACTGACTGCCGCATCGGAAAAAGCAAAACAAAGGTTGTCGGATACACTCGCAGAGATGGTTGTACCTTCTTAAAAAAGCGCAAATCTTGCTACGATTGATGAATACATTGATCTGATAAAATGAGACATAATGGAATGGGAAATAAAAACAACCAGTATGGATACATCCATCCTGGTTGTTTTACGTTTAAACACAGATTTTCAGACGGAAATCGAGGTATTGCTAATCCCCAAGGGGATGCTGATCCCTACTTTGAATATTAAAAGTAATCCGAAAAGTAAGGCGCCTGCTGCTCAATAGCATCTTCTAATAAATCAAGCGTTTCTGGATCACACTTAATGCGTCCAATCTTATGCAAATATTCAGGACGCTTATAGCCCAACAACATCGTCGTCATGGTTTGGATACTTATGCTATCTTCACTACGTCGACTTTGACTCCGAATTACTCTTCCGCCTCCATTCGGTTCAATTTGTAGAGTAAATGTGCCCTGATTCCATGACAGTAAAGGGTCTTGCAAAGTAAAGGTCCACTCTCTATCCATCGCTGCGGGTTTGAACGGATATTTTGAGATGAATTGCTCAATGTCCACGATCCGTGCCATAAAGTAAGGCGAAATGGTTTCCTTAATATCCGCATCTTCCAGCAAAAAAGCAAGCTGTTCATCGGTGTGAATATTGCCTACCACTTTAGATATCATTGAAAAATGCGCACTAATGAAATTCCACAGTCCACTTCGTGCCTCTTCGTGAATGAAGATCATATCTTTGACGTGGAATACTTCTTCTTCAATCCAATATAAAATGTAGCCATCCGGTTGACCATCTTCACCATAGTAGACGGCTGCAGTTAAATCATCTGAATCCCACCGCCAATACTCACTCCACGCCAGCTCTTTCCGCAGCATGGCTCCATGGGTTTGCATTGAAAAGCGTTCATAAGCCAGCTTCACATCTTCGCTGTCAGGTTCTACACGTGCCACATCACCAGAAACAGGTTTGTTTTTGGGTAATTGGAAGTCTTGAACCTCAAACACGATTTTATCAGAAATGATCTCCCAGCCTTTACGGCGATAATACGGTATGGAGTAGGGATACAAATACGAAATGGATTGTTTCTTTTCACGCATATTGGTGAGTGCTTGCAGCAGCAGTTTATTCATTAAGCCCTGACCGGAATATTCAGGAAAAGTTCCGACACCTGTGACGCCACCCATAGCGTAAGTTTGGTTAAATATCCGAACCTCAAATGGATATATGGATACCTGAGAAATCAGTTTTTCTCCATCGAACCATCCAAGTACATCTGCCTGTTGTAAGACAGGTGACTTTTCATGGAGAATTTCGTTTTCTTTCCAGCCATGTTTGTGAAGATCATTATGAGTGACCTGAAATACATAGCGTAACAGCTGACTATATTGTTCTAAATGTGATAAATCTACTTTTTTCATTTTTAGATTTTGCTTACGATGCATGCCAGTTATTCTCCCTTGGTTTTAAATTATATGATTTACCAATTGCTTCAGAATAATGCTGGCAATGATCTGATCATAATGATTAAGAGCTTGTTTTTACCTCTCTAAGTTTCCCTGTCGAATCTCTAAGGATAATATCCAGAAACTTATGCGCTGCATTATGTGAGAAGCTGAGCTTAAGATTCATATCCGATTCCAGTGTTGCTTTAGAGCTATATGCAAACATTTTTTCCTCATAGTGCTCTAAAGCCGTTTTTAGATCGCTGTGATTAGCAAGAGATAAACCTAACTCGGCTGCATCAAGCATGGCAATATTCGCTCCTTTTCCTGCAAATGGAGACATTAAGTGTGCAGAATCTCCTATGAGAGTGACCCCGTCCTTATGCGTCCAGCTGTGGTCGATTGGCAGCATATAGATTCTACGAGGCAACATCTCTCCATCAGAATAACGAATGTAATTTTTCAAGTCATCACTCCAATCGGATAATAATTGGAGCAGAGATTCTTTTGCCATGGCTGGCTGTTCGAAGTTAATACCGCAATGATCCAGCCATTCTTTCTCAATCTTGAAAGCCAAATAAGCTCGGATGCGGCCGTCACCATTAAGCTGAGCCATAATCGCTTTTTGATCTTGGAATGCAAACATACTCCCTTTCCCGTTAAACTCGGCTAAATCCGGGTGATTTTCATCAACATTTGATATCCCCATCTCAACCGCGCTTATTCCCGTATAGATGGGCTGCACATCCGAGAGAAACTCACGAACTTTTGAAAAGGCACCGTCAGCACCAACAACAAGATCTGCAATTTCTGTATGCTCATTCTCAAATTGCAACTCAAGCTGACCATTGTCTAGTGAATGTATACTTTTTAGGTGATGGCCCCATTTTATTGTGTTTGGTTCAATAGAATCCAATAACAATTTGCGAAGTACGCCACGATCTATCTCAGGTCTATGGTTATCTTCGGGACCTGAAATTTCGTCCCAATAGACTTTTCCGGTTTTATCCAGAAGTCGTAAGTCCTGACCTTCATAACGAGCATTCACTTCGAATTCCTTTATCAGTCCAGCTACCTCCAATGCAAATTGACCTGACTCAGGATGCATATCAAGTGTGCCGCCTTGTTGACGAGAGTTGGAGGAAGGTTCACGCTCATATACAGTAGCCTTCATTCCATTTTGCTGCAGAATACGAGCCAGCGTTAATCCCGAAGGACCACCACCAATGATAGCAATACGGGCATTTTTATTTGACATATGAAAATCTCCCTTCAATCTTCAATGAATTGTTAAGATAAATAGAATACCATTAAAATATTATTTACCTGTAAACAATAATAGTTGATAAAGATTATCATTGTCAAATAATAACGTGGTGATGTCCATATCATAGAATACTAACGTTTGTTTTTAGAAAAAACATGCTAGAATTAAGAAAGTATCATTATATTCTGACATTCAGCTTGAAACCGATAAAATTCTTGCTGTGTTTCTCTTTCCAATTTAAATGTTAACCCCTCTACTCATAAAAATATTACAACCCAATTTATTGTAAACTTGTTAACTAAATTATTGAACTAAATGCTATTCACCATACGTTAAAACACGTTAGCCTTCTGTTTATAAAAATCCAGACATGTGTTGGTCCTCTCATGTGAGGCAAGATTTCATACTCACAAAAAAAAGCCGCTAAAATAGCGACTTTCAATGGGTCCATCTTATTGCCTCACACAAACCAACTAGTTTCTCAACTCCAATGTAAATCCTTCCAGCTCTTCTTCAGCTTCATGCATCAGGTCCAGCAACTGATCTGCGTACTCTCCAAGAGACTTCCGACTTGCATCAAAATCAATCCACTGAATGGTAAGTGGCATAGGGATAAATCCAGTCAGGCAATCCCATAATGCGTCCAAATTCCGACCATATGTTTGACCTAATTCAAGACTGGTCTGAAGGACGTCATGTAATTCTTCTCTTCCATGAATGTCCTTTCCATTAATGACAATTGTCTTCATATTATCACCTTTTCCCTATTCGATTTGCTTGAACGTACGGTAATGATCCGTTGTTTTATAGATTAATCCATCATTGGAATATAAAATCCGATCACTGCCCCGCGTTCCTCCCGAATAGTTAATGTCTGCTTCGTACCAAATTCTTCCTTTTTTCTTAGGCAACAGCCCTTCTCGATTTTGAAATACGTCACCGCCAATGCTTTTGCCTGGAGCTACTTTTTCCAAATTACCTTTGCTAGGCTCCCATCCTAATTCTCTGGCTTCTTTCTTGGTTATATAATTTTCCGGAAGTTCATTATGCTCCGAAATATACTTGGCTACTTCATCAAATTGCGTTAGAACGGCATTCTCTTGAGATGAGTCATTTAACGAAACCGTTTCGAGTGAGCATCCTGTAAACAGGATCGTCGCCAGAATAAAAAGTAAAGCACCTAACCACTTTTTTACAACCATTGATCTTTGATCTCCTTCTGAAAAATTAGCATCCTCCCTATCATAACATGTTCCTTACGTATACTCCTCTTTATATTCGTTTCTCGTGAATTTCAGCCATCCCAACAGAAAAAGGCTGGAGCAGATATCCCCGCTCCAACCTTTATTATGTTTGCATCCTTACGGCTCAATCCCCCACACCAGTTGACCGTTGATATACCCGGTAACCTGTTCATTGTTTGCGAACTGAGTACCGGATGCCTTAAACGAGTAATCGTTAGCCTGGTTGTAATTGGACCAGTTATTTTTGGAGAACCGTGCTTGAATTTCAGCGCTTTGTCCGGCATTAAGCGTTCCGGCAGAACTCGTAAAACCAACCTCCAAAACATAATCCGCTCCCGCAACTGGCGTAGCCAATTTAACGAATTTGCTGGTTACATTTGCACTCCCGATACTTGCCCAGTCAGACCAGAAACTCTGCGCTTCTTCCCCGTCAATCGTATAGTAATACCGGAGCTTTACATCACTTAACTGAATCGCCGAATTACCGGTATTGACCACTTTAAATTTAGGTGAAATTCCGTTGGTGGACACACTTGTATTGCCGTTAAAAGCTTGGATCGTCAAGTTCCCAGAGGGTACAGAAACACTGCTGTCCACTACGTTTACTGTAAGAACAGCGTTATTTCCTCCGTTAAAATGAAACGTTATCGTATTTGGACTTAGCGGCAGCGTGGAAAGGTAGGATTTACGCAGAACGACGGCTGTGCTTGATGCCGTATAATCCTGGCCCGATACAAGTGTATAAGTTCCATTCGTTATGCTTGTAAGCTGTCTTCCGTTTAAGGTAAGGGTCAAGGAAACATCCTGCGCTAGATTCGCTGCTTTATCAAACGTTGCATTCACGGGCGAAATTACAGCGCTTGTGCTTGGAGTTGAATCTACAATTTTAACTTTTAGTACAGGATCTTGCCCTTGATTAAAATCAAAAACGATGGAATGTTCGCCAACCGGCAGTCCGGTCAAAAATTCTTTTTTCAGCAGCAACGTACTTCCGCTTAACGTATAATCCTGATTTGCAGTTAATGCAGAGGTACCTATCCGTAGACCGATTAACGTATTACCGTTAAAGTTCACAGTTATGGCCTTGTCGCTTGAATTGGGCGTGTGTTTGTCAAATTCAACGGTTGTAGGAGTGAGGGACGCGTTTGATGTTGGATTGTTAGCCTTCAAATTAGGCAGTTCATCCAGCGTAATGACATAATCACTTTGATAAAGCGTTTTCAAAGTTGCTGGATAATTAAAGGCCGAACTCATAAGATGCTCGCCATACCAAGGACAGAAGTAGAGCCATCCTGATTTTTCCTCTGTCAGATTCTGTACACTTGGGACGGTATCGTTCTCTGTCATGGCCACCATTTTCTTGCCATCCGTCAGATCAACCAGTTGATAGAAGGTCGAGGTAATGGCATCCTCATTCGGCACCCCAGACAAACCGTCATTGCGGTTGTAAATCGTATTGTATTTATCATAACCGACAATATCTACCTGATCGTCACCAGGGTACCATGCAGGAGAAGTGTTATATACGTAGCTGTTGTAAGTCCAAATCAAGTTGTGCAGACCGTATGTCTCTGTAAGTTCAGTGTAGAGCATATCCCACAGTTGTTTGTACACATCCGCACCTGCAGAAGCCCACCAGAACCAGGCGCCTTCCCCATTCAACCCGCCGTTGCCCTCTGCCTCATGATAAGGTCGGAAAAGAACGGGCACATTGTTATCTTGAAGAATCAATAGTTGTTCTGCCAGATCATCAATCGTACTCATTACGTATTGATATTCTTTCGTACCAGGAATTACGGCGTTGGCTGTATTAAAATTCGTTTCTGTTGGTTTATAAGTAGCCTCTTTCCAATCCACATGATCCCCAAGCTGGTAGGTCGTGAAATTTCGGGGTACATTGATATGCCAGGAAGCTGTCGCAATTCCATCCCGGTTATTGACCCAATCGATCATTCGATCGGTTGTACCGTCTTCCCATCCGTAGAGCGGATTATAGTTCATAAAATCAAATCCGCGGATAGCTGGATACTTTCCGGTTAAATTATGAATCCAATCAAACTCCAACTCCGTATTGCCATCGTTTCCACCACCGTATATCTCCTGCTGGCCAGAGATAATATGATTGCCATAAACCTCCGTTAGATAATTCATCAGAAGTTGTGTTTCCGGTGTGGCTTGGGGATCAGTAAGGACAGGCTGAACTTCCAGGGGATCAAGATTGGCATAGTCTACAGTGAAGGTGTCGAAATAAGCGAAGCCCCAACCTGCCTTCAATTGAATCGTGTTACTTCCCTGATTCAGCTTCTGATAACCAAAATTGAAATCAGACCATGTTGTTGTGTAGGGCAGCATAAACGAACCTTTGGTAACGCCATTAACAGATAAATATTGAAGTCGGCCATCAGCACTTAGCTCCTGCATGTATCGGGTGGAAATTGCATACATGCCTGTTTCGGGGACAGTCACAGTGAAGGTTATTGTGCCGGAATTCTGCATCCAAACAAATCCACTTCCAGAATATCCAGGCTTGGGTTGACCGTAAATTTCTGTCGTCACTTGAAGATCGGAGGAAAGTAAAGCGTTTTCGCTTTCGATCGTGAAAAGTGGTGAATCTGCATGAACGGGTACTGTCATCAATCCAAGAAGCAGAGTCAATGCCAGCATTAATACGCCTGTCTTTTGGAGCAAAATCTTCATCATCATCTTCCTTCCCATTTTAAAATATGATAAAGAATGATCCCTCTGTTTACTCATGATGGCGCTTTCATTGTAAACATAGCATATGTATCAATTTTTGCAAATATCTGGACGAAAAAAAGCCGCAATTTTGCGGCTTTTAATATGTTAATCCATTTATGTTCGGTAAATAAAAACCTCTTATTGGGCCGTGTATCCTCCATCAACGATCAGGCTATTTCCTGTCATATAGGATGAATCGTCGCTAGCCAGGAACAGTACCGCTTTGGCCATTTCATCTGCTTGTCCGAGCCGCTTCATTGGTGTTGCCGAAGAAAGAGCCTGTTTGCTCTCTTCTGGAATAATCGGTGTATCGATGAAGCCTGGGCAAAGTGCATTCACCCGAATATTTTTCTCAGCATACTCCAGCGCGAGCGAACGAGTCAAATTCACGACGCCACCTTTCGCTGCATTGTAGGCTGCAGAACCGGGTGAACCCACCCATCCGTACATGGAAGCCGTGTTGACGATCGTCCCACCGCCAATTTTGAGCATTTCACGGATCGATTCACGTGCGACCAAGAATACGCCGTCCAGATCTACATTCACCGTATTGCGCCATTCAGCATAGTCAAGCTCGTGCGAAGGATGAACACGCCCAATGCCTGCATTGTTAAATACGATATCCACTTTACCGAAAACATCAACGGTTTTTTTGAAAATCTCAGCAACCTCTTGTTCGCTCGTGATGTTTGCTTTAATAAAGAGGGCGTCAGCTTTAAGCGCTTTCAGTTCTTGCTCAAACGCCGTTCCTTTTTCTTCATTCAGGTCTACCAAGACCACTTTGGCTCCTTCTGAAACGAATAAGCGTGCTGTCGCTGCGCCGATCCCGGATGCCCCTCCTGTAATAACTGCCACTTTGTCTTGAAGTTTGCCCATGATTAAATCCTCCAGTATACTATTTTGAATAGCACCTATTTGCATAAGTGCTATATGACGTTTACAAATATAATTGTATGCTTAAAATTGTAACAATCCAATCATTAAGATACGATGATGTGTCTACTACATCGACACTTGGTGAAACAATGTCTATTTTTATAGGAGTTTTTATGTATGAATGATGAACAAATTTTGAAATCTCAACAGCGCAATAGAACCGAGGAGCATCTTAAAACTGCTCTGATCCAGCTTATTAAGAAAAAAGGCTACCATGCCGTCTCTGTTAAAGATATCGTTGATCAGTCTGGTTACAATCGCAGTACATTTTACTTACACTATCAAGATAAATTCGTGCTCGCCGAAGAATTGTTGAATACGAAACTTGAAGGTCTGAGATTCGCCGTAGGCAAGCCATATTCACATGGTCAAAAGGTCTACACCAACAAGCTTAATTTTGAATCCTTTCAAATCATCGACTATATCTATGAAAACCGAGACTTCTTCGAACTGATTCGATATGATGATACGTTACCTGGTCTGCATACAGGTTTTCCTCAGACAATTCTGAAAATCTATGAGGAGCAGTTTATCTTTGAGACGATCAACGATTTCCCTGTTAACATGGAATATTTTAAGTACTACACGGCTTACGGCTTTTTTGGAATATTGAACAATTGGATATTAAGCGATTTTCGCGAATCACGTGAGATGTTTATCAAGAATGTAATCGAATTGTCTAAAACGCATATTCATTCCTTTTATTATGTAGGGGACAAGTTGGATTAATGGTACCGATGAACTTGTAGGTTTAGGGTCAGATGGATTCGGATAAATTAAAACAAAAATAGCCGCTAAAATAGCGACTTAATTGGAATTGTGTTCTGCGACAGTTGTTATGAAGACTGCCTGCAAATTTCACAGGCAGTTAGTTGCTTAAATCGTAGTATTTTTCTCTTCATATTCGCTTGATAATTGCTTAAGCGATTTGATTTTACCATGAGGATGCTGTTCTTGCTTTCGTGACTTCCAAGCAGCTTCCTGCCTTTTCTTCTGGCTAGCCATAAAAGATCTCCTCCTCTGGAAAATTAGAGTTATACTACTTTTTTAGGATGTCATTTATGGATTATTTTCATTCAAGATCAGCAAATGATTTATTGTTAGTTGTACCAGTAGATTAGATTGTTTAAATTTCATTTAGAGACAAAGAAGGAGAATCTTATCCTCCATTATTTGTCTTTTTTTCTCTTTTTTATGTAATTTATTAGGTGATTAATTTTTCGATCAGCCACATCAAAAAATTTGCCTCTTGATTAATTTTGCACAATGAGCAAATTAAAGTTATGATAATTCCAGTAAATGCTTGCTCGCAAAATTAACAATTATAGTTTTCAATACTATGGAAAAATACTTGTAAGCAGCAGAAAAGAAGCTATATTTTTCGACAGTAAGAGGCTGCCGAAACGCTTGTTTTGAGCGAAGGCAGCCCTATCCCTTAAGTTATATGGTTACCTAACTCACACACAACCTCATTTCCCGTTCCCAACATGATGGAAGCTTAGTTTCTGAAGTGCTGCCTCCTGGTCACTTTCGGTGATTTCAACAATAACACCCCGGATTTTGATCGCAGGGATACGAATAATCGCCTTATGACCGATATGCTTCCCTTCATAAATGGTCACAGGTCGTCTTGACTTTTGAGTAATGATGTCAATCTTGAAGCTTCGTATATTTTCACCCGCTGTAAGATCCTCTTGGATAATAATGTGGTCGAGCATTTGGGGCACCTCGGTCTCGTAAATCCACGATTTTTCAATTTTTCTGCATTGCTCAATTGTTGCGAATGGACGTTCGAAACGGCGAATTTCCGAACCGAATTCCAACAGTCTCTCTACGTCTTTCTGCGGAAGCAGGCCGTTGCGATCCGGTCCAATATTCAGGAGCAGGTTTGCACCCCGGCCAACCGAATGATAATAAATGCCCATAAGTTCTTCTGTACTTTTCAGGGTAAGTTCATTGCTATCGCTATAGAACCAATCACCTCTAATTTGGACGTCACATTCCGCTGGCAGCCATAGGTTTTCACCCAATCGTTCTTTCTTTTCCGTCAAAATTGAAAACTCCGTTGAGTCCACTTCATTCCAGCATGGAATAGGTGCAATACCATCCTCGTTCCCAACCCACCGAAAGTCGGGGTCACCCATATTAAAAATTAAAATTTGAGGCTGCAAGCGTCGAATTTCAGCAATAATACGTTTCCAATCATACGAATGTCCCTCAGAGCCACAACCGTCAAACCACAGGATATCGATTTCACCATATTGCGTGAGCAACTCTGTGATTTGATTGACGAAATAATCATCGTAGGCCTTTGCATCTTGGGTGTAATAGTCAGCTGAACCATCATACGGTGAATAGTACAAGCCGGGTTTCATATCATATTTTCGGCAAGCATCAACAAATTCGCGTACGACATCCCCTTGCCCATACTTCCACTGAGAAGCCGCCACACTAAATCGACTATAGTCGGAAGGCCAATTGGAAAAGCCGTCATGATGCTTCGCAGTTAACACAGCATAGTTCATTCCGGCTTCTTTCGCCGACCGGATCCACTGCTCACAGTCTAAGTCAACAGGGTTGAAAGCTGCCGGATCCATCTGCCTTTCATCGAAATCGACATATCCTTCATAAAAGGTACGAAGTCCGAAATGAAGAAACAATCCAAATTCCCATTTTTGAAAAGCAAGTTGTTTGGCTGATGGCGTTAATTTCTGAACAAGATTCATATGATCCTACCTTTCTCATCCCATTGTTTAAAACAGCTGTTCATTCTGTTTGTCCGTTCTCAATCTCATATAATCGATCGTAGTCCTCGATATTAAAACTGTATAACTGCATGGCCGTTTTGCCAGAGGAGGGCGCAAGCTCTCTCGGATGATCGAATCGAAATACTCGCTGGAGAATCTGCTCAACCTGCTCTTCCTGTCCATTCCGCTTGGCGATCTGCATATATTCGTAATCGCGGATGCCTCGCTGCAGCCACTTATAACGCAGCGAAAGCAGCGGTTTGCCCCTTTTTCCCGGGTAAACGAAATTGGTATCCCCAGCCTTCCATATCATAGGACGATAGGAAAGCCTCTCCAGAGGTTTGTCGGGCCACACGGTATAATTCCACCGTAAAAAGCCGTCCAATTTCAGCTTTTCTGCGAGCCAAGGGATCACCCTGGACTCAATCGACGGCGAACTAAGGAACGTGTTGGGTTTCTCAGGTGAGCAGCAAACGTAAAACGTAAATGTCCCCTTCACTTCTTTTCTTAACTGTTCTAGCTGTTCATACTCTTCTGCAGCACAGTCAAGGACAGGCACATAATCAACAATTCCTTTGATATGTTTACGAATAAACTCGGTATGATTGATGGCTGCTTTATAGCGGAATGATGGTGCCATCTCGCGTAAGCATGCTAAACTTTCCTCAAATAAGCTGATATCAGCCGGTTCATCAGCAACAACGCGAACACGGTCAATCCAATTTTGCGAGATAAAATGCTGCTCTAATGCCACGATATAAGCGCTAAGATCTGATTTATTTCGGATAAACTTATAGCTCCCCGCTTCTTCATCATAATAGCGGACGCGAATGGCATCGGGGTAATCATCCACAACTCCCCCGAACCCTTCGTCCTCATGCTTCCAAATATTGATCAAACCGAATACTTCTAATTCTTGGCATATTCCGTGCTTCTCACCTATCTCAACATACCGATCCAGGTGCGTAAAATCATAATCGAATCGCCCGTCGCTCCTTCTCACAATCTGAACGATACTATATTCATTCAAGTCGGATGGCTCAGCATCGATAAATGATCGCTGTCCGCTCCAAGGCTCCTCTGAAACAACAAGCGTCAACGCCTTTTGTCCAAGCTGAGACAAGCTGTGAAGATATGAATCAAGAAGCGTGAAATGTTCATCGGACCAATAGGAAACATCATATTTTCTTGCAATATTACAGTTATGCTGCCACAAGTCCAAAACGAAAGTATAATTTTCATGCTCTGGCAGCACTTGTTCACTGATCGTTAAACGAAACGTCAGTTCTTTCTCCAAAACCTCATCCTCGAACATCGTATGCGTGTAGAATTTCAGCTTGCCTTCATATTGACCACTTGCAACGGAATCATCGGCATGAAGCTCCACCCACAAAGGTTGGATCTGACGCTTCCTAAGCCATTGATAGGGTTCATCCAGCAGAACATCTGAATTCATAACGCGATTATCGTCCTCTATCAACCCGATAAGCTGAAGATCGATCTTGCAGGGAGCATCCGTTTCCACCTCGCAGCGCACAATTTTGATCGGGCCGCCCTTCCATAACAGGGCATCCCGGTTCATCGTAACGAGCATATCCTCTTGATCTGAGCTGACCAATGCCTGGAAGGCGGCGCTGTCATTTTTACAGCAGCGAAGTTCCAAGTGTTTCACCTGTGTGTCTTCACGTCCCTGATTCCACCAATTGGACGACCACACATACTTATAGAACATGTTTTGCAAACCACAGTTCACTTTAAACTGCACCTCCGTGTCTAATCTGAAAGCCCCTAATTCCGCCAACCGTTCAGTCTAGAAGGTGGAATTAGGTAGGGATTTTTCGAATTATTTCGTATCAATTGCCCTCTGGTAAATTTCTATATACTGACCAAGCTGCAGGCCATCCAGACCTTTCACATAAGAATCCCATTCTTTCTCGATGTCCTTGCTGCCCGTAATGAACTGAGCCATGTTTGACTTGACGTAATCTCGGATTGATGTTTTCAGTTGAGCCGCTACCTGCGTGTCTTCCAATGCTATGAATACGCTGGACGGATAATTCTCCTTCGATTGGAACGGCTCATATTTGGCTGATTCACGCTTCAGACGAACCTCGTAAGCGCCTTCAGCAAGCGGATCCTGCAGAGCTGCCCATGAGTCACGATACTGGTATGTGCGGAGGGACGGTCCAAGCTGATCCCAACGGTCGTTATACGTAATTTTGGTTTCACCATCAGAAATAATTGCATAAGTTGCCGGGTTGCCGTCCATACCCAGCTCACCTTCCTCTGCTTTACGCCATCCTTCGCCTTCCGGACCATGCTCTTGATTCACAATGGCTTCTTCTGTGTACAAGTAGTCAGCCAAACGGATTGCGGCGATTTTCTGTTCATCGGTCGCTTTGTTCGAAATAGCCATTTGCGATACACTTACTCCCGCAAAGTACCCAGCTTGCTGCACACCATTCGGTCCTTTGAGGGGAGGAACGGTGACATACTCTTTATGACGCGGGTGTTTGTCATCGGGGCTGTGGGCGTAACTGATTAGAGCGGTTGTAATGCTGCCAATCACATTCGCGTCTTGACGGTTGCCCAACTGCTGGATGGCATCGGAGTTTTGTGTGAATGATGCTGGATCGATCAGGCCTTCCGTGTAGAGCTTTTTCAAGTACAATAATCCCTGCTTCCATTCTTCCTTATTGGCGACGAAATCCACTTTGTCGTCCTTTACCTGGAGAAAAGTCCCGTTGTCTTTGTCCACTTGATCGTCGATGATGAACGAATTCATCAAGAAGGAAGCGACGTTCCCTGCCCACATGTCGTCAGCGCCGGTAAGCGGAATTTCGTCTTTTATACCATTACCGTTTGGATCATTTTCTTTAAAAGCTTTTAGCACTTCATAAAACTCGTCCGTTGTTGACGGCATTTTTAACCCAAGCTTATCCAGCCAAGACTGATTGATCCATAGCTTCTGTGCATAGTTGCAGTGATAGCACTCGTTCACTTGCGGAAGTGCATATATGTTGCCGTCCGGTGAAGTGATGGAGCTTTCCAGGTACGGCAGTTCAGCCATTGCTTTTTTGAAGTTAGGCGCATATTTATCAATCAAGTCGTTCAGTGGAATAAACACACCCTCTTTGCCGTACTTCATCTGCTCTTCTTTGGTTAAGCTCCCATGCAAAATGACTTCGGGATAATCACCGCTTGCCAGCATCAATTGTTTACGGTCGTTTAGCGCTTTTTCGGGTACGAGATCCCATTTTATTTGAATATTCGTCTTGTCCTGGAGGTATTTCGTGAATGTATTGGTTTCCATATTCTCTATGACGGCGTACTGTGGAGCAAACATTTTGATCGTCATGGGCGTATTGACAATCGGATATTCCCCAACGGGTGTGAACACGTCGCTTGCTTCTGGTGCACTGGCAGAAGGTGTATTCGTAGTTGTGCTCGAATCCCCGCTACAGGCGCTCAAGACGAGTGATAAACAGAGTGCAGCTCCGAGGACGCACGAGAATGACTTTTTCCATGTTTTCATAGTTATGACCCCTCCCATTTATCGAACATTAATTTCAATTACGGAAGCATTCTATCTGCTTTTCAACCCCTCACCTCCTTAAATGCTGGTTGAGCTACCTCCCCGTCACTATCCTTTTAATGAACCAATCATGACACCTTTAACAAAGTGCTTCTGTACGAACGGATAAATGATCAGGACAGGTGCGCTTGCGACAACGATAAGCGAATATTTAAGCAAATCCTTCAACCCTTGCTGCGCCAACATCTGATCGACATTGCTCACCATGGTCGGATCGATCGAGTTCAGAATAAGAATGTTACGCAACACGATCTGTAACGGGAACAATTCTGCAGATTTCAGGAAAATCAAAGCATCAAAGTAAGCGTTCCAGTGCCCTACAGCGTACATCAGCGTCAACACAGCCAAAATGGGTTTAGAGAGCGGAATTACCATACTGGTAATGAACCGGATGTCACTACACCCATCGAGTTCGGCAGCTTCCGCAATTTCCTCGGGAATCGTGGTCTGGAAAAAGGTCCGGGCGACAATTACTTGAAACACCGCCATGGCTCCTGGCAATATCATCGCCCATCGTGTATCAAGGATATGAAGGTTTTTTACTACGAGATATAAGGGGATTAGCCCTCCTTCGAACATCATCGTTATAACTAGAAGGACCATGATGAAATTACGTCCGTAGAACGTTTTTCTGGCGAGCGGATAAGCAAGCATAACAGTCAAAGCAACGTTGACTGCTGTACCTATGACTGTGTAATAGAGCGAGTTCAAGTAACCGAAAACGATTTGTGGATTTCGAAACACCGCTTTATAGCCTTCCAGCGTAAAGTCGACGGGCAACAGCCACACCTTGCCGGATACGACGGCTTGCGGTGAACTAAACGATGATGAAATGATAAAGATGAGCGGAAAAAGGACGATAATCGTCACCATGATCAAAAAAGTATAGACACCGATTAGAAATAAACGGTCACCATACGATTCCCGAATCCTTGACGCTTTGATCATATTTGTTCCTCCTTTCTGCTGATTTGCTGTTACCATAAACTCGAACTGGATAACTTCTTCGCAATATAGTTAACGCTTACAAGAAGAATCAGATTGATAATCGAGTTAAAGAAACCGATCGCCGTCGAAAAGCTGAAGCTCGAGCTGAGCAGCCCCACCTTATACACATAGGTAGAAATGACCTCAGAGGTGCTGATGTTTAGTGGATTTTGCATCAAATATACTTTTTCAAAGCCAACTTTCATGAAATTCCCCAAATTTAATATGAGCAGAATGACGGACACGGGGATAAGGCTTGGTAAATCAATATTGAAAATTTTCTGCATCCGGGACGCACCATCCACTTTTGCCGATTCATACAGTTCAGGGTTGACTCCTGCCAATGCTGCGATGTAGATAATGGCACCATAACCTGAAAATTGCCAGACATCCGACCACACATATATCGATTTGAACAAGCTGGGAATTCCCATGAAATTTGTATTCTCAATGCCGAGTATTTGAGTGAACTTGCTAATAATCCCAACACTCGGCGATAAAGTTACGATGAGAATAGAAACCATGATAACCGTTGAAATAAAGTAAGGCGCATAGGTGATCATTTGCACACTGCTTTTGAAAAAACCGTTACGAATTTCATTTAATGCAAGTGCCAATAGAATCGGAGCAGGGAAACCAACAAGCAAACCGTACATATTAATGCCAAGTGTGTTCTTCAAATACAGCCAAAAGTTTGGTGATTCAAAAAATTGATCAAAATATTTCAGTCCGACCCATGGGCTACCCCAAATACCTTGGATGACGTTGTACTCTTTAAAAGCAATGACGACGCCAGACATAGGTATATACTTGAAAATGACCAAATACAGCAACGGTAGAAATACGACCAAGTATAACTGCCAGTGACGCTTCATTTTTTTTCCAATGAAGCGTAATGATGATTTGCTGTCAGGCAATGCAGGTTCATGTGGCTGGCCTTGCAATGAAGTTTCGGGTTTCCTGATTCTCTTTTGCATGCTTGACATATGCTCCTTCTCCTTCCGTTCGATCTAATTGTTTGCGCTTACATTCTACATAGTAAAGTAGGATAACGAGGTCCAGCAAGAAACAATAATCGTTAACTTAACCGTCTTCGCATGGCCTGAAAATACGCAGCAGCTCCGGTGATTAGCCGGAGCTGCTGCATGAAATACATTATGAAATTGCTAGGCAAGCAGGCGTAGCAAACCATTTTCAACCAATTAACCAAATTCAACCGATCTGTCTGCGCGCTGCTTCTTCGCGGAATTCGCTTGGGGAGTAGCCTACCACTTTCTTAAACACACGGCTGAATGAGATCGCGCTTGTATAACCTACCTTCTCAGCTACCTCCTGCATGGAACCTTGCGTTTCCGTGAGCAAGCGCTTTGCGGCCTGCAAGCGGATGTCAATCAAGAAGTCGACGAATTTCTGTCCGGTCTCTTCCCTGAATAGCTTGCTTACATATTTTCCATTAATGTTAAAGATTGAACTGAGATATTCAAGCGACATGTTCGGATTGGCATACTGCTCTTCGATCATTTTTCGCATATCTCGTATGGTAGCTGCATGCAGACGCCTGTTTTGCGCTTCCTTCAAATCTGTGAAAAAGCTGTTCAACACGGTCAAAGATTCTTCCCGCATTTGCTCAAGTGAATGGCACTCATCTATGATTTTACTGAGCCTCGGTAATCCATCTCGCATCCATATTTCTTGGACCTCTTTTGTCATACCGGAGATTTCCAATCCCAAATAGTAAATGAAATAATTCATCAGATTTGTAATTTCATCTTTCGTTAACAACCCTAACTTCATTTCATTCATGAGCTTATCGTACTTCGTCTTCCATTCGTCCTCAAGAAGTCTGAACGACTGGATGATGGATCGAATTACGTTTAATTGTGAGAACACCTCAACCTGACCGTGATTTGTGATGTGTTCGCTAGTAATGAGCCTATTTTCTCCAAGCACTATCTTATATTTAAGCGCCCTGAGTGCCTCTTTATAAGAATTTGCGACGCTTGAAAGCTCTGTAACCTGCTCACCGATACCTACCGTTACCGTAAATTTCAGATTTTCCTGCACCCACACACGAACGCTCTCGAAAAGTTTGTATGTTATGGAAGTACCTGCTTCCTCCCCACTGTCCACAAATACCATGACACTTAGCTGAAATGCCGAAGTCCACTCGGACCAAAGCGCGAGCCCATATTTTGGAGCAAGCTCCTGAATAACACTACGTAGCGCGAATTTAAGAAGGTTTTGGTCTCTGCGGGAGTATCGGCAGCAAAAATCACTGTATTTATCCATTTCGATCACAAGTACGACTTGTTTATTAAACGAGTATGGAAGCTGAAGACTGTTTGTTTCTCCTATCCATTCCTCATGGGTTAAACCCATGTCACCTTCAATGAGTTGGTGGAACAAGTACCTTTTTCGCAAATGCAGATCTTCATCGTGCTTTTGCTGATACTGATTTGATTGCTCAATAATATTGGACAAGGCCGATTCGATGAAGGAAAATTCATCTCCCAACTCCTTGGACAAAGGGAGACGGTAACCGCGGATTCGCGCCACAATCTGTTCCAGCGGTCTTGAATTGCGTCTGGTAACATAGAGCAACCATACAAAACCACCCCCGATCGTCACGATACCGATGATAAACCAGACATTATATAATGAAGAGATTACATGGAACAACTTTCCATTTATAAGTCCGCTTTGGTAGGACCATCCGGTATAGCTCGATACATAATTGGAGAAGATCTTTGATTGTTCTTTAGAATGCAGATCACTAAACAAATCGTTTCCCGCGGCGTCCCGAATTCCGATAAAGCTTGTTTTTGAATCGTATAGGTCAGCAATACTGTTCTGCAACGAATCAGTTGCCACATTGACGACGATCATGCCTTTCTCGCCTGTAATAAATGGCGCTCCCCGTACCAAACTAACGACAGACTTACTCCCTTTTGTAGAAAACTGCTCGAAGCTTCTTACGCCCGACCATTGCTTGGATGCGAGCGGATCCATAGACTTTTTAATAAATGGCTCATCCCTGTAGTTGCTAAGTTGATCACTTGTCGCATTACTGAGCACGAAATTGTCTTCATAACGCACAAAATAGATCGAATCAATCATGGGGTAATAGGATATCATATCCTGCATTTTTTTAACTGCGCTTATGTTGATGAAAATGTTATTCTTCTCTTCATTATTGAAGAAATCAATCAACTGCTTATTATTTATTGTTTCCGACATGATCATATTGTCTATCGCCTTCAGGGAAGTATCGATCAGACGCATCGCCTGTAATGATAGCATTTTATTGGCGTTAAGCGCCTCCTTACGGCTTTGTTCGCTTAGTATCTGAAAAAAAACAAAAAACGTAAACGTGACCACGACAATAAAAATCGGCATATAAGAAAACAGCAATCGATTAAATAACGTTTTCCTCATATCCAGCCCCCAATTTTTTAAACGGAATGATATTTATTACATATTGTACACGCTTACATCTGAAGACGTCCATACAAACGGTAAGTCCACCACTCAACAATATGTAGACGAATTCCCTCTTTTTTGGCCATACAAAAATGCACCCCCCTAGAATTTCATCGGCTAAACCCAGAGGTTTTTCCAATGTCTATTCTAAGGGGTGCACTTCACTCAACAGTAAGAGTCATTCTCTTAACTGTCTGACTGGAAGGGGATTGCTGACCTTTTATACTCCCGAATCGGTAGGATTCACACTCACTAAGATGCGGTCGATATCTGGGGCATAACCCGTCGGCTGTGAGAATAGAAGCGTATTGGACCCCGCCTGCAGATGTACTGTCGTCTCCTGAGAAGCCACTGTTGTCCAACTGCCGGAACTTGGGAAGTTGAGCGATGTACCAGCCGCTCCATTCACACTTAATATGGCGGAGCGGCTTGCTTCACCATTCAAGTACTGAATCGTTAATTTGTAGTTACCTGCTGACGGCACTGTTACACTATTGAACTTCAGCGTGCCGCTACCGTTGCCTAAATAACCCACCTTTGCCCCACCTGAGCAAGTCGTACAGTTCGCAATGACCGCTGAACCTGCTAACGTGTTTCCCGCTGCCTCTGCCTCATAGGCGCTAACACCTGAATTCGGAGGTGTTACTGGCGTCACGGGCGGGTCAGCCAGTAAAGTAGAAGTTGTAGCACTCGCAGAAACATGGAAACCGGACAGTGTTAGCCAGCCGTCTCGGTTTGCGTCCTGACGTGTGTTCGCAAAGCGAATTGTTTTGCCGCTGGTGAGTGGATTGACAATTCGCATGACCAGCCTGTAATCACCGGCGGGAAGGTTGTGATTCGCACTATATGAGAAAGAATAGTCCGCGTCTCCAGGCAAGATGCTTTTCAGATTCCATGATTTCGTGCCAAGCGACTTAACCCATGTGTCGGAGGAATTCAGTACGCCAAACTCGACCTCCCAATTGTAGTAAAACGGAGCAACGCCTTTGTTCTGGAGTTTGACGTTGACTTGCAGTGAGGACGCCGATGAATCACTCAGCTGCACGGATGAATTGTACAGCGTATAACCAAGCATTTTATGAGCTTGTAGCGCATTAAGCTTAGCCGTCTCGTTAGGTAAAGAATTTTTGTACACACGATCATACATTAGCCAAGAGGCATGTGTCGTTTCGACTGAGGTCTGGAAGTCTTCACCGTTTTGGTTGGGCCAGTGCTGCCAAAAACTCGTATCCTGCTGGAGGGGTGGATATAATTCGCCACCAATCGGATGAGTCTTCCAGATGTCCTGCAGGCCGTTTTGCGTAATCAAATTCCAAAAACCCCAATCATTTGCGAACAAGGTTTCGTACGAAAAAGAATCATCATGGTAGCCGAAAGCGTTTTTCAAATCTGCTGTACTCGCCGAATAAGGGTACCTGGCAAGTACCTGGGTCTTCTGGAATGCACCCTTGAATGCCGAAAGCAACCCGTCACGGTTAGTCTGGTTCATCTCCCAATTCGTTGGATCGGTATTATAGGGCCATGTATGCCACTCTCCCCAAAATCCGTATAATCCTGTTGTCAGAAAGCCAATTCGAGGATCACCATCGTAGCGGGCCCCAAGTGCGCTGACGAACTGTCGCAACGCCTGATTTAAATTTGCGTCGTTCCAGTCTGGGGCCAGACTGTGGGTAGATGTATCGTGATTGCCGTTCTGATCATAATCCCGGGTCTTAAGCCCGCCGTTAATTAGAAACTGCGGAATACCGCTTGTACGCCCCGGGTAGTCAACGTAGACACGAAAAGCCGCCTGGTTGCCCCGACTAGCGATATCATTAAGATAGGCATCCAGCGGTGCCCAGTTGTACGTGTTCCAGTCCGTCATCAGGTCACGAAGAGAAACGTAGAACCATTCCATGCTGTGCGGAAAACTACTGTTCGGATCAACACTTTCCGATGGAAGCTTGGAGAAAGGTAAAAAGCCCTTCAGTGGGTTTAGCTCCAGCCCGGCTTTGTTCGGGTCATAGGTTTGGGCCTGCCATTCTCCTGATGCATATGCATGGTTGGGCTTGAAGTTTATAAACATTATTGAGCCAAGTAGACAAAGGACGACCATCATCAATCCTAACCTTGCAAGTCTTGCATTGGACATTGCATCGTTCACTCCTGTTCGCATGAGATTAACTATTAAATATGGCAACAAACATACTCGCCAGCCTTACTCACCCCCTCTCCAGCCCTGAACTCTACGCATGAATGAGAACCCACCCCGTCTCTACTTGATACAGAAAGCTTAATAAACGTGGTGGTAGTACGCTCAGTCCTTTTCACAGATTACAATCGTTGTAATTCAAAAAGATCATCCCTTACTGGCACTAAAGGCGACACCCTCAATAAACCGCCGTTGGAAAATGAAAAACAGTATGAGCATCGGAATAACGGCCATGAACGCACCAGCCATCAATACGGGATAATCCGTACCAAACATGGAGACAAGTGTGGCAAGACCTGCTGACAGCGTTAATTTTTCCGGTGAACTGTTGATGATAAGCGGCCACTGTAATTCGTTCCATGACCAGAGCAGTTGGATGATGACGACTGCAACCAGTGCTGACTTGACAAGGGGCAGCATGATATAGCGAAAGATTTGGAACGGATTGCATCCGTCGAGCACTGCCGCCTCCTCCAATTCTTTGGAGATGCCGAGGAAAAACTGGCGCAGCAAAAAAGTCGCAAATGGGCTGACGAGCGAAGTGATCCAAAGTGCGGTCGTCGTATTCACCAATCCAAGTTTGCTCATCATCAAATATTGCGGTGTATAGAACACTGGGTTGGGAATCATCATGACCGAAATGATCAGAAAAAAACACAGCCCTCTACCTGGAAAGCGAATACGCGCAAATGCAAAGGCCGCCATCGCGCTGAAGACGACAGGGAATAACGTCTTCATGAACGCAGCCATCAGCGTATTCGCATAATAATGCAAGAAGGCCGATTGCCTTAGGGCGTATACATAGCCTCGGAAACTCGGCTCGGCAGGTAATATCGTAATCGGAATCTGGGTCGCCTCCGTTGTCGTCTTGAGAGACGTAAGAATCATCCAGAGAAATGGAAGCACCATGATGGCTGCGCCAGCGATCAGAACCAAATGTATAATAAAATTGCTTCTATGCTTCGAAGAGACAACTCTGCTCACTTTCGTACCTCCTCAATCGTAAATCACCCATTTTTTTTGCAGCATGAACTGAATACCCGTCAAAACTAGGTTGATCACCAGCAAAATGTTGACGATAGCTGCTCCATAGTTCTGATCGTAATAGATAAATGAATTTTGGTAATAAGCGTATACGAGAGAACGCACGGCCGGTAGCGCAACGTTCGTTTTACCAATAATCAGATAGATACTGTCAAAAATTTGTGTGGCACCGATCACAAGCACGATCGACGTAAAAAATAGCGTTGGTGTTAATAGCGGGAGCGTGATGGAACGAAACTTGCGAAAACCAACAGCGCCATCAATCTCAGCCGCCTCATACAGAGTGCGCGGAATTCCTTGAAGCCCAGCTAGGATCAGCAACATGTTAAAACCAATCGCTCCCCAAACACCGACCATGACAAGAGCATACATGGCGAACCGCTTGTCAGATATCCACGCGATGTGGGTGCCGAGTACGGAGTTCAGTAGTCCGTAATCCTGTGCGAAAATAATGACCCACACCATAGCAGCCGCGGCCGCCATCGTGACCTGCGGTAGAAAATAAATGACCCGATAGACAGACTGTCCCTTAATCTTTGCGTTAAGCAGTACG
Organism: Paenibacillus sp. BIC5C1; assembly: GCF_032399705.1. Taxonomy (NCBI): domain Bacteria; kingdom Bacillati; phylum Bacillota; class Bacilli; order Caryophanales; family Paenibacillaceae; genus Paenibacillus; species Paenibacillus sp. BIC5C1. The sequence goes on from NZ_CP135922.1 coordinate 4,126,902, forward strand.
GCGAAGAACGTTGACAATATAATCGTCGTAGGTACAAACAGCACGACATAAAGTATCGTATTACGTAAATTTTGCCAGAACTCCTCGTCCATAAATAATCTCTCGTAGTTTGCCCAACCGACCCAGTGGTTGACAAGGCCGAAGTTTTCGGACTTCAGGAAGCTCAGATAGATGGAATACACAGCTGGCCAGCTCCAGAAAACGAGCGTTCCGATCAACGTCGGAGCGATCATCATATAAGCCCATATATATCTGCTTTTTGAATGCATTGCCTTCACCTCATTTGTGCCATAGGTATTCCGTTTACCGGAATACCATCGACAATTTTGCCTGGCGTAGGACGCTTACTTTGCGTCCTCAATCGCCTGATTCATCATTTCCGCGACTTTCTTGGCGCCTTCTTCGATTGGAATCGCGCCGCCCCATGCCTGCGACATAATTTCTGCCTCTTTCGAGAACCAGACTGGGTACGATTTTGAACCACTCGGGTACGGAGTAGCGTCCGCCGCTTGATCAATGAATATCTGCAGGTTCAAATCGGGATTGTTCTGCACCCATGCGTCTTGCGTATTATTGAACGCCGGAATCGCTGCACCCATCTCTGCCGTGATCTCAGCGGCCTCCTTGGAGCCGAGAAACTTCAGGAACTGCCATGCTTCATCCTTGTGCTTCCCCTTAGTAGACATGACGTTACCGATGCCATTAATGATATTGCCGCGCTTGACCTTCCCCTTCGGCAGGGGTGCCCAATCGTATTTTCCTTTGATGATTTCACTACTCGCCAGATTGCCGTTGTCCCAAGATCCATCGAAAATCATCGCGAGCTTGCCGGACTTGAACATTTCGACCGAATCCGTGTCTGTCATCTGCTGGTGCGTCGGTGAAGCCTTGTCAAGAATCATCTGGTAGCGGGCTTTTAGTGCCTCAATCGAAGCCATTTCGTCGTAGCCAGATTTGGTCATGTCGTCATTTAAAATAAAACCACCGTTCGCTAACATGTCGTTCCAGTAGCCTGCTTGGGTGTCCAACTTTGCGCCAAAACCGTATATGCCCTTGTCTGGCTGACTTAGCTGTTTGGCGACTTCAGAAAGCTTGGCATAATCCCATGTATTGTCTGGATAAGGAATGTTCGCCTGATCAAACAGCTCCTTGTTGTAGGCCAGACCAATGGTATCGAAGTCCTTTGGAATACCATAGTTTTGCCCGTCCTTCGTGTAGATGGAGACAAGGTTGGACGCGTAGTTGTTCAGATCGATTTCATTGGCCTGGACTTTGTCCGTGATTGGCTCGAGGAACTGGCCCTCTGCGTACTTCATAAACTGACCACCATGCATCCAAAATACATCGGGCAGCATTCCCGCTGGCGCTGCGGCGGACATCTTCGTCCAATATTCGCCCCAAGGAATAGCATCAACTTTCACCTTGATATTCGGGTGCTGCTCAGTAAACGCATCTGCAATCGCCTCCATCGCAGGCTGCTGGTTTTTATCCCAGATCGTGTAAGAGATCGTAACGCTCTTCTGGGCACCACTGTCGGTAGCCCCGCCCCCGTCATTAGAACTATTACAGCCCGCCATCAACGTGACAAGCAGTAAGCTGGCGATCCCTGCCGCCATTTTTTTTCTTATATTCATCGTCAAACTCCCCTCGACTTTTTCTTGAAAAAGAAGATTGTACTCTTACGTCCAGCAATCATGCTCCAAAAGCCGGAGACGGAAAAAATGCGCGTTTTTTCCGCCAGTCGATCGTCGTGAGCTCATGACGTTCTCATCATAAATCAGGAAAAATCCGGTTTAAATGCCCAGATTTTAAGATTCAAACCACATTTTTAAGATCCCCTTCCCAACTGCGGATGATCTCTGCATAATAAAACCCGTACCTAAATTCAAACGATTGGGGCAAATCATCCGCAAGATTTTGTCCGCAATTCCAAAGGAGACTTCTCCCATGAATAATATCTCAATCACCCGGCTGCCCGGTGAGTACTGGTGGGGCGGTGTGATCAACGATGGCAGCTCCATGCCGTTTGGCAAAACAACATATACGAGGGATTTACGTGTGACGGATGACAATCAGGCCTCGCCTTTGCTGCTCTCCAATAAGGGCAGATATATTTGGAGCGAGGAGCCGTTTGCCTTCCATGTGGACGAGAATGGCCTTTCCGTCTTTGATAACGCTGGTGAAGTCGTCGTGGAAGAGGAACATCGTTCACTGCAGGAAGCATACCGTCATGCTGCCGGCACACACTTCCCTCCTTCCAAGCAAATGCCCGACGCCCTCGTCTTCACAGCCCCGCAGTACTGTACCTGGGTCGAGATGTTCTATAACCCTGCGCAGGACAGAATTATCCGTTATGCAGAATCGATTCTAGCGAATGGACTGCCGCCCGGCGTCCTCATTATCGACGACAATTGGATGATGGATTATGGCATGTGGGACTTTGACAAGCACAGGTTTCCGAATCCCCGGGAGATGATCGATACGCTTCACGGCATGGGGTTCAAGGTGATGCTCTGGATGTGCCCATACGTAAGTGCGGACTGCACCATGTTTAAGGAATTGCGGGCGGATGATCTGCTTCTAACAGGCGTGGACAACGCGCCAATTATCCGACATTGGTGGAATGGTTACAGTGCAGTTGTGGATTATACGAAGGAGGAAGGTGCGGCCTGGTTCAAGCGGCAGATGGATCGTCTAATCACTGATTACGGTGTCGATGGTTTTAAGCTTGACGCCGGCGAGCCGTTCTTGCCGGGCGGAGCGGACACGACCCAGCCCGTTGCATGGACTCGTCCCCTGCGGCTGCTTGAAGATTGCGAAGCTTACGCCAATCTCGGAGTTGGCTATTCGCTCGTTGAGCTGCGGATGTGCTGGAAGCTCGGTGGCCAGGGACTCATCCAGCGCCAGCGGGACAAGACTCATACGTGGGACGCCACTGGGCTCAGCGGACTCATACCCAACGCGATTGCTCAGGGACTGCTTGGCTACGCATTTAACTGCCCCGACATGATCGGCGGCGGTATGGACGGCGATATCAACTCCCCGGAATTTCACTTTGACAGTGAGTTGTTCCTACGGTACACCCAGTGCGCCGCGCTGTTCCCTGTGATGCAGTTTTCCATGGCACCCTGGCGCGTGCTGAAAGGTGAAGAGCTAACCTGGTGCCTTGACGCCGTACGGCTAAGATCCGAGCTTGGCCACGAACTGCTCGCGCTTGCTCGCCAGGCCTCTGCAGATGGCCTACCGATACTGCGCAGCCTGGAGTTCGAATATCCCGAGTGCGGCTACGAGCTCGTAAATGACCAGTTTCTCCTCGGACAGAATCTGCTCGTTGCGCCAGTCGTCGTCAAGGGACTGACATCCAGAAACGTGGTTTTTCCTGAAGGTCAATGGCAGGATGAGGATGGGAATATCATCAACGGGCCAGCCGAACTTCAAGTTGATGCGCCCCTCTCACGTCTGCCTTGGTATCGTAAAATCCAATAGAAGGTATATCTCCATGAAAAAATAAAGCTCGCCCTGATTGGCGCAGGCGCCAGAGGGCTGCTTCGCTAGATGGGCGAATTCAAAGCAACGATTTTGACGTCTTCGACCTTCAATTGACAAAGGAACAGTTCTGCTCAGATAATAAAAAGGTTGAAGATACACCATCCGTAACAAGCGAAAACTGACTGGGGGATTTAAGCATGTATGAGCTACTAATCGTTGATGATCATGCTCATCTCGTGGACAGTCTCGAACGCACCATGCCGTGGGAAGCGCTCGGCATTGGCAAGGTTCACAAGGCTTTCTCTGGTGAAGAGGCACTTGAACATTGCAAGAGCTATCCCGTCGATATTATCATCACCGATATTCGAATGCCCGGAATCTCCGGCCTGGAGCTGATCGAGCATATAAAAAAATACGACAAGCACTTCAAAAGTATCCTGTTGTCCGGCTATGGCGAATGGGACTATGCGCAGGAGGCAATCAAACAGCAGGTGGATGGTTACCTGCTCAAACCGGTCGACCAGAAGGAGCTAGCCGACATGCTGCACCAACTCACGGAAGCACTCCGCCTGGAATGGGACGAACGGGGCAAACAGGAGAAGGCAATGAGCATGCTCAGCGAACATATGCCATTGTTTCGAGAAAAGCTGCTTATTGATCTGCTTCAAGGTAGGAAGCTTCCTCCCAAACTGCTCGAAGAAAAAATGGCTTATTATCGGTTGCCATTCTGTCCGAGCGACGAAACTGCAATTTGCCTCCTCCGTATTGAATCTTCTGCAGAGGAGTTGAACTGGAAGGACAAGTCCCTGCTCTCCTCTGCCGTCGCAAATATCGCTGAGGAAACCTTCTCGGAATTGTTCCATGTCTGGCACGGGCGTGATGCATACGACCATGAAGTCTTCGTTCTCAAGGTACGGGAAGAGTCATGGCTAGCGCGAGAGAAAGAACCGGAGCTTAATCGACAGCGGTCCCTCGAACATTTGGCGGCCAGGCTTCAGCAGCACGTCAGACACTTTCTCAAAAGCAGCATTTCAATCGTCGTTAGCCACTGGCAGGTCATGGTTCACGGCCTGCGTGAGACTTACCAGGACTCACTGGCTATACTCACCCGCCATCTTGGCGGTGAGACGGACCTCTTAATCCGCATGCAAGACGCCTTAGTGCCTGAAAAGCCCTACCGCGTCCATAGCCTTTACGAGTCGCCCACGATGATCCAGTTGTTCGAAATTTACCAGTGGGAGGCGATCTCTGCCAAGTGGGACGCCATTTTCCTTGAGGTGACAAACAAACGAATGGATTCACGGGAAACGCTACTTGAGCTCTATTATCACGCGATGGGTGCCTTCAGCTTTTTTGCCCACAAAAACGGACTCAGCCTGCTTGAGATCATCCCTCCAGAGCTGGACAAGGCCACTGAAGCCAACCGTTTCCGCCATATGTACCAGCTTCAGGATTGGATAGTACTCACGCTCGAGCGATTGCGGGAGATGACCAAAAGCGAATGGAACAATGAGCAAGTAGCGCTCATCCTTAAGGTCCAACAGTTCATCACCGCGCATCTCGCGGACGCCACGCTGCAGACGGCAGCGGATCACGTCGGCCTGCATCCCGCGTATTTGTCTGCTCTGTTCAAAAGCAAGGCAAGCGAGAATATTAGCGAATATTTGTACAAAATGCGCATGCAGCGCGCGCGGGAAATCCTTATCGAGCAGCCAGAACTCAAGGTTAGCGACGTTGCGACGGCAATCGGCTACCATAAGCCGCAGTACTTCATCAAATTGTTCAAAGAGCATTTTGGACTGACACCGCAAGACTTCCGTCATCAATCCTCCTGACCGAACGGGGACACTATAATGAAACTAACCATTTTCACAAAAATTGTACTTGTCATCTTTCTACTGCTCGTCTCTACCCTGCTTCTTTACTATCTGACAAATCGCTCCAGCGTGCGGCTCATCAAGCAGGAAATTCAAAGAGTGAAATTGAATGAGCTTACTTTCCTGGCCGGAGACATCGACAACAATCTGTCCAAAGTATCGTCCTTTAGCGATTTTCTCGTACTCGACAAAGATGTGCGACTGCTTGCGACTCCTTCCTTTCTGGAAGGAGATTTTGAGTTAAACAAGTTGAAGCGGCGGGTATCGGACAAGTTGAACCTTTTGCATGCCTTGAACAACTGGAACGCCGAATTTATGGTGATTTACGATGAGGACAGTTCATCTTTCTCCTCAACGTCCACTTCGTCAAAGTTAAGCGAATTGTACCTGGAGACACACTTCCGCCCGTTCTGGCAGTATGAGCAGACGGGCGATGGCACGTATTTGACGTATTATTTGGCGCATCCGTACACCTTCCGCTTTGATCCGGAGGAAGTGTCTTATGTCGTCAGGGCCAAGATCGACACCAAAAATGTACTTGCCTACTTGGACCGTGCCAAGGGAACGAACGACAACAGCGCAATCTTGTTGTCTACGGCCGGGGATGTGCTGACAAGCGACACAGAGAAGCTTCCTTTCATTCATGAATTGACAAGCCGACTTGATGTTGGTAAAGAAATGAGTGGTAACCGGCTAATTAAACTGGATGGGGAGCAATACCTCGTTAATTTCACTGCTCTGAGTAACTTCAAAGATTGGTACATCGCGGACTATACCCCGATCAGTGAGGTACTCAATCCAATCTATGCTAACCAGCGTCTCTACTATTTCTCTAGCGTTTTCCTACTTCTGTTCAGTATCCTGCTCGCCCTGCTGTTATACCGGGACGTGCAGATTCCGATACGTAAACTGCTCTGGGGCGTTAGGAAAATCACATCCGGCCAATATTCCATCACACTCCACCAGGAGAGTAATGACGAATTCATGTATTTGTTTGAGCGCTTCAACGAGATGTCCAAAGAAATCAAAGAATTAATTGAAAGGGTTTACATGGAGCAAATCCGCTCCAAGGAGGCAAAACTGCGGCAGCTTCACTCCCAGATCCAGCCGCACTTCCTGTACAATTCGCTTGCGTTTATCAAGAGTATGACTGAGCTTGACGAGAAGCAAGCCGTCGTTGACATGTCTATAAGCTTAAGCCGTTATTTCCGGCAAACGATCAAGTTCGAGAACACGTACACAACGGTGCGGGACGAGCTTGAGCTCGTCCGGTTATACCTGACGATCCAGAGCCTTCAGATGGACCGCTTTATTTTCACCATTGATGTCGAAGAGCAGCTTCTCGATATACAAGTGCCGCGGTTGCTACTACAACCGCTCGCGGAAAATGCCATTCTGCACGGCATTGAGTCGCTGCGGATGGTTGGGGACATCCGAATTCGCGGCTATTCCAACGGAGAATATTGTGAGCTGATTGTGGCGGATAACGGCTGTGGTGTCGAGCCCGGTCGACTCGACACGCTTCGTAATGCAATCTACTACGGCGCGGACGCCAATACTGCGTGGGCACTTCACAATGTATATGAGCGGATGAGAGCAATGCTCGGCTCGGAGGCCAATATGGAGCTGTCTAATGGAGATCTGGGCGGATTTCAGGTGACGTTGCGCTGGAAAGTGGTCCGTGAACAGGAGGCAACAGAGATATGTTAATCTGGAAATGGTTGAAGCAAACAGGACTGTTTGGTCTCGCGATCATCTTGTTCCTGGTTGTTATGATTTTCTCGTTTATCTTTTGGGAAGATCCAACGGCCCCCTCCCAACTACTGGAGAAAGAAAACACGTCTGTAGGGCCTGCCCCTTCGTTCATCGGTGGAAAATATGAGTCTCCCGTCGTCTTGACGACCGTTGGGCATCTGTACCCGGACATCGAGTTCAAAAACGGTGAGGATCTGCAAAACAATGTACTGAGCCGACTGTTTGAGGACAAGCTTGGCATCCAGGTCAATTACCTCTGGACGACGACTGGTGATGAGGATGTCTACATCAATAAACTGAATACCTTGATTGCGACCGGTCAGTCCCTTCCTGATATCGTTACCTTCAAGGGTGGACAAAATATGTATCCGTTGCTGCGCTCCGGTGCCTTCCGCGACGTAGGAGAGTTGTTCGAGCAGTATGCCTCACCTAAGTGGAAGGCAGCCATGGCGCAGGCACCCGAGTCGTGGGACCGATACATGATCAACGGCAAAAAAATGGCGATACCAATCCTCGACGGCAAGATGAATTCGAACGAGGTATTGTACATTCGTCAGGATTGGCTTGATAAGCTTGGTCTGCAAGCACCCACCACCCTGGACGAGATGGAATCCGTCATGGATGCGTTCGTTCATCTAGACCCGGACGGCAATGGTAAAGACGACACCTATGGACTTAGCATCAGCTTAAAAAATTCGTTTTTCACCTGGATGTCGGATGCGGGCTTCGTGTTTGGGGCTTATGGGGAGATGCCGGATATCTGGAGCACAGACGCATACGGGATGCTGTCTTACGGTTCGGTACAGCCAAGTATTCGGCAAGGTCTAACGACGTTAAAACGCTGGATGGAGCGAGGCTACATACCAAAGGATGCTGAGATTCTCGATGAGGTCCAAGCGACGGAATCATGGAAGCTTGGCAAGGTAGGCATGATTGTGGCGCCGCTATGGGCGGCCGGATGGCCGCTAGGGAACGTAACTACGAACGTACCGGACGCCCGGTTCGAGGCATACCCGATCCCCGCCGGGCCGAGCGGTTTATCCGGTACGCGTGGCACGCCGCCAGAGTATGGCGCAATTGCTATCAACGCAAATATGGCGAATCCTGAGATTTTTTTCAACTATATGAACTTTGTTTATGACAACTTCATAGATCCTCCTGCTGGCTCGCCATATCGCTGGGGTATCGCTGAAGGCTACGACTACGGCTATGAGGATGGCAAGGTGACATTCCTGGAAAGCCAGGTTCCGGGCGGTTTTGCTGACCCCCAGAAGTATCTCTTAAGCCTGTCTCTGCCCTCGGTCCCTAACTTGCTCAGTGAATCGATTGCCCGTATCAACAGCGGCGTATCCGATCAGACCTCATATGACATCAAAAACAAGCTGCTCCGTACACCGCAGGAGCTGAAGGGTTGGCAAATCGTTGAAAGCAATCCCTCCGTCTACAAGACAGATGCCTTCACCGGTGCACCAACGCCTACGATGGAAAAAATCGGTGATGTCCTTGACGAGTTACTGCATGACGCGATGCTCAAAATCGTATACGGGCAGGAGCCGCTGTCAAGCTTCGATCTCGTCGTCGCTAGATGGCACAAGCTAGGTGGTGATAAGATCACTGAAGAGGTGAACGACTGGTACACATCGCTGGAAAAAATCAATCAATAATCGTTGTTTTCTGTGGGTTATATAAAAAATGAAAGGATGAGATTAAAAACATGGCGCACAATGTTTAGTTGTACGCCATGTTTGATGAAATATTAATGCAATTCTCCTATGATTGGATAGATTGGGCTTCTCAGATTGAAATTGTAGTTCAGGTCTACAATCCCTACGACTTCGTTGTTATCATACAGATCTAACATAAATCCTGCCATTTCTTTGGCGGTGTGGTATTTAGACATATTTGCATTGTAATCAAATTCTTCTGTATCTAATGATTTCTTCACAAATTCTGTTTCCGTTATAGCTGGAGCAAGGACTTTTGCTTTTAGTTTTGCACCTTTTATTTCAAGTTCTTTGGCAAGCCCTTCTGTGAAGGCACTAACGTAGAATTTCGTCGCCGAATACGCAACACTTCCAACAGCAATGGCATAGCCAAGTGCGGATGCAACGTTAATTAACTGAGTTCCCTCTACTTCTGCATAATCACGCACATACAGTGTGGAAAGGATTGTCAGGGATTCAATGTTCACACGCAGCATCGTTTCAACTTTCTCCAGATTCTGTTCTGCTACAAAAGAACCTTCACCAAGCCCCGCATTGTTAATCCAAGTCTCAATTTGATATTCCTTCAGTGCGTTATACAGTGTGTATGCCTGAGCAGTATCCGATAGATCACTAGTTTGAACAATAACATGTACTGTAGCGTCAATATTCTGAATTGCTAATTTGAGTTCTTGTAATTTGTCCAATCTTCTTGCGACCAAAATTAAGTTTTTGCCTCGTGCAGCAAACGCCAATGCTGTCTCATATCCAATCCCTGAACTTGCACCTGTAATAACTGTGTATTTCATCCTATTTTCTCCTTATCAACATGTATTTTAGTATAGTCAAACTTTGAAAATGGTTTTAGAACGATCGTTCTAAATACTGCAAAAAAAAACAGTTAGATCTAACTTGCTATTTAGAATATCATTTCTAGAACGAACAGTAAAGAATTATTTTCTGGCTACTATATAATCACGTGGAACAGGAAACCATGAGTTTTGCCAGAGATGCGATACAAGTTCTTTATAACGATAACTGGACAAGAACCTGTATCACTAAAACAACCAGCCTTCATGGAGACAACCCCTCTTTGCCTGCCATGCCTTAACTCCATTTTCAATCTAAAACGGATAATGTCATATCCATAATATTTGTTAATTTTTGCGAATCCGTAGTGGTTTTAACCAACGTTCGTATCCCCACCCAAGCATTCATCAAATAATGAGAAATAACTACAGGGTCAACGTCAGCCTTGATTTCACCCTTTTGCTGGCCTTCCAGAACAAGGTTTCTCAAGAATTCCTCTGTTCGCAAGTAACTCTCATTAACCAAGGATGCAACCTCAGGATCCAATACGCCCAGTTCCACGCCTGAGTTTACAAGAAAACAGCCTATAGGTTGTCCTTCATTTCTTATTGTTGACTCAAACAATGCCCGAATAATCTCTTTGATTGGTTTTTGGGTATCAATTAGAAAACTCATTTTGTTGGTCTGCTTCGATTCATATCGTTCAAGAGCTTTCATAAACAGAGCATGCTTATCCCCAAAGGTATCATAGATACTTCTTCGATGAATGCCCATATATTCAACCAAATCCTGCATCGAAGTTTTCTCATATCCTTGGGCCCAGAACAGTTGTATTGCTTTATCTAATACTTCATTAACTTCAAATTCTTTGGATCTTGCCATCTTCATCACCTCGAATAATCATTATACATTGAAGCCCCCGATTGGGAAACTTACATGGTTCCAGAGGATATAAGGTTAGTTCCACGAAAAAATCCTTACCAATTAGCTGATAACTCTTTGAAACTAGCTACATAAGATATAACAAAATAATAGATTGGAGGAATTGTTATGGTTCGTACGCTTGACGCTCGTACTTCACTCGGGTCTAACGGTGTTGCTCCGTTTAATGTTCCACTCACTCCAAATACGCCTACTTTGGTGGGTATCCTTGGTCTAAACATTGTCAATCCAGGAACAGTTGTTCGCACTCAGTTTAACGGAACCTATCGGATTTCGGTAGCAAATTTGTCCTCACAACCTTCTTCCGTTCGATTTGAAATTTTCAGAGGTTCGACCTACACAGGCACGCCGATTTATGTCGTTTCCCAGCCTATATTTCCATCTGTGGGTAGCATACTGGCAAGCTTCGATGGTTCTGATTTCAATGTGCCTCCTCCTCCTTCCGGGCAGCTTATCTATTCTTGTTTTGTGACATTTGTTCCGGCATCCCCATCAGAGCAAGCCAGCCGCGTTGGTCCAGAATGCTTCAATGCGGTTTCATACAGCGACGATTAACTCATGGCTAACTGGACTCTATGAAAATACGGAAGGAGGAAATTTCATGGTTAAAACGTTAGATGCACGGACTTCCCAAGGCTCCAATGGCCAGCAAATTTTAACTCCCAGCTTTACGAATGGTGTCCCTCTATTGTTTGCTCAGGTTGGATTGCAAATCAGTAACCCGGGTATGTCGATTCGGACTTTTTTTTCGGGAATCATCGAACTTACGGCAAGTCAGTTGCCAGTTAACGGAGATCTTGTCATAGAAGTATACCGAGGTTTAGGCGGTTCGCAACAGCTTGTGTATCGGGCCACTACAACTGTATTGGACAACCCTTTTTTCAGTCCTTGCATTTTAAGCTTTACCGGTTCGGAGTTCAATGTACCAGCCCCAGGCAACGGGCAGCTTGTCTATTCAGCGTACGCCACATTCTCCTATAACCCCATTTATAATGTGAATAACGTACGTTTGGGTCCTGAAAGTTTCAATACAACTGTTTATTCTGATGATTGAGTCAATATGTTTGAAGCGTATGAACAAAAATTAAACCATCTCAATAATTGAGATGGTTTTTTTTGGATCTTGCTAAAAACTTATTTACACGAACCATTGACGTTTCTTGAAAAAGTGTAAGTATGGCAAATACGATTTTTCCCCCAGCAATTTATTTTCTCATAACGTCATCCATGACCTGAACAGCCAGTTCAAATGCTTTAATTCTTCTTCTCAAAAGCGTTTTTTGAGGGCTGCCCGTTTTTGACTTACTGTAACTGTTCTCAAGTGATGGGAATAAACCGCTAAGAACATTGCGAGCTTCTGCTAACTCTTCCTTGGTGTAATGATGAGCTTTTTGATTCCAGGCCGTTTCAAGCATCGACAAACCGATATATAAGGCGTTCAGTCGTTTCTTTAATAAAGTAGTGTTATTCCCTTTCTGAGTCAAATTAGTCAATGCGTTTTCGGATTTGCGTATGGTCGATTGGAAGGCATGGATGGATTGCAATTTATCTTCCTCTGATACATTTTCCATGTAGAGCTAACCTCTCCTTTTCTCATGCATACAACTAATTTACAATCCCGGCGAGATGTGATTAATAATATAACGATTAAAAACTACCGCAGGCTTCAATGTCAACTATCGTCTCCAGTGTAGCAGTTGGATAAAATAAAATGAATTAAAATGAAATGAAAATCCCGCCCTAGACTTTTACGTCCAGAACGGGATATACAGGATGATTTAATCGTTTGCGTTTTCCTTAGTCACCAGCTTCAATTCAGCTGGAATTGATTTCTCTACCTGCTTGCCGCCAAGCACATCCAGAGCAGCTTGCACCGCCAGTTGGCCAATCAGTACTGGTTGCTGAGCGACTGTTGCTGTCAACTTTCCGTCCTTAATGGATTTGATCGCGTCATCGTTGCCGTCAAATCCAATTACGGGAATGTCTTTACCAGAACTTTGAATTGCTTCAATCGCGCCCAGCGCCATCTCGTCGTTATGGGCAAATACCGCCTGCACATCAGGATTGCCCTGCAGCAGATTCTCCATCACATTCAAACCTTTGGAGCGATCGAAATCGGCAGACTGCTTGGCAACCACATTGAGTTTTTGGTCAGCAATCTCGTGGAAACCTTTCCCCCGCTCTCTTGTTGCAGAAGCTCCGGGTACACCCTCAAGTTCGATCACTTTTGCACCCTCGCCAAGGTGTTCTACGAAATATTCCGCGGCCATTTGTCCACCTTTGACGTTATCCGATGCAACTAACGCTGCCACGTCGCCTTTGTCTGCGGAACGGTCCAATGTAATCACGGGAATACCTACGCTATTAGCCGACTGAACAGCCGTTGAGATTGCCGCGGAATCCGCAGGGTTAATCAGAAGGGCATCCACGCCCTGTTGAATCAAGTCGTCCACATCATTCGTTTGTTTAGCCGAATCATTTTGAGCATCAACCACGATAACTTCAATTCCTTGTTTTTTGGCTTCTGCAACTACCCCGTCCTTGAGGGAAACAAAGAAGGGATTATTCAACGTGGAAACTGACAGGCCGATTTTTTTCTGTCCATTGCTTCCGGCAGAGTCAGGCTTAGCCCAACCCGGAGGCTCCAGAGAGCATCCTGCCAGAACAATCATCATCACGCTTACAAGCAATATGGTTAGTTTTTTCATGTTTGCTTCTCTCCTTAAGCCGTTTTCTTGCGGTCCAGCAGGACAGCGATGGCAATAACGACGCCTTTTACAACCATTTGATAAAACGAGTTCACTCCGAGCAGGTTCAAACCATTGTTCAGCACGCCGATAATCAGGACCCCAATCAGTGTGCCGACGATCCGTCCTCTACCACCTGATAGACTTGTTCCACCCAGAACGACAGCTGCAATGGCGTCAAGTTCATATGAAGTACCTGCCGTAGGTTGTGCAGAATTCAGACGGGATGTCAGGATCGCGCCTGCCAGCGCTGACAGCATACCTACCAAGGAGTAAATCATGATTTTTACACGATGCACTTTAATACCTGAGATAATCGATGCTTTCTCGTTGCCACCAAGCGCATACGTTTTACGGCCAAAAGCCGTTTTATGCAAAATCGTCCACAGAATTACGAAAGTAATGAGCATTGTGATTGCTGGAACCGGTATGCCTAGCATATAACCACGACCGAACAGTTGGAACAGCAGGCTATCGCCCAATCCGGTAATCGGATTACCGTTTGTATATACCAGCGTCAATCCCCGGAACACCGTCATCGTCGCCAAGGTAGCAATAAACGGGGCCATCTTACCCTTTGTAATCATCAGGCCGTTCACCATACCCATGACACCACCAAGTGCCACCCCGATAATGATCGACAAAATCGGATCCAGGCCAGACAGCATCATATTGGCTACAAAGGCGCTCGATAAAGCCAAAATGGAGCCGACCGACAAGTCGATGCCGCCAGTCAGAATGACAAATGTCATGCCAAAAGCAATTAGCGCATTAATCGAAACCTGACGCAATAGATTCAAGATGTTAAGCGGTTCCAAAAAGCTTGGATTCAACACCGATACGATGATAATCAATATGATCAGTCCGAGCAATGGACCTAATTTCTGTGTCACATTTGTCAAGCGGAAACCGCTCTTGGCGGATTGGTTTTCCTGCAAAGTTGTCATATCATTGTCCCCCTGTAGCCAATGTCATAATGTTTTCCTGTGTTGCTTCTTCTTTTGCCAGTTCACCACTAATTCGTCCCTCATGCACTACCGCGATTCGATCACTCATACCGAGTACTTCAGGCAGCTCCGAAGATACCATAATGATGGCAACTCCGCGGTCTGTCAGCTCGTTCATCAACTGATAAATTTCCCGCTTAGCTCCAACGTCCACGCCTCGTGTTGGCTCATCCAGGATGAGTACACTAGGACCAATGCCGACCCATTTGGCGATAACCACCTTCTGTTGGTTGCCCCCTGACAGGTTTCGTGCTGCCGTCTCAGAGGATTGCGTCTTAATTTGCAAACGTTTGATGAGCGTATCGACGAATTCCTGTTCTTTCTGAGTCGAGATGAAGCCCTTACTTGAGAAGCTGAACAGATTCGGTAAGGCCATATTTTCACGAATGGAGAAATCGAGCACCAAGCCTTCATCCTTGCGGTCTTCCGTAATAAATCCAATTCCATGTTTAACCGCATCCGCTGGCTTCCGAATATGAACCTTTTTGCCTCGAATAATGATTTCGCCAAGGTCCAGAGGTTCCAAACCGAAGATCGCCCTCATGATCTCTGTTCGTCCAGAACCCATCAGCCCGGAAAAGCCGAGGATCTCGCCTGCTCTCACTGTGAAGCTAATATTCTGGAACAATCCCTTGCTGCTTGCGTCCCGTACTTCAAGGACCACTTCACCATACGAAGGATTTCGTGCCGGATATCGTTCCGTGAGTTCCCGTCCAACCATCTTCCGCACCACTTCGTCAAAACTGGTCTCCGGAATCGTTTTGGTGTCTACCGTTTTGCCGTCCCGCATGATCGTAATCCGGTCGCAAATGGTGAATATCTCCTCCATCCGGTGCGAGATATATACGATGGAAACACCATTTTTCTTAAGCGAAGTGATTACGCCGAACAACTTCTGAATCTCCCGCTCCGTAAGCGCCGCTGTTGGCTCATCCATAATGATGACTTTGGCGTCGGTCATCAGTGCTTTGGCAATTTCAATCATTTGCTGCTGACCGACAGAACATTCACCGGCAGGACGATCCAACGGGATCTGCACGGAAAGCTTGGCAAACTGCTCGGCGGCAAGCGCTTTCATTTGTCTTGAATTCAGCAACCCAAAGGATGAAGTTATTTCCTTACCGATGAAGAGATTATCAAGCACCGTCATTTCCGGCCAAACGTTCAACTCTTGGTGGATAAAAGCAAGCCCCATCTTCTCGGCTTCTTTCGGATTGGCAAAATAGGTTTCTTTGCCGTCAATGGAGATGGTTCCCTGATCCCGCCCGTGAAGACCAATTAAAATGTTCATAAGCGTTGATTTGCCGGCCCCGTTCTCTCCCATCAGGGCATGAACCTCTCCTTCCTTCAATTCAAAATCTACCCCGCTTAGCACTTGGTTGGTGCCAAACGCTTTATATATGTCCTGCATCTGAATATGCATGATACTGTCCCCCTTTTAACCGAAAATGACGCCCGATTGTAAAATGCAATTGGCATACGGTGTAGCTTCGCCCGTACGAATGACGACTTTAGCATTCCGGGTCAATGCCTTGAATTGTTCATGGCTGATGGAAACGTCAATGACTTCATCGCCAAATTTCTCGGTAATACATTGCAAAGCTTCTGGATTCCCTGTCTTGACCTCTGTTGCCAAAATCACTTTCTCAACGACCATATCGTCTGCAATAAGCTCCACGACCTCTTGAAAACTCGGTGTCCCCAGTTTCAGGGACAGATCAATTTTGGGTATACCATCTGGAACTGGAAGGCCAGCATCGGCAATGACAATCATGTCTGTATGACCCAGATCAGATAACACCTTGGAGATGTGACTGTTCAATATTCCATGCTTCTTCATTTCAGGCTTTCCTCCACTTCATCCCGTGTCGGCATGCCTCCTTGTGCACCGAATTTGGTCACAGATAGCGAAGCAGCCCGGTTAGCGAATCTAATGCTGTCTTGTAGTGGTTTACCTTCCGCCAGAGCGACCGCAAATGCGGCGTTAAACGTATCACCCGCTCCGGTTGTATCCACTGGTTCCACTTTGTAAGTTGGTACAACGATCTCCTGTACGCCGTCAAAATATCGAACCCCGTTGCTGCCCTCCGTAATAAACAACTTGTTTGGATATTTGCGCAGCGCCTCTGCCGGGGTCATTCCCTGAAACAAAATCTCGGCCTCATGTTCATTCGGTGTGATATAAGCAGCTTTGTCGATGACCTCATCCGGTACTTTTCTCGCCGGCGCTGGATTCAACAACAGGGGCGTTCCGCTTTGGGCACAAATTTCGCTGACACGAACAACGGTTTCCTCCGGAATTTCCTGCTGAATCAGTACAATATCTGAACGTTGGATCACTTCTGCCGCTTCATCCACATAGGCTGCTGTAACTTCGCGGTTTGCTGCTTCAACGACCACGATACTATTATCACCTTCAGCCAACACGATATGAGCCGTACCGCTCTCCAAATGTGTAACCGGTTTCACATTCTGCGTATTTACACCATTTGCTTTGAAATTATTTAAAATGGCTGTACCAAAAGCATCATCGCCCACCCGGCCGATCATGGAAACGTCGGCCCCCAGCCTTGCGGCAGCGACTGCCTGATTTGCTCCTTTGCCGCCCGGAACGGTTTTGAAGCTGTCACCAAGGACGGTTTCACCCGCCCCCGGCCGCCTTGCAGAAGTAACAACCAAATCCATGGAGCTGCTGCCAATTACGCATATTTTAGCCATTTGAATTCACCTTTCTTGTTGTGCCCCGTTCAATGAAACTGACCGGAAGCTGTATGTGTTTGTTTTCGATTGGAGCTTGTTCCACAAGTTTGATAAGCAAACCGGCAGCTTCCCTTCCCATCTCGTACGCCGGTTGGCGAATGGTTGACAATGCCGGCGATAACAGGCTGCTCATCGGGATATCATCGAATCCAATAATCTGCATATCCTCCGGAACTTTTTTGCCGATTCGCAAAGCCTCATGCAGTACCGCCATAGCTGCAATGTCATTACTTGCAATGACTCCGTCGGTATCGCCATACTTGTTGAAAAGCTCATCCGCCCATAACCCAACATCGTTAAAGGAAAAGGATGTCGTTTGGATTACACGGTAATCCAGGCCAGCCTGACGTATGCTCTCGATTGCGCCTTCAAAACGATCCTGTGCAGGTTTGATATGTGTTGGTCCCTGCATAACTGTAATTCGGCGGCTTCCGCGCTTGATGATTTCCCGTGCAGCCAGACGTCCACCCTCTCTGCCATCCGCAAATACGGAGGGACTGTCCAGAGGTGTTCTGTCAAGAAACACCACGGGAATTTTCAAATTCTCATATATTGAAGAATGAGGGTAATTCGTTGAAGAGATTACGCCGACTACATTATTCTGGATAAAAGTCTGGATATAATCCTTTTCCTTCTGTTCATCCTCATCACTATTTCCGAAAATCAGTCTGAATTCCTGCTCTTGCATCCGGTCCTCTACGCCGCGCGCAAGCTGCGGAAAGTAAGGGTTTGCAATATCGGGTAACAGCAGGCCAATCAATTTGGACTTACGCTTGTATAAAGAGCGAGCTACCTCATTGGGAGAGAAGTTAAGCTGCTTGACCGCTTCCTCCACTTTCTTACGAGTGTCCGCATGAACATAACCTCTTTCATTAATGACCCTTGATACGGTGGCTACTGAGACACCAGCCAAATTAGCTACATCTTTTATTGTTGTCATGAACGTTCACTCCTATGTGTGTAACCGGTTACAGATATGAAATTATCATATTTTTTTCAGTTTGACAATCTTTTTGTTACTGGAAATTTACTCCATACACCAGAAAAGAGACCTGATTACAGTTGCATCATCATGCCATAGCAGCTTCAGAAACAATCCATATATTCAAACCAAAAAAACAATTCTTATCAGTTGTATATCAGGATATCGACCAGTTTATCGCCTTTTTCGAGGGGGACTCCGACGTACGTATTAAGGTACTCCATTACCTTGGTGAGAAGCTGCAGACCTGGAATAAGTAAACGGATTGTAGGGGATTCTCTTTTTAAAGGATCATCGTGGTTTTCGGAAATCGAACTGAATATAAGCTAACCTTTTCAACTCTGGATTGAACTGAAAACAAAAAAGCCGCTAAATCAGCGACTTTTAAATGGAGCATTGTTTTGTCCAATGCTAGTTCAAGCGATTGACCACTACTCTTTTGATGAAAAGGGAAAGCACAAACCCAACAAAGGCAATGATCATGCCAAATATGAACGCATCCTGTACACCGGCAGTCATTGAAAGCGGGATAAGTGAAGAGTCGTTTGGATTCGTTGCCTGACTCATATATTTGGCTTGTCCATTACTCATCACGCTTACCGCAACAGCTGTACCAATCGCACCAAATACCTGCTGCATTGTGTTGATGATTGCCGTTCCGTGCGGATAAAGCTGCGGTGGAAGCTGGTTGAGGCCATTCGTTTGGGCAGGCATCATGATCATTGAAACGCCGATCATCATAATAACATGAACCATGATAATAAAGGCCACCGAGGAAGCAAGGGTAACGCCAGAGAACAACCAGAGTGCCACAGCTATTAAGACGATCCCAGGAAGAACGATCCATTTGGGGCCATATTTATCGAACAGCCTGCCCATAATCGGAGCCAAAAGTCCGTTCAATGCACTCGCGGGCAACAGGATCAGACCTGCGCTAAGCGTGGAGAACGCAAGGCCTACTTGCAGGTACATTGGCAGTACGAGCATCGAGGACAAGATGACCATCATGCAAAGTGCAACCATTAGCGCACCAATTGTAAACATCGGGTACTTAAAGGCGCGCAGATCAAGCAGCGGATTGGGTATTTTCAACTGTCGAATTGTGAAAAGAATAAGCGCAACAAGACCGATTGCGAGGGAGATGACTACAGTAGAACTGGTCCATCCCCCAGCCCCTTCCCCAGCGCTGCTGAAACCATAAACAATACCTCCAAAGCCTAGGGTCGACAACAACATGGACAGTAAATCAATACGCGGCTTGGTCGTTTCAGAAACATTTTGCATCGTGAGAATTCCAATGATAAGAGCCATGACAAGAAAAACAAATGAAAGCCAAAAGATATAATGCCAGTTCAGCGCTTCAATGAGCAAACCGGCAATTGTCGGCCCGACCGCAGGGGCGAACATGATAACGAGTCCAACCAGTCCCATGGCTGCACCGCGCTTTTCGACCGGAAAAATGAGCAGTATCGTATTAAACATAAGTGGTAGTAACAGCGCGGTACCTACTGCCTGAATAATACGCGAAACCATTAATACACCGAAACTTGAAGCAACGGCTCCAATCAGAGTACCGAGACATGAAAATAGAAGTGACGTTATGAACAGTTGTCTTGTTGTAAAACGCTGCATTAACAGTCCTGATAGCGGAACGAGTACCCCCATGGTCAGCAAATAGCCTGTTGTCAGCCATTGAATGGTCGCCGATCCAATGTTGAAGATCTGCATCAAATCGGTAAGCGCTACGTTTAACGCCGTTTCACCGAACAGACCGATAAACCCACTCATCAAAAAAGCGAGAACGATTGGAAATACTCTAATGTCTTTCTTGACTGCTTTAATTCCAGCATCGGATGTGGCTGTAGAAGCTCGCATTATTTACACTCCTTTAGTTCTGTTGTGAATCTCCCCAACCCACCATTCTCCAAAAAATTGTTGTGTCCAGTAAACTAATAATGATTCTCATTATCGATATACACAGTGTAGCAATTGCTCCTACAAATGAAAATACACAAATTCCAAAAACGATATGTATAATTATCTAATTCAAGCTTGAAACTGTTTTCATTGAAGCCATAAAATCCTGTGTTTTAGCAAAATGATATATGGAGTATAATCAAATGTTCACCCAGTTGATCCATGTTTAAATTCTTAATATTTTTTGTGGGCACTAAAGAATTCAATAGTTTCGGTGCAACCCTACATGGTTTTAATTGGATACTAAGATACAAGTTCTAGGTGAGTATTGCTTGCCTTAAATTCGACTTATCCTTTAGAGTAGAAAATGGAGGTGTACATCATTGAAATTTAACAAGTATGTAATAGGCGAAACCTATAGAACAGAGTCTATTCAATTGTCAAAGAAGGATATTATTGATTTTGCAAAAATTTACGACCCTCAATATATGCATATAGATGAGAAAAAAGCAAAAGAAGGCCGCTTCGGCAGCCTCATTGCTTCGGGTATGCAGACGATGAGCACATCTTTCAAACTTTGGGTGGAACTCGGGATATATGGAGAAGATGTTGTTGCAGGTACGGGCATGAATAACATTAAGTTTATCAAACCTGTGTTTCCAGATGATGAAATCAGTGTTGTCTCAGAAGTGATTGAATTGTCCCCAAGAAGGAGTAGTGGTGGAATTGTCACCGTGCTGCTCACTACCTTCAACCAAAATAATGAAAAGGTCTTTCAGGCAGAATTAAGTGCTCTGATTAGCAATTGATTTTTGATTTTTTGTACAATTCGTTTCCGTTGTTGACTTTGAAAATAAAAAACGATCGCACATCAGGTCTGATGCGCGATCACTGCATTCGTGTATTTTACAATATTTCAATATATCCTTCGGTTCCATGTACCCGAATTCGTTGCCCATCTTTTATTCGATGGGTTGCCTTCTCCACTCCGACAATGGCCGGCAAGCCATATTCACGCGCAATCACAGCTCCATGGGTCATCAGTCCACCCACTTCCGTCACTAGGCCTTTAATAGATACAAATAATGGTGTCCAACTCGGATCCGTATAGGGAGTCACTAGTATGTCTCCATCTTCCAGATCCGCATCTTCAATATTAAAGATGACACGTGCACGGCCCTCGATAACTCCCGAAGAAACAGGCAGACCCACAATGGCTTCGGCTGGCATATTTTCACGTTTATACTGACCTGTAATGATTTCACCATCAGACGTGATCACACGAGGGGGAGTTAGCTTTTCATAGATTTTGTAATCGTCTTTCCGTTGAGTAATGATCTTCTCATCCTGTTCATTGGTGCGAACAACTTCACGAAGTTCTTCATAAGTGAGATAGTATATATCTTCTTTTCCAGCAATAACACCCGCTTGTGCAAGTCGCTCAGCTTCTTTCAATAAAGCCTGTTTATATACAAAGTAACGATTGATCATGCCGTATTTGGGATATTCCCGATAACCGATGAAGTTGCGAACCAGGTCGATCATTCGTTTCGTTTCCTTGGCTTTTTGTTCACCACCAGGCAACAGCTTCAATCGATCTAGTATCTCCTGTTCTTTCTTCAACGCTTCCTGTCGTCCCTGCTCGAATTTCCGTTTGCTTTCATTAGGCTTAAAGTTTTTGATGTTACCTAGAATCAGCGGCACAAGGGTAATGGGTTTTTCAATCCAACGGGTTCTGGTCAGATCAATTTCTCCGGCACATCGCATTCCGTATTTGTCCAGATAATCCTGGATAGCGTCCCTTGTGTCCTGTCCTCCCTCAACCTTAAGCAGTTCATCCATAAAGTCATCCTCTTTCACATGCTGTAAATAAGCAATGACTTCAGGATAGGGACGAATTACATCTGCAACATCCAGTAAAGCCAGACCCATTTCCGAAGTGATATTGTTATGAACAGATTGAGACAGTGTATCTGCGGCATTTTTCTCACCCAACCACTTTTCCATGTTTTCATTAATCCATGCAGAAGCATTCATGGCAGTCATAAATACATTTGAACTTCGTGGGTCAGATAGAAATCTCTTCAATTCTTGGAGATCTTCAAGGATAAAATTAAACAAATCCAACCCAGACTTGTTTTGGATGTTACGTTTTAACGCTTCTACTGAGGCTTGATTGCTCGTAATCAAATCAGAGACGATAGTCGATTCATTTTCAATATGTGCTTGAAACCCCTCGGACACGCTCTGTTTATGGTTATTACGTGGTATTGGTGCTGGCTGATCAATAGGTAACGATTTTATGAAATTCTCGCGCTCGATTACAGTTGTAAGTGCGTCCTTAAGGAGCGGATCGGATTGTCCCATGGTATTTATGAAGTTTTCTCTCATGACAGGCGAAGCCAGCCTAGGCGTAATATCAACAAACAATCTTCCACCAGCTATACGCATGGGTGCCGGAGTCGTTAATAGGAAGAAAGATAAGCCCAGTGGTTTCATGGGATCAGTCATCATTTGTTGATGACCCACAGAAAGGTACACATGATTTTCCTGGTCGCTCGCTTCAGGAATCGGGTATAACGTAGTGATTGGCCGACTTTGGACTATATAAAACGTATCATCCGCCAAACACCATTCAATATCTTGCGGGAAACCAAAATGAGCCTCAATCTGTCTTCCTATGCGTGCCAGTTCTAAAATCTGTTGATCGGTAAGTGTTTGCGTCTTTTGCAGCACGGGATCGATCTGATGTGTAGACGTTCCACCCTCTTTCCTTCCATACATAGCCAACGTTTTGACGGCTATCCTCTTGTCGACAATTTCACCTTCTCGTACTTTATAACAATCGGCAGATACCAAGCCGGACACCAACGCCTCACCAAGTCCAAAGCTGGCATCTATGGATAGCAGTTTTCGGTTGGATGTAATCGGATCAGCCGTAAATAAAATCCCTGAGGCCGCTGGGAATATCATCTTTTGAATGACAACGGACAAATAAACCTGACCATGATCAAATCCATTTTGCATACGGTAGATTACTGCGCGATCCGTAAACAGGGAAGCCCAACATTTGCTGATATGGTGCATAATTGATTCTTTCCCAATGATATTTAAATAGGTGTCTTGTTGACCCGCAAAAGAGGCATGTGGTAAATCTTCAGCGGTCGCACTAGAACGTACCGCATACGCATGACCCTCTCCAAATGTGGAGAGATAAAGAGCAACTTCTTTTTCAACATCGACAGGAATGTCTACGCCCATAATAAGTTCCCTGATCTTCCTGCTGATATTACCAATTTGCTCTCGTTCTCCTATTTTCAACAAGGTTAGTTGATTCAGTAACGCATGATATGCTTCATTTTGTTCGATGGCCTTTTGATACCCAACAGTTGTAACACAAAATCCATCGGGGACCTCTACTCCTTCAACCTTTGATAACTTCGCTAGATTTAATCCTTTTCCACCAACGAGCGCAAGTTGCAATTTTTCCGTTTCCTGAAATCCGATAACCAAAGAATTCATTCCGTATCTCCCCTAACCAATAAATTGAGAAAAAAACATTTGACAAAGAGTTTACCGCCATGATAAGATTTAAATATAAGATAAGATATTTATGTCTGCGATATCAAAAGAAATGTAATCTGATTATAACATTGTGTTTATTTATATACAATATCGAAGAACTTGGGATAATTGCCCAGGTTCTTTTTTGATTCAAATATTATTAATAGCCTATCAAAACATGGCTCTCCTCAACCAGATTACTTTCGTGCAGCATGGTTATGTATCACAGATGTAGAAGACACCAAAAAAAAGCAACCTGCCCTCATATGAGGGCAGGCTGCTTTTTTCGGTAATGGCACTTTAAAGACAGTAAACAATTCAACAGGGTAACAAGATCTCAATTTTCGTACCTTGCCGGATTTTGGATTGTACATGAATTTCTCCGCCGTGTGCTTCCACGATCGTTTTGGCAATGCTCATCCCAAGTCCAGAGCCAGCCGTCGATTCCTCTGTATTTGTTCCCCGATAATAACGATTGAACAAATGCTGCAGCGTTTCCTCGTCCATCCCTTTGCCATTATCGAATACGCGGATACATGCCTTATTGTTCATTCTGCCGATGGAAACGGTCACGTTCACGCCTGGGGGGTTATGCTTCACGGCGTTGGACAGCAAGTTATCCATTAACCGCAGCAACCAGGTTTCATCAGCCTGTACCCACAAGGGACGCTCCTCTCCAACGTAGTGAAACTGGTATTCAGATAGCGTAGCGTCATTGACATACTTCAGCACGGAGCAACGCACCAGCTCAACCAAATCGATTTTCCTAAGCTCCATAATCGAATCACCTTGCTTGAGCTGATGGATCATGGAAAAGTCAGAGATCAACTCAAGCATGTAATCCCCCTTTTCCCGGATCGTCGCCCCCATGGTACGCATCTCTTCTTGGCTCCATTGTTCCGGTAAACTCTCAAGCATATATCCATAACCTTGAATGGTGGACAGAGGGGTTCGCAGATCATGTGAAATTCCTGACATCCACTCTCTTTGATCTTTCTCCAGCCGCTCGCGCTCCTTCTCGGTTTGGGCCAATTGATCAGCCATTTGATAGAAGGATTCAATGACTTCCTTATAGAGCCTGTAGCGGTTTCGCATCGTGCCATTGGAGCGGAATATCTTGCGTTTGTCCTTGGCGGTAAGTACCTGATCATACTGCCCACGCCCCATACGTTCGAACCAGCCTGCGAACAAAATTAGTGGCTGACCGTAACGGTAGCCATGCCAGACCGATAAGGGTACTGCCAAGAGAAGAGCTAGACCTGCAAACCACATGAGTCCGCGTGTTGCCGTATCCATCGCCGGATGTTTCAAAGGACCACCCGCTGGATTGCGCGTATAAAGAATCCAGGTCATTCCACTACGCTGGTCCCGATGGGCTACAATATTCGTATCATAGTTGCTGGGCGATTGCTGGATTGCCAGAATGTCCAGTGGACGGTAGCCCTTCTGCAAATAAGTTTCATCACCGATGGCTTGTTCTGCATGACCAGAGGAATTGATTACCTGGAGATAACTGCCGGTTTCACGCAGTCGCTGATCCAGAAAGGGAAGCTTTTCGCTAGACACCCTCCCTTGTTGCCCATATTCGTGGAACCAGGCCATGAGCTGATCAAGATCAGAACTTTGGTAGCCAAGGACATACAGAACCGGCACATTAAAGGCAAAGTTCAGATGAGTTTGAACAGCATATGTCCCAAGTGTCCGTGTCTCCTGAATATCGAGCAGTTGGGCGATAGAGTACGATGGCGACAGCCCATCATACGAATTTGTATTTACTTCGTAGATGACGTCCCCTTCGGCATTTACAACCTGCATCCACATTCCTTTTTCCTCAATGAGCTTATCCCACTTGGGGGAGATCTGAATGGTCCCGTCCTTTGAAGAAGCTTCTTGAGCAATCAGTTGTAAGGCACCTACTGGAAAGTTCCGGCGCAACTCACTATTGGTCGTGTTTTGAAAGTATATAATGCAAGCAATGAGAGTAATGGCCAGAATGATCAGGGCATAAAAGATCAATTGATACGTGAAGTGGAATGTCATGCGCTGTTGTATCTTCATTGCTCCTGAAGCTCCTTCGACAGCTTGTAGCCGAGCCCGCGTACAGTGAGCAGCAATCTTGGATTTCCTGGATCGCTCTCGATCTTCTCTCGTATGCGCCGAATATGTACCATTACCGTGGAGTCATCTCCCTGTCCGTTGATCCCCCACACCTGATCGTAGAGCTGTGTTTTGGAAAATACGACCCCTGGAAACTTGCAGAAATGCAGCAGTAGATGGAAAACCTGTGCAGGACAAGGGACAGGCTGTCCCTCCACGATTAACTCACCTTCCGCCTCATTCACGGTGAAGCGGCCGAATCGGTAAACCCCTGGTTCAGGACGCTTCACCTGACTCACAGTTGGAGTTTCAGGCTCCAAACGGCGTATGCGCGCCTGAATTCTTGCAGCTACCTCCAAAGGATTGAAGGGCTTGGTAATATAATCGTCCCCGCCCATGGCGAATCCCCTCAGCACATCGAGATCGGATGCCTTAGCCGTCAGAAATAAAATATGCGGATTTCCGTATTCACGAAGCTTGGAGCAGAGCTCCAGACCACTCCCGTCCGGGAGCGTGATGTCGAGCAGGACGATATCCGGGGAAACCCGCTTCACCAGATCGAGAGCTTCCGCACAGGTGGAGGCATCGTACAGCTGATGAAACCCTGCCCTGCGAAGCACCATTTGCAGCATGGTGACTATCGAGGGTTCGTCGTCGACAATTGCGATTTTAATATCCGTTTGATTAGTCATCGTTTTCACCCATTTCATAGTAGCATACTCACATTAACAGAACCTAAACGGCTTGGGCAAACTTAAACGATTGTTCAGCAACTCGTTTAGGCTCTGTTTCAATAACGCTGTTAGCATAGGAAATGAGATTCTGATTCGCAACAAATCTACTTTATTTTAGGAGGAAAACATTTGCTAATTACAACAACACCAATAATTGAAGGTTCCCCAGTCAGACAGTATATCGGCGTTGCAACAGGTGAAGTCATCATCGCTGCCAATGTCGGTAGAGACTTTCTCGCTTCATTTAGAGATCTTGTAGGCGGCCGTTCTCGTACCTATGAGAACAAGCTAAGGGAAGCAAGAGACGCTGCCTTTGAAGAAATAACCGAGCAAGCCGCACAGATGGGAGCCAATGCCGTAATCGGTGTGGATCTGAATTACGAGGTTGTCCGTCAAGGTATGCTCATGGTTGCTGTAAGCGGAACGGCAGTTATTATTTAGGCATTCAAACTAACCAAAATATAAGTCTATTAATTTTTGGTCATCTATTTCATCCGATAAATCAATAAAGTATTGTTGTTGCCACTTTTGTGTTTGCACAGCTGATTTATTTAACTCTTTTTCCCAAGAAGGGTAAACTCTAATAGCCATCTTCCCTTTAGTGTCATTGTTTTTCAAAATTCCTTTTTCGAGTAATTTAGATTTTGGAAAAACGAACTGTCCCTTCATATTTCCATTTATAATTGAGATTATTAGTTTGTCTGGACTTTCGAAAAAGGAGTACGGTTGATTTTGATTGTTTTCGTCTTTTTCCCAAAATACAACAAAAAAACCTTTTTTCTTTGGAGTTAATTTGGCGAGGCGACTTCGATATTTATAATCTCCAATATAGATAATCATTCCTTCATATTCTCTATTATGTTTTCTTCAATAATGCAGGTAATCTCTATATTTTCAAAGTTAGCAAGTATGCTATCTATTAGCTCTTTAGATTTAAACATGCTATCATCCCCTCAATCATTTTTCACAACGTTAATTATAGCCTCTTAGCTTTGTATGAAACGGAAATTCATTTTTTTGTTACAGCTACTCGCAGTTTGTGATATGGTCAGTGAGGTGCGATCAGACCGTACACATTTACATATCATGCGAGGAGAAGATTGAAAGTGAATGAAATAAAAGCAATGGAGAACCCGAATAAGTTTAGCGATCCTCTATTTGTAACGTTAGTTGCAAGTATTTGCTGCTTGTTATGGGGAAGTGCCTACCCGTTTATTAAGCTTGGATATAGTGCTTTTGACATCCTGGCAGAAGATATTCCATCCAAATTTGTATTTGCGGGTTATCGATTTATTTTGGCAGGATTACTGCTTCTTTTCCTGTTTCGTGTCATTAGTAAACGGAAATTTGAACTGTCTGGACGGCAATTTTCAAGCTTAATATTGCTTGGCTTGTTCCAAACAGGTCTGCAGTATCTGTTTTTTTATGTGGGTGTAGCCAATACGACAGGAGTCAAAGGTTCGATTATGAATGCGACAACGACCTTTTTCAGTGTTGTTCTAGCTCACTTTTTATATAAAAATGATAAACTGAGCAAAAATAAAATAGCCGGCTGTCTGCTTGGATTTATTGGCGTAATCATTGTTAATTTCCACTCCAACCTGCTGGAATTCTCCTTCTCTCTCACAGGTGAAGGTTTCGTTATTATTGCGGCTCTTATTTTTTCTATTACGGCCATCTATGCAAAGCACTTAACTGGCTCCATCGACGTCCTCGTTATTACCGGAGTTAGCCTGTTTGTCGGCGGACTGGGACTCACCATACTGGGATTACTGCTTGGCGGCCGGGTTACCCATTTTACACTTGAATCAACGGGTATCTTGATTTACTTAGTTTTACTTTCATCAGCTGCATTTTGCTTGTGGAATCTACTTCTGAAATACAACAAAGTGGGGAAAGTATCAGTGTATAACTTCCTTATCCCTGTCTTTGGTGCATTGCTATCGGCGTTGTTTTTGGGAGAAACGATTTTGGAATTCAAGAACCTAGTCGCATTGCTCTTTGTATCCATCGGTATTTATATGGTCAATAGAGTCACCTCATCAAAATAATATTTTTCTTTCCAAACGAATGGGGACCACCCACCTAAGACTTGGTACAAGAACGAAATCTTTAAATACAAAAAGGTCGCTAATTAGCGACCTTTTCTTGTATTTAAAGCCTCACCTTTTCGCATTACAAACAGGAATAAACAACATTACGCAAGCGCCGATGAACATAAGGCTCCTGATTGTTCAGCAGATGCTGCGCATACATGACCGTAAGTTCAGAGTCTGGATCAATGATGGCCATACAGCCCGCAGCACCACTCCATCCAAATTCACCTAGTGGACTTAACGAACCGCTGCCAGCTTTGGAGATATGCGTACGTACACCCAGCCCATAACCATACCCTCCCATATGATCCCAGGAGTAATCACCACGGGTCAGATCGTTCAGATGGTCTGTGCGCATCAGCTCAATTGAAGCCTGTGACAGAATGCGAACGCCTTTCGGACTTGTTCCTTTTCCCGTCAGCGCGCTAAGAAACAGTGCATAGTCGCTAACGGTGGACAATAGTCCGGCACCACCGCTCTCCAAATCCGTGCCTACCCGGAATCCGTTTCCGTCCATTCGGATGGCTTTTTCAAGCTCATCATTGTAAGCATACTGCGGAATCAGGCGGGTCTTTTGTTCATCGTTCAGATCGAACGCCGTATCGTTCATACCCAGCGGCCCGATAATTTCTTCTTGCAGATACATACCAAAACGTCTGCCACTTACAACCTCGACCAAGGCTCCCAGCACGTCGTGACACATACTATAGTTCCAATGCGTACCTGGCTCAAACAGAAGCGGTTCCTTGGCGAGCGCTTTCGCGAAGTCTCTTGTCGATAATGTTCCGTTGGTGTTCTGCACAGCTTCCTGAATGCTTGGCGAGCCAACATCATAGGAGAACCCGGCAGTCATCGTAAACAAGTCGCGTACTGTAATTGCCTTTGTCGCTTTTTCCAATCTGACCTCGCCGCTCGATAATGTTTTCTTCACCGTCATCTCGGCGTATTCCGGCAGATAGTCGGATACCGGATCGCTCAGCAGCATCTGCCCTCTCTCGACAAGTTGAAGCGCTGCCACACAGGTCATAATTTTCGTCATGGAGTAAAGATTAAAGATCGCCCCATCGCCGATGGGCGTTTGCTCCTCCAGATTGGCGTAACCATTCCGGTAACGGAAAACGGTATCATTTTGATGCATCACAAGGACCTCTGCCCACGGAATTCTCCATGATGTGATGCGATCAATAAATGACGCTAGCGGTTTAAAGTCCATATTTCCCCGTCCTTCTATGTAGAATCGTTTATCAATGCACATCGTGGATCTATGTTCATACACATGACCCACATAGTATTAATATACGACCATTCACATGCATTGACCATATCTAATGAAAAGCAACTTTAAACATTCTGCACCACTTTTTAGGATCGGTACAATTACTGGAGTGTCTTGACCATGATAAAATCGATTTGTTCCTCATCCCCCATATAAAAAGAGTGTGAGCTGGTTTGGACAAACCCCCTCTTCTTGTAAAAAGCAATGGCATTGCCATTCTTTTCCCATACACCAAGCCAGATTTCTTTCTTTTTGTATTTCACTGCGGTCTCCAGAGATTTATTTAGCAGATATTTACCTAGTCCATGCTTTTGATATTTTTTCCTAATATATATTCTCTCGATTTCAAGTGAATCATCACTCATTTGTTCAGACTGGCCACTATCTCTGTTCAATTTTAGATATCCGGCAAGTTCATCATTGTAGTAAACGAAAAAGATGTCTGAACAGCTATTGGATAATTCGGCTTCCAACTGTTTAGCGTTAAATGCTCTCTCCAGATAGGCTCTCATATTGTCAGGGGAATTCTGATCTTTAAATGTATCGTTGAATGTTTCTATACTTATTTCTTGTAGTTTTAGTAAATCCTCGTGACTGCATGCTCTTATTTCTACTGTCATTGTGATGTATCGCTCCTTCTATGAATCAATTATCTATTTAAAAACAGGTCGGTTTTTTTGTTGTAAATACAACATTATTTATATTCTTAATTTACTTCTAATTTGTATAGTTTGCAACATAAATTAGCAAGAAGAAGCAAAATTGATATACTTAGCAAACGTTTTCGGAATTTTTAATAAGGTTTCCCCGATCAGATTATTTAAGTAGTTTTTCTTTATATTCTGTGGGACTTAGTCCTGTGTATTCCTTAAACACCTTGGAGAAATAATGCTGATCACTGAACGATAACAGATCCGATAACTCCTTAAATTTCATCTCCGGTTGACATTCCATGAGTCTGCATGCTTCCTTCATTCGAAGCTTTGTATAATACTGAACAAACGTGACTTGTGTTACGCTTTTAATCACTCTGCTAACATAAGAGGGGCTGACGTGAAACTTCATTGCAATGTCATTGATGGATATTTGGGTATACTTGTTCCGTTTGATGTACTCATCCATTTGCACAAACAGATCTTCTCTGCTTTTGCGTCCATGGGATTGAAGCATATCAAAACATTGTCCAATCCATTCCGTTAACTCAACGCAGAAATCACCATATGCTTCTTCATCAAATAACTTTTTTGCTCTAAGTTCCAAACCAAGCCTAATTCCCGTACCTTGCTCTTCAACCAAATGTGCGAATGTATCCACCACTAAGTTGATAAAACGTTCCAATTCTTTTACATGTACGTTTTCTTCTGTCCATCGATTCATTAACTCGGATAGCTTAAGGGCAAACTGTTCCTTTTGACGAGCTTGTATCATCTGGACAAACGAAAATTCCAGTGTGGAATCCAGACAACCTGCTTCAGTTCTTACTATGGAGACGGGATTCCCGCTATCCAGCACCAATCCATTGTTCAATCGCTGATGCATTGATAAAATGGACGATATTTGGTGATAAAGTTCAGACAAAATAACGGATTCCGACCATAGCAGCTGCCCACCGATTGTTGTGTCCATACCTTGCGAAACCAAATGGCGGCGCAGCGATTCCAGACATTCATGTACAGAGGAATACAAATCAAGAATTCCTTTATTTACAAAAACGATGAATTGCTGCGGAGTTTGACTTAGAAACACTTTACATGGACGAGGAGCAAAAAAATCTTCTAAAGAAGCCTGTAACGTCTTTTGTCCCCATCGTTCCCGTTCCGGGGTGAAAGGCTGCCTACGTAGAACAATCATTATTTGGGACAAAAAAACAGCATGTTCCCCCGGCTTAAGTTCAGCATAACTATGGGGATCAACGATCTCCTGCAGCTCATGAAAGTTCCTGGATCTCGATTGATCGAGCTGTTTAATAACTCTGCGCATGACTTCCTCCAGCGCCTCAGGCTCGACGGGCTTCAGCAAATAGTCGAACACCTGTAAATTCAATGCTTTTCGTGTATATTCAAAATCGCTATACCCGCTAATTAGAATAACCTTTAACTCAGGCTGAGCAAGCTTGGCGTGCTCAATTAGTGATAAGCCATCCATCTTGGGCATCCGTATGTCTGTCAACAGAAGATCGATTGGCTGCTTCTGAAGTGCTGCCAGCGCCTCTTCCCCATTCGTGGCCGTAACTGCCACGTGAATGGGAAAATCCAGCGTGTCCAGCAGCATTTTAATATTGCGCAATATAGGTTTGCTATCCTCAACGATCATGATATTGTACATTGTCTATGCCTCCTGTGCTCAGTAAAAATCCCTCGTCATCGAGCCGATGATTTGAATAGTTGCTCCTTTTCCCTCGTCAGAATGATTGTTGTAGATGTTAAAAAACAGCCGATTGCTATACATCAGTTTCAGCCGATTGACACTATTGACGATTCCCATGTTGCCAAGAGCTGTCTGACGATCAGGGTTTTGACTCATTCCGGAGCCAGACTTCTGAATATTGGACAAAATCTCTTCTATTTTGTTTGGCGGGAAGCCCTCTCCGTTGTCTTTAATCTCCAATGCCCATAATCCGTTATACTGCTTCACGGTAATTTGGATACACCAGGGAGGTGTGGTATTGAAGAAAGCATGCTCAATACAGTTTTCAACGAAAGGCTGAATGACCAGCCGCGGCAGGCGAATTTCACTCGTCAGTTCATCAGCATCAATGTTCCACTCTAGATCTTCTTCATACTTTTGCTGTACCAACGACAAATAATGTCTCGTATGCTCAAGCTCTTCCGTCATCGTCACATGTGCATAAGGGGATGAAACTATATATCGTAAACTGTCTGACAGATGTTTGCACATATCGGACACGACCCGGGTTCTTCCCTCTTGAGCAGCAATGCTGATCAAATAAAGGACGTTATGAAGGAAATGGGGAGCGATCTGAGCTTGCAATGCGGAATTCCGCGCGGTGACTTCTTCATGTAACGCCTTCTTCTCACGGTCAATAGACTCCTGTAATCTCTCCATCAAGTCCTGAAAAGCTTCATTCAACAGCAAGAGATCATTATTTTTAGGCCGATCATCGACTTTCAGCTTCATATTGCTGTAGTTGATGCGCCAAATCTGGCTGCGAAGCTTGCGAATGGGAAGCAACAGATTGCGTGTGGAGAAGAAAATGTATACGAAAGAAATGAGCATTAAGGCTGTAATCAGCAAAATGGACATGCTTTGCACGGAGCGGATTGAGCCTAAAACCGAGTCTTTCGGCGTTGTTATAAAAGTAATCCAACCCGTCTGGTGAGATGTAGAATGCGTAACGTAATTATTTTGTTCATCAACTGCCAGTCCTTCGTCGGATAGTGGCTCTTTCCACACCAATGCGTTCTTTCTCACTTCCGAGCCAGTCATTTGCTCACCTTGCTTGTTCATAATGAATACATCTCCTGCTGTAATTCCTTCCGTAAGGTTTTGAATGTAAGCTTGATCCATTTGAATACTAAGATATCCGTATAGCCTGCCATTCTGATCGTTGACCGTACGGACAAAGGAAATCGTGTCTGCATCTCGAAGCAGAATAAATCCGTTCCCTGTCCACTCTCGTCCACTTCTACTTTTTTCCGTTAAGGCACTTAGGATTGTTGGAGGATGTCCTGAACCCAGATACGATGTGAGCAGCACACCCTGTTTATCATAAATGGACATGTCCTTGATGTTCATACTGGGGCCAATCGCCTGAAACATGATATCTTTCAGTTTCCGAATCTGCTTCAGTCTTTCATAATTGCTTGGGGCTGAAGAACTCTTGTCCATCGTTGCGAAGATGTCCTTATTCGACAATATGCGCTGGGACATCTGGTTTTGCTGCTCTACGTATAGGTCAACCTGTTCTCGTACCTTAGTGGCAGTGACTAGCATATCCTCCTCCGTTTTTTGTGTAAGCGGGCGGATAACGACAAGGTTCACATAAACGATAAAACATCCCAGCACGAACAAAAGAAGCGCCAGAAATGTCAAAAATACTTTTGTCTGCAAGCTGAATTGTGTGGCTCTATGTAGAAGTTTAGCCATGCTTCGCGAAGCCTCCTGTCCTATCATGCTGTGAAATTCGTCTGGATCATGTCTTAATGTAGCATGGGTTTGAATGAAATGATAGCGATTTCAAGTTCAGTATTTTACACATAAATATTCAAGCACAGACATGTACCGAAGTAAGAGAGGATTCTATAATTGGATTTGTAAACGGATTCATCACATGTTTCAGAGGGGGATTTACGTTGAACATGCATAAAAGAAAAAAAGCAGCATCCATTGTATTGGCAAGCTTGTTGTCCATTTCACTGACCGCTTGCGGATCAGGTGACACTGATTCTGGCACATCTGCAAGCAATGGCAATAAAAACAGCAAGGTCACACTGGAACTGGCCATTTCCAAGAGCTCACAGGATTCCGCCTTTATCCAGCAGGATATTCTCGATGAGTTTGAAAAACAGACCCATATCTCTGTAAATTTGCAGCTCATCCCGGCTGAGCAAACAACAACCGTACTGCAAACCAAGCTGGCTGTAGACGAAACGCCCGACATCATCCAGTACAATTTGGCCAGCGCCATTACGGATTTGAATCTTGAACGCAATTTCGAAATTCTGGATAACGAGTCCTGGGCCAACAGAATTGTAAACAAAGATGTACTCTCTGCTGCCGGCCATATCTACAGCTTCCATGTCAGTCAGGACACGGGCATGCAAGGCGTCGTGTACAACAAACAGATTTTTGCTGACCTGGGTCTGTCCATCCCTACAAGTTACGAACAATTTTTGGCGATCTGTGAAAAAATTAAAGCTAGCGGTATTACTCCAGTATTCATGCCCTATAAAGATGCATGGGCTGCGAACATTTGGCCTGCGGCAGCATTTGCCGATTTTGTAGCCAAAAATGACCCTACTTTTTTCGATGAACTCAATAGCAACAAGAAAAAATGGTCCGATATTCCCGAGTTTAAAACGTTTTTGGAGCAGCAATACGAAGTGTACACCAAGGGGTATACCAATACGGATGTGCTGAGCGACAGCTATGACATGGCGGTTGGCAAATTCCTGAACAAGGAAGTCGCCATGATGTTTATGGGAGATTGGTTAATCGAAGGCGTAGCAGAGCAGGATCCAAGCATGGAACTCGGTGTATTCCCAATTCCTTCTTCTGATGATGCCAAATTGGGTGCAAGTCCGCTTGGAGGACAGCTGTTCATTCCGAAAAAGGCTAAGCATTTGGACGAAGCCAAACAGTTCCTGGACTTTATCGCCTCCAAGGAAATTGCCCAACAGATCGTCGACTCCAAAGGCTATGTATCCAATTTTAGCGATGTTACTACGCCAGAGTTGCCTGCTTACAAACAGGATATCGTTGACAATTACATCCTGCCCAAGAAAACTGTGTTGACCACGGATGCTTACATGCTGGTAGATCGCAGTGAGTTATACAGACTGTTACAAGATCAATTCGCTGGCGGTTTGACACCGGAGGAAGTATTGAAATCCTGGGATGAGAAGTTCAGTCAACTAATGCAGGATAAAGGCGTTTCCGGTTTCTAAGAATTGAAATACAGGGCAGCATGTCATTCCTGAATGATGTGCTGCCTAGCTATAACGGAGTGTGAGACATGAAAAGGGCGAAAAATTTATATTCGTATTACATGGTATTTCCGGCACTACTCATCTACTCTATCTTTTTTGTTATTCCAGCTATTGCTGCTTTCTATTACTCTTTTACGGATTGGCGGCTGGATCGAATTGATCTGAAGTTTATCGGATGGGACAATTTCGAGAAAATTTTCTCAGACAAAACACTTATTTTGGCGCTTAAAAATACGGCGATTTTTGCCGTTGTTACGGTTGCTGGCAAAAATATTATTGGTCTGCTATTAGCCGTGGCCCTAAATATGAGATTAAAAACGAAGAACCTGCTGCGCGCAATATTCTACTCACCTTCCATACTGAGCATTCTGGTCATCAGCATCTTGTTCACACCAATGCTGCGTACAGAAGGTACGATCAATCGTGTATTGGAAGCAGTCGGATTACATTCATTGAGCCAGGCTTGGTTGACCAATCCTTCCCTTGTCATCTGGACGATTGCCATCGTATCCATCTGGCAAAGCGCCGGATTCCAAATGGCCATCTATCTGGCTGGTTTACAATCCATTTCTCAAGAATATTATGAAGCCGCTACGATTGACGGAGCAAGCTCATGGAAAAGTTTTTTCAAAATTACTCTGCCACTTTTGCTGCCAGCCATCAATATTAATCTGATGTTGACACTGATTGGCGGGCTTAAAGTATTCTCGGAAGTGTATGTCATGACTGGCGGAGGTCCAGGCAACGCTTCACAAGTTGTGGGAACAATCATTCTCCGCTCCTTCGGCGAAGGAAACTGGGGACTTGGTACCGCAGTCAACACACTTCTGTTTGTGGTGGTCACGATTATTGCTATACCGCTGTTGATTTTCATGCGGCGCAAGGAGGTTACGGAATAACATGGGATATACACGCAAACTCGCTATTCGCAACTATGTTGTTGAAGGATTTCTGCTCCTCGCCTCTCTGCTCATTCTGTTGCCTCTGGTGGTTCTAATTCTGGGTTCGTTCAAAACGAGCGCTGAAGTGCTCAGCTTTTCCTTAAGTCTGCCGGATCAATGGCAATTTTCAAACTATGTCCGGGTATTTGAAGAAGGCGGTCTGTCCCGAGCATTCCTGAACAGCATCTGGATTACGGGGATATCGTCCATCATCAACATTGTGGCTTCCTCAGCGGCTTCCTTCATTCTGGCACGCCGGGACACCAAACTTTCAAACACAATATATATGTATTTTTTCATGGGACTGATTGCACCGATGTCGATTATTACGACGATCCGGGTCGTGCAAGGTTTGGGGTTTTATGGAAGTATATCAAGCGTCATCCTGATCTATGCAGCGCTTAATACCGCCTTTAGCGTATTTTTGTACAGCGGATTTATCAAAACCATTCCGAAAGCACTGGACGAGGTTGCGTTTTTGGAAGGTGCCAGCGTGTTCGGCGTGTTTTTCCGTATCGTTACACCACTCATCCTGCCCGTCAACGCAACGGTAGCGATCATGGTTTTTATGTCGGTATGGAATGATATTACGATTCCGGTGTACTTCCTTACGAATAGTTCAACGTGGACGATGCCGCTCTCGATCTATAATTTTTACGGCAAATACAGCCGTGACTGGAACTTGATTTTTGCTAATCTTGTACTGACTTCACTTCCTGTGTTTATCCTCTACTTGTTTGGACAGAAATATATCGTTAGCGGACTTACTGCGGGAGCGGTCAAAGGGTGATCATTGGTATTTATATAGACATAAACTTAGGACGCTTTTGGGAAATCAACTCCCAAAAGCGTTTTTTTGTTCATGCTATCCTGACGTTTATTTACAATATACACTTCTATGTTTATTTCTGAACAAATTCAATGAATCCAACAATTGATTATACAATTCTCCCTTATATAATAATAGATAGATGTTCATTATTGTATGAATGTAAATTCAAATCACACATCAGTGTTACTACAGTAATGGATGACATTCACTTTATCCCATTCATGTCGAAAGGAGATGCTGCGATGGACAGACCCTATATGATTTGTCATATGCTTAGTTCGTTGGATGGCAAAATTATCGGCGATTTTCTGGAAGATGATCGGTCAGCCTACTTCATTCATGAGTATGAACGTATCCATGACCGCTACGAGTGTAATGCCTGGATGTGCGGACGAATCACGATGCAAGAGCATTTTGCACATGAATATATTCCTCCATTCAATCAAGACAAGCTGTCCCCCATTCCTCGAACGGACTATATTGCGCAGCGAGACATTGAAACTTATGCCATCGCTGTAGATCCACACGGCAAATTGGCTTGGAACCACAACTATATACCCGAAGAGAATGGCAACAGAACAACGGATCACATCATTGAAGTCCTGACTGAAGAAGTTCCCGATGCTTATCTCGCATATCTGCAAGAATTGGGCATCTCTTATATCTTTGGTGGAACGAAAGAGCTGAACGTTGTGACGGTTGTAAAAAAATTGAAAGCATTGTTCTCCATTGATCGAGTACTGCTTGAAGGCGGCGGTGTCTTAAATGGTTCTTTTCTGAATGAAGGTTTGATTGATGAGTTGAGTCTCGTATTCGTTCCTTTTGCAGAGGCAAGCTCTCCGGCTTTGACCATGTTTGAGAAGGGTTCGAGTTGCAAAGAAACCTCCCCCGTTCATTTTGAATTGATAAGAGTTGAACAAATGGAACATAACGGATTGTGGATGACTTATCGAGTAGAAGGAAATTCTAAATAATTCTTAAATGTACAAGGAATGGAGGATCACTTAGCCATGGAAAAAAAACAAACGGCTGGACGAGATATATTGGGTGAGTTCGCCCCCAAATTTGCAGAATTGAATGACGATATTCTGTTTGGCGAGGTATGGTCAAGAGTAGAAGAATTATCCAGTCATGATCGCAGTATGATAACAGTCTCTGCACTTATTGCCGGTGGGAATTTCGAACAATTAACCCCACACCTTCATAAAGCAAAGGAAAATGGAGTAACTCGTAATGAAGTGTCTGAAATCATTACTCACCTTTCCTTCTATGTGGGCTGGCCTAAGGCATGGTCTGCGTTCAATATTGCAAAAGATATTTATAAATAGAATAGAAAGAAAGCAGGGAATCATCATGACAAACGAGCATTTGAGTAACAGCATCATCTTCCCACTGGGAAACAAAGTAGAAGCCAATTTTATTGGAGATGCTTATCTGGAGATGGTCTTTACAGATGAAACTCCACTTAACACTAGCATTGGAAATGTTACTTTCGCGCCAGGAGCACGCAATAATTGGCATTCGCACGCTGTAGGTCAAGTTTTACTCGTTACAGGTGGTGAAGGCTGGTACCAGGAAGAAGGTAAACCCGCACAATTGCTTAAAACCGGTGATGTTATTAATATTGCTCCCAACGTTAAGCACTGGCATGGGGCAACAGCCGATAGTTGGTTTGTGCATCTGGCCAT
Source organism: Paenibacillus sp. BIC5C1 (assembly GCF_032399705.1). Taxonomy (NCBI): domain Bacteria; kingdom Bacillati; phylum Bacillota; class Bacilli; order Caryophanales; family Paenibacillaceae; genus Paenibacillus; species Paenibacillus sp. BIC5C1. Next base: position 4,165,788 of record NZ_CP135922.1, read on the forward strand.
GACTCCTGGACAAACCGAATGGTTAGAACCTGTGAATGATCAGTGTTACAACGCGCTCTAAGGCGAAAGAATCTGTATCTATATGAAAGGAATGAAATCGAATATGTCTAATATTGCGGGTAAAGTTGTAATTCTTACGGGAGCATCCAGTGGGATTGGAGAAGCTACCGCGAAAGTTCTTGCTTCGAAAGGAGCCAAGCTGGTATTGGCAGCTCGTCGGGAAGAACGTTTAGTACAATTGCAAAGAGAAATTCAGAACAATGGCGGTCACGCTATTATCAAACCAACAGATGTGACTTCGCATACTCAAATGGAAGATTTGGCTGAATATGCACTAAGCGAATTTGGGAAAATTGATGTTCTAATCAACAATGCAGGCATCATGCCTCAAGCCTTTCTTTTCAAGAAAAAAGTTGATGAATGGGACAATATGATCGATGTAAACATTAAGGGTGTCCTTTATGCTATTGCAGCAGTTCTTCCGTCCATGAGAGAACAGAAATCAGGTCATATTTTGAACCTTTCCTCTGTTGCCGGACATAACATATATCCAGGTGGAACCGTATACTGTGGAACGAAGCATGCCGTTACAGCCATCTCCGAAGGTCTGCGCCAGGAAGAAGCTATGAGTGGAACCAATATCAGAGTCACCAATATTTCTCCAGGTGCTGTCAGCAGCGAGTTACTGGAAACGACAAGTGATCCTGAGTCCAAAGCAGGCCTAGATGAGTTCTACAAATCCGCTATTGATGCAGATCACATCGCACGTGCCATCGCATTTGCAATTGAGCAACCATCGGATGTAGCGATTAACGAAATGATTATTCGTCCCACAGTTCAAGTGGGTTAATGGTATGATTCTCGAAATTTTGATGAATTCGTCGTATCAGATTAATACAACAGAAAATCCAATCGCAATGTTATGAGCGATTGGATTTTCTGTTTTTATAGTTGCAGTTCAAATGGTAAAGGCCCATACAATCTATTATAAAACAACTTAAATTGTGCTAGTGTCAATTACGAATCTGTACTTCACATCTGAAGCTAATACACGTTGGTAGGCCTCGTCAATTTGGTCAGCTGAAATAACTTCGATCATAGGGACGATACTATGTTCTGCACAGAAATCAAGCATTTCCTGAGTCTCACGAATGCCACCGATCATTGAACCTGCAAATGAACGACGGTGACCGATGAGGGACATCACGTTTACTGCCAAAGGCTCCCCAGGAGCACCCACATTAACCAATGTGCCATCCAGAGTGAGCAGTGAGAAGTAAGCATTAATGTCGATATTCGCACTTACCGTGTTAATAATCAGATCAAACGACCCGGCGAGTTTTGCGAACGTATCTGGTTCACTTGTGGCATAGTAATGATCTGCCCCGAATTGCAAACCATCCTCTTTTTTCTTCAATGATTGTGACAGAACAGTTACTTCTGCGCCCATGGCATGTGCAATTTTGACAGCCATATGACCCAGTCCACCCAGACCTACAACCGCTACTTTTTTACCTGGTCCAGCTCCCCAATGATTTAGCGGCGAGTATGTTGTAATACCTGCACAAAGTAAAGGTGCAGCGACATCCAGCTCGATGTTGTCTGGAATCCGAACGATGAACTCCTCGGTTACGACGATGTGAGTGGAGTATCCACCTAGTGTAGGCTCGCCGTATTTATCAACACCTGCGTAGGTGGGAACATTTCCTTTGAGACAGTACTGCTCTTCTCCTTGGCGGCAGTTCTCACATTCGCCACAGGAGTCAACCATACATCCAACCCCCACTCGGTCACCAACTTTGTACCTTGAAACCTCGGCTCCTACATCGGTGACAATTCCTGCGATCTCATGTCCAGGTACGAGCGGGTAGTTTACGGGACCCCATTCACCGTGAGCAGTGTGGATATCAGAGTGGCATATGCCAGCATATTTAATTTCGATCAGGACATCGTGCAAGTCCAGATCGCGTCGTTTAATCTCGGCTGCCCGGAACGATTGGTCCGGACCATCAACAGCTCGTGCTTTAGCAGTTATCATCATAAAACCTCCTAAGATTGTCATTCTTCCTTTTCTCTTGCAAAACGATCTTAATCCCTCTAGTTAACTCTAGGTCAACTCTCTTTAGAAACTTTGACATCTTGCAACCTGCGTGGTAGAATCCCAAAAGACAATCCTAGAGTTAGCTCGAAGTCTATATGAGTAAGAAAAGAGGAAAATAAATGACGTATTCAATTAGCGAGGTCGCTAAAGAATTGAATCTAACCGTATATACTTTGCGTTACTACGATAAGGAAGGACTCATGCCTTTTGTTGAACGTACCCCTGGCGGAGCACGAAATTTTAAAGAATCAGACATCGATTTTTTAAAGATCATTCAATGTCTGAAATCTACCGGGATGCCGATCAAGGATATCAAAGATTTTATTGCATGGTGTTCCGAGGGGGACTCCACCTTGCAAGAGCGATATGACATGTTCACGGAACGCAAGGCGAGTGTAGAGGCGCAAATGGAAGAACTTAGAAAGACTATGGAAGTTATTGAACATAAACGTGCTTATTACAGGACTGCTCTCGATGCTGGAACGGAAGAGATTCATAAAAGCAATCGAATGGGGAATTTCATTGCTAACTAAGTATGTTATATTCAACTCACATCAAAGAGCCTAAACATCTATAGATGTTTAGGCTCTTTTTGCTCAATCCCTTTATAAATGACGTTTTCCTGTTAATAACCCATATCCTTTAATATTTTGGACAATGTACGCAAACGCTCGCCGATCATTTCATCGTCATCACTCAGAGCTTGGCTGAACAGCTTAATATCTTCATTTATTCTCTCATTGTCCGTACAAATCTCCACGGACATTGCATCCCCTTGCAGTCCAACACGATCGATGACAGGCTGCTCCGGGTCATATAAATGCTCATATCTATAGGCCTCGCGAAAATGTTCCAAAGACCGACAGATCAGAATGGACAAATCCAACACGCGATGGAGAGGCAGTTCTTCGGATTGTCTGGACCACTTTTCTCCGGTATATCTCCATACTTTGGCTGAAATATCAACCTTTCCTCTATCGTTCCACTGGGCCAATCCCAGGGAAAGACCTTTTGCGTCCGTGTTCCCGGCCATTCGGCCATCAACCTTTTCATAATTATCCGATACGACAACAGGTTTATGTTTTAACGTTGTAGGTATTTTCAATTTCATTCCCTCATTCCGTTTACCTTTTTACTAATTTACTAAACGACGGTTTCATCTTATCTTGATTTTAACCGTTAGTCAAATCAGTCTCCTGTTACAAGATCTAATTCTTTGGAGGTCTATTATAGCCTTTTTCTCCATAGGGCTGTAACTTCTGAAGCCACGGCTTCAGGATTTGTTTTTGTTCCCAACGCACATCCGTCACCTTATCGATGTCCTTCTGTTCCAGTACCTCATAAGTGAATGCCTCTTCTCCGAATTCTTTCCATTCTTTTTGTAACTCGGCATTCGCAAATCTTCCTTGATCCAGTTGCATCTGTAGAGTAAACCATTTGTTTTTCAAGTTGGGATAGCTGTCGATATAGATTTTTCCGTTAACTTTGTTTTTAATTTGGGCTACACCCATATACGTCTTGATCTGCTTATATTCCTCCAGCAGCTCCCTGCGCTTATTCATATCCATCTCTCTCTCTCCTTATCTTAGTTAATATACATTGGTAAAATTATAAATACCGAGCGATAATCCGAACTAATTTTGCAGGAAATTCACGTAAATTGGTAATATCCAAAAATCGTTCATGACCATAAATCTCGCTAATGACATCTTTGTCTTGACCAATTGCAGATGCAAGGAAAGTAACTCCTTTCCGTTCATATGCCTCTATGGTTTGCTGCATGTCTCTGATGGCATAGCTTCCAGTGTAATTTTCCATTGCTTTGGGCTGTCCATCACTGATACTAATTAGCAACTTGGTCTGCTGCGGTGCAAGCACTAATCGTTCTGCCATAATTCTAAGAGCCATTCCATCACGATTGTTACTTCTGGCCTGAATTCCCATGAGTCTGAATCGATCGTTAATATTCGGTTGATCGAGATCAGTATAAGCAAAGATCGACATCTGCTCCATTCTGGAAACATCCGCGGTATCACCGTAGATTAATACTGGAATATTGCTGATTTGACAAAATTCATATACCGCGATGACTGCACGCTTAGCTGCTTCTAATCTCCCAAACGCTGACATCGATGCTGATTCATCCACTCTTAGACCTACTACAAGGGATGGCAATTCCGTCGGAGGGCTTTTTTTTGCAAAATGCCTGTAATCCTTATATACGACGCTGTCTGCATGAAACTTGCTGCCATAGTACTTATTCTTCTCAAATTCAGATGAAGACTCATGTTCCAACAGCGGGAGTGTCTTTCTCGCAATCTCCTGTACTACGGGTATAAGCTTTCTGCTTAGATTGTAATATTCCTCTTGGAAGTCATAATCGTAAGCCGGGCGGTGAACGATGAGTTTTACTTTTTCATGAATCGAATCCGCCACGCTCTCTCTTGTGACTTGATTAAGCTTTTTACGGAAATCGCGCTCTTTTTGTTTTTCTTCCTCTGACTTGGATTCGGGATTGGTCTGATGATACATTGGAGAAGCGTCTTCTCCCGTATCCTCCCTTCCCATATCCGCAGAGTTAACGGATACACAAGCAGCAGACTCTTCACTATCCGCAGATTTCTTTAGTGTGATCCCCTCTTCATCTTCAATACTCTCATGCTCAACGGCAATGTCATCACTGTCTCCCCATATCTTGATCTCTATGGCAGAGTCATCGTTGGATTCCCGTTTTTTTTTACTTCATTCGTGATGCTCTCTACATGGGTAATCAGATCATGCTTGTGGAGTGCTTCTTCCAGGATTTTAATTTCCTCTGAATCGGTCGTTATTTTGTAGATAACCTTGTGATAAAGAGATTCTTTAGCCGAGGCTCCTCCCGCAACTGCATCAGTCCAATAGAAAAAAGAACGCATTCCAGCCACACCTTTGATGGCATTGGCTCGGGCTGTAGTGTCCAAAATCATAATCGTATCCGCTAACACACTTAATACCTGCTCATCCTCATAACCAGTTTTGACTTTGGCACGTTCCATCATGATTTCTTTGCTCGGAAGATCCATCTTCTCCGAGTGTTGAACCCTGTCCCGAAGCGCTTCATTTAAATGCCTCGACCCTACATAACTGCGATTGGTTGTAATGACCGCAATGAAGTCCGGATGTCTGTGTATGATTTCAGTAGGTAGATTAATACTACCGTCCAGTTCCAAAGCAGAATTTAACGCCATCAACACTGCTGCATCCCGAATGACATTCGGCTCCTGTATTTCCAGAAGATAACCCTTTTGATAGGCTCTAACGATCTCCGAGGGATAAAATCTGTACTCAACGGCTTCTCCGTCCGTCTGATCTACAACCAGCTTCAGCAATTGTTTCATCTTGTTCGCTGCTTGTTCTTTTGAAATATCCAATGCACTCATTATTATTTGCGTTGTGCTTTGAAAATGATCGCTTTCATACAATGCTTTCAAAGCGGTTTGCTCCGAGGGTTCCAATGTCTCTAATCGTTCAGGAGAAATCACCGGCAAAATAGCACCAATAATATCCGATTTGTCCATATCTGCAAAACAGGTCACTTTCGTATAAGGCAATCCGAAATTAGCGGATAATGCTTTTGCCAATTGTGTTTTGCCAGAACCGGCATCTCCTTCTAGGAGAATATTGGAAATCTTCATTTCCCCACGATGCCAGTTTCGTTTTACTTCTTTAGTAATACGTCGTTCTTCTTCGCTCGACATATGAGACAATGGCTTCTTCCACACCAGCTTTTCTTCTGCATCTGTTAATGCTCTCTGAGGTGATAAGAAATATTCTTCATGTTGATGTTCCTGCATTGTTTTCTCCTCCCTGTCCGTCATGATGTAGTTTCCTCGGCTTTATTTCTTCTTTCAATGACGATAGGAAGCAATAATAACGCACCGATTATCACAAAAACACCACTCCCTATAAATACACTAAGCAGGGAAAACGTATCTTTGAGATATCCAGAGGTAAGCATGCCAATCACCATCATTCCCATAAAAATCGGCATAATTGCTCCGGATACCCGGCCAATAAATGCTCCTTCCGTATTCCGCACAAGAAGCGTCTGAATTCCACCTTGAATACACGGGAAGAACAAACCACTAATTACGAGCAGAATAATGGTTAACCAAATTTGTGTTGATGCGCCCATGCCAACCGTACAGATTGCATTAACAAGTAAACCAACTAGAAGCAATAACTGTGGCTTCACCTTTTTAGCGATTGCGATGATCACTGCACCTCCGACCAACATGGCCGCCCCATTCGCCATCACCAGCCATTGCAAGAACTCTTTATCCTGACCCAAATTTTCAATGACAAGAAAGAGCTGAAGCGGCTGAGTCAGTCCTGATGCCAAACCAACTGCCGAGAATGTTAATCCAAGTGTTCTCAAGGATTTATTCGCCCCGATATACCGCAGGCCATCTGTCAGCTCTCTAACGAAGCCGCCAGTATTCCCTGAGTTCTCCTCCTCTACATCCTGAGGAAGTAATGATAATACAAGCGAAGAACCCACAAACATAGCCGCAGTCAGGATGAGGGATACGCTAATGCCAAACTTTATGAAAATAAAAGTGCCAATGACCGGCCCCAAAACCATAAAGACAGCAACAAGCGTTTGGGACATAGCCATTACGCCCTGCAATTGTTCGGCTGGTACATGCCTTTTGTACAGTTTCATCGCTGAAGGCTGAGAAAACTGTGACAAACTGGCAGAAACGAAAGATCCAATTAGAAGTGCAATCCATCCACCGTTCATGACCGTAAGCAATACAACACCAACGGCCAAACCTGATAATAAATCACTCCATACCATTGTTTTTTTCGGTCGCCAGCGATCGGCAAAAGTACCACCAATCAGACCAAATATAAAGATTGGTGAAAATTCCGCTACCGAAATCAGTGATATATCAACCGGATTATTATGCGTCAATTCGGAGACATAAAGAAGAACGGCATAATTTCTGATCCAAATTCCGAGCTGCAAGAGCACCCGGGAAAAAATAATAGTTCGAACATATGGATTGGCAAACATTTCAATACCCCATATCCTTTAAGATTTTTGCTAACGCGCGCAGCCGTTCACTATTCATTTCATCATTATCTTGAAGAGCCTGGCTGAATAACTGAATGTTCTCATTGATGCTCTCATCGTCTATACAAACTCCCACTGTCATGGCACTACCTTGAAGAGCAATGCGATCGATGACAGGCTCCTGTGGATCATAAAGATGTTCATGTCGATAGGCCTCTTGAAAATACTCGAGGGATCTACAGATCAGAATCGACAAATCAAGTACGCGATGGAGAGGCAGCTCTTCTGATTGCATTGAGCATTTTTCTCCCGTATTTTCCCACGCCTTAGCCGATATATTAACCTTTCCCCAATCGCCCCACTGGGTCAAGCCCAGTGAAAGGCCTTTTGCGTCCAGGTTGCTGGCCAGTCGTCCATCCACCTTTTCATAGTGCTCCGCTACGACAACAGGTTTGTGCTCTGGAGCAACTGCTTCTTTCATTTTTATTCCTCCTATTCTCTAAATTTTTTTATTCAGTAATTTAGTAAATTACTAATTTACTAAATTACTGAATTACGGCTTCATTCTATACAGGATATCTTCCTTCGTCAACCGTTTTTTTGAATGCTTCCTTTCCACTTTTGTTTTGAACAAAAAAGTGATCCATGGGAAAAAGATGCTGTTCAGCTTAATTTCACAATAATTTTTTTCTAGAAATGTATCCGAAAAAACAAAAAAAGCCGCTAAATTAGCGGCTTTCCGTGCTCGTACATGTATGGAAATTTCGTTTCAATTTGCTTGCTCAATGAAACGTCACAATTGTGGACTAGAGAAGCAGACTTCAGGAGCCACTAATTGGTACTTGGAATCGAGTAGTCTACTTTTGGAGCAGTGACACCTTCCGGCTTCAATTGAATGGAACGCTGGCAGATCGCTGTGATCACAAAAGCCATCAAAGCTAATATCACAGCTACTGGTGGCACCCACTTCACACCACCTAAATTGACAGCAAGCCCGCCAACTCCGGAGCCGAGGGCTATCCCCACGTTTGCCGCCACGGGCAGCAACGTGGATGCGAACGGTCTGGAATTCGGCGCGATTGCTCCAGAGACGTCGAACAGATAGAGCTGGGAGGCGGCGCTCATGGATGATGACAGGCAACCGATCAGGAACAAAAACGCCAAGCCCAGCCACAGGTGAGACACAGTGAAGCTGAGTCCCATAAAGATGGCAGCTTGAATGACGAAAAGCCATTTAAGCTTAGGTAAGAAATCTCCTTTAGCTATTTTGGCACCGATCCAGTTGCTCAGTATGCTGCAGGCACCGTAGATGAGGAGTACAGCGCTAATCCAACGCGCAGGTACACCCATGGAATTCCCCAGCAAAGGAGTAATATAAGTGAAAACCACAAAAATACAACTGTTTCCAAGAACCGGAATCAAGCAGGCCAGCAATATGCGCGGCTTCATAAATAGCGTCATCTGATCGCTGAATGAACCGGCAATGGTCGTTGTTTGTCGCGGAAGAATTCGGAACATGAATATGAATGGCACGACCCCGATGCATGCTGTAACAACAAACGTCATGGACCAGTTCAGATGCTGTCCGATGAACGTGCCGAGAGGAACGCCTAGCACATTGGCTATGGAAAATCCGCCCAGTATCCAGGCGATTGCTTCCCCTCTACGCTCCGGGTTAACAGCGTCGCTTGCAATCGAGATCGAAAGCGATATCGTAAGTCCGCATGCTACTGCTGAAACGATCCGAATAACCATCAAGGAATAGAACGTCGTTGAGAAAATGGTAAGTACGTTCAAGGCAAGCACGACTGCAAACCCGATTAAAATGGAGTTTCTTCGGGGAATTTTGGCTAAGAAAGCAACGGCAAACGGTGTTCCGATTGCATAGGCAATGGCGAAGCCGGATACGAGCGCGCCTGCGGCAGCCAGCGATACTTTCATATAGGTTTCGATTTCCTTCAATACGCCCACAATTACGTATTCGGTTGTTCCCAATACAAAGCTAACCAATGTAAGTGTTAAAATAAGTAAATTTTCTCTTTTTCTAGTCAATAATAAGCCCTCACAATTCTCTCTAATGTTGCAAGCGTTTCATTTTCTTAAATGAATTCCATTCTTAACAAATTATGCTTTCACATCCCTTCCATTCGATATATAGTACATATTATTGAATAGTGAAATTGTACTGTCAGACATGCTAAGCGACAATCAAGGTTGTTGTGATCTTCATCCAAAACATTATGTATGTTGTCATTTCACCACAGAATCTTGAAGGGAAGACATTAATGAATACACGCCATGAACCCGACCGACTACATGAAGATCAAGATTGCATTATTATTTATGTAGGGAAGTTGGCAGATAATCCTCATTGGAGTTTTCCCACCCACAAGCATGACGATTTGCATGAGATTATTTATGTTAATGAGGGTCAGGGCTCGTTCACGATTGATGGGACAAAGCACTCGGCTCAAAAGGGAGATGTTCTTGTATATAACAAAGGCACGCTTCACGAGGAAAGATCGGACCCGGAATTCCCTTTATCCACCTTTTATTGCGGCTTTCGTTTCAAAGCGGGCACCCGCACCAACAATGATTGGGTTATTCCTCCTGGCAGCGATCCAGTCGTTCGTGCCAATCGTTATTCGGAAGAGATTCGGTCATTAATGCAGACCATGTTTAATGAATTTTCGATCCGGGAAGAAGGTTATAACTCTATTTCCCATCATCTGCTGAATGCCGTGCTGCTGATTATCGATCGCATGTCTCACCATCAGCTCACAGCAAATGAGATCGTTCAAAGCAATACCCTCGCTGAAAGTATCAAAGATTATCTGGACACGAACTATCGTCAAAATATTAAGCTGAAAGACTTGGCTGATCAATTCCATATCGACTTCTATTACTTGATTCATATGTATAAAAATTGCTACGGTACCTCCCCTTATCATTACCTCATTCAACGAAGAATGGGCGAAGCGACCCGATTGTTGGTTTCAACCAAGAAAAAAGTATGGGAAATCTCCAAGTTGGTTGGGTACGAGAACCCAAACTACTTTACGATTCTATTTACCAAAACAGTCGGTGAATCTCCGAGAAGTTTCCGCAAAAGAAACCAAAAAGACATGTTCGGTGACCCTTCCAACTAAAAAACAGGTAGCCTGAGGGCTACCTGTTTCGTCATAAGTCAATAGAGTATGTCCATGTTTATTGGCAAGTCCTTATATTTGCCTCTCATGATTTATAATTAAAGTGCTTCGTTAGGGGCTTCATCCGAATCTGGTTCGACATGAACATGAACAGTGTATACCTCATGTTCCTTTAACAATTCGTCTTCTACATTTGTTGAAATATCATGAGCTTTCTGAAGATCCAAATCCGATCGTACAAGGATTACCACATCGACAACGGCATTATTACCGTAATTCCGGGCTCTTAAATCTTTAACCGCCTCTACGCCATCTACATTGGCAATTGTGCTCCTGTATTCCTTGATTAGCTCTTCGTCAAATCCATCTGTAAGATGGTGTGTTGCTTCACGAAAAATGTCCCAAGCGGTTTTACATATTAGAAAGCCCACCGCTACAGCTGTTAATGGGTCGAGCCATGGTAGGCCGAATTGTGAACCAATAATTCCTATAACTGTTCCTATACTAACCCAGGCATCAGAGATATTGTCTTTTGCAGCTGCCATAACCGCTTGGCTCTTGATCTTCAAAGCAAGTTTTTTGTTATATCTGTATACCAGATACATCACAGCGGCACATAATATGCCTGTCCAGGCTGCAATGATATCCGGAGATTCGCTTTTTCCCTGGAATACGGATGTAATCGCTCCGTAAAGCACTTGCAGCCCAACTACCATCATTATGAAAGACGCAACCAGTGAGGCAACGGTCTCTGCTTTCCAATGTCCGTATGTATGATCTTTATCAGCAGGTCGTTGAGCAAGTCTCAGACCGATAAGAACCGCGATCGAAGCAATAATATCGGTAGCATTGTTTAAACCATCGGCTTTTAAAGCCTCAGAATTAGACATATAACCAATAATCATTTTGATTGCAGTCAAACAAATATAAGCAATAATACTGATGATTGCTCCCTTTTCACCCAATTTTAAGTTGTCATACTTTATTTGCTCCACTAACGTAATCCCCCTGATTCCAACTGTTTTCTAGCACTTTACGATGGTATCATCACGATGTTGTGTGGGTCTAGAGAAACGTTTTGAACCAAGTAAAACAATGTCTGTACAACGAAAGAGTTTGACCTCGTCCAAAAAAAGTTGCGATAAGTAAACTTTTAAATATTGTGAATCGCCCTCCTTTATCCACTCACAATGCTTTTATCACTTCGGTCTGCCCAACTTTTCCGCCATATTGCTTGACTCTGGTATCGTACCAGGGTTTAACGTGGTTTATAACAAATATGGCTTTACGAATCAGGAGTGGATTAAGATGATGTTGCAAAAACAGTTTGACCAAGCGTTTGAAATTATGAAGAAATCGTTTCCCGAAGCCGAATATCGGGAATATTCAGAACAGAAGAAGTTGCTGTCCCATTCAAGTTATCGCCTTCTTACAGAGGTTAATGAGCAGAATGAAGTGATTGGATTTCTCGCAGGATGGGAGTTCGATTCGTTCAGATATGTTGAGCATTTGGCTGTTTCCCCGAACATTCGTGGGGGCGGCATAGGCAAGCGGTTAATGGAGCGTTTCATGAATCATTCCGCCAAGCCGGTAATATTGGAAGTCGAATTGCCGGAAGATGAGCTTAAGCGGAGAAGGATTGGATTTTATGAGCGCCTGGGATTCTGCCTGGGAGATCATTCTTATGTTCAGCCACCCCTTCGTGCTGTAAGTCAGCAAACCTTACCTTTACAGATCATGAGTTATCCGGCAAAGTTGACCCCGACACAATTTGAAATGGTGAGAAAATTACTGTATAAGGAAGTGTATGGCGCGACTTCAGCATACGCGCACGCATATAATAGCTAAATGCAAACGAGGAAGAAAACCGATGAAAAACGATTATAAAATCAATGAAATCTCGAAGCTTTACGGAATAGGTGTTGACGCGCTGCGTTATTACGAAAAATTAGGATTGCTCGTGCCTCGGCGAGACGGAAACGGATATCGTCTGTACAGCCTTCAAGATATGTATAAGCTGAACATCATCCGGGACCTGCGCCAGTTGGATTTTACCATGCAACAGATCAAAGCGTATTTAGATCAGCAAAGTGTCGAAAACACACTTGAATTGTTATTGACTGAACAGGAACTGATTAAGGAACAAATAGCCAAGCTCAAAACTACGCAGCGTATTATTCAGGGCAGAATCAAGGTATTGACTGACGCAAGCAAAATACAGACAGGAGTTTTCTCCATTAAAACGTATCCCGACCGGCCGTGTCTTCAGCTCAATACACGCATAACTAGGGATGAGGAGATGGATTATGCCATTAAGAAGCTGCATCAAAAACATAAAAGTCTCATTCCAGACTTCGGCAACCAATTATATGGTGCATCCGTGTCCCTTGAGGAACTAAAACATGGCGTGAGGGATGTTTTTAACTCCGTGTTCTTTATTTTTAATCCTGGTGATGCTGCAAGGATTGATTATGATTACATCCTGCCAGCTGGTGAGTATCTTTCCCTTTTTTATAGGGGTAACTACCTTCAAAGTTATGAAAAAATGCTTGAAGTCGTTGCTTATGCGGAGGAAAAAGGGCTCTGTGTAATGGATAATCCTTTTGAAATCTATGAAATTGATAATCGTGATACGATCATCACTGATCAATTTCTGACCGAAATACAGTTGCGGATTGCCAAAGAATGATGAGCTCCTAAAGGTAGAAGTTATTGGATACGACTTGATACCATAACTTCTACCCTAATAACAAAAAAAGCCGCTAAATTAGCGACTTTTTTGTATGATAAATTCTTTTTCTTCGCCACAGTAACTCCAGCTCATTGCAGTGATTAGTGAATATCTTTCTTTTTGAAATTGCCACCCTTAACTTCAGCTACATCATAAACAACTATAAAAGCATTGGGATCAATTTCGTGTATGATATCCTTGATTTTGCTTTCTTCCATACGGTTGATTACACAGGTAATCTCTTTGAATTGTTCATTGGAATAACCACCGTAAGCATCGGTATAGGTTGCTCCACGACCCAATCGGTCACGAATGGTTTCGACCATGATCTCCGGTTGATTGGTAATAATTTTAAAGGTTTTGGAGCCGCTCAAACCTTCTTCAACGATATGTATCACTTTGGAAGCGATGTAATAAGCAAGTGCAGACAAGATCGCCCCTTGCAGACCAAATACAGTTGAAACGACAATAAAGACAAACATGTTCAAGAATAAGATTAGATCACTGGTTCCAAAAGGTAATTTGCGTGAAAGCAGGACAGCCAACATATCGATTCCATCCAATGCCCCACCATTACGCAGCGCCAAACCCATACCAAAACCGATGATAATCCCGCCCACAACGGTAATTAACAGTGTATCCCCTTGAATAATCGTTGGTACATGGTGCATAAGGCTTGTACCAACAGCTAGCGAGGCAATACCGATAATGGAGTAAATAGCAAAGCTCTTACCTATTTGTTTGTAACCTAACCATACAAATGGAATGTTGATGATACCAATCAGCATCCCTAACGGTAAACCAAACAGTTGTGAGCCAACGATACTAAGACCTGTCACACCACCGTCTGATACATTGTTTGGAATTAATACAGCTTCCAGACCATATGAGGTGATGAAAGCCCCGATCATAATCAATAATACTTTGGAGATGATTTTCAGTTTGTTAGACTTCTGCACGTTCCTTTGATTCATTCCTTTTCCCCCTTGGACAATTAACCGATAAAAAATAGTCTATAATAATTATCACTATTTTGGCAAATTAATATGCTCTGGGTTAAAGAACATTTATTATCAATTCAACAATGGAATCGAATTAACCTGTTAACCTTCAAAGCAAAAAAAGCCGCTTTGCAGCGACTTTTAACAGGACAATGAACTTCTTCCCAATGTATCATTTTTTTGCTACATTTTTCTTCACATGATCCTGATGAAACAAAAACAAAGAGGCAGCTCCAATTAATCCTGCTTTATTGCCGAGCCTGGCTGGAATGATCTCTGTATGCTTGAAGCTGTCCAGCAGAAGTTCCCGTGTACAATCGGAAATACGTGAGACAAGCCACTCTTGCTCCATGATTCCCCCTCCAACGATGACTGCGGGAGGATTGAAAATATGGATCAGTGTTGCAATTCCTCTTGAAACCTCACACACCCAGCTGTGCAATAATGTTTCAAGTGCTGCACCTCCCACATCAATCTTTGCGAAAAAATCTTTCCCACTTGTAATGTGAGAATCAATTTCTTGGGCCTTTTTAACGAGTGCTGTCGTGGATGCAAGGTTTTCGTACATGCTATCCCACATGGTATCGGTTGAACGTATGACTGGATGCATAAGCATATGCCCAAACTCCCCTGCAGATCCTTTGAATCCCTTATAGATCTTTCTTTCAATTACAATGGCGCCCCCGATACCCGTCCCGAACGTTAAGCAGATAAAATCATTAAAAGAATGTCCTGCACCTACCCATGCTTCTCCCAGAGCAGCCGCATTCACATCATTTTCCACCATTACGGGTTTATGAAAACGTTCTTCCAGAATACTCTTCACCTGAACGCCTGTATAATTCGGAATATTGGGATTGGCATAACGAATAGATCCATCAACAGGATGAACTTGTCCGGCGGTACTGACCGCAATAGCTTCATATTTACTGTACACCGACATCAATTCCATTACTCGTTCAATAAGTTGAACACCGCCTCGGATGGCATTTGTTGCGTACTCCTGATATTCTGTAATGTCACCCGCAGTATTGCACAGGCCGAGCTTGATTCTCGTACCGCCAATATCACATGCCAGTATGTTCATTACTCATTCCCTGCAATGGGAGCTTTGCTCTTATGAATGGCATGCACAAATCTTTTAGTGATCTCATAAGGTCTGGTTATTGCAGAACCCACTACTGCTGTATGAACACCGAGTTCGAATAAAAGGGCGAGTTCTTCAGGTGTGGAAATACCTCCTTCGGCGATCAGCGGAACCTTAAGGTTGTTGACCAGCCTTTCGGCCATCTCAAAATCGGGAAGTTGTCTTCCTTTTGTTGCATTCGTATATCCGCTGAGAGTCGTTCCGACACAATCAAAACCAAGGATTTCTGCTTGAATACCTTCATTGTAGGTTGAACAATCGGCCATAAATAACTGATCCGGGTACGTTTCCCGAAGCATCGGAAAAATTTCTGTGATCGTTGTATGATCAGGTCTTATTCGATCTGTGGCGTCAAGTGCAATGATGTCAACCCCTGCGCGCACCAATGCGTCTACTTCTCGCTGTGTTGGCGTAATGAAAACATCGGAGTCAGGATGTACTTTCTTGATGATTCCTATGATCGGCAATGAGACATGTTTTCTGATTTCTTCTATATCCTCTATGCTGTTGGCACGAATCCCTGCTGCCCCTCCCAAATAAGCTGCATATGCCATTCTTCCCATAATATAAGAACTATGCAATGGTTCCTCAGGTAGCGCCTGACAGGAAACAATGAGCTTTCCTTTTAAGTTTTGCAGTACATTACGATCTTTGGACATCTTCTCTCTCCTCCATCCTATTCTTTAACCGCTCCAGCTGTAATTCCTTGGGTAAAATATCTCTGGAACAAGATAAATATGAGTAGCATCGGCAGTGCTGCGACAAATGCGCCAGCCATTTTGTAAGCAAAATTCGGATTCATGTCCTGCATTAAGGTCGCCGTTCCCACCATGAGGGTCTTCATGTTCTTCTCTTGTCCCACAATCATTTGCCAAAGGTAATCATTCCACACCTGAACAAAGTTCAGGATGAATAAGGCACCGATCCCCGGCTTTATAATCGGCAGCATAATCTGCAAAAAGGTTCTCCACTCTCCTGCCCCGTCGATTCTCGAAGCTTCACGGAGTGCGCTTGGGGTCTGATCAAAAAATCCTTTTAACATAAACACCCCGAAGGCCGTTGCCACGTTTGGCCAAATCATGCCGCCATAGGAATTAATCAAGCCAAAATCTTGCGTAATTTGAAACAGGGGAACGATCATAATTTCTTTCGGAATCATCAGGCTTGAGATGAAAATAATAAAGATCACATTCTGACCTGGAAACGTCAATTTGGAAAAAGCGTAAGCCGCCATAGCTCCTATAATGACCACCAGAACGGTACTGACGAATGAGACATACAGACTGTTGAAGGTCCAGCGCAGCGCCGGTTGATTCTGAAAAATGTCCACATAATTGGAGAAGGTGATATCTTTCGGGAACCAGTCCGGGGGCATTTTCACAACGTCGGCACTGTTTTTCAGGGAACTGGTCCATAACCAGTACAACGGAAACAAATTGAGAATGGCAAAGAAAGTAACAATCACATTGGTAACCATGTCGTAAGGTTCTCGTCCAGGTCTAATTCTGTTACGCATCATGATCCTCTCCTCATTTCACCCTGAGCACTGTGCGTAGCTGGGGAATCGACAACAGGAGCGTAATCACAAACATGATGACACCTACCGCGGATGCTACGCCGAGCTGATTGAATTTAAAAGCATTATTGTAAAGGTAGTACATCAGCGTTACAGATGCATTGTTCGGACCTCCACCGGTCAGGAGCTGAATGACGACAAAGATCTTAAGTACGGCGATAATGTTAATAATCGTAATATATACCGTCGTTGATTGAACGGAGGGAATCAGGATATGACGAATCATTTGCACCCGACTAACTCCGTCTACTTCAGCGGCTTCCATCAGATCTTTCGGAATTCCAATCATGGCAGCAATGTATAAAATAATGGCCTGTCCGACATTGGTAGCGAAGGTTACGAAAATAATGACCGGCATCACGGTAATTTTGTTTCCCAGCAGATTGATATTGCCTATTCCCTGCTCACGGGCCAGATAGGAAATCAACCCACTGGAAGGGTTCAGCAGAAAACTCCAAATCATGCTCATGACGACCATCGAAACCATGACCGGTATATAGTAGCTCCCTCGAATAAAGGAGACATACTTTGCATTTTTGTCAAAAACGCTGGAGGCTACGAAAAGAGCAAAGCCTACCGTAAGCACGACAATACAAACAACAAATACGAGGGTGTTGAAGAATGCCTGAAGGAAAACAGGGTCGTTCAACAACGAGATATAGTTATCAAAGCCAATAAACTTTTCGCTGGAGTACTGAATTTGGTACAGACTCATTCGAAAACCTTCCATGATGGGATAGACGAGAAACAACAGGAAAACAATCATTTGCGGTGTGATGAACAGATATCCTGTCAAATGCTCCTTCAGGATGCGGGGTGATTTCATCTCAACATCGTACCTTTCTTATTGAAGCTCATAGAGATGCGAGGTTAGCAATCAAGTAACAGCTTCTAAAGTGTGGTGCGCGCTTCTTTCTTGCCTATTTATTCGAAAAAATGACGGAACTATTTCGATTCGTGTCAATGACCTGATTACCATGATCCTGGTAATCTTTCACGGCTTGTTCCGGGGTTTTGACTCCCGTATACAGGGCTTGCAACTCCGGATAAAGCTGCTCTCTCAGCTGGCTATAGCCTGGAACGTTTCCTGTGAAATTAAATACATATTTCGCATTTTCGTTATATGCTTTGAACAGTGGATACTGCTTTTCGTATTCCGAGATGACGGAGCTTCGAACCGGAATTCCGTTTTTTGAAGATTTCACAAGTTCCGCATCCGTGGAGAAAAACCGCACAAAATCCTTGGCTGCTTCCACACGCTTGGGGTCATTAGACTGAAATACACTGGCTCCTACCACATAAGTAAATGTAAGCGGGTCCCCGCTTTCGGAGGGAATATTGGCAAGCCGCATATCAAACTTGGTCTGTTTACCGCTATCCATATCCGCTCTGGCATTATTATAAAGAACCGGATTGGTGAAGCTGATGGCTAACTGCTGATTCAGGAACATGCCGTTTGCATCGTTGGAAGTCACCGATTCCGGTCCCGGATTCGTGTACCCGGCATCCACTATTTTTTTGAGCCAGGACGCTGCCTTCACACCCTTCTCATCATTTAAGATAATGTGGCCCGTTTCATCAAAAAACGGATTGCCAAACATCCGCAAATAAGCCAGGTTCCAGGTATCTCCCTGATTGTTCATGCCATACAGAGCCATGGGATAGGCATTGGCATACCCGCTGCCAGAAAGATTGTTCTTCAGCTTGCTCAGAATTTCCTCATAATCAGCAAGAGTCCATGTTTTTATTTCCTGCTCCCCGCCGATATAAGCGTCAAGCCCCGCTGCTTTGAACATATTTGCGTTATAGACGAGTGTGCCCGGATTGTTCTGAAATGGGTAGAAGTATACATCCTTATTAAAGGTGACTGCATCCCAATACCCTGAAGCGATATCACTGCGATCCTGATCGTCCACAAGGTCCGTCAGCGGCACAAGTGCTCCTCTGTGAACATAGTCACCCATGGCGAACACACTTTCAAAAAACACATCCGGCGGTGTTCCGCTGCTCAAATTGACATTCAGCATTTGATCGCGTTGATCTCCAGCAATGACCTGAGTATTAATTTTTACATTATATTTGGAATACTGGGCGGCAAATTTCTCCGCTGCTTTTAGAATGAAGCTGTCATAATCAGCACCTTCTTCCGTTGCATCCAGAACTCCTTTCCATTGCGGGGTAAGCCATACGCTCAGCTCCACTGTTTCTTTTCCATTCGCTGCTTCGTTCCCTCCGTCTGATGAGCTTGAATTACTGGAGGAACAGCCTGTGCCTATGATGGATAGCAGTAGCAGTGTGAGCAGTACGGAATAGAATGTGTTGTTTCTCATTAAGTCTCCTCCTTAGCTGGAATGCGTTGAAGTAATGTATCTGCTTTCCACTTGCTCAAGCAGGGAAATGACATTATCCATTCTTGCCGAATCCTGCTCGGTGATGGCTGCCAATGGAAGTCTGACCCCTCCAATAGATACGCCTCTTCGGCGCAACACTTCTTTGATACCCGCATACATGGAGCCATCCAGCGAACACAAGGCTACGATAATCTCGTTAATATCGCTCTGAATATGACGTGCTTCCGTAAATTTTCCTTGCTGGATATACTGGTTTGCCAACAAAAACAGTTCAGGCATGGCTCCGTACGTTCCTCCGATGCCTCCATCTGCGCCCATGATCCTGCCAGCCACAAATTGTTCATCCGGACCATTAAATACAATCGAATTTGGACCACCGGATCGCTTGAACCGTTCAATATCAAATGTAGGCATGGAGGAATTTTTGATACCGATGACCTTTTCATTTTGGAGCAGCTGTTCGTACAGAGGCGTACGCAGCGTGTAACCCGTTGTTTGGGGGATGTTATAAATGAGAAAAGGGAGCGGTGTCGCTTCCATAATATCGTTCCAGTAGCGGGATACGGCATGATCCGGCAGCGTGAAATAGATGGGCGGAATGGCAGATAGCGCATCATATCCAAGTGAGGCCGCGTGTTCGGCAAGCGCGATACTGTCTCTTGTGGAAGGTGCGCCCACATGGGCAATTAACGTCATATGCCCTTTCAGCCGGGAAGCCACATAGCTTAGAACCGCCTTGCGTTCGTCGAGGTTATGATAGATGCACTCTCCTGAACTGCCACCTACGTATACGCCATGTACTTTCTTCTGAACATAGTAATCGCAAAGAGCATAAGTGCGCTCCTCCGATATCTGTCCATCATCCTCATAGCAGGCATAGAACGCCGGAATAACTCCTTTAAATTTCGTCAAATCAAACGCTGTTGTCATATAAAAGTCCTCTCTTCACAGAAGACATGGGGGCTCAATGATTAATCCATTCAGCTCCCCCTGCCTCCTTATTTGGGTTGGTTAAGGTGCTTCAATCCACGACCTGTTCAGACGCACAAGACTGATTTTGGAAGACGCAGGTTTTTCATAAAAAACAAAGATGGATTGATCAGGGCCTACAGCAATATCCGAATAGCCATTTTCCCCCGGATAGATTTCTTTCGACTTATACCACGTTGCGGCATCATCACTGGATATGCGAATCGTCATATTGGTTCTGGCCGTCGTGCTTGCAGGATTCGTAAATAGAATATGACTGGCATCGTACCGTTCGATGCTTGCCTGTACGACAGGATCGATCAGTGTGGTATCCGAGACAGGTGTGCTCCACGCACTGGTTACTTGATCCGTTGTCGAGATGGCTCTATAGCTGCTGCCTGGGTTTCGCATGTTCGTCATCAGTTTGCCGTTTGATAATTGAACCATCATGTTCTCATGGATCTTCGAAAATCCGGATGGATTGGGTACAAGTGAACCTGCTTTCCACGATGCACCTCCATCGGTACTGTAGATCGTACCAACGGTGCTGTTCGTCCATCCGCTGGTTGTCAGGTAGATGGGAATCACCAGCGTTCCGTTCGCGAGCTGAATGCCGTGACCCGGTCCCATTCCTGCACCGGACAGATTGGCAAAATAGTACGGATGATTTGGATTCTGATAGTCGGCCAGCACGGAAGTAATTTCTCGGGTTGCCCCCCAGGTTAGTCCCTGATCGGTACTTGTGCGAATGAAATACTGACATGCCCCCCATTTCCAGCGGCTCCATAAAATGTGAACAACGTTGCTGTTCTTCTCCGCAAGCAGCATTGGATTCATCTCCGCCACTCCTTGAGACTTGCCGGGTGAAATCAAGATCTGATCCGAAAATGTATCCCCCCCGTCGGTGCTTCGTCTCAGCACAATATCGGTTGGTGTCTGGTCACCGCCAGTTCGTGCTTCCGCAGCAACAAGAACCGTGTTGTTGCTCGTGACAACAATGCTTGGAATACGGTACTGCCCGTATCCTTTGCCATCCGTGATATCAAAGAGCAGCTTTTCTTCCAGTACAGCGCTAAGCTGTTTAATTTGGGATAAAGACAGTACGCTATCGTAGACGGTGACATGATCGATGGAACCGGAAAAGTACCACTGTGATCCGCCGTTATCCACGTTTTTGCCGACCCACATCCCGTTCAGACCTGTCACATTGGAAAAAAAAGCTTGAGAAGAAGTCGAAGCCTTCTCCTCCCCGTCGACATAAATTTTGCTGCTGCCAGCTCCAATCGTAAGAATGGCGGTATGCCATTTTCCATCATTGTACTTTCCGCTGGCACTTAATTTGGTCGCGTAGGCTCCATTATTGCGATTCTCAAAATAAACCGTGCCGTTATTGATCGTAAAGGAAATATTGCTTGAGGGGTTCGTCGTATCGGATGCGCTGAGGAACGTTCCTGCTGCAGCCGAGCTTGAGGTTTTGAATTTTACGGCGACAGAGCCTTGCTTAAGATTGGCTACACGTCCGATATCCGCAGTCTGATCGCGAGCATCTGAGGTGCCATTAAACGCCTGATTAACGGGATAGGTTGCGACAGATGGTGACACAGCTCCACCGAGCTCCAGCACCTCTGATGAGGCCAACGCACGGTTATACACCTTGACGTAGTCGATCTCTCCATTGAAATACCATTGTCCCCCGCCATTATCCACGTTTCGTCCAATCCACATGCCATTTAAGCTGGTAACCTGAGTAAAAAATGCAGTACTCGTGCTGTTACCTCTCAAGCTTCCGTCAATGTAAATATTCGTTCCCTTGCCATTAACCGTGAGCATTGCGGTATGCCACACCCCGTCGTTAACCTTGCCGGATGTCGTAATCTGGGTTGCATAGACGCCGTTTTCCCGGTTTTCGTAATACACATTTCCTCCGTTTAATGTCAGTGAGAGATTACTGGATGGATCTGCGGTGTGGGATGTACTGAACAGCGTGAGTGCATTAGCCGCGCTTGTTGTTCTGAAGCGGACAGCAATGCTGCCTTGTTGAAGAGCGGCGACCGAACTTACATCTGCCGTCTTGTCGACATAGTCGCTGCTTCCGTTAAACGAACGTGCCACCGAATAATCAAGCGATACAGCATCCTGGGAAATGGCTGCCTCGGTTTGACCCGGCTGACTGGTGAGACTGGTTAACAGCATGACAGCACATAATGCAATTCTTAGCGTTTTTGGCAAGCGACGATTCATCATGCAACATTTCCTCCTTTGATAAGGTTGAAAAAAATGGTTCCCATCCTTTCATTGAACGAACAGGAAAAAGCGGATGATGCGTAATGCTTGCATTTACTATATAGCAGCCATGGATGCGCCCCAATACCCGGATATTGACATCCAGGGTGCTTTTTTTACCTCTTCCTGCTCTGCAGGTTCTCACTTCGTTCACCCTTTTACGGCTCCCATGGTAATGCCTTGGGTAAATGCTTTTTGGAACAACAGAAATATGAGAATCATCGGAAGCGAGGCCAGTGCAGCACCTGCCATTAACACGCCGTAAGGGGTCGTATATTCCCCTTGCAGCGTCGCGAGTCCCAAAGGCAGTGTCATCATCGGCGTGGAACGGGTGATAATCAACTGACTGAAATAATCGTTCCAGGCGTTAATAAAGGTGAAAATAGCCAACGCACCGAGTGCAGGTTTCAGCAGTGGCAGGATAATCGTTCCGAATAATCGAACCTCGGAGCATCCATCCATTTTGGCTGCTTCCATCAGCTCGGAAGGAATGGTCTGTGCGAATTGCTTCATCAGAAATACGCCAAACGGCCAGCCAATCGCAGGCAGAACAAGGCCTTTGTACGTGTCAATCCAATTGAGATCAGCAAGCATGGTGAAGAGTGGTACCAGTATCACCTGTTTTGGCAATGCCATCGCAGAGACAAACAGAATGAAAATGAATTTGCGTCCGGGAAAAAACTTCTTGGCAAGCACATAGCCCGCCATTGAAGCGGTTAAACATACCCCGATCATCTCGGATGCAGCTACAAAAAAGCTGTTAAACCCCCAGCGCCACACGGGATTTTTAAACAGCACCCTGAAGTTGTCCAGGGTCGGGTCCGTTGGAAACCATTGCGGAGGAATGGCAACGGCCACGTTCTGGACCTTAAATGCTCCGGTAACGATCCAGTAGAATGGAAAGAGAAACAACAGTCCAAGCAAAACGAGTAGTAAGTTCGCAATAATGGTTGAAAAACCAGGCGCTTTTTTTCTCAGGTCCGCTCTGCTGGCCAGAGGACGCGGGCGTTGATTGGTCTTGACATTCGAAGAAAACATCATGCCTTGTACCTCCTAGTACTCAACATCACTGCCGAGATATTTAAACTGAATAAAGGAAATGACGCCAATGACCAGAGCCAGAATAACACCCATGGCTGAAGCAATGCCGAAATTCCCCAGCATAAACGCCTGCTCATATACCCCGTACATGACAGTCGATGTGGAATACATTGGTCCCCCTGAAGTGAGGAGCTGGATGATGGCGAATACCTGGAAGGTATTAATCGTCGTGATGACGATAATGTACAGGTTGGTTGGCATCAGCATAGGCCACAAAATATTTTTGAAAATCTGCCAGCTGTTGGCCCGGTCCATTTGGGCGGCTTCAATATATGATTTGGGGATATTGCCAAGAGAAGCCACATATAGAATAATCGGCTGTCCCACTGACGTTGTTATAAGAACTACAATGATAGAAAGCAGCGCTGTTCGTGTATCACCGAGCCAACTGATCGGCTCCATGCCGAACAAACTGGTGATGTAGTTGAGAATTCCATAATTCGAATGGTAGATGGATGCCCAGACAACGGTAATGCTGACCACGGAAGATACGGCAGGGAGATAAAATACACCTCGAAACAAGGAGCGTAATCCTTCAGATTTTTTATAAATCATCATCGCAACGAAAAGCGAAAAGATCACCACAACGGGAACCGCGATCAGAACAATGAGCAACGTATTCCACATCGATTTACCGAAAGTCGCATCCTGGAAAAGAGTCTGGTAATTCTCCAAACCTATAAAGTCAAAGTCGCGAAGCGTGTATGAGAAAAAGCTGATATAGATGCCCTTCAGCATGGGATAGGCAACGAATACACTAAAGAAGGCCAGTGCCGGAAGCAAGAACAAGTAACTTGCAATCCAGTCACGCCAGATATGCTGCTTCTTTTGAAAGAATGTAAAATCCATTATGTCCCTTCTTTCTTCACTTCTTGACTGAGGAGAAGCGTGTATAGAATCACACGCTGTCTCCATATCTCAGTCTCCTATTTTGCTGCTGTGTTCGCTGTTTTTGCTTTGGCAATGGCATCATTGGCTTTGGTAGCAAATGCGTTCAAAGCTTCTTCTCCTGTAGCAGATCCCAATAAGGCGCGCTGCAATTCAGGGAACCAGAACGTACGAACTTCTGCATATCCATCCGCAATGGTTGGCGGATCCGTTACGAATTTGCGGGCAAGCTCGGAGTACGTGTATTCAGGGTCGTCATACAGTCCGGTCACTGAGTTGCGAACGGATAATCCGCCCGTCTGAATCAGGCTTTTTTTGCCCCACTCCGGATCATTGGCTACAAAATCAATAAATGTTTTGGAAGCTGCAATTTTGGCTTCATCGTCATTATTAAAGATCGCCATCCCGCCAAGATAGGGTTCCAGCTTCGGTTCACTTCCATCCAGTGTCGGATACGGCAGAAGAACATCTTCAAACTCCGCTTGTTTGAGAGGTGCATTTTGTGCGCGGAGTACGGCTGAGTAGTTAATGCTGAACGCCAGCTTCCCCTGAAGGAACAAATCATTGACATCTGCCGCAGCCAGAGAAGCAGAGCCGGATACAACAAGACCATCTTTTTGCGCCTGTACGAGCCAGTCCAGCGCTGCCCCCGTCTCTTTTGTATTGATCGCAACGGAGGTTCCTTCTTCATTCAGGAATCTGGATACGCCCAGATTGGCGAGGTAAGCACGCGTCCCTTGGTCCCCTGCCTGGCTTTTCGCGTAGAACCCGGAAGGAATGACGTCGGGTGCTTTTTCTTTTACCGCTTCTAACGCTTTCTTGTATTCATCAAACGTCCAGGTACGATCAGGTTTATCCAGCGGAAGAAGGTCCAGAGCTCCGATCTTTTCAAAAACGGTCTTGTTGACTGCCATCATAAAAGGAGCGGTGTTAATCGGATACATATAAATTTTTTCATTCGCCATGGATTGCTTCCAAAATGCGGGGGCAATATCATTTTTGTCCTCGTCGGTAAACATGTCATCCAACGGAGCCAGCAGGTCTTTTTTGGCCCAATCAATAATCCGCCCTGGAGCATCATAGATTACATCCGGAGCAGAGTTCGTCGCAATGGCTACGTTCAGTTTTTGAGGTCCCCCGTCAAATGTAATCATCTCAAGGTTTACCTTGATGTCCGGATGCTTCTGATTGAACGCTTCGATTAACTGTTTCTCGTACTTGCCCACCTCTCCATCCAAGGCTTGATATGTAGGAAAGTTCCACCACGTGATTTCAACCGGCTTGCTCGTATCCTCCTGTTTTGAAGAAGTATCCTCTTTTCCCCCGCTGTTTTCGTTTGCCCCTCCGCTCTCCTGATTGGAACTGCACGCTGCGATCATTGAAACCATCAGAAGCAGGGAAACAAAACCGGTTATCCGTTTCTTCACAGCTATCATAGGAATTCCTCCTCGTTTGTAAATACACGAAAAACGTTCTTTTCGTTATCTATCCTCAGAATAATTTAAAATTATGGCATCGCAAATCCCTGGATTTTGATATCAGGGGTTCATTTCTTACTTCTTGACTAAAAATTCGTTTTACATTTCTGTTCTTTTTGTATAATGAATGTAAACGGACTGCTTGTTTCTCTCTTTTGTTTACAAAATCCTTCAGATGCGAGGTGGTACTCATGTGCAAGCTGCTGATCGTAGAAGATGAACTACTCATTCGCACGGGATTAAAGCACTATTTCCCCTGGCATGAACTGAACGTACACGAAATTTATGAAGCAGAGAACGGTGCAGATGGGCTCAAGCTTGCCATTGAAGTCGAACCCGATTTCATTATCAGTGACATCCGTATGCCGGAAATGAACGGACTGGAGATGATCGAACGTCTAAGGCCGCTACTTCCTGACACGGTTTATCTGATCCTGACCGGTTACAACGATTTCGAGTATGCGAGACAAGCGATTCAACTTGGAAATGTTCATGATTATTTGAACAAACCACTTGTATATGAGGAAAGCATCCAATCCGTTCAATCGGTACTGGAGCTAGTTCAACTGAAGAAAAAGGAGCGAGAAAGACGTACATTTCTGGAGAAGGAACATCGAAAATGGAAGGAAAGCCTGTTTATGAAGCAATTATTCGATTCGATGGACGATAACGAATTTCCTGCCGAGATTACGGTTCTTTCCGACCAGAATCACCAAGACGTTATGTATCTCCCCATGGTAATGACGAATATTGCTGTCTATGGCAAGTCTCCTCTGCCTGTTCAGGAATGGACAAACGAGGTACTTGGCCTCATTGAAAAACATATCGAGACAATACCCATAACAATGGAAGGGGTTTCCACACCAATCCTTTCCTATCTGAATGAAAATAAAATGTATGTTATTGTGGCATGTGAATTGGAAAACTTAAATGTAAAACCGATCCGTGAGCATTTGCAATACATGAATCTTAATCAGACACACAAAACCTATTTTGCCATCGGTTTCCCCTCTCCTTCATTTCAAAAGATGGGGCAGCAACTCAAGCAGACTGAAGAATTACTGTTATCCCGATTTTGCCTACCCGAATGCTACTACTTCTCACCTGAACCCGATCGAGTACCCCTTTCTGTCACGACGACGGGTAGCAAACTTGATGGAATGGAAAAAGCAAACCTCTTGACCGCCTTTGAGAATAAAGACATCCAGAGCATCCGTCAGCTCATTACCGGTTTCTCAAATCATGCTAAAAATCTTCAAGTCATAGTTGACAGTCCGCACCAATGGCTCGCCTTTCTTCAGGAACTTGTCAGTGTTATTCTTCGTTATGCTAGTCGGCATCACATCCCTGCCGCTCAAATCTACAGTGAAGATATTGTAAAACTAAGCTTCATCAACAAATTCCAAAACGCCGAACAGCTGTTCACCTGGCTTGCGGATTGGTCAGTGCAGTTGATTTCCTATACCAATGAAGACGTGAATCTTATGGAAAACGCCAAAGACTCGTACGTTTTTTCGGAAATCGAGAACTTCATGAAGCAGCATCTGGATCATGATTTATCTTTACAGATGGTAGCCGAACGTTTTTTCTATAACCCCTCTTACCTGAGCCGTTTGTTTAAAACAAAATTAAATAAAAATTACATGACCTACGTTACAGAACTGCGAATTCGTCATGCACAGGAATGTCTCAAGGATCCTGGCTTGTTAGTCAGTGACGTGAGTCATATGTGCGGGTACAAAAGCTACAAACATTTTGTAAAAACATTCCGCAGTGTTACCCATATGACGCCCACACATTATCGCAAACGAATAGGGATGTGAATGTTTTGAACCAGCAGCGGTGGTATCAGCGAATGCATTTCAAGCGTGTAAATCATCAAATCTTTGTACTCATGATTTTAATTATCACCATTCCACTTGCCATCATGTCCTGGTTTATTTACCTTTTCTCCGTGCAATCCATCAAAAATGAGTACCAAAATAGCGCCAACCTCATCCTGAACAATTTGTCTTTCAATATTGATCAATATCTGCAGAGCATTGAAAAAGGCACGCTCACCGCTCAACTGGACAGCAGTCTTCAGGATTCTCTTTACCGCTGGCTGCAGCATCCGGAAGAGGATCAAAACTATCAATACCGAAATGTCATTGAGCAATTCGTCAGTACCATTGAGATTACGATTAAAAATGTGGATAGCGTCCAGATATATGCAGGCAATCGGGTGTTCTACTCCGCCGATTTTAATCGTTACAGCTATGTGGAAACAGACTTTCTGAGCAAACCCTGGTATCAGGAGATCCTAAAAGCAAAAGGGAAAATTGTTCTTTTTGGCACACATAAACCTTTTCATCGTATTGGGGGAGATCAGGATCAGTCGGTCATTTCCATCGGCAGAGTCATTAATGTGACCGGAAGCAAACGTCCGCTAGGTGTCATACTTGTCGATCTGCGCCCGGACTCTCTTAAGGAAATTCTCAAGCTTTCCGAAAATAGCAATCAAAGCTTCATCATTGTTGATGAAAACGGAAATACCGTATATGCATCTGCGAGAAATGATTCAATGAATGTTGCTGATGGCAAGGAAATCATGCTGGAGAAGTCCGTATTGGAACAGGTTAGAAGGGATACATCGGGCAATTTTTACGCAACAATTCAGGGCACCCCCTCGTATCTTAATTTTGTTACTTCCGATTATTCCGGTTGGAAAGTCATTCAGTATGTGGATGAAAAACAAATGACCAAAAACGCGGATCTTCTTCGCTTCATTTTGCTTGGTTTTGCCGTATGCTCGTTACTTGTTGCCTTGTTATTTTTGGTGATTCTGTCTGCCAGAGTTACCAAACCGATTATTTGGCTAAGCAGACAAGTACGCACCGTTGGATCGGGCAACCTGGATATCCAGCTCAATACAAATCGTAAAGATGAGTTCGGGATCTTGTATCAAGGGATAAGCAAAATGGCTGAAGATTTGAAGGACCATATTGAAAAGTCATCACATATGATAGCCCAGCAAAAAATAGCACAATACGGCGCATTAAAGAGTCAGATTAATCCTCATTTTCTGGCGAATGCGCTGGAATCCATCCAAATGAAAGCCGTAATCTCAGGTCAACGTGATATCGGTGAGATGATCGGACTGCTGGGCAGAATGTTCAGGGTCCATATTCAAACCGGCAAGGAATTAGTCCCGTTGGAAGAGGAACTTGCCCATACGCGTCTGTATGTGCAAATCCAGCAAATGCGTTTTGGAGATAAACTGATTTATCGTGAAACATGTGATCCTCAAGCACTCAAATTACCTGTTGTACATTTTTCATTGCAACCACTTATTGAGAATGCCATTGTCCATGGACTTGAGCATAAAAAAGGAATTGGCCATCTGGAGATCACTGCTGAAATCACAGGCCAAACGATGCGAATTGAAATCAGGGATGATGGGGTTGGCATCCAGGAAGAGCAACTGCTCGAAATGAGGAATACGTTGCAAGATCCGGCAAGCAGCCTGGATATGGAGCATATTGGCATCAAAAATGTTCATGACCGAATCCAATATCATTTTGGTGAAATCTACGGCCTTGAGATTGAAAGTGATCCGGCTGTCGGTACCACGATTACGATCATGTACCCCGCGTAAGAAAGTCGCAGAATGGAGGAACACTTGTTCAGTAGACCTCTTTCTCCCTCCCCTATCACATCAAACAAAGGCAGCCATCCAAATGGATTAGGCTGCCATAACGTTTTATTTATTTCATGCTGTTACATCCCAAACGCTGCTTTCACCGTATCCACCAAAAACGTCAGGTCATCCTCTGTTGAGGAAAGTGGCGGAGCGATAATCAGGACATTGCTGAAGCCAGGAATAGTGTCTCCATTTTTACCGATGATGACCCCTTTTTGCTTGCAAGCTGCGATGATTGAACCGACAAAGGCGTCGGACGCCGGTACTTTTGTTTCTTTATCTTCAACGAGTTCGATACCATACAAAAAGCCTACCCCGCGAACTTCACCTACATTGGCGTGAGCCACAAGTGAATGCAATCCACTTAAAAATGTATTGCTCTGAGATTCAACTTTAGCTACGATATTGTCCCGTTCAATAATTTCTATGTTTTTGAGCGCTACTGCACAGGAAGCCGGATGTCCGCCATAGGTGGAAACGTGCCTGAACTGATTGTTATGCCCCGCGCCTTTGAAACTCTCGTAGATCTCCGCTTTCACTGCTGTTGCCCCAAGCGGCAAATAACCACTCGTCAGCCCTTTCGCCATCGTGATGATGTCTGGCTGAACGCCCTCGTAATGCATGAAGCCGAACATTTTGCCCGTGCGACCATATCCCGAAACCACTTCATCCATGATGAGCAGCACATCGTATTTCTCACAAATCTCGGCGACACGTTGCAAATAACCGTCAGATGGAATAATGACCCCGCCACCGGAAATGAAGGGTTCCATGATGACACCTGCGACGCTATCCGCTCCTTCCCACACAATCATTTCCTCCAGCATATGGGCAGCGATGATATCCGCTTCCGGTGTATCCCCGAATGGCGACCGGTAACGATATGGAGGCTGTACATGCAGGAATCCTGGTGCAGGAGGGTCGTACCGATGCCGACGATTGGCTTGAGCGGTTGCGCTTAATGCCCCTAACGTATTGCCATGGTAAGCCCGATATCTGGAGATGAATTTATACTTCCCGGGATTGCCGTTTTGCGCATGGTATTGACGTGCAATTTTGAACGCGGTCTCATTCGCCTCTGATCCACTGTTGGAGAAAAAGGTCTTATAATCTCCCCCTCCCAACAATTCACTGATTTTTGCCGCAAGCTCGATGGCAGGCTCGTGACTTATGGTTAAGGGAGAATAGGACAATTTCATCATTTGCGCTGCTGCGGCATCCGCGATTTCCTTGCGTCCATGCCCCAGATTTAAGCACCATAATCCCGAAACACCATCGAAATAGCGATTGCCGTCTATATCCGTGAACCAGGAACCTTCGCCGGATGCCGCAATGACAGGATTGGCTCCCTCTATGTCTTTATAGAGTGCATGCCATAAATGCTGCTGATCTTTTTCAATCAATGTACGTGTCTCTTCTTTTGTTTTCAAGTCATTTCCTCCCCCGGAATGAATTAAGATACTGCAATGACTTCTTTCGTGATCATCGTCTCAAGAGGCGTAAATGGCAAATTCATGGCTTGTGCTACAGCATGGAATGTGACCTCGCCCTTATACGTATTAACCCCTTTGGCTACCGCCGGATTGTTCAACACGGCTTGTTCAAATCCCTGGCTCGCAATAAACAGCCCATATTGACTTGTTGCATTCGTTAAAGCGTAGGTCGCGGTTCTGGCGACAGCTCCCGGCATGTTGGCCACGGAATAATGAATCACGCCATGCTTTACGTAAGTAGGCTGATCGTGGGTGGTTGTATGGTCAACGGTTTCAATGGAACCTCCCTGATCAATGGCAACATCGACGACGACAGAGCCGGGCTCCATCTGCTTAATCATGCTTTCAGTGACAAGTTGCGGAGCTCTGGCACCCGGGATCAGTACTGCACCGATGAGCAGATCCGCTTTCTTTACTTCCTCCGCAATGTGGAAACGATTCGATATAACGGTTTGCACACGCCCTTCGAACAGATCGTCGAGCTGTCTGAGCCGCTCCGGATTGACGTCGAGAATCGTCACGTTAGCGCCCAGTCCAACCGCCATCTTCGCTGCGTTTGTTCCGACAACGCCGCCACCAATAATGACCACATTGGCCGGTTTTACTCCAGGAACACCACTAATCAGCACACCTTTTCCGCCTTGGAATTTTTCAAGGGAATGCACGCCCACTTGAACAGACATTCTTCCAGCCACTTCACTCATCGGTGTCAAAAGTGGCAAGGAGCCATTGCCAAGCTGAATGGTTTCATAAGCGATAGCTGTTACTTTATTCTCCATAAGTTTATGGGTTAATTCCGGTTCCGCCGCAAGATGCAAATACGTGAATAAAATCAAATTTTCACGAAAATAAATGAATTCGTCCTGTTGAGGCTCCTTCACCTTCATAACCATCTCCGCTGACCAGGCTTCCCGGGCTGTAGAAACGATTGTCGCACCAGCCTGAATATATGCGTCATTGCTAATGCCGCTACCCAACCCCGCACCATCTTCAATCTGTACCGCATGTCCCGCATTCACAAACGACAAAACACCTGCCGGGGTAATTGCTACCCGGTTTTCATTGTTTTTGATTTCTTTAGGTACACCTATAATCATGTCTCACACACTCCCGATTCGATTTGTATTTAATACAATAACAGAATACCTGTAACAAAAATGATAGAATGCACGACGATCAAAAATGATGTCTCCGATATTTTTTCATTCAGCCACTTGCCAGCAAAACCGCCTGCATAAATAAAAGGAATAAACAGTAGCACCAGCAGCAGATTTTGAATGGAGAGCGTTCCAAGAACCAAATAAGATACAATTTTAATGGAATCCATAACAGCCAGCAGCATCGCAATGTTTGCCGTAAACTGTTTCTTGGAGAAGGATGAATCATGGAGAAACAATACAATCAGGGGCAGACCGCCTGAGTTCGCGGCTGCGCCCACAAATCCGGATGCAAAGGCGCCCAGTTGATAAAGAATTCGTTTTTGGGTGGTCATGCTGTTACTCACCGGTTCACCCGTTGTGACCTTATTTTTCCTTTTACGACTGGCAATGAGCATGACGCCCATTATAATTGCACTAATACCAATGGCTGGTTTCAGAATGTGATCATCTACGTAGGCCAGGATGACACTTCCGAAGAGTGTACCTATTAAAGCCATCGGCAGCATTCTGGCAATTAACCTCCACTGAATCGATGCGCGATGCACTCTTGCACCTGTAAAATTGCTAAACCACAGAATGGGAGCCAACAGCGTCGTCGCTGTGGCAGAAGAAACGAACAACGTAAGAATTGGATTTAATATCATGCCGGCCCCAAAACCAAACCCTACTTTGGCAAGACCGCTAAGTACCGCGAAGAGAATGAGAATTCCTACTAAACCTGCGCCCATTCCTTCTCAGCTCCTTATACGTTCCTTCGATTCAAGTACGTACATAGACGGTTTTCCATTCCGTAAAGAATTTGATAGCATGACTTCCCTGTTCACGGAAACCGCCAATGCCTGTTGCTTTGATCCCACCGAATGGCATATGGGGTTCGCTATAAGTCGAGGGCATATTAATATGAACCAATCCAGACTCAATCTCATCTGTATACTTCATGGCCGCAGCAATGTCTCTTGTGTAAATTGTTGAAGATAATCCGTATTCAATGGCATTGGACTGTTTCAGGCATTCCTCAAAATCGGAGAATTGAATTAGCGCCAATACGGGGCCGAAGATTTCTTCATTCGCAATCGTCATCTGCTGTGTAACATGATCAAACAGCTTGGGTTTGATGAAAAAGCCGCCTTGCGCCCATTCTTCTACTGGTTCATCCTCACCATATATGAGAGTTGCACCTTCTGATTTTGCTATCTCAACATACGAGCGGATGGTATCGTATTGCCGTTGATCCACTACCGGGCCAATTAATGATGCTTCATCTGTCGGCAGACCCAAAGTGACATTATTTAATGTTGCAATCATGTGATCGCGGAACGTTTCATATATCGAATCATGGACAAAAATACGACTTGTTGCAGTGCAACGCTGTCCCGCGTCCAATAAACCACCTGACACAATATCCTGACAAGCCTGTTCGATATCCGCATCCGGCATAATGATAAATGGATTTTTACCGCCCATCTCCGCCTGAAAACGAACACCTCGCGGCGCCAATACCTGATGAATCGTTTGTCCGGTCTTCGTCGAGCCTGTAAACGTAACCGCCTTGATCTGTTCATTGGCTGCAAATGCTTCACTGACCAGAGGACCATCGGCAATCAGCATGGTGACTATATTTTTCGGCAAACCTGCTTCTTCCAGCAAAGACATAAATTTTTGGGAGATCATTAGAGACTGCGGTGCAGGCTTCCACACAATGCTATTGCCTGCGACCAATGCGGGCGCCATTTTCCAAATCGGAATCGCTAGAGGAACATTCCATGGTGTGATGACACCTACAGTCCCCAGAGGTTGTTGTTTGGTATAAGCGAACACGCCGGCTTGTCTGGAAGGGATGGTCTCGCCAGTCATGCGGTAACCTTCTCCTGCGAAGAAACGGAGAAACGAAACACTGCGATGAATCTCAGCTACACCATCCCGCAGGCATTTCCCCACTTCTGTCGTTACCAGAAGACCCCATTCTTCTGCTCGGTCCTCAAGCAATTGAGCAATCTTGAGCAACAGTTCTCCTCTCACGGGTGCAGGTACTTTACTCCAAATTTTTTGAGCTGCTGCAGTTGCGGCAATGGATTCCTCAATTTCAACCTTGTTCATCAATGGAAATTCAGCTAGCACTTGCTTGGTGGATGGATTAATTGAAACCAGTTTTTCCTGTTGCATGAATGTACTTGTCATGTCATCTCTCCCACTTGTAAGGATGTATTTACAACTGCTTGATGAATTCATCATAAGATATAACGAATTGATTTTGTTTAATTACGTTAGATTTTCTGACATGTTTTTTAAGAGAAATAAAAAAAGTGAAGAGCATCTGCGCTCCTCACTTTTCCTACTAAAAGTGGATCGGTCCAATAGGCATCAATTCCTCATGCATTGACCCAGCTTGGTTTTTCCCAACTTGCTCAATCGTAAAGCGGAATCTTGAACCCAAATACAAGGCTTTATACTTCTCAATTGGCACATTTCTCTCGTTATGCGCTACACCATTCCATAAAATCATTGGCGTTCCTGTGTCCACTTGCAAAAGCTCAGCTTCCTCGGCTAATGCCCCAACAGCCTGAAAGGATTGAGACGAGCCCAAGGCAACATGCCCTTTACGCTGTAATAAATCATATAAAGGCACCCCTTCGAGATCTTCCTCCAATAAGCCCGGATAGAGCTGGCAAGGGATAAATGAAGTTCGAATAGCCAGCGGTTCATCATTAGCCAGACGAAGGCGCACGATTTTAAACACATTGCTTCCTGGAGTTATCGAGAGTTCTTCCGCAAGTTTGTCAGATGCCTGAATAATCTGGCCCTGAATCAGCTTTGCCTGATCCGTCAAACCACTTGCACGCATTCCCTCGGCAAATGTCGTAAATACATTGGCATTTCCCGTAATAATTGGTGAAGAAACGAACGTTCCCAAACCTCTCTTCTTGATTAGATAACCTTCCTGGACAAGTTCTCCTATGGCTTGCCGCACGGTGGGCCGACTAATGCCATGCTGCTGAGCCAAATCCATTTCGGAGGGGATTTTCTCCCCTTTTAACAGAATTTCAGTATCGATCTGCTGCAAAATCCATTCCTTCAATTGCGTATAATAAGGGAGTTTACTTTTATTATCTATCAATGTTCACTTACTCCTTTCGCCAGTTCTGGAATGATCAATCGTTTCTGGCT
Organism: Paenibacillus sp. BIC5C1; assembly: GCF_032399705.1. Lineage (NCBI taxonomy): Bacteria > Bacillati > Bacillota > Bacilli > Caryophanales > Paenibacillaceae > Paenibacillus > Paenibacillus sp. BIC5C1. The sequence continues at coordinate 4,201,122 of NZ_CP135922.1, forward strand.
GGATTGTAGGCCCAGGAAAGCCAGGAAAACAAGGATACCAAATGCACTTAATAACCATACGGCACCATCATATGACCCGTTAAATAGGTCAATGATCAGTCCCATTCCTACAGGTGCGGCAAATCCCGCGATTTGTGCCCCAATATTAACGAGCCCAACAGCGGACCCACTCGTCTCTTCTGGTAATCGCTTAATGGGAAGGCTATAGATAATGACCGAAAGGAAGGCAGAGAAGATAGGCATAATGGATTGGTATATGATCACTCCTGTAACGGATGCAGCATGAAACATTAAATATACCGTTATGGCAAGCGCAACACCGCTAAATGCACCAAACCACTTCTCTTGACCACTTTTCACCTTATCCATAACGGCTCCGGCAATCAGGAAAAACAGGATGCCTGAAACAGCGGGTATCATTTGCAAAATGCCCAGTGAAGATAAACTGATGCCGCGTTCATTCACCAAATATGTTGGCATCCACGAAGATGTGCCCCAACTGATAAAGCCGTAACCGAAAGACGCGAACATCAAGCTCCAAATCATTGGTGTTCGCAACAAAGCCTTAATATTTCCCTTGGCATTAGGTGCTCCATGTGATGTAGAATAGCCATTGTTCGTGACTTGTTGCTTCAAGACGCTTGGTTTCAAGAAAATCCAATATAATAAGGCAATGCATAGACCGCATATCCCGATAATTAAAAACATAGTCCGCCAGCCAAATTGCACAAGCATCGTTGTTGTGAGAATAGGTGCGATGACACCTGCCACGGTTAGCGCGGAAAGGAAAACCGACATGGCACGAGAACGTTTATTTTCCTCAATACTGGTAGAGATCAATTTGGAACCTGCCGGGAAGAAACTACCCTCTGCCAAGCCAAAAAGAAAACGGATAACTAGGAGTGAGGCAAAAGACCAGGCTATGGCTGTTAAACCCGTAAATATGGAAAAACCAATAATTGAAATGAATAAAATAATTTTTTCTCCAAATCGGTCCGAAAGCCAGCCACCCGGAATCTGCATGAGAGCATATCCCAAGAAAAAGATACTTAACATCAAACCGCTCGCTGAAGCGCTCAGCTGAAATTCATCAGAAATTTGCACAACCCCGAAGTTGATGACAAACCGATCAAATGCAGAAAATAAATTCCCGATAAACAGCAGAAAAATGATCATTTTGGTATGTTTCAACGCTCCAGCTCTGCTCAAAGCATGTTCCTCCTTCTATTATAGACGTTTCGTTTACACTGTCACTTCTAAACCCTTACACTCTTGTTTTCGTATTCCACTACGCCATCAATGATGGTATACATAATTTCTATATCTTTGATCTCCAGTGGATTAACCATGGTCAGGTCCTTATCCAATACTGCGAAGTCGGCAAACTTTCCTACCTCAATGCTTCCGCAATCCTTCTCCTGAAAATTCAGTACGGCTCCGTCGATTGTCATTGCTCTCAAGGCCGTATTCACATCGATTCTTTGCTCATGTCCCAATATGTCGCCTTCTCTGGTATGACGGTTAACAGCAGCCCAGATTAAAAAAAGAGGGGAAATCGGCGTTACAGGACAATCCGAATGAAGGGTGAACAACAGGTTACGATCTACCGCATCTTTCAAAGGACTTATTCTTTTCGCGCGTTCCGGGCCCAGAAAAATCTGCTCATGACGCTGTCCCCAATAATAGACATGATTGATGAAAAATGAACCCGCTACGTTCAACTCGGCCATTTTGTCCAAATCTTCTCTCGTCGCCGTTTGTACATGCTCAATCCGGTGGCGGTGGTCCACTCGTGGCGTTGCATGCAATGCATATTCAAAACCTTCCAGGATCGACCCAATAGCCCGGTCACCATTACCGTGAATAGCAATTCGAAATCCTCGTTGGTGCAAGCCGGAGATGATCTCGTTCAGAGCAGCCTGCTCATAAAATAGTTCGCCATTTACTTCCTCGTTGCAGTAATACGGATCTCGTAAAGCACCTGTTAGTCCCTGAATTGAACCATCCTGAAATAATTTGGCACTGTCCAGACGGGCTCTTCCATTCGAGCGTTCATATATTTCCTGTTCCAGCTCGCTTGCAGTGTAATTTGAAAACTGGCCCTGCTCTGTTAACAACGAGTGCATAATCATCAGCTGTGATCGCATGGGCGTAATGCCACTTTTCGCAGCTTCAAGCATAATGGCCAGACTGTCTTGATCCCATACCCCTGCATCCGTGTTCATGGTAATGCCTTGCGCAACGTAATCTTGAGATGCTTCCCCCACTCGTTCCAGAAAAGTGGACTTATCCATTACCGGAAGTACCGATTGAAAAGCATTCATCGCAGGAGCTTCATACAGGACCCCGTTTAATCTGCCCGAAATATCTCTGCCAAAATGGGGATTATCACCAATCTGTTCAGCATCAATGCCTGCTAGCTCAAACGCCCTGGAATTGGCAACGGCAATATGACCGCTAATATGTGTAATGTAGACGGGGTGATTCGGAGCAACCTGATCCAGATCCATACGGGTTGGATGACGGTTGTCAGCCAGGGATGTATCATCGTAACTATGGCCCTGTATCCACTCTCCAGCAGACGTGCTGCCTACTTTCTCTTCGATCGCATGTAAAATATCCTGAATCGTGGCATTTAGGGGACTACTGCAATCCACGTTCCCCTTTAAGTAGGCACATGCCAGGATATGATTATGCGTTTCGATAAACCCCGGAATGACCGTTGCGCCTCTTAAATTCATCACTCTGGTTTGTGCTGTCATGTTCAACTCATCTAAAGGCGGCTCCGGCTGGCTCCAAATACCGCTGATTCTGCCCTTGCTTACAGCGACCGACCCTGCAATTTGATTTTTACTGTCCAACGTGATGATATTTGCATTGGTGATTAGTAAATCCACGTTTTTCATTTTGACTGCCCCCTTGCGAATGAATGATGTACTCTCTTCTCCCTAGCTTTTTCAGTAACTTCTCTTGTCATCATGTAGTGATGTCATTACAACTGATACTACAGTTATCTTAAAAAAATTCATTCTTGTTGTCCGCATATGTGTTATATAATCTAACATTATTTTTCTTTTTCTGATCTTGCTTGATATCGAACGTTCTAAATCCATCCTCTAAATGATTTGCTATTTCCATAAGCATCTCAATATCCTTGAACGAATATTTTCGATTTCCTGTAGTTGATCTTTCGGGAAAGATCAACCCCCGTTCCTCATAATATCGAATTTTTCTGGCTGATAAACCTGTCAAATCGCAAACGGTTCCGATGGTAATCACCTTTCTCTCTTTATAATTGTCCTTGTCTTCTACCATTAATATCTCACCTCACTTGTAATATGTGTAAGTTTAACTAACATAAATTTGTTATTCATTATTACATCTCGGTGAGCATGTTGTACATAGTCTGATTTAGAAAACAATAAAAACTTAAAATTATTGCCTTCATAGAGGATTTTGAGCCTTGGATTTTGTTAGGAGGATTGGATGATGGAAATTGGCGGAAATTAAAAAACCGGATTCCTCTTAATGAGGAATCCGGTTGTGTATTCAACTGTATACTGTTTAAGCCAATCTCATTTTGAAGTCCTGATAGTCGAACTCGCGAACCACTTCGCAATCGCCATCTTTTCTTTTCACTGCGATGGCTGGCAACGGCATGCCATTAAATGTATTGGTTTTGACCATGGAGTAGATCGCCATGTCCTCAAATACTAATCTGTCCCCCGTTTTGAGCGGTTGGTCAAACGAATAATCGCCGATCACATCACCCGACAGGCAAGTTTGTCCACCCAGACGATACAGGTGAGGTTTTTCTCCCGCTTCGCCCGAACCGATAAGCGGCGGGCGATACGGCATTTCAAGCACGTCCGGCATATGACATGTTGCCGAGGTATCAAGAATAGCAATGTCCATACCGTTCTTGTGGAAATCGAGCACAGAAGTCACCAGGAAGCCCGCGTTCAGCGCAACCGCTTCGCCCGGCTCCAGATATACTTCCAGGCCATATTTCTCCTGCATACGTTTGATGCAGGCTTCCAATCTTGCAATGTCGTAATCCTCGCGTGTGATGTGGTGTCCACCGCCGAAGTTGATCCATTCCATTTGTGGCAGCCATTGACCAAACTTCTCTTCTACCGCATTCAGCGTTGTTTCCAGATCGTCTGAATTTTGCTGGCACAAGGTATGGAAATGCAGTCCGGAAACGCCTTCCAACAGCTCCGCGCGGAAATCTTCATGCTTAGCACCGAACCTCGAACCAGGAGAGCATGGATCGTAAATCTCATGCCCCTCCTGAGTCGAGCATTCAGGGTTAATACGCAGGCCTACTTTTCGACCAGCCTGAAGCGCTTTGCCCTTGAATTTCTCCAGTTGGGAGAATGAATTGAAAATAATATGATCGGTAATCGAAAGAATTTCATCGATCTCATCTTCGCGATAAGCTGGGGCAAAGACGTGGTTCTCTTTGCCCATCTCCTCATGACCGAGGCGGGCTTCATACAGCCCGCTTGCCGTTGCACCGCTCAGATATTCTCCAATAAGCGGATACATGGTGGTCATGGAAAATGCTTTCTGAGCCAGCACGATTTTGGCTCCTGTACGTTGCATGACACCGTTCAGAATTTTGAGATTTCTTTCGATAAGTCCTTCGTCAACAACAAAACATGGCGTCGGTAATTGCTCAAACCGCATCTTAACGAACAAGCTCCGATTCTTTGACTTCTTCTGGCAATTCGTCAACGAGTACCGGATTGAAATCTTCAACCCATGGGAGACCCCATTTGTTCAACTCTTCCATGAATGGATCTGGGTTGAACTCTTCAACGTTGTATACGCCTGGTTTGTTCCATTTGCCTGTCATCACCATTGCTGCACCAATCATAGCTGGAACACCTGTTGTGTAAGAGATGGCTTGGGAACCCACTTCTTTGTAGCATTCTTGGTGATCACAAATGTTGTACACGTAGTACGTTTTGTCTTTGCCGTCTTTTTTACCTTTGAAAATGCAGCCGATGTTCGTTTTGCCCACAGTACGTGGTCCAAGGGACGCCGGATCTGGCAGTACCGCCTTCAGGAATTGCAGCGGAATGATTTGTTTGCCTTCGTATTCGATAGGTTCGATCGAAGTCATGCCAACATTTTCAAGTGCTTTCAAGTGCGTAAGGTAGCTTTGACCAAATGTCATGAAGAAACGAATGCGTTTCAGACCAGGCATGTTTTTAGCCAGGGACTCCAGCTCTTCATGATAAAGAAGATACATGTCTTTCTCGCCAACTTCTTTGAAGTCATAGACACGTTTAATTTCCATTGGTTTTGTTTCGATCCATTCACCTTTTTCCCAGTATCTACCGTTAGCCGAAACTTCGCGGATGTTGATTTCAGGGTTGAAGTTGGTTGCGAACGGATAGCCGTGATCCCCACCGTTGCAGTCCAGAATGTCAATATATTCAATTTCGTCAAAGTAATGCTTCAGGGCATAAGCAGAGAATACACCAGTAACACCTGGGTCAAATCCACTGCCAAGCAGAGCTGTAATTCCCGCTTTTTCAAAACGCTCTTTGTAATCCCATTGCCATTTGTATTCGAATTTTGCCGTATCTTCCGGCTCATAGTTCGCTGTATCCATGTAGTTCGTTTTCGTTGCAAGGCATGCATCCATGATTGTCAGGTCCTGGTAAGGCAATGCCAGGTTCATGACGATATCCGGTTTAACTTCGTTGATCAGAGCGATCAGTTCGTCAACGTTGTCGGCATCCACTTGAGCTGTCGTAATTTTTGTTTTACCGCCGTCCAGCTTGGCTTTAAGATCGTCACATTTGGATTTCGTACGACTTGCGATGCAGATTTCCTCAAATACTTCGCTGTTTTGAACGCATTTATGAACTGCTACTGAAGCTACGCCGCCGGCGCCGATGATTAGTGCTTTTCCCATTTTCCATTCTCCTAACCCAATATGAACTTTTTTAAATTAACTTCATTATTTTTCTCATTTTTCAACTTGTCGCCCGTTCTGAACCAACAAAAAAAGCAAGGTGAAAAATGCCCCAAACGCGCATCATCACACTTGCTTGTCGATATACATCATTAAAAAGACGCAAAGTTTCCATAACTAAAAAAGTTCAAAAGAACTCCTCTAGCGGAAAGCTTCTTCATGTATATCAATATCAGATCAGAGTCTATATAGCAAATAATTCGCCTTTACCACTCTTATTGACCGTTTCACAAGTTGATGTGCAGATGCACTGGTTGTAAAGTAACCAACTTATAAAATTTGAGCTTTTAACTCAATCAATAAGGCAACATAAGTTGCCAATCGGCGTTTGACCCGGCTGTCCGTATGGCCTTAACTTCCTTAAGAGAAGTGGTCAAAAATTATCTGCTGGAAAGACCTGATTCATGTTGATATATCTGCTTTCCAAAATCACAGGTCTTACAATATCAGATACATTAAAAAAAATCAAGCGATCTCTAAAAATTTTTTATTCATCATTTTGGAACACACATTTCGCTCTTAGGCATATCTGATTATAATGTCAAATCTTTAAGCATTTCTTCCTAATGTATCCAGATATTCCTCAATTTTTAAACTGACATGACAGCGATAACGATGTGTAACATGGAAGTTGGATTACCCTAAAACAAGTTGATTAGGTAGAATAATCCTTTATTTTATTATATCGAAGATAAATTGTTACACGAAGTTATGAAAAATAAAGTATGTCCGAAAATATTTTCTTTCAACTTGAAATTTTATACATTTTTGATAGAGAGATATGATATATTTGGTATGTCATTTAAAATATATCCCAGAAAAGAGGATCTTATGAAAAAAGCTGTTATGCTATTTGCTACAATTTTCATGTTTTTGCTTTCCATCGCTCCATCAGCATCTGCGGCTGGAGACCGCCTCATTTATGACATCATGTATAACAATTCGATTCCACTCGTATCCAACAACGTCAGGTTTTCACTGCAATACAGCGTCTACGGCGACCTACAGCTCTGGGATAACCGCACACGCACGATGTTATGGAACACCAAGACCAGTGACACGAGAATAAATCATTTCAAGATTGATTATTGGAGTGGAAAACTAGTGCTCCAGGATCCCCAAAACACACCTTACTGGACGTCAGACAACAAGGCATGGTCTACATCGTACTATGGTGCGGACAATCTGCCACCCAACCTCAGAGGTAACGTGCTTATCGTTCAAAACGACGGCAATTTGGTGCTGTACAATACAGAAACACCGAGTGCAGGCTGGTATCCTGTCTGGGCTTCCAATACAGGAGGTCATTAAGGTCTATTGTATTAAAGCACAAACTGTTTAATCGAAGCATAATTTAATTGAACTTCCCTCATTCTTATAGGGTCTTAAACTAAAAATACACTCCACACAGCGTAAATGTGTGCGAGTGTATTTTTAGTATGGAGAATGCTTAAACTGCAATGACGCATACTCTTTCATTCGTATCTGTGTATATCTTACTCTCTATACTCCAACTTCTCCAATCAACTGCCGCTCGATCTTCTTCATCTCATAAAAATAACCTTTTTGCTCCATTAACTCCGCAAAGGAGCCTGCTTCCACTACCCTTCCCTGTTCCATTACCACAATCCGATCCATCTCTTCCAGGCCGGTAAGCCGATGACAGATCAAAAGAAGCGTATCCTCTGCCGCTTGTGCGTAGAGATATTTCATCACACGTTCTTCTGTAACGTAATCCATTGAAGAAGTAGGTTCGTCGAGAAGCCATAACCGTCCCTTGCGAAGCATGGCCCGTGCGAGAGCCAGCCTCTGCTTCTCGCCGTCCGACAGGTTTTCCCCTTTTTCATATACTACATCGGTCAATGATGTATTGGGCAGCTGTACTTTTTCCAGGATATCTACCAGTTGTTCATCCGAATGTTCTTCATCATTAAACAAAAGGTTATCCCGGATCGTTCCCCGGAAGAAATGACTTTGCTGCAACACAACATTAGCCGTCTGCCAAATACTCACCTCATCCAGTTCCTTCACCGAAACGTCATTTAATCGGATCTCCCCTGTTGTAGGTGTACGCAGTTTTAACAGCAATTCAATAATCGTTGATTTGCCTGATCCGCTCGGTCCGACAATCGCCGTTTTGGAGCCGGGTAAAATATGGAGCGTAATGTCCTTTAACGCCGGTCTCCACTCCCCTTCATATTGAAACGTAACATCGGTGAGATCAAGAGAAACAGCCTGATTGCCAGATAACGCTCCTTCTTGCCGTGTTGACACAGACTGCCTATCGGAGGTCTGTATGGTTTCCGTTAACCGCTTGGCTGCGTGTTCGCTATCCTGCTTATACAAGGGCAATGTCGCCATTGCAGCAGCCTCTTCGAATACGGTTAGCGAGGCCATAACCAGCATTGCAAGAAACACGCCAGCAAGCGCTCCATCGATAATCAGATAAGCACCAAGTGTCAGCACGCCCCAGGAAATAAGGAATGTAACCAAAGCATGCATAGATTGCCCGCGCAGCAGGTTACCGGCAGCCCGTTGCTGGTGGACCGTTAACGCAGCAGAAGCCTGCTGCAGCTGTTGCTCCCGTTGAGTCAGTTGTCCGTACACTTTCAAATCCCGGAACCCATACAATACTTCGGTGACTTCTGTGGAAAGCAGCGCCCGCTGTTCGCGAACGTGTCCATGTATTTTCCGCTGCCCCAGCAAAACTATTCCAGGTACAACCAATGTCGTTGTGAGCATACCTACTACAAACAAAACTGCAATCCAGAATGAAAAAGAAGCAGTAAACAACACTGTCGCCAAAAAGACCATAACAACAATAATCGGTGGATAAGCGACGCGCAAAAAATAATGTTGCAGGCTCTCCACATCCCCAACAATGCGGGCTAGCAGGTCCCCGCTTCGCTTTTTGTTCAATATACCCGGCGTCAAAGGAATGAGTCGGGCAAAAAAGGATGTACGCAAACGGCTAAGCATGGAGAACGTCGCCCGGTGGGAATACAAACGCTCTCCGTAACGGCTCGCCGCCCGAAGCAGTCCAAGCAGCTTGACCAGCGAGGTGAGTACAATTAAGGTGTACAGCGGTGGCGCAAATACCGTTTGCGAAATCAGATACCCGCTCGCCGAGAAGAGAGCCACTCCTGCAATCCCTGCAATAAACCCACCAAGAATGGAAAAAATGATATCCTTGCGCTCCTGAATCATGGCTTTGGACAAGATTGCTAGCTCATTCATGCTAAGCCCCCCTTTCGTTGAACGTCAATCATCTCGGCATACTGGGGTAAACGCGCCATAAGCTCTTCATGGCGTCCCGTATCCAATAACACACCTTGGTCCATAAACAATATGCGGTCGGCATGTTGAATCGTATATAACCGATGAGCCACCGTAATCATCGTCGCTGTGTCTGCCAATGTGGCAATAGAACGTTGCAATATCTGCTCTGTGCGCAGATCCAGTCCTACCGTGGGTTCATCAAACAATATGATGGATGGCCGCTTCAAAAAAGCACGCGCCAAGGCAAGTCGTTGCTTTTCCCCACCAGACAGCCCCCGACCTCCTTCACCAACCAAGGTATCGAAGCCATGCTCCAATTGAGCAACAAGTTCGGCAAGCCCGGCATCCTCTGCCGCCTGCTCGATTTCAGTTCTGGACACGTTCTGCCCCGCACCAATCGCAATGTTCTCAGCAAATGTACCTGCAAAAATATACGGATGCTGTGTAATGTAGCTAATCTGTTCGAACCATGCAGCCTCATCATATTTGGATAGCTGCTGTCCATTTACCAGAACCTCTCCTGATACTGGCTTCAGCAAACCCGCAATGAGATGGAGTAACGTCGTTTTCCCTGAGCCACTTTTGCCGACAATGGCAATGTGTTCTCCCGGGTCAAGCTGTGCTCGACCCGTCTCAAGCTCGAATGATTCGGGCGCATATCGAAATTGGAGATGGTTCAATATTATGGACGGCGGCATGGAACTTCCATTGGAACGGTCCATTTGCAATGTCCCTATCCCGTTCTCCCTTTCCATCCGATCCATGTTATCGACCTCGTCAATTCCATCGGATGTACCTGATCCTTCTTTGCCATCTGCCGATTTACTCTCCCCAGCTGTTTCCTCAAGCATCTGCTCTACCTTACGAACTGCTCCCATACTTGTTCGCCCGCTGTGAAAAGCCGTTCCCGTATTTTTCAACAAACTGTAGAACTCGGGAACGAGAAGCAACACTAGAAACGCGGTGTGGAACGACATCGATTTGAATACAAGCAGCTGGATTGCCAGTTCAAGAGCCACGATACCGATGCTTAGCATTACGATCGATTCCAGCATGAACGTATTGGTAAATGCAATCCGCAAAATGCCCATCGTGGCATCCCGATATCCCAGGCTGGTGCGTTCAATCTCCTGCTGCTGACGATGAGCCCGTCCAAATATTTTCAACGAAACCAGCCCTTGAAGAGAGTCCAGAAACGTACCGGAGAACTCGGCCAGCTGCGCATATTTCTCCTCTGATTTGTTCTTCGTTTTCAGTCCCACCAAAATCATGAACAAGGGGATAAACGGAGCCGTAAACAGCATAATGAAGCCTGAATTGGCATGCTGCATAAACGTTACCACCAAAATCAGAATTGGAATGATGGCAGCCTCCATCATACGCGGCATATACTGACTGAAATAACTGTCAGCCTCATCCACAGCATCCAGAGCAACACTGACCTTTCCGCCTGTTTGTCCACGAAGGGTTGATGGTATCGATGCATGGGTCAAGTTTTGCAGCACGGCTGCGCGCATATTCTTCTTCGCACTGGAAGCCATATGCAAACCAACTTTTCCGTTCCCATAAGACAACCCCGTACGTACGACCATGACAGCCAAGAGTATCCCTAGCAGCATGACGACCGACGAAAGGGAGGCCTGCTCCACGAAAATCCGTTGCACTGCTTCAGCAAGCAGCGCAGCCTGACTTACAATTGCTGCACCCAGCGCAAGTGAAATCACTGCAAGGAGCACGAGACGTTTTCGCTGCCCAGACATTTGTTGAGAGATCAAGCTTGTTTTCCTCTTCATGCAAACTCTCCTCCTTTCTATGAACCTGTGAGATTACTCCCTTATGTCACATACTGCATTTAATTATTTTTTTCCCTTAACATAATCCGCATCAAACAGAAACAGTTTGAAAACCAGAATCAAGGAAGGAATCAACATACACATGCCACCGATAAACACAACTACCAGTGCGAAGCCCATCGCTGGTGAGGTCACACTATTCTGAATTGTAATGAACGGATCAAGGATATAAGGATATTGACCAATTCCATAAGCGAAAAAGGCACAGAAAAATTGCAGCATGATACATATAAACGCTAATCCGTAGCGGCGGCCGTTATAGATCAGCCACATCGCAATCATGAAGAAGGCAACGGAAAGCGCAAGCAGCCACCATAAATCCATCATATTTTGAAAATGTCGCACATTGTGCTGTCCCAAATAAATAAATGCAGTCAGTGCGATGATAATCGTCGGTGTGCTCCAGAACAGGGCATAGGTTCGCACCAGCTTCAATGCAGAGTGATCCTCTGCCCGCGACGCATAGAAGGCCAGAAAAGAGCTGCTAATGAACAATACGGATACAATCGCCAGTCCAACGATGCTCCAGGATAACGGATTGGTAAACAGCGTCCAGTAATCCAGAGAAACCGTCGAACCCTGCTTCACAATAAAACCACCTTCAGACAGCGTTAGCGCCACTGATAGCGAAGCGGGAATCAGCAATCCCGAAGCTCCATAAAGAAACAGATACACGATGTTATTTTTGGAGCCATAGTTCTCAAAGGCATAAAACGACCCCCGAATAGCCAGTAAAATGACCGCAATGCTTCCCGGTACGAGCAGCGCTGATCCGTAATAATAAGCTGTGTCGGGAAAGAATCCAACGATGCCAATATAGAAAAAGACAAAAAATACATTCGTAATCTCCCACACCGGTGATAAATAACGGGAGATCAGACGATTAATCAGGTGATCCTGTTTCGTCAAGCGTGCATAAAAGGCAAAGAAACCCGCCCCGAAATCAATGGAGGCTACAATCAAATAGCCATACAAGAACAGCCAGAGTACCGAAATGCCAATCAGTTCGTAACTCATGTACGCTCACCCTTTTCTGTAGACTGATTGCGCTTCTCCTTCATCCATTTCTCCATCTCGACTTCTGCCGGATTATTGTTGAATAAACGTCTTAATACGAGAACACACATCACTCCCAGAACGATGTAGAGGAGCAGGAAGAAGAAAAAGATCATTCTGATGTTGAGTGATGAAGTGGCGGCTTCCTCCACACGCATATATCCCCGGATAATCCAAGGTTGTCGTCCCAGTTCAGCATAGAACCAACCCAGCTCAACCCCGAGAAAAGCCATTGGAGCACCCAGCGCTATGATCCCAAGCAGCCACTTGTTCAGCTCATTGCGCTTTTTCCAGAACACAAACAGGAAGTACAGAACCGAGATAGCCAGCAGCGTAAATCCGATTCCCGCCATTAAATCAAACAGGTAGTGAACGAGCAGTGGCGGCCATTCGTCCTCCGGAAATTCCTCCAGTCCGGTTACCTCGGCATTAAAGTCACTAAAAGCCAGGAAGCTGAGCAGTTTCGGCAGGTGGAGGGCTCCTATAATTTCATGCTCTGCATTCAGCCATCCCAATAAAATCAAATCTGCGCCGCTCTCCGTCTCAAAATGCCATTCCGCAGCTGCAAGTTTCTCCGGCTGATGCTCGGCCAGAAATTTGGCGGACACATCTCCCGCTAATGTGTTCAGTAAGCCGAACAGCAGAACCACCGCCATCATGAGATTCAAGGCTTTTTTGTGGTAGGCGGATGCTCCTTTTCTCAGCATTGCAAAGGCTGCAATTCCGGCTAACAGGGCAGCTCCTGTCAAATAGGCCGAGCTTAATACATGAAACACCTTGGAGAATGTCGCCGTATTCAGCATCGCCTGCACCGGGTTAACCGCTGTGAATTGGCCTGCTTCCATGACAAAGCCTCCAGGCTGGTTCATGAAGCCGTTCACCGTCGTAATAAACACAGCCGACATACCTGCACCGGTGACGATGGGAATCGTCAGCAGCCAGTGGATGTATGGATTTTTGAATCGATCCCACGTATACAAATAAATGCCCAAGAAGATGGCTTCAAAAAAGAACGCAAACACTTCCATGAATAGTGGGAGTGCTATGACATTGCCTGCCAGTTTCATAAAATTCGGCCACACCAGGGCCAGCTGCAGTGAAATCGCTGTACCTGTCACCACACCAACCGCCACAGAAATGACAAACCCTCTTGACCACCTCTTCGCCATCAGTGTGTAATGGGGGTCCTTCTTGCGAATTCCCATGAACTCTGCAATTGCGATCATTAAGGGTACGCCGACGCCTAGCGTCGCAAAAATAGCGTGGAAGCCCAGCGTCATGCCTGTCACCAGCTTGCTCCACATCACCGTATCGATTGCCATTGTTTACTGCCTCCTTTCAAACTCTGTTCGATTTTCGTACTGATTTGAATCTTTTAATTATTAGGTCAGTCAGCCCTCGGACTACGTTTTTTATCAGGTTGATAGAAACCCCACTAGACTGGTTCAGGGTCTATCCATAAAGCGTTCCTCCATCGTTGTATGTACAAAGAGAATTTTTTCACAAAGTATGAGACGAAGGAGCTTTATCACACCATCATTGTGTATTGATACACATCGTTACTGGACTTAGCACGGTTTGGCGAGCAATGTTTTACCTGAAACGGAAGAGCCAAAGTACTTAACAGGACCTAATAGTTAAAATTATTATATCTTTGTGAATTAGCAATTCAATCACTGACACGTCTTCGTCCCTAAATGTTCAAGAAAGGATCAACTCTTTCTGACAACTCGGTGAAAAGCGTAAAAAACACCCAAAGGGGCTATTGATTCATTAGGCACAACCGTGGTATTGCAATTTTAAATTCTACTATGCATGCAAGATGTTCTGGAAAACCGTTCGCGGTTGCCCGGATTCTGATAGCATCTTACAAGTAAAACAAAAGAAGCCGCTCGTATAGCGAGCGACTTCTCCACTTCTTTTTGTTCATAAATCTGCATAGCTTCAATTCTATTACTGTACGGTATCCTCCAGCCATTGCTGCAAAGGAGTATCCTTGGTCAACTCACCGAGCAGAATGTGACTGAATATACCTTCCTGATCTATGATTAAGGTCGCTGGCAACCCGGTGATGCGATACAGGCTGGAGACCTTTCCGGTCACATCAATGATAAAAGGGAAATCGAATTGCTGTTTCTCCATGAATTCTCGAATGGTGCCCTTCGCTTCCCCCACGTTGACAAACAGGGTCTCTACATCGTTTTGATACGTCTGAGCGATCTGATTAATCATTGGCATTTCCCTCACACAGGGCGTGCACCATGAAGCCCAGAAGTTAATCATGACGACTTTGCCCCGATAATCGGAGAGCTTGACCTGTTCTCCCTCTGAATTAACCGCAGTGAATTCAGGAGCAATTACACCTGCTTCAATAGTACCGGTTCGTTTGGGCTCGGATGATGAAGTCCCCTGGTAAATTGCCCACACAGCGGCCAGCACAGCAGCCATTCCAATCAGGATAGTTATCAAACTTCTCATTTTCGAATTCATTTTAGCACTATTTTTTTTCAATAAATTCACCTTCATTTTAAGCCAAGACTATGATGAAATGCAGCATGAAGCGACCCGAACTGTTGACGAAAGTCTTCAGTAGGACCATTTCCCACATTACGTCCTTGGTTCATAAAAACAATCTGATCGGCAACATCATCTGCAATCTCAAGCTGGTGGGTGGAGAACACGACCATCTGTCCCTCCGCCTTGATCTGTTTGATCAGATTTGCAAACTCTTGCATCCAGAAGGGATCCAGTCCATTCGTCGGCTCATCCATGATCAGCAGCGGAGGCTTGGCCAGCAGAGCCTGGGCAAATAACACACGCTGCCGCATACCTTTGGAAAAGGTCGTGACCCGTTTCTTTTTTTGATCGGCCAAGCCTACCATCGTTAGCACTTCCGTTACTCGCTCTTTGGGCACTCTCCTAAGCGCCGCCCAGAACTGGAGCACTTCCTCTGCGGTCAAGCCCTGGTTGAAATGATAATCATCGGGCATATACCCGATCTGTTCCGAATATCGCTTTCGTTCTTTGGACCAGCGCATCTTGTTTATAATGATTTCACCCGAGGTAGGTTGAAGAATACCTGCAAGCATACGCAGAACGGTGCTTTTTCCCGCCCCATTTCCGCCACATAAGGCAAGCACATGACCGGAAGAAACGCGAAAGGATATATCTTCAACGATCTGTTGTTTTTTTATGGATTTACACAATCCAACAATCTCTGCTTCCACGTTATCCATGAGAACGCCCCCTTTCCCAGATCCCGTAAACTGCCACGATCGAACATGCAATCCACAGCAGGCATATCCCCATAAAGATCCAGCTCCCGCTGGATGGCTGTACCCAATCTACCCACTGATAATATTCAGGTCCCAGTATCGAGCCCCCTCCAAGTTTGATCACCACAAACAAACGTACCAGCTCAGCCGGATTGATGAAGGTTAGAACGGTGAGTAAAGGTTTTATCCACTGATAAGGCATGAGACCCAATACGGAGATTAGAAGCGTAGGCCATCCGATCACAGCAAAAAACCAAACGGAGACGGATATCGTTAACGCTTGCCAGCGATTTTTGGATAACGAACCGATAAACAGTGCAATAGTCAGAAATAGCAGCACCAGTCCACAGGAGAAGACCAGAAACAAAAGGTACGTCATAACAT
This sequence comes from Paenibacillus sp. BIC5C1, assembly GCF_032399705.1. Classification (NCBI taxonomy): domain Bacteria; kingdom Bacillati; phylum Bacillota; class Bacilli; order Caryophanales; family Paenibacillaceae; genus Paenibacillus; species Paenibacillus sp. BIC5C1. The sequence continues at coordinate 4,216,961 of NZ_CP135922.1, forward strand.
CCAAAGGGCTGCCCACCCATCCACTAAGAAGTCCCATCAGGCCATAACCGAATGTAATGATCGTCATTAATACAACCGACAGACCCAGATATTTGCCAACAATAAAAGACATCGTACCGATAGGGTATGTGGACAACAGCTGCCAGCTGCCCTCTTCCTTTTCAGAAGTCAATGAGAATGAGCCCAGAAAAAGGGTCATCAGCGGCAACAGATAAAGAATCAGATTTAACATGGAACCTGTCGTGCCAGAGTATCCTGCTACAAAATTCTGAGAGTTAATGATCAACAAACTCAGGCTAAATACGCAGAAAAGAATCAAAAATGAATATGCCCAAGGGTTGCGAAATCCCATTTTCATCTCTCGTCGAACGACTTGCAACATATCTCCCATCATGCATCACCATCTTCTTTGGTCATTTACTTATGGCCTGAATCTTCCGTTGATTCACTTTCCTCATGTGTTTCTTCATGCATGCCCTCACCCATTCCCTCTTCGGAATGCCCATGTTCACCCATCATATCCATCGTTTCTGTGTTTTGTTTCCAGTCGTGGGAGGCGAGGTCTTCAGCAGTCATGATCGTTCCCACACCCTGCTCGGCAACAAATGCTTCGGCAGACTGTTTATCCTTGAAATTGAGAATGCCGTAAGCCATCGGTGTACGCAGTGAAGTATCATATACATACGTCGCTTTGCTGTACTCAATCCATTCCTTGTCATTATAATCACGAACAAAATCCATCCCGATATTATCTGTTCCGTTCTCTTCTTTCCACTGGTGCATACAACCAATGTCATCAAATTTATAATTTTTACCGTCTTTCGTGGTAAGCTGCGTGGCATAGGCATCATCTTTCACCTGCATTTTGCAAATGGCACAGATATCCACGTCTTCATTGATGGGCAATGCCTCGTATTTTTTTCCGCAAGCTGTTAATAACAGCACCCCAAAGAGAAGCACCATAACTGTTTTCCAATATGTTTTCATTTTCATTTTCGTAATCCCCCCATTTTGATCATAATAAAAGTGGCCATGCCCAGCAAAATGCATCCGATGATCCAAACCCTGGTTGGCTCTTTAACCGCTTGTGTACCTTGTGTACACGACTTCGTCGTCTGTGATTCCGCTTTCATACTCATTAATGGCGATCTGTCGCTTGTCCACTCTGCCTTCCCTTCCGTAAACAAGTTGCTCATAAAGATCATGCCTGGAGATTGAAAAAAAAGCTGGTAGGCTGAATTTCGGTTGACTACTTGCTCATAAAAAGGATTAATCCCATAGGACAGTTCACTGATCCCATCATTGTTCAAATCAAGACCCTGAAAGGAATCCCAGTAATTTTCCTTCATCTCATTGTTCCGGCTCTCCATCGCTGAAGCTTCAATCACATTCGAAACAAATTGGTTTCCACTAAACTGATTATCCTCTGCAAGCACGAGCTGAATTCCGATGAAATTCCGAAGCACCGCATTGCCGCGAATTTCATTTCCTGAGGATTCAGCAATGTTCATGCCAACACGATTACCTTCCACGACATTGTTATGAACCGAGGATTGCTGTACGTCATACAACAAAATCCCTTGTGAATGCACATTTTCGTTCTGTTTGCGAAAGGAATTACCCGATACAACCGTATTCTTGACGCCCATGACCATGGCTCCGGTACTGTTGTTCTCCCCCACATTGTCCATAACAGAAGAACCATCGATATACATACAATGAATGCCATACCTGGTATGTAACAGTGTGTTGGCCTTCACCGTAAGATTGCGACTGTTCTCCAGGTAGATACCATCCCGCATACCCGTAATTTTGTTGTCTTCAATGTGGGTACGATGGGAATTGTACAGATCAATGCCATTCCCCTTTTGACCACTGGAAGCAGACTTCGGTCCAGCCCATGAAATGGTATTGCTATGTATGCGCCCGTCGACGGAGCCCCGCAGCACAATTCCAAAACTTTGACTCTGAATAACCAGGCCCGTGATCTCTACACGGTCTCCTTCAACCTGAATCGCTGCAGTGGGTTCGTTTGTTAAGTGTCGTACCGTGAAACCCTGCAAAGTCACTCCTTTTGAACGAATGGTGATTGCGGATTCAGCTTCCGTATTCCATAGCGTTACGGATGAGTCTCCTCGAATGGATATATTCTTGTCTATACTTACCGGACCAGAATAAATACCCGGCTCAAGAACTAGCACATCTCCAGATTTAGCATCATCAATGATTGACTGAAGTGGAATAACGTCTTTGGTTTCAGGAGCAGCGTTTGCAGTGACAAGCGGGTAAGATAGCGGGATCGCCAGTATCCCTATAAACAGCAACATACCCAGGACAATCCGTCCGTTTAACATCATAACCTCCTTTATGAAGCACACTGCTCATAGTGTACATAAAAACAAATTTTTACCATATAGCTCAATCTGGCTATAGGGCTGGACGTTTTGTGTCCAAATTGTGAGATCATTGTGGTGAAAAGCAGAGAAAGTGACATCCTCATCCACTTAACAAAAAAAACAGAGAGAACGCTCCTTTATAGTAAAAAAAGCTTATTACAGACGATTGTGATCTGTAATAAGCCCTTGCTCCAGCGCATAACGTGTCAGTTGAACACGATTTTGAACCTGCAGTTTTTGCAAAATGTTTTTCAAATGATTCTTGACCGTATACTCTGAGATTGTATAATTCACAGCGATTTCTTTGTTGGTCCATCCTGCAGCCACACCATATAGAATATCCTTTTCCCTTGTCGTTAGTGGAACGTCAGGTTCTTTTTTCTCCGTTAGGGAGACATCCTTCAGGATTTGGTAAGCCACCTCCCGGCTCAATGGAGCTTCTTCTGTCACGATGGAATGAAGATATGCCAACCACATGGACGGTTCCAGATTTTTGAGCAGATAACCCTGAGCTCCCCGCTTCAACGCTTCCAGAAGGTGGAGTACATCATCCGAGACGGTAATCATAACAATTTTCACATAAGGAAAGGCCAGTTTGATCCGCTGTGTTGCTTCGAGACCGTTCATAATCGGCATCTGAATGTCCATGAGGATTAGATCGGGAAGCCACTGTTCTGTATAATCAATCGCCTGTTGACCGTCCGATACGACGCCAATCACCTCGAAGCCGGGATCCATGGATAAAATTTCACATATGGCTTCCCTTGCATGAGCGTGATCGTCTACAACAAGTACGCGAGTATGGCTCATAACATCTCACCGTCCTTTGAAAATTCGACAACAGTATACTGCTGCTCCCTACGGATTTGCATGTTAAAGTTCAGCTCATTCATCCGCTCTCTCATGATTTTCAGTCCATATCGATCCTTTCGTTCAAAGGGATTCATCTCAAATCCTTTTCCATTATCTCGAATCGTGACATTCCAGCACTTCTTGTCTCCGTTTCCCTGAATCCATCCATTGGAAGCAGATGCGTGCTTTTGAATATTAAAGAGAGCTTCCCGAATACAAGCGAGCAGTTCTACTTTCTCTTTGTTAGTAAATGCATCCTCCGGGATGCTCCAATCCAGTTCGATTCGCACGGGGATATCTCTGGCAATTCTTTTAATTTGACCAAGTAGTGTGACCGATTCGTTCATAGCCAAGGCATAGTTAGCATTAGGATCATAGCGCAAGTCGGCAATGGCCTGGCGTACATAACGATTGACTTCATGAACCGTTTTTTTGATCGAATACACATCGTCCAGCTGTTGATCCTGCTTGGCCTGTTCCTCCAAACGTCCCACTTTCACCGATAATAAAAAAAGGGATTGGGCGATTCCATCATGAAGTTCTTTTGCCAGCTTTTCACGGGATTCAAGCGCGACTTTGGCCGCACGCTCATGTTCCAGTTCTTTTTGAATACGTTCCAGGATAAGAAACAGCCGAGTTAACAACGTTATACTCACAACATATACAATGACTGGCGTAAGCCAGTTGCCCAAATTCATTGATATATAGGGGAGCAGAAACTGATGTCGTACATATTCCCAGAGACCAACGGTCAAAGTCGGAATGAGCAAGATCATCCACTTGATTTGTTTGTAAGACATATTCTCCTCCTCTGAACTGCAATATAAGAATCAGTGAGGCAAACGAAGAATATAGCCGAACCCCCACAGGGTGTGAATCAGATCTTCCCGATTCGGCACATGCTCGGATAGTTTGTCACGCAAACGTTTCACATGGGTATCCACGGTTCGATAATCGAGATCTTCCTCATGCTCCACTTTCCAAACAATTCTCAGCAAATCCTGTCTGGAGAATGCGATTTCCGCGTGTGTCGCCAGATGAAAAAGCAAATCAAATTCTTTGGGAGTCATATGAATCTCCTCATCTTCTACTGTGACTTTTCGGGAAGTAGGCTTGATTAAAATAGAGGAGATCAACACTTCGCTTGCTGAATGGTCTTTTGGTACAGGTTTGATTAATCCGTTATAACGAGCCATCATGGTTTTGATGCGCAGCACAACTTCCCTCGGACTAAACGGTTTCATGACAAAGTCATCCGCTCCAGCTTTGAAAGCTTCAAGACGATTCCCCTCTTCTGACTTGGCAGTCAGAAACATGACGGGTATGCTTAAGTTGGTCCGTAGATATTGGCATATTTCAATCCCCTTAATATCGGGGAGAATCCAATCCAGAATGATCATGGCATACGAGTCATGATGAAGCTTGCTTAAGGCTTGCCAGCCCAGCGAAGCCTCCTCAACGATAAATTGTTCTTTCTCCAAATACTTTCGAAGAAGTCCACGGACCCGTTTATCATCATCCACAATCAATATTCTATTTTGCTGCAAGGTCCCGTTCATGGCTTACCTCCAAATCTTTGCGATATTCGGGTCATTTTCTTAGTTTCTCATTGTAAAGCCTCAAGCCAGTGAGTGAGCTTGATGTAATCAGCATACCTTCAACGAACTCAAAAGGCATGACTCCATGGAGCCATGCCTTTAATAATCTATCTCTGAATTGTAGACAATGTATGAACGAGATTATGTTCAGGCTTATTTCTTGCCGGTGACGGCTGTTACCACATCGTCGGCAACCTTGCCGTCTGCAATTGGGCCCGACATCATCCAATGTCTCGCTGACACTTTGAACACATGGTTTGCCTTTACAGCAGGCATCGTTTTCCATACATGAAGTTTCTCGACCTCCGTTGCAACGGCACTGTTCTCATTGAACTCTTCTTCCGTGCTAATCGATCCTCCGTAGATGGCAAACACATAATCAGCTCCAATGGAGGGCAGCTTCTCCAGCGATGTCGTGACTCCCCAATCGTCCTTAGTATCCTTCTGGAATGCTGTAACGCTTTCGTCGGGAATTAACCCCAATTCAGTGTAGATAAGTGGAGCGAAGCTCGGAAAGAACACCTGAAGATCCTTGTCCGACGGACGCATGAAGACAACGGTTTTGTCCAGGCCCACAGCCGAAGTGATATCTTCCTTGGACCGGTTCAGTTTATCAGTATTCGCCTGAAGCACCTCCTGCGCTTTATCTTCAAGGCCAGTTGCCTTGCCGATTTCCACAATGGTTGTCTTCCAATCATCCGGTGAATAGGCAACGGTAGGTGCTATCTTGCTCAGTTCCTCGTACGCTTTGTCGTCGATGGCGTTTCGCTGTACGATGATAAGGTCAGGCTGGGTTGCCAGGATAGCCTCCAGATTCGGATTGAAATCCGCATTTCCAGCGAGGGGGATGTTCAATGCTTTGAGTTGGTCATCCAAGTAATAGCCATCAAAGTCGTATGCATAAACCATCGGTACGCCCAGGGACAACGTAAGATCCTCAAGACCAAATACGGCAACACGTTTTGGATGCAGCGGAACTTCCGTTTTGCCCATGGCATGTTCGATGACCTGAGTCTGAGGCTCTTCAGCAGTTTGAGTGACTGCGTCTGCGTTTGTCTTGGACGTTTCTGTTGCGGCTAGCTCCCCTGCTGTATTTGTTTTATTTCCGCAGGCAACTAACATAAGTGAAAATACCAACAGCATGAGCATCAAACCTGCAAATCCGCGTTTCCTTCCGTTTGTAGTCTTTTCTAAACGACCTCTTCTAAAGAGATCATAATTTTCTGTGTGAGACATGAGTTCCCCTCCGCATTTCTGTATTGAGAATGATTATCACATGATGATTATACAGATGTTCTTTGGCGAAGAAAATAGAAGAAGATGTCTACTTTGACCCATTACCGGGCACTAAATAGCAAGTTTACTTCCTGGAGCAGAAGTTCATGCCGATTGGCTGTATGTTCCAGGATCGGTTCGCTTAACCAATGGCCTCCCTGTGTCAGATAGACGTGGCGGTTTCGTACGGCATGCAGCTGCTTCCAGCTTTCCGCATGTTGGAGCCTCTCCCACACCATTTGGGAAAGGTGATCCTTCATAACACTAACGATGATGACGTCCGCATCAAATGCGGCAAGCTGTTCGGCTTCTACGTATCTGGTAAATTCAATCTGTTCCACACCTGAAGCCGGGGCAATCTTCAAATCGTCATAAAATACGGTTCCTGCCCTTCTGCCCCAGATCTGAATGCCCCGGGGAGACACACTTAATGAGATTAACTTTCCTTGTTGAAACGAATGAGGAAGATGATGAAGAACCGATTCCACTTTTTCCTCATATCGAAGAAGCCATCTTTCACCCTCATTCTCACGATCCAAAAAACGAGCCGTTCGCCGCAAATGTTGCCGCCAGTCTTCTCCGTGCCAACTTAGAAACAGCACCGGTGCGATATGCCGCAGCTTCTCCTTCTCCTCTTCGGGGATCATTTCGTCCAAGGCAACAATCCGGTCTGGCCTGGCCCGCATCAATGCTTTGAGATTGAAATCATAGTCGTGGCTGAGTGCCACCTTGACGTCATAACGATATTTTCGATGGTAATCATCTGTCCAAAACTGATCAATGGGCGCTGCGAAGGGGATCATCTGCAGGGTCAGCAAATGCCCGATATTGGGCCAGCTGTACGCAGCTGTTTTGCATTTCCTGTTCGCAATATATGTACGAGGCGGTAGCCCAACCTGCTTTTTGAATTGGCTGCTGAAGTAGTGTTGGTCCTTGAAACCTGCCAATAGTGCAACGTCTTTCAGTGGTTGTCCTGTTTCCATCAGACGTTTGGCCTCGTTGGTGCGAATTTCTGCCAGATAGTCCATCGAACTCTGACCGAACTTCTCTTTGAATGATCTCATGAAATAATAGCGGCTCATGCCCGCTTCATCGGCCAGGTTCTCGATCGTGATTGTATCCTGATAGTGATGCAGCATGTATTCCCGTGCTCTCTCGAGTGCATTCTCGTGCTGGTTCTGCTTCTTGAACAGCAGATGCAGAAGGTCCTGGAAACCCGCTTGGCTTGCGAAACGATCTGTTGAATCACCCGTATGCCAGTAACCGACAATTTTTTCGCAAAATTGCTGCACCTGTGCATCTGGAAACGTGATCGACCGACCAAGCTCGGTCAACAAACTCACAGAGGACTCCTTCTGTCCATCAGATGGAATGATGCCGAAATGAATCCGGTATACGACCTGCTCTCCATCTGTTAAGTAAACGGTCTCGACTCGTTGTCCTGGTAATACACAATGGGCACTATTCGGAACGAACGGATGCGGTATGCCATCGATGACGATTTTGCCATGACGATTTGCAGCAACAAGAATGACATGATCTGGTGTTTCTTCGTATACCAAACGATAGGCTTTGTTGACCGAATCCTTGAATACGTTCTTTAACCCATACCATGCGAGATCTGCTGCTGTCTGTCCTTCACCCTCCGGGTGATTTTGTTGTACATGTGTCATCCTAGCGCATCCCTCTTTTCGAATCTTCTTCAAAATTCTAAATGATAACAATTCTCATTGTCAATCACAATTCTCTCATGCACCAAATATCATGTCTTCGAATATGGATATCTACTAAGCCACAAATTTTTTAAACCTAGTAATAGAGCCCATTCATCAGGTTTTTCACAAAATTGATACCAATATGCATTTGACAAAGCTATATATTGATATAAAATTAAGAAAGCAATCTATATATAGTGTTTGTTTTTGATCACCTTTCATTTGTCAAGGAGGAAATGATAGTGCTAATTGTGTATGATTCGATAACCGGGAATGTTAAGAGGTTTATTTCCAAGCTTCAACTGCCGGCTGTTCAGATTCAGAATCAAATGACGATTGATGAACCGTACGTACTTGTGACATATACAACAGGTTTTGGACAGATACCTGATAAGGTGTCTTCTTTTTTGCAAAAAAACTCTACATACCTGATTGGCGTGGCCGCCAGCGGTAACCGTAACTGGGGTGAGCGTTTTGCCAAAAGTGCGGATTTGATATCTGCATCGTATAACGTCCCGGTTATTAGTAAATTTGAATTATCTGGCTCCAAGAGAGATGTGGAGTATTTTGAACAGGAGGTGAGCCGCATTGCGTCATATTGAATTAAATAACATGCTGCTAAAGCGCGACTCTGATGGCTTCTTCCAGTTACATAAGGATAAAGAGGCTGTAGAGGAGTTTATGAAAGAAATCAAAGATAAAAGTATGGCTTTTGCCAACATTGATGATCAGGTCCAATTCATGATTGATCATGATTATTACGAGGATTTCTATGCTTCCTATACAGCTGACCAAGTTAGAACCGTATTTGAAATTACGCGTGGCTATCAATATCACTTTCCTTCCTATATGGCAGCGTCCAAGTTCTATACTGATTATGCATTGAGAACATATGACCGCAAAACATACCTTGAGCAATATGCGGATCGAGTAGCAGCCGTAGCACTTCATCTGGGTCAAGGACACTTCGATACGGCTTGTTTGCTGTCTCGTTCTATGATGGAACAGCGTCTTCAACCCGCAACCCCTACTTTTCTAAATGCGGGAAAAAGCCGGCGCGGTGAACTGGTTTCCTGCTTCCTGCTTGAAATGGATGATTCACTGAACTCCATAAACTATGTACTAAACACTTGTATGCAGTTATCCAAAATCGGTGGTGGCGTTGCTGTCAACCTGTCAAAGTTGCGTGCTCGTGGCGAAGCCATTAAAGGTGTTGAAGGTGCTGCTAAAGGCATCACTCCGGTTCTCAAGCTGATGGAAGACGGCTTCTCCTACGCCGATCAGATGGGTCAACGTAAAGGTTCCGGCGCTGCATACTATAATATTTTCGGTTGGGACGTTATGGAACTGCTGGATAGCAAAAAAATTAATGCGGATGAGAAAATCCGGCTGAAAACTCTCTCTATCGGACTTATTGTTCCTAATCGTTTCTATAAGCTGGCTCAAGATAATGAGCCTCTGTACCTCTTCGCACCTTATAGTGTCTATAAGGCATATGGAACACATTTGGATGATATGGATCTGGACGTAATGTATGATACCTTGCTGGCTGACGACCGGGTGAAGAAGAAAAAATCGCTCAGCGCTCGGGATATGTTGACCAAAATAGCCATGACACAACTTGAATCCGGCTATCCCTATATCATTAATAAAACCAATGCCAATCAAGCGCATGCGTTGAAAAACGTAGGACAAGTCAAAATGTCCAACCTCTGCACAGAGATTTTCCAGCTCCAGGAGACTTCTGAAATTACAGACTATGGTCAACCGGATATTATCCGCAAAGATATCAGCTGCAACCTGGCCTCCCTCAATATTGTTAATGTCATGGAGAGTGGCAAAATCAAGGAATCCGTTCATGAGGGCATGATCGCACTGACCTCCGTCAGCGACATGACGCATGTTGCCAATGCTCCCGGTGTTGCAAAAGCCAATTCCGAAATGCATTCCGTTGGATTGGGTGCCATGAATCTGCACGGTTACTTAGCCAAAAACAGGATTGCTTATGAAAGCTCTGAAGCCAAGGATTTTGTACGTACCTTCTTTATGACCATGAATTATCATTCTCTGGAGAAAAGTATGGAGTTTGCAGAGCAGACGGGTCAACGGTTCTATGGATTTGAACAATCGGATTATGCGACTGGGGTATATTTTGATCGTTATGTGACTACGGATTACCGTCCTAACACGTCCAAAGTACAGGAATTGTTTAAAGGCATTGCTGTTCCGTCTCCCGAGGATTGGAAGCAGCTTAAGGCTAAAGTGATGAAAAAGGGTCTCTATCATGCCTATCGGATGGCTATTGCTCCAACGGCCAGCATCTCTTATATCCAAAACGCAACATCCAGTGTAATGCCCATCGTGGAACAGATTGAGACACGGACCTATGCCAATTCAACCACGTATTATCCAATGCCCTATTTGCAAAAAGATAACGTCTTCTATTACAAATCGGCGTATCAAATGGATCAATTCAAAGTAATTGACTTGATTGCGGAGATTCAGCCGCATGTGGATCAGGGGATTTCAACCATTCTTCATGTAAACAGTGATGTATCCACGCGAGAATTGGCTCGCTGCTACCTGTATGCTGCTCATAAAGGGTTGAAATCTCTGTATTATACAAGAACCAACAAACTGACGATGGAAGAATGCATTGCTTGTTCAATATAAACAAAATTCCCTTTTGGGTATGACGATTGGAGTTTGATATACCATGCCGGCAATTCAAGCTGTGAACTGGAATCGGGCGGATGATGATTTCACACTGATGTTCTGGAATCAGAATATTATGCAATTTTGGACCGATGACGAGATTCCTTTATCCGATGATAAAATGACCTGGGGCATGCTCAGTGACATAGAAAAAGACGCTTATATGAAAGTTTTGGGAGGCCTGACCCTTCTGGATACGATCCAGGGCGGTGTAGGTATGCCGCAGATTATGGAGCATGTCGATGGACTGCAACGCAAGGCCGTACTTAGTTTTATGGCAATGATGGAACAAATTCATGCGAAATCATACAGCAGTATTTTTACCACATTGGCATCAACCGAAGAAATCGACAGTGTATTTAAATGGGTGGAAGAAAACCCATATCTGCAAACCAAAGCGACGGTTATACGTCAGTATTACATGAACATTGAAACTTCAAAAGATCTGTATATGGCAATGGCTGCTTCCGTTCTTTTGGAAAGTTATTTGTTTTACAGCGGATTTTTCTATCCGCTCTATTTAGCCGGACAAGGCAAACTCACATGCAGTGGTGAGATCATAGATCTGATTCTGCGGGATGAAAGTATTCATGGTGTATATGTGGGCGTGTTGGCCCAGGAAATATACGCAAGCTTTGATGAAACCCAGCGGAACGATGTGTACCAAAGTCTAGTTGATCTAGTACAGCTTCTTCATCAAAATGAGTTGCAATATACGGAGGAATTATATACACCTATTCATTTGACCGAAGAAGTGGAAACCTTCCTTCGTTATAACGCTAATAAAGCGATGATGAACCTCGGGTTTGAGCCATTATTTGATGACGAGGAAGTTAATCCGATTGTGTTAAATGGCATCAGTACACATACCAAGCAGCATGACTTTTTCTCTAAAAAAGGCAATGGGTATATTCGGACTCTGAATGTAGAACCTCTGACGGATGATGATTTCAAGTTTAAATAAGTCATAAAGAATCATAATAAGGCTAACGTGTAGCCTATGAATATAAATAAAGAAGGCTGTTCCTCCCAAAGGAATAGCCTTCTTTATTTACTTTTCGAGCAATGAAATCAGTCTTTGCAGCAGAACGGGCTCTTCCTTGCGGAATTGCTCGAACCGGAGTTTTACCTTCGCAAACACGGCTTTGTCTTCACGAATTTCATGACGGATGTATTGATCCCTTAGCTTCATTGCCCTGGTGGTTATATCCTGATAACCATTCACCAGTTCTTCGTCGTAGGGAATCACTCCCTCATCTATCAAGTAGGCAATCCGTTCACTCATCATTTTTTTGTGCTCCCAGAGCACATGAAGATGCCTCACATCATTACGGTCACCAAGACGAGGATCGTTGCTCTCTACCGCATCATAGTACATTTGCAAATAGTCGTAGACGTCAATTCCGAAAGCCTGTTCGTCATCAGGAATGTAATTAATGCGATTCAGATGAGTCTCTCCGTTCAGATAATCATGCAGTTGGTCGAGTGCTACAATTTTATCAAAAGGATAAGGAGAATGCGGCTCATATTTGTAAAAATAAGTGTGATGATCCGCGGTAAGCCCTTCTCTCAGCAGATGTCTCATGGATTGGACAGCATCCAGGAACTCCGTGAACGGAATCTGTACATTGCGGTACACTCCCGTGTGGTCGAACATGGAAGCATCAAAAACACGTCTCTCCCAATGGAAACCGTATAGAAAAAGATGATGAGGAAACGGTTCCTGCTGATAGGCCGCCGCTGGCGGTAGCTTGGCTTCGTCCAAAAACACGACACAATAATAGCCGCTGCGAATCTGATCCGCGAAAAATTGGGGCCAGGCGTCCAGCGCCAAATGCTCCAATATCGTATAATTCACAGAGCATGTGAGCAGAAATGGATTGTTGAAATTCAGTTCGTTGGGTTTGCCCCGAAAAAAATCGATATAAAACTGTCTGCCATCCTCCAGAAAGGTTTTCTTGCAGGACAACTGAATGAAATTACTGTAATACCAAGGAATCGTTTCCTCATGTGCACTGGTAATCGAAAGCGTGTAAGCCCAGCGCAGAAATCCTTTAAGCGGCGGATTTAACACCGGCAGCTGTACGGCATTCATTCTTTCTCCCCCTTAACTGCTTGCACTACTATATCCCTTCACAGCCTGTTTCCAGAGCAATCGTATAATTGTGAAGAGTATGAGCGAAGCGACCAGCGCCAGTCCTGTATAGAGCCAGCTGAGCTGTCCTAGCAGGAACATCGGTCCGAAATTGGTAATCAGGAACAGTGGAATGACAAAGGTACCGATCCGCCGGACCCAAGTTGGGTATATTGCCATTGGAAAATTGTTGGCGTCCCAGGCGGAATGGGCAATCTCCGATGCAGAGCCGGTCTGAACGAATCGAAATGACAGCAATGCAGGGATAATCATTAGACAGTATGTGATGATAACAGAGACGAATAACAGCAACACAAATCCAGCAAGCTGGAGAAACGTCAGAGGTATGTCCATAGCATGCCAGCCAATGCCAATCATGACGAAACCAACTAAAATATCAGGGATTGGCAGCGCCAGATCGACATAACGCAAGGAAGCCATAAATTGAAGTGAAACCGGCTTCGTTAGCATTAGATCAAGTGACCCGTCCTTAATATATTCCGGAATTTTCGTAAAATTGGTGAAAAATAGCCCGACATACATTCCTGTCACCACGGTGTGCATGCCTATAAATAGAAGCAACCCTTCTGGCGGTATGCCGTCGACGTGAAGATCGGTGCGGAACACAACGAGTACATATAACAGTTTGGCGAGCAGGTAGACGGATTCCACCAGCAGGCTCATCATGAAATTGCCCCGAAACTCCATCTGGGCAATGAGACAATTTTTGATGAACATACCATACAAATGTGCGTATTTTCTCATGGTTCTAAACATATGGGATCTCCGCTACCCCCCAACCGCTGAATATTTCTTCATGGATATGCGCCACGTGAGACGAGATAGCCATAAAAACAGAAGTATCCACCCGCACTGGATGAGCAATCCTTGATACATCGCCGCCACTTCCGTTTTGCCGCTAAGTACATTGACTGGAAAATAAATGGTATACGGAAACGGCGTGTACTGAAGTGCCTCCACTATCGAATCCCCAAAAATCTCCAACGGGAACATACCTCCGCTCAGAATATTCACAAGCAGACTCGTAATGACGAAAAAATAAGAGATTTCGTTCAGATAAAAAGCACTTGCACAGATGCAGTAGGAAATCAGGAAATTGAGCAAAAGCGCCCCGGACAGCGTGACGACGAATAAGATCATCCGTATGACCTGGAAGTCAAGCACACCACTGGCAGATGAGATCCAGATAATCCCGACGAGCAGCACAGCTGTAACGCCGTAATAGATCGCCTTCTGTCCGAAAAAGGATACTAGCCGATATCCGAAGTAACTAACCGGTTTGATCAAATACTTGTTGAGGCCGCCGTTCTTGATATCATCGACGATCTGGTGCTCGAACTGGGTGGCGATCAGTTTGGATACCAGGCCAGCCAAGATTGTATACAATATGATCTGATTATATGAATACGAGAATAGCGCCGTTTCGCCGGAATGTTGGTACACCGCTGTCCATATAAAATATTGAACAAGAATCGGAAACGCAGCTCCGAGAAGACCGAGAAAGAAGTGAAATCGGTATTCCATCGATTGCTGTACACCCATCGAAAAAACAGCCGTATACAATTTGCGTCCATTCATCCGACCGATTCCTTTTGGTAGAGCATGGAGATACTCTCTTCGATCGGTACGTCCTCAATCGTCCAGTCAACGATTGGAAACGAATCAAGCACAGCACGCGACACTTCTTTTAGACGGTGTTTGGGCAGCTCCAGAACAACACTGTATTCGTCTGCGCTGATCATTTTCCCAAATTTGGCCAGACGCTGCTCGGCAACCGGCTCCGAGAACTGCAACTTTACAATTTTATGCTCGCCAAACAGATCATTTATCTTATGAAGATCTCCGTCATACAGAAGACTTCCTTCGTTAATGATGATTGTCCGCTTGCACAGGTCCTCCACGTCCTTCATGTAGTGGCTCGTCAGCAGAACCGTGGCACCAAACTGCTCATTATAATATTTCAGAAATTCCCGCACCCTCTTCTGCGAAGGGAAATCCAGGCCGATCGTTGGCTCGTCAAGATACAGCAGCTTTGGTCGGTGGATTAGAGCTGCGATTAGCTCCATTTTCATACGTTCGCCCAAGGACAGCCTGCGAACCTGTACATCCAGCAAGTCTTGCACATCAAGCATCTCTGATAGTTCGGCAAGACTTCGACGATAGAGATCATCCTCGACGTCATATATACATTTGTTCAAATAAATCGAATCGCTGGCAGGAAGGTCCCACCAAAGTTGATTTTTCTGACCCATTACAATGGAGAACAGCCGTTTGAACTCGTTCTTTCGCTCCCAAGGTACATAACCAAGGACGTCGGCTTCTCCACTTGTGGGATATAGAATACCCGACAACATTTTGAGCGTCGTGGTTTTACCTGCTCCGTTCGGACCCAGAAATCCAACGCACTCCCCGGGGCCGATATCAAAGGAAACGGATTTAACCGCTTCCTTCACAAGTGATTTGCGAGCAAACAAGTTTTTCAGTGAATGTTTGAGTCCTGCTTCTTTCCGGTAATATACAAACGATTTGTGCAGTTCTCGTACACGGATAAAGTCCATCCCCGCTCCTCCTGAATGATTGCATGTTTTCCCTTATTGGCGCTTAAAGTTAAAGCGATTAAACTCCGTTGTTATACAGAAGCACGCATTTCGAGCAAATCGGTGTCAAACCGCAGGCCAGAATCTCGCGTTGTTTTCGCAGATCCTCACCATGGAAAATATCGGCCACACTTTCTTCATATAAATTACCGACACTGAATTCCGGAAAAAATTTGCATGGATTGACCTTACCGTCTGGCATCACGTCCATCCGGTTCGAGATCGAGAAACACTTGGTCCGATTCATGGCCGGCTTTTCACTACCTCGAATAAAACCTTCTACTTCTTCGGGCTCCAACGCAGGCTGATAGCGGATACGTACATTCCACACTCGTGAATTAACTCGTTTAAATTCCTCAATTAATGTATCGTAACGATCTGGTGAAATGTGAAAAGTGAACGAGTGCCAGCTGTTCTTGTGGTCGCTTGCAAAGCGGGAGGCAAGGTGCGGAAAGTGCGCATCAAAGTAGGTATCCATTTTTTCCGCCGTATCGGAAGGGATGTACCATGGGAAGCAGAAGTACACGGAATCAACGCCCAACTCTTCAAAGAATTCCATCAAGCTATACAGCTGATCAACCATCTGGTCATTTACGGTCAGAGCAACGGACACTTTACCTTTGTACAAGCCCTGCTTTTGAAGATCTAGCAGCAGCTGTATGGCATGAATTACTTTTTTGAATGTGCCTTTGCCCCGAATCGCGTCATTCTCCTTCTCGAATCCTTCCAGGCTAACCAGCATGACTAAATTCTTAGACATTTTCAAAATGGAATCCAGCTTTTGTTCAATGAGAATCGCGTTTGTACAAATGGTCGTATGCCGGTCTTCCTTGGCCAGCAGTTCTGCCAGTTCATCGAACTTGGAGTAAAATAGCGGTTCTCCGCCCCACAGGAACACACGTGATTTGCGTTCTCTCGTTTCGGCGAGCAGTTTCTCCACGACGGGAATCTCGATTTCGTCTCTCTTCACTTCACTGGCAAAGCCGTGATGAAAACCATCTGGATTCCATTCAAAACAATGCTTGCAGCGCAGGTTACAGCCGTTATTAAGCTTGATTCCGATCTCATAAGGCACGGGCGCGGCATACGTCGGGTCCTCCCGGCGTTTCCTTCCCGTTTCTGCGAGCGGAACGAGGGTTCTTTTCATATTTTGGAATGTCAGCTTATCAAACGTAACTGCTGTTTTCGGCTGCATACGTTTTCCTCCCCAATTGATTGATTTTTGATCGCTGCTCCAGCAAACGTCTGTACAGCTCTTCGAGATGTTGTTCCGAGTAGTGTAGAGCTTTCCATTCTGCGAACCGGATACCAAAACCACAGGACTGCCAATAGTTTGAATTCTGAAGCTCATGGTCGCCGAAAGGCTCCAACATAACAAAAGGTATTCCGTAGGACAACGAATCGTTCAATGTTGCTCCTCCCGGCTTGCTGATAATGGCAGCGCAATTGCGCATCATATCCGTGTAATCAGAGTAATTACGCAGCGGAATTGCCCGAAGAATGCCTTCTTCACGCACATATCGGTTCATTGGTGGAAACGAATGCCGCCCTTGGGCATCCCGACTCCACGGATTCCATGAAGCATCTGTACCGAAGTAGCGTGTGCTTCCATCGTCCTCCTCCACCTCTGAAGCATCGTAGACAATCACATTCAGCAAATAACCAAGTTGGCGAAGCTCACTAATCGTTGACGCGTACGTTCCTATCCCCCAGCCGCCGCCATGGATCAAAATGCGTCCGTCACGCTGTGCATAAGGCAGGAGCTCCTTTTCATCTGAGGCAATATAGCAATCTGGAGACAACCTTGAAGGCTCGTAAAGCCAGACATTATCGTAATCCGGATACAAGGACTTGTGTACTTTAAACGATGGCGTATCGCACGCATCCAAACGGATCAGTTGAATATCCAGAGACGTGTGCGCAATGGATTTGTACCTCTCCAGGATCGGGAGCCAAAAACCGGTAAACACAGCAAACTGGGACACGCCATCACGTAACCAGGATTCCAACAGGAACTGAACTTCTGCTTCATTTAGGGAAGAATCTACAGGCTTGGCCAGCTTATGTCCCATAAGGGCAACGGAGAAATCGGCATGAAATGCTTTTTTGGTAGAATTAATCTTGGACCTGATTTCTTCATGATACAGATTCTCCAGCACGTGAATGCCTGTTTTAACACCTCTATCTTGCAGGTACGTATGCAGATGCATAGCCGGAATGTATGCACCAAGCGAATTGCCCGAAGCAAGCAGGGTAACCGAAGATGAATTCATGCGCAGCCTCCGCATTACAGATTTAGTTGTACACTTTAATGGACAAGTCGGCGAGTACCTGCCTCAGGCTTACGATCAGTTCACTGCGATGTTCTTCGTCACGGCCCACCACCGAGATATACAGTCGTCCCTTCGGCATTCCGCGATGACTCTGAATTCCCTCGGATTTTCGCCGAGAGGTCATAATACCATTCACCATTAAGGTGTTAGAGGAAATAGGTACAATTCCATACTTACCTTGCCCGCTGAATAGAAGACCAGATACATGCAGAGTGTCCATTAGACTTTCAAATGTGAAGCCTTCAGGTAGACCGAGAGACAGAAAGGTAAGCAGGCCACTGTAGCCGTACATTTCCCATCCTTTGTCAAGGTAAGTATTAATAAGACCCATGGATTGGCGGGCGTTAATCTCTACAATGGGCACGATACCCCCGTCCTCCAGAATCATGGAATCGAAGCAAACGAAACCATGGTATCCATCTTCAAATAATATCCGAAGTGCCTTTTCCATTGTATCGAAATAACCCGCGTTCTCCAGCAGAAGAAGCAAAACTTCATCTGCTCTAATAGAACCGCCGTAATTCTGCTGCTGATTCAACATGCGCTGAACCGAAAGAAACTCCCTCTCACCGTTCGTATGAATGAACCAGTGTGAGCTGAAATCAAGTTCTTTTCTCAGTAGTGGTTCCAGTAGAAATTGCGAGCGCATCCCCCTTCTCTCCTGCTTTTCCAGGTGCTCTCCTATCCTTCGCTGCATGGCTTCATTTTCAATGAGCAGGTTGCCCTTGCCGGAAACGCCAAATGGATCTTTTAGCAAATACGCCCCTCGCTTCAGCAACGTGTTTCCGACAGCCTGTACTTCTGCTACACTATTCACTTCCGTACCATAACACTGCTCTCCGATTTTGGTCAGGAGTCGGTTGGAGTAGAATTTGGAATTCACATGTTTAACCGTCTCAAGGTCCGGCAAAGAACCCAATGATCCAGCAACATGCATGTACCGCGCTGTATCAGCCGTAATGGCATATGGAGATAGATGTTTTACGTTGTGGGTCAATATTTCTTCACACTGTCGACTGTCTGAAGCAAGACTGAACATGCACTGCTTGAATACGTCCGGTTCCGGTAGGTAGCTCTTCTCATCGTTCAAATCAAAGTGGTAACGGTTATGAAAAGAAAAACCTAACCCGTTCAGATACTCGTACAGTTTTGGATCGATTTTGCAGCGGGTGTAGTGGATATCGTCAGGCTCGCAAAATGGAAATAACAGCTCGTCCATACATAGGACAATGGTTTCCCGGTCCTGATCAGGCATGGCGGGTAACTTGGCTAAGTTCGGATCTCTCCATCTCGTTTCGGGGTCAAACGTCCCCATAACGATCGCTGGAACCCCCCTGGCCTCACTTCTGGACATCTTCATACAATGATTGCTCTTGCGACTGGCAGCTTTTCAGAAAGGTCATAAATGTGTCGATCGACTGGAGATGTTCATAATCAAATTCGTCATAGTCAATGATTACGTTTAACTGATCCTCGACTTTGAGCATAAACTGAATCATTTGCAGGGAATCGAGACCAATATCGTTATTGAGTTCCGTTGCTGGGGACAGGGATTCGCGTAGTTCCGGTTGGTCTTCTTTGATAGTGCACAAAATGTCTACGATTTTATCGTACATGACTACACTCCTTTAAAGTGATAATTATGTGAGGTACAACCGAAATTATTACGCTTACATATGCATTCATATCAAACCTGGGTTCGGTTTATATTTCTCCTCTCTCTTCCAAAGTTACAATTATTATCTTTATAATGACATTTTATGTCAAGGGATAAAAACCTGTGATCTCACACTCACCAACAAGGTTTCCAGCTACTAAAAACCGCTATTTTAGTGGCCTCCCAGGTTCGGCCCTCCTCATTTTGTTTTGGACGATTTTCTCCCTTTGATAAGATCAAGACAAATTGTTAAAATTTATGTACTAACGTTAGAACCCACCCATTTAATAGAAAATGAGGCGAGTACATGATTGAAATTACGATTGAATTGGTACGTCAATTAATTGATAGTCAATTTCCGAAGTGGAAAGGCTTAACGATAACACCTGTAGAAAAAAGCGGGCATGATAACCGTACCTATCGATTAGGTGACGAAATGACGATTCGTTTACCAAGTCACGAACGTTACGCCTCTGCTGTAGAAAAAGAACTGAAGTGGCTTCCAGTTTTCAAACCTCAGCTGTCCTTGCCCATTCCAGCTCCCATTGCAAAAGGTGAACCTTCGGATGACTATCCCCTTCCCTGGTCAATCAACCAATGGATTGCAGGCGAGACTGTCACGCATATCAACGTACTCGACCTAAGCGTTTTTGCCGAAGAACTCGCTACATTTCTGAGAGAACTCGAAGCCATTGATGGTAGTCATGGCATACCCGCAGGCATTCAAAATTTTCATCGCGGCGGGGACTTAGCGGTTTATGATACAGATACAAGGACCGTAATTGAAAAGGTATCTGGCCATTACGATACAAAACTCATGACTGAAATATGGGAGCTTGCTCTGGCAACGAAATATCAAGCTGCACCGTTATGGCTGCATGGTGATGTTGCAGTAGGTAATCTGCTCGTGCAAGATGGACGATTATGCGGAGTTATTGATTTTGGAACTATGGGCGTGGGCGATCCTTCCAGTGATCTTGTGATGGCCTGGAACTTTTTTGATGATGTAAGTCGTGAGATATTCCTAAGCTGCATGAATGTTGACCAAGACACGGTTGATCGTGCCCGTGGTTGGGCTTTGTGGAAAGCACTTATCTCCTACGATTGGAATGAACAAGGCTCGGAAGCCTCGAATTGGGGAAAGCATGTCATAGATGTCATTATTCGTGACTATAAATCGCTCTAAGTATATGAGCCTAACAAATCCCTACGCGGGCGCACAGCCTCGCATAGGGATTTATTTTTGCTTTTCCGTAGATTTGTTTTGCATTTATTTCACCCATCCCATTTAACCTCTAAATCTCGCAATATTAATTACAAATCAGTGTTGACATTGAGCTTAGGATAAAGCAGTTCGTTATAACGAGCTGGTGTGATGATGTGGTGGAGATGCAGATATGAACTGGGGAGCGTAAATTGATCTTACTATTGTGAATTTTTCATATACTGAAATAATAATATAATGCTCGAAGACAGGGTGCATTGAGTTGATGTTTGAAGTTTCACGATTAAATTCCCCCTTAATTCTTGGATGGAAATCTGGAGGAACCACCCCCTCTCCATAGATATAACTAATACGCTTTTATCTTTTATTTTTGTGAATTTTTCATATAGTGAAAATATTAGGTTGTTGCGAATAAAAAAAGCCGCCTTTGAGGCGACTTGGGGATAATCACGCTAATTTTATAGATGAAAGAATCAAGTTCGTCCAGTCCAATCAGTTCCCGCTACTTCTTTCCACCGTTCTCTAATCTCGTCGTATAACTCCTTACTCAGAGCTCCTTTGGCGACAAGATCGGCATTTTGCTGCCAACGGTTAGGTTTGGCTGTACCCACAATTGCCGTGTCTACCCCTTCTGTACTGAGCGTAAAACGTAATGCCGTTTCAACGGCTGATTGTGCATCTTCGCTCAGAAATCCATAACCAAGTTCATTCAAGCGCTTCCAGTATACAAAGGGATATGCTTCTTCCGGAAGCGAGTCATACGTCCATGCCGCATTGGCAATGGGGCGTTTGGCAATAACACCCATATTTCTCTTTCTCGCTTCTGGCAGCGTCAGATCGATGGCTTCCTGATCGGCAATGTTCAGCGAGGTTTCCAAGCTGTCGAACACACCTGTCTGAATCGCATAAAGTGCATCTGTCGTATCGCCACTATATCCAATAAATCTTGTTTTCCCGGCTTCCTTGACTCGTTGCAGCACTTCTATGACTGCTCCTTGCCGAAGTACTTCTTCAGAGCAGCTATGAAGATGGATTACATCAACGTATTCCGTTCTTAGTCTACGAAGACTACGGTCAATCGTCTGCTCTAATACTTTGGCGTCCCAATCTGGGCCATCTATCCCAGCGGCATGTCCACATTTGGTAAATAAATAATAATCGTCTCTGCGATGTGATAGCACGTCTCCAATTAACTCTTCACTATCCCCATAACATTCAGCCGTATCAATGACGTTTAACCCTGCATCCAACGCACTGTTAAGCAATGTTTCTACATCTGCTTTGGATACGTTCTTGCCGATCTCCGCTCCACCAAACCCAAGTGTACTTACTTTCATGCCAGTGTTTCCGTAATTACGCAGTTCCATGGATCATTTCCTCCAAGCTTCGTGAATTTGGTTACAGATAATGAAAGTTCTTATAGTACAAAGTAGTCCTCGGTATGTATTACCCTTATGTTGGGTATTACTCCCACTTGTTCATCTTACTTTATTTACTCCAACACGGATACACCCGTTGAATCAGGTTACGAAAAACTGACTCGGGTTCCCCAGTTCAGGATGAAATTTCTCACGGAAGCGTCCTCCCGTATATTCCCCTATGATTTTTCGCCAGAATGCCTGAGCAATGACATTGTTGCGAACCTGGGTTACTTTCCACCTTCCTGGAAAACGTCCAAACAGCTCATAAGCTGCCCGGGTGCCCACTCCACTACGCCGATATTTTTGCATTACAAAAAACTCAGTCAAATAGTAGTCATTATCTTTGCCGCCTGGTTCACAACGCTCTACTAATGCAAACCCTGCTGGTGCCTCATCACTCGTAATCAAAAAAGGAAACTTACGGTCTTCTTCTGACCAAAAAGCGTCCAATCCGGGATACTCCGGGAAAATACCGTTACTATCCACATCAATATTCAAATATCTAGTAAAATCATACAGATAAAATTGCATTAAGTGCCGAATCACCTGACTGCGTTCCCGGGGAACCAGCTCTATTTTTATATTCATCCGGTTCACCTCCTCTGCTCTACTTATAACTCATACTTTAAAGCTTTACATCGCCAAGGGCAAGGAAGATAGATGTGTGTTATTCCGGTTCCGTGAACAGGCTGTGACGATCTAAATATGGTAAACTAGGATATAGCATATTTTAGAAATTATTTTAACATGGGGGTGCCGAACTTGACCAATGTGCAAAAAGAGATTGACCGACGCAAGCTGGATGACAAACTGCCTTCCATGCCTTGGTTCGTTCAGCAATTCATTGACTATAAATTACCCGATTTATCTCCTTCAACTTTGCTTGAATATTTAAGGGATTATGAAGCCTTCTTTGGCTGGTTACGCGCGGAAGGATTATCCGAAGCAAGCTCCAATAAGGAAGTTACATTGCTTGAACTGGAAGTCCTTCGAATGGAATCAGTGACATCATATCGATTATTTTTGGCCACCAAGCGTGAAGGAGCCAACTCCAGAATCACGGTTTCCCGCAAGCTTTCTTCTCTGCGTTCACTCTTTCATTATTTAAGTCAGATTGCGGAAGACGAAGATTTCTACCCCCTGCTGAAACGAAATATTATGGCGAAGATTGAGATCAAACGTACCCATAAACCCAAAGATACAGCAGCCAAACTAAAGGGTAAACTTCTGGAGGAAGAAGAGTTACTGGAGTTTATCGGATACATCCTTGAAGGATATGCCGTGGATATGGAAAAGAACAAACAGGCGATTTACTCGCATGACCTAAACAAAGAACGAGATGCCTGCATCGCCAGCCTCATTCTGAATTCGGGTCTGCGTGTATCTGAAGTGGTGAACCTGAACGTGGATGATCTGGACCTCAACAATAAGCTGCTGTATGTATATCGCAAAGGTAATAATGATGAGACGTTTAAGACGCCAGTGTATTTTAGAGAACAAGCCAAGGATGAACTCGCAACCTATATCAATCTGCGCCAGTCACGTTACCGCACACCCAAACGGGAAAAAGGCTTGTTTATCGCTCTTCGCAATGGAGAGTCGGAAGGAAGTCGGATGACCAAACGAGCCATACAGGCCATGATCATGAAGTACGCCAAACAATTTGGCAAGCCGTACCTGACTGTGCATAAATTGCGCCATTCTTTTGCGACCGACTATTATTTGCAAAATGATATCTATAAAACGAAGGAACAGCTTGGACACGCTTCTACGGAAACAACCGAAATTTACGCGCACCTCACGGATAAAACGATGTCTGAAGCGATTGAACGTCGTACAGATGATGGGATGTAGCCTATTGATGCAACTCAGCATGCAGATTCATTAGATTCATTACAAGGTAACTTAAAAAAGCGATTCTTCCAAGAGAATGTCTTGAAAGGATCGCTTCTTCATATTTATTGCTTCGCAAAATTAATAAAACATACTCTTTTCCTTACATTTCATTTCATTAGTTTACATAATAATTATTTCGTCATAATTTTCTTTTTTCTTCGTGACGCTCAAGCGAAACCAGCCATCTTGCTATGTCCCCTGTCTCAAGAACAGAATGCCAAACGAGGTTTTCTCTTACCTCCATATATTCTTTCTTATCATGCACCAGCCATGAAACAATCCCAATTACATCCTGTAACGTCTCGATCAGAGAAAAGTCTTTTTCTTCACGGAGCATGACTAATTTGGGATATGGCGCTTGTTTGTATCCCTCAATGAGAATCCAGTCGTACGCTGATAGATATTTTATCATGTCTTCCAACGAAGTCGCTTGTCTTTCAATGAGTGCGGTACGTTTCTCCGACATAACAACGACTGCATCGGCCCCTGCTTGAGCAAAGCCGTAGGAATCGGTTCCTTCGTGATCCATCTCAAAATGATCATGTCCATCATGTTTAATTACAGCCACTCTTCGTCCAGCAGAAGTAAGGTAGCGAGTAAGTGCAGCAATTAAGGTGCTTTTGCCTGTGTTTTTATATCCAACAATCTGCATGATATATGGTGAACTGCTGCTTATTTCAGACATGTATGACCTACCTGACATGACCCGTGGGAAGTCTGAGAATTTGAACCTGTTCACCAGCAGGAATGCCTTTTTTCTCAGGCGGAACAATGATCAGGCAGTCGCTATCTTTAATAGTAATCATGACACTGGATTCGTCCACACGCGATGCTGAAGGTTTAGCATACACCCTTCCGTTTCGTATCTCTGTCCGTCCGCGTACAAAGCGCGTGAAATTGTTGACCTTCGTATAGTCATCATCCAATATCGCTGTCCATTCTTCCAAATATGGATGAGCATCAGCCTGCATCGTACGAATCGTTGGCCGAACAAATAACTCAAAGCCGACAAAACAAGCCCCCGGATTGCCCGAAAGTGCAAATAGCAGCTTGTCATTAACCACAGCAGCCGTCGTAACACTGCCGGGACGCATGGTCACTTTGTTAAACAGCATCTCCATATTCCCTTCCCGAACCAGGTCACCCATAATATCATAATCCCCAACCGATACCCCACCTGTTGTGACCACCATATCATTATGTTCAAGCGCTTCTGTAAGCTTCATACGTGCCGTATCTACATCATCAGCAATCGAACCATACATAACCGGCTCACCCCCCGCTTCAACGACCAGAGAACGAAGCATATAGCTGTTACTGTTCCGAATACGGCCAGGTTGCAATGGCTCGTCCACCTCCAACAACTCTGTACCTGTTGCAAAAATGGCTACCTTGGGGCGTTTGTATACAGGCACTTGACCTACGCCGAATGTCGCCAGCACGGATTGTTCACCTGCCTGAATAATCGTTCCTGCTTCCAGCAGCAATTGGCCCTCATGAACTTCCAATCCAATTGGCGTAATGTTAGCATCAGGCTGAATATGGCGCTTAAGAGCAATCCATTGTTCCCCATGCTCTTCTTTACTTTCAGTCATCTCCATCATAACAACAGCATCTGCACCTTCCGGCACCTGAGCTCCTGTCATGATCCGAGCAGCTGTACCTGATGTAATCGTAAGATCCGATGTATACCCGCATGGAATTTCATCAATGATACGAAGCCAAATCTGCTGCTCGCTGGATGCTTCAATCGTATCCGAACTCAGAATCGCGAATCCATCCATTCCGGAACGACGAAAGAATGGGTAAGGATGGGGAGCATGAATCGTCTCAGCAAGCGTTCGACCATGTGCTTGCTCAAGTGTTACTTTTTCTGTTGAACCCAAACCGACATGAGCAGCAACTTTCGCCTGCGCATCCGTTACTTGTATAGCTTTACGGATAAATTTCGAAGTCGTCATATCCGTTGAATGTGAATTTATTTTCAATGGTGATAGAACCTCCCTGAGTCATTTGTTCATATTTAAAAAGTGTAGCCCGAAAGCTAGGTCATGACAAGTACTCTCCAACATCCCATTCACATGAAAGACGAATCGTCAGTCCATAATATGTAAGAGAAAAGGAGCTGATCTTATTGAACCAACGATGCGAATTATGTGGAAGGGAGCCTGTCGAGACAACAGTTCATCACCTGACACCTAAAGAAATGGGCGGAACACACATGCCTACTGCCGATCTCTGTATCCCTTGCCACAAACAAATTCATTCTCTATATACGAATCGCGATATTATTACCTTAGGTTTAACCGAGATACAGGCGCTAAGGAAAGATGAGCGCATCGCTCCTTATATCCGCTGGATTCGCAAACAACCTGCCGCAACCATTCCTCGTGTTCGAAAGTCTCATCATGTCCGCAAATCGTAAAACAAAAAGAACAGCATCCAAGGTCATGTTCAGTGGCATAGCTCGCTCCACCTTACCTTTTCACTGTTCTTCTGCTAATGCTTTAATATTGCGGGTCCCATTCATGAGAAGTGCTACCTACGCCTCATAATTCGGCCGCCGCCAACCCTCGTTTTGGGCTTTTTATAGGAACTCTTCGGTGAGTCAAATAATCCTCCAAGGCCGCCACTACTTTTATTACGATCAATTGTGCCTTTGCTTTGTTCCTTATTCCGGCTGAATAATCCTCCACCGGAGCCTACGCTTGAATCCTTATCGCTGCCACGACGGGTAATCGATCCTTTTCGGTCAACGGTAATCGGGGGAGCAACCTTTTTATCGCTGCTCGTCGGTGTCCGATAGGATCCTTCCCTTGGCTTATACGTGTCCTTGTTCGTATACCCCCGATACGTACCTGCCCCTCTACCCCCGAACGAATCAAACAAATTACCGATTAATGTTGCGGTTAAGTACCCTTGCAAAAAGGACGAATCATAATTCTGCCGAACATATTCCTTTGAATCCACCTCAACCAAGGTGTCTTCCGCGTTATTCGGGTCTTGCTGCAAATGATAATACTGGTCCTGATACACCAGGAACATCCGCTCTGTATTTTCCGCCGAGATCTGATCCGGCTTCCGCTGTTCAGATAATTCCTGAGCAACCTCTGGAACGGTGCGATCGGCAGCTCGGTACACATAGGATGTCGTATTACCACTGCCGCTGACCGATTCAAGCGGATATGTGTCCTGAACGGAAGGTGCTCCGCACGCGGACAGCAGGGACATCACAAGGCTGAGGACCAGCATTAATTTTAATCCATGTGCCAAGCGCTTTTTCATTGGAACCTCTCCTAGCTCGAACGAATCACTTTGATATCCGCAGGAAGAATGGACTCACCCTCATACAGCGTAAATCTTCTGTCTTGCCACTCCACACGCAATAGCATGTTATCATCAGACTGATATTGCCATACTAATTGTTCCCCAGCCTGACCATAGGGTGTCCTGCCTGCAGTGGTTACCATTCCTCCGTATTCTTCCTCCAGATGATACGCACGTCCATCCAAATCCAGCAACGTAGGCACCTCATCTGGTGCATCGAGACGGCCATCAATTGGTGTATAGAGGGCATACCGGGTCATTTCCCGTTCTTCAATATGCAAATGTCGGATTGCCGTACCATCCTGCAACGTGAGGACAGCTGCATTTCGCGCTCGATGATGTACCCGCCCAACAACTTCATAGGTGACCAGCGAAACCTCACAGATATCACCAGGCGCCAGCTGAAGCATTGTTTTCTCTACCTTAGGCGGTTCAGGTTTGGCTATTATCCCTTTAATCCGTTTCCACACACTCATACCCATTACTCCTGTTCTTTATCTTATAAACAAGCTGCAATAATTAATGCGCCCACGATATGTAGTGCACCTGAGAACAAACCATAACCTGTCTTGCCCTGCTGTATTCCCGTATCCAGATCCAGGTTGGCCCATCTCCGAATCATAAAGTGAACCACGCTCTCCAGGATCAGCAAAATGATAAATGAAACAACGGATACGAGCAGCGCTTCTCCAAGATGACCCGCTGTCGAAATGGAGGTGGCGAGTACATATCCCTGAGCAAACAGCTTCATAACCATACGTGTCGTAACGGCCATATTGCCCGCCTTCACTTCGGCAAAATCCTTATATTTTGTAAACAAAGAATCCACATACATCAAGACAAACAGCAAAACCGAACCCGATAACGTCCAGACCAGCATTGCCAAAATGTTCAAATCCATTTACATAGCCCCCACATCTCAACATGAACCGCAATTAAAAGCGAAGGAGAAACGCTGGTCTCTCCTCCGCTGGTGCCCCTGCTTGCTTACAAGGTTTTAGTTCTTATTTTCGTATTGCTTCATCAACGCTGCCAGTTCATCCTCAACAGCCTGATCTTTGCCCAACTTCTCGAACTCATCATCCAGCGATTTTCCTTTGGACGACATCTCATTGCTGGCTTCGGCCTGAGCTTCCATCTGCATCATTTTCTCTTCCATACGCTTCATACCGGCACTTGCAGTGTCGGAGCCAAATCCGTTCAGCGCCTTGTTGATTTCGGTTTGAGCTTTTGCCGCGTTGTAGCGTGCAACCAATGTTTCACGTTTGTTTTTCATTTGCGTTAATTGTTTTCGCATTTCGTCCAGCTTGCCACGAAGGTTATCGGCAGAAGCCTTGTTTTGGTCATAGCTTGTTTTGTATTCGGCCATCTTCTCTTCAGCGACCTTCTTCTCTTCCAATGCCCGACGTGCCAAATCCATATTCTGTGCACGCGCTGCTGTATGTGCTTGCTCCTCACGTTTCTTCACGAGAGCTTCCTGTTCTTCAAACAGCTGCTTGAATTTTTTCTCGATGGCGATCTGTGCAGCAACAGCTTTTTCTGCATCTTCCAGATCTTCCTGCATATCCCGAATATATTGATCCGTCATTTTGATCGGATCTTCTGCCTTGTCAATAATAGAGTTAATGTTAGACATCGTTAAATCGCGCAATCTTTTGAAAATGGACATTATGGTATTCCTCCTAGTCGATAGTTCATCCTTGTATATAATCATACATACGTGGCAATGTTCTACTCGTTTCAATTTTAACAAAAAAAATCATAAAAAACGATTTTAGCCTGCCTAGCCTATATGGAACTATTGAATCAATCGACCCGTTTGGCACAGCTCTTCATCAAGCAGTTTCTCTGCAGTCTGCACAATCTCATCAATCTGCATCCGCGTAATTGCATCAAAGTGAATCCCCATCACTACGGTAACGGTTACCTTTAAATGAAGGGCAGCCTTACGTGCTAATCTCTCACACAGTTCTTGTTCTTTATGCCCTGGAATATGGACTGTAGCCCCACTCACTCGTTCACGGTCTGGATAAAATGTGGCTACTGCTCCAATATGTGATCTACCTCCAGTTACCATAAACACTTTGTCTTCCCCTGCCTCAATCACCTGTAAACGAACGGAGTTTAAATCGTATGTACTCATCCTGCTCCACCTGTCCTTTTAAATATGTAATATGTAATGGTGGAATTATGGCTCCAATTTAATGAATCAGCAGTGAAACATCTCACATCATGCATAAATACGGATGGCCCCGGGCATACCATAGAGAACGCAATTTGGGAAAAGGAGGCACGAACATGCGTATACGCCTCATCATGTTATCCATCATGGTCATTCTTCTGGGAGGAAGTTATGCTCCTGCTCAGTTATGGGCTTCTTCAAGCCCGCAAACCGAACCTGCTTCGAAATCTGATTCTCCTGAAGAAGAACAGTTGACGCTGGGACAACTCAGACAGAAATATGCAGATACGTTCAAAACCAATGGCCCCTCAACAAAAAAGGTTGCTCTGACTTTTGATGACGTACCTGATCCCCGTTTCACCCCGCAGGTGCTGGATATTTTAAAAAAATACAAGGTGCGGGCTACGTTTTTCATCGTGGGACATCGCGCTGAGAAACATCCGGATTTAGTGAAACGCATGGTGAAGGAAGGGCATATTGTTGGCAATCACAGCTACAATCACCCGGAGTTCAGTAAGTTATCCATGAATGCATTTCGCAAACAAATCTTACATACCGGGGACATTATTCGGAATCTGGTGGGTTACACTCCCAAAATGATTCGTCCACCTTATGGTGACATTAACGAGCAACAGCTGCAATGGGCTGCTAAACAACATTACAGCATTGTGAACTGGAACGTCGATTCTCTGGACTGGAAGGGCCTCACCAAAGAGGAAGTCAAACAAAACATCCTGTCCGCCGTCAAACCGGGTTCCATTGTGCTTCAGCATGCAGGTGGAGGTGTAGGATCGAAGCTAAATGGGTCCATCGAGGCGTTGCCTGAAGTTATCGAGGAATTGCGAAACCGCGGGTATGAGCTGGTGACTTTGGACGAAATGTTGGAACTGCCAAAGGGTAAATAGGTCAAGGAATTCAGAAGTCGGATTTTACAAAAGGGTGTTCTTCAATCACGATATCGTGATTGAAGAACACCCTTTATTGTTTAATTTAGATGTAGTTGGAGTCACATATGATGATGTGCAGCTAATCTTTGATTTTATTTCAAAATGTAAAGTTCAACATCCTGAATACCAAAGGTATTTACGGATTGCTTGCTGCCAGGAATAAAGATATCAATCTTGTGCCCTTTAATGGCACCACCCACATCACGAGCCGTAGCGACGAATGCCTGTTTGGGCAGTCCTGGATGTGTATGACCTGTCACCAGTACCTTTGTACCCAATGGAATGATACTCGGGTCTACTGCGATCGTGCCCAGTTCAAGCGGATTGCCGAAGTAATCTACAGCACCCCATCCTCCATTTTCAGAAGCATCAGAAGAGTATGCCGTTGCTTTGACGTCAACAGTTTTGCTGTAATCAAACGTTTTTCCCCAGGCTTGTACAACTTTACTATCTGCATTAACGTCAAGGCTTGCGGCAGTTACCGTTTTAGCTGCTGCAGCAGAAGCTGTGTTCGTTGTTTTACCAGGGATCGTGATTTTCAAACCACCATAAATGTTGTAAGCTGAAATGTCATTATTAGCTTTAATAAGAGCGTTAAGTCCAACTCCATATTGTTTGGATAAGGTGTAGAAGGTATCCCCCTCTTTGGCCACATGAACTGAATCAGCATGAGCCGGAACGGCCTGAATGAGCATTGCTGCTGTCAGCAAAGCTGTTGCTGTTTTGGCTATACGTTTCTTGTTAATCATGGTCTTCCTCCCTCATTATGCCTGCGAAGTTAGTTGTCGGATTCGGATGGAGGAAACCACCCTATAGGTTCAATTACATTAATAATTTTATGTAGCCCTAATTCACCCCAAGCCGTGTGCAAATGAATCTTCCCCAAGCACACTCTGCATCGTTACATCCCCCACACTCCCAACTCCGGAAGTTTCGGCAGGAACAAATATATCACAATTTTGTAACCAAGAGTCGTAGTAAATGTTACCATCTCGCTAATTCACTTCAATACTTTTGCTGAATTCAAGCGGTTTTTTCAAAAAAATGTCTATTTGAGCTTATATCGTTGATGACAGAAACGTTACTTTTTATGTATATCTGTAAGTATCCTCGCATAACAAACAATCCCTGCCGACGGGTCGTCGGCAGGGATCTATGAGGTGATGAAATTCTCATACGCAGTATAGATTTTGCATTTTTATCCTAATCTTCATCCTTAATAACTTGGATGGATTAGAGCACTTTAGCAAGGAAGTCACGTGTACGTGCATGCTTGGGCTCGCCAAACACTTCAGCAGGCGTTCCTTCTTCTACAATTACCCCGCCATCCATGAACAGGATACGATCACCTACTTCACGTGCGAAGCCCATCTCATGCGTTACTATTACCATAGTCATTCCGCCCTCTGCAAGCCGCTTCATGACATCCAGTACTTCACCGACCATTTCAGGGTCCAGTGCTGAAGTAGGCTCGTCAAACAGCATGACATGCGGCTGCATCGCAAGCGCTCTTGCAATGGCGATCCGTTGTTTTTGTCCACCGGACAGCTGATTTGGATAGGCGTCTTTTTTGTCAAAGAGGCCAACCGTCTTGAGCAAATCTGCGCAAATTTGTTCCGCTTCGTGTGCAGATTGTTTTTTCACTTTAATGGGAGCAATCGTAATGTTCTGCTGCACCGTTTTGTGCGGGAACAGATTGAAATGCTGGAATACCATCCCCATTTTTTCACGAGTTGCATTAATGTTATGTTTGGGGTCAGTAATCGACACACCTTCGAAATTAATTTCGCCGGAAGTTGGCTGTTCCAGCAGATTCAGGCAGCGCAAGAAGGTACTTTTCCCCGATCCCGACGGACCGATGACCACGACAACCTCGCCTTTGCCAATTGTTACGTTAATGCCCTTGAGCACATCGTTATTTCCATATGATTTGTGTAATTGTCTAACGTCTATCACTTGCACTCAACTTCCTTTCCAGTCGACCCAGCAGCTTGGACAAAATGAACGTCAGCACAAAGTAAATGGCCGCTGCAATCAGGAATGGATTCATTCCTTGGTACGTAATGTTTTTGACTACACTTGCTTGGTACATAATGTCCACCATACCAATAACTGAGATGATGGAGGATTCCTTGATAATGGTCACGAACTCATTACCGATCGCCGGCAACACCGCTTTGAACGCTTGTGGAAGCACAATGAAGCGCATTGCCGCACCTCTGCCCATTCCCAGGGAACGAGCTGCTTCCAACTGGCCTCGATCCACACCCTGAATACCAGCCCGGAAAATCTCGGCCAGATAGGCACCACTATTGATGGATAATGTGATAATCCCCGCCTGAAGTGGCGTGAAATTAATTCCCAACGTCAGAGCAAGACCGTAATAGATAATCATCAGTTGAACCAGCATTGGCGTACCGCGAATGACCTCAACGTAAGCTGTTCCGATCCAACGCAGAATTGAGACGTCATGCAGACGGAACAGACAGATGATCAACCCGATAATTACCCCGAAGATTACACCGAGTGCAGACAATAAGAGGGTGTAACCTACACCTGTTGCATAAAAGCTTTTGTACTCCCAGAACACTTGAAAAATGTTTTGGTCTTTTTTCACCTTGTCTGCCATCAACTGGCTTGCTTCGATAACCAACTGATCGATTTTATTTTCGCTTTTCAGACGCTCGAGCGTCCCGTTCACTGCATTCAGCAATTCCGAATTGCCCTTGCGAATCCCGATTGCCGCTTCGGCCTGCTCTTCATCCGGAATAGCCGGAGCTAATCCAATCACATCATCCAGGTAACCGGCAGCTACCGTATCCTCAACGATTGCAGCATTTACACGATTGGTCTGCAATTGCAGTACGATATCAGATATTTTATCAAGTGCTGTCAGTTTTGCGCCTGGGATTCCCTGGCCAATCGTTTCCTGAATGGAGCCTTTTTGGACACCAATTTTTTCATTTTCCAGATCTGCCATGGTTGGATATTTATCTTTATCCGCATTGCGAATCATGATGACTTGCTTGGATTTATAATAGGTATCTGAGAAGTCAATGCTTTGTCTACGCTCATCCGTTGGCGTCATTCCCGAGATGACCATATCCACACGACCACTCTGCAACGCAGGAAGAAGTCCGTCAAAACCCATATCCTCTATTACAAGTTCTGCGCCAAGATCCGCAGCAATTTCTTTAGCAATCGAAATATCAAATCCGACAATTTGGTCTTTACCATCAATCACTTTATGGAATTCATATGGTGCAAAATCGGCACTTGTACCGAGCACCAGCTTTTTACCGCCTGAATTGCTTGTAGTTCCCGTTGCGAACGCAACAGGTGCAACCGTAGTTAGCAAGACCACAAAAGCTAGCAGCATCATGGTGTAACGACTAATCAATTTCAACCCTGTTCTCCCCTTATAATACTTTGTATGCTTTCTGTTGTTGATGCCTGAGTCATTATAAAGTAGAATGCATGATTATGCAATGCATTTCGACAGGATTCGATTCCATCTCATTTCTGAAAAATAACCGCAACTATGATATAATTATTGAATTATTTTCATTTTTGCTTAAGGAGTCCACCATGACACATACCAAAACACAAATTTTAACTGTTATTGACCAATATGCTTCCCGTTTTAAGGAGATTTCATCATACATTGGTGCCAATCCCGAACTTGGTAACGAAGAATACCTTGCCTCTGCTCGGTTAAAAGAAGAACTTGCCTACCATGGTTTTTCCGTAGAAGCTCCTGTCCTTGGTTTGGACACTGCATTTATCGGTACGTATGTTGCTTCCAAACCAGGCCCGACTATTGCCCTGTTATGTGAATACGACGCACTTCCCGAAATCGGTCATGCTTGTGGGCACCATCTAATCTGTATGATGAGCCTCGGAGCTGCGGTAGGTCTGAAGTCCATACTGGATGAAGTCGGCGGAACATTAAAAGTGTTCGGTACACCAGCGGAAGAAACGCGTGGAGCCAAAGTGCCTATGGCTGAAGCAGGATTGTTTGATGACTGTGATGTCGCACTAATGGCGCACCCTTATTACGCCTATGAGAAATCTGGCAGTTCCCTGGCTATTGATGCTGTACAATTTGAATTCCATGGGAAATCTTCACATGCTGCTGCAAGTCCACATGAAGGCATTAATGCCTTGGATGCGGTGATCCAGACGTTTAATGGCATTAATGCATTCCGACAACAAGTGAAAAGCACGGTTCGTATTCACGGGGTTATCAATAGCGGAGGACAGGCAGCCAATATTATTCCTGACTACGCTTCTGCTCAATTCTATGTACGTGCCTCAACGAGAAAAGAGTTGAATATTCTCACTCAACGTGTAATTCAGATCGCGGAAGGTTCTGCTCTGCAAACGGGATGCCGGCTTGTTACATCCAATTATGAGACTTCCTATGATGAGATGGTCACGAATGAATCGTTATCTGCTGCTTTTAGTGCTAATCTGCTTGAACTCGGCATTTCTCAAGAGGAGATCGTGAGTGGTAACGACCATGGTTCCATGGATATTGGTAACGTATCCTTGCGTTGTCCTGCGATCCATCCTTATATCCGTGTTGTGGACGAAGTTCATACGCTTCATTCCATTGAATTCCGTGATCTGGCGCTTCAGGAACGGGCCCTGGATGGTATGATCCTTGGAGCCAAGGCAATTGCTGCAACTGCTTATGATGTTCTTACACAGCCTGAATTGCTGCATACCATTCAAACAGAATTTAAGCAAGCAAGTCGCTAAGTTTTTCGCAAACTGCTGCGTATTAACAGTAGGGTGTTCTGTAGGACCTGAATTTGGGGTCTTAAGGAGCACCCTTTTAGTTTTATCATAAATACGTATATACGGACACAAGCTGGAGATGCTGTGAAAAGAAAACGTTGAAAAATGTTGAAACCCTTACATTTAGCAACCATACTTATGGTTCATCTGCTCTCTAACTTGGTTATTTATAGCTATAACTTTATCTTGAGTTCAGGAGGTGTTGTCATGCTGCTCGAAGCGATGTATCACGTTCCCCGCGATAAATGGGCTTACGCTTATAATCCCTCGACGATTCATCTGCGTGTACGAACGAAGAGAGACGATGTACAATATGTGACTGCACTGACTGGTGATAAATACGATTGGAATGGAACATATAAGGAAATTCAATTAGAAAAAGCCGCTTCTGACAGTATGTTTGACTACTGGGAAACTGCAGTTAAGCCCAAATTCAAACGTCTGACTTACATCTTCCGTATTACCGCCGGCACCGAAAATATTTATCTGGCTGATAACGGAATTCATTATGCTCACCCGTACCCTACAGGAGGATATTATGAATTTTCCTACATTCATGAAATCGATGTATTCAAGGTTCCCGAATGGGCCAAAGAAGCCGTGTTCTACCAAATCATGACGGAAAGGTTTGCTAATGGAAATCCCGATCTTAACCCCGAAGGAACTCAGGAATGGGGCGGCCGACCTGAACTGGATAACTACTTTGGCGGAGACCTGCAAGGTGTTCTCAATCACCTGGATGATCTGACTAAACTCGGTGTTAATGCCATTTATTTTACCCCGCTGTTCCAAGCAAACTCCTACCATAAATACGATACCGTTGATTATAAAAAAGTAGACCCTCAATTCGGGAACAATGAAATGCTCAAAAAAGTAGCAGAACAATGTCATCGCCGCGGAATCCGTGTCATGCTAGACGCAGTTTTTAACCATTGCAGCGAAGACTTCCCTCCTTTTCAGGATGTCCTGAAGAATGGTAAAAACTCCAAATATGCAGATTGGTTTCATATCAATGAATATCCGGTGCAGATCAAGGATGGTATTCCAACCTACGATACATTTGGGTTTTATGGCAATATGCCCAAGTTCAACACGGCCAATCCCGAAGTAAAAGACTATTTGCTTGATGTGGCTGAATACTGGATCAAGGAGATTAAACTCGACGGTTGGCGGCTCGATGTTGCGAATGAAGTGGATAACCATTTCTGGCGCGATTTCCGCAAAGTGGTCAAAACCGCTAATCCGGAAGCCTATATTGTAGGCGAAGTTTGGAGTGATTCTCTGACCTGGCTCATGGGAGATCAATTTGATTCCGTGATGAACTACCCTTTTGCTGACAAGGTGCTTGAGTTCTTCTGTGGTTCAATGGATGGTTATAACTTCGCTAACGAGATGGGATCTCTGATTATGCGCTACCCGCAGCAGACGAATGAAGTCATTTTCAACATGCTGTGCAGTCATGACACACCTCGTCTGCTTACCCGGGCTGGAGAAGATAAACGCAGATTAAAACTGTCGGTTGTGTTTCTTTTCACTTATATCGGTACACCCTGTATATTTTATGGAGATGAGGTTGGTTTACGCGGAGAAGGTGATCCGGATTGCCGTAAATGCATGCAATGGGATCCTGCCAAGCAAGATAAGGAGCTTTATGACTTCTACCGTCTGATGATTGATTTGCGGAAAAGTAATGAAGCTCTGCGCAAAGGCCGCTTCCGTTTTTTGAAGGCCGATCACAACGATCCATGCATCATTTATGAACGTATGGATGATAACCTTCATTTTACGGTGTGGATGAACAATACTCCGCAAGAACGTACCCTGTCACATCCGATGGAAACCAAGGACTGGAAGGATGCTCTAACCGAAGATGCTGTTGTTCCCACCAATGGAATGATGAATATTAAACTTGATCCTTACGGATACCGTATTTTGTATAGACAATTGGAACCGAGCTAACCGAGCTAATACCTGCCAGAAACTCCTGAAATATTGAACGACCTTTTTTATCATCGGATGCTTCAGGAGTTTCTGACAAAGAGCAGAGTTTAAGGCTATAATTTCGTCGTTTTCAAATCTCCTTTTGCATCTATGGTTATTTTCCACCGCGTAGAATTTGGACCAAGCATGACAATTTCATTTACTAATTGAAATAACGTTCCATTATTATCTTTAACCAGATCAACGACTACGTTTTTCCCATTCGTAAAAGGACTTGCGCCAAAGAGATAACGTCCCGTCGCACTTGCCGCAACCATCAGCATGTTATCTCTTATGATGTTGCCCTCCACCGTATTATTAACAATATCCAGATGCACAGCCCACCATGTTCCCTCATATTTTAAGCGATTTCCAGTTACGATATTGTTCGAGCCACGCAATTGAATACATGTCCCTTTTCCTGCAACTGAATTATGAGAAAAGGTACAATCATTATGCAAACTGACCATCCGGTCAGGATTGGTCGTCTTAAAGCCGGGCTCAATGATGTTGCTTGATGCAATCACTCCATTGGCAAGATCCATGGCTATGCCTGCTTGAGCAATGTAATTGCCTTTCACGATTATATGACCATCCGCGACAATTCCCCAGTGTTTTCCTCTTGGAATAATGATGTTGTCTGAAATAATTCCAATGTCCATATCTTCTGCACCTGTACTGGTTTTCGCTTCAATGGCAGCAGTAGCGCTTGGTCTTGAAATGGTGTCGATCAGGTTGCCCTGGATAACAAACAGATGATTGCTCAGTCCGTTGGGATTGTATCGGGAGGGAGAGAAAGAAACTGAAATGACTGAAGTGATTTTAATATCCTTAAAGACATTGGAGGTTACAAAGGCTCCTTCAAAACCGATAAGCCCCACACCAAAAGCTGTTCCAATCAGGCTATTGCCATGTATATGCAGATTTTTGGCTCCAGTCTCGCCTCCCTCATTGTTACAGGTAATCCCGCCGCCGACCGCAGGCATATTATTCACTTGTTGTCCGCCTGAAAAAACAACATAATCTGAATCACTGGATAATACAGGAGTATGAAGAAAGTTATCGGTGATCGAAACATGCCATGTGCCCTTGACCAGAATGCCATCCCCAAGATACCGGTAACAGTCATTCTCGCGAATCACTACAAAAACCAAATGACTCCGAACTGCAATCGGTTCTTCTCCCAAGTGATGAAGCTTATTGTTTCTTATCACAACATTTCGGGCGGGATTGTCTTGACTGCTGGAACCATTCACTCCGATCCCATCGGTAAATTTACTAATATCGTTATGCTGCAATAGTACATTGCTCGAATTCCCGATGCTAAGCCCTGTCTTGTTTTTACTCCAAGCTGCTTGAGTGGTACGAACCAAAGTCAAGCCACTAATCTCGACATGATTGCTTCCTTCAATTCGGATTCCCTGATCCGAGACCTCCAATATTGCACCTGGTAATGCCTTGATGATGACAGATCTGCCACTAAACGTATAGAACCAGCCCGTCTTAACAACTTTATAGTGCCCTGGCGTAAATAATAAAACATCACCTTCCTGTGCTGAGTCAAAAAAAGCTTTGATCTGGGCTGTCTGATCGCTTCCATCTCCGGGCGCAAAACTCCTCACATTAATAAAGCTGCCTGTTAGCGTGGATTGCACGGCAGCAATATTTCCCATGATCTGTCCAAATATTTCATTCATTTTGACGGCATTATATCCGTCGGCACTGCTTAGAGCTTGTAAATTCGGATTGTAAGTAGAGGTAAAATTAATGTAGTTGTTCATTTTAAATTCGCCTCCTCTTATGATCGTACAAAAAAAGCCACAGTACGAATATACTGCGGCTCATTAGTGCAAATCTATTATACAGATTCAAGTGTTATGCGGCGATAAATATCCATATACTCTTCAGCTGAGACGTTCCAGCTGTAGTCTCCGCTCATTGCATTTTTTACAATCTTTTTCCAGTGATCTGGCTGACGGTAAAATTCTTCTGCACGACGAATGGTGTTCATCATATCATGGGCGTTAAAGCTGGTAAAAGAGAATCCATTCCCCTCACCGCTGAATTCATTGTATGCCTGCACCGTATCGTTCAGACCCCCTGTTTCCCGGACAAGTGGCACACTGCCATAACGGAGTGCAAGCAATTGGCTAATGCCACATGGCTCGAACCTCGATGGCATCAAGAATAGATCACTGCCGGCATAGAAACGGCGGGATAACCCATCATTGAAGGTAATCTGAGCAGACATTTTCAGCGGATAACGATTAGCTGCCTCGCGGAACCAGTGCTCATAAGCCGGATCCCCGGTACCCAATACAGCGAATTGAATATCGTCATAGTACAATAATTCATCCAATACACGACATACCAAATCCAAACCTTTGGAATCCACTAGCCTTGTAACCATCACCATAAGTGGAGCATCCGGACGTACTGGCAATCCTAATTCCTTTTGCAGCTCGATCTTGTTCTCGATTTTCTTGGACAGGCTGGTTCTGTATTTAACCGCAATTTTATTGTCCGCTGCGGGGTTGTAACTCTTGGTATCAATACCGTTAACAATCCCACTGAAACGATCCCCCAATGAACTGAGCAATCCATCCAGACCATAGCCATAGTAGGAGGTTTGTACTTCCTTGGCGTAGGTAGGGCTGACGGTTGTTACATGATCCGCAAAAACGACTCCTGCTTTCAGGAAATTGACATTGCCATAATATTCTGCCCCATCCACCGTGAAATACCGATCATCCAGCTCAAGCAGATCACTGAATAAATCATGTGGAAACACACCTTGATATAACAGGTTATGTATCGTAAAAACCGTCCTCATTTCACTGTAAAAAGGATCATGAGCATAGTGAGCTTCCAGTAGTAAAGGAATCATACCCGCGTGCCAATCGTGACTGTGCAGCACATCCGGCTTGAATTCAAGTTGCGGCAACACCTCGAGAACAGCACGGTTGAAGAAGGCAAAACGCTCTCCGTCATCCATATAACCATACACGCCATCCCGTCCAAAATAGTATTCATTGTCCACAAAGTAGACAGGAATCCCGTCATGGACCAGCATCTCTACTCCACAATACGGTCTGCGCCAACCAAGAGGAACATCTGTCGTGATGACAGGCTCCATTGCCTCTTTATACTCATCCGGAATGCCCTTATATTTGGGTAGAATGACACGAACATCTGCCCCACTCTTCTTTAATGCCTGTGGTAATGCGCCGATGACGTCAGCAAGGCCTCCTGTTTTGATAAATGGATGTACTTCAGCAGCAGCAAATAGAATATTCATGCCTTCGTCCTCCTTTTGGGTTTAACTGTAGTGCCGTTTGTTGTTTTACTGGTTTTCGTGGTACTGGCTTTTGCTCTGACGGATTGAACTTTAAGGGGCAATGCATCCGTTTTCCGACGTGTGTTCTTTTTTAGAATAACTACGCTTAGCGGTGGCAGAACAACTTCCAAACTATGTGGTTGCCCATGAAAAGGAATCTTTTCAGTAGTAAGCTGCATATCATTGATAATGCCTGATCCGCCGTAATCGGAATGATCACTGTTCAGAACTTCGGTATACATACCGGGACGCATGACACCAATCCGGTAACGCTCCCGCTTGACCGGCTGAAAGTTAATGAGCACAAGGAGTGTATCCGTAGGTTTTTTTCCTTTGCGCACATATGAAATGACACTTTGGTCATGATCATCCGGAGTGATCCATTCATAACCGTCAAAGGAATGATCAAGCTCCCACAAAGCTTTTTCGCCAAAGTATAACTCGGACAGTTCCCGTTCAAACTTGTGGAGTTTACGGTGACTGTCGTAGTTCAGCAAAAACCAGTCCAGTTGATCTTCATCTTTCCATTCGATAAACTGGCCAAATTCTCCACCCATAAACAGCAGTTTTTTGCCTGGGAATGTCATAAAGTACCCCATGAAGGCACGCATGCCGGCAAACTTCTGCTCGTATGTTCCTGGCATCTTGTCTAGGAGCGACTTTTTGCCATGAACGACCTCGTCATGAGACAGAGGAAGCACGTAATTTTCAGCAAAGGAGTATACGACCGGGAATGTCAGCAAATGATGTTTGGAAGGACGTTCGTGAAAATCCGATTCCATGTAATCAAGTGTATCGTTCATCCAACCCATGTTCCATTTGTAGTTGAAACCTAACCCACCCTGATCTACTGGAGAAGTAACCATTGGCCATGCACTGGATTCTTCTGCCATCATCAACGCATAGGGAAAGTACTTGAAGACTGTTTCATTCAACTGCTGCAAAAAAGCAACAGCTTCCTTGTTTTCCAGGCCACCTTCGTTATTCGTTCGGTATTGTCCTGGCTGCTTTTCAAAATCCAACTTAAGCATACTGGTTACGGCATCGACTCGAAGTCCGTCGAAATGGTACATCTCCATCCAGTACAACGCATTAGAGATCAAAAACGAACGAATTTCAGGTTTAGAGTAGTCAAAGCTAAGTGTGCCCCAACCTGGTCTCTCTGCTAACAATGGATCTGCATATTCATACAAAGGCGTTCCATCAAACAAACGCAAGCCATGAGCATCCTTGGCAAAATGTGCGGGGACCCAATCGAGCAACACACCTATGCCTGCCTGATGTAGCGTATCAACCAGATACATCAGATCTTTAGGTTGCCCATAACGGCTAGTTGGAGCAAAAAATCCTGTATTCTGATAGCCCCACGAAAGGTCGTAAGGATGCTCACTCAGGGGCATCATCTCAACATGGGTATATTTCATCTCCAATAAATAAGGAACAAGCAAGTCCGCAAGTTCACGATAACTGTAGAGAGTTCCGTCTTCTTTCCGTTTCCAGGTTCCAGCGTGCATTTCATAAATATGTAAAGGTTTGTTATACACACCTCGTTGTTTGCGTCTCCATGCGCCATCATTCCATTTGTAACCTTCAATGGAGCTGGTGACAGAGGCCGTACGCGGACGAACTTCGGCCTGAAAAGCATAAGGGTCCGCTTTGAGCAATTCAGTACCATCTTCCGTTAATATACGGAATTTGTATAAAGTTCCTTCACTGATTTCCGGAATAAAACGACTCCAAAATCCAGAATCGGGTATCTTATATAAAGGTTCCTGTTCACCTTTCCAACCATTACGGTCTAAAGCCAGTCCGACTTCTGTGGCATTCGGAGCCCACACGGTAAAACGATACCCCTGACGATGATCCTCGATCGCAGGCTGTGCGCCCATTATTCGATAACTGTGATGAAGGTTTCCTTCATGAAACAAATAAATGTGCTCCGGCGAAATTTCCGGGTTTGTTAACGGTTGAATGGCCAAGAGATCACCTTCTTCTCCAGAAAATAGATATAACATTAACCATTACCCCATTCTAGCCAAGTTGAAAAGAAAAATGCGGTGTGTAAAAAAATGTTGTAATTTTTCAGAATTTTTACAGTATACATCGTTTCAATAGCTCCGCATTACGTTTATGTATGTACTACACTGGACAAATATTTTGGGAGGGAAACGATTATGTTTAATAAAGATTGCATCGCTATGCTGTTGGCGGGAGGAGAAGGGAAGCGATTAGCCCCTTTAAC
Organism: Paenibacillus sp. BIC5C1; assembly: GCF_032399705.1. NCBI lineage: Bacteria > Bacillati > Bacillota > Bacilli > Caryophanales > Paenibacillaceae > Paenibacillus > Paenibacillus sp. BIC5C1. The sequence goes on from NZ_CP135922.1 coordinate 4,259,614, forward strand.
CTCAAGTATCGCAAAACCCGCTGTACCGTTTGGCGGGCACTACCGGATTATCGATTTTCCTCTCAGCAACTGCGTAAACTCAGGCATCGACACCGTAGGTGTTCTGACGCAGTATCAAGCTGATTCATTACATGATCACATTGGTGGAGGAGAACCTTGGGGACATGGTACTTCAAGTGAGGCAGGAATTTCCTTACTTCCATCTTATCATACAGGAAATGACGAATACTTGGGAACCGCGGATGCTATTTATAAAAATATTGACTATATTGACCAACAAAACCCCGAAAATGTTCTAATTTTGTCGGGTGACCATATCTATCATATGAATTATCGTGAAATGCTGGAAGCTCATACCGCTAATGAAGCGGTAGCGACGATTTCCGTTATGGAGGTTCCATGGGAGGAAGCGCATCGCTTCGGCATTATGGCAGCGGATGAGCATCTGAGAGTTACAGAGTTTGCCGAGAAACCGGCCGAACCGAAAAGTAATCTGGCTTCCATGGGCATTTATATGTTCAAATGGGAATACCTGAAGCGCCACTTGCTCGAAGATGCCGCTAATCCGGAATCCAGCCATGACTTCGGTAAAGATGTGATTCCTCAAATGTTAAATGAGAATACCCCTCTCTTCGTATATAACTTCAATGGTTATTGGAAAGACGTGGGTACCGTGAAGAGTTTATGGGATGCGCACATGGATCTGCTTCATAATGATGAAGACTGGAGCCTGCAAAAAGAAGACTGGCCGATGTTTACTCGTGACTGGAGAACTAAACCAAGTGCATACAAAGCACGTCAGACGCGTGCTGAACTCCTGCACTCCATGATCCATGAATCCTGCAATATGGATGGCCGTGCTGAACGCTCTGTTATTTTCTGCGGAGCCGAGGTCGGTAAAGGTTCTGAGGTTAAAGACAGTGTGATCATGCCGAATGCACGGGTTGGTCGCGGTGTTCACATCGAACGTGCCATCATTGGTGAAGGTGCCATTATCAAAGACGGTGCCATTGTTAAAGGCACGACGGATGAAATCGTGGTTGTCGGACCGAATGAGATTGTCTCCGCCAAACCGGCTGTGCGCACACAACCTGTACGTATGCTGAAAGATGTTTATGAAAAAAGCGGGCGTCTGCGCGCTGGTGAACTTTCTTCATAAGCTTAAAGAAAAGGCGAGCCTATATGGCTCGCCTTTTTGATGCGAAACAATCTTTAATGCAGAAATCAATCTTTTTTTGGATCAGACTCTGCTTGAGTTAACTTTGCATCGACTGTCACTTCGGCTTCTTCATTCATTATGGGTTCCTCCACCGTCTCTTCTTCCGGTAAAGCCGGTAACGTCACCGTTACAGTTGTTCCCGTTCCCAGTTCACTTTGCATGATAATTGTTCCCTCATGCAGTTCTACCAGTTCCTGCGTAATAGCAAGTCCGAGCCCTGTTCCACCATTCTGGTGATCAACCTGGAAGAAGCGATCACGCACCTTGATTAAATGCTCTTCACTGATACCAATACCCGTATCCTGCACAGCAGCTATAATCTGTCCGTCTTCTTCTTTGACTGATAAAAAGATCCAGGAATTCTCATGCGAGAATTTGATCGCATTGTCTACAATGTTCAGGAAGACTTGTTTCAATCTGTTACCATCCCCAAAAACATTGAAAGCACGATTTTCATCGCTTTCTAACTTGAGATGTATCTGTTTTTGCTCAGCTTTTGCCCAAACATTCAACATGGTTTCCTGAACAATCTCACGAATGCTGACGGTTCCTTTCACCAATTTCATCTGATTTTGCTGCAATTTGGAGAAATCGAGCATCTCTTCTACCAGTCCGATCAGACGCTCCGTTTCTTTAGAAATAATACTCATTCCAATTCTTGTTTCATCGGGATCGTATCCACCGGAGTCCAGCGTCTCACTCCACCCTTTGATACTGGTCAGTGGCGTTCGCAATTCATGAGAAATGGAAGAAATAAAATCGTCTTTGATCTGATTGCTTCGCACAATTTCATGTGCCATAAAATTCAGAGTAGACGCCAGTTCACCTAATTCATGTTTGTAGTTGCCCTTAACTCTGACATCCAGACGTCCTCGTGCCATCTGAGCGGACACTGCCGTAATATTGTTAATAGGACGTACAATGGAATTGGCCATACCAATACTAATGATCAAGACAATTGCCAGTACACCAACACCTACAGCAACCGCAAGCATCCCCATGAACAATAACTTGGAATTCACATTTTCGAGCGATGTTAGGTATCGAATAACATACGTATTTTCGCCACCTAAATCAAACTTGTGGGAAACAGCCATGACCTGCTCTCCTGTGCCTGGTTGTCTTCCTACCCAACGTCCCATACTGCCATTTAACGCCTGTTGGATATCACTCGTTTGCAGCACGGCACGGTCTGATTCAAAAGCAGTTGAACTCGCTAACACATGACCGTTCAGATCCAGAATTTCAAGTTCTGTATTAGATAATTCCAAATTAACAAGTAGTCTGGACAGATTATTCCCATCTTCCGAATTACTCTCACGAGCTAGAGGCTCAAAAAAATCCTTCGAATTGGAGATATGGGTACTGATTGTATTGTAGATGCTCTCATAATAATATCGTTGCACCGCCAGCATAAATACGAATTCCACCAACAGCAGAGCCAGAAAAACTACAATGAAGTAATGTAATACAATCTGCCGTGTGATGCCTTTTTTGATCATTGATCCCGGCCCTTCCATTTGTAACCGTGACCCCATACAGTCTGCAGGTATTCAGGTTCGGAAGGATTGTTCTCAATTTTCTGGCGTAAGCGGCGAATGTTTACGTCCACGATTTTGGGATCACCCATATACTCTTTGCCCCATACGTGATCCAGCAGCACATCTCGACTAAGCGGTGTATTCTCTTTTTCCAGGAAAAATTGAATCAAGGAAAATTCGGTTGGTGTTAACTCAATTAATTCATTTTGTTTCTTGAATTGCTTGGAGATTAGATCCAGCGAGAACGGCCCTGATTGGAACGTTACCTTTGCAGCTGTCTCCCGGTGAACATTGACCCGGCGAAGCAAAGACTGAATACGTGCAATCAGCTCGGTTGGACTGAACGGCTTACTTACATGATCGTCTGCTCCAACAGATAGCGCATATACTTTGTCCTGCTCCTGCACTTTGGCGGTCAGAAAAATAATACCTAGACGTTCATTCGTTTCACGAATACGACGACACACTTCAAATCCATCAATACCAGGAACCATAACATCCAGCAAAGCCAAGTCAATATCTGGTACGGATTGCAGAATGCGAAGCGCTTCATGTCCATCCCCCGCTTCAAGCACTTCGAACCCGTTTCTCTTCAAATTGATAACAATAAAACTGCGGATGGATTCTTCATCCTCAAGAATAAGTACTTTACTCATTAAGTTCTTCCTTTCTATTCAGTTGCGGTATATTGTCAAGCAATCCATCATCGGCATCCAATTGTGCACCGCGGGAAGCAATGACCCGATCATTCGTCCGGGTAATCTCTTTCCAACTTTTGCCTTTTTCCTGTTCCCACTGGGAAAGCGTGAAATATTTAATTTCACCTACGGTTTCATCGGTATCAATCATTTTAAAACGGATGTATTTTTCCTTTTCCGATTTGGTATCGATGGTAATCTTTCCATACCACTCCGGCTTCAGATTTAAATGGAATAAGTCAGCATCATCCCGATATTGGAATGAGACAAATTTCTTATTATCCTTGCCATCCCATTGATAGAAGGTATAGAACCACATCCGGGAATCAAATACGTAATGCTCCCATCCTTTAGGCGTTTCCTTCAATCCAAACTCAATAATACCATCATTGTCGACATCACCGCTTAAAATTTTGTCATCTCTGTAGGTTTGATCAGGCGATTTAAAAGCATTCACTAACTTGTTATCTTTTACGTATATAATCTGTGAGAAAGTACTTCGGTCATCCAGCTCCGAATCCAGTACGATACCCACTTTATCTTTGGCAATCTGCCCACCAAGAGCGTTATATATCTCTTTGACAGTGTAGTCCGTCTGCATTCTGTCAACTTCCTTGAAGCTGCCATCGTCATATTGATACAACGCAATAGATGCAAATCCGCTATTGTTCAGAGATACGATTGCGAAATCATTTTTCTTGTCCCCGTTTAAGTCGAGGGTATTCCCTTGAACATCATCTATAATATATTGATTATATGGAACACCACCCAACACTTGTTCAAGTGCTCCAGCTTTATAAGAATAAGCAGTTAATGCTTTCTGTTCTTGCAAACTTACGCCGAGGATAATATCGGGATTACCATCATTCGTGATGTCCAGTACCTTGAACGATTGCAGTTCATTCCCCGGAACATCAAATGTCAGCTTCTTAACCCATGAATCTCCTTGTTCCTCCAATAACATGCCGTGAATCCGCACGTTCTCATTCGGGGTCTCATAGAAAACGATGGCTTCCCGAGTACCATCACCGTTTAGGTCTTCAACACGAATCATACTGGTATTATTCATGTCTTTGGGGCGAATCAATTTGCTTTCGGGTGGCTGTTCCCGCTGAACCACATTTAATAATTTTTCCTTGTCTGTTGACATCATTGGTTTTCTCATCAAACCCTTAGGATCGCTTATGACAGTACATCCGCTAAGGACTGAACCGAGCAAGATACTCACTGCTCCCCCCGCTAACAGGCGTCCCCACCGTGAATTAAGCAAATTCATCACTCTTTTCAGTAGTTTAAATCATATTTTTTTCTTGTTGTGTCAAGCGACGTCCACGTATATCAAAAGCAATCTTGCCTTCCGCAAGACCCCAGATGCGGGTCGCATGTTTCTCTGCCATTTCAATCGGCAATACTGCAATCACGGTAGCCCGTTCCTCTTCGCATAATTTACGCAGTGTCTCCAGCACCGTATCTGCTGTATGAGGATCAAGGCCAATGACAGGCTCATCCGCCAAAACAACTTTGGCGCCATGTGCAAGCGCTCTGGCAATCGCAACACGCTGCTTCTCGCCACCACTGAGCTTCTCTGCCGTCTGGTGAGCTTTATCCAGCAATCCTAGCCCTTCCAGATAATCCATCGCACCCATATAATCATCCGAACGAACCATACCTGTTACCATTCTCCACAAAGGAGTTTGACCGGACCGACCGATCAATACATTTTTCAAAGCTGTACGTCTCGGATACAATTGCGGATTCTGTTCCAAGTATGCCCATTCCCGTTTAATTTTCCGTTTTCCGGACCAACCTTCTTTTATAATCTCGGCGCCGTCCACCGTAAATTGACCACTATCCCATTTCTCCATCATAGCAAGGCATTTAAGAAGCATGCTTTTCCCGCTGCCACTCGAACCCACTACACCGATCATTTCTCCCTGTTGCATATCGAATCGTATATCCCGCAGAACCGGAACCCGGTCCGCTCCAACGGATTTGCTTAAACCCTCAACTCTGATCATCGCGATGTCTCCTCTTGTCCATGTTTTTCCCTACTACTAGTGTACTCGGAAATGGACATCAATTTCCATGCGAACACCAGCTTCTATTTTACCACAGATTCGGGCATAGGTTTACGACGAAATAATATACCTGCTGCACCAAAAAGAAGATACATGAATCCAAGCAAAATAAACATGCTTCCTGGTGAAATCCAGTTAATCACTTGCCCACCCAGATTAGGTCCAATGATACTCCCGATTGTAAAATGAAATGAGGCCACCACGTTCGCTGCAGGCAGCAGAACTTTGGGCAAAATATCTGCGGCGTAGGCTAAGCCGAGCGAGAAAAATGAACCTACCAGACCTCCTGCTATGGTCAGCAGCACAAGTGTCCACCAGAAATGTGTGCCCGCAACAGTAACCAACATGAAGATGATACCTCCAGTAATCCCGGCAAACATTAATGTTTGCTTACGTCCATAACGGTCACTCAACATGCCTAAAGGTAATTGCAGGAATAAACCACCGATTCCGACAAAAGGCAGCAAGGACGATATCTGATTAGCATCCAAGCCAATCCGCAGTCCGTATACCGGAAAATTGCTGTTCATCCCGGCTTCCATGTACCCGTACAATAACGCAGGCAACAGCGCATACCATGCCCAGGCCAAGCTCCGACGGAAACGGTGTTCAGGCAGTTGTCCATGTTCAGCCTTTTCCGGCTTCGTATCGGGAAGCTTCATTAATACAAGGATAAGTACAGCAGCCATACATACGAATAATACCCAGAATGGAACGGCATCCCCAAACCCAAGCAGTTTGATTCCCAATGGGCCAATACTGAATCCTAAACCATAGGACATGCCATATAAAGAGATGTAACGTCCGCGTTTTTCGGGTGCGGTCACCAGCAGCACCCATAATTGGGCAGAATAATGGAGTGCACTATCCCCGATTCCTACGACGAGACGCAATATGAACCAAATTTTGATATCAGGAAAATAAGGAAACAGTATTAGGGGAATCATGACAAATAACAGTCCGCCGATAATCAGCTTTTTAAAACCAATAGCTCCCAGCAGTCGTTCCGCCACAAGTGTCATGGCAAAAGAACCAACGTACAATGCGGCTGCATTCAATCCGTTCAAACCCGGTGAGACCCCTTTTTGCTCCAAGAAAATCGAGAGCACTGGTAATAAAAGTCCCTGGCTGATCCCCGCCACAACAATAACGGTAATCAGAATGAGATAGTTTGATGTAGAATGTGATAATTTTGGGGTGGTTATAGATGACACAAAAATCATTCCTCCTGCAAGCATACAAAGAAAAATCGCCATCACTGACGACCTTTCAGATGTTATATCTATTCTATTAATCATGTTTGGTTACGCCAGAGTTTGCCCTGGACTTGAACATTATAGTGGACAACGCCCTGCAAAACAAGCCATAATAGTACTTAAGTCGCTGCGTACATTTAGATGTGACGGGAGGATTCTGCATCATATGGCTTATCATGTTAAAATCGATGTTTCACCGATATATGAAATGCTCAACAGCTTTTTGGTATATGTAACGAAGAAGTGGATTCAACATCTGGATGTTGGCCCCGAATGGATCATTGAGGTGGAAGGCAAACTAAGTTCCAATGTTCGAGCAGCTCTCGCACCTGCTGCAACTTGGCCTTTTGATGACTTTGACGTATTATTTGCCTGGGCGGCCTACCGTAACACTTCTAATGAGAATATTGATTTTCTGGATATGCTTGCTGGACTGACAGCCGAAGAGCTGTTCGCACGCGTATCTGTTTTGCTACCCCATCTTACAATAGAAGAATCTACACGTATTCGGGATAGCTATGTGCCACTTTTGCGGCTCTGGGATCAGCATTACTGTCAGAACATGAGTGAGGATTATCGTACCTGGCTTGAGGAAGACGCTGAAGAGAAACGTATATTGCTTGATAAAATGGGACCTGAACTCCTGATTGAATATGCTACTGCGGGTGTTCTCGTTGAACCGATGCCTGGACTGGATGAAGTCATCCTGTTTCCAACCGTCCACAATCGCCCCATTAATATGTACTGTTTCTATGAGGGCATGATGATTATGCAGTATCCTGTAGACGCACCTGAAGAGGATGAAGACCAACCACCAACCTGTCTTCTTCGTTTCACACATGCCCTGGCTGACCCGGAAAGACTCCGTCTGCTCCGCTACGTGTCAGGTGAACCGAAGTCGCTCGCTGAGATGTGTGAGGAGCTGGGCAAAGACGAGGATATGGTTAAAGATCAGGTTATGGCACTGCGCATCGCCGGACTGCTACGAACCCATCTGCTCGGCAGTAATCGTAAAGAGAAATACAGTATTCGACCAGATGGCGTATCTGAATTGAATATGTTCCTGGAATCTTATATTCGCATATAAAATATGAACAACTGTGCTGCTGCTGCAAGGAGTGAATTGGATATGAAAATAATAAAACAACATATTTTGTTTGATCTCGATGATACACTCGTGTACTGCAATAAATATTTCAACCTGGTACTTGGTGAATTCTTCGAGAACATGCAGGAGTGGTTTGACGGACATGCACTAACAGTTCAACAAATTAGGGAGAAACAGCTGGAGATTGATGTAACCGGGGTCAACAAACTGGGATTTGCAAGTCACCATTTCCCGCAGTCCCTAATTGATACCTACCGTTACTTCTCCCAGAAGTTCTCAAAACCCACCTCTCAACAAGAAGAATCTTACCTCACCAAATTGGGAATGAGTGTATACGACCAAGAGGTTGAGCCTTATCCTCATATGGTCGAAACGCTGGAGAATCTCAAATCAGCTGGACATGCCCTCTACCTGTACACAGGTGGAGAAACCGTAATTCAGCAGCGGAAGATTGACCAGATGAAGCTCTCGGCTTATTTCGATGACCGGATCTACATTCGGCAACATAAGAACATCGAAGCCCTTGAAGGTATTCTCTCTACTGGACCGTTTGAGCGTCGTGCGACTTGGATGATTGGAAACTCACTGCGTACAGACATTATGCCAGCAGTGACGGCCGGCATCCATAGCATATATATCAAACAGCCGAACGAATGGCAATACAATATGGTAGAGCTTCAACCTAATCCCGAGACATCGATGTATACCATTACTGCCCTGGAAGAGGTACCGAAGGTCATCCATGAAAATATACAACAACAGCAGCAACAAAAAAGGACCCTTGGATAGGGTCCTTTTCTTATTGGTGTAATTATCCTTTAAATGGAGGCTCGTATATCAGGCTTCACGTTCTTCTTACCACGGTTTGGAACAAATAAGCTTATGCTTCCTGCCTTTCCGCAGAAAGTTTGCCTGTTGCCTTATCTTGCAAAATAATACGCGCCTTCACCGTACTTCCGTCTTTTCGTTTAAAAGCGAGTACCTGGGTACTGCCCTTTTCAATCAACGCTTTTAACATCGTACTTGTAATTTTTTTGCCGACGTACTCTTTCCAAATGACAAACCCGCAGCCTTCCTTGAAACGTGTGCAGCCATAACCCTTCTTGCCTTCAATAATCTGACCGCTACAACCCGGTGACGGACAGGATGCCAACGTTTCACGAATAGCAGGCTGGCCCGAATTCGAAGATTGCTTTTGCGCCGCTGTCGCATTCGCAGCACTGGCCGTTCTGGATGAAGCTCCCGACGTTTGATGCGAAGTCTTCGAACCTGCACTGGTACCCGAGCCAGTACCTGATGTCTTGGCAGAAGTTGTTCTGGTGCTGGTTTTCTGGGTTTTGGCTCCCTTGTTTTTACCCCGCCCCCCACGTGTATCTTCCCCAAAAGCATCCGCTGGTGCCGGTGCCTGCACACGTACTTTATCAATAATGGACATCGTAAATTTTTTGACGTTCTCCATGAATTTGTCCTGACCCGCTTCACCTTTGGAAATTTGGTACAATCTTCTTTCCCACTGGCCTGTCATTTCAGGCGAGGTCAACAGGTCAACGCCTGCCTTACGGATCAACTCGATGGCTGTCCGACCCTTCAACGTCAGTTGCATCTTTTTGCCCTGCATCGTAATGTAACCCACGTTTTTGAGTCGTTCAATCGTTGCCGCACGAGTCGCCGGTGTACCCAGTCCACTGTCTTTCATTGCATCACGCAGCTCTTCATTTTCGATCTGTTTCCCTGCACTCTCCATTGCTTTTAGCAACGTTCCCTCAGTAAAACTCTTGGGAGGCTGTGTCGCCTTCTCCTTGAATTCACTCTTGGTACATTGAACAGGCAATTCAGGTTGAACAGCAAATGCCTTGTCTGTCCATTCCTCTGCTTCCTCTTCTTCGTTGCTATTTTTCTTTGTCTTTTTCTTGCCTGTCTGCTCCTGATCTGAAGATCCCAGCACCACCTTCCACCCCAGTGACAGCAGTTCTTTCACAGATGTCTTGAACTGGTGCTTCTCAACGTCAGTGAGCACGGTATGCTGTTTATACTCTGCTGGCGGATAGAAATGCGATAAGAAACGTCTTACGATCAGATCATAGATATTCTGTTCATCCTTAGATAACGTACCCGGTCGTTTCAATGTAGGTAAAATCGCATGGTGATCCTCAACTCTGGACGGGTTACATACACCCTTATTACCTTTATGAACAAGTTCGGGTTTCGCTCCTTGCGCCAGTTCACTATAGGGTCCATTTTTAAGCAGATTCAGCGTTTTGTGCATACCTTCAATATTCTGTTCCGTAACATAGTTTGAATTGGTCCGTGGATAAGAGATCACCTTATGTTTCTCGTAAAGCGCCTGTGCAATATCCAACGTTTTCTTCGCCCCATATCCATACTTGGCATTTGCTTCACGTTGCAATAGGGTCAAATCATACAACCGATATGGATACTCCTTGGTCTGTTTTGCTTCATACTTGGTAATCTGTCCTGTCTTCCCCTTCACGCTGGTAGCAATCGATTCAGCAACGACCGGGTCTGTCAGCTTGTCCCCTTGACGTAAACCTCTGTACTCCACTCCTTCTTGACGAAACCATGCGGCTACTTCATAAAAGGTTTGGGACTGGAACGCTTCAATCTCGATTTCCCGATCATAGATCAAGGCCAATACAGGAGTCTGCACCCTGCCTACAGATAGCAAGGCATTGTGCCGGGTAGTGAAAGCCCGGGACGCATTCATGCCAATTAGCCAATCCGCTTCGCTACGAGCTCTGGCAGCATGGGTCAAATTTTCGAATTCCGAGGCATCTTTCAAACCGTCAAAACCACGTTTAATACTCTCAGCGGTCAGATCCGATATCCACAGACGTTTGACAGGCTGACGCAGCTTCAACTGTTGTTGAATTAAGGCAAAAATATACTGCCCTTCACGCCCTGCATCACAAGCATTAACGATGGCCGATGCCCTTTTCGCAAGTTCTCCGATCATTTTCAGTTGATCTTTTGTTCTGGGATTGGGTACAATCTTGAACTGATCCGGAATGATCGGCAGGTCGCCGATATTCCAGCGCTTGTACTTTGAATCATAGGCATCCGGTTCAGCAAGTCCCAATAGATGACCAATCGCCCAGGTGATAATGTAATGCTCACCTTCCAAATAATTGCGATTGTTCTTGGCTCTTGGTTCTATGACGGCGGCAATGGTTCGGCCCATGTCGGGCTTTTCCGCAATAACCAGTGTCTTCATCCGTCCATCTCTCCTCCTTCACCGTCCAGATGACGGCAAAAAGGGGCCTTCCGCCCACGGAAGCCCCTTGCTTCTGAAACTTATTATATCAGATTTTGGTTGCGGGAGCATCCTCCCCATTGGATTTACCCTGCTGCCTGTTCATTCAAAGCCTGCTTCGCTCTGCACTCTTTGCATACGCCCTGAAAATCAAGCCGATGGTCTGTAACGGCAAAGCCATACTGACGCTCAATTTGTTGTTCCAAACGAAGCAAACCATCCTCCATAATCTCTTCTACAGTGCCACACTCTGTGCAGATCAAATGATGATGGTGATGTGAGCCATCCGTACTTCGCAGGTCGAAACGCGCGGCACCGTCCCCAAAGTTAATCTTTTCTACGACCTGAAGATCACTAAGCAGTTCAAGCGTACGATATACGGTAGCCAAGCCGATCTCAGGGAATTGCTCCTTCACCAGCAGAAATACTTCCTCTGCGCTAAAATGATCTTTCTCATGCTCAAGTAAAACACGTACTGTAACTTCTCGTTGCTGTGTCAGCTTATAACCTTTTGCAACCAACTGTTTTTTAATGTCATCGATCTGTTCTGAAATGGACTTGTCCCGGTAACTTGCCATAAAGATTGCACCTCCGGATATTATAATTTCACAATTTGTGTAGTTTTCAATTAAGTGTCATTACATTTCTCTTATTTATAATTATTATAATGTAATAATAAATCTTTATGAGATAAAAAGCAATGCTATACCTCACAGTTGTCTAAAATAATTGTAGCTGAACGTCTCATGTTATCATAAAAAACAACAAAAACCCCCGCTAATTGCGAGAGTTTTGCTGTATCAGTTATATATTTTATTCAAAATTGCAAATTCACATGCATATGCGGCTTATTAACTCGTTATACGAGAACTGTAGAACCCATCAAGTATTTGTCCACTTCACGGGCAGCTTCACGGCCTTCATTAATTGCCCATACAACCAAACTTTGACCACGACGCATGTCACCTGCTGCAAATACTTTATCCACATTGGTATTGTATTTGCCGTAACGTGCCTTTACGTTGGTACGACGGTCTGTTGCAAGTCCAAGTTGTTCCACCAAAGTCTGTTCCGGTCCGTCAAAACCGATAGCAATCATGGCCATTTGAGCTGGGAAGACACGCTCTGTACCCGGAATCGGCTGATAGATCTTACGTCCCGTCTCATCTACAATACGCTCGATTTGAACGGTGTGAAGTTCTTCGAGGTTCCCCTCGTCATCACCCACAAATTTGGTCGTCATGATGGAGAACTCACGCGGGTCGTCACCGAACAATGCTTTCGCTTCTTCCTGTGCATAATCAAGAGTATATACGTTCGGGAATTGCGGCCAAGGGTTGTTAATACGATCCCGTTCCATAGGAGCCTGAGTATGTGTACCAAATTGTGTAATGCTCCGACAACCATGACGAAGCGATGTAGCTACACAGTCGGAACCTGTATCCCCGCCACCGATGACAATAACATCCTTGTCCTGTGCTGACAGGTAATTACCATCCTCCAGATTGGAGTCCAGGTAACTTTTGATGCTACCATTCAGGAAATCCATAGCGTAATGTACGCCTTTCAAGTCACTGCCTTCAATATTGAACTCACGTGGTTTGGTTGCACCGCCGCACAGGACAACAGCATCATAATCATCCACCAGTTGCTGTGCAGCAATATCTTTACCGATCTCGGTGTTTGTTACAAATTGAATGCCTTCTGCTTCCAACAAATCAACACGACGCTGAACGACGTTTTTGTCCAATTTCATCGTAGGGATACCATACATCAGCAAACCGCCGACACGGTCGGAGCGCTCATATACCGTTACCGAGTGACCTGCTTTGTTCAACTGAGCTGCCGTAGCCAGTCCCGCAGGACCTGAACCAACAACTGCTACACGTTTACCCGTACGTTTCTCCGGAGGCTGGGGAACCACCCATCCTTCTTCAAAACCCTTTTCAATAATCGCTTCTTCAATCGTTTTGATGGTTACTGGTTCACCGATAAGTCCCACTGTACATGACCCTTCACAAGGAGCTGGACAGACACGACCTGTAAACTCAGGGAAATTATTCGTTTTGTGCAGACGATCAAGCGCTTCTCTCCACAAACCACGATACACCAGATTATTCCATTCTGGAATCAGGTTATGCACAGGGCAGCCCGACGTTCCGCCAGTCATATCTATACCTGTATGGCAATACGGGGTACCACAATCCATGCATCGTGCACCTTGTGTTCTGAGCTCTTCTTCAGCCATATGTTTATGAAACTCTTCCCAATCCTTAACCCGCTCCGCTGGTTGGCGGTCCGCAGGCAGCTGCCGTTTGTATTCCATAAATCCAGTAGGTGTAGACATCTTACGTTTTCCCCCATCCGTTCTTGTCTTAATCCCTTCATCTGCATGGTTCTATATGAAATGGATTACTCATGTTTGAGTTTTTGTATATTGTATCACAAAATCTTCTCGAAGATATTTCAATTATAGTAGCACTTTGCATGCTGAATATTAAATGGATTATCCGAATAATTATTTGTATTTTATACATCATATCGTCCAAGTCTCCCCATGGTCAATACCCTTAAAATGGTTATTTCTAAGGTGTGGCTACATGAAACCAGGCGTTTAATTAAAGAAAAAACGGACGAAACGTCATTTAAATGTGAGGTAATTTGTCATTAAAAACAACAATTTTTGTTGTTTTAGGCTTCCAAATCCGAACAATGACTGATTTTAGGGCTTTACAACGGTGAAACCCCACAATTTTTATACTTTTTTACCACAGAGTGTTTTAGAGGCTATGTATTTCATTCATTTTTCTGTTAATATAGCGTCACATTCATGTTATTTGTATGTCATTTCATAATTATTTCTTTTAAATTTTAAAAGGAAAGACGCTGTTCACGAATATTTCGTAAATCAGCGCCCTTATATTTCGTTTATAGCGTAAGTTTGGGCTCTCCTACTTCATCTTATGTCCCACTTACCGTTTTCGTTCGTAGAACTCAAACGTATATGCATAAACATTTTTTTCATCTTGCTCGCCTTCGATCTGTTCTGTTAGCTCCCACTCCGACCAATCCACTTCCGGGAAAAAGGTGTCCCCCTCAAAATTCTCATGGATTTTGGTCACCACCAGACGATCTGCGAGCGGCAAAAACTCACGATAGACCTGAGAACCGCCAATAACGCAAAGCTCTTCGCCTTTTGTCACTTCCAGACCCTCTTCAATCGTATGCACCACTTCAGCCTGATTTGCTTTGTAGTTTAGATCTCTTGTTACAACAATATTTCGACGTTGCGGAAGCGGCTTGCCCCCAAAGGACTCCCATGTATTGCGTCCCATAATAATCGTTTTGTTTAGCGTACGTTGCTTGAAAAAGGCCATATCTTTAGGCAAACGCCACGGAATGGAATTATTCAATCCAATGACACCATTCTCGCCCATCGCCCATACAAGTTCAATACTCAAAGATTACACACTCCTTCAATCCGTGTTATACCGCAATTGGGGCTTTAATACCCGGATGATGCTGATAGTTCTCAAACTCAAAATCATCAAACGTATAATCGAAAATGGAATCCGGCTTGCGCTTGATAACTAACTTAGGCAATGCGAATGGCTCACGCTCCAATTGGGTTTTCACTTGTTCCACATGGTTTGAGTAGATGTGTACATCCCCACCGGACCAAATAAACTCCCCAACTTCTAGATCACACTGTTGGGCAATCATATGTGTCAGCAGCGCATAGCTGGCAATGTTAAATGGCAGCCCGAGGAACGTATCTACAGAACGCATGGTGAGCATACACGATAGTTTACCCTCAGCCACGTAGAACTGAAACGCGAAATGACAAGGAGGTAATTTCATGTTGTTAATCTCTGCCACATTCCAAGCGCTAACGAGGTGGCGCCGCGAATCCGGATTATTTTTAATCGAATCAATAACAGCAGCAATCTGATCGATCTTGTCCCCGTTAGGTGCTTCCCAGGTACGCCATTGCGATCCATATACCGGGCCTAGGTCGCCATTCTCGTCTGCCCAATCGTCCCAGATCTTCACGCCGTTTTCCTTCAGATAGGATATATTTGTATCCCCGCTCAAAAACCACAACAACTCATGAATGACTGATTTCAGATGGATTCTTTTGGTTGTTACCAGTGGAAACCCTTCGGATAGGTCGTATCTGAGCTGTCTTCCAAATACCGATTGTGTTCCAGTTCCGGTGCGATCTCCCTTATGCACGCCTGTATCCAGAATATCCTGTAATAAATCGAGATAGTTTTTCAAATTATATTCCCCTCACTAAAGAATATTTACACTTACCACTCCGATGACAGAACAACCTTCCGATCGCTGTTATCCCCATATTTTTTAGATTTCCTTTTTCAAAAGTATAAAATCCGGGGATAAAGGCGAAGCGTATGCTTCCGATGCAGCTTTCCTTCAGAAAGCTTTTAGCTCCGCTTCTTCAGGTTTTTTCTGTCCTCTACGTTCTCGTGTAAAGGTTTAGTTTAACTAAATTAAACACTAAATAAATAGACCGTGATTGGCTTGGAGCCACATCATAACTGATCATTACTACAGTGTACCACAATTGAGTTGTTGGATAAAATCAATTCACTAAAACTTTTGAGTGTGTAACTTTTCATCACATCATATACACTCGTATCTTGAATTTCTCGGCTTTTGCTCAGAAAAAAGAGACGAACAACGCGTTAACGTCATTCGTCTCTTCTGATTTACGTATAATGCCGGACGAATCCGAAGCTTAGACGATATTAGCGGGAAATGATGTGGATCGGGTGACCCATAACCAGTTCCGCAGCTTCCATCACGATTTCGCCCAAAGTAGGGTGAGCGTGAATAGTCAGCGCCAAATCTTCCAGAGTAGCACCCATTTCAATTGCGAGACCAAGCTCAGCAATCAGGTTGGAAGCTTCCAGACCTACGATTTGGCAACCCAATACGAGGCCGCTTTCTTCGTCAGCTACGATTTTCACGAAGCCTTCAGCGTGGTTCAAAGATACAGCACGGCCATTACCCGCATAAGGGAATTTGCCAGCTTTTACTTTGTAACCTTTTTCTTTAGCTTCTTTCTCCGTGTAACCTACGCTGGAGCACTCAGGATCTGTGAACACAACTGCAGGCATACATTTGTAGTCAACTACAGATGGTTGTCCTGCGATCGCTTCAGCAGCCACTTTACCTTCATAAGAAGCTTTGTGGGCAAGTGCCAGACCGGATACGATATCACCGATTGCAAAGATGTGAGGAATGCTAGTACGGCCTTGGTGATCAACTTTAACGAATCCACGCTCGTCAACGTCTACGCCAATCAGGTCCAAACCAAGCTCTCCGTCTGTATTTGGACGACGTCCAACAGTAACCAGCAGGTAATCTGCAGTTACTTCTTTGGATTCACCATTTACGGAATATTTAACAGTTACATCTTTATCCGTTTGCTCAGCACTTTCAGCTTTTGCACCCGTTACGATTTCGATGCCTGTTTTCTTCATGTTTTTAGCTACGAGGCTAGTCATGTCTTTATCGAAACCTGGCAGTACAGTATCCAAACCTTCGATGATTGTTACTTTAGCACCGAATTTAGAGTACATTTGGCCAAGCTCAGCACCGATATAACCGCCACCGATAACGATCATGCTTTTTGGAACTTCAGGCAAGTTCAGAGCTTCTGTAGAAGACAGAATGCGTCCGCCAAACGGGAAAGGTTTCAACTCGATTGGACGGGAACCTGTTGCAATGATTGCATTTTTAAATTTGTAACGTGGAGACTCGTGATCGTTGAATACACGAGCTTCGTTTTCGTTGATGAACATGCACTCACCGTTGAAAACTTCAACTTTGTTGCCTTTGAGCAAACCAGCTACGCCGCCAGTCATTTTCTTAACAACGCCGTTTTTGAATTCTTGAGTTTTGCTGAAATCCACTTTTACGTTCTCAGCAGAGATACCAAAAGCTTCGCCGTGCAATGCAGACTCATATTGGTGTGCAGCCGAGATCAGGGCTTTGGATGGAATACATCCGCGGTTCAAACAAACGCCACCCAGTTCGGATTTGTCTACGATCAATACGCTTTGGCCCAGTTGAGCAGCACGGATGGCAGCTACATAGCCACCAGGACCCGCACCAATTACTAATGTGTCGATATTGAGAGAAGCGTCGCCTACTACCATATCTTACACCTCCATAACAAGCAGCTCAGGGTTAGCGAGCAGCTGTTTAATGTAGTTCATAAAGTTTTGTGCTGTTGCGCCATCGATGATACGGTGGTCGAAGCTCAAGGAAAGAGCCATTACAGGTGCTGCAACAACTTCGCCATTTTTGATAACGGCTTTTTCGCTGATGCGTCCAGTTCCAAGAATTGCAACTTCAGGGAAGTTGATGATCGGAGTGAAGAACATACCGCCAGCAGAACCGATGTTACTGATGGAGATTGTGCTTCCTCTCATTTCGTTCGCGCTCAATTTGCCATCGCGGCCACGAGCTGCCAGATCACGAATGGAATCAGCGATCATCCAGATGGATTTACGATCAGCATCTTTGATAACAGGAACGATCAAGCCGTTGTCTGTATCTGTAGCGATACCGATGTTGTAGTATTTTTTGTATACAATTTCATTAGCTTCTTCATCGATCATAGCGTTCAATGCTGGGAACTCACGGGAAGCTGCAACCAGAGCTTTAACGATGAATGGCAGATAAGTTACTTTTGTACCTTTTTTCTCAGCGATAGGTTTCATGCGAGTACGGAAAGCAACCAGTTCAGTTACGTCCACTTCGTCCATGATTGTAACGTGAGGTGCTGTGTAAGCCGATTTAACCATCGCATTGGAGATCGCTTTACGGATACCTTTGAATGGTACGCGCTCTTCTTCCACACGTTGATCAGCTGCAGCTGCTGCTGGTGCTGCGGATTTTTTCTCTTCTTGAGCCGGAGCTTCGGAAGATGCCGCTGCGGAAGAACCGCCACCGTTTTTGAAGGATTCAACATCTTCTTTAGTAACTTTACCGTTGTTGCCAGTACCGTTAACTTGAGCGATGTCTACGCCTTGTTCACGAGCAAATTTACGCACGCTTGGTGTTGCCAGAACGTCTTTGGCAGGTACTGCCGGAACGCTGTTGTTTCCGCCTTCTTTAGCTGCATCCGAGCTGGAAGCTGCTGCGGAAGAACCGCTTGTGTCAGCTCCGCCTTGAGCTGCATCTTTTTCTTGATCGTCTGCAGGAGCGTCGTCTTGCTCAGGAAGCTCGCCTTCAGCATCGATGATTGCAACAACTTCGCCAACGTGGCAAACTTGGCCATCTTTTGCGAATACTTCTGTTACTGTGCCGTTAACCGGGCAAGGTACTTCAACGACCGCTTTGTCATTCTGTACTTCCATGATGATGTCGTCGTCAGTTACTTTGTCACCGACTTTGATGTGCATCTTGATGATTTCGCCTTCGTGAAGGCCTTCGCCCAGTTCAGGGAATTTGTATTCAAATTTAGCCAACTGAAAAACCTCCTTGATTATGTCTCAATCCTGAAAACAACCCTTAACTCCAAGAAACAACCGTTACTGCTAGTGCAATAAACTGTTACTCAAGGGGCTAATGGCTGTTTACAGTGCAGCTTGCGCTGCGGTGTGGATCACCATACTGCGCCTTGCGGCATGTCAGATGATTAAATTAGAAATTTACGACTTTGTTAACCGCAGCAACGATACGTGCTGGGTTAGGAAGCCATGTATCTTCGATTTGTGCAAATGGATATACAGTATCCGGACCAGCTACACGCAGAACCGGTGCTTCCAAGTGCAGGATTGCTTTTTCATTGATTTGGGCAATGACTTCAGCTGCAACACCTGCGCTCTTTTGAGCTTCCTGTACAACAATTGCACGGTTTGTTTTCTTAATGGAAGCAACGATAGTATCGATGTCGATCGGGCTAACCGTACGAAGGTCGATAACTTCAACTTTGATTCCTTGTTTCTCGAGTTCTTCTGCTGCTTTCACAGATGTGTGAACCATCATACCGTAAGTAATGATAGTTACATCAGAACCTTCACGAACAACGTTCGCTTTGCCCAGCTCAACTGTGTAATCTTCTTCAGGTACTTCTGCACGGAATGCATGGTACAAGTTCAAGTGCTCCATGAAGAATACAGGGTCGTTGTCGCGAATAGAAGCGATCATCAGACCTTTTGCATCATAAGGGTTAGAAGGTACTACCACTTTGATACCCGGAGTTTGCGTAAGCAAACCTTCAAGGGAATCTGTGTGCAATTCTGCCGCTTTTACACCGCCACCGAATGGTGTACGGAATACGATTGGAGAATTATATTTACCGCCGGAGCGGAAACGCATACGAGCTGCTTGAACTACCATTTGGTCAAGGGCTTCGAAGATAAAACCAACGAATTGGATCTCGGCAACCGGACGGAAACCTTGAACACCCAAACCTACAGCCAGACCGCCAATAGCGGACTCAGCGAGTGGAGTATCAAATACACGCTCTTCGCCAAACTCTTTTTGCAGACCTTCCGTTACACGGAAAACGCCGCCTACATTACCTACGTCTTCACCGAAAAGCAGAACGTTAGGATCACGTTTCAACTCCACGCGAAGCGCATCACGGATTGCTTCTTTCATGTTCATTTGTGCCATTTGCTTCATTTCCTCCTTAAACATTGACAGTTCACATTTGAATTCATACATGTATACCGGGACACCGGAACCCGTCCCGGATGTTTATGCTTTATCGGAAAAAACTTATTGGAAATCAGCTTTTTGCTCTTCCAAGTGCTTAGGCGTTTGTTCGAACATGCTGTCGATCAAGCCTGAAATCGTCATTTTCTCGGTTTTTTCCGCTTTTTTGATCTCTTCGTTCACTTTTGCTTTTGCTTCTTCTTTCACACGTGCTGTATCTTCTTCAGTCCAAAGACCTTTTTTCTCCAGATATTTAGCAAAACGCGCGATTGGATCTTTAGCATTCCACTCAGCCTCTTCTTCTTTTGTACGATACTTGGAAGCATCGTCAGAAAGGGAGTGAGGACGGAAACGGTAAGTTACTGCTTCGATCAGAGTTGCGCCTTCGCCGTTACGACCACGTTCAGCAGCTTCCTGAACCGCTTTGATAACTGCAAAGATGTCCATACCGTCAACTTTAACACCTTTGATACCTGCCGCTACCGCTTTGTGAGCGATAGACAGAGCTGCCGTTTGTTTGGCAAAAGGAGTTGTGATGGCATAACCATTGTTTTGTACGAAGAAAATAACAGGCAATTTGTAAACACCAGCGTAGTTCAGACCTTCATAGAAGTCACCTTCTGAAGAACCACCATCACCTGTGTACGTAATTACAACTTGTTTTTGTTTCTTCAATTTGTAACCCATAGCAATACCCATTGCGTGCAGAATTTGTGCACCAATGATGATTTGCGGCATCAATACATTAACGCCATCCGGGATTTGTCCACCATGTTGGTGTCCACGGGAGTACAGGAACGCTTGATAAAGAGGAAGTCCATGCCACACGAGTTGCGGAATGTCACGATAGCCAGGACATACAAAGTCTTCTTTTTCAATTGCAAATTCACTACCAACCATTGTAGCTTCTTGACCAGATACTGGAGCATAGAAACCAAGACGACCTTGACGGCCCAGGTTTACTGCACGGTCATCCCAAGTACGGGTAAATACCATGCGGTACATAATTTCTTTTAATTGATCGTCGGAAAGTTTAGGCATCATGTCTTTGTTAACGATTTCGCCGTCAGGAGACAGCACGGACAGAGCTTCTACATCCTCCGTATATACTTCATAAGGAACCTTGCTCATTTTTTTCTTCACCTCAACAAAAAATTTGAATATCAAGTTCCGCTGTTATAATATTATTATACACCTGTTTCACTGCATACGTCAAAGATATCCGTAATTTTTTTATGTTTCCTTCCGGATTGTATGTATAACAGGGGCTTAATATTGGTATAACAGCATAATACATGTTTGCGTATTTGACCTATCCCCGCACAAGGTTAATCTTACCGTATTGCGCGGTCGAATGCAAAAATTAACCGAGAAAGGTGACGTTTTATGACGGATTCCCGCTATTTGAAACGCACGATTGTGAAGGAAGAGATTGAGAGCCGCTATCTCGGAGAGAAGCGCACACTACGAATTTATCTTCCCCCTGGCTATAACGAATTGTTATCCTACCCTGTCGTTTATTGTCAGGATGGTGAAGAATTTTTCAACTTTGGACGTATCGCCACCACTGCCAACCGTATCATTCTCGACGAAGGAGCCGAACCTTTCATTATAGTAGGAGTTCAGGTGGACGTGTCGGTAAGAACTCAGGAATATGCCCCTTTCGGGGATCGGTTCAAGGCATATACATCATGCTTCGCTGAAGAGATTATTCCCTATGTAGAAGAGAAATATCCTGTTCGCCGCTCTCCGCAGGAACGTGTTCTTGCCGGAGACTCGCTGGGTGGCAGCGTTTCGCTTCATCTTGCTCTGCTTTATCCGGACCTGTTCACACGTGTCATCAGCATGTCTGGAGCTTACTACTCCGCTTCCCAGGAGATCTACGCTGCAGCTGAAGACTTGTCCTGGTTGTCGATCTGGATGATTGTTGGTTTGCAGGAGACTGCATTTGAAGCCGACACCGGCACGTATGACTTTGTTCAATTAAACCGGGATACCCGTGATTTGCTGGAAAAACGAGGTGCGCTTGTCTCCTATCAGGAGAAAGATGGGCATCACCAATGGGGATTCTGGCAAAAGGAACTGCCGGAAGCATTGCTATACTTTCTTCAGGAAAATTAATATCATTGAACACGGCGGCTGAAATGCCGCTTTTGTTTTACAACTTTATGATACCGCTTACATTAACACTCAAAAAAGAAGCAGGTTCTCCTGCTTGTCCGTTCCAGCTTCTTCTCTTATAGCACACTTGTCATTCCAAGCAAATATAACTGATTGTTACATCAATGAATATTCCTTTTCAATCCGATCCAGCAAGACGTCGCAACCTGCATCAACCAGCCTGTAGACTTCTTCAAAATTGCCCGTATAATACGGGTCGGGTACTTCACGAAGCGTCTCGTCTGGCAGCAGATCCATCATTTTGATAATTTCCGCATCTTCACCGCCCGTTACACTTCTTACATTAGCTGCGTTGGAATCATCCATGCATATAATGTAATTAAATTGTGTGAAGTCTGCACTTTCAAATTGTCTTGCTGCCATATTGGCATAAGAAATTTGATATGAATCCAGCAAGGATCGAGTCCCCTCATGCGGAGGTTTGCCAACATGCCAATCTCCTGTTCCTGCCGAGTCCACAGAAATCTGATGGTCAAGCCCTCTTTCACTCACTTTATGACGGAGAACAGCCTCAGCCATCGGTGAGCGACAAATGTTACCCAAACATACAAATAAAACGTTAATCATGTTATTCCCCCTTACTCAAAGTGCGGTTAAGTGGCGCCGGTGCTGTCTGAGGTTTAACATTCTCCGTTTGTACCAGGGAACGACGGGGCAGCTTCCATTTATAATGAACAGAACACATCCGGAAGAATACAACTGCTGCGAAACATATTAACAGTCCGGCGTTAGTTGTAAACCATCCCATACCTATGGCAAAACCAGCTGTTATTGCCCACACGGCATAAATTTCATCGCGCAGCACCAATGGTTTCCTGCCAGCAAGCAGGTCACGAATGATACCTCCGCCTATACCGGTCATCACAGCAGCTACAATAACTGCACTAATGGGATGTCCCATATTGGTCGCATATAACGCCCCTTGAATCGCAAATGCTGCAAGTCCGATCGCATCGAACAGCGCTTCTGTCCGCTTCCAGTGACTAATCCACTTAAGAGGTAGTACAAATGCAATCGCTACAGAAATAAGGGCGAGCATAATCAGCATTCCCTGGCTCCACAGCATGGTTACGGGTACACCAATGAGTACATTACGAATGACTCCACCTCCAAATGCAGTCACGAGACCCAGCACAAGCACGCCCAAAATGTCATACTCCTCTTCCATTGCCACGAAAGCTCCGGACATTGCAAATGCGATGGTACCTATAATGCTGAATACTTCAAAAATGTGCAAGTCCAACCTGTTCAAACCTCACTTTTCAAGTCATCTCCATGTCGCTCTACCCATTGTATCCGCGCATGCCGAAATTGTGCAACCACATTTTGTAGATTATACTGGTTTTGTGAATGATTTTTGCATCATTCTAACACCTCATATAGAAGTGAATTGTTTCTTTATTGATTAGGAAGGATGAAATAGAATGACGAAGAAGCGAATTGTTATTTTTACAGGCGGGCACCTCTCTCCCCGATTTCTAAAAGAAATCGGTAAGGATGACATCATTATCGCAGCAGATCGCGGGGCATTATTCTTAATAGAAAACGGAATTCAGCCACACATCGCAGTAGGAGATTTTGATTCCATTACCGAGCAGGAACGGGAACGTGTACAAGATAACAGCGAACGGATAATCACCTGCGATCCTGTACATAAGGATTTGACAGATACCGAGATGGCATTTGAAACAGCATTGGATCTTGAGCCTACTGACATTCTTATGCTGGGCGCAACGGGCACTCGCATGGATCATACACTGGCTAACGTACATATTATGGTCCGCGCTATGCAGCATCATATTTCCTGTACTTTGCAGGATGAACACAATTATATGATGCTAACGACCTCCCAAGCTTTTGTGGAAGACCGTGGATATGAGTACATCTCTCTCCTCCCACTCACTAATGAAGTAACAGGTATTACACTGGAAGGTTTCATGTACCCGCTAGATCACGCAACTATACGCATGGGACAATCTTTGGGGATTAGCAACAAACTGCTCGGCAAATCTGGCACCGTCTCGATCGATAGTGGGTTATTACTCATTATTCAGAGCAAAGATTAACCTTTCGTCTAAACTTATTACGTTTTTGTAACCAATAATTTAGCCTGATAATAAACGTATAAAACAACAAATACCCTTGATATATCAAGGGTATTTTCTATGGTTGTAACAATAAAGATTCGTCAATGATTAATTTTTTGACATTTTTAATGGTATTTTAATAAACAAACCCAAACCATTGAGGCCCTAAGGATGATGAGGTTTCATCCAATTTCTAGGCTGTTACAAAGCTGTTATACTCGCTCTAGCAACTAAACGAAAACGAATTTTGGAGGTACTCACATGAAAACAAACATCTTTGTCCAAAAGGCCGTAACCGTCGGGTTGTGCGCTACACTAGGTTTTGGAGCTGTATTAATGACAAATGCACCTGTTGCACAGGCAGCAAGCGCTTCTGTATCCACAGGACAACAAATCGTGAATTATGGTAAAACCTTTACAGGAACTCCATATAAATTTGGCGCGTCAACTTCTACAACCAAAAATTTTGACTGCTCTTCTTTTATGAAATACATCTTTAAAAAGTATGGTGTTGATTTGCCGCGTACATCCGTTCAGCAATCCAAAGAAGGCGTAGCTGTGTCTAAAGCAAATCTACGCGTTGGAGATCTGGTCTTCTTTTCTAGCGGTAGTCGCTCTACAGGCTCCAATATTACTCACGTAGGCGTATATGCAGGCGACGGAAAAGTGCTGCACACGTACGGATCACCAGGTGTTACTCTTTCCGACTTGAACTCGGGCAACTGGAAAAAAACATATATTAAAGCTCGCCGCGTACTGTAGCTCATATTTTGAATACAACAAAGCGATTGGGGCCGGATCTAGTGATCCGGTCCTTTTATATTTACCCCATAAATTTCTCTGTCCAAACTGGAATTATATGGAGGAAGGGCAAGCGTTAGGCACAGCGATACAACCTCTTTTATTGGGTATGAAGCATATAACCGATGCCACGGACGGTATGAATTAATTTGATACTCCTCCCCTTATCCACCTTCACCCGTAAATGTTTGATATACACATCCACCACATTGGTATCCATTGCAAAATCATATCCCCATACTTCCCTTAAAATAACGCTCCGGGGACATGCCTCGTTCACATGACGGGCCAAAAATTCCAGCAATTCGTATTCTTTCGGAGTCAATATCAGATATTCGCCTGCACGACTTACACGACGTGAACGCAGATTGACCTTGAGATCATGCACTACAATGACTTCTTCGTCTTCTTGTGAAACATGCGAGAACACGCGTAATAAATTTCGAATTCTGGCCATCATCACATTACCGTGAATAGGTGCTTCCATCACATCATTAGCGCCGTAATCGAGTAATTCCACAATTAATTCAGGCGATATCTTGGGAGTTATCACAAGTAAAGGAGAAGTGACTCCTATGTGCACAAAAGACTCTAGTCCATGTTTCAGGGTATCTTCATGACATCCTTCATTCATTAAAATGATCATATTGAGATTCGTGAGCGTTAATTCAGAAAGACGGTTCAGATCTGCCCACTCCATTTGCTCGACCTGATACCCTTCAGCACACAATATGCCTTGAATAAAAGAAACCAGATCTCCCTTGCCAACCAGTAATATGGAAGTTTTCATTTTTTCACCCGGCCTGTCTCATACGCTGCTACATTTATTGGTTTAAACTACTTTTAATCCCCACATGTGCATCGCAGCATTGTTGTATGTTTATCATGCCGTAAAATGAAAAAGTCCATTCCCGGAAGGAACGGACTCAGAACACTCATTTGTTTTTTTCTTTAACCAAAGTACCGGTGAACCAGCGTACGCGCCTCTGCCGTGTCTTTTGTTCCATGAACAAGGACGCGCCCATCCTGAAAAATGACCATCCTGTGACCCCCAGTTGTAAAAGAAACCAAAAACGGATTAGCCTCCACGTGGCCTTCATCCAGCTTACCGAGGCGATCAGCCGTATGCTGTAGATCCAGATTCATTCGCCGTGAAGGGCGAATCTGTACCGTATCTCTACCGCATAACACGTCTGTTTTTTCCAAGTTTGAAGAAGAGAGGTACGGATAGCTAGCCTTTACTCCGCAGGAAGGACAGTCTTCTTTTCGGGCACCGTCGACGTTAATGGCTATGTATTCGTTTCTCCACACATCGAATGATAACAACTTGCGTCTCAGTGCACCTGCATTGCCACTAAGTAACTTCATCGCTTCCGCAGTCTGATTAGCCGTAACCATCTGCACTGCCTGAGGGATAATGCCTGACGTATCACATGTATCCCCACCTAAAGGAACCTCACCCAACAAACAGTTTAAACAAGGTGTTTCTCCAGGCAGAAACGTGTAGGTAATTCCATAACTGCCCACACATCCGCCGTAAATCCACGGAATACGATACTTTTGAGACATATCATTTATTAATAGCCGGGTATCAAAATTATCTGTGGCATCCATGATCAAGTCTGCGTTCTGAACCAGTTCCTCCAGCTCGTCTACTCTGACGTCCATCACTTTACCTACAACCTCAACGGTAGAATTAATGTCAGAAAGGCGCTTTTTTGCAGCCATCGCTTTGGGCATTCGCTGAATGGCGTCTTCCTCTATATATAATTGTTGTCGCTGTAGATTGCTCCATTCCACATAGTCACGATCTGCAATGGTAATATGGCCAATTCCTGAACGTACCAGTGTTTCAGCAATGCCCGTACCAAGCGCGCCCGCTCCAACAATTAATACTCTGCTGTTATTCAATCTATGCTGACCTTCCTTACCAATAGGTGCATACCGTTCCTGTCTGGAATAGCGGTCTCCCTGTTCAGAAGATTGTGTCTGATTAGTCATGTATGAACCATTCCTTCCGCGGGACTGCTCGCTGCTGCATAGCGCTTAACTGGAATCATGCCTGCCTCATAAGCCAGTCTGCCTGCTTCAACCCCCATCCGCATTGCCTTCGCCATCTTCACCGGATCTCCAGATCCAGAAACAGCCGTATTCAACAATACACCGTCAGCTCCCAGCTCCAGCGCATGAGCAGCATCTTTAGGTGCACGAAGTCCTGCATCCACAATAACAGGAACAACGGCTTGTTCAATAATGATCTCCAGGTTATAGGGATTAATAATCCCTCTTCCCGCCCCTATCGGTGAAGCCCCAGGCATAACAGCGTGTACGCCGAGTAGTTGTAATCGCTTGGCCAAAATAACATCGTCTGAAATATAAGGCAGTACCGTAAAGCCCTTTTCAAGCAGGATCTCGCAAGCTTTATATGTTTCAATCGGGTCAGGAAGCAGTGTGATTCCATCGCCGATAACTTCTACTTTTATCATATCACAAAGTCCTGATGCTCGAGCAAGCTCTGCGATTCGCACAGCTTCCTCTGCTGTTGAAGCACCCGCTGTATTGGGAAGCAGGGTATACTTTTTCAAATCCAGTGTGTCCAGAAAGTGCTGTTTGTGACGATCTTCCAGATTCAATCGCCGAACTGCAAACGTTAAAACTTCCGTGCCTGAGGCCTCAACCGCCTTGCTCTGCACTTCCAAGTCCGAAAATTTGCCCGTACCCAACAGCAATCTAGATTCAAACGCATAATTTCCAATCCTCAACATAATTCAACCGCCTCCCACAAAATGTACAATTTCAATTCGGTCTCCGTCTCTTAACGCCGTCGTTTCATGATATTCCCGCGTTAAAATTTGACGATTCAATTCAACCACGACGGTTTTTACTTGCAAATTAAATGAATGTAGCAATTTGTCCACACGATCTAAGCTATCTTCAATTTGCATGGTTTGTCCGTTGACAATGATGTTCACTGCAACATCTCCTTTCTGTTCAAACGTTCTGGACAAAGGTCCTGAATCCCCAGTTCTTCCGAGGTTTTGCCATAAATCAAGTCAGCCATGAGGCTGGCTGTAATCGCACTAAGCAATATTCCGTTACGATAATGTCCAAAAGCAGCGAATAAACCCGGAACACTTTCACAAGCGCCCACATACGGCAATCTATCCGGAGTCGAGGGACGAACACCAGCCCACGCTCGGATAAAATGCGCATCCTTCATGCCAGGCACCCAATTTGTCGCAGCTGTAAGCAGCTTCTGAATACCTTGCACCGAAACATTCATGTCTGTTCTTCCAGGCAGGCTTGTTGCACCGATCCACACTTCTCCATTGGCTTTAGGAACAATATATATATCCTCTGCATACACCGTTTTGTCAGGTCTGTAACCGACATAGTCGGGTGAAAACTGCACCGCTGCAATCTCCCCTTTCACAGGCAAAATAGGCGATTTCAGGCCAACATGTCTCATCAATTCATCACCTTGTAACCCTGAAGCAATAATCACATTTCTCGATGTCATTGTTCCTATTGAAGTCTCGATTCCTTGTACACCGTTTACATTCGTATGCAAACGGACATCCTGTACACCTTCCATCACCCTCGCACCCATAGCTTGAGCCGATCTGATATAAGCCTGTGTTAGATTGACGGGAAGGACCTCGCTCTCGGAGGGTCTGTAATATGCTCCATACGTATCCCTGTTTAACCATGAAGCTTCCTGTTGGACAGCGACACGATCCCACCAAATATGTTCTGTAGATAAGGTAGACGATCGATTATTTTTGTAACTGGTGACCTCACAGTATGAACGAAAAGGAGTAATAAAACCATGCTGTTGCAGTCCCATCTCCACTCCGCTAAGCGAACTGATTCGTTCCTTCTGCTCATGAAGCAAAGCTCTACTCTTCCGTGCAAGCTTCGCCATTACAGCATGAGTGAATGCCTCACTGTCAGCAGCAAGCATCCCGGCGGCTGCACAGGAAGTTCCCCCAGCAATTCGCGCCCGCTCAACCAGAAGAACATCATGTCCTCGGGTAGCGAGTTCATATGCGATGGCACAACCGATAACGCCTCCGCCTACAATAATGGTTTCTGCATGAATCTTGCCTCGAACTTCCGCTCCAACTTTACTTCCCGATACGATTCCTGGATGATAGCCTGAACGATTCCTGCTTCGACTTCTTGCTTCCTCTCTCATGATCTCATCTCCCTGGTTCGGCGTACTTCTCTGAATCTGTGATTGCCTGCCGTAATGATGCCGCGGCTAGTTTCGGCTCATCGTTCGCCCAAATCGTTGAAATCACAGCGGCCCCTCTGGCACCAGCAGTTCGAATGGCAGCAATATTATCAGCTCTAATCCCGCCAATTGCGATTATCGGAATCGAAACATTGGAGCATACCTCGGCCAATGCACTAAGCCCTTTGGGTTCGCAATTTGGTTTGCTATTTGAAGCATAGACATGCCCATAAAAGAGATAATCCGCTCCACGTTCTTCTGCAACTTTTGCTTCTTCCGGAGAATGAACCGATATGCCTACGCGCAGCCGCTCGACTCTCTTCAACTCATCCTTATCGTAACTGCGAATAACTGTTTGCCCCCAATGCACACCACCAAGCAACGTATGTTGATCCAGCCGATCTAAGCCATTCATAATGATTTGGTTAGATGGAACACCTTGTGTGTTCAGACTTTGCGCCCAATACATCTGTTGCTCAAAGGACAGCCTTTTTTCCCGAATGTGAATATAATCAACCCACTGCCATATATACTTAGCAATATTCAGAAAAGAGTCCATGTCTCCTGTACCTGGTGAAACCACATGCAGTTCGAAAGCTTTTGTTGTTACATGTTCGTGGAAGATTGCCGTCCTGTCCGCCTCCTCTTGCATGATATAAGCTGATATAAAACAAAAAAAAAGCCACTCCCGTAGGGGAGTGGCCACGAATTTAAAAATTCATGGATCAACTGAATGACTGCCGCATGCAATTATTCTATACATAACGGATAACAACTATAGAAACCATCCATAATCGCAACGCTGTATACATAGAGATGCATGATTCATCTTGCAGGCAATATCGCAAAAGTCATCGATAACGCTCTTTGTCATTAGTTGAAACGCGCCACTTCCCTACGCTGGTATGATCCAGATCAGGTACAAAGGGTCCGGAATCGCATTCTTCCATCTCAGCCGCATCGTGCGGCCCCCCTAGTGTTCATATGAAGCTGTAGCCTATGTTACCATAGACACCCTTTTTTGTCACCGTACAATTTCCATTTATTACGTTATTGTTTCTCGGACCAAGCTTCAACATCCCATGTTTTGGTAACCCAATCTTCATAAAAATCAGGTTCATGGGATACGAGCAGCACGGTACCCTTGAATTCTTGCAAGGCACGTTTCAGCTCTGCTTTAGCCGTAACATCCAAATGGTTTGTAGGCTCATCGAACAAAATCCAATTACTTTCACGCATCAGAAGTTTACATAAACGAACTTTGGCTTGTTCACCACCACTAAGCGCATTAAGCGGACGAGTGATATGCTCATTTTTCAATCCACAACGTGCGAGATGGCCCCGGACTTCATTCTGTGTCAGATGAGAAAATTCATTCCACACATCTTCAATCGGGGTAATGTTTCCTGCACGTACTTCCTGTTCGAAATAAGCTGTTTCCAGATAGTCACCCAGGAAAGTCTTACCGCTGATTGGTGGGATTTTTCCCAAGATAGTCTTAAGCAATGTGGATTTACCTACACCATTACAACCAACAATGGCAATTTTCTCCCCACGCTCAATCGTCATCGTCATCTTGGGCAATAATGCATATGAATATCCAATTTCAAAATCAATGCCTTCAAAGACGGTTTTACTACTCGCCCGGGCATCCTTGAATTTGAATGTGGGTTTGGCCGCTTCGTCTGGACGATCGATCCGTTCAATCTTACCGAGCTGCTTCTCTCGGCTCTTGGCACGACCAGAAGTAGAAGCACGGGCTTTGTTCCGTTGAATAAAATCTTCCTGCTTCTTGATATACTCCTGCTGTTTCTCATAAGCATCAATATGCTGCGCCTTATTCATATCAGCCATTTCAAGGAATTTGTTATAGTTTGCTGCGTAACGCGTCAATTTGGCAAATTCCAGATGATAAATAACGTTAACGACCTCATTCATAAATTCCGTATCATGCGAAATCAGAATGAATGCATACGGGTAGTCCTTCAAGTAACGCGTCAGCCATTCGATGTGTTCCACATCGAGATAGTTCGTCGGCTCATCCAACAGAAGAGCAGTTGGTTTCTCCAGTAAGAGCTTGGCAAGCAATACCTTCGTACGTTGACCACCACTAAGCGCGGCCACGTCACGATCCAGACCGATGGCGGACAAGCCCAGTCCATTTGCCATCTCTTCCACTTTCACATCAATCAGATAAAAATCACCTTGCTCCAATTGCTCTTGAATGTCTCCCATTTCTTCCAGCAACAATTCGAGCTTGTCCGGATCGGCGTCTGCCATCTGATCTGTGATGGACATCATTTCTTTTTCCAACTCAAGCAAGGGCAGGAACGCATCCTTAAGCACATCACGAATCGTTTTTCCAGGTGTGAGCTTGGTATGCTGGTCCAGATATCCATAACGAACTTTGGGGGTCCATTCGACCTTCCCTTCGTCCTTTAACAATTTCCCGGTAAGAATGTTCATCAGTGTGGACTTGCCCACACCATTTGCACCAACAAGACCTACACGCTCTCCGGCAAGTAAACGAAAAGATACATTTTTAAATAACGTGCGGTCTCCGAAATTGTGACTCACGTTCTCTACTGACAATAAACTCATAAGATGAGGTTGCTCCTATCTATTGGACATTACTATCGTTCCGAAACCCTATTTTAGCACAGGTGTCGCCTTTTCTGAAAGTAATGTAAACATCTCATGCAACCTCGCTTTTTTATTACAAACAAACCGCCTTTAATTTATGGAACAGTTATACTCAAAATAACCTTGTGCTGCCGCTTGTTTGGCATTTGTAAATACCTCTTCCGCTCTGTAACCATTGTTACATGTGGAAGGATAATAGTATTTAATTCCACTTACCGGATCAACTCCACCAACGATCGCTGTTTTCTTCACCAGTCTGCCACCACCAATGGCATAATTGTTTATCTTTTGGTTACCTACAGGTATTCCCTGAATAAAAGCCATAAGCCCCGTGTCATTAATCGAATTGTACCAATCTTCCTGAGAAATCAATGGCATGGTAAAGGTATAGGAAACACCATTCCTTCTTGCAAACTCATTATGCCGGTTAATAACATCTGCCAATTCTTCCTGCACACTTGTCACGATACGACTTCGTCTGATCTGCTCAAATGTTTCGGTATTCTGAAGCAGAGGGATTTGTGTGCTGGAGGCCAGTTCTTTCTGGAACCCTTCAACCCACATACCCAAGCCTGCATCGTAGGCATATATATACCCATCGAGTGTAAAATTAATACTGCTACCATTTGAATCAGAATATGTATAGGGCTTTTTGGGACTCCAAACTTGCCGGAATGAATCTTCAAGATTTCCGGTCACTTCTGTTTCGTTCGCCAAAATATAGTAACCATCATAATCCAGCACGACCACTGCAGGAATGTAATTAAACATGGCCCGTATAGCCGCAAGATCATCCTGAATCCCCATATTTAGCGCCATTGTTTGAGTAAACGTAGCTAAGGCAAGCTCTTTGTCCGCTTTAACAAATTTGGTCGAATCATACCCTGCTTCATCGTTTTGCTTCTCATTTTGATGCATCACGGCCCCTGCATCCAGTACAGCAGTCTGAAGTGCCATCTTATATCGATTGCTTAAATATTGAGCCTCCTGGGCATTGTCTGTATTGTGAGAAATAACCCAGAATATAGGTAAAAAGATAAGCACAAACACAATGGAAAGATCAGTAATCTTCATTGAGCACCATACCCCCATATGTGGTAAACACAGCTGCAGCTTGCGCAGACCCGTTTAACCACTCACGAATCAGCATGGCAGGTGTGCGATTGGTGTTTTTGACGGTTACTGTGAAGAAATCCCCCATTGCCAGTGTATATCTGCGCCCAGGATCGTCTAAAGCCAGCACACCAGACGAAGGAAACAACTTTGCTTTAATCTGGGCTGAATAATAACCATCCTGCACAGTTTCATAAGTACCAGAAAATGTGCTCTGATCCATCGGATCCGAGTAATGAGGAACATATTTTTTGTGCAAATGTTCCATAGAAATCTCATAGGCATTCCCCGTTCGGGCCATCTGTTCTTCGAACTCTGCATACATGGCAGGGGAAATGTATCCCTTTGTTCTGATTGCATCGACAAAACGGGTAACCGTCTGAACAACAGTCATGCGTGCCATGTCATCCTGTCGATTAGCAGTCTCTGCTGCCGGGTATACATAAAGCAAAATCACTGCCAGCAAAACAGAAAGCAGCTTGGATGCAGCATTAATCAAGGTGTACTGGCCTCCTTCCAAAATGCAATCTTTAGCAGTGCGCCAGCTTCACTTCTTATGAACTCAGGTCTATACGAAGCTGCAAGTTGCACAGGTATGGTTCCTCTTCTGTTTACAAGAGGATCAATGACATATGCAATCCCGTCCACCTCCACGCTGACCGTTGTCCCTGTCATTTGCCTCACAGTGTGTAAGACTTCAGCACCACTATAACGGATTGGCTGGCTTATACGTAGCGTGGTATTCACCCGTCCTTCCATGTCTGCTGTCGTCTTCACCAAATGATTTAATGCGTCTGATAGAACCCGAACATTCTGCTGCCCGTACAGGCAGGCTGTCACAAATAAGACAACCGCCGTACAGAACAACATAAGCTGCTGTGTATTCTGGGACATGTTAAACCAACTCCTGTCAGGATTGCTGGAAAATAAGCCCTCTTACCACATTAGATCTGTCTTTTACGATAATTGCTTTGAATTTACCACTTGGATTGACATATTGATTGTCTTTTTCACTCATGGTCTGGTTGATAACGCCCACTTTCTCGTCAGGTGTAATAACCGAACCATAATCTGCATTATTGAGATCCTGGGAGATGTTCAACTGATTACCGTACCATTGACCTCCCTTGTTTTTACCTGTTATAACTTGAATACCGAACTGATCCTTGTCCGCATATTTACGCAACGCGTTTGTAACCTGTGATCCACTAATGGTTGTTCCGTCATACACGGTAAATGCAGCTTGAGACAATTCGGTCTGGATATCGGCAAAATTGTTCTGTGCCGTTTTGGTCGCCTCCTGAGCCGAAATAAACAATAGAACTACAATCGTAATAAGGGCGATGGTCAGAAAGATGCCTGCTGCCACCTTTAAAGCGCTTGATGCATTGTTCATGATAAATCCTCCTATATTGTTTTTAATTTATTTCAGACTGTGACGTACATGGTCGTTACAGTTTCTGAATCTGTTCATAATAAATGTTCATTTGTAGGAAACTCATGCCTACCAGCGGAATGACCAGATAGAGGAAGATCAGGGCATACATCGGTGTAAACCCGATCATTCTCCCCCATGACGCTTTAACATCAATCATCTTGGTGTATTCCTGCTTCCGTTGTTCAAAATAAAAGGCCATCATGCTATCCAGATCATCAAATGCTTCTCGAATTGAAATTTTCCCGAGTGCAAGTTGCAGCTTTTCAACCAAACGTTGAAATTCAGGCAGCCCTGCATCTTCTTTTAATTGTTCAAGCGCATGCTCCGGCCCATGTTCAAAGTGCAACAGACATTTTTGCAATGGCCTTTTGAAAATAACAGCAAAGCGATTGAGCCATTCCAGTATCTCCTCTACGGACATACGATCCATCTCTCGCAAGATCGAGATAACCGTCTGAAACTGATAGATTTCATGCCTCATATCCATACTTCTCATTTTGCGCTGGAACATCATGAGCCATATCGGCATGTGATAACCCGCTATACCTATCATCATTGCAATAATTAACTCCCACCAGCGGAGGTATTGTTTGTTGTAACCTTCCAGCTTCTGCAGGATGCGTGCAATTGTTTCATTCTGTGTATCATGGTCCAGTTGAACGGGATTCACGGACTGCAGTGCATTGGAGATCTCATCAAAAGTGGCTCCTCGCTTCATTTCAATGCGCTCTAGTACAGCTTGATCCAGGCTTGCTTTTTCTGTAGCCTGCTTCAACTCCGCCTCTCCCATCGAGCCAAACATCCGGTCATCTCTCACGGGGTCATATAAAATATGATTTCGTTCAACCTGATGCAGCAGCAAAACACAGCCAATGGTCAGGACAAAACAACTTGCAAATAACATCAGCCTTCGTATAGAAAGCCATTCATATTTCAGTTCCGAGCTACTTTCCCGCATCAGTCTTACGGTTTGACTGTAATTGGTACTGCCAGGTTTTGCCGCGAACAACATCGCAAGTTTACGAATGAACGTCTGCTTGTATAAGAACTGATCCATTCTGGAGTGTTTGCGTCCTGTCCGATAACGGGTTTCATCATATTGCTGAAGTCTTTGCAAAAGCAGGTAGGCAAGTATGATGATGACGTAGATGGATATTTTGGTTATAAAGCCGATTTTGCTGCGATAGAACTCATCCATCGTCGGAAAACTTCCTCTGGCCCAACGTTCAATTGGAGCGGTGAACAGAACGGGGGCAAGGGCAATGATGTTCAACCCTTTTAACAAATAGTCCAATTTGTCCCGCCGCAAAATCTCCAGATGAATTTCCTGCGTCAGATTCCCCAAACCTTTCAAGTAAATCGAACCCTGTGCTCTGTCTTTATCCCCGAACTCCATCACCATATATGAAATACCGGCGAAACCTTTAAGAAAACGATTTAGCGCAATCTCGTAGTATCGTTCCAAAGCTTCGTTCGGATCTGGAGAAGTCAATGCTTCATAGATCAACAGCACTTGCTCGGCAGCCTCTCCTTTACCTGCTTCCGCTGCTTCATACAGTGCTTCCTCTACCATTCCATGCTGATGATACCGATGTCTCACGTCGGCAAACAGGTCCAGCATCTGTACCAACAGTCGTTTCTCCATACGATTCAGACACATATCCAGTACAAGGCTGTTTAGAACTACAGCACAGAGTACCGACAATATGACAAAGGCGATACCCGGCTGCATAAGAAAAAGGATTACACTAATACTCCCGTATCCTCCGAGGATCATTAAGACCACGCTCATCGCCATTCGTCTTAAGGATGGTTCGTCGCCAACATGCCGGAATGAAATTCGTTTCTGTACTTGCAGAATATAGGAAGAGAGAAGCGGCACTTTCATGCCCCAGCGATAAGACTGTAACAGGAACGATCCCCACCGCAGCGTACGATTTCCGTTTAGCGTAGCGATTCCGATAGATTTACTTGCATTGTCTCCTTCTTTGTGACGTAACAGGTTCAGTACAAGTAGCGTGATTATCAAGCCACCTGCACATATCCCCAGCACCAAGAGAAGAACAAACTTAACGGTCATAGGTATCACCCCAATGTTGCTTGATGAACTGTTCGAACAGCGCAGCGTCCTGCAGTGTCATCTGATCCCGCATATCCGTAATGCTCCCTATGGAGATCGGAGCTGTGATGACGTAATTGCCATCCCTGTACTCAATCACATTGCGAAACGTAAATCCCGCCCGTTCCTCCACGCTATCCCCTTTATTCGCGCGTGGCAGACACTCCGTAATTCGTTCGATATATCTTCGTCCCTCTGCGTCCTTTTTCATATGTACATCAAAATTAATGACACTTACGACCTGTTCCTCGGCAATATGTTCATGTTGGAACATACCTGTTTTGAGTAGTGAATTACGGAGGGAGAAGACCAGATCACGAAACGTTTTGGCGTGATGGGTAAACAGGGTGAACAGACTGGCAACCTGGGACATCTGAATCATCCATGCGGCTACTTCATCACTTGCGACCTCACCGAGAATATTTACAGTACCATCCGTCTTTTTCTGTAAGTCCAGTCCCTGTTGACCTGAGATGTGCTCCGTTTCCCGGAAACTTAGTATGTTACGGCGACTGTATATACGCCGCAGTTGTAGCTCGAAAGCCATCTCCTGTACACGCAGGGTATACGAAGCGTAAATATGCTTCACCATCGCCATAAGTAGGGTCGTTTTACCCGACCCCTGTGCTCCTGTTACAGCTGTAATTCGACTGCCTTTCATCAAAAATTGCAGCAAAGTGATTGGCAGACCTGCGTTGTTACCAGTAATCAACTGTTCCAGTGAAGCATTGGGAATATCGAATTTCCGGACAAAGAATGCCCATGATTCAGCAAAGGGAGGACGTACAACAACGACACGTGATCCATCCTTCATCTCGTTCACCTTGTACCCATTCGCCTCCGAAAGCTGTCCCGGATAGTTGTATTTATAAATATTCTGACATACCCTCTTCAGTTCACGGATACTGCCAAATGACAGGAAGGACAGATGAATGGACTTACCTTTATAGAAAATCCAGACACTTTCCATTCCACTAAGTGGTTCTTCGAGGGGAGCATCTTCAAGTCCATCCGTGAGCAGATCATTCCACGAAGCTGGCTGCCGTAGCCCCATATCCTGAAGGGCATCCAGCATGCCGCTTACACCACCACTAACGCCATCTATTCGTTGATCTCTTATTTCATCAACCACCGAGAAACCTTTATAATGTTGATAGATACGTTGAACGATGATATCCGTTTTTTCTCTGAATCCAAGCTCTCTATACTCACACTCAAACACATATCGGATGTCCTCCTCGGAGATATAGTAACTTCCTCCGTCGTCTGCACCTTCACTCAGCCTCAGTCTGCCCAGATCATAAGTGTCAATCATGCGCGACAAAGCATCAACACCAAATTGCTGCCGGTATAGATAAAACACAATTTCGAATTGATCCTGAACCGTCAGCAGCTCCGTTTCACCAAAATAAATGACCTCATCAATGTTCGACTTACTCAGTCCTATACTGCGAGTAAGAAGATCACCTATCAGATTTTTGACATATGTTTTGTCACTGATGCTTCCTGATACACAACCTTTAAGCGCCTTGCGCATTTCGGCACGTTGATTGATTCTCCGGCGATATTCTTCTTCATGCAATCCGGCATCAGCAAGTTGACTATGACTAAGCTCATGAAGCGAGTTCTTTACTTTCTCCGTCAGCACTTCAATTGTGAAGGATTCACGCTCAGGGGCACGATTATGCTTTTCACGATGGGAAGCTTTATATTTGAACCAAACATACGCAAGGCATAACAGCAAAATTAAAATTAACCATAGGGTATTCCAGAGCATCAGAGGTCAGGCTCCCCTTTCTAGCCTCTTTAGTACGGTTCGCATCCCTGCTCCGTCCATAATGAGGCGAGCAAGTTCAGTCATACTTGCGGCAAAGCTCCCTTTACGAATATCTTTATTGTTGCTCAGACCTTCCAGTTGCAAGTACGCAGCCGCATCACGACGATTGAAGGCATCCAGAAATCCGGTGGTATAAGGCAACACTGATATCGAGCCTTTGTATCGAAAACGCCGACGAATGTTGGTGATGGTTGCACGTGAATGAGGATCATACTTATTCAGCACGATGTGCAGCTTCTGATCACTCATACTCTCGGGTCTGATTTTTTCAAAAAAATACTCCAGATCCCTCATATTTTGATTCAGGTTCACCACAACATAGTCCGCTTGATCCACCAGAACCTTGTTATTAGTACCTGCGCGATCTGCATCGAGAAGAACCAGATCATAATATTCGTTGGCTACGTGCAGCAGCGTTTTTAATGTATCCACATGCTCTTCTGAGGAACGCTCCAGCCTGTTAATTCTGCCAGTCAACAAATCCAGACGATCTTTGAGCAGCGGCTTGGTGTAATCCCTCAAATTGTGCTTGTTCAGACTCCCGCTGATATGCAGCCGTTCCACAGCATCCCATCCCCCCTCCTCGAATGTAAATGCTGATCCCGTGTCCTCTATTTCTTTAGGTGGAAGGGCTGCTTCTGCGCTGCTACCGACTGGACCTGTATTTACAAGCAAAATTCTTGTCCTATATTGAAGGGCCATTGCATAGGCGCCGATTAACGCACTTGAGGTGCTGCCTGTTCCTGCAAAAGGACTCCAAAACGTAATGGTGCTCATGCCCTCATCCTTTCTGCTTCTTTAATAGCCCGGCGACTCTGGACATTTTCCCATCCGGTCAACTGCTCCACTAATCTGCATAGCGATCTTTTATAGTTCCGTGACAGTGGCCCCAGGCGAATACGGCGATGATGCTCGTTTTCCAGTTTGACTGCTGCAGTCAGTTCATCCCAAGGCAACATCAGCGATTCCCCTGTCCATACAAATGGACTACCTTCCAGATACGCCCACAAATATCGAGCTTCCAGTTTGCATTCAACGGCATTAATCAAAATGCGCTGGAACGGCAGTTCTGCTGGCAGGGACTGTTCTTCAAGCAAACGCTTGAGCCACCCTTTACCTCGTTCCAGATTGTAGCGTTCATAGTCACTGACCCAGACACGAGTATCTGCTGTGAGCCATAGATCACGTGACGCAAAGTGTGATGTTTCCATGTCGTAAAGGACATAATCATAACTCTCTAATTTCTCGCCATTCGCTTCAAGATGACTCTCTACCGCTGTTGAAGTTACGAACTGACAAGCGATATCAAAACCTTCAAATTCTGTAATACGCAGAGATTGCTGACTTTCCCCAACGCCGTATCCATATTTCTGTTGTAGTGTTCCATCAACAAGCAAGACACGTTTACCGGAGGACGCTAGTATTTTGCAAAGGTACAGCATCAGGTCATTCTTTTCGCATAACCCAGCAAAGATCCATGTTTGCATAGCTATCAAAGCTCCTTAAAGTTTCTTTATACGTTGTTAAATGCATAATAATTATATTTCCTACGTTTTACTCCCCGCCCGTTAGCAAGCTTTTCTGCTCATCCGTACTTGAAGTGGATGTTGAAAAATCATTGCTCTCTGTACCCGTCGTTCCGCTGCTACCTGAACCGTCATTCCAGATGACCCCATCAGTAGACGAAGAATTATTTGCTCCAGGGCGACTATTGTATGAAACGGAAGACTGTGCAACATCCTGCTCTACACCTTGGGATGGCGCTGACATGGATGCGGCGAGTGAACTTTCTAGCGAACTGCGTACTTGCCGCGCTAACTCCACTTCAGCCCGACGTACAAGATTAGGATCACTCTCCAGCAGTTTTAACACTTCATTGTTGGCAGGGTATGTCGGGATTGCTGGTGTCTGGAACTGGGGTTCTACATAGGTTAGGGCATAGATTGAAGCTTTATGTAAATAGGCATCTACAATTGCACTTGAAAGGGACAGGATCTCCTCCTCCGACATTGTAATCCATAGTGTAGCTGCATTTAACCTTTCAACTTTCTTTTTGGACAGGAGAATATAGTCTTGACCCGTTGGAAACTGAATACGAATATCAATGATGTCTCCCTTCGCAAGTGAAGAGGGTAATAACACAACCTGTAGTTCCCGGTTTCTTAAATCCGGCGGTGCCGGGGTATCCTCATACACCATTTCAGTTGTAATAGCAGTTCCCTTTTTTAATTCTATTTTCGCCACTTGACCATCCATCTGCTTGGAGCTGGACCACAGATTCCTTGGTGCCTGAGCATCTGGAACGGCTATCAGTTTGATATCCTCGGGCAATATCGGCTCTCCTGCTTCAACATCCCGTATAGTTACCCATCCCTGTGCCCCCGAGTTCCATTGTTGCATCAATTCAGCTTCTTTTTGTTCGTAGGCTGACGAGTAACGGGACTCCACTTCAGCTCTCGTATCACTCATGGTTTTGACATTGTAAATGACATATGCCCCAAACAATAAACCGATTGCTCCTGCTCCCGTCAATCCAGCGTAAATCAGTTGACGGCTTTGTTTTCTTAATTTAGACAAAAGAGGCTCTCCTTTCGCAATCTCTTCTAATCATGTGCTCTTTTTCTTGCAAAGAATGAACGTTTCTTGGGAAGCTGCCCCATCATATGAGTCAGAATATGTGCAAAAACCTTATCCATCTGCGGCTCCCGATCAAAGGGATCGATATGTAAAGGCAGGCCGTAGACACTGGAAGTATCCAATGTTTTTCGGATGCGCTGAACGGCATCAGATGCTGCCAGTGGCAGGCAGTAGATCCATTTGTCTTTCGGGTACCGGTTGTGTGAACGGACAAAAGATCCAATCTCAGCTTGTCTCCATTCGGCACCGGAACCTATAACAATGGGCAAGTCAGCTCTGAGAAACTCTTCAAGCCGGTTCTGATCCTGACCACTGCCCAGATCCATCACAATGAACTGATAGCTGCCTCCCAATAAAGACAGGATGTCTGCACGTCCAGATTGTTTCCAGTAATGTACACCATCCACTGCAAACTGTCTGCCTGCTGGCACGGGTTTACCTGCATGCGCCACTTGTTGAATCCGTGTAAACGATTGGGAACGTGGCGACATCTCGATTATGGCAACTTTGAAGTTCTGCCGCTCCAGATAGTGACTTATGGCTATGGCCGTATGCGTAACTCCAACACCGGATGATGCCCCTGTCAAAGCGATCACTCTTGTTCCTCCGCTTATCGTCACCGTCGTTTCTGAACCACCAGCAGCTATTCCCGGTCTGCGCAGCAGCTCCTTACGAACTTCATCAGCCGATTGAAAACGTTCATTCGGATTCAGTCGCAACAACCTTCTCGCAACAGGAATATAGGTACGTGGAACATCGCTGCGAATGGAACTCTCTACTCCCTGAATCCATTCGGTATAAGTCCCACAAGTCATGAGATAGAGCAGCAATGCTCCAAGCCCATAAAGGTCAGAACGCGCATCCGTCTGGCCTGAACCATATTGTTCTGGTGCAGCGAAGCCGGCCGTTCCCAATTTAACCGTATCATCAACTCTTTGTGCTTTATAGCTCCGTGCTATCCCAAAATCAATCAGTCTAACTTCATGTTCTGGTGTAATCATAATGTTGGATGGTTTCAAATCCCGGTAGATGACAGGCGGGTCCAGACTATGCAAATAACTCAATACATCCAGCAACTGAAGCACAAACTCCGTCATATGCTCAAGCGGAATCTTCCCCCGACATTGCTTGAAATAGTCACTAAGTGTCAATCCTTCAATGTACTCCATCACAAGATAGGTATAACCGTGCTCATCAGGAACAAAAAAATCTACGATTTGCGGCAATCTGGGATGCCTCAGAGATGTAAGAAGAGCAGCTTCTGACTCCATACTGCCTTCGTATGGCATCGCCGTCACGCTTTCTTTAATCGCCCAGGTTTTGCCTGGCAACTTCAAATCCTCTGCTTCATATACATGGCTCATACCACCTGAACCTAGAATGGACACAATACGATACCTTCCTCCCAGCAGGCTTCCACGCTCGAGCCTGGCCGGATGTCTCATATAGACTCCTCCTTGTATGCATAACAAAAAAGGGAAAGCTTCACCGAAGCGGAACAGACCGGATAGCCGGACTCTTCACTTCGGGATGCTTTCCCTCAACTTGTTATGGTTAATATTGGTATCATTATAGTATAGGCAATAAGGTGTTGTAAAGCATAAAATTTAATGCCTTTAATATCTTAATACTTAATCATATATAGCGTGATTTCTTCACGGTTATGAAACAACTGTTTGGAACGTTGAATCTGCATCCGGGAGCGCTCAAATGTATCGATGACTTCTTTTATCAACGCAAGCGGCTTCTTGTGCAGTAACTTCACTGTCACAACTGCTGTCCCCCCCGATTGAAGACTGTATAACAAGTCCGATATAAGACGGCTCATCAGCTTGGGACTCCAGCTCATATCACATACGAGCAGATCGAATTCCCCTTCGCGGAAACGTACATCACCAGCATTCTTTTTCAAAAACGTCAATTTGGGAGATTCCAGCAGGGTCGCATCCATCTTGGCAGGATCAACAGCTGTAACTTCAAGCCCGCGCTCTAGCAGGAAAGAGGTCCATCCACCAGGCGCAGCACCAATGTCCAATGCTTTGTGAAAAGAAGTAAAGTCGATGCCA
This sequence comes from Paenibacillus sp. BIC5C1, assembly GCF_032399705.1. Classification (NCBI taxonomy): domain Bacteria; kingdom Bacillati; phylum Bacillota; class Bacilli; order Caryophanales; family Paenibacillaceae; genus Paenibacillus; species Paenibacillus sp. BIC5C1. The sequence continues at coordinate 4,302,644 of NZ_CP135922.1, forward strand.
AATGTCTGCTCCGCTTCAAGCAATTTGAATTTGGCACGAGAGATTTGTCCCTCTTCCTTCTGAAAACGAACTGCTCCGCCACTCCAGTCCGACAGATTTTGATCCGGTCTGGATACACCGGCATATAACATGTCATCGGCAACGAAGACTGATATAACATGATCCGCATCACGGACAACCCAATCACAACCAAGGTCATCCAACTTCTCGGTCAAGAGCTGTTTCAATGAAGCAGCGTTCTCCCTCCAGAAGGCCCCTTCGGTTTTACGAACTTGTAATGCAACTTTAGTGCCTGTTAACTCCGTATGGTTCAACACAAATGAAATCAATTTTTCCATTGCTTGCGCTGAATCTTCCGTATTTTCCTGAAATTGAACAGGTTGAATATGACGTAAAAACGTCGGGCTTTCTTCCAAAAGCTTGATCGCTACCTCTTCTTCCGCAATCGGAAGACCGGCAAGCAGAATCTCACCTGGTACGAGTACCGTGCTCTTTACTGCCCCAAATGTACGGCGCAATTCCTCCTGAGCATAGGGTGCAAAACCATGATTGGCTGTGCAGATAAAACGGGAGAAGTCTCCTTCACCCCAAGATGACTGTGTACTCAAAATGTGTTACCCTCCAGAACGTACGCGAATCCAGGGACGTCCATCTTCCCACTGGATATCAACCGGAACATCGTACGTATGCTTAATTGTATCTTGTGTTAAAACTTCCTGTTTGGGCCCTGCCGCAGCAATACGTCCATCGCGGATCAAGGCCACATGTGTGAACAAAGGTACGATCTCTTCCACGTGATGTGTTACATAAACGACAGTGATATTACGCTTACGTAGCCGATCAATTTCGGCCAACATTTTCTCACGTTCATACAGATCTAGTCCGGCACAAGGCTCGTCCATAATCAGCAATTTGGGATCTGCCATCAATGAACGAGCCAGCATTACTTTTTTGCGCTCCCCCTGAGAAAGGGTGCCGAGCGGATGATTAGCAAGTTTTGCAAAACCCATTTCATCAAGCAGGTTCAATGCTTTGGCCTTCACGTCATCCGGAATCGTTTGATAGAAACGCAAAAAAGCATAAGCTCCTGTTGCGACAACTTCCCATACAGGATCTCGATGTGTCAGTTTCTCAATCAATGTCTGACTGATATAACCAATTTCTTTCCGAACCTCCCGAACGTCACATTGACCATACAGATTGCCCAATACTTCAATACGCCCCTGACTTGGAAACATATATCCATTCATCATTTCCAGCAGCGTTGTTTTACCTGAACCATTGCGTCCAAGAATTACCCAATGTTCGCCTTCTTTAACATGCAGATGAACGTCATCCAGAATCTGATTGTCTTCCCTTCTAAGAGAGACATGCTCCATTGAGATTACACTCATTTCAGTACCGCCTTTCGGATTTCCCCTAACAGATGCTCGACAGAGTTCATCCGATAAACCATTCTGGGTACATCATGCTCTCCATCAAACAGCATAACAGCAGGCACACTCGAAATCTGAAACTGCTGCACAAGTTCCGGGATGTCGTGAATATTCATCTCGGTCAAAATCCCTTCGGGCAGCAAATGTTCCGCGATCTCGAGCATTCGACGTGCTGTTGCACAAGTTCCGCATAGCGGGGTATAGATAAATACAGCCTGAGGCATGCCTTCCCATACACCGCGCATTAACATTTTGGTCGTAATTGGCTTCATCAGCTTTCTTCTCCCGCAGCAACACGCAGCATAACTTCACCCGACATCGGACCATTATGGATGGTAACAGAGTCTGGTTTATTGCTGTACAACAATTCGTACATCTGACGTTTGCCATACATGCTGGACGTGTGCAAATAGATCTGTCGTGGAAACAAACCTTCCCGGACGATTGAAGCAGCAACTTCACCGCCATTCGGCGAATCTGGACCCAGTTCAAAATCCAGGGATAGAATGTCCACATCACCTTCTCTAAGCAGCATCAGGCATTCTTCTGCGTTGGTAGCCAGAACAAACCCTTTCGGACATGCCCGGTAATCATCCAAAAAAACATGCATTACATTCGCTCCTCTCCCCATTTAAAGCCAGGAACGCATGAGCTCAATGTCACCACGGTGTGTTCCATCTTCGCCTGATTCGGTTTCCAGCACAACTACCGCTTGCTGAAATTCAGGCGCACATAACAGTTCCTGCATCGCTTTTTTTCCTATATAACCTTGTCCAATCCGTGCATGTCTGTCCTTGCATGAACCAGAGGGATATTTCGAATCATTAAAGTGAACAGCCGCAAGAGCATCCCAGTATCCCAGCATTCTGCCTTTCTCCAGCATCGATGCCTCATTACCTGACGTCCACATGCCTGAAGCAAAAGCATGACACGTGTCAAAACAAAAAGCAATATGTTCAGGATACCGGCTTAGTTTACGAATCTGTATCAACTCTTCCATCGTCGTACCCATGGGACCATGATCTCCAGCTTGATTTTCAAGCAGAATCTTAGCCTGTCCATCCCAATCTGCTAAAGCGGTATCCAGACAGGATATGAGATTCTGATATCCTTCGAGTGGTTCATTGCTCTTGAGATGACCAAAATGAACTACAGTCCCTACTGAACCGCAAGCATCTGCAATATGCAAATCATTTTGTATCGATGCAATGGTTGCATGAAAACCCGCCTCTCCTCGGGTTTTGCCCAAAGCCGGATTCGTGGGATAGGGTGAGTGCGCAATGGAAGAAATCCCCTGCGTCTCACACCAGTCCCGACACTGTTCAGCATCTTTGAGGTCCAATTCTTTCAAGCCAAGACTCCGCGGGTTCTTCGGAAAATATTGAAATGCCGTAGAACCCATCTCATATGCCCGTTTGGCTGCCTGAAGAAATCCACCTCTGGTGCTAACATGTGCCCCGATTCCGCTTTTAGGCCTCATGCTGGCAATCCGGACAGAAGAAAGCCTTCTTTCCCGTAATTTCCACGCGCGCTATCGTTCCCCCACAACGAGGGCAAGTTTCCCCTTCACGATCATACACTCGGCACTGCTCGTCAAAACTTCCCGTCTTGGTATCTCCCTGCATCAACGGCATTTCCATATAACCGCCTTCCGAAGCAGCTTCCCGCAACACGGATTGCATAGAATGGTACAAACGTGCTGTGAGTTCAGGCGATGCAGCAATATTTTGAGTCTTAGAGCTTGGTCTCAGACCTGCTGCAAATGCAATCTCATCTGAATAACAATTTCCGATGCCTGCAATAATGTGCTGGTTAACCAGTGTAGTTTTGAGTGTACCTCGACGTCCTTTCAACAGAGCAGCAAAGCGTTCTGCATTCATGCGCCGATCAAGAGGTTCAGGTCCAAGATCAGACATAGCCTCTTCCGTCTCTTTGGAAGTAAGCAAATGTAGATATCCTAAACGGAGCCCAATAAAGTATAACGTATACTCTCCAAACTGAATTTCCACTTGCGTGGAACGATCAGGACGTTCAGCTTCCGTGCCCCAGAAAATCATTCCGCCCAGCATGAGATGAAGCACAAGCCGCTTGCCATTAGCCAAATGAAAGATCAGATGTTTGGCCCTACGCTCTACAAATATGATACGATTGCCTGTCAGTTCACGGGTAAACACATCAGGATCGGTATTAATCGACTTTTCACGGTTAACCACCACACTTGTAATCGGCAAATCGAGTATTTTCTCGGACAGCAAGGTCCGGTAGTTTTCCATTTCCGGCAATTCCGGCATCGTACATCTACCCCTTCTTGGATGCTTGGCCTGTCGTCTGCGACAGCCACTCAATCAGTTTATGCAAATCTTCAAACACATGATCAGGACGAACCTTGGTCGCTTGGATGTGGCTATCCATATTGTCCCGTGTCGTTATCCCCGTAAGAACCAGCAGAGTTTCGCATCCCGCCGCAGCGCCTGCGGCAATATCTGTACGCATATTGTCTCCGATTACAGCAACTTCATCAGACTTTAAGTTCAATCGGCTAATGGCAGACTTCATAATAATACTTGATGGTTTGCCAATGACGGTAGGATGAACTCCGGTTGCTGCTTCTATCGCTGCCCCAATCGTCCCTGCTCCCGGCGTAAGCCCATCATCAGAAGGTAGCTGCAAATCAGGATTGGTCATAACAGATTTAGAGCCACCATTGATCCAGCGAAGCGCTTTAGTCAATTTATGATAGGAAAATTCACGATCAATTCCTTGTATAACGTATTCAGGTTCATCGTCTGCTAGTGTAAGACCTGCTGCTTCAATCGCTTGCAACAGCCCTTCTTCCCCGATACAAGCCACTTTCGCACCCGGAGACTCTTGGGCCACGTATTCCGCAGCCGCCACCGCAGAAGTACATACCTGAGATGCATCGGCGGGGATGCCCATCCCATTCAGATGATCTGCCACACCTTGCGGTGTGCGCGAAGAATTATTAGTCACAAACAAATAAGGCATGCCTTGTTCATTCAATGTCCGAATAAGCTTATCGGCTCCTTCGATACGATGTCTGCCATGATAGAGCGTACCATCCAGGTCGATCAGATAGGCCTTAATCATATACAGCACTTCCTTTCTTTATTGCATTAACATTTCATGTCCTTAACCATTTGCATCGAACTACAATGCTAACCTATGTATACAGTACATAAAAATGGCTTGCTCGCATCTGCACGCAACACGTCGAACTGAATCGAACCTGGACGTTTAGCCCCGCGCGTCTTCTGTACAAGCTTGTCATTTCCTGCGCTTTCCCGGAAAATAATTGAATCATTTCCCTGCTCATATTGCCCATCCTACACGCTTTCCGGCCAGATTGCAAAAGGGACCTCGGGAGTAACTTCCCCTCAGTCCCGTGTAATTAACGGCTTGTTCTCCCGTCGTGTTTGGCTGTACTCTTTTGCACATCCACCATTAGGATTCGCTCTTACGGTGAACAACTGGAATAAGCTCGTGTTCAATCGCAAGTTTGGAATTCGGGAATATCGATTGCGCCTCCTCCAGAAGTGGCTGCAACTGATCCTCATCTTTGTAACGAGAGCTAAAATGGGTCATGATCAGCTGTCCCGCACCTGCCGCTCTCGCCGCCTCAGCCGCTTGCTTCGAAGTACTATGATAGTACTCATGTGCCGTATCAGCCAAATCATGCAGGAACGTAGCTTCGTGTACAAGAACATCCGCATTTAGAGCGAGCGGCTGCACATTGTCACACGGGCGTGTATCGCCCAAGATGGTAATGACCATACCTCGCTTGGGTGCACCCAACACATCTTCTGGACGAAGGAAGTCCCCGTTGTCGAGGGTAATCGTTTCTCCCCGTTTCAAGCGACCAAATAGCGGCCCCGGCTTCAAGCCATACTCAGCCAGTTTTGCAGGGTCCAGACTGCCTGGACGATCCTTTTCGGTAATCCGATATCCATAACTGTCGATACGATGTTCTAGCAACGCAGATTCTACAATGAAGCTCTCATCTTCGAAAAGCACTCCGCCTGTATGTTCCACAATGCTTAGTTCATAGTTTAGCCGTGATTGGCTCAGCTCCATGGTTGTCATGATCATTCGTTCAGTTCCTGGCGGTCCATACACCGTTAACGGTGTAGTGCCACCCTGATATGCTCTGCTGGAGAGCAGACCTGGTAGTCCAAATACATGATCTCCATGTAAATGGGTGATAAATATTTTCTCCAATTTGCTCAATTTAAGGGGAGAACTTAAAATCTGATGCTGGGTTCCTTCCCCGCAGTCAAACAACCACAATGCTCTGCGCTCATCCAACATGCGCAGCCCTATGGAAGTTACATTCCGCTGAAGCGTAGGTACACCAGCGTTAGTTCCCAGGAAATATAGTTCCATCTGGATCGCACCTCTTTCTGCTGCCAGCAAAAAGCCTCCGACAATGCGGAGGGCTTTGCCTGACCTTTTACTTTTAAGCCTTATCCACGTTAAAATACTTCGCTTGCGGATGGCTGAATACCATCGCCGATACCGATGCTTCAGGTTCCATCATGAAACCTTCAGTCAATTCCACACCAATATCCTCAGGCTGTAACAACTTGAACAGTGGGCCTTGGTCTTCCAAGTCGGGACAAGCCGGATATCCGAATGATACCCTGATTCCCTGATAGCGTGCTCCATGACGTTGCTTCATGGTCATCTGTGCTGGATCCGGGAATCCCCAGATATCTCTCATCATATGATGAACCCGCTCAGCTAATCCCTCTGCTACTTCAAGCGCTACGGATTGCAGAGCATGTGAACGAAGATAATCACCTTGCTCCTTCCAAGCTGTCGATAACTCCCGTACACCATGCCCAGCCGTTACGACCATGAAACCAACGTAATCCATTTGTCCGGATTCCACTGGCTTTAAGAAATCGGAAAGACACAGGTATGGTTCAACTTTTTGACGAGGGAACGTGAATGTATGCAAGATATTACTTGTATTCTCCGGGTCATAGATGATGACGCTGTTACCACTGGACTGAGCCGGGAAGAAACGATACATCGCATGCGCCTGAATAATCCCGTCACGAACAGCTTCCTGCATAATATCATCCACTACCGCTTTCAGGTCAGTGGCTTTCTGATCACCCGAAGCAAGCAACTGCTCTACTGAGCCACGCAAACCAAGATGGTGACCTAGCAACATCTGCATGTTCACATACGGTAATATGTGTGATAGCGGATAGTTGCGCATCACATGTCGTTCCAGATCCGGTGGAACGAGAACCGGATTGTCTACTGCGATATCCGAACGCTCTACCCGTGTAAGCTCGGGAAGTGATGTAACGGTTTCTGCGCCAGCTGCGTCCGCCTCTTTTTCAGCGTCCATCTCCAGCTGCATCACTTCACGAGTACTTGGATTCATCAGCTTGTTGGCCAAATCCAGGCCATCCATCGCATCTTTTGCATATACAACCATGCCGTTATATTCCGGGCGTATACGATTCTTGGTGAATTTGCGTGTCAATGCCGCTCCACCAACCATAATAGGCACATCAATACCTGCTGTGCGTAAGTCCTGAGCGGTTAGAATCATCTGTTGTGCCGATTTCACCAACAGACCGGATAAACCGATAGCATCGACTTTCTCTTCTCTGTATGCCTCGATAATTCGCTCTGGTGGTACTTTTATACCCAAATTAATGATCCGGTAACCGTTATTGGAAAGGATGATCTCCACCAGGTTTTTGCCGATGTCATGCACATCGCCTTTGACCGTCGCTAAAATAATCTTTCCTTTAACTGACGTCTCATTTTTCTCCATGAACTGTTCCAAATAAGCAACCGAAGCCTTCATAACTTCCGCGCTCTGAAGCACTTCTGCTACGATCAGCTCATTATTGTTAAACAGTCGCCCTACTTCTTCCATGCCCCGCATCAACGGGCCATTGATTACTTCAAGGGCTGTATATTTGGCGAGTGCCTGCTCCAGATCGGGCAGCAAACCTTCTTTGCTTCCTTCAACAACATACGATGCGAGACGTTCTTCCAACGACAGGTTCGAAATCTTTTCTTTTTTCTCAACCTTTTTGTTACGGAACGCGGCTACGAAAGCAGCCAGTGTTTCATCATTCGTATTATATAACAGCTCTTCCGAGAGTCTGCGCTCTTCTTCGGGAATGGATGCATAACGCTCCAGCTTCTCGGTGTTGACGATGGCATAATCGAGACCTGCTTTGGTACACTCATATAAAAATACAGAGTTCAGCACTTCACGCCCAGCTTCAGGCAATCCAAATGAAATGTTACTGATCCCCAGTATCGTATGACATTCAGGCATCGCTTCTTTAATGACACGAATACCTTCGATTGTTTCTTTCGCCGATCCGATATACTGTTCATCGCCCGTCCCTACTGGAAACACCAGGGTATCAAAAATCAGGTCTTCGGCTTTTAAGCCATATTTGTTCACCAGCAAATCGTAAGACCGCTTGGCTACCTCCAGCTTGTCCTCACGACTAATGGCTTGACCGCGTTCATCAATCGTTCCAACAACGACAGCACCGCCGTATTTATGCAAGAGCGGAGTGACCAGCTCGAACTTTTCCTCGCCGTCCTCAAGGTTAATGGAGTTAATTATCGCTTTACCCTGAGAGTATTGCAGTGCAAGGTCGATGACGGCTGCATCTGTCGTATCGATCATAAGTGGCACCTTTACTTTTTTGACAACAAGTTCAAGGAATTTCTCCATGTCTTCAGCTTCTTCACGGTCCGGGTCTTGAACACAAACGTCGACAACATGTGCCCCATTTTTCACCTGAGCCCGAGCAATTTCTGAAGCTTCTTCATATTTACCTTCAACAATAAGACGCTTGAATTTTCGTGATCCAAGTACGTTCGTACGTTCCCCAACCATGTAAGGGCGATTGTCCTGTTCGACGTAGACTGGATCTATTCCTGACAACGCTGGTGGATGTGTTCCGTTCATTTCTCTGGGAGGGTACTTGGCAAGTGTATCCCGCATTGCCCGAATATGTGCAGGTGTTGTTCCACAGCAGCCGCCCGCGATGTTCAACCAGCCTTGTTCGGCAAAAGCACCGATCTTCTGAGCAAGCGAATCCGGGGATTCATGGTAATTACCATTCTCATCCGGAAGACCTGCATTCGGATAACAACTTACTGCAACTGAAGCCATACCGGAAAGTGATCGAATATGGTCACGCATAAATTCCGGACCTGTAGCACAGTTTAGTCCCACTGAAATTGGGTTAAGGTGTTCTAAGGATATATAAAAAGACTCAATGTTCTGACCAGCTAGGGTTGTACCCATCGGTTCGATCGTTCCTGAGATCATCAGAGGAAGTTTGATGCCGCTTTGCTCGAATGCCTGTTGAATTCCAATGCTACCTGCTTTTACATTAAGCGTGTCTTGTGAGGTTTCGAGCAGCAACGCATCAACGCCTCCCTCAATTAAAGCAAGCGCTTGCTCGAAATAACTGTCGATGAGCTCTTGAAAAGTTACTCCACCCGTTACTGACAGCGTTTTGGTTGTAGGTCCCATTGCACCTACCACATAACGTGGAGACTCCGGTGTCGAAAATCGATCCACGGCAGCTTTTGCGATTCTGGCTGCTTCGAGATTAATTTCAATTGCACGGTCCTGAATGTCATATTCAGCAAGTACAACAGAAGTTGCACCAAACGTATTTGTTTCAATCAAGTCAGCACCGGCTTCCAGATATTCCTCATGAATACGCTGGATTAGATCCGGACGTGTAAGCACAAGCATTTCATTACATCCATCCAGGTCTTCTCCGCCAAAATCTGCGCCAGTGAGATCAACTTGTTGAATCATGGTCCCCATTGCACCGTCGAGGATCAATATTCGTTGTTTTAATGCATCATGTAGGCTAAGCTTGTCCAATATCGTCACCTCCGCAAAACGTTAAATCTTAGTTTAACAGAAACTAACTTAATGTGAAAGATCGGGTTTGATCAGTCCCCAGGCGGTTTTTATGAAGTCCGAATGAATTTGTGAATCGACAAAAATAGTGGAATCCGATATAATAGCGATTAAACCAAGTGGAAAAGAGGGAAAGAATATGGCTGAAATTGTAATCCGAAATACGAACGAACGTATCACTGGAGACGAAAATGTTCGAAATTTCTTAAACAAATATGAAGTATTATTTGAAAAATGGGACGCGTCCAAATTAAACACTGATCTGCAAAACAACTTTGGACTCACTGATGAACAAAAAGAAGAAGTACTAAAAACATTTGATTATGAAATCAGAGACTTGGCTGCACGTCGCGGGTACCAAATCTGGGATGTCATTACGCTGTCTGAACAAACACCAGATATTGAAGAGAAGCTTGCCAAATTCGAAGAGATTCATACTCATGCTGAAGATGAAATCCGTGCTATTGTAGCCGGCAAAGGAATCTTTGTTATCAAAGCTACAGATGATGTAGGTTACTTTAATGTAGAATTGTCTCCTGGAGACGTTATCTCGGTACCTGAGAACACCCCACACTTCTTCACATTGATGGAGAACAAACAAATCATTGCTGTACGTCTGTTCATTGAAAAAGATGGCTGGATCGCAGATCCTTACCCAGATCCAACGTTTATCAAACAAGCCTAATAAGCAAATTCTATTATTTGCTCAACAAACCCCTGTTCAATTCGAACAGGGGTTTCTTCATATTCAGATAGTATACAACATTAGATGTCCTATATAAAATAATGTGGATATTTTGCCTTCATCTTCTCTTGTTCAACAACAACTAGTCTGAGATGTGCTTCCATAACTTCAACAGCTCGCTCGGTTTCACGTTCCGTAATAAGCCGGTATATTTCTTTATGTTGTGAAATAATAACCTCTGCATCGGAATCTTCAGACAAACGTAATAAACGAAGGCGATTAAAGGGAATATTGAGCTGCTGCAGCATTTTCCAAGTTCTCATTTTTCCTGTGCCTTGAAACAATATCTGATGAAACTCTTCATCTAATTCAAAAAGCCGATAAAAATTATTTTTTCCTATACATACTTCCTGCATAGCAATATTGGTTTCAAGTCTGAATCTGAATTCTTCCGGAAAAGAAGCACAAGCCAGCGTAACAATTTCCTTCTCCATCTTCTCCCTCATAAACCGGCCTTCTTCAACATGCTCCAGATTAATATGGGAGACAATGGTACCACTCTGTGGAATGATATCCAGTAATTCTTCCTCGGCAAGCTTCATAAAAGCTTCACGTACTGGTGTTCTGCTTACTTGCAATTCATCCGCAATTTCCTTCTCGGAAATCTTGGTACCAGGCTCAAGTTCAAGGTGCAGAATCCGTTCCTTTATCAGATTGTATGAATAAGCCCGGGTCGAACCTCTAATCTTTTGATTAAGTGACATGCCTTAACCTCTTCCTCTCAGCCATATTCATCCATCTTAGCACAATTTGCCGTTCCACTAAAATTCCCTAAATGAAACGGCAACGGGCAAATTTCAGTTCAGAACTATTGTTGCTTGTTTTCTTTGTACTTCTTATATGTGTCATTGGAAAGCTGCATATACTGAGGCAAGCCTTGGCTCTCCAGCTCTTTTACAAATGCATCAAACTCGGAAAGATTACGTTCTCCCAGAATAAATTTAAGCGTATTTTGATCCGAGAAATCCTTGAGCGGTGTACTAAGCAGTGTCACCTGTTCACGATCAATATCTGAGTAAGGAATTGGCGGCTCGGCAGGGATCACTTCTTTGATATCTTTCATGTCTTGCTGGAATTTCAGCTCTTCCTCACTAAACATGGAGTGCAACAAGTCTGTCGTTCCTCCATAGGCAAACACACCACCGGAGAATCCGTAATCAATACGCAAGTCCTTCGTACCTTTTGGATTCAATCCGTTATAGTTCACATCTTCTACCAATTTACGAACGCCATCCTGTTTGGTGAAGGTTTCGCCTTCTACTCCCCATTTGGCAAATTCCTGACCTTCATCACTATAGTATAACCAGTCAATAAATTGCATGGTTGCTTTGAAATTCTCGTTGTCTTTAATTTTCCCGGAAATCATGACACCGTTTTCAAGTCTGGATCCGGACATCAATTGACCTTTTGGACCACCAGGAACTGTAATTTTGGCGATGGAGAAATTCCCTTCTCCCAACGTTTTGTTCATATCGTTACGATGAAGCACTACCGTTTGCGAGTTACCGTTAATAATAAAGGATTTTCCAGAAACAAACTTTTGAATAGCCTGGTCATCGTCCTGGGTGAAGCTTTCCTTATCCAGCAACCCTTCCGATACAAGCTTGTTAAAGTAAGTTAACATTTCCTTGTATTCCGGTGTAGTCGAAGTGTATACAAATTCATCCTGATCTTCTTTATACGTTAAACCATTTCCAAATCCCCACCCAGCTTTCGTTCCAAAACTGGTAGCAGCAATATTCAATGTACTGTTAAATTGGAAACGATCTGAGAACGGAGTTGAATCTGGATAGATTTCTTTCAGCTTTTTGGCTGCATCATACAATTCGTCCCAAGTTTTTGGAATGGCAATGTTATTTTTCTCAAAAATATCAGTTCTCACAATAAGGGTATAGTCCGGCCAAACCTCTTCATGTAAGCCTGGGAGTACATAATATTTTCCATCTTCTTGTCGAAGACCCTCAAGTTCATCTTGGAGTCCCCATTTCTCAACCTTATCTTTGAAATTTGGCATCAAATCAACATAGTCACTCACGGGCAAAATCGCACCAGAGGATACAAAAGCAGATTCTTCACCCGGATAGGTTTTCGGAATAACCAACGGGGCATCTCCAGAGCTGATTAGAAGAGATCTTTTCTGGGAATAGTCACTCATCGGAACGATGGTAGGTTCCAGCGTGACTCCGGTTTTTTCCGTGATTTTTTGAAACAGGAGCCAGTCTTTTTTGTACGGGTATGCTGGCTGGTCGCTGTACAGAATAGATAGATTAAATGGTTCAGCCGCTTTGAAGGTTTCTCCTACACCGTATGATTCCATGGCCCCCTTGGATTCTGGCTCAACTTTCTCTCCACCAGCACCACTGCTACATGCTGCCAGAACGACACTCATCATTGTTGCCAATACCATCTTGCCTACAAGCTTACGTGGTCTATGTTTCATTTAATTCTCCCCCTGCATGTGGTTTAGATTGGCCTTACAATCAAGATGTTGAACTATATCGGGTTAGGATTACTGTTTAACAGATCCCAACATGATACCGGTTACAAAATATCTTTGAACAAATGGATAAATCGTTAAAATAGGCAAAATGGTGAGTACCATCGTGACCGATTTGATATTTGCAGAAATTTGAGTCAGATTATCCGCTGAAGCACCAGCCGAAGCACCGCCAGTTGCACCTGCAATCATGTTGCGCAAGTAGATCGTAACGGGAAACAGTTCCTTTTTGTCGAGATACAGGAAGGCTGGAAACCAGGAGTTCCAATGTCCCACAGCGTAAAACAGAACCATTGTTGCCATGACAGCTTTACTCAGTGGTAGAATGATCCGCAACAAAATGCCATACGTATTCAAACCGTCAATAGCTGCCGCTTCCTCAAGCTCTTCAGGCATGTTTTCGAAAAATGATTTCATAATTAACATGTTATAGATACTGATTGCACCAGGCACAACCAATGCCCACATCGTATTATTGAAGCCCAGAGAGTTAATCAGAACATAGTTAGGAATCAAACCTCCACTGAAAAACATCGTGAACACGGCGAACATCGTCAAAAATTTACGTCCCATCAATCTTTTCTTGGATAAGGCATAAGCGAAGATGGTCGTCATGAACATGGAAATCAAAGTACCAACAACGGTATATATAATTGTATTTTTGTAGTTGGTCCAGAACATGCTATCGCGTGAGATGGTCTTGTAGGTTTCCACATTAAATCCTCTTGGGATAATGCTCACCTTGCCTGAATTGATATAAGCCTCGCTGCTGAAAGACTGGGCCACGACATTCAGAAACGGATAGAGCGTGATGAATACCACAAGCAGCAGAAAGATGGCATTGAAAACTTTAAATACTTTGTATGATTTTGATTCCAGCATATTGCTCCTCCTTTACCACAAGCTTCGTTGTGTCAGTCTGCGTGAAATTGCATTAACCGAGAATACCAGGATCAGTCCAATAATGGATTCGAACAAACCAATGGCGGTAGCATAGCTAAAATTGCTGGACTGCAAACCTACCCGGTACAGATAAGTAGAAATCACGTCAGATGTCTCGTAGATCAGCGGATTGTAAAGGAGCAAGATTTTCTCAAATCCAACCGCAAGGAAATTACCCATGTTCAAAATCAGCAATGTAACGATCGTTGGCAAAATGCCTGGTATGGTTATATGGAGGGTTTGCTTCCAACGGTTCGCACCATCAATCCGCGCAGCCTCATACAAAGAATCATCAATTGTTGTTAATGCAGCCAAATATAGAATGGCTCCCCACCCCATACCTTGCCAAACCTCAGAGGTGATATAGATTGTTCTGAACCATTCCGCACGTTGCATGAAAGGAATGCTGTCTCCAGTAAAGAATGATACCATTCCGTTAATGGAGCCATTAACTGCCGTTAATTGCAGAATCATTCCGGCAACGATAACGATGGACAAGAAGTGCGGAAGATACGATGCGGTCTGCACAAACTTTTTGAAACGTTTGCTTTTCACCTCATTCAGCAGCAAAGCAAAAATGATCGGGACTGGGAAGGTGAAAAGTAACGCAAGTCCACCGAGCATAAGTGTGTTCCCAAATACTTTCCAAAAGGTTGGGTCTTGAATGAACATCTGAAAATACCTGAATCCAACCCACGTCTCTCCAAAAATACTGCCTCCTGGTACAAATCGTCTAAATGCGATTACATTACCGAGCATGGGCCCATATTTGAAAATAATAAGATAGATAATTGGAAGAATTAACAGTGAGTACAGCTGCCAATCTTTGCGAAGCAGTGCTGTAACAGTTCTTAACCTGCTTTCTTTACGTAAAGATGTCATCGTTAGCGTGGTTTTAGCGGTTTCCGACTCCATATGTTATTTCACTCCGATCCTTAGCTTGATAAAATAAAAGCGTTTTCGATCATTTTTTATCATCTCTTCTTTTTGTAGAAGACAAGTAATCAGATGCACTTCACCCCCACCTGCAGAATAAACCAAACAAGAAAAATGTAAGCGATATCAATTCTAGGAATCACTAGAGATACATATCAGATAAGATGCTTACCCTCAATTTCTCACTAACTACTTCATGATGTATTTCCAGAACTAAATGGTTCACTTCGATTATGTAAAGCGCTTACAAACGATGTGAAAATTATAGCGAATAACTCCCGCTTCCACTTCATTCAAGTAAGTCAACAGATATTCACTGTATTCATTCGCATACTAGTCATACTAGTATGTTAGTTATATTCTAAATCAGCAGTTCTATAATTTCAATAACTTTTAGTAAAAAAAATTGTATTTTGTTATTATAATATGGTTCAAACTGCCCCAAAACAAAAAAACATTGTTAGGTTTTATGGATAAATTACATCTCATAAACCTAACAATGTTTGAGTAGTACATTAAAAACACGATTTTATGATGCACTCATTGAGAATTCAGCAATGATTCGTTCCAATTCGGATAAATGCTTGATTTGATGGTCAGGCACATACGATTCGGTATTCTCTTTATTCTCACGGTTAATCCAAACAGATTGAATACCTGCAGACAACGCTCCACGAATATCAGTCGTTAGCTTATCTCCAACCATCATACTTTCCTCAGGTTGAACTCCCAGCTTATTCAATGCGTGCTCGAAGATCGAAGGATCAGGTTTTCCTTTACCAAACGTACCCGAGATAATAATTTCATCAAAGAAAGGAGCCAATTCAGGAACGCCATCAAGCTTCTCTTGCTGTAAAGCAGGACAGCCGTTAGTTAAAAGCAAAAGCTTGAACTTCCCTTGTAGATGACTCAACGTTTCCATCGTTTCTTCATAGACATGGGGTCTTGATCTCCGCTCAGCCCCAAATTGTGAGGCAAGTCGTTCCGCCAGATCTTCACGATCAACACCCAGCTTTAACAAGCCACGATGCCATGATTCTTTTCGATATGCGGGTGCAAGCTGCTCCAACTGGCGAAACTCAGGTTGATCCCCACCCGTGAAGTTGGCCCAAAGACCTTCAAACGGGTTAATCCCAATCATTTTGGTAAACGTAAAAGTTTCATAGGATTCATACAGATTACGTGCCTCATTACGAACAGCTTCCTCAAGGTCTTCAGGTTTAACACCAGTCTCTTGAGCTGCAATCAGGCAAGTTTCATGAAAAGCCTCTCGAACACTGCGCTCATCCCACAGTAAAGTATCATCTAGGTCGAACAAAATCGCTTTTAACGCCATTTCGGTCATCTTCCCCTTTATGCAATAATTACTTTTTCTCGTATGTTTCCACGGTGATCTGATGTGCTTTGGCAAATTTCAGAAGACGTTCAGTGATTGCATCGGTATCATAACGATTAAGTAGTTTGGTAAATACCCATCTCTTACCTCGTGCATTATGCTCAATCACAACTGTACCTGGCTCAATTCTGAATTTCACAATATCGTCGACTCCAATTGAACGCTCACGGTTCCCTTTTGTCGTCAAAATCCGATTACTTCCTATTTTGACATAAGGGCGACGGAGCATGAAGATGACTGCCAAAAATACATATAGCAACATGGTCACCCAGTCCCAAGTGGTCATCGGAGCTTTGACAAGAAATGTACTCATAAAGAGATACAGAAATGCTAGTCCGATCAGGAAAATAGGAAACAGAAGGCTGCGTCCTTTAAATACGTCCTCACCTGGTGTACCGGAAACCGGTTGACCGCTCTTTTTACGTTGCTGATTCAACTGCTTAGAATTTTTCCGAACCGTTCTCTCGAACGAACGCGACATGAGAATCCCCCTTAGATGTTCTTTGTATCGGCTTACATAACTGTAAACCAACATTTCCCCCTATAATTTGCAACCTCTAGATAACAGGAAGAAACCTAAATATCATATTGATATCATTAGGTTTCCTTAATGTTTGAGTTTGCCTTGGTGGCCCTGATCGTTCTCGTCATCTACAATTTCAATTGAATCCAGTTGTTGTCTGAAATTGCTACGAATGTTATTCAAATAGATTTCTCTAAGCTTGGCACGTTCTGCGAGCTCTTCCTCTGTCAAGCCAGTGGATTTTTGCTTACGGGCCAATTCATTAATACGTGCTACCAGACTATCTATATCCAAGCTTGTCCCCTCCAAAAATACAAAGTCATATTAACTTTGACATGATAAGGGCAGCTTGTCAAGCTGACACGCATTAGTGCGTGTGGATGTGCAGTTTTATTCTGTGAATTGAGGCAGTATTAAGACTTGCCCCACCTGTATCGAAGTTGAATGAAGTTGATTCACTTTCTTGATTGCTTCTATATATACACGTGTATCCATTGTTTCAGGTTTGTGCTCCAATGATATACTCCATAGCGTATCTCCTTGTGAAACTGCCATCTTCCCTCCAGGCAACAAATCGTTCTCATTGCCAGCGAACACAGTGAGTACTGTACTGCATCCAACCAGTATAATTAAGCTTACGATTATTAATTTCAAGACCCAAGTTGGGACATTACCTTTTGCAAAAACCTTCTTAAAATTCCTTATGTTAGTTTCAACCACATCTGAATGCACCGGTTCGTAAATGCTTTGATAAGTAGAATATCTCATTAAATATCGACCTCCAAACGTTTGTTCCTATCCGTTGAAATCAATATAACACGAACACTTGTTTTGTACAATAACTTTTTAGAACAATTGTTCGCTTTTTTTGTTACATACTACATTCCATTATCTTTCTTCTATTGTAGGGGAACTGTCATTTGCAGTATTTGATTAGACGAAAAGAAAATTTTCATTTTTAATTTGCAAAAAAACATTGATTTTATAGCATTTTATTTAGAACTTATGTTTGTACGAACGGAGGTTCTATGTTATAATTTTCCCAAACGTTACTAAAATGGGGTTGATACGGTATGTCGAAGATATCCAGCAGGCAACAGGCTATTCTGGAGTTTATACGCAATGAAGTCCGGTTGAAGGGGTATCCTCCTTCCGTACGCGAAATTGGTGAAGCCGTTGGATTGGCCTCCAGCTCTACAGTTCATGGACATCTGGATCGTTTGGAGAAGAAAGGTCTGATTAGACGTGACCCAACCAAACCAAGAGCCATTGAACTACTTAGCCAGGAAGAGTCAGAGCATTCACATCAGTTTGCTCACAGCGTTGCTCGCATTCCTGTCGTGGGTAAAGTTACTGCAGGGGTTCCAATCACAGCAACAGAAAATATCGAAGATTACTTCCCTCTTCCTACTCATTATGTAGGCGAACAGAAAGTATTTATGCTTTCGGTCGTGGGAGACAGTATGGTTGAAGCAGGCATTGTTAACGGAGACTATGTTATCGTACGTCAGCAGCAAACTGCAGATAACGGCGATATCGTAGTAGCCATGACTGAAGACGATGAAGCAACGGTAAAAACGTTCTACAAAGAGAAAGATCATATTCGTCTTCAACCGGAAAATTCGACTTTTGAACCGTTGCGTTTGAAACACGTTAGCATCCTGGGCAAAGTCATTGGCCTTTTCCGTGATATTCATTAATATGTATTGAAGTTGTACAGTGGTCTCACAATAAGATACTTAAAGAGGTTGTCCCCTTGAACGGGACAACCTCTTTTTTCTTATACTACTTATATTGTTCTAAGTTAGTCGATTATTCGCTGCGTTTAAGAATGCTTTTATGATGAGAGAACACATCAAAACTCTGTTTACCATGGTAGGAACCCATTCCACTTTCCCCTACACCGCCAAACGGGAGATAATGTGATGTCATATGAGACAAAGTATCATTAATACAACCACCACCAAAAGATACTTGATTCAGAACCTGATTCTGCAGATCCTCATCCTGAGTGAAGAGATATAATGCCAGTGGTTTTGGACGACGAACAATCTCATCTAACATGGGAGCGAGGTCGGTATACTTAAATACAGGAAGAATTGGACCAAAGATCTCTTCTTGCATCACTGGGGATTTCCAATCCACTCCCCCCAGAACTGTTGGTTCAATGAGCAGCTGATCACGTTCAGAACGTCCACCGATCATTGCTTTGCCATCTTGGAGCAACACCGATAAACGATCAAAGTTACGTGCGTTGACAATGTGCGGAAAATCAGCATTTTTCATCACATCATCTCCAAATTTATCCTGAATTTCTGCACCGATCAATTCCATTAATTTGTCATGAACATCCTCATGTACAAGTAAATAATCCGGAGCGACACAGGTTTGACCAGCATTCAGAAATTTACCGCGAACAATGCGCTGAGCTGCCAGCTTCAAATCCGCATCCTGATGAACAACGACCGGGCTCTTACCACCTAGTTCTAACGTAACTGGAGTCAAATGCTCAGCAGCTGCCTTCATAACAATGCGGCCAACACCTGTACTGCCTGTAAAGAAAATATAATCTAACTTTTCTTTCAACAATGCCGTACTCGTCTCCACTTCCCCTTCCATAACTGCCATGTACTCACTAGGAAATATCTCATGAATCAGATCATAAGTTAGACGTGACACGGTTGGGGTTAATTCAGACGGCTTAATAATGGCACAGTTACCCGCAGCAATGGCTCCAATTAGAGGGCCGAAAGCTAATTGAAACGGATAGTTCCAAGGTGCAATAATAAGAGCAACTCCATAAGGTTCAGGATAAATTAAGCTTGTGCCATCAGGTATAGCAGAATTTGTAGGCACAGGTTTTGGTGTAGCCCATTCCTCCAAATGTTCCAATGCAAAATCCAGTTCACCCAACACGATCCGAATCTCAGAGCCATAAGCCTCTGTAGCTGATTTATTTAGATCCGCACGAAGTGCGTCTAGAATACGTTGCTGATACTTCTCAATTCCCTGTCTTAATTGCTGAAGAGCACGAATACGGTACTCAATAGACTTAGTTTGTCCTGTATAAAAAAATGTCCGCTGTGCGGCAACCAGTTGCTTCTCTTGTTCCATATTAACATCTCCAATTAATTGTTCAAAATTTAATTTCTAAAAATATAAATGAATTATAACGCATTTATATGAAACTATCAACATATAGATACTGTAAAAATAGAGCAAAGAATTAAAACATACTCTCGCTTCAACGATATGGTCATATTTTAATTAACCATTCTATTTCTTATTGACTACATAAAAAGCCTTAACACTAATATGCCAAAACTTATGCTACGAATGCCAGCTTCCTCTTAACATTCTTATTCCCTTCCCCGTTTTAGTCAAACATGATGTATCCATCCTTCCAAATGGTGGGCACGTGTTCTGTCTATATTTTCTCTTCCTGAATTTTTTCTTCATTATATGAGGGATCCACACTGACATCACTTTATTAAAATTGGATTGACAAATAAAGAGGGCATTGTTATAATCGCCCTCATATCTTATGGAAGGATGATTCAGATGATTCGTCGTTTAAAAAAACTAAAGAATGTGGCTACCGCATCACGCTTCTAAGTTGCCCAGAAATATAACTTTAGAAGCGAGGAAACTAAAATGAATATAAACCAATTGAATCACTGGTCTGAAATTAAGTATTTAAAGGACATTGTAACCAATCCATTAATCGAAGTTGGCGATTACTCTTATTACTCCGGTTATTATGATAACAGTTCATCTTTTGAAGACGGATGCGTGAGATATTTATGGGGAGATGACAAATCGAGGAGCTTATTCAACCCCATTGATGAATTCGGATGGCAAATAGACCGCTTAATTATTGGTAATTATGTATGTATTGCAGCTGGTGTCGTCATTCTTATGGGAGGAAATAACAATCATCATGCGGAGTGGATCACTGTCTATCCATTTGCTGATCAAATTAGCCGTTCCTTCTCACCCAAGGGAGATACCATTATAGAAAGCGATGCATGGATCGGTATGAATGCCATGATTATGCCGGGTGTTACCATTGGTGAAGGTGCGATTGTTGCAGCAGGCTCAGTTGTAACAAAAGATGTCGCCCCTTACACGATAATTGGTGGCAATCCTGCAAAAGAAATTAGGAAGCGTTTCTCCGAAGAAGAAATCATGAAGTTAAAAGAAATGCGCTGGTTTGATTGGAAAAGAAAATCGATTGAAGCAGTCACTCACTTACTTTCTAATTCTTCTATTGACGAGTTATATGAGTACTACTTATCAGAAATTAAGGACTGAGTTCCTATAGATATAAAGCTAGGTTGGATACTATCCTGCCTGGCTTTTTTAATCCCCTCACCACAAAAAGAAAAACCCCTCGGTGCTTTGGTCAAGACCCCATTTAGTAGACATTATAAAAAGACCCTAGGCTGAAGAAACTCTCCATAGAGGCATTGTCATAACAATTTCCTCGGCGAGACATGCTGATTCGGGCGCCAACCTTTGGCAGCATGTCGTGGTAAGCATGAGACGTGTACTGGAACTCTTGGTCGCTGTGAACGATCAGTCCGGTCACGTCTTTTTGCTTCGCAAACGCCTTACTAAATGTGCGGAGCACTAGTTCATTGTCGTTGCGTTCGCCTATTTCGTAAGCCACAATTTCGTTATTAAACAGATCCTTAATGGCTGAAAGATATACCCAGAGCTCTCCCACACTATACTGGGTAATATCGGTTACCCATTTCTGATTCGGCTTTTCCGCACGGAAGTCGCGCTTCAAGAGGTTCTCTGCTACACGCTGCGCAGGTGCATACGAGCTGCTGGAGCGTCGTTTACGACGGATTCGAGATTGAATACCGAGCCTTTGCATCAGGCGGAGCATCTTTTTGTGGTTCATCCAAATTCCTTGATCTCGCCAAAGGAATAACTGGAGCTGTCGATAACCATATTTGCCTTCATATCGTTGATACGTTTGAAGCACCTGTTTCTTCGCCCTTGCATCGCGATCGATTCGTTTACGTTTTACATAGGCATAAAACCCACTCCGGGACACGCCAAACACATGGCATAGTTTCTGGATATCACCGTATGCCGCTACTTTTTCCATGATCTGAAATCTCTCTTGTTTGCTTCCTCCTTCCAGGTTACCAAGCACTTTTTTTAGCAATTCATTCTCCCGTTTCAGGTTTTGCACATAGCTGTCTTGATTTATGTATTCTTTTCGGCGACCTCGCTGATCCATCAGTCCGAACTCGCCTTGCTCCCGGTATTTTCGCATCCATCTCTTCATTCGTCCCGGTTCATGAATCCCCAAATGTTCATTAATCTTTCGATAAGTCCATCCTTCAACAGTATGTAGACGAATGGCCTCTTTTTTAATCTTCTCCGAATAAGTATTAAACTTTTGTCCCTTTATCGCCATAAAAAATGCACCCCCTAGAATTTCATCGGTTAAACCTAGGGGGTTTTCCAATGTCTATTCTAAGGGGTGCACTTCACCTGTATAACGGGTGGTTTGTTCTGCGGCTGAAAGCCTTTGTTACTAGCCAGCCCTAAAAGGGCGTTGAAGGTTCGCCAAACGCACTACTTTTTCGGATACCCCTAAAGGGGTCCTCTATTTCTTCTTTCGTAGTTCCTTTGTTTCTTCTCCTATAAACGGATCAATATACTTCGCCATTGTTATTTGTTCCGCGACGATATCTTCCTGCAATTGGTATTGGACATATTCTTGTATCACTTTCTTGTTCCATTCAACGGTATCCACGTAAAATCCTTTACACCAGAACTTCCGATTCCCGTATCGATACTTTAAATTTGCATGTTAATCAAAGATCATCAAGCTGCTCTTTCCTTTTAAATATCAGATAAACGCCGATACACTAAGCTTCGGTAGGATGCTCACCAACATATGAATGTGGTCTTTGCATGCTTCCGCCTCAATAATCTCCACGTTTTTTCTCTCACATAGTTGTCTTCGTATTTTCCCAATATCCTGTATTGATTTCCCGTAAATAACCTGGCGTCTGTACTTTGGCGCAAACACGATATGATACTTACAATTCTATTTTGTATGTACTAAACTGTTCAAATCAGATGACATCTGTATTCCTCTTATTGTCGATAAATTCGGTTGGCGAACCAAATTTATTTTAACATTAGGAGGAATTTTTTTTTCATACATCGCTGAAAGCTATCCCGAACCATACGCATAGCGTATAGTTTTCTTTTCACAAAAAAAGCCTTGAGTATCAATACTTTTAATGCAAGCATTTTAAGTTCACCTTGCACTTAAGTGAATTTATTACATTACTTCTTATATTATATGGGGATTTATCTGGATGGCAACACTAGTACCTTTTTCATACAAAACATGTATTATTACCCTAAGTAAAATTTAATGTATTCTTCTAATTGGTCTAGCCAAGCGTCGATTGTCTTCTTTGCTAGAGCACTGCTAAAACGCCCTAGTTCTCTCTCTCCGTGGCTTACAACCACTGTCGGGATGAACTTTACTTCCGTGTGAATGGAAGGATCATACTCAATCCTAGAGACGCTGACCTGCTGTCGTTCCTGAGCAATCTTGTCGAGAGTCTTCTGGAAGCGTCGGCAGTGACCGCAGTCGTTGCTGTAATAAAGAGTCAGCTTCATTCGTCACCGTAATCATTCGGGAACTTATAGAACTTTCCGATAGTTACTGTCCATTTACCGAAGTACAAGCACACGTAGATATTTCTCTTGCCCATGTGGTCGTTAGTGTTGAAGTTAGCCCCTAAAAGGAAAGTTTGGTTGTCATATACCTCAATGTTCCAGCCGTGATAGTCTCGTTCTCTCATATTCGTTCCCCTTTCTATTAGGCGTGGATTGCTATTTCTACACAGGAAGTAATCACGTGCTCAGGCGCATTGCCAGTAAAACGCCCTACCTCTTTGCCTTCTTTTAAAGACCCACCGTAGGAACGCTCACAACCCCGATTTTGGAAGCAGCCTCAACACAGATAGTACAATCAACATCAATCCCACGCTCGACAGTAACCTTAGAGAGTGTTGGAGCAATTAATTTACATGGAACGCACCAAGGTGCATAAAATTTAATGATGTCATTTGACAATTCCTCCGATTATGGGTAAATAAATACGCCTCCTTACTTAGTAGTTTGTGAAGGCTTCAGTGAAGGCTTCGAGTGGTTGCAAGCCATGCGCCTTAACGTCCATTTGCATTTTCCGTGTTTGTTGGGGAGTAGACTTCAACCATGTATGTGATAATGTCGTTTCCAGCTTCATCAACATCAGGTAATATGTTCTTAATCGTCAGCACTTTCACGATGTATTAGACCATGTGGTTACTCGTCTCATTTCCGACGATAATCTTGTCACCTACAGCGTACTTCGCAGATACGATAATGTCTGCCATGTGGTTCTCACCTCCCTTCAGGGATTAGTTGAGACCCTCTTCGGGAGTCACCACAGCAGTCTTCAGACCGTCAACCAACTTAACTGCGGTCTCGACTTGGGCAACTTGTCCATGGAAGTCACTGCGGTGAGCTTTGGCTTTAGTTAGAAGCTCTTGGTGATGAGCAATGAGCAATGATTGCTTCCGCATCCTGGCGATATTTTCCATAGTCAGTACACCGTGTTGCAGTCGAAACTGAAGACCAAGTAAAGCATCCCTTCGTGTCACTTCATGTTCAGCCCAAGCCAGTTGTTCAACCAGTTCCTGTAAGTAGGTGCTTGCAGGGTTACCTTTTTACCGAAAATGCCTTTTACGATGTTTGCGATTGATTTAAGCATCTTGTTGGCTGGCTTTCTGACGGATATAATAGAGAACCCTTGTCGAGTAGGTGGAGGTGTCGTAACCACAGACCTCAAGCAGTTCCGTGATATCTTCGATGCAAAGGTTCTCATTACGCTCCTTAGTTTCCTGAGCGAGAATGGATATCTCCCGTTCATACTTGGAAGGAATCTTGGTTTTCTCTTCTTTTACGTCAGACTTACGACTCTCGATTTTACTTCTAATTCGAGCCAAGGTACGATTAATCGTCATCGGGTAAACGTTAAGACGTTCCGCAATCTGTGTATTGTTGTTGCTTGCGTCCTCCAAGACTAAACACATGACCTTCTTCTCGAAATCCGTGAACATGGGGTCTTCTAGTAATTGCTTTACATAGAGACGATTGGTAACCTCTTCTTCAATACTTCTCTCGTCCTTGTTGGCGAACTCGAAGTTTTCCATACCGTCGTAGTGCTCAAGTTCATCACTGAACATCGCAATCTCTCGATAGCGTTCGACAGTCACCTTAAGCAGTTCGGACATTTCATCCTCGGCGGGGCGATACCCAAGAGATTCCTCAATCTCGGCCATCCTCTTAATGAGGGCAACTGCACCACGACTTAACCGGACAGACTGAGAGTCACTATAAAGAAGTTGATTGATTTCCCAGAGGATAGGGCGCACGACAAAGGTCGTAAACTTAATGCCCCTATCAAAGTCAAAGTCTCTAATAGAAGTGAGTATGCCGATACACGCGTGTTGGTACAGTTCGTCCTCGGTGATACGAAACTTTGAAACAAGTTCCTCGATACTCCCTTTAAAATGCTTGATGATCGAGAAGATAAAGTCTCTATTCGCTTTCAAGAACTCGCCCATGAGTTCTCCATCTTCTTTACATGCTTTCAGGAGTCCTATATTGTGCATATCCTTCAAGTTGTCTTGCCTAAGATGTAGGTAGTTGGGACTCAGCACTATTACTTCACCTCGAACTTTCTGTCTTCTGCTTTCAAAAAGTTCACTACCTCACCATCTGCAGTAACCACGACACCATCCTCGTTGGCTGTAAGATTTTTTTTGAAATCGCTCCACTTCAATTTCGGTCCTTGAGGTGTTGCGAAGCCGTTTCTCTCCATAAATGCTTTGTACACAGTGTCATCCATCGTCTTGATTTTCTTGTGGTTGCCTGTGGCTTGGGCATCTGTTACCTCAATATCCAATTCGTTATCGGCTATCTCGGGGGTATTAACAACACTCATTTAGCCCATCTCCTTCCGGTATTAAACCGTGTTATTTGCTTCATACTCTAGTAGTCGGGCTATGTATGGTAGGAGATGCGAACAAAAAGAAAAGACCCCTTTCGGGGTCTTCAGGCTGTCGAGACTTTCTCGACAGCTATTTTTTTATACATTCAATTCAACACGACACTGCGTTAATATTGTATAATATTGGTAAATAAATGTGCGGAAGAGTGTACAAATATGTTGCGTTCTAATCGAAAAAAACAACGACTTGCACCGGAAGAATGTTTAATCCCATCAAGTAAGGCGTATACTGCTTGCATGCGCTGTGTACAAGATTTTGATGGGCGGTCACGAACTCGTTGTTCGTCATGTCTCTTACGTTAGTTGTCATTAGACAATGTTCCCTTCAGCTTCAAGAACTTCCAACAGGGTCTCGTAAGAAGGCAGGTTGATTACTGTCTCTTCAATCCAGTGTTGGAACATATCAAACTTATCTTCAGAGACCAATTTCTCTTCAGTGATGGAACTCAGGAAAATACTCTTCCCGTTCGCTTGGAAGTGAATCTCCTTCATGTGCTTCTCAGGAACTTCTTTAAGTAGCAAACCTGCGGCTATTCTGTGGTCAATGTTCATCTGTATCACTCTCCCTTTACTCTCAGTAGTAGAGTTATGTAGGGAGAAAGATGCGAAAGAAAAAGAGACCCGAAGGTCTCGAATTTCTTACAAGTTACCTCAATCATTGGAAGAGGATACTTTGGCGTAGTTGCGTAGCTAAATTAGGTCTAAACAGGCAAAACAGGAGTTAGCTTTTTTCCTGATAGCGTCGATATTTTCGTTCAATTTGATGTCCGAATTGTACAGGTCTCCGTAGCTTTCTTTCAGGGCATCCAGTTCCGCAGAGATAAGGCACTTGCCCTCCCCTTCAAGCACATTGGTATAATCCAGTCCCATATCAGAAACAGCCTTCCTGTTGTTCTGAAGAATTCCATAAACGTCCCTGAACTTAATTTTCATCGTCTTGTCCTCCTAATCGTGCTGAGACGGTTTGTGTAGTCTGCTGAGAAGCAGTCCTGAAGACACTGCTTGTTACCCTCAATAGAAGCCTGAAGCGCAGGGGTGGAAGATACGTTAGCATCCATGATGCGTTCTAGCAATGATTCAAGCTGATTCTTGTTCCTGCGAATTACGTCTACCGTGGCGGGCGACACATGCCGCATGGCTTGCTCCATATTCCGGATAGCACTCTCAATCATCTCTACTTGCTCTACTACAACTCCAAGAGTGTAAACATAAGCCCTTTCCATTTTATCCCTCCTGGTAAAATGCGTTTAAAGTGTCCTAGCATTTACGATTTACTCCACCGTTAATAGATGACTTCCATTTACCTTTTTGCCAAAACACGAAGTCATATATAGAGTCAGTTTTTAAAACACCATTCATGGCGTACCTGCATTTTTTTCTTATAGATCTAGTCCTTCGAGCGACGAATCATCTTCTTTGCTTGCTTCTCAGCGGTACGACGGGTGGCTCGGTTATAAGCCATAAATGGGATAGACTTGTCCAACTCCCCTGCTTTAATCAAAGAAGCCACATCAGATATCAACAGTGGACTATTTCCCAGAATCATTGCGTTTTCGTTTTTGACCATCATCAGTTTTACCTTCTTTCGTCTGAGGGTCTTTGTACCTTTACTTCTTGCCGTCCTTCTCACGATAGAACTTGCCACCTTCCATGCGGGGCTATCCTCACCACGGAGCACAATAGGTACGAGTTTAATGACGTACAGGTGGATCTACTTTTCTTACTTCTTGTTTCTTCTGTCCGTTCTCATTCACTTACCTCTCCATTAAGAGGGGTAGTGTAACCTAGATGGACGGAGCGAACTTAAAAATTTGGCAGATACAGTCGGGGTCATCGCATCCGTTAGCGTTAGTGTTCCGATCAGGAAGGATCTCTTGGTGCTCATAGTACCCTTGAGCTACGACCGTGATGATACGGTCTACATCGTGCATACGTATGATGGCTGAATCTCCTGCTCCGATGAAGTGGAACTTACCTGCTTCTAGTTCTGCCTGTGCAGCAGAAACCAGACCATCCTGAATCTCTCCGTCGGTAAGTTCTCCGGCATTTCCGAAGTATTCAAAACCCTGCGGGAACAAAGGGACTACGAAGGCTTCTTCTGACTTAAGCGTTTGTTCAGCTAAAGTGCTTTCTAATTCCTTGACACGTTTCGATAAGTCTTTATTTAACTTGACCGTCTCGTCATAGCGCGCGGCTTTTTGGATGATGGCAAGAAAGTCACCACCGTTCATGCTAGGCACTACAGGGAAACCGAAAGGCTTAAAGGAAATCTGTTTTGTCATTGTTGTTACCTCCGTTGTTTGTTTTACTGTCCCTATAGTGGTCGCTCCATACCAGTTGGTAGTTGCGATTGATTCTGTAACTTCGTCGTGCTCCGTTACTATTAAATAGTTGTGTTATTGATAGGCTCGGTTGCCTCCTCTTTCACTTCTTCCGCTTGTAATGTCCAGTATGCCACCTTTGTAAAGTGAACCCCTGATACCTCACCCAAGATGTTTTCTACGGCGAATACTTCACCTTCCTTTTGATACTTACGAAATATTTTCTTGTATTCTTCCTGCACATCTTTAGCCGCTTTGAGGATTATTTCCACAGGCTTATCTACGCCATCCTCGACAATCTTACCTTTAAGCTTAGGGTCAATCTCGAACCATTCCACCCTCTTAACTTCACCGTTGTCAAGGAAAAAATTAGCTGTTATCTGAACCTTCATTCTTAAAGTCACCCTCTTCGTCTGTATACTGGTAGTCTTTAAAGTCTTTAATGTGAATCTCAATGCTCTCCATCCATTCACCTTGCTCGTTAAACATCTGTTCGATCTCCATGAGTTTCTGAAGGTTGTACTTGCTGATCGGAGGAACGATAGATTCCTCACCCTCGTCGTACCGAACCCACCACCTGCGGATAGTCTCGATAGTAAGTGTCTGATTGATGAAGTTTCCACAGTGATTGCACCATAGCACCAACGCCTTATCACATTCCATCTCTTCAGGTGTAAAAGAAGAACGTGCCCCACAGTGGGGGCACTTGTTTAAGAATCCTATCATCCATGTCACCTCTCTATAATGGTCGGCTTATGATTAGCGGGAGTCTCGAAGTCCTGTCTTCAGGTCTTCAAAACTGGTTTTAACCTTTTCCTTATTTGCATGCTCGTCTGCTACACTGTGGGAAGGCTTAATAAAGGAAGCCAGCAATGCAATACCTGCGAAGATTTGCGGCAAAGCAGAAGCTGCAATTGCTGTGTGGAAAATCGCACTCAGCGCACCAGCAACGAATGAACCTGCAATGAGTTTTAATCCGAACCCGATAACCCAACCTACCAAGAGAGCAAACAAAGGTTTAAGTAGAATAGTAATAATAATAATTGCTACCGCTCCTGCAACCCCGACTGCTCCCGCCGCACCAACACCCACACCTGCCAATAACGCTCCGACTACTTTTTTCATTGTCGAATCTCTCCCTTAAAGTATTTGAAATAGTCATACTTTTCACTTAATGGCTCATACTTGATTCCGTTGTCGGCGGGATACGACTCAGTGTGAAGTACTTTTAATTCCTGAATCTCTTTAGGTATTCCATTAGGGTAAGCCGCACAGGTCATGTTCTCCCGTTCGTCCCTATTAAAGTGCTTGCAGAATATACAAGGAATTGTAATATCCATTATAAAAATCCCCTCTCCATTTCTGCCAATTCCATCTCTTTCATATACGTAACTGATTGAGTTTCTTCTATATAAAGGAGCTTCACTCAGACAGGCGAGGCTACATAAGACGCTATTAGGAAATTTGCTCCGTCTTACAGAGAAATAGTGCTCGTTATTAAAGAGAGGGTTTATGAAACACATGTTGGCACATCGTTACCACCCCTCACATTTGAATCCACCGTACTGCTCGTACCACTCCCATATCTTCGCATCAATAGGTACTCCGGTTATCTTGGCGGTGAATGTTTCAGGCATCAACTCAATAGGAAACCACTTGGTTGCATAGTTACAAAGGTGGTTCGCAATATACGTCGATTCCGCATTGGTGAGGATTGTCTTCGCTCCATAGTTGTCAGGGTCAAGGGCAGAGTACGTATAGAACTGTTGTGCTCCAATGTTGTGATAATGAAGCCAGTGACCAATCTCATGAATGACCGTCCTCAGTTTATTAGGAGAGGACTTCTGTCCAGTATCGTATTCCATTTGAGCAATGACATCAGCGTTGGCGTAGTCATACGTCTTACTTACGACAACCTTTCCAGAGGAAGGGTCAAAGTATCCATTCGCACCATTACCGTTCTCAATCTTAATTGTTAGCTTATGCTTCTGAATCATATCAGCGAAGCCGCCGCAGGTATTCAGGAGTAACGCCAATGCTTCGGTCACATAGTTAGCGGCATCAATCTTCTTAGCGAAGTTTACTGACACTCCTAAGTTACTTGCCCACTTCTCAGCTTCAACAACGGAAGTAAACGGTTGCCACGTAACAGGAAGCTGTATGCCACTTTCCGGTGCGTCCGGTGGTTGTTGGTCTTCGGCTGGCTCTTCGGGCGGGTCAGGGTAATTACCTAAGTCAGTTGTTCCGGTGAGTAGAAGGTTAACGTCAGGCTCCGTAAGGAAGTGGAACATCAACTCAAGGTTCTTTCCGTCTCCGTGTGGTGTGTGGTACTCGAACAGGAACTCTTTACCTGCCACCACTGGATGCGCTACCTGAAAGTACAAGCCTTCCTCGTAGTTCTTGCAATGAATGTTCTTGGCGAGTACCTTTCCGTCCACAGTTAAATTCCAGTAGTCTTCGACGGTATTCATGTTCGTTCTGATGGATACCGCATAGAACTCAAGGTCATGGGACATTGTAAAGGTATCTTTGATCATCCTATCCCCGTTCGCCTTAGCAGGAACCATGATTGCCCTGCCCACAAAATGAGGGTGAGGTTTGGTAGGGTAGTAGGGTGGGTCTAGTCGCCCACCAACAGCATAACGATCGAACATTACTGACCTCCCTCAGTCTTGGAATCCATTATCTCTGTAATCACCCTAAGACGGAACCCACAGGTTGCTTTGAGGTCCTGGAACTCTTCCATAAATGTATCCTTGTGATGTTTTACAAGTGCCAAGCGCCTAAAAGCATCCTTGTTTTCACGGTATCTGGCCTTCTTTCCAGCAAGATGCGTATCCCTGTGTTCGTGGTATTGCATAATCGCCCTTATTCTCCGGTCACAACAAGTGAATAGATGATTACTGCTACATTTTTTTTGGAATGTCTCACCGCTTTTCTTGCAAACAAAGCCCTGTTTTGCTCTAGGTTTGTAAGGCGCAACGGAGGTCATACCCCCTAGTTCTTTAAAGTCAGTTGTCAAGTTAGACCAATTAATAGTTGAAATTTTGGGTATCACTTTAACTACTCCCATCTGTCGGAGAACTTTGTATAGCAAGTACGGAGGGTGAAGATACCTTCTCTTTCCTATGGCTGGCTTTGTTCTCATATCTTTACGAATTCCTATGTAATCTCTGAGCATTCTCCAACCTTGACCAAGTTTCCGTAACGATAATACTTACTGAAGATGATTGAACTAATCGTCTTCACTGACACCCTTCTTCAGAAGAACACCGCCAACAGAGACGTATCTTGAACCAGCGTATTTTTCCTCAGCTACATCGTTCGAGTCATCCCAATGGGCATTCATCTTGTATGCTCAATCATGGTGTTACCGCCCATGGTAAGCAGAATCTCTTGCAATGGCTCATCACTCATGTGTTTCCTACTAGTGTAAAATAGTTGGTTCGCCGTTCATCTGCTCAACTTGATTCATGATTTGCTTCATCTCTTGAGCGAAGGTGATAATCATTGCTGCGGCTATATCAGAATCGACCTCCTCTTGCCGACCGCCATTCTTAGCGATGTTCTTTGCCGTGTGAGCAACCTTTCCCACAATGATTTCTGTGTATTGTTCTGTTGTCATCTTCATAGCTTGTCGCCTCTTTCTCTATAGTGGTCGCTACATAGTCTCGGATAGTTGCAAAATCAAATCCGATTTTCATACGCTGAATGTCCCCGCTTTACGTCCAACCTGAAGCTTGTTAGATTGCAGGATGTAAAGGAGTTGAGCAGTTGTCACAGAACCACCGAACTTACTTTCAATCTCACGAGTCAGAACATCTTGAGCACGTTCTGGTCTCGGCAGGATTGCGGCAGGTTCTTCGACCAAAGTGTAGCTGTGAATACCGTCACCCAAGTTGTCAACACGAATCTTGTAGCCTTGCTTGTACAGTTCTTGGAGACGTGCCGCCCAACGCTGGCTGATTTCGTACAGTTCGTAGTTAGCCAATCCTTTAGAAGCTGCGTTACGCAGCGCGTTCAGCACCATCGCTCGTTGAGAAGTACGCTTCTGCGTATTAGGGTTGAACTTTGCTGTTGTCATGTGTCCCTGGCTCCGTTTCGATTGTTTGTTTTGCATTACACTCACAGTAGTCAAGCCATCGACGTAAAAAGGTGCGATAAAATAAAAAGACCCCCGAAAGGATCTTTTACTTCTTGGCTTGAACTCTTGAGGTTAAGTTAACCATCGCCAGCGTAGGTACAGAAGCCGAAACGGGCGGCTGGACTTGGTATGCTTTGTCTCCTATAAAGGCAGTAGCGCCATTACCGGACACCGCTATTGTTACGTTTGCCTCCTTATCTACTGCTTCAATGACAAGCACCGTTCTTGGGTTATCGTCGTGGATACCGCCCACCTTGGCGTAAACAGGGCATCCTGCCGCTGTTAATCTACTTGCGATATGCTGAACCAGTTCGGAGGTTACATGCGTATGGCTGGTCTTATACTCCCCTACGTTTAATGTGATGGGGTAATCCGTTCCGTTGACAGTAACGACGATGTTGTCATTAGCTCCAGTTTTAATCTCTGTGTCTTGTGCAAGAGAAACGTTTCCCCACACCCTAATCCCTGAAGCTGTTGCCATGTTATCACTCCTTTCAGACTTGCTATCTTCAATATAAGGCACTTACCTTAGTTAGTAACAAATAACAAAGAAGCCGTTATTATGCAGCCTCCTCTTCTTCCTCTTCGTCATCCTTCTCAGCAAACATACCGACTTCATACTCGATACCGAACTTGGAAAGTTTCTTCTTAACCTCTTCCTCGAAGATATCTCTCCAATCCAAAGCACCTTCGTTCATAAGACGGATTTGCTCTTGCGAGAAGTTGCCGCCCCAATAAGGAGATACCTCAATATCCGATTTGAATTGGACTCCTGCATCGTTAGGGATAACATTAGCCATTGTATCTGTAATCGCCTTTAGTACGGCTAGGTCAACGGTCTCAGGGGCGTCGAAAATCAACTCGTCGTGTACCTGAAGGACAAGGTGGATATCATCCTTCTCAAGTTGAGACACATAGCCGTTAATTACCCACTCACGACGGTTTAAGCACGTAGTTCCGTCTGGTCGTTTAGGGTAGAACAGTTCCACCATCGCCTTCTTGGATTGATCAGCGCTTGAGCCCTGGATTTTGGCATTACAACTCTGCCGCTTGCACTTTTCAATTTTCCAGTGCCAACCAGAACGCTTCCACAGATCCTCCTGTTTAGCTTCAGCAATGGTCTCACCGAATCTGCGTTTGCGTCCAAGAACAGTCTCAATGTAGCCCTTCTCCATAACCTCTTTGTGGGTTGTTCCTTCCCACCTAAGGTAGTTAGGCATGGAGGACTTAAAGCCGTCAATCAGTTCCTTTGCTTCCTCTTTACTGGATTCAATTTGGTCACTTAAGCCCAAGTCCGTAATACCGTAAATTACACCGAATACTACGGACTTGGTTTTCTTACGAAGTAACTCAAAAAATGTGGAAAGACGTTCAATGGTCGGACGGGTAATCTCCGTAGTAGAAGAGTTAGTGCCCTGTTCTTTACTGTTCATATAAGTTATTGCATAGATAAGTTCATGAGAACCTGCATATTTCGTAATCGCTTCATCTACGTTAACGCTGGTCTCTTTTTCTGAATCCCCCTTGTAACCCCGAATCGTCTCGAACATATCATAGTCGAAGCTGTGAATCTGGCATGTTACCCGACTGTGCATATCAAGCCCTAGCTTGAAGATATCAATGAGGGTTTGTTCCTGAGTAAAGATAGCCAACCAGCGCAATTCCTGTTGCGAGAAGTCTCCGCTGACCAGTAGTCTCCCACTAGGGGCACGGAAGGCATAGCGAATCAGGTCAAATTTAGATGGAATTTGCTGAAGGTTTGGTGCTGAACAGGAAACACGTCCAGTCCTTACCAGTTGGTTGTAGGAACAGTGGATGATTCCTTCTACCGTATCGTCAGGAAGCTTATTACAGAAGGCATCAATGAGTTTCGACAGCCCACGGTATTCCAGAATATAGTCGATAATTTTGTGAGTCTTATCACCAAGGGTCACGGTTACCTTCTTATTTCTTGTAAGTACCTTCTTACTTGTAGACAGCTTAGGTACTTTACGCTTTAGGTCTTTGTCGTAAACCATTTCTGCCTCAAGAATCTTATGCTCTACATATAGTTTGCTGGCTAATTGTGCGGGAGAGCCTAGGTTAAACTCTTCCACCACTTCGTACTCTTCCTTAAACTTAATCCCTTGTCGCTGTCGGGTTCGTGACTTAATAAGAGTAATCGTTCCACCTAAGACGGCGAAAATATCTGCCTTAAGTTCGTCCAATTTCTCTTGTAGAACTTTACCAATAATATCTTTCAGAAACTTGGAGTCAAGCTCTACTCCCCGTCGCTCTGCTGTAGCAAAAACAGCCAGCAATGGCATCTCAACTTCTCGGAAAAGACGGTAAACGCCGTCAAGTCCAAAAGATGGAGTTTCCACAATGCTTTTTTGATATCTGAACACCCAATGAGTCATGAATACGTCATGGCAAGCATAGTAGTTAGCAAGCCTGTGAGGTATACTATCAAATGGAATCTTGTCGAACATGCTACCGAACCTAAAAGTTGGGCGGCTAAGTTCATCATGGCTCAATTTACCTTGCTCGATTAGCCAAGGAAGAGCGTAAGAGTTGTACCATTCTTTCAGACCTTTTGGTTTATTTTCGTTTAATAAACTGCCCATAATCATCGTGTCCCAATGAATATTAAACGTAATGTCAATATCTGCCCAATTCTTGAGTGCGTGAATGTCAAACTTTGCGTTTGCCATGACAATCATATCATCTTCTTCTAACAAGGGTTTAAGGGCGGTTGATACTGCATCAAAAGACAAACATTCAACATTTATCGACATTTCATGTAAAAAAGGGCGCATGGGTATATTAAAATACTCTTCTGATTCAAAACCTATGGAAATTGAGATTAGAGTGTCCCTCCAGCTGTTTAGTCCATAAGTCTCAGTGTCGAGATAGATATAGGCATCGCCTTGATACATCGTTTTATATGCTTTGTAGTAGTTGACTAATCGCTGAAGTAACTCAGGAGTATTGATGAGCGTGTAATTGTCAGGCATGACGATCGATGCTTCTACGTCTAAGATTTTCTGTTCTTTCTTAGTGAGTTTCTTCGCCTTTTTAACTATTTCTGTATTCTTAGTGCGTGTGGTTCGGGCAGACTTCTTTTCGCTTTTAGTTAAAATGTTGATGACTTCGTTATCTGACATACTGGCCCTCCCTATCGATATGAAAATAACGTTGTAATGAATATTATTGACTGTCGTGTTTAAATAGGGTATTTAATAAAAAGGCCATCTCAGCCCCTCACTCATTACAGATTAGAATGGAAGTTTGCGTTGTGTTGCAGGTACTCCTTGTTGCTCATTGGCTGGCTGAACACCTTGTGGTGCATGATTATAAACGTTAGATTGAGTCTGGGCACCTGCTATTAACGCTTGCATGAAATCTGCAATCTCGTCTGGGCTATGTGGTGTAACTTGCGGTGTAATATCAGGCATCTGGTCGATTAATTCTTGCGTCGGGAAGTCCAGAACAGGTTTTCCAGCTTCAGGGTTTGTCACATAGCGGCGGGCACTGTAGGCAGTGTCGGAAGCACCTCTACCAGTGCGGTAAAGGGTTACGAAGTTCTTAGTAGGGTCGCACTCGTCGAGATTAAATTCTTGGTTCAACTTTTGAACATGAGACTTAGCCAAAGAGACGAATTTGACTCTCTTCTCTACAGGGTCATACACACGGAACTTAATCCGCAATGCAGGATATTTAAAAGGGTTTGCTTTGCAAAGTGGGCAAATGTCTTTGCCGGGGCAACGAATGTATTTAGGTGTCAGACCGGATTCATAGTGCTCACGGATACCGAACAGGTCTTCAAACCAGTCGATGAAGAGCATAGTCATTGGCTTTCCTTCTTCAAAAGTAATGAATTCTGCACCGCCAGAGAGAATTGCTCCAAGACCATGAATGACTGTGTTAGACATAATGTGTTTCCTCCAATGTAATTTGTACTTGAGGTTCGCTGACCTCTTACTATTAGTCGTCGTTCCATCTTTTCAAAAAGGAGCGAATGACTTTTCAAGAATTGGATACGATATATTTCAAATAGATTTAATCTATCTTCTTTTAATATTTCTTCCTTAAATGTCAGTAGTGTATTTGTACCTTTGGAAATCTGCGTTATTCGCTTCAACTACTAAAAGATTGGCTAAATAATATGATCTGTAAAATAGATTAGTAACATAACCTATTTTAATTGCACTGTTTTGCAACATAGTGTATTGACACTACTCTAAGTGCAGTTGTAAAATGTTTCTATGAGAAATTTGAAACATATATAGGAACAGTTAAAGGTTTTTTAGGCAAGGTATGTTATACTTTAAAAGAGAGAAATATTGAAGCTAAGAAACTCCTAAGACACTCTTACTAATATCTATCTATGTATATTTTCTAAGGTAGGTAAATTAGGCTGTTACCCCTGGCATAACTTTTTCAACGTTTTCATCGCACGGGAAGCATGGGACTTGTTCAAGCCAAGTAAGTTAGAAATCTCTGTTGGCTTCATATCTATCCCTTCCTCTGTGAAGAGCATGAAATCAATGATTCGACGTTGTTGCGGTGTAAACATACAGAGGTTGTTCAAGTAATCCGTTTTTACGTCAGACAGTCCATAGCCTATCTCTTCAGTTGCGTACGAGAAGTAATCGATAGTTGAACCATGTTCTTCATCTGCCCCATCGCAAAAATTAACAGAGGTGCTGTTTTTGCTAATCATACGGTTGTTTTTGCGGTAGTAGTCAAATACTGCACGTTGAACGACAGTGTGAGAGAATGTGAAGATATCTTTCTTAACTTGTCCTTTGTCGATGGCTGTAAGAATACGAAGCACGGCTTCTGACTGAACTTCTTCACGGTCTTCGCTTCTCACGCCTTTCAGTATAAATTTGAAGATAGGTGTTAAGGACTTGATATCGAAGTTCGATATCGTTGTTTGAGTTGTCATGGTTAATATTCCTCCAATGGTTTCATGTGTAATGTGTTGCCAGTAATATCAGAGGTCGTTGCTTCGTCTGAGTAAGATGCGACTAAATTTGAATAGAATTTTGCTTACTGGAACATTGACCCGATTAGGTTCACGTTGTAGGTGTCGAGACGGTCTAGTAAACAAGCATTAAGCAGTTCATTGCTGTCTTTGAGCGCAGGAAAGCTAG
The DNA here is from genome assembly GCF_032399705.1 of Paenibacillus sp. BIC5C1. Lineage (NCBI taxonomy): Bacteria > Bacillati > Bacillota > Bacilli > Caryophanales > Paenibacillaceae > Paenibacillus > Paenibacillus sp. BIC5C1. Next base: position 4,339,782 of record NZ_CP135922.1, read on the forward strand.
GGTAGCGTACACGGTTCACAACGAACCCTGCCCTATCCAGTAAGATTGCGGCGTCTTGCATTCCCTTCTCACCCGCTTTATCGTTGTCTAGCATCAAATCAATTTCCTCGATGCCAGCCAACTGCAACTCCCGAATTTGATTCCTGAAAAGAATACGTCCGTTAATCGAGATTGCGGGTATATCCACCTGATAGTTGGACATACAGTCAATAGGTGATTCGACCATCCTGACTCGCCTAATTCGGTGTTTCGTGGTTCTAAGTGTGTTAATGAAATGGAGACCAAAAATAATATCTTTCTTTATCGCGCTGCCCTCATTAATGAACTTAGTACCGTGATAGCTGTTGCCTATCTTTCTCTTCTGCACAAAACGGAGTTCTCCGGATCTCGTCCTCTGAGGGAATACAACTGTCGCAGTTTCAGTGTCAACACAGATTTCGTAGGTTTCGAGGGTTCTGTCGTTAAATCCCCTAGAACGCATGTAATTTATGCCAGTCTGATAGAGTAGTTCATTACTAGCCCTCGAATCTTTCATGCTAGTAAGAACGCTCTCTTCGAGGTGGGGAATAACGTACTTGTTCCTACGATTATCTATGAAATCAACCATATCGAACGTTCTTCGTTTTTCTTCCTCGATGATATAGGTAGAAAGCAAAACTTTAATGCCCTCTCCTTCATTCAGGTCAAGAGCGTTCTCTATTAATATGTCTATTGTTCCTAAGTAGCCACAATAAAAGCAGTTACAGTGATAGGGCGGTTCTTTAGAGATGCCAAAAGATGCCCTTGTTTCGGAATGTAATGGACAGCAACTCATGACCCATTCCCCCGTATCATTCAGTCCTGTGAATGCTTTAGGGTTACTTAGAACCTTCGAGAGATGCTGATAAGAGAACCTGAGTTCATCTGTCAACTCTTCAGGATCAATGTACAAGGATTCAAGAATCTCAATATTGGGATCCTCTTGTTTGAGAGAGAGATTAATCACTTCCCTTTCCCCCTATCTGGGCGAAACCGGGAGAGCGGATTTCTATCTCGTCCTCATGAACATCGACGTGAACGTTGAAAAAGTTAGGGAAGTATTGGCAGTGAGCCGTTAACTCCTTACTCTCCCTATACGCTTCTAAGCTGATAGAGTTAAGGTACAGTTGTACCCACATGGGCTAGTCCCTCCCTCTCTTAGAAGTATTGTTCGTTAATGGAATCATCCAGGAGAGAGACGATACCAGAGTCGAAGTCGTAGCGCACAAGGAACGATTGTCCGCTTGCATTTTCACGATTTTTTATGACCAAGATTCTAAAGGTGTTGTCACTCACTTTTACGATAGAGATGCCCTTTGAAGCATCCTGTACGATGGCGAAGGTTTCCCCAATATCTCCGGCATCAACGTTCTCCGTAATGTCCTTCTTTACTTTTTTAAGGGCATCGCGGTTCGCTTGAGCGACAACTATTGCGGGCTTACCAGTATCGAGAATTAAGTCTCGAACTCCTGCCGAAACATCATACAGGCGCTGTCTAAGGTCGCCGCTCCCCCGTGAGGGAAGTCGTAACTTTGATAATTGGTCGAGTGTCCAACGATTGTGACCTTCTCGTTCGAGTATCCGGTGGATTTCGTCGAGCGTGTAAGGTTTGCCTCCATTACTCTTAAGGTCGTAAATTACCATGTCTTTCTTCTTCTGCTTAAGGCGGTCAATAAACTCCGCATAAGCATCTCTCTTTTCGTTAGAGAGCGTACCGCGTGTTAGAGCAAGCCGTGACACTTTGGCAAGTGTATTGTCCCAGTTATGGGCAATTTCTGACGCTCTTTGCTCCAAGGCGAAGTAGGCTGGATAGTCATCGTCTAATGTACTGTTCCATGCCGCTGACATCATAAAGGATGATATGAGGGTCTTCCCCATGTTTGTTGGCGCAAACACGAGAAAGTAATCGACCGCCCCATCTGTGTATTCAAGTCCGTTGGTCGCTAAATCTAGCGGCTTGAATCCAGTAGTCATTCCTATGATTTCATCTTTTGCCCTACCGTGGATTTTCTCATAAGCATCGAGACGTTGTTGTGCATTTTCGATGTAGGAGTAGCCCTGACCCCTTAAGCCGATAGACTTCAGAAATCTTCCTGCTTCCATCTGAAGTTGCTGAATAGCCGCTGTCGTTTCCTTTTTGGCGAAAGTCTCCGAAGCAGATACCAGTATCGGTTTGAACTCCCTATAAAGAAAGTCCTCCCTCACCGCTCGCACAACGTGGTCGATGTTCTCCAATTCCACCAACTCAAACGTATCAAACTTGTTCATTACCGTTTCTATTGTTGGCAAGTATCCGTTTTTCTTTTTGAAGCCTTTGACGTACTCGAAGGTTTCTTTGTGTACCTGAAAGTAGTCCTCAGTAATACCTGCATCCTCGACAACGCCCCACTCTTTAACGTTTAGGATGTGGTTGAGTAGCTGAAGTTCTTCGATTGCCGCCATTGTGTTCCCTCCCAATTTCCGATTACACTCTTAGTAGTCGAGTCATCTACGGAAAAAGGTGCGGCGTGATTCCAGCTAAGGCTCTATGTGACTTCATTTCCCTCATCGATTATGTACAAGTCAGACTTGTCCTCCTGACCAATAACACCACCCTTTATGGGGATCTCCCCCCCCCCCCCCTAATTTCAGGATAAAACATAATATTTCTTCCGCCGGCAAATTTAATCCTATATTATGGAAATAGAAAAGGACTCACCGAATACAATTAGAAAAGTAATTGTATTCGGTGAATCCTTACGGGTTTTCATGTAGCGATAGTGCTTGAGGTAGGGCATGCGATCAACGCAACTAAGTTGTCTGATCAATGCTCCTTTTGGCTGTTTTCGCTTGCCTCTCTAAGTTTGTATCGAGCTGTTATGAGCTGTATCACAACATATATAGAGTCTCTTTCAACGATGTTGTTCACAAATAGCTCGACAATAGGTATATCTTCACTAAACACGCCAACAAACGCTCCACTTAAATTTAGTATTTGTAGGTATTATCTTCTCTTCTGTCTCTGCCACCCAATGGAATGACCATCGTATTGTAAAGCATTCGAGATACAACCATGTCTCCAAGCATGTCATCTTGACGTAATATCGAATCAGGGAAATTGCTAGTAAAGATTGTACTTTTCTGTTCTTCTTTACGGAAGTCAATAACATCATAGATCAGGTCTCGAATGATTGGGGTGATTCGACCGCTCCCGATATCATCTAGTATTAGTAGCGGAACGTCATTCATCTGGTTGAGTTCTCGGTGAGCTTCATAGGTAAACTTCTCGTCATTACGAGTGTAAATATCCCGCTGACGGTTAGCCCACGCTCCAAATTTTACATACATTCCCACAGGGGTTTCATAATCAAACCATTGTGGGTCACGACAAACTTTGTAAATAAATTCATTAAGAACGGCATTCGCTGTCCATGATTTACCTGTACCTTTGCCCCTGTTAATCAAGGCAAGGTTCGTACCTGAAGTGACAAAGCCTACCGAATTAGATAACAAGTCCTTCAGAATTGTTGCAAAGTCAGCGTTGTCCGCATCCTCAACGTAGTTGTGCAGGTTGGCAGTACGGTACTCCTTGGGGATTTTAGCCAAGCCGATAGCCTTTTCCAGTTTGTCGTAGCCCACACAGTAGTTAAGCGTATGCTCGGGCGGCAACTTCACTTCACCGCTACGAAGTTTGCACCAGTCCTTTACCACACAGGTTTCACATGTGCTAAACAGTTCTGTCTTTGTTTCAGTCAAAATACTCATTAGTTACCTCCTTTAATCCTCTTCAGGAAGTCTTCAGCAGACATGCCGCTCTTTGTCTGTACGGTAGTCTCAACCATTTCCTTCTTCTCTTGCGCCGCGATATAGAACGGTTTCTTGCCTTTCTCGACGAACAAATCAATCTCTGCCGCCCGTCCTGAGGTACAGAACCACTCAAGGGATTGATTGTCGTATCCAATTTCGAAAAAGGCATTAATTCTTAGCTTAATTAGCGCCTTGTTGCCGTCAACCTTCTTGAGCAAGCGCCCAATCATTCCACGGTGTTTACTTCGGGCGGTTTCGTGTGTTCTGCCTGTAGCGTCAATAAACTTCTCGTAGAAGTATTGAACGAAGTTGTCGTTCTTCCATCGGTCAATGTCATCAGGCAGGGAGAACCTGCTTTTCCCTTCCCCTAAGTTGCCCGCTTTTTCAACAGTGCCACCTAGAACGTTTCTCATTACTTCCTTTGTCGCAGGTTGGTCGGAGATATCAGGCTTCGCCTTTCTAGCGTACGGTGGGTTGAACATATCGTCACCTTCCTTCTTCACCCTGCTTAAAAGGGTCTCACGTATATGTGATTCAGTCTCAGCATCGACAGGAATCTCCCGAAAGATGATTCCCTCTTTGTTAAGCTTCTCAAGCATCTTAATGAAGCATTCGTATACATCTTCGTATAGGCATACCTCAACTTCTTTGTACACGGAATTTACAGTCCACCAGAACATTTCGGATACATGTAGATGGTCAATCTTGTCTATGTCCATCAGATAGTAGGAGTTCGTCTTCCGATTACCGTTACGTTCCTTCAGGATGAACCCCTTCTCGCAGAGTTCGTCAATGTACTTGATTGCCGTTTTCTTGGTGCAGTTGCAAGCCATAGCAATTCGTGATACGGCAGGAAATGCTTCTCTTCCGTTCTCAAAAACGTACTTGGATATCACGCCGTAGGCTATCTTAGACGTGTCCGATAATTCCAAACAAGAAACCACCATGTTCGGCAGTTGCACATGCCCTCTGTTTTCAGAGTCACGGTAAACGAATTGCTTTTCGCTAGATACTATCACCTGTCCTTTGTATTGCCCCATTGTTAAATCATCTCCCTGCTATAAGTGGTCGGCGCAAGTATTGACAAAGTTGCGGGAGATGTTACGTCCAGCCCCTTCCCTGAAGGACTTCGGCGGGCGACTCTTAGGCGTAAACTTGCTGATAATACTTGTGGTATTCAGTAACAAGATTGGACATATTGACTTGCCTCACCTGGCTTCCTTTAGAGAAGGGGATGTCACGTTGTTCACGTGTATGACTCCGTTGATAGCACAGTGGATAAGGCATATAGCTGTATGTCGCATATGTCTCAACCCCTCTGTTATCATATTCGATCTAATACTATGGAAAAAGATGTTCGCTTGAAGGCGGGACTTTATTAACCGATTACGTGGACTCCTATTGCTCGAAGTTCTTTAATGAATTTGGAGTACGTTGTGTTAGTGAAGGTAAAGAGTTCGGTCGCCTTCTTGATTTCCTCATTGGTCAGATCTCAAAGGTTGCCTTCGCTGTCGCCCATGCTTACAAAGATCTGTCCAGCCAGGACTTCGACCTTTTGCCGTCTTCGTCGTACAGTGAGCGGTTGAGCATTAGCCCGTCCAGCTTTCCATTTTCATTGCAGAAGATATCGAAGTCGTGATAACGAACCAACTCGATGTACCCGCCGGCAATCGCTTGCAGTTCACTTAGTTCGTTCTTGATCGTCTTCACGTATGAGTGAACCTTATCCGGTGCGACCACCACCATCCTGATTAAATGTTGCTTTGCCATGTACCCATTTCTTTCGCAAGCTCTTTAACACTGGGTATACCGTTCTCCTCCAGACGATGCAAAGAGAGCTGCCAATCCTATTCTCTTTTAATTCCTAGTTTCTTCAGCCAATCACTCAGATAGTTAGCCCCACGGGACGCTAGTAAGCCAGCGGCTACTGTAGATGAGTATGCGGCAATTCCGGTAAGTCCGAATGGATTAAGTCCGAATGCAAATGCCAGTCCTACGCCTACTATAATAGAAACTGCATACGTGCCTGTATCCTTAATAGGCATTACTTTCTTGATGACTTCCGTGATTGCTTCTGTTAAGCCTGCCACAAGAATCCACAGACCGATTGCACCTACTGCTGTAGCCAATACTCCAGTTAAAGATACCATTATTTCTTCACCGCCCTAGCAATTAGGATTGTGTTCAGGAACGCCAGTTCAGAAGCAGTCAGCGTACCATTCTTGGCTTTGGTAATCCAAGCTTCGTCCGTAAAGAACCCTTTATCCTTAAAGTCTGTCAGGTTCTTTACAAGCATGTCTAATGCCCACTTATCAAGCTTCATAGGTTCATCGTCCTCCGATACTTCAGTTTTAGTTGGTGATTCAGGCGTACTGCAATCCTTCAGTTCAGCCGCCACATCGTTTAGGAATTGAGCCTTACTGATTCCCATAATTTTCAAAGCATTCTTGTACGGGTCGGACTTGCGGTTCGGATCAAGCTCATTGTGGCCTGAAATCCGCTTCATGGGATTCAATCCGTACTTGTTACATAGATACGCCATATACCACACGTACCGTTTGTAAGCTTCTTGATTATTAATGCTCCCCTTCTTATTGGAGTAACACAGTTCTACGCCGATTGCGTGGTCATTGGAGTCAAAGCCGTAAAGGTCATTGTCTGTAGTGACGTTATACAACACGTGCCAAGCCTTCTCAGTGAGTGGCACACACTCAATGATGACCTCATCATCAATAAAGGTATGCGCAGAAGCACTCTCGACGTTGGCAGAGTTCGTATAGTAGTTCACGTTACCCACCGCTGTACTGCCGTCATTGCCCGTGTCATGAGCCACGATAAATACAATTCCTCGGTTCTTTAGGCCGGAACGTCTCTTCGTATTGACTGGTATGTATTTCTGTACAATGGAATACTTCATCTTGAAAGCCATCTAGTTCACCCTTTCTATTAAATCTTTGGGGTGCTATCCCCTACCTTTTCCTCCGAGATACTATAGACACTTTCTACTTGAGAATTACCAGGAACGGTCATGGTAGTTTCTGTATTGGTAGTTTTGAACTCCCTCACTGTCTGTACTGCGAATACCCCGCCCACGATGGTCATAACGACAGGGCTAAGGCTTCCTATCATCTCAATCGAGACAGAGCTGACCGCTACCCCGAAGAAAGGTGCAAAGAATATAATCAGCAGGAACAGTGCAAACAGACCGCCAAACAGTACCATTAGAAAATCCTTAGCGGAGAAGCCGTCATTGTCGTTCCAGAATGCGTTCTTCACAAACTTCACCATCTTAGCGCACGTCTCCCCTCCGTCTTGAGAGTTGAGCCACTAATTGCTCTACCTTGATATTCAGCAGCCTGTTCTCACTAATCAGTTCCATGTTTTCCTGACGAAGCGTGATGACTTCGTTGCTTAGTCTCTCAATCTTTTCTTCCGAAGCTGTGAGACGTTCAATCAGTCTTTCACGGAAGGCCTGCTCGTCCTTGGAGAGCAATTCTCTATCCGTTACCTTGTTATTGTTTTTGCCGCTGGCGTAGCCGATTACACCGGATACAGCAGTACCAACGAGGCCAGCGATTGCTGTAATTACACCTACGTCCATATCGATCACCTGACCTTTTCATTCTCTTGTGTGCACGTTGATAAGTCACATAATAATCCGGTGTATATTGTGTGACTATAGACAACGGGATGTGATGTAATAATGAATGTGTTGGGACGTTCCTACTCTACCTGCAAAAAGATAAGAACTCGTCCGAATTGACCATAGAAACCTCTACTCCCACATCTTCCTTCACAACTTTCGCCACCCACATGCATAACACTAGTTGTGACATGGCTCTTGTTCGGAATTATCTCGTTCACACAGAAATAGCCGCAACCAAGATTTATGCCAAGGTATCTCAGAAAAATGAGTAGGAAAAATAAGAAAGTTTCATCCTCTTGCAACTACAATATAGGTAATTTTGGGCAAAAAATAACCCCTACCAAGTAAGGTAGGGGCTTCATAATTACATAATGAAGCAATATCCGTAGTCAGCAACTACATCAATTGTGGATTCAAGGTCGTTCCGGTACAGTACATAAAGTTTCGATGGGACTGTAAGGAATTGCCATGTCTCAATGAAGGAAGGGAGGTCTAATTTATCGCTCCGTCTTGCTACGATTCTACCATTGAGGTCTTTGACAGCACTTCGTCTTATGATTATTGTAGCCTTCAGGTCAGCATTTTCAGATTTCCTTACCGTGATGCTGCAGTTTAGTAGGTCGCTCTTCTCCAAGATTTCAAACCGCATAGGGATTTCAGAGAAAGCACTTCTGCGGACAGTGATTTTGGAGTTCAGGACTTTCCATTGGATGGTGTTAATGCTACCTCCAATGTCACTGTTGTCTCTTCTTCTTACTGTAATCTTGCAGGTCTTTTCGGTCATGCTCGAACGCTTTACGGCTAGTTTCGAGTTCAGGTTAGTACTGAAGAGAACGTAAATGCTGGAATCGAGGTCAGCATCAGCAACAGGAATAATGAATACCTTGCCTGTCATTTTATTTAATGCTGGTACACCTAAAGTAGTCGGCAAATCTTCGTTCTTTCTGTAGATGATGCTTACTTTCGCAGGAAGGTCGCTCTCTCCTTTAGCGCGTACTTTCAAGCTAGAAGGAATGTTGTACTTAGCGTTCAGTACAACTTGGATGTTTCCTCCAATATCGGATGCAGGTGAGATTTCAATTCTTCCGTCAAGGTCGGTCTGTCCAACAGGGATGAAGTCAACGTGACCTGTCATCGTGTTGTCGAATCGTACACCGATTGTCGAAGGGATCGTATATCTCATTACAGGGACGATGACGGACACTAGGTCACTGACTCCGTGTCTAAAGACCGTCAGGCTACCGGCCACAACGTGGTCTGCCCAATTCCTTACTCCGATAGTTCCGACGAACTGTGACCATTCTTGAACTTGCAGAGTAGTTGGAATCTCAGAGATGAAACGATTCTTTACTCCGATTGTACCTTTCAGGTCTTTGTTTCCGTAAGCAGGTACGGCGATTACCGAAGCCAAGTTACCCGATATTACTTGAATGCTGGAAGGAATTATGCTTGCCCCTACTACATCTAGGGTCACAACGATATCATCCATATACTTAACGAATACCTTAGAACCTAAGTTTTTACTATCCTTGAACATTACATTAATGGTTGACCGTAGGTCTTTGTTAAGCACTACGTTAACTACGCCCGCAAGTTCAGGTCTGCTTACAATCAAGCCGCCGCCAAGGGATTGCTCTGCATCGACTTTGACCTTAACAGTAGAAGTAACGTCTGAGCGGTCAGTGACTTCAATGCTTGATTGAAGTACGTCCCTACTTACCGTAATGCCCGCCGCTAGTTCACCTTGACCGAATGCGTTGACCGTAATAGAAGCGCCAATGTCGGCAGGAAGAGTAACTTCAAGGCTAGAAGGTAAATCAGGTCTGCTTACTTCGAGAGTCACAGGGAAGAACTCGAACCAAGTCGGATTGACCGTTAGTTTCGATGACAGGACTTCCGCATTAGATACGTAAAGCGTAGTGCCCAAGCTGTAACCTACTACGACGAGCGCAGAAGGGATTTCAGCTTGTCCTATACCCATTACCATTACTTCAGAGTAAAGGTCTCTGTTGACCCCTACGTTGACCGTAACGCTTCCGTCTATGCCCTCTTCCACGTTGTGACGAACTGTGATGCTGGAAGGAAGGTCGCCATTCTCAGAAGGTTTGGCTGTTATCGAGCCGCCCAGGTTCGGTCTGGAAACCGTTACCTGAGTGGTTAAGTCTTCAGCATTCTCCCCACGAACCGTAAATCGCAATTCAATATCGTTGTGCGGGAGGACGGTCAGGGATGCAGGTCTCTCTTTCACATTGACTACCAGCCAAGAGAAGAAGTCTTGCTCCGTCCAAACTCTTACGCCGACCGTCGAAGGGAGGTCTACTCTGTTTTTAATGTAAAAGCTGATTGGGAGGTCAGGCTTGCTCACTACCATTCTGCCGTCAATCTTACTAAGAGACTTGTTAGATACTCCCAAGCTGGATGGAATATCAAGCTGGCCACGGTACATGACAGTGATACTCGAAAGCATATCAGGTCTGCTCACGTTTGCTACGCCTGAGAACTCATTGTTACGAGTTACCTCAATGGATGCAGGAATGCCTACCTCCAACCAAGCTGGTTTTCTAACTCTAATCCTAGACGACAAGTTCTTACGGGAAGGCACTCGAACGCTAGAGTCGACGTTAGAACGTCCAAAACTCCATACAGCAGGGTCAAAGTATGTGACCACTAACTGAGGGGCTAGGCTTGCTTCTTTGGAGAAGAAATACTCGTAGTTAGGTTCAGATTCATCAACCGCTACCAAGTAGAAGTCAACGAAGTTGTTTCCTATAATATATTGTTGTTCGATGAAGTCTGTCACATTGAATGTTACGTATCCATCTAAAGTGTTTACCATGTAGGAGTTGGAGATTTCATTCCCGATATTCGGACGGTTGTTCCATGTTACGCCTGTTTCCGACCAGTTTCCGTCTACTGCGAACAGCTTCAGGTTCTTAGTTGGTACTTGACCGTAAACCATACGGAGTTCAACCTTGTCGATATCATAGCTTTCTTTAAGGCTAGAGATATCAAATCCTAACAGGGAGCGAAGCACCTTGTCCCTGTAACTACCTACTGCGAAAGTTGTCTCTTCCCCATAGTTAAGAGTCGGAACGTCTTCCCTCACATAAGCGTCTCTGACAGTATTCAGAACTACTTCTTCACGGATTGGCAAAGTGATATCCACAATACCTGTCATTTTGTTCGTAGGTGTGACTCCCATGATACTAAGGAGGTCTTTAGCCCCGCCCTTCGCTACGTCGATTTCGGATTCGAGGTCGCTGTGAACACGAATCTTAGCAAGGATTTTAGCAGGGAGTTCGCTTTGTGCAGGGTACATGACTTTGATTTTACTGTTCAGGTCTGTGCGACTTGGGACAATAACGCTACCCTCTAGGTTATCGTGCCACAAAATGAACATGCTAGAATCAATACCGGACTGTGCTTCTCTACGGACGGAGATTCTACCGTTCAGGTTTCTTACAATCCAAACATTGACTTTACCTGTCAGTTCTTCGTTTTGGGTTCTCTTTACCGTAATCTTAGATTCTATGGACTTTTCAAAGAACTGACGTACTGTAATACTTCCGTCAATCGTGTCGTATTGAACAACTTCGATGGCAGAGTCAATGTCACTTGCCATACGCACCCTAACGGTAAACTCACCGTCAATATCGACGTTCCCGTAGGCAGGGACTTCAATCCTGCTAAACAGGTATCCAGAGTTTACTTGGATGCTGGATTGCAACATGCTTGCCCCTACAATGTCCATCTCAGCCAAGATGTCTTTTCTGAACCGTACGATGATTTTGGATTTAAGGTCCTTATCAACGGTACGTCTGACTGTGATACTTCCTGTGATATCACTGTGGATAATCGGGAAGATTATACCTTTCAAGTCAGGTCTGGATACTGCCGCCTGTCCTGTTAGTTCACTTCTGTCAGCCCGTCTTGCTGTAACCATACCATCCAAATCACTGCGGAATCTGACGTAAACTGAAGAGTTAAGGTCAGGTCTGGATACCGTCAGGCTAGAATCCTTTGTGCTGTCGTTCGTGTGCCTTACAGAGATGCTACCCTTGTAGTCGATGTAAGGGTTGACCTCAATCGTACCGAGTAACTGGTACTGGTTGGCAACGATGCTTGAAACAATGTCAGTGTCTTCGCCGCCCCTTGCAATCATCACAGAGTCTAGGTCACTACGATTCAGGACTTCAATCGTACCAAGTTTATTACGCTCACTTACAATGAACTGCCCTGTCAGGTCTTCGTCCACTGTACGCATTACCTTGATTGTACCAACTTTGTCGATGTACGGTCTTACGTAGACGGTGGCAGAACGCTCTTTAACAGTTACAATTGCCCACCCGTAGAGGTTGTCCTCACCCCATACTCGAACACCTAACTTCGACGGAGTGTCTTTTCTGTTGGCTACGTAAAGAGTCTGTTTCAAGTTTGGTCTGGACACCGTAATACTACAGTTCTCAAGGTCGTTCAGGTCTGCTTCCCGTACTGCCACTTCGGAAGTCAGATCGCTCCAAGTCCCTACTCTTATGATACCTTTACCTTGCAGGTTTGGTCTGGAAAGCATCAAACGGGAAGGAAGGTTCTCGAACCGATTGCCTGAAGGTGTGACCGTTATTTTTGAGGACATGTCGTTCTTATCGGATTTCTTGAATACGTTAATCTTGGATAGCCTATCTTTTGTACGTGGGTACATTACCAAGATGCTTGTATCAATTCCAGAACGTCCCGTGCTTCGGATTACTTCATCAAAGTACGTGTATTCGATGGACGGTGCTAAAGATACACCTGCGTCCATTGAGAAGAACTGAGACGATTCGTCAGCTTCATTTATCGCCCGAACGTAGAAGTCTACGATATTTTTACCTTCAACCTTAGCTTTCAGGATGTATTCGGTGATATCGAAGGTGATGAAGCCTTTCTCAACGTCTGCTGTAAAGTCTCCTTGGCTTACTACATCCCCCGCATTGGGTTGGTTGTTCCAAGTTACTCCTAACTCTGCCCACTCACCTGTTACGGCTCTTAGTTCAAGTGGATATGTTGGAGTACGCCCGATGGAATGCTTAAGCTTCATTGAGACTTTTTCAATCTTGTAATCGTTGGACATGCCCAAAATATTCGTAATATCAAAACCTACAAGACTTCGGAATATCTCTGTACGTGCGACACTGTACCCTGCAACCAACGTCTGTTCCCCGCCATAGTTCAGCTTAGGGTACGCTTCACGAATGAATGCGTCTCGCTTGGCAGTTAGTGTGTCTGTAACTCTCGTAGGCTGTTGGATGTCTACGATTGCGGTCATCTTATTGGAAGGAGTTACACCCAAGGTCATCGGCAGGTCAGAGACTTGATTTACGTTCACCTCAGAGGTTACGTCACTATCCCACGTGCCCCAAATGTCAGTATGACCCGTCATCGAGTTCCGTAAGCGTACACCAATTCTGCCATTAATAGTGGACTCACTGATACCCATTGCGAAAATACTGCCGCCGATTTCCTCTGTTCCCTGACCGAAAATATCGACCGTGCCTTCCATTGTGTTCGACTCTCGAATGGCAATCTTAGATTTAAGGTAGCTGTTACCGATTCTCTTGATGCTCATTTTCGAGTCCAGATCAGCTTCCCTTACGCCCCATATAAACGACGTACCGTCCATGGTGTTGTTCTCGGTTACGGAAATCTTAGAAGGTAGATAGGAATGACTAGGCACGGCTAGTATACTCTCTAGGTCACCATCCCTTACGCCCCATATAAACGATGTACCGTCCATGGTGTTATTCTCAGTTACGGAAATCTTAGAAGGTAGATAGGAATGACTAGGCACGGCTAATGTACTCTCTAGGCTAGAGCTTACGACAGGCTGTATAACCCCTGCCATGTCACTGCTACCACTTTCACTGACTGTAAAGAAGGCACTAAATTCATTCCGGTAAGGTACGTTAAGCGAAGACATAACGTCAGATACCTGCTTGACATTTATAGAACTTGCTAAATTACTTACGGGAATTATGCCCTCCCATGTGTCTCCACTTAAACCACTACTATTCATTACATCAATAGTGATGGAATGGATAAGGGAAGTGTAATTACTCTCAGGCACAGTGTATGAAAAGTTGTAAGGCGTTGCTTGCAGTTTGCTCCAATCCATTACTACCACGCCGTTGACAGAAATCCTGTATTTGGAGTTGCTGTTAGCGGGGTCTGTTACTGAGCCGCTTACGTTACCTTCGTTGTCCACTGTTGATGACACAACAGGCGGGAGTTTCAGGAATGTAAGGACTGCCTCACCACTACCTAAGTTACTACCTGTTGCTGATGTACTGCCAAAAAGCGTAAGGTCAATGTAGTTGCGACCACCTGCACCGCCACCACCTCCACCGCCCGATGCGGCGTACCAGTCTCCGGGAGTAGCAGAAGCACCGCCACCGCCACCTGCACCGCCACCGCCATCATAATCAGTCGCACCGTTGTTTCCAACCGAACCTGTACCGCCCTTGCCGTTGTAGTAGGATTCAGAACCACCTACACCGCCAGAACCGCCACCATGTGGAAATACGCCACTTGCTCCACCTGCACCTGCTGAACCTCTATATGATATGCTACCGCCGATTCCGTTTGTCCCACCAGAGCCAGCGTTACCTCCCGTGCCGCCAGTACCACCTGCGGCAGTTCCTCCACTGTGCCCTGCCGCCCCTCCGTTACCTCCACGTCCACCGCCACCACCTGCGGCAATTATGACGGAACTACCTCTCTTGACATAAGTCCCACCTGCGCCGTTTGTGCCGCTACTCCCGGGACTAGCAGTACCGCCACTAGCTTTACCTGAGCCGCCACTACCGCCGCTACCACCATTAGATTGACTGCCTACTGTAATAGCTAAGACTTCACCTTTGGTGAGGTTTATTTCCCCTTTTACGTAACCGCCGCTCCCGCCATTCGTACTACCTGCTCCGCTTAACTCTATTAAGTAACGTCCGCTATTAGGTACTGTCCAAGATGACGTAGAGGACGTAAAATTAAATTTATCACCGACGACTGCCAATTTTTTCACATCCGTTCCCATTGTATTGAGAAGTTACCTGCCCATTGTATTGAGACACAGAAAAACCCTTACCACCATTATATGATAGTAAGGGCTTTTTCTAGCTTTTTCCTGGGTCAGCTTTGACTAGGATATTGAACATCCCGCCCCACATTGCTTGCCGATTAGTAGCTATACGAACATAGAAACTAATCTTTGCATTATGCTCTAACTGCTCTACATAGACAAGCTGAGGACGTGGCTCAAAGGGAGCGTCTAGCTTACTTACTTCAGCCTTAGCGTTGACTCCATCAAGTTCCCTTTGGTCAACCCAAAGCCTGACATTCTCTACGGGATACCCAAGAGTGTTCTTGACATACACCCTCTCTGCCGCCGTCGTCTGCCCTGCTACCATTGTGCCGAAGTCTAGGTACTTTAGCACATCCCCGAAGTCATCTGAATAGAACGACTCTGCCGCATCGCAGAACAACAGTCCTGAATACACACCCGTGAAGATAATATCTATCGACTTCGAGCCGCCCAATTCATCCAACGTTTCAATGCGGACAGTGTTGTTCTTGCCCTTATTTACTTTCGTTTTCGGGATGACGTACTGGATTGCCAATGGTACAGGATTGTAGCCCGTGTATCCATTCTCAGGGTAAAGCTGTGATCCGTTCAGAAGGATTCGATACTGCACTTTATCTGAGTCCGGATCTGTGACCTGAGCGTTGATAAAGTTACCAAGAACTGTACCTGTGATTGTAGGTGCGGTGTTTGTCTTGATGATTATCTGCGTCCACGTGGTTAGGGAGCCTAAGTCGTCCTGCACCTCAATCTTGAGGGTGTTCGCCCCCACGTTGAAGTCTGCGTTGTTGATGACTAGCCCAATGTCAACAGGTGGAGGGGTTAGTTCTGTGAATCCTGCAATCGGATACTTCTGTACATTGTTCAGTAACACACGGTACTGTACTCTATCCCCTTCAGGATCGGATACTGTACCGCCAATCATGACATTATCTTTATGAATCTGAGCCGCAGATAATTCAGGAGAAGCTACAGGGGCAACATTAGTCTTCGTTGTAGACCAAGCGATGGAGTCCGTAAGCCCTTGTGAGTCCTGTACCTCTAACATCACACTGTTACTTCCGAGATTAAAGTACGTATGTGATAAATCCTTAGTAAGAATGAAGTCCGTCAACTGCGAAGAAGTCCATCCAGATGAAGGAAATCTCTGCGTACCATTAACCAAAACCCGATACGACACTAGGTCATTGTCCACATGTCCGATGGTAGTAACAAGTTGGCAGTCTTCCTTATGAAATGACGGTGTGATACTTGAGTCTGAGAAAGTGAATGAAACCTCACCGCCGCCCATAAGCCTACGAACGTCACTAGCCACATTCTGCCAAGCCACTACACCTGTGCTACTGTTGTTGTTCGTAGCAGTTCCCAACATACCGTAATAGTTGTACCCTACGCCCCTTACTTTACCTTCGTTGTCCAGTACAAGAGTATAGTAGTAACCCATAGCTACTTGCCTAACATTGGTTGTGGCAAGCCTTGGAGTGTAGTTTATACTTCCAGATACATACCCCATCCCTAACTGTGCATAGTCATCGTTTCCGAATGTGTAGAGCTTTGAATCGTTTGTTATCACACCTGAGAAGTAGCCGCCGCATACGACAGAGCGGCAGTTATCCATAATCTTGTGTGGTACTCCATAGAAGTTGTTTGTACCATTTCCTAGACTTCTGCCTGTCTGCCCGTAGTAGTTATACCCCGTACCCCACACAGAACCGTCAGTTTTCAGGAATAGCGAGTGGTATATGCCGCCATCTGCCTGTCGAACGTCATCCATTACAAATGTGAACGAAAGCTTACTGCTTGAGTTATTAATCCCCAAACCACCGTACCCATTGTACCCTGTTGCGTATAGCTTGTTTTGTTGGTCTATGATGAACGAGTGGGTATACCCTGTCCCTATCTTCCGAATACCAGTTGCGACCTTCTGAGGGGTGTATGTGTCTGAAGTCCCACCATTGCCTAACTCCCCGTGAGAATTGTACCCGAACGTGTATACATCACCGTTGTTCTTTAGGGCAACGGTGTGCAGATAGCCGCAAGCGACTTCTTTAACATCTGACATGACCCTTACAGGCGTATAGTTAGAATTATTGTTCCTCCAACCTCTGGCATCCCCTAACTGCCCGTAGTACCCGTATCCGAACGTGTACAAGTCACCGTTCATTAGAAGTACTGCTGTATGGTAGTACCCTTCAGCGACCATCTTCACGTTGGACAGTGAAATTAATCTCGTCTGCGTAGGGTAGACGGAAGAACTAGTGAATCCTAGCTGACCGTGGCTGTTATACCCGAAGGTATAAACATCACCGTTGTTCTTGATATACGATGAATGGAAAGCCGACTGTGTACTCATTATTTAACCTCCCAATGACCGCCTATTAAGCGGGGTCTCCTACGACTCTGACATCAAAGAAGCCGCCGCCAATGGCTTTTCTTGAAGTGCTTATTCTTACGTAAAACGTAGCTTGTTCACCGTGCTCAAGAGAACCTAATTCCAGCATGTGCGTTGGTGTGAACGGTTTGTCTGTCAGGCTCAACTGCACTTTTTCGTCTACGGGGTCTAAGTCCTTCTGTGCCGTGGTCAGTATAATATTCTTGACCTTGTACCCTACCGTATTTTTTAGGAATACCTTGAAAGTACCTGAGGCGTTACCCGCCACGACAGTACCGACTTCAAGATAACGAAGAACCTCTCCGATATCGGTAGAGTAGAATTGGTTATTCTCAGAGACGAACATCAAACCCGCATATTCAATCAGAGGATTAGTCACCCAACTAGACGTGACCCCCATGTCGTCTTCCATGACAATTTTCACCTCATGCACGTTACCAAAAATAATTGATTCTTTTGGCAGTCTATACTGCACATTAATTGGTGTTGGGAGGTATTGAGTCATCGTCCCAAGTGTAGGAGGGTATACTTGATTCCCGTTCACTAGAATCTTGTACCTTACAGCATCTCCGTCACCGTCAGTAATATTGGCATATAACATCTGCCCCCTGACCGCTGCTTCTTCAGCTTTGGCTTCTGCATTGAACTTCTTGATCGTAAAGGATTTTGTTACAGTAGAGCCGAACTCGTCCACGACATTGACCGTTACTAAGTTGTCACCAATGGAGAGTCTGCTGTTCCTGATGGTGTGAACGTATGTGTAAGGAGTCTTGAGGTTTTCAGTGAGACCTGACTCTGGATATTCAGCCGCCCCGTTTATCAAAATCTGAAACTTTGTCATATCCCTCTCTGCGTCAAACACAGCAACCTCTATGGTCACATTTTCCTTATGGCAGGTCAGAGTCGAAGCTGTCAGGTTCAGACTAGTATCCGTGTTTACCTTGGCGATGTTTAATACAAATACAGAAATGCTCCCGCTAGAATCAAGTGCTTCCACGGTCACGGTGTTGATTCCAATTTCTAAATCTTTGTTCATTAGTAGATGATTTACTGCGATTGGAGAAGGCAGTGTAGTTACGGATACCTTCTCCACCCCGTTCACGAAGACTTTATAAGACATTGGCTTATTGTCGATATGGGATATACTACCTGTAAGGGCGTAGTCCTGCCTAGCCACTGTAGCAGGAGTTACCTTCATGTTGTTGAGAGTTGGCTTCCTGTTTCCAATTTCCAGTTGGGTCAGAGCGTACTGGTAGCCGTTAGCCGTTACAAAGGTTTCCCCGTCATAGTTATAACTTGAAGCGTTGAAGTAGCTGTTAACGTTATTTGCAATCGGGTAGGCATTAGCTAAATGCCCATCTTTAACTCCAAACGCTCCTACGTGTGTCCCTGTTGAAGTAGGAAGAAACACATAGTCATCTGTCACCGCAAAGCTACAAAGGTTGTTTGGGTAATACCAAGGAATATCTGTAACGAACTCAGGTACAACATTGTTTGTATCGAGTTTAATCCTATACAGCTTGGCGATACTCCCCGCAGATTGGTAGTTAGCTAATACGTATGCGTACCCGTCATTTTTCTGCTTATTGAAGGCAAACTTTACGCCCGCCCAACTATTTAACGTATCGCCACTAGCTACCTTATTAGCGATGGTATACGACTTAACAAGGGAAACACTCCAAGACATGCCGCTCTTATTGATTAGGTACTTGTGCATCGTGAACGGGTCTTCATTATGGACGGCGTAGAGGTGTCCATTAAAGGGATTGTAATCAAAGCAGTCAGGGTGAGATGTGGTTTGTTGCCATCCCGTTACTTGGTAAGACCTTACACTCTGAACAGAGCCGCCAATATTGGTAGCCCTAGTCATGTGCCAGACATCATTACCGCCGTGCCCCGTATCCCCAATCACGTCCAGCGTATTGTCAATCTGAACCAATTGCATATTGTACGTATACCAAGCAGGAATACTCCCCACTCTTTTAATAGAGCTGTCAACCCCCCTGCTTAGAACGTCTCCGTAGAACTCCACTTGCTGAATCGTTTGGTCTTTACTGGCCCCTTTCCTGACAAGGGTTACACTCTTTCCGTACCAATTACCATTTAACGTAGTGTAAGTCCCTGTAATAGTTATGTTGTCCGCTACCTTGAGGTTATCTATATATATGGAGGTATTATACATAGGGAAGTTTACGTGAGACCTGAACTTCAGTTGAGTAAACCTAATTGGCGTGTCCCACTGGAACATGAACCCTGCGTACAGGTCTCCGTTATCGTCAAACGGGTAAGAGGTACTTCCAGTCATTAAGGCGGTAGGATTCCACCCACTGTATCCACTGGCAAATGCGTAGTCGTACTGAGGGGCAACATTCTCAATAGAATCTGTGTACCATTGCCCGATAAGTCCATTACCTGCGGGCAGTCCTTCTGGCGTGGTCATTGCTAACGAGACTTCTGCCGCAGATAACTTTCTGTTCCAAATACGAAAATTGCGTATATAGCCATTAAACAAGTAACCACCACTAGCCCCAAAGCCACCAATCCAAGCAACATTAGTGACTGAACGGTTAGCGTTGGATGCGTTTCGGTTGGATATGACTTGCTTCACTCCGTCGATGTATAGTTCCACGTTCGTTGGGTTGGGTACTCCATTGTAGAATACTCCCGCCACGTGTACCCATCTGTTGGCCAGGGAAGCGCTGGGGATTCCCAATACATCGCTGTTGTTTGTGTTAAATCCAAAACCGCCACTAGAAAAATAGAGGTCATAGTTACTCCAACCAAACGGCATAACGCCTTCTACTCCACGCCAGTACATCCAAAATTCAACTGTGTTTTGCGCACCTGCCGCCAGGTTAACCCCTGTCGCATCAATCTGGACACGCTGACCTTTTAGATTAGCCACTATATTGACCTCTCTTCCTACAGGGCATTGCCTGTTACTTTAATCTTGAAGTTGCCGCCGCCAACCGCATCATCGTTCATAGTCAATCGAACGTAAAACTTCAGTGTGTCTCCTGTGTCGTATGAGTCAGGGTAAAGAAGCTCACTCTCAGGAGAAAACGGTGCATTACTTCGGCTTATTTCAACTTTCTCTGATACAGGATCAAGGTCTCCTTGAATCGGTGTCAGCTTAATGTTCTTCACAGGATATCCCAAGGTGTTCTCTACAGTAATTTCATAGATTCCTGACTGCTCTCTTGCGTAAAGGACTCCAACGTTTAGGTACTTAAGAAGAGTACCGAAGTCGGTCGTGTAGAAGTTGCTTTCCGCGTCCTTAAACATTAATCCGCTGTACCCTAGTGCTCCAGTACTTGCCCACATGTCTGTATCGCCCGCCGAATCGACCACCTCCACAACAACCGTGTTGGATTGGTTAGTGATTACTTCTTTCTTGGGTAATGTGTACATAGTTGACGTTGGAGAAGGGAAGGGAATGGAGTACCCTGATTCTGGAAGTACCTGCTTCCCATTCAGTAACACTCTGAATCTTACTTGGTCTCCGTCAGGGTCATTAAAGTCCATGTATAGCGTGTTACCTTTCATGACTACATCGACCACTGGTTTCTTGTTAAGTTTTGTGATGGTGCTTTGACCGGACACTACGGTAGTGTTGGTCTTAAAGTTATCTTTCACTTCAATCTTGACTTCGTTAGCCCCCATGTTTAATTGGTCAGACCTGAACGAACGTCTGACAATAAGCGGGGAGTTGTACCCCGATACTGTCCAATCGTCCAGAGGAACGTCGTTCAAGAGAATCCTGTAAGTCATTAAGTCTGTCGGTTCATCCGTCACTATGGCTTCAAAAACAACGTTCTCTTTGTGGGTAGTGGCACTGGATACGGAAGTCAATATACTAGGCTGGTCATTGGTTACGGTGATAGTAAATACCTTTCTGTTTATGCCGCCGTAGTTATCCTTCAACTCTAAGGTTAATGTGTTCGCCCCAATGTTCATGAGTGAGATTGGAACTGTCACACTATTATTAGTCACTGGAAGTGGTAGTAAAGGTGCAAAGGTATTTAACTCAGTCCCGTTTATTAAGGCACGGAACGTCGCAGAAGTGGTACTTCCCCTTGAGTCACTAGTAATATCGAACATTATGGTAAGGTCGTTCGCGTGAGCCGTAGTAGGGATGGTTGTATTAGCCACGTCAAGAGTCGTGAGGAATAGTGTCTTGAGTGTAGTCCCGAAGGTAAAGTAGTAAGCTATGCTAGGTTGTGTAGGGTTAGGCTGAATACATCCCGCAGCTCCGTTGATTGCTGTTACTCCGAACGAGGGTAGGTTGGAGTGTGTCATCTTGCTTCCTACGAGTGCCCCTGTATTCACATCAAAGCAACCAAGGAGACCATCGGTTTCGTTTGAGCCTGAACCCCAATAAGCCTTGTCTCCCGCAACGTACAGACCGCTACCAGTATAGCTTGAGTCTAACGAGTAACCGCTACCTGCTATGGTGCATGTTCTTACCATAGCCTCTGTCTTGTTGTTTAAGTCCCACTTATAAAGACCATAATCGTTCCTGTTCCAGAACCATACGTACTGCCCGCCATCCCAACCACCACGACCATAACCGGCCATAGATGCGGGG
Organism: Paenibacillus sp. BIC5C1; assembly: GCF_032399705.1. Classification (NCBI taxonomy): domain Bacteria; kingdom Bacillati; phylum Bacillota; class Bacilli; order Caryophanales; family Paenibacillaceae; genus Paenibacillus; species Paenibacillus sp. BIC5C1. The sequence goes on from NZ_CP135922.1 coordinate 4,361,323, forward strand.
GCGTTGTACTGAACACGGCCTACAACTGCTTGGTCACTCTGTCTAATAGTCCACATAAACAAAAGGCTGTGGCTACTCGACCACCCAACAATGTAGTCCTGACCATTCTCGGTGAACACGGCGTATCCGTAAGGGACAGAATTTCCACTGGCACAGATGTACGTAATATAACTGTCATTGCTGACCCAATTGCGACTTCTGACATATGAACCGAGAGTGCCGTCAGAGTTTTTATTGTAAACATATACGGTGTTCAAGTTTTGGTATGCAACGTATATGTGTTTATCTCCAACCATAACGTCAGCAATGTTCCCCGCAAGTGTTTGGGAAGTCGCCTGACCTGTAAAAACTAAGTCACCAATTTGATATGGCATGAACGTTTCCTCCTTATATAGAAAAAGACTGTCTTAGGAAGACAGTCCGAAATTGACTTCGCCGCCCACGCCTTTTCTGAGTGGTGCTTTGAGTTCTGTAGCAATGCGATTATTCTTCTTGATCAGGAACACACCGTCCATCTTTTGGTCTGCGACTAGCCAGAAGTTAATGTGTAATGGTTCACCGAATGGGATTTTACAAGTAGCCTTGAACTGGAATGTTATTCCGTCAATTTCAATAACGGCCTTATACCCGAAGTTATATTGAGTTATAGTGGTTTCAGTGATTGTGCCGCCCCGACCACTTGCAAAGTTTACAGTTGATTCAGCATCTTTGTAGGTGATGACATCATTAAACTTTCCTGAGTGACCCGTAAGGTTATACTCCTTGTCTCCGTCCTTGTAAATAACTTCTATACCGATGCCGTCAAGGTTGAATACACCGTCACTCTCGAAGAAAAACTTGCTACCGTGACCCATGACACCAAATCGAACCAGCCTGTCCCGTTGAATATCGTAGAAGCTGTTTTCTTCTTTTGTGTCAAAGTTAAATTCAGATAGGTAAGTACCGTCATCGTACTCACCCACCCATATGAAGTCTTGTCCTACAGGAGAGACCCCGTTGTGCTCATTGAAAATCGAAAGCATGATACAGTTTCCTCCTTCATTGTATTGAAGTCAATTTCTTACACGTACTGGTAGGACACACGTGTCAGGAATGTTACCAAACCTGCTGTAGCCGTTGGTGGTACGTTTGCACGAAGAGTGATCTTCGAGAAGTTTGCAGTTGTGTTAGTTGTATTGACATTGCCGTCGTTAGCCGCCCCTTTGATCGTCTTTGCGGCAGTATCCGACTTGGTTGCACGAATATCTTTTGTAACTGTGCCGCCGACAGCCGTAAACGCCGTTTCAGACAGAGAGTCAACTTTGACCTCAATCCAGGTATTTGTTACGAGTTCACCTGTGTTACCGCCCGAACTATCCTTAGTTGTAAGTGTGCAGTTCTGCATGTCGGAAACTGCTGTTGAACCGCCACGGTTATTCCAAATCAGTACCGTAAAGGTAGTGGACAACGAACCTGCGTCAACTGTACCGATATCCCACTGAGTTACTTGCGAAGAGTTATCGGATGTATACCAAGAAACTATTGGTGCTGGCATTGTATTTCCTCCCTTAATTGCTTAGTTCTAGAATTGTTCTTATCAAGCTATAAACAATATAAGTTGGGCAGGTGAAACCTTAACAATTGTCGTGTAAAGTATTACTTCTATATTGGTCTTTTTATAGTAGAGTAATGGTGCAAATAAAAAGACCCCCGATTAAGGGGTCTAACTACTAGAGAATTTTCTTGTACTTGACGTACAGAACATCAGGGATTCCATCAGTAACCTTGAGAGTTTCAGGTGTGAAGTTCACACCACGGATTGCTCCGTTTCTGTCCACAAGGTACTCGAAATTGATAGCAGGTGTCTGTACTTGACCGTTGATGGACAGAAGGACAGTCTTAGGTTTAGCCAAGCCGTTAAGGAACACGTACTCCGTTTCGCCGCCAGCCGCTTCAAACACTTCTTCTTCTTCTTCAGTTTCAAGTTTCACCAAGCGGTCGTTCTGAGCCTTAAACTCAGCATCAGCGACAGTCTCAAGGTTAACAATACGCCCCTCAGCAGTGCCGAAGTCTCCTGCTTTAAAGTAACCATTAGCCGAGTCAGCGTCACGGTCAGCAATACCAGCAGTTAGTGATTCAACGTCAACCACACGCTGTGCAAGGTCAGCTAGGACAGCCTGTACATTAGCGCCATCGTAGTTAGGGTCAACGACTACGCCGACAAGGCTTGCGCCTTTAGTCGCCGCTGTGGATGCCAAGTCGTTACGGATAGCTATATCAGCCTCAGTACGTGCTTGAATCTCGTTGGCAATTTGTTGTACGATGTTAGTCGCAAGATTAGCATTACCATCATTGTCCAGTGTTCCAGAGCCGCCGTAAATATCCTTCATCAACTGGTTAAGGTTCATGTAGGCTTTAGCGTCAACAGCATCGGCTACAAGACCAGCCCCACCGCTAACAATAGCGTCAACAGGGATTACAGACAAGTTAGTACGAGTGATGTACTTGTAGTCAATTGTTACAGCATCTACGAACGTGTAAGGGGTTTCTGCTCCTGCGACCTCACTGAAGAAGTCGAGGTAGAAATCTCCTGCATCCTCACGAACTTTAGCGTAAACTCGATCGCCGTCTTCATCAATGAACGGGAAGTCTTGCGTCCCATTCTTACGTATTTGGAGTTCCTTACCGATCACCGTTCCTTCGGTGTTGGAATCTACTGCTACGACAGTGTTCAGAATGTCAGACGTGATTGTGATGGAGTTGAGACCCGCACCTACTGCAACTGCATTCTTTTGAACGAATACGTCGATTTTGGTATCTTCAAGGGATTCACGGTGAGCGTGGAAATCAATATCTAAGTACTTCTCATTGATTTTGTTAGCAACGTCGAAGTGGTTGTTACGCATCAACTTGTTGTTTAACTGCTCGCCACGGAATCTAGCAATACCTCTAGTTCCTGCCATATTTGTCACCTATCTTATTATTATTTTGCGGTGTCTTCCTTTACCGCAGATACATTATAAGCAAGAAATCTAATATTTTACCTGATAGATGGTAGACTGAGCTACTACCTCAGCCGAATCACTAGTTCTATAGTGACACCTTCAACGCCTTCGCCCCGTTCGATAACATTAATGCGGAAATGGTCATCCTTGTTGATTCGAGGAACGGATACAGCGTAAGGTCTTTTTGACGTTCTACTAGAACGCTCATCCCCATCAACAACAAGGTTGCTATGGAAGATTGTCTCCCACACAGGGGTTGCGCTGTCGTAGCTTTCCTGAGAACACTTTTCAATCTGGAATGCGGTGTCTGCTATCCCTTCATGTGATGTAGAAGCATAAACCTCAGTGATATCTCCCTCATACGGGAATCTCATGACTAGCTTGGCTATACCATCAAATACCCGACTCAGGACGAACACCATTGTCTTTGATTCAGCCCGCCGCTCAATAGAATCGAGACGCTCGTCAAGGCTATTGTGGGGAGCATCTCCATCCTTGTATTGCCTAGCCTTACGTACCTCTTCCTCCAGAGCCAAGAACCTGAGCCCATCAATGTTCCCGTTCCCTTGGCGGTACTCCGATTTCCATGTCCTGATAAGGATTTCATCGCCAACCTGTAGCTGTACAGTGTGTCCAGCATACGGCGTGTCTCCTTCATAATGGCCCAAGTCCAGACGGATAGTTGTCGAGTCAATCTCTTCGTAGCCGCCGCCTTCCAGCAAGTGTGCTCCGTTAAAGTAAACATCCAACTGCTTTGTGCCCATCCGGTATTCATGGTCAAGGTAAAGGAATAGTCCACGCTCTAACGTAAGGTACTGCTCGTCCACAATGATTTCCTGCTCGTCCCAATACTGAAACTCCCCGCCACCGTAGCGGCGAAGGGTCATCTTAGTTCCTGCCATCCACGCTCACCTCCTTACGTGTGGTTAATGTCCAGAATGAAGTGCAGGGGTTTAATCTGGAATCGGTCTTCCATTCTCTCTACTTTCATCCAGAACTTGCGCTCTCCTAGCGGTGGCAAGTTACCCATATCCAATAACTTCGAGAACTCTCCTGTCGGCGTATCCGCCCCATCATCGTGACAAATGTCAACCCACTCATACCCAAACATCTCCAAGTACCTCAAGATGCCTAACGATATCGTGTTTGCAGGCTTCTCTTTGGAAGGATTCTGTAGCACCATCTGGACTAGAATCTGATTGTCATACATCGTGCCGAGATATGTGTCGGTCTCCTTATTAAGTTCTCTACCATTCCAGACGACCTTCAGTTCTGTACCGAACAGGTAAATGTCGCCACCGTAGATATCGAAAACACCAAGGCTTGACAGGAGCGTCCCTTGGGTATCATAGACTCTAATAAGGCCGTTGTACGGGACAGCGGGTAGTTCAATCTCGCACCCCGTCCAGTTTGGTTCGACTACAGCCGAAGCCACCGAATTACCATCAGGGTCACAAAGGTAAACGGAGTACCCCGTTGGTAGATTACCTACTGTAATCTTGTCACTCTTGCAGACTACGACTCTATCAAGATTGATCGTATCGAAGTTATCCTGCTCACGGTTCTTCAGGATGACTCCCATCTTCTCAGCTACCATAGGAGCGGTGTCGAATATCTCCCACCCACTTCCGCGATCTGCATAGAACGTCCACTTATTTCCTTTCTTCAAAGCCCGCCATTTGCTGTACTCTCTTGTGGTTGTGTCCTTACTCTCAAGAAACTCCAGGCGGTGGTACCCATCCTGCCATATGATAATACCGCCTTCATCGAGAAGTTCCGTCGGCACATAGTCTGCTGTCACTTCCATTAAAACGGTCTGCTCTTCAGGAACGTCAAACATGATAGAAGTGTCGTTGTCTGTGTGCGGCATAATGACCTGACCCAAAGTATTGTCGATTGAAATAGCATCACTAGGTGAAAGGGTATAGCGGGAATGGATGCTCCCGCTATCGAACCTATCATCGAAGATTAAGCCACTCGACTTTTTATAGATTCCCAATTATTATCACCTACCTTGTTTTCTTCCAGTTCCAGATACTCCAAGAAGTTATCTTACCAAGAATGAGCCAGATGCGGGGTTTCTTTGGTTCTTCAGGAGTCTTCAGGATGCCGCCCTCCGGTCTCTCAATCGTCGTCTCAATTTCACGTTTAGGTCGTGTCGCGCCTTCCGCTTTTTCAATATCGACTTCAAAGACACGCTTAGGTCTGTCGGCTTCTTCTGACTTCTCAATACCGACCTCTACTGCCTTGGTTGGTCTAGCGGCTTCTTCCGGTTCAGCGATGTGCGTCTCGATAGGTTCACGGTAATTCACAGATTCAGTGTCATCATGGATTTCGGTCACAATCTGTTTCCTCTTCCTTGTGGCAGAATCCAGTTCCTCAATGACCGATTCGTTTTGATACGAACTATAGTCAGCGAGTTCTTCTTCCTGAATTACTGCGTTCATCTCCTTGCCGCTCGTAGCTTGCTCAGATTTATGGACGATGGCTTCCGCATTGGTTGTCGATGTTGCTGTCTCCATTTCCGAGATAGTTCCGACTTTCCTGCTATCATCAAGATAAGCCGACTCAACCTCATGAATAACGCCCTCTGTAGAACCGTCAGGGTAATCTGCGGATTCTAACCCGAGAACGCCAGCTTCCTCTGAAGTAAAGGATGTTGCCCCTTCAATCTCAGACAGCACTGCATCTGCAGACTTGTTCTGCGTTGCCCCTTCCAGTTTGGTCTCTTCCATCTCGTACTCTCTGTCACCGTAGGTTACTGATTCCAGTTCGTGTAAAACGGACTCTCTTGCCGCATCGCTCTGCCAAGCACCTTCAATTTCATGGAGGATAGATGGAGAGTTTCCGTCACTAATTCGAGCGCCTTCGATTTCATGTTTCACGCCTTCTTTGTCCGCCCGCTGTTCAGCTAACTCAATGCCGAACCATACTCCGTCTCTGCCTGATTCATTGACTGCGGTCTCCGGTTTGTGCTCATAGCCGACCTGCTTGGCATCTGACTGCTCTGCTGTCACCGTCTCCTGCATGACACCTTTAGCACTGGTCATATGGTCAGCCGTTTCCGGTCTTTCCATCACCCCGTCATACTCCATGCCCGCCGAACCTGTCTCAATCCCTGCGACCACGCCTTCAGCGGCTGGGTCGGATACTGCTGTCTCAGGGAAATGTACTACAACGTTTTTGGTAATGTCGGACTCTGCGGCAGTCAACGTGTTCGGTCTCAGCCCTTCTCCGAATGTGGTCTGCTCTGCCGATTCAATCGTCTGCATAATGCCGATGTGCTTGTTCGCTTCAGAGATAGCCCGACCAATCTCAGACACGTCTGCTGTCCGGTGGAAGTCGAATAAAGATGCTCCTGACATTTCCTGCGGCATCGTTCCTTTCGGTTCGTTGATGTACCGTCCAGTAGAAGGATTTTCTACAGCAAGTTCTGCCCCTTTGTTATGCTCTGCCTTTACTTCATCCTGATTGGTGGCGACGACTGTCACACCTGCGCCCGCCTGTTTCATTCTTTCAATCACAGCTTGTGTGATGGCAGGGAAGCCGGCTTGAGTAAAGCCTTGAGTGATGCTGTCTTGGATGATGTTCTCCATGCCAGCTTCGATTAAATCGACAGCTTTCGAGCCATACATAATCTCCATGAGCCGCACAGCCTTAAGGATTTCAGGAGACTCCGCAATCACGCCTTGTATCTGCTCGAACGTAACCAAGGATTGGACTTCAGCTTGCATACGCTCCGTGACTTCTGCATCCGTCATCTCTTCTAGCTCTGCGTCAGTCCGGTCGCTGACATTATCTGCGCCCATGAATCTATCTACCAGCGGGTCGCTTCCCACATAAATCTCAGCGTTGGTCACAATCTGGATATCACTACTGCTACTTATAAAGTATTCGGCATCTGATGATTTCCCTACGTCAGCGGCGTACTCCTGGTTGACTACTGCCTGTGAAGAGAACTCTATTTTACCTTTCGCTTCAGAGTCGCTAGAAGCGTCTGTAAGACTCTCATTTCCCCAAGCGTCCGAAGTGTACTCTGCCGACTCAAGACGATTCTCAGCGCCGTTTGAAATGCTCTCTGCCCCTGTAAAGAAGGAGATTATACCGCCCTTGTCGAAGTAGCGCGATTGCTCTAATCCATCTGTTCTTACATTGTAGTCCATCTCTACCTTGCCACTTTCCATTGCAGGGATGACCCCTCCTTCCTGCAGAGTGTCAACATTGCTTATCCGGTCAATTGTCAGAAACGAACCTGACTGGCTGTCAGTTACTTCAATGGTCTCAAGCTGCCCATCCTTCCTTGTTTCATACGTAAGGAACTCCTGAAGGTCTGCTGTTGCCCTTTTGTCCACGGTCTGCGTGGATTCGATTCTAGCATCCTTGACATGCTTGGTAGCTTGACTGTACGACTCAATGGTGTAAACATCCTCACGGGTTGTCGATTCGGTATACACGTCAAGGAGTGCAGGCGCATGAACCAACGTCTCGTAGGCAATGCTCTCATGTAAAGTAGAATCGTGTACGGTCTCACCTTGAGTGAGCACCCCATCAATACCCCCGTCATAGACGGGTTGAATGAGGTCGCCTGTCATCGTATCCTGCTGGCTGGCTTGCATGACCGTATCTGTCTGCACGAACTCCTGCACGTCAACATTCTGATAGGTGTACACTTGGGTAAAAGTCTCAAGGTGCGTATCCTTGTGCGTGTCTACCATGATAAATTCACTCAGCATCGTTGGGTCATGGTAAAGAGTCTCTGTTACAGTGCGCTCGTTTACCTCTGCATCCCCACCGCCGTAAGTGTCTGCCAGCGTAGTTAATGTCAGGTCTGCTTCATTCTGCTTCTCTGCATGAATATACGCTACGTCTTGTGCATCAAAAGCCATGTCGGATACTGCGTTCTCTGTCTGTGACAGAAATGCGTCCTCCGTGACTTCCAGTCGCCGTGCTTCTTCTATATTTTCAAGAGATCCCTCTTGCCTTGTCTCGGCCAATTCATACCCTTTAAGGGAAGAATCCTTGGTACTCATCTCAGCAAGTTCGTAACCGAGCTCCTTACCTTCACTCACAATGATTGCATACTCAACCGGATAGGATTTTCCGTCTGCCCTGTACATCCCAAAGTCTGCGGACTCGAAATGGGCAATTTCTCCTTGCATCGTGATGTTAGGGTCATGGCTAGCAGTGCTTAGTAAAGCAATCTCCCCGTCCAAGATGTTTCTGACAATGTTCGACAAAACCGCCCGACCTTTTTCCGCATTAAGGCGAACCCCATTCTCAGCCGTGTCGAAGCCTGACATTTGAGCGTCCGCTGATATCCCTGAAGTATAGGACTCCAAGGCATGGATAACACTCTGCTTGTTAGATAGTGAAATGGATACTCTGTTCCCTTCCTCAATGGAGACCTTCACGTCATAAAGATCACCGGAGGATAATTCGTCAAGAAGTGCCAGATGGTCTGTTCGACTGCCTTCGCTCACCGCCGCACCTTCAGCATCAAGTACCTGCTCTAGCCTGCGTACGCTCTGTTGCTCTCCAATTGCGTCCGTGACTGTTTCGCCGTTAAAATACTTATGTATGCCCGACAAGTACGATACGATAGATGCGACTACAGTCTCCACCTCAAAGCCGTCATACTGAGTGACGTACTCAGCACTCCCTAGACGCCCGAATAATCCAGTAGCCGAGTGAGGTACTTTATTTGCGCTCTTCATGGTATCTTCAATCAGTGTTCGATAGGTACTGTTAACGGGAGCGGTCAGGTGATATTGATTGTTAGCATTGATAATCTGCTCAAACCCAATTGTCAGTTCATAGCCCTTTTTAGAAAAAAGGGCGGTGAAGCTGATCAGGTAAGATTTCTTACCGTTCATCATTCACCGCCAACCTCCCTTGCTATTATTACGAGTTCTTCTTCAACGTTTCTTTCAGGATGCCGAGACCGATTGGAGCAAACGGCGACATGTTAGCCAGTGTGAACGGGCTGACAGGTGTGTCTGCCAACGTGTAGCGGTAAAGTTGCTTGTACTCGTAAGTAGCGAGGACTTCCGATTCAGCCGCAGGTGCTTTTCCTTCAAGAAAGTTAATTGTCTTCGTCTCGATATCAACCGTGTAGTCTGTGCCGAGCACTTGGTCTACGCAATCCACCTGAACTTCCAACTTAAACGGAGTTCCGTCATCCTTCAGTGAAGGTGAGTGCGCCATATGGAATACTTTGTTAAAACCTGTACCCTTGCCTACTTCCTCATGGTCGGATGTCTCCACTACCTCAAGTTCATCGAGTTGGGAAATGTTCTTAGGGTGTACGGCGTAACATTCGTCGAGCTTACCTACAAAACCATCATTCGGGTGAACAATGTACATCGGGGAGATGTGGTATTTACCACTATAAACCGATGGATTAAATCGGGACTCACCCGCATCAACGTTTTTATCGTGCGTTATGAATGCGAGGTAATGCTGTTGGTAGTATGTACCACCGATGGACTGCTGAAGCTGTACCCCGCGGTTTCCGTTGGATGTGTTGTTACCGTAGTCGACGTAAATCGCACCCAACTTCATGTCTTTCTTCCATACAACTTCGTCTGCTTCCCGACAACCGGAGATAATGACGTTGTTTTTGCGAGGGGACTTACCAAGAGTCGTTAGCCGCCCAATGTACAACGGAGCGAAGTAAGTATTCTCAGCGCCCGGAGTAGGATCTGGACGGAAAAACATTACGATTCGGTCTTTGGTCACATTCCCCCAATAGTACATCGTACTATCACGTTGCCATCCTCTATCAAAGTTCTGCAACGGAGTGAAGGACAGAGCCGTTGGCAGGGATGGATAGATGTAATAAATGGATGAGTAAACAGCATTCATTAGATCATTCGGTTTATCGGGGTCAAAGTTCTTGACTGAGATATCACCGTAATTCAGCGTTTGGTTTCCTGTGGCGTTCAGAATTCTGATGTAGGATGCGTGTAATTCTGCCCCTGCGTCCGGTGCTTTGCCAACGAACGTTACACTATTATTAGTGTAGTCAACTGTGTATAACGTTGAATCCTGTTCTACCTGATTCACATAAACCCTTATAGTGTCCGCTTTAATCGTCGCCACCGTTGGGATTTGGAACAACTTACGAGTTCCATCACCATCCGGTAAAATGGATTCAGGGTCACCAATTACTACAGAACCACTAACGCCTTGTACGATTCTTTCGCCCCGCACATCATCGAATGTGAAGAAGTACATGCGCTTCACTGGCTGAGGTGCGATTGGAGATGGGGAGTAGTTTGCTGTAATTGCATCAGTCGGCAACGGTGCGGACGTGAATGTGATGATACCGTTCGTTTCATCGAGAACGTAGTCTGTCGAAGCAACAGCGTTACCGTTCTTATAGACGATGACAGAATCTTTGAGTACAGGGAACACTTGGAAGTGGAACTTCGTGTTTAATGTCTCGTTTACAATCAACGCACCAAGTACGGAGTTCTGAGAAATAAACTCTTGCTCGCCCAAGGTTGGATTGCTTTTCTTGCCGTATCCGTAAACCATGCCGAAGTTCCGCATTTGGTTGTCCGAGCCGAGAGACCGGAACAAGCGGACATCTGCGAACTTCTGACCGTCTTGAGATACGGAGCGGTACTTTATGAATGTATCCCATCCCTTGGAGTTAAACAGTGCTTCAAGGTCTTTAGGGAATAACTGAATCGTTGAATCTCCATCAAACCAACTCACGATAAATCACCTCTCGTTTGGAATTACCCTGCCGGTTATCCTGACTAAATATACTTATTTAATAGGAATTAATGCCAGGGCTATATTGTTATGGGGTTGTAGGCTGTGTCGGTGCAGGTGTCGGAGTGACCTCCACGCCTTCATCATCTACAGTATTTAAGTACAATCCAATACCCGCTGGACGGTACTGAGTTCCCGGCTTACTTGTCAGTGGGGACACACCCTCAACCAAGAAGTAACGGAATACATCGAATTCATCTGGGCAGTGATCCTTCTTCACACGCAGTTTGTTTGCATTAAAGGACAGCGCCGATAATGCGATGGTGTCTTTCAGTGCTCCCCGCACCCCTTCTTCTGGATGAACCACGTACAGCTTGGAAGTGTGAACCTTACCGCTGTATCGGGAAGGGTTAAAGGAATACTTGTAAAGAGGATTCTCAGCGTTGTTCCAAGCCCGCGGATAGTCTCGCTTGCCATCCTGCGAGGTACGCATTGGAGGGATGGCATTGGCTGGTGCGTTCCAAGACAGGTAGTACGCCTGATATCGAGCACCGAGTTTACCACGGCTGACCATAACGTTGTCCAAACCGTTCGCAGGATTCTTAGGGTAGGTTTTCATTAGCGGCATGATGTTCGGTTGTCTCTTCGTCGTATCATCGAAGTCGTACTCAGCGATAGCAGTCAACCCCGCTGAACCTGTCTGTGTCACGATAGGTACACTACCTGCGAACATTGCGTAGGCATCATCACCTTCTTCAATGGCATCCAGCTTACCGAAGTAGAGAGGAATGATTGGAACAAGGTTTCCTTCCGGTGCAGGTACGTTGTCACATTGGATGATGAAGAACAGGCTATCTCCGTTCAAGTGACCTTTAATAGAGATTTCTGAGTCAGCCCACCAGTTCGTATTTTGAATCGCATAGTTGATATCGTCGTCGTGGTATTTTTCCAAAAGGTTGGTGCGAAGACCAGCTTGCATGATTGGAGACTGCATCCGATTCCCTTCAGCTTTAGATACAGTGAAGGTAGCCGTCGAGCCTGTGCCTACCCAACCTGCCGCTTCTACTTCGATATCCAGAGCCGCCCGTTTAAGGTCGCCCGAGTTAATCCAAGGCAGTGTTACGTCAGAGTAGTTGGGCATAAGTCCCGCCAAATTCTCGACCATGTAGAAGTACAGAGTCTGAGGGGAACGATACTTACGGAACTCGTTTGTAGCCCATTCTGAGAACACCGCAAGTGTTGCAGGAGCCGGCGCTTTTGAATCAGGTGACTTGTTTAGCTTCCGAAGTTGACCAAGGTTCTGATTCCATGTACCAAGAACAGCAACGCCAAACATCTTGTCTGCAGTGTTCTTGTAAATGAAGTGCTCCGCCACGTAGATTGGAATGTCGGCCGAATCAAGACCGGTGTACGTGCTTCGCATAATACCTGCATCAAAAACCACTTTCTTAAAATTAGCGACCGTATCCCATCCTTGAGTAGCAAGTAGGTCTCCTAACCGAGGTTGAATATCCTGTTCCGTTACTTTCGGGGTAAACGATGCAGGAGTTGTGTCGATAAATGGCATTTAAATAGCACCCCTTTACTTATTAGCTTTATATGGCAAGTCCTGCTGTTACACAGGACAGTTTACCAGGTATTCCCACGACGAACTTGACCCCGAACTGGAGGACATGACCACCTTTATTTGTGTTACGCCGCCAACTGGGCTGTACTGGAATTGGAGTGAACCTCCGTTAGATACTTCCATGTTGGTGCTGGCAAGCAACTGGTTCTGATAGTAAACATCCATACGGTCAGCTACCCCATACATGTTGTAGGTGATGACGACTCGCCCAGATGAATTGCCCATCTCATGCAGTTTCTCCGTATAAGCTCCGCCGCCAGAATCGTTCAGCTTACCGCACTGCAATGTATTAGCCGGTGGGGGTGGTGGAGGGGGTGGGGGCACGTACTTGGCAGTTACCGTTATGGTTGCCGTAGCCGTTGCCTGCTGACCTATTTCATTCCACACCGTAAGATTGACCGAATACGTGCCGACATTGCTGAACGTAAACGTTGCATTATCGACTGTATACAAGCCCTTTTTCACGTCACTCGTCACTTCCCACTTGTAATTCGTAATAGGGGAATGCTTGCTGTACAGCGATGTGAACTTGATTGACGTGTCCTCTTCTATACTTGAATAACCAGGGTCGATTGACAGAATCAGAGCTGGTGGCTCAGGCGGTGCAGGAGGAATCTCAGGAAGAGTGTACCCCGCCTTCAGGATGCCGAGAGCGGCAGGTCTGTATGGCGTTGCAGGTCTCTTTGTCAGTGGTGAGATTCCTTCGACCAAATAGTAAGAGTAGACCTCATACCTGTTCTCGTCGTCACAGTAATCTCTCACAGCCTTTAACTCGTCGCCATTCATTATAGTTAAGGGAGAGGTTAAAATAACGTTTCGCAGTGTTCCGAACGTACCATCTTCAGGATGAACCAGAAGTGCACGGGATGAATGGGCTTTCCCGCTATACCTTGACGGACTAAACTGGTACTTGTATTGCTCGTTCATGTAATCTTTCCAAGCCCTTGGGTGCTTATGGTTGTCAGCATTTCCCCTTAACGGTGGCATAGAATTAGATGGGACATTCCAAGACAGGTAGTGCGCCTGATACCTTGCACCGAACTTATTTCGCTTGACCATAATGGAGTCAATCCCGTTACTTGGGAAGTGTGGATACTCCTTCATAACAGGAAGCAAAACCTCTTGCTTGATGCTCACATCGTCATAATCGAACTGACCGGACTGCTTGAGAGCGGCTTCTACGGTAGCCCCGTCCTTGTTGTATGCCGTCCCTGAGAATAAGGCAGACGGTGCGCCTTCAGTATTCCGATTAGTCTCAATATGAACCTCAAGAAACATCCGACCGGATACCGGGGTGTAGCCACTCACTCCATCTCCACTCACTGCTTCAATGGTCACAGAGGACATGCCCTCGATCCCCGTTATATCGAACTGCCCCATCAACTGAGCATCATTCCTGTTACTTGTCGGCTCTACCGCCCCAATGGTATTGAACTTTCCAATCTCTTGACCTGCGATGGTCAGCGTGACAGCTTCGTCAGGCATGTCGCCGTCCGTGTCACCCATTAGCCATACCTTTACATACGACCCTGCATTGACCATCGGTTTACCTGAGATGATTGTGGACGTTTTCGTTTGCTTCCGGTAGAAGTCGAACGTGATATCCCGATTAATAACCTCTTCTGTCAAGCCGTTAACATCGAAGTCTCCCATGTAGAGAGGAATCGCAGGTACGGCGTTGTCATCCCAAACGGGAGCAGTGTCCGCAACGATAATCAGCATGAGCGACTTACCGTCCACGAATCCTTTGACGAACACCTTACTGTCATCCCACCAGTTCGTAAATTTCACGTCAACGAAGGCAATCTTCTCTGTGTGCTCAAGCTGAGGGATTCTTGTACGGGACGTGACTATTGGCGACTGGTACATCTGAGGGAAGGAATCAGTAATTCGTGACTGAAGAGCGTTCGTATTATCGTCCAGCCCCCACATGCTTGTTTGCACTTCAACATCCAAAGCCACCCGCTTCAGTTCATTGACGTTCTCCCACCCAACCAACATCTTCCCGTTTCCAATCCACTTCTCAAGCTGGTAGAAGTAAAGCGTATGCCGCTCAAAGAGGGCATCTTCGTTAGCCTTCTGAATCGCCCAAGAGAATACGCCGCTGTCCTGCGGTGTTAACTGAGTACCGTAATCGGCATTTTTGTCATAGATTGCGAATGGTACTTTACAGTCCGTCCGTCCAATCTGCTCATTAATGTGAGCCAGCATTGCCATGCCAAACAGGTTTCCCGATATATTTTTGACGACGATGTGCTTGGTCACATAGAAGTCGAAGGTGTCCGCTGACCCGACCGTGCTGTAGTAAATCGCTACCTGACCGGATACCCCTGCTTCAAAGGTAATCGTGGTGGTTTCGTCAGTGTTCTTGACCGCTGTGTAATAGGATGTTGGAGCAATCTCTCCATCAAGGAAGATGTAGTAATCATCGTTCAGTACCTTAGGCAAGTCTATTTCAGGGTTAGCCATCGGAAGGTAGAAACGCTTGATTGTTGGCTTGGTCAGCTTGTTGGAGTAGGTTACCTTAGTAAACTCAGCTACCTTTGACCAGCCGTTGGTTGTCATGATACCAGCAAGCCCTTCTAGCAGGAACTCTTCATTTATGGTCGTGTCGAGCCAAGGCGTTGGCTGGTATGACGTATCTGCCATTTCATCACCTCCTTTCTATTTGAGCGTTTGGTAGTTTGCCCATACTACCTTAGGCTTGCCGCCCTCATTGAAGAACTCAAAGTGAAGTTGTGTTCCCTGCTTACATGGAATAATCGCCGTCAGGTACATACCCTCCGGTAAATCCTTCGTGTAAATGTTCTTACACACCAGCCGTTCCCCTACGTACAAGTTCCAATAATCCCTTGCTTCGTAGTTGGATACGCCGACTGCAACGGAAAGCAACTCACAATCCTCTTGAATGGTCAGCTTGTGTTCGACCTTGCCCGCCATTGGGGACTCTATCATAATCCCTTCAATGTACGGGTTCGTTTTGGTAGGCATAAAAGGAGGGTCGAGTCTACCGCCAACCAGATAACTTGCAAAATTTGCTCCGCTAGACATTCACTACACCGCCTTAATATATTCGAGTTCCAGATTTTTAAATAATCCGTTCTCTCTAATAATAGTCCCTCTAACAGTGCTAAAAGATGCGATATCCGTTTCCTCTTCTAATTCCTCATTGACCAAGGAAGGATATGTAATCTCTATGAGGAAGCCTTCCACGATTAAATTCGCATCCCTCTCAAGCGTCAGAACTTCGATTACACCGTTATCGTATGTGTATATTACAGAAGTTACGAGAGTAGAATAACCTGCCAATTCTCTGCGGGCTTCCACGTTAATTACATTCGGTTCTACCAGTGCATTCATGACAGTTAAATCATCGCCGCCAGTGTAAAGACCGGACTTCTTCATCTCCCTACGAATTAAATCGAGTATGGGATAGATTTCATTCGAGTTTACAAAGTTTCTAGTGTCCAAAGTATACACCTCACCTTCTATAGCATTATAAGAAAAAGCAGGGAACAATTAGCGCCTCAAGCGTAAGTGCTCCCTGCCTATGTGGTTATCCTACTTGTGATATAGACTGCCACGTCAACTCCAGGTAGTTGAGGATGCCATCGCTGTTTCCGACGATTCTGTTCCCCTTAATCAAGAAATAATTGGCAGTGAACGTCTTGGAATCGTATACGTAAACAGAGTCAAGCAGTTCGATTAACGGATTACCTTTGACTACTATATTCTTCGTCCTTGCCTGACGTTTGTAATCGAAGAAAATCTTATTGGCAACGTCCTCCTTCAAGTCTCTCAAGGAGTTTCCATCTATCTCTTCAATCCAATCCAACTGAGCGCCCGCCGTGCGGATATTACCCTTAGTTGCGATGATGAGAGATTTGTCGAAGAAGTGTTCCACGATACCCGCTGTTCCGGAAATCATCAAGTGATTTCTGACACGGGAGTAATCCGTAGAGGAAGTAACTTCCAGTAGATTCTCTCCATCAATGAACTCCCACTTCATGCCGGCTACCATAGCCCAGTCTGGTGAATCGAGGAAGTCCATCTTCTCCATTCGGAACGTCCCATACCTGTCACAGTAGGTACGGTAAGGAATATCTTGGATAAGGGACTGTACGGCATCTGAAGCGTTCGTACCTATTGGGAAGGATACACTTGCCACGAACGGATTCTGCCAGCCGCCCACTTCCATAATATTCTCCTGAGTCACGGCCTCAAGTTCTCCGCTCTCCTTGTTGAATTTCATGAAGGTGTTCTTCCCTTTGTTTACGTCGATGTATACTGTGTCTTCAATTACGTAGTCAGGGTTGCTCATATCCTCCGAATGAAACTTCCAAGTGCTCATTCCTGCATGGACAACAATGTCTTCTACAATGCTTGATTTAATCCAGGAGAACGCCCCACCATCTCCTGCATAAGCTTCTTCTGGTGGGTACTGCATAGGCTTGTAGAAGATAAATTCCTCAAGCATGTCGTACCTGTCCACACAGCTAAACGAGACGGTCTTCTCGTCAGAGTTCTCCGTAATTTCGCCTTTAATCATTCCAGTGAATACACGGACAACTTCTTCCCCGTATCCCGCATAAATCCTGATTGGAGTGTACTCGCTAATAACATGTCGCAGTTCCCCTTCTTCGTAATAACTTAAAGGAGACTTATCAGTCTTAAATGAGTCAGGGAACTCTGGTCTACGCTCCCAGGATGGAGAATAAATACCGGAAGAGTTGTCCAGCGTTAGCCGTGCGGTACTAATAGTTGTATCGAGGTGGGTGTTGATTTCCCAACTCATGACGTCCTTGTCGATGGAGTACATGTCCTCATAAACAAAATCTCCGACTTCGTACCACTTCTCGTCATACGTGTCACCGATGGCAGTAGCTAGTTGCTCGATGGCGTAGTCGTTGGAAGCGTACTTCACACTGTCGAGATACATCGCTCCATCCGTCACTGCAAACAGGATTCTGCTTTGGTACGGATAGTCGAATGCCGCCCCGCGGATTCCGGTATTGACCCAGATATCATTTATCTTCACATACACGTCGATATCCGTTTGGTCGTGGCAGACTACTGTGTACTCGATAAAATCAGAAGTCGTATTTAGCTTATACGTGCCGCCACCAGAAGTATAAATTTGGTCATCCTTGATGTTCAGAAGGAAACCCTTCGTTCCATCACTTATAACTAACTTACCGCTGGTACCTTCCACTGTCTTCAGGCTAAAGTTAATCGTAAACGGAAACTTCTTGATTTTACCTAGCCGCTCGATACCTGCTTCACCTCCGCTAGTCGAGATTGCTTGGTAATCTCCTTTGTCCTTCTGTACGACTGTACTGTAGGGAGTCCATTGGTTGGCGCTATTCATTTCATCTTCAAAATCCCACATCGCCTTCGTCTCAACAGTCTCTATATCGAACTCTTTCGCTCTGAGCCACAAGATACCGAACTTTCCTCTCGATGCTTTTGAGGAATTGGCGAACGTGAATTTCACCACGTTATGTCCTTTGGGCATTGGGATGGAAGGTGGGTATGCCACTCCGTTTTTAGCGCTCACCCCGTTGATACGCACTACCTCGTAATCATTAACTGTGACGATCATCGTGTCATCTAGTTCAAGGTCAGAGAAGTATGCCCAGCCAAGGTTTCCTGCCTTAAACCAATCGTGCTCGAAAACCAGAGTCTTTGCCTGGCCCGCCCCGCCCGTTCCGTTAAATCCGAGAACGTTCATTGAAGTTTTGTCATCAACAACGGTCATCTGCACTGCACCGTTTGTCTCTGTGTACTTCTTGACATCAAGTGTAGTCTTCTTGGTTGTAAAATCCTTGAAGTAAGTTTGTTTAGTGGTTGTCCTGTTGTACTGGTACGTGACGATTTCCTTGTCAATGCTGGCATCTCCCGCCGAGTCTGCCGATCTTGGTTTACCATCGCCCCAGGACTTGACTCTTACAACAACGGGCTGCCTTCCAAACTTGAGGGCATTCGCCTTCGTATCATAAAGAATGTCAATCCGGTTGCCTTTGATAGCTCCGCCCGTGTCATCCGCAAGATACTCTCCCCAACTCGTTCCATTGACAATCAGTTCCACTGTACTCTTCAAAGGGATAACAGAGGGATCTACCGCGATAATCTTCCAGTTCTTCCATGTTTGGACGTTAGTTCCGCCCTTTGTGATTCCAATACAGCCGGGACAGTCTGCTACATATGCCGTTGCTTCCATGTTGTATTCCACGTAGGAGGTCGAATCTGACATTACTCCTGAAGCGCCCATTAAGACAGAAGCATCCTGAATGTTCCTTTTGTCAATTTTCTTGCTTGCTGTCTGGATCGTTCTCTTGCCCCGCAGGTACGGTTCAGGATTTTGTGGTACCTTGTTAAATCGTACTTCAAAGTGTAAGTGTGTTCCGTCACCTCCACCACTGGAGATGGAGTGTCCGGTATTGCCGCCAAGACCTACAAGGCTACCTGCGTTAACCTTATCCCCCACACTTACACTGATTTTGTTTAAGTGGGCATACCTTGTCTCCCACCCGTTTCCATGATTGACGTAGACGACTTTACCATATCCTCTCAAGGTTCTGGCGATGGTTACTGTACCTGCCCACACAGCATATACTGGGTCGTTCATCGCAAGGTCAAGGTCAATTCCTTTATGCTCCTTCCGGGAACAGCGAGGGTCTGTCTCAAACCAGTCGGTGATATACATCCCGTTGATGGTACGCTCCCCATTCTCCTTCCCGTGCATCGTTGAACTTGCTTTTATTGGCATGGAGAAGTCTGCGTTTCTCAGGTCGGTGCTGGTATCAATCAACGTACCGTCAACGTAGTTCGTAATCTTCTCCGCTTTGTCGATAGACAGCATATCATTCACAGCACTGTCTACCACGTACTGAACTGCATCATATTTTCTACGGAATCCCCGCACGTATGATGTTTTGTCCAACTCTACGATTACCTTCGGCTCGTTCCCTAGCGCGTTTACACGCTCCATGATGCCTTGTAGCAACTGCCTTGAAGGGTAATTAACGTTAGATACATAAGCCACTTCAGCCACCTACCTTATCTATATTTCTCCGTAATCCACTCGATTAATCTGTTAAGGAAGGTTACGGCTTCTGCTCTTGTAATACATGCTTCCGGTTCAAACTGACCATCTTCATAAAGCGGGAACACATAACACCCGTCATGGAATTTTTCATCCAACAGGGTCAGTACGTCGTTCGAGTACCATTTGGAAAGGATAACATCCTTATCCACAATCGGTCTCAGCGGCGTATCATTGTATGTGAACGCACGGTCGGTGTACCGATTATGCAGATTTTCGTAAATACGGCTCATAAGTGCGAAGAAGTCTCCGCGACGAATACGAACGTCTCCGAAAAATCGGTCGTTGTACGTCACTCGCCCTGATTCCACGACGACCGTTTCACTTGTACGTCTACTCACCCCTTTAATTACGGCGTTATACCCTATGACAGCAGGGAAGCCATTGTACATGTATGGCAAGTAAACTTCACCCTTATGAATGACAAACACGTCACGCTGAAATCCGATCGCGTTCCGGATGACCACGCCCGCATCACTTCCTGCCCCAACGGTGACGAGAAGTCTCTTCAGCTTCACGCCAAGGACTGTACAAGACTCAGGTTGGTTGCTGTAGCTGAAATGGTATGTCGAAGCATACTTCAGGGTTGCGTGTGGCATCCGGTAGTCACCTGATTCATTGTATGGGGTATTGACACACCCGATATCTTTCCGGTCAGGGATGCCATAAGCAATAACCACGACTTCGATGCCCGCCGACAGCGGGTTGGTCATGGTCACTTTTCCGTTCTCTACCTTCTCAGGAAGAACCTCCACCCCGTTCACGATGACGAACACCGGATTGTTCACGTGGTATTTGTAATCAGGTACAAGAAACTCTTGCTGTCCGCTTACGGTCACGAACCGCTTGACCATTCGCTCGTACCCTTCTTTGAACACGTTGTACGTCATACCACTTAAGACTTCTACGTCACCCGTCAAATCTGTTCTCATACGGGTAATCTCAAGCGTGTCACGGTAATACCAATCCAGCGGATCTACGTCAATCCATCTTTTCATTTCTTAGTACCCCCTCAACAACTTGTCTACGTGTCGATATGTCCGCATAAGGAACGTAATGGATTCTGCTCTTGTAGCCGCTTCGTCCGGGCGGAAGTAAACAACAGATTCCCCGTCCGCTTCCCAGTTCGTGGCGATTAGTCCAAGCTGTTGCATATTGTCGATATACTTGTTTGCCCAATGATTTTCGATATCAATGAACTCTGTCATGTACTTGTACTCAAAATCTTGCTTGCGGACGAGAGACATACCGATGGTTACGATGTACTTCGTTTCCATCTCAGCGGTTTTAATATCGGGTTCTCCAGTCACGATGCCGATGTAAACTGTACCTTTCTCGTCGTAATACTTATGTTGAGAGCCGATGAACTGAAGCCAGTCGGCATATTCCTTCTTAGAATAAAACAGCATGGTCAGGGTAGCGTTATAATGAGACGTTCCGTTCTGCACAAGTCCCGCAGAAGATGCCAAGGTCTGGTTGACATGGGTCTTCAGGTAAGGCGTCGGCGGTTTGTACTCCGTAATTAGCTTTGCCTTGACCTGATTAAACTGGATTCCATTGTCGTAAAACAGTTTCTTCTTATATACCGAATCCTCTGACAAGAGGTTATTTTGTTGTGTCATGACCGTACCTCCTTATAAAATAACTCCCCATCTCATTATAAGACGGGGAGTGGTTTCGCTAACTTCTATAGTTGCTAGGATTCATCGCCTGTTGGCTACGAAGGTTTCCTACCCGACCGACAGACAAGCCTTGTCCAATGGATTGTCCGACTTGTTGCAACTGGCGGTTTGTCATACCGTTGGTGATGTTAGGAAGCGTGATGTTGACGGTGACATCCCCTGTACCAATGGTTGTCGTGTTGTGAGTGTTGCCACGGGTAAGGTACTCGTAGCGGCTCATAGCACTTACTCCATTAGGCATGTTGAACGTTCCTGCTGTGGATTTCATTTCATCCAGGATGCCCAACTGAGCCTGTAAAGATTGCTTTTGCAAGTCACGGATTTCGGCGTTAATCTTAGTTGTTTCATCCGCTCCCGCCGAAGGAAGTTTAGCTCTCAGATCGGCAATGACCTGGTTGATTTCAGATACCTCTTCCTTGGCATTGGCAATCCGCTTGTTACGAAGAATAGACGAGGAGTCGTCAGGGTTTCCACTCCGTAACTTGAGTTCCAGCAACTCATTCTCACGTTCAGAACTGTTGTCCTGAATCTTAGCCCTGCCAATGCCAATGGAAGCAAGATTGTATTCCTTAATAAGCGCTTGCTCATTGGCGATCGTATTCTGAAGCTGTAAAACCTGCATTGCTTGCTCATCGGAGAGATCTCCGATGGCTTGGATTGCTTGTAGATTCGCCAACTCATTTTTCATCTGAGATAGCTTATTCAGTGTAATCTTCTTCATGGTGTCCAAGTATTCTTGAGACTGAGTGTCCATACTGTACGCCGCCGCCAATTCTTTTGCTTGAGCAATAAGGTCAATGCGAGACAAGCTGTTGTTAACCTTTCGAACCTGACCTTGATACGTTTCTTGTTTTGTGTTCCACTCTTGCTGAAGAATGTCAACTTCCCCTTCAGATGCCACTTTATCTCTTGTCGAAGTAAGGTTATCATAAGCAGTTTTGGCATCGGCGTACTCTTGCGACTCAGGGTCAGCGCTGTCCATGACCGCCTTGGCGTTGGCGATATACTTGTCAATGATAGCCAGTTCTTCATTCAATACCTGTCGCATGGATTCGGTCTGATTCTTACGAAGTGCAATGTACTCGTCGGAATCAGTCTTCATTCCGCTCATTAGGGCACGAAGCGTGTCAATCTGACTGGTGTCCTTAATCTCATTGATACGGTCAGAGACACGGCTTAGAACAGAGCCAGAGTCGATGGAAGAGAACTCGGCTGCACCTTCCTTGTACTTCTCGTCATATTCCTTCTCCGCATTCTCTTTGAGTCTCTTGTCCTCTGCCTCTTTAAGCTTTGTTGCTTCGTACTGCTTGGTAATGGCTTTCTGTCGCATCTTTTCTGTTTCTGCAGCACGTCCAGAATTTGCATTAAACTCAGCAACGGCTTCCTCTACTGTCTGTCCACCGCTGGCTTCCCGTTGTTTGAGCCATTTTGAAAATTCTTCACCAGTTCCTGAGAAATTGTAATAATTCATTATCTCGCCCATAATGCCAAGTTCCTCCGGTTTGTATCCTTTAGTCTTGAAAGGATTGGAAGGTCCACCTTGGGCTTCAAAGACACCGAGGTCGGATGGAGTTCCACCGAAAAAGGATGATATTCCGTTCTTTGCAGAGTAGAAAAGCCCCATCAAGTTATTCCGATTCTTAGCCCAACCGCCTTCAGCAAGCGCGTTAAACGTGTTAGCCATGCCTTTCAGGTCGTTGTCACGGTCGTCAGCCTGAGCAAGTAACCTTTCGTCATCTGTTGACAGGTAAGACTCTGTCAATCCTTTGGCCGCTTGAGCGAGACCGATTGCCCCGGCAATCTCCATAGCCATCTTAGCGATACCTCCCGCCAAGTTTTTAACAGAAGCCAGAGCCCCCTTGCCCAAGTCTGGAATATCCTTCAAGAACTGTTTGAACCCATTCTTGAGGGACCCCGTAGAAGACATTGAGGAGTTCATGCCTCGTACAGCATTGGACAGATCTCCGAAGGCAGGGGATGCTTGTCGAGCAGAAGCAGCGGCTTCCCGCTGGGTCTTCTCGTAATCATCCATCGCAGTACTCAGCTTTTGAATATCGTCAATCGGGGGTAAGCCGTTTCGCTGTCTGTCCACCAAGTGGTCTTCAAATCCCTGAAAGTCTCCTTGTGACATTTGGGACATCCTATCGGACAATTTAGAGTAATTGCTATCGCTTGCTCTATGAGTATCAAACACTCCCCGACTGGCGGTGCTGCTGTTCAGGGTGGTCAGGAGGGTAGGGGTAAGGACGGAAGCCAATTCAGTTCGGGTACTTAGGCGGCTGTTGTACTGCTTCGTCCGGTCGAATTTTTCATCATCCGTCAACTCCTTGCCCGGATTCCAATTTTTGGATTCATCCATCGTGCTAAATAGAGTTGGCAAGTCTTTAACCTCTATATTATTAGACTTCAGGTAGCTCTTAAAATGGTCGCTTTGCTCTTTCGTCATCCCGTTTAGTTCACGTAGATAACCGTCTAGCAATGGGTCTTTCTGCATCACACCTACCTGCTTACGCGTCATGTTCTTGATAGAATTATCAACACCATCCATGTCCGATACGTTCTCCAGGAATGCAGTGCGTGCAGTCTCTCTCTCGAAGTTGGGTCTAAAGGCAGCATCAACCTTCCCAGCTCCCCACTTGATCCCCTTAAGCAGCATCATGCCAAGCAATACGTTAGATAACACGTCTCCTAACTTGACGAACAATTGCGCATTTTTCGCCACGTGTTCTGCCATGTTCATAAGTGCGTAGGACACTTTATTAATGGTAGGGGTCATCTCCTGAACAAGAGCATCAAAGGCAATCGTTATGCTTTGCCCTGCCCGTTTAGTATTGACGAGTGGGTTGTCTACTGATGACTTAACCATGTCCTCATATTTAGATTTATCAAAGTTTCCACTAACCTCGATGACCTTAACGAACGTGTTCATGATTTCGTGCATCGTAGCCGCTCCTTTGGAGGATTGGTACGAACCAAACAAAGCATCGTTGGTATTGCGGACGGTAGAGCTGTCTGCACCGGACAACTTCTCGGCAATTGACTTAAACAGTTCTTCCGCTGGAACAAGAATTTTCGCTCCAGTGTCATCTACGTTTGCTAGACCAAGTTCCTGCAATTTTTTCATAGCTTCAGGAGACTGTAATCTGTTCAGGATGGAGTTGTAGAAGTTACCGACATTCCCTCCTTCAAGTGCAGTTGCTTTGAGGGTCGTACCCGCCATAACGATGGCCGTTTCAGGGTCAACTTTTGCATTATTGATTGTCGGACCTGAACTTTTCAGTGCATCAATAATTTGCTCAATACTTGTTTTAGTCACGTCAGATACAACCGCCAAAGGTTGTGCGATTCTATCCTCCAGGTCAGCCACCCCAAGTCCAAACTGAGCCTTCGTTGAGGCAAGACCATTGGCAATATTGCCAGGGCTACTTCCAGGGGCTAGTGCATTCAACTGTGCAGTTACGCGGACAAACTCCTTCATCTCTACAGGGTCATCAAGCAAACCAGAAGCCATGCCCCCTACTTGATAAAGCTGTTTGTAATCCGTGCCGTAAAACATGGACTGCTGTCTTATAAAGTTTTGCAGATCACTAACTGCACTCTCCACGCCAGCCATGTTCGTCGTTCCAAGAGGGTTGCCGTCTTTGTCTTGGTTATATTCGTCCTTCTGCTTCAAGTTCTGCATCATTTTAAGCTTTTCAGGCTGAATATTTTTAAACGCCTCAACCGCTTTAGACATCGCCATCATTAGAGCATTATCGAAGGCTCCCGAAATTCTTTGACGTATGATGTTGATGATTGCCCCTTGTACAGCTTCGGCGTTAACCGCTCCCGACCCACTATCCTTTTCACTGCTACTGCTTCCTTTGGCTGCAGTTCCTCCAACGTTGTTTTGACTGTCAGAAGAAGATGAACCAGAACGAGGAGTAGAAGGACCAAGTCCTCCTGCATTCCGAATCTGAGTATCACTGTAAAGTCCACCTGGTCCGAATTGAACCTTATTAATCTCTTGGATGATCGACTGCACCTGAACGTTTACCTGCTCACGGATTTTGTTAATCAGCGCATTGTTGATGCGATTAATCTGATTCACGAGGTGATGTTTCAGCTTAGGTTCAGGGGTGATTTGCACATCATTTATTGCCGTTATTAATTGGTCAATCTCTTCCTGAACATTGTTGCTCAATTTCTTGTCAAGAGTCTTTGCCACTCGTTCAAGTTGAGCCTTCAATCCAGCGCCACGAATAGAGCCTAAATCGACCGTGCCGAGCGCTTCCAGCTTGTCCACCGTAGTGTCAAGTTCCTGAGCAAGAATCTTCTTGACCTTCTTGCTCAGGTCGCCTAACGGAATCTGCATCTTGCCCGCCATTGCAGTGTTAATGCCTGCAACGGTTTTGTTGACGTATTCATTCAGGCTTTGTTCAAGTTCGTTAGGGATTCTCTTTACCTTGTCCGCAACTTCCATTCCGCTCATGTCAGGAACTTCAACATCTATTGCCTTCAACAATTTTTCCTTAGCTTCCTTGATTACCTTGTTCAAGTCTGCCTTGGAAATTTTCATGTCGCTGGCATCGGCTACGTCAGGGTTCTGAAGCATACTCACAATCTTTTGTTTGATTTTATTGACGAAAGCGATGACCGTTTCCTTGCCAATCGTAATCTGTAAACGGTCAAGAGTTTCCGATTTCATCAGATTGGATTTTTGCTTCTGGATAGCACTGACAAGGTTGCGAATTTGCAGATTGATGACCTTGGCTACTTCTTTATTAATCTCGTCAAATCCATCTTTAGTGATAGGAAGCTTCTGTCCGCTGGCGTAGTTAGGGTCAATTTCAATGTGCAAGTTACGAACGTGCGTCCGCAACTCTTCGTTGACTTCATTTTCTACTTTGCCCAAGATACCTTGAAGAGTCTCAGGTTTAACCGTGAGCCCAGCCGAACCTAACTGCTCAAGAACAACCCCATTCCCTGAGATGAGATTGTTGAGTTCATTTGTCAACGACTGACGGAGATTGCTTCCAGCCCCACGTGATACCTGCGATTGCAAACCGGACAGGGACGAACGCATTGCGTCAATCCGCTGCTCCAATCTACCAAAACGAGAATCGAGAGTTTCCATCTCCTGCCCATATCGAGCCATATGATCTATGGATTTCTGCAACTCTAAAATCACGTCAGTTTGGATTTTGTTATTCATAGTCTCACCACCCTCATAAAATAAAACTCCTGCCCCTCCCTAGAAGGAAGCAGAGCAGGAGGATTTATAATAGCTGTGCAAGGAAATTCATGTCTTCCGCATCGGCTACTTTATAACCATTCACGTATTTACCGTCAGTTGTTGCTTCCCCTTCACTGGTTGAATCACCAGCAGAAACGCTTCCGCCGAACAGGCCGCCAAGCGACATAGTAGATACCTTGATAGTAAACTGAATGTGTTCGTTGCATTGTTCCAAGTAGTAACCTAACTGAGGTAAGGTTAACTGCCACACATCATGCTTTTTCAAGTGGCAGTAGTGGGCAAGTTTGAAGAAGATGTTAGCCCAATCGACAGGCGGCTGACTGTCATAGTCTTCTTCCTCTTCCAGAGTGGTTACATGGACTTTTTTAGCCCATTGAGACCAATCATGCAATCGATAATCTGTTTAGCCGTCTCCAAATCAACGTACTCTCCAAGATGCTCGACCGTCATGTGTTTGTAATATGGCTTAAATGCCATAAGGAGCACTTCAAGCAATTCTTCAAATCTATCTTCCTCATCTTCAGGGATAAGGTTAGCGATGATTACACCGGAATCAATCGTATTAAGTCTCTTCATCAATCTTCGAGCATCAAGCAACCCTAGTGGTGGGATGTAATAAGTCTTACCGTCACGTAAACGAACCTGTTCATCTGTCTCGAAGAATACTTTCTCACGAATGTCAGCTTCCTCTTGGGTCAGTGGCTTCTTCTCTTCTTCAGCTGTTACCTGTGGAGTCTGCTCTTCTACTTGACTGGCCACTTCTTCAGCGATGCCACCAGCTTTTGGAATAACTAAATCTCGTTCACTCATTTTAATAGCCCCCTTTATAATTCTCCCCCAAGAAAAGTGAATCGAATTGACCACAGAGCGGGGGAAGTCCCTGCAATCAACTCACAGAACATTCTAAGGAAGTAAACCTAGACTCTAACATTAGGTATGTAAAAAGACTCCCCGAAGGGAGTCTAGTGATTAGCAATCTTCCGCAGAAACAGAACCAACTTCGTAGCGCTTGATAGAACCAAGCTTACCGTCCGGACGTTCAGGGTCGATTACCGTCAGCGTTACGCTATGCGTGGACGCTTGTTGACGTTGTGCGTCAAGCGTGAAGTTGGACTTCACACGGCATTGGAACAATTCGGTTTGATAACCTTGGATTGTACCGTCCTTCTGCTCGAACTGACCATCGTGAACAACGTGTACTGTAAGCGGCATGTCCTTGGTTGTGATATCGAGGATATCAACAACTTCGTTCCGCTTGTAGTTGACGTAAATGTTTACGTCCTTGAGGGCCGAGTTGAACTTCAGAATGCCGCCACTTACTACGTACTGGTCTTCCGTAGGAGTAGAGCTAGTCGTTTTCTTAAGTAATTTGTTACCTTGCAGAGTACGAACAGAAATCTGAGGGTCAACGTTCAGGGATGCTCCGTACACAAGATCAACAGTAAAGTCTGAGCCGTTCTGTTTAACCGTGTGCTTTTCTTCCAGCACCCACACGAAGCCGTCAGGGTCTGGTGTAATCCCAGCCAGTGCCGCAGCGTAAACGATAACAACCGTTTTACCTGCCAGCGCCATATCGAATACGACATCCTGACCCGTTACCGTAACATCTGCACTCAGGTCAGCGCCGCCCACTGCACCCTCGAAAGACTTAGGTGTTGGAGAAGCAAGAGCGACTTGAGTAAGTTTCGCTTGATACGGAGAAGCGGAAGGGACTACAAAGGTCTCAGTGACCATGCTGTACGCCGAACCAGAAATTCCTTCACGGAGTTTCGAGCCAGTAGCCAAACGTACAAGGTTAAGGTCAAACTTAGCGGACTCCGCCGTGATATCAATTGTCTTCTTACGAAGCAACGTATCCAGTGCTACGCTAGAGTCACCGCCCTCAATGTCCTGCATGTCCAGCTGAATATCCAGACGCATGTTGTTTAGCGTACCGATTGTAACGAGGTCGTCACAGTTCGGGATTTTCGCCATGAACTTACCAGCGCCCTTAATCAACATTTTTTTGTTCTTAGTAATCTTACTCATTCAGAAAACCTCCTTATATTCATCTATCCCAATGGTGAAGCATATTTGGGTGAAATACTTGTAGGTGTTCTCTAGGTCGATGTCGTCTTCAGCACTTGTGACATACTCACCCTTGAACACACTTCCTTTTGGCATCCAAAAGTATTGGACGTCGAAAATTTGGCAAATACGGTCAGCGATGTTCACTGCCAGTTCCACGTCATCCTGTGTATAGATATCGAAGTCAACAGTGAACCTATACTCAAGGTGATTTTCGCCTCTTGCGCCGGGATTTTTGTAGAACGTAATCAAGGGCAAGTTGTGCTGAACTAAGTCCTTCGGCTTCTTCCTCTTCTGAATCTTCGTTCCCAAATCTTCCAGAGAAGTGTCTGCCGCCAGCCCTAGCATGGCAAAAATCTCAGGGTCATGACGAAGCGTGGAATGAATATAGTCGTAAACATCAGAGACGCTGATCTTTCCCATATCATCACATCCTCTTATGAATGCTTCGTATACCAATATAAGTTGAAACGGGTATATTTCTAACCACCCTGCGTACTGCGTTGTCCAACATCGATATGGACTCATTAAGGCTATATTCGAACAGTGAGACAGTGTGGAATCTCTACCTAAACGATTGTTTTTTATCCTCTCAGGAGCGCTCCTGACGTTGAACTCATGGATGTTGTCGCCAAGTCTACCCACTGCCCATAGGGTTTTTAGAAGCTAAGTGGCTGGTGTGTGTTCTATCGAGGACCTTCCATCCCAAGCGTACTTCTTTACTTGATTTCGATAATGGATGCCACAGGCTGGCTACCCGAAGTCATAAATAGCTTCCGAGACTTGAAAGCCTTTTGCTCCTTGAAAAGCACACGTTGCTCTTCATTGCCCACTCGGAGATTCGGCTTGTCACTAACATAGATATCTCCGAAGCCCAAGTTCTCGACAATCAAGGTGGAATCTTTCTCTTGAGCGTTATAAATGAACTGACCGAAGATTGAAAGTTGTTGGGTGAACTCTGCAACCACATCACCTTCCAATCCATCCACGCTAACTATCTCGGTCTCTTTCTCAGGGGCTTTAGGAGTCCTCTTCCGTTTGTTTGTTGTTCCTGCCATTGTTAAAATGCTCCCCTCATTGTGATATGTAATATTTCAAACCAAGTAAAAAGTCGTCCACTAATTTCTGACCAGACTTGTGTTCAGATGGGTAAACATGTTCTTTCAGCATCCCAAATTTACCTGCTGTAAGTACATTATAGGTAGGTAGAGTCTCGCTATAACCGAAAGCTTTTAAAAACAAACAGCGTGACCCGCAGGGTAACGCCACGCT
This sequence comes from Paenibacillus sp. BIC5C1, assembly GCF_032399705.1. Lineage (NCBI taxonomy): Bacteria > Bacillati > Bacillota > Bacilli > Caryophanales > Paenibacillaceae > Paenibacillus > Paenibacillus sp. BIC5C1. The sequence goes on from NZ_CP135922.1 coordinate 4,391,018, forward strand.
TTGCCATAGTTTTACTCAGTCTGTATTTTCACTACCCCTTGCCTATGTTTTATTATTCTATATATCTTTTATTTTATATCTCTTAATCTTTTATATCTCTTTATACGGTGTAAACTTTACAATACAGAACTCACAACAAATGCACTTTTTACACTTCATAGGGGTCAGTATGGTAAACCGTACACTTCAGACCTGAATGGTAAACTGTACACTTCAGACATAACATGCAGTACGTATCTGGCGGCTGACCTATTCGAGAGAGAGTTGAATGCTTCGGCTATTACCACATACCTTGCGGTGACGAAGCTTCTGAGCGATGGTAGGACGGAGTTCCCGTTGCAAGATGAAATCGTAAAGCTGACTAAACTGAGCGGGAAAACAGTTGTCATATCGTTACAGGCTTTGGAGGATTGCGGACTACTGGTCTACGTTTATACCAAAAGAAACAGAGCCACGGCGTAAGTTGCCTGTGGCTTTGTCTCTAGTTTCCGAATGCCTCCATGAGGGAAGGCATTGGCCAGTGTTCAGTTCTTCAGGGTCTTGTCCCTGCTTGTACTTGTACATCTCTTCCGAATCGGCAAATCCAGCTAAATCAATCCATCCCTTCTAAGTGCATATCAAACGTTCAATCATAAACTCGAAAACGGCAGACATGTTTCCCTCAAAATAGTGGTCAGCCACCTCCTGCAGATACTTTTTATTCTCGGGAGTTGTTCTCAAGTAGATTCTCTCTGTTTTCATCACGATAACCCTCTCTTCTTCATACACGGTCTACAGCCAGTGAGTGTTTTGGGCAGAACTTGCATTCGTTGGTTAGAATCATCTAACTCTTCAGGCAAGACCAAGTAGCCGTATCGGTTCATGACTTTTCCCATAATTTTACCGATACAATGGAGACAAAGCAGGGGTTCTCCTTGAAGCCCTTCGGCAACAAAGTTCTCCCTTGCTTTATCTGTGACGTACCTGAACTCGCACTTAATACACTTGATTAGCAAATCCACTTTACATCAGTCCCTTTAATCGACTTCTTACCGGAAAGAGTCAAGTTTGCTTGAGATGGGAACGATTCTTCAAAGTCGTCACGCACCTCGTACTCCGCAGTGTTGACATTCGTATTTCGGCAAACTAGCCAACGCTTCTCTTCTCGAACCAATCCATTGTACGGGTCAATAGCGTATCTTTTGATTGGCTTACTAAATTCCTTGTGCCAATGTTCACAATATGTAACGTTCAAAGGTTTTACAGACTCCAGCTTGTCCTTTACAAAATAAATTGGTTCTCTTGGATACATATATTGTATATATGTTCCACCTTTACTGGGTTTTTTGACTCCTTCAATATAGGCATCGTTCAGTAGAATACGAAAGTTATGTTCATTAGTCTTGGCGAAGTCAATCGCTCTATCAATCAACCTAATAACGGCGGTTTCAGACCCGATATGCAAATCATTAAGTAATAGTACATTCAAGTTCTTCACCAATGGGGCGGTAAAACCTGATTTCAGGCATTTCATTGTTATCCTCCTAGTCCAAGTAATTTTCTCCGTATCTCCGCTTTCTTCTTATCTTGAGCACAAGGTCGGCACTCGTAAATTCCCATGTACCTATCCACTAATTCTTGATAAGGAACATTCAAGGTATCCGATAGACAGTGGATACATTTACTGCCTTCCGTCTCATAGATAGTGGCTAGAGCCTTTGCATTCTGCGTAATAAACCTTCCGCAACCGCATTTCAATATGACCACCTCATTTACCAATATAGGTAGGTTTGTGCGTACTTAAACTTTTTGTACGTACTAGACGCAACCTTTCACGTAGATGGCTCGACTACTGAAATGTAAGGAACAACCTAGTGAAATACTTGAAAAAGTTTTTTTAACTAGACAGTATACTCCTAGACGTACATATCAATCATGTGCAAGCCAACTGACGATTCTCGAAATTGACTAGCGTGAAAGATTTGGTATTCGTGGCGAAATAGTAAACGTTCAAGGCTGTGAACTTATGTGGGGTTGCTAGACGGTGAGCACAGACGGACCCGTGCCAATGCGGGGGCGAGTGTTGATTCTCAGAGCGGTCTCATACGCCGCTTCTCAAGGTTTCAATTCCAGTAAAGACCAGCATATCAGGTGGAGAAGTTTGGAGTTCTCGCTTGCCTTGGAAGCAAGGGATCGCAGGTTCAAGTCCTGCCATTCCGACCATCGGGAAGTAGCTGAAATAGATTAGCGGCGGCGTGAAATACCTTAGATGTTGGTGCGTTACCAACCTTTTAGACCGTATGCTCACTTAATTTAATGGAATTTTATGTTCATTTTTAAGTTATGCACTATTCTTAACTTCATTTATTTTGTGAAGTAAAGATTAGTGCATAAAGAAAAAACCCTCACGCCATGTGGCGCAAGGGATTGGGGAATTAGTACAACGTGATATATTGATCGCGTTCCCATTGGTGGACTTGTGTACGGTACATGTCCCACTCAATTTCTTTCAGCTCATAGAAGTGAGCCAGGGCGTGGTCGCCGAGAGCATCACAGATAACTTCGCTGCGGATCAATTCGTTCAATGCTTCTTTCAGGTCAGCTGGCAAGCTTGGAATGCCTTCTTCCACACGCTCTTCTTCTGACATGATGTAGATGTTACGGTCAATTGGTGCTGGTAAGGACAGCTCACGTTTGATTCCGTCCAAACCTGCTTTCAATAAAACAGACAAAGCCAAGTAAGGGTTAGCAGCCGGATCCGGATTACGAACCTCAACACGTGTACTCAGACCACGGGAAGCTGGAATACGGATCATTGGGCTACGGTTACTGGCAGACCATGCTACATAACAAGGGGCTTCATAACCTGGTACAAGACGTTTGTATGAGTTCACAGTTGGGTTCGTAATTGCTGCAAACGCACGCGCATGCTTCAAAGTTCCAGCCATGAAGTGACGTGCAGTTTTGCTCAGACCCAGCTCGTCAGACTCGTCTACGAATGCGTTCACTTTGCCTTGGAACAAGGATTGGTTACAGTGCATACCTGAACCGTTCATGCCAAACAGCGGTTTCGGCATAAAGGTAGCATGTAGACCATGCTGACGTGCAATCGTTTTAACAACGAGTTTGAACGTTTGGATCTGGTCTGCTGCTTTTAGAGCATCAGCATATTTAAAGTCGATCTCATGCTGACCTGGAGCTACCTCATGGTGGGAAGCTTCGATCTCAAAGCCCATTTCCTCAAGTGTGATAACGATGTCACGACGACAGTTTTCACCAAGATCCGTAGGCGCAAGGTCAAAATATCCACCTTGGTCATTCAGTTCGTTAGTCGGGTTTCCTTTTTCGTCTGTTTTGAACAAGAAGAACTCTGGTTCAGGACCGACGTTGAAGGAAGTAAATCCCATTTCTTCGGCTTCTTTCAGGTTTCGTTTCAAGATGCCACGCGGATCTCCTGGAAACGGATTACCATCCGGAAGATATACGTCGCAAATCAGTCGAGCAACACGGTTCTCGGCTACCCAAGGGAAAATCAGCCAAGAATCAAGATCCGGATAGAGGTACATGTCGGACTCTTCAATACGTACATAACCTTCAATGGAAGATCCATCAAACATCATTTTATTGTCCAGAGCCTTGGTAAGCTGGCTCACAGGGATCTCAACGTTTTTGATTGCTCCAAGTAAATCGGTAAATTGCAAACGAATGAATCGTACATTTTCTTCTTTTGAGATGCGTAGTATGTCTTCTTTAGTAAAACTCACGATACCCTCTCCCTTTCTTCTCTGCATATTTGGCTTGCCTGTTATATTTGTACATTAGAATATAGCATGGGTCAAGGAGTCCTCCTACCCAAAAGCAGGATTTCCCCTGACCTACGAGGTTATACGAACTTATTTTTTATTAAAGAAACGGGAAAGCTCTCCCTGGATGAGAGATACTTGTCCAGGTCTCTTACCTGACACCAGTTGTTGTTTAAGCAGACGATGCAGTTGGGAATCCGACAGCTCTCTACGTTTCACTTCCGTATCGGCCGTAATAACCGTTGCTTCTTCTGACTCTTTGGAAACAGGATTCATCACTTGTTTAATACCTGCAATGTTAACTCCTTTTTCAATTAGAGCCTTGATTTCCAGCAATCGTTCTACGTCATTGAAAGAGAACAAACGCTGATTACCTGACGTTCTCGCAGGAACAATCAAACTGTGCTGCTCATAATAACGAATCTGACGCGCGGACAGATCCGTAAGTTTCATTACAATACCTATCGGGAATAAGGCCATATTTCTGCGAATTTCGTCACCCATCATTCATCAACCTTCCAGTCATCTATTCTTCACTCTATTGTACATTTAGTTATTACCAAGTGTCAATGATGTGTTAGATAAACTCACAATAATTTACGTTCTTTCATCGTCTGTAATGCCATCAAAACGCCATATTTAACATGAGAGTATGTTAAACCACCCTGCATATAGCCAATATAAGGCTCACGGATAGGCGCATCTGCAGATAATTCAAGGCTCCCACCCTGTATAAACGTACCTGCCGCCATGATGACAGGATGCTCGTAACCCGGCATATCCCACGGTTCAGGAACAACATGGCTATCTACTGCAGCAGCCCGCTGTATTCCTTGTACAAAGGCAATTAAATGTTCGGCCGAGCTGAATTGAACAGCCTGAATCAGATCTGTACGTATCTCGTTCCATGCCGGTTTGGTTACAAATCCAGATGCAGCAAACATCGCCGCAGCGAATGTGCTTCCTTTAATGGCTTGTCCCACAATTGTCGGAGCCATGTAAAGTCCTTGGTAGATGCCACGAGTTGTTCCCAACATCGCGCCAACCTCACCGCCAATTCCGGGAGCTGTCAAACGATAGGCAGCTAATTGTACGTACTTTCCCTTCCCGCATATGTATCCACCGGTTTCCGCCAGACCTCCACCGGGATTTTTAATCAGTGAACCTGCCATCAGGTCTACCCCGATTTCGGTTGGTTCACGTTCCTCCGTGAATTCACCATAACAGTTATCCACAAATACGATGACATCTTCCTTGATCGCCTTTACACGTGCAACCATATCAGCGATTTCTTCAATACAGAAGGAAGATCTCCAATCATATCCTCTGGAGCGTTGAATACCAATGACTTTTGTCGCTGCATTGATACTTTTTTCTACTGCCGTCCAATCTACTCCGCCATCTTCTAACAGAGCCGTCTCTTGATAGCCAATGCCGAAATCCCGTAACGATCCTGTTCCATCACCAGGCTTGCCAATGACCTTATGCAATGTGTCATAGGGCTTACCCGTAATGTACAATAACTCGTCACCTGGACGGAGCACACCGAACAAAGCTGTTGCAATGGTATGTGTACCAGACGCAAAATGGGGACGTACCAGTGCCGCCTCTGCACCAAACACATCGGCATATACTTCATCAAGCACCTCACGCCCCCGATCGTTATACGCGTAACCCGTTGAACCCGCAAAGTGAAAATCGCTGACTTTTCTACGTTGAAAAGCATTGATTACTTTCCATTGGTTATGATCGGTGATCCGGTCAATCTGTTGCAATTGCCCCGCAATCTGACTTTCAACTTGTCGTTGAAGTTCAATAATCTCTGAATCAAAGCTTGCCATCTTACTTCATTCCCCTTCATAGCACGAATCTGACGTCAAACATCAATTATCGTGTCAACTTATCATACAAATATGTCATCGATGTTACAGTTGTATGAAATCTTCAAGTAAATAACCGAATTTCTCATATTCGCCTTTTTGCAGTTCCACTTCATAAATTACATCATTATCTTCAAATGTGGTCTCAACTACATCACCAATTTTGTAAAGTACAGATGTAAGATCACCACGCTCAGCCGGAATACGGAACCGTTTCGTGTCACCAGTCAACTCAGCCTGGATAAGCTCCCGAATTTTCAGCAAGTCGTCCGCATCCAGAGCACTCACTTTAATATGCTCTTTATCCAAAGGTAGCATTTCAAGCTGCTCCGGTGTACAAGCATCCTTTTTGTTATACAATACCAATTGAGGCTTGTCCCCTGAACCCAGCTGCTGCAAAATGGTGTGTACCGTTTTCATCTGATCTTCACGCATGGCAGACGATGCATCGACCACATGTAATATAAGGTCCGCTTCATTTACTTCCTCCAGCGTTGCACGGAAAGCCGCAATCAGATCATGAGGAAGGTTCTGGATAAACCCAACCGTATCTGTGAGTACGATTTCTTTACCACTTGGCAGTTCCATCGTCCGAGAGGTTGGATCCAGTGTGGCAAACAGCTGGTCTTGAATATACACATCTGCCGCCGTTAATTGTTTAAGCAAGGTGGATTTACCCGCATTCGTATAACCTACAAGGGCTACCTGAATGATACCCGTCTTTTTGCGACGCTCCCGGTGCAGCTTGCGATGACGTGTCACTTCTTCCAAATGACGCTTCAAGTCATCAATGCGGCCACGAATATGTCGACGATCCGTCTCCAGTTTACTTTCACCTGGACCCCGCGTTCCAATTCCCCCGCCAAGTCTGGACAAATTCTTCCCGTGACCCGACAAACGTGGTAACAAATAGCTCAACTGAGCCAATTCAACCTGAATAATACCTTCTCTCGTGTTGGCGCGCTGCGCAAAGATATCCAGGATCAGCTGGGTGCGATCAATAATTTTGAGATCCAACGCTTCTTCCAGGTTACGAACCTGAGCACCAGACAGCTCCTGGTCAAAAATAGCTGTTGTTGCTCCCATTTCCTCAGCTATTGCACGAAGTTCTTCCACTTTCCCCTTACCAATGAACCATTTGGTGTCCCGGGTTTTCAGGTTCTGTGACAATACACTCAGCACTTCCACGCCTGCTGTCTCGGCGAGTTTTACCAACTCCTCAAGGGAGTACTCCGGGTTAATACCCGAGCGTTTGACCTCATCGGTAACCAGACTCACCAACACGGCGCGATCCTTCTTCACCATATCTGTATCATGTGTGCCATTTGTCATCGTGTATATTCACTCCTTCTAATACGTTTCCGCATATATTCTGTGCCACCATGGTTTCATGGCATGCTTTAAGCCGAACCGGTTAACCCGGCCGGCTGCTTTAAAAATTATATTATCGCTTACTTTTGATCAAACTTCAAATCCTCTGTGCGGATAGTCATCAGCTCCAGTTTTCCCGGATTTCCTTGGGTATACTGTTCCAATAGTCGAACTGCCTGATGACGAATCGATCGTTCAATGGCATTTCGGACATATCGGGCGTTGCTAAACGCATGAAGAGACTCATTTTTTTCCTGAAGCAGATGCTGCTTTAGTTTGAGTATGGTCTGTGGCATGAGAATATAGTCACGTTCCTTGGCCATAATTTCGGAGATTTGTATCAATTGATCAATGCTATAGTCTGGAAATTCAACCTGGATTGGAAAACGGGAAGGTAATCCGGGATTCGTCTGCAGAAAAAAATCAATTTCTTCCGAGTAGCCCGCCAGGATGAGTATAAATTGATTCTTATTATCTTCCATTGATTTTACAAGTGTATCGATAGCTTCCTTTCCAAAATCCTTCTCGCCCCCGCGAGCCAGACTGTACGCCTCGTCAATAAACAAAATTCCACCCAATGCCTTTTTGACCAAGTCTCTGGTTTTCTGTGCCGTATGCCCAATGTATTCCCCGACCAAGTCTGCACGTTCCACTTCAATTAAGTGCCCCTTACTCAATACACCCATCTTCTGAAAAAGCTTCGCAACAATTCGTGCTACCGTTGTTTTTCCGGTTCCCGGATTGCCTTTGAAAATCATATGATACACGTGCGCCCCACTTATCAGACCAGCTTCGGTACGCATCTGGGCAATCTGTAAGAAAGCATAGATTTCAAATACTAAATCTTTGATATTTTCAAGTCCAACCAGTTGCTCTAACTCGCCTTGAATTTCCTGAAAATGCGCATGTTTGGCTAAGCCTTTTGCTGCTTGTATTGCTGTCTCTTCTTCTTTGACCAACATCTGAGGTTCCTGGTTACGTAAAACAACATTAATTTGTCTGGATGGTCTGCCTCCCGGTTGCCCTCCTGCAGCCATGACCCGTCCGTTCATTCGCCATCACCTCTATTTTATCGGGCTGAACTCTCCTGATTATTAATGTATTCTATCAGGTGCTCTAATATTAGAAGGATGGCGAAGAATTATGGGACTTTTCCATGACTCAAATCTGAATATTTTTTCTAAACTCCCCATTCTCAAACAGGGTTTGTCTATGCTTCAGAGACAGTTGGAAATATGGAAACACATGTGCATCAATAGCATGCAACAATTCCTTTGCTGTCCGGTTAGCCAGATCATAATCCCCCGTCGTAATGTGCTTACGAGAAAGAGCATCTTCAAGTTCATCCTCGTCCAGCAAAAATATTTCTCCATCTTTCAGGACAACGACATCCAGATACAGATCATCAAACCACGGAACACCCTGATCGGTTATGCCCTGGCTACGGCATGTATCAATGTACCATTCAACAATCCGCTCCTGATCATCAAACATGGCCGTAACAACAAAGTGCTCGCCTTTCGGATAATACTGCAACCATGAATAACCTTTATCCGCAATGCAGAAGGTACTTCCTCCATAGGTCTTCCACAAAGGCTCTTTCAAATCTTGTATCGTATACAGCGTAATGTAACCCGTAAAAATTTTGGATTGAACGAACCGGCATGTAAATTGTCGGTTCGTAATCCGGCGCCAGTTCGCGCGGTCCCCGAATTTCCGTTTCATACGAACCCCTCTTTGCCGACCACAGGTCCGTGACCTGCTGATATTGGTGAACAGCGAATAACGTCCGCATTACCGATTCCACAAGTGCCTGAATCCGCTTTGCACAACGTATTACGAATAGTTACAGCTTACCATATTTAAGTTATACACTCAAAATCAAGCTTTACCCCATCTATTGGAGAGCTATGGTTCCATGCCAAACATTACACAAACCAAAAAACCTGCTTCCCCAACATCAGGGAGCAGGTTTTAGGCTGTAATTAATTAATGCGGCTTATTCTTGTTAACCGCCAGTTCCAGCTTGAGAATCAGTAGGTGTATCCGTTTCTCCTGTGTTACCGTTGTTTCCACTATCTGGTGGCGTGACCACTTCGCCTGGTGTCGTTACAGATCCATCATTGGAACCCCCACCCGTACCTCCAGGCTCTGTCGTTCCCTGTCCAGGCGGTGTGTTTCCTTCTCCGGTCTGTCCGTTCCCTTGACCTGTCCCGCCATTGTTTCCATTTCCATTATTGCCGTTACCATTATTACCATTTTCATTTCCGTTACCGTTGCCATTGCCATTGTTACCCTCAGAACTTCCATTCCCCGGGGAACCGTTGTCTGGATTTTCGGTTCCAGGCTGTTCTGTACCTGGTTCAGTTCCTGGCTCCGTGCCCGTATCTGGCTGTTCCGGTTCCAATTCTTCCGCTTCTATCATCAGCGATATGATATTGGACGGATCCGTTTCCTGTCCGGAAGCCAAATCATATGCTGTTACATAATACTCATAAGTGAGACCAGGGAGCGCACTTAGATCCTGCGCACTGGTCGAACCAACAGCATCAATGAGGTGAGTGAACTGTCCCTCAGATGTTTCTTTTCTGTAAATCCGATACTGTGTAGAGGAATCCCCCGTTGCAGTCCAATTTAACGATACAGTTTGCGTAGATGGATCATAAGCACCATTCAAACCACTCACTGAAAGCGTTGGTTGCTCTGGTTCTTTTTCCGGTGGAGGTGTCTGGGCACCTGCTGGAGCTTTGAAGTCCTTCACAGGAACTCCTTTCAAAGCATCCCCCATAACTTTGGCAAAGAACGCCGCTGACAGCTTACTGCTATTTTTGAGCATATGGTTTGCATCTGGATTGTCGTAACCCATCCATACTGCCGCAGTCCATTCCGGCGTGTATCCGACGAACCAAACATCACGGTTGGCGCTGTTGCCGGAAATACCACTTTGAACGGTCCCCGTCTTACCAGCAACTGGTCGATCCAGACGTGCTGAACGACCTGTACCGTCATTCACGACATTTTGCAGCATCTTAGTCAGGGAATAAGCATTTTGCTCACTCATGACACGTGTTGTTTCCGATTTATCGTGTTTATAGGTCGTTTTCCCCGCGCTATCCTTAATTTCCTTAATGGAATACGCCTGCTGGTACTCTCCCAGATTAGCGAACGCACTATAGGCTTGCGCCATTTCCAGCGTATTCGTCCCTTTGCTAAGACCACCCAGCGCGATCGCCAGGTTTTTGTCTTCATCCGTAAGTTGGATACCTACGCTTTTTGCAAACTGAACACCTGTATTCACACCAATTTTGTTTAGGAGCCATACTGCCGGGATATTCTCCGATTTTGTAATGGCATCCGTCATGCTAATGGTTGAAGAGTATCCATGCAAGTTACCCGGACAGTAATTGCCGAAACATTGCTTTTCATTACTGAGAGCTGAGTTTGCATTGTAATTACCTGATTCAAGAGCCGGTGCATAAGTCACAATCGGTTTAAATGCCGATCCAGGTTGTCTGCGGCTTTGTGTTACCCGGCTGTAGCCCTTTGTTTGATAATCCCTGCCGCCCATCAAGGCGACGAGACTGCCGTTTTCATGGTTCATAATTACCATGGAGCCTTGAACGGGCTGATCATCTTTACTTGACTCAAACAAACTATCATCCGAGAAAGCACTTTCCATGGCTGTTTGTGCCTGAGCATCCATCGTCGTGTAAATTTTGTACCCGCCGATATTCAGATCATCCTCCGTTTTACCAGTCACTTTTTCTGCTTCACGAAGAACATAGTCGATAAAGGCTTGATACTTTTGATCTTTCTCAGGCGGTGTATAGTCATAATCAACTGCTTTGGCTTCATCCATTTGCGCCTTCGTGATGTAACCTTGCTCATACATGAGCTGCAATACGACAGCGCGACGTGCCTTGGAATCGTTGGGATTGCTCAGCGGGTTATAAGCTGATGGCCCTTTCGGCATCGCTGCCAGTGTCGCAATTTCCCATAATTCAAGCTTGTTTAAATCTTTTTTTCCAAAATAAAATTCAGAGGCAGCCTTAATTCCATAACGCTGATGACCAAAGAAAATCCGGTTCAGATACATCGTCAGAATTTCGTCTTTTGTGTACTTGCGCTCCAATGCCATTGCAATGGAAACCTCCGTCGCTTTACGGAAGAAGGTTTTGTCACGGGACAAGAACATATTTTTCGCAAGCTGCTGAGTCAGTGTACTACCACCCTCCACCATGGAGCGGGCCATGACGTCTTTAACCGCCGCCCGTCCGATGGACCAGATATCCACGCCCTGATGCTCGTAGAATCGTCTGTCCTCCGTAGCAACAAAAGCTTCCTTTACCAAATCCGGGATATCTTCTTCATTGACCGGCTCCAGCTTTTGAATGGACAACTCGCCCATTAACTGACCGTTACGATCATATACTTTCGAAGTTTCATTGATTGTTGTTTTGTCCTTGTTGGCTTTGAGCAGATTTTCACCACTCACCATAATAAATAAATATCCACCCAGTGCACAGAATATGGCGATTGCCATGGTGAAAAACAGTGTCCATCCAACGCGTTTACCCGTAATTTTTTTCTTTTTAGAGGTCTTTGGCTTCGCTTTTTTGGTTGACTTGTTATTGTTGTTGCGATTGTTAGACCTCGACAACGGATCGTTTGGCATGTTACCTCCTGACTCCCTTTCAGTTGCATGATTTCTATTCGTCTGCTGGCTCAAACTCCTATAGAGCTTATTTTGCCCGGAATGAAAAGAACAACCCTTATTCAGGTTGCTCTGTTTCAATTCCTATACATGTAGACGAAATGGTTGATAAAAAGGTTTCGTAATTTTTTAAGCTTCGCCGCTATTATCTTGCTGCATCAGCGATACGCTGCGTTGCGGCGTGAACGTGGAGATGGCGTGCTTGTAGACCATTTGCTGGCGTCCGTCGCTGTCAATGACGATCGTAAAATTGTCAAATGCCTTGATCGTTCCGCGGATTTGAAAGCCATTAGTCAAATAGACTGTAGCTGGAATGTTTTCTTTCCGCAGTTGGTTCAAGAACGTATCTTGGATGTTGATGGACTTGTTCATTAGCCGTACCCCCATTGGTTCATTTGAATTCGTGTTATAAGTAATATTCAATATCGCTGAGTAGCTTTCGTGCTATTATATCATGAACGGATTCATATAATCCACAAAAACCCCTTGTCTGCTATTTTGCACCTATGCCTGAGCTTCGCTTGCAACTAGAAGACTTATCCATTATACACCGCTTGTCAGAATTGCAAAAGAGGGACAAATTCTACCTTTTTCCACGCTTCCCTTCTACCTTTCTTGATTTGTATACGGTTTCTCTTCTTCTCTGACTAGCGTAATATTTTTCCGATTCTTTCTATCATTGATCAAGAGTTTCAGGTATGTATTGGTATTGATTAGAACAATAATTAACCAAATTAAGGCTACAAGACCTCCAATGGCGAAACCAATTCCAATCAATCCTGAGAAAAAGAGATATAAACTCGCCACTCCGCTCGGTTCTGTACTCATAAAATCTCCCCCTCACCTTAGAAATAAAACCAAATAAACTGTCATGTGAATTCATTTTAATATTTATGTTATTTTTTTACAATGAATTTCTCTGCTTAAATCTGTAGTCACCACCGATTATCCCCTCTTTTAATAATGTCATTTCATATAAAAAAAGTAAAACCTCTACCTTTTATTTCTAAAAGATAGAGGTTCAAAAGTCCTAATAGGTGGCAAATTCCACCTTCGATATTCAGTCAAACTTGCGTTTTATCATCTCACATACATGGGCATAATTCCCTGCAAAATCTTCCGTATCCGTCATATCCACCCATTCAATGTCTTTCATATGCCGGAACCAGGACAATTGCCGCTTGGCAAAACGACGCGTATCCCTTTTCAGCCACTCCACCGCAGCATCCCAGCTTACTTCACCCTGTAGATAAGCCGCAATTTCCTTATAGCCGAGTCCCTGCATGGAGATATGTCCTCTCGCTACGCCACGCTCCAGTAAAGACTTAACCTCATCTACCAGTCCCTGCTCGATCATAAGATCAATTCGCTCTTCCACTCGGGCATACAACTTCTGACGATCCATTGTCAACCCCACAATAAGCAGGTCATATGGGGACTCTTTTTTCTGGGAAGCCAGCTGCTCGGACAGCTTCTCACCTGTGAGGTGATAGATCTCCAGTGCACGGACAATTCGGCGCTGGTCATTCGGATGCAGTCGCTCTGCGCTAACCGGATCGATGACCCTCAGCTTATCATGTAACGCCTGCGGGCCATGTTGCTCTGCATAACGGAACTGTTCATCCCGGAACGCTTCATCTGAACCGCTGTCCGAGAATTGAAAGCCGTAACATACCGATTCCACATACAGACCAGTACCACCAACAATAAAAGGCAACTTGCCACGCTCATGGATTTCCCCAATCAGACGTGTGCAGCTCTCCTGAAATTCCGCCACGGAATAGGGGTATTCCGGTTCGTGGATGTCGATAAGGTGATGGGGAACACCCTTCATTTCATCGCGAGTAATTTTGGCCGTTCCGATATCCATTTCGCGATATACCTGCATCGAATCCCCCGAAATAATCTCGCAATTGAACGCCTGTGCAAGCTCAATACTCATTCTTGTTTTGCCTACAGCTGTTGGTCCAACCAGCACAAGCAGCTTCGGTTTAGCTTCCGCTTTCAACATTAATCACTCCGTACAGTGTTTTTGCATTGCCCCGGTCATGTACTTCAAAACCGAGTCTTGTAAACTCCGCGCTGCCGCGCTTCTCTTTCATAACTACCCGCTTGCGGGCAACTCTTTTCGCTTCAATAATACTCTGTTCATCCAAAGCGCTTGGATTCGCATAATCTCGCAAAGGCTGAATGGCGCTTGAATCAAGCATCGGTTCACGGAACATCGGATCGAAATATACCGTGTCACAGCTTCGGTCTGGCAAGGAACGCAGCAAATCGAGATGATTCGCATGCCGTAGCTCAATGCGCCGAAAAGCTTCGTTTACCGCAGGCTTAATGCTCTCATACTGAGACATGCCTTCTACTAATAACGTGTACAGTGGCAGGGAGCTTTCACAGGCGATGACCTTACCAGTTTTGCCTACAGCAACCGAGAATACCAGTGCATCGGTGCCCAATCCTGCTGTACAATCGATAACGGTATCCCCTTCAAGGATCGCCCCCGCGTCCAGCATCGGATCAGCTTCTCCGTTTAACACACGTTTGGCCCGAACAAATCCCATACTGGGGTGAAACTCAAGCAGCGGTGAATCGGGACGAAACAAACGAACTTTCCCCTGAAGCACAACTACAATTTCATCTATCCCATAATGTGCAATCAGTGCAGGCAAAGACATTTTTTTGCGCGGTACATAGGTCCCTCCTGTTGTTTCCGCCAGGTTTCGTGCACGTTCCACAAGGTGGCCTGCTTCCTTTTCACCGGTTGTAATATACATAACTTCCTCCTAAATAGCTACATGACCCGTTTGAACAATTTCTCCAGATCATAGGTTGAAAATGACACCACAATCGGTCTCCCGTGTGGACAAGTATATGGTTGACGGCAAGAACCTAGTCGCTGAATCAACACTTCCGCCTCCTGATCCGTCAATTTCTGATTGGCTTTGATAGAAGCCTTGCAGGAGCACATAATGGACGCCGCTTCTCGCATCTTGGCAACATCAATACTACGTTCACTCAGCACCCATTCTGACATCTCTTCAATAATGTCTTTCTCATCCCCCTTAGGGAACCAAAACGGATGGGATCTCACCCGGAAAGTCTGCCCACCGAAATGTTCCAAATAGACACCTGCCTGCTCGAACCAAGCCAGTCTTGTTTTGAGCTTTTCGGTCTCGGATGGTGTGAACTCCAGTGTAATGGGCAGCAGCAACTCCTGCGAAGCCTGAGCCGGATTGCCAAACTGCTCGTAGTAATATTCATAATTCACCCGTTCATGGGCTGCATGCTGATCAATCAGATATAGACCATCTTGATTTTGTGCAATCAAGTACGTCCCGTGGTGCTGCCCAATCAGACTTAGCTCGGGAAACGCAGGCATGGAAACATCCGACTTAATGGCGGATGCCAGCCTTGCCGGGTCCGGTAAACTTGGAGCCTTCCAGCTCCGCTCTCCTTTTGCAGCCACTACAGATGAATTATATGATGAACGCCCTTCTCTAACCGGAGAATTCACCGAATTAGAACGATACGCAGAAGCCTGAGCCTGTGAAGTAGATAACCCCTTATCTTCAGTTGGAGGTAATGCATCTTTCGCAGCACGATCTGCGTTAGCACCCGTACTTCCACTCACAGTAGAAGCAGCTGGATCGCTATGGGAGTTTTCGTCAGGACCATAATTTTGCTCCAGGACATTAGATCCTAGATCTCCGATCAACATCCCGAACGGATCATAGGATGGTGGTATCTCGGGTGGGGCTTCAGGCAACGGCAGCGTCTGACCCTCACCGGCTCCATCAGGAACTGATTGCACATTAGACGGAGCCACATCAGCCGGAGCATCCAGATCATCGTCCTCTGAAGTCGTTTTATCGAGGCCAGCAGTTTTCCCTAATGGACCCTGTTGCCCATACCCTGCAGATTCCGATTCGTCCTTTAAAGGACCTCTTGGGAACAGAAACTGTTCCTGAATAAAGGAACTGTTATCTCCACGTCTGATTTGCTGCTTGGTTACCTGGGGAATGAGCACTTCCTTACGTAAGATTCCACGCAGTGTCGTTTCCACAAACTCGTACAGCTCCGCTTCCTTGCTAAAACGAACCTCCAGCTTCGCCGGATGCACGTTCACATCGACCAGGGATGGATGCATTTCCAATTGCACCACGACAAGTGGGAAGCGATTAATGGGCAGCAGCGTATGATACGCTTTTAGAATAGCCTGGTTGAGTCCGTAATTCCGAATAAATCGTCCATTCACAATGGTTGACATGCCTCCACGATTGGCACGAGTCCATTCCGGCAAACTGATCAGCCCACTCACACGATAGTCTAGACTTTCCCCCTCAATGGGAAGCATCGCTTTCGCGGCACTGGTTCCATAGATCGCTGCAACCACTTGCAGTAAATCCCCATTGCCCAACGTTTGAAGTAGCGTGTTTTCATTATGTCGCAGCGTGAACGAGATATTAGGATGAGACATCGCCATGCGATAAAGAACATCCGAGATATGTCCCAGCTCAGTCTGGATCGTTTTCATATATTTAAGTCTAGCCGGCGTATTGAAAAATAGTTCTTTTACCTCAAAGTCAGTGCCTTGAGGTGATGCCTCATCCTCATGTGAAAGAAGTTTGCCACCCTCAATCACGATTCGGCGTCCTCGCCCGTCATTCCCACTGGCCGATAATACTTCCACTTTGGAGACAGCCGCAATACTCGCCAAGGCCTCCCCCCGGAATCCAAGACTTGTGATCTGGAACAGATCGCGGCCATGAGCTATTTTACTGGTTGCATGACGATAGAAGGCCTTCTCCATATCCTCCGGCTCGATACCGGAACCATTGTCTTTGACCCGAATGCGGAGCAGTCCGCCTTCTTCCACCGTAACATCAATTTTGGAGGCGCCTGCATCCACCGAGTTTTCGAGCAGCTCCTTAACGACTGAAGCTGGCCGTTCAACCACCTCACCTGCCGCAATCTGGTTGGCAATATGTTCATCAAGCACGTGAATTTTCGCCACAGGTTTTCCCCTCCCCTATACTCAGGATAATTGCTGTGCCTTTAATTTGAGATCATTTAGTATTTGCATCGCCTGAAGTGGCGTCATATTCATTACATCAATATCTTTCATATTACGAATAAACTCCCTTGCAGGCTTGTCAAGAGCAACTACCTCCGTTTTCGGAGTTACACTTGGTTCTTCATCCCCAAAGATGGACAGTTGAACCACATCGGCATGTTTGGAGACTGAATGCTGCTTGCTGGTTGGTTTATTAACGTGTTGTTTCCGTGCTGGATCTTCAGTCGCCACAGCCGATTCAATAGTTTCAACAGACTCCCCCTCACGGATTAATGAAGAATGATCTGTCGACTGGAACTGCACGCGCTGAACATGGTCATCACGTTGCTGCTTATCATTCCCGACAAATTCGCTGCCAACCGCCACCTGAGCCGCCGCATGCTCAAAACCGTGCAGCAAGCCATTCGCACGTTCAATAATGCTGTCCGGCAGACCTGCAAGCCGCGCGCAATAGATTCCGTAGCTGCTGCTGGCAGCCCCGGCGATCAATTTACGCAGGAAATTAACCTTGTCCCCGCTCTCCTGAACGGCCATCGAGTAATTCGCCAACTTGTCCAAACTCTCTTCCAAATGAGCAAGCTCATGGAAATGAGTTGATACCAGCGCTTTGCACCCAATGATATCGTGCACATATTCAATGACAGACTGGGCAATCGCCATTCCCTCACTGGTAGACGTTCCCCGGCCCAATTCATCAATAATAATCAGGCTGCGTGGTGTTGCTTTATCCGTCATGACCTGAATGTCGGCCATCTCCACCATAAACGTACTTTGTCCGCCGATGAGATCGTCTGCCGCACCAATCCGTGTGAAAATACGATCCATTATCGGTACTTCAGCTTGCCCAGCTGGCACGAAACAGCCAATCTGCGCCAGAATCGAAATCAGTGCCACCTGCCGCATATACGTACTTTTCCCTGCCATATTTGGGCCGGTAATCAGCAGAATACGCGCCTCATCCTTCTGCATCGCAGTATTGTTGGCAATGAAAGCTCCATCTCGCATCACTGCTTCAACTACCGGATGGCGCCCTTGTTCTAGGACCAGATCGTAACCATCGGTCAATGTAGGTCGTACGAAATTGCGCTCTGCACTGATGACGGCAAAGGATTGATACACATCAATCTCCGCGACCAGCTCAGCCAGTTTTTGCAGTCTGGCGATCTCCTGATTAAGCCGTTCCCGCAATTCCGCGAACAGGCCGTACTCAATATCAACCATCTTGTCCTGTGCTTCCAGAATCAGCGTCTCTTTTTCTTTCAGCTCCGGTGTAATATAACGTTCAGCATTGGCAAGGGTTTGTTTCCGCTCGTAACGGCCTTCTGGCAGAGAAGCCAGATTCGACTTTGTAATTTCAATATAGTATCCAAACACCTTGTTGTAGCCAATTTTCAGCGAGCGAATGCCTGTAGCTTCACGCTCTCTGGCTTCCAGTTCAGCAATCCACTGCTTGCCATTCACCGAGGCTTCCCGGAGCTCATCCAGCCGCTCGTGGTACCCTTCACGAATTAAGCCGCCATCACGCACGGAAACCGGCGGCTCATCCACGATAGCCTGACCAATTGCATCTCGCAAATCACTGCAATCATCCATAATACCAGCAATGTGCTGTAGCGTCGTGGAAGGCGAAGCTGCACAATACTGACGTAGCCCCGGAATTTTGTCCAGTGACACCTTCAGTGCATTCAGATCCCGGCCGTTGGCGTTACCGAAGGCAATCCGACCCACCAGGCGTTCCAGATCGTAGATGTCTTTGAGTTCTGCACGCAGGTCTTCACGCAATATAAACTGGTTATACAGCGTATCTACTGCTTCCAAACGTTCATTGATTTTGCCTTTTTGCAGCAATGGTTTATCGACCCAACGACGCAGCATCCGGGCACCCATGGACGTCTCTGTGCGGTCCAGGAGCCAGAGCAGTGAACCTTTTTTCGAACGCTCACGTACCGTTTCCACCAGTTCCAGATTGCGCCGAGTAAAGGGGTCCAGAATCATAAAGTGATCGGGCTCATACGTTGAAACCTGTGTCAATTGGCCAAGTGAACGCTTCTGAGTCTCACTTAAATAGGAGAAAAGACGCGCTATACAGGCTTGACGTTCAGGCTCCAGACGTGCCCATACCGCTTCGCCGAATTGCTGACGCACCAAATCTTCTTTGCTCTTCGTCCATGGTGTATACACCACAGGTCGGCCAATTGGAGATGCCTGGGTAGCCACCGTATCCAGCAAGGCAGCATCCCCCACCAGTTCCGAAGGTTCATAGATCCCAATCTCATCCTTGAGCCACTCTTGCGAGTACGGAACTGACGTCACATAGAGCTCTCCTGTGGACAAGTCACAGGCAGCCAGTGCAAGTGTGTTCTGGTTCCCTGTCAGGCAAACCATATAGTTGTTGGACTTGTCCCCCAATGTCTTACCTTCCATTACCGTACCGGGTGTTATAACTCGTACAATTTCACGCCGTACCATGCCTTTGGTTACTGTTGGATCTTCCATCTGTTCGCAGATGGCTACTTTGTATCCTTTTTCAATCAAGCGCTGTATGTAATTGTCAGCCGAATGATAAGGCACACCGCACATCGGGATTTTATCTTCTCCCCCACCTGCGCGTGCTGTTAAAGTAATTTCTAGTTCACGGGAAGCATTAACTGCATCCTCAAAGAACATTTCATAGAAATCACCTAATCTAAAAAAAAGAAAAGCGTCCTGCGCTTCGGCCTTCACTTGCAAATATTGTTGAATCATTGGCGTATACTGAGCCATGAGTATCCTCCATCCGTTCCATTGTTGTCAGGAAGAGAAGCTGTCCCGGAAGGAGCAATAAGGCGGTTAGGCACCTTAATCGTGCCGCCGCCTCATGTTTCGGCATCCGCCGCTTCCCTCACAGGTTGCTGTTCCATTTCTTCCGTAACGATGATCAAAATCGACTTACTTCTCATTATAACAAAAAAGTGCCCACTCTTCATGAACCTGCTCGAATATTCCAGAGTTTACGTATATCCCGACTCTCGTCCCATGTCCTACCCTGTCTTAACTGGCTAATTAATGGAGCAGCGTAAAGTTCATAACGTTCATAACCATCCATTTGTGTCAGGTCATCCAGCAGTGCCGGAATATGCGCTTGCATCACATCACGGTTGCCTTCATAAAAAGCAGTATGAATAACAGCCTTCGCCAATGGACGTTGACGCAATTGATGGTACCCTCTCGCGATAAGACCAGCCAAAGCAACAACTCCTTTTGCAACGAGAGGAGATACCAGAAAACTGGGTAACGTACGGTATTCGAATCCACCGTAAGATTTCAGTCGAAAATCACCTAGTGCCCCATAACGTGGACGCCGGCCTGATCCTCGCGGATCCTGAAGAACGGCAAGCGGCAGCGCCAGATAATTGTCAAGTGCGCGCAGCAAGTCCCCGTTTAGTGTAACACCACTGAAATGAACATGTCCGCCCAGTGGCAAGCCACGCTGGGGCATTCCCCCTGCCTGCCAGATCAGCGAGTGATCACTAATGCTGCGGGATGCGGCCGCAAAGGCTCTCATCAGATGAGCCAATAACTCGCGCGGCTCAGAGCTGGGGGCAGGTCGCAGTTCGGCTACAGGATATATTCTTCGTCCATTAATCGTCACGGAATCACAGCCAGCTACACCTGTTCGTTCGAGAAATCTGGAGGCGGGCACGATTTTGGATTCCGGCATTTGCACAAGCAGGAATTCAGGGTCCATTCCAAGTATGGGGGGTGCATTACGATGCCGCTCTTCATTCAGTTCGGACTGAAGCTGTTTCCAGCCTGCACGGTACATGGCAGAGAGATCCGTCATGCCCTTCCATGGCCTTGGGTCAATCGAGATGACAGCACATCCACTCTTACCTGACGCTTCCAGTTTTACAGCGCCGTGATCCAATCCAACCGTATACAATGTTTTGGTGGCAAGCCGTTCAATGCGTTTGAATAACGATGATGCCGCTTCACGATCCAAAACACTTTCTTGTGCTCCACCCATGCCACTGGTGTCCCTACGTTTGATGCGAATCGCTTGCAGACAGCATATTTCTACTTCGTAACGTACACGCAGACCCAACTCCCGGTCACGCCTGCCCTGCGATGCCAGCACTTCAATCCCGGATCGTTTTAGGCGATCTGCCCGTTCACGAGGGAGCATGCGTTCATATCGGCGCACCGCCTCCTCGGCCTCATCGATCACATTCATCCTGTCCCACCTCCCGATACTCGCCCAAAAATGAAAAAAGAGGGCTTACGCCCTCTTCACTGCCGCTTGCGGCGCATATGATACCTTAAGTTTATGAATCCGGATCGCTGAGCTTACAGCTCATCGTCAAGCAGGTCGGGATCGAGATCGTCATAATCTCCATCGCCACTGCCGTAGTCATAATCCTTGTCTTCGTAATCCCCACAGCCATCCGTGCACACTTTCACACATACTTTGGTCTCGGCGACCAGTTCAACAGCGAATTCCCGTTCTACCCGGATAATTACGCTGCCTCCACCTGCCGACACCGTGGCTTCCACACAGCTAGGTTCCTGCGTTGCATCCGCAGATACCTCTACGGTGGCGGCCCGGTGTTTCGGGTCCAGATAGGACAAAGGCACATGTTCTACATACGACACCGTTTCTTTGGCTACATCCGTCTGTGAATTTTTGTCATAGGAATACCAAATGTTGATATCGTAAGTACCAATAACTTCAATTCCGTCCCCCGCTGATACGGCTTCATATTGGTGGTTGATAATCCAAGCCCCCAAAATACTGGTCGGACCATGTGGCGGAGTCACGGTATGTGTTACGGTAGAGAACTTACGACCTTTGCCGCAGATCGCCTTCGTGATGATCTCTCTACATTGATGTTTATGACTCAATGACATCTTTAAACCTCCTCCATACAATCATTCTTTACAAGTGTATGCAGGGCATCCGTCTAGGGTGACAACTATTTTCTATTATTCATTTGTAGATTGGGACCGGTCCGATACCGGAGATGGTGCTTTGTCCTTCTTGGCTATTTTCAGATACAGCGCGAGTTCCCGGCACAGCTGGAGAATCGCGGAACGAATCTCGAATTCTTCCCTTGTATCCGGCAACTCCATTCGCTTGAATTCTTCTTGCACATCTGCGAGAAGTTTTTCTGTACGTCCGGTGTAAGATTCAGTGAGAACATCCTGACTGAGCTGGTCGAACAGCTCCGATACCATTTCCGCATGCGGCATCTTCTGATAGATCTGGGATACCAGATGCATCATATGCTGGATGGAATCCAATTGCGTTTTGCGCATATAAAAGTAAACACTCCATCCCTCGTTCGGGTGGATGACCTGATTCTCCAATGAACGTTTGGCTGCTTCAATGCCGCCCAGCACAGCCTTGTCGGCTTCAATCAGTTCTTTCCCTGCCCATACTTCATTCGGATTGCGCAGCGTGGCTGCAAACTCCTGGAAGATAACCGAGAATAATTCATCAATTCTTTTGCGAATACGCAGCATCTGCGGGTCCGCTGCCGGCATATAGGCCAGATTGACAACCATCGCGGAACCGAGACCAATCAGCAACAGCCCAATTTGGATCAAAACCACATGTACGTCCATTTCGCCGCCGCCAAATACCCGGAAAACCACGACAGAACCCGTCACAATGCCTTCCTTGAATCCGGCCCGAACTATCACCGGAAATGCAATCAGTATGTAGACCGCCAGCACCCAATAATGGAAGCCAAGAAAGTGAAAAAGTACACTTGCAAATAAAAGCCCCACTACGGAAGCGAAAAATCTCGCAGATATGGTGCGAATACTTCTTTTTCGTGTCACATCAACGCCGAGTATGGCTAACAAGCCCGCCGATGTTGGTCCGGGCAAGCCGCACCAGTCTGCAATCAGCACGGCCATCAGCGCGGCTATTGCGGTTTTAATTACCCTAAAACCCATCTAACTTCCTCTCCCCTAAGCTGCAAAAATGTCAAAGCCAGCGAGCCATACCTATCCGGGTAAGCACTTGTCCAAGGCCTGATAGCGTGTATTGCCATATGTCATATCCCTAGTATTACACATCCTGCCAAAAACCATTTCTTATATATTCAAAAGAATCATTCTGGAAGAACCATATATCAATTTCGCTGCTGCACTCATAAACGGCATCAACCGACATGCCTATGCATGTCGGTCACAATAACGCGCCCCGGATGAGGGACGCTGGCAATTTGATTGATGCGACGGAAGCCTCTAGGCCCTCTTCTCCAATCGTCGCATTCATTCCGGACTCGCGGAATATTCGTATTAGTATGGTACTTGATTTTACGGGTTCCGGCAACGTGACACCTCTTGTGAAATTGTATACATATCATGAAGCATTCTATTTTGCACAAGCATATTTTGCAGAATTACCTGCGTCCTGCCAGCAGCTTGCGTTCCACATATACAACGAGCTGGTACATCGCTGTAGCTACAGCCGCAATGATCAACAGGCTCGATAAAACAAGGGTAAAGTTGAATACTTGAAATCCATAGATGATCAGATAGCCCAATCCCTGCTTGGCGACCAGAAATTCACCCACAATCACACCGACCCAAGCCATGCCAACGTTTACTTTCAAGGTAGAGACAATGGCAGGAAAGGAAGCGGGTAATACCACTTTGCTGAAAATCTCGGAACGATCCCCACCAAACGTACGGATAACCTTAATGTAGTTCTGATCTACTTCATTAAAACTGTTATACACGACCAGTGTGGTAATAATGACTGTAATGGATAACGTCGTCATGACAATAGCCGTAAACCCTGCACCAAACATGACAATAAAGATTGGACCCAGCGCTACTTTGGGCATGCTGTTGAACACAACCATATAGGGATCAAGCACTTTGGATAAAAAAGGAGACCACCAGATCAGAACCGCAAGCAGTGTTCCGACGAGTGTCCCCAGCAAAAAGCCGACTGCCGTTTCCCCAACGGTTACCCCAACATGCGCCCATAGTTCTCCACTGACGATGTCCTTCCAGATCTGATTGAAAATTTTGCTGGGATAACTGAACAAAAGCACATCAATCCAGCGCAATCTTCCCGCCAGTTCCCACAGCAAAAACATAAACACCAGCATGGACAGCTGCACCGCCAGCACTTTATGTCGCCATCTGGCAACCTGCTGAATATGACTTTGGTGCAGCTGTCTCATCCAATCATCACGCATTTCCTGCTTCTGATTCGTCTGATTCACCCGTTCTTCTCACCTCCTCCGGACTGATCCAGTTCACTCCATAACGCCTGGAACAACTCATTGAACCCTGGCTGCTCCCTCGCGTGAAAAGGCTGTGCGTTTCGCAAATCTTCGGGAATGATAAACTCCTTTCGAATGCGGCCCGGATTACGATCAAGCACAATGACGCGGTCACTGACGGCGATGGCTTCGGACAGATCATGGGTGACAAGCACCGAGGTTTTGCCGGATTTCTTCAATGTGTCCGAGACCAGATCCTCCAGTTGCAGCTTGGTTTGATAATCGAGTGCGGAAAAGGGTTCATCCAGCAACAGTATCCCAGGGTCCGTAGCCAGTGTACGCACCAAAGCTACCCGTTGCCTCATTCCTCCGGACAACTCAGAAGGATACTGGGCTTCGGTTCCAGCTAGACCCATACCTGCCAGCAGCTCACGTGTGCGCTCGCGACTCTCTTCATTGAGCGCACCTGTCAGTTCAAGTCCGATCAGGACATTATCCAAAATGGTACGCCATGGAAACAGATAATCCTGTTGCAGCATATAGCCAATCTGGGCAGACGGACCTTCAATGCGTTTTCCTTTAACCTTGACCTCGCCTGCGGTCGGTGTGAGCAGCCCGGCGATGATCGACAGCAATGTCGTTTTACCACATCCGCTTGGGCCAACAAGACTAACGAACTCTCCTTGGTCGACCTGAAGATTCAAATTTTCGATAACCAGTGATGCTTCACGCTCGCTGACATAGACTTGCGAAATCCCTTCCAGTCTGATCACCGTTTCGGATTCAGGCATACATGCTCACGTCCTTTCCCGAATACCTGGTTACTTCGTTGCTGCTTGTTCTGCATAGGAATTATCGACAATCGTATGAGAATCCACACGCTGTTTCAGTTCTCCCGCAGCACTCATGACGTCCAACAAATTATTCCATTCGTCCTCATCAATAATTGGATCGGTTGCATATGTGCCCTGTTCCTTGTAACGGTTCACACTGCTTACCAGAATGGCCGGATCGATATCTTTAAAATAAGGTTTGATGACTTCAGCGATCTCTTCAGCGGTGTGGGAATCCACCCAAACTTGTGCTTTGTGCAAGCCGTCAGTGAACTTCTGAACGATGTCTTTGTTATCGTTGATATAGCTTTGTTTAGTCATGAAGACCGTATAAGGCAGATGACCACTTTCCGATCCAAACGAGGCTACCACCTTGCCGCGACCCTCTTTCTCAAAGATGGAGGCCTGAGGTTCAAATAGCTGCACATAATCCCCCGTACCTGAAGCAAATGCAGAGGCGATGTTGGCAAAATCCACATTTTGAATCAATTCCAGATCATTCTGCGGATCAATGCCATGCTTTTTCAGCGTGAATTCGCCTGCCATTTGAGGCATGCCGCCTTTTCTTTGTCCGAGGAATGTACTCTGTTTCAGTTGATCCCAATTGAATTCACCTTCGGGATTGCGGGCAAACAGAAACGTTCCGTCCGTCTGTGTAAGCTGGGCAAAGTTAATGACGGGATCTTCTGCGCCTTGTTGATAGACATAAATGGACGTCTCTGCTCCGACCAACGCGATGTCTACTGAACCTGCAAGCAATGCAGCCATCGTTTTGTCTCCGCCAGCCGTCGTCTGAATGTCCACTTCAAGCCCCTGTTCCTCAAAAAAACCTTGGGCCACGGCCACATACTCAGGTGCGTAAAACACTGAACGTGTGACCTCACCAATCGTAATTTTGGTCTCATCCTTATCTTTATTGCAGCTGGTGAGAGCCACGATGATAATGAGCAAAATGACGATGGCCCGGATGAACCAGGGCGTGTATTTCATGATATTTCCCTCCTTCACTGGTTTCAGCTGTTCTCTCTACTATGGATATGCTGATGCCCAGCAAAAGGTTAAGAACTTGCATGCAAAAGAAGAGCCAGGCAATGATGCCCCGCTCTTCAAGAGTTTGATGATGATGTTATAGCTGTTCTACAGCTTGTAAATCTCGGTATATTTCGCTTCCAGATAATCGGCCAAATAGTCCGGGTTCAACTCTTCACCCGTTACGGCCACAATCAGTTCGGAAGGTGTACGGCTTTTGCCATAACGATAAATTTTGTCAGTCAACCATTCCTTGATGGGAATCAGGTTACCTTCGGCGATATAGGCATCGAACTCCGGCATTTCTTTGCGCAGTGTATGTAGAATCTGTGCAGCATACATATTGCCGAGCGAGTATGATGCGAAGTAACCAAAGTCTCCACCCGACCAGTGAACATCCTGAAGCACACCCAGACCATCATTCGGCGGCACAACACCAAGATATTCCTTGTATTTAGCATTCCAGGTTTCCGGCAGTTCCTTAACTTCCAGACCTTCGTTAAAGAGCATTTTCTCAATTTCATAACGAATGATGATGTGCAGATTGTACGTCAGCTCATCAGCTTCAATCCGGATCAGAGAGCTTTCAACTCGGTTAATTGCCCGATAAAATTCTTCCAGCTCAACCTCGTTTAATTGTGGGAAGTGCTGCTGCAGATCTTTATAATATCGTGTCCAGAACGGAAGACTGCGGCCAATCATATTTTCCCAAAGACGCGACTGGGATTCGTGGATACCCATCGACGTTCCTTCGGCAAGAAGGGTACCAGCCAGGCTGTCGTCAATATTTTGCTCATACAGGGCGTGTCCGCCTTCGTGTAGAGAACTGAAGACCGCACTCGTCACATCATCCTGCAAATAATTTGTCGTGATCCGCACATCTCCTGGATTCAGGCCCGTTGCAAATGGGTGAACACTCTCATCGAGTCTGCCGGCTTCAAAGTCGTAACCCATTTGTCCCAGAATAAACAGACTGAATTTTTCCTGTTGATCCTTGTCAAACAACTGGTTCAGGAACTCTGTCTCTGGCTTGTTGGCCGACGCGTTGATCTTCTCTTGCAGGGGTACCAAACGGGCTTTGAGCCGGGCAAATACCGCATCCACCTTCTCTACCGTCAGTTCAGGCTCATACATGTCCAGAAGGGTATCATAACGCGTATCTTTCACACCCCAGTAGTCAATAAACTCTTGTTTTAGCTTTACAATATCGGTGAGGTAGGGCGAGAAACCTGCAAAATCGCTATTATGTTTGGCATCTTCCCAAGCTGTTTCCGATTTGGCGGTAAGTACAGTATAGGCTTGTACTTTTTCCGGTGGTACGGACTGACTGCGATTATATTCTTTCTGGCAATCTTCCACCTGACGACGATCGATATCTTCCAGCTGTTCCAACACCGCTGGTGTTGTTAATGTATCCAGGTAGGATTTCATGTCAGCCGAGGTTTGCAGTTTGAATGCTTCGGTCGACAGCATGCCAAGTGTTTCCGAACGTGTCGGGACACCTTTTTTGGGAGCACCTGTGCGCAAATCCCAGTGAAGCAAACCAATGGCTTCATGATAACTCTTAATTTTGCGAGCCAGATTACGGAAGGATTCCAGCTGTTCCTGTGTTTGTTGTTCCATGGTTAATGTTCACCTCTTCAAAAAAAATATTGGACTCCCTATTGATGATACTTTTTGCAATGCGTATAATCAACTTTTAACAGATGCAAATTGCATTATTCCTCCAAACCGAGGAATAATGCAATTTGCTGACCGTAGTATAATAAAAAACCAAAGGGCGTAGGACAAGCTGCATTTGATGCAAGTGGCCGTGCTCATCGTATTGGATAACAGGAGGCAATAGACATGAACAACATTCAAGAGATTCTGGCTTACAACAAATCATTTGTCGAGACTAAAGAATACGAAAAGTATACGGCAGGCAAGTTTCCAACCAAAAAGATGGTCATCATCACTTGTATGGACACTCGTCTGGTGGAAATGCTGCCCAAGGCCATGAACCTGAAAAATGGCGATGTGAAAATCATCAAAAACGCTGGCGCAATCATTTCTCAACCTTTCGGGTCTGTTATGCGTAGTGTTCTCGTAGCCATCTATGAGCTTGGTGCCGATGAAGTACTGGTTGTTGGACATACGGAATGCGGTATGGCCTCCCTGCACGCGGAGACCATGATTGGACATATGGTTGAACGGGGTGTTTCCGAGGAAGTCATGAGCACATTGGAGAACTCGGGCATACGTTTACAAAAGTGGCTGCGTGGGTTTGACAGTGTTGAAGAAGGGGTAAAAGGTACTGTGGACGTAATCAAGAAACATCCATTGCTTCCACCCAATGTACCCGTTCACGGTATGGTCATCGACTCCTACACGGGCGAACTTGATCTTGTCGCAGATGGGTATGCGCAATAGACATCTCTCTAAATGGTTTTGGGTGCGGACCTCAGGGTCCGCACTCTTTTTTTGTCTAAATTGAGGCAGTTGTTCTGTCAGGTTGTCAAACCATACAGTTTCAGTGTACACTTTTATGAAAGCGGTCAATGAGAACAATTTGCATTGTTTTCGCTGACCCAGCCCTAATATTAAGGAGACATGTGCATGAACATACTTTCCTACGGATTGCTCGGGCTTCTTACCCGCGAGGAGTCATCAGGTTATGATCTAATGCTGAGAATTCAGCCACATTGGCAGGCCAAACACAGTCAGATCTATCCCCTCCTCTCCAAAATGGAAAACGATGAGCTTTTAGCCTCCCGCTGGGTACAACAGTCTGACAAACCAGACAAGAAAATGTATGCAGTCACGGAGAAAGGTATTGAAAAACTGCTGGGATGGATGATCACTCCCGTTACCGCTCCGGTTACGCGCGACGAGTTCAATCTACGCATTTTATGTGTCGGCATTGCGGAAGACGGAAGCATGAGACGCATTCTGAATGAGCGCAAAAACTGGTTTATGGAACGCATCCGTTATTTCGAGGATTTGAAGTCCCGTATCCCTCAGGATAATTTGCGAGTAGGCAGCCGGGAATTCGGAAGTTACATTCTGGTACAAAAAGGGTTAATGAACGCACAAACAGGCATCGAATGGTGTAACTGGGTAACCCAACTACTCGATGGCCAAGCCGCAATTCAGGACCCTTGTCCAAGTATTTCAGAAAAATAAACAAAATTTGAAACGTTCCTGCAAGTTGACCGTATTACTTGAGTAAGGCCCATTTTTGGGCGAATCAAACAAATTAATCGGGGGGTTACGATCTTTACAATGAAGAAAAAATTCGGAATTAAACATCTCATGATGGTTTTCATGGCCTTTACATTGCTGTTCGCAACAGTCGGAGTCGCAAATCCGGATTCTGCTGACGCTAGACGTGGTGGCGGTTTCAAATCGGGAACAAAAAGCTATACCAACACTCCTAAGAAATCCGATTCCAACAGTAATGTGAGCAAATCAAATACAAATAATAACTCCAGCAATGGAGCAGCTACTACCAACCGTGGCGGATTCTTCGGCGGTGGCGGTGGATTTATGAAAGGTATGATGCTGGGCGGTCTTGCTGGTATGATGTTCGGCGGATTGTTCGGTGGCATGGGCGCTCTGGGTAACATTCTTGGATTGCTCGTAAACGTAGCTGCAATTATGCTGATCGTGATGCTAGCAATGGCCCTGTTCAGAGCCATTACGAATCGTCGTAAACCAGCTGCAGATGGTCGTTATGACCGCCGTAATGATCGTGAAGATGATGACCGTAACAGAAACGGACGGTACTAATCTCTATGGTTCTGAGCATGGATGAAATTGTAAACGCGATCTGTATTCACATGGCTGAACGCAAGGGTGTTCGCCCAACCGATGTCAACGTGGAACTGAGCTGGGAAGAAGATACGGGTTATTCGGCTGAAGTCTGGATTCAAGGCCGCAGTCAGTACCTGGTTGAATCTAACATGATCGAAGCGATCCTGCGCTACCTGCACAGTGAATACGACATTCGGGCTTACCGTGAGAATGTAAGACTGGATCTGGATGAAGAGATCACAGCGATTGTGAATCAATAAATGAATAACTAATAAGCCATTTGCGGATGGCATGTAGAAAAGGACCATCTCCATGATGTCAATGACATGATTGGGGACGGTCCTTTTTTTGTGTTGCTTGGGAAGATACAACTTTCTCTACGATCTTCCCAAGCTTCATACTGCACTCCTATGACTACTTCAATTTAACCAGACTGTAGTTTTTCTTGCCTTTGCGGATAATGATGAATTTACCACCGATGGCGTGCTCTGCAGAGACCGTGAATTCCAGCTCTATCACTTTCTCACCATTCATGGAGATGGCTCCTTTGGTGACATCCTCACGCGCCTGACGTTTGGATGGCTCCAGACCAAGATCCACAAGCCAGTCTACAATATTTTTCGCTTCACCATCGGTTTCGAAGGTCGGCATTTCTTTAAACCCCTGCTCGATTTCGTCCGCTGTAAGCGACCGAATGTCTCCGCTGAACAGTGCTGCAGTAATGCGCTTTGCCTGCTCCAGCATTTCGTCGCCATGAACAAATTTCGTCATTTCTTCAGCAAGTGCCTTTTGTGCTTCACGCTTGTGCGGCTCCGTTTCTACCTTCTCAGCCAAAGCTTCAATCTCATCTTTGCTAAGGAACGTGAAGTATTTCAGGTATTTGATTACATCACGGTCATCCGTATTCGCCCAGAATTGGTAGAATTCGAATGGAGTCGTTTTATTCGGATCAAGCCAGATAGCCCCGCCCGCAGATTTACCGAATTTCGTTCCATCTGCTTTGAGCATAAGCGGGATCGTCAGACCATAAGCTTTGGCTTCTGGTCCTTCTTTTTTACGGATCAGGTCTAGACCGCTTGTAATGTTGCCCCATTGATCGGAACCCCCGATTTGCAGCTGTACATCCTCATGTTGGAACAGGTGCAGGTAATCGAGCGATTGGAGAATCTGGTAGGAAAATTCGGTAAACGATATTCCGTCTTCCAGTCTGCTTGCAACCACATCTTTAGCCAGCATCGTGTTGAGGTTAAAGTTTTTGCCGTAGTCACGCAAAAATTCAATCACATTGATTTTGTGTGTCCAGTCGTAGTTGTTGACCATACGTACCTGATTGTCGCCATCCGTTACAAACAGCTTTTTCATTTGTGCAGTCAGAGCGTC
Source organism: Paenibacillus sp. BIC5C1 (assembly GCF_032399705.1). Taxonomy (NCBI): domain Bacteria; kingdom Bacillati; phylum Bacillota; class Bacilli; order Caryophanales; family Paenibacillaceae; genus Paenibacillus; species Paenibacillus sp. BIC5C1. The sequence goes on from NZ_CP135922.1 coordinate 4,422,105, forward strand.
CACATTGGCCTGTACTTCTTCCAACGTTTGCAGGGAACGTTCCGATTGACGACCACTTGGATCACCAATAGTACCTGTTGCCCCACCAATCAGAATCACTGGACGGTGGCCAGCCAGTTGGAAACGTTTCAGCATCATGAACGGAATCAAATGTCCGATGTGCATGCTGTCTCCGGTAGGGTCAACCCCGCAGTACAAGGAAACCGACGTTGTCTCGGTCAGCTCACGCAGACCCTCCGCATCCGTCTGTTGGTTAATGGCATCGCGCCACTTCAGTTCATCAATAATATTCATCACAAACAACCCCTTCTCTATGCATTGGTATTAGGCCATGATCTACGTTAATTCACAAGCAGCTACACCGGGTGAGGCTTTTTTTGGACACAAAAAAATCGCCGCCTTGTCTTCAATAGACATAGGGACGATTATCATAACCGTGGTACCACCCAACTTGCACAGACAACAGCTCACACGCTGTCCATACCGCTTTAAGCAAAATATCGTTTGCCATTCCGCTTGGCATTACCCAAGTACTCCAGAGTGTAATTCGCAGCCCTTGTATGTATCAGGTTCCATCAACCCCTGACTTTCTGTAACAGGGACAAAGCCGCTACTGCGCTCTATCAACGTAATTCATGTATTCAATTTATAGCCAGTATAGCCGAACGTTAATATCATTGCAAGGGCAAGTATGCATTACCTCTTCTTCCTTGGTTCCAACCTCTCCAGATCCTGCCGTTTACCCGTCTGATGCCAATACAAGTAAGGATCACCAAGCTGTTGGAAAGCCTTCTCAACACTTTGGGTCAATTCTTGTGTCACTGCGTTTGTGTAATTCAAGTGTGTCTGTTTATTATCCACACCATATCGTTTCAGCAATTCCACATGCGCCGCCGTAAAAATGATATCCTCCAGCAGCCAGTAAATTACTTCTTCCGTCTCTTTCATTCTTTTTTCCAGCATGACCATGCCACGCTCGTATATACGAACTATATATGCATCATCTTCACTCTCTACATATGGAACGCCTTCCCATTTAAAGCTCTCAAACAAACGGTTAATATAGTTCTCTGTCTGCTGCCTGCCGAAGGATGTCTGTTCAAGCAACTGAAAAAGAGTTTTTGCAATATCTGGTTTACTTAGTATGTTGGGCATAAAATCTCCTTTTGACATGTTAATGAAAAAGCTGCCAATGGCAGCCTCTTCATAACAAATGTTCAATTCAGGTTCCACAAAAAGTCCGGTAGGAGGTATCGCATTGCGTAGGCAGTTCCGCGTACTCAGCCTGTTCGGGAGAATGTGCAAATGGGTTTGATAGGACAGCGAGAAGCTTTTCCATCACACTAAGATTTCCGTGATTCTCCGCTTGGTCCAGTGCTTCTTCCACCCGATGATTACGAGGAATCACCGCCGGATTGTTCGATTTCATCAATCGTTGCGATTCTTCTTTCCCTTCCTGCTGTCTGCCTAATCTTGCCTGGCGACGCTCATTCCATTCCGCAAACTCAGAAGTGTCGAACAAGGGAGCTCCCTTAACCGTATCAAAGGTAAGTGCGAGAAACGTATTCGTATAATCTGCACTATGCTTCTCCATCAGTTCAAGAAGATCCCTGATTAGCGCTTCATCCTCAGCCTCTTCATTAAACAAGCCCAGCTTGCTCCGCATTCCCGAGAGCCAGTGGTGATGATACAATTCTGAGAATTGTGCAATAGCATCCTGGGCGATTTGTACAGCCTGTTCTTCATCCTCATGCAGCAGTGGCAGAAGTGTCTCGGCAAACCGAGCCAGATTCCAGCCGCCAATATACGGTTGATTTCCATAAGCATACCGACCTTGCGTGTCGATCGAGCTAAATACCGTCGCTGGATTGTAGGCATCCATAAATGCACACGGCCCATAATCGATGGTTTCACCGCAGATGGACATATTATCCGTATTCATTACGCCATGAATGAAACCAACCTGCTGCCACTTAGCAATAAGTGAAGCCTGCCGCCGGATGACTTCCTGAAGCAACTGAAGATAACGGTTATCCGGTGAGGAGATTTCAGGAAAATGCCGTTCTATCGTATAATCAGCCAGTGCCCGGAGATCATTCGTTGATGCACCACTGGCTGCGTATTGGAAGGTTGCCACACGTAGATGACTTGAAGCCACTCGCGTCAGGATTGCACCAGGTCGCTCTGTTTCTCGTGTAATGTTTTCTCCAGTAGATACGACCGCCAGACTTCGCGTTGTAGGAATGCCGAGTGCATGCATCGCTTCACTAATAATATACTCACGCAGCATGGGCCCCACGGCAGCACGTCCATCCCCTCCGCGAGAGTATGGTGTTCTTCCCGATCCTTTCAGCTGAATATCCACTCGCTCGCCTTGTGGCGTGATCTGTTCTCCCAGCAGTAAAGCACGTCCATCACCAAGCATGTTAAAATTACCGAATTGATGACCCGCATAGGCCTGAGCCAGAGGCTCGGCACCTTTCGGTATCAGGTTGCCTGCAAACACCTCCGCTCCTTCATCACTGTTGAGAACCTCCACATTCAGTCCCAGGCTGGCTGCAAGCGATGAATTGAAGATGATCATCTTCGGTGATTGAACGGGTACCGCTCCCTGAACCGTGAAAAAGGTCTGCGGCAAACGTGCATAACTGTTATCGAAATGCCATCCTTCTATTCGTGTATCTTGTTGCATGTGATCACAACTCCTTTTCTGTAACCAAGCGATATCAGGATATCCCTTCGTTTATTCTAGCCTTGTGAACCAATGCTCATTTATGTAGTCGCATGGAAATTCAACGGAAAGAACATGTGGCATGTTCATGATGAAACTTTAGCATATTTATCTCCCTTTTGCATTCATCCTGTTGTAACTTTCATACCCTGGGCGCCGTTTAAGTTTCAAGGGGTTATGAGCACTGAAAGCAAACCTGCTTATGTTCAATTAACTAAGGAGAAATCTGCCAAACTTTTCGAACTTATCACTGGTAAAAAAGCTTCCAGGGTATGTTGAATAAAAATATCCGATTTTACTCTAAAGACTCTGCAGTTTACCCAGCATAAAGACCCAAGAGATTCATTGGCGAGGGGAGTCATTCCGATCATTCCACCTCATTCAATATCATCTTGGGTCTGTTCCTTTTATCCAGATCGTATGCCAGTTAATCAGACAATCTTACGTATGTGCTTCTTGAGCCTGTGCGGGCTGTACGGGCAGACTCTCTTTTTTGAATCCGAGATTAAAGAAGATATTGAGCAGAATGGCGCACAGACTGCCTGTGATAATACCATCACCAACAATAATGCGGATACTTTGAGGCAGCTGGGCAAACAGATCAGGCACAGCCGTGACGCCAAGACCGAGTGAAACCGAACAAGCAACGATTAACAGATTGGATTGCTTGCTGAAATCCACATGTTGCAGCATTTTAACCCCAGATGAGACCACCATGCCGAACAGAACCACCGTTGCCCCTCCGAGTACCGCGCTGGGGATAATCGTTGCGAATGCCGCAACTTTGGGGATGAGTCCGAGAAAAATCAGAATACCTCCGGCTGCAACAACCACATTGGTTGTTTTCACTTTGGAGAGCTGAACCAAACCGACATTCTGGGCAAATGTGTTATAAGGAAAAGCATTGAAGATGCCACCAAGCACAAATGCCAGACCTTCTGCGCGGTATCCTCGTGCCAGATCCTTTTCATTAATTGGTTGATCACAGATTTTGCTCAAGGCCATAAACACACCTGTAGACTCAATAATGACAACCGTGCCGACAATAATCATGGTAATGATCGGACCGATTTCGAAGGTAGGCCATCCAAAGTAAAAGGGCTGGGGCAAATGGAACCAGGAGGCTTCCTGTACAGAACTGAAATTCACTTTTCCCATGAGGGCAGCCACGAGGGTACCCACAATAATACCGAGGAGAACCGCAAGGGATTTGACAAAGCCGCGAGCATATCGATTCAGCACCAGAATAAAAAGCAATACCCCGAATGAGAGAGCCAGATTATCTAAGCTTCCGAAATTTTCGCTGTTTGCCCCGCCTGCCATGTTTTTGATGCCCGTTGGAATCAATGCCAAACCAATAATGGTTACAACTGTTCCAATCACGACGGGAGGGAACAGCTTGACAATTTTACTAAAGAAGACAGCACATATAACGATGAATATGCCTGCTGCTATGATGGAACCGTAAATGGCTGGAATTCCATATTGTGATCCAATCGCAATCATCGGAGTCACAGCAACAAATGAGCTTCCAAGAACCGCTGGCAAGCCAATTCCCAAATACTTCCCTTTGCGTGCCTGAAGCCATGTCGCGATACCACAGGTTAACAGGTCAATTGATACCAGGTACGCCAATTGTTCTGCAGTCAGGTTTAAAGCCCTTCCCACAAGCAGCGGAACCAAAATGGCCCCGGCATACATCGCCAATACGTGCTGAATTCCCAGTGAAAAAATCCTCATTCTCTTGGTTTCTCTCATCCCTATCTGCCCCCTGTAATTTAGAATCACTTTACCGCTGCAAAATCGTGTTATGTTGATTCACATTATATAAACTATTCAGGGAAGTTCCATGATTCATAACATAGAATTGTTGAAGGTTATAAAGAGAACTCATTATTTTGGGCACTTTGTACAAAAGGGAATGAGCACAACCTCTTTCCTTGTCATATTATCTCACACGAAAAACAAATCAGCTTCGCTTCTCACGATTCCATCCCAATCGAAAACATAAAAAAGGCCAGCCAGAAATTTCTGGCTAACCTAATCATTTGAGAACCACCGGAATGGCGACCTCATATGCATACTATATTATGGACAATGCTCATGCTCAGATCGGATAATCGACAACAATCACATTCTCCACCCACTCATTCAAGGAAGTTACAAAAGACTGATGAGCAGGATGCGGGCCATAAGCTCGCAGCGCTTCCTGATCTTCAAACGTCACTCTCAGGCCAAGTGTGAAGCCCTGAATATGATCTGTCTCCTCTGTTACATTAATGCCTGCGGTAAGATCCACAATTCCAGGGATCTGTTCCTGTAACGCGAGCAGTTGAGCCACCAATTCCTGCTGTTTGACCGGAGTGATTGTATCGATTAATTTGAATACGACCAAATGTTCATACATTATCTTCTCATCCTCATTCCATTAAAGAGTTATTTAGCTTTTTAATACTCTGCTCTGAACATGATGCAGCAGCTTCTGAAGCCAGATCATATCACTTTGAATGGAGTGGTAAGCGTGATCTCGCATCAACAACAGTGCATCTTTCAGATCCTCCTGCACATCAATCTCCTGAGGTGTATGAGAATCAATATATTCCAGTTTCTTATTCATCTTCTCAATAATATCCTCAATCAAATAAGCGATCTTCTGATTATCCACCTTATCCAAATGGACCAAAGCAGCATATAAGGACTGTATGTTCGTAAACTTCTGGAACACCTTATATATGCTCTCTTCAAGGGACTGACGTCCTTTTTCGGTGATGCCATATGTCGTTTTGTCCGGTCGATTTTCTGTTTGAATCGTTTCTACCTTCTCGATCAGGCCCTTCTTCAGCAACACTTCAAAATTATAATAAATGGTGCCTTCCGTAATCTTGGCATCCGTTTGATCCAGATGTTTCCCTATTCGTTTCTTAATATCATAGGGGTAATAGTTCCCCTCACTTAGTGCACCGAGTATAAATATTTGAATCGACATTGTGACTGCCCCCATTCTGCTCTTCCAAGGGTACAGCTTCTTCCTCATCGCCTACCCTCATAACTTCTATTTTATATCATAACGGGCTGTTGTACAGACTCCTGTGTCGTATCGGTCTGTTTGGCTTTTTTGAAATGATGAATGGCCGTATTGATCACGAAGGCTCCCAAGCCCACCAATGCCAGTCCGACCGCATATTCTACCGTTTTCCCTCCGCCGAAGAGAATATTATAATCCAGATGCGTTGAATAGAACATCGGTGTGATCTGACTCACGAATTTGAAGTATCCTGGCATCATCTCTGGGGACATGGACGTCCCGTTTGCAATGGACTGACTGAGTACGAATATCATATTGATCAGCATTCCGCCTTGACCGAGAAGCATGATAAAGATGCTGGTGAACTCAATGGACACAAACAGTTGCAGGCTGTGTACCATCCACATTTTCAAAACACTTCCACTCCATACCCCTGCACCATAAAATAAATGCCAATCCCTACAAGTGGAGCAAGGATGGAAACAAGCAGGTTCGTACCTCGCATTGCAAAGAATGCTCTCCATTTCCCCATCTCTCCTTGCAGTTGCTTCATTCCGCCAATACTTTGCATCGCGTAGATCATGGCTCCAACATAGAGCGCCATCGTGATAAACATCGGTGCCATCTGATTCTGCATGCCTGCTGGCTGAGGGTTGCTCAGAACAATGTCCGATGACACTTTGCCCATAGTAGACTCCACAATCTGTTTCGATTGCTCTGCAGGAACCTGCATGCTGCTCAGCACACCCTCGAAGCTCTGTGCCTGAACCTGTGCGCCCATCTGCGCAGTAATTTCAGCTGCAACATTTTTCATGGAGCTCGTGATTGTTGTTGGGTTCGATTCATTAATCAGATACTGGAGCTGAGCTTTACCGCCCTGTTCAGACAGTTTCTCCGTAAAATCACCCGGTATACGTATGATCATATGGATTTCCCGGTCTTCAAGCCCCGTCTTTGCCTGTTCCAATGATTCGTTGGTTACTACCGTAAATGGCAATTGTTCCTGCAATTGTTGTACAAATTCAGTACCGGATTGCTGGTCCTCGTTGACAATGGCAACGGTAAGATTGGTTACATTTTTGGGGATTGCGCTATACCCTGACATAAAAACGGTCAACATTACAATTTGGTAAAAAACGATCATAAATATGCCTGCCTTGACTCCGCCATGCTTCAGTATGTTCTTCACTCTCTACTCCACCTTGTTATCTCAATTTAAACTACTTGAATTAAAGTACTCTCATTTGTTATATTTGTCAATGAGACCAACCAAGGAGGCGAAACGAATGACGAAGAGCTCTATTATTTCTCTGTCAGAAATCACGAATTTCCAATCGAAAGAAGAAGAATTCAGTCCCTACCGTTGGTATAGCAGCATGTTGAATCAGGAACCTGTCATCTACAATGAAGAGACCGATTCCTGGCATGTATTCAGGTATGATCTTGTCAAAACCGTGCTTAATGATCACGAGCACTTCTCCAGTGTGAGAAAGAGATCAATTGTTAATGTGGGATATTCAAGCGAAGAAGAAGGTTCGGACAGCGAGCATCACATGCCGGACAAGCTGGATATTCACAACGTAGATCCGCCGGAACATCGCAAGCGGAGATCATTGCTGGCAAGTGCATTTACACCCCGAAGTCTCAAGCTCTGGGAACCAAGAATAGAGGCAGTGGCCGAAGAGCTGATCAGAGAATTTGAAGATCAATCGGAAGTGGACATTGTTGAAGCTTATACGAGCATGTTTCCTGTCATTATCATGTCCGACCTTCTCGGCATTCCTTCCAAAGATCGTCATTTGTTCAAGGATTGGGTGGACACCATGTTTATGCCTACTACCGATGCCACTTTTGATCAAATTAACGAAATGAAAAAAATTGCCGGGGAAGAATATTTCAAATACTTGTATCCCTTCGTTGTGTCCAAAAGATCCAATCTGGGAGAAGATATCATATCAGACCTGATCCAGGTTGAGCTCGATGGCGAGCACTTTACGGATGAAGAGATTGTGCGAACCACCATGTTTATTCTGGGCGCCGGCATAGAAACCACAAGCAACCTGCTGGCCAACTCGTTCTACGCCCTTCTATATGACCAACCGGAATTGTATGCCGAACTCAGGGATAATCTGGAGCTTGTTCCGGCCGCAGTAGAGGAAATGCTGAGATATCGCTTTCACATCAGTAAAATGGACCGCATGGTCAAAGAGGATAACAGTGTCCTTGGTGTTGAGCTGAAAAAGGGAGACGCTATCGTGGCGTGGATGAGTGCAGCCAATATGGATGAGAACATGTTTGAAGATCCGTTCACCTTAAATATTCATCGATCAAACAATAATAAACAGCTTGCGTTTGGTTTTGGTACTCACTTCTGTCTGGGGGCTCCTCTGGCCCGTTTGGAGGGTAAAATTGTGCTGAGCACCTTCCTGAAAACGTTCACCAAAATTGAACCCGTGGCAGGATTCAATCTGGAGGATAACCTGACTCCTTCTGCGGCAGGACAGTCTTTAACAAGTCTGCCTTTGAAGCTGTATAAGTAAATACATCTGACGTAAAGTCAATATAAGGTTAATTTAGGTCCGAATTCATATTGTTATCCGTTGAATGAGCTATAATTGAACCAAAATACTCGTCATCCATTTAGTTAGGGATAGCGGGTATTTTGGTTTTTTATATGTTTAAACAAAACGAAACGAGCAATATCGTCCAAGAAAGTCCCTTCTTTTCATATTATAATGACATTTAACTTACCAGAAAGAAGGTGCAGCAGGTGACTCGCGAAGTGCGAACCGTCGTGTTCGATACCGATCTACAGCTTGAAGCTTATCAATTCGAAGGCATTATGCAGAAATTCCCCAATCATTTTCATGACTATTACGTCATTGGATTTATTGAGCAAGGCAAGCGACATCTTGTATGTAATAACGAAGAATATATCCTGAACACTGGGGACATGATTATTTTTAATCCGCATGATCCCCATGCCTGCGAACAGGTGGACGGCAGAACCCTGGATTATCGTTGCATCAACATTCAACCTGAGGTCATGCGCCAATATGTACAGGAAATTACCGGACAAGATTACTTGCCACGGTTTGCTTCCCCTGTCCTCTATCAGAGCGAACATGTTACTTCTTTGCATGAGCTGCATCAGATGATTTTGGAAGAGCAAGCTGACTTTCACAAAGAAGAACTGCTGCTCTTTCTGCTGGAACAGCTGATGAGAGAATATGCAGATGCCGAACCGCCTATTTCCGCCCAGGACGTCACCATCGAGATTAGACGCATATGCGAGTACATAGAGACTCATTATATGGAGAGCATTACGCTGAACCAGTTAGTCGAGTTAACAGGGCTGAGCAAGTACCATCTGTTGCGTTTATTTACTCGTCAAAAAGGGATATCTCCCTACCGCTACCTGGAAACGATTCGCATCAATCAGGCCAAAAGGCTATTGGAACAAGGCCAACTCCCAATAGAGGTCGCCGCGCAAACAGGTTTCAGTGACCAGAGTCACTTTACGAATTTTTTCAAAAAACTAATTGGCTTGACGCCCAAGCAATACAGACGCATCTTCAACCATGAAGTGGATTCAAAGCGCACAGCGGATGATCAGTCATGACAAGTCAGAACAAAATCTCTACTGGACATCCGCTGGCCTTACTTACGATCCTGATCTGGGGAACAACGTTTATCTCCACCAAGGTGCTGTTGATCGATTTCACCCCGGTGGAGATTCTCTTTTTCCGTTTCGTGATTGGCTATGTAGTGCTCTTCCTGATCTATCCGCGGTTGATGCGAATTACCTCACTCCGAGAAGAAATGCTGTTTATCGGTGCTGGATTATGCGGGGTTACGTTATATTTTCTCATTGAAAATATTGCACTGGTGTACACCCTCGCTTCCAATGTAGGTGTTATTGTTTCGATTGCTCCTTTCTTTACCGCAGTCCTTGCTCATTTCTTCCTGGATGGAGAGAGATTGCACAAGCGGTTTATCGTGGGCTTCACCATTGCCTTGTCTGGCATTATCCTTATTGGATTCAACGGCAGTTTCATTCTGCAACTGAATCCGCTGGGGGATCTGCTTGCTTTCGTGGCACCTGCTGTGTGGGCGGTCTACTCCATACTCATGCGCAAAATAGGTGAACTCCCCTATCACACCATCGGTGCTACACGCAAAGTATTCTTTTATGGACTATTATTCATGCTTCCGGCTTTGTTCCTATTCGAATTCCACTTCGATCTTGGGCGCTTCGCCAATATGGCCAACCTCTCGAACTTTCTCTTTCTCGGGCTGGGTGCCTCGGCCTTATGTTTTGTAACCTGGAACCGGGCAGTGAATCTTCTGGGAGCCGTCAAAACAAGTGTGTACATTTATTTGGTGCCTGTCATTACTGTCGTCGCTTCTGCACTGATTCTACATGAACGGATTACCAGGATAACGCTGCTCGGAGCTCTATTAACGTTGCTCGGATCATTTATTTCAGAGAAGAAAGTACAAAGAAAAGACGACTACCGTAGTAAGTTGTCAGAAATTCAATAATATATTTATGGCTTCATCCATCGTCCAGAACTCAAAAAAGAAGCATTAATCCCTATGGGAATAGTGCCTCTCTTCATTTTGCCGGGACATCGCAACGATGCCTTTCTCTAATTCAACATGGATAGAAGTTTCTCCAACTCTTGCCTCTCCAGATGTCTCCATTGCCCACGCTCCAGTCCTTCCAGCGTAACATTCATAATTCGGATGCGCTCCAGCTTGAGCACTCTGTAACCCAAGGCTTTACACATTCTGCGGATTTGCAGATTAAGTCCCTGCGTCAAAATGATACGAAATACGTTCTCACTATGCTTATATACCTCACATGGCTTCGTCACCACATTCAAAATCTCAACCCCTTGCGACATCGCCCGTACGAATTCGTCTGTCACTGGTTTGTCTACGGTTACTACGTATTCTTTGTCGTGGTTATGCTCCGAACGCATCATCTTGTTCACAATATCTCCGTCATTCGTCAGAAAGATCAAACCCTCGGACGCCTTATCCAACCTGCCAATCGCAAAGATACGCGAGGGATAATTCACATACTGAATGATGTTTCCCTCTACCTGTTCTGCTGCGGTGCAGACAATGCCGATGGGTTTATTCAAAGCAAGGTAAACAGGCTCGCGATCATTGAAAGGAATCTCCTCACCATCAATGAGTACGATATCCTCGGGCTCTACGTCTGCACCTTTTTCACACACGTTACCATTAATCGTGATGCGCCCGGCTGCAATTAATCGGTTCGTTTCCCTGCGGGAGCAGTATCCCGTTTCACTTATGTATTTGTTAATTCGCATGTTCCACCACTTCTCATCTGTAATATTGCCACTTGTTCATTAGCGAGCTTATGTTGCCAGTTCATCGGCTTCGTTCAATAGGTTAGTACCTTGTACTGATTTTCATCCCACATCATCTCACTTATAATGAAACGAAGCAAATGAATTGTTATACGTTAGTACATAGGAAATTCAACATAAACTTCGGAAAGGAGTTAGGCATGGACAAAAAGTGTATGAGAGTGCTTAAAAAATTATATCTACACGGTAATGGTGAGTATGACAGAGCACGAGGAGTAATGATCTATCAAACGGATACATTAACTGCTGCCCAACAGGAGCTACTGACTACACAAGGCTGGGTGGCTAATGATCTGGAGTTAATCCACCATGATAATATCCTTCAACAACTAATCGCATTCCAGCAGAATGAACGTCTTTCCTGGTCGACGATTACCCAAGCATTTATTGCAGGTGTAGGGGGCAGTTATCCACGAGGCATATCTACGCTTACAAGCTATCATATGATGATTCACTCGCAGATGCATGCTTATGAGGAGACTGAACAGTTCCTTGCTTGCAAAGTTTGCGGATTCAGTCATAGAGATGAGGGCTGGGAGAATCTATCCAATATCCGTTACGCCCTGCACCAGGGTTATGATTACAGTGGGTCAAGCGTAGGTGCATACGCCGATCTGACAGAATTCATCAATTTACTTGAGAAGGAACCTATTAAACCAACTCCCGAGGATATCACTATATTTAATCAACTGCTTTATATGCTGGATCAAGCTGAAGACGAAGAATCTCCGGGAAAATTTGAGAAACGACTCACTGCAGAGAAATTGGTCAAAGGACATGCCGGAATTCGCAGAAGTATTCTTCAAGCGCTGTCCAGGGTAGGTGTGCTGCCCAATCAGGTTCTCTCCCTAAGTACAGACCATTGGACCAACAACGAACATCTCCTGAACGGTGAGTTGCAGCTTAATAATACCAAAGGCCGATCTGATATGGAGATGCCTTGGGCCGGCTGGCAAGGTAAACTTGGCGTCGATTGGGACAAAGCGCGCAAGCTGTTCGGACATGTGATTCAAGTCAAAGATTAAACCCACCAGCCTGTCATATTTATTGGTTATTGTTTGTCTAAACAGCTTAATCCAGATACAAAGAGGAGTTTACCATGCACAAAGTTAACCAACTTTCAATTGACCCTGACGTTCCGAACCACAATACTGGCATTTGGATTGGCGGAGAAATTGCATATGTTACAGAATGGCCGCTTAATCAGGAGAGTCAGCCCTTGTTGCATTTGTTCTCCATTGATTGCAATACACTTTTACAACAGCTGCATATCCCTTCGTTGCCCCCTGGGAAGTATATTTCGGTCTTCTCCACCTATTCCGCTTCGGAATACTTTTTGGATCAGGTGTCCTATACGGGGGATGAGCTGGAATGGAAGGAAAATATTCTAGCTGGATGTACATATGTATCCGTATCTTCAGAGCCACTAACTTCCGTATGTCCCATTCAATCCATTCCTTTATGCGGAGTAGGATTGACCGAAATACAAATAGAGGAACAGGATTTCCCTGCCTTTTCATTTTTCTCTTCCATACTACCAAACGGTGCGAAAGGAATTAGCCATCTACTAGAGGACTATCAATTCGTTTGTCAGATTTATTCCGGGGATTTCCCCCATCCCTATCAGGATATACTGGGACTTTCTGATGCTAATGGATATTTGTTATTACGAAATGGCCTTGCGTCTGCTCATGCACCCTTGGATGGAATTTTCTTTGTGCAGACCGCCTAGTGGGGACGATAGCCTAGGTTTATTCATAAGGATCTGATCATCAAAAAGTTTCCTGTCTATTACAGACAAGGAAACTTTTTTCGCTTCGACACGAAACCGTTTTAGGTTGAACATTGTGTGAGAAAGATCATTCATTCGTCAAAAGTTAACATTATTTTACAATAAAAAGCATGTACAATTGCATAATTATGGTATAAGTTATATACGAAAGAAACATTATTTACATAATATAAAATTTATATCCATCTTAGGAGGACAACTTATGAGAAGAATTTTCGCTTTAAGCTGCGGTTTTTATCTGTTAATCGGCATAACCAGCGTTGTACTCGGTGCACTTCTCCCCGTTTTATTGACACATTATGAGCGTGGTTATAGTGATGGCGGATTTTTGTTGTTTCTGCAGTTCCTCGGTTTTCTTGTCGGGGTGCTCGTTGCTCCTTCCATGACTGCCCGCATCGGCAGAAAATCCATGTTAACCATCGCACTGATCTGTATTGTGGCCGCCTATGCCGTTCTCGGATTCTTGCCATCCTGGACAGTTGTTCTTCTTCTAACCATTATTGTCGGGTTTGGGTCTGGTATCATTGAGCCCTCCGTTGGTGCGTTTACGATAGAATTTACGGAAAATCAGAAAGCAGTCGCAATGTCCAAGCTTGATGTGTACTTTGCCCTTGGAGCACTTCTCATCCCGGCAGTCGCTGCCTTATACATTTGGCTGGATCTTTGGCATCTTACGTTTTATACCGTTTCCGCGTTATCCCTTATTCTCATGCTGTTATGGGTGACCATGCCCACCTCCGCCGCTTCTTATCTGAAAAAAGCTGGTGAGAATACCGTTGGACATGCAACGGGCAGGGCCCAGTATTCCAGAAAACATATAGGGGTGCTCACAATCTTCGTCATTTTTTTCTTCGTTTACATGGGTCTGGAGTTAGGCCTGATGAACTTCCTGCCCTCCATCCTGGTCGAACGATTGCAGCTACAGGAGTCTGTCGCTTCATTAAGTGTATCCATCCTATGGATTGCCATGATTATCGGTCGTCTTTTTTCCGGAAAAATTGCTGAAGCTGTCAACTACATGCCTTTCCTGATCTGGAGTACGGTAGGTACACTTCTGTTCGCCGTTGCCATGGTGTTCGTAACAGGCCAATGGGCAACATACCTGCTAATCTTCGGAACCGGATTGTTCATGTCAGGGCTGTTCTGTATCGCACTGGTCTATGCCAACATTTTAATTCCGGGCATGACTGAGCGCACAACCAGCATCCTGATTGCATCAGGCGGGATCGGTGGCGCCATTCTGCAGTATGTAACCGGATGGAGCATGAGTGCTTGGCCTGTAGTGAACACGATCTGGATTTTGGCCGGATTTTGCTTGATTCTGCTCCTCACTCTCGTACTCTCTCATCTCTGGAATGTAAGGAACAGCACCGTAAGTGGAACTCTCGCACATCAGAGTAAAGAGATTTAAACGTTGCTTCTTGAGAGGGGTGATGCCTGCGTAATCCGGAATTTTTGATCTTCGTTCAGGCTAGTACATTACATTTATGGAGGGAATCGTATGCAAACCTTAACCAAAAACCGTTTTAGAACCGGACAAGGGATTAAGTTGATTGACGATGCAGGCGTTGAATATCTGGATGGTGTATCCGGTACGTTCAACCTGTCACTGGGCTACAATCACCCGCATGTCGTGAGCAAAATTCAGGAACAAGTCGGCAATCTGACGCATATGTCTTCCTCCTTCACAGAACCGTATGTGGATGAAGTGCTCGATCATCTGATTGAATATGCTCCAAACGATATTAATGCCGGTTGGATGCGGGATATTACGGGCTCAACCGCCAATGAATGTGCCACCAAAATTGCACAGAAATACACGCAATCCACAGACATTATCAGCCTGTACCTGTCCCATCATGGTCAGACCCAGTTTGCAACAGGGATTTCGGGAAATGCCTTCCGGCGGAAACGGTTTCCAAATTCGGCTGTTGCCAACTCCGTTCATGTACCTGCACCATACTGCTATCGTTGCCCATTCAAATCCTCAAGCGGAGACTGCGGATATCAATGCGTTGAAGCTATCTCTGATGCTATAGAATATGCGAGCTCCGGCTCAGTCGCCTGCATGATCATCGAACCGATCCTCGGCAATGGCGGCAATATCATTCCTCCTGCTGGTTACTTCAAGCGCCTGCGTAAACTGTGTGATGAGTACAACATCATTCTCATTGCCGACGAAGTACAGACGGGAATCGGACGTACCGGGTATATGTTCGCCAGCGAACTGTTCGATATCCAGCCTGACATGATTACTCTTGCCAAAGGTCTCGGTGGTATCGGTGTGCCTGTTGCTGCGGTATTGATGCAGTCCCGATTGAATGTCCTGGAAAAGCATGAACATTCCTTCACCTCAGGAAGCAATCTGATCTCTGTAACCGCAGCCAAATCTACCCTGGAGGTTGTATCCGAACCCGGTTTCCTGGATGACGTGAAACGCAAAGGTGAAATTTTAGGTGGATTACTGCAAGATTTGGCCATGAAATATCCAAGCATTGGTGAAGCTCGCGGAGTCGGCCTGATGTGGGGATTGGAAATGGTGGGTGACAATAATGAACCAGATACGGATAAAACTAACGCCATTATCGACCGTGCCTTCACGGATGAGCATCTGATTTTAAGAGGATCACGTTACGGCTTCGGGAACGTAGTTAAGGTCAGACCATCGCTTACCACAACAGAAGATGAGTTGGTTGAAATTGTAGAGCGACTCGATTCGGTGCTTGCCAGCGTGCATTAAAACATTTCAATGCCATTGCTCGAAGTGGTTGTTTCGGTTACGAATCGTTCTTCTGACCGCTGTTATCCCCGGAATTTATTTGATTTCCCTTTTCCGAGGGGAAAATCCGTTGATAGCATATGCTTCCGAAGTAGCTTTCTTCCAGAAAGCTTTTAGGCGAACGCTCCGTTTCTCCAGAATCGATTTCGTCCCCTCCACTACTTTCGTATCTTGTCAGAAACTGTTTTTAAAATGAATCGCTATAGTTACATTTCATATTATTATAAGGAGGTTTTAACATGTTAGCATTGGTATACAAATCGGCTTGGGATGTAGCGCTTGAGGAACGGCCTGTTCCGGAAATCGTAAGAGACAATCAGGTGTTGGTTCGAATCCGGGCAACGGGTGTGTGCGGTACCGACCTCGGTATTGTCAGTGGTAAATATCATGCGGTTCCTTCCGTCATTCTTGGTCATGAGTCTGCCGGGGAAGTCATTGCCGTGGGCTCAGCTGTAACGACACTGCAGCCGGGCGACCGGGTTGTCATCGATCCTACCTATTATTGCGGGCAATGCGACATGTGCAGAACAGGCAGACAAAATCACTGCACACATAAATCGGTTACAGAGACAGGTGTGAGTGCTGACGGTACATTTACGGATTATTATGTAACCGAGGATCGCTTTTTGTATAAATTGAAGGACCATGTGAGCTATGAGGAAGCGACCCTGACTGAACCACTGAGTTGCATGCTTACAGGTATTAATCAAATCCATCTGCTGCCGAATTTTAGAACAATTATCCTCGGTGCGGGCCCGATTGGCATTCTATACAGCTATGCCCTCGCTTCCAAAGGCGTTACTGGCTGTCTCGTCGATATCTCCGAAGAACGCCTGGCTATTGCTGGTTCGATTGCACCGGACCGCTGGGAGGTTCACTCATCCTTTGAAAATGCGATAGAATCGCTCGCACCCACAACGAATCAGGTTGATATGATTGTGGATACGACAGGCGTCGTGGGCACTCAAGTGCTTTCGCAACTCGCCAGCGGCGGTTATCTCATGCTGGTTGGTCTGAGAGATGGAAACACTTCGTTTAATCCCAAGGAAGTTGTGGACCGCAGTCTGAAAATCATTGGCTCCATCGACTCCCTGGGCACATTCGCAACAGCACATTACATGATTGAGCAACAGATTATCCCGGCGAAAAAAATTATCACCCACTCGTTCCCTCTGGAGGATTACGAAGAGGCATTCCGCACGCTTGGCTGCGATATTCAGGGACGTACACTTCAAGCTTCTTCCCATGCCATCAAAGTGGTGCTGCAATCCA
Organism: Paenibacillus sp. BIC5C1; assembly: GCF_032399705.1. Classification (NCBI taxonomy): domain Bacteria; kingdom Bacillati; phylum Bacillota; class Bacilli; order Caryophanales; family Paenibacillaceae; genus Paenibacillus; species Paenibacillus sp. BIC5C1. Next base: position 4,439,109 of record NZ_CP135922.1, read on the forward strand.
GCGGCTCCAGCATCTAATGTAGCAAGTTAATCATGATTGAGATAAATTAGAGATAATTGCTTACAGAATTCTGGAGGAGGAATACAACATGGTAGCAAACAAGGAGTTTGACGGGCTGGGAGAGTCGAAGGATGACAGCATTCAGGCGGTCATTTTTGACATGGATGGCGTACTGATTGACAGCGAACCGATTTATTTCGAGATTGAGCGCAGTTCTTTTGCCCATTTTGGAGCAAAGATGACGGAGGCGGAACATCACACCTATGTTGGAGTTACGCTGGAATCGATGTGGCGGCAAGTGTTGGATAAGCACCAGTTGACGGCTACCGTGGAAGAAGCCCTCGCCTACCATCAACATAATGTGATGCAGACGATGCTGGCTCACCCGAAGCTGACAGCCATGCCTTCTGTGGAACGCTGGTTAAGCTGGCTGCATGAGCAGCGCATTCCGATAGCCGTTGCTTCTTCATCTCCACGTGCACTGATCGATCTGATCATGGACAAGACCGGACTTGGAAAATACTTTGAGGTCCGAATGACAGGTGAGGAAGTCACGAACGGCAAACCGGCTCCGGATATTTTCCTGACTACAGCTGAAATGATTGGAGCATCCCCTTCGAACTGTCTTGTCATTGAGGATTCGCGCAATGGTGTTCAGGCCGCCAAAAGTGCAGGCATGCGCTGCATCGGATACCGTAATCCGGGATCAGGTGACCAGGACTTATCCAAAGCCGATCTTCAGATTTCCAGTTACGATGAGTTATGGACGTTGAAAGATACACTTCCGTTGGAAGGCAGATCGCCAAGCTTGTCAGAAATAAAATAAGACGAAAATAAACAACCCAAACGGCTTCAATTCAATGGAATTGGAGCCGTTTGGGTTTTGCTTGCTGCAAATTTAACACAATAACGCAAACTTGAATATCGTCTAGACCGAAATATCCAGACTTCCACCCAAATTAGGATGAGCAGCCGGAACCGACTTTAACATTTCTGTTAGTTGTTGACCTTGCTGCTCTGCCATGTCTTTCGACATTGACATGACTTGCAAGCTCGCCGACTGCGCCACTGAGACTTGACTCATAGCCATTGATAATGCTGCAATATCCATGTTCTGCACTCCTTTCGTTTTCTAGTCAATAAGCATACCTACTTTATATCGGTCAGATGGGAGAAAATATGTAATTCTCTCCTTCATGTTCAAAAGCTTAACATTCGCCCTCCCGCAATCCTTTTGAAGATGCTATAACAAAACAAAACATCAACAAATACGTATATATTAAAATCAAGAGGGAGGGTAGCTTATGAACGGGAAAAAATTTGTTATCCTTTTTTCAGTCATTGCCGGAATTTGCATCGGGTTATTTGGTGGATTTATCTATTGGATCCTGTCAGGAGTCTAGAACATTACTATGACAAATAGTCTCTAACCTAAGTATTTCAATACCCCATCTGTTTCCTTGGCTCTCAGGGTGACTTTGGCTAATAACTGTTCCGGTTGATGAAAATCCTCTTTGATCTCTGCCATCAATTCCTTTACCATCTCTTCCAGTTGCGCTAATGTTGTTTCTTTAGGTAAAATACGAGTTCTTGCGATCTCATGTTTACGAAAAGAATCATCGTACAATGGTACTGTTTCCTGACCGAATGCACTAATTTCCAGCTCAACTTTTATTCCTTCCGACATTGGTTTCACCTCTTCACTCGTTTAAGGCTGATTAGGCCTCAATCAATCCATATTTCACAAAACTGTGGTACAACCCATCTTCTTCAATAGTTCCAGTTATATCATCTGCAATGACTTTGAGACCTGGCTTGGCATTACCCATCGCAATCCCTACACCACAATACTCCAGCATCTCCGCATCATTCATGCCGTCCCCAATGGCAAGTGTATCTTCACGTGACATACCCAGATGCTCCAATAAATCTGCAATAGCAATGGCTTTATGAATGCCCGGGATCATCAGTTCACCGCTTCCTTCACCAAAGATAGGTACCGTACACTGAATGACTTCGAATTTGCCTTCAAACTCCTGCTTGATTCGATCGAACGGAATCGTGGAGCTTTCCAGAAAACAAACTTTGTTTACGTCGTCCTTGTATAAATCGGCTTCACCATATGTCAAACCAGCAATAAACGGATGTGGCTTTTGTTCTTTTTTTGCTCTGGCATCGGGATCATTCTCTATATCACCATAGATGCGGCGTTCCAGATGAGATTGAAGATGGCTACTCGCGTACAAGGCCGAATTGGATTCCAAATAGAAGTCAATCTGGTGTTCATTGAAAAAATCGACCATATGCCGTACATCTTCTGCCGTTACCCTTTTGTGATACAGCACATCCTGACCGAACTCAACATAGCCACCACCGGCACCGATCAGACCGTCAAATCCTACGTCCCATATAGAATCGTAGATTTCCGCCTTCGATCGTCCTGTACATAAATAAAGCAGATGTCCATTTTCACGTGCCTGTTTGCACGCCTGTTGTGCGGACACCGGAATGTTGCCGTCATCATCTACCAATGTGCCATCAATATCTATAAAAACAATCTTTCGATTCGTTGTGTTCATCTTCGTTTGCCCCCATCATGTATATTGCCTGCGTTAAATGGACATTCTCACCATGCCGACGGGCATTGTTCCAGAGTCATGTCCACAGGCTGAATAAGCTCTGCTTTGGCACCCACGTGAATCTCTTCCGTTATTATATTCACCGTAGGCTGCTCCCCTTGCTTGCTCCCAAATTCGGCCTGTGGTATCACAAATCAGCAATCAATATTATTAATTTCGAGGTGTTCGCTGATCGATCAATTTTTCCAAAAAGCCAGCAAAGGAGTCCGCATACACTTCAGGTTCCCCATTAAAGTAATCCAAACGCATCACCTTGTATTCCCCAAGGTTATCAGCCGTCCGCGTATCAAAATAGTAATATTCATCTTCGTCTGGTACAAACAGTTCCAATTTCCCTTCCTTCTTCGTGTCTTCATCGGCAAGTCGGTATCTATATAGAATGTCCGTGTCCGTATACTCTCGGTGTTCCGGAGGCGCAATGGTCAGAATTTCTGTTCCACTCAACATCGCTTCACCATAATTCAGAAGCCACCAGCGATAGGACGGAGGTAATGAAAAACCCAACTCCTGTTCCACTTCGGTAATCCAGCTCTCCTGAACTTGATGATTCGGGAACCAGCGTACAGCCTCGGTATGCTCCAGTTTCTCGATTAGACTTGTATACATAGATACACCTCTCCTATCTCAACGTTTTAGGTTGGTCCGTTTCCAGTTGCAGTCTCTTGCTTAGGCTAGGCGCTTCCCATTCTCCAATAAATACAATGGTCACTTACATACCAACTTATCCATATGCACCGTCAGCCAATCATCGTCCTGCTCCACAACAACCACATATCCCTGACGTTTCCAAAAATCCACGGCACCAGGCAAAAAGCGATGTGTATGCAAATACAACGTTGTGTAGTGCAGTTCTGCCACCACTTTCTCCAGTTCTCTTACGAGAAGTGAACCAATGCCGTATCTGCGATATTTAGAATCCACATAACATTTCACAATTTCGGCGGCAGACTGCTCAGGATATCGTCCATTCACAACTTCGATGCGTCCATCATAAGGCAGTATGCCAATGGAACCCACAACTTCTTCATCTTCGGTAAGAGCAACTAGAAATACAGCATCAGCTGAATCCAGATAATGTTCTTTGAATTGCTCCAGATCTACAGGTAACTCCTCGTGATCCAGCATTGGAAATACTTCTTGGCGGACACCCATGGCAAAATCAATTGCATCATTGATTTGGTGCTCTTGAATAGCTATCACTTTCGGTACGGCATGAAGCTGTGTCACAAATTCCACATTCCTTACCCTTAGATTCGAGCCCTTTTTCAGCTCCGTATACGAACCAAACTAAGCGCAAGTTCGCTCTCTGCTTACAATTCTACCGAAATAAACTCTTTCTATCAATCTATCTAAACGATTAACCAAAATAGAAGAAAGCCCTCGCAATTTGATAGGGATCGCATACGATAAGGCGTGTCATCAATCAACTTTGAGGGGGAAGAACATATGTGGTTATCGCTTGGAATCTCTGCTGCAGCTCTGCTGGCAATTGGATTCGTCTATCGTTATGTGGAAGATAAACTTGCAGCCAAAAAGTTTCATCCCCACGCACCCAAACAGCTGTTAATCAAGTTCAAGGAAGGTACGACAGCCGACGAGATGCACACTCTGCATAAAAAAGCAAAATGCAACGTAGCCGAAACGTATGAAGATCTGGGATGGTATCGCATTGAATCAAGAAAGAAAATGCAACGTATGTTAAAGCACTACAAGGACCATGTGCTCATCGAGCACGCTGAACCGAACTACTACCTTCAGTCATCGTTTACGCCAAATGACCCGTTTTTTCCTTACCAGTACAACCTGCCAAAAATCAATGCTCCTGCTGCCTGGGATATTTCCCAGAGTAACAGCTCGGTGAAAATCGCTATCATTGACACTGGCGTGCAGTTAAACCACCCTGAGCTTGCTGGCAAGCTCCTTCCCGGATACGATTACGTTGATTATGATAATATTCCCGAAGACGGTAACGGGCACGGCACCCATGTAGCTGGAATTGCAGCTTCTATAACCAATAATGGAGTTGGCATTGCAGGTGTGGCACCGCTCGCTTCGATTGTCCCGCTACGTGTATTGGATAACAATGGACAAGGTACAACGGGTAACGTCGGAAACGGACTTGTTTACGCAGCCAACAACGGTATTCAAGTCGTTAACCTGAGTCTTGGTGGGCCAACGGGAGAAGCTTTTCTTCAGGCTGCCGTACAATATGCATGGGATCGGGGCGCTGTCATCATCGCGGCAGCAGGTAATGATAATACTTCGTATCCGATTGTACCTGCATCTTATCCGAACGTCATTGCGGTAGCTTCAACCAATCCTTCCGACCTCAAATCAAATTTCTCAAACTATGGATCGTGGGTTGATATGGCTGCACCAGGTGATACTATTCTATCCACCTACCTGGGTGGCTCCTATGCCTATCTAAGCGGAACGTCCATGGCGGCTCCCCATGTAGCGGGAGTAGCTGCATTACTCGCTGCACGTGGGAAAACTAATGCGCAGATTCGTGATGCCCTCTGCTTCGCATCCGATCCCGTATCCGGATCTGGTGTCTACTGGACGTATGGGCGACTGAATGCCTATCAGAGTCTGCAAGTGCCATAACACATTTACATTTAATCATAATGGCATGGACTATCTCCATTTCCATTTCTCACGAATAAAGAAACCAAAAAACCATGGTGCTTCTTTCGAAGCTCCATGGTTTAAATACGTTTATTTGGTTCTACACTTTTGCTGCCCATATTTCGATCTCAATTTTAATTTCGGGTAAACCTAACTCCGTAATATACCCAATTGTCATCGCAGGATAATCATGACTGAATAATTGTCCCCACTCAGCGTATAAGAAATCCCAATCGATTTTCTCCGTCGCCCATACGTTAACTTTAATAATATGTTCAGCATCTAAATGCTCGGATTTGAGCACTGTTTTAATATTACTGAATGTATTCGTAACTTGCTCATTCAGACTGTCCGGAAAATGTCCGCTACCATCTGCTCCAATTTGACCCGATGTCACGAACAACTCTGCATTCCTCGGAATTCTTGTAATATGCGTGTACTGTCCTACAGGAGCTGGCATATTAGCTGGATTTTTTCTAGTAATTTTATCAGTTTCCATGTTGATTACCTCGTCATTCTTAAGATTTTTCTGCGATATTTCCTAGTTTTCTTCCTAATTTGGGCACACTTCTCCCTTGGAATAGATTCTAGAAAAAGACAGCAGTGGAGTATCCATATCCCGGAGATATAAATGCAAGTGATTTTTTCTTCATGATTGGATGCTCCTCCCTTCTTAAGTGACAAGATTCTCTTGATCTCTTTATTATATATATGAAACAAATCATGAGTCAAATTCACTCTTCATAAGCAAAGAGCAATCCCGTGTCAACGAGACTGCTCTTTGTATATACACAAGGGGCTACACCTGGAGTTAAAAATATTGCGCTCCATTATTGGAAATAACCTCTTTGTACCAATGGAAACTTTTCTTTTTCACTCTGAGAAGTGTGCCGCTACCGTCATTGTTCCGGTCTACATAAATGTAACCGTACCGTTTCTTCATCTCCCCGGTACCTGCGCTGACCAGATCAATCGGTCCCCAGCTCGTGTAACCCAGAAGCTCAACGCCGTCCTGAATAGCTTCAGCCATCTCGGCAAAATGACGATTCAGATAATCAATGCGGTAGTCGTCTTCAACGGTGTCATTATCCAGCAACACATCCGTTGCACCAAGTCCATTTTCCACAATAAACAATGGTTTGCCATAGCGGTCATACAGCTGGTTACAGGTAATTCGAAGACCCTTCGGATCAATCGTCCAGCCCCATTCGGATGCTTGAAGATATGGGTTCTTCACTGAACCAAAAACATTACCTTCGGTCGAATCCTTCAAAATCTCGGGGTCGGTACTTGTACAACGGCTGGCGTAATAACTGAATCCGATATAGTCAACTGTATTCTGCATGAGAATATCTGCATCTTCCGGCTGCATATCAATGACGATCTCGTGTTCCCTGAAGAAGCGCTTCGTATACCCAGGATAAGCTCCTTTAGACTGAACATCGATAAAGAAGAACGATTCCCGATCCTGCTCCATGGCTTTCCATACATCATCCGGGTTGGAAGTGTACGGATAGACCATGCCAGCTGCGAGCATACAACCAATCTGTGCGCCCGGAATGATCTCGTGACAGGCCTTCACAGCCAGAGCACTGGCAACCAATTCATGGTGCGCTGCCTGATAGAGAACCTGCTCTTTATTCTCACCTTCCTGAAGAACGATACCCGCACCAATGTACGGAAGATGCAGCAGCATATTGATTTCATTAAACGTCATCCAGTATTTGACCTTGTCCTTGTAACGATTGAACAATGTCTTTGCATAAGTCTCAAAGAAATCAATCATCTTACGATTCTTCCATCCGCCATACGTTTCGACCAGATGTACAGGGACATCAAAGTGACAGATTGTGACCACAGGTTCAATATTATATTTCAACAGTTCGTCGAAGACATCATCGTAAAACTGCAGTCCCGCCTCGTTCGGCTCAGCGTCATCGCCATTAGGGAAAATCCGTGCCCAGGCTACAGAGAGCCTAAAGCACTTGAATCCCATTTCCGCAAATAGTGCGATATCTTCTTTGTATCGATGATAGAAATCAATCGCTTCATGCGAAGGATAAAACTCTCCATCTTTGGGCTCATATGAATCGAGATTTCCCAAAGCAATAGGGAAGCGATTAGCCCCCGTGGGAATCAGGTCAACCGTAGTTAACCCTTTGCCACCTTCAAGATAAGCTCCCTCTAGCTGGTTCGCTGCCGTTGCTCCTCCCCAGAGAAAATTCTCCGGGAAGGCTGTTAATTTTTCATACATTCACGTCTGCCTCCCATCCATAATGAACGTTCAATTAACCGAGCACTGTGAGCAATTTGTCTTTCTCTTTCACAGATGCATCCTTCGTGCCCACTACATCCAGATAATTGGATGTGTTTGTAATAATAATCGGTGTAACCGTCTCGTATCCGGCATCCTTGATCGCTTGCAGATCAAATTCCATGATCAGATCGCCCACATTAACGCGGTCGCCATCTTTGACATGAGCGGTGAAATGTTGACCTTTCAATTGCACCGTATCCTGTCCGATATGAATCAGCATCTCAACACCATCATCAGTGACAAGTCCAATGGCGTGTTTGGTGCGATATACCGTTTGTACGACACCCGTTATTGGAGATACTACTCTGCCGCTGGTTGGACGAATCGCAATCCCTTTACCCATATGCTCTCCTGCAAAGGTAACATCATTGATCTCTTTCAGTTCAACCACTTCACCAGCCATTGGGCTGAAAATTTCATATCTGTTGTTCGGGTTTGGATCAAGCACAGGTGTTGGTGCTGGAACTGCATCTGCCTTGTCTTTGAAACCAACAACATACGTAAGAACAAAACCAAGAATAAACGCAACCGCTGTAGCTACAAGAGCCATGTAAAATCCGGAATCAACGCCTGTTTTTGAGTTGATGAAGGTCGGATAGCCGAATACGCCAAGTCCGCCAAACATGTACATTTTCGATCCGAATAACCCTAGAATTCCGCCTCCAATACCACCTGCGATACAGCTCATGATAAATGGTTTTTTCAGTGGAAGTGTCACACCATAGATGGCTGGCTCAGTTACACCAAAGATTCCCGAGATGAAGGCTGGAATGCTCAACGATTTCAATTTGGCATTTTTGGTTTTTAACATAACGGCGAGCACTGCACCAATTTGGGCAAAGGAAGCGGCGAAAGACATCGCAACCACCGGGTCAGAACCGGACGTACTCAAGTTAAGAAGCATGACTGGTACGAGTCCCCAGTGAAGACCAAACAATACAAACACTTGCCACAAACCGCCGATGACCAAACCTGTAACAAGTGGGCTTAATTCATAGATGCCTGTTGCTCCAGCACCAATCAATTGACCCGCCCATGTGGATATTGGACCAATTACAAGGAACGTTGCAGGAACGATAACCAACAATGTGAAGAATGGAACCAGGAATGTACTAACCACTTTAGGAATAACATTTTTGAAGAATTTCTCTACTTTCACTGCAAAGAATGTAGCGATAATGATCGGAATAACCGATGATGAGTAATTCATCAGGATTACAGGAATCCCCAAGAACGTAATGTGAATTGGTGATTCAAATAATGTACCTGTGAACAACGTATACAGTGGATCACCCGCAGTCAAACCGGACAGCGTAGGATATACGAGTGTAGCTCCAATCGCCATACCCAGGAACGGTGAGCCGCCAAATTTTTTGATAGCTGTATAACCAAGGAATACCGGGAAGAAGTAGAACAGACAATCGCCCGTTGCATTCAGCAGATGGTACGTACCTGATGTGTCCGCTATCCATCCGAAGGATAAAAACATAGCTGTAAAACCTTTAATCATCCCTGTTGCAGCCAGTAGGCCAAGCAGCGGGGTGAAGACACCAGAGATCATATCGATAAAACGACCGAACAAACTCCCCTTGTTACCAGAACTTTCCTGATCTTCTGGAACCTGACCCTCAGCAGGCAGATTACCTACCTTTACAACGGCTTTATATACATCCGGCACTTCATTGCCGATTACAACCTGATACTGTCCACCACTCTGCATGACGGTGATGACACCTGGCAGATTTTTAAGCTCTTCTGTTTTAGCAACGCTTTCATCTTTGAGTTTAAAGCGTAATCTCGTTACGCAATGGAATACACTGTTTACGTTTTTAGCTCCGCCTACACCAGACAAGATGTCTTTGGCCAATTGATCATAGTTCATAGTAATTCTTCCTCTCTAAGTAGACTCCCGATGCTTGTGAAACAAAGAAAACCTGAACTACTGAACATACACAACGTACCGGAAAATCCGGAAACAAGTCGTGATATTCAGCAATTCAGGTTTTGCCCTTAACGGTTGCAACCCTGTAAGGCTGTACACAGCGATATTCAGTTGTAGCATTAACAACTTCATCTTAAAGTAAGTTGCAACCCATCTTTACGGACCCAGAGTGGTCGGAAGTATCGGAATTGCCTGATTGAACAGTTACAATCCGATTGATGTATGCGCTTACTTTATGGATTCATAATATAATAACTTCTAACCTTTTGCAAGCGTTTTTTTTAAGAATCTTTATTTTGTAATATCGTTACTCTGAAGTGGCATGCACTACGCGCTCAATATGAATGGTTAAATACATCATTTCTTCGTTAGTCAGTTGATAGGTGTAGTTATTTTCAATGAATTTTCTAATCTTCTCCGAGCACTTGTGCGCTTCAGGATACTTTTTCTGTATCATCTCAAATAACTCATCGTCGTTGTTGCTCTTATAATGCTTGCCTTTAACCAGCCTTTGGGCGAAAAATTTCAGATGAGTCACAAATCGATAATAATTCAATGAGTTCTCGTCAAAGTCCATTTTGAAATGATATTTGATGATCGTCAAAATCTCCTGCATGACCTGAGTCATGCTTCGGATGTTTGGCATCTCTTCGTTAAGTGCTGCATTTACAAAATGAAGTGCCATGAACCCCGCCTCATCTTCAGGCAAAAGCACACCAAACTGATCACAAATCATATTTAACGCTTCCATCCCTACCTCATATTCGTCTTTGTAGAGCTGCTTGGTCTCCCACAGCAGTCCATTACGGATAGGCAGATTGTTACGATAACGTTCAATGGCAAAATGAATATGATCCGTCAGATGCAGATAGATGCTCTCGTTTAGCTTTTTCCCAAGTTTCAGCTTGGCATAGGCAATAATCTCTTCAGACACTTTCATGTATTCCAGTGGTATGCTTGCGATTAATGCCTTGAAATTTTCCTGAATATTTTCATTCTGTAAAGTAAATATCTTATCAATATGCTGCTCCGACACCTCATCGCCTGCTCGCTTCTGAAAAGCAATTCCCCGGCCAATAACGATGACTTCACGTTCATCTTTAATCGCAACTACAGCATTATTGTTTAACACCTTCTCGATCTTCACTTTATCCACTCCAATATACAGAAAAAGGCAAACCGTGCCTTCCATGAGGTCACTGGCCTTGCCCATTTCACTTCAATGTTAACTATATGTGCGTTCATGGTATTACATTTTTCTACAATGTGCAACAAAAAAATCGTTGATGCTTTTCAGCTAACAAATCACTCCATGAACGCATAAATGAATCTGTTTATCTGCTTTGTATTTTTTTCTGTTTGGAAGTAATCATTCTGAATCTATCCACCTTCTCAATAAGCACTCCCTTAGCATGACGCCTTATCCATGGAATTATACTTGCACCCAGAGCTCCAAATCCAGAATTTCAATCCCTGTCTGTATCAGATCTGTATTAGAAAGCTTCTTACTCGCCTTACGTTTCATCCATTTATAACCAAAATTAATAATTACGTTCATGAGCGCATCCGTGTCATTGCAGGCGAAAAGTGTTTGCACTTATTTACTATATTTTTGCTTATATTCTTCTTAAAATCCTGTGGAATTCAGATCATGAACAAACAAAAAAAGCCCTCCATAGAGAAGAACTTAATGTGTCCGAATGATGAAAAATTTCATACAAAAAAATTAATTATTTTTATTTTGTCACGCTTTTCTCACTTTTTTGCAGACATATATCATCTCAACACTTTCATCAGTCAACGGCAAACCATGGTCAATTTCTTCATTTTCATGTAGTCGGTTCATCATGATTTATTCTTTTTGCTTTCCTTCTCCAGCTCTGCTTCGATTCTTCGATTAATGATCTTCAACTGGTCCGAATCCAAGTGTTCGATATCCGTTAACTGTTTATCGATCTGGTACTCTTCCGCTTCACCCTTGTGCATCAGTCCCAGATGATGCTTAATGGAACGAATATCCTCGCGCATACTCATGGTCTGACGATAATTGTCTGCAACAAGTGCAAATATAATCGCGCCTGCGAGAATCGTACCATATGGGATCAGAAGACAAAGTACAAATCCTACTATTAAAGCCAAAATGATATACATGCTTTTCCCCTCCACTTTCAATTACAGTTTGAATCGTTCTTGGATCAGGTGCGCCACGTCATTGGCACTCTTGTTGGTGTTATTAATCCGAATATAAAGCTTATGCGTAATTTCTCCGGGCTCTGAGTTCAATCGATATTTCTCCATGCTCGAAAGCAGATCCTGCTCGGACCATTCGACATTACGCTTCGTTGCTTTGTGCAGCAGCCGATGCGGGCTCTTGTTACGCTCCAGTCGTTCCACCGGGTCAGCCTCCAGTTCAACATAACATACCTCTGCGCCTCTGGACTCAAACAACGCACTGACTTTGTTAATGTACTCCCAATCCTCTTTCATATCGAATGCCCACACAAATGTAAAAATCAAACCGGGCAGCTCGCTCCTCGCCACTTCTTCAAAAATCTCCTGACGGAACAGATTAACCAGTCTTCTTCCTTGAGGTGTACCATAACTGAAATAAGGTGACACCAGTTCAATTGTCATATGATTGTGAAACAATTTCAGATCGGTGATCTTCTCCAATTCCTGACCCACCGTCATTTTCCCCACAGCCTGTGGACCAAAAATAATGATGAATTTCATCCAACCACTCCTGACATCTACGATATGTATCCATTACTTGAATTTTATGGACATTAGTCCATAATAACGCCTGTTGGACAAATAAAAAAGAGATTTCAAGCCATCCGCTGAATGTTCAGGGCTTGAAATCTCTTCTTCGGTTTTATTTTATATTCATCGTTTCATAGTCTGCTCAACGTTAACGCCCGATCAGTACCCATCCCCACTTCATTCGCCGAAGACCCATGGCAATCATCCATGAGAGCAAAATCGCCACCACATAAGACAGCATAATGCCAAGGCTGAAGTGTGGAGCGAGTTCCACGGAAAGTTCTCTTCTCCAGAACAGTAGTACTAATGGATGTATTAAAAATACGCCAAAGGCCACCGTACCCAAAGAGTTCAGAATACGAGTTGTCCGATTAAATCCATTTTGTTTCCATGCACCTATTCGTTCACAAGCAATCAGCAAGAGCAAGCAGGCCGAGAGGGTAAACAGATTACGGAATAGAAATAGCAGCGTATAGGTTAGTGCAGGAGTTGCGGCAAAAGCCGTTTTAACATAAGTATTACCATAAATAAAGATAGCTCCACCGCTTAACAATGCAGCGAACAGCACATAACGGTACGAGAACAATTTCTTCAATGCAGTATCAAAGTTCAACCCAATCCATGCGCCGAATCCAATTACAATCAGATAACTTGGCAGCAAACTCCCCATCCGAGAGAAATGAAACTGCAAATGCAACGCGTAGAAAACAGCCTGCGCCGCAATAAAGAACAACGGTAAATATCGATTAAACAAACGATAACGAGTTAACGAAAGAAGTAGTGGAAAAACCACATAAAATTGCAAAATAATCAGAAAAAAATATAAATGCGTGTGTGCCGTACCGGTTAACAATTGCTCCGAGAATTGCTTCACATGTGCCAGGGGCTCTTTGCCTCCTAGCCATTGTTTGATAATAAAATAAATGAGTGACCATGCCAGATAAGGCACGAAAACATAAAATAATCGCTTTTTATAAAACGCGGGCATCCAGCCCTTTTCCTTCAACTTAGAGCTGTAATTGTAAAACAACACCAATGAGGATAGGAAAAGAAATGCAGGTACCGCGAATTGCAGAAAGCTGTTCCAAAAATAATAAAAGTTATGATCCAACGTGTGCTTGGGATAATGTGCAACTGCTGTTGACGTCGCATGTATGGCGACCACTGCCATAATTGCAAAAGCACGATAGAAATCCAGATACTCAATACGCCGGGGCCGATTAACCGGTTGATTCATAATAAAACCTCACTTATGCCTGATAGAATGATAGTTTCCGGCCGCAATCCAGATTCTAAGCTTTATTTTAATCAGCAGACGTTAGTAATACAATCATGATCTATATTATTTTCTTGAAAATCACTCCAACTTTCAACATTATTCGACATTACTTATCCAAAACCGCTCAACGATATTCCCATCAGGCTCCACATAGTCTTGATCCTGGACGCCCCCGTTACGAAGAATAACTCTTCTGGAAGCCTCATTATGTGCGTCACATACGACAAGTACTTTGGTAATCCCGAGATCTTTGGTAATACCCAAGGAAAGCTTGAGGATCTCAGCACCGTATCCATTTTGTCGTTCGCCTGGACGAATTCCATAACCAATATGCCCACCGCTATGGAACAGCTTCTCGGTCAACTCATGTCGTATATTTACGGCTCCAACAACTCGATCACTCTCCGTCACAAGCCAGTATGTACTGTCCCTAACCCAGCCTTCAGGGATATCGATGCCTTGTTCGCTGCGTTCCAAAAAAGCTAACATCTCTTCAAAAGGATAGGGCTCTTTCGAAACGACCCACGGCACCATGGATTCTCCGCTTGCAACCCAATCTTCATAAAATGCTACATACGTTTCTTTATATTGCGCTGAAGGTTTAACCAGTCTAACTTTTTCTTTGCTCATTCTAAATACGTCCTCCTTACTCATATTGATATTGCCATGCTCCTTCACCCTAATATACTAATTCACAGTCGTGATGCTCCCAGACGTCGAACAGATTACCGTCCAGATCCTCGAAAGTAAAAAATTTTCCGTATATGCCCTCATCATTGACTTTACCAACACGGACATGACCAGCAGTGAGCTCAGTATGGAGCACATAGATATCGTCCGTGAAAAAGGTGATCACCCATCTCTTTTTCTGCTTCACTTGAAATACGGCTCTGGAATCATGATCACTTTCAATCAGATCGAGAATTGGCCTATTGTCTCTAAAAAGACTAATATAACCTTCTCTTGGCTGTCTAATATTAAATCCAAAATGACTCACAAACCATGCTGCTGACTGCTCTACATTTGTTACAGGAATGACATTGTATGCAATACCCAGTATTTTTCCAGTCGTCAAATCTATCCTTCTCCCTTCATTGCATTTATACGTTGTGATTTTGGTATTGAAATGAAAAATAATAGATATGTCCAAGTACAAAAAGAGAATCTGCGTGTGCAGATCCTCTACTCAGGTCCAGCTTTCGCTATTATATTAGTTCATGATCCTGCTCGCGAATTCCTCTAATGCACACCAGTTATACTGACTCCACCTGTTGTGCATGCAATTCCTGCTCTGTTTTAACTACTTTGTATGTGAATTGGTAGCTTCCTGATCCCAGAACAATTCGTACATCTGTTCCCTGCGTTTGAATTTCGTGAATGTCCGCTACTTGGTCCACAGCTTTTCCATTCTCCAGAACTGTCTGTACATCTGCTCCAGGAAGAAGGACCGTGCCCGTCGTATTGGCAGGAATGGTCACACGAACCTCCATCTCGTTATTATCGTGACGATACCAATTGGATGTGACCGTGCCATACATACTTTCAAAACTCGCTTCCACCCACTCCAGTCCTGGTCCTGGTTTGGGCTCGATGTGTACGATGCGGAACCCGGGCTGTTGCTCATCTGTGTTAATTCCGGCAACATAACGATATAACCACTCCCCTATGGCGCCATAAGCATAATGGTTGAATGAATTCATATCTGCACTCCACAGACTGCCATCCTCCCTAATTCCGTCCCAATGTTCCCATACCGTAGTTGCACCTTGTGTCACTTGATATAACCAGGATGGATAGTCTTCCTGAAAGAGCAGCGTATAGGCCAGATCATGATGTCCCGTATCACTCAATACCGGATTCAGATAGGGTGTTCCAACAAATCCGGTGGTCAAGTGGTTTCCAGCGTCCGCAACCAGTTTTCCCAACTGATCAATGGTACGTTTCCGAGCTGCAGAATCCAAAAGGTCAAAATGCAAAGCAAGAACATGCGCGGTCTGAGTGGGGACTGCAAGTTTGCCCGCAGGTGTCACAAATTCATTCTGAAATGCAGCAACAATGTTCTCATGCAGATTATCATAATAAGTTACATCTTCCGCCTGCCCTAACACCTCAGCAGCCTTCCGTGTTAGAGAAACAGAATAGGCATAGAATGCAGTTGCTACAAAATCCTTGTCTGTGGCCCCAATATAGCTGTCCGGTTTGGAATCCAGCCCGAGCCAATCCCCGAAGTGGAAGCCCGTATTCCACAAGTAAGGATTCTCTCCTTGAGTATGAATGTAATGAATCCAGCGCTTCATGCTGTCATATTGCTCGGCCAACAGCCTGACATCACCGTACATCTCATAGATCGTCCATGGACAGATCACTGCCGCATCTCCCCAGGCAGCGGAAGAATGATTCGTATCCGCCCATCCGTCTGACGTCGAACTTCTCAAATCAGGAACGTAAAAAGGAATGCCTCCATCCTCTCCCTGATCCGCCTGCAGATCCCTCAGCCATTTGGTGAAAAAAGGCGCCGTGTTCATTAGGTACGAGGATGTTCGTATAAACATCTGCGCGTCTCCCGTCCAGCCCAGCCGCTCATCACGCTGCGGACAATCTGTCGGTACGTCAACGAAATTCCCTTTTTGACCCCACAATATATTGTGATGAAGCTGATTCACGAGTGGACTGGAGCTTATAAAATCACCGGTTCGCTCCATATTGGAATGCAGAACTACACCTGTGAAATCCTCGAGCCGAATCTCGTCCGGGAATCCAATCAACTTCACATAACGGAATCCCTGAAATGTGAAACGTGGCTCATACGTCTCTACTCCATCGCCTTTTAGGGTATAACGAATGCACTGCGTTGCACCACGCAAGTTTTCAGTGTAGAAATTGCCCTGATGATCCAATATTTCGGCATGCCGCAACTCAACCGTATGCCCCGTCTCACCCTGAATGCTGAATCTCATCCAACCGACCATGTTCTGTCCCATGTCCAGCACACGCTCACCCAGTGGAGTTGTAAGCAAGGCAATAGGTTTAATGTGCTCTATTGGCGTAACGGGAACGTTCTCTTGTGCAATGATGATCTCCTTCGAGTAATCCAGCACACGTACCGGCGACCATTGGACTGAGGATGAATCCTGCCATTCAGATTCCATACGTGCATCATACGTTTCGCCCATATAAATGTCCGAGCTGCGAATGGCGCTGGGGGAACTCTTCCAGTTTCGATCCGAAATAATACATTCTTCTGAACCATCGGTATAATGAATATGAAGTTCCAGCAGCAAGCCTGCGTCCGTACCATATATCTTCTGCTTTTTCTCCCATCCCAAATGTCCTTTGTACCAGCCATCTCCCAGATAAGCACCCAGTATATTCTGTCCATTCTGAAGTTGATCGGTAACATCATAAACCTGATATTGCAACCGCTTACCATAACTGGTCCAGCCCGGGGTGAAGTATGCTTCGCCCACTCGCTGATTATTCAGATGAAGTTCGTACAATCCAAGTGCAGTCACATATATTCTTGCTGAAGCTACAGGCTTTTTCAGTTCAAACAATGTACGCAGTCGTGGGCAAGACTCATCCTGCTGAGAGGAAGAATCCACTGTGATCCATTCCGCCTGCCAGGCTTCTTCACTACCCATGAACCCCGTCTCGAAATACGCTGTTTCCGACCAGTCCGATTCATCTCCTGTACGATCCCATGCACGAATGCGATAATAGTAGCGGGTTCGTGCTTCGGGCACCCAGTTCTCCAGTTCAACATGAATGGACTGATCAGAGCTTTTTTTCCCCGAATCCCATTCAATCTGAGCAAACTCTTCCGTCCGTGACAACTGAATTTGATAAGCTGACTGTACACAATTTCTGTGATCGGATTGCAAATGCCAGCTTAATCTGGGCGAAGTGATATCTAGTCCAATCGGATTGATTCTATACTCACAACGCAGATGACTTACGGTTAACATCAGAGAAACATCCCTTTCCATCGTGGTTTCCAATTCAAGGTTACGATATAATTATATGGATTCTGTAATCGGAAATACCCGGCAACGAGGACAGTTTAACCCGGTAATCTGGTCATTCCAACCAAGGAGGCTATTCCGTGAATCCAACCGTACAACTGTTCAAGAGTGAATCCTTTTTCCAGAATAATCTGAAGCTGTTCGTGAACCGATGTTCCGAGGATTTTGTAGTTCCCTTTCACGCACATGAATTTGTTGAGTATAGTTACGTGGCAGAAGGAAAGGGCTTTCATCACATTGGCGAAGATATTATACCGGTACACAAAGGCATGTTATTTGTCATTCCGGTCGGCGTTCCTCATGTATTCCGCCCAGCAACTGCGAAGATATCAGAGCATCCACTCATTATCTATAACTGTCTTTTCAATTCCGAACTGATCCATACCCTGTCCATTATTATTCAGGAGGAGGAGATTCGAAACCATCTGACAGACCTGGAAAAGAACCGGGTTCCATATGTGTCCATCACAGATTACAGCCAGCGGATGGAAGAATTAATGGTAAAGCTGTACCGCGAAACTGCCGTTCCGGGAATCGGTTCTTCCACGATCCTGTATACGCTTGTTAGCCAACTCGTCGTGACAACGTACAGACAGATTCATCAAGTTGCCTGCAATGAGAAGGAAAATGCGACTGATATGGAACATATCATTCATTACCTGGAGCAACATGTTAACGAACGAATCCGTCTAAGCGAACTGGTGAAACTTTCTGGTTGGAGCGAAAGACATCTTGGACGCATGTTCGTAACCCATACTGGGCGGACGTTTGGTGCTTATCTACAACATTTGCGCATACAAAAAAGCTGTGAATTGCTGAAGAATTCACAACATAAAGTCAGTTTAATTGCTGAACTTGTAGGTTACCGGGATGTAGATTCATTTTACGCCGTCTTTAAACGAATTACGGGAGAAACCCCTCAGGGCTATCGCAGGAACTTCAGAGCTGAACAATTAAATTAAATGTTCCTGCCTTCCGTTCCTTTTCCAGGAATCATCTCTTTATAGGATCAAACTTGCTCTCTGCAGGTTCTGTTTCAAGCAAACGATCCACATAAGCCTTTGCCCCTTTCCATGAGGTCATCAACGGAAACTGATGCTGCTCCCGTTCGTTTATATTCCATGGTTGAGGGATACAGATGACTTTTTTTCCGTCATTCATCGCGGGTATCAGATTATGTGCTCCATCATCAATTAACAGATCGAAGTTAATCAAGTTTTTCCGTTTACAGGTTATAAACTGTTCTGGAGATATGTATGGCATATGATTCTGGAGCCAATTCCACTTCTCAACAACCGTTTTGGGCTCAGCCGCCGTTAGGATCAGCAAATCATAGGCATGATGGAGCTTTTCCACCTCTTCTACTACATATTCATCGTAAATCTCCAGTTCCTCAAACAACCCTGGCCGACCGTAAAATACATCATGCGTACATTCCGGATGGCGCAAATGAGATGTATCCCAATGTATCATATCCTCATATCGTAACGGATGGGTTGGGAAGTTGATGTTGTTATGATAGATGGCTCGCTTGACCAGATGACATATTGTATCATCCATATCTACAGCAATAATAGGTTTCTTCATCTTTATCCCCTCCAATAGGAACACAGTATATCATCATCGTTGTAACAGCGCTATCCTTTTTGAGCTCAAAATAAAAAGCGGCCCCTGCGCCGCAATAATTGCTGCGCAAGGACTGCCCCCAAAATCAACCTAAATCTTCGCCATTCGTAGCAATGACGTTCTGATACCAACCAAAGCTCTTTTTCTTATATCGATTCAATGTGCCTTCTCCATTGTCGTCCTGATCGACATAGATCACGCCATAACGCTTGGACATTTCCGAAGTTGACGCACTGATGATATCAATCGCACCCCAGTTGGTATAACCCATAAGGTCTACCCCATCCATGACTGCTTCTTTCATTTGTGTAATATGTTTTCTCAGATAATCAATCCGATAATCATCATGAATAGAACCATCGGCCTCTACCGTATCTTTTGCACCAAGTCCGTTTTCCACGACAAACAAGGGCAATTGATAACGATCATACAGCTCTTTCAACGCCACACGAAGTCCGATCGGATCAAGCTGCCAGCCCCATTCTGTACGCTCCAGATTCGGATTCTTAATCGTGCTGTACAGGTTGCCTCCAGTTACTCCATATTCCTCCGGATTCACTGCGGATACCAGCGATGTGTAATAGCTGAACGAGATGAAATCAACCGTATGCTCTTTCATAATTGCTGCGTCTCCTGCTTCCATCTCAATGGATATGCCATGCTCAGCCCAATAACGAGCCATAAAGGTTGGATAACTGCCTCGCACCTGTACGTCGGTGTGCAGCAGGTTCAGCTGATTATCGATCTGAGCTTGCAGTACATCCTCCGGCTTCGACGTTGCCGGGTAGTGAATCATGCGTGCAAGCATACAGCCAATCTGGAAGTCCGGGTTAATCTGACGTGCCTTCTGCGTTACCAGACTGCTGGCAACAAACTGATGGTGAAGTGCTTGATAGGAAGCTTGCATCACGTTATCGACACGATCTTCAATGATGCCTCCACCCGTGAATGGCTCAATAATGGTTGTATTGATCTCATTAAACGTCAGCCAGTATTTCACCTTGTCTTTGTAGCGATTCATGACAGTCTCGGCGTATCTTACAAAATGTCCGATAACTTCCCGTCCTGCCCAGCCATTGTACTTCAATACCAATGACATCGGCATTTCATAGTGAGATAGTGTCACGAGTGGTTCGATATTGTGCTTCCGCAATTCATCGAACAATTCATCATAGAAACGCAATCCTTCTTCATTCGGCTCAGCATCGTACCCGTTCGGGAAAATACGCGGCCAGTTGATGGAAAGACGGAATGTCTTGAAACCAAGCTCAGCGAATAACGCAATGTCCTCTTTGAAGCGGTGATAGAAATCAATACCATAACGCTTCGGGTAACCCTTCGAACTGTGGTGAGCCATCGCTTTCTCAACCGTTGCACTGGTCACGTGCATCAGTTCTCTAAGGTTGGTGTAATCCTTCTTCTCAAAATAAGGAACCATATCCGCCGTGGACCAGCCTTTGCCCCCTGCATCAAATCCACCTTCAGCCTGGTTGGCGGCAATTGCGCCGCCCCACAGAAAACCTTCTGGAAACCCTTGTCGATTGATCATGCGTCTCTCTCCTCTTCTTATCAAAATATCGTCTTTATTTCGTCTTCATCCATTAAATTTCAGCCTTCAAGACTTCTTCACCTGTCGTAATTGCTCCCAATTTCACAGGCAGAACCTGCTTGTAATCTGCTGTATTCGTAACGACCATCGCCGTTGTAATGTCATATTCCTTGGCAATTTGGTCAAGTTCAAATGTGAGTAACTTGTCTCCGGCCTGTACACGTGCTCCCGTAGCGACATGGGCTTCAAAATACTGACCTCGCAGTTTCACAGTGTTAATCCCCACATGGATCAGAAGCTCCATTCCGTTATCACTGCGTACTACGATCGCGTGTTTCGTTTTGAACACATTCATGATGGTACCTGTAACTGGTGACACCAGTTCGCCAACCGTTGGAACAACTGCTACACCTTTACCCATCAATTCATCGCCAAACGTGGGATCATTGACTTCTTTGAGTGCGATCGCTTGACCCGTCATCGGTGCAATGGCTACCGCATCACTTGTTGGTGTTGGAGCACCCATATCGTCCACATCCACGGTTGCCACATTACTGGAAGGTGCTGCCGCTGGTGCCGCAGAAGTTCCTGGTGAGAATTGAGCCAACGCCTCGGCATCGCCCTCTTCTTCCTTGATCCCGAACACAGTAGACATAATTGCACCCACAACAAAGGCAAGAATCATACCGCCAAAGGAGTACCAGAAGGTTTGTCCAATCAGGGATGGCAGACCCGGAAGACCACCGTTACCTGCAAGCACATAAGCTTTGGCTCCAAAAGCAAGAGCGAATCCGCCACCTACTGCACTACCAATCATCGCAGCGGCAAACGGTTTTTTATATTTCATGTTTACGCCGTACATTGCTGGCTCGGTTACACCCATCAGAGCTGTAAAGCTGGTGGACAATGCAACGGTTTTGAGCTTTTTGTCTTTTGCACGGAAGAATACACCTAACGTCGCTCCAGCCTGTCCCATATTGGAGATGAACGTCAGTGGCAAGAATTTATCGAAGCCCAGTGTAGCAATATTACTGAGGATGATCGGTACGAGCGCATAGTGCATACCTGTCATAATAATGAGCGCCATCGCGCCGCCAAGAACAATACCTGCAATCAATCCGCCTTCATTCAACAGCCAGTTAATACCGCCAGACAAGCCACTACCTACAAATGTTCCCAGAGGACCAATCGCAATTAGTGTTACCGGAACCATAACAAGCAAGGTAATCAGTGGCACAAGCAGCAGCTTCAATGCTGCCGGAATAACGCGGTCAACCCATTTCTCAACAAAGGACATCAACCATACGGCAAGCAAAATCGGAATAACAGATGAGGCATAGCTGACAGCCGTTACCGGGATGCCAATAAACGCAACCGATTCACCGCTGGATAACAGTGCGCCCATATCGGGATACATCAGCGCAGTACTTAGCGCAATGGCTACAAACGGATTACTGCCGAATTTACGAGCGGCACTGACAGCGATCAGCAATGGAAGGAAGTAGAATACGCCATCCCCAATAGCGGAAAGGATACGGTACGTGTCAGTACCTGCTGACATCCACTCCAGGGATACGAATAATGCAAGCAATCCTTTAAGCATACCCGCAGCTGTAATCGCTGGCAGCATGGGTGCGAAGACACCCGCAATCGTCTCAAAAATATTAAGAATTACATTTTTATTTTTTTCCGGTTTGGCCTGTTTATTTTCTGAACTTTGCTGTATTGCCGGATGTTCTTTCACCATCGCATCAAATACTTTGGACACGTCATTCCCGATAATCACCTGGAATTGATCTCCTGAGATATTCGTACCCATGACTTTATCCAGTTTTTTGAGTGAATTATTATCTACTTTATCGTTATTTTTCAGATCAAATCTCAGTCGTGTGACGCAATGATATACCGAGTTGATATTGTTTGTTCCCCCAACGGCTTTGATGATTTCCTGTGCCGTTTCCTGATGTTTCATGATCGTTTCCTCCTCATTTTTCCAATAAAAAATACCCGAACAAATAGCCACGTCTTCTACGTGTCATTCATTCGGGTATTGCCTGATTGAACAGTAACAAGCCCATTTGATATTTACTTAGGTTCTGGTTCATGTGCTGATAGTTCATTGCTCACGCTTCGGTTTCATTAACCGCTCCAAATGAAGGGTCAGATACAACTGTTCCGAATGCGTCATATCATATTGATAGTTCTTATGGATAAAAGTCTCAATTTTGCCGATACATTTGAAGGTTTCGGGATAGTTTTTCCGTACGACCTCGTATAAATACTCCTCCGCATCGTCATGTGACGAGTGAGTAATTACCCGTTGGCAGAAATACTTCAAATGAGTAATGAAACGGAAATAGTTGACGCTATCTTCATCCAATTCGACATTGAAGTGATATTTGATAATGTTCATGATCTCCTGAAGCAGCTGCATCAAATGAGTAACATCGTTCATGGAATCATTAACTTCCGCATTGATGAAATGCAGTGCTATGTTGCATATTTCATCCTTCGGAAACTCCACATCCAGTCTTTCCTTCAGCAAGGTGAGCGCTTCCCTGGCCACGTCATACTCGGCCTTGTAGAAATGCTGCACTTCCCAGGAGAGCGGATTGCGTGTAATCATTCCCTTTTCCAGACGCTGGACAGCAAAATGAATGTGATCCGACAGTGAGACATAAATCCCGTCACTGATCGTTTTGTTCAATTGCGTACGTGCCAATGTCACAATATCATCTGTCGCCTGCAGAATTTCAATCGGCACTTCCGTGACGATGGACTTGAACTTCTCATAGATCGATGCATCCTGAAGCCGGAATACCTTCTCAATCCGTTCTTCATCAATCTCATCGCCCGCCTTGAACTTAAATCCGATACCCCGGCCGAGGATCAGCAGTTCCTGTTTCTTGTCATCCACGGTACTGACAATATTGTTATTAAATATCTGTTTAATAATCATTATGGACCCACCTGTTTTTTTTGAGGATTAAAAAAGGGCAAAACCAAAATAGAAATAATAAAATCATTTCCATAGTGGTTTTGCCCGCATTACCGGTAACAAGCCTCGGATCTAATTTATCATAACCTGAAAACGGTGTCAACCCAAAATGCTACCACTGATCTTCCACTTCATTCCCTCAATTGAGTCATTTCCCTATGATTCCACGTTTAAGTGTGCATATGTTTTAATATTCACATTTGGGAGCAGATTCAAACGAAACATTCCCAACGACTCATCGCTTGAATCCAATGAGATTGTAACTAAAGTAAATGTTTTGAAGGATTTTCACCTTAAATAGAGAAAATAATTTAATTGTAAGAAGTAATTTTAGAAAAAAAGGGGATTTATTCGTGAGGGACAAAGTAAAAGGATTACTCATTGGTATCACAATTGGATCAATGCTTACAGGAGTTACAGCTTATGCAGCATCAGGAACGCCAATAAAAGCTTTACTGCAGAAAGTAAATATTTATGTAGACGGAACAAAGAAGTCGACCACTAATGCAATAACCTATAACAACACTACATATGTACCAGTTAGAAGTATAAGTACTGCACTCGGTGAGAACGTAGCTTTGAAGTCAAACAATCTGTATATCGGCAAACAACCAGAAATTAAATTAACCGGGGATCAAGCGTTTGAACTGTTATATAAAAAAATTAAAAAAGAAATCGAAATGTATAGCCTAACTGTTGGAGAGGAACCAAAAGACGGAGATTATTATGTAATGCGTTCATACTCTGACAGAGAAACACATGAAGTAACTTATGGCCTTTACTATATACATATGTACACAGGGGAAGTCTACGAATGGAACTTCAAATCCAAGAAAATGGTTAAACTATAGTTATTGAAAGGCCCTTCTTTCGAAGGGCCTTTCATTATTGTTGGAACGTCACATTAATCTGTACAATCTCCGAACGACTGCTTGTGCGAATTGGAGGTCCCCAGAAGCCAAATCCTGAGGTTACGATGGAGTGCATAGACCCTTTTTGCAAATAACCCCAATCATTCTCGTAGATGGCCTTAGTAATAAACTGAGCGGGTGCGATCTGACCACGATGGGTGTGACCAGACACAACCAAATCTACATGATTTTGCTCCGCAATATCCAAATCATAAGGCTGGTGATCCATCATGAGCACTGGCTTGCTCAAATCGGTATCCTGCATCAATGTCGCTACTTCTGCACGATCCTTCTCTGTCCGGTCTTTCCGTCCAATCAGCGTAATCTTATCGTCTAATGTAATTTTATCATCATACAGAACTTGCATATTACTCTTTTCCAGAGCTGCAATCAGATCCTCGATCGGACCATTATACTTGTCGTGATTGCCCAGTGAGGCGTATACTCCGTAAGGGGCCTGAATACTGCTGATAATTTCCGCAATTCCACTCTTGAGATACATATCTAGGTTGTCATCGATAATATCACCAGGATAGAGAACCAGATCCGGCTTCAGTGCGTTAATTTCTTCCACCATGCGTTTAGCGTGAGCAGGACCGGACAGCAGGCCAAAGTGCATATCCGCAGCCATAACAATGTTGAGGCTGTCGACACCTTCCACTTTTTTATCAATCTGAATGCTGTATTGTCTTACGACTGGACTATAGGCGTTATAGAGACCATAGCCCAACGTGGACAACAACAGCACGAGAGTGACCACACCTGCCCATTTATGAGCGTAATGTCTTGGAATACGGGTTAGTCTAAGTAACCATAGCGTTAGATGAACCACTGGCAGAATTAATAACAGCAAAGAAAAGATTGCAAGCCAGTAAGAACCAATAACACTCAGAAAAGAAACACTTCCAAACAACCTCGCCAGTATGAACGAAATTGCAAGAAATACAAGCGCAACGATGTAAAACCAACGAAATCTTGCAGATACAACCGGCTTCATCCAGTTCCATCCGCTCCGTCCTATGTAAAACACTAATAAACCATACACAACCAAAAACAAGATGCCAGCAAGTACGAACATGCTTCCGTTAACCTCCACGTCAATAAGTTGATTGCTGAATTTTCTCTTAACCAAATTCTAGTCCATCTGAACAAGTATAACGTAGTTAAAGCGGTGAGGACATCTGTTTCCATTCCTCAGATGCGTACATTTTATTACAATTTGGAACACTTAAATTTCAATCATTATTTAGACGATACGCCTACCATAGCCTGTCATCTGCATAAAAAAGCATTCCTGCGTCCGCTCATGACTGACTAACATCATGAACAAGCACAGGAATGCTGAATGATCTCGAATTACATATTACTCGTTGGTGTCCATCCATTGGAAGTGGAATGAACCTTCTTTGTCCACACGTTTGAATGTGTGAGCACCAAAGTAGTCACGTTGTGCTTGCAACAGGTTTGCAGGCAAACGCTCAGTGCGGTAGCTGTCATAGTAAGACAACGCGCTGGAGAATCCAGGAACCGGAATTCCTTGCGTTACCGCAGCTGCAACAACTTCACGCCATGCACCTTGGTAGGATTCAACAATGTTTTGGAAGTATGGGTCCAGAAGCAGGTTTTTCAGTGCTGCATCTTTGTCATACGCTTCTTTGATGTTTTGCAGGAACTGCGAACGAATGATGCAGCCACCGCGGAAGATCATGGCGATGTTGCCGTATTTCAGATCCCAGCCGTATTCGTCTGAAGCTGCACGCATTTGAGCAAAACCTTGTGCGTAAGATACGATTTTACTTGCGAACAGCGCTTTGCGCACATTCTCGATGAACGCTTTTTTGTCGCCAGAGAATGCCTCAACCGCAGGTCCATTCAAGATTTTGCTTGCTGCCACGCGTTCGTCTTTCATTGCAGACAGGAAGCGAGAGAATACGGATTCTGTGATCATGGACAATGGTACGCCGAGATCCAGCGCGCTTTGGCTTGTCCATTTACCTGTTCCTTTTTGTCCAGCTGCATCCAGAATGACATCAACCATTGGTTTGCCGGTTTCTGGATCGTATTTGGAGAAGATGTCTGCCGTGATTTCAATCAGGTAGCTATCCAGCTCGCCTTGGTTCCATTCGGAGAAGATGGCATGCAATTCTTCAACGGAAACATTCAGCACGGATTTGAGCAAATGATACGCTTCTCCGATCAGCTGCATATCACCGTATTCGATACCATTGTGCACCATTTTCACGTAGTGTCCAGCACCGTCTGGTCCAATATATGTGCTGCAAGCATCGTCGCCAACTTTAGCGGAGATCGCTGTCAGGATCGGTTCTACCAACTGATAAGCACTTTCTTGTCCGCCTGGCATGATTGCCGGGCCTTTAAGTGCGCCTTCTTCACCACCGGATACACCAGCACCAATGAAGCGGAAACCTTTGGCTTCCAGATCTTTGCTGCGGCGTTGGGTGTCAGGGAAGTATGCGTTCCCTCCATCAATGATGATGTCGCCTTCGTCCAAGTGTGGCAGCAGTTGTTCAATGGTAGCGTCCGTTGCTTTACCCGCTTGAACCATGATCAGGATTTTGCGTGGGGATTCCAGGGAAGCTACGAACTCTTCAATCGAGAACGCGCCTGTCAGGTTTTTGCCTTCGGCTTCTTTGAGAAGATCATTCGTTTTCTCCGGGGAACGGTTAAATACCGATACCGAGAATCCTTTGCTTTCAATATTAAGGGCAAGGTTTTTACCCATTACTGCAAGTCCGATGACACCGATCTGTTGTTTACTCATTATGTCCTCCCAATACTCTTTATATATAGTAGGTTAAAATTCGAGATCAACAATCTTATTACTGAACTGTTTTTTTCCAGTCTGCTGCGAATTTCTCCATGCCTTGATCTGTCAGTGGGTGTTTGGAGATTTGTTCAATGACGGAGAATGGAACAGTAGCGATATGTGCTCCTGCCATTGCTACACGTGTAACGTGGTCCGGATGTCTTACAGAAGCCGCAATGATCTGTGCATCCAGGTTATGTGTACGGAACAGCTCAGCAACTTTGGCAACCAATTGCACGCCATCTTCGGAGATGTCATCAAGACGTCCCAGGAACGGGGATACATATGTTGCACCTGCACGAGCAGCAAGCAGCGCCTGGTTCACTGTGAAGATCAACGTTACGTTGGTTTTCACACCTTTTTTGGTCAGGTAACGGCAAGCTTCAAGTCCTGCAAGTGTCATTGGCAGCTTGATTGTGATGTTTTTGTCGTTGTTATTGATTTTGATCAGTTCGTCTGCTTGAGCAATCATCTCTTCAGCCGTGATTGCATCTGGTGTTACTTCTGCAGATACGGATTCAACTTCAGGTACCTCACGCAAAATTTCTTCAATACGATCTTCAAATTTCACGCCTTCTTTGGCTACCAATGACGGGTTTGTTGTTACACCGGACAGTACACCGATTTTGTATGCTTTTTTGATGTCTACCAAGTTTGCTGTATCGATGAAAAATTTCATATTCAATTACCTCCAAGGGATATGTTTTTTTTGTTTTTTTATGTTACAGATTTGCATTAACAGCCAGAGGAACTTCAATATCATCTTCAGCCAGCTGATCGGCAGGTTGGTCAAACCACCAGTGGTGCCCTTCCGCAGCGAGCATCGCATCCGACTCTGCTGGTCCATAACTTCCAGCCGGGTACAGATGAAGTGGGAGCAAATTCTCCTGGAATGCATCCAGAATAGGTTGTACCCAAGCCCAAGACAGTTCTACTTCATCCCAATGGGCAAAGAACGTTGGATCGCCATGCAATGCGTCATGAATTAAGTTCTCATAAGCCTCAGCCAGGTCCTCACGATCTGGTGACAGATCGATATGAACAGGTTTGAACTCCCCTTTGTTTTGAGGGTCGCTTGCATTCAGCTGCAGCGTCATGCTCTGATCAGGACTCATCTCAATCACAAGCAGGTTCGGTTTGGAACCGTTAACCACGTTAGCCTGTCCGGATGGTTCCTTGAATTCGATAACAATGCGAGTTGATTTCTCCTTCATTCGTTTGCCGGTACGGATATAGAAAGGTACTCCGCGCCAGAAGAAGTCATCAATCTGCAATTTGGCAGCAATAAAAGTATCATTCATCGTATTCTCGGCAACACCCGGTTCAGCTGCATATCCGTTAACGGATTTGCCTTGAATGTTTCCTTCAGCATACTGTCCGCGAATGACGCTTGCACCCACGTTTTGCTTTTGCAGTGGCTGGATCGATTCCATGATGTGTTTTTTCTTCAAACCGACTTTTTCCGAGGTGCTGTTATATGGAAGCTGGATCGCCATCATCATAAGCAATTGCAGCATATGATTTTGGAACATGTCACGCACAGCGCCTACATGATCATAATAGGATGCCCGTTCTTCCACGCCAACAGTCTCATTAGCGGTGATCTGCACATTGGAGATATAACGGTTGTTCCACAACGCCTTCATGATCGGATTGCTCTGATGCAAGGTTTCAAGACGTTGTACCATTGGTTTGCCCAAATAGTGGTCAATCCGATAAATTTCCTCTTCGGTGAACGCTTCGCTTAATTTGCGATTCAGGTCACGAGCTGATTGTAGATCATGTCCAAATGGCTTTTCGATCACAAGGCGTTTCCAGCCCTCAGTTGATCCAAGTCCACTACCCTGAATGTTCTCTGCAATGGGTTCGAAGAATTCTGGCCCAACCGAAAGGTAGAACAGACGATTGGATGGAATGCCAAGTTCAGCCTCTCTTTGTTCCACTAAATTTAACAGCTCTATATAATCTTCCTTATGGCTTATATTCAATACACTGTAACGGAAAGCCTGTACGAATGATTTTACAACTTCAGGATCAGCAGGGCGTCTGGAAAATTCATTTAATGATTTTTCCACTTGTGCCTGAAAGAATTCATCAGACCATTCTCTGCGTCCCAAGCCAATCAGCGAGAAGGATGCCGGAAGTTTTTGCTCAATGTATAAATTATATAAGGCTGGATATATTTTTCTTTTGGCTAAATCGCCAGTCGCACCAAATAAAATAATGCTCGTTGGTTCCATCTCACTATTCTCCTTCCAAGTAACTCTGGTTTCTTTGCTGTAGTTACACTATAATACGTTTCATAGCCATACAAGTAATTAATATATTTCACAGGAGCTATAGACGATATCTATGACAACAAATTATGAATTATATAAGGTATTCTATTGGGCTGCCAAAACAGGCAGTTTGACCCAAGCCGCCAAAGCGCTATATATTACTCAACCAAGTGTCAGTCATGCCATTAAACAGTTGGAAGAAAGCTTTGGCCTCACGTTGTTTTACCGAAATTCCAAGGGGGTTGCGTTAACACAGGAAGGTGTAAGTCTGTATTCCTATATTGAACAATCCCAGATTCTGATCTCTCTGGCCGAGGAGAAAATGGCTGCTTTGAAGAATTTAGACAACGGGGAACTAAGGATTGGTGGCAGTGATTCGCTGTTCAAGCATTACATGCTGTCCTATCTGGAAGAATTTCATGTGCTTTACCCTAACATCAAGCTGCATCTAAGTCATGGGACAACGCCGGAAGTCATTACATTTCTTAAAGAAGGCAAAATTGATCTGGGTGTTGTGCGGATGCCCATTGTCGATCCCCAACTTGAGGTCAGGGAAAGTATCCAGCTCAAAGACTGCTTTGTCGCGGGCGAACGTTATGCCCAACTGAAGGATAAAGTTATGACATTAGAAATGCTGC
Source organism: Paenibacillus sp. BIC5C1 (assembly GCF_032399705.1). Taxonomy (NCBI): domain Bacteria; kingdom Bacillati; phylum Bacillota; class Bacilli; order Caryophanales; family Paenibacillaceae; genus Paenibacillus; species Paenibacillus sp. BIC5C1. Next base: position 4,469,527 of record NZ_CP135922.1, read on the forward strand.
TGGAACATCAACTGATTCTTTTCTCCAGAAACAGCCGGGTTCGGATGGCAATTACGGAGCTGTTCAACAGCTATGGCTACACACTCAAACCTGAAATTGAGGTCGGCAGTGTGGATTTGTTAATCGAGTTTGCTCGGAGGGGATTGGGCATATCGTATGTTACCCGTGAATTTATTTCCAAAGAGCTGGAAGAAGGCTCTCTCTTTGAAATTCAGCTGGATGTTGCCCTGCCCCCTTCACATGTGGGCATCATGACAAAGCGTAATATGCCAATTTCCCTGGCAGCCAACCGGTTTATGGATCTCATTTTCAAGGCAGATTAAGATTCATTAGTCTACAGGTCTACAAAAAAAAGTGCCTCGTCATTCCAAAAGGATGATGAAGCACTTTTTTATATTCATTTTCCAAGTAAACAACTAACCAATTCTTATCTTAAATCAAGTTCTCTCAATCTGCTCTCAATTCTCTCAGGAATCATAGCAAACAGTTGCTGCCAGGACATGAATAGACTTGGCTCAAGCAAAAACTCTTCAAACTCCATAGAGGGAACAAACGCCTTAGTCTGCAGGAAACTACGCACGCTGGCATCAATCTCTTCATTGGTCTGGAAATAACCTTTGAACATCTCGTTCACGAGCAGGCCGTCACAACCCGCATTGGCGCCTGCTGCACTATACAAATCCGGCAACAGTTCAAACACTACAGGGATCGGAGAAAAAGCATGTTTACCTGGCTGCGAGTATAGACACACATGGCGTCCAACCACATTCACTCGATCCTTCAGCAATCCCCGAAGTACTCTGCCATGGAAGCTGGCTTCACAATCCACGACTTCACCGTCATGGCCCACATATATCCACACATGCTCCATTTCGTACAAGTGCCCAATTTCATAATCCCACCAAATCGAAAATTCAATCACATATTGGACTGCCTCAACCGGAAAATGAATTTCCCGCTGGAATGACGGTGAAGGTCCTGATTGATCCAGAATGGAAACGCCTACATAATCCGGGTAAAAGGGTTCATTTCGATCAAACATCAATACTGGTGCATAACTCATCGCGGTTTCCAGCATTTCTTGCTCAGTCATGGTCATGGATCGTCCCTCCACATTCTTTGAGTGCTACTACTGTAACAAACCAATGTTATGCCTATCTTAACAGAGAATTCGGAATGTGTTAATTGGAACGAAACTTAAGCCCGTAATCGGAAAATTTTCCGATCACGGGCCTGAAATCGTTCATTTGATAGGAGAACGAGATAACGTTACCCCTTTGAGTTTTTGGATGATTTGGAAGCTTTGATCGCCTGATCGGAAACAGAATCTACACATCCAATCGGAGGTCCCAAAATAGCGTCATTTTTGATGGATGCCACTGCCGTCCTGTAAGCCTCCTCATCAATACAGTACGCACGATGGGCAACTTCAGGCGGTGTTGCAGCCAGGAAGTCAGCCCCCAGCACAATGTCCGGTGTAGGTTGATCAAAAATCGTCAACAAGTGCACATCATCGGTCTCCGCCACAAACCAGTGAAACCATCCTTGTGGGAATATCGAAACCTGACCTGGCTTCAAGTGATAACTTATCCGCTCCCGCTTAAACGGATCGTAGACAGAGGTGGTAATTTCCCCGTTAATCAGAACGACCATCTCGGTCACATTTGTATGCCAGTGTGGCTGAACAATAATACCTTTGCTCATGTGTACATTGAAGAATCCATTTTTGATCGTAGGCAGCTGCGGTCCAAACAACTGGGTAATATAATTGCGCGAATCACGCTGATAATTCAACACCGCTGTCGAATCGGCCGCCAGTTGAACGTTCGGGGCTTGTAGGATCGGATTAGTCATACCGCTGTTTCCTCCTTATAGGCATACATCTCATTGTTGTACTGTATGCGCTAATTAGCGGAGATAATACCGGGGACACGGTTCCATCGCAATTTTTATCCGATCGGGTATCTGCCGCCTGCGGCAAATCCTTTGGGAGTTATCCGTTCAACCTCAGCCAATTCATCATTGGTAAAAGAAACCTGTAAGGCACCAAGATTCTCGTGGACTCTCTCCAAACTGCGAGTACCTGGAATCGGAACGATATGTTCCCCCTTTTCGAGTAACCAGGCGAGTGCGAGCTGAGAAGCAGTGCATCCTTTTTGCATAGCCAGCTCTTGGATCAGGTGCACTACCTCCAGATTTTTCTCGAAATTCTCACCCTGGAAACGTGGATAATGACGACGATAATCGTCCTCTGGGAGGTCGTCTATCGATCGGATCTGACCTGTTAGGAAGCCGCGCCCCAATGGACTGTAGGGTACAAGCCCAATGTTCAACTCGCCAAGCAAAGGCAATATCTCATCCTCAAGCTCACGACTCCACAATGAATACTCTGTTTGGAGTGCTGTGATGGGATGAACGGCATTCGCACGACGAATTGTCTCTGCAGACGCTTCCGACAGACCTATATAACGGATCTTACCCTGCTGTACCAGGCTCTTTCTTGTTAATTTACGTATACATTCGTGAATAAATATTTAATAATTGCATTATCAATCCTTAGTTATATTTGATCGAAAAATTCTGTGAGCTTCTTACTCGGGTCAGCTAGAAATTCAGGGATCGTACATATATTTCCAATCTCCTGATGTTCAATATCTGCGTAGCCAATCATTTTTTTGCTTGGATTCCAGACGATCAGGATATAGGAGTACTGATCCGCGTTAGAGGATATGCGCAGTAGTTTCTGTCTGCCCAGCTTCATCTCTACGGTATCGATCAGATGGAAGAATTCGATGTATCCCACGCTGGACGAATTGTCTGGCAAGTCGATTCTTCGCGGACCTTCCGATAGAAAACGGATTAATGCATTAGGCAGCTTGTACGATTTGAGTACATGCAATTTATTGCTCAGATTGTGAAAGTCTTGCGGCTCATGAGCTTTCAAATACTCTGCCATTTCCGCATTCTTCTGACTAATCGCAATCGTGTATGCTCGTTCTCCGTCCTTCTCCTGAATGGTCACATCCGCCCCCTGTTCCACCAGAAATTGAACCATCTTCATATTGTTGTTGCGAGCTGCTACCGTAAGCGGTGTTGCCTTATATGGATACACCATATCGGACTCGTTGTAATTGATGTCCACGCCCTCGTCCAGCAAATACTGGACCATCTTCATATCGTGATTCGAAACGGCTTTTCGTAACGTTTTTCCACCATATTTTTGAATATCCAGTCCGAGGCCCTTCAGCACTGCGATATTCTTTTTGTTACCGTAATAGGCTTCATCATACGCATTTGACTTCACCTTGCTCAAACCGTTCAATTTGGCACCCTTCTGATGCAAATATGAGATGATCTCTTCCCCGCCATATCTGACCGCCTTAAGGATCGCTGGATTATCCTTTACATTCAAGTTTACTCCATTATCCACCAAAAGCTTGACCACTGCCTGTTGATTGGTGATTAGGGCAATATCCAATGGCGTCAATGCTATGTATTTGCTGAGCGTAATCTCTTTTTCGAGATCCATGCCCTGTTTAATGAATTCTTCTACAGCAATAACATCTCCCTTATAAATCGCCATGGCGTGATCAGGCAACGTTTCAAACGTACCTTGGTTTCCGATTTTGAACAAAGCTATAACCTCCCACGGGTTAAATATCTACACGACTAAAAGCCCCTGATGCTCATTATTATTAGTATACCTGCTATCCTTTTGATTTGTACAAACCTCTACCAAAATCATGATTCCAGTCCTAAAGCCTTTCAAACAAACCATCCCCGAAACATAAAGTTCCGGGGCCGATATCATCCTTTAAACTACATCACATCGACTCAATTAATCATGCGCTAAATTCGTGGGGTCTGTTGACACAACATCGCTCCCCTTCTCTAACCCCTTAATGGATTTAAGTTGAGAAGTGATGGCTGCAATAACGATTACAAATACCCCTGCAATAATAAACAACAGCGCAATGCCTCTTCCTGGGCCAACGCCGATATATGATCCTACGGTCGAAGCGAGTGATCCACCTTCCACCAACATCGGGTTAAAGACACGGTCTGCCAAAAATCCTGCGAGACTATAGGACACAATAAAACCTAATTGCGATAAAATGCCAATGATGCCCCACACCCTGCCTTGTTTCTCGTTGGATATGTTATTACGCACTAATACATCTGCACTCATGTTGACAAAAGGAAGTGAGGCCAAAAACAGGAAGCCTGCAAAGATAATGAAATAAATATTGGTGGAAAATCCCAAGAGGGAGAATGATAGTCCGGATATAACCAGACCCAGAACAAGTATTTTTGAATATTTTTTACTTAGAATGAACATGCCAATACATAAACTACTGATCAGCATACCGATCGCGCTCACAGATTGGAACGTTCCAAGCGTCCTTGAATCCGAGAACGATAAGATCATAGGACCAATGAGCGTCTCAAGAAATCCCAAATAAAATGTGATGATTGAAATAATGATAACAAGCAGAAGCACGCCTTTATTCGTAGTGACTTCAATCCAGCCTTCGTTAAGCTCAGCAAGCCAGGGTTTCCTCTCAGCATTACTTCGCTCTGCTTTAATGCTTTTGCGGATAACAAGTACCGCCAGGATCGCAACCAGATACGTTAACATATTAATGATCAGAATGACTTCAATGGTTGTTATACTGAGCAGAATGCCCGCTATAATGGGCGAAAATAAAAACTTGGATGATTCGGCCAGCTGCATCAGGCCACTACCCTTTGAATATTGATCTTTATCGAGCAAATCGGTGGCTGAAGCCTTATAGGCTGGACTTTGAATAGCCGAGAACATGGAACTGAAAGTGACGCCAACATAGAGATACCATAGTTCAATATTTCCGATCAGGATCATGACCCAGATAAAAACGAGACCAGCGGCAGAACCAAGATCACCTATGACCATCATCATACGTCGGTCAAAACGATCTGCAAGGACTCCACCTATAGGCCGCAACAAGATATTAGGCAAAAAGGTAAACAGTGTAATCAGCGCCACAACTGTCGCCATATGGGTTTTCTCAAATGCGTACACTCCAAGGGAGAATGCTGTCATTCCGATCCCAATTGTAGATATGAGCTGTCCAAACCATACCAACAGAAATTTGCCAAATGACCTGTTCTCCATCTGTTTCATTGGATAAACCCCTCTCCAATTAACCGTGTTAGAACCCGTGATCCGTTAGCCACTTACCCAAGCTGCTCTCTCTCGCTTTAAGGTCATGCTGTTTGTTAAACTTGCCCATGTTGCGATCTGCCACCAGTTTACCGTCTATCATGAATAAAACCCGTTCAGATCGAGCTGCGACTTTGACGTCATGAGTAACGATTAATATAGTTGTTCCAGAAGCATTAATGTCTAAGAGAATATCCATAATTTCATTGGTTGAACGTGAATTCAGTGCCCCTGTGGGTTCGTCACCAAACAGAATATCAGGCTGATTGATCAATGCCCTACAGATAGCAATCCGTTGCAATTGTCCACCCGATGCTTGAGTGATATTGTGGTTGGCCAGTTCATTAATCCCCATTTTTTTCATTAAATTGTGTGCTCGTGTATTAATGGAATCCCTACTGCTTTTTTTGGCCTGATAAGCAGACAGAATGATATTGTCGAGTAGATTCAGATTTTTCAACAGATGGATGTTCTGAAATATAAATCCCATCTTGTTCAAGCGAAGCTGTGCCAATTCTTTCTCCGATAGATCCGAAATTTTCTTTCCACCAAAATAAACACTTCCGCTACTTACTTGATCCATGCCGCTGACATTGTATAGCAAGGTTGATTTTCCTGATCCCGACGGGCCCATAATGCAGACAAATTCGCCCTTCTTCAATTGAAAATTAATATCCTTCAAAATAGGATGTTTCTCACGCTCACCAGTACTGTACGATTTGTTCACGTTTTTGGCTTCCAGGATCGTAGTCATGGTCATCCCCCTATTCGACAATCATTTTGGAAATGCTGGATTCTTTGATAGATTGAATACTGATAAGAGCGGTACAGACAATACTTGCTGCCAGCAGCAGCGGACAAAGTACGTACGCTTGTAACGGGTCAATGACAAAGACCATATGGGACGCTCCGAAAGAAGCCATTATTGTACTGATCAGCCACTCGCCTGCCGTATTGGATAATATGGTTCCTACAAGGACCCCTACACCCAAAACAATAAGGGACATCGATACATATTTGAATTTAATAGTGGAGATGGCAAATCCCAAACTTCTGAAAACCGCGATATCACCGCTATCCTTTGTGACAAGCATTTTCAAGAATAATGAAGTGATCAGGATAGTAACCAATACTGCCACAATAAACGCCAACACCGTAACCAACTTAAGCTGATGAATTGTTCCTCCAAGCGTTTGATATAAGTAACCTTTTAAATCAGTCACCTTTGCAGGTGAGAACGCCTGCTCATATTCCGCAATTTTATCTGAGATTTTACTACCGTCATCTTTTAAATCAAGACTTACGACATACCAGAGCACACGATCTTTGTTATAAGGCAGCCGTGCTTTTGCAGTCTTTCCACCATTGGTCACATCCTGATATACACCACTGACGGTCATTGTTTTTTCCTGTCCATTTACGATTAGTACCAAGGTATCTCCCTTCTTCTTCTCCATGTCACTACTGTTCGCATCAGACAAAGCAATTTCATTTTCATTTTTCGGTGCCGCGCCGTTTACGTAAGACAAAGGAAAAACATCAAAGTCACCTGTCTCTACGCTTAAATGATCGTAGCTACCTTCACTGTTCAACACTTTGAATTGGCTTGTGACAAGAGGTGAGTATCGAAGTACGTTCTTATCCTTTTGAACATAATCAATTAATTCAGCGTAACGCTGTTCGATATCTTCAGAGTGCCTTAGATCAATACGCATATCACTTTGACCTACACCCATGTAAGAAATGAAGCTAGGAGCTTGTAACGTATGGAGGAAATTTATAGGTACGATCATAATAAATGAACTTATAATAAATACAAACAACAGCAAACGGAACATTTTCATTCGTTGGATGACTTCTCTTAAACCCAGAAAAACTGGAACCGATAACCACCGATTTTGGGACAAGTTTAGTGTGTTTTGACTTATTTTTGTCTCACCCATACTGCCCGAACGTAATGCTTCAACGACTGAAATGTGATTAAAACGCCGAAGTACACGGTTGCAGAAAAATACCACGATGGCAAAAATGAAGACAGCAGCAAACAAGGTTATGCCGTAGTGCAACCATGTTTTGGGAGCTTCCCCCATATAGAGCATCATATTGGACATGAACAAACGGTTAACCCATAGTGATGCAAGAAAGCCAGCGATGGAGCCCAATCCTGCCATAACAACATATTTGCTCAAGTAGAGTTTCTTAATATCATTCTCGGATATGCCAATAGCTTTCATGACGCTAATCTCTCGATAATCTTCTTCAATGGTGGCGAGCATGGTGAAACGAATGCAGAGTACAGCGATCACAATCAAGATCAAACTGACCAGAATGACTACAGCTGCGACTACCCCATCAGTCAATGCATTCAACAACTGAAACAGATTGTAGTTCACCACAGGACCAGCGTTTGGCAAACTCGTATTTTGATAGGCTTGGGTAAAGTCGCTGATCATCTTGGAATCTCTAAGACGAAATTCAATCAGATACTCCGACTCTCCCGTATGTTGCTTCAAGGTTTGGAATTCAGCCTGACTGATGACAAAACGTTTGGAGTGAATGATCGATGGATTCATTTGAGCATCACGTACAAATTCCACGATCTTGTATGTTCTGCTGAAAGAACCATCTTTAATATGAATACGGTCACCAATGCCCAATTTCTTCTGCTGCAAGTAATAAACGGGAACCGCAATTTCTCCATCATTCACCCGCACAATCTCACTATCCAGATTCAGCAGAAAATCAAAATCCTGATTTTGTACAACAAAATCAAGATCCATAATGCTGTTTTTCTCCGCCTCCGCTCCAAAAAACAAATGAGCACCGTCTATGTTAATCATTTCTACGATCTGGTGTTTATCTACCATCTCATTGGCCTGTGCCCATTCATTCACCTTCATTTTATCCAATTTACCTGCATGCATTTGCACAACATGAGGTGTCTTGGATTCTGTAAATAAATAGTGAATTGAACTTGTTAACTCCATAATCATTCGTGTACCTGAAGAAACAAGTAAAGCCGCCAGTAAAATAAAAACAAATAGAGCGATGTTGATTCCTTTTTTCCTCATAAGATCATTTTTCAACATACGTAATAGCATGAATAACCACTAGCTCCTTTGTATGGAACACTACTTTGGAATAATCAGGTACACTTTATGTAATTACGTTTACCGATATGTCAAACCCTATGGACCAAAGCTCATGTTCCTCATTTCCTGTAAAATAACCCCATTTATTTTGTATCCCGATTGTATCAATAAATATGAACTACAGAATCAGTCTGCGGTCCAGTTCTTACTAATCCCGAAGTCTGATGAGAATGAATTGAGAACTTATTTATTCATATGCTAAGATAATGATCCAAACCTTTTCTAATGAACACTCAATTTATGGGATAATTCCCCAATAAGAAAGGAAACTATGAATCCTTCATCCATACCATCCATGTTGCATCAAATCATCCCGCCACTGGATCTGCGCAGTTGTTTAGTTAGCATGCGTGGTGAGATCATATACGAGCACTACCGCAATCAAGAAGCAGGCACCCATATTGCCAAAATCAATTCATGTACCAAAAGTGTGCTGTCCGCACTCATCTGTATTGCGATGGATCACGGATGGCTGCCCGAAGCGTCTACTCCAATCTCCACCTTTTTCCCGCAACTGGTGTCAGATCCTGACCCACGTAAATCGGAGATTACGTTAGAGCAGTTATTAACCATGACGGCCGGATTTAACTGGGACGAATTCGGAGGACAGAATTCTTTTCCGCGTATGACTCGTACAGATCACTGGGTGAATTTTGCGTTGGAGCAGCGCTTAAGTCATGTACCAGGTACATATATGGAATACAATTCAGGGGTATCACAGATACTGTCTGCCATCCTCATGCAAAGTACAGGTATATCCGTAGCCGAGTTTGCGGAACGTTATCTGTTTGGCCCCTTGGGAATCCAACAGTACGAATGGGAAAGCGACCCACAGGGTGTACATACCGGGGGTTTTGGCTTAAAGCTGTTGCCGGAGGATTTGCTGAAATTCGGACAACTGTTTTTGCAGCAGGGCATGTGGAACGGGCAGTCGATGATTTCGAGTGATCATGTTAGCCGCTCTACAAAACCTGCCATTACGGTTACTCCACCCAATCATGGTAGTTACGCTTGGCATTGGTGGGTGGATGCTTATACTAACGAAACTGCAGAAGCTAAGTTTACAGAACAGCCCACTTCCATACTTCACTATTATTACGCCCGTGGATTTGGCGGACAATTTGTATATATCGTCCCGGCTTTGGAACTCGTTGTCGTGCTCACCAATGACAAACGAAAGAAGGAAAAACCTCCGCTGGATGTATTCCCCAAACAGATTGCACCTCAATTGGCGAAACTCTTATAAAACTTCTCTTTGAGTTGTGAAACATACAAAATAACCCCATAGCTTACCCGGCATTCACCGGTAACTATAGGGTTATTCAATTACTTTTTAACATCAATCCTCAGCTAAGGTCTCACCAAAGCCTCTTCCACAGCCTTTGTTATGTGATAAGGACCAGAATCTTTGTTGGAGAGAACAACAACCTGCACGTTGTGATCTGGATATACAGAAGACATGAACGACACACCAGGATCGAAACCCATCACATGATATTTAAATAACTCTCCCCCTCTCCGATCAATCCAGATCCCCTGCCCATAATAGGTTTCATCATCCTCATGGACATATGGCGTGATTAACTTTGCTGTTGTTTCTTTACCCAACAGTTCATTTCTGAATAACGCATTCCAAAAACGAATCATATCCGGCGCTGTTGTATAAGCTCCACCATCAGCCCCACCCTTAACAGGAATGGAAAAAATGTTACTTGTCCACGAGTCGTCCTCCTGATCCATATATCCGATCGCAGTATTACGGGGAAGACGATCTGTCTCAAAATAACCCGAATCCGACATGCCGCACTTTTTGAAAATATATTGTTCTACATAATCCGTAAACGACTGCCCCGTGTGCTCTTCAACAATGAGGCCCAATACGATAAATGCAGCATTATTATAATGGAACCGTTCACCCGGAGCAGATTTCATGGGCTGATGCTGAAACATCGACAGAAAATCATTCAATTTGCGCATTGAATAGACGGGCCGTTCCTTCCACAACTCAGCGAAATCCTCCATCACTTCTTCATCAAAATAGTCCGGGATACCTGAGGTGTGTGTTAACAGCTGCTGAATTGTGACTCCTTGATCCCATAGAGGAAACTTAATGCTCAAGACATCTGCCAATCTGGAATCATACGATATTTTTCCTTGTTCAATCAATTGGCATATACTCACTGCCGTAAAAATCTTGCATCCAGATGCAATGCCAAACCGTGTATCTGGCTGATTCAAACGTTCATCACTTCGATTGGCATATGCACGAGTCGTACTTAATAGGGTATGCTCGTTTTGTTTTATCAAAACTACGCCCGAAAAATCAACATTCTCCATCACTTCTGTTATTCTGCGTGTCAGATCCGTTATACGCTTCATTTATCGTTCACCTAAATTCTTCTAATAATTTCCATGCTCAGATGCTATTCAATCACGTTATTATCCAATTTAAACGTCCCATTACCGCAAGCCTTGCAGATCCGCCTCGGAACTTCCCAGCTCCGCCTTCCTACGATGTGTATTTATTAAATAATAAAGCGTTGCGTAGATCGTAAGTATAAACGTGCCAAAGAACATACAGAAAGCCAGCGATGGACGACTTACACTCTCATGCATAAGTTCAACCAGCGTCTCGCGATTGGTTAAGGCATCCCAGCTGTTCAAACGATATACACGTCCTAGCAGAACACCGTAACTCCCCAGTGCACAACCCCCTAGCACAAAGATCCATGAAAACCATCGTCCCAGTTTGTGATGGATCACTTCCTGAAGCTGATACATCGAAAGGAAACCTAGCAATAATCCCGTCCAAACGAACATCAAGACCACAATTAAGTCATACCAGTACTTGTAATCCAATCCATTGGCTCCACCATAATAGCGGGAACTGCGTGCAGTCAGATGAACAAGATCCGTTACAATGTAGGAAGAGTTTGGGAAGAACAACAACCAGAGCAGTCCGCTTGCAACGGCAAACCATGATGCCCCTTTCCATTTAACATGGCTAAAACCATAGGCCACATATGAGAATACAAAAGGAATCCAGCCCAAAAACAGATTCCAGATAAGGAAGCGAAAATAGCGCTGATCCAGCCAATCCGCAGCCGCGTAATACAAACCTAGGGTCACCACTGTGACCACACTAAGGAAAATAAATATTTTGATATAATTCAGTTTTCTCAATGATATTTACCTCACTTGATCCAATGAAATACATTCAGTTCCGAAAATAACGGATAATCTCTTCCTTGTTCTTTTCCACACGCAGATTCAGTCCACGTTTATCCTTCAACCCATATTGCTGTAGTTCATGTCCTGGATCAAGCACCAACGGTTTCGTTACTACATCTTCCAACAAGTTCATTGTCAGTTGATAGGTTTCACGCAACTTATCCACCCGAATAATCGATTCATATCGCTTGATCAACTCAATAAGATGTTCCGCATACACTAGACGCACCATACTGTCCGCACTCGTCAGTTGTCTTGATGCGAATGCTGTGACTGCAGCAATAATTAGCGGATTTGCATGATATCTGGAAATCGACGTAAGCTCATCAACCGCGTCCCAGTTCATGATGGATAATTCAGAGGTTAACTGACCTATTCTTTCTTCCATCCATGTCTGCTCCAGCTCTTGCGGCACATCCCATTGCTTATATTCTGTATAAACACCACCACGATGCATCTGAACAGCGCTCCCATAATGTTTAACGAATAACGCTTTGGGAACACTCCAGTCGGTTTCCATCCAACCACCACCATACCTGTCTCTATTTTTCGCTTATAACCATCACACATTACATAAATTTACTGTTGAAGATCATAATAGGATCATACCATTTCCCAAAGGAGAATCAAATTCACAATGAATCCAAATTCAATGCAGCCTCCAAACCGAATGCAACCTGCTAACAAACCAAATTCAGACTTCACACTCCACTTGAACCATGGGGGGCATGAAATGTTTGATATGCATGAAATTTTGTCAGGAGCCATCAATGTATTGGATCAATACATGATCTTCAGAACGTTTGTACAAGATACCGAACTTCTTAATATTCTTGATCGTCAGTACAACTTCATGTTATCTCAATACAATCTGACTGCAGAATGTTTTTCAACTGGACATAAGCCTCATCAGGAGACAGCAACTTACATGATCCCAAATATCGTTCCGCCTGTATATGGCCTCAAACCGTCCGCACCAAAAAAGCCAAATCAATCCCTCACCGATGTCAAAGATGCTGGAATCAGCGGTCATATGCTGGGGTTAATTAAGTCTCACGCCTCTTTGCTGGCTATGTCTGCACCTGAAATTACGAATGGAGCCGTACGCCGGGTCATCGCTTCGCAGGTTCAACAGTTTATCGAGATGGCTTACGAAATTTTTATGTATCAAAATCACCACGCCTATTATCAAGTGCCTCAGCTAAATGCAAATGATACTACACAGATGCTTCAGGCATACGTTCCAGCAAATGGGGCCCCTCAGATGCCACAGAACAATAAACCACCTCTGCATTAATCTAATATAAGCCTGATCAACAAAGAACAGTATCTTCAACCCACTCAAGGTTGAAAGATGCTGTTCTTTGTTATTTCCATAATCATCTCATGTATGCAACATATCTTGAATAACACATTCTATTTTTAAGTAATTCAATCTTGATTCGATTACCAGAAACTGGTTTAATCAGAATGTGGTCACAACTACTCATTATGTAACATGGGAGGTTTTTGAATGCGGTTGAATCCATCGATTAAACTTGGTTTTCTAGCCATTACATTAAGCTTTACCGCCATCTGTGCAACTCTGATAACATCCCAAACTACACTGGCTGCACCTGTCCCAGCTTCCAAAGCCGTATATCATCAATTTCAAATGTATTCAAAAAACGCAGTGAAATCCACGTCCAGCCTGGTTCATGCACGTAAATATCTATTGAATCATATCGATGAAGTCGGGCCTTGGCAGGCCACCTTGATGACCCTTCAACTGGAGAATTTGCAAAAGATCAGACTGGCTGACTTGGATCAAAAAATGTATACGGAACTGTTTCAAAACGTTCTCTATGAAGCCCATACCAACATAGGTTATGAACAAAAGCTTACATATAGCAGTCTGCTCAAAGTGATTAAAGATCCGACGGTTCGCAAGCTCTTGCAGGAAGCTTCCGATCTGGGATTCAAACTGGAAACCAGTGAAGGTCTATACTATCCCATCATCAATTATGAGGTGTACAAAAAGTTTCAGCCCTACGTGAAACCTGACATTATTGCTTATATTGATATTATGGCAGCGGAATCCAACCAGGCCACGACTTCCGATGCGGCCTTTATCATAACCTGGGATGAACTCATCCGGCGTACTCTAGAGAAGGAAGCTTTCCTGAATAACTTTCCAAGCTCAAATCGTGCGTCAGCAGTCAAGAATTCACTGTTCGTTGGATACCTGTTTTATGGAAGCGATAACTCTCCCGCCTATGACTGGTACACGGAAGAAGAAATTCGTACTATCGATCCAGAAGTGAAAAAAGCATATGAAAAGGCGGTGGCAAATAGGAAGCCTAACACGAAGAGTGTACTTCTGGATACAGTGGATAAGATTTTGCATCTTCTCGATAAGAGTAACGACGAACTTACCCCAGAAATCAAAGAAATCACTGACCATGTTGAGAGCCTGTTTGCCAATGATTAATAAATAATAACCGGTCCAAAATGGATGTTGTTAGTTCACAATAAAATTAACTACAGTTTCGAACCTAAAAAAAGAAGCGGTACTCCTCTTTACAGGATGTGCCGCTTTAGCATGCCTTGAGCGCTTCTTATTCCATTCAGAAAAGTATTATCTCGATACCGATGTAAGTTTGTCTGGATTCACAACGAGATAGACCCCCTCAATTCGCTCTCCAAGAGTGTCCAGTTCCAAACACAGAACTTCAGACAACTGTCCGTTTTCCAGTAACGCAAAGTGCTGCTCTCCGTTGATCAATGTGGGCACCCACTCTCGTTCTCGCAATCGGGTAAGCACTCGGCGAGAGGTCAACAAAGCGAGCACACCTTTACGAACTCTCATCGTTCTCATGACCGTATGCACACGTCCACCACCATCTGCCGTAAAAACGGGTTGTTCGGCAAGCAGCTCAAGCATCTCGGAGACATCATAATTTAGAAAAGCGGTTGTAAAACGAGCCAGCAATTGCTCTTTTGCAGCAAAATCCGCAGAACTTTGTTCCACCAGCGGAAGTCTATCGGGAAGCTTGCGTCTGGCCCGACTAAAGATCTGACGACAGTTGCTCTCCGATTTGCCCAGCCAATCCGCTATTTCCGTATATTCATACCGGAAAGCCTCACGAAGTACAAAAACGGCACGCTCTATCGGGGAAAGCTGTTCCAGCATAACCAGATAAGCATAGGAGATCATCTCCTTCTGCTGCACGGTTTCTTCCGGAATATTTCCCATTTCGCCATAACTCATCGGCTCCGGAAGCCATTCTCCAACATAACTTTCCCTTTGATTGCGGGCAGAGTTTAGCAGATTCAGACTTCGGTTTACGATTAGTTTAGCAATATAGGACTTGGCATTACGGATATCATCAAGAGACTTGCTCTGAAGCTCTGCAAAACAATCCTGCACAATATCTTCAGCTTCCACAACACTGCCAAGCATGCGGTAAGCAATGGAAAAGGCATAGGCTTTGTAACGAATATACAATTCACCAACTTCCAGAGAAGACACTTCCGGCTCATTGGTGAGGGGATTGAATTTCATGAGAATGGCCTCCTCTGGCAGATGGTCGAATGTTTACTTATTAAAGCAGCCTGGATACATCCCTGTTGTAATGGCAATCCGGTTCCAGCTATTAATCGTGTTGATCGCCATAATCAGATCCACCACTTCGGCCTCACTGAAATGTTCTCTAACTTTTTCATACAATTCAAGTGGTACCCCTTGTTTCGAGATAAGTGTTACGGCCTCAGCCAGCTCCAGCATAACACGTTCCTTTTCCGTAAACAAAGGCACCTCGCGCCACACGCTCAGCAGCAAAATGTGATCGGCATAATCTCCAAGCTTCAAGAGATCCTTGGCATGCATATCAAGACAGAACGCACAACCATTGATTTGGGATACTCGGATTTTCAGCAGCTCATATAACGGTTTGTCTTCAAACTGACCTGAAATGTGCTGCTCCAATGCCATCATTGCTTTGAAAGCACCCTGGTTAGCCACTCTATAATTCACTCTTAAACTCATTGCATTCGCCTCCGTATTTTGGTCTACAACCTTAAGACAAACCAAGGCTCACATTTGTGACATTTATCTATAAAAAAATTTCTAACGCATATTCAGACACAGATTTAGCTTGAAAACGTTATAAGTTTATTAATCTGCGTGGAGCTTGCCCGACATGAATATAGTTCACCTAAGGCGTTATGTATAAACAGGGTTTTCAGTATTTATGTTAGCTGTTTGATGTGTTGTTTGTAATTTTGAACAAATAATTCTTATACATATTGATACGCAAAATAAAAAAGTAGTAACATACGGCTACTAAGTAAACTTTCCTGACACGAAAAAAATGAACGAATCATTATCCTAGCAAGGAGTGACTTCCATGATAACTTCTAATTCTAATTCTCAACTTACTTCCGAACTGCCTCGCGGCTGCACGTTCTCCGCTGAAGACTGGCATGTATTATCTCAATATTGGTATCCGATTGCCCAGGTAAGTGAAGTGACAGATAAACCACTGGCCGCCCAATTGCTTGATGTCCGCTTGGTCCTGTATCGCAGCAATGACAAAGTAGTAGTTGCCAAGGATCTTTGTTTTCACCGTGGCGCTCCGCTCAGTAAAGGTTGGGTAGAAGATGGGGAAATTGTGTGCCCGTATCATGGTTTCCGTTACAACTGTGAGGGTAAATGTACCGCCGTACCTGCACACCCCGCCTCCAAAATCTCTCCCAAACTGAAACTTATCGTATATCCTGCGGTTGAACGTTATGGCCTGATCTGGACTTCACTTGCGGGTACCGACGAGCAGATTCCTGCATTCCCGGGATGGGATGATCCAGATTATATTAATATCCTCCCCCCAAACTTTGATATCGCAGGTTCTGCTGGACGTCAAATGGAAGGATTTCTCGATGTTTCCCATTTTGCCTACGTACACACCGAGACGTTCGGGGACCGAAACAACACGGAAGTTCCACAGTACAAAGTAAAACGCGAAGGCAATGAACTGCTCGCTGAATACTGGAGTTCTGTTAGCAACTATGGTAAAGGACAGGATAATGTAGCACCCGAGGGTTTTCAGTGGCTGCGTGAATTCCGCGTATTTCCTCCCTTCGCCGCATCACTTACGGTTCACTTCCCAGAGAACGACAAGCTGAATATTCTGAACTGCGCCTCTCCCATCTCAGCACGTTTTACAAGGTTATTCTGTCCGATTACCCGTAACTTTGACAAGGATGCTCCGATTGAAGATACAATTAAGTTTAATTTGCAAGTATTTGAAGAAGATCGGGAAATGGTGGAATCACAAAAGCCAGAGGATTTGCCACTGGATCTACATGCAGAAGCGCACATTCCCGCAGACCGTACCTCTATCGCTTATCGTCAGTTATTGACAGAACTCGGTTTGGGACGAAATTACACATCATAAATTGAAAACAAATGAACAAAAAAGAAGCGTTCCTATGAACGCTTCTTTTTCTATAATTGCTACATGTATTGGGATTACCCCCGCTTATAATAAGCCTTACATCTATGACTTACCCTTGATTATTCGTGTTCACAGGAGGTTCTGTATAATACGGACAGCCAGGTTCATGAATAATACGGGGATCAACCCATGTTCCCCAATATGGAAGGCGATTTACATACGGTTGCGCGTTAGGCTGGCTATTTGGGTGCGGCATATTAGAAGCCGGGGAAACTTGAGTAACACAGTCCACAGGCGGACCAACGATTACCGTTTTTTGAATTGGAGCAAGCGTTTCCTTCACCTTGTTCTCATCTAAACAATACGTATGGGCCAGAACACTCGCAGGCGTCAGTCGTAAAATATCCGAACCAAATATAGCTTCAGGAACAGGGGCATCGAAAATAGCCAGCAGATGGGTCTGATCTACTGTTGCAATTTCATAGTGCCACCAGCCTTGCGGAACATTCGCTACTTGCCCCGGGGTAATCGTAAAGTTTAACAACTCATTAGTAAACGGATTGATGAGGGAAACGACGGCGGAACCACTGATGCAATACACCAGCTCGGATGCATTCTGATGAATATGAGGTTCAACCACATTACCTGTGCTAAGAAAAATGTCCAACAAGGATACGTTTCCCAATGTGTTTAATTGATGAATGGAGAGAAAGTTAATATAGTTGTTTCCGTCTTTTTTGAAGAAAGGATTCTGGTTCACATCAAATGTAAATTGAGTGGTTGGTAAGGTATAGTCCATATAGGAAGTTGCCAAAATAAAACGCCTGCCCTTCGCTCTCGGTTTAGGTGATAACCTATACGCCAGCATATGCTCTGGGCTTCTACGCGTGAGCCCATTTCTGAGGAAGATACATTTACAGAACAAACCAATCCTGACACAGGAAGCCTGGTCAGGATTGGTTTGTTGTTATTCATCATCTTTTTTTGGCAAAATCTCTTCCGAACTGATGCCTATTCATGTACTGGACAAGTCCACATGCTGCAACCAAGTCATCCGTGACACAAATTCAGGAGTCTCTTCAATTAAGCTATTCGTCACACCCAGATAACGCAGCTTCTCCAGCCTCTCCAGCTCAGGAGGAAGCTCGCGTATGCCAGAATAACTAATGTTTAAACTCACTAATTCAGTCAGTTCTCCGATTTCCTCAGGAAGGGAATCAAAACAGAGCTCTGACTTGGGCTTCGGTCTCCACCCCGGCACCACATGATGCGAACTTCCACAACAAACTGTGAGCCTTTGTAACTGCTTTAGTTGGCTGATCCCCTTCGGAATGCCTTCCAGATCCGCCGTCATAATCTCCAGTTCTTCCAGCGTTTTCAGTTCAAACAAAGCCGGAGGAAGCCTAAATATATCCTGCTCAAAAATCTCAAGTTTCTTCACATGTGTCAATTCACGAAATCGTTCAGGAATCTCGGTCAGATGATAGGAGCTGATCTGGAGAACATCCGTCTGATGTCTGATTGCATCGTCCAGATAACGTTCAAATTCACGATGCCTGTCCAGCCTAAAAAACAAGCCAGGTATCCGCTCCATCAGCTCAATTGCTTCTGCTTGCGTAATCTTCATTCCGTAAATCTCCTCATGTACCACGGAGAAGAAATAATCACTTCCATCCTCTTTCAAAAAACAAAGATCATCCGGCAATAATGGATACAACCAGTCTTGAAAACGATTTGCTACTTCCTTAAGGATCTGCCCTGATTCCGGTGTGCAGCGATATATGTAATAAACTCCCTTTGAATACATGGCACCACTTTGCATCATCATTTCTTCCATCGTGCAGCTTTCAATAAGGTAAGGCTTCAGTTTCCGTAATACTTTTGAAACCCCTGGTACTTCGTCGTCATTGTACCTTCGTCTGTCCACCAGCAAAAAAAGATTTGTTTTCACAATCAACTCATCAATTAACTGTTCATAGGCAGAGCCTCTTGGATCAGTATGAAACGATACAGCTACCAAATCATATCCCCTTTCACCCTTACCACGTTCTAATCCATCTTGTATCACTCCATTGCATCGCAGCATAGGCTAATATCATCAATTAAACACTGGAGGCATGCATCATGGCATACGGACCTGGTCCAGTTTCTATCCCCCCAACAGCGGGTTATCCTTACCCTTATTATCCACCCCCACCCTATCCATACCCCTACCCTTATCCATATCCCTATCCACCCATCGTACCGTTTCCGCTGCCCTTCCCCATCGGACATATCGGAGGCCCAGGATGGCATGGCGGTTACCCGGGAGGTCCACACGGTCCATTCCCTGGAGGCGGTTATCCGGGCGGACCGCATGGAGGACCCGGGGGTCCTGGTGGACCGCATGGAGGAGGTTTCCACGGCCATCGTTTCTTCGAATGGTAAAATAGCAATGCAGGAGCTGCACGGGCAGCTCCTGTCTTTGTTTAACTTTCTTTTAATACATCCAATAATGTGCTTCTGTTGAACAGATTCAACCTGCTCAATACTCAATCTCATCCATAATCTTCAGATTACGGTTGGACACTTCCAGCAAATCAGTGAACGTCTCAGACACATAATAGACAAAGTCCGGATCATGCACATACATAATCACTTGCCCGTAGGTTCCTTTCTCTGTCGGATCAAAATCAAGCATTAAATACAGGGAGCCTCCTGCCATCGTTGCAAAAGGAATCCACGCTTTATGGAATAAATAGGGTTTAATCTCCGGGTCCAGTTTGCTAATCTCTTCCGCAGAATAATACTCGTCCAACTTCTCATCCACTTCACAGAAGTATTGTTTGGTTTCCTGAATTTCCTTCAATGACATTAGATAAAAGGGATTACATTCCTCTGCTTCCGCATCACCCGGATACAAGATATGAAATGCATAACCACTGCCATCCTTAAGCTTATAGAAGGTACGAAAATCCTCCGGCAACCGGACGCCATACTCCGTTTCTAATGCGGTTAGGCTGTGCTCGGAGACACCCTCCCGATGCAGATATCCCTCGTATAACTGCCGAATTTCATCATCTTGGATTTTTTCGTTCAGGAGCTCATTCAACGCATTAAACAAATCATTCCATTTCGCGTTCATCTCAGATGTCATACACATGCCTCCCTTTTCAACTCGGTTCTACCCGTTCCCGCACATATTCCTGATATCCCCAGAACGCCTCTTCTTCCCCTCCGCCTTCGATCAGGACCTTAGTACCTTACCCAATCTTCAATCATTGGTGTTCACCAACGTAAAGGTTCTTCTCCACGCCATAACACGAAGCGCTCAATTTCACGGAGGGTGCCTGTGCCTATGGCATACTCATCCATCTGATCAGAGTGCAGATCGAGAATATGCAGCATGCCACCGAACGTACCCACTGCAAGTTTGGACTGGTCAGGAGAGCTCGCCAAGGAATAGATGGTGCTGCCTACAAAATGTCTCCACACTTCCTGCCCATCACCATTCACACAATATAAATAGCCGTACGCGTCACCAAGCACTATACCTGCATCCAATTCTACTGCAGCGTAAACACGGGCACTCTCATCCATTACTGGCCAATCTTCCTTACTCTCATTACCATCGATCATTTCCAGCTGAACTTGTATTGTAGCGCCATTATAAAAATGACAGGCATTAAACCATACCTTCAAGCTGTCTGCGGTGAATACCGCATAATGAGGATAGCTGGATTCAGGATAAAGCGAATACGTCTTATTCTGTTCTCGATCCAGAACCATATGGTTGCTCACCTGGCTGCCGTAGGCAATCCAGCGGCCGTCACGTGAGACTGCTGCATGACCCATATCAATCTGTGTATCTTCCAACTCGTATTCTTCGATCTCTGCAAGATCCGGGTGCAGCAGGGATACCTGATCTTGCTCCACCAGGTAGATTCCATAATTGGAGAAGATAAGAACCGATCTCCCATCATTGAATGGAATAAGTCCTTCAAGTGTACGTTCCGGATGCTCACAGTCAGCAAGGGATTCAATGCGTGGCAAAGCCTTCTGAATACTGGATTGAATATCTTCCCAGCGATACACCGCAAGCTCTTTTCCTTCCAGTTGACGATCTGGTTGTCTGATGATGCGAATACCTTCCGATCCGGCCAGCGCATAATCTACACCGTCTGACGAACAACCTGCGAAGGAATAATGAGAGAATGGCAAACATCCGTTTGGATCAGCCGTATATACACAGCCATTCTCCGTGAAGGTGCCAGTTGTGAATACTATTGTTTCTGTGTTCAGATAACCTACTACCCGAACGGCCTGCATGGCAGATTGAAAATGTTCGTTCATTGGCCATGTTGCAGCAGGCAGTTCAAGCCGGAGCCGTTCCAAATCCCCTTGAAGATTGGCTTGCTCCACCATCTCCCACACTTCAGTGCTGATCTGCGTTCTGGCATCCTCCGCAAGCTCCGATTCATCCTGTTGCTCTCCTGCCATGCCTCTGCGTACAAATGCATTGACATCTTTTGCGTATCGTTTGCCTTCACTTCGCCACGTTTCTGCAATATTTTCTTTCAACCAATTCAATTGTTATTCCTCCACTCCGCCTCTATTGATGACTGTACAGTGATGTTCCCGCAAAAATTGATCCAGTTCGTGATCCCTCGCACCTTCTGTCCCATGCATCTCTTCGTAGAAAAGGGCAATTTCTCTGCCATTCGCATAATTAAAACGTAAATATCCGCCCATGGAGAGCATAAAAAGCTTACATGTGTACTCATTTTCCATCACTGCATCCCACTTGAATTTACTCTTACACAAATCGGCCAGTGCTTTCATGGAGCCTTCCCGCTCAACGTTAACCAAGTGATAGAACGTGTGGTTTCGCACTTCGTTCCAGGGTTCAAAATACGCCGGAGTCAGCGGTTTATCCTGATGGTAATATCCGCAATAGATCCGGTCCAAAGTCTCTCCAAAGTCTGCTTCAGAGCACGTCCACAGGACAATATGCTCATCAT
Source organism: Paenibacillus sp. BIC5C1 (assembly GCF_032399705.1). Lineage (NCBI taxonomy): Bacteria > Bacillati > Bacillota > Bacilli > Caryophanales > Paenibacillaceae > Paenibacillus > Paenibacillus sp. BIC5C1. The sequence continues at coordinate 4,491,548 of NZ_CP135922.1, forward strand.
GACGAGGGAGCCATAACAACCCCTTCACATCTGGATGAATGGCCAGGAAATCACCATCCACCGAACTGCCGATACTGATACACTCCTGTAGCTGAACCTGAGTAACCGGTGTATCCTCCGTGTGCATCCAAAAATCATATTCAGCAAAAGGTTTCAATACCTCATAATCCGGCCGCTGTACATTCATCCAGCCCGTGTATGTTCCTTCGCCGGTACGGGCTTCAACGCACGAGTTACTATATACATTCACGACATCTCCCTACGATCGTCTCGTTCAATCACGACATTTCATTTCATTCAGTCAGTCCGTAATTCAAACAGGTTAAAGCTAAGCCAGTTCTTCCTGCACAATCTCGGTTAGTACACCCTTGCGGTTTACAATGCTAATGGCAAATGCATCATAGCCATCACGTTTCACCAGCTCAAAATCCATGCGCTCTCCCGTAATTAATTCGTAGGTTCCGTCTTCATCCACATCTTCTCCGAACTCTTCATCCCACGGCACGTTGTAAAAGGCAGATAACTGTACTTCAAATATGTCTTCTCCTTCGACGTCCAGGTATGGGCGTAGCGACCTGTTATTCAATTCTTCCTCCGGATATGTCTCACACAACATGGCATCATAACCGTGCTTGGCTGAATCTATGAGTAAGTAACGCTCTCCTGTTAAGGTATGCTCCGCATATACGATGAGTGGTGTCGAATCATGCCAGGTTATCAGATCATCTTCGGTTAAGTCACCATAATAAAAGATATGGAACTTGTCATGACCATCGCTCGTTTGCAACTTGCATTTCCATTCAATTTCATGAGTCTGAGCATCTGAAATCTCCCGAACCAAACCTTCCAAATATGTAGGTCCTTTATGTACACCAAATAAATTCATGATCTCGCCTCCGCTTTATTCATTCGAATGGTTACAACTTTATGTTCTTCATCCACTTCCAGCTTCACATCGATGTCTAACTTATCATGGAACAAAGCCGTAATGTTGATATAAGGATCACGAGCAGCTTCGCTGCCTCCATTGCTAGAACGACTCATCCCCTGATGAATGATGGATTGGACCAGCTGTCCATCGCCTTTTCCAGTATTTTGATAAGTATAAATCACCTCTTTGTCCTTATTATAAAAATTCAACACCGTTGTAAAATCTTTGGCATTGGTATATTGCTTTTCGGATTTTACATATTCATTTTGTGTGGAATGATAGCTTACTGTACCCGCCAGATAGGGATTATCTTCATTCGGTCGAACATCAAACTCCTGATAAGCGATGTGAAAAAGATATTGAATATGATTCATATCTACCCGATAATATAACTGCCTGTTGTCCTCCTCTTTATCCATGGCAGCGAAACTGTTGATGAGTGGCCAAGCTTCATAGGATTTGCCATTCACGTCGACAGCAAGAGCATAATCAGAGAGTACCTTCTCTTTTTGAAACACACCATACGTCTGTAAAATGAAATAGGTTGGAATGAGTAATACGCCTATTATCACAGCAAATATCGTAATCTTTAAACGGAATTTCATGATCATCCTCCTTTACGACTCGCGTTCTGCTGGTTTATTCAGTTTTATGCTGAAGTTTGGTCAATGTGCGGACAACCAGCTCCCTGTTCTTGGCGTTCTTAATATAAGCGGGGATGGAATGTGAAGCCGTCTTCAAAGGTGCATTTCCAGGTTTCACGCGCAAATCAGCCGAAATATATGAAATCAGATAGTTTAAATGCTCCCGATTAACAGCCCATACCACCTTACCTCTGACATCGTCCAGAAAATACAATTCCATATCAAAAACAGGGTCGCGCCCATCCCGTATATCGGGATAATACCCTCGGTATGCTGGCTTTTTATGTAATTCGACCTCATTAATTGTCCCGCAGTGCGGGCATTCGATATGTGACGATTTGTGATTTATCTTTTTCTCATCCGTCACTTCAACATTGAACCAGCGCTCACACCGGATGCAATTGCTCTTGGCATTGTACTGATACTCTGTCTCTTGAATTCCATGAGCGTAACATTGCGAACATTTCCATGCTAGATGATCTTCTTCAGTGACAATAAAGGCGTGCCCGCCGCATGGTTTACATTTCACATCGATCTGCTCTCCCCGGTGAAGAACAGCGTAGAAGCTGTATTTATAAGCCCCTTCATCCTCGAAACGTTTCATTTTCAGTCCCTGCCTTTTCCCTGCATGATGACAATCGCTAAAAGCAATCACTCAACATTTCCCAGTTGTTCTACCTAAAATTATATGTAACTCCAGGGATTAGCACAAGAAAACATAACGTAAAAAAGAGCACCTTACTCCAGATCATCATCTGAAAGGTACTCTTTCCCCTATTAAACTGAATGAATCAAAGGTCAAGCAAAAGGGATACAAGCAATCCCATGGAAGCGATAAAACCCACTACCGGCCCACCTTCTTCGAACGCTTCCGGCATCATGGTGGAGCAGATCATCGCAATAATGCCTCCTCCGGCAAATGCCCCAATAGCCGCGGCCATCTCATCGGGGAGCTGCTCCAGGAACATATATCCTCCCAATGCAGCAAGTGCAGAGATGATCAGTACACCCAGCCACATGAGGATAATCCTGGAGCGGGAGTATTTATTGTGTTGTAATCCAACCGTACTGGACAGGCCTTCAGGAATATTGCTGACAAAGATAGAAACAACCAACACCACACTGACACCGTTCCCGGCGAGCAGACTGGCCCCCAACATGATTGATTCGGGAATGGCATCCATGACCGTCCCTGCAAATATGCCAAGTCCGCTCTGGCTGGAATCTCCGTTCCCGGCCTTTTCCGAACGCTTGCGCCCCGCTCCCCCTTTACTGGAAATGAGCAAATCGAACAGCGTGTACACTACGGCCCCAGAGGTAAATCCAATCGCCGTCGGCACAATCCCCCCATCATTGAGCGCATCCCCAATTAATTCAAATGCGGCTGCACCAATCAGGGTCCCTGTACCAAAAGCCATGATCCAGCCAATAACTCGTTTCGGAATTTTTAGAAACAGCGCAGCAAGTGCTCCTATGACAACAGCCGAGGCGGAGATGCCGCCCCACATGAATGCAGTCCACATCCGGGATGACCCCTCTCATGTTCATATATGATCTATCACTCCATTAACCGGAGCATAGACAACAAAAACAGGGGACATGACCAGGTTAATAAAAAACCGCTAACTCTAAACCATCATTTTGCGTAGTGAAGATATATATCTTGAACGAATGACGAAGAAATAGAAGGTCTGTGCCAGCAGAAATGCACCAAATACGGTTAATACCGGAACAGTATAATTCGTAATACCGAATTCAGTCAGAAACGGCTTAACAACAACGAGCGTTTCAAAAATTGAGATCAGAATCGGGAAGAAAAAAAGAATGGCAATCTGGATCGTCGATGATCGTTTCATCTCTTGAAAGCTAAGCCCCATTTTCGAGAGAGAGTGCACCATTTTCCCATCTGCCTCCAGATCCGTATGCAGTCTGAAATACAGAAAACTGGCTGAAGAGATGGAGAAAATCAGTCCAATGAATATCCCCAAAAAGGTAAAAAGTGCCGTTGTCTGTCTGAATGCTTCGAAATCGGCATATCGCGTCGTGAAAAAGCCGGAAAAGTCTTTATCATTAGAGTTATTTCTAATGATCTCATCCATGCCCTCCAAACGATCGCTCACCATCACTTCCGATGATTGCCGACCAGGCACTGATCCCCCCCATGAAGGGATATGATAAAGATATTTACCGGAAACAGCATCTTTGTCCAATTGTCCGGCAAGAGCCTTAAACTCTTTATCACTTACAATAACTAGGGCTGAGGTATACAGAAGCCCGTAGAATTCCGGTTCAATTTCAGTGTATTTAATATCGAGTGTAACAGGCCCTGAATTCATAGCCAACGTTAACTGATCACCCTTGGCATAAGCACGAAATCTTTCTTCGTGTCGTGGCTTCTCCGCATTGCGTGAATCAATGAATATACTGTCATGATCTGCGAGAGTATATATCGGTTTGTTCTGGATTGTGTTGAACTGGTTGAAATCACTTATAGACATCACACTGATGCCATTGTCATCCGTACTTGTCCAAAAATATTCCAGATAAGCTTCCTGATATTGAAGACCCGCAGCATCAAGAACCTCATTGACGGGTGCCATGTTAGGCTCTTCCGATGCACTGTACACGTTATAACGAATCGGAAACTGGTTATCTCTAAATACTTGTCGATTCTGTTGATCCAGAGACAAAATGACTACTGCACTCATGGAAGCAATCGCAATAACTACCGTCACCATAAACAGCATGCGTGCGTTATCTTTTATTTTATAACTCATCTCGGAAATCCACAGCAAGCGTGTACCATGCCACACCCGTTTGCGATTACGCTTCAACAGACGAATGGCCAGCACGGAAAGCTGCGAATAGAAAAAATACGTACCGGCAATGCCTGTCACAGCAGCGATCAGAATGCTCTCACCCGACAAACTGCCGTAAAGCACAATGAATCCCGTAGCCAGAAGCGCAAGCCCAAGAATAGAGAATACCCAAGATGCTTTAGGTTCCTTTTTGGGTTTGTTCGTACCCGTTAGCAGCTCCAATGTCCGCTTATTTCCGATAAAGACCAGTGTGAATAGAGAAATGCAAAAGAACAGTACTAAAAAAGCAATCACCGTAATCAACATGGCCTTCACAGGGAAATAAAAAGGCAGATCTTCCATACCGATAAATCGGGTGGTTAACATGAGGAACAGCTTGGATAATAACATACCTCCACCTATTCCAGCCACAATGGACAGACATCCGATAAACATATTTTCCAGAATGACCAGTCTTCGAATCTGTCCCGGTTCTGCGCCCAAGATGGTTAGAATACCGAACTCCTTGTTCCGTGATTTCAGAAAAGCACTAATGGAATACATAACGAAGAAGATCGCGAAAACGTATACGATGACGGAGGCAACCTGCATTCCCGCTGCGGTGGTCTTGCCAATTGGCAATTTCTCAACAAACGGATGGTAGATAAACATCGCATACGCGAAGAATATCATGACCATAAATGCACTGCTTAGGAAAAAGGCAATGTACGCTCGCCCGTTCCGGCGAATGTTGTTAAAGGCGAACTGAGGAAAGCTCATGCGAATTCCCTCCCCAGAAGGATAATGTATCAATAATCCGTTGAAAAAACGTCTGGCGGTTATCACCACGATGCACCTCGGCTGCGAGCTTGCCATCCTTGATAAACACAATTCGATGGCAATAACTTGCGGCAAGTGGATCATGTGTGACCAACATAATCGTTGTTTTCTCTTGCTGGTTGATCTGTTCAAGTGATTCCATTACCGCTTGAGATGACGTGGAGTCCAGTGCACCTGTCGGTTCATCGGCAAGTACGATGGATGGCATATTAATCATGGCCCTGGCAATGGCTGTACGCTGCCGCTGTCCGCCCGAGATTTCATAAACGCGTTTATCCAGAATGTGATCAATTCCAAGGTGAGTGGTAATCCGATCGAGTCTGCTCTCCATCTCCTTCAGCTTGACCTTGTCCAGCGTCAACGGGAGTACTATATTTTCAGCAACGGTCAAGGTATCGAGCAGATTAAAATCCTGAAATACAAACCCGAGTTCCCGGCGTCGGAACATGGCGAGTTCTTTCTTTTTCATATCAAACGGATTCATGCCATTAATCATCACCTTGCCTGAACTTGGCTCATCAATGGTCGAGACCATATTGAGCAACGTCGTTTTCCCACTGCCCGATGGTCCCATAATCCCTACAAATTCACCCTGCTTGATGGTCAGATGAATATCACTAAGGGCTTGAGTCTGCACTTTGCCCTGATACACTTTGTTTAGTGCCGAAACTTGCAACATTTCCATAGGTGTTTCCCCTCCAACTAAACTATGCTTTGTTTTCATATCCTTATCCTAAACGACCTCCTACAGCCCTGCTATCGATTAACCTTAAACTTTCCTTACAAAGCGTTTAAGGTTATGTTCCCCCTTCTTCCTATTCCATAAAAAAAAGCACCTCACCCATAGGCAAAGCACCTCTATTTTCGATTGATCCAGCTGAATCGGACCAATGTTCCTTCATCCGGCTTGGAGAACAATTCAATCTGGTTACCCAAACGGCTACTGATCTCACGGACCAGATACAGTCCCATACCCGTAGATTCATGATACTGTCTTCCCCGTTCTCCGGTGAAGTAAGGATTAAACACACGTTGAATATCTTCAGCCGATATGCCGATACCCTGATCCTGAATATCTAATACGATTCGTTCTTCCTCAACATAGCCAGTAATCATGACTTTTTTACCTGCTTTGCTATCTGAGTAATTGACGGCATTGGTCAAAATCTGGGTAAACATGAACCGCAGCCATTTGGAGTCACTATAGACTTGAAGCTCGTTGTCCATTCGGATATCCGGCGTAATTCCTCTGCGAATAAACAAACGTCGATTCTCGGCTACGCTGCTTCGAACCACCTCGGGTAGAGACAGAAGCTCTACGCGAAAATCCCCTTCGAACTGTTCCAGGCGTGAAGAATGAAGTACCATTTCCAACCCTTTGCGCATTTTATCCAGCTCATCCTGTATGCTGCCTGCCGTTTTATCATCATCCACATCTTCCAGGGTCAACTGAATAATGGACAAGGGGGTCTTCATCTGATGGACCCAACGGTTCATAAATACAACCTGCTGCTCACTATGAATACGCAATTGACCCATCTCATTCTGACGGTTACGCTCCAGTTCATGCATCAATTCCTGTAAAGAATTAGCCACAGGGGCATTACCGAGTGATTGGAAAGGCTCCTGTACCAGCCGTTGTGGCTGCTGGAGCACGCGGTAATATGGATGGAGTTGGAAATAACGCACGGTCAGATAAACGAGCAATACCACTGTACTCAAAAACATGCCATAAAAAACAATTCTCATGGGGCGATCCTCACCTGAAAGCCAATATACACATGGGACAAGCAGCATTTGCAGCAAATAAAATCCGATGAGGGGTAGCTGATCTCTTAAGAACAGTTTCATTGACGGTCCTCTTGGACAGGTGACTCCAAATCAAGCAATCGGTAGCCCGCTCCGCGAACGGTTTCCAAAACTTCTTCAGCCCCCAGATCCTTCAGCTTGCGGCGAACACGTGTAATGTACACATTCAACGTATTATCATCAATAAAATGCTGATCTTCCCACATCAGTTCAAGTAAACGTTCCCGGCCTACTACCCGACCTGCCTTGGCCATCAGCGCTTCAACCAATATGGATTCCTTCTGTGTCAGCTCCACGGAACGACCATCGAACTCCAGCACATATCTTTCGGGGTACAGTAGCATAGAGCCATTTTTCACTTTCATTTCTGGTTGAACAGCTGCATACATCCCATATGCTCTACGCAGATGGCTACGAACTTTAGCAAGTACGACCTCATATTGGAAAGGCTTCGTAATATAATCATCCGCACCATGTTCCAGCGCCATAACCTGATCCATGCCACTGTCACGAGCCGAAATAAATAGAAAGGGACATATGGAATGCGAACGGATCTGTCTGCACCAGTAGTAGCCATCAAACTGAGGCAGATTCACATCCATTAATACCAAATCCGGGCCGATCTGCATGAATTCATCCAAAACATGACGGAAATCTGTCACAATCTGCACTTGAAAACCGTTTCGGATCAGATATGCCGCCAGCAGTCCGGCGAGCTTCGCATCATCTTCAACCAATAATATGGATTGCATCGTCAACCTTCTTTCCGTTCCCTGACATATTCTCTACATCTAGTTTACCATTCTAGTCAAAAACGGATTGGAAATAAAGGATTAGACCACCAAACGTCCACGTTTCTCTGCCAAGCCAATAGTTGCTTCCACTCCGGAATTAAATTCGAGAAAGTCCTGTTCTACCCCGTCACTGAAAATAACACCGTCCTCCGGCATCTGGGAGACAACCTGCAAAGGCTGGTTCGGATGAATCTGTCCGAACACCAGATTGGCTGCAGTCGTCCGGCTGGGGAAAGGTTCACGTACTGTAAAATATAGATAAGGTGCATCCCAGCCGAAGTGATTCATGCTACTCATGCTTCCCTGTGCAGACGCTGTAACCGCGGTATGTGCTTCTGAATAACCTTTTCCTTTAGAGTTTGAGTTTGAATGAGAGCTTATGCTATCTCTATTGGGGATGAACGCTTCACCCGATTGGATGTGCTGCCACGCTTCCGAGCCCACGACTCCGGCAGCACCTGCTAGCACACTTTTGAACCAGCCAGTCGATCCCATTCCCGTGGATACAATCACTCCGCTGGAGGATTGTTGTTCTACCGATGAACCCATACGAACTTCGTAACGAGCAGATACATGCGTCTTTCGGCCAATGAAAAGATCGTTGACGCCATAGAGATACTGCCCATCATTCAGCTCCACTTTGGCCAGAGTCACTTCTTTCAGCGAGCGACGTTTACGAATCACATCAGGTATAATGAAGCTCAGATCCTCCACAGTAAATGGCAGCAGTACCCCATCCCAACGCATCGGATCAGGATTTACACCAATGAGCGGCTGCTCGGTTACGTACTTAAGCGTATTGGCAACAAGTCCGTCTTGCCCAATCACTACCACAATATCTTGCGCTCCAAAAATAAAGTTGGGTACATGTTCCCGATCAATCGTCTGAACCCGGCCCAGTTGGCTAAGCTGCAGCTGGGCCTGCTGCACGGAATGATAATAACGTCTGTCTTCCTCCAGGTAATCACTGAAGTCAGCTCCCAGACGTTCAATATAGAACTGGGCCTGTTGGACTGTGTTATAGCGGACCACCAATTCTTCCAGCCTCGTTCTGCGTTTGACTAGAATCAACTTGTATTCGGTCATTGGTTCTCTTCCCGCAGTGTGTGTGGTTACAGTCTGGCTTGCCTTCCCAAGTCTCATCGTGCCCGACCTCCCTGTTCTCTTGTCGGTGGATTCATCAGTCCTTGCAGCAGATCCGGCGAAATGTTAAGCTGTCCAATTTTCCCGGCATTCTCAGCCATCTCCTGGAATGCAAGGGCAATCAGTTTATCCGAGTTCATACCCATGTTAGCCATCGCCTGTAGCACACTAGGCTCCACCTGTTGTAACGAGTTCATCACAGCAGCAATTTCATAGGCTTTGGCATCAGCTTCGGCGTTCTGATTGGCAATCGTTAATTCAATGAGCTGTTGTTTCCGTTCCTCCATCGCCGTATTGAATTGAAGCTGTTCCTGTTCCATCTCATTTTGTTTCTGTTTCACCGAACGCTCGGCATGTAGTTGCGTTTCTCGAATCTGCTGTTTTTTCGTCTCCACGGCAATTTCCGTATTCAGTTCATTCTCCTTCACTATCCGCTCCTGTTCAATGGATGCATTGCGACGTACATAAAGTGCTTCGTCGGCCTGGCGTAAAATCTCTTCCCGCGCTTGTGCTTCCAGTGCGCGCATCGTCTCTTTATTGGGCAAAATGGCCAGAATGGACAGACTCATCAGCTCTACACCCAATTTCTCCAGTTCCTCACTCTGCACCACTTCCCGTTTCATGCTGCTGGCCAGCCGTTCACTCGATTGGATTGCTTCCTTCAGGGGCATTTGCTCCAGATGTTTTTTGGTTAACACCTTGGCGGTCGTAATTACACGTTGATCCAATTTGCCAGGATCGTCGGAGATATATCTGTTTTTGCGCAAATTGTACGTGTAGTTCAAGCTTTGGGTGATTTTCATATAATCAACGATACGATAGCTCAGTTGACCCTGAACCGTAACGGTTTGATAATCGGCTGTTATTTCTTCGAACATAAAGGGCACATCCACCGAAGATACAGGCAGAACCACCACCGATGTCGTCGGCTCATAATAGTAGAAGGACAAACCCACACCTTGACGTTGCACCTGCCCATTCTTCACTTTCATTACGTACTCACTGGGTTGAAACTTCACGAATCGGAATCCAAACATTGCTCATTCCCCATTTCTTAATATTGTCGTTTTGATATTATCGAAATGATAACAAATGAATTTGATATTGTCAATATGACATTAACAACTTTTTTTGCTTTTGACATCAAAAAAAGACCTACCTTAGGCAAAAGCCTTGAGATAGGTCGATTTTCTATAATTATAGTCAGTAATGACAACTCATAATGGGTTAGATTTGAGAGGCGCTAGCCTAACATTAGGAGTCACCACGTTGTTAATCAACGTTCATCATTTATTTATTTTGTTCAGCGCTCTTCAAGATCAGATCAACAAACAAATCAATCTGCGCTGTAATGGCGATCGGATCATATCGATAGAATGTGTCAAAATCATTCTCGAAGAATCGGTGATTCTTCACCGCATTCAGACCATTCCATACTTTGGACTGTTTGAATTCCTTCAGCGCTTCGCCTTTTTTCTCAGGATCGTACACCGTCATGAACATGTAATCGGTAGCGTATTCCGGCAGTACTTCAAGCGATAGCTGCACGGTCTGATTGTCTTTGCTCACCTTGCTCGGCATTTTCAGCTTCAAAGCATTGTATACCACTTGTCCGCCCCGGCCTGCGTTGTCGCCAAAGATCCACAGATCTCCTTTGTCCGTCAATTCGTATAATCCTACGGTCGTATTTTCGTCCACGATGCCTTTCAGCTTCTCGCGTCCTGCTGCCGCCTTTTCCTCATAATCGGCAATGAACGCCTTCGCCTGCTCCGGTTGACCAATCAAATCACCAAACAGCTCAACTGTCTTGTAGATATCTGTCGCTGTACCATATGGGATATGCACGGTTGGTGCAATTTTGGACAGTTCCTCGTAGTTATCATCATACATGACAACGATCAAGTCAGGCTGTAATTCCAGCGTCTTCTCCACGTTAACCGGATAACCCACGTCTGTGGTGTCTTTCAGCTTGTCCTTAATAAACGGATTATCGAAGGCACTCGGCTCCACACCAATCAGATTACCACCTACAGACAGAATTTCGCCCCCGTAGTAATCGGTCACGATGCGTTTCGGATGTGCAGGAATGGTAACCATCCCTTTATCCGTCTGATACTCGCGTGTTTCACTTTCCGTTGATTCATTCTGAGCCGTATCGGTTCCAGTGGATTCCTGATTCTCAGTCGTCTGCCCTGATCCGCTCCCCGTTTCATCCGTTGTCTTTCCTGCATTTCCGCAGCCCGCAAGAACTAGCGCAAACACAATAAATAACGTGCAAATGGAAAGAATCGATTTGGATTTAAACATAAACATGATGCCCCCTATAATTCAGTGCTTTTGTGATAATGGTAATCATTATCATTGGAATCATAGCAGAATTGATTACTTACTGTCTACCATTTTGTTGAATGTATAAACATAGGGATCGAGCAGAAAGACCCGATCCCTATATCATATATACACTTAGAATTTATAAATCTGCTCCATCATTCTGGCTACAGCGACTGCACCCTGTGCACGATTAGCATGCAGTTTAGGCGCAAACGATCCATCTGCCATTCCTTGAAGCAGGCCTTGCTCCTGCATCGCTGCAACAGCTTGTTTTGCATATTCAGCGATATCTGCGTTGTCATTGAATTCGATACCATCTGATGAAGAATCAACGGCTGCACTGGTGTTCTGCTTCATGACCTGTATCGCACGGTTTAACATCACGGCCATGTCCTCACGGGTAATACGTTCAGTTGCTGCAAACGATCCATCTGCTCGGCCTTGCACGATTCCCATCTCCAGACCAAGGCGTACGGAATCTGAATACCACTGACCATTCTTAACATCCATTGGAGTCAAAGTGGACGGTTCCGGCAAGCGTGATTCGCCAATCCCCTTCATGATCATTTGCAGAAATTGTGCACGTGTCAGTTCTCCTTGCGGGCTGAATTGGGTATTTGTCATGCCTGAAATGATTCCTTTGCCATACAGATTCTGAACCTCTTTAATGGCCCAGGAGTGGGATTGTAAGTCATTCAACGGCACCTGTACTTCAGTAACCACGAAACGACCTGCTTGAAGCGGCTTGAAAGCCAGACTTTGGGTCATTTCATCATATTGAGTAAAGGTTACTGGTTTCATTTCACCGTTTGGCAAAAGGGATTGGATAACCAGCACAACGTCCTCTGCATTGGGATTTTGAACATTCGACATCGCGATTTCAATGGATCTATCAGTCCACTGTAACGGCTCTCCGTTTAACAGCAGATCCACACTGACCACATTGCGGTTACCGATGGCTTTCTTTTGCACTTCTGACAGATTGGCTGTAGAGTCTTCGGCCAGAATGACATCCAGCGTAGCCCTATCTTCACTACCAGTATCCTTCAATAAACCTAGTGGGATACGGACAGATGTCTGCTTCATGGTCAGTTCAAGCGACTGTAATGCCTGAGTACGTGCCCATTCCTGAAGTTGGTTTGCGTTGAGTTGAAAGGACACAGCCTTAGTATCCTTAGGAACATCTGCAATCAAGGTGAGCTTTTTGCTCCCTGCTCCCATTCCGTTAATCGTTTGAGATAACTGCTTCATATCAGGTTGAATCACATAGGTGCCCGCACCCGTACTTGTACCTTTGAGTGTAATGGAACCACTCTCTCCTGGACTGCCCGATTCAACAAGCGGCTTTACAGAAGGATTCTGCGAAGACCCAGGCGTGGAAGGCTGCGCAGGTTGACCAGGCTGTGACGGCTGACCCGGGGTCGACTCTTGCCGTACAAGCTGACTAACCGCCTCTTTCAAGGCATTATCCGCAGCACTGATTTCCTGTGCACTGGCTTCTGCATCATCCATGAGTAAGCGGGCAAACGACAGTGCCTGTGCAAACCCATTCCAGCTTGCGGCCGTGTAATCACTTTGATGCAGCTGCCCAGCGGAATTCACTGTAGTCTCCAGGGCAGATTTGTCTGCCGGGAACACCCCGTAAGCTTCAAAATCCATAAAGCCTACCCACTCAGAACCTGCGGTAATGGTCAGTCGAATATAACGCGCCTCCGTGCCTGCGAGCAGGATATGTCTTGGACTGGTGGATACAACCACATCACTCGTTGTATCTACAATTTTGACAAAATTCTCGTTATCTTTGGACACTTCGATCTTGTATTTAATGCCTCCACTCCACATGGACATTTCCAGCTTACGGATCACAGCGGTTGCCCCCAGATCCACTTGCCACCAGCTACCTACGCTCTGATCTGTCCCCCATGAAGTATTAGGATTACTGTCAATCGCTCCCCCAGGCGAGTTAGCTTCTCCACCACCTGTACCTGCACTGCTTGATGCAGTAGCTGTCTTGCCTGTTGTTAATGCCTCCAGCAAAACAAGGTTGTTATTCGCTTTTTGCAGTATAGTCAGAGCTTCCTGCACTTCCGATTGTATGGCATTCTGCTTGTCTCTGACCGTGATTGCTGATAACAATGCCGCTTTCAGGTTTGCCCAGCTTCGCTGAGTATACGAAGATTCGGTCAACTGCTGGGTTTCACCGATAAACTGTGTCAGCTCAGTTTTGTCTACATTGGACAAACGATGGATGGCTGCTTCCACTTGTTTTGTTGCAGTGTTCACCTCGGTCTGGGTAGCTCTTGGGTCTGTCATAACCTGTTCTGCACGAGTAAGAGCCTTGGTCAGAACAGCCCATGTTGCAGCAGACCAATCTGCTTGTTTATATGTTTTGGCTTCGGCAATGATTGCCTCAAGAGCGTTTCGATTCGCCGCTATAACATCAAGCTGCTCCATAACCTCATTAAGAGCGGCAGTCGCAGCGTCTGTATCCTGTTGTGTCACACCACTAGATGTATAAGCCAATTTGTACGTATTCTCGGCTGCTGCAATGGCTGGAGCAAGTGTGGTCCAACTTTCAGAAGTGAAATCACTGGATTTCAGCGCCTTTGCATGTGTAATGGCTGCTGACAACTCTTTCCGATCTGCAGGCAGAATCTCCAGGCCACGTTTGTACACGTCCAGCGAAGGCAGAGCACGCCCTTCATACGAGTAACCGCCATTCGCCGGATATTCGTCATAATCGAACATGGCGTGATTCTCCCATGCGTCTCCCTCGGAAGCAATCCAGCCTACATTGGCTGCAATCCATGCAGGCTCCCAATAGAAGAATCCCGCTCCCTTCTGATCCGGAACTTGTGAGATCATGTCCATAATGCCCGCAATGGCATCATATTGTCCCTGTACGGTTGCCGGGAAGGTAGCACCTCCCACATTCAGCGTTTCCGGGTTGCCAATAATATTGCCGTGAGCATCCCCGTTTTTATACGAGAATGGATATGACGTCTCAGCAATAATGACTTCTTTTCCATATTTCGCGGATACCTCATTCATCGTTTTGCGCACATCTGCGAATGTTCCGTGCCAGAATGGATAATAGGACAGGCCGATAATATCATACTCCAAATGACGTTTCTGCAATTCGCCGAAATACCAGTCAAATGTATCGGCTTTGCCCCCCTCAGCCAGATGGATCATGATTTGAACCTGATCTCCACCTTGAATCGCGCGAACGCCATCCACTCCTCGCTGAAGTAAGGCAACGTTTTCATCAAAGTTGACATTACTCTTCAATCCGTTTAACACGCCACTGTTGATTTCGTTACCGATCTGTACCATGTCTGGCATCGCGCCCGCTTCCTTCATCTCGCCTACCACTTCACGCGTGTAATCATACACCGCCGTCTTCAAGTCCTCGAACGAGAGATTTTCCCAAGCCTTCGGACGAAGCTGCTGACCGGGATGCGCCCATTCATCGGAATAATGGAAGTCGAGCAGGATTTTCATGCCTTTCTCTTTTACCCGCTGGGCAAGACGAATCACATCTTTCTTGTCGTTGTACCCATTGGATTTCTGTGGATCATTCCACAGACGAAGCCGCACATAGTTCACGCCACGGTCTTTTAGAATATCGAGCAGATCGCGCTCAGCTCCATTGCTGTCCAGATAATAACCTCCATTATCCTCAATGGCCGTTAACGTGGAAATATCCACCCCTCTGACAAAATCACTGCGGTATCCTTCTATTGTAACGGTAGCTTCAGGTTGAATGGGAGCCCCATATACATCACCTGTAACGGTAAAGCTGCCGGCTGATGCATATTGTGAAGGATTAATTTCCTCCCATGCAACCGGGACAAGGCCCGATTTCCCATTCTGATAATGTGCAGTGACTTTTGCTGGCAGAATAGGAGCAGTACGACTTACGGTAGACACGTTGACCGGATCGTAATTCACGATGTCTGCCGGATTCCGTACCTCTTCCTCTCCCCAGATTTGAAGCTCAGAAATGCCTGGCCACCAGTCGGTACCCGCATAATAAGGAATTGTGACTTTTACGTACTGGACCGCTTCAGCCTGGAAATCCAGAATGACCTGTGATTCCGCTTTATCGTTGGCAGAATGATCTGCCACAGATGTCCAAGTATTTCCGTCCTCAGAAACCTCCACCAAAAACTTCACAACCTCGTTTGCATCCTTCCACGTTAGTTCCGCACCGGAAAGGTTGTATGAAGCTCCCAAGTTTACCGTCAGCCAATGCGGTTGATCTACTGAAGTAGGACTATTCGCACTCCATTTTGTATCTCCATTACCATCCACCGCTTTTTCTTTATAGCCCTCCCATTGTAGATCCTCTGAGCTGACCGTAACCGCCTTATTCAGCGCAACATTTACTTTCGCCGCTGCCGCTGCGGGCCGAACTGCCAGACCCAAATCACAGAACAACATCAGTAATACGAGACAGCCGCTTATGTATCTTTTGTGCACGCTTGATCTCCCCCTTATCGTTTGTTTGGTTCAAGTTGAACAATGAATGTTGTAAATCATTATCATTGTAAGCGCTTTATATCAAACGAGGACACGGTATTATGCCAAGGAAACAGCAGTTATTTTAACTGAATGCTTGGTAATTCCTTGCTCGCCGTGGATCGATTTCCATTCTTCACAGAAAAAATCTGCCCCCTCCGCCACACGGGCGGATTGGAACAGATTCTGTCTGTTACTAAAAGTATGAATAAGTAGAATTTCGGTCTACACTTTATGGAATTTTAGCATCACTTATATTCAATCATGCCGAGAAACTTACTTGCTGAGCTTCAGCTCCAGTTGAACCTGAATGTCATTTTCTGTAGAAAGGACCACCGAATGTGGATTCTCCATACCAAAATCTTCAAAGGTCACCATCGTTGTGGCGGACAACAGTACCTGGTCATTTTCATAAGCGGCTTTTACGTCAAACGCAACCTCTTTCTCAATGCCTTTTACCGTTAGGGTGCCGTTCATTTTAAAGTCTACGGTCTGTCCTGTCGCCCATTCCGTTGGTACACCTTCAAATGAGTTAGCCGTAAATGTAGCTTGTGGATGGGTGGAAACATCGAAGAAATCAGCTTCTTTCACATGTCCATCCCGCTGGCTATTGCCTGAATCAATGTCACTCATCTCGATCTGTCCATCCGCTTTCATCTGGGATGCATCGTCTACATTAAGGGTCAAGTTTCCACTAACCTGCTCGTCCGCAAAATTGACCGTTTCCCGGGATGTCGTTACCGAAAAATATACTTTCGAACCTTCGCTAATGCTCCAGTCTCCATTCAATTGCTCTGCTCCTGCTGCAACGTTGGATACACTTGTACCACTGTCCGATCCGGCTTCCGTTGTGGACGCTGCAGTGCTGGCAGGAAGTACCTGTTCAATCTCAACGTTGTTGCCCAGGTAACTGTTCGCGAAATAGTACCCTCCGCCTCCAAGAATGACGATTGCTGCCGCACCTGAGATCATCCATGTTTTTGTCTTTTTATTCATCTCTATTTCCTCCAATGGGTAACTGTATAAGTTGGTTATTTATCAGCATCTTACCAGCCCAATGTGTCAGGATGACGTCAAGAGATGACGTGTAACGCATTTTTTTCTGAAAATAATTGCATGATTGGCTTTGTGCTTCCGCTCATGTAAAATCAGTACACAAGCTTCTGAAGTGAAAGGAGACACTTTCTTGAAATCCATACTCATCGTCGAAGATGAACAAGCCATTGGCCGTGTGCTGGCTGCCTATCTTCGAAAAGCGGGATTCGACGTTCGTCATGCAGCGGATGGACCCACTGCCCTAACTTTATTTGATTCGGATGTGCCTTCCTTGGTCTTGCTGGATGTGATGCTGCCCGGAATGGACGGTTGGGATCTGCTACGAATCATCCGCGAAAAAAGTGCTTGTCCCGTCATCATGTTAACCGCACTGGATGATATTCAGGACCGTCTTAACGGGCTGAATGCCGGTGCTGACGATTATATGAGCAAACCCTTTGTGCCCGAGGAAGTAGTCGCCAGAGTCAATGCTGTGCTTCGCCGCAATCCACACTGGACAGCTGAAGGTGAAGGCAAACGATATTTTGGCAATCTGGTCATTGATCTGGCTGCCAAACAGGTACTTTTGAACGGTGCCGAGGTTGCACTCACACCACGTGATTTGTCACTGCTCCTGTTTCTATCGGAATACCCCAACCGCACATTCACCCGGGACCATCTGATTGAACAGGTATGGGGCATGGACTATGACGGAAGTGACCGGGCTGTGGACCTGTCGATCAAACGGCTGCGTCAGGCGTTATCCCACTGGCTGCCTGAAACGGGAGAAATCCGGACTTTACGGGGAATGGGGTATCAATTTTGGATCGCCAACTAAAACGAAATACAACCAAACGTAAAACATCCATTCTGTCCTACTGGACACTTCGATATTTTCTAATCCTCTGTATTGGTTTCACCATTATTGTTGCAGGGGCACTTTACTGGATCAGAACTACTTCCATTGAAAAAGGTCTCAAAACGGCCCAGCTGCTAGGGCTGGAAATTGCCGAAAAGGTAACAGGAGCGGATAACAAACTGCATATTCCCCCGGATCTCGACAGACTCGTGGACAAGCGAACCAAGCTTTTCAATACAGATAATTACTTTTGTATTATGGTGCTCGACAACAATAATCAATTGATCTATTCCAAACCAAAAATGACGCAGCAAGATGTATATAATCGGCTGTCTGATGACCTACGTGAACCAAGAAACAAAAAATTCGCCGGGGTGACGGTCAATGTCACAGATGACGATCAGACGCTTGGTAAAGTGTGGGTCATGCAGTCCAAAAAATCCATTGCATACAATCCGGAAACGATGCTTGTGGTATGCATCCTGTTCGTTGCTTTAATTCTGTGTGGTTGGTTTACAATCTACCTCCTGTCCCGCAAGCTCTCCAGGCCTATTCGTCAGGTCGCCCATGCCGCAGAGCAGATTCGAAACGGAAATTATGAAGTCAATTTGGATCTGAACACACGGGAACGGGAGATGAATGAACTCGTTGAATCTTTTCGCGAGATGTCCATCCGTTTGCAGCAATTGGAGGAATGGCGTGCCCTGTCACTTGCTGGGGTAACCCATGAATTGAAAACACCGGTAACGTCCATTAAAGGACTCGTGATGGCTGTCCGGGACGATATCGTCAGTCCGGAGGAAGCAAAGGAATTCCTGGACATCGCACTCAAAGAATCCGAACGAATGGAACGTATGGTCGCTGATCTGCTGGATTACAATGCGATGAGCGCTGGAAGTGTTGCTGTTCGTCGGGAACGCATAGATTTGAATTTGCTGGTGGATGAGATTATCTATCAGTGGAAAATTGCTTATGAGGACAAGTCTCCCGAGATTGAATTGCACACACCTTCGGGTACCCTCTATACCATCGGTGATACACTTCGGATTCAGCAGATTATTGTCAACCTGCTTAATAACGGACTGCAAGCAGCCGCTTCCGACCAAGCTGCCATCTTTAATATCCGTCTGCGCACCGAGGCGGAAAACTTGTTTGTTGATGTGCAGGATAACGGTACGGGTATCACAAAAGAAGATCAACCCAAGATCTTCGAACGTTTTTACCGTGGCGAGATCAAAAAACGCCGTACCCGCGGGCTAGGTCTGGGACTGACCTATAGCCGTTTGCTTGCTCGAGCTCAGGGAGGGGATTTATCCCTGACCTCCAGCAGTCCTGAAGGCAGCCTTTTCACCTTAACTTTGCCACGATGGTCTAGTCTTGAAAAAACAGAGATTGAACCACCTTACCGCGCAACGGCTAACGCCTAATTCAATGCATGCATTTTCATAAATGGTCTTACTTCATCTGCCAAAGAATCAAAAACAAACGGTCTATGTAGTTTGCTGAAATATTGAATAGCCCGACATTCCTTCATAGGAACCGGGCTATTCATTATGTGACAGTGGTCGCTGATATTCATATACATGCTATGTGGTCAGTACCCGCGGCATATATTCTGCATAAGCGTCATTAATGAATTGCTCATGTAATGGGCTGCTGGCAATAATGGCTTTTCGCTTAGCCTTCAAGACAATCTGCTCTACATCCGCATAACTGCATCCTGTGAGGCGTTCACACGTGAATTCTTCCAGTCGGCTCTCCTGCGCAAACTGCCCCATCAGCTTGCTAATATACAATCTACGGCTCGAGTCATCCGGCATCCCATAAGTCATTTTGGTATCAAATCGCCGCCATATCGCATGATCCAGCTGTGTCTCCAGATTCGTAGCGGCAACCAGAATGCTGTCACCATCAAATTCATCAAGACACTGCAACAATGTATTGACGACACGAGCCATTTCTTTAACCTCATCATTACTTTCACGTGTACGACCTACGGCATCAAATTCATCTAGAAATAGCACACAGGGATTAGCCCGTGCATATTCAAATAATTTACGGACATTGCTTCCCGTCTCCCCTAGGTGGCTATGAATAATAGCATCGAGTCTTACAAGGACAAGCGGAAGCTGAAGTCGGTGTGCAAGATGGAAAGCCGTTAAGGTTTTGCCTGTACCCGGAGGACCAAACATTACCATTTTGTTCGGCATTGGCACATCATGTTCTGCAAACTGATCTTTCATACCGAGAATGGTAATAAACTCCTCCACAACCCGTTCATTGTCTGCAGAGAATACAATATGCTTTGCCTTGCTTCCACACTCTTTCGGTGAATAAAAAGCGGCCATATCGATGCCTTTCGCTCGGGGTATCCGATTTATATGGTTGGTTTTGCTCATCGTTGATCGTTCTCCTTCTTCTATGTCTCAAGAGATCATCCAAGTTAAATCCTATTGATTCAATCTCATACATAAAGTTAACGATTGTTTAATCGTAATTATTACTATTAAATCATATCATAATACGACCTCTTTGCAAAGTTTCAGTGACTTGTCCATCATTTTGCTCAAGGTCTCGTCCAATTTGTTGCAAGAGGCAGTAAAATTTGCTATTCTAAATATGCATCGTTGTGTATAATGCAAAAAAGCCCTCTTTTTACTCGAGAGAGCACAAAATTTTTCCAGATTTGCAAGCGGCAACTTGCCATTTCCGGATGTTTTTTATACCAACGAATGTAATCCAATCAAAGCGAGGTTATCAATCATGGCAAAAGACGTATTATGTGAGGTTAATTCATGTCGTCACTGGGCTCAAGAGAACAAATGCAACGCATCTTCAATCTACATCGTGAGTCACAGTTCCAAAAAAGTAAGTGAATCCGCTGAAACGGATTGCAAAACATTTGAAGTAAAATAAAAATTCAAATTGTACAAGTTAAAGGAGCCCTCGTGGTTCCTTTTTCTTTTTCTATTGTAACAAGAATGATAATTATTATCAAGCTCTTTTCAACAAAACCTGAACTCCCTTCTCTTCATGCACATTGGACTGCCTATTGACGTACACTACGAGAGCAGTCAAACTGCCCATGAACGAATAGACCATAGAGGTGAGTAACGATGCCCGTAAAAAGTGGCAAACAGTATATTGAACGGATCGATGCACAGACGGTCCCCTGCTGGTACAAAGGAGAGCTTGTTACTGGAAAACGTTCTGAACATTTTGCGTTTGCAGGTTTGATGGAAACTCAAGCGAAGTTGTACGATCTTCAGTCTGATCCACATTTAATCGATACGATGACTTATGCATCTCCTGCTGACGGAAAACCAGTAGGTATGTCCTTTCTGCCTCCAACCAGTGTGGATGACTTGCGCAGACGCCGAGAAGCAATGAATATTTGGTCAGGGACTCACCATGGTTTTTTGGGACGATCACCCGATTATATGAACACAGCAATTATGGCCTTTTATACTGGGGCAGATATCCTTGAAGAAGTATCGCCACAATACGCCGAAAATCTGAGAAACTACTATGCCTACTGCCGGGATAATGATATTACCCTCTCCCATGCCTTTATCCAGCCTCATGCCAGTAAAATTTCGGGACTATTGGACGCGACCGAAGACGCCATTGCCGCCAAAGTGGTTGATCGCACTGAAGAAGGTCTAATCATCAATGGTGCATTCATGATGGCCACTCAGGCCGCCACATCAGACGAAATCCTGGTGTATCCTTCCCCTTCACCAGCACCGTTCGACGATGAAAATCCGTTCGCTTTTGCTTTTGCTGTACCGAATGACCTGCCTGGAATTAGTCTTATCTGCCGGGATACGTACGCATCCGAGTCCAATTTCAACTATCCACTCAGTTCCAGATATGAAGAGATGGATAACATTGTAATTTTTGATCATGTGCTTGTTCCTCATGAGCGGATATTCTTCGCCGGTAATGAGGAGATGTCTGGCCGCCTCTTTAGCGGAAGCCATTTTCATATTCACGCAGGACATCAGGTCGTATGCCGGTATATTGCCAAAACAGAATTTGTTCTGGGCACCATTCAGTTACTCGCTGACACGCTCGACCAAGCTGCTGAAACGCATGTGATAGAGAAAACAGCCAGGGTGCTTGCCGGTCTTGAAACGTTAAAAGCACTGGCTCTGGCAGCAGAAGCCGGTGCTATGGAAGATGGACGGGGATTTATAGTACCTGCCCCCAAACCTTTAATGGCAGCAAACCTTTTATTCCCCAAACTGTATCCAGAGATGATTGAAATCTTACAGCTCTTGGGCTCCAGCGGTGTAATTATGGTGCCTCAGGAAGAGGAGTTCCACTCGAATATCGCGCCTCACTTGGATACGTACCTTAGAGGAACCGATATGGTATCTCAGGAACGCACGGCATTGTTCCGTCTGATCTGGGAGCTTGGAGCAGGATCATTCGGAGGCAGGCAGACCCAGTTCGAACGGTTCTTTTTTGGTAACACCGTCACCGTCTCGAACCGGATGTATTCAGCAGGCTCCGCAGATCAATCATATCGTCAGCTCGTTCGTAATTTTATTGCCAAAACCGGCAAATAAGAATGAGGAATGACTGATACCCTCGTTTAAACCAGATGGTCGTAGACCGTCATCAGTTCAGAGGCTGGTCTGCCTGCGTCGGTGTCCCGAAGTGCAGACTGGTCTCCGTAACCGATGTGGAATACACCCAGTACTTTTTCCTCACGCGTTAGACCCATCAAATTCATAAATACGGGATGCTGCTGATAATCATTGATCTTCCAGACAGCATTCAAGCCTTGTTCCGCTGCCAGGATGCAAAAACGTTTGCTCCAGGCTTTTGCAGGCAATAAATGGTCCTCCCTGGCACTTGAAGGGGCTACAACAACCAGATGTGCCGGAATAGCTTCTGTATACTGATATGTAGCCCAGTCCCCGTAACGATCTGCCAAATGTGGTGGGTAACTCTGTCTGACCGCCTCCAGATACAGTTGACGTCCTTCATTCGCGAACAACATAAACCGCCAAGGCTCTGAACTTATCACATATAAAGATGGATCTGCTTCATCCAGCAACCGTCTTATAACCGACTGTGGTACAGGCAACGGGCTGAATTCACAAGTTCCTGTACGTTTCTTGCCGCTTGCTGCATCTTGTCTCAAACCGGTAGACATGGCTCATCCCTCCTTAATCTGCACGATATATCACAACATCCCTTGTCTTGCTTTACATCAACCAGTTTTTTTTCGGTTCAGTCTCACTTCTCCACCGATCGACCTCTTCATGAACTCTGGCTTTGTCCCGAACCGTAAATTGGTCAGACTCCACCTTCTCTGTGCTCGGAATGCTGTCACGAATCAGTCGAATATAATCCATCGAACGGACAAGCGATTGACGTCCCGGGATATATCGAATCTTGCGACCTTCAAGCAAACAATAGATTTCGATCATGCCTGGCAGCTTGCCAAATGCTTCCCAGCAGAACACACTCACCATATGCTGGAACGCCTCAACCACATTTGGATCATGGACAACCATATATTTTTGGATGAGTAGTGAATCCCAGCCCTCTGGCTGCCAGGCAGCCTGGAAGATCATGGATAGATGCATGGACAAGGTAGGAAGCTCCGTTCGCCATTGTTCAAACAGAATGGTCGGATGCTTCAAATCATCGTTCATGGCAATTGCAAGGGATAATTCATCCGTAATTTTGTTTTTTACATCCCAGTAATGAAGTACCGATTCGAATCCGGTTGCCTTTCTAGGCCACCACTTTTCGAGTAAATATTGCACAGGCACCTCTTTGCGCACTTCCGGGTCCATACTGTAAAAGGCATTAACTGCATGGCTGACTGCATATTGTACACGGTGTCTCCATTGCAGCGGTGAGCGCTGTTCAGCCTCCGGTTCCGGGCGGATGAACCGATGCGGGCTGCGCAGCATCTCTTCCAATCTGTAATCTTCAAGCAGCCGTACCGGTGTGTCTGACATTCCCGGCTGCAGAGCTGCCTGAACATTATGTCTTAACATGAGTCCTTAGGACACCTGTAATCCGGCAGCAGCAAAACGTTTGCCAAAGTCACGGCACGTATCCTTCTCCTGCTCCAACGGACTGTATTCAATCTTCAGCATCTCTGGAGATACCTCCGCCCCACGTTCCACCAGCTTCGCTGCCGCGAGATCAACGGCTCCGCAGTACTGCTCGTAAGAAGTATCCCCGCTTCCGAACACCGCTGCCCGTTTGCCACTCAGATCTAGCTCATCCAGCTCTTCGTAAAAATCGAGGAATTCATCCGGCAGTTCACCGTCTCCCCACGTGTATACCCCAATGAGAAACCCGTCATAATCAAGTACATCAGCTGCATTGCAATCCGTTACGGACTTGAGATCCACTTCATGCCCACCTTGTTTAATTCCTTCGACGATCAGTTCCGCAATCTCTTCCGTATTTCCTGTCATACTTGCATAAGCCACTAACAATTTAGCCATCTATTTTTCCCTCACTTTTTATTGATCATGTCATACTATTCCTGAAGAAGTAACATTTGAATTTATCAAAATCATATGTGATAATGATTATCATTGTCAAATTAAATTTTCAATCGGTTTCCATTTCAGTATATGGTGATGGACCAAATTCAACACCTTATTAGGCGCTGCACCCTTTCAGGCGCCTACCACAACTGGCGTACAGGCCCTTTTTTGTTGTACAATAGTATCCAAATGACTTTTGAAGGATGGATAAATCATTATGTACGTAGCAAAGAACTGGAAGGACTATGAAGTAATCGATACAGGAGGCGGCGAAAAGCTGGAGCGTTGGGGCGATGTGATTTTGCGTAGACCCGATCCACAGATCATATGGCCCCTTGAAAAAGAAACCAATGAATGGCGCCAGGTTCACGGCCATTATCACCGCAGTTCTTCGGGTGGCGGCAGCTGGGATATGAAAAAACCGATCCCAGAACGCTGGACCATCGGATATGAGAACCTGAAATTTCACATCAAACCAACCAGCTTCAAACATACCGGTCTGTTCCCTGAACAAGCGGCTAACTGGAGCTGGATGATGGATAAAATCGCAGGAGCAGGACGTCCCATCTCTGTACTGAACCTGTTTGCATATACAGGCGGCGCAACAGTTGCTGCAGCTTATGCCGGAGCTTCAGTTGTGCACGTGGATGCGGCTAAAGGCATGGTACAGTGGGCCAAAGAAAATGTTCAATTATCCGGCCTCGCGGATCGTCCTGTTCGTTTCATTACAGATGATGTATTCAAATTCGTACAGCGCGAACAACGTCGTGGCAATCGGTATGACGCGATTATTATGGACCCGCCTTCTTATGGCCGCGGCCCTAACGGAGAGACATGGAAGCTGGAAGAGAACCTCTATCCTTTCCTTAAATCCTGTATGGAAATTTTGTCCGATAACCCATTATTCATGCTGGTCAATTCCTACACAACCGGGATTTCGTCTACCGTTCTGCGCAACATGCTGACAATGACGATGTCTGCCCAATACGGCGGTCAAATTACAGCTGGTGAAATTGGGCTTCCAATTACCCGTAGTGGTCTGGATCTGCCATGCGGCATCTTGGGCCGCTGGGAGTCCTGATTATGTCCGAACATTCGCAAACAACGGGAAATATTCCGATTCTGTTTGAGGACAATCATCTGTTAGGCATCACGAAACCGGTCAATGTTCCTACCCAGGAAGATGCATCAGGTGATCCGGATTTGCTCACACTGCTGAAACAGGATTTAAAAGAACGCTATAACAAACCTGGCAACGTCTATCTCGGATTAGTACATCGTCTTGACCGCCCCGTTGGTGGTGCCATGATTTTTGCCAAAACATCGAAGGCGGCTTCAAGATTATCCGAGACGGTTCGGGGACGTCATTTCCGCAAAATATATGCGGCTGTTGTACATGGCAAGCTGCCTGCACAACAAGGAACGTTAAAACACACGCTGCTGAAAGATGCACGTACCAATACCGTCACCGTTGTTCCTAAAGGTACAGCTGGCGGTAAAGATGCTGTGTTGGATTACCGGGTCATCGGCGAAACCGACCGTTACAGTCTGGTTCACATCGAACTGCACACAGGCAGATCTCATCAGATTCGTGTCCAAATGAAAGAGATTGGCTGCCCCCTGTTTGGAGATCAAAAGTACGGTGCAGGTGTGAATAAGCCTGGTCAACAAATTGCTCTCTGGTCTGCCATCGCTGCTTTTCCCCACCCGGTAACAAAGGAAGAAATTGTCCTGCAGTCCCTGCCTCCCCGTGAATTCCCATGGGCAGAGTGGCCGGCTGCTGTGTATGATAAAGCATTTAAATCAGAACATTAATTGATATATTTAAAATAATCATTCACAGGATCAGGTCAAATCTGACCGTAAACCGTGTCATCCAGATTCCTTATCTGAATGGCGCGGTTTTTTTACTCCAATGGAAAGGAAGACCTACTATAACACCTTTTACGAAACAGGTCGTCGCCATCATTGCAGCAATCCCCGAAGGAAAAGTCATGACGTATGGACAGATTGCCGCTCATGCAGGCAGCCCGAGAGCTGCTAGACAGGTTGTACGCATTCTACACTCCATGAGCCGGAAGGAGCGTCTTCCCTGGCACCGCGTCGTCAACGCCAAAGGTCTGATTGCCATTCCCGACGAGCATTCACGCCTCATGCAGGAAACGGAGCTCATTAGCGAGGGTGTTGAATTCCAGATGGATGGAAGCATCAACCTCAGACTGTTCGGTCATGATCCTGGTCCTACCTTCCTCCTTGATCTATCGACAGATGAAGAATAATGTCAACACAAGGCATAACAAAAAGAGAGTTCAGGCAGTGTGATCTGCCTGAACTCTCTTTTGTATTTATAGTACCTTTATAGAATGAATAATAACAGTAATCAAGGATGATTTATGCTGTTGCATTCACTTTTTGTTGCTCAGTTGGTACAGGTTCAGTAGCCGGTTTTGTTTTACGGATAAAGAACGCCAGCAGCAGAGCAACTACAGTCATCGCTGTCGCTACAACAAATGCATAGTTTACGCCGTAGATTGTTGCATCTGCGGTAGCACGAAGCATTGCAGCCTTATCATCTGTAGCGATTTGGCCTGTAGCCAGGGTATCTGCCAGATGGGATTTCAGCTTACTACTCATAATCGTAACGAGAATCGCTGTACCAATCGCACCCGCAACTGTACGCAATGTGTTGGACATCGCTGTACCATGTGCATTCAGGCGCTGTGGAAGCTGATTCAGACCCGCTGTTTGAATTGGCATCATCAACATCGACATACCAAACATACGAGCTGTGTAGATAAACATCATGTAACCATAAGTAGTGTCAATCGACAGGCGGCTGAGCCCCCAAGTTGTGATAGCGGTAATTGCAAGGCCGGCAACGGATAACCAGCGTGCTCCGACTTTATCGAAGATGCGACCTGTGATTGGAGACATAATCCCCATCAGGATGGCGCCTGGCATCATCAGCAAACCAGATTCAATTGGTGAGAATCCACGAATATTTTGCAAGAAAATCGGAAGCAAAATCATACCGGCGAACATCGCCATCGTAACGAGCATGTTAATGATCGTTGTTAATGTATACATGTTGTATTTGAAAATACGGAACTCCAACAGCGGATGATCGGTTGTCATCTGTCTAATAACGAACAGGATCAGGGAAATGGCCCCTACAACCAGACAAGCAATTACAATTGCACTGCCCCATCCGTCTGTACCCGCATCACTGAAGCCGTACAACAAGCTACCAAAACCGAGTGTAGATAAAATAACACCTGGATAGTCCAATTTAGGTTTGGATTGACGTGTTACATTTTTGACAAACGCAATACCGATTGCAGTTGCAATAACGGAGAATGGCAAAATGATATAGAACAATAGTCTCCAGGAATAATGCTCAACCACATAACCTGAAAGTGTTGGTCCAATGGCCGGAGCGAGAATCATTGCGATCCCCATCGTACCCATGGCCTGGCCACGTTTCTCAATCGGGAAGATTGTCAAGAATACAACTGTCATCAGTGGCATCAGGATACCTGCACCTGCCGCTTGAATAACACGACCTACCATCAGAATACCAAAGTTCGGACTTAAACCACAGACCAAGGTTCCTAAAGTAAAGAGCGTCATAGCCGTAATGAAAATTTGACGTGTCGAAAATTTGGCGATCAGATACGCCGTAACCGGAATCAATACACCATTGACGAGCATATAACCTGTAGTCAGCCATTGGGCTTTATTCGCGCCGATGCCGAGGTCCTCCATGATTTTAGGAAGAGCTACGTTCATTAACGTTTGGTTCAGGAAGGCGACGAATGCACCGATTAACAATGCGGCCACAATCGGGCCTTTCTTAATATTGTCCATCGCTGAGGATGGCGCTGCTGCTGCAGTAGTACTCATTGGTTGTTCATCTCTCTTCCTTCTAACTTTTCAATCATTTGATTATGAATTCTTAGCAGGTGCTCAAGGTCTTCCTTCGGGATATCCAGAATAGGTGACACTCGCTCCATCCACAATTGGTGTGTTTCCTGCTGAGCCCGTTCTCCTTTGCCCGTAATCTGAAGCTTTACGGATCGACGGTCCGAGTCGGAACGCGTTCGAACAATGTACTCGCCCTTGACCAGGCGCTCCACCACAGCGCTCATGGAACTGCTGCCCATATGACAGAGCTCAGCCACTTCATTGATACCGATCGAAGGGCGCTCTCTCAAAATGGATAACACCATAAATTGGATCGAAGTGAGCTCAATTTCCTTGTTTTCATTCCAGAATGCCCGGAAGAGCATTTGATTGACCTGCCGAAACGAATTAATAATGTAGAATACTTCATATGTGTCAGACATTAATTCACCCTTTTACTTATGGAATATAATATTTCGTACACGAAATATCAGGGGAACAATTACTTATTATAACAAAAATATTTACATAGTCAACTCTTTACATATAAATTTTCAGAGATTATTCTTAGCTGTTCAAAGCGGGCAAAACTCTTTAAAGTACACATCAATAAAAAATAACCATAGCCCTCCTGCATGTTCTGCAAGAGTTCCATGGTTACTATTATTCGTCCGTCCATCGGCATTAAGATGTGGACAACGCATGCTCTTTTGTTTTTGGTGTCGTCATTTTGCCTAGTAGATATACCAGCAATTGCTGGTTATGCATTGAAATATTGCTGAGAACGGAATTCATAAATTCATTACGAATCGTGATTCCACGTTCGGTCTCCATGCGTCCCTTATCAGATAGGGAAACCCATACAATTCGTCGATCCTGATCATCCCGATCCCGGCGAATCAGTCCGTTTTTCTCCATACGATCCAACAACATCGTCACTGCTGCGGGTGTTGTGGCCAGAAAAGGAATCAGATCGGATGGTTTCATCTTCTCGTGATCCTCAAGAACCTCCAGTACTGCCAGCTGCGCCTCTGTTAACGACGGTGCCAGCTCATGATCCATATGCAGTTTGTAGTCCTTGGTCAGCCTTGACCAACACTTGGCAAAATCGGAATTATACATCTTGAATCGCTCCTCTCTGCAACCGGTTATCACTTCACCTGCTTAAGTTTTCGCCCTTCAAAGCCGCATTCCTGCTGCCTTTTTTCAATTTCCCAGCGATCGACCGTAATCGACGAAGGTTGTTAAACTTCGCATGGAGGTCCTCTTTTAATCCGCGTCTGAACAACAAAATAAGACTCTTCACATGACAGGCTTCCCTGTTCTGCAAAGAGTCTTTATTGAATCCTGATTAGGAGGAAGAAGCTGACTGATTCTCTGCGAGATCCATGATAAGCTCCACAATTTCATCCTGTTTATCCACATGCACAAGCAATTTACCAATATGTTTCCGTTCAGTAATAGGTACAGCTTCGGAAGAAATGTGATGTGATTGACCTTCTTTGGTCATCACCGTTACATTTCGTTGTTCCCGACAATAGAATGCTCCGACAATTCGGCTACCGTTCGGTTTCACCCGTTTGCCTTCCTTAAATTCAAATGTTGCCAGTCCCTTGCCACCACGGCTCTGCAGAGCATAATCCAGCAGTAAAGAGCGTTTGCCATAACCCAAGTCAGATAATATAGCAACCTCGCCTTCATCGCCTTCCACCCACAGAACAGATACAACTTCATCCGTTTCTTTTAACTGAATACCACGTACGCCTCCAGACACACGCCCCATCGGATTTACTTCATCCTCACGGAAACGGATAGCCATGGCTTCTTTGGTGATCAGCATGATATCCTTGCCACCTGTACTTAGATGAACGGATAAGACCTCATCATCTTTGCCGACTTTGCATGCAGCTACTGCGCCGGAACGTTTGGTGACGTATTCCTTCAACTCGGTACGTTTAACCTGTCCTTTGCGAGTGACAAAGACCAGACTGTGGTCCGGTTCTCCAAAGGATTTAACGGCAAGCACACTTGAGATTCGATCATCTTTTGCAAGCGGAATAACATTGACAATCGCCGTCCCCGGATCTTTCCACTTGAATTCCGGCACCTGATGCACAGGTAACAGGAAATACTGGCCTTTCTTCGTAAATACAAGCAGGTTCTCCAGCGTATTAACTTCAAGGACCTGAGCGATATAATCGCCTTCCTTCACACCACTTGCGTTACGCTCCCCGCCGGATCGTGTAAATGACTGCATGCCTGTACGCTTGATGTATCCCTCTTTGGACAAAGTGACAAATACATCTTCCGCGTTCACCAGCACTTCCAGATTAACCTTAAGTTCTTCCACTTCGCCCTGAATGGCTGAGCGACGGTCAATTCCGTATTTCTCACGAATCTCCATCAGCTCTTTGCGGATGACTCCGATCAGCTTGCGGTCACTATCCAGAATGGAGCGTAATTGCGCGATCTTCTTCGTCAGTTCGCCGAGTTCCTTTTCCAGAGAAGTAATCTCCAGATTGGTCAATCGGTATAATTGCAAAGTCAGAATGGAATCCGCTTGACGCTCGGAGAAACCAAACATCCACATCAGGTTATTTTGAGCATCCTGACGGTTCTTCGAAGCTTTAATAGCCGCAATGACCTCATCAAGGATGTTAAGAGCTTTTACCAGACCTTCCAGGACATGTGCACGGTCTTCCGCCTTCTCCAGCTCAAAGCGGGTACGGAACGTCACAACTTCACGCTGATGGGCAATATAAGCCTCGAGGATTGATTTCAATCCCAATTGCTGAGGGGCCTTGTTTACAATCGCAACCATGTTGAAGTTGTAAGTGACCTGCAAGTCGGTTTTCTTCAGCAAATAAGCCAAAATACCTTGTGCATCCGCTTCTTTTTTCAGCTCAACCACGATCCGCAGGCCTTCACGCCCACTTTCATCCCGTACTTCGGCAATTCCTTCAACCTTTTTCTCAAGTCGAATGTTCTCCATCGCAGTAACAAGACGGGATTTTACGACCTGATAAGGGATCTCGGTAATCACGATTTGCTGTTTGCCACCGCGCATATTCTCGATATCGGTTTTGGAGCGGAGATAGATCCGTCCTTTACCAGTGCGGTAAGCATCCAAAATGCCGTCCCCGCCCATGATTAATCCACCTGTCGGAAAATCCGGACCTTTCATAAACATCATGATCTCATCCAGTTCAATTGACGGCTTCTCCATCACAGCAATACAAGCATCAATGGTTTCACGCAAATTATGTGGAGGGATCTCCGTTGCAAAACCAGACGATATCCCACTTACACCATTGACCAGCAGGTTCGGATAACGTGATGGTAATACAACTGGTTCTTTGGCCGTATTATCAAAATTATCCTTAAACAGAACAGTCCGTTTCTCGATATCGCGAAGCATCTCCATTGCGATGGGCGACAAACGGGCCTCCGTATACCGCATGGCCGCTGCCGGGTCATCATCCTGTGACCCCCAGTTTCCATGACCGTCCACGAGCATATGCCCCATTTTCCATGGCTGTGCCATCCGTACCATACCATCATAGATGGAGGAATCCCCGTGAGGATGGTAATTACCCATAACATCCCCAACTGTTTTTGCGGACTTCCGATATGGTTTCTCCGGTGTATTACCTGAATCGTACATAGCGTAAAGAATACGCCGCTGCACCGGCTTCAATCCATCCCGTACATCGGGAATGGCCCGGTCCTGAATAATGTATTTGGAGTAGCGACCGAAACGGTCACCCACGACCTCTTCGAGAAAGGCCGGCATAAATTGTTCTGATAGACTCATTCCAAGCACCTTCTATTCTTCGTACTCTGTAAAGTCGACGTTCTCTACAATCCAGCGTTTGCGCGGATCAACCTTATCACCCATGAGTGTAGATACACGACGTTCCGCTTTTGCTGCATCGACAATTTCTACTTTGAGCAATGCGCGTGTTTCAGGATTCATCGTTGTCTCCCACAGTTGATCCGGGTTCATCTCGCCAAGTCCTTTATAACGTTGAAGCTCCACATTGTTTCCAAATTCTTTCATGTAATTCGCCAGCTCTTCATCAGTCCAGGCATAACGTACACTAGCCATTTTTCCTGATTTACGTGTGAGTTTATATAATGGCGGCTGAGCGATATATATTTTGCCGGCATCAATGAGCGGTTTCATATAGCGGTAGAAGAAAGTCAGCAACAATACCTGTATATGTGCGCCATCCGTGTCGGCATCCGTCATAATTATGATTTTGGAATAATTGCTGTCTTCAACTGCAAATTCGGTTCCAATACCTGCTCCGATAGCCGATGTAATGGCTCGATATTCTTCATTTTTGAGGATATCGGCCAACTTCGCTTTTTCCGGATTGAGCGGTTTACCCTTAAGCGGGAGAATCGCCTGGATCTTGGAATCACGTCCCTGTTTGGCTGAACCACCTGCGGAATCCCCTTCGACGATAAACAGTTCATTCCGGGTAAAATCCTTGGATTGTGCCGGAGTCAGTTTGCCGTTCAGGTTGGAGCTTTCACTGCGTTTTTTGCCGGTCCGCATCTCATCCCGAGCTTTTCGTGCAGCTTCTCTGGCTCTGGAGGCCTGAACCGCTTTGCGAATCAACGTTTGCGCAACCTGCGGGTTTTCTTCCAAAAACCGTTGGATATTCTCGGACACGACAGAGTCTACTGCGCTACGCGCGGAAGCGCTACCGAGTTGATCCTTCGTTTGACCTACGAATTCAACCTCCGACATTTTGACACTGATGACCGCCATCATGCCTTCACGAAGATCATTACCTTCGAGGTTTTTATCTTTTTCCTTAATCATGCTGGTACGCCGTGCGTAGTCATTCATCACACGTGTATAAGCTGCTCTGAATCCGGTCTCATGTGTACCGCCGCCCCTGGTGGGAATCGAGTTCACGAACGACGCCAGCGTTTCCGTATAACCCGCGTTATACTGAATCGCTACTTCGACCTCAATGTCATCCTTCTCCGCATAAAAGTGAATGACATCATGCAGCACATCTTTATTTTCGTTAAGAAAAGCAACAAACTGGCTTGCTCCGCCTTCGTACATGTACTCATCCTGATTGCCTGAACGTTCGTCCTTGAGCACAATTCTCAGACCCGAATTCAGAAAAGCAATCTCCTGAAGACGTTCTGCCAGTGTATCATAATTAAATTGAATGCCGTTCTGAAACACCCGAATATCCGGTTTAAACGTAACTTTGGTTCCCGTTCGATTGGTATTGCCCAATACTTCGAGACCAGACACCGGTTCTCCGACATGCTCAACGCCTTTTTTGTCTTGCCAATACTCGAAACGTTGACGATGAATCTTGCCATCACGGAAAATCTCGACTTCAAGCCATTCGGACAATGCGTTCGTAACTGACGCACCTACACCGTGCAAACCGCCGGATTTTTTATATCCTGATCCACCGAACTTTCCGCCTGCGTGCAAAATCGTAAACACGACCTGGGGAGTAGGAATCCCTGTTTTATGTATACCTGTCGGAATTCCCCTTCCGTTATCCTGAACCGTAACAGAACCGTCCTTATGCAGCGTGATATCGATTTTGGAGCAGAATTTGGCGAGATGTTCGTCGACAGCGTTATCCACGATTTCCCATACCAAATGATGTAGACCCGAAGTACTGGTGCTGCCGATGTACATCCCCGGCCGTTTCCGTACCGCTACCAGTCCTTCAAGTACTTGAATGTCGTCCGCGTCGTAGCCTGAAGACCCTTGTCCTCCGCCTGTCGAACCTGCCGACATATCGATTTGCTCGACCATTCATGCTCCCCCTTCTTAACTTGCAACTAAAAAAATGCCTGAAATGCAAACAGATGTTTTCTTATCCTTGTCCATTTTAATTCAAGATATCCCGTTTCGTAAAGACAATGAATGACACAAAGAGTGAAGCAATGCCCCAAACACTAAGCACAATAAGGGAAAAACCTAAATTCATCCCTTCGATTGGCGGCAATCCGCCAGACAAATAATTCGGAAGTTCGAGGTTAACCATAAACAAATATTTGGCTGACTGCCAGGATGCAGCCATACTCGTGAGAATAGTTCCTGCTATGAGTGCTGCCATCATGATGACAATACTTGCAGCTGTACTTCGTACTAATACAGAGACCATGAAGGCAAGCATCGCCACAATGATACTGACGAACCAGATCAGCCCTGCCTGCATCAGCATATACAGCCACTGGTCCACAGCATGGACTTCAGACATATCGACATCTGTGCCCACAACTTTGAATCCGGTAAAGATCGGCATACCGAAACCTTTATATCCGAATACCGCTCCCGAGATGACATAACAGATAACGTACGCCGACACCACAATAATCGACACGAACATAATCAACGTGATGAGCTTGCTCAGCAACACTTTCCAACGTTTGACTGGACGGGTCAGAAGCATTTTAATCGTACCTGTGGTGCGCTCACCAGATACCAGATCCGAAGCAATAGCCATTATGAGCAGTGGTATAAACAATCCAACGGCGTTATTCATGAATTCCCTCGTAAAAGTTACACCGCCAGGCTCCTTCGGATTGATATCATTCTCCAGATAGTATTGCATTTGCTGGATATATACAGTCCTGTACTTTTTGTATTCTTCTGGTACCCGGTCACTGCCAAGGGAGTTCTGATTATCCGTAATGGCTTGTTGCAGTTCAAGCCGCCAGTCGCCGCCAAACTTGTCACGATTATTTTCCGCAGATTTCATCTGGGCATACGTAAACATCGGAACCAGGACCGCGAGTACGATAAAAATAATATAAAGACGTTTTTTCTTTACCATCTTGATCGTTTCGTTTCGGATCAGCGGCATGATGTTACTCAATGGATTCACCTTCTGTCATTTTTAAGAATAGCTGTTCCAGCGTAGGTTGAATCCGCTGCACTCCTTCAACCTGAATTCCGGCTTGCACCATTTGCTGGACCAGGGCTGGAATCCGATCTTCATGCATTTCAGCAACGACCGCATTCAGACCCAGCCCTGCAACAATCGTATCGTCCATAACATCAGCAGGCCGATCCACCAGGGAAATACCTGCATCCAGCAACATCCTTTTACCTTCATCCAGCGGAGTAACATGCCATATTGCCAATTTGGAATGGTCTTCAATCAGTTCATCGACGCCGCCAACTGCCAGCACGCGCCCGGCACTGATAATTGCTACCCTGTCACAAAGAAGCTGGATCTCGCTGAGCAAATGACTGCTGACGAACACTGCCATGCCTTCGCTTGCAAGCTGTTTGATAAAGACACGAAGTTCCTTAATCCCTTTAGGATCAAGTCCGTTCGTTGGCTCATCCAGAATCAGCAGCCGTGGGCGACTAAGCAATGCCTGTGCAATGCCAAGTCGTTGACGCATCCCCAGAGAGTAGGTTCTTACTTTATCATGAATCCGCTGATCGAGGCGTACAATATCTACGACTTCCTGAATACGGTCATTATCCACCCCTGGCTGCATCCGTGCAAAATGCTCAAGATTCTCCCATCCGGTCAAATACGTGTACACTTCCGGGTTTTCAACAATGGAACCCACATATTTCAGGGCCCGTTCAGGATCACGGTTGACATCATATCCACAGACTTGAATTTTACCTTCCGTGGGTTTAATCAGATCGACTAACATCCGGATGGTTGTTGTCTTCCCGGCACCATTGGGTCCCAGAAAACCGAAAATTTCGCCTGGTTTAACGTCAAAAGTAACATCCTTAATGATCCACTTGCGTCCAATTTTTTTCTTCAGATGCTGCACGGACAATACGGAATCAGTCTGTTCTTGTGCCATTTATTTACCGCTCCCTTCTGCTGGAGTCTCTGCTTGATATTCTTGTGCAATTCGAACCGCAATTTGCTCGTAGCCTTCTCCATTGGGATGAAAATGATCTGACGACAGATATTGTCCCAGATGATTTTCAAACAAATCAAATGTAGGTACGAGTGTCATCTTGTCCTCGTTGTTCAGAACCTTCATCGCAGCATCGTTCCATGCAGCTACAACCGCATTTCCTGGCTCTTTGAGTTCTTTTACATCCCCAAACGGATTGTATAGCCCTATGTATGCAATCTGTGCATCAGGGTTAATTTCTTTGACTTTCTTCAAGATCTCCTGCAAACGCTTCGACGTCTCAGGTAATGCCGCAGTAAGTGTCTCTGCCGTTGGAGCGTCTTCTCCCTGTAGAACTTGTCCACCCTGGAACAGATCATTGGCTCCAATCGACAACAGAATAAAGTTGGACTGTTGTAAGACATAACGTACGCCTTGTTCATCTAGCTTGCTCAATAACGCGTCTGTTCTCAAACCATTCACACCCATATTGTTAAGCACTTGCACATCATATCCTTGATCTTTGAGCAAATTACCTGCCCGCCTTACAAAACCAAGCCCCTCATCATCCCCCGTACCTCTTGCCAGGGAATCACCGATTACAGCCATTCGAATTTTGCCATCTTTCACCACAGGTGTTGATTGCCCGCTATCCTTGGCAGGTGTCGTTGTCTGCTGTCCTGTACCTAATCGGGCATCTCCCTCAGGAAAAATGACGTCTTTAATCGCGTATCCAAACCCAAATAACAGCAGCAATGTTGTCAATATGGATACTGTGCTAATGGTTCTCCAGATCCATGGCGCTGAATCAAGATTCCTTTTTTTCATTCTTCACATCTCCGCTCATGTACACCTGGCTGGGTGCTTAAAATTTAAAATGATTTTACATTAAGATGACGCTTTTTCTAAATAACATAAATGTTCTGTCGTTAATTTGCAAATTTTGCCGCTGTATTAAGCAGAATTCAGTTTCAAACATGCTTTTACAAAAAAAAGCTATGTCACGCACAGCTTCGAGCTGTGATGACATAACCTTTTTTTGAACTAAAATTAAAATATTCTTCAATAAAATGAATTAGTTACCGATAAATTCTTGAGCCCAATATCCGTTGTAGAATCCAACACCAATTTTCGTGAAGTTTTTGCTTAGGATATTCGCACGGTGGCCTTCGCTATTCATCCAGGCTGTAACAACCTCTTGAGGTGTTTTTTGCCCTTTCGCGATATTCTCGCCAGCATAGCTGTAAGTGACTCCGAATTGTTTCATCATGTCAAACGGAGAACCATAGGTCGGTGATTGGTGATCAAAGTAATTGTTGTTGCTCATGTCTTTAACTTTGGCTACAGCCACTTTGTCCAAAAGAGCATCGGAAGCCAATGCGCCCAGGCCTGCTTTGGCACGTTCAGCGTTCACAAGTTTTACAACTTGAGCTGCAAAATCCGATTGTGTGCTCTCGCTACCACTGTTGCCTGTATTGCCTGTAGTCGTTCCAGTTCCAGTTCCACTATTTGAAGGATCTTTGGCTGGTGTAGTTGCCGGTTTATCTTCTTGAGTTGGTTTGGCAGGTGTTACCGGTTTGGCAGGAGTTGTCGGTTGAGCAGGTTTAGTTGTTTGATCAGGCTGTGTTGCAGGCTTCTCTACTGTGGTTTGCCCTTCGCCAGTGGATACAGTGTAACCATTATCTTTCAGCCATTGCTCAATGTACGCTTTTAAGCTTTCCGCACTCGTAATTTTATACGTAGTAGTTTTAGTCGTTGTTTTATATGATGCATCTGCAGCAGAAGCGGAAGCAGGGAGCATAACCCCTACGGCGAGTACGGCTGTCAGACTGCTGGTTACCACGGTTTTCATCCATTTCTTCTTCAAATTCATTCATCTCCTTAGGAATATTAGTTATGACAACTTTGTAATTAATACTCTAGGAGTATATCAAGAGGATAGTAGATTGTGAACCCATAAATTATGGAAAAGTAACTTTTTTGTCATTTTTACTAGCTGTTTCAAGTGGGTGTAGACGGTTTATAGTACATTGCACCTTATCCTGCAAACTGCTCTTAAATCGCTGGTATATCAACTAAATATACAACCATCGTCCTTAAAATACGGCATAAAAAAATGGCATCCGGACTTAAAAATGCTCGCCGAATGCCACTTATCTTCTTTTATCATTCACCGCACCAAAAACGTGAAGATCGCGATATAATAAAACACTTTTTCTATAGAAGGACTTTACTGAAACGATAGCCTCTCTTCTGGAAACCAATATGCTCGTAGAAAGAATAGGTTGTTGAAGTCACTTCACGGTTCGCTCCGGTGACAAACAATTGTTTCCCACCTTGCTGTCTGCCCCAATCCTCGGCACGGGCCATCAGACGACGACCAATTCCGCCCCCACGATGCTCTTGCCCTACTATCAAGGACGTAATTTGTGCGGCAGGTTCCGGATAGGCATGACTTTGCACACATTGCAAGCCAATCACACCAATAATTTGTTCATCCACTTCGGCAACAAGCATGCATGCGTTTGGATTACTTTCCAAACATTCAATGCGCTCTTTCATGACATTGGCTGTTGTGGGATAGCTGACCTCTCGCATCAGTCCCGTTACCGCTTCAGCATCTCGCAGTTCACACTCTCGGATCATCAGTACAGGGGCCTCAACATTATTGGACATGATTTACCTCCACTTTCAGCATATTAGCGGCTTGTACCGCTGTTTTACGAGCTTCTTCCACATCTTGGCCGGCACTTAATGCTACGGCCATTCGGCGTCCCACTTTGGCCTCAGGTTTACCAAATACACGAACCTGAGTACGAGGAAGCGCCAGTGCTTCTTCAATCCCGCCTACAGTAAAGTCAGATGTTTCATCATTAGCCTTCAGCGTTGCTGAAGCTCCCGGTGTCAGTAAATGTACATCTGTGACCGGAAAACCAAGAATTGCACGCACATGCAGCGCAAACTCGGAACTATCTTGCGTTACCATAGTAACCATACCTGTATCATGCGGACGAGGCGACACCTCGCTGAACACGACTCCATCTGATGTCAGGAATAATTCAACCCCGAACAGTCCATAACCACCGAGTTCATCCGTAACAGACTTGGCAATATGACAAGCTTGTTCCCATTGCTCCGGTGTCATCGCGTGAGGCTGCCACGATTCGACATAATCCCCATCTTTTTGAATGTGACCGATCGGAGGACAAAATACAGTCCCTGAGACAGATCTAACTGTGAGCAGCGTAATTTCGCTGTCAAACTTCACGAAGCTTTCCACAATGACTCGTACGGATTTGCCACGTGCTCCCGAAAGAGCAATATTCCAGCAATCCTCTACGTCATCCGCTGTACGGCATACACTCTGCCCTTTACCGGAAGAACTCATTAGTGGTTTGATGACGCATGGTGTGCCCAATTCACGAACAGCTTCCTGAAGTTGCTCCAGGTTGTCCGCAAAAAGATAGGCCGCTGTTGGAAGGTTCAATTGTTCGGCTGCCAGACGGCGGATGCCTTCGCGATCCATCGTTAAACGGGCAGCACGTGCCGTAGGAACGACACAAAATCCTTCTTCCTCAAGCTCGAGTAATGCTTCAGTTGCGATTGCTTCAATCTCAGGTACGATGTAATGAGGTTGTTCCTTTCGGATCAATTGTTTCAGAGCTTCGGCATTTAACATGTCGATGCAGTAAGACCGATGTGCAACCTGCATGGCAGGTGCGTTTTCGTAACGATCAACAGCGATCGTTTCTACTCCCAGTCGCTGGGCCTCAATAACGACCTCTTTTCCCAATTCTCCGCTGCCCAATAGCAGCATTTTTTTGGCTTGAGCCGAAAATGGAGCACCCCACATGTTCTTTCCAATCCTCCCAAAGAGAAATCTTCTATATCTATCTCTCTATTTTCGGGGTTTTGGTTAAAGAATGCAAGAGTGCTCCCTATTTTTCTTGTGAATTTTACAAGATTTTTTGTGTTTTTTCGATCAATTTTTACAAAAATCTGTATTGAGCTTCTATTAATCCATTATAAACTCCTTGTTTCTGGATAAGTTGCTCATGGTTTCCTTCTTCCTTGATTTCACCATGATCCAGCACGATAATGTTATCCGCATTTCGGATTGTGGAGAGACGGTGGGCCACCATAAAGGAAGTTCTTCCTTGCAGCAACACTTTCAAAGCCTCCTGAATTTTGAGCTCTGTTTCGGTGTCGATGCTGGCAGTCGCTTCATCCAAAATCAAGATTCGAGGGTCAGCCAGCAAGGCACGGGCAAAGGATAACAATTGCCGTTGTCCCATGGATAATACATTCCCGCGTTCTTCGACTTCCGTATCATATCCACCCGGCAGCTTCATAATAAATTCATGGGCATTAACAGCCTTCGCAGCTTCTTCCACTTCTTCATCGGTTGCACCCAGCCGTCCAAAACGAATATTATCACGAATGGTACCTGAGAAAATGAACGTATCCTGCAATACAATACTGATCTGGCTGCGCAGACTTTCAACCGTTACATCCCTTACATCCTGACCATCTATGGTGAGACGTCCGCCAGATATGTCATAGAACCGGCTGATGAGATTGATAATGGTACTTTTACCTGAACCCGTATGACCTACAAGGGCAATCGATTGTCCGGCTCCTGCAGCGAAACTGATTCCCTTCAGCGCCTGTCTGCCCTTCTCATATTCAAACACGACATTGTCGAATACAATATCTCCTTTAATAGAAGCAAGCGGCTTGGCTCCAGGTTTATCTGCAATACTCGGCTCCTCATCCATAAACTCGAAGATCCGTTCGGAGGAAGCCATGGCAACGAGCAATTGATTGTACATCTGTCCCAGACGGTTGATCGGGTCCCAGAAGTTGCCGACATAGTTGGCAAAGGCAACAAGCAATCCAATTGTCAGCTGCCCCTCTTGAATCAGATAAGCACCAAACCAGAACAGGATTAACGTTCCGAAGCCGCCTGTAATTTCAATCAGAGGACCAAAGCCCTGGTTCATGGCTGATGCTCTATCCCATGATTTTTTGCTCGACAGATTCATGTTGTCAAAATACTTCATGTTTTCTTTTTCCTGCGTATACGCCTGAGTCACACGAATCCCCTGAATGGATTCATTCAAATGGGAGTTGATGCGGGAGTTTTTCATCCGTACATCCTGCCACGCACGGCGGATCAGCACACGCAGTTTGGTTGAAATAATAAACATGAGCGGAACCGTAATAATGACCGCGAGGCCCAGTTTCCAGTTGATCAGCAGCAAAATGACTATAATACCGAGCAGCTGCACACAGTCGATCATGACATTGACCGCACCGTTGGTGAACAGATCCTGCAGGGAGTTGATATCATTGGTGACACGCACCAATACGGATCCCGCAGGTCTTTTGTCAAAGAAGTTAAAGGACAGCTTCTGGATATGTTTGAACAG
Organism: Paenibacillus sp. BIC5C1; assembly: GCF_032399705.1. Classification (NCBI taxonomy): domain Bacteria; kingdom Bacillati; phylum Bacillota; class Bacilli; order Caryophanales; family Paenibacillaceae; genus Paenibacillus; species Paenibacillus sp. BIC5C1. Next base: position 4,532,987 of record NZ_CP135922.1, read on the forward strand.
ATCCGAGCGAAGATCGTAAATGACCCTTTGCCCGATAATGTTCGTCAATTTGATTCTGTACGTATTAGCCGCCCATTGAATCAGATACAACACAAGTACAGAACCGGCAATAATATAAAGCATCGTCAAGCTTGGCAAACCCGTTGCAGGTGCAATCGCTTTATCAATCGCCAAACTGATCAAAAATGGAACGGACAATTTTGTAATGGTACCCAAAATCATCATTAGAATAATAAGTGGCAAGAGTTGTCTTGCATAAGGTTTCATGTATGAGAACAAACGTCCGAACTCACGCCAATTAAACGGTTTTTCAATTATTTCATCGTCCTGATATACAAAACGTTCATTCATTTTCTTGTCAGAGGTCTCTTTGACCTCGCGCCTATCGGCTACCGTTTCGGCACTCATGAATTCACCTGCTCCCCAGCCTCCCGCTTACCGCGGGCAATATAATCTGCGTATTGAATCTCATATACGTCCCGGTAAGGCCCAGGCTCTTCAATGAGACGTTTGTGTGTGCCACGTTGAACGACACGTCCTTCATCCAGTACCAGAATCTCATCTGCGTGACGCAAGGAAGAGATCCGATGCGCAATGATAAACGTCGTTCTTCCACGCATGACTTCCTGGAATCCGGATTGAATTTCATGTTCGGTCTCCATGTCGACTGCACTGGTTGCATCATCCAGAACGAGAATTTTCGGATTCTTGAGCAAAGCTCTTGCAATCGCAATCCGTTGTTTCTGTCCTCCAGACAAGCCCATTCCCCGCTCCCCTACGACCGTATCGTATCCTTCTGGGAATTCCATGATGAACTCATGTGCTTTGGCCAGTTTGGCTGCACGGATAATTTCATCCATGGTTACATTTTTGAGTCCATAAGAAATGTTGTTGCGAATGCTGGAAGAGAACAGGAACGTTTCCTGGAACACAGAAGCAATCTGACTCCGCAGGCTTCGGATTCCAATATCCTTGATATTTTTGCCGTCCAGCTTGATGGTGCCCGAGTTCACGTTGTATGCACGCATCAGGAGCTGAATAATGGTTGATTTACCCGAGCCTGTTCCTCCCAGGAAGCCAATGACGGAGCCTGGTGGCGCATCAAAGTTGATATCGGTCACGGCCGGCATTTTATTGCCGTAGGCAAAGGTAACGGATTCAAAGGTCACATGCCCTTTGACTTGATCAGCCTCTACAATGACCGGATCTTCTGTCTCTTGTACATCTACCGGCGTATTCAAAAGTTCCAACACCCGTTCACCCGATGCTTTGGATTGCGTATAGTTATTGATATGGAAACCAAGGTTCCACATTGGACCGATTATGTACCAGATCAAACTGAAAAAGGCAACGAGTTGACCGAGTGTTAACGTTTTCTGAATAACCATGTTCCCACCAATGAGGAGCAGAAGAACTACGCTGACCGAAGCGAGAATCTCCATGATCGGAAAATATTGACTCCATAATGTTGCTGCATGAATCTGGTTCGTTTTATAACGCTCGTTACGAACGGAAAACTTCTCCACTTCGTGAGGTTCACGTGCAAATGACTTTACAGTACGCACACCTGTAATATTCTCCTGTACTGCTGTCGTCAAAGAGCTGAGTGCCAGCCGCATTTCTTGGAATGCAGGGTGAATTCGGGATTCGAATCTCAGCGCAACGAAGGCAAGCAGAGGAATACATATGAGCGTTAGCAAGGTAAGCTTCCAACTCATCGTCATCATCATGATTGCGCCGAATACGACCATCAGAACCATGTTGAGAATTTGAGCGAAGCCAAATCCGATAAAGTTACGGATCGCTTCCAGATCTCCCGTGAGGCGGGACATCAAATCTCCCGTTTTGGCCGTGTCGTAATACCGGAAGGATAAAAATTGAAGCTTTTCGTAACAAGCGTTACGAAGTCGGTACGCCAGGAAGTTCCCCAGACGCCCTCCAAAAAGACCGTGTAAAAATTGCATTCCCGCTTTCAGAATAACGACACCTAATACCGTTAAAGCAAGTTTGGGAACGTCTTCAAAATTGCGCGGAGTGATGACGTCATCAATCAGTATCCTTAGCAGGTTCGGATACACCAGTCCAAGCGCGGTCGCTATGGCGAGGCATAAGATCGATAAAAATAAATACGTGCGCTTCTCCCAGAAAAAGATCTGCAATTGCCTGAGAACATCCATGTCTCTCCTCCTCTTATATCGTTCAAAAACAGTATGAACATTTATGAAGTTTATCACCGTCCCCCATTCGCGGCAAAGCGAATAAGCGACCATATTCAGGCTACTTTCACCTTAATGCGTCATTAAGGAAGGTAGATACCCTCCTATCAATCAAATGTTTGAATATTCTCTTCCTTTCAGGTTGTTCGTACCAAAAAAGGCTCCCTGTATGCCTTTAGAGGCAGGGGCCTTTTTTGGTACAACGACAACATTTCAAAATATCGCTGTATATCTTATTTCGCTTTTCAACCGTTTACATACAGACATGGATTCGAATCCCTTTTATTCACGTTCAATCTGCCCCAGTTTTACAGACAGACTCTCCCATTCTTCGGCAGGAATTCCACTGGTCAGTGTCTCATGAAGGGCACTCACGGCCTCCTCAAGTCTCTCTTCCAATTGACGGGATTGATACTGCAAAGACTGCACAAGCTGGTTGTCATAGAATTGAACCAGCTTATTCTCTGCAGCAGGCAGAACATCAATCACCATTTGTTTAATAACAGGATCAAGTGCCTCCTGCAGCCTTTGTCGTCCATCTCCTTCGAAGAACTGTTTCGGATTACGGAAATAACTCAGATACGCTTTCCAACCCGAAGGTTCTTCCAAACGAACCTCTTCCAAAGCAGGTGTACTCCAGCGTTCGTTCAGCGGTAACGACAGATCCATGCCTCCGGATAATCGTTTCAATTCATCTAAACATTCGGTCACTTGCTTGTGCAGCCAAGTCTGACCTGCCTGTTCGAGTCTGAGTGTAGTCGCAAGCAGTTCCTGCTCCAGTTCGATGGCAATCATGCGCAGCAGTTCGCGACCACAGGCAGCGAAGGCTGCTTTCAGATTCCCGCGATCCTCACGAAGAACGGATGGATGGAACGCTTCTGCCATGAACAGACCAAAACGATAACCCAGGCGCTGCCGCACATGGAACAGCAGTTCAGCCGTTTCCTGGGCCAGTTCTGCCTTCATGGACCGTTCCGCGAGCAAATGTACCCTCTGAAGGGACTGTTCCTGGATCGAGCCCAGCTCATTCCGTCGTCGCTGTAGAACTTCTTCCCCCTGGGTTGCATCCTCGGCACGTGTCTTCAATCGTTTTATTACCCGTGCGATCTCTTCAGAAGCTCCACCAACCGCAAGGTCCGCAAGCTCACTTCCTGCAAACCGGTTAAATTCTTGCTCGAACTGAATGAAGCCGGATTGCTCCAGCAAATTCGCATCGTTGCCCGTCTTGCCTTCCATTGCCAGCATGCTGGATACAGGAAATAGGCGTGGTGCCCGAATGCCATTACTGCGCAGCTGAGTACTCACATGGTCAAGAACTTGCTCCAACTCCTCTTCAGAGGAAGACAAATCACTGGCATTAACCACAAAGAACATCTGATCCATCGCCGAGCTGTCTTTCACACGTCCCAATTGATTCAGGAATTGTCGGTCTCCCTGAGAGAAGGCATGATTGTAGTACGTTACGAAAATGAGTGCATCCGCATTTTTCATATAATTGAAAGTGACGCCCGTATGACGGGCATTCACGGAGTCAGCCCCTGGTGTATCTACAAGAACAATGCCTTGTTCTGTGACATCACAACTGTAGTACAGATCAATACTGTCGACAAAGCAAGACTTCTTCTCATTAGCAACAAAGTTACGATATCCGTTCAGATCCACCAGCACATCCTGGCCGAGTTGAGCTGCGGTATCCTCCCAGCCTGCTGCGGCTGCCTGCAAAAAGCTGTAATGCGGACGTCCCGCCGGATGCACATCCTGTGGCGAGAGGGCTTTGACCCGTTTTTGCCAGTCTGCCCCAGGCTCACTCAGTCCAAGCAAACGGAAGGAATACGCGAGATCCTCCTGGAAGGCGTCCGGAGTCTTCATCCGGACCCGGGCAGTTCCATGCTCCGCGCCATCGGACGGAGCCATGATCCGGTTAATTGCCGCTGTCGTTGGATGCGGCGAGACCGGTAACACGGCTTCGCCCAGCAACGCGTTGGCGAAGGAGGACTTGCCGGCGCTGAACGCTCCGAACAGCGCCAGCGTAAACGTGCCGCCCGCAAGCGAAGCCGCGCGTGCACGCAGATCCCGTACCGCCGACCCCATGGCGGGGTACGGCTCTACCAGCACAGCGGCGGCTTCCAGCCGTGCCGCCGCTGCGTCCAGGCGCAGGCGGCGCTGTGCGCCAGCCGCCGGCTGCCCAGGCACCGCCGCTTTGCGCGGCGGCGGTGCCCCTGGAGTCTGTGGCTGCGCAGCCACAGACTCTGCCGTGCCCGTGTGCGGGCCGGGTGCTTCACCCGGCTCGTGCGCGGGCACGGGCGGGCCCTGCACCTCCGGCAACAGCCCGGAGGTGAGGGGGCCCGCCGGAGGCAGCAGGCTGCGCAGCCCTGCTGCCTCGGCGTCGGCGGCGCGCTGTAGCGCCGTGTAGCGCGCCGCCGACGCGGATTGCGCCAGCAGCGCGGCGCGGCTGGCGTCCAGCGCCTGGAGCGCGGCTTCGCCCTGCGCGCCCAGCGCTTCAAGCAAGCGGTCGGCCAGCATCATGGCCGCCCTGCGGTAACGGGCCTCCATCTCGCTCCGTATATCTTTGCTGAATTGAAGCACATACTCGGGAGATACCTCTGCACTGACGCTCCGTTTCATCTCCAGAAGTGCTTCATCTACCGCAGGCAGCTCCGAGTTCAACGCCTGCTCCCACTCCGCACCCCACAGCTGATGGGCTTCACCCAACTGTCTGAGCATTGTACGGATATGCACCTCAACTTGCCCTGAAGCTTGATCCTGCAAAAGTCTCACAAGCTCAGCAGCCCGACGCTGTTTCTCCTGCTCTGTCTTACCCCCAGAGAATAATAAGCCTACCCGGAAACCGGGTTTACGGCTCTCCAAATAGGCCGCCGCAGAGGTACGAATATCGGCAGGTGTCAGGTTCGCATTTGCCAGAAGGGGCTCCAACTCCGCCCGAAACTTCTCCCGTTCACGTGATGGTTTGGAACGAAGTTCTGCTTCCTTTTGATCCAGGAGACCCAGTTCCCGTTCCAAGCGTTCAATACCTTCCTTGCCCCCAACTTCCTCCAGAAGTGCTGACTCTTCCTCTTCGCGTTCCTCTGCCTGTCTTGTCAGATGCTGCTCGGTCACATGGCTCGCAGAGCTTGCAAGGCTATGCTTGATTAAACCTTCCTTCTCTTTCATCATATGTTCAATCAGTTGAGGAAGCTGCTTCCACTGGCTGTAACGATGCTCCTTGTCCCGAAGCGAAGTAAACAGCAGTCCATCATACCGGACTTCCCAGGCTGCAAAAATAGCTTCTACACCTTCAACATATTGGTCAAACGAAAGCTCGCGTTCCCGGTGTTTATCAATCTGGTTTACGATAAGAAACAACGGTTTGCCCCAATCGGATAGACTTTTGGCAAAAGAAAGGTTGCTTTCCGATTGCACATGGTTATAATCCATCACATAGAACACCACATCGGCAAGATGAAGTGCTGAATGTGTTGCTAGGCTGTGCCCCTGATCGGTCGAATCCACGCCTGGCGTATCAAGTAATACGGCATCATCTTTCAGTAGGGGAATGTCATCCCATACTTCAATGGAGGTGTAAGCCCCACCATTCTTGCAATACTCTTCCAATTGTTCCGGAGAAACCTCAAGTACTCCCGCTGAATTGTCAGCGCTTACGTTCGATGACGTATAAATAAGTGCTCTCGGCTCACCGTTACGGATGGATACAACATTCGCACTTGTAGGTACAGGACTCGAAGGCAAAACCCGCTTGCCACATAAACTATTAATTAGACTCGATTTGCCTGCCGAAAAGTGTCCACAAAACGCAATCGTTAACTGTTTCATTTCCGCCTTACTGATCAAATCCGTTAAAGCCTGTACAGCTGTATGGTCCCCTGTCTGCTCCATCGCTTCTCGCAGTGGAAGCAGAGGTTTGGCCATCTCTACTGGGTAATCTGTTCTGGACATGACTGGCCTTCCCCCTGGCTCCTCTAATTTGACATCTGGTCCGATGTCTTTATCTTATAATTCATTTATTTTACCATTATCAAGTTTGAAATTGAACGGTCTGAATGCAAGATGACTGACAAAGATAATTTCACATCGTAATTCTCCACATAAAAAAATAAAACCGATCCTGTCGGTTTTATCTGTGAAACAATTGTATTCCATAAGAAGCATGCTGCGTCCATGCCCAATTGGATCACCTTTAAAAGGATAACCTTGTACATAGAAGCAGCATAGCTTATTAAATCAAATCTCTTAAGAAACAGCGTTCTCCATCGAAGGCAGCAAAATTTCAAATACTTGTCCGTGCTGCAAAATCGTAATGTCACGACCTTTGTCTCTCATAACAACCACTTCTGGTTTCGTGGACATACGCTCGAGATAATGTTCAGGCACATCGCCAGAATGGCTTACAGTGATACCTTCTACTTCTTTTTCTTCGTTTTCAGCCATTTCCTGTTCAACGATTTGTTCAAAAATATCGGAGAAGGCCTCAAAATTGTCAGTGTACACGGAAATGCATTTCATAATAACTCATCCTCTTCTGCTCATTAATTTATTTTTCGTTTTGGGGTTGTAGCACGTTCCTTATCTTTCCTGATTTGGGACGTTTTCATACGCTTTTTACCTTCTCTGCATATGTCCAGCAATGGACAGATATGGCATTGAGGGTTTTGTGCCTTGCAATGGTAGCGTCCAAAAAATATGAACCGATGATGAGTTAAAGTCCACTCATCCCGGGGTACGCGCTTCATCAATTTTTTCTCGACTTCAAGTACGGAGTCATCCCAACCTGCCAGTGCCAGCCTTTTGGATACACGTTCAACATGCGTATCCACCGCAATTGCCGGGACTCCAAATGCATTGGATACAACAACATTTGCAGTTTTCCGCCCGACACCGGGGAGCGTCACAAGCTGATCATGTTCCTGCGGTACATCACCGCCATACTGCTCTATTAAAATTCGGCACATGTTCTGAATATGCTTGGCCTTGTTTCGGTACAGACCGATACGCCGGATATCCTGTTCCAACTCTTCGAGAGGAACGGACAGATAATCAGCAGGACTGGTGTACTTTTTGAACAAGTCTACGGTTACTTTGTTTACCGTTTCGTCGGTGCACTGGGCAGACAACAGAACGGCTACAGTCAATTCAAACGCATTGCTGTGATTTAATTCGCAATGTGCATCAGGAAACATCGCTTCCATTGTATCGAGTATATGTCTAACAGTGGCTGCATTCATGAAGAGCTACCTCCCACAAAATGACTCCACACAGTGGAGCCTTACTTCGAAGCTTCTTTCGAGTACTTTGCGGGGACCCCAAAAATCTTGCAAAAAAAACGTCTTGATACGGGAAAGATCCCGCATCAAGACGGTCATTCTTTTGATCCTCGAAAAGAAACGATTACTGTTTTTGGATCTCCAGTACAACGTTGTTCAGGAGATACAATACAATATTATCATTATCTTTGAGAGATTGCACGCTTAAAGTGTTGTCACCCTGGTGAACAAATGCGCCTGTACCCAGTGCAAAACGATAATTTGTGTCAGATGTGGACTCACGTTTAACCAAAATTTGGTTACCGACTCCATCATAAGACCAGAACTGTTTGCTCATGACCGTCAGCACTCTGAAACGGGTGGAATTATCCGTGTCCTTCGTCATCTCAACACGGTCACCTACAGTAAGACTGCCAAGAGTAGTTAACGTAGATCCCGATTTAACCACTTTTACAGAACCACTAACAGGAACCGTCTCACTTTGACCATTGAACAGTTTCAGTGTAACTGACGAAGCATCAACAGATGTAACCTCCGCAAGCGTACGTTTAACAACTTGAACCGCTTTAGGCGTTGTTCCCTCAAATGTAACGTTGATCAGGTTACCCGCTGTCAATTGTGATGCCGTAATGGTCTGACCGCTTTCTCCTGTCAGTACCGCTTGATCAACGTAGAACTGACTTGTCAGCGAATCCGATTTCACACGGACACGTCCATTGGTTTCTACAGAAACTACTTCAAATTGAGCCACGGTGTTCAAAGCCACTTTCTGCACATAGTCCTGATTCGAACCCAGCGTAACTGTGACACTATCACCGATCTTCAGATCACTCAGACCTGCTCCAGATTTGTTGTAAATCTCGATTGTTGGAACCGTAGAGTACGGCACCGTGATCGTCTGGTTTCCAGACAACAAACTAATTTTTCTTCCAGAAGTATCAATACTGCTGATTGTGCCTTCGTATTTGTAGATCACTTTAACGGATAACGCACGAGTTCCCACATACGTCAGATCCAATTTGCGACCATCATTTAACAAAGACTCCAATCCAGCAAGTGTAGGTTTCGATGTGTTGTAGTCCAGCTTCGTTTTGTCATCAAGCGTGAACACAAACGGTTTTTTATTGCTGTCCAGAACCGTCAATACTTTTGTTTTACTGTTGTAGGATACAACGGAAACTCCGTTCATTGGCTCCATCTGACGTCCGATCACTTGAATGCGCGTCACACGGTCTTCAGAGTTTAGCGTAAGTTCAACCTGATCTCCATTAGTTGCGTCAGTAATCAGATCATTCAGCGTAGCATCCTGGATTCCGTTAATAACTACTTCCGGCTTTTCTGCAAGCAGCTTCGCTTCCAGCGATCCACCTTCACGTTTAAACGTCAGTGTGGATTGGTTACCACCGATCTCCACCAGTGTACCACGTAAAGACTGCTCTACACCTTGCGACAATTCGATCGTTTGCAGGATGCTGTCTTTCACCGTGTACTTCACTGCACTTCCCGCTTTGAGCTCAGCCAAGGAAAGGATTCGATCTTGATATCGAATGATCAGATTATCGTTATACGTGTATTGCTCTGTAGTTCCGGCTGCATTGGTAAGCTTAATCGTTTTGGCAGAAGTCGTTACTTCAGCAACGACACCACTATCACTTTTGTTTACAATACCGGACTTCACACGAATAACAACTGTCTTTTTATCAGCCGAGAACGTCTCACGTTGTACTTCAATGGTGCTATCTGCTGTAATATCAGACAGTTTGATTGCATTTCCATTTTGATCGATAAATGCTGTTGCCTCATCATAGCCATATGTTTCATAATTCTCGCCTACAAACAAGCCAATTTTATTACCTGATAATGAACGAGCAAATGTACCTTCAACGCTTTCTACCTGCGGCGTAGCATCAACCACTTCTACATAGGAAGCTGTACCCGTAGTACCTACAATCTGAACTTTTGTATACAGCTTCACATCCGCAGACGATGCACGAGATTCACTGTCTTTTGTAAAGTAAGGAGTACTGCTGTTCACTGCGAAGTTAACAGCTTTTCCGTCCACAACCAGTGTGATCTGCCCATCTTTTAATCCAGTTACATAACCCGTGAATGTGTTCGCATACTTCGTATCCGTTAAGGTTTCGCCGCGGCTAAAGAATGTAGCGAGTTGGGCACGAGTCACAGAACCGGTTGGATTAAATTTGTTGCCTTCTACACCTTTGGCCAGATCCAAACTTACAGCCAGATTGATGTACCCTTTGCCACTTTCGGAAATGCTATCATTATCAGCAAATCCGGTAGATTGGTTGTTTTGGGCCTTCGCTTCAGCATCCTTGTTCAACGAACGGATCAACAATTTTGTAATCCATTCACGTGATGCCTGTTTCTGCCCCCAGGATGTTTTGGACACATCCACTGTAGATTCTTCGGTTTTATCAATCAGTCCCAGTTGAAGCGCCAAAGCGACATAAGGCTTGAAATAGTTTCCCACTTCCATATTTGTCGGTAATGCCGTAGCCGTGCTGTCGTTCAACTGGTCCTCCTTGTTCATAAAACGGATCGCCATTGTCACAGCTTCCTGCTGCGTTACCGCGTCTCCCGGACGGAACAAGCCGTTGTTACCGAGAAGAATGCCTTGATAGGCCAGTTTGTACACATGTTTCTCAGCCCAATATCCGACCTTGATATCACTGAACAAACCGGTTGGTGCAGCTGTATTGTTTACAGTTGCAGTCTGGCCTTGCCCCGTATCTGTTGATTCTGCTGCCATGGCAGCTCCGCCGGCGCTAAGGGCCATCATGCCTGCAAGCACGGCTGAAACTACTTTTTTAGAGTGTGATGGATTGTTATATTTAAAAGTCACCTGTGATTCCCCTCTCTCATGTAAAACGGCCGATATTCCGCAGATTCACGGTAAAACAACATGCTGTACAACCTATTCGGATCGTGTCATTGGATGCTCAAGATCCACATGGCCCATCAAACTCTCGGATTGCTGGCCATCTACCAGCAAATCAAGTGATTTGATTTCATCAAACTGGAAGAACGTTTGCTTCAAAGCATCAATGGCAAACACTTCGCCACCTGCACCAAGACGTGCTGTATCCGGCATGTGAATATCCAGGGTAAGCGCACCGTCTTTGAACTGAACAGATTTCAATTCAATTTCTTTAGCCCAAAGCGGAACAAGATTGTCGTCTTTGCTTTGTTGCAGCGCTGCAAATGCAGCCTTGTACTTGGCTTCATCAGAAGAATAAGAAATAACTGCCGATGCTTTGTGCAATTCCAACTCTTCCAGATCTGTGTAGTACACATCAATGGTCTTCTTCTCATTAGTTTCGGAAGTTCCAGGCTTCTCTGTAGTAGTTCCACCCGATGGAGTCGTTGTACCCTCCGTACTGCCTTCTGTGTTACCCGGTGTCGTTGTCGTTGTATCCTCCGGATCCACAGTTACAGGTTCAGTAATATCCGTCTCATTCTGATCCTCAGGCGCATTATTCTCTGTTCCCGCACCTTGAGTCTGATTTGGAGCTGGAGCAGCTGTTGGCTTGCTTCCACATCCAGCAGCAACTGTCATAACCGTTACCAGCAGCGCTGCAATCCATAATTTTTTGTTCATTCTAACTCCGCCTCCTGATCATAAGGGTTGAACCCTTATTTAATTCCCAGATACTCCTTGATCCCTGCAACAATCCCTTTGGCTACACTGTTCTGGAAACTTTCAGTGAACAATGCGGCTTCATCGCTCTTATTGCTCAGGAAACCGGCTTCCAGCAAAACAGCCGGCATCGTTGTTTCACGGGTTACGTGGAGACTTGCCGTTTTTACTCCGCGGTCCTTCAGGCCAGATGATTGCAAGAGATACTTGTGCATCACCGTAGCCAATGCCTTGCTATTCGAACGGGTGTAATATGTCTCCACACCGTTTGCCGCTGCAGACCCGCTGTTCGCATGAATAGAAATAAAGATATCCGCCTTTAATTTTTCTGCGATTTTCACTCGTTCACTTAAAGCCAAAAATGTATCATCGCTGCGCGTAAGCACAACGTCAATGTTAGATTCTTTTTTCAGCAATGCTTCCACTTTCAGAGCCATTGCCAGATTGAAGTCTTTTTCCTTCTTGCCGGTTACACCAATGGCTCCCGGGTCCTGATTACCATGTCCAGCGTCTACAACAACAACTTTTTTGCCGTTGTTGCCAACAGGAGGCTGCGGTGTTGTAGTGCCTTCTTTGTTCAGATCAATCATAACCAGACCAGAGTCACTTTGCACGTCATAACCTTTCGCATTGGTCAGATCAATGACAAAACGAAGAGTAGAAGGACTATTGCTGTACAAGGAATAACGAATCTTCGACACATCCGGATATCCACTCACGACAAGCTGTCCATTCTGGTTGCTGTCCAAAGCTTGTCCTTCACTAAAAGAGTCAGCGAATGCGGTATTTGGCAAGTCTATAACGATTCGATCCGGTCCTGTCATCGTGAAGACGTTCGGCTTCGTATTTCCGCTAGTTGCAATCAAAAAGCGGTTGTCACTGAAGCTGATGCCGTTCACCAGTACAAGACCCTCCTGATCAGATCCTCCACCGTCATTACCAGAGTTCGGAGGAGTGGTTGTCCCGTTTCCGGAACCTGAATTCTGGGTAACTAATGTTACCGTCTTCGTTGTATTGTTCCAACCCACCTTAAGACCCATTTGCTCACCAATGAACCTTAAAGGCACAAGTGTGGTTCCATTTTTCACGAGTGGCGGGGCATCCAGGTTCACATTACTGCCGTTCACCGTTGCCGTCTTCTGTCCAACAATCATCTGCATGGCAGTGTTGTCTTTGCTAATAGTCACGGTGCTTGTTGCCTGTTTCCAGTCCACACCATATCCCAGGCTCTCCGAAATAACCCGAATCGGAACCATCACACTGCTATTGATGATTTCCGCTTTGGCATCCGAAGGTTGCACAATTTCTTTCCCATCTAGGATAATGTGCGTATCTGCTGCTGCATGACTATAGCCCGGGAAAACGAGCCCAAAGACAAATAACAGTACCAAAAAACCGAACTTCTTCATCCTTCACCCCTACCATTCTCATATTTTTTTGCCGCATGTTGTGAACCTTCAGCTCCGACTGACCACTGAGGCATTACCAGACACCTATTAGACGCCTCGGACTCTCAAAAGTTGCGAATATATTCCAACATAACAGAAAAAAAACGTTGTCAAATCAAGCTTTTTCTACATTTTATTGTCTGATTTTTTCCTTAATTATCAATTATGCATCTCGAAACAACGCACTACCCTGACCTTCATATTTGCGCACAGCCCAAATTAAAGACCCAAATATTCTACAATTCCGTCTACGATGGCCTGTGCACATTTGTTCTGATAATCTTCAGTCAGCATCATTGCTTCATCAGCTGGATTACTTAGAAATCCGAGTTCAAGCAGAACTGCGGGCATCGTTGATTCACGGGTTACATGCAGACTTGCCGTTTTGACTCCTCTATCCTTAAATCCCGTAATCTGCAACACATGCTTGTGCAAAATGTCGGCCAAATCCTTGCTATCTTTACGACTGTACAACGTTTCAATTCCATTAGGAACAGGAGTTGTAAACTTGTTTCCATGGATCGACACAAAAATATCCGCCTGATTCAGTTGGGCAATATCTACACGCTGCTGCAGGGATAATTCCGTATCATCCTGCCTTGTAATCACCGTCTGAATCTCCGTATGTTGTTGCAGAAGTGCCTGAACTTTGAGTCCCACAGCCAAATTAAAGTCCTTCTCATAGGCGCCTGTCACACTGACGGCCCCCGACTGTCGTCCACCATGTCCTGGATCGATAATAACAATCTTTTTACCATCATTGGTTGGTACAGCAGGCTGACTTGTTGGCTCTCCATTACTCGCCGCAAGGTCAACAAGCAACACGTTGTTCTCACCCAGTGACCATTTGGCAGTCGCTGCCTGACTCAGATCAAGGACCACACGCACCGTTGAAGGCGTTTGGCTGAATATTGCATATCGCACCTTGGAAACCAGCGATGAATCCGTAACCAGAAGAGTTCCGCTGCCATCCAGATTGGAAGCCTGTCCCTGGATGAACTCCTTAGCAAATGTGGTGCCGGGCAGGTCTACGATGATACGATCAGGTCCGCTGAGACTGGAAACCTTCGGTGTGATTTTCCCGTTCGTCGCCAAGATTAGACGATCCCCGCCGAAGCTGATACTTTGAAGTTCAGACAGACCTTCCGGTTCAGGAGCTTCCACTGGGTCATTTTCACCCTCGTTACCTGCCACAGGAGGAATGCTTAATAGGCTTACTGTCTTGGTTCCATTGTCCCATCCTACCTGAAGACCCATGCCTTCACCGACAAAACGTAACGGAACCAGTGTAGTCCCTTGTTTAATTAGAGGTGGAGAATCGAGACTCACCCGATTTCCATTTACGGTGGCCGCATCTTCGCCTGCCGTCATCTGGATACTGCTGTTACCTTTGAGAATACGAACAGTCTGTGTGGCTTTCTCCCATTTCACCTGATAACCGAGGTTTTCAGAAACGATCCGAATGGGCACCATCACGGTCTTGCCAGTATTCTCGGCCGGAGCTCCCGACTGCTGATTAATGGTCACACCGTCCAGCACAATCGAGGGAGACGAATCGGCATTTGCCATGACAGGAAATAAACACAGGAACAGAAAAACAAAGACTGCTGCCGACCATTTCTTCATACATTAACCACCATTCTGTTTGTCTTTTGAACCTTCGACCTGATTCGCTGTGATGCAACACTCGACTCTATCTACCCTTCCATAATCTACTAATCAGTTTATCAGATATTGTCACTTCATCCGGTTACAACGTTGTCATATTTAGTCGGAAATAAGACGACAACAGAAGATCATCTTCAAGTGCATGATCTCCTTTTTATATGAAGATATATCGTTTCAAAGATGTCATGTATCTCGTCCTCTTCTATTCTATAATGTACCTTATGGGATACATATTCCGAACAAAATAGGTTGCTATATAAGCGGAAAATCTGACAAACAAGGAGGAAGAAGCATGCTCACACTATATAAGAAAGAACCAGACGGCAAGCTGCTATATGCGGAATACTGGATTGAAGAAGGTCAGGTGGTGGAGCATATCGGTACAGTCGGTAATTCCGGCACAACGAGCAAATCAGATTTCACAGGTGTGTATAGGGATGAGGACGAATTCAAAATTGATTTTTTAGAGCGTTTCACAAATCAAGGCTACGAACAGGTTTCAGAACAGGAGGGATATATGCTGCTCGTCCAATACCCCATGAAGAGCATGGCAGGAAACAAACGTGATCTGTGGCTTAAGGATAAGGCGAGTGAAACATTGACAAGTGAACTGGGATGGAAAGGGCTAGGGTTTGTAGACGGGCATGATATGGGCAAAACGGCAAACCCAGTCGCTCAGTACGCCTTGAATATATACTGCTTTGTTGTGGATGAGAAACTTGGTATTCAAACGATTAAGCGAGTACTCAGAGAGACGCGGCTTGACCACACTAGGATCAAAATTGCATCAAGAAAACTGAACAGTGATGGGGAATACGTGTTGAGGCATTCAGCCAAGAAAGATCTTGAATTCTATGTATAAAGATGATTAATATCTTTACTATTTCGGTTTTGTTCATTTGAGAGTACAAGAAAAAGCTTCTGTTCTCTTGGATCGGAACACAGTTCCTTTCTGGAGACAGAAGCTTTCTACAATAGCAACATTTTTTATTGATTAACCAAACAATTTAGCCGCGTGGCGCTGTTCATAAGCTGTAATTTCATCATCATGCTGGAGTGTCAGGCCAATATCATCCAGTCCTTGCAACAGGAACTGACGACGGTGTTCATCCAGGTCAAAGTCAATATGCAATCCATGTGCATCTGTAATCGTTTTGTTTTCCAGATTGACATTCAGTTCATAACCTGCATGAGTCGCTGTACGCTGGAACAGATCTTCTACTTGCTCTTCCGACAGTTTGATTGGCAAAATGCCGTTTTTGAAGCAGTTATTATAGAAAATATCCGCATACGATGGTGCAATTACACAACGGAATCCGTAGTCCATAATCGCCCATGGTGCATGCTCACGAGAAGATCCACAACCAAAGTTGGCGCGTGAGATCAGAATGGATGCTCCTTCGTAGCGAGGTTTATTCATTTCGAAAGAAGGATTATTGTTGCCCTCTTCGTCAAAACGCCATTCGTAGAACAAAAATTGTCCAAATCCGGTCCGTTCGATCCGTTTCAAAAATTGTTTCGGAATGATTGCATCTGTATCTACATTGACCCGATCTACCGGTGCAACGATGCCTTGCAGTGTTTTGAATTCATCCATTTCATTCGTTCTCCCTTCAATCCGTTCCTGTGTTAGATAGCTGCTTCCGTTTTGAAATTCCAGTCACGTACGTCAACAAAGTGTCCCTTAACCGCTGCTGCAGCCGCCATTGCAGGAGATACGAGGTGAGTACGTCCTCCGCGTCCCTGACGTCCTTCAAAGTTACGGTTGGATGTCGAAGCACAACGTTGTCCTGGTTTCAATACATCCGGATTCATTGCCAGGCACATACTGCATCCTGCATCACGCCATTCAAATCCAGCCTCCGTGAAGACTTTATCCAGACCTTCTTTTTCCGCCTGAATTTTAACACGTCCCGAGCCTGGTACAACGATCGCTGTAACATTGCTGGATACGGTGTGACCTTTCGCTACCTGTGCAGCAGCACGCAAATCTTCAATCCGTCCATTGGTGCATGAACCGATAAATACATAATCAACCGGGATTTCGGAAATTGGTGTTCCAGGCGTAAGACCCATATATTCAAGCGCTTTTTCAGCAGCTTTACGTTCATTTTCAGTTGGCAGTTCAGCCGGGACAGGAACTTTCGAAGAAATGTCGGTTCCCATACCTGGGCTAGTACCCCAAGTTACTTGCGGAATTAATGATTCCACATCGATTTCAACTATACGGTCAAATTCAGCACCTTCGTCAGTTACAAGCTCTTTCCAAGCAGCAACCGCTTCATCGAATTTGCCATCAGCAGGTACGTATTCACGTCCACGCAGATATTCAAATGTTGTTTCATCCGGAGCAATCATGCCCGCTCTTGCTCCACCTTCAATGGACATGTTGCAGACGGTCATACGCTCTTCCATGCTCAGTTCACGAATCGACTCACCTGTATATTCAATAACATATCCAGTAGCAAAGTCTGTACCGTATTTGGCGATGACTGCGAGGATCATATCCTTCGCCGTTACACCCGGGTTACGTTTACCTACAAACCGAACTTCCATCGTTTTGGCTTTGGCTTGCTGCAAACATTGGGTTGCCATAACATGCTCTACTTCACTTGTTCCGATCCCGAATGCGAGTGCGCCAAATGCACCGTGTGTGGACGTGTGACTGTCGCCACATACAATCGTTTTACCTGGATGAGTCAAGCCGAGCTCAGGACCCATAACGTGAACAACACCTTGATCGATGGTATCCAGATCATACAGTTTTACGCCGAAGTCACGGCAGTTTTGTGAAAGTGTGTCGATTTGTTGTTTGGAGATTGGATCCGTAATGTTAAAACGATCCTTCGTTGGAACGTTGTGATCCATTGTTGCGAACGTCAGCTCAGGGCGACGGACTTTACGTCCGCTCAGACGCAGACCTTCAAATGCCTGCGGAGATGTTACTTCATGCACCAGATGCAGATCGATATACAAAATGCTTGGTTTGCCTTCTTCCTGATGAATCACGTGATTTTCCCAAATTTTCTCAAACATCGTTTTTTTACTCATCATTTTCACCTCATCATAAGTTCGGTCCTTGGAAGAGCCTCATATATTCATCTAAAAGTGAAGCTCTTGAATGACATAAATATATCACCCTGTCCTTCATTGTTCCAAGATATAATATCTATAGATGTAATAGGTTTAACCTATAATGAGTGAAATGCAAATAAACCACTGCGCTATGCAGAGGTTACAATTGATAACAATTATCATTATCATATAAGTCTTATACTACGTTCCAGCTTCTTCCCTGTCAATGCTTTTTATGTTAAACAGAAAAACAGCCCTATTATCAGGGCTGCGATGACAAGTCTAACCTGCTCCAGATGATCCCGTCCAAAATCAGTACAACCACAAATAAATAAACGAATGAAATAGCCCACTAGACTTATCTAATGGGCTTTTGCTGTGGAATCGCAAATAATAGTGATTTATAGAATTTGACCGCCCACCATCGTCCAGAGAACCTTAAATTCATCATCCAATAGGACCAGGTCGGCATCGAAACCAGCGGAAATTTCCCCCTTTTGTTGAAATCCAAGAATATTGGCCGGCGTAGTTGAAGCCATCTGTACGGCATCTATCAAGGGAATTCCGGTTTCGACAGTATAACGTAAGGCTTCATTCATGGTAACTGTACTGGAGGCCAGTGTATCATCCTCCAGTCTTGCAATGCCACCCGATACCGTGACATGATGGCCTCCAAATAGATAATTCCCATCGCCCATACCCATTGCTTGTAAAGCATCTGTGATCAAGACCATTCCTTCCGGTCCTTTCAGGTTATGCATCAGTCGAATAATAGCAGGATGCAGATGGACATTATCCACAATAGCTTGAAGACTTACATGTTTCTCTTCAAAAGCAGCCACAATCAGACCCGGATCTCGATGATGGATCGGCCGCATGCCATTAAAACAATGCGTAACATGACTCGCACCTGATGCAAAGGCTTGTTTGGCTTCCTCATATGTGGCATCCGAATGAGCGATCGCTATAACTACTCCCTGTTCTTTCAAAAAGGAAATCAAGTCCATTCCTCCCGGCAGCTCGGGAGCAATAGTAACCATCTTAATGAGTGACCCTGCTTCCTGGAAAATGATCTTCATTTCTTCTATGTTGGGATGCCGCAAATACTTTTCATTCTGCATTCCTTTTCGCTTCGGGTTCAGATACGGTCCCTCTAAGTGAATCCCTGCGATCTTTGCTCCCACTTCTTGTCCTATTACACGCTTGACACTACGAATCATTTTCAGAAGATCCTCCATCGTAGAACTAACAGATGTAGCCAGAAATGAGGTACACCCCGTTAAAGCACATTGGCGTGAAACTTCTTGAATACTCTCTTCAGTACCGTCCATCATATCAAAGCCATTGGCACCGTGAATATGGACATCTATCATTCCTGGGACTAGCAAATGTCCACTCCCATCAATCCGTTCATACTCTCCTTCTAGCGTAGGAAGATCACCTGTGTCTACCCTCATGATTTTCCCTTCAGAAATCCACACATTGGCTGATGGAACGATACGATTGCGAAGTGTCATTTGTACATTATGCAAAATATAATCCATAAAAATCCTCCTCTTCCCGATGGTTATCAGTCTTGCATTCGAACCTCTTCATTTTCTTCCTGACACTCAATAACAGTGATGTTCTTCTGATCCAGAACTTCTCTGATCTCACTCGGGAGTTCCAGATTTGTGACTAAAATGTCAACGAAATCAAAGTCCAGCCGATGAATAGATTTGCCAATAAATTTTGTGTGATCGGCTACTACGATAACCTGATCAGATCTTCTGGCCATTTCTTTCTTTACCCGGGCATCTTCTTCATATGGATAATAAAGTCCATCAGACCGAATCGCCGATGCTCCAATGAAGGCTTTATCAGCACGAATTTCACTTAGTTTATCAATAATGGAAGAACCATATAAAAAGCGGTGCTTTACATTCAAGTAACCACCGAGAATATAGATTTGAAGATCCTCTCGATTGGACAAGATCCCTACGTTATCAATCGAGTGCGTGACCACCGTACAATTTTTTGCGCTAATTTGTTCTGCTACAAATTGCACCGTGGTTGATACGTCTAAAATCACAGTCTCATGGTCTTGGATAAGTTTTGCCCCAAACTTCCCTATTTTTTTCTTACTCTCGGATTCATCAATCAAACGATCCTGATAAGACAGCATTTCTTTCTGTAACTCAGGTAACGATAGCCCCCCATGAGTTCGAATCACAACGCCTTCTTGTACTAATCTAACAATATCCCTTCGTGCAGTATCCCTTGATACTTCAAACAGCGTACATATATCTGTAACACTCATCGATTGATGTTGTTTCAAGTATTCGAGTATTTTTAACAATCTTTCCTCTTGATACACAATACATGCACCCCCTTTTAAGTAATTATAAGCATTATTTTAATTTTATCAAGTTATTATAAGTAAATATTAAGTAAGTGCAAGTATTTATTCCTGACTGTTCAATAAAAAAGACGTTAGCCAGATGAATTTACATCCGTTAACGTCTTCATAAGTTAAGATTTACTGCTAAGAAAAAATTAATGAACGGATTTCGGAGCCATTTGCTTAACAAATTGATTTAAATCACTCAGATAAATTCGATCTTGAGTCCAGTGGATTCCCAATAGGTTTTTTTTAATGCTCGTTGCAGAATTGGACTTCACGCTTTTCACTCCCTTGGGACAGTTCTTTTTGTTATAGTTTTGCCTGTGTTGTATTAACTCTTTTTAAGCAGTGCAAGCGTTTCAGCAAAAATAATGATTTCTTCATTTGTAGTGATATAATGATGGCATAACGAAAGGAATGACGTGTGGATATGGAATTCAGACAACTTCAATATACGCTGCAAATCGCGGCAGAGCGGAACTTCTCGCGGGCAGCAGAGAAGCTGCACATTGCCCAGCCTTCTTTAAGTCAGCAGCTATCCAAACTTGAAAAGGAACTGGGCGTACTGCTATTTCAGCGTAATACCAGCACCGTAGAGTTGACCCATGCAGGGGTCACTTTTGTAGAGCAGGCTCAGAAAATTATTGATGCAGTCGAGCTGCTCAGACAGGAAATGTCGGACATTTCCCAGCTGCGGAAAGGTAAAGTCGTTGTAGGCAGCATGCCGATCACGGGCTCTCACCTGCTTCCGCATGTGCTTCCCGCATTTCAGCAGGCCTATCCCGAGATTGAAGTAACCTTGCTGGAAGACTCCGGGCTGACGCTTGAAAAGTTGACGGCTAGTGGCAAGGCTGACTTAAGTCTGCTATCCCTCCCATTGCAGGAGCCAAGTCTATCTTATGTAACGATTGGTGAAGAGCGAATTGATCTGGCTGTCCCCCCAAATCACCCGCTGGCACGCAGAGGAGATCCGGAGCATCCAGTTCCAGTACGGATGGAAGAGCTTCGCGATGAACCCTTTGTTGTGCTGAAGAAAGGACAGGGATTCCGCAAGCTTACATTTGATCTGTGTGAGGAGGCGGGGTTTGACCCCAATGTGGTGTTTGAGAGTACAAATATTGAGACGGTGCAGTCATTGGTGGCTACAGGTATGGGGATTACACTCGTTCCGCGCTTTATTGCCCGCGCGCCCCGCAGTGAATTTGTTCCTGTTTATGTACCGCTAGCTGAGCCAACTCCCAGTCGTACCCTTGTAGTTGCATACCGCCAAGGACGGGTTCTCTCCAAAGCCGCGGAGGCATTCATTCATACGTTTCAACAAACCGTTGCCGAGCTCTCTCAAGGAGAATAATTGGACGGTCAACGTATTAACCCTGCTCTATACATGGCAATAAAATAAACAAAGGCTTGACCCATAAGGGCCAAGCCTTTGTTCTATACTCGTCTCCCGCATCCGCAGGATAAAGTTCTTACATGGTATTAGCAGTACATCATCGTTACAGCACAATGTTGCTAAATCATCATTGAATTGTTAACGTAAAAACGTACATATGAGAATTTAAAGTTTGGCGGTTTATTTTCGCAAATCACGTTCACTTGTCAGTCTGTTCTGTTGATTCACAAGGCGGCCTTCGTCCTGAACAGAATGTTCAGGGGGTGATAGCCCTCCTGCCCCATTCTCTAAGAATGGCCTCAAGTGATCTACCCTAGTGTGTTCCTGTTCCAGTCTCCTGAGCGTATCTTTCACATGGTTGTCCATTGATTGATCATCCTCCTTGGTGACGGGATAGTTATCATTACCCGCCTCCCGGATGAATAAACACTTTATTGGAAAAATACATACTTTTATTTGCTACCAAAATAAATGCCAGGTCTACGGTCTTCGAATACCGGAATACGGCCACGAACCTCATCCACAAGCGATGGACGGATAACTCCGGTCACGATCTCTTCTCCTTCTCCGCCTTCAGCCACAATTTCACCCCAAGGATCAATAATGAGGGAATGTCCGAAAAATTCGGTATCTCCGCTTTTCCCTACGCGGTTGCAGGCAATTACGTACATCTGATTCTCGATGGCCCGTGCCGTTAATAATGTACGCCAATGGTGCAAGCGCGGGTTCGGCCATTCAGCGGGGACAATTAATGCTTTGGCTCCGTTCAAGGCAAGCGTTCGAGCAAGCTCAGGGAAACGGATATCGTAACAGATCGAAGCTCCAGCGGTGAGGCCGTTCTCCAATTCAAATATTTCCGGTTCTGCGCCAGGCTGCAAATACTTCTCTTCATCCATCAGTCGGAACAAATGCAATTTATCGTAACGTGTCACCTGAGTTCCTTCACTATTATAGGCGTACATTGTATTGTAGATTTGGCCGTCACGTTTCTCCGCAATGGAACCACCAACGATGGAGATTCGATGCTTTTGGGCAAAAGCCGCGAGCCACTCTCTTGATTTCTCGCCCTCCGGGTCAGCAAGCTCATGAATTTGTTCCAAAGCATAGCCCGTATTCCACATCTCGGGCAGCACAGCCAATCCCAGGTCGGGAACCTGTTCTATCGCTCGTTCGAGCAAAGACTGCATATGTTTATGGTTGGCCTCAGGGTCTCCGATCTGAATATCGCCCTGAATCAGGGCCACACGCATTTCCCTTTGTTGCTGTTCTGTCATGACAAGCACTCCTCTGAACCGTAATACCTGTAATCATAGCTTGATCATTCAAACATCTGCAACCTGTTTTCGTTCTGAACTCCTGCATAATAACTCGGGCAGCAATGTTAACAATCGGTTGCTCGTCATTGCATCGCCTACATTCCATGTTGTTTCCTCCACTACGTACACCTGCTCCTTCTGCACGGCTGGAAGTGCTCGCCAGCTAGGACCCTGCATCAACTTCTCTGTCGCCTGTCGTGCAATCACCTCTTCAGGAAGCAAGATAAATATATGGTCACCGGCATACTGACGAATCGCTTCTGACGAAATTTCCTTATACGCTCTGCCCGCGACAAGCGCCTCCTTCACTTTCGCAACGGGCCTGAACCCCATCGGATGATACAAGAGCGAGGTCAGACCAATATTGCCCATAACAAATAATCGTGCTCCCCGATGATACGTGAATACAGAAGCCGTTCCCCCCGGTTCAATTGAGGCATGAATCTTCATCCACATCTTTTCCATACGTTCCTGATAGGAGGAGAGCCATTGTTCAGCCTCTGATTGCTTGCCAAACCAGCTTCCCACCCTGCAAATTCGATCTTCCAGCGTTGCGTGAGAGTTGTATGCCAGTGTGGGTGCAATTCTGGAAAATTGCTCATATTGCTGTTTGTTAGTACTGTCGAAAATGATCAGGTCTGGTCTCATCCGGACTGCCTCTTCCACATTAACCGGGGCAACTGCGTCATATGACTGATCTCCTAATAAACAAATGCCCAGCACTTGCAAATCTCCGCCGAAATCACCATAAAACATAATTCGCTCGGGCTGTGCCGGAATATTCACATCATGACCCAACCAATCCTGAACCAGTGTTTGTTGCTGAATAGATCGGTCATATTGACGAGGCGATAATCCGGTCATTTGACGAAAACGCCTGCTAAAATAATACTCATCCTTAAAGCCGACCCGGGTTGCTATATCCCGAAGCGGTTCATCGGATTTACGCAGCCAATCCTTAGCATGTTTAATTCGTACATGGTTCACATAATCAAGCGGCCTGTGGCCTGTTAATTGTCTAAACAAGTTTGTATATTGCACTGGTCGGATATCTGCAAGACGGGCCAGTTTCGTTACTGTGATTTCCTCAGCGTAATGGTCTTCTACATATTGAATTGTACTGTGTAGTCTGGATTCCATACTCTGCTCCGTTTTTGGTGAAGTGTACCGGGTGATGACCATCTCCATCCATCTCTGAAACTGTGCATTCAAATGGCTGTATTCGGCATCTGTTTGATAATCCCGAATGGCATACAATTGCTCCAACAGCCCACTCAACTGGGCATAAGGATAACCGTTCAATTGATTTCTGTGTTCGAATACAGGACGCGTATACTGCTCAGGATCTCCCGTCAACACATGAATAACATCAAATGATATCACCATATATTTCAATTCCAATCGATTTCCATGTTCAATCTGATATCCCTCGCCTGGAGAAAGCGGGTAAACACATCCGGTGGTAAAGGGAAACTGTTCATGCCCTATATATATTCGACCTTCCCCTTCTTCACAGATCAAAAATGTATGTTTATCGCATGCCACTTCCAGCATCACCTGTTCTGGTTGTTCAATTCGTTGTTCCAGATGATCCAGTCGAAACATAAATGCTGAAAAATATACCCCCCCCGCATCGCCATTCAAAGCCTGCATGATGGTTCACCTCGTTTTTAAAATGAGAATGATTATCATTCTATATGTATGAACTGATTATAAGCGAGCTTTTGTCATTAATCCAGATCTCGCTGTAATCAGCACAAAAAAGAGCTTTCAACGAAATGTTGAAGGCTCTTTTTTAGTCGGCATTTTCGTTCTTAATCCAATACAATATTATGATGTATCAATCGATAAACAATTATTGAATCATTTGTTTCGGCAACTCTTTCAAAAGCCATTCTCTTGAAGTTGCATCACTTGAAGCCTTGATCAGGTCAAAGCGATACACTTTTCCTTCTTTTACAGCGGGCAGGTTCTTCCAAATCGGGCTATCCAACAATTCTTTGGTAGACTGCTTCGCATCATCCGTTACTGGGTCCAGTATAAATACGCGATCACCCGCTATTTCAGGCAGCTTTTCAGTAGAAATCTCTGCAAATCCCATTCCTTCATCTAATATTTTCTGAATTTCCGCGGTTGGCTTCATCCCATCGGCACCATATAACAACTGTGGCAGTCCTGCTCCGGCCATTACAAACAAGCGATTACCGGGATACATGGTGAATACCGAAGTCGTTTCCCCTTCTTTCAGTCCATTCTCATGAAGCTGCTTCCACATCTCTTCCGTTGCTTTATGATGGGCCGTGATCCAAGCTTCCGCTTCTGGCTTTTTGTTCAATAGATCACCAAGAGTTCGCATGCGATCGTCCAATGAGGCAAATGAATCAAAGGTAACCGTGGGTGCGACCTTCGAGATTTGAGCATATTGTGCCTCATCGCTATTCGAGAAAATGATCAGATCAGGATTCAGGGTAAGCGCCTTTTCAACGCTCAATGGGAAACCTACATCTTCCGCTTGGGCTACCTGATCATCATATACAGTTCCATCTTGACGAAGAATACCTACTGGTACAACGCCCAGCGCTAGCAGATCACCTGTAACTTCACCATGATAAATTACACGCTTCGGCGTAACCGGAACCTCTACATCATGGCCTGTCCAGTCCTTGAACATCCGGGTTTCACCCTCATTGTTATCCGCGGATGCCGTCTGTTCCTGATTGGACTCATCTCCGTTTGTCTGTGTTTCATTAACCGTTTTGGAATCATCTGTTCCGGCAGATGGAGTTGAAGTCTGATTTCCACAAGCCAGCAAAAGAATGGACAACCATGTAACTGTCAATAATACTGCCGTATTTCGTAAACCCTTTTTCATTTCTATTTCTCCCCCTAATAAGTGCTTCGTTCCTGTTTATGAATGATATTGATTATCATTATCGAGTATTATCATAAAACAGGATTTCCCCTAATCTCAATGGACAAAACAAAATATCTCATTTCAGTTTTGTACAAAAACTCAATATTGGCTCCACCCAAGTGTTCATGAAGTATTCTCCCCCTATACAGCTCGGGATTGACGTGATAAATTAATGAGTACTATATTGCCATCTTTAATAACCGGAGTGATGTATAGCATGACTAATCAGCCTAAAACATCGGGTGGTTCAGCCTTTACCATACCTACATCCGATGTAATGACACAACTTCCAACACAATTTTTTGCTACCCTAGTTCAAAATGTAAACCGCGAAATCGCAAATGGTCACGATGTGATTAACCTAGGTCAGGGTAACCCGGATAAACCTACACCAGCCCACATTGTCAAAACATTGCAGGAGTCGGCGGAGAACCCGCTCTATCACAAATATTCGCCTTTTAGGGGACATGCTTTCCTGAAGGAGGCCGTTGCTCAGCGTTACAAGGAAGATTACAACGTGGACCTAGACCCCGAAACGGAAGTTGCGATTTTATTTGGCGGCAAAACGGGCTTGGTCCAGTTGCCCCAGGTATTGCTCAATCCTGGCGACGTATGTCTCGTACCTGATCCAGGTTATCCGGATTATTGGTCCGGTGTGGCACTGGCGAAAGCGCACATGTCTTTCATGCCACTGCTGGAGTCCAATGCATTTCTGCCTGATTATGAAGCAATCTCTACCGAAGATCGGGAAAAGGCCAAGCTGATGTTCCTGAACTACCCTAACAATCCAACATCGGCAACTGCCCCTCTTTCCTTCTATGAAGATACGGTAGAGTTCGCCATTCAAAATAAAATCGTCGTAGCCAGTGACTTCGCGTATGGTGCAATTGGATTTGATGGACATCGTCCAGTGAGCTTTTTGCAGGCACCAGGTGCTAAAGAAGTCGGCATTGAGTTCTACACATTATCCAAAACCTACAATATGGCAGGTTGGCGTGTCGGATTTGCTCTGGGCAATGCGGAGATCATTTCCAAAATCAATCTGCTACAAGATCATATCTACGTGAGCCTCTTCGGGGGCATCCAGGCCGCTGCTGCGGCAGCTCTGACATCTTCCCAGGAATGTGTCACTTCACTGGTTGCACGTTATGAATCACGTCGCAACGCTTTCTATGACGCACTCTCATCCATCGGCTGGCAGGCCCCTAAACCAGGAGGTTCCTTCTTTAGCTGGCTGCCTGTACCTGCAGGCTTTACTTCTGCTTCATTTGCTGACGTGTTACTACGTGAAGCAAAAGTCGCGGTAGCACCTGGTATTGGCTTCGGTTCACATGGTGAGGGCTATGTCCGCGCAGGACTGCTAAGTGATGAAGATCGATTAAGGGAAGCTGCGGAGCGGATTGGCAAGTTGAATTTATTCAAGTAATTTACAGGTGCATAACCCCTTTGCATCTGCCAAGTTTCCATGGTATGTTATAAGGAAATATTGAACGAAACGTGATGACGGGACCAGTACGAGAGGATCAGCCGCGCCCAGAGAGTAAATTCCATCGGGCTGCAAGAATTTACCGCGGCTTCTCTCCGAAACCTACCCCTGAGCGGCCTGTGATGCACAGGACAGTGCCTTCTGTTACAGGGCATGAAGCCGGATGATCCAATCATCAATAAAGGTGGTACCGCGGAAGTAACGAACTTTCGTCCTTTTTAATTAAAAGGGCGGGAGTTTTTTTTGTACCCAACGGTCTGCTCCAGGGTTAATCATTAATATTTTTTAAGGAAGTGAAATCATGACCTCACGTATTGTAGTTAAGATCGGAAGCAGTTCGCTTACTACGGAAGAAGGCGGGCTTGATCGGAGTGCCATTACTTTTTTTGCTGGAGAAATTGCTGCCTTGGCCGAACAGGGCCACGAGGTTCTTCTGGTCACTTCGGGAGCGGTAGCTGCCGGATTCCGGGAGATCGGTTACCCTCAGCGTCCCAAGCAGTTGCATGAAAAACAAGCCGCCGCGGCTGTTGGGCAAGCTTTGCTGATGCAGGCATATCAACAGGCTTTCGCAGCGCACCGCGTTACTACAGCACAAATTCTGCTCACTCGTACCGACTTTCACAGCCGGAAACGTATGGGCAACGCGGGTATGACCGTGGAAGAACTGCTCAAACAGCGCGTCATTCCGATCTTTAACGAGAATGATACCGTATCTGTCGATGAATTGAAGTTCGGAGATAACGATCTCCTGTCCGCTCTGGTAGCGAATCTGGTCAAGGCACAGCATCTGGTCATTCTTACAGATACCAACGGTCTGTACACGGCCGATCCACGAAAGGATCCGTCTGCGTTTCGTTATGACCGCATCCCTGAAATTACGGCAGAAATTTACGCCTATGCTGGCGGTTCAGGATCATCCGTAGGTACAGGCGGCATGCGATCCAAGGTAGATGCAGCCAAAGTGGCAACGCGTGGAGGCGTACCTGTCTTTGTTGGAAGTGTGAAGGAACCTGGAGATATGCAAAGAGCGGTTGATGGCACCGGAAAAGGAACGTATTTCGAGACTCGCCTTGCCGCTCTCTCTCGCAAAAAACAATGGCTTGGTTTCATGTCTACTCCGCTTGGTACCGTCGTTGTGGATAATGGTGCCGAAGAAGCACTGGTCCATGGTGGTCATAGTCTCCTGCCTGTAGGAGTTAAACGCGTGCTGGGTACTTTCCATGCCGGAGATGTTGTAGAGGTGCTGGGTATGGATGACACCTTGCTCGGTCGTGGTATCGTCAATTATGATGATGACCAGCTACGGCTCATCGCAGGACTGCCAAGTGGCGAAGTAATGAAGCAGTTGAACAGCATTCATCGACTTGAGGTTATTCATCGGGACGAGTGGATTACGTTAAAATAGAACACCTATAATCCTACCGAGTGTACTGCTCAGGTTTATATGAGATAGCCATTAAATAATCTTTTGTTTCCACTTATATATATGGGAGGAATTTATGATGAGTGAAGTCAGGGAAAAAGCGAGCAAGGCCCAAGCCGTGGTTACGCAGCTGAATCGACTGAGCACAGAACAAAAAAATAACGCCCTGCTGGTCATGGCGGACGCATTGATTGCCCAGTTGGATTCCATTATTGCAGCAAACGCTGACGATCTGGAACGTGGCAGACAGCAAGGCACGCCAGAATCGATGCTGGATCGCCTCGCTTTAAATAAGGAACGTATCGCTGGTATCGCTGAAGGACTGCGTCAGATCGTGGAGTTGCAAGACCCTGTAGGCGAAGTGCTGGAAACTTTCACTCGTCCGAACGGATTGCATGTTGAAAAATTGAGAGTGCCCATCGGTCTAATCGGCATCATCTACGAGGCACGTCCAAATGTTACAGTAGATGCAGCCGGACTATGCCTCAAAACAGGTAACGCTGTACTACTGCGAGGCGGCTCCTCTGCCCTCTCCTCCAATCGTAAAATTGTGGAGGTACTTCATCAGGCATTGGCAACAACAGATATGCCAGCTGATGCATTGCAGCTTGTTGAGGATGCAGACCGTTCCTCCGTGGACGAAATGCTTAAGTTAAATGGACTCCTCGATGTCATCATCCCACGTGGCGGAGCTTCACTGATCCGCAATGTAGTAGCCAATGCAACAGTGCCTGTGATCGAAACCGGCGCAGGAATCTGTCATACTTATGTGGATGAATCTGCCGATCCGGTCATGGCAGCGGAGATTGCTATTAATGCCAAGGCACAGCGTCCATCCGTGTGCAACTCCATGGAAACCCTGTTGCTGCACGCCGTTTACGCCGAGGAACATCTCCCGACACTGGCTGAACAACTCCGTGAGGCGAACGTCCAGTTGAAGGGGTGTGACACGGTCCGCCGTCTCGTTCCCTCTGCCCTTCCTGTGACGGAAGAAGATTATGCAACAGAGTACAATGATTATATTTTAAATATTCGTGTAGTTCAGAACCTGGATGAAGCGATGGAGCATATCGCACGTTATGGTACAAAGCATTCAGAGTGTATCGTCACCAAGGATACGAGTAATGCAGAACGTTTTTTACATGATGTAGATGCAGCCGCTGTATACCATAATGCTTCCACACGTTTCACAGACGGATTTGAATTCGGTTATGGAGCCGAAATAGGGATCAGTACTCAGAAGCTGCATGCTCGTGGACCTATGGGGCTGCCTGCATTAACGTCAACCAAATACCGTATCACTGGAAATGGACAAATCCGGCAATAATATCGAGCTACAGTTATATAGGAGGAACGATAAATATGAGTCAAGAACAACAGACGTTATTACAACAGAAGATTACTTTTCACGGAGCAGGTGCGATGGCTGAAGCCATCGTGCGCGGATTAATTTCCCGCCTTGTCGTACGTCCGCAGGACATTACGATGCTGAACCGCAGCAACCAGAAACGTCAGGAGGAGCTCAGCACCCGTTATGCCGTACATACCGGAACTGCTGCACAATCGCTGGATCATCTCGCTGCTTCTCCAGTTATTGTACTCTGCATGAAACCGAAGGATGCTGCCGCAGCGCTGCGTGAACTTGGGCCTCTCCTGTCGTCGGATCAATTAATCGTTTCAGTTATTGCCGGATTATCGATCCGTACGATGCAATCCCTACTGGGACGCAAGCAACCGATCGCCCGCACCATGCCGAATACATCCAGTACAATCGGACTTGGCGCAACCGGACTTGCCTTTTCTGAAGAGATTACGGATGAACAACGCAGTACAGTCATGACGATGTTCGAAGCTGTTGGAATCGTGACCATCGTGCCTGAAGATAAACTCGAAGTGCTCACAGGTATTTCCGGAAGTGGTCCGGCTTATGTATACTATTTGATGGAGGCCATGATTGCCGCAGGTATTCGTGGCGGCTTGTCCAGCCAACAATCCCGCGATCTGACTGTTCAGACTGTCCTTGGTGCTTCACGCATGGTGCAGCAAACTGGCTTAGAGCCAATGAAACTCCGTAGTGATGTGACCTCCCCGGGAGGCGCAACTCAGGCGGCTCTAAAGACGCTGGACGAAGGAGATTTCTTTGAAAATGTAATCGCAGCCGTCAACCGCTGTGCAGAGCGCTCACGGGAGATGGGGGCTGCTTTGGAAGGAGATTTAAAATGAATAATATGTGCACAGCCACATATCGTCTGCATGATGATCGTGCAGACTTCCGCAAGAAGGCTGAGTCCATTGCTATCGGCATGACTGTTGGCAGTTGGACTGAATTGCCTCAGGCCAAGCGTGAGGCGATGCAGAAACATTTGGGCGAAGTCATCAGCGTTGAGGTGCATGAAGCTGAGGGCATGGCCCCAGGTGAGCGTTACGCCGATATTACCATCGGTTATCCGGATGTGAATTTCAGCCGTGACATTCCTGCCCTACTCGTGACGGTCTTTGGTAAAATCTCAATGGATGGACGTATCAAACTGACACGGCTTGGATTCTCGGATGGCTTCCTTAGCGCATTCCCTGGTCCTAAGTTTGGACTGAATGGTGTTCGTGATCTGCTAGGTGTACATGATCGTCCATTGTTAATGAGTATCTTTAAATCAGTTATTGGACTGGATGCTGACGAACTGAAGGAACAGTTTATTCGCCAAGCTCTTGGTGGAGTAGACTTGATTAAAGATGATGAAATTCTGTTTGAGAACAAACTGACTCCGATTGAGAAAAGAGTCGAGGTCTGCATGAAAGCCGCGGAACAGGCACGCAAGGAGACAGGTAAGAAACTTCTTTATGCCGCAAATTTAACTGGACCTACCTCACGCCTGAAGCAACAGGCTGAACGTGCCATAGGCGCAGGAGCAAATGCACTGTTGTTTAATGTCTTGTCTTATGGATATGACGTTCTGCACGAACTTAGCAGTGATCCGGACATCAATGTGCCAATCATGGCTCACCCTGCGCTTGCAGGTGCACTGTATCCTTCACCACACTATGGTATCTCAGCATCTGTCCTGCTGGGACAACTGATGCGACTTGCTGGAGCGGATCTGGTGCTCTTCCCTTCCCCTTACGGATCGGTTACGATGCCGAAGGAAGAGAATATGGCCATTACAGAACAATTGCTGTCATCTGAACTTCCAGTCAGAACCAGCATGCCTGTGCCTTCAGCAGGTATACATCCAGGGCTTGTACCGCTTATTCTGCGTGACTTCGGCACTGATGTCATCGTTAATGCTGGCGGAGGTATTCATGGACATCCCATGGGCACTGAGGCAGGCGGACGGGCATTCTTGCAGGCTATCGAGGCAGCCCAACGTTCCATTCCACTGGCAGAATATGCAGTCGAACATCCAGAACTGAAAAGTGCACTGGATCTGTGGGGTGGCGAACGATGAGAAGTGATAAAAAAACAGTTATTTTCTGTGATTTTGATGGCACGATCACCCTTTCGGACAATATCGTAGCGATTATGAAACATTTTAAACCTGAAGGCATTGAAGCGATTATGAAAGACACGATTGAACAGCGAATTTCGCTTCGTGAAGGTGTGGGAGCAATGTTCGCTCTGTTGCATTCTTCGCAGAAAGATGAGATTGTGGAATTTGTACTGGGACAGGCAGGCATCCGAGAAGGGTTCAGCGAATTTCTTGCATACGTTCGGAACGAGGGCATTGAATTTAATGTCACCAGCGGCGGAATGGACTTTTTTATCGAGCCTTTGCTCGCTCCATTCGATATTCCACAGGATCACGTTTATTGCAATGGGGCGGATTTCACAGATGAATTCATACGTATTGAATGGCCTAATCCATGTCAGCCTCCTTGTGAGAATGGCTGCGGCATGTGTAAAACGACGGTTATTCGTACATTCCCGGAAGAACAATATAATCGTATCCTCATTGGAGACAGTCTAACGGATTTTGAAGGTGCCAAAATTGCTGATCTTGTCTACTCCCGTTCTATCCTGACAGATAAGTGTATAGAGCTGGGTGTGGATCATGTCCCATTCACAACCTTCTACGATATTATGGAAGATATGAAACAGAAGCAAACACAAGGAGTGCTGTAAAAATGGGTTTTGAAAAGATTACATTGGAACATAAACGCCAGGTCCTCGAAGAGCTGGCTGATATCAAAGCGCTGTTTGCCAGCCGGAATTGGTTCCCTGG
The DNA here is from genome assembly GCF_032399705.1 of Paenibacillus sp. BIC5C1. Classification (NCBI taxonomy): domain Bacteria; kingdom Bacillati; phylum Bacillota; class Bacilli; order Caryophanales; family Paenibacillaceae; genus Paenibacillus; species Paenibacillus sp. BIC5C1. The sequence goes on from NZ_CP135922.1 coordinate 4,565,463, forward strand.
TACAAGTGGCAACCTGTCGATGCGTGTGGGCGACTTCGACCCGGAGCAATTCTATTTTGCAGTTACTGCATCAGGCAAAGACAAATCTCTCCGTACACCGGAAGACTTTCTGTTTGTGGACAAACATGGTAAGGCCATTGAGACCACAACCCTGAAACCGAGCGCTGAAACGTTGATTCACTGCGAAATCTATCGTTTAACCGGCTGCGGTGCCGTGTTCCATGTGCATACCGTATTTAACAACCTGATCAGTGAATTCTTTGGAGCAGATGGACACGTACCAATTCAAGGCATCGAATTGATCAAGGCTTTCAACATCTGGGAAGAAAATGCGGAGATTCGTGTACCGGTTCTGCCTAACTTTGCGGATATTCCATCTATCGCTGAATTGGTGCCAGGTGTACTTGATGCCAATGTACCAGGAATTTTGCTGCGTAACCACGGTATTTATGCCTGGGGCAAAGATGCTTTTGAAGCGAAACGTCATCTGGAAGCGTTCGAATTCCTGTTTGAAGTAATGTATCGTCAGCTGCTGCTGAAGGGTGCTACGAAATAGCAATCATTTATTCGAAATCAAAGCTGCATAAACAAAAACCAGCTAATGTTTGTCAAGCATTTCAGGTTGGATGAGTTCTCTTTTCGTGTTATACTTTTTTCGACCAACACGAATAACCTCCACGGCCATGGAGGTTTTGGTTAAATATGGATTACGCTTGGTAGGGCTGCCCCTTCTGCAAGATGGCGAAAATGTGATGCAACAGCTTGTTCGCGCAAGCGATCACAACCACCTTGTAGGGCTTGCCCTCGTTTCTTTTTTTCTCGTAGTACGAATGGATTCTTGCATTTGCATTCTTCCGCATTCCGCATTGCACCGCTAAATACAGCGATCGTCTGAGCCTTTTAGAGCCTCGTTTCGTGATTCGTGTACTGGTCGCTGTGAACTTTCCTGAACTGAAAATCCCTGGGTCAAGGCCTGCAAACGCCACAAGTTGCTTCGCATCACTAAACTGTTTTACATCACCTAGTTCAGCTACAATAGCTGCCGCCAATTTCATTCCAATTCCCGGGATGCTTTTCACAAGTTCAACTTCGGGTAGGCTTGCCGCTATTTCCTCCATTTGCTTTTCGAGCCCCTCCAGTTGCCCGATTATTGTCAGCAATAACGTGACCATCCCGAGAAGAGCCTGGCTTTGAGACGGACTACGCCGAGTTTTTTTCCAGTCACACAGCATTTCCTCCAGTTTTCCGACTTTTTCAATCGCCCACTGCTGGGAACGAGATTTTCGTGTGCCTCCTTGAATAATTTCAATCCAATCCGCTGTACCTTCCTCTAAACAACGGGCTAGTATCGTCAATGACGTTACCGAAAACACATTCGAAAATAACCCTTCGTACCTCGGAAACACTTGCTCCAATAGGGCTCTACTGTTCAGTTTTGCCTGCACAAAGATTCCTGTAACGAATTCATGCTGCCGTGTCAAATGTTGCAACTCCGTATACGTCTCATCCCAGGTCCGGTGCGGCTTCACGTCGCCACGGTAGTACATCTCTGCCAGATGCCAAGCATCCAGTGCATCCGTTTTGACTTTGCGTAGCTGGGCTCCCTTGGCTCGTTTGGACTGCAACGGATTCACCATATAGTAGGTGTAGCCACTTCGTTCCAAGTACGAAACCAATGCGCGATGGTAATGCCCTGTCGCTTCCAGAACCACCACGGGCGCCAAGCCCGTTTCGGCCTGAAGCGTGTCTAGCATGACCGAGAAACGTTCGAATCCATTCTTTTCATGTATAATCTCTACTGCTTTGCCATACGGTTCATTTCTCTTCCTAAACGCTTGAACTACACTCGAACCTTTGGCAACATCCACACCGACAACAGGTTCCATGTCCTCACTCCTTATCTTTTGTTTCGCCGGTCCTTTTCCACGATGGTTCCAAACCCATAGCTTCGCTTGTTATACGGGGTCAACTGCCCCTACCAGCCCAAACATGGTCTTTTGGAGGTCGTGGGAGAACTGTTTTTGTTACGAGGTCCTAGCCCCTAAAGCCGCCACGTTCTCCCGGCTCCCCCCATCGTAAAACGACCACAAAAAAAGGCCAACCAGTAATTACTGGCTAACCTGATAATACGAAACACGCCAAGGCTGGTATACATAGGCCTCGGCGTGTTTTTATGTTTGGGGAATTCCTTGTTTTCTATGATTTCTTTGTTTTCCCTTTTGAAAAGAGAATCAAAAAACTGGGGATAACAGCGATTAGAAGGTTGCTCTGTCATCGTAGTGTTAGTGTAAATATTCTTCAGTTCACTCTAAAGACGATCATCCCGATCCTTGAATAAAAAGAGACTGTCTGCTCCCTCATCAGATCGATGAACCGCACTATTCGTATTCGCCCCGCGCTGCTTGCCGAACAATAACTTCAGACCGCCAAAAATGAGCAGCAAGGAGACAATCACGGTGTTCACATACGAACGAATCTCGTACGTCATAAATGCATCCGGAAACAGCTCATTTAGCTGTGGAATGACCAGACGGATAAACAGATAGTACAGTCCGAGAGCAGCAATTCCGAATCCAATCAGGCGCTGGTGACGAGTCCAATCCTTGAAAATAGGTTGATCGGTCAACGGTTCGCGGCCATACCGGCTTGAACACTGCAGTCCGTCAAAGAAGCTGTAGAACCAGATTAACGGAATCATGAACAGGAACACCGATAAATGAAGCAGGTCCAGAATGTAGATGCTGCCGAGAAACAGGAACATGAGTTGCATGCCTCTTTTTTGCAGTCCCAGATACAGATGACCCGCACCCGGGAAGGCTGATAACAAGGTTGCCAGCACTTTGCTGCGCCGTCCAGAAGCCCTGCCCATCTCCAGCTCCTCGAACAACGTACGATCCTGTAATACCTCACCGGCCTGCTTGCGATGCACATGCTGGACGGCATCAAACATGCAGTATACCCAGATGACAGGCAGAATGAGCAAGAACATCAGAAATACGGATTCATTCGTAATGGAAGCTACAAAAACCATCATGGCAAATGAGCCAAAGAACGCGATCAGGAATGATAAACCGCGATGTAACAGTCCGAGATGCAGATGTCCCAGACCTGGAACAAAGGAAAGCAAAATCGTGAAGAATCGTTCGCTTTCACTGCCTTTTCGATACATGGGTTGACCGTAAGCCCCTTCGGGGCCACCATACTCACCACCCTGATGCTGATGTATTCCCTCCTGGTCCATGTCCATCTGTCCCAAATGACCTTCCTGACCAGCGTATGCTCCCTGATATGCCACTCCCTGATGAGGTCCACAGTAATGTGCTCCATATCCATGGTATCGGGCATCATTAGGCGATGGGGCACGCAGCAGAACGATAATCATATCCAACATGCTGACACACCAGAAGAATATGGCTCCCAGGGCTCCAACAATCATTAATTCCCTTTCACTCACCAGAATGGCCAGCATAAACGAACCAACAGCTGTCCCAAAAAAGAGTAATGGATAGATTACCGCTCTGGCAGGGCGACCCCAATAGAGAAAACCCAGACCCGGAATCAGGTTTAATAAGAATGCAAGTAATTTGTTACGATCTGATTGCACAGTCGTCATCCTTTCTTTTCAGGCAATGCGAAACAATTTATGGTCCAGGCTTGAAGTGATCCAGCCATGATGTGGCTGCCTCCGTCCATTTTTCCGTAAATGACCCCCTGTGATCACCTTCCTGAAACTTATGATAAGGCGCAACCTTGTCAAACAGCCCTGAGGAGAGGAAGATTAACGTCAGACAAGCCGCTACAGCATAATGAAACACTTTGTGATCCAGCCAGAGACGTCTTCGTCCGGAACGCGATTTGCGCTTTGACTTGGAGGATTGCATCTCCGTAATTTGATTCATGACCGAATCGGCGAAGCCTACCGGGTCCTTCAGTTGTGGCAGCTCCCGATGAATGCCGAGTGCCTCGAGATAGTTGTCCATCGCTTCCGGAACGTCCATAAGCATCTGTTCCATCATACTTGCCTGGTCTGCAGTCATTCGGCCTTCAATATAATCAGTCCATTCCTGGACGGTATACATCCTTTTATTCCTCACGCCACTCATCCTCCTTCCAATGATTTCGAATCCACTGCCGGGCACGATACAGACGGGACTCCACAGTTTTTACGGCCACCTGTGCATCACGGGCAATCTGCTCATAATTTTTCTCGCTTAAGTAATACGCAGTAATAATGTCCCTGTGCTGGGCAGGCAGCTGGTTGATTCGCTCGCGTAACTTTTCCTGACGTTCTTCACGCACGAGGCGGACAAGTATGTCTTCTTCACGACCGGGCATGTTCATTATTTTTTCTTCTCCGCCCAGATCCTCAGCGCTTCGTCTGCCCAGCTTGCGTTTGGCATCAATTGCTTTGTGAAAAGCAATTCGGGTTAACCACGTTTTGAAACCTTCGGATCGGTAATCGGGGAGAGATTTAACCATTTGTATGAACGCCTCCTGCGCTGCATCCTGTGCTTCCTGATCGTTCCGTAATACGGAGTAGGCCACATGGTATACATGCTGGCTGTACTTATCAATCAACAAACGCATCTGGGATGTATCGCCTTGACGGATTTGTTCGATTAAGCGCGCTTCATCAATAACTCTCCCCTCCTCTCCACTACAATAGACGACAACTGGTTTATGGAACCCTGCATATTCATTCAATTTTTTATAAAAGGTTGCACATTGCCTGAAAAGTAGTTCAACTTTGAACTTAACATGTCTGACTTAACATCTCTATAATCTAAAAAAACAGGCTCAGAATATCTTCTGGCCTGTTTTTTGGTTTATTCTGAATGAAGATGTTGCTTGATCTAACTTCGGTATTAACGCCCTCCGTTACGAAACCGCTGCGTATATGCCTTGGCGTCCTGCACATTCTTCACGCGGTTACGGCTCCATTCAAGCAGAATTCGATCGATATAGCGGAAATGGACTTTGCCAGCAAACACCGCTTCCTTCAATGCCATGAGAATCAGTTCCTCCTGATAGCGATCCTGATCCAGCCAGCTGGATATCGTCTCGCATTCCATCGGGGAAAGCGGGCGGCCAAATTCTTTTTCAAAAATAGAGAACATATTTCGTTCTTCCTCTTCTTTTTGAACACTGTTCGAATCGGGGTGCAATGCATTACTGTCCAGCTGCTGCTTGCGGGCCACGGCCATATCGTCTGCTATACATCCTGCCAGCTTGGCATGTAATCCGTGCAGATCATAACGTTCATACTGAATGTCACGCTCTTCATCCCGATGCTCGTCAATGTGAATGTACCCGTCTCTCATGAGACGTTGCAGCATTCTGGCGATACCTTCAGGGGCAAGACCCATACGGGTAGCAAGCTCTTCAAGCGTTGGAAACTCATTGAATTCAACTTGCCGGAATCCAAATAATTGAATCAGCAGAAGTACCTCTGCGTCACTTAACCCCAGCTGATGATAATTGCGCAATAAGGCATATGGGAGCTGCGCTGTCCCTGATGCCATACCGTATGCCGCCCCATTCAACCAGGCTTTGGAGCCGGTCTCTTCCATGAACTCGCGGTTAAGCATTAAGGATACAGACGATAGAGCATCCGAGGGAATGCAATTGTCTCACGTACATGATCCAATCCACAGATCCATGCTACCGTCCGCTCCAATCCCAGACCGAAGCCGGAGTGAGGAACCGATCCGTATTTACGCAAGTCCAGATACCACTGATATGCCTCTTCCGACAATTGATGCTCATCAAAGCGCTGCTGCATCAGTTCCGGATCATCAATACGCTGAGAACCGCCAATAATCTCTCCGTATCCTTCCGGTGCAATCATGTCTGCACAGAGGACCACTTCAGGACGATTTGGATCAGGTTTCATGTAGAATGCCTTGATTCCAGCCGGATAATGTGTGATAAAGACAGGTGTATTGTACTTCTCGGCAATTGCCGTTTCATGCGGAGCACCGAAGTCTTCTCCCCAAGGAATATCGAAGCCTTGTCCATTCAGGAACTCAATCGCTTCATCATACGTAATGCGCGGGAATGGAGCTACAATGTTTTCAAGCTTGGATACATCACGTCCGATGGACTCCAGTTCAGCACGGCAGTTTTTCAGAACCGTTTGAACCACGTGAGCAATAAACTTCTCTTGCACGCGCAGGCTTTCCTCATGATCCACAAACGCCATTTCCGGCTCAATCATCCAGAACTCAATCAGGTGACGACGAGTTTTGGATTTCTCAGCACGGAATGTAGGACCGAAAGAGTACACTTTGCCTAGCGCCATCGCTGCTGCTTCCATATAGAGCTGTCCACTTTGCGTCAGATAAGCATCTTCATCAAAGTACTTGATGTGGAACAGATTCGTCGTTCCTTCAGCAGATGAAGGTGTAAGAATTGGAGGATCAACCTGTGTGAATCCGTTACCATCAAAGAACTGCTGAACAGCGCGAATGATCTCTGCACGAATAACCATAATCGCACGTTGTTTCGTTGAACGCAGCCACAGATGGCGATGATCCATCAGGAAATCTACTCCGTGTTCTTTCGGAGTAATTGGATAGTTCTCAGTCAGATGGATAATGTCCACACCAGTAACCGTCATCTCATAACCGGACGCACTACGTGGTTCTTCGCGGATAATACCCGTTACATACAATGAACTTTCCTGAGTCAAGCTCTTGGCAGCATTCCAGATATCTTCGCTGACTTCACTCTTGACCACTACTCCTTGAATATATCCGGTTCCATCACGCAGTTGCAAAAATTGAATTTTGCCGCTGGAACGTTTGTTGTTAATCCAGGCGCCGATCTTAACCGTCTCGCCCACATGCTCACTCACATTACGAATTACACAATCCGTACTCATGCCCTATCTCTCCTTGGAATCCTGAATTTGAAAATGCAGCGGGCAGGCATATGCCTGTCCCCTGCACTTCCTTGTCATGCTATATTCACTTTACAATTAGATTACAGAGAATTCAATACGATTCGGTGTGTATCTCTTGCAATCACCAATTCTTCGTTCGTAGGAACTACAAGAACATCCACTTTGGAATTTGCTGTAGTGATACGGCGTGGTTCTCCAGAGCGAATTGCATTCAGCGCTTCATCCAGTTCAACACCCAAGTACGTCAGCTGCTCACATACTTTTTGGCGAAGAACCACGGAGTTCTCACCTACACCAGCCGTAAATACGATCACGTCTACACCGTTCATTGCTGCTGCATAAGAACCGATGTATTTACGCAAACGATATTCGTACATCTCGAATGCAAGTGTAGAGTTAGCATCGCCAGCCTCCATACCTTCCGTGATTTCACGCATGTCGCTGCTGATGCCGGAGATTGCAAGAAGTCCACTATGCTTATTCAACATGGAGTTTACTTCGCTCACGCTCAGTTCTTCCTTGTTCATCACATAAGGGACAATTGCCGGATCCAGGTCACCACTACGTGTTCCCATCATTAATCCTTCGAGTGGAGTCATGCCCATGGACGTGTCCACGGATACGCCGCCCTGTACAGCTGTTACGCTACCACCATTACCGACGTGGCATGTGATGATCTTCAGATCTTCCAATGGACGATCCAGATATTCAGCTGCTGCCTTGCTTACGTAATCATGGGAAGTACCATGTGCTCCATAACGACGCACTTTATACTTTTTGTAAAGCACACGTGGAATGGCATACAGATATGCTTTTTCCGGCATCGTTTGATGGAAAGCCGTATCAAAGACCATGACCTGTGGTACCCCTGGCATATTGGATTCAGCCGCACGAATACCCATCATTGCTGCAGGGTTATGCAGTGGAGCCAGATCGAACAGACGGCGAATTTCTGCTTTGGAAGCATCATCAACCAAGACTGATTCCTTAAATGCTTCACCACCGTGAACTACACGATGTCCAACAGCCTGAATTTCATCAACGGAACCAAGCACACCATTTTCTTTGTCTGTCAGGATGTCAATAACTTTACGAATAGCTGTAGTATGTTCGAGAATTTCACTAACTTCCGTAACATCCTCACGGCCGGTCGGTTTATGAGTCAGAATGGAAGAGTCCATCCCGATCCGCTCTACCAACCCTTTGGCCAATACCGATTCATCCGTCATGTTATACAATTGATATTTGAGCGAGGAACTCCCCGCATTAATTACGAGTACTTTCACAGCCGGTCACCATCCTTGTCGTACTTGAAGAATCCTTCGCCTGTTTTGACACCCAGGTGTCCTGCACGTACCATTTTCTTCAGGACTGTGGAAGGACGATATTTCAATTCACCGAATTCACGGAACATTCTTTCGAGTGCAGCTTCTACTGAATCCAATCCGAAACGGTCTGCCATCTCAAGCGGTCCGTGCTGGAAATTGTATCCGATACGCATAGCGTCATCAATATCTTCAGCGGATGCGACACCTTCCTGCAGTACATGCAATGCTTCGTTGATCAAAAGACAAATCAGTCTAGACGTAACAAATCCAGGTGATTCATAGATCATAACGCCTTTTTTGTCCGCTACTTCTTCTACAAAACGTCTAGTTTCTGCAAAAGTGGAATCAGATGTTTTCAGACCACGAATAATCTCTACAAGATCAACCCGGGAAACCGGGTGAATAAAGTGCATACCAATAACACGCTCTGGGTATTTGGTTGAGCTTGCAAGCTCAGTCAAACTCAGCGTGGATGTATTACTTGCAAGAATTACGTTGCTTGGGCAAACCTGGTCAAGTTGACTGAATACCGCTTTTTTCGCTTCCAGATCTTCAGAAATAGTCTCAATGACCATATCGCAAGTTCCGAGTTCAGCCAGATGAGCAACTTTGGTAATACGGGAGAGAATCAATTTCTTCTCAGCCTTCGTAATAGCCCATTTCTCCAGTTGTTTATCGAGGTTGGTTTCAATCATGTTATATGCATGATCCAGCTTCTCCGTTGTGTGTTCTACCAGAAGCACATCAAGTCCTTTGGCTGCAAGCATCTGGGAAATACCTTGCCCCATCGTGCCGCCGCCGACAACTCCTATCTTTTTGAAAAACATGGTTCTGCTCCATCCTTTCGGTTCTCTATTTCTCTATTGTACCCTGTTCGCCGAAAATTACAAATTTCGACCCAACATATAATAATATCTTAGCACGACTGAAATGTAAAAAAAAATAACCGACATAAATAAATTATGCCGGTAGAAGGGCGCTGTCACGAAATTGACAACGAAATTGATCGCCAGACAATACTTCTTCCCTGAGCAGCGTGTCGAGGGAATTGTCGAAAATTGTCCGCTGTTCTTCAAGCAATCGCTTGGTCTGTTCCATCAGGTCTTGCAGGATCAATTTGTTCTCCCGCATTAATTCTTCCGTAGTTACCATATCCATGTTAACAATACCCAACGTTGTGAGCCCGGAAGCCATCATCGTCTGTACCACATTCGTTGCTTGTTCAAAGTCATTGCGTGATCCTGTACTGCGACCACCGTAATACATTTCCTCCGCTGCTGCACCTCCGAGGGCAATCATGATTTGCTCTTCAAGGAAACGCTTCGTGTATAGAAATTGCTCTTGTTGCGGGTTATGACGTACATATCCCAGGGCCTGTCCACGCGGGCTCAGTGCAACCTGACTCACACTGCCAGGACGAACTAGTTCAGCCATGATGGCATGTCCCAATTCATGAATAGCCACTCTTTTCTTCTCTTCTACGCTGGATTCGCGGTCTGTCTTCTCACCCATCATTACTTTATCAATCGCAAGGGACAGATGACGCTGTTCAATGTTGGGCAGCCCATCCCTCATCGCGTAAATTGCGGCTTCGTTCATCACGCTTTCCAGTTGTGCTCCAGAAAAACCATAGGATTCCTCTGCTGTCTTCTCAAGGCTGACCCCTTCCAAAAGAGGTTTATTGACCGCATGCAGCTCCAATATGTGTTTTCTGCCTTTCTTATCCGGCAAGTCTACCTGAATATGACGGTCAAAGCGTCCTGGACGTGTCAACGCGCTGTCCAGCATTTCTTTACGGTTCGTAGCGGCGATCACGAGGATGCGCGGTGTGTCAGAAGAGTATATGCCATCCATCTCCGTCAACAGCTGATTCAGCGTCTGATCATATTCACGCTGTTGTCCGCCTTCCCGTTTTCCACCGATCACATCAATTTCATCGATAAATATAATGGCATTTTCCTTATTTTCTTTAGCAGCACGTGTTCTTGCATCACGGAATAAATCCCGTATTCTGCCTGCACCTACACCAACATACATCTCAACAAACTCACTGCCTGAAGCAGCTACAAAAACAGAGTCGGTATAATGAGCAGCAGCTTTGGCCATCAAGGTTTTACCTGTTCCTGGAGGACCAGTAAGCAGAATACCTTTCAAAGGACGAATACCAAACTTCTGAATTTCTTCATGTCGAATGAGAAAATCAAGCGCTTCTCTCAGTTCCTGCTTGGCACTCTCCTGACCACCGATTTCTTCAAAAGTCAGCTTGGAAGGTCCTTTTTTCTTGCGTTTACGTTCCTGACCTGCTCCCACCGTAATTCCGCCACGCATTTGCATCATAAGCAGCAGAGCACCCACAAGCATTGCAGCAATCAGAATAGGAATCATGTTTACACCGATAAAAGCGAGAAAGATTATTAATACGGGTACAAATCCAATGGCAATTTCTTTCGTCCATTTAGGCATTAGGCCACACTCCTATCTGACCGGGCACACGCGGCAGAATGATAAACTTGCTGGCATCTCCATCTCTGAGACTGACATATACATTATTGTCATCCATGGCTGTATTTACCTTGATCCCATTTGTAGCCATTTTAGACAAGGTCGGTGTAATCTCGGTGTATTGCTTGTTCTCCATCGCTTGAGCTACAGTAAACATCGCGCTTCCCCACCAGCTCTCCAGCGCTTCGTTGGAATGATCCACGACATCCAGCTTCAACGAACGAGTGCCAATCAAGGTCTGTCCTTCTTTGTGAATATATTGTACCAACCTGCCCAGATCAACATCCGGCTGCAGATCGAGTTTCAACTGTACATCATTGCGGTTAATAGTTAATTGAACATCATTGACTCCATCGTACTGGGTAACCATCTTTTCAATTGGGCTTTGCACAGCCACATGACGATACACAAACCAACCTCCAAACAACACAACGGCTGAAATGACGGCAGTCAGAGCAATAGGCAATACTTTTATCTTCAAGTGAGTTACCCCTCCTAAATTTTGGCCCATCCTATAACTTGTAGGCAAGAATATAAATATGTGTACGTAACGTCCTGTGATGTGCCTAACAGGATTTATTTGTGTATGATGTATCCTTGAATACATATTTGAGTATATCACATCGTATATACAATATCTAAGGCGAAAATATGAATTTTAACTATTCAAATCCAAAATGATCAAGAAAATACGTCAAAGAACCGGTTCAGTCGGGTTTCCGTCTGCCGGTTCTTTAATGTATTCTTTTCAGACGATAACACGTCTGCTAATTCTAGCTGTTCGGTATTGTATAGACCAGGTCCACCTGTTCCCCGTTGCTGAAGCGGTAAAATCGATAATAGTTGTGAGTATCATCGTTATAATACACTTGCCATACATAGATCCCATTCACAACACCTGGCATAATGCGCTTGATCTCTCCACCCGGAACTTCAGAGCTGAACCGATTTCGAATCTGAGCTTCATTCATGCCGTTCTTTAACAGTTCACCGTGCACCGCATTGGTTCCCGTCACAGGTTTATTATTCTCATCAAACTTGATCCATACCATGACATCCTGGTTATCCTTATCTTTGCCGACCAGGGTCCAGTATATGTTGTCTCCGCCGTCTTTTTGCCCCCAGACATACTTACGCAACTCTTCGTGGGACGTAATGCCCAGCTGTTCCTGAGCCGCCTGTATAGCCAACGCTTCTTCCTTGCGCTGATCCTGAGTCACATAGACATAATAACGCTGAAGTCCAAACAAAATCAGAACCAGGAGCAGCAGCGAAATCCATATCCACTTCTTTTTTTTCTTCAAAAGCCGAACTTCCTTTCCCTATGACGCTGCTGTCCTTGTAATTAACGGGCCAGCAGACTGTCAAATGCCAGTTGAGACTCACGCAGAATGCGCTCTTCATCCATTGTAAGACATTCGCCATGTTTAACCACTTGTTTACCATCCACCCATACATGCTCCACATCTTTGGCCGATGCGGAGTAAACTGTATGGGAAATCAGATCCGTATGCGGATAGAAATGGGCTTGTTCGATGTTCAACGCAATAAAATCAGCTTTCATGCCAACTTGCAGAGCGCCTGTATCGTTCAGGAATATGGATTTGGCACCATATGAAGTTCCAAGCAGAAGCGCTTCCCCTGCCGGCACTGCAGTAGGATCACCGGACACCCCTTTGTGAATCAATGCAGCCAGTCTCATCTCTTCAAACATATCCAGGTTATTGTTACTCGCTGGTCCGTCTGTTCCGAGGGACACGGTCACGCCTGCTTTCAGCAGATCAGGTACTCGTGCAACACCTGAAGCCAATTTCAGGTTGCTGCCTGGATTGTGGGAAACCGCTACATCATGCTTCGCCAGAATCTCAATCTCCTCATCATTCAGATGTACCGCATGCGCAACCAGAGATGGACGGGAGAAAAATCCTAGCTTCTCCAGATGTGCAACCGGGCGCAGACCGTAATCAGCCACATTCTGCTCCACTTCGCGAAGTGTTTCAGACATATGCGTATGCAAAGGCAGATTCAGGTCATGAGCAACCTGTACCAGCTTCTCTATGTAATCCGGAGGGCAAGTGTAAGGGGCGTGCGGAGAAATTACGGTTGTAATTTTTCCGTCTGCTTGTCCATTCCATTGACGAGCAAATGCTGCAGACTCTTCGAGCTTGCGCAACTGTTCTTCTTCTGAGCAAAGTCCGATTACCCCACGTGCCAGAGCAGCCCGAACGCCGGATTGTTCCACCACTTTCGCAACCTGATCCATATGATCATACATATCTAGGAAAGCTGTTGTTCCGCCCTTCAACATTTCAAGTACGGAAAGTGATGTGCCCCAATATACGTCTTCAGACGTCATTTTGGCCTCCATTGGCCACATTTTCTCCTGCAACCATACTTGTAACGCCAGATCGTCTCCATGGCCTCTCAGAAGCGACATGGCCGCGTGACCATGCGTATTGATCAGACCCGGCAAGAAGAACAGTCCTTTTCCGTCCACCTTTGTCAGGCTTTCGTCTCCTTCCGGCAATGTCTCACCAATATGCACAATCTTGTCATTCTCAACAACCATAAAACCTTGAACCACGTTCCAATTCGTACCCTCACTCACGGCAAATTTGCCGTTGTGAATGACCCATCTATTTGTCGTCATCTTCCTCGTCGTCCTTTCCATTCTCCAAGTAATAAGCCAGGCTAAGCAGATCCGTCGTAAAATCGGCATGATGAATGCGGATATGCGGCGGGGTCTTCAGGATCGTAGGCGCAAAATTCAGGATCGCTTCAATTCCTGACTCAATCAGCTGATCTGCAACATTTTGGGCTTCCGTATCCGGAACCGTGATAATACCTATACGAATGTTATCTTTTTTGACCGAATCCGTTAATTCATTCATCGGCTGCACCGTCAGACTGTTGATTTGGCTCCCAATCTTCGGACCGTAGGCATCAAATACAGCGACGATCTTCATGTTGTCTTTGAGGTAGGCATTGTAATTGGACAAAGCATGTCCCAAATTACCTGCTCCGACAAGAGCCACATTGATCTGCTGGTCTATTTTTAAAATATGGCGGATTTTCTCGATGAGATATGAAACGTCATACCCGATCCCTTTACGACCAAAGTCACCGAAGTAAGCCAAGTCTTTACGAATCTGGGCAGGATTCAGATCCAGCCTCAGTCCAAGTTCTTGTGAAGAAACCGTATTGACTTCGCGCTGATGCAGTTCATTCAAATAACGCAAGTAAACAGGCAATCTACGCACCACGGCTTCCGAAATTTTATCTGATTTCATTCATTGCTCCCCCTTACCAAGGCCACGATAGATAGATGAAAAGATGAGCACCCTGTCGGCAACGATGTAAAATGACTACTGAATTCAACAGGATGCTCCTTGTTATAAAATCGATTATTGCTTCAATTGCTTTCGCTTGGAATCCCTTTACTCGTTTACCCATGAAACGAATGAATACTATATCTCAATTTTACCGCCAATCACTGGCGTCTTGCAATAATGGAAGCTACAGAGCGTATCTATTATTGTTGTTCATCGGTTGGTCTCTCGAGCCACTCCGAAATGCGTGGAACCATCTGCTCGGTGAGCATGTGTTCCATTTTGGGACCAGGCAGTGAATATAAAAAGTACTTGCCATAATACGCTTCAATGACGCGTGTATCGTACACAATTACAATGCCTCTGTCTTTGCCTGTGCGAACCAGCCTGCCAAATCCCTGCTTGAAACGAATAACGGCTTGTGGCACGGACAGCTTCATGAACGGGTTTTTCTTCTGTTGTTGCAAAAGCTCACTCTTCGCTTCGACTAAAGGATGGTTCGGTGGCTGGAAAGGCAATCTGACAATCGCAAGACAGGTCAGAGCCTCTCCGGGAATGTCCACCCCTTCCCAGAAGCTGCTTGTGCCAAGAAGCACCGTTGCTTTTGCATCCTGGAAGCGGCGTGTAAGCTTGGAACGGCTGCCGCTGTCGACCCCCTGCCCCAGCAAAGAGATATCGTTGCCTGACAAGGCCTCCTTAAGCGGGTCATACACCTGGCGCAGCATGCGATAGGAGGTGAACAACACCATCATGCGTCCACGGGTCGCGATCGCCGTTTCCGCAAGCGAATGCACGAGCATATCCACAAAGTGGGCATCACCTACGCTGCCCTTCACACTTGGGAAATCACGCGGAATGACGAGTAGGGCCTGTTCGCGATAATTGAACGGTGACGGCAGCATCGACGTTAGCAGACGGTTATTCTCGGCAGCTTCCTGCAAGCCCAGCTGTTCGATCATGAATTGAAATGACTTGTCAACGGAGAGCGTAGCCGATGTAAGCACAACGCTTTTCTTTTTATCAAAGAACATATCCTTCAACTGTGCACTGACATCGACAGGAACAGCATAGAGTTGCAGTGATTTACTGCGGAACTGGCCGCTAGCCTCCATCCAGTACACGGTGTTCGCATCATCCATCCGCATGAAGAAACGCAAATTATCCTTAATTGTTGCCAAGTCCTTGAGCAGACCTGATATATCCGTAATCAGACTATCCGACTGATAATCGTCCTGATCTTCTTTCACTTCAAGCAGCAGCTTGTCTCCTTTACGAATCAAGTCGCCAAGGGTGACATAGATCTGATTTTCAACATCCTGCAATTCCTGCCATTTGGCTGGTTTTTGCGAAGGCTTCAGTCGGAGAGAAAATTGTCCTGTCTCGCCTGGAGAAGCATCGCTGCGTTCGGGCAACAGGCCAAACAGTGTATCGCTGAGTCGATCCCATATCTCCTTGACTTCGACCGCAAGCGGGAACATCTGATCGATCATGGAGCCCCACTGTACCGAATTTTCATGTCCCGATAATTGAGAACGAAGCATAGGCAGTTGGCCATTACGGCTATCTTTGAACAGTCGGGTCAATGTATGAACCAACGTGAAATATTTCATATGAAGACCAAGGTGTTTACCTGCTACATCCTCCAGATGATGTGCTTCATCGATGACGAGACTTTCGTAGGCTGGCAGCAACTGATGTGCTGCTTTGACATCCGTAAACAATTTTGAATGATTCGTAATGACGATATCGGATAGCCCGGCTTCATGTTTCGCCCGGTGATAGAAACATTTGCGGAACCAGGGACAGGTACGTCCAAGACAGGATTCTGACTCACTCTGTACCGTCTCCCAGAAGTCTCCTCCGCGTCCGCTTAGATTAAGCTCCTCGTCGTCACCAGTCTCCGTCTGGGTAAGCCAGACAATCATCTGAGCCGCTGTAAAATAATCCTCTTTCGGTGTAGCGAATTCACGTTTGTTGATCTTATGCTCAAATTTGCGCAGACACAGATAGTGTCCACGTCCTTTAAACACTGCTGCCTTGAACGGGAACGGAACCACTTGCGTCAGCAAGGGAATATCACGCTCTCTCAATTGCTCCTGCAAGTTAATGGTATGTGTGCTGACCATAACTTTCTGTTCCTGTTTCACACTTTCATAGATGGCAGGCAGCAAATAACCCAATGATTTGCCTGTACCGGTCCCGGCTTCAATCAAGAGATGTTTCTCTTCATCCAACGCTTGTCGGACACTGCTGAACATCTGAGTTTGCGCTTCACGCTCCTCATAATGGTCCAGCGTCTGCTTCAAGTTATCTCTAACCTGGTCCATATACTGTTCAAAACTGACACCCTCCAGTGGATTACCCTGCCGCTCATCACGTGGTGAGCCAATATCGGTCCAATCACTAACGTTCAAGGCGAGCTGACGGTAATACGTATGACCCTCGAGATCCTGAATCGGCTCTGCTTCCTTCTCCGCGCGCATTCCGTCGAAGAACCACCCCAAGTCACTGTCTTCCGGAGCAAACAGATCACTGAGGCGCTGAATCGTAATCAAAGGCAATGCACGCAGCTCATCAAGACACTTCAGCAATACAAAAGCTGTCGCAAGTGCATCACTGTCTGCCTGATGAGGGCGGTCATGCTGAAATCCGAATTCTGAAGACACATAACCGAGTTGATAGGAGCCCAGTGACGGGAACGTGATCTTCAGGAAATCAATCGTATCCAGAATCCGTCCGGTAAACGGCAGGTAACCACAACGATCGAGTGCATTTTGAAGAAAATGAAAATCAAAAGCAACGTTGTGTCCAACAAGAACCACATCGTCGAGCAGCGGAACCATCTCCATCATCATCTCTTCCAATGAGGGAGCATTCGCCACGTCTTCATCAGTAATACCGGTTAACCCTGTAATAAACGGCGGAATCGATACACCTGGGTTCACATAAGAACTATATATTTGAGTTATGCTGTAGTCATGGTCTATGATGGCAAGTCCGGCCTGTATAATCTCACCGTCGGACTGCGTGCCGGTTGTTTCGAAATCCAATACGGCAAATTTCATTGCAATGTACGGTCCCTTCCATTCCAGTCTATGTTACAGCATAGCAAAAAAAAGGGCGTTTGAAAATTAACTGACAAAAAAAGGCGGTGTCCCGCCGCTATGCCAGAGGAGGGAACACCGTCTTCATGCCGCCGAATAGCCTTAAGTCAAGGCAGTCAGCTGATTTGCATATTGCCATTTTCCGCTGTTTATTCGACAGGCTTCCATGTTATACAGCGGTTCGGTCAACGTTGGGTCATACTGAAGTGCCTGCGCAAATAGTGAACATGCACCCTCCGGGTTCGCCAGTTTGGCCTCGATACAGCCCAGAACGTTACATACCAGTCCTTTTAATCTCGGCGAACCGTTCAGATGCATAATCCGCTGCAAGTGTATTCCAGCTTCCTCGGTTTGTTCCAGGTTAAGATGAGCCAGAGCCAGGTAAAAACGAGTCAATGCACTTTCCGGATAGTCGGTCACAACTACGGAAAATTGCATAATCGCCTGCGGGTACATTTGCAGTTTGAAATATCCCTGACCGCGACTGAAACATTCCAGATGCAGTTCTGGCAGCGCGGTAACAGCTTGCTGTTCAGGTTCAAGGGAGGCGGGCTTATCCAGTTCCCGTTCCCTTACCTGGCTCATTTTTTCTTCAAACATCAACCACTCATCAATCATCCCGTCACTCATCCGCTTCAGCAAATTCCACTTTTGCAGCAATTCCTGTTTGCTTAGGCCTTCAGCAGAAGGGTAGCGCTTGATAATTTCATCTAACATGTCGTTCATTTCTGCGAAAACATGCTGGAACATCGATGCATCCCCACCCTTGAAAAAATGGATTAGTGCAGTGACCTGTACTCATTTTTTGTAGAATGGGTCGATTTCATTCCCCTTACCAGTCGATTACATAATCGTGGCATGAACTTCGTGTTTCATCGTTTGCACAGGTTTATTCTGTCCATCCACAAAGACAACGGTAGGCTTGTGATTATTTGCCTCTTCTTGAGACATCATCGCATATGAAATGATAATGACGGTATCGCCGGGCTGTACCAGACGGGCTGCTGCTCCATTCAGGCATATCACTCCACTTCCACGTGGACCTGGAATGACATAGGTTTCCAGACGTGCACCATTGTTATTATTCACAATTTGCACTTTCTCATTTTCCATCAGATCAGAAGTTTCCATCAGATCTTCATCGATGGTAATGCTTCCCACATAGTTCAGGTTTGCTTCCGTAACGGTTGCCCGGTGAATTTTGGATTTCATTAGTGTTCTAAACATGGGACAGTACCTCCGATTTTTGCAGCCGTATATTGTCAATCAATCTGGTTTTGCCGAATTTTACTGCCAGCGCGATCAACAGATCGTCACGACCATGAACTTTTCCCTGATCAGCAAGTGGCTCCAGACTTGGAAAAGCCTGAATTTCAGCATAATCAATTACGGCCATTGGTGAACGTTCAATGTTTTTACGCAATATACCGCGGATATCCGCTGCTGTCATTGCCATACCTGCATCCACAGCTTCCTGTGCCTCACGCAGTGCCTGGGACAGGACAAGCGCTTCCTGGCGCTGTTCTGTGCTGAGGTACACGTTGCGCGAACTAAGCGCCAAGCCATCCCTTTCACGAACGATAGGACAAGGCACAACCTCAACCGCCATGTTCAGATCGTTAACCATCTGCTGAATCACAGCTACCTGCTGTGCGTCCTTCATGCCAAAAAATGCACGCTGCGGTTGAACAATGTTAAACAGCTTTGAGACAACCGTAGTCACTCCGTCAAAATGCCCCGGACGGGATGCACCGCACAATCGATCCGTTAAACGGGAAACCGATACGGTCGTTTGTGTAGGCTGTGGATACATCTCGTCAACCGAGGGAATAAAT
The DNA here is from genome assembly GCF_032399705.1 of Paenibacillus sp. BIC5C1. Taxonomy (NCBI): domain Bacteria; kingdom Bacillati; phylum Bacillota; class Bacilli; order Caryophanales; family Paenibacillaceae; genus Paenibacillus; species Paenibacillus sp. BIC5C1. The sequence goes on from NZ_CP135922.1 coordinate 4,584,465, forward strand.
ACGATATCCACTCCATTTGCACGTGCTGTTTCCAGGTCTCTGGCTTCATCCCTAGGATAACTGTCAAAGTCTTCATTTGGACCAAATTGAATCGGATTTACAAATATGCTAAGCACCACGACATCACTTTGTTGTTTGGCCGCATGCATCAAACTTGCATGTCCTTCATGAAGAAATCCCATGGTAGGTACAAGTCCTACAACGGACTCTCTGGACTGAATCGACTGACGGTTCAAGTTCAGTTCTTGTCTTAATTCTGCGATTGTCCGTATCACTTTCATACGTTCGTCTCCACCTTTTCTTTGCGATGCCCGTACAATTGATCCAGAACGCCATCAGCGGCGGTAAATACATGCTCCTCTGCTGGGAATGAGCGATCCTTGACTTCTTTCACATAGGACTCGATGCTATTGCGAATCAATGTACCTACGTCTCCATATGATTTGACAAAACGTTTTGGCGTGTATGGGGAAGCATACTGAACCACATCATGGAATACCAGTACCTGACCATCACAACCTCTGCCTGCGCCAATCCCAATCGTAGGAATTGACAGTTCTTCCGAGATGGCTCTTGCCACTTCTTCAGTGACCAGTTCGAGTACGATGCCGAAGGCTCCAGCTGCTTCTAGCGCCTTGGCTTCGTCCATCAGCCGTCTGGCATCTGCAGCATCCTTGCCCTGGATACGATAACCACCAATTTGATTGACGGATTGCGGTGTAAGCCCGATATGTCCAAGTACAGGTACACCGGCTCGCACAACCGCTTTTACCGTATCTGCAATTTCGAGACCGCCCTCCATCTTAACCGCTTGTGCATGACCTTCCTGCATCAGGCGACGGACACCTTTTAGCGTCTCGTCTATGCTGCCATGATACGTCATGAAGGGCATATCAGCCACGATAAACGTATTCCCCGCACCACGTACTACAGAACGTGTATGATACACCATATCGTCGATCGTAACAGGCAAGGTGGAGTTATAACCCAGTACCACGTTCCCGAGTGAATCGCCAACCAGAATCAGATCGATACCTGCTTCCTCGGCCAATTGGGCTGTCGGATAATCGTAAGCTGTAATCATACTAAGCGGCACGCCGTCCTGCTTATATTTTTTCATTTTCACAATATTCAATGCTTGTTTGTTTGCCATTTTCGTCATGGCTCCTCTCATCTTTTCAATTTAAACGCAACAAAAAAACCTTTTAGTTTCCACTAAAAAGTCCCGAAAAGTCAAAAAAGAGTCACTTGCGATCGTCCCTTCTGTCTCGGTCCTCTTCGGCTCAGAGCAGAATCCAACATCTCACTTTATTACCTTCTTGCTTTGTCACTGCAACATTTTTGAAGCAGAACAAAGCATACTATTGCCGGAGTGCAATTCGGTCTGCATTAGCCGATATCGCCTCACGAACACAGTATACCAAAGTTCTGCTCAAAGTTCACGTCTTATGTTCATTTTCAGGGTGCACATTCGACAAATTGTTTAATTTACCAATGAAACTTCACCGGAGTAAATCGATACACGCTCACCGTTTTCCTGTTCCACAATTAATGCCCCAGAAGGATCCAGGCCTATTGCTGTACCTTCGATGATCCCCTGCGGATTAGCCACCTTAATTGCACGGTTCATGGATACGGACAAAGCTTCCCAGAGCGAAGAGATCACACCGAACCCTTCCTTCTGATACAAAAAATACAAACGCTCCAATTCCGAGAGAATGGCCGCTGCAAGTTTGGTTCGGTCTATGGTTTGTCCAGTCTCCATTTTAAGTGAAGTTGCAATGGATATCAGATCCTCGGGATAATCCTTCTCATCGAAGTTAACATCGACACCTATGCCAGCTACACAATAACGTACCTCGTGGTCTTCAACGGTTGATTCAAGCAGAATCCCACACACCTTGCGGCCGCCGATCAAAAGGTCATTAGGCCATTTAATACCCGCATCTGCGCCCGTATATGAACGAATGGCACGACACACAGCCACACCTGCTAATAAAGTAAGCTGTGGCGTATTTTGCAGAGCAAGTTTAGGACGCATTAGAACACTCATCCAGATGCCTCGCCCGGGCGGGGAATACCATTTACGACCAAAACGGCCTCGCCCACCCGTCTGTTCTTCCGCTAGAACCACTGCCCCTTCGCCCTGCCCCAGTTCAGCCATGTGCTGAACATCACCTTGGGTGGACAATGTCGATTGCAGAATGGTAGCCTTGCGGCCAAACACTGTCGTTTCCAGCGCGAGCTGAAGCGCTGTGGCATCAATACTATCCGGTGTCGTAACCAAGCGATATCCTTTGCGAGATACGGCTTCAAACTCATAACCCATGTCACGCAGTTTGTTTACGTGCTTCCACACGGCCGTTCGGCTAATGGACAGATTGCGACTGATGTCCTCACCAGACACAAATTCTCCCTCTGCATTCAGTAACATATGTAGCAGTTCCTCATGCTTTGTCATCTGCAGCCACCCGCTTTACTTCGTTCGTCAGCATGTCATGCTGATTCGCTATATTTCCGATCGCCGTCTCTTTTAAGAGATATTTCATCAGTTGTCCCAGCCATGGGCCACCCTTGCGTCCAAGTAGCTGCAAAATGTCCTCACCTGTAATATGCAGATCTTTCAGTTCATGTACCTTCATGGATTGACTCCATCCAGCACCACGGGATTGTATTTCCCCGATCTGTTGTTCGTGCATAAGCTCTTGATCTCGCCAACCTGTTGGAAGCAGTGGTTGAATTGTGAGCCAGTCCTCTGTAGCCTGACGTCCACAAGACAACACAGTTATAATCCATTCTGATCGCAGTGTCTCTTCGCCCTTCTGCTCCTGTACGACAGCCTGAATCAACTGCTCGACCTGAAGCACTCCATTGATGCGGGAACGATCGTCATTAGAAAACGTCCATTTTCGAAGTAAAACGTCTGATTCATCCCACGTGTAATGGCCGGCAATCAGCAACATGGACCAGCGCAACAATATGTCTTTTCCGATTAATTGTTCAATAGTACACGTGAGGTCTTTATTGAATCGCTCCATACGTATCGGTGCCTTCACATGCTCAAGCGCCTGGCTTCGAAGCAGCAATTCCAAACCGCGCAGCGGATGAGGACCTGCCATCATTTTCACCATTTCGGTACGCACTCTTTCCATGGCGATATGTTGTAGCAAATCCTTTTGCTGAACTAGTCCCTTCCAGGTGTTGTAGGCAATTTTGAAATCGAATACCGAAGCAAAACGAACACACCGAAGCATCCGCAACGCATCTTCCCCAAAGCGTTCAGCCGCCGATCCCACACATCTGACCCGTCCATCCTGAATATCTGATTGTCCACCGAACGGATCAACGATATTTCCTTCTCGATCCATAGCGAGAGCATTCATCGTGAAGTCACGCCGCTGCAAATCTTCTTTGACATCCTGGACAAAATGAACGGCAGCGGGTCTTCGATTATCCTTATATTCAGTTTCCGTGCGGAACGTTGTAACCTCAAAGTAAAAGCCTCCGGAACGAACCGTAACCGTTCCATGCTGGAGGCCCGTGGGAATACAATCCGCGAACAGTGCCATGACTTGTTCAGGGGAAGCGGACGTGGTGATATCCATATCATCCACGCTACGTTCCAGCAGTTCGTCACGCACACAACCACCGACCCAGTAGGCTTCGTACCCTTTTTCATTTAAAGTCCGCAGTACCTGTTCACTTTGTCTCGCCATTTCATGATCTACCTGTGACCATTCAACCACTAACTATCACCTCATAACTGCGTGTTGCTTGTTGTCGCATATACAGGACTATTCTCGCGATGGAACAATCCTATCTGCTGACATTCAGCCACAAACGGGCTTCAGATTCGGAACTTCACGTCCCAGCACCCGGTAGTAAATTTGTTCATATTCATGCCGAATGGCGTCATTGCAGAAATCATGGTGCGCCCGTCTCAAGCACGCTTCTCTGAAATCAGCCGCCAGACGGTCGTCTGTCAACAAACGAATGGTGTTCTCTGCCATTGATTGTGTGTCGCCAATTGGAGACAAAAATCCGGTCTTGCCGTGCAATACCAGTTCAGGGATACCCCCGGCCTGTGAGCCGATGGTAGGTACACCGCAAGCCATGGCTTCAAGTGCCACCAGCCCAAAACTTTCCTTCTCCGACGGCAGCATAAGCACATCAGCCATTGAAATGACTTGAGCAATATCATCCTGCTTACCCAGAAAGTGAACCTTGTCATTCAGTCCAAGCTCATTAATTTTCCATTGAATCTTGGGCAGATCCGGCCCTTCTCCAACAAACAATAATTTCGCAGGTACCTGCTCCTGTACCTGACGGAACACCTCCACCACATCCTGTGTTCTCTTCACAGGGCGGAAGTTGGAAATATGCATCAGTATTTTTTCATGAGGTGCTGCGAAGTCTCTACGCAGACTTGCTGCATCACGTGGATAATAAATTCGTTTATCAATAAAGTTATAGGTCAGATCGATTGGGCGTCTTATATCCAGTAATTCAACCGTTTCACGAATCAAGTCCTGTGAAACTGCCGTAACCGCATCACTTTCATTTATAGCAAGACGGATCAGGTCTTTCAAAGACTCATCTTGTGCCAGAACGGTAATATCTGTTCCGTGTAACGTTGTGACCACCTTTAAATCCTCACCAACCATTTGTTTAGCCAAAAATGCACAAACCGCATGAGGCACTGCATAATGTACATGAAGCAGATCCAGCTTCTGGGACTTGGCTACTTGCGCCATTTTCGTGGCTAATGACAGGTCATAAGGCGGATAACGGAAGACATAATAATCGTTGACCTCAACTTCATGATAAAAAATGTTTTTCTGGAATGTACCCAGTCTAAACGGGATACTATTGGCAATAAAGTGAACCTGATGACCCTGTTCGGCAAGCAATTTGCCCAGCTCCGTTGCGACAACGCCAGACCCTCCGAGGGACGGATAACAGGTAATACCGATTTTTAGCTTTTGATCCATCCGGTGGACGCTCCTTTAATCTCCCGCGTATGCAGGTTGATGTAATGCAACGGAAATGCATTTGATAAATGATTTATACGAGCAAGTTCGATCGTTTTATGACTTGGCTGCCTGGCCAAATTGATGAACTACATAAGGTGTAATGCTAGCGAATCCTTCAGCAAATGGAATAAGGCTCCGCTGTCCGAGCAAAGAATCCCGGGCTTTTACACGTTCAATATATCCTTGAGTCAATGGAGTGGCCACTGCGCCTTCTCCCAATTCGAACTGGGAACGATAACTAAGCAATGAATTTTCCTTCTGCTCATAGTGTTCCGTAATATCCACAATCAAATCCGTTGGTCCGATATCGTTAATGAAGTAAAAATACAATTCTTTCACTTGAACTGCGGGCATGTCCGGCTTATAGTTTCTAAGCTTGGCATTAAAGACAGCCTCCTGCACCAGCTTGCTGCACATCACATGATCCGGGTGACGATCCTCCCAATATGGCGCGAACACGATTCGAGGGGCATGACGACGTATCTCGGCAGTCACAGCCTCAATGTGTTCAGGAGTAATAAACAGCCCCCGATCAGGCAAACCTAGGTTGCTTCGACACGAAAGACCGAGGACGCGGGAGGCTTGCTCCGCTTCCTCGGCTCTGCGCTCTACCGTCCCGTTGGAAGACATCTCCGCTCGGGTCAGATCACACACGCCTACTTTCAGTCCAGCTGCAGTATGTTTGGCAATTGTTCCTGCCATCCCAATCTCTGCATCATCCGCGTGTGCACCAAATATGAGAATGTCCAAACTCATTGAGCATCACCCGAATTCAATCCACCTTCAGGCTTGTATTTATGTACAAGCTCTCTCCAGCCAAAATCACCGCGATCGAGCGCTTTGACGAGAATCTCTGCAGTTGCAATATTCGTAGCAAGCGGGATTCCCTGTACATCGCACAGACGCAGCAAAGCGTTAATATCTGGTTCATGCGGCTGTGCCATCAATGGATCACGCAGGAAAATAATTAGATCCATCTCATTTTGTGCAACCAAGGCTCCGATCTGTTGATCTCCGCCCAGTGGACCGGATTCAAACCGATGGATCTGTAATGAAGTTCCTTCCATAATGCGAAGACCTGTTGTACCTGTCGAGTATAGTTGATGGTCTGTAAATACGTTTTCGTAGGCTGTCACGAAGTTAACCATCTCTTCTTTTTTGCGATCATGGGCAATAAATGCAATTTTCAACATGACAATCTCCTTTTAGTGTTACCTCTTTTAGTCGATAAAGTGATCAAATCCGTAGATAAGTCCCGTATATTCCATAACCTTCTGTACACCAATCTTAACACCAGGCATATAACCTGCACGCTCATATGAATCATGACGGATTTTGAGGGATTGGCCAAAGTCTCCAAATACCACTTCCTGCTGGGCGAATACCCCCGGCAACCGGACACTATGAATTCGGAATCCATTATAGTATCCGCCACGTGATCCTTCGATCGTCTCTTCTTCATTCGGATTACCCTGACGGAGTTCCTCGCGGTTTGCTGCAATTAGCTCGGCTGTTTTGATTGCTGTACCCGAAGGAGCATCAAGCTTCTGATCTCCGTGATATTCGATGATCTCCACATTCGGCATATGTTTGGCAGCCTGTGCGGCAAATCTCATCATCAGAATAGCACCGATTGAGAAGTTCGGGGCAATCAATCCTCCAATACCTTTGTCCTGACACAGCTTGTCCAGCTGTTCGATCTGTTCCGGCGTAAAGCCGGTAACACCCATAACAGGTCTGACCCCATGACGGATCGCAATCTCTGTATGGGTAAAGGCATATTGAGGGACTGTGAAGTCCACCATAACCTGTGGTTTAGTCTCTGCAAACGCCATCTCGATATCATCGGTCAAAAGCACACCACATTCGGGCAGACCGACAAGTGTTCCGGCATCCGTGCCTACTCCGGAGCGGTTGACCGCTGCGGCGAGCTCCAGTTCAGGATCTTGAAGCACCAGTTTCACTACTTCACGGCCCATCCGGCCAGCTGCTCCGATTACGGCAACTCTTATTACTTCACTCATCTTGACTGCATCTCCTCACTATGTTGGTTCGTTTGGTTGAATCCATTCAAAAGATATCCATCCCATTATGAAATGGCATCTTATTGAATGGATTTCATACGCTGCTTAATTTCCTGTAACAATAGATGCAGTTGATCATTCTGCGGGTCCAGCAACAATGCGTCACGAACGGAACGGGTTGCAAGGTCGAACTCATTCAGATCACTGTAAGCAAGAGCAAGCATGATATGCGCTTCCACATATAACGGGTCAAGTTTAACTGCCTGTTTCAGCAGATCGGCCGCCTGCACATATCGTTCATGCGTTCCGTTTCCGGCCTGTTCAAGCAGCACCTTAGCCTGAAGGCTTATCTGTTTGGCTTCGAGGGTCTGCAAATGCAAAACATACTCCTCTATCCCCTGTGACAGTTCAACAGCCTTACGTGCATATTCAAGCGCTGGAACAAGGTGTTGACTGCGGGCATGTGTAATGGAACAACGATAATAGAGCTCCGCATGTTTCGGGTAAGCATCAATGGCAGATTCAAACCAACGAATCGCCTGCTCAAAATCATTTTGCAAAATACAGCGGTAAGCATGCTGCATATACTCTTCCGGTTTCATCATCCAAGCTGTCCCTCCCCCATTGAGGTGATGGTACAGCATATGTAATCTACGCCTAATCGGTGTTTTTTGGCGTCCACCGATTTGCATCGCGTGTGTTAAATTTATGCATGACTTTGTCGTGCGCCTCTGCCAGATCGATCCCGAGAGAATTAGCAAAACAAATCGTGATAAATAAAATGTCCCCGAGCTCAAGCTCAATGGAATTGTCTGCTTCGGAAGTTTTTTTCGGTTTTTCACCGAACTCGTGATTTACTTCCCTTGCTAGCTCTCCCACCTCTTCAGACATACGGGCGAGCATGGCCAGCGGACTGAAGTATCCTTCTTTGAACTGGGAAATATACAGATCAACCTCACGCTGCATTTCTGCAATGCTTTTCTCCATGAGAACGGATTCTCCTTTTGAAATTGTGTCGTATTTGTTCCTAATATATCAGTTATTTAGATTCACTTCCACCATCATAAACGACAAATCATTTTTAAAGAATCAATAAACAGGTATACTAAGATGGGAATGATTGCTTTCTCATTCTAATTTGTAAAACGGAGAGGGAACTTATGAGCACTTCCAAAACCTGGGTTCAATTCAAATTGATTCTCCCCATCCTATTGGGTACGGCATTATATGCCTTTGGACTTCTGTACTTCATCATCCCCAACCAACTCATGGAAGGCGGAGTAACCGGGATTACGGTCCTGCTAAATTATGCGTTCAACATCTCTCCTTCGCTTACAACCTTGGTCGTTAATATTCCACTCTTTCTGGTGGGGCTCAAGATTTTGGGCGGCAGACAGATGATCTATACAGGCGTGGGTATAGGAGCGCTTACGGTGTTCCTGTGGTTATTTGAAAAAATGATTGATCTTGGCTGGATTGAACCGCTGCATACCGAGAATGACCTTTTACTTGCAGCGCTTTACGCTGGGGTTACATTGGGAGCAGGCCTTGGAATTGTATTCCGCTGGGGCGGAACGACAGGTGGATCTGACATCATTGCCCGCATTCTTAATCGAAAATATGGCTGGAGTATGGGACGTGTACTATTAGGTATCGATTTCATCATTATTGGTATCTCCCTCGTCTACATTCCCAAAGAAAAAATACTCTATACCCTTGTAGCTGTATTTATCGCCTCTAAAGTAATCGACTTCATTCAGGAAGGAGCCTATTCGGCCCGCGCATTTATGATCATCAGTGATCATGCACCTGAGATTGCAGATTTAATCACCCGTGATATGGATCGCGGCGTAACGCTCATTCCCGCCATTGGTGCTTATTCGAAACAAGCCAAACATGTTGCTTACTGTGTCATATCCAGACAGGAATTCAGACGTTTACAGACGATTGTGCGTTCGGTTGATCCTAGAGCTTTTGTTATTATTAGCGATGTGCATGACGTACATGGAGAAGGGTTTAAGGAAAGCTGAATTTTATACTGGTACAAAAATAAAACCTCTATCCTCAAGAGAAGAGCCAGGGAATGGCTGTCCTTGTAGACAGAGGTTTTTGTCATATCGTGATGACAATAATGGCCTAACGCCGAAACGGAAAAATGCCTTGCTGCTGTGCCCGATATTTACGGTAACCCGCATAACTTAGTGCTGCTATGATTATGGAAGTAATGAGCAATCCGGCTGCCCTGCGATTGGGTCCCTGAACAAAAGGTACAAAGGCACTTTCGTCCTTTTCCCGACCGAACAACTGATTCACCAACTCTTCACCATGGGCTACCATACTCTTTAATTGTGCAATGTCAGTCTGCTTGGCCGAAGTCAAACTCTTGGTATGAGACAACCAGGCATCCAGTTGGGCGATCTCGTATGGTTCACGGCGGATCATCGCCGCAGGTCGAATCGTCTCGTAATGCTCCTCCAGTAAGCTGTAGCGGCTCGCTATTATCGTCGAACTTAACTGCTGATCTGCCGCGGTTGACAGCGCATCAATATCATTTTTTACAATTTTATAATACTGGAGCCATAGAGGTTTGGCCGGGTTGGCGAGACTGTCCGCTGCAAGTCGCAGTTTGGCAGAGGCCTGCTGGAGAGACACATCATCACTTTTCACCCTGACCGCAGCTTCTTTCACTTCAACAATGGTCTCGGATAGGGCATGAATGCCTTCTACTGTCGTCTGACCCTCAAAGGAGATATGCTCCAGACCTTTACTGATTCGCAAAATACTGCCTCTAACCTCTTCGATATCATTCTCCAAGGCATGTCGATACAACAAGGCCGCTTCTTCATTTAATTGCTCAATTGAATTTTTGACGGATACTTGCTGATCTGTATTTCCGTTCGTACCTGTACTTTCCGCTGATACGCTGTATGACAAGTTCGTCCAGAACAGTAGAGTCATGAACGACACCACCATAAATCCAGTTTTGATCCTGAACGTTCTCTTCATGGACATCCCTCCCACCATCAATGTATGGCAGGGGAGAGTCCCTTAGAACAAGCTTAGATGATGAAATCAGGCCCGTTTGGCCTGTCTTAAGGCAAGCCACGCACAGAGAATACTCACTAGCGTCAGTCCAACAGTGAAATTGCGCACACCGTCCAGATTGTCCATTAGCGATGCGGGCAGCCAAGGGAAGATGTCATAGGTATAATCCATTGTATCGTTTAGCAGTGTCCACAAGGCAGCAATTACCAAAGCACCCCAACGGAACCCAAAGAACCTCACATACAGCAAAGCCTCGATAGCCATGGCGCTATGAGACGCAATTAACATCCAATCCTGCCAGTTCTGTGCGCCCCCCTGCATCCAGCCTGCAAAGATAATGGAGACTGCCCATACGCCATATTTCACCGAAGTAACCACAGCAAGCGCCTGTATGACATGTCCAATCCGATTCAGAAGCATCGATTTCGGCTTGTACAAAATCCACAACAAGGATAGTGTAAAAAACAGACTCGCTGTTGGGCTGTCCGGCACAAACACAATTTGCCATAGTGGTTGCTGTGCCAGCGTATATTCCAATTGATCCCCGTACCATATGTATCCATATACTGTTCCTAATGCGTTACACCAAAAAAGAAGCCACAGGAAATAACGGTTCGTTAGAAATTCCCGGCTCCAAAAGTACGATAAAGCCACAGGCTCTGCCCCTTCCATCATATGTATTCTTCGTTCCAAAAGATGATGTTGCGAAAAACGCCTCAAAAAAACCTGACCGCATAAACGATCAGGTTTCATTGCTTATTTCGATTTTACTGTTCTGCCTTCTGTTTCGCAAGCCATTCCGCCAAGTGATTGATGTCGTCATCTGTCAAACCTTGGGCGATGGCTTGATCATACATCGCGGGCATTGAGTTATATCCTTCTTTGATAATCGTCAGGATTTCTTCCTGGCTGTGTTTGTCACCCACACCCCGAAGCGAAGGCCCTCCTGCTCCCTTCATATCAGCCGCATGACATCCGATACATCCGGCCTTTTTGAAGGTTTCCATTGCAGGATCATCCTTCTCGACGATCGCCACTTCTTCGTTTTGGCCTGGCGCGTTGGAGGTAGGCAGACCCTGCGCGTGTTTCTCACGCGCTTCTTCTTCACGCTGAATATGTTCCGGCTTCTGGCCGCTTGCTTCCAACTCATGCGCGTAGTGTGTCCATGCAACATTGGTCAGGTAGAAGACGGCCATCACCGATAGAATCATAAGTGATGATGCAATCGGACGTTTGTAGAAACGCCGCTCCTTGCCTGTATCCAGAAAAGGGGCCAGTAACAAAGCGCCGAAAGCAACTCCGCTGACTCCAAGTACCCCGAGCAGGACATAGTCACCTGAGGCATAGGGGTATTTCAAATACTGATACAGAAAAAGGAAGTACCAGTCTGGCATCGGGATAACCGATGCACTTGGATTGGCCGGATAGCCCAGTGGTGCAGGTTCCGAAATCGTTAATACCAGAATACCAACCAGTACAACGACACCAACCATCCATTCCTTCAGCAAGAAGTTAGGAATAAAAGCCTCTGATTTGCCGGGATACGCCGTGTAATCCGGTGGAGTTATAAACCCCGCTCCTTTACGGACGCGTGAGTCCCCGACGAAGATAATCTTTTCCTGGTCATCTGACTTGTGTCCGTGAGCCATGTCGATTCCTCCCTTCTCAGATTATAGTGGTCCCGAAATGCCCTGTCTGCGGATCATAATAAAGTGACCGACCAGAAGCACCAGAAGCACAGCCGGAAGGAAGAAGACGTGCAGGGCAAAGAACCGTGTTAACGTCTGTGCACCTACAATAGTTCCGCCTTGCAGGAATTCCTTAATGATCGGCCCCAGCCAAGGAACCGTATTCGCAATCTCTAGAGTAACCTTGGTTGCAAAGTAGGCTTTGTTATCCCAAGGCAACAGGTACCCGGTAAGCCCCAGACCCAGCATGACAAAAAAGATCAGCATGCCGACAACCCAGTTCATCTCGCGTGGTGCTTTGTAAGAGCCGGTAAAGAACACACGCATCGTATGTAAGAACATCATAACGATAACCAAGCTGGCTCCCCAATGGTGCATCCCGCGTACAATTTGACCGAAGGCTACTTTGGTCTGCAAATACTCGACACTGGCGTAAGCATTAATAATATCAGGCACATAATACATGGTCAGGAACATCCCTGACAAAATTTGAATAACAGTGATAAAGAACGTCAATCCACCAAAGCAGTACACGAATGCGGAAAAGTGATGAGCCGGGTTTACGTGCTCTGGAACTTCATGATCCGCAACGTCCCTCCAAATTGGCGTGATATCGAGACGCTCGTCAATCCAGTCATAGACATTTTTAAACATCTGCGTTCACGCCTCCTATTTGACTCGGGTGTTCGGAACAATGTCGCCCAGATAAACCCAACCCTGATCTTCCTTAACCACATACTCATCAAGCGGCTTCGGGGCTACGGCAAGGTTCTTGCCTTCCTTGTTATAATGCGCGCCATGGCACGGACAATGATATTCGTCGGGATACTGCTTATCACTGTTCCAACCTACGGTACATCCCAAATGTTTACAAATGGGTGAAAGCGCATAGATTTTGCCCTGCTCATCTTTCCTGATCCAGGCGATTAACGAAGCATTGCTCAAATACCAACCGTCTTGCTGTTTCAATTCAAACGTAAATTCTTGAGGTTCATTCGTAATTTTGCTGATTTCCGCTACTTTGACAGAGGTGCCTTCTCCCTTGTGCTGCAAAATCGGGTCCACCGCAAAACGGACCATGGGGAGTATTGCACCGGCGGCCATGTAGGCTGTAGCTCCACCAAGCGTGTACGTCAAAAACTGCCTGCGTGACATTTCCAAGCGGCTTGGCAATTTCATCGAAGCTTCGTGCTGGTCATGCTCACTGCTCATACTGTCTCCAACCCCCTTTTTCAGCCAACTCTCTCAATCGTTTTCATTATCAGAAATTCCACGACTTACTAGAACATACATAATCATATAGTAGCCCTAGAACACCGTCAAGAATTTGTCACACATTTTTAAGGTTCATTTGTAAGCGTTATTAAAAAAATGTTGGTAAATTGTCACATTTGTCACAGGAAGGTCATCTTTTCCATAACTCACGGATTTTTTCCCCGACAAAACGCGAAATCCCCTCTTCTCCCACCTCTTGAATTAAAACAGAACGACTTAATACCAAATCTGCAGAAGTAATTTGGGTCTGTTCCAACTCGCCATCAGATGACATTATAACCACATATTTGAAACCGGAGGATTTGAGTTCTTCGGATAAGGTATTTAATGCCATTGACATATCTGGAGACACATAATGGAATGCAGGGTAAGTCATGATACGCCCTTTGAAAGGAATCTCCACCAGATCTAAAAAATCTCTAAGCCGCTCCAACGCCTCAGTTGCTTCAACCGGGGACTGCTTGCCCTTCAGGGCTGTATATGGAATAAGGCATGTATCCAGATAGAGTTGCAGTTCCGCCCAGCTGTCTTGAGTCATCTCACTGAATTTCAATTCCCTAATTCCCCTCTCTATCCATTTTATTCCCATATTATATATGAGCGTATATTATAAATCCAGAGATTCATACTTTTTCGGTGTAAGAATGGTCGTGGACGCAAAAAAGAAATGCGTGAAATACGCATTTCCTGTCTTATATATTATTTTTACATGCTCATCAGTTTATGGCCTTTAGTTCATCCGTCAGATTCCGGAAAGCTACTTCGTCTCCGGTAGCTAATGCCTTATCGATTTCCATATACAGCTTCTCGCTGCGCTGTTTACGAAGCGCGTCGTCCCACACCATCTCAGCAGCCAGCCCCAACATGACTTCATACGTAACTTTCATTTTATCCAATAGGATGCACCTCCAAAACGGATTTAAGAGCTCCTATATTCCTTTCCTTTGGAAACATAACCTAGTGTAGTTCTCGACATCCGCTCAAGATCTGCATCAGTCAACTCACGTATCACTTTGGCCGGTGTGCCCAAAGCAAGGGTATAGGGCGGTATTTTAGTATTTTCAGTTACAACAGAACCGGCCCCGATCAGCGTATATTCACCAATTTCGGCTCCATTGAGAAGGATTGCGCCCATACCAATCAGCGAACCTGTTCCGATACGACATCCATGGATAATCGCAGAATGCCCTACCGATACATCGTCGTCCAAAATCAAAGGTTGATCCGTGTTGACGTGCCCAACAGCATTATCCTGTATATTACAGCGCCGTCCAATCACGATGGGTGCCAGATCGGCCCGCAGCACTGCATTGAACCAGATCGTAGATTCTTCACCCATTGTCAGATCACCTATAAGTTTGGCGCCTTCAGCCATATATACCGAAGGGTGTAACTGGGGTTGTATACCTTTGTATGGAATTATCATAAGTATCACTCCTTAATTTGGGAGTGATTTTAGCAACTTGTCCTTCACTTGTCAAACATTACGGGGGTAGTATCCCCGGACAGCGAGCGACAGGATGACGCAAGGCGTGAACCCCATGCTGTCATTTGTACTGTTCGCCCATCTGCATGCTCTCCAATGCGAAGCATGCCTAGATGCAGCATCATTTTGAGTATCCTGTTGTCATAAATCGTCTCTGCAGAGTCATAATAGAACGGCTGAATGTAGGGACCAATCTGGCGGAATAAAGACTCTGCTGTGGACCAGCCAGCTGCACATTCCCCTGTCCAGTACACTATGGAGGACAGATTCGGAATAGCACCTTTATAAAGTCTTAACCAAAACCGAAATAGCTGTATCATCTCGGCTGTTTTCTCCGCACCCAGCTTGTCTTCACCGGAAGGTGACAATTTCAGCGTGCCCTGCTCCTCACGGACCAGACGATGATGAAAAGCATAGTCATAGATGAACGCAAATCGATCAGGGTAGTCTTTAAACGAACGACCATAACCGAATCTCCATCCTGCCTTACCCACCAGCGCCTCACTCACATGCAAATGCTCCATGATCTGCTGCTGAGAACGACGATACATCATACCTTCTGCGTTTAGTGCTATTTCATGCTGCTGGACAAATTGCAGAAACAGTTTCAGATCATCCGCGAGTAGATGGTATTCATCCCTGTAAACGGGAGGCTCGCTCGTCTGTGCAATACCTGCTTTCAGATGAGTGGATAACACATCCCGAAATCTCATTTGCAAATCCTTAGGCACCTGATACAGGTACCTGGTCTGCTGAGTTGTGCCATTGAATAACCATCCACTCTTCGTGAAGCGTACGATAAGATCACGTGGACTGGCTCCAGCCTCGCTATCTTTTTTATCCATCGATTGACGAGCAATGGCGACAAGTTCCTCCATACCGAAGTATTGGCGGGTATCAAACAGCAAGTTGTTCAAAAACCGCAGATCTACCTGATTTAGTTCCCTAACCTGCTGCTCAAAAAAAGGTCTGCTGCCCAATGTAGTGAGAATACTCTGGATGAGTTCATGTTTGGAATTGGGCTTACACTCGCACTGGTAATAGTCTGCTATTCGATTAAGCTGGCCGATATCGGCAAAAGTAAGCATATCCGCTAGATTCATGGGTCCATCGCCTCGCCCTTGACTACTTTTTGGCTATTGATTCGGGGCCTGGAGTAGTTTGGTTTTGTAAACATCGTTGACGGAATTCCCATGATCTAAACCTCTTTTTTGCAAATCTTTTATGTTTTAACCATACTATGCCCGAAGTTGCCTGCTCAGAAGAAGAATGAGAGGTTCAAAATCATATAGAATGACGATGATAAACACCAATAACGCAAAAAAAACAACCTGAGTTAATTACTCAGGTTGTTTCGCCAGATCCAATGAAAGGTGTCGTGTACAGTTATAAAGCAAAGGACTCCAATCGTCACGTTCCTTCTCCAGGATCGTAAGCGACAGGTTTCCAATTCGTTCCGTATAGCGGTCTTTATACAAAGCTGATAGCAGGCTGGCTAAAAAAGCGCCATGGGAGACAATCAGCACATTTTGGTCCTGATGAGCCTCCCATAAATCCTCCAAAAAGCCCAATGCACGTGTCTGAATATCAGCGATCTGTTCCTGTCCCAAATCCAGCGTCTCCCAGGAAGCGCCCCAGCGAGCCACACGCTCTTCGGATGTCAGACCTTCAATTTGACCAAAAGCACGCTCTTTCAAGCGTGCATCCGGCTCAAGCAAAGGAACATTCAATAGCCCGGAGATAATCTCTCCCGTCTCCTGAGCCCTGGACAACCCGCTCGTAATGATGTGGTCCCAGCGATATTCTTCGGTAAGCAAACGTCTACCCAGACGCTCAGCTTGCTCACGACCTTCCGCATTCAGAGGTATGTCTGTCTGTCCCTGAATACGCCCTGCCGCATTCCAGTCGGTTAGACCGTGACGAATAAGCCCAATGCGCATCTCATCCCTCATTTCTCTATACGGTGAACGAAAGCTTTACCTAAGCACGTGCACCTTGTTTGCGTTTGTTTGTTGAACGATGCATCCGCCCAAGAGAGAACAGAGCCATACCTATTGCAAGCAGCGACAACGCCATCCAGTACTGAGGATACGCTGGACCCATGCTCACAACGAAGGGCTCAATAATACTCCCTCTATCGGCTCCCGTCATGTTGTACTTGTACAATCCGGAAGAAGAAGGCTCACTGCCCGCTACTCCTGTCTCCAAAATACCCGTAGAGACCACGTTTGTCTGCTCAGCTTCTGATACGTCTGGCTTAAACATCGCCATGTACAGAAAGCTGCATAAGAAAATTGCCAGGAACGCAGCAATCCACAAAGACATATGCTTGCGGATCACAGCAGAGAAACGATTAACCTTTGCCTCTTCCGGCAGTAGCCATGGAGACTCCGCATAGATCCGGTCCATAACATTACGGTTCACTTTCTCTGCTTGTTGTTCTGTCACTGGGACCGGTATGCTGTGCATCAGAATTTGAGCTTCTTCCCAAACCTCAAACTGCTGCGAGCAATCTTCACAACCAGCGAGATGAGCATGAAATGCAATTCGCTGAGGATGAGCTTCCGGCAAGTCCCAGACCAGTGCAAACAGTTCCTGGGCTTCATTGCAATTCATCTGTTCTTCATCCCTTCATATGGCTCGTAGACCGGTTCGAAGAAATAAGGTTCCAATTGAGTTTTTACGCTTGACCTTGCTCTGAACAATAACGATTTTACAGAACTGACGCTCTGCCCAAGAATATTTGCAATCTCCTGGTAATCTAGTTGATCATACTCACGGAGTATAATGGCAGAACGCTGCTTCTCCGGTAAATTGTTAATTGCATCCCTAACCAGCATCACCCGCTCACTGCGCAATACAGCATGCTCTGGCGCATTCTCAGAAGGAGCAACAGGTACAATACCGCTCTCTTCAAGTGGAACACTCCCACTACGCTGTTTGCGAAGCTCACTCAGTACCGTATTTCTCGCAATGGTATATAACCAGGTTGAGAATGAGGCATCCACCTCACGGAATGAGTGCAGACTGCGGAACGCCTTATAGAAAGTCTCAGAACAGAGATCTTCCGCAAGCAGCTCCATATTAGAACTTTTCAACATATGATATACGAAAGCCAGTATTTTACGCTGATAACGACTCATCAGCTCGGAATATAACTCCAGGTTACCTTCCTTGATCTCTCGAATCAACTGGGAATCCGTCATTTGAGTGCGACCCCTCCTCGCCCATCCATGTGCTTCTCCCCGTTCGACTCTATCCATGTATTACCGAACAGGCACAAAAAAGTTGCGGTTTTCACCGCATAAAACAGCGTTCAGCGCCAAAACAGGCCTTCCCGCCAAATTCCCCTATGTAATGGCAATTTCCCCAACGTTTCTACATTAACAGTATTTATTGTACAACGGTCTGCATCATCCTGGCAAATCCATGGCTTCCGTTGAAGCCCGACCAGTCATTATTATGCGGCCATTTTCTCGTCCATGACTTCAATTTGATCCCTTTTGTGAAGCCACTCTTATATTGGACGAACGAAGGCCTCAAAAAGTTTGTGTAATTCAAAGAAATATTTTAAAATTTCAGCAGAATTTCGTTATAACATATTTTTCATACAATCACACTATGAAACCTTATTTACGACCATCAGGCAATGGTCTAAACGAATCTGTATCCCACTTTATGCAAGGATTATATTTCCTTAATTTACGAATGTTATAATTAATTCAAACAATTTTACTCAAAGTGTTGACAAAATGAAAACGGATACATATAATAAAAGTACAGTATGGTTTCTCTCCACTCCTATCCAATAACTGTATTGCTCCACGTGAGCAATGGCCGCTTATGTAAGCGGTCTTTTTTTTGTCTTTTTTTAGAACATGTCCTGTAACAGCTAGTTTACAACATAAAAAAAGAGGGCTTCCGCCCCCTTCCAATAACCTAAACCCACACTTGATACCCCAGGGAATCCAGCAACGTTTTGGCACGTTCCATCTCTTCTTCCTGCCGGAACGACAAACGCATAATGCCTGGCACATCGACCCGGTTCTCAATAATCTCCATGTTGCTTAAGTTAATATCATTCGCCCCAAGCTCGGTGGCAATCTTGCCGATCATCCCCGGTGCATCCTGCACATCCGTATAAAGATCAAACAACGACGAGATCATGCCTTTCCGTCGTTCTGGCAGCACACTACGGAACTCGCGCGCCTGACGGAACGCTTCCTCAATGCCCTCACCATTTTGTTGCTCCAGCATTTCGGTGAAAACCGCCATTTGGCCGTTCCAGTCCTTCAGCAAGCCCAACAGCACCTCGCGGTTGCTCAGCAGAATATCTCTCCATACAATGGCATCACTGGAGGCAATCCGAGTAATATCACGGAAACCGCCTGCAGCCAGCATTTTATACAAAGGGTTCGATTCATTATATTCGCGCACCTGGTTCACCAGCGCAACTGCAATAACATGTGGCAAATGGCTGATCGCTCCCACTATGTCATCGTGCAGCAGGGGCTCTACACGAACAATCTGGGCCCGTGTATACGCAAGAAGATCAGATAACCTGTCATAAGCTTCCTCAGGTACATGTTCTGAAGGGGTCAAGACATAGTATGCATTCTCAAATAATACAGCCGAAGCTGCATCCACACCTGCACGTTCAGATCCGGCCATCGGATGACCGCCGATAAAGTATGCATCACTCATGCGGACATGCTCAGCACAAGCTGCGATGGATGCCTTTGTGCTCCCTACGTCCGTAATGATACATCCCTTTTTCAAGGGAAGCTTGACCAATTGTTCAAAATAGGATTCGAGCAGCCCAACAGGTACGCACAAAAAAATAAAGTCGGCATCCTGTACCGCTTCCTCCAGAGAGAGCGTAGCATCATCCACTACACCACTCGCTATGTACTTGTCCTTCAGTTCAGGCAGATGAGCATAGCCCATCACCGTTACACCAGGCTTGCCTTTGAAGCAAAGCGCCAGTGAACCGCCGATGAGCCCTACACCGATCATTGCAATTTTTAGTTTCATGGGTCCTCACTCTTTTCATCGCCAGATTTAAGGGCGTGCTACAGCCTTCTCAGCCAGCGTGTTCTCCAGTGCCGTGACAAACGCACGGTTCTGTTCTGATGTTCCGACGGACACACGAATGTATGTTGGATATACATCGAATCCAGGACGAACAATAATGCCTTGTTTCAATAGCGACTGGAACGCCGTTGCAGAAGGCATGTCCAGATCAACCATGATGAAGTTACCCTGCGAAGGGAAAAACGGCAGTTCTAACCGTGTGAATTCATTTTGCAAATACGCTCGTTCTACCGCATTACGCTCCGCACATGCTTGGACAAAAGCCTGATCCTCAAGTGCAGCCTTTGCCGCAGCCTGACCGAAACGTGAAGTGTTAAACGGCTCACGTACACGGTTAATGAGATCAATCACTTCCGGGCGTGCAATACCGTATCCAATACGCAATGAAGCCAAGCCATAGATTTTGGAGAATGTCCGCAAAATAACCAGGTTAGGATAACGCTCAATCATAGGAACACTTTGTGGATACGCCTCATCCGTTACGAATTCATAATAAGCTTCATCCAACACAACCATCACATGAGAAGGTACTCGATCCAGGAATGCCGTCAATTCCTGCTCAGAGATAATTGTACCCGTTGGGTTATTGGGATTACACACCCAAACTGCTTTAGTCTTATCATTGATTTGCGCAAGCATGGAAGTCAGGTCATGAGTTCCATCTTTAAGTGGCACTTCAATGCTGACAGCACCTTCAATGTCAGCATTACTTTTGTATACAGAGAACGTCTGGTCGGCCATGATGTTCTCGTCTCCCGGGAGGAAGAATGCACGAGTAATCAACGCAATGATCTCATCCGATCCACAACCAAAGATCAAATTATTCCGTTCCACTCCCAGATGCTTCGCTAGCACCTCAGTCAGTTCCTTGGAACTTCCATCCGGATATATGCTTACATTGACCAGCTCTCTGGTGATCGCTTCAAGCGCAGCAGGCGAACTTCCATATGGATTTTCGTTGGAGGCCAGCTTGATTACTTGCTCCAAACCCAGCTCACGTTTCACTTCTTCAATCGGTTTGCCCGGTTTATATACAGGCAGATTGACAATCTGGGACTTCGGTTTCAACCCGACCGCCTCCTATTATTGAAATAGTTATGGACATGCCTCAGCCTGTGCTGAGCATGCCCTGGGATGTAACACCATTGAATCCCTATCCTTTTAATTGTGCCACAAAGTTGCGAATTTGCAACAGTCCCGCCTGACGAGTATCCGGATTTCCAAGAAGAGGTGTAGCTTCCTCCACCTGACGAACGATAGCACTGCCCACAACAACGCCGTCACAGATGCGGGAGAAACGAGCCACCTGCTCATGACTGGAAATGCCAAAGCCAACAGCGACCGGAAGATCTGTCAGGCTCTTTACAGTTTCAATGAAGCTCTCTACCCCATCGAAAAAGGAAGCTCTCTCTCCCGTGACACCAAGAGAAGAGACACAATAGATGAAACCACGTGCTCCCGTAACAATACGCTCGATTCTCGCATTGGACGTAGGGGCTACAAGCGGAACCAAATGCACACCTGCAGCATCCGCACGACGTCGCATATCCTCCGCTTCCTCAATCGGAAGATCCGGGATGATCATGCCACTGATCTCATGTTTGATCAACTCGTCAAAGAATAGATCCAGTCCCGTCTGTAACACCGGATTATAGTAGGTGAACAGTACAAAAGGCATTTTCACACCCGCAGCACGTGCTCTTGCTGCTGTCTCCATACAAGTCCGAATCGTGATCTGACTTTTTAATGCACGCTCGGAAGCACGCTGGATTACCGGTCCATCTGCAAGCGGATCAGAATAGGGAACACCGAGTTCCAAAATGTCCGCTCCTGCCTGTTCCAATTCCTTAATGATTTCCACCGTGGTGTCCACATCTGGATCTCCAACCGTAAGGAATGGAATAAGTGCTGTCCGGTTCTGTTCTTTCAAATGCTGGAAGGTCTGGTCCATCAGGTTCATGCCAAGTCCCCTCCTGTATATTTCATAATGGATTCAACGTCTTTGTCACCGCGACCGGAAAGACAGATCACAACGATATCATCAGCGCTGAGTTCAGGCGCAAGCTTGACGACCTGGGCAACAGCATGGGCTGACTCCAAAGCGGGAATAATGCCTTCTGTTCGGCTTAGTAATTGCAAGGCATCCAATGCCTCCTGATCCGTAATTGGAACATATTTGGCACGTTTAATATCTTTGAGATAGGAATGCTCGGGACCAACCCCCGGATAATCAAGTCCTGCTGAAATGGAATGGGCTGGCTGAACTTGTCCATATTCATCTTGCAGTAGATAACTCATCGAACCCTGGAATACACCATGTGTCCCTTTGCTCATCGTAGCCGCATGGAATTCGGTGTCCACCCCTTTACCTGCTGCTTCAACACCAACAAGCTTCACATCCTGATCACCAATAAACGGATAGAACATACCGATTGCATTACTTCCGCCGCCTACAGCTGCAACAATCACATCCGGCAACCGTCCTTCAATCTCCTGAATCTGGCGCCGTGTCTCATCACCGATCACTCGTTGGAAGTTACGTACCATCATTGGATACGGATGAGGACCGACTACAGATCCAAGCACGTAGAAGGTATCTTCCACATTACTAACCCAGTAGCGGAGCGCCTCGTTACCTGCATCTTTCAATGTGCGCGTGCCAGATGTCACCGGAATGACTTCCGCCCCAAGCAGCTTCATCCGAAATACGTTCAATTGTTGGCGCTGCGTATCTTCCTCACCCATAAACACTTTACATTCAAGCCCCAGCAATGCAGCAACGGTTGCCGTGGCAACGCCATGCTGTCCTGCACCCGTTTCGGCGATGACTTTCTTTTTACCCATCCGTTTAGCCAATAATCCCTGTCCAATAGCGTTATTGATCTTGTGCGCTCCTGTATGGTTCAGGTCTTCACGTTTCAGATAAATTTTGGGTCCACCCAAGCGACGGGACAATTGCTCTGCATGGTATAAAGGCGTTTCCCGTCCGGAATACTCACTTAGCAGATAATTCAGTTCCTTGTTGAATTCCTCATCTTCGGAGAAGTGGCTGTAAGCTTCCTCCAGTTCGATCAGAGCGTTCATTAATGTCTCAGGTACAAAGCGGCCTCCGAAGGGACCGAAACGCCCGTGTTGATCCGGCAATTGATGTGTCATGCCTGCTTCACCCTTTCTACAAATGCTGTAATTTTCGCTATATCCTTCACACCTTCGGATTCTACGCCGCTGGACACATCGACGCCGTCCGGTGCATATGTCTGTATTAGTTGTTGCACATTATCCGGCTGTAATCCTCCTGCCACGAACAACGCGATCCCATGTTTTCTTGCCCAGTCGGCGTAGAAAGGAATTCGTTCCCAGGCAAAGGTTTTACCGGAGCCCCCTCCATAGAGTGGGTCAAACGTATCGAGCAATATGGCGTCCACCACATTTTTATATGGATCAAGTGCCAGCAAGGCGGTATCGTCAGCTAATGAACCTGTTTCCTCTTTTGGAAAAGAGAAAGCCTTGAACACTTCGCTACCGAAGCGCTGCTTCACCTGTTCACAAAATTCCGGCGTTTCCTGTCCGTGCAGCTGAATGACATCCAGGCGTGAAATCTGCATGATGCTTTCCAGCTCTTCGAGCGTGGGATTCACGAAAACACCCGCCAGTTTCGGCCGATCGAACATCGTCCAGTCCAAGAGAACCGTTCTTAGCTCCGCACCCTGTTCAGGTGTAATACGGCGACGGGATGGGGCAAAAACAACACCAACGTAATCCACAGGCAAGTTTATCATCGATTTTAGCACTTCAACGTCCTGAAGTCCACATATTTTTACAGCCGCTGCCGGCCGGTTTCGCAGATCCACGTCTTTGCTGCTTGTACCGTCATGATTGATTGCATTCATGCTTTTGGTCCCATCAGTTCATATACCGCAGCTTCAACATCGTCCTTGCGCATCAGATGCTCCCCAACAAGGATACCATGCACACCTGCCTCAATAAGAGATTCCAATGGCTGAGGGCCGTCAATTCCACTTTCACTGATTAATGTTACCCCATCCGGAATCAAGTTCATCAAATCCAACGTGGTGTTCAGACTCGTTTCGAACGTTTTCAGATTGCGGTTGTTGATGCCCACAAGTGTTGCCTGCGGAATATCGAGTACTTGCTCCAGTTCAGCACGGTCATGGACTTCAATTAATGCATCAAGGCCCAGACTCTTGGCAAATGTCAGATATTGACGCATCTGTTCGGGTGTCAGAATGCTCGCAATCAGCAAAACGGCATCCGCACCAAGCAGCCTTGCCTCGGCAATCTGTCGCTCATCTATAATAAAATCCTTGCGCAGTAGCGGTATGTTCACAGCTTCATGAATGGCCTGCAAGTATTCGCTATTTCCCTGGAAATAAGAAACGTCGGTCAATACGGATATACAATCCGCACCAGCCCGTTCGTATGCGGAAGCAATCTCTATCGGATGGAAATCAGGACGAATCAGTCCTTTGGACGGAGAAGCCTTCTTCACTTCGGCTATGAGACCCAGCTTACGGTTACGTCTCTCTGATAGAGCACGTTCGAATCCACGAGTATTAGGTAAAGACTCTATCTTTTTCAGCGCATCGTTCATCTGAAATGTTTGGGCGAGAACTTCAACTTCTTTATGTTTGGTTGCTACGATTCGATCAAGATACATGACTGTACGCCTCCGTTGTATGAATTAACTGTTCCAGCTTCCCGGCAGCTTTGCCGGAGTCTACAGCTTCTGTCGCCATCAACACGCCTTCTGCAATGGTATTCGCCAGACCGGATACATAGATGCACGCCCCGGCATTCAGCAGAACGACATCGCGGTATGCGCTCCGTTCTCCCTGGAAGATCCTTTTAATAATTTCGGCATTCTGAGCCGCATCTCCTCCAAGAACCGATTCCAGCGGATGTAACGATAATCCCATATCACGTGGATCAATGTCATACGTATGCACTTCACCATTACGCAGCTCGGATACCTGGGTAGGTGCGGAAATGCTGATTTCATCCAGTCCATCATGACTTGCTACAACCAAAGCTCTTTTCAGACCCAATCGATTCAGCACTTCAGCGATCATCGGTGTCCGGCTGCGGTCGTATAAACCAAGCAATTGTCGATCCGCTCCAGCAGGATTGGTTAGAGGTCCGAGCATGTTAAAGATCGTACGCACACCCAGCTCTTTTCTTGGCGCAGCAGCATGTTTCATGGAAGGATGGTACACTTGAGCAAAACAGAAACAGATTCCGATCTCATCGAGACATTGTCTCGCCTGCTCTCCGTCCAGATGAATATTCACGCCCAATGCTTCAAGTACATCGGCACTGCCCGCCTTGCCTGATGCAGAACGATTACCATGCTTCGCCACCCGGACAGAAACAGCTGAAGCAATGATTGCCGATGCCGTTGAAATGTTGAACTTATGAATACCTGAACCACCTGTTCCACAGGTGTCCAGCAGTCCATTGCCGTCGGTCAGGATTCGCCCCCCCTGTCCACGCATGGCTTCGGCAAACCCCGTGATTTCATCCACCGTTTCCCCCTTCATCCGCAAGCCCATAAGCAAACCTCCGATTTGAGCCGGAGTGGCCTCACCTCTCATGATGGAGTACATCAAGTCGCGCGCTTCTGCCTGTTCCAGATGGCTGCCCTCCAAAATTTTGGCAAGGCCATTCTTCATCCCTTCCGCATGACTAACTTCAGTTGCGAACCGCTCGGATTCTTCATTCATGACTGGGTTCATATTCATTTCCGGTCTCTCCTCTCTCAGTTTTGTGCAGCCGTGGCTGGGGTAACAAAATAATCGGCGTTGGCAAGTTTCAAGGTGTGATCCTTCTCTTTGGCAGGAAACATCGCTTCTGCTGTACGAATCGCCTTCAGCAAAGCTTTGGCTTTATTTACGGTTTCTTCATATTCATTCTCAGGCACCGAATCCCATACGATTCCGGCTCCAGCCTGCACATAAGCTTTTCCCTTTTTGAAAATAATCGTTCGGATTGTAATGCAGGAGTCCATGTTTCCCGAGAAACCAAGATAACCGATAGCACCTGCGTATGCACCCCGTGCTTCTTTTTCCAGTTCCGCGATAATCTCCATCGCACGCAGCTTCGGCGCACCGGATACCGTACCCGCTGGTAAACATGAAAGAAATGCATCAAAGAAATCCTTGTCTTCTCTAAGCTCGCCTGTAACGTTGGACACCATGTGCATGACATGGGAATATCGTTCAATTTCCATGAACATGTCACATTTCACAGTTCCGAAGTTAGATACACGTCCCAGATCATTACGTCCCAGATCAACCAGCATCAGGTGCTCTGCACGTTCCTTCTCATCCTGCAGCAGGTCTGCGGCCAATGCACGATCTTCTGCTTCCGTAGCTCCCCTTGGACGAGTTCCCGCAATCGGCCGTGTCTCTACGCGGTTTCCATCCACTTTTACCAACGCTTCCGGTGAAGTACCTACAATAATTTCGTCGTCCATCTTCAGATAATACATGTAGGGCGATGGATTCAACGTCCGAAGCACGCGATATACATGCAGCGGAGATACTTCGGTATCAATATGGAAACGTTGGGATAATACCACTTGAAAAATATCTCCTGCCCGAATGTACTCTTTGGCCTGCTCTACATTCCCGATAAACTGTTCCTTCGTGAGATTGGAACGAATATCCCCCAATTCCACGTCTCCTGGAATGGAACGCGGATTCAGGTTCTCCCCTGGTCCTTGCTGCTGCAAGCGTTCAGCCGCCTGTTCCAGCTTCTCAGAAGTTAAAGCATAAGCTTGACGGATATCATCATCCGTTGCACCGTCTTTCACGTGAACATTGCCCACCAGCAGCATCTGCTGCTTCACATGGTCAAACACGATAATCTGGTCACAGAACATGAAGCGAATATCATCCATTTTCAGATCATCCAGCGCGTGAGCCGGAAGCTTCTCATAATATTGCAGCAGATCGTATCCAAAGAAACCAATGGCCCCGCCTGTAAATGGCGGCAGTTCATCATCTTTCGGACTGCGATACTTACGCAGCAGCGCTTTGAGTTCTTCAATCGGCTTACCTGGCAATTCTCGAATCTGTCCCGCTTCTTCTACCACGATCCGGCCTTTTTTGGCGGAGATCATCAGGAACGGATCTGTACCGATGAAGGAATATCTAGCCCATTGAATTCCACCCTCCACACTTTCCAGCAGAAATGCCCGGTCGTTGTCAGCATAACGGCGAAAAATCCGAATCGGGGTCTCCATGTCTGCCAGAATCCGTTTGACTACCGGAATCAGATTATATTCATTCGACATTTTCAGTACTTGATTAACGTTTGGCGTTATCATCAGATCACGTCCTTTCAGATTTATATAAGTTCAACTAAAGAGGTTTACACTGAGCACTCCGATGACAGAACAACCTTCCGATCGCTGTTATCCCCAGATTTTTTGATTCTCTTTCTAAAGGGAAAATCCGGTGATAAAGGCGAACGCTCCGCTTCTTCAGGTTATTTCTGTCCTCTCCGTTTTTGTGTAAAAAGTTTAGTTGAACCTATATGGGTAGAAGAAACAATTCAATATACAACAAAAAAACCTCTACCATCAGGTAGAGGTTTGGTTATAAGCTGTTTCAACAGGTTGGTGCTTCATAAATAACAAGTCCCTATACATGCATCCTTACCGAATTATCACACAGACTGTTGTATGGATGAATTAAGAAGTCTTAAATTCATCATATACAAAGGAAATGTCCCGGCTTACACTGTTTCTTACCCATAGCACTCATTCATTCATTCATTCATGAGATGCATGAGGATAACCGTCGTGTTATACCTAAACAAAACGATGTCGCTAGACACGTTTGCATTCCTTCATCCTGTTCTAATAATTCCGTAGCTCGACGTACCGCGAATCAGTTGACCGGCTTCTGTTGCTCCGGTTACCACCCGCTGGACTCTGCTATATACTCCACTCATCTCAGCTGCTCTCAGCTCAATCTCTACTCTACTCAACTGGTTCTCACTATACATCATTCCGAATGATTTGACAACCACTCTAAATTTACGAATTGGAAGGTGCCGCCAAATCAGGACGTAGAGACTGTGCACCGTTAAGATACACATGGTTGATTTCATTTTGACCTTTTGCAGTGTTAACATGTACCATAAAACGAATGCACTGCGGCAAGGCGCCTGCAACCGGAACTTCCAACGCACACATCAAGGGTACAAGCTCCCAGCCATCCAACTGGCGAATTGCCTTTGCCGGGAAAGCAGCATCCAGGTCTCCAGTCATTGTAATCCACACACTGCAAATATCTTCGGGTTGGATCTCGTTACGATCCACGATTTCCTGCAATAGTACAGCCGTTTCTTTCAAAATATGTTCTTCGTTATTATGCGTGACCGTAGTAGCCCCGCGAATTCCCCGAGTAACCATCGCTTTTAATCTCCCTTCTTGAGCATTTCAATGACTTCGCGTACTGCCGTAACCGGTACATCCTTCACAATTCTGGCAGCGCCGATCCGGTCAGGAATAATGAAGACCATATGGCCCTCACGGAACTTTTTGTCGTGCATCATTGCATCCATTAATGCATCTGTATCCAAATGTTTTGGCATCGTAACCGGGAGGCGCAATGAACGCAACATGCGAACCGTATCGTCATAAAGTCCTGCTGGGGCTCCCAACTTCTCGCCGAGCAATGCCGAGCCCGCCATACCAATCGAGATGGCTTCACCATGCAGAAATTCTCCGTAACCGGCAATGGCTTCAATAGCATGACCAATCGTATGACCCAGGTTTAACAGAGCGCGTTCTCCATTTTCCCGTTCATCACGTGAGACAATCTCTGCCTTGATACCACATCCTCGTTCCAAGCCATATCCCAGGGCCTCTGGATCAAGGGCAAGCAGCTCATCCGCATGCTCCTCACACCAGAATGCAAAAGCTTCATCCCGAATTAGTCCGTGCTTCAGCATTTCTGACAAACCAGCCGAGACATCGCGTGGCGGTAAGGTTTGAAGCGTATCCACATCATAGAGTACCAGCTCTGGCTGATGGAATGCACCAATCATATTTTTAGCCAGCGGATGATTGACAGCTACTTTGCCGCCAACACTGCTGTCATGCGCCAGGATCGTCGTAGGTACCTGTACAAACTTGATTCCACGCATATATGTAGCAGCAACAAAACCAGCCAGATCCCCTACAACACCCCCGCCTAGAGCAACAATCGCCGAACTGCGATCCAGTTTGCCTTCAATGGCGACAGTCATCATATCCTGGTATACCGAAAGGGATTTCGACGTTTCACCCGATGGAACAACTGCGGAGACGACTGTAAAACCAGCCGTGCGCAGTGTTTGTTCCAGATCGGACAAGTATTTGGGTGCCACATGCTCATCAGTAATAATGAGTAAGGGGCTTTTTTTGGTTAAGCCATATTGCTCAAAATATTGAGGTGCTTGAGCCAACAGGCCGCTGCCAATAAGGATTGGATAAGAGCGCTCCTCCAACTGCACTGTCAGCTGGCGCATCTTAGTAATTCTCCAGTTGATTATTGTAGTTGGCAAAGTTCGCTCGGATTTCCTCCATGGAATCTCCACCAAATTTCTCAAGGAAAGCTTTTGCAATTTCCCAGGCCACCACATGCTCCATAACGACACTCGCTGCCGGAACAGCACATGCATCAGAACGCTCGACCTGAGCAGTAAATGCTTCTTTAGTATCGATATCCACACTTTGAAGCGGTTTGTACAACGTAGGAATAGGTTTCATAACTCCACGTACCACTACTGGCATACCGTTAGTCATTCCGCCCTCGAATCCGCCCAAACGGTTGGTAGCTCGATGATAACCACGCTCTTCACTATGCACGATTTCATCATGCACTTGAGAACCACGAATCGTTCCAGCTTCGAACCCAATACCAATTTCCACACCCTTGAATGCGTTAATGGACATCACACCCTGAGCAATCCGTGCATCGAGTTTCCGGTCATACTGTACGTGGCTACCAAGCCCTACAGGCACCCCTTCAACGATGCATTCCACGATTCCTCCGATGGAGTCGCCTTCCTGCTTGATCTGATCAATGTAGGCTTCCATCTTTTTCTCAGTTTCGGCATCAGTTACACGTACGGAGGAAGCTTCTGTCACTTCGATCAGTTCATCGATCGGCAGATCCTGATAAGGAGCTTCGATTTCTCCGATACGCAACACACGTCCAGCTACTTTGATTCCGAATTCAGCAAGGAATTGACGTGCAATAGCACCACATGCTACACGCACCGTTGTTTCACGGGCACTGGAACGTTCCAGTACATTACGCAAATCTTTCAGGTTATATTTGAGCCCACCATTCAAGTCGGCATGTCCCGGACGTGGACGATGAACGCGACGTTTCTCTTCGTCACTGCCTTCAATCGGCTCAATATTCATAATATTCTGCCAGTGTTTCCAGTCATTATTTTGAACAACCAACGCTACGGGAGCACCCGTTGTATATCCGTGACGGATACCACCAACGAAATTGGCCTGATCCTTCTCAATTTGCATGCGGCGTCCACGGCCGTATCCCTTCTGGCGGCGGTGAAGCTGAAAATTCAGTTCTTCAAAATCAATATTCAGATTGCTTGGCAATCCTTCAATAATTGCGGTTAATTGGGGTCCGTGCGTCTCCCCTGCGGTTAAATAGCGTAAACTCATAATACGTTCCCCCTTTAAACTGTTAAACTTCACATTGCTAAAATCCCATAATTTCTTTGCTTATTATAGTATAGCTGACCGGCTTTGACAAGAAAGCGGGTCGTTTCTTGTCCGAAATGGATAGGACTCGATTGGGGAGTGATTGAGATTCTGACGTGTCTGAGAAATATCCATTCATCCATTATGCAAATAACCGCCTGGACACATTCACATGTGCATGCCAGACGGTTATGAAATAATTGAAATTATTTTTTGCGATAAAAGAATGTTTCCGCTGTCTCCAGACCATATTGTCCCGGGGAGAAAATTTGTTCCGTACTGCCCACGAACAAAATACCACCTGGACGCAAACTTGTTGCAAACTTGTGATACAACAGGTTTTTGGCTTCCTCAGTAAAATAGATCATGACATTTCGGCACACAATCAGATCATACCCTTCGTCAAAACGATCCAGCAACAGATTTTGCTTCATGAACTTGACTGAACTTTTCAGTTGTTCATCAATACGGTACACCAAGCCATCCTGCTTGAAGTAACGATTGGCCGTTTCCTTCGGAACATCTTTGAGCGAGCGTTCCATATAACGCCCTTCCTTGGCTTTGGCGAGAGCGCCTTCATCCAAGTCACTTGCCGTAATGGAGCTTCCTTTCAGAATGCCCATCGTGTCCAGAATCATCGCCAGAGTGTAAGGTTCTTCGCCTGTGGAACAAGCGGCACTCCACACTTTAACGCCACGCTTCGAACCCAATAACTCAGGCAGGATTTCATCCCGCAGTACTTCCCAGCGATTAGGGTTACGCCAAAATTCCGAGACGTTAATGGTCATTCGGTCCAGAAACTCGTAAAACAGGGACTTGTCCTTTTGCATGGCATCAAAAAAGATAGAAAACGTATGAAATCCGTTTTTGTTACGAAGTGTGGTCAGCCGTCTTTTCATCTGGCCTTCCTTGTATTGAGCAAGATCAATGCCTGTGCTCTCTTTGATTTTCCGAATAAATCCGGCGTAATCCGGGTCTAGTAGTTGTTCCTGCTCCAGCATCGTATCACCCTTCTGGCTAAAAAATTACAACCAGGCTGCGATGCTCTTGTCGTACGTTACCAGCTCATCCGGAGTAAAGAAGTTTGCTGCTTCACGAGTGGCGCTTTCCGGTGAATCCGCCCCATGAATCAGATTATGCGGTGTGTGGCTGGCGAAATCTCCGCGAATTGTACCCGGAGCCGCTTCCTTCACATTGGTTTTCCCGATTACGATGCGCGCAAGTGCCACGATGTCGTCACCTTCCCAGACCATAGCAAATACAGGTCCAGATGTGATAAAACGAACCAGATCATCGAAGAACGGTTTCCCCTCATGTTCAGCATAATGGCGTTTGGCCTGATCTTCAGACATCTGCACCAGTTTGCCTGCCACCAACTTAAATCCTTTATCTTCCAGACGGCTAACGATACGCCCTATCAATCCACGCTGCACACCATCCGGTTTCACCATCAAAAATGTACGATCCATAGACTCACTCCTCACTCACGGTTCAAAGTTATTTCATTATGTAAACGTAATCCCTTTGATTGTAACATACATGTCCAAATCCTCCCAATGAGGAATATCACATGAATGTTATTTTTTTTGAGTGAGAACAGCTAAACGAGGAACTCCATTCAAGAATGACTCCACCCATAGCAGAGTAATGCCCAAACATATTAATGCGTACGTTTGACCACAAAATGAGCGATATCACGCAAGTTTTTGGTGGTCTTGATGTTAGGCAGTTGATCCAGAGCATCGAGCGCTTTCTTCATATATCGGTCGGCCAGGGCTTCTGCTTTAGCAATTCCTTGACTTTGGCGAATCATTCCAATCGCATCGGATGCACTCGCCCGTCCCTCCTCGTGCTGAACGCGGGTTATCTCCTCCAGCAAAGGCTCACGCAAGTCGGCTTCCTGCAATGCATACAGTACAGGCAGCGTAATATTTCCCTGCTTCATATCACTGCCTGGAGGCTTACCAAGCTGCTTCTCAGTCCCAACCAGATCAAGGACATCGTCCTGAATCTGGAATGCCATACCCACATTATAACCGTAGGTGTACAGCAACGAAGATACATGTTCCGGCGCACGAGTAGCAAGCGCCCCCAGCTGGCAGCTGACAGCAATAAGAAGTGCCGTTTTGCGTCGAATTCGCAAGAGATAGTTACGTACACTTTGCCCCGTATTGAAAAAGTCACGAATTTGTTCCATTTCACCAATGGACATCTGCACCATCGCTTTGGCCAGAATACGGTGTATCGCCGGATCGGACAGGCCCGCAGTCATCTCAAGTGCCTTGCCGTAAATGTAATCTCCGGTGTACATGGCAATCCGATTATCCCATTTGGACTTCACCGTTGGTTTACCTCTCCGCGTTGCAGCATTATCAATAACATCATCGTGAACCAGAGAAGCCGAATGAATCAGTTCCAGCGGAACCGCTACCAGCTTCAGTCGTTCAATGTCGTATGTACCAAATTTCCCACCGAGTAACACAAATACCGGACGCAAACGCTTACCCCCTGCCTTGAGCAGGTGAAGCGACGTTTCACTTAGCAGCTTCTGTTCTCCCTGAACACTGCGATACAACTCTTTTTCAATGTAGTCCATGTCTTTTTTTAACAACCCGAAAATATCCAATAGTTTCATTCGTTCACCCGTGTCAGCGTATTGTCAGTCCATAAATCCATGCTTACCTTCCCCTCCAGCAAGTCGGGCCTGCAGGCATAACGAAAAACCAGGGCTTGCCTTTCCTGCTTGTGTTCTTCTAGACGTACTAATCTTCTTCGAATGTCAAGGCCGACATCCGGGAATTAAACTCTGCGACTTGTTCTGAAACATAAGTACAGAAGTTGCCGGAGCATGGGTCAAGGCTGTGGTTCATCCAAACATCACCATCAGCGCTCACCAATACCCCGGGATTGGGGGACGGCAAATTCCCCCTGCAATTCGGTCAGCAGATTCAAAATTGCAGGAAGCTAGGAAGCTATCCCCGTTCATCCGGTTCTCCCCATCTGGTAAACAGTTGATGCGGGATGCGCAGACTATCAAGCACTTTGCCCACCAGAAACAGAATCAACTCATCCATCGTTTGGGGTTTGTAATAAAAAGCAGGCATGGCCGGTATCATCCGGACACCAAGCCGTGAGAGCTTCAGCATGTTTTCCAGATGGATGGCATGCAGTGGCGTCTCACGTGGCACCAAAATCAGCGTTCTTCCCTCTTTCATCATGACATCAGCAGCCCGGGACATCAGATTGTCCGACGACCCTTGTGCAATCGATGAAAGAGTGCCCATGGAGCAAGGCATTATAATCATGCCTTCTGCCAAGAAAGAACCACTTGCGATGGAAGCACCAATATCACTAACGGGATGATAGAGCAGGGAACCCGCACGGTTGCCGAATTTTTCTTCCAGCACGCGGTCCCGATTCGTAACATCCCAGTCCATTTCTTCTTTTAATACACGCCACCCGGCATTGGAGATCACCAGATGCACGGTGTACTCAAGATCAAGCAGCGTTTCAATTAATCTAATGCCATATATACTTCCACTGGCCCCGGTAATTCCGACAACTAGTCGTTTATTGTCCGGCTGCTGCATCTTTATTTCACCGCCAGATCAATTAAAGTAAACGTAAATACAACCAGGCTGAGCACACTGTTCATTGTAAAGAATGCGGTTTGTACCCGGCTCATGTCATTTGGCGATACAATATAGTGTTCATAGAAGAGAATACCATAAGTAATCAACATTCCGGCTCCATACCACCAGCTCAGATCGGTCAACAATAACAAAGCAAGAAAACCGATTGCGGTAATCACGTGAAAGAACTTTGCGATCTGCAATGATTTGTTAAGACCAAAACGGGAAGGTATGGAATGAAGTCCCTCGCCCTGATCAAAATCCAGATCCTGACATGCATAGATGATATCGAATCCTGCAGTCCAGAACACAATCGTAACGTACAGTACAATCGCTGTCCAATCCATCGTACCCGTTACCGCTACCCAACCCCCAAGTGGAGCCAGACCAATGGTCATACCCAGAACTACGTGGCACAACCAGGTGAAACGTTTGGTATATGAATACAATACCAGCATAAATACAGCTATCGGCAGCAGCTGCATGGATAACACGTTAAGGTTGGATGAGGCCCAGAACAAGAGCACAAATGATACTATGATAAAAATAACGACCTCACCGTTTTTCAACAAACCGGCCGGAATTGCTCTCATCGCGGTACGTGGATTTTTCTTGTCTATGGCCTGGTCAATCATGCGGTTCAAGCCAAAAGCAGCGCTTCTTGCACCAATCATAGCCAGTAATACCCACATAATCTGCATCCAGGTCGGGAATGTATCATTCACTACCATGGAACCGAGAATGGCCCCCATAAATGCAAAAGGTAATGCAAAAAGCGTATGTTCAATCTTAATCATTTCTAAAAAGATGCGAATTTTCCTAAACATGCTGATTCTCCTTGGTTCCAATATGCAATGCCGCAATACCTCCGGTCAGAGGATAGGCCTGCACTTGCTTTAATCCGGTTTCTGCAAAAATGTCGGCCAGTTCCTTCCTACCTGGAAAAAGTGCCAGTGAGTCCGGCAGCCATTTATACTGCTCATAACGTTTGGCAAACAATTTGGCAATGTTCGGTAATAGTTGTTCGAAATAAAAATAATAAATAGCTTTGAATGGTTGCCATGTCGGCTTAGACAACTCCAGACAAACTACCATGCCTCCCGGCTTCACTACACGCTTCATCTCTGACAGAACCTGTCTGAGATCCGGTACATTGCGCAGACCAAATCCAATGGTGACATAATCAAATGAATTGTCTTCAAAGGGAAGTGACATCGCATTGCCTTGAACCAGCGTGATCTGTTTCTGACGGTTTACAGCATCAACTTTGGTCTGTCCAACTTCCAGCATATTGCTGCTAAAATCAAGTCCATGCATGTGACCCGTTTCACTTGCCTGAGCCATGGCAAGTGTCCAGTCACACGTGCCGCAGCACAAATCGAGACCGGTATCGCCTTTGGACATATTCATTTTCTTCATGGTAAATTTACGCCAAGCCTTGTGTCTGCGGAAACTCAGAATATCATTCATGACGTCATATTTACCAGCTATACTCTGAAAAACAGAATGGACAAATTCTTCTTTAGGTTTGGTCTCTCCGCTCCCCATTCGTCTGTCTCCCCCTCAATCTTCCCTAACTGCCGCATGTGAAGGCTGCAAATACGTCAGGTAAGGTTCCAGGATTGCATTGATCTCATGCAGACCCAGTTGATCTTCCTCGTCTTGCAGCAACAGTTGTATACGGTGTGTACACTCACGAAGCTTGTCCAGCAAAAACTCGCCGATCCGATACTTCAGCACCATACCGCTCCATGCTCTTGTATCCGGCTCGGACTGACGCAGCATTTTCCGCTCATCGTCATTACCGTACTCGTAAATATGCCAGAAAGCATAACTGTGATAAAAACTCTGTTCGTCATTCATCCGACGCAGCTCTACCATAATTGCCTCGCAGTAGCTGAATTCGGCCAACAGATCGTTCCATAGCGAAGCTTCGTTATCGCGGATCATGCCTGTAAAAGAAAGAAACAGCTGCATCTTCAGCTGTACTGTTTCACGCAAGTATTCTTCAGCCGAAACGAGAAGCTTTTTCATCCGTTCATACAGCGTCATCTTGCGTGCATTCACTTCGGATACAGCACCACTAAGTTTACCGATCATTTCAATTTTGCCTGCATGGGCAAGCAACTGATAGAAACGGCTACTGAAATAATCTCCGGCAAGCACGTTCAGCTGGCGTGAGCGCATCTCCAGTTCTCTACGCTCTCCGGATATCGTATCGATTCGATCATGCGTATCCATGGCCAACTGAACGAGCGAGGTTGCAAGAGCGTATAGCTCATCATGAACCTTTTCGTCTGTGCGGCCCACAAATACCTGCAGCAGACGAGCCCGGCTATCCGGAAATGATGGGATTTCCGTATGTTGTCGAATCATGTCGTAATCCGTATATTTCTTTGCTAGTTGGGGTACGCGATATGAATTCATTCTCAGCCTCCGAGCCTTTGCATTGTTAAACCATTTCTGCACTACAATCTTATATATTATAGCATATGTTTATCGGGCACGCACTGAATCATGCTATTCTATTACCCCTGACTTGACATTTCGAATTGCTTCTTCCAAAGTTCGGTCTCCATCATGTGAAACCAGTCCTTCAATTCGTCCGAGAGGATCGGACTATTCCAGTCTCGAAGCGTTTCGATTGCATACATCGGCCATTCCCCACGTCGAAAATCGGCAGCGAGCAACAGATGTCTTTTGTGAAGCCATTCATCCTCTGCCATAACACGCAGCATCACCTGTTCCACGTTATCGAGACTTCGAAAGCCCAGATCTGCCACAGCGGCCATATTGCCATAGATTTCAGTGTAACTTGTGCTGGTTCCGGTAACCTTTAGATCAAGCGTCAAAATGGATTGTTTCCACTCCACCCTGGCAATGGGTGTCGATAATTTCATGGTGCTCAGCACATCCACCAGATTGTCTTCTGTCAGCTGGACAGGATGCTGCGCCGCAGAAACGGGTTGTACGTTTTCACCGCCCCAGGTACGCATATGTAAGGTTTGTATGGCAACAAGCAGAAGGACCGCCGCAACCGTTGCCAGCAGTGAAGCAGTCACGATCATCCGCGGTTTCATAAATGCCTCCCTGCCCTTACCTGTTAGTGTAGTCTGTCCGGTAAAGGCTCATACCTCATTGTACAATGAAAAAAAGCAGGCTATGCCTGCAATTTTCATTATTCCGACTGAATCTGGCCATGCTTTGTAATCAGGGTAGCTTTTCCACGGATTTTAATGGCGGAAGTATGATTGGTAAACTGGGCAAACATGACTTCTCCCTTATCCAGTTTCTCCGTATGGTGGAAGCGGGTATCCTGACCCCGGGTTAAGCCAATCACCTGAACACCGTTCTCCTCCGCCTTAATTACGATATAATCACTGCCGGTTGGATGATCCATCACGCACATCCCCTCTCCTTGTTCAATAGCGTTAATGATGATAAATATTGTTTCATTTGTCAACCAGCCCTTATGTGAATGGAGCGCAATAATCTGTTACTCCCAGGTCATACTACAAGTGATCCAGCCACAGAAAGGAGAGTCTCTATGAAGTACATTCCCGCAGCACTGACAGACGAGCATATTCACCAGTTAAAAGAAACCGAACAGCATCTGTCCGCAGCCGCTGGAGAAGAACTTATTCTGATTGCCTATGCCCAGCAACCGGATGATCCGGAATCGCAAGATGGCAGGAAGAAAATTAATTAAAGGACAAAAGAAAAGGCCGTGAACAAGTCACGGTCTTTTTGTCGACATATGGAATATGTAGAAATCTTATTTAATTCCGTCTTTGAGCGCTTTACCTGGTTTGAATGCAGGAATTTTGCTCGCAGGAATTTCGATTTCTTCACCTGTTTGCGGGTTGCGTCCTTTACGTGCAGAGCGCTCGCGAACTTCGAAGTTCCCAAAACCAACCAATTGTACTTTGTCTCCGCTTTGAAGAGCCTCAGAGATTGCTTCGAATACGGCATCAACCGCTTTCGTTACATCCTTTTTGGACAATTCAGTCGCTTCGGACACGTGTGTAATCAAGTCTGATTTGTTCATTTGTTTTTTCACCTCCTGAATCAATGTCCTGAATGTTATACTGTGTTTCCGTTTTATAGCGAAATATACGTTCATACACAAAAAATCTACGTACATCTTGAGCGTGATGAACAGAAATCTCGGCCTTCGGTCAACAGTCATTTCTGGCAGAATGTCGCCTGAAACAAAGGTTGTTTCAGACGCCGAACAAATTTTATACTAATACAGACAGCACACAATTTCAAGTGCGGTTGCGGTTTAACACGTAAAATGTAACCGCCAGGGCAAGCACGAGTACCCCACCTTTTACAATATCATGAGTGAAATATTGAACATTCATCATAGTCAAACCGTTCACCAGTACACCAATTAGAACCGAGCCTATGAATGTTCCGATCACGTTTGGTTTACCTGCACCAAATACGGAGAATCCGACAAACACAGCGGCCACGGATTCCATTAACAACGGTGAACCCGCATCAATTTGCCCAGAACCCACTTTAGATGCATAGATAATACCGCCAATTGCAGCAAACACTCCAGCAGCTACATAGGCGAGTGTACGCACCTTTTTCACCTTGATACCGGATAGGCGTGCCGCTTCTTCATTGCCCCCCGTAACGTACATCTGGCGCCCATACTTCGTATACGTCAAAAAGATATGCACACCGATAACTGCAATGAGCAGCAGGATGACGGAAATCGGCATTCCCAGCCATTTTCCCTGCCCAAGCTGCAGAAATGTGGGGTCCATTTCTCCGGCAGCCTTGCTTCCGTCTGGAAACTGCATATGGTTATAGATCGTGTATCCTTGAGCATACGTTTTGTGAATTCCACCGATAATGTACATCGTGGCAAGTGTAGCCAGCAGATCCGGAATACGGAGTTTCACAATTAGCAAGGAATTAAGCCATCCAATTACAGCCCCAATGATCAGTGGGACGATAATGACAACTGCAAGCGGCTGCTGATACCAAATCATTAATGAAGCGGTAACGACAGTAGTCAGCGAGACGGTTGCCCCCACCGAAAGATCAAATCCATCTACAATGAGAGATAAGGTAACACCAATCGCCACAAATGTCACGATAGAGATTGAACCCAAAATATCGGTCAAGTTACTGTACGTAAAGAAATAAGGCAACTTAATACCGAAAAATGCTATAACACCAATAATTACGATAATCGCGCCATAACGGAACGCAAAATCCAATGATTTATCCTTCATGCTTCCACCTCTTGTCCACCGCTTGCATAGTATAGCAGCTGTTCTTGGTTAGTCTCGCCCCGTTTGAATTCCTTTACAATTGTCCCTTCACACATGACTGCAATCCGATCGCCAATGCCCAGTCCTTCATCCAGT
This sequence comes from Paenibacillus sp. BIC5C1, assembly GCF_032399705.1. Taxonomy (NCBI): domain Bacteria; kingdom Bacillati; phylum Bacillota; class Bacilli; order Caryophanales; family Paenibacillaceae; genus Paenibacillus; species Paenibacillus sp. BIC5C1. The sequence goes on from NZ_CP135922.1 coordinate 4,623,882, forward strand.
TCACACGTGAAATAGATAACAGCTTTACCCGCCAAAGCCAGTTCGTTAATGATGCGAAAGATGTCACTTTTGGCGCCGATATCCACACCTTTTGTCGGCTCATCAAAGATAAAGACGTCTGCATCCGCATTCAGCCATTTGCCAATGGCCACCTTTTGCTGATTGCCACCGCTTAAATACTTCACTTCCTGCCGTACTGACGATGTTTTGATACCGAGCTGCTGCACTAAAGACTCCGCATTCTCTCGCTCTCGCTTTCGACTTACAAAGCCCAATCTACTAAGATGTCCAAGCAAAGGCAGGCTCAAATTCCGTTCCACGTTTTCCTCAATCAGAATCCCTTGTTTCCGCCGTTCCTCAGGTACGGAGACAATGCCCAGAGCCGCAGCATCAGCAGGTTGGGAAAGACGAATTTCACGATTGTTAAGCCGAATCTCTCCACTTTCCAGCCGATCTGCACCAATCAACAAGCGGGAACATTCCGTTTTCCCTGCACCTACAAGCCCTACGACAGCAAGCACTTCACCTCGACGAAGAGAGAGATCCACACCCTTGACACGGACTCCACGCCGAAGTCCTCTTGCTTCCAGCAGCACTTCACCTACCGGTGCTTCTGTCTTGGGGAACTCTTCCTCAAACGGTTTTCCGAGCATCTGCGTCACCAAATCATTAATCGTAAGCTCTTTTGCCTCACGCGTGAACACATGTTGTCCATCTCTCATAACGGTAACGCGGTCACAGTGACTTGTAACTTCAGGAAGACGGTGCGTAATAAAAATACATGCCACTCCACGTTCTTTCAATAAATGAACGATTCGGAAAAAGGCATCTGTTTCTTCCTGGCTCAGCGGTGCAGTTGGTTCATCAAAAATAATGACCTTGGCATCCTGAATCAGGATACGTGCGAGCAGAATCATCTGTTTCTCCGCGAGTGTCAGGTCGGCTACTTTTTTGTGAGCGGATATATCCGCTCCTAATTGCTGCAAAGCTTCAGCCGCACGCTGTTGCAATTTCCGCGGACTTTTCCACCAACCTCCGCCAGGCGACGCCAATTGATCCAGCATAATGTTCTCGGCCGCTGTCAATTGGGGAACCAGCGCAGCATCCACCTCCTGGTACACACAGTGAATTCCACTCGCTTTGGCATCTCCTGGTGAATTCAGATGAAGCGTTTGCCCATTTAATTGGATGGTGCCCTGGTCCAGTTGATAGGCACCAGACAGAATTTTCATCAATGTGCTCTTGCCAGCACCATTCGCACCAAGCAGCGCATGAATTTCCCCGCCTTTGACGGAGAACTCCACATCTTTCAGTGCAGGAATGCCTGCAAACTGCTTGTGGACATGTTTCATTTGAAGCAGAATCGATGCAGTACTCATGACGCCAACCTCCAATCGCTCCCCTCTGGGAGTATCACTTTTCTCATGTAGTTTTTTCATCATGGTTGGAAAAAGCGCGCCTTGCGGCGCGCCTCCGTTACGCTGTTTTATTTGGCAGTAACTCCGTATTCCGACATCCAATCCTTAATTCCCTGTGTACTTCCTCCCCAGCCCTCAACATACTCGGACAGCTCTGAGGTGGAGATTTGTTTGTCAGGCAGTGCATCACGCTGTACATAAACCGGGTTGAGAACCACTTGATCCTCTGTCTCGTCCCCGTTCAGCTTCTGGTATGCATATCGAACCTGAACACGTCCAATGTCTGTTGGATCAACCGCTGCAGAAGCTACCCATGGGTTTTTCGGATCCTGGATCATCTGCAAATCTTCATCACTCATATCAATACCATATACCTTGATCTCGTCACGTCCAGCTTGCTGGATGGCACGCGCTGCACCTTTAGCGAACTCATCCCATGCAGTCCATACCGCCGTGATTTCACCTTTTGGATATTGTTTCAGGATCGCTTCCATTTTGGCTTGTGTATCCAGCGCCGGGTTCTGTGCTGAACCAAACGTTGCAATCTCCTTAATGTCCGGATTCTCTTTCAGGAACTTGCCATAGGCAACTTGACGACGTTCCATTGGTGCAAACCCGGCAACCCATACTTTTACGATATTGCCTTGTCCGTTAATATCTTTTTTCATTTGCTCCAGCGTAAGTTCAGCCATCTTCTGATCATCTTGGGACAACACTGTTGCTCCTGGAACACTAATGTCTGCATCGAACACAACAACCGGGATATTTTGTTCTACTGCTTTTTTCACACCAGGCTCCAGTAGGGAATCCCCGTGATCCGTCAGAATGGCATCGAATTTCTGATTAATTGCGCTATCGAGCAGCGATACCATTTTGGCTTTATCATTATCGGCGACAAACGTAGTCAGTTGTCCTCCGAATTTTTCGATTTCTTCTTTAACGCCTTGAACGTATTGTTGTGAGAACGTACCTGTGTTAAATTCCATAATCAGTGCAATTCGTTTTCCGCTAAGTGGACCTGTTACTGCTTCGGTTTGAGGCTTGTCCTCTGCTGCGCCGGAAGCTGTAGTTGAAGCAGGTTCTTTTTTAATTCCGCAAGCGGACAGCGCTAGTGTAAATACAAGCAACACACTCAACCATACCCATTTTGTATTTTTCCCTCTCATCTCTTTCTCCCCCTGTTCACACTCTCTGTGATCTCGATCACAATAGTTGAATATTAATATAACGGCTAATCCCTAGTATGTAAATGGGTTTTAGCAATTTAAAGCTAAAACTCACTAAGTTTTTATTCGAAACTAAAGCATCTTATCCAGTTCATCCAGAATCATGAAAATAAAACAAGAAAAAGACCGCGAGGGTTACCCCTACGGCCTTTTGGACTTACAGAATTATGGCAATTAATCCACCTGAACCTTCGTTAATGATGCGTCCCAGTGTCTCTTGCAATTTGTATCGTGCGTTATCTGGCATCATTGCAATTTTACCCTGAATGCCTTCTCTCACGATGGAATGCAGCGAACGACCGAACATATCTGAATCCCATACCTTGATTGGATCGTTCTCGAAGTCCTGCATCAAGTACCTCACAAGTTCCTCACTCTGTTTCTCCGTTCCGATAATCGGTGCAAACTCCGATTCCACATCGACACGGATCATGTGAATGGATGGTGCGGTTGCTTTCAGGCGGACGCCGAATTTGGTACCCTGCCGGATGAGTTCTGGTTCATCCAGTGCCATTTCAGCGAGGGATGGAGCCGCAATGCCGTAGCCAGTCGTTTTGACCATCTCCAGGGCCTCAGCAAAGCGATCATACTCCCTCTTCGCATGGGAGAATTCCTGCATCAGTTGCAGCAGATGATCCTTGCCTCGAATCTCAATACCAACAACTTCCACGAGGATCTGATCATATAATTCATCCGGTGCATACAGATCAATTTCTGCCACACCTTGCCCCATGTTCATGCCACTCAGACCGGCTCGGTCGATGAATTCATATTCCATGAACTGAGCAACAACCCGATCCACGTCACGCAGCCTGCGGATATCCTTAACCGTGTCGCGAACGGAATTTTCATAGTTGCTGCGCAGCCAGTGATTTTCATTCAGCACCATCACCCAGCTCGGCAAATTCACATTCACTTCATGTACTGGGAACTCATACAGCACTTCGCGAAGTACACCTGTCACATCATCTTCGGTCATTGTAGCTGCACTGAGTGTCATAACCGGAATGTCATACTTGGCAGCAAGCTCACTGCGCAATTGCAGCGCTTCTTCACTGCGAGGGCGAGTCGAGTTGATCACTAATACAAACGGTTTGCCTACTTCCTTCAGTTCGGCTATGACGCGTTCCTCTGATTCCACATAGGAACTCCGGGCAATCTCAGCGATCGTGCCATCTGTTGTCACCACCACACCCAATGTGGAATGCTCCTGAATGACTTTGCGTGTACCAATTTCGGCAGCTTCCTGGAAAGGAATCGGTTCTTCGAACCAAGGCGTAGAGATCATGCGTGGTCCATTCTCATCCTCGTATCCCTTGGCACCTTCCACTGCGTAACCTACACAATCCACAAGGCGCACATTGACATCAAGTCCCTCGGCGACCTTGATTTGAACCGCGTTATTCGGTACGAATTTGGGCTCCGTAGTCATGATTGTTTTGCCAGCTGCGCTCTGTGGCAGTTCATCTACTGCCCTTCCGCGGTCTGCCTCGTTTGTGATGTTTGGCAGTACAATCGTTTCCATGAAACGTTTGATAAATGTTGATTTACCTGTCCGGACTGCGCCGACAACCCCGAGATAGATATCCCCTCCGGTCCGCTCGGCAATGTCCTTAAAAATGTCCACTTTCTCCAATGAAATCCCCTCCCTAAATTACTCCGAAGGAAAAATGCTAAAGAGCATCCGCTTCGTTTTTTCAATCAGAAGACTGAAATCCCTGCAACGGTAGAGCCGCCTTTGTGAGTGCCCGGAAGTCGTCCGCCGCCGAACGTTGCATTCTGATGAAACCGGCGAAAGCGGCGTTAACTCGTACATGCAATTGGACTAGTATCATCTTATGTATCCGTATGCAGCATTATGACGCGTATTTTTGTTTTTTTCTCAAGGTAGCTGCCTTAAGAGAATCGCCCCGCTCTCGGACTGCGCGTCTTTATTACAATCTACTTTATGAGCGTGCTGAGGCTTTTATGCCGGTTCGTTGATTTGGTTTTCGCGGTACCGCTCAAGCCGTACAGAAGGTATACTGTGAGGGTAAGGTATTATTAGCAGAGAAGAGCATAGATAATGAGCTGAGAAAGGTGAGATGAGCGTGGCACAAATCAAAGTATATGGACTAGGCGAGCACTTGAACCCGTTGAAAGCGGAGCTTTCGCAAGTCATACACTCCGTTATGGTAGATGTTGTGGGGTTACCGGAGAACAAAAAGTTTCATCGTTACTTTCCCATGGAGACGGATGATTTTCTTTTTCCCTCTGATCGTTCAGCCGATTATACTATTATTGAAATCAGCATGTTCGAAGGCCGAACAGATCAAGTTAAAAAAGAACTCATTCATCAATTATTCATACGAATAAATGAACAGTTGAAATTGTCGCCTAATGATGTGGAGATAACCATATTTGAAACACCGCGCAGTCATTGGGGTATTCGGGGATTACCCGGAGATGAACTTGAATTGAGTTATAAAGTCGAGGTCTGAATAAAGTGATCTCAATATAGCTCATGGACGATATACTGTGAACTATAAACAAACATACAAGAAGAGATATCCCGTGATGCGGAATATCTCTTCTTTACCTTAAAGACAATCATTGGATTGCATGCATTCGAATCAAATTAACGCTTATTATTACTTTGTTGCAACCGGGATGTTATTCTGCCAGGTGTAGGCGATCGATTTTACAGGAACAAAATAAGAATGCTCCAGCAAGAATTCACGCATATCTTCCACTTTTGTCGGAGCATTATCGGACTTCTCAACAGCCTGCATAATGTCAAAAGCATAATCCACATAGACATTGCCCTCGTCATCCATCATGAAAGGAAGTTCCTGACCCGAATATACACTATTCAGTGTAACCGCTGGGGCACCAGCCTGTGCGGCTTGTTCCATATCTACAGCGTATAGACCCGGATACAATTCTTCTCCACTTGGTAGTTGATTGTTATGTACGGACTTGTACTGGTTGACCATTCGCTGCACATCATTTACTTTCTGCACGGTTTGAAGATCCATAACTTTGACAGTTGGTTTCACTTCTTCATCCTGAATGAGAAAGTAAGCGCTCCCACCGCTTTCAAACGCAGTGCCGGGTATTTCATCCAGATACCCCTGCTGTTTCAGCTTGGACAGATCTACTCTGAATTTTTCGTATTTCGGTGTTTCTATATCTGCATTAACCATGGGCAAAATCCCCTGATCCTGTTGGAATGCTTCTACCGCAGTTTGAATACGGCTTACGCTTTCCCTATAAGCTATTTTGGGGTCGGGATTACTCTGGGATTGATACATACACCCCGTTGCTGTAAAAGCAAACAATAGGAATAAGAGTAGACAGGACATCTTCTGCAAGTGACGCCTCTGCCCTCTTGGTTTCACGTTCTTCGTCTTATTCTCGTTCATCCGTATCCTCCTTGAAATCGTTCCACTCAGGTATTCTTAGAACCAGTCGTCCTCATCCTGCTGCTGACGCTCCAATTGTTTACGAATCGCTGCTTTCAGCGGGTCCTCCGGAACATGAACTGTCACCGATCCCCGCACCTTCGCCTGACATGACAACCGCGTTCCTGCATCCAGCAGCGAACCTAGCTTACGCTTCTCTGCATCTGTTGGTGGATGCAGCGCTGCAAGATGTTCCGGATCTACTTTCACCTTACACATCAGGCAGGCTGCCTTTCCATCACATCGCGTTGCTATTTTCACGCCTGCACGGCGTGCAGCATTTAGCAGCGTTACCCCTGGCTTTAACCGAATCGTTTTATTTTGCGGTAAAAATGTAATATTGTAATCCATCATTATTCCTCCCAACCTACTGAGGCCATTCGAAGCCAACAAGCTCTTCCACTTCTGCTCTGAATCGGCTTGTCCATATATTTTGCTTCCCCAATAAAGTCATTAGAGGTTGATGTGATTCGGGCATCTGCCGAATCTGTCTTGCAATGGGTTCATAACGATCAGCACGGCCTCTCATTAGATTGAACAACAGCTCATGAGCTAACGGCATTAGACGCAATGTATAAGAACCCACTTTGGCTTCAGGGGCATACTTGGCCAATACATGCTCAATTTCAATGCGGTACCAACTCTTACGTGACCACACTTCGAAACCACCAACCAGCTCCAACGCACAAGTCCCTACCTGATAATGACTGAGCAGCGAGGCATAAGGTCCCGTTTTATCTACGACAGGCTCATCCAGCACCATTCCAGGCGCAGATTTATGAAGAACCTTCGCGGCGGTGATATCAGCGTAAACGTCAATATCTCTGGGAGCCTGCTGTAATTCTACCTGTTGGAGCAACAACCCACAGCTTCCCCCAAGCAGCCACGTATAAGGCTCTGTGTCCCAGGCTTTTGCCGTTTCCAGCAAAGCCGCGTGTAATTCCGGATAACGCTCTGTCCGATCCTCCGTTTCATGCGGCCTCATCGGCTCACCTTCCCTTCATCCGTTTTCGTTGTGTCAGTTCTTATGATGTGTTTATGCGGATGTTATCTATCAGGCGAGAAAGATCAGGTCAGAGAAGCTATTCCGCCGAAAAAGCCAATCAGCATAATGAGAAAAGCAATTAAAGAAAGAATCCCCCGTACAATACCTTTCGTTTTGGATCGAGCAAACGTAATCAGGAATACAGATAGTCCCATAATAAGGATTGCGACTAATGAAAGCCACATCTTGTCCATCGCGTTCATAATCCAGAGTTCTCCCCTTCAGTCCGTTATTCATCACTGACACTGTGACAATTGCAACTATTATAACACGAAACATTGCTCAGCTTTCCAAAAAAAAGACAAAAAGCAAGCCGGCAGATGCCGACTCGACTTTTTGTCTTGCTTGATCGCCTGCACGCAGGCGCGATCTATTATTTTTTCATCATCATTTTCATTAATGATTCCATACTGTTTGGGTTTAACCCGCTTTTTTTGACGGCACTCACGATATCCTGAACTGTATCCTCAGATACCGGCACTTTTGCCATGGCGGATACTTGCTTGATCAGTTGGCGCAATTGAGCTTCATTCTGCATGGTGGACGGTTTTACTGTACTCGCCAATTTCTTGACGGCACCTTCCGTAATCGATTTCCCTGTTTTTTTGTTGATCGCTTTCAGCGCTTCCTTGGAAATGTTGTTAGCCATTCGTCTCCCCTCCTCCGGCAATACTCATGTGTATCATATGAGTGCACCGCAAAAAAGGTGAAGAAGCTTCTCATTTCGGGAAAGCTGCCTACGCTACCATCAGGAATGCCACTGCTCCCAGGTTTCAAGCGTCATGACTTCCATTTCGGTCTTGGGATCACGTCCCATCAAAGCTTCAACCGCATCCCGCGGCTGTCTCTCTTGAAAAAGAACGTGATAAAGCTGATCTGCAATCGGCATTTGCACACCGTATTTCTGAGAAATAAAGTGGGCGGCCTGTGTGGTCCGAATACCTTCCACAACCATGCCCATGGAATTCAAAACATCGTCCAGCTTCTGTCCTTTGCCCAGCAAGGAACCTGCTCTCCAATTACGGCTGTGCTGACTGGTCGCAGTCACAACCAAATCGCCGATCCCTGCGAGTCCGGAGAACGTGAGCGGATTAGCTCCCATCTCCACACCGATGCGTGTGATCTCGGCCAGCCCGCGTGTTAACAAGGCTGCTTTGGCATTGTCACCAAAGTTAAGCCCGTCTGACATCCCTGCTCCCAGCGCGATAATATTTTTGAACGCTCCCGCCAGTTCTACACCGATCATATCTCGATTCGTATACACACGGAAATAAGCATTCATAAATAAACCTTGAGCTGCCTCTGCAGAAGCTTTATCCAGTGATGCCACAACAACCGTCGTCGGGCAACGCTTAACCACTTCTTCCGCATGGCTTGGACCAGAAAGTACAACGACACGGCCTTCTTCACATTCGAGTTCTTCCGAAATGACCGTGGACATACGTTTCAGACTTTCTGTCTCGAATCCCTTGGTTGCATGAATGATTAACATTTCCGGTTTGTAATAGGCCTTAAGCTGATGAGCAACCGAACGCATCGCCGATGAAGGAGCAACAATTAACACAGCAGAAGCCCCTTCAACTGCCGTCGCCATATCCGTGGTTGCCTGAATACGGGGTGACAGCTCTGCATCGGGAAGGAAGCGTTGGTTTGTATGTTTATTATTGATCTCTGCGGCCTGGTCTTCACCACGTGTCCACATGATCACATCCAGATGATTGGCAGCCAATACACTGGCAAGTGCAGTACCCCAACTGCCCGCAACCAGAACAGCAACTTTTTTAGACAACGCGTTTTCCCCCTCCAGGGTTTTTCGATCCCAATTTATTTTCCTGTCCTTTGGCGAGCTTCGCAATATTGGTACGATGTCTCCAGAACGCAAACAGACAAATAATCAGACTTCCCCAGAAGATACTCATCGAATATCCGGGTAACACAAGGATGAAGAGCGGTGTCAAAGCTACAAAAATAAGGGAGCCCAATGAAACATATCGTGTCAATACGATGGACAGGATCGCAAATACCCCGGCGCATAGCGCAGGAATAAGTGCAAGAGTCACGAGCACACCAATCGCTGTCGCAATTCCTTTACCTCCACGGAAACGGAAGTACAGCGGCCAGTTATGGCCTGCAATAGCAGCTATACCACTAAGAGCAGGAATCCAATCGGAACCATTGCTGAACCAGACCCCAATCCAAACGGCCGCAATACCTTTGAGTACATCCAACAGCAGTACCAGAATTGCCGGTCCTTTACCCAATATCCGCAAAGTATTGGTAGCCCCTGCATTTCCGCTTCCGTGTTGACGGATATCGATCCCCCGTAGTGCTTTTGCAAGGAGGACACTAAAGCTGATTGAACCGAGCAGATAGCTCAGTACAATCGCTGCGATTTGTAAAATCACAAACTTCTCCCCTAACCTTCGTCGGACTTCCTCCGAGTAAATATGCGAATTGGCGTCCCTTCAAAATCAAACGCTGAACGAATTTTATTCTCCAGGTAACGTTCATAAGAAAAGTGCATCAATTCCGGATCGTTCACAAAAATAACCATGGTCGGAGGTTTAACTGCAACCTGAGTCACATAATTGATTCTCATTCTGCGTCCTTTATCTGTTGGTGGCGGATTAATCGCCACTGCATCAGACACTACATCGTTAAGCAGATGCGTCTGAACACGCATAGAGTGCTGCTGGGCCACACGTTGCACCACAGGCAACAATTTTTGTAAGCGTTGTTTTGTCTTGGCTGACAAAAATACAACCGGAGCGTAAGTCATAAACAGGAAATGATCCCGAATTTTTTTCTCAAACTCATTCATTGTTTTATCAGACTTCTCTACAACGTCCCATTTGTTCACAACAAACATGGAGGCTTTGCCTGCTTCAAATGCATAACCTGCAATATGCTTGTCCTGCTCGATAATGCCTTCTTCACCATTAATTACAATCAGAACAACATCTGCACGCTCAATGGCACGCATCGCACGCATCACGCTGTATTTCTCCGTGGTTTCATAGACTTTACCACGTTTACGCATACCTGCTGTATCAATCAGCACATAGCGCTGACCGTCTTTTTCAAACGGTGTATCGATCGCATCCCGCGTCGTACCAGCAACATCACTTACAATAACACGTTCTTCGCCTAAAATGGCATTCACCAATGAAGATTTACCCACGTTCGGACGTCCGATCAGGGCTACACGGATGACATCGTCATCGTAAGTCTCTTCCTCAAGTTCAGGCAATTTCTCTACGATGGCATCGAGCAAATCACCTACACCTGTACCATGACTCCCCGATACTCCGATTGGATCACCAAATCCAAATCCATAAAACTCATAAATGAGCTCACTGCGCCCGATATTATCCACTTTGTTAACGGCTACAACGATAGGCTTACCTGAGCGGTACAACATCTCTGCGACTTCTTCATCAGATTGCGTAATCCCTGCTTTTGCATCACACATGAATACAATAACATCCGCTTCTTCAATGGCGAGCTCTGCCTGCATCCGGATTGATTTTAGAATGACGTCCTCGCCGTCGATTTCGATACCACCTGTATCGATAATGCTAAATGGTTTACCGTTCCATTCGCCGATTCCGTAGATACGGTCACGGGTAATGCCCGGCTTGTCTTCCACAATGGCCAATCTGTCGCCGATGATCCGATTAAAAATGGTGGATTTGCCCACATTCGGTCGCCCGACAATTGCCACAACGGGTCTTGCCATACATTCCACTCCTCCTGTCCATACTTACGATACTCATCATAGCAAAAAACGCCTGTCTTGGCTAACGTTTCATGCCGTTATACTCGCAATAAAAACAATCGGCGAACCCGCTGGGGCTCGCCGATCTTGCTTTTATTGTTCAGCAAAATATGCAGTATATAACTAAGAACCATGCATGTATAACTTATTTGAATTTGCTGAGTTTGTCACCGAAGCGTTCGCCGAGCGTAATGCTCAGACCTTGATTGCTCAAGGAAACGTTCGGGTTGTTGATTTCTTCACGTGGAGCGTTGTTTCTTGCTGGACGCTCTGATTTTTGTGGTTGAGCAGGAGCTTCTTCAGTTTCCTTGATGCTCAGGCTCACACGTTGCTCAGAAGGATTCATGTCCAAGATTTTAACTTGAACTTCTTGTCCTTCTTTCAATACTTCGTGCGGAGTGCCAATATGTTTGTGGGAGATTTGCGAGATATGCACAAGTCCCTCAACACCAGGAGCGATTTCAACAAAAGCACCGAAGTCAACCAGACGTTTTACAACACCTGTTACGATATCGCTGGAGTTGAATTTGTCGCCAGCTGTTTCCCAAGGACCTGGTTGAACAGCTTTCATGCTCAGGCTGATCTTACCTTTTTCAGGATCAACTTTCAGCACTTTTACGTTTACTTTATCGCCTTCAGACAGAACGTCCGATGGTTTGTCAACGTGTGTCCAAGCCAGCTCGGATACGTGAACCAATCCGTCTACTCCGCCAACATCAACGAAAGCACCGAATTGAGTCAAACGTTGTACCGTACCTTCGATAACTTGACCTTCTTGCAAACCAGCCATAACAGTAGCTTTGTTTGCTTCGAATTCTTGCTCAAGTACGTCTTTTTGGGAAAGGATCACTTTGTTGTTCTCACGGTCGATCTCTTTCACTTTAACACGCAATGTGCGTCCTTTGTAATCGCTGAAATCTTCAACGAAATGGCGCTCTACCATGGAAGCCGGGATAAATCCGCGTACGCCCACGTCTGCTACCAGACCGCCTTTAACAACGTCAGCTACAACAACTTCGAATACGTCTTGGTCTTCAAAATGCTTTTGCAATTGATCCCAAGCGTTTTCGCTGTCGATTGCACGTTTGGACAGAACGAGTTTTTCTTTCTCGTCGTCGATGCTAAGTACTTTAGCTTCAACTTCTTGTCCAACTTCAACTGCATCAGACGCGCTGTCCACGTGCAGGGAAGACAGTTCACGAATTGGAATTACACCGTCATATTTATATCCAATGCTCACATAGGCTTGGTTATCTTCCAATTTGACGATGGTTCCTTTTACGGTATCTCCTTTTTTCAAGGAAACGAATTGATCCAACTCATCTTGGGTTGCTTCTTGATTTTTCATTTCTTCCGACATGTCAAATACCCTCCTCAATTCAAAAACCCCATTATATTCAAACCTGCCTGTAGCAGAGTTCAAAACACTTTCAGAACTAAATGCATAGCTTAGCTTCCCTCAAAAAAATGGAAACATGCACTCAGTTGTCCGACGTTACCTCACTTACTTGCTCGGCACGCCTGTTTGCACCATTTCATTAATTTTGGACATAATCTTCTCCGTCGCTCTCTCCAGCGCATCGCCAGATGGATCTTCCTTGAACTCGTCCAAATTCACCGGTGCTCCATAAACAACTTTCATCTTACGAAAAACCTTGTAGTTACCGATAATAGCAGTAGGAATAACTGTAGCACCACTTCGGAGAGCGAAGCTCGCTGCCCCTTTTTTACCGATGCCTCCATCATTGTGTCTACTTCCCGAAGGGAAAATACCAAGCACTTCACCGTCACGCAAAATGTTGAGTGAGGTCTTGATGGATTCCTTGCTGACGCCTCCACGTTTAACCGGAAAAGCGCCTACGGCTTTGATAATTCGGCCAAAGACCGGGATATCAAACAATTCGCTTTTGGCCATGAAGCGCACCTGACGACGAATCTTGATACCAACCGTTGGAGGATCAAAGTTACTGATATGATTAGAACATAAAAGTACGCCGCCTTCTTTCGGGATGTTCTCCCGTCCAACTGCCTCCAGGCGAAAAAGAATGGTGTAAATGATCCGCAGTAATGTGCTGCAAAATGTGTAAATCATAGACCGATCTCTCCTCTGACCATTGTGCAATAAGACACGATTTTGTCAACCACTTCATGGATGCTCATCTCGGTTGTGTCAAGCACAGTAGCGTCTTCAGCACAACGAAGCGGGGATATTTCCCTACTTTCATCCAATTTGTCACGGGTGGCAATGTCTCGCTCAAGTTGCTGCAACGTCAGTCCTTCTGAGGGGTCCAGTTCTTTGAAGCGGCGAAGTGCACGCTCTTCCACACTGGCAGTCATGAAGATTTTCACTTCCGCGTCGGGCAATACTGTCGTTCCGATATCGCGTCCATCCATGACGACGCCCTTGCGCAAAGCCATTTGCCGCTGTGTATTCACCATTTGCGTACGCAGCCCCTCGATTTGCGCATATCGGGACACGATTCCCGTCACTTCACGGGAGCGGATTTCCGAGGTTACATCCTCCCCATTACAGAACACTTTCTGTCCGTCGGGATCCGGTTGTAAATCAATGACCAGCTTTTGGGTTTCCTGAAGCACCTCTGGCACATCTTCCGGTGAAATACCTTTTCGAAGCATATGCAGGGTTACCGCACGGTACATCGCGCCAGTATCAACGTATATGTACGCGAGCGCCTCTGCAACCAATCGGGCCACCGTGCTTTTCCCGGCACCGGCAGGTCCGTCAATTGCAACGTTCATCTTCCCGTTCTCTGATGTGTTCTGGCTTGCCAACGGGGCATTCCTCCTCAAACGATAAGCCTCAATAAAAAAACAGGCATTGCCTGCATCGTCAAAATTATACCACACTATACACATGGATGCAAAAACAGACAAATCAGTGACGCTATTGTTCGTGTACCGATTGCATCTGAATTGGTGTTCCTTCCATACGATCAATGGAGGTCATATTCTTTTTCATATCAGGCACAAGAAGTAATAACTGATAGATCACAAGCAGAACAAGAAGAGCCGTAATTAGCATCAGAGCCCTTCTTTCCATTCGCTTGGATAAAACATAATATAGGCGCTCGTATCTGCGGGATGCATGGCGGTTGTTCACAACTTGAACCTCCGTTTTTCCATTACAGTGCCCAGCGCTGTCTCCTTTTATCCCGTAAAATCTCTAATTCTTTATTTCGTTCGATAATCCAATTGCCGTTCAAAACAAAACTTGATGATCTTCTGCCGTTCTGAATCCGTAATCTGCACAAACTTTAACATACACAGCTGTCTGCCTGTTTCCAGTGATTTGATCCGTACCACTTCCGCTTCAAAATTAGCATGCTCAATCGCTGCATTCCGATAAGGAATAAGCAACCAGCATTTCAGCTTCTGTCCTTCAACAATAGCAAAATCAGGTTCACCATAAATGGATAATCCCCCGCCGCCAATATCTTCAGTCAAGCCCACGGCTCGGGTCAGGTCCTCGCTCTGGATGGCCATTTCAAGATTTGCATGAACACGCAGAAAACTGCGACGCTGGATTTTGGTAATGTCGTCCGGCAATGGCTTACGAATTCGTACTAGCCGAACTACATCTTCTTCAAATCCGGTCACATATGTATTGAAATAATGACGAACCCCGTCTTCCGTGATATACGAAATGGACAATTCCTCACCAAAAAACAACCGTTTCAACCGGCTACTTCCCTGCTGCATCGGAACTTCAATCAGAAAACTGTTCTCATCGACATCTGCTATGCGTGATTTATATTCTTTGCTTTCCTCTTTTTCATCTGCAGAGGCAATCTGGATGTATAAAACTTCATTTATTTTGGGAAACAAGCTGTTCACCGCCACCTTAACTTTTTATCTTCGTAAACGTATGTACAAGGACTATTATACCATGACCTTTCTCATAGTGGACAATAAAAAACAGACCACTAGGTGGTCTGTTCAGTAATTTATTTGCAATTTAACAGCATACCGGTTTCTTGATGTTATGTGGTCTCATTCACCGGTTTGATTTCCTCAACGGCTTCTTCCATACCTGTATCAGCGTTGATGTAAATTTTATATTTTGTACCATTGATTCGTCCGCCGAATTCGTAACACAGAACTTCTTTGCTGTAATCATTCTTAATGAGTGATTTGCGAGCGTAGCTCTCCTTGAATTCCGGATTCAGCTTTTTGCGGGCCTGTTCAATCGTAAGTGCAGCTTTCGGAACCTCCCGCTTCTTCTGATGCTCATATACAAAATCACTTGCCTGGAAGCCGGTAACATCCCCATTATCAAGACCTACCCGAACAGACATCTTTTCCGGGTAAATCAATGTATCACCTTGTTTACGGACATAGGTCAGGTTACCGAGATTGCCAAACTCGTCATAATTGACTGCCTTCATATCTTTATAACCCTTATTGGAAAGGAAATGGTCTGCTTTGGCCATTGCTTCCTTACGTGTAACTTTCTTTGTTCCGATTGGACGAGTGTCACTGTAAGAGATGAGCAGACCGCCATTACGCGTAAAGTCCATACTCAATTTACTGTCTTTGGATTGATCAATCGTGGCTGTGTACGATTCCCAATCTGTACCTTTACCATTTTCCTGTATTTGAATCTTGCCCTGTTCAGCATTGGAAAACTTTGCAGCTTTAGTTTGGATCTGCTCTTTGGTCATCGGTAAGCCATCCAGCTTTTTCACCGAACGTTTGGCATAAATGCTGGAGACTGAAGGACCCCAATCAAGTTCAGGATACTCCTGTACCTTTTTGTTCACTGTACGGAATCCATCCACGATGGTATTATCCATCGTTTGCTCTTCCGTTGCCATGGCTGATTCTGCATCCATCCAGCGTAAACGGTCAGAAATGACTTTCTGCTGTACATCCTGCAAATTTTTGGTTATCTCGGATGAATTCGCATACAGCTTTTTCAGGTTGCCCATTTCCTTTTCACTTAAAGGTTCATTCGTCAGATCACGCATGGACGCTTGGTAAGCAAAATTGGAAATGCGGGAGAGAAATTCCTCCGTTTCACTGAATGGCAGCATCGTCAGCGGCAATTGGTTAATCTCATTCTGCGCTTCACTGGTGAGTCTCCATACGTTCATAAGACCTTTTCGATGCATCCCTTGGGACGTAGCATGAACTGCGAGTGTATTCCCAATCTCCGAATGCAATTTGTCCATATGAAAAGATAAATCGTGAAAGGCACGCTGATATTGATTCTCTGCTTTGATCAGAATTGCATTTTTCTCCTGGTTCTCTTGGTAACCCCATACGAGAGCACCGATTAACAGAACTGCAAATATCGGAAACATAACTGAACTTAAACGTTTATACATCGGTAGAGTCTCCTTTCTTCTAAGCCACTACCTCTATTGTGGATCGAAGAAAGACCTCTTATGCATGCGATTTCCAGTCTGTCCAATGACGGGCTTATCTCGCATGGTCCCAAACCATTTGTTTAATTCAACTGTACCCAGGTTGTGCCGCCATCTTCCTCAATTTCGAACTGGTCCCGATTATCACACAAACACTGTTTAAAACCGGTCTCAATTCTCCCTCGTTCCTTCTTGCCTCGCAGCGTAAAACGTTCTCCACATTGTTTGCATCTGATTTTAATTTTGATTCTCATCACGCTTATCCCCGTTTCTATTTGTCTTCCCCCGGGAATTTTTATTTATTTCAACAAAAAAACACACCGGGGCAGGCGCAGGTTGCGCTCCATGTCCACCAGTGTGTCCGTATTTTTTATAATTTAATCTCTTCCTCACGCTTCACAAAACGAAAAGGAGAACGATTGTTGGCCCTTGTAATCTTGCCCATCGCACCGTACCATAGTCCCGCCATCAATGGCGCAATGAACCATAACCAATGATTCACCATCGTATTCATAATGACATCGTATAGAGCATGCCAGAAGAACGGTAAAACAAGTGAGAGCATAAGAAACCAACGTTTTTTCTTGCCATCCGAGAACTTGGCCCGCCCCATGTAATAACCCATAATTACCGCAAACATGGCGTGACCCGATACAGGTAGCAATGCACGAATGAACATAGCTGAGACGGAAGCATTCCCCGCAAAGGCATACAACACATTCTCAACTGTAGCAAATCCGAGTGAAACAGCAACGGAGTATAGAATCCCATCGTAAGGCTCGTCAAATTCGGTATGATTATAAATAATATGGTATATCACAAACCATTTGACGAACTCTTCAACCCCACCTGAAATCAGGATGGCTTCAACATAAGGATTATCTCCAAGCCAGATCATCATGCCGCGCTGAATAATCATCACAGGCAATACCATCAAAATCCCCATGAGGAAGACTCGAAATACCATATGAAGAGGTTCAGAGTCATAACGGTCTTTCAGATAAAAGTATGTTAACAAGGCGAGACCCGGAGCTACTGCTGCCGCTAAAACCGAAAACAAAAGCACCGAAATTCCCTCCTCTGACTTAAGACGCGATTACAACTAGAGCTTACTCCTGACGCTTGAAGTGGGTGCAAATAACCTCAACCGCTTGTTCAGGCATAACAACCTTTCCGTACTCTTCCATGACGGCAGGGGTAACGGAAGAACCTTCACCGAATTCAGCAAGCAAGGCAATCAATGCTGCATGTTTGGTGGAATCCAAGTCATCCGGTTCAAAATGCAAAAACCATTTGTCTTTATAGGAATAAAGTCTTCCAGCATCCGTTACGTGCTGATGCAACATATGTGCAGCCTCAATAAGCACTTCAAAATCTTTGAATGCATAGACGATGGAATCGCTCTGCTCAAGTGTAACTTCCATCTCATATACTTCTTCAGGCAGATCATCCTCATTACCTGAACCATATTGTTGCGGATCATATTTCCCCCGGGTGACAATGACAACCATCCCTTGAGCGGGAAGTGCGAATACTTCGACAGCAAGAGGACCTGTAGCATCAAATCCAAGTTCGGAATAGGCCTGGTCCATCATTTCAGTGAACAGTTCATGAACTTTAGGTATTTCCTGCCACATATCTTCTTTTTGTATTCCGCGCTCGCTCAGATCGTCAAAGGTCAGGAAAATCCGTATCTTATCGTGACTTAATCGTTCTATTTTCATACAGGATCTCCCCTTTATAAGCAAGTCTTATAACAGATTATGAAGCACAAAACAATATGTGCTGAAAATAAATCTATGTAGTTATGTTATCATTTTATACCTGCAAATGCACGAAGTAAAATCGACAAAAAAAGAATCATTCCACATCAAAACAGGACTGTGGATGATTCTAATGGGAGGTTTCTGTTTATAAACCCGGTACTGTTGTGTTTGTTTGAGTTAAAATTTGCTCAACTTCATGTTTAACATCCGGATTGGTGCGAATAAAATCTTTGAGCATGTTCATGTTCTCTTCTTTTTCCTGCGGAGTGATCGGCTTTGCAATTTTTTTATGCGTGCTTTTGTGGGAATCTCCGCTCTGTTCGTTTGGCTTGGAGCTGAATCCGTCCATGCCCGGGAACGTCATCTCCATCATTTTGTGTTTGGCCTGATTCATCATATTGCGGGATGAACCGGAAGACAGCATTGACATTTTACCTTTGGACAGCCAAGAGCTGGCTGCTACGCCAATTACAACACCCCAGAAAAAGGATGACGCCTTCATTACACCAACCTCCTTTTAATGTTAAAATCACAACTAGTGTTTGCGGGAGGGCGACATCTCATTCCGCATAAATACAGGAAAGCGAGTTGAAATCATGATTAGACACACCACCGCCTTAATTATGATCGCATGCATGCTGTTGTCAGCTTGTGGAACCAATGTCGAAACAACACCTGAATCCACGAAGTCCAGCAACGAATCGGTTACTTCCACACAGGAGCAGCAGAACGAACCAACTGGCACCGGCACAGATGAAAGGCCATCCACTGATTCTCCGTCCTCAACGGACTCCAATTCTGATCAACAATCAACAAGTGATGACGAAACATCTTCGACCGAAAAAGAAGGAACTGATAACAGTCCCATGTCACAATCAGCCGAAGATAATATCGAAAAAACGTATCACATGAACGCCAATTACTACATCAAACCCAACGATAAGACGAGCGAAAGCAAGGTTGTATTATTGACATTTGATGATGGGCCCAAAGAAGAAAAAATGATTAATGGATTAATCGACACATTGGATAAACATAGCGCGAAAGCAATATTTTTTGTTAACGGATACCGAGTAAAAAGTCATCCCGAGTTGCTCGAGATCATTCATGAACGCGGTCAAGTTGTTGGAAATCATGCGTGGGATCATGAGGATCTAAAAAAAATGTCCACCACAGCAGCCGCCAAACAGGTAACTGATGTGCAAAAGATTGTGAAAGACACGATTGGAATTGAACCTCAATTCTTTCGCCCTCCGTTTGGTTCTGGAAATGATGCACTAAAGGCCACAGTCAAGAAAAATGGCATGTTATACATGACATGGTCCAATGGTTCACTGGATTGGGATAAGAGCACCAAAAACAAACCGGAGAAGGTCATCCGGAATGTGCTGGATCAATTAAATCCCGGCAGTAATATTTTGATGCATGAGTTGCCATGGACAGTTGAAGCGTTGGATGAGTTGTTAACCAAACTTGAACAGAAAGGCTATACATTTGTCGACCCTCGCTCCATTGAACTGAAGGCCCGCTAAACTTCGACTATTTGCCCAGCATTCAGGTTGAAATCAAAATTGATGAGTTGGAACTGACACGAAGGAGCTAATAAAGTTATAACAAACAGCCTTGATCCTATGCGGATCAAGGCTGTTTGTTTGAGAGCATTCGCAAAGTAATGATATGCATCTCTGCGGGACAACAAAGTCTGAGCGGCAAATGATTTGTTCCGTATCCTTTGCTAACCAATATTTTTCCTTGTTGCTCGGTATCATTATTATCCTTTTTCAAAGAAAACCATCCGCTAGACACGGAGCGGTACGTTTTGTTAAGAAAGACAGGGCCTAAGCCAGGAATTACTAATTGTCCGCCGTGTGTGTGACCACTCAATATCAGATCAACAGGTGCATTCAAGTGAAGAGCTTCTAATGGATCATGGACAATAGCAATCTTGCAATCTTTGCTTTCCAATTCTGCAAGCAGCGAATCGCCTTGCCGTGAACGATAATCAATTCCAACCAGGCATAACATGCTATTCCCTTTACGAAGGTAAGTGGTAGAATCCTGTAAGAGTTGAACGCCCGTATCTCGAAATATACGTTCGAGATGCACAGTTCCTGCTCTTTTGTCATGGTTCCCATACACTGTGAAGGTAGGGGCAATATAAGCTAACAAGTTCATATTATGTCTGACGATAGACCATGAAATCCCTTTTTCTGCCACATCTCCCCCAATGATAACCCAGTCCACCTGATTGCGAAGATGTTCCAAATCATTCTTTTTCAACATACGTTTATGAATATCAGATAAATACAGGATTTTGCTGCCATCAAAAGAAGAGGGCAAATTGGGCACTTCAACCTCATCTGAAACAATATGATGAAGATGCGCCTCACGCCACATATGAACCAGTAACATAATCCCAGCCAAAATAACGGCAACGATCCACGCCAGCACTACCATGGCCATGGAAGGAAAGTATCCAATGAAGGCGCTCCTTTTATCCCCCACCATACCAGACTGATTGTGAGCAATACAAATATAAATATGAGCGAGTTAACAAATCGTTTACTGAGACGTAAACGACGAGAAGGATGAAGTTCAGTCCTTGTAGGAAGTGTACCCGCTTCGGAAACGACTTCTTCTGATGGTTTTTGTGCTTTGTTGGCACGTGCTGGCGCCCGCCGGGGAAGTACCGGACTTTCCAGCGATGATGTATAAGACTTACGTTGTGATCTTGGTATGGAGACCGAGGTAATTGGTGTGAGTCCTCCCACCTCTGAGGCAGCAGCTGGTTCAACAACCAGATTTACTGGAGAAGCTTCAGGACGCTCAGATGTCTCTGTTTTATCCGAGTGACGATGGCGCTGACTGCCGTAAGTCTTCATTCTACTTAATTGCTGATTCATGATCCCCTCCGAAAACGTATCGCTAATCCAGACACCAAATCAATGATAAAATGACATAATATAGGCGCCCATAATGTGCCGGATTGCATATAAATCCAACCCAATCCATAACTCGAAACAAATACCCAGCCAGTCGGAATCCAGTGCCGCAAATAGCGTATATGGATAACTGCAAATAAAATACTTGTCCAGTAAGGACCTAACACATGCTGTATGGCTCCACGAAATAACAATTCTTCACAAACAGCAACGATGGCTGCTATGCATACAATGTGCCAGATTGGACGATTTCGAAACAGCATTTCGTTAATTCCCCCATCGTCCATGCTTTCTTGAGGAATAACATAAGAAAGAACCAAGTCCATAACAAGCATAATGCCAGCAAGACCAAGCCCCCACCATATAAACTGGTAACTGTCTGGCCACGCAAGCACATCAAAGAGATTTCTCTTCTGCAATAAAATCCATACAACCCCAATGATCAAAGTTAACCCTTGTGTAAAGTATAGATTGATCAGAAGCAAACGCTCGGTTAGTTGCTGTGGTTCAGCCTTCTGAATCTTGAACTTGGGAAACTTTAATTTTTTCATCGCCTGTGTCTGTCCTCTTGACTTATATTTGATGGATAACAAATTCGTTGTCCAATCGGATAGTATACTAAATGATAGCCAAAAAACCAAATAGGTTCAAGGCCTGCCCCAAGTCCCGGTTTTTCAGTAGAGCCTTATCCAATGAATTCGTTTCATTAATGTGTTAAAATCCGATTCATAAAACAGCTTGTAATCGAGCTATTTTAATCAACCAAGGAAGTCAATTTTTATCATCTGTACGCTTTCTCCTCCACTTAAGAAAATCACATTAGCAAATCGAATTAAAACATTTAAGCCTATTGACATGCTCATGTCAGCCATGATACATTATGAAAAAATTAGTCACGTTAAACACGATGATGGAAAAAAGACGTTGCTTTGTCTTACAGAGAGCCGATGGATGGTGTAAATCGGTGGCAGGCAGATGATCTTGAGCGCTCCTGAGTTATTGCATTGAAACTGGAGTAGGTGCAATCGGTTTAGACCCGTTATCCTCTTCGGTCTTTATTGACCGCTAAGACTGTCGTTGCGAAACGGCGGTGAATTAGGGTGGTACCACGACAACTCTCGTCCCTTATTGCGCAAGCAGTATGTGGATTGAGAGTTTTTTGATTTATTTTAGAGTACAGACGTGGGAATCGCCCTATTTGCTACACCCTCCTCCTCTACTGCGACACCGCGTTGTTGGAAGGAAGAGTTTCACTGGTTTTAAGGAATGCCTCTTTCGTGAGGTGAAACCTTGACGATATAGATACACATACCTAAGGAGGAAGAAACCATGTACAAAGTGTTAGTGTCGGACCCCATTAGTGATCTGGGAATCCAGCAACTGGTGGATGCAAATGATGTTGTAGTTGAGAAGAAAACAGGTCTTAGCGAAGATGAGCTTGTTGCAATTATCGGCGATTATGACGCCCTTCTAGTTCGAAGTCAAACTCGTGTAACAGATCGAATTATGACGGCAGGTACAAACCTTAAAGTCATCGGACGTGCTGGCGTAGGTGTAGATAACATTGATTTGGAAGCTGCTACCCAACGCGGTATCATTGTTATTAACGCCCCTGACGGTAATACGATTACGACATGTGAGCATACATTTGCCATGATGATGGCACTGGCACGACATATTCCTCAGGCATATGCCAAAACCATTCAAGGTACTTGGGATCGTAAAACCTTCCTGGGTGTGGAGTTAAGAAATAAAACGCTGGGTGTGCTCGGTATGGGACGAATCGGTAGCGAAGTAGCTAAGCGTGCAAAAGCATTCGGAATGGATATTCTGGCTTACGATCCGTTCCTCACTCAAGATCGCGCGGAGAAACTTCAAGTTAAGCTGGCTAGTGTGGATGACATCATTCGCAATGCCGATTTCATGACTGTTCACACACCATTAACACCTGAGACACGCCATATGATTTCCCGCCCACAATTCGAAGTAATGAAAAAAGGTATGCGTATTATCAACTGTGCCCGTGGTGGAGTCGTTGACGAAATGGCACTTGTAGAAGCGATTGATGAAGGTATCGTTGCTGGTGCAGCATTCGACGTATTCGAGAGCGAACCACCGGCTGCTGATCACCCGTTCCTGAATCACCCTAGCATTATTGTGACGCCTCATCTTGGTGCATCCACAGTAGAAGCACAAGAAAATGTAGCAATCGACGTATCCGAGCAAGTCCTGCATATTCTGCGCAATGAACCGTTCAAAAACGCTGTTAACATGCCTGCTGTAGCTCCAACTGTAATGAACAAACTGCAGCCGTACTTTAAACTGGGTGAAACATTGGGCAGCTTTGCAGCTCAGATCACTCAAAATGCAGTTCAGGAAATCCGGATCGACTACGCTGGAGATCTGTCGGAAGTGGATACTTCTCCTTTAACTCGTTACATTGTAAAAGGTATTCTCGCAAGGCATTTAGGCGGAGAAGCCAATATTGTCAACTCCATGCATTTGGCTAAAGTGCGGGATCTCAACGTAGTGGTTAGCCAAACTTCGGCGACGAAAGGATTTACAAATCTGATTACCGTCACACTTGTAACGAATCAGGATGCCGAGGAGCGTCGTGTTGCGGGCACACTGCTTGCAGGTTATGGAGAGCGTATCGTGCGTCTGGACAAATTCCCAGTGGATATTGCTCCGGAAAGTCACCAAGTTCTGATTTCGCATAATGATAAACCGGGGATTATCGGACGTGTTGGAACTTTGCTTGGAGAGAATGAAGTTAACATCGCCTCCATGCAGGTCGGACGTAAAATCATTGGTGGGGCAGCGATCATGATTCTAACTGTAGATAAGGAAGTTCCAAAAGATGTACTTGTGCAACTTGCAGCTCTTCAGGAAATAAATACAGCCGTTGAAATAGTTCTGAATTAATTATTGTCGGACTATTCACTTATTACTTATAAGACAAAAAGAGGCGAACCTTTATCAGGTTCGTCTCTTTTTATAAACTCAAAATTCCTTTTTAAGAGTGTAATTCATGCATTAGGCTAATTGAATAATGTTTATTGTCGCTCCTGGAGGGGAGAGAACAGCTGTAGCAGCTAGCCCAAATAATTGGAACTGGATTGTTGATCCAGCAGTTACCGTCACAATAAAGTCAGACTGCAACTGACTGAGGGAAAGTAATGGCGAAACTACACTCGCCGGAATTGCTGTTCCGTTTAGTAAAATACGGGATTGAATAGCAAGTGCGGCTGTTAGATTTATTTTATAAGAGATATAGTAACGCCCTGCATTGGCAAGAGTGAAAGTATCATTCGCTCCATTGATGGTTATGCCAGTGCCGATATTTTGGTTATTCGGCAATGGAATCAGTGTTCCACCCAAAAGTACAAGAATGGTACCACTTGTGTTCTCACTATATGCCGAGTTAGATGTTACAGAGGTTCCTGTGGCTCCTGTTGCACCAGTTCCCCCGGTGGCTCCTGTCGCGCCTGTGGCTCCTGTGACGCTCACTCCGGTAGCACCTGTTGCTCCTGTTACTCCAGTAGCTCCTGTGGCTCCACTAAATCCAGTCGATCCTGTGCTTCCAGTTACACTAGCTCCTGTTGCTCCTGTTGCCCCTGTAGTACCAGTTCCTCCGCTTGCTCCTGTCGCGCCTGTTCCTCCAGTTACACTGGCCCCTGTAGCTCCTGTAACCCCAGTTGTTCCACTAACTCCTGTAGTCCCTGTAATTCCAGTCACACCCGTGGCTCCAGTGATTCCAATCGCAACGCCCGTTGCACCCGTTAATCCCGTTACCCCGGTGGCTCCTGTCGATCCCGTAACACCGACTCCTGTCGATCCCGTTATTCCCGTTACTCCGGTGGCTCCTGTCGATCCCGTGACACTGACACCCGTGGCTCCCGTTATTCCTGTAACCCCGGTTATTCCGGTCTCTCCCGTCACTCCCGTTATTCCAGTAGCTCCTGTCGATCCCGTAACACCGATTCCTGTGGCTCCCGTTATTCCTGTAACCCCGGTTATTCCGGTCTGTCCTATCACTCCTGTTATTCCAGTAGCTCCTGTCGATCCCGTAACACCGATTCCTGTGGCTCCCGTTATTCCTGTAACCCCGGTTATTCCTGTCTGTCCTGTCACTCCTGTTATTCCAGTAGCTCCTGTCGATCCCGTAACACCGATTCCTGTGGCTCCCGTTATTCCCGTAACCCCGGTTACTCCTGTCTCTCCTGTCACTCCTGTTATTCCAGTAGCTCCTGTCGATCCCGTAACACCGATTCCTGTGGCTCCCGTTATTCCCGTAACCCCGGTTACTCCTGTCTCTCCCGTCACTCCTGAAATTCCAGTAGCTCCTGTCGATCCCGTAACACCGATTCCTGTGGCTCCCGTTATTCCTGTAACCCCGGTTACTCCTGTCTCTCCCGTTATTCCGGTTATTCCTGTTATTCCAGTAGCTCCTGTCGATCCCGTAACACCGATTCCTGTGGCTCCCGTTATTCCTGTAACCCCGGTTATTCCGGTCTCTCCCGTCACCCCTGTTATTCCGGTGGCTCCTGTCGGTCCCGTAACACCGATTCCTGTGGCTCCCGTTATTCCTGTAACCCCGGTGGTTCCGGTTATTCCCGTTGTTCCAGTGACTCCGGTTGCGCCCGATACACCGACGCCCGTTGCACCTGTTACACCCGTAGCTCCTGCGCCCGCTAATAATGTGTAATCCGGAGATGTTCCCGGGGTGCCTGTTGGCGATGCCACGTTTGCAATATACGTACTGCCATCAAACGTCACGACTTGACCCGCTGGATACGTTGGCGCTACTGCTGGGTCGAATGGGACGACGCCTGTCAGGCCCGCACCGGTGGCGCCCGTTGCACCGGGATCTCCGGTTGCGCCCGTTACACCAATGCCGGTTGCCCCTGTGGCACCCGTGGCTCCTGCACCCGCCAATAATGTGTAATCCGGCGATGTTCCCGGGGTTCCTGTTGGCGATGCCACGTTTGCAATATACGTACTGCCATCAAACGTAACCACTTGACCCGCTGGGTAGGTTGGAGCTACTGCCGGGTCGAATGGGACGACGCCTGTCAGGCCCGCACCGGTGGCTCCTGTTGCACCGGGATCTCCGGTGGCGCCCGTTACGCCTACTCCCGTTGCCCCTGTTACACCCGTAGCACCCGCACCCGCCAATAATGTGTAATCCGGCGATGTTCCCGGTGTGCCTGTTGGCGATGCCACGTTCGCGATATACGTACTGCCATCAAACGTAACCACTTGACCCGCTGGATACGTTGGTGCTACTGCCGGGTCGAATGGGACGACGCCTGTCAGGCCTGCACCAGTGGCTCCCGTTGCACCGGGATCTCCGGTGGCGCCCGTTACACCAATGCCGGTTGCCCCTGTGGCACCCGTGGCTCCTGCACCCGCCAATAATGTGTAATCCGGCGATGTTCCTGGGGTGCCTGTTGGCGATGCCACGTTCGCGATATACGTACTGCCATCAAACGTAACCACTTGACCCGCTGGATACGTTGGTGCTACTGCCGGGTCGAATGGGACGACGCCTGTCAGGCCTGCACCAGTGGCTCCCGTTGCACCGGGATCTCCGGTGGCGCCCGTTACACCAATGCCGGTTGCCCCTGTGGCACCCGTGGCTCCTGCACCCGCCAATAATGTGTAATCCGGCGATGTTCCTGGGGTGCCTGTTGGCGATGCCACGTTTGCAATATACGTACTGCCATCAAACGTAACCACTTGACCCGCTGGATACGTTGGTGCTACTGCCGGGTCGAATGGGACGACGCCTGTCAGGCCTGCACCAGTGGCGCCCGTTGCACCGGGATCTCCGGTGGCGCCCGTTACGCCTACTCCCGTTGCCCCTGTTACACCCGTAGCTCCCGCACCAGCTAATAATGTGTAATCCGGCGATGTTCCTGGGGTGCCTGTTGGCGATGCCACGTTTGCAATATACGTACTGCCATCAAACGTAACCACTTGACCCGCTGGATACGTTGGTGCTACTGCCGGGTCGAATGGGACGACGCCTGTCAGGCCCGCACCGGTGGCGCCCGTTACACCGATGCCCGTTGCCCCTGTTACACCCGTAGCACCCGCACCCGCCAATAATGTGTAATCCGGCGATGTTCCCGGGGTGCCTGTTGGCGATGCCACGTTTGCAATATACGTACTGCCATCAAACGTCACGACTTGACCCGCTGGATACGTTGGGGCTACTGCTGGATCAAACGGTACTACTCCATTCAAGCCTACGCCTGTTGCTCCGGTTGCACCTGTAACACCTGCACCTGCAAGCAAAGTGTAATCTGGGGATGTTCCCGGCGTCCCTGTTGGCGATGCAACATTGGTAATGTACGTACTGCCATCAAACGTCACGACTTGACCCGCTGGATACGTTGGCGCTACTGCTGGATCAAAAGGTACAATCCCGCTCAAACCTACTCCAGTCGCTCCCGTTACACCCGTAGGCCCTGTTGGCCCTGCGCCTGCAATCAACGTATAATCCGGGGATGTTCCCGGCGTTCCCGTTGGCGATGCCACATTTGTTATATACGTACTGCCATCGAAAGTTACAACTTGACCCGCAGGATACGTTGGTGCTACTGCTGGGTCAAACGGAACTGCTCCATTCAAGCCCACGCCTGTTGCTCCGGTTGAACCGGTGGCTCCTGCGCCTGCAAGCAATGTGTAGTCTGGTGATGTACCTGGGGTTCCAGTTGGTGGAGCTACATTAGTAATATAGGTACTACCGTCAAACGTCACTATTTGACCCGCTGGATAGGTTGGTGCTACCGCCGGATCAAACGGTAATATTCCACTTAAACCTATGCCTGTCGCTCCCGTTGCCCCTGAAGGTCCTGCACCTGCCAAGAGTGTATAGTCCGGTGAAGTACCGGGAGTTCCTGTTGGCGATGCCACATTTGTAATATAAGTGCTGCCCTCAAATGTTACGACCTGACCCGCCGGATAAGTTGGTGCAACTGCGGGATCAAACGGAACAGAACCACCGAGTCCCACACCCGTTGCCCCAGTAGCTCCAGTAGCTCCGGCCGCTGCTAGCAAAGTATAATCTGTTGAACTGCCTGGTGTTCCCGTTGGCGATGCCACATTAGTAATGTAGGTACTACCGCCAAAGGTTACAATTTGTCCTGCCGGATAACCTTGTGAGAGCGCCGGATCAAACGGAACAGAGCCTGATAAACCTGCCCCTGTTGCTCCAGTTGTTCCGCCTGACAAAAACAACGTGTAGTCTGGAGAACTTCCCGGCACACCCGTGGGGCTATTGACATCTACAACATAAAGACTGCCATTATACGAAACAACTTGACCTAGCACATAGCTAGGTGCCTGAGCGGGATCAAACACGGAAATATCATATAGTCCAGCTCCTGGCAACCCCTGCGGTCCTGGTACGCCTTGAGGACCTACAGGTCCTACAGGTCCTACGGGTCCAGCTGCTCCTCCTGGCCCGGCTGGACCTGGCACTCCAGGTACACCCGGAACTCCTGGAAATCCAGGGGGACCTGGAGGACCAGGGGCTCCCGATGTACCAAATGAACTGGTAGCACGACTCAATGATACGGATATGGATCGAATCAGCCCGACCAGTTTGTCTTTTTCCGTAGGAGGAACTTCCAAAAGTAACGTCACACTTAATAAATCATCGAGTAAATTTTGCAAGTTGCCTGCTAGATTAATAACAGCTACAGGCAGAACTTCAGAACCTGCAATGGTTAGTTCCAGAACGGATTGCAACTCCGCTTTCACTCCAGCTCGGAAACCAGAGGTATTAACAAAGTTGAGCAAGCTCCGTAAACTGTTTTGCAACGCAATTATATTAGTCGCAGTAGGCTGACTGACAGCTGAAGGAATAGTCACTGCCAACGCTTTTAAAATCGATTCAAACTGCTCCACTTCACTCGATGTTATTGGAATAAAGGGTGATCCTGCCCGAAACGATCTTCCTTCCAGAAAAGCTTTAATATTGACCCGTTTTCTTTCATCAGACATGCGTAATCCAATCCTCCTTTTACTTCCTTGTTTTTCAAGCTTATGTTACATAAGAAGCAAAATTATCTTGGACACATGTTTTGACTCAAAAAAAGTGAACATACTGTTCCACGTTGAACAAGATTAAACGGTACTGTTCAACAAAAAAAGCACCCTCATGTTGAGGGTGCTTTCGCAGTTTTTGTATGAAATCGGGCTATTTCGAGGAATCCACAGGAAATTGTAAAATAAACTCTGTACCTTCGCCAAGGACACTATTAACGATAATGGTACCGTGATGCGCATCTACGATGTTTTTTACAATTGCGAGCCCCAGTCCTGTACCGACACTTTCACCCCGAACACGAGCCTTATCTGCTTTGTAGAATCGTTCAAAGATGAATGGCAGATCAGAAGAAGGAATGCCTACACCTTCATCTTTTACAGTCACTTTGCCTACAGGTGTTCGGATATCAGTTAACAGTTCGGCCGATATGACAACATTTTTCCCTGTTGGAGTATGCCGAAACGCATTATCAAGCAAATTGGTAAATACCTGTTCAAGACGATCCTCGTCTGCCTGGTAAAGTTCAATCGAAGTCTGTCTGCACTCAAACGAAAGATGGATACCCTGTTCTTTGGAACGTACAGAGAACTTTCTGTATACTCGTTCCAATAGTTCAACTAGATCCACTTCCTTCACGGCCATATCCGTATGACCCGCTTCCATTCGCGCAAGATCAAGCAGATCTTTAACCAACCTGCCCATACGCAAAGACTCATCATGAATCACTTGAATTAATTCTTCACTTTCTTCTGGGGAAGCCGCCATCCCATCCAAAAGAGCTTCACTATACCCTTGCATCATGGATAGCGGAGTACGTATTTCGTGAGATACGTTAGCTACAAAATCACGGCGCATTTTCTCCAATCGTACTTCCTCCGTCACGTCACGAAGCACAGCTACTGCGCCTCGTACGACACTATCCGCGTACAATGGTGCCATCTGAACAGACCAGACTCCCTGCTGCACATGCACGTTAGAGTTCTGATCGCCGCCCTGCTCCATCACCTTTTTGAACAAAGGAACGAGTGGTTCCGGTACCTCTCGTGAAGAACCCACAGCATTCTCCGAATCTTGACTCTCGCCCATCTGTGCCCAGTCCAAATCACACCAAGCCTGCATGATTTTCTCACCAGGGGGGTTTGTCAAAATAACCTTCCCCTCGCCATCGAATGTTACTACGGCATCGGTCATGCTTCGAAGCACGCTCGCCAGATGTTCTTTCTCATGGTTAAGGTTGCGGATGTTATCTTCCAGCTGTGCAGCCATATGATTAAATGTATTACCCAATTCTCCAATCTCATCGCTCGTTACAAGGGAGAGACGCGTACCGTAGTTTCCTTTTCGAATCGCATTGGCTGCCTGAATTAACTGCTGCATCGGCTGCGTAATTTTCGTAAAAAGAAACAGCGCAAAAAAGGTCGTCAAGCTGAATCCGATAATACAAACATACGTGAACAAACGTTTGATATCTCTCGACTCAGATTCCGCAAAATTCGTATCAATATACGGCAGCAAAAAAAGACCCAATGCTATGAGTACACAGCCCACAAGGCAAATAATCGTAATCCATAACTTCCCGACCAGCGATCTCCAGAAACTAAAACTACTTCGGTACTTCCAGTTTATAACCCACACCCCACACCGTTGTAATCATCGCCGCTGACTCTGGCGATACCTTGTTTAACTTCTCGCGAAGACGCTTCACATGCGTATCCACAGTACGAAGATCACCAAAGAATTCATAATTCCATACATCCTTCAGCAGCTCTTCTCTGGAGAAAACTTTATCTGGAGATGTCGCGAGATAATGCAACAGTTCATATTCTTTCGGTGTTAAACTGATCTCTTCCCCACCTGCGGTTACGCGGTGAGCATCATGTTCGATGACCAAATGAGGAAATACGATATTGTTGCTTGAATTACTCTCTTTGGACAGATATGCTGTCGCAGAAGAACGACGCAGAATCGCCTTCACCCGGTAAATCACTTCACGTGGACTGAACGGTTTAACGACATAATCATCTGCTCCAACTTCAAAGCCCTGAACGCGGTTAATTTCTTCGCCTTTTGCAGTAAGCATCAAAACCGGGGTTGATTTTACCTGACGCAAACGGGTACATACTTCAACGCCGTCCATGCCCGGTAACATTACATCAAGCAAAATCAGACCATAGTCACCTGCAGTTGCTTTTCGCAGCGCAGTTTCCCCATCCTCTGCTTCATCGATTTCATAACCTTCTTTTTCGAGATACATTTTCAAAAGCCGTCGGATTCTTTCCTCGTCATCCACGACTAGTATACGGTTCTCATGTTCAGCCATTCCACTCCAGCCCCTTTGCAATAACTCCTCATCACTTCTATTATGTTCGATCTGGCGAACAATATTTGAATGCCCCATTGAACGTAGGGGCTTACGTATGTGTTTCATGGATTTCTCTCGGGAACTTCACGAAACTACCTATCCTAGTCTGCCCCTGCGTAAGAATGCAACCCGGCGATGATCAAATTCACACCTACGAGCGTAAACATAACGACCAAAAATCCAAGTACTGCAAGCCAGGCAGATTTGCGGCCCTGCCAGCCTCTGGACAAACGCAAATGCAGGTACACACTATAATATAACCATGTTATCAGTGCCCACACCTCTTTGGGGTCCCATCCCCAAAAGCGGCTCCAGGCAATCTGAGCCCAGATCATCGCAAAGATTAATGCTCCCAATGTAAATATCGGGAATCCGATAGCAATTGCGCGGTAACTAATCTCATCGAGATCGTCGGCATCAATTCCATCCAGCATCGGTTGCAAAGCTTGTCCAAGCGGTCTTCTTACAATTAAACGAATAAGTCCATATAAGACCAGCCCTACAATCAAAGACCAGACTACCGTATTCAGTTTACGTCCAGCATTAACTCCGTTCATCCAGGAAGGTGTCTCAAGTAAAGGTTCCTTCATGCCAAGAAACGGTTTTATGCTCTCCACTTCGCTATTATAAGGTGCAAAAATAGGAGGCATGCGATAAATCACTTTCTCTATTGTACTATTTTCCTGTACCTCTGTGTCAATGCTCGTGACTTTCTGAACAAAAACCGCCTCATATCCGGATGCACGGAAAGCAAATACCGACCCGATAAACCCAACCACAACTACGATAGTGATTAAAGTAAACTCAACCCATCCGCGCTGGCGTCTGGATGACTTATCCTTGCCACTGAAATCGACTGTGCGTAACAAGTACATGAATCCTGCCGCAAAGCCTACGGCGAAGAATGCCTCGCCAAGTGCAGCCAACGTCACGTGGATCTTGAGCCATATCGATTGCAATGCAGGGATCAGCGGCTGTACTTCCTGAGGAAATACGGCTGCATATGCCATAATAATGATCGTTAGTGGCAATGCAAATAGTCCTAGCAACGATTTTCGATAAATTGCGTAAACCACAATAAATGCCACCATAATCATCATGGATAGAAAACTCATAAACTCATACATATTACTTACTGGTATATGGCCTGCTCCGGCCCATCGTGTACCAAAGAAGATGAGATGTGCAGCTAGTGCAACAGTTGATGCAATAAAGGCTCGCTTTCCCCATCGTTCTACATGAGCTTGCGGGTCACGATTACTCCATTTCTTGCCCATTACGGCAACGCCATATAACATAAATGCAGCACAATATAGAAAAAAAGATACGATAAATGCGTCGCTGCTGAAATCCAATAAACTCATGTTTGGTTCCCCCCGTTATCCAACGACTTCTCATCCACTTCCACATTCATATGTTTTAACACAGCTGCAACCTCTCGCCTAAATCCAAACCAGTTTTTGTTCGTGTGGCCGCCTAGGGTGAGTTGTCCATCATCAATCCGAATCCAAATACGTCGGTGGTGCCAGTAAAAGCCCATAACCAGACCCAACATAACGATGCCTGCCCCAACCCATACAAAAGGCATGGCCTTATCAATACGGATATTGAGGTAACTCACGGACTGAATGATGTCCACCTTATCCATGCTATCGACCTCTAGCTGCAAAGGAATTTCTCCTCCATTCAGCTGTTTGTTAATTGCGTCCTGTTGAAAACGCTGTTTATCGATCTGCTTCGCAAAATACAAGTACTGCATGCCCTCTGCAGGTAAATCGGGTCCCTTGATGTTAAATAGAAAGGCAGGCGCATTAGGTGAAGGGGACTTTGATTTGGGCTCTCCATTTTCATCCAGCCCAAAATCCATATATTTTTCTTTCACATTCAGACTATAGGGTCCTGCTTCAAACGTTCGCTGCGTATCCACCATAGCAATTTGGATTGCTCCGTACTTCTCACCCGTCTGGGCATTGACCAGATCAGGCGTTACCGAACGAATCGTTGGTGTCAAATCATAATCAAACTGATATGCTTTCAATCCGTGATAATTCAGTGGATGATTCACTTGAACATCATGTCGGTCCACCTCGGTCAATTGAGGTTTTTTCGAAGGATCCGAGCAATCTGCCGTACATTCGTACAACAC
This sequence comes from Paenibacillus sp. BIC5C1, assembly GCF_032399705.1. Classification (NCBI taxonomy): domain Bacteria; kingdom Bacillati; phylum Bacillota; class Bacilli; order Caryophanales; family Paenibacillaceae; genus Paenibacillus; species Paenibacillus sp. BIC5C1. The sequence continues at coordinate 4,657,457 of NZ_CP135922.1, forward strand.
CACTTTGGTTTCAAACAGTTTTGGAACGGTTTTGTTCAAATTTTTGAACTGTTCTGGAACCTCATCTTCACTGTAAAACTCAACATTAAACTGTTCATTCTTCAAATACATGGAGGTATTCGGTATTTTCTTGATCTCACCTTCGGGAAAAGCAACATGCTCATCCAGATTCAGCCCGGGAAGCCCGCGGGCAAGTACTGCCAGTAGAAAGATAATCAAGCCGATGTGGATAACATAAGGTCCCCAGCGACTGAATCGCTGTTTCTCAGCCAGCAATGCACTACCCTCGGTATGCACACGATAACCTTTCTTTTTAAGCGGCGTAACCGCTTTCTTAATCCAGTCTTCTGATGCCTCTTCTATGGAGCCTTGGTACACCAGTCGCTGGCGTGTAAGAAACTGCATGTGTTTGCGTATTTTCTGTTTATTCAGCGCTTTGTATAGTGGAAGTACCCGGTCTAGACTGCATATGACCAATGAAGCACCGATCAGCACCAGTAACAAAATAAACCACCAGGATTCATATGTATGGGATAGACCCAGCAGATAATAGATATGACCCAACTGACCGTATGTGTCCTTGTAATATACGGATGGATCAATATTCAGAAATGTACTTTCTTGTGGATAGATCGTGCCCAGCATGGAACCAACAAGCGTAAACACAATCATGTAAACGGCAATTTTGACCGATGAGAAAAAATTCCATATGCGGTCGATAATTTTGGGATTCGTACGCTGCGAACGACGAGCCATGCCGTCATAACGCATTTCCAATACTCCATCCGATTTGACCTCGGCCTCCAGCAGCGGCTTGCCGCATGCTTCACACAGCACAGTGCCCACCGGATTCTGGTGTCCGCACTCACATTTCGTATTTTGGAACACGACTAGACCTCCTGTCAGGGCTGTTTCGCCAGTTGTGAAATTTGAGCGTCAAGTGTGTCCAAATCAAGTTGACCGATATGAATGGTGGAGATTTTGCCCGTGTCAGAGACAAAAAATGTCGTTGGCATCGGAGATATACCGAAATCTCGGATCGAGTTTTTGTCACGGTCGAGCATTATCGGAAATGTAACGCCCACCTGGCGAGCAAAATTTTCCACGGTCATCTGGTCTTCCCCAACATTGATACCGACAAATTGCACACCACGGTCCTTCCATTTGTCCGCTTGCGCTTGTAGCGCAGGCATCTCTTTTACACAAGGTTCACACCATGTTCCCCAGAAGTTGATCACCATGGCTTTGCCTTTGTATTCCTCAGACGTATGAACTTGTCCATCCAGGCCCAGCAGTTCAAAAGAAGGAGCTTTATCTCCTTCTTTTGGCTTGCCATTCGAGCCGGATACCGATGTAGTAATCGCATATCCGCCTAACACCAGGATCAATAACAAAATGACGATTTGCACCGCTCTTCTTGATTTCCCCATGTGCTGCTCCCCTTTTAAGTAACTAACATTCGCATATAACGGTCTCGGACAACTGTGAACATCCTATGAACAATTATAGCGAATTTCGTCACAAAACTGCGGCGCTTTTATGAAAATTATGTGTCCTCACATTACCTTTTTTTCATTTTTTTGGCGGGTTCTGATTTTGCGAGCGTAATCAGGTTGTTGACTTCTTCTTTGGTTAGATTACGTGTTAGTCCACGTTTCAGGTTTTGAAGCAAAATACCACCAAACGAAATCCGTTTCAGACGTGTTACCGGATGGTTAATCGCTTCGAACATACGTCTAACCTGACGGTTACGCCCTTCGTAAATCGTAATAGAGATAACAGATTCATTTGCTGCGGTATCCACATCTTTGTACTCAATCTCTGCCGGAGCTGTCATACCGTCGTCCAGCATAATGCCTGTCTTTAATTTCTCCAGAGCCGAACCATGTGGAACACCTTTAACGGTTGCATGATACGTTTTGGGTACGTGATGCTTCGGATGCGTCAACAAATGCGCAAACTCGCCATCATTGGTCAGAATGAGCAATCCTTCTGTGTCATAATCCAGACGACCAACGGGATACACACGTTCTTTGACACCTTTGAGATAGTCGGATACAATTTTCCGACCTTCCGGGTCTGAAGCACTTGTGATAACACCCTTCGGCTTGTTTAACATCATATACACTTTCTTTTCACTGCGGATCGGTTTACCATTAACCGTAATCATATCCTCTTCGGGGTTCGCTTTCGTACCCAGTTCGGTTACGACCTCCCCGTTAACTTCTACTTTGCCGGACAGGATCAGTTCCTCGCTCTTACGGCGGGATGCAATGCCTGCCTGTGCGATAATTTTTTGTAATCTTTCCATGTTTGTCATGTCACCTCACACTAATGATACCCATCAAGACCGGAAATCACAAGGATAATCCATCTATTTTGTTCACGCAGAGGTTCTAAACAGCTTTTGAGCTGCATTTAGCTATTTATTTTGACCAAAAAGCTCACCCTCTCACTGCCTGTTATATGACAGGAGCGTTAAGGTGAGCCGTTCAATTTCAATCATATGTAACCATTACAATGTGAATAATAAGGTTAATTGGCTACTTTACCAGCAACAACGACCTGTTTTTTCGCAGGGGCTGCACTTTCTTTAATGAAGGACTGCAACGTTTTGGAAGTAATATAATAGGTACGTCCTCCGTATACAAAGGTCATCATGCCAATAACCCGATTGTTCTGATCCAGAACAGGACCACCTGAATTGCCTTGTGCCACTGATTTTACGATACTGCCTATGCCCTTCTTGCCTGGAACGTCCGAATCTTGTGAATTAAATACTCGGCTCTTGGCGATCGTATTGTAAGTTGAAGGGAAATCTTCGTCCAACAGCACAAGTTCCCCAGCGGAATTTTTAGGAAATCCGATGGTATATACAATTTGATTATCTTTAGCATTTGCGAACGTCACCGGTTGTGCGTCGATTTCTTTGTCCAGCTTCAGCAATGCCATATCTGTCACCGGATCTGTTTTAATGATTTTGGCTTTAACCGGCTTGTCCAGATGACCTGGGCTTGCTACAGTAAGCGTGCCTTCATCTCCATCAGATAGTTCAGCATAATCCTGAACGACATGATAATTGGTTAGCACCTCATCCTTGGAGATCAGTATTGATGTACCTACATCATAATATACTGAATCGGGTTCATCCTGCTTGACCAGACGTACGTTCACAACTGGAAAAGAATCCGCTGTAACGGCCAACTGAGCACGTAGTTGTTTATCGAAGTAACCCGTAAAATGAATCGTATTAACGGCTTGAGCCGCAGCCAACCCCGTCTGTCCTGCAAGCAACGCAATGGCAAGCATGCCTGACATTCCAAAGCGCAGCATTCTTTTCCAACTCTTTTGCATGGTTCTCACTCTCCTCCGCTATCATTCTAGCATAATTCGTATATCGGAAGGAGAGGACATATTTTTAACCAAATACAATCAAACAAATGACCAAGGCGGCAATGAAACCAATTACATCGGAAAACAACCCGACTTTGAGCGCATAGCGACCATTACGTATGCCTACGGCTCCAAAATAAACAGTCAATACATACAGGGTTGTATCCGTACTTCCTTGAATCGTGGAAGCCATGCGGCCAATCATCGAGTCGGGGCCATAGGTTTTGATCAGGTCGGTTGTAAAGGCAAGCGAGCCTGTCCCGGTCAAAGGACGCAAAATTCCGAGTGGCAATACTTCTCCCGGAACCCCCATCCAGGACACAAGTGGAGCGAATAGGCTGATCACATAATCCAATGCACCGGAAGCACGGAATACACTGATCGCTACCATCATACCTACCAGATGGGGAATAATGCTGATTGCCGTAGAGAAGCCGTCTTTGGCCCCATCAACAAAAGATTCGTAGACCGGGACCTTTTTGGTAAACGCATATAATGGAACAAACGCGATGATAACCGGAATGGCCCAGACGGAAATCCAGTTGATGAAGGTTAACAACGTTGCTCATCCTTTCATACCGGGATTGTCACTTTTATGTACACGCGGCGGCCTGTGAAGTGCCCTGTTTCGGTACCAGCGATCGGCTACGATGGCTGCAAATGTCGCAATAATGGTTGCCATTAGCGTTGTACCTACAATTTCCGTGGCATTCGCGGAATGATAATTGAGTCGAATGGCTATCAGGGTTGTCGGAATAATGGTGATACTCGCTGTATTCAGAGCCAGCAGCGTGCACATCGCAGGGGAAGCCGTTTGTTTATCCGGATTCAGCTCCTGCAGTTGCTGCATGGCTTTGATCCCCATTGGGGTTGCTGCATTGCCGAGACCGAGCAAATTGGCACTCATATTGGATAAAATATAGCCCATAGCTGGATGATTCCTTGGAACATCCGGGAATAAAAAGCCAACAACCGGACCCAGCAGCTTCGCGATTCGTCCCAGCAGCCCGGCATCCTCAGCCATTTTCATCATACCCATCCAGAACACGAGTACACTAATCAGCCCAAAACAGACCGTTACTCCGGTTGCTGCTCCATCAAAAGCCGCCTGCGTAACGACTTCAATTTTGCCTTGTGCTGCTGCAAATGCAAAGCCGGTTACAATCATGAGAAGCCAGATTAGATTGATCAAAGGATAACCCTCCCCTCATTATGGAGATAACAAATGGCTTAATACTGAACGCCATGCGGAAGCCCAGGTAGAAATTTTACCAACACCCCCAAGAGCTGCATCTTCACTCTTTGGCTCAGGCGGAATATAACTTCCTTTGCGATACACAGGAATTGAACCCACAAGTTTCCCATCAAGCTGCATATCAATTCGGCCAGCCAGTCCAAAAGAAGGATCAGTCGTTTTTGCATCTCCCTCTGTACTCTCCTCTGCACGGTTATCGAGTAAAATCAGCTTTTTCGTCAATGAGGCTGTCTCACTCTTCGCCAGAGGATAGGTGAACCCGCGGCCTGTGACCACATCCGTGTTCTGTACAGCTTGTTCCTTTTTTGCGATTTCCACCAAAGGGAAGTTTTCAAAACCGAAATCCAGCATACGTGAATGGTCATTCCAGTCGTCACCATCGTTCAGGGTTACCGCAGCAAGCTGTTGTCCATTGCGAGTAGCAGAGCTGACCAGACAACGGAACGCCTTTTTGGTATATCCGGTCTTGACGCCATCGGCTCCCTCGTACAACCGAAGCATTTTATTTTTGTTTTGCCAGGAGTACTCCCAGCTCTCATTCGGATTTGGAGCAGACTTGTTCTCCGTAGCTACAATTCGTTTGAATACCGGATTCTTGAGCGCATACGCGGTTAAGCGTGCCAGATCATTGGCGGTGGAGTAATGACCCTCTGCATCAAGTCCATGGGGATTCATAAAATGGGAATGGGTCAGACCAATTTGTTCTGCCTTTTTGTTCATTAACATCACGAAACCTTCTTCAGATCCACCGACATGTTCAGCAATTGCAGAGGCCGCATCGTTGCCCGATCGCAGCATCAGCCCATACAGCATGTTTTCCAGCGTCATTTCTTCACCCAGCTTGAGATAGATGGACGAGCCTTCTTTGGCAAAAGCAGAAGAAGTTACCTTAACCTTGTCATCCAGTTTACCGTGTTCAATCGCAACAATTGCTGTCATGATTTTGGTCAAGCTGGCAATTCTGAGTTCCTTGTCTCCATCTTTGCTGTACAATATTCGGCCCGACGTCACATCAATGAGAGCAGCGCTTTGCGCATGGTTTGAAGGGCCAGATATGGTTTCCTGGGCTTCAGCAAACCCAATTGAGGGAAACAGAAACAAAGGTACGAGCATACATGCCATAAATTTCATTAATTTTCGCATCGATTCATTCCTCCGGGTCACTTGGAATCTTGTACTAGCTTATGACAGGACAACCCGAAGTATGTCCCAGTGTTACAAAACAGCAAAAATCCCTCTCGCATGCGCTGCGGAAGGGATTTTTGCTGTTTTAAAAAAATGAGATGCTAGGATTTATTAAATTTATTTTTTGTCCAGCATCTTGGCCACTTTCCGCATAATTCTGGAGACTCGCATCTGGCTAATGTCCTCCATCTCTGCTGTCTGTGTTTGATTAAAACCCTCTACCCGATGCTTCAGGACAGTGACTTCCTTCTCGCTTAACTTGCGTTTCACCGATTCTATAACTGCATCAACATAAATTCTGTCGACCACTCCATCTTCAATATTTTCTCCGCTATAAATGGTATCCATCAATGTAACTGCTTGGGCTTGCTGATCATCTGCTCCGACAGGCTCATCCAGGTATTTAACTCCCTTGCCCACTTGGAGCGCCTTGTTGATTTTCTCCTCTTCCTCGTCAAGCAACAAGGCGATTTCATGAGCGGTCGGGAGATACCCCATATCGTGCTCCAGCCGATTGATTCGGTTAATTAAATCTGTAGCCGTGCGAGTGGGGCGAATAATACTTGCGCTGTCTCTCAGAAAACATCGGATTTCCCTTACAATCGCAGTAACAGCAAACGAACTGAATTTCACACCACGCCCTGTGTCAAATGCTTTGACTGCTTTAATAAATCCAAGGCGCCCCAATTGAAGAATGTCGTCTTTTTCCACACAATGATTTTTGATAATGACTTCCGGTTTTCCAATGTATTTATGTACTGAATGCCAAATCAAATTCTCATTAACCAAAATGCTATCTCCTAGAAAATGTTCATCGACTTGACATCGTTCAATATTTCCTACAAGGTCCATAGAGTAAAATTTTTTGTCCAACTTCAAATTCATGCTAATATGTTCTGAAAATTTATCCATCTTGATCTCCCTATGTAAATGTTGTGGAAGTTCACCAACAATCTAACGTTCTTTATTGATTTTCTTTAATATCTTAACCATTGTGTTATGGTGTTTCTTCACTTGGTTGTAATACCAGGGGCGAGCCTTGCCTTTGTCTACATTTCCCTCCCCTTGACTGTACGCAATTGTTGCTGTACGAAGGTTGCCGTCATACTTTTCCAAAAGATATTCCATATATTCAATACCAGTTTTGATGTTAACTTCCGGCTTGTATAAGTCACTGCCGTTAATACCAAACGATTTGGAAGTACTTGGTAGTATTTGAAGAAGTCCAATGGCTCCATGAGATGATGTGCTATCCTCTAATAAGCGACTCTCCTGCCACATCATGGCCAATATCCACACGGAATCCATATTGGATCCTTCAATATATTGGTCCACCCATTTCACATACTTCAACAGTTTAGTTCGGCTTACCGTCTTCTCCTGATAAGTTTCGATATAATGCTCTAGCATATCTACCATTTCTTTATGGGACGTAGCGTCCGGATCTAACTTCACTTGCTTTAGGGTTTGTTTTGTATTTTGTTCTCCAATCGGATTAGAAGCAGCTGGTACAATCAGCCCTCCATATATCGTTATCGATGCCAGTACCGCCGTAATGATAATCCCGATTTTTTCAAATGTGACCAACGGGATTGCTCACCTCCTTAGGTTAAGCCTTATATAATAGAAGGAAACCGTACTTTTTCACTGCTTGTACGATCTTGTGGTCCAATAATTAGTGGCTCCGCTGTCGAATTAAAGGCTTCCCTTTTTCTATTAAGACGTACCTTGTTCACTAGTCTGACATGCCAAGATTGCTGTATACTCTATTCTGCTATTTGCTGAATCGTAAGAAGAAGTAACATCCAGTCCAATGACCAATATGTTGGGGTTGTCATTCATACAGGTATTAATCTGTTCTTCTAGTTCCAAAGGTGATGGTGATGTAAACATCTTTACAGCGATATCTAAGGCATAATTTTTCATGTCCATTATTCATTACTGATAAGACGCTCAGGGTTTGTGGTTCTTCGTGAAATTCGTCCGCTTGGTAGTTGAATCCAATAACCGCTTTTTCATAACCAGCTACAATACCTGCAAACCACACATTAGCTTTTGTTGTTGCGCCTGTTGGCGTTTGAATCTCATGCACATTTGTTGGTGCATGAATGCATTTTCCAATCAGACTTGCAACCAATTCTTCTGTTAATGTATCGTCTTTTGCTATTATCATTTGTGTCATACAGTTGTTCCTCCACATATTTAAATTGTTTTGGACTCGGATATCCAACTCTTCAATTTCTCTATACGCGTTATATTAATAGTAGTTAACGATGTACTACAGGAGAGACGTTTAGGGCGCCACTTATGAGCGTTTAATGGGTTCGAATATGCTTTTACAGCCCGCTCAAGATCATTAATCCGATTGGACAACATCTCCTCAATGACAGGCTCCCATATTCTAAGTCCTACAGCCATGATTGGTTTGTTCTGAATATACGCATGATGCAAGATCACTACCTCAGTAGGAGTCAGCTTTTCCACATCAAGATTAACTAGCAACGCATCCGCTTGAAAGACAACTTTTTCAATAATCAACGCATACTCCCGGTTACTTAGGTCGGAAGCTGTAGATGAATCATGGTGGGCCATGCAATATCAGAAAATCTCGACAGACTTTCCAACGTAAATCCCAACACAACAACACTGAGCATATTCTTCTGCCACCTTCCATTATCGATTAATTACTCTATACGATATAAAAAAGCACCCCGTTAAGGGTGCTTTAGTTCTATGTAACTTGTTGATCAATCTGCATTAAACTTTGGCTATGAATTGCCACTTTAATTAAAACTACAGAGCTTCGTATTTCTCACGAATCGCTTTCCATAACTGTGATATTCGTGCCTTGGATACACCTAACATTGCTGCAATTTCTACAAACTCGTACCCCGAGGTTCGAAGTTTAAAAATCTCTTTTTCACGGTCATTAAGCTTCATATTCTCCATGATGTCAGTTACGAATTCAAAATTCTCAAAGGCAAACCCGGAGTGCCCAAGCGTTAGCGCTGTATCTGCTCCATCACTTTCATAACTGGCGCCAAGATCAGTACACACTAGCTGGACAGCGTTAACGACACTGAGGTTTTTCTCAGACATGCATTTCCGATACATATCCTTGATTTTATTTTCGATCAGGTGATCAACAAACGTCGACATTTTTGCTTTTTCTGCGTCATACTTGTCCAGCGCGTTATACAACTTAATCATGATCTCCTGCGTTACATCCTCTTTTTCCATCCCTGCAAACGTTTTGCCTCTAAGCTTGTGGCGACATTTTTCCTGTGCTTTGTTTAAGAACGTATCTATATCCCCAATTTCAAATAAATCATCAAACCCCATAGCAGTTGTAGCAGACATCATCATTTTCCCCCAATGACTATTTAGTTGTTTGTTTAAACTCTATAACTTGCATTTCTATAGTTAAAATTTTGATCAATTTTTGCTCACTCTACAATCTAGTATCTCGCACCGTAATTAAACCTCAAATATTACTTGCTGATGTCCAAAAAACCATATCTAATATGTAGTGTTTTCACTTCTTCGTAAATATGAAAACTTTTCTTCAGGCAAAGCTTAAAGCTAGATAAGTCTTTTGCATTAATATAAATTGCGTAGTTAATCCACCTCCCCTTCCAATCCACATCAAGATATAAAACTAACTTTCAAAACTCAGCAATGGCACAATTCATCCAGAGATACTTTTCCAACCTATTACATTCAGAATAACAAATACGAACTAATGTTCGCAACATATTTTTATCAGCTTCTTTTGTACACCATTTACCCACTATATACGAAGCCAAATGCGAAACGTAAAGTCCGTTTTTTGCAAACAAAAAGACCAACACAGAGCGCACCACAAGGAAAATACCAAAATGGTGGAATGTGTCGGTCTTGGTCTGACATCTATTTCGTTCCAATTACCGAAGATATGGTCTTGAAGCCCTTTAATACGATTACAGGCTTCGTCAAGATTATTAATTCTATCCGATCGCCATAAGGGTAGTATAAGGAAATATGTAGGATATTGTCAACATCAAAATTAGTTCCGAAGAACCTATCCAATAAAAAAATGAATTTTAATGGGTCTTAAGGCATGTTTATAGCATCTTTTCTCAGCAACCCCTCAACATCCTTGTTCATTTTAAAGACAGTTACCTGTTCCGCAAAATCAGTGCCAAAGAACATGGTTTCTATATCTTCAATTTTCAAACCCAGGTGAATATAGGAGAAAACAGGACTGAAATCTTCTCTCATCATTTGTGCAAGCTTCAGCTTGTATTCGGCAAAAATCTGACTGGAATGCGATTGCATGTGTTCAAGCATGAACGCTTCAGGTTTGGTGAATTTTGCTGTAAACTTTAGGATGATATAATGATTCATGATGACGACTCTGGTATCTACTGGCCCACGTTCAGTAAAATCTTTTCTTATTCTTGATGCCATTTTCGCGAGCTCTCTTTCCAAGTCTTTTATCTCAATGTTCACATCCCTCCCTACAATCATCCTTTTCCCTCCTATTGCCCCTGAATACAATAATCAAACCTAATTTAATCAAAACTCCTTATGCAAGACAAGTTTCAATGCATTTACGGACTAAGTCCCCACGATCTTTTCATGAAAAAGGAATAGACCCCAGAAGTAGACTTGGGGCATATCACTGGTTTTACTATGGTTTACAAATATGCAAATAAAGCAGCACATTACACTTTGAACTATACTATTTCGTTTTAGCACCTGTGTATAACCTTATTGTTTATTCGTTGCATCAACTTTGAGCAAACTGAATGCCACCAGATTCAAAACCACATTGACACCATATTCCTTTTCGATCACATCGAACGCTTCTTCCGTTGCAACAATTATATCGTCCTTATCCGAAGTCATCTCCATCGTGACAATCTCCTCATGATTCAGCGCGAAGGTCAGAATGTACAGCATCGGTATTCTCCTCGTTATCAGTCAAGTAAGGGATCTGATGATCATTCAAAATTTGTACTGTCTGATCTTCGCTATCGTTCAAAATGTAAAAAAATTGCTTGTTTACTGTCTGTTGTTTGAGCGGCTGCAAGTGCCGCTCCATAATCCATGCCCGGTTTCTCACAGGAGCACCTACGAATACGTTAGCCACCGTTCATCCCTCCCCTTTCACATAGTGTAGACCGATCTTCGCCAATCTTCAGCGTGTCCAACAAAAAAGAACTTTTTTCTGGAAAGAGGAGAGAGAATGAATTGTTTCTTCTATTCTATAAAAGAAGGAGATGATGGAGATGTACAACAAGGACTTGAATCATTTCAATCCGAAAGAGGGTGAAGAGCGTGCTTGGCAGTGTTGAATTAATTCATAACTGGTTCCAAAAGGCTTCGGATGGAGAAGCTCATGCTTCCGTTCGATTCGGGGATGCTTCCAATACAGACCATGCCAGACTGATCTGTGGAGCGAAAGCCTAACAATATTAAGAAGTTCTGGAACGCCGTTACGGTTGGACAGGCATCGTGGCAAGGTATTAGCCATTAAAGCCAAAGAACTTGGCTCTGTAGGTGTTGATTTTGGCTTAGGAGCAGATGTCGTCATTCAGACGGACACCGAAAACCTATATGCTTGGGATTACGAGGGATTTCCGGATTATTGGGAAGGAAGACCCAAAAAATGACCCGTCGAGGGTCTTTTTTGTTGAGCATGGACGGGCTTCAAGTGAAATTTCGTTGCTATAGTAGTTATTGATAAATTGAACTAACTGACTTATTATTGTTAAGATAACTCCTAATCTAGCCTGGTTTAGACTTGCATAAAAGAGGAGCACTACTTAGATTATTCAATCGTTGGAGGGAATGTAATGGCGTACTCGCAGTCAAAGACCGAAGCAGTCGCAACTCACTTAAGAAATAGATTTATGGAAGGCAATGTAGAGGGGTACGAGATCGTTGTTGCTCTGATTAGTATGGTTAAAGCTCAAAAAATTCATATAGACGACGTCGCTCCCGTCCTGTTTAACGTTTTTTTTGATAATCCAGAAGGTATTTTATCCGCTCTAGAAAAAGCCAGTACATTAGTTGATGATGAGTTAATTGATTCAATTATAAATGAAGTGAACGAGAACGCTTAATCCTACATACAAGGGGAGTTTCATTAAAGATCTTCTACTGTTTTTTTCACGTCTTTGTTCTTCCCTCATTTCAAATTTATTTAGTTTATATGGGATCACTTATGTGCTTCGCGTTATTTTCCATCTCACCCTGCTTATTCTAAGAATGTACCTTGGCAGAATGACAGGAGAAAAGGAAATAACGAAGGGAGCAACACGTATGGATCAAGTAAATAAAGCAATTATATTTTAGCAGTCATTGAAACCATGCTTGAAGCACTGCACCATATCGAAGTGGACCAGATAGAACTTGTGGATTCACTAGTTATGCTAGGTTTAGATCCCATTAATATTTTATACGATACCAATACCATTAGATCCTTCCAGAAAGTGTGCAAAGCCTTCGCAGAACTCGATCTTGCAGATGAGGCCCTTTCCGCTTTTTTACAAGAGTAGCTACACCGTTTTAGTAATTACTAATAGATCGACCGAATCCATGTTTCATGGAAATGGAAGCGCAAAAAAAGTAGAGCCTCAAGTCCTTCGACCTGAGGCTCTACTTTTTTTTTCAATTTTAACTTATGACGCCTTAACACCCTTTCTCTGAATTCGTATAGAAATATAGGAGACATCACGGATATCTCCTTCTTCAACATGACCCAATTAACGAAAGGATGGTTATATGAACCAAGAAATATTAGAACATGTTATAGTCGACTTACATCACCCTGTAATTGGAACCGTGGATTCATCCTTGTTCCACTCACAATATGAGCATGAACATCCTAACAAAATTGTGATCATACAAAATTTTTTTTTTTGAAAGATCCAGCTCATTTTAATGATTGGTTAAAAACACGTACCAAATAGCCCCTTTTTCAGCTCGTGTCTTATCTCATCCTTTTTTGCGTCTTCGTTCATCAATTAGAACCTTCAACATGAGTAATTCCTCGTAGGTCAGCTTCTTCTTGCGTACTTTCTCCACCCATGCCCATTCAGCAATGATTTTGTCGTTATAGGCATCTCCTATGTATTTATCAAGTTCATTCCATGTCCATTGAGCATAATCCAACACTTTATTCATATCATCCTCATCCTCCATGACCACTTCTTCCCTAAGTGTGGACTCAATTTAGAATTAAATGCTTGCTTAAACTTTTCATATTCCCCAGGGGTTTTGATCCAAGATAGGGGCATTCCTTCCACCCGACAACTTCTTTATGTGTAAAAAACACATTGGGAAAGCCACGTTCTCTAATCAAATATACTGCCAGGTCTACAACGTTATTAAATGTATCCTCATGGATGCTACCATCCTTCTCAATGCACATTTCAATACCCACCGTACTATTGTTCGGATACGTTCCAAGACGGGCCACAGCGTCCTTTGTGTAAGTCTCGCTACCGCAATGGTATGCAAGTTCATCATCTGGCAGACTGTTATATATGGAGGTTCGATCTACAGAGTAATGTGCACTTGCATAACGACCTTTTCCAACTTGCCGTGCTAAACTTGTGAAATATTTGCTGATGTTTTTGGCTGAGGCTCCAGGGGAAGCGGTATAATGCATAACAATTCCTCGTTTAGCTTTCAGTTTAATTCCCGCTCGACTGTATTTATTAACAGGTATGTAGTCCATTGTAATTGGAAGCATTATATCTTCTCCTTGCTTTCATCTTGATTATCTTCCTCACCCCGAAGCTTGAAAAGAGCAGAAGTGATAAATTTCGGGACGGGAAGTCCCAATTTCCCCATATTCTCGAGAATGCTTATTCCTTCAGTACCGATGATGAACATCAGCATGGCATCTCTCATGAAAGTCATTCGAATTGCCAGCAACAATATCCAGTTGATGAGCAATAATAACGAATACAAATGTTAATGACTTACGGGCAATTCCCCACCATCCGACCCTGCTGGAAAGTTCTTTTTTGTACCATGCAGATAACACACCTGTGATGTAATCGAGCCCCACAAAAATCGTTACTGCAATAAACAGGTGATCCATCCCTCCAACCAAGTACACCATGGCAGACAATAACCATCCAAATAAAACGGTAAAAATCGTATCCCTTTGCAATTTGCCTTCCCCCTTCAACATCTTTTTCATGTTTAGGTTAGGCGGAACAAGGAGATAAGTCTCAGAGATGTTGATCCCTTTGGATATCATCCCTCAGCATTTCAATAAGTAACAGCAAAAATCCCTCTCGCATGCGCTGCGGAAGGGATTTTAACCGAATCCTTTTAGCTGTACGTAGAAGGATTAGGTGTGACTGGAATGCCGGACTCTGCCGGTTGGGCTGTATTACGATTGCGGAACATATCCTGGATTCTGTCCATCACATACGGTGTGGAATCGATCAATTTCTCGAACAGATGCGTGGAGTTGTCAAGCGGCACGATATGAACGCCCTGTTTGCCAACTACCAGGAACGCGATCGGACGAATGGATACGCCGCCCCCGCTTCCTCCGCCAAATGGTGAAGCAACCGATGCGGAGCTGGAATGTTCAGTAGTACTGTTTCCGTTGCTACCGCCGCTTCCACCTTTGCTGCTTCCATCATTTACATGAAAATCGCTGCCACCCGCAGCGAATCCGAATCCCACTTTACTGATCGGCAAAATCACGGTACCATCTGGTGTTTCAACCGCATCGCCCACGATTGTATTGACATCCACCATGGCCTTGATATTTTCCATTGCGGTTTCCATTAAGCCTTGAATTGGATGATCTGACATTTAAATTCCCTCCAGTTTCAATTTAAGCTAGGTTTGATCTAACCATATCATCCCCAAACATGAAGGGACTTATGTAAGCCAGCCATTTAACTAAACCTCAATACTTCAAACCACTGACTTGGCAAAATATAACCCGGCAGTTGCAATTAAACTGTTAGGAATTTTAGCATAATCGATTACTTCATAACTAACGAAATGATCTAGCCAAGGAGAATAGTTCCGTTCCACCCGCCACCCGCAGTCATCTTCATGAAGTCTATATACATATACTTATATTTGCGATTTACTGTGTTGTTTCTTGAGCTTCAGCTTGCGTCTTCGACGTTGTTCTTTTAAGAGTCTGAACCACATCCGCCATCCTCCCTCTACTTGAAGCACTCGGGTTAACAATGTAAGTCCTGCGATCATGACTGCTGTAATCCGGATCTTAAGCTTCCAATCCAGCTCGGTTTGAAACTCCATTTCGTCTTCCCACACAGGCACAACTTGTAACTTTGGCGTTTGTTCAAAACGGATTTGATAAGAGAGGTATCCAATGATGATCGACTTGATACTCCACACCCAACCTATGAGAACAGCCGTATATGCTGCATCGCCGACGCCAATACGAGTGGACCAGGACCAATGAGTCATATGTACACGGTTGAGCGTTTGCTTGATCCAGAGCTTTAATGCTTCCGTTGCCCTGAGCATGATCTTTACATCCTTAGCCCATTTTTTTACTTTACGTTTGTTAACACGCTCGCTGCTCTGGGCTTCTCCCCTTGAATGACTCATTCGCTGCTCCGTCTTCACTAGAAAACCTTCCTTCATATTCCGAAAGACAATACTAGGAATTTCATAGTTAATACGAACAATGCCATATAGCAGACGAACCGTAATCTTGGCATAATCATCGTGATTGTGTTTCTTGAATGTAAAATGCACATGAACATACGAGATGAGGACTGCGACAAGAAGCAGTGCGATCAACAAGCCGATTCCTCCAAGCCAAATCCACACAGGCCTTACCTCCAAGCCCTCAATTCTTTTCTCGTCTAGTATGACACTCTGAATAGGAAAAAATTCACGTCTGACCTGAAAATTCCATTTAATCTTCGAACGCTACCTGCAATCCTTTTCACATACCACGCCAAAAAACCGGCACCCCGAAAGGGCACCGGTTTTGGATAGATCCAGACTGCAAAGTTATGAATTCAAAGGATCATCTTCGTTATTAATTTCGTTTGCATTTGCATCATTTTCGAGAGTACTATCCAAGTCGAGATCCACATGCTGCACATCCAATTTTTCAAAAAGCAGCTGTGTCTCTTCCTCCAGGTTCTCGGAATCTTCAAACAACCCTGGCTCAGGCAGATCTTTGAGTGAAGCCAAACCAAAGTAATCCAGAAAAGATTTGGTAGTGCCATATAGAATTGGGCGTCCGATGGCCTCAGCCCGTCCCACTTCCTGAATGAGATCCTTGTTCACCAGTGTATGGATGGCACGTTCGGATTTCACGCCACGGATCTCCTCAATCTCCACCCGCGTGATAGGCTGACGATACGCCACAATAGCAAGCGTCTCCAACGCAGCCTGGGATAAAGAGGTACGTGCAGGTGAATAAGCCAATTTCTCAAAATAGGCCGCATGTTCCGGCAAAGTACCGAGTTGGACTACCCCTGCAATTTTAAGAATTTGTACGCCTCGTCCCTGCTTGGCAAATTCAGCGACCATTTCCTCAATCGCATCCGATACCAGTTCGGTTCGCTGATCCACGATCTCGGCGATTTGTTTGATGCTCAGACCTTCTTCTCCGGACAAAAACAGCAGGCCTTCAATAATCGATTTCAATTTCGGAAAATCCATGATTCTTTGTTTCCCCTCTCCACTCCATAACGATATCCTCAAACATCCGCTCCTGATAACAGACAATCTGCTTCATCTTCATCAGCTCCAGCACCGCCAGAAAAGTTACGACAATCTCGTGCCGATAAATTTGGTTATCCAGCAACTTGGAGAATAACAGCCTGCCTCCCGGTCCCATACTTTCCAACGCGCCGATAACATCGCGAATACGATCCTTAACCGAGATTTCATCCCGCTGGATCCGAGTTACGGTTGTCCGCTTCTCTGCCTTGCGCAGCGCCTTCTGGAAGGCCGCAATCAGATCCGAGGTATGCAAACCCTCGACCGGATTCGATTGTGCTTCTACAGGCATATACGGCCGCAAATCTTCGGGCTCTTTGGAGAAAATAAGGCTGCGTTCCCACTCCCGTTCGTGCAAGTGACGCGCAATTCCCTTGTATTTGCGATATTCAATCAGACGCGCAATCAGTTCTGCACGTGGATCATAATCTTCATCTTCCATATATGCATAATCCTCAAAGTCCTCGATTACCGGTGGTTTGGGCAGTAATAGTTTGCTCTTAATCGACAGAAGTGTAGCCGCCATTACCAGAAATTCACTCGTAATATCCAGCTCCAGCTCCTGCATCGAATGCAGATACGCCATATATTGATCGGTAATATCGCTGATGGGAATATCCTGGATATGAATCTCTGCCTTATCGATCAGATGAAGCAGCAGATCCAAAGGCCCTTCAAAAGTCTCCAGTTTGTATGTAACTACCGTCACTAGACGAATCCTCCCGCCAGAAAAATAAAAACCCCCGCTAAGCCGCCGAATCCGGTCTCCCGTTTTCGTCTGCGCAGAGCAGGGCACTATATTAAATAAGCACTATTTTAGCTGTTTCGTCAAGTTTGCCATTTCAATTGCGGCAGTAGCTGAATCCCAGCCTTTGTTTCCTGCCTTAGTTCCAGCACGCTCAATGGCCTGTTCAATATTCTCTGTTGTAACCAAGCCGAAGATTGTAGGTACACCTGTTTTCAGGTTAATTGCGGCTACACCCTTAGCCATCTCATTGCACACATAATCATAATGTGTTGTTGAACCGCGGATAACCGTCCCCAACGTAATGACTGCATCGTATTTTCCACTTTCAGCCATTTTTTGTGCAATCAACGGGATTTCAAAGGCTCCTGGAACCCACGCTACATCCACTTCATCATCTTGTACACCGTGGCGTTTGAACGCATCCAGTGCTCCGCTGAGCAATTTGCTTGTAATGAACTCGTTAAAACGTCCTACGACCACTCCATATTTTAATCCTTCTGATACCAAATGTCCTTCGAAAAAGTGTGGCATTCAAGTCATCTCCCTAATTGTATTATATGATGTACGCAGCTGATCTTTGGAAACTAGTTCACCCTTTTTAACCTCAGAAAAGCTACTCAGTTTTTTTCTTCATTCTGTTCGATATCATCGAAATTCAGCATATGACCGAGCTTCGCCTGCTTCGTGTGCAAGTAGACCGTATTATCCTCGTTCTCTTCCATCTGAATGGCAACTCGTTCCACCACTTCAAGTCCATACCCTTCAAGCCCTTTAATTTTGCGTGGATTGTTGGTTAACAACCGAATTTGGCGAACGCCTAGATCCTTGAGGATTTGGGCACCAATGCCGTAATCACGAAGATCGGCTGCAAATCCAAGCTTCAGATTGGCATCCACGGTGTCCAGACCTTCCTCTTGCAGTTTGTAGGCTTTGAGCTTGTTGATCAGTCCAATGCCTCGTCCTTCTTGTCTCATATAGAGCAGGACGCCATTGCCTTCGTCATGGATCTGTTTCAGGGCCGCATCGAATTGTGGACCACAGTCGCATCGATGAGAATGGAATACATCCCCCGTGAGACATTCGGAGTGTACGCGCACCAATACAGGTTTCGATCCATCAATTTCACCTTTAACCAAAGCGACATGCTCCTTGTTGTCCACCGCATTGGTGTATGCCACCGCCTGGAATTCACCAAAGTCCGTTGGCATGCGTACAGCTACTTCGCGTTGAACCAACTGCTCCTTCTCATTCCGGTACCGAATCATATCCTGAATGCTGATCAACTTCAGATCATGTTTGCGAGCGATCTCCTGCAGATCCGGAAGTCTGGCCATCGTGCCATCTTCCTTGATCACTTCACAGATTACACCTGCGGGATAGGAACCGCACATAATGGCGAGATCCACAGCCGCTTCCGTGTGGCCCGCGCGTCGTAGTACACCGCCATCTTTGGCGATAAGTGGGAACATGTGGCCCGGCTTGCGGAAATCTCCGCTTTTCGCTTCGGGGTCGATTAGACCCTTAACTGTAATGGAGCGTTCATGAGCCGAGATGCCCGTTGTGGTATCTTTATGATCTACAGAGACGGTAAAGGCCGTCCCATGAAAGTCCGTATTTTGCTGAACCATAGGTTTCAGGTTGAGTTCATCGGCACGTTGCTGCGTAATGGGAACACACACCAGACCTCTGCCTTCGGTAATCATGAAATTGATCACTTCAGGTGTAGCCTTTTCCGCCAAAGCGATAAAATCGCCTTCATTCTCCCGATCCTCATCATCCACCACAATGACCGGTTTACCCTGCATGAGATCGTAGATGGCTTCCTCAATAGAATTCAGAATGGATTTCTCTGACATAGGTCACCCTCCAGTTTCCATTTCAATTTATATTTGTAGTTAATTAATTATGATTTGTTAAGCAAATCCGTGATTAGCGAGGAAATCCTCACTGATACTTCGCGGCTTGCCCGCACCTGTCTCCTGATGTCCCTTACCATAGTGCAACAGATGATCCACGTATTTGCCCAAAATATCACACTCAATATTGATGGTATCACCCGTCTTTTTCACATTTAATACGGTCTCACCAATAGTGTGGGGAATAATGGATACAGTGAATGCGGTCTGTGAAGTATGCACAACAGTCAGACTAATTCCATCCAGGGTTACTGATCCTTTGGGTATCAGATATTTGAACAGCTGCGAATCATCAGGTTTGATCTCGAAAACAATTGCATTCTGGTCACGTGTAATGCTGCCAATCACCCCAGTACCATCGACATGGCCTTGAACGATATGCCCGCCAAAACGACCACCTGACAGCATGGCTCGCTCCAGATTAACTTTGCTGCCGGATTGCAACTGACTAAGATTGGTATGTCGATATGTCTCTGGCATTACATCGGCAGTAAACCCGCCACCCTCCAGAGTTGTCGCAGTTAAGCATACCCCGTTTACAGCTACACTATCGCCAATCTTCAGGTCGTTCATAATGGCGGAAGCTCCGATATTCAGGACCATCGCTTCGCCTTTCCGACCTATGCGCCGGATCTGACCAACTTCTTCCACCAAACCGGTAAACATGCTACCGCCTCCTTTATTTATTTCTTTATCGTTAATTCATTTATTCTGGCCAAACCGGAATTCCGCCAATACTAATATTATCTCCAACTTGCTCAATTTCCAGCTGATGCAATTGAATCGCTTGACTCATGCGCTCTACACCCTCGAAGCGGAAACTGCCTGGTGTTTCATATCCTCCGACGATTTTCGGAGCAATGAACATGAGCAGTCGATCTACCAACCGTGCTTCCAGCATGGCACCATTCAGTGTGCCCCCGCCTTCCAGCAGAATTGAACCAATCTCACGCTCACCGAGCTTGCTGAGTGCACTCAACAGATCAACTCGTGGTCCTGGACCACAACGTATAATCTCCACCCCATAGGCTTCCAGCCGCTCGGCCGCCTCAGAGCTCGCCTCATCCGTTGTAAGCACCCAAGTTGGTGCAAGGCCATCCTTGACCATTTTGGCTCCTACAGGTAGACGTAGCTTGGAATCGACCACAATTCGTACCGGGCTGATCCCTTCCACTTGCAAACGAGTCGTGAGTTCGGGGTTGTCTGCAATGACCGTTTCCACACCAACCATAATGCCTTGATGGCGATGACGAAGCGCGTGTACAATCTCGCGAGCTGACTCGTTAGAGATCCATTTGCTGTCACCGCTACGCGTAGCGATTTTGCCATCCAGAGTAGAGGCCGTCTTCAAAGTTACAAAGGGGAGACCTGTTGTAATGTATTTGATGAATTTCTCGTTCATCCGTCTTCCGCGCTCACGAAGCACGCCAACTTCAACTTCGATCCCTTGTTGACGCAGCATGCTGATCCCTCTGCCGGAGACTTGTGGATTCGGATCTTCGCAGCATACAACGACACGTTTCACTTTCTCGTGAATGAGACGTTCACTGCATGGTGGAGTCTTGCCATAATGGCTACAGGGTTCAAGCGTAACGTATACTGTACTGCCTTCAGCATCACTGCCCGCCATGTTCAGCGCATGAACCTCTGCATGACCCGTTCCCCGTTTGAGATGACTTCCGAGGCCCACGATACGTCCTTCTTTTACAACGACACAACCTACTACCGGATTGATTCCGGTCTGTCCTTGTGCCCGCTCTGCCATATCCAGTGCCAGCGCCATATAAAATTCATCATTAATCATTTCCAAGTCCGTTCACCCCACGGTTAAAATCTTAAGTTATAGACCTCCCTTCCAACAGAGAGGCATGTTCCATATCCAATAAAAAATCCCCGTCGAACAAACCGTTCGATGGGGATGATGAGAGACATGTGTCACCAGCAGTACTATTGATACATTGCCAACAACACATCGCCCAAAACTTCATTTCAGGCAAGTGAAAGCAGACACATACCTTAATGAACTTCAATTACAGGTAAAGAGCTTCTATGATGTGGCATATGTATGAAGATTGCCGGAAGTAACCGGATTTCTCCCTGCACAGGAAATGAATTCGTCAAAAACTGTACAGCAACACTCCTGCGGAATGCGGCCCCTAAGGACTGCACCCTCTCCTTCTCCCATCCAGACTATACTGTCGGTTCTGGAATTACACCAGATCAGCCATCTGCCACAGGCAGACGGGTCACGGACTTTGCATCAATGCTGGATAGATATCCTCACATACTGCATCACCGCCGGTAGGGAATTACACCCTGCCCTGAAGGATTCGTTGCGTTATTAATTGGATGTTAGCACTTTAACGTCAAAAAATCAATTGTTTTTTGTTCCTTTTTGTCACATACTAACTTTTAATAAGCTTAAGTGTAAACAAAAACCGCTTCGCTAATTGCGAAACGGTTTACATACGGTTATTGATTAAGCTTCTACTACTTCAACAGTCTCCATTTTGTCGCGACCTTCGAAAGCGTCTACGAACTCCATACCTTTGGTTACTTTACCAAATACAGTATGTTGTCCATCCAAATGTGGTTGCGGTTGGTAACAGATATAGAACTGGCTTCCGCCTGTGTTACGGCCTGCATGTGCCATAGCCAATGTTCCGCGCTCATGTTTGTTCGGGTTGATTTCACAGTTGATTGTGTAACCTGGGCCGCCTGCGCCGGAACCGTTAGGGCATCCGCCTTGAGCTACAAAGCCCGGAATAACACGGTGAAATACAAGACCGTTGTAGAAACCGGAGTTAGCCAGTTTCTCAAAGTTTGCTACTGTGTTTGGAGCTTCTTGATCGAACAAATCGATTACAACTTCTCCGCCGTTTGCCATTTTAATTTTCGCTTGTTTCGCCATATGTAAATGACTCCTTTCGTATTGACCATCGTTAATGGTGCCAGAACGCATGACCCTGGGCCAAGCTTTATAGCACTTTTCTTAGTGTACACCGAAAATGGATTGATCGCAAAATAATCAGCAAGTTTTTTTCAAATCCGGCCCTAAAGATGCAAAAGAAGACAAAAAAGGAGTGTCCTTTTTTGTCTTCTTGATATAGAGCTCCGCTATTTGAACTTAAATTAACGGGTAACTGGCTGTTTAGCAATACGCTCAGGTACCAGATCATTTTGGATGATGTCCTGATACGTCTCACGGCGTACGACAACATCCCCTTGACCGTCTTTGACAAACACAACTGCCGGACGACGAATCCGGTTA
The DNA here is from genome assembly GCF_032399705.1 of Paenibacillus sp. BIC5C1. Taxonomy (NCBI): domain Bacteria; kingdom Bacillati; phylum Bacillota; class Bacilli; order Caryophanales; family Paenibacillaceae; genus Paenibacillus; species Paenibacillus sp. BIC5C1. The sequence goes on from NZ_CP135922.1 coordinate 4,679,962, forward strand.
TAGTTGCTTGCCATGGAGTAGTTGTATGCGCCTGTGCAAGCAACTGCGAGCAGATCGCCGCTTTGCACTTTAGGCAGGTCCAAATCCCAGATCAGCATATCGCCACTCTCACAGCATTTACCAGCAACAGATACTGTTTCCTGAGCTGCTTCATTTGCACGGTTTGCCAATACAGCTTCATATTTGGACTCATACAGCGCTGGACGTGGATTGTCTGTCATTCCACCATCCACAGCTACGTATTTACGAACCCCTGGAATATCTTTGCTTGTTCCAACGGTGTAGAGTGTTGTTCCCGCTTCACCTACGATGCTGCGGCCTGGTTCAACCCAGATCTCAGGCACGGCATAGCCGATTTGAGCAAAATGATTTTTTACCGCATCCGTGATGGCTTTCACGTATTGTGAAACTTCAAGCGGTGTATCCCCATCAATATAGCGAATACCGAAGCCACCACCCAGATTAACCACTTTGAATGCCACGTTAAGACGCTCATACACAGCTGCTGCAAACTCAGCAACGCGTTGAACTGCCATTTGGAAACCTTCAACTTCGAAAATTTGTGATCCGATGTGTGAATGCACACCGAGTAAAACTAAATTCGACTGTTTGGAAGCCAATTCAATGGCTTCAAATGCCGTTCCGTTTCCGATATCGAATCCAAATTTGGAATCCGTTTGTCCTGTCGAGATATATTCATGCGTATGCGCTTCAACACCAGGCGTCACACGCAGCAAAATGTTAACTTTGCGATTTTTGTCTGCGGCTACAGCTTGCAGCAAGTGCAGTTCATTGAAGTTATCCACAACGAAGCAGCCTATCTCTGCATCAAGCGCCATTTCGATCTCTTCCAATGTTTTGTTGTTGCCGTGGAAGTGAATACGTTCTGCCGGGAAACCGGCTTGCAGTGCCGTGAACAATTCACCATCGGATACTACATCCAGGGAAAGTCCTTCTTCCGCAGCAAGGGCACACATGGCCATTACACAGAATGCTTTACTTGCATAAGCAACCTGGAAACCCAGGCCTGAAGCACGGAACGCTTCCATGTACTCTCTGCAACGCTCACGAACTAATTGCTCGTCCACAACATACAGGGGAGTTCCAAATTGTTCTTTCAGGACGGTAGTATCGACTCCGCCAATTTCCAGATGTCCCTGTGCATTTATTTTACTTGTACCATGTAAATACATATCTGCATTCCTCACTTTTTATATACTGGAACAGCTGTTATTCCAATGATTTTACACCAGTATATCAAATTAGTGAATGAGAAGAATGGATTTTTCGGCAGATCATTTGTGTTTTTTACTTTTTTGCAGTTCCCCGTCCGGATCACTGTCCATTTTGGTATTGTCACGCGTTTTGTTGATCGAAGGACGTTTTTTATTCTCCAACAGTGGCAAACGGAATAAAAAGTTACCCAAAGCCTTTGCATTAAACGGTATGAATGGCCAGAGATAAGAAGAGTTGTAGGAGCGATGTAAGGTGAGCGCCACAATAATGAACGTCGTCCCGACAACGAATCCAGGAACCTTGAATATCGCTACTGCAACGAGCAAAAACAGCCTGACCAATCGATTCGCCAAACCAAGCTCATAACTAGGTGTTGCAAACATTCCTATGGCCGCAATCGCCATGTAAAGTACAACTTCATTCACAAAATAACCTGTTTTCACGGCGATATCACCGACCAAAATGGCCGCAATCAAACCCATGGCTGAAGCGAGTGGCGTCGGGGTATGGACGGCTGCCATCCGCAATAAATCCACCCCGAATTCAATAAGCAGGAACTGCAGAATCAGCGGAAGCTGTGCATTCTCGTGAGGGCCAATGAACTCCATTCCTGCTGGCTTAATGGCAGGGTCAATAACCATCAGCAACCACAGCGGCAACAGGAAAAGTGAAATCAGAATACCCCCAAACCGTACCCAGCGCAGATAAGTTCCCATAAAGGCGGTCTGTCTGTTCTCTTCCGCATGCTCACATAGGTCAAAAAAAGTGGTGGGCAGAATCATCACACTGGGTGAAGTATCTACAAAAACAACAACCCGTCCGTCCATCAGATGGGATGCTGTCACATCGGGTCGTTCCGAATACCGAACCAACGGATACGGGTGCCAGCCCTTGTTAATAATCGCTTCTTCAAGCTGCTTATCGGCAGCAGGGATACCGTCGATATTCACCCGTTTTATTTTTTCACGAACGGAATCTACCTGAACCTTGTCCACGATATCATCAATATACACAACACAGACATCCGTTTGCGACCTGCGTCCGACCTGCATAATTTCAAACTTTAAGCCAGGGTCCCGTATTCTTCGGCGTACTAACGCCACGTTGGTCAGAAGTGTCTCTGTAAATCCGTCTCTTGAACCACGGACCACTCTCTCCAGCGAAGGTTCCTCTGGTGAGCGTACCGGATAGCTGCGGGTATCCATAACAATAACGGAACGGTCCCCTTCGACGAACATGGCACTCATGCCTGTGAGGACCTTGTTAATGACGGCGCTCATCTTCTCCACTCGCTCAACTTGAATATGAGGAATGTAACATTCGAAATACGACTTCAGCGCATGTCCAGACACTTGCTCCGGTGTAAGATAGGTTAACCTTTTTAACACTTCAAGCAGAATCTCATCTTTCGCAAATCCAGTCAGCAGCAGCAATCCAACATGTTTGCCGCCCAAAACCATTTCCCTCATATTCACATCAAAGGACTCCCCAAGTCCCAACACTTGCTGAAGCGTATATCTGTTATCACTCATGCGAGGGGAAATATCGTCGTTTTCCTGCCAATATTTTACCGATTCCTCGATACTGTCAGACATTTCATTTTGTTTCTTTTTTTCGAAAGTCTTCTTTTCTTCTTCCTCCTGAATCTCATAAGGAGATTTATGCATCATCTCTTCGGATGTTGCTTCACTGGAGTTATGCCCGTCGTTGTCCGATCTTACGTCCATTTCCCATCCTCCTTAGGCCTAACGTTTCAACGCTGGTATACAAAAAAATCAAACAGGGAGCCTGTCATCTTCCCCAAAATCATGGCTAGCAGTAATCCAAATAAATACGATTTCATACCTAGTCTTTTCGCCAGCACTGGCAGTACATTCAATACTTCTGTGAGTGCCGCCGCAAGCAGACCGATGAACACACCGCAAAACAGTCCGATGATCGGGCTAAGCAAGAGCGCTCCATGCACCTTCCAATGCCAAAAATCCGCAACGGTACCGAGCAGCGAACCTCCGATCAAGGCCCCTTCATACCAATGGGTTTTGTCATAGGTTCGCGTAAGCTGAGCTAGTCTTGGAATCATATCAAGCACGAGAATAAGCGCAATCACACCACTTCCGACCGCGATTCCCCCCGCAATACCCAGCACAATGCTGATTGCTCCGTTAAGAACGCTCATCCGCATTCATCTCCCTGCGTTCCTCTTCATGCATACGTTCGGTTTCTTCAATCACCACATACTTGTCTACATTTTGCTGATATAGGAACATTTCCACTTCCAAAGGGGTAGGTTCTTCATTCCACTTTTTCTTGAATAAATGATTAAAGAACACGGCCATGCCAAACCCGATCCCGATGGAATATGCCACCTGAAACAGATATGGATGTTCATCCCGGCGACCTGTAATCATCTCTACAATTCGAATCTGAACTTCCTGCATGTTTACGTCCGCATGAAAATTCATAATGGTCAATGCTGATCCAAAGAAAAGCAGTAGCCACACAAGGATAAACAGAGATTTGGAAGGTTTGCCACTTCCCGCAACCACCTCAACAAGGGTATGACCCGATCCGATCAATTCAACGGTGACATCTGGTAAGGCCCGACGGATCTGGGGGATGATCTGCAATATATCAATGAGGATCAGATTGCCGTCCTCCGGTCCGGGGCGCAGCAATTCAAGCTCAAGCAGCCTTCTTTCCTGTTCTTCGGGAGAGGTGAGCAAGTGAGCTACATCTCCAAGCTTGACACTTCGGCCCCTTTGGATACGAATACGGCTGCGCAAACGAACATAGACCGTTGGAGTGGGTGTCAGGGACATCCGGAACACTCCTTTACTGCGTAATTTAGGTTAGTATTTGAAGAATGTGCAAATTTATTACATCTTGGTTGGAAAAAGGTTTTGTAGACTCTGAGGGCGCTTCGGGATGGATCGGCCATCGGTCGCTGTTATCCCCGGATTTCTTGAATCTCCTTTTTCAAGGAGGAAATCCGGTGCTAAAGGCGAACGCTTCGCTCCTTAGTACGATTCCATCCCTCCGCTGCACGTGTCTCCCTTTTTTCCCAAAGGACTGAAATAAATATGATGGGAGGCTGTAGTAAGAGAAATAATAGCTGGTGAATTTGGACTTTATTTTGTCATAATCCCTTTGTTACACAAACAAAAAAAGCCGCTCATATAGCGACTTAATGGGAGGAGAAAATCTTATGGAATGACTGGTAAGAAACTTGGGGATCAGGTATCTTTGGGGCATTTTTTTATTCACTGCTCAATACCCTCCTTATTCCTCAACTCCATTTCTCTTCTGAACTTTAACGGGGTGATTTGCATCGTTTTGCGAAATTGATTAATAAAATAGCTCGTGCTATTAAAGCCCACTTCATAAGCAATCTCGGTAATGCTGCGTTCTTGGAGTTGCAACAGCTCCACACTCTTTTGGATGCGATAATCGATTACATACTGCATGGGCGTTGTCTTCAACATTTGCTTGAAATAACGGCAGGTTTCCGAGCGGCTTAACTGACCGGCTCTTGCAATGTCCTCCAATTTGATTGGTTCAGCGGAGTGCAGGTGAATCCATTCAACCATACCCTTCATTCGTCTGTTTCTGATGATTTCGGATGGATCATATTCCAGTGCGTATCCGCTTGTAATTAGATGTTTCCATATCGTTAAAAGGCTTGAAGCCACATTCATTTCGTAAAATGGAGGCTGCTCATCCAGATTCTTTTTAACCTGCCGAATGGCGTTCAGGACTTGAGCTCCCCAAGAAATTTCCCTTTTGATATGAAGATAAGGTAAATTGGTTGCTGAGATATAAGGATGAACATACTTCAAATATAACTCGGGAGGCACAACAAAATGAGGAGAGACATTTAGACAAAGATAAATACAATTATCCTTCTTCCCCCGTTCCTCTGCCATGTGCATACAACCACTGTTGATAAACAGCCCATCGCCTTGCGTCACAATAATCTTTTGATTATTCACATGAAAAAGAGCTTCGCCCTGGACAACCAAAACAAACTGCAATTCATCATGCCAGTGCAATGGAATATGCCCGTGAACATTGCGTACAATTGTGGTTTCATAACACGCCAAAGGCAGTGTAACCGTACGATGCTCCGTCAGCTCCCTTCCGTTTTGATCAATCCTGAATTCTGTTTTAAGCATATTTTCTCATCTCAATATAATGATATTTATCTGTGCGATATTGATATTATTATAGCCTATTCCATTTTAATATAGCACTATTCTTATATTTAAGGTGAGGGAACTATTCATGAAAATATCTATTCAGAGATCTAGGAAGTCAGGCCTATTCTTCGTTCTTACAGGTGCGATATGCTGGGGCGTTGGCGGAACGGTTTCACAAAAGCTGTTTCAACAATACGGAATTGAAGTCAACTGGTTTGTAACGGTACGACTGCTGATTGCCGGCATACTGCTCCTGACGGTTCAATCCTTTACAACAAGACGCTCGCAAATTTTCGATATGTGGAAGCAGAAAAAAACAGCCTTGCAGCTAATCATTTTCGGATTATTCGGGATGCTCGCTGTTCAATATACGTACATGGCGTCCATTCAACATGGCAATTCCGCGGTGGCGACCCTACTTCAATATCTGTCACCAGTCATGATCATGGTCTATATGATCTGGCGAAAACAGGCTGCTCTAACCAGAAAGGATGTTGCATCAGCGATTCTGGCTCTGAGCGGGTGTTTTCTCCTGCTGACCAATGGTTCTCCCTCTCAATTGTCTGTACCGTTACCCGCTGTATTGTGGGGGCTGTTATCCGGAGTTGCTGCTGCCTTTTATACCCTCTACGCCGTAAAACTGATTGAAAAGTTTGATTCACTCGTTGTTGTAGGCTGGGCAATGATTATCGGAGGGGCTGCACTGAGTCTCATCCACCCACCATGGAAAATGGACTTTGCCAGCTTGCGTTTGGAAACTTACGGATATATGGCTTTTACCATTATTTTTGGGACGATGATTGCATTCTGGTTCTATATCGAAAGTTTAAAAAGCCTGACAGCCAAAGAAACAAGTCTTATGGGAAGCGCAGAACCTCTTGCTGCTGTTGGCACAACTGTTATCTGGTTGCATGAACCCTTCGGGTTATTTCAATGGCTGGGGACCGCATGTATCGTTGGATTGATATTATTGTTGCAGTCGAATCGCCCCAAACCCATCCAGGCTAACGACAAATAACCTTCTCCGCATATTGACGCGCGATAGAAGGTTGTTAGTTGTCGTAAATTGGTATTTCAACACCAATTTTGTTTTCTGCAATCCAAAATCACTGTGCGATCTGGTCGCGGATGGATTGAAGTATTTTTTTCTCCAGCCGTGACACCTGCACCTGGGATATACCCAGTCTACTGGCGACCTCGGACTGGGTCTGATCGCGATAATACCGGAGATATACAATCAGCCGTTCCCGTTCACTGAGACCGCCAATTGCTTCGTTTAGCGCCAGTTTGTCAAACCACCGTTCCTGAGACTCGTCGGCAATCTGGTCCATTAATGTAATCGGATCGCCGTCATTCTCAAACACCGTCTCATGTATGGAGGTAGGCGGTTTGTTCGCTTCCTGCGCAAAAACAACTTCCTCCGGGGTTACCCCCAGCTCTTCAGCCACTTCCTTGATCGTGGGCAGACGGTCCAGGTTTTTGGACAACTCATCCCTTTTCTTGCGGACTTTATTCGCCATCTCCTTCAGTGAACGACTGACCTTAAGGGTGCCGTCGTCCCGCAGGAAGCGCTGAATTTCTCCGATAATCATCGGGACAGCATAGGTGGAGAATTTGACATCATAACTGAGATCGAATTTATCCACCGATTTGAGCAGCCCGATACAACCAATCTGGAACAGATCCTCCGGCTCATATCCCCTGTTCATAAAACGTTGTACGACGGACCAGACGAGTCTGATGTTGCAGTTCACCAGCGTATCCCGTGCGACATGGTCACCCGACTGACTGAGCGCAATCAGCCGTTTGACCTCGGCATCGTCCAAATAGGTCTGTGAAGACTGTTTCACTTCAGCATCCATAAGACCACCAACCCCTAATTATACAATGCTTTCTTGGATTCAATCCTTTTCTTCATCTTGATGGAGGTGCCTCTGCCGGGCTCACTGCTGACTTCGAATTCATCCATGAAGTTTTCCATAATGGTGAAGCCCATCCCCGAGCGCTCAAGTTCGGGTTTGGACGTATACAACGGCTGTTTGGCCAGTTCAAGGTCTTCGATGCCTTCACCGCGGTCTTCCACAATGATAGTGATCATGTCATCGCGAATCTCGGCTTGAATGGACACGACACCTTCTGGATTGTTGTTATAACCGTGAATGATGCTGTTCGTTACGGCTTCCGAAATGACTGTCTTCAGATCGCTAAGCTCGTCCATCGTAGGATCAAGCTGGGAGATGAAGGCAGCAACCGTCACCCGTGCGAACGATTCGTTCTCCGACTTGGCCGCGAATTGCAGATTCATGAAATTTGTCCCCGTTCCTTCATTCATGAGACGACCTCCAGACCCGAGAGAGCAGTTCCCTCATTTTCGTAAATCGGCATAATCTTGAACAAACCCGACATTTCCAGCAAACGATACACTGGCGGATTGACATCACAGACAACCATCTTGCCGCCTTTATTCTTAATGAGCTTGTATCTTCCCAAAATGACACCCAGACCCGAACTGTCCATAAATTGCAGATCTTTCAGGCTGAGTACCAGATGCTCGCATTGTCTGCGCTGGATGGCTTCATCCATCTGCATCCGTACCATGTCAGCTGTATGGTGATCCAGCTCCCCGGATAATCGCACAATCAGAATCCCGCGGTGATGTTCCATTTCCACATGCAAGTTCACGTTTGCTCACTCTCCTCCCTGTCTTGAACAAGGATTTCTACGTTCTCGAAGGCTTTTCCTGCCCCCCGACAAAACTAGAAGAAAACCCCTATTTAATTACAAAATATGTTCAACGGATGTGCGCAACCTGCATAAATCGCCGTTTAATCAAACAGATTGGAGGTTGTGCGTTTGAATAGCTTCCACCAGCCAGCCTTGTCCACATCCTGTGGAGCCTGAATGTCGAATTCCTTGATGACTTCATTGCCCTGGTAGACGACAAGCTTACCTACACTCTGACCTTCTTTGACCGGAGCTTTTACTTCTTTGGCCATCAGCAATTCATGACGGATCTCATCCGATTTCGCACCTTTGCGCATCAGCACACTATAATTTTGCGTTGCATTCAGCGGCAATTCGGCAACTTCACCTTTTTCAATTTTCAGGCTGCCCAGCAGGTCCCCTGACTTGTACAGAGCTTTCATCGTGTACTGCCCAAAAGCATAGTCAAACATCGAGGACACCTCGCTGTTCCGTGTTTTGGTATTTGGTTCACCCAATACCACGGAAACGACACGCAGCCCATCTTTCATCGCTGTAGCCGAGAGACAAAACTTCGCTTCGGAAGTGTATCCTGTTTTCAACCCATCCGCACCGGAGTAGAAACGAACCAATTTGTTCGTATTCACCAGCCAGAATGGCTTCTCGCTATCTTTACGAAGGTAGTCCTGGTATGCACCGGTATATTTCGTAATCCCCGGATGCTTCAGCAGTTCACGGCTCATGACCGCAATATCATGCGCGGAAGAATAATGATTATCTACCGGAAGGCCGTTACAGTTGGCAAAATGAGTATCCTTCATGCCAAGCTCCTTCGCCCGCTCATTCATTAATTGAACAAAAGCTTCCTCGGAACCGGCAATTTTCTCAGCCATCGCCACAGAGGCATCATTACCGGAAGCCATAGCAATCCCTTTTAACATATCGTCTACCGTCATCTCTTCCCCAGGTTCCAGAAATATCTGTGATCCACCCATGGATGCGGCATATTCACTCGTTCTCACTTTATCCGTCAGCTTCAGCTTGCCAGAGTCGACCGCTTCAATGGTGAGCAGCATGGTCATAATCTTGGTAATGCTCGCCGGAGGCAGCTGATCATGACTGTTTTTTTCAAAAATGACCGTGCCCGTATCTGCATCCATCAAAATGGCGGAGCGTGCCGACGGGGCCAAATCTGTTCCCCCCGCTGCTTTGGGAGTTTCTTCAGCCAGCGCGGTTGATGCCATCAGGGGCAGCAGGATACAAAGGGTCATGAACGATGCCATTATTCGTTTCTTCACTAGGGTTACCTCCTCAAATAACTTGCTTACTGCATGTTCCATGCATGTACTGCTAATCATTGTCGGCCCGATTGAAGTAAATTATTCCATGTAAAGAATGATTTGCCGAACTTTTTATGTAATCTGTGTGAAACACCAAAAAACGAGCCTGAACTACTGGATGAGTGAACGGTCCGTTAAGGAAAATAAAAAAAGGCAACCTGCCCCAATGAATCACATTAGGGTAGATCGCCTTTTCTATATGATCAGTTACATTTGTGGAATAACAGCCAGGACAAGGGCCAGGAACGATTCACGAACACGTTCTGTTGTCTCCATAACTTCATCATGCGACAACGGCTGGTCCAGAATGCCGGCAGCCATGTTGCTGATACAAGAAATACCGAGCACTTCCAGGCCTGCGTGGCGTGCTACGATAACCTCAGAGACGGTAGACATGCCGACAGCATCCGCACCCAACGTACGCAGCATCACGATCTCAGCTGGTGTCTCGTAGTTTGGACCAAGCATACCTGCATATACACCTTCACGTACATCAAAACCTTGTGACGCGGCTGTATCCTTCGCCAGCGCACGCAGACGGCGGCTGTACGCTTCGGACAGATCCGGGAAGCGAACACCCAGTGCGGAGTCATTCGGTCCGATTAATGGATTCTTGCCTGTGAGATTGAGATGATCCGAGATCAGCATCAGGTCACCCGCCTCATAAGAGGTATTTACGCCACCTGCTGCGTTCGTTACGAGCAGAGAAGTTACGCCCAGCTCTTTCATAACACGTACCGGGAAGGCAGTCAGTTCAGGACCATAACCTTCATACATGTGGAAACGACCTTTCATCATAACAACCGGACGGCCTTTAATGGTCCCCACAAGCAATTCGCCTTCATGTCCCTCTACTGTGGACACCGGAAAATGCGGAATATCCTGATAAGCGATGCTTACACCATCTTCAATCAATTCTGCCAAAATGCCAAGCCCTGAACCTAAAATCAAACCGACTTCCGGTTTAATAGTACTTTTGCTTTGGATGTAAGATGCCGCTTCCAAAATCATCTGTTGGTTTAATGCTGTCATAAATGTTCCCCCTTGAGTTGAAACGATCCGTCTGTGTCCGCAAATGGTATCAATCAGAACTACGCGTTATCAACACGCTTGAATGATGCATTTGCTTATGTATAACGGCGTTTAAATGTGTTCAATTTATTTTATCCTAAATCGGACTATTGTTCCGCTTTTTTTTTGCAGATTTATATCCAAGTAGAATCTATTTTGCCCGCGGATGATGAGATTCATAAATCTCTTTCATCGTTTTGCGGCCATGATGTCCATACTGTTGCCCAGGCTGCTCCACATGACCGAGCATGTCCTGCACCGCACGGGTATCTGCCCCACTGGCAATCAGGTGAGCGGCAAAGGAATGACGCAGCGTATGTGGTGTAATTTCACCCGATATTCCCGCATCCATCGCTGCTTTTTTGAGCAACTTCCAGAATCCTTGACGGGTTAATCGTTTCCCGGATACGTTGACAAAGAGAGCATGCTCGTCCGTATCATTTTTAATTAGCAGGTTGCGGTACTCGTTCACATAAACACTTGCCCACTCTGCTGCAGGCGCACCTATTGGCAAAATCCGTTCTTTACCGGCACCTCCACAGCGGATAAAGCGCATGCCTGGCTGTACGTCCCGCACATCCAGTGCAATCAGTTCAGATACACGAATGCCTGTCGCATACAATAGCTCCAGCATGGCCCGGTCACGCACCCCTTGCGGTGAACGGGTATCGGGGGAGCTGAGCAGCAATTCGATCTCTTGGACGGTCAACACCTGCGGCGGTGTCTTGTCTGCTTTTGGAGCCTCCACATCAAACGTAGGGTCCTGTAATATGTCACCACGCCGCATCAAAAAATGAAAATAGGAGCGCAGGGATACGACGCTGCGGGCAATGGTTGCATTCGCACGTCCTGCCTGTTTCTGCTGACCTATAAACAGGATAACATGCGTCCGGCGCACCTGCTCCGCTTCCCGGATACCGTATTCTTTATCCGCAAATTCGATGAACTTGTCCACGTCCCGAAGATACGATTCCAGCGTGCTGCTCGACATCCCTTTATCCTCTTCCAAGTATAAGGCATAGGCGTGTATCGTCTGCTTCATGCACAACGCTCCTCATCTGACAGGACTGCCACATGGGCAACCTGCTTCCGTATTTGCATCCCTGGCTGTCCAGCTACTCTCCGTACCAATAAAATAAACGGAGACGCTCTGCCATTGTAGGACGTCCTTCCCCGTTACTTGGCCAAACCGTTTCCTGAAATACTTTAACCGCATTTCCTGTTGGCATCTGATATTGGTCCACAGGTGAGATCAATCCGTTGAACAAATCCAGGACATGATAGAACAGATAAACTAATGCAGCAAAAAATACGATAAATCGAATAAAACGGAGTCCTCTCCGCAGCGATATAATCATGGGTTGTACCCCTTTCTGGTTCGAATCCGACTCGTCTAGAATCAGGGTATGTTACCGAACACAGGAATATGACATTCAGGGTAAACCTCACATCACACGCTGGACCAAAAAAGCTCTCCCGTCAAAACCGCCGGTGAGAGCTTGAAGATATGCTATGTTATTCTTCGTCTTTGGGCTTCTGGTCATTTTTAGCTTTGCAACGGTAACAAATCCCATGGAAATCCAGTCGGTGATCTACTACCGAAAAGTTAAATTCCCGCTCCAGTCGCTCTTCAAGCGGTCCAAGCCAGTCTTCACGTATTTCATCCATACTTCCGCATTGAACACAGATTAAGTGATGATGGTGATGCTTGGATGTATCTCCGCGTAGATCATAACGCGCTACACCGTCGCCGAAGTTGATTTTCTCTACAACATGCAGCTCACTCAGCAGTTCGAGGGTACGGTACACGGTTGCGAGACCGATTTCGGGAGCCTTTTCTTTCACGAGCATGAATACGTCTTCTGCGCTCAGATGATCTTCTTCATTCTCAAGAAGTACTCTTACGGTGGCTTCCCGCTGGGGCGTTAATTTATATCCTTGGGACTGTAGTTGCTGCTTAATTTTATCGATCCGTGCTTCCATTTTCTCCCTCCCCCTAGGAAATCACTGCACACTGCAACTTAACCCACTTCTTTCATTATAGGGGGAGTACATAATTAAAGTCAACATTTTACACTATCACGCGCAAAGCTAAGCTGGTAGCAGCATCGGTGTGACCCAGCGCATCATCGCAGGTGTAACCCATGTTTCAAATGACGCAACCCCTAACAGCAGTGCTGCCATAACGAGAGTTAACACGATATATGAAGCAAAAGGTTTCTGACGACCTGGTGTCCGCTGCATCAGAACACGGTTCCGAATAATGTATAACGAAAAGGTCATAGCCGACACACTGCAAATGAGCAGCACCGGAATCACGAATAAATTATGAGGCGCAACGGAAACCAGGGCAAACAACAGCCCTTTCCATGAATACTGTCCAACAAGGTACCCCACGGTAAAACCAATGAGCACACCTTTCAGAAAATCCAGAACCAATATGCCCGGCAGACCGATGACCGATAAGCCCAGAATGAAGATCAGACCAACCCACTTTAAGTGAAGCATGGCAATGTCCCAATAGGTTCCGGTCTCAATCACTTGTCCGCTGTGCTGTACCGTCATGAAGAAGTTACCGAGGTATCCCTCCAGATCCTGGCGCTGTTCAAGGGATAGGGCATTAACCATCAGGGCGCCAAAAATGACACCCACCAGGAACAAGACAGCCACAAATACATATAAAGAGGTTTGGCCTTTGAATGTGAAGTAGGCAGAACGCATACAGGTACGGGTCCCCTTTCCGGTTATCATGCTGCAAGGATAACGAGTGAAATCCTCATAGTCATTCTTATGAACCGGAAAGCACACGTATGACTTCTTGTCCAGATTCCAATTCCTTCTCCATGACAAAATGCCATTCCCGCACCAAATGGTGCTTACTCACTTTACGAACCTGCCGTAAACTCCTTTACTCTACTCTTTCCTTGTTGGACACTTTTCCGTAAGTGCCTCCACCACCAGATGACAATTCCAGTTGGCCATTCCGCGCAGCAACGATAAGACCTGCAAGTACCTGTCCAACGACCTCTGCAAGTTCATCCTCGCTTGTACGATGTAATACGTTCATTTCGGTACCAAAACGATCCAGCAGCTGGTGCAATTTGGCTTTCCCCAAACCCGGGATGAATTCCAATGGTACCTGATAGTGATAAGCAGGTCGGTTTGCTGGAACATGCGGACTCTCCCGATCCGCGATTGCCAGTATGCGATCGAGCACACCTTGCACAAGTTTCACACTGCCACAGTATGGACAACGTTCTGCCGACATCGCTTGCTCATCCATAATGCTTCCACAAGATGCACAATAGGTACGGTGGTATTTGCCAAGTCTTGGATTCAAACCGTAATTGGCTGTAATGCTTCTGCCTGCCTTTCCTTTAAGTGCCATATTGAATTCGTCAAAGGAAGGCTTCTCGAGTTGTAACTGGTTGTATTCACGTCCAATCTTGCCCAGAGAATGAGCGTCCGAGTTAGTTAGAAAAGGAACTTGATCCAGTTCCCGAATATAGCTGGCCATGGATGAATCGGAGCTTAGCCCAAGCTCAACCGCATCGATCAGGCTAGTATCCAGCACATCGGCCATACGAGGGGCTGTGCTTCCGTATATGCCTTTATGCGGTGTGAACGCATGCGCTGGCACAATAAGCCCACCACGCGCCTTTATCTCGGCCTGCATCTCAAGTGCGGGTACATATACCCGCTGTGAGCTCAGGTTTACATTTTTCATATTACGTTTCATCCAGTCCGTGAAGGACTTCATGGTTTTCAGATCACGGAAGTAGGCCAGCATATGAAACTCCCGCATTCCTGGCTCACGCAGCTCCAATTCCGTACCCAGCAGGATGGTTGTATCCTGATACGCAATACCCCCTCCCTCCAGCTCGGACATCGTGCCGTTCTCAAGCAGCTGTTCGATGTCCAGCTGTACAACCGGAGAGTGACAATCAATGACACCGAGTAGATGAATTCCTTTGCGATCCGAGGCTTCTTTAGCAATGTTCTCGAATGTCAAATCACGGCTGCCACTGATTTTAACTGCTTCACCGCGCGAAGTTCGTCCAATGTGAATATGGAGATCTGCATAACAAGGCTCCCACCCTGCAGACGCTGCCTGCTGCTCATTCATCATTAAAACCGTCCTGTCGTTCTGTAAAGATCCCATGCATACACAGCCATCATCGTTTTGGCATCACTGATCCGATTCTGATCCATCAACTGATAAGCCTCTTCAATTGTAATCTCGGACACTTCAAGAAATTCATCTTCGTCCAAAGCCATGTCCCCTGCTTCGAGCTCCTCAGCGATGTACAGATGGATGATCTCATCCGCGAATCCCGGCGAAGTGTAAAACGAACGCAGATGCCGCAGTGATTTGGCTACATAACCGGTTTCTTCGCGCAATTCACGCGCTGCTGCCACTTCAGGTTCTTCTCCTGGGTCCAGTTTGCCTGCCGGAATCTCAACTTCGGTACGTCCCATGGCCTGACGATACTGATCAACGACCAGCATACGATCGCCATTCAGCGCGAGGACAGCTACTGCTCCAGGGTGACGGATGATCTCACGGGTAGCGGTCTGACCGTTAGGCAGCTTGACCGTGTCGACTTGAAGGGAAATAACTTTACCCTCGAAGATGGGCTTTGTCGATATCGTCTCTTCGTCAAGTTTTGGATTGGCAGGATGCTTATGATTGATTGAATTCATCTGTTCTTCAACTCCACTTCTTCGAATTTTGGTTCTCTTTATACGTATAAAGCTCTGTTTTTTGGCATATGGTGAGCTTATAGCGATTTCAAACAAATATAACAAATCAGGGGGACAACCAATGAACAGTTATTTAACACCGCAATCCGTACACGTGGTCGGACAAGCCAGACAAGTCCAGCTCATACTCAAACAATGGGTGCGTGAGTGGGGTCCAGATGCCAAATTAATCGATATGCTCGCTGGACGTAAATGATACTGTTCTTGGTCTGCAATACCCATGAAATATAACATGGTTTTGCCAAAAAGTCCGAACTCGGTTTGTACCGGATTCGGACTTTTCAGTTGAAGAACGGGGGAGTTTCACCCTCAGTCTCTTTGATTATTTTTTACTCGCAGCCGTTTCCTGAATAATAGCTACAACCACTTCAGATAGTTTCACAATATCCTCGGCTCGGATGCGTTCTTTCGTCGTATGGATGTCTTCATAGCCTACAGCCAGGTTGACCGTGGGTATGTTGAACCCATTAAAGATGTTGGCATCACTGCCACCACCGGATGCAAACGTGCTAGTCTCCAGCCCCAGGCTCCGAATGGCACGCTGTGCAAGCTGAACAACCTCATGTTCATCATGGAAGCCAAATGCAGGATACAGGATCTCACTGCGGAATTCAGCGGTTGCACCGTATTTGCGGCATGTCGTTTCCAATGCTTCACGCATCTGGGCCACTTGAAGTTCTACCTTCTCCTGCACAATACTGCGTGCCTCAGCCTCAATCTGCACAAAATCGCAGACGACGTTCAGTGCTGATCCGCCCTGGAATTTGCCGATGTTCGCCGTAGTCTCATCATCAATTCGTCCCAGCTTCATCGCTGCAATGGCTTTGGCCGCCACTTGGATGGCACTGATGCCGTCTTCCGGATTCACGCCCGCATGTGCGGATTTCCCATAGATCTTCATCTGAATTTCAGCTCTGGCTGGAGCAGCCACACAGATAGTACCCACGGCTCCGTTGGAATCCAGGGCATAACCGAACTCGGCTTCAATATCCTTCGGATTCATTGCACGTGCACCAACCAGACCCGACTCTTCACCTACGGTAATCACAAATTGAATTTTTCCATGTGGAAGGTTGTTCTCTTGAATAGCTCGAATCGCTTCAAACAAAGCGGCGATCCCCGCTTTGTCATCTGCACCCAGAATTGTCGTGCCGTCACTGCGAATCCAGCCATCTTCACCCAGCTCAGGTTTAATTCCTTGTCCAGGAGTTACGGTATCCATATGACATGTAAAAAAGATTGGTGATGCTTCTTCCGCACCCTCGGCTTCCCAGGTAATTACGAGATTACCCGCACCATGTCCGGTTTTCTCCATAGTGTCGTCCTCATATACGCTAAGGCCCAGCTGAGTAAACTGCTCTTTTAGCACTTTTGATATATTTTGTTCATGGGTTGTTTCACTATCAATCTGCACCAGTTCCATAAACTGATCAATAACACGTTGCTGTTTTATCATAGGACTTTCCTACCTTTCGTGGATACGGTACAATACAATTACTATGGTCTGTTTATTTATTTGTTGAAAGGAGTTCTCTTCATGCAAAAAAAGAAATGGTTCCGCATCATTATCTATCTCATGCTGCTCGCCATGATTGGGTCCACCCTTTTCATTGCGCTCGAACCTTTATTGTTCGGATAGAAACATGAAGCCTTTTGACTGTCTGATTTACAGACGGGGAAGGGCTTCTTTTTCTGTAATCCAGGTAATCTCATACGGAAAAATCCGATTAAAATATGGAACGATATCCTGCGCAACCTGCTCTACAGTGAAGGTCTTGCCTGTTATATCCTCCAACGAGGTCACACCATACTGCTCAATCCCGCAAGGAACAATCCCCTGAAAGCCTGCGTGCTGAATGCCAGAAGTGATATTAAAAGCAAATCCGTGACTCGTCACGAAGCCGCGCCGATGTTTACACCGATTGAACTTTACGCCGATGGCGGCAATTTTCAAATCTCCGATCCATACACCTGTGTAAGATTCTTTACGTCCCGCTTCAATACCCTGATCAGCCAGGTAATCAATAATCATCTGCTCCAGACAACGTAAATAGCCATGTAAATCCAAGGCTTCATCCCGCCCAAGAACAAGTAACGGGTAACCTACCAACTGGCCAGGGCCATGATAAGTAATATCACCGCCACGGTCAATTTGAAACAAGGAGATGCCTTGCTCCCGCAGCTCGTCTTCACTAAGAAGCAGATGCTCCGGGTGATTCTGTGAACCGATCGTATACGTCGGCGGATGCTGGAGCAACAGCATCTGTTCAGCGCCTTCTCCCTCATCCAGTTGCTGCACAATCGCTTTCTGGCGGTTCCAAGCCTCTTCATAATCAAGCATCGGTATGTACACAACATCCAGCGGCTTGCTCATGATTCCCCCACACCCTTCTGTTTCAATGTTCATTGTATAATGATGAGCATTCTAATGAAGAAAACGGGAAAAGTGCACGGCCATTGGCACATACACTTTCCCATTATCCATCTATTTAGCGCTTGGCATCATTAGTAACTCATTGAAATGATGCAATTGCTCTTTCTTAATACACGTTCGATTCCATGGTATATCCTTCAAGATTCTCTTTTACACGTTGCAGGAAACGTCCACTAATGACTCCATCCAGAATACGATGATCCAAGGATAGACAAAGGTTCGCCATGGAACGGACAGCAATCATGTCATTAATGACCACAGGTTTCTTGACGATCGACTCAAATGTAAGAATCGCCGCCTGCGGGTAGTTAATGATAGGTTGCGACAGAATCGACCCAAATGATCCGGTATTGTTAACCGTGAATGTACCGCCCTGCATATGATCCAGCTTCAATGTGCCTTCACGAGTTTTGCGTGCCAGCTCATCAATTTCACGAGCCAGGCCAGCGATGTTGCGCTGATCCGCATGTTTAATTACGGGTGTCAGTACAGAGTCTTCTGTACCTACTGCCATCGACAGGTTGATATCCCGTTTGACAATAATTTTGTCAACAGCCCAGACGGAGTTCATGATTGGGTAGTCTTTAATGGCATTGACGACACCCTTCATCATGAAGGACAGGTACGTCAGATTGATACCTTCTTTGCGCTTGAACTCATCCTTAAGTTTGTTGCGCAGCATCACCAGGTTCGTCACGTCTACTTCAATCATCGTCCACGCGTGAGGAATTTCCGATACACTTTGACGCATATTACGAGCAATGGCATTACGAACTGGAGTAACGTCGATGAAGTATTCGGATCTTCCTTGTCCGCCACCCTCTACTTCGATTTGCGGAATTTTCGGACTTTCGGTCAGATGTATGCCGGAATGTCTTACAGGAACGCCTGCGTCGGCTGCTGGAACTGTTTCTCCCGCCGATGCGCCCAAGTCTGCATTCCCCCGATTCAATCCGCTGAAAGGAGAACCTGAAGTTACTCCCGAAGAGGCATGCTGTCCTGCTACAGTAGAAGACTGTGCAGACGCTGCGCCCGTGTTTCCACCTTGTGCAATCACTGCCAGTACATCCTTACGTGTAATCCGTCCACCTGCTCCAGTGCCCTGAATGCTCTGCAAGTTCAGACCATGTTCCGCTGCAAGGGATTGAACCGCAGGAGAATAGCGGTTACGCATCGGCTGATTGGGATCATGACCTGTTGTACCCGCTGCACCAGCAGCAGGTACATAGTTCGCACTTTGTTGTGCATGAACATGATCACCTTTCTGTTGCTGCGAAGCTTGTGTTACTTGTTCTGCTGCTTCCGAATCAGAAGCAGCTACCTGCATGCGGCAGATGGCTTCGCCAACCGCAATGGTCGTACCTTCTTCGACCAACAGGTCACCCATAATTCCATCAACAGTTGATGGAATCTCAGCGTTGACTTTATCCGTAATCACTTCACAGATCGGTTCGTATTGTTCAACCCGGTCACCCGGTTTTTTCAACCATTTGGCAATGGTAGCCGAGACCAGCGATTCCGCCAGCTGCGGCATAATGACCTCGATCCATTTCATACTCATTGGTTATATCACTCCAAACTTTGCTTTTAAACTATCTCACTACACGACTTAATACTCGGCGAGTGTACGCATCGCTTCCTTGGCTTTGTCCTTGCTCAGCATATAGAATTTCTCCAATGTTGGGCTAATCGGCATTGCCGGTACATCCGGTCCGCAGAGACGCTGAATCGGAGCATCCAGTTCGAACAGACATTCTTCACTGATGATAGCTGCAACTTCCGCTCCTACACCACCGGTTTTATTATCTTCATGCACAATCAGCACTTTGCCTGTCAGACGAGCCGATGCAATGATGGCTTCGCGATCAAGTGGCTGCAAAGTACGCAGATCCAGTACATGGGCAGTAATACCTTCCTCACGCTCCAGCTCTTCGGCAGCCTGCATGACAAAATGAAGTGGCTGGCTATACCCGATAACCGTAATATCTGCTCCTTCGCGTAGCACGTTGGCTTTACCAATCGGAACGATGTAATCATCTTCTGGCACATCTTCCTTGATCAGCTTGTAGCATTTTTTATTTTCAAAAAAGAGAACCGGGTCCGGGTCACGAATGGCTGCTTTGAGCAATCCCTTCGCATCGTATGCCGAGTATGGAGCTATAATTTTCAGACCTGGTGTGCCAAAAAAAATCGATTCCGGACATTGGGAGTGATACAGGCCTCCAAAAATACCGCCGCCAATCGGCGCACGAATAACAATCGGACAACTCCAGTCATTGTTGGAGCGATAGCGAATTTTGGCCGCTTCACTAATAATCTGATTTGTTGCAGGCAGCATGAAATCCGAATATTGCATCTCGGCAATAGGTTTCATACCGTACATCGCAGCGCCAATGGCTACACCTGCAATGGCTGATTCGGACAAAGGTGTGTCCATGACACGCATTTCGCCGAACTGATCCTGCAACCCTTTGGTTGTAGTGAACACGCCACCTTTGACTCCGACATCTTCACCAAGGATAAAGACATTTTCATCCCGTTCCATCTCTTCTTTCATCGCGAGACGGATTGCATCAATATATTCCATAACCGCCATGATTACCGTCCCCCTTCTTCGCTGTCCGCATAAACGTGCGTCAAAGTGTCCTCAGGTTTCGGATATGGCGCGTTGTCTGCATATTCAGTCGCTTCTTTCATTTCCAGCGCAAGCTGGGAAGCCAGATCCGCATCCCGGGCTTCATCCCAGATGCCGCATTCGATCAAATAGTTCTTCATGCGAAGCACGCCGTCCTTCTTCCAATTCTCTTCAACCTCTTCCTTGGTCCGGTATGCCAGATCATTATCGGAAGTGGAGTGTGGAGACAAACGATACATCATCGCTTCAATAAGTGTAGGTCCTTCACCAGCGATTGCGCGGCGACGAGCTTCTTTGACTGCACCGTATACTTCCAGTGCATCATTTCCATCTACACGCAATCCGGGGAACCCGTAACCAAGTGCACGATCCGATATTTTACCACTCAGCTGCTTGTGAATTGGCACCGAAATGGCATACTGATTGTTCTCACACATAATGATCACAGGAAGTTTATGAACACCTGCAAAATTGGCACCTTCGTGGAAATCGCCCTGGTTGCTTGACCCTTCGCCAAAAGTTACAAAAGAAACGAATTCTTGCTTCTTCATCTTGGCAGCCAGTGCAAACCCGACAGCGTGCGGGACCTGTGTGGTAACCGGGCTGGAGCCCGTTACAATCCGCAGCTTTTTGTGACCGAAGTGACCCGGCATTTGCCGTCCGCCACTATTCGGATCTTCCGCCTTCGCAAAAGCAGACAGCATCAACTCACGTGGAGTCATGCCAACCGCCAGTACAAAACCATAATCGCGGTAATACGGTAAATAATAATCGTGATCCCGGTCCAGGCCGAATGCGGCGCCTACTTGCGCAGCTTCCTGTCCTACACCGGATACGTGAAAGTTAATTTTGCCGGCCCGCTGTAAGAGCAAGCAACGCTCGTCAAACTTGCGTGCGAGCAGCATGTATTTGTACATATCCAATACTTCACCATCGCTAAGTCCCAGCTGTTTATGCCGATGGACCGCGTCTGCAGTACCTTTTGAACTCATATGAGGTACCTCCTTTTAATCAGAGCCTATGCCCGTCTTACTACCCGATCTTATAACCTGGTACTAAGACTTGCCTTAACCTTATTATAATCCCATTTGCACAAAAAAGGAAAGGACCTTTCTCATAAGCCTGTCCGGATTACATTCCAATCGATTTTCCGTCTACTGCCAACATGGCTTCACCCATGATTTCCGATAAAGTAGGGTGAGGGTGGATCGTCTGTCCAACTTCCCAAGGTGTAGCATCCAGCATCTGAGCCAAAGAGGCCTCTGCGATCAGTTCCGTCACATGGGTACCGATCATATGTACTCCCAATATATCATTCGTCTTGGAATCCGCGATTACCTTCACAAATCCATCCCGACTTCCGTGAACCAATGATTTCCCAATCGCCTGGAATGGAAACTTGCCTGTCTTCACTTCATAACCACGCTCTTTGGCCTCATGCTCCGTGAATCCGATACTCGCTGCTTCCGGACGAGTATAGACACAGCGCGGAATTCGATGTGATTCGACGGCATGTACCGTTTCACCCGCCAGATGATTCACTGCCAAAATACCTTCATGGCTCGCTGCATGCGCCAGCTGTAATCCGCCGATGACATCGCCGATTGCATAAATATGTCCCTCACCCGTTTGCAAATGTTGATTCACAGCAATAAATCCGCGTTCGAGTTTGATATCCGTATTTTCGAGTCCGATATTTTCGACATTGGCCTGACGACCAACCGACACCAGCATCTTGTCTGCTTTCAGGGTCCCTTGCTTCTCATCCCCCAGCTTGACATCAATCCGAATACCGTCTTCCTGTATGCTATATGTCTCTGTCAGAACGCTGGCGCCTGTTAGGAAACGAACACCACGTTTCCCAAGCAATCTCTGCATTTCCTTGGCTACATCTTCATCCTCTGCCGGCAATACATGAGCAGCGGCTTCAACAACTGTAATTTCGACGCCAAAATCATTCAGCATGGAGGCCCATTCGAGGCCAATCACGCCACCACCCACAATGATCAGAGATGCCGGTAATTCGTCCATTCGCAAAGCCTCATCACTGCTCATGATGTATCGGCCGTCTGGCTCAAGACCTGGCAGTACCCGTGGGCGAGACCCGGTAGCAATAATGAGGTTGGTTGGCACAACCGTATCCATCTCGCCATCTTCAAACTCGACAGCCACTGCACCGCTCTGAGGGGAGAAAATGGAAGGTCCGATCACGCGCCCTTTGGCGTGTACGACCTGAATTTTATTTTTTTTCATTAAATACTGCACACCTTGATGAAGCTGCTCCACAATTGCATCCTTGCGCGCTTGAACCTTAGGAAATACAAGTGTTGCTCCAGTTGTTTCAATCCCATACATTTCGCTCTCTTGTATCTCAGCGTACACTTCTGCACTTCGCAGCAGAGCCTTGCTCGGAATACAACCACGATGCAGACAGGTGCCTCCCAGCTTATCCTTCTCAATAATAACAACCTGTTTTCCTAACTGTGCGGCACGGATGGCAGCAACGTACCCTCCCGTTCCTCCTCCAAGAATGGCAACATCACATGTAATTGGCATCTTTAATGTTCTCCTCTATCCATATAATTTCAATACAATTTCAATATATTTGTAAGATGATGATTCGAATGATTCTCTTTTTCATAGACGTTATCTATATTCCATTGTACTCCCCTTGAGCGGTCAACTCAAAATTTGACCCCGAAACGCATGGACAGCTTCTGAAAACCAAGCTATGATGGAATCAGGTATGACCTGTAAGCGCAACCTTTATTTTACGTCAACCTCAGGCAGAAGGAGTTTAATGGTGATGAATACTAGACTGATCTTTGCACGATTCGTGGCGATTATTGTTCTGGTCATTCCCGGGTTAATGGCAATGAAGGGTTTTCTAATGATGAAGGACGCCCTTTTCCTGTATTATGCCGAGCATGGGAACGAGCAGATCTCACCAGGATTTCAATGGCTCTCCTTTGGTGGAGGACTTGTCCTGTTCGCCGCAGGCATGAGTTTTCTGGGAGGTTGGATTCTGTTCCGTGACCGCAAGCGTAATTATGTAGGACCCCGTTTTCGTTCAAAAAGCGCACCCTCAGCCGACAAAGCAGAGACGCCCGGTACGACTTCCTGAGTCCGGGCTTTTTGTCATTTTTTCTGGCTCCGCAACATTTCAACATCCGAACCTTACATCTGCCTTTATATACGGTACTCAATCAGGTATAATGCTTATTTATTCAAACACGTATTTGCATAAATTCAGAGTTAGCATCTTGAATATGCACAATGCCCACTCTTCCATAGACAGGATGGTTCAACATGGTCTCGTTTATCATTACGCTAAAAAGATTGCTCAAAGGCATTTTCCATGCCTTCAAGGACCAGAAGTTCCTTGCTCTGTTTGTATTAACTGCGGCGACACTTCTCTCAGGCACGTTATTTTATACTCGCGTTGAAGGTCTGCACTGGATTGATGCCCTCTATTTCTGCGCAGTAACTCTAACCACGGTGGGACATCCGGATTTTGTACCATCGACCGGATTCGGCAAGGCATTTACGGTCATCTATATGTTTGCAGGCATCGGCCTCACCTTCGCCATGATTGCCAGAATTACCGCAGGTATTTTATTTCCCCGCAAATTGCAGACAGAAGAGAACCCGGAGTAGTCTCCGGGTTATTCGTATAATGCATCCCGCAGCTTGGTAGACATGCGCGACTCTTTGGAAGAGGACTTCAGAATCGTTCTGCGCAGCGTCAGATTACTGGTTTGCAGCCGCTCCGCTTCAGCGAACAAATCTGCAAATAACGCTAGTGCAGCTTCGTCAAGGTCTGACTGTCTTTTCAAACGTTCATATCGCTCATGTAACTCGGATAATGCTTCACTCATCGTTTACACCTCTTTTCAATCGCTCCTGACTTATGGACAGCACTGCCGTAACCAACAGCTTAACAATCCATATAGTAACACAAAGCTGCTCAGATTAGTTCTGGCTCTTACTAAAGATTTTGTGGTACTCTGTAATGGTCGCTTTTTTTTGTTGAATCCCGTATGTGAGAGGAGTAGCAGAACTGTGCAAACAGGACGAATTACCGTAATTACAGGACCTATGTTTAGTGAAAAATCCGGTGAACTCATTCGCCGTTGTCAAAAATTAATTCAATTTGGCCGTAAAAAGGTCGTTGCTTACAAACCTGCCGAAGATGATCGATTTGCACAAGACGAGATAGTTAGCCGTATCGGCTATCGTCTGCCTGCCCATTCCATTCCCCGGCAATTGACCCCGGAATCCGTAGAGATGATCCTGAATCAGACCAAAGATGCTGATGTTGTTGCGTTTGATGAAGTACAATTTTTCAGCAGTGCCATCATGGAACTGGTCTCGGAGCTTGCCTACTGTGGCAAACATGTCATTGTGGATGGCCTGAATATGGATTACCGTGGCAAGGAATTTGGATATGTAGGCGGTTTGCTCGCCATGGCGGATGACATTGAGAAATTGTCAGCATTCTGTGCCGTATGCGGAAGCCCGGATGCGGCTTTTACCCAGCGTATCGTTAATGGAGAGCCTGTGACGCTTGGACCTGTCGTCATGATTGGCGATTCAGAAGCTTATGAGCCGCGCTGTCGCTGCTGCTTCATTCCTCCTCACAAAGTTGAATGCTGAGCTGACTTAGCTTTTCCATAATCAATCTATAGGTTCTGATCGGCGGTATCTGCTGCTACAGGTTTCCTGAGATTTCAAAAAAAGCCCCTCAGGGCTTTTTTTATTAGTACTCCTTTACCAGCATACCCTTAACATACCTCTCCTTATCTCGGTTATTAGCTGTTTTTGTGCACACAAAAAAGCACCGCCTCACAGCGATGCTTCCCATTCGTCATCTCCCGCTAGTCCCGGGAAACAAAATATTTGTTGGTCATGTAGTAAGCGTCGCCACGCGACGTTTCTACCATTCCTTTTTTGGCATCCAAAAATACAATTTCTTTGCACTTGGTGCAGTACCATTTGGTGCGCTTATATGGGGATTCCGTAACATATGCCGTACCACATTTGCAATCAATCTTCATTAATAACTCGGTTGATTTATATGCGCTGGACAAGCGTTCCATGTTATCCTGCTGCTGTGTAGGCATAATTGTCTGCTGATAATCCGATAAATGATTCTGAACTTTAAAATCTGCTACCAATCCTGCATTCAATCCAAAAAACTCCTTGCCGATTTCGGTCACGAAGCGCTTCTCATTTCTGTAGCAATCCAGCCACTCAATAATCTGCTTATTTGACAGTGGAACCGTACCCTTGATACCGCTGTTTAAGGTGTAGGTCATGATGTATAAAGTATCGTCTTGTCTACCTGAGTACATTAGAATCCTCCTTCGAATACATTTGCTAATGTACTACAAAAACGCTCATAAATCAAAGCAATGTTATTTCCTGAGCGTATCTCTTCCTTATTAAATGGGTAACATTCCTCGATGTTCCGCCACGGATTTACAAGAACTGCATACACCTGCAACATTTCCCTGGGAAGTCGCATAATGCACGATGGACTTCACTTTTTTACTACAGATGGAACAATATTGCCTCCTTTCGCTTTTTGGAGTGTAATCGGATAGGTTTACTACGTTTGAGTTTGATTTGAACCTGCGCACAAAGTTCAGCCATTTCATCTCTTTCTCTCTCTTCCTGGTTTGCCTTCTAAGGGGTGAATTGCTTATGCTTGGGCAAAAATTGATCCTGCATTGGTTATGTATACGATTCCAAGTTGTGCATGACTATCTCATAATCTATTCGACGTTTTGAGCCTTTTTCCTGTTTTTGATCTCTACGCATACAAAAAAAACCGACAGAACCTTCCCTAACCTCTTGTAGAAGAAGGGAACTTCCGTCGGTTAACTAGCCTTATTTATAAAACGTTCCAAGTACCTCCAGCGCAGGTGAGCGCTCGATTCGAAACGGATAGATATATCCCTGATTCAGCTTCACAAATTTTCGACTCCACAGATCAAGTCCAGTTGTAAATTGGTACGCCTGATATATAAATTTGGAACAATAGTTTCGTTCAATGCTGCGCAGATTTGTCTGCAATCGGTAAAATTTCACCTGCTTGTAATGATCCTGCACCCACTGCGCTGCCTTTACACCAGCCTGATTCAAACGGGAACGAAACACAATGAAACGATCTCCCTCATAAAAGCGGGTGATGTACCAATCCAAGGAATCGGCAAACACAGGTCCATAAGGATGTACGTGATACACTTTACCGTCCAGTCCAATAATTCCCATATGCCCGGCGTAATAAGTCGATTCCGAACTTGGTGTATATAAAATATCTCCCGGCTCCAGCTTCATCTGGCCCAAAGCAGTAATAGGCAAATCCTGATGCAGTCTTTTGGCCGCTGAACGTGCGCGCCTTCCCTCCACCAATAGTCGGTGCATTTTTCCAGCAACAGCGAGATAGACTTCCGACCATTTGATCCGTTTTTTCTCAGTGCCTTTGAACCACCGATGAATGAATGTGGATATACGTTGAGATTCTTTTTTCATATTCTGCACTCCACTCTAATCTGTTTGACGTTTCTTGATGTTTTTCCCCACATATAAGGCTCATTATAGACAGTTGATGATTCATGTTCAATTCCGGTGCCTGTTCTATGTTGTGCAATTCGAGGAGGTTCATACCGAAAATGGAATCAAAAAAAGCAGTTCCGGCATTAGCCAGAACTACGTCATTTGATTTGAATTTGGAGTTGCAGTTATATGAAGAGATTCTATTCTTCCACAACCCCGAGTGCTTTATTTTTCTCCTTAAAACGGCTGTTATGGGAAGACACATAGGCAACTTTCTCCGCCTCAGGGTCCATATACAGTTTTGCACTGTTTACCGCAAGGGCTGCATCCGTAAATGTACCGGCAATCAGATACAATTTACTTCCATAATCGACAAAGTCTCCTGCAGCGAAGACGCCTGGAATATTCGTTTGCAGCTTCTCTGTTGTGGTCACATGCCATTCACCAAGATCAAGTCCCCAATCCCGGATCGGGCCAAAATCACTCTTCATGCCATGGTTGACGATAATCGCATCCACATCAAGAACTTCACTCTCACCTGTCTCCACATGGGATATTGTCACCTGCTCGATGATCTCCCCACTTTGACTATGTAGGGTATCAACGGCATATGGTGTACGAATATCCACTGAGGATTCTCTCATTCGCAGTACATTGCGCTCCAATCCGCCAAAGCGGTCACGACGATGCACCACCGTCACTTGCTCTGCCAAAGCTTCTAGCTCATTGGCCCAATCGACCGCGGAATCACCTCCACCTGAGATCAGTACCCGTTTGCCACGGAAAGGCTCCAGCTCCTGTACCGTATAGTGAAGATTGGTAACCTCATAACGGTCAGCGCCTTCAAGCTCCAGCTTCGCCATTTTATATATACCATACCCGATCGCCAATATGACGGTACGTGTCCAGTGTTGTTCTCCTGTATTCGATGTCAGCAGAATTGTGCCATCAGGCTGACGCTCAAATCCTTCAATTTGCTGTTCAAACACAATCGTTGGCTCAAACGTTCTCGCCTGTTCTTCCAGCTGTTTAATCAAATTTTCACACAGAATCGGGGTAACACCGCCAACGTCCCAGATCATTTTTTCTGGATAGAAGAGCATACGACCACCCAATTTATCCCGCGCCTCAATCAACTTGGTCTTCATATCACGCATGCCGCTGTAAAATGCAGAATACATGCCGGCAGGTCCTCCGCCGATAATTGTTACATCATATAATTCCAAATGCTGATCCATGTAGTTACCTCCATCAGTTCGATCCAAAACGCTCGACTATTTGATATCGATTCTCATTATCACTCTTTTCCTAGTCTAATGGGAAACTTATCAAATTACAATGGCTAAAATTCAAACATTTCTTATACAAAACTACCATCGTTTTTTTATTTATTGATTACTCAACTTTCGCACCTAGAATATTGAGTCAACCCCTTGTGGGCGTAAGAGAATTTAAACATTACTGTTTCTCTTGACAAAAAAAACACCTTGCTTGTTTAGTATCATGGAAGTGCGACCAACCATGAACAAGAAAGGTGTGTAACCCTATGTTACAACAACATTCCCTGTCTGACCAGTCTCGTTTTTCTAAACTTTTTGCTTCACTTCACATCGGGAAAGCTTTGCGGCATGCAGGGATTTCCAAATCGTTTGGTCTTTCGAGTTTAGCTATTTTTCGAATCGTGTTCTCCTTGGTTTTTGAAGGGAAGAACTGGTTTCGCCTGTTGGAGAGTAACCGCGGAGCCGATCTGCCAGGTAAAGATGTCATCTATCGATTCTTGAATCAATCTTCCTTTGCTTGGCGGCGATTTTTGCAGACATTAAGTCTCCAGATCGTACGCTATTTTGAAACGCTCATTTCCTCCAAACGCGTACGTGTATTTATTGTGGATGATTCGGTGCTCAGCCGAAACCGGAGTAAAAAAGCAGAACTGCTGGCACGTGTGTTTGACCATTCTGCAGGCAGGTACATCAAAGGCTACACGATGCTCACACTCGGCTGGTCGGACGGTTTTAGCTTTGCACCGCTCGATTTTGTCATGCTGTCTTCCGCCAAACTGGCCAATCGTTTTTGCGAAATGGCCTCCCATCTCTCGAAACGCAGCCATGGATACAAACGCCGAATAGAGTCTTTTTCTCGGAAGCCCGATGCCGTTGTGGGCTTGTTAGATCGGGCGTTAAAAGCCAGCTTCACGGCGGATTATGTTTTGATGGACAGCTGGTTTACGCAGGTTCCATTACTTCGCGAGCTCACAGCCAGAGGTCTGCCGGTGATTGGAATGATTAAAGAAATGAAGCAACGGTATCTCGTACAGGGACAGCGTATGACGCTAGGTGCTGTGTTTCAAAGCCTGCCTAAATCGAGTTCAAAAGACATCAAAGGCTCCGTGGTCGTACATACGTCGTGCGGTCTGCCCGTGAAGCTTGTTTTTGTGCGCAATCGGAATAAAAGACGGGAATGGCTTACCATTTTAAGTACAGACGTCACGCTGGATGCGGCAGAAATTGTACGAATTTACGGCATGCGTTGGAGTATTGAGACCTTTTTTAAAGTGACCAAAAGCTATTTAAAACTAGGAACCGAATTTCAGGGCCGTTCCTTCGACCAACTGATTAGCCACACGACGGTTGTATTCAGCCGTTATTTAGCGATGGAATACGAACGACGCGAAACCAATGATGACCGAACCCTGGGAGGACTCTTTTTCCTCTTTGCCGATGAGGTTCGGGATCTGGACTTTCAAACCGCGCTTCAGCAGCTGATGCGTTTATTTCTCGACATGTCTCAAGCGAAAACGAAAACGAACAAAATGGACGTTTTTTGTCAACTACAAGAATGGATCTCCGGTTTACCCAGCTATATCAAGGGTTTGTTTGGAGATTTAAGCTGCGAAAGTTGAGTTGATTACTTTACTTTGGGTGCTGCCAGTATATGCTCGACAACGAAATCAATCTGCTTGTTGATGGAATAGATATCCGAGTAATAGAAGAAATCAAAGTCAATTTCGATTAGACGGCCTTCTTTGATAGCGGGTATGCTATTCCAGATTGGGTTATCGTTAAGGTTATCTGCACCTTCATATACCGAACGAAATACGTAGTCTCCCATATATTCTGGAAGAACCTCCATGGACAAGGTCGAACCTGCCGCGTCGGAAACGACGTCAATTTTTTTCTGGACCGCTTCAGGTGCTTTCATTTCCAAGTACTCGTATATAGCCTGAGATCCTCGGCCGTATTGCTTACTTTCTACAATGACCATCTCTTTCAGCCCACCCTCGACGATGGAAGCTGTTTTGTCCAGTATGCCTGCATCAGCAAGTGTTTTCTTGCTCTCTTCGACTTTGCTGTTGAGATTGTCGATTAAAACGTCGGCTTCCTGCTCTTTGCCGAAAATGCTAGCTATACTATGAAGTCTTTCTTCCGTTGTCAATTTCTCATATGGGACATAAACAGTTGGTGCAATATCTTTCAATAGCGTGTAAGTCTCTTCTGAAGGAACAATGATCAAATCCGGGTCAAGATCAATAACCGCCTCAGGGTTTGGTTCAAACCAGGTGCCCAGTGAATTTACACCTTCAAGCTCATTCTTATATGCAGCCCCATCAAATACGTCAGAAGTCGCAATAGGCTTAATTCCAAGCGCTACAACATCTCCTTGAAGATAAAGTACAACAACCCGTTTAGGATTTGCCGGGACAACCACATCACCTTTAACCGTGGAGACCGTGCGTGTTCCATTTTCGTTGTTCGTTTGACTACCTGAATCTGATGATGAAGATGCGGCTGTGCTCGTAGAAGAGTTCGCATTCGTGCCTTCCCCCGTAGCTGTTGTTGTTGCTGAGCCAGCGGAGCATGCCGATAAAAGCATTGTGATGCTTAAAAGTGCAACCAAAATCATGCTTGAGCTTGTTTTTCTTCTTTTCATTGATGTAGACCCTCCGTCTATATATTGATAATGATTCTCATAATCAATATATCCTCGCATCCATCTCCAGCCAATGGACGATTCGGAGAATTGTAATGGACGATCCTCTGCAAGAGTCTGGTCTCTTATTTTCCGCTGATAGAGTGTGGGGGACAGGCCCACATGTTTTTTGAAAATACGGCTGAAATAATACACATCCGTGTATCCTACTTCTGCCGCGATTTCACGCAGGGTGGCATCAGATCGTACAAGCAGTTTCCGGGCCTTGTTCAGTCTCGTTTGAATGAGATAATCAATTGGACTGTGTCCTGTCTTTCGTTTAAATTGCATGGATAAATGACGGGAACTGTAGTTGAATTGTTCAGCCAGAAAATCCAGAGTTACCTGTTCCCTATAATGTTGCTGAATGTAGCGAAGTGTTTGCTCAATAGGGTCTGGAAGCACTGTTCTGACCTCCTGCTCTGCCAATTGAAACAACAGCTCATGAATAAATTGGTAGAACAAACTTTTCACTTGAAGCAAGTCCAGTCTGCTCGCCTGATCCCAAGCTTTCTCCAATTCACCAAAAAAGCGCAATATAACAAGAGGATTGCTCGGCGTAAATCCATATTGCAATGAGAACGGAGCAACCTGAGGAGGTTGTGGCAACCGCCATGTTTTACGATGAGTTGGGAACGCAAGGAATGCCCTGTAGAACAGCAAATAATATTCAAACTTTTCGCTCACCCGAATATCCAGTGATGATCCTTTACCACCATGCAGAATACAGAATCGCTGTACTTCGTGTGTTTTTCCATCCATTTTAAGTTGAGCTGCACCCCGAATACTGTATATAAAAGCGTTTGCCGGAAGTAAATAGGACTCTTGTATCTCCCCTGCCTCCATGACGATTCGGCGTATATCCAGAATTTTAACAGCCGCGTGGTTCCAGCATTGCATCTGTTCGTTTAATTGCATCGATTACTCTCCAATCCCAGTCTCACCAGGAACAAAGACCTTGTACAGGGTCTTTGTTCTGCAAACCACCCTCTAACCTAGCGTTAGTGGTTCACTATGATTTCTTTATTATAGGTGATAATAATTTTCATTATCAACTGTATTTTGACCGGGATTCAATTTTACCAACCAATGCACCGAAAGATTTATTTTTGATCCGCTTTCTTCGTAAACCAAGCTGCCAATTCCTCGGTCTGATCCAAGGTTGCAATCGGGTCAAAGTACCATGAACGATCCGGACTCCAGATAAACACACGATCATTCTTGACGGCATCAAGCGAATTCCATACCGGCTTAGACTTTAATTCCTCTACAGTCAGGTTGTCTGCCGTAAGAATAATGTAATCACCAGCAAAATCGGGTATGGATTCGGACGAAACTTCAACAAGCTGATCTTTCATTAATATCTCTTTTTTGCCTGCTGGAGGATTCAATCCGAGAGCACTATACACAGCCTGACCTCCACGCCCAAAATTATCACCAAAGGCTAACGGTGCTTTATCGTAAAATTGCATAACTGATACTTCTGCATCTGCATCGATTGCTTCACTTACACGCTTCTTGGCATCTGCAATTCGTCCATCGTAATCGGCCAACCATGACTCAGCCTCTTTTTCCTTGTTCAACGCTTTACCGAAATAAGCGATCTCTTCATGGGTATTTTTCAACTCTCCATAAGGAACAACAAGCGTAGGCGCAATTTTGCTAAAAGAATCAAACAAATCAGGATCACCTGTGACAATCAGGTCTGGTTGAAGTTCCAACACCTTTTCAAGAGAAATGGTTTCGTATTCACCAATATTCTCTACGCCCTCAAGTGATTTGATAAAATAGGGATTCTTTAAATTCATTTCCGGTGTACCGACTGGTTTGATTCCCAAAGCAATCAGGCTTCCCAAATATAAATCAACTACAATTCGTTTCGGTTCAGCCGGGACCATGATTTCTCCTTTAACCGTCGAGATAATCCGAGGCTCGGAAGTGCTCGATTGGCTGTCTGCCGTTACTGTGCTAGAGGCATTCGAAGTCCCTTTGCTTTCGGCTGTTACTCCCCCAGAATTACTTGCTGTCCCTGGCGAGCAGGCACTGAGCAGTAAAGTGAGGCTTAATAAAATACTAAGCAACATTCCCGTTCTTGTCTGTCTATTCATGTACAATGACCCTCCGCGTTTATATTGATAATGATTATCATCATCGTTATAAACATACCTTCCAGCTCTTTCGCTGGAAATGTCATTTCGCGCCAATGTTGATGTCAGATCAGGCCATTTTAAGGGTTCTGATGTTTGCTCCTTGAACTGAAGCGGAGAAACGCCTGTATGTTTTTTGAACATACGTCCCAGATAATATCCGTCCGGATAACCGATGCCTGCTGCAATCTCATCCAATGTAGCGTCGGTATGCAGCAGCATCTCCTTGGCCTTGAACAAACGGAACTGAATCAAATAGTCGATTGGACTATAACCCGTGGCCTGCTTGAACTTGCGGGACAGACTTCTGGGACTGCTGCCAATCTTCTCTGCCAGAACATGCAGCGTCAATGGCTCAGCATAAGAGGATTCCACAATTCCGATGACTTTGCTGACCTGATCTGTAACGGAATACCGAGCTGCAGCATAAGGAATTTGTGCCGATACTTGCTCTACAAAAGGATAAAACAGGCTTTTTGCCTGAAAATGATGTATGGGGTTCTTTTGATTCCATAATGTGTGTATCTGTTTAACTTGCTCATAAAGCACAACTGGTGAATTGGGGGGAAAACCATAGCTGAGCTGAAATGGATTCGTGCGCTCCAACATGTTTACTAAATCGGTTCTTCCTCCACTTGGCAAGCTTGATTTGTACATAAGGTAGAACAGGTTCAATCCGGATTGTCCAGCTTCAATATGCAGCACGCTTCCCTTTCCACCATGGAGAACATAAAAACGACTTACTTCATGCTTCTGATCGTTTATGGTCACATAGGCTTTACCCTGGATGGTGAACACAAACGTGCTCGCAGGGAATTTATATGTTAGCTCCTCAGCTGGCCCTAACTCCATATAACGTATATCCGCAATACTCACAGCAGCATAGTTCCAGAGTATGTAATAATTATTCCACATTTCACTAACCCAACTCCGTCTAAATATATTGACCAAACAGTCCTTACTCATTGATAACCATTATCAATTATTATCAGCAAGTAAGCAATACACAAGTGAAAGTCAACTTATTAGCGAGGAACCTTCATTTGCTTCTCGTAACATCCGATATACGTAAGTAGATCCACGATATAACGAAGAAGGGGAAAAGACCATGAATTCAATTTCACCTGCGTCCAAAAGCAGCATCACCCCCGGTAGCCAAGTCTCCAGCAGAGATAAGGAAATTCAGGGACTTATGAAACAAAAAATTAGGCTGAATGAGGAACTACAATCCGTCAAATCCAATGATCAGTTGGACTCCAAAATTAAGGCCGAGCGAATTAAATCTATAACGAGTTTCATCCAACAGGTCGATAATCAAATCGCTCAAATCAAAAGCGAGGAGATTCAAGAAAAAAATAAATTGAAGCAGTCTGAGCAACCTAAGCAACAACAGCCGCAACCGTCTGAGCTCTCTAGCGAAAATCAGGCTCCGGCAATGGGTCATCTAATCAAACATAGCCAGACTTATGATCAGTTAGGCAAACTGGTCGGTTTGCGTGATCGCATGCACGGGTCAATACAAACATTAGAAGGAGAAACTCGCTTCGACCGGATCGTTCTCGATAATGATGTAGGAAACGACATGGGTAAGTCGATGATGCTGGAGAACGCGGAACAAACCGTTTTTCAAATGAAGCGTGAGATGGTCCAAGAGATTGATTCTCAAATCCGCAAAGTTGATCAGTCCATCGGGGAAAAATTGAAAGAAATCAACCAACCTGTACCAACAGAAGCTGCCCATTCGACTCCACCATCTCATACAGATGGAGATCAGGAAGTGAGTAAAGAAAATAGGACCGAAAACAAATCGAAGAACTCCAATGGTGTGCAGGGTGATAAAGACACAGGAAAAATACAAGAGACGCAATCAAATTCATCCCCTGCCCCACCCTACACTACACTCGACATTCGGGTTTAATTAGATTACATAATGGATAACAATTCCGCAATTAAAAACCGTTATTTACAGGTCCCTTTTACCTGATGAATAACGGTTTTTTCCGCAGCTAATAAATCTCCCGACAGTTATGGTTATACAGCTTCCTCATTCCCACAAATAATGCTGCCATTCACCGATTTACATACTTTTTTTATCCGTGTCGCCTCACTCACAATTTGATCAATGTTTTGATATTGTTGTCTTTGATTCGTGACCACAGCGATCGACACCGATACAAGCGGTATAGGTCGGTTCAGTCCAGAACGCCCTTCTCCCAACACATACTGATTATCCAAGTCCTCCTGATTGTAAAACGTTCCCTTGATCTTCTCAAAACCTGTTATCACCTCTTCACAAACGTACCTAAAGTCATGATGATTTAATATCGCAATAAAATCGTCTCCACCGATATGGCCAAGAAAAGCTTCTGGAAAAACAAAAAGTTTACGGAGCAGATTAGCAGTAGCTTGAATAAGTTGATCCCCCATTTTGAACCCATAGCTATCATTGTAGGATTTAAAGTGATCCAAATCTATGTATAGAACACTAAAATCATCAAGCTGCAGTAACTGATACAATCGTTCATCTATAATTCTGTTACCTGGAAGACCTGTCAAGGGATTCATAAAAATCGCCATTTCGGCTCGAACATCCGCAACAGCAAGCAGCAAACGTCGAATACTAACTGCTCCATACAAAACGCCTTCGGCTGTTATAAGCACTAGATCGTATAACTCTTCTTCAGATCGATTCATAGCCAGTATGCTTACATCCGTAATCTGTTCAGCGTAATCGACGACCAGTGCCCGGGCATTCATAACCAGTTCCACAGGGCGTCCCATATACAAATTATAGCCATACTGTGTACCAATCTGCTGGAAGAACCGAGCTCGCATCATTAATGACACAGCTTGTTCTCCCATAACTGCTACACCTTCCAGATTTGGATTCGATTTGAAAAGATGATAGACAATATCACATTTTGTTTCAGGCGCTACTACAGGAATCGTTTCGGCTATCTCACCTATTTGCGTAAATATACCATTCGCCTCCTCTATACATAGCCATGCCATCTACTTTTTAAATCTCTAATTCCCCTATGGAAAAGATAAGGGAGACGGCCTTAATACTGTATCAGGCCTTCCAAGTGCATAACCCTGACCGTATTCGATACCTTCACGTCGCAAAAATTGAATTTCCTCGTAACGCTCAATACCTTCTGCAATGATACTCGTCCCCGAGTCGGCAGCAAATTGCTTAAGGATCCTTACTATGTGCTGCTGATCCGGATGTGTGTCCACTCGACTAATCAGTGCTCTGTCCAATTTGATAAAATCCGGCTTTAGACTTACAATCGCCTTAAGACTGCTATATCCGGAACCCGCATCATCAATGGCAATTCGAAAACCCTGTGAGCGATAATTCGATAGAATGCGTTCGAACTCTACATAGTCATGAACTGCCTGTTTTTCAGTTAGCTCAAAGACAACTTGCTCAGGAGATAAACCATAACTGTTTAATAGACTGATTGTTTCTCCACTGCGATATGTGGAATCGGCTAAAACCTGAGGATGTATATTTAAAAAAACGACGGTATTGTCAGGATATCGCTCTGTAGTTAAAGAGGCTCTGAATCGTTCAATCGAAATCTCACGACAGAAGCGCTCAAATGTGAACACCTGATCCGTATGACCAATAAATTGATAAAAAGCTTCTGCATTCGGAAAAAGATCAGATATGGGAGGACGGTTTAATATCTCGTAACCAAGACATTGACCGCTCTGCAGATCTAGGATTGGCTGAAAATATGTAGTAAGCATTCGATTACGCATAATTTTTTGCAGTCCTTTGAATTGCCTGTAACTAAGCATAGAATGTTGACATGATTTACTTGCATATTTCAAAGAATTGTATATTTCATTTATGTATGTACTGAAAAAAGTCGTTCTCTTCATATATTTCATCCTTTATACCTATAATGATTATCTTGTCAGTGGTCACATCGTACCACTTTCCTGCTGAGAAAGCGTTAACTGCAAGTAAAAGTTTGTAAAAAATTTCACCCTTCCAAATATATATCTGAGAAGCCACACTGAAGCCTCTTCTGTTTATCATAGGTTATTCGATTTCTTTAATGGAATTTTATAGTATTGAAAAAACACCACGTTTTTATTGGTCTTGATAGACTCAATAAAAACGTGGTGTTCCTTATGTGTAAATAAGTTTAATTTATTTGTTCAGATGATCACTATTCCTGATCCTTTCAGGACACCTTATGCTCAATTCTAAGCTTATCAGCAACCATCGCGATGAATTCCGAATTCGTCGGTTTCGACTTGCTGATATTGATCGTATAGCCAAACAGATGGCTGATGCTATCGATGTTGCCGCGTGTCCAAGCCACTTCAATGGCATGACGGATGGCACGTTCGACGCGAGACGGCGTTGTTTTGAATTTTTCGGCAATCGCCGGATACAGTGTTTTCGTGATAGCACCCAAAATTTCGATATTGTTATACACCATAGTGATGGCTTCGCGTAAATACTGATATCCTTTAATATGCGCAGGAACGCCGATTTCATGTATGATGGACGTAATACTTGCATCCAAATTTTTGTGTTTACCCATCGGCACCACGTTGGACTTGTTCATAAACATCGATGACCCGCCACCACCACCTGTGGAGATTGTAGTTTGCGTGCCAACCAGTTGACGTACACGATTCGCGAGCACTTCCATGTCAAACGGTTTCAGGATGTAATAAGAAGCTCCGAGTTGCACGGCACGCTGCGTGATATTCTCTTGTCCGAAAGCCGTAAGCATAATGACTTTGGGCTGTGGAGACAGATTCAGGTTGCGCAGACGCTCCAGTACACCCAGTCCATCCAGGTGAGGCATAATAATATCCAGAATGAGTACATCCGGTACATCGCGAGTCTGCTCCAGCAACTGCAGCACTTCTTCTCCATTGTAAGCAATTCCAGTTACTTCCATATCTTCCTGTTCTGATATATATTCGGCAAGCAAATTCGTAAATTCACGATTATCATCGGCCAGCAATACCTCAATTTTTTGCAAAACGGTATCCTCCTTTAATTTAAACATCGTTTCGTACATTTCCTTACAGGTTAAATTTTCGACACAGGGGAGGAAATTCCTTCTGTCGAAAATTATTTTTCTTTATTTTTTTTTCTCATTGCTATATAATAAATAATTTATTTCATTATCCGATATTATATGTTTACATTCGACAAAAAAACCTTAAGGAGGTTAACCCGCCTTAAGGTTTTTTGCATGTTCCTTTTTCATCATGACTCCTGCATCTTGTAACATCCACTCAATGAAGCAACCATAACCTGATTTCGGATCATTGACGAACACATGCGTCACGGCACCAATGAGTTTTCCGTTTTGCACAATGGGACTACCGCTCATGCCTTGTACAATGCCTCCGGTCTTATCGAGCAGCTTCGGATCTGTGATACGTAGCACCAGGCCTTTGGTGGCCGGTTCGGATTGATCTGCTACGTGTACAATATCAATTGAGAAACGCTCCACCTGCTGACCCTCAACAACTGTGAGAATTTCTGCAGGACCTTCTTTTACTTCATGGGAGAAAGCAACAGGAATGCCTTTAGAATACAAGCTATGTTCAGGATTACCGGACATTTTACCAAAGATACCAAAAGCAGTATTACGTTCAATATTGCCTAAAATTTTACTTTCTTTCAGGAAATGAGCTCGTTTTTCACCCGGATCACCGGATTCACTCTTAGAAATTGACGTTACATTGGACTGAACAATCTGACCACTGCCAACAACGATGGAGGTCTGAGTGTTCATATCCGTAATGACATGTCCCAGAGCGCCATATACGCCTTGATCCGGAGCGTAGAAGGTTAATGTTCCTACACCTGCGGCGGAGTCACGAATGTACAATCCAAGCCTCCAGGCTTTGTCTTCCGCATCATAGGCCGGTGTCAAACGGGTTTTAACCGTTTCTTTGCCGCGTTTTAATACAACATCAATACCTTTTTTGCTCTTGCCTGCGAGTTCAACCGCTTCAGCTACACCCGATACACCATCAAGGCGTTTACCGTCCATATGGGTAATCAGATCTCCAAGCTTGATGCCTGCTGATTCTCCAGGGGATACACGTTCATCTTGTCCAGAACGAACCAGATGGTGACCTACGACCAGAATACCTGCAGATTTTACTTTGACGCCAATCGTTTGACCCCCGGGTACAACACGCAAATCCGGGATCACGTTTACGTTAACCGTTTTTACCGGAATTTTGCCCCACAACTTCAACGTTAATTTGGCCTGCCCCGTTTGTTGGGGGTGAAGATGCAAAGGTTGTTGCTTCGTTACGTGGACCGCAGTTTCCTTTCCATCAAAACCAACGATGTCAGGACGATCTACAACAGCGCTTGAAGCAGCCGGTACAGCGAGATGAACGTCAGCCTGCCTGCCTGCAAATACCTGTAGTTCATCAGGCAATGAAGCATAACTTTGCACAGGCTGAATGGCCTGGCTGATCACACATAGAAAGAAGGCAAATAAAAGACCTAGCAATTTCTTCCTGAGGGGGGAATTCAATGGCTGTCACACTCCCTTTGCTTCTTTCGCTTGACGAAAGGTGGTCGCCAATTGCGTACCTATAAGATAACCTCGCCCCCAGGCTTTTATTACTGTCAATCATTACGCCAGCCGCTCGTTTCACCCTTTTTTGGCTTCCGCCAAATTCAGCATTTCCTGTGCATGATGCAGCGTTTTTTCTGTAATTTCCACACCGCCGAGCATACGTGCCAATTCCTTCACTCTGCCTTCGTCTGACAGCGATTCCACTTGTGTCATCGTACGCCCATCGTACACATGCTTTTCGATGAGATACTGATGATCCGCCATACAAGCGACCTGTGGCAAGTGAGTAATAGAGAAAACTTGGCAAGTAGAAGACAGACGATATAATTTTTCCGCAATGGATTGTGCCGCTCTTCCGCTCACACCTGTATCCACCTCGTCAAAGATCAACACCGGAATTCGGTCATGACGTGCGAAAATACTCTTCATCGCGAGCATCATTCGGGACAACTCACCACCGGAAGCAATCTTACCGAGTGGACGCAAAGGCTCACCAGGATTCGGAGAAATCAGGAATTCAGCATTATCTGCACCCTGACGCGTAAGGCGAATACGACGTCCATTCCATTCAATCCCTTTTGCATCTTCAAAAGGAGTAATCTGAACTCGTAACGTCGTTCTCTCCATCTGCAGATCCTTAAGCTCACTCTCCACCTGCGCTGCAAGTTCCTCGGCACATTGTTTACGAACACGGCTAAGTTCCTCCGCAGACTCCATGACTAATTTGAGCAATTTGTCACGTTCATTACGCAGCTTCTCCAGACGTTCATCCTTGTTCTCCAGCTGGTCGGTTTCATGGCTAATTTGTTCATAATAATTCAAAATAAGTTCCACACTGTCGCCGTATTTCCGTCTGAGGCCAGAAATCAGATTCAGTCGCTGTTCCACTTCTTCCAATCTACCCGGGTTAAATTCGATCTTCTCCCGATAATCCCGCAACTGAAACGTAGCGTCTTCCAGTTGATAAAATGCAGACTGGAGCTGTTCAACTATAGGCTGTAGCCCTTTACTGTCATATCCCGATATATCTTCAATTCGTGACAATGCGATACTTACAGCTTCTAACCCACGTTGACCGCTAAGCAGATCATATGCACCAGCAACACTGTCCATCATTTTCTCACTATGGGATAGTTTGACCCGTTCTTCTCCGAGTAATTCATCCTCTCCCTGCGTTAAAGCAGCAGCTGCAATCTCTTCAAGCTGAAAGCGATACATGTCCAGCAATTGATACGCACGTTGACTTGACTCCTGAAGTGCACGAAGTTCTTTTTCCGCAGTAATAAATTTACTGTAGCGTTCCTGATATTCCGTTTTGACTGGACCGATGATTGCTGCCCCGTAT
The DNA here is from genome assembly GCF_032399705.1 of Paenibacillus sp. BIC5C1. Lineage (NCBI taxonomy): Bacteria > Bacillati > Bacillota > Bacilli > Caryophanales > Paenibacillaceae > Paenibacillus > Paenibacillus sp. BIC5C1. The sequence continues at coordinate 4,720,947 of NZ_CP135922.1, forward strand.
GTATCCAGAAGCCCGAGATGACTTTCTGCGCGCAACAAACTTTGATGTTCATGCTGACCGTGAATATTAATTAATTTTTCTCCGACTTCACGGAGCATCGTCAAATTGACCAATTGGCCATTGATACGAGATGTACTTTTCCCTTGAGTATTCAGTTCACGGCGAATCACCAGATGCTCCTCCGGCTCACAATGGATGCCAAGCTTCTCCAGCGTTTCCCATACCGGATGGCTTGGCTCCATTTCAAACAGAGCCTCCATCTCGGCTTTCTCACATCCATAGCGGATCAGATCGGCTGAGCTTCGTCCACCAGCAATCAGACCCAAGGCATCAATAATGATCGATTTACCCGCTCCCGTTTCACCAGACAAGACATGAAATCCCGGGTGGAAAACAACATCAACTTCTTCTACAACAGCCAGATTACGAATCGATAATGTAACTAACATCTGCAAAAACACCTCCGGATGACTCACTCAGAAATTATGTTTTTGAACCATTATATTCTAAGAAATATAACCCATAATCCGCTCGATTACGGTCACGCTGTTACTTTCCGTCCGGCAGATGATGAGTATGGTATCATCTCCACAGATGGTGCCCATCACTTCCGTCCACTCAATATTATCGAGCAAAGCTGCAATGGAGTTAGCTGTACCAGGCAAACACTTCATCACGACCAGATTGTTTGTATGATCGATGTGTAAGAAGTTGTCCACGAGGGCACGTTTCAGTTTCTGAATCGGATTGTATCGTTGGTCTGTAGGCAGTGAATATTTATATCGTCCATCGTCCATGGGGATCTTAATTAAAAGAAGCTCCTTAATATCCCGTGATACCGTAGCTTGAGTCACCTGAAATCCGGATTTACGCAAAGCTTCAACCAGATCATCCTGGGTTTCAATTTCGTTTTGACTAATGATTTCACGTATCTTAATGTGTCGTTGTCCTTTCATACATGCCTCCAGTTAAAAGTTCAATGTATTGCATAAAACGGCTAATTTCCCTTTGCCATTCTGCAATTCGTCATTCGTTATATAAACAACTTTCAGGTTTCATAAATACCCTTAGTCCAGATCATCTCCATCGTACACGTCTTCCTGATAATCCATAAGCCTTATAACCTTGATATCCGATTCCTCCATGTCCACATACAGCAACCCTTCACAGCCGGGATATAACAATAAATAGTACAGGAAGCGATCGCGCAGGGATGGCCCAGTTAGTTCAAGAGGTTGTCTGCGACGGGACGTCTTCACAAGATATCTCTCATCATCCCGCTCTGCTACATAATCAATGAAGAGCCTGCTGTAATAAACGGATTCATCCGCTTCAAAGGCTAAAGGAATTTTCATTTTACCCCCGATGACTTCATATCCTTCCGCTTCAAGCAGATCCACTGCCGGTGAATCCTGAATTTCCAAATTCAGTTGCATACCCGACAAGCTTACTGGAATCGGACGATTAACCCAATTCCGAAAGCCTAAGAACAGCCATAAAATCAAGCAGACAGCAAGTACACCAATAACAATTGTGTCATATTGCCCATCCATCATCGCTCACCTCGAAGACATATTCGAGATTCGACAACCGATTTCCTTTTAGAATGTCACCTTTCCAGCGAAAAGAAACTCATCCTATGATGAGTTTCCTGTAAAAGTATGGGCAGCTTCCATTGCAACTTGATCTGCAAGTGCATCAAGTGAAGCCTGAACGTTCTCTTGTTGTGTTGCCTCTGGTTCTTCCAGACGCCAGTGAGCGAGAAATTCAATATTTCCTTCTCCGCCTGTAATCGGCGAGAATGTTAAACCTTTTAGCTTTAACCCAAGCTCATTGGCGAAACGAAGCATCGTCTGCAAAACGTCCTTGTGAACCTTAGTATCACGAACGACGCCAGACTTGCCGACTTTCTCACGGCCTGCTTCGAACTGAGGTTTAATTAACGCCACAATATCTGCTGGTTGCTTTAGAAGTGCCAGCAACGGGGGCAAAATAATTCTCAGCGAAATAAAGGATACATCAATACTGGCAAAATTCGGCACAGGTCCTTGTAGATCTTCGGGGGTCACATAACGGAAATTGGTTCTTTCCATGACAGTGACCCGTTCATCATTACGGAGTGACCAATCCAGCTGGTTATAACCTACATCAATGGCATATACATGAGATGCACCATGTTGCAGGGCACAATCGGTAAATCCACCAGTGGATGAGCCAATATCGAGCATCACAAGTCCATTCATATCGAGATCGAAGTGACGGATCGCTTTTTCAAGCTTTAATCCGCCTCTACCGACATAGGGATGTACTGAACCTTTTACTTTAAGTTCGGCTTCCCGTGGAATCTTCATGCCCGCTTTTTCAATCCGCTCATTGTTGGCATATACCAGTCCAGCCATGATTGCAGCTTTTGCCTTCTCACGACTTTCGTAATATCCTTGCTCAACCAGCAGAACATCAATTCGTTCTTTCGGGAGTGACATGTCTTTCTCCTATCATGTAGTAATCCTGATTAATCAATAATGTGTTCCAGTTTCTCTGATTGTTCCAGTTATGAAGGGAACCGAGTTCTGGACATACCATACGAAGATTGGGCTGCCATGCTACGCAGCTCTGAGCTCACATTCTCAACTGTAAGTCCCACTTCAGCTCTTTGATCCTCAATACTGCCATGTTCAATGAATCGATCTGGAATGCCCATCAGTTGTACATGCACATCATGCAGCCCTTGTTCTGCGTAAAACTCCAGAACTGCACTGCCCATACTGCCTGCCTGTGATGCTTCTTCAAGCACAATTAACTTCGTGCCTCGAACTGCCAGATCACGCAGCATCTGCTCATCAAGAGGCTTAAGGAAGCGGGCGTTAATTACGCCAGCCGTAATGCCTTCTCTTTTAACCGTCTCTGCAGCTTCTTCAGCAAGCTGTACCATAGATCCCGAAGCGATGATAGCATAACCTTCAGACGGACGTAGCTGTTCCCATGTACCGATTGGAATCGGAATGAGTTCATCATCAAGAGGCACACCTACAACATTGTTTCGTGGATAACGATAAGCAATTGGACCTTCATTATATTCAAGCGCCGTCTTCATCATATGGCGCAGTTCATTCTCATCCTTAGGCATCATCAGAACGATATTCGGAATATGACGCATAAACGCCACATCGTACACACCTTGATGCGTTTCACCATCTGGACCGACAAATCCAGCACGGTCAATGGCGAACATGACATTGGCGTTATGACGACAAATATCATGTACAATCTGATCATACGCACGTTGCATAAACGTCGAATAGACGGCAAATACAGGTTTTAACCCTTCCATAGCCAGTGCTGCACACATGGTGGCCGCATGCTGTTCGGCAATACCCACGTCAATCATGCGATCAGGGAATTCCTTACTGAAAGGAATGAGACCTGAACCTGTTGGCATGGCTGGAGTTACCGCTACAATTCGTTTATCCTGCTTGGCAAGATCAATCAACGTTTTACCAAACACTTCCGTATACATCGGTTTGCCTACAGCTTTAAGCACTTGACCTGATTCGATCTTGTACGGAGAAATTCCGTGCCATTTGTGTGAATCGGCCTCAGCTGGCTGATAGCCTTTTCCTTTGGTTGTCAAGACATGAACCATTACAGGTCCATCCACGTTATCCGCCTGTTTGAACGTTTCAATCAATTTCGGAATGTCGTGTCCATCAATGGGTCCCAAATAAGTGAAGCCCAACTCTTCGAACAGAACTCCTGGAACCATCATGTATTTGACACTATCTTTAATCCAGCTCGCCGATTTGGCCAAACGATCCCCTATGGCAGGAATTTTCTTGAGCATTCCTTCCACGTCATCCTTGGCTTTTAAATAATGGCGATCCGAACGAATTTTGCTCAAATATTTATGCATAGCCCCGACATTCGGAGCAATGGACATTTCATTATCATTCAGGATAACCATCAGCTTTTTCTGCTCATGACCAATGTGATTGAGAGCTTCAAAGGCCATACCACCTGTAAGCGCTCCATCCCCAATCATCGCGATAACCTGATTGTCTTCCCCTTTGAGATCACGAGCAAGCGCCATACCCATCGCAGCAGATAATGATGTACTGCTGTGACCCGCTTCCCATACATCATGTTCACTCTCGTTACGTTTAACAAATCCACATAAGCCATTATGCTGACGCAGTGTATCAAAACGATCCATCCGCCCTGTTAGAACCTTGTGTACGTAAGCCTGATGCCCTACATCAAAGATCATTTTGTCCACTGGGCTGTTGTAGCAGTAATGCAGGGCTACCGTGAGCTCAACCACTCCTAAGTTGGGTGCGAGATGGCCCCCTGTAACGGACAGCTTCTCAATCAGAAACTGCCGGATCTCAGCCGACAAAAGAACGAGATCATCCTGAGACATCGACTTTAGATCACTGGGTTGTTTAATTTGTGGAAGCAGCACGAGAATCTCCCCGCTTTCCTAGATTGTTTGATTTGGTGTAAACCATATATACACAGTTTATTAAATGACATTAAAACATTATAACATAAAAGAACAAGAATCATAATTTACGGCACTATACTCCAGATAACGAGCATTTTCGCCAGCAAGGTTCGTATGATCTTCCTCAATATGTATTTCTATCTCCAGTTGGAACTGTCTCTCTTCATGAAGCCCAGAAAAAGAACATTAAATTGATTACACGATTCTGGGTGATTTGAAACAGGGACGCTCAACCAAAACTAATGATCTCGACTCATTAAATAATCTGCAATCTCCATCAGTCTGGAAGGGTCAGGTAACTCCGCTCTGCCGAGCGCATCTTTCGCAGATTGCGTCAGGGACTTCACTTCTTGAAGAGAGGCATCCATACCAATAAAATATGGGTATGTGACCTTTTGCTGATTCACATCACTTTGCGTCTTCTTGCCCATTTTCTGCTCGTCACCCGTCAAATCCAGAATATCATCCTGAATCTGGAAAGCCAGCCCCAGGTCTCTACCAAATACGCGTAGCGCCTCCAACTGTCCTTCTGTAGCACCACCAATTCGAGCGCCGGCAATGAGGGAAAACACAATCAAATCTCCGGTCTTGTGCAAATGAATGTATTGCAATTGAGCAAGATCTGTCATGCCCTGCTCGCCTTCCATATCAGCTACTTGTCCGCCAACCATACCTCTTGCTCCAGCCAGTTCGGACAACTCCTCCACAATGGACAACAATGCATCTGCAGACACACCGCTGCGACGACCTGACTGAACAATACTATAAAAAGCATGCGTTAACAGTGCATCGCCAGCCAATATTGCTGTCGCTTCGCCAAATACTTTGTGGTTCGTTAATTTTCCCCTGCGATAGTCGTCATTATCCATGGCGGGCAGGTCATCGTGGATCAACGAATACGTATGAACCATCTCCACGGCGCAGGCTACCGGCAATGCAGCTGTACGCTGTGCACCGAAGGCTTCCGCCGCAGCAACGACCAGAAGTGGACGAAGGCGTTTGCCCCCGGCCATAAGTGAATACTGCATAGCGTCAACCAGTGACTGAGGTACATCCCAATGAACAGGAAGAGTCTGCTTCAACTCTCCCGTCACTTCAGCTGTGACTTCCTCAAGATACGTTTCAAACGAAGGACGATTACTCATTGACTTCACCGCTTTCGTCGACGGCAGCGCCGAACGGTTTTTTGCGAAGTTCCCCATCCTCTTCTACGATCATCTCGATCTTACGTTCCACTTGTTCCAGCTTCAAACCACAAAGTTGGGAAAGTTTCATTCCGCGCTGAAACAAATCGATGGCTTGTTCCAGTGGAACATCACCATGCTCAAGCTGACCTACGATGTCCTCCAATGCCGCCATTGCCTCTTCAAAATTCAATTCCGGTTCATTCGCCATGGGTATTGTCGTCCTCCTTCATTCCCCAAACCTGACAGTCCAACTGTCCGTCTGTTAATTTAATCTTTATCGAATCTCCAGGCTGTACATCCTTCATCGATTTAATCAATCTCTGCTCCTGCTCGTCATATACAAGGCTGTATCCGCGTGACATGACTTTGAGCGGGCTAAGCGCATCCAAATGACGTACAGATGATTTCCACTGCTGCTGCTTCGCTCTCGTGATGGATCGGATTGCAACCTCCAGTTGACGCCGGGCTGATGCATTTTCACGTCTTGCTGCATTCACCTGTTCACGTGGATTGAATCGCTGCAGCGCTGCACGCAAACGCTCCTGTTTCTCAGTTGTCCATTTCATACGTGTATCTACAGTTCGTAGAAGACGCTGCTGCAGCATATCCAGTCGCTCCGTATGCTGCATTAAGGTACGCCTAGGATGCACAAGCACAGGTGAGCGTTGCAATCTGGCTAGTCGCTCCCGATTATGAACAGCACGCTGGCGTAAACTGTGCTGCAGCTGGCGCTGGCGCTGAGCGATCTGATCAAGCAGTTCAGCTCGATTGGGTACTGCCAGTTCGGCAGCAGCCGTAGGCGTTGCCGCACGCAGATCAGCAGCAAAATCGGCAATTGTAAAATCCGTTTCATGCCCAACCGCTGAAATCACAGGAATAGCCGAACCCACAATTGCTCTAGCCACGATCTCCTCATTGAAAGCCCATAACTCCTCCAGTGATCCACCGCCTCGTCCAACAATCAACACATCGGCTTCGCCCATTCGGTTCAAGTTGTTGATGGCCTTCACAATGGAAGGAGCCGCACCTTTACCTTGAACGAGTACAGGATATAGAATCACTTGGGCAGAAGGATATCTGCGTTGCAATGTAATCATGATATCCCTTACCGCTGCACCTGTAGGTGAGGTGACCACACCAATCGTCTGTGGAAAACGGGGAATCTGCCTTTTCCGCGATGTAGAGAACAGCCCCTCGTCCTCCAGCTTTTTTTTCAGCTGCTCATAGGCCAAATACAAACTTCCAATACCGTCCGGTTGCATCTGTGTAGCGTAGAACTGATATTGTCCATCCCGCTCATACACCGAGACATTACCACGAGCTATAACCCTTGCACCCTCCTTCGGTACAAAGGGCAATCGTTGATTATGGGAAGCAAACATAATGGACTTAATTCGGCTGTCCTTGTCCTTCAATGTAAAATACATATGACCGCTGGAGTGATGTGTAAAATTGGAGATCTCTCCGCGCAGCCATACATCCGACAGTACCTGATCCGATTCCAGTTTCATCCGGATGTATCGGTTCAGGTCTTTGATGGAGTAAATTTTTTGATCTGCCACAGACAGTTACCTAGGCCAATCCGTGAGCGCGTTTGGCCGCGATCAGTGTATTTTGCATTAACATAGTAATTGTCATTGGGCCAACGCCCCCAGGAACCGGAGTAATTGGGCCAGATACCGTCTTCACACTCTCGAAATCTACATCTCCTGCCAGTTTGCCGTTATCCAGACGATTCATCCCCACATCGATTACAACGGCACCCGGTTTGACGAAATCGGCATCCACAAAGTTTGCACGTCCGATAGCAACCACAAGAATGTCTGCCTGACGCGTAATCTCTTTCATGTTCGCTGTACGGGAATGACACATCGTTACCGTTGCGTTCTCACGTTGCAGCAGCAAGGATACTGGTTTACCAACAATGTTGCTGCGTCCGATAACTACGGCATGTTTGCCTGACATCTCGAGACCCGTACGCTTGATTAGCTCAATAACGCCCGCAGGGGTACATGGCAACAGACTATCGTCACCAATGACGAGGTTCCCCACATTAACTGGATGGAATCCATCCACATCCTTGTCCACGGCGATTGCATCGATAACTGCTTTCTCTTCGATATGCTTTGGTAATGGGAGCTGAACCAAGATGCCGTTAATGGATTCTTGTTTGTTCAACTTGTCCACCAGCGCGAGCAGATCCTCTTGGGAGGTGTTTGCATCTAGACGATGAACTTCGGAATAGAAACCGAGGTCATGACATGCTTTTTCTTTATTACGCACATATACCTGGGATGCGGGATCTTCCCCGACGAGCACAACAGCCAGACCAGGCACTACCCCCTGTTCGCTAAGCTGTTTCACTTCTGTTGTCATGCTTGCGCGCATTTCTTGGGATACTTCTTTTCCGTTAATAATAGATGCTGTCACTGTACTCTCTCTCCCTTATGTGAACATATTTTTAGAGGTTGTTCAAAAAGTCCGCTTTTGATTAAGAAGGGTGCGTATCGGCATCATCAGCATCGAATATGAAATTCAGCCGAAATAAGCGGACGCTTGCGAAGTGTTGTTCCTTCGGAAACATGTAGTTGCTCACGTAGTTTCCCCTACGCTCCGCTACTCCATTTCTAGCTTCATCCCATCTTCTCGGTACTGAAAATCGGTCTTTTTGAACACGCACTATAATTAATTGTAACTTAAGACAGTTTTGCTTTGATAGTGCTGACTTCCTGAATCATGCGCCCAAGTACGCCGTTAACGAACTTGCCGGATTCATCTGTACCAAAATACTTGGACAATTCAATCGCTTCATTGACAGATACTTTTGCCGGAATATCCTCACGGAACACCATTTCATACGTTGAAAGTCTTAGGATCTGGCGGTCGACACGCGACAAACGGCTAATCTGCCAGCCTTTCAAATAATCCACCAGTAATCCATCAATCGCTTCTTTATTGTTCCATGCGCCCTGTACCATTTCGGTCACGTAGGTACGCATTACATCTGCATCATGAATGACCACTTCGGTTTCATTGTCTTCAGCGGCTTCATTGATCAGCATATTCACGGCTTCAGCTGCGCCCACTTCATTCATTTCCATCTGATACAGACTTTGTACTGCAATTTCCCTTGCCAAACGTCTTTTCATGTCCTGCCTCCTGCAGCGCTCCCTTTAGAGCGTCATCATGCTTATTTTAAAATATAAAATCTTTGATGGAATCAGAGATCTTATTATATTGTTATCCCTTTTCACAAAAAAACCTGCAATCGTTTCCTCCAAAAAACGGGCAACCTAAACTACAGCTCTATTTTCGGAAGAAACATATTGCAGGGTTCAGGTGGCTCACTTAAAGGGACGCCAGCGATCGCCAAGCCATTGCCCCCATTCCCTCCAGGGAATGAACGAGCCCAACTTCGAGTCGCTTCGTCTGCCTAACGTATAACCGATGAACACCAAGAGTGCAAAGAACAACATATCCCAAAAACCGATCCATACATAAAGAAATCCAAAAAAGATGCCGCCGACAATTCCGGTAATTCGGCCTCTGTGACTATCCCAAATCTCTCTCCACAGCATCAGTGAAACTCACCTCATTCCACTCGACTCTTGTAGTTTGGCGACTGGGTAACATTGGCAATATACACGGTGACAAAAGAAACAGGGATACCCGTAATCTCCTGTACATGATCATGTATTGCCTTCTGCAGATCGGCCGTCAACGTCGGGATTGGCGTCTCGCCATCCACGACTGCACGGATCATAATCTCCAGTCCGGATTCAACCACACGAATACGAGCTTTGACATCACGTACTCCCCGGAAACGGGAAGTCGCTTTGAGACAGAGATTTTCAATCGTTTCCATCGAAATCTGCACATCACCATACTCGGTACGCTGATCTACAGACGGCAATGAAGCACGATCACGCCGAACCGAGATGTAGAAAAATCGCAAACTCAGGATAAACAAAATCGCTGCTGCAACAACGGCTGCAATAATAACGTTTTGTTCCTGCTGGTAATTCAATTCGTAAGGCAACACACCACTGATAAGAAGTATGACTGCTGCCGATATTGCTCCAACGCTTATGCTGTATATAAACAACAGAAGCCGATCCAGTATTTTAGCCACGAACTGCACAGCCTCCCTTGCTCACTAACATGGCTTAACCTGCACTTTGGCAAAAAGGTTGATCCTCAGGTGCAAGCTCCCGCTTTTTATGAAGACCTGTCCAAGACGGGATAACCCCCGGCAGTGATGCCGGGGGAATCTGTCTTCTTTTATTTTACGCGCTGACTGTTCAGGTCGATTTCTTCCACTTTCTCGGTGCTCTTGAACTGAACGTCATGAATGTGCACATTAACTTCATTCACATTCAATCCTGTCATGTTCTCGATGGAACGCTTCACGTTCTGTTGAATTTCGGTAGCCACCTGTGGCAGACGGTAACCATATTCAATAATAACAGAAACATCCACAGCGGCTTCACGCTGACCTACTTCAACCTTAACGCCTTTGGAAAGGTTTTTGCGACCAAGCAATTCAGCAAATCCACCAGCAAATCCGCCGCTCATGCCTGCAACACCTTTGACTTCAACTGTAGCCAGTCCAGCAATCACTTCAATAACTTCAGGTGCGATCTGGATTTCACCGATATCCGTTCGTTCAAATTCTGTCGGCAGTGTACTCATAACTGTTCAACACACCTTTCGCGAAATAAGTTTGCGGCCATCCGTCAGGGCGCTGGTACTCAGGCCAATCTGGCCTTCAGAACCCTTCCGGTCCGGCTTTACCGGAACTCCTGCAACCTTCATCCGCGTATGTGCGGCGGCTTATCCTCTGCAGGAGACATGCGCTCTTATTATTACATACTATATCATTTGGGCTACATTATGACAAACAAGCCCAATATACCTTTTAAATCTCATTTTCCTCAAGAAATTTGATATCAAAGTCACCCCGAACAAACGTTGGATGATCCAGTAATTTCTGATGAAAAGGAATCGTTGTGGAGATACCTTCAATCGCAAACTCAGCCAATGCACGCTTCATCTTCGCGATGGCTTCTTCCCGGTTTGCTCCCCATACGATCAATTTAGCGATCATGGAGTCGTAATAAGGAGAGATCGTGTACCCCGGATAAGCTGCACTATCTACACGTACACCCGGTCCTCCTGGTGCAAGGTAGAAACCAATTTTGCCTGGTGACGGCATAAAGTTACGGTCCGGATCTTCTGCGTTAATACGGCACTCAATGGACCAGCCATTGATCACAACATCTTCCTGACGGAAAGAAAGTGGATTGCCTTCAGCTACCGAGATCATTTCGCGGATCAGATCCACTCCTGTTACCATCTCTGTTACAGGGTGTTCAACCTGAATACGTGTATTCATTTCCATGAAATAGAATTCACCGTTAGGGCTGAGCAAAAACTCAAGTGTACCTGCTCCCGAGTAATCCACGGCAAGCGCCGCCCGCACTGCGGCTTCTCCCATCAATGTACGCACATCTTCAGAGATGATTGGACAAGGTGCTTCTTCCACCAGCTTTTGACGACGACGCTGAACGGAACAATCACGCTCGCCCAGATGCACTGCATTTCCATGTTTGTCTGCAATGATCTGAATCTCTACGTGCTTCATGCCTGTCAGGAATTTCTCCAGATATACTCCGGCATTACCGAAAGCTTTCTGTGCTTCCTGCTGGGCAGCTGTTATTTGCTTGATCAGCGTTTCTTCATCTTCAGCAATACGAATACCTTTACCTCCACCACCAGCGGTAGCTTTGATAATGACAGGATATCCAATATCTCTAGCAATCATAATGGCTTCATTCATATTTTCAACCAAACCGTCGGATCCCGGAATGACAGGTACACCTGCATCCTTCATCGTTTGTTTGGCAACAGCCTTATCACCCATTTTGGTAATGGCTTCCGGAGATGGGCCGATGAACGTAATATTGCAGGAACCACAGATTTCTGCAAAATCAGCGTTTTCTGCCAGGAATCCGTAGCCTGGGTGGATCGCATCACATTCCGTCAGTGTAGCTACACTCATCAGGTTAGTAAAGTTTAGATAACTGTCTTTCGAAAGTGTAGGCCCGATACAATACGCTTCATCTGCAAGACGAACATGCAGGGAGTCTTTATCCGCTTCCGAATAGACTGCTACCGTCGAAATGCCGATTTCACGACAGGCACGAATAATACGTACCGCAATTTCGCCACGGTTCGCAATCAGTATTTTTTGAAATTTCATTTCGTTATTGTCCTCCTTCGAAGCTCATGCAGTTGCCGTTATGCGGCTGTAACCGTTATTCCGGTTTCACCAGGAACAGGGGTTGTCCATACTCAACCAGCTGTCCGTTCTCAACCAGCACTTCAACGATTTCTCCCTTGATGTCAGCATCAAGCTCGTTCATCAGCTTCATCGCCTCAATGATACATACCGTTGTTTTCTCAACAACTTTATCACCAGCGCTTACAAAAGGACCTGCTTCCGGCGAGGAAGCTCTGTAAAAAGTACCCACCATCGGAGATACAATTTTATGTAAATGACTTGTAGTATCGACTTGCGGAGCAGCCTCAGCTACAACTGCAGCCGGTTGCACCTGTGGTGCAGCAATCATTTGCGGTTGAATAGCAGCTGTCTGAACATACTCGGTTTTACCCGGTTTGCGAATCGACAACCGTGATCCTTCATTTTCAATTTCCAACTCTTGAACGGAACTTTCATCTACCAGTTTGATCAGCTCTTTGATCTCACTCAATTTAAACATTTCCATTATTCACTCCTTCGGCATCATGCCAGTCTCACTAGGACGGTCATATGGCTTTATGTATTATATCATAATCATTAAAAATGGAAAGAGCCCGAGATCTAATCCAGCTCTCGGGGCTACTTTTCCATATTTTAGATTACTGTTCTGTCACGTATTGAACGCTGATTTTATTTTGGGATACAGCCAGTTCTTTCATAACCAGATCCACAATGGAAACCGCCTGTTTAACATCCAATTTGTCACTGAGAACAACGACTTTATACTTGTCGGCATCCTCTTGAACGATGGCATTGGCAAACTGCTGAGACAGGGTTTCTTCAATTCCATTGATTTTGGCTTCTTTTTCTTCCAGCGTACGAAGCTGCTCTGTTGCTTTGGCATTTTCTTCTGGCGTTTTGCTCAGATCACCCGCAACGGTCATGAGTTCCTCATACTTGCGATTGTTGCTCTCCTCACGCTGCCACTGGTAGTTCTGGAACTGGCTGCTCGCAGATGCCGCTGTATTCTGTTCCTCCATCTCCTTGAGAACGTCCTCATCTGTTTTCGTTGCCTTGCTGTCTGTTCCGGTACTTGCATCAGGAGTGGTTACAGCGCCTTTGTCTGTCCCTTTCTCGCTGCCTTTACCCGCTTCACCTTGTTTCTCTCCCGATTCCGCAGCCGGTGATTTCTCGGTGTCTCCAGCTTCTTTGCCATCTACAACCGCAGGATTATCCACAGATTCAGTAGCTGTTTGATCTCCTTCAGTCCCTGTAACTTCGCCGCCATTCACCACTTCATTCACAACTAGACCTTCTGTTGGATCAAGGATTCCAGCCGTTTCCTTCGCTTCTCCCTGTTTCATACCATCCACCTGCGTGCTCTCAGCTACAGGCGTATTAACCGGACCGGAATCTTCAGTGAACAGGTAATAAGCGGACAAAATGACCATCAGACTCAGCATGGATACGAGCCATACCGTTTGACGTTTATTATTCATTAGAACTTCCTCCTCGAATTGGCTTCATTCTTATGACATCAAATCTTGTGTTTCATGGTTTGGGATTAATCCTGCTTGCGCGGAACAACCGAAATCCGGTAGGCCGCAACATTCAGTCCTTTTTCCACAGCATCTGTAATCAGGTCCTTCACAACCTTGTTCTCTGCACCTCTGGCAACAACAAGCACACCCCGGATCTGCGGTTTGAGCTTTTTCGTGACAATCGGTGTCTGATCCCCTGATATTTCATACGTAATAATCTCGCCATCCCGGGTATATTGCGTCATATGTCGCTTTCCCCCGTTTGCATCCGTTTCTTCGGTGAGCTGCTGTGAATCCTTCACATTACGCTGTACAACAAGTTCCTCTGTAGAATCCACGGTAACCATCACATCAACAGTTCCCACACCTACGATATTTTCCAGCACACCCTTGATCTTGTCCTCAAATGCAATCTCTATCGCCTGAAATGGATTCTGATCCGTCGGATCCGTCTGTATGGATGCCATCGATGTAGCCGGATCAGGAGGTTCACGACCGATATTTTCGGAATCAATCTTTTTGACATTGACGAAGGAATTGAACAACATGATTCCGACTCCGATCAAACCAAGGATAATCAGCCAACGAAAGGTTTGACTGCGCCGCTGCCCGCCTTCTCCTCCGCCGAGCCAGCTTTCCATCTTTTTGAGCCATTGCCTCATCGGATACCCTCCTTCTTACAACGCCGAAGCGTTTTTCTTTTCTTTCACCTGAACCTTGTTTGCATCAATATCCCACTTCTCAGTCAACAGCGTAATAATTTGTACTGCTCGTTCAGATCGGGATGACGTCTGTCCTTGCTGAGAGTTTGTCTCTGTCTGCTCACCCGACACAGGTGTGGAGCCATCTTCTTGTCCATTTTGATTGCTGCCGCTGTTCACCTCGATCTGTACATCCGGGACTTCGATCTGGCCAATCTGGATTGGCTCCTTTACTGGAGGTGATTCAGTGGCTTCGGATTCCGGGTCAGAGTCGAATATCGGTTTTGTCGTTTCCGTAGCTTCCTGTTGAGCCGTATTGGAGTTGACTTTCCCCGCTGCTGCCTCACCTGTCATCTCCACCAAAACATACTGGATCACCGGAAGTTCCACCGAGGAAGCCAAGTCCGTCTCCGGCTTAGTAGTATCCATTGCGAGCTTTACCTCAACAGACTGCACTCTCTCCCCGGTTGTTTCTTCAATTTGCCCTTTCATTACGTTAGCCAGCTCTTTGGCTGTCCATTGCAGCGACTGTTCCTGTTCATTGGATTGCAGCCGCCTGCCTTGAGCCAAAATCTGTTCAAGTGTTGCATTTCCATCAGATGGCGAATCCATGGCGGTCATCGCTCGCTTAAGCTCGCCAACCGGATCACTTTTCAAAAGCTTCGTTATGGGCGATAACAGGGTCAGCAGGATAAGAAGGCTCAGCACAAGCTTGACATAACGCTCCATGGATCGATTGGGCAACAACATATCCACGAAAGTCGCCAGTAGAACGATCATGATCAATTCCCGGAGCCAGCTGCTCAGCCACCCCATCCTTCCAGCCCCTTTCTCTCAAGCATCCCCTCATCTCATCATGACGGTCAGATTGCCTGCGGTTAGCAGGATCGTGATTGCCAGAAAAAACATCAGTCCCACAGCCGCCAGTGCTGCAAATACATAAAGCATGCTTTTGCCTATCGCCTGCAGACATCCTACAATCGGCGTATCTCCTAACGGCTGCATGATCGCGCCAGTTATGTTGTAGATCAGGGCTAACGTCAGAATTTTAAGTGCAGGAAACGCACATAGAAACAAGATGATGATGACACCTGTTAGTCCGATTGCATTTTTCACCAGCAGTGACGCTGTGATAACCGTGTCCGTTGCATCCGCAAACGTTCGGCCAACAATGGGGACAAAGTTGCCTGCGATGTACTTCGCCGCTTTTAGACTGACCCCATCTGCCACAGAGCCCGATGCCCCCTGAACCGAAATTACGCCCAGAAACATCGTAAGCAGTATACCGAGCAGAGCCACACTAATGTTCCGTAACAGGTCTGCCAGCTGTGTAAGCTTGTACTTGTCGGACAAGGAGCTGACGAGATGTAATACGGCTGAGAAAAAGAGTAGCGGGAACACCAGCATGTGGATTAATGTACCAACCAGATGAATCATGAAAATGATCAGCGGATGGGTCACAGAAACGGTAATCACATTCCCCATTGAAGCCAGTAGCGTAAACAACAGGGGTACCATGGCCATCATAAAGTTGATCATGCTGGCTATGGCATCCTTGGCATATCCAATCGCCACACTGAAGCTGTTTATAGCGATGATAATAATGACCATATAACAGATGGAGTATGCGATTTTGCTAATATTGTTTTTCTCAAAAGCGGTCTGTAATGTCTCCAGAATCATGCTCAGCACACTTAACATCACAATCGTGACCAGAAGTTTGCCGTTATATAAAATCTCATGCAGCATGAAGGTTCCAATTGCTATAAACACTGATTTCAGGCTAAACCCTTCATTGCCGGGCATTAACATATCCATAAAGGAAGGCGTTTTTCCTTCGGGGAAAAAACCACCGTATTGTTGCATGAGTTGGTCCCAATATTTTTCTACCTGATCCTTGGGAAGCTGGTCAGCCTGCTGCTGCATCCACTCTCCCGAGGGAGAACCCGCGAATACCTGTCCCATGATCGCAAACAGAAAACACAGCGTCAGCACGAAGGTAAGGCGCCACTGCGGCTTGTGATGCATCATTTTCATATGAAGTCCGCACGCCTCCCTCTACACCGGCATCAGCTTCATGACGGTTTCGATAATAATGCTGATGATCGGTATCGCGAGTACAAGGATCAGCACCTTGCCAGCAAGTTCAATTTTGGAAGCTATGCTCTCCTGGCCTGCATCCCTGACGATCTGTGCTCCGAATTCAGCAATGTACGCTATACCTATAATTTTCAGTACCGTTTTCAGATAAATGCTCTCCATGCCTGAATTTTCGGCAAGCCGTTTTAACACTTCGATTACCGCGCCAATCTTGCCAATCAGCAGCATGAAGATTACGATTCCGGTAGCAGCAGCAATCAGAAAAGCAAACATGGGCTTCTGTTCTTTGATAACTAGAATGAGCACCGTTGCGATGAGCGCCAGACCTACAACTTGGATAATTTCCACAGGTCACCACCATCCCGGCTTCATGACCGTTTTCATTGAAAAAGAAATATCGATTTGATCTCTTGCAGCAGGCTGTCCAGCATGCGGACCACCATGAACAATACGACGACAAATCCGATCACGGTCACCCAGTGAGCCATATCTTCCTTTCCCATTTGTTTCAGCACCGTATGAATCATTGCAATAATGATTCCGATGCCCGCAATTTGAAAGATTGCGTTCACTTCTAAATTCATGACCTTGGCACCTCACTATCCCGGCTATTTCAGAAGATCAGAATGACGATTAACGCTCCGACAAGCATCCCGAGACTGCGGCACATTCGTTCATATTTCATTTGATCGGCTTGGGCACGGGATTCCTCATGCATAAGTTGCTGAATGGCTAACGAGATGTGCTTGGTCTGATCCTGACGATCGCTGGTGCCAAGGCTGAAGCTCAATTGCAGCATGACCTCCCGCTCGTCCGCCTTCATGGCTGATCTTCCCCACGCCTCTTCTATACCAGACTTAAGACTCTCACGAGCAGTATGTCCATGAGGTGGTTCCATCTGTTTGGCTGCGTGGAGAAATAGGGTCCGAACAGGCTCTTTTGTCTGGGCTCCCATTTTCCCCATGGCATCAGGTAACGGGGTCAGCCCGTAGTTAATCTCTGTCATCAACCGCTGGAGAGCGGCGATTAATTCTCGCAGTTGTCTTGGCCTCAAGGCATACTGCCTTGCTTTGTAGAATCCGGCGAGGGTACTGGCCAGCAGAATGATGACGGCACCGAGCATGTTAACCAAAGGCCTCACCTCCCACTTCCGCCTGCTGGAGACCACGCATTTTGCCATCGGCCAATCGAAAGGTCATGCCCCGGCTCGTCCGTTGCAGCTGTACATAGCGTTGGAACATCTGCTCGACGATCAGGGTTCTCAGTGCAGGTCTTGAAGAAAGCTCAGCCAGATCACGACCATGCGCAGTAGCGATGACAGATACGCCTGCATGGAGTGCTTCCATGACCGCCTCAGCATCTTCCGGTCGGCCTATCTCGTCCACGATCAGGACATCGGGAGACATGGAGCGAAGCATCATCATCATGCCCTCAGCCTTTGGACATCCGTCCATGACATCTGTACGAGGTCCTACGTCAAATCCAGGTACGCCCTTGTAGCTTCCAGCGATTTCAGACCGCTCATCAACGATGCCAACCTTTAGACGTGGACGTATGCCCTGAACAAGTTCATTGACACCCGTAAGTTTGGTACCACTGCTAATCTGTCTTGCCAGATCCCGCAGTAATGTGGTCTTGCCTTGCTGCGGAGGTGAAAGAATTAAGGTGTGCATGACCTGTCCACTTTTCATGTCCAACAGATACGGCAGAATCCGATCAGCGACTCCGTGAATCTCTCGGGCCACCCTGACATTAAATCCATTGATGTCGCGCAGGTATTCGACGCGGCCTCCACTTAACACCGTCCGGCCAGCCAGTCCGATTCTGTGCCCGCCAGGAATGGTGATGAACCCTTTACGCAGCTCCTCTTCCAATGTATAAAGCGAATGATTGCTGATCAGATCCAGCAGCCTGTGTGTTACCTCTTTTAAGGGAATATAGGCTTCATCAGGCTTCGAAGTCGGACTGCCCTGGGGTGTGAGGAAGTGATAAGTGTCTCCTGCATTGATTTCCAGTGGTCTTCCTTCACGGATACGTACTTCCTCCACTTTATCCAATAAAGCGGGCGGCATTCTTCCCAGAATGGTTCGAATCGGTTCCGGAAAGAGATCCTTCCAGTTCACCATCATGAATAGGCCCCTCCAACCTTGAATTCGGTTTTATTGCGTTCCTGGTGCTTGTTCATATCTCAAGTTTATGTGTGTACATTGAATTTATGACGCTGAAATCTATCATTTTCTTCAAAATAGGGAGGAGAGTTAAAAATCATAGACCCAGCCTACTATTTCAGTTCTAGGCACCCGTCTAGATCCAAGTGCATATAGTGCTTGCAGACAGGTGATAAACATTCCGGGATAAAAAAGGACAGAATCAACTATCCCCAAATATAGAAAGGAGTTGTGGGGGATGCGAGTCGATGTGGTAGGCAATGTGAATGAAGTTCGAAGAATGGATATTGCAGGACGCTGTGTGGTCGTTATCGATGTGTTGCGAACGACCAGTACCATTGTTACGGCACTGGCATACGATGCAGCGGATATTATTGCTGTAGAAACTGTTCCTCAAGCGAAACAATTGAACGTGAAGGATGCCATTCGAGGCGGGGAGCGTTTTGATAAAAAAATTACAGGATTCGAGGTGGGTAATTCCCCCTATGAATATATGACTCCAAATATTGCGGGTAAAACCATTATTCTGACTACCACAGATGGTACGCGTGCCTTGATCAAGGCATCCAAGGCCAGACATGTGTTTGCAGGCTCATTTCTCAATGTGAAAGCTGTGGCGGCTGTTCTGTGCGAGCTACGCCGGGATATCTTATTGTTATGCGCCGGGGATCAGGATGAGTTTGCGCTGGAGGATGGTTTATGTGCAGGCAGCATTATCGAGGAGTTGTACCGACAATCTCCTTTTCCCATTATGCTGAACGATTTGGGGTTGGCTCTTCATCAGGCGGCTACTCATGCCGAGGACAAATTACCCGATCTGATTAGAGTATCCGCTGGTGGCCGAAGATTGGAGAGGTTGGGGAGGATGCATGACGTAACGTATTGTACCCAATTGAACTTGCTGGACTGCGTTCCAGAGATGGGTGAAGGGAACCGGATGCAACCTTTTAGAGGAACGCGTAAGGAACCGTTGTTTAAATTGCTGTGAACAATCTAAAAAGGTGTACTGTGATCCCGAATGGGAACTCACAGTACACCTTTGGTGTTTCTTTACAATTTCCGCTCTTTATCTGCGAACTTGCGGTCCACCAATTACGGCTTGCTCAGCTGTATCCAAATCATACGCTGTATGCAGCGCCTTGATTACGTCATGAAGCTTCTCTCCATCAATTACACAAGATACCTTGATTTCGGAAGTGCTGACCATTTTAATGCTAACACCTTCGCCCGAGATGACTTTGAACATCTTCGCAGCAACACCAGGATGGCTAACCATGCCTGCACCAACGATGGAGACTTTAACCAGGTTTTCTTCAGAAGTAACTTCACGGTAAGGCAGGCGGCTATGAAGAGCTTCAATGACACGCAGTGCGTTCTCCCGGTCAGATAGCGCAACAGAGAACGAGAAGTCTGCTTTACCATCCATCACACCGCTCTGAACGATAATGTCGACATCCAGCTGTTCTGATGCAAGGGCACCAAATACTTCAGCGAGAACCCCCGGTACGTCTGGTACACCCAGAATACTGATGCGAGCCACATTTTTGTCATAGGCAATTCCACTAACTACCACGCCTTGTTCCATTGTTGCTTCCTCCTTCACAACCGTTCCTTCATTATGGTTAAAGCTGGATCGTACAATCAAAGGCACACCGGAATGCTTCGCGTATTCAACTGCACGCGGATGCAATACCGCTGCTCCCAGATTGGCAAGTTCCAGCATCTCGTCGTACGAAATTTCCTTAAGCTTGCGTGCAACCTTCACGATTCGTGGATCGGTGGAATAAATACCGTCTACATCCGTGTAAATCTCGCAAGCGTCAGCCTTGATGGCTGCTGCCAAAGCTACTGCTGTTGTATCCGATCCGCCGCGGCCAAGCGTCGTAATCTCGCCGTCTTCCGTCATTCCCTGGAAGCCTGCAACGATTACAATGTTGCCTTCTGCCAACGCCTGATTCACCCGTTCCGGATGAATATCGTTAATCCGAGCTTTGCCGTGTACCGGCTCTGTACGAAATCCCGCTTGCCAGCCTGTAAATGAAATGGCTTTGCGGCCCAGCGCCTGAATCGCCATGGATAACAATGAAATCGAGATCTGTTCTCCCGTAGTCAAAAGCATATCCATCTCACGTGCAGGCAATTCACTGTTCAGCTGTTTCGCCTGATCAATCAAATCATCCGTGGTATCCCCCATGGCCGAAACCACGACTACACACTGATGTCCTTCATCCGCTTTTTCTACAACACGTCCGGCTACACGCTTCATGCGTTCTGTATCTCCGACCGAGCTGCCCCCAAATTTCATGACGTACAATGACAACGCAAATCCACTCCCTACCTTGTGCAGTATGCATAATTGATGTCCATCGTCATTATTCTCTCCGAAAAATGACTTTAACCCAGTATATTACGAAAGCGCCTGATAGGCTAATCTTTTTTCGAAAAAACCCTTTGCCAGAGAAACGGCAAAGGGTTGAATTAACGCTTTATTTAGCTTACACCATGTGAACGTTACGCGCGGGAAGAGTATTTACCTTCACGAGTATCGATCAGCAGGACATCGCCTTCGTTGATGAACAATGGCACTTGTACATTCAAGCCTGTTTCAACTTTAGCATTTTTTGTAGCGCCTTGTGCTGTGTTACCTTTTACGCTTGGCTCGGTCTCGATAACTTTCAACTCTACGCTTGTAGGCAAGTCAATTCCGAGAATTTCACCTTGGTAGCTAACGATTTTTACGTTCATGTTTTCTTTGAGGAAGTTCAATTCCCATTCCAGTTGGTCGCTTGTCAGTGTGAACTGATCATATGTTTCGTTGTCCATGAATGTGTGCTCTGTACCACTAGCATACAGGTAGGATACGCCACGGTTTTCGATGATGGCACGGCCGATAGTTTCACCTGCACGGAATGTTTTCTCAACGGTGTTACCGTTGCGCAAGTTTTTCAGCTTGGAACGTACGAAGGCAGCGCCTTTACCTGGTTTAACATGTTGGAAATCAAGTACGGTATAGATGTCGTTGTCTACTTGTACGGTCAAGCCTGTTTTAAAATCGTTTACTGAAATCACAAAAAATCCCTCCTGATATGGTTGAAAAGTAGGTGATATAAGACGATGGGTTAATTTAAAGGTGGGTTCATTCTGAATTGATGACCATGTGCGACGTGACCGTTACGGGTTCGGATCGTTCCTCCGATCGCTGTTGTCCCCTCATTTTCCCGATTAGACTTTAATAAGGTTTAAAATGAGGAGACAAAGGCGAGCGCTTCGCTTCTTCAGAATCGATTCCGCTCCCTTCACTACTTTTGAAATGGTCCAGAACAATCAGCAATAACAGGTATCTATAAATTAAAAATCGTCTTATATTACCGTCGGCTGTAATTTAGCCGATTACGGTGAACTTCTTGTCCGAATTCGTCAAAATGTGAATACCTGTCTCGGTAATCACCACGTCATCCTCGATACGCACGCCGCCAAGGCCGTCAATGTAGATACCCGGTTCAACGGTTACCACCATGCCCGGTTTCAATACATCGTCGCTAAGCTTGGACAAACGAGGAGCCTCATGGACTTCCATGCCCAGACCGTGGCCCGTGCTGTGTCCGAATTGCTCTCCGTAGCCATGCCCTGCAATGATATCACGTGCCAATGCATCTGCTTCCCGCCCGGTCATGCCCGGTTTCAGGTTCGCCAGCGTATGTAACTGGGCTTCCAGTACGATATCGTAAATTTTACGCAGTTCAGGTACAGGTGTGCCCGTTGCGATGGTACGTGTCAGATCTGAACAGTATCCATCCAAAAGTGCACCAAAGTCAAATGTAATTAACTCATTTTGTCCGATGACTTTGCCACTTGCTACACCGTGAGGCATAGCAGAACGTTCACCCGATGCCACAATGGTGTCGAATGAAGATGAGGTTGCTCCATGTTTGCGCATGAAAAACTCCATCTCCAAATCCACTTCACGTTCAGTCATACCCGGTTTTGCGAATTGCAAAACGTGACTGAATGTTGCATCTGCCAGATTCGCAGCTCTTTGCATTACAGCGATCTCATCTTCGTCCTTGAACATGCGAAGTTGCTCCACTATACCGGATACAGCTTTCAATTCAATGGACTGAAGTGCTTCAGCATAAGCAGTATGCGTGCCATAAGTGACATGATCCTGCTCAAAGCCAACCTGTTTGATATTTGCCGATGCAAGCAATTCGCGTACGGATTCCAACGGTTTTGGTCCATGTTCCACAACGGTAAATCCTTTGGCTTGTTGCGGCGCCTGTGTCATGTAACGGAAATCGGTAAGCAGATAAGCTTCCTGTTCCGTAATCAGCACATATCCTGCTGAACCTGTAAAACCCGTCATATAACGACGGTTAATCGGATTTGTAATCAGCATAGCCGTGAGTTCATGTTCATGCATGGCCTCACGCAACTTATTTACTCGTTTGTTTTCCATCGGTAACCCTTCTTTCTCTCACATTCCCGGGTCCCCGGCTCAGGTTTGTTTGTCCAGATGACGCACGAGAGCCAGCAGCCCCAGTTCATAGCTTACTTCGCCAAATCCGGCAATTTGCCCGATTGTTTCTGCAGCAATTACTGAATGATGTCTGAACGCTTCGCGTGCATGAATGTTGGATAGATGTACTTCTACTGTAGGAACTTTTACGGCATTGATGGCATCACGCACAGCATAGCTGTAATGGGTCAGCGCTCCGGCATTCAGCATGATTCCGTCTGCATCGCCCATCGCTGCATGAATTCGATCAATGATGTCCCCTTCGTGATTGGATTGATAAAAAGCGATGGAGACGCCCAGCTCCTCGGCCTGTCTGCGAATTTTGTCCTCAATATCCTTCAGACTAAGCGTTCCATAGATGCCGGGTTCACGTACACCGAGCATGTTCAGGTTCGGGCCATTGATTACAACAATCCGTTTCATAGCTGCTCCACCCTTTCTGCAAATAACCATCTGCTATTTTAACACAGCTATTGCCGGATTGAGAAGCTTTTTTGCGGCTATGCTCCCGCTTGCTCTGGCTCACGTTTCCGTTCATCCGTGAACTCCATGGCTACGGTGTAGCCGATAAACAGTCCCCATAACAAAAAGAAACAAAATTCTGTAATGATTGAATCCCAGGTTAAGCGGTTTAAGGGCTTCACCATATCCAGTTTGGGACCTACCAGGACAAAGATAATGAGCCACCAAAAAATTCCGTATCCCATGCCTGGAAGCGGACCTTTCCATTTTTTCAAAGTGAACGTGTAAATCAGGGAGGTGAGAACGGAAAAGACAATAAAAAACAGCCATCCGGTCAAATGCCCTGCTGCAGTATAGATGAAGTTGTGTTTGAAAAATGGTTCAGCCAAAAATCCCAATGGCACAATCGTAAAATGAAGCAGATAGAACAGCCAATGCAAACCTCCCCAGATGAAACCTGCGAAAAAACCTAGCTCCACTGCAAAAGGGAACGGCTTGGTGAAATAATGTGCCTGGCCTTGTCGCTGGGTAGGACGTCTCCCCCGGTCCTTCTGCTCTCCTTTTTCAGCACGCTGATTTTCCTTATGGGATGTGTGTTCACTCGTGTGCTCTGTCATCGATATTCTCCTTCACCTTCAGTTTGCAAAACTGTGAATAAATCTCCATTTTCGTCCTAACTCTACCGGGTAGTATGTACAAATCAGGACAAAGTTAACAACATCGGTCCTGTATCGACTCGTAAACTAGAAATTGCTCTCAAAATTCGATACAATAGGGTTATAAAACTGCCTTCAACCATGAAGGCCTAGAACAGAATAGGAAGGTGAATAATTTGCCTCAACAATCCAAGCCTGTCAGCTACGGGGGGCAAGCTGTCATTGAGGGCGTAATGTTTGGCGGTAAACATGTCAACGTTACAGCTGTGCGAAGAAAAGACGGCGAAATTACGTATCTGGAAGTTCCCAAGCAAGACAAGTCCTGGGTCATGAAATTGCGGCGGATTCCACTACTGCGCGGGATTGTCAGCATTATAGATTCGAGCGTCAAAGGAAGCAAACATCTCAATTATTCTGCTGACGCATATGCTGATGATGAACTGGAACCTGAAGAAAAAGCAAAGCAAAAAGAAAAAGAAGGCTCAGGTTGGAGCCTTAGCATGATTATCGGCGTTACTGCAGTAGCTATCCTTTCGTTCCTCTTTGGTAAAATTGTGCTTACATTGTTGCCGGTTGTCATTGAGAATTTTCTGTTCAAAAATGCATTCGACAATCAGTTTTTGCATAATTTACTGGAAGGCGGAATTAAGCTGATTCTGTTGCTTGCCTATCTGTGGCTGATTTCTCAGACACCAATGATTAAACGTTTGTTCCAATACCATGGTGCTGAACATAAAGTCATTAGTGCTCATGAAGCCGGAGAAGAACTTACACCAGAGAATGTGCAGAAGTATAGCCGTCTGCATTATCGTTGCGGAAGCAGTTTTATTATGTTGACTGTCATTATCGGCATATTTTTGTACTCGCTCTTCACATACGACAACCTCTGGGAACGTATGGGACAGCGGTTACTGTTGTTGCCAGTAGTACTCGGTATTTCATTCGAATTGTTGAAGATGACCAACTCGGTACGTGACATTCCTGTACTTCGTTATCTCGGATACCCGGGGCTGTGGCTGCAATTGCTGACAACCAAAGAGCCAACAAATGAACAGGTAGAAGTATCCATCGCTTCGTTTAACCGTATGCGTGAATTGGATGCCAAACTCGCAAACGTATCGGCCACGTCGGAAGTTTCTGTTGCAACACTTGATCCTGTGAAAGGGTGAATGATATGAAGAAGCAGGCAATCATATTTTGGACGTTCATCGCACTCGCTGCTATTGGAATCTTGACTAGGCTGGGAAGTGGAGGTATATCCCAAATTATCATCCCCCTCGTCGTGTTCGGAGTTGTGTTCCTGCTCTATAAATATCCGCCCCGCCGCTGGGCACGCAAGACATCATCACCGAAGATCAAACCATCGGCTAAAACCATGGCTAAAGTTAATGCACAGTCTGGTGCCCGAAAAAGTAGCGGTTCTTCCAAAAAACGCAAGGATTATCCTTTCCAAGTCATTCAGGGACAAAAGGGTAAAAGTGATGAAGACGTACCCAAGTATCATTAGAGCGCTAATACAGACGAAACACACAGAAAAGCAGTTCTCCAAACATGCGGAGAATTGCTTTTTCATTTTTATACAGGAGTCAGCGGCGGGTTCTCCGCTTGTTTCTTTCTTAGCTCTCGTTTCTGTTTGTCCAGCTGTTCACCATATATCTTGGTATTCCACCCACTGAAAAATTCAGTACCAGCGGTAACACCAGATTGATATAAAGCTGCGCTATCTTGTATGGAAAGGTGAAATTCCGTAGGTTTAATTCCAAGGGTAGGAATTTTCACAGTACGGAATCGATTAACCTGTTCGATATATCGCTCGTCATGAGCAGTAAGCATCGTTTCGACCAATGCCTGAAGCATGCTTAGAGGTCCTCTGATTCTAGCTGGCTCTCCATCGGTTTTGCCAACCATCTTAAAACCGACTACAGGGATGATGTCTCCTCCACGTTCTGTACGCTCTCCATCAAACAGCCAGAGCGGAAAATTGCTGAGTAATGCGCCATCCACGACGTAAACAAACTGGTCCGCAAAACGTAAACCTTTGGATAGAATCGGGGATTTGCGAATGGCAACCGGGTCGAAGAAGTAGGGGATACTGCAGCTCATACGTACGGCCTTGGCTACTTCCAGTTTCGAAGGATCAATTCCGAATCGTTTAATATCGTCTGGAAGCACCAAAATGGTACCATTGGAAATATCAGATGCAATGATTAGCAACTTACCTGGAGGCAGATCAGCAAACGTCCGCACCCCCTTTTTTTTCAGCATATCCCGAATCCAGCTTTCCAGAGCTTCCCCAGAATATAAACCTTTCTTCAAAAACAGCCTTGCGGCAGGTCCGATCCACTTGGTATCAAATATGGGAGAACGTCGCAGCAACGAAGCAAACGGCGTATTCTCGATAATGCCTTTCATCTCTTCCGCCGAATAGCCAGCCGCCAGCAAAGCAGCTACGATAGAACCCGATGACGTGCCCGCTACGCGATTGAACTCAACACCGTGATCCTCCGCACCCTTTACAGCGCCAGCAAGTGAAATCCCCTTTACGCCGCCACCTTCAAATACTCCGTTAATCAACACAATAAAACCCCCGTTCTCCAGGCAGTCCATGCTACTACTGCAACTGTATGAGAACAGGGGTTGGTCATATTACGTTAAATTGTTTTACAGTCCATAATAGGCTTTTAATTTGGTAATCAGTCCAAGCGGATTTTTCGTCAGGTATTGTGAACTGAAGAAAATATCCCCTTTCACCGTATCATATTTCTCATTATATATAAGCTGATCAATGATCTCCTGGGATGTCTGCCACCCGATTTCCGGTGTGCCCAGCTTATAAGGAGAGTGACCAATATACAATTTCACATCGGTATTTGCCACTTCATTGGCCCACCAGTCAACCACCTTGTCATATCGTGCTGCACTTAGTGTCATGCTCCAGTACACTTGGGGTGCAACATAGTCAATCCACTCCTGCTTGATCCATGTCCGTACATCTGCATTCATGCTGTCATAAGCAGTTACTCCGGCCTTTGTATCAGAACCTGTCATATCAACCGATTTGTTACGCCATACACCAAATGGGCTAATGCCATATTCTACGCCAGCTTTCACCTTGTGGATGCTCTCTCCAAGCTGCTTGACGAATTGATTGATATTGTCCCGGCGCCATTCGGCACGGTCACTCGTATTCAATGTGTTGTATGCTTTGAAAGCCGCATCATCATTAAACGTTACATTGGAAGGATAGAAGTAGTCATCCAAATGTACGCCATCAACATCATACTGATTAACCACTTCCATGATGGAATCAATAATATGCTGTCTTGCTTCCGGAATGCCTGGATTAATATACAGTTTGCCTGATGCGTTAACAATCCAGTCCGGATGAAGCTTGGATACATGATTGGCTGCAAGCCCGGTTGTCGTTGCCGAATTAGTAGCCCGGAACGGGTTGAACCAGGCATGGAACTCAAGGCCACGTTTGTGTGCTTCTTCGATCATAAATGCAAGTGGATCATACCCAGGATCTTTCCCCTGTGTACCTGTTAGCACACTATTCCACGGTACAAGACCTGATGGATAGATCGCATCCCCATTGGCTCGCACTTGAACAAATACGGCATTGATCCCCATATCCTTCAACGTATCAAGCTGCTGAATGAACTCCAACTTTTGTTTTTCTACATTTCCTTTGGCACTAGAAGAAGGCCAGTCTCCATTTACAGTCGAAATCCAGGCTCCTCGCATCTCATCTGTATTTGGCGTAGTTCCCGTCCCTCCAGGCTCTGCTGGTGTCACTGGTGTAGGATTGGGAGCATTGCCTGTGTCCAGATTAATCGTCTGCTCAGACTGGTTCCAGGTGACCTGAATTCCCAAGTTCTCACTGACAAATCGAATCGGTACCATGACACGACCTTGCTTCAGTTCTACCGACGCATCAAGATCAACCACGCTACTGTCCACCGTTGCCTGCTGGCGTCCACTCGTCATCGTAATGACTGAATCGGATTTCTTGATCGTAACCGTGCGGGTAGCCTGTGACCAGAGCACAGATGCACCCAGCCCTTCGCTAATGACGCGCAGTGGAACCATCGTTACATTTACTTTGGGCAAAATGTAAGGTGACACATCCGACTCCAAACGCTGACCATCCAAATAAATCACAATTTCCTTTTGACTAGCTGCCTGCGCCGTCAGTCCTGAGGTTTGTAAACCCAGAACAAAAATGAGCAGCAGGATTAATCCGTTACGAAGCTTCATCAGTGCAATCCTCCAAAATAATTATAAATTCGCGGCAAATTCTGCTAGTTTAATAGACGCTCCTAATGATTGTTAAGTTGCGAATTATCGCCAAATTTTGGTCAGAAAAATGCAAAAGGATGCTGCCTACCGTTTTAGCGGCAGGTGCATCCTCTGATTTTGAATGGGTATTCATTGTAATTTTTTCAGTTAAGTCTGGCTTTAAAAAATTAAGATTCTGTATTGCTCATGACATCCTGAATACTTTTAAGATCACGCAGTCGAGTCTCATCCTGGCGGAAATATTCAACCAAAGATTCAATGCAGGTAATGGAATCCCAGCTCAAATGGTGTTCAATCCCTTCAACATCCTGGTAAATGTTTTCTTCCTGAACACCAATCGTCGTCAAAAATTGTTCAAGCAGATGATGGCGCTCCATCAACCGTTTGCCCATCTTTTTGCCTTTTGGCGTAAGCACCAGCCCGCGGTACTTCTCATAGATCAGGTACTCGTCTTTGTCCAGCTTTTGGATCATCTTCGTCACCGATGAAGGATGTACTTCCAAACCTTCAGCTATATCAGACACACGAGCATAGCCCTTTTCATCAATTAATTTGTATATACGCTCCAAATAATCTTCCATACTGGGCGTTGGCATCTGCTTCCCTCTCTTCTCTCTGACCGACAATATTCTTGCCTGATCACTATCTTATAATGATACATGTTATCAATACGCATTGGCAAGTCCTGCACAATTCATTCACTATTTACAGTCCATATAACACTCCTCGTCGCTTAAATTCCTCACCTTTACGCAAGTATTGGCAAGGGTGACTTATCTCTAAACGAGGCAAACTAAGCAAGGTTCCGTATTGAAAGGAGTGATTTCGTGAGTACAAGTGTAGCGCAACCACCCGTTCGCAAAGCAAAAGGCACTAAACCCTTTATTCCCGATTTGGTGTATTTTGAACCCGGCGCGCTGGAATATGAGAAAGGTAAACGGATTATGGAATGGGTTACCTCTAGGGATATCCCATATCAGATGACGACATCCCATAATCGAATTACCAATCTCCCTGGTGAAACGGAACAGGAAAAGTACCGAATGGCGAAGCGTACTCTTGTCGTCGGCGTGCGTAAAACACTCAAGTTTGACCAATCGAAGCCCTCAGCCGAATATGCCATTCCCATCTCCACAGGCTGTATGGGCCACTGTCATTATTGTTATCTTCAGACAACACTTGGGGCCAAGCCCTATGTCCGTGTCTATGTAAACACCGAAGAGATCATCGAGGCTGCTAAGGGATACATTGAGGAACGTGCACCTGAACTTACCCGTTTTGAAGCAGCATGTACATCAGATCCTGTAGGTCTGGAGCATATTACAGGAAATCTCGGTGACCTAATTCGTTTTATGGCGGAAGAGGAGCACGGACGACTTCGCTTTGTTACCAAATATCATCATGTAGATCCTTTATTAAACATCAAACATAACGGACACACTCGTATCCGATTTAGTGTGAATTCCGATTATGTGATCAAAAATTTTGAGCCAGCCACCTCAAGGTTTAATGAGCGTATTGAAGCCGCAGGCAAAATAGCTCATGCCGGATATCCGCTCGGATTCATTATTGCCCCAATTATGTGGTACGACGGATGGGAAGAAGGATATAGTGAGCTTTTACAAAAGCTTGCCGATACACTTCCCGAAGAAGCAACCAAGGATCTAACCTTTGAGATGATCCAGCACCGTTTTACCAAAACGGCAAAAGCCACCATTGAGAAGCGATACCCCAAAACCAAGCTGGAGATGGATATCGAAAAGCGGAAAATGAAATGGGGCCGCTGGGGCCAGTACAAATATGTGTATAAAGATGATCAGCAGGATGCCCTGCGGGAATTTATTACCGAGCGCATTTTTGAGCATTTCCCACTGGCCAACATTGATTACTTCACCTAAGCGTAGATCCAGCACTGGCAGCTTTAACAACAGCCATTGATTAAAAAAGCAGGTTACATGAGCCCAGAATTATTCTGGTTTTCATGTAGCCTGCTTTGTTCTTATTTAGAATAACCGTGGAGTAAAGCAAAAAACCTTGTTGATGCGCTAGATAATCATCCAGTCTGGTGTAATTTGCTGTAGCCAGATCGTAATTTTCGTCATCTGATCTGTGAATAACAGCACACCGAGGAACAACATTAATGCGCCTCCGGCTTTCATCATGATATTGGAATAACGCAAGATCCAGCGTGTAGAACCGATGAAAAAGGCCAGAATGAAGAACGGTAACGCAAATCCGGCCGTATAACCCGTAATTAAAGCCAACCAGGTTGTCGGTTCGCTCGCAGCCATCGCGATGATTGCAGTCAAAATCGGTCCAATACAAGGCGACCAGCCTGCCGAGAAACCAATGCCAAAAATAAATGAGCCTAAGTACCCCGCTGGTTTCCATTTCATATCTATCTTGCGCTCTTTCATCAGAAACTGAGGTTTGAACAAACCAAGCAGGAATAAACCCATTAACATAATCAAGATCGCAGATAATTGACGAATGAGATCACGGTTATCATTGAAAAATTGGCCAAACAATCCAGCTCCCAGTCCGAGCGAATAAAACACAGCCGAGAAGCCCAAAATAAACGCCAGCGTATGAGTCAATGTCTTGAAGCGAACTTCACGCTGATTACGCTCATCCTTCAACCGTTGTACCGTCATCCCCGTAATGTATGAAAGATACGATGGATACAGCGGAAGACAGCATGGCGATATAAACGAAGCTAATCCTGCTACAAAAGCCAGCCACACATTAACATCAGGCATGAAGCGGATGTCTCCCTTCCCTGGGGGCTCACTTGCTCACGTTCAAACTCAGGCTCGGAACCCTTTTTTTCCAATCATCGTAAGAATCAGCATCATAATAAGCAAAAGTACAATTGTTGCTCCTGGTGCAAGGTTCCAGATCCCGGCCACAACCAGTCCGATGACCACAGCAATTTCGCCAATGACCACGGACAATATAATCGCCGATTTGAAACTTCGTGCCATCAGCAGGCTTACAGCTACCGGAATGGTCAGCAGTGCAGATACCAGCAATGCACCCACGATTTTGATCGCCGTACTAATGACAAGGGCTGTCATCACGGTAATCAACATGTTAAGCAGTTTCACGGGCAATCCGGTAACCGCCGCGGCATCCTCTTCAAAGCTGAGCAGGAAAAACTCCTTATGTAACAGTGCTACAACGATGACCACGATTAGCGTGACCACACCGACCAGCTTCAAATCCGTGGAGTCTAGTGTATAAATACTGCCGAACAGGTAACTCATAACATCTGTATTATAACCTTTGCCCAGCGTGAAGAACAATGAAGCCAGCGCCACCCCACCGGACATGATTATCGCGATCGATAACTCGGCATAACTTTTGTACGCCTTGCGCAGTTTCTCTATTGCAAATGACGCAAGCACGGCAAAAATAAGCCCCACCGCAATCGGATACACTTCAATCAGGAATCCAAGTGCAACCCCGGCGATAGTTACATGAGACAAAGTATCCCCAATCATGGATAACCGGCGCAGCACCAGGAACAATCCGATTAATGGTGCGGTGATGCCGATTAGCAGTCCCCCCGCCAACGCCCGCTGAAAAAAATCACTCATTAAAATTTCCAAAACACACACGACTCCTTCGGCCTTGCTCTAATCTGGTTGCGCACTCGCGTCTAACGTACCTGGGTGGTGGTATGCTGCAAATTAGTCTCGGCGCAGTCTTCCACCTCATGGGAATGACGGACATGGAAATGTATTTTTCCGTTTGTCACTGCTGCTTTGGAACCGAGATAACTCTCCATCCGGTCCATATCATGTGATACCATCAAGAATGTCATCCGGTGGTGTTCATGCATATGGGTAATCAATTCGAAAAAGCTGGCCTGGGATTCGGCGTCGATACCCACCGTCGGTTCATCCAGAATTAGCAGGTCAGGATGATTAATAAGCGCCCGTGCCAAAAACACACGCTGTTGCTGTCCGCCGGACAGTTGTCCGATCCGTTTGTTCGCCAAATCCTCAATCCGCATCACCTGCATAGCATCTGTGCACTGCTGCTGACATTTACGAGACATTCGGCGAAACATATTCTTGTTATTATACAAGCCAGACATCACAACTTCCCGTACCGTCGCAGGAAACAATGGGTTAAACGCATTTTTTTGCGGAACATAACCAATCCGTTCCCAATCCTTGAATCGGCGGATCGACTGTCCGAATAGCTTGATATCTCCCTCAGCTGGAGGCAAAAGTCCAACCAACATCCGCAGCAATGTCGTTTTGCCCGCCCCGTTTGAACCGATAATTCCGACAAAATCCCTTTCCTGGACCATAAAATCAAGATTTTCAATTACTCGCTGGTCACCGTAGGAAAATGATAGTTTCTCGATCTCTATGATTGGATCATGACACAATGGCATGATTTGCTGCATGGCAAAGCCGCCCTTCATTATATATAAGGATCAAACGAATCCTTCAGTCTATCTTATTTTAATGCGATCAGCAGATTTTGCAAATTTTTCTCCATCAGGGTGAAATAATCATCCCCGTTGGCAGCCTGTTCTTTGGTTAAACCTTCAACCGGATTCAGGACCATAGTCTCTACACCCGCCTCATTGGCAAGAGTTTTCGCCAGTTTGTCAGATACCAGCTCTTCGAAGAAAATGTATTTAATCCCTTCATCCTTCACCAACTTGGCCAACTTCACAATATCTTGGCCTGTAGGCTCAGCATCTGGAGAAAGTCCCATAATGGCATGCTGGGTCAACCCGTAATCACGTGCAAGGTACCCAAAGGCTTGGTGCGATACGACAATTTCCTTGTTGGGTACGTTGGACAATTCATCCGTAAAGTGTTGATCCAGTGTTTCCAACTTGGTCCGCAACTCTTCATAACGTTGTTCATATCCTTCTTTATGTGCAGGGTCTACTTCAACCAAGCTGTTTTTAATATTCTCAGCCATTACCATTGCCGATTTTGGACTTACCCACGTATGAGGGTCCACATGATGGTCTGCGATGTCCTCTGCATTAGCTTCATCTGCATGTTTGTCGCTATGTTCATCCACCTGTTCTTCACCATGACCGTGTCCATCATCACCTTCAGCAGTCAATAGAGTAACCCCTTCACTGACTGCAACTGACTTCACCTTGGTATCACTATTCAGTGACTTCAGGAAGTTGGGGACCCATCCTTCCAGACCAGCACCATTGTATAGAAACAACTCGGCTTTGGATGTATTCACAATATCTTGGCTCTTCGGCGTCCAGTCATGTGGTTCAACACCAGTTGGCAGCAAATTAATGACATTTGCATCTTCTCCGCCAATAGTCGAAGTAAACGCATAGACAGGATAGAAACTCGTGATGACGTTCACTTTGCCTTCCACCAGCTTGGCACTCTCCGAATTATTCTGACCGCATGCTGACAATATGAGCAAACTAAGAACAAGCAGACCGCTGAGCAACAATTTTATATGCCTTCTTCTACCTGACACTAAAGTCCGGTTTACCTGGTCTAGATTTCTTCCATTATAAAGTTTCACTAGTATTCACTCCGCATCTCTTAATCGTAAACATTACTGAAAGAATTATAGGTAACCTGCTCGAACTTGTCAAGCCGCTCTGTCCTATTCATTCTTTCCTTGAGCACGGAGTTCATAACAGTATATGCTTGTTTTCTTCGCATCAGATCCGATTTCATCCCAAAATAAAAAGTGACCCGATTCGCATCGAGCCACCTTCTATACAACTATATAAATCAAATCCTTGGTTGCACGGGTCAAATTCTTATTTCACTTGTGCACCATTAGGCATATTATCAGGCACTGTTGCCAGTGTAAGCTGGTCGCCATGAGACGCTGCCAGGATCATGCCCTGGGACAGTTCACCGCGCAATTTCACAGGCTTGAGGTTCGTCACACAGATGACTTTGCGTCCAACCATATCTTCAGGTGAATAAAACTTCGCGATTCCTGATACAACCTGACGTTGCTCATAGCCAAGATCCAGCTGCAACTTCAGCAATTTATCGGCTTTCTTGACTGGTTCACAGGCAATTACTTGAGCGACACGAAGTTCCACTTTAGCGAAATCATCAATACCGATCTCTTCTTTGCCTTCTGGTGCTGTGACAGGTTGAGCCGCTTCCGAAGAGCCTCCAGCATCAGCTTGAGCTGCCTCAGGCTGCACTTCAGCTTTTTTGCCCCCAGTCATCGCTTCAGCAATATATGCAATCTCCTGTTCAGAGTCCAGACGCGGGAAGATTGGATCACCCTTCTGCAAAGCGTTTCCAGCCGGGATAACGCCCCATTGCTTCGCTGAATCCCAAGCCGTCAGTTCACCTTCCTGGATGCCGAGTTGTTCCCAGATTTTGCGCGGAGCACGTGTCAAGAACGGTTGCAAGAGGATGGAAGCAATCCGCAAGCTTTCAATCAGATGCGACATTACCGATGCCAGTTCATTGCGTTTCGCTTCATCACGAGCCAGAGCCCAAGGCTGAGTCTCGTCAATGTATTTGTTACTGCGGCTAACAAATTGACTGATCGCTGTTAGTGCTACGGAAAATTGCAGGTTTTCCATAGCCTGCTCCACTTTCTCCACAGCAGCAAGACCCGCTTCTTCAAGAGATGCATCAAATTCAGTTACACCAGAAGTAAATTCAGGCGCTTTGCCTTCGAAATATTTGTCCACCATGGCTACCGTACGGTTCAACAGGTTTCCAAGGTCATTGGCCAGATCGGAGTTTACACGTTCTACAAAGCTTTCTGGAGTAAATGTACCATCTGAACCAAATGGAACTTCACGCAGCAGGTAATAACGCAGTGCATCCAGACCATAACGGTCAATCAAGGTTACCGGGTCAACGACATTGCCCTTTGATTTGGACATTTTGCCGTCTTTCATCAACAGCCAACCGTGAGCGAATACTTTCTTCGGTAAAGGTAGGTCCAACGCCATCAGCATAATCGGCCAGTAAATCGTATGGAATCGAACAATTTCTTTCCCTACCAGATGTACATCTGCTGGCCAGAATTTGTTGTACAGCGATTCGTCGGATGATCCATAGCCTAGAGCCGTAATATAGTTGGACAACGCATCAATCCATACGTATACAACGTGTTTCGGATCACCTTTAACTTTGACACCCCATTCAAAAGTTGTCCGGGATACAGCCAAGTCTTCCAAACCCGGCTTGATGAAGTTGTTGATCATTTCATTTTTACGGGACTCCGGCTGAATAAAGCCTGGATTCTCTTCATAATATTTCAGCAAACGATCAGCATACTTGCTCATCCGGAAGAAGTAAGATTCTTCTTTTACCAGCTCCACCGGATGTCCGCTATCCGGACTTTTGGCCGAAATAATTTCACCATTGTCATTCTTCTCCACATCAACCAGCTGGGTTTCCGTGTAATAGGTCTCATCCGGGATACTATACCAACCTTCGTACTCACCTTTGTAGATATCCCCTTGTTTCAACAAACGGTCAAAGATATCCTGAACCACTGTTTTGTGGCGTTCTTCCGTCGTACGAATGAAGTCGTCATTGGAAATGTCCAGTTTGTTCCACAGTTCCTTGATGCCCACAACGATGTCGTCTACAAAAGCCTGCGGTGACTGTCCTTTCTCCTGTGCCTTGCGTTCAATCTTCTGTCCGTGTTCATCGGTTCCTGTTAAATAACGAACTGCATAGCCGCGCAGACGTTTGTAACGAACCATGGCGTCACCCGCTACAGTCGTGTAGGCGTGCCCGATATGCAGCTTGTCACTCGGATAATAAATCGGTGTTGTCAGATAAAATGTTTTTTGATCAGCCATAGATGACTTCTCCTCCTTCATATGGTCGTGCTTTTTCATTACATTTGCCTAAAAAAGAACACAAAAAACTCCCGTCCCTATATGGGACGAGAGTTGCTCTCACGTGTTACCACCCAAATTCCCCGTGCTTTTTGCAAACCACAGGCTCTGCCGGTCCTTCGACCGCCCATTAACGCTGGATCACGCCTCAGCCTTACGACAGCCGTACTAATCAACGTCTGCACGCTCGAAAGAGGTTCCTCCGGGACCATTTTCCATCCTCCTCCCAGACCGGTTCTCAGCTCATCCGGCTCTCTGCACTGGGGGTG
Organism: Paenibacillus sp. BIC5C1; assembly: GCF_032399705.1. Classification (NCBI taxonomy): domain Bacteria; kingdom Bacillati; phylum Bacillota; class Bacilli; order Caryophanales; family Paenibacillaceae; genus Paenibacillus; species Paenibacillus sp. BIC5C1. The sequence goes on from NZ_CP135922.1 coordinate 4,757,458, forward strand.
TGTCTGTACTTATCCCTTCACTGGAAATCATATAGAAGTTATTCAAAAAGTCCAATTTTGATTACGAATGATGCCTAGTGGCATCATCAGCATCGAATATGAAATTCAGCCGAAATGTCCGTTACTCACGTAGTTTCCCTACGCTCCGCTACTCCATTTCTAGCTTCATCCCCTCTTCTTGGTACTGAAAACCAAACTTTTTGAACAGCTGTACATACCAAAAATATACTGAAATACTGCCTCCTTTGTCAAGTGGACAGCAATCTTAAATCAACTCAATCCGGCAAAAATGACCATTGAATTGTTAATCCGATACCATCACAGTCTTTTCAGCCTTCGGCGGCACCAGATCCACTCCACCTGGATGAAACGGATGGCATTTCGCAATACGCTTTGCCGCAAGCAATGATCCTTTGAACGCACCGTGCACCTCAACCGCCTCCATCGCGTAAGCCGAGCAAGTGGGATAGAAACGACATGTCGGCGGCTTCAAAGGAGAGATATAGCTGCGATACACCCGAATGGGAGCCTGAACCAGTCTGCGGGATAACTTCATCGTCAGTGCTTCCCGTGAGTGTGCTGATGACCAGATGACACTTTGGCCGGCATATGGTCAGCACAGTCCTTACAGTACCCGAAAACTTCAAATTTATGATCAACAACCTGAAATTGCTCAGGCGCATCTGCGAGCTGCATTGGGCAAAAAACGATTGGATATGTCTTTTGGCATTTCAGACAGATCATATGGTGGTGATGGTGATCCTCGCTGCAATGTGCTCTGAACTTCACCCCATCTTCAAAGATGACCTGCTCCAGCACACCCAATTCTTGCATGACACGCAAATTCCGGTACACCGTGTCAAAACTCAGTCCGCTGTAAGTTTTACCCATATATTCATAGACGTCCTTGGGTGTCAAATACCCAGGGGATTCAGCAAATAACCGGGCCAGTGTCTTCCGCTGATCCGTAATGCGGAGCCCCTGCGAGGACATGGTAGTAATAATCTGTTCTGTCGACAGCATGATCTAAAGCACCTCCTGTCATTCGAGCATTATGCATAACTCCCAAAGAGCGAGTTCCATTACAGCGATACTTAGAACGAAATGGTTTTATTCGTCTAGGTAATGTACCCGTTAACCTGTGGAATCAATTTATGCAAATGCTGATAATTATGCTTGATTTATATACTACTAATAATGCCTTAAATGAAGTTCATAGTCAACGAACGAACCTGGGCCCGTCGTCGCTTCAGTCACAATTAAAAAGGACCCCATGAACATGGAGTCCTTTCCTGACGGTTCAGATGTTTAATCCTTCGGGCGACTTTTGGGGTGACAGGATATATAGCATATAAGCTTTCACTCCAAACCGTCCGTTCCTGGTAAAAGGTGAAACAATTACTTCTCTGTCGGAAGCGGTGTGAACAGCAAGTTGACAGGAAGGTTGCTTCCTGGTGCAGCCGAGAACACAATCGTTACAGCTTCGCCATACGAACCTGTACGATAGAGTACACTTTGTTCATTTGGTGCACTTAAGGATTTGCTGCCATTCGAAATCTGCACAACCTGACCATTAACGAGTGCTACACCCGAGTATCTACCACCACGAGGGTTGAATGAGATCAGCGTGCGCGGAGCCACATTGTTCAGTGTGATTTTGTAAAGTACGCCGAAGTTACCTGCGTTAGAAGCTTCCGTATAGGCCATAGGGTCTGTGCCGACCAGGTTCGGGTCACTTGCATTATCCCCGAGCGGCAGACGAGCGGGCTTCGAACCTACTTCTTGGTCATACGTAATGACACGTGTTGCATTCGGATACGTACCACGGTTGTGCACACCATCACGATCCAGAACAGGCAGTGTGGACCATACAGCCATCGGATCTTTATTTTCTTCGATCATGATAATGTTATAATCCAGCCTGTAGTCGCTGAAAACATCAGAATAAAGTGAAATTACTTGCCCTTGCTTCATAGGAAGAGCATTGAGTTCAGTAAGAATCAATTTGCTCTCTCCTGGCTGCAACACAACATTCAATTTTCCAGTGCCATCTTGCATGGACTGGAACCAACGCTCAATCGATAACCTTCCGGCTACTGTTGCGAATGGCGAAGGACCCGCGAAGCCCATATTTTGCTGCTCTAGTGTTGCTGCGTACATATTATTATTCGTAGCAACAACGTACATTTTCACATTTTTACCGGTGTTATTTACATGGTGAATCATGAAACGGGTCTGACCGATTGAAGACTCTTTGTACACAATCCCTTCCGAATTAACGGTTTCTGGGCTGTTACTACGAATCAGTACACTTTGCTCATCGTAATAAGTGTACGGAACTTTCTCCATGGCAGGAACTTCACTGCCGTTGAAGCTGAACTTATCACCTACCGGCGTGAACAACTGATTAAAATCAGAGATAGTATACAGTGTTTCATTTGTGATATTGACATTCTTGGTATAGCTGTTACTAGCACCATGTTTGTCCGTAACGGTAATTGTTACTGTCTTTGGTCCCGGAACAAAGAATGCCAGAGCATTGTTTTCCCATTCGGTTTTCACAATAGCGTTTTCATCATCGGTGCTTTGATCAATATAAGTGATCTTTTCACCCATTTTGTACTCTTCCTTGTCTGTCGTAAACATCGCTACAGGGGGAAGATTCGGTTTTTGGACCTGAATCGTAACAGAGTACGGATCACTCCATTGTCCGCTTGAATCCTGGACAGCATACGTTACCGTATATGTTCCTGGTTGGTCAAACGAATCCTGACGGCCAGTCCAGCGCTCGTCTACGATGTCCAATCCCTTTGGAGAGCTGGATTTAGTGTTGTAGGTCACCGTATCTCCTACAAAAATCTCTTTTGGTACGGTGAAGCTGGCTACCGGTTTTGTATTCAGGTTCAGTACAACAGTCTTGGCAGATTGATTAACTTTATAAGTAATATTGAGTGCCTGAGTAATCGACGTCAGTGGCACCATGAACGTATTTTTTTGTTGATAGGCAGGGCCTTTCATCGTTCTGGATTCACCGTTAACAGTGTAAATGCTACTATTTGTTTTGAAGCGAAGCTCATCTTCGCCACTAATAATAATGGTTTCTTTGGTTGTATTGTCATATTTCACTTCATAACCAACCCGATCAACCAGTGCGCGGATCGCTACATAAGATACTCCATTTTTAACAGCCATCGGCTGTCCGGCAAGATATGTTTTGCCGTCTTGCACCATTTTGTTGCTGTTCATATAAAGTGTCAGATCTCCGCCTTTACTTCCGGCTACAGATTGACCACTTGTGGATGGTTGCTCTACCTCAACTGGAGCTGTTGGAACTGTTGTTTCCTCTCCCGCATCCTCTTCATCAGCAGGGTCTGTAACAGGGTCAATCGGAGTAACATCTGTACCGGTAGGTTCATTCGTCACCGGGTTTGTTCCTTCGACTGCATTGTTATCATTGTTATCAGGCTGTTTTGTATCTGACCCAGACTTTACATCCGATTCCGAGATTGTTTGTTCTTTCTTCACAACCTCCACGGATTTAACATTGGCTGTATTTGTTGTTGTTGTATCACTTTGATCGGCTGCTAGTGCATTCGCTGGAATCGCTGCAAACGCTTGGAATACAGCTAAAGTGGTAAGTATGGATAATTTCTTCTTCAAATTCATTCTTTGTCTTTGGCTCCTTCTGCTCCCATTTTATAAATATCCCCCTCAAAAAGTCATACTATTAGACGCTTAGTACCGGGAAAAGTTGCTAAAAATATTTGATAAGAATTGTAAACATTTAATAGAGCGAAAATACTATGAAAATAGTTATCTATTACACCTTCGACTCAAAACGAATTCTGTATTGCTGCCTGTCACAAATCCCAATAAAAAAATCTCTCCAAAGCATGGTTGAATAAGCACCATGCCACAGAGAGATATAGAGAATATAGAGTTTACGAATATGCTAACGTAAACTGACGGGCAAGCGTCCTGTTGGCTTCAATTCACCTGTTAAGACGAGGGACAATGCGCGAACCACTGCAGGAGTGTTCTCGTACGTACATACATAACTTCCCGGCGTCGGAATCTCCAATAGATCATATGGATTACGCAGAGCGACTACAATCAAGGAATGCTTCTCACTAAGTTTTTGAACCAAATGATGTTGTCCTTTCGGAAGATGGCCTGCGGAAGTGTAAGTACATACGATGATTTGATCTTCATCCGACACATCTTTCAGTATCTGATCCGCTTCATCATAAGTGGGCTGTGTCGTTATTTTGTGCTCCCGAACTCCGCCTCTCAGCTGCGATAACGCCACGCCAAGTGAATCTGTATGAGACCATGGTTCATCCACTTCTGTCCGCTGCACAACCTCGGGCCAGATGACATACACATTCTTCTCAGGGTTTAAGGGAAGCAATCCATCACTCTGAACTACAGTAATGCTATTGGAAGCAATCTCATCCAATCTGGATTCGATGGAGGCCAGCGACCTTGATGATTCATCTTTCTCTTTTGTTGAGAACGTGATCCCATCCTCATCAGATCCATCTGATATAGCATCATTCTCTTCCATAGAGACAAACGTATGCTTCCAATGACCACAACGCGCTGTCTTCCATGAAATAATACGTTCCAGTGCCTGGTTAATGGTGGCTTCATCCACTCGTCCAGTACGAACAGCTTCCACAACAGCTTCCACAGCCGAAATTTGATCTTGCAGTGTGTGACTGACCAGAATTAGATCGGCACCTGCCTCCACGGCACGAATGGCTGCCTCGGCCACACCATATGGCTTGGATATCGCATGCATTTCCAGACAGTCAGTAATAATAATGCCATCAAAGCCCATTTCTTCGCGTAACAGCCCCGTCAATACTTTACGGGACAATGTAGCTGGAATCGGCTCCGGTTCAATTGCCGGGAAGATAACGTGAGCTGTCATAATAGCATCCACTCCGGCCTCGATAGCGCGATGGAAAGGCAACAGCTCCACCTGATCCAGTCTGTTACGATCATGAGGTACAGTGACCATCCCCAGATGAGAATCCACCGCTGTATCTCCATGTCCGGGAAAATGTTTGGCTGTCGCAGCAACGCCTCGGGATTGATACCCTTTGATGGCTGCTGCACCATGAGCTGCTACGCTCTCCGCATTCTCGCCATAGGAGCGCACGCCGATGACCGGGTTAAGAACGTTGTTATTCACATCCAACACTGGAGCGAGGTTCATATCAATACCGATGTTTTTTAATTCATGACCTAGAATTTGTGCGCATTCAAGGGTATAGTCTGGATTCCCCGTCGCTCCCAGCGCCATGTTTCCAGGTACCTGGGTCACTCCCTCTTTGTCAATCCGGGCCACCATCCCGCCCTCCTGATCCACGGAGATCATCAGAGGTAAATCTCCGGCTTCAGCCGCGATCGATTGCAATTCGGAAGACAGTTGTTTTAACTGGTCTATGCTTGCCACATTCCGCCTGAAATAAATGACGCCTCCAACATGATAATCACGGATCAGTTGATTGATCTGTTCATCTGCATGCTGTCCATGGAATCCACACATAAACATCTGTCCTACCCGCTGTTCCAATGAAAGCTTATCGATCGAATTCATACGCATGCTTTCCTCCCCATTATGAACCTGCTCTTTGGTTTGACCTGAATTCTGATGGTTTCATGTGAAAATGTTTATGGAACACTTTGGAGAAATATCGCCGCTCCTTATACCCCGTCGCTTCTCCAATGGCTGTAATACTCCATTCCGTCGTACTCAATAATAAGGCTGCACTCTCCATCCGCTTATGGGTCATATATTCAACAAAGGTTACACCCATCTGATTTTTGAACAGCTGGCAAAAATAGCCCGGACTGATGCCCAGCCAATCAGCTACCTCATCAATGCCCAGATCACATTCCAGTCTGGCGTTCATATACTCGCACGCAGAACTGATCAGCTCCGACACAGAGGGGCGAGGTACACTTTTCTTATCATGACAAGCATAAGCAAGTGCCTCCGCCAGTTCGATTAATTCCTTGATGGAGGTTGCTGAATGCAATGCACTCCAGAAGTGCATTTCGTCCTGTTCAGCCATGACATGTACTTCGCGCAATTCACGAAGCATATGTACCAGCAGAAAACGCAGACTATTTTCGGCTACGCCATCCAGCTTACTCTTATGCTCGCTCATCCGATGTTTGAGCCGCACGAGCAGGTCTATCAATCCTTGTTTATTTCCCTGTCTGATCCAGCGGGTGATCAAGTCCAAATCCTCTTTTGTAACCCACATTGTTGTCCTGCTGGAAGGTTCTTTGGATGACATGATAGAGTGCTCAGCAGATTGTTGTTCCAGCGCATCGCTGCGCTGATTAGAATCATTCATGATCAGCAATCGCTGACAATGCCGGTATCGCTCAGCCATCTGATCATCCAGTTTCACAGGCATAACATCCTGAATGACTCTTGTCTTCATGCCTGAACCCATCTCAAATGTCGTATCTAGTTCCAATTGAACCTGTTGAGCCAGTACATCTGCTCGCAGTTTCCATTCATCTGACGCCTCCACCAACATGCACCATTCTCCCTTACGGGCCGAAATCAGCAGAGTTCCTTCACAAATCCGGTCTGTAATCTCCCTAAGTTTGGAACGGATCATTCCATGCCAGCTTTGGTGCTGTGCCCCAGACCAGCCGATCGAATGTTTGAAGTAACCCGACACATCGATAAGCAGCAGAATATACCGTAACGAAGATGCCTGTGTTTCCGGGGAAGAAGGAGGGGAAGAAAATAACGAATCCTCCTCTTTTCGCATCAGGTCAATGATATGTTTATGCTTTACCCATACTTCCATCTCCGATTTACGGTGGCGTTCAGCCTCCATTTCCAACCGTTTCTTCTGAATCTGACTGGCAAGCTCACGCAATTTCTGTTCCAGATCCAGGTAATCGATTGGCTTGCATATGTATTCATGGACATTGTAACGAATGGCTGTACGAGCATACTCGAACTGCTGATATCCTGTCAGCAAAATAATCTCACAAGTTTCTCCTTGTTCCCGCAATATTTGAATCAGCTCCAGACCATCCATAGAGGGCATGCGAATATCACATAACATGATGTCAGGGTGACATTCTGCAACTTTATCCAGTGCTTCTGACCCGCTTCTGGCCGTACCCACAATTTCAATGCCCATGTCTTCCCATGGCAAAATAAAACTCAAATTCTCCAAAATCGGCAGCTCATCGTCAACCAGCAACGCGGTTAGATTCATTCATCTTCCCCCTGCTCATATTGTGGAATAATACATTGAATGACGGTGCCATGTCCCGGAGAGGAACATATAAACACCCCATATCCGGCCCCATATTGAATCCTTATCCGATCTGCAACACTTCTTAAACCCAGCCCTCGACGCTCTGCCATTGAAGACAGCGGCTTCGTTCCCTCAGCCATGATGTATTCAGGCGGGTCTTCTGCCATGTATTCGAATCGAGCCAACATTTCCTGGGGAATACCGATACCATTGTCCTCAACTCGCAGCACCAAGTTATTCCTTTCCACAAATGCACTGATCCGAAGTATACCCTGATATTCAATTCCCTCGAACCCATGCTGAATACTATTTTCCACAAGAGGTTGAAGGGTAAGCTTGAGTATAGATGAGGTGTACAGATGAGATGGAATGTCAATCTCGTACCGGAACAAATCACTAAACCTGTAATGCTGGATCTCAAGATAACTCTGCAGGTGCCGTAACTCCTCACTAAGCGAGATCTCCTCCTGATCCTGAATACTGATCCGCAGCATATTGCCAAGACGTGTTACCATTTCACTTACTTTACGCCCTTCTCCCCTCATGGCTAGTCCGTTAATGGATTCCAGCGTATTGAATAGAAAATGAGGTTTAATCTGGGCTTGAAGCACGCGTAGTTCTGCCTTTGCCTTCTGTTCCTGCTCTGCACGCACACGTCGGAACAGACCTCCGATGCGATCCAGCAATTCATTGAACCCTTGGGCAAGCAGCTGCATCTCGTCAAAGCCACTTCCTTCGACCCGGGCATTAAAGTCTCCATCATCTACACGTCTCATGAATCGCACGAGTACCGCAATATTGCCTGTAATCCGGTTCATGAAAAACACATTGAAAACCATCGCAGCAAGCAGGCACAGCAGAATGATAATAATCGACCAACCTGCGAACACATTCGTCTCTGCCGATAATGCTTCCCATGAAGTGACACTGACCAGACTCCAGTTATAGTTTTTCAGATGATATTGTGAAATGATGCTTTCACTGCCATCGAACACTGCTCTGGTGCTGCTGAACCCTGGTCCGTAAATTCCAGAACGCACACCCAGATTCTCCATCCTTTCTCCGCTATAACGTCCAGAAGGATCGTATACAATCAGACCTTCTTCATTGATCAGCAGGAACGAAGTATCTTGTGCAGGATCACTTATTTGCAAATGGCGGAAGATGCGGTCCATCTCCCCTTTTTTAATCTGAACAACAAGAACCCCAATATTCTGAAAATAACTGAGTTCCTTGACCAACCGAATCTGAGTAAAGACAGGCTCTACGCCCGTCAGTTCAGGATATTCCAGAGGGGCCAGCCATTTGGGCACGCCGTTGAGTTCCTGGATTTCTTTGAATATTGGATGAACCTTAAATTGTTGAAAAGGAAGCGCTTGAAAATTTTCTTTCGTAAATATAGAAACAATCTGGTTATCCTGAGACGAACGCGGACGCAAATCATACAAAAAGGCATAACTGATGAACGGGTAGTTGTATAAAAGGGAACGGAAATTACGCTGGCTGGCATTCAGCGACAATTGATTACCGATTCCAAGATCCTGTTTGCTCGGATCTTTGGCGTTCAAAGCCATCTGGAATACCGATGTGGCAATGCCGTTGTCCGTGACATTGTTGATCTGCTGAAAAACATTCTCGATATTATAGCTAATCGCCTGGAGTGCATATTCAGACTGCTGATTGTATTTTTTCTCAATCGTATGTGATGTGACCAAGAACATGCCGATTCCAAGCGTGCACATCGGTACAATGATGAGCAACAGAAATGCCATGGCCAGCTTCATCCGCAAGTTCATTTCCCGTTCTCCCTATATAACGCATCGTTAATTAACCTTTAACACTACCTGCCGTTACGCCTTCAATGATTTTCTCCTGCAATATGGCGTAGATTACTACAACCGGTACAACACTGTATACAATGCCTGCTGACATCTGGGCATAATTCATTTGATACTGATCACGAAACTGGACCATGCCGACAGGCAGTGTACGCAGTTTATCGGTGGATAAGAAATAGTTGGCGAGTAAAAATTCGTTCCAGTTGCCGAGGAAATTCACGATAAACACCGTAACAATGGCTGGAACTGTAAGGGGTATCACTATTCTAGCAAAGATACCCGGAGCCCTCAACCCATCCATAACCGCCGCTTCCTCAATTTCCCCAGGAAGCGACCGCATAAAAGCAGCCAAAATAATAATCGTGAACGGAATTGCATTCGCAACATAAGGAATGATTAGCGCCAAATGAGTATCCAAAATGCCGAGCTTGCGGACAAGCAAATAAATCGGCAGCATGAGCGCATTGTTTGGAATCAGCATACCCGCCAGAATGAGACTGTACAGTAACATGCTCCATTTGCGGTGTCTCATCCGTGTTATAGCAAAGGCAAACATGGCACCAAGCACAATGGTTCCGACTGAGGACAAGACCGAAATATACATACTGTTCCAAAAATACGTTCCAATCTTGGCATTTACCCAAGCCTCCACGTAGTTATTAAACACCCAAGTGGAAGGCAGACCGAACGGATTCAGTGCAATTTCGTTGTTATCCTGCTTAAATGAAGAAAAAATTACGAATAAGAAGGGAAACAGAATCGCAAGTAGATACAACATCAACAAAACATGAGGTATACTGCCTTTTATGTTCTTTACCATCAATATTCCACCCTTTCGTTGCGTCTCGCCACCAGCAACTGATATACCGCGGTGAGCACAAGCGTCAGAGCAAAGATCAGAACCGCAATCGTATTGCCATAACCGTATTTAAAATTGGTAATCGCATATTTGATCATATACGTGGCAAGCACTTCGGTAGAGCCTGCGGGTCCACCTTTGGTCATAACCAGAACAATATCGGCTGCCTTCATCGCCCCGGCAATGGATAACATAATGACGACAGAAATGATAGGTCTGATAAGTGGCAATGTAATTTTGAAAGCTCTTTGTACGGCTGTTGCTCCATCAATGGCTGCCGCTTCATCCAGGTCCTTGGGAATAGCCAGAATGGCCGCCAAAACCATGACAATATAGAATCCCGTCCACTGCCACGCATTGGTTACGAGAATGGATATCATTGCGAATCGGTTATCGGACAACCAATAGACCGGCGAGATTCCTACCGTTTCAAGTAATTGATTCAACAGGCCGATGTTAGGCTCGTAGATGAACCCCCATAGAATACCGATAACTGCCGTTGACATAATGGAAGGCAAAAAGACGGCTGTTTTGTATAATCCCTTCAATCTCTTCACGTTTGCAATGAGCAGGGAAAACAACACAATGAGAGGCACCTGGATCAAAACCGAAAATGCGATAAAGAAACCGTTATTGCGCGTAGAAATCCAAAAACGTTCATCTGTCAAAGCTTTTGCATAGTTGGACAGTCCCACAAAACGAGGCTCTGCGGATACACCGTTCCAACTGGTCAGACTGTAATAGAGCGAACTGCCGATAGGATACAGGAAAAACATGATAAACAGGATCAGTGCCGGCAACACAAACAACGCATAGATCAGCGGGCTGCGGAGTGAAGTATTCATGATCTACCTCCTTCAGTGACTTCAACTTCTTATGCTCATATATAGAGCAGATTCCTCAGCAGTGTAATTCTCTAGATAGGACCAAGGGTTTTACCCCGGCAGTGTTCCAACCGGGGTAAACCAGCATGGTGTTAGCAGGTACTCTTCTTCGCTTAAAGATCGTTTATTCTACTGAAGCATTAGCCTCTTCCTGAACCTTCTGCAATTCTTCAGCCATTTTCTCTGGTGTCGTTTGTCCACCAACCAGCTTCTGAATTTGCAAGTTACTGATCTCTGTCGTTACATCGGCTTGAACGAGTGCATCGAAAGCCGGGAATGAAGTCTGCGATGCATTCAGAACAGCTACAATTTCTTTCATCAAATCGTCAGTGATGCTGTCTGTCAGCACTTTTTCATCCAATTTCATCGCTGGTAACACACCGTCTTCTACGAGTCCACGAACTTGCATATCTTCGTTGTAGAAGTTTTTGATAAAGGCTTTAACAGCCGCAAGCTTCTGAGGATCATCCGCAACCGCTGCGGAGAAGCCGTATCCGTTATTGACGTCACGCATCAGGGCTGTTTGATCTCCTGCACCGTTCTCTACTGGAGGCATATTGAAGAAACCAACCTTGCCAATGAGTGACTCACCGCTCTGTCCTTCCTTGAATACAGACGATTTCCATGTTCCGTCGTACATCAGAATCGCTTCACCACTCGTAAATTGAGTTGTATATTCTGCATATTCAAAGCCAAGCTCACCTTTTTTGAAGTAACCTTTATCCACCCATTCCTTATGCTTCGCGAATCCTGCGACAACGCCTGGATCAGTCCACTTGGCTTCGCCTGTAGCAAACTTCGCCGTAATATCAGGTCCAGCGTAACGGGACCACAGATGGTTCGTTAACATGAGTGGAACCCAGCCTGCTTTGGAAGCAGAAGCAAGTGGCACTTTGCCATCAGCCTTGATCTCAGCGAGCATATTATCCAGCTCAGCCATTGTTGAAGGCGCTTTCCAACCTTTTTGCGTAAAGTACTCTTTATTGTAGAAGAAACCTTCTCCCGATCCGCCAATAGGCAGTCCGTAGACTTTACCTTCATAGGTGAATGGTTCAAGCGATGAAAATTGGTCCTGAATGCCCAGCTCTTGCAAGATTGGCGTGAGATCCAACAACATGCCCTCTTTGGCATATACTTTGGAGTCCGGACTGCCGAACAATTCGAAGATATCCGGCGGATTGCCTGCTGCCATCTCACCACGAAGCTTCTCCTTACGGTTTACATCGGATTCAACTCCGTCCAGTGTAAAGGTCAGGTTAGGTACTTCACTCTCCACTTTGGCCACAACGTCCTGCAGAATGGCCAGCCTTTTTTGTTTGTCGGCACCCACCTGAGTGTGACGGAGAAGCATCTCAACCGGTTCCTTGCTTGGCTCCGCAGGCGTATTGCCTGCTCCCTGTTGTGGTTCGTTAGTTGAGCTCGAACAACCTGCCAATGTCCATGATGTGATTAGCAATAATGAAAGCAGTAATGTCATTCCTTTTTTCATTCGTATGACCCCCCTCAAGATATTGAGCATTTGGCTTTACACTCTGATTATAAAAAGTTGTAGCTTACATCGTAAGGATGACAATTCATCAATGGAGGGATAAAATCCTTCACTGGACAAATAATCTTGTATTTACAATAGATAACAGCACAAAAAAACAGCCCCTGCGAAACATGTTCGCAAAGACTGCTTGGTTGGAAATAAGTTGAACTAAAGAATATTTACACTTGCCACTCCGATGACAGAACAACCTTCCGATCGCTGTTATCCCCCGATTTTTTTGATTCACTTTTACAAAGGTGAAAATCTGGGAATAAAGGCGAACGCTCCGCTTCTCCAGCTTATTTCTGTCCTCTACGTTCTCGTGTAAATAGATAGTTCAATTTATTTATAACTGTTGCTACTTATTTGGAGCAAGTCATGCCCGCCGTCTCCGCACGACCTTGTTCAATCAAACGATACGCTCGTTCCACTTCCTCATCACTCGGAGAAGGAACACCATCAAGCGGATAGGCTTTCCCCAGCGCCTGCCATTTGTAGATTCCCATCTGATGATAAGGCAGGATTTCGAACTTCTTGACTCCATTTAGCGTTCCAATAAACCGCCCCAGATTGAGCAAGTCTTCTTCCTCATTGTGGATCCCTGGCACATACACGTGGCGAATCCACATTTTTCGTCCATTGTCCGATAACCATTGTGCGGTGCGCAATGTTCTCTCGTTGGATTTGCCTGTCAGCTTGATATGTTTCTCATCATTGATGTGCTTCAGATCCAACAAAACCAGGTCCGTGTTATCCAACAAATCATGAATCCGATCCGGTTCATTGAAACCGTTGCTGTCCAGCGTAGTATGCAGTCCCCAGCGGCGTTTCGCTTCTTTGAAAACTTCGGCTACAAAATGAGCCTGTAATGTTGGCTCCCCGCCGGATACCGTAAGTCCTCCGCCGGAGCTGCGATAGTAGGACAGGTATGGCTCGATTTCAGCCAATACCTCCTCCACGCTCATTTCTCTGCCACCATCCAGTGCCCATGTATCCGGATTGTGACAATACTGGCATTTGAGCAGACATCCCTGCATAAAAAGCACGAAGCGGATGCCTGGGCCGTCTACCGTCCCGAAAGTTTCGAGTGAGTGAATATGTCCATTAACCATGCTGCCTCTTCCTTTCTGTATCGCATCCGCTGTGCGTTTAATATGGAGTTTCTACTCCTTTGAACCGTTGAGTTAAGTCCGAGTTACATCGAACCGTGGAAGGTCCGGTTAATGACATCGAGTTGTTGCTCACGTGTCAGTTTGATGAAATTAACCGCGTAACCGGATACCCGTACTGTCAGCTGCGGATAGTTTTCCGGGTGGTCCATCGCGTCAATCAACTGCTGACGATCAAATACGTTCACGTTCAGATGGTGTGCCCCTTGACCAAAATAACCGTCCATCATTGCAACCAGATTGGATTTACGTGTGTCTGACTCTTTCCCGAGTGCTTTAGGCACGATAGAGAATGTGTTAGAGATCCCGTCAAGGCTGTGTTCGTACGGCAATTTGGCTACTGAGCCAAGGGATGCCAGTGCACCTTTTTTGTCCCGACCATGCATTGGGTTCGCCCCTGGTGCAAACGGTTCGCCTGCTTTACGACCATCCGGCGTTGTACCTGTTTTCTTGCCGTACACTACGTTCGATGTGATCGTCAATACAGACTGAGTTGGGATCGCATTACGATACGCTTTGTGTTTGCGAATCATTCCCATGAAGCTTTCCACCAGTTCAACGGCGATGCTATCGACACTGTCTTCATTGTTACCGTAACAAGGGAAGTCACCTTCAATTTCAAAATCAATTGCGATGCCTTGTTCGTTGCGGATCGGTTTGACTTTCGCATACTTGATGGCACTCAGAGAGTCTGCTGCAACCGAGAGACCAGCAATACCACAAGCCATCGTACGTACAATGTCACGGTCATGCAGGGCCATTTCAATACGCTCATAGCTGTATTTGTCATGCATGTAGTGAATGACGTTGAGTGAGTTCATATACAGTTTAGCGAGCCATTCCATCATCGGTTTAAAACGTTTCATCACTTCATTGTACTCCAGCACTTCGCTTGTGATCGCCGGATATTCAGGTCCAACTTGCGCTCCCGATTTCTCATCACGACCGCCGTTGATTGCATACAGCAATGCTTTTGCCAGATTGGCACGAGCGCCGAAGAACTGCATTTGTTTCCCGATCTTCATCGCAGATACGCAGCAAGCAATACCATAATCGTCTCCGTAGATCGGACGCATAAGATCATCATTTTCATACTGGATGGAGCTCGTTTCGATGGATACTTTTGTACAGTATTGTTTGAAAGCTTCCGGAAGCTTGGTAGACCAAAGTACAGTAAGGTTCGGCTCAGGTGCTGGACCAAGATTGTTCAGGGTGTGCAGGAAACGGAAGCTGTTTTTCGTAACACGGGTTTCTCCATTTACGGACATGCCACCGATGGATTCAGTTACCCATGTTGGGTCTCCACTGAACAATTCATTATAATCCGGCGTACGCAGGAATTTGACAATCCGCAGTTTCATAACAAAATGGTCAACCAGTTCTTGAGCCTGTTCTTCAGTTAACAAGCCTTCTTGCAGATCACGTTCGATATAAATATCAAGGAAAGAAGATACACGTCCAAGTGACATCGCCGCACCATTTTGCTCTTTGATTGCTGCCAGATAACCGAAGTAGAGCCATTGGAACGCTTCTTTTGCAGTTGTAGCTGGCAAGGAAATATCGAAACCGTGCATTTCACCCAGTTGTTTCAATTCTTGCAATGCACGAATCTGCTCGGACAGTTCTTCACGGAGGCGAATGACATCTTCATCAATCACATCGACTTCAAGTGCATTTAGTTCTCCTTTTTTATTTCGAATCAGGAAGTCCACACCATACAGAGCAACCCGGCGATAGTCACCGATGATCCGGCCACGGCCGTAAGCATCCGGCAGACCGGTAATAATCCCTGCTTTACGTGCTGCACGCATTTCAGATGTGTAAGCATCAAATACACCCTGGTTATGTGTTTTACGGATGTTCGTAAATATATCAATGACGCCTTGAGGCATTTCAAAACCATAAGCTTCACAAGCATCAATCATCATGCGAATTCCACCGAATGGCTGAATGGAACGTTTGAACGGAGCATCCGTTTGAACACCAACAATCTGTTCTTTGGATTTATCCAGATAGCCGGGTTGGTGAGAAACAATCGTTGCTGGCGTGTTTACGTCAACATCAAGTACCCCGCCGTTATCGCGTTCTTTTTTGGTCAGATCGGAGACGATATCCCATAACTCTTTCGTATTCTGAGTTGCACCTGCAAGAAATGCTTCGTCGCCATAGTAAGGTGATAAGTTACGTGCCAGAAAATCATTCACATCTACGGATTTCGTCCATGTTCCTTTGGTAAAGTTTCTCCAGCCTGTTTGTTGTTTGACATCTTTTTCGATCACCGACATAGTAATCCCTCCACAAATTTGGATTTCCGGACACATGACAGGATGCATCACTCGTCTCATCTGTGCCCAGAGCCGCGATTAATGTGATAAATTTCACATGTAAGCCGGAACATGTTCTCTCTACTTGGGAACCGGAACCGCGGATGAATGTTTTTCTTACATTTTCAGTATACGTCTTCGTTCTTTCATCATCTGTGATTTTTATCACAAAGTTTGTGACCATCCTCACTTCACCTATGCTGTGTTCAAATTGAACCCTGTAAAATTCACACTTAGTCACTACGCGGGCAGAACAACTTCCGATCGCTGTTACCCCCGGATTTTTTCAATTATATTTTTCAAAGGGTAAAATTCTGGGATAAAGGCGAGCGCTTCGCTTCTTCAGTTTTTTCTGCCCCCTCCGTTATCGTGTGAATACCTGGTTCAAAAAGTAACATCACGGATTACGTGTAACCTCTTTTAAAAAAGGCAACTGCAAGGATTCCGTTATACCTTTTTTTACAGGAAAGACGGCAATCGGGGCTCCCCTTACGGGGAACCCTGACTATAGCTGCCTGAATCATGCTGCTGCTTTAGTTGTTATTCAAACTTGCCGTAGAAAGCGTTGCGGTATACATCAGCCAGTTCAGTCACCAGCGGCAGTTTTGGATTGGCTGTTGTACATTGGTCCTCGAATGCACGGTCTGCCAGATAATCGACATGTGCCTCAAAGTCTTTGGCATCGAATCCAATTTCCTGGAACGACTCTTCTATACCCAATGTTTTGTTCAGTTTGCGAATGGCATTGATGAGGCTGGTAACCCCTTCTTCTGTCGTACGTGCAGGCAATCCCAGAATGCGGGCAATTTCGGCATAACGCTCATCTGCCACAAAGTGCGAATATTTCGGGAAAGATGCAAACTTGGTCGGTTTTTTCGCATTGTAGCGAATGACGTGCGGCATCAGGATCGCATTGGTACGTCCGTGTGCGGTGTGGTACTGACCGCCCCATTTGTGTGCCAAGCTGTGGTTAATGCCCAAGAACGCGTTGGCAAAAGCCATACCGGCAATCGTCGAAGCATTATGCATTTTCTCACGAGCCAGTTTGTCACCTTGCAGTGCCGATTGCTCAAGATATTGGAATACCAGCTGGATTGCTTTGATCGCCAGTCCATCCGTGTAATCATTCGCCATAACGGATACATACGCTTCGATCGCATGCGTCAGTACGTCCATACCTGTGTCTGCGACAGCTGTTTTAGGCAGCGTGTATACAAACTCAGGGTCGACGATCGCCACGTCTGGTGTCAACTCGTAGTCTGCCAGTGGATATTTTGTATTACCTTGATTTTTATCTGTAATAACTGCGAACGATGTTACTTCCGAACCTGTGCCCGAAGTTGTCGGGATCGCTACGAATTTCGCTTTCACGCCGAGACGTGGATATTTGTAGATCCGTTTGCGGATATCCATGAATTTTTGTTTCAAGTCATTGAAATCCGTGTCAGGATATTCATAGAACAGCCACATCGCTTTGGCAGCATCCATCGGTGAACCCCCACCGAGTGCGATAATACAGTCTGGCTGGAAGCGGCGCATCATTTCCGTACCGCGGTCTACCGTTGTTGTGGATGGATCAGGTTCGACATCAGAGAACACTTCAATGGCTACCGGCATTTGACGTTGACGCAGATAGTGCTCTACTTTTTCCACATAACCGAGTTTGACCATCATCGCATCCGTAATAATGGCTACGCGTGTGATGTCCGGCATTTTGGCAAGATACTGTGTTGCACCTTTTTCGAAGTAGACTTTGTTCGGCACTTTGAACCACTGCATATTCACGGTACGGCGAGCCACCCTTTTCACGTTGATTAAGTTCACAGCGGTTACGTTGGAAGAAGTCGAGTTCCGTCCATACGATCCGCAGCCAAGTGTCAGAGACGGCATGTTGGTGTTGTAGATGTCACCGATAGCACCGTGTGTGGATGGCGAATTCACGATAATCCGTCCGGTTTGCAGGCGATCTGCGAACTTGCCAATAACTTCTTCATTCGTCGAATGAATAACGGAGGAGTGACCCATGCCGCCAAAAGCAACCACTTCTGCTGCACGCTCAATCCCTTCAGCTGCCGTTTTCACTTTGTAACAAGCCAGTACCGGGCTTAGTTTCTCAGCCGACAACGGGAATTTCGTACCTACCCCTTCAATCTCTGCTACGAGAATTTTGGTGTTAGCAGGGACCTCGATTCCGCACATTTGCGCAATGCTTACTGCAGATTGACCAACAATTGCCGGGTTGACCGCACATTTCTCAGCGTTAATCGCACCTGCGGTCAGTTTCGCTGCTTCATCCTTGTTAACAAAGTAACAGCCGTTGGCGATCATTTTCTTTTTCACCTGATCGAAGATCGGTTCTTCGATGATAACTGCTTGCTCGGAAGCACAGATCATGCCGTTATCGAACGATTTGGACAAAATCAGATCCGTTACCGCTTGATTGATATCTGCGCTCTTCTCAATAAAGCAAGGTACGTTCCCTGGCCCTACGCCCAGTGCCGGTTTACCACAGCTATATGCGGCCCGTACCATACCTGATCCGCCTGTTGCCAGAATGAGCGCCACATCATTATGATTCATCAGTGCGTTTGTACGATCCATGGAAGGATCATCAATCCACTGGATACAATCCGCTGGAGCTCCATGCTTCACTGCAGCATCTCGCAAAATTTTGGCAGCTTCCCGGCTACAGTTCTGTGCAGATGGGTGGAAACCGAAGATGATCGGGTTACGCGTTTTGATGGAAATCAGTGCTTTGAACATCGTGGTGGATGTTGGATTCGTTACCGGGGTAATCCCCATGATAATGCCGACAGGCTCCGCAATTTTCTGGAAGCTCTCGTACTCATTATCTTCAATAACACCTACTGTTTTGTCATATTTGATGCTATGATATACATATTCTGTTGCAAATATATTTTTGGTGATTTTATCCTCATACACACCCCGACCTGTTTCTTCCACAGCCATTTTGGCGAGCATCATATGTTTGTCCAGACCTGCCAGCGCCATCGCTTGCACGATGCGGTCAATCTGTTTCTGATCCATGGACATGAATGCTGCATGTGCTTTATTCGCTTTGTCAATTAACGTTTGAATATACTGACCTGCTGTCGGTTCTTTTACTGGGGCGACTTCGTTCTTTACAGCCATCTCCCTCATCCTCCTAAAGGTTCGTATTGGTTTGTCTCTCTTCTTTACATTCACATCGTATCATGGGGAAAGAGTTAATTATGTGATTTTTTTCACAAAGTATAACAAATTTAATTTAAGTTTTTTAGTGTTCCTCACTTAGCCATTTACACTTCCTATTTAAAATATATAGCTGTCAGATTCATACTCTCCTTTCGAAAGTGAATTTAATCACAATGTTTGAAATTTCGCCATTTTTGCCCCCTTTCCATGCCCCTCAAACGGCAAGATAAGGTATATACTGAACTTAAAAATTGAACCACCGCAATTTGTACCGTCCTTCCCGGCCGAGAGATGACCCTGATCAGGACGGCAACGGTTTGCGGCGAACCACGGGGGCCAGTCCAAGCTGCAGAAGGCCGTCCGATGGACACAAAGGGGAGATAGACTTATGAGAGAACAACTGAGTGTACTGGAAAAACGCGGAAATACCAACTGTTTCTCGGAAGCGAATTTCAACCATCTACTCGTAACGATGAAGGACAGAACCTATCCGGAAGGAACCCATCTGTATTGGGAAGGAGATGTCTCTGACAAACTTTATTATATGAAACGGGGCCGTGCCCAGATCACCAAATCCACGGATGAAGGCAAGGAACTGATTATGTACATGTATCAATCCGGTGATATGATTGGGCAGGCTGATCCGTTCTTCGGATCGAAACACAGCTTTTCGGCGGAAGTGCTGGAGGATAGTGAGATTGGTGTACTGGAGCATAAAGACCTGGAGATGCTGATCTGCCAACATTGTGACTTTGCGATCGACTTTATGAAATGGATGGGCATACATCACCGTTTGACCCAGACCAAATTCCGTGATCTGATGTTATATGGTAAACCGGGCGCACTTTGCTCCACGCTAATTCGATTGTCCAATTCCTACGGCGAGCCCCACGGAGAGCATGTCATGATCCATAAAAAAATAACACACACGGATCTGTCCAATATGATTGGAGCGACCCGTGAAAGTGTCAACCGCATGTTAAGCGATCTGCGTAAAAAAGACGCCATTGAATACGATAACGGCATGATTGTTATCAAAGATCTGCACATGCTGCAGGGCATCTGCCACTGCGAATTGTGTCCTAACGAGATTTGCCGAATCTGACGCTTTCCCCGACTTTTAAACATTTGATATGAAAAAAGCCCATCTTCTATAACGAAGATTGGGCTTTTGTTATACTTAAGATACAGTAGTTAACTCGAGCTTTACTGCATCACGTGGATTCAATTTCATGTCCAAACCGTTTTCCATCAGTTCCTTATCATTCACCATGATCATCCAGCGTTGGTTCATTCGGGGAATTACATTTTCAACGGAAACAACGAATTTGTTGTTCTCTGACATTCTTACAATCCCACTGGACTTCAATACATCACGCACAGTACATTCCTGAACATACACCCCGGCATATTGACGATTGAGATTTGGCATAATATTTCCACCGCTCACCTTGAGTAATGTTGTTTGGTAAACAACATCGTCTCCCCCACTGTCAGCGGCTTTTACATATATGATTACTTCATCTTTGACATGAAGCTCCATGTCCCAATTTTCGGGGTCAATATCCTTGCCATTCAGTTTGACTGCCCAGCTAAGTGAGGAATCCAGAGAAACTTCCCCCACGGATTGGATCCGTTTTCCATCTGCTGTAAAATCGACAAGTCCACTGTTCAACAGTGCTTTTTTGAGCGTCAGACCTTCACTAAAATCTCTCTTAATGGACTTCGTTGCGTCAGGCAAAAAAGTGCTGCCATCCACTGCCACAGTGATCGTATTCTGCGATTCGGTCTCTTTAACGATTGGTTGTTCGGAAGGCTGTGTCTCGCTACACCCGGCTAATATAACCAGAATAAGCAGACATATACCTATGTAACCGGGGATTCTCTTCTTCATGTAGGTAACACCACCCTGCGTAAAATCATTCACCCTGTTGTCCATAACCTCTATTATGGCACAAAATTCATGCAAAAAAAGTGTCAATGCCGTTACTTTTCATCCAGCAGCGTCCATAACTGGTTTGTACAACACAAAGAGCCTGCAAGCAGGCCCTTTGGCTCCTAATTATCATTAAGCACTATTGAGTAGCATGGTTACTGGACACAAGCCTGCATGTAGGTACGGCCTCCGTCTCCATCCTTCAGATACGGATTGAGCCCAAAGAACTGTTCCTCCGACACATAAACGCCTGTCAGCAAACGCCCTTCAAGTAATCCACCGTCCACCTGTACACAGAACGAAGGTGCATCCACATATTCCTGGTAGAGCGGAATCTGACCTGATGAATGGTGTACCTTGGATACCTTACCCTGCTCATGCAACGGCCGTTCGGAGAAATAGGTAGGTACAATATAACGGGCAATCACATCCAGCTCCTGTACAGTGTAGAAGGTATCATCACCCAGCCAAGGTGCGAACAGGCGGATCTTCTCATATTGTGACCATACAATCGCCTGAATCAGCATCTCCGCTTGAACAAAACGACCTTCGCCCACATCCAGATACACACGTTCTTCATGAAAGTTGGCTTCTTCAGTCTGTACACCGATAGAATTGGGTTGTCTCAGTTCACATCCGATACATTTCCAGCCTCTTGCTGTCTGAATCCATTTTTGCAGTACCGCCGGAGCCATTACCTGACCATTGTTATTCGTGGAATGAGTCTTCTCTCCTGCAACATCATCCTTAACCGACGCGGAATATGAAGTTCGTTTAAATAGCTCCGCAGCTTTTTTGTAGATTAAATGTACCTGGATGGATGCGCTCTCAAGTTCTGCAATATCTTGCTTGCCGTAGCGTACTTCACGGGATAAGCTTTCTTCTCTCATGACAAGTGGCCTCCTCGCTCCGGCCGCCTGCGGCCATTTTATTTACAATTATACTACAACTCGCGACAACATGTGCAGGACCCTGAAGACAAAAACTCCTGATTTCCACTGGAAACCAAGAGCCTTTATCCCAACAGTTCCTTTTAGTTTGAGCCGGGGAAGCTGTTACTACTCAACCCACTGCTCTGCCCAGTCTTGAATTTGATTCATAACAGGCTGTAGCGCCTTGCCTTTCTCCGTCAGTTCATATTCAATACGAACTGGCGTCTCCGGATAGACATGACGGATCAGAATTCCTTCGCTTTCCAGATCTTTCATCCGTTCTGACAACATCTTATCACTCATCGATGGAATCAGGTTGGAGATATCCTTGAATCGCTTCGAACCACTCATCAACGTTTGAATAATCAGACCGTTCCAGCGCTTACCCAGAAAAGAAAACGCCGTCTCAAAGCGCGGACACATCCGCAGATCTTGGCCTTCCACATTAATCACCTCTTTAGAGATCACTCAACTTACGTTTAGTTAGTATATTTCATAATAACATATTTAAGTCTCAAAGAAAACGTCTGCCGCTAAAAAGTTAAGATTTTAGAGGCATAACCCAACTTCGATGATACAACTCAGTATACATCACATGGGACAACGGAACCATGGGAAAATATCGGCTAACTCCCATGTAGCTATCTTACCCAAAAAGAACCCAGCTGCCACAGTCATACATGACTTGGAGAAGGGTTCTTTGGTATATCGTTTATTTTATGCGATCACACAGCCAATTTGCAGCTTAAACCAGTACGTTACCAAGTGGTCTTACCGGTTCGCTGAAGCCAAATTCAGGCTTAACGTTGCGAGCAGGATATGCCCACTTCACGCCATTGCTGATCACTTTTAAAATTTCCGGATTGTAGAAGGTTGGGTACGTTTCATGACCTGGACGGAAATAGAAAATTTTACCTGAACCGCGGAGGAACGTACATCCGCTCCGGAATACCTCTCCGCCTTGGAAGTTGCTTACAAACACAAGCTCATCAGGCACTGGAATATCGAAGAATTCCCCGTACATTTCTTCTTTTTCCAGAATAATCTTGCTATTAATACCCTCGGCTATTGGGTGGGACGGATTTACACACCAGATAATCTCCTGCTCATTAGCTTCACGCCATTTCAGATCACAACTTGTGCCCATCAGTGCTTTGAATGGCTTGGAGAAGTGACCGGAGTGCAACACAATTAACCCCATACCATCCAGGACCCGCTGTGCAACCTTTTGTGTAATCTCGTCGCTCACGCGATCATGCGCCATATGTCCCCACCATATAAGCACATCTGTAGAATTCAACACCTCATCACTTAATCCATGCTCAGGCTGATCAAGTGTTGCAGTGCGAATGGCAAAGCCTTCCCCTCCCAGTCCGTTTGCCAACGCCATGTGCAAACCGTCTGGATAGACTTCCCTTACTTCATCGTGAATTTTCTCATGGACAAATTCATTCCAAATGGTGACGTTAATCATATTCAATTTCCCCCTAGTGTAACTCTAAACCCACCACATATCTCCCAGCGGCTCTTCAATCAATACTTGTTGGAGATTTTGCACAGCTTTAGAGAATCCTTCTTCTACCGACATCAGACCATCTTCGTGTTCAATACTTACGACATAATCATATCCAACCAGACGCAGAGCGCTAATAATATCAGCCCAAGTCTTGTTATCGTGACCATAACCGACCGAGCGGAATTGCCAAGCACGATCAAGCATGTTTGTATAATCCTGCATATCCGTTACGCCATATTTATTCACGTTAATCGGATCAATAGTTGTATCTTTCGCATGGAAGTGATGAATCGCGCCTTCACGTCCCAGAATGTGGATTGCTTGTACCGGATCGATACCTTGCCACCACATGTGGCTTGGGTCCAAGTTAGCGCCAATCACTTCGCCTGCTGCTTCACGCAATCTCAGCAAAGTAGCTGGTGTATGCACCGAGAATCCACCGTGCAGTTCCAGACCCACTTTCACATTGTGATCTGCAGCGAACTTGCCCCACTCTGTCCAGTAAGGGATAACTTTGTTGTCCCATTGCCATTTAAGAACTTCCTGGAAGTCATTAGGCCATGGTGCAACAGGCCAGTTTGGATATTTGGCATCCTCATGGTCTCCCGGGCATCCGGAGAACGTATTTACAACAGGTACTTCCAGTTTCTCAGCCAGTTCTACCGTTTTAACGAAATCATCGTGGAACCCTTTCGCAATATCCTTTTGCGGGTGAAGCGGGTTACCGTGACAGCTCAATGCGCTGATGGTCAGACCGCGGGATTCTACTGCATTTTTGAAGTTTTTCAATGCTGTCGGGTTGCTCAGAAGCTCATCCGGTTTACAATGAGCATTCCCTGGATGTCCTCCAGTTCCGATTTCTACTGCTTTCAAGCCCTTGGATGCAACATAGTCGAGTGCATCCTCCAATTTACGTCCTCCGAATAGTACCAAAAATACGCCGAGTTTCAAGTGCGATTCCTCCCTAGAATAAATATCATATTAATTGCTGGTTTTATGAACAATGAACTGCATAAATATACCGTTCAGATCACATGATTGTATCATTATTGTGGAAAATCAAGAGCTATTCTATCCTGAAATTAAACGTAAGAATACTGGTTATTTCATTGGAAATGACACCCGGTCGGTTTAGTCGAAATAAACCGCTTTGCCTGTTTGAGCAGACTCGTAGATCGCTTCAAGGATCTGAGTAACCACGATAGCTTGTTCAGGTTTTACAACTGGATCTTTGTCTTCGATGATCGCTTCAAGCCACATTCTAGCTTCACGATCCGCTTCATTTTCTGCGCTACCGGAATAAAAAGCAACCCCGCCAGCGTCTAGATCTACCTTGGTTTCAAACAGACGGCTGCGTTTCTCGCCATTGATACGCAGACCATCCTGCATATCCGCGCCACCTTCTGTTCCGCAAAGCAGTGATTTGGCTTCGCCGAACTCAGCAACATTCAGTGCCCAGCTGGACTCGATAATAATTGTAGCCCCATTCTCCATCGTCACAAAACCAAATGCAGAATCCTCTACCTTGAATTGTTCCGGGTCCCACGGACCAAAAGCATTGGCCGCATTCTCACGTTGACCCAGCTTGTGGAAAGTTGAGCCCATTACACTCTTCGGCTTGTAATTATCCATCAGCCAAAGAGTCAGGTCCAATGCATGCGTACCGATATCAATCAGCGGTCCTCCGCCCTGCTTTTCCTCATCAAGGAACACACCCCAGGTAGGGACAGCACGGCGGCGAAGTGCAATTGCCTTACCGAAATAAATATCGCCCAGCTCGCCTTCTTCACACATTTGTTTCAGGTATTGGCTGTCATTGCGGAATCGGTTCTGATACGCAATGGACAGTTTTTTGCCTGTACGTTGTGCGGCTTCCAGCATAGCCTGCGCTTGTGCAGACGTCTTCGCCATTGGCTTTTCACACATTACATGTTTGCCCGCCTCAAGAGAAGCGACCGTGATCACGGAGTGGGAGTCGTTTGGTGTACACACATGTACCACATCGATGCTTTCATCCTTCAGCATCTCGTTATAATC
The DNA here is from genome assembly GCF_032399705.1 of Paenibacillus sp. BIC5C1. Classification (NCBI taxonomy): domain Bacteria; kingdom Bacillati; phylum Bacillota; class Bacilli; order Caryophanales; family Paenibacillaceae; genus Paenibacillus; species Paenibacillus sp. BIC5C1. Next base: position 4,782,983 of record NZ_CP135922.1, read on the forward strand.
CGTATATACTTTGGCTCCCTCAGCACCGAATTCGGCTGCTGCCTCCTCCGCACGTTCTTTCACAATGTCACAGAAAGCGACCATACGGCCTTTAGATTGTTTGGACAGGCTGGGCATATGTTTACCTTTGGCGATTCCGCCACAACCAACGATGGCGATATTAAGTACTTTAGACATGAACAAGTCCTCCATTAGCGGCATATTTTCTAATCCAGTTCATACTGCTCTCGATGCTTTGCAGTGGAGGATTCTGACATACATCCTGTTCCACAACAAGCCACTCGGCTCCCGCCTGATCTGACGCTGTAGCTACAGCCCCCAAATCTACCTCGCCTTGACCGAATTCCACTGTAATGACTTGACCTTCTGAACGGCGCATGTCTTTCCAGTGGACCAGTGGCAAACGTCCCGCATACTTCGCGATGACTTCCGTTGGCGGGTATCCTGCGGCGTGAGCCCAACACGAATCCAGCTCCACTTGCAGATGGGAAGCGGTTACGGTATCATACATCGCGTATAACGCCGGCTGCCCCTCAACCTGCTCTGTAAATTCAAAATCATGATTGTGATACATTAACACCATGTCCTGAGCTGCACACTTCTCGCCAATCTCATTCAGGGAAGCAAATACGTTATCCCATTGCCGTTGTTCTTCCGACAGATAAGGCACAATCAGGTTTTTGTTTCCGATGGCTTTGTGATACGCGATCACGCCATCAAGATCCTCAAGCAGACTAGTGTACTGAACATGGGTACCAACGATCTCCAGACCAAATTCATCCAGAATGGCCCTTACTTCCTCCGGGCTATGCCCGTAAAAGTTATGGAACTCCACACCTTGATATCCAAGCTCTGCAACTTTGGCGAGTGTGCCTTTGAAATCGCGCTCCAGTTCATCACGTACCGTATATAGCTGTAATCCAACCTTCAACATTTACCGTTTCACCTCATCCAAGATCAATTAGTGTGACTGTACAGCCTCTGACTGATTTTCATCTGTATTGTTTTTTGCTCCTGCTTGATAAGTGCTCTCCATTTGAATGTGTTTGCCCTCAAGCGAGGAGCGCTGGAACGCATGCATAGCTTCAAGCACATGGTAGGCGAGCTTACCGCTGGCTTTGTGTTCGCGTCCGGCTCGAATGGATTCAACCATTTCGGTAACGCCGATTCCGCGCTCGTTCTGTCTGCTTTCAAAAGCAGGCGTCACAGTCTCCCATGTGTCCTGACCGAATCTGCGGAGCTTCACTTCCCCGTTAAAAAAGTTGGGATCCGGTATGCTCATCGTACCTTCGGTACCGTAGATCTCAATCCGTGGCAAATCCGAAGCACCCCGGATATCGAAGCTGGTGATCATTGTTGCAATGGCACCTTCCTCAAAATCAATCGTTCCTGCCAAGTGTGTTGGCGTCTGTACCTCAAGAGGTGTACCTTCCTTCGGACCGGAACCAATAACGCGGTCCGTGATCTGTACACCTGCCGATGAACTGATTCTGCGAATCGGTCCAAGGAGAGTAATCAGAGCGGTCAAATAGTAAGGTCCCATATCAAACATCGGTCCACCACCAGCGACATAAAAGAACTCCGGATTCGGATGCCAAGCCTCTGGCCCTCCACCCATGAAGAATGAAGTTGCCGCAATCGGTTTACCGATCAGTCCTTCTTCAATAGCCTTGCGGGCAGTCTGAATACCTGATCCAAGGAACGTATCTGGTGCTGAACCAACATACAATCCTTTTTCCTCAGCCAGTTCGATTACCTTGCGACCATCCTCAAGAGAGATTGCCAGTGGTTTCTCGGCATACACATGTTTGCCTGCTTCAAGCACAGCCAGATCCGTCATGGCATGACTGCCAGGAACCGTAAGGTTTAGCACAAGCTCAATCTCGTTATCTTGCAGCAACTCATCTACATTGTAAACGTTTGCGATATTAAATTCATCAGCTCGTTCTTGTGCCCGTTCACGAATCAAATCCGCAACAGCCACCACTTCAATGTAAGGATTATTTTTTAAATTTTCCAGATATATGGCGCTAATGTTACCGCAACCAATAATGCCTGTTTTCATTTTCTCCACAGTGGTGTTCATCTCCTTATGAGTGGTGAGAACCTGTAATTTGCATATGAGCCTAGGTGTTGCACTTGAATTTAATACTATGGTATTCCGTTTCGGCTTCAATTAAAATGAATAATATGATCGAAACATGAACTATCTGGTCATAATTTTCAAATTGCAAGGAGTATGCCAATGCCGACTGATTATTCCTGCCAGGTTCTTACAGCAGGCTTCTCGTTTCATCGCAAACCTTATATAGGTTTGCATCCTGAGGGAGTAAAGAATTACTTGTTGAGGCTCCAGACGGACGGACGGTGCCGAGCCCGTGTAGACGGCGAGATGTCCCTTGTTGATGCGGGTGATCTGCTTCTGTTTAGTCCAGATGAGCCATATGAACTGAGAATAGACAAAGAGCAAAATCCGATGGGTGAACGACTTGTGGAGAGTGGTGATTACCATATTTTCTTCAATGGGGACTGGGTGGATGAGTGGTGGAAACATCACAAGAGACCTAACCGGATCAAGGTGCAGCTGACCGAAAGCCTGCTTACCCTGTTTCGACAGCTTGTACTCGAGCAGCGCCGTATTTCCAACCCTTACCCAGAAATTGCCAGTTATTATATGCGAATTCTTTGTCTTGAAGTGGATCGTATGCTCTCGGAACATCCGACGATTACCAATACCAACTACGTGGCATATGAGATTAAAAGTTACATCGAGGAGAACGCTTCTTCTCTATTCAAGCTTGAAGATATAGCTACCCATATTGGAATCAGTGTTTCCAGGGGAGTTCATCTCTTCAAAGAAGCGTTTGGTAAAAGTATTATGCAATATACACTTGATGTACGACTGAACATGGCCAGGGAACGGATCATTTTTAGTCCAATGACACTCGAACATGTAGCCGAATCTTCCGGCTTTAACAATTATACGTATTTCCACCGGGTATTCCGCTCCCGGTTCGGCATGTCGCCCAAAGAATTCCGCGTCATTCACCGGGAACAGATGTAATCGCTTCATTAATACGTATACGTATTATCCATAACCGAAACTTATTTGCGCGCGGCAATCGCCTCGGATACAACCATAGCCAGATCTTCATTGCCAAACATGGATAACACGCCCAATACAGTGTCGTCCGGAATGTCCCCGGCTTCCTCCTTGGATACAACTAGCTTCAGCACTTGCTGCAAACGCTCATTGCTCAGTTGTTCCGGGTAGGCTTGCCGGTACATCTCTTCCGGATCCAGTCCATGATTGACACACCACTGGGCAAATACCAGAATCATCATTTCCTCTTCCTGTTTATACGACTCAATTACAGCTTCCTCAATCTGTTTATTTCGTTCTTTTTCATATTCATCCATGGTATTATTCTTCCTCCAATATCGTTTAATGAATCATTGGTGCGGAAGACTTCATTCACACTCCCGCACGACCTTCTGCAAGATTAACCGCGAATAAGCTGTTCGGCCAGGTCATGACTGTCCATGACGTGACTTGCACTGATGGCACAGTCATCCGGGGTTTCAAGATTTGCCAAGAATTGATCAATCGCTCCTGTGAATCCTCTTCGGGTCAAAATACTTTCCCAACTGCCAAAGGTTTCCTTGCGTTCCTGTGCACTGCGTTCCTCATACTTCGCTATTTCCATGTTCAGCACTTCTACCGATCTTCCCCCACCATACAGCTCAAGCTTCTCCAAATCCGCTCCTGCTTGGCGTACCATATCGAATCTGCCAATTGCCGTTCTGCCCAGCTTGGCTGATCCAGCAGCATGCAACAGTCGGTCCAGATCATTTTTACGTATCCACTGATGGAGCAGCTGCACATCGTGATCCGAATACCATAACATCAGGTCAAGGATATGAATCAGATCATCATATATGGTTTCCGCAGCGGGACGATCCTGAATTCCTGTCCGATGTTTAGTAACTGTCAGCGATTCAAAACCCTGTCCAGCCTGCATCCATTCCTTCGCATTTTGATACAACGGTGCAAATCTCCGGTTAAAACCTACCGCCAAAAGAAGACCCTGTGCTTCCGCAAATGCGGTCATTTCTTCCGACTCCCGTAACGTATAGGACAGCGGTTTGTCCACATACACTGCCAGCCCACGTTCCAAACATTGCATAACGATGTCAAAATGAGCTTCTGTCGCTGTATGTACAAACACCGCATCCAGATCCCAGGACAACAATTCTTTTATATCCGTTGTTCCATTGTTCAATCTATAGGTATGCTGTATTTCCTTCACCGGCTCGGGAGAACGGTTCATAATCCCCGTAATTTCCACGTTAGCGTGGGCAGTCAACAGCGGCAAATATACTTTACGTGCAATATCCCCGAGTCCGATGATCGCAGCACGAGTTCGCTTGGTTGTTTCCATTATGATCATTCCACCTTCAGATGAGTTCTATATTTCTACGTCCTATAGTGTAACCCTTCAGACAGCAACATGCCAGTGATTGCCGCTAGAACCGGCATGAATTATCCATCCTTTGGTTGAACGTGGTAAACTTTAAAGAGATAGCAATACGGATTGGGATACAGGTAGACCTTCCTGGTCTGAAAGGAGCGTTTGGGATTTTGCGAAAATGGTTATGGCTCCTCTTATATGTTTTACTTGCCGGAGTCACGTTTATTTACAGATATAAACTGCTGGCCTGGACCGATCTGCATCAGTCCATACCACTTTTACTCGCCATGGCGACATTGTTTGCTCTTGTACCTGTAATTCCGTATAAAATTGTCATTATTGCCTTTGGCTACAGTTACGGTGCTGCAACAGCAGCCTGGATATGCTGGCTTGGAACCACAATTGCTGCACTGCTGGTATACACCGGAGCAAGAACGATATTCCGAAATCAGGCCAGATCCTATCTCGAACGCATTCGGGGTTTGAATCGATTTACAACATGGATGGAGGCTCATCCCTTCATGGGTATCATGACTATGCGGCTGCTGCCCATCGTGCCCCAAATGGCGGTTAATATCTATGCGGGCATTACCTACACCCCATTCTGGGTGTTCATGGTCGCGACCGCGATTGGCAAATTGCCTGCGATTTTTGTTTTTGCCTATGCGGGTGCACAAGCAGAATCATCAATCTGGGTGAGCCTGTTAATCCTTGCCGGTTATCTCGTGTTCATGACGATAATATTGCTCTTGTTTCGCTTACGTTCTCGTAAAAAGGTCTAAGTCGGAACAGTCAGAAACATTTCAGACTCATCCTCTTTCCGATCCTGCTTGGTTGGCTTGCCAATTCGGGATATAATAGAAGAGTAAGCCAAAATATCATTCTTCATCAGAAATGGAGTGACTATAGCATGGAACAACATACAAGTGAAAAAGCAACTTTTGCAGGCGGGTGCTTCTGGTGTATGGTATCCCCCTTCGAGGAACTACCCGGCATTCATAAGATTGTATCGGGTTATACAGGAGGACATACGGAGAACCCCACATATGAAGAGGTCTGCTCGGAAACGACAGGTCACGTAGAGGCTGTTCAAATTACGTTCGACCCGGCCATCTTCCCATATGAGAAACTCGTTGAATTGTTCTGGCAACAGATCGACCCAACAGATACGGGTGGACAATTCCACGACCGTGGATCATCTTATCAGACGGCCATCTTCTATCACAGTGAAGAACAACGTCAGATCGCAGAAGCTTCCAAAGCAGCTTTGGCACAAAGCGGACGATTTGACAAACCGATCTTTACTCCCATCCTGCCAGCGAAACCGTTCTATGAAGCAGAGGAGCATCACCAAGGTTACCATCACAAAAACCCTGCGCACTACAAACGGTATCGTAAAGGTTCTGGACGCGAAGACTTTATCGAACGGAACTGGTCCGGCAAAGTGGATAAAGACGGCCTGAAAGAGCGTCTGACGCCGCTGCAATATGAAGTTACCCAGAACAACGCAACCGAGCCAGCGTTCCATAACGAGTTCTGGGACCACCATGGTGACGGAATTTACGTGGACATCGTATCCGGTGAGCCACTGTTCAGTTCCACCGACAAATACGATTCCGGCTGCGGCTGGCCAAGCTTCACCCGTCCACTGCGGGACTACAATGTGAAGGAAAAAACGGATCTCAGCCACTTCATGATTCGTACCGAAGTGAGAAGTCGTGAAGGGGATTCCCATCTGGGTCACCTGTTCAACGACGGCCCTGCCGAAGCTGGTGGAATGCGTTATTGCATCAATTCCGCAGCCCTTCGTTTTGTACCCAAAGAAGCCCTTGAAAAAGAAGGATATGCCGAATACGCCGTACTTTTTAATTAAGTAATGGCTCATTGAAGGTACTGAATTTAATCAAGCGCTAGCGAATCGACCGCTGAGCAATACACCAAAAAGGGGATTCCCGTCATGTTTATGACATATGGGAAATCCCCTTCTTAGTGTGCCTTTTTGGTATATAGATCGGAATCAGAGCTACACCCTACCTTCTTACCTACCTCTTCACATCGGATCTCACATCATACTCACAATCCAGCCGATCCAGTAGGCAAATGGAATCAATAACAACTGGGCCAACAATGTGCCAAATAAACGGGATACAAGCATACAGCCATAGATCTGATTCATTCGATCCAGCCGGATTTCACCGCGCAGAGATTTGTCGCTGAGCAACGAAATACGAGGATCAATCAGGATGGTTAACAAAATGGTTGCTACTCCATTAATGAGTCCAGTAGATTGCGAGGCAGCTACAGCCTGCCCCGGATAAAGATACGCAGCGTACAGACTGGACAGAACTCCCGTCGTATAGATTGCCGTCACCGCTATGTTCAACGTCATTAGACGTCTGGGCATTCCGTTGTGTACCAACAGCTTTACCATTTTCCATGAAGGTGGGGTAATATAATACATCGCATTTTTGATCTTGCTGCGTTTCAACAAGCCTCGAACCATGGAAGGAATTGATCCTGCCGCCTCAAAATGAACGACCATTCGGGAAGCGAGCTTGACCATCGTTGGAAAACTTAGAATAGCCAAGGCTGTTCCTGCCGTAGCCGCACCCATTAGCCAGTGCAGTTGTGCTGCAAAGTGTGGGTTCCCTCCATTCGTCGCAGTGTCCACGAGATTACCTACCATCGGCCCTTGGGCCATATTGGAGGTACGCGACACCAGCAGCAAAATTCCGGACAGGGACAAGGCCAGCGCTATTCTGCGAGTACGTAATCCTCCAAGGCGCAGCGCATAGGACAGACTGTCAGCTGCATGAATAAGCATCGTAAACAACATAGGAATGGCTAGGCTCAAACTAAACATATGTAAATCTCCTTATCTTTTTCCTAAAGTACTTCTATTGAATTTTTAAGTATGGAAGCATTATACTCCTCATCCACATAAAAGTATAGAAAAGCACTATGAAGTTGAACGTATAATGCACAAGAATACAGTACACGCTTCAATACCCAACACAATAATCGTTTATCCATCCCCGTACAGGGTAATATACAAATAACTTACAATGTACAGGAGGGAATCAATATGCCGTGGAACAAACAGGACTATCCCGTTTCCATGAAAAATCTGGAGCCTCGTGTCAGACATAAGGCCATTGAGATTGCCAATGCATTGTTGGATGACGGTTATGAGGAAGGACGCTCCATTGCAATCGCTACTGCCAAAGCGGAAGAATGGGATGAGAATCATCCCACATCGAAGAATTCGAAGCAGGATACCAAACATTCTTCATCAGACAGCAAATCAGAGCATGGAAAATCTTCATCTCCACGCCGTCATTCCGAGCCCGTCTCTTCTTCCAAAAGCCATGATAACATTCATGTCGTTCCTACCGACTCCGGTTGGGCCATTAAGGAAGAAGGTCAGTCCAAATCTCTGGCTACGTTCCAAACCAAAGCCGAAGCTGTGGATGCTGCCAAAGAAAAGAGTGAAAAACAGAACATTCGGGCTATTATCCATAATGAAGATGGGCAAATTGCCTCTTCTATTAAGCCTTAAGTGAATCTGTTCTAAAATAGGATATATCGTGGATGTATTACGTTAATTTTTTTACTGAAGGTAAGCAAAAAAGCCCTTTCGCCGCTAATGGAATAATTCCCATCAAGCATGCAAAAGGGCTTTGTGTTTGGTATGAGGCAAGCCCACCATACTCGAACAACATTTATTTCGAATAAGGTGGTCGTTACGTTCAATGGGAAACCCCTCTAGCCACCGGAACTCGTTGTGAAGCACCGCTGACTACTTTGGCTGCAGTCGACACGGGCAGTTTCACAGCTGAAGTGGTAACCGACCGGCGAGCAGGGAAACTGACCATGTACGTAATCACTTTACTGGCAATCCATACGGCCAGAATGGTATATAAAGTTTCTTTTACCGGTAGAAAGAAAAGCGACAATCCGAGTACAAACGCATCACTGACAAAGAAAACCGTTCCCAGCTTCCAGCCCTTCCAACGGCTAATGAGCACCGCCAGAATGTCATCTCCACCTGTCGCTCCTCCAAATCGAAGCACCATACCAGCTCCCACGCCCGTGATAACACCGGACAGGACTGCCGGAATCCACAGATTACCGTGAAACGAAATGACCAGGGTAGAGTACCGCTCAAACCCGTCATAGAACAATGAGAATGCGGCCACACCCAGCAGCGCCTGAATCATGAACTTCCAGCCCTTGAGGAACCAGGCCAGAATCATGACTGGAATATCCAGCAGCAGCATGCCGATTGCAGGTGATAAGCCTGTCGCGTACTTTCCAAGCAGGGCCAGACCGACAAATCCGCCCTCCGATAAATGATTCTGAAAATTAATGTGATAGTAGGCAAATGCCAAGATAAATGTTCCGAGCAGCATAATGGCGAACTTTCCCGCCTCTGTCTTAACTTGTTGTAAGGTTAACGATGTTCTCTTCATTCAGGTTCCCTCGCAGTTTGTAAAGGTTGGTTTGCACCGACCGTACCCTGCAAAAGGCAAGCCTGGAAGAAATCATCGTATTTGTCCTTCGAATATTATTCATTCCAATCCCCTCTTTCGCAGAGTCAGCCGTTTTTTTCTTTACGGTGGTGTACTCTACAAGGGGCGCTAAGTGTAAGAGAGATCGTAACGTTTCCAGATCGTCCTTGGGGAGATTATCCTTCGGGAACTCATGGTATCCTGATCCTTTCTGTCTGTTGGTGGTTAGCTATGCTTGGTTAAACTGATGAATATTACACCTTGCATAAGACCATATAAACTTTACACTAAACCACTTCGATTGCAGTACCCTCTTTCGATCGCTGTTATCCACGAATTTTTCTGATCCCATATTTCAAATGGGAAAATTCGTTGATAAAGGCGAGCGCTTCGCTTCTACAGACGGGTTCTGCACTCTTCGTTCCTGTGTGAATGTAAGTTCAACATGATTCAAAGCGTGTAATCGTTCATTCTGCTTAAACATCAAAAGCTAACTTGCTTGTTCTTCTATTATATAACACCGATGTGATTGGGTCGAAACAGCAGACCCTTCAAATATGCGCAAAAAGCATACTCTGGCCTGCTTGAGTCGCCAAACAGCCACACCAGGACAAGCTTCTCTAACTAATGGTGCTACCTGCTCCTTCATTCTATGACTGAAGCTTCCAAATATAACTGTCCAGTCACCCAACTGTGACAATTTGGGTCCATTTTTTATTTTTCCGCGGATTTTAAAGGAATCATCTCCCTCTTACACATACACTATAGCAAATGTGATCGGCTTATCTTGGTCCAGCAAACGTTTCCAGACTTACTCTGCTGTTTATGGTATAATATAACAATTGATTCCCACTACCCGTTTAAGCGAGGCGGATTGATGAAAACGTTAAAGCCAAGAGTCTTTATTGGCTGCTCGCTGGAAGCGAAGCCGATTGCAGCCGCAGTACACGAAAACTTGCGTTTCTCGGCCGAAGTTACCCCTTGGTACTCCGGAGTTTTTAATCCAAGCAGTTATACCATGGACGATTTGGAAACAGAAGTGCGCACGACTGACTTTGCCATTTTTATTTTTCATCCGGATGATATATCGAAAATTCGCGGGAAGTACTATGCCTCTGTCCGTGATAATACAATGCTTGAAATGGGTTTGTTTATGGGGCGGCTAGGACGAAAGCGTATTTTTTTCATTCTTCCTGAAGATATTACGGACATCAAAGACGCTTCCAAGATTGAAGGTTTACGCATGCCTACAGACCTGCTGGGATTAAATCCACTGGTTTATGAAATTCGTTCAGATGGGAAATGGGCGCCAGCTGTCTCGGTGGCCTGTTCCAAAATCGCCGACAGCATCGAAGAACAGGGACGATGGAGCGATCCCGAAGTGGAAAAAATCATCGAGAAGCACAAAAGGTCTGAGGGCGAAGCCCGGTTACAGTTGCTCAAGCTGCTGCGATTCTTCAGGGAGTTACTACGTACCCGCAAAGCAGATGCAGTTATGCTGGAGCGAATGAGCGATGCACTTCGAAGTGCATTTGTATCCCTTCCTCCATTTGCCGTGCGTGGGACTGCCATATACCGTACAGATGACAGTGGTCATATTGAACAATTATGTGGTAATGTTGGGGAACCGGGGAGAAAATATAACTTGTCCGCCAATGACGACAAACAACCTGATGATCCGAAGCGGATTCTGGTTATTGATTCTTATCGGGAGAACAAAATCAAGATCAATCTCTACGACGACTACCTTGAGAAAGAGTATCTGCTATGCTATCCTGTAGCCAAGAGGTATGTAATCACGGTCCATATTATTGGACATATTGAAGCGGATGAGGCGATATTTCAGCAGATGGATTTGGAGAACCGTCATCTGTTCAACGCCATCAACGATTTGTTAGGAGGCGAACCGGAATGAAACCGGAAACGAAAAAAATAAGCAAGCGCTGGGGCAGCGAGAAAAAGGTACGCCTCAGTTCTGCGCCCGAATCATCACGACCGGTTCCGGAACCCAAGGAAGAAGATCGTTTCCACAAACCGGCCGTACCGCTGACTACCATTGGCCCTTCGCTGAAGGGTAAAGAAAGACCTTACAAAGTGATTCTGGAAAAAGAGGCTCTTTATGAGAAACCTCAGTATCTGGCTTAACCGCTTTATGCTCATATACAACTCTGCCGTCTGGTTCGGCAGATCATCTGGCCCCGCCGCCCAAGGCAGGGGCTTTTTTGTTGCAATCACTTTGGCAATTCTTCATAACCTTTGCTAATCAACGAACCGAAAAGCTTTTCATCTCTTCCTCTGATGCATTAAGTCTTTTTCTTTATGCCCTTAGGTTTCCTGCAAAACCCAAATATTATACCTTATTTTGGAGAAGGCCTGTCCCTATTTCACCGCCTACAACCTCAACATCAATCGCATACGGACTACTTCCAATATTTCTCGGTTGTATTGTGTATCATCATTGCATATATTGATTATAATATAAGAACATACGTTCTGTAAATAAGAACATGTCCGAATTCAAGGTTAAGGAAGTGAAAGTATGTCATCATCCTCTTCCGCCCCATCCCCTGCGGATGAAGACCACCGATTGATTAAAAGCATGGTTGTACGCACCCTGCTGCTGGATGTGCTTGAACGGGACATTCGCACACTGGATACGTTGCAGCTCAAAATGCCAGAGGTCTACATTCTGTCTCTAACCCGTATTCAGAATGAGGTACTTAAGGAAATGCTCACGCTTCGCAAACAGATGAGAACTCGTGGCGTCAAGGTTCTGGAGGAGAAACGGCAAGTTGATGGAATCGAAACCGAGTATCTATGCAGAGGATATTTGCAGCGGTTCTATATGCTATGGACGTTCGCACGGAATGAAGTCAAAAAAGAGCTAAGTCGGCATCTGGATATGGACCTGGCGCAAAATTGACGGCTTTGACAACATTGCACTCAGGTACACGCCATATTGTTATTTCAGGAGATAGACCTGACCCCCTTATCCGTCATTACGTTCGATTCTGACTTATACTCGCTTTCTCCAATATCTTGGCTCCTCTGGTTCGAACCTCCCTGATTATCAAAACAGGTTGACCCCGTGAGGCTGCGTTCATTAAGATGGAATAGACATGTCTGTACATTCCGTTCAGACTTGTAATGAAAATGGATTCCTATAAGCAACAAGCCTGCCTGCCATTTACGGCGGAGAGACTTGTTCATTGGAATTGCTTTCAACGTCTTATCAATCAAGGAGTTGTACTTCATGGACTTGAATTCGCATTTCATTCAAAATCAAAAAAACGCACATACAGGCATTGCCGCAGATGTTACGGAACTGATCGGCCAGACACCTGCCGTTAAACTGAACCGACTCACAGGCAGCGACTCCGCTGACGTATACGTCAAGCTGGAATATTTCAATCCGAGCGGCAGCGTAAAAGACCGTGCCGCCTATAACCTGATCGTTCAGGCTGAACGGGCAGGACTGCTGCTTCCCGGCGCAACCATCATCGAGCCGACCAGCGGCAATACCGGCATCGGTCTGGCAATGAATGCTGCCGCCAAAGGATATAAGGCCATCCTGATCATGCCTGACAACATGTCCAAGGAACGCATCAACATTCTGAAAGCCTATGGCGCAGATGTCGTACTTACCCCTGCTGCCGAACGGATGCCTGGTGCGATTCGCAAGGCCAAAGAGCTTCAGGCCGACACTCCGGGAAGTTTCATTCCCCAGCAATTTGAGAACCAAGCGAACCCGGATATCCACCGGATCACCACGGCTCCCGAAATTATGCAGCAGATGGAGGGCAAGCTGGACGCCTTCATTGCTACAGCAGGAACTGGCGGTACGATCACCGGAACGGGAGAAGAACTGCGCAAGCAGTTGCCGGACATTCGTATCTATGCGGTAGAGCCGAAAGGTTCACCTGTGCTGTCCGGCGGCGAGCCCGGACCCCACAAGCTCGTCGGTACAAGTCCGGGATTCATTCCGGACATCCTGAATACCGACGTGTGGGATGCCATCATCCAGGTGTCCGATGAGGACGCACTGGATACGATGCGGCAGCTTGCTGCCCGGGAAGGGCTGCTGCTCGGCCCTTCCTCTGGCGCTTCGGTGTGGGCCTCCCTGCGCATCGCGCGGGAACTGGGGCCGGGTCACCGGGTGCTCTGCATTGCGCCTGATACCGGGGAACGGTATTTGAGCATGGGTATTTTTTAACACAATTAAAATCTGTACACATCAAAAAGGCCGCTCCATAAGTCATCATAAAAATGACAGGAGACAGCCGTTCTTCGCATTTATTGCGTCTAATGAACCTGACACACGCTATTCGCTTCTATCTGCGCAGGTTTGACGTGTAAAGAATCACAGCGACGTTATCCCTCCAAATTCGGTCGATTTCTAGGTTGATACGCCAATTTCGGACGGGATAATGTTACTGAGATTCGTTAGAATTTACATCTCTTAATGATCACGCTAATAAGATGCGGTAGCTTCGTTAGAATGTTGGAGCGATTGGAAGCGAGGGAAAATTCCTCGAAAAAAGGGAAGAGAAGAACATCAGAGGAACCATCAAAATAAGCTCTTGCTCACTTACGGATGATGAATCCACAGAGAACAAGAACTTATTTTGGTAAGAAGCCTTATCATCAAAAACAAAGCAGAACATTTAACGTAAGCTGGTTAATGAGTCAGGGTTGTCCATTCTACACCTTCGGGGAGCAGAGCCGCAATGCGGTCTTTGGCTTCCTTTTTGCTGTACAACGATTCATCCAGAATGGCGGCGGTACCCGAATCACTGCTTGTCCGAATCAGACGTCCCAGACCTTGCTTCACACGCAGCAGCATATATGGAAGATCTATCTCTTCATAAGGCGCCGCTGACGCTGTACGTTTTGCATTAAATACAGGGTCTTGTGGTGGATACGGGAGCGACCAGATCATAACATTGGATAATGACGGCCCTGGAACGTCCAGACCTTCCCACAGATTGACGGAGCATAGCACACTCTCCTCATCCTCCTGAAAAGCGGCAATCAGGTCACTAATCTCCCGATCTCCCTCATACATAAAGCGTAACCCTTGAGCCTCAGGGACATGAACGATGTCCTGCTTGAATGCACGCAACTCTTCCATCGTACGGAACAGAATCAGGGCACGCCCCCCACTCTCCTGAAGCAGCGTCACGGCGTCACGCAACCGATTTTCGTTTTCCGGGTGACCAGGTACAGTTTCATCGGTAATCTTCATCTGCATTTTGTCCGCGTAGTCATATGGAGAAGCCACGGAGAACGATACAAAATCATCAATCCCCAGACTGTCTGCCACATAACGGAATGAACTGTCCACAGATAACGTTGCGGATGAGAAGACAATCGGAATGCCTGTATTGAACACACGCTCGTTCAGAATTTCCTTCACGGTACGCGGCATGATCGATAAGGTTGTTTCGTCTTCGCTCTCTTCAGCCCAGCAGATGTATCCATCTTCCTTACGGAACAACGCAAGTGCAGACTGAATCATGTCCAGATGTTCTTCCACGACGCGCATCTGATAGCCATCCAGTGAGAACAATCCGCTCTCAAATACCAATTCTTCGCCGATCGCATCCAGTACGTTGGTTAGTCGTTCAATCTCACGCAGCAGCGGCGGCTCTACCCGCACTTCTTTCCGTTCCGAGCCGGGAATGGCTACCGTATACGTATCCAGCAGTCTGAACAGTCGTTCACTGCTCTCAATCGCTTCATCCACACGCTCCGCGAGAGATTCACGAATCTCACCTTCAAGCAGACGGGTAACCAGTTCCTCGAAGATGCGGTGTTTCAATTTGTAGCTCAGTGCGTTCAGGGCCGCTTCTTCCAGCAAATGTCCTTCATCAAATACAACCGAGCTGTGATCTGGCAGCAGTGGCAATTGTCCCTCGCGTTTGCGCGCTTCATAGGTCCACACATGCTCCATGTAGTAATCATGGGAACAGATAATGATGTCCTTGGAACGACGATAGTGGTCACGCGACAGCGTCAAGCCACAGCGTTGACGTTTGGGACAAACGAAGCAATCCTGGAACGGGTCCCAGTTAATTTTGTTCCACTGGCGATCATTCAGATGTGGATACTGTTTGCGGTCACCATACGGATGGAAAGCCTGAAGCGTACCCGGCGTATTCACAAAATCCGGAAGGCTTTCATGCACTTCTTCAATGACAGGCGCATCCTCATCCGCAAATCTCATCGCACTTAATTTGTTCAAACAGACGTATTGGTCAGGTGACTTGCCCAGACGTGCGTCCACTTCCAAATCCAGATGTGCAGCCAGCTTCGCAATATCTCCGCCGGGCTTCACGAGCTGTTCAATCAATGACTCATCCGCACAGGCGATTACTGCCGGTTTACCCGTATAACGTGCATAACAGACCGCGTAGAGCAGATAGACTAATGTCTTGCCTGTTCCCACACCGGCCTCAGCCATAATGGTCTTTTTTTCTCCATAGGCCCGTTCGAGCTGGTACGCCATAAAAATCTGTTCATCCCGTACCTCGAAGCCGGACTCAGGCAAAATATCATAGAAAACATCGGCAACCCATTCCCCTAAACGGGATACAAAAGGTTCAGCCGGATCATATGCGAAAGGATAACGTTGTGTTGACAATCCTGGGTCAGCCTCCATTCTTCTATAAGTGGTGCATTTTTATCTAAAAACCGTCCATAGGGCAAAAGTTAATTATCCCACGCCATGAGGTGGGTGACAAGCTTTTTTTGCGAAATTTTATGTATAGAACCGGACCACAGGGAAAATATATACAGAAATCCAACCTAAGGAAAGGTGGTACTCCATGGATAACCATTCTTCACAACCTGAGCATTCCTCAGACAAGGGACCCGAGACATTAACGGATCGGCAAGGCCATCCCATCACGGATAATCAAAATGTTCGAACCGTCGGCAGCCGGGGACCGACCACGCTGGAGAATTATCATTTTCTTGAAAAGATCACCCATTTTGACCGCGAACGTATTCCAGAACGGGTTGTCCATGCCCGCGGCGCTGGCGCCCATGGCGTATTTCAGGCTTATGGAACGGCCGGGGATAAACCGGTATCAAAGTATACTCGCGCACGTCTGTTTCAGGAAAAAGGTAAAGAAACGCCCGTATTCGTTCGCTTCTCTACAGTTATTCATGGTGGGCATTCACCGGAGACGCTTCGGGACCCGCGCGGATTTGCTGTGAAATTCTATACCGAGGACGGCAACTGGGATCTGGTGGGCAACAATCTGAAAATCTTTTTCATTCGTGACCCGCTCAAGTTCCCGGATATGGTACATGCCTTCAAGCCAGACCCGTTGACCAATGCACAGGATATGGAACGGTTTTTCGATTTCGTTTCGCTCAGTCCCGAAGCCACCCATATGATTACGTTTCTCTTCTCCCCTTGGGGAATTCCGGCCAACTATCGACAAATGCAGGGGTCGGGCGTCAATACATACAAATGGGTGAATCAGGAAGGCACTGGCGTGCTCATTAAATATCACTGGGAACCGCTCAATCAAGGCATACGCAACCTGCTCCAGAAGGACGCCAGTGATATTCAGGGGCAGAACTTTAACCACGCCACACTCGACCTGTATCACGCCATCGAACAAGGAGACTACCCGGAATGGGAGCTGTGCGTTCAGGTTATGGAGGACGGCGAGCATCCCGAACTGAATTTTGATCCGCTGGACCCGACCAAGCTGTGGCCGCCAGAGCAGTTTCCATTTTTGCCGGTTGGGAAAATGACGCTAAACCGCAATCCAGAGGACTACTTCAATGAAGTGGAACAAGCAGCGTTTGGCACAGGAGTGCTGGTAGATGGACTGGATTTCTCGGATGACAAACTGCTGCAAGGCCGCACCTTCTCCTACTCGGATACCCAGCGTCACCGGGTGGGTGCCAACTACCTGCAACTGCCAGTTAATGCACCCAAAAATCGGGTTGCCACCAATCAGAGCGGTGGACAGATGCAATATCAGGTCGATCGTGCACCAGGTCAGAATCCACACGT